>CP036434.1:0-4800000 GCA_007751475.1 Saltatorellus ferox
ATGGAAGACTCGCCGCAGCGATCCGGTCACCCGGATGAACGCCCCAAGGGGGTCCCGCGTGCCTCGCAGGAAAACCTCTTCGACCTCAGCGGTGGAGCTCCCTCCAGGCGACTTCCCGAGCCGCCCCAGGCGATTCGGAACCACGCGGGGCGGAACCCAGACGGGAGGCCCACGGCTCCGCTACGCGCGGAAGCGGCTCCTCGGCCAGAAGCTGCCGTTCGGCCGGAAGCGCCCCGGCGGGAGCGCAGCGGCGGCTTCGTGGGCGAGGGTCAGAGCATCGCTCCCCTGGGGGACGCCCTGCAGGCGATCCTCCAGACGGCCATCAAGCCCGAGCAGTTCCAGACCTGGTTCAAGCGTTCCAAGCTCGTCCGTATCGACGACGAGGCGGCGACGATCGCCGTGACGAACTCCTTCGCTCGAGAGTGGATCAATCGGTACTACCTCGATGTGCTGGAGACCGCCGTCGAGAAGCTCCTCGGCCAGAAGCGACGCGTCATCATCGTCGAGCAGCCCGAGAGCCTCGTCGACCACCCCGTAGAGAAGGCGGCGCAACCGCCTGCCGCGACGCCCGACGTGCCCGCTCCACCGCTTGGGGGCCGCCCGCCGGTGGTGCCAGGGCACGCCGAGGCGAAGGCTCCCTCGGACTCCGCTGCTGACTCCGCTGCTGACTCCGCTGCTGACTCCGCTGCTGGCCCAACGGCTGGCCCAACGGCTGGCACGGCTCCCGGTCTGCCGGAGCGCCACCGCCACGCCTCGAAGTCGATCCGCCGCGGCGTCATCGGGCAGCTGGAGAGTTCGTCCGACTTCGTGCTCAACCAGAAGTGCACGTTCGACAACTTCGTCGTCGGGCCCTGCAACCGGTTCGGCCACGCCGCCTCGATGGGGGCCGCCGAGCAGCCCGGGAAGAGCTACAACCCGCTCTTCCTCCACGGAAGCGTCGGCGTGGGCAAGACGCACCTCCTCCAGGCGTTCTGCTTCTCGGTCCTGGAGCGATTCCCGGACTACCGGATTCTCTATCTGTCGTGCGAGACCTTCGTCAACCACTTCATCAGCGCCCTCGACGCCGGTGACATGCAGCGATTCCGCGACAAGTACCGCGACATCGACGTGCTGGTGATCGACGACATCCAGACGCTCGCGAACAAGGAGAAGAGCCAGGAGGAGTTCTTCCACACCTTCAATTCGCTCTACAACGCGGGCAAGCAGATCGTGCTGTCCGCGGACTGCCCGCCGAAGGACATCCCGACGCTCCACGATCGTCTCGTTTCGCGCTTCAAGTGGGGCATGGTGACCGAGATCGAGCCGCCTTGCTACGAGACGCGCATGGCGATCGTCAAGCGGAAGAGCCGCGAGCGCGGCGACGAGGTACCGGACGAGATCGCGCGCTTCATCGCCGAGAACATCGAGGAGAACGTACGCGAGCTCGAAGGGGCCGTCACGCGCCTGATCGGCTACTCCAGGATGACGGGCGCTCCGCTATCGCTCGACCTCGCGAGGGAAGCGCTCGCCGGGCTCATCGAGGTCCGCAAGGGTGCGCCCACGGTCGAGGACATCATCCACCAGGTGACGGATCACTACCAGGTGAAGCTGTCGGACCTGCAGTCCAAGCGCCGGACGAAGGCCATCGCGTTCCCGCGACAGGTCGCGATGTACCTCGCCCGCAAGGTGACGCGGCACTCGCTGGAGGAGATCGGAGGCTTCTTCGGCGGCCGGGATCACACCACGGTCCTCTACGCCGTCGACAAGATGGAGAAGCTCATCGTCAGCGACGCGGTGTTCTCCAAGGACATCCAGCAGTTCATGGACCGGCTCGGCAACGGCGGACGCAAGGGTTGAGAGCCTTCCGAAGCTCAAGCTGCTGCCTCGTGCACGCCGCGGGCCGCGATCGGGATCAACCCCTGGTCGCGGCCCGCGGCCGTGTTTCGGCCCTCCGTGCACAACTTCGTGGAAACCGCGTGGACGGCGTGTCAGTCCACCGTGAGTCGCGTGTCGAGCGATCGGGGAACGATCGGCCGGCGATGTGGACTCCGATGGGGAGAACGCTGAATGGATCGGGGATGACTCGGCCATCCCGGGGGCGGCGCGGAAGGCCCCTGGAGAGCTGTGGAATCCGAGGCGGTTTCCCACGGCTTATCCACGGGCGGCGCAGATTCATCCACGCTCGGTCGACCGCCCTAAACCCTTGAGAAGAAAAGACCAAGGATCGCACGAGTCCAGCTCTACACCGTGGACAGGGGCCCCTAATAAGACGATGATCTTAACTACAGCGGAGCGCCTGGAAAACCGGCAGCTCCAGGCGTGCGGAGCCCGCTCCGATGCTGGCAGGTTGATCGGCCATCGCGCTTCCGCACTGAAGGCTTTTCGCGCAGCGAAGGGCCCAAAGCCTCGATGAGCGATCCGCACCAGCCATCCATCCGACAACTGCTCTCCTTCCACCACCTGCCACTACCCCCTGGCTCCAACCAAAGACCCGGAACCCAAGCGCTCCGGGAACATAGAATCGATGAAGGCCACCTGCGACCGTGATGCTCTGCGAGAAGGACTCGCCATCATCAACAGCGTCATCCCGAGCAAGAGCACCAAGCCGATCCTCGACAACGTGTGTCTGGTGGCAACGGATGACACGCTCGAGCTCGTGGCCACGGACCAAGAGGTCTCGGTGCGGTTCAAGATCACGCAGTGCAAGGTCATCGAACCAGGACCGGTGGTGATCCCCGCCCGCACGGCCTTCGACTTCGTCCGTGACCTGTCGGGTGAGACCGTGACGATCGCGACGTCCGACACCCAGTGCACCATCACCAGCGGAGCGGACTCCTGTGACCTCGTGGTGGCCGATGCCGACGAGTTCCCGGTCGTACCACGGTTCAAGGACGACGGCGCCGTGAGCCTCCAGGGAGGGAACTTCACGCGACTCGTGGGCAGGACCGCCTTCGCAGCCGCCAAGGAGGCCGGGCGCTACTCCATGCACGGGGTGCTGACCGAGCTGGAGAACGATCAGCTGCGCCTCGTGGCCACGGACGGGCGCAGGCTGTCGATGGCGACCATCCCGGTGGAGATGAAGGGAATGGAGGCCAAGCGGGCGATCGTACCCACCAAGGGCATGCAGCTCTTCTGCCGGGTCATCACGGATCCCCTGGACCAGGTGAAGCTGGCGCTGCACGAGGATCAGATCGGGCTCATCTCCAAGAACGCCGAGATCTTCGCGCGGCTGATCGACGGTGACTTCCCCCAGTACCAGGCCGTGATCCCGGCCGAGTGCGGCAACCGCATCGAAGCCGACGCCGAACAGTTCACCCGCAAGCTGCGGCTCGTGTCGAACGTCTCCGGTGACGAGACGAGGGCGGTTCGACTGCGGGTCAAAGGGGACCAGCTCGAGATGTACGGCCATTCGGCTGGCCGCGGTGAGGCGACCGCCCACATGGACGTGTCGTTCCGCGGCGAGGACTCGGATATCGCCTTCAACCCGGACTACGTTCTCGACGGCATCAAGCACGGCCAGCCCGAGCTCGTCGTCCTGGAGTTCGCCCAGAAGACCAGTCCGGGGAAGTTCACCCTCGGTGAGAACCACGTTTACATCGTGATGCCGATCACCCTCGACGCCTGATCCTCGCTCGCTCTCAGCGCTCCCGTCCTCTCACCCCTCCGATCCCTTTGGCCTATCGACCCAGTAGACGCCGTGGCGGCCTATCCGGTCGGGCCCGTGGTGCAGGTGGCCAGGGCTCGGGCGGGACGAGTGCTGACTCAGGCTCAGGCGCCGCTGGCGCTAGCAGCCCACTGCCCCCGAGGCGCCGGCGCTTCCGGTCGCGGAAACCGGCCGGTCCCATGATCAACCTGGGCCCCCGTCGCGTGGAGGAACCTGCACGCGGCCTGATCAAGCCCATGGAAGAATCCGTTGTGGAGTACCTGCAGATCAGCGGGCTCCTGCAGCGCAAGAAAGCGGCCCCGGCGATCGCCGCCTGGGATGAAGCCGCTGGCCCCGAACTCTCCGAACGAGCACGCGCCGTCTCCTTTCGGCGCGGCATCCTGACCATCGAAGTCGAAAGCTCGACCCTCCTTTCCGAACTCCGGGGATTCGCCTCGGAAGACCTCAGAGCCCGCGCTGATGCCCTCCTCGAGGACGCATCGATCCGCAAGCTTTCCTTCAAGTTGAAACGACGCTGATGAGCGACCAAGACCAGCCCGCCTCGAACGAAACGGACCCGCCCGCCGCAGTCAAGCCTGTCGTGAAGGCGCCGCCCCCTGAGTACAGCGCCAACTCCATCACGGTACTCGAGGGCCTCCAGGCCGTCCGAGTTCGTCCCGCGATGTACATCGGCGACACCGACACCCGGGGTATGCACCACCTCATCTGGGAGGTCGTGGACAACGCCGTGGACGAAGCGCTGGCCGGGCACGCGACGACGTGCAAGGTCATCCTGCGCGCCGATGGCGGTGTTTCCGTCGAGGACGATGGTCGCGGCATCCCGGTGACGATCCACCCGACGGAGGGGATCCCCGCCGTCGAGGTCGTGCTGACCAAGCTGCACGCGGGCGGCAAGTTCGACGACCAGTCGTACAAGGTCTCGGGCGGACTGCACGGCGTCGGTGTTTCGTGCGTGAACGCGCTCTCCACGAAGCTCCACGTGACGGTTCACAAGCACGGCGAGATCCACGAGATGGAGTTCGCGCGCGGCGTGAAGTCCAAGGACCTCGTGGTGACCGGGACGACCGACCACACCGGGACGATCGTGACCTGGTACCCGGACGCGACCATCTTCTCGACGACCGAGGTCGAGTACGAGATCGTCGAGAAGCGACTGCGCGAGACGGCCTACCTGATGGGCACGCGCGGTCTCCGGATCGAGCTGGAGGACGAGCGCAACGGCGCGCGCGAGACGTTCGAGTATCCCGAGGGGCTCAAGACCTTCGTCAGCCACATCAACAAGAACAAGACGGCGCTCCACCAGGAGATCGTCCACTTTTCGAAGACGGTGCCGGGTACGGACGATCCGAACGCGGAGTACGAGGTCGAGCTGGCGCTCCAGTACACCGATTCGTACCAGGAGAGCATCTTCACGTTCGTCAACAACATCAACACGCACGGCGGCGGCACGCACCTCGCCGGTCTGCGTGGTGCGCTGACGCGGACGCTGGGAGCCTACGCGCGCAACGGCAAGCTCGTGAAGGAGAACCAGGACCTGCCGTCCGGTGATGACTTCCGCGAGGGCCTGACCGCCGTGCTCTCGATCAAGGTCCCGGACCCGCAGTTCGAGGGTCAGACGAAGGACAAGCTCGGCAACCGCGAGGCCCAGGGCATCGTCGAGTCGGCCGTGAACGACATGTTCTCGAGCTACCTGGAGGAGAACCCGGGTCCGGCGAAGGCGATCGTCGGCAAGGCGGTTCGCGCCAAGGAAGCGCGTGACGCGGCGCGCAAGGCCCGCGACATGGTGCGCCGCAAGTCGGCGCTCGCCAGCGGCAACCTGCCGGGCAAGCTCGCGGACTGCCAGAGCAAGAACCGCGAGGAGACCGAGCTCTACATCGTCGAGGGTGATTCCGCAGGCGGCCCGGCCAAGATGGGCCGGGATCGACACTACCAGGCCATCCTGCCGATCAAGGGCAAGATCCTGAACGTGGAGAAGGCGCGGCTCGACAAGATGTACGGGCACCAGGAGATCCAGCTGATCATCTCGGCGCTCGGGACGCACATCGGGCCGGAGTTCGACATCGGCAAGCTCCGTTACGGCAAGGTCATCATCATGACCGACGCTGATGTGGACGGGTCGCACATCCGCACGCTGCTCCTGACGTTCTTCTTCCGCCAGATGCCGGAGCTGATCGAGAACGGTCACCTCTACATCGCGCAGCCGCCGCTCTACAAGCTGACCATCGGCAAGAAGAGCCAGTACATCGTCGACGATCCGGGTTTGCGCCGGGCGCTGCTCGACCGCGGCGTGAGTCAGATCACGGTCGAGGACCGGACGGCCCAGCGCGAGTGGACCGGCACGGAACTCAAGGTGCTGCTCGACCAGCTCCAGGAGCTACAGAACGTCGTCGACCATGCGGTACCCGCCTGGTCGGAGCTGAAGTTCTCCTCGTTCCTCGAGCGCTGGAACGGCGAAAAGCTGCGCCCCTTCTACGGCGCGGTCGGCAAGGTCTCCGAGTACTTCGAAACGAAGGCCGAGCTCGATAACTGGCTCGACCTCCAGTCGATGGGCAGGGAGGACTTCAAGATCTACCGCGGCCCCGAGAGCGACGTTTTGCGCCAGAACGCGGACGGCATGGCGGTCGTGCTGAAGAGCCGGGACGAGATCGAAGCGCTTCTCGGTGCGCTGGCCGAGACCGGACTGAAGTTCCAGGGCGGCGGCGACTTCGTCGTTCGTACCGCCAAGGGCGGCGAAGTCGAGTCCAGCGATCTCATGCAGCTCGCGGCCGAGGTCCAGAAGGGGGTCCAGTCGGACGTCGATATCCAGCGCTACAAGGGTCTGGGTGAGATGAACGCGGATCAGCTCTGGGAGTCCACCATGGACCCCGAGGCCCGCCTGCTCTTCAAGGTGACCCTCGATGACGCCCTCGGCGCGGACGAAATCTTCACGATTCTGATGAGCGAGGGCGTGGAGGCACGCCGTGAGTACATCGAGCAGCACGCGCTCGAAATCACCAATCTGGACGTCTGAGAGCGTTTTAGGTGGATGTAAATCGGACATACTCCGATGACTGAAGGCATCTGGCGATCCTCGCCCGGCCCCGATCCAGGGTGCTGGGCGAGGATCGTTTCAAGCCAGGGAGCGGTCCGGTCGATAGGTGCAGTTGTCTCGCTACCTCGGGACGCCCTCCCCAAGTGAAGTACACCCAGAGACTAGATTACGGCCGGCTTGCGGAAGTTCTGCATGAGCGCGGTCTCGCTGGCCTTGACGCCATCAGGGAGCTCCTCCAGCTGAGCCAGGACGGCGGTATGCCGTTCTGCGAAGCGCTGGTGACCTCAAACCTGGTGTCCGACTGGGACCTGTCGAAGGTCGTCTGTGAGACCTTCCAGCTGCCCTTCCTGCCCGTGGACCTGATCACGCCGAATCCGGCTGCCCTCGCGGAGATCAACGTCGCTGACTTCCAGAAGCACCAGCTCGTGCCCCTGGACATCTTCGGTCAGGTATTGACCGTGGCGATGCCCGGTCTCGTGCCGGCGGAAGTGCTCGCTCACATCGCGGCCATGTCGGATTTCGAGGTCCTGCCCGTCGTGGGTACGGTGGAATCGAACCGACGCTGGATCTCGGAACACATGGCGGTCGCACCGCCGCCGGCTCGCGAAGGCGGCTGGGAGTCGATGTTCGACGAGGCAGATGCCTCCGTCGCCGGCGAAAGCGGTGGCCCGGCGGATGCGCTGAGCATGCTGGACGATCCGATGCTCGGTGGAGGCAGTCTTGACGACGCGATCCTGCCGCTCGACGACGATTCGCTGGAGATCGACGATACGGCGCTGGATCTGGGTGCCATCGAGACTCTTCCTGTCGACGACGATCTTGACTCCGGCTTCGAGCTCGACGTGCTCGACGATCCTGAGGATCTCAGCGCTGCCGGAGGCGGAAGTCCTCGGGCGGGGAGTCCGTCCGTTCTCCCGCCGATGCCGGAGTTCAATCCGGACCAGCGCGAGGCGAGCTGATCGCTGCGACGTCGCGGGGAGTCTCTCCCCGTGCCGTGGTTTTCCCGCCGGGCGCTAGTGCCCTGATTCAAAGCACTAGCCTGCATTATTCACGAGTTTGCTCCACCAGTGCGTTCAAACCGCGGTGTGGCAAGGAAGACGACCGAACGAAGCGGAGGCGGGCCCGTAGGCCCGTCGAGCATTCTGTGAGGGAGCCCGCGAAGCGGGCGGCAGCCAAAGGCTGCCGTCTGACGCCGCCACGGCGTGGTTTGGGCGTGCTGGTGGTGCAAACTCGTGAATAATGCAGGCTAGGGGGTTTCCGCTTCCGGACGTCCTTGTTCTCCGTGCGTTGCCCGGGACAAGTCAGCTCACGCTGCGCGATCTTCTCCGCTGGCCCTCGCCGAGCGCGGGTCCGTTGTCGCGTAGAACTCCTCCGCGACAGCAAGGGCCACGCCGAAGGGCAGCACGATCATCGCCGGGTACGTCTTGTCCCCGGCAAGCACCTTGGTCTCGACCCAGGCAACTCGGCCTTCAGGGATCCGGCTGATGAGGGCGCTCTTCGCGCCCACGGACGGAGAGACCTTCAGGTCATCCACGGACTGCGAAATGCGCAGGTTCCGCTCCAGGTCCTGGAAGACGCGGTTCCACGAACCGCACAGCAGGTTCGCCATCTCCTGGAACGTCTCGATGTCGTTCTTCGAGAGACCTGACTTCGCTTTCTCTTCCTTCGCCGAGTCAGGGATCATCAGCACCTCGCCGATGATCTCGATGACCAGAGCATTGGGGAACGCGAAGTAGATGTGGCCGAAGCCGGCGTCGTTCTTCTCGATCTGCGTTTCGATGACGACATGGTTCGAATCCATGTGCCTGTCGATCTCAGCAGCACCCGACGCGATCACGATCGGGGCGCACTCGGCCTTCGCGCCGAAGCCAACGAGCATTTCCCAGTCCGTGAACACCTGTTCCATGCCCCTGGGTGACAGATCACCGAAGAGATTCTGGAGCTTGACGATGGTGATCATGGAACTGGCTGCGGGTGGATCGACGTGAATGACGGCCGGAGGCCGTTCTACGCTGCGGTCACGAACTTGATCCGTTCTTCCAGCTTCTCCGGCGTGAACGGCTTCGTGATGTAGGCGTTGGCACCCGCATCGAGCGCTGCCTGGACCTTGTCGTCGCCGGACTCCGTGGTCAGCATCACGATCGGAACCTTGTGGCTGCTGGTACGGGCTTCCTTGACGAAGGTCAGTCCGTCCATGACGGGCATGTTCCAATCGCACAGGACGACGTCGAACTTTCCGCCCTTGAGGGCATCGAGGCCCTCCTGGCCGTTGCCGGCCTCTGCGGTGGGAGCAATATCCAGACCGGCGGCGCGGAGCGCCTTGGAGACCAGCTTGCGCATGACGCCTGAGTCGTCGACGAGGACTACGTTGAGTCCCATGGGTGTGATCGTTGCGTGCCGGTGAGGCACGGAAGGAGACGGTGGTGAACGGCACGCGAGTGCCACGTAGGGCTCCCGAAGCGAGCGGACGTACCGGGCTGTATCGGGCCTGAAGCCCGCCGAACTCAATGAAGCTCCCAGGCTTTATCGGCAAATGCCCTTATTTCTGACCGGGGTAGCCGCCCGCGGGATGCACCGGCGCAAATCAGGGGAAATACCTACTCGCACGTCAAGGTGAGCCGCCGAGCGTGTCGACATCGAGGCACCGCACTCCCATTCCGCGACCCTCTTTCTCCGCCTCTCACATTCCCACGGCACCTCAAGCCGGAAACGCTCCCACTGCGCCCAAGTCTGCTCTTCAGCGGTTGTTTCGCCCGCAGGCCTGGTCTCTGACCGCCCGAATCGTGGTTCTCTGTGTCGCGAGCGGCGTCGGCTCGATCACGTTGGTGAGCTCCCTCATCTACAACCAGCTCAGCAAGACGCTGATGGAGGAGGGAACCTCTCACCTGGAGGCGATCCTTCAGAATCGAAAAGGCATCGTGGAGTCGCACCTCGTGGCAGCGACGGCCGGTCAAATGAGGACCACGTCGAAGAACCGCATGGTGGCAGAAGCGGCCGCGGAGTTCGCGGACGCGTGGCAAGCGCTCCCGACGGAGGTCCCGGAACTCATGGGCACCTTCGACGACGCTGTCCACAACTACTACACGTCTGAGTTTCGTCCCCGCCTGGAAGAGAACGGTGATGAGTGGACCGGAGAGACCTCTGTCTTCCCGACCGATCCAACGGGAGTGCTCCTTCAAGGCCTCTACATCGCAGCCAATGCGCAGCCCGTCGGATCCAAACATCGCATGATCCAGTCGGCCCGTGGAACCACCTACGACAAGGTCCACGCTGCCTATCATCCGTGGTTCACCACGTACCTGGAGACCAACGGGTACTACGACGTCTTCCTCTTCGATCTCAAGGGCAACCTCATCTACTCGGTGTTCCAGGAGTGCGACTTCGGAACGAACTTCCTCCGTGGCCCGCACCGAACGTCCAATCTGGCCAAGGCGTACAAGAGTGCGCTCGAGTCCACCGTCCCTGGCGATGTCACCGCGGTCGACACCAAGGACTATCTGCCCAGCTACGGAGCGCACGCCAGCTTCCTCTCTGCCCCGATCTATAGCGGCGATACGAAGGTGGGCGTCCTCGCCTTCCAGCTACCCGTCGACAAGATCGACAGCGTGGTGGGAGATCGCGCCGAGCTGAAAGAGACCGGAGAAACCTACCTCGTGGGAGAGGACCGAACGGCGCGTTCGACCCTTCGCCACGTCGACCATAGCGAGCATCAGCATCTCGGAAGCGAGCCGGTCGAGCTTGCGTTCAGCGGGATGACCGGCGTCATGCATTCGGTCAACTACCAGGGGACACCGGTGTTGACGGCCTACGCTCCGGTGGACTTTGGCGACTTCCGCCAGGCGATGCTGGTGGAGATGTCCCTGGCAGAGATCGAGGCCCCGGCGCGTCACATTCTCTCGCGGGTCATGTTTCTCGGGGTGGCTCTGGCGCTGCTCGTGGGCATCGGCGCGTTCATCTTCGCCCGCTCCCTCGCACGGCCCGTGATCGAGGTCATCCGGAGCGTGCAGGAAACGGTGGCGAACCGCGACCTTTCGCGTCGTCTGCCCTTGAACCGTCAGGACGAACTGGGCGAGCTCAACCGCTCCTTCAACGAACTCCTCGGCAACTTCCACGACGTCATCGAGGAGATCGGCATCGGCTGCGAGCACATCGATCGCGCCGCGACCCAGACCCAGGCAGCGAGCCAGCAGCTGGCCGGCGCGTCCACGGAGCAGTCGTCGACCCTCGAATCGATCCGCTCCAACATCGACAGCGTCTCGGGGATGGCCCAACGGAACGCCGACAATGCGGATCAGGCGAACTCACTCTCCGAGGAGTACGCGGCCACGGCGGACCACAGCAAGTCCGAGATGTCCCGCATGAAGGAGGCCATGGATGACATCCGTGAATCCAGTGCGAACATCTCGACGATCATCAAGGTGATCGACGACATCGCGTTCCAAACGAATCTTCTCGCACTCAACGCGGCCGTCGAGGCTGCGCGCGCCGGCGAAGCAGGTAAGGGGTTCGCGGTGGTGGCCGAAGAAGTGCGGGCGCTCGCCCAGCGAAGCGCCGAATCCGCCAAGGAAACGGGCCGCATCGTCACGGAATCGAACGATCAGATCACGCGGGGTGTGGCCAGCGCGGAAAGCGTCAACAGCTCCCTCGAACAGATTCACGAAGGCTCGAAGCGCGTCAACATCCTGATTCGCGAGATCGCGGCGGCGTCGTCGGAGCAGCTCGACGGTATTCAGAGCGTCTCCACGAGCATCAAGGAGCTGGAGCTGGTGACGCAGAACAACGCGTCGAACGCGGAGGAACTCGCTTCGACCGCCGTGGAAACGGCGGACCAGGTCCAGACCGTCAGGAGCCTTGTGCTTCAGCACAATCTCTCCGGTGATTCGACCGGTTCGGCGAAATCATCGAAGTCATCGGGATCGAGCGGCCTCAAGCAGCCGAGTCCCAAGGCTCCTCTTCCCGCCCCCGCCAGCCAAAAGGACCACGGATTCTCGATGTCCCATGAGGACCACGAGTTCCCGATGGACGCCTTCTAGTTCGGTCCGAGTCCCCGAGGGCTTCGGGCAGGCAGGTCCCCACTGCCGCCTGTTCCCCTCGGTCCTGAATCGTCCTCCCCACGACCATCGACCGCTCGGCTGAACCTCCTCGATGTCCGCTCAACAAAACCTAGATGCCCTGGTCTGGGCCGCCGCCGTCAACACGACCGTTGACGCCAAGGAAGCGGCCGAGATCCAGGACCACGCGCGCTCGCTCGTGGAGTCTGGCGACGCCTCCGTTCCGGAACAGCTTCGCTCCAGACTCGATGAACTCGTCGATTGCGCGACGCGGGTTGCCGACGGTGACGCCAAAGCTTCCAAGGTCCTCAGGGCTTTGCTGAGGACCCTGATGGTCGGTGACGAAGAGGATTCGGAGGAACAACCCGCGTCGGCTTCCGTGGAGGAGGACGCCGACGAGGATCTGATGGCGCTGTTTCTGTCGGCGGCTTCGGAGGCGCTTCTCGAGATCGAGACTGCCGTACTCGCGCTGGAATCACCCGAAGACGATGAGATCGTCGACGAGGCGACAGCGGCACTCAAGCGTGACATCCACACGCTCAAGGGAGAGTGTGGGGTTCTCAGTCTCCACACGGCGCAGGCCGTCTGGCATGAGGCGGAAACGCTGATCGACGTCGCGCTGACGGCGGGTCGGAACATCCCCGTGGATCCGCTGATGGCCGCGCTCGACTGGCACCGCGAGCACCTGGCTCTCTTGAGCGAGGATGGATCGTCCAGGCCGCCCGCCCACGAGCACGTCCTCGAGAAACTCTCGGCGGCTCAGGCCGAAGATCATCCGGCGCCTGCGCCCGCGAGCCAGCAGAAGCCAGCGTCGGTCGAGGAGGCAGCGCCGACGCCGTCTGAATCCAAGGAGTTGCCCCCCGAAGAAGCGCCTGAGGAAAACGGAACGCTGGTGACGTTCTCGGACGATCTCCTGGGTGACGAGACGGTGCCCGAATTCGTGACCGAGGCTCGTCAGCACCTCGAAGACTCCGAAGCCGCGCTCTTCGAACTGGAGGAGGACGCCAAGTCCTCCGACGGCATCGACCGGATCTTCAGGGCCTTCCACACGATCAAGGGTGTCGCGGGCTTCCTCGGGATCAAGCCAATCACGGACCTCGCCCACGTGATCGAGACTCTTCTCGATCGCTTCCGTTCTTCCGACCTTGACTTCACGAGCGCGCACGCGGACATCGTGCTCGAGAGCAAGGACATGATGGAGCGACTCTTCGAAGCGCTCCTCGGCGGCGAAGGGCCACCAGCGCACGGGCTTGAGCGTCTGATCCAGCACGCGGCCAAGGTCGCGGAAGACCCCGCGGCGGCGGGCGCGATCGGCGCTCGCGCGGTGCGCAACGTGCTGGCTTCCGCGGGCATCAAGGACGAGAAAGACATCCATAGGGCCTCGCTCGATCCCGCAAAGACCACGAGCCAGCTGGGAGCGATTCTCGTCTCCAAGGGCGCGATGACGGAGGATCAGCTCGCGGTGGCGCTCGCTCGCCAGGAGGCACTCCGCGAACAGGGCCAGCAGATGCGGCTCGGCGAGGTTCTCGTTCTCCTGGGAGTGGTGAGTCAGGGTCAGCTGGAAATAGCCCTGGAGATTCAGGGCAACAGAACTCCTCTCGGCAAACTTCTCGAAGCGGAAGTCAAACCCCCCTCACCCGAATCTCTCGCGACGAAGGCAGAGTCCAAGAAGAAGGCGAAGTTCGACAGTACCATCCGAGTGAGTACCCAGCGCCTCGACAGCCTCGTGGACATGGTCGGAGAGCTCGTCATCGCGCAGCAGATGGTGGTCCAGGGCACCGAGTCCGAGAACGTCGCAGCCGACGATCAGCTCGTCCGCAATCTCGCTCTCCTCGGAAAGATCACCAGGGACCTCCAGGAAGCCTCCATGTCGCTCCGCATGGTGACCTTCCAGTCGACGTTCCAGAAGATGCATCGACTCGTTCGCGATGTGGCGAGCAAGGCAGGTAAGTCGATCCGCCTGGAGATCCAGGGTGCGGACACGGAAGTCGATCGCAACGTGGTCGACAAGATCAGCGATCCGCTCGTTCACCTCGTTCGCAACGCCATCGACCACGGAGTCGAGCCACCGGATGAACGCCAGAGGGTCGGCAAGGATCCCCAGGGCACCGTGATCCTCGCCGCGCGCCATCAGGGGGGCGCTATCGTGATCAGTCTCAAGGACAACGGCCGCGGTCTGGACCGCAACAAGATCGCGGCCAAGGCGAAGGAGAAGGGTCTGATCCCCATGGACAAGGACGTCTCGGAGATGAGCGACAGCGCGATCTTCAAGATGATCTTCGAGCCAGGATTCTCGACCGCCGCCGCCGTGACCGATATCTCGGGACGTGGCGTCGGCATGGACGTGGTGAAGCGGAACATCGAAGCCATGCGCGGGAAGGTCGAAATCTTCTCCACCTACGGCCAGGGAGCAGAGTTCCAGATTCAGCTACCGCTCACGCTCGCGATCATCGACGCGATGATCGTCCGTTGCGGCACGCAGAGGTACGTGATTCCGACGCTGTCGATCGTCCAGAGCTTTCGACCGACCGCCGCCCAGACCCACGCCATCCAGGGGGACAGTCCGGTCGTCGACGTCCGTGGACAGCTCGTCCCCATGCACAGGCTCGACCATATCCTCGACGGCTACGGCGACCAGGACGGCGAGCGAGGCTCCACGACTCTCATTCTCGTCGAGGGAATGGGACGCCGGGTATGTCTTGCCGTCGATGAGATCATCGGCCAGCAGCAGGTGGTCATCAAGAAACTCGGACCCTGCACGCCGCCTGCGCGGGTCATCTCCGGCGGCGCCATTCTGGGTGACGGTCGCGTGGCACTCATCGTTGATATCGAAGGCGTACTCGCAGAAACGGAGAGCGTCGCTCTCTGCTAGCCATCCCCGCGAACATGACGACACAAGTAGCCAATCCGCCGACCCGCGACGATGCCGGTTCCAAGTACCTGACGTTCGTTCTCGACGGCGGTGTCTATGGAATCCCGATCCTCAACGTCCGTGAGATCATTGCGATCCAGCCAGTGACGCCGCTGCCCCGGATGCCCATGGCGATCCGCGGCGTGATCAACCTCCGGGGCAAGATCATCCCGGTGCTCGGCCTGCGAACGAGCCTCGGACTTCATGCGGGAGACATCGATCGATCGACCTGCATCGTCGTGCTCGAGGTCGAGGATGCGGATCAGCTGACGGTCAACATCGGGTGCATCGTGAACGCGGTCCGCGAGGTTTCCGGCGTCAGGCGCGAAGACGTTCAGGATCCTCCATCGGTGGGCGCACGCCTCGATTCCGACTACATCCTTGGTCTCGCGAAGGCAGCCGATTCGGATCATGTCATCACGCTTCTCAACATGCAGGTCGTCCTCGCCGAGTTCATGACCGAGGCGTCTTCCTTCGAATCCATGGAGATGGAACTATGAACCGCCTCCAGGATGGAGACCTCGATCTTCTCTCCGCCTTCGCACACCGCAAGTGGGGACTCTCGATCGACGCCAAGAAGCGCGTCATCGTCGAGAATCGGATCCATAGCCTCCAGCGTGACTATCCGATCGAGTCGGTGAAGTCCCTCGTCAAGGACATCGAGAGGGGACAGGCGCAGGCTCTGGAGCTTGCGCTTTTCGACGTCCTCTCGACGAATCACACCAGCTTCTTCCGCGAGGACGTTCACTACGACCTCATCGTGAACGACATCCTGAAGCCAGCGCGGCGCCGCTCGAAGGGCCTCCGCATCTGGTCGGCGGGATGCTCCCGGGGATGCGAACCCTACACGCTTTCCATCCTTCTGCAGGAGATCCTGGAGAAGCCAAAGATGAGGGACGATCGGATCCTGGCGACCGACCTTTCCACGGGAGCTCTCGCTGCTGCGCGGCTTGGCGTCTACACCCAGCAAGAGGTGCATGGCGTCACGCCTGCGCGTCTTCGCACCTTCTTCCAGGAAGTGGACCATCGTGGGTCCAAGGGGTACCAGATCGCGCCGCGGTTGCGGGACATCGTGAGCTTCAACATGCTCAACCTGCTCGATCCCTGGCCCATGAAGGGGCCGTTCGACGTCGTGCTCTGTCGCAACGTCATGATCTACTTCGACACGCCGACGAGGAAGGCGCTGGCACAGCGGTTCCTCAAGCTACTGCGGCCAGGGGGACTCTTCTTCGTGGGAACGTCCGAGTCCCTCAATGGCTACGCTCTCGACGTGGAGCAGCTGATGGTGGGCGCTTACCGCAAGCCAGGAGGCATCGCATGAATCCGGGAGCAAGAACCGTGGTGAAGATCGCCACGTTCGAGGTCGTAAGAGCCGAATCGGGAACGATCGTAACCCACGCCCTCGGGTCGTGCATTGGCCTGACGGTGTTCGATCCAATGGCCCAGGTGGGTGGCATGCTCCACTTCATGCTGCCGGCGCCCAGCCCCGGGGCCTCCACGCCCTCGAACCTGGGCCCGCATGCCTTCGCTTCCGCCGCAGTACCCGAACTCTTCCGGGCCGTCCATGCGCTCGGTGGAGACAAGAAACGATTGATCGTCTGCGCGGCCGGGGGAGCGGAAACGCTCCAAGCAGGATCCGCGATGAAGATCGGACCCAGGAATTGGACCATGCTTCGCAAGCTGCTCTGGAAGAACAACGTTGCCATCGCCGCGTCCGACGTGGCGGGGCAAGTCTCGCGAAACCTCTCACTCGATCTCTGCAACGGAACAGTCACCGTCTCGAAGGACGGCCAATCGGAGGTTCTTTGGCGCCCCGCTGCCTGATTTGAATCATGGAAAACGATCTCACCCACGTCCAAGTCCTGATCGTCGACGACTCCAAGATCGTCCGCAAGGCGATTCGCAAGGCCGTCGTCCAATCCGGCGTCGACGATTCCGGTATCCGTGAGGCAGAACACGGAGAAGACGCCCTCGATCGGCTCGACGAGTTCCTCCCGGATATCGTGTTCCTCGACGTGAACATGCCCGTGATGAATGGCGAGGAGTTCATGGTGGGGATCGATGCAGATCGCCGCATCGAGCAGTTCGCCGTGGTCATCGTGAGCACCGAGATGAACGCCAAGCGACTGCTGCGCCTCGCGCAGCTGGGCGCAAGGGCTCGACTGCACAAGCCGTTCGCTCCCGAGCGAATCCGCGAAGTGATGATCGAGATGATTCAGGCTGCTTGAGGCACTCGTCCCCGAAACCCACGCAAGAGATTCCAGGCATGAACCTACTCACCGAAGACTCCCTGGTCGAGAAGATCGACAACGTACTCGAAACGATGTGTTTCGTGATGGCCGACTCCATCGGCACCGGCGAACTGAGCGATCCGCCGCCCATTCGGGCGTGGATCACGTACGGCAACGAATCGGAGCGCGGCTGCGTTCAGCTCGCGGCCACGTTCGGGTTCATCCAGGAAGCAGCTTCCGGTCTGCTCGGCGTCGACTCCGACGACATCACGTCGGAGGGCGAGGCACTCGAAACGCTGCTCGAACTGGCCAACGTCATCGGCGGAGAAGTGGTCAGCCTCCTGGGCGGTGAGGACGTGTTCTTCGAGATGGGGATCCCGTCGCGCTAACCCCTTCACATCGACGGGACGATGGAGCACACGAGCGTCGCCTTCGATTCCATGGGGGAGGTCTTCTGCGTCGACGTCGAGAGATCCCCGGTTCGAGGCGGGGCGGGAGCGGCATGACAGCCCCCCCAAAGCGGGTCAAGGTCCTCATCGTCGACGACTCGGCCCTGATTCGAGCGCACCTCAAGCAGCAGCTCTCCGGCGTCCCTTTCGTCGAGATCGTCGGACTGGCTCCCGATCCATTCGTGGCGCGGGACATTCTGATGAAGCAGTCTCCAGACATCATCCTTCTGGACATGGAGATGCCGCGGATGGATGGATTGACGCTCCTGCGCAAGATCATGCAGTACAAGCCGACGCCGACGCTGGTCATCAGCTCGGTGACGCCCAAGGGATCTGACACGGCGCTCGCGTGCCTGGAAGCGGGCGCGATCGACGTGCTCTGCAAGCCCAGTAGCGCGTACTCGATCGATGAGCTGCAGGACAAGATCCTGAACTGGATCCGCGAAGTGGGCCGACAGGGGTCGGCGCGGATGGCCCGTCGTCAGGCGTCGCTCGCGAAGATCCCGGACGTGGGCGCAGCGGGAGCGGGCGTGACGAGCAGCATCGCCACCACGAACCGACTCGTCTCCATTGGCTGCTCCGCAGGTGGGCCAGAGACGCTACGTCACCTTCTCGGCGCGCTGCCGCGCAACAGCCCCGGGATCGTCATCGTCCAGCACATGGGCCCCGAATTCCTGAAGCAGATGGCGACGCGCCTCGACCAGGCATCGCGGGTCGAGGTCAAGCTCGCCGAGGACGGTGACTCGATCCTCCCTGGACGAGTCCTCTTGGCACCCGGCGACATCCACATGGAGATCGTTCGAAGCGGCGCGCGGTACGCGGTCGCGCTCAAGAGGGGGGATCGAGTCTCCGGGCACATGCCCGCGGTTGATGTGCTCTTCGAATCGACCGCCAAGGCGGCTGGCAAGAACGCCCTCGGCGTGATCCTCACGGGCATGGGGAACGACGGTGCGCTGGGAATGAAGAAGATGCGCGACGCGGGAGCGCGCACGATCGCCCAGGACGAGGAGAGCTGCATCGTTTACGGCATGCCTGCGCGCGCCGTCGAGGCGGGGGGCGTCATGGAATCGTTGCCGCTCGGCGCGATCCCGAAGAGGATCGTGGACTTCGGGAACGCAGGCATCCGCCAGTCGGCGTAGCCGGGTCAGCGCCGGGGGGTCTCCCAGTCGCCCCCGAGCCTTCGCACGAGCGTCCGGTCCGCGAGCCTGGGCGTGAGGATCGACAGGATGCCGAGCAGCCGCCATTTCCACCGCAAGGAGCGTTCGGGAACCGGGTCTCGATCCAGTTCGAGCACGGCGCGCGCGACATCACCGGGTCCGGCCGCGGTGCCGAGGTCGGGGTCCGGAAGGGCCTCGGGGTTGGCCTGGGCCTGGAAGAAGCCCGTCGCCGTCAGCGCCGGGTTCAGGGTGCTCACCGCGATGCCGCTATCTGCCCATTCGATACGCAACGCCTCACCGATGGAGCAGACGGCGGCCTTGCTGGCGGAGTAGCCCGCTTGCCCCGGAATCCCGCGCCGGCCCACCACGCTGGACACGTTGACGACCACGGGACGTTCGCCGCGGCGGAGCAGCGGGTAGGCGGCCTTGCAGGTCAGCAGGAGCGCGAAGACGTTCGTGTCGAACACGCGACGCAGCTCGGCCGGGTCGAGGTCGGCCACCCGTGACCGATAGCCGATGCCCGCGTTGTTCACCAGCAGATCGAGGCCACCGAACTCGGCCTCGATGCGATCCGCCGCAGCTTCGATGGACGGGAAGTCCGTCAGGTCACAGGGCAGGACCAGGTGCGGACCCGCGGCGGAGACAGGCAGCTCGCCGGCGATGGTGTCCAGCCGATCCCGTCTGCGCGCGAGGAGAGCCACGCGGTAGCCCTCACGGGCCAGAAGCCGTGTGACGGCCTCGCCTATGCCCGACGAGGCGCCGGTGACGAGGGCTCGGCGCGCGGCGCCGGCTGGTGAGCTGGGGTTCAAGGGGCCTGACTGGAACGTCGCGCGTCTTCGATCATTGGATCTTGCGCACCTTCTTGATGTGATCTTGCCAGCGGCCACGCTCGCGGCTCAGTCGATCGACCTGACGATCGTTCGGGTGATTCGCGAGGAGGTCGATGATCCAATCGCCGGTCTGAAGGAGCGCTTCGTCTAGCTTGTCGCGGGCCTCGATGCCCTTGGTCCGATAGGTCTCCTCGTCACCCTGGTTGAGCGCGGCGGTCGCCTCCTTGACGAGCGCGATACCGGCGTCGCCGAGAACCTTGGCGTCGACCCAGAGCTTCGTTTCGGCGAGCCCCTCCGGCGCCGTATTCTGGGTTCCGATCTTGCTGCCGTCGCGCGCCTTCGGGTCGTTGTCCCGGTCGGCGAACGGGTTCGACGTCTGCTCCTTGACGACCGCCCTCTCTGCGGCCTGGGCCGCGGCGGCCGCTTCCTCATTCTTCTTCTTGTTCTGCATCACGGCCACGACGAGCGCACCGACGACGAGAAGGCCGATCGCGGCGAAGACCGGCACCATGCTGGGGCCTTGGGACGAGCGGGCGGAACTGTTCCTGGGGGAGCGTGAGGCCATGGTTGCGGGCAGTGAAGGGGTCTGGGGGGGGACGATAGAGATCGGTGAAACGCTTCAGCCAACAGGCGGGATCGCACCAGCGGCTTTCCTGCGGAGCCTGACAGCGTAACCGCCGTCGACCGGGCCTCCGCTCTCGAACGTCCCGGGCCGGGACGCGCGTTCCTGTTCGATCTCCCAGGCGTTCTTGCTGGCGTCCTTCAGGAACGTCTTGACGATGCGGTCGTTCTCTTCGGTCTCGAGGCTGCACGTGGAGTAGACGAGCGCACCGCCGACTTTCACGCGCGACGCGGCCTCGCGGATGAGGTGAGCCTGGAGCGCGGTGAGTTCTGCCTGGGTCTTCGGGCTGTAGCGCCATCGTGCCGCGGGCCGCTGGGCCAGCACGCCGGTGTTGCTGCACGGGGCGTCGAGGAAGACCACGTCGAAGACGGCCCCGGGTGCCAGGCCAGCCGTGCCATCCATCGCGGCGAGGTGTGGCGGCGTTACGCCCAGCCTCTCGAAGGAGGAGGCCATCCGCGCCATTCGATAGGCAGAGATATCCGTGGCGACGAAGCGCGCAGGCTTCCGTTCGGCGAGGACAGCCGCCTTGCCACCGGGGGCCGCGCAGAGGTCGAGCACGTCGAGACCCTCGACGTTCCCCGCGGCCTCGGCGGCCCGCACGGCGTGCTCGCCCTGGATGGTGATCCGTCCTTCCTGGAACGCGGCGGAAGCGATCATGGCTCCGGTGGCGTCGGCGGGCGCCAGGAGGATTCTCGGATGGCTCGCGGAGGCGATCGTCTCGATGCCCAGATCCCGGAACTCCTCGAGGAGGGTCTCGATCGGCGCGCTCTGGGCCCCCGTCACGCGGATGGAGAGCGCGGGCTCCTCCTGGGCCGCCCGCGCCATCGCGTTGGCTTCCTCGAGACCGTACCGCGTCGTCCACTTCTTGTGCAGCGCGTTGGGAATCGAGAGCGCGTCTTCGGCCCAAAGGTGCGGATGCTCCGCCGGGTCGCGGAAGAGCGGGAAGTCGAAGTGGATGTCGCGGCCGTCGATGTCGCGGGTCAGGTCGCCGGACTGGCCCTGGCGCATCTCGCGGAGGACGTTGCGCAGCACGCCGTTGACGATGCGACCCTTCGAGAGCCCCAGGTAGTCGGCGCAGGCGCGAACCGTCTCGGAGACCGCAGCATGCTCGGGCACCCGATCCATGAAGAGGATCTGCGCGAGCCCGATGCGGAGGAAGGTCGCGAGGTCGGGCTTGGGCTTGTGGTGGGTGAACGCGCCCACGACCGCGCGGAGCGTCCCTCGCCTGCGGATCTCCGTGCCGACGATCCGCCGAAGGAGCCCCGTGTCACGGGGGTCGAGTTCACGCTCGCGCGCGGCGCGGTCGACCTCCAGGAGAGGCTTTTGGGAGGAACTGCGGAGACAATCGAACGCGGCGTGACGGGGCATATCCGGCGAATCGTATCCGCTAACCCGCGTGGGTGCAGGGTGAGCCCCGCACGACTCCCGGGAAAAGCCCGGGAGTCCTGAAGGGGAGCACCGCGCGCCCCTTCTTCACGGGCCTACTTCGGCCCGCAGTGGTCGCCGAGCCATTCGAAGAACACGCGGTGCCACACCACGCCGTTCTGCGGCGACTGCACCCAGTGTCCTTCCTCGGGGAAGTAGAGGAAGCGCGACGGGATCCCCTCGACCTGGGCCGCCGTGAAGGCCTCCATGCCCTGGGTCACCGGGACCCGGAAGTCCTTCTCGCCGTGGATGACGAGCAAGGGCGCGTTCCAGTTGCCGACGTAGCGGTTGGGCGAGAATCGGTCGTACTTGGCCTGGATCTCCGGCGAGGACCAGTAGGGTCCGCCGAGGTCGTGGTTCACGAAGAAGAGCTCTTCGGTCGAACCGTACATCGACTCCAGGTTGAACACGCCGCAGTGGGCGATCATCGCCTGGAAGCGGTCGCCATGGTTGCCCATGAGCCAGTACACGGAGTAGCCCCCGTAGCTGGCGCCGACGGCGGCCGTGCGAGCCTTGTCGACGTAGGGCTCGGCCAGCATCGAATCGGTGGCCGAGAGAAGGTCCTGCATGGCCTGACCGCCCCAGTCGCCGCTGATCTGGTCGTTCCACGCGCGGCCGAAGCCCGGCAGGCCCCGCCGGTTCGGCGCGATCACGATGTAACCCTGGGCCGCCATCAGGTGGAAGTTCCAGCGGTACGAAAACCACTGGCCGACCTGGCCCTGGGGTCCGCCCTGGCAGTAGGTGAGCAGCGGGTACTTCTTGGCCGGATCGAAGTCGGGCGGGTAGATCACCCAGGAGTGGATCTTCTTGCCGTCGGTCGCGTCGACCCAGCGCTCCTCGATGCCCGGGAGCTTCAGCTCACCGAAGTAGGCGCCGTTGACGTCCGTCAGGAGTCGCGCGGAGCCGTCGGCGAGGTTCATCACGGCCAGTTCGGTGGGCCGGGTCATATCCATGCGCGTCACAAGGGCTCGCTCGCCGTCGGGAAAGAGCTCGACGAGGTCCCAGTTGTAGCGGCCTTCCGAGAACTGCTTCGGCTCGCCGCCTTCGGCTGGCATGCGGAAGAGCTGGTTGGTTCCGCGCCACTCGGAGGTGAACAGGAGCGCGGTCGCGCTGGGCGACCAGCGGGCTCCGTGGACGGTCTGGTCGAGACCCTTCGTGGGCTCGACGACCTCGCCGGTGGCGATGTCCATGACGAGCACGCGGTTGCGGTCCGACTCGAAGCCCGGTCGCTCCATGGAGTGCCACCCGAGGCGCTGGCCGTCCGGGGAGAAGAACGGGTCGTTGTCGTAGCCGTCGCGGCCGTCGGAGACGTTCCTTCGCTCCGTCGGCGCGTCGAGCGATACGAGGTACACGTCGCTATCGGTCGACTCGGCCCAGCGCTCGACCTCCTTCATCGTGAAGGCGAGGCTCTTGCCGTCCGGTGCCCATGCGTATTGCTCGGAGCCGCCGAAGGGAGGCACCGGGCTGTCGACACGCATGCCCTCCATCAGATCGACGTGTTCGCCAGCCCGGCCCTCGTCGTCGATGGGTGCCACGCAGAGGTGCGAGTAGCTGAAGTCGTGCCAGGCGTTCCAGTGGCGGTACATCAGCGTATCGATGATGCGCGCGTCCGCCTTGGGCAGGTCCTCGTAGATCTCGGTGACCTCCGGGTCGAGCTTGACGTCGACCGTGTAGGCGACGTGCTCCCCGGTGGGGGACACCTTGACGTTGGCCACGCCGCCCTCGACGTTCGTGACCTGCTTGAGCGACCCGTCGGCGACGTTGAGCGACCAGACCTGGGTGGACGCGCCGTCGACGTCGGGCCGGCCCGCAAACAGCACGCGCTCACCGAAGGGCGTCGGAGCGAACTGAAGCTCGCCCGCGCCCCGCCAGCCCTCGAACAGAAGCCGGGACTTACCGGTGGCGACGTCGACCACGAAGACGCTGGATCTCCCGGAGTTCTCCGAAAGGTCGTAGTCCCGGACCGAGTAGGCGGCCAGGGCCCCGTCGGAGGAGAGCGCGGGGGAGCCGAGTCGATGGAGGTCCCAGAGAAGCTCGGGGCTCATGAGGCGGTCCTGGGGAGCCGCCGTGAGCGCAAGGAGTAGAAGAGCGGTGTGGATCATGCCGGGCAGGATACCGCCTGAACGGACCCGCGGCCTGCGCGACTCCACCGTGCTCCTGCGGCTCGCGTATAGTGATCGCACCGACCGCGGTTCCTGGCCTCGCGCGGCGCCACCCCATTCGAGATGACTTTCGCTTCCCAGCGCCCAGCGCTCCGCACTTTCGCTTTCGCCGCCCGGTGTCTCGCCGTCCTCTTCGTCGGCTGCCTGACAGGTTGCGGAGATGACGCCCAACCCGCTGGTGCCACGGAGCCAGTGGCTTCCCGACGGCCGAACGTCCTCATCATCCTCGCGGACGACCTCCGCTACGACGGGCTGTCCGCGACCGGTAACCCCTGGATCCAGACGCCGGCCCTGGATCGCATCGCGCAGGAAGGCGTGCTCTTCGAGCGCAGCTACGTGACCACCTCCCGTTGCTGCCCCGCGCGCGCCAGCTTCCTCACCGGTCGCTACGCCCACGTGCACGGCGTCCTTACGAACAAGCCCAAGACCGACTTCCACAAGAGCTTCTCCACCTACCCCGAAGAGCTGCACGAGGCGGGCTACCGAACCGGCTACATCGGCAAGTGGCACATCCTCGCGCGCGGCCAGGAGTCCGGGCCGCGCCCCGGATTCGATCGCTGGGTCAGCTACGAGGGCCCGGGCTCGCACTTCGACCAGGAGTTCAACGTCGACGGCGAGACCGTCCCTTCGAAAGGCTTCCAGGCCGACCGTCTCGCCGACTACGCGCTGGAGTTCCTCGACGAGCAGCCGGACGACGAGCCCTTCCTCCTGACGGTTGCCTTCAAGAACCCACACGTGCCCATGACGCCCGCGCCGCGCCACCGGGGACTCCTCGACGCAGCGGCCATCGAACTCCCGGAGAGCGCCTACGACCCGGTCGATAGCCTCCCGTTCTTCTACCGCCGGATCCGCAGCAACACCGACCGCAACCACGCTATCGAGAGCGCCGCGGCCTACGTGGAAGAGACGCGCCGCTACTGGGAACTCGTCCTCTCGATCGACGACAACGTCGCGCGGATCCTCGCCAAGCTCGAAGAGAAGGGTGAACTCGACACCACGGTCGTCATCGTCACCGCCGACAACGGCCAGCTCCTCGGCGAGCACGGGGTCCAGCAGAAGGGCATCTCCTACGAGCCGTCGATCCGCATCCCCTTCGCCCTGCGCTACCCGCCGATCACGAAGGGCGGCGGTACGACGGAGAGCATCGCACTGAACGTCGATCTCTTCCCGACGCTCATGGATCTTTGCTCGATTCCCTCTCCGCCTCCATCGGACGGCATGAGCCTCGTTCCTGTGCTCGAACACCCCGAATCGGTGGTGCGCGACACGTTCCTCTACGCTGGCCCCCAGTGGAACAACGGCGAGATGGAAGAGACGGCCGTCATCGACGGGGACCTGAAGCTCATCCGCTTCGTGGCAGCAGACGGTGCCCAGGACGTTCTGTTCGACCGGGCGAAAGACCCCGAAGAGCGCCGGGACGTGATCCACGACCCGGCCTACGCGGAGGACGTGCGCCGCATGCGCGCGTTCCTGGAGTCCGAGTCCGAGCGGCTCGGGCTCTGACCACTCCGCGCGTCATTTCACGGAGGCGCTACTCGACGCGATCGCGGCGCCCGCCCGTGTCAGGGCATGTGTCGCCCAGCAGGTAGCGCGGGCCCGTGCCTCCGCTCGCAGCGGCGTCGCCCGGGTTGTAGATCCTGCACGCTTTCAGCGACAGGCATCCGCAGCCGATGCAGGAGGTCAGCCTGTCGCGCAGCAATTCGAGGCCGCGGATGCGCTCATCGAGATCCGCACGGAAGCCGCGGGCGAGGCGCTCCCAGTCGCGCCGGTTGGGTGCGCCTGATTCGGGAAGGTGGTCCAGCTGCTCGGCGATCGCCGACAGCGGGTACCCGAGGGCCTGGGTGATCAGGATGAACGACACGCGGCGAAGGTCAGAGCGCTGGAAGCGCCGCTGGCCGCCCGCCGTGCGGATCGAAGTGAGCAGGCCCTTGGACTCGTAGAAGCGAATGGCGGAGGTGGCGAGGCCGGTGCGCTCGGCGAGCTGCCCGATGCTGAGGTCCAGGGGGTGCGGTTTCATTCGTCAGGAGATTCCGGGGTTTTGGTCTGGATCTCAACCTTAGTTGAAGTCCCAGAACCCGGGCAGATTCGTTCCCCTTTCCCCCTGAACCTGGAGAATTCCATGTCGAAAGCCCGTCTTGAGCACTTCAACCTCACCGTCCTTGATCCCGATGCCACCGCTGCTCTTCTCGTTCAGCTCTTCGACTGGAGGATCCGCTGGAGCGGCGCCAGCATCCATGATGGGTACACGGTCCACGTCGGGGACGAGGACAGCTACATCGTCCTGTACTCGCAGCCCAGGGCGAATGCGCCGGGCGTGCCGACCTACGATCGTCATCTGGCGCTCAATCACCTCGGGGTCGAGGTCGACGACCTCGACCGAGCGGCGGAGCGGGTGGTCGAGGCGGGTCTCGAGACCTACCATCACCAGGACTACGAACCCGGGCGGCGCTTCTACTTCCGGACGGGCGATGGCCTCGAAATCGAGGTGGTCTCCTACGGGAAGTGATCGTTCCTCCGGGTCCGTTGGTCCAGGGTAAGTGGCTGCTGCGCGGTACCCTTCGATGCCATCGAGATCAGCACTCTTCAGGCCCACCGCTGTGTGCTCTCGCCAGCCTCCCCTTCTGACTGGCTCTCGGGTTGGCCGCTCGTGCAATGCGGCCCACCCGAGATGGATCAGGCGAGTACGGTGAAATAGAGCGCCAGTCCGACTGCGAGGACGGCGAGCGCGAGGGCGCCCATGACGATCGGGTTCGTGCTTCTCGACTCGCGCAGGCGGTCTTTCTGATTCAACTGGGCGCGCGCGTCGTCGGCGACAGGGCCCTCCTGGGAAGGCCTCGTCACCCTGGGGTCGGTCGCCGTATCGAAGTCGCGAACCGTGTCGCCCACATGGGTCGTCGATTTGCGAACGGTAGGAGCGGCGGTCGTGCCACCGATTTCGGTCTTGGACGGGCTTTTCTCGTGCATGGTGTGAAGTTCGGGCGAGGCAACACGTGCCCTTTCCCGACGCCGCATGCTGCATCGAATGGCTAAGCGGAACCTAAACGCTGGAGGAATTCCGCTTCCAGGCCACAGGCTCCGTTTCCCGACGTCCCATGCCGGAGTTCCAGGCCTCCCATGCTCATGCACTCGCACGCCAGGAACTCGGCCGTGGTCACCACGGCATCCACGCCACTCGTGGTGATCACTGTTCTTCTCACCTCTGCCTCGACGTCGCACGCTTCCCGCCGTCCAGCCCGCGAGGCCAGTCCGGTGCACCGGAGGGGGCTCGGTTCCATGTGACTCGCGAACGGGGGATGAGAGAACGAGAACAGCAAGAATTCAGGGGAAGGCGAAGTGAACCAGGCGGTCGGTCACGATTCATCCGCCATCGAGAGATCAATGCGGCCGGCCTCCCAGGCCTCCGAGACCTGCATGAACAGGGTTGTCCGCCCAGAATGGGAGTCTCAGAATCCGGCGAACGGTTCTGAAACTCGCGTCCCGAGAACGGCTATTCCTGACGCCCTGCTCATGGCCCCCTGCCCTGTGCGGGTGCTCAGGGCCTCTTCCATCCCCCGTGAATGCCAACAGAGCATTGACGTAAACCCCGACCTCGCGCAATGAATCCTCTCTGCTTGCTCGCCACACCCATGCTCGCACTTTCTCCTCTGATGGCTCAGTCCAACTATTGGGTTGATCCAGCCCATGGCTCCGACGGCGCTGCTGGCACGAGCTCGACGGCACCCTGGAAGACCCTCACCCATGCGATTACGAATGCCGCGGCCGGAGCAACGGTGCACATGCAGCCCGGCACGTACGGCATAGCCTCGGGGGAGACCTATCCTCTCGAAGTCACTTATTCCCTCAACTTGGTTGGCGACGGGGATCGAAGCGCTGTGATTATCAACGGCGCGGGCGGTGGGTTCAGGTTGATCCGCGTCGCGACCGTCGGGTCGCCCGTCATGGAGTTTTCTGATTTTACGATCGATGGCGGTGATTCGGAGACCCTTGTCTCGGTCGAAAATGCCAACTTGTCGCTCCGAAACATCTACGCTTCCGGCGGAAGCGTAGGCTTCGATTCCTGCTCGGGATCGACCGTGACGATTGACGGATGCGTCTGCACGGATATGTCTTTTTTGGGCGTCCGGTCCAGTTACCTTTCGACCATGTACGCCCTGGATAGCACGTTCAGGAACTGTGGCTGGGCAGGAATCGGCATTGCAACCGCGTTCGGCTTCGAGAACTCCGACCTCTACATCGCACGTTGCCGTATCGAACACAACATCGGGGACGGCATCCGACATGAAGCCTTCGGGGTCGGCGACTCTTCCTCGATCACGATAGAGGACTCGTTGATCGCCAACAATGGAGGCTTCGGAGTCTCAAACTTCGGATCGGATGGCGGCAGCCGACTTACGATCAGGTCCTGCACGATTGCTGACAACTCGCTGGGCGGCTGCCAAGGTCCTCTCTCTGTCTGGGCCGGATCGATTACCAACACGATCGTCGCGGGCAACGGCTTCTTCGATGTCTCGGGATTCCCGTCGATCTTCTCGAGCCTGATCGGAGACGGGAGTGGTGCGAGCGGCACCTCGAACCTCGCTGGTGACCCTCGATTCGTCGACCCGGCCGCTGGCGATTTCTCCCTGAGATTCGATTCTCCGTGTGTCGATCAAGCCACGGCCCCCTCGACCGGTCTCGGTCTCGACTTCAACGGCCGAATGCGTGCGGTTGATGGCGACCTCGACCTGACTGCGGAACCGGACATGGGAGCATTCGAGCTCCATACGCTGAGCGGCCCGACGAGCTCGAGACTCGGGCAGCCGATCGAACTTTTCGTCAGCGGCCCAAGTCAGGGCTTCGCAACGGCCATCGTCAATCATGGCGGATTCGCGCCGTTCGGCGCGCAGACCCCGTTCGGGCGCTTATTCCTTCCCTCAGCCGGGTCGTTTCGACTTGCGCCTGTCATGACGACTGGCCGCGGTCCGACGCCTGTCATGTTCCAATTCCCCAGTTCGCCGGCACTCATTGGGACCTCGACTGGGTTCCAGGCCCTGGTCCGTTCGCAGAATGCGCCTGCGGGTGGAGCTCTCAGCAATCCGATTCTCGTTCGAATCGACGCATAGCAGCGCGTGGTGAAAGGGTTGACGGATGGGAACTCCACGCGGGGTGTTGATGCCGCCACCACCGTGGCCTGGGGCCAGACTCATTGTCACGCCCCGTCCTCACATGCGACTCGATTTGGCGCCTGTCGTTGAGCCAGAGGATCTAGCTCGGCCCGGACTGGCTCCTTCGATCCCGTCGTCCGCATCGATCCATGAGCGTGCTACCGCGCGCCCGGACAGAGTCGAGCCGGGCTGGATCGAGGGGTTCGTGTCCGTCCCTAACGAGGCAAGCTCCCATCTCCGAACGGACCTGGCCTTCCCAATGGGCGGTGGGAGCCAGTCAACCTGATCATCGATCGCGCCGGGCACTTTCGGTACCGCACAACGTCTTGCGGAGACCTCATGCTGCAGGCCGTTGCCGAAGGAAGGGGATCGACGAGGGTGACGCGCCTGACTTTGAGTCCAGGTGAGACCGTGGACGTCGGGACGCTTGTTCTTCAGTCCGGAGATGGGCTGCATGGCCAGGTGCGCTTCTAGAACGGCGACCCTCTCAGCGTGGGCACGATCGCCGCCCTCCCGCTCCACTCGGCCGGCGCTGCCCCCATGACGGGAGCGAGCGCACCGCTAGGCGCCGACGATCACCAAATCACCGTCCGCGGATGCTTCCTGAAGCTCCGCTGCGTTCGCGATCCGTCTCGGGCTCTGACCTCTCCGCGCCTCAGTCCCTGATTCCGTCGCGATAGCCCCGCTGCATCGGCGCCTCGTCCCACACGTCCGGCCAGCCGTCGAGGTCGCTGTCCTTGCGGAAGGGAAGGTTCAGCCCGTACGCATCCGTCAGGTTCACCGCAGCGTGGCTCCGGAAGAGTTCGCCCTCCAAGTTGACCATGAGGCCCTGGATCTGGACCGGGGTCGCGAAGAGCCATTCGGCGTTGAACCGTTCGGGCCCCGTGTCCTCGCCCTGGACCATGAAGTTCTTGGCGATCTGGCCGTCGCCGTCGATATCGGCGGGCAGGCTCTCGACGTCGTAGAGGACGAGCTTGCCCAGGAACGAGACCAGCTTCTCGCGATCGGCTGAATCCAGCGCCAGGTACGCGGCCGTCGAAGCCGCGGCTTCGCCGCCGTGGCGGCGGATCACGTCGTCGAGCGTGAGGGAGCGGCCGTCGTGGCCCCAGGGGAAGCCGCTTCCCACGCCCCACAGGGGGGCCGTTCTCCAGAGCCGGTTCCGATTCCCATCGAAAGCCGCCTCCGTGAAGGCGGGCCCCATGTCGTGGTGCCGGAAGTCGGTGAAGAGGCCCTGGATTCGCGCGCTGGAACGCCGCGGTACATGGAGCTCACCGTTCAGGTCGTAGAGCCTTTCCATGCGTCCTTCGAGGCGCCCCGTGGATCCGTTCCAGCGCACGTCGAGATCGAAGAGCCTTCGGTCGCCCGCGAGTACCCCGTCCGCCGCATCGATCTGCCAGTCAGCGACGTGACAGCTCGTGCAACGGGCAGCTTCCAGGAGCGCGAGTCCTTCCCGGTACTGGCCATACGTGCCCGCAAAGGCCGGGCGCGGCGCGTTCAGCATGAACCACTCGGCCAGATCGAGGTCGCCCTCGCTGATCTCGTTCAGATGGCCATCCCCGTCGGGATCGTCGAGGCTGAACCCGAGCGAGTGCCTCGACGCGCCGCGGTCGGGTGCCCTGTGGGTGGCCGGGAACTGCACCGCGCCCGCAAGGGTCGGCACGCTGACCCCGTCGCCGTCCGGATCGTCGTCGGTGGACGGGTCGAAGGACTCCAGGTTCGTGTGCGTCAGCATCGGATCCCATACGAACGCCCGGTTGGTCGGGTTGAGCGCTGATTGCGGCGTACGCTGGCCCCAGCCCCAGACGACCATCTCGAAGCCGTAGTGCGTCGCCACTCGACCATCGACCGAGGTGGCGCCCGGCACCTGGCGCACCGTGCCCTCGGCGTCCGCGGCGCCGTACCAGATGCGATAGATCGGGTTGAGCCCGGGCACGCCGATCGAACCGCCGCTCAAGCGGAAGGTGCCGTGGTCGATGGGAGCCGCGCCCGGCACGTTCTGGATCGTGGCGCGGTCGGGCCCGTGCAGAGCCTCGCGAGCGCTGACCCATCCATCCCCGTCGTGGTCGACCTGGTTCAGGAGCTTCTGGCGCGTCTGGAGTGCGAGCATCTCCATCACCCCCGCGCCGAAGTAGTGCGGCGTATTGCGCCCGAAGCCGCTGTCCTTCGAGAAGTTCGCTCCGCCCCCCGCGTTGCCGTTGGGCAGGTTGTGGCATCCGGCGCAGCTGAGCTGATTGTTCGCCGTGATCTTGGCCGTCGTTCCATCGAGCATCGGACCGGCGAGGCCGCCCACGTTCGTGAGGACGGCGCCGTCGCGGTGCCGGAACTCGCGCAGGTTCAGGTTCCGACCGAGCTGGTAGCCCAGGAACGGATCCCTTTGCAGGAGGTACGCGGTCGCCCCCTCGTCACCGGGGTCTTCGGAATGGATGGCACGCACGCGCGGGTTCTTGACCGAACGCCCGGACGCGTCGACGTCCGGCGCACCGGAGCCGACGAGTGCGCCGCGCTCGGCGTACTGGGCCGTAGCCTGGGGAGCCAGGACAGCCCCGAGGCTGCCGAGCACGGTGAAGAGGACGAGGGCCCGTCGGGCGTGGAAGGAACTCATGGGGTCAGATCACGGGGCTGGTGGGTACGAAAGGGTCCGTTCCACCAGCGACCGATCCAGTTCTGCCCCGGTTGCAGCCTTCGACGCGATTTCTTCGATCGCGCCTACCGGCGGCGCACCTCGACGTCGTCGTCGAAGCGGTTCTCCCTTTCGCCCGTCGCAGGCAAGGCCTTCGCCAGCGTTTCGCCGACGGAATCGATGCCGCGCTCCAGCGCCTCCCGCAGGTGTCCACCGGAGCCGCCGCTCGACTGCAGGACACCCAGCACCGCGGCGTCCGCCGCGACCCAGCCGTTCTCGCCAGCGGCCGCATGCGCCGCTTCGTCCGCCAGCACGACCACGCGCTGTTCGAACACGCTGACGAAGAGCAGCACGGCGCTCCGCCCCGACTTGGAAGTCAGATCGAGCCGCTGAAGCTCCTGGAGTGCCTGTTCCTCGGCCACCTCGCTGGCGCGCGCTTCACGCACGAACGAGCGCCGGAAATCGGCGAGCATGCGCGCGAGGGCATACCCGCCGGCGCCGATGGCCGCTTGCAGCCCCACGAGGCCAAGGGCGCCCACCGTGGGAAGGACGCCGCCGAGGAGCAGCGTTCCCACGGCCAGCGTCACGGCCGCCGCTTTCCACGCGGCGTCCGGGTGATCGTCCGAGGCCTCGACGACCACCACGACGATCTCTCCGTCCGTCCGCGCCTCGGCCGCTGCCACGCGGTCGCGCAGCGCCTGGCGATCGGCGTCGTGGAGCGCCTCGGCCGCGTGGTAGCGCGACGCGCGCAGGAGCCCGCGCACCACCACGAACCCCATGAGCGCCGCGAAGATCCAGGGACCCCATCGCGTCCCGAAGTTCACCCAGCCGTCCTGGACCGTGTGACCGACCGCTTCCCAGTCAGCCGAAGCCGCGCTGCCCTGGAGGAGCGCCGTGGGTACCTGGAAACCAAACATGCTCACCATCCTCCCGAAGCGCCGCCGCCGGAGAAGCCGCCGCCGCCACCGAAGCCACCGAATCCGCCGCCCGAGCTGCCGCCGAAGCCGCCGCCGCCGAAACCGCCCGGCCCGCCGATGATGACCGGTCCGACGCCGCCGCGCCCGCCGCGCCACGCCTGCGGGTTCTTTCGGCGACGTCTGCTGATGAAAACGAAGAAGAGGATCATGGCGCCGATGACGAGGAGGTCCTGCCAGACGAATGTCTCGTTCGAGCTGGCTCGCTCCACCGGTCCATAGTCGCCCCCGGCCGCTGCGTGCAGCGCGCGAACCGCCGCGTCGACGCCGCCGTCCACGTCGCCGGCTCGCAGTCTTGGCTGCAAGATGTTGCGCAGGATGCGGCTGGCGATCGCGTCGGGAATCGAGCCCTCAAGCCCACGACCGACCTCGATGCGCGTCTTGCGCTCGGCCGCAGCCAGCACGAGGAGCGCCCCGTCGTTCTCACCCTCGCGTCCGAGCTTCCATTCACGCGCCGTGCGAAGCGCGAGCTCTTCGATATTGCGTCCGCCCAGGCTCGGCACGGTGAGCACGGCGATCTCGTGCCCGCTGCCGTTGCGGTACGACTCCATCAGCGCTTCGAGTTCGATCTCCTTGGCGGGCGAGATCAGGTCTCCAAGATCGGTGACCCAACCCTCTGCTGCAGGAACGGCCTGGGTGGCAGCTGCGGGAGAAGACAGCAGAAGGACGGCGGCCACGAACGCACCGAGCCAGTACGCGTGGCGAAAGAGCGTGCGCGAGACCAGCCGATGAGGAGTCGAGAGCACGGGAATCAGCGGTCCGAGCCGAAGTCGATCTTCGGCGCGTCGCGGACGGCCTCGTCGAAGGACATCTGCGGCTTGGCTTCGAATCCGAACTGGCTCGCGAGGAGGTTCTTCGGGAAGCTACGAACGCCCGTGTTGAACTTCTGCACGGCGTCGATGTAGTCGCGGCGCGCCACGCCGATGCGGTTCTCGTTGCCTTCGAGCTGGGCCTGGAGGTCGCGGAACGCCTCGGTTGCCTTCAGCTGCGGGTAGTTCTCGGCGACCATCAGGAGTCGGCCGAGGCTCTGCCCGAGGGCGTCCTGGCTCTTGATGAACTCGTCCATCTGCTCCTGGCTTTGCGGCCCACCTTCGGGGAGCCGGACCTGTCCGACCTTCGCGCGCATCTCGGTCACCTCGGTGATCGTCGACTTCTCGAAGTCGGCGGCTCCCTTGACGGTCTCGACGAGCTGCGGCACCAGTTCGGCGCGGCGCTGGTACTGGTTGTCGATCTCAGCCCACTTGGCGGACACGCCCTCGTCCGAGGAAACGAGGCCGTTGTAGCTCGCGACGCCGATGCCGCCGACGACGAGAACCAGGAGGAGAATGACGGCGAGGAACTTGCCCATGGGAATGGTTCAGGGGAGAGGTGACTTCGCGCGGGCATCGAGCGGCCGACAGGGCCGCCCCGACGTAGCGCGGGAGCCCCATGGTACGTTTTCTCCTCGCAGCGCCGGGTAACGCCCCGTTCATACCCTCGACCTTCTTGGCGTGACCGCTCCCGAGGCTGTGCCAGCCGACCGAGCCAGCCGACCGAGCCAGCCGACCGAGCCAGCCGAAATCTGGATCCGTCAGAGGCCCGCAGACTCGCGCTCTTCCATCCACCGCTTCAGCCACGCCCGGGAGAACGTCAGGTCTCTCACCACCGTGTTGCGCGAAACCCCCAGATGCTCCGCGATCTGCGCACCTGACATGCCAGCGAAGAACCTGAGCTCGACGATCTTGCCGTGCCTCGGACTCGCCGCTTCGAGCTGCACCAGCGCTTCTTCCAGGAGAGCCAGATCCAGGTCCTCCTCAGGATCCTCGTCGACGATTCCACCGAGCGTGACCCGCTTCCGCGAGGCATGGCCACCCCGTTTCTCGGCTCCGACGGTCCTCGCATGATCGACGAGGACGCGCCTCATCGTGACCGCAGCGGCGCTGAGAAAGTGCAGGTGCCCCTCCTCGCCGGCCTTCTCCGCGTCGACGAGTCGAAGGAAGGCCTCGTGGACCAGCGCCGTCGGCTGAAGCGTGTGGGAGCCCCGCTCGCGGACCATCAGCTGTTCCGCCATCCGTCGGAGCTCGGAGTAGAGGACCTCCATCAGCTTCGTGCTGGGCTTGCCCGTGGAACTGACCTCAGCGAGGAGGTCGTGGATGTGGTGATTTGGCAACGCTCTGATCCCCTGGATTGGCTCACAGGAGAGTCTAATTGCCTTCGACGAGCCGCGTAGGATCGAAAGGCCCATGGAATCAGATCGTTTCTTACGAACCGCCGAAATCTTCGCCCAGGCCAGGGAGCTGGCGGGGACCGCGCGCGATGCGTATCTGGATGAGGCATGCGGCGACGAGGAAATGAGAGTCGAGGTCGTGGATCTTCTCCTGAAGGACGCAGCACCCGACGACGATCCGCTCGTGCGCGTGCTGACTCAGGAGGACGCTCCGCCCTTGCCGACACCGATGAACCTGCCGCAAGCGATCGGAGGATTCCGCATCCTTGGCCTCTGCGGATCGGGCGGGATGGGCACGGTCTACGAGGCGGAGCAGGACGACCCGCGTCGGCGCGTGGCTCTCAAGGTGATCCGCGCAGGGACCTTGGCGCCGGCACTTCTCGGCCGCTTTCGAAGGGAAGCGCAGATCCTGGCGCGCCTCCAGCACCCGGGGATCGCGCAGATCTTCGAGTCGGGCGAATTCGAAAGCGACGGCGAACTCCAGCCGTACATCGCGATGGAGTACGTCCACGGTCTGCCGTTGCTGTCGTTCGCCTCGACCCACGCGCTCTCCGTCTCCGCCCGCATCGATCTCTTCGTCAGGGTGTGCGAGGCGATTCACCATGCCCACGAGCAGGGGATCGTCCACCGGGACATCAAGCCGGACAACCTGCTCGTTCTCGAACAGGGTCTCTCGAGGCAGAGTTCTTCGAAGCAGAGTTCGTCCAAGCAGAGCGCATCCGAGGTCGTCGGTCAGCCCAAGGTCCTCGACTTCGGCGTCGCGCAATGGGCCGAATCCCGGAGCCGTCAAACCCTCGCCACGGCCCCGGGCGCGCTCCTCGGGTCGGTGGCGTACATGAGTCCAGAGCAGGCATCCGGCGCGGTCGAAGAGGTGGACGCCCGCAGCGACATCTACTCCCTCGGCGTCGTCCTGTTCGAACTCTTGACCGGCAAGCTTCCCCACGACGTGCATCGCATGCCGCTGGCCGACGCGCTCCATGCGATTCGCCACAGCGATCCGCAGAGGATCGGAACGGCGGATCCAGGCCTTCGCGGTGACCTCGACACGATCGTGGGCAAGTGCCTCGAGAAGGAGAAGGACCGGCGCTACGGGTCGGTCGTGGGCCTCGTCGACGACCTCCGCCGCTTCCAGGAACTCAAGCCCATCGCCGCGCGCCCGCCGTCCACGTGGTACCAGCTGGAGCGGTTCGCTCGACGCAACCGAGCGCTGGTCGGAGGCGTTCTCGCCACGTCCCTCGCGCTCTTGATCGGCGCCATCGTGGCCGTGATCTTCGCGTTCCAGTCCGAGAGAAGCGCGAGGGTGGCGAGGCTCAGTCAGGCTCAGTCCGAACAGGAGGCCTATCGCGCCAACGTGGCCGCCGTGTCGGCGCTCCTCGACGTGGATCCCGGCCACGCGCGGCGGCTCCTGACCAGAATCCCCGAGGAGCGGCGCGGCTGGGAGTGGCGTCATCTGTTCGCCGCTCTGCCGGGGGCCGTCCTCGAATTCGGCGAGGTCGCGCCGCGCGATCCGGGTCGTTTCCATTCGGAGTCGACAGAGGACATGCAGGTGGTGTCGAGCGGCGCCGAAGTGCTGGCGCTGAGCGCTCCCGACGTGCTCAGCCGATGGGAGACGAGGACGGGTCGCGCGGTGGGTTCCCTCGCGGCGCCGGGCTTGGTCCGCTGCTTTGCGGCTGCGCGTGACGGTGACCTGATCGCAGTCGCGCTGGAGGATGGCCGCGTCGTGACGGCCACCACAGGTGGTGGACCGCCCGAGTGGAGGACATGGTCCGAGGGGCCCTCCCGCGTGGACGCGATCGCGGTGTCGGCGGCCGGCGATCTCGTGGCGATCGAGCGTGGAGGCGAGATCCGTTTCGGTCGACCCGGCGCGTGGCACGTCATCCCTGACACCGGCGACCACGCCTCGTTCTTTCGTCCCGCAGCACTCGAGTTCTCGCCCGACGGCCGCCGTCTCGCCGCCCTTCTCGATGAACTTTGCACCTACGACACGGGGACCGGCGCGCGGATCGGGGAGCCGATCCCGTCCGATCAGATTCACTGGTCCTTGGCTTTCTCTCCGGACGGCGAAACGATGGCCGCTGGCCAGATGCGCAGGGAGATCCGCCTCTTCGATCCGGTGACCGGCGACTACGGGGCGGAACTCCTCGGCCATACGATGGCCGTCACCCAGGTGGCCTACGGAAGCCCGGAGCGGCTCCTCTCACTCGATCAGGACGGCACGATCCGAGTCTGGAACGTTCCCGAGGAGAAGCAGATCGCGGTCTTCGATGCGCCAGGTACGACCCGCGCCGAATTCCTCGACGAGCGCCACGTACTGACCCTGACGAACGGACGATTCCAGCTGTGGACGACGGACACGGGGCGCTCTCGCGATTTGCTCGGGCACGGAGCGCACGTGTTCGACGCTGTCTTCTCCGGCGATGGACGCGTCCTCGCGACGAGCGCTCCTTGGGGGGACTTCTTGATCTGGGATCCGCTGGAGACGGCGCCGCTCCGGCGCGTTCCCTCGCGCACATGGACCCAGGTTGCCTTCGATCCTTCGGGTCGAGACCTGCTCGTGTCGACGCGCTCGTGGGACGAGAAGAGGCTCACGCGCCTCGATTGGGTGACGGGTGAGACGGTGGAAGAGAGCGTCGGCGCGCGGGGTGCTTTCCACGGCAGGAGCGTCTCCGGAGACCTGAGGATCGACGGGGCCGCCGGTCCGCCCGAAACCGGGGATTGGGCCGTGTACCGCACCGAACACGGATTCGGCGGCACCAGCGTGGGGACGCGGGCCTTCCGGAACGGGACCGAGCTCGACCACGATTCCTCGGCCGGTGTCACCGAGCTCGGCCCGTATCCTCTCCTGTCCGTCGGAGGTATCGGGCCCTACGAATTCTCGGGCGCCGTGGCGGATCTCATCGTGTTCGATGGCGAGCTGTCCTCGTCCGGCGTGGCGGCCATCGACGCCTATCTCGACGGACGCCGTGCCGGAGCGAGCGTCGACTTTCCCGAAGAGGCTCTCGACGGTGAGCCCGTCATCCTGGCGCGTTTCAGCGCGAGTCCTGCGAGCGTCCGGTGTTCGCCGGAGGGGGCCGTTCTCTCATGGGAGAACATGGTGCCCTCGCGCGGGGCGCTTCGCCCTCGGGGACGAGCCGACCGGACGATCTCCTGGGTAGCGGCGCAGCCAGGCCGTCCGGCTTACGTTTCGTTCGAAGGGGGCTACAACGGACTGGGCTGGCTCGAACTCGATCTTCCCGCCGCGCGAGGGAAGGATCGGCTGACCGTTGCCTGGCTCGGGTGTTACGGGCTAGAGCGCAACGGGCAGACGGCCTACGGAATCGGAAGCCTGTCCACGCCGTTCGCCGGATCCGATCGGGACCCACGGGTCGACAAGGCGGGCTCTGCCCTCAGCTTCAGCCGCGATGGGAAGCTGGTGGGCGACACCTGGGCGGAGAATCGCGGGGGGCCCTTGAGCGTGCGAGAGACCGGCACGGGAAGATGCGTCGCGCACTTCCCTGGCATTTACCACGGGAACTCGTTCCGCCCGAATACTTCGCAGATCGCCTGTGGATCGGACGATGGTTCGCTCGACATCCACGACGTGCGGACGGGTGAGCGAGTGGCCCGCATCCTCGCCCACAGCAGCGCCTGCCTCGACGTGGCCTACTCGCCGGACGGTTCGCGGATCGCGACGTGCGGGAACGACAACGCGCTTCGCCTCTGGGACGCGGAGTCCCTCGAACTCCTGCTCGAATTCCCGGGTCACAGGTCCTACGTCCGCGGCGTTGCGTGGAGCCCGGACGGCACGATGCTCGTCTCCGTGTCAGGGGACTACGTCGTGCGGGTGTGGGATACGATCCCGCGCGAGGAGCGCTACCGAGAGCGGCAGCAGAACAGCCTCCTGGCCGACGAGATGAGAGACGAAGTCGATGCGCTGCGCCGGTCCTTCGAAACGCCCGCGGAGGCGTTGGCCGAGGTGAATCGCCGCTGGCCGGAGAGCAGCGCGCGGCGCCGAACGGCGCTCAAACTGCTGGCGCGGAGTCTCTGAGACGTACCCGTTTCCATGCCGGCCCCTTCAGCCCGACCGGAGCCCGACCTGCCGCCCATCGAAGGCGGATGGGAGCTGCATGCCTTGGCCGGAAGCGAAGATCCGGAGCTTGCGGCCCTGTCGTTCTGGGGGCCGGCACGACCCGACCAGCTCTACCATCTGGACGCCACCCCGGCGGCCACCGAGTTCCACGATTCGATGCCGTACTGGGCGTGGCTCTGGGACTCCGCGCCGCGAATGGTGCGTGCGCTGGAGCGGCGCGGCGTCCAGGGTCGCGTGCTGGAGGTGGGCGCGGGCATCGGCGCGGTGGGCGTGGCGCTGGCGGCCCGATCGAAGGGTCGCGTACAGGCGACGGTCACCGACTACGACCCGCTTTCGATCGCCGCGATGCGCGCCAACGCGGCGCGCCACCACCAGAGCGCCGACTCGGTCCAAACCCTCGACTGGCGCGCGCCCGCCGAACTCCCGGGCGGCCCCTTCCCGACGATCGTCGGCTGCGAGGTAATCTATGACCCGAAGAGCCACGGCGCGCTCCTCGACGTATTCCAGCGCTTTCTCGAACCCGGCGGCCGCGTGTACCTCGCGGACCCAGGCCGCGACCGCGTCCCGCAGTTCCTGAAGCGAGCCCGATCGCGAGGGTTCAGCACCACGCTGGAATCGGCCGATGGCCAGATCGCCGAACCCGTGCGGGGAGCGTTCCGAATTCTTGTGCTGAGGGCCTGAGGAAGAATGGCTCAGACTCGACGGGACTCCCCGAGCGCCATTTCGAAGGCCCCGGGGCTTTCGAGATGGTTACTCGTCGAGCATGGCTCGGACCAGCGCCTTGAGGTCGTCCGACCAATCCTGGACCGGCGTGTTCAAGCCGACGAAGGACACCTGGCCATGCCGTGCGGCGGCCGCGTACCTTCTGTCTCCGTCGAAGAGGGCGATGACCTCCAGGTCGGTAGTTCTTGCGGGCTTGCCCAGGTACAACCCGAAGAAGGTCGCGTTTCGATCTTCCAGGCTGTAGAGCGGCCTCGCCAGCATGGGGGCTCCCTCCTTCACCGTAGCGACGGCAGCGGGTGAGATTGGAACGATGCCGTCCGGCATCCCGTGGGCGCAGTAGCCAGCCCGGACCTGAAGTCGCAGACGGGAGACCCAGTTCATCGCTCCCCAGCCGACGGCCACGATGCGCCGATCGCGAAGCGCGTCCATCGACGGAACTTCCTGCTCGGGGTCCTCGCGGGTCCTTTTGCGATCCAGGAGGCCCATGAGGAGGATGGGCCGCGAGTCATCGGCAGGGATCTGGTCGCTGGCCAGCACTTCCACCTGGATGCCCGCTTCTCGCAAGGCCTCCGCCGTTTCCACGGCGGAGACGCCGGAGACGTAGGCATAGCAGTCGAGCAAGTCCTTTCGGTCCGCTCCCTCCACCGGCGTGGGCTGGTTCGATGGACCAGCGTCCCTGGCGTCGCCCTTAGCGGAGTCCATGGCGATGTCAGAGCGATTCGGCAAGGTGCCGACGTCCGTGCTCTCCGCGGGAGCCCGGCAGCCAGCGGCAACGCCAAGGAGCAGGAGGGAGCCGGTCAGCCGCAGCCGGGTCGAGCTGGCCGCGCGGGATTTCAATCGATTCATGGGCTTGGCCTTGGAGCGTGGTGATTCCATCGATGAGCGAGTCGAGGTCGGGGTGTCGAAAGCGTCTCTCGACACGCCCCTGCACTTAGTCGGAGACGCTACGAAGGTCACAGTGGGCCAATCGAATCGTGCATTCGCGGATCGATGGACGGAAGGCATCCCTCTTTCAGCGAGCCCGCACCTTCTTCCCGCCAAGGATCACCCGACGGAACTCCTGGATCATCGGCAGCTTTTCGTTCCAGGGCGACGCATCCCAGCGCGTGGGATCGATCGGGCTCGGCTCGCCCTCGAAGCCCTCCGGGATCTGGCTGTGCAGCTCCGGTGGGTCGACGGTTCCGTCGTAGAAGTGAAACTCGTAGCCAGGTACGAACGCCTCGTCCACGGCCGAGACGTGCGTGGTGCGCACGCCGAAGCTCATGATCTTCGTGGTGAGCGTCTGCGGCGGGTTCATCCAGACGTGCGTCGGCGACGCGATGAACTGGAACTGGACGCGACGGTTCATGGAGAGCACGCGGTGCTTCTCGATGCGGCCGTTGTAGAGTTGGCTGGAGCTCACGGTGAAGCCGAGGTGGCCCTTCGCGAAGTCCGGCGCGAAGCCCCTGGCGAAGGTGAGCGACGTGGGGTCGTTCTTGCGCTTGAGGCGCGCGATGGGGCGGCCGCCGTTCAGGTTGTATTCGGCGGCGGCGCGCTCGCGCGGGCCGCTGAAGTCGGCGAACGGGCGAATGCGGTTCGTGGGCCCACTCCGCAGGACGAGTTCGACGGCCTCGTGGTCGAGCTTGGGCTTGAAGCCGCGGCGCGTCGCGTCGTCCAGCGCGCCCTGGATCTCCAGGGGGAGGTTCGTGGTTTCCTCGAGCGTCTCCAGGTACTCGCCGTCCTCGCGGTGGATCCACTGCACGTCGCCCTTGCCGATCCAGTTCTCGTCCTCGGTGCGCACGACGTGACTCGCCACGCGCCAGACGAGGGAGGAGTCCTTGTAGAAGATGCGAGGCCAGATCTTGCGCTTCCGCTCCAGGCACACGAAGGCGATGAAGAAGTTCAGGTCGTCGTGGGCGAAGTGGGAGAGGTAGTAGGTGGCGTTCAGGAACGCAAGGCGATAGCGCGGCGCGCGGCGGCCCTCGAGCAGCGTCTCGGGATGGTCGCGGGCCGTCCCTGAAGGCGCGAGGCGGTAGCCGCCATCGAGCAAGGCCTGGAAATCCCGGGCCACGGCCTTGGGGCTGCCGTCCTCGAGGGGCGCGTCGGGTTCGATTCGAGTGTCGATGGGAGTGTCGAAGTTGGGAATTTCTGGAATTTTGACAGAGGGGGCCCTTGCCGGTCTCGACCGGCGGGGTAGGGTACCGATGGAGCGCTGGTTTCCCCCTCGCTCGCTTTGCTACTTCCCACCAATGCGCCCCATGGAACCACACTACCTGCCGCGCCGCGTGACGGCCCTCGGCTCGCTCATCCTCGCCCTTGCCGCCACATCCACCGCGGCCGCCGCTCCCCAGGCCGATCTCGACCTCCTCGCGGTCTCCGGTGAGGTCCTTCCCGGCACGGCGACCACGCTCGTCGGCATCGGCGACCTTCAGAGCGGCGCGGACGGCGGCTGGGTCGCCCGCGCGGTCATCGACACACCCACTTCCAGCGGGGAGTCTGCGATTCTCGGGGACCTCAGCTCGGACGCCTCCCATGGACCTTCGGTTCTTCGGCGGCCGACGCTCGTGGCGGGCTTCTCGCAGACGAAGCTCGGTTCCCCTGACTTCCAGGGCGGCCAGATCGGCTACCTCGCGAGCGAGGACACCGCCATCCTGACGCGCTACCAGGGCGCCTTCATCGGCGACCAGCTCATCGCCCGGCAAGGGGACGCGATCGGCACCACCGGTCGCCAGTGGGGCACCTTTGGCCGCATCGTGCTGCGCCCCGGCGGTCGGATCTACCTACGCGGCGGCAGCACCCAGGGGGGCCTCCTCTACGCCCAGCACTCAGAAACCGTGCTGGTCAGCGTGGGCGACCCCGTCGCCACCATGGCTGGCCCGATCACGAACGTGGGTCGCTTCGACATCAGTCCAAATGGAGAGCACTGGGCGGCCGTCGTCACCGCTGGCCCGGGCAACGACGCGATCCTGGTGGACGGCGCCGTCCTGATGGTGGGCGGCGCCCCGGTCATCGAGCGTCGCGCGATCAGCGCCACGCTCGGCCTCGGCACTGGTGAATGGCTCGAGCTTCTGTCCCTCGACGTCGATAACGACGGCCGCGTCACGTTCCAGGCCACGACGAATACACCGATCGGCGGCGCTCCGACGATCCGCGGCGACCGCGTGATCCAGCTCGAGGTCGGCCCCTCAGAGGCGCCGCACTACCAGGACTCGCTTCCCGGCTCGCTGGCCGTCTTCGTGTCCGGGACGGACCTGGTCCTGGAGGACCAGGTGATCGCCTCCGCCAGCGCAACGTTCGACGCGGACGGCGACGGCCAGGCCGACGCCGGCTACGCGATCGCCACCAGCACCGTCGGGAGTCCGGACTGGCAGGTGGTCAGCGTCTCGGAGGTCCTGGTGGGGACGGTCTTCGTCACCGTTCCGGGGCTCAGCGGCGGTCGCCAGGGTCTCGTGCGCCTCCAGCGTCGACTCGAGGGGGACGTGACCTGCGCCGGCGTGCCGAACAGCACGGGGCGCGCGTCGTCGCTCACGTCGTTCGGTCGCTCGGGCGCGAACTCCAACGACCTGACGCTCTACTGCGTGGACCTTCCGGACGGCTGCACGGCCTACGCCATCGGCTCACGCCAGTCCGGGTCCGCCCCGAACCCCGGCGGTAGCACGGGCAATCTCTGCCTCGGTGGCGCGATCGGCCGATTCCTCCCCCAGATGTTCACGGTCGACCAGGCGGGCCGCGGCACCGTCGAGCTGGACCTCTTGGCCCTGCCCCAGCCCATGGGAGCGGTCGCCGCGACGGCGGGCGACATCTGGTTCTTCCAGGTGTGGCACCGCGACCTCTGCAGCGGCCCGACCGCCACGTCGAACTTCAGCAACGCGATCTCGGTTCAGCTCACGAACTGAAGCGGCAGTCGTCGACGGAAGCGCAGCGCGGCCTCGAAACGCGCTAAGCTTCCGGCATGGAGAACGACCGCCCATCACCGGGGAGAAGACGCCTCATCGGCGCCTCCTCCCTGTGTTTCAGCCTGCTGGCCGCCTGCGGCGGCGAGCCCGAGGCGGCGCGGCCCAACGTTCTCTTGATCGTCATCGACACGCTGCGCGCCGACCACCTGTCGACCTACGGCTACGAACGTGAGACCTCGCCGCGGCTCACCGAGCTCGCGAGCGAAGGCCTGCGCTACGAGCGCGCCGTGGCCCAGGCGCCGTGGACGACGCCGAGCATCGGCGCGCTCATGACCTCGCGCTATCCGTCGTCGCTCGGGATCGAGGGCGAGCAGAACGCGCTCGCGGACGAACTCGTGCTGCTTCCCGAAGCGCTTCAGGCCGCGGGGTATCAGACCGCGGGCGTGATCAGCCATTCGTTCCTGGGCAGCGAGTGGAACTTCGACCAGGGGTTCGAGCTTTTCGACGAGGCCAACGTCCAGGGCCACTCGGCGGTGACGTCCGAGGGCGTGACGAACGCTGCGACCGCGGTCCTGCGCCAGCTCAGCGCGGATCCCGAGCCGTTCTTTCTCTTCGTTCACTACTTCGATCCCCACGCCGCCTACGTGGACCACGCGGGCCAGGACTTCGGCGGTCCCGCTGGCTACGACGGCCCCGTGACGAGCGGCCTGCTGTTCCGCGAGCTGCGCAAGATGCAGAAGGACACGAGCGACGCCGACCTGGCGGAGCTGGTGCGGCTCTACGACTCCGAGATCGCCTTCACCGACCGCCAGATCGGCCTGCTGCTGGACGCGCTGCGCGAGAGCGGCGAGTGGGACGACACGATGGTGATCGTCACGGCGGATCACGGGGAAGAGTTCCTCGATCACGGGCGCTTCGGACACGCGAAGTCCCTCTTCGAAGAGCTGATCCACGTGCCGCTCGTGGTCAAGCCGCCCGCGTCCTTCAAGGCGACGGTCCGAGCGGGCACCTCCGTCGCGGAACCCGTCGCCCTGATCGACGTGTACCCGACCGTGCTCCAGGTGACCGGTGCCACCACCGAGTTCGAACTCGAAGGACGCTCGGTGTTTCCGCAGCCGCCCAGGGGTCGCACGCTGTTCGCCGAAACCGGGCGAACCGGATCGGCCGCCGCCGCGATTTCGGGATCGCTCAAGCTGATCGAGCGTGCCGAAGGGCGGCAGCAGCTCTTCGATCTTGCCAGCGACCCGCAAGAAAAAACGAACCTCGCCAGGACACGCGGGACCGACGTCGACCGCTTGCTCGGTGAACTGCGCGAGTGGCGCGAGGTCTCGGCGGCGCGCGCGCTGATCGGAGAGACCATCCAGATCGATGCGCAGAGCGCAGCTCGCTTGAAAGAGCTCGGCTACGGAGGCGACGATTGATGCGAGCGCTGGCGCTGGGCCTGGCCTGTCTCCTGCTCGTGCTCGGGATCTGGCCGTTTCTTGTCTACCTGGACGCCGTACCGCTGCAGCCGGACTCGATCAAGTGGATCGAGAACGCGGTGCCCGGGAGCGACGGCTGGTCCATGTGGACGTTCCATAGCTCGCACTTCGTCGGCTACCGGCCGCTGACGGCGCTGAGCTTCACGGGCGACCTGCAGCTCTTCGGAGCGTCGGCGTCCGCGCTTCGGTACACGGACTTCGCGCTGCATTTCCTGAGCGCGCTCGCGCTGCTGATCCTGGCGCGCAAGCTGAGCGGACCACGGGACTCGCATCGAAGCCTCGCGGCGATCGCGGGCACCGTTTCGCTCGCCTGGTTCGTCCTGCATGCGGGCACCGACGAGGTCGTGCCGTTCCTCTCCCGGCGGAGCTACCCGCTCGCGTCGAGCCTCGCCTTCGCCGGGCTCCTCCTGGCCGCGCATCTGGCGCAGCGCGGCCCCGATGCGCCGCGCCGCGGGCTTTCCTTCGTCGCCCCTGTCTTCCTCGGCCCGCTCCTGCTTGCCAGCATGTTCGGCAACGAGCTGGGCGCTCTCCTCGCGATCGCGCTGCCGTTCGTCGTGTTCGCGGCCGCCGCGGCGAATCCCCTGCGCCGTACGGCGGCACTGACCGCGTGGGGCTGGGCCTGGATCGCCGCGGGGATCTGGATCCGCCAGCGCGTGCTCGCGGGCGACAGCGGCTACGAGGTCGCGGCGGCGGAGCCGGGCCGTGCGCTGGAGATCTGGAAGCTCTACGGGACCGGGCTCGCCGGTCAGCTCGGCCAGACGACCGCCGCGTGGTGCGCCGGCGCCCTCGTGGTCGGCGCCTACTACCTGGCGGTCTCCGTCGCGCTCGCGAAGGACCGCACGCGCTCCCTGCCGTTCGGACTCCTCGCGGTGCTGGCCGTCTACGGCGCGGTCGTCGCGAACGAGGGCGTGTGGTTCCCGCGTCAGGTCTACCCGGCCACGGCCCTCGTCGCGCTCGGCCTGGGCCTCGTGGCCGCGTGGACGATCGGCGGCACGACCTCGGTGCTGCGGCTGCCGCGCTGGGCCCACGCGATTCCGCCGATCGCCGCCTTCGCGCTGATGACGCTGCAGTCGCCGCTCGTCATCGGAACGTCGCCGATTCGAGCGGAGCGCGCGCGCGTCGCGACTTCTTTCGCCTCGGCCCTGAGCGCGGATCTCAGCGAGCAGAAGAAGCCCGCAGAGATCTACGCGGTCGCACCGGTGCCCGAGCCGAGCGAGGAAGCCGACGCGGATCGCCGGATCTCCCTGCGCGCGTCCGAGGATCGCGCGACGGCGAGGCTCAACGGCCTGCGCGTGCCGTTTCGCTGGCTCCGCGTGGTCCATCCCGAGGTTCCGTGGACGCTGCGCGACGTGCTCTACGTCGTGGATCCGAACGAGGCCCACGCGCCCACCCTGGAAGCGAGCGGACGCGCGCTCGCTCTCCCTGCGAACGTGACCTGTTTCGGCGTACCCCGAAAGCAGATCGTGGAGATCCCGGCGAGCCAGACGACCTTCCCGCTGCCGAAGCGCCGCGAGCCGGAACACCCGGGCCTGCTGTGGATCTACGGCAGCCGAGGCTTTCGTCCGCTCTGACGGAGCGGTCCATCACCTGACCTCGCTTCGCGGCTCCTGATCATGCGGGCGGGTCGAGATGCGGCGTCGGCCGTTTCCCCGGCTGCGCCTCGCCAGCGCTCACAGCCCGAGCAAAAGACGGTTCTGCTCACCGTTCGACGTACCTGGCGCATCCGCTGACACGTCCGCTGGCGCGGATGCAAGTCGAGCCAGCGCGATTCTTGCCCTGGCTCTCAACGCATCAGATCTACGGTCTCGCCGGCGAGAATCCGGGTGGAGACCGAGGTCTCCTCACCGTTCGGACTTCGGCCGATGGAGTGGCGATACTCGCCGCGTGGGAGTCTCGGGAGATGCTTCGCTCCTGTCGTTCCATCGGGTGCGTCCAGTCGGAACCAGGGTTCCGAACGCCAGTCCTCCAGCGTTCTTCCGAACTCGACGTTTCGCACCTCGCTCAAGAGGACGCCCGGGGGAAGTCGCAGTGCGCCGAACCGGCGCACCTCCAGGACGTGATGGCCTGCCTCCAGCCGTAGAGGTCTATCCACGGGGTACACGGCTTCGACGTCCGCTCTCATCTCGCACCTCGTGCCATTCGCCATCGGAAAACGAGAGGGCTCGCCGCTCGCGCCCGTCTGGCGCCAGTGCACTTCCGTCGGATCTTCGAGGCTCGCCAGGCTGAACCAGGCGCTCGGAATCGCGACACCAGCATCCTGCACCTCCACTTCCACATCGAGGAGGGGGCCGATGAACACGGCGGCCGGTAGTTCGCCCTTGGGTCCGGTGGCGACGGGTACGTCGATGCAGAGAAGACTGGAGTCTTCTTTCCAGTAGGTCATCGCGACGTCGCCGGTCACCGCGCCGGGGACGCCGCGCCGGCCCGCTTCGTCGAGGCGATCCGAGGTGTACCAATCGGTCGGATCATGGCGCCGGCGCAGGAGGCTCACGCCGCCCGCGAGGGGCGTGTCCGCGTCGATCCCCACGTGAAGCGTCTTGGGCGGCGCGACGTCTTCGAAGTCCACGCGCAGGGAGCGGGCGCCCTCGAAGGACACGCGGCAGGACGTCCATTCGAAGGGCATGTTGTTGTCGGCCAGCACGAGCCGGACCGTGACCTCCTCGCTGTCGATCCCGAACGCGTGGTAGTCGCGGAATCCGTCCACCTCCAGGTTCAGCGAGTACCAGCTTCCGCTCGACGTGCGGTAGTTCACGCTGAGAAAGAACTCGAGCGGCCCGCGCAGGATCTCCTCGATCTCGTCCGAGTGAGCGAGGCCGATCGTCAGATCGCGCGCGTCGCCGACCGTGATTCGTACGGGTTCCATCGCGTCCCTCACGTCGACCTCGATGTTGGACATCACGGTCGGCTCTCCCGGGTACCACAGATTCAGGAAGTCGGAGCCGAGGCGATCGCAGGAGAGCGACGCCCGGCCCGTCGAGTCGAAGCGCACCTTTCGATCGTGGATCTCGCGAGTGGAGATCTCGAAGTCCTCGGGCTGGCCCCAGTCGGCCCAGCCCTCGATCTGGACCTCGATGCGATGGCCCTTCCGGAGCAGGATCTTGCCGATGTCCAGGGATTCCGCGCCCACGTCGAACTCTTGCGAGTGGCGGACGAAGCGGTCGTCCTCGACCCTGAGCTGGTACCTCGCCGCAGGCTGTAGACCCGTGATTTCGAACCGCCCATCCGAGCCCGTGCGTACGGCCGCGCCGCGGTCGAGCGTCTTGGCGAGGGCGCTCTTGTCCTCGGTGAACGGGCCCACGAAGACCTCGACGCCCGGCAGCGGACCGTCGCCGTCCTCGACGAGGCCCGTGATCGCCACGGGCTCCGCGAGACGCATCTCGATGCGCTGTGGCTTCCGCCCTGCGTGAACCGATTCGAAGGCGCTCGCGGCCCGACCTTCGACCTCCAGGAACACGAGATAGGGTCCGTCTTTCAGGTCGAGGGCGGCGAATCCCTCGATCACCTCGGCGACGAAGAAATCGTGGTGATCCTCGTCGAGCGTGGAGAGGGCGACGGCTGCGAGGCCAGGCGGAACGTGGCCGGTAACGTGCACCTCGAGCCTGGAGCCAGGACTCGCCAGATACTCGTCGAGCCACGCGTCTTCTTCCTCCGCGTTGACCTCGGACGGATCTGGTGCCGCGCCCGGCACTCGCGCCGCGCTGTGTCGTCCGTCGAGGCGCGGCTCTGCCACCGCCGCTCCGTCGATCCTGATTTCTTCAACGTCATCGAAGAGCGTCGAGGGTCCGGCTTCACCGGCTCCGTGAACGGTCCCGAGCGAGTCCACGGTCGGCGGATCGCCGTGCACCGAGGCCGCACCCGCGGCGCCCATCCAGAAGATCGAAGGCGTGAACGTGAGCGCCAGCGCACCGAGTGCGAGACCGGCGAGAAGGAGTGAGGCAACGTGTTTCATGCGGAGCTCCGCTGGAGAAAGGAAGAGGGATCGAGTCCATCCCGGATACCCCGCGCTCCCCCTGCAGCGCCATCCCCATCTCTCCACGTGCCTCTCACGCGCTGTGACAGGCCCCGCGATGCGCGCCGGGTGGCCAGATTCCGCGTTTCACGGACCGGACCTCTCCTTCCGCGCGGCCGCGCCGGAGCAGAAGCGCACCGTTCGCCCATCGGGGGGTGCGATTTGGCCCACTCTGGTCCTCGAGCCAGCTGCTGGCCTTCCCACGGGCGCCCTTGGACCGTCACTTGCTACCGTGGGGCATGCTCTCCCTGCTCGCTCTCGCCATCCTTCCGCAGACCACCTGGTTCGTCGACTCCAGCGCTCTGCCGCCCGGTGACGGGACTCTCGCCGCTCCCTACACCCGCATCGACCACGCCGTTGCGCAGCCGGGAACGCTGGACGGTGACACGCTCCGGGTGCTGGCAGGCGTGTACTCGGACGAGCGGATTCAGCTCGGTGCCAAGGGGCTGAACCTCCTGGGTGACGGCGCACCGGGAGCGATCGTGCTCACGGGTTCTTCGGCCGGATCGATTCTGACGGCGGACGCCACCACGTCGCCGATGAAGCTCACGAACCTGACGTTCCGCGGCGGGCGGGGTGAGTTCTCCGCGGCCCACGGCGGCACCGCTGGAGGCGCCATTCGTGCGATGGAGGCGAGCCTCACCCTGGAGGACTGCCTCTTCGAGGACTGCACGGCGGACTTCGGCGGCGCGATCGCTGCGGACGCCAGCGGCGGCGACCCTCCCCGGATGATCCTCCGGGACACGGAGTTTCGCGAAGACTGCGTGGCGGCGATCGACGGCGGAGCCATCCATCACCGCAACGGAGTTCTGCAGGTGTTCGACTCGGTGGTCCACGGGCACGCGCTCGGTGGACGGGGTGGCGCGATCTTCTTCGAGAGCGAACCTCCCATTTCGAACCCCTTCATGAACCTCCAGCGGTCGGTGATCGAAGGAACGGCCTACGGCGACGGCGGCGCGATTTTCACGAGTCGCAGCAATCCCAACATCGTCGACTGCACCGTGGAAGGCCGCTGCCTGGGGAACGGTCGGGGCGGCTGTCTCTACACCGGAAGCGTCCATTTTCCAGGCTACCGGGACTCGACGTTCCGGGGCGGCCGAGCGGTCTGGGGCGGCGCCATTTACGGTGCCGGCCTGCGCATCTACGGGTGCACGTTCGAGGACAACGCCACATGGTCGCCCCTCGGCCCCGAGTTAGGCGGCGGCGGAGCGGTCTATGCCCTCGGCGTGGCATTGATCGAGGAGTCCATCTTTCGAGGCAACCGCGCCACGCACCATCCGCGGGCTTCCGGCGGAGCCTTCTTCGGATCCGGGTCGGTGGACCGCTGCACGTTCGTCGACAACGACGCGACGTTCGCCGGAGCCGCCATGTTCTGCTACGAACCTGGCACCGGCCTGCCCCACCTGCGCAGGTCGATCGTTCTGCGGGCCCAGGGGAGCACCACGCCGCCCTTCAACGCGGGAACCATCGCCCGGAACAACATCATCGAGGGCGGCTACGCGGCCTACCCGAACAATCTCGACGCGGACCCGCTTTTCTGGGGCGCTTCGGACTTCCATCTTCTGCCGGGTTCGCCCGCCATCGCGACGTCACCGGGTGGGATGGACAAGGGCGCCTTCCCCTTCGATCCGTCCTGGTGCGGCGAGGGCTGCGACGGACCGATCGGACTGGTCAGCTGCACGGCCATGCCCGGTTCCCTGGGCGTACCCGCCGAGATCTCCGCGATCGGGAGCACGGACGTCGCCGTCGATCGGGTGGTGCTGACGCTCGCGCAGATCCCGACGTTCGCGCCCGCACTTCTCCTCGCCAGCCAGTCGCCGGACTTCGTCCCGAACGCGGGCGGTAGCTCGGGGTCCCTTTGCCTCGGCGGCCAGATCCTCCGCTTCCCGGTGGAGGGACTGTTCTACGGAGGGCAGACCATCGTCTACCGTCCGGTGCTCTCCGAGTTTCCCATGGGAACGGCCGTACAGGCGGGCCAGTCCTGGTTCTTCCAGTTCTGGTTCCGCGAGACGAACTCGTCCGGTCCCACCTCGAACTTCTCGCCCGCTCTCTACGTCCCATTTCAGTAGAGAGCAGCACCGGGCTACGCCTCCCCGGGCGATGATCCGGGTCATGCGTTGCTTCCTCCCTGCTCTCGTCCTCGCCGTTTTCCTCGTCCCCGCTGCGGCAGCCCCTATCGGCTCCGGCGATGCGGTTCCCCTTCGAGAAGGAGTCGCGGTCGGCGTCACCCGCGAGGGTGTCACGGCGTACCTCGGCATCGAGTACGCCCGCGCGGGCCGCTGGGAAGCGCCCGGTCCAGCGCCGACGTGGGAGGGTGAGCGGCTCTTCGACCACTACGGCGCGATCGCGCCCCAGTCGAGCGAGGGTGCGCCGTCGGAGGACTGTCTGTTCCTCAACGTTTGGAAGCCCGAGCAGAGCGAGAATGTCGGGAAGCCCGAGCAGAGCGAGAATGTCGGGCAACCAGAGCAGAGCGAGCGCGACGTCGCGCTGCCGGTGCTCGTCTGGATCCACGGCGGCGGCTTCCGAGGCGGGTCCGGCGCGCTGAGTCCGGAGCCGATCGTGAAGCGCGGCGTGATCGTCGTCAGCTTCAACTATCGGCTCGGCAAGCTCGGCTTCTTCGACCACGCGACCTGGGACACCAGCCACCCGCGGAACTTCGGCATGCTCGATATGGTCGCGGCGCTCGGCTGGGTGCAGCGGAATATCGCGGCGTTCGGCGGCGATCCTGATCGCGTCACGATCGCCGGCAACTCGGCGGGCGGCATGGGGGTCCAGCTGATGATGGTCGCCGAGGGTGCGCGCGGGCTGTTCTCCGGAGCGATCGCCCAGGCGGGCTATGGCGCATGGCCGTTCCCAACGGCGTGCTGCGTCGAGGGCGTCGAGCCCGGCGAAGATGCGCTCACGCCGATGGAGGAGCTGCGCAAGAAGTCCGCCGCCGAACTCGTGGGCGAGGTCGAGGCGTTCTGGCTTCCGTTCCGCGGAAGCGGCGAGCTGCCGGAGCAGCCGGTGCACCTCTTCGAGAGCGGGAAGGTCGCCCGCGTGCCGTACCTGACGGGCGCGAACAGCTACGACGGCCAGCACACGATGTTCGGCGCGGGGTTCACGGTGGCGACGTTCCTGGCGCTCCTCGGCGACGGCCTCGGGACCGCGAAGACGCTCTACGCCTCGGACTGGAAGGTCTCGGAAGCCCAGGCGGCCCAGCGCATCTTCGGCGACCTGCGCTACGTGATGTCCGCGCGGGCCACGGCGCGTGCGATGCAGGGCGTCGGGCAGCCGGGCTACCTCTATTACTACGACGTTCCGACGCCCGGGCTCCCGGGTGCGCCCCACGCGTCCGAGTTCCGCGCCGTTTTCGCCGACGGCGGAAGCGCCGTGCAGAGCTACTGGCTGAACTTCGTACGAACGGGCGATCCCAACGGTGGTCAGCTTCCCGAATGGGAGCCCTTCGAAAGCGGCCAGCCGGCATGGATGGTCTTCCGCGAGCGTCCCGGGAAGGCGAGCGGCCTGCTCGCATCCAAGCTAGACTTCCTGGACGGGCTCGATTTCGTGTCCAGGGACTGATCTTTCAACCGCCGGCCATGCCCTGCACTCGAATCTTCCTTCGAGCAACGGGCGGCTTATCCTCGCGGGAAGTAGGCACACTCCATGCACGGCTGCGAAGGGAGCGGCCAGCGAGGGGCTCGGTATCTACACCCGTAGGCCACGCAGGAAGGCCGCGCCTTCCATCACGCCTTTGCCCGCGGGCTTCACGAGCGTGAACTCGACGGCGGTGCCCTGAGCCGCAGCGAAGACCAGCGCGCTGCCGCGGTCGAGGCGCGTGCCCGGAGCCTCGTCGTGACCGTCTCCCGCGACGCGGGCGGCGAGCACGACGAGGTCACGACCGTCCTCCAGGGTGCAGCGGGCACCCGGCCACGTCGTCATCGCGCGCACATGGCGTGCGATCTCGTCGGCGGGCCGCTCGAAATCGATCTGCCCATCGTCCTTCGAGAGCTTCGGCGCCAGCGTCACCAGCTCCGGATTCTGGGGCGTGTACGTCGCGGTGCCTGCGGCGATCGCGTCGAGGGCCTCGACGATCGCGTCCGCACCGAGTTCGGCCAATCGGTCGAAGAGATCGGCGGCGGTGTCCTCCGGGCCGATCGGTAGCTCTTTCGAGAGGATCACATCGCCGGCATCGAGGGCGAGGACCATACGCTGGATCGACACTCCGGTGACCTCGTCGCCGGCTGCGATCGCGCGCTGGATCGGGGAAGCGCCGCGCCAGCGGGGGAGCAGCGATCCGTGAACGTTGAGCGCGCCGTGCTCGCACATCTCCAGGACCGGCGTGCGAAGGATCTCGCCGTAGCTCGCCACGACGAGGACGTCGGGCTCGAGGGCGCGCAGCGCGTTCGTGAATTCGTCGGTCTTCGTCGACGCGGGCTGGATCACAGGGATCCCGGCCTCGTCGGCGGCGGCCGCCAGCTCCGAACGAACGACGGCACGCCCCCGGCCGCGTGGGCGGTCCGGGGGCGTGACGAGCCCCACGACCTCGTGCGCCGGGGTCTTCTTCAGGAGACGATCGAGGATCGGGGTCGCGAAGGGCGGCGACCCGAGGAAGACAACGCGCACGGGAGTGGGGAGACGGTTCGAGGGGACTTCGGGATCAGCCGACGTGGCCTTCGACCACGTCCTTCAGCGCCGCGTAGCTCTGCTTGCCGATGATCTGCTCGGCGACCTCGCCGTCCTTGATCACCATGAACGTCGGGATCGACGTGATGCCGTACTTGGCCGGGATCTCGGCGTTGTCCTGGGTGTTCAGCTTGACCACCTTGACCTTGCCCTCCATCTCCTCGGCGAGCTTCTCGACGTACGGAAGCATGCTCTTGCAGGGGCCGCACCAGGGGGCCCAGAAGTCGACGAGGACAGGCTGGTCGCTGCCGAGAACGTCTGCTTCCCAGCTGGCATCGGTGACATCGGTCAGTGTGCTCATATATCTAGTCTCGGTTCAATCCGTCAGCAGCAACCGGGCCCCGGACAGTCCGGGGAGCGCGCGGCAACGGTGTTCAAATCAGGGTTACAGAGAGTCGGTCGTTTCGACGCAGCTTCAAGAGCGTGACCACGATCCTTTCGGTCTCTTCGATGATCACCGTGATGGGGAACGGTGATCGGTCGCCGGCGGGATCTTCGTCGAGGCCGCCATTAGACATCCGTCGCGGCGGCAGGGGCCCCCGGTTCGTTCGCTTCTTCGGGGGCTTCCTCTGGAGCTCCCTCGGCCTTCTTGAGGGACTCGTCCAGCTCCTCGTCGTCCTCGTCCATGAAGCGCGAGGCCCGGATGAGGTCGTCGAGGTCGCCCTCCTGGCCCGGTTCGGCGGCCCAGTGGAGCAGGATGTCGTCGGACTGCTTCTCCTGGGTCGCGGACACGAGGCCGATCTTCATCAGCTCCAGGAGAGCACAGAAGCCTCCCACGAGGCCCTCGCGGGTCGGGACGTCGCCGAGGCTGTCGACGAGATGGCGCAGGGTGGCGCCCTCCGGGTGCTGGCGGACCGCCATTCCGATGGTCTGGACGTACCATCGGAGGGGGCGGGGGTCGCTCTTGATCCTGTGGGTCCGGCCCGTCAGCGTCTCGCGCATCAGGCGGGAAAACGTCGCGAGCAGGTCCCAGGCGGTGATCTCCCCCAGCTCGAACTCCTTCTCGGGCTCGTTGTCGCGGACCTCGCCGCGGTAGCCGCGGGGGTACTCCAGGGTCCGGCGCAGGAGCCGGTCCTCCAGGTCGTCGGAGGCTCCCTTGAACCGCCGGTACTCGATCAGGCGCTGGATCAGCTCGTCGTGGGGATCGAGGTCGTCCTCCAGCTCGACCTCCTCCCGGGGCAAGAGGGACCGCGACTTGATCGCCATCAGAGTGGCCGCGATGACGAGGTACTCGCCGGCCACCTCGATATCGAGGTCCGTCAGGGCGCGCACGTGGTCCATGTAGGAATGCGCAATGTCGGCGAGCCGAACCTCCTGGATCTCGACCTCTTGCTCCTTCACGAGGTGCAGGAGCAGGTCGAGGGGGCCGTGAAAGACCTCCTCCAGCTGGACCGTGAACTCGTCGGGCCGGTGGGGTTCACCTTGGGGCCTGTGCGGTTCGCCGTGGGACTCACGCGCGGACGCCCCGATCATCGGCTCTTCGCCCACTTCGGTCGTGGGCTCAGCCGTGGAGTCGGTGGAGGATGGGGAGGCTGAGCCGGTCATGGGGTGGGGGCGCGCGGATCCGCGCCTATCCGGGCTTGCCGCCGAGGCCGTAGAGGCCGACGACAGCCGTCGCAAACCAATGGTAGACCTGGTCGATGCGAGCGATCAACCATTCCTGGGTTCCAGGGACCAGGAAGACGAAAGCCACGACGAGCAGAAGCCCCATCCGCTCCAGGCTGACGTAGGCGGGACGTAGCGCACTGGGCAGCAGGTACGCCACCACCCTCGACCCGTCGAGGGGAGGGATCGGCAGCAGGTTGAAGGCCCCCAGAAGGACGTTGTAGTACGCGGACATGGTCAGGATCGGGGAGATCATGTCCCTGGAATGCACTCCGCCCCATTTCCGCAGGGCCTCGTGCAGGACCAGCAGCAGGAACGCCAGCGCGAAGTTCATGATCGGCCCGGCGATGGCGACCAGCGCCATGTCGCGGTGGCGATGGTGGAGCCTGCCCGGGACCACGGGCACGGGCTTGGCGCCCCCGAAGATCATCCGCGGCGCGCCGGTCAGGGCTGGCAGGACGAACCAGAGGAACAGCGGCAGCGCGACCGTCAGGATCGGGTCCATGTGCTTGATCGGATTGACCGTGATCCGACCGAGCTTCTTCGCCGTGTCGTCCCCGCGCCAGCTGGCCACCGCAGCGTGGGCCATCTCATGGAGACCGAGCGAGATGATGAGGATCGCGATGACGGCGATCCCGATGAGGGTGTCTTGGCTGGGCACGGGGTTCGCTCTCGGGGGAGTCGGGTCTTCATGGGACCGGATGGGTGAGCATGGTAGGCCGCGAAGCCTGCTTATGGTTGTTCGTAGCCGTGCCTCATCCCTAGAATGCGGGACTGACCGGCACAGAACGCCGGGCCAGTCCCCGCACCGTCCGCCCCATCCCGGATGACGCGCTCGAAAGCCCTGGCGAAGGGCCCCTGAAGCCCCTGCAGGGGGCGCCCATGACACCGGAAGACGCATCGAACGACCCCGCGCCCCCCGCGGGAGGTCCCTCCACCGCCATGGGAACCCCTTCCAGTCGCGGAGTCGAGGTGCTGCGCGTCGAAGCTGCGGCCATCGCGCGGGTCGCGGATCACCTGGCCGATCCCGAGCGCGCGCGCGCCTTCGATCGCGCCGTCCTCACCGTCCTGAAGTGCGCCGGCCAGGTCGTCGTCACGGGTATGGGGAAGGCAGGGCTCGTGGGCCAGAAGGTCTCGGCCACGCTGGCCAGCACAGGCACACCATCCTTCTTCCTGCACCCCGCCGAGGCGCTCCACGGCGACCTTGGTCGCGTTCGCTCCGGCGACGTCGTCCTCGCGCTCTCGAATTCCGGTGAGACCAGCGAGGTGAATCACGTGATGGCCGCCGTCAAGAAGCTCGGCGTCCAGGTGATCGGCGTGACCGGCGGCCCCGAGTCGACGCTGGGCCAGCACTCGGACGTCCTGCTGGACATCGGGCGCGTGGACGAGGCGTGCCCCATGAAGCTGGCGCCGACCGCCAGCACGACCGTGATGCTGGCGCTCGGCGACGCTCTCGCCATGGCGATCCTGGAGGAGCGCGGCTTCGGCCCGCGCGACTACGCGCGCTTCCACCCGGCGGGCAGCCTCGGCAGGCGACTTCTGCGCGTCGACGAGGTCATGCGACAGGGCGACGCGTTGCCGCTCGTTCCGTCCGGGATCACCGTGGCGGATGCGCTGATCCAGACCCGCAAGACCAAGGGGCGCCCCGGCGCGTCGCTGGTGGTGGACGAGAACGGAGCCCTCGCGGGCATCTTCACCGACGGCGACCTGCGAAGGCTTCTCGAAGGAGGCTCCTTCGAAAGACTCAATCAGCCCATCGACGACTTCATGGCGCGCACTCCCAAGGTCCTCAGCCCCGACGACCTCGCGGTCGACGCCCACCGCCTTCTGCGCGAGAACCGTATCGACATGGCGCCGGTCGTCGACGCCGCGCGGCGCCCCGTCGGGCTGATCGACGTCCAGGACCTCATCGAGGTCGGAATCTAAGGCCATGCGTCGATTCCTGATTCTTTTCATCGTCCTCTTCGGAGGCGCGGCTGCGCTCTGGCACTTCGAGGGTGAGCGTCGCAGTTCGATGGATCGATCGAGCCAGGTCACGATGACCGAGCCGACCGACCCGGTCGGAGCGACGACGCGGCGTGCTCGGACGAGCGACGGCGAAACGGGTGATCCCAGCGCGAGCGCGGATCCGAACCTGGCCGGGACCGATCCACGTGACGAGCCAGAGGAGCGGGTCACACGAATCGGCGATCTGGAGGTTCATGAAGGCGAAGGAGCCATCTTCCTCGGGTCTGGCACCGACATCATCAATCCGGAGAGGCCAGGGGATAATCGGATACACGTCTCGGTCGGCGATCTCGTTCCGCTGAACCGCGTCGGCTACTGGTACGACGCGATGGAGGTCGGCGTGGACTCCTACATCGTCCCCGTGTTCGACGGTGACGCCCCGCCGATCGACGAGGACAAGGAAGCGGACCTCAGCAGCCGTGTGCAGGCCGACCGGATGCGGGTCGAGCTGAAGAAGTCCGGGATCGGCAGCGGGATCCTGCGCGACAACCTCGACGTCGATCTCTTCGGAGTGGCCGTGGAGGTCTTCCGTGGGACGGCGTTCGCCCCGGTCACCTTCGACGCGCCTCACCTCAAGGTCGACTTCAAGACCGAGTTCCTCCGTTCCATCGGGGACGATCGCGTCGAGTTCCGCTCCCGCGACATCCATGGCCATGGGAGCGGCCTCGAGGCCCGCGTCCAGGAGAACGACGTCGCCTTCCTGCGTGGCGCCGATGTCCAGGTGGACCTCGGCGACGATCGGCTGCTGAAGGTCTCCACTCCCGGGAACGGGCCGCTGCGTCTGGTGGATCTGACGACCGCGGCAGAGCAGGGCGGAGCCGCGGTCACCCAGGGCCCGCGCGAGATGCTGATCTCGGTGGAGCAGGGCGTCCACGTCGAGCTGAGACTGGACGATGGGATCAGCCCGACGCTGGGAACTCCCGAAGCTCTGGAGCTGGAAGACGAGCGGGATCCTGCGTTTCTCGGGACCGGTGTGCGTCAACCGCTCATCATCGACGCCGAGAGCGTCGAGCTGCGCCTGCTCGTGGAGCGGCGGGAGATCGACGGCGAAAAGGTCCAGCCGCTCATTCAGGTCGCGCGCGCCAAGGGCGCGGTCACGATCCGTCAGGGGCGCGACGTGTACCGCGGAGACAGTGCTCGAGTTCTCTTCGAGAACGGCGTCGCCGTGCGCGTCGTGATCGAGAAAGAGCCTTCGCTGTCCTACATCCTTCGGGAGGACAGCGGTCAGGAAGTCGAGCTCAAGATGAGCGGGCGCGGGCCGGTGACCGTCAACCTCGCGAGCGCGGCGACGGCGAAATCCGAGCTGCGCTTCGTGTTCACGGGACCGGGACGCATCGACGCCTCGGGTCGCGGCGGGATCATCACGTTCGAGAACGAGGCGCGCGGCAACGGTGCTCGCGATCGAAGTCTGGCGACCATCATCCTCGCCGGTGACGTTCGCGTCGAGACGCCCCAGGGCGCGATGACGTCGAACGCGCTGATCGCGACCTACCGCGCGGGCCAGGACCTGCGCGTCGCGGCGGACGGGTCGACCCTGATCGTCGGTCGCGACCCCGAGACCGGTGCGCAGTATCACGTGCGAGCCGACGGCGGCATGAATGCGCACCTCGTCGGCGACGGCTGGTACGTCGACCGCGCCAGGGACGTGTACGCCGAGTCGTTCAGCGACGAGCCGCACCGCGTGCGCGCGGGGCTGATCACCGATGTCGACGTCTCGTCGGGGACTCTCTCCGCGTCCGGTTCGATCCTGTACGAGTCGCTCTGGGGGCGCGCGATCGCGAAGAAGGCGCTCGTACGCACCGCGGACAGCGTGACGCTCCTCGGCACCGCCGCCGAGCCCGTCGAACTCGACCTCATGTCGGGCGAGCAGGGGATGATCGATGCGGATGCGGACGCGAGCTCCGTGCGCTCCGGCTGGGTGCGCGCCACGGAGATCCGCCTCGACGCGACGGAGGTCATCGCCCAGGGCAGCGTCGCTGCCCAGGTCGAAACCATCGACGGAGTCTGGGGCTTCGATGCCCACGAGCTTTCTGTCCGCCGAGAGGTCACGGGCCAGAGCTTCGTTCTCGACGGAGAGAGCGCCGAGCCCAGCGTCGGATCCTTCCGCGCGGGGCAGCGCGAGGACGTCTATGTGACGGCGCGCTTCGTGCGAGAGGCGCGCTACGACACCTTGACGGGGAACAGCGTCATCGCGGCCGATCGCATCGAGATGGAGGCGGGCGCGGCGCAGTCGGAGAACGCTAGCGGCGATGACTCCGTGAACAGGCCACTCCTCGACCCGAGTCGCGCGGCGATCCTGCGCGCATTCGGACGCGTCTCGGTCCACATGGAGAGCTACGGTCCGGAGCTGGATTCGCGGGGGCTTCCCACCGTTCAGCAGACCTGGAACCTCGCCGCTTCGTCGGCGGTGTTCGAGCGACAGCCTGGGGCGGGCCGCGCCGGGGACCCGTTTCCGTTCGAGCTCACCGCGAAGGAGGTCACGGAGTGTCGAGTCGCCGGTCCGAGTCAGCTCGTCGAGATGAGCGCGACTCGAGTGCGGATCAACGGCGAGTTCGGTGCCCTCGACACGACGGCTCCCTCGCAGGAACTCGATCTTTCGGGATCGGTCATCCGGGCCGAGGGCAGCGTGGACCTGCGCTACAAGAGCCAGGCGGATCAGCCGGCGATGACCGCCCGCTGTCACCGGCTCGTGCTCGAGGGCGGTGAGAAGGGCCGGATGGAGTCCAATCGCTTCCGCGTCAAGGTATCGGGCATCGTGCCCGGCAACGGGCTGAAGTACGAGCTGGAAGCGACGGTGGTCCACTTCACGAAGACGAAGTTGATCGCGGACGCGCCCGAAGGTGCGAAGGTGGTCGTGGAGCTCGCTTCGCCCGTTCGCGTCGAGTCCTTCGGGTTCGTCGTCGACAAGATCACGACGGATAAGCTCACGGTCACACCGGATTGGATCTCGCTGGAGGGGGAGTCGCTGCTCACTGGCTCGAACGGTCCCGCGGGTCCCGTGAAATGGAAGGTGGCCGACCTGACGGTGCGGACCGAGGATCTGAAGCTCCTCCAGGAGAGCCCGAAGACCATCGGACCGTTCGACCCGGTTCCGCCGCAGGACGACGACGACGACGACGACGACGAGGATGGCCTGGAAGGTCTGATCACGCAGTCCGGACCGATGGTCGTCGAGTACGGGGAGATTCTTCAGGCGAGCGGGACGATCCGCGGCCTCGACCCCGAGTCCGGCGCCCCCATTTTCGACAACGCCGTGGTCGAACTGCTCCAGCAGGACATCACGATGGACGCGGAGTGGATCGCGCTCAACATCAATCAGTACACGCTGGACGCCGGCCGTGGGGCCATTCGCGGCGGCGGTGAGTCGCCATGGACGCTCGCGTTCGCCGGCATCGAGACTCGCCAGTTCGCCGACGAGCTGATGATCACGATCACGGCGCCGAGGGTCACGTATGGCCAGGATTCAGCGCGCGCCGACTATCTGGCGTTCTGGGTGGACCGCGCCCGCTGGGAGGCCCTCGGGAACTCCGTGATCCCCAACGAGGGCGCCAGCGATGCATCGAGCCCCTCCAGCGTGGAGACCGGCGAGCCTCGACCGAACTTCCTGGCCGAGATCCTCTTCGAGCTTCAGGACCGCGAGTACGGCGGCTACCTCCGCGCGCTCTACATGGAGGGCGGTGTCGAGGTGATCCGCGGGGATCGCCGCGCGGCGCGCGGGTCGAAGCTATACATCGACCTGCCGAAGGCCGTTGCCTGGCTGGAGGACGCTGAACTCGTCTATCCGCTCATGTCCCGCGGCAAGGAAGTTCCGCTGCGCATTCGTACGAAGCGCCTCGGGACCGACGAAGAGGGCAAGCTCACGGCGGACAACGCCACGCTCACCACCTGCGACCACGACGTGCCCCACTTCGTCGTACGTACGCGGAAGTTCTCGCTGGAGCCCCGAAGCGACGGGCGCTGGCGCTTCAGCGCCCGGGGCAACCGACTGAAGTTCACCGACGGCGTGGCCCTTCCTCTGCCGTCGATCGGCAACCTCGTCCTCGACGAGGAGTTCGGGATCGAAGGCTTCGAGAACGAAGCGGGCGAGGTCACGCCGCTGCGCGATATCGGCGTCGCCCAGACCGCGCGCTTCGGCACCGTGCTCGGGGCGGCGTTCCGCTTCGACGTCGGGAAGATCGGAAGCTGGCTCGCCGAGCGCATCGGCATGGACTCCAGCAAGCTCCGCGGAAAGTGGGAGACCGAGGCCCAGTACCTGAGTGGCCGCGGGCCGCTCCTCGGCCTCGGGCTTCAGCTGCGCGAGCGCAAACCCGGGGACGATCCCGACGAGGACTTCCGGCTGGATGCCTTCGTGGGGGGCATCGTGGACGGCGGCCGCGACCGCGGATCGATCCGCGTCCCGGTGGACGAGCGCGATGATCTTCGCGTGTCCGGCTACATGCGTGCGCGCTATCCGGTGGTGCGCGGCGAGTGGTTCGACTTCGCGTTTGCGAGCCAGACCGATGCCGCCGTCCAGTCCGAGTTCTACGAGGGCGACTTCCTCCGCTTCGAGCAGCGCGATACGTTCGTGCGCTGGCGCAAGTCCCTCGGAGCGGACTACCTCGCGGCCGGAGCTCAGAAGCGGGTCAACAACTTCCGGAGCCAGAAGGAAGAGCTGCCGTCGTTCGCCGCGTACCGCGGCGAGCGCGAGATCGGCACCTTCACCGGCGTGCCGCTGCTCTGGGGCGGTTCGTTCGACGTGGGTTATTTCCGACGCCTCGAAGGCGTGGCGGGCCGCGATCTATTCTCGGACCTTCCGGGCGGAGCCGTCGCCGGGATCGACGACCGAGAGCTGGGGCGCGCGGATCTCAGGCAGCGGGTCTCGCTGCCGGTTCAGACGACGCTGGCCGGGATCAAGGCGACGCCGTTCGCCGAGGCGCGCGGCACGGTCTGGACGGACTCGCTGGACGGCGGCGAGGACCCGAGGCGGGCGTCGCTACGCACCGGACTTGAGCTGTCCACGACGCTGCACAAGGTTACGGACAACGGCTACCTTCACGCGCTGGCGCCGCGCCTCGCGTACTCGACCGACGTGGCGAGCTCGCAGACGGGCGGTAGCCTCGTTCCGCTGGATCCCACGGAGCTTCCGCTGGACGGGACGCGCTACGAGGCCGGCTTGCGCAGCCTGTGGCAGCGCCCGGGGACGTTCGAGAATCTGGATGTCGATCTGCGCACCATCTTCCTGGAGAACCGCGACAACGGCCTCGAGGATTCCACGCAGCTGGCGACCCTGGCCCAGTACATCACTCGCTACGGCGACGGCATCGGACAGATCGGTGTGCGCCACGACGCCCGCTACGACCTGGAGACCTCGGCGACGACCTATTCGCGAAGCGCGCTGGCCATCAGGCCGAACGACGCGTTCCTCATCGAGTTCCGGTACTCCCAGGCCCGCGCGGTCGACGATTCGGAGCTCTACGAGACGGGCGGTATCCTGGGGCGCTGGCGTCTCGATCCCAAGTGGGAGCTGGAGTCGCGCTACATCCACGATATGAAGAACGACCAGCAGCTCTTGACGGAGCTCACGGTTCGTCGGTACGCCCACGACTTCGTGTTCGACATCACGTTCCAGGATCGATCGGGCGAAGGTGGAACGAACCTCTCGTTCAACCTCGTGCCGCTCCTCGGCTGGACCGCCCAGCGACTCGGCATGCTCGATCGGCCCGACGCGGCCCGTTGACATGGGCTTCGATCCTTCACACCAGGACGTCCGTTGGGGCGCGTACCGGGGCGTCATCTTCGACCTCGACGGAACGCTGACGCAGCCCGGTGCGATCGACTTCGTGAGGATGCGCGAGCGGATCGGGATGGAGGCGTCCGGTTCGATTCTCGCCTGGATCGACGAGAACGCGACGAACGAGTCGGAAGCCGAGTCGATGCGCGCGGTGGTCTGGGAGGAAGAGTCGTTGGCGCTCGATCGGATGGCGCTGGGCGACGGACTGTCCGACCTGGTCGCCTATCTCATGGGTGAGGGCGCAGGGCTGCACACCGCGATCTGCACCCGGAACAGCGCCGACGCGATCGAGGTCTTCGACGCGCGCCTCCGGTCCGCCGGGTTTCCGCGCTGCGCCACGCTGTTTCACGTGTCGGTGGCCCGGGACCAGTACTCCGATCGGATCGGGCGGGTGATTCGCAACAAGCCGTCGCCGGAGCCGACCCACGAGATCAAGCACGCGTGGGGGGTCGTCGATCGCTATCCGCTCCACGTGGCTCATGAATCGGAGGAGCCCCGCTATCCTGACCTGCTCTTCGTCGGAGACGACATCGACGACCTTCTGGCCGGGCGGCGAGCGGGTACCGCAGCAGGGTGGATGCAGCACGGGCGCGCCGAGGTGCCCGCGTGCGCCACGCATACGTTCACGTGCCTCGCGGACTGCGCGAGAGCCCTCCGTGCGATGGAGGACTAGCCGTGCGATGGAGGACTAGCGGTGCGATGCGGGAGTAGCGCGTCGCGCAGGGTCTCGAGCCGCACGGGTTTGGCGAGGAACGAGTTCATGCCTGCGTCGATCGCCTCGTCACGTGCGGACTGAATGACGCCGGCGGAGAACGCGATGATCGGGAGATCCGCCCACTCGACGTCCAGCGCGCGGATGGATCTCGACGCTTCGACTCCATCCACGTTCGGCATCATCATGTCCATGAGAACGAGATCGTAGTGCTTCTTCCGAACGGCCTCGATGGCCTGGGCTCCGTCCTCCACCGCATCGAACGCGATGCCGAGCTTCTTCAGAAGTCTGCCGGCGACCACGAGATTGACCGGGTTGTCGTCGGCCACGAGGACGGACATGCCCTCGAGCAGGTCCTGGACGTCGGTGACCGCGTTCGCTGGCGGCTCCTTCAAGGGCTCCTGCCCATCAGCCGTCAACTCGTAGTCGCAGGCCGCCGAGGTCGGAGTCTGAAGGACGAAGCAAAACGTGGAGCCAGCGGGACTGGACGACTCCAGGAAGAGTTCGCCCCCCATGGCGCGGGCAAGGCCCCGCGCGATGGAGAGACCGAGGCCGGTGCCCCCGAACTTGCGCGTCGTCGAGCTATCGGCCTGACTGAACGGCCGGAAGAGCGAAGCCTGGGCGTCCTCGGAGATGCCGATGCCGGTATCCGAGATGCGGATCTCCACGAGCATGCCGGGATTTGGCGTGGAGTCAGGCCGGGACCCGAGGGTTGCGTGAACCTTGACGCTCCCATCGCCGGAGAACTTGATGGCGTTGGAGAGGAGATTGCTCAGGACCTGGCGGATACGGGTCGGGTCGCCGATCACGCAGTTCGGCAGTTCTGGCGCGAGCTGTACGTCCAGGCGGACCCCGGCCGCGTCTGCCGCCGCGCGGAACATCCGCGCGGTGCTATCGATCAGGTGCGGGAGGACCACCGGGATCTTCTCGACCTCGACAGCACCGGCATCGAGCTTCGAGAAGTCCAGGATGTCGTTCAGGATGACGCCGAGGGTGATGGAGCAATCGTCGATCGTATTCAGAAGGTCGTGCTGCGCCGGAGCCAGTCCGCTCTCCCGAAGCAGGTCGACCATGCTACCGAGACCGTTCATGGGCGTGCGGATCTCGTGACTCATCACGGCCAGGAAGCGGCTCTTGGCGGCGACGGCATTCTCGGCCTTGGCGACGGACTCCTTGAGCTTCTCGCTGAGTTCGCGGGCGTCGGTGAGCGCTGTCTTCGTCGCCTGCATGCTCAGGAGCAGGTCCGGTGTCGAGTCGGCGGCGGCAAAGTCGCGGAGCTGGAGGCCGCAGTCGCGGAGCTGATCCAGCGACTGAACGATGGGGGATCCCAGGAAGGCGACAGCGCCGTCTGCTTCGAGGGGAACCGCTTCGCCTTTCAGGACGATCTGGGTGCCGCGAACGCGAAGCTTGAGGCTGCGTCCGGCGCGGAGCGCTTCGTTCACCGAAATGTGCTTCTGGACCGACACATCCTCGAGGACTTCATCCACGGGACGAGGAAGCGAGCCCTGCAGCCTGCGTTCCAGGGCTCGCCCCACGAGAGTGACTTCTCCCTCGGCGTCGATCACGAAGCCGAACGGGGCCGCCGCCGCGAAGGCGTTGCCCTGGAAGCTGACGCGAATCGGTCCGCGCGGTGAATCGTCCTTGTCGTGGGTCACCGAACCTCGCGGATCCTGAAGCGGTCGTGGCCCGGCTCCGGTGAATCGACGTGTTCGATCTCAAGCTCGGAGTCGAAGCGCTTGGCCAGGCCACGCAGAAGTCCCTGGACCATGGGCGCCAGACCCGCGCGCTCGGACCGGTAGTGCAGGATGCTCGACCCGTCCGGCTGCTCCTCACGCTCGAAGCTCGGTGGCACGAGGTCGGGCATCGTGGCCCGGATACGGTCGTGCATCGAGTCGAGGTTGTCGAGGAACTCCTCCAGCGTCGACCCCATCATGGTCAGCATGTCGCCGTACCCTTCTTCGATGGTGTACAGGGTCCAGTACTCGCCGAACGACTCGAGGACCGTCCCAGCATCGAGACCCAGTTCCGCAGACGCAGCACCGACCAGCGCGTAGGTGATCGCGTCGTCGTAGGCCTCCATCGCCACGAATCCGCTGCCGCCATCGATGTCGGCTCGGGTGCAGATACGTTCCCAGGCTTCCGTTCCGAATTGATTTTCGACGAGGCCCTGGATGGCGCGATTGACGAGTCCGTACATGCTGCTCTGGCGATGAAAAGGGGGACGGGAGAAGAGCTTTCGCGTCGAACGGTTATCGACTCGGTGAGGGGGAACCTGTAGCGATGAGCGCATTTGCCTCCCATTCCCAGACGCGGGACACGGGAATTCTCCTAAAGCTCGTCGGATCAGCCCCGGCGGCGCCAGCGCTACGGAAGTGCATTCGAGCGAGTCGGCCAAGGGCCGCTGCGCTCGCTGGCTGGCGGCGTCCTCCACGGGCCGAAGTGAACCCTGGCGCCGACCGTTCAAGTGCTCTTGCCCATGGTCCCCATCATGTCCCTCGACTCCGCCCTACCTACACGACTGATGGACACCTCGGTCCCTCGGTTCGTTGACGACCTCCTCGAAAAGGCCATCGCCCACGAGGCAACGCACCACCGTTGCCTGCGGAGATTCGGCGAGGGCAGCTACGGCGCGCGCTCCCTCGACTTTGCGCGCAGCTACGCCCGCTGGTATCACGGCTACTCGGCGTGGTTCCCGCACTACCTGAGGGCCGTCATCGAGCGGCTCGACTCGGCAGAGCACCGCGCCCTCCTCGCGTCCAACCTCGCGGAAGAGCAAGGGCATCTGGAAGAGCACGATCGCGAAGTTCTTTCCGCGATGGGGATCGACCCTTCCACGGTGGACGGCGTCCCCCATCCTCAGCTGTTCCGTCGCTTCTGTACCGCCATGGGGCTCGGGCCAGAGGACCTCGACGCTCCGCCGCTCCCCACCATCGAGTGGCGCAGCGCGTTCCGCGCTGCACTGCGGGCCGGATCCGGCGCCTACGCCGTCGGCGCCCTGGGCCTCGGCACCGAAGCCGTGGTCTCCACCATCTACGGGCCGATCGTGAAAGGCCTCGAGCGTCTCCCCGATCTGCGCCGCGAGGACATGGTCTTCTTCGAGCTGCATTGCCACGTCGACGATCAGCACTACGACGACCTGCGCACCATCGCCATCGACCTGTCGGCGACCGAACAGGGAAGGCGCGATCTGGAGCGTGGGATGAACGATGCGCTCGACCTCCGCCTGCAGTTCTGGGGTGAGTTCGAACGCGCCGTGGCGACCGCGCCCGCGATCCTGGAGATCCAGCAGGAGGCCCAAGGTGCCTGAGTCCACGGCCACCCTCTACAACGACTCGGCGGCGAACTGGCAGCGCAGCGAACCGATCCTCCTCTCCGACTTCACGGCGCGCCCGTTCCTGCTCGACTGGTGTGGGGACGTCCAGGGGCAGTCGGTACTCGATCTCGGCTGCGGTGAAGGCTACGTCGCACGGAAGCTGCTCGAGAAGGGCGCGGGCAAGATCGAAGGACGCGACATCTCCATGGAGATGATCGAGAACGCCCGCGCGTCGATCGCCCCGCCGGACAGGGACAAGATCGCCTATGAGGTCGGCGACGCGACCAATCTCTCCGGCCATCCGGACGCGGCCTACGACCTCGTCGTGGCCGTTTTCCTGTTCAATTACCTGGATCGGGCCCAGACCCATGCGGCGATGGTCGAGATCGCGCGCGTGCTGAAGCCCGGCGGACGCTTCATCTTCGCGGTGCCGCACCCCTCGCTCGCGTTCCTTCGCGCCGAGGAGAGGCCGTTCTACTTCTCGCGCGGCGATCACGGCTACTTCAGCGGACGTGACGCGCTGTTCGAAGGCAAGATCTGGCGCAGAGACGGCCATGGCGTTCGCGTGCGCTGCGTGCACAAGACGCTCGACGACTACTTCTCCGCGTTGAATGCTGCGGGCTTCGGATTCATGCCGGAACTCAAAGAGCTGCACGCGACCGCGGAGCATCTTGCTTTCGATCCCGACTTCTTCGAACCGCTGCGGGACCAGCCGCTGCACATGGCCCTGCGGGTGAAGCGATGATCGCGGGGGCGTCATCCGAGGCGTGGAGGCGCGCCTCCGTCGCCATGCCGCTCCCGGAGGACGTCGCGCGCGCGATCGAGGCCTTCGGCGCGGAGTTCCCCGCCCTGCTCCGCGAGCCCGAGGGGCTCACGCGCGAAGCGGTGGACTTCGAGGCGTTGCGTCCGCTCGTCGAGTGGGTCCGCTCGGAGCTGGACGCGGGGCCAGGCTTTGCGGCTGTCGCGCTCGGATCGCTCGGGCTCGCCTACGCGCGCCTCGCGTTCGGGCTGATCGGTGTCATGCTGGCGCCTCCGATCGATCGCTACGGCTTTCACTACGCGGTGGCCGACACCGGGCAGTCCTACGAGGAGAAAGCGATTCCGATCAGCATGACGCGGGCGAGCACGGGGCTGCACACGGATAGCAGCGCGCGGGACTGCGTTCCCGGAACCGTTGCGCTCCTCTGCGAGCGTCCTAGCTCGGACGGCGGCGAGTCGCTGATCGCAGACGCCTTTTCGGCATGTCGCTGGATCCGGGACAATCGGCCGGAGGTCGATGAGATCCTGCAGCGATCGTTCGTGCGCAAGATCGTGACGCCCGGGCTCGATAAGGGCCTCGATTCCCTTCGGCGCAACCGGTTCCCCATCGTGCGCTGGGGGCCAGAGTTCGAGTTTCGCTACATGCGCTACTGGATCGTCGAGGGACAGAAAGAGCTGGGTCAGCCGTTGAGCACGGCGGAGCTGGGCGCGTTCGACCTTCTGGACGAGACGTTGATGAGGCCGGAGTTCCTGACCACCTTTCGGCTGGAGGCTGGCGACATGCTCTTCGTGAACAACACCCATCTCGCGCATGGTCGAACGGCTTACGGCGAGGTGCCGGCTGGCGGGAGGCTACTCTGGCGGATGTGGCTCGATGAGCGCGCGGCAGGCGGAGTGGGCTACAAGCCCGAGCGAACCGGGCTATCTTGGGCCCCATGAACACCGTCCGTCAGGTCTTCCCCATCGGGGCCCAGTGGCCCACGCTCGATCCGTTTCTCTTCACGGCCCATCACCTGGACCGCTACCCGGCCGGTACGGAGACGTTCGGCCCCGACCCTGCCTTGCTCGTCGGACGTCACATGTGCAGTGACTTCGAGGGCAAGGACGGCTGGAACATGTACCATGGCAGGGAGGTCCCGGGATTCCCCCAGCATCCGCACCGCGGCTTCGAGACGATCACCTACGTGCGCACCGGTCTCTGCGACCACACCGATTCCATGGGCGCCGCCGCGCGCTTCGGCCAGGGGGATACCCAGTGGGTCACCACGGGTCAGGGCGTCGTTCATGCGGAGCTCTTTCCGCTCGTGCACCGGGATCGGCCCAACACCCTGGAGCTGTTCCAGATCTGGCTGAACCTGCCCGCGAAGGACAAGATGGTGCCTGCGCACTTCAAGATGCTCTGGAGCGAGGAGACGCCCCGGGTCGAGCGACGCGACGGCGATGGACCCCGCTCCGAGATCACGATCATCGCGGGCGAGTTCGACGGGAAGAGCGGCCAGGCACCGCCGCCACACTCCTGGGCCGTGCGAGAGGAAGCAGCGATCGCTGTCTGGCACATCCGGATGGAGGCGGGAGCCAAGCTGGTGCTGCCGCCTTCGCCCGCGGACGAGGTGAATCGCGCGCTCTACGTCTTCGATGGTTCCGAGATCGTCGTCGACGGCGAACCGGTTCGGAGCGGTCACGGCGCGGTCCTTCGGTCGACGGTCGCGGCGGAACTCGTCGCGGGCGACGGGCCGGTCGAGGCCATGGTCCTGCAGGGGCGTCCGATCGGGGAGCCCGTGGCGAAGCACGGGCCCTTCGTCATGAACACCGAGGCGGAGATCCGACAGGCCTTCCGCGACTACCAGGAGACCCAGTTCGGCGGTTGGCCCTGGCCCGAGGACGCGCCCCATCACGGCGGCGCCGAGCAGGGCCGCTTCGCGAAGCACGCGGACGGTCGGCGCGAGGATCGGTAGCAGCCCGGGAGGACTGGAGCAGCGCTGGGAATTTTTTTCGGTTGAGCCGGGGTTTCCCCGGCGTCGATACGTTCCGACCAGGGCGGTCCATGCGCTCGCTTTCCCGATGGTCGATCCCCTACCCAGCACTTCGAGCGTTCTCCGACCGAGTCGTCGAACCTTGCTTCGCGGGGGAGTGGCGCTCGTGGCCAGTCCTGGGCTTCTATCGGCCGGGCCAGCGATCCATGTGAATCGTCGCCCGAAGCTGCGCGTGCTCGGCACGCACGTGACGCTTCAGCCCGCCATCCGTGAGCGCGCCCAGAGGGTCCTGGATATCGACATCGAGTTTCTGCCAGGCGGAAGCGCCGAGGTTCTACAGAAGGCATCGACCTTTCCCGAGTCCTTCGATGTCTACGAGCAGTGGTCGAACAGCATCGAGATCCTGTGGGAGGCTGGCGCCATTCAGCCGATCCAGCATGAGCGGATCGCGCTCTGGAACGAGGTGAACGACCTTTGTAAGACGGGTCGTTTGGAAGCTGGGGCGACCGTTGGCAAGGGCGCCGCGCCGCACCGGATGCTGTATGCCCAGGCCAACGGGACGCTCTCCGGAGCTCCGAGCCAGGAACTGAGCTTCCTTCCCTACGTCCACAACGTGGATTCGTTCGGCTACGACGCGGCCTCCGTTGAACGTGGTACTCCCTACGGATCGGAAAGCTGGGGGTGGCTGCTCGACCCCAGGTGGCGCGGACACGTCGGTATCGTCAACGAGCCGACGATCGGTTTGTTCGATCTGGCGCTCGCTGCCGAGGCCCGCGGTCTCGTGACCTTCGCTGACATTGGCCAGATGACGCGCAAGGAGATCGACATGCTCTTCGAGGTCTTGATCGACCACAAGCGCCGAGGCCAGTTCGGCGCTTTCTGGAACTCGGTCCCTCACTCGGTCGACCTGATGGCCAGCGGCCGCATCTGTGTCTCCAGCATGTTCAGTCCGGCGGTTTCTGCGCTCAACGGCCAGGGCCACGACGTCGTTTATGCGGCACCGAGGGAGGGCTATCGCGCCTGGCACGGGGTGATGTGTCTTTCGTCACGGACAAGCGGTCACGCCATGGACGCGGCCTATCGCTACATGAACTGGTGGCTCTCGGGATGGCCCGGGGCGTTCGTCGCGCGCCAGGGCTACTACATTTCGAACCCGGAGAGGGCGCGCGCGTTCCTGAGCGAGGCGGAGTGGGCCTACTGGTACTCGGGGCTCGAAGCAACGAGCCCCCTGACCGGACCCGACGGCTCCGTTTCCGTTCGAGCGGGCGAAGTACGGCGAGGGGGCAGCTACCGCGAGCGCTTCGGTCACGTGTCCGTCTGGAACACCGTCATGCGCGAATACGAATACAGCATGCGCGGCTGGTACTCACTGCTGACAGCGTGACCGAAATGGCCCCACGATCAGAATGGCCTGCGCCTTCGAAGCGCGTACGGCCGAGGGGACTCAGGCGCCGAATCGGCGCCGGGTTCGCCCTCGTGCTCGTGCTTCACCTCTCGGTGGTGGCGATCAATCACCTCGTCCTGGCGAAGGCCGCCGAGTCCATCGATCGGTCGGCCGGACGCAACGCGCAGGTCGCGGCGCTGCTCGCCATGGACCGGGACATCGAGACCCTCCAGGGAACGGTGCTTTCGTTCATGTACACGGGTGATCAAGCGCTTGCCAGACGGGTCACCGAGGGCGTGGAGCATTTGAGTGAGGCCTTGACCGTCCACTCGGACGGTGCATTCGGCTCCTCACGCTCCGGGGACCTGGCGCCCATGATGGACGCACTGCGGTCCTATGAAGAGGGACTCGTCCAGGTCATTGCCCAGCGCGGGCACCAGAGTCGGGTTCTGATCGACTCCGTCCGGCCGTTCGCTGCCGAGACTCGAGCGACGCTTTCGAGGCTGCTGGCGGTCGCGGATGCCCAGGGAGCGAGCGAGGCCGTCGCGAAGGTGGGGGCCGCGATCCGGCGATTCGATCGCGCAGAAGAAGTCGTGCTGGCCTACCAGCTGGATCCGAGTGGCGCCCTGGTGCACCAGTTTCGTGAGGCCAGCGGAGAATTCGCGGTCGCCCTCGAGGATCTGGTCTCGGCGGATGTCGAGCCGATCCGGGCGGGGGTCGATGCCTGGAGACGATCGGTCTTTCACGTGTTCAGCTCCACGCGGAGTTACCTGCACCTGGTCAACGTGGTCCTCGCTGGCCAGGCGCTGGAGTTTCGAACGCTTTCCTCGCTGTGGATCGAGCGGGCCCTCGACGCGCAGGCGGTCGAGGAGATGGAGGCGCAGCTGGACGGCGAGAGGCTGCGCGAGCTCTCCGACTGGGCGGGAATTCTGACGGTGCTCGCCGGCCTCCTGGCGGGCTGGTGGATCAGCCGTTCCGTGTCGGCACCGATCACGGAGATGTCCGACACGTTTACGGCGCTGGCCGCGGGACATCATGTGGAGATCGCGGGGACCGACCGACGGGATGAGCTGGGACAGCTCGCGAAGGCGGCCGAGGTCTTCGCCGAGCGGAACCGAGAAACCAGGGCGCTTCTGGTGCAGGCCGACCGGATGGCGCGCGAGCGGGAGACCACCAACGGGATCCTGGAGAAGCATGTCGCGGAGCTCAAACTCCGCAACGAGGACCTCGACAGTTTTTCTTACTCCGCGTCCCACGACCTCCGCGCTCCCCTGCGTTCGATCGCTCTCCTGGCCGAGTGGATTCAGGAGGATGCGGCGAGCTCTCTCCCGTCGGAGTCGGTGGAGCATCTTCAGCTGATGGTGGGCCGCGTCCAGCGGCTGGACAAGCTCCTGGATGGCCTCCTCGCCTATGCGCGTATCGGGAGAGCCGAAGACCTCAAGCAGCGCTTCTCGGTTCGTGGTGCGATCGACGACGCCGTCGAAGCGTGGGGCGGCCTATCGGCCGTACGAGTCTCTGTGGTCGGCGAGGACGTCGAGCTAGAGGCGCCGCGCGTCGCCTTCCACAAGGTCGTGCAGAACCTCGTCAGCAACGCCGTTGCTCATCACGACAGGGAAGTCGCGCACGTCACGATCGAGATCCAGGTCGACGACGATCATCTGGAGCTTCGAGTGGGGGACGACGGCCCAGGAATCCCGGCTCTCTTGCACGAGCGCGTCTTCCAGATCTTCCAGACAGGCAAGCCGCGGGACGTCCAGGAAGGGAGTGGGATCGGGCTCGCCATCGTCCAGAAGATGGTCTATCAGGCGGGTGGTTCGATCGAGCTGGACCCGGCGCCCGGCCGTGGGGCCCTCTTCCTCGTCCGCTGGCCGCTGCTCGCGCGCTCCGAGTCCCGCCTGCCGGTGGCCTCGGAGCCCGTCTGACCTTCTGCCTGGCCTCGACTCCACGCTCGAAGGCCGGACCGGTCCGATTGGTCCGATTGGTCCGATTGGTCAGCTTGGTCCGATTGGGATGCGGCCGGAAGCGGTAGGTATCGAGCGCCGTGGCCTGCTACTTGCCTGGGTCTTCCCCTCCGTAGCCCAGCGCTCGCAGGTCCTCGCGGACGGCGTCGCTCGTCGTCTGGGTCCTGACGGCTCGGCGCTGGCGCGCGAGTAGCTCGAGGAGTTCCGCCTCCAGGCGATCGGTGACGGTCGTCTCCATCGCTGATACGTCCGTGACCTCGTCCGGGTCGCTGCGGAGATCGAAGAGCTGGCGCCGGCCATCCGGGGCCAGATGGAGTCGCCAGTGGGCGGCTTGCAGGGTGTAGTGGATGCCGCCGTCGACCGATTGGAGCGGAGAGCTTTGACCGAGCAGGCGCGCGTCTCCGTGGTGAATCGTCGGGTCGAGCCGATCGACGCCTGACATCTGCTCGAGGAACGCGGCTTCGTTCGGCAGCTCGACGAGATGGAGCAGGGTCGGCGCGAAGTCGACGAGAGAGACAGGATCGGTCATCCGGCGCGGCTCATGGCCGGGCGCACGGAACCACATGGGCACCTGAAGCTGCTCGGCCCACACGAAGCCGTGCCCGGGCATGCCGTGCTGGTTGAGGCCCTCACCATGGTCGGCCATCACGACGATGATGGCGTCCTTCAGCCAGCCGAGTTCTTCGCCGTGCGCGAGCAGCCGCTCGATCTGATCGTCGACGAACGCGATCTCCTCGTCGTACAGATCGATGCTCTCCGCGAGGTCGCTCCATTCGCCGGTTCGGCGCTGAGCGCTTTCGACGAAACCGCGGGCGAGGAGAGCGTCATGCTCGCTCGTCGTGAGCTGGAACCGATCTCGGTAGGCCTCCGGAGGGTGATACGGAACGTGCGGGTCGAAGTAGTGCACCCAGAGAAGACCCGGCTGGTTGCCGGCGCTGAGTTCGTCCAGTGCCTCGATGGCGGCGTTGGTCGCAGCCTTGGCCCCGCGCTGCTTGCGCTGCGGCTGGGAGTAGCTCTGGAAGCCGGTCGCGAGACCGAAGCTGTCGATGAGGGGAAAGGCGCTGACGACGGCGCGCGCGTCGTAGCCTGCCCTGGAGAAAAACTCGGCGAGCGTCTCGAGTTCGGGATCGCGCTGGTAGGTCATCCCGTCAGCGATGTTGGCCAGCACGCCGTGCTCGTGGGGGGCGACGCCCGTGAACATGGAGGTGTGGCTCGGAAGGGTCGTCGCGATGGGCGCGTACGCGCGCTCGAAGACGATGGACTCTTCCGCCAGCCGGTCGAGCCGTGGGCTCGTCTCTCGGACGTAGCCGTGGGCGCCGAGGTGGTCCGCACGGAGCGTGTCGATCGTCAGGATGAGAACGTTCGGTGTGTGGAGGGGCTCATCGGCGCTTGGCCGTTCCCCCGAGCTCGTGAGGAATGGGCGCGTGGAAGCGTTTTCTGGATCGTCGCCGCAGCCCGAGAGGCCCGCACCAGCGGCCAGCAAAGCGGCGATCCAGCAACATGCAAGCCTCGATCTCATGCGCCGAGCTTAGCAGGCTGGTAGCTTGTCGGGATGTCCACCAGCGCCTATCCCCGGCCCTCGAGCCAGGAATACCATCCGTACTACCGAGGCTACGTCGAACTGGCTCCGGACGGCGATATCGTCGCCTCGCTGGAGGAACAGGGGCAACGCCTCGTCGCACGCTGGCGCGCTCTGCCCCCGGAGATGCACGGCTATCGCTACGAAAAGGACAAGTGGAGCGCCGCGGAAGTCCTCGGCCATATCGCCGACACCGAGCGTCTGTTCAGCTACCGCGCCATGTGCTTCCTGCGCGGCGTCACGGAGGCGCAGCCGGGCGTCGACCAGGACGTGATGGTGCCCAACTCCGGCGCGGATCAGCGCGGCATCCCTTCGCTCGTGAGCGAGTTCGAGTGGCAGCGCCGAGCCAACGTCGAGCTGTTCCGGGGCCTCTCCCAGGCCCAGGGCGACCGGCGCGGCATCGCGTCAGACGCGGAGATCACGGTGCGTGCGCTCCTGTTCATTCTCTACGGCCACGCCGAGCATCACGCCGCGGTCCTCCGCGAACGTTACGTTCCGTGATCGCGCTCCGACGGCGCTACAGAATGAGCGTCGCGCGATAGCGCTTGCCCTTGATCTTGCCCTTGTTCATGCGCGCGGTCGCCGCGCGCGCCAGGTGCTCGGTGACCGCCACGTAGGAGAGGCGATCCTGGACCTCGATCTTGCCGACGTCGCTCCCTTTCAGTGCGCCTTCTTCACCGGTGAGCGCGCCGAGGATGTCGCCGCGCCGCACCTTGTCCTTGCGGCCACCCGAGATCAGGATCGTCGCCATCGGCGGCGGTCCCGCGAGCGTGGCCAGCATCGCCGGCACGTTGGAAAGCGTCTTGGGGTCGAGCGCGATGGGCTCCACCGTCAGGCCCGTGAGTTCCTCGATGGCGTCGATCCGCGGGTCGCTGGTGCCCTTCACCAGGGAGATGGCCGTCCCCGTCTTGCCGGCGCGGCCCGTGCGACCGATGCGGTGAACGTAGATCTCGGGCTGGCTCGGAAGTTCGTAGTTGATCACGAGGTCGAGCCCATCGATGTCGATGCCGCGGCCGGCGACGTCCGTGGCGACGAGCGTGCGAATGCTGCCGTTGCGAAAGCGCGCGAGGACCTGATCACGGTGGAACTGATCGAGGTCACCGTCGAGGCGATCCGCGCTGACGCCGTGGCGGCGGAGCGCTTCGGTCAGCTCGGCGACGGACGCCTTGAAGTTACAGAACACGATCACCGATTCGTGAGGGTGGTCGACCAGGAGCCTGCAGAGCGAGGCGAAGCGCAGGTCCGGGGTGGAGGCGCAGCGGAGCTGCCGGACGCCCCGGAGTTCTGCCGGGCTCTCGGCGGTCTCGGCTTCGATCTCGACCCGCAGGGCGTCCGGCTTCTGGAGCGAGCGGCTCATCTCCTCGATCGAGGTCGGGAACGTGGCCGAGAAGAGAGCCGTCCGGCGCTCGGTCGGGAGCGCCTTCACGATGCGGCGCACGTCCGGGCCGAAGCCCATGTCGAGCATCCGGTCCGCCTCGTCGAGCACCAGGTGCCGGAGGCTCCTCGGGTGAAGCGATCCATTCTGGAGATGGTCCTGCACGCGGCCCGGAGTTCCCACGGCCAGGTGGACCCCGCGCTCGAGGGCCTCGCGCTGGGGGCGCGCAGGCTGCCCGCCGGTCAGCTCCAGCACCGTGAGTCCTCCGAGGCCGGCGCCGAAGCCGCGCAGCTCGCGGGCCACCTGGCTGGCGAGCTCCCGCGTGGGGCAGAGCACCAGCGCCTGCACTTCTCTCCGCTCGAGGTCGATGGCCTGGAGCAGCGGTAGGCCGAAGGCCGCCGTCTTGCCGCTGCCGGTGCGCGACTGCCCGACGACGTCGCGGCCCGCGAGAAGCGCGGGGATGCAAGCCGCCTGGACGGGGGTAGGGGACGCGAAGCCCGCGGCGCGCACGGCCTCGAGGAGCTCGGAGGAGAGCCCGAGGGACTCGAAGGTGGGCGTGGAAGGGGGATTCACGGGCGGGAGGATAGCAGGCCGCTTCCCCGCGCCGACGGCTCCCGCTGCACGAGCCTCTGCAATGTGCGCCGAATCCTGAAAAGGGGCCCCCGGACCCCGCCCGGCTGAATCCTGCGTGTACGTTGACTCAATCTTTAAAATCGGCACCTAGTGTACTCGCCTCGTAAGCCCGGAAATCGATCGGGCTGGCGCCCTCCTCCATGTCCAAGCCATCCGTTCTCATCGTCGAAGACGATCCCGACATCGTCGAGCTGCTCCAGTACACCCTGGAGCGCGAAGGCTACCCCGTCCTCGTCGCGACCAACGGCGACAAGGGCCTCTCGGAGGCGCGCCGGCGCCAGCCTGGCCTGGTGCTGCTCGATCTGATGATGCCCGGCCTCAGTGGGCTCGAGGTCTGCCGTGCCCTGAAGTCGGATCCGGGTACCCGGGACATCCCGGTCGTGATGATCACGGCGAAGAGCGAAGAGAGCGACGTCGTCCTCGGCCTCGAGTGCGGCGCCGACGACTACGTGCCCAAGCCCTTCGGCCCCAGGGAACTCGTGGCGCGGATTCGTGCGGTCCTGCGCCGAGGGGAAATCGCCCGACCGACCCAGACCCGCATCGAAACCGACGGGGTGGTTCTCGACCGAGAGAGGTACGAGGTGGAGGCCGGCGGGACCCTGCTGGAGCTCACCCGGTCCGAGTTCCGCCTGATGTGGACCCTCGCCAGGCATCCCGGGCGAGTCTACGCCCGCGAGGAGCTGGTCGAGCGCCTCACGGATGGTGAGGTCGTCATTCTCGACAGGAACATCGACGTCCACGTGAGTTCGATCCGCCGGAAGCTCGGCGATCTCGGGGACCTCATCGGGACGGTCCGAGGTGTCGGCTACAAGTGGAACCAAAGGGCCTCCGCCTGACCCGGCTCTCTTCGGCGCGCCGGCGTCTCTTTACGATTCCTTGATCTTTCCCTGATCGTTCCTTGCCGGTCCGCGGGTCTCATCTTCGCCCCCAACTCTCATCCCCTCCGCCACTCGATCCTCTCCCATGAAGCGCACCCTCGTTCTGACGGCCCTTGCCTCCCTCTCCACCCTCGGCCTCAGCGCTTGCGGCGGCTCCGCCCACGGCGGCAACCACATCCAGAACAAGGGCTCTGACACCCTCGTCAACGTGGCCCAGGCATGGGCCGAGGAGTACAGCAAGGTGCAGCCGGACGTCTCGGTCGCCGTCTCGGGTGGCGGCTCGGGCGTCGGCATCTCGGCGATGATCAACGGCACGGTCGACATCGCCAACGCGAGCCGCGCCATGAAGCAGAAGGAGATCGACCAAGCGAAGGGCAACGGCATCGATCCCGTGGAGCACATCGTCGGCTTCGACGCCCTCGCCGTGTACGTCCACAAGGACAACCCGATCGAGTCGATCACGCTGGAGCAGCTCGCGGACATCTACGGCGAGAACGGCACCGTCACCAGGTGGAGCCAGCTCGGCGTCACCATGCCGTCGAATACCGCCGACGAGATCGTTCGTATCAGCCGCCAGAACAACTCCGGCACCTACTCCTATTTCCGCGATACGGTCCTCGGCACCGACGGCAGCTACAAGCTCGGATCCAACGACCTGCACGGCTCCAAGGACGTCGTCGACACCGTGGAGAAGACTCCGGGCGCCATCGGCTACTCCGGGCTTGCCTATGCCAACGAGCATGTCAAGCTCGTTCCAGTTTCTACCAACGGCGGCGCTCCTGTGTCCCCGACGACGCAGACGGCTGTCGACGGATCCTATCCGATCGCGCGCCCGCTCTTCATGTACACTGCGGGCGAGCCCACGGGTAAGGTGAAGGCGTATCTGGACTGGATCCTGTCGCCCACGGGTCAGAAAATCATCGAGGCCAAAGGCTACGCGCCGGTCGGGCTCGATACCGCAGCCGGCGCCGCCGGGAACTGACCTCCCCCCCCAGCCCCCCCACACAACACGACGCTCGCCTCATGGGCTTCCCCTGAGGGCCGCACGCCTCCTCGAGTTCTCCCGTGAATCGCGGAGAGGGGGGCTGCGGTCCGGACGGGGAAGAAGCGTCTTCAGGAAGCCTGAATGTCGAAAGGTGTCTACGAAGCGCGGCTCGAGAAGGATCTTGCCTCCATCCGCAAGCGCATCCGCAAGATGGGCAAGAGCGTGGTCGCCGCCGTCCGGGACGCGACCCAGGCCGTACTGGACAGCGATACCGATCTCGCGACCGACATCGTCCTCGGGGACATGCCGATCAACCGACAGGCACGCGATCTCGACGAACGCTGCCACAGGTTCATCGCCCGTCACCTCCCGAGCGCCGGCCACCTGCGCTTCATCTCCTCGGCCATGCGTCTCTCCAAGACGCTGGAGCGGATCGGTGACTACGCGGCGACGATCGCCCGGGCAGGACTGCACTTCACCAAGAAGCCGCCCGAGATGCTGCGCCAGGACATCGAGCTCCTCGGCGGTCATGCGACGACCGTACTCCAGCAGTGCCTCGACGCCTACGACAAGGAGAGCGTCGTCGAAGCCCGCGCGAACCGCTCGGTCGTCAACAGGTACGGGGCCACCTTTGACAAGGTCTACGAAGATCTCCTGGAGGTGGGCCGTAGCGGCGAATACGCGATCGAGGATCTCTTCGCGCTGCACGCCATCGTGCACCGGCTCGAGCGCGTCATCCATATGGGGAAGAACATCTCCGAACAGACCCTGTTCACCCTGACGGGCGAGCGGAAGGGCGAGAAGACGTTCGATTTCCTCTTCGTCGACCGCGCTGGCGCGGGGGCAGCGCTCCTGGCCGCCCAGTTCTGCCGCAAGGCCTACCCCGAAGCGGGGACCTTCCGCTGCGCGGGCTGGGACGCGGCGGGTGAGCCCAACGAGACCTTCGTTCAGTTCGCGGACTCGAAGGGAATCGACCTGCGGGTCGCGGTTCCCGTCTCCTTCGACGACATCCGCGAAAACTTCGAGGACTTCGACTTCGTCATCGACCTGGAAGGGGGCATTCGCGAGCACATCCGGCGGGTTCCGTTTCACACGACGATCCTGAGCTGGCCCCTCACGGACAGTTCGGACCCCTCGGCCGTGCACAAGGAACTCGTGCCGAGGCTCAATGACCTCATGGAAGTGCTTCGAGGCGAGAGCGAGGACGACGGCTAGACCCATGTCCGACAATACGGTCGACAATACCTCCTCCGGCACCCCCGCCCAGCCGCCGGGTAAGCCGCCGGGTAAGCCGCCGGGTAAGCCGCCGGGTCCGCCCTATGGCGGAACACCCAAGCGGCGGCGCGAGGACAGGCTGGAGGATCGGATCGATGCCGCTTGGATCTGGGATCGTATCGCCAGGGCGACGATCTTCCTCGGTGGCATTTCGGCCATCGTTTTCGTCCTCGCGATCTTCCTCTTCATCGCCCGGGAAGGGCTCGGATTCGCGCTCTCGGAGCTTGATCTCGGGTACTTCTTCACGTCGCCGAACTGGCGCCCAACCAATGAGACCCCCCAGTTCGGTGCCCTGGCGCTGATTGCGGGCACCGCCAGCATCACGGGCCTCGCGATGCTCATCGCGGTTCCGTTCGCCCTGGGGGCGGCGATCTACATCGGCGAGTTCGCCACCGGGAAGACGCGGGAGACGCTGAAGGTCCTCGTCGAGCTGCTCGCAGCGACGCCTTCCGTGGTCTGGGGCTTCATCGGTCTTTCGATCATGAACCCGCTGATCATCGAGATGTTCGATGTCCCCATCGGCCTGACGGTGCTCAACGCGGGCATCATTCTGGGCTTGATGGCCGCACCGATCATGACGACGATCGCGGAGGACGCTCTCAAGGCGGTGCCGGACAGCTATCGTGAGGCGGCCGAGGCCATGGGCGCGACGCGCTGGCAGATCATTCGCCAGGTCGTGATCCCCTCCGCCAAGCACGGCCTCGTCGCGGCGATCCTGCTTGGCGTGGGCCGCGGTTTCGGTGAAACCATGGCCGTTCTGATGGCTTCTGGCCACGCGATCAACATGCCGACGAGCCCCTTCGACTCGGCGCGCGCCCTGACCGCAACGATCGCCTCCGAGCTGGGCGAGACCGCCAACGGCTCCGAGCACTACCGAGTGCTGTTCACGCTTGGAATTTTTCTGTTCCTCGTGACCTTCGTGATCAACCTTCTTGCGGATGTTCTCGTCCGCAAGGGAGACAAGAAACGATCATGAGCGACGCCATCAAGAACGGGTTCCAGGCGGCGCCCCTGGATCGGAGAAACCAGCGCAATCAGCGCGTCTTCCGACTGCTCTTCCTGACGATGACGGTCATCCTGATCGTGCCGGTCGTCGTCATTCTGGCCCTGCTCACGATCAAGGGAGCTCCCGCGCTGTCGTGGGGCTTCTTCACGGAGTCGCCCAAGAATGGACTCACCGAAGGCGGGATCTTTCCGGCGCTCGTGGGAACGCTCTGGCTCGTGGCGGTCGCCCTCGTGGCCTCCGTGCCCCTCGGCGTCGCCGCGGCGATCTACCTGTCCGAGTACGCCAAGGACAATCTGCTGACGCGCCTCATCAACCTGGCGATCATCAACCTCGCTGGCGTGCCGTCCATCGTGCACGCTCTCTTCGGGCTTGGTGCCTTCGTGCTGTTCTTCAAGTTCGGTACGAGCATCCTGGCGGCCAGTCTGACGCTGGCGATCATGACCCTGCCCGTGGTGATCGTCTCGACGCGTGAGGCGCTCCAGTCGGTGCCGCAGTCCTTCCGGCTCGCCTGCTGGAGCCTCGGCGCCACCCGCTGGCAGACGATCCGCAAGGTGGTCCTTCCGAACTCGATCAGCGGCATCTTGACCGGAGTCATCCTGGAGGTCTCGCGTACCGTGGGTGAGACCGCGCCGATCATGTTCACCGGAGCCGTGTTCTTCCTTCCGTTCCTGCCCCAGAGCGTGATGGACCAGACGATGGCGATGTCGCTGCACCTCTACAACGTGGCGACGCAGGTCCCTGACATTCCGGAAGCGCTCCCGTTCGGCGTGGCCCTTTCGCTCATCCTGATGGTCCTCCTCCTGAACTCCGTTTCCATCGCCTTCCGCGTGCACCTTCGGAGAGTGAAGAAGTGGTGAGCAAGGACCGCATCAAGCTCGAGGTCAAGGACCTCGAGATCCGCTACGGCAGCCACGTAGCCCTCCAAGGGGCCACGCTGAACATTCGTGAGAACGAGATCTTCGGCATCATCGGCCCGGCCAACAGCGGCAAGACCTCCTTCCTGCGTGCGATCAACCGCATGGACGAGATGACCTCGGGGATGCGCGTGAAGGGAACGCTTGAGTTCAACGGCAAGGACGTCAGCCAGTGGCGGAACCTCTACGCGCTCCGGAGCCGGATCGGCGTCGTCTTCCCGCTCCCCGTGGGCCTGCCCATGTCGGTCTACGACAATGTGGCCTTCGCCGCGAAGCTCCGCGGCGTCAAGGGCAAGGCGAACCTCGACGAGGTGGTCGAGCGCTGTCTCACGCGTGCGGCGCTGTGGGACGAGGTCAAGGATCGTCTCGACTCGCTCGGAAGCCTGCTCTCGGGGGGCCAGCAACAGCGCCTGACCATCGCACGAGCGCTTTCCCAGGACCCCGAGCTGCTCCTGCTCGACGAGTTCTCCATCGCGGTCGATCCGGTCACGACGATGCGCATCGAAGAGGTTCTCAAGGACCTCAAGAAGGAGATGACGATCGTGCTCGTGACCAACCTGGTCCAGCAGGCCCGCCGACTCGCGGATCGAACGGCTCTCTTCCTCGCTGGCGAGGTCGTCGAGGTCGGGAAGACGAAGCGCCTCTTCGGCGGCGCTGCCACGGATCAACGAACCACCGACTACATCGAGGGGCGCTTTGGTTAGCGATACGACATCGACGGCCGCAGCGACGGCAACAGGGAAGGCCAAGGCCATCCAGACCCGGAAGCTCAACCTCTGGTACGGGAGCTTCCAGGCGCTCTTCGACGTGGACATCGATGTGGTCCAGGGGAAGGTGACGTCGCTCATCGGCCCGAGCGGCTGCGGGAAGTCCACGCTTCTGCGCTCGATCAATCGGATCAACGAACGCCTCGGGTACGTGCGGACGACCGGAACCATCGAAGTGATGGGGCACAACGTGCTCGATCCATCCGTGGAGCTGACCCAGCTACGCCGCGCGGCAGGCATGGTCTTTCAGCGCCCGAACCCGCTGCCACTTTCGATCCGCGACAATCTCTTGTTCGCCTATCGACTGGATCGCGGCGGCAAGGGATCGCGTTCCGACGAAGACGAGGTGGTCGAGAAGGCGCTAAAGGAAGTGCTCCTCTGGGATCAGGTCAAAGATCGGCTCCTGCAGAAGGCGACCGAGCTCTCGCTGGAGGAGCAGCAGAAGCTGTGTATCGCGCGTCTCCTGCCCGTGAAGCCGAGCGTGCTCCTGATGGACGAGCCCTGCTCCGCGCTGGACCCCGAGGCGACGCGCGCGGTCGAGGATCTCTTGTGGCAGCTTCGCGGGGAATACTCGATCCTGATCGTGACCCACAACATGGCGCAGGCTCGCCGTGCGAGCGACGAGTGCATCTTCATGCTCATGGGGAAGGTCGTCGAGCACTCGGCGACGGTCGAGATGTTCGTGACGCCCAAGCACCAGGAGACGGCCGACTATCTCGAAGGCCGCTTCGGGTAGTTGCGGCCTCTGGCTTCGGTCCTGGCTCTGGCCCTTCCTTCATGAGAGGGGCCAGAGCCACCGAAGATCAGAAGTCGATCCGGAGACGAACGCCGAGGACTTCGTAGTCGCCTCCGTCGAAGAGCTGGCCACCCACCTCTTCATCGCGCTGGGAGATCTCGCCCCGGATGTAGTTGAGCTGCATGCTCGCGTTGGCGTTCCAGTACCAGTTGACGCCGAGCGAGAGCGACTCTCCGCGCCCGCCGAGGATGTCCCTGTTCGAGAAGTCCGCCACGGAGTAGCGCGCGGCGATCTGCCAGGCTCCCTTTCCAACCCCAGGGGCGAAGTTCTTGCTCGGCTTCGGGCGTCCGAGCGTGCCGGTCCTTCGATCCCAGACCATGTACTCGCCCGTGAGGAAGTGTGCGAGCTGGACGTAGCCGCCCGCGAACTGGAGATCACGCGCATCGTCGCGCTCCACCCAGGTGTTCATGTACTCACCGACGAGCTGCGTCGGACCGATGTTGTAGACACCTTCGACCGCGGCGATCTCGTACTGATCCGTCCCGGTGATCCGCGAGGTGTCCAGCCAGCGCGCGTCGGTTCGGGCCTCGGGGCGCGTGCGGAAGCGCGCCTCGTTGTCGCTGGCATCCCCGTTCGGGAACGCCACGGTTCCGGAGACGGCCCAGTGGGCGTAGTCGCGGCCGTCGTTCTCCCACATGGCGGTGTTCGCGATGCGGGCGGCGAACTCGGGTTGGAAGGTATCGCCGCTGATCTGGCCCGTGGTGGCGAAGTTCTCCAGGTGGAAGCCGCCGTAGCGCCAGTTCCAGGCCAGGTCTTCGGATTGGCCGTAGGCCACCACGCCGAATCGACGCGCGTCCTGGTTCAGGGCCTCGACGACGTAGGGCCGCTCGATGAACACGTTGTAGCGGCTGGAGTTCAGGTGATCGAGACCGTACGGGCGCTTCTGGTTGCCGATCAGGAGCCGCTGGCTTCCAGGAAGGTCTTCGAAGCCGATGACCATGTCCTTGAAGGCGAAGGCGTCCGGGAGGCCGAAGTCGATCTCGATCTTGTAGTTCATCGAGTCCTTCACCTTGCCCGAAACGCCGATTCGAGCGCGGCGGAAGAGGGTCCGGTTTTGGACATCCTGATCCGGGGCGCCGTTCTCGAAGACGGAGATGGCCCCGTCGGAGCTCGGGTAGGTCCAGTTGTCGATGTGGATACGGCCAAAGACCTTCATGGTCCCACGAGTGCTGCCAATCGTCGGTGTCGTCTCGAGGCGTGCGGTCAGCTCGTCGATCTGCTCCTGGAGATTGAGCAACCTGTTGTGGACCTCGGTGGGGACCTCGGTGGGCGCCTCCTGGGGCGCCTGGAGCTCCTGGGCGACGGCGGGGCCCGCCAGGGAGGGTAGAGAGGCGAGACCGAGGGCGGCCGCGCGACGGCTCCAGAGCGCTGGAGTGATACGGCGCCTTTGCACGGCCTTGAGAGTGGGGGGAGAGAGGTGGGGCAACGAATTGATCCTGTATTGATGAAGTCGCGATCGACCGACTCGGAGGTGCCGTTCCTGGGGGGAGGCAGCGTTCGAGGCGGGATTGAACATTGCGCGCGTGTGGCTGCGCGCAAAGGTCGCATCAAGGGATGGTTAAGGCATCCATGGCCAGCTCCTCCGCCACCGGGGGATGAAAGTCCCATGAGCGGGGGGGCGCAGGGATCGAATCCAGTGCGCGAGGGAGAATTGCGTCTTGCTACTCTCTCGCCCTCATCCCTCCGGGAAGAGCCACCACCATGATTCGAGTAACCGTCAAGAGGGAGGGTGAGCCGGCCGAGCAGCTGACCGTTCAGGGAGAGATCACGATCGGCTGCGTGACGGGTCGTGACATCCTCTTGGACGATCCTCAGATATCCCGTCTGCACGCGGTCGTACGCGAGGAGAACGGCGACTGCATCGTGGTCGACCGGGAGAGCCTCAACGGCACGGTGATCGGTGGCTATCCCGTCGTGGCGAACGAGCCGACGCCGTGGCGACCGGGTGAGGCCATGGTGATCCGTGGGTACACCCTGGTATACGGACCTCCAGAAGAGGGCCGGGATCCAGCGTTGGAGGTGGAATCCGAGCCGATCGTGGAGTTCCTTCCAGGGTTCGAGGTGCGTCGCTCGTCTGCCGCGGAGCACCCACGGCCTGGACTCCTTCGGACGGAGCTGCTCCGTCAGCCGCCGTCGAACTCGCGCTGGGACTGCGGCACCACCACCCTCGTCGTTCTCGATCTCTACCAGGAGACGCGCGACGCCTGGACCCTTCGCCTCGGGGACGGCCCGCACCAGGGAGCGGCCCAGGAGCCCTTCTTGTTCGAACCGGGGCAGTTCGTCGGCCTGGTGCTCGAGGTCGACGGCCAGCGCGTGGTTCGCTGGTGCGGTATTTCCTCATCTCCTTCCCGGCCCCTCTTGCTGGACGTCACGGTTCAGCGCGCGCCGGGAGAGACCGACGCCACCTGGCCCCCGGGGCAGCTTCGCATTGGGGACCGTGTGGAGACGCGGGCGCCCGCTGGCGAATTCTCTCTCTTTCGATATCCGTCCGAGAAGGTGCTGCTCCTCGCCGGAGGATCCGGGATGGTTCCTCTGATGTCCATGCTTCGCTGGATCGTGGACGTCTCGGCGCCCGTCGACGTCGTCGTGCTCTATTCGGCGCGGACGACGGAGGACGTGATCTTCGCGCGCGAACTCGAGTCCATCGCCGCTCGTTTCCCGAGGGTGGCGATCACCGTCACGACGACGAGCCAGCGGATGCCCACCCACGGCTGGCTCGGGCTGCGAGGCCGGATCGATCGACCGAAGCTGGAGGCGGCCGTTCCGGATCTGGCGGAGCGCGAAGCGTACGTCTGCGGCTCCGTGCCTTTCGTCACGGCGATGGGAGAGCACCTCCTGGAGCTGGGCCTTCCGGAAGAGCGCCTGCACCAGCAGAGAGCGCTGTAGCTGACGTCTCCTACTTCAGGAGCTATAAATCGCCGTGTACTGCCGGGTTTCGCCGGTCTTCTGGTTGGAGAGGATCAGCGTGAAGGGGAGCTTCGCTTCATCGGAGCTGGCCTCGATGGTCTTCGGTGTCTTGCCGGAGACGTCCTTGATGTCCTCGAGCGTGTGCACCTCTTCATCGAGAAAGCGTCCGGTCTCGAGGTTGCGCAGGATGACCCCGTCGCTTCCGGGGAGACGGATGGCTTCCAGGAGGACGGGTTTCGGATCGGCCAGTGTCTCTTCGGTACCCAGCTTCTCTTCGGTGACCAGGGGCTCCTCGGTGATCAGGGTCTCTTCGGTGACCTGTGTGTTTTCAGGGAGGGGAATCACCTCCGTGTTCCCGCCGTTCTTTTCCTCCGCGTGCTCTGCCGCATAGGCCTTCACTCGGGTCAGCGCCTTCTCGCGCGCCGCAGCAGAAACGGTGGACGCGGCGCGGGTCACCGCCTGAAGCTCGGCGGAAGTCGCCTCGCGGCTGGCGATCACCCTGGCCTCACGCGTCGTCTGGACGTTGAAGCCGATGGCTCCACCGATCACGGCGCCGAGGGCTGCGCCCACGACCGTCGACTCGGTGTCGCCACCCGCGAGTTGCCCCAGGCCTGCGCCGATGAGGGCCCCGGCGGCTGCGCCCGACGTCGCGCTACAGGATCCGAGGGGGAACGCGAGGGCCATCGCCGCGGGAATCGCGAGGATGAGCTTGGGAGCGAAAGGGGGCTTCATGGGGGAGCAGTGGCGGGGCGGAGGGCGACCCCTGCGAGGGAGGATAAGCGCCCTGGCACACGGACCAACAGAGACATTCTTTTGGCGATGCTCAGATTCGTCCCGGAGATGGGGTCATCCCGCGCCCGCTCGCCGTTTCGACGCCTTAGGATCGCCCTGCACCTTGAATCCAGAGACTTTTGAAAAGACGCTCGTCGGCCATGTCGAGACCGTGGCCGAGCGGGACGCTCTCGAAGAGCTACTCCAGCATCCGCTGCTCGGGGACCTGCCGCGCGCGGAGGGCTATCCCCTGCTGGGAAGCTACGTGCTCTTCGCTCAGCTCGGAAAAGGGGGCATGGCCAACGTCTTCCGCGGGCTTCACGTGCGCCTGGAGACCGAGGTGGCGATCAAGATTCGGACCGCGCCGCCTGGCTCCTCCGGTGCACGCTTTCAGCGGGAGGCTTCGGTAGCCGCGAAACTGGAGCATCCGAACCTCGTGCGCGCGACCGACGTGAACGAATCCCACGGGCTCCAGTACATGGTGCTCGACTACATCGACGGCGAGGACGCCGACGAGCGTGTCGCGCGCAAGGGGCCCCTCGGCGCGCGAGAGGCGCTCACGATCCTCCGCGACGCGGCGCTAGGACTCGCCGAAGCCCACCGCCTCCATTTCATCCATCGGGACATCAAGCCCGCGAACGTCATGATTTCGCGGGAGGGCCGCGTCAAGATCGCCGACCTCGGGCTCGCCAAGAGCCTCGTCGACGATCACCTTGGCCTGACGGCCACCGGCGGGCTCCTCGGCACGCCGATGTACATGGCGCCGGAGCAGTTCCGACGCAGCGAGGAAACGTGCAAGGCGTCGGACGTCTACGGGCTCGGCGCGACGGCGTGCTTCCTGTTGACAGGTCGCCACCCGTTCGACGGCAAGTCCGTTCCCGAGATCATGCAGCAGGTGTGCGTGGCGGGGATCGAACGGCTCGATCGGTCCGTGCCGGCGCTGGATTCGCAGGTGGTCGATCTGATCGAAAGCATCGTCGCGCTCGACGCGGCGGAGCGCCCCGCGGACGGCGGCGAGCTGGCTCGGAAGATCACGCCGGTCCTGGAGGCCCTCGGCGGCGCGGTGGATCTTGCCGATCCCGCCGCGGGCGCCTCGAAGGCGCGCGGCGTCCGTCCACCGACCCGCGAGATGCGATCGCGGATCCGGGCGGCCGTCGCGGGTTCCGCTTCGACGATCGGAGGTGCGCCCGTCGAGGACCACACCGATGATGCCGGGGCGCCCGCGGCCTCCGAGCCGCGTTCGATCCTGCCGTGGGTGGCGGCGGCGATGCTGCTCGCGGCAGCGGGTGGAATCGGCTGGTCGTGGCTTCGATCCCCGAACGAGTCTCGAACCCAACCCGTATCCGGGCCCCAGCCTCGAATCCAGGGCGTCCGCGCCGAGCCCGACCTGATGGCGATCTCCACGCTGGTCAAGAACGCGCGCAGCCGCCGCGAGTGGAGCCGCGGATACGCAGGGCTCCTGGAGCATGTCCGGAAGGCCGATGGCCCAGCGTGGCTCGCTCAGCTCTCAGGGCCCATCGAGGAGCTCTCGGACGAATTCCGCAGGCAGCAGCGCTACGAGAAGGCCACGGATCTGCTCGACCCGGGCGGTCAAGAGGCGCTGATCGAACTTGCCACGACCGACGATCTCTTCGTTCCCTGGACCGAGGTCATCGCGGCGGAGCTGGCGGTGGAGTTCAACGGCCTCGACTACGTGATCGACGAATCGCGGCGTGAGCAGACGGAATCGCTGCTGCAGAAGGCGGCCGTAGGTGGAGACGAGGAGGCGGCCGCGCGCGCGAAGCTCCTGCAGGGAGTCATGGGCCTCGATGAGTTCATGAACGGACGTCGAGAAGACCAGATCGGGAAGCGCGTGCAGGACGATCTGACGGAGGCGGCGGAGAGGGATACGGACAGCGAGGCGGCGGCCTGGCTGGCCGTGCTGTACCTCGATCTTCTCCAGGAGGCCCGCGGGCGTGACGATCAGCTGGTGTGGTTCAGGAAGGGTCGAATGATCGAACTTCTCCAGCGCTCGCTCGATGCGGAAACGCCGTCGGCGGATGCGGCCTACGTCATGGGGCACATCTGCAGCGATGGCCTCGCAGGCGTGCCAAGGTCCCTGGAGGAGGCGCGGCACTACTACGTGCTCGGCGCTTGCAAGGGCAACGTGGGCAGCATCAGTGAAGCCATCCTCTACGGAGCGTCCCTGGAGAGGAGGCTCGACGCCGACATCGAAGAGAAGCTCCTCCATTTTGCGAACAGCGAAACGGAAGAGGTCGCGACGGCCGTTCGAGACGCGTACGCGCTGGCAGCGCTGAACCGTGCGTTCGAGGGACAGGAGAAAGATCCGGAGCGTCGAGCCCGGGCCCTGTCGTTCCTTCGGGAGCGCGTGGAGCTGGACCTCGAGGACAAGCTCGAGAAGGCGCGTCAGTTCGATCGGGTGACCGTGTTCCTGTCGGCGTGGATCGAGGCTGCCGGCCAGGAGGGTTCAGCGACCCGCGCGGAAGTCGCTCGCTGGATCGAGGACCACAAGGACATGCTCGCCAAGGAGATCTACGCCGATCCGCTCCCGCCCCGCTCGGACCCGATCTGGGCGGTCTTGCTGGCCTTCGACCCCGGGCTCACCACGGAGGTGCTCGTGGCTGGCGCGGGCGAGGAGCAGCGGGAGGGCATCGAGACCTTCGTGGAGAGCGGCAGTCTCCTGGCGCTGCTGGAGACTCTGCGCGAGGATCTGTACGAGGATGCGCCCTACGTGCTATCGCTGTTTCGGAAGGCGATCGAGGTGGTCAAGGCTCGCTGATCGCGAGGCGAGATTCGTTCCATGGTCGACATCAAGATTCGGTTTCTCTCCGGCACGCGCGGCGAGGCGCCCGAGCGGACGCTTTCCACGTCGCGCGTCGTGATCGGACGCCGCCTCGATTGCGACGTGGTCCTGCACGCGGGGCACGTGCGGGCTTCCGGCCACCATCTCGCGATCTTCGAGGAGAGCGGACGGCTCTGGGTCGAGGACCTACGATCCAGGAACGGGACGTTCGTGAACGGGAGAGCACTCGCTGGCCGCATCCCGCTCGGGCCGGCGGATCGAGTGACGGTCGGACCGGACGGCCCGGTGTTCTCGGCTGAAATCCCAGGGGCGGCCATCGCTCCGCGAGAAGCCGTGGAGGCGGGGGCAGCTTCGGTGCGGGACACGATCGCCATCGATTCCAAGGGAGACTCGATCGCAGGGGACGAGGCAGCGCCGCTGCGTACTTCCGTGGGCCTGGAGACGATGACGGAGCTGGTCCATGCCGCCGTGCGCCGGGAGCGCAGGCGTAGCCTCGCTCTCGTGGCCATGGTGCTCTGTGCAGGGGCGGTGGGCGTTCAGGCTCTTCGCGGTACGGGGAAGAGCGGCGCTGAACTCGAAGCGGGCGAGGTGGAAACCCACCGACTCACCGCCGACGCGCGAGTGGAGCGTCCGGCGGCGGAGGACTTCCGGACCGTGCTGGCGTCGGCGGCGGCGTCCGTCTACGTCGTCGTCAAGCGCACGGAGCGCGCTGGCGACAGCGCGCGTGTCGTCGAGCGGGGGATCGGTACCGCGTGGTCCATTCGCGACGGTTGGCTGGCGACCAACGCGCACGTGGCGGATCTCTTCGCTTCCCTGGGAGCGGAAGAGTCTCTGATCGCGCGTTCGAATGCCTGGCCGCCGGTCGATCTGCGGATCCTGGGGGTTCGAGCGCACCCTGGCTACGAGGGCTTCTCGTCTCTCATCGAGCGGATTCGACCCTACGACAAGAGCAGTCGCGAGGTGCTGGATCTGCCCCCCGCCTTCGACGTGGCGTTGCTGGAGGTCGCTCCGGAGGACGTCGGCGGTCAGGCGCCTGCGCTCAGGCTTGCGTCCGAAGAGACCCTCTACGCCCTGCAGGCCGGTCAACCGATCGCCTTCGTTGGGTTTCCGGGCGAAGGTCTCGTGCGCGGCGGCACGGACCTGTCGAGGCCGTCGGCGAAGACGGCGATCGGTTCGCTGAACCGAGTGATCGATCCCTTCTTCGGACGCGCGGAGGACCCGAGCCTGGCGCAGTGCCTCGAGTACAACATCGAGGTCGTCGGGGGAGCGAGCGGGAGTCCGATCGTGAATGACCTCGGGGAGGTGATCGGGCTGATCAATGCCGGGGACGTGATCTCGGAGACGAGCCATGGCCGGGTGGGGACGGGGGGGACGTCCTACGGTCCGCGGGCGGATACCATCCGGGCGCTGGTGGATGGGGAGGAAGAGGCGGACTGGGCGCGCCTGCGTCCCGGGGTCGAGGCTCGGATGCTGGAGATCTTTCGGGACGGCTCGCTGGAGTCCGAGGAGCATGCGGGTCAGATCGGCGTGGCGAGGCTCGGTGCCGCGGCGGCCAGGTCGGGCGAGCGGAAGCACGAGTTCTCGTGGACGTTCAAGGATCGCGTGAGGCTGGAGACGCCCGGCGTTCCGGGGCGGGTGACGCTGGAGGTTCCCGTCGGAGAGCCCGGGCTGCGCGCGCTGATCGTGATCGCGGAGGGGCAGCCTCTGGCGGTCCGCGTCGAAGGCCACGGCCGGATCGATCGCGATCGGTTGCGGGAACGGTCGGGGGGAGCGGACGTAGCGTCGACGGTAGATCTACGGTTGATTCGACGCGAGGTCGGCGACGGGACGCTGCGCGTGGACGTCTGGGCTGAGGACGACGGGTACTTCGCGCCGGGCGAGGTCGCGGTCTATGCGCTGCGGCTCGATTGATCGACAGACCAGGAAAGTAATTCCGCTCCGCTGGCGGTTATTGGCGGTTTCGACAATGGGAACGAAGCGAGAGGGTCGACCGGAAAGGGACCCCCTCGACCCGGTGGCCCTGAGGACGTACCCGGTGCGATTCCGACGGAGTCTCCTCGTCGTCCCCTGGTAGAGTCTGCGCATGCCAGAGTCGGTCCACACCCGTTCACGCCGCCGAAGGTTCGTCCGCGCGCTCCTTGGCGCCGCCATGGTCGGCTGGTTCGGCCAGGCAGCAGGGGCGGTTCCGCTGCAGGTCGAGGTCAGGGTCAAAGGTGGCCGGGCCGAGCTGACTCGCGACGGCAAGGACTACTTCGTCCACGGCGTCGGCGGGGACTCCCACCTCGAGCTGCTCGCCGCGTGCGGCGGTAATTCGATACGTACCTGGGGCGTCGGCGACGTGACCGCGGCGCTTCTCGACGAGGCGCAGAAGCGTGGCGTGTCGGTCACGCTCGGGGTCTGGCTGAACCGGACGGGCGCGGGGATGGACTACTCGAACGAGGAAGCCCTCGCCCGCCAGGCCAGCTCCCTCGAGCGTGCGATCAAGGCCCATCGGAAGCATCCAGCACTGCTCATGTGGGCGATCGGCAACGAGATGGAGGGCGACGGCAACGACCCCCTCGTCTACGTCCAGCTCGAACGCCTCGCGCAGCTCGCTCACTCCCTCGATCCGGATCATCCGACGATGACCGTGATCGCGGAGATGGGGGGCGGCAAGAAGATCCGCGATCTCGATCGCCTCGCTCCGTCGATCGACGTGATCGGGATCAACAGCTACGGTTTGGCCCCGACCGTCGGCAAGCGCTACGTCGAGGCGGGCGGCAAGCGGCCCTACATGCTGACCGAGTTCGGCGCGCGCGGGCACTGGGAGTCGCCGTCCACGCCCTACGGCCTGCCGATCGAGGAAACCAGCACCGCCAAGGCGGAGAACTATCGGCGCGCCTACGAGGAAGCCGTGCGGGATCAGCCGCTCTGCATCGGCTCCTACGCCTTCCTCTGGGGCGACAAGCAGGAGACGACGGCGACGTGGTACGGCATGTTGCTGCCCGATGGCACCCGCCTCGGATGCGTGGACGTGATGACCGAGCTCTGGACCGGGAAGGCGCCCAGGAATCTCTGTCCAGCCATCGAGGGTCAGATCGGCATCCAGGGAATTCCGAACGCGAAGGACATCCACCCAGGTGACCGCTTCAAGGTGACCGTCGACGCGCGCGACCCGGAGCGGAACAAGCTGGACGTCGAATGGGTGCTGCGCAGGGCCTCGGCCGGCAAGGGGTCGTTCGGCCAGCGGGAGGAGCCCATGCCCGATCTTCCTCGCTCGATCGTCTCCTCGAAGCGCCTATCCGCCCAGATCCTTCTGCCCGACGAGCCTGGCGTCTATCGCCTCTTCGCCTACGTGCGTGACGGGAAGGGGGGCGGCGCCACGTGCAACGTGCCGCTGCGGGTCGTCGAGCCCTGACCGGTGGGATTCCCTCGGGTCATCCCGTCCATCAGGGACACCCTCCCAGGACGTTGACTTGCCAGCCCCGGAGATGGGGCGTAAGCTCCGCCCCGTGACCGGCCAGACCCCGATTCCGTTCGTTCCTCAGCACACCTGAGGACGCCCTCGACCTTCCCGCGGAGCGAATCTGCGTAGGGGCGAGGGGCCGGTCGGTCTCGCAAACGGCGTTCAGCACGCCTGAAGCATCCTCGAGTCTGCCACTGGATCGTCTGCGCGCGGAGGGAGCCCCGTCCAATCCCCCCCCGCAGCCACGGCTCTCCAGTATGCATCCTACCCCCAGACTCTACGCCGCGATCGCGGCGACGTCGGCCCTCGCCAGCGTCGCTACCGCTCAGCAGTGCTACTCCCCCCAGAACCAGTGCTTCAGCTTCGCGCCTCCCGCCGAAGAGATGGAGCGCATCGAGACGGGGCTGGAACTCCGCTCGAACGCCCTCACCCTCACGGGTGACATTCGTTTCCGTGCGCGCGCTGCGAATGCCCCTGACTCCGCCCCCTACAACGGGAACGATCAGCAGACGATGCGCACGCGCATCCAGATGGACTACCAGGTCAACGACTACATCCAGGCCTTCGTGGAGTTCAACTTCTCGGAGGTCTGGGCCGGGGCCGAGGGTTACTCGGATGCCCAGCCGGATCTGTCCCAAGACGGCTTCGCCTCGCGCACCAACTTCAACGGTATCGGTCAGGCCTACATGCAGCTCGACAACGCGTTCGAGCTCGGCGAGAAGCTCCGCATCGGTCGCAGCAACTACTTCCTCGCCAACGGCCTCGTCCTCGGCTCCTGCGACTTCCTTCAGTACCCGGGGGCTTTCACGGGCGCGTGGCTCTCGCGTAGCTTCGATGAGGTCGACGTCGAACTCTTCGCCTTCGACAACTACGGGCCCCTCCAGAGTCAGCTCCCCGGCGGCGGCGAGCGCTACGCCGGAGGCACGGCGCGCTGGAACGCCTCCGAGGACAGCTATCTTCGGACGCTCAACGCGTACTACATGGCGGGCCTGCGCGAGGGCGACGTCACCCGCAACGGCGATGATTCGTGGGTCGGCGTCGAAGCGGATGGCAACATCGAGGGACTCTTCGAGTGGATCGGACAGTTCGGTCACCGCACCGTCGGAAACGGCGGCAAGGACGTTTCGGCCTACCGCATCATCCTCGAGAAGAACTTCGATGCCGAGAACGGTGAGTTCCTTCGTCGCGTCGCGGTCACGCGCACGGAGAGTGAGGGCGCGCTGCACATCAACCCCGCCGACTTCAACACCGCAGGCCTCCTGCACCAGTACGGCGGCATCTGGCGCAGCAACCTCGCCACGAACCAGCTGAGCGTGGCGTTCACGCCTGGCTGGGACCTCGACATGACGGCGTCCGTGATGACGCTGGACCGCCGGGGCAGCGCCACTCAGCTCGGCGACTTCGAGACGGACCTGCTCATCGGCAAGGAGTTCCGGTCAGGGCTTCACGCGGGCTTCGGCTTCGGCATCGACAACGATGACCGGAAGGTCGGCTACCTGCAGCTCACGACGTACTTCTGATCGCGAGACGAACCGAGGGAGGACGGATACCGCCCTCCCTCGGTTCTCATCCGCCCCGCAGCCTGCGGCTCGCTTCCACCATCGCCGCCAGCTTCTTCTCGGCGACCCCGGCTGCGGCGATCGGGTTGTCCGCGAACGTCGCGAAGCCGCAGTCGGGATTGAGGAGCACGCGCTCGGCCCCGAAGAGATCGACCGCGCGCTGCGCCTTGGCGATGATCTCGTCGACGGTCTCGATCCGATCGTGCTTCTGGTTCACGACCCCGACCCCGATCCTGCGCGAATCCGGAAGACTGCGCAGTACGGCTTCGTCACCGGCGCGCGGCGTGCACAGCTCCAGCACAAGCGTGCCCACGGGCACCTGCTCGAACAGAGGCAGGAGCGGCGCGTAGTCGCCGGACAGCGCGACGGATTCGTCGCGCGACCAGTTCCCGCGACAAACGTGGAGCGCGAGGCGTTCCTCGGGAAGTCCCTCGAAGACGGCCTTCAGAAGCTCCGTCGCGAAGCCGAGCTCTGCCTTCGTCTCGCCGCGTTCGCCGAGGGCGCCGCACATGAAGCTTCGGCCGCCCGTCGCGTGGGCGCCGTGCGCGACCTCGGTGAGCACCGGCTCGTCGAACTGGATCAAGGCCGTGCCCTCCGCGAGCAGGTAGTGCAGCTCTTCCCGCAGCACGCGGATCACGTCCTTCGCCAGCTCGTCCCGGTCCGCGTAAGCGCGGTCCGAGATGCACTCCATCCACATGGTCCGCGTCAGCAGATAGGGCCCGGGCAGCGCGACCTTGATCGGTCGATCGGTCAGCGTCCGGGCGAACTGGACCTCGTGGACGGCGAGCGGACGACTCCGCCCGAGCGGCCCGAAAACGGCGGGATGCCGCACCTCGGCCGCCGGTACGTCGAGCGAGTCGAGTTCGCGCTGGAACTCCTCGGGATGGTCGACGTAGGGCAAGAGGTCGGTCAGCGGGATCAACTGGCAGTTGTCGAGCAGCCCGCCCACGAAGCTCGCGTAGTTGTCGCGGCGCTGCTCGCCGTCCGTGATCACGTCCACGCCCGCGCGCTCCTGTGCCTGGACGGCGAGCCGCACGGCGTCCTGCGCCGCGGCGTCGAACTCGTCGTCGGAGAGTCGTCCTTCGAGGCGCTCGTGCAATGACCTCAGAAGCCAGTTCGGCCGCGGCCAGCTTCCGACGCCCATGACGGAGAAAGGCGCGATCGGAGGCGCGGGCGCAGGATCCGGCAGCGAGGCCGGAATCTGCACCTCGATCACCTCCTGGGTGAGAGGCATCGACTCGCGCTGCGCGCCGCTCTTCTGGAAGGCGACCGGATCGAACGCGCCCTTGGACACGAGGAAGCTGCGATGCTCCCCGCGGTCGAGCTGGGAAACCAGCTCGTTCCCGGTCAGGCGGCACCAGGCGGGCAGGTCCTCGACCACGGACTTCTCGGAGGACAGGATCTCGAGGAGCCGTCCGGGGCCGAGCGGGTCGATGTGCTTGCGGATCAGCAGCAGGAGGCCGTTGCCGCAGTCGAGGTTGCCGCCGTCGAAGCTGACGTCGGGGGCGTGGGCGTGTTCGGTCACGGGAGGCGTGTTAGTAAGAGACGCTCGGGCAGCCGCCCGCCATGAATTCGACGAGCTTGGCGCCGCCGACGACCTTGGCGCCTGCGACGAGTTCGGCCTCGTCGAGGCCGCGCTTCTTCATGCAGGGGGCGCAGACGTAGATCTCTCCACCGGCCTCGGCGAAGCTGGACATCAGATCGGCGAGGCGCGCGAAGCCTTCCTCGGCGATATCGTCGGCGTAGCCCTTCTCGGCGAGTCGGACGGCCTCGGTGCTCAGGAACACGACGGTGTCCTGGCTGGAACCGAGCGCGGCGTTGGCGACGACGAAGGCGACGGTGGCCTTGTCGGTGTCTTCCTTGGCACAGGTGAGCGAGACGACGAAGCGGTTGGACATGATGGGATGGGTGGTGACAGAGGGGGTGGAGACCGGCCGCGGCGACGTTCAGCTGCGGTTCTTCCGGTGGGCTATGGGCCGGGCTGCTCAGAGTCGGTCGTCCGGGGATCGATCGTCCGGGGATCGATTTTCCGGGAGCCGGCGTTCGATCAGAAAGCGCGGAGGGGCGGCGGCGAGGAGCACGTTGCCGGTGAGTCGAGCCCACGCGGGGACGTCCTCGGGAGCCCCTGCGTCCGTGGTCACCAGCATCAGCGTCGCGTATTCCGGGAGCTTCTGGATCCGCATGCGAAGCTCGAGGGCCAGTTCACCGCAGCCGCGGTCGCCAGCGTCGAAGACCTCCACGTCGGTCGCGCCCGCCAGGGCCCCGTCGAGGTCGGTCGGAATGGGGTCGTCAGGATCGTTCATGGGAGCACGCCGCCCGGGATGATACGGCCCATTCTCGACTCTCGCAGTCCTCGACTCGGAAAGCCCTGTGTACCAGAACTCGTTCAGGGGCCCCTCTTCGAGCCTGCCCGCTTTCCAGGCTAGCGGAAGCGCGCCGCGGCGGCGCCCAGCGGTCGCTTCTCGTTCGCGTCGAGACGGAACTGCCAGGAGACCGCCAGGGCGCCCGAGGGGTGCACGTTCGATATCGAGGGGAAACTCGCGTCGAATCCTTCCGGAGTGATGGGCTCGCCCGGGATCGTCTGGTTCGACAGGCCCGAGACGCCGTTCGACGGGAGGTTCGTTCGCTTCGCGTAGATCCTCCCGAGCCCGTTCGCTGCGTCCACCTGACGAACGAAGAGCGTCGCCCAGCCGTTCTGATCCACCGTCAGGTTGACGAACGAGTTCTCGGGGTCGTCGGTGTCGATGACGGACACGCCGGACAGATCCTCCGGCGGACCCCACGGCAAGGCTTCATCGGCGCGGTACTCGGCGACGACGAGGCGAGTGTCCGAGGCCATGTTCGGGTCGAGGCGCTCCACCCATTGAACGAGGAAAGCGTTCCCCCCGGTCGATCGCGCCTGGGGCGTCATGCGCCCCACGCGGGGGCGAAGCTGGAAGCCGTAGCCAATCGTCTGGTTCGCATCCCGTGCCACGTAGTCGTCCCATACGGGGGTCTGGTACACCGTGTAGGGCGTTCCCCCGGGGACGGTGGGGGAAGGGGCCATCGGAGCCGTCCAGGAGAAGCTCGCGAGGTCCAGCTGGCGCGCGCTCGGCTGGCCTGCGCGGCGGGTGAACACGACGACGTGGTCGGTCGCGCTGGCGCCGACGCCGCGACGGACGACCTTGATGTCAGTGAGCGCCGGCAGGTTGCCACTCTCGCCCGAAGGCGTCACATCGACGGTGGGCTGCCAGCCTGCACCCGGGATCCACTCGGCGATCCAGTACCTGTCCACGAGCTCGTCGAAGAGACCTACCGTGGTCGCAGCGGACCACCACATGGCAATGGCTCCGCCGTCGGGCGTTTCGGTGACGACCGGCCAAGAGTTGTGGTTCTCGCCATCGGCCGATAGACGCGTGGCCGGATCCCAGTCATGCCATTGAATGACTCCGCCGGCGGTGTAGGGGGCCACGCTCGTGGAATTCGCGTACACCTTCTGATGCTCGAACTCGTTCCGAGAAGGCGTCACGTCCGTCGGCTCGGAAAGCGCCCAGAACGCCGCCCCGAGGTCGTGGTGCTTGGATACGAGGGCCGGGTTGAAGCTGAAGTGTGGACCGCCCAGTTCATCGGACACCCCGGCGCGCGGAAGGTCGATCCGGCCCTTGCTGTCGGCCTGGGAGGTGATCATGACAGGGTCGCCGAACTGCAGGCCGTCCATCGGCGTCAGGTAGCCCACGGGCGCCCTCAGGATCATGCGAAACGCGTCCGCTCGGCCCTCGTTCGGATCGCCCTCTGCGATGCGGAACCAGCCGAGTTCGTCGGTGAAGTCGAGGCGTCCGGTCTGCGGCTGAACGCCGTATTCACTACCAGCCGAGAGCCGCGTGTTGATCGTGATCGGGAACTGCCAGGGGCCGCCGAAGCGCGAACTCAGCAGCGAATGGAACCAGAAGATGCCGTTGCTGCTCGCCTGGAAGTAGCTGCCTTCGAGCGTGGCGTAGAGGTTGAGATCGGGCGTGACCGTCACTCCGCCGATTTCATCGGTGCCGCTCGTGATCAGCTCCGGGTCGGCCCACTTGCCGTCGCGCACGAGAAAGTATGTCGTGGAGCCGCCGGTGATCGCGAGCCCCGCGGCCGATCGAAGGCGACTGGCGAGCACGCGGTACACGCTGTTGTGCACTGTCTGGTCAGCGAGCTCCAGGTCCAACGAGCGTGAACTCGGATAGGAAACTCGCTCGATCGGAACGTCGACGAACGCCTCCATCGGACGCTTGATCTGCACCCGGAAGTCGGCGGGGGTGAGGCTCTGATCGATGGCGCCAGAGAACATGAGCGTGATCTTTTCGCCGGGCTCCGCCACCAGGGTGCCGTCGGGCAGCATCGCGGGACTGGTGGTGGGCTCCGTCAGGGGCGTCCGGGAGAGCTTCGGGGTCGACTCGGAGATCAGGAGCGAGACCTGTTCCAGATCTCCTCCGCCATCGCCGCCTCCCGAGGCCGCGCTGGCGCCGCCCGCGAGGCCCAGGCCGCAGCCGGAAAGTAGCGCGGGTGCGATCGCCGCCCAGGCGACGAGGAGGGCGGCTCGCTGACCGCCGATGGAGGTTGGACTGAACGGAGTGGGGTGCGACATGGGCTCGGACGGGGCGAGGCGACGGTTGGGCAGTTCCAGAGCACTGGCGACGCAATTTGATGAGTGATCCGGGCGCCACCTCTGACAGGGCCACTCGCAAGGATAACAAACGGTGAAAAGCCGAAAGTCGAACCCCTCCGTTCTGCTCACGAAGAAGTCCACTCGATGTTCCGCCGGCCCAGATTGGTCCACCGGGGTCGGCGGAATCCCTGACAGGATTTCGTCCACGTGCACCGTAGCGGCCCCGCAGACCATTTCTTAGCGTCCAACGCTCGACTGTGCCCCACGCCAAGCTCAGGACCGTCTCTTCATGCCCGCCCGAATTCCGTCGAGCCATCCCATCGATCCGCTCGACGCGCTCGTGGCCCATGTTTGCGATTCGCTGATCGAGCCGCTCCAGGAAGAGCCGAGTAGCCTCGGGCGATCCGTCTTCGCGCGCAGGCTGAGGGAGGCCATCCTGAATCCTGCCTTGAGCGCAGGCGAACGGGTGATCATCGAGCAGCTCTCCCTAAGCAGTCCGCCTTCCGAGGTCGACCGACTCCTGACCTTGCGCGTGAAGACGGCCCTGGCGCAGGCCTGTGAAGCCACCGGGCTCGGTCGCAGCGAAGCCGCTCGACGCTTTCTGGACTCCGTGGTCGTGGCGCGGGGTGAAGGCGAGGTGGAGGGCCGGAAGAGTGCGAGCGCCGAGGGCGCGGACTCGCTCTTCACATGGACCCGGACCATCGCGGAGGAGTCGCTTCCCGCCGGCGCGACGCCGCACGTCTTCACGAACCGCGGTGGACAGATCGAGCTGGAGAGAACTCTCGATGCTTGGGCTGCAGACCACTCTTCGACGCTCGGCGATTCCGTCTCCGCACCCGCTGCTCTGTTCGAGCTGACGGATGCGCTGCAAGCGATCGAGGGGCACATGCTGAAGTCCGCGCCTGAGGCGTCCAAGAACACGCTGGAGACGGTCGCGCGCGGGGAGGACCTGATCGGGAAGACCCTCAAAGGCAAGTACCTCATCACGGGCCGGCTCGGGAAGGGCGGATTCGGCACCGTCTACCAAGCGGTCGATCTTGGATTCGCCGAGGAACTCGGCGAGCAGAGCGGAGCCCGCGTCGCCATCAAGGTTCTGAACTCCAACATCCAGGGCAGCCAGAAGGCGATCCGCAGCTTCCAGGAGGAAGCCCAGCGGCTCACGCTTCTCAGCCATCCCAACATCGTCCAATGGATGACGTTCGACAGGACCGCCGAGGGCATCTACTACTTCGTGATGGAGTTCCTGGAGGGGCGCGAACTGGCGGACGTTCTCAAGGACGAGAAGCAGCTCGAGCCGATGCGCGTGGGGAAGATCATGCTCGACGTGCTGGCCGCGTTGCGCTGTGCCCACGAGGTCCCGGAGGGGCGAGCGCTCCTCCACCTGGACCTCAAGCCGCAGAACATCTTCATCCTCGGAGCGCCGGAGCAGGGCGCCGAGACGGCGAAGGTGATCGACTTCGGGATCGGCCAGAACGTCAGCAACGAACTGGCGGACATCGGGCGCGTCGTCGTCGATGAGGACGATCCGAACGAGGATCTTCTCGAGCAGACCCTCTTTCCCGCGGGCGGCGATTCAAAGGACGGACGAGGGCTGACCCCGGAGATCCGCTTTTTGCAGCGCGCCATGGCCATCGCCGGCGCCAGGGCCGGCGCGGCGCCGTCCGTCGACGGACCCGTCCGACGCGCGAGGGGCGGGACCGTGCTCTACTCCTCGCCTGAGCAGTGCAAGCACCTGCGAAGGGACCTGGATATCGAGACTCTCGATGGGCGTTCCGATATCTACTCCCTCGGCGTCGTCGGCTTCAAGGCGCTCACGGGAACCTATCCGTTCGCGAGAAAAGCGACGTCGCTCAAGGATGCCTATCGGCAGCATCTCATGGAGGCACCGCGCAAGGTGCGCGATGTCCGACCGAAGGTTCCGCGTCGGCTTGCGGCGGTCGTGGACCGGTGTCTCGAGAAAGACCGGGAGCGTCGGTTTCAGTCGGCGAGCGAAGCGCGGGTCGCGCTCGAGAAGGCGATGCAGCCGCTGGTCTCCACGTCGTTCCTGATCGCGGTGCCGATTCTACTTCTGTCGCTCCTCGCGATGGTGCTCCATACGTTTCTGAAGGCGCCGGAGTTCCAGCAGGTCGGCGACGTTTCGATCTGGAGATACTCCAGAAGCGACCCTGATGCCGAGCCATCGAAGGACCTGGTGTCGAGCTTCACCTTTGACAACGTGCTGGGCCTTGCGAACGACAACCTGGGCTCTCGAGCGGTTCTGAAAGCAGGGGGCGCGCCACCTCCCGCCGGATCTCCACTTCTGATGGAAGGAGACTCCCCGAAGGATCCCGAGGCGAAGCCCCTTCGTGACGTGACGCTCGTTTCGGACGGGAACGGAGGCTTCGAGTTTCGCGTCATGGACGGGGCGGAGCTCCCGCGAACGGATGTATTCATTCGCTGGCCGGAGTCGCATGTCGTCAGTCTGCCGTTCCGGCTGGCGACCGTGGGGCCCCTGGGAACCGCAAGGACGAACTTCAGGCTGGTGCCGCCAGGAGCGAGGCCGTCCGCAGCGGCGGGCATCGACCTCCAGGCGGGCGAGCCGCGCCTCGTGTGGGGTGGGACCAGCCATCGGATCGTCGCGGAGGTGCTGGGCGCGGGGCCCACCGTCTCCAGGGCGGGCATCGTCGATACCAGATCCGCTGGCGTGGAACGCCTCGAGCCCGTCGTCAACCCGCTCGACTTCACCGTTGCCCTCCGGGTCGATCAGGTCGACGTCGCCGAGGCGGGCGTCACCCGGTCGAGCTTCACCGTCGCGCTCGAGGATCGTGCGGGTCGTAGAATGAGGGTAGGCGAGCCGGTCGAGCTCGTGCTCACGAACGAGCCCTCGACGATCGACCCCGATTCGGTGCACCTCTTCCGACTCGCGCCATCCGGGAAGCCGAGGCTCGAACCGGTGCCCCTGAACCTGGAGGAGGGCGACCTTCGATCCACACGCGTTCATCTGAACAACGAGGTCGATCGCATCGAACTGAGCGGCCGCTTCCGGAAGGCAGCCTGGGGGCGGTCCATCCGCCTGGGGCTCAAGGGGCTTGGAGAAGACCAGTTCGAAACGTTCGAGGACGGTCGTTTCTCGTTCGTCGTGCCAGTGGACGCGCTCCTCGGAGCAAGGGCGGCCCGTCCGCGAGCTGGGATGACCTTTACGGCCATCCTCGAGGTGGTGGACTCCGGTCTGCTGCCGTCCGATCAAGGGGGCGACCGGCGTCTGGCCAACGTGACCTTCGTGTCGCTGTCCGACGATTCACCCCTGGCCATCGTGGACTCGGGTGGTCGGCATCAGGGCCTCGGCACCGAGAAAGTGACGTACGTGCCGCCCGGCGCCGCGACGCTCATGATCGAACGCTCTAGCCCCGAGTCGGTCTTCGGCCTGTACCGGGTCGCGCCGGAGAGCGGAATGGAAGAGCTTCTGGGGGCGGTGTCCGGTGCGGCGCCACGCGTGGCGAGGCAGATCGCCTTTCAGCTGAGTTCAGCCGCACCCGGAACGGAGGCGCTCGTCCTGCGTCAGTTCGAGCGACGTGGCCTCGCCGCCAGACGCCCGGGAAGTCCCGCCGGGGCCGAGGATGTGGGCGACGAGCCGTGGATGACGAGCCTGCGTTCCAACGAACTACCCGCGCCGATCCTGACGATCCCCATCGAGCTGCAAGTCCTACGGGAACTCGGCGTGGAGTTCTGCGGATTCGAGACGGCGCGGGAGACACGCTTGCTCGATGCACGTGTGACCGCGGATCTGCTTCCGGATCTCGTTCTCCGACTCGACGAACCGGACTCACTCGATCGAGTCGTCGTCGAGGTCGAGCTGCGCGGAGGGCCGGTTCGCATCGAGAGGTTCAGCGCTGCCGAGATCGAGGGCGCCGGGATCGAGGTGGCTCGCCGGAACGGTGCCTGGGTCCTGGGCCCGGACCTCTGGGCCCGCACGATGCTCCAGAACGCGGAGTGGGAGGACGGGGAATACCGTCTGACGGTCCGACTGAGAGACCTGGCTGGGCACACGGAGGTTCGCGAATGCGCGCGATTCTCGGTGGCCGCCAGAAACCCGCGGATGTCGCCGCTGGAGTTGGAGACAGGAGCTTTCGAGGTCGTGCGTGTGAGCTGTACGGTGGCCGATGCCAATGGGGTCGAGTGGCCGCCGACCGCGAACCTGGAGGTCGACGGGACTGCGTTTCCGCTGCACCTCATGTCGCCCGTGGACCACACGGCGGACTCTCGGAGCGAACGCCTCGTGTTCGAGCTTCCGTTGGAACGGGCCTGGTCCCGCAAGGAAGCGAAGGTGACCGTGGCGGCTTCGAAGCGCGGCGATCCGCAGAAGCGGACCACGCGGGAGGTATCGCTGGCCATAGGACGGGTGATGCCGTCGCTTCCGTCTCGACTGGAGCCGGGGGGCGACCTCAAGGGCGGAGCGATGCGTCTGATCCGTGGCCCTTCGCACGTCGACGGCTACGTCTTCGCCGAGGGCGGAGCGAAGCCCGGCGACGAACTGTGGGGGCGCTTCCGGAGGACGGGCGCTCCGTACCTGACCGAGAACCGCAGCTACCTCTCCTATCTGCAGGCCCAGGCGACGTTCTTCAAGAGTGAGGGCCAGATCCTGATCGAATCGGACGACCTCGCCGACTACTACCTCGACGAGACCGAGGTGACCGTCGCTCAGTTCTTGGAGTTCGTCGAATCGGCGAGCGGCTACGGCGACCTGCAGAACTGGCCCTTTCTGGGAAGCCTCGGGAGCGAGACCGCTGCCGAGAGACTGCGGGCAGGCAGAGAGCGCTGGCTCGGGCTGCGTCAGGTGTCGCGTCGCGAAAAGACGCCGGTGTCGGGGGTGCTCTGGGAGGAAGCGATGGCGTATGCCCGCTGGGCGGGAAAACGCCTCCCGACGCTGCTCGAGTGGGAGTACGCGGTTCGAGGCGAGGAGGGGCGCATCTTTGCGACGAGGCAGAGCCCGAGATCGGATGGCGCGCGCGCGTTCCTCACGGAAGCTGGCGAATTCTGCGAGGTCGACGATCCGGCCTACGCTTCCCCCGATGGAATCTTCCACCTCTGCGGGAACGTCGCCGAGTGGACGCAAACGCCCATGTGGAAGGAGCAGGGGATGCTGTTGTTCAAGTCGAACGACTCAACTTTCTGCGCCGACCTCGTCAATGGTGGGGTGAAAACGGAAGAACTCGTCCGGAAGTTTCCGGCCGATCGGGGGGGCGTCTACGGAAGCGAGGGGCCTCTCTTCTTCGTGGTCGGGGCAGGCTGGCCACCGAGCGGCGGGAAGTGGGAAGCATACGGCCTCACCATGGCGCCCCATGACTTCCGCACGGTGGACCGTCTTCAGCTGACTGATTCATGGCGGCGAACGCCCGCTGCTCCCAGAGTGGGATTCCGCTGCGCGAAGTCGACGGACTGATACACTAAACCCCGCCCTCATTGCCCGGTGCTGCCATCATTCCGTGCCCCTGATCGCGTCGGGCCACTCATCCTGCCCATGCGTCGTCGCCATCCATCGGGTTCCTCGCGAACCAAGCTGTCCGTTGCCAGCCTCGCAGCGCTCGCGGTTCTTCCGCTGGTCTCCTGCGTCTCCTATACCACGGAGCGCCCTTTGAAGTTGACCGGTGCTCCCGCCGACTGGCAGCCCTTGCCGTACCACGTCGCCGTCATCCCCATGGACGAGTCCAAGGTGCAGGTGCTTCCCGACGGCGTGGATCGTCAAGGGGCGCCGTTCGCCTTCGACTTTCAGCCGCTCGGCGCAGCGAGCGGCCAGAGCCGCGACGAGCATAGCCTCCTGACACTGCGCCTGTGTGAAGTCCTCGAGGCCAACGCGTTCAGCACCGTCAAGGTCCTCCCTCGTCCCACCGTGGAGGAGTACGAGGCACTTTCCTCCGCCGGGCTGCTGCCCAGCTACTGGGTCGCGGCGGCTCGTGAAGCCAGGGCTGACCTCCTTCTCGACGTCGACTCTTTCAGCTACCCGGTCAAGCCGGAGAGTCGCGCCAATCTTCTGAGCTTCGCGCTCTTCCTGGCAGGTCCTGTCGAACTCTTCTTCCCTGACCGCAGCTACTCCTTCGAAGGCGTCAACCTGGAGGCGTCTCTCTACGACATCGAGGGGTTGGAGGCGCCGCGCTACTTCTCGACCGCTCAGCTGCTGCGCACCCTGGAACTGGCGGGCACGGACGGTGAAGAAGGTAGCGTGGCGAGCGACGCCATCGCCAGAGCCTCCGACTTCCAGTTCGAGCCAGTGCAGGGCGGCACTATCCAGGGAACGTTGCGCCAGTTCATCGTTTCGCCGGACCCTCTGGAGTTTCGATTCGGGGACAGGTTGGGCGGCGGGCCGAGCAAGCCCGCTTTCTGGACCTCGGTTCTGATTCCCTCCGCGTGGCTCCAGCAAGACTCGGGCGCGTTTTCGGAGAAGCTGACGAACGATACGGCCATTGCGCTGGCCCAGGATCTTGCCCGAGAGATCGTCGAAGGCGACCACGCCTACATCGTCGGCCGACCCTCCTCCGCTTCGGGCCTGCTCTTCGACGCCAAGACGGCCTCACTCACGCGCTCGGAGAGCATGGACGGCGTACTGGAGCTCCATGCGAACATTCGGCGTCCCGCCTCCGCCTTCGATCGGCCGCAGGTTCGAGTGATGGGCAAGACGTACTCGATCGACTTTCGAACCGGCGCCCCTGCGCTGGCTCCGATGCCAGGTCCGGACCTGCGTTCCGCCGTACTGGCGAGCGCCCAAGAGGGCAGGGTCCTGGGCGACCTCCAAGCCGTCGACGGCTTGGACGGGCGCTACGATCAGTCGATCACGCTCTATCTTCCTGCGCCCACCGAGGTGGGCGTACGTGGGGCGAGCACCAGTCTCTTTCCGTCGCTCTCTCCCCTCGTGCCGCTGGAATCGGTTCAGCTCATCCTTGGGGAAGACCTGGGAAGCCGCGGCTTCCGGGAGAAGTCATGGACGTTCAACTTCGATCGCGTTTACTCGGAGAGCGAACTCGAGCGCCTGATGACGGGAACCGTCGCAGCGTCCAGCTCGACGATCCCCGCATCCGTCGAGGGCCAATGATCCCCACCTCCTCTCCGGAAGGCGCGGCTCCAGCGGGCTGCGCGTCCTGCTTGCCGACTTGTACCTACCGGCCATGAGTCAAGAGTCCGACGAAATCACCGATCCCCTGGAGCAGAGCTTCGACGGGCGCCCTCCGCTCAGCGGCATCATGCCCGTGGCGAAGCGCGCGCAGGAAGGCGACCCCGACGCGCTGAATCAGCTCTTCCAGTACTTTCAGGAGCCGCTCCGACGAATCGTCCGGATGCGCCTCGGAAAGCAGCTCCGGCAGGCGTCCCAGATGGACTCGATGGATTTTGTGCAGAACACGTTCGTCAAGGCGCACGACAAGTTCGGTGGATTCGAACTGCGCCATGAATCCGGGATCATCGCCTGGCTGGCGAGAATCGCGGAGCGTCAGATCAGCGACGCCTATACCCACGTCAACGCGAGCAAGCGTGATCACAGCCGCCTCGCCCGTCTCGACGACCTGCTCGGATTCAGCGAACAGGGATTCGATCCAGCCTCGGACGAGACCTTGCCCGAGGGCAAGGCGTGGCGCGAGGAAATCCGCTCCATCGTCGACGAGTGCGTGGGGCAGCTGAGCGACGACTACCGAGAAATGATCCTTCTCCGCGACTATGCCCAGGCGGACTGGGTCACCATCGTGGAGGTGACCGGCCTGCCGACGACGGGTGCAGCGCAGACCAAACACATTCGCGCCCGCGCCGCCCTGTCCGTGAAGCTGGCGCGACGGTTTCCCGATGGCTTCTAGCGCGAACCAGCTTCAGGTCGCCGTGCACGTTGGCGGAGGCGCGGCCGAAGTGCGGACGTTCGAGCCCGGCGAGGTGCGGGTAGGACGGCGTCCCCAGAACGATATCGTGATCGACGGCGAGGGTCTCAAGGTGGTGTCTGGATTCCACCTGCGCTTCGCGTACGAGAGCGATCGCTGGTGCGTCGAGGACAGGGAGTCGACCAACGGGACGTACCTGAACGGGATGAGGGTGACCGGTCTCCAGGCGGTCCGAGACGGCGATGTGGTGGAACTGGGGCGTCCTCGGAGGGGCAGCTCGCACCGTTCGGTGCAGCTGCACCTGACTCTGCAGGTGAATCGCGCGCTTCCTACGACGAGTGGAAGCGACGCCCCAGGGCTCGCGCAGACGCTAGAGGTCGACGTGCCCGACCTGGCGTCCACGGTCCATCGCGCACCCTTGCCCCAGCCGGTCAAGGTCCCTGCTTCGAAGCCGCCGGAGATCCGCGTGCTCATCGAGAGGATCCAGGAGCGGAGTCGACGTCTCGGCGAAGTTTGCTATCGACTTGATTCCCGCGTCGAGGATCTGACCTCGGCCGTGCTGGAGCGGCACGCGGCGCTCGCGCTGGAGGAGCTCCCGGGCGGTCCGGGTTTCTTGAAGGCGCTGCTCGCGCTGGAGGCCGAACGGCCTGGCTTGACTCAGGCTCCCTGGGAGGAGCTCGCTCCGCTCGAAAGAGCGGAAGCCGACGCTCGTGCCACAGCGGAAGCTGCGGCGCTCAGGCTCGAGTTCGTCAGCCGGGCGCGTCAGGAAAAGGCGGAAGCGTTCACCCAGCTCTACCGTGAACTCAAGGGTTCCCTGCGCGATACGCTCAGGTCGCTCACGGAGGAACTCGCCGCCGAGCCCGAAGCCGATCCTCCCCGGGCCGTCGGCCACGTGGCCGTGTGGAAGCAGTGGTCGATCTCGCTGCATCACTGCACCGTCGAGATCGAGCGACGCGAGGCTGCGCTCGCAGCGGCGAGCGCCTCCTTGGAGGAAGCCGCAGCGGCCGCGAAGGTTGCCGAGGAAGCCTGGACGGCGGCCATCGAGCACCAGGAGGCGGCGAGGTTCCGCACGCTGGAACGTCGGGCCGCGATCGAAGCGGCGCTGGCGAGAAACGGAACGGGCGGGGAGGACTCGGTGGACCGGATCGGATCGGCCAGGAAGCAGGTGGCCGAGCAGGCCAGGCGTCTCATCATGGAGGTCCTGGAGGTTCCCGCGGAGGCCGCGGGGAAGCTGGGTGCGTTGGCCGGGATGGAGGACGCCCGGCGCCTCTATCGCGAGGCCGCGGCGCTGCGCGTGGAGCTGTCGGACCTCGAACACGGCGCGAATGCCTGAATCGCGATGGACGACCGTGAAGATCAGCTCCTCGAAGACGCCGGTGAGGTCTATGCCGACTGGCGCGTCGCCGGGCACCAGGCCTCGGACCTTCAGGCCTTCGAGAAGCTGTGCGCAAGGCAGCCCCTGCTGGCGACCTATCTGAAGCGCATCCGCAGGCTCGATGTCGGGGCCCGGCAGATAGCGGAAGAGGAGGGGGCGGCGGCGGGCGGCCTGGCCTTCGAGGGGCGCGTGGACACCGCGCGCACCGAAATCCAGGACGCCGCTCGACTGCCTGGCAAAGCGACCGAGCAGCGCGCGCGCGCGACCATGGAGAAGGCCCGGAATCGCAGGCTTTCGTTCGGAAAGTACCATCTGACCGGGCTTACGTCCGACTGGACTCAGCTGGGCAAGGGCGGCGCTGGCTCGGTGTACCGCGCGTGGGACGAAGATCTGGCGCGCCAGGTCGCTCTGAAACTCCTGCACAAGAAGTTCGTGGATCCCGATAGCGGCGTGGAGGCCGGCATGAGGCGCCGCGCCCAGGCACGCTTCCTGCACGAAGCCCAGCTGACGGCTCAGCTGGATCACCCAGGAATCGTGCCACTCCACGACTTCGGGATGACGTCGACGGGCCGCCCCTACTTCACGATGAAGCTCGTCAAGGGCAAGACCCTCGGCCAGGTCATCGAGCTGATGAAGGGTCGCAGCGCATCCTGGACGCTCACGCGGACGCTCGGCGTCCTCATCAAGGCCAGCGAAGCTCTCGCCTACGCCCACGCGAAGGGAGTCATCCACCGCGACCTCAAGCCGGCCAACATCATGGTGGGCAAGTACGGGGAGGTCTACGTGATGGACTGGGGCCTCTTGAAGAAGGTGGAGCGCGATGGGTCGCTCGCGGACATGGCGCTCACCCGTTTCGCCGAGGTACCGGAGGGGCCGGAGCTCGCGTCCGCTCCAGCCGATGGGATCACGGACCACGGCGACGCGATCGGGACGGCCACCTACATGTCGCCCGAGCAGGCGCTCGGTGATCTGGAGGCCGTGGGGCGCGCGAGCGACATCTACGGCCTCGGCGCGATCCTCTACCACATCCTCTCCGGATCGCCGCCCTTCATGGAGAAGGGAGTTCTTCCGGGTCTTCTGACGATCCTCGAAGCGCACCGCAGCGGTCGCGGGCCCGAGTCGATCGATCGAGTCGCGCCCCACGCTCCGGCGGCGCTGCGCAGGATCGTGACGCGAGCCATGGCTCACGAACCAGCGCAACGCCACGGTTCGGTGACGGAGATGGCGAACGAGGTCCTCGCCTTCCTGGAGGGCCGAGTGGGCAAGGACTGGGTCGCCAGTCCCTTGCGCAGCACGCTCCGGTGGGCTCGGCGTCGACCGAGCGCAGCCGCGCTGATCGTCGTCGGCCTCGTGCTGGCAGGCGCAGGCTTTCATCGAGTGTTGTCTCCGCCCGAGCCGTTCCGTGGAACGTTCATTTCGGAGCAGCCTGGGCGGGAGGCTGAAGGCCACTGGATCGACCGGAACGGCGAAGAGGGCCTTCCGGAGATCCTCGAGCTCCTGGAGAAACTCGTGGGCGCCGAGGGGCAGGAACGAGATGGGGTGATCGAGCAGATCGGACTCCTGCTTCAGCGGGGTGGCCCCGACGTTCCGGGCGAGGGGCGGAGTCGATAGACTCGGGCGCCCGCCTTTTTCCCATGCAGCTATCGATCACCGAAGAGGGCCACGCGCCGATCCTGGTTCGCGTGCCCGGAGCCGACCAGTCTCCTGTCGTGACGATCGGCCGAAGCGAAGAGAACGACATCGTGCTCACGCAGTCGTTCGTGAGCGCCCGTCACGCGCGTCTCTTTGCGGGTTCCATGATCGAGGACGTCGGGTCGAGGAACGGTACGTTCGTTGGTGGTAAGCGGATCGAAGGGCCCACGCTTCTGGTGGGTCGATCGTTCTCCCTCGGAGGGCACGCGCTGGTCGTCGAGCCGAAGCTATCGGCGGAGGACGGAATGGCCGCAGCGATGGCGTCAGCCGTTCTCTCGCTCTCCAGGGAGGTGGCTGGAGGGAGTGCCCGCCCCGGGAAGCTCGTCCGCGACGATGAACTTCCGCTCCTGGGAACGCTCGTCGCCGACGACTTCGAGAAGACCGAGGTGCCCGCAGACTCCACGGCGACTGACCTCTACATCTACGAGGCGTTCCAGTTCATCCGCAACGCCGAGAGGATCATCTCCAAGATCGCGGGTGGCCTGACGAAGGAGCCGAGTCACCACACCGCCCTCCCCGATGCGGACAAGAACTTCCGCCAGCACATGGCGGAACTCCTGGTTCAGCGCCACGATCCCGCCACGCGCGCTGACTTGCACGACTATCTGAACAAGGTGTTCGAATGGCTCTATGCTGCGGTGCACTGCTATCAGAAGGCCGCGATCGCGGTCGTCGACGAGCTCAAGGGAGAGCTTTCCAGGCACTCGCTTCTGAGAACGGACCTCGTGCCCTGGCATGCGCGACTGCTCGGGCTGGAGCGGTCGGCGCTCTGGGATCGCGCCGAGTCGCGCCTCGAGGATTGGACGCAGACCCACGTGATCGATCGACTGGAGGCCCAGGTTTCCTCGGCGGCCAGGTCGTTTCGTATGTCGAACGACCTCGACGACCTGGAGTGAAACGGTCGGCCTGGATCCAGATCTCTAAGGCAGGCGGCGGATCCTCAGGTTTCGAAAGACGACGGGCGCGCCTTCCGCTTCCAGCGCCAGGTAGCCCGTCGCCGGTTCGCACTGGTTTCCGCCCGTGACTTCCTCTCCGTTGACCCAGAGTCGAACCTCTCCGTTGATGGCGCGGATGTAGTAGTGATTCCATTCACCGACGTCGTGGCTCAGCCGCTTCGTCGGGAAAGACCGAATGCCGTCCGGTGTCCCGACGTGGTAGCTCGTTCCGTCCTCGGCGAGGTAGTCGATCTCCGGCGTGAAGGGCTTCATCTTCGAAGCGCCCACAGGGAACACGTCGCCGTGGCTCGTGAACCAGTCCGAGTGCTGGCCGTTTCTCGCGAGATGGTTGACCTCATAGCCAAGGTCCAGCACCTGGACCTCGATGCCACTGCGCGGGAGGGATCCGGGCGGGAGGTCCGTGAACGCCGACTCCGGGCACCACAGGAACACGCCCGAGTTCCCGGCGGCGACCGTGTGCTTCCACTCCAGCACCATCTCGAAGTTCTCGTACGTCTCCAGCGTCCGCGCACCACCGATCGGGCGGCCCGAGCATTGAATCTCTCCGTCGACCTCTTTCCAGGTGGTCTCGTCCCCGTTGACGTTGACGAAGTCCTTGAGGGAGAGCTCGGTCCAGCCCTCGCCCGTGACGACGGCGGCCTTCAGCGGCGCCTCCGCCGTGAGCCAGGCGCCTGAGGTGAGGACGAGCGAAGCGACGACGGCGGAACCGACAAGGGCGGCGGCGACGGCCAACGGAGCGGGGTGGCGCATGACGTGGAGGAAGGGGGAGAAAATGGACTCACAGGATTCTACGTCAATCGGCGGCACCTGCGGAGGCGAGTCCCACGCGGTACGATCACGGGATGCGCGTGAACCAGCTTCGAGATCGCCGAGCGCTACTCGCCCTCGTGACGGTGGCGTTCGCCGTCGCGTGCTTCCTGCTGCGAATCGGGCCTGTGGCACGTGACCATGGATCAGCGCTGGCCGCGGAACCCGTGGCGTCCCAGTTCCTCTCTGTCGAAAGAGCCTCTGAACTCGTTCCCGTGGAACCGGTCGCCGAGGTAGCGGAGCGAATCGTCACGCGGTCGGAACCAGCTCCTGCGGCCATGCCGGAGCGCTTACGATTCGCCGCCGAGCCGGACGCTGCCGTCAGGCCCTCCGTTGAGCCGCTCACGTGGTTCTCGGGCGTCGCCGTCGCGGCCGAGACGGGAGTTCCGCTGGAAGGAGTGGAGGTCCGAGGATCGTCGTCACGGCAAAAGAACATCTCGTTCGATGGAAAGCTGCTCGCGACGACGGACGCCTCGGGCCGGTTTCGAGTGAAGGCACCCGCGGGTGTCGATGCGAGGCCGGTCGCCTTGCTCTCCGAGTTCACGGGGCCTGCTCTCGTCCAGCTGCACGAGAGGGACCCCGCGACCCCTCAGGTGATCCGCCTGCATCAGTCGGCCAGTCTCTTCGGTTCGGTCGAGGGGCTCGAGGAGCCTGCGCGGGTTATGGTGACTACACGCGCCTACCAGCTGGCGAAAGATTGGCCCGCGGGGACGATGATCTGGATGTTGGATCCGGAATGGACTTCCGTGGTCCAACCCGGCGGCCTTTTCGAGCTGCGGGGCCTCCCGCCCCGATGCAGCCTGTCCGTTTCCGTCCGTCCGGCGGGCGATGGTCCATCGATCCTGGTGGTCCCGGAAGCCATGACCCTGGAACCCGGCGAGGCCCGTGAGCTCCACTTGACCGCCGGGTCAGGAGCGACGATTCTCGGGCGAGTGGTGGACGGTGAGGGGGCTCCGATTTCGGACATCGACGTGGGGCTCTACGCGTCCCATGTCGCTCACCAGGGGCTCGTGAAGCCCTATTGGACGACGACCTCGACGGCGCGCAGCGCAGCGGACGGCAGCTTCGAGTTCGCCGACGTCCAGGCGGGGCTCTGGTATCTCGGCGCGGTCGCCAGTAGCACGGTGGCAGAGGAGAGCGATCCCCACGTTCGACTGGCGCAGACGGTCGAGGTGCCGGAGCGCGGCGACGTGGACGTGACCCTTTGCCTCCAGCGCGGTCTCTACGTCGAGGGGGTCGTCATGAACGGCCAGGTTCCGGTTCACGAGGCCCGCGTCTTTGCACGCATCGACGCATCCGGAGTCATCACCTCCGCGTCGCCCGCCTACGATGGCACGTTTCGGATTGGACCCTTGCCGCGCGGAGACGTGATTCTCCGCGTGATGACCTCCGGCTCGAACGCCGGCCCTGCCCTGATCGCGCCCTCGGAAGAGGTCACCGTTCCTGCCGGCACTTCCGGCGTCGTTCTCCGCGTCAAAGACGGATGCGCGATCACCATGCGGGGCTTCGATGACGAATCGGGCCAGCCTGTGCAGGCGATCTTCACGGTCTCGTCGGAAGGGTCCATGCGCTCCGGCCGAGAGTACCAGACGGTCACGACCGTCGATGGCCTCGCTCCAGGCCGCTTTGCTGTCCGAGCTTCCACCCAGGACGGGCGAGCAGGGATCGTTGAGGGAATCACGCTGGGAGCCGGCGAGCACGCCGACGACGTGCGCGTGCGAATCGCACCGGGCGGAACGATTCAGCTGGTCAACGGAGAGGCTGGCACCTTCCTCATCGCGACACTGCTTCGGAACGACGAATGCCTCGGAACCAACGGTTGGGAGTCCTGGCGAGAGACCAGCTGGTGCGTTCCTGCGGGCGCGTACCGGGTGGAGCTCGTGCTACTTGAATCGGATGGGGGGAAGAGCCTGGAGGTCCACCGTGAGGAGCGCAGCGTCGTCGTGAGCACCGGTGAAACCGTCGAAGTTCACGTTTCGAGGTAGGCATTCAGAAGGCCGGGCCCACCGGACCTGAGCCTCAAGACGAACGCAGCCCGCTCACCTTTTCCAGCACCGCCAGGTCGTCGCCGTGGCTGTGGGTGAAGCCCATCGCGCGCTCTGCCTCTACCGTGGCACGACTTCGATACGCCACGACGTAGGCGCGGCGCCAGCGATCGCTCGTGTTGCCGCCCGATCCGTGCAGGATGCGTTCGCGGAAGCAGAGCGCATCGCCCCGGCGGATGGGGGCCGGCACGACGTGGTCCTTGGCCTCATCGATATGGGCGACGATCGTGTGCGACGTGTCCCGGTCTCCGTGGAGCGGCACGTGGGGCCGAAGCTCCGGCTCGAGATGACTGCCGGGCACGAAGTTGAGGCAGCCGTTGTCGTCGCCCGTGTCATCGAGCGCGAGCCAGACCGTGACCGTCTCGGGATCGGGGGTCGCGGGCCAGTACGCCAGGTCCTGGTGCCAGTGGAACACGGCGCCGGGGCGGCGCGGAGGCTTCGCGACGAGCTGGTCGTAGTCGAGTTCGGTCGCGCTCGGAAGGAGCGCGCGCGCGACCTCGGCCGCCGCGCGCTCGTAGGCATTGCCGCGCCACTCTGGGAGATAGCGCCGCGGCAGCATAACGTTGAGCACGTCGAGCCTGTCAACCGCCGTCAAGCGATCGTCGGCCGAGCTACCGCCCGTCTGGTACTCCGCCGCCATGTCGCAGAAGTCGCGCCCCTCCACCGGAATCTCGCCGCGCAGGAATCGCATGTACGTGACTTCGAGTTCCGCGAGCGTTGCCTCGTTCAGGAGACCGGTGACGTGAACGTAGCCATCGCGCTCGAAAGCCTCGCGATCGGCGGGCAGAATGGGGCTGGGTGCCTGCTTGCTGTCACTCATGGGTATCCGTTTCTCCGGGCTTCCTGAACTCTTCGAATCGCCTGCTCTCTCGGACTCGTTCGAGTCTCCAACGCTATCGCGCATGCGCTGCATTCCGCCTCCCTACATCTTCCTGTTGACCCCACCCACGTGGGTGATCGAATGGGCCATTCTGGGCTGGAGCCTTCTCGCCGTCGGCGTGCCCCTGCTGTGGTTCGGCTGGTCGAGGCGCCGGAGCGCCGCGGGTAAGATTCTGATGAACCTCGGATTCCTGCTCGCCTTCGCCGGTGCCGTCGAAGTCGGGTACTGGGCCACACGCCCTTCTGAACTGGAGCGTCGGCCGCCTAGCTATCAGGCCTACATCGTCGACGATCCCGATCTCGGCTATACGGCGCTGGCAGGTGCCCGAGCCAGCGTCGAGCTCTGGGACGGCTCGACTCAGGTTTACGGCACGGAGTACGTTTTCGACGAGTTCGGCACGCGGCGAGTTCCTGCAGTGGACGGCGCGTCGCCAACGGGCAGCCTGCTCTGCTTCGGAGGATCCTTCATGATGGGCGAAGGGCTGGCGGAGGACGAGACTCTCCCAGCGCGCCTTCAGGCGGAACTCGGGGGCCGCTTGCGCGTCATCAACTTCGGGCTGCACGGCCAGGGGGCGCATCAGATGCTGGCTCGATGTCGATCGGGTCGCATCGAGGCGATGCCCATCCCGCCGCCGAAGGCGGCGCTCTACTGGGCGATTCCCGATCACATCGTGCGAGCGGCCGGTCTGAGGTCATGGGACAAGGCAGGGCCCCTCTACGAATCAGATCATGGGGGGCGAGTGAAGGAGGTCGGGACCTTCGCTGACCTTCCGGGCCACCCCTTGCCTGCGCCCGGAACCACGGGTCTGGCGTCGATCTCCTGGATTCGAAGGCGAACCATGAGAACGCAACCGAAGACGACCTCGATGGACCTCGAGCGCTGGGCTGGCATCGTCGCGACCGCTCAGGACGAAGTACACGAGCGCTTTCCTGGCTGCAGCTTCCATGTCCTCCTGGACGACCCCCAGGCCAGGCTTGCGGACACCATGCAGGACGCTCTCCGGAAGCGCGGCATCGAAGCTCTGCGCGTCTCTCAATTCCTTGACGGCTATCGCGGTGATCCGAAACCGTGGAGGATGCATGCCAAGGACGTTCATCCGACGGCGAAGGCGACCGAGATCCTTGCCGCGGGCCTGGTGCCCCGAATCAAAAGTTCGTCGCATTAGTTTCGCCTGTTTTGCTCCGTAGCTGCGTTGCCGGACCTTGGACGGAACGACTGGGGACGCTCATCTTTCCGTCGGATCGATGACGCGGATGCGCCAGAACCTGAGCCGTTCTTGCTCAGGCTCTCAATTTAGATCGAGCAGGCCGCGGCCGTTCCCGGTGAGCGTTTCCGTCACGGCGAAGTAGGGATTCGCGTGGGCCACGGGCGTTCGCCAGGGTAGCGGCGACTCCTCGCAAAGGAGCCCCAGTCCCACGATGGCGAACGCGCGGGCCGCCGTGGGCTGGCTCTCGTCGTCGAGGAGTTCCAGGAGCGGCGTGGCCGCGCGCGCGTCGCCCACGCGGCCGAGGGCGGCCGCCGCGGCGCCGCGGCCCGAGGCGCTGCGCGCCTTCTTCAGCGTGTCGATCAGCGTGGGCACGACGGTCGGGTCCTGGATCAGCACGAGCGCGACGGAGGCGCTCCAGAGAAGCTCCGGCTGGAACCGCGACGTCTCCATCAGCTGATGAAGGTCCTCGCGCGCGGGCTCATGGTCGAGGAGCCCGAGCGCGATGGCGAGCTGGCCGCGGGCGAGAGGATCCTTCGTCCGTCGAAAAGCGCCATGGATCTGGTCGCCCGCTCGGCTCCGGCTCTCCTCGTCACTCCCTTCGTGGGCCAGCGCGCAGGCGATGCCGTAGGCGCCGATGAACGCGGCGCTTCGCTCGTTTCGGACGCGATCACGCAGCGTCAACGCCGCGACCGGATGGTTCGACTGTCCCGCGCGCTGGAGATGCCAGTTCTGGATGCCGAGGGCGAGTGAGAACCACGGCAGCGAATCCGCCCGGCCGCGGGCGAGCCGCTGCAGGAGAGCGCGGCGGCCCGTCTCGAGCCCGGCCCAGCGGTCGCCCTTGGCCGCATCCACGGTTCCATCGTCGGCGGCGGCTTCGGTGGGCAACGGGTCCGATCCCTCCCGCGACGTGGCCAGCGCCAGCGCGATGCCAGCGAAGTGCTGCTCCAGAACGTTTCCGGTCTTGAGCGCCTCCATGAGGGTCCGCATACCCTCCCGATCGAGGGAGCTGCTCCCCGCCGTGAGCACTTCCCCAAGACCGATCCAGGCGGCGGTTCGAAGGTGAACCGAGCTGTCACCGGACGTCGCGACACCCAGCAGCGTCCGAATCACCCGCTCCCGAACGTGCGGCGGCGCATCGCTGCCTAGTCGGCCGAGCGCGGTGATTCCGTGCACGCGCGCGAGCCGCGGGAGCAGGTCCCCGCGACCGCGACTGCGTTCCGGATCGAGTCGTTCCACGAGCCAGCGCACCTGCGCCTCGCGCGCGACGACGTCGTGCGCATGCGTCGAGGCTCTCGTGGCCCTGTCCGGAACGGTCAGCTTGTCGGGAACCGGGCACAGTCCGATGGCGAGTGCGGCCGCGGTCGGGATTTCATTCGAACGATGATCGGCAGCCATCGCTTCCATGAGCGCGGCGGCGATCCGCTGTCGCAGCGCAGGTTCGTCGCGCTCGTGAGCCATCAGCCCGAGACCGAACGCTGCGAAGGCACTCGTGCGCACCGGCACGACCGTTTTGCCGACGAGCCGGCCGCCTTCCTCGCTCGACGCGAGAAGGTCCAGGAGCGGCTGGAGCGCGGCGTCTTCGCCGAGGATTCCGAGGCTGAGCGCCGCGGTCTCCGAGATCTCCTGGGACTTCGCGCTGAGCTTCTCCTTGATCGCCACGCCGACCCGAATCGCCAGATCGCGGCGCTCGCCGCTTCCGATGCGCGCGACCGCGATGAGGGCGGCCGACACCATGCTGTCGTCCCGCTCCGTCTCCAGAACTTCCAGCAGCCGCGGGAGAATGTCGCCTTCGACCCTCGAGCGCGGCGGCATCAGCGATTGTCGTGGGGCCCGCGTCGACTTGCCTCCGGAGAGGGGTCCATCGAGTTCGAGGTCGTGGAGGCCGAGGTAGCGGTCGCGCTCGAAGTTCCACCAGCGTGTCCAGTCGAGTTCCCCCGTGTCGGGCGCCGCGCCGCCGCCCAGGGAGACGCCTGGGGCCGCGGGCGGGCCAGGGACCGTGGCGCCGGGGCTTCCGGGACCCGCTGCGGGAGGGCTCATCCCCGGCGGAGGAGGCGAGGCTGGCCCAGGACTTGACGGCGGCCCTGGATAGGCACCGCCATGAAGGAGCGAGAACGCGGCGAGGGCGATGGAAGTCAGCATGGTCGTCGGGAACTACCCCGGTGCGACCCGAGTGTATCGATCCATTCTCGATCGATTCGCCCTCCTTGGAAAAGGGCAGACTCCTAGCTCATTGAATCGTGACCGCGACGCCGTTCGTGAAGTTCGACGTGGGGCCGCTCGGGCTGCTATCGCGATACCAGGCCTGGAAGTTCCTGGTATCGCCCACGCCGAGCGAGATGAAGCCGGTCGGGGTCGGCACGCTGGTCAGGTCGATCGGTAGCTGAATCTCGCCCATGGCGCCGGAGTTCTGGATCTGGCCGGGGCCGACGTAGCGACCGATCGCGCCGCTCAGGCACAGGTTGCCCGCACTTCCGGCCGGGTTCATCACGAAGCCCTGGGCGGAGCTGTTGATGAAGAAGCCGAACGAGAAGTTCGGGAGCGAGGTGGCGCTCAGGGTCATCTGGTTGACGGCGAGCACATCGCTGCCGAGCGCCCGGATCTCGCCGCTCAGACCCGCCGAGTTGACGGCCGCCGTGCCGCAGAACTGGATGCCGACGCTTCCACCGCTATCGAGCACGAAGTTGTCGAGGCTCAGGACGTGGCTTCCGAACCAGCCAGCGCCACCCCACGGGCGATTCATGGCGATGCCGACGTACGAGACGTCGCGGATCACGGAATCCCAGAGATCGTCGTCGCTGAACGTGCTCCACGGGCTGCTGGGCAGCGCCGCCGCGGACCAGCCTGCGGGCAGAGTGGCCTCGTTGGAGGGGATGGGCGTACTGATCGTCGCCCACGGCACGAAGCCGAACTGGAAGTTGTCGCCCGTGTGGACGAAGACCCAGGCGTCATCCGCGAAGCTGTTGGGCGTGCCGCCGTCGTTGGCGAGGACGAGGAAGGGCAGCGTGCCGAAGTTGGCCGAACCCGACTCGACCTGGCGATCGAAGCGGAAGCCGCCCACGCCGAGAGCGCGGAAGTTGCCTCGGTAGGGCTGGGTCGCAGAGGCCGGAACGATCATCGCGGCCGGAAGGTTCGACGCCGCGTTGGAGACCATGATCTCCAGTCTTCCGCCCGGATTGCCGCCGGTAGCACTGTGCGTGCCGGACGCCGTGAACTCGAGGCCCCAGTCGTTCGGGTTGCCGATCTCGAAGTCGTCGGCGCCCACCTGGGCCTGGGCGGTCGAGGCTGCTCCGAGGAGCGTGAAGAGGGCGAGGAGGCGGAATGGAGGGCGAGTCGAGCGCATGGATCGGATGGGTGATGCCTGGTTCGGAGAACGGAACTCCTCCATTGCACCATCCAGCCCATGGCCAAGGTGTAAGTTTCCTGGAAACTAACCCAGTAGAATTCCGTCGGGCGATCTCAGATCGCTGCCGGCGCGTCTCGCCCTTCCAATGCCTTCGCCGCGTAGCTCGCCAGCGCTTCCACGACGATCTTCCGGGCGGCCTCCCGGTCACCCCACCCACGGCTCGCCGTGTCGCCGCCTTCGAGCTCCTTGTAGGTCATGAAGAAGTGCTCGACGTGCCGCTTGAAGTGCGCCGGCATGTCCCCGATGTCCGTGATCTCCGCGAAGTGCGGGTCGCGGTTCGGCACGGCGATGATCTTCTCGTCCCCGTCGCCGCCGTCGACCATGAAAAAGACGCCGATCACCCGTGCGTCGATCAAGCAGCCAGGGAACGTGGGCTCGTTGACCGCGATCAGCACGTCGAGTGGATCCCCGTCCTCCGACAGCGTCCCGGGGATGAAGCCGTAATCGCCGGGATAGACGTTGGACGTCGAGAGATTGCGGTCGAGGCGGATCAGGCCGGTCTCCTCGTCCATCTCGTACTTGTTGCACGAGCCCTTGGGGATCTCGACGAGCGTCCGGACGACCCGTGGACTGTCGGGGCCAGCGCCGAGGCGTGAGAGTCGGGCGTAGAGGGTCAGGTCGCGTCGTTCTTGGCTCATCGGTTGATCCTCGCAGGCATGCAGAGGTTCCATCGACGAACCAGACGAAGTTTTTGAGGATGGGACGGAGATTCTCCGGCCTTTTGTCCCTTCTCCCGGAGGTCACCGTGCCGCCGCTGCGATCTCGGCGGTCTGGCGATCGATGCGGGCCGCGAGGCGGCCGACGGTCAGACCCTGGACCACGATCGAGAACACCACGACGACGTAGGTGGCCGTGAGGAAGATATCGGCGGTCTCGCCCAGGCCCTCCCTCAGGATCAGCGCGAGCGCGATCGAGATACCGCCGCGGAGGCCGCCCCAGGTCAGAATGCGCACGGTGCCCGGGTCGAACGTGCGACCTGCTGAGAGCAGCTTGACCGTGCCTCCTACCGCCACGAAGCGCACGAGGAGCGTCATCGGAATGGCGACGAGGCCGAACAGGAACGGCTCGTGGCTCCAGGGAATGACCAGCACTTCGAGGCCGATCAGGACGAACAGAAGGACGTTGAGCAGCTCGTCGCAGAGCTCCCAGAAGTCATCGAGTCGCTGGACCGTCAGGCTCGACATCGCGCTCCGTCGGCCCTGGTTGCCGATCAGGAGGCCCGCCACGACGACCGCTAGCGGACCGGACGAATGCAGAGCGCCCGCGAGGCTATAGACGCCCACGCAGAGCGCGAGGGACAGCAGCACCTCCACGAGGTAGTCGTCGATCTGGCGCATGAGCCAGTACGTGAACGTGCCGAAGACCGCGCCGAGCACGAGCGCACCGAGCACTTCTTTGACGAAGAGCAGCGCGATCGCGCCGGGCGCGGTCGCGTGGTCCGCCGTGGCAAAGCCGAGCAGCGCGACGAAGACGACGACGCCCACGCCGTCGTTGAAGAGCGACTCCCCGGTGACCTTCGTCTCGAGGGACTTCTTGACGCCCGCCGATTTCAGGATGCCGAGGACGGCGATCGGGTCGGTCGGCGCGATGAGCGCGCCGAAGAGAAGGCACGGCAGCCAGTCGACCGGGTGGCCGATGCTGTCGAGGAAAAGCTTGGACAGGGCGCCGACGGCGGCCGTCGAGATCACGACCCCGACGGTCGCGAGCGCGGCGATGATCCACTTCTGGCCCGCGAGGTCCTCCAGCTTGACGTGCAGCGCGCCCGCGAAGAGCAGGAACGCGAGCATCACGTCGAGCAGAGCGTCGCTGAAGTTGACCTCCTCCAAGAGCTGGCGGACCTGCTCGATGAAGCCCGGCGACACGACACCGATCCCCACCATGCCGAGCGAGGCAAAGAGCGCCATCGCCATCACGCCGATGGTGGACGGCAGGCCGAAGAAACGTCGGTTGACGAACGCGAGCAGGGCCGCGACCGTGAGGAGGATCGCGGTGAGGGCGAAGGGGTCCATGGGCTATTGGCTGGTGGCTGCTTGGCTTAGAACAGTCCGATGACTTCGCCGTTCTCGTCGATGTCGACCTGCTTGTACGCAGGCGTGCGACCGAGACCGGGCATCGTCATGACGGTGCCCGCGTAGACCACGACGAATCCTGCGCCCGCAGCGAGGCGAGCTTCACGAACCGGGAACGCGAATCCCCTGGGCGCGCCCTTGAGGCTCGCGTCGTGGCTCAGGCTGTACTGGGTCTTGGCGACGCAGACAGGGAGGTGGCCGTAGCCCTGGGCCTCCAGCGTGGCGAACGTCTTCGCGGCAGCAGGCGCGATCTCGACGGTCTCGGCGCCGTAGAGTTCGTGGGCGAGTCGCTTGACCTTGTCGGCGAGGAGCATGTCGTCGGGGTAGAGCGGCGAGAAGTCGGCTTCACCGGACTCGGCGGCGGCGACGATCGCGCGGGCGATCGCTTCTCCGCCGGCTCCGCCCTTGCCGTGGACCTCGGAGATCTCGGCCGCGCGCGCGCCCGCGGCGAGAGCGCGCTCCTGGACCAGCGCGATCTCGGCGGCGGTATCGGTGGGGAAGCGGTTGATCGCGACCACCACGGGGACGCCGAATTTACGGACGTTCTTCACCTGAGCCTCCAGGTTCGAGCAGCCGAGACGGACCGCCTCGACGTTCTCGTCGGAGAGTTCGGGCGGGAGCTTGCCGCCGACCATCGCGAACTGGCCGGAGTGCATCTTCAGCGCGCGGATCGTCGCGACGAGCAGCACCGCGTCGGGGCGCATGCCGGACGCGCGGCACTTGATGTCGAAGAACTTCTCGGCGCCCATGTCGGCCCCGAAGCCGGCTTCCGTCACGAGGTAGTCGACGTGGTGAGCGGCGACGCGGTCGGCGACGATCGAGGAGTTGCCGTGGGCGATGTTCGCGAACGGACCGGTGTGCACGAACGCGAGGGTGCCCTCGGTGGTCTGCATGATCGTGGGGTCGATGGCGCGGCGCAGGATCGCGGCCATGGCGCCCGCGCACTCGAGGTCGTCGGCGGTGACAGGCTCGCCCTTGCGATTCTGGCCGATCACGATCCGGCCGAGGCGGCGGCGCACATCGGCGAGGTCGTCGCTCATTCCCAGGATGGCCATGACCTCGGACGCGGACGTGATGTCGAAGCCGGTCTCCATCGGGACGCCGTTGGCCTTGCCGCCGAGGCCGGTGACGATCTGGCGGAGCACGCGGTCGTTGCAGTCGACGACGCGGCGCCAGGTCACGGTGAAGGGATCGATCTCGAGCGGGTTGTCCAGCAGGATCGACGCGTCGATCGCGGCGGAGAGCAGGTTGTTCGCCGCGGCCGCCGCGTGGAAGTCCCCGGTCAGGTGGAGGTTGAAGTCCTCCATGGGAACGACCTGGCTGAAGCCGCCGCCGGCGGCGCCGCCCTTGATGCCGAAGACCGGACCCATGGAGGGCTGGCGGATCGCGCAGGCGGCCTTCTTCCCGATCTTGTTCAGGGCCAGCGACAGACCGACCGTGTGGACGGTCTTGCCCTCGCCCGCGGGCGTCGGCGTGATCGCGGTGACCATCACGTACTTGCCGCGCGCGGGCCCCTCGGCCTTCGTGCCCAGCCGGTGATCGACCTTGGCCATGTAGCGGCCGTAGGGCTCCAAGGCGTCGTCGGGGATCCCGTAGGCCGAGGCGATCTCGCCGATGGGTCGAAGCTGGATGTCGCGGGCGATTTCGAGGTCTGAACGCATGGGGGGGAGGTTACCGATTCCAGCGACGGAGCGGGCAACTTCTCGCAGGCGTCTCCGGGTAGCCTGGGTCCATGCGCATCGCCCTCACGATCGTCCCGCTCATCCTGTCGCTGCCGGTGTTGACCGAGGCCCTCCAGGAGCGCTCGCCTGCCACCCTTCGCCTGGTCGAGTCGTTTCCCGCGGAGACGACGCTCGATGCGCAGGACCTGCCGCAAACGGCAGACGTCTGGCTGGAGATGATCCGCGGTGCGGAGCGGGAGGTCCTCCTCTCGCACTTCTATGCGGCGACCGCGGAAGAAAGCGTGCTGAACCCGGTGATCGAGGCGCTGAAGGAGGCGGCTGCCCGCGGCGTGCGTGTTCGCATGGTCCTCTCGAAGTCCTTCGAGAAGACCTACCCGGAGGTGCCGGCCGAGCTCGCGGGCACCGATGGCATCGAGGTGCGCTTCCTCGACTTCAGGGAGCTCGGCGGTGGGATCGTTCACGCCAAGTACATGGTCGTCGATGCGAAGCGTTCGTTCCTCGGCAGCCAGAACTTCGACTTCCGCGCCATGGATCAGATCCAGGAGCTCGGGGTCGAGGTGGTGGAGCCCACGTTCGCCACGGCGCTGGCCGCCCTCTTCGACATGGACTGGCGGGCCGCAGGGCATGAGCCGCAGCCCGCTGGCGGCCATGGCGCTGACGCGAGTCGCCTCGGCGTTTCACTCGATGGGAATCAGGCAGACCACCGAGATCCGAGCACCATCGTCACGCTCTGTGGCAGCCCGCGCGATTTCTTGCCCGGCGGGATGGCCTGGGACCTGCCCCTTCTGGTGGAGCTCATCGAGGGCGCGAAGAAGACGGTGCGGGTCCAGGTCCTGACCTACGACGCCACCGGTCGCTACGACCCGGGCTTCTTCCATGAACTCGAAGGAGCGCTTCGCTCCGCCGCCGCGCGCGGCGTCCGCGTCCAGGTGCTCGTGGCCGACTGGTGCAAGCGCGAGGGCGTGATCGACGGCCTGCAGTCCCTGAACGCCAATGAGGGCATCGATGTATCGTTCGTGGTGATTCCCGAGTCGAGCGAGGGCTTCGTTCCGTTCTCCCGCGTGGCCCACGCGAAGCTCTGCGTCGCGGACGAGGACGCAGCCTGGATCGGTACGAGCAACTGGGAGCGCTCCTACTTCACGCAGTCGCGAAACGTCAGCGTGATCCTGGAGGGCACGGCGGTCGCCTCCCGCCTCGCGAAGTGGTTCGACGCGACCTGGAACAGCCCCTACCGGGAGCCGGTGTTGCCCGGCAAGACGTACGAGGCACCCAAGAAGGACTGAGCCAAAGGGAGTGACCTCGGGCGGCTCGCCGGGATTTTCTCTCGATCGAGGGTCACGAACTCTGCCTTCGATGCACAGGGTCCCGTGATGTCCGATTCCCCTCCCGACCGCAGCGATCCCGACCCCTGGGGCGCGAGTTATCTGCTCGAGCAGGCCAGCTGGGTTCGTCAGATCGCCCGGTCCATGCTGCGGGACGAGGAAGACGTGCGCGACCTCACCCAGGACGTCATGGCGGAGGCCCTTGCGTCCAACGTGCCCGACCAGGGACCGAGTCTGCGCGCCTGGCTCCGCACCGTCACGCGCAGACTGGCGATCCGGCGCTACCGTCGAAAGAACCTGGAGCACGCGTTCCTGGAGCGTGAGGGCGAAGAGCGCGCGTCGGCCGTGGACACCTTGCTCGCCGAGAAGGCGGATGACGCACTGCGGCTGCACGAGGAACTCGTGAAGGCCCTGCGCGATCTCGATCCCGCGGATCGGACGCTGCTCGTGCAACGGCACGTGGACGGGATCTCGCCCGCGGAACTCGCGCGGCGCGCGGACGTCTCGCCGATCGTCATGCGCAAGCGCCTGTCACGGGCCCTGGAGCGGCTGCGGACCGGGCTGGGTCGTCGCCTGGGTCCTGATGAGCACGATCGAGTCCAGGCCGATCGCGCCCGTCGGGCACTCGTGGTCCTCGCCACGCCGCTCCCGGCGATTCCATACGGGGCCCCGGCGCCCGCGACCCCGTCGACGGCTCTGCTGCCCGCGACACTGATACCCCCGACTCTGATCACCATGGGACTCCAGAAACTCACCCTCGTGACCGCCGCAGTGCTCGCGCTCGGTGGAATCGCGTTCTTTCAGCTACGCGCAACCGAGGTTGGCGTCGATCCCGTTCCCGTGAACGAGGCGCCCGCCACCGACGTCGCGCAGCTCACGCTACCGGAAGCGCAACCAGGTACGGGGCGCGATGCGGTGCTGTTGTCGCCTGACGCCGAGGACCCGGTAGCGGCCTCCGACGTCGAAGTCCCGGAAGAATCGGCCTACGTCGAGTTCCGAGGACCCGATGGCGTGCCGCGAGCCGACGCGTTCGGAGCCTGGATCGACGCGGGCGATACTCTGCATCCCCTGGTAGTGGGTGGAGATGCCCGCTGTGCCGTGCCGGCAGGGATCGCTCTTCAGATCGTGGCAAGCGCACCGGGCTCCTTGCCGGTGAACCGGCGATGCGCGGCGCTCGAAGCGGGGGCCGTCGAGTCGATCGAACTCCTCGCGCGACCCCGTGTGCGTATGCGGGTCACCGTCGATGGGGCGCCGCCTGAAGAACGGATTCGGTTCACCTTGAATGCAGGCGGTGTCGCGCTGGCCGGCGGAGTGTACGGCATGGGGCTTGACGTCCGTGAGGAGCTGGATCGCATGGGGTTGATCCAGCGAATCGCTCCGGTGGAGACGGACCTCGAGGGAGCGATCGACGTCGAGCTTCCGGCCCGCATGGAAAGGCTGAACCTTGGGATCCCGGAGGGTTTCCTCGTGAATACCGTGAACGGTGAGTCAGCTGTCAACGCGAAGGATGTCATCGGAGTTCCCACTGGACCGGAAGTGACCACGGTCGATCTGAGAGCGCTTCCGCGCGTCTTTGGCCGCATGGTGTGGGAGGATTCGGGCGCGCCCTATGTGGGCGACGGCATGGGCGTGCGGACCTTTGCAGAAAGCGCCTCCGGAGGAGAAGGTGGAGAGACGGTGGAGGAGTTCTTCGGGTTCCAGACGAATACTCACGGACGTTTCTCGATCGGGATGCACGAGATCTTGGGGACGCCACGGGAGGCGGCGGACGGAACGCAGAGCTTTGTCTTCGACATCGGTGAACGACCTGCGTTCACCGTGGGACTCGAGGCCCGGGATCATGGGGCGGTCGCGCAGGACCGGCACACGTTCAAGGTTGACCCGCTTAGCCACCGGCAGAACCTCGGCGAGATTCAAGTGCGGCGGCTGCCTCATCTGCGGGTGCGAATCGTGGGAGAGAGAGGTGCCGGAACGGAACCGATCGTCGCAGGAGTCGCCTCTTCGGTGCAAGCGGTCACGACGGACCGGGAGGGACTCGCGGAAGTGAGCCTCGGGCCGGAGGGCTGGATCGATGTGCTGTCTCCCGGCTACGAGTTCGTTCGGGTGACGCCGCCGCCAGGACCGGCGGGCGCTCCGTCGAGCGAAGCCAGCGAAGTCTGGACGGTGAGCCTTGCGAAAGCACCCTCGCTGCGCGTGCGAATGCCGCCGTCCCTCGCGTCGACCGATCCGAAGCTCCAGCCCTCGATCACCCTTCGCTACACGGACTCGCCGTTCGGGAGCTTCTCCGATCCCGCTGCGCCACGTCCCGAGCTCTCCCAGGCGCTCTACCGCGCCGTGTTCGGCCTGCGCCACGAGCAGCAGCGGGCCATCGGGAAGTCCTCGATCGAGTTCTATCCGTCCGATGGCGGGCTGGTCACGATCTCCGGCCTTCGCGACGGCGCGAGCGTCTCGGTCGAATGGACCGACTTCATCGGAGGCGTCTTCGCATCGGAACCGCTTCAGTTCGAAGGGGATGGCGAGGAGATACGGTGTCCCCGTGACGTCGAGCCCGCCTTCCTCGAAGCGACGATGGTCGGCCCGGATGGAGCGCTGGCACCCGGTGGCTTCATCATGTTGAAGGGGGCGAATCGGAGAACATCGGCGATCTACTTCGAATCGGCAACGCTGTTTCTGGGACCGCTGGCAGGGGCTACCTGCGACCTGAAGATCTTCAGCCACACCGGATCACGCTTCGAGAACAAGGAGATTCCGCTCGCGCCCGGTTTGAACTCGATCGACGTCCAGCTCGGGTCCGAGTGAAGGAGCGCCGGCCCGAAGGCCTTGGCTACCGCGGAAGCAGCTGGATCGTGAAGTCGTGGTTCGAGCGGTAGCCTCCGGACAGGCAGCCGCCGATGGAACCCTGGAGTTCCGTCCCCTTCTCATCCGTCGCGGTCGCCAGGAACGTCCGCCCGCCGGGCATGGGCTCGAGATCGAGAACGAGTGGCTCTCCTGCGGGAACGGTGAGGCGCTGGAGTTCGGTGCGGGTCTCGATGTGGAGGATCTGGAGGTCGACTTCGCCCGAGAAGGGAACGCCGGACTCGGAGACGAAGGTGAAGCGAAGCTCGGTGGCTGATTGGAGGGGGATCCGAAGCTCCGTATCCTGGCCCGAGCGAATCGTGATCCGGGTCGGGTCCGCGCGGAAGTGGGAGGCCTGTAGCTTGAGTCGGTACTCGCCGGGCGGAAGCCGAACGGGCTCGGGGAGAGGCCACGGGAGGTCCGTCATGGCACCGGGTCCGCGGCCTTCGGCGTCTCGAATCAGCATCCAGCGGAAGGTGCCCGGGAGCCCCGTGGAATCGGTGCCCGCCGAAGCAACGGGATACTTCGCACTCGAGGGGGTGATTGACCGTCTCCCGGGTTTCTCGAGCACGATCTCGCCCAGATCGAGGACTTGACCTGACACGAACTGAAGGGTGCGTTCCGACATCGGGAAGTTGAGGTCGTCTCCCTGAACGAAACCCAGTCGGTACTCGCCGTCGAAGTGGCTCGCGGCCCGGAAGGAACCATCTGGCTCCAGCGGCGAGAATGAGCCCCATCCCGTAGCGAGGGAGAAAACCAACAATCGAACGGACTCCACGGGAGCCCCGTCGGCGTACCGCACGCGACCCTGGACGACTCCCAGCGCGAGTGCACTCTCTGGCAGTACCAGGCGTACGTCAGCCCCTTCCCGGTCGAAATCCTGGAACACGCCGATCGGAAGGCTCCGGTCGTATCCGGGCACCGATTGCGCAGTCACGAAGTAAGCGCCTTCGGGTACCCCGGTCAGCGTGAACTCCCCGCCGGCGCCTGAGTAGCCAAAGCCGTAGTAGCTTCCGAAGTCATCCGTGTGGCCCCGAAGAGACCAGCCCACAAGCGGCGCTCCCAGGTGGTCGACGAGCGTTCCGGAGAGTCGGCGTTGTGGCCGTAGCACGGGATCCCAGCGCTCGACTCGATCGGTATCCAGTCGCAGGGTCCTCTGGATTCGCACTTGCCTCAGATGGTTATTCCCCGCGTGGACCTCCTGCTCTCCCGGCTGGAGGCCTCGCAGCTCGAAGCGACCGTCGGGGCCGCTCGTCGCCAGCAGCCTGCCATCCCCGCCCGGGCCTTGAATGAAGGAGCCCTCCAGCGGTGTGCCGTCTTCGGATGTGACGCGGCCGACGAGGACCGCGCCGAGCTCGAGCTTCACCTCGAGGAAGCGCTCCTTTCCAGGTTCCAGCGGTGGGCAAAGGAAGCTCTTATGGAGTAGCGGCCGCTCATGTCCGGGGGCGGCGACCTTCACGGTATGCCCGACGTGGAACAGGTCGGTGAAGAGCGCCTCGCCGTCGGCGTTGGAAGCTGCGCTCCACCGCCAGTCCGGGCCCTTGAAGCCTCGCGCCTGGAACTGGCCGCCTGCGCCGTCCTCGCGCACGGAGACCCTGGCACCCTCGATCGGCTCGTCCTCGTCGTCGAGGATGCGCAGGCGCAGTGCTGAGCCTGGCCCACGCAGGTGCAACTGAATCGGCTCACTCCTGGCATCGTCCGTGAGTGCGACCACGGCTGCGCTCGCTCGACCGGGCGCGTGGCCCGCGACGTAGGGCGTTCCGTCCGGGATCGGCAGCGTGAATCGGCCCGTCGTGGCGTCGGCCCTCACGCGCAGCGGCGCGAACTCTTCCTCCGTGAAGCGAACCTCGACCCAGGCGTCTCGGGCTGGCTCCCCGTTCGCTTCGAGAACCACGCCTGCCCAAGGAGCGTTTGCCTTCTCTTCGCTGGAAACGAGCGTGGCGTCGACGAAGCTCGGCGTCGCTTCGCGTTCGAACTCACGCGCTTGTGCCTTCGGCGACGAGATCCTCGTTTCGGCCTCTTTCTCGGGGGCGACCAGTTCGGTCGCCTCGGACTCCGCGACCTCCAGGGTGTCTTCCCTCGAGAGGTCCGTGCTCCCCTCGGATCCGGGGTGAAGGGCCAGGGTGGCGACGGCCGCCGTGGCGATACCGGCGAGTGCGATCAGTGCTTTGCCCATGAGCAGTCCTGTGGGAATCCAAACGGTGGCGGCGGTGAGAGAGGCGGGGCCGGTGGCGGCCGCAGCGGGCATCGACCGCGCGGCTTCGACGATCGCTCGCCGGACGGCGGCCTCGCCGCGCCCGGCGGACAGTGCGCCCACGGCGCCCAGCGAGAGCCCGCCCGGAAGCATCCGGCGCAGCCGCTCCAGCCCGCGCGCGATCTGCACGCGGACCTGGGCCGAGCTTGGCCCCTGCCCGGACTCGCGGCCCGCTCGGAGCGCGATCTCGGTGGCGCTCTGACCGCGCAAGAGGTGCGGGTCGAGCACGTCTCGGTAGTGCTGCGGCAGCCGCTGAATGGCCTGCCCTACCAGCGCCGCTGTCTCAGCACCGAGAACCGCATCCAGCGGGCTGTCTTCTCCGTCCCGGCTCGTCAACCGCTGCAGATCCGGGGTTCGCGCCTCGGCCTGCCTCGTCCTTGCTGCCTCTCGGATCAGGATTCCGAAAAGCCATGGGCGCACGGCGCGCTCGCTCTCGAACGTGTGCGCCCGCTCCATGGCGCTCAAGAAGGTGGACTGCACGAGGTCCTCCGCCCCCGCGATACTCGCGCCCAGGTGTCGTGCCACGCGGAGCATCTCCGGCCCGACGAGATCGAAGAGTCGCCCGAGAGCCTTTCCGTCGCCGGACCGCCGGTAGCGGAGAAAGAGTGTGGTAGCGCGATCCTGCAAGGGTGAGACCTCCACGGTCACCGCGAATCCAAACGGGAACCCGCGGGCGTAACATGATTGTCAAGATTCTGGCATCGCTCGTCATGCCCTGCGCTGCATCTCTCAGCAGGCTCCTGGAAAGTCTGCAGGAGGTACGGCGGTTGGATCCGACGATTCCATTACCGGGGTTCTGTGACGTGATGGTGCGGTCTGCTCTTGGATCGCCCGCTATCATCTGCGCTCCAAGTGCATGCAGATCCTCTTCGATACCCGTGACTTTCCTCCGCGCTGGCACTGCGGAAACTGGACCGACCTTCATGGTTGGATTCACATCGTGGCGGACGTCGCGACGGGTATCGCGTACTTCGCGATCCCCGCGATTCTGATCTACTTCATTCGGAAGAGAGAAGGTCTTGCTTTTCGAGGTGTCGCCTGGCTCTTCGCGCTGTTCATCCTGTCCTGCGGCAGCGTGCACCTCGTGGAAGCCACGATCTTCTGGTGGCCGATCTATCGCGTCTCCGCGCTCTTCAAGGCGTTGACAGCCATCATCTCCATCGTCACGGCGATCGCGCTGACGCGCATCCTTCCGCGGGCCCTTCAGCTGCCGGGCATGGCGGCGCTCACCGAGAAGCTCCAGGTCGAAGTGGCCCAGCGGGAGCGCACCGAAGAGGCGCTGCGCGACCGGAATTACGAACTCGATCAGTTCGCGGGTATGGCCTCGCACGACCTCAAGGCCCCGCTCCACTCGATCCGCAACTTCGCCAGATGGATCGAAGAGGACTCCGAGAACTCGCTGTCCGATGAGTCGCTTGATCTTCTCAGCAGGCTTCAAACGAAGGCGGGCCAGATGGATGAGCTGCTGGGCGGTCTCCTCGACTTCACCCGGGCGGGCGCAGCGCTGGACCCCGTGGAACTCGACCTCACGGCGGAGGCGCGTGCAACCGTGGAGCTTCTGACCGTTCCGCCGGATGGCACCGTCGAGGTGGGAAGTCTGCCCGTAGTGACGGCGCAGAGGGGGGCGATCCGACTCATCTTGCGCAACGTGATGGCCAACGCCATCAAGCACGCGGGTCGACCAGACGTGAGGATACGCGTGCGTGGGCGGATGGAAGGCACGGACTGCCTCGTCGAGATCGAGGACAACGGGCAGGGCATTGCCGAGGAGTACAGTGAAGAGATCTTCGACATCTTCACGACCCTCCAGTCCGGTCGCGATACCGAGGGAAGCGGTATGGGACTGGCGGCCGTTCGGCGGGCGACCGCGACCCTGGGTGGCCGCGTCTGGGTGGAGCCAACCGAAGGCGGCGGGGCTACTTTCGTCGTCCAGATCCCGCACGCGTCGAACGTCTCGCTCCTGGGCTCCAAAGCATGAGGGACTCGGCACTTTCCGTTCTCGTATGCATGGGCCTCGCGATCGGTTCGGCGCCTTCATCGGGTTGCCGCAGCGTTCCTGAGAAGGTTGGGGAGAGTCCGCTTGCGGTGTATATCGTGGCGGGCCAGTCGAACGCCGTCGGATTCGATGCACCAGGGACGCAACTGAGCCACGAGCCAGACGACGCACGCGTTCACTTCTGGTGGCGCGTCGGAGATCCACCGCCTGATGCGTTCGATTCCACTCAGGGGAGCCAGCGCTGGGTTCCGCTTCAGGCTCAATCCCGAGGTACACCCATGCAGAGGGAGAGCGGACCCAGGCAATACGGCAACTTCCGCGATCCTTCCGGCGGCTTCGGGCCGGAGATTGGATTCGCTCGCTGCGTCATGAGCCGAGCAGGCGATCCGCGTTCGGAGGCGGCGATCCTCAAGGTGGCATTCAGTGGGACGAGCCTCTTGGGTGACTGGGATCCAGAGGACCCGGGTGACAAGGGGGCCTGCTACCGGGCACTGATCCAAGAGTTCACCCTCGCCATGGCCGAGCTGCGTGCCCGGGGCCATGAGCCCAGGGTTGAGGCGTTGCTCTGGATCCAGGGCGAGAGCGACGCGAACGCGGCAGGGGCCGAGCGCTATCCTGCGGCGCTCGAGGCGCTTCTCTACGCCCTTCGACGCGACCTCGCGGCTCCTGAGATGATCGCTCTTCTCGCGGTGAACACGAAGTTCGGCGGTGGCGAGAATCCCTGGGTGCTTCGGATCGCAGCGGCGCAGCAGCTGGTGGCCAACCGCGATCCGCGCAGCGTTTACGTTGACACATCAGCCGCTTCCATCGCCAATGGTGCCCACTACGACGCGGCGGGAACGCTCCTGGTGGGCAGAAGGATGGGCGAAGCGCTCGTCGAACTCCAGGCTCGTTGAGCCGAGCCCCGGCGGGCCGTCTGCGGTCTCAACGCTCGCTCACCCTACCGAGGGACGGCGATTCGCGTCGGCCAGGAAGCCAGGGTAGAGCACGTCGGTCAAGAACGGGTCGGCCCAGGCCTTTCCGAAGGTCGTTTCCAGGAACCGCTTCGAGGGATTTCCCTCCAGGGATTGGCGGCGGACGCGCGCGAGGCACTGCGCAACCTCGGCGGCCGCTTCGTCGGCTCGGCGCGGGTAGCCGGCAGCCTTCGATCGCATGGACGCGGTCTTGCAGGCGTCGAGGAACGCATCCAGGGCTTGCAGTGAAGGAACCAAGGCATCCTCGGTCATCGGCCTCGACCAGAGCGCTTCGGAGGAGAGCACTCCCTCCGTCCACTCGGGCCGCTCGTCGACCTGCGGAAGGTCTGCGCCGAAACGCTTCCTCAACGATCGACAGACCGTGGCAGGCGCACCGGGTGACGACAGCGATTCCTCCCTGGCCAGAAGATCGTGCAAGTCGTAGATCGCCAGCACGACTCTCGACCGAACGATGATGAGCTCCACCTGCATGAGCGGCAGATACGAGTGCGGCACGGGGAAGGCTGCCAGGTTGAGGATCAGCGTTCCGCGGTCGCTGAAGATCTCCGATGCGCGAAGCCAGACGTGGTCCGGTGAAACGAACGCTCGGGTGACGTGCCGGGTCACGGTACCTCCCTTCTCGGAGGCGGTCTGCGCCAGCTCCGTGGGAAGTCCCACCGCCGTAAGGGTCATCCCTTGCAGCCATTCGTCGAGCTTGCGACGCGTGTCCTCCACGAAGCTGAAGTCCCGTGTGACCGGATCTGTCGTCTCCTGCTCTGCACGAGCTCCTTTCGCCGTATTGCGGGCGTTCGTCATACCCGAACGTGTCGACCGACGGCCCCTGCTGCTTGAGGTCGCAGCGCCGAGCATTTCCTCCACACAGCTCAAGAGACCTCCGTGATGGACTCGATACCTGTCTTGGCACGCGACGCCCCCCCCTTGTCCGTGACCGCCCCCCCCATGTGCCCTGTCTACCCCCATGTGCCGTCGCGGCACGTGAGGATCTCCATCGCTCTTCTTGAAGCAGAAGGAGGTCCCCACCGATGAGCTCTCCTTCGTCCCCACCAGGACCGGACGAGAACTTCATTCTCGTTGAGCTTCTTGCAAGCTCCGGTCTCGTGGCAGCAGAGCATGTCATCGCGATTCAATCGTGGTGGACCACGTGTCGTAAGGATCGAAGCGTGAGTCTCGCGCAGTTCCTGAGCGAGGCGGGGGTCCTTCCCCGTTCGGTGCCGCGCACGATCTCGTGCATCGCCAAGGGATACCTGCGCCCCGACGACCCGGCCGCGCTGCTGTCGCCAGTGGACACCACCAAGATCCCGCAGCCTGGTCAATACGGCGAGTCGGCTGAAACAGCGGCATCGACCCCATTCGCTGAGCCTCTCGGGCCGCTTCCGTCCTCCTGCGCTGCTCCAGACCGCCCCGCAAGACGCATTCGCCAGAAGGGCGCCGTCGACGCGCTTCGTTCCCTGAGCAGTCGCTTGGGTCAACGACCCACGCAGAGACCTGAGAGGCCCGCGGATGCCTCGCCCAACGAGCCCCCTACACCGTCATGACGTCCCCCGATACGAAACACGCTGCCGCCCTTCCGTCCACGCTCCTGCGAGCGACCATCGCCGGGGAACACACCTCGATCGAGCAACTGGCTGTCGCGAGGGCGATGGTCGAAGGGACGATCGAAAGAGAGACCTACCTCACGCTACTCCAGCACATGCTTGCGCTGCATACGGTCGTCGAGTCCGACGTCCTGCCGGCGCTTCCGGAGTCCATCGCAAGCCCTTCGATGGCGCGGGTGCCAGCGCTCCTGCGCGACCTTGCTGCCCTTGGCGGTGCGCGAAAGCCCATGGATGCCGGATCGGTCGATCGCATCGCGCGATTCGGCTCGAGCCTTGCCACCGAAACGCCGCTGGCGCTCCTCGGCGTCATCTACGTGCTTGAAGGTTCGCGTATGGGCTCGATGGTGCTTTACGAGCCGCTCGCCCGCGCCCTCTCGATTCAGCCATCGCCAGGCGCCGGCCTCGACTACCACATGGAAGGTATGGGTGAGACACCACTGCGCTTCCGTGCCCTCAAAGCTCAGATCGACGCCGCGCTCGAAGATACCGGGGACGCCACGTCTGCCGCTAGTGTCGCTGGTCGCACGATGGCGCTCCTCCACGAACTCTACTCATCGATCTCTCGAACGATGTCGAACGAATCCACCGAGACCGCGCAAGCGGCCTGAGGTACACGATGGCGAAGACGATTCAACTCGAGCCCCTCGGCACCCAGGTCGATATTCCGACCGAGACCGACATTCTCCAGGCACTCCTGGCGACCAAGGTCGACGTCAAAATGGCCTGCAAGGGCAAAGGGCTCTGCGCGACCTGTCACGTGCATATCACGGCGGGCGCGGACCAGCTCACCTCCAGAACGGAGCGCGAGGAGCGCACGCTCAAAATGGTCGGGACGGCCGATTCCACGAGCCGGCTTGCCTGCCAGGCACGTGTCCTCGGGCCGGGCGTTGTGATCACGCTCCCCCAGGGCATGTACATCGAGCGCGCCGAAGACCTCGATGGCCTGATCGGCAAGCGTGCGGGCACGAACATCCTGCACCCCATCGACGGATCCATCCTTGTGCCGAAAGGCAAGCTGATCACGCGTTCGCGCGTCAACGAACTCCGCGAACTCAACGAACAGGTTCGCAACCTCGACAAACACTGATCCCAGGACACCCAACATGGCACTCATCAAGTCACAAGCCGCCGACGGCGTCACCCGCGATCACGTCCGTTGCGTCGAGGGCGAGCAGCCGTTCGTTCACAACTACTTCATCAAGGATCGCTTCTTCGAGCACGATCGCCAGGAAGGCGTACTGGTGGATCGCTACGGCAAGCGCATTCTGCGCGTCTCCGAAGACTTCATCGTCGGCATGGCAAAGGGCCTGGAGGCAGAGGTGGGCGAGCAGTCCGCCGGAGACGTGATGTACAAGGCAGGATACCGCTGGGGCATGAAGGACCAGCGCTTCCTCGACAAGCGCATGACCCATGAGTTCGAGTGCGACTTCAGCAAGATGGGCATCGGCTTTGTGCTCGAAAGCTGGTGGTGGCCGTACACGATGGGGGGCTGGGGCACCTGGCGCTACGACTTCACCCAGGGCAAGCAGGGCCTCATTTTCGTGGACCTTTACGAGTCGGCGGTCGCGAAATCGCTCGGGGACATCGGCAAGGTGGCCTGCCATTTCTACGCCGGCCTCTTCGGCGCGACGTTCGCCGGACTGGCGAAGCGCGACCTTGGCTCCATCGAGATCCAGTGCTACGGCATGGGCGACGACTTCTGCCGGTTCCTGATCGCGAGTCCCAAGCGCGTCGATGCCGCCGCGTTCTGGAGGAACGAGGGCGCCACGTCCAAGGACATCCAGCGGAAGGTCAAGGATGTCTGAGGAGAACCTGAACGACCGCAACGACCTCGGCGACCTTGACGAATTCCTCGACGAGCTTCCCGAGTCGATGGACATGGAGACGCTGCTCGGTGTGTCGGCCCGGCGGGCGACCGCATCGGACGCAGAGGCGTTCTTCGATGATGAGGACCTCGGAGAGTTCGAAGACGACTTCTTGGACGACCTTCCGGAAGGGCGAGAGATCGCGTCCGTCCTGGGCCAGACCTACTCCGAGCCGTGCCGCGATGAAGAGACGGGCGACCTCCTCGGATCGTTGCCCGAAGAGGCCGCACTCCAGGCTCTGCTCGCTGGGAACGGGCACGGAGACTTCGACGCGGGGGCCGTGGAGAACGTCCTCAGCCTGCTGACCGATCAGTCCAAGCTGGCGGCGCTCATCCAGACGCTGAGCACGCGCCATGGCGCGAGCACGGAACAGCCCGAGGCGGACGCGCAGGTCGCTTCAGAGCCTCTTGCCGCGGCAGAACTCCCGCGGGACGCCGGTGCGTCGTCCGGGCCGCTGATCGTCGGTTCCGTCCCAGTACAGTCGTTCCTTCGCGGCATCGACTGGTCGGGGAAGGGCCGGAACATGCGAACGAACAGGACGGTCACCCCCGCGCCTCAGGCGGTGGAGCGTGCGTCCGTGCGCTCCGGTTCGGCCCCGGCCGCTCCCTCGACGGGAGTCATCGTGGGTTCCCTCGCCGTCTCGGACTTCCTTCCGGCCGTGAACTGGTCTGGGAAGGCGCAGCCCCGACGGAACCCGTCGAGCAGGCCCACGCCGCAACCCGCCAGGCAGACGTCCCCCACGATCGAGTGGTGAGCGATCCGCGCTACCCTCTCTCGAAACGACTCCAAAAACCAACCGAAACCGCCGACATCGGCCCGAAGACACCATGAACTCACCGATCCTCAAGCTCGTCTACGAAAGCGAGAACCGCTACCTCACCACCGAGGAGTGCCGTTCGATCTCCAGCTACGCCGCGTCGATCCCGTCCCGCCTCGCGATCGCGAGCGAGGTCGAAAAGGTCGAGACCGCGGCCGTGCGTGACTTCATGGATCGAGTGCAGAAGAAGTATCCGCGGGTGGACAAGTTTCACGAGCAAGCCCGCGAGAAAGGAGAGCGCGACGGAGCCCTGACGGTGCGCGTGATCACGCAGTCGATGGTGCTCAACGACATGAGCTACCTCGACGAGCGCCTGCTGTTCTGGTTCCGCACGATTCAGTCGTCCTTTGGCTTCACGCCGACGTTCATCCGCGACTCGTACACGTTCCTGAAGCAGTCGTTCCTGGAGCGCCTCTCGATGGATGCAGCGAAGGCGCTGACGCCATACTTCGACCGCGTGATCGAGGTCCTGAGCGACTTCCCCGAGCCCGCGACGCCGCGCGTTTGAGCCCCAGGGCGCCTTTCCTCGAACCCAAGAGCATCATGGTCACCGAAATACACCGTGGCGGCAACTTTTTTGCCGAGCCGCACGCATTCAATGTCTCCTTCGCGACGGGCATCCTCAAGAACCGCTATGGCCGCCGCTACGTGGCGCTGACGGAGACGTTCCTGTCGGGCTTCCTGGAGGGAATCGAGATCGAATGCGGTGAGGCGACCGACGAGGTCCTCTATACGTGCGGCTGGGAGTACGGAGACATCCACGCCCGCCACCTCGACGAGGACCTGTCGCGCTACTACGGCTCGAACTCCAGGCAGTTCGCGATGGCCAAGTTCACGGCGCTCGTGCACGAGGCGCTCAGCCACGACGGCTGGGGGCACTTGGAGATGGACTATAGCCAGCACGAGCACGGCGTGCTCGCAGCGACGGTCAAGAACCCTATCTACTCCTCCGTGGTGAAGGGGCGCGGCGCGTGCTCGGACAGTCTGCTGGCGGGCTTTCTCGGCGGCGTCTTCTCCTACTTCGCCGAAACGCGACTCGACTGTCTGCAGACCTCGGCACCGGCGGCGGACGATCTTCGCGGCGAGCCGGCGCAGCGGCCGAGCTCGACGTTCGTGATCACGACGCGGCAGCGAATCGATGACGTCATGGGCGTTCTCGATGCGGGCGGCGGCCACTGTGAAGTGATCGCTGAGCTCTCGCGGGCGAAGGCGGCCTGACCGAGTTCGTCCACCAGGACTCTTCACGAACATGACCTCCACGACCACGAAAGACCAGGCACCAGGGCAGGGCGGCGCCGACGCCATCGCGCTGCAACGGGTCTCGGCCCACCTGGGCGATCGCTACGAGATCGTGGAGCGACTGTCGGAGAGTCTGAACCAGGCGGTCTACCGGGCGGTGTCCCGGGAGACCGGAGAGTCCGTGGCGATCAAGCGGATCTCGCCCGTCGAGGGTCGCACGAGTCAGTTCTCCCGCGAGCTTCACACCTTGCTTCGGCTGGACAACGATGCGATCGTGCGGCTTCTCGATTTGGAGCAGGCGCCGGATGGAACGGGCTACCTGATCCTGGAGCACTGTGCGGGAGGGAGCCTTCGCGACGCGATGCGGGGCGCCCGGCAGAGCGGACAGGGCTGGTCCACGGAGCGAGCCGTCGAGGTCATCCTCGACGTCGCCCGGGGCCTCGAGGCGCTGCATCGCGCTGGACACGTCCATGCCGACATCAAGCCGGAGAACGTTCTCTTCAGCCGCGAGTTCCTGGCCGGTCCACCCCATCGATCGTCCGAAGGGGGCGTCAAGCTGGCGGACTTCGGGCTCGCACGAGCGAGCGCCATGCGAGCCGCCTCCGGGCCGAACGCGCTGAGCGGAACGCCGGCGTACATGGCACCCGAGCGCTTCCGCGGGGAACTCAACTGTGCCTCCGACCTCTACTCCCTGGGCGTTCTCGCCTACGAGCTGCTGCACGGGAGCCTGCCGTTCGAAGGCGGAGCGGCGGAGGTCGTGCGGGCCCAGCGTCTCGGCCTTCCGGCCTTCGATGCCGCGCTGCCCGCCCCGTGGCCCGAGCTGCTCGGCCTGCTGCTGGAGCCGGATGAGCAATGGCGCCTCGACGACGCCCAGCGACTGATCTCGCTGGCGGAGGCGTGCCCTGTCTCGATCGGGGTCGCGCCGATGCCTGTCGTTTGGAAGCCCCTGCCGCCCGCAAGCCTCGGCGTGCTACCTGGCAAGGACGGCGAGCCAGGCTTCGTCGTCGGCCGCGGAGGCATCACCCGCTACTCGGATGGAGCCGCCGTGCCTGTTCCGTTTCGTCAGGTCGATGCCTTCCTCGAGTCGAGGAGCGGCGTGGTGTGGGTCGCTGCGGATAACGCGCTTTACCGGTCGCTCGATCCTGGCCTCGCCCGAGGTTGGGAGCGGATCGTCGAGCTGATGGAGCCCACTCTGTCGCTCACGGAGATCACGGACGCCGGGCGCGATTCCGCGCTCCTGGTACTCGATGTTCGCCGGGCGACGGCGCACGCGGAGTGCGGCGCACAGCTCTGGAGCGTGGGCATCGAATCCCATGGCGCCATGGCGCGCATCGTCGCCCTCGGAGGAGATCGGCTGGCGATCGCCTCGGGATCCCTCGAGCCTTCGATTCGCATCTTCGAGGGCGCGGGCAAGCGGGTCGCCGAGTTCCAGCTGCCGGGCATCGTCTGGCACATGGCGGCCGCCGACACCACCACGCTTCACCTCGACGTCGTGGCCGGTGACCGGATGCGATCACTGGCTCTCGCCCTCGGCAGCGGACGCATATCCCCGATGCCCCGTTCGCAGAGCGTCGCGTTGAGGGCGCACTCGCGGGCGGGCCGTTCCCTGACTGTGCTCCGCAGTGGAGTTCTTCTGGAGGACGACCGTCCGACCCCCACGCACTTTGCGCTCGATCCGGACGATCGAGTGCTCCAGGCCCTGCAGACATCCGGCTCTCTCCTCGCCTGCGTCGAGCGAGAGGGCACGCTGCTGCTCGGGACCTCGAAGCCAACACTTGACCCGAATCCCATCGTATGACTGACATCTTCGCCATCTGTGACGGGTGCTCCAAGAAGTACCGCGTCCCCTCCGTCGAGCGCACCTATGCCTGCAAGTCCTGCACGGGAACCGTTCGTCCGCTCGGTCAGGCAGCGCCTCCCGCGCCCGTCCACGCCACGGCGATCAAGGGCGGGCCCGAGGTCCGCCGCCACAAGGGGCCCGGATTCTTCACGAAGCTTGCGGGTGCGCTGGCGTTCTGGAAGCGACCCGAGGAGTCGGATGAGCTGTCCGCTTCGATCACGCTCGATTCCATGGACTGGGACGTGTTCGGCGCGGACCCGCTCGATGCCTCCGAGGACCCCATGAAGCAACCGTCGCTCTTGCGCGCCGGTGCCCCCGCACAGGAGACCGAGCAGCAAGACCCATGGCGCGACGGCGCGACCGCTCCACGCATGCCAGCCCGGGACGACCACTCTCCCCAGGAGAGCCCGGACTCCGTTCGTTCCGCTTTCAACGACTTCGACTGGGACTGATTCCATGAGTACGCACATCCCCAAGCTCGCCATCGCGAGTCTCAAGCTCGAGTCCGGCGCGACCACGACGGCCCAAGCCCTCGCCTGGACCTGGGGCAAGCTAGGCCTTCGGGTCCTGCTCGTGACCACGGGCGAACACATGCCCACGGAGCTCGTGAGTGTGTCCGAGAACGTCTGGCTCGCCACCGGCGACGACGAAGCGGATTTCGCCGTCGGCCCGCAGGTCGTGCTGGTGGACTGTCCGCCGCTGTCGCGGCTGGCCTCGCACAAGGTGCTGATTGGCTGCGATGGCCTCGCGCTAGCACTGCCCACGACGCCGCACTCGCAGAGGTCGGCCATGCGCTGCCTTTCGGAGCTCTCACGGATGATGCGTGACGACGTGCCGCCCCTCACGTCCATCCTCCCGATAGCCTTCGAGCTGCGGAACGAAACCCATCGGATCGCGCTGGCCTCGTTCCACGAAAAGTTCGAGGGTCTGTTCGTCTCCGCGCCAGTGCCGGTGATGTCTGGCATCGTCGACTGGAACTTTCTCGCGGGTGAAGACCTGCCCCAAGACTGCCAGGGAGTGTTCCTGCAGATCGCGAGCGAGCTGGAGGCCCTGCCGCCATTCCGCGCCCAGGAGAAGGCGCCGCGAGTTCACGAAGAGATCTTCAGGGTCATCTCGATGGATGACCTCGAGCCCGTGGAGGTGGTCGAGGGCGATGCGGCGCTCGCCGAAGAGTCGTCGCTCGAAGGTGCACTCGACGAGGCGACGTCGTCCGTGGAAGAACTCGTCGACACGATCGACGCCACTCCGATCGTCGCGCCGTCCGCGGCGATGGAGAGCGAGATCGACGGCGTCTTCGCTTTCGGCGACGGTGACTTCGTTCCGCTGGGCCCGTCCGACGGCGGCTCGGGCAGCGAGGGTGCTGCGCAGCAGACCGTCACGGTGGTCGTCGAGCCAGAGGTGCAGACGAGCGATCCCGCCTTCGCCATCTGTGTTTCGGGGGTCGGTAGCGCATCGAAGTCCGGCGCGATGACGCTGGCTGTGGCACAAAGTCTCTCGTCCAGCGGCCAGCGCGTGCTCGTGCTCAACGCAGATCCGGAAGTCGAACTCTCGCGCTACGGCGACGGGACGAACGAAGGGGAATACTGGTCGAATGTCCTGATGGGCAGCGGTCGCAAGGGCGAGGCCAGGGAGCGGCGCGCCGACTGCGTCGTCCTGCATGCTCCCCAGGCGGATACGGCTGCGGCGCAAAGCGTGTTCGCTCAGGTCGACGGCGTTCTGCTCGTCGTGCCGGAGGGCGAAGAGCACCTCCCTGCGCTGCAGAACGCGTTGGCTTCGATCAGCGACGCGCAGGCCAGCGGGCTGGATCAGCGCCTCCTGGGCGTGACCGTGCTCGGCGGTGCCGAAGATTCCAGCTTCGTGACGGCAGTCCGCGCGCTCCTCGGCGATTCCGTGACGGTCACACCGATCGTGGCCGAAGGGGGCGCGTCGAGCTGGCTGGAGAACGGAACGGGAGCGCCTCCTTCCGGCGAGTTCCTGACGAGCGTCGAGTCCGTCGGAATGGGCTTCGCGATGACCATTGCCTCGGAGCTGGTCACGCTCTCCGTCCAGCCGGCAGAAGCGGGAGCGGTCCCGTCGAGCGAAGACGCGGCGGGCGCAGATCACGGGACCGACCTCGAGTCCACCACCGCCGGGTCCACGGCCACGCGCACCCGGCGCGAGCCTGGAACGCCCTACGTCCTCGCCATGGCCAGCCACAAGGGCGGCACCGGCAGAACGACCGCGACCCTCGGGCTGGCATGGGCCCTCGGCCGCCTCGGACGCAAGTGTGTTCTCTACGACATGAACCCCACGCCCACGCTCCACCTTCTGGCGGGCGCGCAGCCCGGCACCGAGGTGTGGCCCAACGTCAGGCTCGGCCGGGGTCAGATCGACCTCGACGAGCTTCTCGGCGCCGACTTCGTCATCGTGGACGCGCCTCCGATCCTGGAGACCGCGGGCATGGAGATGGTCGGACAGTCCCACGGCGCGGTGTTGACCACGCTTCCGGACCCGCTCGCGTTCAGGACGATCCCGGGCGCCACGGCCGCGCTCGAGGAAGCGCAGACGAAGAACCCGGACCTCGAGTTCCTGGGGCTCTGCGTCTCCGTGTTCGACCAGAACGACCCGCTCCAGGAGGAGATGATCGGCGACCTGCGTCGCGAGGTCGGCGACCTCTGCATCGAGCCGCCGATCCCGCTGCAATCCGAGCTCGCAAACTGGGGCCTTCACCCAGGTACGCCGTTGCCAGCGGGACCGGGACGCCGAGCCTACTTCGAGTTCGCGAACTATATCGAGGAGGGGGCCGGGCTCGAGCGCACGAAGCCGAGCGAGGAAGATTTGAGCGAAGCGCCGGCACCGCCCCAGGCCAAGGGCCGCCAGCGTCGGACACCCCAGGTCGGCCGGCGGGCAGACGACGGTCGCACGAACTCCAGTACGCCAGCGCCTCGGACGACGGCTCCCACCGTCGAAGCGCCGCAGTTCCGCGGCGTGGCGAAGCGATTGACGTTCAAGAACAAGAGCGTCACGTGCGATGAGTGGGGGCTCTTCGGTTCCCGTGGCATGACCTTCTTCGCCCAGGTCGTGGAAGACGGTACGGGGTTCGGTCTCGTGCCGGACCAGTCGTTCCTCGACGGGCAGCTGACCGAGAAGGTGGCCGCGGGCGTCGCGCGATCGGGACTGCTTCTCTCGTTCACGAGGGCGGGCAAGCCGGATGCCAAACGTCCTGCGGGCGTCCACCCGCGCGGTACGACCGAGCCGGGTTTCTTCCCCGCAGAGGCCGAGGGCTTCGCGGCCGCTTGCAAGGAACTCTGCAAGCGGTCCGCCGTCGACGCCCTCGATGAGTGCGACGACTCCGCGGACGGCCGCTTCCTCGCAGGTGTCTTGGAGCTCTTTGGCAAGAGCTACGACGACGCCGCCGAGGCGTTCGGCGAAGCACTCGCGCAGGAGCGCAAGCTGGGATCCACCACCACGCGACTCGGCGTCCAGCTCGTGGCGGGCGTGCACTTCGGCAACGGCCTGAGCGTCCAGTTCGGTCCCAACGCCGCGGGGGCCAAGCTGGGCCAGGTGATCGCGCTCTTCATGGACGGCGACATCGAAGGAGCCAGCGCAGCCGCCGACGAACTCGTGGAGTTCGAGCCCGAGGACTTGGCGGTCAAGCTGTTGCGAGCGGAGATCGCCATGGCCGAAGGGACCAAGGCGGCGCATCAGCTCGTGAACCGCATGACGACCGATATCGAAGGCAATGGTGCGCTCGAGCGTGCGCTTCTCGTTCACAAGGCGCGCAGTCTTGCCGCGCTCGGTCTTGCTTCGGCGGCCCGCGACGCCCTCTCTGTTGCGGCGGAGAATGGCAAGGGCCACGACAAGGCCCTGAACGCGGTCGTGCTCTACGAGGGCGCCGTCGCCGCGGAAGCCCAGGGAGACGAGGCCGCAGCGCGCCGCGACTTCGAGCGTCTCTACACCATCGATCCAGGCTACGCCGACGTGGCAGAACGCCTGGGCCTTTGACCTCGCCGATCAACGAATACACTGACACACACATCATCGTGAACAACAGTCCAGACATAGCTGGCCGCCCCGTGAACACGCGGACGGTCATGATCGGCAGCCAGAAAGGCGGCGTCGGAAAAACGACGACCACCATTAATCTCGGCGCCGCCTTTTCCGAGCGTGGCAAGCACGTGCTCGTGGTCGACACCGATCCGGTCAGCAGCGTGGCCGCGTCCCTCCACCTCGAAGTCCCGGACTTCTGCGGGTTGGAGCGCGCGGCGGCAGGCAACGCAGATGCGATCCTACGCGACGTGGAGCCGGGCCTCGACGTGCTGCCCTGCAGCCCGACGGACTTCCGCTCCGATGTCCGGATCGGTGGCTGGATCCAGCAGCTCGGCGAGCAGGAGTTCGAGGATCCCTACGACCTGATCCTCGTAGACTCGTCGCCTTACACGGGACCGCGTTCCCGGGATCTTCTGTGCTCGGCGGACGAGCTGCTCCTGGTCATCCGCGCCGAGCCGCTGTCTTACCGGACGCTGCCGAGCTTCCTGCACGACCTGCGCCGACTCGACAACCTCGATCTTGGCCCGAACCTGCGCGGCATCATCCTGACGCTGCCCCAGGGCGAACCCCTCGGCGGCCGCTGGGAGAACGGCCTTCGCAACCGTTTCGGAAGCCGCATGATGCCCCAGGCGGTGCCCTACGACTCGGTCGTCGGGTATTCGCTGGCCCAGGGTCTACCGGTGGTCATCTCGGATCCCGAGAGCGTGCCAGCGCAGCAGTACCTGGAGCTGGCCGCGGAGCTGGAGCAGCGCTGGGACGAGGAAGAAGCGAACGGCGTGGTGCCGCGCAGCGCGGCCTGATCGTCACGGCCCGTCAGTCCACGAGGACGACACCCGCCGCGCTCATTTCCGCGAGCGCGGCGTCGATGTCACCGGGGCTGAGTTCGACGCCGCGGCAGCCAGAGCGAAGGAGCCGAACCTGGAAGCCTTCTCGCTTCGCATCGAGCGCCGTGAAGCGCACGCAGTAGTCGGTCGCGAGGCCCATCACGTCGACGGCGGTGATACCGCGCTCCCGAAGGAGCGCGGAGAGCCCGGTCGAGCGCTCGCCGCCGTTGTCGAAGAATCCGCTGTAGCTGTCGACCCCGGGGTCTTCTCCTTTGCGCACGACAGCGTGGATCCCGCCGACGTCGAGGCCCGAGTGGAACGACGCGCCGGGTGTGCCCTGGACGCAGTGCACGGGCCACAGCACCTGGGTGAGCCCACCCAGCTCGATCACTTCCCCGGGGTTCAGTCCCGGATGGTTCGCGGCGAAGCTCCCGTGGTTCGACGGGTGCCAGTCCTGGGTCGCCACGACGAGGTCGTAGTTCGCCATGAGGCCGTTGGCGACGGCGACCGTCGAGTCGCCATCGGCGACCGCGAGCGAGCCGCCGGGCATGAAGTCGTTCTGCAGGTCGACGAGAATCAGGGCGCGGTTCTTCATGGGATTCAAAGCCGGAACTGGAAGCCCTCCTTCAGGAGGCTGGCGTAGCGCGCCGCATCGAAGCGGTAGAGCTGGGCGGCGCGGCGCGGCACGCCCGTCTCGTATTCACCGGTGGGAAGAAGCAGGCCGAGGGCGTGGAGTTTCTTCCGGAAGTTGCGCTTGTCGAGCTCCTCGCCGAGGACCGACTCGACGAGCTTCTGGAGGTCCGTCTGGGAGAACTGCGCGGGGAGAAGATCGAAGCCGACGGGGCGGGTGCGCACCGCTTCGATCATGTGCGCGCGGGCACACTGCAGGATCGCGGCGTGGTCGAAGGCGAGGGCTGGCGGGTCGTTGGCCGGGAACCAGCGCGCATCGGCGGCGTCGGTCGCTGCCTGGACGGAGTGATCCCCGAGCTTCACGAGGGCGACGAACGCCACGGTGACGGTGTGCCCGCGGGGGTCGCGGCCGCGGGTGCCGAAGGCGCGGAGCTGCTCGAGCAAGACCGGTTCGATCCCGGTCTCCTCACGGAGTTCGCGCCGCGCCGCCGCGTCGAGGTCCTCGTCCAGGCCGACGAAACCGCCGGGCAGCGCCCACGCTCCACGGAACGGCTCCTCGCCGCGCTCGATGAGGAGCACGCGCAGCTCGCCTGCGTCGTAGCCGAAGACGACGGCGTCGACGGTTACGGACGGGCGTGGGTATTCGTAGGAGTAGCTCATCGCTGATGAATGGGCGCGGCCGCGGGAGTGGCACGTTCGATGAGTTGGGCCTGCAACAGGCTCAGTTCCGAGGATAGCTCGACGGGAATCTCTTCCGGCGCGTCCAGGTCGAACGCGCCTTCGGGCAAGCGGGCCAGCTCGGCGCGAGCGCGTTCACGCGCGCTCTTCAGGTCCAGGGGATAGTCCGGAGCGATGTCGCCGCTGCGCACGGCGGGGCGCAGGAGGTGCTCACGGTCGCCTTGGATCTGGCTGAGGTCGTCGGTCGCCGCGGAGAGGAAGTCGCCCACCAGCATTCCATCGCGAACGACGCGCTGGACCTCGACGTGTCCCGGCAGCGACCGCTTGGCCACGGTCGAGGAGAGCTTCATCACCGGTCGCCACGGCTCATCGGCGTTCTCGCGAACCGCGGACAGCTTGTAGACGACGCCCAGCGCGGCCTGCTCGCCGCCGGTGACGAGGCGGGTGCCGACGCCGTAGACGTCGATCTCGGCGCCGCGTGCCCGCAGCTCCATGATCTTGCGCTCGTCGAGGTCGTCGGAGGCGACGATCTTGACGTCGGGGAAGCCCGCGCCCGACAGCGCCTTCCGCGCGTGAACGCTGAGCTCGACGAGATCGCCCGAGTCGAGTCGAATGCCGCTCAGCCCGTGCCCGCGGGCCCGAAGTCCGCGCGCAACCTCGATCGCGTTCTCGATGCCAGCGCGGGTGTCGTAGGTGTCGACCAAGAGCACGCAGCCGTCGGGCATCGACTCCGCGAACGCTTCGAACGCTTGACGTTCGGTCTCGTGCGCGTCGCCGGATCCGGCGAAGGACTGAACCCAGCTGTGCGCATGGGTGCCCTTCACCGGGATGCCGAGCCGCGCTCCCGCGAGAACGTTCGAGGTGCCGGCCACACCTCCGACCCAGGAGGCGCGCGCCGACCGGATCGAGGCGTCGGGTCCCTGGGCGCGGCGTGCGCCGAACTCCAGCACCGCCGCGTCCGCCGCGGCGCGAACGATCCGCGCCGCCTTGGTCGCCACCAGGGTCTCGAACCCGATGCGGTTGAGCAGGAAGGTCTCCACGAGCTGCGCCTGCCAGAGGGGCCCGGTGACCCGCACCATGGGGACGCCGGGGAGGCACACGGTGCCGTCGGCGACCGCGTCGACGTCGAGGTCGAAGCCCTCCATCCGGCGCAGCACGTCGAGGAACTCCGCTTCGAAGAGCGAGCTGCCACCGGGCCCCGGGAGCGCCGCGAGGGCGTCCAGGTCCGCCTCCGAGAAGCGCAGGCTGGCGAGGGTCTCGATGGCCTCGGCCACCCCCGAAGCGAGCGCCCAGGTGCCCCCGAAAGGGGCGCGCCGGAAGGAGAGCAGGAAGCTACCCTCGGCGTCGAGGCGCCCAGCCTTCCAGTGTCCCCGGGCCATGGTGAGCTGGTAAAGGTCGGTCAGGAGCGCCTCGGAGAGGCCGCCTTCTGGCTGGTGTCCTGCGGGCTGGCTCTGTTTCATGTCGATCTCCTCGGCCGGGCGGCGCAAAGCGCGCCTCGCCCAATGGTGTATATCGGACACTCAGAGCTCCGGCGAACGTGAAACCCCGATTCTGTGCCGCGGGTCCCGAAAAGGAGCTGCCGCCAACCGTCACGGGGCACCTGGTGGGAGCAGAGGCGACATTCCGTGTAGCCTCTCCGCCCCGAGAGCTGCGAAGAGCGCAGGGAATCCACGATCGACGGCGCGATGAGCCCCAGGACACCATGACGAACCCATACTGCCACGTGCTTGGCATCAAGGTGCCCAGGCTCGAAGAGGTGAAGGACCACAGAGACGCCAGCGCCTACTCGATGCTGATCGTCTCCCTGCTCGAGAAGGGAGAGGGGATGACCCTTCAAGAGGTGGCGGACCGCCTCGTAAAGGCGGGTTTCGCCTCCCCCGAGCGAGCGCTGATGGGTCTCAAGCGCTGCAGGCCCGCGCGCCCACCGGTCTATCGCGACGGCGACCTCTATCTCCTCGATCCCCACGACGACGAGCTGGATCTTTGGGCCTTTCGTCTCGGCCTTCGTCCCGCGAAAGTTCCGAAGATGTCGCTGGTCCGGAGCGAGCCGGAGCCGATTCGTGGGCCCGACGAGCCCTTGACCGTCGCCGAACTCGAGGAGGCCTGGAGAGACGCTTACATGGGGGGGGCATGGTCGAACCAGAGGATCGCGCTGGCGATTCTGGATGCCCTTGGCGGGCCACGGAGCCCCGAAGAAGTCATCGCGTTCGCCGATACACATTGCCAGCGTCACCACCTGAAGGCCGAGTCGGCCCAGTACTGGCGAAGCGGAGCGCCCATCGCCGCGGATAGCGATGGACGCTGGGTGATGGACCCGGCCCATGCGGCGCTGGCTTCCGCGCGCAAAGCGGTGCGCGAGAGACTCGTGGTGGTCCGGCGCCAGGCGGGGTCTCGGCCTGACCCCGTCGTGATGGCCGCTCAGCGGGAAGCGCTGGAGCGCCAAATGGTCGCCAAGGGGGAGGAGCTTGCGCGCCTGCGACGCGTGATCGTGCACGCCTTTCCGCCCGACGCGCCCCGGGCCGTCGTGCTGCTCGACGTGGGCAAGCGCGAACTGACCACGCTCTTGGAGGACGACCTCGACCGGGTTCCCGGGATGCTGACCGAGTTCGATGTTCTTATCGGTTTGGACATTCGCCGCCAGCTCCGAGACCTCGGCTTCGATCCCGAAGATCGCCGGCTCACGGACCTCGGTCAAACGCAGAAGAGCATGCGCCTCAACAAGCAGGGCCGGACGCTCAAGATCACGACGAAGATGCTGATCCAGAGTTCCTGCGGGATCTCGAGCCCGCTGGGCGATCCCAAGAAGCTCCGGGGTTACCTCGCCTCCGGTGCAACGACCTCGCTGCGTCGACGGCTGGAGTCGGACGCGAAAGCGCTCTACGCGTTCTACCGGTACGGAAGACTCCAGGGCGCTGTGCGTTTGAAGTGGGGATTCCTCGACGAGGGGCTCCCGGTTCCGTGGATTCAGCGGGAGGAGGAGCAGGAGCGTCTATACGGCATCGTGCAGCGTGCCCATGACGAAGGGCAAGCGCTCGAAGTCGTCGTCGGATCGGCACCGGGTTGGGAAGAACCGTGGGCGAGGGCGCGGATGGTCTGGCCTCGCCCTTCGACGCATCCCTATCGCGGCCTCGAAATCGTCGACGAGTTCGGCTACCGAATCGATGAGCACCTCGTGCAGAGCGCTCGACGGGTGATGGGTCACTCATCCAACCCGAGGGCCGAGTAGACGCGCTCCTCGTTCGCGGCGAACGAGTTCGCCACGACGAGGCACTGGCGGCCCCAGTTCCAGAGGCCGCTGATGCCGAGGATGAGCAAGACCATGTCCACCTGCTCGAACCAGGAGGGAGTCTCGATCGAAAGCAAGGACAAGCTCTTCATGCCGATGTTCTCCAGGGCGATGGAGGTCATGCCGAGGACGAGGTTCTGCTTGCCGCTGCTGAGAATCGGCACGCGAAGACGATCGGCCGCGGCCACCTCGGCGAGACGGTCGGACAGCTTCCAGCTGAGCATCAAATAGAGCACGTGCGCCGCGAAGTTGATCGCCATGCCGCCCCAGAAGAGCCACAGCTGGACGTCTCCAGACCCGAATACGCCCGACGCGACGATCGGAACCAGACTCACTCCTGCCACGGCGAAGGGGAGGATCACGGGCAGCGGAGTCGCGGGGTCCTTGCCGACCCTCGAGGGCGTCTCCGCGTGCAATCGGTACACCCAGTAGGCCAGATAGATGCCGAAGGTCACCAGAGAAAGTCCAGCCACGAGTGCACCGCTGCGCTCCTTGGGGTTGGCGCGGGGATAGCGCCAGGTGCTGCTGTTGCCCATCACGGAATGGTAGTCGACGGGGTGGGCCCTGGATAAGGGAAGCTGGCCGGTGGGCAGAGCCATGAACCGACTCCGGATTCATCGGTCCCATTTCGCCAGGTGATGCAAGATAGAAACGGCGGCCTGCTCGCCGCTCGATCATGGCCCATACCAAAACCAGGCATCCGCCATCAGACGGACAGAGACGGGCGTGGCTGATCGCCTTCTTCTTCGGCTGCCTGCTCGTCGCGGTCGGTAGCGCGCTGTGGATCTCGTCCTGGACCTCGGATCCATCGCTCGCCGCGCCGCTGCTACCGGTCCGAGGCCCAGACGATGTGGCGACCCACTCGTCGCGCCCGAGCGCTGCCTCGATGGCGGCGCCGAGTTCCTCCAGCGTGAGCTCAGCGGAGGCCCAGGCCGCAGGCCATCGCTCCGAACTCGTTCCAGCGGCGACCCTGGTTGTACAGGTGACCGCCAGGAAGTTCGCCGTGCCGAATCGAAGAGTCTCGGTGGACGTCGGTCTCTCGGACTCGTCGCCGGCGGAGTCCGAGGCGCAGATGGAATCCGTGACCGATCGCGCCGGCATCGTTCGCTTCGAGGTGCCGGCTGGCCTCTCCGCGCGGGTCGAGGTGAGTGCCGGAGAGAACGGCGAAGAGGGCCCCGCCCGCGTGGCTCGGCGAACGGTGGTGATGGGGGAGGCAGGGACGGAAGTGCGCATCCGACTGGAGCTTCATCCGGAGGTTCCCGCCGAGCGCATCACGGTTCTTGCGAAGTCGATCCCGCACGGCGTACCGATCGTCGGGGCAAGAGTCTCGGCGCTCCGGGAGGTCTCCGGCGGCAACCTGGTGGTAGGGCGACCGACTCGAACCGACGCCGGGGGTATGGCCGAAATGCCCTGGGCCGACGGCTACACCTACGAGGTGACCGCGCCTGGCTACAGCCCGCGGTCGGAGCCAGGGCCGTCGCGAGAAGGGGAGACTCTCCATGTGCGTCTCGTCCAGCACGCGCGCCTTCATGGGCAGCTGTCCCATGCGGTCGAAGCGCCGGAGCCGAGCGTGCCGTTTCCGAGAATCACGCTGTTCCTATGGAACGGTCGCGCTGCCGCTCCCGCCTGGGAGTTCGTGGACGACCTCACCGCCGACGGATCCGCTCTTGACATCCAGTCCGTCCCGCCGGAGAACGTCTTCGATGAGCGGTCGGGGCTCATCCGACCCCAGGCGCGCCTCGATCGCGCAGGGCGCTGGGAGATCAGCTCGATCCCGTTCCCTCGGACCTCGCTGACGGCCACGGGCGCGCTTGTCCGCTTCCACCACGGCGACTACGGACGGGTGATCGCGTCCGATCTCATCCTCCGAGCCGGCGACGATCTCCTGGTTCACGATTCCTGGAGAGAAACCCAGCCGGCGAACCTGCGCTGCGTCGATTCCCGGGAACGGTCCCTCGACCTGGCGCTGGACGTCTGCCTCCAGCCTGTCGGTGCCCCAACGCCCCACCGCATGGACGAATACCTCCACGGCGTCTGGGCCACGATCACGAGCGGTGGCCATCTGAAGGTGCCCTACCTCCCGCGAGGAACCTGGTCCGTGGTGTCGTTCGGTCCGGACGTCGGCGTGGTCCTGGGCTCCATCGACCACCAGGGCGCGGACGAGGAGAAGCTCGTGGTGGACGTCGACCCGATCCCCCCGGGGTGGCGCGCGCATGTGCGCTGAAGAGAGCGAAGCGTTGCACCCCGGATGCTTGTTTTTCACGCGCGGGCGCTCTTTCAACGAGCGTGAAAATCACGGAACGGTGAAAACGGTCACGCCGCCGCTCGCGCCCGCGCTCTCCAGCCGTCCAGCGCCACCGCGCCCACGATGATCGCTCCGATCAGGATCTCCTGGACGTAGTTCGGGATCCCGGTCAGGTTGCAGCCGTTCGCCAGGGTCGCCATCAGGAAGGCTCCGATCATCGCGCCCAGGATGGTGCCGGTGCCGCCCGAGAGGGACGCGCCGCCGATCACCACGGCCGCGATCACGTCGAGTTCCTTGCCCATCGCCGTCGTCGGGTCCCCGACCGTCAGGCGGCCGAACTGAAGGACGCCCGCGAGGCCCGCAGCCGCGCCGCAGAGGACGTAGATCGCGAGCTTCATCCGTGCCACCGGCACGCCGCAGAGGCGCGCCGTGGGTTCGTTCGAGCCGATGGCCGTCGTCCACGTACCGAACACGGTCACGCGCAGGAGGATCGCCGCGGCGCCCGCGCACGCGATCATGAGCCAGACGCCAGGCGCGAGGCCCAGGACCGACGTGTCCGCGCTCTTCGACATCGCGTCCTGGAGCCAGCCGCTCGGCGCATCGACCTTCTGCTCGTCGCCCAGCCATTTGGCCACGCCGCGGGCGGCGCCGAGGGTGCCCAGCGTGACGATGAAGGGCGGCAGGGAGAGGCGCGTGATGAGCCCGCCGTTCACGAGGCCGACAAGGGCGCCCGCGCTGACGCCGATCAGGGCCGATGGGATCTCGCCGTATCCCGCGCGCATGCCGAGGGCGGTCGCCACCGAAGCGAGTGCAATGGTCGAACCGACCGAGAGGTCGATGCCACCCGAGCGGATCACGAACACCATCCCGATGGCCGAGAGCCCGACGATCACGGTTTGCGTCGCGACGGTCTTCGCGTTGTACAGCGAGAGGAATCCCGAGGGCGCGATGATCGAGAACAGGATCACCACGATCGCCAGTCCGATGAACGGGCCGAACGTGTCGAGGGATTGCTGGAGGCGCGTGCGCCTCGCGGACGGGCTGGGGGAGGTCATGGGAGATGTCATCTGCTGGCCTCTCGGCCTTCCGGACCCTGCATCGCTTCCGCGATCGCGCCCTCTTCGGTCCAGTCAGCGATCGGGCGCGCAGGCCCGAGCTCGCCGCGGTGCATGACGGCCATCCGATCACAGATACCGAGGAGCTCCGGCAGGTAGCTGCTCACGACGAGGATGGTCTTGCCCTCGCACGCGAGGCGATCGAGGAGCGCGTACACGTCGACGCGCGCGCCGACGTCGATGCCGCGCGTGGGTTCGTCGAGGAGCAGGACCTCGGCGCCGTCCGCCAGGAGCCGCGCGATCGCGACCTTCTGCTGGTTCCCGCCGGAGAGCGCCGAGACGGCCTGGTGGGGGCCGCTCGTCTTGATGCCGAGCGCGCCGATCCAGGGGGCTGCGGCCTCGGCCTTATGCTTCTCGGTGAGCACGGCGCCGAGCGTGGCGACGCGCGTGGCGCTGGAGAGCGCGACGTTGTCCGCGACCGAGAGGTCGATCGCCAGCCCCTCGTGGGCCCGATCCTCGCTCAAGAGCCCCACATGGTGCTTCAGCCAGCGTCCTGGCGCCCACGGGCTGATCGGCTGGCCGTCGAGATGCGCGATGCCGGACGCGGCGGGATCCAGCCCGTAGAGCGCGCGCAGCATCTCGGTTCGACCCGAGCCGACGAGTCCGAACACACCGAAGACCTCGCCGCTCGCGAGGGCGAAGCTGGCGTGCTTCGGGAGCGACGCACCGCTGAGCTGATCGACGCGGAGGCGCGTGGGGCCGGGCGTGCGCTCGGAGCGCGGGTAGATGTCTTCGACCGGACGGCCCGCCATCAGCGTGACCATGTGGTCGGTCGTGGCGAGCACCGTCTCGCGTCCGACGGCGACGGACTGGCCGTCGCGCAGGACGCTGAAGCGCTCGGCCACCTCCTTGACCTCGTCGAGGAAGTGGCTGATCCAGATGATCGCCACGCCGCGCTCGGCGAGGTCGCGCACGATCGCCACGAGTCGCGCGGTATCAGGCGCCGACAGCGAACTCGTCGGCTCGTCGAAGATGATGACCCTGGCGTTCGACATCAGGGCGCGCGCGATCTCGACGAGCTGCCGATCGCCGGGCCCGAGCGTTCCGACGATCGTGCGCGGGCCGAAGGACTCGACGCCCAGTCGCTCCAGGACCTCCACGAGGCGCGTGCGCATCGCCGCGCTGCGCGCGCCCTTCATGCCCAGGGTCACGTTCTCCAGGACCGAGAGGTGCTTGCAGAGGTTCAGCTCCTGGTAGATCATCGCGATCCCCGCGGCCCGTGCCTCCCCTGGCGTGCGCGGCGCGTAGGGCTCGCCGTCGAGCCACATGCTGCCGGCGTCCGGGAGCACCGCGCCCGCGAGCACCTTCATCAGCGTGCTCTTGCCCGCGCCGTTCTCGCCGAGGAGCGCGTGAATTTCGCCCGCGCGCACCGACAGGTCGACGCCTGCCAGCGCGCGCACGCCGCCGTAGCGCTTCTCCGCTCCTTCGATGCGCAGGCGGAGCACCGCGCCAGCTATGGCCAGCTCCGTCAACGGTTCAGGATCGACAGGTCGGGGCTCAGGAGCGCCTGCACCTCGGGTTTGTCGATCTCGCTCGACTTCACCACGACGACGCCGGTATCGATGCGTGGCTCGACGGCCTTGCCGCGGATTCTGTCGACGCATGCGCGAACGGCGAGGTCGCCCATGCGCACCGGGTCCTGCAGGACGAGCGCGTCGACCTCGCCTTCGCGCAGGGCGGCGACAAGCTTTTCGCTGGCGTCGAAGCCGATGAACTTCGCGGTCTTCGTACGCCCGCTGTCCTGGAGTGCCCGCAGCATGCCGAAGGCCGCCGATTCGTTGGGACAGAAGATGCCGTCGAAGCTGGGGAAGCTCTGGAGCAGGTCCTCGGAGGCCTTGTAGGCGCTCTCGGTGGAGGCGCCCGCGTACTGGTTCGCGGAGATCACCTCGATGCCGTCATGCTTCGCGATGGCATCGAGGAAACCCTGCTCCCGCTCGGCGGTGCTCGCGGAACCCTCGAGGTAGCGGAGCAGGATCACCCGGCCATCGCCGCCGAGCATCTCCGCGAGCGCCTCACCCGCAAGCTCACCTCCGTGGTGGTTGTCCGTGGCGACGAAGGAGACGCGGTCTTTCCAATCGAGGTCGCTGTCGGCGATGACCACGGGGATCCCGCGCCCGTGGGCTTCGGCGGCCGGCGGCGCCAGCGCGACCTTGTCGAGGGGCATCAGTACGATCCCGTCCACGCCGCGCACGACGAAGTCCTCGACCACCTGGACCTGAGCCGCTCGATCGTCTTCCTTGATCGGCCCCTTCCAGACCACCTGGACGCCAAGCTCCTGCGCGGCACCTTCCGCGCCTGCATGTACGGCCTTCCAGTACTCGTGGGTCGTCCCCTTTGGAATCACCGCGATCTGAAGCGCCTTCTCGGCTCCGGCCTCGCTCTCGTTGCCGCATGCGCCGAGTAGAACGGGCAGCGTGGCGAGAAGCGGCAGGGTGAGGAGAGTGGAGGCCTTGCGAAGGGCCCGCGCGGGGGTCGAAGTGCTCATGTCGCGCAATCTAACAGCCGCAGCCTTCCAGCGGGTTCGCACAATGCACCCATGCAAGTCGACGCCCATCAGCACTTCTGGTCCTACGACGCCGCCGACTACCCATGGATCGTGGACGGGGGTCTCGATGCGCTCAGACGGGACTTCTTGCCAGAGCACCTGCGGCCGCTGCTCGACGCCCACGGCGTCCAGGCGACCATCGCGGTCCAGGCGTGCCAGACCGCGCGGGAGACGGAGTGGCTGCTCGGCCTGGCCGCCGACCATCCGTGGATCGTCGGCGTCGTGGGCTGGGTCGACCTGGCGGCGGGCGGCGTGGCGGACGAGATCGCGCGGCTCCGGGAGCTGCCGGGTGGCGATCGCCTCGTCGGCGTCCGGCACGTCATCCAGGACGAGCCCGATGGCTTCATGGACGCCGAGCCGTTCCGCCGGGGCGCGCGTGAGCTGGCGGACCTCGATCTCGCCTACGACCTCTTGATCTACGAGCGTCAGGCGGAGGAGGCGATTCGCTTCTGCGAGGCGCTCGACGGCCAGAGGATCGTGCTGGATCACATCGGCAAGCCGCGCATCAAGGACGGCGCACTGGAGCCCTGGGGCGAGGAGATGAAGCGCTTCGCGGCGCTCGACCACGTGTCCGTGAAGCTCTCCGGGATGGTGACGGAGGCCGATTGGAGCGGCTGGAAGCTGGGTGACCTCGAGCCTTTCATCGAGAAGACCTTCGAGGCGTTTCGCGAGGAGCGCGTGATGTTCGGCTCGGACTGGCCGGTGTGCACGCTGGCGGCGGACTACGGTTCGGTGCTGAGGGTGGCGGCGCCCTGGACCTCCAATCACGGTTTGCGCGCCGCAGAGGCCGCTTACGGCCCGCTGCGGCTCCCCGGAACGGCGACATAGCGCGATTCTGGGAAGTGACCTACCGTATGACGGGCGCGTCTGCGTCGCTCTTTCTCATTGGCCCCTTCCCCCGATCGCCATGTTCAAGAAGTCTGCCCTGTCTCTCCTTCCGCCGATCACCTTCAGCCTGGCCGCCCTTGCGGCCGTTCCCGCCCGGGCCCAGCAGTTCGACCTCGTCGATGTGACGGACCGAATCGGCATCGACTTCAACTACGCGGACAACCGGATGGGGTTCGCCATCGGGGACTTCGATGGTGATGGCTGGCAGGACTTCGCCGTGTTCGCTGCCGACGATCAGTCTCCTTCGCTGTTCCGCAATCAAGGTGCCCTGATCCAGGCGGGCCAGCGCGTTCCCTGGTTCACCAACGTCACCGCCCAGCGGATGCCTGTGAACGATATCCCCACGTCGCTCGGCGCGTTCGCTGACCTCGACAACGACGGCGACCAGGACATGGTCGTCACGAGGCGTGGCATCAGTCCGACCACCGGCCAGCCCGACCCGGCGCTCTGCGCCATCGCGTACTACGAGAACAAGATCTCCACCACGGGCCGGTTCGAGTTCGGCACGAGTCCCCTGCGTATCGCTCACTCGCCGTCCACGGTCAGCAGCCTCGCCCTCGTCGATCACGACGGCGACGCCGACCTCGACATCTTCCTCGCGTACTCGGGCAATGTGGGCGACTACACCCACTCCCGTTGTTTCATGATCCAGAACAACGGCCTGCCGCATCTTCAGGATATCTCGGCCACGTGGGGTCCGCCCATTTCGACTCTCCAGCGGGCGCTCTCGGTGGTCTTCGCCGATTTCAACGGCGATATGCTCCCCGACCTGCACTGCGCGGTGGACTTCTACCGCGACTTCCACTGCCAGAACATGGGAGGAGGACAGTTCATGGACGTCACGCAGAGCGCCAACACGCTCAACCAGGGATCGGACATGGGGCTCGCGGTGGGAGACTTCGACAACGATCTGGACCTCGATATCTACTCGACGAACATCAACATTGGCGTGCTCTACGTGAACGACGGCCTGGGCCACTTCGTCGATCAGGCCGCCGCGCGGGGTTGTCGCAACTTCGCCAACGGCTTCACGTCGATCGGCTGGGGGACGAATTTTGTCGATCTCGACAACGATCAGGATCTCGACCTGACGGTGATCCCCACGGGCACGGGGACCGGCAACTTCTTTCGCAACGACGGCACGGGACAATTCACCGACGTCACGATCCCCACCGGGATCGACCTTCGCGGCTACTCGATCATCGACTTCGACTTCGACAAGGACGGTGACCAGGACCTGATCGCGATGGGCAACGGTCTGCTCACCTCGCCGCGGTTCTACATGAACAACACGTCGGCCCAGACCACAGGGCAGAACCACTGGGTCGTGATCGAGCTCGAGGGCACGCTCTCGAACCGTGACGCGATCGGTGCCCAGGTCGTCGTCCGGACGCCCGACGGAGTGCAGCAGATGCGCGCGCTGATGGCGGGCCACAGCTACCGCACGGGAACGCCGAAGACCCTGCACTTCGGCCTCGGGGACTCCGCCCTGATCAGCGAGATCGAGGTGCGCTGGCCCAGCGGCCAGGTGGCGCGCCTCGGGCCGCTCGTGGGCGATCGCTACCTGCACTTGACGGAGTAAATCGCGCTCGATCTGGCACACGGAGCAGAATGAGACGAGGTGGCCTGGGGTGGGACGGAGTCGTCGGTCGACGTTCTTCGTGCCATGTCTTCCCTCCCCAAGAGCCCCCTTCTCGTCCTCTCCGCGCTGGCCTTCTCCGCGCTGGCCCTTACCCTCGCCACGGGTTGTTCTTCCGGCGGCACCGGGGACGGCGGCGGCTCTGGTGACCCCGGTGCACCGCCCCTGGGCGACAGCGCCACGGCGGGCGCCTACTTGCCTGACGACGGCCTGATCGTCGTGGAGATGGAGTCCGGGCTCGCGACCGGCTCGTGGGCCGAGGAAACCTCGCTGACGGGTTTCACTGGCTCTGGTTACCTGCGCTGGGCAGGTGCGAACATGTACTCGGCGCCTGGCGCCGATGCGTTCGGCTTCGACTTCTGGATCGAGGAACCAGGCGAGTACAGCTTTCGGATCCACAATCGGCACGATCACCCCGACAGCACGCTGGCGAACGACCTCTGGGTTCGGATGGACGAAGGCGACTGGGTCAAGGCCTTCTCCTGGCAGCGCGGTCAGTGGACGTGGGCCACGAACCACGAGTTCAGTCCCAGCAACAAGCCCGAGGCCCGCTACGACCTCACCGCAGGCAACCACCGGATCGAGTTCTCCGGGCGGAGCACCGACTTCAGCGTGGATCGGTTCCACCTCTTCGATGCGGGCGTCGCTGATCCCATGAACACCTCGTACCCGGAGTCCTCGCGCGCCGGAGTCAGTGGCAGTCCCGCGGCCCCTGGAAGTGCGGGCATGATCGTCGCTGACGCGAGCCGAACCTCGCTCGTGTCGCTACGTGCGGCAGCGCTTACGGACCGAGCCATGGAGCCCTGGCTATCCAGCGCCGTTTGGAGCATCCCGGGCGCCTCCTTCGCCGACGGCACGAGTGCACGGAGCATGAATCCGGTCGTGGTCGTCCAGGGCGGCGCGGCGCTCCCCGTTCGACTGGAGCTCATGACGGAAGACGGAACGCGTGAATTCCGGAGCGTATTGAACGTCGACGGCGCGGCCGCGCAACTGGCGGGCGAACCCTTCATCGACGGCACCCTCGAGCTCCATTTCGCCCTCCACATCGAAGACGTGATCGAGGTGGTCGGCGGGCGCGGGGAGCGCGCCTCCCTCAGGGCCATTCCGAGCGCAAACGGCCTACGGGTCACGCTGCGCCCGACCTCCTCGGGCCTGTGGAGCTATCGTGGCCGACGGTCGGACACGGGCGAGGTGGTCCAGGGCCAATTCGTCGTCGCCCGATGACCAACGCAGTCCGGGGCTGCGCGGGCGACGGCCATTTGTGCCATGATCTCGCGCACCCATGGGCACATCCAACGACACCTCCACCTTCCTCGTCACCGGCGCGCTCGGCTGCATCGGCGCCTGGACCGTTTCCCGCCTCCTCGAGCGCGGTGATACGCCGGTCGTTTTCGACATGGGCACGGATCCGAGAAGGATCCGCGACCTCGTCGGCCATGACGCGCTGAAGCGCGTTCACTTCGTTCAGGGCGACATTGCCGATCCCGAAGCCCTGCGCGCCTGCGTCGAGGACCATGGTGTGAAGCGCATCGTTCACCTGGCGGGCCTTCAGGTGCCGTTCTGCCGTGCCAATCCGATGCTCGGGGCGCGCGTGAACGTCCTGGGTACGGTGAACGTGTTCGAGGTGGCGGCGAAAGCGGGGATCGATCGAATCGCCTACGCCTCGTCGGCGGCGGTCTACGAGCGCGAGGACGAGGTGCGCAGTCACGGCGCTCCCGACGAGGACGCGACCCCGCACCCGAACACCCACTACGGCGTGTACAAGCTCGCCAACGAGGGCACGGCGCGCGTGAGCCACATGGAGTACGGCATCTCCAGCGTGGGCCTGCGGCCGCTGACCGTCTACGGCGTCGGCCGGGACCAGGGCATGACGAGCGGCCCGACCAAGGCGATCAAGTCGGCGGTCATCGGGCAGCCCTACACCATCGGCTTCGGCGGACGGACCGACTTCCTCTATGCGGGCGACTGCGCGGACGCGTTCATCGCCGCCGCCGAGCGTGGACCCGAGGGCGCATCGGTCTACAACCTCGCCGGCGCGGCCACCGAGGTCACGTCCTTCGTGACCGAGCTTTGCGCCCAGGTGGACGGCGCGTCCGACCTGATCCAGGTCGTCGGCGGCGAACTGCCCGTGCCCGGCGCGATCGCCGGTGCCCGGCTCGACGACGCGCTCCCCGGCCTCAGCCGTACGTCCCTGAAGGACGGCATCGCCCAGACTCTCCAGCGCTTCCGCGAGCTCCACGCCGCGGGCGAGCTTTCCACTTCCGACCTCTCCAGCTAACTCAATCGACTCCCATGGGTCCCCGTATCACGAAGGTGGAAACCGCGTTCCTGCGCGTTCCGCTGGGTCAGCGCCAGATCAACGATTCCCAGAGCAAGGTGGACGAGGTCGAGTTCCTCACCGTTCGGCTGCACACCGACGCCGGCGTCATCGGCGTCGGCACGAACTGGAGCTACACGCCCGGGCTGCGCGCCGCCCAGGTGATGATCGAGGAGAACTACGCTCCGGTGCTGATCGGCAAGGACGTGACGATGCGCAAGGCGATCATCCAGGAGCTGTTCCTGACCAACCACTTCGTGGGTCGCGTGGGCGCCTCGCGCGTTGGCATCGCCGCCTGCGAGTTCGCGCTCTGGGACGTGGTGACGAAGCGCGCGGGCGTCCCGCTCTGGCACTACCTCGGCGCCGCACGGGACAAGGTCCAGGCCTACAGCACCGACGGCGGCTGGCTCGACTGGAGCCAGGAAGACCTCGTGCGCGACGCGACGGCGCTGATCGAGCGAGGCTTCCACGCGGTGAAGATCAAGCTGGGCCGCAAGGACCCGAGCGAGGACTACGATCGCATCGGCGCCGTGCGCGAGGCGGTCGGTCCAAAGATCCGCATCATGACGGACGTGAACTGCGCCTGGACGCTGAACATCGCGCGCTACTGGGGCGGCAAGCTCGCGGACTTCGACGTCTTCTGGCTGGAGGAGCCGATGGTGCCGGAGAACATCAAGGCCCACGCCGAGCTCCAGCGCGCCATTCAAATCCCGGTCGCGGTCGGCGAGACGATCTTCACGAAGTACGCGTTCCGCGATTACATCGAGCAGGGTGCCGTCGGCATCGTTCAGGCCGACGCCACGAAGCTCCTCGGGATCGACGAGTGGCTCGAAGTGGCGGCACTGGCCGGTGCCCACGACCTGCCGATCGTCCCGCACACGAACGTCCAGCAGAAGCTGCACGCCCAGCTCGCGGCCGCCACGCCGCACTGCCCGATGCTCGAGAACTGCTACGAGTCGATCAAGGGCATCTGGGTCGAGCCCATCGACGTGGTGGACGGCTACTACCAGCTTCCGAACGAGCCGGGCGTCGGCCTGGAGCTGTCCGAGGACACGCTCTCGAAGCACACGGTCGCCACGACCGAGACCCACTGATCGGGACCGGATCCTCCCATGAACGTCTCGCTCTTCGTCACCTGTCTCGTGGACGGCTTCTGGCCCGGCGTCGGCGTCAGCGCCGTCAAGGTCCTGCGCAAGGCGGGCTGCACCGTGCGCTTCGAGCCGCGGCAGACCTGCTGCGGCCAGCCCGCCTACAACACGGGCTACGAGGACGAGGCGCGCCGCGTGGTCGCCGCGATGCTCGATGCCTACGAGAACGATGACAGCGAGGCGATCGTGATGCCGTCGGGGTCCTGCGCAGCGATGGTCCAGCACGCGCCGCGCCTCTTCGAAGACGACCCGCGCCGCCTGGCCCAGGCGAAGGCGTTCGCGGCCCGCAGCCACGAGTTCTCCAGCTTCCTGGTCGACGTCCTGGGAGTGACCGAGTTCGGCTCCGAGTTCGAGGGTCGAGTGATCTGGCACGACGCCTGCCACGGCCTCCGCGATCTAGGGGTGCGCGAACAGCCGCGCCAGCTCCTGCGCAAGGTGCGCGGCCTCGAACTCATCGAAGCCGCGGGCGACCCGACCTGCTGCGGTTTCGGCGGAACGTTCTCGGTGAAGCAGCCGGAGGTCTCGACGGCGATGCTCGACACGCGCCTCGCGGTGCTTCGCGGAGCGCACCCGGATGTGATCGCGTCGAGCGACGTGTCCTGCCTCATGCAGATGGACGGCCGCCTGCGCAAAGACGAGGCCGCGGAGTCCAGGGCGCCGCGCGCGATGCACCTCGCCGAGGTGCTGGCGAGCGGCCTGGACTGAAACTTTCTGCTGGGACTCTCTGCATCGCTGGCGCCGTTCCAATCATGGAAGAGATGGCCGGCATAGGATAGTGCCATGCGATTCCTACTTCTCGTGTCGTGTCTCGTGGCGATCGTCGGCTGTGCGGCTCCGGGTTCCTCGGTGCCGGATGGGTATCCGTCGTCTGCCACGGCCTCGACGGTGTACAGCGTGCCCGACGGTCGATCAGGCCAGGAGGTCGAGGTTCAGACGATCTACCGAGCCCCGATCGCGACACGGCGGTTGCCGGCGTTGTTCGGAGTACGGCTCAAGGGTGGCAAGGAACTCGTGCCGACAGAATTTGCGTTTGCCGTTGCCACCAGCACCGATGCGGCCATCGTGCGAACGCTCGAGTCAGCGGACTATTTGCGATACGACATCAAGAGCGGGAAGACGACGCCGTATGACTTCGAGCAGCTCGGGCTCGTGAAGGCGGGCGTCGGGGCGAAGTCGGGCTACGTCGGCACGACCAAGCAGGCGGGTGGGCGGTGGACGGTGACGCTGCTCGATCACGATGCGCTGCCGGTGGCGACGCTCGAGGACGTGCGGGCCGGGGCGTTCGCGAGGCCTGAGTCGTCCAAGGTGGCGGCGAGCCGAACGCAGCCGATCGACTACCTCGATGGCGACGTCTTTGTCATTCACTTCGACCCGCTGGAGGGCACGAAGCACGCGGCGATCTACAACCGACAGGGCGTGCGGATCACGCCGCGGTTTCCGAGCATCGGGACCGTGTTGGGGGCGATCGATCCCACCGTTTCGGAGTACGAACAGGTCGGCAAGCACACGGCGGTGCTCCCGCTGGATGATGAGATGTCACCCGAGACGGCCGGGCTGGTATGGCCGACCCGGGACGACGGGACGATCGCGCCGAAACCAGAGGGATTGCTGGGGCTCCGGCCGATGCGGAAGTGGGGTGCGAAGACGGGTCTGGTCTTTGGATGGCAGGCGCTGTGGCAGACGCCGCAAGGGCCGCGCTGGGCGATGTATCTCCAGTACGTGATCGACCCGGCGAAACTTCGAGCGACTCAGGACAACGCGATCTATACGGATCTCGAGCTGACCGCGCGTACCGTGCGGCAGAGTGCGGAGTCGACGACGCAACGGACGACGATCCTCGCGTCCGAGGGGCCGGCTTCGGACCAGGACCGGCCGTGGGTCGCCTTGACGCCGTATGCCGATGGAACGCTGGTGCAGGTGTACGAGCAGGCGATGCCGGTTGGCGAGCTGAAGTCGACGCTGCAAAAGGACGGCGAGAGCGCTCGGATCGCTTCCTGGAAGGAGTCGAAGCGGCGATACGACCAGGAGGTCGCGAGGCGGGAGCGGGTTCGCCTGCAGGCACAGGCGAGGGCCGAGGCCGAGGCGAAGCGGTTGGAGAACGATCGGGCGCTGATGCGCGGGCTTCTGGGCCGAGGCAAGATCGCAGAGGCGGAGCAGCTGGCGTGGAGTATCGACGCTGCGGCTCTGGCGGAGGTGTCGCGGAAGGCCCCTTCCCAGGTGAGCCTGAACGCCCTGAGCGCCGCCCGATACCACGCCACCTCCAGCGCGGAGTTCAAGCGACTCAGCCATATCCTCGCGAGCCGCCAGTTCGAAATGCAGCAGGCGGCCCAGCCGTCGCGACGCGTCGTCGAGTCCAGGGGTAGCACGTGGCGACCCAGGTCGCAGGCCGAGCTGAACCGCGAGGCACACGTGACACGGATGGACTACATCAACGGGAAGTCGAACTGGTACATCCCCTGATGGACGAGGCCCGCGATCCGGCGCGAGGGCGGCCCCGTTCGCTGTTGCCTGAGGCCCGGGAGGGGCCTGAGGTGTGGAAGGAGCGCGAGGTCTTGGAGGGGGATGGCCAAGAATCGAACTCCAGACTACGGTAGGTGCGGTGCGGACGCCGTCCTTGGACTTCCTCGCCACCCTCCGGAGCGCTTTCCCTCGCTTCGCCGCCTTCCCTACACCACAACTAGGCCCAGGCTCTCGATCACCATCCTCTCCCTGGCGGCGCCCGCTCCGCTTCTTCTGGCGCAAGCTGATGCGCCCTTCGCCTGGAGCCAGGGCTACGAACATTCCCCCGAGCCGGTGCTCCAACCGGTGGACCTTCTCGCCGGTCCCGACGGCGGCGTGATCTCGATCAGCCGCGCATGGAGCAATGGCAGTCTCCAGGGCGCGGCGGAGATCGTCGTCGTCGCGCTTGATGCCAACGGCGACCCTCTGTGGAACTGGGAGGCAACGTCGCCGGCCGATCCATGGGGCTTCGGTCTCGAAGGCCAGTACGTGGCCGGAGCCACCGACGACGCCGGGCGCTTGTACCTCACGTACTCGCTGCCGATGCAATCTCGACTCGTCGCGTTCGATCATCACGGCTCCGTCCGGTGGCAACGATCGATCACGGAGCCGAGCGGCGCTCCGCATTACCACACGACGTGCGTCGCGACGAATCCGACGGGTGGAGTCCATGTCGGCGGATCGGCGTACGTCGACACGTTCCCGATCGGTGCCGTTCACTCCTTCGACGCCGACGGCGTTTTGCTGTGGGAGCAGTCCGTGGCGCAGTCTCCTTCGGGCCCGGTCTCCAGCCTGCCGTTCGGCCTGCTCATCGGGCCGGGAGGGGAGTCGTACCTGTACGGGCAGCATGACTTCTTCACAGGCTACTCGTACTTCGGATGCCTCCACGTCTTCTCGCCCAGCGGGAACCTGTTGGCCGGGTTGGGGGGCGGTTCGAGCATCGAATCCGCGTTCTGTCACGCAGCGCTCGACTCGAACGGAGGCCTCTCGCTCGTCGAGACGGGCTATACCTCGGGTTTCTTCGGAGGCGACCGCATCTTCCGACTCACCGGTTTCTCGCTGAGCGGATCGGCGCCGACCGGAGTGAACCTGGCGAGCGTCCCGGGCGCATTCTACTCGGTTCGTGACCTGGCTGTCCTTCCGAACGGGGATCGCCTCATCGCCCACTCCGAGGCCACGCCGCGCCTCTTGCGGGTGGCCCACGACGGCACGCAGCTCACGCCGTGGACGCTGCCGGGAAATCCGCCCGGCGAACTCTTCGGCGTCTTGGCGATGCCGGACGGTAGCGCGGTCGTCACGGGCTTTCTCGACGCGCCTTCGCGGACGTTCTACGCGCGGTTCGACCCGACTGGAGTCATCGAATGGATCGGAGACGTCAGCGGTGTCCACGTCGCCTTCTGGCCGCAGAGGGAGGCACTTCCGGTGCCGACCGATTACGACTTGACCCAGGATGATCGCGGGAACGTCTTCGTGGCTGGCAGGCGACAGACGACCACGGGCGGGACGAGCCTCACGACGGCGAAGCTGCTCCAGGGCGGTCCCGTGGGGACAGCCTATTGTGGACCGGCGGTGCCCAACTCGACCGGTGCGCCTGGACAGCTCCGGGTGTTCGGCACCGACGTACGCAGCCTAGACAACCTCACGTTGCTGGCCACGGATCTCCCGGCTGGTTCGGCCGTGATGATGCTGGCGAGCCAGCAGCAGGGCCTGGTATTCCAGCCGGGTGGGAGCAGCGGTGTCCTGTGTCTCGGCGGCACGATCGGTCGCTACGCCGCGCCAGGGCAGATCCGGCACGTGACCGGAGCGGGGTCGACCTCACTGCAGCTCGACCTGGATACGATCCCGCGCCCGAATTCGGTGTATTCGGCGGTCGCCGGCCAGACGTGGAGCTTCCAGGCGTGGTACCGGGACGCCAGTGGCAGCGTCGCGACGTCGAACTTCACCCAGGCAGTCGCCGTCCCACTGCAGTGACGTAGGGGCGGGCGAGACCGTCCAACCTGAAGGCTCCCGACGGATAAGATTTCGAAGCGGTGTTGCGAAAGGACGCACTGCTCGATGCCATACACCCTTCTCGGTGCCGCACCCGCGCCTCGTCGGCGCGCGACATGAGCAAGTGGAGTGGCTGAACCTGTTGGCCATACCCGTCAATGGACCGCACGCTCTGAAGGCTGCCTCGGTGAAGTCGCTGGTGCCCTTCGGTCCTGCTGTAGGGCAGCCGCTGAAGCGCCTCATCGACCCTGATCTTGCCAGGTAGTCCCAGTCGTCGGGTTGGGGGAGTCGGTACGTTCCGCCTCCACTGGTGGTGAATGCTGACGGGTTCTCGTTGCATGCGGCGACGCTGATCCGGAAGGGTCAGCGGGCGCAATTGGAGAAGCTCTGCCGCTATGTGACGAGGCCCGCCATCAGCCTCGAGCGCTTCGAGGTGCGTCCCGATGGGATGGTCTCATGGCTGCTACGCAAGGCCTGGCGTGATGGGACCAAAGGCTTCGTTATGACGCCGCATGAGTTCATGGCTCGACTGGCGGCGCTCGCGCCGCATCCGCGCGAGCATCAGCTGACGTATCAGGGAGTGCTGGCCCCGGCCTCATCATTGCGTGATCAAGTGATGCCGTGTCCCGTGGTTTGGAAGGAGCCGAAGGATGTGGACGTCGCCGATGAAGACGCCGCGAAGAGTGCGGGGGAGCCGTCGAAGGACCAGAGAACCATCCGCTGGGCAGATCTTCTGAAGCGGGTGTTTTCGGAAGATGTTCTCAAGCGCCCGCGCTGCCGCGGGCGCAGGCACATGATCTCGGTGATCACAGATCCGGAGACAGCGCGGAGGGTGTCAGCGGGGGTGAGAGCGGCGGGGAGGTCATCCGATTCGCCCGGTGGGGAGACCAGTCATCGCCAGGGCCGAGCCGTTCCCCACCGGCAGAGCCCGAGGTCCGAATACCGATGCCGCCTCGGCAGGGGCGACTGGACTTCGGGAAGTAGGGCGTAGCCGAGCAGCGCGCGGGCGATCGTGCTCGGTGAAATGAGATCAGCCAGTACTCTCGGGGAGGGTGTTGGCTGAAACGCGCGGTGGAAGCGGACCGGCGAAGCTGTCAGGAGCGGCCTAGTTCAGCTTCGTGAAGCGCTGGGTCCACGCGGGATCGATGCCGCCCCGCCGCTTGGGGGAGTGGTGGCGCAAATTCGGTCTTCAGGCTACCGTGGTGTCTGTCGTGACACCCCGCTTGGAAGTCCTATCCGTCTGCTCAGGAGTTGTGTCACCAGCTTGGTCTTGGCCATCGCGCAAAGAATGGTGTCGAATACAGCACGGCGTCGCGGAATCTTATGGCGCCCAATGTGCGGCAGGTATGGAATGTGCTAGATGGCTTTCAAGTGTCTCTTCTTCGACTTGTCTATGAAGCCCACCCGATCAACTGGCTCTGGAAGTCTATGATTAATATTCAGACATTTTTAGTGTTGTTAGTTGGCGCGCTGAGCGCTTCATTGAGTCGCTTTAGCTCGCCCCAGGAGCAGCGTTTTTTTTGCCCAAGTCGGATCGATCTTTCTGCTGCCAGAACGTCAGTGCCAATTGACGGCGCTCTCGAATTGACTTTTGAATTTACGGCTGGAGACGAGGGCTTTTTGTTTTCACGAGCCTGCCTTACGCCGGGAAGCGACTTGGAAGGTCGTGTTAGGTTCGAAGTTGTAGATCCAGATGCAGTAAGGACTGTTCTGTTTGCGGTGGATGCATTATTTGCCACGAGCTATTTGGATCGGGATGTTCTTACCGCTATCGCGCCAGGGCAGACGGTCTCAGAGTTCGCCTTTCTCCATGGTGAAACCTTACTCAGTCACCGCCGCAATCCCGACATCGAAGGTGGCGTCGACAGAGTTTACCGTACTGTTTTCCGACAAGCGGGTACGTACCTTATCGCTGCGATTCACGGTGCTGGGGAAAGTCTAGTCCGGAGCAATGTTCTGTCTGTCACCGTTGTGGCGCCTAAAGGGGATAACGATGTCGCAGTGCAGGCAGAGTTAAGAAAGCTCATGGACGCCGGTCTTAGTGTTCACCCGGAGTTTAGGGGTGATTTTTCGTCGGAAGTTGAGAAGGGCTGGGTTAGCAAGTTTCGACAGCTGCGCAGCACTGCATTGGAAGGTCACTACCTAGATATTATGAATATAACGGAGTTGGCGTGGTGCGCTAATGCACTGAGTCCTATCTCGCTTGGCAGGCGCGTCTATAGAGCGCGCGAGGATCCAGACAAGATGTTGGAGGAATGCAATCGCTCGGAGAGTATTATTCTTAGCTCGATAGGGGGGGATGCGGGTTTTCCAATGATGAATTCTCTCGTGCTAACGAGATTTCGTATGGCCCGTAGGCATCTAGAGAAGGTGGTGCTAAGACGTAGCGGCTCCACAAGGCGCTAGCTCTGGCGGGGAGGGTTGGCTCCCGTTGACAGCCCCTACGGGACCGCTGACGGATAGGATTTCGAAGCGGTGTTGCGAAAGGACGCACTGCTCGATGCCATACACCCTTCTCGGTGCCGCACCCGCGCCTCGTCGGCGCGCGACCTGAGCAAGTGGAGTGGCTGAACCTGTTGGCCATTCCCGTCAATGAACCGCACGGGCTAGTCGCGCAGAAGTGCGCAGCGATGGATGTTGGAGCCGTGGCCGCCTGGGTCCGGTGCGCTACTTGAGGACCATCTGGATCGGGTCCGACCTCGAGATAGAGCCGGCCTGGAAGACGGCGCGCGCGCTGCGGCCGTCGTGGGACTCGACCGAGATCAGCATCGGGACGGGATCGAGCGGGAGAGAGCACCCGCGCTTGGCGTCGACCCGGATCGAACTCAGGAGGGTCCCCGTCTTCAGGTGCTCGACCCGTACCTCGATGCTCCCCTGGAACGGAGCGCTCGTTTCGTCCGAGAAGGCCAGGCGCATGTCGGGGGCCTTCTGAATTCGCGGGCGAGCGACTGAGGTCTCCCCTGCACGTAACGTCTCGGGATCCTCAAATCACAGAGATCATGTGCTGATCGCTGCGACGGCGCGGGCATCTCAAGATGTCTTCGCCGAACACCCGCTGGATCGTCATCGGGTCCGTCGCACAGTCAGGCAGCTTGATCCAGGTCCCCTGGCTGGCACGCCATCTCCACGTCGAAGCACTCCGGATCAAGGACTGGGCGCTGGCACTCGCGACGGTCACTGTTGCCTGCGTGCCCATCCTGTGGCTGCTCCAGAACTCGCTTCATCGCGCGCCTGAATCCCCGCGACTTCCTCCCAGCTCAGGCCGCTGAGGATCACGTCCGGGGCGCCCAAAGACGATGGACAGGCGCTTCGAGGTATGGGTGAATGAACCTGGGCCCCCATCCCCTGCCGAAAGAGTGCATCGACTTGCCACCCCGCTTGGAGTTCCTATCCGTACAGCAGGCAACGGATTCGGGGCCGTGACGCGACGCGCGGGCGGCCCCGGATCCGTATCCCGCTCGCTTCCGACTTAGAGCGCCATCTTCTTGGTCAAGTCGTCCATGCCTCGACGAGGGGCATCAGGGCAGACCTGATCCTGAGTTCCAGCCCCGCAAGGTCAGCCGCTGGCAGAAGCGGCGCCAGTTCTTCATCTAGATCGGTCTGCTTCAGGTTGGTGAGCGTGTGGGCAAGCTCCAGTCCGAAGGTCTTCAGGTCCATGGTCCTCGTCTTTCCCAGCGCTGGCAGACGTGACTCGATCTTAAGAAGTCGGCCTTCCAGAGCCGCCAGTTCGGGGCGCGCGCCAACCCTGATCATCAGGAAGTAGACGTCGTACAGGTCCCGATGGAGCCTGCGTTCGTTCCACGCGGCCAGCTTATGGGCGAGGGCGGTATCCGGCGCCATGATCCGCACGACGTGACTTGGGAGGCCCAGTGGAACGGCCAGGCTGGCCGTTCCACTGGCGATGGAAGGGCACTCCTGGCCGACGCTTGCCTCTACCTGGATCTGTGCGTTGTCGAGTCGAATGTCCGCCCGCAAGACCTTGGAATTCATCGACGTCGTCACCACGGCATCTTCGATTTCGCGGAGCGTCTCCTCGATCTTGCCGGCGATCGACTTCGTGGAGTCGAAGGGCACGAAGACGTAGTCGAGATCCGTCGTCGACCGAGGGCAGTCGTAGAGCCGCAGGGCCATGTCGCCCTTCAGGATGGCATGCTGCTGAAATGCTTCCGCAAAGCGGTGCATGACCCAGAGAAAGAGCCTGTCGTCCGTGGCCGGTCGTTCCAAGCGCTCGGTCATGGCCTGTCACCTTCCGCCACCAGGAGCAGGTCGCGTGCGAAGGCGACGAACTTCGAGTTGGAGTAATGGGAAAGGTACCGGTCGAGCTTCTTGTGATCGAGCCGTTGCAGGTTCACGTCGGAGTAGATGTCCATCAGCGCCTTCCTGCCTCTCAGGTGGAAGTACAGAACATCGAGAATCGCCTTTTCAGGGTCGGTCGTTCGCACGCCATCACCCGAGACCTCACCGAAGCGGAGTTTCTCTCCGACGTGGTGGTAGTCTAGTCGGACACCGCAGCCCTCAAAGGTCGCACCACGGCCCTCGCGAAGAGCGCTGACGCCGTGCCTGGGCTTGGGTCCGATCACGAGCGACCGCGCCAGCACGTACTCGAAGCTGATCGTCGATCCAGGGGACACGCGCTGGGAGAGCGTGGCGAGGTCGAAGTCTTCCGCCACGTAGATCCCCCGCGTGAAGCGGCGGAGATCGCCGCTCTCCTCCAGGCGATCCAGCCGCCGATACATGGACGCGCGGTGGGGGTCCGACAGCGCTGACTGCAGGTCCGCGAGGCTGAAAACGCCCTTCTGTGGGGGGCTGAGTTGCTGGATGAGCCGGGAGTCACTCACGGGTTTCATAACGCATCCAAGTCTACTCGATTGTAGACCCGGATGCATTATGAAATCACCGCGGGGCGGGCGGCTGGCGGGGGTGAGCTGGATCGTGAATTCGTGGCGGTACCGAACCTGGCGGTACCGAACCCGACCCAAAGCCGCCAGGATACGATCCCGCGCCCGAACACGGTCTATTCGGCGCTCGCCGGCCAGACGTGGAGCTTCCAGGCGTGGTACCGGGACGCCAGTGTCAGCGTCGCGACGTCGAACTTCACCCAGGCAGTCGCCCTCCCACTGCAGTGACGCAAGGGCGGGCGAGACCGTCCAACCTGAAGGACCCCGGCCGATAGGAACTCGAAGCGGGGTTGCGAAAGGACGCACTGCTCGATGCCATACACCCTTCTCGGTGCCGCACCCGCGCCTCGTCGGCGCGCGACATGAGCAAGTGGAGTGGCTGAATCTGTTGGCCATTCCCGTCAATGAACCGCACGGCTAGTCGGGCAGAAGTGCGCAGCGATGGATGTTGGAGCCGTGGCCGCCTGGGTCCAGTGCGCTACTTGAGGACCATCTGGATCGGGGCCGACCTCGAGATAGAGCCGGCCTGAAAGACGGCGCGCGCGCTGCGGCCGTCGTGGGACTCGGCCGAGATCAGCATCGGGACGGGATCGAGCGGGAGCGAGCACCCGCGACTGGCGTCGACCCGGATCGAACTCAGGAGGGTCCCCGTCTCCAGGTGCTCGACCCGTACCTCGATGCTCCCCTGGAACGGAGCACCCGTTTCGTCCGAGAAGGCCAGGCGCATGTCGGGGGCCTTCTGAATTCGCGGGCGAGCGACTGAGGTCTCCCCTGCACGCACCTCTACCTGTTCCGGAGCCGATATCGATCGATCCTGGTCGGCCTGTCGGATCTCGTAGGTGCCCGGCGGGATCCGCATGGGCATCTGCTCACGCTGGTCGACCCCGAACTGGCCGCGTTTCTCCTGGCCGCGACCGAGCTGCTTGACGTACCAGATCCCGAACTCCGTTTCCGCGTCCGCGAGGTACTCCGGCTGGAGGTCGAGCTGTCCAGGTGACGGCAGAGTCCAGGTTCCAAGATCCAGCGTCTCGCCCGGTACGAGCGTGATTTCCCGCTGCCCATGGTCGGACCCTTCCCAGAACTCCCCGGCTGACAGGACGGCGCGGCCGGCCGCGGGAAGGCGCAGGCGAAAGTCACCATCGGCGCCTAGGCGAACGGTGCGCCGCTTCGAGTTCGAGGACAGGTTCTCCTTGAGGTCCAGGTGCAGATTCAGCCGTTGCGGCGTGGTGCCATCGGCGAACGCGAGCGTTCCCGTCACGATGGCGCAGGCGGGCTCCTCCGGAACCTCGAGGACGAGACCCATGTCTCCCGGCTGGACGTCTCGGAACACGGCGAGCTGTTCGTTCTCGTCGTAGGACTCGGTCGCCTGCGCGCTTAGCACGAAGTCCTCGCCGACCACTCCCTCCAGCGTGAAGTCGCCGAACTCGTCCGTCTGCACGCTGCCTCCCGCCAGCGCGAAGTCCGAGTGCCTGGCGCGATGGATCGTGGAGATACTGCCGCCGATCTGTCGCTGGAAGTGGGCCCTGATCCACCAGCCCGAGAGCCCACGCCCGCGGTGATCGATGAGACGTCCGCCCAGTGTGGCCGGAGCCTCCAGCACGGGGTCCCACACCGTGGTCTGCCCGTGCCTCAGGGACACCTTCTGGGAGAGCCTGGGCATGCAGGGCGCTTCCACGAACGACTCGCCTCTGTCGTCACGCCCGAGGGAGCGGAGTTCGTACTCGCCGTCGGCGTCCGTCTCCGTCGAGACGGCCTGGGTCCGAACGGTGGCGCCAGCGATGGGTTGCCCCTGATCATCGGTGACACGGCCCCGCAGGATGGCCTCCTGGGCCAGCTCGACCTGAAGCGTGCATGAGTCTCCGGCACGGATTCGCGGGGTCCGGAACGGACCCTTCGTCGCCATGCCCGGTGCACTCACGAGGACCACGGACTGGCCCGGCTGCAGGTCGTCGCACGTGGCCAGGCCGGCGGCGTCGGAGCGGTGGAGGCCAGGCGGCGCCCAGCGGTCCAGCTCCTCCCTTTGCGGCCCGAAGATCGGCTGCTCGTTGTGCCAGACGCGGACCTCCGCGCCCTCCACGGGAATGCCTTCCCGGTCCGTGACGGTCAGGAGCAGCGTGGCCGCTGGCGGCGCTGGGGCCTCCGGCGCGCCGACTGGAGGGGCCACCGCCGCCTCCATGGGCTGGGCTCCGGGAGCCGGTCCTTGGAAGAGCTCGCCCGGGGTCCGCCCTGCACTCGAACGGTCCACCGCGGCGAGGGCCGGCGTCTGCGCTCTCACACCGTCCGCCGGAGCCACGGCTGGGAGAAGCGACGCGTTCGACGGATCGCTCCGCAGGATCGAAAACGCCGTGGCGGCGATCGCGGCGACGAGGAGCAGAAGAGTGACCTTACCCATGGCGATGAATCCCAGCAGGAGTGGAACGTGGAGAGTCGAGGCGGCGATCGTCCCGCGAGCGGCGCCATGTTCCAGAACGGCCGCGCGCACCGCCGCCGTCCCGCGCGGCATGGCCGCTGCGGCGCCGGCGGAGAGCGCCAGCCCGCGCGGAAGTCGCTCGCGCAAGAGCTTCAGCCCGCGGCCGATCTGCATGCGCACATGCCCGGCCGATCGCTCGCCGCCCAGGCGCAGGGCGATCTCGGGGGCGCTCTGGCCCTCGACCAAGAAGGGGCAGAGCACCTCGCGGTAGTGGGGCGGCAGGCCTTCCAGCGTGCGCTGGATGACCTCGTTCGTCTCCGCCTGCTCCGCAGACTCCAGCGGCGCCGGTGCGACCGTCTCGGTGCGGAGTCGCCCCTCGTCGAACGTGCGCCCTGTGCTCCTACGTAAACGCGCGGCCTCGCGGGCGAGGATCCCGTAGAGCCACGGCTTGACCTCCCGCGTGGGATCGAAGCGGCTGGCTCCCTCGATCGCGATCACGAACGTCGACTGCACAAGGTCCTCGGCGCTCGCGATGTCCGGTGCCATGTGGCGCGCCACGCCCAGGAGATCCGGGGCGACCGCGTCGAACAATCGAGCGAGCGCACGCCCATCCCCATGGCGGCAATAGCGCAGGTAGGCGCGTGTGGCGGAGTCCTTCACACCTCTACTCTGCTCGGCGGGCGCGAAGGGCAACACTGAATCGCGCGCAGTTCTCCCGGCGGTACTGAAACTGGCGGTACCGAACCCGACCCAAAGCCGCCATACAGCGCCGCCTTCCTGAATCAGCGCACCGATCCCGCCGTGGTCTTCGCTCACCCTGGCGGGCGCACGGAAACAGGAGATCCCGCGTCCTATCCGAGCCGAAGTGAACTCGAGGGCCATGTGACCGGTTCGAGCCCGCTGCCTACCGGGTGGGTCGTCGGCTCGAGTTCCGATGTCGATACGGTGGAGACCTCCAGCACGACCGAGTACGAGGCCCACATCGGAGACCTCGCGCCGTCGGTCTACGCGGACTGGAACTACACCGCTTGCTCGGTAAGTGCCGCCCCGTGACTACGATAGGGCGGGCGAGGGGCTTCGATCGAGGCCGCTCGGGCGCGGCTCGCGGCGCCGCAGGTCCAGCGCCAGCGCCAGAGGGCCGACAATGGCCAGCGCCAGGATCGGCGGCGCAGGAGCGAAGAGCAGCGCGTACGGCACGTCGAGGTCGTTGCCGAGGCGGATCAGGGCCTCGACCAGGGCGATGAGCGCCACGACCACGATGCGGCCGCGGCGCGTTCCCACCGTGGTGCGTGGATCCGTCAGCATGAAGAAGGCCATGAGCTGGTACATGGGGCCCGTGAGAGGCGCCAGCTCCGCCAGGACAGGCGTTCCGGTCCAGGCGCTCCGCAGGAACGCCAGGACCGCGAACGAGATCGCGTACGTGACGCTGATGTGAAGGACGCGGGCGCGCGTCGCGACGAGCAGGCCGAGGCCCCAGATCACCGCGTTGCCGGCGATGTCGTTGCCGAACTCATGGCTCAGGATGGCGATCTTGGCGGGCGCCAGCAGGACGAGGGCTGCGATGCCGATGTTGCTGGGGTTCCAGAGGTGGCGACTGCGATAGCGCAGCACGTACTTGGAGGCGATCGTCAGGAACGCGCCGGCCACGAACGGCCAGATCAAGCCGTCCTGGGGGCGAATCAGGATCGTCAGGCTGACGCCGCTGATGTAGGCCCCCTGCAGGGAAACGGGCCGCCGACCCAGCACGAAGCGCGACAGGACCTCTTCGAAGAGGACGCAGGCTCCCAGCGTCAAGAGGATCTTCTCGAACCCGCCGACGATGCCGAAGCGCCACTCACCGACCACGAGGATCGTCGTGATCAATGCCGTGATCGCATGCTTGGGCGTGGGGAGCACGCGCGCGAGGAAGGACTTCATCATGGGGTTTGCTGCACGTGGTGTGCCGTGTCGACCTCGAGCCCGGAGAGCTCGCTGATCTTGCCCGAGGGCCACCGGATCGTGGCGCTGACGGGCCCCTGGACGTCACCGAGTCCGAAGTGGAGACGCCGCTCGTTCTGGCTGGAGAACCCCATCGCCGCGGCGACGACCTGGAGCTGCTTGCCGTCCCCGAAGGCGACCTCCACCTCGGCTCCAATGGCGCTCGTGTTCGGTGCCAGTCCCACGAGATCGAACGCGATCCAGTGACCGGGCGACGCATTCTGGTTGCGGTAGATCAGGAGCGGCCCCGCCTGGTTCGCGATGACGATATCGAGGTCTCCATCGCGGTCGAGATCACCGAGGGCGACCGCGCGTCCGTCGTAGGTGTCGTCGACGCCCACCTCGAGGCCGGACTCGACGAACTTGGGCGCACTGCCGCCCTGGTTCAGGAGCACGCGGGTCCGCTCGTAGCCGGAGAGGCTCCTGTCCTCGAACGCCGGCCAGTTCTGCGCGTCGACGACGAGGCCGCCGGCGGCGCCGCCGAGCTTCGACATCTGGTACCAGTAGTCGCGCTCCGTGCTCGCAGAAACGAAGCCGTTGACGACAACGAGGTCCTGACGGCCGTCGTCGTCGAGATCGCCGAATTGCGCCCCCCAGGCCCATCCGCAGTCCAGGACCGCGCCGCGACCGCGCTGCTGGAAGCCCCGCGCCTCGTCCATCAGATTCAGCCGCAGGTTGTTGCCCTGGAAGAGGAATCCGCGCTTCGAGATGTTCGTCACGAACACCGAGTACCGGCCCTCGTTCTTCGTGTCGCCCAGCGCCACGCACATGCCGCTCTTCGACTCTCCGTCCAGGCCGATCCACCGGGCCAGCTCGAAGCGCTCTCCGCCCCGGTTGAGCCACAGTTCCTCGGAGCCGTAGTCGTTCGCGACGTAGAGGTCAGGCCATCCATCCCGGTCGAAGTCGGCCGCCACGGCCGCGTAGGTCCAGCGCCTCGACGTCATGCCTGCCGCTTCGGTCACGTCCTCGAATCGGCCGTTCCCGAGGTTGCGGTACAGGTGGTTCTCGCCGCCGTTCTGCGCGAACTCGAGGCTGTCGTGGAAGATCTTCGTGGTCTCCAGCCGGGTGAGGTCGAGGTTCTCGTCGTAGTAGCCCGCGAGGAAGAGGTCGAGCAGTCCGTCGCGGTCGTAGTCGATCCAGGTGGCACAGTTCGAGTTGACCCACGCATCCAGCCCCGAGGTCTCGGTCACGTTCTCGAAGCGGAGGTCGCCGCGGTTCAGGAAGAGCTGGCTGCGACCCCACTTGTAGACGAGAACATCCTCGAGCCCGTTGCCGTCGACGTCGGCCCAGATGGACCCCATGGAGGCGCCGGTGCCGTCGCGGTTGAGGTCCGCGAGGCCAGCCTCGGCGGCGCGATCCTCGAACGTGCCGTCGCCGCGGTTGACGAACAGCCCGTTGTTCTCGCCCTCGCCGCTCGTGACCGCGTACAGGTCTGGCCAGCCATCCGCGTTGACGTCCGTCATCGACACGGCGGCACCGGTGGCCGCCACCTGCGGCTCGACGTGGGCCACCAGCTCGTCGATGCGCGGCTTCGTGTGGGTGAACGCCACGCCGACCGCGCGCGCGACTTCCTCGAAGCGCAATCCCGCGGAGTCAGGCGCGGGACGCGGCGCAGAACGCCGTCCCTGGATCGCCACGAAGATGAGCGTGAGGGCGAACAGGAGCCCCACGAAAGCGGAGCGGGGTTGGGAGGGTCGCGGTGTCGTCATTCACCGTAGCCCGCGGGCGTGGGGGCCGACCAGAGCTGCCAGAGACCGACGAGGCCCGAGGTGACGAGGGCACCAAGGATCACTCGGGCACCGAACTCGTAGTTGGCGATCGGAGCGGGCGGGTTCTCCCACCAGAGGACGCCATAGACCGAGATGATGACCAGCAAGGCGATGAGAAGAGAAATGAAGGAGCGGACGTAGTTCATGGCGAAGAGATGGGGTTCAAAAGGTCGTGCCGATGCCGACGTACAAGAAGTCGACGTCCTCGGCGGGGCCCGTGCCGGAGAGGCCATCGCCGGGCCAGAAGTGGCTGTAGCCGCCGTAGAGCTGGGTGTGCAGGTCGACCTTGTGGAAGGCCGTCAGGTCCAGCTCGGTCCCGACGTCCGAGGAGTCGAAGCCCGTGCGCGAGGGTGCGCCGCCCGCGTTGTAGAGGGCGTCGCTCGTTTCCATCAGACGGAAGTAGTGCGCGGCGACGCCGAGCTTGGTCTTATCACTCAGGGCCCACATGCCTCCGAGGCTCGTGTCCATGATGTTCTGGCGACCGACCGCATCGATGAAGCCGAAGTACGCGTGCCCGAGCGGAAAGAGCTGGTGGAAAGTGCCGACGTCGCCGCCGCTCTGGTCGTCGCCGCTGGCGGCGTCGAAGCCCACCCAGAGCCTCGGCGAGCCGGCCGCGCCCTCGGGCTTCCAGCCGAGCTGGCTTGCGACCGACCAGGCGTTCACGTCGGCGTTGCCGACCTCGCCCGTTTGCCAGGCGAGCTCGACCTCGTAGTCGAGCCTGCGCGGCGCGTTACCGAACACCCTCGTGCCAAAGGTCACGCGCTCCTCGTTGCCGGTCGTTCCGTTGATCGAGACGTTCGTGCGTTCGTTGGCGAGCGCAAACAACTCGATCCCCGGAAGTCCGCCTAAGGGCTTCCGATGGGCGTACAGGCCCCAGAGCGTCTGATCGTCGTCCGGCGTGTTGAAGCTGGTCTTGTTCACGGGGACGAACACCGTGGCGAGACCGGTGATGGACCAGGGGCCTGTCGTCCATTCGGCCGTCAGGCCTTCCCAGGTGCGCAGCGTGTTGCCCCAGGGCAGCGGACTGACGAGGCGCTGGGCACCGAACAGCAGCATCTGACGACCTGGCCTCAGGCGCAGCGTGCCTTCGCCCACCCTGAACTTCACGTCGACGAAGGCTTGCTGGAGGTCGACGGTGTCGAGGTCGAGCGGGCGGCGGCCGCCCGGGAGATCCCGGTCGGTGGCCTGCGCCGTCTTGCCTTCCACGAAGACGCGCACGTGCTCGCCGAGGTGCAGGTCAGCGTGCGCGAGGGCCCGCGAAACGGTGAACGCGTCATCGTTCGGCTTCGCGAAGCCGAAGTTCTTCCACGACTCGAAGCGCGCCTCCAGTCTGCCGCCGAGGCTGAGCCAGATGCGGCCATCCTCGGAGAGCTTCATGTGCTTGATCCGGTCGAACGCGTCCTCGGTCTCGTCAGCGACGAAGAACCTGGACCAGTCCTCGTGCTGTCGCAGGAACGAATACGCGGGGCGGACGCTCTCCAGGGACTCCTGGGCGAAGGTCGTGCCTATGGACAGGCAGGCGGTCAGTGTCCAGAGTCTCATACGGGTGAGTCTCCCGAAGGAGGTACGGCGGGTAGCAGGTAAGTGCGCGAGGCCAAGAAGATCCGCAGCCAGATGGCGACCGCGGCGAGAAAGGGAATGGCGTACCAGACGAGGTACAGGCGCCCCATACCGGGCGGCGTGACGTCGACGTCGAGTTCGATCTCGCCCAGCGCCTTCCCGCCATCCATCAGGCTGAAGGTGAGCGTCCATGGCCCCTGCTGCTCGAACGGGAGCGTGCCGATCTGCTGATAGGGAGCCCGTGCTTGCGGATCAACACTGATGGCGCTGACCTCGGTCTCCGCTGCGCCACGGAAGAGGGCGCGTGCTTCAACCTGAACGTCGCCCGTCGGTGGGTCGAGGTAGTAGTAGAACGTCCCTTCTCCCACGTCCGGGTCCGCCCAGATCGACAGTGTGATCGAACCCATGACCTCGTCGACGCAGATGGGGTAGGGCGGTCCATCGTGGGCGAGCGCCAGCGGTGCGAACGCGGAGAACGCCGCGAGCCACATGCCTGAAGTCCTGACGTTCAAAGGAAGGTCCCTCTCATTTCCATGGGCTGTGCGAGTAGCCAGAGCGCGGTGCACGCATAGACGAGATGCAGTCCCGCCCAGGGCCGGAATGCGCGCGCGCGATGAACGCCGAAGTCGCGCTCGGCGAGGCTCCAGGTCACGGCGAGGGAGCCGATCAGTCCGAAGAGGACGAAGCCGACTTCGATCGGCCAGACCCACGCCTCGTGGAGACCGCCCAGGCCCCACTGCGGGCGGCCCAGTCCGGAAAGTCCGTGCCTCTCGGCCGCGTGCTGAGCCACCGGGATGAAGGTCCAGAGGCCCGTCAAGAAGTGGAAGCAGTAGTGCGCCAGCCAGACGCCGAAGCCGAGCGGTGCCAGGGTGAAGCTGAAGCGGCGCGCGTGGGAGAAGGCGCGCGCCAGCGCTCCCGCTTGCGGCTCTTGACCGGACTTTCGATCCGCCAGCCAGGCCGTGGCGCCGACGGTGATCAGCGGCAGGACGGCGAGCCCCAGGACGAACAGGATGCCGAGAATGACGAAGTCGCTCTCGGTTCCGAGGCGAGCCGCCATGCAGCGCTGAAGCGCATACACGGGGCCGACCATGCCGAACGCGTTGAGCAGCGCGCCGAAGGCGAAGACGACGGTCAACGCCGCGAGATCGCTTCGGTTGGAGAGCCGCCCAAGACCGGAGCGCATCGGGTCCACGCGGAGTTCTTCCGCGGGCAGCCGTAGCGCGACTGCGACGTTGTCTTCCGGGCAGGCATGGACGCAGTCCAAACAGAACGTGCAGTCGATGTTGCCCACCTTGGCAGGCAGGAAGAGGTCGAGTTCGCAGCCGCGCTGGACCCTTCGAGGTGCGGTCGTGGAAGCAGCGGCAGGTGCTTCGAACGTTCCCTTGATGCAGTCCTTGGTGGTACAACTCTGGCAGACGGTGTGATCGCGCGCCTTGACCTCGAACGGGGAAAGCGTCGACGCGATGAAGTTGAACTGCCCGACCGGGCAGACCCACTTGCAGAACGAGGCGCCGCGGAAGAGTGCATCGACGAAGAGCGCGGCCGCGAAGTAGGCGATGATCGCCCATGCGGTCGCCGCCGGGCTGGCCCAGAGATCGAGCCATTCGTAGGTGAACAGAGCGAGCGCGAAGAGCCCGAGTCCGATCCACTTCCGTCGGAGGACGCGGGGCCAGGTGCGCCTGGGCTCGCGGATGCGGCGGAAGAGTTCCCGCGGGAGCATCAGCGGGCAGCCCATGCAGAAGACGTTGCCCAGGAGCAGCAGTCCCAGGACGAGCGCACCGCGCCAGTACACCCAGACGAGCAGAGTCGAGAGGTTCTTCGGCGCGAGCTCTGGCCCGAACAGGCCTTCGACCACCAGGAGAGCGGCGAGGACGGCCATGACGCTCTGCATGCCGAGGCGCGCGTGCTTCCAGCGCAGGAACCCACCGATCAGCGGGAGCCTGAGCCAGTCGAGCCGCGGGAGGGCGGTGTGGCCATGGGGACTGGGACGGAGGGACATGGACGCGGCCCTACTCTCCAGGCCCTGGGGCCGGCACCGAGTCTGGCGCCGCCGTCTTCGGAAGGTGGCGAACGCCGGGAACGTCGGAGACGGTCTCGAACGCGCGGCCATCGTCTGTCTTACCTCGGACGAAGAGAATCCAGTCGCCGCCCATCGTGAACTCGAGGGTGGAGGTGAAGACGCCGTCGCCCTCGGGGTGGGCGCTCGCGAAGACCGGGACCATGCCCGCGTGGTTCATGGTGGCCTCCAGTTCGACGTCGGTGCACGCAGCGAGGTCTCCGCTGGCATCCGTCAGAGCAACCGTGCAGTGCACCGTGCCCACGTGCGGTGCCGGCTCGAAGCGGAGCGCGGCGCGGATTCCCTGCGTGCGATCGGTCGAATCGGAGCAAGCGCCGGTGAGCCACGCCGCGCCGGACGCGAGGAGCATGAGAGTCGAGGGACGCATCAGGACTTCCGGCTGGCGGGCGGCGTCCAGGCACACTTGCACCCCGTTCCGTGGGCCTCCTCTCCAGGGGGCGGGAACATGTGGAAGTACATCGCGAGCGCCATCGGAATGAAGACGATCGTGTTGTAGAAGAGGTGCAGCTCGACGCGCGGGAACCACAGCTGGAGCACGCTCATGGGCACAGGGCGGCCGAAGAGGTTCTCGCCGTAGATCGCCTGGCCCTGGAGCAGCGCGTGCTCGATGTGGTGCCAGAACTGAATCCAGAACGCGATGTTCCACCAGACGCGCGACCGCCCCACGAAACCGGTGCGCAGGATCCAAAGGGCGACGAGCATCACGATCGCGTAGCCGTAGTGGAGCGCCTCGCTGGAGACGAGCCAGGGGAACCACAGACCCAGGATTCCGCGTGACTGGGGCACCGGCCAGCCGAGGGCGTAGATCTGAACGGTCTGGGCAAGGTGCTCGGCCCAGTGGGCCAGCACGATGACGGCAAAGAACTGGAGGGCCGGTCGATGCCAGTCGGCGTTGAGTCTCTCCAGCAGCGGCGTGCGTCCGGGGCTCGCCGCCTGCGCGGGATCGGGCGCGGTGAGGCTGGGGTTCGAGAGGTTGGTCATGGGGTAGCGAGTGGGGCCGGGCCCTGCTGGGGGCAGAGGGCGTTGAGATGCTTGATCGGCGAACTATAGCCGCAGCCTATGGTGTGTGCCGATATTAAGTATCATTCGGGCGAATCCGTCTCGATCGAAGACAGCGGGGCGCCCGCGGGGCGACTGAAGGGAGCCACTCGGATCGCGCGGGCGATGGAGTACGATCTGGAGCTGGCCAGCGACCCTGGCCGCTCCTCTATGAGAGATCTATCGTCCGTCGAATTGCGGCACCTCCGAACCTTCGTCACGGTGGCCGACACCGAGAACTTCACGCGCGCGGCCGAGCGACTCGGGATCACGCAGCCCAGCGTTTCCATTCAGGTGAAGGAGCTGGAGAATGCGCTCGGAGCGCAGCTGTTCAGCCGCAACGGCCCCCGCGTCGCGCTGACGCCAGCGGGCCGGGCCTTCCGCGATCGGGCGATCCTGGCGCTCGCCAAGGTGAACGATGCGTGCCAGGCCGTTCAGGACACCGAAGACCTGGTGGCTGGACACCTGTCGCTGGGCGTCATCCCGCCGCTGAACGTTCCCTGGATGCCCCGGGTCCTGGGCAGGCTCTATCGCGAGCATCCCGGGATCGCGGTCACGCTGATCGAGAAGTCGGCCGACGACCTCGAGGGCACCGTCGAGAACGGTCGGTGCGACCTCGGCGTCGGCATTCTCTCCCACTCTTCACCGAACCTCCAGTACGAGGTCCTGCGCAAGGACGAGCTCGTTCTGCTCTCCGCGCCGGACGGACCTTTCGCTCGTCGTCGTAGCGTCAAGGCCGAGGAGGTCGGCAAGGAGCGCATCGTCGTCCTGCCCGAGAGTTACGTTCTGCGCCAGCTCACCACCGACACGTTCCGCGCGGCGCGTGTGCTGCCGCGGGTCGCCCTGGAGATCGACACGATCGACGCGCTTCTCGCCACGGTCGTGTCGAGCGGTCTCTCCACGCTGCTTCCGAGCGTCGTCCTGGAAGGTCGCGAGTCGCTCGGCCTCCGCTCGGTGGCGCTCGACGGCTGGGGGACGGATCTGGACCTGGGGATCGTGTGGCCGAGCGAGGGCATCATCAGCGCGCCAGCCCGCGCCTTCGCGGAGATCCTGCGCGAGACGGTCGCGGTGAAGAAGCGTCGCAAGCGTTCCGCCCATCCTGGCTGACCCCGAGTAGTTCGGTCAGCCGGAGCGCGTTTCTTCGCGGGCGACCGGGGCTTCGTTCAGGTCGCGACGGGTACCAGCGCTTCGACGATCATCCCGCCGCCCGATCGGCGGACGATCTTCAGGCTTCCGCCAGCCTCCCTCAGGAGACCGGTCGCGACCTGCAGGCCAAGGCCTCGTCGGCCTCGGTCCGCCGGGAGTGGTGCGGGGATGTCCTCCGCGTCGAAGCCGGTGCCACGATCCGACACCCGGAAGGAGACGAAGGACTTCTCGCTGGCGACCTCCGGCGGGGCCTCACCGGATCCCTGTTGAGGGGGGCGAGGAGTCACGAGATCCAGCGTCAGCTCCACTTCCTTGTCAGGCTCGCTCGCCTGCTGCGCATTTCTGACCAGATTCGTCAGCACACGAAGGAGGTGAACCCTCGGCATGTTGATTCGGGCAGAGCTGCAGCGGGGCCGGAGGGTCAGGCTGAATCGCTCTGCCGCATCGAAGAGCTCGGCGAATGCGGCCACATGCTCCGTCACGTAGGGCGCAGGAGCGAACGCACCGTCGACGCCCTTCGCGGCGGAAAGGCTCGCGATGGCGATCGTATCGTTCACCACGCCGTTGAGCTGTTCCAGGAGCCTTTCGGTTCGATGGACGTCTCCTGACTGCAGCGACGCTTCTGACTTCTGCACCAGCGACGACACCGTCATCAAAAGGTTGCGGAGATCGTGCAAAATCGCTTCGGGCCGCCCGGGATCGGCGGTCAGGTTCAGTTTGTGTTCGGCGCCTCGCATGGCGCGAACATGATCACCAGCGGGCGTCTGCGCACTCGGTCACGAATCTCCTAGTTCCTTCCTAGGGGCCGCAGGGTGGCATCCACGGGAAAAGAGCGAGTCCCGCGACTCGGAAACGCCCCCGTGCACGGACGCCAGGTTCTATCATCTACCAGGCCGTGCCGCTTCGACGCAGGTAGTCGATCCTCGTCCGCCCATTCCGTCCCTACCCATGCCCCAAGACGAAGAACAGCAACCCATGGTGCGGCTCGTCCTCGCCGACGACCACCGGATCTTCCTCGAAGGCCTGGAGCGGCTTCTGGAGTGTGATTTCGAAATCGTCGGGCGCGCCGAGGACGGCGAGCAGCTCGTGGAAGTCGCGCTGGCCACGCGGCCGGATCTGATCGTCACGGACTACTCCATGCCGAAGCTGACCGGGCTCCAGGCGATCGAGAAGATCCGACGCGCCGGACTCCGTCCGAGGGTGATCATCCTGACCATGCACCTCGATCCAGAGTACGCCTCCGAGGCGATCGAGCGCGGCGTGGACGGCTACGTTCTCAAGCAGGCGGCGTCCACCGAGCTCGTCTCGGCGATCGAGGAGTCGATGCGAGGGGGGCGCTGGCTTTCACCTTCGCTCGCGATGAAGATGTTCGATTACGAGCAGGCTGCAGGCGGGGCGCCGGTCGACCCCATCTCGAAGCTGACGAGCCGCCAGAAGGAGATCTTGACCATGCTGGTCTCCGGCAAGATCGCCAAGGAGATCGCGGCCGAGCTGCACATCTCCCGAAAGACCGTCGAGTACCACAAGTACCGGATGATGGGGGAGCTGGGCGTGGCGACGTCCGCCGAGCTCATCAAGCTCGCGGTCCAGGGCGGCCTCGGCGTCTGAACCTGCGGCGGGCAATGCTCCGAGGCTCAGGCCTCCGCCTGACGCTTCTTCCGCCGGCGCATGTTCAAGACCTCGTTGAACATGCTGAAGCCCATCGCGGCATAGATGTACCCGCGCGGAAAGTGCTGCTGGAGTCCGTCGGCCACCAGCGCGACGCCCACGAGCAGAAGGAACGACAGCGCGAGCATCTTCACGGTGGGGTGACGCTCGATGAACCCTGTGACCGATTTCGCGGCCGCGATCATGAAGACGATCGCCACGCAGACCGCCGAGATCATGACGGAGACCCGATCGGCCATGCCGACGGCGGTGATCACGGAGTCGAGCGAGAAGACGAGGTCAAGCAGGAAGATCTGCACGAGCGCCGAGAGGAAGGTCGTGGAGGCCGTGACGTCCTGGAACTCCTCGTCGGGGCCCTCGGTCTCCTCGTGGATCTCACGGGTTGCCTTGTAGATCAGGAACAGCCCGCCGATGAGCAACACGAGGTCGCGCCCGGAGAACGTCCGCCCGAAGACCTCGAAGAGCGGGTCCGTCAGTCCCATGACCCAGGCGATCGATAGCAACAGGGCGACCCGTCCGACCAGCGCCAGGAGAAGCCCGATGGTGCGCGCGCGCGCACGCTGGTCCTCGGGCAGCTTCTGCGTGACGATCGACAGAAAAACGAGGTTGTCGATCCCGAGCACGACCTCGAGGGCCGTGAGCGTGATGAAAGCCGCCCAGGCGTCCGGGTGAAAGATCCAGTCCATGGGGCGAGAGCTGAACCGTTCTGGCTCAGCAGCTTCTGAATAAGGGGTGAAGGGGAGGCCAGCAGGTGGCGGCGCGTCCTGATAGTGTGGTGGCCGCCTGGAAGGGTAGCGTCCACGCCCACCGAGCCCACCCCCATGCTGGATTCCCACGCGCCCCACGCCTTCCGAGATCGAGCCCGCAGTGCTCTGGCGAACGTGAAACAGGTCGCGGCCGTGGCGAAGGCCACGAACACGATCTCCGAGCGCCGCGCGGGCGCGCTGGCGGAGGTCCCCGACTGGGAGTCCTGGCGCAGCCGCGCCCGGGATATCAAGGCCCACGTTCTGGAGAACCTGCCGGAGTACCTGGAGCAGTTCGAGGAGCGCGCGACCGCCCGCGGCGTCACGGTCCACTGGGCCCGCGACGGCAAGGCTGCGTCGAAGATCGTGTTCGATCTCGCCGAGCGCGCCGGGCCCGGCCCCATTGTCAAGGCGAAGTCCATGGTCACCGAGGAGATCGAGCTGAACCACGCTCTGGAGGCGCGCGACTACGAGCCGCTCGAAACCGACCTCGGCGAGCGCATCCTTCAGCTCGGCGGCCAGATGCCGTCGCACATCGTGGCGCCCGCGCTGCACCTCTCCCGCGACGACGTGGCCGACATCTTCGTGAAGGAGCTCGGCGTCGAGCGCACGAACGTGCCTACCGAGCTGACCGCGATCGCGCGCCGCCTGCTGCGCGAAAGCTTCGCGAAGGCCTCGCTCGGCATCAGCGGCGCCAACTTCGGGATCGCCGAGACCGGGTCGATCCTGGTGCTGGAGAACGAGGGCAACATTCGCCTGGCGACCAGCGTGCCGAAGATCCACGTCGCGCTGATGGGCATCGAGAAGCTGATCCCGCGTATGGCGGACCTCGGGCTCTACCTGCGGCTCCTGCCGCGTTCGGGAACCGGCCAGCGGCTGACCGTTTACCAGTCGATCCTGACCGGGGTCGATGACAGCCAGGAAGGCCCCGAGGAGATGCACGTGATCCTCGTCGATAACGGTCGCGCGGATCTGCTCGCGCACCCGACCGATCGGCAAACCCTGAGCTGTATCCGCTGCGGGGCGTGCCAGAACGCTTGCCCCGTGTACCGCGCGGTCGGCGGGCACGCCTACGGGGCCGTCTACGGCGGGCCGATCGGAGCGATCCTGACGCCGCACCTCGCGAAGGGCGAGCAGTCCGCCGAGCTGCCCTATGCGTCGAGCCTCTGCTCGGCGTGCCGTGACGTCTGTCCCGTGAAGATCGACATCCCGAAGTCGCTGCTGCGGCTGCGCGCGCAGGCGGTGAACGATGGCCGGCGCGGGCGCCTGGAGAAAGTTGGCTTCCGCGCGTGGGCTCGCACAATGGAGAACCCCGGCCGCTACCGGCGATTCCTGGCGACGGGCCGGATGCTCCAGGGCGCGGCGATCGGCAAGGGGTTCACGTCCCGTGCCGTCCAGCGCTCGATCTCGCCGCTCGGTGCCTGGATGGAAACGCGCGCGCCGCGTCCGCTCGCCAAACGTTCGTTCCGCGAACTCTGGAACGATGGCCTCTCTGGCGAGGGCCTCTCCAAAGACGGCCCAGGCCACGCGAACGCGCCGACGAAGGAGGTCCTCCGTGGTTGATCCGAAGAGCGATCGCGAGCTGGTGCTCGAGCGCGTTCGCTCGTCCCTGGCCGGCCGAGAGGCGAAGCGCGAGGACCTGCCGCTGCCGCCGGTTCTCCGCGCCGCCGGGCTCGACGCCTTCGATGCCGACGTTTTCGCCGAGCGGATCGCGATGACCGGCGCGAAGGTGATCGCCGTCTCCAGCGCAGGCGGTGTCCCCGCCGCGGTTCACTCGATCGTCTCCGACCTGGGCGTGAAGACGCTGGCCGTCTCGGACCTCGCGCTGGCCAGGGACGCGGCCGCCGGCTTCGAAGGCGAGGTCCTGGACGACACATCGGCGCGCGAGGACCTCTTCCACTGCGACGCCGGTATCAGCGGGGTCTACGCGGCGGTCGCGGAAACGGGCACGCTGGTGATGTCAACGGCCGACGAGCGCAACCGCCTCACCTCCCTGGTCCCCGATGTCCACCTCGCCATCGTCCGCCGCGACCAGGTCGTCCCCACGCTGGACCACGTGTTCGAACGCTTCGGCGAGGGCGCGGCCACGCCGCCACGCTGCATCACGTTCATCACGGGCCCGTCCAGGACCGCAGATATCGAGCTGGAGCTGGTGGTGGGCGTCCACGGACCGAAAGCGCTCTACGTGATCCTCGTGGGCTAAGCCAGGGCGCTGGAAACACTCATTGAGGTCGATCGTACGACCGCCATGCTCGACCTCCCACCGCCCACCGCCGATACTCCCACGCTCGATGATTTGATCGAGGCGATCGATCGCTTGGATCCAGGCACTGTGCCCGCCTGGGGGAAGCTGAACGCCGCTTCCATGCTGGAGCACTGCGCGCGGTTCGTGGACCTTTACCTCGGTCGCCTGACGGTCTCACGACCTGTGCGCATCATGGCGCGCCTCCTCGGCCCCCTGTTCCTCAAGCGTGTTCTGGCGAAGTCTCCGACCGCGACGCCCAGGAACTTGCGCACGCTCGGCGAGATCCAGGTGAGTCCGAGCGCTGCGGCCGCCTTCGAACCGGCGGCCGAGCGGCTGCGCTCGGGCCTCTTTGAGCTAAAGGGGCTGAGTGGCGTCTGTCGGCACGTTCTTTATGGACAGGTGGAGGCGGAGACGCTGAAGGCGCTGGTTCGCCATCACACCGCCCATCATTTCCATCAGTTCGGGCTGCTGTAGCGAAGTTCGAGACGCGCGTGGCGAGAAGGCCTTCGTAGCTCTTCACGATCCAACGATCTCGTCCGTCAGCACCGCGCCGTCCAGCATCCTGATGCGGCGGGGCAAGCGTGCGCCCAGGGCCTCGTCGTGGGTGACCACGATCAGGGTCATCCCCTCGGCGTGGAGCTCCGTCAAGAGGTCCAGGATGGCGCTCCCCGTCGACTGGTCGAGGGCGCCCGTCGGTTCGTCCGCCAAAAGTAGGGACGGTTGGCAGACCATGGCGCGCGCGATCGCGACTCTCTGCTGCTGACCGCCGGAGAGCTCCGCCGGGCGATGCGTGGCGCGGTCCGAGAGTCCGAGCTTCTCCAGAAGCTCGGCGGCGCGGCGACGACGCTCTCGCCGCCTGATGCCCGCGAAGCGGAGCGGCAACGCCACGTTTTCGATGGCGTCGAGACGCGGGACCAGATGGAAGCGCTGGAAGACGAAGCCGATCTTCTGATTGCGCGCTCTCGCGAGTTCCTTCAGGTCGAGCGTACTCACCTCGCGGCCATCGAGCCGGTAGGAGCCGCGGGTCGGGGTGTCGAGCAGACCCAGGAGGTTGAGGAGCGTCGACTTGCCGGACCCGGACGGCCCGAGCACGGCGAGCGCCTCGCCGCGTAGGACCTCCAGGTCGATGTCGCGCAGGGCGCGCACGGTGGTCTCTACACCCGAGGCGTTCGACTCGGCGCCGGCGTAGTCGCGGCCGATGCCCGACATCTGAATCACCGGATCACTCATCCCGAAGCACCTCCACGGGGTCGACGGAGGCGGCCATGCGGGCGGGGAACCAGCCGGAGAGCACGCCCACCACGGTCAGCAAGAGCACGATCCCGAGACCGAGCGGGAGCGAGACTCCCGGGGTGCCGAAGTAAGCCCTGACCTCCAGGGGGACGTCGAGCGTGGCGGCCGCGGCGAACGCTGCGGCGGCCAGGCCGAGGCCGATGAGGCCGCCCGCCAGCGCGGTCAAGGCTCCCTCCAGGAGCGGCGGTAGCACCACGTGCAGGCGCCGCGCGCCCAGGGCCATGGCGAGCGCGATCTCACGCCGTTGCTCCTCGACGTGGGCCCAGGTGGCGTTGGCGATTCCGAGGGCGGCGACCAGGAAGCCCAGGACCCCGACGACCGCCGTGAGCGAGCGATTGCCCGCGAGGATGGAGCCAATTCGTTCCTGGAGAGCCACGTAGTCGATGATCCGCAGGGCGGCATCATCGTCCCGGGCGAAGCCGTGCCTCGTCCCCAGACTGGCGTACAGCGCGCGCCGTACCTCGGAAGCCTCGTCCGCGTTCTCGAGACCCACGATCAAAGAGCCGTAGCGCACCCCCGTCAAGGCCCGCAGCGTCGTGTCCGGAACGTACACCTTGTCCCTGTCCTGGCCGTTGTAGCTGCTGATCTGCACGTACTCGGGCGCGACACCCACCACGAGAAAGCGCGTGCCGAGCGCCTCGATCTCCTCGCCCACCGCGTCGCGTTCGCCAAAGAGCGCCGAGGCCACGCCGGCGCCGAGATACGCCACGCGTCGCTTCTCCAGGGAGTCGAGCGCGGAGAGAAAGCGTCCACCCTCACGGACGTACCGAGACCGCAGGTCCCCGAACTCAGCCGACGCGCCCGAGAGTCCGCCGCTGAAGCGCGCCGCTCCCGCGCGGAACGCCGTCTGTCCGTATTCGAGTTCCAGCACCGCGCCCCGGATTCCCGGCAGCCTTCGCGCAGCCTTCGCATCGCTCGCTTCCAGGCGTACCGGCGTTCCGGCGCGGCGTCCCTGCCAGGGCTTCGTTCTGGCGCCGCCCATGACGCGAAACAGGTCCTCGCCGAAGTTCCCGATGGTCCCGGTCGTGGCGCGCGTCATCTCCTGGCCGAAGGCGAGGAGCGACGCAAGCCCGAGCGTCCCCCAGAGAACGCCGAGGGCCACGAGTCCCATGCGGATGCGGGTCGCCCAGAGGCTCCCGAGCACCCAGCCGATCACGGGTGGCCTCCGAGCGCGAGGACGGGATCGAGTCGTGCAGCCCGTCGTGCAGGAAACCAGCCGGCCAGGACGCCGAGGAAGGCGAGCCCGGCCACCGTCCCCAGCGCCAGCCACGGCGCCACCTCCGGCGATCCGACGCTCTCCCGCAAGGGGCTGGAGCTCACCAGCCAGCCAGCGCCCACGGCGGCCGCCGCGCCGATCGCGCCGCCCACGGCCGTGAGGCCCAGAGCGTCGCCCAGGACGCCGATCAGCACGCGCCGGCGCGTCGCACCGAGCGCCATCATGAGCCCGATTTCCTCGGTGCGCGCTCTCACGCGCAAGAACATCAGGTTCGCGAGCCCCAGCCCGCCGACGAGCAGGGTGAGGATGCCTGCTCCGCCCGTCATCACGTCCATGGCGAGGAACGCGTAGCGCCGCACTTGATCGCCCTTCGTCGTGTCCCACCAGCGAAGGGCGGCCTCGTCCTCCGGATCGAAACCCTTGGCGGCCGCGAGGACCTTCGTCGCGTCGCGCATCACGTCCTCAGCCGCTGCGGAATCGCGGGGCCGAAGAACGAAGTTGTCGAGATACCGGGTTCCGAAGCGCCGCTGGAAAGTGGTCACCGGAAGGCAGACGCGCATCGAGTCCTTGCCATCGTAGTCCGAGTCCTGGACCTTGGATTGCATGACGCCTACGATCGTGAACTGCGTCCCTCCGATGACGACGCGCTGCCCGACGGGGTTCGACCCGGGGAAGAGTTCTTCGCCGATCCGGTCGCCGAGGAAAGCCGTGGTGCGCTCTTCTTCGACGTCTCGCGCAGACAGAAACCGGCCGCCGGGCGCCGGGTCCATGGACCGAAGCTCTCCGTAGTTCTCCCCGACCCCCGCGAGCATGGCGCGGAAGACCTTCTCGCCGTGCACGACGGGTTCGGACCGCAGGAACTCGGGGCAGACCGCTTCGAGGCCCTGGACCTCGGTGCGGAGCCGAGCTGTATCCGAAGGCAGCAGGCGAATACGCTGCCCCTCAGGCATGCCCCTGGAAGACCGTGACGTCGTACCGGGCCAGAGGATCATGATGCCGCGACCCATGCCTTCGGCCCGTCGGACCATCTCCTTCTCGAGCCCTTCCCCGAAGGAGAGGAGCGCCACCGTGGAGAAGGTTCCCCAGGCCACACCCAGGAGGGTCATGAGCGTGCGGCGTCTCATGGGACGAGGATTCTGTCTCCGACCGCGAGGCCGCTGACGATCTCCACGACGAGTCCGTCGCTGACGCCTGTGCGGATGATCTGGGATCTGGGCGTGCCGTCCTCGGAGGTAACCTGGACGCTTGCGGTCAAGCCCTCCGGCCCCGAGCTGTACTCCACGTAGCGCTCTGGGACCACGGGGACGTCGAGGGCTTGCGCCACCGTGATGCGCGCCACCGCGGAGTAGCCCGCCCGCAGCGTCGCTTCCTCCGTCGGCGTCACATCGAGGGTGACATCGAAGACGGAGGCGCCGTTCTTCTCGCCTGCGATGAGGGAGATCTCCCGGAGGCTACCCTTCAGCAGCACGCCCGGGAGCGCGCCGAGCTCGATGCGCGCCTGCATCTCGGGGACCAGTCGGCCCGCGTCGAGCTCGTCCACCGTCGCTCGCATGACGAGGTGATCGAGATCCGCGATGGTCATCAGGAGCGAGCCCGGCCCGAAGTTGGAGGCAGGCGTGATGGGTTCGCCGAGTTCGACCGGAAGTTCGACCACCGTCCCCGAGATGGGCGCGCGCACGAACCAGTCGAGGGTCAAGCCCTCGTCCTCTGCCTCACCGTTCAGGAGCAGCTCCAGCTCGACCTGGGTCGCCCGTCGACTTCGCTCGGCCTGGGCCTGGAGGCGGGTGAGCTGGGGCTTGCCCTGGACGATCCGCATCGCCTGTCCCAGGAGGTTCTGACCCTCGCTGAGTTCCACGGCGGCTTCGAGCCCTTCTTCGGCGCCGGCGAGGCTTCGTCTTGCCATCAGCCTGTCGCGGTCGGTGAGCTGAGGCCTTACCTCGATGAGCGGATCCTTGGCTGCGACGCGACTGCCGAGTTGAACGGGGCGCTCGGTGACCACTCCGCTCCATGGGCTGTGGATGGGCACCCGGACCCTGGGCATGATCTTGCCGATCGCTACCGCCTCCTGGGTCACGCTGCCGCGCTCGATGGTGTGAAGGGTCGGGCCACTCGACTCCTCAGCCGAGCAGGCCAGGAGCATCCACGGACAAACGGCGAGGAGGATCTTCATCGGGTCCGGATCCTACGCGCCACCGCCGAGACATTTCGGGGACCCGATGCACTCCTTGGGTTGCCCGATAAGGTGCCCGTAATGCCCAACCGCACGGCTGGCGCCTGGAGGCTATCCTCTTTCGCCCTGAAACGGTGCCCCACGAGGCACTGCCTCCGCGGCCCCTTGCCCACGTGCTCCCCTTGAAAATCGTCTCCTTCCATCGCGACGGCCAGCTCTCCACCGGAGCTCTCCTCGACGGCGACCTCGTCCTCGATTTCCAGCACGAAGCTGCGGGCCTGCCGGGCGCTGACGGGCCCCTCGACTGGATGGACACGGACGGTGCCTGCCATCAGAGCGCGCGTCGGCTCGTGGAGGGCGCGGACGTGGCGAAGCTTCAGGCGGCGGGTGCGGTGCTGCCGCTGGCTGGCGTAGAACTCCTGTCGCCCATCCCGCGACCGGGCAAGGTGATTTGCATCGGCCTCAACTACCGCGATCACGCGGAGGAGAGCGGCATGGAGATTCCGAAGTACCCGCTCGTCTTCAGCAAATTCTCCAGCTGCGTCGTGGGCCAGGACGCGGACGTCAAGCTTCCGCGCGGCGCGAAGGAAGTGGACTACGAGGCCGAGTTCGGCGTCGTCATCGGCAAGACCGCGACCGACGTCAGCGAAGCGGACGCCATGGACCACGTCCTCGGGTACTGCAACATCAACGACGTGTCGGCGCGCGACTTCCAGTTCGCCGACGGCCAGTGGCAGCGCGGCAAGTCCTGCGAGACCTTCTGTCCGACGGGGCCTTTCATCGCGACCGCCGACGAGATCGCGGACCCGCACGAGCTTCGCATCCAGTTCCGGATGAACGGCAAGACGCTCCAGGACTCCAGCACGAGCCAGCTCATCTTCAACGTGCCCGAACTCGTCTCGTACCTGTCGGGCTTCGTGACGCTGGAGCCGGGCGACCTCATCTCGACCGGAACGCCCCCCGGCGTCGGTTTCGCGCACAAGCCGCCGATCTACATCCAGCCCGGCGACCTGATGGAAGTCGAGGTCGAAGGCCTCGGCGTGCTCCGCAACAAGGCCGTCTCGGCCGACTGAGGAAAGGCCTTCGCGGCCGACTGGAGCAAGGCCGTCTCGGCCGAATGGGGCCACACCCACGGTTCTATCGCTCGAGCCATTCGGCGACCGCGCCCAGCGCGTCGTCGATGGCCCACGTCTTCGGGTCGCGGTTCCCCGCCACGTTCGAGAAACCGCGGACGATCGAGACGCCGACGTTGCCCATCGCGGCGGCCAGGGCCACGCCGAAGCCCTCCATGTCCTCGGCCACCGCGTCGGGGAAGCGCGCGCGCCGCGCTTCCAGCATCGCGCTGCCGTCGGCGGCCGCGGCGACCGTGAGGAGCTCGGGGCCTTCGGATTCGAGGTCCAGTCGATCGAAGACCGCGGCCACAGCGGACTCATCGTCCCGCAGCTTCCCTTCCCACTGCGGAAAGCCCATCGTGCTCGGGCGGACGAAGGCGGCGCCTTCTCCGGCGCCGACGCCGTCCATCGCGACGCTCCCGAACGTGATCGCGCTGCCAGCTTCACTCGCGGCCCCGTAGGTCCCGGCGATTCCGGCGAGGATCAGGTGCTTCGGCGCGCGCTGGGCGATCAGCCTCGACACCGCGGCGGCGGCGGCCACGGGGCCGAAACCGATCACCGCGACCCCGGCCCACCGCTCGGGCGCCACGGCTTCGGGCGCGAGCACGCGCAGCCGATCGAGTTCGAAGCGCGTCGGCACGCACAGCAGGGTCGTCTGGGAATCGTGGAGCATGCGGACGAGTATGCTCTCTTCCATGGAACAGCGCACCCTCGGCAGCACGGACGTCTCCGTCACTCGAATCGGGCTTGGCACCGCGCCACTGGCAGGGATGTTCGAGCCCGTCGCGGAATCCGTGGCGCGCGCCACCGTTCAGGCCGCGATCGACGGAGGGATTCGCTTCTTCGACACCGCTCCCTGGTACGGCTTCGGCTGCGCCGAGCGGCGGGTGGGGGATGCGCTCCGCGACTTCGACGGACCGTTCGTGCTCTCCACGAAGGTCGGACGCCTCCTGGAGTCCGCGCAGCACGCGCCGGGGGACTGGCCCGGCTGGCCCGCCAAGCTGCCCTTCGCGCCGCGGCCCGACTACGGCTACGACGCGGTGCACCGGAGCTTCGAGGACAGTCTCCAGCGCCTCGGCCTCGCGCGGGTCGACGCGCTGTTCCTGCACGACATCGGTCGTATGACCTACGGCGATGACCACGGACGCCATTTCGAGGACGCCATGAACGGCGGCGTACGCGCGCTGCTGGAGCTGCGCGACGCGGGCAAGATCGGCGCGATCGGGATCGGCGTGAACGAGGTCGAGGTGCTGATGGAAGCGCTCGATCGCGCGCAGTGGGACATGTTCCTGCTCGCGGGGCGCTACACGCTGCTCGAACAGGAGCCCGCGCTGTCCCGCCTGTTTCCCGCGTGCGAGCGCGCGGGCACCTCGATCGTCATCGGCGGCGCGTTCAATTCGGGTCTGCTCGCGGGCGGCGGCACGTACAACTACGCTGACGCGCCCGCGGAGCTCATCCAGCGCCGCGACACGCTGCGCGAAGCCTGCAAGGAGTTCGATGTCGCCCTGGAGGCGGCGGCCCTGCAGTTCCCCCTCCGGCACGAGATCGTCACGTCCGTGCTCATGGGCTGCCGCAGCCCCGAGGAAGTGCACGCCAACCTGACGCATGCGACAAGTTCCATACCGAAGGAACTCTGGGAGCACCTCGCGGAAAGGGGGGTCCAGGGGCGCTGAAATCGTCGATTCGGTCCGGAAACGGCGGAAAAGCGGCGCGTTTTCGCCGTCAACTGGCCGAACCACTGAGGGGGCGTGCGGAAGTGCGCTTGACACCTTCAGAACTGGGTCCCTGTTCGTATTCAGGAGCACCCCGTTAGCCCGTACAATCTTCGGCGATGCAGCAGACAATCAGCCACTTCGAGAACGCCGCCCAGAAAGGTCGTGCGTTGCGCGACGAGACCAAGGCGATGATCGCTTCGGTCAAAGCAGAGACGCGCAAGTTCCAGCAGTCGCACACAGGCAAGGCGACCTGGCAGGTGATCAACTCGGTGGGGTCTTACGTGGCTCTCTGGGCGATCATGTACTTCACCGTCCAGGTGTCCTGGCTCCTGACGCTTCCGTTCGCTCTCGTGGCGGCCGGTGTCCTGGTGCGTGTGTTCATCATCAGCCACGACTGCGGACACAGCTCGTTCTTCCAGTCCGAGCGCTGGAACACGATCATCGGCGTCATCACCGGATTGCTCACCTTCACGTCCTACCACCACTGGCGCGGCGAGCACGCGGTGCACCACGGCACCTGCAGCAACCTCGACCGGCGCGGAACCGGCGACGTGTGGACGATGACCGTGAGCGAGTACAAGGCCGCGTCGCGCTGGAAGAAGTTCGGCTACCGCTTCGTGCGCAACCCGATCGTGCTCCTCGTGATCGCGCCGCTGTTCCTGTTCCTCGTGCTCGAGCGCTTCCCGCGCAAGAACGCTCCCCGGAAGGAAGTTCTTGCGACGCGCTGGACCAACGTGGCGCTGGCTGCGATGGTCGCCTCGATGTGCTGGGTCTTCGGCACCTCGACCTTCCTGCTCCTGCAGCTCGGCATCGTGAGCGTGGCCATGGGCGCCGGCGTCTGGCTCTTCTACGTCCAGCACCAGTTCGAGGACACCTACTGGGCCAAGAACGCGGACTGGGACTTCGGCGTCGCCGCGCTGGAGGGCAGCTCGTTCTGCAAGCTGCCGAAGATCCTGCAGTGGTTCTCCGGCAACATTGGCTTCCACCACATCCACCACCTCGCGCCGCGGGTGCCGAATTACCACCTGGAGAGCTGCCACAAGGCGATCGAGGCCGTCGGCGCCAAGGCGCGCGAGGTGACGCTCTGGGAAGGCATCAAGGCGCTCAGGCTTCAGCTCTGGGACGAGGCGACGAGTCAGCTGATCTCGTTCCGCCAGGCGCGGGTCGCGTACTTCTAAGCCGCGCGACTACAGAGCGAAGCGCGCGCCCTCCTCGAGGACGTGCGCGCCGCTCGCTCGAACGGCCGCGGCGGCCTTGCTCGCCGGATCGGCCGCCGGGTTCGAGTGATTCAGGTGGGTGAAGTACACCCTGTTCAAGAGAGGCGCTGGCTCATCCGCTAGCGCCTCGATCGTTTCCACGATGAACGGGTGCGGGACCTCCGCCATGTCGCGGCCAGGTAGATCCTCCGGGCCGTGGAAGGTGCCGTCGAGGAACGCGAGATCCACGTTCTCCAGCACCTCCGCGAGCGGCCGCTCCCAGCGGTTCCACTTGTCGATGTCGGGCAGGTACAGCGCGGCGCGCGTGGGCCCTTCGATGAGGAAGCCGACGGTGTCGCTGAACTCGTCGCGGTGGGGGACCTTCAGCGCGGTGACGCGCAGGTCGTCCGCCAGCTCGTAGGGCTGGTCGACGGTCAGCGTCACGGCGTTCGCGTGCCCGCCGTCGAAGAGGAGGCTCCAGGGGCCGTTCGTCCGAAGGAACTCCGTCATGCGCGGGGTGCCGATGAGGTCGACGGGCGCCGAGCCGTAGACCTCGCGGCCGAACTGGATCAGGCCGGCGTAGTGACCGACGTGGGCGTGGGTCAGGAAGACGCCGTCGAAGAGCTCGGGGCGGCCGGGCGCGTCGAGCGCGGGCCCTCCGTGGCCGCGGGCGCGCTCGACCTGGAGCGGGAGGTCGGGGCTGGCGTCGAAGATCCAGCGGCGGCCCGAGCTCGACCCTGAATCCGATCCTGACTCCGGCGCCGGGCGCGGGTCCACGAGCAGGAGGCTCGTCACCAAGCGGCGGCGGGCGGGGTCCCGGCGTGCGGCCTCACAGCAGGGCTGGCGGCAGGCCATCTGCGGCAGTCCGCCGTCCTGGGCGGTGCCGAGAACCACGAGGTAGGGAGCCGCCGGATCCTTGTCTGAATCGAGCGACAGAGCCGTGGACCGGCAGGCGCTGAGCACGCCCAGGAGCCCGGCGGCGAAGAAGAAGCGGTTCCACATGCACCCGAGCGTAACGTTCGTTCGAATCGCTGGCTCCCGCGCCTACCGGCGAAGAAGAAAGGACTACTCTCCTCGCCGTGACGCCCTCGCCCACTCCTTCGCTCAAGCCGGGCCACTCCATCCAGTCCGGCGCGCTGGCCGGGCGAACGATGGGATCGGCGATCCTGGTGCTCGCTCTGCCGGTGATGATCCAGCAGCTGCTTCAGGCGTTCGTCGGCATGACGGACAAGCTGTTCGCGGGGCACCTCGACGAAGAGGTTCGCGTGGCGGCGCTCGACGCGATCGGGATCGGATCCTACATGGGCTGGTTCATCGGGATCGCGATGAGCGGACTCGGCATTGGCGGTCAGGCGATCATCGCGCGGGCGATGGGCGCGGGGCGCAACGACGAGGCGCGGCACGCGCTCGGGCAGGCGATGGGCGTGAGCCTCGTGTGGGGGCTCGGGGTCGGGCTGATCCTGTGGGGAGCGGCGCCGTGGCTCGCGGAGTGGACGGGGCTGACGCCGGTGGCGGGCGTGCTGCTGTCCGACTACCTGCGCGTGCTGGCGCTGTCGATGCCGGTGGCGGCCGTGATGCTCGTGGGCGCCATGTGCCTGCATGGCGCCGGGGAGACGCGTAAGCCCGCCACGATTGCCGTGCTCGTCAACCTGGTGAACGCGGTGATGTCCTGGGCTCTGTCGGGCGCCGACATCGATCTTGGATCGCTGCCGGGGAACTTCGCGCCGGAGGGGACCCTGTTGGTGAACCCCTTCTCGTTCGACATGGGCGTGGCGGGGATCGCGGCGGGGACGTCGATCGGCTACGCAGTCGGAGCGATCTGGACCTGGAAGGCGCTGATGAAGGGCGTGCCGGATCTGGCGCTGGAGCGGAGCGAGCTGCGGCCGCGGCGCGTGATGATCGTGCGCTTCCTGCGCGTGGGCGTTCCGAACTTCGCCGAGGGGATCGCCATGTGGGCGGTCAACCTGATCGTGCTGCTCTTCATCGGGAGGATCGCCGTGGATGGCGGCCTTCAGGGGGCGCACATCATCGCGATCCAGTGGGAATCGTTCAGTTTCCTGCCGGGCTTCGCGATCGGGACGGCGGCGGCGACCTTGACCGGGCAGTACCTGGGGGCGGGGGATCCGGCCAGCGCCAGGCGCGCCGTGCTCACCTGTGCGGCCTTCGCGGCGGCGCTGATGGGAACGCTCGGGGTGGTCTTCATGACGATGGGCGAGACCCTGACGCGGATCATTTCCAACGAGCCCATTCACCTGGAGCTGGTGCCGAAGCTGCTCTTCATCTGCGGCGCGGTCCAGGTCTTCTTCGCGTTCACGATCGTGGTGCGGCAGAGCCTGCGCGGGGCGGGCGACACGCGCTGGGTCTTCCTGATCACGGCGTTCAGCAGCTACGCGGTCCGTCTGCCGGCGACCTACGTCTTCGGCGTGGTGATGGGTCTGGGCCTCGAGGGCATCTGGTACGGCCTCTGCGGCGAGTTCCTGATCCGCGCGCTTCTCTTCGGAAGTCGATTCTTCCACGGCGGCTGGCAGAAGATCCGCGTCTAATCGATCCATGAAGCAAGACCGGCGTTTCGACGACCTCCTCCTGGCTGGCGCCGAAATCTGGCGGGACTACTGCAACGAGCACGCGGGCGTCTTCCACCGCGTCATCCCGGCCGACCATGCCCTCGCGATCGAGGTCCTCCGCGATCAGCGCCGGTCCGCCACCACGTTCCTGGAGCTCGGGTCGGCGACGGGCGTGATCACGATCATCGCGGACCTCCTGGGTTTCGACGCCCACGGGATCGAGATCGAGCCGACCCTGGTCGACACGGCGGAGCGCCTCGCCGAAGAGATGAACTCGTCGGCCACTTTCGTGGAGGGCAGCTTCGTCCCCCTCGACTACCGGGACAGCGTGGACCTCCTGGGCTCCGACTACATGACCCCGACGGAGGGTGCGGACGCCTATGCGGAGATGGGCCTGGAGATCGCGGACTTCGACCTGGTCTACGCCTACCCGTGGCCCGGGGAGGAGGACTGGCTGATCGAAATGGTGCGCCGCCACGGCGGAGCCCGCACACGCCTGATGATCTACACCGTCCGCGACGGCTACGAGATAGTGGCGACCTGATCCCATCCTGGACGCCATCACCTTGCGGGAGGGCCCATCACCTTTCGGGAGAGCCCATCACCTTGCGGAAGAGGAGATGGAGGCGGCACCCGGATTCGAACCGGGGAATAATGGATTTGCAATCCATCGCCTTAGCCACTTGGCCATGCCGCCTCTCGGGCGGAAAATGTAGCGGCCGAACCCCCATCCGTCGAGGGCCAACCACCAGGAGTTGGCCCTCCGCTGGACCTCCCCTGGCCCCTGGTCGGTCCACGGGTGTTCAAAACTGGGCCGCGAGCCGACTTCGAGACCCCCCGGAGCCTTGCACCATGCCCCGTCACGTCAACGAATCCACCCGGAACACCGAGCCCTGGGCTGAAGAGCTTCTCCTCCAGCACTGGAAGTCGCTGACTCCCGACGAGAAGTGGAGGATGATGTCAGAAGCGTCCATCGCTGTGGAGGAGCTCAGCATCCAAGGGCTGCGGCACCGCTACCCGGAAGACTCCGAGGAGGACCTACGCCTACGGGCCGCGGCTCTCCGGATCGGCCGCGAGGAGTTCGAGCGCTGGACCGGGCGCCGATTCGAGTGGTAGGGGTCTCGCCGCAGAGGGTCGGTTACGCGCGGGTCAACATTCAGATGGAATCGCCGCTGGAGTTCGGCTCTCAGCGCTCCAGCGACTTGCCCTGGGCCACGAAGCGCTGCACGTACTCGCTGTTCACCGTGATCGTTCGCTTGGAGCGGCTCCAGGAGGCGCCGCCGCCCGATTCCGCGAAGTGGATCGTCACCGTCGAGTGCCAGTCGAAGCTCTTGATCGCCTCGGTGAGTTCGTCGGCGAGGCCGCCCTGGCAGAGGTTGTCGAGGAACTCGCTCGACTCATCCCTTCGAACGCGCGCCTCGGACGAGCGCATGCCCTCGGGCATCCGGTAGTTCTTCAGGAGGCGGCGCCAGGAGCGGTGGATTTCGGTTCCGTAGTCCGCTGCGCTTCGGATGTCGTCCTCGGACATGCCCACTTCCGTGGCGATGGAGCGGTACTTGGCTGGATCTGCGGCGACGGCGACGGCGGCGATCTGGAAGGCGCGGCGCGCGTCGCTGTTGTGTTCGCCGCTCACGGTCCATTCGGTCCGCGGGACCTCGCTGGCTTCTTGCATCAAGGAACGAGTTCGCGCTCGGATGACGTCGAAGGCGCGGTCGGGCAGGTAGGTGGTGAGGTAGTGGGTGGCGAAAGCGTCCGCCAGGGTCTCTTCGTTCGCGAGGACCGGCAGGTCGAACTCGCGGACGAGGGCATGGGCCAGCTCGTGCAGCACCACGTGCAGGGTGACGTCCTTCGCGAACTGAGTGGCTTCGACGGAAACGGGCGGGCGTACTTTGGAGTCCTCACGGGCAACGATCTGACCGGCGACGAGCGGCGCGTGCGAGCAGTTGCAGTGGCGGTACTTCTCGACCGCAACGGTCAGTGCTTCCTCGCTCAACTCGAAGTTCTTGGCGGCCGCGGCGAGGAGCGCGTCACCCGTTGGGAACTGGCTTCTGGTGCGATTGAGGTAGGCGTGGACCTCGCTTTCCTTCACGCCCATTTCACGGTAGAGCGCGTTGGAGACGATGTCGCTCATCGTCCCGGGCAAGCTCAGGTCGAGCGAGCAGGCGACGTTCTGGTCGTCACGGGTTGCTGGCTCCTCGACCGCGCTCTCCAGGCCGGGCGCTCGATGGAAGATCGACGGCAAGGGAGCGAAGCCCAGCAGGGTCAGGCCCAGGACGGCCGCGCACTTCGAGTTCGTTGTCTTGGGCATGGTCGGAAGAGACGACGGGCGGGTCGTCGATCGAGGTAGGGACGCGGAGGTCGCGAGCGATGGGGGCTCAAGACTACGCGGCCGTCCAGGAATTTTGGGGAGGCTCGATGCTTCGCTTCTGCAGCGCCACGATCCTGTCACGGATTGGCGGAGACGACGTAGGCTGGGCGGATGGCTCCATCCAGCAGTACGAAGACCCCCGGGTCCGCGATCCTCCTGTTCGCCGTCGCCGCGATGATCGCGACGGGAGTCTTCTTCGTTCTCCGGGATGACGAGACCCAGGCAGCTCCGGTGGTGCAAGAGGCCCCCGCGGAGGCTGGTGAGATGGAGCCGCCGCTGCCGGGTGCGGAGGATCAGCTGGTAGAGGTCGAGCAGGTGGAAGGGGAGCGGCTCACGGAGCCGGTGGCGAGCAGTGGCGTGGATTCAGCGGGCTCGCTCCCGACACTCGAGGCCCCCGATGCGGCTTCGCCCGAGGCCGAAACGGCCATTGCCGTGACGGGCCGCTTCGTGGAGTACGTCAACGGCGTCCCGGCGGAGATGGCCTTCGATGGCGAGATCAAGGTCCTCATCCATGCCAATCGCCGCGGCAAGCCCGTGAAGGTTTCCGTGCGGGGAGGACGATTCGAACTCAGTCTGAGCCGCAACGGGGAAGGGCTCTGGGCGGATGGATCGGGGGAGGTCTTCGGCGACGACACCTCCGCCATGACGGTGCGAGTGGACCCGCCTGAATCGATCGCCGGGCGATCGATGGTTCTCTTCGATCCTGCCGAGGGGAAGGTGGTCGGCTACTCCGAGGCGGTTCCGTTCGGGTCGCAGGACCTCGAGGTAGCGGTCCGGTCGGCGGCGACGACCGAGCTTTCCGTGCTCGATCGCGAAACCGGCGCGCACCTGGGGAAAGTCGACGTGTTCGTGTCGGCCAACGGATTGTCTCCTCGGCTCGACCCCGCCGATCAGAGCTACACGCGGATTGCGGAGGGCTCGTCCTCTCCCGTGCTATTGCAGCCGAGCGGGCGCCTGGCCACCTCTCCGAACGTGACGTTGGTCGCGGTAGTGAAGGGCTACGCGTGGTCGATGATCACCGTGGACCTCTCCCAGGAGAGTCAGCGGAGCATCGAGCTGGAGCGGGCCGGTGAGCTCCAGGTCGACTTCGAAGGTTCTCTACCGCGGGGGGCGATGCTGCGACTTCGTCGCTCGAACGATCTGGTTTCGGACCGGTCCGCGAAGGCCCAGGGCATCCTCTACGACGCACTTGCGCCAGGCGAGTACCAGGCCACGGTGGAACTCGGTGAGTGGTTCCGGTCCCCCGTGATCCTGGGGACTGCGACTGCCGAGGTCAGCGCGGGGGCGCTCTCGAAGGTCACCCTCTCCGTGAGTGAGGTCGAACCGGTCGTGCTCGCGAGTCTTGGGGGCACGGTCTTCGTCCCGCCCGCATGGGAGGACGACTCGCCGCGCTTCATGCTCAAGCAGCTCTCTGCCTCGAAGCAAGGGTCCCAGGTGCGCAGGCAGCTGAGCCGTCATGATCTGCGTCCGGTCGAAGGCTCCGCGGGGGCCTACGAATTCACTCTCGAGGGCCTCGAGACCGGGCAGTACTCCCTGACCGATGGGAAGCGCAACTTCACCGAGACGCTGGAGCTTCCTCCGGAAGGACTCTCCGACTTCGAGTTCCACGTGCCGGCGCCCGTCGAGGTGACGCTCTCGGTCGTCGATCGAGCGACAGGGGAGGACGTGCCGGAGATCGAGAGGATCTCCTGGTCGCCTCGGCGGCCCGAGGGTGTCAATGGATACAGCAGCGCGAGCGTCGAGCGCGACCCGACCACGAACCAGTTTCTGCTACGCGTGCCTGACTGCGACTTTTCGGCAAGGGTTTCGAATCATGATTATGTGAGCGAGGCAGTCGAGTTCACTCCCGTCGACGGAGGCGAGCTGGTTCTCCAGGTCTGGCGCCGCGCCATCGTGGTCCTCGAGCTGCGGGACGGAGACCGCAAGATTCCGTGGCCCGACGACGCCTACCCGTCGATGACGGATGCGAATGGCGAGCCCAGGTACGCCATGCATGGCTCCGGCGGCCGCGAGGTATGGATCGGACTCGACGAGGCAGGGACGTTCCTGCTCACCGTTCCGGAGGTCCCTGGCTTCGAGCCCCAGGCTCCCGTGGAGATCCAATTCGAGCCAGGGCCGAGAAGGACGCTGGTGATTCAGCTGATCCCGAAGTAGCGGTCTCGTCACCGACCCACGTCTCGACTGCTTCATCGCTACCTCATGTCTTCTGGCAAGATGGAGCCCATGGACGGCGCAAGACGACAAGGTGAGGTACCTCACGCGGGCGAGTGGAAGTGGCGCATGGGGTGGAGCCTCCTCTGGCTTGCAGGAGTCGCGTCCTGCGTTCAAACGTCGGGGCGTGGGAACGAAGAAGGAGGACGCTTCGCGCGGCCCGTGCCGCCCCCGAGCGCGAGGATCCCGATGCCGGGGTTCGAAGCTGGGAAGGCCGCGCCGCGTCCTTCCGGACGGCCCAGGTCGCGGCCCGGCACGGTCGCGCCCCGGTTCACTCCGGCCTCGAAGACTCCCGACGGCGTGCCCGTGGCGGGGCTGGAGGTGAGGGAGCGGAGGGTCGCCGGTAGCGAGCTCTGCTTCGTCTCCGAAGCCCGCGTGGCCCAGCGAGCGCCGGTGGCCGTCGGCACTTCGCGCGGACAGCCCGTTCGCATTTTTGGCGAGGAGACCGGTGCAGTTCTCGCCGAGTACGAAATCCCCGCCGACGAACAGGATGTGATCTCCCTCGACATCGACGACGCGGGCGAGCGCGTGGCGATGCTCGACTACGGGTATCGGGTCTGGCTCTGGGACTGGAAGACGGGTGGTGCGCCGGAACTCGTGGGAGCGCTTCCTGGATGGGAGCCCGTCGAGGATCCCGGGCTGGCGATGGCGACCATTCGCTTCGGTCCCGGCTCCGAGCGGATCGTCGTCGGCCAAGCTCTCAGCGGCGCGGCACTCCTCGGCCGGGCCGGTCAATTGATCCGGCGCGTGGGAACGGGGATCGACCTTTCCGGTGAGGCGCCGCCGGCGGAGCTGCCCGGCTTCGTCGTGGATGTTCGGCAGACCTCCTGGAGCGAGGACGGATCGCGGGTTCTCTTCCTCGTCGATGGGTGGCCGCGGCTTCTGGATGCGAGCACCGGCGACGAGATTCCGGTCCTCATGGAGACCCACCTCTCGCTCGTCGAACAGATCGCGCTCTCCCCCGACGGCCAGTGGATGGCGACCTCGCACCTGGGGAACGAGGTCGCGCTGACTCACCTCTCCGACGGTCTCACGGCGTGGCTGCGCGTCTTCGATGTGCCGAAGCCGGATTGGCCCGTGGCCGGCTCACCGGAACTCACCGAGCGTGAGCGTCGCCGCGGGATCCACGGGCTCGAGTTCTCGGCGGACGGTCGCTTGGTGGCTGTCGCGCTCGACGGACCTTCCCGGCTGGCGCTACTCGACCTGTCGACCGGGCGCGTCCTCGGCTACAGCGGACCGGAACCGCCACGCGATCAGGATATTTGCGAGGTCGAGCGCTTCGGGACGAGCGGCTTCCTGCTCACGCCGCTGCCGTGCGGTTTCGTCCACCGCGTGCGGATGGCCGAGAACGGTCGCAGGGTGCTCCACGACATCGAGGGCCTTTCGACGCCGCCCGACGTGGGATGGGGCGGTCGCCTGTTCTTCGCGGGCGAGAACGAGTACCAGCTGAACAGCCCCGAGGAATGGACGACTCTTTGGTCGGTGCCCATCCAGGACTGGTAAATCTTGGCTAGGATGTGGCCCCATCGTGCGCCGCGGGGACCACGGGTCTCGGCCGAGCGCAGGTGAGGGGGCGTGGCGAAATTGGTAGACGCATCGGACTTAAAATCCGAAGGCCTTGGCCATCCGGGTTCGAGTCCCGGCGCCCCTATTACCCCCCTGGTTCCTCCCCTGGCCAGCCTCCGCCCATGGCGCGAGCCCGCAGACCCTGCCAATTCCGTTAGGGCAATCGAGTGGGGGAGTTGGCTATCCTCTTACGTTCAAGAAACGAGTCGCAGGGCGGCTCATTCTCCGAGGGTCGTCCCCGCCCTTCTGATTCCCCACTCCATTCCATGTCCAACTCGATCCTCCGCGCGCTGCCCGCGCTTCTTCTCTCCCTCCTCGCCGGCTTCTCCTTCACCGGCTGCGCCTCGACGGGCGCCCTCTCGGGGCCCCTCGCCAACGCTCTCGGCGAGATCACCGGCTTCTCCACGAACATCGCCGACTGGCAGTCGAAGCTCGGCGGCATGGTCGACGGCACCGCCCTCGGTCAGCTCAAGGAGTACGCCGACAAGGCCACCAACCTGGGCGACACCGTGAAGGGCATGGCAGCCACCGCCACGAAGGCCATGCAGAACCCGCTCGAGGCCATCGGCTCGAAGCTCAGCGATATGGGCGGCATCAACGTCGATCAGCTGAAGTCGCTGGCGCCTTCCGCCCAGATGGACGCCATCAAGGGCTTCACCGGATCGGCCGAGAACGTCGGTGCGATGGCCCAGGACTTCCTCAAGCAGTTCGGCAACTGATCCCCGGAAGCCCCACGAAGAAGGGCCCGGCGCAGATCACTCAACGAGGAGTGATCTGCGCCGGGCCCTTCTTGGTTCCTGGAGGGACTACTCCGCGTCTTTCTCGACGACGTGGATCTCGATGCTCTTGAAGTCGATCGGATGGCTCTCTGCCTGGATCGAGATCGTGCCTGACGAGAGCTGAATCTCTGCGCCGCCCTCGATGAGCTTCTTGGCGTACGGGTCGCGCGGATCGAGCTGGGGCCGCTGGTACTCCATGACCTTCTCGCCGTTCACGTAGTGACGGATGACGCGATTGCCGCGCACCTGCACCTCGAAGGTGACCCAGTCCTCGCCGTAACTCGTCGGCCCTCCGGATTGGATGCAGTGGTCGAGCTTGACCTCGCCCCCTATCTCCACGTTGGTCGACGGCGTGCAGAGGTTCGCGTTGGAACGTTCGCCGCCGCCCGTATTCTGCCCGAGGAGCTGAGCTTCGATGGACGCAGGGAAGTCCTGGTCCACGTCCATGCTCTCCGGTGTCTGCCCGTGCAGCATGACGCCGTTGTTGCGGAAGGCCCAGCCCGGTCCGCCCTTGACCTGGCCCTCGCGGAAACGATAGACGACGCGCAGGTCATAGGACGAGAACGGCTCCTTGAAGAACAGGTGCCCGAACTTGGCGCCGAAGTCCCCGTAGCCGTCGTAGACCACCCGGAGGAGGCCGTCCTCGACGCGGAACGTGTCGAGGTAGTTCTCACCGGCCTTCTGACCCGCGAACTTCGGCGTCCAGCCCTCCAGGTCCTTTCCGTTGAAGAGCGCGACCCACTCCGCCTCGTCGGCTTCGATCGGCGCCGCGGCCGGCGCTCCTTCCTGATCGGCGAGCGACGTGGTCGGGCGAACGCCGAGGGCGAACGACAGGATCGCCGTCCCCGCGAGGAGAGTGATCTGAGCTTCCGGACGGGCCATCAGGCGGCCGAGGAGGAGTTGGGTCATCGAGTCAAGGGTATGGCTATTCGCAGAAGGTCACGGCCACGGCATCACTGAAGTTCTGACCGGACCCGCCCGGGACGACGTCGCGGTAGAAGTACTGGAAGTTCCAGGTGCTGCCAGCCGTGATCATCGCCGCAGGCGTCTGTGGCATCGTGACGTCGACGTTGTAGAAGGACCCGCCGAAGATATCCGACTGGGTCACGCCGAGGCGGAAGAGGTCACCACCCACGCAGCGAACGCCGTCACCGGTGGGCGCGTTCGCCTGGGCATCCCCATAGAAGAACACGCCGAAGACCCCGGACGCTGCGCCCTGGGTGATGAGCGTGAGCGAGTTGTCGGAGAGGTTGGAGGAGCCCGTCGCCAGGATCGTCGCCCCGCTTCCGACGGAGTTCGGGCTCGTGACGCAGTAGTTCTCGAAGCCGCCGTTGCAGCTCGTGAAGCTCGCGACGCGCGTGCGCCAGCCGCTTTCGCGGTACTCGTGGTGGCCCCAGAAGCGCCCGGCTTCCGCGGGATCGTCGTTCGTGGCGCTGTAGTCACCCCAGCGCCCGGAGGTCTCCGGGCTCGTGCTGGTGATGATGGTCTCGATCGGCGCGGTGACTCCCGCGGGGTCCAGTGGACTCCGGGTCGTACGCGCCATCGAGATCGGGGTCGAACTCGACGACATAGCGAACGTCATCGCCATCGCGCCCGCGTCGTTCACCCAGAGGCTGCCGAAGTACGTCGAGACTCCGGGGCCGCCATCGATGTCCCCGGACTGAAGAACGCTCGGCGACTGGCCGGACTGCGGCCAGCCCGCCATGTCGATCTCGTACCAGCGCTGGCGGGCCGGGCTTCCCTGGTGATGCGTGGCCCAGAGCTTGCCGTTGCGAAGGACCGCGCTCCAGAAGCGGGCTTCGAAGAGGTTCGGCCGGCTGCTCGTCCCCATCTGTGGCGGGTCGGCTGGCTGACCGTACGTGGGCACGGCCAAGTCGACGAACTGCACCGACGGAGTTCCCAGCGGGTCGTCCACTGCGTAGATTCGGATCGAACTCGAGGACGACGTCTCCGGCGCGAAGACGAAGTAGGCCGAATTCGCGTTCCCGTCGTAGTTCACCGGCGCGCCCATGGAGTGGTTGCCCGTGATCGTGGTGTTCGTCGTCACAGGCGTGCCGCCGTTCAGCACCGACGCCTTGTCGACGATGTAGATGAAGTACCGTGTCGGGCTGAAGAAATCCGCCGTCAGGTAGATCCCCTGGCTGTCGACAGAGAGGTTCACCGAGTCGATGTTGGCCCCGATGATCGGGGTCACGTCGAGGCGGTACTTGAACCAATTGCCCGTCGGGTCGCCGTCGTCGGAGATGGCGAGGAGGTAGTAGGAGTTGCTGCCTTCGCGCTCCGCCGCGATGGCCACGAAGCGGTTGGTGAACGGATCCCACACGACCTCGGGATCGAAGACGAAGCTCGTGGCGCCGACGCTGCCCCAGAAGCCGCCGCCGCCTTCGATCTGGTCGTTGAAGAGCAGCGTCCCCTGCTTGTCGTAGAAGCGAATCCCGCCGTTCACGATCACGACGAGGTGATCCATGCCGACCGCCATCTCAGGGTCGGGGGGCGTCCAGCCCGTCGAGGCGAAGCCGAGGAAGTCGATGTCCGAGCCCACGCTCCGGCGCACGCCCTCGTGGAGATCGTCGGTGGCGATGTCCCTCGGGTCGAAGGTCGGTGGTTCATGGGGAGCGGCCGCGTCGTCAGTGCCCGGGGAAGCATCCGCAGAAGCCGCCGCTGGGAGCGGGATCAGCGCCTCGGCGTGAACCGTCTCAGGGACGCGCCGTGGCGTGGGGCTGTGCTCCGGCGTCGTTCCGGCATCGGCCAGGATCCGCGCGCCTTCCCCATCACGCTCCAGCGCCACGAACGAAAGGTGGGCGCCGCTGCTGTCGCCGAGCTCGGCATCGCCGTGCCATCCCGCCACGATTCGCCCGTCGGCGAGGAACGCCGCTCGCTGGCTGGCGCCGCCGACGGCGAGGGCTTGCTTGCCTTCCTGGACACCGCTGGCCCGCTGCGGAGCCAAAACGGTCCTCAGCGTCTCGTCGTCCTGGGGTTCGCCCACGCAGGTGACCTCGCAGAAGAGACGCGGCGTACCGCCCTCGCTCGCGAGGTAGCGGCTCCAGATGACGGCCGTCTCCGGCCCGCTGGCCGCGATCGCGAGACCGCTCGTGTAGCCTTCACCGGGAGCGTCGATCAAATGGATCGGACCCACGTCGATCCCCGCGAGAGGGGCGTCGGCGCCGCCGCTGCCCCTGGGCTGCGCGAACCATCTCGCGGTGCCCGCGGTCGCGAGGCTTCGCCAGTGAATCGCGTATTCGCCGCTGACGTTGCCGCTCTCGGTTTCGAGCCACGCGATCGCCGCCCGGCCCTCCGTGGTGCTGAGGCTCGGCTCGACCGGGAGGCCGCCTTCGTGCCCCTCGTCGATACGGATGGCGGAACTCACGAGTCCCTGGCCGTTGACCGCGACGAGGCGGATCCCCGAGGGCCGGCCAGCGGCGTCATACGTCGAGAGGGCCACCAGCGCGCCCCCGTGGAGGCGAGCGGTCGCTGGCGTTCGCGCTCCGAGAGCCTCGCCCACGTCGAGCGTCATGCGCTCGCCGCTCGGCTTGCCGGTCGGATCCAGAAAGCGCGCGTAGGCGACGCGCCGTCCGCGGAACTTGCCCTGGTCGTCGTTCACGGCGGGTCCGGTCCACACGCAGAGAGCTCGACCCTCTTCGAGGGCCACGATCGAGGGCTCCGACTGATCGCCTTCGAACATATCGTCGACGCGAAGCTCGTGGCACGCGGCGTCCAGTGTGCTGGAGAATCGACGGGCGTAGACGCCGTCTCCATCACCGTCCTGGCCGCGCGAGACCCAGGTGAACCAGGCGGCGCCGCTGGGATCGAGGCTGAGGCTCGGATCGACCTGCATGCCCGCGGTCGTCTCGTTGACGGCGACCTCCTCGGAGAGAAGCGCCCCCTTCGAGTTCACCCTGCGCGCGCGGACCCCGTAGGTGCCGGCTTCCTGTCTGCGGCTGTGCCAGACCGCCATGAGGGAGCCGTCCGGGGCCACCACCACCGAAACATTGTCCTGGCTGCTCTCCGTGAAGGCGTTGAGCTGGAGATCCCGGCAGGTGGCCTCGCTCGACGCTGTAGCAGGCAACGAAAGACTGGTCGCTAGAGCGTGGGCCGCCGCGAGTTCCAGCTGGCCTTCCACCAGGCTCTGGAGCAGCCCCGGCATCGAGGGAAGCGGGTCCGAGACCTGCCGTGGGACGAGTGAGGCGGCGGGGAGCGCGAGGCTGACGAGCACGGACGAGAAGAGCATGAAATCGGGGGTAGAGGTCGGGCGGAACGGATCCGTTACCTCCGATCCTCTCCCGCGACTACGATTTCCGGTAGGCCCTTTTTGTGCTCCGCCCGGAGGCCTCTCCGACCGAGAGCCCTACGAGTCCGCCGCTGCCCCGTTGAGGAAAGCCAGCGTGAGCTGGCGCCCGACGAGCGGGTAGCTCATGGCGATCCGATAGACGCTGAACTCGTCCAGGTTCCATCCAAGCTTCTCGCCCACGTGCTCCAGGAGCATCGTGTACCGCGGGAACTCCAGCATCCTCACGCGGTGGATCCCCGTGCCGAGGTGCTGCATGGGCTCGGGGCAGTCGCGCTGGTCGAGGTGGCGCGCCGGGTCGCAGGCCGCGGACGGCCCGAGCGAACTTGTGTTGTACGAGAGGACGCTCGGCGTCGAGCCTTCGAACACGTCGCGGTGCACGAAGAGGTCGAACACGGCGCGGCGAGTCGGCATCTCCGGCAGCATGAAGAAATAGGGCGGCCGGACGGTGCTCGGCTTGCGATGCACGGGCTCCGAGCGGTTCACCTCGGCGATGACCAGATCGACCTTGGATCCGCGTCCAAAGCCAGTCGGGCCGAGGGAGTACTCGACCTGGTTGCCGAACTGTCGCGCGACGAGCGGCGCGGGGGGCGCGTTGCAGAAATCGTCGAGACGGACGGTATGGAGGCCATCCAGCGCCGGCTCGCCGTCGAGATTGAGGGGGACCCGCGGCGAGTTTTCGCCCGGCGCCAGGTCTATGTCGGCGAGGCGCCGGGTCTCCAGTTTCACCGGCGCATCGGGGCGAATGCGGTCGATTCCGAGCAGGCACTTGACGCTCACGATGTCCAGGTTCTCCTTCTTCTTGCCGGGGAAGAGGAGCATGCTCGCCAGCTCGAACTCGCAGGCGACGCCCTCGAGTTCGTTGAGCGCCTTGAAGATCGTCTGGCGCCGTTGACCCTCGAACTCCCGCCGTTCCTCCGGCAGCCAGGCGCTGAGCATGGCGCGCAGGGAGCCGCGGTCGCCGGCTTCATCACGAATGAGATGGTCGAAGGCGGTGACCTGGATCTCGGCCGCCTCGCAGTACTCGCCCGGCGTGCCGACTTCGGCGGCGGACTCGACCATCTTCCGAAGGGGATTGGGTCCCGGGAGAAGCTGGAGAACGGCGATGGGGTCGGGCTGCGACAGTGCCTTGAGCAGCCGGCTCGCCGTCACCGTCGTCATGCCGAGCGCGCGCCCCAGAGCCTGTGGACCGCTCGGTCGTCCGGGGACGTTGGCAACGAGGGCCGCCAGCGACTCGGCGAGTCCCGTTCCGAGGCGCTCCACCCTCGCGCGAAGTTCCGTGCCGGGCTCCTGTTCTCCCTGTCCCGGGATGCCGGGCTTCTTTCCGACACTGTCGGTCTTCGAGTGGATGGTTCTCGGTGGGGTCGGCAAGGCGGTATCCGTCGTGGCGGGGAGAAGAGAGGGAGGAGTGAGTCTCTCAAATCATAAGTCCAGGATCCCTTCGATTGCGAGTGTAGGTTTCCTGGAAACTAACCCAGCGTAGTAGAGGGTCTCAAATTCCCCACTCCGCGTCAGTCCTTCTTCTGGGCCTCGAGTCGGGCCACCAGCGCCAGGAAGGCTTCCGAGAGCAACTCGGTGAAGCCCACGCGTGCCTCCTCACGGTTCAGGTGGTCGCCATTGGCGAACCACTCGAACGGGATCCGGTCGTCTTCCGAGAAATCGAGGAGCGGGACCGACTCGGACGCCAGGTACGCCTCGAGCGCACGTTCGTAGCGGGGCAGATCTACCTTGAGAGCCGTGGGGAAATGCGATCGGTCGTCCGGGAACTCGGCGTTCCGACGCGGTCGCATGCGCATCAGCACCAGCTGGATCCCGGCCTCTCTGCAGATCCTCACCATCTCTGGCAGGAACGACTCCGGCAGCTCCGATTCGAAGTCGAAGTAGTTGCCCATCGCGAGCTTCGCCGCGCGCCGCTGCTTCTTGGTCAGCTTCGAAGGCTGCTTGCGATCGTCGGCGAACACGACGTCGACTGCCGCGCGCATTTCGTCGGGCGAGTGGCCCAGCAGAAATCCCGTGGCGTCTGCTTTCACGAAGCCCTCCACGCGCTCCACGATCTCGCTCTTTCGCTGGGCCGGAGCCCAGTAGCGGCGCAGCGTGTACTCCAGCGGCCCGAGGTCCGACAGGTAGGCGAGGCGATCGAGCAGCGGCTCGGGGCCGTCGACGTAGCGATCGACGATCTGCTTGTAGCCTCCGTCCGCGCGATATTCCGGCACGGTCAGGTACGTGTCGCGGAACCCGAGGATGCAGTACTTCGGCGGGGGATTCGCGGCTGCGATTCGATTCTTGATCACGAGGTACCAGGTCGCCGACATCGAGCCCGCGACCGTTAGATCGAGCGCCTCCATGCCGATCTGTTTCTCGAACGCGGCCTCGTCGAAGGCGCAGGCAACGATGGAGCTGCCGACGACGACGACCTCGGGCTTTTGCTCCGCCAGAAGGATCTCGAACGGGGTGTCCGTCCGTCCCTTCCGATCGGTGCGATAGGGCAGTGCGTCGTCGTGGGTGATGAGTTCCTTGCGCGGCGGCCCCGCGGCGAACGTGGCGCCTGCGACGACGATCACGGCTCCCGCGAGGCCGGCGAGGACGCGAGCCGTCGCGGAGCCGGCGGGCTCGCTGATCCGGTGATTCGTTGGGTCCGTCATCAGAAGCGAAAGTAGATGAAGTCGTTGGATCCGTCGCCCGCAAAGAGCGTGATCGCGACAAGCGCCGCGGCCAGGAAGGCGCCGCGCAGGAATGCGCCGAGGCTCGACGCGGCCGCCGACGGAAGCCGCTCCACCAGGCCTTGAACGGCCATGGGAGAGGAGTAGAGAAGGACGAGAGCCAGGGTATAGGCGGCGGCCGAGCCGTCGACGCCGGACATCCCGACGGGCGAGTGCCGCAGCGCCCCGCCGAGCCAGGCGATGTCGCCGGTGCGGAAGAGTAGCCAGCCCAGGAGCGTCCAGACGAACATCACGCTGATCGAAATCGCGCGGCTGGGCCGCGAACGCGGCTCCCAGCGTCCGCCGAGCTTCAGCTGGTGGTAGGCGAAGACGAGCAGCGCGTGATAGACGCCCCAGAGGACGAAGTTCCAGGCGGCGCCGTGCCAGAGACCGGAGAGCCCGAGGGAAACCAGCAGCACGCCGAGGAACCCGAGCGGCGTCCTCACGCGCGAGCCGCCGAGGGGGATGTAGAGGTAGTCGCGGATCCAGCTGGAGAACGAGATATGCCAGCGTCGCCAGAAGTCAGAGGGCGAGACCGCGAGATAGGGCGAACGGAAGTTCCGAATGAGGTCGAACCCCAGGAGCTTCGCGATGCCGCGGGCGATGTCCGTGTAGGCGGAGAAGTCGGCGTAGATCTGGACCGCGAAGCCGAGCGTGCCGACGGCGAGGAGCGCAAGCGTCGGCGCCTGAAGCTCGAAGATCTCGTCCACGTAGGTCCCGACGTTGTCGGCGACGACGAGCTTCTTGAGGTAGCCGCCCACGATGAGCTCCAGCGCGGGAAAGAGCGCGGCCCAGCTCCAGCGGCGCACCTGTTCGAGCTGGGGGAGGAAGCGTGAGGCGCGCTCGATCGGCCCCGCGACGAGCTGGGGGAAGAACGAGACGAAGACGGCGAAGTCGAAGAGGTTCCGCCGCGGCTGGAGCTGGCCCCGGTAGACGTCGATCGTGTAGCTGAGCGTCTGGAAGGTGTAGAACGAGATCCCGACCGGTAGCACGAGGAGCAGCTCGATCGGCTGGAGTTCCCAGCCGAACAGCCCGGCGGCGTCCGCGAAGCTCTTTGCAAAGAAGTCGTAGTACTTGAAGACGCCCAGCAGCCCCAGGTTGAAGGCGAGGCTGACGACGAGCCAGGCGTGCCGCGCGCGCGGGAACCGGCCCATGGCGAGGCCGCAGGCGTAGTCGACGACGGTCGAGCTGGCGATCAGCAGGCAGAACCACGGATGAACGAACCCGTAGAAGTAGTAGCTGCCGACCAGGAGCAGGGCGTTCTGGAGCTGGCGTGCGCGGGGGGCACGACTCAGGAGCCAGTAGAGCGTGAAGACGGCCGCGTAGAACGCGAGGAAGGCAGTGCTCGTGAAGACCATGGCGACCGGGAAAGGGCGGGGAGGCTATCAGAACGTCGGGGGACTCGCGCAGGGTCGTTCCCGGGCCCGTTTCGATCGCATGGCCGCCGCTTCAGGTCCATGACTTCCGAAATGTCGCGGCCGGAAGGAGCCAGCCTGTCGCGGGAAAGGATTTCCGCCTCGGGTCTCAATCTAATTCTTCGGGCGCTCGATAGGTCCGCCATGACCACTCCCGGCATGTTCAACAGCCCTCGCGGGCCCATCGGTCTTGTCCTCAGCGGCTGCGCACTCACGGGGATCATCCTCATGGGTGTGCCCTGCGGCTCCAAGAGTTCCCCTTCTCCTTCCGATCCATCGGCGCCCGCTCTCACCGTTACCGGGTCGTTCGTGCCCTCGAACGCGCGCGTGGACGACTCGATCAGCGCCGCGGAGGCCACGACTCTGGTGCTGGACGGCATCGAGGGCACCTTCGTGTTCGTCGGCGGCCAGCAGTGGCTCGACTACGAGGACGGAACGGCCCGGCTCATCGCCGAGCTCGCCGACGCGGGTGACCGCAACCGTCGCTTCGAGCTGAACCTCCAGGCAGGCATCCGCAGGTTCCCCGCCGACCTCGGCGGCGCCGAGTTCCGCTATGCCCTCGAGCCCGTGGCCTACAAGGCCCAGGGCGGCATGATCGACCCGGACCGCTGGATCGGCTTCGGCCGATTCGCGGGATCTCTCACGGGTCTCAGTGACCTGTCCGGCACGAACCTCACGCTCGAACTCGAGCCCGATACGGTCCTCCAGGTCGGCGAGGGCGCCAACGGCGTCAACGCCTACTACGGCGCTTCGGCGAGCCTTCTCTGGCACCGCGCGAGCGGCACGGACGTTCCCGCTGGCGGCGCCGCTTCGATCTCCTTCACGCTCCAGGCCGACACCGTGGCGCGTGCTTCCGCGGCTCGGTCGGAGGAGCCGTTCCACGGCAGCGGCCACACGCACGCGGTGACCCTCCCGGGCATCTCCCAGCGCATGGTCTTCACCGCGGGTGGCCGCTTGACCGAGCGCCCGGACGGGACGGCGCGCCTCGCCGGCGTCCTCGTGGAATCCGGCAACCCAGCGCGGTCGTTCCACATGGATCTCCATCTCACGGGTCGCGTGACGTCGAGCGACGCCGCCTTCCCGCCCGCGGGAAGCCCGAAGCTCGAGCTGAACACCAGCTCGTACGTGGACCATGGCGGACCGATCGTCCCCGCCACCTGGCACTACTACGAGGGCTTCGAGGGCACGCTCGTGGGCCTCGGCGACTTCAGCGGTGCACAGGTCAGCGTCTCTCGTCGCGGCCCCGCGTTCCAGATCGGCTTCGGCGCGAGCGGCAAGAACGGGCGCTTCGGCGGCGCGGGCTGGCTCGATACCGTCGTCAACGCCCAGCCGACCACCGGCGTGACGCTTCCGGGTACGACCGGCGGCGACATCAACATCGACCTCGACGAGTCGGGCACGAGCTCCTGCGCGATGCCGGCTCTGAAGGGCGACGCAGCGCGCTACAGCGGCGGCCACGCGATCTGGATTCCGGGCCTCGCCACGGACCTCGTCTTCCAGCCCGGCGCCAGCTTCGTCGAGCGCGCCGACGGCAGCGCTCGACTGGAGGGCATCGCCTTCTCGCGCACCGATCCGACCATGCAGTTCCAGGTCGGCGTCGACCTCGCCGACCGGATCGACCCGCAGGCCCCGGGCTACCCGCCGACGGGCAGCCCGAAGCTCGAGCTGAAGTCCGGCGCCTACGCGGAAAACGGCGGCCTCGTCGATCCGAACGGCTGGCACTACTACGGCAACACGCTCGGTGAGCTCCAGGGCCTCGGGCGCCTTCGCGGCGCGAGCATTCGCATCGAGCGGCGCGGGCCGGCCTTCCAGGTGGGCATCGGCGCGAGCGGCAAGAACGAGCGCTACGGCGCGTGCGGCTGGCTCGACGTGAGCGTCGTGCACCAGCCCGATTCCGGACCGAATCTGCCCGCGGGCTTCACCCACGGCGACATCAACATCGACCTCGAAGACGACTGCGTGACCTGTGCATCGGCGGCTCGCTACGACGGTGCGGTGGCCAAGTACCAGGGTGGACACGCTTTCTACCTGCCGGGCATCAGCCACGACTTCATGTTTGAGCCGGGCGCTGCCTTCGCGGAGTCCTCGGACGGAACGGCGCAGATTCGCGGCACGCTCTTCAGCCCGACGCGTCCCGGCTGGCGCTTCCAGGCGCTCGTCGAGCTGTCCGGTCGCATCGATCCGGGTCAGGCGGGCTACCCGCCCGCGGGTTCGCCGAAGAAGGAGCTCACGCCGGTGAGCTTCACCGAGCAGGGCGGCCCGGTCGACACGCGCGGCTGGCGCTACTACGAGACTTTCGGCGGTGACCTCATCGGCCTGGACGCTCTCGCAGGAGCGAAGGTTCACGTGGCTCGCATGGGCCCGGCGTTCCAGGTGGGCGACGGCGCGGACGGCAAGAACCTGGGCTTCGGCGCGGCCGGCTGGCTGGAGGTCACGCTGATCGATCAGCCGACCACCGGGATCTCACTCCCCGCGTCCTTGCCCCACGGTGATATCAACCTCGACCTCAACGAGAACTGCTCCACGTGCGCCACGACGGCGCTGCGTGACTCGGCGATCTCGACCTTGCCGGGCTCCGCGGCCTTCTGGATCGGCGGCGTCGGTTCCCAGTGGTTCGACTTCGAGAGCCCGGCCGCCTACTACGAGCGGCCCGACGGTTCGGCCACGCTCTCGGGCGTCCTGTACGACATCGCGGGCGGGGACTGTCGCTTCGCGGTCGAGCTGGAGTTCAGCAGCATGGCGTCTCCCATGGACGGCGACGACCTTCCCTCGGAGAGTCCGAAGCGCGACCTCATGGCCGCGCAGTACGCCGACCAGGGTGGACCGATCGACTTCATGCGCTGGCGCTACTACCAGCATACGAGCGGAGAATTCATCGGGCTCGGCCAGCACGACGGAGCGCGCATTCGTCTCGGCCGCATGGGGCCGTCCTTCCAGGTCGGTTTCGGGGCGAGCGGCGCGAACGAGCGCTGGGGTGCCTCCGGCTGGCTGACGACGGAGATCCTGAGCCAGCCGAGCACCGGACCGGCGCTCCAGATCTCGGGGGCGGACTTCAACGTGGACCTCGGCGATGGCTGCGGCGTCTGCGTGACCGAAGCCATGCTCGATTCGGAGGCCACGACGACCTCGGGCGACCACGGCTTCTACTTCCCGGGCATCGGCACGGACTTCGTCTTCGAGGGCCCAGCGCCCTTCGTCGAGAACCCGGACGGAACCGCGCGCTTGACCGGCGAAATCTACCGACCGAACGAGCCGCACAAGCGCTTCCGTGTCGAGGTGGATTTCAGTGGCCGCGTCGACCCTGGCATGGCGAACCACCCGCCCACGGACAGTCCGAAGCTGGAGCTCAAGACTCCGTACTACATCTCGTCCGGTGGCATGATCGACCCCTCGACGTGGCGCTATTACGAGACCTTCAGCGGCCGCGCGTACGGACTCGATGCGTTCGCGGGCGCCGAGCTCTACTACGAGCGCATGGGCCCGTCCTTCCAGGTCGGACCCGGCGCGAGCGGCAAGAACGTCGACTACGGCGCATCGGGCTGGATGGACGTCCAGATCGTGCAGCAGCCCACGAACGGCCCCCAGCTGGTGATCCCCCCCGGATTCCACGGCGACATCAACGTGAACTTCACGTCCGACTGCGGCGAGGAGTGAAGCCGTGCTTGCCATGGGGCTGGTCCAGCGGCGAGTGAGAATCTCGCCGCTGGATCACTGGCCTTGCCTTGCTGCCAGGCTCATGATCGACGCCGGCGGCGTAGCTCGTCCTTGATGAGCTTCAGCTCGCGGCCCATTTCCCCGGTGACCGAGGTATTCTCCTGGGCACGCCGGACGAGGTACGGGAGCACCTCGGAGACCGGGCCATAGACCATGTACTTGGACGCGTTGTAACCAGCGGCAGCCAGGTTGAACGTCAGGTTGTCGCTCATCCCGAGGAGCTGCGCGCAGCGCGCGTGCGGGTGGTTCCGCGGGATGCCGCGCTCGTCCAGAAGAACGGTGAGGCGACGGACGCTCTCCTCGTTGTGGGTGCCTGCGAGGGAGCAGATCTCCTCGATGTGATCGACGCAGTATTCGACGGCGGCGTTGTAGTCGTCGTGGGTTGCCTGGAGGCTCGGCTGGATGGGGGTGGGGTAGCCGCGCTCCTTCGCCCGTGCCGCCTCCTTCTCCATGTAAGCGCCCCGCACGAGCTTGCAGCCGAGCCGGTAGCCGTGCTCCCGGGCTCGTTCGTGGCTCGACTTCAGGAACGCGAGCCGGTCGTGCCGGTACAGCTGGAACGTGTTCAGGACGACGACGCGCTCCCGGTTGTAGCGCCTCATCATCTCGTCGGCGAGCTGGTCGATCGTCCCCTGGAACCAGGTCTCCTCCGCATCGATGTAGATCTCGATACCGCTGTCCGAGGCGGCGCGACAGACCTGGTCGAGGCGTTCGATGACGCGCTGGAATTCGGGGTCCTGGTCCGCCGTGAAGTCGATCGTCCGTTCGTTGGATCGTTCGAGCAGCTCGTTCGGCGCGAGGCCCGTCACCTTGACCACGACCGAGTCGACCGCCTCGGTCGATCCACTGAGCTTCGCAGCCTTCAGGATCTCGTCGCGGAAGCGATCGAAGTCCGCCTCCGAGGACTTCGCTTCGGCTCCGTAGTCCATGATGCTCGTGACCCCGCGCTCGAAGAGGCGCTCGATCGTAGGGAGCGCGTTCTGCAGGCTCGTGCCGCCCACGAACTGGCGATAGATGGTGTTGCGTACGCCCCACTCGGCCAACGGGAGACGCCAGCGAACAGCCCACGTCCCAAGCCTCGAGAGATTGTCGCTGAGCCAGCTTCGGCCCATGAGTCCAAATAGCCGTCCGGCAAACTTCAGCTCCCCGTCGGAAAGGTGGCTGAAGGTCTTCTCGGTGTCGCCGAAGTCCGGAAGCGGGACCGCGGGGGTGGGCCCCAGAACGGGCGATGGGGAGGGACCTTCGACAGGGGTGGCTTGGTTCATGGGCGCTTGGGGCGGCGGTTCGTTCGCCGGGTCGTTCCCTGCAATCTTAGCCCACCGAGACACATTCCCACGCTTTTGCCGTGGGCGCGGGCGAGTCTCTTCCCTGAAACTCGAGGCCCCATCCCATCACCACCCCAAGACTCGTATGTCCAGACCCATCGTCCGCCTCGCCCTTCCCGCTGTCGTCGTCCTCCTCGCGGCAGGCTGCCGCGGCACCGAATCGTCCCGCGTCCTGGAGACGCAGACCGTCGAGAGCTACGGAACCAGCTACAGCGGCCCCCGCGCGGCCCTCTCGGTCGGCAAGTTCAACAACGCCTCCCCGTACATGCGGGGGATCTTCAGCGACGGCCAGGACCGGCTCGGGAACCAGGCCCGCACGATCCTGAAGACCCATCTCAGCCAGACGAACCGGTTCGACCTCCTGGATCGCGAGAACCTGGAGGCGATGAACCAGGAGGCGGGCTTCAGCGGCCAGGAGCTCCAGATTGCTGGCGCCAACCTTCTGGTGACGGGCCAGGTGACCGAGTTCGGCCGCAAATCGGTGGGCGACAAGCAGCTCTTCGGCGTCCTCGGACGCGGAAAGACACAGACCGCCTACAGCAAGGTCTCGCTCAATGTCGTGGACGCGCGCACTTCGCGCATCGTGCACTCGGTTCAGGGCGCGGGCGAGTACGCCTTGTCGGATCGCGAGGTCCTCGGCTTCGGCTCCGACGCTGGCTACGATTCGACGCTCAACGGGAAGGTCCTCAACCTCGCCGTCACGGACGCCGTCAACAAGCTGGTGCGCTCGATCGAGATGGGCGAGTGGGATCCCTCGGAGTCGATGCGATGAGACGCACCTTCGTCGTCGCCGCAGCGGTCTGTGCGCTGACGGCCTGTCAGCAGCGCGGGCGCAGCCTCTACGCCTGGGGCAGCTACGAGGACTCCGTGTGGAGCCTGACGCATGCGGAGGGAGCAGCGGACGTGGATGCCCAGATCGACTCGCTGACCCAGACGGTGGAACGTGCGCGTCAGGAAGGCAGAGCGATCCCTCCGGGGATGCATGCCCATCTGGGGCTGCTCTACTCGATGCGCGGCGAGCTCGATACGGCTCGTGCTGCCTTCGAGTCCGAGCGTGAACTCTATCCCGAGAGCACGACGTTCATCGACGGGCTGATCGAGCGAATGGGGGCACGCCCATGACGTGCCCGGCCATGGGCCAGGGTCGGCGCCCCTTCCTCGCTCTGCTGAGCCTCGTGGGCCTTCTCCTGGGTTCTTCCTGCCAATCGAACACCATTCCGGTGACCGAGGCGTTCCTCTCGGCGCAGCCGCGTTCGATCCTGGTTCTACCGCCGCTGGACGAGACGGTCGAAACAGCCGCCACCTACGGCACGCTGGCATCGGTCACGAGGCCGCTGGCCGAGGCAGGCTACTACGTGTTTCCCGTGGCCCTGGTCGACGCGGTGATGCGACAGAACGGATTGCCCACGCCGTTCGAGATGCATTCGGTCCCGGTCTCGAAGCTCATCGAGATCTTCGATCCAGACGCGATCCTGTACCTCAAGGTGACGGACTGGGGAACGAGCTATCAGATCATTCAGTCCAGCACCCGAATCGGTATCAGCGGCGAGCTCGTGGATGCTCGAACGGGCGTCAGCCTCTGGTCGGGCAGCACGGTGCAGGTACAGAACTCGAATTCGGGCGGAGGCGGGATCGTGGGGATGCTCGCGGGCGCTCTCGCGAATCAGATCGCCACGTCGGTGTCCGATCCGAGCCGTGGGATCGCGGCCCGGGCGAACTGGGAGCTCCTCGGGAACCGGCAGAGTGGCTGGCTTCTCGGACCCTATCACCCAAGGGTTGAGGAGGACATCCAGGACCTCGAGGCGCGCTATCAAGCGCAGGTCTCGCCTTAGCGCACCGGGAATTCCCGTCGATCTTTAGGCAGCACTCACTCGATTGTGCGACCGTCTCGGACCGAGGTCCGCGACGGTCGCGCTCATTTTCGAGAGCCTCTCGATCGCGATCCCCCGAGACCTCCCATTCGATCCCCCCAGAACCACCGCCCCCATGAAGCTCGGCATCCTCTCGACCGCACCCAACTGCTACAGCACGCGCCGCCTGAAACAGGCGGCGATCGAGCGGGGTCATCAGGTCAAAGTGCTGAATACGCTGCGGTTCGCCATCGATATCCAGCACAACAATCCGGACCTCTATTTTCGTTCGAAGCAGCTCAGTAGCTACGACGCGATCCTCCCGAGGATCGGCGCGTCGATCACGTACTTCGGCACCGCCGTCGTCCGTCAGTTCGAGCAGATGGAGGTCTACACTCCGAACACGGCCAGCGGCATCGGGAACTCACGCGACAAGCTCCGCTCGCTTCAGATCCTCAGCCGCCACGACGTCGGCATCCCGCACACGACCTTCGTGCGCGATAAGAACGACGTGCTCCCCTCGATCGATCGGATCGGCGGCGCACCCGTCATCATCAAGATCCTGGAGGGCACCCAGGGCGTCGGCGTGATTCTGGCCGACTCGACAAAGGTCGCCGAGGCCATCATCGAGACGCTCCAGAGCGCGCGCCAGAACGTGCTCGTCCAGAAGTTCGTCGCCGAGAGCAAGGGCAAGGACATCCGGGCGTTCGTCGTGGGGGATCGAGTGGTGGCCGCCATGCGACGCGTGGCCCAGGGCGACGAGTTCCGAAGCAACGTTCACCGGGGCGGGATCGCTGAGCCGGTCGAGCTCGACGAGGAGTACCGCGAGACCGCCGTCCGCGCCGCCCAGATCCTGGGTCTGCGGGTCGCGGGTGTGGACATGCTGGAGGGCAATGACGGGCCCCAGATCATGGAGGTCAACTCCTCGCCTGGACTCGAGGGAATCGAAGGCGCGACGGGTCTCGATATCGCGGGCGAGATCGTCGCGTACATGGCGAGCCAGGTCGACTTCCCGGAACTCGACGTTCGTCAGCGCCTGACCGTGTCAGCGGGCTACGGCGTCGCCGACATCTACGTGGCCGCGGGCACGGCGCTCGTCGGCAAGACGATCGCCGACTCCGGACTGCGTGACCGTGACATCCAGGTTCTGAACCTCGCGCGGGGCGGCAAGGTGATCTCGAATCCGCGCGAGGCGCGCGAGTTGGAGGCGGGCGACAAGCTCCTCTGCTACGGCAAGCTGGACGCGATGCGTGGTTTCGTGCCTGACCGCCCGAAGCGGCGCAAGCGGTCGGAGCCGAAGAAGCTCGAGGGCCAGCGTGACGAGGTGCTGGATCGCATGGCGTCGACGCCGGAGCCCAACGGGCCGAGCGACATCTGAGGGAGCGCACGATCCCAGAACACCTGAATTCGGGACGAATGAGGTAGCTTTGGGGAATGTGTCCGCCGCCGAGCGGGCCCATTGCCCCATCCGGCAGGCGGCTCCTGCCGGTCTTTCCTCTCGCCTTTCGTCCCCATGCAATTAGCACACTCTTCACAGCGCTCCCGCCTGTTCTGGACTCCCCTGCTCGCGGCCGCCTTCGCCGTGACCGCTGGCGCCCAGGACCTGGACCCCACCGGAGCGTCCACCGCGCCCAGGGCTCCGAACCACGCCGTCGCCCCGACCAGCGCTGCGCCGAGCAGCGCCGCCGCCGGTAGCGCGACCCTGATCTACACGAACATCCCGGGCCTCCCGCAGGCTGGCGTCCCGGGACTCCCGGGCGTGAGCTTCAAGCCGGGGACGTCCACCACGAACATCGACAGGGTCTATGGAAGTCCGAACGGCAACTGGATCCTGACCGCGCTCACCGACCTCGCAACAGCCGACGACGAGGTCGTCCTCGTCAACGGCGTGCTCGTTCAGCAGGAGGGCCAGCCAGGCCCCTGGACCGGCGGCGTGGAGAACTGCGGCACGATCGATCAGAACTGCGCCGTCAACGACGCCGGCGACTTCACCTTCGCCACGAACACCGACGGCCCTGCGACGGCCGACGACTACATCGTGACGAACGTGGGCGGCGTATGGGGCTTCTCGGCCATGGAGGGCCAGTCGATCGCGGCTCTCCCCGGGAACACCTACGATGACTCCCTCGACTCACCGGTGCTGCTCGCCGACGGCACGTCGGGCTTCAGCGCCGACGGAGTCGACGGGACCGTGGTGGCGGGCCAGGACGAACTCCTGATCGTCGGTAGCACGCTGCTCGTTCAGGCTGGCGTCACGATCCCTCCTGGCCAGGCCGCCGGCGGGACCGAGTTCATGGAGACGCTCGATTTCGGCGACTTCTGGATCACGCCGGATGGCTCCAGCTGGCTCGTTCAAGGGGACCTGACGGGACCCATCGCGACCGACGACGTCGTGCTCGTCAACGGCAGCGTCGTCCTGCAGGAGGGCACCATCATTCCGGGCTCCGGCTTCACGGATCCGATCGACAACATCGGAATCGTGGGCGTGCACATGGACCCGGGCGGCAACTGGTTCGCGCGCGGCAACAACGACGTCACGGAGCAGGACTGGGTCGTCCGGAACGGTGTCGTGGTGGCCACGCTCGGCATGCCGATCACGCCGGGCGCGACCGAGCTGTGGGACGACGCTACCTTCGGCGACTGTTTCTACCTTCATGTGGGCAACGCGAACGGAGACTACGTGATCGGCGGAGTCACGGACAACGCCGATGAGCTCCGCAATGGCGTTCTGATCCTGAATGGAACGACCGAGATCTGCCGCGAAGGCGATCCGGTTGATCTCGATGGAAACGGTCTCTTCGACGACGACGCGTTCGTGAACACGTTCGGCAACGACGACGCGTTTCTCTCCAGCGCTGGCACGTTCTACATGGTCATCACGGTGAAGGACGGCGCTGGGACGGTGCTCGGTCAGGGCTTCTTCTCTCTCGATACCGGCGCCGGCGGCCCTGGATCACCGTACTGCACGGCGGTGGCGAACAGCACGGGTCAGGCGGGTTCCCTCACCGCATCGGGCAGCGCTGTCGCGGCGGACAACGACGTGACGCTCCTGGCATCGAGCCTTCCGACGAACGCGTTCGGCTTCTTCATCACCAGTCAGACCCAGGGCTTCGCCATGAATCCGGGCGGAAGCGCGGGCAATCTCTGCGTCCTCGGCGCCGTCGGGCGCTACGTCGGTCCCGGCCAGGTGCAGAACAGCGGCGGAAGCGGCTCGTTCTCGCTCACGCTGAACCTGGCGCAAACGCCGCAGCCGACCGGCTTCGTCTCGGTCGCGGCAGGCGAGACCTGGAACTTCCAGACCTGGCACCGCGACTTCGTGGGCGGCTCGGTGACGTCGAACTTCACCAACGCGCTGGAAATTCAGTTCCAGTAACAAAGCGCGGCCCCCGGGGAAAACTCCCTGGGGGCCGCTGCTGATGACACGCTGGTCGAATTCGAATCAGCGATCCGACTCAGGCAGGCCCATTCCGCGGCGATCGGGGTCGGCCGGGCGCGGCGGCGCCGCGTAGGCGCCGTCCTCGAGCTCCTGCAGCATCTGCTGGACGGCGACCGCGATCTGCGGGTCCGCTCCGTTCTGCATCAGGGCCGGATCGTCCATGACCTCGATGTCGGGGTCGACGCCGTGGCCTTCGACGCCCCACGAACCGTCGAGTTCGTAGAAGCCGAAGGAGGGGACGGCGAGCGTGCCGCCATCGATCAGCTGCGGGCTGCCCGAGTAGCCGACGAGGCCGCCCCAGGTGCGCGTTCCGATGAGCTTGCCGAGGCCGGCCTGACGGAACAGGTACGGGAACATGTCGCCGCCCGATCCCGCGTCACGGTTGATCAGCATGCACTTCGGACCCTGGTGGGAATCCCCCGGCGTCGCCATCGAGCGACCCCAGCGGCGGCCCCAGTAGTTCGTCCGCGGACGATCGAGGGCCTCGATCTCGCGGTTCGGGAACTGGCCGCCGCCGTTCCAGCGCTCGTCGATGATGAGCGCGTCCATGTGCGCCTGGCCGTAGAACTGACGGAACAGGTCGTTGCGGCCGTTCTGGCCCGTGTCCGGAACGTAGATGTAGCCGACGCGGCCGCCCGAGGCCTTCTCGACCATGGCGCGGTTCTGCTCGATCCACTCGCGGTAGCGGAGGTCGCCCTCGCTACGGAGCGTCTTCACGAGCACCTTGCGCGCGCTGTCGTCCATCGTGGGGGAGTCGGAGACCGTCAGTTCGACCACCTCGCCCGCCTTGCCGACGAACGCCGCCCACGGATCCATCGAAACGTCGAGCGCCGTGCCGTCGACGGCGAGCAGGTAGTCGCCTTCCTTCACGTCGACGCCGGGCATGCTGAGCGGGCCCCGCGCGTCGGAGTCCCACACGCCGCCTTCGACGATGTTCGAGATCCGGTATGCGCCGTTCTCCAGCGAGTAGTCCGCACCCAGCAAGCCGACGCCGACGCGCGGGCCGCGCTCCATGGGGCCGCCTCGCACGTACGCGTGACCGACGTTGAGCTCGGCCACGGTCTCACGCATGACGTAGTCCACGTCCTCGCGCGTCGTGCAGAAGTCGATCATGGGACGATACTGCTCGTAGACCGCGTTCCAGTCGACGCCGTGCATGTTCGCGGCGTAGAAGTAGTCGCGGAAGAAGCGCCAGGAGTCGCGGTAGACCTGCGGCCACTCCTGGCGCGGGTCGATCCGTGTTTCCATGCCGTTCTTCTGGACTCCCTTGGGTGAGCTGCCCTCGCCGGCCTTGCCGATCGAGAGGCTCGAGCCGCCGCCGGTGAGCATCATCTTGCCGTCGGCAGAGAGATGGAAACCGCTGCCGCCGGTGACGTCCTTCTCGGCCTGGTCATCGCCGTGGATGTCGTAGACCTTGATGCCCTTGCCGCGGCGGACGTACATCAGGTGGCCCTTGTCGTTGACCGCGAGGCTACCGAAGTTGCCCGGGGCCATGGGGAGCTGGAGAGCGCGGTGTTCGAAGCCTTCCAGGTCGATCTCGACCACCTTGGCGGGCTCCTTCTTCTTCTTGCCCTTCTTGCCATCGCCATCGCCTTCGTCCTCGGCCGACGCCGAGCGCTCGGCCTTCGCGGTGGCCTTGCCGTCGGGGGTGTCGATGTCCCATTGCAGGCTTCCGTCCTTGATCGTCCCGGTGAAGGTCACTTCCTCTCCGAAGTCCGGTGCGAGGGTGCCGCTGCAGTCTCCGGAGGCCACATCGAGGTCGCCCTGGATGGAGGCCGTGCCCATCGGAACCGTCGCGCTGCCGCTGAGGGTGCTTCCGTCGAGCTTCAGCGTCATCGAGATGTCGAGGTCGCCCGCGCCCGGCAGGTTGATCGTGCCGCTCCAGCTCCCGCTGACCCCGTCGTCTGGTGGACTGGAGGCGTCGTCTTCGTCGTCGCCGTCCTCATCGGACTCTTCGTCCTTCGGCTCGTCGTCTGCCTTCTCAGCGTCAGCGTCCTTGCCCGCTTCTTCGTCGTCCCAGGTCTCCTCGTCGATCTTGGGGGTCCAGGGGAACTCGACGTCTTTGCGGAGCGGCACCGCAAGGAGCACCTCGCCGTCGGTGTAGACGTAGTTCGAGTCGATCATCGAGCCCTGCTGGCCGCCGAAGTTCCGGACGCTTCCGAAATACAGGAAGTCGCCCTGTCGGTCGAAGACCGGGCTGCTGTCCTCGAACATGTCGCTCGTGACGCGGTGCTTCTCGTCGGTCGTGCTGTCGTAGAGCACGACCGAGCTACGATCCGAATCCTCGGCGAGGTTCGTGTAGGCGATCCAGCGACTGTCGTGGGACCAGTTCAGCGGCACACCCCACTCGGCGCCCTCGTTCTTGTCGACGGTCTTCGTGACGCCCGCGGTGATGTCGTGCAGGTAGATCGTGCCCGAGCGGTCGCTGAACGCGATCTTCTCAGAGTTCGGCGACCACGTGGGCGCGTACTTGAAGCCCTCGGTTCCGCTCGTGAGCTGCTTCGTCTCGCCGCGCCCATCGGACTGCTTGACGTACAGCTCGTACTCGCCGCTCTCGTCGGAGAAGTAGGCGATCCAGCGGCCATCCGGGCTCCAGGACGGGTCGCGCTCGGCGACGCCGTCCGACGCGGTCAGATTCCTTGGCTTGCCCTTCTCCGCAGGCAGCGTCCAGATGTCACCGCGTGCTTCGACGACCGCGCGCTTGCCCGTCGAGGAGATGCCCATGTTCTGGACCTCGTCGGAAACGTCCACCATTCGCGCGCGGACGGACTCCTCCGCGCCGGGGATGTCGACGTCCACCTGCCGCGTCTCGCCAGTGCCGAGATCCAGAAGGAAGAGGCCAGCGTAGTTCTGGAAGACGACTTCCCCTTGACCCTTGTCGCCAGGCCCGATGGCGGGCCATTTGACGTCGTAGTCCGTATAGAACGAGACCTGGGCGTGTTCGCCGGACGCGGTGTCGAACTTCCACACGTTCAGCCGGTGGGCGGGGCCGCGGTCGGAGACGTAGTAGAGATCGTCGCCGTGCCACATCGGGAAGCTGTCCGTGCCTTCCCAGTCGGTGACGCGACGCGAGGACTTGTCCTCGAGGTTGAAGATCCAGACGTCGCTCGCGGTGCCGCCGACGTAGCGCTTCCAGTTTCGACTGTCGCGAGCATTGGGCGTGTAGGCGAGCCGCTTTCCGTCCGCGTGGATGGTGCCGTTGAGTCCGTAGGGGATCGAAACCTGCTCGGGCATGCCGCCTTCGCTGGAGACCGTGAACATCTTGGGGGCGCGGCGCTGGCCCGAGAACGCGGAGGTCGAGAAGATCAGGCGGCCGTCATGGGTCCACTCGGTGAACTGATCGCCGCCCGGGTGGTGGGTGACCCGGAACGGGACGCCGCCCGCGACCGAGACCGTGTAGATGTCGCTGTCCCCGTCGTAGTTGCCGCTGAACGCGACGGTCTGGCCGTCGGGGCTGAAGCGCGGGTTGCTCTCGGCGCCCGGCGGGCTGGCGAGCGGCAGGGCCGTGCCGCCTTCACGCGGGACGAGCCACAGATCGTTCGCATAGACGAAGACGATCTGGGTCGCACTGACATCGGGGTAGCGAAGCATGCCGGCCTGTCCAGGTTCCTGGGTGACCGGAGGCGTCGCGCCAGCGGAGGAAGCCGACGTGAGGCCGACGAGGCCGAGTACTGCCAGGGAGTGCCAGCGCAGGCGGAGATCGGGCCGGGGGGATCGCAAAGTCATTTCGGTGGAGTGGAAAGAATCGGGTGAAGCGTGAACCGGGCGGACAAGCGTTGCCGCAAGGTCGGAGCTACGGAAGAGGGGCAGGCACATTTCCTGGAGAAGCTGTCCCAGCTTTTTCACGGGCCTTGCGGAGGGCGGAAGCCGCACCGGTAACATCCGGTCCATGCTCGCTGCCCTCTGCCTTTCGATCCTCTCTTCCGTGGTGACACGGCCTTTACCTCCCGAGCCGAATTCACCGGCTGCGGACAAGAAGGCCCTCCAGGCGATCGAGGCGTACCTCGAACGCTGCGAGTTCTTCGGCTGGTCCGGGGCCATACTGATCGAAGAAAAGGGCCGCGTCGTGTTGCATCGAGGTTTCGGTGAGGCCGATCGCGCGAAAGGCATCCCGTGCGAGGTGGACACCGTTTTCGAGATCGCCTCGGTGACGAAGCCCTTCACAGCCTGCGCGATCCTGGCGCTCGTGGAGGACGGAAAGATCGACCTCGACGAGTCGATCGCCGAGTACCTGCCGGGCGTGCCGGAAGCGCGGAAGAACATCACCGTTCGTCATCTGCTCTCGCACACGTCAGGAATGGGCCGCAGCCAGGGCGTGACCACGGGTACGGACCTCGAAGCGGCCGTGGAAAGCGCCTTCGCCGAGGCGCCTCTCCAGGAGCCAGGCATCGCGTACGAGTACTGGAACCAGGGCTACGCGCTGCTCGCCGGCCTCATCGACCACGTCACCGAGGAAGGCTACCTCGACTTCCTGCGCCACCGTCTCTTCGCGAAGGCCGAGCTGGGAGCGACCGGTTTCACAGGCGACGATCTCTGGCCGCTGGAGAAGCAGGCGATCGGCTACTCCGGCGACACCCCGCTGCGTCACGCGGCGGAGCACCCCTATGGTGCCTACGACTATCGCTATCGCGGCATGGGCGGCATCGTGACGAACGTCGAAGAACTCTGGAAGCTCGCGCGCGCCGCTCTCGACGGAGAGCTTCTCAAGAAGTCCACCACGAGGGACATGCTGAAGGAAGACGGCGTGATCGGCCCTCTTGGATGGCGAATCATGCGTTCTGTGCGCGGCGATCGTCAGATCTGGCACGGCGGCGACGTCGAGGGTTTTCACACGACGGTGGATTGCTACCCGGACAATGACGCCGCGGTGGTGGTGTTCTCCAGTTCGACCGAGGTTCACTCCTTCAAGATCGCCAGGAGCGTGGCGAGCCTCCTTCTGTCGGATGGGCGAGAGGTTCAGGGGCCTCCGGCGATCGTTCGTTGGAAGTCGAACGTGCTGGCCAAATGCGAGGGCAAGTACGGGGATGGGCAGGGGATCACCTTGGTCGTCCGAGCCGTCGGGCCTGGACTGGAGGTGACGGGCGGCGACGACGGGGGCAAGGCGCTGCTCCTACGCCGCGCGGACAAGGATCCGGCGAAGGAAGTCGTGGTGCCGGAGCGCGTCCCGCGCATGCGCTTCGCCGTGGCGGACGATTCGCCAGCGAAGGGAACGAGCCGGAGCAAGGTCGGCAAGCCCAGCGGTGATGAGGTTTTCCGTACCCATATCTGGGCCCGCTACCAGGCGACCAGCATCGTTCCCACGCTGCGCTTCGAGCCGAACATGCGCAGCCCGGAGACGCTCATCCTCGAGATCCCCGATATCGGCGAGTACCACCTGAAGAAGCAGAGCGACTGAATTCAGGTCGCGTGGGAAGAGGCCTCGGACTTGCGGCTTCCATCGCGCTGACTCGCTGCTACCGTCTCCGCCGTGAAGCCGAGTCCCAAGCCAGCCCCAGCCCCAGGCACGAGCGAGGCCGAAGGCGGGACGCTCCGCCGCGGGCCGCTCTCCGATGAGGTGGTGAAGCGCGGGATGCGCCTTTCCGTCCTCGAGGGCATCGCGTTCGCGATGATGGTCGGCCTGAGCGAGGCCTTCTTCCTTGCCGACGCAATCCGGCTCTCCGCCTCGCGCCTGGAGCAGGCGCTGGTCGTGACGGTGCCGCTCTTCGTGGGCTCGCTGGGTCCGCTGCTCGGCGTGGTGCTGCTCGCCAGGATGAGGGCGAGGAAGCCCCTCGTGGCATGCACCGCGCTGGCCCAGGCCCTCGGTCTTGCGGGTCTTTCCTTCGCGACCTACGCGGGCTTCTCCTCCCCGATCCTGCTCATCGTGGCGGCCACGCTCCACGGATTCTTCGGCCAGTCGGGCGGCTCCGCGTGGAGTTCCTGGTTCGGCGATCTCGTTCCAGAGGACGTCCGCGGTCGCTACTTCGCCGGGCGCAACCGATGGATCTACGGGGCCACGTTCGCAGCCATCCTCACGAGCGGTCTCGTCCTGAACTCGCTGGAAGCCAGGACGGTGATCGCCTCCGACGGTGCCGGTAGCCCTGGCTTCGCGCTCATCTACGGCCTCGCCGCCCTCTTCCGTTTCGGCTCCGCGGCCCTCCACTTCGCAACGCCCGAGCCCCGCTTCGGCGGTCTCACGCCGATCAAGCGAGCCGCGCAGTTCACGAGAACCGCCAGTGGCCGCGGTCTCGTCCGTCTGATCCTGGCCAACGCGATCTTCTACTTCGCGGTCTACGTCGCGAGCCCCTACTTCGCCCCGTTCATGCTGGGCGAGCTGCACTTCACCTACCTCGAGTACACGGCCGCCACGACCATCGTGATCGCGGTCAAGGTCCTGGTGCTCTCCCGCTGGGGCAGCGTCGTCGACCAGATGGGCCCGCGCCCGGTCTTCTTCGTAGCCGCGTTGATCGTCGGCATCATTCCGCTGCCGTACCTCTGGACCGAGGGACTCGGCTGGGTGCTCGTGGGTCAGGCGCTCTCGGGTCTCTCGTGGGCGGCCTACGAACTCTCGCTCTTCAGCCTCCTGCTCAACCGCACCTACCGCGGAATCCGGCCCCACGTCTTCGCGCTCCAGAGCCTCCTGAACGGCGCCGCCCAGCTCGGCGGCAGCCTCGCGGGCGCCGCCCTCCTCGCGACGATCCCCGGAGCCGATCTGCGCCTGATCTTCGCCTTCAGCATGGGCCTCCGAGTGCTGGTCGCCCTCGCGCTCCCCGTTCTCGTTCCCGAGCAACGCAACGAACTGATGCTCGGCCGCCGCGCGGTCCTGATGCGAGTGATCGGCTTCCGCCCGTCGGGGGGCCTCTTGATGAGCGGCTCGTTGCGCGTCCGAAAGAGACGGGCCGAGCCGCAGGATCACGAGTAGACGCTGACTCCTACATCCCTCCCGGGCCCGTGTTCAGCATCGGCTTCACGCTCTCCTGGCCGCAGAGCACCACCAAGAGGTTGCCCACGAGCATGGCCTTGCGGTCCTCGTCCAGGGTCACCACGTTCTTGCGGGCGAGCTGATCCAGCGCGTCCTCGACCATGCTGACCGCGCCTTCCACGATGAGGGCGCGCGCGGCGATGATCGCGCCGGCCTGCTGGCGCTGCAGCATGGCGGACGCGATCTCCTGGGCGTAGGCAAGATGGTTGAGGCGCGCTTCGATGACTTCGATGCCAGCTTCCTTCAGTCGGCCGGTCAGCTCCTTCTCCAGCTCCTCCGCCACCTCGTCGGTGGAGCCGCGCAGGGTGATTTCCGCGCCCTCCGCCTGGAGATCGTCGTAGGGGTACTTGGTGGCCATGTGCCGGAGCGCCGCTTCGGACTGGACGTGGACGTACTCTTCGTAGTCCTCCACGTCGAACGATGCGCGCGCGGTGTCCTGGACGCGCCAGACCACGACGGCGGAGATCTCGATCGGGTTGCCGAGGAGGTCGTTCACCTTCAGCTTCGAACCGTCGAGGTTGTGCGCGCGTAGCGACAGCTTGCGCTTCGACGTGAACGGGTTGGTCCAGAAGAAACCGTCTTGCCGGACGGTGCCGCGGTAGCGGCCGAAGAGAACGAGCACCCGCGCCTGGTTCGGGTCGACGATGAAGAAGCCGTTCAGGTGAAAGAGGCTGATCACCAGCATCAGGACGGCCGAGATCATGAAGGTGGCACCCACGGCCCTATCCCCATGGTCGAGCTGACCGCCTCCCAGGGCGAAGAGGGCGATCACGCCGAGGAAGAGGAGCGCTTGCATTCCCAGCATGGGCCAGCCACCGAGGGGATCGAGGCTCTTCTCTTGGGAGACGGGGCGGTCAGACATGGAGGGGGCTCCTGGGGTGGCGGGAAGGATGGGGAACGAATCCATCACCCTACGACTCGCCGTCGAAGTGCATTCGATCCCGGCACCGAATCCTGGACGCTCTCACTGTGAGGCGGCGCGACGCCGTCTGCGGTGCCTTCTATGGGGCCTTCTATGGTGCCTTCTATCGGGCCGCCCGGCCTCAGGCGCCGTGGATCTCCATGAGCTCGCTCAGCGGGATCGGCTCCGACTGGCGCCAGGGCACGAACGGGCGGACGATGAGGAGCCCCAATCCGAAGAGCATGGCGGAGGGCAAGAGGCCTTCCAGGATCTTGGACGACCGCTGGTCGGTCAGCCACGCGGCGAGCGGGAGCCCGATCCCGGCGAGGGCCGCCGTGAGCCCCATGAGGAAGAACGCCCAGGTCATGGCGCTTCCCGTGCCGAGATGGGCGCGGAGGTCGGGCCGATGGGTGGCCAGTCCGTTCAGCAGCGCGATGACCGCCCGGTGATAGGTCCCAAGGTCACCGGAGTTCGGGTCCTCCGATTCGTAAGTGTTGCAAGGGAGGCGAAGTCGCCCGCCTGGCTGCATTACGTCCAGCCAGCGCGAGGTGAGGCCGCGCGTGGTGATCTCCCCGTACCGCACCGCCGTTGCATTCGTCCACTCCAGCCGCTCCGAGGGCGCGCCGGAGGCACGGCCCAGCGAAGCGCCCTCGTCGTCGATCGTGAGGCGGATCCTGCGCCCCAGAGGCGCCTTCTTGTACTCGAATGTTTCGTTCATGGCTCTGACCTGCGCTTCCGCGGTACAGACCCATGCGAGGACCTTCGTGCGGGTCCGACACGAAACCCCTGAAAACGAAATCGATGGGTGACTGCCTGAGCCGAGTGGATCAGCGCTCGGACCCCTTCCGCGCCCATCGAACGGGCACGGTCCCTCGCCTTCTTCATACGGGCAGTGGGTCGGCGCCGCGGCGTCGACCCACTGCGGGAAGACGAAGAACTCGACGAACTGCCGATGCGGGCTCTCCCACTTCATCGGGAACGGCAGCGTGGCCTGGGTCCCGAGGCCGGCCGCCGCCAGCGAGCCCTTGGAGCACCACCTGCATGTCTTGGAAGGTGTTCATGGCCCTCTACTGCCGCCGAAATTCAGAGCGCGGACGGAATCGCCCCGTTTCCGTCAGGGCATGCACATGGCCGTCGAGATCTCGGCGGCCCTGGCCTCGCCTTCGAGGTCGGTCACCAGCGCCAGCGCGAACTCGAAGGCCGACCCGGGCCCAAGGCTCGTCAGGAGTTCGCCGTCACGCACCACTCGATCGCCGCCGAGGGTGGCGCCCGCGGCCCGCATCTCCTCGTGCACGCTCGGGTGCCCCGTAAGAGTGCGGCCTTCGGCGAGACCGGCCTTCTTCAGGACGAGCGGTGCCGCGCAGATCGCGGCGGTCAGCCGGCCCGCGGCCGCGCTGGCTCGCACCGCCGCGACGACCCTCGGGTCATCGCGCATCGCGATCGTTCCGCCGAGCCCGCCCGGCAACGCGACCGCGTCGAAGGCGCGGTCCGTCATCTCGTCCATGTCGGCCTCGGCGACCACCGTGATCCCGCGGCTCCCGAGCACGGGCCCCGCTCCCTCGAGACCCGCGACGATCACCTCGATCCCGGCCCTCCGCAGAACGTCGATGAGGATCACGGCTTCCATCTCCTCGAAGCCCTCGGCCAGCGGCACCAGCACGGTTTTCTTCATGCCGCTACCGTACCGACTCTTTCTATGGCGCGATGGAGTTCACGCCGGGAATGAGCGCGCTGTTGTGCAGGCTCCCCAGGGCAGCGGTCGCAGCGTAGTAGGGGTAGGGCGGCACCACCAGCTGCCCGCTGCGACTCGTGCCCAGCACATCCGCGTGCCGGAGATCGAAGACGTCCCGGATCGGCTCCTGGGAGCCCACGACGCGCACGCTTCTCGCGCCCGCCGGCGGAGTCCACGAGAGCGTCACCCCGGCGCTGCTCGCAGCGGCCCGCAGCCCCTCGATCTGGCGCGCCTCGACGGCCGCGCGCGCCACCGTGAAGAGACCGAGAGACGCTCTCACCGACGCCTGCGAGCCCGCAGGTACGTCGGTGATCAGCGCCGCCGTCAGCCCGCGACGTCGATCCATCCAGACGAAGCTTCCCCACGCGCCCGCGCCGACGATCTCTTCGACGTGCTGGCTCGTGGGATGCTCGGCGAGCACCCAGCCTCCGAAACCGTAGTCGGGATCGACGCCGTAGGGGTAGTCCGGGTGCATCGCGGGGAACGGCGAGCCTTCCACCGGGAGACCCCGCGTGTGATTGGTGAAGAAGCGCTCGATGGAAGCAGGCTGGAGGATCGGCTGGCCGCGGAACTGGCCCTCGTCGAGGATCATGTCGGCGAAGCGCATCACGTCCAGCGCGGTGCTGCGCGCGCCGCCGGGCACGCAGGGGTTCGGCGTGAACTGAAGGTAGTCGGTCGCGTTCATGCCCAGCGGATGCAGGATGCGCTGGCTCGCGAGGGCCTCCCAGCTGAGCCCGGCGCGCTGGGCCGCGAGGTAGCCCGTGACCTGCATGCCTGCGCCGTCGTAGCCGAGCCGCTCGCCCGCAGGGAAGAGCACGAAGCCGTTGGTGCCGATCTGCACGACCGACTGCCAGTGGGTGAAGAACGGCAGGTGTTCGTAGGCGAGCGGCGCGTCGATTCCGTGGCGCATGGCCCAGCAGTCGAGCACGGTCGCGTCGCCGATGCCGGGGCGCGGGAAGAGCAGCGGGTACGCATCGCCGACCCGCTCGTCGAGCGTCAAGAGCCCATCCTCGACGGCGCCAAGGATCACTCCGCTCGACAGAGACTTCGTGAGCGACGCCATCCGCGTCTGCGTGTCGAAGTCGATCGTGCCGCGCTGAAAGCGATAGATCTCGCGACCGTTCTGGCGCACGAGCACCGCAACGTTTCCCGAGAGCTTCGGCAGCTCGGCCTCCAGCAGCGTCGTGGCGTCGCGGAAGTCGTAGGGGCCAGGCACGCGCCCCGGGTCTCGATCCGGGCTCGACGGCAGCGACACAGTGGCCTGGGTCAGTAGCGAGAGGGCAGCGACGGCGAGGTTCAAATGCATGGCGTGTTTCGGGGGGGCCGTGGAGGTTCCCCACCCTGAACCCGTCGCGCCCCGCGGGGTTCCGGACGAAGACACGCTTCTTCGGCCCGGCTCCGCGGACCTCAGACGATCGGATCGGGACAGTGCTCTCGCCGCCCGCAGTCGCCGCAGTGCTCTCCCAGGTACAGCCGATCCAGCTCCTCCATCAGCGCCTCGATGGTCGCCAGGTCGTCGGTCAGGATCCCCGCCTCGAAGTTCCGCCGCTTCGGCGACTTGGCCCCGATGCCCGCGCCCGTCAGGTTCGCCGACCCGATGTACGCCATGCGGCCGTCCACGATGATGACCTTCATGTGCATCCGCGGGCAGAGGATGCGCTCGAACCGGTCGCTCTGGATCAGCGCGGGAAAGCGATCGAAGTCCTCGCGGAACGCGGGGCCGGGCTCCTTGGCGTGGATCAGCCGCACCTCGACGCCGTCCTTCACGAGATCGGAGAGCACGGAGAGGAACGGCACGTACTTGCCGCGCGCGCCCTCGACGTGCACGTCCTTGATGTCCGCGGTGGCGATCCAGAGGAAGCGCTCGGCCCGCGGCACCACGTCGTCCATGACGCGCTCGTAGTGACGCTCGTTGAGGATCAGTTCGTGCATGATTCAGGGCACTAGCCGATGTGGCGCGTTCCGAACGCCGTGCGTTTCACTGGAACGTGATCGAGCGCGCATCGCTGAAGTTGGAGACCACGGACCCGCCAACGGTATCGCGGTACCAGCACTGGAAGTTCCAGGTTTGACCCGCGAGAACGGCTACGAAACCGAGGGGCTGGGGCACCGCGCCGAGGTCGGTGCGGAGTTCGATCGAGCCGAGCGTTCCGCTGGAGGCCGCGCTCGAGTTGAAGCGGCCGATGCTGCCCGCGAGGCAGAGGTTGCCGAGGCTGCCGCCGGCGCCCGGCGCGAAACCCTGGGTCTGCGAAAGCAGGAAGTAGCCGAACGAGAACCTCGGCATCCGATCGCAGCGAAGCACGAGGTCGTTGCCCGAGGTTACGGCGTTGCCGCGCGTCGTCATCTGCGCAGGTTGACCCGTGGAGTTCGCGACCGCTGGGCCGCAGTATTCGGTGCCCTGGTCCGGCGAACGGAAGGCACGGACTCGGCCAAGGTCGGCCACCACGAGGTAGCCGTCACCGCCGAGGGCGGGTCCGCCCTGGTTCTGGCGCTGGAAGTTCAGGGTGAAGTGCAGGGTCTGGAGATCGGCGCTGAAAGCCCAGAGCCTGCCGTCGCCCAGCGGGTTGCTCGCGAAACCGTTGGAGACGTAGACGGTGCCGGCGGCGTCGACCGCCGTCTGGGGCGACGGATTGCCGAGCGGCGCGAGCACGCCAGCGTTGGCCGTCTCCGAACCGGTCGCCGGGTCGAGACGAACGAACTCATCGGACGGGTTGAGGGTGTAGACGCTGCCGTCGGCGGCGACGCCGTGCTCGTGCCCGGTGGTCCAGCGGATCGGCACGGACCAGCGCTGAACGAGCGCGGTCCCCGTGTCGTCGAACGCGTAGAGGAAGTCCGTCGCCGGGTTGTTCTGGGACCTCGCGAAGTAGACGGTTCCGTCGGGCGCGACGAACGGGCTGTTCTGGGCCGTGAATCCTGGCAGGACCGGGCTTTCGTACAGCACGGCGCCGGTGGCGAGGTCCAGCTTGCCGACCGAGTTGCCGCCGGGAGCGGGCTGGTCGAAGTAGATGGCTTCATTCCAGATCGCCACGCCGCAGTTGCCGGAGACCGGGCAGAAGCGAGGCGTCTCCCACTCGGTTGCGCCCGTCGCGCCGTCGATACGAACGACGCGGTCCGCGTCGCCGACGACGAGGTCGCCGTCGGCCGTGAAGACGACGCCGTCGTAGGCGAAGGCCTCGGTGATCGCGGCGGAGGTCCAGAGCGGCGCGCCGGTCGCGGCATCCAGCGCGCGGATCGGCCCGGGCTTGCCGTTCTGCGTGCGCGCTGCGTAGACGCGCCCGGAGTTCACGCCGCCGATCCAGGCGATGAACTCCGTGGCGGGATCGCCACCGTAGGGCAGCGACGTCCGCCAGTTCACGGTGCCGGTCGCGAGGTCGTAGCAAAGGATCTCGTCGTTCGCCGATCCGCCGGCGGCGGGGAAACCGGTCTCGCGCACGACGAAGACCTGGCCGTCCGCGATGTACGGCATCCAGGTGATGACCGATGGATTGGCGGTGTCGCGCCAGGCGAGGTCGGGAGCGATGGGGCCGATGGCGCCGGAGCGACCGTTGCGCGCGGCGTTCCCACCCAGGTTGCCGAAGTCCTGGGCCCAGGTCGTGGCCGACGTAACGGCGGAGAGGCTGGAGAGGAGAACCACCGCCAGGGAGACGCTGCGAAGGGCTGGGACTTGCATCGTTCCAGTCTACATGGACGCCTTGAATCCGTGTTTCGGGCGCCGTAGCGACTGCGTGAACCGCAGGGCGATCAGGATCCAGGGAATCGTCAGGGCGAGCCAGAGCCAGGTGAGCGTCAGGCCGCTCAAGGTCGCTGCACCCAGGAAGATCACGATCGAGGTGACGGCTTCCGTCCCGGGCTTGATCACGCCGTTCGTGAGCATCACCGTGTCACGGGCGTTGCGCCTGCCGAGGACGCGGTAGGTCGATGCCAGCGCCGGGTCATGGAGGCCGCGTCGCAGGACGAGCGCTCCGCGCCCCATAGTCAGGAGCACGAGCCAGCCGAGGGGTGTGGAGGCGCCGAGGGTGGCGAGTCCGATCAGCAGCAGGACGGCGGGTAGTAGGATGAGCTGGGGCCTCACGCCGTAACGATCGAGCAGCCGTCCGGCGAGGAAGAACTGGATCAGAACGATAAGGGCATCCGTCGCGGCGTAGAAGAGCGCGATGTACTCGGCCATCGCCACCTCGTCCGCATGGAAGTAGTTGGCGACGACCAGCTTCCACTGGTAGCCGAGCAGGGTCAGTACGAGCACCTGGCCCGCGACCAGGAGCGACATCCTGAGGCGAAACCGGCGCGCTCGATCCGGACTGAAGGTCCGCGCGGTCCGCGACGCGGCCGATGCCGCACTGGCCGTGGCCGCTGGCTGATCGGCGCCTGGGTCACGCACCGAGCCGGCGCGAAGCGTCGGCCGCATGGCCAGGAGCACGATCACGCCCACATCCAGGAGCGCGGCGATGAGGAGCCAGCTCGACAGCGGAAGTAGGTGTCCCTCGAATCCGATGGTGGCGCCGATCAGGATGCCAGCCGTCGGCGCTCCCGCGGACACGAGCGCGTACGGCCTCTTCGAGCGTCCTTCGGCGAACGCCTCGTTCATCAGCGTCACGGAGTGGATCGTGTTCAGGCAGCCGCGAATCTCGACGAGCAGGTAAAGTCCTCCGAGGACCGGCAGCGAGTGGTGGTAGCGGCCCTGAACGAGGAAGAGCAGCCCGAGCGTGAGCGCGGCCAGCATGCACCAGGACGCGATGGCCACCTTGCGGCCGGAGAGGCGCTGCGTCACGCCCCTCGAGATCCAGGCGACCACGATGACGGAGAGCGCCGCGATGGCGAGGAGAGCTGGGAGCGCGGCGGGGCCGATGCGTGAAAGGAAGAGGCTCACCGCCACCGATCGCATGACGACGTAGGACGCGGCCGTCAGGAACGTGAAGGCGAACAGACGGCCGACTTCGGGCTGTTCCTCCGGGGGGGAGCCGGGCTCTGCCTCTCCGGCTCGCCGTTCCGTCGACACTTCCTTCACGGGTGCATTGTCGCTTGACGGCCCGGCCGAGTCGCCGGCCAAGCCACCTAAAAGCAGGCCGCGGCGCCCCGCTTCCGGGGCGCCGCGGTCGGCGATTCATCGGGTCACTCGTGGAGTGGTACTCCTCGGCGGTCTTCGACTACTTCAGCTTGGCGAGGAACGCCTCGAGGCGCTCCGTGTAGCCGAAGTCGCCGCCCTCTGTGGCCTTCGCGGCCTTGGCCGCTTCGAGGGCCGCCATGCCGACGCGCTTGGCCTTGTCCGTGTTGCCCATGGTCAGCGCGAGGTCCGCCTGCTGGTACATCATCCAGAACGTGCCGGGCTGCATCTCGTTGGCCTTGTCCATCCACGAGGAGGCTTCCTCGAGGCCTTCTTTCTTGTCGATCATGTACATCGCCGCGTCGAAGTAGGTGCGCGCGCTGACGTCCCCGGTCGCGTTGCGGACCTTCTCGTCGATGCGCTGCATCATCTTCGTATCGGTGTCGACCATGACGGGCACGCTCAGGTGCATGTCGGCCCAGGCGATGAAGAGCTCGGCGCCGTTCGCGTGGAAGCCCTGGAAGTCGATCGTCAGCGTCTCGTGGGTCGCGGCGAGCTTCGTCGGCTTGATCGAAAGACGCACCGCGTCCTCGGCCGGGTCGTAGCCGTCAGCGCCCCAGAGGTCCGTCTGGTTGCTGAGGATGAACGTCCAGTCGGCGTTCTCCATCGGGATCACGTAGATGGCGTATGTGCCGGCCTCGACGGATTCACCACCGAAGGTCGCGTCCTGGTCGAGGGTGATCTTGCTGGAAGCGTTGGCGCCGGCGCGCCAGACGGCGCCCCAGGGCTCGAGGCCGCCGAAGATCTCGCGGCCGCGCACGCTCGGGCGGCTGTAGTCGAGGACCACCTCGCCCAGGCCGATCTGCTGGGTGACGGTGGCGTGGGGGCTCTTGGGGGGGCCGCCGAGCTGGGCGAGGGCGGCGGGGGCGAGGACGGTGGCCGCGAGGCTGGCGAAAGTGAGGGAAAGAAGGCTGAGGCGCATGTCTTGGGTCTGGAGAGGGCTGGGGCCGCCGGGGACGAATCGCCATCCCGGCCGGCGCGACGGAGTCGCGATTCGCGCGAGACCTCAACGTGTGACCTCGATTTCCGCAACCAATCTCCGGCGTGAACGCGGTTCGGCTTGATGTCGCGCTCATACCCGGGGAGTTCGGATGGATCCGCGCGGGGGAAGTAACCCCGCGCGTTGGACCTTCTAGCGAGTCCGTGCGGGCGATCCAGGCCCGCAAAAGCAACCGCTGCCTTCCACTGACATGCTCGTTACTTTCCTCTGCTTCGCCAGCCTATCGCTTCCGCGCCCCGCTCCCATCCAGGAGGTCGGCGGGGCCCACGGAAGCCTTACCGCCGCGGCGGGAGAACCGCTCGCCGGGGTCCAGCTCCAGCTGTTTCAGGCGAAGCATGATTGGATCGACGGGACGAGGTGGGATCGGGTTTCACTGGTGGGATCCGCCGCGATGACGGACGCCGAGGGCCACTTCGAACTCGAGGTGCCCATCGATCACGACGGGCGCTTCTATCTGGCGTGGCCGGACGGTCCGGCGGCAGCGCAGGTGAGCGGATGGCTGAGCGCCGAGGAGCTCCTCGACGGTATTCGACTCGAGGGCGTGGCGCGCCGTTCGGTGACGGCGCGGTTGGTGGACGGCGAAGGAAACGCCCTGGCGAGAGCGACGGTGGCGCTTCGTTCGACGGCGGCGTCGACGATGACCGATGCGGGCGGCGTATTCACGTTCGAAGGCGTCTGCGCCGAAGCGGAGATCCTGCTCGTGCGGACGGAGGATGACCGAACCACGTGGACGTTCCTCGACTCGTCGAAGCCGGACGAGCAGGGGCCCATCGAGGTCCGCGTGACGTTCGAACTGCCGGCACGGAGTGGCGACTCGAAGCTCCACGGTGTCGATCGTGGGCGCGCGGCGGACCTTCTCGAATCAGCGTTGGATGCGGCGATCGAGGATGGAGATCCGCTGAAGCTGCGGCGGCAACTCGAAGCACTCGCTGGAGCGGACTTGCACGCCGCATTCCGTCGGCTGAACGCCGGGTTGCTGGACGGTGCGTCGCGGGAGGACTTTCCTGTCTACTTCAACTGCTCGGAGATGATCTACCACGATCCGCGCCTCAAGGAAGGGGTCTCCTTCGACGAGTACCTGCGAGCGACCCTTCGTAAGCACTCTGCTCCAGAGGATGACGCCTTGCGGGCGGCGTGCGCGGCCCTCGAGCAGCCTCCGTCCGTCTGGAACGTGCGCGGCCCTTTGGATCTGCGCTCGCGACCCGAGGCCGAACAGCGAAGGGAGATCCAGCATCAGGCCGAGGTGGCGCGCGAGATGTCGTCGCCTCTTGGCCGGGTGGGCCAGCTGAGCCGGGTCGCGCTGCTCGCGTACGATCTCGGGTTCGAGGAAGAAGGCCAGCAGATCTTCGCGCACGCCAGGGCGGAAATGGACCCGACGGCCAAGATCACGAACGCCCAGGCGATCTATGCCGAGGCGCTCTGTTGCTTTGACCGAGATCGCGGCCTGGAGGCGATTCGCTCCCTGGATGACGGAAGAAAGACGGTCGTCGCGCTCGGCGCGTTGGCGCAGCGGATCGCTCACTCGGAGCCAGCCCTTGCGGAGAGCCTGCTCGCCAAGGCGGCTCACGGGGTCGGCGGTGAGAGCTCCAGCGTCCTGGGCGGGCGCTGGGCACCAGCGATCGCCTACGCCATGGCTCCGGTCGACCCCGAGCGTGCCGAGCGAATCGCGACCGCCCATGATCGAACCGGCCACGCGCTCGGGATGGCGGCGCTCGGGCTCGCGCGAGCCGCCGCTTCAGCAGAAACCGCGCAAGAGAAGGCCGCGCAGAAGCTGCGGGCACGAGGCATGATCGACCGCGCCTTGGACCAGATCGAACTCCGCCAGGAAGCGCGCGGCTACCTGGTCGAGCACCACCTACCGATAGGCGGCTCCCTGCTCCGTGCCGCCATGGAAGTCGATCCCGAATCGGCCCACGAGTGGACCGATCGCGTCCTGCGGTACCCGCTTCCGCTCGGTAACCAGAGGAACGAGAAGAGCAGGCGCGGCCGCATGAGCGAGGCGCTCCAGCAGGCCGAAGCCCTTCTGGGCTGGACCGTGCTCGACGTCTGTCCAGAGCTCGCCGAGGTGCTGGCCAGGTCCGCTCTGCGGACGTCCGGGTGTGAGTCGGGCCTCTCCCTCCAGAACACTCGATCTCTCTGGTCCCTGGCGGCCACGCTCGACCCCGAGCGTGCCGCCGATCTCGCCCGCCGTGACGGCGGAGAAGCGCTCACCTACGTCGGGTGGGCGCTCAGTCGGGACGTGGAAGAGCGCCGGGCACTCGCTAGACCCATGGTCCTGTGGACGCCGCCGCTGCGGTGAGTCTCTGGTAACCACGACTCCTTTCGGGGTCTGCGTTCCGTGGCCGCGGCGGGCCTGCCCTATCCTGGGCGGATGCTTCACCTACGGCTACTCTGCATCCTCGGCGCGGCGGTCCTCGTCGCCGCCCCGACCTCGACCGCCCAGGGCCGGCGCGACGCCACCAGCTCGGAGGGAATGGTCGTCACGATTTCACCCGACGCTTCCGAGGTCGGTGCCGACATCCTGGCGCGCGGTGGCAACGCCGTCGACGCGACCATCGCCACGGCGTTCGCACTCGCCGTCACGCATCCGAGCGCGGGCAACGTGGGCGGCGGTGGGTTCATGCTCGTGCATCCGAGCGACGGCAGCCCGCCGGTCTTCATCGACTACCGCGAGAAGGCGCCGCTCTCTTCCACCGTGGACATGTACGTGGACGGAGGGAGCCGCAAGTCCCATCGGTTCGTCGGCGTGCCGGGCACGGTCCGCGGGCTCTCGCTGGCCCACGAGATCTACGGCACCATGGAGTGGGCGGAGCTGGTCGAGCCGGCGGTGAAGCTCGCGCGCGATGGATTCGTGATCCACGCCAACCTCGCGAGGTCGCTGAATCTCACGCTGCTGGTGTCCCACAACGACGAGTTCAAGCGGGTTTACGGTCGCGCCGACGGCGAGGCCTGGGAGGCGGGTCAGAGGCTCGTGCTCACGGACCTCGGCGAGACGCTGGCGCGGATCCGTGACGATCGAACCAACGGCTTCTACGCGGGCAAGACGGCCGAGCTTCTGAGCGCCGAGATGGAGCGCGGGGGCGGATACGTGACGCTCGAGGACCTCGCGCGCTACCGGGCCCGCGTGCGCACGCCGATTCAGTTTCGGTACCGCGGCCACGACGTCCTCAGCGCGCCGCCGCCCAGCTCCGGCGGGATCACGCTGGCCCAGGCGATGCAGATGCTGGAGCCCTTCGAGCTTCGCAAACACGGGCGCTGGTCACCCGCGGCCAACCACCTGATCATCGAGGCGATGCGGCGCGCCTACGCGGAGCGCGCGGCGCACCTCGGCGATGCCGACTTCGTGGAGATCGATCCGAAGCTTTGGAGCGCCGAGCATGCGCGCGACCTCGCGAAGTCCATCGATCCCGAGAAGGCCACGCCCAGCGCGGAGATCGGTCCGCCGCTGACGCTCGCCAAGGAGAGCAAGGAAACGACCCACCTCTCGGTGATGGACGCCAGCGGCATGGCGGTTTCGAACACCTACACGCTGGAGGCCGGCTACGGATCAGGCGTCGTCGTCACGGGCGCTGGCTTCCTCCTCAACAACGAGATGGGGGACTTCAATCCGGAGCCGGGCGTGACCAACGACAACGGCCGCATTGGTACGGCCGCGAACCTGATCGCGCCGGAGAAGCGGATGCTCAGCTCCATGACGCCGACGATCGTCACGAAGGACGGCAAGGTCGTCCTCGTGACGGGAAGCCCCGGCGGTCGCACGATCATCAACACGGTGCTCTGCGTGACCCTGAACGTGCTGGAGTTCGAGATGGGGATTCGCGAGGCCGTCGACGCCGCCCGCATGGACCACGAGTGGTTTCCGGATCGCTTGCGATTGATGGGGGCGGACGATGAGAACGAGAAGCTCGCCGAGGCCCTTCGCGCGATGGGCCACGACGTGCGCTCGAGCCGGGGCCAGGGCGACGCGAACTCCATCCTCGTCGACCCGGCCGGCGTCCTGCGCGGCGCAGCGGACGATGAGTACGGAGCCGCCGTGGCGCTACCCAAGAAGTAGGCCCGATGATTCACGGTGTGAATCGACGCGTGCAGCGGGTTTGACCTGACGTGGGGCAGGTTCTGGTCGAAGCTCAAGGGGTACGAAACACCCGTCCAGCTTCCCCTTAGAGCTTCCCATGACAGTCCTTCGACTCCTTGGCGCCGTCGCGCTTCTGGCGACCACGCTCGCCTGCATTCACACGTCGCAGACCCGCCAGTCCTCCAGCGTCGTCGACTATCTCTATCCGCCGTCGACGGCAGGCGAGTTCGTCCGACACGAGCCCGTGGCTGAGCTGACGCTCTCCTTGCCCGCGCGAGTTGGCATCGCCTTCGTGCCCATTCATGGCGAGCGCGGCGCCTTCTACAGCGAGAGCGGCGGTCTGACGGGCAGGTTCCGTCAAGACCCGCTGCAGTTCGATGAAACGCTGCGACGGAGCCTCCTCGAGCAAGTGGCCGCCGCCTTCGAAGGTCGCCCCGAGATCGCATCCATCGAGGTTCTTCCCTCGCACCAGCTTCGGGAGCAAGGCGGCTTCGAGGAAGTCGACCGGCTGGGGGCGCTCTACGGACTCGATCTCCTGGCGCTCGTCTCCTACGACCAGATCCAGTTCGGTCGTGAGAACGCGAACGCCTGGACGTACCTCACGCTGGTCGGCGCGCTCACCGTGGAGGCGGACGAGACCGAGACGCGGACGCTGCTTGACACCTCGGTGTTCGACATCCGATCGAGGACGCTGCTCGTCACGGCGACCGGCACCAGCGCAGAGACGGCGCGCTCGACGCCGTTCGAAACCCAGCGTGCCGTCCGGATCGCCGCCACTTCAGGTTTCGAAGTGGCGGCGAAGGACCTGATCACGAACCTCGACCAGGGCCTGGAGCGGATGGCGGAGAATGTCCGCGCGGGCACCGCCCGCGGTCCTGGAAGCCCGGCCGTCCAGGTGAAGGTCAGGCCCGGCAACCACGGCGTGGCCGGCCTTGGTTGGGTTCATCTCCTGCTGCTCGCGATCGTCGGTCTGGCCTGTCGCAGGGAAGCATGAAGCGGCCACCTCTCTGGACCATGGCCTTGGCCGTGATGATGACCGTCGCCAGCGCCGGAGATGCCCAAGGACCTCTGCATGCGGCGCTGCGCTTCGAGCGAGCGTCCATCGTTGAGGAGTTCGAGGTCTGGCGCATCGTGACGGGGCAGCTCCTTCACGGAACGCCGCGTCTCTTCGCGGTCGACGTTGCCTGCGTGACGGCGCTCGCCTGGATCGTCGAGCGGAGGTCCGGCCATGTGATGCGGCTGCTCTTCGGGAGCGCGCTGGCGGCGGGGCTCGGAACGCTGTGGCTCGCCCCCGAGATTGAGTTCCTCGAGGGAGCGTCCGGGATCGCCTCCGGACTGCTCGCGTACCTGCTGGTCGATCTCATGGTGATGGGCGGTCCACGCCAGGCTCGACTCGCTGCCATCGGGTCGGTGGTCTTCGCCGGCAAGCTTCACCTGGAGCTGGTTCTCGGCGAGCACCTGGCCTGGTGGGGGGATCCAATGGGCGAGACCCGAGTGGTGGCGGCGGCGCACCTGTGCGGCGCGCTCGCAGGGCTGATCGCCCGTCTCGTAGGAGGCCGTCAGGCGTCCCGCAGCTCGCGCTTCAGCCAGCCCCGCCATCTGCTGGTCGATCAGCCGCAGCTAGACCCCGTTGAGGAGAGCCGATGGCTGAAGCGTCAGGGCATCACGGCTCGTACCGAGCTTGCGGCGAACCATCGCGCCCAGCGGTTCGGAAGGCACCGTGTCGACACCCCGCTTGGAAGTCCTATTCGTCGGTCGCTCCTCCTCCGTCGATGATCGCGCCGTTCGACCCGAAGACGCGTCGGTACGTGCCGATCTCGATGGGGAACGACTCCCCGTTCGAGCCGTCGTAGATCCCGGGTCGGATCTATCCGGAGCGATTCCAGCGGCTCGAGCAACGTCTCGGAGGCGTAGCGTGGCCATGGCGCCTTGCGCGCAACCCGCTTCGAGCTCGACCGGTCCGTTCCTCTGGAATGGACGATCCACCGGACATCTTCAGGGGCACGGGGGGCTGCTCGCCGCTCCAGAATTTCGTCCGGGCCCACCTTCCCGGTTTCCTCGCGGAGTTCGAGGACGAGCACGGCGGTCGTTCCCTGCCGCAGTACGTCATCCAGGAATTCGAGGCTCTACTCGAATGCGGCGATCCAGCGTTCGGCTTCAGCCGCCTTCGTTGCCCCTCCTGCGCAACGGACACGGTGGTGCCGTTTTCCTGTAAGGGTCGAACGTTCTGTTCCTCCTGCGGCGGGCGCCAGATGGCGCAGACGGCCGCGCACCTCGTCGACAGGGTCTTCCCCGATGTTGATGTGCGCCAGTGGGTACTCACGGTCCCCAGGCCGCTACGCCTGGCGATGGCGATGAACGCGGAGCTCTGCCGAGAGGTCACGCGGGCACACATTCGCGCGGTCTCTGCCTCCTACAAACGCCGCGGACAAGTGACCCTGGATCGTCAGCAGCAACAAGTGCAAGGCGACGCAGAGGTTGACCCAGAGGAAGCCGCACCTTCCATTCCTGAATCCCCGGTCCGGCTCGACGTTGGCGCCGTGAATTCGACGCAGCGTTTTGAATCTTCGTTGGGATTGAATGTTCACTTCCACTCCCTCTACCTGGACGGTGTGTACGTCACGCGCAGCGCTTTCGAGTCTCCCGTCTTTCTGCCCGCGGACCCTCTGACGTCGGCGGAGGTCGAGCGTGTGCACGGCGACGCGATCGAACGCATCCGTCGGGTGCTGAAGCGCTACTCCCTCGACCCGATCGCACTCGGTCTGCCACTACGCAAAGGCGACGACCCCCCTTGGGAGTACGCGGACGCGAGCGCTGATGAGCAGCCGCTTCTCGACTTTGGCGTCGCGCGTGATGATGCGTACTTTCCGGCCCTGAAGGCTGCCTCGGTGAAGTCACTGGTGCCTTTCGGTCCTGGTGCTGGGCAGCCGCTGAAGCGCCTCATCGACCCTGATCTCGGCCTTGCGTTCCAGTCGTCGGGTTGGGGGGGTCAGTACGTGCCGCCTCCACTGGTGGTGAATGCTGACGGGTTCTCGTTGCGTGCGCTGATCCGGAAGGGTCAGCGGGCGCAACTGGAGAAGCTCTGCCGCTATGTGACGAGGCCCGCCATCAGCCTCGAGCGCTTCGAGGTGCGTCCTGATGGGATGGTCTCATGGCTGCTACGCAAGGCCTGGCGTGATGGGACCAAAGGCTTCGTCATGACGCCGTACCAGTTCATGGCTCGACTGGCGGCGCTCGCGCCGCATCCGCGCGAGCATCAGCTGACGTATCAGGGAGTGCTGGCCCCGGCCTCATCATTGCGTGATCAAGTGGTGCCGCGTCCCGTGGTTCGGAAGGAGCCGAAGGATGTGGACGTCGCCGATGAAGACGGCTCGAAGAGTGCGGGGGAGCCGTCGAAGGACCAGAGGTACATCCGCTGGGCAGATCTTCTGAAGCGGGTGTTTTCGGAAGATGTTCTCAAGCGCCCGCGCTGCCGCGGGCGTCGGCACATGATCTCCGTGATCACAGATCCGGAGACAGCGCGGAAGGTGCTGGAGGGGGTGAGAGCGGCAGCGAGGAGATCATCCGATTCGCCCGGTGGGGGAGACCCGTCATCGCCAGGGCCGAGCCGTTCCCCACCGGCAGAGCCCGAGGTCCGAATACCGATGCCGCCTCGGCAGGGGCGGCTGGACTTCGGGAAGTAGGGCGCTGCGAAAGAGCGGCGCGCGGGCGATCGTGCTCGATGAAACAACAACAGCCAGCGCCTTGGGAAGGGTGCTGGCTGCAGGTCGTGGTGACGCGAACCGGTGGTGCCGTTCGGAGAGGGGGAAATCGGGGGAGTTCCGCTGACCGAAGAGGCCGATGGCCGCTCGGGCGCTCCCGAGTGGCCGGTGAGGATGGGTGTAGCGGTGAATCGGGCCCCAGGCTACGGCGACTGGCGTGTCGACACACCGCTTGGAGTTCCTATCCGTTGATGAGCCCGCTCTCCCGGAAGACGACGACGGGCCCTGCGAGGCCACCGGGCGGCTGCCCCACGATGGCGCGGATGTACCCCGGGGGTCGTCCAGGGAAACGGTAGTCAGCCAGCCTCCATCCAACCCGGCGATCGGGCCGCCGAGGGAGAGGACTTCCAGGGGGCCGCTCGATGTCATGAGCGTGTCCCCTGCGAGAAGAAGGACCTCCGTGAGGTCCGCGGATTGGGGTGCGGCTGCGAGGGCCGACATGGCAAATATAAGGGAATTCATAACCTCAAGCTTACCACTGCCTCGGGATTTCAGGTCATCCAGATGGACAGGTCACTTCGCATCGAGCGCCGCGATGAGGTCCTTGATGTCCGCGAGCCTCTCCGCGGTCGCGGTCAGGATCAGGGAGTTCGTGCGGTCGTCGCTCAGGATCCTGGGATCGTCCGCCCTTGGCTCCGCCGGGTTCAGCCCGAGCGCCCTGCTCCAGATGCCTCGGAGGGGTCGACGGAAGCGCCGAAGGCCCAGCGATATATTCGTTGGGCTGATCTGCTCAAGAGGGTGTTGGATCACGCAACCAACTACTGTCGATGTCCCCGATTCAACGGAGCGATTGACGGTCACTCATCCCTTCCACCCGCGCTCCGGTGAGGAGCTGCGGGTCATCGCCGTTCGGCGAACCGCTGGCGAAAGCCGGGTCGACTGCTGTGACGGCGCCGGGGTCGTTTTCAGCCTTGTAGTGGCCTGGACCAGCCTCGCCGAGGTGGATCCGTTCGCCCGGGCGAGCGTGGGGCGGGCGCCGTTCCGCGTCGAGGAGCTGCTCCATGCAGTCGCGCTCGTGGCTGCTCAGCGGCAGGCCGCGCCAGAGCCTGGAGGCTCGAGGGTCGGCAAGGAGGCGGAAGATGTGTAAGTCAAACCCTGCCGCAACTGTAAGGCAAAATATGCCGCTTGCAGATGGCTCGCGCCAGAATGGCAGCGAGACGATTGTGGTTTTAATTCCACGAAAGTGCTCATTTTCAGCGGAGGGCGTCCTTGAAGTCGCCACCAGGCGCGGCATAGAACTTAAGTCAGTCCTCCAGTTCAAGTGCCCAGACCACCATGCCAACCCCACCCCCCGACGATCCCAAAGCTGGCGACCTGGGCCGCTGGTCCATCCTCAATCCTCACCCGGAGGCGGTGAGCGACCGGCTCTTTGCACAGCTCGACTTCTTCGACCCGCGCGACATGCTTCAAGTGAAGTACGAGATGCTCAGGCGGGTCCACGTCGACGGGGACAGCGTTGTCAAGGCGGCCGCGGACTTCGGGCTTTCGCGACCCGCGTTCTACTCAACCCTGGCCGAGTTCGAGCGTGCGGGCATGGCCGGGCTGCTGCCCAAGAAGCGCGGCCCGAAAGGTGCTCGCAAGGTGACGGCTCCCGTCCTTGCGCTCCTGCGCGAGTTGCTGGCGGAGGACAAGCACCTCACCGGTGCGAAACTGGCCGACGAGGTGCAGGCGCGGCTTGGCCTGCGGCTTCACGTACGAACGATCGAGCGAGCCGTGGCCCACGAGGGCTTGCGAAAAAAGCCCCGCTGATCCCCGTTCTGTACTCGACGGGCGGTCCTGACGGCCCGAAGGCGGAGGGAAGTGAGATCGAGGTGGGCCTCGCGCATGCGTACGAGGAGATTCGTCGTTCCGTCCTGATGGAGGCTTCGGAACCGGCGAATATGCCGGGCGGCGAGGACTCGTCGGTGCGAGCGATCGAAGTCAGCCGCATGACGGTCCTGCGCTCTCGGCGCATTCTGCAGGTTCGCGGATCGGCGGCCTGGATCGCTTTCATGCGCCCGGAACTCGCGGCCGCTGCTTCGGTGGCGAGCCCGGAGACTGCGCGCGCAGAAGCGCCGCGCCCGCGCCTCGTCGGCGCGCGATATGAGCAAGTGGAGTTGCTGAACTTGTTGGCAACTCTGGTCATCGATTCACAGATTCGGAGGGTCCCGTCATGACGAACGCATCCACACGCGTCACCGCTCACCATCTCAGCCGCAACGCCTACCTCTACGTCCGTCAGTCCACGCTCCGCCAGGTGGTCGAGAATGGCGAGAGCACCCAGCGACAATACAATCTCGCGGACAGAGCGGTCGCGCACGGCTGGCGTCAAGAGCAGGTCATCACCATCGACTGCGATCTCGGGCAGTCGGCCGCTGGAACGGCCGATCGTCAAGGGTTCCAGGAGCTTGTCAAGGAAGTCGGGCTAGGTCACGCCGGGATCGTGCTCGGGCTCGAAGTGTCCCGTCTCGCCCGAAACTCCAGCGACTGGCATCGACTGCTGGAGATCTGCGCGCTTTCGAGCACGCTCATCCTGGACGAGGATGGCGTGTACGACCCGTCCTGCTTCAACGATCGTCTTCTGCTCGGGCTGAAAGGGACCATGAGTGAAGCGGAACTGCACGTGCTCAGGGCGCGACTCCGCGGCGGGATCTTGAACAAGGCGAAACGGGGGGAACTCTGCCAGAAGCTGCCCATTGGCTACGTGCGCGATGGGTCGAGCAAAGTGGTCTTCGATCCGGATGGAGAGATCCGCGAACGCGTCCAGCATCTGTTCGACACGTTCGCTCGACTCGGGTCCGCAGCTGCCACCGCGAAGGAGTTCCAGAGAGCGCGCCTCGACTTCCCCGCACGATTGAATCGACGTGGAGGGCTGGTGGAGCTCGTCTGGAATCCGCTGACCGCGATTCGCACGCTCCAGATCTTGCACAACCCGATCTACTCGGGCGCGTACGTCTATGGTCGGTACGGCGAACGGCCAGGGCCGACTGGAACGAAGAGGCGAGTGGTCCTTCCGCGGTCGGAGTGGCTCGTGACTCTGCCGGGCTCGCACCCGGGCTACATCACCTGGGACGAGTACCTGCGGAACCAGGAGACGATTCGAAAGAACGGCCTCGCCTACGGCGTGGACCGTCGCACGCTGACGCCGCGGGAGGGGCCGGCTCTGCTGCAGGGCATCCTCCTCTGTGGCAAGTGCGGGCAAAGAATGTGGGTTCACTACGACGGCAGGAAGGAAGGGAAGGTGCCGATCTACGAGTGTCGTTCCGCGCACAGCCAAGGAGCGTCCGAGGTCTGTCAGCGCATGCACGGGAAGGCGATCGATGAAGCGATGGGTCAGCTTCTTCTGGGAGAGCTCACTCCCGAGGCGATCGAGCTGTGCCTTGCTGTGCAAGAGCAGGTCCGAGAGCGGGCAGGCGACGACGACCGTCAGCTCAAGCTGCGAGTGCAGCGCGCGGAGTATGAGGCGAACCTGTCGCGGTCACGCTACCTCCAGGTTGACCCGTCGAATCGGCTCGTAGCCGACTCACTGGAAGCGGACTGGAACGAGAAGCTCCGTGCGCTTCGGGTCGCGCAGGAGGATCGCAAGCAGGGGGCATCGAAGAGCCCTCGCAGGATCGAGACGGAGCAGCGCGCTGAGCTGCTGGGACTTCCCGATGGCTTTGCGGCACTCTGGGCCGATCCCTCCACGGCGCATCAGACGAAGAAGCGTCTGGTGCGGCTCTTGGTGGACGACGTCACGCTGGTTCGGGGCGAAGACATCCTCGTTCAGGTGCGACTGAAGGGCGGCGCGGAGCGGTCTTTCCGGCTCCCCGTGCCCCTGTGTGCGTTCGAACTTCGGCGGACGCCCGCCGAGGTCGTCCGTCTTGTCGACGAGCTCCTGGGAAGCCATACGCGACTGGGAGTCGTCGCGGAGCTGAGAGCACGCGGAGTACGCACCGGGGCCGGTGATGAATTCACGAGTGAGAGCGTCCAACATCTCATCCAGGCCTATGGACTGAAGCCGTATCGGGTTCGACTTGTCGATCAAGGCATGCTGTCGCGCGCCCAGGCGGCTGCGCGACTGGGCGTCTCGGTCAGCACCGCGCAGGACCTTCACCGGAGCGGTCAGCTCACCGGGATCGTCGCGGATGACAAGGGGACTTGGATGTACGATGCAGGCGATGTCGAGCGCCTGACCGAAGCTCGAAGCGAGGCGAAGAACGCACTGAAGGCATCAATCGTGAGAAGCAGGACATCGGCAGCAGTATGACTACAACTCCTTTTCAGAAGACGTTCTCCGCTGCCCACGCTGCCGTGGGCGTCGGCACATGATCTCCGTGATCACGGATCCGGAGACGGTGCGGAGGGTCTTGGAGGGGGTGAGGAAGACCGCGACGAGGCAGGCCGTGTTGGTGAGTGGGGGAGGTGGATCCTCGTCAGAGGAGGGGCGCTCGCCACCGGCAGAGGCTGAAGTGCGAATACCCATGCCGCCTCGACTGTCTCCATTGCAGGGGCGGCTGGACTTCGGGAAGTAGGTCGCCGCAGCCAAGCGGCGCGCGGGCCGCCGGGCTCGGTGAAATGAACACAGCCAGCGCTCTCGTGGAGGGTGCTGGCTGAATGTCGTGGTGAAGCGGACCAGTGGTGCCGTTCCTAGAGGGGGAAATCGGGCGAGTTCGGCTCAGCGAAGAGCCCGATGGCCGCTCGGGCGCTGCGGTGTGCCCTGTGCGGGAGGGGGTGGTGCAGAATCGGGCTTCAGGCTAGGGTGACGGCTGTGGCGACGCCCCGCTTGGAGTACCTATCCGTCCAGGGCGGAGACGGCGGAGTTGGCGCCGAGTTCGGGCAGGGCGCTGAAGCCTTCGTCAGCGACACTGAGTTCATGGGCGGGTCGGGTGGCCAGTGCGGAAACTGCTGGCCTTGCGACGGTTTTCAGGGCTTAGGGGCGATCGGGACGGGTGGCGGGCAGGCGTAAACCCGCGGGTGCCGGTTCAACGGCAGCCCCTGGGGCAGCGGCACGGCCGGGCCGATTCACGGCCACCTCAACGATGGACGCTATCTCTTTGTGCCTGGCAGCGTCGGACCCGACGGGACGTTGACCATGGAGATCTCAGGTGCACCCGGTGAGGTGGTGTATTTCCTCATGTCGGACCGAGGCGGCATTCACGCGATCGGCGCGGATGGGCGGCCCCTCATGACCGGGGCGCCGCTGCTCGGTGGAAGGCGAAGGCTCGAGACGCTCGACGCGAGCCGCAAGATGCGGCTTGACGCCGTGCTCGCCCCAGCGCTTGCGACCGGCACCCAGGTCCGTCACCTCCAGATCGCATTCCTGAGCCCCGGTGGCGTGCGCTTCTCGGACGCCCATACGGTGCTCCATGTGGGAGCCGACGCGCCCTTCCTCTCCGCCACTGAGCCTATTCACGTCGTGCCGGGAGCCACGAACCATGGGGTAGGCCGTGGGTGGAACGAGCCACACGCCGACCTGGATCGGGCGTTGACCCATTCGCTCGTGGATGCTGATCTGCAAACGCACTACTGGCTGCTCGCCGGCCAGTACACGGCCGACGAACTGGGCGAACCCCACCCGTCTGGTGGCAACTTCCGACTGCTCATCGGGGCGTCACTTCACGGCGGATTCGACGGTTCGGAGACCTCCATCGAAGAGCGCGACTTGACCGTGAATCGCACGGTGCTCAGCGGCGACGTCCTAGGCGATGATCTGCCCAATTACTCGAACCGAGCCGACAACCTGGGCAGGCTGTTCTACTCGAACACTTACAGTGAGCTCCGTGACGTCACGCTCACGCAGTTGGACGGAATCGACTTTGTGCACTTCGGCGGCCCATCCGGCGTGGGGAATGGCGGCACGGCCATCCTCCTCGAAGCCCAACATCGCGCCTTGATTCAGGACTGCCGATTTAGTGAGAACTGGGCCGGCAGTAGCCTGGTGGTCGCGAGCTCGCTGGAAGTGGCACGAACGGCGTGGACCAGCAACCGCGGATTGCTCATGAACCAGAACGGCTATGGTCTCGCGTCACTGTGCATCGAAAACTCATCCTTCTTGGCGAACGTGGCAAAGTACAGGCTTGTTGTCGGGGAAGGCTGGGCACCTATGGAGCTCGTGAACCTGACCGTCGTGGCGAATCGTGTCTATCAGCCGACCTGGTCACTCTTCGTGCAGGACGAGGTTATGGATGGTGCGAGCATGAGCGTCCAGAACTGTATTTTCTGGCGCAACGCTTCGGGGGGCAGTACTAGCGAAGCCGTGCACTCTAGCGCCAACGCGCTAGCGGCCACGCCGCCGGATATCGGCTGGAGCTGCATCGATCAGTGGACGGGCACGACTGCGTCCACTGGAGTGATCGCCGTCGATCCGCGCTTTGTGGATGCCGTCGGTCCAGATGGAATCCCGTTCAGCGGTGATGAGGACCTGGGCCTAACCCCCGGGTCGCCCTGTATCGATGCTGGGAACAATGAGCCCATCCTCTCCGCTGGCATAGAACTCGACCTCGCCAGATCCGCGAGGCGGCTCGATGATCCCACGGTTCTCGATACGGGCAACGGAACCGCGCCAATCGTCGACATGGGGGCGCTCGAGCGTCGCTGATCCCGCGGCCCCCTTCGCGCTACAGCTGCGTTGCCGAACCTTGGACGGAACTACTGCGGCGATCTTGCTGCATCCTCGGGAGCATCAGTTGAGGGATCAAGGAGTGCTGGTGCCGCGGCTAGTGGTTCGCAAGGTGCGGAAGGTCTTGGAGGGTGTGAGGGAAGCATCGAGGAAGCTCGGGGTGTCGACGAGGGGGGGATAGGGGGGCGAGGCTCCAGCAAGGAGGGCACCAGAGCCCACTGCGGGCCGTCGCGCCAGCGGCTCACTGGGGGCCAGAAGCAGTGCCCGGGTCTCGGCCACCGGTATTTGTTCAGGATTCCGTGATCCGGTCGCGGGAGGGAGTGCGCATGCCCCATCGCGGGGAAAGTGCCTCATCCACCGAACGTGGGAGGCGCTCTGCCCGTTGACCCGCCCCCTTCTTGTCCTCGCCCACCCTTTTCTTCCTTCCGGTAACCCCGCCCACCGGTAACCCTGCCCATGCGTACATCTCTTCTGCTGCCTCTGTTCATCGCCACCCTGGCCACCTCCGCCTCGGCCCAGGTCGATCGTCCCCCAGCCTTGACGGAGCTCGGAGAGCCGTTCTTTCAGCAAGCCGTCGAGACCCAACCGAACGCATGGACGGACGCCGAACTCGCAGCGGCTCCGCCCATCGACCGCGCCGCCATCCAGTCACAACGAAGGACATTGCTCTACTACACCGAGCATGCAGATGGCCTCTGGGTTCGCGGACGCACCTACAAGGCTCGCATCTCGGAATCGGGTTTCACCTACATTCCCTTTCTGGGATCGAAGGCTCCTCGAAACTACCCGGCGTCGTTCCGACTCGCCTCCGCCAGCGTCGAGGGGCGCGCGCTCGACCTGACGGCCCAGGCAGAGGTCCGGCGCGAAGGGGACCGGATGATCCTCGACCGCGGTCCTGTCGACGTGCTCTACGATATGGCGCTCGAGTCCGTCGAGCAGAGCTTCGCGCTGGACGCGACCGGCCTCTCGACCGACCTCATGCTCGACCTTGACTTCACCACGGACCTCGCCGTGAAGACACTGGGCGGAGGATTCGCCTTCGAGGGACCCATGGGCGGCATTCACTACAGCGCCGCGGTGGTGTTCGACGGCGCCGGTCGTTCGGCCAACGTGCCCGCGACGCTGGTCGATGGTCGAATTCGATTGACGGTCCCGGCCGAATTCCTCGCCATCGCGAACGGCCCCATTCTCGTCGATCCAGTCTTCGCAACGTACGCGATCGACCAATACGACGGAGACCAGGAGAACGTCGATGCGGCCTACAGCATCGTGAACGATGCCTTCACCTACGTCTACGAGGATTACTTCTCGGGAGCCGATGCGGATGTGTACTCGACGACGATCGATTCCTCTGGGGCCTTCCTTAGCGCCCGCTACGTAGATAGTTCGGCGGAAAGCGTCGAGGATCCGCACATCGCCACCCTGGCGAGCGCGAACGCTCAACTCATCGTCGCCGTTCGGCACCATCCATCCACCGGTTTTCATGATGTGGTCGGCCGCATTCTCTACCAGCCGGCTGGCGGTCTTAGCGCAGAACTCACGATCGCTGCGGGCAACGCTGACGCCGATCCAGGCGCTCCTGACGTCGGTGGCCAGTTTGCTGCGGCGGGCACGCAGTTCTGCGTCGTCTGGCACAACTTCTACACCTCGAGCCAAGAGGCTGATCCGCTCGTTGCCATGGTGGACACGTCAGGTGTGATCTCGACGATCAGCTCGCTCGAGATCACCTTCGATCGATCGGAGACCTCCGTGGAGATCTCCGAATCCACCGGGGATCCGGCAACGGTCAACCGCTGGAACATCGTCTACCGCTCTGAGGATCTGGCGAGCGGAGATCAGTCCCTGCGCGCCACTCAGCTCCTCCCCACAGGGTTCCTTCTTTTCTTCGCTGTCGATCTCGAGGCCTCTCCGCTCGGCAGCGGGACTTTTGGCGAGTACGATGTTTCCGACGCATTGAACCTCGGCGGTTTGGATCCCACTTACCTGGTCAACTACGACCGCTACGGCTCCACCGAGAGCGATGGCCAGATCATGGTCTGCCGCGGCGATAGTCGAATCAATACCGTGGATCTCGCCATCCTTGAGCACGGGGTTCCTCAGTTCGACAAGGCTCAGTGCCGATTTTCGACGACCTCGACTCAGTTCGTCCTGACGCACTACGAGAAGGATCCACAGTTTGGTCCCTACTACGTCTTCTCGACGGCCCTCGACTTGACTCTGGGCGGGCTTCTCGCCATCTCGGAAAGGCGCGTCGTTCTCGGTCAAACAGGCGGCTCTTACGCAGGGAGTGTGGGCGTCGCGTCCCGTTTCTCGGGCGGCATGACATCCAGCAAATTCATCGGGACGGCCTGGGCGGAGCTCAATCTGTCGACGGGGAACTTCGACGTCCAAGGTGCTACCTACAACGCGTCCCTTCCCACTGCGACTGCGCCCCAGTACTGCTACGGCAACCCTAACAGCACAGGAGACCGCGGCTTCCTCACCCTGTACGGTGACTCCTCGGCGACTACCCAGAAGACGCTGCAGGCCTCGGCGTTGCCGCTGAATGCGTCCGCCTACTTCCTCACAAGTCAGACCATGGCCAGTATCCCGAACCCCGGCGGCAGCCAGGGCATTCTGTGCATCGGCGGCTCGATTGGCCGTTATTCCAACCTCGCCGGAAGCACTGGATCCACCGGAACGATTCTCCTTGGAATCGATCCCACGATGCTCTCGCAGCCGGGCGGTCCGGTGATCGGGGCTCCGGGAGAAACTTGGAACTTTCAGCTCTGGCACCGCGACTCCGCTAATGGAGTGCCGACGTCCAACTTCACCAATGCTGTGGCGCTCCTTCTCAACTGATCCTCAAGGACGCCGAGGTTCATGCGAGGATCCGAACGCCCGTCCTGGTCGCACCTCGACCCGGGTGGGCGTGGCCCTCGGGTGAGGGCCGCTACTCTCCCATACCCATCCGCTCGAACAGCCACGCGCGGGCGTAGGTCCAGTGCCTCTTCACCGTAGCCGGTGACTGACCCCTGAGCTCGGCGACCTCGTCGATGGTAAGACCGGCAAAGAACCGAAGCTGGACGATTTCCGCAAGCCCCTCGTCATGTTCCTTGAGCGCGCTCAAGGCGTCATCCACCTCGAGAACCGAGAGGGTGGTATCGAGGCTTCCCACCTCCGTGAACGTCTGGCGCTGCACACCCTCCCCTCGCTTCTGGGCACGGTTGCGGCGGGCATGGTCCACCAGAATCCGGCGCATCGCCTGGGTGGCCGCGCTGAAGAAGTGGGCGCGGCTCTCGAAGTCGAGGTGGCTGCGCCCGAGTCGCATCCAGGCCTCATTGACGAGCGCTGTGGGCTGAAGCGTGTGACCAACGCCTTCTCGCCGAAACTGGCGGCGCGCGATGGACTGGAGCTCTCGATACGTGGCCTCCAGAAGACGGTCGGAGGCCCCGTCTTCGCGGGCCCGTGCGGCCTCGATGAGGATTGTCAGTTCTGAATCGGGCATGGAGATCGTTTGATTTTCGTGAGCCGGTCGCGAGGTGCTCTACGTTCCGTTCATTGTAGCGCCGACCCTGGGTCTCGCGCACAATCCCATCGTCCCAAGGTACCACCATGAAGCAGTATCCGAACGAACGCGAGTTGCTTGAGGCAACCCTCGACCTTGACCCGGACGAGCACGCCGAGTTCCTGATCCGGCAATGTGGTGAGAACGTGGGCCTCCGTGAACGTGTTGAGCGACTGCTCACCGCTCACGCTCGCGCGGAGGCCTACACGAGCGACCGCGTGGGACCTCTGCCGTTCATCGAGCAGGAGATGAGCCAACCAGCTGAGCTGTTGCCCGAGAGTATCGGGGGCTATCGCATCCTCCGTCTGCTGGGCAGGGGAGGGATGGGCTCCGTGTTCGAGGCTGAGCAGGAAAGTCCCCGGCGGGTCGTCGCACTCAAGGTCATCACGAGCATGTTCCTGACCGACCAGGTTCGAAAGCGCTTCGCGCTGGAGGCTGAAGTGCTCGGGCGGCTCCAGCATCCATCGATCGCCCAGGTCTACGAAGTGGGCGTGTTCGAGAGGGACGGTGCCTCGCAGCCATACATCGCGATGGAGCTGATCCACGGAAAGTCGCTGGCGCAGTTCGCGGACGACCAGAAGCTCGACACGCGCGCACGCCTCAAGCTCCTGTCGAGAGTCTGCGAGGGGGTACAGCACGCCCACCAGCGCGGCATCATCCACCGCGACCTGAAGCCGGACAACATTCTCGTCGACGACGAGGGCCAGCCAAAGATCCTGGACTTCGGTCTGGCGCGGGTGACGAACTCGGACATGTACGCGACGAGCCTGCATACGCACGTCGGCCAGATCATGGGTACGCTGCCCTACATGAGCCCCGAGCAGGCCCTCGGCGACCCGAATGAAGTCGATATTCGCAGCGATATCTACTCGATGGGGGTCGTAGCCTACGAGCTCGTCTCGGGCCGAATGCCGTATTCGACCAGGACGCCCTTGCTGGTGGAGGCACTTCGTGTCTTGCGCGAGGAATCGCCGCGGCCGCTGAGCTCGATCAGCCGCAACCTGCGCGGCGACGTGGACACGATCGTGGGGAAGGCGCTGGAGAAGGAGCCGGACCGGAGGTACGCAAGTGCAGCGGCGATGGCCGACGACATTCGCCGGTACCTGAACGAAGAGCCCATCCTCGCCCATCCGCCGAGCGCAATCTATCAGATGCGCAAGTTCACGCAGCGTCACAGGGCGTTCGTCATGGGCCTCGCGGTGGTGCTTCTTGCGGTGATCGTCGGATCGGTCGGCATGCTTCGAGGGTACGCCGCGGCCGCCCGGAGTGGAGAGCAGACAAAGAGTACGGCTGATTTCTTCCGGACGGTTCTGACTGGGGTAGACCCGGCTGTTGCCCAGGGTCAGGACACCAAGCTGTTGCGCTCGATCCTCGACGACACGGCGGCTCGAATCGGCGCAGAGCTCGGCGGTGAGCCTCGCGTGGCGGCGACGATGCACGAGACGATGGCCACGGCCTACGCATCGATTGCCGAGCACGAGTCGGCGTATCAGCAGGGCCAGCTGGCGCGCGAGCTGATGATCCAGGAGTACGGAATCGACAGCCTGGAGGCAGTGACGGTGCACCTGGGCCAGTGCATCGCGCTCAATCGCATGAACCGCGTGGCCGAGGCCAAGGCCGAATTCGAGGAGTGCATCGCGCGGATCCATCGCGCGCTCGCTACCGAGCGCGAGCTCGCCGACAAGGCGAGGCTGTCGCTGGGAGTCCTGTTCCTCGACGTCCAGGACTACGAGGAGGCCGCGAAGCGGCTCGAGCCCTCGCTCGCCTACAGCCGGGCACGATCTGAGCCCGACTCGGAACAGCTCATGGTCGCGCTCAATAGCCTGGGCGTGGCGCGGCTGGGGCAGGACCGGTTGGATGAGTCGGAGTCACTCCTGAAGGAGGCCTTGGCGCTGCGGGAGCGCGTGTCCGGGCGAGTGCACCCCGACACCATTCGAACGCTGCTGAACCTCGGATCGCTCTACAAGAGGCAGGGACGAATCGCGGAATCGAAGGTGACTCAGCTCGATGGCGTCGGGCGAGCGGAAGAGGTGATGGGGACCCATCATGAGGTGACGCTCATCGGGAAGGAGAACCTGGCGGTCCTTCTCGTCGATACAGGACAGAACGAAGAAGCGCTGGAGCTGCGAAGCCAAATCTTTGCGACGCGTCTTGCCCTCCACGGGGCAGATGATTCGCGAACGCTCGGGGCGGAGGAGACGCTGGCAATCTCGTATCGCACGACGAGGCAGTTCCAGCTGGCCGAGAAGCACGCCCGACATGCGAGCGAGGGACTCCAGAGCTGGTTTGGGCTGGAGCACAGGAACGCCCTGGCCTCCAGGGTCACGCTGGCCATGATCTTGAGCCGGGCCGGCAAGCTCCAGGAAGCGGAGAAACTCATGGAGAGTCTCCTGGAGTCCTACGTTCGCGTCGATGGGGCGGACTCCAGTCAGGTCTTTCTGCTCCAATCCGAACTCGCCATTGTCTATCAGCTTACCGGTCAACCCTCGCGGGCCGAAGAGTCCTACCGCGCAGCACTGATCGGTCGCAGACAAGTTCTGGGACCAGGTCACGCTTCCACCCTGGCCACGGTCGGCCGATTCGCGCGGTTCTTGCACGACGGCGGACGAAGCGATGAGGCGATCCCTCTCTACGGGGACTACCTGGTGCGCTGGGGCGGACTGTACGGGGTCGAGCACAGGAACCTGACTCGCGTCTCGGCCCGGCTTCTCGACCACTTTGCGCGCGTCGATCGCCTGGGGCCCCACGAGAGTCAGGTTCGTGCCGTCCTCGACTACCACGAGCGAGCCACACCCGACGACGCTGGCGCGATTGCGACAGACCTCATCTACCTCGCCCAGGCACTGGTCGAGAGTGGTGACACTGGAGGAGCGACGGAGTGCCTTTCCCGGGTGGACACGCTTCCTCCGGGGGGCGCCCCACCGCTTCCAGCGCGCCAGGCCTGGGCGGCCGAAGCGTGTGGCCTTGCCTCGGAAGCGCAGGCCGCGCTGGAGGCGGTTTGGCAAGCGACCGAAGACGCGCCTGCTACCGAGAGACGCTTCGCAGCGCGCAGGCTGGCCGAGAAGGCGGAGGTCGAGGGTCGCGCCGCAGATGCCGTGCTCTGGCGCGAGCGAGCCGTGTCTATCGATTAGGCACGCTGCGGCGCCCATCAAAATCGACCGACTCGCCCTCATGGGCCGGACGCAGATCGCGCCCCGCCTGGATTTCCTATCCGTCACCCGAGGTGAGGGACGCAAATCAAACAGGCGCCGGCTCTGCCCGCTGAATCCAAGGGACAGCAGCGTGCGAAGAGCGCCAAGAGAGCGAAAACCGCCTCGGCGCGACTCTATCGCGGGACCTCAGCGTCTCACCTGCTTGGACGACCCACATGATGAATGCATTCCTGACGCTGGGTCTCGCCAGCCTCTTGCTCCTGACCACGCAAGACCGCACTACGAAGAGTGAGACGCTCCTGGAGATAGCTGCCGGCACCGAGGATCTCACGACCCTCGTGGCGGCCCTCGAAGCCGTCGGGCTCTGATCTGCTCAAGAGGGTGTTTTCAGAAGACGTTCTCCGCTGCCCACGCTGCCGTGGGCGTCGGCACATGATCTCTGTGATCACGGATCCGGAGACGGTGCGGAAGGTCTTGGAGGGGGTGAGGAAGACCGCGACAAGCCAGGCCGTGTTGGCGAGTGGGGGAGATGGATCCTCGTCAGAGGAGGGGCGCTCGCCACCGGCAGAGGTTGAAGTCCGAATACCCATGCCGCCTCGACTGTCTCCATTGCAGGGGCGGCTCGACTTCGGGAAGTAGAGCGCCGCAGCCAAGCGGCGCGCGGGCCGCCGAGCTCGGTGAAATGGACACAGCCAGCGCTCTCGTGGAGGGTGCTGGCTGTAGGTCGGGGTGAAGCGAACCGGCGGTGCCGTTCGTAGAGGGGGAAATCGGGCGAGTTCGGCTCAGCGAAGAGCCCGATGGCCGCTCGGGCGCTGCGGTGTGCCCTGTGCGGGAGGGGGTGGTGCAGAATCGGGCTTCAGGCTAGGGTGCCGGCTGTGGCGAAACCCCGCTTGGAGTTCCTATCTATGAAGAGACGGTCGAGCACTTCGACGCCTGGGAGCTCGGGGAGCCGCTCGGCTGGGCGCCCGAGAACATCAGCGGCTTCGTGCCCTGCACCACTCGCTTCATGAAAGACGAATCCACGGGTGAACTGCTCGGGCTCTTCAGCTTCCGGCACCGGCTCCACGAGCGACACGAACGATTCGAAGGGCACCTGGGCTACAGCGTGCGGCCCTCAGCGCGGCGCATGGGCCATGCCACGGCGCTACTGTGTGGGGCGCTCGACTTTGCAAACGGGCTCGGACTGGGTCAAATCGTCGTAACGTGCGCGCCGACGAATCAGGGCTCGGCACGGACGATCGAGAACTGCGGCGGCGTGCTGCGAGATCAGTACTACCTCGAGGAACAGAGCACGGACGTGAACCGATACTGGGTGCCCGTTTCGAGTTGACTGACCAGCTGTGCCAAGAGCTGAAAGGGCGTGTCGTGCGGGCGAGCGAGCACATCTGAAAGCGTGTGTATCTCCCTACCGCCCATCTTTTTCTTGCGTAGTATGAAGTGCATGCTGCTCGCCCTCGAAGACCCCCTGTGGTCTCGCCTTTACAGCGCCTACGGTCTCATCGATGTGGCCACGATCCTGAGTGACCTGCGTGACCGGTGGTCGGTCGACGCGCTCAAGGACCTTTACTGGGAAACGCTCTTCCATCAGGAATCCCTCTACCCGGCCACCTACGCGGCCTTGCCGTGGCTGCTCGAGCTCCAGCCGGAGAACGGGTGCCTGGAGTCGGCCCTTTTCTTCTCCGCCGTCCTCGAATCGTCGGCGCCAGGGTTCGCGACTCTCACTTCGAAGGAGAAGCAGAGTTCGAAGTTCCACGGCCTCTCCACGGCTGCGGAGGATCATCAGCACGACTGGCTCCCGCCGCCTCGGCAGCTGACGGGAGCCGACATGCAAATTCTCGAAGCGCTAGAGGAGTGGTTCGCCCAAGCTCGCGTCACCATGGCAGAGATCTGTGTGCGCGAAGCGGAGCGTGCGCCCAGGAAGGCAGTCCCGCACCTTCTGCGCGGTCCCGTTTACCTCCTGAAGGATTCGACCCTCAGCCTCCCGTCCGACTCGAGCTGGCCGGATCGACTTCGAAGGTTGCAGACTCGACCGCGCCGCGAGCGCGAGAACGACGCAGAGGGACAGCTGACTCTGTTCGCCGACTGAACTCCGCTCCTTTGCCCTGGCTCGCCGGCCTCCGCTCCGGCGCCGGCCCGAGAAGGCGGCGTTCGTCGGACGCTTCCTGGCCATCTCGGACCGTCATCGCCTCGCGGCCGGGCTCGCGGAGTCCGCGACCGAAGCTGAGGTCCGGGACGCGCTCCTGGCGCTCCCCCACGAAGAGCTACTCGCCGCGCTGACCCCGCGCGAGCGCGAAGCGCTGGAGTACGGGGAACGGGAGCGCGTCTTCGACATGGATCGGCCCCACATCCGCGAGCTGCCAGGGGTGCTCGGGTGCTGAAGCGCTACTCCCTCGACCCGATCGCACTCGGTCTGCCACTACGCAAAGGCGACGACCCCCCTTGGGAGTACGCGGACGCGAGCGCTGATGAGCAGCCGCTTCTCGACTTTGGCGTCGCGCGTGATGATGCGTACTTTCCGGCCCTGAAGGCTGCCTCGGTGAAGTCACTGGTGCCTTTCGGTCCTGGTGCTGGGCAGCCGCTGAAGCGCCTCATCGCCCCTGATCTCGGCCTTGCGTTCCAGTCGTCGGGTTGGGGGAGTCAGTACGTGCCGCCTCCACTGGTGGTGAATGCTGACGGGTTCTCGTTGCGTGCGCTGATCCGGAAGGGTCAGCGGGCGCAACTGGAGAAGCTCTGCCGCTATGTGACGAGGCCCGCCATCAGCCTCGAGCGCTTCGAGGTGCGTCCTGATGGGATGGTCTCATGGCTGCTACGCAAGGCCTGGAGTGATGGGACCAAAGGCTTCGTCATGACGCCGTACCAGTTCATGGCTCGACTGGCGGCGCTCGCGCCGCATCCGCGCGAGCATCAGCTGACGTATCAGGGAGTGCTGGCCCCGGCCTCATCATTGCGTGATCAAGTGGTGCCGCGTCCCGTGGTTCGGAAGGAGCCGAAGGATGTGGACGTCGCCGATGAAGACGGCTCGAAGAGTGCGGGGGAGCCGTCGAAGGACCAGAGGTACATCCGCTGGGCAGATCTTCTGAAGCGGGTGTTTTCGGAAGATGTTCTCAAGCGCCCGCGCTGCCGCGGGCGTCGGCACATGATCTCCGTGATCACAGATCCGGAGACAGCGCGGAAGGTGCTGGAGGGGGTGAGAGCGGCAGCGAGGAGGTCATCCGATTCGCCCGGTGGGGGAGACCCGTCATCGCCAGGGCCGAGCCGTTCCCCACCGGCAGAGCCCGAGGTCCGAATACCGATGCCGCCTCGGCAGGGGCGGCTGGACTTCGGGAAGTAGGGCGCAGCAAAGCAGCGCGCGGGCTATCGGGCTCGGTGAAATAAGAACAGCCAGCGCCTTGGGGAGGGTGCTGGCTGCAGGTCGTGGTGAAGCGAACCGGTGGTGCCGTTCGGAGAGGGGGAAATCGGGCGAGTTCGGCTCACCGAAGAGGCTGATGGCCGCTCGGGCGCCGCAGATTGGCCGGTGAGGAAGGGTGGTGGCGAAGAATCGCGCCCCAGACTACGGTAGAAATAGTCTCGACACCCCGCTTCGAGTTCCTATCCGTTAGCGCTCGTCGAAGACCCGCAGGCCACTCAGGCGGGGCACGTGGTAGCTGCCCTCGGGAGCCTCGCCCGTGTGCGTCGGGATCCAGCGCCTGCAGCTTCGCAGGACCCAGAGGTCGTAGGCCTTCGAGCGCGGATGGCGGAGGTCATGGGACGCCGCGTCGAGGTCGATGGGCGGGCAGATGGCGACGGACAGCTCTGGCGCGTGTGAAGTCCCGCGGCCCAGGAGTTTCAGGAGCGTGTTGCCGCTGATCGAGTAGCCCACCGCAAAGACCCGCTCCGTGCCGCTGCGTTCCTGGAGCCACTGCAGCGCGTCCTCCACATCGTCGGTGTTACCCGCCATGTAGGGGCGCGTGGAGTCCTCATGCAGATCCCCGGACCCCCGGTGATCGAGCGCGAGCACCGCGTGTCCGCTGGCGGCGATGCGAACCGCGCCCTGGCGCAGGTAACCGGAGCGCGTCGTGCCCCCGAGCCCGTGCAGCAGGAGCACCGCGGGAAGCGTCTTACCTCCGTGATACCAGCCGTCGAGCGTTCCGCCGCACCGCAGCGGCACCGCCACGCGCTCGAAGCCCAAAATCTCCTCCAGCGGGCGCACGCCCTTGGGGAGCGCCAGGCCGAGAACGGTCTGCAGATCCCCGCCAGGAACGCAAGGATGCGCCCGGAAGGGGGGTGGGGGAGGAAGACGAAGCATGAACGCTGGAACGGACCCCGCGAAGCCGTGGCCGTCACAGGAAAGAGGACGCGTTCACGTCAAAACGACAGAGTCGCCCCACGGAGCCCTGTGTATCACCTTGCACGGGCTGGCGGGTTCTCGCCAGGGGGATTCGACGGGACACCGATCGTGGCACACTGCGAGCGCACACCGCCCGATATGGTGCTGGAGGTCATGCTCATCAGCCGACGGCACGATCCAGGGGTAGTTCGATATCACTGCTGCGTAGGTGGAGGTCGCGCTGCGGGAACGGCACTTCGATCTCGGCCGCACGGAGCGCGCGGCTGATGGCCGTGTGCAATTCGTGGATGACCGGCATTCGCTTGGCGAGCTCCGGTACGAAGGCCCGGACTTCGAAGTCCAGCGAACTCTCACCGAAGGCGACGAACAGTACGCTGAACCCGGGCTCATCGAGGACCGCGGGAACGCTCTTCACGGCCGCCGAGATCGTCTCCTGCGCCAGCTCCTCGTCGGTGCCGTAGGCGACTCCGACCTTCAGGAGTACGCGCGTGACTGGATTGCTGAGCGTCCAGTTGACGACACGGTCGGTGATGAAGCTCTTGTTTGGCACGAGCACCTCCTTGTTGTCCCAGTCGGTGATGGTCGTCGCGCGAATACGAAGTCGACTCACCGTACCGCTGTCATGGCCCACCGTGACGGTGTCGCCGACTCGCACGGGCCGCTCGAAGAGGATGATGATGCCGCTGACGAAGTTGGCGACGATCTCCTGCAGACCAAAACCAAGGCCCACGCCGAGGGCGGCCACGATCCACTGCGCCTTGGACCAGTCGATGCCGATGAGATTCGAGATCACGACGACACCGACCGTCACGGCGAGGTAGCGCGTCAGCGTGCTGGCCGCATATCGGGCTCCGTGGTCGATCTTGAAGCGCTGCAGAACGAGCAGCTCCAGAACCGCAGGGAGGTTTCGGGCTGCGATGAACGTCAAGAGCGCGGCGACCAGGGCGAGCAACAGCGACCAGACCGTGACCGGCGCGCCAATGATCGCTCCCGATTCGTCGACCATGGGCTGCCCGAGGTCGATTCGATCCAGAATGGCGAGAGCGGGCAAGATCTCTCCCCAGACGGCCCAGAGCCACATCAGGACTCCAAGTGATACCACCGTGCGCGCGAGTGCCATGGTCTGCTCGCTGGCGGACTCCACATCGATCGCCTGCAAGTCGAGTTCGGGCACAGCATCGCCGGTGGAAGCATCCTCCTCTGATTCGGATGCGAAGGCGTCTCGCCTCTGCTGAAGCTTCTCCCTCGCCTGCCGGAGAGCGAGCCGACGTCGCGCGACGAATAGCCAGCGCTGGATGAAGCCGTAGCCCACCAGTCCGGTCAAGACCACTAGCCCGGTGGCGAACACGCGACTCTGCACCTCGGACGCCAGATAGTAGTAGCCAAGCACTGCAGCCAGTCCCAGAGCAGCAGGGAGTCCCACGAGTATCCCGTACCAGAGGCGTTGAAGCCTCCAGACCCAGCTGCCCCCGGTGGCGAGCTCGGCGTACACACCCTTGCGCCGACCAAAGACCCTTCCCGCGAAGAGCGCCATACCCACCGAACCGACGACGAAAGCGAGTCGCCCCAGCCCATCCTGGTAGAGTGCCACCCCGCTGGCATCGCAAGCCGCAACGACCACGGCGGCACCGGCCTCCACCGGGATGAACCACCGCAGATTGGCACGGAGGGTCCTTCTCGCATGCTCGTCCCATTGAAAGTGAGCTTCCGCCAGCCCCTGCGGTCGGCATAGCTGCCTGAACAGGTCGAGCAACAGGACGACTGCGGCCGCGGCCATCAACCCTGTCGAGAGGGCGTGCGAGAACGAGTCCGAGGCGTCCGTCGCGAGCATGGAACCGAGGCCACCCAATGCGATCGGTACCGGAAGTGACAGAAGGACCGTGACACCCAGGGCGAGGCCGGTGGCAGAGAAGTTATCGTGCGAGACAGTGCCGATGCTCTCCGAGAGCTTCGACAGCCTGGAGCGTAGACGTCGCCTCACGCCGATCAGCACTGTCAGCGCAAGTGCCAGTGCTATCGGCACCCACGGAGCGTGGAGCGCGCGTCCCCACGCGCTCCACAGGGCTTCCGTCCAGCTGCCAGGCGACGCAGCCCATTGCACGCCTCGGGCAATCTCGGAGGGCCACTTGCTACCGATGGGAGCGGCGCTGGCCATCCACAGGAGCCGTGTGTCGAGCAGGCTCGCAAGCTCCTGTGCCCTGAGCGCGAGGGCTCGCTCCGCCACGAGCGCCGCTTCGAGAGCCTCCTGGTAGACCGCCTGCTTGGCGACTTCTGCGTTGAGGCGAGCAACCTCTTCAGGGTCTGCCTCGAGGCGGCGACGCTCGAGGAGCCGGACATGATCGAGACGCGCCTCCGCGAACTCTCGCTCCCGGGCCACAAGTTGCTCCCCAAGCGTTTGGGGATCGGGTGCACGAAGCTTCGCCTCGCGCAAGAGCTGCCCGGCCTCGTCTCCCGCGAGACCGATATCCAGCACTTGCTGGACTGCAAGCAGGTTGGCTTCTACTTGCTCCAGGCGAACCACGGCCGCGCGCTCGGCAGCGAGTGCTTCGCTGCGCTTGGCATGGACTTCTGGCGTCGCCGTGACCTTCAATTCCTCGGCCACCGCAGTCTGTGGACGACAAGGGGCTCCGTAGGACGGTGTCGCGCTCAACATGAGCCAGGAGATCACGACTGCTGAGATCTGGAGAGGTTTCATGAGGGCTTCGTTTTCGGGGTCAACAAGAGGTAGAGACAGGGCACGACGACCAGCGACGTGACGGTAGAGACGATCAGTCCGAAGATGATGGCGTAGCAAAGGGGACGCCACATCGGGTCGCTGATTGCGAGGGGCACGAGGCCGACGATCGTGGTCAGGCTCGTGCTCACGATCGGCCTCAGTCGATCCGAGGCGCCGCGAGCCGCCGCCGTCGCCACCTTGATTCCAGAAGCGAGGTGCCTGTTCATGGTGTCGACCATGACGATCGAGTCGTTGACGACGATGCCGATCAGCGCGATGACGCCGACCATGGCGAAGAACGAGAACGGAATCCAGGCGAAGAAGAAGCCCGCGAACGTGCCGATCAAGGCCAATGGGATGGCCATGGCGATGATGAACGACTGTCGGAACGAGCCGAACTGAAGGACCAGGACGGAGAACACGAGCATGATCGCGACCACGAGCATGATGCCTGCGGAACCGAACGTCTCCGCCGTCTCGGCCACCTCGCCCGCGAATCGAAACGAGTATCCAGAGGGCCAGGTGGCCTTGAGCGCTTCTAGCTCGGGAGTGATGGCCTCGACAATCTCCTGCGGTGTGGATCCCGCAGTCTTCGCGAGAACCGAGATGCTTCGCTTCCCGTTCTCGTGTGTGATGGAGAGCGTGGAGGTACCGGACTCAGGAGTGAGCACGGACAGCAGAGGTACGACTGCCCCGTCCGGAGCAAATGCCCTCACGAGCGCCATCTCGCCCAATGTGGTCGGGCCCCCGATGTCACCGCCACGGCTCGGCCAGGCCATGCCCAGCTGGAGGCTCAGGTCGTCGTCGAGCCCGCCGATGTCGAACTTGGCGACCTCATCGTTGCCGAGCGCGATGCGGACCTGTGCTGCCAGCTCGCGCTCCGTGAGGCCGTAGAAGTCCATCGCCTCTCGGCGTGGTATGAGCTTGACCTCCGGACGAACGTTCCCGAGATTGTCGCGTACTTCCACTGCACCTGGAGTTCGCTGCAGGATGGCTTGAACATCCGCCGAGATGGAACGCAGCCGCCCCATGTCGGTGCCGAGCAGCGCGATCTGTACCGGAGCCACCGCGCTGGGCTCACCGGTCTCGGGTACGAGCTCCAGCGTGGCGACCGCGGCCATCTCATCGAGAATTGGCCTGAGCTCGCTTCGAAGGTCATCCGCGTACTCGTAGCCGTCCTTGTCGCGCAGGTCGCGCTCCTTGAAGATGCACGAGAAGCCGACGTAGTTCTCACCCGTCGAGGGACTGAGTGCGTCCTGCAGGGTGACCTGCGCCAGCGGGCTCTTCTGTCCCACGAGCATGACGACGCTCTCGAAGTACGGCTTCTCCCGAAGGATGCTGCCGAGGCTCTCGGCGACGATCTGTGAACTCGGAAGCGTCGTGGATGGGCTGAGCTCCACGGTGATCCCCAGCTTGACACCATCGGCCTTCGGGTACATCACCAGCGGCACCTTGCTGAAGCCCACCAGGGAGAGCAGGAACACCCCGAAGGCGCCTGCGACCACCAGAGCTGCCCTCGGGCGGCTTGTCAGAGTCGACGCGAGGCTCCAGTCGCGGAGCCTCTGTCCGTACCTGGCCGTCAGGCGATCTGCTCTGGTTTCCTTGTTGCCGTCACTTGCGTCTAGATGCCCCAGCAGGAACCGCGAGAGCGGCACCGAGATGGCGAGGGCGACGAAGAACGCCACCAGCAGGCAGACGATGGCCGTGATGGGAAGAACGCGGATGAACTGCCCCGATGTGCCACCGATCGCTGCCAGCGGCGCCAGCGCGAGGATGGTCGTCAGCTGTCCGGTGGCAGCGGGCAGCCCGTAGCGCCGGACGGTCTTCAGCGCCGCCTGCGAGAAGGTGAGGCCCTCCACGAAGATGCCCTCGTGAATTCCCTCCATCATCAGGATGAACACATCGACGAGCAGGCCCAGTGCCAGGACCATTCCGATGACGACGAGCTGGTTGAGCGTGAAGCCGAGCAACCAGATGATGAGCAAGGCCCCGAGGAACGTGAGCGGAATGGCAAGTCCTGCGATGAGCCCCTCGCGCCAGGTCAGCAGCATGAACAGGATGAAGAAGACCGCCAGCATGGCCTGCCATGCGTTGTTGAACACGTTGCCGAGGGACTCCCGTACCTGCTCCGATTCGTCCTGCGTGATCTCGTACTTGAGTTGCGGTGGCCAGTCAGTTCCCCCTGTCGTTGCATCGAGTTCTTGCCGCACTGCCTCGATGACCGCCAGCGTATCGGTGCCGGGCGCTTTCTTGACCGACACCTCGATGGAAGAGGCGTACTCACCGCCTTGCCAGCTGAAGAAGGCTCGAGATGTCTCCTTCTCGAGGTCTCGTCTCACGTCCGCGACCTCGCCGAGTCGCACGATGCGCCCTTGCCCCGCGGAGCCGAGTCGGGCGACAGGCAGATTCTCGAGGTCTCCCACGCTTCGGAAGCGTCCGTAGAAGCGCACACTCGTCCCGAACTGCTCGCTCTCGATCTCTCCCCATGGCATGTCCACGTTCGCGTTCTGAATCGCATCACGGACGACGGTGGGAGAGAGTCCGAGCGCGAGAGTCCTGTCCGGGTAGAGGCGCACCGAGACGACCTCGTCTCTCATGCCCGCGATATCGGCTTCGTTGACGCCCGCCACGGCCTCGAGTCTCTCCTCGAGGTCCTGGGCCGTGCGGCTGAGCACCCCTGCGTCGATGTCACCATAGAGCACGACGGTGAGGATCGGTCTGTCGTCGACGGACACCTGGGTGATGCGCGGCGTCCCGGCGCCCTGTGGGAGCTTCGACTCCGCGTCGCTGACCTTCGAACGAAGGAGCTGCATGGACTCCGACAGGTTGGCACCTGCGTCGAACTCAACGGCGACCATCGAGAACGAATCGAAGGACGAGCTCGTGACGCTCTTCAGTCCGCGGAGTGTCTTGACCTCCTTCTCGATGACGTCCGTGATGTCCTGCTCGATGGTCTGCGGGTCGGCGCCCGCCCACTCCGTGCTGATGGAAGCCTGGGGAATGGACAGGTCGGGGAAGGACTCCTTCACCAGGACGCTGGCGGCCATCAGGCCGCCGGCGATGAGCAGCAAGGTCGCCAGGATGCCGAACGTCGGTCGAAGCAGGAAGAAGCGCTCGGCCCAGGACGCCTTCGCGACGTCGATCTCGTGTTCCGTTGAATCGGTCACTGGATGACCTCGGAGCGCTCGGCCACTGCGTCGATGACGCGGACGCTGACGCCGTCGCTCATCTTGAAGCGGCCATCGGTGACCACGGTCTGGCCTTCCGTGAGGCCGCCAAGAACCTCTTGCATCGAGAACTCCTGAAGCCCGAGCGTGACGGGGACACGCCGGGCAACGCCCTCTTCCACGACGAACGCAAAGGCGGAGTTGTCCTCATGGAGGATGGCGTCCACCGGCACTCGGATCACGTTCTCTCGGCTGTCCGCGGCGACCCAGACGCTCACGAAGAGTCCATCCTCGAGTAAGGTGGCGTTCTCGGTCACCCGGATCTTCACCTGCACGGCTCTACCGCCGGGGCTGACCGCCGGGTTCACCGAGAAGACCTCACCGCGAACGAAGCTGTCTCCTTCCGTGGGCGGCACGCCGGAGCCGAGTTGAGAGACGGCCGCAGAGCTGACGGCCACCACGGCCGCCTGACCGGGGTTCAAGCGCCCTCGGCTGAACGAGGGAACGTTCACCGTGACCTCGAAAGCGGTGGGGTCGATGAGAACGAGCGGAACGGACTGCAGGGCGGCCGTCTCCTCCTCCGTGCGAACCATGGAAGGGGTGAAGTAGTAGCCCTCCTTGGTGTTGACGTACGCAACGACTCCATCCATGGGCGCGATGAGTTCGGTCTTCTCCAGAGCCAGTTCGGCCTGTTTGACGCGTGAACGTGCCGAGGTGACCTTGGCCTTCGCGGACGCGAGGCGGCTGGCGGCCTGGCTCACGGTCGCGGCCGCGATGTTCGCTCCATTTTGGGCCTCGTCCAGCTCTTGCTTGGACGCGGAGTTCTGTGCCACGAGGGTGGTGAAGCGCTCGAGCGTGGTCGCCGCGAGCTCCTGTTCACTCTTGACCCGCTCCTGTTCCGACTCCGCGACAGTGACCTGCGTCACTGCTTCGGCGATCTCCGCGTGGGCACTCTCCAGGTCGGCTTGCGCCGAGCGCTGGTCCTGGCGCGCGAGCACGGTGCCGGCTTCGACCCTGGTGCCCTCTCGGAGCTCGAGCCCATCTGCTCCTTTGAGGACGTACGCGACTCGGCCTGCGTACTCAAAGGTGAGGTACTCGCGCCGCACCGAGCGTGCGGTCCCTTCCGCGAGGAGCCATGACTGGATGTCTCCGGTGGTGACTTCGTGGGTCCGGATCGTCAGCGGGAGGGGGGGCTCTTGCTCCACGATCTTGGAGACCGACGTGTCGAGTCGCCACCAGGTCAGCCCGCCAAGGCCGATGATGAGCACGGCCGTGACGCCGAGCGTTTTGAGAGTGTTCGTTTTCATTGGGATGCTCCGTCTTGCGAGCGAGTGGTCGTTGAGTCGGAGGTCTCTGCGGTGAATCCGCCCCCGAGGGCAAGGTGTAGATCGATTCGGGCATCCAGGCGCGCGCGCCGCACGCTGAGCAGGCGGCTCCTGGCATCGAGTTCGCGGCGCTGACTCTCCAGAACCAGCAGCAGCGACTCGATCCCCTGGCTGTAGCGGTTGCTCGCGATGTCGGCGGCTCGCTTGGACGCGTCTGCTGCTCGAACGAGGGCCGTCTCCTGCCCGGCCAGGAACGTCTCGGCCGTCAACGTGGCCTCGACATCCAGGAAGGCCTCGAGGACGCCCTGGGCGAACGCCTCCGAGGCGACCTTGATCCGACTCTCAGCAGCCTTCACCTCGGCGCGTAGCCGTCCCCCGGCGAAGAGTGGTTGCACAAGTCCGCCTGCGATATTCCAGATGAAGAAGTCACCCGACAGGAGGTCCTCGAACTCCGCGCTCGAGGTACCGGCGCTGCCGGTGAGCGTGAGCTGCGGGTAGAGATTTGCCCTTGCTGCGCCGGCGCGCTCGAGGGCAGCGGCGAGCTGACGCTCCAGCACCCGAACGTCAGGGCGTCTGCGAATGACCTCTGAGGGGATACCGGAAGGAATGGCGGGCGTGGTGCGTTCGAGGTCGTTCGCATTCTGCAGCTCCGCGCTCGGGTAGCGCCCCAGGATCACCTCGAGCTGCCGTGCGGCGCGACTGTGCGCCTCGGCGCGCGCTTGCAGATTCGCTTCGGCGGACGCGACGTTCGCCTCCGAGAGGTGCTCGTCGACCGGAGCCTGAACCCCTGCTGCCGTGCGGTCCGTCGCCTGCCGACGCGTTTCCTTGAAGCTGGCGACGGTCGCTTCGGCGAGCTGGAGCTGAAGGCCAGCTTCCGTGAGCGCGTACCACGCCTTGGCGGTCTGAGCGGCGAGCGACAGAGACGCGGCGACGTACGCATCGCTTTCAGCCTGTAGGTCGGCGGCCGCGGCGCGGGCGCCTGCGCGGAGTCGGCCCCAGAGGTCGAGCTCCCAGCGAAAGTTCAGCGAGACGCCGAAGCTATCGGAGGTCACGCTCTGTGTGCCTCCCCCGAGTCCAGGGATGGGAAGTGCGGCGAAGTTCTGGGCCTGTCGCTGTCCGTTCAACCCCGCGTCGAGTGTGGGGAGCAGGACCGCGCCGGCGACGCGGGCCTGGGCGGCAGCCACCTCCAGTCTTGCCGCAGCGCCTTTCAAGTCGTGATTCGTGCGGAGCGCCTCGTCGACCAGCGACGAGAGTGTCGCGTCATCGAAGCCATCCCACCAGCGCGCATCCACGGAGGCCGAGTCAGCGACGGTGGCCCACGCGGTGGGCACGTCGATACCAAGCTCCGGAGCGATTGCATCCGGAGCCCGGGCTGTCAGCGTGCAGCCGCTCATGAACGGCGCGAGCGCGGCCCAGGCAATGCACTGAAACGGTGGGTGAGTCATATCTGGTACTTGAGCGAGAGCCCCGCGAAGGGACTGGAGTCAGGGTGGACCTCGAGCAGCGTCGCGCCTGAAGCGTCGTCGAACCGGAGCTCACGGTTCATGAGGTAGCCGGCGTTCACACCCAGCGAGATGGCGGGGCTGGGCCTCCAGTCGAGTCCAAGCTCGACGCCGATCCCCTCGTCACGGAGGATCCCGCCCGGCATGGCGCCCGAGTCCTCGAGCCGGAAGTCGCGAAACTCGAAACGAGCGCGCAGAGCGACGGAGACGGAATCGCTGGCTCGGAACTTCACACCCGTCGCAGGAACTCCAAATTGGAAGGACCAGCTATCGGTCGCCGTCCAGTCGAGCCCCAGGAAGGGAAGCGCGAAGAGGTCTTCCTCGATGCGCGTGGAAGCCGCGACGCCAATCGATGTGCTGAGGCTGTCATTCCAGGCGTGCCGCATGCCGACCTGGAAGTTGAAGACCGACGAGTCCTCGAAGGCGGCGCCTGGCTCCTGGGCGACCGCTGCCCCGGCGCCAACGAAGTACGACGTCTCCTTCGAGCGGATATGCATGAAGTTCACCGACGCACGGTGGACGTCCAGTCCATCCACGCGCCGCAGGTCGAACCCTGGAAGAGCCGCCTGGAGCCCATCGAACTTGTACGAAGAGCGCTCCGTCTCCAGCTTCACGGCCGCCGTCGTGCGCTCCGTGACCCGGAGGTTCCAAGTCAAGCTGGCTCCGAAGCGGCTGACGCGGGAGTCGATGGAACCGGCGGACGCACTCGGAACAGCGAAGGCGCGTGTCTCGAACTCCCATGCGCGCTGTGCTCGCTTCGGCGACTCATCAACTGGCTTGGTGGTGCGCGCCGTTTCCTGGCGTACGGTCTCCAGGCGGAAGATGGGCTGCGGTGCTACCACTCGCGAGGGCACGCTACTGGCGCAGCTCCCCATCATCGGCGCGATGCACAGAAGTGCGCACTGCGCGAGGCTTGGACGCTCAAGCATCGTCTTGCTCCACCGCGTCGAGGTTCTCTTGGATTCGACCCAGGAGACTCTTCAAGGTCTCGAGCTCCTCCTCGGAGAAGCCTGCGGTCGCCAGATCCCGGACCTCTTCTCCCAGGTTGATGATCTTGTTCCAGGTCGGCTTGACCTTGTCGGTCGTCCGGATCAGCTTCTTGCGGCGATCATCTGGCGCGGGGTGCCGCTCGACCCAACCGTCCCGTTCCATCCGGTCGAGCACCCTCACCACGGTCGAGGGTTCCACGCGCAGGTCCTCCGAAAGATCGACCTGGCTGCGCTCTCCGAAGAGCGACAGGGTGGCCAGAACCTGGACCTGGCGAAGCGTGATGCCGGTCGGGGCGAGCTTGCGATTCATCGCTCGCTCGAGGAGGTGGTTGGTGAGACCAATCCAAAAGCTCGGGCTCGATTGAAAGTCGTATTTGAGGGCCATGTTTCGTCTCCGTAAATGGGGCGCGTTCGCCAGCACGGTGGGGGTACAGGTGCGGGGCGTCCGCACCTCCGCTCATCTCGGCGGCTCTTTCGCCGCAACTTGATGCCTGTGCAACTATATCGGTGGCGAGGCATTGATTGCAAGTGGAATGATTGCACAGTTATCAAAGATGGTTGAAATGGAAAGTGCGTGGTAGATCGGGCATGTGGCTGCATTCTGCCGGAAGGGCGAGACGTTCCGGCATGCCCGGGTTCCCACCCTGCAACGGGATCGCGAAGTCCCGTGAGTGTTCAGTGGCCCTCTCCAGAGCCCTTTTCCCGGGTCGCGGATCTTCCCTCGCTCGCACCATGACGTCCTTCAGGCTCAATGTCCCGCCCGCCCATGCTCCGACTTCCAGGGGTCAGGCTACCCGTTCCAAGGAGGAGCCGTGTAGGCCAGTGGATGCGCCGCGCCGTGTGAACGTGAGCGCGAGGAGGCGCCCGACGGTCGTTGCACTTGCGCGTCGGAGTGGATTGCCGCTGCTCATGCTGATCCTCATCGGTGGAACGCCGCTATGGGGCGGCTACGTGACGCTCGTGCTCGCAGTGATCGGCTGGCGACTCGCGGGAGTGTGGCTGTGATCGCGCGGCCCTCCACGGAGATGCAGGGTCCACTTCACCTCGATCGGGCGCCCAGGGGCCGCCGGCCCATGGAAGTGAATGCTGAGCGTCCCCGCCGCCAGAGTATCTCCCCGAATGACCTCGTAGTCCCCATCCCCATTCACGTCCGCCGCGGTGATGGCGGATGCGCTCAGGTCGTAGTGCGAGAGCCGCGTGACGGGGGCGAAGGACGTCGCCCCACCGGAACCTTGATTCTGGTACCAGCCCACGTACCTGACGGAGTTGCGCCCTTCGACTCGAACGATGTCCGTATTCGAATCTCCATCCAGGTCATCGAGAATGAGGCGACCAAGGATGGGCGGCGGCGTGAACGAAACGAGCGGGAGTTTCACAGCGGGGCTCAGTCCAGTTGGGCCGAGGCTGCGAAAGTAGTCGGCTAGGTAGAAGCCCTCCGCCACCACATCTACTTGGCCATCGAGATCGAGGTCGCCTGCTCGGAGGCCCAAGACGGGGAAGTGACCTGTGGACGCATACTGAGTGGGTGAAGCGAAGCCTAGCCCACCCATCCCTTGGTAGAGCCGAATCTCGCGGTTGATGGCCGAGGCCACGACTAGGCTCGTGTTTCGCACTTTTTGAGCGTCCCTCGGGCTTCCACGGCCCCCCGATTTCTGGCACGCCACGCGTGAATCGCACATCCCCACTCTGAATGCTGAAGGTGTCTAAGCCAAGGCACCCAGAGGAGGGGACATGCCCGATCAGAGTATCCCGAAGTCGGTAGCCGTGCTACTGAAGTCATTCGAGTCGTGCTTCACGGCACCGACCCACCGCCGATTCTCCATACTCGTGGTGGGTTGGCTTCTCTGCTGTTCGAGGCGCTGGGTGACTCGGGTGGCCCGAGCGAGTGGGGCATTGGGCGACCGTCACCATGCTGGGTTCCACCGCTTTTTCTCGGAGGCCCGTTGGAAGACAGATGACGTGTGGAAGACGCTGGTCATGCACTTGCTGACGTACCTTCCTAAGAGAATCGACGTGATCGTCGACGACACTCTCTGTCGACGAAACGGGCCGAGAATCTTTGGGACGGCGATGCACTACGACGGAGCAGCATCCTCGCGGGCTTCCAAGGGTGCAGCGGCTAGCGTGGCCTGTGGCCACGCCTGGGTTGTACTCGCGGTTCACGTACCCGTGCCATGGAAGGGTCCAGGCATCGCTGTGCCAATTCTCGCGAAGCTGTACCGTTCGCCGAAGACATGCCCTGAGTCCGAGTATCGAAAGCGAAGCGAGATCGCCCGCGAATTGGTCGAGAAGCTCTACAGCTGGCTTCCGAGCGATCGACGGATAAACCTCCTAGGCGACCGAGAATACGCGTGTAAGACGACTCTGCGCGACCTGCATGGGAGCATTGACTTCACGGGTCCGATGCCAATGGATGCGATGCTCTTCGAGCCTCTTGAAGAGGGCTACACGCAGAAGCGGGGGACCAAACGTATCAAAGGCCCACGCCTTCCGAGCCCATCTGATCTTGCTGCCGAGGAACCCGACGCTTGGATCGAGCTGAAGGTCAAGATCTACGGCAGGCAAGTGACGCTCCTCATTCAGACTCTCACTTGTCTCTGGTACACCGCGACGGGAACCAGGTTGATTCGAGTCGTGGTGACGCGCGATCCAAAAGGGAACTACGAGGACCGAGCCTTCTTCTCAACGCGCCACGCCGCGTCCGCGAAAACCATCGTCGAAGGTGTGGGGCGGCGATGGTCGATCGAGGTGAGCTTCAGAGAGGCGAAGCAGTCCTTGGGGTTCTCGGAAGCGCAGAACGGATGGAGCCGAGGCGAATCGCCTGATGGTCGTCCGAAGCCTGGGTCACAGCCGCGCGGCCATCGCGGCCGACTTGCAGTGGAGCGCACGGCGCCATTCGCCCTGATCGTCCGAGGCATAATCATCGTGTGGTACCTCGGGGAAGATCGATGGCGGCAGGATGTGGGAGCCCATAAGATCCAGGCGCCTTGGTACCGGTCGAAGACCACGCCAAGCTTCGACGACATGCTCAGCGCCATTCGAGGCGAGATCCTCAGCCACCGTTATCTAGCGACCCCGCCTCCAGAGCGCACACTCGCTGAATACCAGAGGACCCTCCAGGACCTCGGAATCGCCGCCTAAGAACTGCGAAACACGAGCCTAGGTCGGAGAGGCCGTCCCCCGTGACGTCCTCGAGGAGCATAGGGCCGGCACCAGAATCCAGAACGACAGGGGACTGGAAGCTTCCGTCCCCAGCGTTGGGCAGGACAAAGACCTGGCCGTTGTGGGCGGCTATTAGCTCAGTCGCGCCGTCACCAGAGAGGTCCTCCGCTATGAATTCGACCGATGGCAGGTTGGGGGTCGACCCGCCGTAGACGATCGTCTGCGACCCAAAGTTACCTGTGCCATCGTTGCGCAGGAAACTGACTAGGGCGGCCGAAGCTGGAACGGCGTTGTGGTGGCGCGCCAGAACTACATCCAAGTCCCCGTCCGCGTCAATGTCCGCGAGCTGTAGATCCGTCACGCTCCGGAGCCAAGGGCCGACAACCTGGGGAAACGCTCGAAAGCCCTGCGCCGTTCGCTCAATCCACAGGAGCCCGTGTTGTGCACCCATGCCGATCAGATCAGCGTCGCCGTCCCCGTCGATGTCGCCTCTTCGGACGACGGAGATGCCTGACGAGAGCTGGGTAAGCTGCTTGGGGGGCGCGAACTCGTCCGTTGCGAGGCGTTCGACCCACATGATCTCGTCCCGTCCATTGTCCGAGTAGATCAGGTCGAGTCGCCCATCACCATTGACGTCTTCGACCATCATCGATCCGGGGGAACGGGCCGGCTGATTCAAGGAGATTATGGGGCCGAACGGGGTCTGCGCTGCGATAGCAGGGAGCAGTACGGCGGTGCAAAGGCCGATGCGAGCGGCGTTTGGAATGAAAGCGTCCAGAGGAAAGAAGCGAGCGTTCATCAGGCAAATGGCAGAGGGGGAAGTCGACGGATAGGTCTTCCAAGCGGGGTGTCAACTCGATCCCCACCGTAGCCTGGAGCGCGATTCTTCGCCATGACTCACCGCCCGCCGTCCAGACGGTAGCGGTGAGCGGTCGCCAGACCCTTCGCCGGGGCGAGCGCCCCCTATTTCTGACTCTCAGCGACACCATTGGTTCGCTGCACCACGAACTCCAGCCAGCTCGCTCCAGAGGAGTGCTGGCTCAGTTCAGTTCTATCGGGCCCACTGGGCCGCGCGTCGCTCTGCCGCCGCGCTCTACTCCCCGAGGGTACCGCCCAGCCGACCCTGCCGAGGCGGCATCGGGATGCGGACTTCGGACCCCGCTGATGGCGGCGGGGAACGGCCCGGCCCTGGCGAGGACGAGTCTCCCCCACTGGGGGAGACCCGTCATCGCCAGGGCCGAGCCGTTCCCCACCGCCAGAGCCCGAGGTCCGAATACCGATGCCGCCTCGGCAGGGGCGGCTGGACTTCGGGACGTAGGGTGCTGCGGAAGAGCGGCGCGCGGGAGATCGTGCTCGATGAAACAAGCACAGCCAGCACTCTTGGGGAGGGTGCTGGCTGCAGGTCGTGGTGACGCGAACCGGTGGTGCTCGTCGGAGGAGGGAAATCGGGCGAGTTCGGCTCAGCGAAGAGCCCGATGGCTGCGTTGGCATCGCCTTCGTGCCCATTCATGGCGAGCGCGGCGCCTTCTACAGCGAGAGCGGCGGTCTGACGGGCAGGTTCCGTCAAGACCCGCTGCAGTTCGATGAAACGCTGCGACGGAGCCTCCTCGAGCAAGTGGCCGCCGCCTTCGAAGGTCGCCCCGAGATCGCATCCATCGAGGTTCTTCCCTCGCACCAGCTTCGGGAGCAAGGCGGCTTCGAGGAAGTCGACCGGCTGGGGGCGCTCTACGGACTCGATCTCCTGGCGCTCGTCTCCTACGACCAGATCCAGTTCGGTCGTGAGAACGCGAACGCCTGGACGTACCTCACGCTGGTCGGCGCGCTCACCGTGGAGGCGGACGAGACCGAGACGCGGACGCTGCTTGACACCTCGGTGTTCGACATCCGATCGAGGACGCTGCTCGTCACGGCGACCGGCACTAGCGCAGAGACGGCGCGCTCGACGCCGTTCGAAACCCAGCGTGCCGTCCGGATCGCCGCCACTTCAGGTTTCGAAGTGGCGGCGAAGGACCTGATCACGAACCTCGACCAGGGCCTGGAGCGGATGGCGGAGAATGTCCGCGCGGGTACCGCCCGCGGTCCTGGAAGCCCGGCCGTCCAGGTGAAGGTCAGGCCCGGCAACCACGGCGTGGCCGGCCTTGGTTGGGTTCATCTCCTGCTGCTCGCGATCGTCGGTCTGGCCTGTCGCAGGGAAGCATGAAGCGGCCACCTCTCTGGACCATGGCCTTGGCCGCGATGATGACCGTCGCCAGCGCCGGAGATGCCCAGGGACCTCTGCATGCGGCGCTGCGCTTCGAGCGAGCGTCCATCGTCGAGGAGTTCGAGGTCTGGCGCATCGTGACGGGGCAACTCCTTCACGGAACGCCGCGTCTCTTCGCGGTCGACGTTGCCTGCGTGACGGCGCTCGCCTGGATCGTCGAGCGGAGGTCCGGCCATGTGATGCGGCTGCTCTTCGGGAGCGCGCTGGCGGCGGGGCTCGGAACGCTGTGGCTCGCCCCCGAAATCGAGTTCCTCGAGGGAGCGTCCGGGATCGCCTCCGGACTGCTCGCGTGCCTGCTGGTCGATCTCATGGCGGTGGGCGGTCGACGCCAGTCTCGAGTCGCTGCCTTCGGATCGGTGGTCTTCGCCGGCAAGCTGCACCTGGAGCTGGTTCTCGGCGACGACCTGGCCTGGTGGGGGGATCCAATGGGCGAGACCCGAGTGGTGGCGGCGGCGCACCTGTGCGGCGCGCTCGCAGGGCTGATTGCCCGTCTCGTAGGAGGCCGTCAGGCGTCCCGCAGCTCGCGCTTCAGCCAGCCCCGCCATCTGCTGGTCGATCAGCCGCAGCTAGACCCCGTTGACGAGGGCCGATGGCTGAAGCGTCAGGGCATCACGGCTCGTACAGAGCTTGCGGCGAGCCAGCGCGCCCAGCGGTTCGGAAGGCACCGTGTCGACACCCCGCTTGGAAGTCCTATTCGTCGGTCGCTCCTCCTCCGTCGATGATCGCGCCGTTCGACCCGAAGACGCGTCGGTACGTGCCGATCTCGATGGGGAACGACTCCCCGTTCGAGCCGTCGTAGATCCCGGGTCGGATCTATCCGGAGCGATTCCAGCGGCTCGAGCAACGTCTCGGAGGCGTAGCGTGCCCATGGCGCCTTGCGCGCAACCCGCTTCGAGCTCGACCGGTCCGTTCCTCTGGAATGGACGATCCACCGGACATCTTCAGGGGCACGGGGGGCCGCTCGCCGCTCCAGAATTTCGTCCGGGCCCACCTTCCCGGTTTCCTCGCGGAGTTCGAGGACGAGCACGGCGGTCGTTCCCTGCCGCAGTACGTCATCCAGGAATTCGAGGCTCTACTCGAATGCGGCGATCCAGCGTTCTGCTTCAGCCGCCTTCGTTGCCCCTCCTGCGCAACGGACACGGTGGTGCCGTTTTCCTGTAAGGGTCGAACGTTCTGTTCCTCCTGCGGCGGGCGCCAGATGGCGCAGACGGCCGCGCACCTCGTCGACAGGGTCTTCCCCGATGTTGATGTGCGCCAGTGGGTACTCACGGTCCCCAGGCCGCTACGCCTGGCGATGGCGATGAACGCGGAGCTCTGCCGAGAGGTCACGCGGGCACACATTCGCGCGGTCTCTGCCTCCTACAAACGCCGCGGACAAGTGACCCTGGATCGTCAGCAGCAACAAGTGCAAGGCGACGCAGAGGTTGACCCAGAGGAAGCCGCACCTTCCATTCCTGAATCCCCGGTCCGGCTCGACGTTGGCGCCGTGAATTCGACGCAGCGTTTTGAATCTTCGTTGGGATTGAATGTTCACTTCCACTCCCTCTACCTGGACGGTGTGTACGTCACGCGCAGCGCTTTCGAGTCTCCCGTCTTTCTGCCCGCGGACCCTCTGACGTCGGCGGAGGTCGAGCGTGTGCACGGCGACGCGATCGAGCGCATCCGTCGGGTGCTGAAGCGCTACTCCCTCGACCCGATCGCACTCGGTCTGCCACTACGCAAAGGCGACGACCCCCCTTGGGAGTACGCGGACGCGAGCGCTGATGAGCAGCCGCTTCTCGACTTTGGCGTCGCGCGTGATGATGCGTACTTTCCGGCCCTGAAGGCTGCCTCGGTGAAGTCACTGGTGCCTTTCGGTCCTGGTGCTGGGCAGCCGCTGAAGCGCCTCATCGACCCTGATCTCGGCCTTGCGTTCCAGTCGTCGGGTTGGGGGAGTCAGTACGTGCCGCCTCCACTGGTGGTGAACGCTGACGGGTTCTCGTTGCATGCGGCGACGCTGATCCGGAAGGGGCAGCGGGCGCAGCTGGAGAAGCTCTGCCGCTATGTGACGAGGCCCGCCATCAGTCTGGAACGCTTCGATGTCCGTCCCGATGGGATGGTCTCGTGGCTGCTGCGCAAGGCCTGGCGTGATGGGACCAAAGGCTTCGTTATGACGCCGCATGAGTTCATGGCTCGACTGGCGGCGCTCGCGCCGCATCCGCGCGAGCATCAGCTGACGTATCAGGGAGTGCTGGCCCCGGCCTCATCGTTGCGTGATCTGGTGGTGCCGCGTCCCGTGGTTCGGAAGGAGCCGAAGGATGTGGACGTCGCCGATGAAGACGGCTCGAAGAGTGCGGGGGAGCCGTCGAAGGACCAGAGGTACATCCGCTGGGCAGATCTTCTGAAGCGGGTGTTTTCGGAAGATGTTCTCAAGCGCCCGCGCTGCCGCGGGCGTCGGCACATGATCTCCGTGATCACAGATCCGGAGACAGCGCGGAAGGTGCTGGAGGGGGTGAGAGCGGCAGCGAGGAGGTCATCCGATTCGCCCGGTGGGGGAGACCCGTCATCGCCAGGGCCGAGCCGTTCCCCACCGGCAGAGCCCGAGGTCCGAATACCGATGCCGCCTCGGCAGGGGCGGCTGGACTTCGGGAAGTAGGGCGCAGCAAAGCAGCGCGCGGGCTATCGGGCTCGGTGAAATAAGAACAGCCAGCGCCTTGGGGAGGGTGCTGGCTGCAGGTCGTGGTGAAGCGAACCGGTGGTGCCGTTCGGAGAGGGGGAAATCGGGCGATTTCCGCTCACTGAAGAGGCCGATGGCCGCTCGGGCGCTCCCGAGTGGCCGGTGAGGATGGGGGTAGCGGTGAATCGGGCCCCAGGCTACGGCGACTGGCGTGTCGACACACCGCTTGGAGTTCCTATCCGTTGCGGTGCACGTCTCCGCGAAGCCTGGTTGGCAGACGCCGTCCTGTTGCGGTGGCTGTCAGAGGTCGATGGCCAAGCGCTTTCGCGTGTCATCGGTTAGCTCATACGTCCAGTCGTCGAGGTCGTAGCTGGATGACCGGCGCCCAAAGACAATCAAGACTAGGCACCCGAGTCCGAATGCGCCGAACACGGCAAGGGGGATCCACCACGGCACGATTCCGTCGCCGCCCATGCGCTCTCGGATTTCAAGCCAGGACTGTGCCGTCGTCGGCTGCGTGCCGACCTTGACGACGAAGGCCACCGAGAGGACGGCATAGATGGGGAGATAGTTGCGAAGGAGGCGGGTGCGCAGAGCGGCGAAGACGCTCATCTTGAAGCTTGGGCGAAAGAGATCCACAGCCACCAGGGTGCCCCACTGCGCCTCAGGACTGACCGGATCGCGGCGCAGGATCGGGCCGTAGAAGTTCTCTTCGATCATCCGCACGCGAGAGCGCCAGACATCGGCGAAGCGAAAGCGACGCGCCTCGATGTACAGGAACAGAGTCACGATCGCGAGTCCCGCGATGATGGACCAGGGGGAGTGGTGTCCGTCTCCGAAGGAGTAGGTCAGGACTCCCGCCGAGGTGAGCACCGCCCAGTTAGTGGTCTGATCGAGGCGCAGTCGCCACGCGTTCGCGCGGAACAGCTCTCCCCGATAGAGGTGCACGATGGCCGAGATGTACTCAGGTCTCGTGAGCGGTGTGCTCTCGTAGTCCGCGTGCTCGGGCAACTCATGAGGCTCTCGGTGGGGCCGGTCGGGCGAAGGGGCATCCATCACGCCCATTCTGTCCCACGGGCAGCGCGGAGTCGCTGCCGATTAGGCCGGGCTGCCGCAATGTGATTCAGGAATTCGAGTTGCGGGCATAATCACTCAGGGTCCTTCCCTACAGCCGGACGTGTCTGGGTTCGCCTGGGTGCCTTCGCGATCCGCGTCTTCCCCTACCTCTCATCGCATGCTCGCTTCCATTCTCGCAATCGCTCTTGCTTCCCCCGCTTCATTGGCGCCCCCTGGGCCTATCCCGAGGGCTTCGGTAGCGCCCCAGGTGACCGAGCCCGACGTCATCGAGCTCCTCATTCAGCGCGGTACACCAGCCCCTTTTGTGGACACGACCGGGACCCAGTACACCTACGCCGGCCCGCACGGGCAGGTCCGAAGCACTCCTGACGGCGGCTGGCTCGCTACGATGCGGGTGGAGCGGCAAAGTCCCGTGGCCTCGACCTACATCGTGGTCGGCCAGCGAGGCGACGCCCTCGATGGTCCGGTGGAGGTATTCCTCATCCCGGACCCCGAGGTCAACCAGCAGCTCACCATCTATGGAGCCGCGTCAGGTGCAGACGGGCGCATCGGGTGGATCGAATGGAGCGAGGCCACGGGCTTTTTACCGCTGGCTCTTCACCTGGACGACCAGCGGCTCCTGTCGCGATTTGATGACATCGCGGGCGCGCCCGGCTGGCGATGGAATCAGTTCAACGGCGTGACCCTGACGGAGAACGGCGGGATCTTCGTGAGCGGGGTGGGGCTCGAGCCAACGATCGGGAACGCTCAGCCCACGGTCGCTAACGTCGGCACGGGGGAGATGCTTCTGAACGGCTTCGACTTTGTCCCAGGGCTCTCGAGAAGGATCGCTCAGATCCAGTCGTTCCGACCGAGCACGGACGGATTGCGCTGGGGTGCCGTGGTGCAGACCCGAGCTACGTCCCAAGAGGCCGTCATCGTCGACGGCGAACTCTTGGAGTTAGCTCCGGGCTTCAAGGCCCTGGAAGGGGAGCCCTTGCCCCCGAGCGTGGCGGCGCGAATCGGTGAAGGCACATGGCTCCGGTTCCTGTCGTGCCATGTCAATCGAGGGGGCGATGTCGTGATCGAAGCGCAGGCCACAGCGGGTGGAGTCTTCCAGGCACTCACGCTGTTCAACGGCTCGATTGCGTGCCTCGGCGGAGAATGTCGGGAGGTCGTTCAGCTCACGAACGACGGCGCGCTCTTGACGTCGCGCGACGGTGAATTCTTCGGACAGGCGAGCCTCATCACGTCAGCAGAGCTCGTCGACGCCGATCGAGACGGAGTCGCCGACCCCGGCTACAGCGACGTGAACTTCCTGCAGCCTCCCAGCGCCTCGGCAAGCGGCGCGCCGATCTACTTCTTCTCGCTCTTCAAGGAGCCCGATGGAACCAATCGTGGAGGCCTCTTCCGCACGCGTTCCACCAACGCAGGATCGACCGTCTGCACCGCCGTGCCCAACTCGACCGGGCGCCGAGGTTCCATGATGGCCGTCGGAAGTCCCGTTGCGGTCGACTCGGATCTCACGCTGGAGGTCTTCGGCCTCCCGCGAAATGCCCGGGGTTACGCCCTTTTCAGTCGAGCGCTCGGTACACCGTTCACTCCCCAGGGGAGCGAGGGGACGCTCTGTCTCGGCGGCGCCATCGGTCGGCTTCAGACGCAGCTGTTCCTCACGGGTGAATCCGGCACTGCTGGCATCGAGCTCGACCTCAATGGACTGCCGCAGCCCACGGGATCCGTCGCGGCCATCGCGGGCGACACCTGGTACGCCCAGGCCTGGCACCGCGACTTGGGCCTGAGTGGCCCCACGTCGAACTTCACGGATGCGATCGAGGTTGCGTTCGACTGAGCCTGGATGGCCCCAACGGGAGGCAGCGAGCTGCGCGCTTCAGCGAGCGCCTTGGCGCAGGGCGGCGTCGATGCGGAGCAGGACAGGAGTCTCGTCCACGACTTCGATGATGGCTTCGGTGGGCAGGGGAACGCTCGCAGTCGCGAGGCCGCCTGGCCTTGATGTGGGGGCCGGGCGTTGGGCCCGGTAGAGCCGGTAGGCACCAGGCATCGGGAACTCGGCTTCGACGGCCGTGGAGCGCTTGGTGAGCCGCGTATTCAGGAGGCGGGCTGACGCTCCCGCGGTTTTCGTCCCCGCCTCGCCTCGCAGCTCGTAGATAGCCTGTTCGCTCGCGTCACCCTGCAGCTCGAGGCGCACCCGCAGCTTGGCGTTGAAGCTCACGTCGAGGTGTTCGCCCAGCGCCTGGGCGTCGGCGTAGAGAGCGGTCTTTCCATCCGGGCCTTCGACCAGCAGCGACGACGGCAGGTGCAGGGGGACGATGCAGGGCATGCTCTTGCCGTCGGGTGCTGAAGCGCTACTCCCTCGACCCGATCGCACTCGGTCTGCCACTACGCAAAGGCGACGACCCCCCTTGGGAGTACGCGGACGCGGGCGCTGATGAGCAGCCGCTCCTCGATTTTGGCGACGCGCGTGATGATGCGTTCTTTCCGGCCCTGAAGGCTGCTTCGGTGAAGTCACTGGTGCCTTTCGGTCCTGGTGCTGGGCAGCCGCTGAAGCGCCTCATCGACCCTGATCTTGCCAGGGCGTTCCAGTCGTCGGGTTGGGGGAGTCAGTACGTGCCGCCTCCACTGGTGGTGAATGCTGACGGGTTCTCGTTGCATGCGGCGACGCTGATCCGGAAGGGTCAGCGGGCGCAACTGGAGAAGCTCTGCCGCTATGTGACGAGGCCCGCCATCAGCCTCGAGCGCTTCGAGGTGCGTCCTGATGGGATGGTCTCATGGCTGCTACGCAAGGCCTGGCGTGATGGGACCAAAGGCTTCGTCATGACGCCGTACCAGTTCATGGCTCGACTGGCGGCGCTCGCGCCGCATCCGCGCGAGCATCAGCTGACGTATCAGGGAGTGCTCGCCCCGGCCTCATCATTGCGTGATCAAGTGGTGCCGCGTCCCGTGGTTCGGAAGGAGCCGAAGGATGTGGACGTCGCCGATGAAGACGGCTCGAAGAGTGCGGGGGAGCCGTCGAAGGACCAGAGGTACATCCGCTGGGCAGATCTTCTGAAGCGGGTGTTTTCGGAAGATGTTCTCAAGCGCCCGCGCTGCCGCGGGCGTCGGCACATGATCTCCGTGATCACAGATCCGGAGACAGCGCGGAAGGTGCTGGAGGGGGTGAGAGCGGCAGCGAGGAGGTCATCCGATTCGCCCGGTGGGGGAGACCCGTAATCGCCAGGGCCGAGCCGTTCCCCACCGGCAGAGCCCGAGGTCCGAATACCGATGCCGCCTCGGCAGGGGCGGCTGGACTTCGGGAAGTAGGGCGCAGCAAAGCAGCGCGCGGGCTATCGGGCTCGGTGAAATAAGAACAGCCAGCGCCTTGGGGAGGGTGCTGGCTGCAGGTCGTGGTGAAGCGAACCGGTGGTGCCGTTCGGAGAGGGGGAAATCGGGCGATTTCCGCTCACCGAAGAGGCCGATGGCCGCTCGGGCGCTCCCGAGTGGCCGGTGAGGATGGGGGTAGCGGTGAATCGGGCCCCAGGCTACGGCGACTGGCGTGTCGACACACCGCTTGGAGTTCCTATCCGTCCCGCCTCCGCTCCGTTCGCGAATCTTCCTTGCCACAGCGCCGTTTGGACGCACTGGTGACTCCCTCTCGCGAATTATCCGGGCTAGCCTGCCCTTGCGGCGTACGATCCCCGAGTCGTTGGGAATGTGCGGCGAGGTCGTTGCCAAGTCTAGTTTCGTGGCGGCGGGGTGCCGGTGACCGTAGCGCTCACTCGGCTATTTGACGAGGATCTCGTAGGCCTGCGTGAAGTTGGATGTTGGAGCAGCCGGGCCCGCGTCGCGGTGCCAGAGTTGGAAGAACCAAGTCTCGCCGACCGTGGCGCCGACCGCACCCGTCGGTTGGGGGAGCTGCGACAGGTCGAAGGAGGCGCTGATCTCGCCGCTAGCCCCGGAGCTCGGGTTGGCGGGAATCATTCGACCGATGGAGCCGGTCAGACAGAGGTTGCCGTGGCCGCCGCCGGCCATTGGAATGAAGCCCGGGTTCCTCGACACGATGAAGTGCCCGAATGCTTGCGGCGGTAGCTCGAAAGCCCTGAGGGTGAAGCCGCCTCGGCCGAGATAAGCCGAGCCCGTGGCGGTGAGCTTGCCGACGGTCCCGGTGGAGTTTGGTACGGCCGTGCATTCGCTGACACTGCCGGGCGCAATCTCGACGAAGGCGATCGATCTAACATTCGTATCGTTCGCGGAGAGCTGAACGGTGAAGAGCGTGCCGTTGTCAGTGAAGTTATGCTGCTTGTGAACGAGGTTGACGCCGCTGAACCGACGACCGTCAGGCAGCCGGTCTCGCTTCGTGGAGAGGGCCACTTCGTCGTCGAGCATGACGAGTGAAACCGAGTTGCCAGGCTCGTTAGGGTCGCTGTACACGGCTTGGTAGAGCAGCGCTCCATTGCTGGCCATCTGCGGGTTGAAGTCCCGATTGGAAATGGGGAATTGGCTTCCGTCGGGGGCTGGGTCGCCCGCGGATAGAATCGGCTGGCCGTTGCGGTAGAGGTGGCGCACGAAGTTGTGACCGGGGTTGTGCACGTGCACGAGGTTAGCAGCCCATTGCCCATCGTCTCCGAATGCGGCCGTCGCAAAGGACGGGTGGAAGTTGAGGCCACTACCCGCAACAGGAGAAGGATCCCCGGTACGCAGGACCGGTTGGCCGTCCACGGCGATCAACGAAGTACCGGCTCCCGAAGCGTCTTCAACCTGGGTGAGCTCGCTCAGCGTCCCGTCCGGCGCAACATGCGACCACAGATTACGATGGAACGCGTCGTTCTCCTGGGTGATCAGCTCGCCGGGGGCTGTGGCTCGGTCGAGTGCGATGGAGCCCGTCGAATCATCCAGCTCAAAGAATAGCCGTCGGTTCGGCTGAGCAAATTCCCCTGGAGCAACTGTGTCGAGGGAGACATGCAGTGTCGACCCGGACCAGCCGAAGCTCTCGTACTGATATCCGTACCCGTCGGGCGCATAGATCGTTCCAGCGGGGATGCCAGGGAGATCGACCGCGGAGAGCGGCTGCCCTTCAACGGCGATAATCTCTCCGTCCACAACGAGGGCTTCGCCGATGCTTGTGATTACCTGCGCAGCCCAATGCCCGTCGTCGTTCAGGGCCAATCTGCCTGAGTAGACAAAGTCAACGCCCGGTGCAATCTCGTTGGCTCGGCTGAGTAGCAGCGTGTCGTCGAGAATGACTCTCCACACTTGGTTGGCGGAGGCTACGTTGACCAAGAGCTGACCGCGTTCGTTGGAGGACCAGTTACCGAGGTACGCGATGTAGCCGCCGCCTGGGATCGGGTCGCCCACAGAGAGCGCGATTCGAACGTCGGCTTGGGGAAACGGGGCGCAGAAGGCGAGAAGAGCGAGAGAGATGATCATGGGAATTAGATCTCGAGTGTTGGGTTCCGGGTGCCGACGAGGTTCGGCGTAGAGCGCGGCTCAAGTGAGATACCGCGGCGGCGAGATCGTCACGGGAGAGCTGTCGAATCCTGGCGCATGTGGCAATACCGTACCACGTTCGTTTGCGCCACTTCCGTCGTGGTGCCGTATCGCCGCCGGCGCTCGTAACAGGAGCTGGAAGAGCAGCTTACGCCCCCTCCGCTCCCGTCTAAGAGACTCCTTAGTAGGCCCCAGACTCAAGCTCCGCGAGCTCTTGGCGGAGTACTTCAACTTCCGTTCCAGTCGTCGGGTTGGGGGAGTCAGTACGTGCCGCCTCCACTGGTGGTGAATGCTGACGGGTTCTCGTTGCATGCGGCGACGCTGATCCGGAAGGGTCAGCGGGCGCAACTGGAGAAGCTCTGCCGCTATGTGACGAGGCCCGCCATCAGCCTCGAGCGCTTCGAGGTGCGTCCTGATGGGATGGTCTCATGGCTGCTACGCAAGGCCTGGCGTGATGGGACCAAAGGCTTCGTCATGACGCCGTACCAGTTCATGGCTCGACTGGCGGCGCTCGCGCCGCATCCGCGCGAGCATCAGCTGACGTATCAGGGAGTGCTCGCCCCGGCCTCATCATTGCGTGATCAAGTGGTGCCGCGTCCCGTGGTTCGGAAGGAGCCGAAGGATGTGGACGTCGCCGATGAAGACGGCTCGAAGAGTGCGGGGGAGCCGTCGAAGGACCAGAGGTACATCCGCTGGGCAGATCTTCTGAAGCGGGTGTTTTCGGAAGATGTTCTCAAGCGCCCGCGCTGCCGCGGGCGTCGGCACATGATCTCCGTGATCACAGATCCGGAGACAGCGCGGAAGGTGCTGGAGGGGGTGAGAGCGGCAGCGAGGAGGTCATCCGATTCGCCCGGTGGGGGAGACCCGTCATCGCCAGGGCCGAGCCGTTCCCCACCGGCAGAGCCCGAGGTCCGAATACCGATGCCGCCTCGGCAGGGGCGGCTGGACTTCGGGAAGTAGGGCGCAGCAAAGCAGCGCGCGGGCTATCGGGCTCGGTGAAATAAGAACAGCCAGCGCCTTGGGGAGGGTGCTGGCTGCAGGTCGTCGTGAAGCGAACCGGTGGTGCCGTTCGGAGAGGGGGAAATCGGGCGATTTCCGCTCACCGAAGAGGCCGATGGCCGCTCGGGCGCTCCCGAGTGGCCGGTGAGGATGGGGGTAGCGGTGAATCGGGCCCCAGGCTACGGCGACTGGCGTGTCGACACACCGCTTGGAGTTCCTATCCGTCGGATCACCGTGGTGGGGGACGCCGTGCCCGTGCCGCCGGAGCACGTCGAAAGCGCGGGTGACCGCTACTTCCGCCTCTTACCCGAGTCGCGCGCCTACCAGGGCACCCACGACTTCAGCTTCTTCTGGATCGAGCCCAAGCGGGTGCGGCACATCGCTGGCTTTGGACAGATCTTCTGGGTCGAGCCAGAAGACTGGCTCGCTCCCGCGCCCGACTGGCAGGCGGGGGAGGCGGGCATCGTCGAGCACATGAACACGGACCACGCCGACGCGGTCCTCAGCATCGCGACTCTTCTGTGGGGCGAGACTCCGTCGGGCCCAACCGAAGCAGAGCTGCTGGCCGTGGACCCCGAGGGCTTCCACGTGCGCACCGACAAGGGCGTGCTCTACGGCTCGTTCGAAGAGCGCGCCTCGACGACCGAGGAGATCCGCGCTGCCTTCGTTCAGCTGACGAGCACGTCCCGGCGCGCAAGCTCAGCGCGCTAAGCGGCTACCCCCCCCAGCAGCCAAAAGGGGGATCGATCGCTCTCGTTATGAGGCAGTCCTCGCATGGGCTTCCTTAAAAATTCGGAGTGGCACTCCGAGTTTTCAAGGATGTCGGCCGGGGAGGCAGCTACGCGGATGTACCCAGCAAGTCCGACTCCAGCCACTCTCGCGTGCTTGCTACCCACGCAGCCATCGGCTCCCACCCCTCGGGAGGATCGTTCCGCCAGTTGAGCTCGAGTCTGCCTGCGAGGTGGAGCCCGAAGGCAACACCATCGATGCCGATCGTAGAAACGGGCCAAGCAAGAGAGGGGAGGCCTATGTTTGCGATGGCGGTCGCGCGCTGAAGCCAGGCCTCTTCATCGACGGCACCGTCCGCCACCTCTATCGTCGGCCGGTTGTGGAGACCTTTCCTGAGGACGGCCGTTGGCTGTGAGAGCCAGTTGTGGTCTTCCTTTTGGAGCCAAGTAGCTTGGCGCACTCTGAGCCCGCGTTCGCCCGTGCGGCCGCAGTGCCAATCGAAAACTGTCCAGGAGCACCAGTTCTCGAAGGACGGATAAACCCAGGTGCGCAGCAGCACGCGTGCTCGCAGGTGCGGTCCCACCTTGGCCGGCTCCATGGGGAGGGACCTTGCAAGAGCTGCGGCGGCCGCTTGACGAAGCGCCGCGTCGTTAGAAGATCCAGATGACGCCATGGCGAGGATCTTAGCGTAGATCCAAGATCCAAGAGGCGAGCGGCTCAACGCTCTCCAGAGCGCCGGCGCGCCTCGCTCCGTCGCATGGGCATCACGTCAATCAGCTCGAACGCATTCTGGGGATCGATCGGCCTCTGCCAGCGCTTCTTGATGCCTCCGTCCTTTCCGATCAGCGTGCACGACCAGGAGCCGGTGGGGAGGTCCCAGCGATCGCGGAGCGCCTGGGTGGCTTTCGAGTCGAGCTGGCGCCCCGCAGCAAGCGTCGCGCGCTCGCCGAGCACGTGAATCACGCGTAGGTCGCGAGCGGCTAGTTCTTCCAGCACGGCAACGAGGCGGCCACGCTGGATCGAAGCGAGCTTCCCATAGTCATCGCTCACCAGGGGCTCGGCCACCACGAGAACCCGCTCGGAGCTTCGTAGCGTTCTGACGAGCGTCTCCGCCGTCGGCGACTTGGCGAGGGTCTTCGCCAGGGCTTCCGTGCGGCCTTCATGAGCGGCGATCGTTCCAGGCTTCGGCTCTTCCGTTCCAATCGACCAGGCATCGATCGACGCGACTTCGAGGGAGTACTCACCCGCCTGACCGTCCGCGACCTGAAGGCCCACGTTCACAATGTTTGAGCGATCCAGCGGGCCGTCAGTCCGCGCGTAGCGGCCGTGGAAGACGGGTACGAAGGCCTCGAAAGGAACGGTGACGACGGATAGGACTTCCAAGCGGGGTGTCGACACCCCGGTAACCGTAGCCCGGGGCCCGATTCTTCGCTACCCCCATCCTCGCGGGCCACGCGGGAGCGTCCGAGCGGCCATCGAGCTTCTCGCTGAGCCGAACTCGCTCGAATTCGCCCTCTCCGAACGGCACCACCGGTTCGCTTCACCACGACCTTCAGCCAGCACCCTCCCCAAGAGTGCTGGCTGATCTCATTTCACCGAGCCCGATGGCCCGCGCGCCGCTCTGCTGCGCCCTACTTCCTGAAGTCCAGCCGCCCTTGCCGAGGTGGCATCGGTATTCGGACTTCGGACTCTGCTGGTGGTGAGCGGCTCGGCCCTGGCGATGATGGGTCTCCTATCCGTCCGTTCCGTTCCGTCTGGCTCATCGGCTTCGAAGAAGCCACGAACGGTGACTACCAGGACTACGCCTTCGTCCTTCGCAACGCTCAGCCGGCGCTGTAGCCCCACTTTCCACATGCGCTCCACCGTCCTCGCCTCACTCGGCCTCCTCGCCTTTTCCTTGTCCGGTTACTGGATGCAGGACGACGCGGCGGCACCTGCGCGGGACTCGGCGTTTGCGGCCCCGAAGGCAGGCCCTCCTCCGTTCATTCCGGGCACCCACATCGGCGAATGGAAGGGTCCAAATTGACTGTGGATGATGGATCCGGACAAGCCCGATCGCTCCGAGGGAGCCATCACGGCCAGCGGCAACGCGGTGCTCTACCGCTGGAGCCACGGAGGGAAGGAGCACAACGGCAAGATGGAGTTCGCCGGTCAGCCCGCAGCCCTGCGCGCCTCGTGGGTGGACACCTTCCATGCAGCCGAGGGGCTCACTCTGCATGGATTCCTGCAGCACGGCGTCATGCATCTTTTCGGGACTTACCCGGCGGGAAACGGCGTGGAGTGGGGGTGGCAAATCGAAGTGGATACGCGGGACCGCGAGTCCTTCGGGCTGCGGATGTTCAACGTGGTCCCAGCAGAGGGGCCGGTCCCTGCTGTGGCGTTGCTCGCGACGCGCTAGCGGAACAGGTACGTCTCGCTCCCGACAAAAAATCTGTCCGAGTGACCGTACCTGCCGCGCGAGGCTCCCCCTACAACAGTAGACGGAGAGGTTCCCCTCGCTGGGCCACTCTGCTCAGCTTTCGTCGTTTCCCTGACGCCCCCATACCTACCGAGACTTCCCATGATCTGCCTCGTACTCGCTGCTTGCGTTCAATCCACCTGGATCGTCGATGCCGGAGGTACGGCCCCAGGCGCTGGCACGGCCTCCGACCCCTACACCAGCATCACTTACGCGCTGGAACAGCCCGCCACCGTTTCCGGCGACACCGTGCTCGTTCGCCCTGGCACTTACTCGGACGAGGCCGTCGACTTCCTCGGAAAGAACGTGCTCTTGCGCTCGACAGCAGGGAGTGCGACTACACGCATCGTGGGAGTACCCCTCGGGCCTGATCCCGCGCCGGCCATCAAGATCGCCAGCGGTGAGACAGCCGTACTGGTCGAGGGATTCACCGTCGCGGGCGACGCTGGAGCCAGGGGCTACTGGCCGGTCGCCCCAAACACCGAGGTCGGCGCGGGGATCCTCTGCTCCGGCTCGGTCGTCACGGTGAAGGACGTCGTGCTCACCGGCGGCCAGAACGCGACCGCAGGCGCGGGCATCTTTGCCATCTCCGCAGACCTCACGCTCGATCGGGTCACGCTCACGGCCAACGGACGGGACTCCTACACGCAATCGGGAGGCGGAATCTACGCCGACTCCTCGACCATCGTGTGGCGCAATTCCCTGGTGGTCGATAACGAGGTCGACTTCCGAGGGGCAGGCGGCTACCTGGAGAACTGCAACACTCAATTGAATCGAGTCGTCTTCCGTGACAACGGCGGTTTCTATAGCGCTGGCAATGGCCTCACGATCAGTGGCGGCACCCTGGTCGCAGACAGCTGCAGCTTCACCGGTCACATCAGCGGCGACCCGGGAGGAGCGATCATCGTGGACTCGGCGGCCGACGTGGAACTTCGCTCCTGCGTGTTCAGATGGAACGCGGGAGGTGGCCCCGATCCCTACCCGGGCGGCGCCATTCGCCTGAGCGGCGGCGACCTGCGCATCTTCGACACACTCTTCGAGTCCAACTCGGGGCAATTCGGCGGCGCCATCAGCGCGCTCCAGCCCATGCTGATCGAGGGCTGCACCTTCGTGGACAACATGGCGGCGGGAGCGCAGGAGTATGGCAGCTACGGCGGCGCGATCGCGTGCGTCGCGGGGACCCGGATCGAGCGGAGCGTCTTTGTGGGCAATCGTGCCCAGGACACCTTCAGCGACGGCGGCGGGGCCATCTACGGCGCGGCTGACATCGTTCACTGCACCTTCGTGAACAACGTGGCCAATCCGGGCGACCCGGGCGCCGTCGGCGGCACCGGTTCCATCCTCGAGAACTGCATCGTGCGAGGCCAGCCAGGCTCGATCGGCTCGGCGAGCGCGACCTACAGCAACGTGGAGGGCGGAGCCGCGGGGACCGGGAACTTCGATGCGGACCCGCTGTTCTGGTCGTCGCTGAGCGACGTCCGCCTGCTTCCGGGTTCACCCTGCATTGATTCGGGCGATCCAGCGAGCGCCGTCGATCCCGATGGAACACGCGCCGACGTGGGCGCGTTCGCTTTCGACCCGAACGTCGGCGCTCCGATCGGCATGACCTCTTGCATCGCGAACGTCAACTCCACTGGAGCCAGCGCAGCGCTCGTCGCCCGTGGGTCCACGGTGGCCGCCGACGATCGCGTGACGCTGCACGTGGAGGACTCCCCTGGGGGCGCCCTCGGCTACTTCCTTTCTTCCCAGACACCGGACAGCACGTCTCTCGGCGGCGGAAGTCAGGGACTCCTGTGCCTGGGTGGAAACGTGCTGCGATTCAGCGCGAGCGTCCTGGACGATCGAGGAACGGGTGTCGTGTCGTTTCATCCGCGACTTGGCGCGTTTCCCCAGGGAACGGTCGCCATGGCGGGTGAGACCTGGCTCTTCCAGTACTGGTTCCGTGACGCCAACCCCGGTGCTACGTCCAATACGTCAGGGGCGGTGAGCGTGACGCTGAACTAGGGTTCAGAGCGACAGGCGAGTCCACAACGGCTCTTCTCCGTGGACCCAGGCGTCGTCTGGTCGCTGCCAGAAGACCGCCGGAGGCCGCTCTCGCAGAGAGAGGCCTTAGCCGGCGGTAGCCGACCGCGGGTCCGTGGTCGCGTAGAACTCTTCTGCGACAGCGAGCGCCACGCCAAAGGGCAACACGATCATGGCGGTGTACGACTTGTCCCCGGACGTGATCTTGGTCGGGACCCAGGCGACGCGGCCTTCGGGAATCCGACTGATAACGGCACTCTTCGAGCCGATGGACGCCGACACCCTGAGGTCTTGCACGGACTGCGAGATGCGCAGGTTTCGATCGAGGTCCTGGAACACCCGGTTCCATGATTCGCAAAGCAGGTTGGCCATCTCCTGGAACGTCTCGACGTCGGTCTTCGACAGGCCGGAACGGGCCTTCTCTTCCCTGGCCGACTCGGAGATCATGAGCATCTCGCCGATGATCTCGATCACCATCGCGTTCGGGAACGCGAAGTAGATGTGGCCGAACCCGGCGCTGTTCTTCTCGATCTTCGTCTCGACCACCACATGGTTTGGACCCATGAATCTGTTGATCTCAGCGATGCCGGAAGCGATCACGATGGGTGAGCACTCGGCCTTGGCAGCGAAGCCAGCGAGCATCTCCCAGTCCGTGAACACCTGCTCCATGCCCCTGGGTGCCAGGTCACCGAAGAGGGTCTGGAGCTTGACGAGGGTGATCATCAGTGCGGTCAGTGGAGGGGCGGCGAGCGGTCGCTCCAAGCCGTGGCGAACTCGATCCTCTCTCCCAGCGGCTCGGGACGCGAGCGGACGCACCCGCGTAGGTATCGGGCCTGGATGGCTTCTGACTCAATCATTGCCCGCCCTTTTCTAAGGGAATTCCCCCAGGTGGAGGTCCCGTCCCCTTGGTTCACCAGGCGCGGCCGCAAGGTGCTGCACGGTATCAAAGGAACTGAATCGACACGGCATTCGTGAAGTTCGAGGTCGCTGTCGATCCCGCGGAATCGCGGTGCCAGAGCTGGAAACTCCATGACTGCCCGGAAACGGCGGCCGCGGGCCCTGTCGGCGTGGGCAGCATGGTGGGGTTGAGCACCATCGAGATCTCACCGAACGACCCACTCGACATCACGGAGTTGGAGTAGCGCCCGATGGATCCCCCCAGGCAGAGCACTCCCGCGCTCCCGCCAGGGTTCGCCACGTAGCCGGTGGACCGGCTGGTGAGGAAGTACCCGAAGACATTGGGGGGAAGCGCAGAGGCGATGGCCGTCATCTGCCCGGTGGGCGTTCCCGAACCGTAGAGCGCGATGAAGCCGCGGTCACCGCTGCTATTCGGGTTTCCGTAGCAGTACTGAGCACCCACCGCGGGTCCGTTGGAGTCGAAGTGGATCGCCCCGTCGATCTCGTAGTCGAGGTTGGCCAGGTCGCGGCGTGCCCAGACGACCGCGCTGATCCGACTGTCGAGTCCACCCGATGCGCGCGATGCGATGGCTGGAGCCCCGCGGTAGGCACCCAGCGTGATGCCGACCAGCGAGCGCCTTTCAGAGATCCCGACCGTGTTGCCTTCCACCTGGGTGAAAGAGGTCTCGTACACGTGGTACCCGAAGTTCGTCGGGACGGCCTCGAAGTAGGTGGCCAGGAATGAGTTGGGCGTCGTCGAGAGCTGAACCCTGGCTTGATCCGGGATGATGTTGGCGTGCTCGGTCGTGGTCAGGTTGAACTCTCGGAGCAACCCGGTCCCTCGACAGAGCAGAATGGTGGCGTCGTTGTATCCAAGGCTGTAGTCGTCGAACGTGACAGCGAAGCTCGGGACCTGCCCCATGCAGCGGATCCCATCGGACACATCGATCTCGCACAGTCTCTGACCGACGGCGCCGAGGTAAGCGACGCTCGGACCGTTGAGCACGGCGCCAGACGCCATGACCTGCACGGTCACGATCTCGTCTCGGTCCGTCGCCAGGTTCTCACGACGATAGGCCACGTTCCAGAGATTGACGTTCGAGGGATCGCCCGTCGACTTGGAGACCCTGACCTCTTCGGCGAGCATGTTCACGCCGCCATCCAGGAACACGATACTCCCCAGGGTCCCGTCCGCCGCGACGGTGCGGTAGCGCGGCGCGGACTGCGTCGCGCTGAATCTACGCTCCCACGCGACGAGGAAGACCGAGATGCCAGAGGTCGACGAGTTTCCGCCGACGTCCGGGCGGTAGTTCTGGTAGCTGGCCAACGCATCCCCGATGACGAGGACTGCACCCAGCGCTCCCGTCACTTCATTCAGTGTGCGACCCACGATCTCGGAGAGTCCCGTGAAGGGGTTGATCCTCTGCGCGACCACGAGCGTCGTATTGGTCGCGTTCAAGTTCGCAACACTCGGAGCCGTCCACTCGTCCGTACCGCTCTCGATGTACCCGGCGCTCGCAAAGCCGCCCGTCGAGGTGATCGTGGTCCGATAGATGTCGGTGTCGGTGCCGGAGAACATGTCTTCGTACACGACGGTGAAGCGATCGGTGGTCGAGTCGTAGCTGATATCCGGGTAGTCCTGGTCGCCCGAGCTATTGTCGACCGTGAAGGTGTAGATGATCGGATCCACCACGATCGGGCCTTCTGCGGTGCGCAGGAAGGACGCTGGAACGATCAGGGTCAGTTCGGATCCGCTCCAGTGCATGGGGACATCCGCCCGGCGACCGACACCGTCGAGCACGACGGCTGAACCGTACGTGATCCCGCCGAACTCGCCGCCGAAGCGCAGGCCGAGCTGGTTCTGCACCCCGCGCAACTCACTCGTAACTTCAAGAGTCAGGACGAGGTCTCCGGTCGCACCGGCGGCCTCCACCGCGAAGCTCTGCTCGACGGAGTCCAGCGCCATGTCGTAGATGACATCGACCGGTCCGCGATCGAGCACGAAGCGCGAACCCGCCCGATGGACGACAGCGACGTCGTTCAGGAACAGCGGCTCCTCCGCAAGAGTCGCTGCATTCAGTCGAAACTCGACGGGGAAGTTGCGCGGAGCTGACGGCCCGAGATAGGGAACGTAGGTGAACCCGGACTCCGCGATGCGCGCCTTGTAGCTGCGACCGCGCACCCACATCCCGTCGTCGTGTGGAGTGAAGTGCAGCATCGAACGCGGATCGAGGCACTCGACAGGGAGATCCGAAGGGCTGGTCGCTTGACCGGCAAAGGTCCCGGCTACCCCGGAGGAAACATGGGCGGTCTCCAGCTCCTCGGGGAATGCGCTTGTCGCGCCGAGGAGCGCGCTGAGGAGGAGCGTGAAGACCGAGGAGAGTGGCAGGGGAGGCAGCATGGGGAAGCCGGCGAAGGGGGAAAGAAGGGCAGGAGGAGAGAACGTCCAATGCGACGCTCGTGCCGCTTCACCGCATTCCATCGAGATCACCCGCAGGCCAAATGGGCAAAATCGAGCCCCGCACCACTCAGGGACGGAGCTGGCCCCATGCGGTCTCCTCAACGGCACGGGGAGGCTCCAGCCCGGTGGACCAGAGGGGCGACCTGCCGCCGACTGTTTCGCCTGCGACCCCCACGGGTAGGGGGGAAGTGGGCGACTTCGGGTCTGGCTCGGTATCGGTGTTATGTTCCGCCCGAATATAGCAACAAGTGCAAGGCGACGCAGAGGTTGACCCAGAGGAAGCCGCACCTTCCATTCCTGAATCCCCGGTCCGGCTCGACGTTGGCGCCGTGAATTCGACGCAGCGTTTTGAATCTTCGTTGGGATTAAATGTTCACTTCCACTCCCTCTACCTGGACGGTGTGTACGTCACGCGCAGCGCTTTCGAGTCTCCCGTCTTTCTGCCCGCGGACCCTCTGACGTCGGCGGAGGTCGAGCGTGTGCACGGCGACGCGATCGAGCGCATCCGTCGGGTGCTGAAGCGCTACTCCCTCGACCCGATCGCACTCGGTCTGCCCCTACGCAAAGGCGACGACCCCCCTTGGGAGTACGCGGACGCGGGCGCTGATGAGCAGCCGCTTCTCGACTTTGGCGTCGCGCGTGATGATGCGTACTTTCCGGCCCTGAGGGCTGCCTCGGTGAAGTCACTGGTGCCTTTCGGTCCTGGTGCTGGGCAGCCGCTGAAGCGCCTCATCGACCCTGATCTCGGCCTTGCGTTCCAGTCGTCGGGTTGGGGGAGTCAGTACGTGCCGCCTCCACTGGTGGTGAGCGCTGACGGGTTCTCGTTGCATGCGGCGACGCTGATCCGGAAGGGCCAGCGGGCGCAGCTGGAGAAGCTCTGCCGCTATGTGACGAGGCCCGCCATCAGTCTCGAACGCTTCGAGGTGCGTCCCGATGGGATGGTCTCGTGGCTGCTACGCAAGGCCTGGCGTGATGGGACCAAGGGCTTCGTCATGACGCCGTACCAGTTCATGGCTCGACTGGCGGCGCTCGCGCCGCATCCGCGCGAGCATCAGCTGACGTATCAGGGAGTGCTGGCCCCGGCCTCATCATTGCGTGATCAAGTGGTGCCGCGTCCCGTGGTTCGGAAGGAGCCGAAGGATGTGGACGTCGCCGATGAAGACGGCTCGAAGAGTGCGGGGGAGCCGTCGAAGGACCAGAGGTACATCCGCTGGGCAGATCTTCTGAAGCGGGTGTTTTCGGAAGATGTTCTCAAGCGCCCGCGCTGCCGCGGGCGTCGGCACATGATCTCCGTGATCACGGATCCGGAGACAGCGCGGAAGGTGCTGGAGGGGGGTGAGAGCGGCAGCGAGGAGGTCATCCGATTCGCCCGGTGGGGGAGACCCGTCATCGCCAGGGCCGAGCCGTTCCCCACCGGCAGAGCCCGAGGTCCGAATACCGATGCCGCCTCGGCAGGGGCGGCTGGACTTCGGGAAGTAGGGCGCAGCAAAGCAGCGCGCGGGCTATCGGGCTCGGTGAAATAAGAACAGCCAGCGCCTTGGGGAGGGTGCTGGCTGCAGGTCGTGGTGAAGCGAACCGGTGGTGCCGTTCGGAGAGGGGGAAATCGGGCGATTTCCGCTCACCGAAGAGGCCGATGGCCGCTCGGGCGCTCCCGAGTGGCCGGTGAGGATGGGGGTAGCGGTGAATCGGGCCCCAGGCTACGGCGACTGGCGTGTCGACACACCGCTTGGAGTTCCTATCCGTTGATCCCGTCCTTCCCCCTCGGCCCACATGGGGGGGAAGGCGGCAACGAGCTCATCGCTGGATCGCGACATGGAAGAACTCGACGAGAAGACTGGCGCAGTACCGTACCGCAGTACCGTTCCGCGACCAAAGGTACGGAATACCGGCCCCTCGGACTTCAGAGCTCGATCGCGTTGTCCTCGCCCGCGAGGAGGTGAAGCGGAATGCGCTCCAGTTCGCCCGTCGCTCCCACGAGGACCAGGGTCGAGGTGCTCTGTCTGACGTCCAGTCTAAGGGCGCGGCGGTCCTTCGGGAGCTCGATGTGCTCCGTGTAGCTCTTGTAGGACGGGGTTCGTTGGATCACCCTGGCCGGCTCTCCGGCGTCGGAGAGAAACTCCAGCGCTTCCACGTCCGGGCGCCCCGGGAGAGCCAGGCGCAGACGGCACTCCAGATCGAGTGAGAGCTGGATGAGCCCCACAGCAGAGCCAGCGTCGAGCGGCGCGGTGGCGGCAGTCGCACCGATGCCGTCAGGAGGCAGCACCTGGAGCTCGACGTCACGCCACGGGACGTCCCGGAGCAGGAATTCACCGGCGGCATTCGTCAGAACCGGATCCGTGCACGTCGCGGCGGTGCGCCGATCTAGCGTCATCATGATCTCCGCTCTGACCATCACTCTTGCCTTCGGAACGGGCTGGCCGAAGTGATCGAGCACGACGCCCTTCACCTCGGGGAGAGTTCGATCCGCAGGGAGCCGGATGCGAATCAGTCCATCGCTGGCTCGGACACCCTTCACGTCGTGCACGAAGAGCGTGCGTGGGTCGATGACCCGGAGCCAGTACGGGCGGTCGAGCACGTGGGGGACTCGAAACAGGCCTCGGGCATCGGTCTGGAACGGGTCCAGCCAATCCGCTCCCTGGCGCCAGTGCTCGAACCACGCGAAGGTGTTGCGACCGAGCTGGGTGCCGTCGACCACGTACACGTTCATGCCCTTCAGGGGCGCACCCCCGGCGTCGACGACCTGCCCCAAGAACCCCAGCGTCCGCTCTGGAAAGCGCAATGTGACCGGAGCGGTGACTCCATCCGAGCGTGCTTCCGCCATGGTGGGACCGACTCCCGTGGTGAACCATCCGTCCGCGCGCCGCGCGATTAGCGAAAGCTCGTCTTCGAACGTCCCGGTGAACTCGAACCGGAAGTCACCGCGCGCGTCGCTTCGGGTCTCACGGCCTCCGCACCGCACCAGGACTCCGGGTAGGCCGGCGCCCGCAGCATCCTCGACCCGGCCGTGGATACGATACGATCGCTCCTTCGGATCAGCTGTGCCCGAACGGGCCGGAACGACCACGTCGAAATTCGGTGTATCCAACAGGGGGGGAGGTAGATCCGCGAGGTAGAGACTCCCCTGGATGACCTGGATTCGGAAGTCCGGGTGGGTAGGTGCCCGCTCGATGCGGAAAGCCCCGTCCTGCCGATAGTGGGTGGTCACTCCAGGGACAGAGTGCTCCCGTTTGATCATCCACGGAAATGTGGTGAGCGAGTCGATCGAAGCGCTGAAGCCGACGCGGATCCCCGGGACGGGGTTCCCTTCCGTGTCGAGCACGGTCCCGCTGATCCGGACCGCAGGGGCCACGACGATGAGATGGCGGTCCGCCATGTCGACGGCGATCCCCAGGATCGTCCGGGTCTCATCCTCCAGGGCCCAGGTCTCGTTGAGCTTCTCCTCACTCGGGTACCTGTCGATTTGAATCCAGCCCCCTGGGTCCGAGACGAGGCGGACACGGCGCCACCGCCAGGCGGGTAGCTCCTCGTAAGTGGTCGAGTTGGCGCTGGTCTGCACGCTCTGGCGGCCACGCTGGACCCATTTCAGCTCGACCCCGGGGAGTGACTGCCCTTTGAGGTCGACCACCTGAGCCCGAAAGGTCTGGGGCGCTGGAGCTGACTCGCTGCTGGCGGCTTCGGACCCATCGGGCGTTGCGACAGCATGCGGAACGGCTTGTTCGACGCCTGCCACCCTCGGCACATCCAGTGCGCGCGGGCCGGGAAGCGTGGTGGCTGTCGCCGGCGCTCCTGGATCCACGGCGACCAAGGGAGAGACGGGATCCATCCAGGTCGGGTTGGCTGGAGGCGCGCTGTCGAGCATGGTCCAAACCCCGAGCAGCGCTGCGCCGACCAGAAGGAGGAGCCCGATCCCACGGACGAGGAACCCGCCAGCACCCATCGCGGAGAGTCCGAGCCCGACGCCGTCCCGGCCAGTCAGCGGCAGAAGCGCGACGGCCCACGCGCCTCGGTCGCCGTAGCGGGCTTCGAGCCGGTGCTGCAGCTCGGTCTGACCGCGCGTGATCTGCTTGCGGACCGCCTCCACATTCGTGCCCGTTCGTAGCGCGATCTCGCGGGGTGGCAGGTCCTCGAAATGTCGCAGGGTGATGACCGTGCGGTAGGGTTCGCGCAGCGCGAGCACGGCCTCGGCCACATCGCGAGCCAGCTCGGCGCTCTCCGCGCCCTCACCCGCCGATTGGACGACCTCGGACCGCGCGGACTCGGCCTCCCGCTGGGCGCGGGAGCGTCGGCCGCGCGCCTCGTTCCGCTGCAAGTTTCGCAGCACCACGCGCATCCACGCCATGGGGGATCCACCGAGGGGCTGTTCATTCCGCAATGCCGCGACCACGGCGCTCTGCACCAGGTCGTCCGCGTCCGATGCGTCCTGCACGAGGACGCGCGCCATCGCGCGGACGCGATCCATCTGCTGGAGGATCCCTTCGAGGCCCGTGGTGGGGCTTTCACTGGTAGGGCTGAAGTCGGGCACGTCGGAGGGAGATCGGGGCGAAGCGGGAGCTGGCGGACGGCGACTCTATCCGCCGGTCCAGGGCTCACACCCCGAACAGAAGTTCCGGGACAGCGAATCACCGAGAAACTCCTGAATCGAGCCTCTGGATTCCAACACGGGGCGGTCGCGGGCGTATCCGAGGTATGACCGCGTGCCGCAGTACTCCCGGTTCGTGCTCCTTGGGTTCGCCCATCCGCGCCGTTCCACTGATGCTGCTCTGGCTCTTGTCGTGCGCCGCTTGCTCCGAGGAGGCGCTTTCCCTGGGCGATGAGCCCGCGGCTGCGCTGGCTCCTGCTCGATCGCTCCTGAGCTCTTTCCAGGAGATCGGCGCGCCCGTTGTGCAGGTCTCCTCGGTCGCCGATAGACGGCCGCTCCTCGGCACCCACAGCTGCAACGATGGACTCATGGTGACGTCCTTGATCCTCGACCAGCGGGGGGAGTCTGCCGAGCCCAGCTTCGCCTGGTTCCGTATGGACTCTTACTGCGGTCAGATCGACGAGGCGAATGCGGGCACCTGGGACCTGGTCGATGGTGAGGTGCAGCTCTATCCGTCCGCGCGGGTGGATCCCATCAGGCACAGGACGCTGGCGACGTCCAGGATCCTGCTCGTGGACGGAAAGCTGAAGCTCATCGAGAACAACGGAGCGAGCCAGGCGATGAGCTGGGAGGCTGACACCTATCGGCGTCAGTAGAGAAGCGCCCCGATCAGGGCGCGAAAACGATTGTGATTCCGTCGGTCGTGTTCGATGTCGCGGCGCCGGCGCTTTGGTCGCGGAACCAGAACTGGAAGTGCCCGTGCCCCCGATATCAAACATCGGGCCCACAGGCAGTCCGCCGTAGGGAATGGGCAGCGTGGCTGTACCGACCCGTAGCCGATTCCGCCATTCCTCAGCGCGGTGTTCGCCGACTCCAACGACTTGCGGAAGTGGCTCCGGGTCCGCACCGCCACGTGGAGCATTGCCAGCCAGTCGGAAGATCTCGCACGCGCGTTCGATCATCGCGATCGCCTCGTCTGCGGCAGTACCGCAGTACCGTACCCGACCCAGTTCCGCCAGCTTTCCGAACGAAGTGGAGCCACGCCGAGAGGAGCCTCACCCGGACGAGCATCTGCTGGCGTACCCAGAGGTTGTGAGTGGTGGTTTTTTGCTTGGCTGCCATCCGCCGCAGGCGGGCTGAAATGAATCAACCCGGTCCGCGAAGAGGGCTGGCGCTACACGCCGTCGATCAACCTGATCTTCCGGCTGGTGAAGGGCCGAATGATGCCCCTGACCCTGGCGGGCCTGGACGCGGCGACGACGGAGCTGCGCAAGTGAGCCCGTCGCCTCTCATCGCGGCCCGCGCTTGCATGGCGGCGATGACCCTGGCGGCATCCACGAGCTGCATCCCAGGGCGCTCGACCGAGGTCCATTCACCTCTCGCGAATGCCGAAGAGACCAAGACCTGCCAAGCCGTCACGCGCGCCCAGTTCGAGGCGGCCGCCAAGGGGAGGAGTCACCAGGGCAGCGGGGCACATCTGGTCTTCAACTGCCCGCATTGCGTCGACCCCATGAACGGCCAGGTTCCCGAAGAAGCGCTGATCGATGGCCCGATGCAGGTCTAGAACTGATCGTTATGGCGACACGGGAGCCATCCTGGCCTCGGTGAGTGCCAAGGTAGTTGTCGCGCTTCCCGGTGACTACTCGGCGGGTCTAAAGTGTGCCACTCCCTGGCACGGCTCCGAGCCGCGGGTGTTGTCTCCAGCGAGTTAGTGAGCCTCACCGTCAGGCCGTTGCATCAGGAAAGCGAGCGCGCCGAACAAGATGGCGGCGAATAAGGCGGCTGCGAACCCAACGCCATAGAGCTTCCACCCTGAGAAGTGCTCGCCCGCTGAGTATGCTGTGGCACTACCGCTCCCAGCTGCTGCCATTGCGGCCATGTTCACGGAGCGGGCGAGTCGCGTGCTAGTTGGCGGAGTCATGGGAGGGTCTCCTGGCGCTGGTCGGTGAACCCTCAGCCTAGCAGGCAGTTTGAAAGAGCGCTTTACCCTCGCGCCTTTGTGTGGCTGCCCCAGGATATTTCTCCACCCGCTCTTCGGGTGTGCGGTACCCACCCGTCGTCGCTTCCGCCACTCCTCAGCGCGGTGATCGCCGACTTTAGCGATTTGCGGAAGTGGCACGAGCCCGTAAGGCTTCTACCCGCCATGACATAATGTGTCGGTGCGGTCTGCCTTGGTCCTGACAGCCGTTCAGAATGACTCGAGTTTCGTTCGCGTTCGGACCACCGGCGCGGAGTCCTCCGTCGCCCTGGGCTGGAGTCGATAGCGTCGCAGGGCCTCTGTCAGGTCTGCCCTGGCTCCTTCGAGATCACCCTTCGCGAGACGTAGCATTCCGCGCTGTTCGTAGCTCGCCGGCGGGAATGGATGGGACTCGGGGTAGGCGGCGATCTGTCTGGCGATCACGTCGTCGTAGAGCTCGATCAGCCCTTCATGCTGGCCCGCTCGGTAGCGCGTGCCGGCGAGGTTGCCGATGGCGTGGACGCTGAAGGGGTGATCGGGCTCGTAGACCGCGCTGAAGATCTCGCACGCGCGTTCGCACATTGTGATCGCCTCGTCCGCGTTGCCTCTCGCTTCGAGGAGGCCCGCCATGTTGAGGCTGGCGACTCCCAGGCTTGGGTTGTCGGGGCCGAGGCGGTCTTCGAAGATTGTGTACGCGGCTCGGTACTGCGACTCGCAGCCTTCGAGGTCGCCCTGGTGCTTCAGGATCAGACCGTACGCGTTGCGCGCGGTCGCTTCGTCGAGCGAACCTGGGTCGTTGGTCTTCTCGAAGGCTGCCAGGCTCTTCTCCATCGCCGTGCGCGCTTCGGCCAGGAGGGGAGCGCGGTCGGCCGGTGGGAGGGGTTGGGATTCCTGGACGAGGAGGGTGCCGAGCCAGCCCTGGGTCGCGGCGATGATTTCGGGGCGGGCGTCGTCGCTCTTGTCGAGAGCTCGGGCGGCGGCGCGGAGGGCTTCCTGGACCTCGGCGGTGGTGGGCCGCGGCGCGTTCTCGAACGCGGTGTCGGGGAGGCCGCTCGCGAGGCGCAGGTAGTTCGCGCGCGCGCGGAGGGTTCGCCAGTGGTTGGGGGGCCACTGGGCGGCCATCTCTGCGGCCAGCTTCTCGCGCTCGCGGTAGGAGCTGACGTTGTCGCCCCCGAGTTCGAGCACCCGGGCGTAGGCGCTTCTCGACTCCACGAGTCGTGCGAGCACGGCCTTGCGGCGGTCCTCCTTGCCTTCAGTGGCTTCGGCCCTGGCCAGCTGGTCTTCGAGCGCGGCGACCGACTCGGAGAGGAGGCTGGCGCCCTCGGTGTAGAGTCCGAGCGTGCCGTAGATTCGTCCCAGCACGCGTTGGGCCTCCGCCCGACGTTCGGGCCACTGAAGTAGGCGTTGATCGAGGCTCTTGACGCTGCGGGCGAGGATCTGCTCGACCGCCGGCGTCGGCTTCGCGACGTTCGGGTCGGCGGACTCCAGGACGTCGATCATGAAGTCGGACATGTCCTCGGCGGCGAGGCGGGCGGCGCGCTCCTCCTCGAACGCGCGCGTCATGTCGTCGGCGTGGCGCTTCTGCTGGACCATGATCGCCGCCGGCGCGCCGATCGCCAGGAGTGCGGCTGCGCCTGACACCAGCGCGAGCGTGGGCTGGCGCCTGGCCCAGCAACGCAGGCGGTAGAGCGCTCCGTCGGGCCTCGCCGAGACCGGGCGGCGATCGAGCGCGTTCTGGAGGTCGCTCGCGAACGCCGCGCAGTCGACGTAGCGGCGCGTCGGGTCGGTGGCCATCGCCTTTCGGACGATGGCCTCGACGTCACGCGTGATGGATGGGTTGAGCTTGCGCGGGGAAACGAGCTGGCCTCGCCGGATGAGCTGTTCGGTCGCGGACCGGTTCTCGCCGCGGAAAGGGGGCTGGAGGGTCAGGAGTTCGAAGAGCGTGGCGCCCAGCGCGTAGACCTCGGAGCGCGCGTCATGGGCGCCGGTTTCGAGCTGCTCCGGGGCCATGTAGAGCAGGGTTCCCGGCGTGGAGCCCTCCTGGGTCAGCCGATCGGCCGCTGGGTCGTCGGCATCGTCGCGGTCCAGCTGGGATTAAATGTTCACTTCCACTCCCTCTACCTGGACGGTGTGTACGTCACGCGCAGCGCTTTCGAGTCTCCCGTCTTTCTGCCCGCGGACCCTCTGACGTCGGCGGAGGTCGAGCGTGTGCACGGCGACGCGATCGAGCGCATCCGTCGGGTGCTGAAGCGCTACTCCCTCGACCCGATCGCACTCGGTCTGCCACTACGCAAAGGCGACGACCCCCCTTGGGAGTACGCGGACGCGAGCGCTGATGAGCAGCCGCTTCTCGACTTTGGCGTCGCGCGTGATGATGCGTACTTTCCGGCCCTGAAGGCTGCCTCGGTGAAGTCACTGGTGCCTTTCGGTCCTGGTGCTGGGCAGCCGCTGAAGCGCCTCATCGACCCTGATCTCGGCCTTGCGTTCCAGTCGTCGGGTTGGGGGAGTCAGTACGTGCCGCCTCCACTGGTGGTGAATGCTGACGGGTTCTCGTTGCATGCGGCGACGCTGATCCGGAAGGGTCAGCGGGCGCAACTGGAGAAGCTCTGCCGCTATGTGACGAGGCCCGCCATCAGCCTCGAGCGCTTCGATGTCCGTCCCGATGGGATGGTCTCGTGGCTGCTGCGCAAGGCCTGGCGTGATGGGACCAAGGGCTTCGTCATGACGCCGTACCAGTTCATGGCTCGACTGGCGGCGCTCGCGCCGCATCCGCGCGAGCATCAGCTGACGTATCAGGGAGTGCTGGCCCCGGCCTCATCATTGCGTGATCTGGTGGTGCCGCGTCCCGTGGTTCGGAAGGAGCCGAAGGATGTGGACGTCGCCGATGAAGACGGCTCGAAGAGTGCGGGGGAGCCGTCGAAGGACCAGAGGTACATCCGCTGGGCAGATCTTCTGAAGCGGGTGTTTTCGGAAGATGTTCTCAAGCGCCCGCGCTGCCGCGGGCGCAGGCACATGATCTCCGTGATCACAGATCCGGAGACAGCGCGGAAGGTGCTGGAGGGGGTGAGAGCGGCAGCGAGGAGGTCATCCGATTCGCCCGGTGGGGGAGACCCGTCATCGCCAGGGCCGAGCCGTTCCCCACCGGCAGAGCCCGAGGTCCGAATACCGATGCCGCCTCGGCAGGGGCGGCCGGACTTCGGGAAGTAGGGCGCAGCAAAGCAGCGCGCGGGCTATCGGGCTCGGTGAAATAAGAACAGCCAGCGCCTTGGGAAGGGTGCTGGCTGCAGGTCGTGGTGAAGCGATCCAGCGGTGCCGTTCGGAGAGGGGGAAATCGGGCGAGTTCCGCTCACCGAAGAGGCCGATGGCCGCTCGGGCGCTCCCGAGTGGCCGGTGAGGATGGGGGTAGCGGTGAATCGGGCCCCAGGCTACGGCGACTGGCGTGTCGACACACCGCTTGGAGTTCCTATCCGTCGCGCCCTTCCTGGAACGCCGCCTCCGGGCTGAACTGCTTGTAGAGAAGGCCCACGAACGACCGGGTCTGGTCCTCGAAGAGCGGCACATTGACCGCACCGGGAAGGTGGTCGACGGCGAATTCAGACGGTGCGCGCAGGTCAATCACGACCGCCCCTGGGCGGCCCATGAGGTCCCGGACGCCCTCGAAGGGCGCAAAAGGGACCTCGGCAGAGATCTGGCTGGGCGGAGTCGACACCCGCGAACTCTAACGTCCGCGCGATCGGCGGGTGGGCTCGTTCGCGAAGTACCCGGGTTCGCGGTAGGGGGAACCGCCGCTCACGGCGTCCGGGAACTCGAAATGGAACCAGTCCTCCTGGGTCGCGATGCCGCCAGATCGGAGGTACATGAAGTTCGTGTGGGCGAAGTCCGAGTCGTCGTAACTGCCACCGGCCGTCAGATAAGCGAGGCCTGTTCCGTCGCGGTTCACCCTCGCGATTCGAAATGCCGTGGGCGCTCCGAATACGAACCGGTGAAAGTAGAGAACGTCGCCGTTGTAGCTCCACTGCGGAAGCGTGTTGATCTGGCCGTCTTCCAGGATCGTTCGGACCGTGACGCCGTTGGCGGTCACGCCGCGAAGCGCCCAGCGCCCGACACCGTTGAACGTCGGATCGATGTCGGTCTCGAAGGCGATCTCCGTGCCGTCGGGGGACCAGTACGGATCGTGATCACGAAAGCTGTCGGTCGTGAGTCGCAGCTCGTTCGAGCCATCGGCGTCCATGGTGTGGATCTCGAGGTTCGTCACGTCGATGCCGTTGTAGCCGTCGGGAAACGCCGAGCAGACGATCTTAGTTCCATCGGGCGACCACGAAGGGTCGAGGTAGAACGAGGTCCGCGTGGAGATCCTGGTCGCGTTGGCGCCGAGCGCGTCGGTCACGAAAATGTGCCAGCGATTGCCATCGGGCATCGACTGGGCCGCCATCACGATCTGGGTCCCATCAGGCGACCAGTCAGCCACACCCTGGGTGCTCCAGCCATTGGCCCCCTCCGCGATCCGCTCCGTGAGCTGACCCGTCCCGCGGGCCAGCATCCACAGCGACGCGAACCCGTAGTTGTTGTTGCCCGATCCTGTCGGCGGACGGTCGGCCACGTCGCTTCGATAGAAGAGGAGCGTGCTCGAGTCCGGGGACGCGCGCGGCCACCAGGAATCCACCAGGGGATCGTTCGTGAGCTGCTCGCTCACCCCGTCAGTGCTCAGGTAGATCTCGAAGTTCCCGGTCCGGTTGGAGCAGTAGTAGAAGGTAAAGGGCGTCGGCGAGGGATCGTAGGGCACGTCGGAATCGGAAGAACAGCTCGGGGAGAGAGCTGCCGCCGAGGCGAGCAAGATGCGAGGAATCAAGTAGCGCATGCGGTCATTGTCGGCCAAGCGCACTGAACTCTGGTCCTCGCATCACACGAAATCCTGACGAGGCCCGCGTCCGAACCGACAATCGCCACGAACGTCCCCTCATGAACGAGAATGGCTCCGGCCCGGTCGCGGTGTGGTTCAGGCAGGACCTGCGAGTCTCGGACCATCCTGCCCTCCTGGCGGCTGCGGCAGAGGCGCGACGGGCCGAGACGTCCCTCGTCGGCGTCTACTGCTTCGACGAGCGGGAGTTCGGGTGGACGCCGCGGCTCGGATGCCCACGCACGGGTGCGTTCCGTGCACGGTTTCTCCTGGAAGCGCTGGACGAGCTGAGGGCGAGCCTCCGACGGCTCGGGTCGGATCTGATCGTCCGACGCGGATCGCCGGCTCGCCTGCTAGTCGAGCTCGCGCGCGCCAACGGCTGGAGCGCGCTCCACCTGCACGGGCTCGTGGGGACCGAGGAACACCTCGTCGAGGCCAGCGTGAAGCTCGGCCTGGAGGAGATCGGCGTGACTCTGCAGGAGCACCACGATCGGACCCTGCACGACGCGTATCCCTTCCCGCTGGAGGAAGTACCCGAGGTCTTCTCCTCCTTCCGGAAGATCGTCGAGCGCGAGGGCACCATCGCCAAACCGCTAGAAGCGCCCGCTCGCTTACCAGGGAGACCCACACTCGACCCGGAGCCCATCCCGACCCTCGCCGACCTGGGACTCGAGGATCCCACCGACGACCCGCGGGCCGTCATGCGCTTCCGAGGTGGCGAGTCCGCCGGCCAATCCCGACTCAAGGCTTTCGTCGACGGCGGGCACCTCGCCACCTACAAGGAGACCCGCAACGGCCTCGTCGCGCTGAACGACTCCTCGAAGCTCTCGCCGTGGCTGGCGCTCGGTTGCGTCTCGTGCCGAATGGTCCAGGCCGCCGTCGCCGCCTATGAGGAGAGCGAGGGCGCGAACGAGTCCACGTACTGGATGACGTTCGAGCTGCTCTGGCGCGACTACTTCCAGCTAATCGTCCAGAAGCACGGCGCCGCCGTCTTCCAGAGCGGTGGGATTCAGCGCTTCCCTGTTCGATGGAAGCACGATGAGGCCGCGTTATCCCCGGTCCGGCTCGACGTTGGCGCCGTGAATTCGACGCAGCGTTTTGAATCTCCGTTGGGATTAAATGTTCACTTCCACTCCCTCTACCTGGACGGTGTGTACGTCACGCGCAGCGCTTTCGAGTCTCCCGTCTTTCTGCCCGCGGACCCTCTGACGTCGGCGGAGGTCGAGCGTGTACACGGTGACGCGATCGAGCGCATCCGGCGGGTGCTGAAGCGCTACTCCCTCGACCCGATCGCACTCGGTCTGCCACTACGCAAAGGCGACGAACCCCTTGGGAGTACGCGGACGCGGGCGCTGATGAGCAGCCGCTCCTCGATTTTGGCGACGCGCGTGATGATGCGTTCTTTCCGGCCCTGAAGGCTGCTTCGGTGAAGTCACTGGTGCCTTTCGGTCCTGGTGCTGGGCAGCCGCTGAAGCGCCTCATCGACCCTGATCTTGCCAGGGCGTTCCAGTCGTCGGGTTGGGGGAGTCAGTACGTGCCGCCTCCACTGGTGGTGAATGCTGACGGGTTCTCGTTGCATGCGGCGACGCTGATCCGGAAGGGTCAGCGGGCGCAACTGGAGAAGCTCTGCCGCTATGTGACGAGGCCCGCCATCAGCCTCGAGCGCTTCGAGGTGCGTCCTGATGGGATGGTCTCATGGCTGCTACGCAAGGCCTGGCGTGATGGGACCAAAGGCTTCGTCATGACGCCGTACCAGTTCATGGCTCGACTGGCGGCGCTCGCGCCGCATCCGCGCGAGCATCAGCTGACGTATCAGGGAGTGCTGGCCCCGGCCTCATCATTGCGTGATCAAGTGGTGCCGCGTCCCGTGGTTCGGAAGGAGCCGAAGGATGTGGACGTCGCCGATGAAGACGGCTCGAAGAGTGCGGGGGAGCCGTCGAAGGACCAGAGGTACATCCGCTGGGCAGATCTTCTGAAGCGGGTGTTTTCGGAAGATGTTCTCAAGCGCCCGCGCTGCCGCGGGCGTCGGCACATGATCTCCGTGATCACAGATCCGGAGACAGCGCGGAAGGTGCTGGAGGGGGTGAGAGCGGCAGCGAGGAGGTCATCCGATTCGCCCGGTGGGGGAGACCCGTCATCGCCAGGGCCGAGCCGTTCCCCACCGGCAGAGCCCGAGGTCCGAATACCGATGCCGCCTCGGCAGGGGCGGCTGGACTTCGGGAAGTAGGGCGCAGCAAAGCAGCGCGCGGGCTATCGGGCTCGGTGAAATAAGAACAGCCAGCGCCTTGGGGAGGGTGCTGGCTGCAGGTCGTGGTGAAGCGAACCGGTGGTGCCGTTCGGAGAGGGGGAAATCGGGCGATTTCCGCTCACCGAAGAGGCCGATGGCCGCTCGGGCGCTCCCGAGTGGCCGGTGAGGATGGGGGTAGCGGTGAATCGGGCCCCAGGCTACGGCGACTGGCGTGTCGACACACCGCTTGGAGTTCCTATCCGTAGTCGAGTCGGATCCGGCCCAAGCTAAGGTGTGGAGGATGCCCGATGGTCAACCAGTCGAATCCGCTTCCGTCAAGCAGCTCTAAAGGTCAACGCCGGCCGGCAGTATCCTTTCCCTCCTCAGGCGCTTGAGGACCACCTGGTCTGAGACCTGGAAGACATCGTCGGCAAGGTGCTTCGCAACGTGACCCCAGATCGTGGCGAGAGCCTCGTCGGGGTCCCTGTTTGCGTTCCTGAATCCTTGTGCAGCACGCTCAAAGGCGAGATCGGCGGAACGAACCAAGTGCTTCGTAGGGACCAGAACGAGTCCCGCGAAGTCATACGCCTCAAACTTCGAGTCTTCGCGCACTCGATCCGGAAGCTTCTCGTGCCATTCTTGGTACTCGTCAAGGTTTCGTGCGACGCAGGATCTGAGCAGGTCAATCTGGAGGTGCCAACGAGCCACTTCGTATGCCAGCGTGAAGCGGAATCGATTCTCCCGATTCTCAGCGATGAACTGGTCCACGTAGATTGTGTCGCAGGCCATCGAGAGATACCCGTTGGCCTCACTACCCATCGCGTCCTTCAAGCCTGGGATCGGCGCGATGTCCAAGTTCAGCTTCAACTCGACGATCTCCTCGATTGGGATCGGGGGCGCCCCATGCGGATGGTGTTGCGCAAGAAAGCTCGTCGCCGCGACTCGCAGCTCGTCGTAGGTACGGCGTCGATAGTTCATCACTTGTCGCGAAGGAACTCTGCAAGAGCTTCAAGCTCTTCCCGCGAAGGCGTCTCACCTCTTGCTGTGCGAAAGAGCACCGGCAGCTTACTCATGAGCTGTTCGTCCGATACCAGGTCCTGAGGCAACCGCCCTGATCCGATTGCCGCTGCATCGCAAAACGCCGTTCTCTCTGCAGATCCCTGAGGAAGCCCCACTGCGGTAGCGAGCTGGTCCAGGCGGTCTGCCTGTGTGGGCGGTGGGATGACGCCCCTCTCAAGCCGGGAGAGGTAGCCGGGGTCTAGCTGGCAAGATTCCGCAAAGGCTCGGAGCGTCAGCCCGAGGCTCTTGCGATTCTCTCGGAGAAGTTGTCCAAAGGTCTGGTTCATGGGTGGTTCATCGGCAGGGGCGGGATGTGGCCTGTTGACAATTATGTACAACGGCTTTGGTCCATTCTCAATCCCATTCCTGAGTTAGTGAAATGTTCGGGTCTCTCTTTGAGCCTGATGAAGGGGGCAGCGGGCTGAATGCAAATCCTGTCGCTCCCCGCGGAGGGAGGAATATGGTCGCTGGCATGGCTCTAGCAGGGTCCCGGCATGTGGTGCTGCCCTGGCGGATCGTCTTTGCTTCACCTCGGACCGCGGGCCTCACGGAGGGGCGGGCGGTTTGAGAGATGAGTGAAGCAATCGTCAAAGATCGGGTCGACGTCGCATCCATCGAGATGCGCGTCGTCCCGGCCTCCTACAACGAGGTCGACCGCACGTTCGAGATCGTCTTCTCGACCGGGGCGGCCGTGCGCCGGTACAGCTGGCGCTTCGGGGGCTACTACGACGAGCTCCTCTCCCTCGACCCTGCACACGTTCGTCTCGAGCGCCTGAACACCGGCCGCGCTCCGTTCCTGCAGGACCACGACTCCTGGACCGTCGAGAAGGTCATCGGCTCCATCGTCGCCGGATCCGTCCGCGTCGAGGACGGGAAGATGATTGGCCGCGTACAGATGCACCAGACCGAGCGTGCTCTCGAGCTCACCGAGCGCATGGCCCGCGGCGAGCTCTGCAGCGTTTCCCTCGGCTACCAGACCTACGAGCACCTCCTGGTCGAGCGCGACGGCGAGATCGATCAGCGGACGGCGACCGACTGGGAGCCCTACGAGCTCTCCCTGGTGTCCATCCCGGCGGACAACGACTCGCACACCCGAAACCAACCGAGGGGCGCGGAGTGCGTCGTTCGGACCAACACCGAAACCATCATGAGTGGCACGACTGGAACCAAGGTGAAGGCGCCCAAGGCGACCACCTCTAAGCGGAAGACCGACGAGGGCTCCGAGCCCGAAGGCAGCCACGGCGACGACGGCACGACCCCTGAGGCGGGGGAGACCCGGAACCAGCCGGAGCCTTCTACGTCTCGGGAGGAGGCGGCGGCGAAGGCAGCCGGAGCCCGTGAGGAGCGCGCCCGGGCTTCCGAGATCCGCATGCACGTCAAGCGCGCCGGCCTGAAGGAGTCGGTCGCGGAGCGGCTCATCAAGGAGGGCAAGAGCGTCCTCGAGGCGCGCGAGGCCATCATCGACGAGTGGTTCGACGAGAACCGCGGTGAGGAGATCCACTCCACCGTTGGCGTCGAGACCGAGGAGCGGGACAAGGTCAAGGGGGCCATGGCGCGGGCCCTTCTGAACCGCCACGACCCGCGCAGGTACAAACTCGAGGAGGGCGACGACGCCCGCCAGTTCGGCGGCGACTCGCTCCTCGATCTCGGCGTGCGCTACGTCAGCCGCATCGGCGAGAAGCTGCCCGAAGTGGGGAACAAGATGGTCCGCGCCGGGCTCATCCTTGGCCAGCGCATCGGCGGGATGCACGTCTCGAGCGACTTCTCCCACATCCTGGCGAATGTCGCGGGCCGCACCCTGCAGGACAGCTACCGCGAGGCCCCGCGGGCGTTCGAGCCGCTGGTTCGGATGCGCGCGGTCGCGGACTTCAAGCCCGTCAGCGTGACGAAGCTCGGGCCGGCCTCCGACCTCGACGAGGTCAAGGAGGGCGCGGAGTACTCCCGCGCGACGATCGACGACACGGGCGACACCTACAAGCTGCTCAAGTACGGCAAGGTCATCGCGATCAGCCGCGAGGCGATCATCAACGACGACCTCGACGCGTTCAGCCGCATCTGGGATTAAATGTTCACTTCCACTCCCTCTACCTGGACGGTGTGTACGTCACGCGCAGCGCTTTCGAGTCTCCCGTCTTTCTGCCCGCGGACCCTCTGACGTCGGCGGAGGTCGAGCGTGTGCACGGCGACGCGATCGAGCGCATCCGTCGGGTGCTGAAGCGCTACTCCCTCGACCCGATCGCACTCGGTCTGCCACTACGCAAAGGCGACGACCCCCCTTGGGAGTACGCGGACGCGGGCGCTGATGAGCAGCCGCTCCTCGATTTTGGCGACGCGCGTGATGATGCGTTCTTTCCGGCCCTGAAGGCTGCTTCGGTGAAGTCGCTGGTGCCCTTCGGCCCGGGTGCTGGGCAGCCGCTGAAGCGCCTCATCGACCCTGATCTCGGCCTTGCGTTCCAGTCGTCGGGTTGGGGGAGTCAGTACGTGCCGCCTCCACTGGTGGTGAATGCTGACGGGTTCTCGTTGCATGCGGCGACGCTGATCCGGAAGGGTCAGCGGGCGCAACTGGAGAAGCTCTGCCGCTATGTGACGAGGCCCGCCATCAGCCTCGAGCGCTTCGAGGTGCGTCCTGATGGGATGGTCTCATGGCTGCTACGCAAGGCCTGGCGTGATGGGACCAAAGGCTTCGTCATGACGCCGTACCAGTTCATGGCTCGACTGGCGGCGCTCGCGCCGCATCCGCGCGAGCATCAGCTGACGTATCAGGGAGTGCTGGCCCCGGCCTCATCATTGCGTGATCAAGTGGTGCCGCGTCCCGTGGTTCGGAAGGAGCCGAAGGATGTGGACGTCGCCGATGAAGACGGCTCGAAGAGTGCGGGGGAGCCGTCGAAGGACCAGAGGACCATCCGCTGGGCAGATCTTCTGAAGCGGGTGTTTTCGGAAGATGTTCTCAAGCGCCGCGCTGCCGCGGGCGTCGGCACATGATCTCCGTGATCACAGATCCGGAGACAGCGCGGAAGGTGCTGGAGGGGGTGAGAGCGGCAGCGAGGAGGTCATCCGATTCGCCCGGTGGGGGAGACCCGTCATCGCCAGGGCCGAGCCGTTCCCCACCGGCAGAGCCCGAGGTCCGAATACCGATGCCGCCTCGGCAGGGGCGGCTGGACTTCGGGAAGTAGGGCGCAGCAAAGCAGCGCGCGGGCTATCGGGCTCGGTGAAATAAGAACAGCCAGCGCCTTGGGGAGGGTGCTGGCTGCAGGTCGTGGTGAAGCGAACCGGTGGTGCCGTTCGGAGAGGGGGAAATCGGGCGATTTCCGCTCACCGAAGAGGCCGATGGCCGCTCGGGCGCTCCCGAGTGGCCGGTGAGGATGGGGGTAGCGGTGAATCGGGCCCCAGGCTACGGCGACTGGCGTGTCGACACACCGCTTGGAGTTCCTATCCGTTTGCGCCAGGGGAGTTGCGATCAGTAGGAGGCAGATCGGTTGCATGGGTTGTCAAGGGATAGGAGTTGGGGGCATGCCGTGCGAATGCATCTTCGCGATTAGCCCCTCGATAATTGGGCGCGGCGAGAGCCGCGTACCCGTCACCAGTGGAGATGTCAGTGGAGACAAACGTCACCGTATGACGATCGCATCGGATTGAGCTATTCCTTGAACGGCGTACTCGCTCGCGGCGAAGAGCGCACGATCAGCCCATCCTCTCGCCGGAACGCTTCGCACTTGATCCCGTCTTTCCTTCGTGAGGGAGGCGCGGCGCCCTGCACCCCTCGCGCAGCGGAGACATCATCCGTCGATAGGATCAGTTCAGAGATCGAGGTTGGGCACAAAAAGAAGGTCCACGACCGTAGAGTAGGGCGTGCTTCCAATGCCCTGGAGCGCGACCCGCACTGGCGAGCGCTCCCGTGGTCGGCACGCCCAGCTCGCTCCACTTCTCCTGAGAGGCCCGCGGCCATGTCCCCCTACGCAGTCATTCTCTGCTCCACGATCGCCCTTGCGGCGGGAGCGGCACCGGTTCACGGCCAGGTGTCCGCACGGCCCATCGATCCCGAACTGTGGGATCCAGCCGGGCAGTGGCACAGGGTCGGGCCCCCCCTTGAAACCGCGGGCAGGACGATGACCCCGAAGATCGAGATCTTCGGGACGACCCCCTTCCTCACTTTCCAAGACGCCGGGCTCGAGTGTCGCGGCAGCGCCGCCGTCCTGGCTCCCTCGGGCCTGGAGTGGGTCTACCTCGGCGGCCCAGGGCAGTGCAGCGACCACCAGGATTGGTGGGCTCACCTGGCGGTGGGTCCGAACCAGACCCTCTACCGCGCCAGCTACGAGTACGGCCTCAATCCCATCGATGGTGGCAACGGACTCAACCTTCGCCAGTTCCTGCCCGGCGCGAATCTCTGGACCCGCTTGGGAACTCTTCCACTCAGCCCTGGCCAATCGCACATTCCCGACGTCGAGGTCGACTCCCACGGGCATGTGCTCATCAGCTACCAGGACGGCCCAGACGGCGGGACCCCGGTCCCGGGCGACGTCACGGTCCAGTGCGTGGACGCCATCACGGGCGAGCCCAGATACCTCGGGCCGGCGGGATTCAGCCGCGATCTCGTCCCGGAGAATGGACTGCGCGCGTGGACGACGAGTCTGGAGATCTCTTCGACCGACGAGGTTTGGGCGGCGTGGGAACAGATCCTCGAAGTGGACGACAAGGAGGTCTCACGCGCCGCAGTGGCTCGCTTCGATGCGACCAGCGAGACCTGGGCCCTCGTCGACTCGGTAGGACTGGGCGTGGAGGTCTGGGGCGCAGGGATGAACCTGAGGCTCGACCGCGCAGACCGTCCATACCTGGCGACGTTCAGCTACGCCCAGGACTCACGCGGCATCGGAACGATGGGTGTCCACGTCTTTCGCCTCGATGACTCTGGCCAGAGGTTCGAGCAGGTCGGGCCACCCTGCGGCGTCGAGGACCACGTGATGGTGAGCGACGAAGCTGGCTACCGCGAGATCTGCGCCTTCGAGCTGGACGAGAACGACACCCCCTACGTGGCCTACCGCGCGGGAGCGCACGGCAAGAAAGCCTGCGTTCGCCGCTACGACGCCGACCTGAACGACTGGGTCCCCGTAGGCGTCCTGGGCTTCTCCCCCGGCGAGGGCGTGCAGGCCGAGGACGACTACATCAGCCTCGCCATCAGCGGCGGCGTACCTTTCGTCGCCTTCAGGCACGGCTGCAGCTCGGCGGATGCCTGCGATCCCCCGGTCAGTTCCCTTGAGGTCTGGGCGTTCTTCTGAGATGCCTGTCGCGATTGGCTGATTCCGTCGAAGACCCTCTTTTCCCAAGATGTTTCTCGCGGCCGGACGCGGGCCGGGATCATTCATGTGGATGAATACCGACCGCTACACCTTGGCTCACGAGGAGCTGCATTCCGACATGGAGTGGCTTTCTCGCCTGGCCCACCGGCTGGTTCGCGACCCCGCGCTGGCGGACGACGCCGTTCAGGAGGCCTGGCTGGCAGCACAGCGGCGACTCGACGCGCGCGGGCCCGAGGCACGTCCTAGCCGAGGGCAGCTGAATCGCTCCCTACGCGGCATCGTCCTGCATGCGCTCCGAAGCGCCAGACGTCGCAGATTTCACGAGGCAGCGGGCGCGAAGAGCGAAGCACTGCCCTCGACCGAGGAGCTGCTGGCGCTCGGGGAGCGCCAGCAGCTCCTATGGAGGCACCTCGCCGCGCTCGACGAGCCGTATCGTTCCACGATCATGCTTCGCTTCCAGCAGTCTCTTTCGACGCAGGAGCTCGCGGCGCGACAGTGCGAGCGGGAAGACACGGTACGCTGGAGAACCAGGCGCGGGCTGGAGCTTCTTCGGGACTCGCTGGAGCGGGAGGAGGGTGGCGCCGGGCTGCTCGGAATGGCTCCACTGGCGGCGCTCGCGTCTTCAGCGGCAGAGACCGCGTCCCCCGCAGCCGCGGCCGCAGGGAGCGCGGCAGTGGGCGGCACTTCAACCTACGTCAGCACGGGAGCCTTTTGGATGACTCACAAGGGATCGACCGCCATCATCGTCGCCGTCGCCGCCGCGCTCCTCGCAGGGCTCATGTTAATCCCGAACCTGCTGACGGGCAGCGACGAACAGCTGCCGAGAGAGGAGCAGCCGACGGAACTCGTCGCGCAGAATCCAGGCGATTCGCCCGACCCAGCCGCCGTCTCGCTCCACGACATGCCGCAGGAGAGCAGCACCCAGCGCCGCGAGGCGCCCCTGCCCCATGCGGAGAGTTCGACGGCTTTGGCCGCTTCGGAAGCGGTCGAGGAGTCGGTCGAGTTCGCCGTCGCGAGCGGCAGGGTCGTGGACTCGCAAGGGCATCCGGTCGAAGGGGCCGTGGTCGAACTCAGCTGCCAGCAGCGCTGGGATCGAGCCACGGTCACCCGACCCGATGGAAGCTTCGAATGCCCGTGCCCCGCGGAGCCTCACAGGCGTGTCAGCCTCGTCGTTCAGCCCAAAGACCACCACGGCTTTGTCAGCGTCGCCTTCGGCCGTTTCTCGAGCTGCCAGTTCCCGCCGCTCGAGCTGGAGCGCGTCGATGTAGGCGACCTCGTTGTGGCCGCAGCCGGTGTGGCGACGGGCCAGGTCGTGGACGAGCACGGTGAGCCCATCGTCGGAGCGAAAATCACCGGCAACCCCTGGTACTTCAGCGCCGAGACCGACTCGAACGGTCGATTCCGCGCTGCGGGGCTGGACCTCGGCGACAACTACCTCCGAGCACGGGCCGCGGGCTTCGTGGAGTTCGGGACGGAAGTGGCGTTGAAAGAGGGCGAGACCCTGCAACTGGACCCGATCATCATGGAGCGAGCGATGCTGATTCGCGTCGTCGGCGAGGTAGTAGACCAAGGCGGCGCACCCGTGCCAGGCGCGACCGTTTCCCACCGAGACCTCTCCGGCGATGTGGCTGAAGATGGCACGTTCGTGATCGAGTTCCCGGGAGACGGAGAGCTCTATCTCAGCGCATCCGCACCTGGCTTCCGCGAGAGCAAGGCGCAGCGCTGTGTAGATGGATCCACGGCTCACTTCGTCCTGCACCCGGCTGGTTCGCTTCACAGGTTACAGGTGGTGAGCCAGGGATCGGGAGCTCCGATCGAGGGAGCCAAGATCAAGACGGACCTGCGAGAGGATAGCCCGCTGGCCGACCTCACGGCGGGCGCGTGGCGCTGGGCCCACGCGCCCGGTTCCAGCGGGGATGAGTCCGAGGCTGACGGCAGACTCGACGTCTTGGCGTCCACGGAGCACGACTGGCTGACCGTGAGTGCGCCCGGCCATCAAGATCGAACCGTCGCGCCCGGGGCCGCGGCTGAGCTCGGAAGCATCGAGGTCATCGCGCTGAGGTCGCGCGGACGGGCGGTGATCACCGGCACCGTTGCGGAGTCCCTCCCGCTGCCCGACGTCACGACGATCGAGGTCCAGATTCTCGAACGGCTGGAGGCCCATGGGGATGGGGAAGGGCGCATGGTCCGCGAGTGGGTCGCTCCGCCCGAGTCGGTCCGGAACGGCGCGTCCCTCACGGCGTGGTTGACGCCCCGGCCCGTTCTGGCCGTGAGGTCTCGACACCTCATCCACACCGATGGCGACCGACGCTATACGTATGCCCACGCCGAGCGCGCGCTCGGTCGCGTTCTGGTTCGACTTCCCGACGGCCAAGCGGCGCTGTCCCGACCCTTTGTCTTCAGGCTGGAGGGAGAGGTCGAGGTGGGTGAATTGGAGCGTGTCGCCCTGGGCTCCCTGAGCGGCCGCGTGGTGCTCCCCCATCCGGCGCTCGCCACGTCCCTCGTCCTCGGCATGGAAGGCCTCCCGGGCGAGCCATTGAAGGTGGACGCCCTCGGGAAGTTCGGCGCTTCGCGGCTGCTCCCCGGATCGTATTTCCTCGCCGCGACGCGCGTCCCCGACGGACTCAGCACGGAGCGGTTCCATCGGATCATCGAGATCCAGCCAGGTAAAGAGACGGCGGTCGAGTTCGATCCGGAGCTCCCCCCCTACGGCGAGGTGGAAGTGACGCTGAAGGTCAACGGAGCCGAGCCTCAGAACGGATTCGCCGTCACCTTCATCCAGGGCGACCGCAGGTTCTACGACCACTTCGATCATCGTGACGGCCGGCCCGCAAGACTCGTCGTTCCGGCCGCGGACGGCTATCACGTCGTGGTCGAGCCGACCCTGCCGGGGGACCCGAACGTCGAATGCCAGGTCGACGGTACGGTGGATGTACCACCAGGCCTCAGCAAGTTCGACTTCGAAGTCGAAGCCTGCACCGTGATTTGCAGCGTGGGAGAGCAGTACTTCAACAAGCTGAACCGCGCCTGGCAGTTCCTCCTCACCGACGGCCCCGACGGCCGACCCCGCGAACCCGTGAACGCGGGCCGCCACATGCACTTCGAGTCAAGGCCGAGCGACGAGTCCCCCTACCTCGACGTGACGTTCCACCTCGTCCCGGTGTCCGCCCGGAACCTGCGCCTCTACGTCGAGGGCCGGAACGACGAGCCGCTCTTGAACCTCCCCTTCGAAGCGATTCTCAAGGCGGGTGAGACGGTGCGGGTGGTCTTGGATTGATCCTGTAACGTGAGAAACGGCTTTGCGGCGGAATGCAGCCTGGCAAGAAACCACCACTTGGATGGGATGGAACCGAGCCCCCCGGGGGGGGGGCTCGGTTCCATCCCATCCAAGTGGTGGTTTCTTGCCAGGCTGCATTCCGCCGCAAAGCCGTTTGAGCCAGCGCAGTCGCTTCAGATCACGCCGGACCGGATCACGGAGTCGCGCTACTCAAACTCCACGCGGACTGCGCTCGTGAAGTTGGACGTCGGCACAGCTCCGAAGTCCCGGTGCCAGAACTGAAAGTGCCAGGTCTGGCCGGCGAGGATCGCGGTGCCTCCGCCCGGTGTCGGGGTGTTCGCGAGGTCGAGCTGCAGGGTCGCCGCGCCGAGCGTACCTGTGTTCACGACGTTCTGGGCGTAGCGGCCGATCGAGGCGCCGAGGCAGAGATTCCCCTGGGATCCCCCGGGCGTCGCAACGAAGCCCTGGTTGGGTGAATTCAGGAAGTAGCCGAACTGCCCCATGGGAAGATCGATGGCCGTCAGCTCGACCTGGTTGTCCGCGGCAGTCGCCGATCCGTCCACCTGGAGAACCCCCGGAAGCCCCGTCGAGTTCGGACTTCCAATGCAGTAGGTGGTACCCAGGAGGTCCGCATCGGCGATCGACACTCCGGGAAGGGACAGCATCGAGAAGAGCGCGCCCCCACCGGTCGTCACCTGGTACGCCCAGTTCGTGAGATCGGCCGTGGAGATCGTTCCCGGCAAGTCCGTCAGGACGTTCGTGTCGATGACCCCTTGCCCGGAGAGTCCCTTGTCGATCAGCGCCAGCGTGAATCCTTCGCCGGTTGCAAGCGTGCACTCACAGTTGATGACGCCGACGGCTCCATTGCCGGGAAAGATCTCGAGCGTACCGCTAGCGACGGTGGTCGGGTTCGTCCCGTTGACCGTGAAGGTCGACCCGGCGGGCAGGATGTCGTAGACGAGAGAGGTGGGAGCGCTACCCTGAACGCCGATATCCGAAATCAGCAGCGACACCTCACCCGTGTCACCCAAAGCGACCGACGAGTAAGCGCCTGTCAGCGTGCCGGAGAGGATGTCAACCGTCCCTGAGGCTGAAAGCCTGACGTCCGCGAAAGAGGCGCTGGCGAGGCCCACGGCCAGAGCGAGGGGGGAGACGGATCGCATGAAGAAAGTAGTCATCGGTTCTGAAGGGTCAGAGCTTTGGCGTGCTGGAAGGTACACCTCAGGAAGCGCCTTCCATCCCCATGCGTTGCACCAGAACTTTACCTTTCTCGCGCTGGTACAGACCACCCATCCACCCATCCACCCAGCCGGCCGGCCGGCCCTCACTCGAAGTCGACCGCGAGCGCTGCCGTGAAGTTGGACGTCGGCATCGGAGTCCCTCCGGTCGTAACGTCCCTGAACCAGGCCTGGAAGTACCAGCGCTCGCCGGCGACGACGGCCGCGGCGCCCGCCGGCTGGGGAATGGCCTGGAGGTCGATCGGGAGCGAGAACGAACCCGTGGACCCTGAGTTCTGGATCTGCCCGGGACCGACATAGCGCCCGATGCTCCCACCGAGACAGAGGTTGCCAGCGCTCCCCGCAGGACCGACGACGAAGCCGGACGTCCGGCTCGCCAGGAAGAAGCCGAACGTCGAAGTCGGCACGCGCTCCGCGTGCAGGGTGAGGGTGTTGGCCGCCACAGTCACCGAACCGCTCGCTCGGCACTGGGCACGCTCTTCGACGCTGGTCTCTGCCGCCATGCAGCTCACCTCGCCGATCGGAGCCACGGGCGAGGCCACCAGGTCATCCATGAGAAGCGTTCTGAACGCAACGCTCGGCGTGAAGTCGATCCCGCGCGTCCCAGGGGGAAGCGCCCAGCCAGCCCACTGGTAGTCGCCGCACGGCGCGTTGAGGATGAGCGTCGCTCCACCGATCGGGTTGCCGATTCCATCGACGAAGTCTAGCTGCCAGCTCCTGGTCGCCAGGTTCATAGGGTCGATCGTATCGCTCGCGAAGTAGCCGCCAAAGGCCACCTGGTCCGCATCGAAGAGAATGCTGAACTCGCACAGAAACGCCCCGAGTTGAAATCCTCCCGTTCGATGCACGGAACCACACGATGCCTGGCTCCCTCCGTGAAGCTGAATCAGAAAGGGCGTGCTCGTGGCGCTCAAGCTGGCAGCCCCCGAGAAGAGTCCACCTATCAGCGCTGGGGCACCGCTCGCCGGGTGCTGTCCGCCCGCCTGCGTGTGCTGGGTCTCGAAGCCCTCGAACAGGGGTCCGGCGAAGGGCGCTAGTGGCCCGGACTGAGCGAGTGCCCCGGAGGACCCGAGGGAACCCATGACCAGGAAGAGTAAGGTGAATCGTGCTGAGGCGAGCCGTCGCGGACGCGAGGAACACGGCCGCGAGGGGAATCGAGGGTTGAAGTACGACATGGAGGGCTGCGGTAAGAGAACGACAGCGGGCACTCGGGCGCCCGTCACCCTTTCAGCGTGACGAACCGCGGCCGCCCCTCACGCGAATCGAGTTTGTCCGGCAGTACCCGGCCGAGTCGCCCCTCGGACTCCCGTTGCGGCTCCCGCAGCCTGAAGTCAGCGTTCCAGGGACCCGAGGCTCAGCAACGCCTGCCCGCCAGCAGCGCCATGGCATGGGCGGCTACCAGGAGCCCACCTCCCAGCATGGTCACAAGGCTCGCCAGTGGAATGAACAAGGTCGCTGGATCACTGCCCTCCGAGTGAACCGACGCGCAGCACTCGTGCTGGCAGTCGTGGGAGGATGGGGTCTCCAACTGCGAGGCCCAGACCGAGGGGATCGGCATCTCGACACCTCGACCCTGGGACCACTTCGCCCCGGGCGCAGCGAGACCGAGCAAGATCAACGCGGAGCCCGCCAAGGCGAGCGTCATCGTGCCGCGGCGATTCCGACCGTGGAGCCTGCGGCGTAGGAGGGTCAATGCGGCCGGGATCGACACCGCGGCGAAGACCCAGTGCGTTCCTCGCGACGCCCAGATGCTCCCGGCCAGCGGCGCGAGTGCGAGCACTACAGGCGCCGCAAGACAGTGCACGGCGCAGGCGGATGCGGCGAAGACACCGAGTCGGTCGGCGATGGCGTGGCGTCGGCAGGCTGCTTCGGACGAGTCGGGGGCATTCTTCATGGGCGAGGCGTACTTCAACGGGGAACGACGGACCGCTGGGCGATCTCCAGCCAGTGCGCGAAGAGTACGGATCCGCAAAGTTGCAAGGATGTGCAACCATGGAAGGCCGGAGCTCTCGGCTCTCGGCGTCGCTGGATCCGGGACGTCCGGGACACGCCTGATCCCATGCAGTCCTTGGCCGCTGCTCACGCAACGCGGACTGCAGATGGATTGGAGTGGCCAGCCCGGATCCCTCCTACGGGGATAAGCGGGAGGACGACCGCCGGGCGTGGAAGTCCGGCGGGTGAATCGGCTTTGTGGCGGAAAGCAGCCTGGCAAGAAACCACCACTTGGAAGCGATGGTTTCTTGCCAGGCTGCTTTCCGCCACAAAGCCGATTCACTAGATCCCGGGTCGGATCTATCCGGAGCGATTCCAGCGGCTCGAGCAACGTCTCGGAGGCGTAGCGTGGCCATGGCGCCTTGCGCGCAACCCGCTTCGAGCTCGACCGGTCCGTTCCTCTGGAATGGACGATCCACCGGACATCTTCAGGGGCACGGGGGGCCGCTCGCCGCTCCAGAATTTCGTCCGGGCCCACCTTCCCGGTTTCCTCGCGGAGTTCGAGGACGCGCACGGCGGTCGTTCCCTGCCGAAGTACGTCATCCAGGAATTCGAGGCTCTACTCGAATGCGGCGATCCAGCGTTCGGCTTCAGCCGCCTTCGTTGCCCCTCCTGCGCAACGGACACGGTGGTGCCGTTTTCCTGTAAGGGTCGAACGTTCTGTTCCTCCTGCGGCGGGCGCCAGATGGCGCAGACGGCCGCGCACCTCGTCGACAGGGTCTTCCCCGATGTCGATGTGCGCCAGTGGGTACTCACGGTCCCCAGGCCGCTACGCCTGGCGATGGCGATGAACGCGGAGCTCTGCCGAGAGGTCACGCGGGCACACATTCGCGCGGTCTCTGCCTCCTACAAACGCCGCGGACAAGTGACCCTGGATCGTCAGCAGCAACAAGTGCAAGGCGACGCAGAGGTTGACCCAGAGGAAGCCGCACCTTCCATTCCTGAATCCCCGGTCCGGCTCGACGTTGGCGCCGTGAATTCGACGCAGCGTTTTGAATCTTCGTTGGGATTATATGTTCACTTCCACTCCCTCTACCTGGACGGTGTGTACGTCACGCGCAGCGCTTTCGAGTCTCCCGTCTTTCTGCCCGCGGACCCTCTGACGTCGGCGGAGGTCGAGCGTGTGCACGGCGACGCGATCGCGCGCATCCGTCGTGCGCTGAAGCGCTACTCCCTCGACCCGATCGCACTCGGTCTGCCCCTACGCAAAGGCGACGACCCCCCTTGGGAGTACGCGGACGCGGGCGCTGATGAGCAGCCGCTTCTCGACTTTGGCGTCGCGCGTGATGATGCGTACTTTCCGGCCCTGAAGGCTGCTTCGGTGAAGTCACTGGTGCCTTTCGGTCCTGGTGCTGGGCAGCCGCTGAAGCGCCTCATCGACCCTGATCTCGGCCTTGCGTTCCAGTCGTCGGGTTGGGGGAGTCAGTACGTTCCGCCTCCACTGGTGGTGAATGCTGACGGGTTCTCGTTGCGTGCGCTGATCCGGAAGGGTCAGCGGGCGCAACTGGAGAAGCTCTGCCGCTATGTGACGAGGCCCGCCATCAGCCTCGAGCGCTTCGAGGTGCGTCCTGATGGGATGGTCTCATGGCTGCTACGCAAGGCCTGGCGTGATGGGACCAAAGGCTTCGTCATGACGCCGTACCAGTTCATGGCTCGACTGGCGGCGCTCGCGCCGCATCCGCGCGAGCATCAGCTGACGTATCAGGGAGTGCTGGCCCCGGCCTCATCATTGCGTGATCTGGTGGTGCCGCGTCCCGTGGTTCGGAAGGAGCAGAAGGATGTGGACGTCGCCGATGAAGACGGCTCGAAGAGTGCGGGGGAGCCGTCGAAGGACCAGAGGTACATCCGCTGGGCAGATCTTCTGAAGCGGGTGTTTTCGGAAGATGTTCTCAAGCGCCCGCGCTGCCGCGGGCGCAGGCACATGATCTCCGTGATCACAGATCCGGAGACAGCGCGGAAGGTGCTGGAGGGGGTGAGAGCGGCAGCGAGGAGGTCATCCGATTCGCCCGGTGGGGGAGACCCGTCATCGCCAGGGCCGAGCCGTTCCCCACCGGCAGAGCCCGAGGTCCGAATACCGATGCCGCCTCGGCAGGGGCGGCTGGACTTCGGGAAGTAGGGCGCAGCAAAGCAGCGCGCGGGCTATCGGGCTCGGTGAAATAAGAACAGCCAGCGCCTTGGGGAGGGTGCTGGCTGCAGGTCGTGGTGAAGCGAACCGGTGGTGCCGTTCGGAGAGGGGGAAATCGGGCGATTTCCGCTCACCGAAGAGGCCGATGGCCGCTCGGGCGCTCCCGAGTGGCCGGTGAGGATGGGGGTAGCGGTGAATCGGGCCCCAGGCTACGGCGACTGGCGTGTCGACACACCGCTTGGAGTTCCTATCCGTCGCTGGGCAGATCTTCTGAAGCGGGTGTTTTCGGAAGATGTTCTCAAGCGCCCGCGCTGCCGGGGCCGCAGGCACATGATCTCCGTGATCACAGATCCGGAGACAGCGCGGAAGGTGCTGGAGGGGGTGAGAGCGGCAGCGAGGAGATCATCCGATTCGCTGGGTGGGGGAGACCCGTCATCGCCAGGGCCGAGCCGTTCCCCACCGGCAGAGCCCGAGGTCCGAATACCGATGCCGCCTCGGCAGGCGCGGTTGGACTTCGGGAAGTAGGACGCTGCGGAAGAGCGGCGCGCGGGCTATCGGGCTCGGCGATATGGGATCAGCCAGCACTCTTGGGGAGGGTGCTGGCTGCAGGTCGTGGTGAAGCGAACCGGTGGTGCCGTTCGGAGAGGGGGAAATCGGGCGAGTTCGGCTCAGCGAAGAGGCCGCTGGCCGCTCGGGCGCTCCCGCGTGGACGGTGAGGATAGGGGTTGCGGAGAATCGGGCCTCAGAATACGACGGTAAGCGTGTCGACACCCCGCTTGGAGTTCCTATCCGTTCTTCGCGGCGGGTAGCAGCCAGGCAAAAAACCACCACTCGCGGTCCAAGGCGCTGTGAGTGGTGGTTTTTTGCCTGGCTGCTACCCGCCGCAGGCGGGCGGGCTGCGGGATGATGCCGTGCCGCGTCCAGTCGTTCGGAGGGAGCCAAAGGACGCCGATGCCGCCCATACAGTTGCCTCAGAGCTGTACCCAGATCGCATCCGTGGACGCTGCGCCTGCCGGAGTACGGACCAGTGACTGCAGGGCGATCGTCCGGCCGATGTACGACGTGGTGCCGAACGCGGTTGAGAGATTCCCGGGATCGAGGCTCCAGATGCCGCTACCGTCGCCAGCCGTTCGGATGGGCGGAGCCGTCACACGAAGAGAAGATGTGAGACAGAGTCCGCCCAGGGTCGGCGTCGCAGGTTCCGAGAAGCCGCCTTGCCCGAACAAGACCGCCATTGAGTTCGCGGGTGCATCCGTCAGAAGCACCTCGGCGGCGTTCGGGCTGCTACCGGGGAGGAAGCGGAGAGCGCCTCCACGCTGGCCAGTGCAGACGTTGCGACCGGCGGTAAGGCAGGGCAGCAAGCCGGTCGCCAGATCATCGAGCGGGACGACGTTCATGAAGCCCGCGCCAGTGGGCAAATAGGCCACGAGGACGTCCTTCTGAAGTGCCATCATGACCCCGTCGACGATGGACTCCGTGACGAGGGTAGTCGGGGTGGCGCGGCGGAGGACCTCGACGCGAGTGGCTTCTGGCTGGAAGGCGATCCGCTCTCCAGCCAGCGCGAAGTGGAGCGGCCCACTGGTGATCGGTAGGCTGAGCGTAGACGAACTCATCAGCGTCCAGCCGCCTTGGACGTCACGCTCGCGAACATCGACACGTGGGGTCATCGCCGGACCGTGGAGCGACGCGAGCACTTCGCCCTCCATGGCGATCTTCCAAAGATCACCCGATGGGCCCACGACGTCCGACGGAAGCGCGACCTCCTCCCATTGGCCAGTCGTGACGCGCTCCCACGCCGTGGCACGCCTCGAATTGAACTGACGAAGGGTGATTCGATTCCCTCTCACCGTGACGTCTCCGATGGCGTAGCCGCCCAACGCCCCGGCTGGGCCCGCATCCACGGTGTCCTCGACGTACCACTCGCCCGTTGCACGGTCGACGGTCACGATGTCAACGAGGATCCGGCTCCCCATGGGGGTCGTGCCCTGAAGCGCCACCGCTGCCGTGTTCCCGTCGGAGTGGAAGTGACGCGACTTCTGTACGCTGGAAAAGCCGCTCGCCTGGAAGGACCGCGCGGACCAGACCGAACCGGAGCGTCGAATTTCGATCAGCTCGACGTTCACGGACCAGGGATTTTTGCGCGCCAGCAGCACGGCGGCATCGTTCGAGATCGCACAGCCGAACGTGAATGCCGCCGCGCTGGATCCGAGCCCTGACTGCGCGAAGTGGCCTTCCAGCGTCACACCGGTTCCATCCTCCAGTGTGCGATGAATCGACACGGCACCGAGCGAGATCGGTGCACTGAGCGCAGAGTAGACGGCAACGAGCGGTCCGTTGTGGCCGACGGTGAGCTGAGCGCCGAATGGCTGGAGTTCGTTGTCGAGGCTCCAGCCCGTGCAAGGGACCTGGGCCTGGGACAGGGATGCCGCAGCGGCGGCGGCAACGGCGGAAATGAGGCGAGCGAGCATGGTGTTGAGCGGCGGAGGGTGGAGCCCTGCGTGGAGCAAGGAGCGTACCACCGGTCCTGACGGCCTGGGAAAGCGCCCGAAGTCCACGGGCGCGCGCTCGGACCCCTGTGACGTTTGGCTCGAGATCCGACGTGGCCCCATTCGCTGCAAGGCGGCAAGGTGCCACCATGGCTCCTCGGCTCACCTCGGCTGAAGCCTCTGGCCCCGCCGGGTCCCAGGTACCAGAGCCATTCCCTCGACGCAATCGCACTCGGTCTGCCCCTGCGCAAAGGGGACGACCCCCCTTGGGAGTACGCGGACGGGGGCGCAGATGAGTCACCGCTGCTCGACTTCGGGGATGCGCGTCAGGGTTCCTTCTTCCCAGGCCTAAAAGCGGCATCGGTGAAGTCGCTGATTCCGTTGGGAGAGGCCGCAGGCCGCCCGCTGAAGCGCCTCATCGACCCTGATCTTGCCAGGGCGTTCCAGTCGTCGGGTTGGGGGAGTCAGTACGTGCCGCCTCCGTTGGTGGTGAACGCAGGTGGGTTCTCGTTGCACGCGGTGACGCTGATCCGCAAGGGCCAGCGGGCGCAGCTGGAGAAGCTCTGCCGGTATGTAACGAGGCCCGCCATCAGCCTCGAGCGCTTCGAGGTCCGTCCCGATGGGATGGTCTCGTGGCTGCTGCGCAAGGCCTGGCGTAATGGGACCAAGGGATTCGTCATGACGCCGTACCAGTTCATGGCTCGACTGGCGGCGCTCGCGCCGCATCCGCGCGAGCATCAGCTGACGTATCAGGGAGTGCTGGCCCCGGCCTCATCATTGCGTGATCTGGTGGTGCCGCGTCCCGTGGTTCGGAAGGAGCCGAAGGATGTGGACGTCGCCGATGAAGACGGCTCGAAGAGTGCGGAGGAGCGGTCGAAGGACCAGAGATACATCCGCTGGGCAGATCTTCTGAAGCGGGTGTTTTCGGAAGATGTTCTCAAGCGCCCGCGCTGCCGCGGGCGCAGGCACATGATCTCCGTGATCACAGATCCGGAGACAGCGCGGAAGGTGCTGGAGGGCGTGAGAGCGGCGGCGAGGAGGTCATCCGATTCGCTGGGTGGGAGAGACCCGTCGTCGCCAGGGCCGAGCCGTTCCCCACCGGCAGAGCCCGAGGTCCGAATACCGGTGCCGCCACGGCAGGGGCGGCTGGACTTCGGGAAGTAGGGCGCAGCAAAGCAGCGCGCGGGCTATCGGGCTCGGTGAAATAAGAACAGCCAGCGCCTTGGGGAGGGTGCTGGCTGCAGGTCGTGGTGAAGCGAACCGGTGGTGCCGTTCGGAGAGGGGGAAATCGGGCGATTTCCGCTCACCGAAGAGGCCGATGGCCGCTCGGGCGCTCCCGAGTGGCCGGTGAGGATGGGGGTAGCGGTGAATCGGGCCCCAGGCTACGGCGACTGGCGTGTCGACACACCGCTTGGAGTTCCTATCCGTCCACGGGCCCCCTCAAGTCGGATGAGGTCGAACGTGTCCACGGTGACGTGATCAAGCGTATCCGTCGCGTGCTGGAGCGCTATGGTCTGGATCCTATTGCGCTCGGCCTTCCGCCGCGCGCAGGCGACGAGGCACCTGCTGAGTTCGCGGATTCGAGTGAGCATGAGCAGCAGCTTCTCGACTTTGGCGACGCGCGTGATGATGCGTTCTTTCCAGCCCTGAAGGCGGCCTCGGTGAAGTCGCTGGTGCCCTTCGGCCCAGGTGCTGGGCAGCCGCTCAAACGCCTCATCGACCCTGATCTTGCCAGGGCATTCCAGTCGTCGGGTTGGGGGAGTCAGTACGTGCCGCCTCCGCTGGTGGTAAACGCAGGTGGGTTCTCGTTGCACGCGGCGACGCTGATCCGCAAGGGCCAGCGGGCGCAGCTGGAGAAGCTCTGCCGCTATGTGAGGAGGCCCGCGATCAGCCTCGAGCGTCTTGAGGTGCGTCCCGATGGGATGGTCTCGTGGCTGCTACGCAAGCCATGGAGAGATGGAACCAAGGGATTCGTCATGGCGCCCTACCAGTTCCTCGCGCGGCTTGCGGCGATCGTGCCGCATCCGCGTGAGCACCAGCTGACGTATCAGGGCGTGCTTGCACCTGCTTCGCCATTGCGCGATCAGGTCGTGCCGCGGCCGGTGGTTCGGAAGGAGCCGAAGGATGTCGACGTCGCCGATGAAGACGTCTCGATGGGTTTGGGGGAGCCACCGAAGAGTCAGAGATATATTTGCTGGGCGGATCTTCTGAAGAGAGTTTTCGGAGAAGACGTTTTGAGATGTCCGCGCTGCCGCGGGCGTCGGCACATGATCTCCGTGATCACAGATCGGGAGACAGCGCGGAAGGTGTTGGAGTGGGTGAGAGCGGCGGCGAGGAGATCATCCGGCTCATTGGGTGGGGGAGACCCGTCATCGCCAGGGCCGAGCCGCTCACCACCAGCAGAGTCCGAAGTCCGAATACCGATGCCACCTCGGCAAGGGCGGCTGGACTTCAGGAACTAGGACGCTGCGGAAGAGCGGCGCGCGGGCCATCGGGCTCGGTGAAATGAGATCAGCCAGCACTCTCGCGGAGGGTGCTGGCTGAAGGTCGTGGTGAAGCGAACCGGTGGTGCCGTTCGGAGAGGGGGAAATCGGGCGAGTTCGGCTCAGCGAAGAGCCCGCCGGCCGTCAGGGCGCTTCCGCGTGGCCCGCGAGGATGGGGTTAGCGAAGAATCGGGCCTCGGGATACGGTGACTGGGGTGTCGAAACCCCGCTTGGAAGTCCTATCCGTCACGATGACAAGGATTGGGGTGGAGATCGCACCAAAGGGGAACTGAAAGAGACTGCCCGTGAGATCTGGAAGGAACTCTGTGGCAATGAGAACTGGCCGAGGATATTTGATTGAGCATGAGCGACACAGATGTACGTGAGTGGCTGGGGCGGTTTGCGGATGCTTCCTCAGATGCCCCTGTCACGCGCGTACACTTCAGCGTCGGAATGACGCTCATGGTGGACCTCGGCACGCCGAACCGACTCGGCAGAAAGGGACAGACCATCACGCAGCTGTCAGCCTTTCTTGGCTATGAATGGTTCATTTCCGACGCAGAATCGGCGGCCCTCAGATCCAGCCGAGCCGTGACTCGTGAGTACGTCCAGAGCCAGCTGCTGGGATCTGTCCTCGAGCACGCCGAGCTTACCAGGTCCGGTGACCTTGAGCTGGTCTTCAGCAGTGGAGCACGGTTCAGAACGGGTGCCGTCGAGGAGAATCCGTCAGAGCCCTACGAGCCGGACTGGTTCATGAAGAATGAGCACGAGTCCTCTGGCACGGTCTATCTTGAAGCAGAAGGACTCCACAGCGGCTGAGGATCTCTGCTTCGACGACACGGAGCACTTGCGGCTACTTCCGTGTTCCTGCCCGCGGACCCCCTCACGTTGGATGAGGTTATATCCGTCAGCGAATCGGGTTCGGTGTACGTTTCTCACTCAAGCCCCCTGGCGATCTTGCCGATGCAGAGGAGCATGTCCAAGGACTCCAGCGATCCCCGGCGGGGCCTCACCGGCTTCTGCGCCGTGCTGTTCGCGCTGGCTTATGTCGTCCTCGGCCTGCTGACACCGTTCGGTCCAACTGACTTCGAGCTGGCCGGGCTTCGGATCCCAGCGCTTGCCCTCACCCTGACGGGTGTGGCCCTGCCGATCCTCTCCAGCCTGACGCGGCGGCGGACCGGGTCGCAGGTGCTCTGCTTCGTCGGCGCCGGACTCGTGTTCGTCGTGTCGGGACTCTGGGTGGTAGCGGAGTTCCAGGGTGGCCCGCCACGCATCAACTGGCACTACCACGGAGCCGCCTGCCTCTTCGGGGCTGCCCTCTTGCTGCGAGGCGCATGGGGGGATCGATCCAGAGGTCGCCACACCCTACCCACAATGTTCACGGAATAGAGCCACCAGGACGCCCGAACAACGCCCTGGCTGCGTCAGACGAAGGCCTCCGCCCGCTTCTCGGGTTCGCTCACCGTGTCATCTTCGGGCCTTCGGCAAGCGGGCCCCCGTTGCCCCGACCTTCGATCTCAAGACATCACGCGGTCGACCAGCGGGAGAGTCCGCTTCTCGCGGGCGCTCAGCACGGCCGTATCCACGATCCGCTGGCCGATCCTCGACATCGAGGGCGAGAGTGGACCTTCGATCGGGAGGTCGTGCTCGAGGCAGTGCAAAAGGTACTGCACAGGGTTCTGGTACGGCGCCTTTAGGCGGTCCAGAGGAAGGGCTATCCCCTCTGGGCGGTCGCGAGTCTGCACTCGTACCGTCGCCTCGTGGTCGTACGAGCTGATCGTGCCGTGCTCACCGACGATCTCTAAACCGCACTTCGGCTGCGGCTGGTGCGTCCAGGGATCACTGAAGGTTCCCCACCGGGTCTCGAACCGACAGAGACCTTGCGCGTAGCGGGCGACGGTGATCGAGTGCTCGTCCACCTCGAGGCCTTCTGGCACGTGGGTCACGCAGGTCACTTCGAGTGGCACGCGTCCTTCCAGGAACCAGGTCCCGAGGGTCGCTCCGTAGCCCAGGTAGTCGAGCAGAGATCCGCCGCCCGCATCGCGCCGGTAGAACCAGCTCGACGCCTTCTGTTCCGCGCGAAAGGCGTCGGTCGTCTCGCGCTTGTCCTCGAGATGGAAGAGCGGTCCGCGATTGCCGCCGTAGTGGTTCACGTGTGTGACCGCTCCGATCGTTCCGTCCTGGATCAGGCGCCTCGCCGTCACGTGCGGCGGATGCCAGACGAGCGGCCAGTTAATCGCGAAGGGCGCCCTCGCTCGCTCCATGGCATGGATCATCCGGTCCGCCTCCTCGAGACTGGCGGCAAAGGGCTTCTCGAGCATCACGGCCTTCCCGTAGGGCGCGACCCGTTCGATCCACTCCGCGTGGGTTCCCGTGGAAGGGCACAGGATGATGAGGTCAGGATCCGTCTCTTCGATGCACTTCCGTGCGTCGGAGTAGGTCCGTGCCGCTGGAATGGAGAGAGCCTCGATGACGGACCGCATCCGAGCCGGCTCCGCGTCGCAGACGGCCACGAGCTCGACGCCTGGATGCTCATGGGCGAAGCGAAGGTTATCCCCCATGTGCATGTGGTCGAAGTTGATACCGGCGATCTTCATCTCGAAGAGCCTACTTCAGTCGCGGCGACCATGGGAAGTCCGATGGGAAGCGCGCCAGAAGACCCGTGAAGCCAGCGCGGCACCCGACCGTGCCCCTAGCGTGCCTCACGCACGCACTTCCGAATCTCGCTCGATCGTTGCCACGCGTTCGCGCAGCGTCTGCAGCACGGCCGGGTCCGCGTCACCACGGGCCTCGGCGGTACGAAGCAGCGCCCGAACTCGCGAAGTCACCCGTCGATGAAATTCACCCGCTTCCATCAAATCGACGGCGCACGCCGCCATCGCGAGATCCTCCGCGCCGATCTGATCCTGATGGAACAGCTCCTCATAGCGCCGTCGGGACCGTGCGAGTCCCCGCGCCACCTTCTGAAGTCACTGGTGCCTTTCGGTCCTGGTGCTGGGCAGCCGCTGAAGCGCCTCATCGACCCTGATCTCGGCCTTGCGTTCCAGTCGTCGGGTTGGGGGAGCCAGTACGTGCCGCCTCCACTCGTGGTGAATGCTGACGGGTTCTCGTTGCATGCGGCGACGCTGATCCGGAAGGGTCAGCGGGCGCAACTGGAGAAGCTCTGCCGCTACGTGACCAGACCCGCCATCAGTCTGGAACGCTTCGATGTCCGTCCCGATGGGATGGTCTCGTGGCTGCTGCGTAAAGCCTGGCGTGATGGGACCAAAGGCTTCTTCATGACGCCGTATCAGTTCATGGCTCGACTGGCGGCGCTCGCGCCGCATCCGCGCGAGCATCAGCTGACGTATCAGGGAGTGCTGGCCCCGGCCTCATCATTGCGTGATCTGGTGGTGCCGCGTCCGGTGGTTCGGAAGGAGCCGAAGGATGTGGACGTCGCCGATGAAGACGCCGCGAAGAGTGCGGGGGAGCCGTCGAAGGACCAGAGGTACATCCGCTGGGCAGTTCTTCTGAAGCGGGTGTTTTCGGAAGATGTTCTCAGCTGCCCGCGCTGCCGCGGGCGTCGGCACATGATCTCCGTGATCACAGATCCGGAGACAGCGCGGAAGGTGCTGGAGGGGGTGAGAGCGGCGGCGAGGAGGTCATCCGATTCGCCCGGTGGGGGAGCCCCGTCATCGCCGGGGCCGAGTCGTTCCCCACCGGCAGAGCCCGAGGTCCGAATACCGATGCCGCCTCGGCAGGGGCGGCTGGACTTCGGGACGTAGGGTGCTGCGGAAGAGCGGCGCGCGGGCCATCGGGCCCGGCGATATGAGATCAGCCAGCACTCTTGGGGAGGGTGCTGGCTGCAGGTCGTGGTGAAGCGAACCGGTGGTGCTCATCGGAGGGGGCGAAATCGGGCGAGTTCGGCTCAGCGAAGAGCCCGATGGCTGCCCGGGCGCTCCCGCGTGGCCGGTGAGGATGGGGGTAGCGGTGAATCGGGCCCCAGGCTACGGTGACTGGCGTGTCGACACACCGCTTGGAGTTCCTATCCGTCTGATCACGGATATCGAGCCGCAGATGTACGCGATGCCGTGGGAATGAGCCGCCTGGCGGGGGTGTGACCACCCGAGGGGCCTCGGCTACATCGATCGGAGTCCTCCCGATCCGATTTCCCTTGAGCTTGCATTTGCCATGCTGACCTTCGCCCCCCTGCTGCTGCTCGTCCCCGTCCCGCAAGCGCCCCCTTGCCTGGGCTCGCCCCAGGATGTGGTTCCGCTCTCGTCGTCCGTGCCGGGCTACTCCCTGCGCTTGGTCCGGGTCGCGGGGCCGCGTGCCCTGACCCTGGGGGAAAGCGTGGATGCGGCGGGAGCACCGTCCGTCCATATCGATACCTACGAGGCAGCCCCGCAGAACCTCCTCTGGGCGGCGCAATCGTCGATCACTCTCCCGGGGCGTCTCTCACCTTCTTCTGGCTTCGGGAGAACGTTCGATCTGGACGGAGATCGCGCTGCCTTCGCCATCTTCGACTCCGGCCAGCGGAGCCTCGTGATATTGGAGCGTGACGCGTCGGGAGCATGGGCGATCGACGACATCGTGCCGTCCGCGACCCATCGGATCGAACACGTGCGGCTCTCCGGCGAGCGCGTCGCCATGGGGGTCGACACGGCCGCCCGGATCGAAATCTGGGCCGATGCTCCTTCCGGGTGGGTGCTCGACGGGGTGATCCAAGAGGATCCTGGCAGCGTGCTGAACTTCACCACGGAGTTTGACCTGGAAGGCGATCGCCTCGTCAGCAACGCGCGGGGATGGGGCCTGGAGACCTATCGCCGTCAGGCAGCGGGGAGCTGGGTGAGGGAGTCCAACGCTCCCAACGCGGGTGGCTACTATTTGGACCCGTGGTTCGAGCCGGCTTTCTTTGCCAGTGGGCGCTGGGCCCAGGTGGTCTGGCAGCCGGGAACCAACACGGCGGCTGGCATCGGCTTCTGGCGCGTTTCGCAGGACGGTTTGCCGACACGCTCCATTTTCGACGGCGTGATGCTCTACTCGGATCTGCCCTATCCCAGGGTGATCACGGAGTCAGGCGCCTTCGATCGAGGGACCCTCGTTGCGCCGTCGCGGTTCAACGGTTGCACGTCATCGACCTCGGGACTCGAGCCTGGACTGGCGGTGATTCGCGTGGGTGCAGGGGACGTGCCCCGTCTGGAGGGGAGCCTCTGCTTTCGGACTGGCGCTTCGCCCCAGGACTCCCTGGTGGAATTCGACTACGGCGGAGGCGCGCTCGCTGCGACGGTCAGGCTGATCGGCTCCACTCAGCCGTCGATCGTTCGGTTTTGGAGCCTGCTTGGCGCTGACGACGATCGGAACGCGAACTGCGAGTACGACGGCTTCGAGATCGCTCTCGACCCGCTCCTCGATCGAAACCTGAACGGCATCCTGGATGCCACCGAGATCAGGGGCTCGACCGATTGCGTGCCGGTGCAGCCGAACACGTCCGGCTCGATCGCGTCGCTCGAGGTCATCGGCACCGAGTTCCATCCCACGACGGACCTCGCGGCTTCCGTTCGCGGTCTTCCCGCGAACAGCTTCGGCTTCCTGGCCGTCGCGAGGACACCGCAGCCGGTCGGTCCGTTCGGACTCTACGGCCTGTGCATCGGCTCGGGTCCCATCTCCGCGTTCGGACGCTATCCCGCGTTCCAGGCGGACGCCCAGGGGAACGCCTGGGCCGCTCTGCCGTCCACCGCTTTCCAGGGTCCCGCGCACGTTCCGGGGGACACCTGGGGCTGGCAGTACATCTACCGAGATGGCAGCGGTTTCGGGACCGGACCGGCGGTGAGGGTGACGCTGAGGTGAAGCGCCACGGGGTCCGTACCGATCAGTCCGGACGCGACCCCGTGATCATCTCACAGACTTCCAGGTACCGCTCCGCCACGCGCGCGACGACCTCGGGATCCAGCTCCGGCGCCGGGTACTCCTTGTTCCAGTCCAGGGTCTCCAGCCAGTCGCGCAGGATCTGCTTGTCGTAGCTCGGCGGGCTGATCCCGGTCCGATAGTCGGCCTTCGCCCACATCCGCGACGAATCGGGCGTCAGCGCCTCGTCGATCAGCAGCGTCTTCCCGTCGCGCACGCCCAGCTCGAACTTGGTGTCCGCGAGCAGCAGGCCGTGGCGCGCCAGCTCCTCGCTGCCGCGCTCGAACAGCCTGAGGCAGAGGGCCTTGCCCTCCTCCCAGCGCTCCTCCCCGATCAGCTCTCCGGCTCGACGTTGGCGCCGTGAATTCGACGCAGCGTTTTGAATCTTCGTTGGGATTAAATGTTCACTTCCACTCCCTCTACCTGGACGGTGTGTACGTCACGCGCAGCGCTTTCGAGTCTCCCGTCTTTCTGCCCGCAGATCCTCTCACGTCGGCGGAGGTCGAGCGTGTGCACGGCGACGCGATCGCGCGCATCCGTCGCGTGCTGAAGCGCTTCTCCCTCGACCCAATCGCACTCGGTCTGCCCCTACGCAAAGGGGACGAACCCCCTTGGGAATACGCGGACGGGGGCGCGGATGAGTCACCGCTGCTCGACTTCGGGGATGCGCGTGAGGGTTCCTTCTTCCCAGGCCTGAAAGCGGCATCGGTGAAGTCGCTGATTCCGTTCGGAGAGGCCGCAGGCCGCCCGCTGAAGCGCCTCATCGACCCTGATCTCGGCCTTGCGTTCCAGTCGTCGGGTTGGGGGAGCCAGTACGTGCCGCCTCCACTGGTGATGAATGCTGACGGGTTCTCGTTGCATGCGGCGACGCTGATCCGGAAGGGTCAGCGGGCGCAACTGGAGAAGCTCTGCCGCTACGTGACCAGACCCGCCATCAGTCTGGAACGCTTCGATGTCCGTCCCGATGGGATGGTCTCGTGGCTGCTGCGCAAAGCCTGGCGTGATGGGACCAAGGGCTTCGTCATGACGCCGTACCAGTTCATGGCTCGACTGGCGGCGCTCGCGCCGCATCCGCGCGAGCATCAGCTGACGTATCAGGGAGTGCTGGCCCCGGCCTCATCATTGCGTGATCAAGTGGTGCCGCGTCCCGTGGTTCGGAAGGAGCCGAAGGATGTGGACGTCGCCGATGAAGACGGCTCGAAGAGTGCGGGGGAGCCGTCGAAGGACCAGAGGTACATCCGCTGGGCAGATCTTCTGAAGCGGGTGTTTTCGGAAGATGTTCTCAGCTGCCCGCGCTGCCGGGGCCGCAGGCACATGATCTCCGTGATCACAGATCCGGAGACAGCGCGGAAGGTGCTGGAGGGGGTGAGAGCGGCGGCGAGGAGGTCATCCGATTCGCCCGGTGGGGGAGCCCCGTCATCGCCGGGGCCGAGTCGTTCCGCACCGGCAGAGCCCGAGGTCCGAATACCGATGCCGCCTCGGCCGTGTCTATTTCACGGGGCGGCTGGACTTCGGGGAGTAGGGCGCTGCGGAAGAGCGGCGCGTGGGTCACCGGGCTCGGTGACATGAGATCAGCCAGCACTCTTGGGGAGGGTGCTGGCTGCAGGTCGTGGTGAAGCGAACCGGTGGCGCTCGTCGGAGGGGGCGAAATCGGGCGAGTTCGGCTCAGCGAAGAGCCCGATGGCCGCTCGGGCGCTCCCGAGTGGCCGGTGAGGATGGGGGTAGCGGTGAATCGGGCCCCAGGCTACGGTGACTGGCGTGTCGACACACCGCTTGGAGTTCCTATCCGGTTGCGGTCACCGGACGAAAATCACCGTCAGTCAGCCCGACAGAGCGTCGCCAAGATCCCGCCAACGCTGCTTCATCTGCGACGACCAAGCATCTAGATCATCTTCCGTTACCGCCGACACGACTTCCCTTAATTGTGCGTGTCCGTATAGAGCATCTGCGGCCACTATGTCGTACGACCACTTCCCCTTAGCTTCATGGTGACGCGGGGGGTGTATCACTTGTTCTGTAATTTCGGCTTCGGCTCGACTGACCATCTGAACCTGCAAGGCGCGTGAGGGATCGGCCCTCACCCCTGAGGGGCCGATTCGTCACGTGCCGGTTGCGTGGGAGGCCATCGTTGGCTTTCGTGGTGTTAACCACAACCCCACTCGACCAACGATGCCTCACCACGAAGCCGACGCTAACAAGATCTCCCTCGTCCTGGAACTTCTGACTGAGCACGGTTTCGACCGTCTCGCTGAGGCGATCCAGATCCTGCTCAACGAAGCCATGCTGATCGAACGTTCCGACTACCTGAACGCCGCGCCGTACGAACGCGCAGAGTCCAGGCGCGGGTACGCGAACGGGTTCAAGCCCAAGCGCGTCGCGTCTCGTGTCGGCGAGCTCGAGCTGCGCATCCCGCAGGTTCGGGAAGCCGCCGAGGGCGGAGAGCGCTTCTATCCGAACGCCCTCGAGCGAGGAGAACGTGGCGAGAGGGCTCTCAAGCTCGCGATCGCAGAAATGTACATCAACGGCGTCTCGACACGCCGCGTTCAGAGGGTCACTGAGGAGCTCTGCGGGCTCAAGATCACATCTTCTCAAGTCTCACGCGCGACTCAGCTCCTCGACGAAGAGATCTCCTCGTGGAGGAGTCGCCCCATCGGCGCCTGTCCCTACCTCGTGCTCGATGCACGCTACGAGAAGGTGAGGATCGGCGGCTCCGTGGTCACGGCGGCTGTTCTCGTCGCCATGGCGGTACGAGAGGACGGGAAGCGATCGATCGTCGGCGTCAGCGTTGCCACCTCCGAAGCTGAGGTCCACTGGCGGGAGTTCCTGCAGTCGCTCGTCCTCCGTGGACTGCATGGTGTGCGCCTCTTCACCAGTGACGACCACCCCGGCATCAAGGCCGCTCTCGCATCCGTCTTCCCTGGCGTTGCCTGGCAACGATGCCAGTGCCACATGCAGCGCAACGCGCAGTCCTACGTCTCCAAGATCGTCATGAAGAAGGACGTGGCGGAGGACCTCCGCTCCATCTTCAACGCGCCGACGATGGCCGACGCCGAGCAGATCATCAAGACGGTCGTTGTCAAGTACCAGGACTCGGAGCCCAGGGTCGCCGCGTGGATCGAAGAAAACATCCACGAGGGACTCGCTGTCCTCCAATTTCCCGCCAGCCATCGTCGACGCCTCCGGACGTCGAACGCGGTCGAGAGGCTCAACAAAGAGATCAAGAGGCGAACGCGAGTCGCTGGCCTCTTCCCGAACGAAGCCGCGCTGTTGCGGCTCGTCACTGCCCTGGCCATGGAGGTCTCCGAAGATTGGGAGGCCGGCCGTCAATACCTCACCATGGAGCAAGCCTGATCTTCCTCGCGGACGAAATTACAGAAGAAGAGTTGCTCTATCGTGACGCGAGTCCACTTCTAGTGTTGCACAGACGCTACTTGCGCAACTCTCTATCCCTTGACTAGCCTCAATTAGCAGTACCTCCGCGAGTCTCTCCCAGCCTTCGAATCCGCTCGACGGAGGTGCAGACGAGTGACCTCCGGAATGCTCATTCAGAACCCATCGCAGCGCGTACTCATGCCCTTGCTCCACAGCCCGCCGAACTGCGTCACCTTCCCAAGGAAAGTCAGGCGCTATCTGATCCAGTAGGGAACCCGGATCTGAGTTACCATGCGGGTGCGCCAGTTTATGATGGCAGACGAGCGTTTGATAGACATCCTCGAAGCTGCGGCCTAGCATTGTCTCAAGGAGGGAAGTGAACAGAGGATCGATATCAGAACGAGCGACTTTCTGCAATGCAGGTAAGTCGACGACCGCCTCAAGTACTGCAAAGCGCGACGCAAGCCTCTGAGGCAGAGACTCTATCGCATGTAGGCATAAATCAATACCTTCTTTGAGTATCTCTAGCCCCTTTTCAACTTCGACGAAGCGCAGATAATACAGGGTCAACGAGAGGTTGGCAGGATCGTCCTGCAAATGTGACAACAGTCCGCCACCATCTTTCATCCACTGCTCAACTCTTTCGATCGCGGCCGCAGACGAGGCTTGCCCTGGCCCGGCGAAGAATACCTCGAGAAAGTCGATCGGAGACCCACTCGTTGTCCGAATGCCCTGGGCGCTATCAGCCGAATAGGCATCGCCAAACAGGCCGTCCAATATCGCCCTATAGACGGCGCCGTTTGCGGCACTCGCCTTGAGAATTTGCAAATATTCTCTCCGCGCCTCTCTGGCTAAAACGGATGAGCTATTGCCATTGGAGTCATCGATCTCAGCCTCACTGAGAACGAATCTTCTCTCAGGGTCACTACGCAACATTCGCCTGTTCCTTGAGATCCAGTCCACAATCTCTGGAGCGCGGAGTTCAAGGGCAGAAAGACATGCGATATCCCCGAAGCCCACCTCTCCTTGGAGCGCATGCCATTGCTCCCTCGTCCGACGAACGAAGAACTTGAGTTGCCTTGGAGTAATAATCAATTGAATGATCGCCGCAAGCGGGGTAATCGACTTAGTCCAACCGACAACATGAAGATATCGAGCAGTGGGACCCCAACAGGTAGCATTGCCAGGGAGAGCCGATCCTTAAGCCCGATTGCCTCCAGTCGATCAATCCAAGCCCGCACCGCGCTCGTGACATCCATTTCCCACGCTTGGGCAATGAGATCGTAGCATCTATACGATTCAATAGGCCTGAGGTAATCAATGTCCTGGGATTGTTTTGTCGCTTCGAGTGCTCCGATGAGTGAATCAACAGCAACAACGACGCGAAAGGAGTCGAGACTAGCCAACTGAAAGAGTAAAGCTGAGAGCGCGGGTGGGGTCCGTCCTTCATGCTCAAGATTTAGACGATCCAAGTCATCGATCCACACCAAGATGTGGTGACCCATACTTCTCAGACGGCAGTCAAGTTTCCCGAGAATCTTTCCTGGCTCCCTCTCCGAGAAACTGCGCAGAAAGTTATATGCGCGATCACTGCCAAGCGATACAGCCTGAACGTAGCGCTCAGGAACACTAGTAAGGCTGGCAACATCAACAACCTTAGCAGGCCGTTGAAAAAGTCCGGGCGGCCTGAGGATCGGAGGTGAACGGCGGCGGGCAGTGTGCGAGGAGGGCGAGCATGTCGATGAGTCGTCGCGCGAGAGAGAGGCAAGAGTCGCTGTGGATCCCGACGACCGAACTTCCGGTCGCCCCCGGCAACCCGTTCTACACCAAGCTCAACGAGCTCCTGAGCGAGGCAGACTTCGATCTCAAGGTCGAAGCGCTGTGCGAGCCTTTCTACGCGGCGAAGAAGGGACGCCCGAGCATCGCGCCTGGCGTGTACATGCGGATGCTCATGGTGGGCTACTTCGAGGGGCTCGACTCGGAACGAGGGATCGCCTGGCGTTGTGCCGACTCTCTTTCTCTGAAGGAGTTCCTCGGGTTCCGGCTCGAGGAGGTGACGCCGGATCACTCCAGCCTCAGCCGAATCCGCACCCGACTTGATCTGGAGACACACCAGGCCGCTTTCGACTTGGCACTTGCGATCGTGGCCAAGCAGGGCCTCCTGACAGGGAAGGCGATTGGGGTGGACTCGTCCACCATGGAAGCCAACGCTGCTCTTCGGAGCATCGTCAGGCGCGACGACGGGCGCGGGTACAATGAGTTCCTGACGGACCTCGCACAGGAGTCCGGCATCGACACGCCAACCCGCGAGGACCTGGCCAAGATCGACAAGAAGCGCCCGAAGAAGGGGTCCAACGCCGAATGGCAGTGCCCTACGGACCCAGAAGCGCGCATCACGCGAATGAAGGACGGGAGCACGCACCTCGCTCACGCCGTCGAGCATGCAGTCGACATGGAGACGGGAGCGATCATTGGCGCCACCATCCAAGATGCGGTTGTCGGCGACACCACGACGATCTACGGGACGTTGGCACGGGCGTTCGAGGCACTGATCACCGTGCTCGGTGATCCAGAGGTGTCCGACACGCTGTCCAGGGAAGTCGGAAAGGAGATCGTCGCGGACAAGGGTTACCACTCGAATGACACGATGGAGGCGATCGCGGAAGCCGGATGCCGAAGCTACATCAGCGAGCCTGACCGAGGCGATCGCCGCTGGGATGGCAAGGAAGAGGCACGCGATGCGACGTATGGGAACCGCCGACGAATGAAGCGGAAGAAAGGCAAGGCACTGATGCGGAAGCGGGGTGAGTTCATCGAACGATCGTTCGCGCACACGTTGGAGAGCGGGGCAATGCGCCGCGCTCACCTTCGAGGCCACGAGAACATCATGAAGCGGTATCACTTGCATACCGCTGCGTTCAACTTGGGCTTGGTCATGCGGTCGATCGTCGGCGCGGGGACCCCGAAAGGGCTCAATGCCCGGGCTGCGGGCCTCTGCACCGAGGTTGCGGCGTCAATCGGCGAGGCAATCTTGCTGCTGATCGAAATTGGCACCCGATCCGCGCCACTTCGGATCCTCGCTCCGCAATTCAGGGTCGCCCCCGCCAGAAATCGATTTCACCCGCCTCGCGTCGGAGTGACCACTTTCTCAACGGCCTGATAGATTCTGGGTCGCAACGGAAAGAACTGCCAATTGGGGTGTCCACACTCAGGCAAAGTAGCCTGGAGCCCAGGTCTTGGCTACCTTCGTCCTCGCCTGGCGGCACCGAACCCGACCCAAAGCCGCCACGTTTCGAAACGTGGCGGCTTTGGGTCGGGTTCAGTACCGCCAGGTACAGTATCGCCACAGATGGGAACGGTCGGCAACAACTTCTCCAGCGCACTCGGCATCACGTTCCGCTGAGGTGCTTGGAGGTGCTTGTTGGCGAGGCCTTGGCCTGGCGGCGGCGCACCTCTGCGGCGCGCTCGGAGGGCTGATCGCCCGTCTTGTCGAGGGTCGTCAGGCGTCTCGCAGCTCGCGCTTCAGCCAGCTCCGTGCGAACGTCCAGTCGGCCTCGGCCGTTCGCTTGGACACGTCCAGGGTGACGGCGACCTCGTCCATCGTGAGGCCCGAGAAGTAACGAAGCTCGACCACGCGCGCCTTGCGTTCGTCCAAGTCGGCGAGGCGACGAAGCGCCTCGTCGAACATGAGGACGTCGACCGCGTCCCGTCCGCCGAGGGCGTTGACCTCCATCGCGACCTCGAAGTCCTCGCGCTGGCCGCCGTCGCGCTTCGTCGACTGACGGGCGCGGGCGCGATCCACGAGGATGTTGCGCATCACGCGGGCGCAGAGCTGGAGGAAATGGGAGCGGTCGGCCAGCCCCGCCATCTTCTGATCGATCAGCCGCAGGTAGACCTCGTTGACGAGGGCCGTTGGCTGAAGCGTCAGCGCGTCACGGCCCGTACCGAGCTTGCGGCGAGCGAGAGCGCGCAGCTCCTCGTACACGGACGGCATGAGCTCTTCCAGGGCCGCCTCTTCTCCCGAGCGTGAGCGCTGGAGCAGGCGCGTGAACGTGGGATCCTGGTCGTACGGCGCGGTCATCAGGGCAGCGGGATCGAGTCGAGTTCGGCCGAGAGCGCGAGGTACTGGCTGCGGACGGGACCGGGCACGAGGTGAGCCCCTGACAGCATCAGGTCGATGCCCTCGAACGGATCGGTGAAGAGATCGTAGAACTCTTCGACCGCAGGCCCGCTGCAGTTCAGCGGATTGGAGTATCGAAGGAGCTTGTAGCGCTGATTGCGAAGCGTTCGCGCGAACTGAAGAGCGCAGGGGGCCTGGCTGGTCGGGAAGTTCGGGCTGAAGACCTCGGAGAAGAGGGTCTTGCGATTCCGACCGGGCTGCTTCGTCAAGAGGTGCTTGAAGGACTGCGAGTCCAGCACGTTGGGCGAGATGGCGAGCAGCGTCAGCGCGTCGATACCGAAGAGGTCGGCGATCGTGGCGTACAGGTCCACGATATGGATCATCTGCGCTTCTGTTCGCTGGGGGCGACCCGGCAGCGCGCTGCGTACGCCCGCGCCCGCCACGATGAAAGGAACGTTGACGCCGCCTTGGTAGATCGAACCCTTGGACTTGGGCGGCAGGCCGATCGTTCGGTCGCCGAGGAAGGGTCGCGAGGTGACGCCGCCCGGCGAGCCGTTGTCGCCCATGAGGAAGATGATCGTGGTCGTGAGGTCGACGCCCGTGAGCAGTCGGCCGATCTCCGTGTCGGTGGCCTCGACCATCGCCTCGTAGTACGGCCGCTTGGCCGCGACCTGATCGAGCAGCGGCGCGTTCAGCGGAAGGTCGCATGACTCCTGGCAAACGGGCGCTGGGCAGGAGATGGGGAGGCACTGCGCAGGCTGGACCGGGCAGCTGGGCTGCTGCGCGTGGAAGCAGCCACCCTGGCCGTCATCGAGGAAGTAGCTCGGGGCGAGGTGAGCGGGCGGGATGTGATACGGCGCGTGCGGCGCCTGCATCGCCATGTAGAGGAAGTACGGATCGCCGGCCTGGCCCGCAATGAACGAGAGCGCCTCGTCGACCGTGTCGGTCGTCGAGTAGGTCTGGCTCATCGAGAAGTTCCCGTCGGTGTTCTTGAGCCAGCTGCAGTACGTCTCGTTCGGGTAGTCGGCGCGGCGGATGTTGTGCTGGGATCCGCGGAACGTGTCGAAGCCCTGGATGAGCGGGGACATGGGGTCTTCGCCCAGGTGCCACTTGCCGACGGCCGCCGTGCCGTAGGGAGGCAGCAGGCCGACGAGCGCCGCCTCGCGCAGCATCTCGGGGATCGTGAACTCCTGGGGATCGAGGGCGTCCGTGGTGGGGCAGCCGCACTGGTCGACCACGCGTCCGATCTTGTGGCGGAAAGGCTGGCGGCCGGTCAGGAGCGAAGCCCGCGTCGGTGAGCAGACGGGCTCCACCCAGGCGTTGAGGAACGTCACGCCCGACTGCGCCAGCGCGTCGATGTTCGGGGTCGGCGGCCTCGTGATACAGGCGCCGGAGAGGTCCGGCGTCCCGTAGATCGCCATCATGTCCATGCCCCAGTCGTCGAGGAGAATGACGATCGCGTTCCGGGGTCTCGCTCCACCGAGCGAGCCGTCGGAGCTGTCCGCCATGGGGATGGCGGTGCGGCGCACGCCCACCTGGGCGCCAGTGGGCGCAGCGGCCGGGGCCACGGGTGCGGCTGCCGGTTGCGCGAGGGCCAAGAATGGGGCCAGGAGAACGGTGGACAGGAGCATGCTGGCGCCTCGTTGGGGGACTTCGGTGAGACAGGCGCACCCGCTTCACAGGCGCACTGAATTCTACGCTATCGAGGGACCGCGGGCGGGTCACTGCGATTGCCTGGATGTTCCCGCCGTGCCAGCGGGACTTTGGCACAACCGCGACGGAGATGTCTGGTAGGTTCGTGCCCCATGTCGGCAGAAGACGGTCCAGCGAAAACACCGGGTGGCGCTTCAGAACGGGACAGGTTCTCCCTGGTCGCCGCCCTCTTCGACGAGGCGCGGGGCCTGCAGGCAGGCGCTGTCCGCTCGGCTTTCCTCGAAGCCCGGTGTGGGGACGACCGCGACCTTCGCGCCGAGGTGGAGGACCTCCTCGAACTCCACGCAGAAGGCGGCACCCTGGCGCAGGACGGCGGGAGCGCGTTCGAGTCGAGCTGGGCCCTGGACGCGCTCGCAAAGGAGGTCACAGGGTTCGAAAGCGGCGAGCTGCCAGCGGTCCCTGTCCCCGAACGAGTGGGACCGTACCAGGTGATCAAGGAGCTGGGGGCTGGCGGCATGGGCCGCGTCTACCTGGCGCGGCGCGGAGGCGCGGACTTCGACAAGAGCGTGGCGGTCAAGGTGCTCCGTCCGGGCCTGGACGACGCGGCCTTCCTGGTGAGGTTCCGCGCGGAGCGTCGCATCCTCGCCCAGCTCGACCATCCCTACGTGGCGACACTCCTGGACGGTGGCGCCACGGAGGAGGGACTCCCGTACCTCGTCATGGAGTACGTGGAGGGCAAGGGCCTCATCCGCCACGCGGAGGACGCGGGGCTCGACCTCGCTCAGCGCCTCGCGCTCTTCGAACGCGTGTGTGAGGCCGTGGTGGCGCTCCACCGCAGCCTCATCGTTCATCGCGATCTCAAGCCCAGCAACATCCTCGTCACCGCCGAGGGTATCCCCAAGCTCCTCGACTTCGGCATCGCCAAGATCCTGGAGCCGGACCAGGTCGAGGGGACCGTCCTGAACACGCAGACCGGACTGCTGCTCTTCACGCCGGAGTACGGCAGCCCCGAGCAGAGCCGCGGCGAGGTGATCACGACGGCGTCGGACGTGTACTCCCTCGGCGTGATCCTGTTCGAGCTCCTGAGTGGACAGCGCCCCTACGCCTTCCCGACCCGCACGCCCGCCAGCATCGAACGTGTCCTCACGGAGGTTCAGCCCCCGACGATGAGCAGCGTGGCCCCCCGGAACGCCCGGGCGCTCGCCGGTGATCTCGACACGATCGCGGCGATGGCGCTGCGGAAGGAACCCGAGCGTCGGTACGGCTCGGTCGCGCTCCTGCTGGAGGACGTTCGCCGCTACCGAGGCGGCCTGCCCGTCCGCGCGCGGCCGGACACGCTCGGCTACCGTGCGACGAAGTTCATGCGGCGCAACTCCGGCTGGCTCGCGGCAGCGCTCGTCTTTCTCGTTCTCGTGGTTGGATTCGCGGTCACCATGGCGCTCCAGGCGGAACGCACCGCGAACCAGCGCGATCTCGCGGCCGAGCGGGCCGAGATCGCGGGCGAGGTGAGCCGCTTCCTCGTGGATCTCTTCCGGGTCTCCGCGCCGGATGAGTCGGTCGGCGAACAGATCACGGCCCGCAGTCTCCTCGATCGCGGCGCGAATCAGATCAAGTACGACGTCCAGAAGGACGCGGGCGTTCGATCGGCTCTGCTCGACGCGATGGGGCGCGCCTACTTCTCCCTGGGCAACACGAAGGAGGCGGGTCAGCTCCTGCGTCAGGCCGAGGCACTGCTCTCCGACGTCGACTCCAAAAGAGCCGAGCGGGCGTCGATCCGCGTTCAGATCGGAAGCCTGGAGTTCCAAGAGGGCGACGGTGTGCGGGCCGAGGCAACGCTTCGCGGCGCACTCGCGGACCTGGTCGAGCTCCATGGTCCGATCCATCGCGAGGTCGCAGCGGCCACGCGCGCACTCTCTTCCGTGCTCGGCGAGCTGGGGAAGCTGGACGAGGCGATCGAGCTGGCGCTCTCGGCCCGCCACATGGCCGGGTCCATGGTGCCGACGAACGTCCGAGAGCAGGTGGCCGCGATGGTGCTCGAAGCACGCCATCGCGAGGCGCACGCTGACTTCGAGGCTGCGGAGGAACTCCTGCTGGAGGCCGCGAGGATCCAGCGCGAACTCTTCCAGGGAGATCACCCGGACGCCGCGGAAACGCTCAGGGCGCTCGCCGTACTCCACAAATCCCAGGGGCGCCTCCAGGAAGGAACCGCGGCCATCGAGGAGGCGATTCGCATCGACACGGAAGTTCTGGGCGCGGACCACCCGAACGTGGACGACGATCGGTTCACGCTCGCGGCGCTCTACAAGGAATCAGGTCTGCTGAAGAAGGCGCTCGCGCTGAACGTCGAGATCCTGGAGCGGGAGCGTGAACGCTACGGCGACCACCCCTACGTGGCGCTCGACCTCGGCAACATCGGGGGCATCCTCGTGCAGCTCGGTGAGCTGGAGGAGGCGAGCCAGCACTACACCGCCGCGCTCGAAATGCAGCGTCGAGTGCTGCCCCAGGATCACCCGGAGATCGCCACGACGCTCTCGAACATGGGCGTCATGCACCGTGTGGCACGCGAGTACGACGAGGCCGTTCCCCTGTTCGAGGAGGCGCTGAGGATCCGGGAGGCCACGTATCCGGGCGACCACCCGGCCGTGCTGACGAGCCGCAACTCGCTGGCGATGTCCTACCAGGATCAGGGGAGGACCGAAGAAGCCCTGGAGCTGGCGAAGAAGGTCCTCGAGGGCCGTGAGGCGAAGCTCGGCGTGCATCGCGAGACCGCCGGCAGTCTCTACGCTGTCGGCTCGCTGCTCGATGCCCTTGGGAGATCCGCGGAGGCGGATGGGCACCTCTCGCGATCGATCGAGACCTACCGCGCCGTCCTCCCCGCCGGGCACCTCGACATCGCTCGACCGATCGCCTTCATGGGGTCGGCCCTCCTGCGCCGCGGCCAGAACGACGCGGCGCGACCCTACCTGGAGGAGGCGCTCGCGATGAGGCGGAAGAAGCTGCCCCCGGAGCATCCGGACGTGGTGCGGCTGGAAGAGAGCCTGCGTTCGATGACCCAATAAGCGGCCTGCGCTCCAGGCTGCGCTCTGCCACATGTTCCAGCCTGGGCTGGATTTGCTGCGGAACCTGCTCGCCCGGCCGAGGTTAGAGAAGGGCAGAACGCCCTCTCTGCCGAAAGAAGGGGCAGGACCGCACCCCAACGCCCATGAAGCCCAACGCACCCGCTCTGATCCTCGCCGCCTCGGCCGTGATCCTTTCCGTCCACCTGGCGGATCTCAGCCTGGGGCAGGAGCAGGATCGAGATCCCGCTCGCGCCTTCGAGGCGCTGAAGCGGCGCTTCGACAAGGACCTCAACGGGAAGATCTCCGAGGCGGAGTTTGGCGGACGGGCGCGTGCCTGGAAGAGGCTGGACCTCGACGGCGATGGCTGGCTCACGCTGGCGGATATCGAGGCTAGGATCGCCGCAGGATCGGCTGCTGGCGCGAAGAAAGGCAAGCCAGAGGTGACGTCGAGAGCGAAGGGTCAAGACGCCCAGGTGGGCGCCTCGGCGGCGGCGACAGCGGGCGCCGGCCCGGCGACCCCCGAACAGATCAAGTTTTTCGAGACGCGGGTGCGGCCGGTGCTCGCGAACGAGTGCTTCAGCTGCCACTCGACGGGCGGGCGCGCCAAGGGCGGTCTGAGCCTCGACTCCCGCGCTGGTTTCCTCGACGGTGGCGCCACGGGGCCCGCGCTCGTTCCTGGCGACGTCGAGGCGTCCGCGTTCATCGAAGCGATTCGCTACGGGGACCCGATGTTCTCGATGCCGCCGAAGACGAAGCTCTCCGACGAGGCGATCACTGACCTCGAAGCCTGGGTTCGCATGGGGGCGCCCTGGCCGGAGGAAGCCGAACCGGAGATGGTCGAGATGTCGGGCAGCGGCTCGACCGGTTCCGCTGCGGACGAGGTCCCGTCGAAGAGCCTCAACCGCGAGATCGACCTGGAGGCTGGCCGCCAGTTCTGGTCGCTGCGCCCCGTGGTCCGCGCAGAGCCGGTGGCCGTGAAAGAAGACGACTGGTCGCGGAACGAAGTCGATCGTTTCCTGATCCACGCCATGCGAGCCGCGGGCGTCGAGCCCGTGGGAGATGCGGACGATCGAACCTGGCTGCGCCGCGTGACGTTCGATCTCACGGGGCTCCCGCCGACGCTCGAGGCGATCGCCGCCTACGAGGCCGACGAGTCACCGGAGCGCGATGCACACGTCGTCGACCGCTTGCTGGCCTCGGACGACTACGCCGAGCGCTGGGGTCGGCACTGGCTCGACGTGGCCCGCTACGCCGAGTCGAGCGGCAAGGAGCGCAACATCGTGTATCCCCACGCGTGGCGCTACCGCGACTGGGTGCTCGAGGCCTTCCGGCAGGACATGCCCTACAACGAGTTTCTCCAGCTGCAAATCGCTGGCGATCTTGCGCCTGCGGCCGACGACGACGAGCGCGCGTGGAATCAGATCGCCACGGGCTACCTCGCGCTGGGGGCCAAGGGCCACGCGAACCGCGACAAGATTCGATTCCAGCTCGACCTCGTGGACGAGCAGATCGACGCGTTCTCCCAGGGCATGCTCGGCATGACGCTGTCCTGTGCACGCTGTCACGATCACAAGTTCGATCCTGTTCCCACGGAGGACTACTACTCCCTGGCCGGGATCATGCTGAGCACCGAGACCCACTTCGGCACGCGCGCTTCCGCCGCCAACCGACAGGGCTCGGATCTTCTCGAGCTGCCGAGCGGGGCCAGCGTTCCGAACGGTCCCACCATGAGTCCGCTTCTGCTTCAGTTCCTCGATCGCGGCGCCGAGCGCCTCGCCGATCAGGTGGACGAGCAGATGATGAAGAAAGAGGAGGGCATGCTCACGGCGGATCAGATCAGCGCGCTTCAGCGCCGCATCCGTCAGGACCAGCTGGGACTGCTGGAGGACCTCCTTTCGCGGTTCGACGATCGCGGGAAGGCGCTGCCCTCGAACCGGCTGGCCATGGGGGTCTCCGAGGGTGAACCGCGGGACATCGCCGTGCTCGAGCGCGGCGAGCTCGACCGGCCCGGCGAGGTCGTGGCACGCGGCATCCCCCAGGTGTTCCGGAACGGAGCGGGCGACGGGATCGTCCGGGAAGGTAGCGGTCGCGCCGAACTCGGCGCCTGGCTCGCGAGCGACGACAACCCGCTCACGCCGCGCGTCTGGGCGAACCGGGTCTGGCTGCACCTCTTCGGCAAAGGCCTCGTGCCGACCCCCGACAACTTCGGGTTCGCCGGTCAAGCGCCGTCGCACCCCGAGCTGGTCGACTGGCTCGCGTCCGAACTCGTGGCCCAGGGTTGGTCCACGAAGGCGCTCATCCGCGAGCTCGTCCTGTCGCGCGCCTATCGCCTCGACTCGACCGGAGATCGCGCGAACGAGAAGATCGACCCCGATGTCGTGTGGCTCTGGCGCATGCCCGAGCGCCGGATGGAGTCCGAAGCGCTGCGCGACGCGATGCTCGTGATCGCGGGCACTCTGTCCCCGGAACGCCCCGTCGGTTCGCCGCTCGGGACCTTCGAAGGGCTCCTTCGGGAGGACCAGTCGCTCGCCGTCCTGATGCGCGAGATGCCGGTGCGCTCGGTGTATCTGCCGAGTCCGCGCGGTCAGCTCGTCGACACGCTGGAGGCGTTCGACGCTCCCGACCCTGAGTTCGTGACCGGCGACCGCGACGAGACGACGGTGGCGACCCAGGCGCTCTTCCTGATGAACGATGGCGAGGTGCTGAGGCTGGCGGATGCGTTCGCAGATCGCCTGCTGGCGCGAAAGGGCAGCGACGCGGATCGCGTGACGATGGCCTTCGAGCTGGCCTATGGCCGGAAGCCCTCGCGGGAGGAGTCCCGGGTGGTGCAGGCGTTCCTGAAGGACTTCGCACGGTCGGTCGAGAAGGAAGCCAGGCAAAAAGAGACGCCCGTGTCCGGCGCCGACAGGAAGGCGGACGATGAAAAGTCGCGGCGCGCCCGTCGACTGCGGGAGCGCAAGCGGGCGCGCGAAGAAGAGCTTCGCAAGACCTACGGCGGCGCACCGGCCGCGATCGAAGACCCCGAGCGCGCCGCCTGGTCCGCCTTCGCCCAATCCCTCTTCCAGAGCGCGGAGTTCCGCGTCATCGGCTGATTCGCCGGAGCTTTCCATGACACACTTCTTCGATTCCAGCGCGCGTTCTGCGCTCAGCCGCCGCGACACGCTTCGCGCGCTCTCGTGTGGCTTCGGCATGCTCGCCCTGCGCGGCCTGGCCGACGCGGCGCCCGGCGCCACCACGGGGCTGCCCACAGCGGACGGCCCGCTCGCCCCGAAGGCGCCGATGCTGCCCGCGAAGGCGAAGCGCGTGATCTTCCTCTCGATGCCGGGCGCGCCGAGCCACGTCGATACGTTCGATCACAAGCCCGAGCTGACCCGGAACTCCGGCAAGACGCTCTCGGGCTACCGCAAGGGCGCGAAGCTCCTCGGGAGCCCCTTCTCGTTCCAGCAGCACGGCAAGAGCGGGCTCTGGATCTCGGAGCTGTTCCCGCACGTGGCGAAGCACGCGGACCGCCTTTGCCTTCTGCGCGGCATGCACACGGACCTTCCGGCTCACCAGCAGGCCCGGACGAAGATGCACACCGGCAGCATCCAGTTCGTGCGCCCGTCCCTCGGGGCGTGGACGCTCTACGGGCTCGGGACGGAGAACCAGAATCTGCCGGGATTCGTGACGATCGGATCCACCGGCGGCGGCGCGAGCCTCCACGGCAGCGCCTTCCTGCCCGCCACGTACCAGGGCATGCCGATCGGCTCCGATCGAGCGGGGCGCCGCCGCTTCGGGCCCGCGAGCGAGCCCGTGGAGGACATCAAGAACCCGCGCCAGAGCGTCGAGCTCCAGCGCAAGCAGCTCGATCTCGTCCAGCGCCTGAACGGCGAGTACGCGTCGCGCGAGAAGGGCGACCGCGACATCGAAGCGGTGATCGAGTCCTACGAGCTGGCGTTCCGGATGCAGGCCGAGCTGCCTGAACTCCTGGATCTTTCCGCAGAGAACGAGAAGACGATGGAGCTCTACGGGATCGGCGGCGAGGAAACGGATAGCTTCGGGCGCAAGTGCCTGACCGCGCGCCATCTCGCGCAGGCGGGGGTGCGCTTCATCGAAGTGAGCGCGGGCGGCTGGGACACGCACCGGAACATGCGAGAGGAGCTGGGCAAGGCCTGCAAGGCCGTCGACCAGCCGATCGCTGCGCTTCTCTCGGACCTCCAGCGCCTCGGCATGCTCGAGGAGACGCTCGTGATCTGGGGCGGCGAATTCGGTCGGACTCCCTACGCCCAGGGCACGGACGGCCGGGATCACAACAACCGCGGCTTCACGACGTGGATGGCGGGAGGCGGCGTGAAAGGCGGCCTCTCTTACGGCGCGACCGACGAGTTCGGCATCGAGGCGGTGGAGGGCCGGATGTCGATCCACGACTGGCACGCGACGATCCTGCACCTTCTGGGGCTCGACCACGAGCGGCTGACCTACAACTACGCGGGGCGCGATTTCCGCCTGACCGACGTCCATGGAGAGGTCGCCAGGGAAATCCTGGCCTGAACTCCATGGGGCGGCGCGAGGCCGAGGTCCTCCGAAAGACCTTAGCTCGCCTTCATGGCGCGCTGGGTCGTTCTTGAGCCTGACAGCCGAAGCTTGGGTTCATGAAGAACTCACGCCCAACCAGCAGGGGAAGGTTTGGTGCCTTCGCCTTTGCAATTGTCGTTCCCGCCACGTTCATCGGCCTGGCGCAAGCCTCCGAGTCGGAGGGCCCGCAGGGGTCTGAAATCCTGGAGGCCGAAACGCGTCCCGTGGTGCTCGAACTCGGGGCGACAGCGCCTTTGTTCTCGCTTCCGACGTTGGCTGGTCGTCCCTGGTCGCTCGCTGAGCAGGCGGGTAAGGCGGTGATTCTGGAGTGGATCGACCCTGACTGCCCGATGGTCACGCGCCAGCACTCGCCCGAGGGATCGCTACGCCTTCTTCAGAAGCGCTGTGAAGGGCGGAGGGACATGGCCTGGATCGCCATCAATTCGAGCCACCCGTCCGCGCCCCAGTCGAAAGAGGACGCCAACCGCGCCGCCAGGGAGAGTTTCCTGATCGATTACCCGATCGGCCTCGACTCTACCGGCTGGGTGGGGCGCGCCTACGGCGCCGAGAAGGCCACGTACGTGGTGCTGATCGACCCCTCGGGGAAAGTCGCCTATCTTGGAGCGCCCGATGACGGACGGGAGAACCAGCTCCTCAGTCAAGCACTCGCCCACGTCACGCAGAACGAGCCCTTCGATGGCGCGTCGATGCCGGCCACCGGATGCGCGATTCGCTACGCGGATGGCGTCAAGTTGGGAGCCGCGCTGCCGCCGCTCACGTTCCGCACGATGGACGGAGAGATTCTCCATCCCCATCAGTTCCTGGGCGCACCGCTCGTGATCGAGTGGTTCAACCCGCTGTGTCCCGTGGTTCAGGCCGCGCACCAGACAGGGGGCGCGCTCGCCGATGCTCCCGAGGCGTGGACCGCCGCGGGAGCGCGCTGGATGTTCGTGAACTCCGCCTCGATCGGCCACGAGTCGACCGGGGATCGTACCGCGAAGAAGCTGGCGGAATGGGGCTACGACGACCTCATGGTCGCGCTGGACCCTGACGCCAAGCTGATGGAGGCCTTCGGCGCGAAGGTCACGCCCCACATGTTCGTGATCGACGGGCGCGGCGTCCTCGTCTACGTGGGCGGACACACCGAGAAGACGAACAGGAAGATGCGTCCGCTCGATCAGCTCCTTCAGGCGCACGAAGAAGGGAAACTGAAGGCGATGGAGTCCGTACCCGCCGCCTTCGGCTGCTCGATCGAGCGCGAGTAGTCGGTCGCTTATTTCGCGCTCAGCACGTCGCGAAGGACTGGCTCGAGCGCGTCCGCGTAGCGCACCATGCCGAGGTCCGACGGGTGGGAACCATCGACGGTGGCCTCCCCGTCCTCGCCGAGGAAGGGACGGTCCGCCACGTACGTCAGGCCGGCCACGCCCTCTTCCAGGAGTCCTTCGTAGGCCGTGCGGAAGGCCCGGTGATTGCCCACGTGGAGGTTCGAGCGCAGCGGGAACATCGCGGCGTTGGGATCGGTTCGATCTTCGACCATGACGATGGGCGTCTCCGGGCGCAGCGCTCTGAGGCGCCGCACGAACGGCATGGCGCGCTCGGCCGTCGCTTCCGGCGTCAGGTTCGGCAGGCAATCCAGAACGTACGCGCGCGCGTCCAGCTCGGCGATCAGATCGCAAAGCTCCGGGTCGAGCCGTCCGTTGCCGCTGAACCCGAGGTTGATCATGGGCACGTCGAGGCGGCGACCGAGCTGCGTGACGAAGGCCATGCCCGGGCGCGATGCGCAGGCGCCCTGGGCGATCGACGTTCCGTAGTAGACGATTGGGAGCTCCTGTCGCGGCGCCACGGATTCGATCTTGGAGCCTTCGGGCGCCCCGACTCGCAGCTGCTCGACGCCGTTGTAGAGGGGTAAGTGCAGGCGATACTCGCGCTTGCCCGGCCGGAGCCCGCGGACGAGGGCCACGTAGTCCGCGTCGTGGGGTTGCGCGGTGAAGACCCAGCGCCAGGGCTGACCTTTCTCGCGCGCGTAGAGGTCGAATCCGCTCTTGCCCGTCGCCGGCATGTGCGGCATCGCCAGCTCTGGTTCGAGCAGGCTGACCTCGAACCTCAGGAACTCGGCGTCGGAGCGGAAGGACAGGGACATCCCGGCGGTGTGCTGGGCGAGGCGCCAGATCGTGCCATTCACGAGGCTCTCCGCCCGCTCGGGCAGGCGACTCAGCGGCCGCGCGACGTCGGACCACCCGCGACCTTCGAGGCCGAACTGGAGCGCATCCCACATCGGCCACTCCTCCGAGGGAGCCCCCGGGCCCGTGCTGCTGGCGGGGTCGGTCGGCGGCGGCGAAGCGGCAAAGGCCGCGGACGGGCGATAGATGGCGGCCGTGAGGCCGAGTGCCAGGAGGTCACGGCGTGCGAGATTCATGAGCGCTACTTTACCTGGACCGCGGCCCTGAGGGCAGCGAGTGCTCCGCACCTCTTGTCCCCAAGGCCGCTGGCCGCCCTCTCAATTCGGTCTCGGGGTCTTCCTTCCGGGCACTCCCGTTCCACCCGACGAGGGTTTCTGGTCGATCACGCCATCGATGGAGCTGCCTGCGGACGACGAAGAGCCCTCGGAGTTCGGTGAGACGCCGGACGAGCTCTCGCAAGATTTTTTGGAGGAGCTCGTTCCTGTGTGGCCACCGCGCATCGCCGAGCCGCCGCGTCTCGCCTACAGCGAGGACGAGTACATGGGTCTCGCGCTCGATCCGCTGGGTAAGGCCCCGGAGCCCCCTGACTTCTCCAGGGTGCGCCTGACCGCCCAGGCGAAGGAATCACAGCGTCCCCATGAGAAGCGAGACCTGGCGCCCACGGCGGTGGTCTACGACCGCCACAATCCGAGCGGTCGCACGCGGGGCGACAAGGTCCTCCGGCCCACGGAAGAAGACCGGATCGAGCGTATGTGGCGCAAGCGCCGCGGCGCGGCCGTGACGGCGGCCTTCGGCGCCGGCCTCCTGACCCTCATCCTGACCTCGCTGCCTCCGCTCTACCTGGCGGGCGTCGTCCTCGTGGCCGCGCTGTCGGGCTGGCTCGCCTACGACCTCGGTGACACGGAGATCACGTGGGCCGCGTCGATGGCGCTGATCGGCCTGCCGATCGGCTGGAACTACGGAACGAGCGGCATCCTGATCGGCCTCCTGTTCATGTCCGGAGTGGGCTGGTTCACGGGGTTCGCAAGGGACGCCAATCTCTCCTGACGAGCCCAGGAGCGTGTTGCGCATTGACGAATCCGCGTAGCACGTTTCCCGAATCGCAATACTGCGTTGATTCGAACCCACGTGACTACGGAGTCTGCGCCACAGAATGCGACTCCGCGAGCACCGCCAGGATCCGCGCACGCGGCGTTGCGCCAAACCCCAATGGCATCTTGCCGGCCCGTCGCTGGCAGGGATACTCGCTTACAAGGCATCCGAGGCCCGGCGGAACCTACCGGGTCGTGGACGGCCTGGGTCACTCGATCGGTCCTGTGGTGGTCCACGCGCAGGGCGTGGCGCGCGTCGACTTCGAGGAGTGAGCCGGGTGGCCGGTGGACCCTGCGGCCCGTAACCCCGAAGGATGCGCTCGGACCATCGAAGCGCTCCGATTTGGCGCTGGCGATCCAGTGCGGTTCAGCGCGATTCTGAATTCAACCGGATCTGCCGATCGAGTCAACGGGGTCATTGACCCAGATAGATGCGCAAAGCGTTGGTCGTGCTCAGTCCTTTCCCATGGCGATAGACTCCTTGCACGGTGAATGAGCCGCCGGGAATCAACGCCGTGGAGATCCCCTGGAGTTCAAGCGCGGACGAAGCCATAGAGAAGGTGCCCGTCGAACTGGCCGTCAAGGGGGGAAAACTGAAACAGACCCTGCACAGCGTCAATGCACAGCTCAATTCCAGCGGACGCAGTGAAGCCGTCGTTCAGCCCCGCCACCACCAAGGTCGTGGCCCCTGGAGGCAGCTCATATCCGCGGATCCGCGCCGCATCGAAAGGTGCGGCGCCCGAACCGGAGACCAGGAGCGTCGCTGTACCGTTGCAGTAGGGCACCGCCCGCACGGAGCCCAGCGGCCTGACTTCGAAGCGCGGTGCAGCGACCGTTCCCGCGTCGGGAATCGCGCCCGGTCCTGCGATGAGGACTGACTCGCCCCCATCGATATCGACCCCCCCTACGTAGACGCCGGTCCGCTCCGTGTCGAAGACGCGGTACTCGCCGTCGTACCACTCCAGGTGGCGCACCGTGCAGAAGCCCGGCGCGGTATCTTTCACGCCGATGACGAGCTGGCCGTCCTCCGCCGCAACGAGCGAGCCGTACGGCGGGTTGTAGTCGCGGGTGAGCGTCTCGTCATGGCGGATCACCTGGATTGCGGGCTCGGTGGGCGGGAGCGAGAGATCGAAGACGATCGTGACAGCGTAGTCGACGCATCCGAGGATGAGTCGCGTTCCGTCGAGCGCCACGGTGGACGGAAAGCACAAGGGACTTACCTGGGGCACGTTCTGGAGATTGGCCTGGCGAAACAGCTGCCAGCCAACACCTGCACCACCGTACTCGTAGACCGCCTCGGAAATCGCCAGGCGGTCGCCGACCATCAGGTGAGCGTTGCCCCCGTTCGGAGGGAACACGACGCTGGTATCGACCTGCTCGAGCGACCATAGCCCATTAGCTCCACGAGTGTAGGTCTCGAGGATTCCAGTCGGAGTGCCGAACACGGCACCCGGGGAGCCGATCACCATCCGGTTACCATCCGCGACCACGAACGAGCCCCCGCCCGCGCTCTGACCGTACGTCGGATGGGGCGTGAGCGTTTGAACCAGGCCCCAGACGCCGCCGGCGGCAACGCGCTCCATCACGGCGACAGAGTAGGGCTCCGAAGTGGCGCCATCCGGCTGGTAAGGAACGAAGAGCGTGGAGTCCGTGAGCGCGAACCCTCGACCGAAAAATCGAAACGGCGCGGTGACCGACACACCGGCATCGGAGGCATCGAGAACGTCCTCGACCTGCCATCCCGAAGACGTCCTTCGATGAATATGGAGCGCGCCTTGATTGCCGTCAACCGGAGAGACGGCGAGTGAGTGAGCGACCACGAGGTCACCTCGCTTGGCGACCTTCTCCACCAGCCAATCCCCCGGATATCCGAGGGGAAGGTTCCCCTGGAAAATGTCGAAGGGCAAGACCTCTCGAGGGCCGCCGGTGAACTGGACGGCCGCCAGGGAGGACCCAGCCAGCGAGGAAGAAGCGACAAGGACGACGAGCGGAAACAGGCGAGTCATGGGGTGAGCTGTGTGGCAGAGGTGGGGATGCGCATCGCGCGAGAGTCTCTTGGACTCTACTCTGGCGGGTGTATTGCTGCCAGCCTACGAGCGAGCGTGAGACAGGTGATGGCTACCAGTGGAGTAAGGCGCCGCGCATCCAGGATGGGTGAAGACGATCCAGGCTGGACGTCAGAGAGGGGCCTCCGTCAGTTGCATGCTCCATCACCGCGGTGTCCACTCGCACCGGGCACAGGTCAGACTCTTGGGTCTTCGAGGAACCTTGGGCGCTCGATGGAGAAGCGCGTATCGTGGGCACATGTGGATCCTGACCGCCGCGCTCATCGTTTCTTGTTCTATCGCGTCCCTCCAGGCCGATGTCCCATCGGGGCCGCCGCCTCCCAACGTCCTGCTCATCATCTCCGACGACCAGGGGTGGGGCGATTTCGGCTTCATGGGGAGCGACGTCATCGCGACGCCTCACCTGGATCGGCTCGCCGGGGAATCGCTGGTGTTCCCGCGCGGGTACGTGCCGACGGCTCTCTGTCGCGCGAGCCTCGCCACCCTCGTCACGGGCCTCTATCCGCACGAGCACAAGATCACCGGGAACGATCCGCCCAAAGGCGTCGATCGAGCGCGGATGCTCGCTCACATCGAAGCGGCCGTGACCGTGCCGGAGCTTCTCGGCGCCGCCGGGTACCGGAGTCTGCAGACCGGGAAGTGGTGGGAGGGGGAGTGCCTGTGCGGCGGCTTCACCGAAGGGATGTCCCACGGGGATCCCGCCCGCGGCGGCCGGCACGGCGATGAGGGCCTCGCGATCGGACGGACCACCATGAAGCCGGCGCTCGATTTCATGGACGCCTGCCAGGACGAGGGCAAGCCGTTCTTCCTCTGGTACGCGCCGCTTCTGCCGCACACGCCGCACAATCCGCCCGAGCGGCTGCTCGAGGCCTACGCCAGGCCCGACGTGCCGGCTTCGATCGCGAAGTACCGCGCCATGTGTACTTGGTTCGACGAGACCTGCGGGACGCTTCTCCAGCACCTCGACGCGCGCGGCCTCGCCGAGAACACGCTCGTCGTCCTCGTGGTCGACAACGGCTGGGTCCAGCGGCCCGATGCCGGGGGCTACGCGCCGCGGAGCAAGCGGACGCCCTACGAGGGCGGCGTGCGGACTCCGATCGTGCTGCGCTGGCCGGGCCACATCGCTCCCGCGCGCCGCGAGGTGCCGGTGAGCAGCGTGGACCTCGCGCCCACGATCTTGACCGCGTGCGGGATCGACGTTCCCGGGGCCTGGCCCGGCGTCGATCTGCGGGGCGACCTCTCGTCGCGCAGTCCGCTCTTCGGCGCGGCGTACACCCACGACGTCGTGGACCTCGATGATCCGGCGAAGAGCCTGCTCACGCGCTGGATCCTGCGCGATCCCCACAAGCTCCTGGTGCACACGGACCCGGCGCTCGGCCCGGAGCTCTACGACGTACGCGCGGATCCAGCGGAGGAGCACCCGCTGCAAGACCCGGCGACGGCCGCCTCCCTGCGGGCGGAGCTCGATCGGTGGTGGGACGGGCAGTAGGCGCGGCGCCTTGGGCCCCCCTGGCGGTTTGGCCGATCCGAATACAGCTCGTCGAAGTTTCTCCGCGATCGCTCGTCCCAAAATTCGGCAGGGTGACCTCTCCATCACACCATGGATGCAGACCCGATGGATCTCGACCGGCTCCTCGCGGAGCGGGAATGGCTGCGCCGCCTGGCTCGCAGGCTCGTGCACGACGCGGAAGCGGCCGAAGACCTCGCCCAGGATGCGCTCCTGATCGCTTTGCAGCGCGGGGGAGCCTACAGAGAAGGCAACAGCTCGCGCGCGCTCCGGGGTTGGCTGTCCACCGTGGTCCGTCGCCTTTCGGCGCAGCGCTTCCGTGGCGACGCCCGGCGTCGTGACCGGGAGGCCGCCGTGGCCAGGTGGGAGTCCAGCGATCCAGACGCGCTGGAGCGCGCAGCCCTTCAGCGCGACGTCGTCGACGAGGTTCTGCGCCTCGACGAACCCTATCGCACCGCCGTGACGCTCCGCTACCTGGAGAGCCTCACGTTTGACGAAGTGGCCGTTCGACAGAGTATCGAGCCCGGAGCGGCAAGGAAGCGCGTCACCCGAGGTGTCCAGCAGCTGCGCGTCCAGCTCGACGGCCGCCCCGGTGGCCGCTCTGCGTGGATGGCGGCGATGGCGCCCTGGGTGGTTCCGCCGGGGATCGAGATCGCAGGCACCGCGATCCCGCCCGCTTCGACGAGCGCACACGCCGCGCCGTCAGCCACCATGCTCATCCGCTCCACGATCCCCTTCGCGCTTCCCATGAAGACCTCCACCAAGGCGCTCCTCGCCGCCTCTGTCGTCCTGCTCGCTGGCGGTGCCATTGGATTCCAATGGCTGAGCTTCGATAGGGCTGCGGCCCCCGTCGTCGGGGCCCAACCTCCGGGGGCAGTGGTTCCCCAAGGCGCGTCGGAAGAAGCCCTCGCATCGCTCAGCTCCAGCGGACGTGATCGTGAGAGTTCGGTTGCGCAAAACCCCGAGGAAGAACCCGTTGCGCTCGCGTCGATTCCCGCCTTCCCCGATCGGCCAGCCACTTCCGTCGGCGCGCTCGAGCTGCGGCTCCGCTGGCCGGATGGAACGCCAGCGGCAGGCGTCATCGCGAAGGTCCTGCCCTGGGGTGACCCCACACCTCGGCAGCGACAGCACTTCGCCACCTCGGACGAGGACGGTGTCGCCGTCATCGAGTCCATGAGCGAGGGCCGCGCCGGCGTCTACCTGGAGCGAGGCGGTGGCGGCGTGTTCGATGTTGTCGCCGGGCGTGTCACCCTCGCCGAGATCGAGGTCCCTCGGGGCTTCCAGTTGACGGGGACGGTGCGCGCAGCGAGCGGCGCGGCTGTGGCGGGAGCCTCGATCGTGCTCTCCGAATACGGAAACGGAAATGAAGCCCACGTCGTCGGTATCGCGGATGCCGATGGGCGCTATGCGCTGAGAGACATCGGCGACGGACGCACGCTCTCCGCTCGCGCGCAGGGTCACGGGGCCGCCGGCCGCGTTCAGCTGGATGACATGGCGCCCGGCGAGGCCTACGAGGTCGATCTCACGCTCGGCGAAGGCTCCGGCGGAGTCCGGGGCGTGCTCCAGGATGTGAATGGAGTCCCCGTCAGCGGCGCTCGCCTGCGGATCGCCCCACAGGGCTACCGCTCCGGCTCGGGCAAGGCTCATCCGATCGATCTCGTGAGCGACACGGCGGGAGCCTTCGAGTGCCTGGCGCTGGGCCCGGGAAACTGGGTCCTGATGGTGAAGACCGAGGCCTTCGTTGCACGGTCGATCTACTTCCAGGTTCCGGTCCATGGGATCATCGAGCAGGCGATCACCTTGGTCGTGGGTGAGACCGTTGCCGGAACCGTTCTCCGTGCGGACGGTTCCCCTGCAACGAATGCCACGGTGGGGCTGGGGGAGACGTACGAGCAGTATGACTTCCTCGGGCGCTCTGCCACGACCGACTCGCGCGGTGCCTACAGGATCAGCGGCGTCGCGCCCGGCGGGTACCCGATCCGCGCCTACGAGCATGAGCAAGGCAAGGTCTCGGGTCAGATCACGATCGTCGAGGGCACCGCGACCACGTGGGACGCCCAGCTCTTCCAGGGGCGGCAGGTGACGGGCAAGCTCGTCGACGAGCGCGGAGAGCCGCTCGCCGGATGGAGCGTCGGATCGAGGACTGCCAGCGAACTCTGGGACCGCAGGACCACGACGGAAGGGGATGGCTCCTTCACGCTCGTCAACGTTCGAGCCGACGCCAGCGCGATCGCCGTGGCAGGCGTTCGCCCCGGCGAGACTGGCGTGCTCCTGAACGTTCCGATCGAGGAAGGCCCGATGCTGATTCGCGTCGCCGATCGACTGCGGCCCAGCGCTGCGTTGCGCGTGCAGGTCCTCTGCGAGGGCAAGGCGCCACTCAAGCCGGCCCGCATCCTCGTGACGACGGAAGGATACGGGCGCGTGGAGCGCTACACGGACGAGAGCGGCCTGGCGATCATCGAGGGCCTCCAGGCGGGGCGCGCTGAGCTGGAAGTCGCGGCGGCAGGCTTTGCGCCAGCGTATGTGACGGCTGAGCTCCAGTCCGGTGAGGTGGCCGAGGTCCCAGTGGTCTCGCTCACACCCGGTGGCCAGATCGAGGTCCGCTTTGCGGTTCCGAGCGGCGAGGAACCGTTGTCTCTGCCGAGCCAGATCACGGTCTATTCCGAGGACGGGCGGATGGTGAACTACACGAACCTCGAGGACGGTTCGGGGACGTCAGAGCCCATCGCGCCGGGCACCTACGGTGTGCGGATCAACTCCGGCGGGCGCCTGGATCCTCCCCTGGAGGTCACGGTGGAGGACGACGTGATCACCCGGGTCGAGGCCAACTTGAAGCCCCACGGAACGGCCGTGCTGGCGCTGGTGGACGGCGCTGGAGGGCAGTACAGCGGTCGGGTGCGCTACCGCGTCGTGGATGAGAGCGGTGTTCCGGTCATCCCGTGGACCGTTGAAACCCGGTGGCCGATGCGCGGCATGCCGAAGACCACTCTCTACTTCGTAGGTCTACCGCGCGGCTCCTTCGTCGCCGAAGTGGAAGGGGAACGGGGCGCCCGCGCCGAGGCGAGGTTCGTGGTGACGAAGACGGGCTACGGCTACGTCGAGCCCGAGTCGGGGAATGAGTCGCTGGAGGTCACGCTCGATCCGGGAACCCGCTGAGGCACTTCGCGGCGGGAACGCTGCGGGTCGACCTCGATCTTGGTCAAAGAGGCAGTCGAGACGGCGTGACGGTAGTCTGTGCGCCATGGCCAGACAGCCGATCCACTCACCCGACGACCAGACCGTCACCTTCGTCGAACTCTTCTTTGATCTCGTCTTCGTCTTTTCCGTGACCCAGGTCGTCGCTCTGCTGGTGGGGCATCTGTCCCTCCAGGGCGCCCTCGAGTCGCTTCTCGTGTTCTGGATCGTCTGGTGGGCCTGGACCCAGTTCACGTGGACGCTGAACGCGGCGAACACGCTCCACACCGGCGTCGAGTTGACGACGCTCGTGACCACCGCGATCGCGTTCTTCATGGCAACGGCCATTCCCTCGGTCTTCTCCGGCGGAGCGCTCAGCTTCGCCGTTCCCTACGTGCTCGTTCGAGGGATCGGGCTCGGGCTGCATCTCATGGTGAGCGCGAAGGACCCGGAGCTTCGGCCCGCCGTTCGAGGGTTTGCCATGCGTTCGACGCTGGGGCTGGTCGCGGTCCTCGCGGGGTCCATCGTGGGTGGCTACTGGGTCCACGTCGGCCTCGGGTCCGCCGTGTTCCTCGATCTCTACGCCGCGGGAATGGCAGGGAAGGCCGGGGAATGGAGGATCCGACCCGAGCACTTCAGCGAACGCCACGGGCTCTTCACCATCATCGCCCTCGGTGAGTCGCTGATCGTCGCCGCCAATGGAATGACAGGAGCGAGCTGGACCTTCGAGCTGATCGGCGTCGCCGCTCTCGCGGTCGCACTGATCTGCTCCCTCTGGTGGACCTACTTCGCGCGCACGAAGGAGATTCTGGAGCACGCGCTATGCAGCCGCTCGGGTCGCGATCGCGGGGTCCTCGCCCGCGATGCCTTCAGTCTTGCCCACTTCCCGATGCTCTGCGGGATCGTCGCCGTCTCGGCCGCGGTCGAAAGCGGTCTTCATCACTTCCACGATCCGCTCACCCTCGGCTTCCGACTCTGTCTGGCCGCGGGGATCCTGCTGTTCGTCGGGGGCATGGGCCTGGCGCTCTACCTGGCTTCCGGTCGGCTGTGCAAGGCGCGCTGGATTCTCATGCTTCTCGGGGGCGCGGCGATCCTCTCGTTCCCTGCGCTGCCCGTGGCGGGGAGCCTCTCGATCGCTGCGCTGGCGGTCGCTCTGGTCGCCTGGCTCGAGCAGCGGAGCGCCGCCCGTGCGTCATCGGAATCCTCGGCGGAGGTTCACGTCGCTTGAGCGTTCCTGACGACGAGGTGCTCGCGTGGCACGAAGCGAGCCACGCGGTCGTTGCGCACGTACTCGGAGGTCGCGTGCGTCTCGTGACGCTCGAACAGGACGAGGATGCACTCGGCGGCATGACGTCGATCGAGTGGCCCGCGGAGATGGCCTCGGATCGCGCGGGCTTTTCGGCGCGGGTGGCGCTCGCGGGACCGCTGGCGGAGATCGAACGCTTCGGCGAGGTGGACCCGGACGACGTGCGCGCGCTCGCCGTCTGGGAACTCGACTGGTCCGAGGTCGAGCGGAGCGCACGTACGCTCCACGACGACCCGGTTCAGCGCGAGTCGCTCATTCGTTCCTGGGTGCGGGAGGTGCGAGCGCTGCTGGAGGACCCGCACATCGAGGAGAGAATCGCCCGGGTAGCCGAGGCGCTCGACGCCCACGGGACCCTGGATAGGGACCTCTTCGAGGACTGCCTGGGCTGATGGTTCTCGTTTCCGGCCAGCAGGCCGACGGGCATGCGTCCTTCCCGGAAACCACGCGGTCCATGTGACCCCAGTGGGCCCGGGGCGCTACTCCTGGTGCCTACTTTCCCAGTTCCTGCTACCGTCGCGGCTGGCCACGAACCCACTCACCCCCTTACCGATGATCTATCTCCTCGCCCTCGTTTCTCCTTTCTTGCAAGGGCCGCGGGTCACCGGTCCGGACGTTCTCGTCGACGTGGGACCGGCCCCCGCAGGTCGCTTCGGAGAGGATGTCGCGATCGATGGTGGTCTCATGGCGGTTGGTTCTCCGGGGAGCTCTTCGAACCCAATGGCTCCCGGAACGGTGTCGCTGTTTCGGCTGGGGGCGACGTCCTGGCAGCTGGAGACGCGCCTCGAAGCGCCTCCGGGGATCGGGTCGGCGCCGGCGTTCGGGATGAGCGTCGACGTGGACCAGGGACCCTTCGGTGAGTTCGTGATCGTCGGTGCCCCGGGGGCTCAGCTGACGGCGGGCGGAGTCCAGCGTGGCGCCGCGTTCGTCTACGAATTCACCGGCGCGGGCTGGACGCTGGTCAGCACCGTGCTCGGCGATGGCGCGCTGACTGCGTTCGGCGCCGCCGTGGCGATCGACGAGACGACCGCTGTCATCGGTCAGACCGACTTCGATGGCCGTGCTTTCAGTGCCTCCCGGCGCCCGGCGGGTGACTGGCAACTGGACGGTGAGCTGCCGCGGCCGGGCACCGTCTTCGCCGGCGCGGACTTCGGTACCGTCGTCGACATCGAGAAGCATCTCATCGTCGTCGGAGCGCCGGGTGAGGACTCCGCTGGCTACGATTCCGGTGCCGCCTACGTGTACCGGCGCACGACGCCATCGGGCTCGAGCTTTGGACTGGAGATTCGACTCGAACATCCGAGCGCGGCGACCGTGACCTACCAGGGGAGCGATGTGGCCGTGGACGTCACGGGTTTCGGTATCGAGCGGGTCCTCGTGGGCTCGCAGGACGAGAAGGCCTTCGTGTGGAGACGCGACATCCACAGCGCCTGGTCGCTGGAAGCGCTCCTCACCGCCTTTGACGGCGAGACCGGTGGTTGGGGCAAGTCGGTGGCGCTGGATGGCAGTCGGCTCGTCGTCGGAGCTCCCTGGCGCATCGGCTCCGCGCCTGGCTCGGGAGTGGCCATGGGGTTCACGCTCGATTCCTTGTCGGCGGGCCAGCAAGGATGGGCGCCGACGGCCATGTTCCACCCAGGGCTGGCGATCGACGAGGGCGTCGGCGGGGCGGTGGCGATCTCCGGCCCGCTGGTGGCCGTGGGCGCGTCCCTGTTCGACGGACCGAGCACGGATTCTGGCGCGGTCCTGTCCTACGTCACCGTGCCCCGTCAGGGTCTGGTTCACTGCGCGGGCCGCGAGAACTCGGTTCATTCCACGGCGTCGATCGCCGCCTTCGGGTCGCCTTTCGCGATGGAGGAGAACCTCGGCTTCGATGTGACGGGCCTGCCTCCGGGGACCGTCGGCTTTCTGCTGACGTCCCGTGATCGGGCCCAGATCCCGGGGCTTGGCGGAGGCGCCGGCGACCTCTGTCTGGGTGGCATGATCGCCAGACTTTCGCTCTACCCGCAGACGGCGGACCCGTCCGGGAATGCCACCGTGATCCTCGACTTCCACGGGCTCCCCGCTTCGGTTCAGCTGGTGACGGGAAGCACCTGGAGCTTCCAGTGGTGGCACCGGGATGGGGGGTCGAGTCCCACGAGCAACACGAGCCATGCGGTCGAGCTGACGTTCCTGTAGCCAGGAGTCCGCGCGACACACGGCGATTCTGCCAGATCATCCGCAGGTCTTCAGGCGATCGGGTCGATCTCGGCAGCAGTCGCCGCGGAATGGGCGGGCCCGAACTTCGGTCTCGCCAGGGCGACGGATTCACCGAACCCCGATCGCCCGGAATCTTGATGCAGAAAGCCCCCTCTTACATTTACCCGTTCCGCGAGGCGCCCGGAGCGAATGCCTGGAGCGAGAGCGCCTGGAACGACGCCATCGCGGCGTACCAGGAAGAGCGCTACCACGACGCCCTGAGGTCCTTCCTTTGCATGCTCGACGCCGACAGGGTCCCCGAGGGCAGCCTGGTCGGGAAGGAAATCCACCTGGAGCACGGGTCCGTCCGCATGCGGGTGAAGGTGAGCGAGGACTCGTTCTCCCTGGAGGTGCCGTTCCTTCGTATTCCCGAGGGTGGGCGCGCCGTGGCCATGATGCGCAAGGTGATGAACCTCACCAACGATCTGGCGATGAGCCGCTTCCTCTTGCGCGGTGAGAAGGACATCTACATCGTTCATCGCGATGAGATCGCCGGCGTTCACCCCGCCAAGCTGCGCGGAGTGTTCCTCTCCGTCTGCACGGTGGCCGATACGTACGACGATCTGTTCGAGGACAAGTTCGGCGCCGAGAGGGTCGAAGCGCTCGACGTCGAGACGTGGGACGCGGCCACGCTCGCCAAGAGCCACGGGGCCCTTGCGACCATCGTGTCCGAAGGGCTTGCATTCTGCGATCTCTTCGAGGCAAAGCAAAACCTCGGCTACGCCTACAATTCGCTTCAGTACACCTTCGAGCGCATCACCTGGACCCTCTGGCCCCAGGGTGTCCTTCGCTCGAAGATCTCCGAAACCCGCCGCATGCTGAACGACTCCTCGAAGGGGGGCGCCCAGCGAATCGAACTCGGCAAGAAGGCACTTCGCGAGATCGTGGGTAGCTCCCCCGAGGAGCTGGGGAAGAGCCTCTACGAAGCCCGCTTCATCCTCTCGCAGCAGGATCCCGTCGACTTCGAGAAGTACCAGTCGGTCCTCGAGGGGCCCCGCGACCTGATGGCTCAGCTGCGCAACAGCCGCGACTACGACTACGCCTGCTTCGTCGGATCCCACTCCATCTACGAGGATCTGGCGGACAACCACATGCCCGACGAGGTCGTCAAGATCTACGTGGACGCGCTGAAGGAAGCGGGTGGTAAGCCCGTGAGCGAGGCCTCGGCCGTGCTCCTCCAGGCCATCTCTGAAGTCGAGGCGCTGACCGTGGCGTCCGAGGGAACCAAGGAAGACGAAGTACAAGAGAACATTCGACAGATGCAAGAAGCGCAGCAAGTGAGGGAGTCAGCATGAGTACCACCCAGCAGAAGTTGCCGGTCTTCAAGATCTGCACGGCGTTCGGAACGGGCAGCGGATTCCTCGTCGAAGGCTTCCCCTACATCGTCACCAACTACCACGTGATCGCCGGTGTGACGAAGGTCGCGATCGAATGCCAGGACAGGTCCCGGCGTACCGGTGACGTGGTCTTCATCGACCCGGCCTCGGACATCGCCCTGGTCATGCCAGCCGAGCTTCCGCCCGGCTCGGCGGAGAGCGCGCTCAAGATGGCCACGCTGCTACCCCAGGTCGGCGACAGCTCCTTCATCCACGGCTTCCCCTTCGGTATGCCCTACTCGGTCAGTCAGGGGGTCGTCTCTGCGATCGAGCAGCCCATGGGCGATCGCAAGTACATCCAGACCGATGCAGCCGTCAACCCCGGCAACAGCGGAGGTCCCATGATCGACGGCGCTGGCCACGTGGTCGGGATCACGTCCTGCAAGGTCCGCGACGCGGAGAACATCGGCTTCGGCATCCCCATGGAGCATCTCCAGGCGGATCTCGAGCTGTGCCAGAAAGAAGGGAACGGGGAGTACGCGCTCAAGTGCCCTTCGTGTGAGTCCCTGATCACGGTGCCGGACGAGTTCTGTGACTCCTGCGGCGTGGAGCTGGATCAGGATCAGTTCTTCCCCGACGGCGCGCTGAGCGCTCTGGCGGAGATCGTCGAAGGCGCTCTCGCCGTCGACGGAGCCGACCCCGTCCTCGCGCGCCGGGGCTACCACAATTGGGAGCTCATCGTCGGCAGTGCGGTCATCGAGTGCCTGATGGTGACGAACGAGCTCTTTTGCGTACGGACGTCCATGGCGATGCTCCCGACCAAGCCCAGCGACGTGCTGCGCTTCGTGATGGCGTACGACGACCCTGACTACACCTTCGTGGTCGGCACCTCTGGACGTATTTGGCTGCGCAGCGAGATGCACCTGTCGGACGTGTTCCATCCCAAGCGCCGAGCGACGATCCAGAGAAAGATCTCGCGTCTAGGAAAGGTCGCGGACGAGATGGACAACTACCTGATCGACACCTTCGGCTGCGAACCGAGTCCCGAGACCTACGTCGCCAGCCTCTGAGCCGCTGGCAGACCACTTCCGGGCGACCGGAAGCGGAAAAATGGGACGGCTCTGCAGGAACGGTCAAAATGGTGGAGCGTCGATCCCTGGAATCGCCAAGCTCGTAGCTCCCCATGGACCCGTCCTCCTACCAGCGTTTATCGACGATCCTCTCGCGCGTGCTCGAAGCCCCTTTCGAGGATCGAGAGGCGGTGATGGCGAAGAGCTGCGGAGGCGACAGCGTGCTGCTCGCAGAGGTGCGCAGGATGCTGGCCCTCGCGGAGCCGGAAGAAGGCGTCTTCTCCGACAGCGCCGTCTCCAGGCGGCGCGCGGAGATGGACGTTCTCCTGGACGACGTTCAGGAAGAAGCGGGTGAGTGGCTGCCCGAACGCATCGGTTCGTACGCGATCGAGGAGGTCATCGGGCGCGGAGGGACCGGCGTCGTCTTCAAGGCGAAGCAGGAGCGGCCGTCGAGGTACGTCGCGATTAAGCTCCTCCATCCCGCGTACGCCAGCCAGAAGACCGTCCTGCGGCTTGCCCGCGAGGCAGAGTTCCTCGGGACGTTGCAGCACATCGGTATCGCGCAGATCTTCGAGGCAGGGCTCTTCGACGCGGGGGCAGGCGAACAGCCCTTCCTCGCGATGGAGTGGATTCGCGGCCGAACGCTCCTGGCCCACGCGGATGCGGAGAAGCTCGACACGCGCGCGCGGACCGAACTCTTCGCGAAGGTGGTCGAGGCCGTTGCCCATGCTCATGAGCGCGGGATCACGCACAGGGATATCAAGCCCGACAACGTTCTCGTCGTCGCGGACTCCGGTCAGCCCAAGCTCCTGGACTTCGGCATCGCCGCCATGGAGGAGATGGACGGCGCGTTTCGTCCCACCGCCGATGGAGAGCTTCTCGGGACCGTGGCTTACATGGCGCCGGAGCAGGCGCGTCGCTCGCTGGGCGCCGTCGGCCCACCCACCGACGTCTACAGCCTGGGCGCGCTCGCCTTCGAGCTGCTCGCGCATCGGCCGCTTCGTCAGGTGGCGGGGCTCAGCATCACGCAGGCGCTGGGCGAGGTCGCGGGGCGCGACGCCCCTCGGCTCAGCGGGCTCGGCCTCGGCGTGCCGCGGGACCTCGCCACCATCCTCGAGAAGTGCCTGGCCCTGGCTCCCAGGGGGCGCTATTCGAGCGCCAGCGCCCTCGCCGCGGATCTCCGACGCTTCCTGGAGGACCGCCCGATCCTGGCGAGGCCTCCGTCGTGGATGGATCGCAGCGTCAAGTTCACGAAGCGGCACTCCATTCTGGTCGCCGGTGCGGTGGCGACCACTCTTTCGCTCGCCACGGGCCTCTGGACGACTCTGCGCCAGGCGAAGCTCGCGGAGGCATTGCGGGACTCCTCGCGGCGCGAACTCTACGCCGCCCAGATGGTCCTGGCGACCGGTCAGGCCATCGATCCTGCCACCAGCAGCGAGGTCGCGGCGAGCGTCGATCGCTGGCGAGAGGAGACCGTGCGGACGACGCCGGACGGACGTCCCGGCTGGGAGTGGCTTCTGCTCGACAGTCTTCGGCGGGAGAGGGTGATCGAGCTGGATCTGGCGGGATTACCGCTCCCCATCGCCTGGGATCCGAGCGGGGACCGCATCGCCGTCGGCTTCTCGACGGGACTCGCCATCCATGATCCCTCCACGGGAGAGGAGCTGGCGATCGTTTCGGTCTCCGACAGCCAGACACCGAGCACGCTCATCACGACCGTGGAGTGGGATCCGTACCGGCATGACCGCGTTTTCGCCGCGGGCGTCGGAGCCGTGGCCGCATGGGACGTCGGTTCGGAGGAGCTGCAGTGGAAGCTGGACACGGACTTCTGCGGATCGCTCGCGCCTCTTCCCGACGGCCGCCTGCTCGCGGCCGGGTCCGAGGGGTCGATGCGGGTACTCGACGGCGATTCCGGCGAGGTGCTCGACACCTGGCCGGGCCCGTACGACGAGATGCACTCGCTCGACCTGCATGCGCTGAGCCAGCGGCTGCTTCTCGCCCAGAGCGATGGCTCGTCCGCCGTGCTCGACCTCGTCACCATGGAGCCCGTGCCCGGGAGGATTCCCTGGGAAGCCTCACTGACGTGCCTTCGCTGGCATCCGGACGGCGCCCGTTTCGCCGCCGCGTCCGAGATGGGCGTCGTCGTCGCCCAGGCCGAGCCCTGGGAGATACTGCACGAGTGGAATGCTCACGAGGAAACCACGTTCGCCGTCGATTGGAGCGCCGATGGCTCCCTGCTGGCCTCTGCTTCCGGCGATCGAACCGTCCGTGTCCTCGACGGTGAATCCGGCCAACTCCTCGGCTCGTTCGTCGGGCACGGTCATGTGGTCCGCGACGCTCGTTTCAGCCCTGCGGATCGCCGGATCGCTTCCGTTGGCGCCTATGGCAAGGTGCTCGTCTGGGATGCCGATGAGCCAGATGCAATCCGAACCTGGCTGCCTCCGGATCTGGAGCCGGTCCACGAAGGCCTGAGGCTGGAATGGAAGCCACAGACCGGAACGATCATCGCGATGGACTCGCGCCATCTGCTGGAGTGGGACGGGGTGGCCGGGGGCCGTTCCCGTCTGGTTCGTGAGCTGGGGCGAGCTTTCGAAAGCGCCGACGGTGGCTGGGTCTTCGTCCACGGTACAGACGGAGCCCATGGGATTCGTGATCGCGCGGGCAAGGTCGCGCTGACCTTCGACAACCCCGGCCACGACCCGTTCTTGCAAGGGGCCTGGCACCCGACGCGGCCCCACTTTCTGGCCGCACTCTCCGGCGGTGTCTACCTCTTTCGCATGGATGAGAAGATCGACGCTCAGCCCCGGCGAATCGCTCCCATGGGCGTACAGGTCCATCGGGTCAAATGGTCACGCGACGGAGAAGCCGTGGCCATCGCAACTCTCGCGAGACAGGTGAAGGGTCTCCGCGTTCCCTCCGGGGAGTGCCTCTTCGATCTAGAACTCGAAGTGCCGATCAACGTTCATGGCCTCGACTGGAGCCCCGATGGATCGTCTGTCGTTCTGGGCGCATCGGACGGCACCCTACGCATTCGAAGTGCGCGCGGGGATGACGTCGCGGGCAGCACAGAGCGCCTCTTTCGCGGTCATTCCCGCGAGGTCGACGGCCTTGCGTGGCACCCGGACGGATCGCGGATCGCTTCGGCGAGTCGCGATGGAACCGTCAAGTTGTGGGACCCGTCGACGGGTCTGATGATGGCGAGCTTCAAGTGCCGGTCGAGGCCCACCGACGTGGCCTGGATCCGCGGCGGGGCCGCGCTCGTGGCTGTCGACATTGAGGGCCGCCTCTACACCTACGACGCCACGCGTGGAATCGAGCGACTGTAGCGAATGCGAGACATGCCTCGTCTCCCGGGGATCATGGGCCGTTGCCCCGGAGCCGTGATCCGAGGCGGGGTCTCCCCAGCAGCAATCCCCCGCTAGAATCAGCCACCATGGAGCCAGAATCCCCGAGTCCGACCAACGATCTCTTCCACCTGGTCTACGGGGAGCTTCGTTCGCTCGCGAGGGGCGCGCTCAGCGCGCAGCGGGCGAACCACACGCTCCAACCCACGGCGCTCGTCCACGAGGTCTGGCTCAAGCTCGCGAACCGCTTCACGGAGCCGGAGAGTCGCGGCCACTTCCTGGCCGTCGCGTCGAAGGCGATGCGCCAGGTCCTTCAGGACCACGCGAGGGCCCAGCGCGCCGACAAGCGCGGCCAGCGCGCCATGGGCGTCGAGGTCGACGGGGCTGCTGGCGGGGTCACTGACGGGGCGACCACCGAGTCAGCGGTCGATCTGATCGCCCTCGAGGACGCGCTCTCTCTCCTGGGTGAGCTGAACGAGCGGCACGCGAGGATCGCCGAGCTTCGGATCCTGGGCGGTCTCACGATGCCCGAAATCGCGGGGGAGGTCGGCGTCTCCCTGCGCACCGTCGAGACGGACTGGACGATCGCCCGTGCGTGGCTTCGGACGAAGCTGTAGCTCGCGCGCCCTCTCACGCCGAGGGCGGCAGCGCCTCCTGGAGGGCTTCCCGAAGGGCTGCAACGAGTGAACGCACGGAAACGGCCATCTGCGAAGGCAGCTCTGCCAGAGACCGCATCGACGAGAGCCGTGCCTCCAGCTCGGTGACCACCTCCACCTTCGGATAGCGCAGGTGCTTTGCATGAAACGCCTTTTCAAGTCGACGAGCCAGGTGCTCTTCCTCCGCCAGCTGCGAATGGGCGCCCAGGTCTTCCAGTAGCTGGAAGCCGGCCTCGTCCGCGACGCTTCGCAGCGCGTCGAGCAACAGCATGGCGGGGAAGAGGTCCTCGATGGTCGCACCTTCCAGGTCGAGCCCGGCCGCATCACCCAGGGTGAGGGAGCGGATCGTTCCACGAAGCGCTACCTCCGTACGGATCGACCCTTCGAGCTGTTCCTGGCCTGCCAGTCCCGCTGCATCAGAGTCGAACAAGGCCACCACCTGGAGACCTTGGCGAGCGAGAAACATCGAGACGCCGGCGACCTCGAATGCGCCCCCCGCCGCAATGATGTTGAGCTCCTCGGGGATCGATCGCTCGCCGGACGCCGTCACCAGCTCAGCCAGCGCGCGGAGGATGCCAGCATCCGTTGGGCCCTCGACCACGAGGTTCGTTTGATCGATGCGGAAGCTGGATCGCCCTTGCATACCGAGCGCCGCCATGGGCTTCAGCTCCGTTCCGCGGGCGGGGCGAGCACAGAGGGGTTTCGACTCCTGGTCACTCGGGCCGAGGACCAGCACCTGTTCGGGATGCTGAAGCTCCACATGAAAGGGAAGTCTGGATGAATAGACCACCGGAATGCCTGCGTCGGAATAACCGAAGAGCGTGGGCCGGAGCTGACGCTTGAGGCCGCCCTTGAACGCCTTGCCCGGCGCGTCGAGAAGCAGGATCGGAGCCACCTGGGAGCGTGCGTGCGCGGCCGCGATCCGCAGGTCGAGCGTGAGCTGAAGCCGACGTGCGGGGGGGAGCTTGGCGACGGACTGCGTGCTTCGTCCATTGCGCACCAGGACGCGTAGCTGGTCGCGCTCCTCCGAGATGGCCAGTTCGTGCCGGAGCCCACGCTCGTGCAGGATGCGGTTCAGTCGAGAAAGGCGAGCGGGAAGATGGGCAACGAGCGCCGCTACTTCTTCGAGCGGTGGGGCATCGTGGCGAAGCCCGAGAAGTTCTGCCAGGGCGCGCAGTCCCACGTGCTCCGCGCGATCCGAGTCGCCCTCCCAACCGAGGGCGGAATTCTTCATCAGCTCCATCAGGTCGACTCGATCCGGGAGCATCGATCCGGCCGACGCGTATAGCAGGGAAGGGAACTTATCGAGCACGTGCTGGCGTAGTTCCCCACCCGCTTCCTCCCAGTCCGGAAGCTGGTTGTTCCCTCCGTGAAGGAAGTGGTGGCTCAGCGCTGCCACCCTGAATTGTCCTTCGTAGGTGCGCCCGACGCGTACACCCACGGCTTCGGGTCGAAGAATCCCCTCGTTGACCAGTTCGTCTCTTTCGGACGGCGGGAGTTCAAGATCGAGTGCACACACGATCTGGTCTCCGTCCGGCTGAGGCTTGCGACCCCTTGGCCAGTCGCGCTGGACAGAATAGGGGGAGTGCGCGCGAGGATCGAGGCCCGCGAGTGCCAGCAAGAGGTTCGTCTTGCCCGAGTGCTCGCGGCCCACCAGCGCGGTGACGCACGACAGGGGCACGAAGCCGCTGTCACGTATGGAGCGATACGTCCAGACGCGAAAGCCGTCCGCGCGGAACGCGTGCTCGCTGACGATGGATTTCATGCAGAAAGGAGATCCTACGCGAGCGAGATCGTTTCTCCCGCATCCGCCACACGGGCGTTCATCTTCAGGTCCTCGCCAATGCGCTTGCGAAGCGAGTCCAGGGACTCCGGCTCGCCGTGGACGAGCACCACGCCCCTGGGTGGCGCGGGGATGCGCCCCAGCCACGCGAGCAGTTCCTTTTGGTCGGCATGGGCCGAGAGAATCGACGTTTGGTGAACCTCCGCCTCGATGAGCAGGTACTTGCCGTGGACCCTGAGCTCCCGCTCTCCGTTCACGAGAGCCGCTCCGCGCGTCCCGGGGGCCTGGAAGCCCGGCAGCAGGATCAGGTTGTTTCGATGGGGTCCGAAGACCTTCAGATGGTGGAGCACGCGCCCGCCGCTCAGCATGCCGGCGGCCGAGATGATGATGCGCGCAGCGCCTGGCTGGTCCAGGGCCTTGGAATCATCTCGCGAGCGTGAGAACGAGGCGACCGCGTAGCCGGCCTTGCACTGCTGCTCGTCCAGGCAGTACTCGTCCGCGTGCCGTGTGTAGACCTCGGTCACGCGGTCAGCCATCGGGCTGTCGACGTGGACCGGCACACGGGGCAGGCGCCCGGACTCGAACAGCTCATGCAGGATGTAGAGCAGCGCCTGCGTTCGACCGACCGCGAACGCGGGGACCAGGGCGACGCCGCCGCGCTCGAGACACTGACGAAGTGGTTCGGCAATCTCTTCGAGCGGATCGAGGTTCTCCTGAACGCGGTCTCCGTAGGTCGACTCCATCACGACCCAGTCCGCGGCAGGCGGCGGCTCCGGCGGGCGCATCAGCACATCGTGATCGCGGCCAAGATCGCCTGAGAAGAGCACCTTCGTCTGGCCGTCGGAGAGGAGCACGCTCGAAGCGCCGAGGATGTGCCCGGCCTCGGAGAAGGTCGCCACGAAACCGCCGATCCTGGTCTCTTGGTGGCGCTCGACGACGTGCCAGTGCTCGTTCACGTTCTCCGCGTCTTCGACCGTGTAGAGGGGAAGCGCGGGCTCGTGTTTCGTCGTCTGAGTCTTGTTGGCGAAGCGCGCGTCCGCCTCGTGGATATGGGCGCTGTCGAGCAGCAGGATCTCGCACAGCTCGCGCGTGCCCTGGGTCGTGTAGATGCGCCCCTTGAAACCATCGCGCACGAGGGCCGGAAGGTAGCCAGAGTGGTCCACATGGGCGTGGGTCAGGATCACGGCGTCCAGACTGGAAGGGTCGAACGGAAGCGGCTTCCAGTTGCGCTCGCGCAGAACCTTGTACCCCTGGAAAAGGCCACAGTCGACGAGGACACGCGAGCCGTTCGACTCGACGAGGTGCCGGGAACCGGTGACGGTGCCTGCCGCGCCGAGAAAGGTGATGTCCATGGTTCGAAAGCGATCTGCGTGAACGCTACTTGTGGTTTCGGAGCTGGTAGAGAAGACGGAGGCCGTGGGCGAGCGCGAGGAACGTCGCGGTCACCCCGACAACGGGGACGCCCAGCACCACGGGCGGTGCCTTGAGGGCCCAGAGGACGGATCCGCCAAGGAGCATCGCCGCACAAAGGATGCCTGAGACAAGACGGTTGACGGTCGCCTCCAGACCCGAATGAACGAGGTCGAGCCGGAGTTGTCCGTGCTCGAAGCGGCGGCTCACATGGTCCAGCAGTCGGGGCAGGCGTTCTCCGAGCCGAATCCAATCACGGGTGGTGGAAATCGTCTGCCGCAGGCGCGCTCTTGGGCTGGCGCGCTGGCGGATGATATCCTCCCCATAGGGGCGCAGAATCTCCATCATCGAGACGCGTCGATCGAGGGAGCGCGCCGTACCTTCGAGCATGACCAGGACCTTGATCAGCATCGAGATCGTGGCTGGCAGGAGGATGCGGTGTCTTCTCAGAAGCGCCGTGAAGTCCCCAAGGACCACCGTGGTGCTGATCTCTTCGATCGGGATGCCGGCGACTTCCGCTTGCAGCTCCGCCATATCTCGTCGAAGGCGCTGGCGATCCACGGTCGAAGGAAGCGTCGCGATCGCGTCGATGGCGCGTTCGAGATCGTCCTGGCTCTCGTGCACGAAGGCGAGAAGCAGATCGATCAGATGGTCGCGCAGTCCTTGGTCGAGGAAACCCACCATTCCGAAGTCCACGAGCGCGATCCGCCCGTCGGGCTGAACCAGGACGTTCCCGGGGTGAGGATCTGCGTGAAACGCGCCCTCGACGAAGATCATGTCGAGGAAGACCCGGGCGCCGTCCACCGCGAGGCGCGTTCGATCGTGGCCGTCCTCCACGAGCCTCTCCTTCTCACCGATGGAGTAGCCTTTCACGTACTCCATGGTGAGGACTCGCTCCGAGCAAAGCTCCGGAAAGGTCGCAGGGATGGTGACGGACGGATCGTCCGCGAACGCGCGGCGGAACCGCTCCAGGCTGCGGCGTTCTCGCCGAAAGTCCAGCTCCGCTCGTAGCGTTCGGCGAACCTCCTCGGCCACGACGCCGAGCTGGTAGGACCGAAGACCCTCGTCGTACTGGTCGAGGAGGTGGGCGAGGCTCTCGATCACGTCGAAGTCCACCTCGACCCGCGCAGCGATGCCCGGGTGTTGCACCTTGACGATCACCTCGCGCCCGTCGAAGAGCCGCGCCGCGTGGACCTGGCCGATCGATGCGGAAGCGAGCGGCACTGGGTCGAACGAAGAGAAGAGCTGCCCCAGTGGGGCGTCTAGCTCGGACTCGATCAGGGCCTGGATGTCCTCAAAAGCATCGGGCGGCGTCCCTGAGCGCAGCAGGGCGAGTTCTTCCGCGATGTCAGGAGAGATCACGTCAGGGCGTGTGCTCAGAATCTGTGCCACCTTGATGAACGTGGGACCGAGCTCCTCACAGGCGAGGCGCGCCCGCTTGCCCGGGGACATGGACGCAAGCTCCGCAACGTCCTCGTGGTGCAGCCAGCGCTTCAAGAAGCCCGGCTCGATTCGTTCGAGCCGGTCGGCCAGGCCATAGCGGACCAGGGTGGCGACAATCTCGACGAAGCGCGTCCCGCCTCTACGGAACTGGGGGAGGCTGGTGAGGAGCATGCAGCGAGTATGCGGAACGCACCCCCTTTTCAGGTGGGGTGGTTCTGCTTCCCTCGCTCGGATTGGCCCCTGGCGAGGCCCGACCGCAGCTTGTGGATGGCGTCCATCATGGTCGCGCAGGAGACTCCGTCCGATTCGTCCAGGCGATCGGTCACGTCGAGGTGGCGCTGGAGGTCGTCGAGCAGCGCGGCGGCCGGGCGCAGTGCGCCATGGAAGCGCCCAGGCTGCGCCGTCTCCGAAAGCGAGGAAAGCACGTCGGCGATCCAGCGGAGTTCGTCGTCGGCCGTGACGAGCGCTGTCGGATGTCCGGCGGCGTCCACGATTGGTAGGCGGCGCGCGGCCCCCTTGCGAATGGCCTCCACGTGAGCACGCGGTTCGTTCTGCTCGGCGATCGTGCGGAGCGGCGCGGTCATCGCTCGCTCCACGGTGCTGGAGTCAGGATCACGATCCGTGGCCACGGCGCGGATACACAGGTCACGGTCCGTCACGATTCCAATGGCCCTGCCGGTAGGGTCCACCACCACGAGGCTTCCCACGCTTCGGTTGGCCATCTCGGTGGCCGCCTGCCGCAGCGTGGCGGAGGCTTGAATGGTGGCCACGTCGCGATCGTTCATCAGGTGCTGCATCGTCCGGTTCTCGCAGAAGCGGGGTGTGGTTTATTCGGTGCCCAGGTTCGATGGAGCACCGCCCCGGGGGTCGCGCTCCTCGGAGAGCCCGCGCTCGATGCCCTCGGCCAGCGTCCTGAGGATGGTGGCGGTGAACGTGAGGACGGTGTCCGAGGAGAGGATGCCGACGAGCGTCCCCTTCATCGAGACGAGTCCCACCCGCCGGACGCAGTGCTCGCCGAAGAAGCGTGCGGCCTCCTCGATGGAGACGTTCGCGGGGAGTGTAAGCAACGGCATGGACGCCGCTTCGCGAACGGACGGCAGCGGCGTGCCCTCCGCTCTGAGGAGCCCCGCAAGCGCCACGTCCCGATCGGTGATCAGGCCGACGGGCTCCCCGTCGACGTCGACCACGAGCGAACCGACATGGGACTGGGCCATGAGGCGTGCAGCTGCATCCAGCGTGGCCTCGGCGCCGATACGGATGGGCGCGGAAGCGAGGTCGATGATCTTCTGATGCTCGAGAGCGGTCATGGTTCAGGGATTCTCGGGCCCCGGCCCAAGGCTTTGAAGCCAGCCACAGTGCGAAGATCCGAAGGAAAGTCGACGTAGCGCTCGGGCGGGGCACGACCCTTCGAATCGGCCGACTCCATGAAAGACCGATCACATGGAGTCGTGCTGCGGCAGCGCTCACTTCCCATGAGGGCGACATGAGGGCTGGGTCAGTACGAACACATGCGGAGCCCGGGCAGCTGCCTCGAGAGGCGGTCTGCGGGGGATAGCGAGCCATTCGGTGCCCATGTCCGAATGCCGGCACCCGGAAGAATGAACGAGCCCTAACGCGCCCTTCGATGGATTTCATGAAGCGCCGCACGGCGAAGCCCGAGGGGCCAAGATGACAACGGAGTAAGCGCAGCTGCTGCCACGTTTCGAGGGGATCCAGACGTGTTTCATGGCGTCTACCGGATTCTCTCCATGACCTTCCGATGGCCCTCCCCTTTCGTATGTTCACTCTCCTTCGTTCGTGCCTCGCAGCCTGGCTTCTGTTCCAAGCTGCGCCTCTCGTCTCTGCCTCTCTCGCTCTTCCGCTCCCCGATGTTCGCGTTCCCCATGGGAGCGCGAATGGACCCGTGCTCTGGTCCGACCCGGCGACCTGGGGGGGCGCGCCCCCCGAGTACGGTGACTCCGTTCACGTGCCCGCTGGCGTGGAACTCGTCCTCGATCTCACCCCGCGGCCGCTCGCGGAGCTGCGTGTGATGGGGCACCTGTCCGTGGGGGATGCCCCGGTTCGGTTGGGCGTCGATCACGTGGTGGTGATGGGAGTCTTCGAAGTGGGGACCGCCGCTGACCCTTGCACCCAGCCCGTGGGCATCGTGCTATCGGATCGCTTCCTCGGTCAGGGGCACCCGAACGCGAGGCTCCTGGAGGTGATGCCCGGCGGTGTGCTGGACATGCACGGCGAGCCCCGCTCCGCGTCGTGGCTTCAGCTCGCCGCCAGCGCGCAGGCGGGCTCCAGCTCGATTCGGCTCGAGTCGCCCGTCGACTGGCAGGTTCGTGATCGCATCGTGATCGCGTCCACCGACTTCGACCTCGAGCAAGCGGAGGAGCGCACCGTCCTCTCCGTTTCACCCGACCGAACGCGGCTCACGCTCGATCGGCCTCTCGACTTCCTGCACTGGGGCCGCGTCGAAACCCTCGGCGTGGATGAGCGCGCCGAGGTCGCACTGGTCAATCGAAACGTGAAGATCTCGGGTGCGAACGGAGCCGGCGGCCACCTTCGCTTCATGAGCGCGGGCGGTAACTCGAGGGTCCGAATGTCCTGGGTGGAGATCGAGGGTCTTGGCGTCCCCGGCGAAATGGGGAGCTACCCCGTTCACTTCCATCACTTCGGGAACGGACTCGGATCCTACGTCGACTCGCTCAGCGTTCATCACAGCCTCAATCGAGCGATCACGCTTCACGCCACCAGGGACGTTCTGGTTCGAAACTGCCTGGCCTACGAAACGCTGGGGCACGCCTACTTCCTCGAGGATGGGACCGAACGCAACAATCGGCTCGAAGGGAACCTTGGACTATCGACCAGGGCTCCCGCGCAAGCGCAGCAGATCCTGTCCAGCGACGCCACGCCCTCGACCTTCTGGGTTCCCTCCACTGGCAACGTCCTCGAGGGCAACGTGGCGGCCGGTTCCGAAGGCCACGGCTTCTGGTACAAGATCGGCCAGACGGGGCATCTCCTCGATGCGCCGACGTTCCGGAAGAACGTCGCTCACTCGAACGGTCTCCACGGCTTCTACAAGCATGACTACTGGGCCGTTGGAAGCCCGCTGCCGACGCGCGAGTTCGTCGGCTTCACGGCGTACAAGAACCGCGGCGTGGGCCTTTACTACCGTACGGCCGACATGACGGCCGTCTGGCGCGATGCGCACCTCGCGGACAATGCCACCGCGGTCTTCTTCGGCTCCACCGGGACGCAGATCGACGGCCAGAACCGAACCGCGCTCGTGGATAGCTACGTCGTCGGCAACTCCGACAACATCGGAACTCCGGTCTCTCCGGGAGAGATCGAACTCGGCCGAAGCCTTCCGAGCCCGAGCCACCCGAAGATGGAACTCCTCGGGCACGAACTCTACGAGGGCCACATCGAGTCGCGCGGGACGACGTACGCCAATTTCATGCGCGCTCCCGTCGCCGGCTCTTTCCGCGAGGCCGCGGCCTTCGGACACGTGCGCGGCGCGAACCGCTGGGCTTTCGACCCGCGCCTCCGCGTAAGCGGACTTCGGCTCATCCAGGCGCAGCCCCTCTTTCTCACCCCGACGCCATTCATGGAGAGCGGAAAGGCCAGCTTCGTGCTCCATGACGTGGATGGCTCGTTGACAGGGATGCCAGGCCACATCGTCGCGGCGGCGACCGATCTGATCACGCCGGCGAACGGAGCGAACTATCATCCCGCGTGGAACGCTCAGCTGTTGCCGCCGTCGACGCGCCTGGCGAATCTCCGATTCACCGATCGCGGAAACTCGGGCGTCGAGAGCGTGACCTTCGTCTCCGAGACGCGCGACGCGGAGCTGATCGTTGGAAGCGCGAACGAGAGCTACTTCCCGACGAGCGTGCTGGTTCCCGACGACTACACCCTGGGGATACGATCGTCCTCGGCTCCCCGGGACTTCCGGCTCGAGCTGCTCTTCGGGTATCCGGGAGATTCGACGATCGTCACGCTGCGCTACGCGGCACCTGGACCGCAGACCGTGCGAGTGGACGGGATGACGGGTACTTCCCTCGGTTCCCGTGCGGCTCTCGCCGCGAGCCAGGGCTCGGGGTTTGCCTATGACCCCTTGCGAGAGGTCCTGCACGTGAAGCTGGAACTCGGCGGCACCGGTGGGACGATGATGGACGGCCTGGGCACCCGCGTGGACGTCATGCCGTGATGCCGTCTCGGATTGGTCCATGCTGACGGATAAGTCAGCATGGACCGGGGGTGAGGCCCCGACTCCAGGGCTCCGGGCGCGCAATGATGGAGTCGATGAACCGATCGCACAGTCTTCGTGGGGCCAGCGCACCCCGTACGATCGCGTCCGCCAAGGCGGGGTTCGTCGCCCCGCTGGTTGCCTCGATGCTGGTTGCCGCGATGGCGGTCGGATGCGGCGGAGGTTCAGGAGCCGCGCCGGGTCTGACACCGGGCACCGATGACCCGCCACCGGAGGGCGCTGCATGGCGCCCGCTGGGCTCTACGATCCTCAACGGACGAACGATGCTCCCTCAGCTCCAGCAGGACGCTGACGGCAGCCTTCTCTGCTCGTTCCAGGACCGCACCACGAGCGGGGATCGCGGGTCGGTCGTTCGCTTCGATGCGGCGGCCGACACCTGGGGCTACGTGGGGCAAGCGGGCGAACCTTCGATCAGGGTGGACTGGTGGGGAGTCGTTCAACCGGTTGGCTCCGGTTGGCTCTATCGCGCCAATCGTGACTACGGGTTCCCCAGGAACGGGCTTGGCCTCTGGCGCTTTCAACCGGGAACGGCGGACTGGGCTCCGTTCGGTCCGCAGCCCCTGAGCGCCGGGGAAGCCCACTACATCGACGTCGAGCTGGACGCGTCCGGAAGGCTTCTGATCGGGTTCCAGGACGGGCTCCGTTCCATGACCAGCGGGCCAGGTGCTGCTGGCGCTGCGACGGTTCTTCGGATTGACCCCGGCTCGGGCGACGCGACGTCCCTCGGGGGCACGGGATTCACCTCGGAGTTCGCGAGCACGAGCGACGCCAGCCACGTCGACCTCGAGGTCGCTGCGAACGGCACGCTCTGGGCCGCGTGGACGGAGAGCGGGCTCGGACTGGCCCATCCCCGCGTGGCGCGTTTTCATCCTGGATCCGGCTCCAGCCCGGGCTCCGGCTCCTGGAGTCTCGTGGGTAGTCCTGCCAGCGGGCTGCCGGACGCAGGCGCACACGTGTCGATCGCCATCGACGCGAGCGGCCGCCCGCTCATCGCGTTCCGTGGCAACGCACCGCTGCGCTTCCTCGTCTACCGCATGGACCTCGCGGCCAACACCTGGTCGCAGGTGGGAGACGACATCCACCCGAGCCAGCTGGGTTCCGGTGGCTCGCCTGGCTTCTCGCGTGAGGCCGGCTATCGCGAACGGACGCCGTTCGTCGTCGGTCCGGCGGGCAGCCTCTACCTCGCGCATCTCACGCCCGATGCGAACGAGGTCGATCGCGTGCAGGTGCTCACCTTCCGCGAAGACGCGTGGGTGCCGGTGGGCGCCAGCGGCTTCCTGCCCGGCAGCGAGCCGGAAGACTACGTGTCGCTGGCGGCCATCTCAGAGAACGGCGTCGAGGTTCCGATTGTCGCATGTCGCCGATCGCCGCAGACGCCGAACGAGCGCCTCGTCGGCTACGCGTTTCGTTGACGTCTTCGCCGCCCGTGGTCTCGCTCGGTTATCTTGCCGCGCAGAGCCATGAAGTCGAGCGGACGAATCCTATCGGTGCCCCTCGCGGTGCTGTCCTGTCTGGGGGCGATCGTGCAGGTCAGCTCCTCGCGCGGGACACTCACGTTGGACGAAGCGGCCGCCGCCGGCGAAGAGCCGCGCCCGTTGCCGGCCGGGCTGCGGATCCTCTACGAGACGCCGATGCAGTCGTTCCGTCTCGACCGCGACCTCTTCATGGGGCTCTGGCGTCAGTGGCCCGCCGGTGCGGAGCGGACGCAAGCGGCTGAGTTCGCGACGAGCACTTCGAACGAGGAAGCCCGGGCTGCGCTGTACTCGCTGCTCCTGCGGCACTACGGACTGCATCTCGATCCGCGGCGCGGCAACGATGTGCCCGCCGCGTTCGCCACGCCGCCCGTGGGCGACGGCGAGCCGGAGGGCGAGTGGACGATGAACTGCCTCGTGTGCCACGGCGGCTCCATGGCCGGACGCTTTCAGCCGGGCCTGCCGAATCACACCCTGATGCTCGAGGCGCTCGTGACCGACGTCGTCGCCGCGAAGATGGCCGGGCGTTCGGGGCTCGACGATGGGATGGCCATGGCCCAGCTCGGTCACACGATCGGCACCACGGAGGCCACGCTGTTCGGCGAGGTCTTGCTCCGGTTCCGCGAGCCGAACATGGACCTCAGGGACCTGCCCGGACTGGTGCGAGCGGGATCGCGCAACGTCGCGCGACTCTCGTCGCTGCCAGAGGGGCTGCTGGCCCTCGACGCGCCCGCGTGGTGGCAGCTCCGGCACAAGACGCACATGTACCTGGACCACAGCGTCGAGAAGAATCACCGGACCGTGATGCAGTTCACGCTCGGGCTCGACGACATGGCCTTCAAGCCGGGCGTTCGCGAGATCGTCGTGGGCGGCACCGAGGCCGAGGTGCGGAAGGTCCTGGGGCGGATCGCGGCGAAGGAGGTGCTGGACATCCGCGAGATCTACGCCGAGGAAAGCGGCGAGATCGACGCTCCCGAGGAGTTCCTGCTTCATGTGACCCAGTCCATGCCCCGCATGCCGCTGCTCGCGCAGCTCGCCCTGTCGCGCCACATCGAGCCAGCGGGGATCCACGGAGAGACCATCCGTGGCTGGGATGACGAGTTCCAGGAGATCTTCCGCTTCATCGACTCAACGCAGCCGCCGCCGTACCCTGGCGAGATCGACGCGGTGCTCGCCGAGGAAGGTCGCGCGCTCTACGACAGGACCTGCGCGCGCTGCCACGGCCACCACGATGGATCAGGCCCGGCCTACGTGTCCCGGCGCGTGGACCTCGACGTGATCGGGACCGACCCGCTCTATCCGACCGCGCTCGATCAGACGTTCCGCGACAGCCTCGTCGGTTTCCTGACCGAGCGTTCGGACGGCACCCAGGTCGACATCGCCACCGACGCCGAGGCGGACGAGGGCTACGTCGCGCCGCCGCTCAACGGCGTCTGGGCCAGCGCGCCGTACCTACACAACGGATCCGTGCCGACGGTCGAGCACCTGCTCGACCACGAGCGGCGCATCGAGCTGGAGGAGAGCGGCCAGCACGCCTGGATCGTGGAGGATCCCGAGGCCTACGACCACGAAGGGCTGGGGCTGCGCGCGCGCTTCCTCTCCGGTGAGGAGCGAGAGCAGCGCAGCCGCGATCACCGGGTCCGCGATTCGAAGAGACGCGGGATGAGCGCCGAAGGTCACGACTTCGGCGCGGTTCTCGACGCGAGCGAGCGGCGCGCCGTCATCGAGTACCTGAAGACGCTCTGACGTGCGGCGCGGGCCGCGTCAGGCGGGGAACAGGTCGAGGATCGGCGTGCCCTTGCCGTCCTTCGTCACGTAGAACGGACGGCTCTCGGTGACGTAGCCGTGGTCGGGCGGAATGCCGAGCGCATGGTAGATCGTCGCGTGCAGGTCCTCGATTCGAACGGGTCGGTCCAGGGTCTTGCAGGGGCGCTCGTCGGCCGTGGTCCCGAACTTGACGCCGCGCCCGATGCCGCCGCCGAAGAGCAGCAGGCTGCCCGCATCCGTGAAGTGTCGGTGCATTCCGTAGTGCTTCGGTTCGGTCATCTCCTTGGGGACGTTGACCTGGTCGCGGACCTTCTTGCCGGGTTTGCCCTCGGTGACCATGTCGCGGCTGAACTCGCTGGCGAGGACGACGAGGGTCCGGTCGAGGAGGTCGCGCTCTTCGAGATCGAGGATCAGCCGGGCGATGGGCGCGTCGATGAGCTCCTTGAGTTCTCCCATCCGTGAGTGCCCGTCCTCGTGGGTGTCGAAGCGCTTGAACGGCTCGTACTCCGTCGTGACCTCGATGAAGCGCGCGCCCGATTCACACAGGCGGCGCGCCAGGAGGCACCCGAGTCCGAACTTGCCGGTGTTGTAGGCATCGTAGGTGGCGCGCGGCTCCAGGCTCAGGTCGAACGCCGTGGCGGCGGGGGAGGTCAGGAGCCGATGCGCGCTGTCCATCGAGCGCATCAGCGACTCGCGCTGGTACTCGCTGCCGTGCTGGCCGATGGGGCTCGCGTCGGCGAGCCGCTTGAAGAGCTCGTTCCGGCGCTGGAAGCGCTTCGTGCTCATCCCACCGGGCGGCCGGATCGCGGACACCGCGTCGGCGGGGTCGGGGATCATGAAGGGGCCATGCTCCGCCCCGAGGAACCCCGCGGTGTGGAAGGCCTTCAGCTCTTCCGCCTCGCCAACGCTGAACTTCTGTCCGATGTCGATGAACGCGGGCATGTCCGGATTCAGCGGTCCGAGCGTCTTCGCGATCCACGCGCCGATGTGCGGCGCGGCCACCGTTTGCGGCGGCGCGTAGCCGGTGTGCCAGTGGAACTGGTGGCGCGAGTGGAGGATGAACCCGAGGTCGCCCGCGGTGTAGGTGTTGCAGACGGTCCCGCGGTCCATGATGGCCGCGATCTGCTCGAGCCCCTCCGAGAAGCGAATCCCGTCGACCGCCGTCGGGATGGAGGGGAACGTCGAGAGCACGCGGTTCGGGTCGAGCCCGGTCTCGTACGGCGTGTACGCCTTGGGATCGAAGGTCTCGGTGTGCGCCATCCCGCCGGCCATCCAGAGGACGATGACGCGGTCGGCAGTGGAGGGGCCGCGTCGGAAGTTCGGGGTCTCGCGGCGGGCGCTGCTGCGCGCGAGCGCGCTCGGTGAGCCAGCGGCGAGCGCGGCCAGGGTGGCGGCGCTGGCGGACTGCAGAAAGTCGCGGCGCTTCATCGGTCGTCCTTGGGGAATCATCATCGGATCAGCTGGAACTCCGGCAGCATGCAGAGGGACCAGAGCAGGTCTTCGAGCCCTTCCTGGGAAACGCTGGCCTCTTTCCCGTCGTCGGGCGACTCACCCACGAGAAGTTCGAGCGCGACTTGCTGTTCGGCGGGCGTCGGCTTGCGCTGGAGCGCGCGCAGGAAGAGCTCGTCGATCAGCTCGGTCGCGGATCCGGCCCAGCCTGCGCGAAGCGTCTCCGCGCTGCGCCGCAGGTGCGCGTCGAGCGTTCCGCCGTTGGCGAGCTCCAGCGCCTGCATCGTGGTGCCGGCGGTTTCGCGCCGCGTCGTGACCTGTTCGCGGGCCGTGCGTCCGAGGGCGCGCGACAGCGGATCGAGCGGCACGCGCCAGGCGCGCACGCGCGGCTCCGAAGCCGCGCCCTCGGGCAGGTCGAAGCGCGGGTTCACCTGCCAGACGCCCGTGAGGTTCCCCACGGCGTCGTAGAACTCCTCGGCGGTGAGGCGCCGGACGCCCGGTCCTTCGAAGGCGAACTCGTTGCTACTGGCGGCCTCGACGGACGGACTCTGGTACGCGCGCGACGTCACGATCGTCCGCATCAGCCAGCGCAGGTCGTATCCGCTCTCGATGAACGCAGCGCTGAGGTCGTCGAGGAGTTCGGGGTGCCAGGGCCGGCGCTCGATCTCGTCGAGCGGCTCGACGAGACCTCGCCCCATGAAGAGCGCCCACAGGCGATTGACGATCGTGCGCGCGAAGTAACCGTTGTCGGTCGACGTCACGAACGACGCGATCTGCGCCATGCGCTCCTCGCGCGGCGCCGCTCCGTCGACCTCGCCGAGGCTCGGCCAGAGGAAGCCGTACTCGGCCGGAACGCCGAGGTCCGTGTCGCAGCGCGTGAGGCTGAGCGGCTCGTCGCTGAAGCAGTTCGCCAGCGCGAAGGTCTGGGCCAGGCTCCAGTCGTTCACGAAGCTGTCGTGGCACGCCGCGCACTTCAGGTTGATGCCGAGGAACACCTGGCTGACGTGGATGGCCGCCTGCATCGGGGCCTGCTGGACGACCGCGTTGTCGCCGCGCCAGACGATGCCCTGGATGAAGCCGCGGGAGCCGTCGACGGTCGGGGCGACCAGCTCGCGGACGAAGGCGTCGTAGGGCTGGTTGTGCAGCAGCGCGTCGAAGAGCCAGCCGGTGATCTGGAGGCGTCCCCCGTCGATGTAGCCGGTGCCCTGGAAGTCGTTCCGCAGGAGATCGTTCCAGAAGCTCATCCAGTGCTCGGCGCGGCCGAGGTCGTCGGCGAGGAGAGCGTCGATCAGCTCCGTGCGCTTGTCGGGGGACTCGTCGGCGAGGAACCGCCGGAGCTGGTCGGGCGTCGGGAGCAACCCGATGAGGTCGAGGTGGATCCGGCGCGCGAACTCGGTATCGGTGAGCGCGGGCCCGGCCTCGATCTCGGCCAGTTCCGCCTGGAGGTGCGCATCGATCGGGTTCTCGGCTCCCTCCGGTCGATCCACCGGATGAAGCGCGAGCGCCGCCAGGTACATGGAGTCTTCCAGCCCGGTGACGCCCCACGGGGCGCCGGCATCGATCCATCGGCGAAGCGAGTCGACCTCGTCTTCGGTGAGCCGCGGGCCCTCGGGCGGCATCTGTTCGAAGGGGTCGTCGGAGGTGACGAGTTCGATCAGGTGACTGGTCGCCGCGTCGCCCTCGACCACGGCCGCGCCCGAGGCTCCGCCGCGCATCAGTCCGTCGCGCGTGCCGAGGGAGAAGCCGCCCTTGCGCTGCTCGCCCGCGTGGCATTCGAAGCAGCGCGCCGCAAGGATCGGATGCACGCGATCCCAGTGGATCGTGCTCGCTGACACTTGCGAATTCGGCGGATCGGCGAGGGGCGAAGCACCTGCCGCGGAAACGAGTAGGAGCATGGGGAGGATCGACACGCGTGCACGCTAGCGGGGTGGTTCGATTCGCGCAAGTTCGGGGCCGAGCGGTGCGGGAATCGCCACGGGTGGTGACGCACTCACGATGGCTCGGTACGTTGAAGCCATGAACGCCACATCGACCACGTACGGCTTACGTCGCGAGGCGCCATGAGGCGCAGCGCCATTCGGGCGAGTGCCTGGGTCCTGATGATGGGAGCTGCGGCTGCCGGCTCGGCTCAGGAGACGGCCCAAGGTCTGCCGAACATCGTGATCGTCTACGCGGACGACCTCGGCTACGGCGATCTGTCGTCGTACAACCCGAACTCCGCCTACGAGACGCCGCATCTCGATCGCATGGCGAGCGAGGGCGTGCGCTTCACGGACGCGCACAGTTCCTCGACGATCTGCTCGCCTTCGCGCTACAGCCTCTACTCGGGGCAGCAGGTCTGTCGCACGGGCCGCGGCAGTCGCGCGTTCGAGGGCCCCGGTGGTCCGAGCTACCTCACGCCCGATACTCTGACGATCGCGCAGATGGTCCAGCGGAAGGGCTACCGCACCGGCGTCTTCGGCAAGTGGCACGTGGGCCTCACCTGGTACGACGAGGCGGGCGAGCGCCTGGGCGGCGGCTTCGAGAACTCGCTCCTGATCGACTACGGGAGGAGCACGCCGCTCGTGGACGGACCGAACGCCCGCGGCTTCGACGTGTCGTTCGTCACACCGAACTGTCCGACGACCGATCCGCTCTATTGCTACATCGAGAACGGCATGGTGCCGGTGCCCGCCAGCGAGAGGCACGACCCTGGTCGTCTTCCGAACGCCGATGGCAAGTGGCGCTGGGACAACGACAAGGGCTGGATGGCGCCTGGGTACCGGTTCATCGACGCGGACCTGCTCTTCTTCAGGCGCACCGTCGCCTTCATCGAAGAGCATCGCAACGAGAACCCCGAGCAGCCGTTCTTCGCGGTTCTCTCGACCCAGATCTCCCACGCTCCGGTGCTGCCGGCGAAGGAGTTCGAGGGCAAGTCGGGCGCGGGCGCGCGCGGCGACTTCGTGGTCGAGCTGGACGCCTTGATGGGGCGGCTGCTGAAGAAGCTCGACGAACTCGGTATCGACGAGGACACGCTCGTGCTCTTCCACTCGGACAACGGGCCCGAAACCCTGCACACGATCTGGATGAGAGAGGACCACGGGCACGACGCGGCGGGCGGCTTCCGCGGCATGAAGCGCGACGGCTGGGAGGGTGGTCACCGCGTGCCGCTGATCGCGCGCTGGCCCGGGCGAATCCCGGCCGGGCGCGTCACTCGCCAGCTCGCCAACACGACGGACCTCGTCGCGACCGTCGCGTCCCTCGTCGGCTTCGACCTGCCCGACGAAGTGGCCGTCGACAGCTTCGATCTGCTGCCCGCGATGCTCGGGACGCGGTCGGACGAGGAGCCGATCCGCCCCTACATGCTCACCCAGAGCTTCCGCGGGGAGTTCCAGATCCGCGTGGGCCAGTGGAAGTACCTGGCCCACATGGGGTCCGGCGGCAACGGCTACGACAAGGGACCGCTCAAGGCGTTCGCGCTCCCGGAGACCGCCCCCGAAGCCACGGGGCAGCTCTTCGATCTCGCCAGGGACCCGGGCGAGACCACCAACCTCTTCTTCGAGAACGAGGCCAGGCGCAAGGAACTCCAGGCTCTCCTGGAGGCCCTGACGGCGAAGGGCGGCCGGACCGCGCCCCTCGGCCGCGTCCCCCTGGGAATGGATCGAATCCTCAGGAGGAAGTAGCGCGGCGACGATTTGCGGGTGAAATCGGATGAATTTGCGGGTGACTTCGGTGGATGAGCCTCTCCGTCGTCGCCTCTGATATCGTCCACCATCCATGAAAGACACGTTCTTCCTGACGGTCCTTGCTCTCGTATCGTGCGCAGGTCCGGTCCCCATCGGACACGTGGCCCCGCCCGGGATCGACGTGGTCTTCGGTGGCAACACGGCGAGCTCTAACGAGACCTTCGCTACCACTTGCGGCGCCGTTCTCGTCCTCCCGGACGAGGACACCGGCGAAAGATGGGTCGAGTTCGACGTCTCGATCCCGTCGTCCGGGACCTATCGCATGGAGATCGTGAACGTGTTCGCCGTGGGGACGCTATGGGTGGAGGATCTCACTGGTCCAGCTAGCAGCAGTCCCCACGGCATCACCGGCCCGATCGAGGTCGACCACACCATCGGCATCTCCGGCTCGGTCGAGCCGCCGTACTCACCTGCGCGCGATGTCATCTTGAAAGCAGGCGCTCACCGGATGCGGCTGAACGCCGACGCGCCCGAGTTCCTCGTGTATGGCGTCCGGTTCTCGGCTGAGTGAGAGAGTCGCGTCCGCGGGTTCCAGTCGTCGCTTGCGATGGACGCGATCTGACGGTCAATGGAAGTCCCGCGAGCCGCGGCGAATTCCGGCCGCCTCGCCGTCCAGGGTTTCGATTCTCCAGGTCACCACGTGCACCACGCTGCCCGCGCGGTCGATCTTGCCGTGGACCAGCAGCATCACCCCGTGCCGCGCCGCCGCTCGGTAGCGTTCGAAGGTCTTGGGGTGCACCACGAGGTTCGCGGTGCCGCTCTCGTCTTCCAGGGTGATGAAGATGATGCCCTGGGCCGTGGCGGGGCGCTGGCGCACCAGCACCAGGCCTGCCACCGCGACGCGGGCCTTGTCCGGGCACAGGGTTTCGTCCAGGAGCTCGGCGGCGGTGAAGGCGCCGCGGCGCTTCAGCATCGGGCGCAGGAAGGAGAGCGGGTGGGCTTTGAGGGAGAGGCTGTGGGAGGCATAGTCGTGGACCACCTCGTGCAGGGGCCCGGTGACGGGGAGGGACTCCGCGCCCGCGCTGCCTTCCGAATCGAGTTCGCTGAAGAGCGTGGGCGTCGTGAGATCCTCGTCCCGCAGCGCGCGGATCGACCAGAGCGCCGCCTTGCGGTCGAGGTCGAGGGAGCGGAACGCGTCGGCCGAGGCGAGGGGCTTCAGGCGTGACGCGCGCAGCCCCGAGGTTCGCTGGAGGTCGTCCATGGAACGGAAGGGGCGGCCGATGCGCGCGCGCGCGGCCACGATCGCGTCCGCGCTCGGCTGGCGAAAGCCCTTGATGAGCCGCATCCCGAGGCGCAGCGCCGGGCCCTCCATCGTGCAGTTCCACGCGCTGCTATTCACGTCGATGGGACGCACCTCGACGCCGTGGCGCTGGGCGTCCTGGACGAGCTGGGACGGCGCGTAGAAGCCCATGGGCTGGGAGTTGATCAGCGCTCCGCAGAACGCGCCCGGGTGGTAGAGCTTCAGCCACGAGGAGACGTAGACGAGCAGGGCGAAGCTGGCGGCGTGGGACTCGGGGAAGCCGTATTCGCTGAAGCCCTCGAGCTGACGGAAGATCCGCGCCGCGAACTCCTCGTCGTAGCCGTTGTCGATCATGCCCGCGACGAGCTTCTCGCCGTAGCGCTTCATCAGATCGCCCTTGCGCTTCCACGCCGCCATCGCTCGCCGGAGCTTGTCCGCCTCCCCGGGCGTGAAGCCGGCGGCGACCACGGCGAGGGCCATGGCTTGCTCCTGGAACAGCGGCACGCCCAGGGTTTTCTCGAGGACGCGGCGCACGTCCGCGCTCGGGTAGGTGACCTCCTCGAGTCCCTCGCGACGGCGCAGGTAGGGGTGGACCATGTCGCCCTGGATCGGGCCCGGCCGCACGATCGCGACCTCGACCACGAGGTCGTAGAACTCCATGGGCTTGAGGCGCGGCAGCATCGACATCTGCGCGCGGGACTCGATCTGGAAGACGCCCACCGTGTCCGCGCGGCACATCATCCCGTAGACGGCGGGATCCTCCGGCGGGATCGTGTGCATGGTGAAGCCGCCGTCTTTGGGGACCTCGAAGCCAGGATCGACGCCGCTCTCCGCCACGAGCTCGAAGGTCTTGCGCACGGCGGTCAGCATCCCGAGGCCGAGCAGGTCCACTTTCAGGATCCCGAGCGCGTCGATGTCGTCCTTGTCCCACTCGATGACGGTGCGGTCCGCCATGGCGGCGTTCTCGATGGGCACGAGCTCGCACAGGGCGTCCTCGGTGATGACGAAGCCGCCCACGTGCTGGGACAGGTGGCGGGGGAAGCCGAGGATCTCGTTGCAGAGCGCGATGAAGCGGCGCGCGACCGGCAACGTCGGATCGAGTCCGTGGTTCGCGAGCCCCGAGCCGTCGCCGATCCTGTCGGTCCACCATTCCATGTCCTTGGCGAGCCGGTCCACGAGGTCGGGCGAGAAGGCGAGCGCCTTGCCGACCTCACGCACGGCGCTGCGCCCGCGGTAGCTGATGACCTCGGCCGTCAGCGCTGCGCGATCGCGGCCGTAGCGCCGATAGACGTACTGGAGCACCTCCTCGCGGCGCTCGTGCTCGAAGTCGATGTCGATGTCGGGCGGTTCGTTGCGCTCCTTGGAGAGGAAGCGCTCGAAGAGCAAGTCGATGCGATCGGGATCGACGGCGGTCACGCCGAGGCAGTAGCAGACCGCCGAGTTCGCGGCCGCGCCGCGCCCCTGGCACAGGATCGAGCGCGAACGGGCGAAGCGCACGATGTCGTGCACCGTCAGAAAGTACGGCGCGTAGTCGAGTTCCTCGATCAGCCGGAACTCGTACTCGATGCGCGTCTTCACGGCGTCGGGGACGACGCCGCCATAGCGATCGCTCGCTCCCTTCCACGTCGCGTCCACCAGGGTCTCCATGGCGGTCCGGCCGTCCTCGCGCACCTCGGAGGGGTAGTGGTAGCGGAGCTCGCTCAGGCGGAAGTCCGCGGCCTGCCCGGCGATCTCGGTGGCGCGCGCGAGCAGCTCGGGGTGCCCGTGGAAGAGCCGTGCCATGGCCGCGGGCTCTTTCAGATGCCGCTCGGCGTTCGGGAAGAGCGCGTAGCCCGCGGTGTCGACGGAGCAGCCGTGCCGCACGGCGGTCACCACGTCCTGGAGGGCGCGGCGTCGGCGAACGTGGTAGTGGGTGTCATTGAGCGCGGTGAGCGGAACGTCCGCGCGCGCGCCGATGCGCTGGAGTCGCTCGAGGTCGCTGCGATCGTCGGCCGCGCCGAGCAGCGCCGCGCCCAGCGAAAGCCTCTCCGCTCCGAAGGCGCCGCGCAGCCGCGCGAGCGCCGACTCGAACGCATCGCCGAAGCGCGCGTCCTCGGAGATCCCGGGTGGGCAGACGACGGCGAGCAGCCCCTCTTGGTGATCGAGCAAATCCTCGAGGGCGAGCAGGCAGCTTCCTTTCTCCGCGCGCCGCTTGCCGATCGTGAGCATCCGCGCGAGTCGCCCGTACGCGGCGCGGTCCCGCGGAAACACGAGCACGTCGGGCGCGCGCTCCTCTTCGGCAAAAACGATTCGAGCCCCGACGGCGAGCCCGATCCCGCACTCCTCGGCCGCCACGTGCGCCCGCACGACGCCCGCGAGCGAGTTCCGATCCGCAATGGCGGCGAAGCGGTGGCCAAGGGCGGCGGCGGTGTGGACGAACTCCTCGGGGTGGCTGGCGCCGCGGAGGAAGCTGAAGTTCGACGTGACCCCGAGTTCGGCGTAGGCGACGGCCGCGGGCGCGGAGCCCCCCTCGCCCGCGGCCTCGGCGACGCGGACGGTCCCGGCTCCGGCGACGCGGGCAGGGTGCTGGACGATCTTGGGGAAGGGGGCTTCGGGCACGCTACGCAGGGTAGCGTTTTGTTAGGGTTCCGTGGTGCCACCCGTCCGGACTTCGATCGGCGTCCGAATCAAGGCGTAAGCAAGACCCGAATCAAGGCGTAAGCAGGACGCTGTAGCCATCAGAAAGCCCGAACGTGAAGCCGCCGGTGTTCACATCCCGGAACCATGCCTGGAAGTGATAGGTGCCGCCCGACTGGAAAGGGATGGGGGACCCCGCGAACCGCGTGTAGTCCACGTTCCATTGGAAAATGTCCCCGAACGCGCTCAGGACCGGGCCGCGCTGGATCGTGGTGCCGACGCAGAGTAGACTGTTGCCCAGCGGAACAGCCTGGCGGCCTTGACTGTAGAGGAACATGCCGAAGGCGTTGAGGGGCGTCGGGAACGTGTAGAGCGCCAGATCATTGGCTGCGAAGCTCGTGGAACCTCCGGCGTACGCGTTCGCCGCTGCTCCGGCGGAGCTGGGGGCACTCGTGCAGTAGCTCACGCCCGGCTCCGTGGTCCGGCGCAGGAAGTAGACCGAGCACTGGTTCAGCGTGTCGGCGCGGTACACCCGCACGTGGAACGTCTGTGGAACCGGCTGGCTGTTCGAAGCGCGCAGCGTCTCCCAGCCCGTCGTCGCGCTCGAGGCGAGGACCGTGGTGCAGCTCGCATCGAGGAGTTCCGCGTCCACGTTCGTCACGCTGCCGTTGTTCAGGACCTGAATCAGCTGCTCCCGCATGGGTGGGACCGTGATAGCGAAGAAGTCGTCGTCTCCCGGGCGGATGGTGAGGTAGTCGCTCGTGGGCTCTTCGGCGAACGCCAGCGGGAACGCCGTCGCGCAGGTCTCGTTGTCCTCGAAGATGTCCTCGAAGTCACACGTCACGAAGAAGCCCTGTGTGGTGAAGCGGTAGGTGACCTCGGCTGCCGGTACGCTGGCCAGGAACACTTCGGCCACGATCTCCACGGGGGCGTTCGAGCTGTTGGTCCACGAGACCAGCTCGTCATCGCTGGCGGAGAGGGACTCGACGAGCATGGCGGAGCAATCTTCGTTCCAGAGTCGAAGGTCGATGTTGCCGTCTGCGTGGGCAAAGACCGCGCCGATCTCCGCGCGGGCGCCCGGCAGGAGGATCGCTCGATAGTGGTCGGTCAGGTCCTGGGGCCCGAGGGACCTGTTCGGCTGGGCGGAGTAGGCCCCCAGCGTGATCGTTGCGTTCGACGCGGTCACGCAGGTGTCATCCCAGGGAGGGAGCGTGGGCATGGGCGAGGGGGCCACGAGAAGAAAGACGCTGGCGAGCATATCTGGCGGAGGTGAAGGTGGACGGGACGAATCAGGTCGAGCGAGGCGGGAAGACCTCCGTGACAAGGATAGCCGATTCACACGGGACGAGCCCTCTGAGCCAGCCATAGCGTCTCACCGCCACGTGGTCACACGACTTCAGGCCTACTGTCTCGCCAGCGTCCGCGCCTTGCCGTCCGGGGTCGTCAGGATCAGCTGGGCCTTCTCGGCCTTTTCTCCGTTCCAGACGAGGCTGGAGTTCTGCGCGGCGGCCACCCAGGCGTGGCTCACCAGTTCGCGCTTGCCGACCGGAGCGAAGAAGCCGCGGCCGGGCTCGCGCACGCCCGCGCCCGAGGCGGTGGTCAGTGGAGCTCGGAAGGCGGTGGCGCGGAGCGAGCGCTCGCCGTGGCGCTCCAGCTCGAGTTCTGCTCCGTCCTCCGCCGCCCAGGACCCGGCCACCGCTTCGAGGTCCTTCGCCTTCCACGCCACCGTTTCTGGCGGGTGGATCGACTGCTTCACCGGCATCTTCTCACCGGAGACGAGGTTGCGGATCGTGGTCTCCAGGAAGCGCGTGGGGCTCTCGCTGCGGTTGGAGAGCACGACGCTGAACACCTTGGTTCCCAGGTTGAGCGACGCGAAGGACCGAAAGCCGCTCGACTCTCCCTCGCGCTCGAGCCGCAGGCAGCTCGCCTGGTAGTCGATCCCCACTTCCCAGCCGAAGCCCTGGTCGCCGGGGCCGCGCTTCAGCGATTCGTCCCAGACGGACCCCTTGACGATTTTGCCGCCCTCCTGGGCTTCCAGGAAGTCGGCGAAGTCCGACGCCGTGATGAGGACGCCTCCGGTCCCGCGTACGCGCCAGTCGTACTGGCCCCCGGGCGGATCGCCCGCCGCGCGCGGGTCCGCCCTTCCTTCGTAACCCAGCGCTTGCTGACTCTCGTCTTCGGCCTCTCCCGAGTCGCCCTCGGCGAAGCGGGTGGACGACAGCTTCGCGGGCGCGAAGATCTCTTCCCGCACGTACTCCTCGAAGCTCTTCTCCGAACGAGCCTCCACGAGCGCCGCCAGCGCGATGAAGTTTCCGGTCCACGGCTGGAACTCCTCGCCCGCTGGACGCTCTGGTTCCCCGTCGAAGAGGTTCGCCAGCGCCTCCGCCCGTCCGTCCTTCCCGTCGATCCTCGCCCGACCGGTCCAGCCCGAGCTTTGCCGAAGGAGGTGCCGCGCCGTCACCCCCGAAGCCTCCTCTGGAACCGCCGGGAGATAGTCGGCGATGGGCTGGTCGAGTTCGAGGCTGCCGTCGCCGACCAGTCGGAGCACCGCGGCGGCGGTCACGGTCTGGGCGAGGGTGCCAAGGTCGAAGAGCGTCTCTTCGGTACAGGTTTCTTCTCCCTCGTCGTTCCTGAAACCGTAGGCGCCGGAGAAGACCTTCTTGGATCCCTTCCGAACCTCGACGACGCCAGACCACCCGAAGGCCGCACAATCGACGAGGAACGCGTCGATGGCCTTCGACACCTTGTCAGGAGCGGACGCGGGCGGTGCCGGCGAGTGAGCGGACGTCAGCAGGGGAGAGCAGAGGAGGAGCGTGGCGAGACTCTTCATCCTCGCCAGCATAACCCTTCCTCTGGGCGTGTGGCTGCGTCAGCGCGCGCGTGGAGCGAACCGGAAGGTCACCATGGCGGGCTCCTCGGCCGTTCCGATACTCGCGCGGAGTTCACCCCCTTCTCGCCAGTACCGAATCACCTGCGGGAAGTCGTGCTCGAGGTTCTCGAACACGGCGCTGTCGGCGCCGTAGGACTTCAGGCGGAACGGATCGGCGGGATGTCCTCCAGGGGCAGGATGTAGCATCACTCGTCGCCCGGCACAGGCAAGGCGCAGGAACTCGAACTGGCCCTCCTGCGCACCCGCCAGCGACGTGCGCGACATGCCGAGCATCATGCCAGCTGCCGGCTGGTTCCAGCTCTCCTCCACCTCGAGGACTCGGTCGCCCTTGTCCGTGCGCTGGATCCAGTCGCCGCTCATCCATGCGAACGTGTCGATGGGAACGGTTTCCATGGGCACCGCTGGCGCATCGGCGATCACCGCGCCCGTCGCGCCGGACAGCATCGCGTGGGAGAAGTGGTGGCCCCCTGAGGGCTTCACGCCAACGGCGAGGTCGCGGACGCCATCCGCGTCGAAGTCCTCGGCCAGGGCGATCTGCAGGCGCGCCGCGATTCGGTCCCCCGACGCGGAAGGCGCGTGGGTCTGCGGGGGCGGACTGGGGACGCTCCACAGGAGCCCGAGGGACTTCGAGGAGTAGAGCTGGGCGGTCCCGCCGTTCACCGTCACGTCCCCGAGGCCGTCCCCGTCGACGTCGTCGGTCCAGGCGATCGACATGGTGTGGCCAGGGAGTTCCTTCTCCGTTCGCGCCAGCGACTCGCCCGTGCGGCCCGAGACGATGTCGATGAAGATCGACGACGTCAGCGCGAAGCCGTTGAGCACCGCGAGATCGCGCACGCCATCGCCGTCCACATCGGGGCCGACCGCCCACGTCGGGCCAGCGTGTTCGGGGTAGAAGCTCGTCACGGAGATGGAGCCGAGCTTGACGTTCGGCTCCGCGCCGCTCACCACCGAGAGAACGCGCTCGCGCTCGTGAATCAGGTCGGGAACGCCATCGCCGTTCACGTCACCGATGGTGGGCATCCGGGACCAGCTCCGGAGTTCCGACTGTTCCTCCACCGTTGCCACGGGGGGCCGGGTGTATGGGGGCATAGGACCCTGGACGGCGAAGGCGAGCAGCGGGAGCGAGGGCAGGTACAGCATCCTCGCACGGTACCAGCAAGCAGGAATCCTCGCCACGGAGCCGTCTTCTCGAAAAATACCGGGAATAGTGGAGCGCCCGACCGAAGCTCTTCCACGAGGTCCATCCCCATGACAGTTCTTCAGTGCGCGCTCGCGGCGACCGTTTCGCTGCTCGTGCCCCAGCGCGATATCGCGCCCGTTGTTCATCCCGTCCGCGTCGATCCGGCCGCGGCGGTTCGCTTCCTCGACCGCGCCACGTTCGGAGCCTCGAACGAAGACGTGATCTTCGTGACGCGGTTCGGCTACGAGGCATGGATCGACGCCCAGTTCGCCGTGCCGCCGACGCTCAAGCTTCCGGCCATGATCCAGCTGGGATGCGCGCCGGATCAGCCGGGGCAGTCCTTCGCGACCTGTCCGAACTACGACGCGATTCCGCACCTGGGGCTCCTCGCTCAGGAGTGGTGGAACGACGCGCTCCACGCACCGGACCAGCTACGCCAGCGCGTGGCCTTCGCGCTCTCCGAGATCTTCGTCGTCTCGGATTTGAACGGGACCGTTCAGAACTTCCCGAGCACGCTGTCGGACTACTACGACACGCTCGTTCGCGGCGCTTTCTCGAACTACCGTCAGCTCCTTGAGGAGGTGACGCTTCATCCTTCGATGGGCGGCTACCTCAGCATGGCGAAGAACCGCCAGGCGGATCTCACTCTCGGCACTCGCCCTGACGAGAACTTCGCGCGCGAGGTCATGCAGCTGTTCTCCATCGGACTCGCCGAACTCAACGCCGACGGGTCGCAGCAGCTGGACGCCTGGTTCCAGCCGATCCCGACCTACGATCAGAACACGATCACGGAAACGGCGCGCGCGCTCACGGGCTGGAACTACGACGGTGTGGCGCCGTCTGGAAGCCTTCTGGACTTCCTGCTCAACTACCCTCGTATCGGGATGATGATCGCCTGGTCGGCGTTCCACGACACCGGTCCGAAGGCGATCGTCGGAGGCTCGCTGCTCCCGCCCGGCTGGACGGCCGAAGCGGACCTCGGCGGCGTGCTCGACGCGCTGAGCCAGCACCCGAACGTGGGGCCTTTCCTGGGCAAGCAGCTGATCCAGCGCCTCGTGACGAGCAACCCGTCGCCCGCCTACGTGGGGCGCATCGCGGAGGTCTGGGCCGACGACGGCAGCGGCGCTCGCGGGAATCTGGAGGCCGTTGTACGCGCCATCCTTCTGGATCCCGAGGCGCTGGAGGGGTACGCCACCCGGCCGCTCACTTTCGGGAAGCTGCGCGAGCCGATCCTGAAGCTCACGGGGCTCTGGCGAAAGTTCCGCGCGACCGGCGAGGTGGTCCTCACGCCCTACCTGGCGGATGAGTTCTTCGGCCAGCGCGCCATGGGGTCCCCTTCGGTCTTCAACTTCTTCAGCCCGTTCCATGCGTCGCCCGCGCTTCAGGCCCAGGGCCTCGTCTCGCCCGAGCTCCAGATCGCGACCCATTCGAAGGTCACGCGGACCGCCAACGCGCTGACGTTCTTCATCGTGAGCGGCAACACCGATCTGCCGGACCCGGCGTTCAGCGAGCCGCTTCTCGACCTCGGTCCCCTGAGGCAGCGCGCCTCCGATCCCGCGTCCCTCGTCGCCTACCTCGACCTTCGGGTGCTGGGCGGAACGATGAGCCCGGAGACGCGGATCCTTCTCGAGGCCCATCTCGCCACCGTTCCCCACCTGGTTCCGGGCCTTCCGGACGGATTCCTGCGCGCCGTCGAAGCGCTGGCTCTCCTCGTGATTTCCCCCGACTACGCCCTTCAGTCATGAGCGCTTCCGTTCCCCATTCACTCCGGCGAGGATCGGACCTCACGCGCCGCCACTTCCTCCGCCTCGCGGGCAGCTCGGCGGCAGCCGCGGCGATCGGTCCGCACGCCTCGGCGATGCGCGTCTTCAGCTCGCGGGAGAACCGCGGGCCAAAGGACTACCGCGCCCTCGTATGCGTGTTCCTCTACGGTGGCGCCGATTCGCTCAATCTGCTCGTGCCCACCAGCCCCGCCGAATACGACGTGTACCGGGCCGCCCGCGGAGACCTGGCCGAGGCCCAGGGCAGCCTGCTGCCGATCCAGCCGCTGACGCCGGATGGCGCCACCTACGGCGTTCATGGCGCGTGTCCGGAGCTCCAGGCCCTCTTTCAAGCGGGCCGCCTCGCGTTCACGCCGAACGTCGGCCCGCTCGTGCGTCCCCTCACCAAGGCGCAGGTGCTTACCGGGCTCGCGGAGACGCCGCGCAACCTCTTCTCGCACAACGACCAGCAGACCCAGTGGCAGGTGGCCCACGCCGACGGGCCACGGACGACGGGCTGGGCCGGGCGGATGCTCGACCGGATCGCGAACGCGAGTCCCGCCCCGCTCTCGCCCGGGATCTCGATCGACGTCACGGGCCAGCTTCTCGTGGGGGCCAACGTACAGCCCTACGTGCTCGGTGCGACCGGCAGCGAGCCCCTGGCGCTCACGGACGACCCGGGTCGGCGGGCCATCATCGACGCGATGATGCGCAGCCGGAACGCGATCGCCGAGGAGTTCGCCCGAACCCAGCGCGAGTCGATCGAGATCGACGATCTGATCGGCCAGACGCTTCTCGGGGCCCCCGACTTCGCCGGGCTGTTCCCCGATTCGTCGCTGGGCCAGCAGCTCCGCATGGTGGCGCGCATGATCTCGATCCGCGCTCAGCTCGGCGTGCGGCGCCAGGTGTTCTTCGTTGGCACCGGGGGCTTCGACACCCACGACGACCAGCTGGCGCTCCTGCCGCTCCTCTTCCGCAACCTTTCCCGTTCCATCGGCGCCTTCCAGGGAGCGATGGATCAGATCGGCGAGGCACAGAACGTCACCGGTTTCACCCACTCCGAGTTCGGACGCACGCTGTCCAGCAACGGCCAGGGGTCCGACCACGGCTGGGGCGGGCATTCGCTGGCCTTCGGGGGCGCGGTGCGGGGACAGGACCTCTACGGCGCGATGCCGGACCTCAGCCCGACGGGTCCCGACGACATCGGCGAGGGACGGCTGCTACCTGGCCGCTCGGTGGACCAGTTCGGGGCGACGCTCGCGAGCTGGTTCGGGCTGGCGGCGCCCGAGGTCGATCTCGTGTTCCCGAACCTCGGGAACTTCGCGAGCCGCGACCTCGGGTTCATGGGGTAGCCGGTCTACTTCGAAGGGCTGTCCACGTGCTGGTCGATCAGGATCGAGTTGCCGTCCGGATCGATCATGGTGATGTACGCGGGGCCCCTGGTTGTCTCGTCGGCCTGTTCGATCAGGGTCACGCCAGCCGCCTTCAGGTCACGCTGGATCTCACGCACGTCCGTGTAGCTCTCCAGCGTGTTGGTGTGCTGGTCCCAGCCTGGGTTGAACGTCATGATGTTGCCTTCGAACATGCCGTGGAACAGACCGATCACGTGGTCCTTGTTTCGCATGATCTGCCACCCCTCGTCAGGGTTGCCCCCGGAGGGGGTGAAGCCGAGCTTCTCGTAGAACTCGCGGGAGGCGGTGAGGTCCTTGACGGCAAGGCTGATGGAGAAAGCACCGAGGTCCATGGCGGAAACGTGGGTCGGGGTGTTGAGGGCGACGGCCTCCTGCTCCACCGAGTCGGTGGACGCGCAGGCCATCAAGAAGGCAGAGAAGAAGCCGGAGAAGAGGATGGGCGATGATTTCATGGGAGGGTCGGGGAAGGGGATACCGAGAGTCTATCCGCGACCATTTTTCTGAGGTCCTCGGATCCGGGCTGCTGGTAGACGCGGAGGTCGAACTGGCCGACGGCCGCCAGCAGGTGATCGAAGATGTCGCCCATGATGCCCTCGAAGTGCTTCCAGCGCTGCTCTCGGCTGAAGCAGTAGATCTCCAGCGGGATTCCCGTGGCCGACGGCGCCAGCTGGCGCACCAGGAAGGTCATGTCCTCGCGGATGGGCTCCAGCCCCTCGAGGTAGGCCTCGATGTACGCGCGGAACGTGCCGAGGTTCGTCAGCCGGCGGCCGTTCACCGGATTCTCCGCGTCGACCGAATGGACCTCGTTCCATGCGGCGACCTCCTTCGCGCGCAGGTCGAGATAGGGCCGCAGGCACTGGATCTTGCGTAGACGCTCGACGTCTGCGTCATCCAGGAAACGCACGCTCGTCATGTCGAGGCTGAGGCAGCGCTTGATCCGTCGCCCCCCTGATTCGGTCATGCCGCGCCAGTTCTTGAACGTGCCCGTCACGAACGAGTGCGTGGGGACCATGCTGATCGTCTTGTCCCAGTTCTGCACCTTCACCGTGTGCAGGCCGATGTCGATGACGTCACCGTCTGCGCCATAGCTCGGGACTTCGACCCAGTCGCCCACGCGCAGCATGTCGTTGGACGCGAGGCGCAGGCTCGCGAGGAACCCGAGGATCGAGTCCTTGAACACGAGCAGCAGAATGGCGGTCATCGCGCCGAGCCCCGTGAGCAGCACGGTGGGGGAGCGCTGCATGATGACCGAGACCGACAGGATCGCGGCCGCGAGCCAGATGACCAGCTCGGCGACCTGGGCGTAGCTGCGGAGCGGCTTCGCGCGCGTGGTGTGGGATCGCTGCCCGACGTCGACGAGCGCTTCGATCAACGCATGGATCGCCCTTGCACCCGCGAGGATCATCCAGGCGTTCGCGAAACGGCGCAGGTAGTCCTCGTAGATCTGATCCTCGGGCTCGTTCAGAAGGAAAGGCGCCGCCAGGTAGATCACGAGCGCGGGCGCGAGGTGCGAGAGCCGTTCCAGGATGTCGTGGTCCACGAACAGGTCGTCCCAGGTGGTCTTCGTGTGCCGGACCAGCTTCGAGATCCCGCGGACGATCACCTTCTTGGCGAAGAGGTTGGCGAGGACCGCGAGGACTGCGACCCCCAGCCACGCGCCGCCGGTGTGGAGCCATTCGTCGAGGCGCGAGGGCTCGGCGAGACGTTCGAGCGGCTCCAGCCGCGGAGCCTGGATGAGACAGAAGACGAAGTGGGGACTCGACATGATGCGCGCAGTCTGACGAGTCTGCGGCTATTTGGCTAAGCTGGTCCCATGTTGACTTCCCTCGCGCGATCGATCCGAGCCGCTCTTCGTCGAACCGTCCCGATGCGATCCATGGCGGGGGTCTTCGCGGGCTCCCGGAGGCGACTCGTCGTGCTAGTCGGCGCGGGCCTGGCGCTCGCGGCCCCTGCGGCGGCCACCTGGTCCATCGTCGTCGTGAACACGCGCACGGGCGAAGTCGGGATCTTCTCCGCGACTTGCGTTCGAAACCTGAATCTCGAGCGCGTGCTCGGACTGGTTCGCGTCGGCGAGGGCGCTGCGGCCGTTCAATTCCTCGGCGATCCGAACACGCTCAAGCGTCAGTTCATCTGGGCGGGGATGGAGCAGGGCATGTCGCCGGACGAGATCCTGAACGGAATGGCGCCGGTCTTTTCGGACTTCGAGTCGCTGCAGATCGGCATGGCTTCCACGTTTGGCGCACCTCGCACGTTCACCGGTTCGAACGTCTGGGACCCGAACTTCGGCGTTCAGGGGCAGGTCGGGGATCTGCTCTACGCCATCCAGGGGAACGTCATCACGGGCGCGCCGGTGGTGCTGGAAGCGGAGGCGGCCCTGCTCGCCGCGGAGGGAGACCTGGTCGTCAAGCTCAGCGCGGCCATGGAGGCCTCGCGCGCCATGGGCGGTGACGGTCGCTGCTCCTGTGATGACAACTTGCCCGGATCCTGCGGCTCGCCGCCGACCGTGCCCTTCACGAAGTCGGCCGATGTGAGCTTCGTGATCGTCGCGCGACTCGGCGACATCGACGGCGTGTGCAACTCAGCCTCGGGCTGCACCAACGGGGACTACTACCTTCAGCGTCGCGTGTCCCTCGGCGGACCGAACGCCGTGGATCCTGTCACGAGGCTTCTGGACAAGGTGCGGGTGTGGGAGCAAGGGCTCGTCCAGGTCGCCGATCAGATGCGGACGGAGGTCACGGTCGACCGCGAGGAACTCGTGGCGGATGGCCTCTCGACCGCCACGGTGACCGTGCGGCTTGCTGACCGGAACGGCGATCCGCTCACGGTAGGCGGGCAGACGCTGACCGTGTGGCCGATGCACGGTGGCACCGCGCCAGCGATCGCGGGTCCCGTGACGGACCACGGCGATGGGACCCATTCGTTCCAGGTCACGGCCACGCAGGCAGCGGGCATCGGTGAGTGGCACCTCCACGTCGACGACGGCGTGCGGAACGTGCTTCTCTGGCCCGCGCTTTCGCTTCCCACGGCGCCGCTCGCGGATCTCCACGCGAGCCGCTCCGAGATCAGCGGCGCCACGGGCGCCGAGGTCGTGCTCACGCTCAATCGTCCCGGCGACGCCGGTCGGGGGTACGGCATCCTCGGTAGCACCTCTGGCCAGGTGCCGGGGACCACGATTCAGGGCGTGAGCGTGCCACTCAATCCCGACCGTTTCTACGGCCTGACCCTGGGGCTCCCGCGTGGTCCGGTCTTCAGCGCTTTCTCGGGTACCCTCGATGGCGCCGGCAGGGCCGAAGCGCGCTTTGCCCTGCCGCCGGCGCTCGCCGGCGTGCTCGTGGGGACCCACTTCGACTTCTGCGCCCTCGTGGCCCCCCCGGGCGGCGCCGTCATCACGAACGTCGAATCGGTCGTCGTGACGATATAGCGCGGATTTCGAGCAGATCCGACGCCATGGAATCGCTCCGCTGCCGCATAAGAGAGTGCTCCCCATCTCCCCATCGACTCCCATGCTGAACTTCACTCTCACGGCGCTCGCGCTGGCCGCTCCTCCCGTCGTTGCCTCCACGGCGGCCGCGCAGCAACTCGTCAACTGGGAGACCGCGCACGTCTCTCCGATCGCGTTCGACGCGGCGGGCCAGCGGCTCTTCGTCTGCAACACGCCCGATGCGCGCCTCGAGGTCTTCGATGTCTCGGGAAGCGTTCCCGTGCGACTCTTCGACGTTCCGGTCGGACTCGATCCGATCTCGGTGAGGCAGCGCGGAGCCAACGAGGTCTGGGTGGTCAACTCGATCTCCGACTCGATCAGTGTCGTGGACCTCATCCAGCGTTCGGTCGTGGCGACGGTCGACACCGCGGACGAGCCCGCTGATGTGATCTTCGCGGGATCGCCCGAACGTGCCTTCGTGAGCTGCTCCCAGGCGAACCTCGTGCAGGTCTTCGATCCCGCGGCCACCGCGGCGCCCCTCGCCCAGGTCCCGATCCTCGGCGAGGAGCCGCGCGCGATGGCGAAGAGCGCGGACGGCTCGACGGTCTACGTGGCGGTCTTCGAGTCGGGCAACGGGTCGACCGTGCTCGGCGGCGGCCTCGACGGTTCTTCGACGCTCGTGCTGCCCAACGTCGTGTCGAACCCGAGCGGTCCGTACGGCGGTCAGAACCCGCCGCCCAATAGCGGCACGAACTTCGTGCCCGCCATGCGTCCGGGAAACCCGCCGCCGCCGCGTGTGGGTCTGATCGTCAAGAAGAACGCCGCTGGCCAGTGGATGGACGACAACGGGGGCGACTGGACGAACTTCGTCAGCGGCCCCCAGGCAGCCCAATCCGGTCGCGTGGTCGGCTGGGACGTGACCGATCACGACGTGGCGGTGATCGACGCCGCGACGCTCGGGGTGAGCTACGCCGATCGGCTGATGAACCTCAACATGGCGCTGGCGGTGCATCCCGTGAGTGGCGACATCACGGTCGTCGGCACGGATTCCACCAACGAGGTTCGGTTCGAGCCGAACCTGAACGGTGTCTTCCTGCGCGTCGTCATGGGGATCGTGGACGAGTCGACCCTGGGCGTGGCGGTCCTCGACACGAACCCACACCTGACCTACCAGACCTCCACGGTCCCCCAGGCCACCCGCGATCTGTCCCTCGGCGATCCGCGCGGGATCGCATGGACGAGCGACGGTGCCCGCGGGTACGTGACGGGCATGGGGTCCAACAACGTCGCCGTGTTCAACGCGGCGGGATCGCGGATCGGTACGCCGATCGAGGTCGGGGAAGGGCCCACCGGCATCGCCATCGATGACGCGGGCGGGCGCGCGTTCGTTGTGAACAAGTTCGATGCGTCGGTTTCGACGATCGACCTCGCGGCGGCGGCCGAGGTCAGCCGCGTGGCGTTCCACGACCCCTCGCCCCTGGCGATCAAGGTAGGTCGAAAGCACCTTTACGACACGCACGCCACCTCCGGTCTTGGCCACGTTTCGTGCGCGTCCTGCCACGTCGACGCGCGCACCGATCGACTGGGTTGGGACCTCGGGGATCCAGCGGGCCTGGTCGAGGACTCCGGCGCGCAGAACCTCGGGATGAACCTGCCCGGGCTCAACGTCGGCTTCGAGGACTTCCATCCGATGAAGGGGCCGATGACGACCCAGACCTTCCAGGACATCATCGGCAAGGAGCCGTTCCACTGGCGCGGCGACCGCGACGGGCTGGCCGGCTTCCTTCCCGCGTTCGAGGGGCTCCAGGGCGACGACGCCACGCCGAGCGTGGCTGAGGTCGACGAGTTCGCGGCCTTCCTGGGCACGATCCACTTTCCGCCCAATCCCTATCGGAACTTCGACAACACCCTGCCGACGGACCTTCCGCTGCCGGGGCACTTCAGCGTGGGCCGATTCTCGCCCGCGGGGACGCCGCTCCCGAACGGAAACGCCCAGAACGGACTGAACCGCTACACGCCGCCGACTACCCTGGACGGTCCCTTTGCGTGTGTCACGTGCCACACCCTGCCGACGGGCATGGGAGCCGACGTGCGCTTCAACGGAAGCCAGTACGTCCCTTTCCCCGAAGGTCCGAACGGAGAGAAGCACCACGCGCTCGTTTCCGTGGACGGCTCCACGAACAAGGCGATCAAGACCGCGCAGCTGCGTAGCTCCTACAAGAAGGTCGGGGCCGACTTCACCCAGTCGAGCGTCCAGGCGGGCTTCGGCTTCCTGCACGACGGCAGCATCCCGTCACTGGCGTTCTTCCTGTCGTCGCCGGCGTTCGAGTTCCAGGGGGACCAGGGGCTCGCGAACATGATCGCCTTCATGCTGGCCTTCGGCGGCTCGGACCTGCCCAACGGCAGCGCGAGCAACCCGCTGTTTCCGCCGGGGACCGAGAGCCAGGACACCCACGCGGGCGTCGGCACCCAGGTCACGATCGCGGACTTCGCGACGCTCGATCCGGCGGCGGCGGCGCTCGTGGCGGGCATGCGGTCCGAGGCGGACCTGAGCCGGATCGGGATGGTGGCGCGCGGCGTCGTGGGCGGCCTGCCCCGGGGGGCAGCGTACTCGGCGGGCGCGTCGTTCCAGACGGACCGCGCTGCGGAGCAGCTCGACTTCGCTGCGCTGATGGCGCTCGCGACGCCGGCGACGCCGATCACTCTTATGGCCGTTCCGTCCGGCACCGAGGTGCGGCTCGGGATCGACCGTGACCTCGACGGAGCTTTTGACCGGGACGAACTCGATGGCGGTAGCGATCCGGCGAACGGGAACAGCGTGCCGGACCTCGGCCAGAACTACTGCGGCCCCGCCGTGGTGAACAGCGCCGGTGCCTCTGCCGTGATGTCTGCCTCGGGCAGCCGCGTGGCCCTGGACAACGACCTGACGCTCCGCGCCTCGCTCCTGCCCCCGGGTAGCTGGGGCTTCTTCGTGACCTCCCGGACCCAGGGCTTCGTCCAGGGACCGGGCGGTAGTCGGGGCAACCTGTGTATCAGTGCGGACGTCGCTCGCTTCTCGCTCCAAGTGCAGAACTCGGGGAGCGCCCGGGCGATCAGCACGCGGATCAATCTCACTCTGGTGCCGACGAATCCGCCCCAGAGCGTGCTGGCGGGCCAGAGCTGGAACTTCCAGGCCTGGTATCGGGACAGCTTCCAGGGGCAGCCGACGTCCAACTTCACGGACGGTCTGACGATCGACTTCGAGTAGCGGTCCGGAGGTCGTTGGAACGCCCGGTCGGGGAGCGTACAGTTCATGGATCCCGTGGCCATCCGGCCCATGCACCCATGAATCGTTTCAGCGCTCCTCACCTTTCGAGGTCTCTCTCTCCCGTTCTTGTGCTCTGTGCGCTGGCTTCCTGCAACGACGGCGGGGGGAAGGCTGGCGGCGTCATCCCCGTGGTGCAGACCGTGGAACTCGGGGGCGCCTGGAACTTCTTCCAGGAGGGCTTGGACTGCGACGGTAGCTCGTTCCGTGCGCTCCCGATGGAGATCGAGGATGTCGCCAGCGGCGAGTTCGTCGTGCGGATCGGTGAACCCGGTTCGGCCTTCGAGTTCGCGGGCCTGCAGATGGACAGCAGCCTCGTCTTCGGCGGCTCGTCCACCGTGGGCGGCGTGACGCTGGAGATACCGTCCGCCACCTGGGCGATCGCCGCGAACCTGAACAAGCTCTCCGGACCGCTCGAAGCGGTTCGTACCGAGGGGGGCGTCGACTGCGCTTTCACGGGCGCGGTCGAGGCGTTCAAGGCGGATGCCACTCAGACGTCGCTCGTGCGCGGCGACTGGCGCTGGACGCTGGAGACGGACACCGTCAACGGTAGCTGCACCGCCGTGGGTGAGACGCAGATCCTCGGGGCCACGCTCTGGCCCAAGCGTCAGAACCAGTTCCTCGTCGAGCTGGCTCTGGAGGACGGCGATCAGCTGCAGTTCGAGGGCTCTCTGTCCGGTGCGCGCCTCGACGTTTTCGGGAGCGACACGCTTGCGAGCGGCGATGAAGTGCACATGGTGGCGGGCTCCTTCCTGACGATTGCGCCGGGCGGGGTGCAGGGAGCCGGGGAGTTCGACATCGAGATCCTGGGATCCGGCCCCTGTGAGTACACGGCGATCGTGACCGCGGAGCGGCCGTCCATCGGCGAGCCCATGATCCCGTTCCTTCGAGACGTGGAGGGAGCCCAGGCGCTGATGGGGATCCCGCCGGAGTCGCCTGAGGCTCCTGTGACGCTGGTGGATTCGCTCGGGAGTGAAGTGCTCGGTGCGGGCGCGACGAACCTCTCGGTCCAGCGAATCGCGGAGATCGTCGAGCGCCGCGTGCTGGACGGGATGACGGGCGAGACCGTGACCACGGCGCGCGACGGGCTCGTCTACACGGCGGGCGGCGACATCTTCTGGGTGGACCTCGCCCAGCGGTTCGACGCGAACGGTGAGCGAGCGGTGCTGCCGCCCGTTCGCGTCTTCGCGGGCAACGGGACGTCGATCCGGGAGCTCTCGGTGTACGTCGATCTGGCGCAGACGACGACGGTGATCGTGGGCGAGCGGGCGAGCGACAGCGTCATGATCGAGCTTCAGGCGATCGAGGAGGCGAGCGCGTCCGTGCTCGTCTCCAGCACGACGGAGGTCCTCGGAATGCTCATGGACGCGACCGGTAGCTACCACGGTATGGCGACCCTTGGCGGCGTCGCCGACGAGCTGCGGCGCCTGTCGGTCGACCAGAGCTCCGGGACGCTCGCGCTCGGCGTGGAATCCGTTGCGATCAGTCCAAAGGGCGCGCTTTACTTCACGCGGCCGGGCGAGCTTCTCGCGCTGGACGCGGGCGCCGCCGCCCCCGCGCTCCTGGATTCGGCCGCTGGTGGTCTCTATGCGCTCGGCCGCTTCGACGGCGAGCGGATGTTCATCGGACGCGATGACATCAACGGCGCGACCCTGCTGTCCCGCGAGCCGGGAAGTGCGCCGGTGGTTCTGGCCCAGACGAACAGCGTGGGCGCGGGCGGCGCGGCGTTCAGTGACCTCGTCCCGGTGGGCGATCGCGTGATCTTCACGATGATCGGTGGCAGCGGCACGCGCAGGCTCATCGGCGTGCCGAAGGCTGGCGGGACCTTCGAGCTGCTGGTGGCGGCTCCGGACGCGGCGAACTTCTCGCCGGCGCTGGCCCAGGTCCTCGGCGATCAGGCGTACTTCACGGCGCTGCCCATCTCGACGTTCTCGGTCTTCGGGCTGGATCCGACGGGCGTCACAGCTCCCGAGGAGCTTTTCGATCACCGCCTCGGTTCTCCCTTGGTCGAGGACACCTATGCGCTGGCAGCGGGCCGGTCTGCGACCGCGCTCACGCTGCTCGCCGAGAGCGGCGACGTCCGCCTGCTGCGCAGGGGCGATCCGAGCAACGGTACGCTGGCGACGGCGGACCTGATCTACGGCGTGTCGACGCCGGGGGCCGTGGTGACCGTGAAGCCCGCAGGCGATCGACTGCTCGTGGCGGATGAATCGGCGACCCAGGGCGGCGACCAGAGCGCCGAACTCTACTGGGTGGACCCGAGCGGGGCGGCGGCGCCGGTGCTGGTGAGCGGCGCGGCGGGCGAATACAACCTGCCGGTCGACTGACTCCGTCGACGCGGTACCGAACCCAGCGGTACCGAACCCGACCCAAAGCCGCCACGTTTCCATTGCGAGACAGAAGTTGCTGATACAGGTCGCACTTCGGAACTTCTGCGCGAGATCGCGTGATGTCGCTGAAGGCGCCTCTCCGAGCGCCCCGATAGCCCAGCTGTCGGCCGCCGCTCGGGGGGCCACCTTCACTCACCACTCTCGAATATCAATCTATTCCCCGCATCCGCGGTGGCACTCGCATTGCTCGCGAGCCACTCCGGTTTCGCGCTGCCTGCCAGGGACAGCCAGAATTCGCACGTCGATCCGCTCGTCAAGATCAACGCAGATGTGATGGTCGAGGGCTACCTCGACTCACTTGAGTCGCTCGTCGAGACGAGCAAGAGGGGGAGCCAGTGGAGGGCTTTCTCCCTCGTGAGCGATCTACGATCGCAGTGGCTTCGCGTAAAGCTCACCAGCGAGCTTCGGTCGGATCTCGTCGCTTCCGCGGAGTCTCTTCTTCAGCGCATCGAGCAAGGCCGCATCGACGTGTTCGACGTAGAGCTTCTTCGCCTCGAGGTGGTGAATGCTCGTCTCTCGGATGGTATTGCTTCTTTCGTCGCCCGCGCTCGTGCGGAAGAGTGGAGCGAAGAGGTCTTCGAGTCTGCGGTTCTTCGATGGCTCCACGGTACGGAGATTTTCGATGATGCCCCAGAGCCTGACAGCTACCGCGCCAGGGTCATAGCCGCGCTGGAGTTCTCGCTGTTGACGTCCAGCGGAACGGAAGCGGCAGCGGGTGGTCTCAGCGTCGAGATGCTTCGCCTCCGGCTCGCCATCGCGATCAGGCGCTTCGAGATTGCCCGCAATCGCGGGGACATCACGGCGCTCGAGTTCTCGCGCATGCAGCGCATGGCGATCATTCGCGTGCGAAGGATCACCGAAGACAACTTCTGATTCGCAGCACCGAAAGGCGGCGGTACCGAACCCGACCCAAAGCCGCCACGTTTCGGTTCGAAGGGAGACCCTTCGAACGAAACGTGGCGGCTTTGGGTCGGGTTCGGTACCGCCGGGAAACGTCGCGGTTGTAGGCCGGGTTCGGTACCGCAGGCCTTTTGGCCGGCCGGTCAGTCGCTCGCCTTTCCGTACCGCAGCTCAAGGAGGTTCACGCGGTCTTTCCCGGGCGTCAGCACATGGACTCGATCGTACGCTTCGTGGGGGAGGTATCCGTGCTCGGCCGTTGAGCCCTTCGGCACCGGATCGAGGTCCGGTAGCAGTACACCGAACGCATGGGCGATCGCCGGGATCGTGTTCGAGTGTCCCGCCACGGCGATCACCTCGCCCGCCTTCGCGCTCTTCAGGCGCTCCAGCAGCTTCGGCATCTCACTGGCTCCAATGGTCTCGCTCTCGATTTCGAGTGCCTCGGCCAGTGGCGCCAGAGTATCGCGCGTGCGCTTGTACTCCGTGTGAACGAGGCCCGTGACGCTCGCGGCGCTGAACATCCGCGCGAACGCCTCGGCGCGCGCCTCGCCCGCCTCGGAGAGGCTCGGGTTCACCCGGTCGTCATCCGACTTTTCCGTGTGACGTACGAGGATCAGAACGGCGTCCAGCCGAACCTCGGGGGACGCTTCGGGCGCAGGGTTCTGGGCGAAGGCGGTGCTGGAAGCGAGCGCTGGAGCGGCGAGCCCGAGACCCTGAACGAACTGGCGGCGTGTGGCTTTCATCGCCGTAGCGTACCGAAACGCCCGGGTCGCGTCAGGCGCCCGCGCCCGCGGCGAATCGGTCCCGCGTCAGGGCACCGTGGCTGTCGTGCCAGCTCATCTCGCCGCCGCTGAACCAGAGCGCCTGGGGCGACTGGTGGTCGATGCCGAGCTCGGCGGTGAGCCCCCGGGCGAGCGGCTTCTCCGCGATCACGTCGATCATCGCGAAGCGCGTCGTCTCGGAGTCCGGGACCGACTTGAGCCACGTCTTGAACTCGAACTCGGCGCGCGTGCTCACGGGGCAGATGGGGCTCTTCTTGAAGACGACGACGTCGGTCTCCATCGAGGCCTCGCGGAGCGCGGCCGCGGCGGCGGCCGGGTCGGACGGGAGCTGAATTTCGCGTGAAGTGGTCATGGCCCGAATTGTCTAGGACGGCTTCTCGCGGGTGGCAGTCTTCTTCGCGGACTTCTTCCGCGCGGGCGCTTTCTTCACGGCTTTCTTAATGGCCTTCTTCTTGGCGGCCTTTTTCTTCGTTGCCTTCTTCTTGGTGGCTGCCTTCTTCTTCCCGGCAGATCCCCTGGCGAGCACGGCCTCGTACTGGGCGATGAACTTGTCGGCGGGCATCCGCCGGACCGCTTCGCCGAGCACATCGAGCGCCACGTCCTCCAGCTTCTTGAAGCGCAGGCAGGCCTTGCCCATATCGAGCTTCTTGCCCGTCTTCTTCCACTCGGTCTCGAACCAGCTCACCTCGCCTTCGTTGCCGTAGATCATGAAGAGGTACACCGCCATGTGGTTCTTCTGAGAGGCCACGTTCATGAAGGGCAGCGGCTGCTCCGGGCTGCAGTGGTAGCCCGGCGGGTACACGCTCTTCGGAATGCAGTAGCCGATCATCCCGTAGCTCATGACCTCCTTGATTTTCGGATCGAGGTTGGCCTTGATGACCTTGCGGACCGCCTCGATGGCCTTTCGGCGATCGGGGTCGAGGCTGGCGAGGTATTCCTTCACGGTGGCGGCTTGGCTCTGCATGGGAAGAGCGTAACGGGAGACCTTCTCTTTTGCCTGGCGAAGGAGCCCTCGGGGGGTCAGCGGACTTCGAGCACGTCGCCGGGAACGAGCGTCAGGGTCCGAACTTCCGGCGCCTCGCTGCCCGCCCTGCGCTCCCTGAGCTCGAAGCGCCACTCGGCTGGCTTCAGGCTGTCCAGGCGAAGCTCATCGCCCGCCGTGCTGTAATTCCAGCTTCCGAACCAGTCATCCTCGGGAGCCACGCGATACGAAGCGCGCACGAACCATTCGCCCTTCCAGCCCGGAGGACGCTGGACGAGGGCGGTCGCTCCTTCTCGAAGCTCCACGGGCACCACCGTCGTTCCGGTCGCGGAGCACGAGGCGCGGCCGCGCCACGCGGGGAGGCTTCCGGACGCGTTCGCGGCCTGGACCTCGAAGACGACGGCGCCAGCGGGCACACGGATTCCGTAGCGGCCGCTACCCAGCCGCTCACCACGGACGCCGCCAGTGAGCGTCTCTCCCTCCTCGTCCGGCTCGGGCACGCGCGTCCATTCGATGCTCAGGTCGTCCACGAACGGCGCGCCGCTTTCGAGGTACCGCACATCGAGTTCGACGCGCGCCGTGCGAGCGGGGATCGCGTCGTCGTCCGCAAGTTCGCTCGACAATGCCTCCTCGCTCGGCTTCTCCGTGAACTCGACCGGGACGCGGTCCACCTCCGAATCGAGGTCCGCGCGCCGGAGCATCGGTGAGATCCACTCCACGGTTTCTCCTGCGAGCGTGGCGTCGCCGTGAAACCTCACCGCGTCGATCTCGTGCAGCTCCACGCCAGGCACCAGGTCGGGCGTCAGGGTGAAGCTGACCTCGCCGTTGCCGGAGCCGAACCACCGCCCGGTGGCGATCCTTCGCCCGTCCGCCGTCCAGAGCGTGAGCTCGAACTTCGCGGTCATCTTCGGCGCGTCGAGCTGGATCCGCGGCTCGTCCGCCCGAACCGGGACCCCGCCGCGAGTGGCCACCAGACGCACGCCGAAGCGCCGCTCCGCCTGCCAGACAAGGCCGCCGCTGCCCGCCTCCGCCCACTCGGGGCCCGTGATCTCCCAGCCGGGATCGAGGGATCGAACGGTGTAGGATCCAGGCTCGAGGCCGCCGAACGACACCGATCCGTTCGCGCTCGTGCGGCCTTCGCACTGGGAATATGGCCACCCTTCCGGCGGCGAAAGCTGACGCTTCGAGCCTTCCATCAGAACGCGCGTCGCGCAAAGGCTGTCCGAGTTCACGAACGGCGAATGGATGAAGAGAGCGAGTTCCGTGACGGGCTGGCCGAGGGGGCCCTCGACGCGGCCATCGATCGAGAGGCCGGCATCGAGCGAGATCACGAGCTCCCGCGCGCTGCTTCCTGCAGGGCCCCGCGCGATGGGCAGGCCTTCCGAGCGCAGATAGCCGTTCGCCACGGCGGCAACCCGAACCTCGCCGTCGTGGCGGGAGAGCCAGCGCTCGACGTCCCTGCTTTCCAGCGTGAACGCGCCATCGCGACCGGTGGTGGTGCGTGGCGGAAGGAGCGCGCGATCCGCCTCATCCGGGTGCGGGTCCATGAGGAAGACGACGGCGCCTTCGATCCCGCTCTGGCGCTCGCCCACGACGCGACCTTGCAGGCGAGTGACGTCACCGGCAGCGCGATCTCCGGACGCCGCGGTGTTGGCCGAAACATCCGGGCGCAACTCGACTCGAGCGAGGGCCTGCGGCGCGCCCTGCGGGCGCGTCTTCTGCGGCTCCAGATGAGCTTCGGACTCGCGCCGCACGGCGGAAACCTCGTTGGGCGATTCAAATCGACTCTCAGGACGAATTACGAAGAAGCCGATGGCGCAGAGGAGAGCCGCCGCGACGGCGAGGAGTGGCTTCATGGTCAAGACCAGGCTGGAGACAGTGGCCGGGAAAGAAATGGACAGCGCGGTCGGCACCGGGAGCGCTTTCTCGGGCAACAGCGCGAGCGGGAGGAGCGCGAGCGCCCACGAACTGTTCTCCGCGTCACCTGCGTTCTCTCGAGCTAGGTCCTCTCGAAGCAGCTCCAGGCCTCTTCGCAGTCGCCATCGAACCGTGTCGACCTTGGCCCCCGAGCGCGCCGCGATCTCCGCCACCGACAGCTCCTCCAGGTAGTGCTCCAGCACGGCGCGCCGGAACGGCTCCTGGAGTCTGCGCGCGGCGCCCGCCACGTGCTCGGCGGCCTCGGCGGCGGCCACCAGCTCATGGCTCGACGGAGCGCTTCCTTCCGTGGCCCTGCTGCGCTCGCGATCGCCGCGCCGGATCGCGTCGCGATGGCGTCGGGCCGCGAGCTTCCCCGCGACGGAGCGCAGCCAGCTGCGGCTCGAGGTGACGTCCGCGGGGCCCGCCTGAAGCGCCGCCACGACCGTGTCCTGCACGAGGTCGTCGGCGTCGCCTTCGCTCCGCAGCAGCGCGCGCGCCACCCGCTTGAGCCAGGCGAGATCGGCCGGGTTCAGGGACGCATGGACGGCGGGGGAGGCCATCGCGCGGGACTGGGGGCGGTGGGAGTGCACACCCCTACTGTTCCCACGCTCCTCAGAACCGCGAACTCAATCCGAAGAACTTCCCAGAGGAACGACCTGGCCTGGTCATCCCAGCAAACGATCGAGTGCGTCGGCGATCTCAGCGTAGGGGGAGGGCTTCTTCAGCACGAAGGTCGCGCCCATCGCCCGGGCGCGATCGCGCTCGTCGGCCTCGCCCCCCGTGAGCACCAGGATCGGCGGCAGGGTCTTGTTGCGGGAGACCTCCTTCATCACGTCGACTCCGCTGGTGTTCGGAAGCGTGAGGTCCATGATCACCGCGTCGTAGCGACAGGAGAGGAGGCTCCATCGCGCGGCGACTCCATCGGCCGCTTCGGACACGTCGCATCCGTCATGGGTGAGACGCTCCTTCAGGGCGTGACGGAGGTGCTGGTCATCCTCGACCAGGAGGACGCGCGCTCGGCTCTGGCCCGCCATGAACCGGGGTTTGTGAGTGGGCGGAGCTTCCAGCGTCGCGGCGCCACCGCCGGGGCGAAGGCCGAAGAGTGAGCGGGCGTGCTCGGAGAAGCGGAGGGTAGAAGGCGAAGGGCTATGTTCCATGCCTTCCGGTTCGACATCGGATCACATGTGGCGCGAGTGGTCAGGAAGTTGCTGACACAACCCGTACACGGGGGGGGGTTCGAGCGCCCCAATGCGGGAATGACTGGCTACAGAACGAGATCCGCCACGATGCCCCGGTGATCGGAACCGACGTCCACGCCGACCCGGAAGTCCTTCACGCTCACGCTCGAGGTCACCAGCACGTGGTCGATCAGGATCTTTCCGGTGAACCAGAGCGGCGAGGGCCAGGAGCCCCACGGGCCATGGCCGAAGCAGGCGGGACGCAGGCGTTCGCGCTCCAGCACTCGCCTCAGGTCGTGGGACCAGACAGTGGCGTTCAGGTCACCCGCGACCACGACCGGGCCCTGCATCGATTCGGCCCGCATCGCCATGGCGTCGAGCTGTTCGCGGCGATCCCTCGCGGCCGACGAGCTGACCGGCGGCATCGTGTGCAGGGCGATCAGGTGGAACGTTCGCTCGTCCTTCGTCAGCTCCGCGTCGATCCACGGCACCGGCGCAGGGTCGGCCAGGATCTGGACCTCGCCGACGCCCATGCCGTTTCGAACGTAGAGGGAAAGCCCGAAGTTGTCCTCGCGCACCGTGGCGGTCTCGACGCGGCTGTACTGGAGCAATCCCGTCTCCAGGCGGTCGATCCAGGTCTGATTCGTCTCCTGGACCACGAGGACGTCAGCGTTCTCCGACACGATCCAGTCGATGACCAGGCCGTGGTCCTGGTTCGCCGTGAGCACGTTCACGGCGAGCACCCGGAGGGGAACCGACCCCTCGCGCCCGGTCGGGGCGGGCTCCTGGAAGAACGGGAGGAGCTGGAAGGCCGAGAGGCCGAACGAGAGCGCGAAGAGCACCGTCGCCAGCCGCAGCCCCATGAGCGCGCCGGTCAGCGCGCCCACCAGGCCGATGGCCGCGTACTGCAGGTGAAAGTGGTTGAAGAGATCGAAGGTCCAGTAGAGGCCGCCGAGCCGTCCAGCGCCGATGCAGGCCAGCACGCCCACGGCGAGCGCCGCCCAGACCGTGGCCAGGACCTTCCGAAGCGTGAGCCCTTCGGGCTCCTCTTCTTCTTCCTGGATGGCGTGCATGGGGTGCGAAGCGGCGAGCGGAAAACGAATGCGGGATCGCGAGCGAGTCGCGTTCGAAAGCGGGTAAGGGAGCGTACCTGGCGGCGCGGTTCAAGCTCTTCTGGAAAGGAACTCTTCGGGCTGGCTGTCCGCACGCTTCATGGGGGCTTACCGTGCGTCCCATGGGGAGAAGCCATTCCGACCGTCCCGCATCCGAGACTCGTATCCGCGGCGCCCGCGATCGCAATCTCCAGGGGGTGGATCTCGACCTCCAGCGCGGCGTCTGGACTTCGATCGTCGGTCCCTCGGGCTCCGGAAAGTCGACGCTCGTCTTCGACACGCTCGTTCGAGAGGGCGAGCGCCGCTACCTCGGCGCGCTCTCGCCCAAGGCCCGGCAGTTCTTCGGCAAGCTCGGACGCGCCCACGTCGAGGAACTCACGGGCCTGCCCGTTCCGATCGCGGTCGGCCACCGATCGATCACCCGCAACCCGCGCTCGACGGTCGGCACCCAGTCCGGGGTCCTGGACGTCCTGAGGCTCCTCTGGGCCCGCGCCGCGAGCCACCCGGAGGAGCCGAGGCTGACCCGCGGCCACTTCAGCTTCAACACGAGCGCGGGCGCCTGCGCGGCCTGCGGAGGCACCGGCCTGGAGGACCGCGTCGAGCCCTCGCTCCTGGTCGCCGACGCCTCGAAGTCCCTCCGCGAAGGCGCCCTCGTCCCGACCCTGAAGAACGGCTACACCGTCTACAGCCAGGTCACGCTGGAGGTCATGGACGAGATCGCCCACGCCCACGGCTTCGACGTCGATACACCGTGGGACTCCCTGACCGACGCCCAGCGTGAGGTCGTTCTGTACGGCACGCGAGCGCTGAAGGTGCCCTTCGGCAAGCACAGCCTCGAGTCCCGGATGAAGTGGGAGGGCATCACGGCGCGGCCGCGCGAGGAGGGCTACTACCGGGGGCTGATCCCCGTGATCGAGGAGACGCTGAAGCGCAGCCGCAACGACAACATCCTGCGCTTCGTCGAGTCGGTTCCGTGCCGCGCCTGCGCAGGGTCTCGGCTGGCGAAGGTCGGCCGTGAGGCGCGCCTCGGCGACGCCACGCTTCCCGAGCTTCTCGCGGTCCCTGCGAAGATGTTCCCCGCCGCGCTCGACGCCTTGCCCGCCAGCCCGGTCCTCGACGCTCTGCGGCCAACGCTCGTCGCTCGCGCCGATCGGATGACGGCCCTCGGGCTCGGGCACCTCGCCTTCGATCGCAGCGCCGCCACGCTCTCGGCCGGCGAGGCCAAGCGCCTCCGCCTCGCCGCCCACCTGACCGGCGGCCTCGGCGGCGCGCTCTACGCCCTCGACGAACCGACCCTCGGGCTCCATCCCGAGAGCCGCGTCGGCCTGCGAGCGATGCTCGACGAACTCGTGGCGAACGGCAACACTCTCGCCGTCGTCGAGCACGATCCCGACATGGTGCGCTGCGCCCATACCGTCGTCGCGCTCGGACCCGGCGCCGGGCCCCACGGCGGCCGGATCGTCGGTAGCGGCCCGGGCGCCGACTGGGTGCTCGGGGAGCCGGAGTTGGATCCCGTCGCCACCGAGCGAGCATCTGCACCCTCTACAGGGGCGATCGAGCTGCGCGGTGCCACGCTCCACAACCTGGAGAGCGCCAATCTCCACATCGAACTGGGGCAGCTCCACGTGGTGATCGGCCCGTCCGGCGCGGGTAAGACGTCCCTGGTGTTCGGCACCCTGCTCCCTGCGCTGGGCAGCGCCCGCGGGGGCCCCTTCACGGAGCTCGACGTTCCGGAAGGCGTGCGCGTTCACGCGGTCGACGCGCGCCCGATGGGGCGCTCGTCGCGCAGCACCCCCGCCACGTGGTCCGGCGCGTTCGACGGGATCCGCCGCGCTTTCGCCGACACGCCCCAGGCAAAGGCCGCCGCGCTCACGGCCAGCGACTTCTCCTTCAACGCCAAGGGCGGGCGCTGCTCCCACTGCGAAGGCCTCGGCGTCGTGCGCGTGGGGCTCCATCTCCTCGAAGACGCGGTTCAGACCTGCGGCGCCTGCGGCGGCGCTCGCTACGGCGCGCGCGTTCTCGACGTTCCCCTGTGTGGACGCAGCATCGCGGAGGTCCTGGCGCTCTCCATCGAAGAAGCCCTCGAGTTCTTCACGCTTCAGTCGCTTCTCCCGGCGGTCACGGCGCCTCTCGCCGCAATGGTCGACCTCGGCATTGGTTACCTCCGACTCGGCACGCCCTCGACGCAGCTCTCCAGCGGCGAGGCCCAGCGCATTCGCCTGGCGACGCTGCTCTCGAAGGAACGCATGGAGCCCTCGCTCTTCGTGTTCGACGAGCCTGATCGGGGACTGGACACGGGCGACATCGCGCGCCTTCTGCGCGCGCTCCGGGGACTCTGCCAGCGAGGCCATACCGTCCTTGCGATCTCCCACCACCGTCACGTCTGGCAGGCGGCGGACGGCCTCACGGAGGTACGCGACGGCCGGGCCGCACGGGTTACCTGGGAAGAGGTGCGCCCGCTGACGGAGCTGCCGCCGCGCGCCGACGCTTCGCCTGTCCCCGAGCAGGCCGCCGCCAGCATCCGCGTCCGCGGCGCCCGGACCCACAACCTGAGGAGCGTCGACGTCGACATTCCCCACGGAAGGCTCACCGCGATCACGGGCGTCTCGGGAAGCGGCAAGTCCTCCCTCGCGTTCGACACCATCGCGGCGGAAGCGCTGCACCGGTACGCGGAGACGCTTCCGTTCCAGGTTCGGCGCTACATGGATCAGCTCCCGAGACCGGACGTGGATTCGATCGATGGCCTCACGCCGGCGATCGTCCTGCGCCAGGAGCCCGCGCGCTTCACCGCTCGCTCGACCGTGGCGACGCAGTCCGAGATCGGCCCCCTCGTGCGGCTCCTCTTTGCGCGAGCCGGAACGCTCCACGGAGAGCCAGCAGGGCTCACCCAGTCGCACTTCAGCCCCGACAGGCCCGAGGGCGCTTGCGCGACCTGTGAGGGACGTGGAGAGGTGCTGCGCGCCCACGTCGAGACGCTCGTGACGTCCCCGGAGCTCACCCTGGCGGGCGGCGCGCTGGGCGGCAGCAAGGCAGGCGCGTTCTTCACGGAGCCCGACGGCCAGTACCTGGCGACCCTGCGCGCCGCGACCGGCGACGATCTCGCTCGCCCCTGGAGCGACCTTCCGGCGCGGGTGCGCGAGATCGCCATGGACGGCACGGGCGACGAGGAGTACGAGGTGGAGTGGTCCTTCCGCAGGGGCGGGCGCAGTGGGACCCACCGCTTCCGCGGTCCCTGGGAGGGCTTCCTGGCGCTCGTCCAGAAGGAAGCGCTGCGGCGTGGCGCGACGAAGACCGGCAAGGCCTGGCTGGAGGTTCTCAGGCCCACTGGTTGCGAGGCATGCGAGGGCGTCGGGCTCGGTCCGATCCCGCGCAGTGTCCGATTGGGGGAGCTGGGGATCGCTGAGGCGCAGGCGGTTCCGCTCGAAGGGCTGGTGGCGTCGCTGGCGAAGAACGCGAGCGGGCACCCGGCGTGGGCCGAGCTTCGTCACGGCATCACGGAGCGCGTCGACGCGCTCCGGTCTCTCGATCTGGGGGATCTGGCGCTCGGGACACGCGCGAGGCATCTCTCCTCTAGCGAACTCCAGCGCGTGCGGCTGGCGAGCGTCCTGTTCTCCGGACTCAGCGGGGTGACGATCGTCCTGGACGAGCCCGATGCGGGCCTGGACGATGCGGCGCTTCCGGGGCTCGTGGAGCGACTCCAGGCCCTGACGCGCGCGGGCAACACGGTTCTCGCCGTGACCCACCGCGAGCCCTTGATCGACGCAGCCGACCATGTCGTCGAGATCGGACCCGGCGCGGGCCGGGCGGGGGGCACCATCGTCGCGCCGACCGAGCGCGCGTTCGCGCCCGCCTGCGAACCCATCGCCGCATCTGCGGAGCGAGTGGCGCTGAACGGCGAGATCGCGCTTCCCGCGCACGGGTTCGTCGTCGTCGACGGAAGCGTGTCCGCCCTCGATCGCTTCTTTCGCGAGGCCGCAGCCCGGACCCGTTGGGATCAGGTGGTGGACGCGCGCGCCGCGGTCCAGGCCACCATGCCGCTCACGGCACTCGGGGTCCTCGGTGATCTCCAGAAGCTTTACCACGCCGCTGCGGAGGGAACCGATCTGCCGCGGTCGGCCTTCTCGTTCATGGGCCCGAAGGGGCGCTGCCCGGCCTGCTCGGGGAGCGGCGTCGACCGCGTCGCGCTGGACTTCATGGCGGACCTGGCGGTGCCCTGCGAGGCGTGCGGTGGGAGCCGCTATCGCCCCGAAGTGCTGGCGGTCGAGTGGAGTGGGCGGAACGTAGCGGAGTTCCTGAGCACGCCTGTGGTCGATCTACCGGAGGATCTGCCGGCACGCCTCCTGCGGGCGCGGGAGGCCCTCGTCGAGGTCGGCCTCGGGCACCTTTCCTTCGGGCGCCGGACGCCAACGCTATCCGGTGGGGAAGCTCGCCGACTGGCCCTGGCGGCGGGCCTGGGCGCGGCCGGTTCGTCGTCGGTTCTCTGCTTGCTCGATGCGCCAGGCACCGGGCTGTCCGAATCAGATCTCGACGCGCTGATCGGTACGTTCCGTCGCAGGGTGCACCGCGGCGCTCTCTTTCTGGCCACGGAGCAGCGCACATCGCTTCGCCGCACCGCGTCCGAGATCCTGCAGCTCACCGCTTCTTTAGGTCCTGGATAGGCGGGCCTGGGAGCCTCTGTGCTTACCCATTCTCGCAACGTCATCGCGCCGCGCTTCTGATTCAGGAGCCTCGAGCGAGACCCTACCGAAGCACACCATCCATGGCTGACAACAGAGGCGTCGTCTATCTCGGAACTCGCAACGTGGAGGTCCAGAACCTCGACTTTCCGAAGCTGGAGCACAAGGGCAAGAAGCTACCGCACGCCGTCGTGCTAAAGCTCGTAGCGACGAACATCTGCGGCAGCGACCAGCACATGGTGCGCGGCCGTACCACCGCACCCAAAGGCCTGATCCTCGGTCACGAGATCACGGGCGAGGTCGTCGAACTCGGCGACGACGTCGAGTTTCTCCAGAAGGGCGATATCGTCTCGGTCCCGTTCAACGTGGCGTGCGGCCGGTGCCGCGCCTGTCGCGGCCAGGATTCGCACGTTTGCCTGACCGTCAATGGCGATCGGGCGGGCGGCGCCTACGGCTATGTCGATATGGGCGGATGGGACGGAGGCCAGGCTGAGTATGTGATGGTGCCCTACGCCGACTACAACCTTCTGAAGTTCCCGGACCGCGACAAGGCGATGGAGAAGATCCTCGACCTCACGTGTCTGTCGGACATTCTGCCCACGGGATTCCACGGCGCGGTGAACGCGGGCGTCCAGCCGGGGTCGACGGTCTACGTGGCGGGCGCCGGGCCCGTCGGGCTCGCTTGCGCTGCTTCCTGTCACCTGCTGGGCGCGGCTGTCGTGATCGTGGGCGACATGAACGAGCGGCGACTCGCGCAGGCGCGGACCTTCGGCTGCGAAACGATCGACCTCTCCAAGCACAGCGACGTCGCCGAACAGGTCGATCAGATCCTCGGCGAGCCACTCGTGGACGCGGCCATCGACTGCGTCGGCTTCGAGGCCAGCGGCCACGGTGAGCATTCGAAGGAAGCTCAGCCCGCGGTCGTTCTCAACACGGCGATGAGCCTCACGCGAGCGGCCGGCCGCATCGGCGTCCCTGGCCTCTACGTGACCGAGGACCCGGGGGCCGACACGGAGGCCGCGAAGACGGGCAACCTGAACGTCCGCCTCGGGCTGGGCTGGGCCAAGGCGCACTCGCTGCACACGGGGCAGACACCGGTGCTGCGCTACAATCGCCAGCTGATGCAGGCGATCCTGCACGACAAGATCAAGATCGCGGACGCGGTGAACGTGAGCGTCATCACGCTCGATGAAGCGCCGAAGGGCTACGAGGAGTTCGACGACGGCGTCGCGCGCAAGTTCGTCATCGATCCACACGGCATGGTGCCGGCCGGGCCGCGTTCCTCGGACGCGCACAAGAAGGCGGCCAAGTAGAAGGCTCCTCGCCCGCGCCGAAGACAGTGCACGAAGAAGCCCGCCGCGGCCTCCCTCGATGGGGGCCGCGGCGGGCTTCGCTCGTTCTCCGGAGGCTCGTGAGGAACCCCCGAGCCGTCTCACTGGAACGTGATCCCGAGGGCCGTGGAGAAGTTCGAGACCGCCATGCCGCCGACCGAGTCACGGTGCCAGAGCTGCCAGAGGCGGGTCTCACCGGCCATGACCGCGCCGAAGCCGCCGCCGCCGATGGGGGTGTTCGTCAGGTCGGGCTGGTAGAACACCGCGTTGCCACCGCCCGTGAAGAGAGCGTCGTAGTTGTAGCGTCCGGGCACGTCGAGACAGAGGTTGCCGAGCGAGCCGCCGGGGTTCAGGGCGAGCTTGAAGACCGGCGACGTGATGAAGTAGCCGACGGAGGAGGTGGGAAGGTCCACGACGTAGAGGAACACACCGTTATCGGTCGCCACGTCGCTGCCGCGCGCGCAGAGCGTGGCCGGGCGGGCCGTCGAGTTCGGGACGGCGCTGCAGACCTGGTTGCCAATGGTCGGGAGCACGTTGTTCCCGAAGCAGGCCGTGAGGCTGTAGTCCGCGAAGCCCTCGCCGTTCTTCATGAAGACGCGCACGACGATCGCCTCGGGCATCGAGGGTGCGGTGGTGTTCATGTAGCGCAGCGACTCGTTGTCGGTCACCGACGTGGAGCTCGCCAGAAGCGTCGTGCAGCCGAGGTTCCAAAGCTCGATGTCCAGGTCGCCCTGGGCATGGGAGAACAGCACGTCGATCTGAATCTCGACGCCCGCGTTCTGGAGGCGGCCGACGTAGTAGTCCTCGTCGCAGCCGGTGACCACGAGGCCCGGCATGGTGAAGGACTGGAGAGCGACCAGCGAGCCGCTCGAGCAGGTGTCATTGTCCTCGAGCATATCGTCGACGATCTCGGCGGCCGCGACTTCGAGGGTGTACGGCTCGTCCGTCAGACCTGCACCCTTCACCTGGACGATGACCTCGCGGGCGGTGCCGCCGCAGTCGAAGTAGCTCAGGGGAGCCGCCGTGGCGCTCGCCAGTGAGCTGCCGCAGCCGGACTCCCAGAGCTCGACGTCGAGGCTGTTGCCCGCGCCGTCCATGGCGTTGATCGTGACGTCCGCGTTCGCCGGGATGGCGACGGCGAAGTAGTCGTCGTCAGGACCGGCGGTGAGGGAGCCGGTGGTGCCGATGGTGATCAGCGGCGGAGCCACGCAGTCGTCGTTGGGCTCGAAGGCGTCCTGGGCGAGGACGGGGGAGGAGAGGGTCGTCGCTGCCAGAGCGACGGCGAAGCCCGCGGAGAGAATTCGGGTGGAGACCATGGAGAGTGCGGCGATCGTCGCCGGAGCGATAAAACGAGAACGAGTGGGCAGGCAGTGGAAGGAGTGCGCATTCGCCGAAGCTCACGGGCCTTCGGGGACGCGGCCCACAAGTCTGGCATGCCAGCTACCGAGAGGGGGGGTCGAGCGTTCCAGGTTCCGCATTCGGCGGCAGGAATTCCCTAACCGGTGCCGCAAGACTCGTTTTGCGCCGCTTTCCGACCCGTTCTGATCCTTTGACTGAAAGAACCGACACACGGGTAAGCGGTGCTGACTCCTCGGAGTCGGCGCCGCCACCCACCAACGTCTCCGTTCTATAGATCGACCGTGCCGAAGCGTTCCGTCGCGATCGACGCGCAGAGACGCCTCACCACGGGGTCGGTGTATCGGTGATACGCCGCGATGTTGTGTGGACCGACGCCGTGCTCCGCGCTGTAGCTTCCGCCGAATTCCTCGACGCAGATGCCGTAGACCAGCGACTGGAGCCTGCGCTTCAGCGCGGCGAGGTCGGCCGGATCCATGTCCCTTTTCAGGACGAGGTTCAGGTGGCTGCCGCCGTCGCCCCAGTGCCCGAAGTCGCAGACGCGTACGTCGGGCGCGACCTCGTGCACGCGTTTCTCCACCTCGGCGGTGAACCGCGCCATGTCCCCTCGAGGGGTGGAGACGTCCAGGCCCAGCACAGGGCCCTCTTCGCGCAGGGACTCCGAGACCTGGTGGCGGATCGACCAGAAGTCCTCGACGTCGCCGACGACGACGTCTTCGACCCCCTCGGGCATGGCTTCCATCGCGCTCTCCAGCGCCATCCCGAGCACGTCTTCGAGGTCGAGCACCTCGGCGGGGAGGCTGCACTGAAGCTCCACCAGCACGGCGTAGGCGGGCGCACCCTCGGCGAACGGCTGCCGCTCCAGCGAACCGTGGCGAAGCACCGCCTCGGTCGCGTTCCTGGAGATGGCCTCGAACGCGCTCAGGAAGTCACCGACCACAGGCTCCAGCCGCTGGAGGAGCTCGACGACGGCGGCGCCGGACGTGGCACAGACGAGGGCGCCGACCGTTTGTTTCGGCAGCGGCCAGGTCTTGAGCACCGCGCGCGTCACGATGCCGAACGCTCCACTCGTGCCGACGAAGAGCTGCTTGGCGTCGAGTCCGGTGTTGTTCTTGGCGAGACGGTCGAGCTGGGTGTAGACCTCGCCCGTCGGCAGCACCACCTCGAGGCCCAAGAGGTTCGCGCGCACGTCGCCGTAGCGCACGAGCCGCGAGCCGCCGGTGTTGGTGACGATCATCCCGCCGATCTGCGGATCGGCCCCGAGGTCGATCGGGAACGAGCGACCGTGGGCGGCCAGCGCCTCGTTCAGCTGCGAGAGCAGCACCCCGCCGTCGACGATCACCGTGCCGTCCTCGGGGAAGACCTGGATCGTCTTCGAGAGGCGTTCCAGGGAGAGCACCGCCATCTCTCCCGAATCATCGGGGTTCGACGCGGCGACGAGGCCGGTGTTGGCGCCGATCGGCTGGATCCGGACGCCCGCCGAGCGGCAGAGGCGGACGGCCGCGGCGACGTGCTCGACGGTGCGAGGCTTCAGCACCATACGCGCGCGGCCTTCGCCGTAGCGCCAGCCCTTCTCGTAGGCGGCGAGGTCGGGCGCCTCGGTGAAGACGCAGTCCGCGCCGATCGCGTCGCCGAGGTCGCGGGCCAGCGAAGCGGTGGTGGCGGAATCGGGTTGGGTGCTGCTGGTGTCGGTCATCAGGCCGATTCTTGCCGATCCGCGGCTTCCTGGCCCGCGGTCATCTTGAAGATCGAGGTGGCGTTACCGGCATCGAACGTCAGGTCGAGCGCGCCGTCGGCGAGCGTCTTGCGCGTGATGAATTCGTGGAAGGAGCCGGGGACGTCGCGCACGACGCGGTGACCCTCGGCGGTGCGAAAGAGCCGCTGGGTCGTGGCCGCTCGGAAGGCGGTTTGCATCACGTTGCCGTTCCGCGACACCTCGACCGAGTCCTTGATCGGTCGGCCGAGGGCGCGCTGGTGATCAGCGACGGCGAACACGTCCGCGACGCGGTCGGTGGCGTGGTTGAACGCGTTGCCTTCGGTGGCGATCCAGGCCATCTCGGAGCTCTCGGCGAGCAGGGTCTCGTAGGCCTCGACCGTCGGCTCCTCGTGGTTACGATCGAAGCAGCGGACGAGTTCGGGGAGGAGCGCGCGTGCCTCGTCGAAGGGCAGAGCGCCTTCCGTGGAGAGACGCTCGAGGATCTGGCGGGCGTGGTCCGTCAGGGGGTCGTGGCTCTGGCCGACGACGCTGGCGACGGCGTCCTGGAACTTCGCCGAGAAGCGCTCGGGGTGCAGCTCGGAGACGAAGTACTGGGGAATGGCCTCGGGCAGGTCGGCGTGGCAGAACGCGTACCCGGTCATCGAGATCCCCGAGAGGTCGTAGACGCCGACGCGGGCGTAGCCGAGCGGCTCCAGGATGCGGGCGAAGGCGCTCGCGCCGGAGGGGAGCTCGCCGCAGTCGGTCGCGACGGTGCGAAGCGCGCCGTGGTCGAAGGTGAGGGCGTGGCCCGCCTGGACCGAGTCCTCCACGTAGGCGCGGGCCATGGGGACGCGGCGCTGGACGTCGTCGAAGAGCAGACCCGCGAGGGCGAGGGCGATCTCGGCGCGCGACACCTCGGCAGCAGGCTCCCCCGCCGGGAACACGAGAGCGGTTCGAATCGCGCGGGCACGAACGTCCCCGGCGTGGGTGGCCATCAGGCGCTCGATCGTGGCGGGGGAGGGGACGCGGGCGGCGAGCGGGCCGCTCTGGATGGCGTGGCTGTCGGACTTCATCGTCGTGGGTTCCAGGGTGCCGGGCGCGTTCACTTCGAACGCGTCCCGGACGTCCAGAATCATCGGCCGGGTGCTCCCGGGATCCGAACGAAGAATGCGCATGGCCCCATGCGGAAAGGTCATACCCCGCTCGCCCAAGAGCGTTCCCGCAGTGACGAGTCCCGAATCGGCACCAGGCCCGACCCACATCGGCGGCCATCGAGGCCACTTCGGGCATCGCAGGTTCACCGAAGCGGCCGGAACCCTCCGCCGGAGCGCGGACGCGATGCCGCGTCCGGCGATGGGTCGGACCAGGTAGCTACCGAAACGTCAGGTCTTGACGTCGATCAGCGGAACGTCACTGCCAAGGCGCTCGAGAAGTTGCTCACCACGGCTCCCGCCTGGAAGTCACGGTGCCACGCCTGGAAGTACCAGGTCTGGCCCGCCTGCGCCGCCACGAAGCCACCGGGCTGTGGCAGCGCCTGGGGGTAGATCCGGATCGTCGTGTTGAGGTCGGGGGTGAAGGCAAGGCCGCGACCGATGGAGCCGCCCAGGCACAGGTTGCCGACGCTTCCACCTGGGTTCGCAACGAAGCCCGACATGCTGGACACGAGCGGGATCGTCAAACCTCCCACATGGTTGATGAGGCGCAGCTCGAGGTCGTTGAACGAGGCCTTGTCAAGTCCGATCGCGCGGAGCGAGGAGGGGACTCCGAGGCTGTTCGGGACGCCTTCGCACACGACGTCGTTCGGCAGTGCAAGGCTCGCGATCACGAGGGAATTCTGCACCCCACCACCGGGGACCTGAAGTGAGGTGATGGCCAGCACTCGGCCGTCCTCCAGGAACGCTGACTGCCTGAAGCCCGGGGGGGGGCCCGCCAGGGCGAAGCCCGCGTCAGGGAATCCATTGCCGCTCGCGTCCACGCCATCGGCGCCGATCCGATCCAGGGAAACTCCGTCCAGGAGCACACCCAGGCCGTTGCCGAAGAGATCGTCGGTCAGGGCGAATCCGTCGGCTGTGGTGTCCACAAGCTGCGTGAAGGGGCCGCGTCGCACAGGGGCACCGTCGCGGTAGAGAACCGGACCGTAGTCGTCCCGGCCCAGAAACGTGACGTCGTTTCGATCGTTCGTGAACGCATCCTGGAACGATGTGAATGACGTGAACGACGAGTCTTCCGTCGTGACCGGAAGCAGGCCGACCCGGGTCCGGTGGACGCCGCCGGGCCCGACGATGGCCATCTCTTCATTGCCGGTCAGTGATGACTCGAAGGCCACCACTGCCACCCAGAAGGTCCCGTCAGGGCTCGACTCGAACGTGCGAATCTGGGAGACGGGACCCGAGAGCCCGGCCACCGTATCGCCGCTGGCGATGACGATCGTCTCCGCGGGATAGCGGACCACGAGCTGCGTCGATGGCCCCTGTGGATTCCCAAGGGGCCGGGCAAAGCCCTTGACGAAGGTGCGCGGTCCGGCGGTCATGCGCGGCGTACTCGAACCGCCCCACTCCAGGAGTGTCGTGCCGATGGCATCGCCCGGAACGGCCAAGGGGGTGTCGTTCACCCACGAAGTGAATCCGGGCCCCAGCGCATCGACATAGGCCGTGTAGGCGATGTCGACCCCCCGGACACGGGGATTGAAAATGTTCTCCTGGATGCGGCCACCGAGGGTTTGTGGAGTCCGCAGTGCGGACGGGGTACTCGTGCCGGAGCCAGCGAGAACGCCGTAGAACTCGGCGTTGCTCCCGTTGTTGGTCGCGGCCACCCAGGAACCGGCCTGGTCGGTCGCGATCTCGGTGAATGCGGTGACGCCTGGTACGTCCTGGGGAAGGGCCACCACCTCGGCCACGACGGCCTGCGGCGATGGGGAAGAGAAGGCGAGGGAGGGCCATGCTGCGAGGGCGAGCAGAACCCCGATGGGCGCGGCGGGAAGCGGCGCGATCGAGAGTGGGCTGGAGTTCTTCATGGGATGCGTAGTGTAAACCATGCGTGCGGTTTCGCTCGAGCGATCGAAAATGCACCACTTCCGGGTCTTTGGACCCTGCCGCGCTTTGCGGCGGGGCCCTGCGCGATTCATGCGGATTCCGAAATCGTTGCGCGCTCGGGCAGTGCGGCACCCGGGGGTGTCGATCCGGCGACGTCGGGACCCGAACGAAGAATGCGCATGGCCCCATGGGGAAAGGTTCTACCCTGTGCGCCCATGAGTGTTCCTGATGAAGCGAGTTCCGAATCGGCGCGGGAAACGGACGATCGCGAGCTGCCTTCGCTGACGGCCCTCACCGCCTTCGAGGCCACCCTGCGGCACTGCAGCTTCACCGGCGCCGCCAAGGAACTCTCCCGCACCCAGGGCGCGGTGTCGCGTCAGGTGGCGCTGCTGGAGAGCCATATCGGCCGTGAGCTCTTCCACCGTGAGAACCCTCGCCTTCGGCCGACGCGCGCCGCGGTGGAATTTGGAGCCAAGGTCAGCACGCTGCTGGCGCGACTCCGGGGCGCGATCGCGGACGTTCGGCAGTCGGGGCCGACGACCGACGTGCTGCACCTCGCGCTCCTGCCCACGTTCGGAACGACCTGGCTCATCCCTCGGATTCCAGGCTTCCTCAAGGCGCATCCCGACGTGTCCGTCGAGTTCACCACGAGCCTCAAGGCCTTCGACTTCGACGCGGGCGATATCGACGCCGCGATCCACTACGGGTCGGCGACGTGGCCCGGAGGGCGGGCCGAGAAGCTGATGTCCGAAGAGGTCGTCGCCGTGTGCGCGCCGCACCTGCGGTCCGAAGTGCAGGCGCCCGGCGATTTCCTGGGGAAGACGCTGCTCCAGCTCGTGAGTCGCCCGAACGCGTGGAAGCAGTGGCTCGAAGCCCATGGCGCACCGGAGGTGGACGGCCGGCGCGGACCGCGCTTCGAGCATCATATGATGGTGGTGGAAGCCGCGCGCGCGGGCCTCGGGTACGCGCTCCTTCCCGACTTCGTCGCGGACCCCTTGCTCGCGCGGAAGGAACTCGTCGAGGCGCCCTCGGGCTCGCGCTTCGCGACCCGCAGTAGCTACTGGCTCGTCTACCCGGAACGAAGTCTGGAGCTGCCGGCGCTCGTCGCCTTTCGCGAATGGCTGCGCCAGGAAATCCGCGCGGACCGCGGCGACCCGAAGGGCGATAAGGGAAACTCGAAGCGATGACGTCTGGTGAGCACGACGAGATGGACGAGGTGCTGACGGCAGCGCACGCGGCTGCCAGCGATTGGATCCATGGGCTCGGCACCGCGCGGGTCGCGGCCGCCACCGATCGTCCGCCGCGGAGTACGGCGCTTCCGGAGGTCGGCGTGGGCGCCGCCGCTGCGTTCCAGGAGCTGGTGCAGCGCGCGAAGGAGCGGGCAACGGCGAGCACGGGGCCGCGCTACTTCCACTACGTGCTCGGAGGCGTGACGCCCGCCGCTCTGGCCGCGGATTGGTTCGCCACGGCGCTCGACCAGGTCGCGTCCTCGGCCCAGGGGTCGCCGCTCGCGGTCGATCTGGAGGAACTCGCCACAGGCTGGCTCGTCGAGCTCTTCCAGCTCGGGATGCCGGAGGACTGGACGGGCGTCTTCACGACCGGCGCGACCATGGCTAACTTCGTCGGACTGGGCGCGGCGCGGCAGTGGTGGGGAGACGCGCTCGGCGTGGATGTGGCGGAGGAGGGGCTCGCAGGACTGCCGCGACCTGTGGTGCTGACGAGCGGCTTCGTGCACGCAAGCGTCGTGAAGTCGCTGGCGATGCTCGGGATCGGGCGCGCCTCGGTCGAGCGATTCAGCGCCGACAACCGTGGTGCGCTCGACCTCGATGGGCTCGCGGCTCGGCTGGAGGCACTGGGCGAGCAGCCGATGGAGGAGCGCGGTCCCGCCATCGTCGTGGCCACGGCTGGCGAGGTGAACGCGGGCGGGTTCGATCCGATCGAGTCGCTGGCGGACCTGTGTGAAGCGCACGGGGCCTGGCTCCACGTCGATGGTGCGTTCGGGCTCTTCGCGCGCGCCAGTGAGAGCGCTCGACCGCTGTGCGGCGGCGCCGAGCGCGCGGACTCCATCGCGACGGATGGGCACAAGTGGCTCAACGTTCCCTACGACTGCGGGGTGGCGTTCGTGAGGAAGCGCTCGCTCCTTGCGCGCACCTTTCGGATGGTCGCGGACTACTTGCCCAAGGCAGGCTCGGCGGCTGCGCTCCAGCGCGTGCCCGCGAACCTCGGCCCGGAGAGCAGCCGTAGAGCGCGCGCGCTGCCGGTGTTCGCCACGCTGCTCGCCTCGGGCCGCTCGGGAGTCGCGGCGATGGTGGACGAGCACCTGCGTCTCGCCGTGTACCTGGCGAACCGGGTTCGGGAATGCCCCGACCTGGAGCTGTTGGAGGAGCCGTGTCTCAATGTCGTTCCGTTTCGGCTGGCCCCGGCGGGCGTGCGCAAGCGGGACCTCGACGCCCTGAACGAGGCCGCCGCTGCGCAGGTGCTACGGGAGGGTCTCGTGTTCGTGGGAACGACCCGCTACCGCAGCCGCGTGGCGTTTCGTCCCGCCATCGCGAACTGGAGAACCCGCGAGGCTGACCTCGATCTGCTGATCGAATGCGTCCTGAGGGCCGGGGACGCGGTTCTCGAGGCGGAGCGTGGCTGACGGGTGTCGATCTTGCGGGTGCGCCCCTACCATGGGCCCATGAAACTCCCTCTCCCAAGATCTCTATCGTCACCGCTCGTCGCCGCTGTTCTGGCGACCTCGACGGTGTTCTCCGTCAGTGCCGCTGCCCAGATGACGGAGGCCGAGCGCATCGAGATGCCGGGCCAGATCGTCGTCTGCTTCGAGTCAGGACCCGCGGCGGTGAACCTGGAGAATCAGGTCGCTAGCTGGGGACTCCAGGCCGTGGACAACTCGCTGCGCGTCGACAGCGTGCGCTCGATGATGCGCTGGCAGCGCCGCGGTGAGAGCGTGCACTCCAACGTCGTGCTGCTGGAGTTCTCGGGTGCGGGCATCGACGAGGTGGCTCTGCGCCAGCAGATCGCGTCCATGCCGGGCGTCCGCTGGGCGGCGCCGAACGTCGGCTACACGGGGGAGGTGAAGGAGCTGGATCCGAACGATCCCCAGTATGGAAGCCAGTACCACCACACGCTGATGCAGACGAACCTGGCGTGGGACATCACGCTCGGGGACGCCAGCATCGTCATGGGGATCACCGATGACGGCGTCGATACCGACCACGCTGATCTCGTCGAGAACCTCTTCGTGAACGCTGGCGAGATCGCGGGCGATGGCATTGACAACGACGCCAACGGCTATGTCGACGACGTGAACGGCTATGACTTCGTCTTCGGCAACGCGGACCCGAACCCGAACAACACGGGCGACGACCACGGAACCCACGTGGCGGGGATCGCGGGCGCCCGGACGAACAACGGGATCGGCGTGGCCGGAACGGCGGGTGCGGCGACGATCCTGCCGCTGCAGTTCTACGCCGGTGGCCAGGCCTGGACCGCGGTGAACATCACGGACGCGTTCGTCTACGGCGCGGACAACGGCGCGCAGATCATCAGCACAAGCTACAACATGGACGGCTGGGCCGGTGACCCGGTGGTCACGGCGGCGTTCGACTACATCTACGACGCGGGCGTGCTGCACTTCAACTCGGCGGGCAACGGAGCGGCGCTCAACCCTGCGCGCCAGGTCTTCCACCAGAGCTTCCTCGTGGCGAGCACGCAGGCCGGCGACGTCGTCAGCAGCTTCAGCAACTACGGCACGGGCGTGGACCTTGCGGCCCCTGGCGGCAACGTCCTCTCGACGATCCTGAACAACAACTACGGCACGAAGTCGGGCACCAGCATGGCAGCTCCGAATGCCGCGGGCGTCGCCGCGCTGATCTGGTCCCAGAACCCGACCTGGACCCGCGACCAGGTGGCGGCGCAGATCACCTACACCGCCGAGAACATCGACGCGATCAACCCGAGCTACGCGGGACTCCTCGGCGGCGGCAGGGTGAACCCGTTCCGGGCGCTGACCATGACCCTGCCATCGCCGACCGTCGTGTCGGCCGAGGGGCTGCCGAGCGACGGCGCCGTCGTCGTTGGCGACCTGACCGGCTTCAAGCTTCGCTTCGATCAGATCATGGATCCGAATATGGTGAACGCGCCCAGCGCGTTCACGCTCGTGTACGCGGGCGCCGACGGCGTCTTCGGAACGATGGACGATGCGCCGGTGGCGATTTCCTGGGACGAGTACCTGGTCGCGGGCAACGAGATCTCCTTCACCGTTTCGGGGAGCCTCTCGGCTGCCGGCGATTACCGCTTCTCGGCTGTGGGTTCGGTGCTCAGCAACCCGTTCGGCACGCTCCTCGACGGCAACGGCGATGGACTCGGCGGCGACTCCTTCATCCGCAACTTCAGCGCCTGCGCCACGAACGCGGTGCTGGTCGATAACGCCGAGAGCGGCGCGGACTGGTCGGTGGTGGATATCTCCATCACCGACGGCGGCTGGAGCGCGACGCCCCAGGTCCCCGTGGGCGGCGGCGTCCGCAACGATCCGCCGACGGACTTCGACGGCTCTGGCCGCTGCTTCCTGACGGACAACGTCGCCGGCAACTCGGACGTGGACGGCGGGCCGACGCGCCTGATCTCGCGTGCCTTCGATCTCAGCACCGCGACGGATCCCTACCTCAGCTACGCGCGCTGGATCAGCTCCACGGGCGGCCAGCCGATGCAGGTCGACATTTCGAGCGACAACGGGGCGACCTGGATCTCGGCCGCCAGTCACCCGAGTCAGGGCGAATGGGTGGTGGAGACGGTGCGCGTGGTCGACTTCGTGGCGCCGACGGCCCAGACGCGCCTTCGTTTCTCGGTCATGGACGCCGGAACGATCACGGAGGCCGGGATCGACTTCCTGCGCGTCCTGAACATCGACTGCAGCGATCCGGGGACGGTCGGTACGACCTATTGCCAGGCCGCCCCGAACTCGACGGGCCTCCCGTCGGACATCGAGGGTTCAGGCAGCAGCGTGGTGGCCGACAACGACTTCACGCTGACCACGACGGGCCTTCCCGCGAATTCGTTCGGCATCTACTTCTTCGGGGACAGTCAGGTTTTTACCCCCGCGCAAAACGGCTTCCGCTGCGTGGACGGCAACCTCCTGCGCATCCTGCCCGCGACCCAGGCCAACCCCCAGGGCGTGGCGACGAGCGCGGTGGACCTGACGGTGCCGATCGTGGCCGCCAACGTCATCCCGGGCGCGACGCTGAACTTCCAGCTGTGGCACCGCGATTCCGTCGGGGCAGGTTCCAACTACTCGAACGCGCTCAGCGTGACGTGGCAGTGATCTGGCTTCGGGCCTGAACCTGCCTGCCCTTCCAAGAGCGGCCGCATCCCGAGGGTGCGGCCGCTCTTTTTGCTTTCCGTCCGCGGGTACCAGGGCGCGGTCATGTCGCAGAGACCTCTCGCCTCGACATCTACTACAACACGGAGCTCACCCAGGAGGTCCGTCGGCGCGGCTGGCATCTCCTGGCTCCGTATCAGGCGAGCGGCGTCGGAGACTCGCAGATCAGCTACGCGAGTGCCCAGAGCCAGGAGAACGTCGCCGCAGCTATCGACTTCGTCATCCAGGGCTTCGCCATCGATCTCGATCGGATCTATGGGCTCGGTTTCTCGATGGGCGGCGGCAATGCGCTCAGCTACGCAGCTCGCCACCGAGATCGCAGCCGCGGAGCCTTCGCCGCCGTGGTCAATCACACCGGGTCCGTGGCACTCGCTGACGTCTACGGCAACGTCGGTCCGGCGGTGCAAATGGAGATGGAGCTTCTCTTCGGGGGAGACCCCAGCCAGGTACCGTTCGAGTATCAGCGCTCCTCCCTGATCGAGGTGGATCTCGCCGGCGGCCTCATCCCGGGCGGGCGCCACATGGGCCTGAATCTGACCCACGTGCCGGTGCGCAGCTACTACCACCCGAATGACCCCGAGCAGTATCTCGTTCGTCAGACGCTGGCGCTGGATACGTTCATGGGTGCGTTGCCCGGTGCGCCGCACGAGCTCGTCGGCTTGCCCGCCACCACGGGTTGCTTGCACTGCTGGGATACGCTCAATGAATGGCAAGCCTGCAACTGGCTGGCTGCCCAATCGCTCGCGCCGCCGCCGCTCCAGGGTGAGGTTCTCGCGGACCGTGCAGGACGCTGGGCATGGTTCGACGTCGAGCCGGGCGTCAGCGGCGAGTTTACCTCCTTCGCGTACGAACTCGATCCGTCGCTCAACCGGCTGACGACGACGGGAGCCAGCAACGTCGACTCGGTGGCGCTGGAGCTGGGTCCCGCGACGCTCTCCGCCATCGCCCCGATCCAGTGGCTGACCAGCGCGGCGGATGGAAGGACGCTCGAGGTCTCCCTGCCTGGCTTCTCGCAGCGCCCCAACGCTGTGGTGCGGAACGGGGCGATCGTGCCCGAAGACTGCTCTACCCTCTTTTCAGGCGCATCCTGGTGCTACGAACCGGCGACGCAAACGCTCCGGCTGCATGAACCGGATGCGAGCGCCACGCTCTGGACCGTGGTCCCCTGAACGGCGCGCGCGTCCATCACCCTCGTTGCGGTACGGAACCTGGCGGTACTGACACCGCGCTAAAATCGCGGCGGTTCGCGAATCCAAAGCGCCATCAGTTCACTCCTTGAATGAACGTCCAGGCGCCGGAAAATCTGCTTCACATAGCCGTGGGTCGTCGTCACCGCGAGGCCCAAGGTATGCGCAATCTCTTTCTCCGAGTGCCCCTTGCGAAGCAGCTCGAGGACGGTTTTGAGCCGTGGGGAGAAGGACCTGGCCGCATCGCGACGTCGGTCATCTCGGGTCTGCTCCTCGAAGCGGATCATCCACCGATTCAGCCTCACCTGTCGGCGAAAGCTGACCTGAAGTTCTCGTTCGCCCCGCGGGACTCGCAGCACGGGTGATGTGCGAAGGCTGGTTTCGTCGTCGCTGGAAAGACGCGCAAGTCGATGCTTGAGGGGCCCGGGTAAGGCGCGCGCGTTCGTTCGCCCTGTGGGAAAGTAGCGACCCAGCAGCTTGTTCGCCGTCGGGCAGGCGACCTGAAGACCTCCGTCGCAGTTCGTTATCGCGAAGCCCTCGCCTGAGCTTCGCGATTCCGCAAGGCTGTCAGCCATGCAGACCTGGTCGTCAAAGCGCTGCTGTACCTCGAATGCGCGTGTGAAGTGCTTCTCGTAGATTTGAAGTGCAGCGATCTCTGCACTCTTGAAGCCGCGCCGGTTTCGGCTGATCGTGACACCCAGCGCCATCGGAGTCGGCATGGGAGAAGTGACGACCACTTGATCCTCCACTCCCATCGCCTTGTAGACGTCCTGGTAGAGCTCCAGGTTCCTCCATTCCCGGGTCGTGAGGAGTCGGGAGATGGTATGAACTCCGAACTCCCCGGCGGTTCTCTGGCGCTGGATACCAGGATGTTGATGCTGGAGTCTGAGGAAGTCGGACGCCACGGCAGCCAGTTCCGCGTGTCCCTGGTCTGCGTCAAGAACGACTCGTCCCGCTGAAGGGTCGATCTCCGTGTAGACATGGAGTTCGCCTTGGACGATGGAACTGCTCGTCCGGACTGCGCGGGAGGAGAAGCTCTCTCCATCGACAACGGAGTGAAGATCGGAAACGGCCCCTATCAAGCAGCGGAGGGTGGCAGATGAGAGCGGCGAGGACATGGTGCAGAACATAGGGCGATTCCGGTGCGGTCGCCAGGAGGCAGGCCCCCCCTCGATAGGGGGGAAGCAAATGTGCACAGGTGAGCGGATTCTCTATCGACGAGATTCGAGCATGCACTTCGATCGCTGATGCCGCAAACCCTTCCATTCGATCTCCAGCGAAGGGGGATCCGCAAGCGGCCATCCAAGACGGTGACGTGGCGATTGGAGGCGGATTTTGAACTTCCTTCTCCTCGGCTCGAACCACTTTCAGTTCCTCTCCTCCGTCCCTTCATGACTCATGTATCGAACGCTTCCCTACGTCCTCGCGGCCTTGGCCCCCGTGATCAGTGCCTCTTCCGTCCAAGCGCAGTCATTCACCCTTCGCTTCATCGATGGCAATCTGAATGGTGCACAGGCTGTCGCAGCGGCAGACTTCAATGGCGATGGCTTGCTCGACGTGGCCGTCTCAGCATCCTTCGACGGTCGCATCTTTCTTTTTCGCCAGTTTCCGAATGGGGGGTGGGGCCGGATCCAGGTGGCTTTCGGAACGCTCTGTGTGAGTTCGCTCGATGCGGCCGACGTGGACGGCGACGGTGATCCTGATCTGCTGGCTTCCTGCAACGGGTCCAATCGACTGGTCTGGTACGTCAACGATGGGAATACGTTCTCGGCCCAGCAGATCACGTCGAACCTTTTTGTTCGTTCGTCCAAGGCGGTGGATCTTGATGCCGATGGACGCCTCGATGTCCTTGTGGCTGCCGAGGGATCGAACGGAGTGGCCTGGTTCAAGAACCTCGGTGGAGGCACGTTTGGACCAGTGCAGTGGATCGTTGGCTCGTCCTCGGCCGCGTCCCATGTGGAGGCGGTCGATATCGACGCGGACGGCGATCCCGACCTTGCGGTTGTGGGTTTCTCGGGTTCGAGCGTCAGCTGGCATGAGAATCTTGGCGGTGGGATCTTCTCGGCACCCCAAGAGGTGGCCACTGGGCTCGGGACCATGACGGGAGTGGCTGCGGGCGACCTCGACGCTGATGGGGATGCTGATCTGGTTGCATGCGCAACGAATGGCGGGCCGATCGTCTGGTTCGAGAATCTGGGGACGGGCTTTGGTGCTGCCCAGACGGTGGTGAGTACGGGCCCGGAGTGGACCTCCGTCGAGGTCGCCGATCTGGACGGCGATCGAAGGCTCGATATCGCTGCCAGCGGTGAGTCCGCGCCTGGTTCGATCTCGTTCCTTCGGAATCTCGGCGGAGGCTCCTTCGCTGCGCCCGTTGCTGCATCCGGGATCAACAATCCAGCGTACAGCACCGCGGCCGTTGACGTGGATGGCGACGGAGACCTCGACCTCGTTCAGCCAGCCTTCCAGCAGGATCGAATCTACTGGCTCGAGAATCAGACGACGAGCTACGGGGGCATCGGGGCGAAAGTTTGCTGGCCCGCCGAGGTCTGTAGTTCAGGGTTCCCCGGGGAGATCTCTGCGAGTGGATCACTCGAGGCGTCCATGGCTTCCACGATGCTGACGGCTACGAGTCTCCCGCCGTCCACCTTCGGGTTCATACTGGCTTCACGTGGAGCGCAGGAAATGTATCCAGTGATGAACTCGGTAGGTCGCCTGTGCATTGGACCGGAGGTCGGTCGCGGCGTTGGGGGCGCCATCCTGGCCTCGGATGCAGCGGGGTCCTTCTCGATCGCCGTCGACTTCGCGGCGATGCCGACTTCGACGACATCGGTTCCCGTCATGCAGGGTGATGTTTGGTACGTGCAGGCCTGGTTCCGGGACGCGGATCCTGGCGTCGGCGTGACATCGAACTTCACGGATGCGCTTCGCTTGCAGTACCGGTAGGTCCCACGGATCGAGGTGCAGGAGCATGGCGGTACTGAAGCTGGCGGTACTGAACCCGACCCAAAGCCGCCACGTTTCGATTCGAAGGGTTTTTCTTTGAGTCGAAACGTGGCGGCTTTGGGTCGGGTTCAGTACCGCCATTGGGTCGGGTTCAGTACTGCCACGCGGCGTACCATTGGGCGATGCAGAAGTTCTTCAGGGCGACCAGGCTGCCTGGTCCAGTGATCTGGGGCCATCACGTAGGAGGACTGCTGGCTCTGACGCTAGCCTTGGCTTGCGGCGAGGTCCCCGCGGATCGGCCACTCACGAAAACCGTGGCAGCGGACAGCGCCCCGGAGAGTCCTCTGGCCGATTCGCCTTCTACCGCACCGGCGCGACCTGCCCGCTACCAGGCTGTCGTGGGCTACGGCAATCCGCTCAACTGGGAGGATGGAGCTCGGGCTGAAGAAGCGATCGGTCGTGCCCTTGGCGCTGTCGATATCGAGTGGCTCGCCGGAGGCTCGGCCTATTGGACCCTGTCCGTGCCTTCAGCTGACGCCGACCAGGCGCGCGCGCTCATTCGTGGGCTCGTGACCGGAGAGGGAATCAGTGCGCGCGTCATCGAGCCAGAGGCAGCGCCGGAGCCCCCGCTTTCTACCCAGCCAGCGCCCGCAGCCGTCGACCGGTAGAGCATTCTCGCCTCGCAAAGATCGCCCCGGAAAGATCGCCATGGACACCCAGCATTGGATCGAGGCAGTCACGGGTCTCCAGGTTCGCTCCGGGCCCGAGCTCGTTCAGGAACTCTGGAGTGGGTTCGGGCGGCTCGAGCGATTTCATCTGTCGAAGGGCCATGTGATCGTGAAGGCCGTGGACCCGGGGGCGCGTGGGGGAGCGCCCGGGCATCCCCGCGGCTGGGACACGGACCTATCGGCTGAGCGGAAGCAGAAGAGCTACCGGGTCGAGCGCGTCTTCTATTCGGAGTATGCGCTTCGGCTGGAGGAAGAGGCCCGCGTGCCCGCGCTCATCGCGGCGCGGGAGACGGCCACGGGTGGCGAGATGATCCTGGAGGATCTCGATGCCGCAGGATTCGCGGGTCGACCGAGAGCGCTCGAGGACGGCGGGATCCGCGCCTGCCTCGGATGGCTCGCGCGCTTCCACGGGGCGTTCCTGGGTTCGCCCACCGACGGACTGTGGGAGCGCGGCACGTACTGGCACCTGGAAACGCGCCCCGACGAGCTGGAGGCGATTCGCGGAACGCCCCTGGGCGAGGCGGCGTCCGACATCGATCGGCGACTGAGCGCGGCCCAGCATCGAACGCTCGTCCACGGCGATGCGAAGCTCGCCAACTTCTGCTTCGCACCGGGCGCGGCGAACGGCGCCAGCGCCTCCGTCGCGGCCGTCGACTTCCAGTACGTCGGCGGCGGGGTCGGGGTCCAGGACGTGGCTTACTTCCTGGGCAGTTGCCTGGACGACGGGGAGCTGGCCGCGCAGGCGGCTCCCTACCTCGACCTCTACTTCGAGGCCCTGCGCTCGTTTCCCGGATGCGACGCGGCGCTAGAGGACGAGTGGCGCGAGCTCTGGCCTCACGCCTGGGCGGACTTCCACCGTTTCCTGGCGGGCTGGTCGCCGGGGCACTGGAAGCTGTCCGTCTACTCAGAAGGCATGGTGCGAAGAATCATCGCTCGATGAGGGCCGAACCAGAAAGCGGTACTGAACCAGGTCTGCACTGAGGATTGGCGGTACTGAACCCGACCCAAAGCCGCCACGTTTCGATTCGAAGGGTTCCCCTTTGGATCGAAACGTGGCGGCTTTGGATGGGGTTCGGTACCGCCAGTGATTGGCGCTGACTCCAAGGAATCGATCCGGTCAGTTGCAGACCGAGAACTCCAGTGCCTGAGTCAGAACGGCGCTCTGCCCGTCACGGGAAATGAACTGGCACTGGACCAGTTGCCCTGGAAGATCGAGGAAGCTTGGTGAGATGAGTGAGTTGACATCGACGGCAACGAAGCCGTCGCACTGGCCCGGACTTCCGTTGGTCCACATGACCTGCACGGGTCGAGGCTGAGTGAGGCAGAGGGTCCCCATTCCGAACGGCTGGCTCGTCCGTCCCGAGATGGTCATGAACAACGCAGCATAGGTCTGGCCGGGGAGGTTGGATGCTGTGAGGAGGAATCCCGACGTGTCGGAAGCGCTGGCCACTCCGTTCACGGTCAGGGTGGGGATCGTACCGCATGAGTTTGGCGCTGCGTTGCAGTAGACCTGCTGCTGGCCTGAGGCCAGGAAGGAGGCGATCCCCGCAATGGAGCCGTTCAAGCCTGGCACGGAAGTGAGCAGCTGTGATCCGAGCGGACCAGCCGTGTTGAACCCGGTGATCTCGTGAAGTCCGCCCAACGGACTGTTATTGTCCGAAGCGATCAGTCGTCCGAAACCGTCGAAGTCGAGTCCCAGCAGACTGGCGCCTGGAACGGCCACGCCCAGGTCTTGAAAGTTCGATCCATTCGGCAGGACGTCGATCCGGGCCAGGCTGCTCCCACCAGCCGAATTAAAGGTGGCGAAGAATACACCACCGCCCTGAGTCGTGATATCTCCGCTGAACGTGACCTGGTAGGAGTCGATCAGCTGCGCCTGTCCGGTTCCAAGATCGATGGAGGCAAAATTCCCCGAGTCTGTGACGACATAGGCCCCTCCCGCGCAATCGAACTCGAGCCCGACAATTGAACCGATCGACGGGCTGCCGATGAGCGTCGAGGCGCCTGTCGAGGGGTTCACCTGGTACAGGCTCGTGTAGGTCGTCGCGAAGAGCCCTCCGTCCGGAGACGACGCAAAGTCGGTGGGGAGAACGATCGAGAGGGGGGTGGACGACGTCACCACACCCGTGTCGACGTCTACGACGCGAAGGGTTGGCGAGGCAGAGAACTCTGCCAGGTACATCTTTCCTGCGTCTTGAGCAAAGACAGGTGCGGAGAGGGCGACCGAAAGGAGAACGAGATGTAGGGGCTGCATGACAAACGAGTGGGCTGGGATTCAAGGGAGCCCCGTTGGCCTGCGGAGTCGTACGACCACGAGTTCCACCGGGGGGAAGTGACAGGACTTCCATGCAAGCGCGGCGCACCACGCCCCTACCGATGGACGGACGGTCGTGTCTGTGAGGCCACTCAAAGAGACCAAACTTTCTGGCGGTACTGAACCTGGCGGTACGGAACCCGACCCAAAGCCGCCACGTTTCGATTCGAAGGGTTCCCCTTTGGACCGAAACGTGGCGGCTTTGGGTCGGGTTCGGTACCGCTACGTTTCTTACCGAACGGGAGGGCGATGCTAGGGCCGCAGTTTGTCGAGCAGCGCGGAGCCCCATCGCCGCAGTCGCTCCAGGGAGGACCATGACGTCGAACGAAAGACGAATTCATCCGGGTCGAGGAACGTTTCGGCCGCGCCCGTTTCCGCGCGGATGCGGTCGATGAGTTCCGCGATCGTGTCGTCGTCTACGGTGATGGGGTAGTGGAGCTCCCGGAGCCGAAGTTCGCTCACGCTGCCAGGGTCTACCTGGAGGGTCTGTGAAATCACGCGGCCAAGAGAATACTCCCCGTCGTAGCGGGCTCTCTTGGGTCTGACCTGGAGCAGATCGTCCATGGCAGGCTGAGACGAGGGGAGTGGCAGGCTGAACTGAACTCGAGCGGCGTGCGGAAGGTAGCGGAGCGTGATCGCCTCGGTGGAGGCGGGGACCGCTTGCAGTACAGGGAGCTGGCTCCCTCCATGCAGGGAGGACCAGGTTCCTGAACCAGGGATCGTCGCCTCGAACTTGGCGGCGAGGCCCACGGGCGAGAACGCGAGCGCCACCCAGCCTGATTTCTCGTCTTTTGCAGGGCCTGTGGATGGACTCCATCGAAGGATCAGCTCCTGTCCACCGGAGCCCAATCGGCTCCCGGTGGACCGAATGCCCCCCGAAGCGCGCGCCAGGAACGTCGCGGCTGCGCTCGCTCCGAAGGTCGTGACACTTCGGCCCGAGAGGGCCAGTTCCTTGATGACCGGGGCGCCGTAGGTGATCGGCACCTCCAGCAGGAAACTCGCGCGGTGCTGCGCATGTGTGTCCACGCCGATGCGCATCTCGTGCTCGTCCTTGCCGGTCAGCCCCCACGAGGAGCCGGTCGAAAGCGATACCCGCGTCTTCCGGTCGAACAGGGAGGCTCCATGAAAGCGCCGCTCGGTTCCCCTGGCGAGGAGAATGAAGGAGACCTCGCCCTCGGAGTCGCGGTCCATTGCCCAGGTCGGCTGGGGAGCGGCGGGGGTGCCCTCGCGGGGGTCGAGCCAGGGCCCGTTTCCCACGCGCCAGAAGAGGAGTTCGAGCGTCGCGCCTGGAACCTGCGGAAGGGCCGCCCGCATCGACGCATCGGCTGCGACTCGTTCGTAGTTGCGCCAGTCGACCTGGCTCTCGCGATTCTCTCCAGGCCAGCCCACGGTGATCGAGTCTTCCGTCCTCGTCACGGTGGGTGGGGGAACGGCTCCGGGGCGCAGCGTGGGCCACGGCTCGGGGGGGCCCGCTGCGACGCGCTCGGCGTATTCGTCCACGGCCCACGGGCGTACGGCGGTCGAGCTGCAGGACGGCGAGGAGTCCACGTCCGCGAGAAGAGTGGCGATACCGGCTACGAGCACGAGGCCCACGCCGAAGGCCTGGAGGTAGCTGGATCGGTTCAAAGGGCGGTACTCGGGACCTCCGCGATCCGAGGATCCGGAGGCGATGGGTGAGTGGCTGGACGGGGCGGAGCGGAATCGGGCTCGTGAGATGGGCCCAAGGCTACCATCCCAGATAGCGGGGAGATTTGGCGGACGGGTGACCGATAGGTCCTCTGTGAGCTCCAGCGCACCCACGTCAGCCGAGACCGCCCCCGCGGCACGACGCGGCCGAGGCACCGGAGGCACCGGAGGCGCCCGCGTCGCGCGCTTCGTGGTCGGCGGCCTGATCGTGCTCTGGTCGACGATCTCCATGCTGCTTCTGGCTGGCCCCCACGGAACTCCAGGGATTCCTCGCCTCGCGGCGGTCGCCGTTTGGATCCTGTGCGTCTATCTGCTCGCTCGCCACGCGCCACCGCTCGCCTCGCTGATCGCTCTCCCCACGCTGGCCCTCGCGATCGTCTGGGGCCTGCGCCAGATCCCGCCCCGCCTGGACAGATCCTGGGCAGAGGACCACGCTCAAGCACCCTCCGTCGCCCTCGACGGCGACCTCGTCACGATCGGCGACTTCCGCTCGTTCCGCCATTCCGAGGACGGCCAGATCGAGGCGCGATGGGAGTCGCGCACGTTCGATCTCGGGACGCTCGAAGGCTGCGACTACATCGTGGTTCCGTTCCCGGAGAACCCGAAGCTCGCGCATACGATGGTGTCGTTTCGTTTCGCCGAGGGACCCAATCTCGCCCTCTCCGTGGAGGCGCGGCGGGAGGTGGGCGAGGCCTACTCCGTCGTTCGCGCGCTCTTCCGGCAGTACGAGCTGATCTACGTGATCGGCAACGAGGAGGACCTGCTCGGAAGCCGCCTCTTCGCCCGAGGCGACGCACTCTACCTGCATCCTGTCGTGGCCGACGTCGCGGTCGTGCGTTCCTTCCTCGTGGACCTCTTGATGACCGCGGCGGAGCTCCATGGAACGCCGCGCTGGTACCACACGCTTCGATCGAACTGCACGACGAGCCTTGTCCAGAGCTTCGAGCGCGCCCGCGGTGAACGGCTCCCCTGGGACCTCAGGATTCTGCTGCCGGGGGGCTCGGACGAACTCGTCTACGACCTGGGGATTCTGGAGAGCACGCGCCCGTTCGCCGACCTTCGCAGGGAGGCCCGCGTCGACGCCAGTCTGCTGGAGGAGCGATCTGCCGTGTGCGCCGTCCGCGAGAACCTATCGACGCTGCTGCGGCACCGATCGTCGGACTGAGGGCCTCAGCAGGAATGGCTCAGGCTCGACGCGCATCCGCGTTAGCGGATCCGCCAGGGCTGTCTTCGGTCAGCCTGCGTTCACAGATCGGAGAAGGTTCCGGAGGCGTGCCATCACGGAAGCGACCGGTTCGGCGCCCGGCTTGCCCGCCATGGCGTTCTGGAAGTGCGAAAGGTGAAGGGCGATCTCGTGAAAGCGGACGTGCACTTCGAGGACCTCGCGGTCGGATCTCACCGCGTACGCGGAGAGCAGTCGGGCCATTCCGTCTGCGATCTGGAACGGGCGCTTGACGCCTCCCGTGAGGATGGCGAGGTCGTGGGCGGGATCTCCCCTGCGCGCGTATTCCCAGTCGATCACCGCGGTCTTTCGCTCTGGATGGTAGAGCAGGTTCTGCCCCAACAGGTCGCCGTGGATCAGTCGCGACGGCTCCGGTGGTGGAAGGTTCTCGCTCAGCCATGCCATCGCCGCTCGCACCTCGGCCGGCTCATTTCCCGTGAGTGGATCGAGTTCACGGAGCCGTTCTTCGCCATGGGCGCGGAGGGTGTCGCTGCCCGGCAGCCAGTCGAGGCCCTCCAGCGATGTTCGGTGGATCGCAGCCGCCACGTCTGCTACGAGTTCGATGGGGTCGAACGTCGATCGGCCCTTTCGCAGATCTACCGGGAAGCCCTCGACGTGGTCGCACACAAGGGTCGCCATGTGGGTGAAGGCCACGCGCCCGGGAACGCGATAGTCGCGGGCGTGTTCGGTTAGATGCCGCAGGAGGCGTGCTTCCGCTCTGACCGACTCACGACCACGCTCATCGCTGGGGCCACGGGGAACGAGCGCCACCAGTACGCGTGGCCAGCCAGGGGCCAACGTGTCCACCCGGGCCGCGAAGGCTCGTCGCGACAGGCCCTCACCGAGCCAGCGCACGCGGCCAATCTCTGCCTCCTCCAGTCCCAGATGGGAAACGGCGGCGCGGATCGCCTCGAGCGCTCTCGCCCAGCCCTTCTCCGGTTCGGACTCCGCAGAGCTGTATCGCAGTTCCTCCGCGTCGATGCCGAAGGGATGTCCCCCAGGGGTGTAGCCGGCTACCCAGATGACTCCGTGACCTGTATCGAAGAGATCGGCGGGATCCGTGAAGGGTTCATCCTGGCAGGATCCGCGGCGCTTCCTCTGCAAGGCTTGCTTCGGCGAAGAGCGAGGTGTTTTGCGAGGTCTTCCCACGGCTTCACGGGCCTTCTGTCGGATGGAACGGACCGGCTTGACTCGGGGCCGGGACTCGCTGAAGTACCGCTTTCCATGCTTCCAAAGAAGAGGGAGGAGCGGCGAGGCAGCGATCTTCAGAGGCGAAGAGTAGGAGTGGCCCGAACGGAAGGCTCTACCGAAGACCCAACTTCTGGGTGGCACGTGAATCAGAGTAGAGTAGGCAGGTATGTCGTTCAAAAAAGGAAGGCCGTTCCAGCGGAAGCGGTGGCGCTGGTTCCTGGTGCCAGCCCTTCTTCTGGTGCCATGGCTCGCGTTTTGGGTGCTTGATTCCCCACCGGGGCCGGCTGTTCAGCCGCTCGATACTGCATTGCAGGAGATAGGCGCCGACGAGAAGGGGGAGGAGAGCGCTGCGGGAGCGCCACTGGCGGACGTTCTCTCCCTCGGCAGATCCGAAGTGTTGCTCCCGACGGAAGGGAGTCCGGAGACATCTGCGCCCTTGCGACCTCCAGCGCCCTTGCGACTTCCAGCGTTGCTGACGGACCCGACGCTGGCGGTGGACCCGCGCTGGTGCCTGCTCGTCGGGGAACTCGAGCCCATGGACCTCGTGCAACCCCAACAGGCCTACGGGGAACTCTGGACGGACGACGATGAGCGAGCGCTGGCTCAGCCACTGCGCTGGTCGAAGGACGGCGAGAGGTTCGCGGTGTTCGCCCAGCATCCGGGCTCGTATCGATTCCGCGTCGTGGCCCACGCCGCGGGCGTCTCGCCGATGATGGAGGTGCAGTTGGTTCTGGGTGAGTCCGTGGATGTGGGGATCGTGCCCCTGGATACGGGCTATCGCATGGAGGGGCGTGCGACGCTCCGGAGCGGGGAGCCGCTGGCGGGCTGCGTACTCGTCTTCGAGGCAACGGATCCCGTGGTCCAGGGCGCGGGGGCAGAAGGCTCGGTCCTTGGCGATCGGCGACTGGAGATCCGGACCGACGAGGAAGGAGCCTTCCGATTCAGCGGCCTGGTTCCCGGGGACTTCGAAGTCCGCACGAAATACGGTCCCCTGGAAGTGATCGAGGGGAACACCGTTCTGGCCGGCACCGTGGGACACCGGATCGTCGTCGAGGGCAGCCTGCTCGTGGTGCGCCTGATCGCCGAGAAGGGTCCCGTCGTCGGGATCAGGAGACTCGTGGCCACGCCGATGACTCCCGGTGACGCCAGGTCCCTGTCGAAGGTTCTTCCGAACCTCCATGCGATCGGCTCCCAAAGGAACTCCACCAGGCTTGTGGCCGTGCGCTCGGACACCGCCTACCGGCTTCTGGGCGAGGACTTCATGGGGCGGATGTACGCGGCGGACTGGCCCGCCGGCCAGCCCGGCGGGCGCCACGATCTCGACCTGATGCCGCAAGCCGTGGAGGCGGGAGAGATCCTGATCCGTGCCACGGGCGACGGTGTGAGTGGTGAGATGCAGACGGTGGTGACGCGGCTCACACGCGACGGCGTTCACGTCCGCGCGCTCGAGGTCGCGCGGGAGACCGGGCGAGGGGTTCACCTTCACTGGCTGAAGGGGCTCCCCGCAGGTTCCTACGAGCTTGCCTGCTATCTGCAGAACGGCGGGATGCTGAGCCTGGAGAAGGAAACCTACCGCGTCGATGTCGAGGCCGGCGTCGTCACCCCGGTCGAGGCGGCGGTCGTCACGGGCGGCCAGCTCCAGATCGCCTTGCGTCCACCGCCGGGCTCGGAAGAGACTCGACCCGCGCTCGTTCACATCCGCCGGCGATCAGCGACGGGCGATCCGAACCCGTGGAGACCCCTCCTGTTCTGGATGGAGAAGGGGGCGGCCGGAAGGCGGCGGGGAGAGCTGCCGCGCGTACGCAAGGAGCGTGTCCCGATCAACAGCGAGCGCGCGGTCACATGGGCGCATCCGCCCGGAGACTACGTACTGCGAATCACGCACCCCGCCTTCGAGGAGCGGATCGTGAACTGTCGCCTGCTGGCTGGACAGGCGGATACGTGCGAGGCTCAGCTCGAAAGATAACTTGATCGAACGCGATCTTCGAATCGGGGAGACGCTCTACCTCATGTCCCTCGACGCAGATCGGCCGGTGACCCTGTCATGGAGTGGATGGACGCCATCGACCTGAACCACGGGCATGCCATGACCGAGAGGTTCATCTTTCATCCGGATGAGCCCCTTTCCGCTCGCGTGGAGATCGAACAGCACGCGACGTTCGAGCGAGGGGAGTGGTCGCCTGCGATTAGGACCACCATCCGATTCAGCGGCACGGCCAGCGCGTTCTCTTCGAGCGCCGGGCTGGTCGCGACGGAGAGCGATCGGACGGTGTTCTCGAAGGTCTCGGAACGAGGAATTCCACGCGGTTTCCTTTGAAGAGCCATCGAGCGTCAGGTCTCAGAGGAGCTCGGAGCGCGTCCATTCCACGGTCGGTTCGCGATGCCGTCGCTTCCAGGCGTTCGACACAGAGCGCTTGGCAAACACGCGCGCCACGGCCACCGCAAGTCCACTTACGGCGGCCCAGGTCAGCGCGTCGCCCCACGTGACATCTTCCGCAGCTGGGTTCGCTGGTGGAGGGTTGTCCTGCGTGGCCTCCCAGGCTTCGGCCATGAGTCGGCGTGTGGCGAGGCCCGCCATGGTTCCGATGAGGGCGGCGCCCAGGGTCCAGGCCTGGCTTTGAGAGGAGTGCTTCATGGAGGAGGGGACTCGGCTGGAGAGAAATGGAGCGAGTCCGGCCATGGGCTCCCATGCCGGACTTGCACCGTAGTTTGGAGAAGGGCCTTTAGCTGGGCCTCAAGGCTTGATGAGGCCGCCGATGCTGGCCACGAACTCAGATCACGACGACCTGCACACTGACTTCGGGCATTGACGGAGCATGGGTTCGGCATTGGAAGTGGCTGAGACGGCGAAGGCGCGAGGCCATCACGCAATGCACCCTCAGCGTCGCGCGGCTAAAGCGCTTCTCACGGGAGTGAGACATGCGGGAAAGGCGCGCGCGTTCCTCTGTGCGCACGCGAGCGATGCTCGGTCGAATCGTCGACGCTTTCCCACCCTTCCTGGAACCCTCAACACCAGCACACCATGCCCTCCTACTCCCGCACTACTGCGATCCAACCCCTGCCCGAACGCTCCCACGTCAGCTGGGGGGCGCTTCTCTCCGGTCTCGCCCTCACGACCGCCCTCGGCTGGGTCCTCATGCTGCTCGGCGGCGCATTCGGTCTATCCGTTGCGGACATCGACGACGTCGAAGCGCTCAGCCAGGGTTTCGGCATCGCAGCTGTTCTCTGGTTCATCCTTTCCTGGCTGATCGCCTACTTCGTGGGCGCCCTTGTCGCCGCCCGCCTTTCCGGAACGGTGGATGACCGCGTCGGCATGATGCACGGCATGACGGTATGGAGCCTCGGCACGATCACCACGGTGCTTCTCGCCTCTGCGGGCGCGCAAAACGCTCTGAGCGCAGGTCAAGCCGTCGCGAGCGGCGCGGCTTCCGCCACGCGGTCCGTGACATCGGGCGTTCTCGGCGGCGCCGGGGACATCGCCACCACGGCGGGGTCAGCGATCGCCGATCTCGGTGATGAAGTCGGAGCAGCGGTGCGCCGTCAGGTCGCGGAAGAAGTCGGTCAGGTCGACGGTGCCGGCGGCGCCACTGCCGAAGAAGTCTCCGACGCCTTCGAAGGCCTGAACAACACCGCCTACGGCAACCTCTCGCTCGCCCTCGCGTCGGGGGACATGGGCAAGGCCAAGGAAATCCTTACCCGCAACACCGAGCTGGACGAAGGCGACGTGGATTCGGTCCTCGAGAGCCTCGGCAAGAAGCTGGAGAACTCGGAGTCGGTGGAGAAAGCGCAGACGATGGCGCGTGATGCGATGAACGAGGTGAAGAGCGGATCAGCTGACTATCTCGCCCAGCTCGGCGGCGGTGAGACCAGCTCCGATGAGGTCAGGACCGCCCTCGAGGAATTCGACGCCGAGACCACCCAGCGGGTCGCCATGGCGCTCATCACGGGCGACGCCGATCGGGCGAAGATCATCATCGCTTCGCGTACGAGCCTCACCGAAAGCGAGGTGAACGCGATCGTCGCGGGCGCCGAGAAGAAGATGTCCGCTCGAATTGAATCCGTCGTGACCGAAGCCAAGGAAATGGCCGAGACGGCTGCTGGCTACGGCGAGGCCGTTCTCTGGACGGCTTTCATCGCCGCCATGGTCGCTCTACTTGCGGCCATCCTCGGCGCCAAGCTAGGCACGTCGCACGAACCCGCCGAGCTGAAGATCGCCGTCAGCGAGCGCGCGATCGCCTGACGCTCCCGGCCATCCTCTCCATCGACCCACTACCCCACTCAGCCCACCCTCTTTCCCATGCTCTACACCCTTCTGGTCATCGCCCTCGCCCTGCTCGTCGCTTCTGCCGTCACCTCGAGTGCGTCCATCGGCGGCGTCGGCGGTCTTCTCGTTCTGATCCTGGTCGTCTTGCTCGTGACGGATCGCGTCTGATCGTTTCGGGTTCATGGACCCAGGTCTCGCCCAGCGCGACAGGTCCAGGAACTCGTCGGCCCACGCTGGCGACTTGTAGTCCCACAGGCAATTCAAGTCCTCCTTCTGCAAGTACGCTCTGACGGTGTGCTGGTGGTACTCGAGCGGCTCCTTCATGGACGTCGTCGATCATCCGATTCGCCGGGTGGGGGGGGACTGGTCATCGCCAGGGCCGAGCCGTTCCCCACCCGCAGAGCCCAAGGTCCGAATACCGATGCCGCCTCGGCAGGGGCGGCTGGACTTCGGGAAGTAGGACGCTGCGGAAAAGCGGCGCGTGGGCTATCGGGCTCGGTGAAATGAGAACAGCCAGCATTCTCGGGGAGGGTGCTGGCTGCAGGTCGCGGTGAAGCGGACCGGTGGTGCCGTCCGGAGAGGGGGAAATCGGGCGAGTTCGGCTCAGCGACGAGCCTGATGGCCACTCGGTCGCTCCCGCGCACCCGGTGAGGATGGGGGAGCGAAGAATCGGGCCTCAGACTGCGACGGTAAGCGTGTCGACACCTCGCTTGGAGTTCCTATCCGTCGGGGGCCACGACCTTCGGCCCATCGCCGAAGGACACGTTGGGGTCGCCGATGGTCTGCGGGGTCGCGGATAGCAGGGCCGGTACTGTGGAAACCCCGCCGCTTCAGATCACTCCAGCGTCACTCGGACCGCCGGGCCCGTGCCGAACCCGCTCCCATCGCGGTAGATGTATTGCCAGCCCCAGGTGTCACCGGGAACGTGGGCAGGACCCTGGAACGCGCTGGAGGGAAGGGACGCGAACGCGGATCCCTGGCCGTCGGCCTGGAAAGCGGGGTAGCGTCCGAAGGCGGAAATGGGACCCGAGCCGATGCAGAGGCCGTAGATCCCGAACGGCCCCACCGGTGCCGGCGTGCGCGCCACGGCGAGGAAGCCGAAGGCGTGGGCGGGAAGACCGTCGATGACCGCTCCGAGGTCGGTCGTGGGATGGAACTCGGTCCCGATGACCTCGAGGGAAGCGATCGAACCGGAGCTGTTGGGCACGAGCGGTACACAATCGGTCGAGCCCCTGACCTCGGTCGAGTCGAGGATGCCGTTCGAGTTCTGGTCGAGGAGTGGGTTCTGGGCGATCTCGAATCCGTCGTGCTGGCAGTTCGCGTTGCGATCGTCGTCCGCGCCGACGAGGCTCCAGAATCGCACGGCATCCGGAAGACCGCTGCCGGGGAAAGTCACCGTGGAAGCGAGCCCGCCGCCTCCGTAGTCGTATCCGAGGACGACCGACGGAGTCGAGCCACCCGTGCGCATGCAGACGCTGCCTTCGTAGCGCGGGATGTCTCCCTCGCCGACCCGGATCACCGCCAGAGCGGGGCGGTTGCTTGGCGTCGTCGAGAAGCAGCCGGCGAACTCGGACTTCGCGATCAGCGTTCCACGGTCGAGGATGGCTCGGTCCGTCTGGACGGTCATGCCGGGCAGGACCGAGTAGGGCAACGCGCCATCGAAGATCGCGCGCGTGGGCAAGCCGTCCTGGGATACGCGCCAGAAACCGATCGCATCTCCCCCGCCTTGCACCCGAACCACCTGGGACCAGCGGCCGTCGGCGAAGAGGACCGGCTCGAACCAGGGATCCAGGTTGTAGCCTGGCGGATTCGGGTGGCTCGGTTCGAGCAGCCAGCTCCCCGCCGCCTGGCGGCGATAGGTCCGCATGCGAGCCGTGGCGTTGCTCACGAGCCGATCGCCTTCGAGATCGAACTCCGTCGTGAAATTGAACACGGTGCCCGGATCCTCCTGAATCACACCGTCGAGGACCCAGCCGCTCGGGGCATCTGCCCAGATCTCGATGCGTGAATTCGCATCGACGCCCATGGCGACGCGATCGCCCGAGAGCCGGACGTGTCGGATGACATTCGTCGCCGAGGGGAGGATGTCGTCGATCGCCCAGTTGCCCGAGCCGTCGCGCTCGAGCAGCAGGAGGCTCAGCTGGCCTGCGTCGAGGATGGTGAAGGCGGCTCGGTCCTCCTCCATGTCAACGGTTCTTCCGAACCCATCCGGCGGACCGATCCGACCGGGAAGGGTCAACGTCGCCTGCGCGGTCCAGAATCCGTTCAGGGGGCTGAATTCATAGGTATCCACGTGGACCGAGGCCACGCCCGAGGGGCTGAAGCTCTGGCCGATGGCAAGGGCGCTGGGTCCGTCGATCTGGACGAAACCGAGCTCATAGCCTGCCGTGGAGGAGGACAGCGGCACCACGTCCTGGGGCGGGCCCAGGCAGGGCGGCTGTTGCGGTACGGCGGCGAGCAGGAACAAGGGTGCGAGAGGCGTCATGGTCAGTTAGCGGCCAAGGGAACTCCGTCCGGGAGGTCTGGAATCATCGTTTCACGACAGAGTATTAGCCCCACGATCGTGGCGGGTCACATCTGGGGAGGACCGACTCGCAGCCTCGGTCGCGGAACGTGACTGCCCGCATGGCGTGCGAGTTCTCAGGCAGCGCTGGGATGCCGACGCGGCGCCGCGAATCGCGTCAGCGTTCCGGTCTATGGGAGCGCGCGCAATCAGGACGGGCCGACGAGCTGTGCGCCTGCCGATCAGCTTCCCGGCGCGACAGGTGCGGATCGTGTCTCGGAAACGGAGACTTCGGGGCAGCATCCGCGTCCGATCGGTCAGAAGACCGCCGGCAACGCACGTTGGCATACCAATTGCCTACTTCGTGCGTCTCCCCTCCGATTCCCATGCTCCAGAACCGGGACCGTTTCCCTCCGGTCCACACGACTTGCCCACGCGCCCATCTGTTCTTCCCCTGTTCCTCGCGTCCCTCGCCCTCGCGCCCGCCGCCTCTGCCGTAGCTCGGCTACACGGGGAGATCCTCGGAGTCTCGCCCGAGCCCACCGCTGATCCGGTTGTGATGAACCCGTCTTTCTGCCTGCCGATCCATTGACGTCGGCGGAGGTCGAGCGTGTACACGGCGACGCGCTCCGCGTATCCGTCCACCGCCCCAGCGGTACGACGTCGCCGAGGGATCGGAGGCACCGGAGGCGCCCGCGAGAACCTGTTGACGCTGCTGCGGCACCGATCGACGGATGGAGAGCCTCAGCAAGAATGGCCCAGGCTCGACGTGCATCCGGGTGTGCGCATCGGCCAGGCCCGCCTTCGGTCAGCTCGCGTTCACAGCTCGGAGGAGGTTCCGGAGGCGCGCCAGCACGGAAGGGGCCGGTTCGGCCCCTGGCTTGCCGGCCACCGCGTCCTGGAAGCGCGAAAGGTGAAGGGCGATCTCGTGGAAGCGGACGTGCACTTCAAGAACCTCGCAGTCGGACCTCACCGCGTAATGGGCCAGGAGTTGCGCCATCCCATCTGCGATCTGGAAGGGTCGCTTGACGCCTCCCGTGAGGATGGCGAGGTCGTGGGCAGGATCTCCCAAGCGCGCGTACTCCCAGTCGATCACCGCGGTCTTCCGCTCCGGATGGTAGAGCAGGTTCTGGCCCAGGAGATCGCCGTGGATCAGTCGCGACGGCTCCGGGGGCGGCAGGTTCTCGCCCAGCCACGTCGTCGCCGCGCGCACTTCGGCCGGCTCACTTCCCGTGAGTGGATCGAGTGCACGGAGACGCTCCTCGCCATGGGCACGGCGGGTGCTACAGCCGCGCAGCCAGTCGAGCCCGTCCAGGGAAGTCCGATGGATCGCAGCCGCCACGCCAGCGACGAGTTCGACGGGGTCGATCGATGAGCGGCCCTTTCGCAAATCCACCGGGAAGCCCCCGGCGTGGTCGCACACGAGGATCGCGCCGTGGACGAATGCCACGCGGCCAGGAACGGAGAAGTCGCGGTCCCCTTCGGCGAGATGCTGCAGGAGGCGCGCCTCCGCAAGGGCCGACTCACGACCGCGCCCATCGTTGGGGCCGCGCGGAACGAGCGCCACCAGGACCCCTGGCCAGCCAGAGTCCGCCGCCTCCACCCTGGCTGCGAAGGCTCGACGCGACAGGCCTTCACCGAGCCAGCGCACGCGGCCGATCTCTGCCTCATTCAGTCCCAGGTGCGCGACCGCGGCACGGATCGCCCCGAGCGCACGCGCCCAACCCTGGTTCGGTTCGGACTCCGCAGAGCTGTCTCGCAGGTCCTTCACGTCCACGCCGAAGGGATAGCCACCTGGGGTGTAGCCGGCCACCCAGATGAGCCCATGACCTGTATCGAAGACGTCGTCGAAGTCCGGCCAGGGCTCATCCCGGGCGTGAGGGCGCTCTCCCGCGTCGGTGCACTCGTGGCGCTTCCTCCGCGAGGATTTCCTCGATGAACAGCGAGGTGACCTGCGAGGCAATTCCATGGCATCGTGGGCTTTCTTCTGAATCGGGCTCCTCCGCAGCCTGTTCCGGGAAGGGTACCACCGTCTCGTTCTTCAGGATCAGGACGCGTCGCGCGTAGGGAATCTCGACCCCCCGCTCGTCGAAGACGTCCTTGATGATGCGTCGCAGGAGCCGAGCGACCGACAGGTGCGCCCCAGGGCGCACCTTGGTCACGGTTCGATACGTCAGTTCGGACTCCCCGAAGACATCCAGTCCCTTGACGGACGTGGGCTCCAGAACGTCGGTCGACCGAGCACGAAGTCGCTCGGCCGCCTCTTCCAAGGCGCTCACCACGACATCGAGGTCGGACTCGTAGGCCACGCCGACGTCGACCACCGCGTACACGTACTCCTTCGAGAAGTTCACGACCGCTTCGATCGAACCGTTGCGAAGGATGTGATGGCGTCCGCTCTGGTCGCGAATCCTCGTCGTTCGCAGGTCGACGCGCTCTACCACGCCTTCCGCGTCGCCGATGCGGACGAAGTCGCCGACGAGATAGTGGTCCTCGAAGAGGATGAAGAATCCGCAGACCATGTCGTTGACGAGGTTCTGGGCCCCGAGTCCGACCGCCAGGCCCACGATGCCCGCGCCGGCCAGGAACGGCGTGGGGTCCTGACCGAGGGCCTCCAGCACCATGATTGCGGCGCCGAAGTACACGATGTACTGAATGACGCTTTCGATGAGGGGGAGGATCGTGGAGCGGCGCTGCCGTGCCTCTCGCGAGAGCTTCGAGTCGCGCAGAAGGCTTTGCTGGACGACGATCTTGGAGACCTCGACCGCGACGCGCGCCAGGAAGAGGATCCCGACCACGCGGACGAAGCGTGGACCCCAGGTGCTCGCCGCCGAGCTGTAGGCATCGATCTGACGGAGCGCCTGCGTGCCGACGAGGATCCAGAGCGCCCACTCCAGGGTCCGCCGGAGCGCGGGGACGAGGTGCTGGAGTCGGTCGTAAAAGCGAAGGAGGTTGTTCGGCGACGAGTACTTGCGGCTGAGGGCGTCGAGGCTGACGACGACCGCGTCGATCGCGCGCCAGGCGAGCACGCCTAGCGCGACGATGATGAAGATCCGAAGGGCGACGCCGAGCGCGGTCACCCAGCTCTCCACCAGACCGAGGTCCGCCGCCGCCCAGACGAAGAACGCCAGCCACGCACCGAGCCGGATCAGCGTCGCGAGGAGCGCGAAGAATCCCTCGATGCTCTCGTCGTTCGCGCGCAGCCCCTCCCATGCCTTGGCCCGTGCGGTCGCCCATGCGAGGGCCCTGCGCACTCCCCGCAAGAGGATCGCCAGTCCGATGGCGGCGACCGCCACGCGTCCGAGGGCGATCCCGAAGTCCTGCCAAAAGCCCTCCGGGAGCGAGGCGAGCCTCGCTTTTCCCCATTCGATGAGATTCGTCCCCCGAACCCAGACCAAGGCCGCTCCCGCGCCGATGGCCAGCAGGAGAACGATCTGGGCGAAGAGCAGGAGCAGCCTCAGGTTCTGCGCAAGCACCTGCGCCGTCGCACGAACGGAGGCCGGCCGGTCCTTCCCTCCCAGCGAGCGGGCGATGCCGCCGAGGAGCACGAGGCGCAGTCCAGCGAAGACCACGAGGACGGCGAGCAGAGCGATGCCCAGAAGGACCGCGTTCTGCGTGGGAAGAGTTTGAGAGCGAATCCAATCCATGGGCATCCGCCCATCGTCGCAGGAGAAGCTTCTTCGATTCAATCGCCGCGAAACGGAACCGTTGGAACGCGAGGGACTCGGAGACTTCTTGGCCGGGTCGTCGCGTCGATCACGGAGGGTGGGTATGGAGGCGTATGCGAGGCGTCCATGCTCCGCTATCCCGACCACCTCTTTGTTCCGGAATCTCACCGTCACCTACACGCGTGGAACGCTGCTGCGCCCGGACTATCTGCACCACACGGCAAAACGCACCACACGCTCCAACGAGTAGCGGGTTGGTTCGACCGAGTCAGCGAATTCGCCGGGGACATCGAACGATGAGCAAAATGGAGTTTTGCTCCGGCTGCGAGTTCCTTTCTGTTCCGCGTCGTCGGCTCAGCGACGGATGGGCTCGCTCACGAAGGACCCGTCGTCGCGGAACACGCTTCGGGATCGTGGCCCCCCGTCGAACTCCAGGGTCAGCCCTGTACTGCCGGTCTGGGCGAGGACGCCTTGGCCCTCCACGGTGCCCTCTTTGGACCGGACCTGAAGTTCGGCCTGGACGCCTGTGGGCAGGAAATCGAAACGGAAGCTCCCGTCCGGCTTGCACCTCTTCATCAGGCTCAAGGTCGCTTCGCCCTCGCCGATCCTCAGGGATATGACTTGATCGCTCAGCAGAGGGTAGAGCAGCTCCGGGTCTTCCTCCCGCCTCACGATTCGGCCCGACAGCATCGCGTGGTTCTCCAGGACGATCGTCTGGAGCGGCTCCCCCGTGACGTTCAGTTCGAGGGCCTTCAGGTGATCGATCTGAACCGTCCACTTGTCCAGCGGCAGCGAGGGAAATTCGATCCGGCCCGCCTCGTTCAGTGCGCCTTCCAGCCACTCCACGTTCGACTCTCCGTTGGGATCGTCCCCGAGTTCCTTCGAAGCATGACCTTCACGTCCTTCGCGAGCGCATGGCCGGACGCATAGGTGAACTCCAGCACGCCCGGGGCAGCCGAGGTGAAGCGGTCCAGGACTTCAATTCGGTCCCCCGGCGCGACCGTCAGTCCCCGGGCGAGGGACCTTCGGACGCCGCTGGCGACCAGGTCCACATGGAGGCCGGTCCATGCCTCGACTCCGTTCGGAAGGGTGAGATCGCCCGTCCTCCAGCGGCCCCCCGTTCCGATCCCCGCCGAGGTGATGGCGCGACGGGAGGTCACTCCGGATCCCCCGGGATCGACCACGGGCTGGCTCACTTCGATCGAGCCGCGTCCATGAAGGTCGGGATCGACGGAGCCGTACAGCTGGGCCACGGCCTGGAGCTCCAGGGTCTGGAAGGCGAGGGCCGTGGGGGGGAAGGCGGGGAGCTCCAGCCCCGTGAAGCCGGGCGCCGTGACGACGTAGCGGAAGCCTGGCCCTCTCGGCACACGAACTCGACCGGAGGCATCGCTCTCTCCGTCCTTCAGATCAGGCGGGTCGCTGCAGACCGAGATCACCTGAGCCTTCGCCACGGGCGAACCGTCCGCGCTGGACACCAGCCGCAGCAGCATCTCGCCGTCGATCTGCGGTGGATGAAGTTCCACTACCAGAGTCCGGTCCTCCCCTGAATCAGGCGCCAACGTGGTTTCCGTCTGGACCCAACCGGTGGTCTCGTCGGTCACGTCGATGAGGACGTGGGAGCCAGTGCGAACGAAGTATGACCAGTGGCCCTTCTCCGAGGGAGCATGGATGGAGTCCGCCGTTCCCCGCAGCTGCACCGAGATGTCCGTGACATCAACGCCATGCCGGAGCGCTTCGATCCGCAGGAGGCCGAACCCGGGCGGATCTTCGCCCCGCTCGACGGCCCTTTCCGCCTGCGAGCGTCTCCACGGCATGGGTTCCTCGGCCGTTCGATTCGTCGCACTCACGCGCCCTGTCGATTCCTCGCGCAGGGACGGCAGCGGGACGCCGGGGATCACGGTCTGCGAGTCCGCCTCCATGCGCGGTAGCTTCGCGATCCCGCGATGGGAATCCTCGTTGACACGGTCGCCGGCTGAGAGGAAGAAGAGTCCTATCGCGGAGACGAGTGCAAAGATGGCGGTCAGAGCGGCGCGGTTCATGTCTCCGTAAACTAACAGGGAGCGCCGGAGAATACGTTTCCTGGCAGCGGTCATCCCTGGATGTCGCGCGCCACTTCTTCCGCGCTCGCGGGTCGAGCCATCGACCCGGCCGGTTCCTCGTACCAGCCTGAATCTTCGTTTCTCTGGAGCTGCCCATCGGTCATGTCGTCGCGGACCTTCAGAAGGCCGACCATCCCGCCGGACGCCGACCAGAACGGTGACGCGCTTGCGCTGCTGCTCGGCGGGAACGCTCGCGCCGTCGATGGCCGTCCCGTAGAACTCCACCCCGTGCAGGTGGATCGGGTGATGGTCCATCGCGGACAGATTGCCGATGCAAATGCGAACGCGCTGGCCGGTTTGCATCACCGGCGGCTCCAGGTGCGGGAAGACTTTGCCGTTCATCGTGAGCACGCTGAAGTCGGTCATCTCGTTCAGGGTGCTCTCCAGCGAAGAGTCTTGCATGGAGCGATACGCGCAAACCGCTTCGAGCTTGACCGGTCCGTTCCTCTGGAATGGACGATCCGCCGGACATCTTCAGGGTCACGGGGTGCCGCTCGCCGCTCCAGAATTTCGTCTGGATTTTGTCCGGGCCCACCTTCCCGGTTTCCTCGCGGAGTTCGAGGACGAGCACGGCGGTCGTTCCCTGCCGCAGTACGTCATCCAGGAATTCGAGGCTCTACTCGAATGCGGCGATCCAGCGTTCGGCGTCAGCCGTCTCCGCTGCCCCTCCTGCGCAACGGACACGATGGTGCCGTTCTCCTGTAAGGGTCGAAGGTTCTGTTCCTCCTGCGGCGGGCGCCAGATGGCGCAGACGGCCGCGCACCTCGTCGACAGGGTCTTCCCCGATGTTGATGTGCGCCAGTGGGTACTCACGGTCCCCAGGCCGCTACGCCTGGCGATGGCGATGAACGCGGAGCTCTGCCGAGAGGTCACGCGGGCACACATTCGCGCGGTCTCTGCCTCCTACAAACGCCGCGGACAAGTGACCCTGGATCGTCAGCAGCAACAAGTGCAAGGCGACCCTGAGGGCGACCCAGAGAGCGAGCCAGAGAAAGCCGCACCTTCCGTTCCTGACTCCCCGGTCCGGCTCGACGTTGGCGCCGTGAACTCGACGCAGCGCTTGGAACCCTCGTTGGGTCTAAATCTTCACTTCCACTCCCTCGACCCGATCGCACTCGGTCTGCCCCTACGCAAAGGCGACGAACCCCCTTGGGAGTACGCGGACGCGGGCGCTGATGAGCAGCCGCTTCTCGATTTTGGCGACGCGCGTGATAATGGGTTCTTTTCGGCCCTGAAGGCTGCCTCGGTGAAGTCACTGGTGCCCTGCACCTGGACCGAAGGGCGCCACGTGATCTACGTACGTCCCTTCACCAAGAGCGCCTTCCCCCGGGTCTGAGTCTCCGGGATGACAGCCGCCCAAGCATCCCACGAGAGCAAGCGCCCACGCTGCATGCCTGAACGGACGGTGTCCCCGGATGCTTCGTCCTCGTCGTCGGAGCGCTCTTCATCGGCCACCGTCCTTGGACAACTGGATCTCCAGGGTCTTGGCGCCGTTGACCAGTTCAAGCGTGCTTAGGTTCAGCGACTGGCGCCCTCGCCAGCCCGCGCCCTCGGCCTCGACCCAGTAGTCCCCTGGCCCCACGCCGAATTGGGTCGTATAGACGGGTCGGATCGACTGCCTTCGGCATGAGAAGGAAGCGACCTCTCCGGAGCTCGAGAAGAGCGTGAATCGTATTCGCTCGTGCTCTGGCATTTCCGCAGGCGGATAGGCGGCAATCTGCACGAGCTCACCAGGATGGAGCACAACTTCAGCGCTCACTTCGTGGGTTGAGCCAACGGACACATCGACAGCGCTCGTCGCGTATCCCTTAGCCGTCACGGTCAGCGAGTACTCGCCGAGGGGGACCCTCCCTGAATTGCCGAGGCCGTCAGCAACCAAGAACTTCGCGCACGTGTTGCCCTTTCTGTCAATCAGCGAGGCGAGAGCAGCGGAGCACCCATCCTCACCGGTGGCCACAACCTGGACCGACACGGCTCCTCCCTCTTCAACCGTGAGATCGCCAATGTCGATTTCTCCCCCCACGGCATCGAATCCGCGGAAGATGCCTCGGGCATGATCGGAGTCCTGAACGATGATGGAGAACTGTCCACGGGGCACGCGTGGGAATGAGAATTCCCCGTTCCGGCCTGAGTAGCTGGCCGGACTGTTGGACTCCACAACAGAAGAAAGCCCGACAAGGGCGCCGGGGACGGGCGCACCGGCCGAATCGACGACCCTCCCGAAGACTCGCGAGTCGGTAATCTTCGACCGCATGAGCAAGCCGACGTCGTCGGTCGTTCGACACGTCAGGGCGACTCGCCGGTAGCCCTTCGCAGAGGCGATCATCGACATGATCCAACGCGGGTCACAGTTCGGAACGCTGAAGCTCCCGTCTTCGCCCGACGCACTGATCCACTGCCATGGCAAGACATGGCCGGCTTCGTCCTTGAAGTTCACAGAGACCTCAGCGCCAGGGACGGCGCTTCGCTTCTCGTCGAAGACCTCGCCCATGACAGGATCGCTCATCTCGAGGACGACTTCGGTCAGCGATTCAGCCGCGTTGTTGTCGTAGGTAAAGCGCGCGTTGCCCTTCGCCGCATGCCGGGCCCAGCCCATCCCAGTCCGGGTCCGAAGCTGGGTGACGACGAAGCGCCCGTCTTCACCGCTAAAGACCTCCGACATCTCTCCATCCTCGTCGTAGACACCCACCTGAGCCCCATTCACGGGGTTGCCCTGGTGATCCAGCACAACCCCCGAGAGCTCGAAGCTCGCCTCGAGTTCCATTGTCAGAGACGGTATCGCCCCCTCGTCAACGACGAGGGTGCGCGTTTGATTCTGGTGGCCTTCAAGGCGAGCCTCGACCAAAGTCGTCGTGGCGCAGACGTCCTCAAGGACCACAATCCCATCCTCCCCCGTTCGACCCACTTGACTGTCGGGTCCGAACCGCTGCCTCACGGGGCTGTACTGGTCGAGCGCACCAGCAACAACGACGCACCCGGCTGCAGGCTTGCCATTGGAATCGAGCACGAGGACCTGCAGTGACCCCGCGCGATCCAGGACAAGATTCACGGTCTCCGTGTCGCCCGCGTGAATCCAGAGGTTGTGCGAGGAAGCCCCGAAACCGGGCGCGTAGGCAACGACTGTGGTGTCTCCAGCCTCAACGGCAAGCTCATACTCACCCGTGGCGCTTGCTTCGGCAGCCGGAAGGCGGCTGCCATCAACGATGGGGGCAGAGAAAGCAATCGTTGCGCCTGGAATGGGCCTCCCATCCCTCGAAGTGACCTTCCCGTTGATCGTGCCCTCGAGGGACGTCTCAACCTCCACGGTCGAGGTCTGCCCTACGCGGATGTGAACGTTGCGGAAGAAGTCTGGCAGCTGGCTGAGGCGCAAGACCCAAGACCCTGGAGCCAGCCGGAGCTTCGCTTGCCCGCTTGCATCGAGATCGAACCGGACTCGATCGTGGCGCTGCCCCTGCCGCTCAGGGAAGAACAACTCCCCAGCTATTTCCTTCGGAACAGACGGACCGTGAACTTTGACCGTGAGATCGAGGATGCCGCTTTCCTCGACCTCGTCCTGCAACAGGACTGACGCGGACGATCCGTCAGGTTCAGAAGCAGGCTCCGCTGCAACAGAGGATCTCGTCCCGGGCGCATCCTCGCTCATGCTGACGACGTTGCCGAACTGACCGGCTGTCTTTCGCCGAATGCCGTCCTCGCCGCCATCCACAGCGCCCCGAGCCAAGACGATCATTGCAAGGACCCCTAGCGCCGCGAGAGCAGCGAAGATCAAGAAACCTTTAGAGCGAGAAAGCAGCAACGGATAGGAAGTCCAAGCGGGGTGTCGACACGCGCCTCACCGTAGCCTGAGGCCCGATTGCGCGCCACCTCCCTTCCCCACCGAGCACACGGTCGCGCCCGAGTGCCCATCGAGCACCTTGCTGAGCTCACCACTCCCGGTTCTGTCTCTGCGACCGACACCACCGGTTCGCTTCACCACTACCGACAGGCAGCACCCTCCCCAAGAGTGCTGGCTGAGCTCATTTCTGCCCCTACGCAAAGGGGACGAACCCCCTTGCGAGTACGCGGACGCGGGCGCGGATGAGTCACCGCTGCTCGACTTCGGGGATGCGCGTGAGGGTTCCCTCTTCCCAGGCCTGAAAGCGGCATCAGTGAAGTCGCTGATTCCGTTGGGAGAGGCCGCAGGCCGCCCGCTGAAGCGCCTCATCGACCCTGATCTTGCCAGGGCGTTCCACTCGTCGGGTTGGGGGAGTCAGTACGTGCCGCCTCCACTGGTGGTGAATGCTGACGGGTTCTCGTTGCGTGCGCTGATCCGGAAGGGCCAGCGGGCGCAACTGGAGAAGCTCTGCCGCTACGTGACAAGACCCGCCATCAGTCTGGAACGCTTCGATGTCCGTCCCGATGGGATGGTCTCGTGGCTGCTGCGCAAGGCCTGGCGTGATGGGACCAAAGGTTTCGTCATGACGCCGTATCAGTTCATGGCTCGACTGGCGGCGCTCGCGCCGCATCCGCGCGAGCATCAGCTGACGTATCAGGGAGTGCTAGCCCGGGCCTCATCATTGCGTGATCTGGTGGTGCCGCGTCCGGTGGTTCGGAAGGAGCCGAAGGATGTGGACGTCGCCGATGAAGACGCCGCGAAGAGTGCGGGGGAGCCGAGGAAGGACCAGAGGTACATCCGCTGGGCAGATCTTCTGAAGCGGGTGTTTTCGGAAGATGTTCTCAAGCGCCCGCGCTGCCGCGGGCGCAGGCACATGATCTCCGTGATCACAGATCCGGAGACAGCGCGGAAGGTGCTGGAGGGGGTGAGAGCGGCGGCGAGGAGATCATCCGACTCGCTGGGTGAGGGAGCCCCGTCATCGCCAGGGCCGAGCCATTCCCAACCGGCAGAGCCCGAGGTCCGAATACCCATGCCGCCTCGACAGGGGCGGCTGGATTTCGGGAAGTAGGGCGCAGCAGCAAAGCGTCGCGCGGGCCGTCGGGTTCGATGAAATGGACACAGCCAGCAACCTTGCGGAGGGTGCTGGCGTCGAGTCGTGGTGAAGCGAACCGGCGGTGCCGTTCGTAGAGGGGGAAATCGGGCGAGTTCGGCTCAACGAAGAGCCCGATGGCCGCTCGGGAGCTGCGGTGTGCCCTGTACGGGAGGGGGTGGTGCAGAATCGGGCTTCAGGCCAGGGTGACGGCTGTGGTGACACCCCGCTTGGACTACCTATCCGTCGTCTCAAAGCCCGTGCTGTTCACCGCGATGACGGCAATGGGAAGTGTCAACGGGAGTAAGTGGGGAGCGGATTGGAGTGTCATGACCTGGTGCACCCGGAGTCAACGCCGCAGGACACAGGTGAGTGCCACGGGACCGTCAAGGATGGCCCCCCAGGCCGTTGGCCCCGGGGAGCTGATGCTGTTTCCTCAGGGCTGAACGGTCAGTGCGACGCCGTTGGTCACGTTGTAGCCGCTGCCGCAAGGACCGCCCGCGTCTCTGTACCAGGCCTGCACGGCGATGGTCTGTCCGACCGGCCAGCTGTTGTCCTGGATCAAGCCCCCGAGATTGATCTGTCCTGCTGTGTCGCTCACGGTGATGCTGATTCTGCGAAGCGCGCCACCGGTGATCCGGCTACCGTCGCCCTGGGCCGCGGGCGCTGTCAGAATATCTGTGCCTGAGAAGAAGATGGCCAGGGCATTGGGGTTCAGCCCCCGTGCGATCAGGCCGAAGTCGTTGGCCGCGGCGGAGTCCGAGCCGCAACCGACCAGGTGGCCGCCATAGCCTCTGGAATTGCGGCAGCCTTCCTCGCGAATGACCGCAGTGCTATTGGTGCATGGGCAAGCGCCACTGAAGCCGATCGATTCGTACTCGAAGTCGTGCTCCTGGAAGACCTGAATGACACCAGCGTTGCCCAGTGGTACGTCAAAGGCCCGTGATCCGACCAGGACCGTGTCGCCGTCCACGGCCACGGAGGACGCGACCTGCTGGGCGTTGAACGAGCGTGCCGGGCTGAGCGCCTTGGAGAACGAGAACATCCCGGTGGCATCGGCGGAGTAGACTGCGCCCAGCCCAGTGCCGGCCGCGCTTGAGTAGCCGGCGGCGACGAGCCTTGACCCCGTGAGGTCAAGTTTGATCCCGAGACTGGTCAGGGCCACATCGGACCCCAGGAGTCGCTGAGAAATGAGCCAGAAACCGAACTGTTGCTCCCAGACCTCGATGAGTTGGTTCTCGGCAATCGCGGCACGAGGGGTTGGTCCTTCCAGATCAAGATCCACTGTGAGTCCGAATTGTCGAACATTCCCCGGGGCTTGGGAGATCACGTCGGTCGCGTGCGTCCACGTCTGCGTGGCGGAATCAAGCTCGTAGAAGTGTGCCTTTCCAGCAGCAGTTGCTCCTCCTACTCCAGTGTTCGGAGCCCCAACGAGCAAGTACGGGCCGTCCAAGGCAACTGCGTGGCCGAATACCGCAGCGGGCGCCGGAGACGGCTGGTAGATCGTCTGCTGAAACGTCCAGTCTCCGGCGATGAGTCGATACAGGTGAACGGCACCTGCATCTGATCCATGCGTGTTGTCCTTGCGAGCCCCCACAGCGATCCAGTCGCCTCCGAGTGCGACGTCGAATCCGAACTCGTCCCCCGGCATCGGAGCAGGAGCCTGGATCGGAGTCGGGTCGAAGCCCCAGACGCCCGCGGTGCGATCGAACACCAGGACGCGATCATCGGCGGCCAGCCCGCTGACGACGGCGCGATCTCCCTCCAGCTCCAGCGCCTGGCCCATGTTGCTGGGGAATCCACTGACGTTCGGCAGGAACACATCTGTCGGCGCATTCCCCGGGGCCGACAGGTCGAAGAAGGCGACCCCGCCAAAGGACCCCGCTGCGGCCACGAGGTCGCCGTCAATGGACGCCTCCTTGCCCAGACCGAAGCCTGGGTTTCCTGTGGCGTAGAGGTCATGGCATTGGGAGAAGCGCTGTGCGGAGGCAGACGCCGGGGCGAGTGCGAACAACAAGAGCGTGAATGTGATGCGATCCATGGAAGAGTCCGTGTTAGAGAGAGTCAGGGTTCGAGAGAAAGACGTGAGCTAGAGCTCCTGTATCACTGCGCGCAAGCCGGGTGATGGGATGGCCGCGCAGCAGGGCGCACCGCCGCGGTAGGCCCCGGGAAACGGCGGGAACGCAGTCGCCTCCACGCCCACGACGTGAAACGCCGGTATGCCCATCCGCCGGAGCTCCAGTCGTTCTTTCCGCGAAGGCTCGGGATAGACTTCATTGAGGAGGACGAGCCCTTCCCAGAGCGCTGACAGGTGTCCCGCGAGCGCCCGGCGGCTGGCCACATTGACGAGTAGTGCGCACTGTCCCCGGAGAGACTCGGGCAGCGTCGACTGGTTGGACTTCGGATCGACCGCGTGAACCTCACGACCCTGAAGTTGCACCTTGAGGCGTGTTCCGATGTAGCCGCTCGCGCCAAGCAAGATCACCGGCGTGTCCTCGTCATGGCCGACTTGCGCGGACACCTTGGCAATGGCATCCGCCACGACAAGAACCGTTGTTTGCGCCTCTTGTCCGTCGTGAGGAACGTCGTTCTTCTCCATTACCCCGGGCAGGATTCCGGAGAACGTCAGGTGCTCGGCCTGGAGCTCTCGCTGAATCGCCTGTGCTCGACGGAGAAGGGTCTCGAGGCAGTTCTTGGTCGCCACGCGAACTTCGTCCTCGAAGGAGCTGATCGCGCAAACCACGCACCACCGGCCTTCCTGCTTGATGAGCATGACGGGGAACGGGCTCCATTTCCGACGTGGTATCGTTCTCGGATAGACGATCGCCGCCGCGTACCTCTCCGTGGCCGGGTACATCACGAAGACAGACGCGACCCACCCGAATCGACGGTTCAAGAGACCAAAGGCTCGTCGGACAGGACGATTGACGCAAAGGCCGATCGCGAGAACGGCAACGCGCGTGGCGTGCGTTTGCAAAGATCGCTTCCATCTCCCTGAGCGCAAGGAGGGCCTGGCCCGGGAAGCAGACCTGGTCGGGCCCATCGAGTCCTGGGCGGGAGAGATTGCGGTGATAGGCATCGACGATGGTGTTCGCTGTTCAGCTCGTGGCTGTGATTTGATCTGGTCCGGACGAGAACGTTGTCCCGCTCGAGTGCTTGATGGGCTGTTCGTTCCTGCGCACGTAACTGCTGACTCAGGACCGCCAATTTTCTACTTTCTAGTGCGGGGCCTGATGACTCGCTGACGCCGAGCGCGAGCGCATATGCTTGCGATCTCTCACAACCACGTCGTCTCGACGATCGTGGCCGTCTATCATTCGCCGAGCGACTTGCTGACGAACGAACACCCGCAAGCGAAACGAGCGGTCGCGGTTGAAAGACAGGACGCGAAGAAGCATGCATAGATTCGACTCCCATAGAATCCGCTCATCCACGTGCATTATCGACCCCCCTGATCAGGGGGTCAGCCTCCCGATGGTGCTCTGCGTCGGGGCTCGCACCCCGAAACAACAATGACCTCGCCGCTACCATCAGCCATCCTTCGTAGCCTGATCGACGCCATTTCGGACCTACACTCGATCAACGGCGCCGAGGAGTTCTCCGCTCGTGCGATCCGTACGAGTAACGCGATCGTCCCAGGGGAGCTCAACGTCTACACGGAGATCGATCCTGCTTCGAGCCGAGTCGAATTCGCGGCAGACGATGGTCACGCTGCACTAGCCGCAGTGAAATCGGACTTCCTTCGTCTTCAGCATCAGCACCCCGGCATCCAACGTCAGCGCCTGAATGGAGACTTCGGAGTCCATACGGTCTCCCGGCTATTGACGAACCGGGAGTGGAAGGCTCTGGATCTCTACCATCACGTCTACGCGAAGATGGGAGTGGAGGATCAAGTGGTCGTCTGTGCTCCCATGCCGGCCCCCATGGCCCTCGGCGTCACGATTAGCCGCAGCCGACGTGGATTCAAGAGCGCGGAGGTCGGCGCGCTTGAGATCTACGAGAAGCACTTCACCCACGCCTTCGAATTGGAGCAGCGCTTCGCCGACTGGGTCTGGCTTGCAGACAACCTTGCGCAGTCGCGGAACTCACGGGAGGGCTTTGCGATCGCGAATAGTGATGGAGCGGTTCAGATCGCGTGTCCAACGACTGAGCTTCTCTTGGCGCGCTACTTCCCGATCAAGCGACTGGGAACGCGCCACCTACCGGAGTCACTTCTCGACCGAATCAAGCGCCTCTCAAGTACCGAAGAGTCACGCCTTCACACGTCAACTGTGGTGAGAGTCCTCCGCGGAGAACACGAGCTTCGGATCGACCTTCGACGCCAGGCACGACTCAACCGGTGGATCCTCCGATTCGAGGAACAGACCCCCAAGATCAGGCGCCGTCGTGAGGCCGAGGCGTTCTCTCCACGCCTCAAGAGCGTCGTCGACCTCCTACGCGAGGGACACTCCGAGAAGGCGATCGCACACGAGCTCGCCTTGGCGGCGACAACCGTCCACGACTACGTCAAACAGATCTTCAAACGTCTTGGGGTTCACTCACGAAGTGAGTTCATGGCGCTGTGGATCGACCGTTAGGGACCGGCAACGCACACGTGTGGTGGTTCACTACTTGGAGAACGCCAGGGTCGCCAGCGCTTCGGCGGCCGCTTCCACGCCGCCGTCGGCTGCCGTCTGGAGCCACGTGGTGCCGGCCTCCAGGTCTTTCTCACAGCCCTCGCCGAGGACCAGCGCGAGGCCGGCGCGGTAGGCGCCGTCCAGCTCGCCCAGGGTCGCAGCCTTGTGGAACCAACTGAAGGCTTCCGTCAGGTCGTGGTCTTCCAGGAGAATGCCCGCGTTGTAGGCGGCGATGGCATGGCCGTTCTCGCCGTGCGCCTGGAAGATTCGCAGCGCCAGCCGCTTGTCCCCTTCGGCGTTGGCGTCATCCAGCGGGACGTTGGGTCGGAGTGGCGACTCATCAATACTCGGGTAGTCCGGGATCGGACGCTCCGGCGCCTGCTCGCCGAGGAGTTCGGCCTCGAGTGCGCGATGGCGCCGCTTGGCTCGCACGAGCTGCAGTGGCTCGAGCGTGTCGGTCAATAGCTCGAGGTTGCGAGAGGCATCCTGGCCGAGGTCCACGGCGATCACCGTCCATGCGTAGGCTTCGACGAGGTCCTCGGGACGGCTCTTCGTGCCAGCGGACCGTCTCACATCCGTCGAAGTCGAGCGTGTCCACGCGGACGCGATCGCCCGCATCCGTCGCGTGCTGGAGCGCTACGACCTGGACCCACTCGCCCTGGGTCTCCCGCCGCGTCCAGGTGACGAGGCACCCTGCGAGTTCGAGGACGCAGCAGGATCGCAGCATCCGCTCCTGGACTTCGGCGATGCGCGCGACGGTTCATTCTTCCCCGGTCTGAAGACGGCCTCGGTGAAGTCCGTGGTGCCCTTCCGCCCGGGGGCGGGTCTCCCCCTCGAGCGCCTCCTGGATCCCGATTTGGCAAGAGCGTTCCAGGCATCCGAGTGGTCGGGTCAGTACGTCCCTCCTTCGCTGGTCGAGACCTCCGATGGCTTCTCCCTCCACGCCGCGACCCTGGTCCAGAGGGGCCAGCGGGCGCAGCTGGAGAAGCTGTGCCGCTACGTGACGCGGCCCGCCATCTGTCTGAAGCGTCTGGAAGTTCGCAGTGACGGCAGGATCTCATGGTCGCTACGCAGGCCTTGGCGAGATGGCACCAAGGCGTTCCTCATGACGCCGTACCAGTTCATCGCTCGTCTCGCGGCGATCGTGCCGCATCCACGTGAGCATCAGCTGACGTACCAGGGCGTGCTGGCGCCCGCGTCTCCGCTCCGCGATCAGGTAGTGCCGCGTCCTGTGGTTCGGAAGGAGGTGAAGGGCGCAGAGGCGACCGCTCCAGATGCCTCGGAGGGGTCGACAGAGGCGCCGAAGGCCCAGCGATCTATTCGTTGGGCTGATCTGCTCAAGAGGGTGTTTTCGGAAGATGTTCTCAACTGCCCGCGCTGCCGCGGGCGTCGGCACATGATCTCCGTGATCACAGATCCGGAGACAGCGCGGAAGGTGCCAGCGGGAGTGAGAGCGGCAGCGAGGAGATCATCCGATTCGCTGGGTGGGGGAGACCCGTCATCGCCAGGGCCGAGCCGTTCCCCACCGGCAGAGCCCGAGGTCCGAATACCGATGCCGCCTCGGCCGTGTCTACTTCACGGGGCGGCTGGACTTCGGGAAGTAGGGCGCAGCCAAGCAGCGCGCGGGCGATCGTGCTCGATGAAACAAGAACAGCCAGCGCCTTGGGAAGGGTGCTGGCTGTAGGTCGTGGTGAAGCGAACCGGTGGTGCCGTTCGGAGAGGGGGAAATCGGGCGAGTTCGGCTCAGCGAAGAGCCCGATGGCGGCTCGGGCGCTCCCGCGTGGCCGGTGAGGATAGGGGTAGCGAAGAATCGGGCGTCAGACTGCGACGGTCAGCGTGTCGACACCCCGCTTGGAGTTCCTATCCGTTGGACAGGCGCTTCGAAGTTTGGTGGAGAGAACCGGGGCCCCACCCCCCTGCCGAAGACGTGCGTCGACTACCGCGGCTACCAGATGAGCTTCGCGGAGGAGGCGCGCTCGCTCGGCCTCGGGACCGCGCTCCAGAAGAGGCATCTGGAGCACGCCGAGACCGACGGCGTCACGCGCAACGACGTGGGCATGCTCGCGTCCTACAAGGAGCGCGGGGTCGACCGTATCGAGCGGGCCGTCATCGTCGTTCTTCTGTAGCTATCGATTCACGAACCGAACGTCGCCGGTGGGGACGGTGATCCGCATCGAGCGCTGGGCACTGCCGAACATCGACAGGATATATTCACCGTCGAAGACGTTGCGAAACCGCGCCACGCCGTCCTCGCCGACGCGGGCGGTGATCCCGTTGGCCGATTCCCACGTGCTTGTGGAGGTCAGATGAAGCGCCGCCCCGGGCTCCGAGTCGTCGACGTACACCGTGACGGTCTGGGCGTTGGGGGCAGCGATCTCGAGGGGCTGGTCCCGTCGATCGACCGTCACGGTCATCTTCGTCGCGCGCCGGGAATGGCTCATCCCAGAGGCCATGCGCTGGACGTGCCCTGTCAGGAGAAGCCGGACCTCGTACGTCCCGGGCTGCAGGCCGTCGAGGACCGCGGTGCCATCCTCGCCGACTGGCTTGCCTCCACGCACCCCGTCGACGGTCGGTTGCCAGCCGCGGAAGGTTGCATCGGTCGTGGAGATCGCTTCCACGGAGTAGCCCAGGGAAAGGTCACCGCGCACCTGGATATCGAGCGAACAGGCGCGCTGGAACTCCATCGTCGCCTCGGCTTGATCGCGTCGAACGTGGACCGAAGCTGCGCCGTAGATCCTGCTGACGCCCGTCAGCTCCACCTCGTCGATCGCGTTCCCTTGCCGGTCCACGAAGACCTCACCTCGCGGCATCCAGTACGTCCCGCGGGTCCTCTGGATCCCATGCCACCGGAAGCCGGAGGCGTGGCTCGGCTCGATCCTGTCGACCGTGACCGGGGTCCCGTCTTCGCGCAGGCAGCGCACCACGAGGAACCGCTCCATGGGGAACTCTCCGAGCTGGAAGCTCGCCTCGTTCAGGCCCTGGCCAAGGGTGATGGGTGAGGTGATCTCCGGCGGGTTGCCCTTCCCTCGACCGACCCCCAACACGTACTCGCCCCTGGCCACGCCGCCGACTTCGAAGCCCCCCAGGGGGGTCCGCTTGAGGAGCACATGGGCGTCGTCGTCCCAGACGATGTCCCCTGAACTTCCGTCGGTCGCGGCCAGCTTGACCCAGGCGGGGACCTTCGGCACGAGCGAGCACGAGTCCTTCACCTGGACTCTCAGGATTCGATTCGCCTCGAGCTGTATGACGTGCGGGCCGGTGCCCTCGCTCACGATCTCCTCGGAATGAATCTCGCCGATACGACCTACGGATACTCCCTGGTGGCGGTGCTCCAGGACGGGGTCTCGGGTCACCTGACCTACAACATGATCCCGATCTCGATCGTGCTGAGGCTCTTCGCCCCGTCGACCTCGGCCTCCCGCCAGATCCACTGAGAGACAGGGTCGAAGGAAGCAGACCGGTCCAGATGGCAACGAGCTGCGGTCTCGACCACGGGTCGGCACCGCCGCTCGACTACATGCGCAAGAGTACGGTGAAGCCAACGGCGAACACGCCCACCAGGGTGGCCACGATGGCGCTGCCGAGCCGAGCGACGAACGGTCGCCGGGTAAGGAGCCACCTCACGAATCCCACCATCCCCAGGCACACGAGACCGCGGAGCGCGATCCCTGGGACCGTGTCGAAGCGAGGCATCGCGCCGTATCCGAAGAGACTCGACGCCGTATGATCGACCCAAAAGGCTGGCACCAGCGGCACGTGCCTTGCGTACGCGCCGACGCAGTGATCGCACTCCGTCAACGGCCCCATGAAGAATGGAGCGACGAGAGGCGCATAGACGACGGCGATGGCGATGAACCAGGGTTGAAGCTTCATGGCGAGAGAGCTCAGAAGAGGCACGGGTCTGGACCTCGGCCTCCGGACCCCCAGCGTAGCCCCTGAGGGAGATCGTAGATGCTCGATCTCACGACGACGGGTATCCTCCGGGCCATGTATGGCCCACTCATGCCCTCCCTCTGCTACGCCGACGCGCCCGCCGCCATCCGCTGGCTCGAAGAAGCCTTCGGCTTTCGGCCTCAGCTCGTGGTCCCGGGGCCCGGGGACACCGTCATGCACTCGCAGCTCGTCTGCGAGGACCCGCCCTGCATCGTCATGGCCTGTTCCAGGCGGGACGACGACTACGGGAGAATGAGTCGCCCGCCGCGGGAACTCGGAGCCACCACCCAGGGGCTTTACCTCGTCGTGGAGGACGTGGCCGCGCACCACGCGCGCGCCGCTGCCGCCGGGGCCGAGATCGTGATGCCGCCGACGACCCAGGACTACGGGGGGGAATGCTATACGTGCAAGGATCCCGAGGGTCACGTGTGGAGTTTCGGTAGCTACGATCCGCGCGAGAGTCTGGCCGTGGATTGAAGGTTCGCCCGGCGCCAAGAGTGCGAAGAGTGCCAGGGGTGACGAGGGCACGAGACACAATCCTTGCACCCGACGTCTCTTCCCGTTCGGCAAGATCATGCCCCATGAAGATCACCACTCCGCTCCTGCTCCCTTTTGCCCTCCTCTTCCTCGCAGCCTGTGGAGGTGGTGGAGACGCGCTCCTCGATGACATGAGAGACGCCGAGGGGCGCCTCATCGAAATTCTCGAGGGCATCGACAGCGTGGAGAGCGCCAGGGCTGCGGAACCCAAGCTGGCGAAGGTCGCCGAGGAGATGCGTTCGCTCCAGAAGAGGCACTCTGAGTTGCCGGAGGCCGAACGTGAGAAGCTCAAAGAGGCCGTCATGGAAGGAAAGAGCCTCGACCGATCCGGCGAAATGGGGAAGGAGCTCGCAAGGCTCACGGCCAACCCAGAGATCGCTCAGGTCCTCCTCCCGGCGCTTCAGAAGCTCGGACCGCAGTAGCCATCTTGCCCCACCGCTTCGCCGGACCGTTTTCCGGTGAACCAAGTTCCGTCCGAGGGTCGGCAACGCAGCTACGGAGCGAAACTGGCGAAACGAATGCAACGAACTTTTGATTCGGGGCACTGGTAGGGAGCGCCAGAGAATGCGTTTCCTGGCGGTGGTCACCCCTGGACGTCGCGCGCCAGCTCTTCCGCGCTCGCGGGACGAGGCTTCGCATCTCTCCGTCGAAGCCGCGGAGCTTGACTTTCATCATGTTCGGGAAGCCATGGCTCGGCTGATTCATCACGTGGGGGTCATGTGGCAGTGGAACGCCCAGTCGCCCGGGTACGCGGGCACGAACTCGATGTCTCGGGTCGCCCCGGCGACGACCGGAACGGTGACGCGCTTGCGCTGCTGCTCGGCGGGAACGCTCACGCCGTGGCGGGGCGTCCCGCAGAACTCGACCCCGTGCAGGCGGATCAGGTGATGGTCCACCGCGGATAGATTGCCGATGCGAGTGCGAACGCGCTGGCGGCTTCGGCGCGCGCCGGGTGCTCCACGGGAAGGTCAAGCTCGAAAGTGCTCGTACAAGAAGTCCACCCGTGAACTAAGAGCGCAGTGAGGAGGACCGTCAGCGAGATTCGTTGTGCGCCTGCCATGGCGTCATCCGTGGCAGGAGGGCGGCAAGGCGGCCCTGCACGAGAGATAAAGAACCCCTTACGGAGCGACGGTGATAGCGATGATGATGCAGAACGATTCGAGCGACCTGGCCCCGACTGGCCCGGCCTCTATCGACCCGGTCTGCGGCATGACCGTCGATCCCCCGAAGGCTGCCGCCGTGCTCCATCACGAGGGCGACACCTACCACTTCTGCTCCCTGGGCTGTCGCGATCGCTTCGCCGCGGATCCGGACGCTTTCCTCGGCGAGGCTCCGAGTGGCACGCCTGCCGCGAGCGCACCCAACGGCGCCGTCTATACCTGCCCGATGCATCCCGAGGTGAAGCAGGTCGGTCCAGGCTCGTGCCCGAAGTGCGGCATGGCCCTGGAGCCGGAGTCCGCGACCGAGCCTCCTGACGACACCGAACTTCGCGACATGAGGAGGCGCTTCATCGTCGCCACGGCTCTGGCCATTCCCGTGGTCGTCCTGGCGATGGGCGACATGCTGCTTCCCGGAAGCCCGATCCATGACCTCGTCGGAGCCAAGGTGGGCGGGTGGCTGGAGTTCGCGCTCACCACGCTCGTGGTCGGCTACGCGGGCTGGCCCTTGCTCGCGCGCGGCGTGCAATCGATCCAGCGGCGCTCGCCGAACATGTTCACGCTCATCGCGATCGGGGTCGGGGTGGCCTACGTTCACAGCACGCTCGCCGTCTTCGCGCCCGGGCTCTTCCCGGACGCCTTCCGCGACAGCGCCGGGAACATCGGCCTCTACTTCGAGGCGGCTTCCGTGATCATCACCCTCGTGCTCCTCGGCCAGGTGATGGAACTCCGTGCCCGCGCGGAGACGGGTAGCGCGATCCGCGCGCTGCTCGATCTGGCCCCGAAGACGGCGCGGCTCGTGGACGAGAGCGGCGAGCGCGACGTGCCGCTCGACTCCGTCGAAGAAGGGAACCAGCTTCGGGTGCGCCCCGGCGAGAAGGTGCCGGTGGACGGCCGCGTGCTGGAGGGAAAGAGCCACGTGGACGAGTCGATGGTCTCCGGCGAGCCCACGCCCGTCGAGAAGTCGAAGGGCGCGTCGGTGATCGGCGGGACCCTCAACGGGAAGGGCTCGATCCTGATGGAAGCGACGGGCGTGGGGGAAGAAACGCTCCTCGCGCGCATCGTGCAGATGGTGGCGAGCGCCCAGCGCAGCCGCGCCCCGGTCCAGAACCTCGTCGACCGCATCGCCGCCGTGTTCGTACCGGGCGTCGTCGTCACCGCCGTCGTGGCCTTCATCGCCTGGGCCGCGCTGGGCCCCGCGCCGTCGCTCGCCTATGCGCTCCTCGCGTTCGTGTCGGTGCTCATCATCGCCTGCCCGTGCGCGCTGGGCCTTGCGACGCCGATGTCGATCATGGTTTCGACCGGCAAGGGAGCGCAGGCGGGGATTCTCTTCCGTAACGCCGAGGCCATCCAGAACCTTCGGCTGGTCGATACGCTCGTCGTCGACAAGACGGGCACGCTGACGCTCGGCGCGCCGCGCTTCGACCAGGTCGTCACGGTGGCAGGTTCCGACGCCGACACCGTGCTGGGGCTCGCCGCCGGGCTGGAGCAAGGGAGCGAGCACCCGCTCGCCCAGGCGATCGCGGAGGGCGCGCGCCTTCGGGACGTGGCACCGGCGAGCGTGGAGGACTTCGAATCCGTCACGGGCAAGGGAGTCCGCGGAACCTCCGAGGGCCGTCGCCTCGCGCTGGGCAACGCGGCCCTGATGGCCGACGCGGGGGCCTCCCTCGAGGCCCTGGGCCATCAGGCTGACACCTTGCAAGACTCAGGCGCCACCGTCATGTACCTCGCCGTCGACGGTGCCCTGGTCGGCGCGCTCTCGGTCGCCGACCCGATCAAGGACTCGACCCCGGACGCGCTGGACCAGCTGAGGCAGAGCGGAATGCGCATCCTCATGCTGACCGGGGACAACGAGCGAACCGCGCGCGCGGTGGCGAAGACCCTCGGGATCGACGAGGTGTTCGCGGACGCCCTGCCCGAGGACAAGCTCAAGCTCGTCGAGCGGCTGCAGTCCGAGGGTCGGAAGGTCGCGATGGCCGGCGACGGCGTGAACGATTCTCCTGCGCTCGCGAAGGCGAACGTGGGCATCGCCATGGGCACTGGCACTGACATCGCGATGGAGAGCGCGGACGTCACGCTCGTCCGCGGGGACCTCGGCGCGATCGTTCACGCCCGCCGCCTCAGCGACCTCACGATGCGCAACATCAAGCAGAACCTCGTCTTCGCCTTTGGCTACAACCTCGCCGGCGTGCCGCTGGCGGCGGGCGTTCTCTACCCCTGGACCGGCTGGCTGCTCAGCCCCATGATCGCCGCCTCAGCGATGAGCCTGAGTTCCGTTTCGGTCATCCTGAACGCCCTGCGGCTTCGGAGCGCTTCGCTGAAGCCGTCCTGAGGCGAACTCTACTTCCCGCGCACGGAACTACAGCCGGTCGGTGTCGAGTCGCGCATGCAGCTCTTCCAGGAACCGGTGGGCTGGCCCCATGCCGTCCGGGCCCATGAAGTGAGTCCTGGACGTCAAGAGCTCCGTGTCCACGATGATCCGAATCTGGAACTGTCTGCGGCCCTTGCCATCCCTGCTGACGAGGGGACGGATCCTGCGGGTACCGACGATGATACCATCGAAGAGGATGTGGTGGGCGAGTTCAGCCTCCTCGCCGGGAATCGCGATGTAGGTGACGCCGCGCTGATCCGAGCAGAGTCGCGCGTATTCCGCACCCGAGACGAGCTCGAGCGAGTCACCGTCCATGGGCGGCGCTCCATCGAACCTGAGGTCCTCTCCGTGCTGTTCTTCAGTACCCTGCGTCATCTGCTCGTTCTTGACACCCCCATCGACCGAAAGCCCTAGGAACTTTCGATGAGGACCGTCCGGGCGGAGGATGCGGTTTTCCCTGGTCCACGGGAAGAACTTTCTCTCCAGCCGGGAGTTCTCAAGAGCGGGACCGTGACTTCGTATTCGCGCCGCATTTCGCCCGATTCGCGTCCATGTTCCGGGAAACTGCCCGACGGTCAAGCGAAGGACAGATCCGCGGATCGTCATGCGGGCCGACTATCATCTGCCGATCCATGCAGACCTTCATCCCAGAACGCGCGGCATCGCGCTACGCCGGTCAGTACGAGAACAGCCGCGACGTCGAGCGCCTCTTCCAGGTGCTACGTGACTCCATCCAGATCGCCCTCGAGTCCGGGGTAGAGGAGACGGCCAAGTCGCGCCACGACCTGGCGCTCGAGTGCTACCACCAGCTGGCCTCCATGGGCCTGCCGGCGGAGATCCAGGAGAAGATCCAGGGCTTCATGGAGTCGATGATCGAGCGCTTCCCGACGGCCTGGCGGGTCAACGCTGCGGCTGCGGCCGTGGAGCGCGCGACCGCCGCGCGTCGAGCCGAGACCAGGATCGAACGGCTTCGCGAGGCACGTGACATCCTCGCCGCCGGGATTGCTTCCGGCGAGGCGGTCGACCCCGACGAGCTGCGCGACCTCATGTCCCAGGTGGAGGCGCGCCTGGCCGAGGCCGAGACCCAGGACGGCGATCGCACGCCGGGCGCGTCCGTCGAATCGAACGTCACGGCTCTGGTGCTCCCGGAGGCGCGTCCGATCCCCTCCGCCGAGGTGTCCGACGAGGAACTGGTCGTCGAGACCCCCGAAGGCGCGCCCGAAGAGCGATTTCACGTGGAGGTCGCACTCGGCGTCCTGCCCCGGGTTCATCTGGCCATGCTCCAGGAGCGCCGCGCTGGCGTTCATACGCTCGGCCTCCAGCACCGCGGCTCCACGGAACTCCGTGACCTCGAGCTCCACGTCACGTCGGACCCGCCTTTCGTCCGACCCTCGACGCTCCGGATCGAGCGCCTCGGCCCGGGGGAGGACCTCGATCTCGGCCCGCGCCGCGTCGCTTCGTTCCTGTCCCACGACCGGGCGATCCTGAGCCGCCTCAGCGAGCGCGCCGATGGAACGGTCACCGCCATGCTGCGCACCGCCGACGGGGCCGAGCTCGCCCGCGCCGAAGGGGACTGGACGCTCTTCCCGACGGATACGTGGTTTGGACTCGGGACGCTCCCCGAACTCCTCGCCGCCTACGTGCTCCCGAACGACCCGGCGGTCGATGCGACGCTTTCCCTGGCGGCCCAGCGCATGAGCCGGGACACCGGCTCGCCCTCGCTCGACGGCTATCAGTCCAAGGATCCGGTCCGCGCACTCCGTATCGCCGAGTCCGTTTACGCTGCGCTCCAAGGCGCCGAGATCACCTACGCGAATCCGCCCGCGAGCTTCGAGAACGACGGCCAGCGCGTGCGCTTCCCGAGCGCGATCATCTCCACCAGGCTCGGCACCTGCCTCGACCTCGCGCTGTTCGCGGCCGCTGCCCTCGAGCAGGCTGGCCTGCACCCGATCGTGATCGTCACCGAGGGACACGCCTTCGTTGGCGTATGGCTCGTCGAGGAGACGTTCTCCAATCCGGTCGTGGAGGAGCCATCCCGTCTCGCGAAGCGCATCGAGCTGTCCGAGATCGTCGTCTTCGACGCGACCGCGGTGGCCTCGCGTCCGTCGCCGGACTTCGAGGGCGCGCGCGCGGCGGCGCGCGAGCGGCTCCAGGATCCGTCCGAGTTCCGCGTCGCCATCGATATCCAGCGCGCACGGCTCGGCGGGGTGCGGCCGCTGCCGACCCTGGAGGCCGGCGTGCACGCGGCGATGGGCGGCGTGGCCCAGGAGGACGCGGCGCCCACGAAGACCACGCGCGACCTCGACGAGGAGCTGCGAGTCTACCTGGAGGCCGAGCGTCGGCGCCGCGAGGAGGAGGAGACGCCGGACACGCGTCTCGATCGCTGGCTGCGTCAGCTCCTGGATCTGACGATGCGGAACCGCTTGCTCAACTCCGCGTCGAGCAGCAAGCGCATCGTCCCGCTCATCCCCGGGAACCTCGGCGCGATCGAGGATCGGCTCTCCGAGGGCAAGGTTTTTCGCGTGCTGGAGCGTCCGGTGGAGCTGGAGGGGGGGAAGCCCTCGGCCGCCGACGCCGAGCGCATCGCGCCCCTGCTTGCGGCCGGCGTGCAGGCGGGTGAGCTGCGCTGCTGGCTCGGCGGCGCGGAGCTCGACGAGCGCCTGCTCAATCTCTATCGCGAAGCGCGCACCGCCCGGGAAGAGGGCGGCGCGGGCGCCCTGTACCTCGCCGTCGGCTTCCTTCAGTACCGCGAAACGAAGCAGTCTTCGCGCACGCGGCGTGCGCCGCTCCTGCTGCTGCCGCTGGAGCTCCAGCGCAAGTCCGCGCGCCGCGGCTACACGCTCGTCCAGGGCGCGGACGAACCGCGCGCGAACGTCACGCTTCTCGAATACCTGCGCCGGGATCATCAGATCGACGTGACGGGGCTGGATCCGCTGCCGGCCGACGAGAACGGCGTCGACGTTCCGCTGGTGCTCCAGGTCTTCAAGAACGCGATCAAGGACGAGGACGGCTGGGAGATCCTCGACGAGGCCGAGATCGGGCTCTACTCGTTCGCGAAGTACCTGCTCTGGCGCGACCTCAAGAACCGTGCGGACGTGCTGCGGCGGAACGAGCTGGTCGCTCACTTGATCGAGCGGCCGAGCGAGCCCTACCCGGACCGCGTCGCCGTGCCCGATCCGGACAAGCTCGACGAGGAGTTCGGCGCGGCGGACGTGTTCGCACCGCTCTCCTACGATTCCTCCCAGCTCAGCGCGATCCTCGCCGCCGCTGCGGGCAAGACGATGGTGCTGGAGGGGCCGCCGGGAACCGGCAAGTCACAGACGATCACGAACCTGATCGCGCACGCCATCGCCTACGGAAAGACGATCCTCTTCGTCAGCGAGAAGATGGCGGCGCTCGACGTTGTGCATCGGCGGCTGCGGCACCTCGGGCTCGGGCCGGCGTGCCTGGAGCTGCACTCGAACAAGGCGAACAAGAAGGCCGTTCTGGAGCAGTTCCGCGAGGCGCTGGAGGAGGGCCGCGTGCGCGGCGCGCGTCGGAGAAGCTGGGAAGAGATCGCGGGCGACCTCGACAGCTCGCGGCGCCGGTTGAACGGCCACGTCGCGGCGCTGCACGCGACGCGCGCGAGCGGAGAGAGCGTGCACCATGTCATCGGGCAGACCGCGAGCGCCCTGGCGACAGGAGACGCTGTCTGGGATCTCAAGGACGACCTCGGCATCCAGGACCCGAAGGCCGTCGACGCAGTGACGCTCCAGCGCTGGCGCGGGCTGCTCGACGAGATTGATATCGTGGCGTCGGAGCAGCTCGTGGGCCCGGAGCACCCGCTTCTGCTCGTCGGCCAGTCGGACTACTCGCCCATCTTCGAGAGCGAATCAAGGGCCGTCGTGCGCGCCTTCGACGGGCCTGCGTCGGAGTTCGCGGCGGCGGCAGAGGCAGCGCTCGCGAGCGTCGTCGAGTCGGAGGCACTGCGCGCCGGGTTCCATGACGAAGAGAGCTGGAAGGACTTCGCGGCGCTGCTCGAGGCAGCGTCACAGGAGTACGCGGGCTCGGGGGCGGCGCAGGACTGGATCGCGCAGCCCGACCTCATGCACTCCCTCGAGAGCGGGCTCGCACTGATCGAGGAGCATCAGAACCTCGTGGCCGAGCTCGCCGCTCGCTTCCGTGTCTCGCCGACGACGCTTCCGCTCGATGCCCTGGAGACGCTGCGTCGCGAGTACGTCGGCGGTGGGTTCTTCAAGCGCTGGCAGCGCAAGCGGAGCCTTCTTTCGGAGCTGCGCGGGATCGCGAAGGACCCGGGCGCTCTGCAGATCGAGGACGCGATCCGCGCGCTCGATGCGGCCCAGCGCCAGGTCGAGATCGAGCCGCAGTTCGCGCCGCACGATGACGCGGGTCGAAAGGTGCTCGGCACGATCTGGCGCGGCGCCGAGACGGACGTGGCGGCGGCGCGCGCCGAGTTGGCGCGCGCCCGCGGGCTGGGCGAGCGGTGGGCGCAGCTCTCGCGGGTCGCGCACCCGTCCGTGGTGTTCGAGAAGGCGCTGCTCGAGGGCCTCGTCGCCGCGCTGGAAAGTGTCGGCTTGAGGGACCGAGCGGCGAGGCTCGTCGAGGCCGTGGGCGAACTCAGCGCGGCGAGGGCCGCGTTGATCGAGGTCGCGAGGCCTCTGGAGGGCGCGCCGCTTTCGTTCTCGGTGGCCGACGTTCGTGCGCTTCAGGCGCTGTCCGTCGGATGGGCCGATGCGTGGACGGGCCTGCGGGGCTGGGCGCGCTGGCAGGGGTTGCGCCGGAGCGCGCTGGACGCAGGCGTGGAAACGGGTGGACTCGGGGGCGTGATCGAGCGCATCGAGCGAGGCGATTGCGTGCCCGGACAGGTGCGTCAGCGCTTCGACGTGGCGTTCGCTCGCGCGTGGGCACTCCACGAGATCTCGGGCGACGATGCGCTCAAGGCGTTCGATGGCGGGGATCACGGGCGCGCGCTGGCGGGCTTTCGCCAGCTCGACGACGAGCGGCTCGCGGCGGCCCGCGAGGAAGTGCGGCAGCGGACGGGTAGCCGGCGCCCGACGGTCTCGCAGACGGCGGCGGCGGGCGCTGCGTCCAAGACGGGGCTGGGGCTGCTGCAGCGCGAGATCACGAAGAAGACGCGGCATCTCGCGATCCGCAGGCTGCTCGCCGAGCTGGGAGATGTGGCGATGGAGCTGAAGCCGTGCTTCCTCATGAGCCCGATGTCGGTGGCGCAGTACCTCGACGCCGACCATCCGCCCTTCGACATCGTGGTGTTCGACGAAGCTTCGCAGATCCCCGTGTGGGACGCGATCGGCGCGATCGCCCGCGGCCAGCAGGCCGTGATCGTGGGGGATCCCAAGCAGCTTCCGCCGACGAGCTTCTTCAGCCGAAGCGCCGATACCGAGGCGCTGGAAGACGACGACATCGAGGATCTGGAGAGCATCCTGGAGGAGTGCATCGGCGCCCAGGTGCCGACGCACCGCCTGCGCTGGCACTACCGAAGCCGGCACGAGAGCCTGATCGCGTTCAGCAACGAGCGCTACTACGACTCGAAGCTGCTGACGTTTCCCTCCGGAGCCTCGGACGGGCGCGGCGTGCGCCTGGAGTATCACCAGGACGCCGTCTACGACAAGGGGGCGACGCGCACCAACGAGATCGAGGCGCGCGCGGTCGCGGCGGAGGTCGTGCGGCGACTGCGGCATCCGAAGGAGAGCCAGCGGTCCATCGGGGTGGTGACGTTCAGCCAGGCGCAGCAGACGCTCGTCCTCGACCTGCTCGAAGCGGCGGTGCGCAAACACCCTGAGATTGAGCCGTTCTTCGACGAGGCGCAGCAGGAGCCCGTGTTCGTGAAGAACCTGGAGAACGTTCAGGGCGACGAGCGGGACGTGATCATCTTCTCGATCGGCTACGGGCCGGACGCGAATGGACGCGTGTCGATGAACTTCGGGCCGCTCAACAACGACGGCGGCGAGCGGCGCCTGAACGTGGCGATCACGCGGGCGCGCGAGGAGGTGCTCGTGCACACGTCGATCCGCTCGGACCAGATCGATCTGGCGCGGACGAACGCGCGAGGCGTGCGGGACCTGCGCGCGTTCCTGGCGTTTGCGGAGCACGCGGAGGCCGAGGCGACGGGGGCTGGCGTGGCATCGGGTGAAACCGGCGCCGCGGTCAGCCGCGATCCGCTCGTCGAGGTGATCGGTGGGCGGCTCCAGGCCCGTGGCTGGACCGTCGAGTACGACATCGGGCGCTCCGACGTGCGCGTGGATCTCGGCGTGCGGCATCCGGATCGTCCGGGCGCGTTCCTCGCGGGTATCGAGACGGACGGGGAGAACTACCGTCGCGCGTCGACGGCGCGTGATCGCGATCGACTGCGGTCGGACGTGCTGGGCGGACTGGGTTGGAGCTTGCTCCGGGTCTGGGCCGTGGACTGGTGGCGCGACGCGGACGCGGAGGTCGAGCGTCTGCACGCCGAGCTGACGCGTCTCCAAGAGGAGGTGCTGCCGGAGGATCCAGAGGCCGAGGAGCCGGACGTCGCGGAACCGTCAGCTCCGCTGGCGCTCGAGGGGCCCGACGTGGAGTCTGGCGCAAATCTCCCTGACGTACCGGCGCTGGAATCACCAGCTCCGGAAGCGCTGGCCCTGAAGGCGCCTGCGGCGCCCGAACTCGAAGGCCCGAAGGAGGACCCGCCCAGGAGGCTGGCGTCCGCGCCAACGCTCTTCGAAGGGGAGACCGAGGCTCTTTCCCTCGAAGCACCGCGGCCTTTGATCGAGACCTACCAGCCCGCCGAACTGGACGGGTTCAGCGAGCGCTCTTCGGAGTTCTACGACGAATCAATGGAGCGCGAGGTGGCTTCGACGATCGCGCGCATCATCGAGCTGGAGGCGCCGCTGACCCACGAGATCCTGGTGCGCCGGATGGCGAGCGTCTGGGGTTTCGGGGCCGTGTCGAAGAAGTTCCGCGAGCACGTGGCGGCAAGCCTCGGGCGCTCCAGGCCCTTCACGACCGAGCATGCGGCCGGAACGGACGAGCCGCAGCAGGTCTACTGGCGCTCGGAGAGCGAGGCGGCGACCTACGCGGGCTACCGTCCCCAGGACTCGGCGGACGCGCGCCCGATCTCGGAGGTGCCGCAGCCGGAGGTTTTGAATGCGATGGTGGCGACGCTGGCGGAGCGCGAGCTCTGGCCCCTGGACGATCTCCAGCGCGAGGTGCTGGGCCTCTTCGGAGGCAAGCGCTTGACGCAGTCGATGCGATCCTCGATCGGCGCGGCCCTGGATAGGCTCCAGGCGGAGGAGCGGATCCGCATGGAGGTCGCGGGCGGCGTGGCGAGCGTGGCGCTGGTCCAGGAGACGTGAGGCCGCCGGGTTGACCCGGGGGCGACCCTCTACCCGGAGCAGCATCCCTTTTGCCGCGTCGTCACGATGCGCGTATGCTGTTCCCTGCGGGCTCCAGCTGTCGACTTTCGCGGCCACCCGAGCAGACGACAACGGAGGTCGACTTGGATCTGGAACTGGCAACCATCTTTGGTTCGGAGGTCGTGGGCACGGCGATGCTGATGCTTCTGGGCTGCGGCGTCGTGGCGAATGTGGCGCTCGCGAGAAGCAAGGGGCACGGCGGCGGCTTTCCGCTGGTCGTCTTTGGCTGGGGGCTGGCGGTATTCTGCGGCGTGACGGTTTCGTACGCCTCGGGGGCGCACCTGAACCCGGCGGTGACCGTAGGGCTCCTGGTGACGGGGGACGTCTCCAGCGCTCAGGCGCTCGTCTACTGCGCCGCGCAGATGCTCGGCGCGTTCCTCGGTTCCTCGATGAGCTGGCTCGTCTACAAGAAGCACTTCGACGCGGAGCTCGATCCAGCGACCAAGCGGGCCGTCTTCTGCACGGCGCCCGCGATTCGCTCCCACGGCTGGAACGTCGTGACGGAGGTGATCGGCACGTTCGTCCTCGTGTTCGTCGTGATTGGGTTCGGCCGTGGCGGCGACCCCGCCAGTGCCGTTCCCGCCGGACTCGCCGCGCTGGGGGCGGTTCCCGTCGCGCTTCTCGTGATGGGGATCGGTGCGTCGCTGGGCGGGCCGACCGGCTATGCCATCAATCCCGCGCGGGACCTCGGGGCTCGGATCGCCCACGCGGTCCTTCCGATACGGGGCAAGGGGTCGAGCGACTGGGGCTACGCCTGGGTGCCGGTCGTGGGGCCGCTCCTTGGCGGGGTCTTGGGCGCGCTCGCCTCGGGCCCGCTGCTGCCGCTGCTGCCATGACCATTTTTCATTATCCAAAACCGGACGGAGCCAACCATGACTGACCATGTCATCGCGATCGATCAGGGAACCACGAGCACGCGGGCCATCGTCTTCGATCGCACCGGCTCGGTCGTTTCCGTCGGACAGCTGGAGCACCGGCAGATCTTCCCGAAGGCCGGGTGGGTCGAGCACGACGCCCGCGAGATCTGGAACAACACGCGCGAGGTCATCGGGCAGGCGCTCTCGAAGGCGGACATCACGCGGCACAGCATCGCTGCGGTCGGGATCACGAACCAGCGCGAAACGACGGTGGTCTGGGATCGAACCACGGGCGAGCCGGTCTACCACGCGATCGTCTGGCAGGACACGCGCACGCAGTCCATCGTCGAACGCCTCGCGGACGGTGATACGGATCGCTACAAGGAGATCGTCGGGCTGCCGCTCGCCACCTACTTCTCGGGCACGAAGGTCGCCTGGATCCTGGAGAACGTGGAGGGCGCGAGGGCCAAGGCCGACGCCGGGGAGCTCATGTTCGGCACGACCGACACCTGGGTTCTCTGGAACCTCACCGGTGGGGTCGACGGCGGCGTTCACGCCACCGATGTGACGAACGCGAGCCGCACGCTCTTCATGGACCTCAAGACGCTGCAGTGGCGCGACGACATCCTCGAGGCCTTCGGTGTCCCGAGGTCGATGATGCCGGAGATTCGCAGCTCGTCCGAGGTCTACGGGAAGGTGAGGTCGTCGAGTCTCCTGCGCGAGGTGCCCGTCGCGGGCATCCTCGGCGATCAGCAGGCCGCCACGTTCGGCCAGGCGGCCTTCGAGAAGGGGATGAGCAAGAACACCTACGGCACCGGGAACTTCTTGATCTTCAACACCGGCGAGGAGATCGTCCACTCGAAGAACGGGCTGCTCACGACCCTCGCCTACCAGCTGGGCGATGGGAAGCCCCACTACGCGCTGGAGGGATCGATCGCGGTCACCGGGTCGCTGGTGCAGTGGCTTCGGGACAACATCGGGATGATCTCCACGGCCGCCGAGATTCAGACGCTGGCCGAGTCCGTCGAGGACAACGGCGGCGTCTACTTCGTGCCTGCGTTCTCCGGCCTCTTCGCGCCCTACTGGCGCCCGGACGCCCGCGGCGCGATCGTCGGCCTCACGCGTTTCGTGAACAAGGGGCACATCGCCCGCGCGGCCCTCGAGGCCACTGCGTTCCAGACGGCCGAGGTCATCGAGGCGGTGAACGCCGACTCGGGCGTGAAGCTTCTCGAGCTGAAGGTGGACGGCGGGATGGTCGCAAACGACGCATTGATGCAGTTCCAGGCGGATATCCTGGGCGTGACCGTGGTGCGCCCCGTGGTCGCCGAAACGACGGCGCTGGGCGCCGCCTACGCCGCGGGGCTCGCGGTGGGTTTCTGGAAGGACCTGGCCGACGCGGGCCGGAACTGGCAAGAGGACAGGCGCTGGGAGCCGGCGATGTCCGACGAAGATCGCGCCCGGGCCATGCGGATGTGGAAGAAGGCGGTGACGAAGACCTTCGACTGGGTCGACGACGACGTGGCACAGTAGCGGTACCGAACCTGGCGGTACCGAACCCGGACTCCGACGGTCAAGGGGGAGTTCGGGTTCAGCGTCGAGCGCTGCCTCGAACCACACCGGCGTAGCGCAGGGTCAAGACAGGGAACTCGGCGTCCCCGGTGTGGATGCGGACCTCACCACGCAGGACCTGGTCGGGTAGGGCCTCGGGCACGTCCAGCTGCAGGCGGATCTCGATCCGCTGGCGGCCTTGTTCGTCCGCCCCGGAAATCGCCGCAAGCGTCACGGCCGGCGTTATTGAATTCGCGTCACCGCCGGTCTCGGGGACCACCTCGACCCGAAGGTCGTCCGCGTCGAGGGAATCATCGCGCATCAGGAGATGTCTCGTTCGCTCGGTCTTCGATCCCGGGCGCATGAGGCCGAAGGAGGCAAACGTCTCGTCGAGCTCGAGCGCACCCTCTACGCGGTACGTGAGCCCGACGGCGGTGAAATGCTCCTTCGCACGCGTCACCCCGCTCTCTGTGGCGCCTGGCTCGGAAGGCGGAGCCGAGATCACCTTGCGCCTCCAAACGTACCCGTGCGGTCCAGGCGGTGTGTCGGCCCCGACGGCGAGTTCGAGCATCCAACGGCTCGACCAGCCGCGCTCGTCCGGCGTGATGGGCGTGCAGCGGACGCTGAGTCCGGGAGGCATTGGAATGCGATGATCCAGTGGCTCGGCGAGTCCAAAGGGTTGTCCAGTCGTGGACTCGATCGCCACGATCTCGGTGTGGCCGGAGCCGTGGGGCAGCGGGTCGAGGGCCACAACACTGGAGGGCGTGGCCCGCACGAAGAGCGAGACCGTTGCCAGCATCACCAGGTCGAAGCGCTGAGTGCGAACGGTGGGTGGGTCCTCCATCCGGGTCGGATCAACAGGTGACTCCGCGACGACGAGGATGCGGCCACGCCGTGAAGGGGGCGCCACGAAGTTGCTCAGCCGGGCAGTCAGGCGGACCAGGCTGCCTGGCTCGATCGGTTCCCCGAAGGCGTACGGGGCCCAGCGCTGGCTGTCCGGCCGCTGCCACTCGATGGCTCCACGCGACGTGCTCACGCTGGGTTGGGCCTGCACGATCGTCACAGGCGTCGCGCCAACGGTTCGCAGCGTGAACGTATGCGTCGCCTCATCGCCGGCGAAGACATCCCCGAAGCGATGGGTGGCCTCTCCCACGACCTCCAGCCGCCCGGGTTCGGTGTCGATCGCCAGCGGGACCCGCCCCCCGCTCGCCGGGAACAGCATCGTCGAGATCAGCGGAAGGGCGAAGAGGAGCGACACGAAGCGGCCTACGTCCTTCTATCGCATCCAGTAGGAAGCGTAGGCCGAAATTTCTCAGCCATGGCCACTTCCGTTCCGGACCACTAGGACGCTGGGAAGGGGCGCGTAGGCCTCCCAAGATCAAGATTTTCCAGAAATGGAGCCCAGCTTTTCCGGAACATCTCCTAGCCTCAATCCACTCCACCCCGTCAGTCCGCCCTATCTTCCCAACTCGGAGTCACCCATGCTCACCCTCGCCGCACTGATTCTCGCGCCCCAAGTCACTGTGCCTGCTCGCCCGATCCTCGGCCCCATCCAGGACGCTGGCGTGTACGACTACGCCACCGGGACCCTCTACCCTCCTGGGACCCAGAGCACCTCGGGCCCTGACTCGATTTACGACAACACGGCGTCGGCCGGCTTCTACTACGACGTCGCATCCTTTTCGACGGCCAGCCAGGCCACCCTCAGCCTCAGGGACGTCGGCGGCATTCCGGGTCCCGGAAATCCCGGCGCGTTCGCGGCTCCTGCCGATCGCGCGGAACTGCTCGTCAACGGCTTCGAATTCGCGTACTGCGTCGAGATCCCAGGTGGGACCGCGGGCTTTATCTTCTTCTTCTCCTCAGGCGCGCTTTCGACCACCACTCCGGAGGTCGGAGGCACCGCGCAAATCTTCGTCGAAGGACTGCCAACCGGCGGGACGTACCGAGTCCGCGTCGACCTCGGACCGAGCTTGAGCTTCTGCTTGCTCCCGGACGGTGGTCCGCAGGATTCAGGCTTCGATGGAGTTCCGTCAATGGATCGATTCACGGTCACGGCGGTCGCGAGCAACTTCAATGGCGGCCATGTGGGACTGTTGCTGGCAGGCGATCCTGCAGCCACGGACGCCAGCTACTTGCCTCCCACCCAGCCGTTGCCGCGAGACGGTGATGGTACCTACTACGGCACCGCGCCCTCCTGCGCTGCAGGCACGACAGGGTATCTCACCGAAGACTCGCTGGCGGCCTGGATCTTTCCGGGGAACACGTTCATCGCGAGCGTCAACGCGGGCGGCTACACCAGCGCAGGTGGATGCGGCACAGCGCCTCGACGCCATGGGCCTCGCTCTACCTGCGGCTCTTCAGCGATCCGGCCGTCACCTGCGCCATCGACTGCGCGAGCCTTCCGCCGGAAGGCCTTCTGACCCACTACTGCTCCTCCGAGCCGAACTCCACGGGCATGAACGGATACATGAGCCTCTGTGGACCGACGCGGATGTTCGAACTGGATCAGTTCACCTTGACCGCCAACCAGCTTCCACCCTGGTCGTTCGGACTCTTTCTCCACAGCACGAATGCCAGCTACATCCAACATCCCGGCGGAGCCCAGGGGGCCATCTGCGTCGGTGGCTCCGTCGGACGCTTCGGAGTTCAGAACGCAGGAGCCAGTGGACAGCTCAGTCTCGATACGACCCTGGGACAATGGTCCGTCCTGGCGCTCCCTTCTGCCACATGGGGCTTTCCAGCGGCGGCCGGAATGCGCTCTCACTTCCAGGTCTGGTTCCGCGACCGTGATTCGTCGGGTGCGCCCACGTCCAACTTCACGGACGCTGGCTCTATGACCTGGGGTTACATTCGATAGCTCCCGGTGCCAGGGTCGTTTTCACCCTTCTCGGCGCATCGCGCTCTCACCACGCCGACCCATGCCGAACAACGCAGCCGAATCGCTACCCATGGAAAGGGACTTCGATCCCTGGGGCGGACAACTCGATGGCCAGACTGCGTGGAGGAACTTCGGTGAGCTCACCATCGAGGAGGCGTTCGAGCTCTTCTGCACGAATCCGATCATCTACGTGGAAGACTTCATGTTCATGGGGCCCCGGGCCTTCACCCACTATTTTCCGGTGATCGATCGATACGTCCGCGAGGTGGCGCCAGAGGATGGAGAGACGGAGATCGAAGTCTCTGGCCTCGCCGCGGCCATCTGGTTCCAGCTCGATCATGAAGGAGTGTATTTCCGAGAGTCGTTCCTCGAACCGATCGAACAGCTGGTCGACCACGTGAGTTCGGAAGCGGGATCGTTCTCCCCCGGGCTCGAGGACCAGGTGCGGATCCGTCGCGAGTGGACCCGGGTCGAGAAGAAGTTGAGTGAAGTACGATCTCGCCAGTCGAAGGTTCGCAACAGAGAGGACGGATGATCGGCGGAGGCGCGATTCAACCCGTTGGAGCCTGTCGCGAACAGCTGGATCCGCGATTCAGTACGTCAGCGACGGAAAGTAAGTCCAAAATGGCGGTGCCGCCAATTCGGAACGTGGCGGCTTTGGGTCAGGCTCGGTACCGCCAGGCTCGATACCGCCATGGTCGCCTCGCGGTAGGGAACCTGGCGGTACTCCGCATGGATCGACAGAAATCCGGGAGACTCGGTTCGCGTTATCCCTGGCGGCGGGGTGACGATCATGTATGGACTCCATCTCCGACTTCTTCCCCGGGCCCTCTCGAGGCCGTGGCGATGCCCCAGGCCTCGAAAGATCCCTGGAGGACTGGGTCTGGCTCGGGCACCTCTGCGCCAGACTGGTGGCGGACCCCGGCCTAGCGGACGACGCCAGGCAAGAGGCGTGGCTCGCTGGCTCCAGCCGGCACTCGATGTTCCTGGCGGCCAGGCGCTTCATCTGGCGTTCGCGCCGCAGCGAGGGGCGGCGCTCCGTGCGCGAGGAGATGGCAGCCCGGCCCGAAGCCCTTCCCTCCACCGAGGAGCTCGTTCTCCGAAGTGAACAACAGCGGCGCGTCTGGAATGAGCTGATGACGCTCGACGAGCCGTTTCGAACGACGCTCTTGCTGCGCTACCAGGAAGGGCTGGAGCCGAAAGAGATCGCCGAGCGGGAGGGCGTCGCCGCGGACTCCGTGGCGGTACGGAACCCGACCCAAATCCGCCACGTTTCGTCACCCGCGAGAACGTGGCGGATCTGGGTCGGGTTCGGTACCGCCGGGTTCGGTACCGCTCCTGAGTCGCAGCTGCCCTGGGAGCTTCTGCTACGATCAGGCCCATGGGTCAGCTTTCACTCGCAAGGATCGGTGCGATCGATGCACTGGCCGGCTCCTTTCGCATCGACGAATTCACGAGCGCCGAAGCAGGCTGGCAGATCTACCTGACGTGCGACAGCGCCATCCAACCGTGAGTCAGGATCAAGACGAGTTCGGCATCAGCCCACCGGCGTTGGCTGCCTTACCACCTCCCAGCTCCATCGCACGCGGGATGCTGCAGATGTTGCTTGGGGGCTTCTTCGTGGTCATTGACCTCGGCAACAGGCACTACCAAAGGGTGGAGAGAACGGCGAGCGACGGAACGATCATGTCGGAGGAGACCGGATGGCACTGGGATCTGGTCCCGGACGAAATCGGCCACCTTCTCATCGGACTTGCATTCTTCAGCCTTGCAGGCACGGCGCAGGGGCGTCTACGCAACTGGCTGAAGGCGCTCGGCTGGTGGCAGCTGGTGATGATCTTGATAGCGATGGCCGGGCACCGCATCGACCAGGTCTCGATCACGGAGGTCACAGAGTATGGGTCGATTACGACGAAGAAGCCGAGCTGGATCGGCTTGTACCTGATACCTGGCCTCGGCGTACTTCAAGCCATCGCGGGGGTGACCGCTGGCTGGTGCCTGGCGAAGCTCTGTCGCACCCACCATCTCTCCCGTGGCGCGCAGCTATGGACGCGGTATGCATGGCTGATCAGCACCGCGGCCGCCTTCTATGTGGTGAGCGCGGCCTACCTTCTCATGCGTTGGATCTCTCATCCAGAGGACCCAGTCGTCGGAGCGATGTCCTACCTCCCACAGCACTTCGTCGCCTTCACGGCCCTGGCGGTGGCGACGCTGATCGCCGTCATAGCCCTGTGGCTGCACGCCTGCCTCGGCACACGGGCCGAGGCTCTTGCTACTTCACATCGATGAACGCGCGCTAGCGCTTCTCCGACGACGGTCCATCACCCGTGAGCACTGCCCAGCTGCGACTGAACGAAGCTGATGCTCCGCGCCCGCGTGAAGTTCGTGGCGGTACCGAACCCGATCCAAGTCCGCCACGTTTCGGCGCCCGTGCGATTGCGACGGAGCACGGCCGGGTCCAGAACCGCAACGTCTCATCACTGGGCTGAATGTGGCGGATCTGGGTCAGGTTCGGTACCGCCATGGATCGCTTGTCCGTCGCGAGCTTGGGAGACCTACCTGCTGGGGGCGCTGTGCGAAGGGGCTTCTGAGGGATTTGCCTCGCGTCGCTGCCCGCGCTCAGCGGGACGCCTAATCGTCTGACTCATCGTTTGGCGACAACTCGACCTCCGAGATGTTCGTGAAGACTTCTCCGTCATAGTGGCACACACCGGAGCCGGCACTCGCGAACCAAATCTTCCCGGCCCTGTCCTCCAGCATGGCGTACACGTTGTCGACCAGAAGTCCTTCGGTGCGTGTGATCTTATGGAAGGCTTTTCCGTCAAAGCGGGTCGCCCCGCCCCCCATGAAGTTCGGGAACCCGCCGGGGTGCCCGAGCCAAACATGCCCCCTCCTGTCGACGATCATCGAGCCAACAAAGTCTGATTGCAGACCTTCTTCGGTCGTGAACGACGACAGGTGTTCGCCATCAAAGCGGAAGGCTCCCTCCTGGCCACCGAACCAGAGGCTCCCTGTGCCGTCTATGACCATCGCGCGAACGTTCTCGAAATCTCTCCCCACTTGGTCTGCGAGATTGCTGAACCTCTCGCCGTCGTACGAGCAGACGCCACCCTGGGTTCCGAACCAGATACGCCCCGTTCCATCCTGGGCGATTGCGTAGACCGAGTCGTGGATGAGCCCGTCTTGCGTGGAAAAGCTGGCCATCATCTTGCCGTCGTATCGACTGACTCCTCCGCCTGTACCGATCCATATGTTGGCGTCGCGATCCTCGAAGATCCAATTTGCGCCGTTGTGAACCAAGCCGTTCAGCTCGGTGAAACGGGTAGCCGACTGACCGTCAAACCGTGAAACGCCAGCGAGAACGGACCCGAACCAAAGAGCGCCCCCTCGATCCTCGAGAAGCGAGAAGACTCGTTGCCGGGCGAGACCCATCTCTGAGCCAAAGTTGGTGAACTGTTTCGTGTCGTAGCGAATGGGTCCGCCGAAAGTCGCGAACCAGATGTTCCCTGCGCGGTCTTCCATCATGTTGCGCACGATCACCCGCGGCATGGATGCGCTCGTCAAGGCAACGAGCGGCTGGTAGTAGGGATCGTCCTCTTGAACTTGGGTACGGGCGCATCCGTTCGCAAGGAACGCGGCACTCAGAGTGAGGGCTAGACCGACAAGTATTGCTATCCGCAGGTGGCTCATCCGTCAACGTACGGTGGGGTCTCCGTAGCGTTAGTCGGAGAGGTCGAAGTCCCCCAGCCCTTTCTTGAACGAGCCGCGCGACCTTCAGTGGCGGTACGGAACCCGACCCAAATCCGCCACGTTTCGTCACCCGCGAGAATGTGGCGGATCCGGGTCGGGTTCGGTACCGCCGGGCGGATCTCGATCCGCCCGGCGGCCTTCCTCGTCCTTTCCAGGAATTGCAGCGAGCGTGACGGCCGGTTGCAGCGCAGTCGCTGCACCGGCGGTCTCGGGCACGACCTCGACACGAAGGTCGTCCACGTCGAGGGAGACATCATCGATCAAGAGATGCCTCGTTCGCTCGGTCCTCGATCCCGAGCGCATGAGGCCGAAGGAGGCAAACGTCTCGTCGAGCTCGAGTGCGCCCTGTACGCGGTACGTGAGCGAGACTGTGATGGAATACTCACTGGCACGTGGCGCTCTACTTTCTGTGGCGGCTGGCTCCGCCGGAGGAGCTGAGATCACCTTGCGCTTCAAAACTTACCCGTGACGTCCAGGCGGTGTATCGGCCCCAACGGCGAATTCGAGCATCCAGCGACTCGACCAGCCGCGCTCGTCCGGCGCGATGGGCGTGCAGCGGACGCTGAGTCCGGGAGGCATTGGAATGCGATGGTCCAGTGGCTCGGCGAGTCCAAAGGGTTGTCCAGTCGTGGACTCGATCGCCACGATCTCGGTGTGGCCGGAGCCGTGGGGCAGCGGGTCGAGGGCCACCATACTGGAGGGCGTGGCCCGCACGAAGAGCGAGACCGTTGCCAGCATCACCAGGTCGAAGCGCTGAGTCAGAACGGCGGGTGGGTCCTCCATCCGGGCCGGATCGACAGGAGACTCCGCGACGACGATGATGCGGCCACGCCGTGAAGGGGGCGCCACGAAGGTGCTCAGCTGTGCCGTCAGGCGGACGAGGCTGCCTGGTTCGATCGTTTCCCCGAGGGTGTACCGAGCCCAGCGCTGGCTGTCCGGTCGCTGCCACTCGATTTCTCCAAGCGAGGTGCTCACGCTGGGTTGGGCCTGCACGATCGTCACAGGCGTAGCGCCAACGGTTCGTAGCGTGAACGCATGCGCCGCCTCATCGCCGGCGAAGACATCCCCGAAGCGATGGGTGGCCTCTCCCACGACCTCCAGCCGGCCGGGTTCGGTGTCGATAGCCAGCGGGATCCGCGCACCGCTCGCTGGGAACAGCATCGTCGAGATCAGCGGAAGGGCGAAGAGGAGCGACACGAAGCGGCCTACGTCCTTCTATCGCATTCAGTAGGAAGCGTAGGCCGAAATTTCTCAGCCATGGCCATTTGCGTGACGATGGCGGTGCGGAACCCGGGCGGTAGGGAACCCGACCCAAAGCCGCCATGTTTCGGTTCGAAGAGGAGGGTTCGGAATCGAAATGTGGCGGATCTGGGTCGGGTTCGGTACCGCGTACGGCGGGAACCGGGTCTACTCGCTCCGTCTGATTGACGACCACGCCGTTTCCGGCACGTCCGCACCCGCACCAGGACAGTGACAGATGAAGAACACGATCATGATTCCTGTAACAGCGTCAACGCTCACCCGGACACTGGCTGTGGGCTGCCTCTGGGCTCTGGCTCTTGGAACGCAGCATGCATTCGCCCAGCGGATCATTCGGATCATCGACGGCGCGCCGTCGATGACCTTGTACCGACCGGGTTCCATGGATGACGTCGACGGGGACGGGAAGGACGACATCTTCATGTATGGATCCTCAGCGGCGGCGTTCGCCGGGAGCCATGTGGTGGCATTCTCCAGCCAAAGCTTCGTCCCGCTATGGACTCAAGCTGTCAACACCATCGGCAATGTCGTCGGGACTTGCCGGACGGCAGAGTCAGTTGTTCTCGGTGACTTCGATGGCGATGGATTCGACGATGTTGCTGTTGGATGTCCAGGAGTCGGAGGGCTCAGCGAGGTCTTTGTCCTCGACGGTAGGACCGGCAGCGAGATCACTCGGGTCACGTATCCTGCTTGTTGCTTCGGGCACTTCCTCGGCGCGCCAGGTGATGTGAACGGCGACGGGTACGCTGACTTGATTGTCTCGACATTCTTCGAGCAACGTGTCTTCCTGGGCCCTTCCGGGCAGTTCGCGTACGCGATTCCAGGTAGCGAAGATTCTGGCCTCGGCGCAGGCGGAGTGGGCGACATCGACATGGATGGGGCCGACGACTTCGTCCTTGGATGGGGCTCAACGGGGGTGGTGGATCTCCACTCCGGGCGGACAGGGGCGCTTCTCGGCTCCACGTGCGTCTTCCCCAACGGCTGCGGCGGCGTCTACGGATTCGAGCCCATTGGCCTCGGTGATATCAACGGCGATCAGATTCCCGACTTCGCCGTCTCAGCTCACAACGTCTTGATTCCGGCTTCGAATGGAGGGGTCGGGCTGATCAGGATGATTTCCGGAGCCGATCTGTCGACCATTCACGAGGTGACCGGTCGCCCGGAGCTCTCTCCGGAATCCTGTCGCGAGTTCCTGGGTCAGTCCCTGGGTGGGGGCCACGATCTCAATGGGGATGGGATCAACGACGTGGTCGCGACGGGAGGTGACCCCTTCTGCTTTCACTCTGGCATCGCCATCTCTGGCCGCACGGGCCAGATCCTGGCCCGCGTTCGTCCTCAGATTCATGGAGGAGAACTGGAGCTGAGCCATCCCGTGCACAGCGATCTCTTCATCGACTCCGCCACAACGCTATCCGACGTGGACGGTGACGGCTACGACGACTGGGCGGTGACGAACTCTCGCGCCGGCTTTGGCGGCGTTCTCTCGGGTCGAGTGATCATCCTCGCGGGCGAGCCCGGCGACGTGGAGCATGTCTGCGACAGCGTTCCGCAATCGCTCGGTGCCGCCGCGCGGATCTACTTCTACGACGCCATCTCGGTGGGCACGCGCGGTCTCGAGGTGCACGTGGAAGAAGCGATTCCGGATAGCGTGGCGCTGCTTCTTTACGGCCATCGTGCGCCCCCCGTGCCCTTCGGCGACGGCGTGCTCTGCATCGACCCCCAGTCGGCCGTTCGCTACGGCGGGCCCGTGCGGATCGGGAGCAACGGATCGTTGACCAAGAGCGTGGACTGGGGTGACTCCACCTTGAGCCAAGGCGCGGGAGCCTGGGCCGTGGGCTCCAGCTGGACGATCCAAGCGGTGTTCCGGGACCCTGGTGCAGCGAGCGGATTCAACACGACGGACGCGGTGGAGGCGACCTTCAACTGAACGGAAAAGAAGTGCAAACTGGCGGTTCCACCAAGTCGGAACGTGGCGGCTTTGGGCCAGGCTCGGTACCGCGGTACCGCCACGGTACCGCCAAAGGGGGGATAGAAAGGTTCAGCGCTGGCCGGACGGGGAGTGCTTCTCCAGCGTCGCGCGGTACGTGTCAGGAACCTTCTCGCCCATTCCTTCGAGAGCGTCCGCGGAGCGCCAGGCTTCCTCGTAGTCGGCGACGTTGACCTGGGTCTTGAATGCCTGCAGTTGAACGTAGCCGCGGTCGGAAGGGGCGGCGGTCGCCAGTGCTCGAGCGAAGAGGGGACGCAGCTGATCCTGGATTCGCACGATCTCGGCCTGGGAGGGGACTCCTTCCGTCGGTACCCGCGCGCCCGCTTGCGCTGCGATCAGGAACGCGCAGTCGGCCATTCGCACGGGGTGCTCCTGGCCCAGCTCGATCGACGTGGCCGCAAAGTCCCCGGCCTCCAGGTAGTTCTGGTGGTCCTGGTAAACGCACGCGAAGCCATAGAACACATCGGGGTTCGTCTCATCGAGGAGCCACGCCTGATTGAGACGCTTCATCGCCATTTCGTACTGATCCTCGAGGTAAAACTTCAGACCCTTCTGCGCGTAGACCTCGCTCGCGGACTCGCGGCCGCCGAATGCGGCCGACGTCTGGGCGATGAACTGCTTGTCCGCGGCAGAAACCAGCCATTGGCTGCGATCCGTCTGGCCGTACATGGGCAGGATGTTGGTGGGGATCTTGGCGTCCGGATCGAGCTCGAGAAGACGGTCCGCGCCGACGGCCCAAACGGGCGGAACGGCCGAGTCATGGTCGGGAGCCGCCGCGGAAGCCGCCGCGGGCGCTGGCGCGGGTGAGGCACAGGCGGCAGCAAGGAGGACGACGGTCGTCAGAAAAATCGCAGCGGCAAGACCGCGTGGCTGGGTGAGCTTCATGGCCTGGAGGATAGCAGGGACCGGCGGAAGCCATCCCCAGAGCGTGGCAGCACCGCCAAAGGTTACTCGTCCTCGGCGGGACTCTTCGGCGCGACGCCCGACTCTTCGACAGGGCCGACGACCATCTTGCCCATGGCCTCCGGTCGCTGGCTCAGGTGCCCTTCATCGACCGGCTCGGGCGGATAGCAAACCTCGCCCATGATCTCGGGTGGCCGCGCCAGCGGCTCGTCGACGAGGTCTGAATTCGAGGACGTTGGACCGGGCTCCGGGTCCGGGTGCGTCGCCGAGGGTGCGTCGTCGGTGCACGCCACGAGCATGCCAGAGGCGACCACCAGCCCCAGGCCTGCCAGCCTCTTGCCCTGCGAAGAGGTTTCCGGAAGGTAAACCGGCCGCCCGCCTTCGTCGAGTTCGACGCGCATGCAGACGCGTTCGCTGGAGTCCTCCACCAGCCTCTTCGCTGCGGCCTTCGTCATGGCCGAGCCGTCCACCACGTGCAGCGCGCACTGGCCGCAGTAGCGCCGGGATCCAGCTCCCAGCAATTCCGCCCAGCGCATGGGACAGGGCTCTTCGATCTTCAGCTCGCGCTCGTTCTTCATGTTTGCCTCGACGGTCTCCGGGAGCAGCTGAAGTGCCGCTTCACCCACGTCGGCTCTCCAACGTCGCGGTGATGCGACGGCTTGGGACTATCTGCCGAAGTTCTCCGCGGCGTCCCACGTTGCTACACGGCCTCGTGCACGAGCGGCGGGCATCGCGACTCAGTCGAACGTGATGCGCAGGCCGCCCGTGAAGTTCGACGTCGGGGTCATCGCGGGCCCGGGCTCGACGTCTCGGAACCACGCCTGGAAGTGCCAGGTTTCCCCCGCGACGACCGGCACCGCCCCGTTCGGCTGGGGCATCGCCGCGAGGTCGAGGTCCAGCTCGAACGCGCGCGCCGTGCCCGAGTTCTTGATCTGACCTGGCCCGACGTAGCGGCCAATCGCTCCGCCCAGGCAGAGCGTTCCCGCGCTTCCGCCCGCCGCCGGCACCATGCCGGCGCCGCGACTGGTGAGGAAGAAGCCGAACGTGTTCTCGGGCAGCTGCCACGCGCGGAGCCGGAGCTGGTTCGCGGCAGCCGAGGTGGAACCGGTGGCCGAGCAAAACCCTCGTTCGCGCAGGCTCGTCTCCTCGGACTCGCAGTGCGCGTCGCCGATCGGGGTCACGGCGGAGATCATCAGGTCATCGATGAGCAGCGACCGGAACGTGGTCACGATCTCGAAGTCGAGGCGGCGCGTTCCCGTGGGAAGCGTCCACCCGTGCCATTCGTACGCGCCGCACGGGCCCTGGAGTTGCAGCAGCCTTCGATCGAGTTCGATGCCGAGGTCGTCCAGGAACACGACTTCCCAGAGGCGCGAGTCGGGCACCTGCGGATCGATCGTGTCCGACGCGAAGTAGCCGCCGAGCGCGACCTGGTCCGCGCCCATCACCAGGGAGAAGCTGGACAGGAAAGCACCGAACTGACGGTTGCCCGAGCGGTGCATCGAGCCGCAGTAGGGCGAGAGCGTCGCGTCGTGGATCTGGATCAAGTTGGGGAAACTCGTCGCGCAGATCGACGCCGTGCCGCCGAAGGCACCTCCGAGGAGGCACGGTGCGCCGGTGGGGGGGTGCTGGCCGCCGAACTGAGTCGACTGCGATTCGAAGCCCTCGAACTGCTCGCCGATGAACGGGGCCAGGGGCGTGGCTTGTCCCACCTGGGTCATCGGTGCCACGGGGGAGCTCCACGCAGGCGAGACTGCAAGGGCGAGCGTGAGGAGAGTCAACGGACGGGGCGCGTAAAGCATGATAGGCACGAACTGGAGGCCGGAGGAGACCCCGTGGATGGAGTCCTGAACGGAGACGAAGCGTGAGAAGCTGTCGCGGGCCCTCACGGATCTCGTCTTTGCTCCAGGAACTCTGGAACCCAAGAAAACGGGATCAGGAGAACCTCCGGGCCCTAGAGTGCGTCACGTTGAGGTACCTCCGCCGGTGCCCTTCGAGAACCGGGACGCGCGGAGGCCCTTCTCCCACCCAGCGCCCGATGTCCTTTCGTTTCACGCAGCGCCCTCTGCGCGCCCTCATCCTCCCCGTGGCAGGCCCGACGCTCGTCGCCGCCGCCGCAGCCGTCGCCCTCCAGAACTCGCCCCAGGGCCACGTTCGCTGGAACGAGCCTGCGCCCGAGGGCTTCGAGACGGTCTTCTACGATGGTCCCGGCCTTCGCGGAGAGCTGACCGGCGGAGCCACGCTCCAGCCCGCCATGGAGAACCTCTCCGAGCTGCCCGTGACCCCCGCGCCGGTCACGACGCTCTTCCGCGGTGAGGCGGCTGGCCTCGCCCAGGTGGCCCCGTCGGGCCAGCGGCTCCTCGGCGCCGACAACCGCGTCGACCTCGTCTTCGTGGGGGACGGCTACACCGCGTCGGAGCTCGGCACCTACCAGAACCACGTCAACAACGTCGTCGGCGGCCTCTTCAGCACCGAGCCGCTGACGAGCTACATCGACTACTTCGCGGTGCACCGCATCGACGTGATCTCGAACGAGTCGGGCGTCGACAACGATCCGTCCCAGGGCATCCTGCGCGACACGGCCCTCGACATGCAGTTCTGGTGCAGCGGCATCGAGCGCCTGCTCTGCGTCAGCGTCGGCGCCGCGTACTCCTACGCCAACAACGCGCCCAGCGTCGACCAGGTCATCGCGCTCGCCAACACGACCAAGTACGGCGGCGCCGGCTACCTCAGCTCGAACCTGGCGACGAGTTCGGGGGGCAACAGCGCGGCGGTGGAGATCGTCAAGCACGAACTCGGGCACTCCCTGGGTCGCCTCGCCGACGAGTACACCTACGGAGGCCCCACCAACTGGACCGGCGGCGAGCCGAGCGGCCAGAACGTCTCGACCTACGAGGCCGCCACCATGGCGAGCAACGGCCAGAAGTGGGCGAACTGGCTCGGCGCCAGCGCATCCGGCTTCGACGGCACGATCGGAACGTTCGAGGGAGCGCAGTACAGCGTCACCGGGATCTACCGCCCGTCGAACAATTCGCTCATGCGCGCCCTGGGCCGGAACTTCAATCTCGTCGGCGCCGAGCAGGTGCTGAAGGAGATCTACCGCAAGGTCGAGCCGATCGATTCGGCGTCCGATCCGGCCCTCGACTACACCGACGCCGACACGCTCGTCGTCAGCCCCATGAACGTGGTAGGCGCGCCGCTCAGCATCCAGTGGTCGCTCGATGGAACGCCGATCCCGGGGGCCACCGGCATGTCCCTGGATCTCGGAACACTGGGCCTTGGCGGCTGCATGGCGGAGGTCAGCGTGCGCGTCGTCGACGAGACCCCCTGGGTCCGGGACGAGACATTCCGCGCGGCGCGCATGACCCAGGAGCTGACCTACCGCATCAACGAGGTCTGGACGTCGCTCGAGTGCGTCGCCAGTCCGAACTCGGTCGGCGCGGGAGCTGACCTCTCGATCCTCGGATCGCCATCGCTGGCGGACGAGGACCTGGGGCTCTCGATCGGCAGCGGTCCGGTCGGCGCACCCGTGCTGTTCTTCTACGGAAGCGCGCCCTCCAGCGTGGCACTCGGCGAAGGCACCCTCTGCGCGGGCGGGACGATCCAGCGAGTGACGGTTCGCTTCTTCGACAACCTCGGCCAGGCCTTCCACACCGTCGACTTCCAGAACGACCCGGTCTCCAGCGGCGCCACGGCCCTGCTTCCGGGCACGACCTGGATCTTCCAGGGCTGGTACCGCGACACGGCGACCGGCGGCGCGGCCACGTTCAACTTTTCCAGTGCACAGAACGTGAGCTTCTGCCCGTAACCTGCGGCGCATGAGCGTCCCCGTCGAGCCCCAGCGCAGCATTGGTCTCTTCGGCGCGACGGCCATCGGCGTCGGCGCCATCGTCGGCGGCGGGATCCTCGCCCTCGCGGGCTCGGCGCTCGCGGTCACGGGGCCCAGCGCTCTCCTGGCGTTCACGGCCAACGGCGTGATCGCCATCATCACCGCGCTGTCATTCGCCGAGCTTTCGACGGCCTTCCCGCAGTCGGGCGGCACCTACACGTTCGCCAAGCGCGTGCTGGCGGTGGGGCCCGCGTTCGCCGTGGGCTGGGTCGTCTGGTTCGCCTCGATCATCGCGGCGGTCCTGTACGCGCTCGGCACGGCGACCTTCGTGGCGAACGGCCTGGCGGGCGGGCTCGAGGCCTTCGGCGTCGCAGCGCCGGAGTGGCTCGCCGGGCGCGGGATGCTCCTCCTCACGGCGCTCGTCGCCACCCTCGCGAGCGCGCTCGTTCTCGTTCGATCGACGGGCGGCGGCGGAAGCGCCGTCAGCGTGGCCAAGGTCGCCGTCTTCGCCGTGCTGATCCTCGGCGGCGCCTGGGTGGGACTGCGCACCATGCCGCCCGCCGTCGAGCGCATGACGCCGTTCTTCCCCGGCGGCGCCAGCGGCTTCTTCCAGGCGATGGGCTACACCTTCATCGCGCTCCAGGGCTTCGACCTCGTGGCCGCCGTCGCAGGCGAGGTGAAAGACCCGCGGAAGACGCTTCCGCGCGCGATGCTCCTCTCCCTCGGGGTCGCGCTGATCGTGTACGTGCCGCTCCTCGTGGTGGTCATCGTGCTCGGGGTCGCGCCCGGCGAGACGATCCAGGCCCTCGCGTCCGCGAACCCCGACACCGTGGTCGCTCTCGCGGCCCAGCGCTACCTCGGCCTGCCCGGTTTCTGGCTGGTCGTCGCGGCGGGCCTCCTCTCGATGTTCTCCGCGTTGCTGGCGAACGTCTACGCCGCGTCGCGGATCGCCCAGGCGATGGCGCGCGATCGGACGCTGCCCGCGTCGCTGGAGCGCGTCGATCCCGCCCGCGGCACGCCCGCGATCGCCGTCCTCGTGACGGCCGGCATCGCGGCCGTCTTCATGCTGGTCGTCGGCGACGTGGCGGCCGCGGGCGCGGCGTCCAGTCTGATCTTCCTGTGCACGTTCGCGCTCGTGCAGGTGCTCTGCGTCGTCGCGCGCCACCGCAGGCCGAAGCACACGGGCTTTCGGGTACCGCTCTGGCCCTGGCTGCCGCTCTTCGGCGCGGCACTCTGCGGCGGGCTGGCGATCTTCCAGAGCCTTGCCGTGCCCCGCGCAGGGCTTGTGGCGCTCGTCTGGCTGCTCCTGGGCGGGATCGCCTACGGGCTTCGCTTCGGCCCGCGCGCCCGCGTCCAGGACGCGCTCGCCGAGGCCGTCGACGCGGATCTTCTGGAGCTGCGCGGTCGGAGTCCGCTCGTACTCGTTCCGACGTCTCATCCGTCGAACGCCGGCGCGCTCTCGCTGATGGGAGCGTGCATCGCGCCGCCGCGCGTCGGGCGCGTACTGATGCTCAACGTGGTCAAGCCGTTCTCGGCTCGCGCCCCCGAGGAGATGGCGCGGTCCCTCGATCAATCCGCGGGCGTGCTTCGCGATTCGCTGGGGGCCGCCCTTCGCGCGGGTGCGCGCGCCGAGGCGCTCGCGACGGTGGGACTCGAGCCGCTGGAGGAGATCGAGCGGGTCGCGCGCCTCTACCGCTGCGCGACGCTGCTCCTCGGGATGAGCGAACTCTCGGATGCGAAGCTGCGCGGCCAGCTCGAGTCGCTCGTGAGTCGCTTGACCTGCAACGTCGCGCTCCTGCGGATTCCGACGGGCTGGCGGCCCGAGGGCATCCGCCGCGTCCTCGTGCCGGTGCACGGAACCGGCGCCCACAGCGCGCTCCGCGCGCGGCTCCTGGCCAGCCTGTTCCACCGCGCGGCGCCCGAGATGGAGGTCACCTATCTGCTGGTCCTGCCAGCGGACACGACGCCAGCCATTCGCGAGCGGCGCGAGCGCTCCTACGAATACCTGATGCGCGAGGAAGCGGTGGCCCCGTCCGTGATTCGCACGCGGCTCTCCGACGACGTGGGGACGGCGCTGGCGGAGGCGTCCCTGGAGTGCGACTTCTTGATCCTCGGCCTGTCGCGCCTCGATCGCAACCGCCGCGCGTTCAGCGAGATGACGCGCAAGCTGATCGCGACGACGAGCGGCGCGGTGCTGCTGATCAGCGAAGGGTCCTGATCCCCTGGTCAATCCGCAGCGCTGTTTGGCGTGCGGCTGAGTCCGGCCGCTGTCTGCGGCGGCGCTACAGACGGAGTTCTGCCGTTTCGCCTGGCTTGATCTCGACCTTCTTCGGGTCGAGGGTGCTGATCTGAGTCTCTTCTCCCGGTGTCGTGCTCGTCGTCTGGACCGTGACTTCCCACGTGCCGGCGACCAGGCCGTCGATACGCGCGTTGCCTGCGCGCAGGATGCCCATCTTGGGGGCGGCGCGCATCTCCAGCGCGCGACCCGCAACGGCGGTGGCACGGACGAAGCTGACCGTGGACGCGGCGCCCTCGGGGTCGCTCGTGATATGAATGGCTCCCGCGCGCTCCATCGAGATGGGAGGCACGGAGACCGTGTCATCGGCGATGGCTCGGACCGGCTCCTCGCGCGCATCCGCGTAGCCCTTGGCCTCGACCACGACCGCCAGGTCCGCGTCGGCGTTGACTCCGATGAGCCGGTACCGTCCGTCCACATCCGTCGTGGCGGTGGCGCCGGCGGAGGAGCCCAGAACGCTGCGGGCGAAAGAGCGTTCCGTGGCTGCTTCATCGCCATCGGATCGTCTTTCCACCGAGACCGCCGCGCCCGCGATCGGCGCGCCGTTGTCATCGACGACGCGTCCGACGAGCGCCGTTCCTGGAATCCGCACGGTCATCGAGTTCTTGCCCACGGTCACCTTCACCTCGGTGCGGACGACCATGGCGAGGTCCGGATGACGTGTGAGCAGCACATAGTCGCCGGGGATGATGCTGGTGAGCAGGAAGCGCCCCTCGAAGTCCGTGACTCCGGTCGTCGTGTCGGGGTTCATGCCCGCGAAGCGATCCTGGAACTCGAGCATTCGCTCCGTGCGATCGACGCTCTCCGGTGAGGCGAGCGAGACGCGAGCGTCCGGCGAAGGCTGGTTGCCGAGCAGGACGAGACCCTTCAGGTCGCCGACCGCGGGGACTTCGAGGTCAACGCGCTGTCGCTGGCCGCTTCGCACCTGGATCTCGGTCCACTCCGTGGGGTGGGCCGCCGAGCCCCGGCCGCCCTCCGCGAAGAGCGAGTCGTCGCGGCGGAACGCGCGGACCTCCCATGTGCCGGGAGCGAGGTGCTCGAACTCCGCGATCCCGTTCTCGTCCGTCTTCTCCCCGTGGCTCACGAGACGCTCGCCCGAGTCTCTCTGGCACTCGACGCGCACGTCGGCGGCGGGAACGTTTTCGGTGTCGGTCACGAACGCCTGCAGAGAACCGCCTCCGAAGAGTTCGATGACGATCTCGTTCTCGTCGTTCTCCGGTGCGAAGAACGGTGCTTGGACGTGGTCGGCGTAGCCGCGCGCTTCGACCTCCAGCGTGACGCTCGGCGCTTCGACCATCGACAGAGGACAGCGCCCGTCGCGGTCCGAGCGCCCGCGCGAGCGGACGCGGTACTCGCCGAAGACCATGGCCTCGGCCGCCTCCTGGCTCTCCTTTTCCTCGTCGGTGGCGCCTTCGCCGCCGCGGCTGCGGCGTCCCCCGAGGTCGAAGGTGGGCGGCGCCGTGGGTTCGACCGTCACGCGCGCGCGTCGGATCGGCTTCTTCGTGGCGGCGTCGACGATGCGGAACCTCAGGAGGGGCGCGGGGTCGAGGGCGACCTTGCCGAGGTTGACGGTGCCCGACTCGGGGACGTCGACGACGATGTCCCGCGTGCGGAAGTACCCCGGTGCGTCGACGGTGAGGGTGAGCTTGGCGGGTGCGCTCTTCGGGCGGAGTTCGAAGGCCGTGACCTTGCCATTCGGAAAGCGATCGGGCGGCGCTTCTGCGGACTCGGTGAGCTGGAGATAAGCGGGCTGACTGCCGTACTTGCCGCTGACCGTCAGGGTCTCGATGGGCTCTAGCGTTTTGGCATCGATGACCTGGAACGTGAGGGTGGTGCCGGGGTCGAACTGGAGCGTCGCCGGTTCCCCGCCGGCACGGGCGTCGACGGCGTCGGAGAGCTCGACCGTCTGGGTGAACATGTTCTTCGTGATGGCGCGGATCCTGTACTTCGCTCCGGGAACGAGGCCCGCGAGCGTGAACGAGCCGTCGCCTTCGATGGTCGTCGTGATATCGCCTGCGGGCGCGAGCTGGGCGGCCATCAGCTGCGAGAATCCGCTGGTCTCGGCGTCCGAGGCGGCTTCGTCGATGAGTAAGGCGGCGACCTGTCCGCGGTGCCGGTCCTTCGGGTAGCCAGCGACGTACCCGCGGATCTGGCCCGCGCGCTCGACCTCGATCACGATGTCCTGCAGGACCTCGCCCGCTCGCTTCGTGGGCCCGTCCCAGCGCTTCGGCAGGATCTCGTCGCTGTCGACCAGAAGCGAGATCGGTCCCTCGGATTCGTGGGGGAGTTCGAAGCGCCCGTCGGCGTCGGTCCGAACGGACTCGACGAGTTCGCCGAAACCGATCGCGTCCATGAGTTCGCTGCCCGTGTCGCCGTTGCGATCGACGCGGCGCACCCGGGCGCCTGCGACCGCACGATCGTCCCCATCGCGGACCCAGCCACTCACGATGACCGCAGGCTGGAGCACGACGTCGCCAAGCGCCCTGCCCTTCTCGGGATCGAGGACGCACTGGATGGGTCCATCCGAGTACCCAGCGACCGCCGTCGTGACCCCGAGACTACGACCGAGCGACTTGCGCGGCTCCAGCTCGAACTGGCCGTCGTCGCCGGTCGTGGTCGAGGCAGGCTTGCGCTTGCGCATCATGCCGACCTGCAGCGCGCCCGCGGCGTCGCGCGACGCGTTCTCCCAGGTGTCGAGCGTGACCTCGACGCCCGCCATCGGGCGGCCGAGCGAGTCGACGAGCCTCCCGGTGTAGGGCCCTGTGGCGGCTTCCACGACTTCTTCTTCGGCGCTGGCCGCTGTAGCTCCGGCTCCCTTCGTGACAAGGCTCCGGCGGTCGACCGTCGCCTCGTCGGCGCTGTCCTCGAGCCTCGCTTCGACGGCCTCCAGCGCGGGCTCCTCGGAGGGAGACAGCGTCATGACGCGGTTCGTCCCGAGCGGTCCTTCGGCGGCTGCCGGCGAAGTCGAATCGTTTCCGAGGAAGAGCCAGGCGGACAGCAGGGCGGCGACCGCACCTGCGACGAGGAGAAGGAGAAGGCCTGATTTCATGACGGAGAGAGGAGAGGACGCGCGAGAGACGCTCTTGAGAGTGCGTCATCCAGCGCGAATCCGCCTCGACCTACTGGGTGAAATCAGGAGCCTACTCTTCCCAGGGAGGGGTCAGCGCGTTTCGTTCAGGCGGTCGAGCGCTGCGCGTGCGGCGGCGGCGATCCTCGGGTCGGTGTCCTTCAGTAGCCCGATGAGCTCGGGCATCGCCTCGACGGCTTCCCAGGTGCCGAGGCCCCGGATCGCCTCGATACGTACGGCCTGGTCGGCGTCATGGAGCAGCCCCATGAGTCTCGAGACGGTGACCTCGCGGGTGGCCTGCTGGACGCGGCGCGTGGCCCAGCGGTTCTCCGCATCCTGGAGCGCGGCGATTCGCTCGAGCTGCTGCAGGCACCAGATGCGCGTTTCATCGCTTTGCGTCGTGCGAGCGGCGGTCAGTAGCAGTTCGGCGCTCTCGTCGGTGAGGTAGCTTTCGAGCGCTCGGACGGCCCTTTCGTAGTGGGGGGCGGTCGGTGGACCCTTGATGAGGCGCGCGACCGGGGGGAGCAGCGCCGGGTCGCGCAGCGTTTCGATGGCTTCGAGCGCGGAGTCGGCGAACTCGGGGTCTCCCACGAGGCTCGCGATCCACTCGATGCGCGCTTCTGAAGGATTCGACCTCATCCAGAGCACGACCGCGTCGACCAGGCTGCTCTTCATGCGCAGCTCGTCGGTATGGGTGGCGGCATACTCGACGATCTCCGGGGTGATCGGTAGCGCGCTGATGCGAAGGTAGATCTGTCCCAGCCGCTCTGGACCGAAAGCTCCATCGGTCGCGATGGCCCCGCTCAGGTCACGCCTGAAGTCGAGGGAGTAGTGGCGGATGAGCGCAGCGGAAATGTCCTGGCTCAGCGGCCCCTGGTCTCGGTTCAAGCTGGCGTCCCACACTTTCTCCTGAAGCAGCCTCAAGAACGCGCGTTGAGCGACTTCCAGGTCGCCTGGCGCGGGGCCCTCCAGCAAGGTCAGCCTCGTCGTCCCGGAAAGATCGGGATCGAACGCAGCGAGATCGACGGCGGCGGCTCTGGCCTCGCTGTCCGTTCGCTCCCGGACCACCGATTCACCCCTCGGCAGGTATTCTTCCACGGTGACCGCGAAACGAGCCCAGAGCTTGGGAGGCAACGCGGCCAGCTGCGGGCGTGGGTCATTGCGATGTGCGATGAGGTGGAGGAGGTCGGGGAACTCCGATGCGAGTGCCCACTTCGTCAGGGCCACGAGGCCCTGTCGATGCCGCAGGCCGGTCTCGATGCGTGTCCTTCGTTCTGCCGAGTGGAAAAGCCTCGACATTCCATCCGCCGATGGGAACAAGGCCGAGGCCAGGGCGACGCATGCACTCGTTTCTCCGTACCAGTCGAGGTACCTCACGAGGGCGACCGCGGTGTCGATCGCCTTTTCGTCGTCCGACTCCCTGAGCCCCTGGATCAAGGACATGACCTGATCGTGCTCCAGGCCCGCTCCGAGTCGGAAAAGGTGCTCATACTCGAAGGGGCCGGCGGTGCGGCCCAGCTCCACGAGTACGTCCTTTCCGATCTCGATGGGGAAGCGCTCTACCTTGATCGACTCCTGGGCGATACCGAACTCGGGCCAGCCTGCGAGTTCGACGGTGGACGCGACGCGCTCGATCGATCTGAGGTCTCTCAGCACGGAGGCGCGAACGCGATCATCCGGGTCGCGCAGAAGCGCGCACAGGAAGTTCGACTCGTCCTCGCCGTACTCGGGCGTCCACTTGACCTTGGAGGTGTGGGTTCCCGCAAGATCCGTGGTCGTGACGAAGACGGTCCGCTCCTTGAGCCAATCGACACCTTCCTTGCGGAGGTCGACGCTGCATCGAAGGGAGGCATCATAGACGCCTTCATTCGAAGCCATGGTCAAGAGCGTCCGAGCGGCGATTTCTTTATTGGAAGAGCTGGGAAGAGCAAGCGCATCGAGAACAAGGTCCCGGATCTGCGTCTGTGGCTGTCCCACTCGTAGCCAAATAGCCGGTCCATCGCTGTTCCATTGAAGGCCAGACTCGATGTCTTCCCGCATCTTCGCCCGCATGCCTGGCGTGAAGCTGCGGCGCTCGGCGAAGGGCAGCATCGCCTGGGCGATCCAGTTCACGCGATCGGGCTTCAAGAGAAGCTCGTCGCAGTATCTCGCCATGTGGGAGTCGCCCGACAGGCGCTCGAAGGGCCTCGCAAGGGCTACGGCCCGCGCGAAGCGAAGCTCCCAGAAGAGGCTCGGCGGACCCGACGCCAGCACCTCACTCACATACCTGTCGGCGGCGCCGGGGGCGATCCTCATCAGCATGTAGAGTGGATCTTCCGTGATGTCGGCGTAGTGGTCCTTGCTCGATTTCCTGAGAGCGCTCAGGACCCCCGGCACCGCGCGTTCACCGATCTGTGCGATGAACTCTAAGTTGCCGTTCGCCGCGTTCTGCTCGATCTCCTGGTCGATGTCGCGCGGCGCAGCAGGCTCGGTGAAGGGGCGGGCGGAAGGTCTGGCCAGCATCTCGAGGCGGATCCAATCGTTCTTCGACTCCGGTGCTTCGGTGGCGCCGAGTTCTACGGCCTTGCGGTGAAGGGTACTGAGTTCGGTCGCCACGTCGATCCATGCGGAGTAGCGAACCGCACCGGGGGCCACGGGTCTGAGCTGCAAGAGCGCCTTCGTAGCGGTGTTGATTCGATCCAGAGCTTTCTGGGGAGCACCCAGCTCCGACAGCTCGAGGCGCGCGGCGGCTATTTCCACCCGCAGGTCGCGGAACGGATCGTCGCTGGCCTTCGCCGACTTCTCCGCGTTCTCCGCGGCAGGTGGTACCTCCTGCGACTGGATCGTCCGGCCAGCAGACAGAGTCGAAGGGAGGGCCATCATCAGGCCAAGGGCGGTCGTGGTTACGAGCATGTCGATTCGTGGGCTTCTGGTGTGTCGGTGAGGGGCAGAGCACTCCGCCCCATGTCGACCTTTGTACGAGTGGGACCGATTTCGCCTGTCATCGCCTCCACGGCTGGATGTCAACGCGATGTCAACGCGATGCCAATCGGGGCTCAGTCCCGCCGCGTGAAGCGGTAGCCAACCCCGTGCACGGTTTGCAGGTGAACCGGATCGGCCGGGTTCGCCTCGATCTTCTTGCGCAGCTTCAGCACGTGGGTGTCGATGGTGCGCGTGGTCGGCGCTTCGTTCGCGCCCCAGACGTCGGTCAGGATCCGCAGCCGGTCGATCGCTTCCCCTTCGTGCAGCAGGAAGTACCGCAAGAGCTCCAGCTCGCGCCGCGAAAGACCCATGCGCTCCTCGCCGCGCACCACGCAGTACGCGGCAAAGTCCACCTCGACCTGGCCGATCCGTACGCGGCCGCTCGCGTCCTCGATCCCGGGCGCGCCACCCGCGTCGCGGCGCTCCAGCGCTCGGATTCGCAGCAGCAGCTCCCGCATCGAAAACGGCTTCACCACGTAGTCATCGGCCCCGTACTCGAAGCCCTGCACGCGGTCCCACTCTTCTCCCCGGGCCGAGAGAATGATCACGTGCGATGCGAGGCGGTCCTGGCGGATCGCGCGCAGAACGCTGAACCCATCGCGCTTCGGCAGCATCAGGTCCAGCAGAATCAGATCCGGACCCTCTGCCAGGGCGAGCTCCAGCCCGCCCTCGCCGTCGGCAGCCTGCAGGACGTCGAACTCCTCGGAGACGAGCGCATCCACCAGCGCCATCCGGAGCATCTTCTCGTCCTCGATCACGAGGACCCTGCGTGGGCTGGTCATGGGGCTAGTGAGTGCATGGGGAGAGAAACCTGAAAAGCGACGCCCGCGCCGTCGAGGCCGTCATGGACCCCGAGGGTACCGTCCATGGCGTCGACGAGACCGGAGACGATGGCGAGCCCGAGCCCGGTGCCGCCGTGGGGATTCACATCTCGTCGTAGCTGTTCGAAGGCCATGAGCGCGCGCGCGCGATCCCTGGCAGGGATCCCGCAGCCGTCGTCCTCGACGCGCAGCAAGAGCGAATCGTTCTCGGCGGCGAAGCTCACGCGCAGGCGCGTGCCCCCGCTGTGCCGCAGCGCATTCTGAACGAGGTTGCCCGCGATTCGGCGAAGCGCGTCGGCGTCGAGGTTCGCGCTGGGGGGCAGGTCCCTGGCCTCGCCCTCGAAGGCGAAGCCAGCCTGGAGGCCGAGCTCCTCGCTGAAGCCGAGGATATCCCGCGCGAGTTGGGGCAGATTGACCTCCTCTCGCAGCGCCCGCGTCGGCTCCCCGCGCTCGATGCGCGCGAAGTCGAGTACGTCGTCGACGCGCCGGCGCAGGCGCTCGGCCTCGCTGGAGATGCCCGCGGCGTACTCCGCGGTGCGCTCCTGGCCGACGCGTCCGCTTCGAAGGTTCTCCGCCATCAAGAGGATCGACGCGAGCGGCGTGCGCAGGTCATGGGAGATGCCCGCGACGAAGGTGCTGCGCAGCTCGGCGAGCCTGCGCTCCCGCCGCAGCGATCGAGCCGCGACCAGCGCCGCCGCGACGCAGACGATCCCGAGCGCAGCGAGCAACCACGCGCTGATGCGGCGGCGGCGCGCGCCCGCTCGAATCAGGCGCGCGGGATCCACGTGATAGAGCTGAACGCCGGGCACGAGTCCGTCGAGTTCGATCGGCTCCAGCATCGCCGAGCCTTCGCCTGGAGCCTCGCTCTCCAGAGCGATCGAGAACCCCGGGGGCAGCGGGAGCTCCCGCCGAACGAGGTCGGCGAGGTTCGCCTCTTCGACCAGAAACGGCGCTTGGCCCGCGCGGATGGCACCGAGGCCGAGAGGTGTGGCGGTGAACGACCAGCCGGTCTGGCCAGGAGCAGCCTTAACGGGCTCGAGCGCGCGTTCGAGCCCCGCCCCCATGCGCGCGGCCCACGCGGGCGTCGCGCGGAGCGCGTCGCCCATGCCTGGCCACACGGACTCGCAGAGCGCGAGCGTGGCGGCCGTCTCCGGATCCGCTTCGAGGCGCAGGCCGCGGTCCGCGCGAACGATGCGATCGAGTGCCGACGGGCCTCCGATGACGTGGCGCGCTCCCTCGCGTAGAACGTTTTCACGGAGCGCGAGCGCACGGTCTTCGTCGAGATGGCCCGCGGCCAGCCAGCCTGCCAGCAGCCGCACGGGTCTGCCGTCCCGCGACGCGGACCAGTCGACCTCGGCCGTGAGCCGGTCCCACGCGGCGAGCGCCGCTTCGCTTGCGTCTCCTTCGCCAGAGCGTCCCAGCGCGAGGCGCAGTTCGAGCGAGCGGAGCGCGGGCGCGTCGCTGTTCATCGGCCCCGTGGCGAGCGCGTCCGCGAGCACCTCCCGCGCCTCACTCTCTTCGCCTTCCCGCGCGAGCCTCTCCGCCTCGCGAAAGAGCGCCACGAAGGCGCGCGGGTCCTCCGCCGAATCGGCAAGGACGGGCTGGCGCGCGGGTGGTTCGGCCGCTCCTTCCAGGGCGCGCTCCTGGATCGACTCGACGGCACCGCTGGAGAACGCCCGAAAGTGCTCGCTGTTTCGCAGGGCCTGCCACTGCCGTTCCAGGTCTCCGGCGACCAGTCGCGCGGTGCTCGCGACCTCCGCCTCGGCGAGCTCGTCCGGCGCGTGACCGACGAGCCATCCCGCCCAGCCGAGCGCCACGGCGACGGTGACGCTCGAACCGATCAGGATCGCCTCCTGAACGCGCTTCTTCCTTCGACGCGATGGTCCTGCCGTTTCCACCTTGGGACGCTACGACCGAACCGTTCATGGCCTGTCAACGCGATGTCAATTCGGAGGCTGCGCTCTCCCAATGGCTCGCCTGCGAGGCCATTCGGGTAATGGCGCGCGGAGGAAATCCATCCCCAGGAATGGGTGATCTATGCAAGGATATCGGGGTGCGACGATCGATCCCAGGTCACTGGCTCCACGCATCGTCGCCGGTTCTCCGTCCAACTCAAATTCCTGCTCATGAAAATGCTTCGCCTCTCGCTTCTCGCTTCCGTCCTGATGACCGCGGCTGCCGCGCAGGTCACGCCCATCGCCACCGAGTCCTTCGACTACCCCGTCCCCGGAGGATTCAACGGAATGGGCGGCGGCACCGGTTGGAGCAACAACTGGTACGTCTCCGGCGGCACGAACATGGAACTCGCCATGTTCGACAACACGACGACGCCGATGTTCCCGCTCGCAGACGCGATCGGCGGTCACGCCGGCCAGGTCGTTCCGTTCGGCGAGTCCTACCGTCGCTTCGATCTCGCTGCGCACCCTGACCTGATCGAGCCCGTCACGGGTCGCTTCGGTGCCGACAACACGACGGTCTGGGTTTCCTTCAGCGCCATGGCCTACGCGGGACTGCCGGCGGATCACTTCGGCGGCATCTCCTTCTGGCACGCCGGCGGTGGAGAGGTCATGTTCATGGGCGCCACCTGGAACTCGAATCAGTGGGGGATCGCCGGCAACGGCGGCCCCGACATCACCGTTGCCGGAACGGACGACACCGTGGCGGCTCGCCTCGTCTACCGCGTCGACTTCCTTCCGGGAGCCGAGCGCGTGCGTCTCTACGTCAACCCGGCGACGCCGTATCCGACCGGCGCTCCCGCTCTCGACGAGATGACGAACGACCTCACGTTCGACGAGATCCGGATGGCCTCGGGTGGCAACAACGGCGACCTCTTCTTCTTCGACAATATCGAGTTTGCGAAGGGGGAGCCGATCGGTAGCCCCGGTACCAACTACTGCATGGCGAACGTGAACTCCACGGGATCGTCCGCCGTGATCAGCGCGATGGGGTCCACCTCGGCCGCGAACAACAACATGATGGTGATGGCCAGCTCGCTGCCCGCCACGTCGTTCGGCTTCTTCATCGTCAGCCAGACCCAGGGCTTCGTGATGAACCCCGGCGGTAGCTCCGGCAACCTCTGCCTCTCCGGCGCCATTGGCCGCTACGTCGGCCCGGGCCAGATTCAGAACAGCGGGACGTCCGGCACCATCGGCCTGACCCTCGACCTGACGAACACGCCCCAGCCGAACGGCGCGGTTTCGATCCTCCCGGGTCAGACCTGGAACTACCAGGCCTGGTTCCGGGACACGAGCGCGACCGGCCCGACCTCGAACTTCACCGACGGCCTCCAGATCGACTACCTCTGATGCGATTCAGAGCGGCTGCGTGACGAACGCGGCTCGAGACGAGGGCGGTGGATCCAACACGGGTCTGCCGCCCGTTTTCGTGGGTGACCCGGAAATTCCTTCCGACCCCTCAAGTCGGTGACTGTCCCACGTCGATGGGACACTCATGCAGTCCCCGAGCCCATCCCTCCAAGGTCACCACGTCCCCGGAGCCACCGAGGCAGAATACCGCGAAACCGGTGGAGGTCGGCCTTCGATCACCTCGCGGATCTTTCGCTACGGCCGCCGATTCGCGGCCGTCGTCGTGTTGCTTCTGGCGACCCTGTACCTCGGGTTGCTGGCGATGCGCTGGACGAAACCAGAGCCGCTCTTCGAGGATCCCACCGCCTACCTGGACGCCTCGAACTGCAGCGTCAGCCCGGACGGCCAGACCGCGTATCTGTTCCTGCAGCACCCCGCGAGGCTCATGCACCGCGACTCCATTTGGGCGGTGAACCTGGCCACTCTCGAGCGTGAACTTCTGCCAGATGCCGCCCTGAAACGGCACCCACTCGTCCCCTGCGGCATCGGGTGCTTCGCGTCCGTCGTCTCCATGGACGGAACGAAGATGCTCGGTGCGCTTCAGATCGCAGACTCCGCTGACTTCTTCAGCCTCGATCTCGCGACGGGGGCCGTGGCCAAGAGCGACCCGGAGGAGTTTCAGTCGGAGGCGAACCACGGTGGCTGGCGGTTCGAGCGCGTTCGGCCTCTTTCGGGCAATGGCGGCGGAATCCTCCGTGCCTCTCGATCGAACGATGACCTCGCGGAGCCCTTCATGCTGGACACTCACCGGGACCCTGCCGTCGCGGCCGCGGACCCGATGCAGGTCTTCTACATCGCTTCGGATGGAACGGTGCATCACCACGACGCCAGGACAGGCGCGGACGCGCCGCTCGGTCTTGTCGCCGAGGGTGGCCACGGACTCCGGGTCTCGCCGGATGCTCGCTGGCTGGCGCTCGGCGTCGCCCGCGGTCGCGCGCAGCTCTTCGAGGTCGCGACCGGTCGCTCCCGGGTCTTCGAGCACTCGATCCACTCGCTGGCCCCAGGCGATCGGCCCGTGATTCATACGGGCGGCATCGGAAGCCGTAGTCGCTGGACCCTGAGCGGGATCGAAGACGACGTCGAGCTGGTGACGGAAGCACCTGTGGGGCAGCTTCGACCGGTGGCCGGAGGACGTTTCCTCGGCCTCGACAACCGAACGGAGGCAGCCTATCTCTTCGGTTCGGAGGGCAAGGTGGTCGCGACACTCCGCGAGCCATCGGACCAGAGAGACTGAAGGCCTGATCGACGGACTCGCTCAGCGGACGCGGAGAAGAGATCGCCGAGATTCCAGAGGGCTCCTGACACCACGCTGTCAGGAGCCCTCTTCCATACTCCACGCCGTTGATTCGCCAGGTGGCGATCCGCTTTCCCGTCCCTTCCCATGCTCACTGGCCCCATCCTCACTGGCCCCATGATCCAAGCACAGCTACTCGGCACCCTTCAGTCCAGCCAGGAATACTTCGAGCGCTCCAGCAGCGCCCTCACGGAGGAACACTCCAAGTTCGCCCCGGCCGACGGCATGTTCACGGCAGCCCAGGTGGTGGCGCATGTGGCGCTGACCATCGACTGGTTCGTGGAGGGCGCGTTCGACCGTGCCGACGGATTCGATATGAATTTCGAGGCCCACGACGCGGCAGCGCGATCCTTTACCTCGCTCGAGAAGGCCAGGGCCGCACTCGCGACCTCCTACGAAGCAGTGAAAGCCAGAATCTCGAGCCTCTCGGACGCAGAACTCATGGCTCCCATCCCCGACGGACCCGTGATGGGCGGCCTTCCCCGTATGTCGATCGTCTCAGGCATCCAGGACCACACGGCGCATCACCGCGGCGCGCTCTCCGTCTATGCGAGGCTCGTCGGCACGGTCCCGCCCATGCCGTACATGTAGCGGCGAGCGATCAGAAATCCGGTTCGCTGCACTGCCGCAGGGTCGTCAAGTACGTGCAGAGATCGCGCGGCGGCGCATCGACGAAGGTCTCGCTGCTGATCTCGAGGCCGTGGATGCGATCCGGTCGGAACGAGCGGAAGTCCTCACGAAGTTCGCACCAGCCCATCAGAAGCCAGGTCGTCCCGAAGAACGCCATGCCCAGGGGCCGTACGCGCCGCCGGGTGGGTGCTCCATCGGCGTCGACGTAGTCGAGGTCGGCGTACCTGAAGTCTCGAATCGCGTGTCGCAAGACCGCGAGGTCGAACTTCAGGGGCGGGTACGAGCGCATGTTGTGCGCCAGTAGCGGCGTTCCTTCGACGTAGGGACGCCGATGATCGGGGAGCGCCGCCTCCACCTTGCGCAGCGCGCGCCGCGCTGAGGCGGCGAGCTCTGCGTCTCCGAACGACTCCACGATCCGCATGCCGAAGACGAGCGCTTCGATCTCGTCCCGGTCGAAGACGAGCGGCGGGAGGTCGAAGTGATCGAGCGCGTAGCCGACGCCTGCTTCTCCTTCGATCGGCACGCCCGAGGCCATCAGGTCCTGGATGTCCCGGTAGATCGTTCTCTCGCTGACCTCCAGCTCCCGGGCGAGTTCGGCAGCGGTGGTGGTCGAGCGTCCACGGAGAAGCTGGATGATCTCGAAGAGGCGGTCGGCTCGGCGCATCGTGCCGCCGAGTCTACTCCCTTGCCGCGATCGTTGCCCCTCAGGGAAACGTCGGCATCATGCCCAGCAAGCGGTTCTTGATCGCGCTGGTCGCGGGGCCCGGTTGAGACACCAAGAGGTCGTCGTTCTCGAACGGGTCGACGGAGAGATCGTAGAGCTCATGGCCGCCGCTCGTCACTCGCTCGATGAGCTTCCAGCGCTTCGTGCGCAGCGCGCGAAAGTTCTGGCCCGTCGTACCAGGGAAGGGAAACTTGTGAACGTAGAGCGTGTCCCGAACGCCGGGACTCGCCGGATCGGCCAGGAGCGGCGCGAAGTCGATGGAATCCTCGGCGCCCAGCCCGATCGGGGGAAGGCCGCTGAGGGTTCGGATCGTGGCGAAGTAGTCCGTCACGTGCACGAGTTCGTCGCATTCCGCGCCCCGCGCGACACCTGGACCCGCGACGATCATTGGAACGCGGAGCCCTCCTTCGAAGACAGAGCCCTTGACCTTTCCTGCCTCGAAGGGAAAGGCCACGGTCTCTCCGGGGGAGCCGTTGTCACCTACCAGGAAGACGTAGGTCGTGCTGAGGTCGACGTGGGCGAGCACGCGTCCGACGATCGTGTCGATCGACTCGGTCATCGCCTGGTGCTGGATGACCGCCGACGTCGAGTTCCCCTGGCCGTGCAGGATGGAGGGCGGCGTGTGAAAAGGCGCGTGGGCGAACTTCGGGCAGTAGTAGACGAAGAACGGCTCCGTCACACGATCGAGCACGGCGATCGTCTGCGCCGCGAGTTCCGTCGGGTAGTATCCGGTCCGTGGCGTGACGGTGCCGTTGAGGTTCCAGTCCCAGGAGAAGTAGTCGTTCGGACCGAGGAAGCCGCAGACCGCGTCGAAGCCGCTGTCGATCGGATGGGTTGCCGGATCGCCGCTGTCGAGCAGGTGCCACTTGCCCAGCGCGATGCTCGTGTGCTCGGGCAAAGCCTCGGGAATCGTCACCTCGCTCAAAGCCAGCGGCGTGTAGACGCCGTCGCCGCCGAGGATGACCGAGCCGATGCCGGTGCGATCCGAGTGCCGTCCCGTGAGGAGTGCGGCCCGCGTGGGGCTACAGGACTGGTACGACCATGCGTTACGAAACAGCACGCCCTGCGCTGCGAGCGCGTCCATGTTGGGCGTGGGCTGGCAGTTCGGCTGGTCACCGTAGGCCTGGACCTTGTCCCGCCCGACGTCGTCGAGCAGGATGATCAGGAAGTTGGGCGGCGTGCTCGCGCCAGCCTGGGCGGCCGCGGCGGCGAGAAGGGCGGTGAACCACATGGGACCTCGGGGAAGAAGAGAGCCTGATCGTTCAGGGGCTCATCAACGTACTCCGGGGCGCCGCATTCGTCATCGGCCAGGCCTGTCCATTGGCCGAAACCGGGATTCTTCCTTCAGGGAGCCGCTTCAGCTGGCACGGGCCGAAGCGCCGGCGGGGCCCTTGCCCATGGCCTTCAGGCAGATCTCTTCGAACACCTCGGCCACCTTCTTCGACGAGAAGCGGTCGACGACGACCTGGCGTGCGGCGGCGCGGATCCGCTCGCGCTTCTCGCCATCGCGCAGGAGATCGATGCAGGCGTCGGCGAACGCGTCGGCCGTGTCCGCCATCAGGCAGTGGGCCCCGTCGTCGATCGGCAGGCCTTCGACGCCCAGGGTCGTCGAGATGAGCGGGGAGCCCAGCGCCATCGCCTCGTAGGCCTTCAGGCGCGTGCCGCCGCCGATGCGCAGCGGGATGATCGAGAGGTCGCCGCCGTGGATGTGCGGCCGCACGTCGTCGACGAAGCCGGTGAAGTTCCAGTTCGCGTTCGCGCGCTTGGCGGCCTGGACGAGCCCTTCGTCGGGATTGCGGCCGATGACCTTGAGGCTCGCGCCCGGGCAGGCCGCGGCGATCTTCGGCCACGACTCGGCGAGGAACCACTCGAGCCCCTCGATGTTCGGGAGCCAGTTCATCGAGCCGGTGAAGACGAGCTCTGGCGTCTTGTCCGTGAGGTCGCCCTCGCGCGCGGTTTTCGCGGGCGAGTGGAACTCGATGTCCACGCCGGTGGGGATCGTCGCCGTGTGGGGGATGCCGAAGTTCTGGTTGAACTGTTCGGCGTCGCGGTCGGAAACGGCGATGACCGCGTCGAAGCGCTTGAGCGTCTCGGCCTCGAAGCGATGCATCTTGCGCGCCTGGCTCTTCCAGACCGTCCGCATCCAGGGCTTGTCAGCGCGCTCGGCCTGGCGCTTGTAGATCTCGGCCTCGACGTTGTGGGTGAAGACGATGCTCGGCATCCCGAACGCCTCGGGGCAGAGCATCGCGGTGTGCACGAAGTCCACGACCACCACGTCCGGTTTCTGCTCGAGCGCCTTGCGGATCGCGGCGCGAGCGTTCGGCGAATCGTCCGTCGCTACCGAGATCGGCAGCGAGGAAGCCACGGCCGCGAGGCGGCGAAGGCTCGAGCGCTTCGAGTCGTCCTTCCAGAAGATCGCCTCGTCGGCGGCGCGCACGAGTTCGTCACGGTGGACCTCGGTGCCCTCCGGGGGCTCTGGCTGGAGGAGCGTGACGTGGAACCGGCCGCCGAGCATCCCGCGCAGAATATCGGCCGTGCGAATCCGGCCCCCGCTGATCGTGGGGAACAGGAACCAGGGCGCGATGAAGAGAAGCCTGGGGCGATCGTCCGAAGCGGTCATTACCAGCTGAGACCTTCGTAGTTCGCGCCTTCGATGCGCCGGAGCGCGTCGATGCCGCTGACGTCGACGATCGGTCGGCCGTCGTGGTGTTTCTTGATGAGGTCGAGCGCGGCCGCCGGCGCGTGGGCCACGACGATCGTCTTGGCGCCCTCGAGGACCTTGACGGGGTCGTTGACGAGCAGCTCGTCGAGGTGCGGGATCTCCTTCTCGATGAACTCGCGGTTGGCGCCGAGGATGCGGCCCATCTCGAGGGCCTCGTCGTAGATCACGACCTCGTAGCCCTTGCCGAGCAGGCGCTCGGCGAGGTCGACGTGGGGCGACTCGCGCAGGTCGTCGGTGCCCGGCTTGAAGGCGAGCCCGAAGAGCGCGACGCGGCCGCGGCCGTGCTTGGCCACGAGGTCGAAGGCGCGCTGCTTCTGGCTCAGGTTGCTGGCCATCACGTTCTCGATCATCGGCATCGAGATGTTGCGGATGCCTGCGAGCGCCATGAACGCGCGGATTTCCTTGGGCAGGCACGATCCGCCGAACGCGCCGCCGGGGCGCAGGTACGCGGGGGAGATGTTGAGGCTGCGGTCCTCGCAGAAGAGCTTCAGCGCCTCGCGCGAGTCGACGCCCATGTCCTTCAGGAGCGAGCCCGCTTCGTTGGCGAAGACGATCTTGACGGCGTGGAACGCGTTGGAGAGGAACTTGACCGACTCGGCGGCGCGGCAGCTCGTGGCGTGGAACGCGGCGTCGACGCCGTCGTAGATGCGGCGCACCTCCTCGGCGCCGCCGGGGCTCGCGCTCCCGGCGAGCGTGAAGGGCGGTGAGTAGAAGTCGCTGACCGCCGTGCCCTCGCGGAGGAACTCGGGGTTGAACGCGAGTTCCAGCCCGTCGCCGAGCTTACGGCCGCTCGCCTTCTCCAGCGCGGGTCCGACGCGGTCCTCGGTGACACCCGGGATCACGGTGCTGCGAAGTACGAGGGTGTGCGGCGTGTCCTTCTTGGCGATGGCCTCGCCGATCTCCTTGACGACGGCGTCGACCGCGCCGAGCGAAAGCTCACCCGCGGCGTTGCTCGGCGTTCCCACGCAGACGATGCTGAGGTCCGTGCGCTGCACCGCGTCGTGGGCGTTGCTGGTCGCGTGGACCCGGCCCTCGGCGTGGGCCTTGGCGATCCGCTCGGCGACCCCGGCCTCGATGACGGGCGACTTCCCCTGGGAGATGGACTCCAGCTTGGCCGGGTTCAGGTCGACCCCGACGATTTCGTGGCCGAGCTCGGCGAGGCACGCCGAGGAGACGGCTCCGACGTAACCCATTCCAAAAATGGAGATCTTCAAAGGTCTGCTGCTGGTTCTGGCGGTTGCGGTGGTCGCGTGGAGGAGGCGCTGGGGCCCTACCGAGTCTCTCCCATCGGCGTTTTGGCCGTAAGTCTGGACCAAGACAGGGAGCAACGCCGCCGATTCCCGGTAGGAAAACTTTACGGACGTTCATGTCCACTCACCGTGGATGAACGCGCGGCCATGCTTGGGCTCGCGGAACGTCCACAGGGAGCGTCCGCAGCTCGTCTCCAGGCGGAAATAGTCGCGCACCGTGTGAGGTGAACCGTCGGGCCAGGCCGGTGAGTCATCCCACCAGGGGCGGGCGATGCGCTCGGGGCCGCGCGCGCGGCGGACGCGGTAGGCGATGCCGCGCCAGCGGATTCGCTGGGGCGCTCCGTGCATGTCCTCGAGGTCGAAGGTGGCGGGCTCGGGCGGATCGAAGAGCTTGGAGGGCCGTGGGGCCCCTCGGTGTGCGGCTGAGGTCTGGAGCGGTTTCCTCGGCGGCTCCTGGGGCTCGCCCGGGCGCTTGAGCGTGAAGGCGCGCTCCGGAAGGTGGGTCGCTTCCTCGTGGGGGACGACGACGGCGGGCAGGCCGAGGCGCGCCGCGAGGATGTCGATGAGTTCGCCGATGTGCTTGTCCAGCACGAGCCGGTGCGGGCCAAGCCGGTGCGGGCCAAGACGGTGCGGGCCAAGACGGTGCGGGCCAGAACGGCGCGCGCCTCCGGCGTCCTCGGCGTCGACGCCGAACGCGCTCGACTGGCGCGTGGGCAGCCGGCCCGTGCGAACGGCGACGAAGCGCATGCTCTCGATGCCGAAGCCCAGGTGGACGTGATCGACCTTGGGCTTCAGCATGGTCCACAGATGCTTCGGGTCCGCGCTGGGTCTCGCCAGCGCGATCGGCACGTGGCGAGCGGGCAGGTCCGAGGGCTTCAGGACGAGCTTGCCCTCCAGAAGTCCGCGCCGTGCGCGCGCGAGATCGGCGCTGAGTTCGTACACGAGGGTCTCCGCCGTCTGCACCACGGCGGCGAGCTGCTTCACCGGTCCTTCGAAGATTCGCTCCGTCACGGGAGGCGTTTCGTACACCAGCGGGGTGACCGTCTCGAACGCGCGTCCGAGCGCCTGGTCGAGCCGCAGCCCGAGGTCCGCGCCGAAGCGCGCCGCGACCCGATCGCGATCGAGTTCCATGAGCTGCTGGATCCGCTCGACGCCGAGCTCGCGCAGCGCATCACCGAGCGCGGGGTCCGGCAGGCGTAGCGCTTCGATCGGCAGGTCCGCGAGGGCGGCGCCTTCCTCTCCCGATTCGACGATCGCGCGCGGCGTCTGGCCGAAGCGTGACACGGCCCACGCCGTTCCGATCGTATCGGCCACCGCGATGCGCGCGCCGAGTCCGAAGCGATGCATGCCGCCGAGGATCGCGCGGCAGAGATCGTTCTCGTCGCCGAAGAGGCGCTCGGTGCCTGCCACGTCGAGGAAGAGACCCTCGGGTGGATCCAGCGCGACTACCGGGGAGAAGCGCGTCATCAGCCACATACCGACGGCGTGGAGCGCGCGCAGGTCGCGCTCTTCGCTGAGTTCCTCGACCCACGGATCCCCCGATTTGGCGCGAACGCGCGGGTCGATCAGCGCCTGGGCTTCGGCGAGCGACAGGCCCACGCGCACGCCGCGGCGCGCGGCTTCATTGCAGCGTGCCGCGATGGAGGCGCGCCCGCCGCTCGTTCGTGTCAGGAGAAGGCACGACGTCTTCGGGGCATGGGGCTGACGCATCGCGCGCTGGCGCCGACGCTGGGAGAGGTCGATCGAAAAGGAACGCAGGTGGAGTGCTAGGACGCGCCGCATGGCTGTGCATGTACCGTTGGATTCCGGGTAGGTTCCTCCTCCTTCCCATGGCTTCCCTATCTTCGAGTCTGTCTTCGGGCCCATTCCCCGATCCGGTTCCGCGAAGTGTGTGCAGCGGAATGTCCGGGGCAGAGATGACCCTTTGCGCGCCCTTGGCGCGGATCAGCGCGAGCCTCCAGCGGGGGCTCGCGCGCGACATCTCTTCGTCGGGTACGGCCTCCCGGGTGACCATCCAGCGCGTGGTCGCCGCCGAGATCTCGCGCACCTCTTCGGGTGGCCGCGCGAGGAGCACGAGCGCGCCAGCGGAGGCCGCGGCGAGCTGGAGCCTGCGCGTCGCGGCCATCGGCAGCCCCGAACCGTCGGCGATGACGGCGGTGACGCCAGGGCAGCGCAGGGTGGTGTCGATGGCCCAGAGCCGTTCGCTGACCTCGCCTCTGGAGCGCTTCTCGCCGGTGGTGGTGGCGACGAAGAGCGAGCGCGTAAGGAGGTCGGGCCCGGTGGCTCTATCCTGCTCCCCATCCACCAGCGTGATCGAAGCCTCGAGCTGCGGCCGGTAGCCCGGCTCGCCCACGAGATCGACGCCCACCGGATGGGAGAGAGCGCGCGGGTAGGGCCAGACGCTTCGCCCGATCCAGACGACGTGGTCCGGTGCACCACGATCGGCGGCGTCACGGGCCGCCTGGCGCGCGAGATGGGTGAGGAGGAAGAGGGGCGGCGACCAGGCGGAGCCCTTCTCGGAAGCCCCGCCCGGCTGACCCACGCCGAACCATTCATGGACGGCGCCCCGCACGAGGCCACCACTGGAGGAGGGGAGTTCTTCTGCGGCCCGATCTCCCCCGGCGGCGCCTTGGCTGACGAGGGCATCCCACTCCTTTCCCTCTGAAGCGCGCAGCACGGCGTCCACCGCCGACCATCCGGTCGGTACGGTTCGGGGGCGGTGCGCGGCGGTCATGCGCCGAGGGTAGGTTTTTGTTCGGGTCCTGGCTACCCGGATTCGGGGCCCCATCTCCTGGTCCTCCGGAAATCGCGATTCCCGTCATCGGAGAGGGTCGGGGTAGCGGAGCCAGCGGCCCGAGGCGCGCGTCCTGCCCGGCGAAGACCATGAAGTGCCCCCGAGCCCAAGCTCCCTACCTCGCCCGGCTCCAGCAGGGGAAACCGTTCCTGCGTCGTCTCGCCGCCGCGCTCCTACGCGAGTCTGGCCGTTGCCCCGGTCGCCGGAGCGACCTCAATCACCGGTCGCGGTCAGGCCGAGGGCGCAGGAGAGCATGGTCTCGACGCTCGGCGAGAGTTCCCCCTCGAACGAAGCGCGGGAACTGCGGGTCGCCGGGTCGCTCGACGCCGCCGGGAGGCTTGAGATCGTCAAGGTCCATTCAACGCCCGAACCGCAGTCCGTAGCAGTAGTTTCGCCCAAGGTTCGGCAACGCAGCTGAAGCGCGAAGGGGGCCGAAGAAATGGCGCGAACTTTTGGATCACTAGTCTCCAATCCTCACCACGCCAGCCTGGGGATTGAAGGCCTCCAGGACCACGAAGTGGCTGATGATCATCGGGAATACGTCGTCCGGGGCAGAGGCTGTCGTCCCGCTGAAGATCTTGACTCGAAGTGGCGATCCGGTCGCGTTGAGCGTTTGCGTCAGCGAGGAGAACGGGAAGTCCGAGGTTCCGTTCTCTCCGCACGTCATCCCGCAGTCGCGAAACTGCACCCAGAGGAAACCACTGTCGGACACGTCGAGGCAGGCCTGCCTGGCGTTGCGATGGTCGATGACTCGACCGGCGTTGCAGGGCCCGAACTCGACCAGACTCATGTTCTGGCAGCCGTTGATGGTCGAGCACATCAGAAGGCAGGGCATGGCATTGATGCACGTATTCGACGTAGAACTATCGTTGTCGCAGTGCCTTCCGTTCCAGAGATGGCCGAGTTCGTGGCCGACGAACTGAGCCTGGCTCAGATCATTGCTGGTCCCCTCGGAAAAGCAGAACGCGGCGCTTCGGTTGCACACGACGCCAATCGCGTAGGCTCTTCCGATCAGCGAAAAATCCATGGCCCCCGTGCTGCCTGGACGCCAGGTGTTGAGTCCCGTCATATGAAGGACGAGGTCGTAGAGCGCGTCTGACTGGTTGTTGGTCCACTCCGCCCGCTGCTCGTTGTTGATCGCGCTGCCCTCGGCGGACGTATAAGGGTCTGTGCTAGCGTCCGTTCTGACGATGAGACGCGTGACCACGTGCGCGATGCTCACGTCTTGCTCATAGGCCAGATTGATGTTGTTGACGATGATCGCGATCTCGTCCCGGGTTCGAGACACGCTGTTCATGTTGAACTGGAAGTACTCAAAATCCGAGTCTACGCCCAGTTCGGCCACGTACATCGCGCTGCTCGTAGCGCCGAGTGTGTTGCCACTTCCGGGCGGAACCACGCCAGGACGTCCAGTCCGCGGGGCGATACCCCTCTGAGCTTCCCGCGGATCTTGTCGAAGATCCGCGAGAGTCGGTTGCTGGCAGGAGGTGGATGGGTGACGAACGTCGGAGACCTCGTAGTAGACGCTCAATCCATCATCGAAACCGCTCGGTTCGATCGCCGCCGCGGGCTCACCTGGACGATGCAGCACGGCACGGAACCCCGCGTCCGTGAAGCCTACGCTCACGCGCGAACCGGGTATCTCGAGGATACGGCCACGGTACGTGCGAGATGGCGCGAGGACGGAAGCGTTGCGCTCGCCATGGCCGCCCATGACGATGAGTTGTGCGTCCGGACTCCAGACCGAGCGGCGCTCCAGGGCGAGGGTCCACGTATGCTCCGCCGTTTCGACCAGCATGGAAAACGAATCCGGGTCATCCTCCGGAGCCTCCACGGCGACCAGCTCGAACGAGTCGAGGCCTGCAAGTCGCGCCATCGACCTGGCGGCTTCCTGCGGGTTCGAAACGCCTGACTTGGGAAGGACTGCCGAAGCGTGCGCGGGGTCTGCCTGGGCTCTTGCCGGAATCCAAGAACCGGCTGCAGACGGACAATTCAGGCCGTAAGCGATGCCCATCGATGATGCGGCAGGCAGCGAGACGGCGAGGAAGAGCGTCGAGATCGCGCGGGCGCTTCGATGAAAGAGGTGTTGTCTCATTTTGCGGTTCTCGATCTCAATGAAGGTTCACGAGAACGAGGCCCTCACCTGACGCGAGTGGCGACGTGAAGGACCATGGAAATGGGGGAAGACGGAGGAGTTTCGAAAGGGGACGTTTCTGTACGCCAGAAGGCCCTGCAACCTCTGGACGGCCCCATGACCGCGTCTCGCGGCGGCTACTCCTTCCCCATCATCGATTCGCGAGGTTCCCGTGATTCTTGCTCGCTGGTCCTCTCAAGCCGGAGGAGGATGAAATCGCCACCGCTCTCGCCGAAGCCGTTCCGCCTCTCTTCGCAGCGCTCGGTAGCCTGCGATACGGCCAGGTCACGGTCCTCGACGGCCGCGCGTCGGCCGCCTCCGTGATCGAAACGTCGTTCCACTCCAGGTGGCTAGACTCGTTCGATGGCCCCTATGGAGTCCAGCAGCCTGGGGACTCGACCAGGTGGGGCCTCGCTCAGCGCCGGGGGTAGAAGATGACGATGAGTGACGCCAGCACGATCAGCGAGAGTAGACCGATCTCGATGCTTGAGACGAGGGCCATTCGCCCAATGGCCTTATCACCGATCCCCACCTGCCGCCGCCCTTCCTTCATCTGGATGCTGGATAGCTCTTTGAGGTCGGCCTGCAGTTCATTCACAAGTCCTGCGAGCTTGGAATCCTTGGTGTAGCCCAGTGTGGCATTGCTTGCGACGTCGAGCTCATCTTCCAGCGCCTGGAGAGCCTCGACTTTTTTCTTGAACCGCGCCAGCGTGCTCTCTTCCACCTTCGTGAGGTAGGTCTGCTCGAATCGCACGATGGCCGAATCGATGGCGTCGTCGATCCCGATGTCCCGGCTGGCGAAGTAGTCCGTGTCGGACGTCACATACGCGAGTTCTTTTTCGTGCAGGTGAGAAGCGAGATCCAGTATGAGGCTCTTGACCAGGAGGCGATCCTCGTAGATCGACTCCGTGGAGGCTTGAACCTTCTTCGATTCGATCACCTTGCTCTGGCTGGTGGCGAGAACCATGCCGAAAGCCATCAGGAGCAAGAAGAGCCACTTGACCTTGGAAGCAGTATTCAAGTTGTTTGGTTGGTTGGCTAGTGAGCGGGCCGCGGGTAGTTGCTCCATGGTGCCCGCTGAGGACCGGACGGTCCAGGATCGCATGGATCATGTACCCCATGGACCTGTGTGGCGGTACCGCCACAAGGTTCGGTACCGCCATTCATCTGGGCGGCGATCTCCTTGTGGCGGGCCTCCTTGATCCGGCTCAACCGCGGGCGATCAGTTGTCCATGGCATCCATGACGGGACCAAGGACCGCAGCGATCTCAGGGTCCTTCATGAGACGCCTCATCTCGTTCATCATGCCCGTGGTGATCTCGTTCATCTCCTTGTTGCCCTCTGCCTTCTTGGTCAGAGCTTCCTGCTCTTCCTTGGGGAGTGCCTCCACCTTGGTCTGGATCGCCTTCATCTGGGCGGCGATCTCCTTGAGCTTGGGTGCCGCGGCCTCCGCAGCTTCCTTGCTGTCGATGCCCTTGAGAGTCTCAACGAACTGGGACGTGGTGGCGGTCATCTCGCCGGTGAGAGAGTCGGAGCCGCCGCATGAAGCGGAGACGAGGAGGCAGAGAGTCGCAACGGCGACGGGGAGGAGCTGTTTCATGGCGGGGAGTGTGACTTCTCAGCCCCTGTGCGGGGTCAGATTCCCCGCTGATCTGGCCCCGCAGATCTGGCTCTGCTCAGCTCAGGGGAGTCCGCGCCCGCGCCGGGTCAGGGGGTGTATCACTTGTTCTGTAATTTCGGCTTCGGCTCGACTGACCATCTGAACCTGCAAGGCGCGTGAGGGATCGGCCCTCACCCCTGAGGGGCCGATTCGTCACGTGCCGGTTGCGTGGGAGGCCATCGTTGGCTTTCGTGGTGTTAACCACAACCCCACTCGACCAACGATGCCTCACCACGAAGCCGACGCTAACAAGATCTCCCTCGTCCTGGAACTTCTGACTGAGCACGGTTTCGACCGTCTCGCTGAGGCGATCCAGATCCTGCTCAACGAAGCCATGCTGATCGAACGTTCCGACTACCTGAACGCCGCGCCGTACGAACGCGCAGAGTCCAGGCGCGGGTACGCGAACGGGTTCAAGCCCAAGCGCGTCGCGTCTCGTGTCGGCGAGCTCGAGCTGCGCATCCCGCAGGTTCGGGAAGCCGCCGAGGGCGGAGAGCGCTTCTATCCGAACGCCCTCGAGCGAGGAGAACGTGGCGAGAGGGCTCTCAAGCTCGCGATCGCAGAAATGTACATCAACGGCGTCTCGACACGCCGCGTTCAGAGGGTCACTGAGGAGCTCTGCGGGCTCAAGATCACATCTTCTCAAGTCTCACGCGCGACTCAGCTCCTCGACGAAGAGATCTCCTCGTGGAGGAGTCGCCCCATCGGCGCCTGTCCCTACCTCGTGCTCGATGCACGCTACGAGAAGGTGAGGATCGGCGGCTCCGTGGTCACGGCGGCTGTTCTCGTCGCCATGGCGGTACGAGAGGACGGGAAGCGATCGATCGTCGGCGTCAGCGTTGCCACCTCCGAAGCTGAGGTCCACTGGCGGGAGTTCCTGCAGTCGCTCGTCCTCCGTGGACTGCATGGTGTGCGCCTCTTCACCAGTGACGACCACCCCGGCATCAAGGCCGCTCTCGCATCCGTCTTCCCTGGCGTTGCCTGGCAACGATGCCAGTGCCACATGCAGCGCAACGCGCAGTCCTACGTCTCCAAGATCGTCATGAAGAAGGACGTGGCGGAGGACCTCCGCTCCATCTTCAACGCGCCGACGATGGCCGACGCCGAGCAGATCATCAAGACGGTCGTTGTCAAGTACCAGGACTCGGAGCCCAGGGTCGCCGCGTGGATCGAAGAAAACATCCACGAGGGACTCGCTGTCCTCCAATCTCCCGCCAGCCATCGTCGACGCCTCCGGACGTCGAACGCGGTCGAGAGGCTCAACAAAGAGATCAAGAGGCGAACGCGAGTCGCTGGCCTCTTCCCGAACGAAGCCGCGCTGTTGCGGCTCGTCACTGCCCTGGCCATGGAGGTCTCCGAAGATTGGGAGGCCGGCCGTCAATACCTCACCATGGAGCAAGCCTGATCTTCCTCGCGGACGAAATTACAGAAGAAGAGTTGCTCTATCCCGGGTCAGGCTCGATTCCCTGGCGGTACCGCCAGGTTCGGTACCGCCAAGAGCGTGAGGATAGGGAGAATGATGAGGTGGACGGTTGATGCAGTGAAACAGCTCTATCGCGGTCTACCTCAGTCGTTGGCTTGAATCAAGCGAAGGTCGCAGCCGAGCACGCCTGCGACCTTCGCGGGGAAGCCTTGGGGCATGGGGCGGCAAGGGTCCGCGATCGCCAGCGTTGCTCTCGCGAAGCCCATGGGGAAGTCGTAGTCCAGATCGTGCAGCGTTGTGCCGTGATCGCAGCACGGAGTCGTCCAGCCGAGGTCTTGGAACCTGTCGCCGTCGTAGGCGGCGTCCATCGCGGTAGACCATGCGGCCTGGAGATCAGCACCGCACTCTGGGCAGCGAATGTGATCGAGGTTGCCGCCGCAGTCCACCAGCTGAATCCCGTCCGCGACCTTGAACGTCACGTCGCGAGTTCCAGGAAAAGTCGATCGGGCAAGGGCGATCGCCTGCATCCGCAACGAAAGTCCGGGGACCAGGGCCGGCTGTTCAGGAATCAATCGGATCTCGTAGGAGCTCATCAGTCGAAGGGAGTGGGGCGGCGATGAGGTGTCCAAAGCGCGCCGGCACGGTTTCGCGGCGCCGCACCGAGCCTTACCTTACCCGGTCGGGTTCGGTACCGGCGCAGGGCTCCGGGTCAGGCAAGCTTGGATCGAAACGCACGAACTCGAGAATCGCCCTTCGAAGGATGAGCCCGGCAGAGGCCTGCGTCGCCTGTTTCGTCTGCTCGTGGTCGCGGTTCTCGTGGACGCGTTCGCTGACTCGTACGTTCCATGACGTCGATCGGGCGCTCGGTCCGATGGCCCAGCCGGCTTCTTCGGCGGGAAACCTGGCTGGAAGCGCAGCGCGGTCGTCGCGGAAGCTCCGGTGGCGCGCGGCGCGTGCTACGGTGCACGACGTGAACACCGACGAACTACTGAAGGGACTCCGTGAACCCGGCTGCTATCCAGGTGACGCGGAAACGGTCGAGATCATCCAAACGCATCTCTCCATCGTGTGCCTGGCAGGGGACCGCGTCTACAAGCTGAAGAAGGCCATCACGCTGCCCTTCGTCGACTTCGCGCCGCTCAAGGCGCGGCGGAAGGCATGCCGGGACGAGGTGCGGCTCAATCGGCGGCTTTGCCCTCAGATGTACCTCGGAACCTCTGCGGTGCGCATGGAAGACGGGCAGCTCCAAATCGCAGAGCTCGGGGACGATGAAGGGCCGGGCGATCTCGACGTGGCAGTGGTCATGGCGCGGCTGCCCCAGGGCCGGATGCTGGACGAGCTCGCGGCGGCGGGGACCGTCACCGACGACGAGATCCGTGAACTCGCGCGGGTCGTGGCAGCGTTTCACCGAGACGCTGACGGCGGCGCGGAGGTTCGCGAACTCGGCGCGCCCGACAAGCTCATCGGCTTCGCCGACGCCAACTTCGAGGAGCTGCAGGAGATCGCCGATCACGGCCTGCCCCAGGAGCTTCTCGCCGAACTGCGGGGCGCGAGCGGACGTGCCTTCGCCCGGATCTTGCCGGAGCTTCGGGAGCGCGCCGCCAGCGGGCGCGTCGTCGACGGGCACGGGGACCTACATACGCGCAACGTTTGCATGACCGACCCCGCCACGATCTACGACTGTATCGAGTTCGAACCGGCCTTTCGCTGCGGCGACGTGGTCACCGAAGTCGCGTTCCTGGCGATGGACCTGCGCCACCGCGGCGCCGCCGAGCTGGCGCGCACCTTCGTGGATGCGTACGTGGACCACAGCGGAGACGCTCGCCTCCCGGTGCTCCTGCCGCAGCTCTGCAGCTACCGGGCAATGATCCGCGGCAAGGTGGCCGCGCTCACGGCGACCGAGAAGGAGGTGTCCGATGGCGTTCGCGAGGCGGCCCGTCGTTCCGCGCGTCGCCACCTGATCCTGGCGTGCACGTGCACGATCGAGAGTCAGGGTCCATGGTGGCTTCTGGTCTCCGGACCTCCAGCGAGCGGCAAGAGCAGCCTCTGTCGAGAGCTGCGCGACGTGAGCCAGTGGCCCCACCTGGCGACGGACGTGGTTCGCAAGGGGCTTGCGGGTCTCGAGCCCACCGAGCACGCGTCTGCCGAGCATTACAGCGCTGCGTTCTCCGAGCAGACCTACGGAGAGCTGCTGCGCCTCGCTGCGGCGTCGACCGAGAGCGGCAGGCCGTGCGTCCTTCTCGACGGCAACTTCCCGACGCCCGAGCACCGCGCGCGCGCCGCCGATGCGGCGCGCTCTGCGGGCGCGAGGCTGGCGATCCTCCACGTGGACATCGACGCCGAGACGGCTGCCCGGCGCGCGCGAGATCGGCGGCAGGAGCCCGGAAACGTCAGCGATGCGGACCCGTCGATTGCCCGGACGCTTCACGCGAGCTACCTACCACCGACGCCTGGCGAGGTCGACGAACTCCTGGAGTTCGATGGCACGAAGGCCGTCTCGGTCCTTTGCGAAGCCGCTCTGGCCGGGCTACTCGCTAGGACCGACTGAGGATTCAGGCAGCCGCAGCGCTTCCTGGATCGCGTCGCGGAGCGTTTCCACCTGGATCGGTTTGACGAGGAAGGCGTTCATCCCGCTGTCGAGGGCCTGCGCCCTTTCCTCGGGCGTGGCGTTGGCCGTCAAGGCCAGGATGGGCACCCGTGCGATCTCGCCCAGGTCGAGGCGAATCCGCCGCGTGGCCTCGAGGCCATCCATCTTCGGCATCTGGATGTCCATCAGGACGACGTCCGGAGCGTCCGAGAGCGCGCGTGCTACGGCCTCCACTCCGTCGACGGCCTCGATGACCTCGTGTCCCATCCGTGTGAGCAGGCGCGCCACGATGCGCCGATTGACGGTGTTGTCCTCGACCAGAAGAACTCGACCATGTCGCGGCGCTGACGCGCGCGGTGGGCCCGTCGCTGCTGACGACGGTGCCGCTTCCATGCCAGCGCTCGCCGGGAGGACCAGCCGAAAGTCAGAACCACGGCCCGGCTCGCTCTGCAGCCTCAGCTCCCCACCCATGAGCGTCGCCAGGGAGCGCGCGATCGCCAGCCCGAGTCCGGCGCCCTCGAACTTCCTCGCGTTGGACGTGTCCGCCTGTTCGAAGGCCGAGAAAACTCGCTCCTGAACTTCGACCGGGATCCCCGGACCGCTGTCGGACACGAGAATCGAGGGGGCTCCCGCCATCTCCTCGAACGTGATCTGGATTCCACCGGAATCCGTGTACGTGACGGCGTTGTCGACGAGGATCTCGAGGACCCGCGCGACGTGCACCCGGTCGCCGCGCCACAGCGCGCGGGCGGGCAGGCGGCAAGTCACGTCGAAGCGCAGGCCGCGGGCACTGGCGCGGCTTGCGAAGGCCGAGACGACGCCCGCGCGCAGTTCGTCGACCAGGAACGGCTGGAGTTCGGCCGAAACCTCGCCCGACTCGAGGCGAGAGTAGTCGAGCACGTCCGACACGATGCCGAGGACGTCCTGGCCAGCTGTTCTGACGGTGGCGATGAGGTCATTCTCGTTCTCGTCGCAGTGCTGCGAGAGGAGTTCGGCCGCCCCGAGGATGCTGGTGAGCGGCGTTCGGAGCTCGTGGCTCATGACCGCCAGGAACCGGCTCTTCGCATCGCTCGATGCCTGGGCCCTGCGGGAAGCCTCCGCCAGGGATTCGTTCGCCGTCGCGAGTTCGTTCGTGCGCTCGCGGACATGGTCCTCCAGCGTCTCGTGCGACGCTTCCAGCTCCGCCCTGGCGAGTTCCAGCGACGCGGCCATCTTCTCGATCGTCTGCTGCTTTCCGTAGGACTCTGCGAGGGCAGCCTCGAGCCTTGCTCGCGTGCCTTCGAGCTCGCTACGTCGACGCGCTGCCTCCACTCTTTCGACGTGCTGCGCCGCGGCAGCGACGAGGTAATAGGCAGCCGACGATAGCCGAGCCAGCGTCGGAAGACAGACGGTGGGCGGCGGTGCCACGAGCGCCAGCATTCCCGCGCGCTCCTCACCGTGGAACAGCGGAAAGAGCAGGACTGTCGTTCCGGAGACGTCAGCGCTCACCGGGACCGAGGTCGCCGACCACGCCTCTTCCAGTGCCTCGGCCATCCGTCGGCGCGCGGAACCGCTGATAGCCGGAGGGACTGCGCTGAGCGCGTAGCACGCGTTCACGGTGCGATCCCACATGTAGAGGGCCGCGCCCGATGGATGGCACGAGAGCTGGCACGAACCTTCCACCTCATCGATGAGTTCTTGCGCGAGTTCGCGGATGTCCCCTGTGCCAGCGATCAGGTCGAGCGCGAGCCTGGTGACGTCCCGCTGACCGGGGCTCTTGGATCCAGAGGCCAAAGCGCTCTCACTCCGGGATCAGGCAAACGACGGAGGCCGCGCTCTGGCGGCCCGTGAACGAGGCTCCGATCCTCGCGATCTGACCGAACGCCGCGCAGCCACCGATTCGTGCGGTGCCCATTTTCTCGGCGGCGCGCGCGATCGTCGAAGAGAAGCTGTCGCCGAGCTGAAGGCGTGTCGCGACGCACCCGATGAGGAGTGCCCCCGCGTACGAACAGGAAGGATCTTCCTCGGAGGCGCGCTCGATCGCTTCCTCGGTGCAGGCGAGCACGTGGTCGAGGTCGCTCCGCATGATGTAGACCACGGCGCCCGTCGGCACGTCGGTCGAGCAGATCAGCGTGCCATCTTCCTCGACGGCCAGCGGAACCCGTAGCTTCGTATTGTCGCCATCCTCGATGCCGATGATGTTCTGCATCAGGAAGATCGTTTCGTCCGACGTGTCCAGGCCCTGCTCGACGGCGTAGTCCGCGTAGAGTTCCCGTGCGGGAATGCCGTTGATTTCGTGGAGCAGGTTGCCGGTCGATGCGGTCACGCGGAAAGGGCCGGCGGCCTTGTCCCAACCGTGGCTCATGCCTACGCCGAAGGGCTTCTCGGACAGGATCTCGACGCAGACGAAGGCACCGGAGAGGACTCGTTCTCCGTGGAAGACACTGGTCCTCTCGAAACGAACCTGATCCGCGGCGGCGCCGCCGAACAGCTGGTACTGCATGCCGGTGATCGCGATGAGTTCGTCGACCAGATCCTCCGCCTTGCCAGCGAGACCGTCGACGAAGAGCATGAGCGTCCGGCCGCGCCATCCGGGGCGAGCGGCCTCATCCGAGCGCGCCTTGAATCCGGCGGTCGCGCGGTCGACGCTGCCCTGGATGTCATCCACGTAGGAGTCACCCACGCCGATCCGGATCTCCATGCGGTCCGAAGCGATCAGGCTGAGGGAAACACCCCCTAGCCCGCACTTGTTATCGGTGAATTCGCCCGAGCTGGAGCAGCCGACGAGCGGGACATCCCCCAGCTCCGCGCGAATGGAGCGCAGCACCACCTCCATATCGGGGCCCTCCGAGAGGAAGGCCACGGCGAGGGAAGGGACGTGCTCGCCGAGGTGCATCCGGGCTTCCAGTACCGCCGTCCGGCCTCTCTTGTCCGCCGTCATCCCTTCGATCAGGGCACTGCCCATCTTGGTCGTCATCGCTTGCTGCTCCGGTCGGAAAATACTTCGATGATCGCCGCAGGCGCCCGTGCGAAGCAGCGGCATCGACGAGGCCTATCGAGGGTGAGTGCCAGGTGTCTTGAGGGGAACCCCTTCGATCCACTGGGGCTCCCTCCGATTCCCATGGTGGGGTCTCGAATGCGGTCACGTCACCCTCACGGCGAGGCGGCGCGCCGCCACGAAGTCCAGGCGGAGCATCCATGCGCTCGTGAGGAGCGTGCAAGTATCTGCGATCAGCCCGGGCACGGAGCCCACCGTCCAGTTGTGCAGCATCCAGCAGGGGACCGCGAGCGCCAGGAACGCGCGGAACCGAATAGCGGTCAGCTGATAGCGGCCGAGGCTGATCAGCGCGAAGCCGACGGCCGCAAAGACCGAGGCGGCTCCGGACCAGGTCGCGGCCAGCGCGACCGCGATCAGCGGGAGCGTCGCCAGGTAGGCCCTCCGGAAGCCTGGCCGGGCGCCGAGCGGAATCGCGATCAGCGCCTGCGCGAACGCCAGCGCGTTCATGGCCGCCCCGGTCGTCGCGCCCTCCAGAATGTAGTGGACGCCGAAGAACAAGGCGACCCCTGACTGCGCGAGCAGCATGTGCGTGCGCGTGCGGAACAGGGGCCAGGCGACCGCGAGAGCCGCGCCCATCAGGCCGATGGCGAAAGGAAGAGTCAAGCGAAGGGCGCTTCGAACAGGGAGCGCGTGGGGGCCGAACGATTCGTGGTGGCCCCCAGTTTGCCTTCCGTCACTCGAACCTGCGGTCTACTGGAACTGAATCGCGATGCCGTTGCTGAAGTTGCTCGTGATGCCGGGGTTCGCGTCGCGGTGCCAGCACTGGAAGCTCCATGTCTGTCCGGCGAGGACCGAGACCGCGCCCGTGGGCTGGGGGATCGCGGTCAGGTCGATGGACAGGGAGAACGCACCGGCGCTGCCCGACTGCTGGGCCTGCTGGCTGTAGCGACCGACCGAGCCGCCGAGGCAGAGGGTTCCCTGGGAGCCGCCGGCGCCGGGAACGAGGTCCTGGGTGAGGCTCGTGAGGAGGTAGCCGAAGCTCTGGCGCGGCAGCCACCGGACGTCGATGCGGACGCTGTTGTCTGCGACGAGGTCGGAGCCGCGGGCACTCAGATCGGAAACGCGCCCCGTGGAATTCGGTACGGCGGCGCCGCAGAACGGCGCGCCGAGCGTGTCTCCCGCGAGGGTGAACCAGGTGCCGTTCGTGGTGGCCGCGAACAGCTCTTCACCTGTGATGCTGACGTGGAGGTCGCGGGCGAAGCCAGCGTCGGCTGCCCCCGTGCCGTAGGCGCCAAAGGTCGCTCCGCCGTCCGTCGACTTGCGGAAGCGCGGCGCCGCGCTGGTCGTGATGTAGAGCACGTTGCCGTCGACCGGGCTCGACTCGATCCGCGCCGTCGGGACGTTGAAGCCGGTCGGCTGCCAGCTGAGCCCCGCGTCCGTGGTTTCGTAGACGCCGCCGGCCGAGGCCTGGTCCGCGAGGAAGAACCGGTTCGGGCTCGCGGCCGATGGACAGATGGACTCGGGCCGGATGACTGCCGGGAGTCCAGCGCCAGAAGCCGCCCAGGTCATACCCCCATCGGTGGAGCGGAGCGCGCCGCCGAGCTGGCTACCGTCGAGGGCGCGATAGCTGGCGAGCGCGGTCTGGTTCGTCCCGTCCTGGACGATCTCCACGTCGATCACGTCGTAGAAATCCTGCTGGACTCCCTCGTAGGTCTTGGTCCAGCTCGCACCTCGGTCGGTCGTGCGCCAGACCGTCGGCTCGAAGCCTGCGACGCCGAAGTCGGAGCCCACGGCCAGGATCAGGGCAGGGTCGGACTGGCTGAACGCCATGGCGAAGAGCTCGGACTCGAAGACCGAGCCCTGGTCAGGGCCGATCGAGGTCCAGGCGCCTGCGCGCCGATAGACGCCCTCGGGGGCAATGGTCGTCGGGCCGTCCGAGATGGCGTAGAGCGTCCCGTCCGGGGCGAAGTCCACCGCTTCGAAGCGCGTGCCCGGGAGCGACGCCAGCGTCCAGCGCGACCCGCCGTCCGTGGTGGTGTAGACGCCGCCGTTGTTCAGGCCCTGGAAGGCGATGGCGAGTTCGAAGGGATTGAGCGGGTTCGACGCCACCGAATAGACGTCGAGGGCGGCGATGCCGGCGGACGATGGGGCAAAGGAGCTGCCTGCATTCGTGCTGCGCCAGACCGCGTTGGAGGTAGCGCCGAGCAGGACCGCAGAGGTGGACTGGGGAAAGGTCGAAACCTCGTTGACGGTGAAGCCGCTGGTGCCACCGACGCCGAAGGTCCAGGTCGTGCCGCCGTCGACCGAACGGAAGACACCCGCGCCGCCGCTGGCGACGAAGATCGTGCCCACGGCGCCTAGCTCGATATCGTTGAGGACCAGAGACGGCCAGGTGCCGTCGTGCAGCGCGGTCCAGGTCGCACCGAAGTTGGTGGATTCATAGAGCCCGACGAACTGAGATCCGAAGGCCTGGCCGCCGCAGACAAGAAGCCGCGTACCGTCGAACGCGAGGTCGTTCATCGGGTTGCCGGGGAGGCCGGCGCTGCGATTGGTCCAGCTGGCGCCCGCGTCGGTCGTGGTCCAGACCCCGCCGCCGCTGAATCCGCCGCCGATCCCGATGACGACTCGATTGGAGTTCGACGGGTCCACGGCGATGGCGCGCACGGATTGACCGGCCACGCTCGGAGGGGTCAGGTCGACCCAGCTCTGGCCGCCGTCGTCGGAGCGGACCACGTTGGCGAGCTGGTTGCCCAGCGCATCGGCCACGCCCACCCAGAGTCGCTGCGAATTCTGCGGGTCGACGGTGACCTCGAAGGTCTGCTGGTTCACGCCGAAGCCGAAGGGCAGATGCGTCCAGGTCACGCCCGCGTCGGCGCTGGTCATGAGTCCGCCGAGGGTGCCGACGTACGCGACGCCATCGATCGTGAATTCGATGTCGTAGCAGGCGGTGCCGCTGAGCGAGGTCACCTCGTCCCAGGTGGAGCCGCCGTCCGCGGACCGATAGAGACCGCCGCCGCCGTTCGACGGCGCGGAGGCCGCGAGGACGATCGAGCCTGATTGCGGCGACGCCGCCACGTCGAAGATGTCGCCACCGAAAGGACCGAGCGCCGACCAGCTGCCAGCGACCGAGCGGTTCTCGATCGCGCCGTTCGGGTCCCCCGTGGGGGATGCTCTGTAGGCGGCCGCGCGGTTTCCCTGATCATCTTTGCGCCAGTGCCAATTCGTCGAGAGCGTCGAGACCTGGGGAGACGAGAGTGACGGGGCAGTCAGCAGTAACAGTGAGAGGAGCATGGAAGGCGCGCCGAGAGTGGCGGTTCTGAAGCGGGGAAAGAAACGGATCGACCCCAGCTTCCGCGACGTCTCTCATTCCCGCAAGTGAATGCGGCTGAGCTTCTGATGGAGCCGTTCAGAAGCTGAGTCGCAGCGCCGCGAAGACGTTGGTGTTCGGGCCGAACTGACCGATGAACGTGTAGTCGTCCGCGCCTGCAAAGATGTTGGCGCCCACCGTCAGAGTCCAGCTGTCGTCGATGGTATAGCTCACGTTCGGTTTGATGTAGGTATCCCGGTCGCTGGGGCTCGTGTACGTGAAGATCGAGGCGCGCATTCGCTGCTCCAAGAGCAGCTTGCTCGCCCGCAGGATGATCACGTGTCGGTACTCGTCGCGCAGCGGAATCCCGTTCGGCAGCGTGCGCTCGTACTCGTCGTGATTCGACATCGCCTCGAGGTAGTACTGGGCGCCCACCGAGAAGGAGTGCGCGATCTCGGGCAGATCGCGCTCGAAGCCCACGAGCACGCGCGTCTGGGAGTTGTCGACGAACGGGTCGTCACCGCCCTCGTCCTCGCGCGAATCGTAGTAGCCGACCTCCAGGCTCGCGATGCCGCCCGCGAGCTGCGTGCGCGCGCTGGCTCCGTAGGCAGCGAGCCGCGGAAAACGCGCCTGGCCGCTGAGGGGGTCGAATCCGGAGGGGCTCTTCCAGTAGCCGAGGTAGCCGTAGGCGGCGAGTTCGTACCCGCCCACGTTTCGATAGATCCGCGCCGACCACTCGGAGTCGTCGATCCACTCGTCGGGCTGATCGGTCTGGAGCGGCGCGTCGCGGCCTGCCGGGCGACCGAGCAGCGGATTGTAGTACGAGATCCTATCGCCGCGGATGAAGCGGTCGGCGTCGAAGCGCGGCGTGTACACGAGGTCCACGTTCGCCACGTCCGAAAAGATGCCGACGCGGATCGCGTCGGACGGCGCCTTCAGGTACTCGTCGTCCCGCCCGACGAAGAAAGAGACCCAGTCCTTGGGAAAGAGATCGTTGATGAACGGGAGATCCCCGGTGCCCCAGGTCAAGACCTGGCGGCCCGCCTTCACGTCCAGCCATGGGAGCGGCGAGAACGACGCGTAGGCCTCGCGAAGGTCGACGAACCCCTGGCCGGACTCGAGGTCGGGCGCCCAGCTATCGAAGAGCGGATCGACGATGAGGTCCGTGGCACCGCGAAGGAAGACGCTGCCCGCCTGCCGCTCCGCCTCCAGTCGCAGACGCATTTCCGCGATGGACGCGGTTCGCTCGTGGGGGTCGCGCTGGGTACGCGTTCCGAAGCGGCCTTCGAGGAAGCCCTTGATCCCGTGATCGGCTGCGAACGAAAGCAGGCCCGTTTGCCCGACCGTCTCCACGCCGATGACGTCCTCGCTACCTCCGTCGAGCCCGGGAGGCAAAGAGGGTTCGCTGGGCTCGAGACCCGGCGGCAGCCCTGGCTCGTCACCGAGGCGGCTCGTGCCGCCGAGTCCAGGCGGCAGGCTCGGCTCACTTTGCTTCTTCGACTCTCCGCCGAGACCCGGCGGGAGCGGCGGCTCCTGCGCGGCGGCCTCCCGCATGAGGCCCGACACGAGCGCTGGCGCGACGGCCAGGGAGAGAAGCCGCGTTCTTGTAACGATCGTCATCGGCATCCGCTCACTTCACGAACTCGCGCGGCGCGCGGCGAAGGTAGCGCTCGGTGAAGAGGTCCTCGGGGAGCCCGATATCGTACTTCACGTCCTTGTAGGTCACCGTCGTGGAGCCCTTGGTGCGCAGGTCCGTCATCTTGGCCTTGACGACCGTCTTGCGTCCCTGGATCTCGTCGACGCCGAGGACCTCGTACGTGCGATAGGTCTCGCCGCTCGCGTCCTTGTACTCCATCTTCGTGACGACCGAGCTGCCGCGGTGGATCCACATTCGATACGAGGCGAACTCGACCGAGGTCGGGTTCTTGGGCTTGGAGTCGACCACCCAGTAGTTCTCCGTCGTATCGACGAGCGTGCGCTCGTCCGCATCGAGGTGACGGCCCGAGACGTCCTCGTAGTAGAAATGCGAGCCGACGAAGCTGCTGCGCTTGTCCGCCGAGGAGACGCGCTTCACCATGTCGAGGGCGGGCAGGTAGAGCCAGCGATCGTCGTCCGCGCCCGGCTTCTTGTGCACCATGAACGTCGTCTTGTCGACGTCCGCGGGGTGCTGGAACCGAACGTAGAAGCTCTGCTCGCTCGCGCAGCACTCCACGTCGCTGAGTTCGCCAGCCGCGCCTTCTGCGCGCTCCGTGTTGCGGCGCAGGATCGTCATTTCACGGGTCCGCGTTCGCCCCTGGGCGTCGACGATCTCCATCACGACCTGGGCGCTGCGATCGTTGCCCTGGTAGTAGCAGACGCGGTTGGCGGCGGCGATCACGTCCTCGGCGGTCTTCGGTTCTTCCTTGGCGGTGGACTGGCCCGCCGATTGGGCCGCTGATTGGCCCGCCGCCTGGTGCGCTGTCCGTGGAACCGCCTGGGCAAGAGTGGTCGCCGCAGCGGTGAGCCCGAGGGCCCAGATCCAAAGGGGTCGATTGCGTGTAGTCATGGTAGAGCCTTTGCAGTGGGTGACTTGCTGGAATCAGCGAGCCGCGCGTGAGCGGAAGAGCACGCGCTCGAACGTGCCGAGGAGCGCGGGGAGGAGCAGGAGCGTCGCCACCCCGGAGATACCGAGGATCGCCGCGAGAAGCACGCCGACGGTCTGGTAGGGAACCAGCGGCGCGAAGAGAAGCGGGAGGAAGCCGACGGCGATGACGATGGCGTTGCGCGAGATCGCTCGCGCCGGTTCGTCGAACATCACGGGTAGCGCGGCTGCCCATGAACCCTGGCGCTCCACTTCACGTCGAGCGCGGGCGAGGAAGTGGATCGCGAAGTCGATCGCCAGCCCGAGAGCCAGCGACGAGAGAACGGCCACGGGCATGTCGTAGGGTTTCCCCATGAGGCCGACCGCGCCGTAGACGAGCGCGATCGTGAGCGTTAGCGGCACCATGGCCAGAAGCCCCCAGGCCAGGGACCGGAACAGAACGACCATCAGGAGCAGCACGACGACGAACGCGCCGCCGAGGGACTTGAGCATCCCGGCCACCATCTTGTCCTGCCAGACGACGTTGATGTGCGTCAGGCCGAACCAGTGCGGCTCGAGGCCGCCCGGCGGCGGCTCCTCGTCCATGAACTCATCGAGGGCCTCGTGCACCGCGACCATGTCGCGGTTGTCGCCGCTCGTGAGCTGCAGCCAGAGGCTCGCCTCGCGGAAATCGGGCGTGACGAAGTGCCAGAGGTCGTCGGGGCGGTGGCTGCTCTGGTAGGTCAGGAGGCACTGGGCGACGGCCGCGCTGGTGTCGGGGATGCGGTACTGGTCGTCTTCGCCGAGGAACAGCTCGCGGTGCACCGTCTTCACGATGTCGGCGAGGGAAGAGCTCTTGCCGACCTTGCCGCTCTCCACGAAATGGGCCTGGAGTCGACTCATCCAGCGCAGGACCTCGGGGTCCTTGAAGACGTCGCTCGACTGGCGCTCGGCGGAGAGAACGCTGCGGACTTCGTCCCACGATTCGGCCACGTCGTCGCTATCCGCGGCATCGGCGCGGTCGCTGGCGAGCTTCTCGAGGGAAGCCAGCGCTCCGGTCGCGTCGGTCGCCGCCTCGGCCATGGGGCGAAGTTCGTTCTCCGCCGCGGTGAAGGCCGAGGTGATCTCGGGCAGCCCTTCGGCGTCCAGGCTCGTCTTCTTGTCCAGCAGGCGCGCGCTGACCGACGCCACGAAGGCTGCCGGATCCCAGGTGGTCTTCGGCGCATCGAGCGCCAGGTACGCCATGTACGTGCCGCCGAAGTGGGAGTTGAGCACGTCGTCGGCCACGCGGATCTCGTGGTCGGGGGAGAACCACTTGACCGGGTTGTCGTTGATGACGATCCGCGAGATGCCCCAGCCTGCCACGGCGAGCAGGACCAGCGAAAGCGCGAGGATGGGCTTCGACGCGCCGTTCACGCGCGGCGCCATGCGTCGAAGCGCGCGGGAGAGCGCGGAGGCTTCGCCCTCTGCGTGGCTCGCGCCGAAGTCCTCGAAGGTCTTCTCGGGCAGGAACGCCACGTACGCGGGGATGAACAGGATGGTCAGGAGCCACGCGACGATGATGCCCATCGCCACGAAGATCCCGAACACCCGGACCGGAGGGATCGGCGTCAGCGCGAGCGACAGGAAGCCCGCCGCCGACGTCAGCGACGTGTAGAGCATGGGCGCGAAGAGCTCGTCCATCACCGTGCGAATCGTGGCCGTCCGATCGCCGGTCTCACGGTAGCGGTCGAAGAACTCGCTCAGCACGTGGACGGAGTCGAGCACCGCGATCGGCATGATGAAGATCGGGATCATGCTGCTCATGATGTGCACCGGGTTGCCGGTGGCGATGAGCGCGCCCATGGTCAGGATCACGGAGATCATCGCGATGATCATCGGGCCTGCCACGAGCGCCATCCGCCTGAAGAACCAGAGCATCAGGAGGAAGATCACCACCATCGCGATCGGAGCCGAGATAGCCATCTGAATGAACATCTCGACGCCGAAGGTATCCTCGGCGATCGGGAGGCCGGTGATGTGGTATTGCTCGGTGCCGCCGTAGGTGGCGATGCGCTCCTTCAGCGCCGCCCCGACCCGGTAGCTGAGGTCCTTGGCCGTCAGCGGCAGGTAGAGCGCGAGCGCGCGCCCGTCCTCGCTGACGAGTGTGCCGTTCAGGAACGGGATCCTCTGGGCGCGCTCGCGCACGGCGATGGCCTCCTCGGCGGTCTTCGGCGGCACGGGCATGAGCCACTCGAAGCGGACGGAGCCGAGTCCGCCCTGGGAGATGTCGTCCACGGTCGACGGCGCGAGCACGTCCACCTCCACGACGCCTGCGTCCTCGCCGTTCTTGTCCTTCCAGCGCAGGGTCTTCGCGAACTCCGCGAGGTCGTGCACGTGGGCGAGGGCATCGGGATGGAAAACGCCCTCGGCGTTGGAGTCGTCCACGACGCCGACGACCACGATGTCGTTCAGCTGGAATCGCTGGCGCACCTCGTCGTGGAAGACGCGGGAGGGCTCGTCCGCCGAGAGCATGTTCTCGGGGTCGGTGTCCACCTTGACCCCGTGGAGGGCCGGGAAGCTGTCCGGCCAGATCGACGGGAGGGCGGCGAGTAGGCCGACCGCCAGCGTCAGGAGCAGGGTCACTCCCACGACGAGTTTGCGACGGCGGACGGAAACGTCCGCCACCCAGGATGCCAGCTTCATGAGCGTCGAATTCGAACCGCTGCCAGCTGAGCCGCGGTGGGTGGTGCCCGAACACGGCCCGGAGAGGGCCCGACGGGGAGGGGAGAGGCGGTGCCAGGCCGCAAATGAGGCCAGGAGTCTAGCACATCGGTCCTGGGCACTCGGCGGCTCCCGTCGCGCTACCCCATGCCGGGCCGGAGCCGGAATTTCCGATCGAGACAGGTTTTTCGACGAGCCCCTGTGGATTCGCCGGCGGCACCGCAGTTCTCCCGCTGGTGGAGGCCGGCCTGTCCGGCGTGTCCCCCTCCACCCTTCCCTTCTCTCGACGTGCCCTAGTCCTTCAAGAGGCCTGAAGGGCTTCCGGAATCGGCGTGGTGCCGGAGATCAGCTCGAACGTCTGCTCGCGACCCTTATTCCCGTCGATCAGGTCGGCCAGGACCGCGGCCACGTCTCGGCGGGGGATCTCGCCCCGCTCCACGGAGCTTGAGGCCCGGACCCTTCCAGTGGGCTCCTCATCCGTTAGCTTGCCCGGGCGGATGATCGTCGACGCGATCTTCGCCGAACGGGCTGCATCGTCGGCCGCAGCCTTGGCCCGCAGGTAGACGCTGAAACTGTCGTCGTCGGACGGCGGGCTGTCCGCACCCATCGAACTGATGATCAAGAATCGGTCTGCGCCGATTCGTACGGCAGAGTCCACGGACTTGATCGCTCCATCGCGGTCGACGGAATGCTTGCGCTCCACGCCGCTGCCGGGGCCGGCGCCTGCGGCGAAGACGACGACATCGCTCTTCGCCAGAGCGGTGTCCAGATCCTCCGGTCCCACGGATTCGATATCGCAAAGCACGGGCTCTGCTCCATCGGAGCGCACGTCGTCGAACTGCGATTCCTTGCGGACGAGGCCGCGGACTTCGTGCCCTTGCTTCTTGAGGAGATGGGTGAGGGAGCGAGCGATGGAGCCGTGGGCGCCGATGACGGAGATGTTCATGTCTGGTCGAATGAGGGTAATGGTCGAGGCCAATAACCCCAGCAGAGACGATCCTCCTTCAGCGCAGGTTCTCGCGGCATGGTGACTTCTTCACCGCGTGCTTAGCGGCTGATTCGTCTCTTCCGGCTCCAGGCGCTTGTTCACCGAATCAGCACAGCGGCTGCGTCCGTGAAGTTCGAGGTGCCCAATCCGATCGAGATGTCTCGGTACCACGCCTGGAAGCGCCAGGTCTCACCGCTCATCGCGGCCACCGCTCCGGTTGGTTGCGGCAGGTTCTGCAGGTCGATACCGAGCGTCGCAAAACCGTTGGCTGTCGCCATCCCGATCTGGCCGGGGGCTGCGAAGCGACCGATCGCGCCGCCGAGGCAGAGCGTGCCCTGGCTCCCGCCCGGGCCGACCACGAGGCCCGGCTGACGGCTTGCCAGGAAGAGCGTCGTCGCGCCTGCGGGAAGGTCGAGGCTTTCGAGGGTCAGGGAATCCGTCGCGGCCGTGCCGCTGCCGACGATCCGCAGGGTCGCGGGCCGCCCGGTCGAGTTCGGCACCGCGGGCGAGCACTCGCGGGACCCGAGTTCGCCGATCGCGCCGTTCTCCTGCCAGCCGACTTGCCCATGGGCCGACGCGCTCACGAGTACGTCCAGATCGCCGTCGCCGTTCACATCATCGAGGGACACGCTCGCCACTTCGCTCAGCCGCAGGTCCGTTCGCTGGAGGCTGATCGCCGCGGGGCCGTCGATGGCGAACCACTCGAGCGTTCCCATGACGCGGTTGTTGGGCCGGTGATAGACGACGAGGGTCGCCTCGCCGGAAGGGCCCGCCGGGCCCGCGCCGACGGCATCGGGCAGGTCGAGGAACGTCCCGAGGTCCTCCGTCGCGCCGAAGATGCCGGCGCCGGTGTTCAGGGCCCTTCGGATGAGCTTCGGCCCGGGCTGAACCCAGACCAGATCGGCGGCTCCATCGTCGTTGACGTCCCTGGCTTCGAGGCCCATGACGTTGGCCGTCGAAAGCACGGTGAGGGGCGCCGCGAACGAGCCTGCGCCGAGTCCGCGATACTGCTCGAAGAGAAAACCCATCGGCTGACGATCCAGCGCGATCAGGTCCAGGACGCCGTCGAGGTCGAAGTCCTCGGCGATCAATCCCTGGGCGTAGAGGGTGGTGCTGATGAGCGGGCGGCCGGGCGCAAACGTGCCTGGCGCGAGCTGCTCATGGACGATCACGTCCGGGCTGAGGGCGCCGGCAAACAGAACGTCGAGGTCGCCGTCGCTGTCGAAGTCGATGGCCTGGGGAGCCACGCCGAGGGGCCCTGTGCCCGAACCGATGAGCTGCGGCGCTCCGAGGCCTCCGGTGGCGCCCGTGGGAACCCACCAGACCTCGCCGGAAGGCGTGCCGAGGAGGAGATCCACTGCGCCGTTCCGATCGAGATCCGCGGCGCGCAGGCTGCTCGCCGCCTGGATCGACGGAAGGGATCGCTCGGGCGCGCGGAATCGATCGGCACCGAGGCCCCGGGCCAGGTACACCCCGCTCTCCGGCGAGGCCGTGATCACGTCGCGCACGCCGTCGAGGTCCACGTCGAGGACCACGGATTCGATGGCCTCGGGCACGGGGCGCAGGATCGGCCGCGTCGCGCTTTCGAAGGCCAGGCCCGCGGGCGAAAGCGGCGCCCCCGGGACCCAGTCCACCGTGTCACCGTCGCCGACGACGAGGACGTCGGGCCGCCCGTCCGCGTTGAGGTCCGAAAAGTCGATGTCGGGAGCGTCGAGGCCGCCGCCGCCCACGAACGGCCCGCGATCGAGGAACTGAAAGCTGCCGAGGTTCTCGATCCAGCGAGGCGCTGCTGCGCCGTCGGTGGTCGCGATCAGATCGAGGTCGCCATCGAGGTCCGCGTCAATGGGCTCGATCTTTGCGAGTAGCCCTGCATTCATTCCCGCGTCGATGCGAGGTCCGAACGCGCCGCCGCCGAGGTTCTCGTAGAACCTGAACTCGCCGAAGGTTCGTGCGGCCATGGCGAGGTCGAGGTCGCCGTCTCCGTCGAGGTCGACGGCCTTGAGGTCCCTGACGCGAAGGAACGGCTGGTTCTCGATGCTGTTGCGCGTCCAGGCACCCGCGCCCCCGGAGTTCCGGTACCAGTCGATGCGGCCGCCCGCCCCGCCGAGCACCGCGTCCTGGAGGCCATCTCCATCGATGTCGAAGAGCGCCAGATCGGAGAAGGGGGTGGCAAGGCCGAGAAGAATGGCCGGGAGCGCGAGCACGCCGCTTCCGAGGTTCTCGAAGAGGAGCGGTCCCGTGGAACTCGGGCTACCGCTGGCGCGCATCACGATCACATCGCGATCTCCGTCGAGGTCGAAATCGACGACGTAGATCTCGGACCCGAGATCGAACTGGTTCTCCGCGAGGAGCGTCACGTCGAACTCTCCTGTGCCGTCGTTCCAGAGCAGGTTCGCGTCGCTCCCGCTCTCGTTCGTCACGACGATCTCGTCGTAACCGTCCCCGTCGATGTCGCCCACCGCGATCCCGCGCAGAAGGCCGGAAACGATGCCGGCGACTCGCATTTCGGTCGAAGGGCCATTCGGACCGCCCGCGAACCAGACGATGCTGCGGGTCCGCGATGACGCGCAGACCAGGTCGGCGAGCCCGTCGCCGTTCAGGTCTCCGTGGGCGACGAGAGAAGCTCCAGGAAGAGCCGCGGTGATCTCCCGGAAGTGTTCGAGGTCGGGGGTGGCCAGGCAACTGGTCGCGAGGGCAAGAACGAGCATGGTGCGAAGAGCGAGGGAAAGGGTCCGGGAAGGAGAGGCATCGCCGGGAAGGCAAATCCCATTCCATCATAGGGTCTCGCGACGGAGGCGACAGGCGAGGTCTCCTGAGTGCGGCTTCGCACGCTCAGGAGCCGATCCGGTAGGTCTGCCGCACGCTGCGCACGAAGAGGAGCGCGAGGACTGCGCCGTAGAACATCATCGGGATGCCAGTGAAGACGCCGAGGTTTCGGAGGACGCGATCAACGTCGGGGTGGTCGAAGTTGATGGTCGCGAAGAGGCTTCGGTAGATGCGGAAGAGATCGAAGGGGCCGAGCGCGGCCGCGGCCGCGGTGAGCCACCAGCCCCATGACCTGGGCGCGAGGAGCCCGATGCCGCCCAGGGCGAGCCCTGCGCCGATGAGGTAGGTCAGGAGCAGCGGCGAGAGATCGCCGCCGAGACCGCCGGGGCGCGTGTGCACCCCGTAGGTCTTCTGGATCGCGGCGATGCTGTGCCTCGTCAAGAAGATCGTGAGCGGCGCGGTCGCGATCGCGATGCAGCCGCAGGCAACGCCGAGGCGAGATCGTTCGATTCGGCGGAGCGCCTTGCGCTCCTGGAGTCGGGTCTGGCGCTCTTCGTTCGTTCGGTCGTGGGCGGGCATCGCGCCAGCGTAACGGACCGTTCTCGGTCCCGGGTCGCGAGGATCAAGCCAACTTCAAAGTCCCATCAGGGAACATCGGTTGAACGCGGCTTGATCGTTTCGCAGGCAAACGCCAACGAAGGTTGTGCCTTCTCTCCGCGCCATGAAAGCACTCCACCAAAAGCTACCGAGCTACGCACTGCTCGGCGCAGCCACGCTCTCCCTCTCCGCAGCGGCTGCCTCCTCTCCCCTTCAGGGAATCTCCCAGGGTCCCTTCGAGCGCGTCTCGACCTTCTACGCCTTCGAGAACTCGTCGGTGGACAACGAGGCGGTCGCGGAGATCGTCGCCGCCAGCGAAGACGGCATGACGCTCCTCTACACGTCCAGCGCCGAGGACGCCCTCGGCTTCGTGAACATCGCGGATCCGAGCGACCCGCAGCCCGCGGGCCTCCTCGCCCTCGGTGGCGAGCCCACCTCGGTCGCCGTTCGCGGCGCCTACGCGCTCGTCGCCGTCAACACGAGCGCCGACTTCATTCACACCTCTGGCGACCTCGTCATCATCGACATCGCGACGCAGCAGATCGTTCACACGCTCCCGCTCGGCGGTCAGCCCGACTCCGTCGCGGTCAGCCCCGACGGCCAGTACGCCGCGGTCGCGATCGAGAACGAGCGCGACGAGGACCTCGGTAACGGCGAGCCGCCCCAGGCCCCCGCGGGCTACCTCGTGATCGTCGACCTCGTGGGCAACGATCCGCTCCAGTGGTCGACGCGCCAGGTCGATCTCGTGGGCGTCCCGGACCTCTACCCGGACGACCCGGAGCCCGAGTTCGTCGCGATCAACGTCTTCAACGTCGCCGCGGTGACGATGCAGGAGAACAACCACATCGCGCTCGTGGCGCTGGGCTCCGGCGAGGTGCTGATCGACTTCCCCTGCGGCACGGTGGACCTCACGGACATCGACACGAACGAGAACGACCAGATCCAGCAGACGGCTTCGCTGGCCGGCATCCCGCGCGAACCCGATGCCATCACGTGGCTGACGCCCTTCACGCTGGCGACGGCGGACGAAGGTGACCTCTTCGGCGGAAGCCGCGGTTTCACGACCTGGCAGCCCTTCGGCGGCACGATCTTTGAAAGCGAGAACTCCGTCGAGCACATCGCCGCGAGCCTCGGCCACTACCCCGAGTCGCGCTCCGAGAACAAGGGCACCGAGCCCGAGGGCGTGACGTCCGCGACCTACGCGGACGGAACGTACATGTTCATCGGCTGTGAGCGCGCGAGCATCGTGCTCGTCTACGCGCTCGAGGGCACCGGCCCGTTCGGACTGGCCGCCGAACCGCGCCTCGTTCAGGTCCTTCCGACGGGCGTTGGGCCGGAAGGTCTCCTGGCGATTCCTTCGCGGGACCTCTTCGTGGTCGCGTCCGAAGAAGACTCGCGCGGCGACAAGATCCGCTCTTCCCTGATGATCTACGAACGGACCGGCGGTGGGAGCTACCCCTCGATTCAGTCGATCTCGGCCCCGACCACCGGCGTCCCGATTCCGTGGGGCGCGCTCTCGGGGCTGACCGCCCAGCCCGGCAACGACGCGATTCTCTACGCCGTGTCGGACAGCTACTACAAGCGCTCCAGTATCCATACGATCGATCGCTCCCAGGCGCCGGCGAGCCTCGTCGAGTCCCTTCCGATCGTCGACTCGAACGGTGTACTCGGCAACGCGCTCCGTCGCATCAAGTTTTCGTACCCGGGCACGGACGAATTCGTGATCGGCGACCTCGTCAACGCGGACCTCACGGTGAACCTCGACCTCGAAGGCGTGGCCGCCGACCCGGCAACGCCGGTCGCAGGGGAGGTCCTCTGGGTGGTTTCCGAAGGCGCGGGCAACCTGAGCGGCGGGTCCAGCAACCCTAGTTCACGCCCGTTCGAGTCGCCGAACCTTCTCCTGAAGGTCGTGCGCAGCGCGGCGGGCGATTCCTACGGGATCGACCGGGTGATCGCGCTTCCGTTCGAGCTGGCGCGCGAGCAGCAGCGCTTCGGTCTCGAGGGAGTCACGGTCGCCTCCGACGGACTGATCTACGTCGTCATCCAGCGCGCGTGGCAGGGTGTCGGTGACGCGAGCGACCGCGCTCGACTCGGCCGCTTCAACCCCTCGACCGGCGCCTGGACCTTTGCGCTCTACCCGCTCGACGCTCCGGCGTCACCCGCGGGCGGCTGGGTCGGCCTGTCGGATCTCTCCGAAGTGGCGCCCGGCGTCCTCGCGATCCTGGAGCGCGACGACCAGGGCGGCCCCGACGCGGCGATCAAGCGCGTCTACTCCGTCGACCTCACGGGCGTCACGTTCGTGGCCGCGGACCAAGGCGTCCCGCCGACGCTGACGAAGACCCTGGAGAGCGACCTTCTCGCGGACGGTGCCTTCGCCCCCTTCGCAGGCGCCATCCCGGAGAAGATCGAAGGGATGACGATCCTCACGAATGGGGACACCCTGATCGTGAACGACAACGACGGCGTGGACGACAACAGCGGAGAGACGCGCCTCCTCACCGTCCCCTCGCTCTTCCGCTGATCAGCCCGGCGGTACCTAAACCTGGCGGTACCGAACCCGACCCAAAGCCGCCACGTTTCCGTTCGAAGGGTCCCCCTTCGATCGGAAACGTGGCGGCTTTGGGTCGGGTTCGGTACCGCCAATCCTCTTCCAATGATCTGAACGGCGTTTCGGTCGGGTTCGGTACCACCGGTTCGGTGCCACCGCTCATGCCACAGCGTCAGTCCTCTTCGAAGATCAGCATCGACCCCGTCCAGTTGCCGCGCGGCAGGCGCAGCGTCTTTCCCTTCGGAAGAGTGCGCTCGAAGACCACCAATTTCGTGCGCCCGCGGTCGGTGTAGGAGAACTCCAGCGGCGTCCGCTCCCATCCGTCCATGTCGACGGGCTCCTGGTTCACCGCGGTGGCGATCGTCAGCTTGCTCGTGCGCTTCGCCTTGACCTCGATGCTGGTTCGGGCGCCGCCCGGCAGGCGCGTGAACGTCCTCCACGTCAGCGGGATGGGGACGCCTTCGAGCACGTACTTCCGGTTCGAGAAAGCCTTCTCCTCATCCGCCAGCCTGCCCAGTTCGAACGACGGACCCGCGAGGCGAAGCGAGCGGGTTTCGTGGAAAACCTCGTTCGGAAGCTCCGGCATCGGGATGTCGTCCGAGCGCTGGAGCTCGCGGAAGTCCTTCCAGCGATGGAACGTCAGGTAGTTCGCGTCGTGGGCGTTGTGGGCGTCGGCGCCCTCCTCGTCGCCGCTGTCTTCGTCATGGGCGGTGCGGACCGCGGCGATCAGATCGTCGCCATCGAACTGCCAATCCGCATACTGAAGGCCGTGGCGCGCCGTGTCCGGGTGATAGAGCAAGATCGTCCGCACGGTCCAGTTGGCGAGGTCCTCGGAGTGCAACAGCGCGAGCGTGTTGCGCAGGCTCGCTGGACTCTGCTGGCCGGCGTGACGTTCAGGAATGAAGTTGGCGAGCGTCCAGTAGCCCCCGCCGTCGGGATCCTGGCGAACGGTGAACTTCTTGGAGGCCCCCGGCAGGTCGATGAAACCATGATCGGGATCGAAGGTCGCCGTGGCCCCGTCGGAGCTGAGCCTCACGATGGCCGCCTTCTCGGGAAGACCCGGTGTCGCCACGCGCAGCACGTTGACGATCTCGCCTTCAGGCGTCACCACCGCGTTGCCCTCGAGCCAGCCCTTGCACTTGCCGCCGAGCCAATCGGCATCCGAGGCCAGAGCATTCGAGAACGTCCAGGACCCCGGGCTCATGAGATCCGCATCGATCGGCGCGGACATCATGCGCGCCCGATAGCGCTCGCCCCAGCGCTCGCCGGTGTGCGCGTCCTCGACGGCCCTCCAGAGCCGACCCTCATGCTCGATCACCGGCATCGGCGCCGTCGCCCACTCACCGTCGGCCAGCACGACGGCGTCGGTCCAGGACACCGCGTTGTTGTGCGATCGACGGATCACGAGCCGCCCATGATGGCGGTCCGTGCCGAGCGCATAGACCTGGCGCTGGTGGACGAACAGCCCCGTCCAGAAGAAGCCCTCGAACTCCTCGATGGGCTTCCACGTTTTGCCTCGGTCGCGCGAGCGGTAGAGCCGCCCCGTCGGGCGTTCGTGCTCGCGGCTGTTCGGCCCGAAGAAATCGTGGGACGCCAGGTAGTCTCCGTTCGGCAAGACGCACAGGGAGGGCGACCCGATATAGCGCCTGTCCTTGGCCGGTTCATGGTGAATGACCGTCCCGGGGGGGCCCTCCGAGGCCGCGGCAACTTCGGTCAGTCCCAGGAAGAGAAGCGGACAGAGAAAGAGAGGGGCCGCGAGAATTCGAGCGTGGCTCATGCCAGTCACACTACTCGACCTCGATCCAGTCCGCTTCATGGCCCCCTCGCTCTTCCGCCGATCCGCCAGCACGACCCCGCGCCGTCGACGCTAGACTCTGCCCATGGCGAGACGACTGAACAAGCGCGACAAGTGGGCCCTGAACCACGAGATGGAGCGCGTGCATGAGCCGGACCGGGACGCGATCGTCTCGGATGGAGCGACCTACATGAAGGGGGAGTGGGGCGCGAAGGTGTTCGGGAACGATCACCCGATCACGCTCGAACTCGGCTGCGGCCAGGGTCTGTTCGCGGTCGACCTCGCGCGCCGTTTCCCCGATCGGAACTTCATCGGCGTCGACGTCAAGAGCCATCGTTTCCACCGAGGCGCGAGCCAGGCCGAGCAGGCGGGTCCAACGAACATCCAGTTCCTGCGCACGCGGATCCAGTGGCTCGACCGCTTCTTCGGCCCCGACGAGGTCAGCGAGATCTGGCTGACGTTCTCGGATCCTCAAGAGGGCGACAAGCGCGGCACCAAGCGGCTCACGTCGGCGTACTACCTGCGCCTCTATCAGTCGATGCTCCGGGAAGGCGGCCGCGTCCACGTCAAGACGGACAGCGAGGACCTCTACGAGCGCACGCTGGAGCACGCAGCGGAGGCGGGCATGGAGGTCGTGGGCAAGACCGCGAACGTCCACGCGGAGCGCCACGAACTCTTCGACGAGGAGATCGCCGAGTCGCTGGGCTTCATCACCGCCTTCGAGAATCGCTGGATCCAGGACGGACGACGGATTCACTACGCCCAGCTGGAGAAGGTGCGTCCCGTGGCCGAGGCGGACCTCACCGAGGCGCTGCGGATGCTGCAGGGGCCGGCCGAGCGCACGAAGCCGAGGTTCCCCCAGGGTCGCGGCGAGAAGGCGCGCGTGACCTGGTCGCCCGCCGGACTCGACTGATCCGTGGTGGGGCGGCCGCGACCGGAAACGATGCTCAGAACATCGTGTCTGGCGTGAGGAGTTCCGGGCCTTCGTTGCGGACGTTGTTCACGCGCGTGCTGACCCTGTCCGTCACGAGGGTTCCCGCCGGCGCCGGGCCGAGCAGCCGCGCGGTGGCCTCCTCGTCCTCGATCTCGGGCGTGAGCCAGCGGTCGAAGTCCGGGCGCTCCACGATGCAGGGCATCCGGTCGTGCAGGTCCGCGAGGTCGTCGCTCGCGGACGTCGTGAGGATCGTGAACGTGGTGCGCGCCGCCTCGGTGCCGCTGCCGTTCCATTCCTCCCACAGCCCCGCGAACGCGAGCGGATCACCGTCGACGCGGCGGATCCGATAGGGGATCTTCTCCTTGCCGTCGCGCTTCCATTCGTAGAACCAGCTCGCTGGGACGAGGCACCGGCGGCGCTTGAACGCCGATCGAAACGACGGCTTCACGGCCGCGGTCTCCGAGCGCGCGTTGATCGTCTTGTAGGCGATCTTGCTGTCCTTCGACCAGGACGGAACGAGGCCCCAGCGCATGGTTCGCGCCACGTGCTCTTCCGACGCACCATCGCGCACGATGACCGGCGCTTCCTGGCTCGGCGCGAGGTTGTAGCGTCTGTCGTACTCGGTCAGCGCCTTCAGCGCGAAGAGCGCCGTGAGAACATCGGGTTCCACCGTCAGGGCGTAGCGTCCACACATCGTCGGAGAGGGGTGCAAGAAGGGAAGAGGCTCAGCCGGTGGGTGAGGCAACCGGTCGGCGAAGCACCGTGACCATGGCCGTCGCAGCCAGGATCAGGCCGGCCGCCGCGGCGACGCTGCCGCTCGCATCGATCGTACCGCCGATCAGGATCGGGGCGCCGCGCGTCGCGAAGGCGTAGCCGAGAAGCCCCGCGCTGGCACCCAGCACGGCGGAGAGCGCCACGTATGCGCCGAGGGTTCGTGTCAGGAGCCGCGCCGCCGCTGGCGGGCACGTCAGCAGCGCGATGACCAGGATCGAGCCGAGCGCCTCGAAGCTCGCCACGACGGTGCTGGTCGTGAGCAGGAGCAGCGCGCCGCGAACGAGCCCCGGCCGTAGCCCGCGCGCCTGGGTGAACGGCCGATCGAACAGCGTCGCGCGCAGGAGACGCCATCCGAAGAGGACCGCGCCGACGCTCATCGCCCACATGGTGGCGAGGGTCAGGAGCGGCTGCGGCAGCCGGTCGAGGGACTCCCCGCTCCAGGGAGACGCGCCGCGCTCGATGGGCCAGAAGAGCAGCTCGAGCTGGCCGCTCAGGACGCAGTCGAGGTCGAGGTCCACGTTGCGCGCGCCGGTGGTTTCGACGAGGAGCACGCCGAGGGCGAAGAGCGTCGTGAAGACGACGCCGATGGCAGCCGTGGGCTCGACGCGCGCGTACCGCGTGAGCGCCGCGATGGCGAGGCTCGCGAACAGCGCAGCGCCGAGGGCTCCCATGAACATGGGCGCGGGGGCGCGCGATCCGGTGATCACGAAGGCGATGACGAGCCCCGGCAGAACGGAGTGGGCCATCGCGTCGCCGATCATGGCCTGGCGCTGGAGCACGAGGAACGACCCGAGAAGCGCCAGCGTGAACGCGGCGAGAACGACGGCCGCGAGGGGCGCGGCGTCGAGCACGAGAAAGTCGCTCGGGGGCGGGATCATCGCTCCGCTCCCCCGCTGTTTACGCCGGGATCCCCGGGTGCACGAAGGGCAACGAGCACGGCGGCGCGCATCCGGCGTTCGCGCCGGAGGCCGGCGAGCAGCCCGCGTTCGGGCGCGAACAGCGCGCTGACGACGAAGGCAGCCGCGGCGATCAGCACGACGACGGCGCCCGTCGGAACGGACGGCAAAACGCGCGAGAGGGAGACGCCCAGAACGCCGCACGTCGCGCCGAGGGCGGCGCTGGTGGCGACGAGCGGGCCCACGGCGCGCGTCCAGAGTCGCGCGGTCGCGCAGGGGGTGATCAGGAGCGCGACGACGAGCAGCATCCCGACCGCTTGCATCCCCGCGAGCGTGACGGCTGCGACGAGGGCTCCGAGCGCGATGTCGATGGCGTTGACCGGAAGGCCCGAGGTGCGCGCGAAGCGATCGTTGAAAGCGACCGCGCGGAGCGGTTTGAAGAGCACGGCCGTGAAGAGCGCCGCGATCAGAGCGAGAGCCGCCATCGCATACGCGTCGGCGCGCGTCATCGAAGACGCTGCGCCGAAGATGAGCGAGTCGAGCCCGGCCTGGTCAGCGCCGCTCACGCGACGCGCGATGGAGAGGGTGGCGATGCCGGCGCCGAACGACGCGCTGGAGACCGCTGCGGTCGCGGTGTCCGCGCGCAGGCGCGTCTTTCGAACCAGGAACTCGATGGCGGCGACGGCCGCCGCGCCGGCGATGCCTGCGCCCACCAGCAGGACGACCATGTTGCGCTCCGGGCCGGGCCGGGCCGCGCCGGCCAAGGCGGCTTCCGGCGATCCGGACCATGAGTGGAACCAGGCCTGAACGAGGAACGCGACCGCCACGCCCACGAGCGAGGCGTGGGCGAACGCGTCGGCGACGAGGGACTGCTTCTTCAGCATCGCGAAGGAGCCCACCGCGCCCGCGGCGAGCCCGAGTAGCGCGACGCCGAACAGGACCACGTTCGTGTTGTAGCCGCCGGAGAGCGTCAGGACTTCGAACCAGCGTGCCAGGGTTCCATCGGTGGAAGCGGGTCCGATCATGGAAGTGAGGCCAACGGGCAGTGCGCTTGGCATGGGCGCCATCTACCCGTGCGCCGTCGAATCGAGGGCGAGTGGAGCGCGGGGCTGGCGGAAGGCGCGCACGATGGTGGCTTCGGTCAGCGTCGCTTTCGCGGGGCCGCTGGCGACGAGTTCCCGATGCAGGACCGCCACATCGTCGAAGCGATCGGCGACGTCCTCGAGGTCGTGGTGGACGGCGACGACGGTCTTGCCGGCGCGCGCCAGGGCGCGGAGTTCGCTCGTCAGGATCTCCTCGGTGGCGACGTCGACGCCCGCGAAGGGTTCGTCGAGCAGGTAGAGTTCCGCTTCCTGCGCGAGAGCGCGCGCGAGGAAGACGCGCTGCTGCTGGCCGCCGGAGAGTTCGCCGATGGGGCGGCGCGCGAAGTCCGCCATCCCGACGCGCTCGAGGGCCCCGTGCGTTTTCGATTCGGCCCGGGCGGTGCCCTTGCCCAGCAGGCGGCGGCTCCAGCGGGGGAGGAAGTCCGGGACGAGCCAGGCTGCTCCGTGGGTGATGCCCATCTCGACGACCTGGGCGGCGGTAATCGGGAAGTCCCAGTCGATGGACTCTCGCTGGGGGACGTAGGCGATACGGTGGCGGGCGTCCTTGAACGTCTCGCCCCAGAACGTGGCGCGGCCGCTGACGATCGGCACGAGGCCGACCGCGGCGTTCAGGAGCGTCGACTTACCGGCGCCGTTCGGGCCGACGATCGCCGACATGGCACCCGCTCGGGCGGACCAGGTGACGTTCCAAAGGACGGGCTCTGCGCGGTAAGCGACGACCAGGTTCTCGACTGCGAAAGGCTCCGCCTGATTGCTGCGGGCGATCATTTGAGAGCCTCGGTCGCAGTGGAGTCGCCGCGGAGCGCGGTCGCGATCGTGGAGATGTTGTGCTTCATCATCGCCTCGTAGTTTCCTGCGGAACCGGGCGCGTCCGAATGGAGGGTTCCACCCAGGACGACGCGGTGTCCACGCGCAGCGGCACCCTCGATCAACGCCTTGACGTTCCGTTCCGACACGGTCGACTCGAAGAAGACGGCGGGGATCCTCTCGTCCACCAGGAGGTCGACGAGTGACTCGAGGGCCTGGAGTCCGCCCTCGCTGGCGGTCGAGAGTCCCTGGATCCCTTCGACGCGCAGGCCGTAGCGGCGACCGAAGTAGCGGAAGGCGTCGTGGGCGGTCACGAGCGTGCGAGCGGACTCCGGGATCGTGGCGATGGCTTCGCGCGCGAAGGAGTCGAGGGCGAGGATGCGGGCGTTCGTATCGGCGGCGCGACCCGGGAGTCCGGCGGAATCCGGCAGGAGCCTCCCGAGGGCCTCGGCGACGAGCGGCGCGGTCCGCGCCCAGAGGTGCGGGTCCATCCAGACGTGCGGGTCCGAGACGCCCGCGTCCTGCATCGCCTCGTCCCCTTTCAAGATGGACTCGGCCACGGCCACGAGGTCGATCCCGCTCTCTGCGACGCGGCGGAAGGTCGGCTCGAGGTACCCCTCCAGGCCAAATCCGTTGTAGAAGACGAGGTCGGCGGCCATGAGCTGCTGGACGTCGTCACGGGTGGCGCGGAAGAGGTGCGGGTCCACGGTCGGTCCGAAGAGCACGTGCACTTCGGCCGTCCCACCAGCGACTGCGCGAACGATGTCACCGATCATGGTCGTCGTGCAGACCACGACCTTCTTATCAGGCTCCCGCGCGCCAGAGTCCGTCGCAGAGGCGGCGGATCCATCACGACAACTCCATGCGCCGAGAAGCACGAGGCAAGCGAGGATGTGGACGGCGGCTGAGCGGAGATGGCGTGGCATGGGGCGAGGGATCCGGACTCCTGGGCTCATCGGGGGAGCTGGTGCTGGCTGAATCCTCGTGGAGGAAGTGTAGCATGGGCTACGGATGGGAGCCCCTTCAATATCCAGGACCGCGCCGGTAAGCCACGGAGTCTCGCCCGACGGAGGTGTTTACGATTACCTTACGTTTGGGGCGGGCTGGGGTCCTGGGGGGGCCGGCAGCCGCACAGCTCGGCGAAGATCTGAAGGGTCACAGGGCTGACGTGGTGCTCCACCCCTTCCGCGTCGAGTTCCGCCATCCTCGGGGAGACGCCGAGCCACTGGAGGAAGGCCAGGACGATCCGGTGGCGCTCCCGGGCTCGGTCGGCGAGGCCCTGGCCCTGGGAGGTGAGGTGAACGGGACGGTAAGGGGCGGTCTCCACGAAACCGTCGCGCTGGAGGCGGCCCAGCATGCGGCTGACGGTCACGTGGCTGACGCCGAAGTGGTGGGCGAGATCCACGACACGCGCCGCTCCTCGATCGGCAATGAGGTCGCCGATCGCCTCGACGTAGTCCTCCACGAGCTCGATCGCATGGGCCGCGCGGACGTGCTGGAAGCGTTCGTCGGACCTCGAACCCGTGGGGGCCGGTGGGGCCTTCGCCTGGTCCACGTAGCGCTGGAAGGCGGCGAGCGAGTCGGGTCCGACGTGGTGCTCGATCCCCTCGGCGTCGAGGTCGGCGGTGGGTTGGGGGACGCCCACGGCCATGAGGAACCGGAGAACGATGGCGTGGCGCGCCTTCGAGGCCGCGGCCATGGCTTCGCCCGCGGCGGTCAGATCGATCGAGCGGTAGGGGGCGGTGCGGACGAGTCCGTCGCGCTGCAGTCGGTCGACCGTGCGACTCACGGTGACGTGGCTGATCCCGAAGCACTCCGCGAGGTCGCGCACTCGGGCTTCGCCGCGACGTTCCAGGAGGTCCGCGATGGCTTCCACGTAGTCCTCGGCCGTCTCCGTCCGGTTGGCGCGGCGGACGGCGGCGTGCCGGTCACTCACCCGGTAGGGCTTCGAACCAGGTCGGGCGGATGCCTGCGGCTCCGGCGGAGTCTTCTCTGGGTCGGTCACGTGGCGCTTGCCGCAAAAGAATCGCTGGCGGGGGGCAAAGGGTAGCAACACGGCGCGGCCATGCCCCGTATGGTCTTCCGCTCGTCGCCTGGCCGTCGAATCACCCCCTCCCCGAGCCTCTTTTCCCCAGGGGTCCCCTGACATGAACTACCGCAGGATGGGCCGTACCGGCCTACGCATCAGCAGCGTTTCCATCGGAGGATGGCTGACCTTCGGAGGGAGCGTCGGCGCGTCCGAAACGCGTGAGATCATCAAGACCGCGGTGGGCGCCGGGGTCAATTTCGTCGACCTGGCGGACGTCTATTCGAAGGGAGCGGCCGAGTCGGTGATCGGGGACGTGCTCGCGGACTACCGGCGCAGCGACCTCGTTCTTTCGAGCAAGGTCTTCGGGCGGATGGGGGATGGGCCCAACGACCGAGGCCTCTCGCGCAAGCACATCTTCGAGAGCGTGGAGTCCTCGCTGAAGCGGCTGAAGACCGACTACCTGGACCTCTACTTCTGTCATCGCCCGGACGCCGATACGCCGCTCGAAGAAACCGTCCGCGCGATGGACGACCTGGTGCATCAGGGGAAGGTGCTCTACTGGGGTACGAGCGTCTGGCCCGCCGAGTCTCTGCAGGCCGCCCATGATCTCTGCGATCGTCGCGGCTACTACGCGCCGCTCGTGGAGCAGCCCGAGTACAGCCTGCTCCAGCGCTCGATCGAGGCCGAGGTGCTGCCAGAGGCCGCGCGACTCGGCATGGGGCTCGTGGTGTGGAGTCCGCTGGCAGGCGGACTGCTGACGGGCAAGTACGACGACGGCGTTCCCGAGGGCAGTCGCGGTGCCGAGACGAAGTGGCTCGACGAGAAGCTGAACGACGCCACGCGCGTCAGGCTACGCGTGCTCAGCCGGGTCGCCCGGGAGCTGGGTGTGGAGCCGTCGCAGCTCGCCCTGGCGTGGATCCTGAACCGTCCCGAGATCACGTGTGTAATCACCGGCGCGACGCGGTGCGAGCAGGTGCTGGCGAACGTGGCCGCGGCCGAACTCGAGCTTTCACGCGAAACCATGGTCACGCTCGACGAGGCGTTCCGGATTTGAGTCTCGCACGTCATGAAGGCCCATGGGCCCGCGGGTGTCGGGCTTCGCAGGCCGGTATCGCACTCCGCAAGCTCCTCGTGTTGATCGGTGCCTCGGTCGTCGCTCTGCTGATCGTCGAGGTCGCCGTCGGGCGGTATTTCCCCGTGGGAGGGCGCATCTACGCGCTCGACGCGGAGCTCCTGTACGATGCGCTTCCCGACGCGTCCCGTATCCAGCCGATGGATCGAGCGTTCGTCAAGGAAGGGGACGCAGCGCGCGTCTTCGTGTCCACGGGAGCGGAGGGATTCCGCGGCGGCGACCTCGAGGCGTCCGGATCCCACAAGCGCATCCTCGTGCTGGGGGACTCCCTGGTCATGGCAGAGAATGTGCCCCTGGAGGGGACGTTCGTAAGCACGCTCGGACGAGAACTGGAGGCTCGCATCGGCGAGCCCGGGTCGATCGAGATGGTCAATGCAGGCCGTTCTGGCTATGGACCCGATCAAGCGCTGCTCCTCTTCGAAAGAGACGTCGATTCGATCGACCCTGACCTCGTCGTCTTCGTTCTCTGCGCCCACAACGACTTTGGAGACCTGATGCGGAACAAGCTGTTTCGCCTCGATGGAGAGCAAGGACTGATACGCGAGTCCCCGGTGGTCGGCGAGCGGATGCGGGAGCGATTCGACGAGCTTCGATCCGCGAGCGAAGCGCCGGCACTGGTGCGACTGTGGCGCTTCTGGCAATCGGCTCGGCGCTTGCCCGAGTCCATGGAGCCGTTGCCGCCGGGGATGATGGGTCTCTACGTGATGGCGCTCGAGGCCCAGGCGCGCGAGCACCTCGTGATCCGCGATCCCGAAGTGGTCTCGCTCTTCGAGGACGTCTACGACATCGACGTGGCAGCCGATCTCCCCGGGAGTTTCGCCGCGGCCAAGCGCGATCTCATGACGGGGGTGCTGTCGCGGATGGTGAAGGAAGCGAACGAGCGGCATTTGCCCGTTCTCTTCGTGGTCGTTCCGTCGGCTGTGGACATGTGCCAGGACTTCGGCGTTCGGGTCGATCCGGTGCGGTTCCCAGGGCACCAGCCGACCCGGCTGGTCGATGCTCTCGTCGGGTGCGTAGGGCTCGCGGGTGGCGTGGTGGTCGACGTCACGCCGGCGCTCGCGGCAAGCGGACCCGCCGATCGATATTTCGTCGGCGGAACCGATATCCATTGGAACGCCGGGGGGCAGGGTGCGGCTGCCTCCTACGTGGCCGAGGAACTCCTTCGCGACACTGCGGCGGCGGGTGCGCTCGGGGTCGAGGTCGATCGCTGAAGCCGCAAGTTCTTATCCCCCTTAGGGTTGGGGATGGTACGCCCGACAGGATTCGAACCTGTGACCTTTCGCTCCGGAGGCGAACGCTCTATCCAGCTGAGCTACGGGCGCTTGCGAGCGGGGGATACTACGGCCCAGGGGCGCTCCTGCGCCACTCTGCGGGGCTCTGAAACCTCACGAAGCCTGTTCCGGGGGCGATTCCCGAATTCGTGGGATGGCGCCCGTCATGGTGGCCCGGACAGGACGCAGTACTCCTGGGGGTCTCAAATGGAGATTTACTGGAAGGATGTCCGCTTTGGCCCATACCCAAACATCTTTTCTGCGGATTCGACGGATCCCCTGTAACCTGTCCTCCTTGGCTTGCCTAGGCCATACAGTTCGTCAATCCCTGGTCCTACACGGAGTCCCGATGCCTGACATCCCCTGCGCCCCCCCTCTTGCGCGCTCCTCGAGATCATCTGCCCTCGTGGCGGCTCTGATGGCTGGTGGCGTCGTTGCCGGGATGGCCTGCGCCGGTTGGGCGATTCCCTTGGGTGCCTCTGACCGCCCGATGGGGGCTACGGAAGGCGCTCGAAACTGGGGTCTTGCCGGGGTCCCGGTCGATCTGGCGGGTGCGCCCATCGAGGTGCTCCGCGCCGACCCCAACGGTGACCAAGACCAGGATCGAGATGGGGTCCCTGATGCCCAGGAAATCGTGCTCGGGCTGCTTCCTCAAACGGCGGACTCAGACGGCGACGGCTACGACGACGGTGAAGAACTGGCCCGTCAGTCCGATCCGCTGGATTATGAATCCATCCCTATGTCGGGCGGCATTTCCGCCTCGCTGACGGCGCGCGGGGAAGAGGACAAGCTGCGGCTGGTGATCTGCATTCACGAGCCTGCGGGAGAAGTGGGTCTCGCCAAGGTGCGCATCGGGGCGTTGACGAGCCAAGGCGTCGTGTCGGTCCCCATCGGACGTTTCCTGGGGCTCGCAGATATCTACGAGGCGGACGCTGTGGACGCGGCCAAGGTCACGGTCATCGACATCCCGCTGAGTGCGAACTTCGTACACGCCAACGAGTACGTGACGTTCTTCCTCGCCGCGGGCAACTTCCAGGACATCACGTACAACGCCGCTTCGAAGGTCGATGTGCAATCGACGGACGGCGTCCTGCTCTTGCTCCGTCCGCTCGAGGCGACGGCCCAGAGCTTCGTGGATGGCGGAAGCATCCGACAGCCGATCCCCCCTGCGTCCGGCCCGTCGATCCCGACGACTTGGATTCCGGGCGCCGTATGCTTCCAGCGTTCGGTGACGGTCGGAGGCAACGGCGCGGTCGTGCTCAAGCAGATCGTCGAGGCGAACTGTCTTTCGGGCTGGGACACCTTCTGCGCCTCCGACTGCAGCTCGTCGGTGGGCTCCACGTTCAGGACGATCGATCCGGCAGCTCTCCTCGGAGGCTGATCAGCCGCTGAGCGGGTGTGTCCTGAATCCGGGACCTCTGGGCCGGTGTGTCTCGTACTGAGGCGCGCTGGCCCGGTCGATTTTCGCTGGCGCGATCTGCGTCACGAACTTCTCCGCGACTCAGCCTGGCATCGGGCATACTTCGTTCTACGACCCCCGCGCCCGGCCCGCCGCTTCCCTTCGGCAGGCCTGGCGATCCTCTGCTTTCCCTTTCGTGCATCGACCAGGTGCGCCTCGGGAATCGGGCAGCTTCGATGGAACTTTCCCCCGTCGGTCGCCGTCTCAAACACGAATCCCCATGACAGGACCCCTCCGTATTGATCCCGACCGCGACCTCGTCCTGGAATGCCAGGGTGAGCCTGACCGCGGGTTCCAGGGTGCCTTCAGGCAGCTCTACGATCTCTACAAGGACCGGGTTTACAACGTTTGCTTCCGAATCACCGGCAACGCGACCGATGCCATGGATGCCTCACAGGAGACGTTCGGCATCCTTCATCGGAAGGTGGGAGCGTTTCGGTTCGAGTCGAAGTTCTCCAGCTGGGTGTACCGCATCGCCGTGAACGCCAGCATCGACATCAAGCGTCGATCCGGCGCCCGGGCCGTTGCCTCGCTCGATTCCATGAGGAGTTCTGCCGTGGATGGCTCTTCATCCCTCGATATCCGCGACGAGGACACCGAGGCGCCGGCTGCAGCCGCTTCCCGGCACGAGCTGGAGATCGATGTCCAGCGCGCGATCGACCGCCTTTCTCCGAAGATGCGAGCCATCATCGTGCTTCGCTATCTTGAAAGCCTGAGCTACGAGGAGATCTCCGACTCTCTCCAGATCTCCCTCGGCACGGTCAAGTCACGCCTCTCCAGGGCTCACGCAGCCCTGGATCGAGAGCTGACCCCCATGCTGGACCGCCATTTCATCAACTGATCCACCCCGGTCAGTCGAGCCCTTGCGGAAGAGGGTCTGCAAATCGTCTTGCGATAGGTGGTCCCATCGATGGAGTTCCGTTCGAGGACTGCTGACGGGGTAGAGTCGTGCTCCATGGTCCGGCATCGCCCTTTTTCGCAGAATGAGATAGGGTTTCTCGAAGGCACCCGGTCTCGGACGGAACACTCGCCACAGCCGAATCGTCCATGACGTCGAGTTCAGACACTTCTGCACTCTCTCTCCTCAGTCTCCCTCCTTCTCCTCCACCGTTAACCCTCGAACTTCGAGCGTTGACCGGCTCCGCAACTCCGGGAGCCCGCGACGATCACCGCATCGTGGCTGGTCATCTCTCCGCCTCCTGCCATGTCTCCCGCGTCACCCGCCCCCAGCCCAGGTCAGGATCCATCGGATTCTGCGGGTCTCTCGGATTCCGGGTGTCTCTCGGATCTTGGGGGTGCATCGGATGTCGAGTGCGTGCTGATTCCCGAGGCGCGGCTGCCTGAGTTGCCCTCCGAGTCCGGCCCGGACCGGACACCAGGTGTCCTTGAGTCGGGAGAGGAAATCAACGCCTCGGACTCCGTTCGGCTGGCGGTGGAGCGTGCGGGCGTCGTGGCTGAATGGCTCCTCTCGCTCGAGCCCAAGGCAGCCCCCTCCTCGCTGGAGGGTGCGGTCGTGGCGGCCATCCACGCGGGCTACCAGCAGGAGCGCGCCGTCGCAGCCCTTGCCCGCCTCGGGCGACAGAAGGCCCCTTCGGGACTCGAGCAACTTGTCGCCGCGCACGTGCTTCGGACCGATCCGCAGACCCGCGCCGTCGCCCCTCTCGAGCTCGATCAGCGGGTGCAAGAGCGCGTCATGCAGCCGGAGGCCTCGATGGTCCGCGGGATGACCGATCGCTTGCCGCTCGTCCACGCGCCTTCCGAACTGGATCTCCGCTTGGAACGACAGCTCGTCCGCGGTGACGCAGCACTACAGGATCCCTCGCGAAAGAGTGGTCCGGGCAAGGTGTTCGTTCGGAGGCTTCAGGTCTTCGGGGCCTCCATGGCCCTCGCAGGGGCCATCGCCTTCTTTGGAGGCGTACCCTCGAGCCTCTGGGTGTCCGGTGCGAAGTCCCGTCCAGGCTCGCTCGACCAGGTGGCCTCTTCGGGTGAGATCGCGACGTCCGCCAGCGGCCTGTCCTTTCGCGTCGTTCGTTTGACCGACGAAACCATCACGGACGCTGAGCGTAGCCTGATTCAGGCGCTGGGGCTCCCCGTCGGAGGAGGAAGCTGATCCCATGGGTCCAGCGACTGCCGAGGAACGCGGTGTTCCGATCGCTTCCCGTGTGCTGACCTCGGTCCGCTCGGGCTCGCGCATGCTGGGTGTTTTCGCCCTGGTGGCATTGGCGGCCTGCGTGGACAACGGAGCTGAGGGCCGGGCAGCCGACGACGGACCGCTCCCGGTCTTCCGAGGAGGCGCCGAGGCCGGAGGTTCCTTGCCGGTTCTCGATCTCATGGTCGGTGTTCAGGATCGAACCGCCTTCCGCGGCATTCGCCGCGTCATGGAGATGCAGACCTCCGAAACGGGAAGCAGCGTGCGGATGGAGCAGCTCGAGGACGTCGGTGCGGACGGCACCGGCCAGTTCTCGATCGAACTCTTTGACGTGCTGATGGCCCCTACGGGCGTGGACACCCTCGCCTACGAGATGCTGTTCGAGTCCTCGACGCGGTTCCTTTGGACCATGCGAGACTTCCGGGTTCGGAACGCGGCGCAAGCGGCAAGCCACTACGCCATCACGCTGTTGCCAGAGTCGCCTACCGTCGCGGGGATTCCCTGCGTTCGGCTGAGCTTCGTGCGCAATGGCCAGAACGGGGATCGACCCGGTCACTACGAGGCCGACGTCGACCCGAACACAGGATTCGTTCTCGCCTGGCAGGAGTTCGACGATGCGGGTCTTCCTCTGACCCAGATCGCCTACGAGAGCTTCGAGTACGGCGGCGACGTATCCAACATGATTCTCCGCGGTCGCTCCTTCTCCGCGGAGTCGCTCAATCTCTTCGCCCCCCTCGATTCCCAGGCGGGGTTCGAGGTGCACTGGCCGGATGTTCTCGTCGGCGACATGCAGTACGCGAAAGCCGAGGTTCAGAGGGTTCCCACGAGCCTGGTCGCCGGCATACCGGTGGGTCAGACGAGCTACTTGCCGGCGGGGCGCTGGCTTCGACTCGTGGCTACCGATGGCATCGAGGCCCTCGTCTTCGCGCACTCCGAAGAGACGACCACGACATCGGCGGAGCTCGCCGGGCAGCTGGGACTCTACTCCCACGGCTCCTGGACGATCGGCCTCGGGAAGATCGATGGAGCGGCTTTCGTCGTGGCAGGGCGCTGTTCCGAGGCGCAGATTCAACAAGTGGTCGGCTCGGCCTTCTGAACCTCCTTCAGCGCCTCTCTTCAGCATCTCCCTTCAGCATCTCCCTCTGGGACCTCTTTCTGGGGCCTCTTTCTGGGACGCATGCCGAAAACCCCCGCTGCGGGACGGATTCCAGGGTCATTGCGTTAGACGGACTTTGTCCTAAAAGGGGAACAGCTGCGGCCTTGCGCTCCGGACTTCCAAAGGCGGGTAGTTTGAAGTGTGGGGAGCGCGTCGCTCGCCCGGAACTACTGCCCAACTTCGCCGTCATGAGCCAGCAACCGTCCGAACCCTTCAAGAACTCCGATCTCGAGTCGCCCGAGTACCGCGAGCGCCTGATGCGCAAGCTGAACACCTTGATCGCCGTCCTCGAAGTGGCCAGCGCCAAGGTCGATCGCTCCCTCGACGGACCCGGCGCGGACATCGATCGGCTGGCCAAGATTCGTACCAACCTGACCAGCACCCTCGAGGTCTGCCGCCGTGCCCGCAAGGCGCTGGAGCGCCGTGAGGAACTGCCGGAGGGCCTTCCCGAGAACCTCGCCGAGGTCGTCCGCGCCGCTGGTCGAAACCGCATCGAGCCCAAGCGCCTTCCGATCGGATCTGGCGCCGAGATGTCCTCGATCGAAGAGCGTCGCCGCTTCGAGCGCATGGGGCGCATCGGTCGCGAGGAACTCGAGAGCGTCGACCTCGACGATCTCGCCTCGAAGCTCCAGGGTTGATCTCGAACTGACTCGCCTGGCGGTTCCGGATGGGACGGCCGCCGAGTTCTCGGGCTGTCTTCTCTCCACGTAGTCCGAGGGAGCCGCTACTCTCACCATGACCGGGCGCCGCAGGGCGCGCGGTCATTGTCATTTTAGCGCTCCCCGAAGCCCGACTTGCCGTGCAGTTCAACTCCTGGGTCTTCCCGCTCTTCTTCGCGATCGTCTACGCCGTGTACCTGGCGCTGGGTTCGCGCCGCTATCGCGTGCAGAACGCGTGGCTGCTCGCGGCGAGCTACGTGTTCTACGGGTACTGGGACCCGAGGTTCCTGGCTCTGCTGGCGCTCTCGACGGGGATCGACTTCGTCATTGGCAGGAAGCTCGAAGCCTCGAACGACGAGAAGCGGCGCAAGTGGCTCGTCACGCTCTCGGTCGTCGTCAACCTCGGAATCCTCGCGTCCTTCAAGTACTTCGGCTTCTTCATCGATAGCGCCGCGGTCTTCCTGAACGCCATCGGTTTCGAGGCTCACATGCCGACGCTGCGCCTCGTGCTTCCGGTCGGGATCAGCTTCTACACGTTCCAGACGCTGAGTTACTCGATCGACGTGTACCGCCGGCGCATGCCCGCGACGAACGATCTCCTGGGCTTTGGACTCTTCGTCAGCTTCTTCCCGCAGCTCGTCGCGGGACCGATCGAGCGCGCGTCGCGGCTCATGCCCCAGATCGAAGCGCCGCGCCGGGTCACCGCGGGCAAGGTCCAGTCGGGGATCTGGCTGCTCATCTGGGGCTACTTCAAGAAAACGGTGATCGCGGACCAGGCGGCGCTGGTCGCGAACCCGATGTTCGCGGAGGGAGCGTGGCAAGAGCTTCACGGACTCGAGCCCTTCGTGGCGGTGCTGGGTTTCACGATCCACATCTACTGCGATTTCTCGGGCTACACCGACATCGCACGGGGGCTCGCGAAGCTGCTCGGCTTCGAGTTCCTCCTCAACTTCAGGCTGCCCTACCTCGCGACCGGCCCGAGCGACTTCTGGGCCCGATGGCACGTCAGTCTCTCCACCTGGCTGCGCGACTACCTCTACATCCCGCTGGGCGGCAACCGGGGCTCCCGCTTCAAGACCTATCGGAACATGTTCATGGTCATGGCGCTGGGTGGACTCTGGCACGGGGCGGCCTGGCCGTACGTGCTCTGGGGGAGCTACCACGGCGTGCTTCTCGTACTGGAACGTGTGATTCTCGATGTGAGTGGCAAGAACGCGAACGATCGCGACTACGGACTTCGAGGTGAGTGGGTGCGCATCGTTCTGTTCTGGATCCCGATGCTGATCGGCATGGCGATCGTTCGCTGCGACTCGGTGGATCAATTCTGGCACATGATGACTCACCAGTCGTTCGAGCTCACGGACACCGCGCGCGCAGGACTCTTGACCTACGCCTACTTCAGCTGGCCGCTCGTGTTGATTCAGCTGGCCCAGCACTTCTCGAAGGACTTGCTCGTGCCGCTGCGCTTGCCCGTGATCGGGCGCTCCCTGCTGCTGGCCGCCATGATCCTTGCCATGATGGTGTTCGGCGTGCGCGAGCCCGTCGAGTTCTTCTACTTCCAGTTCTGATCCGAGCCCGCCATGTCGCAACCACATGAACGCCTCGCGGACGAACGCGAGCACGAATCCTCGGGTGGCAAGGTCGCGCTGATGCTCGCGCTGGCGGTCGCGCTCGTCTTCGGGGTGAACGCATGGGCGATCCGCAGGTCGCCGGCGTCAGAGCGAACCTACGACGGCCTGATGGTGGCCACCAAGTGGGAGCTTGCTTCCGAAGGAGCGCCCGCTGGCGGGGTGATCATCGTTGGCGACTCCGGCGGCAACTTCGGCGTGAACGCGGCGGTTCTCGGCAGCGAACTGGGTGTGCCTGCGGTCAACCTTTGCACCTACGGCCGGTTCCTCATGACGGGCGCGCGCTGGCTGCTCGACAGGTCGGTAGAAACCGCCGAGGCGCCTCCCGGTCTCGTACTTGTGATCGTGGGAAGTCAGACCCTGGTCAAGGTCTCGGATGGCTTCACGTTCGCGCAGGTGCCGGTGTCCCTTTCGACCGCCGCGGCGGGCAGCGCGCGTCTTGACGCGGCCTATCTCGCTGAGTTCGCCGTGTCCCGCGCCTTCCCCCTCTTCACCCAGTCCGTGACCTTCGCGGCGTTGATTCGAGGCAAGGCCCAGGTCGTCGAGCCGGCGAAAATGCCGATCGCGGCCGACGGGACCGCGTCCTTCCTGGCGAGCAATCCGGACGGGATTCCGTCGAACGTGGAGAAGAAGGTCCTCCCCGAGATCCGTGCCTTCCAGGGGCCAATTCCCCGTATCAGCGACCGGGCGGCCATCGAGCGAATGATCCAGGACGCCGACTCCCGTGGCTATGACCTCGTGTTCGTCGACGGGCCGATCTGGGAGGGACTTGTCGACCATCCCGAGCAGGTCGAACTCATGCGTCAGTTCCACGATTACATCGACGCCATCTGCGCGACATCGGAGCGCGCCTGGCACCTGCCCGGGCCGCAGCAGACCTTCGTGAAGGAGGATATGGAGAATCCCTTCCACCTGATGCCTCCTGCGGCGCGACGTTTCACCTCGGAACTCGGTCGGAGATTGAAGGCGCTCGGGTTACCGCGATCGATCTGAGAACTATCCTCATCCGTTCATCGAACCGCGTCGCCAGCACGTCCAGACGGCGCCATGGCGACGCAGTTTGAGGAATGATCCAGGGAAAGGGTACTGTTCCGAGGCAGCTCGGGCACCTTCGCGGTGGCATCGCCTTTTGCGGTTCAGATCGTGGAGAGCCCGTCCGATCTCCTCTCCGTAGGACGGCAGAGGGCCACGGTTCCAGTCGGAGCGGTGGGCCGTGGTCTACACTCAAGGGGAATGCGAAACGGAAGCTTCATGAATGCTCGGTTCTGGGCAGCGCTGATTGCGGGGTGCGCCTCTGCGGCGCCTTCGCTGGGTTCCCCTTCGCCGGGTGCTCACGCGAATGTGGGCACTCTCGCCAGCGGCACCCAGGGCCTCGCGCCCGGTGCCAGCGTCCTCGTGGGAGTCACCACCTGGAGAACCTCCTCGCTGGCCGTGACCCAGCTCAAGGCCGGTCTCTCGCCTGACCAGGGTCTTTCGCACTCGGCCGTGTCCGAGGGTGCCCTGCCCGGTGGCGTCATGTCGCAAGCTCTTCTGGCGGTCACGCCGAGGGCGGACGATCTGCCGATACCTGGTGAGCCCGCAGCGGCTCAGGCGTATGGACCGCTGATCGCTCATTCGATGGTCCCCGGAACCAACGTCACGATCGTGGCGTCGCGGGGATCGAAGACGGAGGCTCGCAGGGTCCACGCGCTTCGTCAGGAGCGCGGTAAGCTCGTGACCTGGGTCAGGTTGCCGTTCACCCAGCTCCCAGAAGCCGCGTTCGTCCTCGACGGCCAGCGAACCCTGTATCTCTGTCCGGCCCAAGGCGGGAAGACGGACATCGTCCTCTTGGACCACTCGGGCACCGAGATCGTGCGCCAGTCGCTCGAGGCGCTTCTGCCTCCTGGGGTTCGGCGCAGTGAGGTTCCCGCTTCGCTCATGCCGACGCCCACCGGCGCGTCCCTCGGCGTTCCGCTGCTTTCCGGATCCATGGCCCTGGTCGAGCTAGGAGTCGATCATCGACCGGGTACCAGCCCGTCGGAATTCGAGGTCTGCTCGGTCATTCTTTCGGACAAGTATGCCTGCGGAGTCGAGGCATGGCTGGAGCAGGCGCGCCAGCTGGACCGCGCTGGCGACGCAGAGGCTGCACGCTTTGCGCTCGACGCTGCCATCGAAACCGACCCCATGGACGCGCGCGGCTATCGGGAGCTCGCCCACTTCTACCGGCGACAGGACCTCACGGCCCAGCAGCTCAACACCCTTCGGACAGGCGTGACACGGCTTCACGCCAAGGTCCTGGGCGTGGCGGACGACGACTGGCAGGTCGGCACGCCCGCTGCGCGACTCACGCTCGACTACTTGAACGCGGCGCGGGCGACGGACGACCCGGAACTCGTCACGGACGTCATGGACCTCGCGCTCCGGCTCTACCCGTGCATGGAACAGCTCGTGTTGACGCGGGCCGAATTCTGGATCGGGGAAGGCGAGACCACCAAGGCCATCGATTCCATCCGTGCTGCGCTGGGCCAGGTCGACCCGAACGGCGACCTCGCGGCGGCTCACCACGACGCAGGTCGATTCCTTCGTCGTAAGGGCCTGACCGAGGCGGCCCTGCACTTCTGCGAGGATGCGTACGCGCTGGGCGACCATTCCGAGTTCCTGCTGCGCGGACTGGCCGACATCTCCGTCGAGCTGAACAAGCCTGAGCGAGCCGTCGAGTGGCTCTCGCTCCTGGCGGAGCGGTGGCGCAGCGAACTGGAGAGTGTGTCGGACGGCACCCGGAACGAGCGCGCGCAGTCGCGCTTGCGCGTCCTCGAAGAAGAGATCGCGGCGCTACAGAGCGACGTCGAGTCCTCCCGGTAAGTCAGACCGCCGCGTCGACCGCCGCGTCCACGAGCTCCGCGAGGTCGAGTCCGCTCGCTTCGCCCTCGTAGCTCAAGATCACGCGGTGCTTGAGCGCGGGTCGGGCGACCGCGCGAACGTCGCCTTCGGTCACGTGGAGCCTGCCCGCGATCAGTGCGCGCGCCTTCGCGGCGAGCAAGATCGACTGCCCGGCGCGGAGGCTGGCTCCGTGCCGCACGTAGTTCTTGACGTCGTCGATGCTGGCCGGATGCGTCGGGTGCGTGCCGAGCACGATGCGCGCGACGCTCTCGACGATCGTCGAAGGGGCAGGAATCTGTCGGACGATCTCCTGCAAGCGAAGCAGCTGGGGCTTCGTGAGGCAGACTGGAATCCGGCCGAGTCGCTCCCCGGTCGTCGCTCCGAGGATGCGCGTCAGCTCGGCCTCGCTGGGGAGCTCGATCTCCAGCTTGAAGAGGAAGCGGTCGAGCTGGGCTTCCGGGAGGGGATACGTGCCCTCCATCTCGATCGGGTTCTGGGTCGCGACGACGAAGAACGGCGCTTCGAGCGGATGGGTCGTTCCGTGCAGCGTGACCTGCGCTTCCTGCATCGCCTCGAGCAGCGCGCTCTGGGTCCGCGGGGTCGCGCGGTTGATCTCGTCGGCGAGGAGCACGTTCGTGAAGACAGGGCCGCGCTCGAAGTCGAACGAACGGGCGCCGGACTCCTCGTGGATGCGAAGCATCCGCGTGCCGAGCACGTCGGTGGGCATCAGGTCCGGGGTGCACTGGAGCCGCTGGAAGTCGAGGTCCACGGCGTCCGATAGAGCGTGGACGAGCGTGGTCTTGCCCAGGCCTGGCGCGCCCTCGAGGAGCACGTGCCCGCCGGCGAGGAGCGCGAGGATCAGCCGCTCGACGGTCTCTGCCTGGCCGATGAAACGCTCTTCCAGGGCTTGCCGGAACGTGCGTACGGCTTCTCGGAGGTCGTGGATCTCCGTGTCGAGGGCGGAAAGGTCAGTCACTGGGGGTCGGGCGAGGCGTCTGGGTAGGGCCGTGGCGGGCAGGGGCCGTCACGATAGCTTCTCTCTTCCGCTCCAGGCTCGCGGACACGGCGCTCTTCGGGCATTCTTATGGCATGCGCGCGCACAACGGGCCTTGGGAACGAGGACGGCTGGAGGGAGCCGCTCCGAAAGTCATGCCGGGGACGATCGTCCTCGACGAGCCAGAGACGGTGGACGAGGAGCGCCTCGCGCCCCTCTGGAAGGTCATCTGCCACGACGATCCGATCACGACGATGGAGTTCGTCGTGGACATGCTGACGAAGATCTTCCGCCAGCCCATGCCAAGGGCGATGGAGCTCATGCTGCGGGTCCACATGCAGGGCTCGGCGGTGATCGGCCTTTGGCCGGAGAGCGTGGCTCGGAAGAAGGTCAACCGGGCACACGCGATGGCCCGGGCCCAGCTCTTCCCGCTGACGCTTTCCCTGGAGAAGGACGAGTAGCGAGCTCCCCGAGGACCGAGAGATCGGCGGGATTCCCTGCAACACCCCGCCGGGGAAGGCGCTTCTCCCATCATATGCGTCTCCTTCTCCACTCCCTGGTTCCCTCGCACCCATGAAATCCCTCTCGCTCCTCGCTCTGGCTCTCCTGGCGCCCACCGGCTCTGCCCAGCAGCTCCTCGTCGGAGGCCCCGACACGATCATCCGCCGCGCCCTCCCTGTGAGCGGAGCCTTCGACATCATCGGTGCCTGCGGCGGGATCGTGGAATCGATGGTCTCGGTCGGAGACATGACCTACATCGGGGATCGCTCCGGGATCCTCTACGTCCACGATCCGGCCGTCGGCGTGCAGTACTCGTTCAACACCCAGAACGATGCCGCCGCCCTCGCCTCCGATGGCCAGCGCCTCTTCGTGGGCGGGAGCGATGGATCGGTCGAGTGCTACGACCTCACCACCGAGTTGCTTCTCGGGACCTGGCGTGCGCCCGCCGGATTGCGTGCGCTGACTCGCGTCGGCCATGACCTCTTCGCCGCGGGCGACAGCGGCGTCGTCACCCGCGCGTCTCTCCTGGGGGGTGGAAACTTCCAGACGTTCGGCGATGCGGCGATGCCCGTCACGGCGATGACCTCGGACGGTTCGGCGCTTCTGCTTGGCTCGGCTACCGGGACGATCTCGCGTATGGATCTGGGCTTGGGTTCGATCACGGGCTCGTTCCAGATCGGGTCCGACGTGACCGCGCTCGGGATGAGCCTGGACCAGCTTCTCGTCGCCGCCGAGAGCGGAATCGTGCGCCGAGTCGATCCCGTCGACGGCACCGTCTTCGACTCGCACGAGGTGGGCAGCAGCGTGCGCGCACTTTCGCTGACCGACGGCGTGCAGCCCGGCGTGACCTACTGCTACGGGGTGCAGTGCCCCTGCGGCAACGACGACCCGCTCGCGGGCTGCGTGAACTCCACCGGCCGCGGCGCTCGCCTCGCGCTCGCGGGAACGAGTCGCGTCTCCTCGGACGATCTCGCTCTCTACATCACGGGCGCCCCCGCGAACTCGACGACGATCGTGTTCATGGGAGACGGCTCCGGCCTCGGAACGGTCGGAAACGGCCTGCTCTGCGTCGGTGGCTCGGTCGGCTTGCAGCGCTTCGACGCCGGCCAGACCAATGCCTTCGGCGCGTATCTCGTGGACGGTGTGGCCCAGCAGTCCATGGCTCAGTTCTCCAGCTCGTTCCAGATCACGGCCGGATCGACCTGGCACTTCCAGGCCTGGTACCGTGACAGCGGTGGGGCCTGCGGTGCCTCTTCGAACGTCACCAACAGCTCCATCATCGGCTTCACTCAGTAGCCTCGAGCCGCGCTGCCAGCTTCGCGAGCGCTCGCGAGAGGAGGGAGCGCGTCGCCAGCGGCGTTCGTCCCATCTCTGCTGCCACCGCCGCATGATCGAGACCCGCGACGCGGGAGAGCAAGATCACGCGGCGGTCGTCCTCCGATAGCTCCTGGAATGCGGCCTCCACGCGTTCCAGCTCTTCGCGACTGGCGGCATTTCGGCTCGGCGTGAAGCCGCTCGCGACCTCGCGGAGGTCGCCCACCCCGTCTCCATCCCGCCCCGTCTCGCTCTGGCCTACCTCGCGCCCGGCGGCGCGCTTCGCCCGACCCCAAAAGCGTCCGCGCGTGCGGATCTTGTTCTCCGCCCTCTGCATGAGCCAGTGTCGAAAGCTCTCAGGTCCTCGATACTCGAAGCGCTTCATGTCCGCCAGCGCGTCGCCCACGATGGACTGCACCAGATCGACGCTTTCCTCACGACTCCGGAGCGCGCGGCCGAGTCGCAGTCGGACGAATCCCCGGAGCGCAGGCATGTGCTCACGCATGAGTTCTTCGAGCGCCTCGGCATCCCCGGTGCGGGCACGCGCGACGAGGTCGGCGGAAGGCTCGGGGCCCGCGGTCTCTTTCGATGGCCGTGGGTCGTGTGAGGGTTCGTTCGACATGGTTGATCTAGGACGTGGCGATCGACTGGTAGGATCCGTCCGGAGACTGATCCCATGAATCCGGAAGATCCGAGGGCCCCAGAGGAAGATCGTTTCGAGGCCTTCACGGCCGATTGTATCGACGCGCTGGAGGCCGAGGGCCCCGCGGCGCTGGAGTCGCTGCTCGCCTCCCGTCCAGGGGACGAAGCACGGGTACGCGAGCGACTCGCTTCCCTCTCGAAGCTCGGCCTGCTGTCCGTCGCAGGGGTTGACCGGGCCGAGACGATCGGGCCGTATCGGGTCCTGGGCCGGCTGGGTAGCGGCGGGATGGGGGAGGTGCTTCTCGCCAGCCACATCGAGTCCGGACAGCGGGTGGCTCTCAAGCTGGGACCTGTTCCGCAGCCCTCGCTCTCCGCAGAGCATGAAAAGCACGCGCGTCGTTCGGCCGAGCGCTTCGCCCGCGAGGTCCAGGCGTCCCGCGAGCTCAGTCATCCTGGCATCGTTCCGATCGTGGACGTGGGGACGCACCAGGGACGAGCCTGGTTCGCCATGGAGTTCGTGGACGGGGTCGCGCTCGATCGCGCCCTCGAAGCCGTGCGCGTGAGCGGGGTGGCGCCCGAGGCGCTGACCGGCGCGAACCTGTCGGCCGCGGTCCCGGGTGCCAGCCCAAAGGCCTTCGGTGAGACGTGGGTCGGAGCGGTGGTGCGCATCGTCCGAGCCGTGGCGAGCGCGCTCGCCGCAGCGCACGCAGCGGGGATCATTCACCGAGACGTCAAGCCCAGCAACATCCTGCTGCGCCCGGACGGCCGCGTGCAGATCGTCGACTTCGGCCTCGCTCATCTCGAGGACATGCCGACGCTGACGCTCTCCGGTGAGTTCGCGGGTACGCCGTACTACGTCGCGCCCGAGCAGATCGAGAACCGGCGCGGCGGACTTGATGGGCGAGCGGACGTGTTCTCGCTCGGCGTCACGCTCTACGAGTGCGCGTGCCTGCGCCGTCCGTTCCTCGGGCGCACGCCGATCGAAGTGCTGACCGCGATCAGCAGTCGCGAGCCCGAGCCGCTGCGCCGGGTATCGCCGGAGCTTCCGCTGGACCTCGAACGCCTGTGCCGACGCGCGCTGGAGAAGGACCCGAACCTGCGCTACCCGAGCATGGCGGAGTTCGAGCGAGACCTCGGTCAGTTCCTCGAGTTTCGTCCGCTTCTTCTCCGGCCGCTCTCTCCGTCTCAGCGTGCACGTCGCTGGGCCAGGCAGCGGCCGTGGCGGGCCGCGAGTCTCGTGCTCTCCGCGCTGCTCGTGATCGGCGTGCCGATGGGCCTGTTGATCGCGAACTCGAAGATCCGCGCCCAGCGCGACCGCGTAAGAGATGAAGCGCGGCGCCAGGCCCTCGTCGTGGAGCACTTCGTCGAGCACTTCGATCGCTCCGTTGGAGCGCCGGAGATCGACCAGGCGGCGCGGAAGCTCCTCGACCGCGGAGCCCGTCGATTGCAGCACGGCTTCGACAAGGAGCCGCGCGTACGGGCGTCGCTCCTGCACGCGAGCGCGCGCGCGTACCTCGAGCTCGGTCGGCCCTCGGACGCCCGGTCGCTCCTCGATCGAGCGTTTGCGATGTGGCTACGGGAGGGCGAGTCCGCGCGGGACGAGCGCGCGCTGGTGCTCATCGACCTGGCGCGCGTGCACCTCGCCGAGGACCGGCCCGACATCGCTCGAGAGCTGGCGACGCGTGCTCTTTCAGAGGCGTCACCCGATACCCTGGCCCCCGATTTCGAACGGCGGGTGCAGGCCACGATCGCTGCCGCCGACGTCGCGCTCGGCGACGAGGCTCGCGCGCGCACCGGGCTGGAGGCGCTGGGGCCGGTCCCCGAGGCGCTGCGCGCGGACGTCGCGGGGGTCTGGGAGGCGATCGGCGATCTCGCTCTCGCCAGGGGGGATTTTTCGGGCGCACGATCGGCGTTCGGCACTTCACTGTCGCTGCTCCAGCGAGCATGGGCGCCGGACGTTCTGCGCCTGGTCGGCGTGCACGAAGGGCTCGGTGTGGTCGCGGAGGCCGTCGATGGGGAGGGCAGCGCCCAGGCCGTCATGCACCGCGCACGTGCGGCGCGTCTTCGCTCTTCGTTGAATCCGAGCGCGGCGACGTCGAGCGCGAGGACGGCGCCTTTCCTCGGCGAGCCAGCCTGGGGACACGACTACGAGGAAGCGTTCGACGGCGGCGTGGCGGCGCTCCAGGCGGAACGACTCGACGAGGCGCGCGCGCTCTTCGTGAAGGCCCATGGCCTTCGTCCGTCCGCGGCGGTCGCGGCTTACAACCTGGCGTGCGTCGAGTCCCAGGTGGGCCGCCTCGAAGAGGCGGTGAAGTGGTTGAAGCGTGCGTGCGAGTCAGGCTTCGCATGCACGGAAGACAGGAGCCATGCGCTCTTGCAGGACGCGGAGATCGAGGCGCTTCGTGGGGCGTCGATCGGATCGTCCGTCCTGGCGGACCTCCAGCGTCAGTGGGAGTCCGCGCGGGCCTACTCTTCGCGTACGGTGCTCGTGCCAGCGCCGAATCAGGAGCCAGGAACTCCGCCCGCGCCCCTCCTCGTCGTGATCCACGACCACGGTGAAACCGCCGCGGGCGTCGCCTCGGGACGGTGGGGGAAGCTCGCGACGCAGCTGGGGGCGACGCTGCTCGTTCCAGCCGCGCCGTACCTCGTCGGAGAGACGATCGAAGACGGATCCGCCTGGTCGCCGGACCCGAGGGACCTCTGGGAGCAGCCCGGCGCCTTCGGATTTCCGGCCCTCGAAGCCGTGCGGATGGCTCTCGAACGAGCCAGCATCGATCGCGAGCGGGTCTGGATCGCGGGTAGCGGCTACGGCGCCTTGCTCGCGCTCGATCTGCAGCTCGAGAACCCGGGCCTCTTCCGCCGCGCCTGGCTCGAGGATCCGTTGCTGCACGAGCGCAGCGGCGGCGGCAGCGGAAGGCTGGCGGAAGCTCTGGGCGGCCGCTTGATCGTGTCGTTGACCGAAGACGAACCGCCGCCGGAGGCGCGGGCCACGACGATGAGTTCACACGCGAAGATCCTGGAAGCCTGGCTTCGGGAAGAGGGCGGCTGGGGCGATGCGGTGCGGGTGGAGAGCGGCCGCGAGCCGGCGACCTCAGGCTTCACCGAGTGGTGGTGCGCCGCGAGAGATCGCTAGCCTGCATTATTCACGAGTTTGCTCCACCAGTGCGTTCAAACCGCGGCGTGGCAAGGAAGACGACCGAACGAAGCGGAGGCGGGCCCGTAGGCCCGTCGAGCATTCTGTGAGGGAGCCCGCGAAGCGGGCGGCAGCCAAAGGCTGCCGTCTGACGCCGCCACGGCGTGGTTTGGGCGTGCTGGTGGTGCAAACTCGTGAATAATGCAGGCTAGGAGTCTGCGCCACAGAATGCGGTTTCGCGAGTGCCGTCAGGATTTGCGCTCGCAAGGCGCGCCGGACCCCCCATGGTTTGATGCCATTGGGGTTTGGCGCAACGCCGCGAGCGCGGATCCTGGCGGTGCTCGCGGAATCGCATTCTGTGGCGCAGACTCCTAGCCTGCAGGCTCCGGTACCCCGACCCTGATCTCGAGTGAAAGGCACTATTGCAGGAGGATCGCGGCCGCGTCGGTGAACCTGGACACGGGAAGGCCCTGGGTGACGTCCCGGTACCAGGCCTGAAAATACCAGTTCTGGCCGGCTATCGCGGACACCGGGGGATTCGTCGGGATGTTCGACAGGTCCAACATGCGCTCGAAGGAGAGGTCCGGGCCTGCGTTGAGCGCGGGTCCGATCCGGCCCACGTCGGTGGGGTCGAGGCAGAGGGATCCGACGCAGATCCCCGTACAGGGGGTGGATCCCACGCCACGGGAGGCGAGGAACAGGCCGAAGGAGGCGGCGGGGATCCCGGACGCCGTCAGCTCGAGGGTGTTGTCCGCGGCGACGCTCGATCCGCCGAGATCCATGCCCGCCCGCACGGCCAGGGAGTTGACGGTGGCACCGTTGCACACCGTGTCGAAGGCGCCGGAAAGTTCATGGCGAACGTCGAGCTGCACCTCGTCAAGGCACAGGGTGCTTGCACTGTTCGGCAGGCTGAGCCGGATGGCGAAGCTGGTGAAGTCCGAATACGTTCCATACCCCTGGCCTTGGGGCGAGGCGAGGAAGCGGAATAGCTTGCCGCCGCCGGGCAAGTCGCGGGCCTCGATGTGGCCGAGCGCTTCTGGGTCCGGAAAGTCCGGGTAGAGGAGGTACCCCTCGATCAGCGCAGCGTCCAGCCCGCCGATCTGCACGACCACTTCCTCGACGTTCCCGAGTCCCGAATGGTTGTAGCCGATCTCGATCCCGTTGCTTGTGGAGCAGATCTCCCCAGGGCCCGGTATCGACAGGAAGGCGATGGGGTTGAGGATCGTCCCCGACGCTCCGGGGTCGGAGACCACGTCGGGCTCCACGAGGGCTGGCTGCCCCTGGAAGAACGTGACGTTGTTCCAGTCGTTCCAGCGCAGGAACGACGTGCTCTCGAAGCCTCGGAAGTCAGGGACCTCGGGCTGAGTAAGGTCGGCAAAGGAGTGCGAGGCCAGAAGCAGCGAGCAGCCGGCAACGATGGGAAAAAGAGCGAGCTTCATAGACCGATGGTAAGTGCGAAGGCTCGACCTGCCAAGGCCTCATCCCTTGGGTAGAAGCGGCTTCGCCGTAGAGCCCCGTGCTCTGGATCCACGTCGATCACAGAAGATGCTCTTCGACGGTACTACGCGATCCCAGCATACGCGCTCGACGTCGTCGCCAGCGTCGGAGCGATGCCTGATGACCGCGGCATGAAGGATGTCGGGGACCACGAGCTCGGGAAGGCTCCCATGCCGGGCCTCGCATTGGGTGCTCCTGCCATCAGAGCTGTGCGACGCTCCGATGGACTGCGAACGTAGGCCGCGCTCCTACACCTTCCTTGGTGGTGTTGGTCGCGGCCCAACCCCGAAGCCCATGACCCCGATCATTCACGACCACCGGGGCGCTTCAGACCCACAGAGTCTGCTCACGGGCCGGAATTTCTATCCGTACGAAGCACAGAATCAGACCTCTGGCTACGGTAGACGCAGCGGCAAGGTTCTCGCTGGACATCCTCTCCGGTGGGTCGCGCTGTGGTTGAGCCGAGGTTTTCATGAACTCTTCCCATCTGTTCCCGGCGGCCTTGGCCATTGCCTGTGTCACCTCTCACTTGCCCCTGGCGAGTGGATTGCAAGGGACCGTGGAGCTGCCCGTTGGCGTCAACGACGGCGACTGGGCCCGGATCCAATCGCTCCTGGTTGCCGAGCGCCACGGGTTTCAGGCTACGGCCTTCGGCCACGTGGCCTCCAACCCAGGGCTTCATTCGACGGCTCGGTTCGATGGGCGATCGGCCCTGATCGAGGTGACCGGGCGTGACGAGCGATTCGGCCTCGCGCTCCACTCCTACGGGTTCACGGGCCACGCAGTCTCCGTAGACGTGCCCATGTTCGGAGCGTGCGCCGATGGACAAGAGCTGACCTACGGGTGGAGCGACGAGCTCTCGGAATGGTGGATCAACGACGCCCGTGGGTTCGAGCACGGGTTCAGCGTTTGGGAGCGCCCTACGTCCGCTGCGCCCGAGTGTCATCGGGGGCCACTGAGGTTCACCTTGGACATCCTCGGAACCCTGACCCCTGAGGTGAACGCTGCGCGCAAGGGACTCGCCCTGCGCAGGGCGGACGGGACGCTGGCCCTCTGCTACGACGGGCTGCTGGCCGTCGATGCCGAGGGTGTCGTGCTCGACTCATGGCTTGAGGTTGAAGGCACGAAGTTGAGCCTCTGCGTGGAAGAGGCGGGCGCGGCGTATCCTCTGGTCATCGACCCCATCGTTCAAGAGGCGTACCTCAAGGCGTCGAACACGGAGGCACTCGACTTCTTCGGGACGTGCGTCGCCGTGTCCGGGGACACCGTGGTCGTGGGCGCTCCGGCCGAGGACAGCGGTGCGACGGGAGTCAATGGGGACGAGTCGGACAACTCCGTCGATGGCTCCGGCGCGGCCTATGTGTACATCCGGTCGGGCGGTATTTGGAGCCAGCAGGCCTATCTGAAGGCTTCGAATACGGGGGTGCTGGACAATTTCGGTCGGTCCGTTGCCGTGTCCGGGGACACCGTGGTGGTGGGAGCGGATAGGGAGGGCAGCAGTGCGACCGGAGTGAACGGAGACGGGTCGGACGACTCGGCCAGCCTCTCCGGCGCGGCCTATGTCTTCGTTCGATCGGGTGGCTCCTGGAGTCAACAGGCGTACCTGAAAGCATCGAATGCCGAAGCGTTTGATTTGTTCGGTGGGTCCGTGGCTGTGTCCGGGGATACGGTAGTCGTCGGAGCTCGGAATGAAGGCAGCGGCGCAACCGGTGTGAATGGAGACGGGTCGAACAACGCGGTCGGCTTCTCCGGTGCGGCCTATGTGTTCGTTCGGTCGGCTGGCTCCTGGAGCCAGCAGGCGTACCTGAAGGCGTCGAACACGGGGACTGGCGATGCGTTTGGTGCGGCCGTCGCCGTGTCTGGGGACACGGTGGCCGTCGGAGCGGGAGCTGAGGACAGCAGCGCGACCGGAGTGAACGGGGACGGTTCCGACAACTTGGTTCTCAACTCCGGCGCGGGCTATGTGTTCGTCCGGTCCGGTGTTTCCTGGAGCCAGCAGGCGTACCTGAAGGCATCGAACGCCGAGGCGTCTGATTTCTTCGGTGGGTCCGTCGCTGTGTCCGGGGAGACCTTGGTCATCGGAGCCGTGGGTGAGGACAGCGAGGCAACCGGAGTGGACGGAGACGAGTCAGATAACTCCGCCGCCGCCTCCGGCGCCGCCTACGTCTTCATCCGCTCTGGTGCCTCATGGACCCAGCAGGCGTACCTGAAGGCGTCGAATACGGAGGCGTTCGATGACTTCGGTGAGTCCGTCGCCGTAGCCTGTGACACCGTGGTGGTGGGGACCAAGGAGGAGTCCAGCAGCGCGATTGGAGTGAACGGTGACGGATCGGACAACTCTGCACCTCTCTCTGGCGCCGCCTACGTGTTCGTTCGGTTGGATGATCTGTGGAGTCAGCAGGCGTACCTGAAGGCGTCGAATACAGAGTCGTACGATTTCTTCGGTACCTCCGTCGGCGTCTCCGATGGCACCGTGCTCGTAGGAGCCGAGAGAGAGTCCAGTAGCGCAACCGGCGTTAACGGAGACCCGTCCAGCAACTCGGCCCTGCGGGCGGGCGCGGCCTACCTTTGGTCCGGCCTGGTTTCTCCCGGCATTGGCGACCTCGTCTGCGTCGGCACTCCTAACTCGACTGGCTTTGGAGGCACGCTGTCCGCTTCGGGCTCCCCCGTTGTCACCAGCAACTCCCTCGCCCTGGAGGTTGCTTGCTGCCCGGCGGGTGTGCTGGGTCTGGTCCTGACCAGTAGCTCGTATGGCGGCCAGGTCCAGACGGTCAGCCTCGGCGAGGGCTCCCTTTGCATCGCGAACTTCCGGCTCGCCCGCTTCCCGGTCTTGATGACCGATCAGAACGGCGCTGCGACTCAGGTCGTCGATCTGACCGCCATCCCCACGAATCTCTTCGGCGCAACCGCTGCCCTTCCCGGCGATACCTTCTATTTCCAGTACTGGCACCGCGATGCTGCGGTTGGTGCACCAACGTCGAACTTGTCGAGTGCGCTTTCGGTCCTCTTCGAGTGACGCTGGGGTGACCGACTCGCAGTTCGCGCTTCTTGTTCGGCCCATTTCGCGCTGCAGTTGGGTAGCCGAACCTTGGACGGAACTACCGCTATGCACTGCGGTTCGGGCGCCTTGCTGCAATGTGAATGTGGCTCCAATCAATGGCGCCAACCTCTGGATCAGACCACTGGGGACTGCGCGCTTCCCTCCCGGGCCCATCGCGACCGTCAGGCGGTCAGGAGCTCGAGGACACGCGGGTCGTAGGGCTCGAACACGCGTTTGTTCGCCAGCCACAGACGCGACCCTTCGCCAACGACCCAGTACGAGGTGTAGGCGCTCCCGCGGGCTCCCTCCCCGTCGGCAGACCAGCCAAGCCCTGCCGCCGCTTCGAGGAGATCGTCGCGATGGCGATCCAGTCTCTCTCGCCAGCGCTCCACGTGGCGAAGCGCCGCCAGGTGATCGCTTTTATCGCCGTTGCAGCGCTGGTGGGACACCACGAGGTTGAAGAGATCATCAGAGCCCGTACGCGCCCATGGAATGAAGTGATCGACGGGTGCAGCCTGATCCAGTGGATCGCCGCAGTAGAAGCAGAGACCGCGCTGCAGAGCCCGAAGCGGCGCGCGGACTGCACCCAGGGGGATACGTTCACGACCGAACAGGAAATCGTGCACGGTGGCTTCTCCGGCAAGTGAGTTCGCTCTTTCTGTCCAGCGAGCCCAGCGGTCCATCACCAGCGGGCGGAGCAACGGTGCCAGGCGAGCCAGATTGACCTCGACCCCAGGCTGAAATCGGATCCGATTGTCCATGTGTGCCCTGGCGGACCCCTCTCGCAGGTCGCGCTGGTAGCGCGCGATATCGAGCCCGATCCCCTTCAAGGGCCACCGGTCCGAGGGATAGAGGAGGTCCGTGGACTCGCCGCCGATCTGCTAAAGATGGGCGATCGGGTACCGGATCAAGATCTTCTCGGTCTCGTCGAGCAGCTTCGCCCAGCGCTGGGGCCGCCATTCGCGCATCGCCGCAGCAGTGACCCGCCCTGGTAGATCGGCGATAGCGAGCACGATGTGATCCACGATCGATCGACCGCTGGTCGCGATCGCCTTCAGGCGTTCCGGGGGCGAGCCGGTCCGCTGTGACCAGGGCCGCGCCTGGGGCCAGTAGAGCTCGAGCACGTGGACTGCCAGCTGCCTGGAGGTCACGCTGCCGCGCTCCAAGCCGCCGCGCCCCACGTTCTCGGAAGCGGCATCCATCAGCGCCACCAGGAGGGCGTACTTGTAGGAGCTGTTGGTGGAAGCCTCGTCGATAAGCTGGATCATCGCCATGCCAAAGCGAGTCAGCTCGTCGCCACCGCTATCACTTCGATTGGTCGTCTTGGCCGTCATGGAACCTCCTATTGTGGCGCAGACTCCTGAAGACCGCTGGACGGATAGCTCCTCGAAAATCCTCACCAGCTACGTTTTCCGTGAGGGCTCCCTGGAGGGTGAGCTGGAGACGATAAAGCCCACGGGCTTCGTCGAGGACGAGACGGGCGCCGTGCGGGGCATGCGCTTCCTCTGGCCTTTGAAGGCCGAGTCCCTCGTCGCCTACCTGAACGAAGCGTACTCGGAGACGATCACCCTTCGTCGCAAGCGCGACTACGCCTGGATCATGACGCGGGATCCCCAGATCACGGACGAGCGATACGCGGCGCTGGTCGCTCGCCTGGCAGCGATGGGCTGCGACGCGGCCGAGGTGCGCCGCGTCCCGCAAGACTGGCCTGACGCGGGGCACCCCGTCTCCAAGGCGGAAGGCGACATGGCGCACTGGACGCGGGCGAACGACTGATCTTGCTCTAACGCTCGACTACCAGACCTCGCCGTTCCAGCGGTAGGAGAGATTGACCTCACTCGTGAGACTCGACCCGGATCCGGGCTCGAAAGGGGCCTCCCCCTTGGATTCGGCGTGGATCAAGACGGAGTACTGTCTCGTGGTGCCTGTGAATCGCCACATTCCGTAGCTTGCTCCCTGCGAGCCTCCAGGGACTCGGTTCCAGGTGGGAGTGAACGTCGAGTGCGCGTGATAGCCGATCCCCGAGGGCGGCGGATCGCCCGTGGGGTGAAGGATCCCCAGGAGTAGCGCCTTGAGCGTGAAGTCCCTGGCGAACCCCTCGGCGAGCGAGCGGATGCTGAGATCGTAGCTGGAACTGCCCCCCACCCGCTCGGTTCGCTCGACCAGCTCGACGCCTCCAGGCCCGGCCAGCACGAAGACGTCAAGCTTCGTCGACGGTGCGCGGCGGTCGCCTTCGGCTCTCTCAGTCAGGGTGAGCACCACGATCGCGTGGAACTCCGGGTCGAGATCGCAACGCGTTGCGTGCAGCGTGACCGGACCGTAGGACTCGCTCCCCACACCGCGCTCCTCCCATGCGTCGACCTCGGTGGCCTCGTAGCGGACCTCCAGCGCCAGATCGAGCAGAACCTCGTCGCCGTGTTCGAACCGCAGGCTGGGCGTCCATGCGGCGAACCGCTCGGGCTCCGAGGGAGGCGCGGTCATCTCCAGCACGCGTCGCTCCGATTCGCGGAGATCCCCCCCTGCGCCGTCCCATACGCGGTCCTCCACAGGTCGTTCCCTGACCCATTCGCGCATCGTGGGCGTGGACGAGTAGTGCCACGCCGCGAACCCGAGCGGCAGCCCGAATCTCAACAGGGCCAGAACACCGAGCACCAGCAGGATGCGGAGGAGCTTTCGCTTCATGCGTCCATATTATCCGGCACGACGATCCGACGGCTCACCGCGCTGTAGCGCCCTGCCGGCTACGCTGCCCCCCCCCTGATTCGCCTGCGCGTTCTTCTCGTCGAGGTACGAGAACGATGACTGAAGCGTCGAGATCGAGCCCGGACCATTCCGCTTTCTTATCGAGAGCATCGTGTGGGCGCGTTCCTCGCCGAACGCCTCAGCGTCTCCCCGTCGTTCCCCGGCGGAAGCGATCCTTGAGCTGCAGGAACGGACGCTCGATGAATCGATAGGAGAGGCCCGCTGCGCCGAGCGAGACAAGGGCCACGAGCGCGAAGGCGGTGAAGTCGCGCTCGCCGTGGTTCCAGGGGCGGAAGCTTGTCACCAGCTGGAGGCAGAAGAGGTGCAGCAGGTACACGCCGTAGGCGCGCTCGCCGATCCAGCGAAGGGGGCGCACCGAGAGCCAGCGAGGCTCGCGGGGTCCCACGCAGGCGGCGACGAGGCCAGCCGCGGCCACCTGGGCGCCGAGGCGTATCTGGCCCGGCGCAACGGAGTCTGGCAGGGCGGCGCATCCCAGCAGGACGAGGAGCCAGGGAAGCGCGAGCGCGGGTCGCGCCAGGCGCGCCAGGACGCCCGGCGCGAGCGCCAGCGAGCACCCCAGAACGAACGGTAGAAGCGTCGCCCGGAGCGCGAGGTTGCGAGCGCCGTCGCGACCGAACCATTCGAGGATGAGCCCGTCGAAGAGCCCGAGGTGCAGGGCGACGGACAGGCCGCCGAGGAAGAGCAGTACGGGCGCTGCGGCGGAGCGGAGTCTGGCCACGATGGGGGGCCAGACGAGGTAGAACTGCTCTTCCAGAGCGAGGGACCACGACAGCGCCAGGAAGGTCCCTGGAACGATGAAGTTCGAGGTGTACGTCGCGTTCCAGGGCAGGTCGCGCCAGAAGGGCTTCGCCATCGCGGCGTTCGGCAGGACGAAGAGGAACAGCGCCGACAACGTGATCAAGATCCCGTACCAGAGAGGCCATAGCCGGAGCGCCCGGCGCGCCCAGAAGCTGCCGAGCCGGACGTTCCCGTGGCGCTGCTCCTCCCGCAGCAGCAGCATCGTGATGAGGAACCCGCTGATCACGAAGAAGACGTCGACGCCGAGGTATCCGCGGCTTGCCAAAGGCGCGCTGAGCCCCATGGGCCGCGCATGGTTCCACACGACGGCCAGCACGCTGAGCGCGCGCAGCCCGTCGAGTGCGCCGTAGTAGCGGGCGTCCTCCGCGACCTGGAGATTCATCTTTAGCGCTGCTCGCGACCCGTGATGGCGAGCTGGGCCTCGGGGATCGAGAGGATGAACGCGACGACGGCCATGGCTGCCAGGCGAGCATCCGCGCCATACCCCGCGTGGTCGCGGTTCGGCTGGTCGTAGAAGGCCACCACGAGCTGCGTGGGCTGTTCCTCCTCCAGTCGCACGCGTAGCCCGGTCACGCCGAGGTCGTAGAACCAGCCCGGGGCCTCCGCATCCGGGCCGATGTCGGTGCGCTGGATCCAGGGCTTGCCGTCCGGATCGTGGTAGACCTGGGCCGTTGCGGGGGACGAGACGGCGGACACGAGGAGCGCGGCGATGAGCGCCGCAGGGGAGGCCGCATGGGAGGACAAACGCATGCGTCCAGGCTAACCATCCGGGCCATCCAGCGCTCCGAACGGCGTCTCCTTATCGGAGGATCATCACCAGCGTGGCGACGACCTGAATCGCGAGGAGCCCTGCGCCGAAGCGCATCTCGCGCGCCGCCGTCCCGCGACGGTTGAGCCAGTCCGCGATCCCAAGGGCGCCCGCGGGAACGAGGTACGGCGCGATCGGCGCGAACGCGGCCGAACCGGCGATGACGGGGGCCAGCGCCACCAGGCACCATGGCACTATCCACGCAGGCGCTCGCCGCGTCGACTCCTCTCGGCGCGCGAACAGAAGCTGGTACACGCCGAACAACACCGAAGGCAGTCCGACCGCCAGCGTGACCGCCCAGCGCCAGAGGGCGCCGAAGCTGTAGTCGTCCGCGCCCGCGAGGGCTCGCTGGGCGAGGTGCTCCATGCGCGCCGACTCTGCGCTTCCGCTGAGCCCGATCGCGATGGACATCGAGAGCACCAGCACGACGGCCAGGAACGTGATCTGTCCTTCCTTGCGATAGGCCGGGTGACGAGCGACCGCCCAGGCGACCGCGGGAACGAGGAGCGCCGTTTCCATGTGCAGCATGTACGCGGCGCCGAAGTAGAGGATCGCTCGCCAGTGATAGCCGCGGCGCGTCGTCTGTTCCTGGTGGAAGAGCGACCAGAGGATCAGGGCAGCGCCGAACATGCCCGGGGCGTAGTCCACGGGCGACGTGCCGCCGATCCACGCGAACGGCGTGGCGAACGCGGCGAAGGTCGCGGGGACCGTCGCGGATCGGCGGAAGCCGAGGTTGCGAAGGAACGCGAGCGTGAGCGTGATCGCGCAGCCGAAGGCGATGCCCGCTAGGGTTCGGATCGCATCGGCGGGCGCGAGTCCCGACGCGACTTCCATCGCTCCGCGCCCGAGCGGATACATGAGGCCCTGGGTCAGCACCGTTTCGCCGGAGAGACGCAGGAGCGCTTCGTTCCCGGTGGAGTACGGATGAGCGGCGGGGAGCGCGAGCGCGACCGCGGCCGCCAGCAGCCCGAGCCCGATGTCCTGGATCCGTTCGCGCTGTTCGATCAAGCGCGTGGCGCGGCGCAGGCGGAAGAGGAGCCTGCGGCGACGACCCTGGACGGAAAGCGGCGTGTCCGCGATCTCACTCATACGCGGTGAGGGTGCCCGTTTCGGGATCGAGGGTCCAGGGAAGGCCCAGCGCATTCGGCGCGAGACCGATCGTGCGCCGCGAGGGCGGGGTCATCGGTTCACCGACGAGGTCGACGGGAAGGCCGAAGCGGCGACGGAGCAGGTAGGCGGCCGTGGTCGCGTCTTGGGCCGGCGTCAAGCGGACGTGGTCACCCTCCTCGAAGAGCGCGGGTCGGGCTGCGGCGAGGCCCATCGAATCGGTCGGCGTTTGCAGCCACGGAAGCGCGGCGATCAGGGCCGCGTGGAGGACGGCGAGGGCCCCTGCGACCCTGAACGCGTTGTCGGGCCGGGCGAAGCGGGCGAGGGCGCCTGCAACGAGCGCTGCGTACGCGGGCAGGAGCATCGGCGAGGCGGGTCCCTTGCCTGACACGGAGGAGAAGATGGAGACGGCCAGCGCCACGCCCCACCACACGCCGAGCCAGGTGGGTGGAGGCTCCTCCTCGCGCGATCCTCTCCACGCGAGAACGGTGGGTACGATCAGGCCGCCGAAGCCGAGAAGAGCGTCGGTGCGGCGAAGCACCTGGCCCGCGGAGGCTGCCATGAGATCCGGCGCGGTGATGGCCGCGAGGAAGCCAGCGCCGATCACGGGGAGCATCGCGGTGATGCCACCGCGCGCACGCGCCGCGAACAGGAGCGGGACGATCAGCGCGAGGTTGAACGGATGGAGCAGGACGGCGATCAAGAAGGCGAGCGCGAGCCGAATCCCGTACCCGCGGTTCCCTGCGCGTCCCGGGTCCGACGGCGCGAAAGCCATCGCCAGGACGACCGAGCTTCCGAGGACGCCCGCGGTGAAGTCGGAGGGCAGTCGCCCATGCAGGACGGCGATCGGCGTGAAGAGCGAGACCAGCGCGGTGACGAGCGCGAGTCGCGGTCCGATGCCGAGCCAGCGCAGCGCCACACCGAGCACCGGCAGGGAGAGGCCGAAGCCGAGCGCGGACAGGAGGTACCACGCGGATTCGATCCCGATGCCGAGCCCGCCGATCCAGCCTGCCAGCGCATGCAGAGGATGCACGGCGAGCCGATCGCGGGCGGCCGCGAACGTGGTGGGCTCCATGGCGAGCGGCGCCAGGACGGGGGTGCCGAAGGCGAGAACCGCCAGCCCGATCGAGGTGATCCACCAGGCGGCGGCGGGCACGGGCTGGTCGCGCCAGTCCGACTGCGCCACGGCCTCGAGGATGTCTTCGCGGGGGAAGAGGTTGCCGTCCTGGGCGATATCCATGGTGCTGAGTGTAGGGACTGGAGCGCGACGGAGTCGGCGATCACGCGAGTAGATCTCGGAGCTCCTCCTCGGCGATCATCACTCCCAGCTCGATGTCGCCCGGGCCGCGCATCAGCACGAACTCGGGAGCGCCGACGCGCCCCTTCTTGTCGTGCCCGAGGCCTTCGATCAGCGCGTTCGCGGTGAGCGCCGCTCCGAGCGAGTAGCGGCTTCGCAGCTCTTCCAGGTCCGCGGGCAAGCCGAAGGCGCTCAGCAGTCTCCCGATGCGCTCCCCGAGGTCCGTGGAGCTGGCGTACACCCGCTCCGAAGCGCTCGCCGCCAGCTGCAGCCCGACCGCCACCGCAATCCCGTGCGGCACGCGGCCATAGCCCGCGGCGTGCTCGATCGCATGGGCGAAGGTGTGCCCGAGGTTCAGCGAGCGCCGTGCGCCGCGCTCCTCCGGGTCCGACACCACCACGCGAGCCTTCGTCGTCACGCAGCGCGCGACCGTATCCGAGAGGGCCGTCACGGCTCTCGCCCCGAGGTCCCGGCTGATCGACTCCAGCTGCGCGAGCGCCGGCTCTCCTTCGATCAACGCCGTCTTGATCACCTCGCCGAGTCCGCTCTGATACTCGGCCTCGCTCAGCGTCCCGAGAAGCCCCGTATCGCAGAAGACGGCGTGCGGCTGGTGGAACGTGCCGGCCAGGTTCTTGCCCGCCGCCAGGTTGATCGCCGTCTTGCCGCCCACCGACGCGTCGACCTGGGCGAGGAGCGTCGTCGGGACCTGGATGACCCTCAGGCCGCGCTTGAAGAGCGAGGCCGCCATCCCCGTGAGGTCACCGACCGTTCCTCCGCCGTAGGCCACGAGGATGGAGCTGCGGGAGAGCGAAGAGGCCGCGCAGAAGTCCAGCACCTCCTCCAGCACGCCGAGCGTCTTGATGCTCTCGCCGCCGTCGAACTCCAGCATCGGCGCGTCGACGCCGTGGCGGCGTAGATCGCCGTGCAGCGCGCACACCTCTCGGTCCGACACCACGGCCACGCGGTCCGCGCCGGCGGTGGCTGCGGCGATTCCTTGCAGAACGCCCTCGCCGACGTGGACGTCGTAGGGGGCGTTCGGCACGGCCACATGGACTCGTGTTGCCTGGGTCAAGCGGGGGTGACTCGCTTCTCTCCCTCGCGGCGCGCGCGCTTGCGACGCAGCATGTCCTCGTAGAGCGCAGCGGACTTCCGCTTGTCGGAGCGCAGCAGGAAGTAGATCAACCCGATCAAGCCGATCGTCAGGCCCAGCACGCCGTAGGCGAACCAGGCGATCGACGGGTCCGCCTGGGGCGTGAACACCTCGACCGAGTGCATGATGAAGAGCGGCGTGCGCGCGGGTTCGCCCTGGGACGTGGTGTAGACCTCGTTCCGGAAGAAGTAGCCCTTCGCCATCACGTAGCGGTTGGCGTCGTCCATGGCGCCGCGCAGCATGTCGGTGCGCTTGAAGGGACCCTGCCAGTGCACGACGTGGGCGGGCTTCTTCCAGAGGATGTTGCCGATCCAGCCGTCCGTGTAGTCCTCGATGCGCAGCGGGTTGTCACCGGCGCCGAGGGCGTTGGCGTCCATGTTGATGCTGACCGGGACGCGGAAGGGCTTTCCACGGTAGGCGTCGCCGTCGTCGTAGATCGCGCGCAGCATCTCGCTGTCGAGTTCAGGAGCGGCGTCCCAGTCCGTGTCGTCGCCGACCATGAGCGCCTTGCCCATGAGTTCCCACTTCGCCTGCGCGAACTCGGACTTGTCGCGCACGTCGCCGATGGTGTCGTCGACCACCGCTTCGAGGCTCGGCGTTTCTCTGGCGATCTCCTCGGACATCTTCGGCGTCGACGCGGCGGCCTTCGCGCCTACGATCAGCGGGCCGGTCACCGCCTGCGCGACGTCCTCGCCCTGCGCACCATCTGGGTCGAGCGTCGTGCGGTGGAGCCCGTAGAACAGGCCTTCCACGCGGAGGTAGTCGCCCGGTTCGATCAGGCGCTTGCCGCCGGGCTGGACGGGCGCGTTCGCGACGAGGAAGTACACCACCTCGCCCGAGAGCATGCGCATCGAGCCCATCCAGTCGTTGCCGATTCCGTTCGCGCGCGGGCGCTCGTTGGCTTCGAGGATGACGCCGCGGGCGCGGTAGGGCTCGAGCCGATGCGTGGCCGGGTCCGCGAGGAGCGCGGCGATTCCAGCGGAGTCGAGGTCGCGCAGGCCCATCGCCTCGAGCGCGACCGGCGTCTGCAGCCGCGCGTAGTCGAAGACGACCTTGAGCGGCTCCGTTTGCAGGAGTTCCTGGTCGGCCTCGGTCGCATCCTTGATCTCGGCGAGGACATCGGTCCGATCGAACGGGATGAGCTGGATGTCCTGGGCCTCGAGTTCGCGGCTCGGCGCCGCCCCCGCGAGCTCCGAATCCGCCTCCGCGCGCTTCTTGCTCGCGTTGCTCGCCGAGTAGAGGTACAGGCCACCGACCAGGGCCGCGAAGATGGCGAGTCCGATGATCCGGTTGCGATCGCGCTGCGCGAGGCGAGCCGCCTCTTCCTTGGAGATTCGAGTGTGCTTCATGGTGTGTTCAGGAGGCCGCCTGGCTTGCCGCGTCGATGAAGGCGCAAACGAGCGCGAGGGCGCCCGGCTCGTCCGGGAGGAGCGCCGGAGAGAGCTCCGGGTGCCACTGGACGCCGACCGCAAAGGTGTGGCCGGGGTGCTCGATGGCTTCCACGAGGTTCTCCTCGTCCACCGCCGAGACAATCCAAGGGGGCGGGACCGTTCGGAGCGCTTGATGATGTCGGGAGACCACGGGGAACGGCCCTAGACCGGATGCGTTCGCCAGTTTCGTTCCCTCTCGGGCCCGGACGGTGTGAATCGCGCTGTCGGCGTGGGAAATGGCCCTCCCGGGCGTCTCGGAGGGCAGATCCTGGTACATCGTCGCACCCCCGGAGACGCCGAGGCACTGCATCCCGAAGCAGATTCCGAGGGTGGGGAGGTCGCGCCGGAGGGCCGCACGGGTCAGCGCAAGGTCGTAGTGCTGCTTGCCCAGGGGCGTGACCACGGCGGCCGGATGGGTCTGACCCAGGCCGAGGGGGCCCGCGTGGAAGTCGTCGCCCCCCGTGAGCAGCAGGCCGTCGACGCGGCCCAGGAGTTCGTCGAGTTCCTCGTCCATGGCGGCGAGATCGTCGGGGGTGGGGTCGTTCGGGGCGAGCCTGGCCGCGAGCGCCACCGGTATCCCCCCACCCGCGCGAACGTAGTCCACGTAGCGCTGGCGGAGGCGCAGCATGGGGTCTTCGGCGTGGTAGAGGCCGTTGATGGCGATGAGGGGGCGCTTCTTGGGTGGCATGGGTCCCGGCATTATGCGCTTTCAGGGCGTGGCCGAGGTCGCGGCGTGCTCGGATCGGCCGGAACTCGGGTGGGCAGGCTGCTGGCGGTCGCTAACCTGCTGGTCTCTTCTCCTCCCCAGCCATCCATGCTCCTCGACGCACTAGCTCTCCTCGCCGGTTTCTTCCTCCTCGCCAAGGGTGCCGATGCCCTCGTGGAGGGAGCGGGCACGATCGCGACGAAGCTCGGGATGGATCCCTGGGTGGTCGGACTCACCATCGTGGCGTGGGGGACCTCGCTGCCCGAGGTGGTGGTCTCCACGCTGGCGGCCCAGGAGGGCCGGCCCGGCGCCGCGCTCGGCAACGTCCTCGGTTCGAACGTGGCCAACGCGGGTCTGGTCCTCGGCGTCGTCGGCCTGATCCTGCCGCGGGCGCTCGTCGGCCGTCTCGCGCTGCGCGAGAGCCTGCCGCTGCTCGCCTCCATCGGCGTGCTCTGGTATGTGCTCCGTGACGATGTTCTCTCACGAACCGAGGCGATCTCGCTCACGGTCCTCTTCCTCGCCTACACGTTCGAACTCATCTTCATGCGAGGTCGCGGTAAGCAGTCGCCGCCCGCCGTCATCGACGCGAGCGAGCTGCACAAGCCGCACCCATGGCTCCGCGTTCTGGCGGGCTCCGCCGCGATCGCGTTCGGCGCCCAGTTCGTGCTCACCGGTGCGTTCGGAATCGCCGAGGTTCTCGGCCTGAAGGAAGGCTTCGTGGGTCTCGTGATCCTGGCCCTCGGAACCTCGTTGCCCGAACTCGCCGCTGGCATCGTCAGCGCCCGCCAGGGCAAGACCGAGATCGGCCTCGGCAACATCGTGGGCAGCAACGTCTTCAATACCCTCGCCGTGATAGGAATCGCGGGCATGGTGGCGCCGTTCGGCGTGCCGGGCGACGTCCAGGACGGGTGGCCCCTCGCCGCGCGAGAAGCCCTCAGCCGCGATCTCCCGGTCAATCTCGCCTTCGCGCTGTTCCTCGTGCTGGGTCCACCGCTCTTCCGCGGCCGAGCGGCCCGCCCGAGAGCCGCAGTGCTGCTCGCTGCCTGGGTCGGCTACGTGATCTGGATCGGCCTCTGAGACTCTCCGCCATCGGCGATCAGCTGCCAGGCGCGGCGATCATCACCACCGGTGCTGAGCCCTATCGCCGTAGCGACGGGGTGGCCGTCGTCCCTGCGGCCTGGCTGACGTCTCGAGGATCCGAGCCCGACACGCTCTCTCCGAACTTCCGGACCTCCACATGAGAGGACTCTGAGTGGTCTCTGAGTGATCTCTGGGGCCTCCGCCGCCTCAGTCGATAAGCTCCTCCGCATGCGAGTGCTCGTCGTCGAAGACTATGGCCCGATCCGGGGTGCCGTCGTGACGGCCCTCCGGGACGAGGGTTGGAACGTGGAACTGGCGGCGGACGGAACCGACGCGTTCACCCGGATCCAGGGCGAGACTCCGTATGACCTCGTCGTTCTGGACCTCATGATCCCCGGCATGGACGGGCTGACGGTCCTGCGCTCGATGAGGGACAAGGGGATCGACTCGCACGTGCTGATCCTGACCGCGCGCGACGCGATCGAGTCGCGGGTTCAGGCCCTGGATCTGGGGGCGGACGACTACCTCACGAAGCCGTTTGCGATGGAGGAGCTGGTCGCCCGCTCGCGTGCGCTCCTGCGACGCCACTACGCGAAGAAGTCGCCCGTGATCCAGGTTGGGCCACTCAGCGTGCGGACCTCCGATCACCGCGTCACGCTCCACGACCAGCCCATCGAACTCACGGCGCGCGAGTACACCCTTCTCGAGTACATGATGTTCCGCGCAGGTGACCTGGTCCGTCGCGACGAGCTGCATACGGATCTGTACGGGGACGCGGACGGCACCGCGTCGAGCAATGTCGTGGACGTGTACGTGGGCTACCTGCGCAAGAAGCTGGAAGCCGACGGGACCCCGCGTCTTCTTCACACCCGGCGAGGGGAGGGGTACATCCTCGAGTTCCGCGAAGGCGGCGACTCCGGAGCCCAGAGTTTGGGGGCCCAGAATGCGGAGGCCCAAAATTCGGGAGCGAAGGGTCAGGAACTCGCTTGAAAGCGCAAGGGAGCATCCAGCGCTGGTTGACGATGATGGTGCTCGTCGCCGTGGCGCTCAGCGTCGGCATGGCCGGCCTCTTCGCGGCGCGGACGCTACGGGCGCGCATCGTCTCCGAAGCAGAGTCCTCGCTCGAGTCCGTGCTTCGCCTCGGCGCCACCCGCATGTGCGCGGAAGCGCGGCAGGTGAACCTCACGGATCGCGTCTTCTTCAGCGACCGGGAGCTCAGCGGCATGGACGAGTTCCTCTGGCTCGTCAAGGGCTCCCGGGGTGCTCCGGGCTCCCAGGGTTTTCAGGGCGCTCCGGGTTCTGCAGCTGACGCAGGCGTCGAGGAGCTGGCCCGGTCCGATGGATTTCCCTTCGACGGGCTCATCGCTCCGCTGGCGGACACCTCGTTTCCCGCGGAACCGATGGTCCGCTTCGTGGTCGGGCAAGATGCGGACGGACAGCCGTATCGGATGGCCATGCTCGCGATCACGCCGGCACTTGACCGGCCGCCAACCCGGTCCGAAGATCGCAGCCCCGGCATGGGGCAGCGGCCCCAGCGCGGAGGCGACCGCGGTCGCCCCGGCGCAGGACCTGGACGAGGAGGTCCCGGTGGCCCGGGCGGCGGTCCGCGTTTCGCGCCGGACGAACACTTTCAGATCTACGTCGCCAGATCGATACGCGAAGAAAGAGCCATCCTGGAGAGTCTCCTTCGAACGCTCCTCGCGGCAGGGGCGGTCGCCGTGGGCCTTTCCGCGCTGATCGTTCCCTGGACCGTTCGGCGCGGCCTGCGTCCAGTGCGTGCGATCTCGAAGAAGATCAGCGACGTGGACGAAACGCGGCTCGATCGGGCCCTCGAGATCGACGCGATCCCGGTGGAACTCGCGCCGATCGTGCAGTCCTTCGAGGGCGTCCGCGAGCACCTCGCTGCCGCCTTCGCGCGCGAGGGCCGATTCACTTCGAACGCAGCCCACGAGCTGCGCACGCCGCTCGCGGGTCTGCGAGCGTCGATGGAGGTGGCGCTCCGCCGGCAACGGACCAGCGATCAGTACCGCGCGACCATCGACGAGTGCCTCCAGATCACCTGTTCGATGCAGGGCATGGTGGAGTCGCTGCTGCTGCTCGCCAAGGGCGGGCATCCATCACGCGGCGCCGAAGCCGTCGACGTCGAGGGGTGCCTACGGAGAGCATTCGCCGCGAGCGCGGGGGAACTTGCGGAGCAGCGGCTCACGGTCCAATGGGGCAACGTCACCGACCCGGTCGTGAGCTGCGTGGCCGCCCTGGCCGAGCGCGCCTTGAGCAATATCGTCGCGAACGCCGTGCAGTATGCGGTCCCGGGTAGCGTCATCACGGTGGCGTTCGACGAGGCTCCAGATGAACTCGGTCTTCGCCTCGTCAACCGCTGCGAGGGACTGGCGCATGACACCGCAGAGCGCGCGTTCGAGCCGCTCTGGCGAGGCGATACCGTGCGTACGGACGCCAGCCTCCATGCGGGCCTCGGGCTCTCGATCGTCCAGCAGTGCGTCGAGGCGATCGGAGGTTCGGTTTCGGTATGCACCGAGTGCGACCGCTTCGAATTGAGCCTCTCGCTGCCTCGATAGCGCCCGGTTCTCGCGTGATTGCGTACGCTGGGACGATCATGGCATTCCAAGGTGCGCCTCTTCGTTCCGTCTTCGGCCTGGCTTCCGTGCTCGGGCTCGCCTTGTTCGCGACGTCGAGCGTCGGTACGGCCGTGGTGGCTTCCGGTCCACCGGGCGGCCCGCGAGGGACACCGGTGCGCGTGATGATCGATCCTGGGCATGGCGGAGCCGCGCCCGGCGCTGCCGCCAACGGGATCGTCGAGAAGGACATCAATCTGACGGTCGCTCTCCGCCTCCGCGAACTGCTCGAACTCGACACGCTCGACACCTCGGGCGGCGGCGAGTGGGACGTTCGCATGACGCGGGAGACCGACGTCACGGTGTCGTTGACGGAGCGTTCCACGATGGCGAACGCGTGGCCAGCGGACCGCTTCCTTTCGATCCACCACAACGGCTTCACGGATCCTGCGGCGGACGGGACGATCACGTTCTCGTTCGCGAACGGGACCACGAGCGCGGCGCTGAGGGACGTGATCCACCAGGAGATCGTCGCGGCGCTCGGCCTCGACGATCGTGGCACGGCAGCCGCCAACTTCCACGTGCTGCGCGAGACGACGATGCCCGCGGTGCTCACCGAAGCCGGCTTCCTGACGAGCCCGAGCGACGCCGCGATCTTGATGATGCCCGCCTCGATCGAGGCCCAGGCCCGGGCCGAGATGTACGGCCTCCAGCGTCATTACGGCCACGCTCCCTACCTTCCGACGGACGGCCCCACGACCTACTGCACGGCGAAGGTCGCGTCCCCGGGCTGCGTTCCGTCGATCGGTTCGACCGGAACGGCCTCGCTGTCTTCCAGCGACCTGGTCGTCTACTGCACGGACGTGGTCAGCGAGCAGTTCGGCCTCTTGATCTGGGGGCGAGCCGAGCTGAACCTGCCGCTCAACGGCGGCACGCTCTGCGTTGGCAACGGCCTGCGGCGAACGCCGGTTCAGTTCTCGTATGGCCTCGGCGGTGGAAACTGCTCGGGGCGCCTGGAGCTGGCGATGGACAGCGCGTTCCTGAACTCGAGCGGCATGCTCGCGGGCGAGGATATCTTCTGTCAGTGGTGGTTCCGAGATCCCGCGCTCTACCCGAACCCGCCGGTCGGGTTGTCGGACGGTCTGCGGTTCCGCGTCGTCCCCTGACGGCTGGCAGTGGGGCCCCTTGCCGCCCCGCGCGCCAGCTTCGATCCCATGGGGTATCGTGGCGCCATGAATCACGGACTCCCGAAGCTCGATCGACGACAGCTCCTGGCGGCAGGGGCGGCCCTGGCAGCCGCGCCGCTCTCCTACTCGTTGCCTGTCCGCGGACAGCGCGCCCCTTCCGACCCGGTGCGCCTTGGCGTCATCGGGTACGGGATCCGCGGGCGCAACCTGCTCAAGTCATCCTTCCTTCCGAACGACGGTTTCCGGGTCACCGCGGTCTGCGACGTGGATGAGACGCGGCGACTCGTTGGGAAGGCCCTCGTGGACGAGCGCTACGGGGACGATGCGTGCGCGGTGGAGAGCGAGCACGGTGCGCTGATCGCGCGCGACGACGTCGACGCGGTGGTCATCGCGACGCCGGATCACTGGCACACCCATCAGATTCTCGATGCTTGCGCGGCCGGAAAGGATGCGTACTGCGAAAAGCCCCTGACGCTCACGCTCCGCGAGTCCCAGATCGTCATCGATGCGGTCCGGAAGGCCGGCATCGTGTTCCAGACGGGAAGCCAGCAGCGCAGCGAGTACGAGCACCGTTTCGTGAAGGCGGCGGAGGCCGTGCGGGCCGGACGGATCGGCCGCGTGCTCAGCGTGCACGTCGGGGTGGGGGATGCGCCGGTCCCCTGCGACCTGCCGACGGAGGAGATGGAGCCAGGGCTCGACTGGGATCGCTGGCTAGGGCCGGCTCCGATGCGCGGCTACAACGAGATCCTGAGCCCCCGCGGCCTCCACGGTCACTATCCGCTCTGGCGGAAGTATCGCGAGTACGCGGGCGGAGGGCTCGCGGACATGGGCGCCCACCATTTCGATATCGCGCAGTGGGCGCTAGAGATGGACGACTCGGGCCCGGTGAAGGTCGTTCCGCCCCGGGATCCTTCGTCCAAGCGCGGCGCGACGCTCGTCTACGCGAACGGTGTCCGGCTGATCCACGGTGGACCGCACGGCGCGACGTTCATCGGCGAGGACGGGATGATCGCGGTCGATCGCGGGCGGATCTCCAGCATCCCGGGGGACATTCTGGAGTGGGAGCCCGAGTCCGAGGCGGATCGCCTTCCGCGCAACACGGGGCACGCGGCGAACTGGCTGGACAGGATCCGCGACCGCGGCGTGCCGATCTGCTCCGCCGAGGTCGGGGCCCGAAGCGCCGCGATCTGCCACCTCATGAACATCGCCTACATCCATCGGCAGGAACTCGACTGGGATCCGGTGAACTGGCGCTTCGAAGGGAACGACGAGGCCAACGCGTGGCTCGACTACGAGCGACGCGAGGGCTACGGCCTGCCGGGCTAAAGGTCCGCTGACGTTCAGCTGGCGGCGGCCGCGACCACCTCGGCATCCGACAGGTTGTGCTTCGAGCGCTTCGCGACTTCCAGAACGCGCTGGATCCTCTCGTCCGTCGCCTCCACTCCGTTCTTCTCCAGCACCCAGGAGACGTTCGACTTCCCGCTCATCGGGCCGACCAGGATCTTCTGCTCCAGGCCGAACATGCCCGCGGGCACGCCCGAGTAGACGCGGTCCGCCAGCCAGGCGTCACCCTTCCTGAAGGCCTTGACGACAGCGGCCGCGTGGACCCCCGTCGCCGTTTCGAACGCGTCGCTCCCGAACACCGGGTAGTTGTCGGGGAAGGGGATGCCGATCGCGTCCGAGGCCTTCTGGACGTAGGTGCCCAGCGCCGTCAGATCGCGGTCGATCCAGTGCGTCAGCGCGAGGTTCACGATGAGCAGGTCCATCTCGGTGTTGCCAGCGCGTTCGCCGATGCCGAGGGCCGTGCCATGGATCCGCGTGGCGCCCGCTTCTATCGCGACGAGCGCGTTGATGAGACCGAGGCCACGGTCGCGGTGGCCGTGCCAGTCGATGCCGACGTCGACGCCTTTCTCCTCGGCGATGCCCTTGACGAAGCGGATGAGCTTCCGTACGCCCGTGGGCGAGGCGTGCCCGCACGTATCGCAGATGCAGAGCCGGGTCGCCCCCGCGTCGATCGCGGCTCCATAGAGAGCCCGCAGCGTCTCTGGGTTGGCGCGCGTCGTGTCCTCGGTCACGAACATGACCGGCATCTCCTCCTTGACGGCGAAGGCGACGGCCTCGCTGGAGAGCTGGACCATCTTCTCGACCTCCCAGTTCTCCGTGTAGAAGCGGATGGGGCTCGATCCGATGAAGGCGCAGATCTCGACCGGGGCGCCGACCTTCTGCTGGATCTCGGCCGCCGGCTCGATGTCGCCGATCATGGTCCGGCACGCGACGTTCGGCGTGATGCTGAGGCCCCTCATCTCGGTCGCCAGGCCCAGGATGTGGTCCCGGGCACGCTCGCCGGCGCCCGGCAGCCCGATGTTGGCCGTGTTGATGCCAAGCTGGTCCATCAGGTGGACCAGCTCGATCTTGGTCCCGAGGTCAGGGTCCAGGGCGCTGGGGCTCTGAAGGCCGTCCCGGAGGGTCTCGTCGTTCAGCTGGATCTCGGACGTCCACCCCGTCGACTCCTCGTTCCAGTCGTGGATGAGCCCTTCGCGCTCAGCCGTCACGTCACTGTTCCCGTTCACTTGTGTCATGTTCTTCGCCTCGCTCTCGGGGAGTATCCCCATTGCGCGCTATCAACGCTCACGCCGTTCACTATCTTAGCCCCGAGCCCCGTCGAGTACCCGCCATGACCGCCCCTGATTCGAGCCTGGAAGCGGCAGAAGCCACATTCCGTGAAGTCCTGGGCGAATCCCTCGCCCGGGCGGCCGTTCTACTGGCGGACGTTCACCCGGCGGACGCGACGGAATGGCTCCGCGACACGGACGAGGAGGACCGCCATCGGGTCTTCGGCGCCCTTTCGGCCGAGATCCAGGCCGGGATCCTCGAGTACGCGGACGAGAGCTTCACCCAGGACCTCGTCGCGCGTCTTGATGCGAGGCATCTCCGGGCGGTGCTGGAGCAGCTCCCTTCGGACGAGGCCGCGGACGTGCTCATCGAGGCCGACGACCGCGTGGCCAACGACGCCCTCGACCGGATGGCGCCCGAGATGGCCCAGGAGCTCCGCGACCTTCTGCGCTACCAGCCCGACTCCGCAGGCGGCGTCATGGCGACCGAGTTTGTCGACGCGTCCGTTGGCCAGCGGATCGGCGACGTCGTCAAGGAGGTTCGCAAGGAGGGGGAGGACGCGGAGGCCGATCTCGGCGTCTTCGTCCTCGACGACGCGGGCCGCCCCATCGGATTCCTCTCCGACCGGGCGCTCCTGACCCACTCGATTCACACGCCCGTGGACGAGGTGATGGTCGAGCCCTTCGTGATCTCGGTGCTGGACGACCAGGAGATCGCGGCGCAGACGATCGCCAAGTATGGCCTCGATTCGCTGGCCGTCGTGGACGCCGACGGCGCGATGCTGGGCGTGATCTCCGCCGAGGACGCGGCGGACATTCTCGAGGACGAGGTCAGCGAGGACTTCGCGCGCCTCACGGGCACCGGCTCCGAGGGCCAGCAAACGCGCCTTCCGATCCTCGTTCGCGTCCGCCAGCGGATGCCGCTCATGGGCCTCACCGTCGCCGGCGGCCTCCTCAGCGCCAAGGTCCTGGCGCTCGCGCTCGGGTCCGCCTCCGCCCATGGTTCCGGCGCGCCCGCGACCGGCGAGGCGATCCTCCGCTACATCCCGCTCATCGTCGGACTCGCGGGCAACGTCGGCATCCAGTCCTCGACGATCTTCGTGCGCGGCTTCGCAACGGGCGAGGTCGACCCCGATCGCGAGTGGAGCGTCTTTCGCACGGAATGGTGCGTCGGCGCGATCATCGGATTTCTCTGCGGAACCGCGACGTGGCTCACCGCGAGCTTCCTGGAAGCGGCCACGTCCCCGGGGCTCGGCGTCGCCGTCGGCATCGCCGTGATGACGGCGATCGCATGGGCCGCGTTCCTCGGCGGGGTCGTCCCGATCGCGTGCAGGCGCATGGGGATCGACCCGGCGATCGTGGCGGGCCCGTTCTTGATCGCGCTCTCGGATCTCTCCGGATCGGTCATCTACATCCTCGTTGCTCGCGCGATCGCGCTGCCCTGATGCGGAGACGAGGCCTTGCGCGGCGAATGCTCGGCGTCGCGATCGGAACCAGCGCCATTCTGGGAGTGGCGGCGATCGTCAGCCGCTCCGCCGTCGGCTGGGTCTACCCGATCGGATCGGGCTCGATGGAGCGCACGCTCATGACCGGCGAGTCGGTGTTCCTGCGCTATGGAACCGACGTCGAGAATCGCTTCGACATCGTGGCCTTCCGCGACCTCGGCGGCGGCGCTTCCATCAAGCGCACCTGGGGCCTTCCGGGGGAGAGCTTCGCGATCAATCTCTCCGGCGACGTTCGCATCAACGGCGAGTTCCTCCCGGACGCGCCGGGGCGGCCGGCCCCGACGGTCATCTTCGACTCGCGGCTCCAGGCGATCGACGAGCACTGGCGGCACGGCGGCACCGCCTTCGATCCCTGGACCCGCGAGCCACCGCCGGCCGCCGGCGAATCGGAGATCTGGACCCTCGACGGAACGGTGGTCGACCGGGGTTCCGACCTCGGACTCCTCCGCTTCCAGGACCGGGTGACGGACGGGTACCTCACCGAGGAGGGCGAGTACGTGCACGGGCCCAACGTCGTCCAGGACGTCATCGTCGAGTTCGAGGTGCAGGTGCTGAGCACCGGCGGATACCTCCGGATTCAGCTCTCGGAGCAGAACGATCTGTTCGAGGTCAACGTGCTCATGTACGAGGCCGAGGAGGATTACCGCGCCCTGGTGCGGCGGATCGTACCCCAGCGTTTCGATCGGGCCGGGCGGACGAGCTTCGGCATTCCGCGCGCGCCCGTTCCGATCGGCGAGTGGGTGCCCATGCGGCTAGCGAACATCGACAACCGGATCTCGCTGACGATCGGTGAGATGACGTTCCAGTACGACTACGACGCCAACACGCCGCGCCGGGATCCGTCGACCGGGCGGGACGCGCCGTTCAGCGCCGGGCCGCGCGCCAAGCTGGGAGCCTGCGGCCTGCCCGCGCGCTTCCGCAACCTCCGGGTCCTGCGGGACGTTCACGTGGTGCCTCGCGGACGCTTCGGTGTCGGGACCGCGATCACGCTCAAGACGAACGAGATCTTCTTGCTGGGGGACAACTCCCAGAACAGCCGCGACAGTCGCGAGCGCGGTCCGATCAAGGTGGAACAGGTGCTCGGGACGGCCCGGGCGGTGGTTTTGCCCCTGGGACACTTCCGGCGCCTCTGATCGAGACATGGACCCAGCCGTGTCGTCCGCCGGAATTGCCGCTCTTTTCGCGGAACGCGACCGATGTTGATGGGTTCCCCTTCATGTAAGCACCCATGAATCTCCGCAGCGGCTCTGGCGAGGAGTCGATCCAGCCTGTCTCGTCCTCGCACCCTCGGGCCGCCGCCACGGTCCGTCCGGGGAGCGGAGGCGCCGAAACCGAACTCGGTCCAGCACCGGAGCGCGGGGAGGAGGATCGTGGTGCCGCGCTGATGCTTCGCTGGCAGGCCGGCGACGAGGGCGCATTCGATCAGCTCGTTCACCTCTACTCCGGCCATGTCTTTTCCCTGCTCACTCGCTTCCTCGGTCGCGCCCACCCCGGGCGAGAGGACCTCGTGCAAGAGGTCTTCCTGCGCGTCCTCGGAGCTCGGGATCGCTACGAGGCGACGGCGCAGTTCTCGACGTGGCTCTACAGCATCTGCTGGCGGATCTGCATCAATGAATCGGAGCGTTCGTCGCGGCGCAGCACCGCGTCGCTGGAGGGACTCGGCGGGGCCGACCGCGACGGGCATGGGCTTCAACTCGTCGACGAGGCCGCGCCGGATCCGAGCAACGGACTCGAGCGCGGAGACCTCGTGCTCGCTGTCCGCTCGGCGATCGCCGACCTGCCCGAGACCCAGCGCATCGCGCTCGTTCTTTCCCGCTATCACCAGCTCTCCCACGCCGAGATCGCCTCGGTGGTCGACTCCACGGAGAAGGCCGTCAAATCCCTGCTTCATCGCGCACGCGAGACGCTGCGCGCCACTCTTCAACCGCTGATGGAAGAAGAGACCCCATGACATCTCATCACGACTTCAAGGGCCGGTCCCTGGACGACCTGCTCGGGCTCGACCCCGAACCGCTATTCTCCCCCGAGGCGCGGGCGAAGCTCCTGCGTGGCCTCGCGGACGCGCGCGTGGATGCGGCGCTCGATGCCGACGTGGTGGTTCCGCCTGTCGGCCTTGCGGAGCGGACGATTCGACGCGTCCGCGGCGAGAGAGCGCCCGTCGCGCGCGGGCAGCGCGCGCCGCGGCGAAGGCTCGTCGCGATTCCGCTCATGGCGGCGGCCGCGGCGCTGGCGATCTGGACCTTCCGTGGCGCGGAGGGGCCGACGGAGAATGGCCGCGCGACTGCAGAGGCCACGATTGCCAAGACCGCAGGGGCCAAGTCCATGGCGGCCGAGAATGGGGCCAGCGAGCCCGTCAGCGACGAACTCCTCGCCTCGCTGACCGTGCTCGAGAACCTCGAGTTCCTCACCGAGGAGCTGGATCCGCTGGAGGCCGATGCTCTCTTCCTGCTGAGCATGGACGATCAGGTGCTGCTCGATCTGCTGGATGCCGAGCCGTCGAGTTCGGAGGAGGGCTTCTGATGGCCGTTGCGATCCGTGTCGGTACTTCGCGAGGGCTGATCCTCTTGGCGCTGCTCGTGATCCTGCTGGTGACCGTTTTGGCCCCTGGCGCGCAAGCACAGGCGCGGATCGGTGACGTTCCGGCTTCCGATGTCGAGGCGAAACGCGCGCGCTGGGAACGCCTGAGCGACGCCGAGAAGGCGGAGCTTCGTGAGCGATTCCAGAGGCTCCAGAAGTTGCCCGAGGGCGAACGGTCGAAGCTACGGGAGCGCGCGCAGCGTTTGGCGGGAGAGATGGCCGAGATCGAGGCGTCCCTGGGCGAGGAAGAGCGCGCCGAACTCGACGCTCTGGCGCCGGGTGATCGAGCCAAGGAGCTCCGCCGACTGGTGGCCGAGCGTGCCCGCAACGCGGCGTCCCGCCTCCGCTCGCGCATGACGCCCGAGGAACGCCAGAGCCTCGAATCGGCGAGCCCCGATGAACGAGCGAGGATTCTTCGGTCGATCCGAGAGCGTGATCTGTCGCGCCTGCCGGAGCACGTGGCGTCCCTGGGGGAGGAGCTCGGTCTTTCGGTGCAGGAATTGGGACGGATCCGCGACGGATCTCCGGAGGAACAGCGGGCGGCGATCGCGCGGCTCCTGCGTCGCCGTGTAGAGAAGCAGGTGAAGGAGCAGGGGCTGCCCGACGGGCTCGGTGAGGCGCGCTGGGAGCGGCTTCAGAAGACGGAGGACGAAGCATTCTTCCGGGCTCTTCAGTCGATCCGGCGCCGTCACCCGGGCTTCGGAATCCCTCGCAAGCGGTGGGAGGCCCATCTGAGGCGCAGCGAGTCGCTCGCCGAACGGCTCGAGACGATGGTCGCTCCGGACGCCGCGGACCGCGCGCGGTTCCCGAAGCTGCCGGAGCGCCTGCTCGCGCGCCGAGTGGTGTCGCTGCGTCGTGGGCGTATCGAGGATCTCGTGATCCGGCAGGCCAAGCTGGGGCCGGAGTCTTCGGAGCGGCTCCGGGGTCTCCCCGATCGGGACTTCCTGATCCTCCACGCGGTCATGGTCCGCGTGCTGCGTGAAGGGGGCGACCTGGCGACCGCGCTCGGTCGCTGGTTCGACCGCGCCGAACGCTCGGGTCCTGGCGGCGAAACGAAGCGATAGCTCTGTGGGGGGCATGGCCCTACGCGGCACTTGAAGAGCGAGGCGGATCGGGGCGGGACGTATGACCTTCGCAACTCGGCGTGTGCTCGCACGCGGTATCGATAGAGTAGGCGGGTCCGGCGTCTCCATCTCATCACTCATTCTTCACCCATGCACGAGCCCCGCCCGAATCGTCTGATCACCCGCCGCGATGTCCTGAAGGACACCGGCAAGGTCTCCGCCACCGCTGCCATGGTCGCCGGCGGATTCGCCAACGTGCATCCGTTCAAGCGAGAGGACACCATCCACGTGGCGCTCATCGGCTGCGGTGGGCGAGGTAGCGGCGCCGCCAAGAACGCGCTGTCCGTGAAGCGCGGGCCGGTGAAGCTGGTCGCCATGGCGGAGGTGTTCCCGGATCGACTCAAGACGAGCTACGACGCGCTCGTCAAGGAGTTCCCGGAGCAGGCGGACGTTCCCAAGGAGCGTCAGTTCCTCGGCTTCGACGGCTACAAGCACGCGATCGACTGCTTGAGGCCGGGCGACATCGCGATCTTCGCGACGCCGCCCGCCTTCCGCTGGGTGCACTTCAAGTACGCCATCGAGAAAGGCGTCCACGTCTTCATGGAGAAGCCCGTCTGCGTCGATGGCCCCACGGCTCGCAAGATGTTCGCGCTGTCCGAGGAGTCGAAGAAGAAGGGCCTCAAGGTGGGCGTCGGGCTCATGTCGCGCCACAGCCGCGCGATGACGGAGCTTCACGACCGCATCCGCGGCGGTGAGGTCGGCGAGATCATCTCCCAGAACGGCTACCGCATGCAGGGGGCCATCGCCACGTTCCGGTCCGAGCCGAAGCCAGAGGGCATCAGTCACCTGGAGTACCAGCTCCGCCGCTTCCACGGCTTCCTCTGGGCCAGCGGCGGCGGGTTCAACGACTTCTTCATCCACATCATCGACCAGCTGGTCTGGATGAAGGGAGCTCTTCCGGTCAAGGCCCAGGCCCACGGCGGACGCCACTACCGAACGAACGGCGACGGCGTTCCCTACGTCGACCAGAACCTGGATACCTACGGTGTCGAGTACACCTATCCCGACGGCACGAAGATGATGTTCTCGGGCCGCAATCAGCCAGGCTGCGAAAGCCGATTCTACAGCCACCTGCACGGTACGAAGGGTTCGGCCATCGCCTCCGCGAACAGCGACTGCGGTCTGCCTTCCAGCATCCATGAAGGCCACACCCTCAGCCGCGGCAGCCGTATCTGGACGTCCCGCGTCGCCGAGGACGAGACCAACCCCTACCAGAACGAGTGGGAGGACCTGATCGACGCGATTCGCGATGACAAGCCGTTCCACGAGGCGCAGTACGGGATCGAAGCGTCGCTCGTCTGCAACCTGGGCCGAATGGCGGCGCATACGGGCGTCGAGGTGACGTACGAGCAGATGCTCGCGTGCGAGCACGAGTTCGCTCCAGGCGTCGCCGACCTGACGGTCGACTCGGACTCTCCGCTGATGCCCGGTGAGAACGGGCTCTATGCGGTTCCTGCGCCGGGTATCAAGACGGACCGCGAGTACTGATCCGAGCGGCGGCTCGCTCCCAGCCAGCGCGCTGCTCGCGCTGGCTGGTCTCCAGGTCGACGATCGGCTCGGGATAGTCGCGGCCGAGGACGATGCCTGCCTCAGCGAGGCGGGCCGCGCTCAGTTCCCAGGGCGTGTGGATCTCGTCGTGGCGAAGCGATGCGACCTCCGGCACCCAGAGGCGCGCGTGATCTCCTTGTGGATCGTACTGGCGCGCCTGCTTCGGGATGTGGAAGTAGCGGAACCCGCGGGCGTCGTTGCCGACGCCCGCCACGTAGTTCCAGTTGCCGTAGTTCGACGCGACGTCGTGGTCGATGAGCTGCGATTCGAACCACTCGGCGCCGAGGCGCCAGTCGAGGCCGAGGTTCTTCGTGAGGAAGCTGCCGACGTTCTGGCGGCCGCGGTTGCTCATGAAGCCGGTCGCCAGGAGTTCGCGCATGCTCGCGTCGACGAAGGGATAGCCGGTTCGGCCCAGGCGCCAGGCTTCGAACAGGTCGCCATTGTGCTTCCACTCGACCGGGAAGCGCTGGAGTCCGCCAGGCTGAAAGACCGCCGCGCCGTGCTTCCGGACGATGAGCTGGAAGTAGTCGCGCCAGAGCAGCTCGAAGGTCATCCAGTACGTGGACTCGTTCGCGCCTTCGGCTGCCTCGTAGTCGACTACGGCGGCCTGGACCGTCCGGCAGGAGAGGCAGCCGAGCGAGAGCCAGGGGGAAAGCTTGGCGGAGTCGTTCCGTTCGACGAGGCCGTTGCGCGTTTCCTTGTAGGTGGAGAGCTTGCCGCTCGCGAGGTAGGTGCGCAGGCGCTCGTGCCCGGCGGCCTCACCGCCGCGGTAGCGCAGGATCGCGCGCGGGTCGTCGGTCGGCTCCTCCAGGCCGAGGTCCGTGAGCGATGGGATCTCGCCCGGGTCCACCGCCGGAGGTCCCGGGAGTGCCGAGGGGGCGTCGAGCGGCGCGGCGATGGTCGCGTACTTCTCGACGCGCTTGCGGAACGCGGTGAAGACCTCGGGTAGCTTCTCCTGCTCGAAGGGGTACTCCGCGTGCAGCGTGCGATCGTGGTGGGACACCACGTGGACGCCGGCGCTTTCCAGGGCACGCCGCAACTCGTCTTCGACCTGCCGCTCCTCGGTGCCCATGAGGCGGTGGAAGTCGATCCGCTGAAGCCCCGTTTCCAGGGCCAGCTGTTCCAGGACGCGCGCGGGCGATCCGCGGCGTACGATCAGGTCCGAACCGAGCTGGCGCAGGGTCGCCCTGAGCTCTTCCACCGATTCCAGCAGGAACCGCGCCCGAAACGCGCCCGTGCGGGGCCACCCCTGGAGCGGCGCGCGCTCGAACTCACGGTCCTCGAAGCAGTAGACGCCCAACAGGCCCGTGCCCAGACGTCGCGCCTCCTCGGCAGCGGCCGTCAGCGCCGGATGGTCGGCGACTCTCAGGTCCTGCCTGTACCAGACCGCGATCGGCCCTGAACCTTTCTCCTTCATGGACGACCCTTCGCCCGCGCATGCGGCTCGGACGCGATTCGCTTCCATGTGGGGCCGGGTACTTCCTGAACGAGCCCACCGCAGCATGGCCTGGACGTTAGAGTTCGCGGGTGCCGACTCCGCCCAGCCAGATGACTGCCCAGGTCCCCTTCGCATCGTTCGACGCGGTGAAGGACCTTCTGAACGATGCCGGCGGATGCGTGATCGACCTGCGCGCGCCCTCCGAGTACGCCGACGACCACGTCCCGGGTGCGGTGAACGTGCCGCTGTTCGAGGACATGACGCGTTCGTTCGTCGGGCTTCTCTACAAGCAGTTCAGCCCGGAAGCCGCGTTCCAGGAAGGGCGCGCGGCGGTCGTGGAGCGGGTGGACGGGATGGTCCAGGAGATCGCTGCGCACACGGGCTGGACGGTGCCGCCTGCGGACCTTCGGGGGCGCGTGATCGCCATGACCGAGGGGGGCATCGTGAAGATGGAGGCCGAGCTCATGCCGGTGCCCGTCGAGTCGATTCCGGATGATGCTGTCGTGCTGCACTGCGCGCGGGGTGGCCTGCGGTCGCGGAGCGTCGTGGCGCTCCTGCGGGTCCTGGGCTTCGAGCGCGTGATTGGACTGGAGGGAGGCTACCGGGCCTATCGGCAGTCCGTGATCCAGGACCTCGCTGGCTGGACCCCGCCGAGGAGGGTCGTTTCCCTCCGCGGTCTCACCGGCGTCGGCAAGACGCTGGTGCTGCGCGAGATCGAGCGGCTCCGCCCCGGCTGGACGCTGGACCTGGAAGGCCACGCGGGACATCGCAGCTCGCTGCTCGGGATGGTCGGCCTGGAGCCGGTCACCCAGAAGTCGTTCGAGTCCCAGCTCGCGGAGCGCGCGAGCCGCGGCTTTCCCGACGACGTCATGGTGGTCGAGGGCGAGAGCCGCAAGGTCGGTGACGTGATCATCCCTGGACCGATCTGGGAGTCAATGGGCAAGGCCACGAACGTGGAGATCACCGCGTCGATTCCGCGCCGGATCCAGGTGCTCGCGGAGGATTACCTTCGAGACCCGAGCGCGCTGCCGCTCCTGCGCGAGCAGCTCGTGGCCGTGGCGGATCGCATGGAGGGCAAGCCGGAGCTGCCGGAGATGCTGGACCGCGGCGAGATCGGACCTCTCGTGCAGATTCTGCTGGAGCGCTATTACGACCCGCTCTACCGGCGCAGCGAGGAAGGGAAGGAATACGTGGCCTCGATCGATGCCGAAGACGAAACGGTCGCTGCGGAGCGCGTGATCGAGGCGATCGAGCGACTCCGCTGACCGCCGGGTAAGATCCGAGGCAGCCACCTGCTCCTGCCAAGGGATCGATGCCCATGAAATTCGCTGCTCTCGCCGTTCTGACTGCTCTCGCCGCGGTGTTCGTTCTGTGGTTTTCGCGGGACGTGGCACCACCCACCGTGAGTGCTTCCTCGGAGACCGCGGAGAGCGAGTCGATCGTGGACGAACTGGATCCGATGACGGCCGTCGCGGCGGTCGAAGCCGATCAGGAGCGCACCCAAGCGACGTCCGTGGAAGTGGTGGAACAGGTCGCCGAGATCGAGGCCACGCCCGAGGCCGAAGCGGGCGATCTTCGCGTTCGCGTGCTGGACGAGGCCGGTGAGCCGCTGGGGGACGTGCCCGTGGCCGTCTTCCGACTGCGCACTGGGTCGCGATCGGATCGGATGCAGGCGGTCACGGACCATGGAAGCGGGGAAGCCGCCTTCACCGATGCCGCGGCCCGGTTCGCCAGGGAGGCAGAGTCTTACCCGGGCTCCACCTATGAGGTAGGGCTGCACGTACCCGGTCTCGACATCGAAGGCGTTCCAATCGATCCATTGGCTTTGCCCGTTGAAACGCTCGAGCTCACCATGCCGGACCACGGCTCCCTCGAAGTTCGCATCAGGGACGCGAGCGGAGCTCCGGTGACCGAGCACAGCCATGTCTTCGTCACACCGCTCTTCCAGAGCCCTTCCGAGCCCGGTCGAATGGAGCGAGGTGAGCGCTACAATGTGAGGGCCGATGGACGGTCCGAGGTCTCCCTCCCCTACGCCGTCACCGGGCAACAGATGCGGGTCGAGGTCTATGACGAGGGCGTCCTCGCGGGTGTCCACGAGGACATCGTGGCGCTTCGTCCGGGCGAGCATCGCGTGGTCACCCTCGTCTGTCGTGAGACCTTGCCCCATGTCATCGGACGAGTGGTTTCCGCCGATGGTCAAGCGATCGAGGCCAGGTCCCTGGACGTCCAGTTCACGCCCAGGGGGAGCACGTGGGTCGAATTGGGGCCGAAGGGTGCCTTCGTTCTGCCACTCTCCAGGCTGCGCGCCGAAGCCGATGGGCGCTTCTCCGCCGCGCTGAGCGTGCAGCTTCCGGGGATGGAGGGGAACCGACGCGTGGGCAAGGTGCTTTCGGGCCGCTTCGACGCCGTGGTGCCGCCGCCCGAGAGTCCTTTGGACCTGGGAGCCATCATCCTGCGAGAGCCTGCGGTCTTCGTGTCGGGAACCGTGGTCGACGGGGAAGGTGAGCCTCTCGAAGGCGCGTACGTTAGCCTCTATATGAAGTTCAACCAGCGCGAAGACCCGGAGGACTTCGGCTGGAACTTTGCAGGGATCGACTACGTGTATTCGGATGCCGAGGGGCGCTTCGAGGTCACCGTGGATCGTCCGGTGGGTGAGTATGCGATCCGTGCGCACGCCGAAGGCTTCGTCGATCGTGGCGCCGTGCGTTTTTAGTCGGGGACGCGAGACCTCGCCCTGCCGATGGATCGCGAGAGCTATCTCGGCGGAACGGTGCGGCTCCCTGAAGGGGTCGATCCTTCGAAGTGCCGGGTGGTGGCGGATCTGCCCGACGCGACGCGTGAAGAGAAGACCTATGCCCAGTTCACCGCTCCCGTCGACCGCCGGGGGGCGTTCACGATGTCCGGCCTTCGTCCCGCCGCCGTTCGGCTGAACCTGCAGTACGGTGCGGAGTACGCGAACGTCGCCAGCCTGACGGGTCTTCTGCCCGAGAGCGATCGGGAAACGATCCTGTCGCCCTTGGATCCATGGGACGTGCGGGACGAGTTGCGCATGATCGCGTTCGAGATCCGGATGGCCGACGGCCAGCCGGCGCCGCGCGCGCTCGTGGCCTACGGCGGCGGTTCCCTGCCCGTCGAGCGCGGGCGCGTCGAGACGCTGGTACGTACGGCGGAGAACGATGACGTTCTGGTCGTGGCACCCGGGCACAGACCGACCACGCTCTCCGCGCGTTCACTTCCCGAAGAGATCCAGCTGGTCCGCGGCATCCCGGTCCGGGTCGGGATCGAGTCGGCGCTGCCGGCCCTTCCGGACGGAGCCGAACTCACGGTCCGTCTGAGCTGCGAGAGGTCGAGCTGGCTGCCCTGGACCGGCAAGGAGTTGAACCAGGGGTTGGTCCCTGTAAGACCGAGGGCTTCGCTCTGGGTGGAGGAGGTCGCGATCGATCCGAGCCAGACGGAGTGGACGGTGCACGTGCCGAGCGCCGGTTCCTACCGACCCGACTGGACGGTCCGTCATTCGATCGGCGACGACGTCCTCAACGGAAGGCGCAGTCGGTCGTTCTCCACGCTCACGAAGGGCTACGAGATCCAGGTCGAGGACGGCAGGAGCGACGGCGCGCTCTTTTGGGTGAAACCTGATCTGGAGAGGGCGCTAGAGGCCATGAAGGTGCCGGATTGAGGGTGCCGACCTGACTCTCTCCGACATGCCCTTTCGTCCACTCGCTTTCTGGTTCGTTCTGCTGGCCTGTGTCGCTGCAGTCTTCCATGGTCACAAGGGGGATCCATCGAGGGCCTCCGTGGAACAGGAGAGCTGGACCGGACCAGGCGACCCCATGTTCTACGTGCCGGACGGCGATGCGACCGTCACGTTGACCCTGCGCTTTCCGGAGGACGCGAGCGACGCGGAGAAGCTCGGGCTCGTGGGAAAGAAGCTCTTCCTCATGGGGCGCTCGGAGCTGGCGCACGGTCCCTACGGAGAGGCGCTGGACGTGACCGTGGGCGAGGATCTGACCGTTCGCGGCAGCCAGCTTCATCAGTGGATCTATGAGCTCAGCGTTTCGGGCGGGAGGAGTATCTTCAGCGTCGATAGAGCGCTCGGACCCTTTCGGGTGAAGCGTGATCAGTTCTTCTATCCGAGCCGGGGCGAGCACGCGGGCGCGGAGATCGAGCTGGTCCGATGGGAAGATCTCTCGGGAATCGTGGTCGATGCGGCAGGCGAGCCGGTGGCGGATGCCAGGGTCGTGGCCTCCTGGGGGCGTCGCTCCATTCATGGCGTGGGGATCCGCGAGATCCGGCGCGCGGATGCGAGCGGGCGATTCCTGTTCGAGCGGATGCCGCCGGAGCCTGCCGTCCTCACGGCGGAGGCTGAGCCCTGGGAGCGAGCCGGGCTGCACGGCGACGACCTTCGCGAAGCAATGAAGGCCGCGGACGGCATTCGGCTTTTGCTCGAGGTCGAGGAGTCGGCGCGTGCGAAAGCAGTGGAGAAAGAGTCGTTGCCCACGACCAAGCACACGCTGAACGGCGTCGTCTCGGGTCTCTCTGCGGCGGAACTCGCTGACTGCATCGTTGGCTTCGCGCCGACCAGCAAGGTCCCGCGCGATCCGCTCCCGGCCTCGACCATGCGGGCCAGTTGGTGGCGGCGCAAGGAGGTCGCACCAGAGCCGGAGAGTGGCGCGTTCGTCTTGGAGGGCGTGATGTGGGGCCCGACGACCGTCTGGGCCCAGATTTCTCACGGCTCGATCGTTCGTCGATCCGAGCGCGTCGAGCTGAGGGCAGACGCTGAGACCGCGCCGATCACGCCTTCGATTCCTTCACCGGGTGGCGTGAGCGGGAAAGTGGTGCTGGGCGACGGATCGGGCCTCGCGGATGCGGTCCTGATCATCGAGCAGACGAGCGGTAGCTCCGTCCTCTCGCTCGGCAAGGTGACGACGGACGCCGAGGGGGCGTTTCATCTGGGTGGGCTTCCGCCCGGGACGTATGGCGCCACCATCGAGAACGATCGCTTCGTTCTCTCGGGAAGCTCGGACCGGGCCGAATTCACGGTCGCCGCCGGGGAGGTCCTGAACGACGTCTCGCTGAAAGCAGTCGAAGGCGGCTGGATCGACCTTCAGATCCTTCACTGGACAGGGGATCCGATCACGAACTTTCAGGTCGAGTTCTCCGTGCTGAGCCATTCGAAGGGACGGCTCCGACGCCGTTCGCAGAGCGCCACGGAGGAGGACCTCTTTCATCTCGGACCGTACGAACCGGGGATGTATCGCGTCCAGAGATCGCTGAAGAGCGTGAACCGCCATGCAGAGGTCGCGTTGTTCAGGGATGTGGAGGTGAGAGCGGGCGAGGTCACCCGGGTCGTTCTCGACGACCGGACCAGGGCTTTCGACGAGTGGCCGATTCGCTGCAAGGGGCGCGTCCTCGAAGACGGTGAGCCCGTCTTGGCGGCCGTGGTGAGAATCGGCGACGAGGTGGGGGAACTGGGGCGCTGTTTCACCAATCTCGAGGGTGAGTTCGAGCTGGTGCTGTCCTCAGCGGGGTCGTTCACACTCGAGGCTCGAAGAGGGGGGGCGAACGGTCGGTCCGCGTCTCGCACCGTGGAACTGGTGGCGGGCGAAACGATGTCGGTCGACTTGAGTCTGGTGCGGTAGCCGCTCACGCAAGCAGTAACGAGGTTTCAGGCGCTGTTGAGCGCGGCCTTATCCGCTCATGCGCTGATATGTCCATGAGTACCACCATCTATCACGTCGTCCCGGACGGCGACACCTGGGCCGTGAAGCGTCAAGGCGCTCTCCAGGCCTCACGCCTCGCCGATTCGCAGGGCGAAGCCATCGAGTACGCCGAAGCGTTCGCCCGCAATCAGGCGCCTTCCAGCGTGATCGTTCACGACGAGGCAGGCATGATCGAGTCGCGGAGCAGCTTCGACGCCGACGATCGCGAATCCTCCAGGTCGATCGTCAAGCACCCTGCTTTCCTGCTCGGGGCTGGCCTCGCGGCGGGTTTGATCGGCTTCACCGCTTTTGCCATGACGAGCGATTGGGGCAAGTCGCGGCATCGCCCCTGGAACTGAGCTGCCTTCCAGAGTCCCACGTAGCCCGCAGCTCCGACCCGTAGCTACGAAAGGAGCACCGTGGAACCCCAGGTGCCGGGTAGAGTGATCGACCCATGAGCGACCGCAACACCCGAGCGGAGCAGGCGTCGATGGCGCGTCGGCTCGTCCGATCCGTCGACGGCGGCATCCTTTCGACGATCTCCGTGGAGATCGAGGGCTATCCGTTTGGCTCCGTGGCGCCGTTCGCGCTGACTCACGAGGGCCGCGCCGTCGTCTACGTCAGCAGCATCGCGCAGCATACGAAGAACATCCTCGCGAATCCGCGGGTGTGCCTGACGCTAGCGTCGGAGCCACGCGCCGGTACGAACCGTCAAGCGATCGGGAGGGTGACTCTCGTCGGAGATGCCGTACCCGTGCCGGCCGATCACGTCGAGGCGGCGGGTGAGCGCTACTTCCAGTTCTTCCCGGAGTCCCGGGCCTATGCCGGGACCCACGACTTCCGCTTCTTCTGGATCGAGCCGCGCCGCATCCGGCATATCGCCGGGTTCGGGCAGATCTTCTGGGTGGAGCGCGAGGACTGGTTGCTGGGCTCGCCGGACTGGCATGCCGAAGAGGCTGGCATCCTGGAGCACATGAACGAGGACCACGGCGACGCCGTTGCTGCGATCGCGGCGGACCTTCTGGGGAAGGAAGTCTCGGACGCGAGGCTGATCGCGGTGGATCCGGAGGGCTTCCACATGCGCACCTCCGACGGCGTGGTTCACGGCTCGTTCGAGAAGGCTTGCCAGACGACGGATGATGTGCGCCAGGCCTTCATTCAACTCGTCCGTGGCGCTCGAGCGTAGCTCAGAAGAAGTGGACCGCCACGCCAGGGCTGAAGTTCGACGTTACCGTCGGATTTGCGTCCCGGAACCACGTCTGGAAGTTCCAGGTTTCTCCGGCCTGCGCGCTCACGAATCCAAGAGGTTGGGGCAGCGCCGAAAGATCAACGGCGAGTTCGATGACGCCGTTGCCGCCTGAGTTCTGCACCTGGCCCGGACCGACGAAGCGGCCGACCGCGCCGCTGACGCACAGGTTTCCCTGGCTCCCGGAAGGATTGGCAGCGAACCCCTGCGTGCGGCTGGCGAGGACGTAGCCGAAGACGAACCGCGGCAGGGATTCGCAGCGGAGTCGCAGGCGGTTCATTCCGACGGCGCTGGAGCCGAGCGCCATGAGTGCAGCGGGCGCACCGGTCGAGTTCGCGGGGGAGCTACAGTAGGTGGCGGCCAGCAAGCTGTCGAAGCTCGCAACCCAGGCGTCGTCCTGGCCAGCGCTGGGCCCGGCGAGTTCGTGGCCCGTGCTGCCACCGAGGAAGAACTGACCGGGCTGGAACACGGCCACGCCCGAGGCGCGATCCGCGGCCGTGGAACCGAACTGTCGAAGCCATGTCCGATCCCCATCGAGGTCGTAGCGTGCCACCCAGGCGTCGAGGCCGCCGAGGGACGAGGCGCCGAGCACGCCGGTGGTGGAGCCCGTGAGGTAGATCCCGCCCGTCAGGTCGCTCGCGAGATCCGCGCAGGCATCGTTCTCGGGAGAGCCGAACTGGCGAAGCCATGTGAGGTTGCCGAACTGGTTGAAGCGAGTGATCCAGACGTCGCCGCTGCCCGCGCTGGAGATACCGAGGTCACCGTTAGTATTGCCCGCCACGAAGATGCCGCCGGCTCCGTCGAGCGCAACGAGCGGTGCGCTTTCGATGTCCATCGAGCCCCACTGCTCGCCCCAGATCGGGTTCCCTGCCAGGTCCAGGCGCGCCACCCAGGCATCGGACTGGCCGAGGGCGGACCCGAAGAGGTCGCCCGTTGTGGTTCCGCAAAGGTAGAGGCCGCCCACACCGTCGACCGCGAGGCCAGTCGCAGTTTCGGTGGCGCCGGAGTCGTACTGTCGGATCCAGGTGACGTTGCCGGTGGCATCCAAGCGCGCGAGCCAGGCGTCGTTCAGGCTTCCGGAAGTTCCGGAGAGGTCCCCCTGGGTCGTGCCACACACGAACACGCCTCCGGCGCCATCCTCGGCGACGGCGAGGCAGGAATCGAAGACGGTCGATCCGATCTGCGTCAACCAAACCTGCCCGCCGGCGGCGTCGAAGCGTCCGACCCAGCCATCCGACCCCCCCGCCGAGGGGCCGCCCAGGCTACCGTCCGTGGTGCCACACGCCAGAAGTCCGCCCGTGCCGTCGCTCGCGGCACCACCGATTTCGTCTCGTCCGCCGGATGCGATCGTCTGGGTCCAGACCTGCTGACCGCTCCCGTCGTAGCGCGCAAGCAAGACCGTGCTGGGCCCAAAGACGGCGGCCCCGGAGCCGGTGGCCACGAAAACGCCACCCACACCATCAGCAGCCACCTTCGCTCCCGACTCCACGTCTGCCGTTCCGAACTGGCTGATCCAGTTCGCGCTCTGTGCGCCGGCGAGCGTCGCAAAACCCAAAGAGAGCGAGATCGCCACGGACCGGCCAACGACCGTAGCCACGATCTTCTCCCATCCAGCGCGTCGTACGAGCAAACGTCCCATCGGTCCAGCTCCCCCCATGGTACCGGCCCCACAGCATTCATGGGCGCCAGGGCCAAAGAGCCACCACCATCACCCTCCCCAAGCGACACAAACGGACCAGGTCCATCCGTACCGGAACAAACGGACCAGGTGCAGACGTACCGGAACAAACGGACCTGGTCCGTTTGTTCCGGTACGTCTGCACCTGGTCCGTTTGTTCCGGTACGGATGGACCTGGTCCGTTTGTTCCGGTTCGGGGGCGTTTAGTGGAGGTAGGCCCAGGACATGGCTCTTGCTGGGACCTGGACGGATAGTGTGACGTGGAGTCCCTCCAGCTCTTGGTTGCCGGGATGGAGGAGGGCCGGGCCGCTCGTTTTGGTGGTTTGGCGGATACCGGTGAGGTCCAGCGGGATTTTCAGCGCGCGCTCGATCGGCTCGTCCAGGGGGTTGAAGATGACCAGCATGCCGCGGGGCTCGCCCTCCGGCGCGAAAGGGTCCGCGTGCAGCATCCAGTCCAGGTCGCGGCCGTCGGCGCGGCGGCCGTGGACGAGGTCCGATTCCAAGAGGCGGCGGTGCTTCTTGAACCAGGAGACCGCGTCCTTCACGACATCGCGCGTGGCTTCCGTGTCATAGAGCCGCGGGCCCCGGTAGCAGGCTTGCACGCCCATCGCGAGGTTCGAGATCAGCATCTGCCGATAGTGATCGAGGTGCTCCGCGAGCGGCTCGATCGTCGCGGCGGCGCCGCCGCCCTGGTACTCGGTCAGCGGCACGAACATCCAGCCCATCGACGGCGTCTTCGTCCACGTCCCGTCGAAGATGTTCTGGCGCGTATGGAGCACCTGGGCCGCCCGCGGCAGCGACCAGTTCACCTCCCGGTACCCCATGCCGCACTTGTTCGCTCCCGCGTGATAGTAGTGGTCCGGCACGTTCAGGTAGATGCCGCAGCCACGGCACCAGCGGTAGAACTCGTCGATCACCTTCCACTGCGCCCAGACCGAGTTCTTCAGGCCCGTCTGCAGGGGCAGCCGCTCGGCCGCGTCCGGCGTTCCCGGATACGAGCCGTCGTGCTCGAGGAGCATGAAGCCGGTCGCAGCGTAGAAGCTCTCCAGCGTGTCGAAGTACGCCTGGCCCCAGGCCGAGGTCAGCGAGGGGCAGCTGCCGTGGATCTCGGCGCCGGGTTCACCTGTTTCTGGATGGATGCAGTTGTCGCCCGCGGGCTCGATCCTGCGCGACGAGAGCAAGGAATACCCGCCGATCTCGATGCCCTTCGACGCCGCGTAGTCGGCGTACCGCTTCATCTCGGCCAGATACTCCGGGCTCTGGTTCTCGATGTTGAATCCCGAGCCGAAGGTCAGAATGACCATCTCGAATCCAACTTCGGCGCACTGATCGATCGCGTTCTTCACCGTGTCCCAATCGGACCAGCGCACGTGCATCATCAGCGGGTTCTCGGTCACCCACGGCGCGACCGTTCTCATCAGCCGCCGCCGCGCCATGCCGTTGCGCTCCCTGCCTTCCTCCTCGTGCGTGCTCAGCACGTAGGTGCGGTAGGACGTGAAGGCCTCCCCGGGCGCGACCGTGGCCGCAGGTCCGATCGCCGGCGAGACCTCGAGCAGGCACGGGGTCTTGCGCTCGTAGTTCACCTGGCTCTGGAAGGTCGGGTCCACCTTCCAGCGAACAACGTGGCTGTTCGCATTGTGGTAGGTCATGCCACCGAAGGCGAAGTCCGTCTCCACGTGAAGGGACGGCACGGGTTGTGCCACGCCCCGGGTCTCGACCCAGGATGAATGCTCCACCACGCGCAGCGTTTCCGTCGTGATCGAATCGATGACGAATGGCTCGACGCCTCGATTCTCCACCGTGATCCACTTCGCGTAGGCCGGCAGACCGTCGAAGAGCGCGTGGTGCACGCTCACGAAGGCGCCGCCCGCGGAAGGATCCGTGGGCTCGAAATTCAGCGTGAACTCGATGCCCTCGGGCGGCCACACGGCGTCGGGTGCGCAGTGTCGAACGGCATTCGGCACCCAGGTGATCCCCGCGTCCCCGATCGGACCCGTGCGGACCCCGACCAGTCGAAACGCACGGGCGCCCTCGCCCTCGAGCGCCCGCTCGCCCGCTTCCACGGCGCGCACCCAGGCGGGATCAAGGAACGCGCCGCCCGCTGGAGCCTTGGCGCCTCCCACCTCCAGTCTCTCGCCGTCGATCTCGATCACCGCCTCTGGCGCGATATCGCGGAGCCAGCTCTTCCCGCAGAAGCCGAGGTCGTCGAGCGCGATCGTCGCAAGACCCGGCTCGTCGCCGGGGCCAAGGAGGAACGTCCGCCGGAGCAACCCGTTGTCGAGGTAGATCTGCGTGCTCCCTCCGTTACGGAAGACCCCTGCCTTCCACGGGGCGGGCTGCGTGAGCCAGTCCGTCGAACCGGGATGGACCCGATCGGAAGGGAGCACTTCGAGGGAGGAGACGCCAGCGACCTGGGCACAGAGGATCAAAGAGAGAAGCATCGGGGCAGTCTAACCACGTGCTCGACCCTTCCCCGGGTAGCGGTGTGCGGAGGGACCGTTCGGATCCAGCGCGCGCTGACGCCATCGCGTACCCTGGGGCTCCAGGTGACCGCTTCTTCGCCACGGTCAGCTGAACATTCGCCTATCCCTCCAGAGCCTTCCAGAGCCATGGTTCCTCCCGGACCTGTCCAAGGCGCGTCTTCCCCGAGCTTTCGGGTGCGCGTCACGCTAGCCCTGCTCAGCCTCGCCGCGTTCATCCTCAGCGTGGTCCTCGCGCCCGAGCACGGGCTGATTCGCGATTCGCTCCAGAACGGCCAGTCGACCTACAGGCTCCCGGCCTGGAAGTGGCCCTACATGGACGGCGCAGGCGTCGGCTACACCGACCTCTCGCCCGAGCGCACCGATCTCGTGCTCGAGGGGGTCGTTCGCAGGCCGAGCGCGGACTCGGAAACGTGGCGCATCCTCTACCGCGGCGACGTCGAGGTCTCGCTCGACGAACAGGAACTGCTCGTCGCGGAGGGCGCCGCGCCCGGTTCGACGGTCCAGGTCCGTGCGACCTGGTCCGGAGAGTTCGCCAGGCTCCGCGTCGTCATGCACCCGACCCGCAACGAGCTGATGAGCGAGCCACGCCATGGCTTCGCCATCCAGTCGGAGAACGCCTTTGGCGGCTGGACGCTGCTCGGGGAAGACCGACTCTTCGCGGACGTGCCCACGCCCGGCGTGGCGTCCACCGTCGCGCGCTGGACGTTCGTTCGAACGCTCAGCCTCTGGCTGCTCCTCGGAGTCGCGCTGTACTCGCTGGTGACGACGTTCCGAAGCGCCTGGCGCACCACACCCTCCGCGGTCAAGCTGGCCGTCGCCGTCTTCACGGCGGCTTTCCTCACGCGCGCCATCGTGCTCACGGATCGATTCGCCGTCGATCCACGGCTCTGGACGCTGTCTTCGAACGGCGACAACTACGTGCTCTTCGCACGCGCGACGCTCTCCGGTGGCCCGAGCGCCGTGCACGGTGCCTACTACGGACCCGGCAACGTATGGTGGCTCATGGCCGTGACGTCTGCGATTGGTCCGGAGCTCGCCAAGCTATCGTGGGTCAACGTCCTGCTAGGAAGCGTGAGCGTCTCGGCGCTGGCTTACGCAGCGGCACGCGCACGCGGCCTGCGCGCCGGGGCGTTCGTGGGGCTCTTCGCGAGCTTTTACGGCCCGCTGGTGTTCTTCCAGACCTCGCTCCAGGTGGCCGCCGTGGCGACCTCGGCGATGGCCCTGCTCATCGCCGCGGTCCTCCGGCATCACCATGAGCCCACCCCGGGACGTGCGTTCACCTCGGGGCTCTTCCTCGGCGCGGCGGCCCTGGCGCGGCCGACCCATCTGGCGCTCGCTCCCGTTCTGTTCTTCGTGTTCGTCCTGGGCCGCCGTTGGCGCGATGCGGCGCTCCTGACCGTCGGCACCCTCTGCGTCGTTCTTCCCCAGACGGCACTCAATCAGACGAGCCTCGATCACTCTCTGATCAGCGCCAACGGCCCCATCAACCTGCTCCTCGGCAACAACACGGATGCGAGCGGCGACTACAGCCGCACACCCGCGTTCTTCGCCGCAAGAGACAAGGCGCGCGAGAACGGCGAAACTCTTGTTCAGGCCACGAAGGACGAGATCCTGGAGGATCCCGTTCGCGCTGCCGAGCTCTTCGTTCGCAAGTGCGCGCTTCTGTTCCTGCAGGACGAGACCGACGGAATGATCTCTTTCCCCGTCCAGGGCCTCGAGGCTTCGCCGTTCCTGAGGGCGATCACGTGGAACGGGAGGATCGGGATGGCGGTCCTCGCCTGGCTCGCGTTCTTCGGCGCCGCGGCCGCGCTGATGCGGGACAGGCTCCCGGCGGACCGCCTGGCCATCACGGCCGTCATCTGCACGGCCGCCTTCGGTCTGGCGACGGCCGCCGTCTTCGTGAACGCACGCATTCGATCGCCTGAGATCCCGCTCCTGATCCTGCTGGCCGCGCTCGGCCTCGACCGCCTTTCGTCCCGCCAGCTTCGACTGCGTTCGGCGATCTTCGCGGCGACCCTCGCCACCGCACTCACGATGGGGGTGACGCTCGTGCTCACCCACCTGCCCCGCAAGCCAGTGCTCGGTGCGCTGCCATCCGACGCCGTGGCGCTGGAGGCTGCGCCGGGCGCGGGCCTTCAGCTGATCGGCTACAGGATCGAACCTGAAGAGTTGATCGCCGGGCGCCACGCCTACGTCACGCTTTTCTGGCGAGCGGCCGGCGAGTCAAGGGACGACGCCAAGGTCCGCGTCTCGATCCTGGGGATGAACGAGGGGAAACCCCTGTCCTCGGTGAAGGAGGACATCGGCACGGTCCAGTTCCCCCCTCGGCCCCCGTCGACCTGGTCGCCAGGCGCGATCGTTCAGGAGGCCTACTACGTGCCCCTCAGGCGGACCTGTCCCGACGCGGTCCGGATCCAGGCGACGTACGGCTCGGGGGAGTCCCGGGATCTCGGTGGGCCCCACCGCGTCGCTCCACCGCGACCCCTCCAGGGGCGAATATTGGACTGACGTAAGGGCTACCAACGAAGGGAGGGCGGAGGACGTACGGTCGTAGTGAATCGCCGCGTGTTTGCCCCACGCGAACACCCCCTGCCGTGTTCGGCCCGCCATAATCGCCCGACCATCCAAGCACCTTCAACCACTCCATGATTCTCGCCGCCTCGCTCGCCGCCCTGGGTGCCCTTTCGCTGTCGCCCTCGGGGGCGCCAGAACCCGTCACGCCTGCCCTCACCTACTCTTCTGCCGCACCCCGCGCCTCGACAGGTCAGGACGCGAAGAAGCTTGCCGAGCAGCTCGCGTCCGATCAGCCCGTGGCCGAGCGCATCGCTGCTGCCCAGGGACTGGCCGGCCTTGGCAAGAAGTCGGCTCCGGCGCTGTCCGCCATGATCCTCGCGCTCAACGACCCCGAGCCCCAGGTCGTCGATGGGGTCCTGGTCGCCCTTCAGGCGGTCGGAAAGGACGCTCGCCTCGCCCTCCAGGACATCCTTGCAACGGGGGAGTACGAGGGCCAGGAGGTCTCAAGTCCCGTCGCGGCGCGCGTGCTGCTCGGCATGGGGAAGGTCGCGAAGACCGCGGTGTACGAGCACATGGATTCCATGGAGATGGGCCGCGACAAGATCCGGTTCATGGCGGCCATGGGCCTCGATGGGCTGCCCTTCATTGCCGGAGCCCTCGGGGGGGAGGATCCGGAGCTCGATCTCGCGATCATGCGCTCGCTTCGGCGCGAGGCGGTCAAGGAGACGAGAACGCCGGAGTCCGTCGCGCCCGCGCTGGAGCGCATCACCGACACAGCGACCAGGCTGGCTTTCGAAACGGCCTGGCTCCAGAACCCGAAGAACGAGTTCATCACCCAGTACGGCGCATGGGTCGCCAGCGACAGCCCGATGCTGGTGGACACGGGCCTCTGGGCCCTCGGTCTGATCGGCAAGGACGGTGCTGCGCACGCGGACGCCGTCGCGACCCATCTGGATTCCGAGGACCCGATCACGGCCGCCACGGCCATCTGGGCGCTCACGAGCTTCCTGGAGCCCGGGCCAGGGCCCGTCGTCCCCGAGATCCCGGCGACCTTCCCCGGCGCTTCCGCCGAAGCTGCGGCCCGAATCTCCGACTCCATGGAGGACGACGTGTTCCTCCTCTGGCGGGAGACGGGCAAGCCGCTGGGCTACCGCGGCCGGATCGGCTCGAAGGCGCGAGAGTTCTGGGGCCTCGCGCCGACCTGGACCGGCAAGCGCTTGCCCGTCCCGCCGACGCCTGATCGTTCCAAGATGCCTGCTTCGATCCTCGGGCTCGAAGATCGCTTCTTCGGGCTGGCGAGCGGCCGCGACGAGCTTCTTTCGCGCCTGGCATCCGACGCGCTCGTCGCGCTCGGAAACACCGAGACACGGACCCGCGACCTCTGGCTCAAGTGGCTCGAGGGTCGTGACACCGCGAAGATCCAATCCGCGCTGCTCGGCCTCCGCGCGATCGGCCGCGATCTGATCATGATCGAGGAACAGCCGGAGATCACCTACGAAGGTCTCGTCGCGAAGCACCTCAACCAGCCGGAGACGATGGTCGCCGCGGCCCAGGTGCTGACGAACATCCAGACGCCCTCGGCCTGGGCGTCGGTCGTGAATCAGATCTCGATCCTCGAGGGCAAGCCGCCCCTCGGGATGGTGCTGGCGATCAGCCGCTACGACGTCGAGGCGCTACGCCCGTACCTGCCGCAGATGCAGGATCTGTACGAGCAAGGCAACTACATGTTCTCGGCTTTCCTCATCAAGTTCGGCGCTGAAGCGCTGACCTCGTTCGAGAAAGAACTCGGGTCGAACCTCATGGATCGACAGATGGTGGCCGTCGAATCGCTGGGGCACATCGGCAAGGATGCGCGCGCTCTCCTGCCGCGGCTGCGATCGATGAAGAGCAAGAACACGATGGTGCAGAAGCTGATCAACGACGCGGTCAAGCGGATTCAGTAGGGGAGTGGAGCGGATCGGCTGGCGCGGCTCGGCGTAGCTCCTTCAGCGAGTAGCTCGTGTCGCGCCAGGAGATCCTTCCAGTCGTGACAGCGCCGATGGCCGAGCGCCAGAGGACGGCGAGGAACGCCAGGATTCCGAGCGGAAAGAAGAGCGCGCTCGTGCGGGGCAGTTCCGCCGAGCGCGCGGACTCCGCGGCGCCGACGAGATGGAGCGCCGCCACGGCGGCGCCCAGTCCACGCGCCAGGCTCGAGGCTCCGGTCCAGTCCGAAGGGAACGCGGCGACCACGAACGGGCCGACGACGACGAGCAGCAGGAAGACCGTGGCTGCCACTGCCAGGGTCCATGAGTAGTTGATGCCCGCGAAGGTGTTCTTGTGAAGGCCACGTAGCATCGCGCGAAGGCTCGGGTACCACGTCAAGGAGGCGACGTCGCCCGCGAAGACGAAGGCCGAGCGCCCGCCCGCCGCCTTGACTGCCTTCCCGAGGCGAAGATCATCATCGATTCGCATCGCGATGGCCGCGTGGCCGCCGGCCCGCTCGTACGCGCTGCGGCGCACCAGATTGAGGGCGCCGATGCCGACGTGGGCGGAACTCTGCGGGTTCGGGACGCTCCAGGGGCGAGTGAACAGGCCGAACAGCACGCCGAAGGCCGCGATCTGGCCGGCGAGAGCCCAGGACGCCGCGTGGACACGCGGTGCGCCCGCGAGGTGGTCGAGGCCGTGGTCCTCCAGGTGGGCGATGGCTCCTCGGACGCCGCCCGGTTCGAAGACGACGTCCGCGTCGGTAAAGAGCAGGTACTCGGGCGGATCCGGATCGGCGACGGCCGCGGCCACGCCGACCGCGAGAGCATGGTTCTTTCCCAGCCAACCAGGTGGGAGATCGGTCACGTGCTGGACCAGGAGACCGGGCTCTCCTTCCGCAATGCCCTCCAGGATCGCCCCCGTGCCGTCGGTGGAGCGGTCGTCGACGACAACGATCCGGAGCCCCGGGTCGAGCTGACTCAGGAGCGACCTCAGCGCCGGTTCGATGGTCCTGGCCTCGTCGCGGGCGGCCACGATGACGGCTGCGCGCGGCCCTGAAGGGATCCTCACCGCGAGCCCAGCTGGATCCACGGAGGGATGGAGACGCGCGATACGCCGCATCCGTGGCAGGACGACGGCGGATCCGACGAGCGTGCCGCCGAGAGCGGCCAGGGAATACAGAAGAAGGAGGTCTGGCACGGTGCAACTCGCCCAAAGGGCGATCGGGCTGCTACCCTCTTCGGCCGCAAGCTCCCCGAAGACCACCGCGAACCTTCACTGCCCCGTCGATTCTCCCATGACTGTCACGACCTCCGATACCGCCAGCGCTCCCCAGCCGAAGTACCGCAAGGACTACCAGGCGCCAGGGTTCTGGATCCATGAGGTCGAGCTCTGGTTCGATCTCGGTGCAGACGGGACGACCGTGCGCTCCAGCATTCGCTTCGAGCGCAACGCGGCGGTGACCGAGCCCGGTAGCCCGCTCGTACTGATGGGCGAGGAGCTGGAGACGCTGCGCGTCTCCGTCGACGGCAAGGAACTCGGCGCGTCGGGCTGGTCCGCCACGGCGACGGAGCTGACGGTCCGCGATCTTCCCGGGGACAGCTTCACGCTGGAAACCGAGGTGCGCATTCACCCGGAGTCGAACACCGCGCTGAGCGGGCTCTACCGCTCCAGCGGAAACTTCTGCACCCAGTGCGAGGCCGAGGGCTTCCGTCGCATCACGTGGTTCCTCGATCGGCCGGACGTGATGGCAACCTACCGCGTCACGGTGACGGCGGATAAGACGAAGTACCCGATGCTGCTCTCGAACGGCAACCGCATCGAGGAGCGCGAGGAAGAGGGCGGGCGTCACTCCGTCGTCTGGGAGGACCCGTTCAAGAAGCCGAGCTACCTCTTCGCGCTCGTCGCCGGCGATCTGCACTGCCACCGCGGCACCTTCGAGACGATGACGGGCCGCACCATCGACCTGGAGATCTACGTCGAGCACAAGGACGCCGACAAGTGCGACCACGCGCTCGGCTCGCTGCAGCGGTCGATGAAGTGGGACGAGGAGACCTTCGGCCTCGAGTACGACCTCGACCTCTACATGATCGTCGCGGTCAGCGACTTCAACATGGGGGCCATGGAGAACAAGGGCCTCAACGTCTTCAACTCGAAGTACGTGCTCGCGCGGACCGACACGGCGTCCGACGCCGACTTCGAGGCGGTCGAGGCCGTGATCGCCCACGAGTACTTCCACAACTGGACCGGCAACCGCGTCACGTGCCGTGATTGGTTCCAGCTCACGCTCAAGGAAGGGCTGACGGTCTACCGGGACGCCCGCTTCACGGCGGATAAGACGTCCGAAGCTGTGAAGCGCATCGACGATGTCCAGGGGCTGCGCGCGCATCAGTTCGCCGAGGACTCGGGTCCCATGGCGCACCCGATCCGTCCGGAGCAGTACATCGAGATGAACAACTTCTACACCTCGACGGTGTACGAGAAGGGCGCCGAGGTCATCCGGATGTACGAGACGCTTCTCGGACGCGACGGCTTCCGCAAGGGCATGGACCTCTACTTCGAGCGCCATGACGGACAGGCGGTGACCTGCGATGATTTCCGTGCCGCCATGGCCGACGCGAACGGCCGCGATCTCGACCAGTTCGAGCGCTGGTACCTGCAAAAGGGCACGCCGACCCTGAAGGCCGTCGGCTGCTACGACGAGCCGAACCAGACCTACACCCTGGAGCTGACGCAGTCCGCGCCGGAGAACGAGCCGCACTTCGAGCCGACCCACATGCCGGTCAGCTTCGGCCTCGTCGGCCCGACCGGCGCCGACATGGGGCTCGCCTTCGAGGGCGAAGACGCGTCGAAGGCTCCGACGAACCGCGTGCTCGAACTGCGGGAGATGACGCAGACGTGGACCTTCCACGGGGTCTGCGCACGGCCCGTCCCCTCGGTGCTGCGCGGCTTCTCCGCGCCCGTGAACCTGGAGATGGAGCGGTCGCAAGAGGACCTCGCGTTCCTGTTCGCCCACGACTCCGACTCTTTCAATCGCTGGGACGCGGGACAGACGCTCTTCAAGGGCGTACTGCTGGCACTCGCCGACCGTGCCGCGAAGGGCGAAGCGCTGACGCTCGACCCCGCGGTCGTCGAAGCGGTGCGCAACCTCCTGAACGACGAGTCGCTCGACGGATCGCTCAAGTCCCAGGCCATGTCCTTGCCGGGCTTCAGCGTGCTCAGCCAGGCGCGCACGCACGTGAACCCCGCGGCGCTCATCGAAGCCCGCGACTTCGTGATCGAAACGCTGAGTCGTGAACTGCGCGGGGATCTTCTCGCGCAGCGGAAGGCCGCCCGGCCGACCGGCGCGTATCGCGCGGACAAGGAGTCGATCCACGGACGTCGCCTCGCGAATGCGGCCCTCGGCCTGCTCTCCGCGACCGGCGAGGACGACATCATCGAGATGGCAGAGGAGCAGTTCGCAGCCGCGGACAACATGACGGATTCGCAGGCGGCGCTCGGGTGCCTCGTGCAGATTCCTGGCTCGCATCGCACCCAGGCGCTGCAGGCGTTCTACGAGCGCTGGAGCGGCGACGCGCTCGTGATGGACAAGTGGTTCGCGATCCAGGCGATGTCGCGTCCGTTCGACGTGGCCGCGTACGAGCTGCTGCGCGCGCACAAGAACTTCACGATGGAGAACCCGAACCGCGTCCGCTCGCTGGTCGGCGTCTTTGCCATGCAGAACTTCCGAGGGTTCCATGCGCAGGACGGCTCCGGCTACCGGGCCGTGGCGGACGCGGTGCTGGAGCTGGACTCGCTGAATCCCCAGGTGGCTTCGCGGATGGTGCGAGCGCTGAACCCGTGGAAGCAGTTTGCGGCTCCCTGGAGCGATCTCATGAAGGCGCAGCTGGAGCGGATCCGCGAGAAGAAGGGGCTCTCGAAGGATGTCTTCGAGATCGTCAGCAGCGCGCTGGGCTGATCTTTCCACGACCATGTCCGCCCCCGTCCTTGAGCCCGACGATGAAGCGATCGCGCGCGCCGTTCGGACGCTTCGCGGGGGTGGGCTCGTCGCCATGCCCACCGAGACCGTGTACGGACTGGCATGCGACGCGAGCCACGGCCAGGCGATCGCTCGGCTCTACGACGCCAAGGGGCGACCCAGCTTCAATCCGCTGATCGCGCACGTCGCCGACGAGGCGATGGCGCGCCGGGAGGCGGGTGGGTGGGATGGCCAGCGGGGCGCGGCAGCTCGGCTCTCCGCGGCGTTCTGGCCGGGTCCGTTGACCCTGGTCATGCCGTTCGCCACGGACACTGGAAGCGTGTCCGATCTGGCGCGTGCCGGGCTGCCGACCATCGCCCTGCGTCAGCCGGACCATCCGGTTGCGCAACGTTTGATCCGGGCGTTCGGCGGGCCACTCGTCGCGCCCTCGGCGAATCCTTCGGGCCGGATGAGCCCCACGCGTGCCGAGCACGTGGCCGCGGAGATGGGCGACCTCGTCGACCTGATCCTCGACGGCGGTGCCTGTCGCGTGGGACTGGAGTCGACCATCGTCTCGCTGGTGGGAATGGAGCCCGCTCTCCTTCGACCGGGAGGGCTCGACCCATCGGACCTGGAGCAGGTGCTGGGGCGGCCGCTTCGTCAAGGTGGCGACCGCCCGGATGCCCCTTCGTCGCCTGGGCAGCTCCTGCGGCACTACGCGCCGCGCGCGCGCTTGCGACTGAATGCGATCGCTTGCGACGAAGGCGAGGTATTTCTTGGCTTTGGTAGCCAGGGTGTTTCCGGATCGTCCGATGCCAATCTGTCGCCGAGCGGCAGCTTGATCGAAGCCGCCGCGAATCTCTTCACTCTCCTGCGTGCGCTCGATGATCGTGCGACTGCCATTGCCGTGGCACCGATTCCCACCATCGGGTTGGGTCTGGCGATCAACGACCGCTTGCAGCGCGCCGCTCGTCGCGAGTAAGCGCTCGCCCCCTACCCGTGACCCGCTCGACGGGAAGCCAGAAGATGTCCAATCAGGATCCGGAAACCGTTGCTCGCTACGAATTCGAGGTTCCCATGGAAGGCAGCGCCGAGGCCGTCTGGGCCGCGCTGACCGAGTCGACGAATGCCTGGTGGCTGGCGGACTTCCGTATTCTGGGCGCGGATTCCACCGTCACCTTCGATGCGGTTCCAGGAGGTCTTCTGGCCGAGCGTGGTAAGGGTGGAGCAGGGCTCGTCTGGTACACGGTGCAGATGATCGTCCCCGGGCGCTCACTCCACCTCGTGGGTCACATCGCCCCTTCCTGGGGTGGCCCGACGCTGACGATGCTCCAGCTGGTGATCGATGCCCGCGGAGGCAGCACGGTCCTCCGGGTCTCGGACGCCCTCATCGGCGTCTGCACGGACAAGCAAGTCGGGTTCCTGGAGAGTGGCTGGAAGCAGCTCTTCACCGAGGGGCTGGCGAAGTATGTCGCCGCCGCCCTATGAAACGGCGAGGGCGAGGCCTCGGGTCGTCTCAGATGATCCGCGACCCGCACGGCGAGACGTGAGTGGCCTGGTCCCGTGACACTCATCCTTTCGGGGCGGGCGCAAAATCTGACCGGAACCGGAGATCAGTGTCCGTCGCTGTCGACCGAGGTGATCCGCACGCCGTACGTGTTGTCGATCGTGACGACTTCTCCGCGCGCGATCACCTTGCCGTTGACGAGCACGTCGGCGGGCTCGTGAGCCTCGCGGTCCAGTGGAACGAGGCTGCCAGGCCCGAGCTTCACGAGTTCACCGAGGGATAGGCTCGCGCGCCCGATGCGCACGGTCACTCGTACCGGCACCTCCATCAGCGCGTCCATGCCGATCGGGTTGCCCTCGGAATCGGTCACTCCGTCGATCTCACCGAACTCGGCGGCCTGCACAGCCACGGCCGCGGTCGCCTCGTCGATCGAGGTCTCGAGGTCCGTCTGTGGTGTCGTGGCTTCGTCGCTCATGATGCAGAGTTATCGACCGGTCGTGGCCGAAGGTTCAGGGTGCCCGTTCGTGCACTTCGGCACATCGCAGATTTCGTGGACAACGAGCGCGAGCAGCCCGTTCTTGGTGCCGATGCGGCCGCGCGCGCAGACCGTCTCCTCGATCTCGACCTCGGCCAGATCGCCGATGCGGGCGTCGAGCGGAATGACGTCGCCCACCTCGATGTTCAAGAGCTCCGCGAGCGGGACGTCGGTTCCGCCCAGATGGATCGAAAGCTCCATCTCCATGCCCGCGAGGTGAGCGGGGGCATCCTTTCGGGAGCCCGCAGGCTCCTCGTCCGGCGGAGCGGAGATGCCCGGCAGGTAGATGCGGATGTCGCTCGGGTGCCCGGATTCTGGCTCGAAGCCGAGGTGGATGAAGAGGCGCCGCGCGTCCGCGTCAGGCCCGAGGTCCTCCATGGTCGTGAGTTCCTCCGGCTCTTGCCAGACGGTCCCTGGCTCGACCACGAGTCCGAACTCGATGCCGACGCGCTGAACGAGATCGTCGAGCAGGTTGCCGATGACGCGGCGCTCGGTTCGGGTCAGCATCGGCTCGCGGGTGGAGGCAGCCTCCTCCAGCTCGGTCTCCGTGGGCGGACCGGACAGCACGGTATCGCAGGCGATGCGCGCGGCGTCCGTGTCCCAGATGACCCAGCCGAGGCCAGCACCGCACTGGAATCCCTGCACGAGGAAAGGGCGCACGTAGCCATCGAAGAGGCCCTGCGCGTTCACCTCGGAGACCTCACCCAGAGTGAGCGTCGGGTGTCCGCGGAGAGGCCCTGCCAGCGTGTTGGCGATGACCTGGAGGCGGGCGGACAGCGTCTTGCGGATGCGCGCGATCCGGTCGGCCGAGAGGGTCCGGGGTTCGGTGAAGTCACGCGGCGTCACGACGGCGACGCGCGGCCCACCGCCGCGCGTTCCGCCCTTGCGGGCCGCGCCAGCCAGGGCTGCCGCTTCTTCCGAATCCACGATTCCGGACATGGTGCTCGAGTTCGCGCCTACTGCGCGATGATGTCTCCCGTGAACATGCGGCGGATGCGGCCCTTGACGCCCACGTGAACGTCGCCCTCGAAGCCTTCCTCGAGTGCGCTGACGTCGACGTAGAGCTTCGTACCGTCGCCCGCTTCCACGAGGAGGTCGTATTCGTCGCCCCCGAACTTCAGCTCGGGGCCTTCATCGAGCTGGATCGTCCGCTCGGGCTGGTTGACGTGGAGAGTATGCTCGTAGAAGCCTCCGCGGAAGGTGCCCTTCCGCTCCTGGCTATCCCCGATGCGCAGGCCGCTCTTCGGGTCCATTTCGTACGGGGTGGAGGTCTCGCCGAGATGCACCGGGAACAGGATCGGCTCGGTGATCTCCTCCAGCGCGGCAGAGAAGGACTCCCGTGCGGCGGCGCCCATGACCTCGTCCATGAGGTACTGGGAGACGAGGAACTGCATCGTCTCACGCAGGAGCGTCTCGTAGTGCTCATCCGCTCGACGGGATTCCGGATAGCCGAGGTCGTAGGCGAAGTAGGAACAGCTCGGCGAGAACTTCAGGTAGCGCGAGTAGTTGTCGTCCCGCGTGTTGCCCACGATCTCCCCTTCGAGGAAGAACGTATGCATCGCCGGGCCCACGAACTTGGGTACCTCCTCGACCGAAGGCTTCGCCATCACCGCGAGGATCGTTCCCGCGCCAATGAGGCCGACGATTCCGCCGAGGAGCTTGAGAGGGCCCTTCGATTTCTTCTGCTCGTCACCCTCGCCGGGCTCTGCTCCGTCCTCGTTCTCTTTTGGTTCTTTGTCTTCGTCGGCCATGGGAGCGGTTCGGTTAGCGGGCGGTCGCGGGGATGATGAGTCGGGCGTCGACGCCGGTGGCGCTGAGTTCGTTCACGGTCACTTCTGCGAACCAGGCCTTGGCGCGCACGCGGCCCGGGTCGAAGCCGTGTTCCTCGACGAGGTAGTCGAGAACGGCGCGGGCGCGCGCGTTCGCGAGCCTCGAGTTGTCGTACTGAAACTTCGGACCAGCGTCCGTCGCGTGGCCTTCCAGGCTCAGCGTCTGTTCACCCCGCGGGCGAAGCGTATCCACGAGGGCGTCGATGTAGCGTCTGGAGGCGGCGTCCAGGACGTCGGAGTCCGGATCGAAGGAGGCGAGGCGAGGTTGACGAACCTCGTCGTGCGGCTCGAGCTTGGCGAGATCCTCGGCGCGGACGAGCTCGGACAGCGCGGCCTCTTCGTGCGCGGCTCGGCGCTCGGGATCGTCCTCGGGCGGAAGGTTGAACCGTCGGCGCATCTGCTCGAAGATCGCCTGCTTCTCGTGCGCGTCGAGCACGCCGGTCAGTCCCATGGACTTGACCTGGACGACGAACGAGCCGATGCCGCGGGCCATCAGGCCGAAGTCACGCTCCTTGGCCATGGCCACGAGGAGGATGAAGAAGCACAGGATGAGCGTCATCATGTCGCCGAACGACACGAGGTAGGCGGGTGCGCCCTTGGTCTTGACCTTCTTGATGACGGTCTTGACCTTGATCTCTCCGATGACGGTCATCGGCCGCCTCCATCGACGGATGCGACGCGGTCGCGACTCATCGAGACGAGACGAACTTCGACCCGCCGGTTGGCAGCGCGCTCCGAGGCCGTGACGGCGTCCTTGAAGGGGCGATCGGGACCGTAGCCCTCCAGCATGATGAGCGATGGGTCCATGCCGCCCTCGCGGACGAGCAGCTCGGCGGCGGCGCGTGCGCGCGCGATCGAGAGCGACTGGGCGTCCGGGTAGGTGGGGGACGGCGTGAAGGCGTCATCGGTGTGACCCTCGACGACGACCATGACCGGGTAGAAGCTGATCGTGTCCGCGAGCTCGACGAGGGCCTTCGCGAGGGAAGGGTTCGTGCGGGCATCGCCTGGCCGGAACCCCGCCTTCTCCGGGAAGCGGAGGCGCATGCCGTCGGCGACCGAGCGTAGATCGATCGGGACGTGCTCATCGGTGAGCTTCTGTCCCATCTCCTCCATGTTCTCGCGCAGCTCGTTCACGGGCCGTGTGTGGCGCTTGCGCGAGCCGCGCGCGAGGTCCATGGCGAGCATCAGGTCGTCCTGGGGCGCGGTCATGGTGTCGGAGGCGTCTCCCTTGAAGACGCCGGACGTGCTGACGATGTTCTTCGGGTAGGTGAAGGTGTCGAACTCCTTGATGCTCGCGAACGTGTACAGAAGGATGAAGAAGGTCACGAGCAGGGACACCATGTCCACGAACGTGGTGATCCACGGCGGCGCTCCGTCGACGCCGTCGTTCACCTCCTTGACCTTGATCAGTTCCTTCGCCATCGCCGCACCGCTCCTCGAAGATCAGGATTCGGCGTCCACGAGGGCGCGCATCGGAGGCGAGAGGAAGCCCTTGAGCTTCTCCTTGATCAGCTGCGGCTTCTCGCCGGACTGGATCGCGACGACGCCCTCGATCATGAGCTTGCGCAGCTGCTGGTTGGTCTTCGCGACCATCTCCAGCTTGCCCGCGACCGGGATGAACACCATGTTCGCTCCCATGGCGCCGTAGAGCGTCGTGAGGAGCGCGGTGGCCATGCCGAGTCCGATGCCGTTCGGGTCCGAAAGGTCCTGGAGCATCTGCACGAGGCCCACGAGCGTCCCGATCATGCCGAAGGCGGGCATGAAGGCGCCGAGCTGGTCGACGATCTTGCGGCCGGTGCCGTGGCGGCTGTCTTCCCACTCGGCCTCCAGCTCCATGATGTCGCGCACGGTGTCGGCGCTGAATCCATCGATGACGAGCTGGATACCCTTGCCGAAGAACGGATCCTCGACGGTCTGAAGCTTGGTCTCGAGGGCGAGGAGGCCTTCCTTGCGGGCGAGGTTCGCGAACTCGACGATGCGGTCGATCTGCTCGGTCGGCGTGGAGGTCTTCCGCAGAGCGGAGACCATCATCACCTTCATGATCGGCTTCAGATCCGACACGGGGAAGGCCACCATGATCACGGCGATCGTGCCCCCGAAGACGATGATCATCGACGGGATGTGCACGAACACCATGACCCCGCCGGGGCCGATGGCCATCGCGCCGAGGACGAGGATGAACGCGAGCGCGCCACCGATGATCGTATTGAGGTCCATGGGGAGAGAGGCGGGGTAGAGAGATCCCGCGTGTCTCACCTATCGACTTGCCGCCCGATTCCCTTGAAGGATCAGCCCTGACGACCTCGAATCTTTTTCGGCTCTTCAGGCCCGCCCGGGGCCCGGAGGCCCGGGGCGCGGGCTAAAGTCCTTCCCAAAGCGCCGCCACAGACCGCTCTGACCTGACCCGACCCATGATTTCCCCCTCAGCCGCCCTCCGGTGGCTCATCCGGGCCCACGCGGGCCTCCTCCTTTCATCCGCTGGGGCGACTCCCCAGGTCGTGTTCCTGGATCGAACGGACCTCCTGGAGACCTCTGACGTCCGGAGCGGGATCGCGATGGGGGTGGCCGACATGAACGGCGACGGCAGGGACGACATCGTCCGCCTCCACGAAGGCCGTGGCCTCCGCATCGAGTATCAGGGCGCCCCCGGCGCGGCCTTCGGGACGCTCGTTCACGGCAACGTCTCGCTCACCCGCCAGTGGAGCCTCTCCATCGCCGACGCCGACCACAACGGCTACCGCGACCTGTTTCTGGGGGGCGCCTACGACGGCGCCCGGGTGCTCTTCGCGGACAGCACCGGCAGCTCCTTCGCGCCGACGGTGCTGCCCGGCCCGCCCCTCTTCGTGAAGGGGAGTCAGTTCGTCGATATCAACGCCGACGGCTGGCTCGACCTCTTCGTCGGGCACGGGGAGGCTGACAGCCACCTGTACCGGAACACCGGCGGCGGCGGCTTCGAGTTCGACCCGGAGTGGATCGGTGCTCCCACGGACCCCTCCAGCGACGGTTCTGGCTATCGCGCATCCGTCTTCACCGATTATGACGGTGATGGAGACGTGGATCTCCACGTCTCCAAGGGGCGGGATGGAGTGGCCTCGCCGGACGATTCGCGCCGGATCAACCAGCTGTTCAGGAACGACGGCCAGGCCTGGACCGAGGTGGGCGAAGTCGCCGGTGTCGCCCTCGGGGAGCAGTCCTGGGCGGCTGAATTCGGCGACCTGGACGGCGACGGTGACATGGACGCCTTCGTCCTCAACGAGATGGACGCTTCGTCCTTGCTGCGGAACAACGGCGATGGAACCTTCACGGACGTCACCCGACTGTCCGGGTTGGCGGGTGAGTTGGGCTTCTTCGGCGTTCAGGCGGCGTTCCGGGACTTCGACAACGACGGGCACCTCGACCTCCTCGTCTCGGGCGAGGAACATCGCCTGTTCCTGGGGGATGGCGCTCTCGGATTCACGCGTGTCGCGGCGCCGTTCCCAGGGCCGTCCGTCTCCTCCTTTGCGCTCGGCGACCTGAACGGCGATGGATTCGTCGATGTCTACGCAGGCTACGCGGGGCTCGTCAACCTGCCGAGCAGCGAGCCCGATCGCCTCTTTTTCAACGTCGCCAACGGGAACGACTGGCTTCAGGTATCCCTGGTCGGCACCACGAGCGATCTCGGCGGCGTGGGGGCGCGCATCGAGGTCAGGAACGATGGAGCCCTCCAGGTTCGCGAGGTCCGCGCGGGAGAGGGCTTCGGAGGCTCGCACTCCCCCGTGCAGTCGTTCGGCCTCGGAGCGGCCGACTCGGTCGATCGGGTGCGCGTGCTCTGGCCATCGGGAGCGATCGATGAGCTGTGGAACGTGGACGTGAACCAGCGGCTGGAGATCGTCGAGGGGGCGACGGGCGTCAGGGACGTCGCGGTGGCGCTGATCGGCCTGGAGTTCAACGATGCCGAGGAGAGCGAAGGCGGCGAGGTCTGGCTTCGCAATCGTGACCTCGAACTCGTCGAGGACGGTCTGCGTGGCGATCAGATCGTCGGGCTGCGGTATGCGCTCGACGTTCCGCCCGGGGCGACCGTGGTGGACGCCTGGGTTCAGTTCACGGCGGAGGGGCGCGACTTCGACGAGGCCCAGCTCTTCATCGCCGCGGAGGCGACCGACGACGCCGCCGGTATCGAGAGCCTCGACATGAACCTCTCGCTTCGCCCGCGAACGACATCGGTCGTTCCGTGGTCGCCGGTCTCCTGGACGGAAATCGGGCGGCGCAGCAGCGCGGAGCGCACACCGTCCCTTCGATCGGTGATCCAGGAATTGGCGGACCGCGATGGCTGGAACGAAGGCAACCACGCGCTTCTCCTCATCACGGGTACGGGACGCCGCTCGGCCTACGCCAGCGACGACGGTCTCTCCGTCCTGGCAAGCGGCGTGAACATCAACCCGAACGCCCCGACGCTCCACGTCCTCTACACCGATCACCAGGTGACCGTCAGCGCGGTCCGCGGCCCGCAGTCGGACGGCGAGGAGCGCGAATCCGGCTACGTGACGCTCACGAGCTTCGACCTCGAACTCGTCGATGACGGATCGAACCTGGGCCAGACGGTGGCGCTTCACTTCGAGGACGTCGCGGTGCCGCGCGGCGCCAGGATCGAACGCGCCTACATTCAGTTCACGGCCGATGAAGTGGGGCTGGGGTCCTGCCTGCTGTCCGTTTCCGCGGAGGCGAGTGGCCATCCTGCGCCACTCGAAGCCGTCGACGGGAACTTCACCTCGCGGACGCGAACGGCGGCGAGCGTCCCCTGGCCGGTTCTTCCCTGGGAGCAAGTGGGGGACGCCACGTTCGCCCAGCGCACGCCCGACCTGCGACCCATCGTTCAGGAGCTCGTGAATCGCGTCGACTGGGGATCCGGCTCGGACACCGTCTTTCTGATCTCGGGCACCGGCACCCGCACCGCCGAGTCTTTCGAAGGCGGAGCGGCGTCCAGCCCGAAGCTGATCATCGAGTTCAGCACGCGTCCGGGCAACGTGCCGCCGACCGCTGATGCGGGCGGCGACATCGTGTTCGGCGGCTCATCGACCGGAGGCGCGAGCCCTACTTCGCGCCGGACGCCCGAAGTTCCTGAAGGGCCTTCACGTAGCGAATGCTCTCGTCCGGCATCTGTTGATTGATCGCCCCGATCAGCTCGCGGACGCGCTCCTCTTCCAGCTGAACGAGGATCTTCGCCGCTTCCTCGGGGCCGTAGACCGACGTCAGTAGATTGGCAGCATCCGCCGCTTCCGTGTCCTCGAAGAGCGAGGCCATCTTCTGATAGGTCTGATCTTCCTTCTCCTGAAGGACCTCGCGATCCCGGTCGACTTCCTGGCCCGCGGCCTCGGTGTCCGCGTTTTGCTCGAGGAGAGCGGTTCGCAGCTTCTCCAGCTCGCGGTAGCGATCCTCCAGATGCTCTCGGTCGCTATCGAGCTCGCGCTCGCGCGCATCGAGGTCGCGCGCCCTCTGGGCCACCTCGTCCAGCTTGACCTGCAGCGACTTCTGGAGGTTCGTCAGCTCCTCCGCCGAGAACGGGTCTTCCAGCATGAACGAACCGAGCGGCGTGGCCGCGTTCTCGAAGAGCTGCCGAGGGCTCCGTCGATCCTGCTGGATCTCCTCTTCCACGTCCGGGAGCATCGTGGTCTCGCCCTCTTCGACGGTGATCTGCTCAGGGAACAGCTTCCCGACGCCCTTCATCTCGTGCATCGGCGTGCCGGTGAGCGCGGAGAAGGTGACGAAGGAGCCGACCAGGAGCACGAAGCCGCCGAGGCCGTAGGCCAGAATCTTGAGGAGGTGGTTCATGGTGCGGTCTCGGTCGAGTGGTCCTGGGAGGCGGTCAGTTCGGGTGATTCGGTCGGGCGGCGGCCGTTGATGAAGGCTTCTCGCTCACGATTCTCCTTGCGCCGGCGCTGGCGGCGCTCTTCGTTCAGCCAGCGCTGTTCGAGTCGTTTGAGCGCTTCCACGTCGCGGCGCCGCACGTCGTAAGGCTTTCGGGCCTCCTCCGCGCGGGCTCTCGCCTGGACCAGGGCCGTGTCGTCGCTCACCGTTCGAGCCGTGAGCCCGTCGAGTGCATCGTAGGCAGCGAGCGTGGCGTGGACGCTGGGCCCGGGTGCGCCCTCCCCCGGCACCTGGTTCCGGACGAGCTCCTGCCGCGCCAGCGCCACGCGCTCGCGCCCGGCCTGGCGCTGTTCCGCTGCATCGCGAGCTGCGCGCTCGGCCTGGGCCCACCGGATCTTCTCGGCTTTGGCCTGCTGCTCGCGAAGCGCGAGCAGTCTGGCGAGGCGAAAGGAACTCATCGCGGCACCCCAGCGAGTCCAGAGACGAGCTTGAGTACTTCCACGGTCTCTTCGAAGGGCGTCGGGTCGTCGACGTCCTGGCGCAAGAGCGCCTGGATCGCCGGCATCCGTTCCAGCGCCTCGTCGAGCACGGGGTTCGTGCCCCGGTGATAAGCGCCGACGTCCACGAGGTCGCGGCCGTCGCGGTAGGCGCTAAGCAGCTCACGAAGGTGCCGCGCGTGCAGCTCGTGCTCGCGCGTGACGAGCTTGGGCATCAGTCGCGAGAGGCTTCCGAGCACGTCGACCGCGGGGAAGTGGCCTGCCTGCGCGAGGTCCCGGCTGAGGTGAACGTGACCGTCGAGAAGGCCCCGCAGGGCGTCGGCCACGGGGTCGTCATCGTCGTCGCCGTCGGTCAGCACGGTGAGAAGGCCCGTGATGCTGCCCAACGCCGTCCGGCCCATTCGCTCCAGGAGCTGGGGGACGAGGGCGAAAAAGCTGGGCGGATAGCCGCGAACGGTGGGCGGTTCGCCGGCCGCAAGGCCCACCTCGCGGGCCGCGTGCGCGAACCGGGTGATGGAATCGACCACGAGGAGTACGTTCTTACCCTGATCACGGAAGTGCTCGGCGATCGTCACGGCGACCCAGGGCGCGGTCAGGCGCTCCAGCGGCGAGCGGTCCGAAGTGGCCGCCACGAGCACCGTGCGGGCGAGGGCGGTCTCGCCGATGGTCTCTTCGAGGAAGTCGCGCACCTCGCGTCCACGCTCGCCCACGAGACAGGCGACGACGACGTCGGCCTCGGTGCCGCGCGTGATCTGGCCGAGCAGCGTCGACTTGCCGACGCCTGCGCCAGCGAAGATACCCAGACGCTGGCCGCGGCCGACGGTATTGAGCCCGTCGATCACGCGGACGCCGGTGCTGAGGGGTTGATCCACCGCGCTCCGCGAGAGGGGGCGAGGCGCTGCCTGCCGCACGTCGCGGTGATGTCCTCCGGGGATGGGCGCGCGATCGTCGAGGGGATGGCCGAACCCGTCGAGCACTCGCCCGAGCATCCCGTCGGAGACCTCGATGCCGAACGTGCGGCCCAGCGCGTACACCGACTGTCCAGGAGCGAGGCCGACGACGTTGCCGTGGGGCATCAGCAGCGTCCTGTCCCCGCGAAATCCGATCACCTCGGCCTCGATCGGGTCGCCGCCACCGCGTTCGATGCGACACAGTTCGCCCATGCCGGCCGGGATCCCCACGGCCTCGACGAGCACGCCGGACACCACGTCCACGCGTCCACGGAAGAACGGGCTCCCTGCGCGGCGGATCACCTCGCGGCAGCGGTTCTCGTCGAGCAAGTGCATCAGACGATGTCCTCCAGGAGCTGCTCACGGATCTCTTCGAGCGCGGCGTTCGGGTCGCGCACGAGAAGCCCCCGGGGCGTCTCGAGCTGGACGCTTCCGCGCGGGATATCGCCGTCGGACATGATCTCGGTCTCGCCGCGGAAGACGACATCCTTGAGCATCTCGGCGTCCGCAGGATGCAGATGCACGATGCAGCGACCACGCTTGATCTCGGACGCCGAGAGCGTCGAGCGAACGATCTGCTCCAGGCCGTAGTCCCCGGAAGCGATCTGGACCTTGAGAATTTGACGGGCGATCTCGACGCCGAGAGCGACCGCGTCGGCGCTGAGCGCCTCTTCGGCGAACTCGCGTGCTTCGTCCAGTCGGTCGGCCGCCGCGTTGAGGGCCTTCACCGCGGTCTGCATGGCCTCCTCGCGAGCCTCCTGGCGCGCGGCTTCCATGGCCACCTCGCGCTCGGCCGTCAGAAGCGCGGCACCCATCTCGTCGAGACCGGTCGGCACCACCTGGGCCTCGACGCAGGTCGCGGCCGTGGCGATGCGAAACCGCCCCATGCCCGTAGCGCCGCTGGCGCTACCCGGGCTTCCCTGGCCAGTCTTGCTCCCGAAGGTGCCGCTGACCAGGGAGTCGATGGGGGAGGTATGGCGTTCGATGTACAGCATGGATCAGGTGACGAGTTCGTCGCTAGCGCGGGCCGGGCTGAATTCTCCGCTGTCCATCAGCGCGCGGACGGCGCTCATGATCGCGGCGCGGGACTGAAGAACCTCGCTGAACGGCATCGGGCCGAGCAGCTCTTTCTCGTCGATCACCATGTCGCGCACCCGCGACGACAGGTTGTTCATGACGTTCTCGAACACGGGTTCCGGAGACGCCTTCAGCGCGATGGACAGCGTCTTCGTATCGACGGACGCGAGGATCTTCTGCATCGCTCGCTTCTCGATGGTGGCCAGGTCGTCCCAGGTGAACATGAGGTCGCGGACCTGTCCCGCCGTCTCGCCGTCGTCTTCCTCGAGGCGGGTGAGCACGGCGTGCTCGATCTCGGCCTCCGCGAAGTTGAGCATGTCGGCCACCGTTCGGAGGCTGTCTTCCTGGGCGCGCGGGGCGGGCACGAGGCTTGCCTCGCGGATGCGCTCCTGGAGATCGTCGGCGATCGCGAGCATGGTCTCGATGCCTGGAGGCGTGACCGTGGTCATGCGCTTGACGATTTCCAAGGTGGTATCCTCGTCGAAGGCACCGAGAACATCGGCCGAGGTCGCCGGAGCGACGTGGCTGAGCACGAGCGCGACCACCGCAGGCGACTCCTCCTTGAGGACTCGCGCGGTGAGGTTGGCGGGGCAGGCTTCGAGGAACGCGAACGGCTGCTCTCGGCGGCGGCGGGCCTGGATGTCCTGGATGACGCGCTCGGCTTCCTCGGGACCGTAGCTGGTCTCCAGGAGCGCGAAGAGTTCGTAGCTGTCCTGGGGGCGGACGCCCGTTTTCTGGTGGAACGTCAGCGCGAGCGCGCGATAGAGAGAGTCGACGGCCTCGGCCGAACAGAGCGTCGGATCGAGGTCCGTCATCGCCTCTGCGATCTTGGATACGACCTTCGGATCGAGGCCACGCATCACGTTGGCGCTCGTGTCCTTGTCGAGGCTCAGGAGAAACGCAGCGGCGCGCTGTGCGCCGCTGGCCTTCATCTCCGGTTTGGGTTCGTCTTCGTCCATCGCTCTATTTCTCAGGCCCGCAACCGGCTACTTGGAGACCGCCTGCGCGAAGGAGTCTTCGGCCAGCGCCCAGCGGGACAGCAGGCTGCTTACTTTCTCGGGTTCGCTCTGGAGGAGTTCCTCGATATGGGCCCGCGCGAGCGCGTCCATGTCGATGCTCTCGTCCATGTCGTTGAAGTCGCCGTCGCCGCCAGCGCCGCCAGCGAGGCCGCCGGCCGCGCGTCGTCCGCTGGCCGTGCCTCCCGCATCCGTCGCAGCCGAAGGCGACTTGGCGGACTTCAGGCTACGGATGAGAACCATCAGGAAGGCGAGCCCGGCGATGAGCTCGAGGCCGTGCTCCAGGGCGAGCTTGATCATCGGGCTCGTCGGAGCCTCGGGCTCGATGGGGTCCGGCAGGACCGGTTGACCCTCGGCGTCGCGCTCGACGCTCGGAAGCGCGATCGAGCGGGTGGCGATGACGTCGCCGCGGGTCTCGTCGAATCCCACGAGTCCCTTGACGAGTGCCTCCGCGTCCTCGATGCGATCGGAAAGGGACGCGTCGAGCACGAGCGAGATCGAGAGCCTCTCCAGCTGGTGTGGCTGTGAAACGCGGTGGGTCGTCGTGGAGCCGAAGGTATAGTCGGTCTCCTTCTCGCTGGTGGTCGCGGTGGCAGGCTGAACGTCGAGGGTGGCCGTGTTGCTCGAGCCATCCATCGTGTTGGCGGCGACGCCGGCGGGACCGCCCATCGTCCTGGGCCACTCGGGCTCCTCGGTCTTCCGGGTGCGTTCGCTACGCGGCTTCTTCGAGGGGTCGAGGGTGTTCGAGATCGTTTCCTCGCGGACCTGCTTCCAGCTGCCTCGCACGCCGACGACGGTGAGGCCAGGGGGGAACGCGCGATCGAGGAGCTGCTGGGCCTGGTGGCTACGGTCGCGGGAGAACTTCTCCTCCAGCGCCAGGAGCGAGTCGGCGCCATCGGCATCGGCGCCGTCGAAGATCACGTTGGAGTGCTGATCGACGATGGTGATGCGGTCCTCGGGTACGCCGGTCGCGCCGCGTACGATGCCGACGAGAGCGCGGGTTTCGCCGGCGCTGGGAGTCGTGAGCCCCCGGAGCGTGAGCACGACGCTCGCCCGACGGTCGTCGGGGCGGAGGCGAGCCAGGGGCGAGGTCTCGGCCCCGGAGACGGTCAGGTTGGCCTTCGCGACGTAGTTGAGGCGCTCGAGCTGCATCTCGGCCTCCTCCCAGAGTCGCTTCTGCGTGCGCTGGTGACGCTCGGACTGGCCGAGGAACACCGAACTCGATCCGCCGAGGCCGCTGGAGATGCCGCGCGACGCGCCCAGGAACTCGCCCGATTGATAGATCGCGTCGAGGGCCTTGTGCTTCTTGGATTCCTCGACCCGGATCATGTAGGGCGGCGGACCCATGGTCGTCTCGTAGCGGATGTCGGCGCCCGCGAGCGCCGTGATCGCGGTGTTGAAAGCCGGCGCGTCGAGATCGGCAGCCAGCACGACGAAGTGTGGGTTCCGAGCCTGAAATGCCATCGTACCTGCGATGAGCAGGACGAGACCCAGTACCGCGCCCATCGCCCAGCGGGCGGAGGGCCCGGCGTTTTTCAGCTGGGTCAAGAGGTTGGCGAAGACGGCGTTCATGGTGGGTTCCTGGGTGGCGCTCCATCAGGAGCGCCGGACGATTCTTAGACGGACATGCGCATCACTTCTCGATACGCGTCCATGAGCTTGTTGCGGACTTGCAGGGCGAACTGGAAGGTCATCTCGGACTCCTTGAGCTGCGCCGCGACCTCGTGCAGGTCGAGGCGGCCTTCGAGTGCTCCGTACTGGACCTCGTTGGCCTTCTTGACCTCTTCCTCGACCGAATTGACGCCGTTCTTCAGTGCTTCGGCGAAGCCACCTTGCGACGCCCCGGTCTGGATTTCGGCTCCGCCGATCGACGTATCTGGCGGAGCGCCGAGCTCACGCGAGCGCGCAGCGATCGCCTTGAGCGCTGCGTCGATCGCCGTGCGACCCGCGCCGCTTCCTCCGATTCCGTTGACCATGATTCAGTGATTGCCTTCCGGGGCGGGACTACTCGGCCATGCGCAAAGCGCGCTGGGCCATCTGCTCGAACGTTTCCTGGACGGAGAGGTTGGCCTCGTACGAGCGAACCGCGGTCACGAGGTCGGCCATCTCCTTCATCGTGTTGACGTTGGGATAGAGAACGACGCCGCGGTCGTCCGCGTCGGGGTGGCTCGGGTCGTAGACCTCTTCGAAAGGGGAGTCGTCTTTGAGCACCTCGGCGACACGTACTCCGGCGAACTCCTCGCCCCCCCCGACCATCTGGTGCATGATCGGCATGAAGCTCAGCTCCTCGCGCTGGTACGGAAGGCCCGTCTCCGGGACCTTCGTCGTACGCGCATTGGCGATGTTCTTCGTGATCGTATCGATGCGGGAGCGCTCGGCGTTGAGCGACGAACCGGCGATCCGCATGCTGCGGAAGACTCGGTCGAGCGCCATTCTCGGGCTCTGGTTCGGCTGGATCGTGGACATGGGGCTTAGCGGTCGGAGTTGATGGCCTGGGAGATGAGCCCGTGCTGGCTCTTCATGATCATCGCGTAGAGCTCGAAGCGGATCCGGTTCTCACGGAGCATCGAGGCCTCTTCTTCTGCGTTGACGTTGTTGCCGTCAGCGCGCGTTTCGGTGAACCAGTCGGTCACGATCTCGGGTTCGATCTCGCTCAGCTCCTCGGAGGACTTGCCCTTCGACATGGCCTCCGAGAGGGCTTCCTCGAACTGGACGTCGCGACGCCGATAGCCCGGCAGGTTCTGACTCGCGATGTTGTTGGCGAGGACGTCGCGCCGCATGGCGGCTGACGACATCAGCCGCATCAGGAGGTCCGTCCCTCGGGGTTGGATCGTCATCGCGCCGGTCCTCCTAGGAAACGAGCCCGGCGTGGCGCCAGATCTTCATCTTGTTGGAGAGGGTGCGGGCGGTGAGGCCGAGGCGGCGGGCCGCTTCGGTCTTGTTTCCGCCGGTGCGCTCCAGCGTGCTCAGGATCGCGACGCGCTCGACGTCCGACATCGTCTCGTTGGCGATGGCTTCCTTGAACGCGGGATGCTCCAGGTCGAGGTCACTCGTGGTGATCTTCTCACCGGCGGCTCCGTCGGCCATGGCCTCCGGCCCGAAGACGAGGTCCTTGGCCTCGATTCGGCGTAGGCCGTTCTCCTCCGAGCCGAGGATGACGGCGCGCTGGATCACGTTCTCCAGTTCGCGCACGTTGCCGGGCCAGGCCCACGTCTCGAGGCGCACGATCGCATCCTCGGTGATCGTGGGAGTGGCGAGGCCGTTCTGGCGCGAGTAGTGGCTCGCGAAGCGGCGCGCCAGCGGCATGATGTCGGCGATCCTGTCCTTGAGGGCCGCGATGTGGAGCGGCAGGACATGGAGCCGGTAGTACAGATCCTCGCGGAAGTTGCCAGCGGCGACCTCGCGGGCGAGATCACGGTTGGTGGAAGCGATCACGCGGACGTTGACCTTGAGCGTCTTCTGGCCGCCCACGCGCTCGAATTCGTCCTCCTGGAGAACGCGCAGAAGCTTCGCCTGCATCGCCGGTGAGATCTCGCCGACCTCGTCCAGGAGGAGGGTGCCGCCATCGGCCAGCTCGAAGCGACCGAGTCGCTGGCGGTCGGCCCCGGTGAACGCTCCGCGCTCGTGGCCGAAGAGCTCCGACTCAAGAAGCTGCTCCGACAGCGCCGCGCAGTTCACGCGGATGAACGGCTTGTCAGCGCGCTCGGAGGCGGCGTGGATGAAGTGGGCGACGCGCTCCTTGCCGGTGCCGCTCGCACCGGTGATCAGGATCGTGCCCTTGGTGCGGGCGACCCGGCTGGAAGCCTTGAGGAGCTCGCTCATCTGCAGGCTCTCCGCGACGATCGTGTCGGGATTGGCACCGCGAGCTTCATCGCGCAGGTAGAGGTTCTCGGCGACGAGCCGAGCCTCGCGCTCGATGCGCTTCAGCGAGAACTCGATGGCGTCCATGGAGATGGGCTTCATCAGGACGTCACGCGCCCCGTGCTTCATCGCCGTGACGGCCGATTCGATCGTGGCGTGGGCGGTGCAGAGCAGGACAGGCATGTCCGGATAGCGCTCGTGGATCAGACGCGTCAGCTCGACGCCGTCCATTCCAGGCATGCGCATGTCCGTCATGACGACGTCGGGCTGCTCTTGTTCGATGGCGTGAAGGGCCGCTTCGGCGCCGACGGCGGGGATGGCCTGGTAGCCGAGGTTGGCGACGGCCTCGCAGAGGTACTCGCGGGCGAGGGATTCGTCGTCGACAACGAGGATGCGTTGGAGAGTCATGGTACGGATTCGAGGCAACGCCTCAGGCGGTAGCAGGGTTAGCGGAGGCGTTGGTTGGGGCGCCGGCGTGCAGGCCGGAAGCCGAAACGGTCTGGGTGGGAATCGTCAGCGCGAAGCACGCGCCGTTGAGCGGGGTTTGCCCGGCGGGCGTGAGGATGGCGGAGTTCGGAGCCTGGAGCTCGAGGACGCCGCCGTGGAGCTCGGCCACGCGTTGAACGAGGGCGAGGCCCATGCCGGTGCCCTCGGCGCGCGTCGTGAAGAACGGGTCGCAGATGCGCTCGATGTCCTTGGAGGGAATGCCGGGACCGGCGTCGGTGACGGTGATGGTCACGCCGTTCTTGGCGGGCATCGTCTCCACGCGAACGGGACCGCCAGCGGGCTGCGCGTCGCAGGCGTTCGCGACGAGGTTGCGTACGGCCTGGCGCAGCTTGATACGGTCCGCCTGGATGGTCGCGGCCGGGCCGATGAGTTCCATCGTCCAGAGGTCCGGCGCCTCGCGCTCGGAGAGGACGGCTTCCACCGCCTCACGCACGAGGGCGCGGGCGTTGAACGTTTCGACCCGAAGCTCGCCCTCGCCGGCGATGCCGAGCATGGAGGCCACGATCGACTCGATCTCGTTCACGCCTTCCTGGATCCGAACGGCGTGGCGCGTCGCGCGGGAGTCGCCGTCAGCCTCGCGGCAGAGCAGCTGGGCGAAGCCCTGGATCGCGTGCAGCGGGTTGCGGATCTCGTGGGCGATGCCCCCGGCCATCGTGCCGAGTGCGGCCGTCTTGTCGAGTCGGTGGAGGCGCTCCGTAGCGCGTACCAGCTCGCTCTGATCTTCGATGACCTCGACGCCGCCGGCGGGAATGCCGCCTTCGACGTGGACGGGGCGGTAGCGACGAACGAGGACGCGCGTGACGCCATCGGCGCACTCCACCTCGGTCTCACGACCGTCGGCGGCGGGTCCCGAGAGGCCCGCGACCGTGCCGACTCCCAGAAGATCGGTCCGCGTCACGCCCAGAATCGTGAGTGCGGCGTCGTTGGCGCGCACGATGCGACCCTCGGTGTCATAGACGATGGCGCCCGTCGGGATGGAGGTCAGGACCGACTCGAGGTGCTGCTTGACCCGGTCGAGCTCGTGGACCTTCTGCCCGAGAGCTTCGTTGGCTGCACAGAGCTCGGCGTCGACGCGGCGCGCGCGCTCCTCCAGGCGGGTGTGACTCGCCTGCAGATTCTCGAGGACCGACGTGAACGTGGCGATGGCGTTCTCGACCTGGGCGGCGTTCTGCTGGGACAGGTCGGACTCCATCGTGCCCTCCTGAGCGGGGAGGTCCTGGAACATGGGTGTGGAGGATTGAGTGTTGGTCACGGTCGTTTCGGCGGTTGGCTGCCCATGGGGCAGGTGGTGAGCAGGCTGTTCCCGGCAAGGGCAGGGCAGACAGGAGGGGGCGAGGGGTCAGTTCTTCTTCTTCAGGGAGGCCTTGAACTCGAGGAACTCAAGGTCTTGGGCGGCGTGCCGGCTGTAGATACCGGCCGTGCCGTCGTCGGCGATCAGTCGAAAGAGCGCGATGGCTTCCGTCTCACGGTCGAGGTCCTGGAGCGCTCGGGCGAGCCAGTAGCGCGCGCCCGGACCGGTCTGGTGCCTCTTCAGGGTCTCCACGGCTTCTGCGGGGCGTCCGGCGCGAACCAGGAGCTTGCCGAGGTGGACGGGGTCGGCGACGTAGCCCTCTTCTTCGAGCGTGACGGCCTCGTTGCCGCGGCGCCTCGAAGACTCGGACACGTGGTCGAGGGGAGCGATGTCTCCGGCGATGGCGGCGCGCATCGTCGCGTCGAGGCCGGTGACGGTGCCGATGCTCTGGCCCATGCCAGCGAGGTCGTCCGGACGAGACGCCATGGGGTCAGGGTAGGGGGCCGTGGACTCGTCGCTCGTCCTCTCCGATTCGGGCAGGCCGGGCATGATCGTGGCGTCCGGCGCGGCTGGATCGGAAGAGGCGGGCAGGCTGGCTCCGCTGCGGCCCGTGAGGGCCTCCGCGGAGATGTCGTCCGAACGGCGCGGCCCACCGAGTCCGAGGGCGCTGACGACGCTCGCGGGCATCGCCGTGATCGCGCTGACTTCCGAGGGGTCTGCGAGAAGCCGGTCGAGCTGGAAGCGGAGTCGGGCGAGGTCGTCCTGGAGAGACGCCAGGCGGTCGTTGCGGAGAGGCGCGGTGTCACGCGGGGCTTCGGTGGCGCGCAGGATCGCGCGCACCGAGGCCGCGTCGCCCGTACGGGCCGAGGCGCGCAGCCCCGCGAGGTACTCGACGGACGCCAGGGTCGCTTCGAGCTGGTTCTGCAGCGTCTGTCCGCTCATGGGGCTGGCGCCGTCCTCGTCCTGCGCCGTCATGGCGGGAAAGACGAACATGGGTGCGAGCAGGAGCTGGAGGGTTCCGATGGCTTTGAGCATGGTGGTACCTGGCGTGGATCAGAGGCTTCCCTCGAGCGCGCGGATCGCGCGCTCGATCTCGCCCGCTTGCTCGAGGAGCGTGGCGGCGAGCTGGTAGAGGGACTGTCGCTGGGTCACTCGTGTGAGCGATTCGACGGTCGTACGGAGCACGAGCATGGCCTCGTCGATCTCTTTCTCCTCGGCGAGGGCCCTCGCGAGCGCGGTAGCGAGGCGAACTCGCTGGGGCTCGTCGAGCGCGGCTTGCCGGTTGAAGACGGGGCGCAGGGCGTTGACGGCTTCACCCGCCATGCCTCGGAGGATCAGTCGCTCGCCGCGATCGATGCGCTCGTCGTCGCCGAAGAGGTCGATCCGCTTCGGCTCCATGTCGAGCGCGACCAGAGCAGCGTCGGCGTGGGGCGCCACCGCGTCACCGAAACCTTCGTTCGTCGCGGTCTTGGCGATGGCCAGGGTGGCGAGCGGCTGGTGCCCACGATTGGCCGCGATCGCCGCCTTGACGTAGGAGTCCTTTCGCTCCTCACCCGTGACGAGCGAAGCGTGATAGAGCCAGGCGCGAACGGCGTCCGAGTTGCGCTCGGCACGATCGAAAGCCAGCGCGCGAAGCTCCGCGAGCTCGGGATCCTGGTCGCCGTACTCGCTGTATTCGATCGCGAGGTCGAGGCAGCGCATGGCCTGAACCGGCTCGCCTGCGAGGGAGTGCGCACGGCTGCGGATGATGTAGCGCTGGCGGCGGCCCTCGGGGTTCTGCGTCTCGTCGAGATCGTCCAGGGCGTCGAGGACGAGCAGTGCACGGCGAGCGCTCTCGCGAGCCACGACCTCGTTCTTGGCGGCGCTTGCGATGCGCGTGTGAGCGTCAGCGAGGAGTCGTCTGGACTCGATGCTGTAGTCGTTCTCGACCTTCAGGCCCGCGAGGGCGTCGAATCGCGCGGCGGCTTCCTCCCACGCGTTGGCCTCCCCATAGAGCTTGCCTGCTCGCAGCATGGCGTCGGCGAGGAGGTCCGAGTTTGGGTAGCGCTCGACGATCTCGTCGTAGGCGCGGGCCGCTTCGAGAGCGCGGCTGGGCGTGGACTCGTCGATTCGCGCGCGGTTCCACGCGCCGGAGGCGGCCATCGAGCTTTCCGGATGGTCGGCCAGTGCACGGAAGTAGCCGGTGTAGGCGCGCTCGTAGAGCTCCTTCCGCGTCGGGTACGGCGGCAGGTCCTCCGCCACGCGGAGCTCGGAGGTCGTCAGGGTGATCTGAAGCCCGACGGACCCACCGATCCAGCGAAGCGCGTCACGAAGATCGGTGTCGACGAGCTTGACCGTGACCTCGGGCATGCGGCTGAGCGTCTCGAGCCCCACGAGTTCGCGATGACAGTCCCGTGCCACGCGACGCAGGAGCGCGTCGATCGAGAGGCGAGTGGCGACCACGTCGATCGTCTCCATGCCGAGGCGCCCGTTGATGCGGACGTCCGCGCGCGGAACGGTGCGCTCGTAGGCGGTCAGGGCCTCGGTCTGCTCGGCGATGTCGGTGGAGAGATCGTCGGTCAGGATGCTGGATTGAGCGGCGATCGGTGTGACCGAGGCCGCGCTGGCCGCGAGGCAGCCGAGCAGGAACGAAGTGGGCTTCAAGGTCTTTCCTCCCTCTGCGGCGCCGTGGCCTTGCCGTGCTCGAAGTAGGTGAGCGGAATGAGGTAGTCGATCTCCTCGCGCAGGACCGGGCTGAGCGGGATGCGAGCCTGGTTGGCGAGGACGTGGTTCAGGAGGCGGCGCGCCTCTTCGAAGCGGCCATCCGCCAGCAGTGCCTTGGCGTTGCCCACCGCGAATTCGTGCGTATTGGCGTAGTCGCGCGGATCGATCCAGCGGTCTCGCTGCGAGCGTTCTGGAAGGTCGCTGCCCGCGGGAAGGCTGGTCGGCGTGTTCATCGTGTACGTCAACGATGGGTCGACGCCCACCGAGGCGCTCGTGGCGGGAAACTCTGACGGAGCGGCCACGGCCGGGGCGGACTTGTCCTGGGCGATGGCGTCGGCGAGCTTGTCGGTCGTCACCTGGAGCGACGACTGGAAGGCGGCGCTCGCCTGGTAGGCGACGAAGAAGATGCCGGTGTTGACGAGCAGGAAGCACGCGACCAGAACCCAGAGCAGCCTTTGCTTCTCCGACGACTGGGAATAGGGGATGTCTTCCGGCAGGAGGATGCGCGGTCCGCGGTCGCGGAGCGCGTGGTTCGACCCGGCGGGAGCAGAGCCGGCGTTCGACATCAGGGGCGGGAACGACGCGGGGAGATCGGCGGCGGGCGCTGCGACGGTTTCCGCTGGGCCGGCCTGAAACTGCGGCTGCGGGGCGGGCTGCGCTTGAGGTGCCTGGGGCAGAGGCGCCGCCGGCGGCTGCTGGGCCTGCGACTGCGGCGCTGGCTGGACGGGCGCCGTCTGCGGCGCCGGGGCAGCTGCCTGGGGCGCGGCCGGAGCCGCAGGGGCGGGCGCGGGAGTCGGATCGAGGAAGAGATCGTTGGCCGGGAGCCCCTCGGCGCTCAGCGTTCCGTTGCGATAGGGATCATCGTCGAGCGAGAACAGCTCGTCGAAGCCGAACAGGTCCTCATCCAGGTCGTCGATTCCGTCGGGGAGCGGCGGATTAGGGCGTCCGGAGGCAGCGGAGCTACCAGGTGCCTGGGCTGACGTGGCCTGGGTGGCGGGTGTCTGTGCTGCTGCTGTCTGGGCCGTCGGTGTTTGGTCGCCGTCGGTACCGGCTGCTCCTGGCGTTGCGGCCGCCGAGTTGGCCGCTGTGCCGGTCGCTGTGGTGGGCTGTGCCTCGGCGACGCGCATGCTCGCCGGGACCGGCGGCACGAGCCCAAATTCCTCGAGGCCTTCGACCTCGGGGAAGTGGAACAGATCGTTGAAGGGGCTTTCGTACGGGTCCGACATGTCTGACTCAGCTCCAGAGCGCCTCGGAGAGAACGCGGCTCGGATCGGGCCCCATCAGCATTCGTCCGACGACGACGGCGAGGGCCGGGGAGAGAATGACCGGAGCATCCGGATCCTCGGAGAGCGTCGCGAGGAGCTCCTTCGACGTCTCGGGGGAGAAGAAGTCGAGTTCAGAGAGGTCGATTCGGACGCCGTCCTCGAAGTCGGCGGTGGTGACGCGAAACTCGAGCGTGACGGCCGTCCCACCACCGAGCTCCGAGCGCACCGAAACGTTCTCGGCGAGCGAGTGCATTCGGCCGAGGCCTGACGAGGCGTCCAGAGCGTCGGCGCTCAGGTAGCGGACGGCCTCGAAGCCGGGGCCGTCGTCCTCGATGGTCACCGTGAGCATCGAGCGATCGAGGCAGGCCGTCAGTTCGATCTGCTGGGCGCCGTGATCGACGCAATTCTGAATCGTCTCGGCGACCGAGGTGCCGATCCGAGCGCGCGTCGACGGGACGATCTCGCAGCGCGCGCACCAGCCGATCAGATCACGTGCGGCTGCCTCGGCGGCTCCGTGCTCGGCGGCGAGGAGAATGTGCATGCCCGAAGAGGCCGAGCCCAGACCGCGTTCGACGTAGCGCGTCATGGGGCGATCGGGCTCCGTGCGCGGCGCCTCGACGGCTTCCACCAGTGCTTCCGGACGGAGCGGCCGCTCGAGGATGACGTCGACGCCGAGGCGGGCTGCGCGCTGGTAGTCGGACGTGGTGGTCTCGGCGCCAGCGATCAGGATCGCATGCGGATAGAGCCCGAGCGAGTGAAGATCCTCGAGTAGATCGAGGCCCCCGATCGCAAAGTCCTCGCTCGGCGTCGAGCTGAGGTCGGCGATGAACGTATCCGATGGTTCGCCCTCGAGGACTTCGAGCGCGCACTCTGCGACGATCGAAGAGTGGGATCGAGCGTCGAGGATGCGAGCAAACGCGAGGGCCACCGTCGTGTCGCTGAGCGCCAGGAGAACGGCGCGCTGGTCTGTCGTCCTGGAGCTCATCGGGCGGCCTCTTCGTGGGACCTGGTGGTGGAAACGGGAAGCGTGATGACCGCGCATCGATGGCCTTCGGCCTCGTGGATCGAGGTCCGTCCGCCGAGGCGCGCGACGCTCGACCGAAGGAGCGCATCGGCCAGGGAGGGGAGGGAAGCGTCATCGTCACGCTCGGACGCCTGGGCCTCGCCGCCCGTCTGGATGAAGCTAAACGTGGCGACGTCCGCGGTGGCGTGGACGTGGACCATCACCTCGGTGTCAGCGGCTCGAGCGGCGCGGTAGAGGTGGCGGAGGGAGCGCTCGAAGCACTCGACCAGAAGTGGAGCATCGGTCGCGAGGGCCGTGTCCTCTTGCTCGAGGACGAAGTGGGTCCGGCGGCGGTCGGCGGGCCCGAGGGAGGCGCGGAGGCTCTCGACGATCTCGCCGAGGGTCGTCCCTACGGAGCGGATCCTCCGGGGCATGGTCCAGGCGAGGACATCGTGGGCGGCGGCCTCGGCGCGGTCGATCTCCTCGAGGGCGCGGGCCGCGAATCCCTGGGTGACGGTCACGCCAGCCCGGACTCCCTCCAGAAGGACGCGCAGGGCCGCGAGCGGAGAGCGGAGTTCGCGACCTGCGCCGAGCGCGATGTCCCGAAGCTGGCCCGCGCCGATAGAGCGATCGACCGCGTCGGCGGCGCTCGTGAAAGCGGCTCGATCGCTCGTGGTCTGGGCTGGTCGGGATGGTTGCATGGGCCGGGGTTCCCTGTGGAACGACTGGGGAGGTGGGTGGAAGGCGACGACGCAAGGCCGCTGCCAAGCGGTCTGTCGACTGACCCCGGACCTTCCCTTGATGGCCTGAGAGGTGTTTTCCGGAAGGAATTTCCAACTTCGGAACGGATGGCACCCCACGCGACGAGTGCCGCCGGGCGCTGGATTTCGCCCCGAACTGTCGGCCTTCGCGACACTTCCGCGCCAGCACCCCGGCTGACGCCTCGTCAGGCCCTGCGGCCGGTCCGGGGCGCTGTCGGTTATTCCGACGCGCTCTCCGGCTCTGACGGGCCGCGCTACTCGATCCCGTACAGCTCTAATTTCTTGTAGAGCGTCGAGCGATGGATGCCGAGGGCACGGGCGGCTCGGCCCTTGTTGCCGCGCGTGACGGAAAGTGCTCGCCGAATCATGGCGGCCTCCATGCGCTCCAGCGAAAGGTCGGCTTCGGAGAGGGTGTCGATCTCCGGCTCGTCTTCGACGCTGGGGCTGAGCGGATTCCCCTGGCCGGTCGGGCCTGCGCTCGCGCCCGCCGCGTCAGGGGCGGTCTCCGTCGGCGCATGGGTGGACCCTGGCGCGCCGAGACCCACGTGAGCGGCGGGTATCTCCCCGCCGGAGGTCATGATCGCGGCCCGCTCGACGGCGTTCCGGAGCTCGCGGATGTTCCCGGGCCACGGGTGCGTTTCGAGGGAACGGATCGCAGCCGTGGCAAACCCGGTATACGGCCTCGCGAGCTCGTCCCCGAAGTGCTCCAGGAAGTGGTGTGCGAGGGGGCCAATGTCTTCCGGCCGGGCGCGCAGGGGGGGGACGACGATCGAGAAGACGTTGAGCCTGTAGAAGAGGTCTTCGCGGAAGGTGCCCGCTTCGACCATCTGCATGAGGTCCCGGTTCGTCGAAGCGACGACGCGCGCGTCCATGGCCAGCGGAAGCGTGCCGCCGACGCGGCGGTAGGTCCGTTCCTGAAGCACCCTCAGGAGCTTGGCCTGAAGCCCGAGATCCAGTTCGCCGAGCTCGTCCAAGAAGAGCGTTCCGCCCTTGGCGGCAGCGATGAGGCCGTCGCGGCCCTTGGGGAGGCCGCCGGTAAACGCGCCGGGCTCGTAGCCGAAGAGCTCGGCCTCGAGCAGTCCGTCGGCCAGCGCGGCGCAGTTGAGCGGGATGAAGGGGCCGTCCGCGCGGGCGCTCTGGTCGTGGACGGCGCGGGCGACCAGCTCCTTCCCCACACCGGACTCACCGGTGATGAGGGCCGTCGAGCGGGGAGTGGCGGCGACGCGGGCGATATGCTCCAGAACGCGCTGGATGGCGGCGGATCGGCCGACGATCGGGCCCGAACGGAGCTGGGCGACCTCTTCGCGGAGGCGGTCACGTTCCTCGCGGATGGTTCGGTTGGAAAGGACGCGCTCGAGAGCCTGGCGGAGGCGCGGCGGATCCACCGGCTTCTCCAGGACGTTGACGGCGCCGAGCGCCATGGCCCTGACGGCCGTTTCCACATCCGCGTGCCCCGTGAGGATCACCACGGCCGGGGCATCGTCCAGGGCCGTCAGCCTGGGAAGGATCTCGAGCCCATCACCCTCCGGCATCCGCAGGTCCAAGAGGACGAGATCCGGCCGCTCGGCGGTGGCCTTGCGGACGGTTTCTGCTCCGGTGCCGGCTTCGGACGTGCGGTGCCCCCCCGCCATGCAGATGGCGACGAGGCCCGCCCGAATTCCGGGGTCGTCGTCGGCGATGAGGATGTGTGGCACCCGAGGACTGTAGATAAGGAGCAGGTCGGGATTCCATACCGGTGGAGACGTTCTCTCCCCTGGCACCGCCCTGCTTCCAGGACATCCTCCCCGGAACTCATGGCGGAAATGATTTCCGAGCACCCTGCCACAAGACCTCGTCAGTGAGCCTTCTGGTCACCCGAAGAGTCTTTTTGCGGGACGCGGGCTTGAGTCATCAGACGCCCTACCGAGAACCGAATCGTGTCCGGACCAGCCCGGCGTCAGAACCACCAGGTGGAACCGCCCGTCGGAACCCGCTGCCGGACACAAAACTCAGCCAATCGACCCCGCCCGTCAGCTTCCAACCGACCCCGTCCATCATGGGACTTCGCGTCAACACCAACATTGCCTCGCTCACAGCGCAGCGCAACCTCAGCGTGGCCACCGGCCGCCTGCAGGGAAACTACGCCCGACTTGCGTCGGGGCTCAGAATCGCCGTCGCCGCGGATGACGCGGCCGGACTCGCCATTTCCGAGCGGATGCGTAGCCAGATTCGCTCCTACGGAGTGGCCAGCCGCAACGCCATGGACGGGGTCTCTCTCGCCCAGACGGCCGAGGGCTCGCTGAACGAAGTCAGCGGCATCCTCGGCCGGATGCGTGAACTCTCCATGCAGAGCGCGAACGGCACGCTGTCCGACAGCGACCGCGCCACGCTCGATATCGAGTTCACGCAGCTGAAGGACGAGATCAACCGCATCGCAACGACCACGGTCTTCAACGGCATCAACCTTCTGGACGGCTCGGCCTCGACCGGCATTCCGATCCAGGTCGGCATCGAGAACAGCCCGTCGAACGACGTGATCACGGTCACGCTCGAAGCGAGTTCGACCAGCGAGCTCGGAATCTCCTCGACGGACGTTCTCTCGATCTCCAACGCGCAGGGAGCCCTCGCGAGCATCGACTCGGCGATCGACACGATCAACGACGCACGCGGTGCGCTCGGTGCGCAGCAGAACCGGATGGAGAGCGCGCTTCGAAGCATCCAGGTCCAGCGCGAGAACCTCTCCGCATCCGAGAGCCGGATCCGAGACGTCGACGTGGCTGAAGAGACCGCAGACCTCACGCGCAACTCGATCATGCAGCAGTCGGCCACTCAGATCCTGACGCAGGCCAATGTTCAGCCGCAAATTGCGCTGCAATTGCTTCAGGGATAACGACTTCATCCGAGAACTGAAGTAGCCAGCGAGGTTCATGCAGACCTCTTACTGCAAAGGTCTAGCTGGCCACGAATCACCGCGCTCGGCAACGGGCTCGGAGACTGAAAACCAAAGAGAAAAGAAGCGGACCCCAGGTCCGATTCGCTGAGTGGGGGGCCGATCTCCGGATCGGTCCCCCGTTATCCAGCCTCACCGCTCTACACAACACGAAGACCCGTCCATCCGATGGCGCGCGCAGCGCAGCCCGCGGACCTGGCAGCCGCATGGGATCTCTTCTTCGAAGAAGTTCCGCAGCGCCGCACGAGGGCGGGCAAGAAACCAACGACAGACGACCTGTGTTGAGCCTTCACCAGCAACCGCGCGTGCGAACCGCGCGGAGAGGCCGGGAAGATCACTCTTGCAGAACGTATTTGAGCGTCTGTCGCCAAGCACCGTTCGCACCAATCCAAGCACAGAATCGAATCGTATGGGACTCCGCGTCAACACCAACGTTGCCTCCATGAACGCGCAACGGAACCTCTTCAACTCGTCCGAGGGCCTGGCACGCAACTACTCGCGGCTTTCCTCGGGACTTCGTATTGCAGTGGCAGCGGACGACGCAGCCGGTCTCGGAATCTCCGAGCGCATGCGATCCGATATTCGGTCCTACGCCGTTGCTTCGCGCAACGCCCAGGACGGGATCTCGCTGGTCCAAACTGCGGAGGGCTCCCTCAACGAGGTGAGCGACATCCTCGGAAGGATGCGAGAGCTGTCCATGCAGTCGGCGAACGGCACCCTGAGTGACGACGACCGCGCCACGCTCGACGGCGAGTTCCAGCAGCTGGTCGAGGAGATCGACCGCATCGCGCTGACGACGAAGTTCAACGGCGTCGACCTCCTGAACGGTGCGAACACCGCGATTGCGATCCAGGTCGGCATCGACGGCGGCACCAGCGACGTGATCACCCTGACGCCCACCGACGTCTCGACGAGCATCCTCGGAGTGAACGGCGCCATCAGCACCATCTCGCTCTCGACCGCCATGCTCTCGAGCATCGACAGCGCCATCGACGAGGTTAACTCCGCTCGAGGCGCCCTGGGTGCCCAGCAGAACCGCCTCGACAGCACGCTCCGCTCCCTCGCCAACGTGCGCGAGAACACGAGCGCGGCCGAAAGCCGGATCCGCGACGTGGACGTCGCCATGGAGACGGCGGACCTCACGAGGAACTCGATCCTCCAGCAGGCGTCCACGGCCATCTTGAGCCAGGCCAACCAGCAGCCGCAGCTCGCGCTGTCCCTGCTCGGCTGATCCAGACCACCACGGGCGGCCCACCTTTCGCGTGCACAACGAAAGGGGGTCCCTGGCCATACCAAGGTCAGGGTACTAGCGCCGCCTGTGGGACCAGTTGACTCTTCTCGCGCGGTCATAAAAGACCGATCGGCGCTGCTGTACGTGAACGGCGGTAGCGCGCAGATCGAACTTCGATGATCGCCAAGGTAGCGAGGAGCGCCAGCTTCGAATCGTTCGCAGATCGACTCTATATCCAAAACCGAGACCTCTCGTATGGGACTTCGCGTCAACACGAACGTTGCGTCAATGAACGCGCAACGGAACCTGGCCAACTCTACGGTCAACCTGGGCGGTAACTACTCCCGCCTCTCTTCCGGACTTCGCATCGCCACCGCCGCGGATGACGCGGCCGGACTTGGCATCTCCGAGCGCATGCGCTCTGACATTCGCTCCTTCACGGTCGCGTCTCGGAATGCCCAGGACGGCATCTCGATGGTGCAGACCGCTGAAGGTGCGCTCAACGAGGTGAGTGACCTCTTGGGCCGGATGCGCGAGCTGTCGATGCAGTCGGCGAACGGTACGCTGAGCGACGATGACCGGACCACTCTGGACGCCGAGTTCTCGCAGCTCGTGGATGAGATCGACCGGATCTCGACCACGACCGAGTTCAACGGTGTGAAGTTGCTCGACGGCAGCAACAGCAATATCGCCATCCAGGTCGGAATCGGTGCGGCGACCGCTGATACCATCAGCGTGAGCGGTGCAGACGCCAGCACCTCGACGCTGGGCATCAGCGGTGGCATCTCCACGGCGTCGACCGCCCAGTCGATGCTCGGCACGATCGATAGCGCGATCGACGACATCAACTCGGCGCGCGGTACCCTCGGTGCCCAGCAGAACCGTCTCGGAAGCACGCTCCGCTCCCTCGCCAACGTGCGAGAGAACACGAGCGCTGCAGAGAGCCGGATCCGCGACGTGGACGTCGCCATGGAGACCGCGGACCTCACGAGGAACTCGATCCTCCAGCAGGCCGCGACCTCGATCCTGTCCCAGGCCAACCAGCAGCCCCAGCTCGCGCTGTCGCTGCTCGGCTGATCCGATGGGGGCCCCCGCACCATGTGGGTGCGGAGGCTCCTTGACGGCCTCCGGTCGTCCTCGGTTTTTGCTTGGAGCCGAGGACGGCCTCTGATCTTGCGCCTCGATCGAGGCGCGACGTGGAAATCTTTTCCAGGCACACCTGCTGGAGCGGAGTCACTTCGATTCATCGCTCAGGCCAGGCCCCGTACGGCCGAAAACACACCCGTGACCGCCAGCACTCCGCTCGGCGCCGCTCGCGCATCACACGCACACGCCCATGGTAAGTAGCTCCGGAATCAGCTTTTCAGGCCTCGGCAGTGGCCTTGATACGGCGGCGATCGTCTCGCAGCTCGTCTCGATCGAACGCATTCCGATCAGGACCATCGAAACGCGGCGCGGCACGGAGCAGAAGAAGCTCGACCTCGTCGGCCAGCTCGGCGACCTCGTCAAGAAGCTGAAGACCAAGGCCGAGGCCCTCGCCTCGCCCGAAGAGTTCTACGCCTACGCATCCTCCATCAGCGACGAGAGCGTCGCGACGGTCACGACGGATTCCAACGCCCAGCCCGGCACCCACACGCTCGACGTTCAGCGGATGGCCGCGACCGACCGCTGGGCCTTCGACGCCAATTCCTCCCGCGATCAGAACCTCGCGAGCGGTCCGAACGAGCTGATCAGCTTCAAGGTCGGAACGACGGACTACTCCCTGACCCTCGACGAAAACGACTCGAGCCTGGATCGGATCGCCAGCCAGATCGAAGCGATGGCGGGCGACGTCGTCAGCGCGTCCGTGGTGAATACCGGGACGGAGTCCTCGCCCTCGTTTCAGCTCGTCCTCTCGTCCAAGGTCTCCGGGGAAGAAGGTCGTCTGACCGACATCTTCTCGAACGTCGGCCAGGACCCTCTCGCCACCGGCGAGGGGCTCGGGATCAACTATGCCGCGCCCGATGCGGCAGGCAACTCCCAGAGCGATAACAATATCACCGTCGGCAACGATGCACTCGCCGAGATCGACGGGCTCCTGATCCGGCGATCGACGAACTCCTTCACCGAGGTGATCGAAGGCGTCACGATCGATGTCCGTGCGATGAACGATAGCGGCCCGGTCACGATCTCGATCGAAGCCGATCGCGACGCTGTCCGCGGGCGTATCGATGAGTTCATCAGCACGTACAACGAGGTGATGGACTTCATCGACAAGCAGAGCACTTTCACGCCGTCCACGGATGCGGATGACAACGGCGGCACGACCGGGCTTCTCTTCGGTGACTCGATCGTGTCCTCGGTCAAGCGTTCGATTCAGTCGGCGCTCTTCAACGTCGACGTGAACTCGGCGATCAACGATACCAGCGGCTACAGCACGCTCAATCTCGTCGGTATCGAGCAGGATCGGAACGGCCGACTCTCGGTGGACGCGACGGTCTTCGACGAGAAGTTCGCCCAGAACCTGCCCGCGCTCATGGACCTCTTCGCGGACACGGACGGGTTCGACAACGGTGGCGCCGAGGCGAACACGCCTGGATACAACGTGGATACCACGGCAGACACGGGCCTGATGGCCAAGCTGATCCGCGGGATCGATCAGATGTTCGGGCGGCAAGCCTCGGGAAGCTCTTCCATCAACATCCAGGGTGTCTTCGATCTCCGGAAGACAGCGATCCAGGATTCGATCAAGCGCTACGACAGCCAGATCGCACGGCGAGAAGACCGCCTCTCCGACTACGAGGAGCGATTGACTCTTCAGTATGCCCGGCTCGAGGAGGTCATGGCTGGCCTCAACGCCCAGGGTAGCGCGCTCAACGCCGTGCTCGGCGGCTGATCCGACCCATCCGTTTCACTGGCGGCACGCGCAGCGGTGCCGCTTCGACTCACCCCTATCGACGACCTCTTTATCCATGTCATCCCACGCCCAGGCCGCCGAGGCTTATCTGACCGCCTCCGTCGAGAACGCGCCGCCTATCAAGATCGTCCGGATGCTCTACCAGGGCGCGCTGCGTTTCTTGCTCCAGGCAGAGGCAGAGGATCCCAGGGACCCCCATTCGTCGTTCATCGAGCACTGCAGCAGCGCGGACGCGATCGTGGCGGAGCTTCGGCTTTCTCTTCGTGAGGACGTCGGGGGCGAGGACATCGTCCAGCAGCTCAAGGGTCTCTATCTGTTCTGCGAGGCAGAGATCGGACGTTCCATGCTCGATCGCACCGCTGAGCCGCTTCCGGGCGTGCGCACCGTGCTGGCGAAGCTGCTGGAAGCCTGGCAGCACGTGGAAGTCAGCAACCACAGGGCGGCCGCGTGACCGCCCCCGCGGATCCATTTGTCGAACTGGAGAGCTCGAAGCGAGCCCTCCGGGACGGGCTGACGCTGCTCGACCGAAGCGCGTCCGGCGACACGGATCAGGACGATGCGGGCCGGCTCGCCGCCTGGAAGAAGGTGATGGCATCGCTGCGTGCGGCTCCAGCGCCAGAGGAGCTCCGGGCCTCCGTTCCGGCGGATCGCCTCGAGGCGTTCGACGACGAACTCGAAGAGCTGCTGCGCTTGAACGCGGTCCTGGTGTCGGTGGTCTCCTCCGAGAAGGATCAGGTGCTGGGCAAGCTCCGCAAGGTTCGCGAAGCCCGGCGCGGCATGGCCTACTACGGATCCGCCTCGCCCGAAGGGGATCGCTGCGACATCTCCGGATAGCTGCGGAATCGGTCGGGTCGGCATCGTATCTTCGGGGGCACCCGCCGGGCGACGCAACTCCATGACCGAACTGACCACACCGGAAGCCGTCGTCGACGCGCTTCAACGCCTCTACCAGGAGGCCGCTGATGCCCTGGGCGACGCCCTGGCCCTCTACCTTCGCCACGGCACGCCGCCCACGGCGGAGGACCGCGCGAGCGGGCGGTTTTGCTACCCGGAGCTACGGATCACCTACGCGCCCGACGGCCCACCGCCTCCGGTGAGCCGCGCGTTCGGAAAGATGTCGCAGCCCGGCATCTACGTCTCGACGTTCACGCAGCCGGAGTTCTTCCGCGGGTACCTGCTGGAGCAGCTCGTGCCGCTGATGCGCGACTACGAAGTGACCGTCGAGGTCACCCGCTCGACGTCGGAGATTCCCTATCCCTACGTCTGGGATCAGACGCAGGCGGCTGGCCTGGAGAACATCTCGCCCGCCGAACTTGCCCGCTGGTTCCCTGCGCCCGACCTCGAGCACATCGGCGACGAACTGGCGGACGGGGAGATCCACAAGGTGGGGGAGACGCGGCCGCTCGCCGTGTTCGACGGTCCGCGCGTGGACTTCTCGCTCAAGCGGCTCGCGCATTACTGCGGTACGCCGATCGATGCGTTTCAGAAGTACGTGCTCTTCACGAACTACCATCGCTATGTCGACGCGTTCAGCGAGTGGGCCCTGACGCAGATCGGCGACAGCGGAGCCTATGAATCGCTCGTGATCCCCGGCAACGTCGTCATCGATGAGCCGGACGAGGGAAGCCGTGCCGCCATCGCCAGCGCGCCCTGGCGCAGCTACCAGATGCCGGCCTATCACCTCGTGGGCAAGGAAGGCTCGGGCATCACGCTCGTCAACATCGGAGTCGGCCCGTCGAACGCGAAGACGATCACGGACCACCTGGCCGTCCTCCGTCCGGAGTGCTGGATCATGGTCGGTCACTGCGGGGGCCTGAGGCACTCCCAGGCGATCGGCGACTACGTGCTAGCCCACGCGTACCTGCGCGAGGACCACGTGCTCGACAGCGTGCTACCACCGGAGATTCCTGTGCCCGCACTGGCGGAGATCCAGCTCGCGCTCCACGACGCCACCGCAGACATCACGGGCGAGTCGGGAGCGGCGCTGAAGAAACGGCTGCGCACGGGCACGGTCGTCACGACCGATGACCGCAACTGGGAGCTTCGATTCACGGAGTCGGCGCTTCGTTTCAACAAGTCGCGGGCGATCGCCATCGACATGGAGAGCGCGACGATCGCGGCCAACGGCTTCCGCCTGCGCGTTCCCTACGGCGTGCTCCTCTGCGTCTCGGACAAGCCTCTGCATGGGGAGATCAAGCTTCCGGGCGCGGCGAACCGCTTCTACGAGCGCGCGATCGGCGAGCACATCAGGATCGGGATCCAGACGCTGCAGCGCCTCGCCGCCGACAAGCAGACCAAGCTCCACAGCCGAAAGCTGCGGGCGTTCGACGAGCCACCGTTCCGGTAGCTTGCGGCGAGAGCTGGCTCAGCTCCGCGGCCCACCGGGCAGTCCGCCCACCTCCACTTCCGAAGCGTCTTCTCGCCCCGGAGGGCCTTCGCTGTCGGGAGCCCTGGCCCCAGACGAGGGTCGGGTCATCTGGCTCGAATCCAGCTCGCCTCGAAGCCGGGGGAGGGCGTGCGCCTGCTCTTCCGCCAGGTAGGCGAGCAGCTTCTCACGCACGTGGCAGCGCAGGTCCCAGCAGCGCGGCGAGTTCGCGGCGCTGACGAGCGCGCGCAGTTGAACCGCGCGCTCGCTGGATTCCACGACCTGCAGGACCACCACGCGGCCATCCCAGAGGTCGGTCGACTCGACGATCGACTGGAGGACCTTGCGCATCTCGGCCACGTTGACGCTGTGATCGGTCCAGAGCATGACGGATCCGATGATGTCGGCGCGCGTGCGCGTCCAGTTCTGGAAGGGCTTCTCCAGTATCGTCGTGAAGGGAACGATGAGCCGCCGCTCGTCCCAGAGCTTGACCTCGACGTAGGTCGTCGTGATGTCCTCGATCCAGCCCCATTCGTCTTCGATGACGACCGCGTCGTCCAGGCGAACGGGTTGCGTCAGCGCGATCTGGATGCCAGCGAGGAAGTTCCCGATCGTGCGCTGGGCCGCGAGGCCGAGCACGAGGCCGACGATGCCCGCCGAGGCGAGTAGCCCGCTTCCGAGCGCGCGAATGCCGGGGAAGGTCCACATGACCATGGCGGTGCCAAGGCCCCAGACCACGATGATCGCGATTCGCTCCAGAACCCGGTACTGCGTGAGGGCGGTTCGCGCGCGCAGGTTGTCCTCCACCGATACGTCCTGGCGCTGGATCATCGAATCCATGGCAATATGGATCAGGCGAGCCACCAGCCAGGTCGCTCCGAATCCAACCAGCACTCTGAGCAACGGCCGCGCGCCGCCGGTGTTCGCGCCGTCTGAAAGGCGAATCAGGAGCGCGCTCCCCGCGAGCAGCGCGACGATCGCCGGAACGGCGAGCTCGCGCAGCCGGCCGCCGGCCGCGCGCCGAACCTGCCCGATCGCTGCGCCGAAGCGCTGCATCAGGAGGAACACGACGAAGGCACAGCTGCCCACGAGTCCGGCCCAGTAGATGATGTTCTCGAGGATGTCCACATGGCCATCGTCGCGATTCAGCGGTGGAGCGGGGCGCTCGCAGCAGACTTTTCGGGCCTCCGTTCACCGGAGAGCAGGGACTTATCAGAAACGGCGAATCGCCTGAGGTGAATCCTTCGAGCCGGGCCATCCAGGGGGAAAGACCCACACTTTCATCTTGCAGGTGACACTGATGTCCGACATGACGCCCTCTTCCTTCTCCATCGAGGCCTTGTTCCGGGAACACGGTCCTTATCTCCAGCGTCTCGCGCGCGCCCTCGTGGGCGATCTTCACCGCGCCGAGGACCTCGTCTCCGAGACCTGGGCCGTGGCGCTGGCCGCGGCCGAGGACTCCGTCGAGATGCGCGAGCCGCGCGGGTGGCTCGCGACGGTCATGCGGCGGCGCGCTCGCCATGGGTATCGGCGCGAGGCGCTGCGCCAGACCCAGGCGCTGACCTCGGACCGTCATGTCGCGGGGAACGGCGGCGGCTCCGACGAGGTCGCCCTGCGACTCGAGCGAGAACGTCTCTTGCACGAAGCCCTGGAGCGCCTCGACGAGCCGTACAGGACCGCGCTGTACCATCGCTACCGTGACGGCCTTCCCCCCCGCGAGATCGCGGCGCGGACGGGCGTTCCCGTGAAGACCGTCAACACGCGCCTCACCCGCGGCCTCGAGAAGCTGCGCGAAGATCTGGCCCGTGGCCACGGCGGCGGCGAGGAAGGCCGCCGGGCGTGGCTGAGCGCGATCGGTCCGATCGCCGTCGCGGTTCCGCGCTACTCGGCGACCTGGCTTGCTTCCCGCAGCGCGATGCTCGTCGCGGCAGCCGCGCTGGCGGGCGTGATCGGTGTTTCCATCTGGGCCCGTGCCTCACGCGCTCCCGAGGCGCCCATCTCCCTACCCGGCGGCGAGGTCCTGGCTCTGGCGCCTGAGGTCGCGGAGGCTCGGGAAGCGGAGCCAGTGTCGCCGGAGCACGCTTCGCTGCCCGTGGCCGAGCCGCGCAAGGGGCTGACGGCGCCCGGGTTCTCCGGGTCCGAGATCGCAGGCATCGAGATCACCGCGCTCTCGGCCAGCGGTGCGCCTCTCGCCGAGGAACGGCTCGTGCTGGCCACTATTCGGTGGAGCGGAGGCGAACCGCGGGCGATCTCTTCGAGCGTCACGGACGCAGCGGGCAAGGCCACTTTCGACTGGCCGGGAACGAACCATTTCATCTGCTTCAACGCGGCGAGGACGATCGAAGGAAAGTCGGACGTGTCGCGCGACCTGCCTGACGTTCCACCCGCAGAAGCGGCCAGGTACACGTTTCGCGAGGAGCCAGGTTTGCGCGTCGGCGGCGTGGTTCGCGACGGGTCAGGCGCTCCGGTGCCAGGCGCCCGGGTCTTCGCCAGCGGAGCGCCCGAGTGGAGCATCGGCGGTCTGCCGGTCGCGACGTGCGATGTCTCCGGCGCGTTCGAGGTCACGCTGGGGGAGCGAGCTTCGATCATGGCGGCGGCCGCTGGCATGACGGCCTCGACGACCCTGGAGGTGCAACGGCTTGCCGAGTCCGCGCCGGGGCTGCGCGAGGTGATTCTGGTGGTTCACGCCGAGGGTGCGCAGCTTTCGGGGCGCGTCTCCACGACGGCGGGCGACCCCATCGCGGGCGCGTGGGTCGTGGCCTCTCCCGTCAGCCCGTTCGTGGACCAGGGCGAAGGAGGCTTCTTGCACGAGGTGTCTGCGCAAACCAACGAAGAGGGCGAGTACGTCCTACCCGGCAAGCTTCGGCCGCGCGAGTACGAGGTGGCCGCCTTCGCGCCGGGCTACGCGGCGCGCATCCTTCCCCTGGTGGCGGGCGCGGAACCCATTCGGCTCGACCTTGCGCTCGGCGCCGGCGTGACCGTCCGTGGTCGGGTACTCGTCGATGACGATACGCCCGTGCAGGAGTCCAACGTCCGGTACCGCGTGGCCAAGGAGCAGGGAGAACGCGATCCGCACGGGCCTTATCACGCGGTGTCGACCGACGAGGCGGGCCGGTTCGAACTCCAGCACGTCCCAGCGGGTACGTACCTCTTCGTCGCCGGGCAGGGCAGAGGCATGACGCTGGCGAAGGCCACCTTGGAGCAGGAGGTGCCGGAAGCCGGAACGCTGGAACTGGAGCTGCACCTGAGCTTCGAGCCCCGCATCAGCGGGCGGGTCGTGGACGAGGCGGGGCTCCCTGTGCCGGGGCTCCACCTGGAGCCGAAGTTCGGAGGAAGGGGACACTACGTCATGCAGACGGTCACGGATGCAGAGGGGAAGTTCGACCTGACCTCACTCCCAGCTCCTCCCTGGTACGCGTCCGCCACCGACACCTGGTCGGTTCAGTTCTTCCAGGGCGAGCAGCGGCCGCGCCAGATGCTCGCTGCCGTGGAAGACGTCGAGCCCGGGACGACGGGTCTGGAAGTCGTGGTCGCGCGGCCGGTGGAGCCAGGGTCGTTCCTGACCGGGCGTTTCGTGCGCAGTGATGGGCCGATCAGCCCCGCGGTCAAGATCTTCGTGGCCCAGTCGGCGGGTCACGGTGCCCTCGGGGCGGTCGACGTCGATCCGGTGGACGGCTCGTTCACCTACGGGCCGATCGGGGCGGGCACCTATCGCTTCTTCGTGGATGACCCGAACGGGAACTCGGTGGGGCAGATCGGGATCGAAGTGGCCGACGGGGAGACCGTGGACCTCGGCGACATCGACATGGCGCGGGGTGCTCGGGCGGAGGTGACCCTGGAGGTCGAGCTGCCCGATGGCGTTCCGATCACGGAGTTGCCAGGCCTCCTTCGGAATCAGTATCTGGTTCTCGAAGGCCCCGGCGGGCACCAGGTGGGGCTGCTCTTCGACGAGACGAACCACAAGACCGAAGGGCTGCTCGAGCCCGGGGAGTGGAGGCTCTCGCGGAGGTCGGGGGAGCGCCTGGTGCTCCCGGCCACCACCCTCACCGTGCAGCCCGGCGAGACCAGGTCGGTCGCCCTGCGCGCCAGGGTGGCTCGTCCCATGGACGTGCGCGTCCTCATGCCGACGGACGGCTCGTGGAGCCGCGCGGCCCTTCGGGTCTACGGAGAAGACGACGTCGAGCTGGAGACCTCGGAGGCCCTGCCCCCGACGAAGCTCGATGAAGAGGAGCGGCTCTCGATGAGGATCGAGGTGCCCATCGAAATCATCCGCGTCGTGCTCGTGATCGACGGGGTGGAGACAGCGCACGTGAAGGAGGTCATGGTCCCTTTCTTCACCGAGCCCCTGTCGACGCTGGAGATCGACGCCAGGTAGGGCGGAGACAGGGCACGACCACCGTCGTGTCGGCATTCCCAACAGTCGGTGTCGGACTTCGCGACAGCCGGGTAGAGGATTCTTCATGAATCGGCCCTCGCACGAGCGCGAGGGTCGAATTCTGTACCTGGCACACCCCTTGCGTAGGGGATGGCAGCCCCGCGGTCTCATCCGCCGGGTTTCCATCATGCTCCACTCCCTCCTCCTGCCAGTCCTCACGATCCAGACCGCGCGCGTCGCCGCCTCCGGCAACGCCGGCGGCGGGCCGGATCTCACCTGGCTCATGACCACCTCGGCGGTCCTGATCCTCACCATCGGCGCCGTCGCCTACGGCTTCCGGAAGCTCGTGGTCGGCGGCCTCAAGGGGCGGGCGGCGCAGCGGGATCTGCGGGTGCTCGACGTGCTGCCCCTCGGCGGCAAGCGCCAGCTTGCGGTCGTCCGCTGCTACGATCGCACGTTCGCGATCGGGCTCGGGGAGAAGAGCGTGGACCTCGTGGCCGAGCTCGACACCGCTGCCGTGGATCTGGATCGCGGCAAGGCGCGGGAGACCGCTCCGAATCGCACCCGAGAGGCCTTCGAGGCGCGCTTGCAGGCCGCCAAGGAGCGTCTGCTCGGAACCCACGAGATCGCGCCGCAGCCTCGGCCTTCCGCCTTGGAGCAGGCGGCGACCGGTCGACCGGCCGCCGTCGAACGCGCCGCCATCCGCAAGGACAGCACCCAGGAGTACGTCGCGTGACGATTCTGCGCCGCCTGATCACCGTCGCCCTCCTGGCGATGGCCCTCTTCACGAGCGCGGGTGCCGCCACGGCCCCCGCGTCGCAGGCGTTCACTGGCCGCTCCAGCACGGCGAGTTCGGTCAACTCCGGGGGATCCGTCCAGGTCGGTGAGACCGTGGCTGCCGGCGTCGCCGCGCGGGCACGCGAAGCGCTGGAGGAGACCCAGGACCCCGGCGCGATGGGCGAGGAAGGCCGCCTCTCGGCCGCCGTCGAGATCGCGCTGCTGCTGACGGTCCTGAGCCTTCTGCCCGCGATCCTCATCACGCTGACGAGCTTCACCCGCATCGTGATCGTCCTCTCGTTCGTGCGCCGCGCGCTCTCCCTGAACGAGCTACCGCCGAACCCGGTCATCATCGGGCTCGCGCTCTTCCTCACCATGTTCGTCATGGCGCCCGTGGGGAAGGAACTCTACGCAGAAGCGTGGACCCCCTACGAGGCCGGGGACATCAGCGTCCAGGAGATGGGCGACCGGGCCTGGGGCTCGCTCTCGACTTTCCTGGTGGCAAACACCCGTGAGAAGGAGCTGCGGCTCTTCGCGGACCTCAGCGGCAACGAGAGCGTCTTCGAGTACACGAAGCTTGCCGGTCAGGACGGCACCGTCCACGCGAGCACCGATGATCCCTCCGTGCTGGCGCCGGACGGCGTCAAACCCGACGTCGACGCGTCCGACCTGCCGCTGACCGTCGTCATCCCCGCGTTCATCCTCAGCGAGCTGAAGACCGCCTTCCAGATGGGATTCCTGCTCTTCCTCCCGTTCCTGGTGATCGACCTCGTCGTCTCCAGCGTCCTGCTCTCGATGGGCATGTTCATGCTCCCACCCGTGATGATCTCGACGCCGATCAAGGTGCTCATCTTCGTGCTCGTCGACGGCTGGCGACTCGTCACCGAGTCGGTCGTCACCTCCTTCGTCATGCAGGCCGCGAGCTAGCCAGGGCGCCATGGAACTCGACCTTCACATCGTGGACCTCGCGCGCGAGCTCGTCTTCACGGTCCTCATCATCTCAGGGCCGATCATGCTCGTCGGCCTCGTCGTCGGCCTGTCGGTCAGCCTCTTCCAGGCGCTGACCTCGGTCCAGGAGCAGACGCTCTCGTTCGTGCCGAAGATGCTCGCCGTGATGTTCACGACGCTCCTCCTCCTCGCGCCCGCGCTCAAATACCTCGGCGACTACACGGCCCGACTGATCGGTCACATGACGGAGTTCGGACTCTCGTGAGCCTTACCCTGGCCATCGCCACCTCCGCGCTGTCGGCGCTCCCCGAGGGGGAGATGCAGCCCGGACTCTTCTCGAGCTTGCCCGACGGGCTGATCGAGGGTGCGGCGCTGTGCCTGACCCGCTGCGGCGCGCTGCTCCTCACGGCGCCGCTCATCGGCACCGGATCCCAGGTTTCCGGCTACAAGGTGGCGCTGGTCACGTCCGTGTCCATCGTTCTTTACATGGCCCAGGGGATGCCGCTCGTCGAGACGACGTCGGCCGTTCACTTCGGCCTGCTTCTCCTGCGTGAGATGCTGCTCGGCTTCGGCCTCGCCTTCATCCTGCACCTGACGCTCCTCGGGATCCGCATCGGGTCGGAGATGGTCGGCAACGAGATGGCCTTCACGATGGCAAGCGCCTCCGACCCCGCCAGCGGCGAGGCGCTTCCTTTGATCTCGAAGATGAACGAGACGCTGTTCTTTCTCGCGCTGCTCGCCGTGGACGGGCACCAGTGGCTGATCCGTGCGCTGGCGGAGTCCTACGAGCGGGCGCCCGTCGGCACGCTCGACTTCGGCGGTGATCTCTCCGCCGTGATTCTTCGTCTGTTCTCGGAGTTCTTCGCCTCGGGCATCGCTTTCGCGGCGCCCGTACTGGTCCTCCTGATGATGATCTCGGTACTCATCGGGCTCATCGCGCGCGCCGTTCCCCAGGTCAATGTCCTGGAGATGGGCTTCAGCCTGCGCGTTGGCGGCGGGCTTCTCGCGCTCTGCCTTCTCAGTCCCACCTTGAGCACGGCGATGACGTCGCTCCTGGAACAGCTCATGGCCGGGCTCGAAGCCGGTCTCGACGCGATCGAGGTCTGAGATGGCGGAAGGCGATTCAGGCGACAAGACAGAGGAAGCGACGGGCAAGCGCCTGAGCGACGCTCGGGACAAGGGCCAGGTGGCGATGTCGACCGAGCTGGTCGGCGGGCTCATGCTCGCGGCCTCCATCGGCTCGATGCTGATGCTGGGCAAGGGACTCACCGGTGCGGCCGGAGGGTTGCTCGTCACCAGCTTCGACAGCATGGCCGCGCTCGCGCGCGAGGAACTGACCGCAGGCGACTTTTCGGCGCTGATGAGCAACTCCGTGACTGGCATGGTCACAGCATTGGCCATGCTTCTCGTGCCTGTTCTGCTGGTGGGCTTCGTGGCGGGCTACGGCCAGGTCGGATTCCTGATCACGCCCAAGGCAATCGGATTCGATCCGGCGAAACTCAGCATGGTCTCCGGGGCCAAGAAGGTCTTCGGAACCCGCGGCGCAGTCCGCACGGGGCTGGGATTGCTCAAGATCATCCTGATCGGCACGACGATCGTGACGGTGGCCATGTGGCAGCTTCCAGTGATCTCGGCCGTGGCGGGAACGGATGCGAGGCAGGTCGTGCGCGCCATCGGTCACACCTTCCTTCTCGCCGCGAGCGCGGGAGTGGTCGTGATCGTGGCTCTCTCGCTGATCGACTTCGTGTACCAGCGCTACCAGCACTCCAAGGACATGCGCATGAGCAAGAAGGAAGTGCGTGACGAGGCCAAGAACAGCGAGGGCGATCCCCAGGTCAAAGCGCGGATTCGCCAGGTGCAGCGCGAGATCGCCTCGCGCCGGATGATGGACGACGTGCCGAAGGCCACGGTCGTGATCACCAACCCGACGCACTATGCGGTGGCGCTGCGCTACGAGGACGGGCGCGATGCCGCGCCGACCGTGGTCGCGAAGGGGCTTGATCAAGTCGCGCTGCGAATCCGTGCGCTCGCCACGGAGTCGAAGGTGATGATCGTGGAGGAGCCGCCGCTGGCGCGCGCGCTTCACCGCTCGTGCGAGATCGGTGACGCCGTGCCAGAACATCTCTTCGAGGCGGTCGCCAAGATCCTTGCCTACGTCTACCGCATGGAGGGCCGGGCCGTTTCGGCCTGAGCTAGCGTTCGATGGCGAACACTCCCTCACGCAAGGACCTGACCGGCGGCGCGCGCCTCCGGAACATGAGCGACTGGTTCCTGGGCTTCGGTGTCCTGGGACTCATGCTGACGCTGGTGGCGCCGCTGCCGCCGATGGCGCTCGATCTGCTGCTCGCGCTGAACCTCTCGGGTGCGGTCATGCTGCTCATGCTGACGATGCATGCGCGGGACGCGACCGAGCTGACCACGTTCCCGACCATCCTGCTGTTCGCGACCCTCTTCAGGCTCGGCTTGAACGTGGCGAGTACGCGCCTCATTCTGACGGGCGGCGAGGCTGGCAGCGTCATCCAGGCGTTCGGGCAGTACGTGACCGGCGACAACCTTGGCGTGGGTCTCGTCGTGTTCCTCGTGCTGATCATCATTCAGTTCGTCGTGATCACGAAGGGTTCTGGCCGGGTCAGTGAGGTGGCGGCGCGCTTCGTACTCGATGCCATGCCCGGCAAGCAGATGGCGATCGACGCCGATCTCAACGGCGGTCTCATCGACGCGGATGAAGCGCGAGACCGGCGGATGAGTGTGGCGCGCGAGGCCGAGTTCTACGGGGCCATGGACGGTGCGTCGAAGTTCGTGCGCGGTGACGCGGTCGCGGGCCTGATCATCACGGGTCTCAACCTCGTGGGGGGGATTGCCATCGGCGCCTCCGGCGGGATGTCGATCGGCCAGGCTGTCGATCAGTTTTCGAAGCTGACCATCGGTGATGGCCTCGTCAGCCAGATCCCGGCGCTCCTGATCTCGACGGCGGCCGGTGTGCTCGTCACGAAGGACTCGAGCGATGTCGGGCTCGGGCCCAATCTGGCAAATCAGATGGGCGCACGGCCCAAGGCGACGCTCATCGCCGCGGCGACGATCTTCGCGATCGGGCTGCTGCCGGGCATGCCGAAGCTACCGTTCTTCATCCTCAGCACGGCGCTCGTGCTGATGTGGCGCAGCGGGCAAGCCGCCGAGGATGCGCGGGATCTCGCGGTGGTGGAGAAGGCAGAGGCCGCCCAGGCCGAGGCTTCGCCCGCCCCCACGGACGAAGAGGAGGTGGCAGAGCTTCTGAAGGTGGACCGCGCGAGCCTGGAGATCGGCTATCAGCTGATCCCCATGGTCCAGGACAGCTCGGGATCGGGGATCCTGGATCACATCGCGCAGCTGCGCAGGCGCTTCGCGCTCAAGGAAGGCGTGGTGCTGCCGCCGGTGCGGATCCGCGACAACATCAAGCTTGGACCGAAGTCGTATCGCGTGCTGGCCGGCGGTCAGGAGATCGCGGCGGGGGAGGTCGAGCCGACGCTCTTCATGGCGATGGATCCGGGGACGGCGGCCGCGAAGATCAAGGGAAAGGCCGCTGTGGACCCCGCGTTCGGCCTGCCCGCCGTGTGGATCGATGCGTCGAAGCGCGACGAGGCCGAGATCCTTGGCTACACCGTGATCGATCCGACGAGCGTGCTCGTCACGCACCTGTCCGAGGTGCTGCGCGGCGCGCTGCCGGAGCTGATCACGCGCGATGACGTCAAGGACCTGATCGCGAACGCCAAGGCGATCGCGCCGGCCGTGGTGGAGGAGCTGATTCCCGACAGGCTCGGGATTGGTGAGATCCAGCAGGTGCTGCGAAACCTCCTGGCCGAGGGCGTCGCCATCCGCAACATGCCCGCGATCCTCGAGACGCTCAGCGACAACGCGCCAAGGACGCGCGACGTCGAGACGCTTACCGAACTGACGCGCCAGCGACTCGGGCGAGCGCTGTGCGAACAGTACGCCGATTCGAACGGCACGATCCATGCGATCACCCTCGATCCGTCGATCGAAGCGCAGCTTGCGGCTGCCGTTGGGCGCTCGAACGATCCCGACGCGAGCACCATCGGGCCCGCGTATCTGACGCGTCTGGTCGAAGAGATCGGGCAGTCGCTCGGGCTGGCGTCGCAGTCCGGTAAGAACGTGGTCGTGCTCGTGCGCTCGGGCATCCGACGTTTCTTGGCCGAGCTCGTGCGTTCGTCGCTGCCGAAGACAGCGGTGCTTTCCTTCAACGAGGTCGTTCCCGCTCGATCGGTCGACACCGTTTCCGTGGTGCGGATGAAAGAGTCCGCGCCGGCGGCCTGATCTTGCTCCTCCCAACCCTGATCCCTCCATTCTCCAGGAACCCACTCCGCCATGTCCACGCCACCAGAATCCGCCGTCGCGCACGCTGTCGTTGCGCCGCTCGTCCCACCAGTCGCGTCGCCGCGCGCGAAGGACTCCCTTCAGATCGTGACGGGTCGCACCATGCGCCAGGCGCTGATGACGGCGCGTGCCACGTTCGGCGAGAAGTCGGTGGTCGTGGATCAGGTCACGTCACCCGGGCGGGTGACGCTCGCGGTGTCGACGCGGATTCCGCGGAGCACGGAGGCGCTCCGCGAGATGAGGCGCGAGGCGGGCGTGCTGCTGAAGGCGGCGACCGCGACGAAGCCGGAAGCATCTGCTGGTGCGCAGGTGCCAGCGACGGTGGTCTCGCATCCGTCGGTGACGGGGCGCCCGCAGCGCACGCCGCTGGCGGACGTGGAGCGGCGCCTGCGTGAACATGGTGCGTCGAAGAAGATGCGGGAAGCGGTTCTGGAGGGGATCGTGAAGGTGGACGTGGAGGGCGCCCATCCCATGGATCTGGCGGCGGATGAGATTGCGAAGCACTTCGACGTGGCGACCTTGCCGTTGCCGCGGGGAGAGACGGCGGTCGTGGCGCTTCTCGGGCACACCGGTGTGGGCAAGACGACAACGCTGGCGAAGCTGGCTCTGCGGATGGCGCGCGCGGGGCGCAAGGTGGCGCTGGCGACGCTCGACGCGGATCGCGTGGGCGGGGTAGCGCAGATCAAGGCCTACGGGGAGCTGCTACGGATCCCGAGCATGGCGCTGCGGGACCCGGTGAGGCTGGCGAACCAGCTGGCGCTGGAGCCCGGACGATTTGACGTGGTGCTGGTGGACGGAACGGGGGACGTGCAGAAGGATGTCGAGTCGCTGCTGGCACTCGGGGACGCTTGCGATGCGGCCTCGGCGAAGATCCAGCTGGCGACGCTCGTTGTCCTGCCCGCGACGGCGTCGGCGGCGGCGATGGAATCCACGACGGCCATCGCGGCGCCGCTGGCGCCGCTGGGGGCGGTCGTCACGAAGCTGGATGAGGCGCAGCAGCCGCTTCCGGCACTGGAGCATGCGAGGGCGAGCGGACTGGGCCTGGCGTTCCTGACGAACGGGCCGGACCTGGGCCCGCACTTCTTCCGCGCGAACAAGGAGCGATTCGCGGACCTCGCGCTGATCGGGAGGATCGGATGAGCGCTTTCAAGAAGACACCGTTCGTCCTCGTGACGGGCGGCAAGGGCGGCGTCGGCAAGACGACGGTCGCGGGAAACCTGGGCGTCGAGCTGGCCCGGACGGGGCGGCGCGTCCTGCTGGTGGACCTCGATCTGGGCCTTTCGAATCTCGACGTCCTGTTCGGGCTGTCGGTGGGGGAGCCGCGGATCGACCGCGCCCTGGCTGGCGAATGCAGCGTCCAGGAATGCATCGTGGAGGGCCCCGCGGGCATCCATCTCCTCCCCGCTTCATCGGGTGAAGAGTCGATGGCCCAGCTCTCGTCGGACCGTCGAGCCAAACTTGCGGCCCTGATCGAAGAGATCGCGCCGTCCTATGATCTGATCATCGGAGACAGTGCGGCCGGGATCGGCCCGGATGTCCTGGGCTTCGCCTCGGTCGCGGACCGCGTCTTCATCGTGACGACGCCGGAGCTGGCGGCCCTGACCGACGCCTATGGCCTCATCAAGGCGCTGGACCAGTTCGGAGCGCGGACCGCCGTGGATATTCCCACTCCCGAGGTCATCGTGAACCATGCGAGCGGCGTCGAGGAGGGCAAGGCGGTGGCCTCGAAGCTCCGGACGATCTGCGAGCGTTTCCTGGCCCGGTCACCGCGCCAGGCGGGCTGGCTCCCGCGTTCTGTCCATATCGAGCGCTGCTCCTCTCACCAGTCCCCGTTCGCACTCACGCCCAAGCGGGCGCTGGAGCAGCTCTGCATCAGTCAGATCGCGAGCCGCCTCACCCATCTGGCGCCGCCTCCGCCGGCATCACCATCGCGCTCCAACCCCGACCTGATTCCCTCCTTGACGCCGGTCCCCCGTCTAGGCTGAGTCGTCCCCTTCCACCATGTCGAATCAAGCGAACGAACGAATCGAGGTGAGCCCGATCGCCCTGGCGCAAGCCTGGCGAGCGGTGGGTCACAGAATCGCCGTCATCGCCGGCTCGGCCACGGCGTTCCTCTCCCTCCTCCAGCACACCCCGGTCCACGTGGCGTCCTTCCGAGGCGCCCTGGTCTGGACCGCCGTCCTGACGACCACGTCGCTCGGAGCCTGGCTCGCCCAAAAAACCTGGAACGCCCCTCCCCCCGACCCCACCCCCGAAGACTCCTGACCCCAAGCCGACACAAACGGACCAGGTGCGTTCATTCCGATACAAACGGACCAGGTGCAGTTGTTCCGGAACAACTGCACCTGGTCCGTTTGTACCGGAATGAACGCACCTGGTCCGTTTGTGTCGGCTCGGGCGTCAGGGGGGGCAGCTCATCTCGTGGAAGCGCTTCATGGAGAGGCTTCCGTTGCGTGCGTCATGCTGGAGGTGGAGATTGCGACATCATTCGCTTCGTCGCCTCGGTCAGCAGGGTGGTGGCTTGGCGTATCAGCGTTTCTAGCGGTAGCCCGCTCTCGTCCAGGCTCGCGCAGGCCTGGAACAGGCCCGCGGATCGGACATCTCCTGTGATTCGGCCGCCGACGGCGTAGGCTGGTCGGCCCAGGGACGTCGCCATCTGCGCCACGCCGACCGGACCCTTTCCGTCCAGCGACTGCGCGTCCATCGATCCCTCGCCCGTGATGACGAAGTCGGCCTCTTGGATGCGGCGCTTCAGGTCCAGCGCCTCCGCCACCAGCTCGAAGCCGGATCGCAGCTCCGCGCCCAGGAAGTGCATCAGGCCGAAGCCCAGGCCGCCCGCGGCGCCCGCGCCCGGTCGCTTCGCCGTCGCGTAGGCGCCTGTCACCTCGACCAGCCGCGCGAGATGCCGCTCGAGTTCTCGCCTTTCCGCCTCGCTGGCTCCCTTCTGCGCTCCGAAGACCGCCGTGGCTCCCTTCGGGCCAAGCAGAGGGTTCGTCACATCACTCGCGACCTGGATCGGTGGCACGGCCACCAGGCCTGTCGCGTCGAATCCGGCGAGCTCGCCCCATGCGGACGGCCACGGATCGAGCGTTCGTCCGCGTCCATTCACCGGAGAAATCCCAAGCGCACTCGCCATCCCCACCCCACCGTCGTTCGTGGCGCTTCCGCCCAGTCCGATCAGGATGCGACTCACTCCGCGCTGTCTGGCAGCATGACGCAGCATCTCACCCGTCCCGAAGGTAGAGGCGCGCAGCGGGGAGCGTTCGTCCGGATGGACATGCAGGAGCCCGCTCGCGGCCGCCATCTCCATCACCGCGACTCCGGCGTCCGTCACCGCATACCGCGCTCGAATCGGTCGACCGAGAGCGTCCGACACATCCGCCGTTACCCAGCGCCCGGAGAGTGCGGCGCACATCGTCTCCGTGAAGCCCTCTCCGCCATCTGCGATCGGGCAGAGATCGACCTCATATCCAGCCGGGAGACCAGCCGCGATCGCACTCGCCGCTTCGAGGGCGGTCAGCGATCCCTTGAACTTGTCGTTGGCGATGAGGCAGCGCATGGCGCGGCGCAGCCTACCGCATCCACGGGCTCACGCGGCTTCTTCGAGCGCAACCGCCGGCTCGTGGGGAGCAAAAAAGCGTCCCGGAAGATGCTCATGGAGTGCGCTCACGAGTTCGTCCTGCGTGATCGGCTTGAGCAGGCAAGCGTTCATCCCGGCCGCGCGGGCCACGTCACCGATCTCGTCACCCGCGCTACCCGATAGGGCGAGAATCGGTACGTCCGCGGCTCCATGCACGTCGAGAGCACGGATCGAACGCGTCGCCTCGTAGCCGTCCATGACGGGCATCTGGCAGTCCAGCAGGATGAGATCATAGGCACCCTTGCGGAACGCCTCGACCGCCTGGGCGCCGTCCTCCACCAGAGTGCCCTCGAGTCCGATGCGCTCCAGCATCCTTTGCAGGACGCGTCGATTGACGACCTGGTCGTCCGCAGCCAGGACGCGGATTCCAGATCCTTCGAAGAGCTTCGCCTTCGCAGAGGCGCTCTTCGCCGCCTGACTGTTCGCATCCTCCGCTGCGTTCCTCGCCGCCGGGACCTCGAAGGGGATCTCGACGACGAAGCTGGAGCCGACGCCCACCTCGCTCTCCGCGCGCAGCTCTCCCCCCATGCGCTCGACGAGCTGAGCCACGATCGAGAGCCCGAGTCCGGTACCGCCATGCTCCCGCTGCGTGCTCGCGCTGGCCTGGTGGAAGGGCTTGAACACATGCTCGAGAGTTTGGGCGTCCATTCCTGATCCGGTATCCCTGACCGACAGACGGAACCATGTCCGTCCCACCGACTCGCGGGGAATGGACTCCACCACGATCGTCACGGACCCCCCTTGCGTGAACTTGATGGCGTTGCTCGCGAGGTTCAGGAGTACCTGACGTATCCGAAGCGGATCGCCGATCACGGTTGCCTCGTGCACCCTGGCGTCGAGATCGAACCGCAGCCCCTTTGCAGAGGCCGTGTGGCCGATCATGCTCACCACTTCGCGCCCGAGGACCACGAGGTCGAGTGGGACCAGCTCCAGGCTCAGCTCTCCCTGTCTCGCCTTGGCGAGGTCGAGGATGTCGCCGATCACGCCGAGCATCTGGTCGCCCGAGTTCCGGATCACCTCGAGCGAATCCTGTTGCTCCGAACTCAGCTCGGACTCCCCGAGCTCGTTGACCATCCCGATGATCCCATGGAGCGGAGTCCGCAGTTCATGGCTGACGGCGGCAAAGAACATCTCGCGGGCCCTTTCTTCGCGGTGCAATTCCGACTGGGTTCGGAGCAGGTCCTCCGTCTGCTCTGCGAGCACGTGATTGGTGACGATTTGAAGCGCGTAGTTTCGATGCATGTGACGGGTGAAGCCCACCACGAAGCAGAGGATGACGGCGAGCCCCATGCCGTTGGCGGTGGCGTGGGGCTCCGGCTGCAGAATCAGCGCCACAGCCGTCGGCGCCACGAGCGCGGTCACGTAGCTGAGGGCCAGGCGCAACGAAGGCGCCATGGTCGCGCTACCGATTCCCGCCATGGTCACGAGCCCGTAGATGGCGCCGGAGAATCCCAGCGAATGCGAGTCGGCGACGCCCAGTGTCGCCGTCGCGACGGACCAGAGCAGGCCGGCCAAGGTGAGCTGCGCGGACAGGCGAAGTCGCCAAGAGCGCCCGTCTGGCTCGAGCCCCTTCCTGAACCGGTGGATCAGGCGAAGCCGCAACCCCCCGAGCGCGACGAAGGCGCCCAGCATCGTCCAGAAGAGCTGCGGATGATCCACGTGGATCTTGGTGACGAAAGCGATCGCAAGCCAGGCTCCCACGTAGGCGAACGAACCCCCGAACACGCCATTCGCGAGGTCCCGATTGACGCTGTCCTGGATCCCAGGGATCTGCTTGAAGTCGACCGTGCACTTCGCACGTCTTGCGCGGTCGATCTCGCGGAGCGTCGTGGTGGGTGCGTGGGAAGAGAGCATCTAGAGTGCGCGACTCGGCCGGTGGCTGCCTATCGACCGGTGCTCTCCCCAATCTGTGTACGGATCTCTCCGAATGCACCGGAAACGTCAGGCGTCTCGACGTGGTCCACCGATGCCCCAACGGACAAGAGCCCGCCGGCTGCTCGCAACGCAAGCAGGCCAGCGGGCTCTCGATCCGGGATCCCTGCGGATCCTCTAGCCCATCAGTTCAGGTCGAAGCGATCGAGGTTCATCACCTTCGTCCAGGCGGCCACGAAGTCGTCCACGAACTTCTGCTTGGCGTCCTCCGAGGCATAGACCTCGGCGATCGCGCGGAGCTGGGAGTTCGAGCCGAAGACGAGGTCGACGGCCGTGGCCGTGTACCTCGGCTCGCCGGTCGCACGATCCACGCCTTCATACATGTTCTCGCCCTTGGACGAAGGCTTCCACTTCGTGTCCATGCGCAGGAGGTTCACGAAGAAGTCGTTCGTCAGCTGGCCCGGACGATCCGTGAAGATGCCGTGCTTTGTGCCGCCATGGTTCGCGCCAAGCGCGCGCATCCCACCCACGAGAACGGTCATCTCGGGCGCGGTCAACGTCAGCTGGTTCGCGCGGTCGACCAGCGCCTCCTCTGGACGGCGACGGTTCCCGCTCGCCACGTAGTTCCGGAAGCCATCGGCGGCCGGCTCCAGGACCGCAAAGCCTTCGACGTCCGTTTGCTCCGGCGTCGAATCCGCGCGACCCGGAGTGAACGGCACGTTCACGCTATAGCCGGCTTCCTTCGCGGCCGCCTCGACCGCCGCAGAACCCCCGAGAGCGATCATGTCGGCCATCGAGATCATCTTTCCGCCGGTCTGCTTCCCGTTGAAGTCCGACTGGATCTTCGCGAGAGTGCTCAGCACGTTCGCCAGCTTCGCCGGCTCGTTCGCGGGCCAGTCCTTCTGCGGCGCAAGACGAAGACGTCCACCGTTGGCTCCACCCCGCTTGTCGCTGTCGCGGAACGTCCCGGCCGAGGCCCAAGCCGTCGTGACGAGCTGCGGAATCGTGAGGCCCGAGGCGAGAATCTCGCCCTTGAGCATCTCGATGTCACGTGCGTTCACAAGCGGGTGGTTGACGTCCGGAATCGGGTCCTGCCAGATCCGCGGCTCGGCAACTTCCGGCCCCAGCAGGCGCGACACCGGACCCATGTCCCGGTGCATCAGCTTGTACCATGCGTTCGAGAACGCTTCGGCCAGCTGGTCCGGGTTCTCGTAGAAGCGTCGGGAGATCGGCTCGTAGATGGGATCCATCTTGAGGGCGAGGTCCGTCGTGAACATCATCGGCATGTCGAACTCCTTCGAGTCGTGCGCGTCCGGGATGTTCGCGACCGCGTCCTTCGCGACCCACTGGTGACCGCCAGCCGGGCTCTTGGTCAGCTCCCAGTCGTAGCTGAACAGGTTGTCGAAGTACCCGTTCGACCACTGCGTCGGCGTCGAGGTCCAGGTGACCTCCAGACCGCTGCTGATCGTGTCCTTACCGTGGCCGCTCCCGTAGGTGCTGTTCCAGCCAAGACCCTGCATCTCCAGCGGCGCGCCCTCCGGATCGGGGCCGACGGTACCCTCGGGGCTCGCCGCACCGTGCGACTTCCCGAAGGTGTGCCCGCCCGCGATCAGCGCGACCGTCTCCTCGTCGTTCATACCCATCCGACCGAACGTCTCGCGGATGTCCTTGGCGGCCGCCAGCGGATCCGGCCTTCCGTCCGGACCCTCCGGGTTCACGTAGATGAGCCCCATCTGCACCGCCGCGAGCGGGTTGTCGAGCTCACGATCGCCCGAGTAGCGCTCGTTCGCCAGCCACTCCCCCTCGGGTCCCCAGTAGATGTCGTTCTGAGGTTCCCAGACGTCGACGCGACCACCACCGAAGCCCTTCGTCTTGAGCCCCATGGAGTCGAGCGCGACGTTGCCGGTCAGAACCATGAGGTCCGCCCACGAGATCTTCTGTCCGTACTTCTGCTTGATCGGCCAGAGCAGACGACGCGCCTTGTCGAGGTTGACGTTGTCCGGCCAGCCGCTCAGCGGCGCGAAGCGCTGCGTGCCGTCCGAAGCACCGCCGCGGCCGTCGCCTTCGCGGTACGTGCCCGCGCTGTGCCAGGCCATCCGGATGAAGAAAGGTCCGTAGTTGCCCCAGTCGGCAGGCCACCAGTCCTGGGAATCGGTCAGGAGCGCCTTGATGTCGGCCTTCACGGCGGCCAGGTCGAGCTTGGCGAACTCCTTGGCGTAGTCGAATTCCTCGCCCAGTGGATTGGCCTTGGCGGAGTTCTGCGCAAGGATCTCGAGCTTAAGGTGGCCTGGCCACCAGTCATCGTTCTCCATGACGTCATCGGGCTCGGGCGTGTAGCTTTCGCCCATGACCGGGCAGCTCCCGATGTTGGCGCCCGCGGCGGCGCCGGACTTGACGCTGGCTTCTGCTCTGGTGGCGTCCATGGCGGTCTCCTGGGTCGAGGCGCACGAGGCTGCGCCGAGCACCAGGAGGCTCGTAAAGAGGTGAGCGGATGGGGTCTTCAGGTTCATGGTTTTCACTGGTGGTTCCGTGGTGATCGATGGAAGCGCTCGATGGAGATGAACTCCGGCCTGGAGGCAGGCGGCCGTGGACTGGTTGTCACACCGGTACTGATGCGCTACGAGAGAACACTAGGGCCAAGCAAGGGTTCGGACAAGGCGCAAGAGTCGAGGTCGCGCCCGCTGCGATGACGGGTGAATGACTCTGATATGCGCGCCTTATCGCAATCGTGAACCACGGGGCAGGAAGGGCGACATCGCTGGATCGGGCGGCCACGTGCGAGCGCACCGAAACGCGGGCGATTCAGGTTTTTTGAGCTCGCCCGCCGCTGTTCAGGTGGGCTGGAACACCCGGATCGTTGCACCTTTCGTGAGGACCGCATCGCTGGAAGGAGTCGGCACGGTCAGGACGGCGACCGCGCGTCCTTCGCCTGACTTCGTAGATCGACGCGCCATCCTGCGTACTTGGCTCTACTGCGTCTGATCGACCGAGTCTGCGTCGTCGGTCACCACGCCGATCGAGCCGCTCGCCAGGAAGGTCGCCAGCGGCTCGCTCATCGCCCGCCTGCGGTCAGAGCGAAGAAGTGTCGTGCATTCGCGGTCGAGAGTGCCGCGACCTCTTCGATCGCCTGGCCGCGCAGTTCGGCGACGGCCCTGGCCACCTCGATCATGTGCATCGGCTCGTTGCGACGCGACTTCGGTCGCGGCCGGATCGACTGGGGCATCAGGTAGGGCGCGTCGGTCTCCAGGAGCAGTCGCTCGTCGGGGATCAGAGGAACCGCGCGTCGGAGGGCATCGCCGCGCCTGGCATCGGTGACCCAGCCCGTGATCCCGAGGTAGCAGCCGAGTTCGAGGTAGGCCTCCGCCTCGGCCGGTCCGTCCGTGAAGCAGTGCACGACCGCTCCTCCGCCGAGATCGGGCCACGCGTCCTTCAGCGTGCTGAAGAACTCGTCGTGGGCGTCGCGCTGGTGCAGGAAGACGGGCAGGCTCGTCTCGGCAGCGATCCCGAGCTGCGCGGAGTACGCGGCCCGTTGAGCCTCGGGCTCGCTGAAGTTGCGGTTGAAGTCGAGTCCGCACTCTCCGACGGCGACGACCTTCGAGTCCGCACAGAGCTTGCGAATCGTGATCGCGGAGCTGTCGCTCCAGGTCTTCGCATCGTGGGGATGAACGCCCGCGGTGCACCACAGATCGTCGGCGCCCCTGGCGATCTCGAGCGCGCGGAGGCTCCCTGCGAGGCTCGTCCCGGTGATCACCATCCCGGCGACGTCCGCCGCGCGTGCGCGAGCCATGACGTCATCGAGGTCCTTCTTGAACTGCTGGCTCCCGAGGTTCACTCCGATGTCGATGAGTTCCATCGCGGGGAGTCTACAGAAACCGTGGCGGCACCCGCGGGTGCGAGCACGGCAGGGGACTACCTGAGCACGATCTCGACGTCGGTGGTTCCAGCGTCGAAGGGACCTGCGAGCTGGCTCGGGGCCGGGCTTTCCTTCTCGGGGCCAGCGTCGCGGTCGCGCGGGTCAGAGCGTGGGGCCTTCCCGCGTGCGCCACGGCGGCGGCTCCCGCTGGCCACAGGACTCACGGAGAGCTCGTAAGAGCGGTCCATCAGACCCCGAATCTCGAAGCGGCCGTCGCGGTCGGTCTTCCCCATCCTTCTCGCGACGTCGAGAGCGTGTTCGAGGTATCCGCCGCGGCCGTCGGGGGTTCCGGTGCTGAGGCTCACCGTGTGACCTGCCAACGGTTCACCCCGGGAGTCCACGAGGCGTCCGCGGAGGGTCTTGGTCGGTTCACCCAGGATCAGTTCCAGGGGCGCATCGGATGGGCTGCCTCCGTCGGTGGCCGGCAGGTGCAGGACCAACGGCTGCAGGCCGCGCTTCATCGCGACGAGCGGCGTGTTCTCGAAGTCCGCCTGTTCCGGGACCTGAAGCGAGAAGGACCCGTCCTTCGAGGCCCGAGTCTCGGCGGCGCCGAGGAAGACGAGCGAAGCGCCAGCCGGATGCCCATCGCCGGTGAGGACGACTCCGTGGATTCGCAAGGCCCGCCTCGGGAGCACGACGTCGGCGTGGGTTCCCATCAGCCCCGCTGCGGCCAGCGAACGGCTCTCATGGCCCGGCGCGCTGACGAGGAGGATGGCCGTTCGGTGATCCTGCACGCTCTTGATGGAGGCGTTACCGTCGGTGCCTGCGACGGCGCTCCTGGCGAAGGTCGCTCCCTGATCGCCGATCGGAAAGGAGAGCGTGATCGTCGCGCGCGGGATCGGCAGGAGGTCCGGGTCGAGCACGCGCACGGTCAGGCAGCTGGTCTCGAACTCGTCCGAGGGAGGAGCCGCCTCCCCCGAGGGCGACCCGGCCGTCGAGGCTGGCCGGGAAAACCGGATCGCGGTGAGCGGCGCCGCCATGCGTGGCTTCAGCGAGATCGAGGAGGACGTTGCGCCTGGATCGGCATCCGCAGCCGCGACGATCTGGACGGTCTCGATCCTGGGGGCGCTGCCTCGCGCTGTGAGCCAGAGGGCTCCGGCGAGGAGGGCCATGCTGCAAACGGCAGCGCTCGAGATACGAAGGTCGATCATGGGGGGGACAGCAGCCGCGGACCGCCTTCATGGAGGATCGGGCGGTTCGATCGCGGACTTGAGGGCACACCGACGAAATGGCGAGGAGCCCAGGGCGACTCGCGCGCTGTCCGACGCAGCATGAGCGACCACCCCAATGCCCGACCAAGCCATCTGGATGATGGCTCGAAAGCCAGATCTGGAGTCGAATGGCGCTCCTCCGCGAATCGCTGTTTGTCTACTGATGTCCTTCACCCAGCAGTAGCTCGATGAGCGCGTCCAGGTCCAGCACCGACGGTACATTGGGGTTGTTCGCGTCCAGCTTCACCGTGGTGAACTTCAGGTTGGAGGCGGCTTCCCGCGCGACCATCACGCGGCCGCCTTCCGACTCCAGGGCTTCGTTCAAGAGCTGCTCGCGTAGCGCCTCTGCCTCGTCCAGCTTCAGACGGCCGGTCGTGAGCGCCTTCTCGTAGAGGTTGCTGGCGGCGGTCTTGCGCTCGAAAGCGTACTGCGACGCGGCGGATTCGACCTCGCGAACCTCCGCGCGTAGGCCGATCCGCTCCTGCTCGATCTCGAAGTCCAGCTCGGCCGCGCGCGCCGCTTCGAGGCTCCCGACGATCTCCTGCTCGGTCAGGAGTTCGTAGTTTCGCTCGTCCCGCCTGGCGAGCATCGCGTCCGTCAGGATGCGCTGCTCGAGCAGCTTCTGCTCCATCATCTCCACCTCGAACTCCGGCGGGAACCAGGTCGAGGAGATCTGGAGATCGAGCGGCTCCAGATGGAACGGCGCGAGTGCGGCGCGGATGCCGATGAGGGCGGTGGTTCGAACGCGCTCTCTCGCCGCGACGCTCGACCATTCCTCGCGGCGCAGAGATCCGAGCGCGTCCAGGAGAACTCTCTCGATGGCAGCGCGCGCGAGGTCCGGATACGTCGAGCGAATCCCCTCCTCGACGAGACGGTGCCCGCTGCCTTCGATGATCCGGTAGGGGACACTGGCGCCGACGCGAACCTCCAGATCGTCCGGAGTGCGCAGCTCGAGCGAAGGGAACCCGTTGCCCTCGCTCTCCATGCCGAATCGGGCGAAGTGGATCCTGCGGTCCAGTCGATGGAGTGTCCTCACGCCCGGGACGACGAAGCGTTTGGAAGGGCCGAGGTCCTCGGGCACGATGCCCGCTTCTCCGCCCCAATCCCTCTGGATCACGCCGATCTCGGTCGGGAGGACGGTTTGCGTCGTGGCGCGCAAGGCCGCGACCGAGAGGCAAGCGACGACAGCGGCGACGGCGCCCGTTCGTACGAGGGACGCGATGGGGCGGAGCGTGGCGCGCAAGCCTGCGCTGTACCACGTCGCGCGCGCGGCCCGACGCCCCGCGCGGAGGACGACGGGAGTGGCGCGTCGGAGGCCGACGGACACGGCGCGAAAGACCGAAGCGGCGCCGCGCGCTGCCTTCTCGAGATACGGTTGAATCTTCATGGTGGAGTGATCAGAGGTTGCGGCTCGCCTTTCTTGCCCTGTCGTCCGCCGGATGCTCGAGGGGAGCGATCTCGAACTTCACGTTCTTGAGGCTCTCGACGAGCGCCTTGCGGACGGCCATGCTGCCTTCGGCGGCCAGCGCCTCGGCGCGGGCCAGGACGCCTGCGGCCTCGGCCTCGTACTTCGCGACGAGAGCATCGGCCTGGCTCGTGCGCTCCAGTCGCTCGCGTTCTCCTGCGCGGATCCTGGCCTCGTACGCGAAGTCAGCGGAACTCCGCTCCACGTAGGCACTTTGCCTGGCGGCGGCCAGCTCCCCGGCGATCTTCGTACGCATTCGCGTCCGCTCCAGCGCCTTGTCGCGCTCCAGCTTCGCGATCCGGTCGGCGCGGGACGCGCGAAGTTGCTGGAGCTCCTGCGTGATCTTCTGGGCTTCCTGCTCGGCGACCTGGCGCCGCTGGATGACAAATTCGTACTTCTTCGGGAACGCAGGCGACGAGATCGTGAGCTCCAGCACCCTGAGTCCGTGTGGCTCGAGCGCGGTATCGAGGCGTCGAGTGGCGTCGAGTCGCGCCGCGCGCAGGTTCTCCTGACGGACGATCTCCTCCGCGGTGTAGAGTCCGAGCGCATCCCGCAGGCAGGCTCGCGCATAGGCGTCGATGACGCCGTGACGCCAGGCGTGGTCGCCCCCCGAGGTTCGGAGCACGTCCCACGCACGTTCCGGGCGGGGGGCGTACTGGATCCGGACATCCTCGAACCAGGCGTTGGAGCCGTCCGCAGCCCGCACACCGAGCCGGGGAACCTGGTGGTCACCGACGAGTTCGTTCCCGGTCATCCGGTACTCGGCCGGCGTCTTGATGACGCTGTACCCGTCCTCGAGGAAGGGCCTGATGACGCGATAGCCCGGCGTGTCGTCGAGCGTGACGGTGCCATCGAACGCGTGAACGATGGCGGCAACCGTGCGGTCTTCGACCTTGAAGACGGTGCCGGTGCTCGAGGTCGCGTTGAGCCAGTACGCGACGGCCAAGGCGGCGAGGCCGAGGCCGAGCATCCACTCCAGCCAGGACGGCGTGAGCCGCGGGGGGCGACCGGGGGTTCTCGGGCCTGTGCGGCGACCGGAGCCGTGCTGGCCGGGCCGCAAGGGCGGGGGGGACGGGAAGTGATTGGGGTCGGTCATCGTGGGTGAAGCCAGGGTGGGTTGCTGGGGCTGTCTTCCTCGAAACGGCGCGCCCGTGAGATCGACGACAGGAAAACGAGCGGCCCGACCGTCCCGAAACGCGCTCAGGCTCTTTTGACCTCCTTCGGGCTCCCTCGCCGAAATTTCTCGTCGTCGATCTGGAGGCGGTAACGTGTTCTCCAGGTCATGACCACTCCAGCCTCCCACGACGCGCTCGGCCCCCGCAGCAGCGCCGACGCCCTCCTCGAATCCATGGAGCGCGTCCGCGCTCTCGCCGGGCAGATCGTCCGCCAGGCGGCCGACCAGGACGATCTCGTCCAGGAGGCCGTCGTCCGCGCCCTCGCCAGACCCAGCACGATCGTCGGGGAATCCGGCCCGTGGGTGCGCCGCGTCGTCCGCAACCTCGCCATCGACCGCCAGCGCTCCTCGGCGCGGCGCCAGGGACGCGAGCTCTCCGCTGTGGAAGGCGAGATGACCCAGGAGTCGACGGCGGACTCCGTCGCCCGTGCGGAGAGCCAGCGCGACCTCGTCGACTCGGTGCTCCAGCTACCCGAGCCGTACCGCGCCGTCATCCTGGCTCGCTTCTTCGACGGGCTCCCGCCCCGCGAGATTTCGAAGAAGCTCGGCGTGCCCGTCGCCACGGTGAAGAAACAGCAGGAGCGGGGGATGGCTCTTCTGCGGAAGGAGCTCGAGGGGCGGTACGGACAGAACGGCGCCTGGGCCGTCGCGCTGCTGCCGATCCTGCCGAAGTCGGTGCTGCGCTCGCTGGTCGCCAAGGGAGGTGGCGCAGGAACGCTCGCCTTCGCGCCGCGCTGGATCGCCCTGGCGTTCGCCATGGTCACCGGTGTGGCGGTTCCCGCTTACCTGCTCCGGAGCGAGGATCTCGGGGCTCCCGAGAACTTGCCGATCGCGCCGCTGGAGCGGTCCGACGGTGTGGCGGAGGTTTCCGAAGGGGCGATGCGGAAGGAATTCAGTACGCAGCCGCGTCGCGTGGCCGAGGCACCTGCGCTCGATCGCGCCGGAACCAGCACCGCCGCGGACGCAGGAGTGCTCCGGACGTTCACCGGACGCTTCGTCGACGAGGCAGGCGCTCCCATCGCGGGCGTGACCGCGAGATGCTGTGCGATCGACGACCTCAACAGCGATGACACCGCCTTCGCAGGTCCGATCGGACGCGGTTCGGACGCTGGAGTCGTCTTTGCGAGCGTCACCGCGCGCCTCGACCAGCCCATGGTCGTGGACGTTCAGGCCCCCGGCCATGCGTCCGCGACGTATCGCTTCCGACCCGATGCCGAGCGCGCGGAAGCGATCCTCGACGTGGGTCGTCAGACGCTCTATCGAACGGCCGACCTCGACGTGCGCGTCGTCGATGCGTCCGGGGCCGTGCTCTCGGGATGGGAGATGAGCTACTTCCACTACGGCGGCGGTGAGCGGCTCGAGCGCGGCCGCGCGGCGGTCGATCCGGCCACGGGGCGCGCGACGTTCCGCGCCATCGCGGCGGCGGAGGTCGAGGTGATCGCCGAGCATCCCAGCGGACTGGAGATCCACCGCCCGCGCAGATTGCTGCGGCCCGGCGACGACAACGCGGTCGACCTCGTGTACCTCGGGCTGGCTCCGGAGCGGCGCATCGGCGTCGAGGTGGATTGGCCGTCGATGGCGAGGACCGGGAGCGCCGAGCCCGTCGAAGTCCAGCTCCTCGACGGCGACGGCGTCTCCGCGGTGGCGAGCCTCGCGCTGGATCCTGGCGAGCACCGTATGGGCTTCGAGGACGTCGAGCGCGGGCACTACTTTCTGAGCGTCGAGGATCCCCGATTCCACGCCGAAAGGGTGCCGGTGGAGCCCGGCCAATCGGCGAAGCTCGTGCTCCGCGGGAATGCGCGGCTCGCTCTGACCGTCCGGGATGCGAATGGCGAGGTTCTCGCCGGGCATTCCGTCGACCTGGGCCCATCGGGCGGTGCCGCTGCGTTCCTGGATCGGCGAGGGGCCGGCGTCGCGCTCGACGGACTCGTTCCCGGTGAGCCTTTCGTCGTGCGCGTGACGGCGCCGGACGGTCGCCAAGCAATCAGCGAGGTACCCGCGCTGGAGCCGAACGAAACGCGCGTGCTCGATCTGACCCTCGGCGACGGTCTCACGGCGATTCACGTGCAGGCGGTGCGGGGTCGCGAAGGCGAGCCGGTCGCGAACGCCGAGGTGGCTCTGTTCGGCGGCGTCCTGGACGCGGGCTCCTCGCAGGCGAAGCGGGCCATCGAGCAGCTCGATGGAACGACTCGAGCGGGAGGGCCGAAGAGGCTGGCGCTGGGCAGAACGAACGACGTGGGCCAGGTCACCCTGCAGGTGGCCAAGCACGAGATGGGAGAGGCCATGACCGCGCTCGTGATCGACGGGGATCATGCGCTCGGGCGCATCGTAGGAGGAGGCGTTCGCGTCGTTCTCGCGGCCCGAGGCGCGGTCAGCGTTCGTGCGCTCGGAGTGCCGGACGACGTGCCGCTCGGGGACGCCTGGCCAGAGGGGGTGGCGCTGACGCTCACGTGGCCGGAAAGTGCGCGGGGGGGCCGAGCGCCCTTCGGGCCCGGGCTGGTCCTCGAACCCCAGGAGGGAGGATTCCTCGGAACGGAAGTGGCCCCCGAGGGGCCTGCCACGATCTGGCTGAGCCTCTCCGACTTCAACCACATGGGGCGCGGCACACCGCTCGGGGGCATCACGGGGCCGGTCGGTTACCCGGTCGGAAGCGTGAACGTCCGCGCGGGCGAGACGGTCGAGACGGAGGTCGACCTCGGCGCCGTCTGGCCGGGGCGCCTGGAGGTGGTCGTCCGTCAGGCAGGTCGCGTGATCACCGACGCGGTGGTCGATCTGGAGCCGGTCGGTTCGCACGCCCATCTGCCCTATCCCTTCGGGGACGAGGTCGACGTCTCGCGCGTGCTGAGCCACCTGACGGACGGTTCGGGGCGCGCGCTCTTCGACAGAGTTCCGAAGGGCCTGTGGCGCATCCGCGTCCGTGATATCGAGTGGCTCTGGGCGGCGGGCGCAGGCGAGATCGAGATCGAAAGCGGCGAGCGGAAGCGAGTCGAGGTGGCGGTGGAACTCGCAGAGGCCGACGTCACGCTCGTCGAGGCCTCCAGCGGTGAGCCGCTGCGCGATACGGCGGTGACGATCGGGATCGCGCCGCGTCGGCGAGTTCGCCGGGTCACGGATGCGGATGGGAAGCTGCGCCTCCAGCTCGGGCCGGGGAGCTACCCCGTGGCGCTCGATGGACGGGAAGGGGGCGCGGAGGCGCTCTTGGAGTGGGGCGCGGCCGGGCCGGTGAAGGATCAGCTCCGGCTTCAGCTCCTGCTTCAGGGTCTACACCAGGATCCACATCAGGGCCGCTGAGGACCCGATCCCAGGCGATTCCGTGGGGGCGTCAGGGCGTTTCGGCCCCGACGGAAAAATCTTCTAAGGGTCTTCTCGGTGGGGGTCGATATCGAGACAGAGCCCTCCGCCCCTCAGGCGGGGGCCACCACCCAGCACCATGGAAGATCCCCTCTCAACCCCGAGCACCGTCGACGTGACCGTGTCTTCGTCGAAGTTGGGATCGGTCGACCGTGACAAGCTGATCCTCGATCACGTGCCTCTGTTGAAGCACATCGTCGGGAGGCTCTTCTTCGACGTGCCGGGATCGCTGGACCGCGATGACCTCTTCGGCTACGGCATGATGGGGCTGATCTCGGCGGCAGACGCCTGGGATGCGTCCCGCGGACTGGCCTTCTCGACCTTCGCCTATCCGCGGATCCGGGGGGCCATCCTCGACGAGCTGCGGCGGATGGACTTCCTGCCTCGAGGTCGGCGCGAGAAGGTGCGCGCCGTCGACAAGGTGATCGAGAAGCTCGAGCAGGAGTCGCGCTCCAAGCCGACGCCCGAGGAGATCGCCGAGGAACTCGGCTGGTCCGTGGGCGAGGTGGACGAGGTCTTCGTGACGGCGTCCACCGCGATCCACACGTCGATCGACCAGGACCGCGGCGCCGACGGCGTCGGTGGGGGACTCGCCTCCATGCTGCTGGATCCGCGCTCCGATGACCCCGTGGGATCCGCAGAGTTCGAGGAGATGAAGGGGCTGCTCGTCGGGGCCATCGCCGCGCTTCCGACCCAGGAGAAGACGGTCATCACGCTGTATTACGCGGAAGAGCTGCTTCTTCGGGAGATCGCGGAGGTGCTCGAAGTCACCGAGTCACGCGTCAGCCAGATCCACAGCCGCGCGATCTACCGATTGAACCGCACCCTTCTCGGCAACGAAGAGGAAGAGGACGCCGGCAACGCCGGAGGGTCCGCGAAGAGCCAGAGTCACATCAGGCAGCAGAGGATGAAGCATGGATAGTCGCATCAACTCACCGGGCCCCGTCGGACCGATTCTCCCGCGCAAGCTCGGGGATCGAGCGCCACAGCAGGAGCGCAACTTCATTCTTCCGCGGCGCTCGGACGCCGAGGACGACGAGGGTGCATCCTCCGAAGCCGATTCCGAACTCCTCTCTCCTCAGCCCCGTCGCGAAGCGCCTGCGGTCTCCCGCGTCCGCCTCGAAGACGAGGCCGGTCAACGCATCGACCTGAGGGGCTGATCCCGTGGATCCCGTCATTCTCAAGGGCCGTCAGGTCAAGCGCGAGGAAGCGCCCGCGCGCAAGCTCGCCGCGGCCGTCGCCAGCGGCGAGAAGCAGCCGCCGACCGTTCGCACCCTGGTCGTGGACGGAGTCGTTCGAGCGCTCGAAGTCACCTGCTCCTGTGGTGAGGTCACCACGATCGAGCTCAAGTCCATCCCGAGTCCAGGAGGTTCCCGATGAGCACACACCATCCCGAGGAGAGCCGCAGGTTTGGTATTCGTGAGTGGATGAGCGGCCGATGGTGGCTGGCGCTTGCGTTCTCGCTGGTGGTCATCTTCGCCCTGAGAAGCGGCACCGTCGGCGCGCCCGCGCAGGCGAGCGTCCGTCCGCTCGACTCGTTGCCCAAGGCCGCTGCGAGGAACCCGACGACTCACCCTGGCATCGCGCTGCGAGGCCGGTCTTCGATCGAGTTCGAGAACGAGCTGGAGAACGAGCTTCGCCAGGCGCTTCGCGAGCTCGAGGTGGCCCGCACCGCCCTCGCCAGCGAGAAGAGCAAGGTGGAACTCCTCCAGGAGAGCCACGAGGGCCTCGAAGCCCAGTTCCGCGAGGTCACGGCTCGAGTGCGCTCGGCCGCAGGATCGCGCGCCGTTCCCACACCGATCGAAGCGATCTACGTCATCGAGAGCAGAGAGACCGGTGCGTCCGGCGACTCCCATTGAGACCCAAAAGGCACATGTCCACCCAATTCAACCTCGCGGGTTCCCGAACCGCTGCCGCCGCGCTCTTGCTGGGCTTCGCCGGATGCCAATCGCTGCCCACTCTGGAGTCGATCAAGTACGGCTACAGCCCGTCGCGAGCGGACGTGCAGCCCGAGCCGCCCAAGGCCGACGACTACAACGACGTGGCTGCCGGCTGGGCGCCCGAGCGTCCAGCGGCCGGAACGGCGGGCGTTCAGCCCGCCATGTACGGCCGGGACGGTCGTCCCGTCGGAGTCGCTTCCCCGGATGGTTCGCCCGTCGGCAACGCGGCGCCCGGTGCGATCACGCAGACCACCCACCCGATGAACGATGGCGTCGCGAGGGACGACGGCTCTGGCGGTAGCCGCGGGACGATGCTCGAGAAGTATCTCGCCGTCGTCGAGGAGCTGGACATCCTCCGGCCCCAGAACGAGGACCTCCAGCTGGCGCTGGAGATGTCGGAGATGCGCGCCAACGACCTGACGGAGCAGCTCAAGGCACTCCAGGTGGCCTACGACGAACTCGGTGCTTCCAAGCAGACCTCGGACAGTCAGAACTTCGAGCTGGCCGCTCGTCTCGCGACCGCGCAGATCGCGCGGCTGGAGGCCGAGCGCGCGCTCCTCGAGGCCACGCTGGAGTGGCGCAAGATGAGCGCCGCGAACAATCAGCCCCTCGCCCAGGGCAACGGCCGTCCGGCCTCGAGTTCGGGCAGCTTCCAGCCTGCGAGCGGGGGAGCGCGTCGCAAGTGAGACCGTCGCAGAGGTCCTCCTGGAGCGTTCTCGCGCTCGTGCCCTGGCTCGTCCTCGGCGCGGGCTGCCAGATGTCGCGACCCGTCCCGATGATGGGGTCCGCGAAGATCACGTCGGACTTCGAGTCGTACACGCTGAGGCGCGTCGGCGTTCTTCCGTTCTCCGAGATCAACAAGGACCCGATGGCCGCCCACGAGGTGGGCGCGATCGAGACGTCGTTCCACTCGGAGTTCGCGGCCGCGACGCCCTATGATCTCGTGCCCCTCAGGGCCCAGGATCTCGCCGAGCTTCTGCCGCCCGATCCCTTCCGTGAGGGCTGGTATGCCCCCGCGACCCTGCGGACCCTTCGCGAGCGCTTTCGGCTCGACGCCATCCTCGTGGGTACCATCACGTCGCGCCGCGTCGTCGTGCCCCAGGTTCTGGGCGTCCAGCTCGACCTCGTGTCCTGCGAGACGGGCCAGACGATCTGGTCGGCGGACCTTCAGCTCGATGCCTCCAGCGAGGAGACGCGCGAAGCGATCGACTCGTGGGCCCACGGCCAGCTCGGTGAGGAGCACGGAGCCAAGATGACGCTCCTCTCTCCCAAGAAGTTCGCGTCCTTCGCCGCGTACCAGATGGCTCGACTTCTATAGTCCGGGCATGACGGAGAGCCCTCCGAAGCGTCTGCTCCATCTCGTCAGTAGCCTGGAGGTGGGAGGCAAGGAACGCGTGGTCCTCGACCTCGCCCGTCGTGCGCGGGGCCTCGGGCTCGATCACGAGCTGCTCCTCTTCGATGCGCCATACCGCGCGACCGGCGTCGACTTCGACCCAGGGGCCGTGCCGTGGAGTTTTCTCCAGCGGGGGCCAGGGCTCGACCTCGGTTTCGCCCGGCGCGTGCGACGCTTCGTGACGCGCGGCGGCTTCGAGGCGCTCCACGCGCACAACGACACGGCGATCTTCTACGCAGCGCTGGCGAACCTTCCCCTGCGCGTGGCCCGGACCTTCGGGACGTTCCACACGAAGCCCGGGCACGATACGCCGCGCGCCCGGAAGCTCACGCGCTGGGCGACGGGCCGCCACGTCGGGGTCGCGGCGGTGAGTCAGGAGCTCGGCGACGTGCTCACCGAACTCGGTTGGAGTCGACGGCCCCGGGTGATCTGGAACGGCGTGGATCTGGACGTCTACCGGCCGGCGGATGCCCCTCGGACGGGCGATGAGCCCGTGCACGTCGTGACCCTGGCGCGCGCGGATCCCATCAAGCGAGCCGTGGATCTGATCGCGGCCGTCGAGCGGGCGCGGGAGCGCGGCGGCCGTCTCCGTCTGACGCTGGTCGGCAACGGGCCGCTCCTCGGCGAGATCGAGGCGTGCGCGGCGGGAGTCCCAGGGGTCTCGGTCCTTCCTCGGGTGGAGAACGTGCCTGCATTCCTTCGGTCGGCGGACGTCTTCGCCCTCGTTTCCGACCATGAAGCGGCGCCGCGTGCGCTCCTGGAGGCAATGGCCAGCGGCCTGGCCTGCTGCGTCACGGACGTTGGGGGGATGCCCGAGATCCTGGGCGCAGGCTCAAACGAGCCAGCAGGCAGGCTGGTGCCACCACGGTCCGTGGAACACCTGGCGGACGCCCTGCTGGAGCTCAGCGCGGACCCCGCCGAGCGCCGGCGACTGGGCGAGCGTGCGCGTCGCCGTGCAGGCGACTTCAGCGCCCTGAGGGAATGGGAAGAGCATCTCGCCCTATGGAGCGCTTGAACGCAGTATCCTCGTTCCGCGCGCTTCCGATCCACTCTCCTATCGAAACCTCCGTGGGCACTACCTCCACCATCTACCGCTTCCAGGTCGATCTCTCCGACATCGATCGCGGCGTCTACGAGACTCTCGATCTGCGCGTGGCGCGGCACGCCTCGGAGGACGACGAGCGCATGGTGGTCCGGGTCCTCGCGCGCGTCCTCGCCCACGAGGAAGGGATGGAGTTCGGCCGCGGCCTTTCCGACCCGAACGACGCGGGCCTCTGGACCCACGATCACACGGGGCAGGTCGTCACCTGGATCGACGTGGGCCTTCCGGCGGCGGAGCGCCTCCACCGGGCGAGCAAGCACTGCCCGCGCGTGCTCATCTTCACGCACAAGCCCGAGGAGATGCTCCTGAAGGAGTGGCGCTCGCGCAAGATCCACCGCGCCGACAAGATCGAGGTGCATCAGCTGCCGGCGGAGTTCGTCGAGGCCTTGGCGAAGAGCATCGAGCGCCGCAACACCTGGTACGTGACGATCCACGATCACGTGCTCAGCGTGGGCGTCGGCGATGAGGTCTTCGAGGGCCACGTCGACGACGTGGATCTGGAGAGCTTCGTGAGCACGGCCGAAGGGACCTGAGGTCCCCGGCCGCGCGTCACGACCCGTACTTGCGCATGCTCGGGCGGTCCTTTCGAATCCGGGTGTCGCGTTCGCAGTGACAGTTGGGGCACTCCAGGTTGAACGCGCTTCGCGTAGCCTTCGTGTGGGTGTCCGTGTACATCAGCTCGGAGAGGCGCTGGTCGTGCAGGTTGCCGAGATCGAAGGTGACGTAGCAAAGCTTCACCGAGCCGTCGGCGCCGATCCAGACCATGTTGTAGACGTCGCAGGGAATGCGCATGTCCGGTCCTTTCATCAGCCAGTCGGGGATCGAGCGCAGGCTCTCGATGGCTTCGGGGATGCGGCGTGGGTTTTGTAGCTTGAGTTCGACGAGGCGATCGGTGATGGCCTGGAGCTTCGGCGCGTCCTCCGGGCGGAACTGGATCTCCGAGTCGAGGCCCTCGGTGAAGTAGGGCAGCGAGTAGTGAACGAGGTCCGTGTGGAACGCCATGTCGTAGCGCTCGGCGAAGTCCCACGCCCCCTGCAGGGCTTCCATGTCGCAGGACGGACGCATGATCAGGAAGTTGAGCTGGAGGTCGATCTCCTTGCCGTACTTCTCCCGCGTGACCGCGATGCCGCGCTCCATCTGGACGAAGCGGTCGTCGCGCTGCACGTAGGCGTCGTAGCGCGCGCCCGTGCCATAGTAGCCCAGCGTGATGTCCCGCAGGCCCGCGTCGTAGAGCTCGTCGATGCGACGCTCCAGCAGCACCCCGTTGGTCGTCACGTAGACCTCGAGGCCGATGCTGACACCGTGTTCGATCATCGCGGGCAGGTCCTTGTGCAGGAGCGGCTCGCCGCCGTAAAGACGGATCGTCTCGACGCCCGCGGCGCGGCCGTCGTCCATCAGCCCCTTGACCATGTCGAGCGAGAGCACGTGCCCGGGCATGAAGTCACGGCCGTAGCGGCAGCCGACGCAGCGCAGATTGCACTGCGCCGTGATCGCCACCGTCATCTTCCGCGTCCGCGGCTTGATGATCGACGGGAACCGTTTGGCGAGGGAGTGCTTCCACTGTTCGAGACTGTTCTCGACGCCGACGAGCGGCGCCTTCAGGAGCGGCTTGTCCCGGACGGCGTCGCGCACGAGGTCGCGGCCCTTTCGAATCATCTTTCCCATCAGCTGCGCTCCTGGAGACCGCTCAGTTCACTTCCTGGCTGGTTGTAGCGGCGCCAGCTCGGGCCGTGCCGCCGGATGCGGCTGTCCACCTTGCAGGTGCAGTTGGGACACTTGAGCGCGAAACCGTCGCGGGCAGCGCGCTTGTGTTCGTCGGTGAAGACCAGGTCTTTGAGCCGCGATTCGTTGACGTTGCCCAGGGGAAACGCAGTGTCGCAGAGCTGGAGCGAACCGTCGGCTCCGATCCAGAGGAGCTGGTAGGCGTCGCAGGGGACGCGCATGTCCTCGCACTGCACGACCCAGTCCGGGATCGAGCGGATGAACGCCTCGTGGTGGGGGAAGCGGTCCGGGCGCTGGGCTTTCAGTTCGAGAAGGCGCTCGACGAGCGCCTTCAGCATCGGCTCGTCGCCGGGCAGGAACGCGAGTTCGTCGTCGGGTCCGCGGCTGAAGAACGGGACCGAGTAGCCGTAGAGATCCAGGTGGAAGAAGAGGTCGTGTTCGACGGCAAAGGCCCACGCTTCGTCGAGCTTGTCGATGCCTGCGAGCGGTCGCACGACGACGTAGTTCAGCTGAACGTCGAGGTTCTCGCGGTGCCGCGCGCGGACGTTGGTGACGCTCTCGATGAACTCCTCGAACTTGCCGGGGCGCTGGGTGTAGGCGTCGAAGGTCTCGCCGAAGCCGTAGAAGCCCATGGAAACCCACTTGAGGCCCGCGTCCACCAGCTCGTCCGCGCGTCTGTCGAGGAGGATCGCGTTGGTGGTGACGTAGACCTCTAGACCGAGATTGGCGGCATGGCGCACCATGTGGTGCAGGTCCTTGTGGAGCAGCGGCTCGCCGCCGTAGAACCGCACGATGTTCACGCCTGCGTCGCGCGCGTCATCCAGGACGCCCTTGACGACGTCGAGCGAGAGCTGCTCGCCCACCATGAAGTCGCGACCGTAGCGGCAGCCGATGCAGCGGAAGTTGCATTGCGCCGTGATCGCGATGGTGAGCTGGCGCGGCTGCGGCTTGATCAACCCCGGGAACTTCGCCGCGAGTCCGCCGCGCGCTCTCGACGCGCCGTCGTCAAAGTTCTTGAGAGTCTGCTTCAGACGAGGGTGCTCGTCGAGGAACGGCCGCAGACGGCGGATGGCGTGCGAGGGGTTGGGCATGGCTCCAAGGAGAGTAGCCGGATTTGGAGGAGTACGTCGGGTTGGATCGCATGGAGCGTCCCGTTCAGAGACCCCAGGGTCTCCCTTTCATCGATGCCCGAGGCCCCGCGGCTCCATCCTGACCGGTGCGACTTCGGCCCACGGTTCTACCGAAGATCCGAGAATTCGCTCGAGCTGACCCTGACCTTGGCCCTGGAGACGGACGACGGGGCCGTGGAGTTCGCCTACTGAACGGAGACCGTTAGCACGGCCGTTCCGCACACCTCGCGCGTTGGCGACGTCGCGAGCGAGCGCTCGACGGCACTGCGGGTGCGGAGGATCTTGCCACGGAAGACTTCGCTTCCATTCCAGCGGAGCGTGATCGGCTGGTCCAGATCGATCAGCCGGTCGATCAGGTGCAGGGTGACTTCGGTCACGGGGTCGGCGGCCTTCGGATCGGTCACGATTTCGATGGTCTGCCCGTCGACGGTCGCCTCGATGCGTTGCCTGGCCTTCGCCTGCTTCGGGTCGACCTGGAGCCAGTAGTAGCGCGCGTGCAGGACGTCGTCCTGGAGCCACACCACGCGCGACGGCCAGGCGTTGCGCGTGCGCTTCGCCATCCACGGCAGCGCTTCCTTGTCCTCGCCGTCCATCCAGTGGGGCTTGCCGGGGTAGATGGTGACGCGGTGGTCGTAACCTTCGGGGTCCGCGGCGCGCAGCTGGGCCAGGGCGACGCGCCATTCGGCGGCGATGCGATTGCGGTTGTAGGCGCCGTCAGCGCCTCCCATGAACAGCATGAACGGCAGATTGCGCAGGCCGTCGGGCTTCGTCTCGTTCGGATGCCCGGCCATCATCGCCGCGGCCGCGAAGCGGTCCGACATACGCGGCGCAAGCTGGTACACGCCGTCGCCGCCAGCGGAGTAGCCCAGCAAGTAGACGCGATCCGGATTCACGCCGCGGCACGCCACGAAGGCCTGGATCATTCGATCGAACAGGCCGTCGATGTGATCCTGATGCCACAGGTTCCACGTGTCCGTCGGCGCGCGCGGAGCCACGTAGTAGCCCTCTTCCGGCTCGTAGAGACGGATCTGGTTCTCCCACTGCCGATCGTTCACCCTGGCGGGGGCGCCGCCACCGCCGTGCATCGAGATCCAGAGGCTGTGGCCGCCCGGGGGAGCTTCGCCGAACTCCTTTACCTTGACCTTCAGCTCGTGCTCGCCGACGCGGAAGGCGTTCCCTTCCAGCTCGGGAGCGAGTTCCTCGGCCAGCTTCTCGCGTTTTTTCGCCCACAGCTCCTGGACCACGCGCTGCGCGGCCTCCTCGCCGAGAGCTTCACCCTCGGCGCCGAGCGCAGCCAGCGACTCCGACCGATCGCCGAGGTAGCGCTCGGTGACTTCGACGCCGTGGACGCCGCGGTAGCCTCGATTCCACACGAGCGGGAAGGAGTGCCCGGTCGTTCGCCAGGAGGTGGCCCAAACCGCGTGGTCCACGTCTCCTTCGGAGAGCGGCTTCGCCTGGCTCGCGTCGCTCACGAACCAGCCGCGATCGAGGCCGTTCTGGTCGTACTCGTCGGCGCCGGTGAAGCGCCAGCGCTCTCCGTCCCAGATCTCCGGCCACGTGTGGTTGCCGCGGTCGTCGTGCCATTTTGCGACGCCGGCGGCGCGCGCCGGGATCCCGACCGAGCGGCACGCGTCGACGAAGAGCACCGTCAGCCCGGTGCACGTTGCGCGGCCCTGGGCGATCGACTCGGCGGGGCTCGCGTTGGGACGCTTCCGCCCGGTGTTGTAGTGGACGTTGACCAGGTCGTAGAGATCGCGGTTGATCGCTTGAACGGCCTCCTCGATCGTCTGCGCGTCCTTCACGATCGGGCGCGTACGCTCGAGCATCGCTGGCCGCCAGTTCTCCCGCGTCTCATCGAGCACGGCGTAGGGGAGCACGTCGTTCCAGAAGAGCTCGTCGCTGATCTTCTGGGCCCAGGGAAACTCTTCGCGGGCCTCCAAGGCCAGGCGCAGGTTGTCCATCAGCAGGGCGACGTCGACGGCGGTGGCATCGCGCTCGGGACGGAATCGTTCGAGGAACCGAGCGGCCTCCGCGCCGCTCTCGCCGAACTCCGTGGCGGCCTGGGACTGGAAGCGGGCCCAGGTCTCGGAGTCATGGAGATCGGAGTCCTGGAGAGCCGAGGAGGCGGGGGCGGAAAGGAGCGCCAGCGCCGCGCTGGCGGCGATCGAGGGGGTCAGCATGCCCCCAAGCTACCGGTCCATTCCTGAATCGAACAAGGCCGCCCGGGCGCTTCCTGGTGTCAGGTCGCGGCACATCGGGCGACCCTGGGTGAACGGGGACGCAGCGGAGGAAACGTCATCGTGGGGGAGGTGGCGAGCGAGCCCCCGGACCACGTTTCCAGGAATGACGCTACTCGAAGGTCAGAAGGCGCTCTGCGGCTCGCTCGAGGCGAGCCTGATCGAAGAGGGAGCCGTCCTCGACGGCCGCTTTCAGCTCGGCGATGCGCCCGGAGCGATCCTCGGCCTGAGGCGCTTCCTGGGGCTCATCGAGGCTCGCGGCACCCGCGGAAAGTTCGATCGAGTCGGTCCTCGTGCTGAGACGCGCAAGCACATCCGCATTTTGCTGAGCCGTCGTCTGGACAAGCTCGACGGTCGCCTTCAAGACGGCGTTCCTCGTCTCGGTGGCCCGACGAACCACAGAGTAGTGGGAGTCCTTCGGATCAGCTTTCTTGTTGCCGTTGAGTTCCATGGTGTGAGCCTGTTCTGGCGGGCTGGGACGCCCTGGAGGGCGTCGTGTGCGGCGCGAGCGCCTGGCACGGGTTCGGGGGGTGGTCGGCACCGCGGTGTGTGCCATGCTGCGCAGCTCGCCCTGGACCTCCTGCACGGGGAGGGGCGGTCTGCAGAGCGGTGATCGGACGAGGCATCGAACGCTTGAGCGGGGAAACCAGGATTCGTCAAAGATTCTTCGGACTCCCGTCCAGGGGGGCGGTGAGGGACTCCAGATCGACGTCTCCGGATGGGGCGAAACCCCGAGAGATTTCCGGGCGCCGTTCATTCCTGACCGAAGGGATGCCGATTTCCCCTTCAGGACCCGGGGTTCCACCCTCCCCGCGAACCACCCTCGCCCATGGAAGCCGCTACCTCCACCGATTCAGAGACAGCCGTCGATCGTCCCTTCATGGGAGACGTCGATCTGACCGAGCTCCTGGACCTCCTGGTGGACGAGGCGGCGGGGTCGCTGGCCCTCCTCTCGGACTTTCATCTTGCGGATGCCGCCGACGAGGACGTGATCGAGCACGATCGTCCGACCTGGAAGGATGTTCAGATAGTGTTCCGGCTCGGATTCTCGATCAAGGGTCGGGTGCGGATGGGCCTCATGACGATGCCCCTCGCCGAAGCGCTCACGATGTCAGGCTCGCTCCTGATGTTGCCCCGCGATGAGGTCGCGCAGAACCGGCAGAAGGCGGCGCCGGACGAGGGGGACAAGGAAGCGATCATGGAGGCGGGAAACCTGATCGCCGGTGCTTTCGACGCCGTGCTCTCGAAGCGGATCCACGGGACGGTGGAAGTGAAGTTCTTCGGTTGCCAGGGTCTCGCCCCCGGGGATATGCCCTGGATCTCGGCCTTCGAGGCAGAGCCTCTGGGGATCCGCCGTCACACCGCGTCGTTCTCGAACTTCGATTCGTTCGAAGTCGTGCTCGTCATCCCGGTTTGAGGCGGAAAGTCCGCTCGCTCGGACCCTGAGATCGCCGACTGCGATTGCCGTGGGAGCGCCAGCCCGACACACTGGCGCCCATGCGACTTCGTCTTCGATCCCTCGTGTTTCCGGCGGCTCTGTTCTGTGCGCCGTGTATCGCCAGCGCCGCGACCCAGGAGTCGGGTCCGGAATCGGCCGGCAGCGCCCCTGCCATCGAGGCGCTGGACGCCATGGACGCCATGGACGCGCAAGATCCGCTGGGAATGGCGGATCCGCTGGGGATGGACGACGGACGCTCCTCCGAGGCGGACTACTTGATCCACGCGCGGATCGACGACGTCGACCCATCCGACGTCGATGACGGACCCGCGAAGCAGCTGACCGGGGAGCTGACGCTCACCTGGAAGAATCGGTCGGGCGAGGCGGTGTCGGACCTTTGGTTCCACCTCTACCTCAACGCCTACGCGAACAACCGCAGCCTCCATCTGACGGAGTCGGGCGGGAAGCTCAGGGACTTCGACGTCGACCGGGGATACGGCTGGCAGAAGATTCGCTCGATCCGCGTCGACGGACAGGACCTGACGGAATCGCTGCGCTTCCGCGTGCCTTCCCAGGCCGCGCCGCTGGATCGCACGCTCATCAGCGTCGACCTGCCCGCGCCGGTTCCGTCCGGCGAGGACGTCACGGTGGAGATCGAGTGGGAGTCGCGCCTCCCGCGCGTTCGCCGCCGGACCGGAACCAAGGGTGACTTCATGCTGCTGAGCCACTGGTTCCCGAAGCTGGCGGTCTACGAGCGAGACCGGGGCTGGCGCGCGCACCCGTTTCACATGAACACCGAGTTCTACGCGGATTACGGGACCTACGACGTCTCCATCGATCTGCCCCAGGAGTACGAGGGCAAGATCGCCGCAACAGGTGCGCAGGTCGGGGACCCGGTCGTCGAGGCCGGTCGCGTGACGACGCGCTTCGTCGCGCCAGCGGAGGGAGATCGCGGCGCGGTGGATCCGGTGGCGGCGCGCGGCTCGAGGCGCGATACGCTCGTCCACGGGTTCGCCTTCACCGCGGACCCCGACTACGTCGTGTACGAGAAGCCGTTCCGCTGGGACGAATGGGCCCAGAAGTACGCGGAAGAGGTCAGCGAGGTCAGCCGCGCGCTCGGGCGCACGGCCGAGGAGCTCAAGGGCCGCGACGTGCTCGTGCGCGTGATGATTCATCCCGAGCATGAGGATCAGGCCGAGCGTCACTGGCGCGCGACGGCCGCGACGCTCTTCTTCTACGGACTCTGGTACGGCCCGTATCCCTACAGCGAGCTGACCGCGGTCGATCCTGCATGGGGCGCGAGCGCGGCCCGCGGCATGGAGTATCCGACGATCTTCACGGCGGGCACGGCGATGTTCAACCCGCTCGGCGGTGGCTCGCCCGAGGGCGTGACCGTGCACGAGGCCGGTCACCAGTTCTGGTACGGGCTGGTCGGCAACAACGAGCCGGAGGCCGCCTGGCTGGACGAGGGCCTCAACTCCTTCACGGACAGCGAGACGATGTTCCGCGAGTACGGGACGTCGCGCGCCTCGACGAGGTACCTGCGGATGCCCCTCTGGGGGACGATGCCGACGGAGGCGCCGTCGTCTTCAGGGATCGCCGGGCTGCTTTCGCTCCAGGACGTCAAGGTGCCGAATCCGGTGCACTACGCGCTTCAGAAGGCGGGCGTGAAGGTCCAGGACGAGTTCGCGTGGCTCGTGCCGAGCGAGCTGCACATGAGGCCGCTCGCCCCAGCCTCACCGATCGCGTTCTGGCGGGATCAGCCGCAGTTCACGCTCGTCGAGGAGACCACGGATCCACGCTGGGCAGACCGCAGCGGCTACCTGCGTGATCCCAACTCGGATCCGATCGAGACGAAGGTCTGGGACTACCTCGATAGGACGAGCTACGTCGTCAATAGCTACTCCCGGACCGCGGTGGCGCTGCGGTCGCTCCAGGGCCTCGTGGGCCGGGACGCCTTCCTCAAGGGCATGCGCAAGTTTGCGGAGGACTGGCGCTACCGTCACCCCTACCCGGAGGACTTCTACACGTCGTTCCAGGAAGGCGCGGGGCTCGATCTTCAGTGGTACTTCGACGAGGTATTCCGCGGCACCGACACGCTCGACTGGGAAGTGCGAGTCAGCCAGACGCAGGAGCCCAAGTCCGAGGGCTGGTTCCTCTGCGAGGACGGTTCGTGGACGGCGGAGTGCTCGCCGGAGTCGCTCGCCGATGCGGCGGCGAAGGCCGCTCAGGATGCGGCCGAGGCCGAGGCGCGCAGCGACGACGAGGACGCCCCGAAGGTGCCCTACCTGTACGACGTCGTCCTGCGGCGCGGTGGCGGCCTGATCCTGCCCGTGAGCGTGCGCGTGACGTTCGACTCGGGCGAGCAGGAGACGTTCGAATGGACGCGCGAGATGCAGGGCGAGAAGCGCTGGTGGCGCCTGCCGCTGATCCCCAGCCCGCGCAAGATCGAGTCGGTCATCATCGACCCCGATCGCAAGTGGTTCATGGATCGCAACATGTCCGACAACCAGTGGTTCGCCGAGCCGGACCAGCTGGCGGCCGCACGCTGGGGAGAGCGCGCGCTCACGCGGGCCTCCGGATTGCTTCAGTGGTTCATGTCGATCGGAGGCTGATTCCATGGCTACCTACGAAAACAACGTCGATCACGACAACTTGAAGCGCCCTGACTCTCTGCTGTTCCTGCGCTCCATCCGCGCGGCCATCTACCGGCATAAGCTGTGGGGGTCGAGCTGGCTGTTCCTGCTGCTGCTCAGCGCCATTCCAGCGATGGAAGTGATGGGCACGATCGAGAAGATCGTCGGGAACCGCTACGCCAGCGCGGACGCGGCGCGCGAACTCCATTCGACGCTGTCGAGCCCCACGGTCAGCTTTTCGGAGGTGTTCCGCCAGGACCACGGCGCGGCGCTCACCCAGATGCAGTCGAGCGTGGCCTTCGGAGGCGCGGCGCTCGCGCTCGTGGCGATCCTCTTCGGTTGCTTCGCGGCCGGCGGCTGGCTCCAGATCACGTTCGAGCAGCCGGACCGACAGACGCTTCGACGCTTCGCCTTCGGGGGCGGCCGGTTCTTCGGGCGCTTCGTGCGCGTCGCCATCATGACGGTGCTGCTCCTCGCGCTGGTGCGCTGGGTGCTCTACGGAGAGCCCTGGAAGCGGCTCGTGTACGGCTGGCTCATGGACATCCCGAAGTACGACTGGAATCGCCTGGAGACGCTACCGTCCGAGCAGAAGTACACCTACCTGATGTGGACCCGCGACGGTCTGGCCGCCGTCGGATTCGCGAAAGTCCTGGCGTGGGCGATCTACACGCGGACGCGCCTCGTGCTCCGTGACAGTCGCTCGGTCATCGGCGCCGGGATCGCGACCTGGTTCACGATGCTGCGCCATCCGATCCAGACGCTTCGTCCGCTGATGCTGCTGCTGCTCGTGGAACTGCTCGTCGTGATCGGTCTCCTCGGCTGGTGGAACGGCACGGTCGAGTCGCGCTTCTACGCGGACGCGAACGGCTGGCACGTGCTGGCGTTCTTCGGCATCGCCCAGCTCGGCGTGATCTGGCGGCAGGTGACGCGCGGCGCGTACTACCACTCGGCGGGCCGCGTCAGCCAGGCGCTGATCCTTCCGACCGATAGCAAGCCGGACCCCTGGGCCAAGACGATCGGTGGCCCGGGCGGGCCGCAGTACCCCATCGACGATGATGGGTACCACGTGACGGTTTGAGGCGTAGGACGAGGCGACACCTGGTGTCGCCTCGTCGTCTTTTCGGGCGGAATCGAGGGTAGGCCGTCAGGCGGAGACGAGGGCCGAGTCGTCGATCATCGGGAAGCTCACGAGGAAGGTGGCGCCTTCCTTCGTGTCTGCCGAAAGCGTCACGGTTCCGCCCATGGTGGCCAACGTCCGGCGAACGGCTGCGAGCCCCAGACCATGGGAATGCGCGTCCGAGGAACCGCGTGAGGTGGTGAAGAGTTCGAAGATCGACTCCGACGCTTCCGCGGGAACGCCCACTCCGTCGTCGGCCACTTCGAGCAAGCAGACACCATCCTGGGTGCGGGCTCGCACCTCGATCTTCAGATCCGGACGTCCTCCATGCTTCAGCGCGTTGCTGATCAGGTTCCGCAGGATCAGCCTCAACGCCGCGCGGGGGGCGCGAACCCTGGGGAGAGAACCGAACACGATCTCGCATCCGTCGGGGACGTCGAGCAGGGAGACCGCCTCGTCCGCTTCGACGTCGAGGTCCAGCCATTCCGTTTCCACGTCGGAGCCGGCGCGGGCGAAGTCCAGCAGTCCATCCAGGAGCCCTTCCATGCCCTCGACCCGGTCGTGCATGAGCCGGAGGTGCTCGTCCGAGGCTTCGGGGAGGTGACCCTTGCAGTCCTCTCGAACCCACTCGGCCAGGTTCTTGATGGCTCGAAGGGGCGACTTCAGGTCGTGTGAGGCCATGCTGGCGAAGTGATCGAGCTGGAGGTTCTTCTTGTGCAGTTCTTCCTCCGTCCTCTCGCGCTGTTCGATCTCGCGCTGCAGGGCCTCGTTCATGGCCGACAGACCCGGGATCTTCATGGCCTGCGGCATGACCCGGACCATGACGATGGCCGTCGCGATGGAGACGGTGGCCGTCAGGACCTTGAAGAAGGCAGAGAGTCGGTACCACGGCGTCCAGAAGATGCTCGCTTCGATGAAGTGGACCGTGCCGCACGAAAGGATGAACGCAGCGAACAGCCAGAAGAGCGCGGGAAACACCACGTCTTTGCGCTTCCGCAGGAAGAGAAGGAAGAGCGAGGGGATGGCGAAGTAGGCCACGCCGGTGGCGATGTCCGCGATGATATGGACCCAGCCGTGGAGCGCGGTCCAGCTGCCGCAATGCCAGCGCGGCGGGAAATCGCTCGTGTCGAAGAGGATCTGCATGGGGACGACAGACTCGAGGCCAAGACGAGGAAGGGGACGACAGGCCAGTGGGAGGGCGGCCCAACGTACCGGCGAGCACTCAGTTCTGGCGCGCCATCGTTCGGTTGCTTACTCCTCGGCAGGCTAGCGTTCTTTCCGAGCGTTTCGTGAGGAGGAAGTACCTGGTGTCTGCGTCCTGCCTTTGAGCCATCCTACTTTTGGAGCGCTATCGAGCGTCTTCGGGAACCTCAGAGTCCAGTGACAGGGAAGATTCCTTTGGCTATTCGCTCTCCTTCGGCATCGGTGCTGTGGCGCCCACTGTTGTTCGCCATGTAATCAATTCGTGCTTCAGTGAGCTGACCTTGTCCGGGTACTTATTGGAGAGGTCGAAGTCTTCTTCGGGGTCGTTGGCGATGTCGTAGAGTTCGAGTCGCTCCGTACCGTCCTCGCGCTGGCCGAAGTAGTGGACGAGCTTCCAGCGCCCGTGTTCGATCAGCGACCCGCCGGGGATCGTTCGCCAGTTCGTGAAGCGGTCGCTCTTGCCTTCCAGGTAGCAAGGGAAGTGCCAGGCCATGACTCGCTTCTCCAGCGTCGCCTTATTGGTCCAGTGGGACGCAAGGCTGACGCCATCGAGTGCGACCGCCGGTGCGCTGGCGCCGCCGAGTTCAGCGAGCGTCGGCATCAGGTCGACGTGATGCATGGGTTCGGCGCTGACGCCTGGCCGGATGTGGCCAGGCCAGCGCACGAGGAGCGGGACGCGAACGCCGCCTTCGTCGAGCGTCCCCTTGTAGCCGCGCAGGTGCTCCTTGTTCGTGACGGGGCCGTAGCCGCCGTTGTCGGAGGTGAAGATGACGACGGTGTTGCCTTCGAGGCCTCGCTGGTCGAGGGCCTCGAGGAGGCGACCGAATTCCGCGTCGAGGGCCTCGACCATGGCCGCGTACGTCGGGTGGGGGGCGCCCGCCGCTTTTCGATCGTCGATGCGCTCCTTGGGCGCCTGTAGCGGGGCGTGCACCGTGTAGTAGGCGAGGTGCATCAGGAACGGCGGCTCCAGTCGATCGAGCAGCCCGATCGCCTCGTCGGTCAGCCGCGTCGTCAGGTATTCGCCCTCCGGTCCGTCCGCGAGGCTCGCGTTCTTGTACGGCGAGAAGTAGGACTTCGGATGGCCGCTCTGGTTGCCGCCGACGTTGACGTCGTAGCCCTGGGTCCGTGGGTCGCTGCCGAGGTGCCACTTGCCGAGGTGCGCGCTGGAATAGCCGGCTGTCTTGAGCTGCTCGGCGAGCGTGATTTCCTCCGGAAGCAGCTCGGTGCGGCTCGCAGGCGGCGTCAGTGCGCGGTCCTCGGCCCTGCCGCGCTCGGGTGAGCCGACCGTCAGGACCCCGTGGCGGGGCGTGGCGCGACCGGTCTGAAGGCTCGCGCGGCTCGGCGCGCAGTTCGGCGCGGCCGAGTAGGCACGGATGCACGACAGCGACTGCGTGGCGAAGCGCGCAATCTTCGGGGTCCGATGCTCCGCCACGCCGGGCATCCCTGGGATGCCGCGACCTAGATCGGCCCAGCCGAGATCGTCGACGAGCACGATCAACACGTTCGGAGAGGACGGCTTCGCCGCGGCCTTCGACCCGACCGGATCTTCAGCGAAAGCGATCGGCACCGCGTGGAACGAGCCGAGGGTGAACGTGCAGGCGATGAGGAGCGGGAGCATGCGGATACTTTACCCGCATGCCCCTCCGCGGTCAGTTCTGCCCGGAAGTCGGCAGTCGCCTGAAGCCTTCCAGCGGAGCCCCGGCCATCGAGCCGAAGTTCGGGCTTTCCAGCGGAAAGTTGAGGCCTGAGATCGAGCCCATCGAGGAGAGCTCGATCCTCGTCGCGAGTCCGAGGGCAGGGTAGAGGCCGCAGAGCGGCTCGCCTTCGTCGCAGATGTAGCCGTCGTCGTCTTCGTCCGTGCCAGCGACGATGACGTAGCCGCCGGCAGGAAGCTGGCTCAGCAGGTAGTCGAGCGACCCGCCGGTGTTGAGCACGAACTGACTGCGGGTTTCGGGCGGGCTGACGTCGATGTCGACAGCGAGCACGAAAACGTCGTAGACAGGCCCGCTGCCGCCCGGGCCGCCGAGGCTCAGGGCGACGCCGAGGTTCGCGATGCCGCCGTTCGACTCGACCCGGACCTGGCCCTCGTAGAGGCCGTCCGCAAGGCCGGTGCCGTCCACGTTGACCCGGAGCGACGAGGCGTCCGTGCTGCCCGCTTGTCCGCTTCCGACGAACGCTGCGCTGAGCCAGGCTCCGCCGGAGTTGGTGGTGGCGCTCACGCTCTGGAGCTGCAGCAGGCCCGAGCCGACGTTGGTGATGATCACGTCCGCGGCGGCGGTGGGCGTCTCGAAGAGGAGGGAGTTCGCGGAGAGGGAAAGGGTCGGACCGCCGCCTCCGCCGGCTGCCGCGCTCACCGCGGCGAAGGCGTTGACGAGGCCGTCGCCATAGCTCGTGTCGCGGCCTGGCGCGCCCAGGTCGGTCGCGGTTCCCTGGAGAATCGCGGAGACCTGTGCTGGAGTCAGACCGGGGTTCTGGGAGAGCACGAGCGCGGCGACGCCAGCGACGTGCGGTGCCGCCATCGAGGTGCCCTGGTAGAACGAGTAGCTCTCGAAGTTCGTCGGGGTCGAGCTGTCGTCGGGCTTCGTCGAAAGCACGCCGTCCGGGTACTGGTCTCCGTTGAGATCCGCCGAAACGTCACCGCCGGGAGCGGCGATGTCGACCGTTGCGTGGAAATTGGAGTAAGGCGCTCGTTCGCGGTTGTAGTCCACGGCCGCCACCGAAAGAACGTTCTGATAGGCCGCGGGATAGGACGGCGTCGAGCTGTTCTCGTTGCCCGCGGCGGCCACGATCAGCGAGCCCGCTGCGGTGGCCGCATTGACGGCATCCTGGGCCGCCTGGCTGAAGCCGCCGCCTCCGAGACTCAGGTTTTGGACCTGGCAGAGCTGCGTGGTCTGGCCTGAGTCGTTGGGCAACCCCGCCGCATAGAGCATCGCGTTGATGATGTCGAAGGTCGAACCGCCGCCGATCCCCAGAACGCGGACGTGCACGATCTGGGTCTGCCAGGTCACGCCTGCGACGCCGTAGCCGTTGTTCGTCTCGGCTCCGATGGTCCCGGCCACGTGGCTGCCGTGGAAGCTGGAGGGCTGGAGCCCGTTGCCGTCGCCGACATCGCGCGGGTTGCTGTCGTAGCCGTTGCCGTCCCCGGCGACGCTCGGATTCGAGATCATGTCGAAGCCGGGCTCCTCGCGATCGTCGAGGTCCTGGGCCGGGGTCGAGCCCGTATCGAGCACGGCCACTCGCACGCTGTTACTGCCGGTGGTGACGCCCCAGGCGGCCGGGAGCTGAATCTGCTCGTAGTGCCATTGGAGGCCGTAGTACGTGTCGTTCGGCGTCTGCTGGAGCGCCATCGGAAGCACGCGGTAATCAGGTTCCGCGTAGGCGATCCCGTCCCGGCCGCGGAGGCTCGCGCACAGCGCAAAGCTGTAGCGCTCGGCCTCGTGCTCGTCGAGGCCTCCGGGCAAGTCGAAGTGGACCTTGGCGGGGCCGTCCGGCACCTGGCCCACGATGCGGCCGCCCATCGGCGCAACGGTGGCTTCTAGCCGCTCGCGGGCGCTGACCGCGCGGCCCGTGGCCGTGGCCTCCTGGGCGTGCGCCTTGACGATGAGGTCGCCGGTGAAGGAAGGGAACGGCAATTCGGTCGGAAGGACGCTCGCCTGCGAGCCCTTCGGACCGCTGCGGAGGTCCTGCAGGGAGGCGCGAGGTTCGGTGGAGAGAGTCACGAGCTGCGGCGTGGCCGCGTCGATCGGCAGGCCGGCGAGGCGCGGCGTACCCACGTTGATGTCGAGCGTCCAGCTCGTGTTGGCCGACTGAAACGGCCGGACTTCGACGGCCAGAAGCGTCATGGCCGGCGTGTTGACGGAAGTGACCTCGGGGATGAACTCACTGATCGATTCCTGGAAGGGCGCGCTCGGATTGAGCGAGGCCGTCGCGTCGTAGAAGTAGAGGTCGAGGTCGTTGCCGACGCTGAAGTCGCACGTGAAGAGCGTCAGCGAAGCCGTCGGCATCGCCAGCAGGAAGATGTCCGAGTTGCCGGTCATCATGCTGCCGCTGACCACGACGTTGTCGCCGCTGGTGAACGTCCCGAGGTAGCGTCCCTGTGGCACGATATCGTTCGGTTCGCGCTCGGTGATCGTGGCACCGAGGGAGCGTCCCGTGAGCTCCAGCGTGTAGTCGGACGTCCCGTTGAAGGCCTGGACGACGACGAAAGCCGTGCCCTTGACGACGAAGGTGCCTGACTCCGCGTTGGCAGAGGACTCGTAGCGCTCGACGGCGTTGAGCGCGACAGGGTCGACGAGGAGGACGTCGAGGTCGGCCGAGGTGGACGTGCCGACGAAGCTGAGTTCGACCTCGATTCGCGAAGGCGCCGTGATCTGGAAGACGTCGACGTCGCTCGGCTGCGTGATGCTGCCCGTCGCTCGCAGCACGTCACCGGCCGCGATGGAGCCCAGGTCGTTCGCCTGGCTGACCGTGTCGTTGGGCTCGGACTCGAGATTCGGGTCAGGTTCGCTCGTGATGAGCACGCTGACCGTTCCGGAAAGGCGGCCGACGTTGCCTGCGGGCGGCGTGATCTCGTCGCCGTTCCCGCCGCCGCCGCCGCAGGAGGCGATGAGGGTCAGGCAGGCCGCAGCGAAGACGGAGTGAAGGAGCCGGTGGCCCGGGGTGGAGCGTGGACGCAAGGCCGGAGTGGAACGTGGACGCATGGGAGGAACGCGCTGGCAAGGGATGGGGGGGGAATCGGTGAAGGGGTGAACCCGCCCCGATCCCTCGCATTCTATCCCGTCCATGGGCACTCGGATGAAGGCGCCTTCCTGCGGCTCAGAGGACGACCTCCAGCGGGTGCCCCAGCTCGAAGGAGGTGGGGGTCACGATCGTCGCGTAGGCGAGAACCTCGACGCCGGCCTTCGCCACGCGGCGGAGGGTCTCGCAGTAGTCGGGGTCGATCTCGTCGGCGGGCGAGAACGTCTTCACGTCCGAGCGTGAGACGCAGAACAGCATCACGCCGCGATCGCCCGCCTGGACCACCCTCTCCAGCTCCTCCAGGTGCTTCTTGCCGCGCGTCGTCACCGCGTCCGGGAACAGCGCCGCGTCGCCTTCCCGGAGCGTGGTGTTCTTCACTTCGACCCAGGCGCGCCCCTTCTCTGGATCCTCCAGGAGCAGGTCGATCCGGCTGCCGGTTCCGTACTTCACCTCGCGGCGAAGGGTGCTGTAGCCCGTGAGCGCGGGGATCAGTCCGGCCTCCACGGCCTCGTAGGCGAGAGCGTTAGGAAGTCCCGTATCCACGTTGACCCAGGTTCCGTCGACCTCGACGGTCTGAAACGTCAGCTGGAGCTTCCGCTTGGGGTCCTGACTGTCCCGGAGTGCGACGCGAGCGCCCTCGGACAGGCAGCCCTTCATCGAGCCCGTATTGGGGCAGTGTGCGGTCAAAATGTCGCCATTGTCGGCCTCCACGTCCGTCAGGAAGCGCTTGTAGCGCTTGATGAAGCGCCCGATCGTGACTGGCTTGTCGATTTGCATGCCGATGAGCATACGCCAGATGGCGCCGGATTCCCGCTCGTGCTGAGACACGGGGAGGCCCGTTGTGGGGCAGGTTCCGGAAGTCGGCAGCCCGGCTCCGATTCGGCGGGATCGAACTCCGATCGTCTCCCCTGTAGCAGGGTGCCAGGGCGGCTTCTCACCACGATTCCCCGCCCGACACGGTGGTTCAGCTACCCGACGGAGGCTCCGGCGCGCAGCGCTGGAGCCTCCGGTATTTCCAGCTCAGGCCGAGGCTCCTCGTCGGGTCCCGCGTGCTACCCGTCACCGCTCATCGGGCAACTTCTCATGGGCTGTGCTGGTAGCGAGTGAGCGCCCGGCCTATCCTCCTCGCCCCATGGCCGCAACATCCGCAGACTTTCGTGACCGCACCAAGGAGCTCCGCGGCAGGCTCAGCCTGCTGACGGAGAGTCTTTGACTACCCCACCAAGCTTTCACGATTCGAAGAGATAGAGAAGCTCCAGGAGAGCCCTGACTTCTGGAACGACCAGGAGCAAAGTCAGGCGCTCGTCAAGGAGCTGAAGACCCTGCGCCTCTCCGTAGAGCCCGTTCGGACCATCGAGTCGGGCCTCGAAGAGATCGACCTTCTGGTCGAGATGGGCGAAGAGGGCGGCGACCTCGCCGAGGTCAGCGGCGAGATCGAGGGCACCTTCGCGAAGCTTGACGAGACCCTCGAGCAACTGGAGTTCCGGGTCATGCTCGGCGGGCCCAGCGACAACCTCGGTGCGTACATTCAGATCAGCGCGGGCGCGGGCGGAATCGATGCCTGTGACTGGGCTTCGATGCTCATGCGCATGTACATCCGCTGGGCCGAGTCCAAGGACTTCGACATCACCGAGGTCGAACTCAGCCCCGAGGACCAGGGTGGCATCCGCGGCGTCACGCTGCAGATCGAAGGCCCCTACGCGTTCGGCTACCTCAAGGCGGAGACCGGGGTCCATCGCCTCGTCCGCATCAGTCCCTTCGACGCGCAGGCCCGCCGCCAGACGGCGTTCGCCTCGGTGGACGTGACGCCTGCGATCGACGACACGATCGACATCGACATCGACGAGTCGGACGTCAAGATCGACACGATGCGCGCGGGCGGCGCGGGCGGCCAGCACGTCAACAAGACGGAGTCCGCGGTCCGCCTGACGCACCTCCCCACGGGCATCGTCGTACGCTGCCAGAACGAGCGGAGCCAGCACAAGAACCGCGCGACCGCGTGGAGCCTGCTAAAAGCCAAGCTACTCGCGCTGGAGGAATCCAAGCGCGACGCCGAGATGGCGAAGCTCTACGGCGAGAAGGGCGAGATCGCGTGGGGCAGCCAGATTCGCTCCTACGTGCTCAACCCCTACCAGATGGTGAAGGATCACCGGACCAACGTCGAGGAGAGCAACGTGCAGCGCATCCTGGACGGCGACCTGGACGGCTTCATGGAAGCCTTCCTGAAGTCGCGCAAAGGATGAGCTTTCAGTCGAGGTCGAGGCGCTCGATCCAGACGTTGCGAAAACGTACCTCGTTGTGGTGGCCTTGCAGCTTGACCGGGCGCGGCTCGGGACCCTCGGGCTGACCCGCGCCGGTCTTGCGCTCGATGGCGACGTCGTATGGATCAGCGCGCCGTTGTGGAGCACCGTATGCGTGCGTCTTCTGTCTTCGTCTCGCCTCCTACGCTGGCGGGGGCGAAGCGTGCGGCGCGGAAGAGGATGTCGAAGGACTGCCATTCACCGGCCGGCCTGCAGGCCAGGCGATCGGGCTTCTTGAGCCGATAGAGGCTGCCGCAGTCGGAGGCCTGGTAGTCCGCCTCGGAGATCCCGAAGGAATTCAGGATCTGCAGCTCGTAGCGCTGCTGGATGTACACGCCTGAGTTGCCGTTGGCCTCGTGATCCTTCCCGGGCGCGTCATTCACGTTGAATTCCACGTGCATGCGGAAGTCCTGATAGCTTTCGGGGGTGATGACGCTGTCCCAGCCGGGCGACGCCGTGAGCACGCCGTCCTCGAATCGCCAGCCGCTCTCTCCCTCGACTTCGGGGACCATCACGTGCTGGGTCCTGCCCACGAGCTGCACGGCGTCCTCCGAGCGGTCCGGCATCGAAGCGCGCCACTCGGGGATCCCGCCCTGCGCCAGCTGGGCTTCATGGGCGAGGTGAAACGGCCGCGTCTTCGAGAGCGGCGCGCTCTCGTTCACCATCATGGGCACCGTCTTCGCCCACCACGCGTCGTAGGCAGCGCGCATGTCGGCGACCACCTCAGGATGCTGGTCGAGGACGTTCTCCTTCTGTCCGGGATCGGCCAGCATGTCGTACAGCGCGTCGCCATTCACGAAGCGGAAGCGCGCGGAGCGAACCGCGTAGCCCTTGAACTTGTGCTCGTTGGGATCCGTGCCGGTCGGCCAGCGGCCCTGGTGGGTGAACAGGTAGCGGTCCGGCCAGGTCACCGTCTGATCGGCTGAAAGGAGCGGCAGCAGGCTACGACCCTCGACCTGCGCGGCCGGGTAGGAGTCCTCCATTGCGTCCACTCCAGCGATCTGGGCGAGGGTCGGCAGCAGGTCGATGTGCGCGCAGACCTCGTCGACCTGTCTTCCCGGCTCGAAGTGCCCTTCCCAGGAAACGAAGAGCGGCACGCGCACGCCGCCTTCGTCCGCGGAACCCTTCAGTCCACGCATTCCGGCGTTGTCCATGGCTAGCTCCGCGCCTTCGGCGGTCCGCCCCAGTATACCCGAGCCCGCGCCAGCGCCGGTCATGCCGTTGTCGGACATGAAGATCACGACGGTGTCGCCGGTCAGGTCCCACGCCGCGAGCCGGTCGGCGAGCCGGCCCATGTTCTGATCGATGTTCTCGATCATCCCGTAGAAGCCAGCGGTCTCCTTCGAAAAGCCCATGGCCTCGAAGCGCGCGCGGCTCTCCGGAGGCGCGATGAAGGGGCCGTGCGGCGCGTTGGTGGCGATATAAGCGAAGAAGGGCGTCTCGCTCTCCTTGGCCTCCTCGATCCAGTCGAGCGCCGCTGAGAAGAACACGTCGGTGCAGAACCCGCGGGTCTGAACGAACGCGCCGTTGTACCGAATCACGGGGTCGAAGTAGAGGTTGCCAGGCGCGTCGGCGCAGCTGCACCGGTACGCCTGACCGATCCCTCCGGCGCCGTGGATGAAAACCTCGTCGAACCCGCGATTCTGCGGCTGGTAGGGATCCTCGTCGCCGAGATGCCACTTGCCGAAGATCGCCGACGTGTACCCGGCCCCCTTCAGTAACTCGGGCAGCGTCGTCGCCTCCAGCGTCATCCGCTCGCGTTCGAGGATCGTGTGCGTCACGCCGTTGCGCATCGGATGCCGCCCGGTCATCAGCGCGGAGCGAGTGGGTGCGCACGTGGGACTGACGAGAAAGCGTTCGAAGCGAACGCTCCGATCATGCAGCGCATCGAGATGTGGAGTCTCGATCCAGGGATGCCCGTGCCGCCCGACGGGCCCGTATCCCTGGTCGTCGGTGACCACGAGGATGATGTTCGGGCGGTCGGAGCCGAAAGCCAACACCTCGCTGCCGATCAGCACCAAGAGGCCGAGGAGCGCCCTCTGCATGGGATGGGTCCGATGGGTCATGGGAAGATCTTCCGGGTGGGAGGGGGAGAGGGACGGAGAGCGGATCGTGGAGGATATCCAGAATCGGGGCAACGGGCCGTGCGAACGGCGTAGAAGAGCTGCCTGAGACGCATTGCAGCGGAGTCATTCCGGTGCGTCGGATGTCACTTGACGAGGGTCGGAGACGAGCGGAGTCTCGACTTCGCCATGAACAAGCTGATCCCCACCCTCGTCGCCGTTGCGCTCGGCGCGCCCGTTGCATTCTCCCAGGCCTACTCGTACGAGCAGCCCTTGAACCCCAGCGGCCTCTTGCGCGACTCCCAGCTGTGGATCGATCCGTCGGGCCAGAACGACCTCGACTCCGACGCGATCTGCTGGGAGGACTTCGAGTTCGCCGTCGACGCGACGATCACGAAGTTGCGCTGGTATGGGGAGTTCGCGCCCTCGCTCGGCTTCGAAATCTCGTTCCACCACCAGGACCCGAACACCTTCGCGGTTCAGCCCGATCTCTTCCGGCCCGGAGCCCATGCCATCAGCGAGGAGATCTACACGAACTTCAGCGCCGCGCCCGCGGGAGGCGGACTCTGGCGCTTCGAGGTGGATCTCGTGACGCCCTTGACCTTCGACGCCCACACCCGCTACTTCGTTTCGATCGTCGGTCGCACGCCGATCGCCTGGGCCACGTGGGGCTGGGCGGCCACCTCGGCCGGGGTCAACGGAACCTTCTGGTGGGTCCGCGGCGCGCACATGTATTTCCATCTCGGCGAGAGTCGAGCCGTCTCGCTCTCCACGGGTGACGGCTGGCGCGAGGGCGTCAGCTACTGCACCGCCGAGCTCAACAGCACGGGGCGCAAGGCCGCGGTCGCCGCCTTCGGCAGCCGCACCGTCGCACAGAACGACCTGATGCTCACCGCGAACAACATGCCGACGAGTGCCTTCGGTTTCTTCCTCGCGAGTCAGAACCAGGGCTTCGTGGCGCAGCCGTCGGGAAGCCAGGGCAACCTTTGCCTCGGCGGAGCGATCGGCCGCTACGTCGGCCCGGGACAGATCCTGGATTCCGGCGCGGGCGGACAGTTCGCGCTCACCCTCGACCTGAACCAGATGCCGACGCCGACCGGACTCGTCTCCGCGATGGCCGGACAGACCTGGAACTTCCAATCGTGGTTCCGGGACTCCGTGGCGGGCCAGGCAACCTCGAACTTCACGGACGCGGTCTCGCTGTCCTTCGTGTAGTCCGTGGTGGCGGAGCCCGTCGGCGGTCCTCGGATCGCTCGCGAATAAATCCCGACTTGCGCGTCAGAGATCCGGGGTGGCGGCAAGTATCGGGTAGATGAGCGACTCGGGATTCAAGAATGCGCGCGACCTTCACGCCGCTGACCTCGCGGCCCTTTGGGGCGAGGCGGGGTGGCTTCGCGGGCTTGCCCTGTACCTCGGCTGCGATGACCAGGCGGCCGATGATGCGGTTCAGGAGACGCTGCTAGCGGCGGGGAGCACTCTTCCCTCGGGCGATCGAGGGGTGCTTCGCGGCTGGCTCGGTACGGTCCTTCGGAGAAAGGTGGGTATGCGCCGACGTTCCGAGGCGCGGAGGGAGTTCCGCGAGCGTGCCGTGGCCCGGGAAGAAGCCCTGGACCTCGACCCAACGAAGCTGATTCAGCGGAAGGAGCTCGAGCAGAGGCTCGCTTCGATCGTGGCGGACCTCAAGCAGCAGGACCGTGAACTGATCGCTCTGCGTCACGCGGCGGGCCTGACGCCAGCCGCGATCGCTAGCACCCTCGGCCTCACACCGAACGTCGTGTCGGCGCGCCTGACGCGCATCCATCGTCGCATCGCGGATCGTCTCGAGGGCGATGAACTCTCTTACTTCGAGGGTCGCGCGGCGGGTGTGCTCGCTTCCCTCGGCGGACTTATCATGAAGAAATCGATCGTGGCGGTGGCTGTAACTCTTGTCGCGCTGACCGCGGTGTTGACCCTGCGTCGCGGCGTGGACCTCGGTCCATCGGGCAGGCCAACCGCCTCCGCCCCTGCGGCTGCCGTGAATCTGGTTGATGTCGCCGTCCTGGAGCAGGACCTCTCCGCGATGGGACGCGCGCGGTCGCCAGGCGATCGCGTTGAGCTCGCGCCAGCTTCCGAACCGCTCGCAACCGCCACGCCGCCCGAGCTGAGTGACGCCGACGCGGAGAACGTTGGAACGATTCGAGTGCGCGTGCACGAAGCCGGGACGGGGCTGCCTGCTGTAGGCGTCGAGGTAAACACCATTCGTTTCGATCAAGGCGTCCTTTGGTCCAAGCGCCAGACCTGCGAGACGGATCGGGACGGGATCGCACGGCTCGAAGAGGTGCCCGCGGGAGAGTTTGCGGTCGAAGCTGGCCGAGTAGGAACGGATGGCTACAGTCGTCCACACGCCATGATTCGCCTCGCGGCCGGTGAATCCGTGGAGCTCGAATTCCTCGTGGACGAAGCAGAGCGTGTTCGAGGACGCGTTGTCGATGAGTCAGGGCAGCCCGTTTCGGGGGCTGCGATTCTCTTGCACGAAAGCACGGGAGCGCCGGAGTGGCAGGGCACCGTGGCGGGGTACTCCGATCAGGATGGCCGCTTCGAGATCAAGTACGTCGAGGCGGAGCGCAACGTCTCGGCGTCGAAGCCTGGCTTCGCACCCAGTTCGACCACGAACCTGCGTATGACCTCAGCTCTGGGGGGTACCGAGGTCGAACTCGTTCTGGTTGCCAGGAGAGGACGGGTCTTCGGGATCGTCAGTGACTTCGTTGGAGCCCCGATCGAGGGCGCCATGGTGGCGCTGACCCCTGCCTTCTGGACCGAGGCCTATCAGGAGACGGCCGAGCCGGGCCGCTGGGTCCCCGGTTCCATGCACCGGGTCACCGGCTCCGACGGGCTCTTCGAGTTCGCCGACGTCGCCGTGGGGCCCGTACAGTTGAGCGCGCGCGCCGTGGATTCCTCGCTCGTCGTTCAGGATGCGAACGTGGCGGACCGCGGACATCACGAGATCGTCTTCCGGTTGAGCCAGGGCGGCGCACTGACGGGCCGCTTCCGCATGCCGGACGGTGAACCAGCGGTCGGGATCAAGCTCGAAGTCCTGAGTCAGCCGTTCTCACCCATGGCCTGGATGGTGGCCCGTTCGGATGAATCCGGCGAATTCGAACTGCGCGGCCTCGGTCCCGGCAAGGTCGAGATCTCCGTGCAAGATCCCAGCGGTGCGACCTACTTCATCGAGACCGTGGAGTTCCTTGACGGGCAAACCGTTCGCTGGGATCGGATCCTGGAGGTTCCGGCGCGATTCGCCGGCACCTTGCGGTCCGAGGGCGGCGAACCACTGAGCAGCTGGAGCGTGAAAGCCCGCTCCCTCCGGGAGGGTGTACCTCTCGACAGCTGGCGCGTGGGTCAGGTCGACCCAAGCGGGGCCTTTTCGTTCGACACCGACTACGGGACCTCGTTCGAAGTGCAGGTCATGGCGCCGGATTCCTGGTACCTCTCTCCAGCCATGGTGTTGGAGAACGTTTCACCAGCGGAGGGACCTCTTCACATCGTCGTCCCAGATACCGACGTGCCGCGCGGCGTTCTGATGGGACGCCCATGCGACGAGGCTGGCCAACCGATCGAGGGGACCGTGGAGATCGTCGACAGGGCTGGCACTCGCCTGGCGACCGCTGCGTTCAGTGAGTCCGAGGGCTTCGATCTCGCCGTGCTCGATGGAGTGTCGCTCACGGCAGTTCTACGCTCGAAAGGAAGGAAGGAGCGTCGGCTGGAACTGAATCCCGTCATGGGCGAAGGCGAGCGTCGAGATCTCGGTCTCATCACGCTGGAGAGGCCGTGACCCGAGCGCGCCTTCGTCCATGAACCGGAAACGGCCGGACGGCCCCTACTCATCTGCGAGGAAGGGCGTCCGCACGTAGCTTCCGCGGAGCCCTGAGTTCCGCTCCAGGATATGGGATAGCGACTGCTGCTCGGCGAGCTGCACGAGCGGCGGCGGAAGCTGGCGCGAGTACCAGAGTCGGTCTCCGTCGCGCAGTGCCAGGAACTGTTCACTCAGGATCGTGTGGAAGGTCTCACCGACGAGGGCACCGTCGAGTGGATCCTCGGCCAGCGCGCCGACCCAGAGGTCGAGGTCTTCGGGGTTCCGCGCGACGCCCGAGAGTCGCTCGAGAATCGTCGGGCTGGAGGACATGTCCGCGAAGCTCGCAGGCGCGCCGAGCCCGAGGTCTCGCCGTGCCTGGCAGTAGCTCGCCAGACCATGATCCCTTCCCCGCTGGAGGTTCAGCGCTCCCAGGTCCAGTCCACCGGATCCCGGCGGACCGAACAGCAGGTTGCGCACCTCGTCGATCAGCATCATGTCGAGCGCTTCGGCGGGCGAGGCGCTGAGGCCGCGCAGGACCGGATCGATGCCGGTGGCGACGATCTCCTGGGGCGCGAAGAACGCGTCCGCCAGGGAGAGGTGACCCTCTGGAATCGTCCTTCCGCGCCGGTCGAGTCGCTCCAGGTTCGAAGAGAGCATGGTGTGGCCGATACGGAACGCCGCGGTGGCGAACTCGTTCGAGATGGTGCCGTCGAGCTCCGGTCGGTAGACCGAATCCAGACCCGGAGCGCTCGCCCCCAGCAGGAGGGGAAGCCATTCGCGGTAGGTGATGATCTGGAGCTCAGCTGAAACGATGGCTCGGGCGAGCTCGTAGATCTGGTCGCCGGTCAGCGCGGGCGCAGAGCCAGCGCGGAACCCGTCCCGGGTCAGGGCTCGGCCGTTGCCGCCGCCGCCGTTCCCGCCGTGCCCTTCGTTCAGGCCCCCGCTCTGGCCCCCGCCCTGCATCTGGCTCATCCGCCACTGCCGGTCCTCTTCGGCGATCCTGTCCGCCCAGTGGTTGTGCTCACGCACGAAGAGCGTGTGCATGGCGGTCAGTCCCACCTGTTCGTTCGCCCGAATGTCTCCGGCGAGGAAGAAGTTCGGAGCAAGGTCCGAGGGCGCGTTGTGGAAACCGTCGACGTTGAACGGCAAGAGGTCACCGCTGGAGACCTTCAGCCTCCCGGTGCCGTCGTTCGTACGGAGCGCCTCTGCGCGCTCGGCATCGGAGCCATAGACCTGGCTGCCGTCGATCCACGCGGTGATCGCGTTGATCTGCTGGCGCACACCGTCGACGTACAGCGGGAACGATCGACTCAGGGGGATCTCCATCCCGCCGATGCTCGCCGGGTCGAACCAGAGGTCGCCCAGGGGGACGGCGATGGGGAACGATTCCGCGGGGTCCTCGATCGGGGTCTCGGTGAGGTCGTGGTCGAGGAACTGGCCCCATTGCCAGAAGAGATCGCTGATGCCGCTCGGAGCGGGGACGCTCTCGGTCTGGGCGAGCACGCCGTTGCTGATGAAGCGCGCGCTCGGGCGCCTCGCGCCCGCAGGTGCATCGGCTCCATCCGCGTAGCCGGTCGAGGTCAATCGACGGAGCGGGATGAACGTCGAGCCGCGCAGTGGGTCGTCTGGGTGGTTACCGGAGCCGTCGAGGGAGCGACCTTCGACAAGTGGTGCGAACGGACGGCCACCCTGGCCTCCGACCGGCCCCTGAAGGACCGTGGGGACCGGGACGGCTGGCTCGGGGGAGCCAGCCATCGAGAGGAGCGGGACGATGAGGAACGGTGATTGCATGTGGTGATCTCCAAGGGGTTGGATCGAAGAGCCTCAGGGCTCGACCACCAGAGCGAAACGGTGCCGTCAATCGCACTGTGAGCTTTTCATGAGAGCGTTGCGCTCATCCCTTGAGAGAGCTCATGTCGATGCAGAAGCGGTACTTCACGTCCGACTTGACGAGTCGCTCGTACGCCTCGTTCAGGTCCTGGATCTTGATGACCTCGACGTCCGAGGTGATGCCGTGCTGGCCGCAGAACTCGAGCATCTCCTGCGTCTCGGCGATACCCCCGATGAGCGATCCCGAGAGCTTCTTCCGCCCGAAGATCAGGCCGAACGCCGCGATGGGAAGCGGCTTGTCGGGCGCGCCGACCAGCGTGATCTCGCCGTCGTGTCGAAGCTGAGCGAGGTACTGGTTCATGTCATGGTTCGCCGACACGCAGTCGAGGATGAAGTCGAAGGTGTCGAGGTGCTTCTCCATCTGCGCTGGATCGGTCGAGAGCACGACCTCGTGGGCTCCGAGGCGCTTCGCGTCCTCGACCTTGGAGGGCGACGTCGTGAACACGACCACGTGCGCACCCATGGCGGCCGCGATCTTGACGCCCATGTGGCCGAGCCCGCCGAGGCCGACGATGCCGACCTTCGACCCCTTGCCAACGCCCGCGCGCTTCAGCGGCGAATACGTCGTGATGCCCGCGCACAGAAGAGGCGCGGTGCCTGCGAGGTCGAGGCCGTCGGGGATCTTCAGCACGAAGTGCTCGTCGACCACGATGCTGTCGGAGTAGCCGCCGTAGGTGACCGGCGCCGTTCCGTGCGCATCGGGCGCGTTGTAGGTCATGACCTGGTTGGCGCAGAGTTGCTCCAGGTCCGCCTTGCACTTCGGACAGTCGCCGTCGGAGCCGACGAGGCAGCCGACGCCGACGATGTCGCCTTCCTTGTGGTCCTTGACGTCGGAGCCGACGCCCGTGACCCGGCCGATGATCTCGTGACCGGGGATGCAGGGGTAGACGGTGGGCATGAACTCTGCCCACTCGTCACGCACGGTGTGCAGGTCGGAGTGGCAGACACCGCAGAAGAGGATCTCGATCTGCACATCGCGCGCGGTCGCGGCGCGGCGGGGGATCGAGGTGGGTTCGAAAGGAGCGGTAGCGCTGGCGACCGAGTAGGCCTTGGCTTGATGCATGGGTCGGCGGGGAAGAGCGGAGAGCGGATTGCGGAGAGCGAGGATCATGCGCGTTTCGCCGCGGATCTCAACTCCCAAGTAGGTGGATGCCCCATGGGGAGAACCCGGGTGGTCCCGGGTGATTCCAGAATTCAGAGATCCGTGCTCGGAGTACCGGCGTAACGGAAGAGCCAGGCGGAGGACGCCTGAGCCTTCATCTCCCGACCTCCTTCCTCTTCCAAACATGAATCACCGCTTCTTCTCCCTGCTCGCACCAGCATTGGCGCTTCCGGCGCTCGCCAGCGCCCAGACCACGTTCATCGTCAACACCACGACCGATACCGTCGATGCCAACCCCGGTGACGGAATGGCACAGGACGCTTTGGGTGCGACGTCGCTCCGCGCCGCCGTCCAGGAGGCCAACGCCACCGCCGACCAGGTGACGATCATCCTCCAATCGAACGCTCTCTATCAGCTGACGCTTCTGGGAGCCGGCGAAGAATTCGCGGCGACGGGTGACCTCGACTTCCGCGGCAACATCGTCGTCGAAGGCAACGGCGCCACCATCGATGGAATGGGAGCGGACCGCGTGATCGATAGTCCGTACCGCTACCGCACTCGTATTCGCAATGTCAAGCTTACCGGCGGCGCGGTCGTTTCGGAGAACGGCGGCGCGGCGCGCAACGGCGGGCTCCTCGCGCTCGACGGATGCGAGATCTTCGACTGCAGCGCGACCGGAGCTGGCGCGTCGGGCGGCGGCGCCTCGAACACCGGCGGCCTCCTCTGGGTCCGCGGCACGACCATTCGCAACTGCACGGCGACGCGCGCCGGCGGTGGCATCGAGTGCAATGAAGGCATCACCAACGTCTCCGACTCGCTCCTCCTGGACAACATGACGGGCCCGATGCCCGGCAACGGTGGGGGTCTTCACCTCACGGGCGCCGGCAAGGTCATCTTCGAATCCACGGAGATGCGCGGCAACTCCGCCTCCTCCGAGGGCGGCGGCGCGTGGAACTCGAGTACAGGCATCATGAGCTTCAGCTTCTGTGAGGCCATCGGCAACGAGGCCCTCGGAACGGACGCCACGAACGGTGGCGGCGGCCTCTTCAACGACGGCGGCAGCATGACCGTCGACCTGTGCGACATTCGCGAGAACACCGCGACCGAAGGCTCGGGCTCGGGCGGTGGCCTCTTCAACAACGCAGGCACGCTCGCCGTCAGCCTGACGCGCGTCCGCGACAACGACTCCAACCGCGCCGGCGGCGGCATCGAGATCGTCGAGGGCATGACCCTCATCTCGACGAGCATCTTCGAGCGGAACATGACGGGCGCCTCGCCCGGCAACGGCGGCGGCCTTCACCTTTCGGGTGCCGGCGAGGTGACCGTGCAGCTCTCGGAGTTCCGTGACAACGTGGCGACGGCCGAAGGCGGTGGCCTCTGGAACTCGGGTGTAGGGACCATGACCATCAGCGACACGCTCGTCAGCGGCAACATCGCCTCGGGCAACGACGCGGACCAGGGCGGCGGCGGCCTCTTCAACGACGGCGGAGCGATGTTCGTCATGCGCGGCCTCGTGGCGAACAACTCGGCGGTCGGGACGGCCGGCTCCGGCGGCGGCATTCTCAACAATGGCGGCACGCTCAACGTCGACAGCACGCGACTGACCTTCAACGACTCCAACCGCGCCGGCGGCGGCATCGAGTCGAACGTCGGGGATACGATCCTTCGTCGCGTCGCTCTCACCAACAACTCGACCGGATCCAGCCCGGGCAACGGCGGCGGCTTCCACCTCACCGGTGCCGGCACCGTGACCATCGATCGTAGCGCGATCCTCACGAACTCGGCCGCCAACGAAGGCGGTGGTCTGTGGAACTCTGCCACGGGTGTGATGACCGTGACGCTCAGCGCGATCACGGGCAACAACTCGCCCGTCGGGGCCGACAACTTCAACGACGGCGGTACGTTCACGATCGACGGCGTCCCGGTTCCCTGATTCGATTGCGTCGGCCGGGACCTTCCGGGGCAGAATATGCCCATGCAAGATCCCAGCTTGACCGAGCGAGCGCTCGCGTGCGCGTCGGAGGCCCACCGCGGACAGATCCGCGAGGTCTCCGGCGTGCCGTACGTTTTCCACACGGTCGAGGTGGCCAAGCGCCTCGGCGACTTCGGAGTTCTGGATGAAGAGGTCATCGCCGCCGCGCTGCTCCATGACGCGGTCGAGGACACCGAGGTCAGCCGCAAGGAGATCGAACGGCTGTTCGGATCGCGCGTGGCCCGGTTCGTCGACGAGATGACGTTCGACGAGCGCAAGCAGAAGAAGGGGGAGTACCTGGCGGCCTTCGCGGTCAAATCCCCCGAGGCGCTCGCGATCAAGCTGGCCGATCGCGGAGCCAACGTGGCGGACTACGCGCGGGAACGCGCCGACTACGCCCCGATCTACGCCGGGAAGGCGAACGCGCTCTACGCGGCGGTGGTCGCCCGGGAGGCGGAACTCACTTCGACCTTCGGCGAGGAGGTGGCGGCCCGTCTGGTCGCGGAGGCCGAGCGGCTTCGAGCCTTCGCCGCCCCTTGAGCGCGGATTTCACGCGCAAGGCCGCGCTGCCTGATCTAACTTGGTCCCATGACCAAGTCGACCCACCCCCACTTCGACGACCACGGCGCCCTGCAGTGGTACACGTCCATGGCCGAGGCCAAGGCGGCCGCTGCCCGAGATGGCAAGCGGATCTTCATCGAGTTCGGGCGCGAGCAATGAGGCCAGTGCCGCAGCCTGGTGCAGGCTGTCATTCCGCGTCCTGACGTGGCTCCGCTTCTTCAGGAGCATTACATCGCCGTCGCTTCCGACTGCGACGATCCCGAAGAGGAGGTCATCGGCCTCGCTCAGCAGCTGGAGGACGCGATGATGCTTCCGTTCGTGCTGTTTGCCGACGCCGACGGGAAGTTTCTCGACGGCTACTCCGGCGTCGTGACGCCGCCCTACCTCATCAAGAAGCTCACCGAGTTCTCCGCCCGTTGATCCTCGCCCTCGCCCTCCTGATGTCCGGTTCCCTTCCGTTTTCGATGGAGGGCGAGCGCCAGCCGCTTCCGCCGCCCGAGGTGATCGCCAGGCTGCCGGCCGATGGGGGGCCTGAGTTCAATCGGCTTGTCTTTTCGAAGAGCCCCTACCTGCTACAGCACGCCCGAAATCCGGTGGACTGGCACGAGTGGGGGCCCGAGGCGTTCGAGCTGGCCGCGGAGCGCGACGTGCCCGTGTTTCTCTCGATCGGCTACTCCACGTGCCACTGGTGCCACGTGATGGAGCACGAGAGCTTCGAAGACGCAGAGGTCGCGAAGCTCATGAACGAAGCATTCGTGTGCATCAAGGTCGACCGCGAGGAGCGGCCCGATATCGACCAGCTCTACATGACGGTGACCCAGGCGCTGACCGGCAGCGGCGGCTGGCCGATGACCATCGTCATGACGCCCGGGAAGAAACCGTTCTTCGCGGGCACCTACTTCCCGAAGGATCAGCTGGGGCAGCGCGCTGGCATGAAGCAGCTCGTGCCCGGACTCTCCCAGGCCTGGAGAGAGCGCCGCGACGATGTGCTCGCTTCGGCCAACGGGATCACGGAGCAGCTCGCCCAGATGAGCGGCGGTCCCGCGGGCGACATGCTTGGCGAGGAGGTGCTCGCGCGCGCGGAAGAGGAGCTTCGCGTGACCTTCGACGCGAAGCGCGGCGGCTTCGGCAGCAGTCGAAAGTTCCCCGTGCCGCACGAGCTTCGCTTCCTCCTGGGCCGGCATGCGAACGACGCCGAGGGCCAAAGCCTGGTGATGGTGGAGAAGACCCTGCGCGCCTGGCGCATGGGCGGTATTTTCGACCACGTCGGACTCGGCATTCATCGCTATTCGACCGATCCTGAATGGCTCGCGCCGCACTTCGAGAAGATGCTCTACGACCAGGCGCTCTGCGCGCTGGCCTACGTCGACGCCTGGAGGGTGACGAAGGACGCGGCGTTCGAGCGCGCGGCGCGCGAGATCCTGACCTACGTCGCGCGGGACATGACGTCCCCCGGCGGCGGCTTCTATTCGGCCGAGGACGCGGACAGCGAGGGCGAGGAAGGGCTCTTCTACCTCTGGACCCTTCCCGAGGTGCGCGCGCTGCTCGCGGAGGACGATGCCGCGTGGGTGATCGAGCGGTTCCGGATGACCGAGCCCGGCAACTTCCGCGACGAGGCGACCGGCAAGACGACGGGGCGCAACATCCCGCACCTCGAGTCGTTGCTGACGGACGCGGAGCGCGAGCGCTGGGAGCCGCTGCGCCAGAAGCTGTTTGCATCACGCGAGGCGCGCGCTCATCCGCTGAAGGACGACAAGGTCCTGACCGACTGGAACGGGCTGATGATCGCGGCCTTCGCCGAGGCGGGCGCCGCCTTCGGCGACGCGGCGCTGGTCGGCCACGCGGAGCGCGCGGCGGCTTTTCTGCGCGCGAATCTCCTGACGAAAGAGGGCCGCCTGCTCAAGCGCTGGCGCGGCGGTGAAGCCGGGCTCCAGGGCATGCTCGAGGACCACGCGTTCGCGCTGATGGGCTTCCTTGCGCTGTTCGAGGCGACGCACGATCCCGCGGATCTGGCGCTCGCTCGCGAGATCGCCGACACCGCGCTGGAACACTTCTGGGATGACGAGCACGGCGGGTTCTTCCTGGGCCCCGACGACGGCGAGGCGCTCATCGTGCGGTCCAAGGACTTCTACGACGGCGCGCGTCCTTCCGGGAACTCGGTCATGGCGACGGAGCTCCTGCGGCTCGCGCGGATGACAGGCGAGATGTCGTACGAGAAGCGAGCGATCCTGACGATCCGGGCCGGGAGCCTCGTCGTCGAGCAGCGCCCGAGCAGCTTCACGCAGATGCTGGCGGCCGTGGACTTCGTGACGTCGAGATCGCGCGAGATCGTGGTCGTCGGGTCGCCCGAGTCCCTGGAGACGCAGGGGATGCTGCGGCTTCTGGCGCAGCGGTACGCGCCGAACGACGTGGTGATCCTGAAGGTGCCCGGGGCGCGCGGCGAGGCGCTGGCCAAGGTCGCGCCCTACACCGAGTCCCAGATCGCACCAGCGGGCGGCGTGGCGGCCTACGTTTGCGAGGGGTTCGCCTGCAAGGCGCCCGTGGTGACCGCCGAGGCGCTGGCCGAGCTGCTGGCCCGCTGACGCTGACGCCATCGGGCGCGCCGGGTACGATGCGCGCCCATGGCATCGTCCTCACGCAAGGCCGGATCGAAGAAGTCTTCCGCCGGGGAAGGTTCGCGGCGCGTCAAGCTGCGTCCCCAGGACCCCTTCGACCTCATTCGTCTCCTGGCGCGCAGTCAGTCGGATCCCCGCAAGGCGCTCGCCGAACTCGTGCAGAACTCGCTCGACGCCGGGGCCCGCCGGATCGAGATCCAGTGGTTCAACGACCGCGGCCGACGCGCGCTTTCGATCTGGGACGACGGCGCCGGCGTGTTCCCCGACCTCGATCGGTCCGAGGCGCTGCGCCGGATCGCGCAGACCATCGGGCACAGCCACAAGCGCGACCTCACGCCGTCGCAGCGGCGCGAGGAGCTGATCCTCGGCAAGTACGGCATCGGTCTGATCGGCTTCTGGAGCGTCGGCGAGGTGCTGGAGATGCGCAGCCGCGTCGGCGGCGAGGCCACCTACGTCCTGCGCATGCAGGAAGAGCGCGAGCAGGGCGAGGTCTTTGCGAGCCGCTCGCGCCGCCTCGACGAGACCGATACGTTCACGGAGGTAACCATCCGACAGCTCCACGAGACGGTGCTCAACAAGATCAAGCCCGCGCGCCTTCAGGCGTTCCTGGCGACCGAGCTGCGCGGGCAGCTGCTCGACCGGCGGGCCACCGTGCGGATCCGCGATCGCATTTCGCGCGGTCGTGCGCGGAAGGAGTTCCTCGTTCAGCCGCAGCCCTATCTCGGTCGGCCTATCGAGGGGCTCTCGGAGCTGGAGGTGCCGGGCTACGAGAGCGCGCGCCTGGAGCTCTACCTCATCTCGCCGGAGGAGGACCGCCGCGGCACCGTGGTGCTGAGCTGCGGCGGAACGGTGGTGCTCGACGACATCGCCGAGATCGATGGAGTCGACGCGCTGCGGAAGCCGTGGACGAGCGGGCGCTTCGAGGGCGTGATCGACTTCCCGGACCTGCACGTGGCGCCCGCGAGTCGGCGAGGGTTCAGCTACGACGAGCCGGTGGCGGCGTTCCTGGCGCAGCTCTCGAAGCTGGAGTCCGATCTCGCCCTGCGGGTGGAGTCGGAGTCGGAGCGGCGGGCGGCGCTGCGGAACCAGCAGGTGGCGAGGCAGATCCGCAAGGCGTTCGCGTCGGTGGCGGAGGCGCTGCCGGACTACGACTTCTTCGATGTGCAGGCGTCGCTTCGGGGCGATGGCGCCGGCGCCGGGACGGCGAGCGGCGCGGGGCTGGCGTCGTGGCTCGACGGAGCGGCGGAATCAGCCGGGGAGGGCGATGATCCCGAGGGCGTGGGTGTGGGCTCGAACCCGCCGACACCGATCGACGAATCCCGCGAAGCGAGGCCCCCGTCGGTGGGGGAGTTGCCGTCGACCGAGGAGGGAGCGAGCGAAAGCGCGGGCGCAGCGCGCAAGTCAGCAGGCTCCACGGATCTCGGTGGGTCGAGCGCGGGCTCAGCCTCCGGGAAGTCGCCTGCCTCCTCGTCCGGCGAGGCGCCGGAGCCCCAGCATCTCTTTCCTCCCGGACCGCTCGCGAGCATCAAGCTGCGGCCCGCGCGCATCAGGCTGACCGCTTCAGAGGAACGGCAGCTCTCGGTGACGGCGCTGGACGCGGACGGCCGAACGCCGGAGGGCGAGATCGAGTACCGCTGGAGAGTCGAAGGCGTGGGGCAACTCGACGCCCACGAGGGGAGCCAGGTGACGTTCAAGGCGCCCGACCGCCTGCCCGAGGAGACGCGCGGGTCGATCGTCGTCTCCGCGCGAACGGGCGAGGGCGCGGACGCCTTTGGCTGCGAGGCGCAGTGCTCGGTGACCGTCACGCCGCCGGACATCAGCGCGCGCATCCAGGGGATCCCCGAGCCGCATCCGGTGGCAGCGCCCGGCGAGTCGTGGCGCTCGCGCTTCGTCGGCGGACGGTGGGAGTTCAACGAATCCCACCGCGACTTCCTCGCGGTGTCGGACGTCGAGGCCCAGCGCGTGCGCTACCTCATTCACCTCTTCGTGAAGGAGGTGGTGCTCAGGAACTTCGGCCGACCGGGGGACGCGGAGGTGCTGGAGCGGATGGTCGAGGTGCTGACGCGTCTATAGACCGCTCACTGCATCAACCACCACCCCAGCGCCGCGACATTCAGCGCGGCGAGGAGCGGGTGCAGGATCTGGAAGACGCGTTTACGCGTCTTGTGGCGCAGCGTTCGCATCGCGAGCACCGCCGCGGGACCTCCGCCGACCATCGAGAGGAGGTGCAGCGTCCACTCCGGCACCCGGAATCCGCTGCGCTTCGCCTGACGCTTGTCGATCCACCAGGTCGGGTAGGTGCCGAGGTTGATCCCGAGGACCCAGCCGACGCCCGGATCGACGTCGCCGAAGGACTGGGCCACGGCCACGCCGGCCGCTCCGAGCGCGAGCGCTGGCACGAGCGTGAAACGAATCGGGTTGGCTCTCATTCCCATGGCGGGGAGCATAGCCCCCGAAACCTGGAGCGTTGCCCCCCAATTCCTGGAGTCGCCGGGCAGCCTCGCCCAACGAAGTGCATCGAGTTCCACGGATGGAGCGAATCCACGGGAGAATCGCATCCGGGCCAGGGCATGTCGCCCTGGCCCCTTTTTCCCATGGCTCGTGGAGTCCCTTCCTTGACCGACACAACCAGTGCCAGCGACGAGCTGGGCCCCGCCCCAGGGAACGAGAAGACCGAGCGCCAGATCGAACGCGGGCGCGAGGACAGCCGTTTCATTCCGGTGGTGCTCAAGCGATCGGATCAGTCGGTTCGGCATCCCGACGACGTCCTCAGGAACGCGATCCAGGAGGGCACGGAGCAGGCGGGCAGGCCGCTCGCCTCGCTCTTCCTGTCTGCCATTTCTGCGGGGGCCATCCTGGGCTTCGCGGCGATGGCCGTCGGCGTGATGGCCACTCTGTTCGGAGCCGAAGGTCCGGTGCCGCAGCGTATTTTGCTCGCGATCGTCTATCCCCTCGGGTTCGTCCTCTGCTTGATCAGTGGAACGCAGCTCTTCACGGAGCACACCGCGCTGGCCGTCTACCCGGTGCTGGACAGGCGGCGTTCGGTGACGTCCTTGTTCCGGGTCTGGGGGACGGTGCTGGTCGGGAACCTCGTGGGCTGTGCCCTGGGTGCGGGGCTGATCGCGATGGCGGACGGGGTGATCGGAGCGGCGGAAGGCTACGCGAGCGTGGCCGAGCACATGATGCACTACACCGCGACCGAGACGTTGATGAGTGCCGTGCTGGCGGGCTGGCTCATGGCGCTCGGCGGCTGGCTCATCCTCGCGACCTTGCCTGACTTCAGTCAGATCGCCGTTATCTACGTCACGACCTTCCTGATCGGACTCGGTGGGCTGCACCACTCGATCGCCGGAACGTCGGAGATCCTCGTGGCGGCCTTCACGGGGGCGCCCGTGACGGCGGGCGGAGCGATCACGACGATCGCGACTGCGGTCCTCGGCAACCTGATCGGGGGTTCACTCTTCGTAGGCGTCCTGAACTACGGCCATATCCGGGAGACGCAGCTCGTCCGAGAGGACGACGGGGATTCGAGCCGGGACGGGTGAACGCTCGGGCGTCTGCATGCGGAAGCCCAGGATCGGCTCCACCAGCTGGGCCAGGTAGCCGTGACGGATCCTCGCATGCACGCCATAGCGCCCGGGCATGTGTCCGGGGTCGTGGTAGGTGCCGAAGACGAGGTCCATCAAGGGGCTCAGGTTCGCGAAATTGATGCGGCTGTGCAGGCCGACGTCGTGGTGCCAGTGATGAAGCCGCGGCGAGCCGAGCAAGTACCGCAGGGGGCCCGGGTCGAGGCTCGTGTTCGAGTGGATGTAGACCGCCCAGAGCCCGCGGAACAGCGCGAAGCCGGCGATCAGCTCCAGCGGGAAGCCGAGGAGGATCGCCGGCAGGTTCTCGACGGTGCGCGTGAAGAGGTTGTCGAAGGGATGCTCGCGGTAGGCGGCCAGGAAGTCGAGCCGTTCCGCCGTGTGGTGGACTCTGTGGAAGCGCCAGAGGAACGGGCTGCTGTGGCTCCAGCGATGCGCCCAGTAGATGCAGACATCGCAGAGGACGACCACGGTCAGGATCTGAAGCCAGAGCGGCCATGCGCCCACCGACTGGCGGACGCCCGCGAGCGGTAGCTCGTTGGTCCACCGTCCCACCGCGACGAGCGCGAGGACGACGGGGGCCGTCCAGAGGAAGTGCTGACCGAGGAAGAAGAGCAGATCCGTGCCCCATTCCTTGCGCCGGATCGCCTGCTCGTGGGCCGGAAAGAGCCGCTCGAGCGGAAGGTAGATCAGCGCCAGCAGAGCGAGCGCCAGGGCGCCGCTGAGAACGGAGTCCATCACGTCACGAGCCCTCACGGATCGTGTCCGAGGTCGTGGCTTGCTCGGCTGCCCCGGGCAGCGTGGCCGTGACCGGCTGCTCTTCGATCGGAAAGACGATGGGGACGGACTTCGAGGAGGGGAGGAAGACGGGCCTCTGGACGACTTCTGGTTCAGCGAGGTCCACGGTCTGGAGCAGCTTCGACGAGTAGAGGAAGTGGTTGGAGGGAGCCTCCTGGGACGCCGGTGCTGGATCTTCTGCGGTCCGGAGCAAGCTTTCCTGAGTCGGGCCGTTCTCAGGCGTCTCCGAGGCCCGAGTGGCGCTCCTCTGCGCATTCATCACCAGGAAACCGGCGACGCCGATGGAGGTGACGAGGGCGGCGACTCGAAGAAGGGTCAGGCGACGCGACGGACCTGCTGGGCCACTGGAGGGAATCATGGCTTCGGAAGAAAGGACAAAGGACCCGTGGGGAAAGACCGGGTCGGGTGTCCTGATGGTAGCGCGTTCCCTTCGCGCCGACCTCCCCATGGATGAACCCACCTGGATCGAACTGTATCGTCGCGAGATGCCCTTGCTGTACGGCATGGTCTCCCGCCGCGTTGGCGGCGAGCGCATGCTGGCCGAGGATGTCACCCAGGAGGTCTGGCTGCGGGCTCTGCGGTCCTGGGAGGCAAGCATGCCGCCCGACGCCCCGGGGGCGTGGCTTCGCACCGTGGCGCTGAACGTCCTGCGCAACTACTTCCGTAGGAGATCCATCGAGTCGGCGACGCTGACCGAGCTTGGCCTCGGGGCGGACGACGTTCTGGTGGAGGAGCACGCCGTGGCCCGGGTGGGGGGGACCGGGATGGCGGGGGCCGAGAGGGCGCACCGCATCCAGGCAGGGCTCGCTCGTCTGCCGCCCGAACAGGCCCTGCTCCTCGAAGAGCGCTACTTCGACGGCCTCTCCGTGCGGGTCCTGGCCACGGCCCGGAAGACGACCGAGCGCGGCATCGAGGGGCGGCTTCACCGTGCACGCGGAGCCCTGGCCCGCGCACTCGGGGGCGAGCCCGACACGACTTCCATCCCCAACCCCACTTCTCCTTCCCACCATGAATGACATGCACGCCCCTTCCGCTGAGTTCACACGCTTCCTCGAATGGCAAACCGTGACGACCTTGCGTCGCTCCGAGCGTTTTCGCCTCGATGATGACGACGAGATTGCGGACCCGAATGCGGACCCGACTGCGTTCGCCCTGGTCGCGGTCGATTCCCCGGGGATCGCGGCGGGAAACGAAGGGAGCGGAGCCTGGCCTCGCTTTGCGCGCATCATTCGTATCGCAGCGATCGTCCTCTTCTCGATGACGGCCGGTGCCGCCGGCGTGGTGGCAGCCGAGCGGGCGCGCGACTCCAAGGTGGTGGAGCGACTCCTGGCGGCGCAGACCATCAAGATCACCCTGGAGGAGCAGCGATTGGCTGCGGCCAAGGAGGCGTTGGCGAAGACCCGTCGCCGCGTGGAGGCCGGGTACGCTCCGCGCTGGAGCGTGCTGCCCCTGCGCGAGAATCAGGCGATAGCCGAAGAGCAGCTCGCCCTCCTGCGCATGGACGCCGAGGAGATTCGCGTCGCGGGGCGTGAGCCGCTCAGGTCGCTCGCGAGTCCGGTGGTGGCCGGTCGAGACTTCGTCGAGGAGCGACTGCTTATTTCCCTTGAGGCGCGGCGGACGCTCTTGGGCATCGCCGAGGAGCGCTTCCAGCTCGAGAAGCGGCTCGTGGGGAATGGCCTGGCACCCTTCTCGTCCGCGGCGAAGGAGAAGGTCCTGCTCGATCTCGCGGGCCTCGAGATCGACCGTCTCGAAGGCCAGCGAAAGCTGCGCAAGGCCTTCGTCGAGGGTGAGTACGAGAGCGACGACGTCGTCCGGCTGGGTCGACTCCAGGAGGTCGAGCTTCGCGGTCGCGAGCTCGAGGTCCGGCGCGCCCACGCCGCCGCGCAGCTCGAAACCGCGGAGAAGCTCATCGCTGGCGGGCTCGCCCCGGATGACACGGAAGCGATTCGAGCCGAACTCGCGCGGATCGATGCCGAGGTCGAGCTCAACGGGCTGGAGCGCTCGCTCTACGAGGGACGATAGAGCAGCGCGCGGGGTGGCCACCGATTCAAGGGCGGCGCAAGCTCGCGATCCACCGTCTGAGGTATCTTGCTGGGTACGTCGCCGCCGTTGCCCGTGCCACTTCATGACCTCGCCCCCGCCCCTTCGGAACCGCGTCGTTCGTGACCTGTGGTGGGCGGTGACGGCTCCCGGCCTCGTCGACGAGGACTCTCTTGTCTCCGTGCCGCGATTCGATCCGGCCGGTCTGCTCCCGTCCTTCGTGGCTCTCGACGCCGATCCAGGACCGCTCCGGAGGGCCGTCGCGGGTAGCTGGGGGCGGGAGAGGATCCGACTCGGCGCCTACTTCGAGGACCTCCTTCGTTTCTTCGTCGTGCATATCGCGGGGCACGGTGAGGCGGTGAGCGGCGTGGTGATCCGCGAGGGGACGAGAACGGTGGGCGAGCTCGACCTCTTGTTCCGCGATGGAGCGACCTGCCACCACTGGGAACTCGCGGTGAAGTTCTACTTGCACGTGCCGAACCTTGCTCCGGATCCGGGCGACTGCTTCGTGGGCCCGCAAACCCGGGATCGCCTCCACAAGAAGCTGGCCAGGGTCCGGCGTCACCAGCTCCCGCTGGCGAAGGACCCTGCCGCCGCGAACGCGCTCGCTGCGTGGCAGCCGCTCCGAAGCGCCGCGCTTCTCCGTGGCCGTCTGTTCTACCCCGCGACCTCTCCATGGCGCTCGGTCGTCGAGGCCCCATGGATGGCACCCGATCACCTGCGGGGGTGGTGGCTCCCCTTCGATCGCTGTGAAGAGCTGCTGCCCCATGCTCACTCGTACGCCCTGCTGACCCGGCGTGAATGGTTGGCGCCCATCGATGCGACGAACGACCCGGTGAAGTCCTGGAGTCGAGAACGCCTCTGCGCCTGGGCCCAGGAGGCGGCCGCAAGCTGGCCAGAGGGAGTCGATCGATCGCACGTCGTCGCCGGACTCGACGCGGACGGAATTGAGCTACACCGCGGTTTCCTCGTGTCGGTAGGCTGGCCGGGGGACCTTGCCTAGCCTTCTGCGACCCGGTCCTGGCGGAAACGCGTCACTCGATCAGTTTCCGACGGTACCGCAGGAGGCGGTTCAGCGCGGCTGGACGACGAACGATGCGGCGTTCGTCGCGCCGACGCCCAAAAGCGAGTCGCGGTAGATGGTCTGCAGGTAGACCGTATCGCCCTGCGACTGGTTCGTGAGCTGGAGATCGAAGTCCGCGCTTCCGGTACCCGTGGGCTGTACCCCGCCTTGACGCGTGACCGAGCCGCCAACGCAGAGGTTGTAGCTACCCATTGGCACGTTGGCCGGAGCGGTGGCGACGAAGAGGATGGCGAACGAGGAGGCCTGAAGGTTCTCGGCGCGAATCGTCAGGTACTCGGTGCCTTCTTGCTGAGAGCCGAAGGCGGCCAGGGTCGCGGCTGTCCCCGTCGAACCCGCCGGGGAAGTGCAGTACTCCGTGAGCAGCGCAGCGTCCAGCTCGTACGTCACGATCACCGTGGTGCTCGCGGACGCGCTGGAGGACATGAGGTCCAGCTGAAACGGCACCAGATTGCCGCTTCCATCTCTGCCCGTCAGAGAGACATCACCAAGACTCAGACTGGTGGAAAACGACGCTCCGTTGACGACTGTACTCCAATCTGGACTGCTGTCCGTGATGGTCGTGTCCATGATGCACGTGAAGGTGTCGCACGTGAAGGGCCCTTGCACGTACGAGACGGATTCGCCAGGTCCCAGCAGGCTTCCGGAACCAACGGATCCTCCGGTGCTGTTGTAGTCCGAGGGGCCCCAGGTGCACAGACCACCGCAGGCGGCTCGGCCGTCGTATCTGATGCCGTAGATCTCCGTACCGGCGGAGCTGAGTGCGGTGGCGTCGAGTTCGAACGAACCGACGACCACGCCCTCCGCGAAAACCTCTCGCGTACGAACGCCGTCCCCCGTCGGAATGGCAAAGTTCAATCGGGCATCCACGACCGCGCTCGCAAGCGCAAAGGTGCTGTCCACGCCAGATACGGCGCTGGCGCTGTCGATTTCGGTCGCCGTGTACGTGGCCACTGCTTGGATGGATTGCTGAAGAGGTGCGCTAGCGAGCAAGCAGAGGGAAACGAGCATGATAGGTATCGAAGATGGGGAATCGAAGCGTGGGTTGGGAGAACTACCGGGGCTACACGCTCAGGGCGGAAGGAACACCGACTCCACGCGAAACTCTACCTTTCTTTGTTCGTGCCGTGAGCGCTCACTCTGAGAGCCTGAGCGAGAATTGCTCTGGCTCGACGCGCATCCGTGGCGGTCCCGCCAAAACGTGGCGGTTTCCTCGTGTCGGTAGGCTGGCCGGGACGCGGTCCGTAGGGCGCGCCAGCTCTTCAGCTCCAGCTCACCTTCTTCCAGGGACTGTCGTGGGCGTCGCTGACGGCATCGATCACGCTGCGCAGGTTTGGATTGTCCAGCTGGCTCATACCGTTCCAGACAGCGCGTCCGATCACGTAGCTCTTGTGGAACTCGGCCCAGGAGCCGAACTCCGATCGAGCGCGCTCGCCTGCCTCGCGGATGAACCCCCATGCCTCCTCCTCCGTCAGATAGCCGGCGGTGTGACAGAAGCGAGCGACCGTGACGGCGCGGCTGTAGTCCCAGGCGCTCGTGCCGCGGTCGAGGTCGCTCGGGGATTCGATGTAGCCGCGCCGCTTCAGCTCATCGTGTGTTTCGATGAAGTTCCCGAGCGGCTCCTCCAAGCGTGCGGCCGCGTTTCCGCCGAGCTCCTCTTCGAGCTGTTCCACCGAGGCTTTCGAGGGATCCGGGCCCACGAAGCGAAGAACGACGTCGAACGCGTCGCGGTGCCCCACGTCGAGCAGCCAGCGCAGCGTGGTCTTCGAATCTGCGCCCGTCTTGACGTCCCAGGATTCCGCGAGAACGCCCTGCATCTCTGCCGCGTGCGCGCCTGTTGCGAGCGTGTCCACGGGGAAGCCCCACATCGCACTCAGAACAGCACCGATGGAGAGATCGCGCACGTCCTCGTCCCTGGCCTTGGATGCAGCGGTGGGGAACATCTTGGGGATGACGGCGCCGCCCCTGGCTGCGCCGTCCCTCCGCGATGTGATCGAGATGGACCACCAGAGAAGGCCGACGAGTGAGAGGCCGAACGTCCAGCCAAACCAGGGAAGGCCAAGGAGAGCGAAGAGAGTCATGGGGGAGGACCGTGGCAGGGAAGAGGAAGGAGCTCTCAGCAGTAGAGTCGTACATGCGCTGCTCGAGACGAACGCCCCCTCAGCTTGCCGTCTCGAGCGTGGTGAGGCGAGTGAGCGCGGAGGACTCGTGTCATCGAATCGTCACGGATCGCGCTGCTGGTATCGAAGCCTCTTCGATCGCTCAGGATTCCTGTGACGCGGGGCCTGCCCGTCCCTCGCACGGGTAAGCTCCCAGCTCTCCCTTTCGATCCGATCATGAAAGCTTTCGTCATGCGCTGCCCCGACTGCGGCGCTCAGCTCAAGGCCGACAAGGGCCTCACCGAGTGCACCTACTGCGGTACGTCGATCATGATCGACGACGGCAAGGAAGCTCCAGCGGACCTGGCCCCGCCTGGCGCGATCCCCCAGGTGGCAGACGCGTCAGGTCCCGATATTTCGCCGCGCCTGATTCTCACCGGGAGCCTCGTTCTCTTGGTCGTGTCCATCATCGGGATCGCCAACTCATTGAGAGAGGAGGGCGCAGCGTCCCGCGTGGAGCGGGGGCGCGCGCCCACCTCCCGTCCCGTGGCGTTGTCCGGTAGTAGCGCGCCCAAGGCCCCGACGATCCGCTGGGGCGCCAGGAAACCCGTGGTTCAGGCCATCGACGAGGATGAGGTGCTCGATCTCGTCACCTCGTTCGACGGCGCGGATAGCGAGGTCTACGTCGCGGCCTTGAACGGCATCGATGGAAGCGTTCTGTGGCGCACGGAGGCGGTCCCCGGACTGTCGGGCGGGGCCAGGGCTCGCATCCTCGTGGGGAAGACCGCGGTCTTCGCGGCTGGACCGACCGGGGAGTTGACGGCCTTTTCCCTGCGTGAAGGCGGAACCCTGTGGACGATCCGGCTCGCGGAGGTCGTGGCCTCGATCCATCCTCTCGAGGGCGTCGAAGAGCCCACGGTGGCGGTGCGGCTCAAGGACGAGAGTCACGTGCGGGTCAGCCTGGCGCGAGGCGGTTTACAGCCCGGACATCCCGACGAAGGCGAGTGGCCGGAGGCGCTGCCATCGCTCAGCGGGGTGAACGAAAACGCGGGGACGAAGACGGTGAACGTGTTCGGGACGCGGCGGATGGGAGAACTCACCATCGACCATGCTCTGGTCGCTCTCGACGGATCCTTCCAGATCGGTCTTGGAAGGCGGCGCAAGGGATCGGAGACACCGACCCTTCTTCGCCTCGACGGAGTGACCGGTGATCCCCTCGATCGCACCGAGTGGAAGGAGATCTGGAAGACGCCCATCGCGGGGGTGGACCCTCTCGCCGCGCGTTTGCCGCTCGGCCTCTCGGGCTTCTTCCACGCCAGCCATGAGTACGCTTGCGCGGCCTACATGGGGGAGGGCGCGATCGGCATGAGTCCCACCCGATTTTCCGCCTTCGACATGACCGACGGTCGGCGCCTTTGGGATCGAGAGCTACCGGAGCGCGCTATGTTCACGTCGGTCACCGTCGTGGGGCATCGCGTCTACGTCGTCGCGGGAAGGCAACTCATGGTCCTGGACGTCGTTAGCGGTGAGCTCCTCTTCTCGGTGAAGGAGCTCGCTCTCGCTTGAACGAGGCCGCAGCGATTCATAGACCCGTGGCATCCGAGGGGAGGTAGCGAGCCCGACCCAAACCTGGCGGTACCGAACCCGACCCAAACCCGCCACGTTTCGAAATGTACCGGTACCGCCAGACGGCCTGCGCCATCCCCAGGCGGAATCAGTGGCTTCACCGATGCCGTCGCAGCGCCAGGCTGGTCAGCTGTCGGCGGCGTGGCCTGTCGACTGCCAGCACCACGTCTTGGGTTGCCACTCATGGTTTCCTGGCCCGGCGAGCACCGGATCGAGGAAGGCGCGAGCTGCCTCGAAAGCCTCCGCAATCGTTGGCCAGTCGAGCTGGTCCTCCTTTGGCGGTACCGAACCCGACCCAAAGCCGCCACGTTTCGAAACGAAGAGAAACCCTTCAAATCGAAACGTGGCGGCTTTGGGTCGGGTTCAGTACCGCCAGGTTCAGTACCGCCACGAACGGTCGCAAGTCGCAGGTGGGGTCGGGGTTACCCAAGGACTCAGCGGCCGTCGTCCATCGCAAGGACTTCGGCAATCCAATTCTCGATAGCCAATGCGCTCTCCTGCGCCCCCTGGATCCGCTGGTGGAGCTCGACGTTGGCCCCCGCGAACGGGAACCAGTCGCGGTCGAGTGCCCTGGCCTCGGCCACGAGCGCTGCCATGCGCTTCGCCTCGGGCTCCTGATCGAAGAGCTGCCTCTGGACGGCCACCGCCAGCTCGAGACCCACCGCACGGTCGGTCGTAGCATTCCCGCCCACGCGATAGGCGACCCGCCGCCAGCCATGGCTCACCGCCCACCAGTCCGGACTTGACCCCCCGTACAGTCGAGCCACCGCGCCCCTGTGCGTTCGCATGGCCTCGGCGTTGATGTCGATCGAATCCAGGGCGGCGAGCAAGCGAGCGCGCTGAGCCAGGCTCATGCGGAGGCCATCGGCCTGGCAGACTTCGTACGCGCGACGGGCCTGTTCCATGACGACGCACCCCACCAATAGTCCAGAGAGATGGCGCTTCGTCAAGGTCGACCCGAGGTGCAGGGTGGCGAGCATCGCATCGAAGCGCTCGTCGAGCTCCCACGCGGGCACATCGCCCGAGGCAGCTGATGCCAGTAGCTGAGCTACCTTGAGCGCGTCGGAAAGCCGGAACGAGTCAGACTCGAGATCGTAGGGGAATGGAATCATTCTCGCGTGCGGTGGCGCGCATGCGGCCAGCACTTCTTTCCCCAGGGCGTGGAGTTCGCGCTGGCCCTCTTCCGACAGGCGGGCCGCCGAGGGCGATACGGATCCTCCACCCGCGTTCTGACCAAGCCAGTCCGATAGGTGTGTGGACAGCGGCCCGAGGTCGAGCGCGGAGTACGGAGGCGGCCCATCGATCAGCTCGTAGGGGCGCGCAGCGTCGATCGCCCGGTCGAGGCGCCCAGGATCCAGGCGGGTCACGGCACGCACCAGCACCGCGGCGATCCCCACGAGGACGATCCATCGGAAGATCCTGGAGGGCTCTGCATGGGCTCCGGACTCCTTGGAGCCCGAGGTGGGGAAATTCTCGGAAGGGTGCTCGGTCAAGATGAATCAGGATCGGTGGAAACGAACGTGCAGGCCACGGTCCGACGGCCCCCCGCGCCGTATTCTTCCCCCACGAACCCGAGAGATGCTCCAGCCGAACCCGTTCAGGGCGCGTTTTGAAACGTGGCGGCTTTGGGTTGGGTTCGGCACCGCGAAGGGTCTGCGTCGTCGCGGGAAGGCAACTCATGGTCTTGGACGTCGTCCGCTGTCCACCGCTCTCGTCGGTGAAGGAACTCGCTCTCGACTGAGCGAGGTCAGGATGAATCGGAGACCCGTGGCATCCGATGACCCGGCAGATCACCGGCGATCCGCTCCAGGACTTTGAGGATCGGGTCCGGCTGGGAGAAGTCCCTGAACGAGTTGCGTGTACCGAGTTCCTGGACGCGTCTTCCAATCCCGATCATCGGAATCCCGAGCGCGCGAGAAGCCTCAACGTCCCAGGGAGCATCCCCGAAATAGACCGCTCGTTCGAGGGTGGCTCCGGCGCGCAGCGCCGCCAATGGGAGGATATCTCTCCGACGGGGCGTGTCGCTCGACGTCGCGTGGGGGAATCTGGACAGGTCGATCCCACAGCAGTCGAGCTTGAACGCGGCCTCTGAGTCGAAGCCGCCTGTGGCGAAGGCCACCGTGAAAGCTGGGTCCTCGTGCAGCCGTTCGATGAATGGAACCGCTCCGGGGAGAGGTGAAAAGTCACCTGGGAACTCCGGCCTGGCTTCGCGCAGTCGTTGGACGAAGCGTTCCTGGAACAGGCGCGCCCTGGTGGTCGAGTCCGGATCGGCCTTCAGCAGTTCCTGTGTGATCCCGCTGCTCGTCGGCTCCTCGTACCGTGTCCAGTCGATCGATTCGAGAGATCGGCCGCAAGCCTCTTCGAACGCAGCGGCGAAGCACCGGCCTTCGACTTCCTGCGTGTCGCAGATCGTTCCGTCGATATCGAAGAGGATGAGCATGGATTCCAGGGGTCGTCGCGAAAGGCGACATGTCCCGGCGGGCGTGTGTCTGGCTGTCTGAGAGTAGACTGGCGATCCGTGGTCCGAGTCGTTTGGAGAGATTCTTGCCAACGATCCACGGGTCAGACAACAGGGGAGGGCACCATGGAACCTCAACCCAGAAGCCGCCGCTCTCGCTCCGCCGTGAACCTCGACGAACTCCTCCAGCACGCCGAATGGCTGCGCGGGCTCAGCCGCTCGCTCGTTCGCGATGGGAACGAGGCCGAGGATGTTTTTCAGGAGTCGATGCAGGTCGCGCTCGCGCGCCTCGATCGCGCCGGGGAGGCCGGGGAGGCCGGGACCGCGGGGGCGATCGGTCGGCCGTGGCTGGCAGGCGTCGCCAGGATGGTCACTCGCGCTCGCCAGAGGCGCGCCGCGGAGAGCGCGCGCCGGAACGCGGTCGCCGTCCGGGAATCGAACCGCGCTGCGACCACGGGCTCGCCCCTCGACGACCTCGAGGTACTGGACCAGCAGCGCAGCCTGATCGAACACGTCGGCGCACTGCCCGACGTGCAGCGGCGCGTGATCCTCGCACGCTTCTATGAAGGCCTCGCGCCACATGAGATCGCCGTGCAGACGGGCGCCAACGTCGCCACGGTCAAGAGCCAGATCCAGCGCGGCCTCGCGGCGCTGCGTGAGCGGCTCGACGGAGAATACGGCGATCGGCGCAGCTGGGCGGTCGCGCTCCTGCCGCTCGCCAAGGCGAGCGAGCTGCAGGCGCTCAAGGCAAGTGCGGTGGCGGGGAGCGCGATCGCCATGTGGACGAAGGTGGCGGCCGCCATTCTGTTGGCGCTGGGCCTGGGGATCCTGTGGAAGGAAACACGCCTCGAGAGTACGCACGCGGCTCGGCTGGTGCCGCTCGGCGCATCGACGGAAAAGGTCGACGACGATCCTGGACCTGTGGCGATGGAGATTGCGGCGGCTGCTGGCGAGCGGGTTCCGCAGGAAGCGGCAACGGATCGAGCGACTCCCGACGACGAGGCGCCCTCGAGGGCATCCGCACACGGAAGTCTCGACCCCGTCTCCGTGGCTCCGCTCTCCCCATCGGCCGCGAGCGGGGAGTTTGGCGACCTCATCGTTCGCTGCGTGCAGGAGGGGAGCTCGCTCCCGGCGCCCGACGTCTACGTGGGTCTTCGCGCCAGCGCCGATCAGCCCGATGGGTCCTACCCACGAGGACAGCGAAGCGGCGCCGACGGCGTCGCTCGCTGGGACGGGATTCCGGCGGGGCCGTACTTCGCGCGCACCCAGCGCGTCGAAGTCGCGGCGGGGGTGGCGACCGAGATGCTGATCGAGGTCCCCTGGAGGGCCATGATCCGCGGGCGAGTGGTGGACTGGTCGGGGCAGCCGGTCGTGGGAGCGATGGTGGCCGAACTGGAGGGTGCACGGGACGTCACGGATGCCGAAGGACGCTTCGAGCTTCACGTCGTGCCCCACACGGCCTGGGTCAAGGCGACGGCCGATGGCTTTCAGCACTCGGACGTGGCGGTCGTCTCCGCCGACGTGCGGACGAAGCGTGACGTTCTGCTCACGATGCGCCGCGGCGGCGCATCGCTCTCGGGCACCGTGCTGGCGCCCGACGGAGCCGCGGTCGCGGGCATCCATGTTCGAGCCGATGAGACCGAGCGCTACCGAGACGAGCATCGGCGCGATTACAACCTCTCCACCATGGGGTGCACCACGGACAGCGCCGGGCGGTATCGGTTCGACGGGCTTCTTCCCGTGCCACTCCGTGTCAGCGTTCGGAGCGGGCCCTTCGGTTCGTTCGAGCGGACGGTCGACATCGAACAGGACGCCGTGGAGACACTGGACATCTCGCTCCCCGCGGCTCTCGAGCTCTTCGGCAAGGTCACGGACGCCAGCGGCGAGCCCGTCGCGGGCGCCACGGTGTCCGTCTACACGGGCCGGCCAGGAGTCATGCAGTCGATGGAGACGGACGCAGCAGGGGACTACCGCTTCGAATCGGCCCCTTCGGGCGCGAGGGAGTTCCGCGTGGGCCACCTGGAAGCCGGAAGCGTTCGCGTGACCCCGACGCTGCCCGCGAGCGGAGCGCATCGCGTGGACTTCACGCTCCCGGGAACCGTCGGCGACACCCGCCAGGCGCTCCGCGGCCAGGTGCTCGACGCCGCGGGCGTGCCACTGGAGAAATGGACGGTCCTCGCCAGTTCGCCCGAAGGCATGGCCACGATCGGCTACACCGACGCCGAGGGGCGATTCGAGTCCCGGCGCGAAGGCCGCTGGATGAAAGACCTCTCCGTTCTGTCGCCGCGCATCTACGGTCGCGTCGTCCAGTCCTTCCCGGACCTCGCACTGGCGAACTCGCCCGTGGTGCTCGGCGTGACGACGCGGATGGGGTCGATCCGCGGCAGCGTGGAGGACCGCTCCGGTGGTTTGCCGGAGGATGCGCAGGCGCAGCTCCATACCCTCAACGGGCCCTACGTGCAAAGCGCTCTGTCGACGGCGGCTCCGAACTTCGAATGGAGCGAACTTCCGCCCGGTGAGTACCAGATCCGGATCGCCGGCACAGGTCGTGCGACCCGGAAGATCCCGGTGAAGCTCGACCCCGGGCAGAACCTCGACCTGGGCACGCTGGTCTCCAGCGCGGGCGGCCAGCTGGAGCTGCGCGGCTTGCCCGCCGGGGTGCCTTCGTTCGTTCTGGTCTCCGATCGCGCGGGCGTCGTGTCGGACCCGATCGAACTCCGGCCAGGGCAGAGCACGCTCTCGTCTCTACGGGAGGGGCCCGTGTTCGTGAACTCCATGACGCCCGGCCGCGCGACGCGATCCTTCGAGGCGCTCATCGAACCCGGACAGGTCACAGTCCACCGGTGTGACGAAACGCCTGGATACGTGCACCGGGTGGCCGTGACCGTGAATGGCCTGTCGCCCCAGAGCACCTCCCAAGGGGCCGTGCTCGTCGGCTATTCGGTGGAGGACGCCGCGAGCGGTGAGGTGGTCGCGTCGTTCCTTCAGGTGGCGATGGGGGCCGACATGGAGCTCGCGCCTCTCGCGCCCGGCGCATACCGCATTCGAGCCTTTACGCACGAAGGATACCGCGGCAGTACGCTGATTCACGTCATGGAGAACGGCACGAACGGCCCGACGCCGCTCGATCTTCGCCTTCCTGGGCTGTAGCCCCGTGCCGCCGCTCAGCCCGCCGACTTCCCGTTCGCCTGACCGAAGTGCTTGTCCGCCACGAATCGCCGCCAGGCCTCGCGCTTCTGCGTTCCCGCGACCTCGAAGATCGGGGACCACTGGGGAGCGCGCGGGCGCGCGAGCAGCTTCATGCCGATCTGTTCCGGCAGCTTCGAACCCTTGCGGCGGTTGCACTGCACGCACGCGAGCACGCAGTTCTCCCACGAGGTTTCGCCCCCCCGCGCCCGCGGCACGACGTGGTCGATCGAGAGTTCGGCGTGCCCGGGGAAGCGCCCGCAGTACTGGCACATCGACTGATCGCGGCGCAGAAGGTTGCGGCGCGTGAAGGGTAGGTGCTGCTTCGGCACGCCGGCGAAGCGCGTGAGCACGATCACCTCGGGGACGCGCAGCTCCATCCGGACCGTGGCGATGCTAGGCGCATCCGGTTCGATCGGGAGCTCCACCCACGAGTCGAAGTCATGCACCTCGAACGTCGCCGGTTCGATGGCCTGGGCCGAGCCCGTGAACAGGAGGGATATCGCGTGCCGAACCGGCGTGGTCGCAATGGCCATCCAGGAACGGTTCAGAACGAGCGTATCCTGGGTCAGGATGGACGCTGTCATGGCGTGGAGAGGGGAGTCTCGAAGGTTCGCGGCTCAGGTCTGGATGTCATCACGGGTCGGCTTCGGCCTTGGACACCATAAGGAAACCGCTCCCGGCGTCGAGTCTGGAATAGGCCGCCGGACACGGATCCACGAGACCTTGACACGACGAATCCTGTTGCGGGGCTGACTCCTGGATTCCCCGGGGGCAGATTTCGGGAAGGAGCGGTACGATGGTCGGCTCCCTTTTTCCAAGACTCAAACCCTACCGAAGCCTCCGAGTGGAGGTTCGGAATCGCCCCATGGCACGACCGATCAAGCGCGCTCTCCTCTCCGTTTCCGACAAGAATGGCCTGGAGAATTTCGCGCGACAGCTGACCGACTACGGCGTCGAGATCCTCTCGACCGGCGGTACTTTCAAGGCCCTCGAGGCGGCCGGGATCCCGGTGGTGGAGGTCAGCGCCCACACCGGCTTCCCCGAGATGATGGATGGCCGCGTCAAGACGCTGCACCCCATGATCCATGGCGGCATCCTCGCCGTTCGCGACAACGTCAGCCACGCGGCCGCGATGGACGAGCACGCGATCGCACCCATCGATCTGGTGGTCGTGAACCTCTACCCCTTCGAGGAGACGATCGCGAAGGAGGACGCGACCCGCGACGAGTGCGTCGAGCAGATCGACATCGGCGGTCCTTCCATGGTTCGCTCTGCGGCCAAGAACCACAAGTTCGTCTCGATCGTGACGGAGCCCGAGCAATACCCCGAGGTCCTCGGTGAGCTCCAGAAGCACGAGGGCGGGATCTCCTCGGCGTTCCGACGCGCTCTGGCGCAGAAGGCGTTTGCGCGCACCGCCGCCTACGATTCGGCGATCGCCACCTGGATGTTCGAGGCCGACCGTGACGCGTCCGACGAAGGCGCGCCGAAGTTCTCCGAGTCGTTCTCGCTGGCAGGAACCAAGGTCCTCGACCTCCGCTACGGCGAGAACCCGCACCAGGCCGCCGCGTTCTATCGCACCGAGCCCGCGCCGGAGCCCTGCGTGGCGCACTCCGAGGTGCTGAACGGCAAGGCGCTGTCCTTCAACAACCTCGTGGACCTCGACGCCGCCCACGCGCTGGCCGCCGAGTTCGAAGAGCCCTTCGTCGCCGTCATCAAGCACACGAACCCCTGTGGCGCGGCCACCGGCGGCACGATCGCCGAGGCCCTCGAGCGCGCGTGGTCCGGCGACCCCTTGAGCGCCTTCGGCTCGGTGCTTGCCTTCACGCGCCCGGTCGACATGGCGAGCGCGGAGTTCCTCGTCGAGGGCAACCGCTTCGTCGAGGCGATCGTCGCCCCTGACTTCGACGAGGACGCCTTCGAGTACCTCACGCAGAAGCCGCGGTGGGGGAAGAACGTGCGCCTGCTCGCCTGTGGAGCGTTCGGCCCGTCGACGCGGAGTCGGACGGCGCCCGAGGTCAAGAAACTCATCGGCGGCTTCCTCGTGCAGGATCGCGACCTGACGGCGGAAACGGCGTTCGAGGCCGTTTCCGAGGCGAAGGCGACCGAGGCTCAGCTCGCGGAGCTGGCGTTCGCGAACCGCATCGCCAAGCACGTCAAGTCGAACGCGATCGTGCTGACGAACGACTCCACCGTGGTGGGCGTCGGCGCGGGCCAGATGAGCCGCGTCGACTCGGTGCGACTCGCCGCTCACAAGGCGGGCGATCGCGCGGCGGGTTCCGTGCTCGCGAGCGACGCGTTCTTCCCGTTCCCCGATGGCGTGGAAGCAGCCATCGACGCAGGCATCGCCGCGATCGTTCAGCCCGGCGGCTCCGTGCGCGACGATGACGTGGTGGCAGCGGCGAACGCGAAGAACATCCCGATGGTGTTCTCCGGCGCGCGCCACTTCAAGCACTGATCAGCGCAGGACGATCGTCGCCTCGCCGCGGCTCTCCACGACCTCGGCGATCTGCGAACCATCGATCCAGTCGTAGAACTCTTCCAGCGGCGTCACGAGCCCCATGTGCGGAATCACCGTCGGGCGAATGGCGCCGTGCGTGTAGATCTTCGAGAAGATGCCGAGGAGCTCGTGGCTGGTGTCGGAGTAGATGCCGCCGCCCGAATTGCCGATGTAGGTTGGCGCCGAGATCATCCAGAAGCGCTCGGACGAGACGCTGTGATAGAGGTCGGACAGGTGCCCGCGGGTCGGGATCGGATCGTTGCCGAGCGGGCATCCGACGGCGACGATCGGATCGAACACGCGCGCGGCTTTCAGTCTTGCTCGGGTGGGCAGCGCGGCTCCGACCGGGAAGGCCTCCGTCGAGTTCACGACCAGGAGGGCCGAGTCGAGCGGCGCGTCATAGGCGATGAGGGAGGCGGTCGCGTGGCGCTTCGCGCCGAAGGCATCGCGCAGCATCACTGGAATCGGCATGTCCTCGTCCACCGAGTCCGCGCGGATGTCGCGCACCACGTGCCATGCGGTCAGCAGGAGCGTCTGGTACTCGCCGTCGGTCCCATCGACGGGCTGGGACTTCAGGATCACGCCGCTGCCGACGGTCGCGTCGCCCGCGAGCTGGACGGTCGGGCCGACCATGTCGGTCCAGGCGTCGCCGCTCCCGCGGCCGACTTCCGCCGGGCTCGAAGCGACGGTCACCTCTCCGTTCCCGGAGATCTGGGCCCGCACGCCGCTGAGTTCGTCGCGCGTGGCCTCGACCAGGACGGCCTGGGCCTCCAGCGCCTCGGCGATTCCGTCCCAGCGGACCTCGACGCCCGCCTGGACCTCGTCGATGCGCTCCGCCTTGCGAGCGAGCGCCTCGACGGCGTCCAGCGCGGCACTCTGGGCCCGGAGCGCCGTCTTCGCCTCCTCGAGTTCCGTCTGCAGAGCCGCCATCTCGGCCTTGAGCTCGCGGGTCGCCGCGGCGGACTCCAGCCCTGAGGGCTGCTCTTCGAGTTGACGCGTCAGAGCGTCGATGCGGGCCTGCATCGCTCCGATCTCCGGGCCGCCGGTCCTGGAGCGCGCAGCGGCCTCCTCCATGGTGGCGAGCCGGCCTTCGAGTCCCACCTGGCGCGTGACGCCCATGGAGAGAAAGGTAAGGGCACCGGCGGCGCTGACGATGGCGATCACGTTCATGGCGATTGGGGAGTCCAAGCAGGGGAGACCCAGGGGGTCGGAAGCGGCCTTTTGCAACTTCGTAAGACTCCTGTTCGGTCGTGGCGCTCTCGTCGGTGAAGCCGTCGCGAGGAACTTCCCGGACTTGAGACACCCCAGGATCCTGATGTGGACAACTCCCCGGTGGACGCCTGGTCCGGAGCTGCCTTCATGACCGCTTTATGCGGCGTTCATGGAGTTATCCACATTTGCTGGGCTGTGAGCCCATGGGCATAAGCTGATTTATAGTCAAGGTTTATGGAGTGCCGGATTCCTTTTTCCCCGGTGGTTACACACGTCTCCACGATCCAGGGAGCCAATTCCCAGCTCCTGGGGCCCGTTTCCAGGAACGTTCAGAGGCCGTGGAAAATCTCCTTGCGAGGCGCTCCGTTCGGCCTCTGTGTGGGTCGGCGTGTCGCGCCGCCTTCGCCTCGCGACGGGTGTCTGGTGCGGGAACACGAATCGTCGGAGCCATCGTCAGCGCAAGAAGCAGGGCATCTGCCCGGCGTTCCGAGCGTGTCCGGGTCTACGATGGGGGCCGGCGGCGCGCCCGCCCCATCGATCCATGCCGATTTCACCCATTGAAGAGGTCGTCGAGGACCTGCGGCTTGGCCGCATGATCATCCTCGTCGACGATCCCGACCGCGAGAACGAAGGCGACCTGGCGATGCTCGCCGACGCCGTCACCCCCGAAGCGATCAATTTCATGGCCCGGGAAGGGCGTGGACTGATTTGCATGCCGATGTCGGGAGAGGTCTGCGACCGGCTCGAGCTGGGGATGCAGGCTGCCCACAACACGAATGCCCACGGGACGGGCTTCACGATCTCCATCGAGGCGGCCTCCGGGGTCACCACGGGGATCAGCGCGGCCGACCGCGCCCACACCATCAAGGTGGCGGCGAACGCCAACGCGAAGGCGAGCGATCTGGCCCGGCCGGGGCACATCTTCCCGCTCCGTGCGAAGGACGGCGGTGTGCTGGTTCGTGGCGGCCAAACCGAGGGGATGGTCGATCTCGCGCGTCTGGCAGGGGCCACTCCGACCGGCGTGATCTGCGAGATCATGAACGACGACGGCACCATGTCCCGCATGCCGGAGCTCGAGGTCTTCGCCGAGACGCACGACCTGAAGATCTGCACCATCGCCGACCTGATCGAGTACCGGCGCCGCCACGAGCAGCTCGTCGAGCCCCTCGTCGACCAGCCGGTCCCCATCCAGACCGCCCACGGCGTCTTCCAGATGCATCTGTTCCGGTCCAAGCTGGACGGGAAAGAGCACGTCGCGCTCACCCATGGACTGCCGGAAGCCAAGGACGCCGGCCCCGCTGACCCCGTCGACGGCGTGGTCCACGTGCGCGTTCACTCCGAGTGCCTGACGGGCGATGTCTTCGGCTCCCAGAGGTGCGACTGCGGGCCGCAGTTGGACATGGCCATGCAGATCCTGGCCTCCAAGGACCGCGGCGTCCTCGTCTACTTGCGCCAGGAAGGGCGCGGGATCGGTCTCGCGAACAAGCTGAAGGCCTACCACCTCCAGGACACGGGGATGGACACGGTCGAGGCAAACGAGGCCCTCGGGCTCCCCGTGGACCTTCGTGAGTACGGGATCGGGGCGCAGATCCTCTTCCACCTCGGGGTGCGCAGGATGAATCTGCTGACCAACAACCCCAAGAAGATCCACGGGCTGAGCGGCTACGGGCTCGAACTGGTGGATCAGGTCCCCCTCGAAATCGAGGCCAACCCCAATAACGTCAAGTACTTGCGTACGAAACGGGAGCGCATGGGACACACGCTGTCCGGGGCCCTGGATCCATCGCTGGATGGGTCATTGGGTGCACCTGCCGCAGAAACGGCAGCGCCGCGGGAATAGGCTTCCGGGGCCGGGCGTCCTCCTGGGCGCCCATGGGAGCCCTCATCCGAATGTCCAGCCACGACGCCTACCAGACCGCCGACGATTCCCAACTCGTCTCTGCGACCCTGGAAGGGCATGCAGAGGCCTTCGAGGTGCTCGTCGAACGCTACCAGCGCCGCCTTTTTGGCCTGGTCCGGAACTACACGAGGAACGCCGCCGAGGTCGAGGACATCGTCCAGGACACCTTCCTCAAGGCTTTCAGCCGACTCGAGACGTTCCAGCAGAGCTCCGCGTTCTACACCTGGCTCTATCGCATCGGGGTCAACACGATCCTGGACGTGATGAAGCGCCGGGGCCGGAATCCGGTGACCGCGGTCGAGGATCCGGAGCTCGTCGGGCGCACCGGCACGGGCGCATCGGACGCGACCCAGGAGAGGCTCTCGATCCGTCCCGACGCTCGACTCGAGCGAGAGGAAGTGGGCGAGATCACGCGCTCCGTCATGGATGAGCTGCCGGAGATCTTCCGGACCGTCCTCGTGATGCGCGAACTCGAGCAGATGGCCTACCAGGACATCGCCGACACGCTGGAAATCTCGATCGGCACGGTCGAGTCACGTCTGTTCCGGGCGCGTGCCAGATTCAAGCAGAAGCTGCTGCAGCTCCATCCGGAGTTCGCGGCGGGGCAGGAGGCGGAAGCGCGCGAGAGCACTCGCGCCGACCGCCAGAGGCGGAATTCCGCCAAGCAGGCAGACCAGAAGGGGGCCAGGAAGGCCAAGCCATGAAACACGACGATCATCCACTCGACCCGAACTCCGGCGGACCGGATGCGACCATGCGATGCGAGCGAGTGCTCGAGCTGGTGCCGACGTTCGTCGACGGCGAGGCCTCCGAGTCCCTTTCGAGCGCCGTTCGCAAGCACCTGATCGAATGCGCGGACTGCCGCGTGGTCGTCCAGGAAGAGAAGAGTCTGCGCCAGTGGTTCGAGCCCATCGCAGGGGAGGCGGGTCGCGCTGAGGTCGTCGTTCCGGAGGGCTTCGCAGCCCGGGTGACGGCCGTGGCGTTCGCCGGTTCCGTCGGGGACCATGCGGTCCCCATGCCTCTGCACACGACCGGCTCTCGCGGCGACTCGCAGGTTCGACGCGGCCCGCGTCTTCTGCGCTCCGTCGAAGGGCGCGAGGTCAGCGCTTCGAGCACTTCCGGGGAGAGGAACTCCCTTGGATTCCTCATGGGACTGACCGCGGTGGCGGCGGTGCTGATGGTCTCCTTCACGCTTATGCTCGCCCAGGACAGGCACCTGGATGTCGGCGATGCGCCGTTGAGCGCGGACGTTTCACCGCTGGACGAATCGCTCCGTGAGCTGGAGGCCTTGAACGAGGCCGAAGCGAAGGCGCTGGAGAGCGGAAGCGCAGAGGCTGCGAATCCTGCCGAGGCTGCCCCGCTCGATGGAGCCCTGACGGATATGGAAGGAGACTCCCAGGGTTCGGGAGCTGGCGAGCGGTGAAAGGGCTGCGCTTCTGGTCGGCGGTCATGGCCATGGCGTGGTTCCTCGCGGGGCTCGCCGCCGGCTACCTGATCTCCTCTCGCCAGGCCGAGCCAGCCGCCTGGATGGCTGACGCGGAGCACCTCCAGGAGACCTTCCAGCTGTCCGCCAAGCGCCGCTACGTCCTGAACCAGGTCCTCGACCACCACGACCGAGAGCTGCAGGAGATCGAGCGCCGCCACTTCGCCCAGACGCGCGAGGCGATGGAGCCCGAGATTCGCGCGCTCTTTTCCCGGACCGATGCCACGATCCGTGACACTATCATTCCACCTGCCCAGCGGGAGCGCTTCGATGAGCTGCGCCGCCCCCGGGTCCTGATTCCCGAACGCTAACTACCGGCCTCACCCATCCATGGCACGTTCCTGCGGCATACGCATCGGCCCTCGGCGGTTCGAACTCGTCGTTCTCGACGGCAGCCCCAAGCGGCACAAGATCTCGGCCTACTACACGGGCGAGTTCTCCCCGGAAGATGCAGTTGCCTACGCGGCCGGTGATGTGACGGGCGTGGCGCGCGAGCTGAAGGCGGCCGCGAAGGCCCACCGGATCCCGGTCGAGAACGTCACCGCGATCATCGCCACCGACCACGCGGCGTTCCGCCACGTCCAGCTGCCGTTCTCGGATCGTCAGAAGATCGACCAAGTCCTGAAGTTCGAGGTCGAGAGCGAGCTTCCGCAGTTCGATATCGATTCGGTCGTCGTCGATTACCATATCCTGAATTCCAACGACAAGGGCGCCGAGCTCATCGTGTCGGCGGTCCCCAAGGAGGACGTTCGGCGGGCGATCTCGGCCTGTGAGAAAGCGGGCTTCGAGGCCCTGGAAGTCGAACTCGAGGCGACGGCCATCGTCAACGCGGCCTTCGCCGCCGACATCTGCCACATCGACGACGCCCAGCTCCTCGTCCACGTGGGCGAGCACTCGACCTGTGTCGTGGTGGTGGCTGGCGGCGAGGTCAAGGAGTTCCGCGTGATCCATATCGGCGGGATGACCCATCTCGCCAGCGAGCTTCAGCAGGGCGACTCCAGGCTGTCCGACGCGGGCGCCGATGGCGCGGACGACCGCGAGGCCGACGTGATCGAAACCATCGATCCGATCGAGGCCTCGCGCAAGACCGAGCAGGCCGTCAAGCGGATCCGGCGCGAACTCGGGCGGACGATCTCGGCCGCCCGAACGCCCCAGGAGATCGAGGCCATCTACGCGTCAGGCATGGAACTCCCGGGGCTGATCGGCTCCGAGGTCATGGGCGTTCCCGTCTACGTGCTCGACTGCTTCGACGCCGACTCCGGCCAGCCGGCCGACGGCTTCGGCCAGCTCGTGGCGGCCTACGGCGGCGCGTTCCGCCAGCTCGGCGGCGGTTCGGTCAAGGCCGCGCTCCGTCGCGACGATCTGCGCTTCACCGGCACCTGGGAGCGACTGGAGTTCCCGATCGCGTTCGCGGCGCTGATGCTCGCCACGTTCCTCGGGATGACGCACATTCTCCAGTGGCGGAAGCTGGACAGGCTCAACCGGTTCGGCGTGCTGCCGTGGCTCACCAGCTCGAACAACTTCATCGTGGGCGGCGCGAGCAACGCCGACGCGAAGGCGAGGCCGCGGATGAACCCGGTGCCGCGCGATCTCGTCGAGCGAGCCAAGCCCTACTACACGGTCACGGCGCCGTGGCCCGAGGGTCTCGAGATGCCCATCGACGAGCTTCGCGTCGTCGAGGGCATGATCGACGAGAAGATCACGGAGCTCCAGAAGGAGGTGGGCGACATCCAGGACGTGCCGCTGCCGCCTTCGGCCTTCACCGCGACGACGCTCGTTCTCGGCGTGCTCGACAGCAACCCCGCCTGGCGTCCTTCGCTGCGCGCGCTGAGGGCCAGCTACGAGCGTGAGAAGAGCCCGGACCCCGAGCACATTCTGATCAAGCTCGACGCGACGTTCTTCGCCAAGGATTCGCTCGAAGCCACCACCCATCTCAGCGAGTTCGATCGCGCCCTGCGCGAGCAGCCGTGGCTGATGGACGTGGAAGACGTCAAGACCGAGCCGATCGAAGGCGACGGCGGCCTCACCTTCAAGGGCAAGACCATCCGGGTCGACCCGTCCAAGTTCCAGGGCAACCAGAAACCCTCTTCGAACTGAACCTTCCGATGTCGAACCCACAACCCACTCAAGTTCCCACGGGAGGGCTCATCCGATGATGGTCCGTATCATGATCGTCGTGCTCCTGATCGGTTCCATCGTCCTCGGATGGATGGACTGGCAGCAGTACCAGGAGATCCAGCGCTACGAAGACGCCCTCAAGCCGAACGGCGAGATCGAGAAGACGGTCGAGCGCATTCAGATGAAGGCGTTCAAGTACACCCAGTACAAGGAGCGGTCTGCCACCGAGGGCGTCAAGGGCGCCGGCGACAGCGGCTCGATCGCAACGTACGTGCGCGAACGCGCCCAGGACGGGCGTGTGCTCTGGGGCGGCGTCCAGGTTGGGGCCGCCAAGGAGAAGGCGGCCACGGTCGGGAAGAAGACCTACATGGACACCAGCTACAAGGTGACGCCCCAGGAGAAGGACCAGTCCTTCGACCGTCACCGGATCGCGAACTTCTTCTATCTGCTCGAGAAGGACAGCCGCAAGCTGAAGATCACGGACCTCGACATCAAGACGGCGGGTAAGGCGGCGAGACCGGAGGAGATTCCCCGGGATGCCTACGACGTCGAGTTCACGCTGACGATCCGCGAGCGCAAGGACTCGAAGCGCTGATCACGCACTCTGGGCTGCGCCCATCAGTCGATACAGGAGCCTCGCGCCGACGATCGCATCCCACGAGGTTCCCTCGGGATCGCCATCCGGCCCGGGGCTCACTTCGTTGAGGTCGAGGCCGACGATGCGCTTGCCGCTCTTGCGGAGCTCCTCCAGCCAGACCATCAGCTCGTCCCAGCGCAGACCGCCGGGGACCGGCGTGCCGGTGTTCGGGCAGAGCGTCGGATCGAGCGCGTCGATGTCGAAGCTGATGTAGACGTCGTCGGGCAGACCGCTGAGGGTTTCGCGGGCCAGCGCGCGGGTGCGGCCCTCGAAGCGCGCGCTGTCGAGGTCGGCCTCGAAGAGCGCGGTCACCGGGGAGGGGCCGCGGAGTTCCTCGTACTCCTGCTCGCAGAGGTCGCGGATGCCGACCTGGACGATCTTCGAGACGTTGCCGATCTCCTGGAGCACGTTGTGCATGATCGACGCGTGGGACCAGCGGAAGCCCTCGAAGGCAGGGCGCAGGTCGGCGTGGGCGTCGAACTGAAGCACCGCGAGGCCGGGGTAGCGGTCGGCGCAGGCCGCGATCGCACCGAAGGGAGTCGAGTGATCACCGCCCAGGAGCACCGGGAGCTTCGGTTCCCGTCCGCCCGAAAGCCGCTCGTCGAAGAACGCGCGAACGCTGGCGTTGATCTCGTCGCCGATCTCGTTGATCCGGGCGACCGCGGCCGCGTCGGCGTCCTCGGCCCCGCCTTTTTCGATGAGCGGCTGGGTCAGCGCCCGCGCGGCCGTGTTCCAGGCGTGGAAGCGGTCCTCGATGGGCGCCATCCAGATACCTGATTCGTACGGTTTGCCGAAGCGCAGGTCGAAGAGGTCGATCTGGCGGCTCGCCGCCAGCACGGCCTCGGGCCCGTGGGCGGTCCCGCCGCGGTAGGAGGTCGTCGCCTCGAAGGGGACGCCCAGCACGTGGATGGCCGCGTCGCCGGGGCCGTGGGGGAGGCCGAAGAGGCCGCTGTCTGCGCCGGAGGCGGCGTTCGGGTCGAAGTCCATGGGCATATTCTGGCGGCAAGGGAGCGGGGAATCACTTTCGGACCCGATGACCTTATCGGCGGACGCCCTGAATGGCGCCCGTCGGCCCCGCGTAGCGTGGGCCCCAAGATGCCTTGGATAGGCGCAAGTGACCATGAGTAAGACAATTGACGTGGAAGGATCGTCCGGTGACGGTGATAAGGGTCGCGGTTTCGACCCGCCGTGGGAGGGCGCCAAGAAGGCCTGGAAGGGCTTCGGGGGCGGCGGTAGCGGTCCCTGGGGCTCCGGCGGTTCCGGCGGCGGAGGACGAGGTGGCCGCTCGGGCGGCCCCGACTTCCCGGATCCTCCGCCGCTGGTGAAGATCGCCGGCGGCGTCTTCGTGGTCCTGCTCGTGCTCTTCACGGTGCTCGGCCTTTCCGGGAAGCTCGGGATCGCGAAGGTCGAGGCCGACGAGATCGCCGTCCGGGTGAACTACCTGAGCGGCACCGAGCACGTCGTCAGCGACCCCGGCTACCAGTTCTACATCCCGTTCCTGATGGACGTGTACAAGCTGGACGGTCGCACCCAGGAGTACTTGATGAAGGGCGATTCCTACCAGGGGCTCGGTCAGGCGCCGTATCTGACCGTTCGCGCGATCGACGGCTCGAACTTCTGGTTCGACGAGCTGAAGATTCAGTACGAGGTGAACCCCGACGACGCAGGCATCTTGATCCGGGACTCGGGCCTCGGGGACAACTACAAGGAAGAGTGGATCAAGTCCTACGCCCGCTCGATCCTCCGCGACGAGTTCGGCCGCTACAGCGCCGTCGACGTCGCAGATCCGACGGTCTACAAGCAAGCGCCCGAGGCGGCGCGGGCGAAGATGAACGAGATCCTCGGGCCCCACGGCATCCGCGTCGTGCGGATCATCACGCCGAACCCGCAGTTCGATGAGAACTACGAGCGCGCGATCGAGATGCGCAAGGAAGCCGACCAGGAGGTCGAGGAACTCCGGGCGCGCGTCCTGCAGATCGAGCAGGAGCGCGAGCAGCGCCTCGCCAAGGTTCGCAAGGAGAAGGAGGTCGAGATGCAGGAACTCACGGGTCAGCTGACCAAGGAACTCCTCGCGGCCGAGCAGTCCGCCATCCGGGTCGAGAAGTCGGCCGATGCGTTCGCGATGGAGCGAATCGCGGAGGGCACCGCGAACGAGGCGCGCTACAAGGCGGAGGCCACGGGTCTCGTCGCGAAGTACACGAAAGAGGCTGAAGGTATCGAGAGCAAGGCGAAAGCGCTCGAGCAGCGCGGCGAGGTCGTCGTGCGCGAGGCCCTCGTCCAGAAGCTCCTCGGCGTGAAGTTCACGCTCGTTCCCTACAGCCGTGACCCGTCGCCCGAGCGCCTCGAGCACAGCGGCAGCACGCAGTCCCCTGAACGCATGATCCCGGCCGACGAAGCCGGCGGCAACTGAGGATCACACCATGAATACGATCGCAAAAGTCTTCCTGAGTCTCGTGGGACTCCTGGTGGTGGGCCTCATCCTCCTGAACACGCTCTTCGTACGGATTCACCCGTGGGAGTACGGCGTGAAGCAGAACCTGCTCGGGGACGGTGTCGTCGAGAAGGACTTCGGCACCGGTTTCGTGCTGCGGATCCCCGGCGTGCACGAGTGGCACCGCATCGACCGTCGCACCCACTTCGTGACGTTCGCGGATATCCGCCAGCGCACCGAAATCGGCATGTCGCGGCCCTCTCTGGAGATCCGGACCAAGGACAACAACCTCGCGACCTACGACCTGTCGGTGACCTACCGCGTGGAAGAGGGAAGCGCCTACAAGATCGTCCAGGACCGCAAGAAGGAGATCTACAAGGCGCGGGTGGTCGACAACATCGAGTCGACGATGCGCGAGGAGCTGGCGCAGCTTTCTTCGGAGGAGATCTTCAGCACGGAGACGCGCCTTCGGGTGGCCAACGAGGCCCTGCCCAGGCTCGCCGAGAGTCTCCGGGAGTTCCAGTGCGTCCCCGACCAGGTGCTGATCCGCGCCGTACGATTCCAGGACGGCTACGAGGCGCGCCTCCAGGCCAAGCAGCTCACGTACCAGAAGACCGAGCTCGCGGAGTCCCAGCGCGCGGTCGAGGATCAATCGGCGATCACGCAGACGAAGCAGGCGGAGATCGAAGCGGCCGAGAAGGAGCTGCGCGGCGAGTGGGACAAGCGCATCCAGCAGGCGCAGTCCGAGAACCAGGTCAAGATCGCCGGCGTGCGCGCGAAGGCCAACATCTACGACCAGGAGACCCGGGCCAAGGCGGACGCGTCGTTCGAGATCGCGATCGCCGAGGGCAATCTGGCGATCGCCAAGGCGGAGGCGCTGCGGAACGAGCTGCGCAACAAGGCGCTCGATACGAAGGGCGGTCGGATCTTCCTGGCCCAGCAGGCGGCCGAGAATCTCGACTTCGAGAGCGTGACGCTGAACAGCAACGACCCGCGCGTGCCGTCGGTGATCGACATCAGCGCGATGGTGAAGCTGCTGATCGGCGACGAGTAGGCGGCGCGGCCGTTGGGTTGCGCGACTTCCGGAAGGAGACCGGGGATTCCAGCGGGCTGTGGGCCCAGGGGTCTCCGGTCTTCTCCAACAGGGCCAGGAGTAGCTCGTGGTGATGCGCCGCGGCTTCCGGCTCGGTCTCGAGGGAGTTTCCGAGCTCAGCTGGATCCGTCGCGCGGCAGTGGAGCTGGCGAACTTCGGGTTGTCCCGGCGTGCGCGAGATCACGTAGGTGTGGGTGGTGGAGCGAACGGCGCGGGATCCGGTCGGGTGGCCGGCCATGAGCGCTACCAGGTGGGCTGCCTGTTCGGGCTCCGCGTCCAGCGCGCGGAGTCGCGCGGAGTTGAACTCCAGCGAGTCGATCGCGCCCGCGTGGACCCAGTCGACGATGGAATTCAGCGCGGGCATCGCGTTCAGGTAGAGTAACGCCTCCGGCCCGCCGTGCGGTTCGCCCAGGAGCGCAGGCGACAGGTCTTGGCCTTCGACCGAGGCCGGGATCTCCGCCCCGAGTCCCAGGAGGCCGAGCAGCGTCGGCATCACGTCGGGCATACCGAGCAGCACCTCGCAGCGCCTGCCCGCGGGGATCCTGCCGGGCTGCCGCACGAGAAACGGGATGCCCGTGGACTCCTCGTGGAAGCTGCCCTTCTGCATGCGCCCGTGACTGCCCATCATCTCGCCGTGGTCGCTGGCGAAGACGACGAGCGTGTTCTCCTCGAGGCCTTCCTCGCGAAGGCAGGCGAGGAGACGACCGACCTGATCGTCGATCCCGGTGATGGCGCCGAAGTAGCCCTGGACGCTGGCGCACGCGCGGGCGATCTCCGCGGGCGACGCGGCCCCTTCGACGTTGGGGTTCCGGAGCAGTTCGCGCGGCGTGCAGTGACGGTAGTGCTCCAGGTACTCTTCCGGCACCTGGTCGTGGGGCGGGTGGGGCGGATTCCACGACAGCGTCAGCGCGAAGGGGCGCGCGGCGTCGCGCTGGGTTCCGCCGGGGTTCCGGAGGAAGTCGATCGCCACGTCGGTCTCGTGCCGCGCGGACCAGCCCTGGAACTCGACTCGGTCCTCCCGGTCGTCGCGCCAGTAGTGCGGGCGCAGATGGTCGTTGAAGCCGCCGTAGGAGTACCAGAACGCATGGCCGTGGCGTTTCGGTCCTGGCGGCGTGAACGCGTCCCAGACGTGACCATCCCAGGCTTCAGGGGCGGAGACGAATGGCTCTGTCGGCGCATCGAGGTGCCACTTGCCGATGTAGCCGACCTCGTAGCCCACGTCGCTGAGGACGTCGGAGAGGCAGCGCTCGGACTCCTTGAGGTAGATGCCGTAGCGGGCGTGGCCGCTGTGGCAGTTGGAGATCACGCCGTTCGAGAACGGATAGCGGCCCGTTTGCCACATGGCCCGCGCCGGGCTGCAGATCGGAGAGTTGGAGTAGGCCCGGACGCAGTCCGTGCCTTCCGCCGCGAGTCGATCGATGTTGGGCGTATGAACCGGGTCCTGCCCGCGGTGTCCCTGGGCCTGTGCGCGGAACTGGTCCGGAAAGAGAACCAGAAGGTTCGGCCGCTGGCCCCGAGGTTCGCTGGGCATGGGAGCCTCTAAGGGATGAGCTGGAAGCGAATGACGTTGCTGTGGGGCAGCGTCTCCGTGTCTTCCTCGATGATCGTGTAGCCAGCGGCTTCCACCATGCCGCGCATGATGGGGCCGGTGGTCATCGCGAAGCCGCTATTCTCCGCGGCCATGGGCTTGTCCTTGTCCGCGTACTGAATCACCACGTTGGCGCCTGGCGCGAGGACGGAGCGTAGGTTGTTCAGGTACCCCTCGATCAGCGGCGGGTCGAGGTGTACGAACGTTCCGAACGTGAAGACGTAGTCGACCGAGCGCGCGGGGACTCCGGGGAAGCCCGTGCCGTCGCTCTGACAGAACGAAAGCTGGGGGATCGCCCCGAAGCGCTCGATCAGGTAGTGGAACATCTCGCGGTGGATGTCCACGCAGATCGTGCGATGGAAGCCAAGGAGGTACTGGGTCCAGCGTCCGCCGCCGCTCCCGATCTCCAGGGCCGTCTTGGAGGCCGTGACAAAGGGCTCGATGAAGCGCTCCCGGACCGAGGCGAGGATGTCCAGCTTGTCGGGGTCACCCCACTGGTTCCCGTAGGCCTCCTCCTTGTTCCAGGTGACCATCTGGTCACGCCACAGGTTGTTCCATTGGATGGTCGGCATGGGAGGAGCTATCGAGCGATTCCGGAGGATCCCTTAGGGGAATCGGCCGACCCTTGGGGTTTCCCTTGGCTGGATGGGGGGAACGACCTGGGGGGGATTAGAACGGCGGGCTCAGCCAGTCGCTCCCGTAGGAGAGGCTGCCGCCGAGGTGCCCGGTGATACCGACGAGAACGGCAAGCAGCGCGAGGAGCGGCAGCCGCAGGCCAGGCTTTCGATAGAAGACGGTCATCCCGAGGACGGCCACGGTTGCCACGGCGACGCCCAGCCAGCGGTGATCGTCGAGTTCGTGGCCGCGGTGGGTGGTGGACTCCGCCAGCAGCCAGCCGAACGCGGCGGACGGGACCGTGCTGAGGGCGCCGAGGGTGTAGCTGAAGGTGGCGGCGTGATGGAGCTGAGGCTTCCGCAGCACCCGGGCGAGCAGCTCGGCCAGGAACGCCGCCGTCAGGAGCGCGATGGGGAAGTGAACGATCGTCGGGTGGAAGCGCCCGAGCCACTTCGGCCAGGGCTGCTTCATCCAGTGAACCGGAACGTCTACCTCGGGCTGGGCGGGTGACTCCGTGACGACGAGAACCTCTTCGGTGACCGCTTCTTCTGCTAGGGGCGCCTCTTCTGCTATGGGCACCGTGGCGCCGTCGCGAATCCAGCTCGCCAGCACCGCACGCTCCGCGGCGTCGAGCGGCGCGACATCGCTGTCGCTCGGCGGCATATCGCCGTCCTCGATGACCGCGAAGAGCCAGGAGTCGTCGGGCTCACCCGGAACGATAAGCTCCGGATCGGCCACGGTCGCGGCGAGGTCCCGGGCATCGGCCCATCCACGAGTGGCCTTGCGATCCTTCGAGTCAGGCCCGTGGCACGATCCGCAGCGTTCCACGAGAAGCGCCGCGGCCTCGAGAGCCCGGGCGTTCCCCTCCTGGTTCGGATCCGCGCTCTCCTGGCCGTAGGACACGAGCGAGAAGGAGAGGGCCAGCGAAACTTGCAGCAGCGCGACGGTGCAGCGGCGGAGGGACTTCGACTTCATCTCCGCCCATGATACTCAGCGTGCCTACCGCCGCAGCCAGAACTGCTCGATGGACGGGGCCGTTCCGGCTGGGGCACCCGCGGCGATGTCTTCGGGTAGGCCCGTGACGGTATCGATGGTCGCAGAGAGAAGCTGGTCGGGCTCGCCGAACACGGGCTCGGCGCGCCAGAGCATCTTCTGGCCGTCGCGGGAGAACGCCACCGCGGCGCGGCCGTTCAGGAAGTTGGGGTCCTGGAAGTCGCCCGTGGTCCACGCCGGGCCGAGGGTTCCGAGCCGGCTGAAGTCGGGCACCGAGTAGGCGACGACCTGGCGGGCGCTGTCGACGCGCGCGATCGTCTGGGTCACTGGCTCCACGCGTGTGAGCAGGCGCGATCCATCTTGCGACCAGAACGAGTCGTCCTCCTCCATGGCGAAGGTCGTGTCCGTCAAGCGTCTCGGCGCAGCCACTGAGTCGGCGTCGAAGACGAGCACCTCCCGGTACGCCACGTCGGTTTCGTAGGCGAGGAATCGGCCCGCGGGCGACCAGCTCGAGCGATCCACGAAGGAGTTCGGGATGACGCTGGGTTCGATGGCGTACGGAGCGGCGCCGAACTCCGCGATCGTGATCTCGTCGGTGGAGCTGTCGCGGTGGTTCGAAACGAACGCCAGGCGGCGACCGCCTGGCTCCCACGCGACGAGTTCGTCGTTCATCCCGATCACGCCTCCGTGAGCGTTCGGCAGCGTCGCTCCTTCGACGAGTCCGCTCGCCACGTCGGCGATCCAGAGCGCGGAACCGCTCGGGGATGGGTCGTTCGCCAGGACCGCCACGAAGTCTCCGTTGTCGCTCGTGAAGCAGTAGGCATCCTCGAGGCCGGGGATCGTGAACTCCGTCCGGACAGAGGTTTCCAGATCGATCGTCACGAGTCGGTAGTACTCGGTGCCGTTCGAAAGGTAGACGTTGGCCACGATCGCGACCACGCTTCCGTCCCGCGAAACGGAGATGTAGTCGATCGACGTTTCGCCCCCGGGAGCCGGCGCGATGAGCGGACCGAGCGTCCCGGAGGAATCGACGACCGCCAAGACCTCGGACTCGAGCACGGAGTCGTACCCGGCCACCAGGAGCCTTGCCGAATCGCCGAGCCAGGTCACGGGCTCGACCTCGTCGTCGTCGATCACGATCCGTCGGAGGGCTCCGCCGTAAGCGTCCGCGACGTAGGTCGCACGCTGGAACGAGATCGAGGAGGGCGCCAGGATCATGGTGCGGCTGGAGTCGGTGCTGAAGGCGACGATCGCCTGGCCTTCATCGCCCGCCCTCGGACCGCTCTCCAGGTTCGAGGGGAGCGCGACGCGGCGCGAGGTGCGCTCCTGGAGGTCGATCGCGTGAAGCTCGAGGCTTCCCACGTCTCCCACGGTCGCGAAGAGGTAGCGCCCGTCCGGGGAGAGGCTGGCGCTGTTCGGGAGCAGTGGCCGGGTGGCGAAGAGCGCGCTCGCGACCGAAGTCAGCTCACCGGTGGCAAAGTCGTAGAGGTGGGGGACCTCGCCGGTGACGAGCGGATTTCCGCTCGGGTCGCGATCGGAGAAGAAAATGGCGAACTCGGCCGGCAGCTCGCCGCTGTCTCCAGGTGCCTGCTGCTGCTTCGAGTCGGAGGAGCCACAGGCGGGGAGGAGGGCGGCCAGGAGGAGAACGGAGGAGAGCCGTGACGCTCGGAGAGGGGCCTTCATGGTGGCTGCCTTCATGGGTTTGGGGGCGAAGAAACGGATGGGGTTCATCCGGTCCAGCGCAGCCACCTCCCTCACTCCCTCACGAATTCACTCATTCGCTCCGCGCGAGCTCTCTCCGGGCAGCCTTGTGGCCCGGGTGGTGTCTCACCATCGAACCTTCGCGGCAGATCGCGAGGTAGTGATCGACCGCGTCGGGGAGCCAGCGATGGACGCCGAGTGAGCCCGGGCGCCGCTCCAGGAACCCGAGGTGGCCGCCGCCCTCGATGATCTCGACCTGGACGTGTGGGCTGCGCGGCGCCGTCTCCAGCACGCGCGACGAGACGATCGGGTCGTTGTCGGAATGCAGCACCACGACGGGGCTCTCCACGCGGTGCAGCGAGTGGACGGCGGACGCGCTCCGGTAGTACTGGCTCAGATTCTCGAAGCCCCACACGGGTCCCATGTAGAGCTCGTCGAACCGGCGCAGGCCGCTCAGCCTCGGCACGTGGTAGCTACCGGGGGCTGAGTCGCCGGTCAGCTCGGGGACCCAGCGCCGGCAGCTCCGCAGGACCCAGAGATCGTAGGCCTTGGAGCGCGGATGCCGCAGGTCGTGGGACGCGGCGTCGAGGTCGATGGGTGGGCAGATCGCCACGGACAGCTCCGGCGCATGCTCGGTCCCGTGCCCGAGCAGCTTCAGGAGCGTGTTGCCGCTGATCGAGTACCCGACCGCAAAGATGCGCGTCGTCGCCGCACGTTCCTTCAGCCAGAGGAGGGCGTCCTCGACGTCGTCGATGTGGCCGGCCATGTACGGGCGAGTCGATTCCTCGTGCTCGTCGCCGGAACCTCGGTGGTCGAGAGCGAGCACCGCGTGCCCGCTCCCCGCAAAACGAACGGCCCCTTGTCGCAGGTAGCCGGAGCGAGTCGTGCCGCCGAGTCCGTGCAGAAGAAGAACGGCGGGCTGAACCTCCCCGTGGTGATACCAGCCATCCAGCGTCCCCCCGCAGCGCAGCGGAATCGCGACGCGCACGAAGTCGGGATTCTCCTCCAGCGGAGCCACGCCCTTGGGCAGCGCGAGCCCCAGCACCGTCTGCAAATCCCCACCAGGCAGGCAAGGATGCGGACGGAAGGGCGGGGGAGGGGGAAGACGGAGCATGAGCGCACCAATTTACCTGGAGTGCGCGCAGCGCGCTCCGCCGCCGGCATCAATCTGTCTCTTCGAGCCTGAGCTCCGCCTGCTCCCCTACCGCGACGTCGACCTCACCGATCCGTCGCCACGCTTTCGGATCGTATTCGTCCAGGCCCTGCCGCTGGCGCACCTCGATCCTTCCGGCCGGTACACGCTCGAACGTCTGTTCACCACCCAGTCCCGAACCTGGCGGTACCGAACCCGACCCAAATCCGCCACGTTTCGAATCGAAGAGCATCCCTTCCAATCGAAACGTGGCGGGTTTGGGTCGGGTTCGGTACCGCCATCCCTTCCAATCGAAACGTGGCGGGTTTGGGTCAGGTTCGGTACCGCCAAGATTCACCTCTCTACCTTGAACCACGTCCGGCAGTGGTCGCACCGGACGTCGCCGCCGGGTGAGATCAAAGTCGCGTCGGTGAGGCCCGCGCTGCACTCCGGGCAGCGGGGGTAGGCGTCTTGCCTGGGGGAAGACATGGGGCGGATCTTCGCCATGGCCTCGCGGACCGCTCGGGGGTCTGCACCGGCCTGCTCTGCCGCTTCTTGGACCGAGCGTTGGACCTGGTCGAGGCGGGCGCCGGTCCGTCTTCGGACAGTTTCGGGCAGACCCTTCGGACCCCGGACCGCGATCCAGACGAAGGCGCCACCGACGGCCAGGAACGGAAACCCGAACACCATTCCCAGCAGTGGGCCGCCGATGGAGCCGCCCGTGAACAGGCTGTAGAGGGAGCCCACAACGGTCAGAAACCCGAACGTGAGGAACGGTAAGCCGAAAAGTCCCAGGAGGAGTCTCAGCACGACGGAGGCTGGTCCGGAGAGACCTCCTCCCGGTTCGTTCGTGTTCTCACCGTCCATGGGGAGGGAAGTTTACCCCAACCGGAGACGCCGGGTTGGCGGTCCGGCTCCTGGGTCCCGCCATGGTCGGTACCGTGAAGGAAGGTGTGGCCCTCTACTTCGCCGTCAGCTCGATGACCAGGGTTCGATCCTCTCCGAGGACCAGGTCCGCGCTGACCGGCGCTGGCTCGAGGAAGCCGTCGACCTCTGGTCCCTGGACGCGATAGACGCCCGGGGTTTCCACTCGGAACCATCGTTCGGCGCCGCTCATGGCGAGGTCCACCTTCGTCGCTTTGCCCGTGGGGTCGATGGCCGTAAGCGAGTAGGTGTCGGGCCAGGGAACGAGCTTGCCCTCGCTGCGGAGCTCCACGTGGCACACGGCCAGCGGCCGAACGCTGAGGGTGAACTCGGAGCCCGACGCCGTGTCGAGCACGACGTCTTCGGAAGCGAAGCCGGCTTGGCGCGCGCTTGCGGTGAACTTGCCCTCCGGCACGCGGAGGTGAAACAGGCCCGTGGCTGCGTCCTTTCCCGCCGTCGCCATCGATCCAAACTCCACGCCTTCGGGGCGGACCGGACACCAGATGACGCGCTCGATCCCCTCGGGCGTCTCGTTCGTCCCTTCTTGAACAACGCGCACGGTCACCTCGATCGGGGGAGGCACCTCCAGGCGGTAGTCGAGCGTCCCCTCCGGCGGGTGCTCGAAGACCTGGGCCCAGTTCAGCTGGAAGTGCGTGATCACGTAGGTGCCGACTTCCAGTTCAGGGTTCGCGAACGCGAAGTGCCCGTCTTCTCCGGGCACCTCGGAAAGGCGCTTGCCCTTGAAGCTCGAGGTCGCTCGAGCCCCCGTCACCGAAGGCGTCATGCGCCTGAGGGTCACCGAGTTCTGCGGGATCTCCCAGGCTGCGGGGACGATGAGCGTGCCCGAGAGTGGCGCCACGATCGCAGCCGCCCGGGCCTCCAGGACCAGACGGACGTCGGTTGACTCACCAGCGACGATCTCGATTTCTTGCTCCGCCAGCACGGCGGGTTGGCTGAACCAGTCGCCGACTTCGAGGCCCACCCGATAGCTGCCGGGTGGGAGCCCCGCCAGAGTGGTGGACTCTGCGCGTAGCTGCATGTCGGCGAAGAGGCCATTGCTGGTCCGGAGCCTCAGTCTGGCATCCTTCGGGAGAAGCCCCTCGCAAGCCAGCTCGAGACTGCCAGCGGGCGAAAGCTCGACCCTGCGCTCTCCTACCGTCGTCAGGTCCACACTCACCTTTTTCCACGCGTAGCCACGCGCGCCCACGAGGAGCGTGGCGGCCTGGGCCTGGGCGGCGTCGCCGCTCGGCTGGAGCAGCACGGGCGACCTCTCCGCCTCGGCCAGCTTCGCCGTGTACTGTCCCCTGGGGTACGTGGCGACCACGAGGGCGGAGTTCGCAAAGAGCACATCCACGTCGGCGAGGTGGGCTCCCGAACCTTCCGCGACGACCTCCAGACTGACCGCGGCCGAGCCGCGGACGGGGACCGTGGCATCGAGGGTCCCGGGCGCGAACGTGACGGATCTCACCACGTTTTCGGCGTCTGCGGGGTCGTGCAAGAGAAGTCCGCCGAGGCCGTCGACGTCGGGCACCTCCACGGTGAAACGCTCCACCTGGTTCGTCAGTCCAAGGACGACTTCGCCACCTGCGATGAGCTCGACGCCGCCATCGACCTGGCGCATCCTGACCTCGAAGCGGCTATCGATCAGCGGTGCGCGCAGCGCCTGGCCGCGATTCGCGCTCCAGGCGCGCAGGTGGGCGGTGCCGTTGAGCGCCGTCTCCAGGGGGACGCCGTTCTCGTAGAGCACGATACGACCCGCAAGTGCCACAGGGGCCTCCTCCGAGGACGTGCCCTGCGCTGAAAGCCCCTGGGCGTCGGCGGACGGGGCGAGTTCGGTCTCCGGCCGAAGTTCCTCCAGTGCGATTCTCTCATCCTGCTGCGAGCTGGATAGCGCTCCGATCTCCTCTCCCCCCGGAGACCGAGCCTCTGCATCGGGCTCTCCCATCGGCTCCGCACCCAGGGTCACGCCACCGGTCGCAGCGGAAGCGGGATCACGCAGCGCGAACCACGCGGCTCCCACGAGGCATAGAGCCGCGAGCACGAGCAGCGGCATGAGGGAGGATCGCCCGGCACGTCGCCCGGTCGTCCATCTCTGGCGAGTACGCGGTTCGAATGGCAGATCATCTTCTTGGTTCGGTGCGAGGCGCATGTCCATGGCAGGTCGGAGTAGAGGTCGGCCCCATCGCAGCGTGCTCCGAGGCGAAGGTTGAGGCTAACCGCCCTGGGAGTGCCCGCTTCCGAGTTCTCTCCAGTGGGACGATCGAGGCCACCATGGCCCTTTCCCAATGGCGCCATTCCGCAGTTTCGCCCACGGACCTGACCTTCGTGGCGACACCGCCTGGAACGAGGGAGAGGGGCGACGGCGCTACTCGCAGGTCAGCACGAGGATGCGGTCGGCTCTCGTCAGATGGAGGACTTCGCTGCGGTCCGGGTTCAGTCTCGGGTCGCCTCCCTCGGGGAGGATCCCGAGCGCCGTCACTCCGCGCGCGAAAGCAGCCTGCTGGACTTCCGGGAACGTGAGCGAGCGCTCGGCGAGGCCCAGGAATTCCACGCTCTGGAGGCTGATCTCCGCGCCTTGGGAGGAGAAGAGTTCCTCGTAGGCTGCCGCCAGCTCCGGACGCATCGCCGTGTGAGCGAGCAGGTAGCTGAGCACCTGAGGCGTGACCAGGAACTCGCCGCAGCGCTCCTCGAAGAGGTCGCAGTTCTTCGGATCCAGGAACTCGACGATCACCTCCGGGCCGTTCTGCACGCCGCGCAGTCGCGAGCGCACGAGCACATGGCCGAGCACGGTGCGCGCATCCGCTTGCTCGGAGGTGGACATCCAGTCGCTGGCGAGAAGAGCCACATGATCGAAGCTCTGAAGATCCTGGGCGTCGAGTTCGGACGCGATGGAATAGTCGCCTTCGACGTGCCGGAACCGGACGCGGTCTGACCCGGCGGTCGCGCTTTCGAGCCAGCGTCGACGCTCCTCTGCGGGAAATCGAGACATGACCGTGACGTCGAAGTGACCGGAGCGCGACGCCACGAGTTCCCTCGCCAGGGATCCCAGCTTGTGGCTCCAGCCAAGCACCAGGATTCGATGGGTCTTCTCCGCAACCGCTGGTGTGGGTGACGGCTCTGCTTCGCCGGCAGGCACGTTCTGGGCCACGTCCAAGGGCGCGGCGAGGCCCGTCGCGACGGCCGCGCAGTCGTCGTACGTCATGGCGAGGAGGACGAGGAGATCCTCCGCTCCGAGCGGCACGTCCGAGCGGGGATCGAGATCCGCCGTCGGCCCCGTGGCTCCCGATCGAATCGAGCCGAGGACGATCGCTTTCGGGAAGGCTCCGAACAACGTGCGAGGTGTCCTACCCCGCAGCTCCGGGAATCCGCGAACGTACATGGAGTTGCCGCGGCGATGGGAGAGAAGGCCGATGAGTCCCCTGGCGAGGCCTTGATGGCGCAGGCTCTGGGAAAGGAGTCGGCTGATGATCTGGTCGCTGGAGAGGACCTCGAGCGGACCCTCGAACGACTCCTCTGCGAGCGGGACCTTCTGCGCGTCGAAGAGTTCGGCCACGACGAAGGGCCGCTGCTCGGCCGCGAGATCGCCCTGGAGCTTATCGACCGTCAGGAGCGTCTTGATCACGCGCGCATCGGACGCGTCGGCACCTCCCATCGCGAAATCCGCCCCGGGGATCAACACCACCGACGCACGGTCGAGGTCCAGTCGCTTCAGGTGCTCGGCGTTCAGCGCGGAGCCCGACCGAAGGAAGACCTGACCCTCGTTCCAGTGCTTGCCGAGGTGATCTCGCAGGCGGCCCCTCACCTCGGCATCCACCTCCTCCGCCTGCACGACGATGCGGAGTTTCCTGGCCTCGCTCCGCTCCAGGAAGCGCTTCAGGCGGCCCTGCGCCGTCATCAGCTGGAGCACGATCTCGGGCGTCCGGTTGGTCCATCCAAGAACGACGACGTGCTCGCGCATGGAGATCGGCGTCAGCCCGCTCTCCAGTCGACGCATCGTGCCGAAGAGCCACTGGGTCATGACCGCGATCATCGAGCCCATGAACAGCACGTAGCCGAGGATCGTCACGATCGTCGAGATCACTCGCAGCGCCGTCCCCTCGTCATCGCCGAGGTAACCCGGATCGGTCAGGCGCAGGAACGACCACCAGATCGCCGTGCCCGGCGACGTGAACTGCGGCGTGAAGAGCCACGCCGCGATTCCGCCGACGACGGCCGTGCTCGCGATGAGGGCCGCCATCAGGGCGAGCTGGTGCAGCACGCCGCGCTGGATCCAGCGCTCCAGCAGGAATCGGACGGGGGATCGGAGCGTGGATGACATGCTTTGTGGCCAGAGCTCGAAGGAGTGAGCGGTCGAGGCTGGAGTCTATCGCCCCGGCCGCCGCGCCGGTCGGGCCGGGAGGGTTCGGGGCGGTTCGGGCCACTCGTGCCCGCCGACGTGGATGTGGTCCGGCCACGCGGGCCAGAAAACTCCGTGGAATCAGCCCTCTCGGGGTCAGGATGGAGGGCCGCGCGGTCGGCCCGGCGCTTTTCGAGCGAAAGGCCCAAGACGCTCCGCTGCGGCGACGTTCCTCCCCCGAGAACACCCTCCCAGATGGCCGAATCCGAACCTCCGTTGCCCTCCGACGTCGACCTCCTGCGCGCCCACCGCGCGGGGGACGTACCCGCCTTCACGCGGCTCGTCGAACGCTATCAGGACGCACTCTTGCGGCATGCTCGGATGCTCCTCTCGGGGCGCGGCAGCGCTGGCTCGGCAGAGGACGCCGTTCAGGAGGTGTTTCTCAAGGTCGCCAGAAACCCGCCGGATCCCGACGATGAGTCGGTTCAGCTGGGCGCCTGGCTCCACCGAGTCACGAGGAACAGGTGCCTGGACATGCTGAGATCAGATACACGCCGGCGCGATCGAGAGGTCGACGCGGGCCTGCCCGAAAACGGTTCACCCGAGGATCCCGCGCTCGCCGCGGTCGATGCCCGGGACACGCGCGGCGCGGTCGAGCGGACGCTCCAGAAGCTCCCCGAGGACCAGCGGGAAGCGGTGACGCTGCGGCTTCTGGAGGAGCGCAGCTACGCGGAGATCGCCTCGATCACGGGGCGCAAGGTCGGAACGGTCGGCTGGTTGATCAGCCAGGGGATGAAGGCGCTCGCCCGCGAGCTGAGCCCGCTTCTCGAAGCTTGAGCCAGGAGAGAACACAGCCATGAACCACGAACACACGAACGGAACGGATCACGAGGCAGACGGTGAAGGTCGCATGTACGACCTGCTCTGCCGGTACGTCTTTGGCGAGGCCGACGAGGCCGAGCGCACGGAGGTCGAGGCCGCGCTCGCAGGCTCGGAGGCGCTGCGCGCCCAGAAGGCCGAGCTCGACGCGACGGTCGCGCTGGTGCAGGGGGCCTTCTCGGGCTCCGATCAGGGATCGTCCGCCGAGGAGAGCGCTTCCCTTTCGACGGCGCAGTTGGAGGAGCTGCAGGCCGCCGCCAGGGAAGCCGCGCCCGGAGCGAGCGACGTCACGCTGCAGCCCGTGAAGCGTGGACCGCGACCCTGGTACGCGTCGAACTCGGTCAAGTTCGCCGCGGCCGCCACCGTGCTCTTGACCGTGGGAACGCTGTACGTCAACCGGCAAGCGCCCCGCGGAAGCGATGCCGAGGTCGCTTCGGTCGAAAAGGCCCCCGATGATCGCTCCGGGAAGCGCTTGCAAGAGGAGCTGGCCTGGCTCGACCAGGACATGGAAGGCGCCGCCTTCCGGCCGAGTGGAGAAGAGACGGACTTGGCGCTTCTGGAGGAGCCGGAAGCGGAAGTCGCGGCGGTCTCGAGTTCTCTGGTCACGGCCCCGTCTCCGGAGCCACGCCTTCAGAAGGTCGAGGCCGATCGGGCTAGCCCATTGCGCGCCCTTGGCTACGGCGCGCCGCAGGCTTCCCGCAGCAAGCGCCCCGCTGCGAACGAGGCTCCACCCGCTGCGAAGGTGTCCGCTGGTGTCGAGGCGCGCCGGGGTGCGGGCGGAGGCGGACGAGACGGCGCCGTCACGTCCTGGTCGGACGACTTCTTCCTGGGGCGTGGGGAAGAGCCGGCAGGGCTCGCACTGATGGGCGGAGAATCCGGTCGTCCGTCGCCAGGGTCAGCGGGAGCCATGACGCCCGCTCCCGAGGTCGCCTTCGAGGATGAGTCCTCCCGTCGGATGGCGCCGTCGCGCGACAAGGATGCGCGGACCCGCCGTCCGGAGTCGGACCTTCGTCAGGGAACGACGACCGTGACGTCCACGCGCGTTCCGAACGAGCGCCCGCGCGACATGTTCTTCCGCTTCTGGGGCGACAACCCCTTCGTGGTCACCCGCAACGACGCACTCTCGACCTTCGCGGCCGACGTGGACACGGCGAGCTTCACCCTGGCCCGCCGCATGCTCCGCGAGGGATTCCTCCCGGAGCGCGATCAGATCCGCACCGAGGAGTTCGTGAACTTCGCGAAGCCCGACCTCGCTGCGCCTCTCGAGGACACGTTCGCCGTGTACGGCGAGCTGGCCCCCAGCCCGTTCGGTGGCCGCGAAGACCGCTGGCTCCTGCGCGTCGGCGTGCGCGCCAAGGACATCACCCGTGAGGAGCGCCCGCCGCTCGCGCTGACCTTCGTCATCGATACGTCGGGGTCCATGCGCACGGACAACCGCCTGGAGCTGGTCAAGCACTCGCTCCGGCTGCTGGTGAACCAGCTCGATGGTCGCGACACGCTCGCCATCGTCGGGTTCAGCAACGAGGCTCGCGAGATCCTGCCGCCGACGCCCGCGACCGAGGCCGATACGATCGAGGGAGCGCTCTACGGGCTCATGCCCGACGGCGGGACCAACGCGGAGGCGGGGCTCAAGCTCGGCTATCAGCTCAGCCTCGGCGGAAGCGCGCATCCCGAGGCCCAGAAGCGCGTGATCTTCCTCTCGGACGGCGTCGCCAACCTGGGACAGACCGATCAGGATCGCCTCGCGACCGAGATCTCCGAGTACGCGGACCGGGGCGTGTTCCTGAACACGATCGGCGTCGGTATGTCGAACCACAGCGACGTGTTCCTCGAGCAGCTCGCCGACAAGGGCCAGGGCGTTTGCGACTACGTCGCCGACGCCGCTGACGCGCGGCGCGCGATCGTCGAGCGCTTCGTCAGCGGCTTCGTCACCGTCGCGAAGGACCTGAAGATCCAGGTCGAGTTCGACGGCGCGGCCGTGCTGCGCTGGCGACAGCTCGGCTACGAGAACCGGGCCGTCGCCGACCGTGACTTCCGCAACGACGCGGTGGATGCGGGCGAGGTGGGCGCGGGGCACCAGGTGACCTGCTTCTACGAGCTGGAGCTGGGCTCGAACGTCGATGACGCCGCGGCTGCGCTGGCGAAAATTCGCCTGCGCTGGAAGCCGATGAACCCGATAGTCCTGGGGGCTCGCACCACGGAGACGCGGGAGACCGAGACCCTGGTTCGCTACGAGGAGTCCCTCGCTCCCTCCTTCCGAGCGGCCTCGGCCGGCTTCCGGCTGGGCGCCCTGAGCGCGCAGTTCGCCGAGTGCCTGCGTCAGTCCTACCACGCCCGCGGCGACTCGATGGACCGCCTGGCGAGCGGGTTCGCGAACCTGCTCACCGACGCACCGTCCGAGGACGTCGCGGCCATGGCCGAGTCGTTCAAGAGGGCCCGGGACCTGGGCCTCCAGGCGCCACCGCCCGTGCGACCGACGGACGCCGACGCGGCCCAGCAGGAGGCGTATTACAACTTCCTGATCGAAAGCCTCGGCGGGGCCGATGCCCCATCGGATGGCCGGGAAACGAACCCCAGCGGCACCTCGGAGGGTGCCCGAGAGGGCTCTCCGGCCGCTCCCACCCAGGAAGAGTACGAATCACGTATTCGTGAGCTCTTGAAGGGTGACCAGCAGGAAGATCCCCACTAGCCCCGTCGTTCAGGAAGCAACCCGCGATGCCGGGTTCCTCACACGCGATCGCTCGCGAGGAACCAGGTGCGGGGGGAGCGCAGGAATCGGAAGCGAGGTCGCCCTTGTTCGCAACGGGGGCGGCCTCTTTCATTTCCCGGGAACGCGAGCGGGCCGTTCATGTCTGGAAAGATCGAGGCGGGAAGGCTGCGAACAAACCCTGCTGCCGCCTGGGTGACCCCTGAGTGCGCCATCCGGCTGGCTGAGGACACCGGGTGTTCGGAACCGCTCACTTCGTTGTCCTCGTTCTGGGACGCGCCTGGTGCGGACCCAGATGACGGCAGCATGACGGACCCTCCATGAAGTTCCCCAAAGGGTCTGCGACTTGGCACGCCCTTCGCTTGTCCCTGGCAGATCCGCAAGGATCGACCCGACCCGAGGTCATGCGCCTCTCGCTCGGGGCCGTTCGCTCCTGCCCCGCTGGGCCCAGATTCCCCTGGGCCCAAAGTCCGACTCGTTTTCCCAGCCCGTTGTCCCGGCTCGCAGAGCCCGGTCGGTGAGAGTGCCTCGCACGCTCTCACCCTCCGGGACTCGCCTCTTTGGGGTCCCTCCATGCAGCGAGCTGGCTTTCCCAGCCCGTCTCGCCGCCTGGCCCACTTCAGGCGATCTCGGCGATGATCCGGTTGAACGTCGCGCTCGGTCGCATCGCAGCCGCCGTCTTCTCGTCGCTCGGGTGGTAGTACCCGCCGAGATCGACCGGGCTGCCCTGGGCTGCCAGGAGCTCCGCGTTGATCCTGTCCTCGTTCTCGGTCAGCGCCTTCGCGACCGGTTCGAAGCGTGCCTTCACCCTGGCGTCCTTCGTCTGCCTGGCGAGAGCCTGGGCCCAGTACATCGTCAGGTAGAACGCCGACCCGCGGTTGTCGATCTCGCCGACCTTGCGCGAGGGGTAGCGCGAGTTCTCCAGGTACTCGCCGATCGCCTCGTCGAGGGTTTCGGCCAGGAGCGCCGCGGTCTGGTTACCCGACGTCTCCGCGGCCTTCTCCAGCGACGGCACGATCGCGCAGTACTCGCCGAGTGAGTCCCAGCGCAGGTGCCCTTCCTGGAGGAACTGCTCCACGTGCTTCGGCGCCGAACCGCCCGCGCCGGTCTCGAAGAGCCCGCCGCCCTGGAGCAGGGGAACGATCGACAGCATCCGCGCGCTCGTCCCGAGCTCGAGGATCGGGAAGAGGTCCGTGAGGTAGTCGCGCAGCACGTTGCCCGTGACCGAGATCGTGTCCTCGCCCTTGCGCACGCGCGCGAGCGAGAACGCCATCGCGTCGACCGGTCGCATCATCTGGATGTCGAGGCCGTCGGTGTCGTGGTCCTTCAGGTACGCGTGGACCTTCTTCAGGAGCTCCGCGTCGTGCCCGCGGTCCGCGTCCAGCCAGAAAATCGCGGGCGTTCCCGCCGTGCGCGCGCGCGTCACGCCGAGCTTGACCCAGTCCCGGATCGCCTCGTCCTTCGTCTGGCACATGCGGAAGATGTCGCCTTCCTCGACCGGCTGCTCCAGCAGCAGCTCACCCTTGGCATCCACGACGCGGATCACGCCGCCCGCAGCGGCGAAGAACGTCTTGTCGTGGGAGCCGTACTCCTCGGCCTTCTTGGCCATGAGGCCGACGTTGGCGACGTTGCCCATGGTGGCCGGGTCGAACTGGCCGTTCGCCTGGCAGTCTTCGATGACGGCCTGGTACAGCGTGGCGTAGCTGCGATCCGGGATCAGGCAGACGGTGTCCTGGAGCTTGTCCTCGCGGTTCCACATCTTGCCGCCGTCGCGGACGACGACCGGCATGGATGCGTCGATGATGACGTTGTTCGGCACGTGGAGGTTCGTGATGCCCTTGCGCGAGTCGACCATCGCGAGCGCGGGCCCGGTCTCGTAGCACGCGGCGATGTCGGCCTCGATCTCCTTGCGCTTGGCCTCGGGAAGGCGGTCGAGCTTCTCCAGCACGTCGCTCAGTCCGTTCGCCAGGTTCGCGCCGATCTCGGCGAGCTCCGCGTGGTGCTTGTCGAGCGCGTCCTTGAAGTAGACGGCGACGCAGTGGCCGAACATCGCGGGGTCGGACACTTTCATCATGGTGGCCTTGAGGTGCAGCGACAGCAGCACTCCGTCGCGCTTCGCGTTCTCGATCTCGGCGGCGTAGTAGTCGCGCAGCATCGAGACGCTCATGGTCGCGGCGTCGATGACCTCTCCCTCGAGGAGCGCGATGCCGTCCTTGAGGACGATCGTCTCGCCCGCGTGATCGGTGAACTCGATGCGCGCGGTCGTCGGCGCAGCCAGCGTCGTGGACTTCTCACTCGCGAAGAAATCGCCCGCCTCCATGTGCGCGACGCGGGACTTCGAGCCGGAGGCAGGCCAGTCCTTCATCATCCCGTGCGGGTGCTTCTGGGCGAACGACTTGACGGAAACGGCGGGACGGCGATCGGAGTTGCCCTCGCGGAGGACCGGGTTCACGGCGGAGCCGAGCACGACGGCGAACCGCTTCTGGAGCTCCTTGTCCTCGGCCGTGGCCGCCTCTTCGGGGTAGGAGGGAACGTCGTAGCCCTGGCTCTGGAGTTCCTCGATCGCCTCCTGGAGCTGCGGGATCGAAGCGCTGATGTTCGGCAGCTTGATGATGTTCGCGTCCGGCGTCTTCGCGAGGTCGCCGAGGCGCTTCAGCTCGTCCGGGATCTTCTGGTCCTCGGTGAGCTTCTCGGGGAAGTTCGCGAGGATGCGGCCGGCGAGGGAGATGTCGGCCGTGGTGATCTCGACGCCGGTGCCCTGGGTGAAGGCCTCGAGGACGGGGAGGAGGCTGTGGGTGGCGAGGGCGGGGGCCTCGTCGATCTTGGTCCAGGTGATCTTGGCGGAGGACATGGGCGGTGCGCGTCGGTACGTCGAAGGGGTGCAAGTGGGGGCGTGGAGAGCCCCCCGGAGCGAACAGGTTAGTGCGTCCGGCCTCCGGGGGCCGACCCTTGTGGCCCCGAAACTTGAGTTGCCGAAACTCGAGTTGCCGAAACCGGGGGCGAGTCGGAAATGGCGTGTCGGTAAGCCCCGTCGCGGCGGGCTGGACCATACTCGCTCCCATGGAGCGGCTCGAGTACAGCCAGTTCGTGGAGGCGCGCCGCGAGTTCGACGCCGCGGTCCTCGGGTCCGGGGATCTGGCGGGGAGCTGCTGGCTCTCGCCGTGGCAGATCGCGGCCCATGACTCCATGAACCGCGGAGGCGACGAGCCGCGCCGGCACCTGATCTACCGGAGCGAGGAGGCCTGGCTCGCGCTGATCGAGTACGAGATTCCGGGTGCGTACCTGCCCTTCGAGAGCACGTGGATGTTCGCCTGCCCGCTGGTGGGGGAGCCCGCGGCCGCCGCGGATCTTCTGCTCCGAGTGATCGAGCGGCATCGACGCGAACTCCGCGCGATCCTCGTGGGTGGGGTGCCCGTGGGCAGCGAGCTGCATCGACGGCTCCGCGGTTTGCAAGGCGCCGACGGCTTCGGTGCCCGCGCGGAACAGGAGGGCACGGAGTCCTGCATCATCGATCTATCGGAGGGCGGCATCGAAGGCTGGCTCGCCCGCCGCTCGAAGAACTTCCAGCGCTCGGCGCGACGCGCGCGGCTGCCGGCGGGCGCCGACGTCGCGGACGGACTGACCCTGGCGCCAGACGACACCTACGCGCGGATCCTCGACATCCAGCAACGCTCCCACAAGGCGGCCAAGGGCGAGGACATCTTCTCGACCCCCGTCTACCGCGACTTCTATCGTCGGCTACTCGGCGATCTGCACGCGAGCGGCGAGCTGCGGCTCACTTTCGTGTCGCAGGGCGGCGTCGACCTCGCCTATCACTTCGGCTTCACGCGCGCGCACCACTACCGCGGCTACCAGATGAGCTTCGCGGAAGAGGCGCGCTCTCTCGGGCTGGGGACCGCGCTCCAGATGCTGCACCTGGAGCGCGCCGAGGCCGAGGGCGCCACGCGCTACGACATGGGGATGCTCGCGCCGTACAAGGAACGCTGGGTCGACCGCGTCGAGCGCAGCGTGCTCGTCGTGCTACAGTAGCTACTTCGACTCAGGCGTCAGGTTCATGCCGAGGGACTTGGGCTTGCCGTCCTCTTCGCCCACCGGGCCGATCGAAAGCCCGGTGGACTGACCCCCGCGCAGAACGGTCACCGGAACGGACTCGACGGCGGCGGATTTCGTCAGTGCGAAGAGGTCTTGCCATCCGCTGACCGCTTTGCCCCGAATCTCTGTCACGAGGTCGTCCTTCTGGAATCCCGCGAGAGCGGCGGGACCGCCCTCTTCCAGGGAGCGGACCTTCAGGGCATAGACGATCTTGGTGACGAATTGGACCTCGCCCGTCGGAACGGTGATCGACTTGGAGTCCGACCCGCCGTCCAGCCGAAGGACGTACTCCCCGGCGAAGACGTTCTCGAAGCGTGCCATCGAGTCCGGCCCGACGTCGGCCGTCAGACGATCGCGGTAGCCGCCGTCCTTCGGCGACAGCTGAAGCTTCTTGCCGGCGTCGACGCCTTCCGCGCGAACCATCACGGTATGGGCCGTCGGGATAGCGAGATTCAGCGGTTGATTCAGGCCCTTTACCTCGATCGTCTCCGAGACGACCTTCCTGGAATTTCCCAGGTAGCCGCCCATCTTTGAGTCGTGTCCCGTCTCGTAGACGGCCACCTCGTAGGTCCCCGGCTGAAGGGCGTTCAGGACGGCGCGACCGTCCTCCTTCACCTTTTGCGATCCGCGGGACATGGTCCGGTACGAGAGGCGTTGCCCCTGGGAGCCTTCGGCCTTGGGTGCCGCGTGCACCGAATAACCGGCGGTCAGATCCCCTTGGACCTGGATCTCCAAAGAGCATGCTGGCTTGAACTCGATGACGACGTCTCCGTCGCCCGTCTCGACCGTGGTGGAGGCACTGCCGTCCGTCTCCGTGGACGCGGCGAGCTCGACCGAGGCGTCTTGCTCGGACTGGAAGAGCTGTCCGCGCGGAAGCCAGTACTCGCCACGCGCTCGGCGCTCGGGCTTGATCTGAACCGGCCGAGCGAAGCGTTCCGTCTGGACCGAAGCGTCGAAGCTGACCTTGTCGACGGGCGTTCCGTCCTCACGCTCGCAGCGCACCACGAGGAAATCGCCGAGGTCTGCCTCGCCGATCTGGAGACTCACCTCGGTGAGACCGGGACCCACGGTGACTGGCCGAGTGATCTCGGGCGCGTTGCCCTCGCCTCGCCCCACGGCGAGCAGGTACTTGCCACCCGGCATGCCGCTGACCTCGAAGTCGCCGGACGGCACGGCGGTGAGGGCGGTGCGGCTCTCTTCGCTCCAGTCGATCTCGCCGCTCCCGCCGGGTGCGGGCATCGCCTTGACCCAGATCGGAATTCTCGGCACGAGTTCGGACGCATCCTCGACCTTCACCCGAAGGATCTGGTTGGCGCGTAGTTCCACGACCAGCGGCCCGGCTCCCTCGGTGTCCACGTTCACCATGCGCGGCTCCGACTCGAAATCCGAGGTCATCGAGCGCCAGTCCAATCGCTGGACGTTGCCGCTGCGCACGATGAGCTCGAAGGAAGCCTCCTTCAGGCGCAAGCGAGGTGACTCGGAGGTCCAGGCGATTTCGGATCCGAAGTTGGACGCCCCGGGAAAGACCACGGCGCTCTCGGGCTGGGTCCCGTCGGGAAGTCGAACATCGAGTTCGAGTTCGACGACTCGTTCCCCGGAGAACACGCACTCCCGACCGGTGTGGGTCATTTGCGGAGAGAAGACGTAGCCCTCGGCGTGGGCCTGCACCGCATGCACGCCCTCGCGGAGCTTCTCGAGCGTGAAGGCTCCGGTCGCATCGGAGATGGCGGTGGAGGCGTGGAGCCTGTCCGCCATGAGGGTCTCCGCTTGCTCGGCCAGCTTGGCCTCGACGTCTGGCAGTCCCTCCCAGGCACGACCGACCTCGCTCGTATCCCGGGCCTGCATCAGGCCTCGCCAGCCCTTGGTCTCGCGGTTGAAGCTGACGATCTGCACGCCCGGCAGGGGATCGCCGTCGGCGTTGAGCACCACGCCGTGGATCGTGTGGGTCCAGGCGGACGTGTCCTCCGCTGACTTCGAGGCAGTCGTCGAGATGGCTTTGCGCGCAGCGGTGCGCGCGCCAGGTCCCGCCGTCGAGCCAGAGGTCGACCGGGCCGCGATCTGGGCGGGTCCGTCGGAAACGGGGCGTTCTCCCACCTGGCTCAGGCGGTCGTCGCCAGCTGCGTCCGCGACGTCAGGCGTGACCGAGGCCGCCTGGGTGATGCCCACGGTGGGCGCGCCAGCGGCCTTGGATTCCGAGCCGTTCAGGACAGCACCGATGGCGAACCCGACGGCGAGGCCGAGTACGAGGGTGAGCAGGGCGAGATGCGAGGCTTTCATGGCCCCAGCGTAACGGGCCGCTCTCGATAGACTCTGTCAGCGTTGAGCGAAACAACCAGTTGCGATCTCGTAGAGGGCCGCTCTCTTCGATCAGGGAACGATGATCCAGGACGACCAGCCGGCGATGCCGTTCAGCTCGTGCAAGGTCAGCGTCTTCTCCGTCGCGTCGTAGGTCCAGGGTGGCGTGGCGGTCCCGCGTCGGATGACGTTGGTCGGCATTTGGTCGACGCCGCGCAGAACGATGTCGGTGACCGAGCTGTCCTTGATCTGGAACACGACCAGAAGGTTGCGGCTCATGTCGAGCCCAGCGGCTGGCGCGTCGATCGCGACCTCGGCGAGGTTCTTCGAATCGATGAGGTAGAGCGCGTTCGCCTGGGCCTGGACCGACCAGAGGATCGGCGTCAGCTCGTCGCCCGCGACCTGGCGGATGTCCAGATCGTGCCAGCGCCCGTCGCGGTCGGCGACGGTCTTCGTGACCTCGCCGGCGGCGGGGCGGGTCAGGCGCTGGCCTTCGAGCCAGTCGAGCACCACGGTGTTGTCGAGGGTCGACCACGAGTGAATCGCGTAGGGCCGCGGCACGACGCCGGTGTCGGAGCCCTCCTGGCTCATGGCCTGGTCGAGCGCGAGCGTCTGCTCGACGATCGTCGCGTTGACGTCCATCGTCGCGTACCAGTGGCGCACAGGAACGTGGCTGAGGTTCGAGCTGAGCGCGCCCCGCAGGTCCACGGTGCCCGCGACCATGTCCATGTCGACGGTCGAGCTACGGAGGTAGCGGAACGGATCGCTGTCCGGGGTGCCGCCGAACATCAGCGGGCTCTGGAACAGGTTGTAGTCGTTCGACGTCTGGTAGGTGGCGCGCAGCGAGGTCGTGCCCGTGTGGTTCACGATCGCGGCGAACTGGATGCCGTTCGGGTCCAGGTGGCGCGCGGCGTAGCTGGCGGCGGCGCCGCCGCCCATCGAGAAACCGACGCCGTAGACGCGGTCCATGTCGACGGGCAGGCGCGACGCGAAGAACTCGAACGCGAGCTCGATGTTCTCCTGGGCGTAGTCGATGCCGTAGTTGTACTTGTGCGCGCCGAGCGGGATGAACACCAGCCAGCCGCGCGCCATGGCGTCCGCGGCCAGGGTCGTGTTCTGGAGCACGTTCACCGGCTCTTCTCCGTAGCCGTGGAACAGGGTGAGCACGGGCGCAGGCGTCTGCATGTTCGACGGGATGCCAACGATGAAGGTCTCCTGCCAGGTCTGCCCGGGCAGGTTGAGCGTGATCTGGAGCATGCGGCCCGAGACGGCGCTGCCGGTCATCGGTGCCAGGAAGGGCGTCACCAGGTCTCCCCCGAGGCTGGCCACCGTGGGCGCCTGCTGCTTCGTCAGCGGTTTCACCTGCGGGAGGGCAGGTGCGGCAGCCAGGGCGATGGGGCCGAGGAGACTCAGGGTGGAAAGAAGGATCATGCGCGTGTGCGAGTAGGAGAAAACCGGTGGCTGTGCGGAGCCGTGGTGCTTCAATGAAACGTACCCCGCTTCGGGGGGCCGGTTCCGGAATCCGCGCGGTGCCTCTTCTTTGATCCCGACTCTCTCGAAACGAAACTCCATGAATCCCGTTTCCGCCGAATCCAGCCCGTCCATTGCCCCAATTCGAGTCGCCGCGATTCTCGGCTTCCTCGGCGTCGGGCTGGGCGCCTTCGGAGCGCACGGGCTGGAGGGGTACTTCGAGTCGAGCTCGCTCGACCCGGCGGCGATCGCCGAGCGGCTCGATTGGTGGAAGACCGCGACGTTCTACCACCTCGTTCATGCGGTCGCGCTGGCGGCGGCGGGCGCGGTGAGCCTGGCGCTGCAAGCCCCGGCTCGACTCGTGACCTGGAGCCTGGCCGCTGGCATCGCCATCTTCTCCGGAACCCTCTATGCCATGGCCCTGGGCGGCCCGCGCTGGCTGGGAGCGGTAACCCCGATCGGCGGCGTGCTCCTGATGCTGGGATGGGTCGGACTCTTCCGGCTCTCGTCTCCCGAACCAGCGTAAGCTTCTGCCATGGTGCCTCCGCCCAACAGAGACTCCGAAGACCCGGCCATCAGAGACTCCGAACACCCGGCCATCAGGGATCCCGAAGAACCGTCGGACGACGAACTCGAGCTCGCCATCGAGATCGATCGCCTGGCCCAGGTCTATCGCGAGCGCCTCGTCCGTGAGCCGCGCCTGACGCCGGAGGCCTACGCCGCCAACTGCCCCTCGGTCCCGGCGAAGATGCTGCTGCCGGTGCTCAAGGGAATGGGCGTCCTGGCGCGGGCGAGCCAGCGCATGGATGGTCCCTTCGCCCTCGGCGAGCGCGTCGGCCACTACGTGATCCGTGACGTCATCGGCCGCGGCGGTATGGGCGTCGTTTACGAGGCCGAAGAGGAAGGGCTCGGCCGGGTCGTGGCGCTGAAAGCCATGTACGCCGCGGCCGACGAGCGCGTCCGCGTCCGCTTCGCGCGCGAGGCCAGGGCGGCGGCGCGACTCGATCACCCGTCGATCGTGCCGGTCTTCGGCTCCGGATCCCACGAGGGCATCCTCTGGTACGCCATGCGCCGCGTCGACGGCATCGGCCTCGACGAGGTGCTCCGAAGCCTCAGGGGCGACGACGAGGGCTTCAAGCGCGATGCGCTGCAGCGGCTCGGCGCCGCCACCTCCGTCTCTTCGTCGAGCGGGAGCGGTCTCATCCGTCTCTCCGATCGTGAGCGCGCGTCCGTCGCGATCGCCCATCGCCTGGCGGATGCCCTCAGCTACGCGCATTCCGAGGGCGTCCTCCACCGGGACATCAAGCCCGCCAACGTTCTTCTGGAGCGCGACGGCACGACGCTGCTGACGGACTTCGGCCTCTGCAAGGTCGACGGCGACGCGAGCCTCACGCGCGACACCGACATCGTCGGCACGCTGCGCTACATGCCGCCCGAATCGTTCGGCGGGCAGACCGATGGCCGCGGCGATGTCTACGGCATCGGGCTTCTCCTCCTGGAGGTTCTCAGCGGCCGTTCGGCCTTCGAGATCGACGACCGTCGCTCGTTGATGGAGGACATCCTGCACCGGGATCCGCTGCCGCTGCGGGACGGATCGCTGAACCTCTCCGACGACCTGGAGCGCGTCGTTCGCAAGGCGATCGCCAAGCTGCCCGAGGAGCGCTACGCAACGGCCGCGGACCTGGCGGACGACCTGCGCGCCGTCCTCGAGGGCCAGCCCGTTCGCGCCCGCGCCACCACCAGCCCGCTCTACCTCGCGCGCCTCTTCGTGCGCCGCAACCGCGCGCTCTCGGTGACCCTGGCGGGCGCGCTGCTCGCGCTCGGTCTCGGAGCGGGCTTCTACATCGTGCAGCTGCGCGAGGCGAACACGGCGATCGGCGAGGCCCGTGATGTTGCCGAGTGGCGCGCCGCCGAGGCGAGCGTCGCCAGCGCCGAGGCGACCCTTCGAATCGGTGATACGAGCGGTGCAGCGACCGCGCTCGACGACGTGGACGAGGCCCATCGCGGATGGATGTGGCAGCACCTCGCCCAGCGCATCGGACGTGATGCGACGGCCCTCGATCTGGAGTTCGAGCTCGTGGGCGGGTCGCCCCAGGGTTTCGCGGCTTCCGATGAACGCGGCATGTCGGCCGTCTTCGGTCGCGAGCAGATCGTGCTCCTCGAGAGCACGGACGAGCCCGGGCCGGGCCTTCGCGTCCGTCGCACGCTGGAGGCGAGCGCCATCGACATCCAGTTTCATCCGAACGGGGATCTGTGCTGGATCACGCGAGGGGAACGCTCCCTGATGCGACTTCCCCTCGATTCGGCGTCCGTCGACGGTGCCGTGCCTCTTACGTTGTTCCCGCTGCCTGACCGCGCGACCATGCTGCGCTTCTCTCCCGACGGCGGGACCGCGCTCGTTCTGGACGGCTATAACGTGCTGGTGGCGCTCGACGCCGAAACGGGGGAGGAGCGCTGGAGGCAGGCAATACCGGTCCCGCGCGTGGATTCGCTCGAAGCGCTATCAGCGACGGATTTCGTCTTCGGGACGACAGGTGGTCAGGTGATCCGAGGCAGCGCAGGGGACGGACCGCTGGAGCAGGTCGCGATGCACTTCCGGCGCATCCGCGGCCTCCTCGCCGAGGGTGGTCAGCTGCTCGCGAGTGGCGGCGAGGCGGGCCAGCTCGACCTTGAAGCAGCGCTCACCGGCCATACGCGAGTGCGCGTCGGCCTGGAGAGCGCGGTGCTGAAGATCGCGCGTCATCCGTACGACCGTGATCTCCTGGCCGTGGCCACCGAGAGTGGCTCCGTCGCGATCGTGCACGTGAAGAGCGGGGCGGTCGTGCGCTGGCTCGGCGGGCTGCGTGCGGAGCCGATCGGCCTCTTTGGCTCGCAGACGCCCTGGTTCATGACCGCCACGCTCGACGCGCAGGTCCTTTGCCATTCGAAGAAGGACCACGACGGTCGAATCGATCTTCCCCCGGCGATCGGCAACCTCGCGTCCCCGACGGTCTCCGCCGACGGTCGCTGGGTGTCGGTGGCTTCCAACGACGGGCTCGTGAGCTTCTTCGATCTCGAGGTCGGCAGGTCCTTTGCGGTGCCACTCGGAGCGTACGAGTCCGGTCTGGAGCCGAACGTGCACCCCGACGGTGGATTCGCCTGCGTAGCGAACCTGATCATCGACCTGGAAGCGGAGACGGTCGTCGGCGAACTCGACCTCGGCGATGCGTCCAAGCCGCCCATGAAGACCCTCCGGAGCTGCTGGCTCAAGGATGGTTCGCTGTGGATCGCGGGGCAGGAAAACTCTGCCGCCTCGAGTCCACGACTGGCCCTCTGGCGGGCGGAGGCCGCCGCGATCAGGGCGTGGATCGAAGCGCCCGGGACGGCGCCGTCGCCGCTGACACGGGTAACGATCGGGGCCTCGGGATCGCCGGTGCAGATGACCGCCCACCCGGATCGTCGCGCGGTCTTCGTGCTCGATCGAGAGGGGACACTGAGTGCGCTCGCAGGAACGGATACGGACGTCGCCTGGAGCGTTTCCCTGGGGGACACGGCCAGGCGTTTCGCTCTTCAGGAACAAGAGCTCTTCGTCGTGGGGATCGACGGCATGGTCCGCGTCGTCGACGCTGAAACCGGCGCGCGGCTCGACGCCCGCGACTGGAAAGCTGCCCAGGGAATCGCCCGCAAGAGCGGGCTGAACGCGATCGCCGCGGGTCCCGTTCCGGGCCTCGTCAGCACCTGCACGGTGAGCGGCCGGGTCGAGATCTGGTCGGCGCATGACGGACGCCGCGTGGGCACCGTGAGTTCCGGCGAGAGCTACCTGCGCTTCATCGCCAACGTTCCGGGCACCCCCTGGCTGCTGGGCGCGGGCGGCTTCGGACGCCTGGTTCTCATCGGCCACGGAGAGCCGCCGGTCTCGTCCGCTGCGCTGGCCCGGCTCTACGAGTCGTGCGGCAGCCCCGAAGCGCGAATCGATGGGCTGGTGAAGGGGTCGGAGAGTCGCTCGGGTGTGCGAACGTCCGCTGCTGCGAAAGCGATGATCCAGGCGCTGGAACGGTCCTTCCGCTACCGGAGGAGCGACTGGACCGAGACGCAGGTGGATCGCTTGCGCGACCTGACCGGGCAGGACTGATCCCGGCGGCTCCGCCGCCCATGGGGCAGTGCTTGCCCCAGGATGGTCCAACCTCGGTGTCGCGCGCCAAACTTGGCCGAAATGTAGCCAGATTTCGGTCGCGCCCAGTCGACCACTGTCAACGTTCCATGCCGATGCCCCATGCCACCGAAGCCATGATCTCGCTGCTGGTCATCGCAGGATGCGTCGGCGCCAGCATGTACCTGCGTCTCCGCACCAGGAAGCAGGACGAGAATTCATCGCCTCCGCAGGCGGTAGCCTGGGTCGCAGCCTGGGAAAAACTGGACGAGGAAACTCACCAGCTCGACCTCCTGCTCGAGAAACTCGAAGTAGAGCCGGGTGCGAGTGGTTCCTCTGGCGGTGAGGCGAGCTACTCGTTGGGGGATGACACGACGATCGTGGATCTGGAGGGCGTTGCCACCCTTGCTGACGAGATGGCCCCTTCCCTGGAGCAGCGGAGGGCGCATCTAGAGGCCGCACTTCAACAGAAGAGCCCGCGTGCGGACTGGGAGCAGGACAGCCCGGAGCTGGTATCACTCATCGAGGCCCTCGATGACATCGCGGTCCCGGCCTCCGCCTGCCCCGTCGACCCCGATGATCTCAAGCGGATCCGCGGCATCGGAAAAGTTCTCGAGGGCGTTCTCAACGAAAAGGGGATCCACACCTTCTGGCAGCTCGCGTCCCTCGGCCTCGACGACATCGAGGCTCTATCCAAGGACCTCAAGCACTTCGGCGACAGGGTCCGTCGGGACCGGTGGGTCGAGCAGGCGCGGGAGCTGGCGGAACTGAACGCCGATCCGTCCTTACGGAGATAGCGCCACGGACTTCTCGCCACCGGCGATCGTTTCTTCTCCACACGCCCCTATCGCGTGGACGTGCCCGTATGGAAGCGCCAGACGCGCTCTTCCTTGGTCTCCGGGCACCTCGCCTCGACCCGATACTCGGTGCGCGCCGAGAGGTGGGTTTTGGGGATCAGGCAGTACGCGTCCTTGGGGGAGAGTCGGTTGAAGAGCGGCTTCTTCGGCGTGATGAAGTACGCTTCCACGGGCTCCTCGTCGCTGCCTTCGAAGAGCTCGAGGTGGAGCGTTCTGTCCTCCTTGGCCTGGCCGAAGTAGGCCTGGACGGTGATCGGAAAGCCGAGTTTTTCGAGGTCCTCACCGGGCACGGGATTCGGGATCTCAGGGACGAAGCCGAGGGGGATGTCCTTCGCGCCAGCAGGCGGCCAGGCGATCCAGGCATCGCTGCCGTACTGGTTGACGAGCGAGCCGGTGTCGAGGACGACCACGTCGCGATCGATCGCCATCCCGGCGCCGCAAAGTCCCGGCTCCAGCAGAGGCAGCCGGTGATAGAACGTGCCCATCCACTCGTCCACCGCTTCGACGCCGTCTCCGCAGAAAGCGATCACGCTGTGGCCGCCTGCCCAGGCGCCGCCTGAACTGAACCCCTCCCGATCAGGATACTCGTCGTGGGCGTCGGGCCAGGCCGTCTTCTGGTCTTCGTTCAGTCCGAGGTAGGCGGCGTGCAGAGCGGCCTGTTCGCAAAGCTGGGGCACGATCTCCAGGGTCTCCACGAACGCGTTGATCTCGGCGAACGCCTGCGAGCGAACGGTTTGCAGGTGATCGACGGCCTCTTGCAGCTCGGGGTCCAGCGCGAACTCGGCCTCGCCATCCGGCGCGCTCTGCTCCAGGCGCTGTAGGAGACCCGCTGGCTCGTTCTCACCGATAAGCCAGCCGTTCCAACGCTCATCGAAGGCAGGAATCTCTGCCTTCAACGCGGCTTCCGTGGCCTGGACGATCGTGGCTCCTTTCTCTGGTTGATGCTCGGCCACCGCCTTGAATTCGCCGGTGATATGCAGAAACTCCGCGGCCAGCGTGGCGATCAAGAGCGGCTCGCCGCCGAGCTTGCCCTCCTGGTCGACGACGGCGCGGCTGTAGCTCACTCTCTCACCGCGCAAGAGCTGGGACCGGATCCAGGATCGCGCGCCAAAGATGCCGCTCTGCGCCGCTCGCCACATGGTCTCGGTACGAACGGCCGCCTTGGCGGTGCTCTCCTTGCTGCGTTGTTCAGCGTCCCCATAGAGAACGGCTGGTTTCCCCGTCCCGAAGAAACGCAGGGCCACCCAGTTGGTATGACCGGCAAACAGCGTCGGCTGAATCGTCCTGGGGAGGATTCTCGGGGCGTTGAACCAGACGACATCCGAGGCGATCATCGACTCGGGTTCCCAGCGAATCACGTAGGGGCCAGAGCGCGTGGGGAAGCCGCCGAGTCTGGCTTTCGTTTGATCGCCATAGGTGACCTCGTTGATCTCCTTGCGACCGAGGGCCTCCGCGAGCATGAGGTCGTAATCGGGATCGTTATCCACGAAGACCAGCTGTCGCTTGGGCATGATGGTCGGCACCTCGACCTCGCCCGTCATGATCCACCGGGTGAAGGCGAGGCCCCTGAGCCCTTGCCGGAGCGCGCGCTCGAGGCGGTTCGCGTCGATGCCGCCGTGCAGGACCACGCCGTGGGCTTCGACGCTGTGGGACGAGTCGCCGTAGATACTTCGGACCAGGCTGAGCTTCGAAGGAGAAGTATGCGTGACTTCGATCTCCAGTAGCTCCGCCGTCCTGGCGGCCACCTCAGCCGCGTCCTCTCCCTTCGCCGCGAGGATCGCCTTGGGGGAAAGAAGTTGACCCTTGAAGCTCTCGTGCCCGAGCGCTTCGTGAGCGGGCTGGGACGTCGCGTCGATCTCCAGCAGGATCGACGCCAGCAGGGTATTCGGTTCGTCCGCCCCGAGTTCGCGTGCGAGCTTCTCAGCGGCCCCTCGGAGTCGCTTGGCCGCGCTCATTCGATCGCGCGGCTTGCCGGGCGCCTCGGCGCGCTCCAGCTGACGCTCGGCTTTCTTTTGCCACGACGTGAGCTCTTTCTCGGTCGCGCCCAGTCGACGCAGAATGTCCCCGAGCTGCGTCACGAGTTCAGCCTCGCCGAGCTTCGCGATCTCGGGAAGCACAGCGAGAAGAGGCTTGCGTGCCTGGGGGCTGCAAAGCTCCTGGGCGATGCTGCCATGGGACTCACTGGCCAGTAGCGCCGCATCGGACAAACCGAGGGGCGATTGAGCCATGGCGAGCGAGATCACGGCCACTGTCCATCGATACTGCATGGCTGGGAGGTTAACGGATGAATCAAACTCGTGCCCTGCGCCGGCACGAACCACCGTTCCTGGGATCCGACCCATCGGGCAAGCCAGAGGACCGATCCGGTCAGGTCGCCCACGAGAAACCGCGCGCCGCGATCCAGGCGAAATGACCGGTGGAATTCAGCGCCGCCTCTCCGGCGGCCTTCCGCTTTACGAGGTCGCGGCCGCTCTAAAGACCGGACCGCAGCCGCCGCGCAGGGGATGATCCAGCCCTGGAGCGATCGTTCCGCTACAGGCAGAGCGACTGGACCGAGACGCAGAAGCGTCGACTGCGAGAGCTGCTGGGTCGAGACTGATCCCGACGGCAGCGCGCGGCGCTGCCGTCGGCCATCCAGAGCTCAATTCACTCCAGCACGTCAAACTCGAACACACGAACCTCCACGGCCCGGTCTGCCAAGACGCCTTCGAGCTCTCCGTCCGGACCGGCGAGCGCGCTCTGCCCACCGAGGACGAACCCGGCCCACGGCCCATGGCCGAGCGAGCCCACGGAGTCCACGCCGAGGACAGGCGCTCCGGTCTTTCGCGCGGTGTTCGCGATCCACGCGTGCAGACTCTGTCCGTGGTGGGGCCAGTCGCCCTCGGGCGCCGCCCAGCCGTAGGGGACGAGGACGAGGTCGGGCCGCGACCGCGCGATCTCATCGACGAGCGGCGCCTCGAAGGTGTCGGCGCAGATCAGCAGGCCGATCCTCCCATACCGCGTCTCCACGACGGATGCGGCTGCGCCAGGGCCAGGCTCGTACTCTGGCTCCATCAGACCGCGCATGATGTTCACCTTTCGATGCACGAGCAGAAGCGCCCCGTCACGATCGATCAGTACGGCTGAGTTGTGGAGCCCCGCCGCCGAGCGCTCGGCGAGCCCGACGGCCATCATGATTCCGTGCTGGCGCGAAAGTCCCCGCAGTCGTTCCACGGTGGGGCCATCCAGCGTTCCCGCGCGCTCGTGCGCCTCGGGATTGACCCAGCCGAGCAGACACGCTTCGGGAAAGCAGGCGATCTGCGCTCCGTCGGCCGCGGCCATCGAGAGCGCGGCATCGATGCGCTCTAGCGCTGCGTCTGGATCGCCATCGACGAGGATCTGGCAGGAGGCGATGCGAAGCGTCTCCGGGTGCAATGGCTGCGTCTGACTCGCGCAAGCGATGAAGAGCCACGATAGGGCGGCGGCGACGGAGGCGGCAGTGCGCATGGGCAGAGGGTACGGGAAGGCACTGATTCGTGCAAAACAGCCAGGCGCCGTCTGACGACCCCATCGTTGTGCGCGACCGGGCTCGCTCCGGCCACGACGGCAAATCGATCTCCCAACTCCCCACCACGTGGGCATACTGCGGAGGGGACCACCACGGAAACGTGGCGGCTTTGGGTCGGGTTCGGTACCGCCCGGAAACGTGGCGGCTTTGGGTCGGTTTCGGTACCGCCAGGTTCGGTGCCGCCATGGTGCGCCGCTTCGTTTCTCCCGATTTTGAGATCCCGGTAGCCGGACGAGCGTCTCCAGCTCCACAGGACTGATCCATTGGCCTCGCCTCCTACCCCTCCCATCGATCTCGAAGCGCTCTTCGAAGCCCATCGGACCGGCCTCGCCGGCGCCGTTCGCGGCATTCTGGGGCCGCGTGCGGACGTGGAGGAGGTGCTCCAGGACGCCTTTTTGGCGGCCTGGTGCGCGGAGCGAGCGGGCACCCGCGCCGCGTCTCCGGTGGGTTGGATCTTCGTCCTGACCATGAATCAGGCGCGGACCGTGCGCCGCAAGGTGCGGCGTCGCCGCGTTTCTTTGGAGCTGGACGAGGTGGATGAGGTGAGCTTGACGTCGAAGAGGGCTCGGCCCGAGGCGGTCGTGGCGGCGCGCGAGGAGCAGGGCGCAGCCCAGGCTGCCATCCACGCGCTACCGGAGCGACAGAAGGAAGTGTTTCTCCTGCGCGTCTCCGGCGGCCTCGCGTTCCAGGAGGTGGCCACAGCGCTCGACATCCCCGTGGGGACGGCGAAGACCCGGATGCGCCTCGCGCTGGCGGAGTTGCGCCAGAGCCTGCAGGCGTTCGCGCCCCTCGGGTCGCCGGATCGCGTGAGTCACGCGCAAGGAGGTCAGCCATGAGCGATCAGCACTTCACGGATCAGGAGCTGCTCGAGTACCTGTTCGACTGCCACGAGAGCCCCGAGCGAATCGAGGCCGCGCTGGAGGAGAGCGCCGAGCTGCGGGCGCGTTTGGAAGCGGCGCGCGAGACCCAGGACCTGCTCGCGGCGGCGGCCCATGACGAATCCGTGGGCCCGCTGGACTTCGGGGCGCCCGAGGACGAACCGCGTGCGCCCTGGCTGAGCTGGAAGAGAGCGTGGCCCATCGTGCGCGCCGCCGCGGTCGCCGCGATGCTGATCGCGGCGCTTCCCTGGGCCTGGTGGGCGTACGCGAACGCACGCTACGAGCGACTGGCGGATCGACAGTACCAGGTGCGAGTGGAGGGACTGCCGAGCGCGCCCGCTGGCATCGAGCGCTCCCTTCAGCTGACGTCTTCCAACCTGGGAAGCGACGACGTACCGACTGAGTTCACGTGGAAGGCCTTCGACGAGAGCGGGCGCGTGCTCGCCGAGGACGTCGTCAGCGGGACAGGGCCCGTTTTCGCGAATCTGCCCGCAACCCTCGAGCCCCTACGTCGCTTCGAAGCGCTGGCGCGTCGCCAGGATCGCTCGGATGCCTCGCAGCAACCGATCGAGATGTCGCTCGGTGGCGCCGCGGTGCCGCCGCTCGTGCACCTCTCCACGGACAAGCCGCTCTATCGGCCTGGCGAGACGGCGTACCTGCGAGCGGTGCTGCTGGATCGACTCACCCAGGAGCCGATGGACGGGACCTTCCGGGTCCAGGTGACGGACCCGAAGGGCGCCGCCCTCCTCTCCTGGTCGAGAAGCGCGGAGGACGGCGTGGTGGCCGGCGGCTGGATCGTGCCGGAGAACGCCGCAGGCGGCCGCTATCACCTCCAGCTCCTGAGCGGCGACGGCTCCTTCGCCTACGAACGACTGGCGTTCGAGGTGCGTCGCTTCGAGCCGCCGCAGCTCTCCAAGAAGGTCACGCTCTCGCGTCGGACCTTCGCTCCATCGGAGCAGGGAAGCGCCCTGGTGGCCATCGAGAAGATCGCCGGCGGCGCGGTCGCAGGTGCCGAGATCAAGGCGACGGTGCTCGTGGACGGCGAGCGCGTCTGGGGCGAGGAGACCCTGCTGGACGAGCGCGGGGAGGCGGCGTTCACCTTCGACCTGCCGGACGAGGTGCTGCGCGGCGAGGGGCGTTTCGTGGCGCGGGTGCGCGTCGGCGGCGTCGTCGAAACGGTGGTCGAGCCGTTCGTCATCCCGGTGAACGACATCGCAGCGAACGTGTACCCGGAGAGTGGCGCGCTCGTCGCCGGAGTTCTCGGGCGCGTCTACTTCGACGTCCACGACGCGGCCGGTCGCCCGACATCGGCAGCGGGCCGCGTGGTCAACTCCAGAGGCGTACGCGTGGCGAACTTTCGGACCGAGCACCTCGGGCGTGGGCGCTTCGAGCTGACGCCCGAACCCGGCGAATCCTACTTCATGGAGTTCGAGGTCCCGGATTCACCGCTCTCGATCCCCCTGCCCGCCGCCGTCGAGCACGGCGCGGTGGTGCGCGTCACGAACGACACGTTCGAACCGGGCCAGGCGATCGTGGCTGACGTCGAGTGGAAAGGCGCGGTGCCCGGCGACGACTGGACCGCCGGCCTCTTCTGCCGCGGCCAGCTCGTCGCGCGCGCCGAAGGACGCGGGCCCGCCATGACGCGGGTCGAACTGCTGCCCGCTGCGAAGGTGGGCGGCGTTCTGCGGCTGACCCTGTTCGACGGTGACCTGCAGCCGCTCGCCGAGCGGCTGGTCCATCGCGAGAGCGCCGAACGCATCGAGGTCCGCCTGAGCCCGTCGTCGAGCCGCACGCTGCCGGGCGAGCACGAGGTCCTCGACGTGTTCGCAACGGACGAGCAGGGCCGGCCCGTCGCGGCCCTGATCGGGCTCACGGTCACGGACCGCGCCGTTCGGGAAGAAGCGGGCGTCGCGCGGATCGGACTCGCCGATCGTGCCGGTCTCTTCGGCGATCTCGAATGGGATGGGCCGGCACTGGAGGAGCGAGGTGAGCTGCTTCGCTCGGGCGACGTGGACGAGGAGGAGCACGGCAGGCGCGTGGACCTGCTCCTGGGTACGCGTGGATGGCGACGCTTCGCCTGGGTCGACAGGGAGGCATGCATCGCGAAGTTCGGAGACGCGGGGAAGCGACTGATGGCCCGCGAGGGCTACGCGGACGCGGTGGACGTCGAGTGGGGAGTGGTGAAGGACCGTGAGGCCCAGCGCGAGGTGCTTCGAGCCGCATCGAGACGCAAGAGGCAGGCCCGAGATACGGCCAGTGCCATCTCTTTGGTCGAGATCCTCTTGCTGGCGCTGACCTCGCTCTGGCTGGTTCTCTACCTCGTGCTCAAGGGCCTCGGCGCCCGTCTTCGCATCCCTCTGGGACCGGTGACGGGTCTCGTTGCGACCGTGATGGCGTTCTTCATCGCCGGCGTTGCGAACGACGCGCTCATGCCCTGGTCCAGGTTCGAGGCCGTGGGGGTAGAGGCATCCATGGAGGCGCCCGTGGTGCCGTCCATTTCGGATGAGATGCTGGAGGCACTTCGCGGGATGGGCTACGGCGCTGACCGCGAGGTCGCGCCGGACCCACGGGGCCTTCGCAGGGTGCGCGTCTACTCCCATAGCGCGGCCTCCGGCGACATGCGGACCGACTTCACGGAAACCGTGTACTGGAACGCTTTTCTCAGGACGTCCACGGACGGCCATGCGCGGGTCGAGTTCGACGTATCGGATCGAGCGACCACCTGGCAGATCTTCGCGGATGCGCACGGCCAAGGTCGAGTGGGCCAGGGTGCCTCGAGCTTCGTCTCCGTGCCGCCGGTTCGCGTGGAAGCGCGACTCCCCATCGAACTCACCCAGGGCGATGAGGTGCAGATCCCTGTCGCGGTCACCGTGGAGGGATCGGGGGCGAAAGAGGATTCAGTCATGGCCGCCATCGGCTCCGCGATCCACGGTCCCCTGCGCGCCAGCGGCGCTCTCCCGACGTCGGTCGAGCTGGTGAACGGCGAGGCCCGCTTCCTGGTGCCGATCGTCGCCGAGGCAGCCACGGGAGGCGAGCGCGCGCGGATCGGACTGGGCGTTGACTTCGCGGGCTTCAGCGACCGCGTGGTGCGCGAGCTACGCGTGGTGCCGCGGGGCTTCCCGCAGCGGATCTCGGAGAGCGGTCAGGTCGGTGCCCCCGGTCAGGCGTCGGGTAGCACCGAGTTCGTGATCGCGGTGCCTGACGCGCCGGTCGAAGGCTCGCTCCGCTTCGAGCTGAAGCTCTACCCGTCGCCGATCGCGGATCTCCTGGACGGGGCCGACGGGATGCTTCAGATCCCGCACGGCTGCTTCGAGCAGGCGTCCTCCACGAACTACCCGAACGTGCTGGCGCTGAGTTATCTCGACGCGATCGGGGCGTCGGCGCCGGCCGTTCGCGCGAAGGGTCGCTCGGTCCTGGATCAGGGCTACGACCTGCTCACGGGCTACGAGTGCTCGAACCTCGGCTTCGAGTGGTTCGGCGACGATCCGGGGCACGAGGTGCTCTCGGCCTACGGTCTACTGCAGTTCACCGACATGGCCGAGGTCTTCGCCGTGAACCCGGAGATGGTGGCGCGCACCTCGGAATGGCTGCTCGGGCGGCGTGACGGCAAGGGCGGGTTCGAGCTCGATCCTAAGTCGCTGGATCGCTTCGGCCGGGCGCCAGCCCCGATCACGAATGCGTACTGCACGTACGCGCTGGCGGTCAGCGGCGTGCCTGCCGCCGATCTGGCGGTCGAACTCGACCGACAGGCCGCGCGTGCTGCCGAATCGGAAGATCCCTACGAGGTGGCGGCCGCCGCCTGTGCGCTCGGCGAAGCGGGGCGCGCGGCCGCAGCTGACGCGGGGCGCGAGCGCCTGAAGACGATGCAGGCAGACGATGGGCACCTCGCCGGGACGACCTCGAGCATCACGCGCTCCGGTGGCGACGACCTCGTGGTCGAGACGACGGCGTTCGCGGTGATGGCGTGGCTGGACGATCCTGACGATCTCGCCTCGGCGGAGCGCGCGATGCAGTTCCTGTTGACCCGCCGCCAGGCAGGCGGCCGCTTCGGCTCGACCCAGGCGACGATCATGGCGCTGCGTGCGATCACGAAGTACGCGCGACTGAATCGCACCTCCGCCCGCGCCGGCGAGGTCATCGTGTACGTGAATGACGCCGAGGTGGAGCGCATCGCCTTCGGTGACGGAGCCATGGAGGCGATCTCGGTCCCGGTGCTGACTAGGCACCTGGCCCCGGGCGCGAACCGCCTCCGTCTGGAACTCACGAACGGCAACCGCTTCCCGTGGGCGGCGGACCTCCGCTACTTCGCCGAGCAGCCCGCCGACGCGCCGAACGCTGCTGTCGGCCTGGCGGTCACCCTGGACCGAACGCTGTGCACCGAGGGCGACACGGTCGGTCTCGACATCGCCCTCACCAACCTGACGGCCGCGGGCCAGCCGATGACCATGGCGATCGTGGGCCTGCCCGCGAGCCTGGAGTGCGCGACGAAGGTGCTCGATGATCTCGCGGCCGCGGGCCGCTTCGACCTGTGGGAGCGGCGCGGCCGCGAGGTGATCCTCTACTGGCGCGACCTGGCACCGAACGCCGTCCAGGAAGTTCACCTCGACCTCGTGGCCACGATCCCGGGCAGGACCACGGGCCCAGCGTCGCGCGCGTACCTCTACTACACGCCGGGAGAGACGCGCTGGGCGGAGCCCCTCGCGATCGAGGTTCGGCCCCTGGAATGAAGTTGGAGCACGCGATCTTGCTTTCGCCCCTTCAATGCTGCGCGCCGCGCACGATCCACGCGATGACGCCTGGCTTCGTCGTCGGGCCCAGCTTGATTGCGCCCCGTGCGGGCGGGAAGTCCTCTTCCTTGCAGACGCCCGCGTTGATGTAGGTCGGCCGATACTTGTGAAAGAAGCTGCGCGGGACGACCTTGTCGTGGCCCGGGGAGCGGAGTTCATCGGGCGCCGGGCGCAAAGCCACCTCCCGGGTGACGAGGCCGTTGCGGTCGTAGATGAAGAGGTTCGAGTAGTAGCCGATGGCGCCGACGGCGCCGGCGACGAGCGATTCCTCGGGCTTCGTGTACTCGGCGAGCGACCGGCCCGCCAGCGCCCACTCCTCGGCGCGGTTCTTCATGTTCTCCCACTGCGCCAGCTCCGAATCCGCGCGCTCCACGCGTCCCTGCGTCTGGTTGTGGCGGAACTCGAACTTCGCGCGCGTTTCCTCGGAGACGACCTGGATGCCGAAGGCGGCCGACACGCTGGTGCCGACGGTTCCGAGGACCAGGAGCGCCGCGGCAGTCTTCGAGCGCTTTTCTAGGCTCCCGAGGAAGAGGCCGAAGCCGAGCGCCGCGAAGGGAATCGCCGGGACCAGGAAGCGCGAGAAGGCCATGAAGTCTCCGCCCGCAGCGATCGAGTAGGCGGGCACGCCCACGATCACGGCGACCAGCGCGAGGGCGACAGGAGCCCCGACGCGGCGAGCGCCGAACACGGCACCCAGCAGCCCGGTAGCGAGCGCGATGCCGAGCCCTGGCATGGAGAGAACGTTCGACACGACGTAGTCGAGCCCGCGTCCCGCCGCCTGACTCGAGAAACCGAGCTTGGCGCGTGCCGTGTTCGGAAGCCAGTCCCCGTAGACGCTGTGGCGCCAGGCGACGTGGACGCCGAAGATCGCGACGGAGATCGCGATTGCAAGGAGCGCTGACTTCCAGACGCGATCATCGCGTCGGACGAGACCCCCGAGGAACGCCGGGCCCAGGAGGAACGCGACCATGAGCGCCGCGTCCGCGCGCATCAGGGCGAGGAGGCCCGCGGTGATCCCGAGCCCGATTCCCGGCGCGAGAAAGCCGCTCGCGCCGCTCCTGCGGGAGATTCGATCGATCAGGTAGAGCGTCGCGACGCCGAGGAACGCCGCGGGCATCGTGGCCATGCCGCCGGTGGACCAGACGCCGAGCGGCGGCGCGGTCCCGAGGAACAGCGAAGTGCCGAGCAGCGCGACGGGCCGATCGCCGAGCCAGCGCGCCGCAAGCGTGACGGTCAGGAACACCAGCAAGGCGCCCGCGGTGATCGAGAGGACTCGACTGAAAAGCTCGGGATCCACGCCCAGGTCCATCCCGAGGCGCAGGAGCACGGCCCACAGAAACTCGCTGTAGCCCTCCACGGGCTGGTCGAGGGGGGCTCCGTCGACGAGGTTGTAGACGAGACCGTGACCGTCGGCGAAGTTTCGCGAATAGCGGAACGTGATGTAGCCGTCGTCCGTGAGGAAGTTGAACCTCGTGACCAGCCACGCAAAGGGTGCGAGGGCGACCAGGAGGGCGGCCACGCGCAGTTGCCCGCCGGCGATCACGGAGCCATCGACGCGGCCCGTGCCAGCCGATGTGGAGGAAGGAAGGGAAGCGGGCGTTTCGCTCACGGAATCTCCAGGAGGAGCAGGGCTGCGGAGCCTGGACAGCGCCAGACCGCCATGGACTCCGGGAAGGGGTTCACCGAGCACCCTAGGGGGGGGAGTCCTGGAACGCAAATCGGCGGCCTGCCCGTCGACACGGCGCGCGCCTGGCCGAGCGGAAAGTCGGATTCTCGCGAGACGGATCCGGGGTTTCGGGGTCTCACTCTCCGATCCCCGCTCGCCTTCCCTCACTACAGGAGAACCCCATGAAACCCGTCGTCTCTCCCTCGCTCGTGCGCCTCGCCGTCACCGGCGTCGTCTTCGCCTCCATCCCGGGTATGTCGGATTTGGCCGTTGCACAGTCCACGCTCTACGAAACGGATTTTTCCTCTGCCGACGGCTGGACCTTCGAGCAGTCCCACCCCTGGGGGAATCAGACGTTCAGCCCGGAGTGGAACGTGGATGCGCTTCCGGCGAGCCCGGCGTTCGCGCCTTTCCACTCGGAGCCGACGTCGCTCAACTTCAACCACAACGAGTTGGGGCTCGAATGGGGCGAATGGGCAGGGAGCGCCCGATCGCCCGAGATCGACCTCGCCGAATCCCTCGGAACCCCACGGCTTCACTTCTGGTACGCCTACGACCACGAGACCTTCTGCCAGTGGGACGCGTTCTCGGTCCAGGTTCTGGATGCCGGAACGGAGCAGATCCTCTTCCAGGAATGTCTCTCCGCCACCGATCTCGGTCTTCGCAACTGGGTCGAGTACGACCTGGCGCTGGACCGCTCGTGGGGCACGGTCCGGATTCGCTTCGTTCACGACACGCTCGACGACTGGAACTTCAACGAGGCCGGGTCCTACGTCGATGATCTCCACTTCATCGACCCCCGCGGTGCCTCCCTGCACTGCGAGGGTCAGCCGCTCTTCAACGGCGCCGGCCCCGCGCGACTCTCCATGGCACTGATCGGCCAGGACCCCGAGGGCCCCGTGCTCTTGCGCGGAACCGGGTTTCCGGCGAATGGCTTCGCGTTTGCCTTCGCAGGGCCAGACCCGGGTGTGATCCCGATCGGCCACGGCATCCGTTGCATCGGGGTCGGGACGAGCGTTCGTGTCAGCCTCGCACCTACCCGTGACCTGGGGACCCCCGTCTGGAGCCTCGATCCGAACGCAGGGAACTTCGCGCAGATGGCGATGCTCGACGTGCCCATCTACGTGCAGACGATCTTCCGGGACGGCCCGACCATCAACCTGAGCGATGCGCTAGTCTTTTGCCCCTGAAGGCGAAGAACGGTTCACGCGGTTCCGTGGATCCGCAGTTCCTCGCCCCGATGTAGTGGAGAAACGGCGCGATGAGGAAGCGGACCTGGATGATGGCCCTGGGGCCGATGGCTGCCTGCAGCGGGCTGGTTCTTGCCTGCAGCGGGCTGGTTCTTGCTTGCAGCGGGCTGGTGCTTGCCTGCGGCCGGGTGGCGGACCCGGGGCCAGGGACCGACAGCGGTAGCGGGGTGGATCCCTCCATCTCCGCTGCCCGGACCATTCCGCCCCTGCCCGGGGTCATGGATCGCATCCGGGAAGCCGGCGGCGTGCTGATCGCGGCCCATCGCGGCGGGCCTCTCCCCGGCTATCCGGAGAACGCTCTCGAGACGCTGGAGTACGGTCTCGAACAGGGGATCCGCGTCTTCGAAATCGACGTCGCCGAGAGCCAAGACGGCGAGCTCTACCTGATGCACGACCGCTCCCTCCGCCGCACCGGCGGGTACGACGGCGGCGTCGCCGACACCGACTGGGCCGTCGTCCGCGAGCTCGACCTACGCGATGAAGAGGGCGAGCCGACTGGCTTCCACGCGCCTCGCCTCGCCGACGTGCTGGCGTGGGCGAAGCGCAGCGGCGCGCTCCTCGAACTCGATCGCAAGGAGACGACGAGCTTCCGACGCATCCTCTCCGCCGTGCGTGCCGCGGGCGCAGAGAACCATGTGCTGATGATCACCTACAACGATCAAGAAGCGATCGAGGTCGCGCGGCTCGCGCCCGACCTGATGATGACCGCCGGCGTCAAGAGCGCCGAGCACCAGGCGATGCTCGCCGCCGAGGGCGTTGACTTCACCCACGTCGTGGCCTGGCTGGGCACCCGCGATCCGGATCCCAGCGTCTACGCCGAGCTGGGAGCGCGCGGCATCGAGAGCGGCTTCGGAACGCTCGGGCGGCCGGGCAAGCGCCTCGACGATGTGTACGCCGCCGACGGCGACGCGTCCGAGTACCAGGCCCTGGTCGATGCCGGCCTCACCCTGCTCGCCACGGACATGCCGTACTTCGTTGCCCGCGAGCTCGAGTCGGACGACATCGCGGTGAAGCTCCTCGAGGCGAAGCGCTAGCGATCGGGCAACGGAGGCCGATCGTTCGGGTCGCGCTCGCTTTCGCCGAGCCAGATCAGGCGCTTGTCCCGTTCATGGGCGAGGACCGGGCTCGACTCCAGCCACTCGCGCTCGGCCGCGTTTTCCCAGACCACGCCGACCGACGGGTAGAAGTTCCTCTCCAGCGCGATGTCAGAGATCACGAGCCAGCTCGCGTCGGTCTCACGCGCCATGGCCAGGAGCGACCTGCGGGCGTTCTTGATCGGCAGGACCTCGGGCGAAACGAGCGCGCCCACGTCGATCACGAGGTGTTCCGTCTGGAAGCCGAAGACGCCGATCTCGCCGATCAGGACGCGCTCGGAGTGCGGACGATCGAGCGCTTCCAGCGCGCTCGCGCAGGCGCCATAGCCGTCGACATAGGACTGCAGGAGCGGCGCGCGTTTCTGGACGAGGGCGATCGAGAGCAGCATCAGCGCGGCGGCGACCGCGCTGGCGAGCCCGCGCCTCGCCGTGTCGACGCGTTCAGGCAATGCGGGGCCCGCAGCGAGCAGCAGCGCTACCGACGACGGGACCGCGTACCACGACGCCTCGGTCGCGCCCTTGCCCGCCAGGTAGAACGCCATGTAGACCCCGTACACGATGAGCCACGCGCGTGAGAACGCCGTCCCGCGCCGGAGATTCGCGCGCGTGATCCAGACGGTCGACGCCACGAGGGCGGCGGTGACCGCGTGCCCGAGCAGCGCGGGCAGGTAGTCGACGAACGGCACGAAGGTGAGGCGGGCGAGGCTGAGCCAGAGGTGCAGCGCGGTGCCGAGCGAGTCGTAGTGCTCGGAGTTCCAGCCGCTCTTGGCGACCATGGACTGGGGTAGAACGGTGCCGTAGCGGGAGAGCGCGAAGCCGATCCAGAGAAGTCCGGGAGTCAGGAGCAACGCGGTGGGTACCGGCCTCGTGAGCTCTCGGACCGAGGCGGTGAGTCCGCGCCCTTCGGAGGCCGAGGCAGCGAAGAGCAGCGCGGGCGCGAACAGGACGCCCTCGGGCCGCGCCACGACCAAGAGGCCGGTCCAGAACGCCGCCCGGCGCATCGCGCCCGAGAGCGCGGCCGCCATCGCTTCCACGGCGAGCCACACGAAGAGCGGCGTCTCCATCCCCAGCATCTGATTGTCGACGAACACCGGTGCGCACAGGAAGACAGCGAGCGTCAGCCCGCGCGCCCGATCGGGCACGAGGTCCACGAGCCGCGCGGCCGCCAGCGACCAGAGCAAGACCCCCAGACCGATCACCACGGTCGCGATGTGCGCGGTTCCGGCGATCGCCATGAGCCCCCAGGTCACGAAGCCCCACAGCGGCGAGGTCACGCCGAAGACGGCCTCGCCGTGGTTGTAGACGAGCGCCCCTGAATCGGCCGCGTTCCGCGCGTAGCGCAGCGTGATATAGGCGTCGTCCACGAGCACGAAATCCGTGATGAACCACGCGAGCATCAGCCGCACCGCAGCGGCCACGGCGATCAGGACGAGCCAGGACTGCTTCGACATCACGCGGCCCTTTGCACCGCCCACGGCGCCATCAGCGACTCGTACACGCCGAGCATCTCCTCGGCGTAGCGCTCGTGGGTGAACATCGAGCGCTGGCGCTCGCGCGCCGCCGGGCCCATCGAAGCGAGACGCCCGGGATCGCCGAGGACATCCCGCATGGCGCCCGCGAGGGCGTCGGCCGAGCCCGGTGCGAAGAGGGCGCCCGTCACGCCGTGTTCGACGATCTCCTGGAGCCCGCCGTGATCTGCCGCGATCACCGGGGTTCCGACGGCCATGGCCTCGATCGCCACGAGACCGAAGGGTTCCGGTCGCGTCGAGGGGACGAGGCAGACGTCCGCTGCCGCGAGCAGCGAGGGCAGATCCTCGGTGAACGGGATGCGCATCACTCGCTCGGCCAGGCCGCGTTCGCGGATCTCGGCGTCGAGGCGGATGGCGAAGTGCTCCTGGCCCGGCGGCGGGCTGCCAGCGATCACGATCCGCGGGCAGGCGTCACCGAGGCGCTCCGCAGCATCGAGCGCGAGGCGCTGGCCCTTCCACGAATTGATGCGGCCCGGTAGCACCGCGAGCGCGTCGCCTGCGCCCACGCCGAGGCCCCGTCGGACCTTTGCGCGGTCACCAAGCTCATCGTCCCCGCGATCGCGCGCGACGCCGTTGTAGATCGTCTTCGCGCGCTCGATGCGGGGGTCGAGCATCGCAGCCGCCGTGGCCCTGGAGTTCGCGATGGCGACGTCCGACCAGCGCTTGATGAGCGAGCGCATGCCGAGCCGCGCCCAAGAAGGATTGTCGAGGATCTCGTGAACGTGCCAGACGTGGTGTGCGCTGGACCGGTGCGCGCCGTAGGCGGCGCCGATCAGGACGGTCGTGTTCGTGTGCACGATGTCGACGCCGTGGCGCTCGACGAGCGACTCGACGAAGCGCGCGCCGCGCCTGGCCTTGTGCAGGAACTTGCCGAAGCGCCCGGGGGCGAGGTCGGCGCGCAGCGCGGCGCCCAGCTCCCCGACCTCGACGATCGCGCCGAGGGCCTCCAGTCGATCGGCGAGCACGCCGCGCCGGGGGAGCGCGACCACCACGCGCGAGGGAGCGCGCGGGCCCTCAGCCTGCGGCGAGGCGTTGCGTTCCGCGATGGCCTCGACCACCTGCAGAAGCGTTCGATCGGCGCCGTAGAGTTCGGCCGACGGATGGGTGAAGAGAATCGTGCTCATGCGGCGAGTCCCGGGTCTTGACCCTTCAGGGCGGCGAGGAGGCGCTGTTCACCTTCCGTCTGGCTTCGGTACTTCAGAACGCGAGCAGGGATGCCGCCCACCACGGTGCGAGGCGGCACGCTGCGCGCCACCACGGCGCCTGCGGCCACGATCGAGCCTCGCCCGATGCGCACGCCCGACAGGATCGTCGCGCCCGCGCCGATCCAGCAGTCGTCCTCGATCACGACGCGCCTGCGGAGCACGCCCTGGGCCTTGATGGGCACGTCGAGGCGCTCGAAGACGTGGTTCTCAGGGAGGATCGTGACCCGCGGCCCGAGCATCACGTCGACGCCGATGGTCACGTGACCCGAGGCGCCGATCCAGGACAGAGCGCCGACGCAGGAGCCAGCGCCGATCGTCAGCCCTTCACCGGCCTCGTGCCCGTAGTAGGACGATGGCCGGATGGAGACGTTGCGCCCGATGGTGACGCCGTCGCCGAGGACGACCCCGCGGTGGGAGCGGCACTGGATCTCGGCGTGGTCTTCGATCTTGACGCCGCGGCCCAGGGTCAGATGCTGGGCACCCGTCACCGTGACGCCCTTGCCGACGAGCAGGAGCCCCTTGCTATGGCGCGCGCCGAGGCGCACGGGCAGGCCGCGAAGGACGCCCATGCTGACGCGCAGGAGCACGCCGAGAGCGTCCCAGTCGTTCAGCAGACGGTCGAGCGGCTCGCCGTCGGTGCTCACCTGAGGGATGAGGCGCGCGTGGAGTCTGGCGATGAGTCCCATCAGGCGGCTCGCTGTCGTCCGCGGGCTTTCCGGTTCTGGATGGCCGTGCGATAGATGTCGCCGAGGGCCGCGCCCTTGGAGGCCCAGGTGGCGCTCCGGCGGGACCACTCCTGGCCGATCTCGGCGACGGAGAGTCGGAGGGAATCGTCCCCGTGGAGGCGGCGCAGCTGGAACGACAGCTCCGACGCCGTTTCGCGCATCGAGCTCTCGAGCGGGATCGCGAGGCCGCGTCCGTGCGCGCACATCTCGCCGGGGCCGCCGTAGTCGAGGCACAGGACGGCGGCGCCTGCGGACATGGCTTCCGGAACGACCATGCCCGCGCCTTCGAACGAGGGGAACAGGAAGACGTGGGCGGCGCGCATCGCTTCGAAGGACTCCTCGTGGGTGAGGTGCCCGCGCAGCGTGACGCGGTCCTCGAGACCGAGCCTTCGAATGGAGGCTTCGAGGCGGGGGCGCTCTGGACCTTCGCCGACGATCTCCAGCGTCATGTGGGCTTCCCGTGCCGCGAGAGCGAAGGCCTCGAGCGCGAGGTGAACGCCCTTCAGCTCCACGAGGCGGCCGCAGAAGAGCACGCGCATGGGGTCTTCGGGGGCGCGCGGGACGGGCTCCCTGACCTGGCTGCCGTCGATGCCGCAGGCCAGCATCGGTCGCGTGCGTTCGCGGAGGTGTGGGGGCAGGCGATCGCCGAAGGCGCGGCCGAGGCTGAGGATCACGTCCGCTTCCTCCCAGGTGGACTCCACGCTGCGGTCCACCGTGGGGACGAGGCGTCGCACGCCGTCGCGCAGGGCCTCGCGGGTGCGGCCGAGGAGCTCGCGGTGGGCCTGGAAGCCCGCCGGGATCTTTGGATGCTGGCCGACGGGGCCGAACACGAAGGGCAGGCCGGCTTCGGCGAGGCCCGAGGGAATCCAGCCCGATGCGAAGGTCAGGTGGTGGGCGACGTCGAAGCGGTCCTTCGCGCCGAGGGACTCGCAGAGGTGTCCGAGGCTCTTCTGCCAGAGGTAGTAGTAGGGCATCGCGCGGCGCGCGCCCTTCTTCCAGCGCAGCATCGCGTCGCTGAGGTCGTGGCCGATGACCTCGATGCGGAGGTCCTCGGCGGTCGCGCGCTTGCGAATCGCCGCGACGTTGTTCTCGCGCGTGATCAGCGTGAGCTCGTGATGCAGCGCGATCTGACGCGCCCAGTTCCAGCCGATACCCGGCTCGGAGCCGAGGCCGGGTTCGCACGCATATGCGCTGGCCAGGACACGGAGTTTCACCGCGTCCCGTGGGGAAGCTTTCGGGGCCATGGGGGGGCTATTGGGGGGTCGTTGGGCGCTTGCACCGCACCCGCACACGTGGGACCGCCCGCACAAGGCGCTCCCGGAAGAGTAGTCGGCGCGATCGGCACCGATCCGGGAGTGGAAGCGGAGCTTTGCCTGGCGCGGCGCCGACCTGTTTCGATCTGGGTCCCTGAAGGTCGCGCTGGGAGGCGCCAGAGGCGAAAATCTTTCCCATGCAGGGACCACGATTCGAGAGCACCGAGCGCTACATCGCCGGGGACGACCTGGCCGTCGCCGTGAACGCTGCCGTCGCGCTGGAGCGGCCGCTCCTCGTCAAGGGCGAGCCCGGCACAGGGAAGACCGTCCTGGCCGAGGAGGTCGCGGCGTCCCTGGGGCTGCCGCTCATCACCTGGCACGTGAAGTCGACCACGAAGGCGCAGGCGGGTCTCTACGAGTACGACGCGGTGGCGCGCCTCCGCGACTCCCAGCTCGGCTCCGAGTCCGTCCACGACATCGGCAACTACATCGTGAAGGGCAAGCTCTGGGAGGCCTTCGAGACCGAGGGCGGCGCGGTGCTCTTGATCGACGAGATCGACAAGGCGGACATCGAGTTCCCGAACGACCTTCTGCAGGAACTCGATCGGATGGAGTTCTTCGTCTACGAGACGAAGCAGACGATCCGGGCGACGAAGCGCCCGGTGATCATCATCACCTCGAACAACGAGAAGGAGCTTCCGGACGCGTTCCTGCGGCGCTGCTTCTTCCACTACATCCAGTTCCCCGATGGCGCGACCATGGCGTCCATCGTCAAGGCGCACTACCCGGACCTGCACAAGGAGGTCCTGAACGAGGCGCTCGGGCTCTTCTTCGGGATCCGGTCCGTGCCGAACCTCAAGAAGCGGCCCTCGACCTCGGAGCTCCTCGACTGGATCCGTCTTCTCGTGATCGAGCACGTGAAGCCCGGCGACCTGGAGGAGAAGGCCCAGGCGAACGCGGTCCCGCCGTTCATCGGTTCGCTCGTGAAGAACGAGCAGGACATGGATCGACTGGCCCAGTGGGTCGGTTCACGCGGCTGGCGCAGGTAGTTCGCCCGTGTTCCTGGAACTCTTCTACGGTCTTCGCGAGTACGGCGTACGCGTCACGCTCCAGGAGTACTTCGCGTTCATCCGCGCCGTGGAGGCCGGCGTCGCGGAGTACGACCTCGACAAGTTCTACTACCTGGCGCGCGCCAGCCTCTGCTCGGACGAGCGTCATATCGACCGCTTCGACCGTGTCTTCTCGGCGTGGATCGAGCGCGCGCAGGCCCTGAAAGACCCGCTCGCCGAGATCGACGAGGAGTGGCTCCGCTCCGCTGGCGGCAAGCACTTCACCGAGGAGGAGAAGCGCCTGATCGAGGAGATGGGCGGCTTCGAGGAGCTCATGAAGACGCTGGCCGAGCGACTGCGCGAGCAGGAGGGTCGGCACGAGGGCGGTTCCAAGTGGATCGGGACGCGCGGGACCTCGCCCTACGGCGCGGACGGCTACCACCCGAGCGGCGTTCGGATCGGCCAGGCAGGCTCCCGTCACCGCCGCGCGGCCAAGGTCTGGGACAAGCGTTCCTTCCGGGACTTCGACGACGGCGTCGAGATCGGAACGCGCCAGATGAAGCTCGCTCTCCGCCGCCTGCGCCGCTTCACGCGCGAGGGGGCCCAGGACGAACTCGACCTCGATGGCACGATCGCTCGAACGGCGCGCAACGCGGGCTTCCTGGAGATTGCCCAGAGGCCCGAACGCAAGAACCGGATCAAGCTCCTCCTCTTGCTCGACGTGGGCGGCTCGATGGACGATCACGTCGATCTGGTCCAGCAGCTCTTCTCCGCCGCCCGCTCGGAGTTCAGCCAGCTGGAGGTCTTCTACTTCCACAACTGCGTCTACGAGCGGGTCTGGCGGGGCAACGGGATCACGCGATCCGGCATGCTCCCGACGGACGAGCTGATCCGAACCTACGGCCCCGACTACCGGGTGATCTTCGTGGGGGATGCGAGCATGTCGCCCTACGAGATCACGGAACCGGGCGGCAGCGTCGAGCACTGGAACGAAGTCGCGGGCGCGGTCTGGATGCAGAAGATCCTGACCCGCTACGAGAGGGCCGCGTGGATCAACCCGGTGCCGGAGGAGCACTGGCGCTACACGCAGTCGATCCAGCTCCTCTTCCGAATGCTGAAGGGTCGGATGATGCCCTTGACCCTGGCGGGTCTGGACGCGGCGACGACGGAACTGCGGAAGTGAGTGCGCGAGCCAGGCAAAGGCAGCAGCCAACCCGGCGGTACCGAACCCGACCCAGATCCGCCACGTTTCCGTTGGGAAGGTACCCCCCTTCGAAGGGAAACGTGGCGGCTTTGGGTCGGGTTCAGTACCGCCAAAATCTGTGGGTCGGAAGCGACTCAGTGATCGTGACTGTCTTGAAGTCTGGCGGCAGTTTGCAGGGCTGCAGGGCTGCTACCAAGACAGCCAAGGAAGCGGGAGGAGCGGGAGGTGGGGAGGCGCGGCGGCCTTGGGAGGGATGGATAGGTGGGAGGAGGCGAGCTTGGCCCTGGCCCACGCCTTGTGACGGGGAGGCAAGAGTGAGAGGTTCGGGGGCGCGGAGTGCGAGTCGGCCGGTGGGAAAGGTCTGCCGAGTATACTGTTTCAGGGCGGATGGGGAATTTGGCTAGAGTGCCGAGTTTGGGCTTCAAAGTGTAGTTTGGAGGGTATTTGGGGTTGATGGATTGGATCGTTTTGGCTATGATTTTGCATGGCGAAAGCGCGCATGGGGAGGGCGGTTGTTTTGCAGGCCGTGTTTGGTTTTGCGGTGCCTAAGAAGCGTCGTGGGCCGAAGAGGACGAAGGATTCTCGGGTGGCCCATGGGAGTCGGGAAGAGATGAAGGGCGGTGTGGCGCATGTCACCATCAAGCTGAAGAGGGGGTTTCGGTCCCTTCGGAAGAAAGAAGAGATGGCGGTGCTGAGGGCGGCGATTGCGCGCGTGAATCAGGGCGAGCTGGTTCGGATCGTGGAGTTCTCGGTGATGAGCAACCACGTGCACTTGATCGTGGAGGCGGAGAACTCCGGTGACCTTTCGAAGGGGATGGCGAGTTTGAATACCGGGTTGGGGATGAGGCTGAACCGGCTTTGGGGGCGGGTGAGGCGAGGGAGCGTGTTTGCAGAGCGCTTCCATCTGGAGGTGATCACGTCGCCGACGCAGATGCGGAACGTTTTGAAGTACGTGCTGAGGAACGATGTGCACCACGGGCTCGGGTTGGGGATTCTGGATCCTTGTTCGAGCGCGATGTCGTTTGGCGGCTTTGTGGAACGGCGGGGGGCGTCCAAGGTCGATTGCGTGAGCGTGGAGGCGCAGAGCTGGCTCCTGCGAGTCGGCTGGACGAAGGGTGGGGGCAAGGGGCTGCTCACGATCCACGACCTCCCGCGTGTCACCGGGGCTCTTCAGGCGTAGTTCGCGCCTCCGGGGTGCCTCCGGGGTGCCTCCGGGGTGCCTCCGGGGTGCCCCCGGGGCGACCCGTCGCGGGCCGGTTTCGCGACTCCCACTCTTCGCCTCCGCGACTCGACTTCTTGACTACGTCTCCCAAGGCGGAGGCCAGGCCCAAGCTCGCGGACTTCCAACCCTCCATCCCTCACAGGGGCGCCGCGCCCCCTCGACCCTCCCGCCTCCTCCGCTTCTTTGGTTGCATTGGCAGGAGTCAAGGAGTGGACGAGACCCGGGGATTCGACTCTCGTCCCGGCGCCCCGCGGTTTCATCATGGCTGAAGCGCTTCTGGCCCACAGATTCTGCTGAAGACCCGATAAAGCAGCCACTTGGAATGGCGACGCGCCCTACCACTTTTTGACCATGACTCGCTCGACCCTCCTGTGTCCACCTATCCGCCAACTGGCGGCGTTCGCCTGTCTCTTCGTTGGCTGTAGCGGCGTGCGACCCGACACTGGACCCGAGACGTCGGCCGTCGCGCCGCGACTCACCCCGAAGGTCTACTCGCGGAGCGACTGCGTCCGCAGCGGCCTCTTGCACTCGGACGGGAGCCTGTGGTTCCCCACCAATCATGAGGGTGTTTTCCGGTATGCAGAAGGAGAGTTCACGCAGTTCACGGAGAGTGACGGCCTGCCGGGGAGCTACGTATCGACGGTCGTCGAGGATCAGGCGGGCCACCTGTGGTTCGGCATGGAGCGCGGCCTCTGTCACTACGACGGCACGCGGTTCACGCCGGTGTCGATCCCCTGGGATGGCAACGAGGACCTCTGGGGCGAAGGCCTCAACGCCCACCTGGTACTCTGCCTACACTGCGACACGCGCGGACAGATATGGTTGGGCACCTGGGGCAACGGGGTCCACCGATTCGATCCGTCGCAGCCTGTCGGACCGGGCGAATACGCGTTCGTGAGCTACCTGCAGGAGCGAGGGGCGATTTACCCCGATGGCGACCACCGCAACGCCATCCAGAGCATTTCGGAGGACAGGGATCAGAACGTATGGCTGACTTCGATGAGCCACGGTGGTGTCAGCCGTTTCGACGGTCGTGAGTTCACCCACTACCAGAAAGAGTCCGGGCTCAGTGACGACATGGTCTTCTCGTCGCTCTTCGACCGCGACGGAACCCTGTGGCTCGGGATGCTCGGGAACCTTCCCGGTGGGCTCAACCGATTCGACGGCGACTCGTTCATGCACTACGGCGAGGAGGACGGGCTCAGCAGTGACAACATCATCTGCCTCTTCGAGGATCGCCAGGGTGTCCTCTGGCTCGGTAGCGATCGAGGCGAGCTATGCCTTCTGAACCGCGACTCGGAAGGGGAGGTCACCATCGCGCCCTTCCAGTTCGAGGGGCGCACGTTCGAGCACATCCACTTCGTGGTCGAGGACGCAGCCGGCGGCGTGTGGTTCGGAGGCCGATTCGGCCAGCTTTTCCGGTACGACGGCGCGACCCTGGTGGACCACTCCTCGAAGAGATAGTCAGCGCCCGGGTTCAGTGCCGCCACCCAACCCGGCGGTGCCGAACCAGCAGTACCGTCCTACCCCGGCGTGGCCGATGGCTACAGCGACTCGATCGCCGCGCGAAGTCGCACGATCGGTCCGAACTCCTCCGTCACGCCAGGCTGGAGGCGGAAGCGACGCAGCGCTTCCTGGAGATCCGTCTTGGCCCCATCCCGGTCCCCTTTGGCCAGCTTGAGCATGCCGCGGTGTTCGAAACTCGCTGGAGGGAACGGGTGGGACTCCGGGAAGAGCGCGATCTGCCGGGCGATGACCTCGTCGTAGAGCTCGATCAGGCCCTCGTGATCTCCCGCCCGATAGCGCGTGCCCGCCAGGTTGCCGATCGCGTGCACGCAGTAGGGGTGGTCCGGTTCGTAGACGGCGCGGAAGATCTCGTTCGCCTGCTTCAGCATCGTGATCGCCTCGTCCGCCTTACCCCGCGCTTCCAGCAGGCCCGCCATGTTCAGGCTCGCGGCGCCGAGGCTGGGGTTCTTCGGCCCCAGGCGCTCTTCGAAGATCGCGTACGCGCGGCGATACTGCTCCTCGCAGCCTTCGAGGTCACCCTGGTACTTCAGGATCAGCCCGTAGGCGTTGCGGCCGGTGGCCTCGTCGAGGGAGCCCGCGCTGCCCGACGCCTCGAACGCGGCGAGGCTCTTCTCCATCGCCGTGCGGGCCTCGGCGAGCAGCGGCCCGCGTTCGGACGCAGGCAGCGGCTGGAACTCCTGGATCAGCAGCGTACCGAGCCAGCCCTGGGTCGCGGCGACGAGGTCAGGACGGGCTTCGTCGCTGGCGTCGAGCGCGTGCGCGGCGGCGCGTAGCGCATCATGGACCTCCTGGGTGGTCGGGCGCGGCGCGTTCTCGAACGCGGAATCGGGCAAGCCGCTCGCCAGGTGCAGCCAGTTTGCTCGCGCATGCAGCGTGCGCCAGTGATCAGCGGGCCACTGGGCCGCCATCTCGGCCGCCAGCTTCTCACGCTCGCCGTACGCCGCGATGGTGTCGCCCTTCAGTTCGAGAATCCGCGCGTAAGCACTTCGCGATTCCACGAGTCGAGCGAGGACGGCTCTCCGACGTTTCAGAGGCTCCGCGGAGTTCTCGGCCGCCGCAAGTTGATCCTCGAGCGCAGCGACGGATTCCGACAGCATCTGGACGCCCCGCTCGTACAGCCCGAGCGAGCCGTGGATCCGCCCGAGCACGCGCTGGACCTCCGCGCGCCGCTCCGGATATGCGACGAGGCGCTCGTTCAACCCCTCGACGCTGCGCGCGAGGATCTGCTCGACCGCGGGCGTCGGCTTGGCCAGGTTCGGGTCCGCGGACTCGAGGATGTCGATCACGAAGTCCGACAGGTCCTCGGCCGCAAGGCGAGCGGCGCGCTCTTCCTCGAGCGCTCGCGTCATGTCGCCTGTGTGCTGGCGCTGCTGGAGAATGATCGTCGCCGGCGCGCCGACGGCGAGCAGCGCGGCCGCAGCGGAAACGGTCGCGAGCGCGGGCTGGCGCCGCGCCCAGCAGCGCAGTCGGTAGAGCGCTCCGTCTGGACGGGCGGCAACGGGCCGCCGCTCCATGGCGCTCCGCAGGTCGCTCGCGAACGCCGCGCAGTCGACGTAGCGGCGCGTCGGATCCGTCGCCATTGCCTTGCTGATCACGGCCTCCAGGTCGCGCGTGACCGAAGGATTGAGCCTGCGCATCGAAGCGAGCTGGCCGCGCCGGATGAGCTGCTCGGTGGCCGAGCGATTCTCGCCGCGGAAGGGCGGCCGCAGCGTCATGAGTTCGAACAGGGTCGCGCCGAGTGAGTAGACCTCGGAGCGCGCATCGTGCGCGCCGGTCTCGAGCTGCTCCGGCGCCATGTAGAGCAGCGTGCCGGGCGCGGACCCCTCGTGCGTGAGCCGCTCGGTGGCGCTGGCTTCCGACTCGTCCAGGTCCACGTCCAGGCCGTGCAGGCCGAAGTCGATCAGGCACGCGCGGCCGTGGCCGTCGACCAGGATGTTCGACGGCTTCACGTCCCGATGGATGATGCCGCGGGCGTGGGCATGGTGAAGCGCGGACGCGACCTGGATGCCGAGGTCGAGCGCCTGTTGCCGCGCCGGCGGCTTCCCGTCGGAGCGGCGGATCAGCTCGTCGAGGGTCAGACCTTCGACGAACTCCATCGCGATGTAGGGGACGCCCTCCTCCTCGCCGAAGGCGTGGATCGGCACGATGCCCGGATGGTGCAGCCGAGCGACGGCCTCGGCTTCTCTCGCGAAGCGCTTGCGCGTCGACGGAAAGTGCATGAGTTCAGGTCGAATCAGCTTGAGGGCGACATCGCGATCGAGGCTGACCTGGCGCGCTCGATAGACGATGCCCATGCCGCCCTCGGCGATGACCTCGCCGAGTTCGAAGTCGCCGAAGCGCTTTCTACCGTCGGGCCAGGGATTCGATCCGCGGCGCGAGGCGCTGGATGGGCCCTCTTCCGCTGCGAGGTCGGCGAGGCCGAGACCCCTGAGAATGGCGAACTGCTCGCGGAGCTCCGTTTCGCGCTCGGGGTGGGCGCGGCAGGCCTCATCGAGCCGCGCCGCCTGCTGATCCAGTGGCGCGCGCAGGCACCGGGCCAACACGTCGTCGGTGGACTGCAGCAGAAAGGGGTCGTCGTCGGGCGGAGGCGTGGCGGTCTCGGGTGTCATGGGCGACAGGCTCCTGGGTGAGGTCTCCCTGGAAGGTCCACGGTAGGCAGGCCGCAACGGTCGAATCCCGAGAATCCGCGGCGGGTGCCGTTTTTCAGCATACCGGGGCAGGCTGCAGCGTGTTCCCCTCAGACGGCGGACGCGATGGCGTCCCGGTTGCGCCACAGATAGAGGAGCCGACGTGAGACGTTCGGGTGGCTGGAGCCTCTGTCGCTGATCTCCTCGGGAATGTGGAAGAGCAGTCGGTCCGGGTAGGCCTCCAGCAGCTCCATCATTTCTCCCATGAGCCTCGGTTCCCCGAGGACCCGTGCCGGGTCCAAGGGGACCTTGGCCACCTCACGGACCGCGCGCATGCGGGCGAGTTCCTGCTCTAGCTCCGTGTGATCCGTCTGGTCGCCTTGCCATGCGAACTTGAAGAAGCCCATGAGCGAGGTCTCGTCGTTCTGCTTGATGCGAGCCTGGATACCCCGTTCCATTTGCGCTCGCGCCTCCTCGGACTGAACGCCGCCGAAGGGCATCGCGTTCTCGTACTCCTTCATGAGATCGGCGATCGGCGTGGAGCCACTCTGGAGCTTGGCTTCCAATACCCGCATCAGGAGCGTGCTGCGCGCTTCATGCTCGGCGCCGAGCTTGATCTCCGCGGTCAGCGCCGGGGTCAAGCCCGCGGCGCGCGCCCCGAAGTCGTCGCAGAGAAACTCCACCAGTCGACTCTCGACGCCGGTGGTGGAGAACGCGAACCAGCGCCCGATCAAGATCGCGACCAGGGGCGCGAAGACGTAGAAGTCGGCGGGGTATAGCCACTGGGCGATCACCAGCGACAGGACGCCCGCCAGTGCGCCATGGACCAGCATGCAGCGGCGCAGGATCGGCGCGTACGGAAAGAGATGCCCGAGTTCATGGCCGATCACCGATTCGAGCTCCTTCTCGTCAAGGAGGTGAACGATCGAGCGATTCAGCTGGACGCTGTTCAGGAGGTGCCAGCCGGGCAGAAGCTCGCAGCGCATCGCGGACGCGTTGACGTCCTTTTCCCGGGCGAGGTACACCCGCAGCCGCTGCTGGCCGAGGCCCAGTCGCGCCTGCACTCGCTGGACCGCGGCCAGCAGCGAGTCCCGCGTGTGCGGCCCGAAGCGAGCGTCAGGCCGTAGGTCTTCCAAGGCCTTGCGATTCGATAGGAACTGCGTGACGACGAAGTCGAAGAGCCCGAGGAACCCCACCGCGAAGAGAGCGCCGGCCTTCCAGCCGCGCACCGGACCGTCGGGCGATTGAGCCTGGAGGTACCACCACGAAAGGCCCGCCGCGATGATCACGACCTCGACAGCGAGGCGGAGAAGCGAACGGAACTCATGCGCCCTGAAGTCCCGCAGAAGGCTCTCACGCGTGGGCGTGAGGAGACGGCGCGGCGTGGACAGCGACGGCCGCATGAATCAGAAGATGCTCTGGAGCAGGCCGCGGAGGAAGCCGGCCGATGGCCGCGCGCGGGTCTGGTAGATCACCTTGCCTGGACCCGTGAAACGAACGACGAATCCTTCTCCGGAGAACATCGAGGTGCGCAACGACTTGTTCAGCACGACCGACTCGAAGGACATGGTGCCGGTGAACGCGACGATGTTCTCGTTGTCGAGGATGAAGCGTTCGCCCTCTTCGAGTACCTGCTCGATCACCCCGCCGTAGCTCGACAGGAAGAGCGTGCCGGTCCCTACCGTCTTCAGGAAGAAGAGCCCGCGAGTGGCAAGCATGCCCTGCATGCCTGCGTTGTAGAGGCTGAAGGAAAGGCCCGGTGTGCAGGCGAGGTACGCCCCGCGCGCGAGCTTGAGGCCCGATTCGGGCGTGATTTCGATCGCGCGGATCTCGCCCATCTGCTCGGGCGCGAACAGAATGTGCTGATCGTCGCGCTTCGCTCGGTAGACCACCGTGAAGTAGCTCTCGCCTCCGAAGAGACTGCGCATACCGCCGGCCATGCCGCGTTTCCCCTCCATGTTGAGCCCGGCCTTCACCTCGATGTCGAAGCCGGGCGACATGGCTTGCATGGCGCCCGGCTGAGCATGAATCGTTTCGCCCTCGGCCATATCAAGGCGCAGAGCGGAGAAGGCGGGCGAATGGAGGACGCTGTGGCGCATGAACTGGAGGGAACGGCGGATCCCCGGCGAGCGGGAGAGATCCGTACGTTCCGCAACACCCGAATCAGATTTCAGCGTCTGCTTCGGAGCTCATCCGCTTGCGCAGCATGTAGGCGCCGAAGGCAAACAGCGCGAGGAGTCCGAGGAAGATGAAGAGAGCGGCCATCCGGCTGACACCGAGAGCATCCTGGATTCCCGTGATGCAGATGTCGTAGATCACGATTCGGATGAACCAGCTCACGATGCCGCCAATTCCGCGGCCGCGAGCTGCCATTGGCAGGAGGGCAGGTGAAGTCATGTCGCAGATTGAAGCCGACGATCCAGCGAGGGGGCAAGCCGAAAAGGCAACCGCGGCGAGTTTGTTCCGGTGCTGAGAGATTCCCCCGGATCGCCCGCAACGCGGTGCTACCCTGGGGAAGAGTGGAATCGCGCGACGAACAGCATGGTCATGGCGGTGGCCAGGAGGCGATCGAACGGCTCCTGAAGAAGCACCTACCGGCGTTTCGGCGTTTCCTTGGAGCGCGGGCTTCGCGGCTCGTTCTGGAGCATGAGTCTGTCGACGACCTCGCGCAGTCCGTGTGCCGGGAAGTCCTCGATCGGATGGAGACCGGGCGCTTCGAACTGCGTACGGAGCCCGAGTTCAAGCAGTGGCTCTACGAGGCAGGTCAGCTCAAGCTGCGCGCGCGCCAGCGCTTCTACCTCGCGGGCAAGCGCGATGCGCATCGCGAGGGTCCGCCGATCGGCCCACTTGGTTCCAGTGATCCGGGCTTCGAGCCCGCCATCAGCACGACTCCGAGCCAGATCGCTGCGACCGCCGAGGCGAAGGCCGGAGTTCGCGCGGCGATCGAGTCGCTGAGCGAGCGTGATGCGGAGGTGCTCAGGCTCGCTGTCCTCGAAGGCCGCTCCCACGCCGAGGTCGCCGCGGCCCTCGGCGTCGAGGTCGCGCACTGTCGGGTGCTGCTCTCTCGGGCCATGGTGCGACTGTCGAAGACGCTCCGTGGATCGGGGCCCGCCTCCGATTGAGTCCGGCGTGGTCGACACGGATTTTCATCCGGCGGCGCTGACCCTCGGACCTCAAGCCGGGCGTTCGAGTGCGCCGTGACCGCCAACCTCGCCCAGCCACCTCGCGCAGGTTCTGAGGAGTTCAGCTCGATTCACCGGCTTGCTGGCGTAGTCATCGCAGCCGGCTTCGAGGCAGCGCGTCCGGTCTTCGGCCATCGCGTGCGCGGTGAGAGCGACGATGGGGAGCGTGCTGGCTTTCCTTCGCAGGGTTCGGGCGAGCGCGTAGCCGTCCATCTCCGGCATCTGCATGTCCGTGAGCAGGAGGTCGAAGGGGCGGCCCGCGTCAGCGGCTTCCTGGATCTTGCCGAGAGCGATCTTCCCGTCGCTGGCCAGCTCGACTTCGGCGCCCGCCTTGCGAAGATAGAGGGAGATGAGCCGTTGATTGTCGGGGCCGTCTTCTGCCAGCAAGATTCGCCCTTCCAGTCGGACGCCGCCCGCGTTCTTGGCACCCTGCAGGATCTTCTCCTTGACTCCCTCGAGGTGCTGGACGTCACGTGCTCCAGGGGCGCGCTCGAGGGGCAGGTCCACCTCGAAAGTCGAGCCCCGACCAGGTGCTGACTTCAGCAGCCGCACGTTGCCGCCCATCAAGCCCGCCAGTCGACGGCAGATCGTGAGACCCAGCCCCGTGCCTCCGAACTTGCGCGTGACGCTGTCGTTGGCCTGGCCGAACGCCTGAAAGAGTCGCGAAGACTGTTCCTCGGACATCCCCGTGCCCGTGTCCTGGATCTCGACCACGATGTGGGGCTCTCCCTCGCGCTCGTCCAGGCGGGCCTCGACGCGGACCCGGCCCTCCTCCGTGAACTTGATCGCGTTGCCGACGAGATTCATGACGATCTGGCGGAGGCGAGTGGGATCGCTCATGATCCGGTCGGGAACGGGCGTGATCAGCGCCGTCTCCAGAGCCAGGCCCTTGCCAGCCGCGCGCTGCCGCATCAGATCCTCGACCTCGTGAAGAATCGTCACGAGCGGCGTGTCGATCTTCTCGATGGTCATCTTGTCGGCTTCGATCTTGGAGAGGTCGAGGATGTCGTTGATGACCGTGAGGAGGTGAGTGCCGGCGCCGTGGATCGTCTCGATGGCCTGGGCTCGCCGCTCCGGCTCGAGGTCGGCCCCTTCCTCTCGAAGAACGTCTGCAAATCCCAGAATCGCGGTCAGCGGCGTGCGGATCTCGTGGCTCATGTTGGCGAGGAACGCGCTCTTCGAGCGGCTCGCCACCTCGGCGTCGCTGCGGGCCTTGCGGAGCGACTCGGCGCTGAGGACCTGGGCCGTGATGTCCCAGTTCGTTCCAATGATGCGCGCGGGTCGACGGCTCGAGTCGTGATGTACGGCGCCCATGGCTTTGATGTGGCGCACCTCTCCCCCCGGCCACGTGATCCGGAACTCCGTTTCCAGGGACGTCCCGGAGGAGATCGTCGCGGCGATTTCTCGATCGATTCGCTGCTGGTCTTCAGGGTGGATCGCGGCCGCCCAGGCCTCCTGGGGAGCACCGGCCTTGGCTTCGTCCGTTCCGTAGAGCCTGTACATCTGATCGTCCCACGAGAGGACTTTCTCACTCAGGTCGAACTCCCAGATCCCGATGCCAGCCGCTTCCGTGGCGAGGCCGAGCCTCTCCGACATTCGAATGAGCGCGGTCTCCGCGTTCTTGCGCGCGGTGATGTCATTGCTGATCGAGACGAACTTCTCGACGTTGTTGTTCGAGTCGAGGAAAGGAGCGATGATGCTGTCGGTCCAGTAGATGGCACCGCTCTTGGAGCGATTGCAGATCTCGCCGCGCCACGCCCGACCAGCGTGGATCTCTGCCCAGACATCGGCCCAGAATTCGGGGGGGTGGAAGCCCGACTTCAGGAGTCGGTGATCCTCACCGAGGAGTTCTTCCTCGCCGTATCCGCTGATCTCGCTGAGACTTGGATTCACGTCGACGATGTTCTGTGCGCGATCCGCGACGCTGATGATCGAGTGCTGGTCGAGGGTTGCGCGGAACGCGGCGGTCTCGCGAATCGCCTCTTCTGCGGCGAGTTTCGCCTCGTTCAGGTCGCTCGTGATCTCCTGTGCAAGGGCGACCGCCCTGGCACGGCCGGTCAGCAACGACAGGGTGACGCCCGCAGCGAGCAGCGTGAGCAGAAGGCCCGCGATTCCGATGAAACCCGGCGTGATTCGGTCCACGGAGGCCATGAACTCGGGCGCGGCGCGGTCGATGATCGTCCACTTGCGTCCGCCGACGTCGATCGGTCGTATCGAGAAGAGCCGTCCGGCTGCCAGGTCCTCCTTCAAGGACGCCGGGCGGACGTTCTCGTCCATACCGTAGAGCCACCTGGATTCCCGCGCGGACGGTTCGTCGAGAATCGTCAGCTGGAGCTGGTCGTCCACGCTGCTCACGATGTCTCCGAGAGCCTCGTGAAGGATGATGGGTGCGTAAAGCAGCCCGACAAGGGCTTCCCGCCTCTCGTCCTGCGTCCCTGGGTCGGACCCGGGCCGGTAGACGGGGAGGTAGTAGAGGAAGGCCGTCTGCTTGCGGCCATCCTGGACGAGTTCGATGCGGCCCGAGATGGCGGGTTCACCCGTGTCGACCGCGCGTTCAGCGGCCTGGCGCCGTTCTCTTTCGGAGCCGACGTCGAGCCCCCAGGCGCTCGCATTGCGCGCCTTCGGGAAGCAGTACTTGATGACGAACAGGTCCGGGAGGGTCGCCAGCGGACTATCAGGGGCAGCCAATCCATGGACCCGGAAGTCAGGGGCGTCGTCCTCGGTTTCCCGCGCGATGAATTCGGCGAGTTCGGTTCGCTGGACTCGTTCGATGAACCCGAAGCCGATCGCGCCGGGGAATTCACCGGGCAGGTCGCGCGAGGCGACGTATCGAGCGAACGCGCCTCGGTTCAGCTCGCCCATCGCGGCAAACGTCCCGCGCGCACCGGCAAGACCGTAGCGAACCTGATTGACGCGGCGCTCCACCTCGCTCGTAAGACGATCCGAGAGGCGGTCGAAGCGCGCCTGGGCTTCATCGCTCACCTGGCTCGACGCGCCATGGGTGGCGAGTACGGTCGCGCCGGTGCCAAGCATCAGCACGACGGTGATCGCGAGCGAAGTGCGGGCCACGCCGGTCTGCTGGAGATCGGGGAAGTCGCCGACCTCGGCCTTCGAAGCGTGGCTCAAGCGCCAGAGGATGAACGGCGTCGCGACCGAAGCGACCATCAGGGCATCGAGAAGAGCCTCCGCCCCTTGGCTCAACCCCGGCGCCACGACGGGGAGCAGGTACATGACTGCCGCCTCCGTCATGGCGATAGCCAGGACGATCTCGACGAGCGATCGGGTGAGCTTGGACCTGGAGTGCATGAAGGGGAATCGGCGGGGTCGCCCGGAGCTGCCCCTCCGTATCCCGGCTCTCGATCATCGGCCGACTCCGCGGGTGTCCCTGAGTGGACCTCGGGTTTCCACCCGCTGATGAACGCGTTTTGCCGTTCGAATAGGCCTTGATTGCTGGGTATTTCGGGCGATTCAGGGCGCGAGGAAGAACGGGTGGGGAACCGGGTGAAACGTCGCCAGCCGCGCGCGCCCGGGATGGGCCGGCGTCTCGATCAAGGTCAGAAATCGTGGTGAACCGGCTCGAGCGCTGCGCCCAAGACCCATGGCGAGCGAAAGAGCTCTCCGACCCGATGAAGTATCCGCGAACCATCCCAGCTCAACCAGCGCTCGGCGCCACTGGCGCGCCGGAGGGGAGGTCATGAGTGAGACACGCCACGACCTGCTGGAAGAACTGGTGGCAGAGTGCCTCTTCCGCCGTGAAGAGGGAGTGCTGGACCTTCCCTACGATGAGATCTGTCGCGAGGCGCCCGAGCTGGTCGACGAGGTGCAGCAATCAGTGGAACTGGCTCTGGGATTGCCGCGACTGCAGGCGTCCGGGCCAGCTGGCGACAAGCTCGTCGGAACCCTGCTCTCGGAGCGCTATAGCGTCTACCAGCGGATCGGTTCAGGGGCGATGGGCGTCGTGTACGGCGCCAGGGATCTGGATCTCGGCCGAGAAGTCGCCATCAAGGTGGTGCACACCGGCTTGCTGGATCGCTCCAAGGCGCTCTCTCGCTTCGAGCGAGAGGCCGCCGCGCTCGCCGCGATCCGCCACGATTCGGTGGTGACGATTTTCGATCGCGGTGTGACCGAAGACGGGTTGCCGTTCCTGGTCATGGAGCGCATCGACGGGGTTTCCTGCTCGGAGCCTCTGGAAGCCGCCGAACGCTACAGTGGCCACGACGATTCCTCCTGGCTGACGGAGGAGTTCGGGATTCAGAACGTGGCGGAACCCAGCTACTTTCGCCAGGTCGTGCAGTGGGCGGCCGGTCTCGCGAGTGGTCTCGAGGCCGCACATGCAGCCGGTGTGTATCACCGCGACGTGAAGCGTTCGAACGTCATGATCACACGGGAGGGTAAGGCGGTCCTGATCGACTTCGGAATCGCTGCGAAGGACGACCACGCGACGCTCACCCAGACCGACGCAGCGGTCGGTACGCCGGTTTACATGGCGCCCGAAGCGCTGCTGGGTCGAACGAAGGCCATGCCGACCCAGGATGTCTACAGTCTCACTGCCACGCTCTATCACATCCTGACGTTCCAGGCACCCTACACCGGATCTTCGGCCAAGATTCTGACGGCGCTCGCCACGCGCGAGCCGGTGCCCGCGTTCAAGATCCGGCCGGGTCTGCCCCGCGACGCCCAGGCGATCCTCGACCACGGGCTCGAGCGGAACCCCGCGCGCCGCTACGCGAGCGCCGCGGCGATGGAACGCGACCTGCGGGCGCTGCTCGCCTATCGGCAGGTGTCTGTCCGGCCCACCTCCAGCTTCGTTCGCAGCATGCGCCGAGTGCGTAGCTCGAAGGCCTTCGTCGGTGCGGCGCTCGCCAGCCTGGTGATCTTCGGGGCGCTGGGCCTCCAGTCCTGGAACACCTCGCTGGCCAACGACCGCCACGAGGCGTTCAAGGCCGCGATGCCCCACGTGCCGGCGAACCTCGGCATCGTGATACCGCAGAATCGCGTGATCGCGGACGAGGACTTGAGGGCGGGTGCGCGCGCGGCCCTCGATCGCCTGGTCGCGGCTGGCCACGACCCGGTGACGGAGCGGACGCTGCGCGCGGCGTTCCTGCTGGACCACGGCGACGCCCAAGCCGCCACGGCCGACATGAAGATCGCGTGCTCTCGCGCCGGAACTTCCTACGCCAGTGAGCTCTACCGGCGCTACGAGGCGCTTCCCGTGGACTCGAGCTCGGCCCTGGACCTGAACCTGACCGACCTGCCGGAGCCGAAGAGCGCGGACGACGTCTATCTATCGGCCTTTCACTCGTTGCGCCAGCTCAACCGTGACGGGCTCGGCGAGGTCCTCGGTGATCCCCGACTTTCCCGGAACCGACACGCGCAGGAACTTCTGCTGCTCTGCAAGACGCCTCGCTTGACTCAGCTGCCGGACCGTCAGGCACGGCTGGGCTTCGCGGATTCGTTCGTCGAAGAAGTCAAGTCGCTCGAAGCAAGGACGGGATACCGGAGCGCCATGACGGCGCACTTGCTTGGGATCGCCTACCTCCGGACCGGTCAAGATGAGCGCGCCCTGAACATGGCTCTCGAGGGGGCGCAGCTCGCTCCGAGTTCTGGAACCATCCTGCTCAATGCGGGCAGCGCTGCCTACGGGCTTTCGAACTACGAGCTCGCTCGCACGTTCCTCGAAGCCGGTCTGCGGCTTCATCCTCACTACGTGTCGCTCCAGCAGCTGCTAGGGAAGGTCGAGGCTGAAGCGGGCCATATCGAGCGGGCCAGGGCTCTCGTCCGTGAGGCTGGTTTCCCCGACTCCCCGCTCGGCGCGATGAGGCGCGCCATCCTCGGGGCGAAGATCGAACTCTCTGCCGCGTTGGAGTTCGCCGAGAGCGACGCCGAAGAGTCGAGGGCTGCTGCCGAGGCGTCGCTCCGGTACTGTCAGCTTCTATCCGAAGACTCCGTTGACCGCGTATCTCTCGAGCGCGATGCCCGCGCCTTCCTCGACGGCGATGCGTCGAGCCTTCTGGATAGCTTCATCCTGCGACTCTGCGAAGACCCCCAGGCCGTTGCGGTCCTCGAGGACCTTCTGAAGTGCTTTCCAGAGCAGTTCTCTGCCAGCCAGACGCAATCGTTGCGACGTTGGGTCGAAGCGCTCGTCGAGCGACTGGTCGTGAACCGAAGATCCTACGCTACGTCAGACGCTGAAACTCCATGGATGGACCCTTTGCGCAGTCGGTGAATGCTCGACTGCGGACCTTCCGACCGGATCCAGATTATCCCTTTCGCCTGCTATCTTTCCAATCCACGCAAAATCGTTCTCGAGAGATCCAAGACCATGACTCTGTCTCATTCGCCGTTCCTCCTCAAGTCGTTGGTGCCCACTGCGGGCATCGCGCTCCTGGCCTCTACGCTCGCTCCTGTGGCCGCTGCCCAAGGCAGCGGAGTCGATCCCGTGCCGGCCAGGGGAATGGTCTCGGGCATGCCCTCGGGCATCATCGTGAAGACCGCCGTGGCCCCGCCGGGAACGACCGTGCACTCTGGAATCCTCATCAAGGCCCCTGGGGATCAATTCCAAAACTATCCTGAGTCGTGGGACTCCACGTCGGCCGAGGATCGACCGGACTACTCCATGGCTGCCATGTTCCCCAATCTGACCGACATTCAGATTGACGCTCATTCCACCGGCAATGGGTTCCTCCCGCCGTTGGATCAGAACGGTCGGCTCAGCCTCAACGGAAACAACTGGCTCGCTTTTGCCGCCTCGGTGGCGTACGAACCTGCCACGTCCTATCAGCTGGGTAGCGTTTGGCGTGAAGCGGCCGACGGCGCGAGGGGCGGAGACTCAGATATCGGGAGCTTCTACTTCGCCGACAGCCAGGGAATCGACTCCACGTACGTCGGTGAATACTTCCTGGAGACACCGAGTCACCTGATGGGTTTGCCGTCCAGCACCAGCTCCCTCCATGACATCGTCGCGCTCGATTACGGCATGGGGGCGATCTCATACAACGGCGCGAATCGAACCTCGGTGTTCTTTCCGATCGAGGGGGAATACTACTTCTCCGTGACGAGGGCCTGGGCTGCGGCCCATCCCACGCCTGACTTTGCGATCGATCCGAATGCCAGCACGTGGGTCGCTCCCCATGGCGGCGACATCTACAAGCTCACCTGGACCTTCGATTCCTTCACCAGCCAAGGTACCTGGAGCTCTCCTGAACTCTGCAAGACGGCATCGGAGCTCGGCCTGGATCCGGGAGGCTCTGGCATCTTGGCCGGCGACGTGGACGCGCTATCCGTCACCATGCAAGGGCAGAGGATTCTGTTCTCGGCTACCAAGGACAGCACGTTCAACCTCTCCGGGGACCCCAGCCAGCTGATGGTCTACGACGACGCGGCGAACCCGAAGGTCGTTCCAGCGAAGGCAGCGGACGGAGTGAAGTTGACGGACAAGATCAAAGTCACCGACAACGTGCCGTCCAATTCGAACGAGATCGACGGCGTCTGCGACTTCGACCCTGAAGCGGGCCACGTGGGGGCGGCGCTGGGGACGTCGGTGGGGCACTACTCCACCATTCCAGAGCAGCCCGCGTTCATCAGCGTGGCGGCCAACCGGGAGAACGGATCCCCCGCCTCCGATCACGTGGTGGCGCAGGTCACCGGGTGGGGGAGCGCGACTCCCATGAACTGCAAGGTGGTCCTTTACACGAAGGTCGTGGAGTACCCCGCCGGGCCGAACTCGCCGTTCGACTTCGCGACTCCGTTCGACCGGAGCACCTGGTACACCGTGGGTGTTCAAGACCGCACACCCTCAGACGAGGACAACGAGTTTCTCTTCCGCGGGCCGTACAGCAGCGTGAGTCTTCAGAGCAAAGTCTTTGCGTTCTACGCGCAGCTCTACGACATGTCCCAGCAGCCACCCGCTCTCATCAACGAGACCCCGGTCAGTCTCCTTTACACCAAGGAGTAGGACTTCGGGCCGTTCCGGGAGGCATCCCTGGCCCGCTGACGTGTAGAGGCGAGAAAGCGCTGCTTCGGTATGGGTTACGTCACACCCGTGCATCGACCGGAGATCAGCGGGCGAACATCGGGTGCTGAAGGGGCAGAGGCTCGGGCGCAAGCCTATCCTCTCCCTTTCACCCGCTCCTGATCGACGTCCTTCTGCCCTCTGGATCCCCTGTTGCAGCCGTCCCCGGATTCCCCCTCCCGTCCCTGTTCACGGCAGCGCCGCTCCCCGTGGCACCGCGAGCCCTGGTTCACCGCCGGGATGGCGGTGCTCGTACTCCTGGCGTCTTGCCGCGACTCGGGCGGCAGCGCCCCGGCAGGGAAGGCTTCCGACGAGGTGAAGGCAGCGGTTCCCGTCGACGTGGCCGCCATCGAGCTCGCGCCGATCACGCTGCGCCGGACCTTCAGCGGGACGCTCGAGGCCGCCACTCGGGTGCAAATCGCCGCGCGGGTGGGTGGCCGGATCTCTTCCATGGCCGTGGATATCGGCGACCACGTCAAGCGTGGACAGCTCGTCGCCGAGATCGACGCCTCGGAGCTGGACCAGGCCGTGCTCCAGGCCGACGCGGATCTCGCGGTGGCGAAAGCCACCGTGATCGAGGCGGAAGCCGCCGCTGACTTTGCCACGCGGGCTCTGGAGCGGCTCGAAGCGCTCGACAAGGACGGCGTGGCGTCGAAGTCCGAGCTGGATTCTGCCCGCGCGCAATCCAGTGCCCGGAAGGCCTCGGTCGCCGTGGCGAAGGCGCGCGTACAGCGCGCAGAGGCCCAGCTCGGGGTCGCTCGAATCCAGCGCAACGAGGCGGAGGTCCTGGCGAACTGGAGCGACGACCCGGCGGTCCAGCCCGTGCGGACAGGGGATGACGACCTCACGTCGGAACAGGGCGCCGCTCCGGCTCCCGTCGAGCAGTCGATCCGCGCCGTCGCGGAGCGCTACGTGGACGAGGGAGAACTCGTCGCGGCGGGCGCACCGCTGCTCCTCGTCGTCGGTCTGCAGCCGATCGTGGCCGTCGTGTTCGTCCCGGAGCGCGACTATGCCCGCGTCGTGCCAGGCGCCCTCGCGAACCTCACCACGGACGCCTACCCGGAGCGAACGTTCCGAGGCGTCGTGACGCGTGTCGCGCCCGTCTTCAGCCGCACGACGCGCCAGGTGCGCGTGGAGCTGCGCGTCGAGAACGAGGATCTCGAGCTGAAGCCCGGAATGTTCGTTCGCGCCACCCTGGAACTCGCCAGCGAGGACGCGGCACTCGTGATTCCGTTCGCCGCCATCACGCGCCGGAACGACACCGACGGCGTGTTCCTCCTGCCCGGCGGCCGCGAAGGCAGGGTCCAATGGGTCCCGGTGCGTCAGCGTATCCGCGAGGACGATCTCGTCTCCATCGAGTCGCTCCCGGGAGGCCGTGCCGCCAGCCCGGGGGACCGCGTCGTGACGCTGGGCCAGGAGCTCTGCGACGATGGCTCCCTCGTCGTGATTCCCGACGATCGGAACCAGGCGGATGAATCGCGGGCTGCCTCGAACCGGGGCGGGCAATGAACCTCCCCGAGTTCAGCATCCGGCGCCCGGTGTTCGCGAGCATGGTCGCGCTGATGGTCGTCGCCCTCGGCGCCGTCTCGTTCACGCGCCTGCGCATCGACCTCTTGCCAGCGGTCGAACTGCCCACCTGCTCGATTCGAACCGAGTACGAGGGCGCGAGCCCCGAGGTCGTCGAGCGCCTCGTCACGCAGATCCTGGAGGAGATCGTCGCGACAGTTCCCGGGGTCGAGGAGATCACGTCCGAATCGTCGGAGGGCCGCAGCAACCTCACGGTGCGCTTCGCGTTCGGCGTGGATCTCGACGCCGCAGCCATCGATCTCCAGGCCCAGATCGAGCAGGAGATGGACGAACTCCCCGAAGAAGTCGGCCGTCCGCGCGTCTCGAAGTTCGACATCGCGAGCTTCCCGATCGTCATCCTCGGCGTGTCGAGCCCGCTGGATCCGGTCGAGCTGACGGAGATCGTCGAGGACCAGGTCCGCTTCCGCTTCGCCCGGATCCCCGGCGTCGCCCAGGTCGACCCTTGGGGGAGCTACGCCCGCGAGGTCCGCGTCGAACTCGATCCCGCCCGCGTCAACGCGCTCGGCATTCCGCTCGACACCGTCCTCGACGCGCTGCGCGACGCCAACCTGGACCGCCCCGCAGGCAAGCTGGAGCAAGGCCGCTTCGAGGTCACCCTCCGCGCTCCCTCCGAATTCCAGAGCCTCGACGAGATCCGCAACACGATCGTGCTGGAGCGCGGCGACGGCGCCGTCACCATCGGCCAGATCGCGAAGGTGAAGGACACCTACGAGAAGCTGACGCGCAACGTTCGCGTGAACGGCAACCTCGGCCTTCGCGTCGCGATTCGCAAGCAGTCGAACGCCAACACCGTCGACGTCGCCAAGGCGATCATCGAAGAGGCCGCGCGGGTCAACGCTTCGTACCCCCAGCTGGAGATGGTCGTCATCTCGAACCAGGGCAACTTCATCGAGCGCTCGATCACGAACGTCGCGAGTTCGGTGCTGTACGGCAGCGGCTTTGCCGTGCTCGTGCTGCTCTTCTTCCTGCGTAGCCTTCGCAGCACCCTCGTGATCGCGATCGCCATCCCGATCTCGATCATCGCGACCTTCGCGCTGATTCAGCTGGGCGGCTTTACCCTGAACCTCATGACCCTGGGCGGGCTTGCGCTGGGCGTGGGCATGATGGTGGACAGCTCGGTCGTCGTGCTGGAGAACATCTTCCGTCGCCGCGACGAACTCGGCGAATCGGCGCGCGACGCGGCAGCGCGCGGCGCGTCCGAGGTCCAGAGCGCCATCATCGCCAGCACGATCACGACCCTCGTGATCTTCCTGCCCCTGGCCTTCATCGAGGGCGTCGCGGGGCTGCTCTTCGGCGAGCTCGCGCTCGTGGTGGTGTTCAGCCTCGTCTGCTCGCTTCTCGTCGCGCTGAGCCTCGTGCCTGTGCTGGCCTCCAGGCTTCTCGATCGTCCCGCGGGTGAGCGCGCGGCCGGCGCCGTCACGAGCTGGGCGGACCGCGCCGAAGCCGGTTTCCGCCGCTTCGACAACGGCTATCGGGACTCCCTCTTGCGGGTGCTGAAGCGCCCCTTCATGGTCGTCGGTAGCGCGCTCGTTCTGCTTGCGGGCAGCCTCATGCTCTACCCGCTGATCGGCTCCGAGTACCTGCCGCCCAGCGACGAGGGCGAGGTGCGCGTGAGCGGGGAGATGGAGGTCGGCACGCGCCTCGCCCTCGTGGACAAGCAGGCGCGCAAGCTCGAAGCCCTCGTCGGGCCCGCCGTTCCCGAGGCGATCGCTTCTGTCGTGACCGTCGGGCCCGGGTTCCGGGACTCCGGTGCGGCGAAGGGGGAGATTCAACTATCCCTCGTACCCGCCAAGGATCGCTCCCGTTCCAACGCCGAGATCGCCGACGACCTGCGCGAACTCCTGGAAGGCCAGGTGGCGGGCATGTTGATCCGGACCCGCGCGCCCCAGGGCCAGTTCCTGCTCCAGCGCGTGCTCGGCACGGACGAGGGCATCCAGATCGAGATCCGAGGCCCCGAGCTGGGGGTTCTCGAAGAACTCGCAGAGCGCGCCGGGGAGGTGGCGGCTTCCATCGAAGGGGTGACCGACGTCGAGGTCAGCCGTAAGTCCGGCAGCCCTCAGCAGGAGATCCGCGTGAATCGCGAGAAGGTGGCGGACGTGGGCCTTTCGGTGCGCGACGTGACGCGGATCCTGGAGACGGGCTTCGCGGGCACGATGGCGGGGGAGTACCGTTCGGGCGGCAACTCCTATCGCATCCTCGTCCAGCTCGAGGACGCCGAGCAGCGCACCATCGACGAGGTGCTCGACATGACGCTCAGCACGCCCGACGGCGAGTCCGTCGCCCTTCGGAACCTCGTGGAGACCGCGAGTGGGTTCGGGCCGCTCGTCATCGAGCGCCGTAACCAGGAGCGAGTGGTCAAGGTCTCGGCGAACGTGGCGGGACGCTCGGAGGGCGACGTCGCGCGCGAGCTTCAGGCGCGGCTCGACGAGATCCCGCGGCCCAGGGGCCACGAACTCGTCGTCGCCGGATCGTTCGAGGCGCAGGAGCGCGAAACGCGCGAACTCATCATCGCTTTCCTGCTGGCGATCGCGCTGGTCTATATGGTGCTCGCGTGCCAGTACGAGTCCCTGCGCGACCCGCTGGTCGTGATGCTGTCGGTGCCCTTCGCGGCCGTGGGCGTGCTCACGACGCTCTACCTGACCGGGACGACCTTCAACATCCAGAGCGCGATCGGCTGCGTCGTGCTGGGCGGCGTCGTCGTGAACAACGCCATTCTGCTCGTGGATCAGGCGAGTCGGCTCGTTCAGGAGGGGCGCGCGCCCATCGAGGCGGTCGCGGAAGCCGGTCGGCGCCGCCTGCGTCCCATCCTGATGACGACGCTCACCACCGTGCTGGCGCTCTTGCCGCTGGCCTTCGGGGTCGGTGAGGGAGCCGACGCACAGGCGCCGCTCGCGCGCGCCGTCGTCGGGGGCCTGGTCGGGTCGACCTTCATCACGCTGTTCCTGATCCCGGCGGTCTTCATCAAGCTGGGCCGCAGCCGCTCCTGACCCGGGCGGAGCTATGATGCGTCGATGATCCGGCCACTCATCGCCCTCGCGCTCCTGCTCCACCTCGCAGCCGCTGGGTTTGCGTTCCAGAAGCCCACCGCCAGCGGCGACTTCGCCAAGCCGATGGATCCCGCCGAGCCGGAGTCCCCCTATCCGCCCGGTGACCTCGATCGGGAGACGCCCGGATTCTTCCTCCGCGGTCACGCCGACGACCGGTTCCGGTTCGTCCCTTGGGCGTCGGAGCGGACGTTGACCGAAGCGCTCGCGAGGCTTCCCAAGGTGGCTCCGGAGGATCGCGACGGTCCCAGGGCCGAGGTACGAATGGCCCCAGGCCGCTACATCATCGAGCAGCAGATCGTGATCGACAGCGTCCATCGCCTGACGGTCACCGGCGACGAGAGCGCCCGGTTCGTGTTCGCCGACGGGCCGAACACGACGACGTTCCTGGGGGCGCCGGCGAACGTCGGCGACCTGGTCCTGCGTGTCGATCACCCGGAGAGGATCCGCGAAGGCTTCAACTACCAGGTCTACGCGGCCAGCAATCGCGGCGACCGCATGCTGGAGTTCAGCGTCCTCGCAGTGAAGGATGAGCTGGTCTACCTCACGCGGCCAGTGCAGTACATGCCGCACGTCCGCGAGATCCCGGCCGGCTCCCAGGTCGTGGAGGAGGTCAACTTCTTCCGGGCGCGGAAGTGCCGTGACCTCATCCTCCAGGGGCTCCACTGCGACGGACGGCACCGCGGCGGAACCCGTACGCACACGACCTACTGCGGGGTCTACTACACGGGTCTCTACGTCCCCGGAAAGCGCGCGACCACCAAGGGGCTCATCGTGCGGAACTGCTCGTTCAAGAACCTCAAGGGGCGCGGCGTCGTCTTCTACGGCGCCGAGGATGTTCTGATCGAAGGGAACTACTTCGAGCACATCCGTGCCCAGGCCATCGAGATCGACCACTTCGCCTCGGGCCGCGTCCGCGGCAACGTCGTGAACGGTGCCGAGGTGGGCGTCATGGTGAACGACGCCTACGAGTCGGTGGTCGAGGGCAACGTGCTCCGGTACTGCCTCGACGGAGTGCGTTTCCTCGAGATCTTCGACGACGACTGGGTCAACTCCGGGAACATCGTCCGGGACAACCTGATCGGGCCCGGATTGACTTCGGGGAACAGCTCGGGCGTGAACTTCTTCAACGAGGGAATGGTCGACAACGTCGTCCAAGGGAACGTTTTCGTCGGCTTGAAGGACGCGCGACGCGTCGTTCGCGGCGAAGGGAACGTCATTCGTCTGGACGGGGAATGAGAGCGCGAGCTCTCATTCCCACGATCCATACGAAGCCTCAGTAGTCGACGTCGCTCTTCGAAGCGATCAGCACGACCTCGCTGACGCTCGGGAGCGCGCCCATCGCCGTCGCCAGCTCCTGGGCCGTGCGCCCTTCCTTGAGGACGATGTCGTAGGTGAGCTGGAGGGACTTTCCATCCCCCGAGTGCTCGATGTGCAGCATGCTCGAACGCTTGGAGAGAAGGTTGATCTGTTCCAGGTGGGCCGAGCTGTCCGCGCCGGTCGCATAGCGGAAGCGCAGGATGAACTCGCTCTTGTAGAGCGCTCCGAAGTTCGTCGCGTGCAGGACGAGCGCCAGCACCGAGACCACGGCCGTCCCGATGCCGCCGAGGACGTAGTTGCCGGTGCCGGCCGCCATGCCGACGCTGAGGGCCCAGAACACGAACGCCGTGTCCTTGGTGTCCTTCACGACCGTTCGGAACCGAATGATCGAGAGCGCTCCAACGAGCGCAAACGCGCGGCTCAGGCTGTTGCCGATCACCATCATCACGATGGCGACGATCACCGCGACGAAGATCACGGTCAAGGTGAACGACTGCGAGTACGACAGGCCCTTGTGAGTCTGGCGGTAGATGATCGCGACGATCATCCCGAGCACGATCGAAACACCGAGGTTCACGAGGATCTCGGGCGCGCCGTACACCACGGAGGGGAGGGCGCCTGCGGTTTCCTGTAGCTGGGGCATGTTCAGGCTGGGGGAGAGAAGAGAGTGGGGCGCTAGGAAGGGTTCTGGACCACGCCCAGGGAACGCATGCAGGCGCAGTACTTCGAGATGGAGACGCGTTCGAGTTCCATCGTCTGGATGAGCCGGTGGAACCACTTGGGGACGTGGTAGCGAAATTTCACCTCGAGGATGGTGTACCCGCTGAGGACGGATCGAGAGACCGCGCGCCCGTCGGGGTCGAGGGATCCGGTCGCGGTACCGCGCAGGCTGTCGTCGAAGGTGATGCGGAACTCAGGGTCGTACTTGCTGATGTACGGGCGGCGCAGGTAGTCCACCAGCATCACCGGCTGGAGATGCTTCTTGTGGAGGTCGAACCGGAAGGCCTCGCGGACGGCGCCGTCCTCCAGGCGTCCGAGCAGAGCGCCCGTGGTCGGATGCCAGAGGAATGACTCTTCTGCGTCCCTTCGCGGCTCCTCCAGCAGCTGCGTGCGGTGCTTGAAGACCAGGTTGTTGTGGCGGCCTTTGATCTCCAGGAAGCGCGGCGTGCCGTCGGATGGCGTCTTCGTGTAGGTCCGGAGACGGAACTTCTGGCGGTGCTTCTTGCCGTCCTCCTTTTCCCAGTAGTTCACGTGGGCGGAGTTGTCGAAGTACAGGCTGCGGACCACGTACTTCTTGTCGGGCTTCGTGCTCACGTACGGATCCAGCTCGACAAAGTACTGGAACATCGTCTCCAGCTCGTCGCGGACGGCCTCCGGTAGCAGGTACTTGAACTCGAAGCGCGAGAAGTGGAGCTTCGCGCGCGTCGAGCCAGCAGTGGGTCCTGCAGTGGGTCCAGCCTGAGACGCGGCCTGCGGGGCCATCTTGGGGGAAGAGCTAGACATGGGGAGGAAGCCTGGAAGGGTACGCGAAGGCTACTCCGCGGGGGAAGGTCTGCAAATCGGATGGGCGCAAATCGATCCGACCCGGCCGTACCGCTTCGAGATCTTACTGCGTGCCTTTCCGCCCTCGAACGAGGGGGTCGACGCCTCGCCAGGCCGCCTCGAAGGCAGCGGCGGCGCCAGGGTCTTCCTGCCGGTCCGCATCGAGCGCCTTGTCCTCGGGGAAGCGCAGGAAGGTCCGGTGGTGGGCTTCCACGGGATGCTCCGTCCCGGAGTGGCGGTCGACGAAGACCGACCGGTCCGGTGCTGGCGCTCGATCGAAGTAGCAGTCGTGGATCCGCACCATGGAGTCCCGATCCGCGTCGATCGTGCTCACGTTGCCGGAGAACGCGCTCTTGTACAGGAATCCGAGTCCGCCCGAGCCGTAGCGCCAGTTCTTGACGATGGCGTCCACACCCTTCTGGTTGCCGACGACATCGCAGTTGTAGAGAACGGCCCGGGAACGGTCCTTGATCTGTACGCCGATCAGGCAGTCTTTGATCGCCGCGTTGACGGTGAGCAGGTCGGTGTTCTCGCCGACGGAGATCCCCTTGTCGCCGCTGCCTTCGATCCATGTGTCCTCCACGAGGATCTGCGAGGTCATCAGGTCGAGACCGTCGTTGCCGCTCTTCAGGAAGGAGCAGCGGACCACGGCTCCTTCCGTCACGTCCAGGTCGAGGGCATCGCGGAGGGAGTTCGTGAAGTCGCAGTCCTCGAACCGAACCTTCGAGTAGACCGCATGCACCATGTCATCGACCTCGCGGTTGTCCCGGAAGGAACAGCGGGAGATCGTCACGTCCTCTACGTGATGGATGGAGAGCATGGCGCTGTATTCGGCGAGCGGCTCTATCAGCCCGCTGCCGAGGTTCATGCGGACGTGCGTGAGCGAGGAGCCGTTCGCTCCGGCTCCGCGGAGCGCGATGACGCCCCAGGTGAGGTCGCCCGCTCCTTCCTTCGCCGAGCGACCCGCGGACGCAGGTCGGATCAGGATCGGTGCCGCCTCGGTCCCCGCCGCCACCAGCCGTCCCTCGAAGACGAGGCTGGCGCCGGGCTCCATCTCCAGCACCGTTCCCGGGCGGATGACCACGTCGTCCATGACGTGCTCCACGCCGCGGCAAACCCGCGTTCCTTCCCAGACGGCGGCCCGCCGTATCGGGTGGTCGTCGGCGACCGCGGAGAGCGCGGTGAACGGGGCCGGGAAGATCGACTCCTTCCGCACGCCTCGCACCTCCGAGCCGTCCGCGTGCTGGCCTCGGACGCCGACGATGGCGGGCACGGCCTCCACGCCGCTCGCGTCCATGGACCCGTCGGCGTTCACCGTGTGGAGCTTGATCTCGTAGACACCACGGGCCGGACGAAGCGGCGGACTGATGCCAGGCTCGATGGGCCGGTCCGGGTCTGCTCGGAGCTGGCCGGTCAAGAAGACCGCGATCCCTGCCTCCGAACCGCTCTGGCTCATGGCCCCCGAGAGGTCCCGCTCCTGCACGGCGCCGCTTTCGTCCTGGAAGCGCAGCGTCGCGCCGAGCGTTCGTTCAGGCACGCGGTCCAGCTGGAGCGCCAGACCGAACAGCGGACGGCGGCCGTCGATCTCGATCCGCACGTCGTTCTTCTTCGAGGCGCCGTCCGTGTACGCGAGGTTCGACGGGATCAGGTAGTCCTCGCGCAGCTGATCGAAGATCATCTGGACGAAGTAGCGGTAGATCACGATGGCGAGGTCCACCTCGTCCGCCCGCATGAATCGAAGCTTGTACGCGAGGCCGGGGTCGAGCCGGAAGGACGGCGCGGTGTCCCTCGTCATCCGATCCAGCTCTGCGAGGAATGTCTGGTCCTGGCCGCTTTGGAAGAAGCCTTCGATGGCGCGCTGGCGCGCCGCCAGAAACGCCCCGTCGCGCATGAGCGCGCGGTCGAGCAGACTGGACACGATGTCGGGCCGCGTCCGGCGATTCGGCTTCGGGCGCCATTCGATGCCCCAGCCCACGGGGTCCCACACGATCGGCTCGAAGCGGTTCTTCCACGGATCGTAGTAGAGGCGCCAGTTGTGGACGTTGTCGTAGTGCTCGGACTGGCAGAGCGTGCGAAAGGCCGCGAAGCGCCCGAACGCGTCGACGTCGACGAGCTCACGCAGCCTGGCGCTGCGCTCCGGGGACGGCGGCTTCCCGAGGGCTTCGAGGAGTGCCCGGAGCGGCGCATCGTCGTCGGCTTCGAAGTGGTTGTTGACCGCCACCTTCTCCCAGAGGCCCGGGTTGGTGAAGACATTCGTGGGGACGCCACGGTACACGTCGTCGCCGACGATGTCGGCCGAGTAGATGTCGCCAGGCATCCGGTCGTGCTCCCGCAGGACGGTCTCGTCCATCTGCTCCAGGAACAGGTGCACGCCGCGGAAGCCGCCGTTGACGTACAGGTCGATCATCTCGGCTCGCGGGGCGATCAGGTCGAGCTGTCCCGCCAGGAAGTACGACAGATAGGCCGAGAACTGCTCGGGGAGCTTGGGCGCGACGAGGTTGAAGCTGCGCATGCCGTTGAACAGCGCTTCCTTCTTCGTCTTGACGCGGATCGACTTCTTGCGACCCGCCCAGTGCCAGTAGTGGTCGCCGCGGTAGCGCACCTTGACCTCGCCGACGCCTCCGTCTGGATAGACGAGCGAGGCGGGCACGTACTCGCGGCCCGAGAACGGAAGGTCCGAGTCGAGCCGGGCCTCCGACGCGCCGGGAATGAAGAGCTCGACGGTCCGGAGGGGGCGCGCGGGCTGACCCTGCTTCACCTGGAGCGCCAGGCGGATGTCACGCAGCAGAGAACGCCCCTCGAAGTCCGCCACCCGGCGCAGGTTGACCTCGCCTCCGAGCGCTTCGTACTCCAGACCGAGGTCCACGTACTTCGTCCCCGTGCGGAAGAGCCAGAGCCCGAACACCGCGACGATGGGGACGGTCACGAAGAGGCTCCAGCGCCAGCAGGCTCGGAGAACGGCCTTCCCGAGGTACCTGCTCCGCGGCGCTCCGGTGGTCAGCATCGAATCAGCGCCCAAGGCCTACCTCCAGTGCGTTCACCAGCTCGGCGCCGTGGCGAGCGGTCCAGCGGGAACGCTGCTCGTCGCTCAGGCCCTCGGGGAAGAGCGTGCCGACCGCCGCCGGAAGTGCAGGCGCCAGGGCGAGCCCGACGGTGATGCCCTCGATCCCCTCGACGGCGGCGGCCCCGTCGCGCTGGAGGATCACGTAGGGATCGAGCTGGCCATCGGCCACGAACGTCCCGTCCGGCTGGGCGGTGAGGTGGTTGGCGACGGCGAGATCCTGGAGGGTGAGGTGCGTGACCTCGCCGCCCCCGGCTTCGAGGGCGACGTCGAGGGCGCGGAGGGCCATGTGGCACCCCGGGGGCAGATCCACGCGCACGCTCCGGGCGCGGATCGAACCTGCGGGCAGCGCCGGAATCCCCGTGTAGCCTCCGGTGTCGTCCATCGCCGACACTCGCAGGCCCGTGCCGGGCTCGAAGGCGAAGTCTCCGCCGGGGGCCCACCGGAACTCCCAGTCCCGCGTCGGGATCACGAGCGGCCCCTGGGATCCGAGGGCCAGGAGGGCCTCGGCCACTTCCTCGCTCCGGCCCCTTCGCGCCATCGCACTGACGTAGGGCGCGATCGCGGCGCCCGACGCCGCGCCGACCCGATACGCCGCCTCGACGTCCGCGAGTTCGAGGGCGTCGCGCCCCGCGCGCCGATGCAGCTCGGCGCGCCGCAGAAGCGCCGGAAAGTCCCGCGGGTTGTACTGCAGAAGCTCCTCGGTCCACGCCATGGCCTCTTCGTCGTGACCGGCCACGAGGTGACGATCGCTCAACAGGTCGAGGGTCGCCGTGCGCACGGGCTCGAGTCGTGTGCCGAGCCGAACCCCGCGCAGCTCCTCGGCGAGCGCCGCGAGCTGACCGAGGCCGCGCTCCGTCTCCCCGGCCTCGAGGCTTGCCCGAGCGGCGGCGAGCGCCTCGGTCGGGCCGCGCAGGTGCCGCTCGATCAGCGCTTCGTCATAGGGGTCGACGTGAACCTTGATCCTGTCCCAGCCCAGCGCCGTCGCGACCGCCGCCACGGAGGCGAGGAGGAAGACGATTCGGAGGGCGTTGAGGATCAGCTGGGTTCTCATGGGGCTTGCCCCACAGCTTATCCGAACCTCACGCTGTAGACGGGAGGAAGGTGGTGGGCGACCCCTTCCCATGACTCACCGCGGTCCTCGCTGACGTAGAGGTTGCCGGTCGTGCTTCCGAAGGCCAGGGTGTCTCCTGCGTTGTGGAACGCGTGTCGGTACACGACGTCGTAGGCCAGCTCCGCCGGGAGGCCCTTGCGCAGCGCGGTCCAGCTCTCGCCGCCGTCCGTCGTGCGCGCCACGAAGAGGCTGCCGTCCACGGTGACGCGCTGGGCGTCGGACTTGCCCGGAACGAGCCACGCGGTCCTGCCGTCCTTCGGGTCCACCGCGACCGGGAAGCCGAAGTGCACGCCGTCCCCGGGCGAGCTGACCTTCTTCCAGGAGGCGGCCCCGTTCTCGCTGTAGAACACGCCGCAGTGGTTCTGCTGCCAGAGGTGATCTGGCTGGCCCGGGCAGAGCGCGATCGCGTGGGGGTCGTGGCCCGCCCACGTATCCTCGGGATTCGGCGCGTACTCCATCACGAGGCCCTGGTTCCGGACCTCCCAGGACTCGCCGCCGTCACGGGTCTCGAACACACCCGCCGTCGAGATGGCGACCCAGATGCGGCGGGGGTCCCGCGGGTCGATCTCGATCGAGTGCAGGCCCGGCGCGAACTCGCCCTCGGCGGCCGGCGTTCCGTACCAGCGGGTCGTGCCCGTGCCGTCTCCCGAGAAGAGATCTCCACCGCGCGATTCGTGGTTCCAGAGGGCGCGATTGAGCTCGAAGGTCGCGCCGCCGTCCTCGCTCATGAATAGACCACCCGGGATGGTGCCGACCCAGATCCTTCCGTCACCGCCGAAGTTCATGCACCAGAGCTTCAGGAGCGTGGCGTCCTTGATCGTCGGCGCGCCCTCGCCCTCGCCGGTCTCGCTCGGGGGCGGAGGAAGGAAATGGCGCGCTCCCTCGGGATAGCGGATCTGTGGAGCGTCTTTCCAGGTGGCGCCGTCGTCCCTGGACGACGAAAGCTTCGCGCCCCAGTGGCCGTGGCCAAGGGCAGCCCAGAGAGTTCTGGTGTTCGGGTCGCGCGCGACGAAGTTGACGCCCGCGCCGATGTGGCCGGCCAGGCGCGGCTTCCAGCGACCGTTGACCTTCTCGACGAAGAACGTTCCCTTGCGGGTACCGACGAGGATGCGCTGAGACATGGAGAATCGATCCGGGAAAGGGACGAGGTGGGAAGGGACAGGGTGCCAAGCGGCAGGTGGAACGGCAGGTCGCTGCGAATGCAGCGCTACCCGCCGCTGAGTGCCTGAAGGATGAACACGCGGGAGTCGGGCCGGACCGCATCCGTCAACGTGCCGCGGTCCTGGATACGCTCGCTTTCGATGAAGATGTTGACGTGCTGGCGAACGCGGCCGCGCTCGTCGCAGACGTAGAAAGCGAAGCCAGGCGCGAGGGCCTCCAGGGCGTCGACGACCTCACGGACGGAGGCTCCGTCGACGACGATCTTCTGTCCTTCGAGCGTGGGGAAGAACTGGTAGAGGTGAGAAGTCAGCTCGACGTGGGCCATGTTCAAGATCTCAGGGGGCGACGACTTCGACCTTGATGCGATCCGGGTCCTCGCAGAAGAGCGCGTAGTAGTCCGGGCCAGTGGCGAAGGGGTAGCGGTTCTCGTACAGCATGGTGTGGCCGGCCTCCTTGATCCACGCGGCCAGTTCGTCCACATGCTCGCGGGAGCGGCCCCGGAAAGCGAGGTGGTTGAGGCCCACCCGCTTTCGGTGGTAGCCCGGATCCAGATGCTCGGCGGGAGCCGCGAGGAACGAGAGGTACGGGTCGTCGCCGCGCCGGTAGTTCATGCCCCCTGACCAGCGATCCGGCTCGTAGCCGAGCCTCTCCATGAAATGCGTCCAGAAGGAGAGGGTGCGCTCGAGGTCGGCGACGTAGATCTCGACGTGATGGAGCATGCGGATCAGGCTAACCGACTCGGTGGGAAACGCCAGTTCAGCCTGCCCGGTCCGTCGGCTTGCTACCCTTGGACGATGATTCGTCTTCCTCTCTCCCTCGGTTTGCCCTTCGCCGCCACCGTCTTCATGTCGACCTCCTGTGCCGAAGAAGAGTTCGTCCCCGGGCACGTCACCGTGCACGGGGTCACCACCCACTATCGCCTCCTCGCGCCCGAGACGATCGAGGAGGGCCAGCGCTACCCGCTCATTCTTTTCCTGCACGGGGCAGGGGAGCGCGGTTCCGACAACGAGCTTCAGCTGAAGCACTTTCCGTCGAAGATGCTGACCCCCGAGCGGCGCGCCGCCTTTCCGTGCTTCCTGCTGGCGCCGCAGTGCCCTGAGGAGGGCCGCTGGACCACCGACAACTGGGGCTCGAAGTCGTCCCAGCCGCTTCCGAGTGAACCCACGGACCCGATGGCCGGCGCGATCGCCGCGCTCATCCGAACGGTGGGGGAGCAGGCGATCGACATGGATCGCATCTACCTCACCGGGCTCTCGATGGGGGGCTACGGGACGTTCGAACTGGCGACGCGCTATCCCGACTGGTTCGCCGCGGCCGCGCCCGTTTGCGGCGGCGGAGATGAACGTTCAGCCGCGCGGCTCGTCGGCCTGCCGCTCTCCGTCTGGCACGGGGACGCCGATCAGGCGGTGCCGGTGGAGAACAGTCGCCAGATCGTGGCCGAGCTGAAGGAACTCGGGATCGAAGCCGACTACCATGAGCTTCCGGGCGTGGGTCACGATGCCTGGACCGCGGCCTACGGCGCCGATGGTTGCCTGGACTGGCTGTTCGCCCAGCGCCGCGATCCTGCGCGTCGCGCAGCCCTCGCGGGGGAGCTCCTGGCGCGCGCCATCGCGCCTGACGAGCGAATCGCGTTCCTCGGCGACTCGATCACCGAGCAGGGCGCGGACGCTGGCGGCTACGTGGATATCTTGCGCTCGGCGATCCAGCGGGTGCAGCCCGAGGCGAGCGTGATTGCCGCTGGCATCAGCGGGCACAAGGTGCCGGATCTGCTGCGCCGCGAGGAGCGCGACGTGCGCGCCAAGGATGCTTCGCTCGTTTTTCTCTACATCGGAATCAACGACGTCTGGCACTCCGAGCGCGGAGAGGGGACGCCGAAGGACGCCTTCCGAAGCGGCCTCGAGGAGCTCCTCCAACGGCTCGAAGGACCCGGCGGCGCCACGGTCGCGATGGCAACGCCGAGCGTCATCGGCGAAGGACCGGCCGGGACCGGCTCCCTCGACGGGATGCTCGAGGAGTACGCCGCGATCTCGGCGCGGTTCACAGGTCCGAAGCGGCGCGCGCTGTGTGACCTCCAGGTGCGATTCCGTGATCATCTGCGCCTCTTCAATCCCGAAGGGAAGAAGAGCGGCGTTCTCACCACGGACGGGGTTCACCTGAACGAGGCCGGGAACCAGTTCGTCGCCGCCGAGGCCGCCCTGGCCCTGCGGGCGGCCGCAGCGCGGAGAGCGACGGTCAGGTAGAAGCGCGGAGGGACGCGCGCCGCCTTTGCCAGCGAAAATGGGCTCCTCGGTGCTGGTATGGACGGTGCGGGCCTGGAAATGAAGAAGGCGCGGCGACGTTCGATAGCCCCCCGAGTAAGAAACGCATGAGTGCGGCCTCATGAATGAAGTCCTTCGGATTTCCAGGGCCTGATCAGCCACTTGGCCGCCGATGGCCTTATAGCCGTGGGTCTTTGCGGCCCATTGGCCCAGTCTGCCTCGGCCCCTCATCGCTATCGATCAGTCGCTCATCATGACGTCTTCTCCCCAGTACTCCCAAGCTCTCCGTGGTCGTTCACGAACGACCGCTCTCACCCTCGGCCTCCTGGCCGCCAGCTGCGGAGGGGGTTCTTCGGACCCTGTCCCCACGGTCAACGCGCCCGGCGCCGGTGCCGTCTGGAGCGGGCAGAGGACGATCTTCTGGTCCGGATTCGGATCGGATGGAACGGTCGACATCACCATCTCCGATGACGGAGGCGCCACCTTCACCACCCTGGTCGCCGGAACGCCGAACGATGGAAGCCACGCCTTCGATACGGCGATCTACCCGGACGACAGCGACTACCAAGTCCGCGTCAGCGGTCAGAAGGGCAGCGACCGCAGCCCGGTGTTTGCGATCGACAACACCGCTCCGGTGATCTCCCTGACGGCTCCGAACGGCGGTGAACTCGTGGGCGCTGCTGGAACGATCACCTGGACGACCACCGACGCGAACGTGGGGACGGTTCAGATCCTCGCGTCGGCCGATGGCGGCGCGAACTACGGCATCACGGTCGCGAATGCTGCGCCCGATACCGGCACCTACGCCTGGGATGCTTCGAACATCGCCGGCGGCACGACCTATCGCATTCAGGTCACCGCGACCGACCGCGGCGGGAACGTCAGCACGGCGGACGCCTCGGACGCGGACTTCGAGGTGGACTCGACCCCACCGGTGATCTCCCTGATGAGCCCCAACGGCGGCGAAACCGTCACCGGGATCGAGGACATCACCTGGATGACCACGGACGACAACCTCGGCACCGTGGAGATCTACCTGTCCAGCAACGGCGGTACGAGCTACGACGAGACCATCGTGCTCGATGCGGCCGATACCGGCAGCTTCCCCTGGGAGAGCGGTCGCGTCGAGGATGGGGCGAACTATCGCGTGCGCGTGGTCGCCGTCGATGGCGCGGGCAACCGTTCGACGCCTGACTCTTCGGACGCCAACTTCACGACCCGCAACGTTCGACTGCAGGGACCGGCTCATTACCGGGACACGAACGGCAACGGGATCATCGATCAGGGTGACCAGCTCTACCTGCGCTACAGCGAGCAGGTCATCGTGAACATGAACGCGGACGCGGCGGACTTCAAGCTGCCGAAGGCGGGCGACATGCTCGGCGGCGGCGCCACCGTGGAACAGGGCGACGAGAACTTCACGATCCTCATCACCCTCGGCAGCAATCCGGTCCTTCGCACCCGCGGCGTCTATGACCCGGCCCTCGACATGGACCCCGATGCCCCCTCGGGGATCGACATGGAAGGCGTGGTGACGCCGGACTCGATCGAGGCGGTCGACGGAACGGACGTCTCCTCGGTCGGACCCGTGGAGATCACGATTCAGCCCGTGCCGTTCTCGGTCACGGCGATCGAGACCGTGGAAGCGCGCCGCGGCGCGGTGGGCGATCTCGACGGGGACGGAATCCTCGACCTCGTCCTCGCCGTGATCGATGGCGATGCGAGCCAGCGCTGGAGCGGCAACGGCAACCTGACCTGGACCATGGTCCAGACCTTCGATACGGCGGACACCCGCGACGTTGCCCTCGGCGACGTCGACGGCGACGGTGACCTCGATGTCGTGACCGCGGTCGCCGGCCCGAACCAGGTCTGGTTCAACGACGGCTCGGGCAACCTCGTGGACTCCAGCCAGGGCCTCGGCGCTGCCACCAGCCAGTCGGTCGAACTCTTCGACGCAGACGGAGACGGCGACCTCGACGCTCTGTTCGCGAACCTCGACAACATGCCGAACCAGGTCTGGTTCAACGACGGCAACGGCGTCTTCATGAACTCCGGCCAGTCGCTCGGCAACCGCAGCACGCAGGCGGTGGCTTTCGCCGACCTCGACGGTGACGGCGACATCGATTTCTTCGCGGCCAACGACGGCGAGAACTCCGAGGTCTGGCGCAACAACGGCAGCGGCGTCTTCGCAGGCACGGCGATCCCGGTGACTTCCACCAACGGACGCGACGTGAAAGCGGCCGACCTGGACGGTGACGGCGACATCGACATCTTCATGTCGGCACTGGGTCAGAACCAGTTCCTTCGCAACGCAGGTGACGGCACGTTCCCGGACGGCCCCGTGTTCTACGGCAACAACGACAACCGAGGCGTCGACTTCTTCGACATCGACGGCGATGGCGACCTCGACGTCATCACGGCGAAGAACTTCGACAGCGGCCGCTACTGGATCAACGACGGCGACGGCAACTTCACGGAAGACCGCGTCGACCTTCTGCCGGGCCCCGCCAACGACGTCGTGATCGGACGCTTCGACAGCGACAGCGACATCGATCTCTTGATCATCAACGGTCCGGATCAGATGACCAACTCCGGTCAGCACCAGCCCTACGGTGGCTCCGTTTCGGGCGGTCAACCGCTCGCGAACTACGAGGCCACGGCGCTCACGGACGGCCCTTGGCAGAGCGGCAAGCCTGCGAAGGGTGATGTGAACGGCGACGGGACCATGGACCTCCTGGTCCCGGACGTGGCGGGCTCGGTGAACGTGCTGCTCGGCGACGGCGTCGGCGGCTTCACGCTGGGCACCGCCTTCGGCGGCGCCGGAGGGACCGGCGGCGATCTCTTCGACGGCGACGGCGACGGCGACCTGGACTACCTCCAGCGGCTGGGCAGCACCGGCACCGTGGCGGACCGCTACTTCGTGAACGACGGCTCCGGTACCTTCACGGACAGCGGCCTCTCGCTCGGTCTCGAAACCTACGCCCCTGGTGACATGGACGGTGACGGTGACGCGGACCTCGTGGTCATCACCGGGGCCGTGGTGGAATCGTGGGACGGCTTCGACAACGGTACGTTCATGCCGACAGGTCAGACGCTCGACCTGGTCACGGACCACGTGATCGCCGCCTTCGGCGACTTTGATCAGGACGGCGACATCGACTTCTTCTCTTCGGACACGACCTCGGTGCGCGTCGTCGAGAACGACGGTATCGGCGCCTGGTCGCTCGTCGACACGATCACGTTCCCTTCGACGGGCGCGATCGCGATGGGTGACCTCGATCGGGACGGCGACATGGACCTGGTGCTGGGTAGCACGAGCGGTTCCACGAACCTGAGCTGGTCGGAGTTCGACGCGCTGACCGGTTTCGCGACGGTTCAGACTTCGCTCAACAACACGAGCGTGATCAACGATATCGAGCTGGCGGATCGCAACGAGGACGGCCGACTGGACCTCTTCGCGGTCGATGGTGCCACGGGCAACCGATTCCTCAACCTCGGCGGCGGCAACGGAACCTTCAACTCAGGTGGGCCGCAGTCGTTCGTCGGGATGTCGTCGCTGTCGCTGATCGATGTGGACCGCGATGGCGATCCGGACATCTATGGCGCGTTCGGCAACGGTGGCGCTCCGGCGGCCGTGGCGGATCAGCTGATGATTCTGAACTGATCGGCGGCTTCCGCCTTCGGTAACGCCAGCGGGGCTGGCCCAAGTCATTGGGCCAGCCCCGCTGGCGTTGCGCGGCGGCCGATATTGCGCGGCGGCCAATGCTGCGCGGAGTTCGATCAGGCCGGCTTGCGGCCGACGAAGATGTAGTGCCGCCCGCCCTTGCGGTTGGGCCGAGCGTTCGTGATGTGGCGCTCGGGCGCGAAGCCCGCGGCCTGGAGCGACTTCAGGAAGTGCGATTCGTCGTCCGCGGCCCAGACGGAGACGGCGCCACCGGGGATGAGCGCCCGGTGGATGGCCTTCAGTCCAGGGCGGCTGTAGAGCCACTGGTTCTGCCCGCGGATCAGCGGCGTCGGGCCGTTGTCCACGTCGAGGAGAATGGCGGCCAGGACGTTGTCGTAGCGCGGAATGACCTCGCAGATGTCGCCCATGATGAGCTTCGTCCGATCGTCGTCGAGGGGAGCGCCTGCGTGGTGGGCCAGCGGACCGCGGTTCCACTCCACGAGCTCTTCCATCAGCTCCACCTGGAGGGCACGTCCTCCGGGCGGGAGGAAGTCGAGGACGCGGCGCAGCGTGTAGCCGATACCGAGGCCACCGATCATGACCTTGGCCTTGGGCGGCAGGTCTTCGCAGACGACGCGCGCCAGCTCCTGCTCCGAGAAGAACCGCCGGGACGCCATCAGCGCCCGCTTCTCGAAGATCACCTCGTGGTGCCCATCGTGCTCGTAGAGCTCCAGGAGGCGGCCCTCAGGGGTGCGGGCTTCGCCCAATTTGATCCTCGGCTTCACGCTCTGTTCGTCTCCATGGCCACGAGGCTAGCAGACGAGCCCGAAAGGGCAAGGTAAGCCAGGCGAAGTGCCCTGAGCCGACGGATCAGCAGAGTCGACAGTCGTCGCCGTGCCCCTGGTGATCGCATGGGGCGCCGCTTGCTTCAGCGTCGCTGAGTTCCTCGTCCCGCGGGCTCAGATCGTTCGACGAGATGCCGTCACGCGGCTGGCTCGGTAGCGGCGCCTTCGGCTCTTCCTCGACCTTGCCGTCCTTGGAGGTCATCAGGAGCTGCACGAATTCCGGCTCGTCCAGGAGTCTCAGGACGGCGATTCCAGCCTGCGCAGGTTCGGACAGGTCCACGAGCGTGCCGTGGGGGAAGGTCCGAACCAAGGGGCGATCGAGCGACCGTCCGGCGCGGGCGACGCGGCCCAGCCTCCGGTCCGACAGCAGGACGAACCGCCCGGGCGGGTAGAGGCCCATGGCACGCGTGAAGGCGGAGAGCACGGCCGGGTCGTAGGCGCCCGCGTCCGAATACAGGATCTGGAACGCGCGAGCGGGCGAGTAGGGCGCCTTGTACGGGCGACGAGCGGTCAGCGCTTCGAAGACATCGCAGACCTGAATGAGCGAGGTCGCCTGGGTGGTTTCGAACCACGGACGGCGCTCCGGGTACCCCTTTCCGTCGTGGCGCAGGTGATGGCCCCAGGCGGCACCGAGAGCGCAGGCGCTGACCGACGGGCTGTCGAGGAGAATCTCCGTGCCCAGCTGCGGGTGGGTGGCAATCACCCTTCGTTCGTCGTCGTCGAGGCGGCCAGGCTTGTAGAGGATCTCCTCCGGGATACGGCCCTTCCCGACGTCATGGAACATGGCCGCCGCTCCGAGCTCGGTGACGACCTCACGCGAGGCGCCGAGCTGGCTCGCGACATAGGTCGCGAGCAGCGAGACCCGGAGGGAGTGCTGTACGGTGAAGACGTCGAACTCGGGCCGCTCCGCCAGCTGCATCAGGTTGTCGAAGCCGCTCTGTCCCACGGTCACGATGGATTCGCTGACCGAGCGCGCGACGTCCATCTGAACCGCTGCGCCCGCGCTCGCCTGACCCATGGCCACCTCGACGGCGGTGGCCACCTCCCTTCGCGCAGGGGCCGCGGACTCGAGGCAGAGTCCGGCAGATTCGTAGGCTTCGCCCGCCGGCCCCTCGTCGATCCAGTCCCAGGTGACGTTGTCGTTCGGCTCCAACAGGCGGATGCCGCGCAGCGCGTCGAGTCTCGCCTGACGGCTTCCACCGAAAGCGCTGTCTTCGCCCCGGCAAACACCCCTCGCCAGATCGATCAGATCCACGAGGCTGTTCATCTCGATGTCCGAGCTGAACTCGATGCCGCCCGAGCCGGTGAACCGAAGGAAGGCGATCGTCGCGCGCCCCCGGATCGATGCGTCAGCCAGCGGAATGCCCGCGTGCACGAAGAGGCTTGCGCACATGTAGAGCTTCACGGGTGCGCCCTGCTCGTTCTGGAGCGCGAAGTGCGTCAGTTCGAGGAGTCGCTGGGCGTGTCGCAGCGTGGCCGTTTCATGGGTGCCGACTCCGAGCGCGCTCTCGACGGCGCTCGAGAGTTCGACCCACAGGCCTTCGGCCTTGGAAAGACTGATCATCGGAGACCTCCGCTCTTGAGCGCTTGGCTGGCGGCACGACGACAGTCGCGGCTCCAGACCTTTCGGAACCCCTGGCGCTCCGAGACGATTCGTTCCATGAGTGAGCGCGTGGACGCGAGCTGAACGTCGGAGTCCAGCGTGACATCACGGCTCGCGAGCCACTCGATCGAGGCCGGAATCCAGACCTCACCCCGGCGTTCTCCGTGGAGCTGTTCGAGCGCGGACATCAGGACCCAGGCGGCGGAGCGCTGCACCTCGTCCGTCACGCAGGCGTCGAGGTTCTTCATCTGCTCGGCGAGCAGCCAGCCGATCGATTCGTCGTACTGACGCGCGGCGAAGACGCAGTAGCCGACGCCGGGGTCGGTGGGAAGCTCTTGCTTGAAGGCGCTGAGCAAGACGGGGCCCACCACGTGGCGCGCCGAGCCATCCATCAAGCGAAGCAGCAACTCGCACGCGAAGGTCTGGCTGAGGCTGAACATGCCCGGTGCGAGCACGGAACGCTTGATCGACGGCAGCTGGCTGAGCCGTTCGATCGCGAGGTCCATGGCCAGGGAGTCGATCGCGTGCACGCCCGGATCGAGCGGCCGCGTGCGACCTTTCAGGTTCGTGAGGAAGTCATCGATGATGAACGGCCAAAGCGCTTCCCTCGCGTGATCCGACGACGTGGCGGCGATCTCGGCGAGCCAGTCGCAGAGCGAGGCGGTGGCTCTCCTTGCGGTCGTCAGGATCGCGGGCATCCACGCGTCGAACACGTGATGGGGGAGCGACGCGCTCAGGTCCTTGACGGCGTCCCTGGCGAAGCGCTCGACGTCGACCGAGTCGGCGCTCCGCAGGATCACGTCGACCTTCTTGCCATACTTCTGCGTGTCGAACCCGATCGCCTGGTGGGCCTCGTGCAGGATGATCGAGGCTCTTTCCAGAGCGCCCTGGGCTTCGTTCGCGAAGTTGGGCGGGCGGGTGCCGGCTTCCAGGAGCGATACGAGGCAGTGGATCTCGTTGCTGACGACGCCTGCGCCGCCTTCGCGCTCGGCAGCCACGGGGTCGTGGCCCTCCGTGGCACTGGTGAGCGCTTCCTGGCTGACGAGCGTGGAGCGAGTGGCCGCGACGGCTTCGTCGAGGGCCTCGAAATCGAGGTCGCCGTGCCCGGCCAGGTCCAGTGACAGGCGAAGGTTCTGGGTGCCAGCTTCCAGCACATCTTCCAGGGTGACCCGGTTGGCCGACTCGTCGCTCCCTGGAGCGCGATGCTTGCCCGAGGCGAACCTTGGCTGGGGCCCGGTGTTGGCTTGGCGGTTTGGATCAGTCACGGTCGTCGTCGCTCCGGCCTCCTGGCAGTGGAGGGGGGGAACGGATCGGGGGGGGTGGGGACGAGCTTGTTTCCCCCTTGTCGACCTCAGGCAGCTCGGAGCTGTTCGTCGACGCCGATCTCAGACCACGGGTGTTTCTGATTGGGGCATCATGCCCCCGTTTCGTCGGCGTCCGATCCCAGGATGAGGCGTTTGAGGTCCTCGGGGAGCTCTCCGTCCTCCGCCAGCTGGGCTCGGAGGTACCCATCCTCGGGCTCCGCCCGGGATTCGATCACGTGGGCGGCGATCCCCAGGACACCTCCCACCAGCAGCACCACCGCCGAGTAGTTCATGTCCCAGGCGCCGAACGGCTGCAGCGTTCTCTCGGTGCTGCTCAGGAGCGTGAGCCCGAGTGCCGCACCGTAGAAGAGCGCCACGATGGCGCACTGAATCGGAATGGTCGTGAGCAGGCCCAGGGGCAGCCTGGTCCAGCCGCCGGAGCGAATGGCGTGCTTCCAGGCGCCCCACTTTCCGATCACGAACAGCGCAGCGAACGAAAGGCCCAGTGGCGCGATGATCCAGGGCGAGCGGAGCATGAAGCCTGCTGCCATGACGGCGCCGACGATCCAGAGGCCGCAAACGGCCCGGAGGACCATCGACGAGCGGGTGATGTTGGCGATGACCATGTCGTCCTGGACCGCATCGGCGCGGTCTCCTCTTCGGTCATCGGCCTCGATCGAGCGCGCCATGACTGAATTCCTGGCGCGGGATTCTCCAGACGGTCGACCGGGGCTCCGTCAGAGCGACCGGCGATTGTGACGCTCGATGGCGCGCTGGTCGGCGATCCAGAGCTCTTCCACCTGGCGGCGCGCCCAGTCGACCTTGCGCAGGAAGCGCAGGCTCGAAGTCAGCGACGGCTCGTAGGCGAAGCAGTTGATCTGGATCTCCTCGGCGAGGTTCTCGAAGCCTCGGCGCTCGATCAGGTCCTCCAGGATCGCCTTCAGCGTCATCCCGTGGAGTGGGTTCTTCGGTTGCTCTTGGGACACGTCGTTGGCTCCGGGTCGGGGGCGAAAGCGTAGCGAGGGGGCGCCTCTCGCGCTGGGGCCGAGGCTCCATTCTCTCAAGCTGGGTTCGCGAGCCGCAGGCCCTTCGGGATCCACACCCGGTCGAGCACGCTGAAGAGCGCCTGCGCGGCGAGCGCCATGGCGGCCGCCGGGACGGCGCCCTCCAGGATGAGCCCGTGGTCGTCCAGGCGGATCCCCGTCAGGATTGGCTGTCCGTACCCGCCTGCTCCGATCAGCGCGCCGAGGGTCGCGAAACCAATGTTCAGGACGAGGGCAGTCTTGAGGCCCGCCAGGATCGTGCGGGAAGCGAGGGGAAGCTCGATGCTCAGGAGCCGTGAGCTGGCGGGTAGCCCGAGGGCGCGCGCTGACTCCTGGAGATCCGGGGAGAGGCTCCGCAGTCCATCGCAGGTGTTCCGCACGATGGGAAGAAGGCTGTAGAGGAAGAGGGCCGCGATCGCGGCCACGGAGCCGGCGCCGACGCTGGGGAGGCCGAGGGCGGCGACCGGCTGGATCAGGAGGACGAGCAGCGCGAGCGCGGGGATCGTCTGGATCACGCCGACGACTCCGAGGATCACGGCGCCCAGACGCGACGCCTTGGCGGCGAGGACGCCCAGCGGCAGACCGATGAGCACCGCGAGAACGAACGAGAGTCGGACGAGCTGGAGGTGTTCCAGGGTCCTGCGCCAGATTCGCGCTCCGACCGATTTCGTCCCGGCGTCACGGGCGTCGCCCATGTCGATCGAGAGCGTGTCTTCCAGGAAGGACCCCGCCACCTGACTCTCGGGGATCCGCTCGAGTCGCGCCTTTGCGTTCATGGCCCTCATCGAGCGCTCGTCGAGCGTGCCCTCGAGGCGCAGGATCGAAGCCAGGAGCTCCGGGGCGCGGGTCGCGAGATCGAGGCGATACAGCAGGACCGCGTCGTAGCGCGGGAAGTGCGCGCGGTCATCTTCGAGGACGCGTAGCCCGTAGTACTCGATGTCGGCATCGGTCGTGTAAACGTCGACGCCGTCGATCTCGCCGGACGTCAGCTGGCGATAGGCGAGGTCGTGGTCCATGCCGGCGACGTTGGGCTGGGGCAGGCCGTAGGCCTGTCGTAGCGCTGGCCAGCCGTCCGCGCGGTCCATGAACTCCGAGCTGAACCCGAGGGCGAGGTCCGGATGACTGGCGAGGTCGGAGAGGGTCTCGATCCGAAGTTCCCGCGCGCGCTCCTCCAGCATGCCGATCCCGTAGCCGTTGTTGAAGCCGAGCGGCTCGGACAGCCCGATCCCGAGACGCTGGAGCGCCGTGCGCATCGGCTCGAGGTCGGCGGCCGGTGACGGGCTCCGGTCCGAGGGCTGGCTGCCCGCCAGGATCTCCTCCGCGATGGTCCCCGTGTACTCCGCGTACACGTCGATCGAGCCGCTCTTCAGCGCTTCGAACAGGACGCGCGTGCCTCCGAGTTCGCGGGCGTGCAGGACCGGGACGCCTGCGTTCCGGGCCATCAGGGTGACGGCCTCGCCCAGCACCACGGACTCCGTGAACTTCTTGGATCCGACGCGGAATCCGTCGACGCGCTTCGAGAGCGGTACGAGCGTCAGCGCGAGCACGGAGATCGCTGCCAGGGCCGCTCTCGAGCGGAGCCACTTCAAAGGCCGTCCCTCAAGCGGATGCTCCGGAGGCGAACGCCGGGCGTTGAGCGCTGACGAAGCGCGTGACGAAGGGGGCCGCGGGCCGTTCCACGAGGTCCTCGTAGGTGCCGATCTGGAGCATGCGTCCGGCCTGCATCAGGACGATGGAATCCGCGAAGTAGCGCGCCTCCATGAGGTCGTGGGTGACGAGCACGACCGTCTTGCCGAGGGAGCGGAATGCGTGGCGCAGATCCTCTTGGAGTTCCGCGCGGACGATGGGGTCGAGGGCGCCGAGCGGTTCGTCGAGGAGCAGGACGTCCGGGTCGAGCATGAGCGCACGCATGAGCGCGACCCGCTGCTGCTGTCCACCGCTCATCTCCAGGGGATAGCGCTGGAGGAGAGCCTCGTCCAGCCTGGCGGTGTTCGCAAGTTCCACGACCCGCGCCTGGATCCAGTCGGCGTCGCGGCCGAGGTGCCGAGCCAGAAGGGTGACGTTGCCCTCGGCGGTGAGGTGGGGGAAGAGGCCGCCGCCCTGGATCACGTAGCCGAGGCGTTGCCGCAAGGAAGCGCTCGTGAGGGGCGTGACGGGTTCCCCCTGGAAGCAGACCTGGCCCGAGGTGGGCGGCAGAAGGCCGAGCATCATGCGCAGGAGCGTGGACTTGCCGCAGCCGCTCGGCCCGATCAGGACGGTGGTCTCTTGCGCCGCAATCTCCAGGTCGAGGTCTTCGACAGCGGCCGCGTCCCCGAAGGACTTTGCAACTTTCTTCAGGCTGATCACGGAGTGCCGAGGATAGTGGACGGAGCCTGCAACGCGGAGTCGTCGCGACGCTTCGTTGTAACGGTCACGTAGGAACGTAGGGTGAGAGCGTTCGGTAACCGCACACATTGCGCTGTGCGGGTGCGCACGGAAACGTTCGGCGACACCCGTCCATTGACCCGTTCTTCATCGCAGCGGAACGGCGGCTTACCAGCGATTTGCCTTCATTCCCCGCGCGACGTTTCAGCGACGCAATTGTTCTGGCATTCGGTGAAGAGTTTCGACTTTTCGTCCGTAATTCACACTGCCGGTGACACTCCTTGGGTGGAACCTGCGAACGCCTGCCGGACCATCCACCCAGACCTCTTCCTGTCGTCTCGGTCGCCTGCCAGTACCGATCTCGGCCCGCCAAACCCCACGAAGTCCAGGTCTCACGACCTGCCCTCTACCGGCGACACTCCATGTCGCTCGCCTTGCCATGAAGCCTCTTTTTCCCCTGAGGACCGCCGCATCCCTGGTGGCCCTTACCGTCCTCGCCGCTCCGCTCGCAGTCGCGCTCGCCAACCCGGTCGCCAGCCCGTTCGCCAGCCCGTTCGCCAGCCCGTTCGCCAGCCCGTTCGTCTGGGCTCCGCCCGCTCCCTTTTCGTCCGCTGGAGCCGCCCTCCGTACCGGCACCACGGACTCTCCCCTGGTTCTCTGGAAGGGTAAGCTGACCCCCCTGGCTTCCCTGGACGACGATGTGAAGCCCGAGCACCTGGAGGCCGTACGGGTCCAGATCGACCGCTACGCCCCCTGGATCCAGGAAAACGGCTACCAGATCGCTCTCACGGACGACGCACGGGTGCTATTGATCACGTCGAGCGAGAAGCTGGCCAAGGACCGGTTGAAGCTCGTCGGCAAGACGCTCGAGACGTTCGACAAGATCATCCCCGCTCCCGACCGTTCGGGCTCCGAGGAGACCTTCCGGGACGGTGCCTGGGGAGTGCGCGAGCACGTTCCGGACGCCGAGCCCGTGGTGCTCATCGAGCTGGACAGCGGCGAGCACTATCAGTCGCTCCTCGGATCCCTCGCGAAGTCGGAGCCCCGGGCGCAGACCTGGACGAGCATCCACGCTTCCCAGCCGGGTTTCGACGAGGTCAGCGTCATGGCGGCCGCGTGGCAGTCCGCTCCTGCCGGATTCGAAGTCGGTGACGTCTGGCGCTCCGAGAACGAACTCGTGAACCGCCTGAGCCGCATGCTCATGTACCGTTCCTTCGGCCCGCAGCCGGTTTGGCTCAGCCAGGCCTCGGCCTGGGCGGTCGAGCAGGACGTCATGGACGACATCTACTGCTTTCCATATCGCCATGAATTCGTGAGCGTGACGGAACACACGGGTTGGGAATCCAGGCTCAGCAACGAATTCAAGAAGCGCCAGGCAAAGCCGCTCCAGATCGACGAGTTCGCCGACTGGGACCGAGGCGTGTGGGACCTCGACCACGCCGCCTGCTCATGGGGCTTCGTCCAGTTCCTCGTGAAGCACAAACCCGGGTCGCTCTCGGCTCTCGCCGAGGCGAACCGAATCGCCTACAAGGCTGGCTTCACCGTCGAGGACGGCGACGGAAACTGGTCCACCAACCCCGCCTTCGAAGTGCCGCAGGAGACTCAACTCAGCGCACTCCTCGAGATCGCCGGTGAGGACGTCATGGACGAGGCGTCCGAGTACTTCCGAAGCTGGAAGCGCTACAAGCCGGCCAAGAAGAAGTCCGCCAGGCGTAAGCGCTGACCTCGGCCCGCATGCGCTCCGGGAAATGGAGTGGTAGCGGATACAGGATTCGAACCTGCGACCTCCTGGTCCCAAACCAGGCGCGCTACCAAACTGCGCCAATCCGCTCCAATTCCTGTCTCCAGGTGCCGGGAGTATAGATCAAAGGTCGTGCTCTGAGGAGCCGCCCATCCGGCGAATCTCTTCGGACCGACCGGCGAGGAGATCCCCAAGCGCTGCTTCAGGCAGCGCTTTTTCTTGATCTGTCGCGCCGCCGGGCACGATCTAAGGTTTCTTGGCACCTTGGTCCCCTGGTCCTCGCATGGCCATCCGGACGGGGTCGCCGCGCGCTTCTACGAGGGCTTCCCCTGTCCAGCCAGGCACCCGTCTTCCGCGTTCCCTCCGACTTGCCCACGACCATTCCGCCCGCCATGTCCTCCCTCCGCCTTGCTGCCCTGCTTCTGATCGTCTCCCCTGGCCTGCCGCTCTCCCATGCGGTCGCGACCCCTTCATGGATCGCTGCGCCGTCGGAACCCGCGGTCAATGCGGCCCAGGATGGACAGCTCCGCTACGTCGGCGATGGGCTCACCATCCTGGTCACCTCCTTCGACGAGGCGACCCTGAAAGCGGCCGGAACCATCACACTCCCGGGGGATTCGGCCCGGCCCTTCACCCTCCAGCTGACCGTGGAGGCCGACGGCACCCAGACCGGCAAGGGCGAGGTCGAAGGCGAGCGCCTCAAGCGTCGCCTGAAGACCCGCGAAAAAGCGGACGGCAGCATCGAGGTCACCTACCGCGCGAAGCGTTACACGGTGTCGCTCCAGACCGAAGGCGGCGGCGTACCGCCCGTGATCCCCCCGGTCACGCCGACGCCCGGCCCTGGCCAGGCTGGCCAGGCTGGTCACAACGGCGGCCCGCGACCGAGCGGAACGGTTCGCCTTCGCAAGCACACCTTCCACGACCCCGGCGTCAACGGGATCGCTTCCCACACGGTGCTCGTACCAGATGGCTGGAAAGCGGAAGGAGGCCCCTTCTGGTTGAACTCCAACTTCTTCAAGGTCATGCCGAGCCGCGACATCACCGTCAAGTCACCCGAGGGAGTCAGCGTGCGCGTCGAGCCGACCTTCATGGCCAGGGACTATGTGCCCGTGCCAGGTAGCGGGTTCCGGCGGCCCCAGGAAGGGCAAAGCGACGACGGCATCCCGATTCTCTACATGCCGACCGACATCGAGGGATGGAAGCGTCTCCTGCTGGAGAAGTCGATGCCCGAGGCGCACCCGAAGGCGACCAACGTGCGCGTGAAAACCGCCACGGTGATCGAAGATCTGACGCAGCAGCTCCACAAGGGCCAGGCTCAGTTACGGGCCATGGCCGATCAGAACAACGTCATGAACCATCAGATGGGCATGCACGAATTCGTCGATGGCTGGGTCATGGGCTTCGAGCTCACGTTCACGGTCGACGGACAGGAGTTCGAGGAGGCCAGACTCATCGCGGTCAACTGCAGCGGGCTCGACAGCCAGATCACCGGTCGAACGCTGACGTGGGACATGCCCCTTGCCCTGACGTTCACCGCGCCAGCGGGCCGGCTCGAGAAGGAGCTACCGCTGCTCCTGACGGTCATGAACTCGGTCCAGGAGACGAGGCCCTGGATGGAGAACCGCGCGCAGCTCTTCGCCAAGATCATGAAGATCTCGCACCAGGTGGCCATGGACAACCTGCGCGCCGCGGGGGAGCGTTCGAAGATCATGGCCAGCGCCTACGACGAGATCAACGAGGGCTCGATGGCGGGCTACCGCAGCCGCAACGCCAGCACGGACCGGAGCCAGGACCGGATCGTCAACTCCATCCACGAGACCGACTACTACACGGTCCCCGGGTCGAGTACCCACGTTCAGCTACCGAGTGGCTACGACCACGTCTATTCGAACGGCGGGGACGAGTACATCCTGACCAACGATGCGCTCTTCGATCCGGCGGTGGAGCTTCAGAACGGAAACTGGACCGCGATGCAGACGGCCCGCCGCTGAGCGGAAGGCGAGGTCACGCCGGCTGGACCGTCAGCTTGAGGGCTCGGCGCGCTGCGCGCAGTGCGTCCGCCACTTCATCGGGAGTCTCGCCTCGAACGTCGATGTGACCGATGTCCTGGCCGCTGCCTATCCGGCGGGAGATCACGTCCCCTTCGGCCACTCGCAGGAGAACCTTCCGCACGAGCGGCGTCGCCTCTGCGGCCTCCAGGCCCTCGATCCTGTTGAGCACCCCGGCGCCCGGATGCAGGATCCATGTGCCCGCCGCCTGCCCGGGCGCGGCCGGAAACGTCACGTCGCGGCCGAGGCCGAGCCGCAGGATCGTGCCGTAGGGATCGAAGCCCCAGGCCGCCTGGATCAGGGGCATCAGGCGGCCGCCGGGCGGGCGCGCGCCGAGTTCGCCGAAGACGGGCCCTTCTTCGGTCAGGAAGACCTCCATGTGCGCCATCCCGTGCCGCAGGCCCAGGGCGTTGCAGGCGCTCTGAAGCAGGGCGTGGAGCTCCTCGATCTGGGCGGCGGAAACGCCTGATGGAACGATGTTCGCGTGGAGCGGAACGAGGTAACGGGTCGTGGAAACGAAGCGCACGACTCCGTCCTGGAGGAAGCCCTCGACGCTCATCTCGGTCCCGCGGACGAACGACTCGGCGAGGTCGTGCTCGGCGAGTCCGCCCTGCACCTCGTCGACGCTGCGCGCGATCAGGAGGCCACGGCTGCCGGAAGAGCACGCGTTCTTCATCACCAGGGGGAGCCCGAGGCGCTCCACCAGCTGCTCGGCGTTCGTCCCCGGCGTGATCTCCTCGTGCCGGGCGCATCGGATGCCCGCGTCCATCATGGCCCGCTTCATCACTCGCTTGTCGCTACACCGCTCGGCCGTCGCCACGTCGCTGCCGACGGCGCCGAGCGCCTTGCGCAGGTGAGCGGCGGGCAGGACGGCGCCTTCCGTCAGGGCGAGCACGGCCGTCACCTCGCGTCCATCGAGCGCCCGAAGGACGGTGCCGATCAGCGCCTCGGGCGGTCCGTCCCAGGGGCACTCCACCGACAGAGCGAGGCGCTTCGAGAAGTCCGAAGGCGGCGGCCGCCGGTTGATGACGGCGAGCTCGACCCCGAGGTGCTCGGCGGCGCGCATGATCCCGGCGCGGAAGCCGACGAGAACGACGAGCGGTTTCTTCGGCGAATCCTGACCCATGGCACGAGTTCAAAGACCCGGGGCCACGGCTGTCAAGGACCAATCGAGGAGCCGGAGTGGAGTGTGCCACCCGGCCCCTCTTCGGATCAGCGGAACGTGATCCTCAGCGCATCCGAGAAGTTCGAGGTGGCTTGACCGGATCCGTTGACGTCCCGGTGCCAGGCCTGGAAGTTCCAGGTCTCGCCCGGCATGACGCTCGCCGCGCCGAGCGGCGTGGGGATCGCCGAGAGATCGACGTCGAGGAGGAACGTGCCGTTCGCCCCCGAGTTCTGGATCTCGCCCGGTCCCACGAAGCGGCCGATCTGGCCGCCGAGGCAGAGCGCACCCTCGGAGCCCGGCACATCGGGGACCAGCGCCGGCGTCTGGCTCGCCAGGAAGAAGCCGAAAACGCTGGCGGGGAGCTCGGTGACGGAGAGCTCCAGCGCTTGCTGGAAGACCTCGGTCCCGCCGTAGCCCTCGATGGCGCCGACCGATCCTGTGGAGTTCGGAACGGCAAATGCGCAGTACGTCGAACCGATATCGGTCAGCGACTCGTTCAGAACGACGAGCAGCTGCGCCGCCGTCTCCCCGCCGACCATGAGGTCGAGGTCTCCGTCCTGCTCCAGGTCGAGCACCTGAACCTCTCCCAGTCGGCGATTGCCGGTGTCGATCGATTCAGGTGCCGCGAACGAGCCGTCGCTCCTGGACTCGAACAGGCTGAGCAGCAGGCTGCCGGCTCGCCGGAACGCCACGAGATCGTCCCGGCCGTTGCCGTCGGCGTCGAGCGTTCTCAGCGTGTCGGCCTGGGTGGCAGAGGAGCTCAGAACAGGAATCGAAGACAGGCCTCCGCCAGCGACCCCGAGATACGTCGCGATCTCGGAGCCCAGCGGGAAGAACAGCGCGGCCGACTCAGCGACCGCCAGATCCATGAGCGCGTCGCCGTCGAAGTCCCCCAGAGCGAAGGACGCAGCTTCCCACGGCAACTGCGCGATCAGCACCCTCGGGCTGAACTGACCGGGGAAAGAGCCCGGCGTGCTTTCCACTCGATCGCCGGCCACGGTGAGTACGTCGAGCAGGCTGTCCCCGTTCACGTCGACGACCTCGAACTGCGCCGGGGCATCGAACGGAGCGCCCAGGGTCACCGTCGAGCCGAATCCGCCCCTCTGGTCGTTCTGCGCGTAGAGGATCTGGGTGCCCCCGGCGCGGGCGCCGATCAGGTCCGGGTAGCCGTCGTAGGTGAGGTCGCGCAGCTCGACGAAGTCGGTATCGGCGGGCCAAACGGCCAGGCTGGTGACGGCCGAGAACTGGCCTTGCCCATCGCCGAAGACCGCTCCGATGCTGGCGCTGGTTCCGCCGCCCAGGGGTTCGACGAACGCGAGGTCGAGATGACCGTCGCCGTCGATGTCACCGACGGTGGCGCCACCCTGCGCCGTTCCGGTCAACGGAGCGATCTCCGCGATCGGCTGCGCGCGAAGGAAGCGACCCTCGCCGTTGTTGAGCTTCACGGCCACCCTCGGGCTCTCTTGCGTCCGATGAACGACGAGATCCTCGCGTCCGTCTTGATTGAAGTCCGCGACCACGATCGGGCCGTTGCCGTACAGCTCAGAAACGTCGATGACGGGGGAGAAGCGAGTCGCCCCCGAGCCACCGATCGCCGAGAGGTTGCGATAGACGTGGGCGCCGCTCGACCATGCGTCCGGCTGGTTGCCCGGAAAGACCGAAAGCCCGACGACGTCCACGAGGGCGTCGCCGTCCAGATCCGCCACGAGCGCTGTATTCACGGGCAGAGGATTCTGGCCGATGCGCTCCCTCAGACCGAAGGCGCCCGTTCCGTCGTTCAGCTGGGCGTAGACGCCCCGATCCGCGGAGAACGAGGGACTGTCGAGGCTCACGAGATCCGGATCGCCGTCGCCGTCGACGTCGGCCGCACGGAGCTTGATTGAAAGGGCGGCGGTCAGATTGTTCGTGCCCGGTGCGAAGGTTCCCGCACCTTGATTCAGTGCGACCCGCGTCCGGCCCGTTCCGCTGGTGGTTCGCAGCGCGGCCGCCAGATCCAGGTCACCGTCCAGGTCCACGTCGAGCATGGCGATGTCGTACACGCTCACCGTGTTGTTGAGGAGAGGCTGCCTCGTCGATGAGTCGATGGGAAAGCCACTCGTGTTCTCGAACCAGGCGACCGGGTGGTCATAGGTCGGCTGCGTGCTCACGACCCTGCACGCGATCACGTCGAGATCGCCGTCGGCGTCGAGGTCGACCAGTCGCGTGCGACCCGTGCGGACGTTGCCCGTGAGAAGCGATGTGGGGTTCGGGAGCTGGCTGCCGCCCGTGCGCTTGACCCATGCGCCTTCGAAGTTGCCGAGGTTCCCGTCGCCTTGACCAGACTCGAGGACGATGTCGAGGATCCCATCCCCGTCCACGTCGAGAACCTGCAGGCCCGTGATGTTCGAGTAGCTCGCCACTCCGCCCGTCTCACCCAGGGTGAACCGCGCGTGGCCGTCGTTGTACCAGACCTCGACGCCGTCGAAGGACTTCAGAAGGACCAGGTCCTGGTCACCATCGCCGTCGAGGTCAGCAGCATCGAGGCCGTGAAGTCTGCGCGGCGATTCGAGCAGCGGCTCCGGCAGCGCGAAGTCGGTGCCGCCGCGGTTCAGGCTCAGCTGGAGGAACTGGTCGCGCTCGAAGGGGATGCCCGTGGCAGCGGGTCTGCCTCCGAAGATCAGATCCCTGGCGCCATCTCCGTCGAAGTCCTCGGCCACCACAAAGACGGGACCGTCCAGGAAGCCGTGCAGGGCGATCGCAGGGCGGAAGCGATCCTGGGGAAGCAGAGGTAACGGAGCGGCCGCGGGGGCCGAGGCAAGTTTCGTGACCAGAAAGGTCAGTGCAAGAAGGGCCATGGCGAGAGCAGATCCTGGAGAGAGCCGAGAGGCGGGCGGGTGAGCGGTCCCACGCTCTAGGGACTCGGCTCACCGCGGTTTCTCGATTCTCCGCCCTGGGAGCTGTTTTCGCCAGTCCGCCCTGCTACTCGGCGCTGGATCGCGCGGGCAAGCGCTTGATTGCTTCGAGAGCCTCGCGCCCGAAGCGCGACCTCGGCGCCGTCTGCATGGCGATCTGATACTGCTCTTCGGCCCTTTCAGGATGTCCCGCAGCCAGGGCGATTTCGCCCGCTCGGAAGCGCAAGCGCGCGTTGACGCTCCCGACGGCGAGCGCCTTCGAAATCGTATCCCATGCGACCTTGGAGTCGCCAGCCCTGTGCTGCGACCATGCAAGCGCGCTCAGCGTCGGAACGTCGCTGCGACGGCGGGCACGCTTCGAAACGAGCTCCAGCGCGCGCGCGATCGCCTCAGGGGATCCCACGTGGTCGGTCCAGTACTCGACGAGTTCGAGGTTCGCGTTGTCGACGTTCTCCGACTCGGCGAGCGCTGCCTTCTCGAATTCGGCGAACATGGTCTCGGCTTCTTCGGTGGCGCCTGCGGCCTCCGTGGCCACGGCGAGTCGATAGAGATTCTCCGGGTGCGACGCCACTTCGTAGCGCTTCGCGAGGCGAGTCCGCGCCGACTCGTGATCGCCTTCGGCCTCGAAGATGTCTCCCATCACGCCGAGGGCGTAGTGGTAGTCAGGAAAGAGGATCAGCGCGCTCCCGGCGTAGTCCTTGGCGGCCTTGGTGTCGCCGCGCTCGAGCTCGAGGTGAGCCAGGTGCGTCAGGATCCAGGCCGCATCTTCCGCGTCCGAGGGACGCGTCGAGTGGAACGCCGCCAGCATCGCCTCGATCGATCCGCGGATGTCGCCGAACTGCTCGCGCAGGTAGCTGACGCGGGTCATGGCGATCGGCGTGCCGGGGCGGAGATTGAGCATCCATTGCGCCGCGTTCTCCGCCTCCTCGTAGCGACCGAGTTCCATCGCCGCGTCGACGATGAGTCCGTAGGTCAGCACGTCGTCCTTGGCGCGCAGATTCAGCGCGAGCGCCGCCGTGTACGCGTCCTGGAATTCATGGCGGCCCAGCTGGTTCCAGATCTGCATCCGGAGCGCAGCGAAGTCGTCTGGCGCCAGCTCGAGCGCCTTCACGAGTTCTTCGTCCGATCGGTCGTACCATTCCGGTCCAGCGGTCTCCCGCGCACGCCGTGAGTAGGCGGTCGCCAGCGCCACGTGCTTCGCCGCGCTGGGCTCCCCGCTGTTCAGCGCGGTCCTGGCCACTTCGATGGCATCGCTGGCCGGTGTGCTCGTCGCTTCGACGGGCGCGGGCGCGCTCGAAGGAGGCGCTTGCGCGGTCGCACCGTACAGGGTGATCGGAACGGCGAGGGCGCAGGCGGCGCTGAGCGCGGAGGAGAAGGTGAGGAATGTCATGGTTCGGCTCTCGGTGGGTGTGAAGAAGATCGTGAAGGCGCGGGGCGATCAGTCGCGAACGCCAGCGCCGACTTCACCCGGGTCGAGGTGACGGCGGTTGCGGCCGCTCGGGCACGACTGCATGTAGGGGAACTGCGAGCGGTAGCCGCCCTGGTTCCACATCACGCCATCGCCGAGGCGACCGTTGACGTCGGCGTTGTAGCCGCTGAACGGCGCGGCGAGCACGCCGCCGACGACGACGCGGAGGGCGATGTCGGTCACGTCGTCGATCGGTCGGCGACCGTTCGGGAAGCCGGCGTTGTCACCGGCGAGAACGGCCATGCGCTTTTGCTGGGCCGGCGGCGTCGCGGAAACGCCGGTGTTGAGGCGCAGAAGGTCTGCGACGGGGCCGCTTGGCGTACCCGCTGCGGCGATCGGTGGCGCGTAGGTCACGAGGGGCAAGAGGTCGGTGCGCGGAGCGGCCGGGACCGCGAGCGCGCCGCCGTACAGCGCCTCGACGACGCCCACGATCGGCGGATCGAGGAAGTAGCCTGCGAACTGCATGTCGTTGAGCGGCTCGTCCATGCTGAAGCGGTCCTTGTTGCCGATGCCGATGATGAGCTCGTTGATGAGCGGGTTGCCGACGCGCTGGATCTGGCTCCAGGCGCCGCTGTTCACCGCGGGATTCGGTGCGCTTCGCACGGTCATGCGCTGGCGCGAGGTCGTGCCCCAGACGCCGATCGTGGCCTCGGGGGAAGTCGGAGCCATGACCATGCCGGTCGACGTCAGCATCGCGATCGGAACCTCGATCGCGATCGAGTTGACCGCGAAGCCCGAGACCATGTCAGGGGCGAGGTTCTGATTGACGACCACGTCTTCGAAGCTCGTGAGGACGCCGGGAATGCCGCTGCGCAGCGTGCGGAAGTTCGCGGTATCGAACGCCGCACCGAGGTCGATGTAGAACGGATCGTCCACGGTGCCGGCGAAGACCGAGATGCCGCCGTTCGCCGTGTAGGTGGCCTCCTGGAACAACGACTCGTAGTTCATCGTGCGCGGGCCGACGTTGGCCGGGCACGCGTAGAACGGTGCGCCGGAGCCGCCGGTGATCGGCGTCACGTTGCCTGTTGCGACGTCGAGCATGTCGACCGTGTAGCTCTGGCGAAGGTTGAGGCCCGCGCTCTGGAAGCTGGTGATCTGCGGCGGGACGACGGCCGCGCCAGTCGTGGGATTCGCAGCGCCGTTCGCGCCGATGCCGGCCACGGCGGTGTAGAGGTCCGGGATCCGGTACTCGGTCGTGAAGCGGAACTGGAAGACGACGTCCGCGATGGCGTCGTGGTCGTTGTCGATCTTGATCTCGTAGAGGATCGCGGGATCGAAGGGGAAGAGCGTCGGCCCGTTCGCGGGTTCGAGGAACGGATCCACGTTCAGAATCATTGTCACCTTCTCAGGGGTTTCCCCCGCGACCTGCTGGCTGTCGTAGCTCACGAACGCGTACAGGTCGGTGATGTCCGCCTTGTGATCGAGGGCGGTGATGGGGGCCTCGCGGTGGTTGGAGGCGCTGGCGGTCCAGGCGCCCATGACGCCAATAGCGCCTGCGCCGAGGGCTGCAGCCCCGAATAGAGGCCTTGGGAAGGAGAGGCGTGATGGGTCGATGGGACGTGGTTTCATGGTCAGGAATCAGGCGCCGAAGTGTGGAGCGAGGAAGGAGGAACGATTCGGTTCGCTGTCGGACCGTTCACCGTCGGTACGGAACGAACTGATTTCTGGATTTGCGTTTATCCCGACTTAATCGACGTGTGCTCTCTGAGCCTCGGCTCGTCCCCGGTGCGCAGCACCTGTAGCCATCCAGTGCGCAGCATCTGCAGCAATCCAGTGCGCAGCACCCGTAGCAACCCGCAGCGCTTGCGCCGCTTCCTCCTCTCCCTACTCACTGCTCCCGTTCGTCATGGTTTTCGTCCAGAGTCTTCAATCGCTCGACAGCGATGTGCTTCGCACCGCACACGGCGATCGGCGCGCCTTCCAGAACGTCTACGATGCGACCCACGAGAAGGTTTCCCGCGCGGTCCGTCGCCTGGTACGAGATGAGTGCATGTCGGACGAAGTCGTCACCGATACCTATCTTCAGGCTTGGCGCAACGCCGCGAAGTACGTGCCCGGCCGATCGAGCGTGCAGAGCTGGCTTCTGATGATGGCGCGCTGCCGAGCCATGGATGCCTTGAGACGCCAGGCCCGAATTCGTGGTCGTCGCGCCCCCATCGAGGCTGCGGCGGACGTCTGCAGCGACGAGCCCGAGACCGAGCCAGCAGAGGCGCGCGAAATGGCGACGATCATCGCTGAGTACATCAAGGCGCTTCCGCGGAAGCAGCGAGAGGCTATTCAGGCGGCGTTCTTCGACGGGCGCACTCACTCTGAGGTTGCTGCTTACCTCGATCAGCCGCTAGGCACCATCAAGACGCGGATCCGGCTCGGTCTCGCGAGCCTCAGGCGCGGGCTCGAAGGTCGCGGTTGAGAAAACGTTGAGACGAACTTCATTTCCCGGGGGTTTTCACACGTCCATCTGGGATCCCCGGCGTACTCATGGGGTATGAGCGACGATCGGACAGGTGGGAAGCGAGTAGGGGGAACTCCCTGGGATCGGATTCGCTCCCAGCTCGATGGCGATGAGCAGCTCGACGCAGAGCTCACCCGCATGGTCGTGGAGTCGTCGCTGCCCGCCGGAGCGGTTGTCGTCCGCGCGCAATCGTCGGACTGGTTACCGACGGGCGTCCCTGGCGTGCGCTGCAAGATCCTGGCCGGCCCGGGAAGCGGCCGGTCGGACGGCAAGGACGGTGAAGAGCCCTCGCGTCGTGTACTCCTGATGTCGGTGGATGCTGGCGCGGTCTATCCGGGCCACGAGCATCCTGACGTGGAGGAGACCTTTGTACTCAGCGGCGATCTGCGCGTCGGAGATCTCTGTCTCGGCCCGGGCGACTTCCAGAGCCTGCCCGGAGGCTCGTTCCACCCGCCGCAGACGAGCGAGGCAGGCTGCCTCTGCCTCGTCATCTGCTCTCCCCATCAGAAGCGCTGAGCAGAGCCAGCTCTTCCGATCAGGAACGAAGCGCCGCGACGATCTGTCCGTCGGTCGGCATCTCTTCCTGCGGGAGCACGTGAACGTCCGCGCCGTGCATGGAGGCCAGGCAAGCGGCCTCATCGAGCAGGTCGTCGAAGTGAGAATCGGAAGCATGCGCGAGCTTGACCTTGCCGGTCACCGCATCGAACTGACCGAGCACTTCGCGATCTGACGCGACGAAGAGCGTGCTCACGCGACCCTGGTGGGCGGCGTTGAGCACACCGGTCAGGTTGGCGGTGCCGCGATCGTTGCCGACGCCGGCGAGCACGCGGTCGCGAGCGGCGCTGTGCTGGTCGTCCCAGTAGTGGCTGGCGATCTTCCAGCCCTGCGCGCGGAGAGCTTCGGGCTCGATTCGGTCGCAGTTTCCGTGGATCGCCATTTCGCAGAGCTTCGGATCCCTCGACCCCTTCCGATACGCTGCGACGTCACGCTCGGTGGCGGCGAGGATGAGCCAGAGCGGCGACTTCTGCTGCGCGCGCCTTCGATCGATGACCTTGGCCACCTCGTGAGCGAATCGGTCGAGGTCGTCCGAGCGACGGTCCGAAAGCCCCGCGCTGCTGTGCTGGGTCATGGCGGGCTGCTTGCCGCTGCCCTTCGGCGCGCCGGAGACCGAGTGGGATTGGACCTGCTCTTCGAAGTCGTGGAAGCGCAGGAACTCGTTGATGTCCGCGGGAATGCCTTCGATCTCCAGCTGCTGGATGTGCGATGCGTCGCCATGGAAGTAACGGATCGCGCCGCGGCTGAAGGCGAGGAGTTCGAACGCCGGGCTGTTCGCCACGTGTATGGCGTGCTTGAGATGGAAGCGGCTGGAAACGTGCGCGCACTCCGGCAGGTCGAACGGAAGTCGCCACTCCTCCTGGATGGTGGGTGACCAGAGGAGCATCAGTCCATGACGCTGGTGCTGCCAGAAGTCGTCGTCCTCCACAAAGGAGCGGAACCACTCCATGGCGGCCGCCTTGCCAGGCGTGCCGTCCTCCAGCTCGCTTTCCACTCGCCGGACGAGATTCTTGAGTCGGGTGGGACCCTGTCGCGTGTCTCCGCCACTCTGGGCGGTCGGCATCGTGACCGTGATGCACGGGGTTTCGCGATGGGCAAGAAGTACGTTCAGTCGATCGTGATTAACCATGCATGCAAGAGACCAGCAAGCCCTCACGGGAGGGTCGAGCCGGTCTCAAATGGCGCTCATGTGCCCATCGGCGGCTCCGGGAGTTTCGTCCGGGAGCAGGCGGTACCGATGGGATCAGTGCTTGAGGAACGACACAAGATCCTGGTTCAGGCTATCCGTGTGCGTTTCGAAGACGGCATGGGGAGCGCCCTCGTACTGGACGAGTTCCGCGCCGTCGATGGCCTTGGCCGCGGCCTGGCCGCTCACCTCGATAGGGACGGTCTTGTCCGCGGTTCCGTGGATCACGAGCGTCGGAACCTTGAACGAGGCCATATCGGGTCGGAAGTCCGTCTTTCCGAAGGCGTCGACGCAGTCGACCGTGGCCTTCAGGCTGCCCTGCATCGCGATGCCTCGGGCCCATTCCATCATGGCCTCGGAGGTTCCGCCCGCCTCGGTGCCCTGGCCGAAGAAGTCCTGATTGAACTCGGCGAGGAAGGCGGGACGGTCCTTCACCAGCCCGGCTTTCATCTCTTCGAACACGCTCTCAGGAACGCCATCCGGGTTGTCATCGGTCTTGAGCATGAAAGGAGCGACGGAGGAGATCAGGACTGCCCTGGAAACGCCTTGGCCTCCATGGCGACTCATGTAGCGCGCGATCTCGCCGCCTCCCATCGAGAAGCCCACGAGCGCGGCGTTCTCTACCTTGGCGCCCGTCATGACCGTTCTCAGGTCGTCCGCGAACGTGTCGTAGTCGTAGCCATTCCAGGGCTTGTCCGAGTGCCCGAAGCCGCGGCGACAATACGTCGTGACCCGATGGCCCGATTCGACGAGGGGCCTGAGCTGGCTCTCCCACATCTGGTGATTGAGAGGCCAGCCGTGGATGAGGACGACGTCGGAGCCTTCGCCGACGGTATGAACGTGAATCTGGGTGCCATCGGAGGCGGTGTGGAATTGCATGCTGTGAATCCTTGGAAGGTGTGGCTTTCTGGAGAGGCAAGGAGAAACAGCTGCCTTAAGTGACGTCTCTACCCGGAATGAGCGTGGCAAGGCCTGAAGGGCGGATCGTTCTGATGCACGGGGCCAGTCTTTACAGGTCCCGTTCACGGCTTTGCCGGGCCGGCGTGCCGCTCGGGACGGGTCGCATTAAGCTCTGGGGAGTCTGGCTCCGTAGCGGCACGGCCTGCCCGGACCTCGCTTTCCCTCCTTTCGAATCGATCTCTCTCATGACGACACGTACCTCCAAGGCCCTCGCGCTCTCCGCGGCGGCTGCCCTTGCCTCCACCGCGTCCTTCGGCCAGACGCTCATCTCCGACGGCTTCGAGCTCGGATCCGCCGCTGACTACACGGTCGTCGACGACGGAACGCCCGACGGCGCGGAGGACTTCTCGTTCGACTACATCGCAGCGGGGATCCCGCTTGCACCGCGCTCGGGCGCCGGTGATACCAACGGCCTCCGTCTGACCGCGAACGTGAGCGCAGGCGTCGCGGACGCGCGCACCGCGTTCCACAACACGGCGATCACGGCCAGCCGCTACCGCCTGACGGTCGACGTCTGGATGAACTTCGTGGGCACCGCGGGGACGACCGAGTTCGGCCACGTCGGCGTTGGCGGTGACGGCACGACGTTCAACAGCGTCTTCACGCCGATTTCAGGCTCGGGCGCGTTCCTCTCCTTCACCGGCGACGGCGGCAGCGGCTCGGACTACCGCTGGTTCCGTGACAGCGCCAACACGCCGCTCGGTGACGCCGACAGCACCACCCTGCCGAACACCCACCCGAGCTACCTCGGTCACGGGAGCAACAACAGCGGTGCGTTCTTCCAGGCGCTCTTTCCGTCGCCGCCCTCCACGATCGCCGGTTCACCCGGCAACATCTGGACGACGGTCGAGATCGAAGTCGACAACAACTGCGGTCTCATCTCGTTCTCGTTCGACGGACAGCTCACGTTCCGCGGCAGCTTTGCGGGTACGTTCGACGGTCTCGTGAGCCTTGGCATCGCCGACGCATTCAGTTCGGTCGGAACGGCCGACCAGTTCACGCTTTTCGATAACCTGCTCGTGGAAGAGCTTCCGCCGCTCGGCACCGCCTACTGCACGGTCATCACCAACTCGACCGGTCTCGGCGCGCTTCTTCTCGCCACCGGCGACGATGCCGTGGCCGGGAACGACCTCACGCTCTGCGCGCAGGACCTTCCGACCGACACCTTCGGCATCTTCCTCGCGAGCCCGACCTCGGACTTCGTGACGGGCGCCGGCGGCAGCGTCGGCAACCTCTGCATCGGGCCGGCCATCGGCCGCGGCGTCGGCGGCGCGATCCTGAACAGCGGCCCCGGCGGCACGTTCTCGATCACGGCGGATCTCACCGCCCTTCCGACATCGGCGGGCCCGGCAGCCGTCATGGCGGGAGACACGGTCTTCTTCCAGGGCTGGTTCCGTGACTTCGTCGGCGGCTCGACGACGTCGAACTACACGAACGGCCTGATCGTCACGTTCAACTGAGAGGCTCCCTTCGGGTAATCGAATCGAGCGGCGCGGCGTCACCTGGTGACGCCGCGCCGCTCGTCATTGGGGCCCCTTCGCTCCCGCCGCCTTCCGAAACGAAAGCATCAGCAAGAGGAGCCCGCCAGTTGCCATCAGGCCGCCGAAGCCGCGCGCCACGGGGACGATCCAGTCGTGGCCCGAGAACATGTCCTGGTCGAAGAGCAGCTCGCGTCCTTCCCGCAGCTCGAGGATGGCGAGCGGGATCGAAAGGCTGGCAAACTCGCCTTCCGTCGGTCGGACGACGGACCCGAGTTCCACGACGGTGCCTTCCTTCAGCCGTTCTTTCAGCCGATCCTCGAGACCCTCCACCTTCCCCAGGTGATTGACCTGGTAAGAGCCGGGCTGCCCGACGACCTCCAGGCTCATGGTATGCCCGAACTTCTGGGTCTCCGTGAACCGCACGGAGGCGATGGGCACTTCCAGCGTCACCCTGTCCAGAACACCGGAAGCGACCTGAGTGCTGACCCAGTAGACCAGGGAACCCGCGGCGATGAAAACGAGTGCGACGAGGCGAATGACGATCATGGGGGCGGTGAATCGAGCGCTTTCGATGAGCGCCAAGGTGAACGCGAGATAGCTGGGTTCAGCCGGCAATCGCTCACGCTGACAGGCGTCAGAAGGGGGCGCGAGTCTACCAGTCGGTGAAGCCCGCGGGATAGGCCCACGCCTCTTCGATCCCCTTCTCGGCGAAGAAGGCTTCGTTCATCATGAACTGCAGCTCGCACATGCCGTTCATGTACTTCCAAAGCGGATCGAGCCCGACGGCGGCGCGCCGCGCATCGACCTCGGCGGGGTCCTCCAGGGGCTTCGGGAACGCGCGCCCCGTCTCCATGTCGTAGTCGGTCTGCGACCCGTACACCTGCAGTCCCCCGGTATTGATCCGGACGCGATCGACGAGGAGCGCTTCCTCGCGCGAATCGAACGTCCCCTTCGGCAAGGCCCGTATCGCTTTCAGCACCGAAGCCTGGAAGTCAGGGTGGCGATCGTCGTGCTGCACGAGGACCCAGAAATCCCCGGCCGCGTCCTCTCCAACCCGCTCGGGCGTCGGGAGACCGTATGTCTCGAAGATCTCGCGGCAGCGCTCGCCCCGCTGATCCTGAAGCGCATCCTTATCGTCGAAGAACCCAGGCTCGCGCGAGGCCGGATCTCCCTCCATGACGAGCTGCTCCCAGCGCTGGTCATCCTCTGCCATGTCCTGGACTTCCTCGATGATGCCCGAGGGAATCGGTGGTGCCGATGCCGGAGCCGGTGCCGGGGAGGCGCAGGCGGCGGCGAGTCCAAGTGCCGTTAGCAGCCGAGTGGTCGTGGTGGTGTCCGAAGAGTTCATGGGATCACGTGATGCAGGGAGAGGTCAGAAGCGCCGCGTCTTGCTCGAGGGTAGAGGGGATCTCCTGGCGAGGCGGCGGCCTCGCGATCGTGGGGCACGGCGTGGATTGTCCATTGTCAGGGTGCTGGCTAGCCTCCTAGCTCGACAGTGCGACCCGCTACGACGACGTAGTTCCGTTGAGTCTCTAGACCCTCGTCCAATCGATAAGTGCCGACCGGGACGCTCAGTTCCACGCCGTTGGAGGCCGAAGGTCTGACGTGGGCCAGATCGGCATCGATCCACTGGCCTATGCTGCTTCCCGTGTCCACGTGGAACGCAGACCGAAGGGTCTGCTCACTGCTAGCCTGCAGGACGCCCATGCTCCGTAGCTCCGCCTTGTTGAGACCGGGGCGCAGTACCTCGGTTTCGCGGCCCCACCAGGCCCCGGGGACGATCACCCTGAAGGCAGCGCTCGAGTCCGATGTCAGTCCGTTGGTTCGTGAGCGGCCTTGCGCGTCGGTGTAGGAGACGTCGACGCTGCGTCCGCTCCTCGCCCCCAGAATCTGGACGTAGGCCTGGGGCGCGGGTTGACCATCCACGGTCACTTCTACGAACGTGGGCTCGATTGCCCGGAGCTTCACCTGCGTGTTCACTCCCGCCATGAGTTCTGGCATCAGCGCATCCACGGCGAAGACCGAGTTTTCGTCGAGTGATGCAGAGTAGGCGATCTGTCCCTTCTCGATCCTCGGGCCCGTCGTGAGTCCATTCTCGTCGGTGTAGTTTCCCCGGTGCCAGGTGGAGTCGTGCGGCAGCACGAAAAGCTCGGTCCAGAGCCCGGCGAGCGGCTCGTTCTTCTCGTCGGTGAACAGAATCCGCGGAGGATGGCTGTCGACGTTCAGCGTGGTCCGCGCCGCATCCATGTCCCTCAACTGCACCTCTTGAATCGTCCAGTCGGACCGCCCTGACTCGGCTTCCACGTGAAAGCAAACGGTTGCATGCTCACCCTGGACTCCGTGAAATTCGAACAGTCCATCCTCGAGGGCTTTCTGCCGGATGCGTCGTGTGTCTCCTGAAGATGTCTTGAAGAAGACGCGAATGAAGCAGTCGCTATCACCGATTGACGCCCGAACGGTCTGGCTGACGCGCAGGTCGACTTCCAGTGTCCTCTCACCGCCGACCGAAACCTCCAGAGCTTCGCCTTCGGGAGGAAGGTCTCCAAGGAGGTTCATCGCTGTCTGTTGGCCGTCTGGGTAAACGACATACAGGAACAGCGGAGTGACGAAGTACCCGAGCTGCAAATCGAGCCGGCCATCCGAATCAAAGGGGAGCGGAGGTACCAGGCTGGAATGATTGCCGGAGTAGAGGCTCAGATCCTCGTGATCGTCGGCGCCGATCAACTGCAGGGTCAGTGTCCGAATCGGAGCAATTCCGTATTCCTGCATGTCGATGAACCCGTACGCATCGATGTGGGGCTCCCAGGGGCCCGGAAGCGGCGTCTCGAAGCTGCCCGTCTGATACCCGGCCTTCTCGATGCGTATCTCCCATTCACCACGAGCGAGGCCTTCGAACATCACCTGGCCATCGGAGTCGGTCAAGGCGCGAAACGTGTTGCCGGCGGGCCAGCCGTTGGCGAGATCGACCCGCGTGCAAATCGCCTCTGCATCGGGTACGTCCGTGAACTTGACGGTATCGGTGACGCCGAGGCGAAGGTCGAACAGTCGAGGTGGCTCGAGGGGCACTGTCACGTCCCTGTCGTCCACGGCAAAGCCAGTCACGGCGCCGTAGCCCATCTCGGTTCTGATCGCGGCGGAGTAGTTACCCGGGGCGAGCCGCGTGCGCCGCGCCGTATCGCCGGGATCCCAGGCGACCGAGTCGTCGAGCGGCGGCTCATCGGAAGCGATCAGCAAGGTCGCAGGAGCGGTGACTGAACTCCCTTCAGTCAGGGCAAGAGTCACTTCGAACGTAGTTGACGCGGAGATTGCACTCTTGTTGCCCAGGGCCGCGGTAACCGGCCGTCCCCATGCCTCTGCCTCTGAAGAGGTCGCCGGGAGCGGGCGCCTTCTTCGGTCGTCAAACTGCCCTCGAGCCAGCGCTTCGCCCGCAGCCCCGAGGCCGGTTTCCAACCGGGCCTCTGGCGTGGTCGGACGGACCCCCATGGAAGGACCAGCTCTCGCCTTCTGATGAGACTCATCCGTCTCGAAACTCCTCAGCGCAAGCGCGAGTATTCCGAGCGCAGTGACTCCGAAGACAAGCCAGACTTGCGCCTTCCTCATGGATGCGGGGGGGTCACGGGTGGGCTCGCCGGAGGGCGAGGTGGTTGATTCTTGATATCCGTGATAGGTACACCGCCACTCGCCGTTGTTTGCGCCGCAATGCCGGCTACCAGGGCAGCGCACGCGGCGGGCTCCATGCTCGCGATCGCAGAGGGGTCCATCACACACGGGAAAGCCATGAAGAGAATCCATCTCATGGTCTGGAGCCTATCACGAGCGCCCTGTTTGCAGAAGCGCCCCTCAAGACTCTCCCAGCAGCAAGAGCAGCTTTTTGGTTGCGTCCTTGCCCTCACGTCGGGCTCTGGTCCTGGTGATGGCACTCTTCCAGCGCTCATTCATGATCGGCTCTTCGTCTCGCGCGCGGTCCAAGAACCAGCGCATTGACATAAAGAGCCCGCAGTCAGCCGCGATGAGAGCTCCGCTGAAGAGAGCGTTGCATCGCTCCTCGGGAGTTCCGTTCGCAGCGACCAGCCGATAGCAGCGGAGCGATTCCCCAATTCGACCCAGGCGCATCGAGCTAAATGCCCGCGAGAGGATCAGCGCGTCGAAGTTGGCGCGAGGATGGAGCCTTCGCAAGCCGTGGTCGGTGATCCGGAGCGCCTCTTGATCATCGCCACACAGAGTCGCCACGGCGGCAGCGCGTCGATAGGCACCGACGGACGGGAAGAGTTCGGCGAGCGCAAGACTGGCAACCCTGGCCGCAGGCCCGTGAAGAGTGGAGAGTGGCGTTCCGGCCGCCAACGGATCCCACTCTCGTTGCCACAGCTGACTGGATGAACCAGGCTCGACGTCGACGAAGAACAGTGGAGCACGTCGATGTGTGGCAAGCCAAGTACCGACCTCCGCGCCCAGCAGCGCCGCAGCGTGGCCTCGCTGGCTCTTTCTTGACGAACTCGCCAGAACTTGCCGCAGCGACTCAGCCTGGGCAGCTTGTGGCGGTACCGAGAGCACTCGCGAAATCATGTATCCGACGAAACCAATCGAATGAGTGAGCGAAGCGCTTGAGCCGGATCAGCGATCTCGACGTCGTCAACCATCTCGTTGATTTCCCTGTCGATGTAGTCAAAGAGCGATGAGCGGCGGATCGGTAGGAAGATCGCCACGCGCTCCGCTTTCGGGCGTTGGTGAAACGTTCTCATGAGTTCGTGCACTCGATCGTCCTCCACCCCAAAAATCACGGCGCTGCGACGGAAAAATTCCGTCGCGCCAGTATCCAGCCAGGACTCCGGAGATCGACTGAAGTCGAGAACGTGCTTCTCAACGAGATCAGACCAGATCTTGAGCAGGTCGCCGTCTGGCATGGACTTCCAATCCGCGGTTGCATCCAGGTCACGGCAGGCTCGTTCCAGAATCGAGCTGACGGGCCCGATTCCTCCACGCTTGAACAACGTCTTCTCGATGCTTCTGGCCAGAGTGCGAGACTCCTCAGCCCCCTGTTCTGTCCCTATCTGATTCTGCTCGGCGCGGCTCCTCAGGGCGCGGACCAGGTTCTGCGTCTCGGGGTGATTCATGAATCGTGTGTACCACAAGGTTCACCACTTGCCCACTCGAAGCGCTTCTGGGTGGAGTGGCGCGTCATCGCTAGCAAAATTCAGTCATTGCCAGCACGGACATTGGGTGGTCGGCCCTGGGTCTCGATCACTCGCGTTAGCGCGCCCGGTGGTGCGCACGTCATCAGCTTCGCCGTCAGCGTCAACGGCACGCAGCAGGCCGATGCCGGCCCCGTTGGAGATCCATCCCGTTGATAGGGACTTTGGCGCTACACTGAACGAGACCATGCATTTCCACGAGCGAGTCCAGGTCTGCGGCGAATGCGCCGCGTCGACGTCCCACGGAAAAGAGCTGCGGATGCCGCGGGCGTTCGCTGGGCTGGTCGTTGTCGTCATCGGCGTCACCTTCGCGCTATCGGGCTCGGGCGTGCAATCTTTCAGATGGTACTGGGCCGCGATCGTGGGGCTCTGTCTCTGCCTGGCCGAGGTGCGTCGATGGAGGCTTCGCTGCTCCCGCTGCCGTGGACGACAAGAGCGTCCATCCCAGGGCGCCGGGGCGCGATGGGCGAACGCCTCCCGCAGTGGAATGAAGCGCCTCGCCGACGGATCGCCGCTCGACTTGATCTAGGCCCGTCGGATGGTGGAGGTCGGACCGCGGACCGAGCGGACCCATGGGGGCGACGTTCCCTCAGTTCCCGAGCACGACCTCGACCGCATCGGTGAGGCCAAACTTCACGCCTGGCTCGATGAAGACGCCCTGGAGAAAGAGCGGCGTTCCGGCGAGGCTCGGGTCGCTCGGGAGATCGAAGCTGTGGGTTACCGGTCCGCCCATGTAGGCGGGACCGAAGCGTCGCTGAAACGGCATGCCCACCAGCAGTTCCCCGTCAGCCGTCGGGCTCGCAAGTCCGAAACCCGGAAGTGATCTTCTCGCCGGGAAGATGGGCGAGCGGACCGCTGAAACCACGAGGATCGTCTGGGAGCCGACGCCCATGACGGAGAACGGGTCGTCGAGGGTCAGGCTCAGCGTCGATCCCAGCGTCGGCTCGCCAGCCACGGTCATCGTGCCGGCCGGGTTGAAGCTTCCGTACACCAGAAGGCTGGATCGCCGGCTGAAGGTCATCGTGCCCAGGGCGGGCCCGCCATCTCTGAAAGGTCCGCCATCCTGCAGCGCGATCGGCTCCTGCGGGCTGGTGTTCTGATTGAACGAGGTGAAGTTGGCCCCGCTGTCCGTGCCCGCATCCCACACGAGGAGCGGGATCGTGACCGTCTCGACCCAGACCCCGTTCTCCAAGAGCTGGACATCGTCGCAGCCGACGAACCAGTCCGGGCTCGGCGCCACCATCGTCACGAGGCTCACCGCAGAGAACTGCTTGGTCACCTCCAGGTCCATGGTGCGCAAGGCGGGAGCCCCGAAGGTGTTGCCCAGGAGCCGCGCCCCCGCGTCTCCCGAAGCGATGGCCGCATGGATCTCGTTCGAGAGCGGGCCGGTCGATCCAGTCTCGGCCATCGACTCGATGCCGCCCGTGGCGATCCCGCCGGGCTGCCAAAGGTGAAAGCCCGGCACGTGCGTCGCACCGATCGGCGGCGAGACGTGGGCGTTCCCGGGATAGAGGCCCGGGTGCGTGGCCGCGCTCCAGGTGAGGTCGATGGTGACGCGATAGCTGGCCCGCGAGCCGTCCTGGGGCGCAGCCTCCAGGAGCGGCATCAGGGTGAAGGGCAGGGCGAGTGCGAGGAGAAAGCGGAGGCGCATGGCGGGCGTTCAGGATGGCTGAAGAGAAGACGCGTAGGGGGAGAGCGGGGGTGAGGGCGCAGCGGCGCTCCTCTACCACCTTCGACGAGCCGGCGGGCCCGTGACCTGATTCGTCGGCGAACTCGGGTCTGCCTTGCTCCTGGCCGCCTCTTCTACAACACGTTATCCAATCCCCTCACGGCGCGTTCCACTGTGGCGGTACCGAACCTGGCGGTACCGAACCCGACCCAAATCCGCCACCTTTCCGTCAGCGCGGAAAGGTGGCGGCTTGGGGGACGCGAAACCGCTGGGTTCCGGAGGCACGGCGACTACGACCGCAGGATGCTCTCCATCTTCTTTCCCCGGGCCAGCTCGTCGACGAGCTTGTCCATGTAGCGAACCTTCTGGGTCAGCGGGTTCCCGATCTCCTCGACGCGGTAGCCGCAGATCACCCCCGTGATGAGCGACGCGTTCGGGTGGAGCTTGGCGTCGTCAAACAGGGCCTCGAAGGTCGACTGCTGCTTGATGTGCTTGTCGAGCTTCGCCTTGGTGAAGCCGGTCAGCCACTGGAGGACCTTGCGCAGGTCCGCTTCGGTGCGGCCCTTCTTCTCGACCTTGTTGACGTAGTGAGGGTAGACGGAGGCGAAGGTCATCTTCGCGATCCGTTCGTCTTGTTTGGACGGGGTGTTCATGCCTTTGTGGTGGTACCGAACCCGACCCAAATCCGCCACGAATAGCAGCCCGCTCTTGCGAGTACCAGCCGTCAGGAAAAGGCTCAGTGCGCTGAATGGGAAACGACGACGAGCCAGCTTTTGGTCTCGACATAGAGATCGATCGCGCGGGTGAGGGTCCATTTCCATCGAAGCTCCCGCGGATAGACGAGCGCGAGCTCGGAGCCACCGTCGCCGTCGATGTCGGGCAACGCGGTCGCTCGGTGGTAGGAGCGGGAGTGCGTGTCGTCGTCGTGGAAGAGGACCTTGCCGTCGCTGCCTGAGCGTACCTCCACGACCGTGCCGCCTTCCACGATGTCATCCTCGTGGCCGTCTCCGTCCAAGTCGAACGCGGCAGCGCTCGCGCCGTTCACCGGAGCGGAGGGCTGGAACCGAAGGACTTCTCCGAGGTGTCGATCGACGAGGACCATTGGGTCGCCCTCGCCCTCGTCCTCGTCCGAGGCGGTGCCGATGCGGAGGGTGTTCATCGGGCCCATGGCAGGCAGGTCGTAGCGGGCGGACATGCCGGCCGGGGCTGGCGGCGCGTGGTAGCCCGTCCAGCGCAGCGCGCTGGCTCCGAGGTACGAGCCCGTACCGAGCAGCGCAGCTCCACAGATCCCTCCCAGCACCCGGATGAAGGCGCCGGGGCGCCGGTGGGTCATCCTGCGTGGAGCCGCAGCGTTGGTGGCTCGGATGGCGCGGGAAGCGGGAGTTCTAGAGGCCATGGCCCGAGCCTATTCGCACCGGGCGATTTCGGCGAGGCGGAAAGTCATGGCAGGCAGCGCCCAGCGTTGGGAGCGGCCCGCTCGACGGCCCGGTGGTAGAGTGCCTCCATGACCGGCACCTCTCGACCGGGCCAGCGGTCCTGGATACCTGCGATTCTCTTCCTCCTCACGAGTTTGATGGCGGCCTGCGGAAAGACGCCGACGGAAGGTCGCACCGAGCAAGCACGGGTGAGCAGGGAGGTCGCGGCGGCCCTGACGGCTCACGTGAGAAAGCACGGCGCGTCTCCGGCTCACCTCGATGCCTTGGTGCCCGAGTTCCTGTCCAGGCTCCCGCAGGGGATCGAGGACGAGGAGGCGCACTTTCACTACGAGTCGAGACCCGAGGCCGGATGGAGGCTCACCTTTTGGTTCGACAAGAAGATGTACTCGAGGGACTCCGACGTCGAAGGCCTGTGGATCTCGGGCGACTACGACGAGGACTACGATCGATCGGACTGGAGGCCGCTGGGCCCCTGAGATGTGCACCGGCAGGCATGCCGGGCGGTATCGACGACGCGGGTCGTCGTCGCCAGGCGCAGTGCTTCACTCGACCAAGGTCCGCCGCTCTCGCGGAGGCGCTGAAACGTGGCGGCTTTGGGTCAGGCTCAGTACCGCAGTACCGCCATGCCAGAAGCGTCAACTCGCCGTTCGTCGGGCTTCCTCGAGGAGGAGGAAGTCCTGGGCAGCTTTCCAGGCCGCTGCGAAGGAGCAGCGGACGCGGCGCGCGCATTCCGCCACGGGCATCCCCGGCTCGGCCTCGAGGGCTGTCCAGATGTCTGCTCGCCAGGTGGCGCCCATCTGAATTCGATTGCGATAGCCGCGATGTCGCTCCGCAAGGACCGCTGGCGCAAGGACGTCCTTGGCTCGATCCCTGAGGGTGCCAGCCGGAACACGTAAGCACGTCGACTCGAAGCGCGGGTCTTCACCTCGCCTGTTCACTTGAAACTCGGTACCGACGGCAAGGAGGTCGATCCGCTCGCCCGCGATCGGCGCGACGATCCGAGCGAACCGCTTGTCGTCACCAAGCCAGGTGCACACGGCAGACCAGTACGCGCGGACGCGCGGGGACGAATGCTCTGCAACCGCCCGAGCGAGCCGTTCCGTGTTGACACGAGCGCTGTGAACACCGAGCCATGTGGTCAGGATGGCAAGGACACGAAGGTCATTGTCATCCATGCCCGCTGAAGAGGCGTGGACGAGTGTCGTCTCGATATCCGCATCGGGTTCCGCCGCCGCGCTGAGGAGGAAGCCGACGCCCACCATGCGCGCGGTGAGCTCGTCGGGCGCTGGAGTGGGGTCCAACCCCGGTGCTCTATGAATACTCATTCTTGGCCCTCATCGGAAGGTCGACGGCCGTCACATGGAAGGAGTAGCGCGGGAAACGGCTCCGATCGGCCATATTCGGGTGGGCAGTGAAACGTGGCGGATCTGGGTCGGGTTCGGTACCGCCAGGCATCCCGGGCGGTATCGACGACGCGGGTCGTCGTCGCCAGGCGCAGTGCTTCACTCGACCAAGGTCCGCCGCTCTCGCGTAGTCGCTGAAACTTGGCGGCTTTGGGTCAGGCTCGGTACCGCCATGGGCAACCCGGGCCTCGATGTGGTCAATGTCAAGGCCGACGACGTGACGTCCGCCCATCGCCAGGCTGAGCTCGAGGCGTTCGCGCGGGACCTGGTGGCCTTCGAGCCCACGTTGATCGCGGTCGAGTCCGAGTCGAACGAGCCGGGATTCGCTGACTCCGGGTACTCTCGATTCAACGCCGAGGAGGACCTTCGGGTGGCCCGCGACGAGACCGTGCAGATCGCCTATCGCCTTGCGTCGGAAGCCAACGTGGAGCGCGTGGCCGGCATCGATGTCTCCGAGGGAGAGATCCGGTTCTTCCCGTTCGAGGACGTTCAGGCATTTGCAAAGAAGGCCGGGCGTTCCGCGGAAATCGATGCTCAGGTGGCGTACTTCGAGGACAAGGCGGCGGCGTTCGAGGAGCAGCAATCCGTGGCGACGGTCAGTGAACTGCTGTTGACGGTGAACGACCCGGCCTCGATCGAGTCGGACCACAGGCGGTTCTACTATGGAATGTTCGGCTTTGCCGATGATCAGGAGCAGCCCGGTGCCCCGCTGAACTATGGCTGGTACGCGCGCAACGCGATCATCTTCTCGCGGCTAGGGTCGGTTGCTCGACCCGGGGATCGGGTGGTGGTGGTCTACGGCGCTGGTCACGCGTACTGGCTTCGGCACTTCGTCGAGGAAACACCAGGATTCGAGCTGGTCGAACTCGCAGAGTACGTACGCAAATGAGCGCTACGCTCCTGCTCGAACGGGCAGTGAAACGCGGCGGATTTGGGTCAGGCTCGGTACCGAGGGGCTTCTACGCTCACCAAGCGACCGACGTTTGCGGTAGTCCGATGATCTGCCGCCAGGTGTGGTACTTGTCGCCAGTGATGTAGACCTCTTGCTGCCGTCCAAGTACCAGTCGCAACGTGCCGCCAGTTCCCCTCGCTTCCAGGTGGAACCTTCGGTAGTAGCCGGCCGGCCGCTCGGGAAGGCGCGTACCCTCGGATCCGCGGTTGGCGAATTCCATCCGACTCCAGACAGGCGGGCACCGATCGGCCCGAAGCTGCGTGATCAGCTGGGGGAACGGAATTTGACGGAGGCGCGGGTCGTCAAAGGTGTCGGGGCCGAGGTAGTGAATTCGTGATCGGAAGGCCATGTCGTTGTCCTCTCTGGATGGGCTATCCCTATCAAGGGGCAACGATGGCGGAATCTACGGGTGAGTCACCCAGACTTGACCACCGCCCTCCCACGGAGGGGAGTTTCGGATGGCGCGGGCGGGCGCTGGGCTCTTCGGCGGATTTGGGTCGGGTTCGGTACCGCCAGGTTCGGTACCGCGAAGGAAACTCTCGTCCTTGGATCCAGATTCGGAGGCCTCAGAGGCTCAGGGAGGGGGCCCCGAGTACTTGCTCATTCATGGCGGGCTACATGTTCCGTCGATACTGGCCGCCCACCTCGTAAAGGGCGGCCGACATCTGGCCCAGGCTGGCCACCTTGGCCACTGAGAGGAGGCTGGCGAACGTGTTGCCGCCTTCTAGCGCCGCCGTCTGGAGGGATTGCAGGGCTTCTGGGGTTTCAGGGGCGCTTCGTTCCTGAAAGGCCTCTCGGCTTCGGATCGCGTACTGCTTCTCTTCCTCGGTCGAGCGGATCACCTCGTCCGGGATGATCGTCGGGGAGCCCTTAGCGTCCAGGAACGTGTTCACTCCTACGATCGGGAGTTCGCCCGTGTGCTTCAGGGTCTCGTAGTAGTGGGACTCTTCCTGGATCTTCGAGCGCTGGTACATCCGCTCCATCGCGCCGAGGACTCCGCCGCGTTCCGAGATGGAGTGGAACTCCTTCATGACGGCTTCTTCGACCAGGTCGGTGAGTTGCTCGATGATGAACGAGCCCTGGATCGGGTTCTCGTTCTTCGAGAGGCCCAGCTCCGTGTTGATGATCAGCTGGATGGCGAGGGCTCGGCGGACGGATTCCTCGGTGGGGGTGGTGATGGCCTCGTCGTACGCGTTCGTGTGCAGCGAGTTGCAGTTGTCGAAGAGAGCGTAGAGGGCCTGGAGGGTCGTCCGGATGTCGTTGAACGCGATCTCCTGCGCGTGCAGGGAACGGCCGCTCGTCTGGATGTGGTATTTCAGCTTCTGGGCGCGGGAGCCGCCGCCGTAGAGCTCTTTCACGGCCTTGGCCCAGATGCGGCGCGCCACGCGGCCGATCACGGAGTACTCGGGGTCCGTGCCGTTCGAGAAGAAGAAGCTCAGGTTCGGGGCGAACTCATCGATGCTCATGCCCCGGCTCAGGTAGTACTCCACGTAGGTGAAGCCGTTCGCGAGCGTGAGGGCGAGCTGGGTGATCGGGTTCGCGCCCGCCTCGGCGATGTGGTAGCCGGAGATGGAGACCGAGTAGAAGTTCTGGACCGTGTTCTCGACGAAGAACTGCTGGATGTCGCCCATCATCCGCAGGGCGAACTCGGTGCTGAAGATGCAGGTGTTCTGGGCCTGGTCCTCCTTCAGGATGTCCGCCTGGACCGTGCCTCGAACGGTGGAGAGGGTCTCGGCGCGGAGCTTCGCGTAGACGTCGGCGGGCAGGACCTCGTCCCCCGAGAGACCGAGGAGCATCAGGCCCAGGCCGTCGTTGCCCTCGGGCAGCTCGCCCTGGTACGAGGGGCGCGCGAGGCCCTTGTCGTCGTACTTCGCCTTGAAGGCCGCTTCGACGTCGGCCTCGAGGCCGTGCTCCCGGATGTACTTCTCGCAGGTCTGGTCGATCGCCGCGTTGAAGAAGAACGCGAGGATCATCGGCGCCGGGCCGTTGATCGTCATGCTCACCGAGGTGCTCGGTGAGCAGAGGTCGAAGCCGCTGTAGAGCTTCTTCGCGTCATCCACCGTGGCGATCGAGACGCCCGAGTTCCCGACCTTTCCGTAGATGTCCGGGCGCGGAGCCGGGTCCTCTCCGTAGAGGGTCACCGAGTCGAACGCCGTGGAGAGGCGCGCGGCGGGCATCCCCTTCGAGACGTAGTGGAAGCGGCGGTTCGTTCTCTCCGGGCCGCCCTCCCCGGCGAACATGCGCGCGGGGTCCTCGCCCTGGCGCTTCAAGGGGAAAACGCCCGCGGTGTAGGGGTAGGAGCCGGGCAGATTCTCCTGGGAACGCCAGCGCAGGATCTCGCCCCAGTCCTGGAAGCGAGGGAGCGCCACGCGCGGGACCTTCGTGCCGCTCAGGCTGGTGGTCGTGAGCGGCTGGGACAGCACCTTCCCGCGGACCGTGAACTCGAACACGTCGCCGCTGTACTGCTCGCGCAGGGCGGGCCACTCCGAGAGCGACTTGACGGCGCGGCCATCGAGTTCGGTCTTGAGCTCCTGGTAGCGCTCGATCAGCGCGACGACGGCAGGCAGATCGGAATCGGTGGCGGTGAGTTCCGGGAGAACGTCGAGGGTCGGCTTCTGGCCCCGGAGGGCGAGAACCGAGCCGTGCAGGTTGAAGAGCTGACGCGCGATATCGCTCTGTCGCTCCACCCACATGTCATAGCGAGCCGCGCTCTCCTTGATCTCATCGAGGTAGCGCACGCGATCCGCGGGAATGACCGAACGCTCGTCGTGATCCTCGGTGACGAGGTCCTCCTTGTGCGGCTTCAGCGGCGCGCCTGTCTTCTCGACGATCGCCTCCATCAGGGCGATGTACAGACGGTTGGTACCCGGGTCGTTGAACTGGCTCGCGATCGTGCCGTAGACCGGCATGTCGTTCGGGTCCGCATCCCAGAGATCGCGCGCACGCTGGACCTGCTTCTTCACGTCACGGAACGCGTCGAGGCTGCCGCGCTTGTCGAACTTGTTGATCGCGACGATGTCGGCGTAATCGAGCATGTCGATCTTCTCCAGCTGCGTGGCGGCGCCGTACTCGGCCGTCATCACGTAGAGGCTCGTGTCGCTGTGGTCCGTGATCTCGGTGTCGGACTGGCCGATGCCGCTCGTTTCCACGATCACGAGGTCGAAGCCGGCCGCCTTCGCGATATCGATCGCGGACTGCACGTGCTTGGAGAGCGCGAGGTTCGCCTGGCGGGTGGCGAGGCTCCGCATGTAGACGCGCTCGTCGTCGATCGCGTTCATGCGAATCCGATCACCGAGGAGGGCGCCGCCCGTCTTGCGCTTGCTCGGGTCGACGCTCAGGATCGCGATCGTCTTCTCGGGCTGGTCCCGTAGGAAGCGGCGGACCAGCTCGTCGACGAGACTCGACTTGCCGGAGCCACCGGTGCCGGTGATGCCGAGGACCGGCGTGGTCGCGCTGCCAGGCAGCTCGCCGAGGGCGGCGCGGATCGTGTCGGCGGCGCCGGGCTCGTTCTCGGCGGCGGAGATCAGTCGCGCGATGGCGCGCGGGTCGCGGCCGGGGAGGAGCGCGAGGGCCGCGTCGACGCTGAGCTGGCCCTCGGCCACGCGGTCGCACTGGGAGAGCAGATCGTTGATCATCCCCTGGAGGCCCATGGCGCGGCCGTCATCGGGGCTGTAGATGCGAGCGACGCCCGCGGCGTGCAGCTCCTCCATCTCGTCGGGCAGGATCGTGCCCCCGCCGCCGCCGAAGACCTTGATGTCGGCGCCGCGCTCCGCCAAGAGCTCGACCATGTACTTGAAGTACTCGACGTGGCCGCCCTGGTAGGACGTGAGCGCGATCCCGTGGGCGTCCTCCTGGATGGCGCAGTTCACGATTTCCGCCACCGAGCGGTTGTGGCCGAGGTGGATCACCTCCGCCCCCGAGGACTGGAGGATCCGACGCATCACGTTGATGGCGGCGTCGTGCCCGTCGAAGAGGGACGCAGCCGTCACGATCCGGATCGGATGCTTGGGCTTGTAGGGGGCGACGGGCTCGGATGCGGACGTGAAGATGGCCATTATGTCAGCCAAGGTAGGCTGACGGGGCCGCGGCGGCAATCGGTGGTCCGGTGTCTCCGTGACAACCGCGCCATGCGCCCCACGACGCTGAATGATCGGGCACATTCTCAGTAGATCCGGGCAGCGAGCTCCCCTGGACGGCGAGACGCACGGTGGAAGGCCCTGGGGGCTTTCCATCGGACCTACATCCTCGCTTTACCCAGGGCCGTCACCTTGACCTCGCCATCTCTCCCCGAACCTGACCGCGCGGATCACGCATCCGCGCCCGAACACCCGAGGCAAGCCATGAATCATTCCGCTAGCAACACACTCCGCAGCCGCGAGCAAACCGAGCCCATGACCCTCGAGCCCGAGCGCACCAACGGCGAGGATCGGACCGCTCAGCCCGACGACAGCTCCACCCTCGGCCAGGGCAAGCAGCGCCGCGCCACCACGGGGAGACGCGGCTGGTTCGGTGGCGATGAGAGCCAGTCGATCGCCTTCTACGGCGAGTACTACCGCTGAGAGGACTGCCGGGCGCCCGGGCGCCCGCTCAGCGCATGCTGCGGCAAAACGCCGTGAACTCCGCGATCGCCCCGTTGACCTCGTCGGCGGGGCCGATCAGCTTCACGAACGCCGACTCCCCATCCAGGGTCGCGATGGTCCCGACGAGCGCTGCGTCGCTCACCTTCTCACCGCCCATGGGCGTGTAGCTGCCCTCCACGTGCATCGTCGGGGCCAGCGTTCCGAGCACGGGCAGGAGCGGAAGCTCCGCCAGCTCCTCCTCGGTCATCTCCGGCGTGCCCATCTGCATGTTCCAGCGTTTGAAGTTCGGCAGCACACCGCCGCCATCGCCCCCCAGGAACGTCACGGTGCACTTCGAGTCCGCGCCGACCTGGTAGGCGGCCGCGCTGAACTGACCGACCTCCATCGGCTCCCAGCCCCCGGGCACCCAGCCCTCGAGCTTCCGCTTCTTGGAGCCGAAGGAGCCTTCCGCTTGCTCGGGCCAGAGGTTCTCCACGAGGAAGCCGCGCGTTTCGCGCCAGGCCTTGGCCGCATTCTCGGCGTCATAGCGCCCGCTGGAGGGGTTCGCGAAGGCGTGGGCGGCGTCGTACTGGCGCAGCGTCAGGTCCTTGCCCGCGGCCTTCATGGCGTCCTTGAACGCAGCGACGGCGGCCGGCGGGATCGAGCCGTCCTCGTTGCCGAAGACGCCGAGCAGCTTCGCCTCGATGGGCTTCAGCTCCTCGGGCTCGGTGACGAGCTGGCCGTAGTAGATGACGGCGGCGTCGAGTTCGGGCTCGGCGATCGCGAGCTCCAGGGACCAGTGCCCGCCGAAGCACCAGCCGATCGACGCGGTGCGCTCGGCCTGGACCGTGCCCTTCGGATCGGTGAGGTAGTCGTGGGCCGCGAGAAGCTTCTTGATCGCCTCGTCCTTCTTCACGGAGCGCATCGCGTTCATGGCTCCCTCGCGATCGGTGGCGACGACGCCGCCGTAGAGGTCCACGGCCAGGGCGGTGTAGCCATCGGAGGCGAGGCGGTCGGTCCAGTGCTTCACATGGTCGTTGAGGCCCCACCATTCGTGGATGACGATGACGGCGCCGAGGGAGGTGCCGAGTTCGGGGCGGCTCAGGTAGCAGTCCATGCCGCCGACTTCGACGGCCTCGCCGGTGAGGGCGGGGGCCTCGGCGTCGGTGAGCTCGTGGAGGGCGGCGAAGCTGGCCTCGTCGAGGACGCCGGTCCAGTCCATGGCGCCGTCGTCGGAGGTCGCGGCGGGCTGAGCGAGGAGTGCGAGGGCGAACGGGAGAGCGAGGGTGTGGAGCATGGCGGTGAGGGCTGGGATTCAGGGGTGGGGGGGCGCGGGGGGGAGGGCAGGATAGCCCCGGCGATCGCCGCCACCGGGTCGTGGCTCACCATTGGACCGGCAGCGCGTGAAGCTCGCCCGGGAAAAGCGGGCTTCACCCGGCCGGGTCCTCACTTCACCTGGATCTCGAGCTGCGCCTTGTGCCGGGTCGTCGAGCTGTAGTCGGGGCCGGGCTGGCCGGGATCCTTGACGGTGGCTTGCTCGCCTTCGCCTTCGCCCTTCAGCTCGAAGGAGGCGAGGTGTGCGGCGGTGACGTTCCAGACGAGTTCGCCTTCGACGGTAAACGTGGTCGTGGTGGTCTCGGTGGCGGTGCCGTCGGCGACGGGGACCTGGGCGAGGTCGGTCGCGCGGGTGCCTGTCTCGACAATGTCTCCGGAGAGCGAAACCGTGCAGAAGACGGTTTCGTCCTCGGTTCGGAGGTCGATGACGGTGAGTTCGAGGGTGCCTTCGTAGGTGTTGCTGGCGGGGCCGGGGACGTTCTCGGCGGCGTCGGAGGGCCAGTTCCAGGGGAGCGACTCGCTGAAGTCGAGGATGGCCGCGACGGCGGAGGCGTCGGCTTCCCAGGTGGCGCCCATGGCGACGGGCTCATCCGGGAGGAGGCCCTCGAGGTGGAGTTCGGGGCGAACGCGGGCGAGGAACTCGTCGTCCAGCTTGGACTCCGGATCGGCCCAGCGGGCGACGACTTCGCCGTCTTCGTCGAGGCCCAGGAGGAAGGGCTGGTCGTCGAGGGGGCTGGAGGCCTCGGCGGCGAAGTCGGTGGTCTCGCCGGAGTAGGTGAGGCTCATGTCGAAGGCGCTGGTGAGGTCTTCGAGGGTGCGCTTGCGCCAGGGGCCGGTGATGTCGTTCTCGCCGGGAAGGAAGTGATCCGTGACGGTGGCGGTCGTGCTGGCGGTGAACTCGAACTCGAGCTTCGGGAGGAACTGGGCGGGGACCTCGTTGCCGTTCATGACGACCTGGAGGTCGCCGCCCTGGATGGTGCGAAGGATCTCGACGGCGTAGGTGCTGACCGTGCCGGAGGTCGGGGCGAGCTGGAGCTTGACCGTGTCGTCGGAGTGGGTGGCGCCGAGGCTCAGCGAGGCGGCGAGGGCGGTGATGAGTGGGGCTTGCATGGCGGCTTGGTGAGCCGGTGGCGCGGTTCCCTTCGCGAAAAGCGTGAGATTCGAGGGGTCCTGGCCGCATGGCGGCGCTGGGCCGGATTCAATTCCGGTCCATGCCTTCCTCCAGCAAGAAAGGAGCCGCCGGATCCGGGCCGCTTCCGGACGATCTGCGGCTGCCGCATCCGGACCGGCTCAGCCCTGGGGCCCGCGGCTACGACGAGGTCTGCCAGAGACATGAGGCTGCGATGGCGGCGGGACTACCCCTCTACGAGGATCCGTCGACGGGGCTCTGGGTGATGACGGCGGCGACGCTCTGGGGGCGCCCATGCTGCAACAACCGTTGCCGGCATTGCCCGCACCTGGAGAGATGAAGCGGGTTTCAAGGCGACGGGAAAAATCTCGACCAGGGGCCCTGGGGTCTCAGCGTGATGCACCAAGATGCCTCATATGTAGAGCAATGCGCGGTTCGTCGCCCACGTATGGGCGTGCTGCGCCAAACTGCTCCTGACGGTCCGAGACTCTCCACTCTCCCCCCCCCCGGTCGTCGACTCTCCCTGTATATGCTGAATCAACCGATTGACCCCTCTGAGCGCCCTGTTTCGGTGCCTCGCCAGATCAGCCATCTTCCTCAGATCGTGCTCTTCACGATCTGTGCCCTGACGCTCCTCGTGGGCCTATCGGGCTGAGCCTGATCCGGCCCGCAGAAGGGCCTCGGCGGCGGCATGCCGCGCCTCGGTAATTTCCCCATTGATGGCGTCCAGCCCGGACTCGAACAGTTCAAGTTGCTCCTCGGAGTAGCCGTTCCGGTCGAAGCCGTGGGCGTTCCTGAAGTCCTTCAGGAAGTGATTACGCTTGCGGTCGAGGGCATCCTGGCGCTTGACCCAGGCGGCCATCACGTCCTTCAAAGAGTCCAGCTCCACCGCTCGGTCGCCGAAGAGCTTGGCGTAGAGCTCCTCAGCGCGGGGCGAGAGGTCGAGGACGACGCTGGGTTTCTCACCGAGGCCGCAGCTGGCGCTGCCCGCGCTGAGCAGGGTCGCGCCCGCCTGGTCGCCGCGGGAGCGGTAGACCGCTTCCTGGAGGAACGATTCGGCGAGCGCGATGGGATCCGCATCCATGGGATCGATTAGCAGTGTTTGGCGTAGGCCTCGGCGAGGCTGCGTCCGACCGAATCGGCGCCTTGACCTTCGATGTCGTGGCGTTGGATCATGTGGACGAGCTGACCGTCCTTCATGAGGCCGATCTGGGGCGAGCTGGGCTGGTACGGCTTGAAGTACTCGCGAGCGCGCTCGGTGGCTTCCCTCTCCATGCCGGCGAAAACCGTCACGACGCGGTCGGGCTTCTTGCCCTCGAGCATGGAGAGCCGGAGGCCCGGCCGAGCCGAACCTGCGGCGCAGCCGCAGACGGAGTTGACGAAGACGAGGGTGGTGCCCGGCTGCTTCATGGCCGAATCCACGTCCTCGGCGGTCAGGAGCTCCTGAACGCCAATCGAGGTCAATTCGTCACGGAAGGGCTGAACCATCTGGGGGTCGTACATCGCAAGGCGGGGCCCGAAGCCCCTCTCAATTCAGGTAATGTGCAGCGCAAGGCTAGAAGGGCCAGGCGCACGAAGATCCTAGCCCGCCTCCCCTCCCCGGTGAACCCCAGTCCCCGGGAACGCGAGCCCCACAACCCCTCCCCCAGGCGACACAAACGGACCAGGTACATCCATTCCGGAACAAACGGACCAGGTACATCCATTCCGGAACAAACGGACCTGGTCCGTTTGTTCCGGAATGGATGTACCTGGTCCGTTTGTGTCGCCTGGGGGAGGGTTTGAGGGGGAGGGGGTGATTTTTGACCGGGAAGGGCCGATGGAGTCTCATGGGGTCGGAGACCTCCCTCGTTTGATCACCCGCCTCCTCATCCTTCTGCTCTTCGCCCTCCTTCAGGTGGCGATTCCTGCTCGCCTCCATGGCGAGGGGGGTGGGCTCGATCTGGACTCCGGGGCGGGGTGTTCTTGCTGCGCCGTGGCCGACGCGGGATGTGGCGGTTGCTGCGGAGGAAGTGGGGACGAGGGTTCTCACGGTGACGGCGGGGCTTGCCTTTGTGGTGAGGTGCCATTGACCGGGCCCTGCGTCGCCCTTCTGGTCAGCGGAGTCCCCGAACTGGAGCGGGAGATCGTGGCCGGGGCCTGGGTTCTCGCTGCGCCTGGCTTTCAGGTGCTCCACGACGCGGACTTGCGTGTCGTCGAAGGGTTGGCTCACGTGAGGGTGAGGGCGCGCGCGCCTGATCCGCCTCCGCGCGTACTGATCGACTTCACACGGGTCTACCGGATCTAGAGACGACGGGATCGTTCGTTGCCCTCGCGCCTGGCGCGGGTGGCGCGTTGGTTCGTTTTCTCTTGTCCGTTGACCCTGGACTCCCATGTCTCTCTGGAACGAGCGCTTGCGCTCGGGCTCTTTCTCGGTGGCTGCGCTCCTGTGTGGCTGCGCCGCCTCCTACGACTCCCGGCCCGTGGCCGAATCGGCTTCTGAATTTCTCGCGGCACAGGTTCGCGAGGAATGGGCGAGCGTCAAAACGGAACCGGGCGTCGAGTCGCTCTACGCCGACGCAGATCTCGACGCCTACATCGCGTATGCCGTCGTTCACCATCGCGGACTCGAAGCTACGTTCGAGCGCTGGCGCGCCGCGGCCGAGGATGTCGGGGTTCAGTCCGGATTGCCCGACCCCAAGCTGAGCTACGGCGAGTTCCTCCAGGAGGTTCAGACCCGGACCGGGCCCCAGCGGCGGACACTTGGGATCAGCCAGGCGTTTCCGTGGCCGGGAACGCTCGACGCTCGCGCGCGCGTCGCGGCGCGGAAGGCGGATGTTTTTCGCGCGGAAATGGATGCCGAGCGCTGGAAGGTCGCCACGCGCGTGGCCACCGCGTTTCACGACTACGCGTTCCTCGGGAAGGAGATCGAGATCACTCGCAGCGTTCTGGAGCTCGTTCGCGGACTCGAGCCCGTGGTTCAGGCACGCGTTCGAGCAGGGGCGGGGCAAGAGGATCTGCTGCGGATTCAGGTCGAGATCGGTCGGCTCGAGGATGATTTCCAGCGCGTGCAGGAGCGGCGGCGCGTCCTCTCCGCTCGCCTCGGCGACGCCATGAACCTCGCGCCAGCGGACTCGAGGCTCCTTCCACTGCCGCAGCAGCAGGCGTTCGATGAAGGGGATGCGCTCGATCGCAACGCGCTCCTCGCGCGCGCGCTCGAAGAGAACCCGCGCATTCGCACGCTGCACGAAAAGCTCCGCGTCGCGCGCAGCGTTCAGGACCTCGCGGAGTTCGCCGGGCGGCCCGATCTCAGCATCGGGTTCAACTACATCCAGACCGGGGATGCGGTCAACGGTTCCACCCGGGGGAGCGGCGACGACCCGCTGCTCTTGACCGCGACCGTCGGGCTTCCCGTCTGGCAAGGGCGCTACGCGGCCGAGCGCCGCCGCGCCGATCATGGTATTCGGGCCGTGCAGGCGGAACTCGAGGCGGCGCGCTCCTCGATCCGCGCCGAATTCGAGGAGGTCGTCTTCCAGTTCCACGACGCCTCGCGACGCACGCGACTCTACCGCGACTCGCTATTGCCGCGCGCGCGTGAAGCCGTGCAGCTGACCACGACCGCCTATCGCGCGGGCAGCGCCACCGTTCTCGATCTCCTCGACTCGGAGCGCGCGCTCCTCGAGTTCGAACTCATTTACCGGCGCGCGATCCACGACTACCTCCAGGGGCGAGCACGCCTCCTGGAGATCACCGGAGGACAGGACTCATGAGCAAGTTGATTCAAGGACTGGCGCTGGCGGCTGGCGCGGCTGCGCTGTTCGCGGCGGGCCGTTGCTCGCAGGGAAGCGGGGACACACGCGCAGCGGGCATGGACGAGCACGCGGGACATGCGCACGCTGAAGCGGGCAAGGTCGAATCCGCGCCCGCGCTCTGGACCTGTCCCATGCATCCGCAGATCCAGCTCCCGGAGTTAGGTCCCTGCCCGATCTGTGAGATGGATCTCGTGCCGATGGTGGCCGGCGGGGACGACGATCCGCGCGTGCTGCAGATGACCGAGTCCGCGAAGGCGTTGGCGGGAATTCGTACGGTCGCCGTCCGGCGCAAGAACGTCACGCGACCCGTTCGCATGTCCGGCAAGGTCGACTTCGACGAGACCGCGGTGCGTACGATCTCCGCGTGGGTGGCAGGGCGCGTGGAGCGGCTCTTCGTCGACTACACGGGCGTGCGGGTGAACGAAGGAGACCACCTCGTTTCGCTGTATAGCCCGGCACTCCTGAGCGCCCAGGAAGAGCTCATCGGCGCCAAGGCACGCGTCGATTCGGCCGAGACGGAGTCCAGCGAATTCCTCGCCGAGAGCACCCGCGCCTCCTATCGGAGCGCGCGCGAGAAGCTGGGGCTGTGGGGGCTTACCAAGGCCCAGATCGACGTGATCGAGGCGAGCGGCAAGGCCAGCGACGAGATCACGCTGACGTCGCCGACCACTGGCGTGGTCACCAAGAAGCTCGTCGAAGAGGGCGCGTACGTTTCGACCGGGACCGAGATCTATCAGATCGCAGACCTCGGGCAGCTCTGGCTCCGGCTCGATGCGTACGAACAGGATCTTGCGTGGCTGCGGTATGGCCAGCCGGTGCTCGTCGAGGTCGAGGCGCTGCCGGGCGAAACCCTGGAAGGGCGTATCTCCTTCATCGATCCGTTCATCGACGAGACGACGCGGACCGCCAAGGTGCGCGTGAATATCGACAACTCGGGCGGGCGTTTGAAGCCGGGGATGTTCATTCGCGCGGTGGCGAACTCGCGCATCGGCGCCAAGGGGCGGGTGCTCGATCCTTACCTCGCGGGCAAATGGGTCAGCCCGATGCATCCGGAGATCGTCAAAGATGGCCCGGGGGTGTGCGATGTTTGCGGGATGGACCTCGTTCCTGCGGAGGAGCTGGGGCTCGTCGAAGGCGTCGAGTCCGGGACGGAGAAGCCGCTCGTGATCCCGACGAGCGCGGCGCTTGTGACCGGGCGGCGGGCCGTCGTGTATGTCGAGGTACCCGGGCGCGAAGATCCCACGTACGAGGGGCGCGAGGTGGTCCTCGGGCCGCGTGCGGGTGACGAATATCTGGTGCTGGAAGGACTCGAGGAGAACGAGCGCGTCGTGATGCAAGGCGCGTTTCGCCTCGACAGCGCGATGCAGATCCGCGCGAAGCCAAGCATGATGTCAGAGCCCGGGGATCGGCGCGAGCTGAAGGGGCCGGAGGTGGATCTCTTTCGGGAGTCGCTCGATGGGCTGTACGGCGCGTACCTGGATGTTCAGGCCGCGCTGGCCGATGACGACGAGGCGGCCGCGCGGACCGCGCTGTCGCTGGTGCCGGAGGCGCTCGCCGCTGTGTCGGCGGCGGGGCTGCGCGCAGGGCCGCGGACGCTCTGGGTCGAAGAGCAGCGCGCGATCGACGACGCGTATCGGAAGATGGCCGCGACCGACGGTATCGACGCGCTCCGCGTGCCTTTCGAGGACCTGTCGAAGGCGATGCTGACGGTGGCGCGGGAGTTCGGGCACGCGCGCGAGGCCGACCTCAGCGAAGCGTACTGTCCGATGGCGTTCGACGACAAGGGTGCCGCGTGGCTGCAGGTCGGCGACGTGATCGACAATCCGTACTTCGGGGCGTCGATGCTGCGGTGCGGCGTGGTGCGCGAGACCATGACAGCCTCCGGCCATGACCACGGGTCGGTGCGCTAGATGGTGGCCAGGCTGAAACCGCTGGAGCCGAAGGGAGCGCTCGCCACGGGGATGGCGTTCTTCCTGGAGAACAAGCTCGTCGTCGCGCTACTCGTCGCGTTCGTCGTCGGCTGGGGCGTGCTCGTCGCTCCATTCGACTGGGAGGTCCGCGGCGTCGTGCGCGACCCCGTGCCGGTGGATGCGATCCCGGATACGGGCGAGAACCAGCAGATCATCTTCACGGGCTGGCCGGGGCGTTCGCCGCAGGACGTGGAGGATCAGGTGTCCTATCCGCTGACCGTCGCGCTGCTCGGCGTGCCCGGCGTGAAGAGCATCCGCAGCTCTTCGATGATGGGCTTCTCGTCGATCTTCGTCATCTTCGATGACGACATCGAGTTCTACTGGTCGCGCAGCCGGCTGCTGGAGAAGCTCGGAAGCCTGCCTTCGGGGACGTTGCCGGAGGGCGTGCAGCCGCAGCTCGGCCCGGACGCGACGCCGCTCGGTCAGGTGTTCTGGTACACGTTGGAGGGGCTCGGGAGAGATGGCAAGGCTGTCGGCGGCTGGGACCTTCAGGAGCTCCGGAGCATCCAGGACTGGCAGGTTCGGTACGCGCTGTCGAGCGTCGAGGGCGTGTCGGAAGTGGCGTCCATCGGCGGGTACGTCCAGGAGTACCAGATCGACGTGGACCCGGATGCGCTTCGTGCGAACGGCGTGGCGCTGGCGGATGTGTTCCGCGCGGTGAAAGCGTCGAACGTCGATGTCGGCGCGCGGACCATCGAGGTGAACCGCGCCGAGTACGTGGTGCGGGGTCTGGGCTTCATCGAGAGCCTGGAGGACATCGAGGACATCGTCGTCGGAGGCGCGGAGAACGTGCCGATCACCGTGCGGCAGGTGGCGACCGTGCAGCGCGGGCCGGCGCTGCGGCGAGGCGCACTCGACAAGGGCGGGGCCGAGGCCGTGGGCGGCGTCGTGGTGGTGCGCTACGGGGCGAACCCGCTGGCGGTGATCCAGGGCGTGAAGGCGAAGATCGAGGAGATCGCCGCGGGGCTTCCGAGTCGGACGCTGGACGACGGGACGGTTTCGCGGGTGACAGTGGTGCCGTTCTACGACCGGTCGGGGCTGATCTACGAGACGCTCGAAACGTTGAACGAGGCGCTGCTGCTCGAGATCCTCGTGACCGTGATCGTGGTGCTCGTGATGGTCGGTCATCTCGGAAGCGCGGCTTTGATTTCGGGGTTGTTGCCGCTGGCGGTGCTGCTTTGCTTTGGCCTGATGAAGGTGTTTGGGGTCGATGCGAACATCGTGGCGCTGTCGGGGATCGCGATTGCGATCGGGACCATGGTGGATGTTGGGATCGTGCTGACCGAGAACATCCTGAAGGAGGTGAAGGAAGGGGAGACGCGGAGCGAGCGGCTGGCGAGCGTGTTTCGCGGTGCGTCGGAGGTGAGCGGCGCGGTGCTGACGGCGGTGCTGACGACCGTGATCAGCTTTCTGCCGGTGTTCACGATGGAAGGGGCCGAGGGGAAGCTGTTCAAGCCGCTCGCCTACACGAAGTCGTTTGCGTTGATCGCGTCGATCGTCGTCGGGCTCGTGGTGATTCCGGCGGTGGCGCATCTGCTGCTCGGGCGCGGACGGGATGAGGTGGCTTCCGGTCCGAAGCGGCGGTGGCCGCGCTTGCCGGAGAGCGTGTCGCGCTGGTCGAGCCTCGTGGTGGCGGTCATGGTCGGGGTGCTGCTGGCGCGGCTGTGGCAGCCGCTCGGGCCGGAACGCGCGGTGGGGAACCTGGTTTTCGCGCTGGGGTCGCTGGCGGCCGTGCTGCTGCTGTTCCAGGTGGTGGTCTGGGTGTACGAGCCGGTGCTCAGGTGGTGCCTCGGGAACAAGCTGGTCTTCTTGAGCTTGCCCGCGGCGATCGTGCTGCTCGGGAGCTTCGCGTGGCTCGGGTTCGAGCGCGTGGCGGGGTCCGTGCTGCCTGGATCTGTCATGGGCACGGCGCCCGCGCGGTCGATGGCGCGTGCGTTTCCAGGGCTCGGGAAGGAGTTCATGCCCTCGCTCGACGAGGGGTCGTTCCTCTTGATGCCGGTGACCATGGCGCACGCTTCGATCGGGGAGGCGTTCGACCTTTTGCAGCAGCAGGATCGGTTGATTCGGGCGATTCCCGAGGTCGAGGACGTGGTCGGGAAGATCGGGCGCGTGGACAGCGCGCTGGATCCGGCGCCGATCTCGATGGTCGAGACCGTGATCACCTACAAGGATGAGTACCGGCGGGGCGAGGAAGGTGAGCTCGTGCGTCAATGGCGCGATGAGATCCAGAGCGAGGACGATATCTGGAAGGCGATCGAGGTAGCGGCGACGGTGCCGGGGATGACGACGGCGTCGAAGCTGCAGCCGATCGAGACGCGGCGGATCATGCTGCAGACGGGGATGCGCGCGCCGATGGGGGTGAAGGTCTACGGGCCGGATCTGGAGACGATCGAGGAGGTGGCGCTCGAGTTCGAGGAGCTCTTGAAAGAAGTGCCTTCTGTGCGGCCGGCGACGGTGTTTGCGGATCGATTGATCGGGAAGCCCTATGTCGAGATCGATATCGATCGGCAGGCGATCGCGCGGTATGGGCTGCTCGTGCGCGACGTGCAGGACGTGATCGAGGTGGCGATCGGTGGAAAGGAGCTGACGCAGGTGGTCGAGGGACGGGAGCGGTATCCGGTTCGGGTGCGGTACCAGCGGGAGCGGCGGGATGACCTGGAGGCGCTGGAGGGGATCCTGGTGCCGACGAAGGGCGGCGCGCAGGTCCCGCTGGGCCAGATTGCGGAGATCCGGTACACGCCGGGGCCGCAGAACATCAAGAGCGAGGAGACGTTCCTCGTCGCGTATGTGCTGTTCGATCGCGAGCGAGGTGTGGCGGAGGTCGACGCGGTGGAGGACGCGCAGGCGTACTTGAAGGAGGCGATCGCCTCGGGGCAGTACTCGCTGCCTGCGGGTGTGTCGTATCGCTTCGCGGGTACCTACGAGAACCAGCAGAGAGCGTCGGCGAAGCTACGGGTGGTGCTGCCGCTGGCGCTGTTCGTGATCTTCATGATCCTCTACCTGCAGTTCCGCTCGGTGTCGGTGACCGGCTTCGTGTTCAGCGCGGTGTTCGTGGCGTGGTCGGGCGGCTTTCTGATGCTGTGGCTTTACGGCCAGAGCTGGTTCCTGGACGTGAGTGTGCTGGGGGTGGACCTGCGCGAGCTCTTCCAGATCGATGTGCAGAACCTGAGCGTGGCGGTCTGGGTGGGCTTCCTGGCTCTGTTCGGGATCGCGACGGACGACGGCGTCCTGATGGCGACCTACATCGGCCAGCGCCTGGAGGCCTCGGACTGCAGAACGCGCTCGGAGGTGATCGAAGCCGTGGTGGAGGCCGGCAAGCGCCGCATCCGCCCCTGCTTGATGACCACCGCCACCACGACCCTGGCCCTACTCCCGGTCCTGACTTCGACCGGCCGGGGCTCGGACGTGATGGTGCCGATGGCCATCCCCTCGGTGGGCGGCATGCTAATCGCCCTGATCACGATCTTCGTCGTCCCAACGCTCTACTGCTGGAGAGAGGAGCGCCGCTACCGGAACGTTTGAACCAGGTCCGTCCATTCCGATACAAACGGACCAGGTCCGTCCATTCCGGAACGTTTGCACCTGGTCCGTTCATTCCGGAATGAACGGACCAGGTGCAGACGTTCCGGAATGGACGGACCTGGTCCGTTTGTGTCGCGTCAGGGGGGGGTGTCCTTGAGGGATTGGAGGCGGTCGGAGTAGGCTCGGCCCACTTCGTTTCTGCGGAGGAGGGCGAGGACCTGGCGGGGGTTTTCTGGGGAGACTACTGGGAGAGCGGAGACGGCCCTTCTCGTGAAGAGGCGCTGGACGTCGTGCAGGGAGTCGTTGGGGGTGATGGTGGCGACCTGGTCTCGCATGAAGTCGCCTGCGATCACCACGTCCAGGGCCTCGTGCTCCAGAAAGATGCGGCGCAGGTCGCTCAGGGAGAAGATGCCTACGAGTTCGTTCTTCTGGTTCACCACCGGGAAGTGCGTGTCGCGCGCGTTCGAGACGATTTGCATCGTGCGGCGGAGGGTGGTGTGCTCGGGGATCAGGGTCGGGGTCGAGGCCTGGTCCAGGATGTCCGAGACCTTCAGGCTCTGGAGGACATCCACGATGTAGTCGCCCGTGTGAGCCGGGGAGTCGAGGGGGCGATTCACCTGGGAGGGGTAGATCGACCAGCCCGTCGAGAAAGCCATGTGGACCACGGACACGATCATCAGAGGCGCGAGGAGGGCGTAGTTGCCCGTCATTTCCGAGACCATCACCACGGCCGCGATCGGGGTCTTTCCCACACCTGCGAAGAAACCGCCCATTCCCACGAGGGCGAACGCCGCCGGGTCCAGGTTCAGGCCCGGGAACAGACGGTCGCCCGCCAATCCCACGAAGCCGCCCAGCATGGCGCCGATCGTGAGAGCGGGCGCGAAGACGCCGCCGGCGCCGCCCGAGCCGACCGTCACGGCGGTCGCTGCGATCTTGAAGAGGAGGAGGAGCGCGAGAACCGGTACCGCCACCGTTCCCTGGAGCGCGGCGCCCGCGATGCCGTACCCGCCGAACGAGATCCCAAGACCCGGCGTGACCTGGCCGATCAAGAGCGCCATCACTCCGATGATCGCGCCCCCGACCATCGGACGGAGCACCCTGGGGAGTCTCTTGGATCGCTCGAAGAACGCCGTCGTGCCGCGCACCGAGGCGACGAAAGCCCCGCCCAGGACAGCGCAGAGCAGGCCCAGAACGAAGTAGACGCCGATCTCTGCGAGGCCCCCGAACTGAAGGGAATGGAGGATCTCCGGTGGGATCTCGATCGCCCGCTTCGCTCCCAGGATCGACGTGAAGACGGCGTAGGCCACCGACGAAGAAACGACGCACGGGATGATCGCGTCGCCCTCGAACTCCTCGCGCCGGTACATCACCTCGGGGAGGTAGAGCGCCCCGCCGAGCGGCGAACCGAACAGCGCGCCGATTCCCGCGCTTGCGCCGGCCATCAGGAAGAGCCGCCTGTCCCGGTCGGAGAAGCCGAGCGCCGTGCTCAGGGAGCTCCCGATGCTCGCCCCGATCTGCCCGACCGGGCCTTCCTGTCCCACCGAACCGCCCGAACCGATCGTCAGCGCCGACGTGATGGTCGTCACGCTCGCCACGCGCTTGCGGACCCGGCCCTTCATGCGGTGGAAGGAACGTACCACCGATTCCGCCCCCTCACCGTCGCTCTCGGAGCGCGTCCATTTCTTGATCAGGCCGACCCCGAGGCCGCCGAGCGCGGGCACCACCAGCACGAGCGCGGGATTCGACCCCGGCATGATTCCGCCTTCGACCGTCCCCGCGACGCGACCGAACAGCTCGGCCGTGGCGAGGTCGACGAGGAGGTGAAAGACGACGGCCACCAGGCCACCGATCGCGCCGAGCGCGGCCGACAGCGCGATCCATTTCGCAAAGCCGCTCAGCTCGAATTGCTCGCCCCAGCGCGCCAGCCGCTTTTGCATCGGCGTCGAAGGTTCTCTCTTCCTGGTGGGCATCGAGGGCTACTCGCTCTCGAGCGGCGGCCAGAGACGCTCCCGCTCCTCGCGCATCTGACGACTCAGCTCACGTAGGATTGGCATCTCGTCGAGCAAGGCGATCGCATCGATGTTCAGCTGGCAGACCGCGCAGATGGGGCGCACGCCGCGGTAGCTCATGATGTCCATCTTCTCGAGGACGATGTCTTCGATGCCGTGTTCCGCCGCGTCGAGCGGCTCGCCGTCCTCGTCGAAGCCGAAGAAGTGCTTTACCTCTGCGGGCGTACGCCGGCAGAGATAGCAGCGATCCGGACCGTCCCCGACGGCCTCGAAGTAGTTCTGAAACTCGTCTTCGATCTTGTCCGTCACACCAGCTCTCCTTCGGGAACGCGCTCCACGTCGAGGGGGCGTTCGCGCCTGTCGGTGATCCCGTAGACGAGCTTGATCGGCTCATCGCCGAAGACCTGGCGCAGGTGCGTGAGCTCGGCCTGGAGCGCGGCCGTGCTCCTGGAGCCCTCGGGCACGACGATCGCCGCCACCGTCTGGTCCATGACGGTCCGGCCGACGGCGCGCACGAACTTACCCTCGTGGCGCCCAACCTCGGCCATCTCCTCGCCGACCAGTTCCGCCGCGTCCCGCTGCATGTGGTCGAGGATGAAGTCGAGGCGCGCGTCGTCGAAGAGCCTCGCAAAGTCCGGCTCGACGAACTCCGACAGCACGCGCTTGCCTCGGCCAGCGTGCACCAGGGAAAGGTGCGGCTGCAGATGCCGGAAGTGGAACGCGAGGAAGCGATCGTTGATGCGGTACCGCCCCTTCCTCGAACGCAGCGGGTCGGGGTCGGTGATCGGCACCTCGCGCTCGACGAGCCGCAGCTCGCGGAGCACGTGCAGGTACTTGCCCGCCGTCGGGGTGTCGACGCCCACGTGCAGGGCGATATCGCCGATTCGGTGCACGCCACGCGCCACGGCGGCGAGGATCGAGTTGTAGGTGTGCGGCGTCGTCAGCTCCGAGCGCAGGAGGAACTGGACCTCGTCGAACAGATAGCCCTCGGGGCGCAGGATCTCGGCGGCGACGTTCTCCGTGATGGTCCGGTTCTCGGTAAAACGCCGCAGGTAGGCGGGCATCCCGCCGACGATTGCGTACGCCATGATCGCCTGGCGGACGCTCCAGTTCGGGAAGAAGTCGATCGCTTCTGTCGGTCGCAGCGGCTCGAGGCGGCGCTGGCCCGTGCGCCGGCCAAAGAGCGGAGAGCGCTCCGCGAGCACCTCCTTCTCCATGAAAGACACCTGGCTCCCGCAGAGCACGAGCATGATCGACGACTTCTTGCCCTTCATGTCCCAGAACTGCTGGATCTGGCTCGGCAGGCCCTTGCTCGAATCGCAGAGATAGGGGAACTCGTCGATCACGAGGATCAAGCGCTGGTCGCCCGCGCGCTCGGCGGCGAAGCCCAGCGCCGTCGGCCAGTCCGGGAACTCGATCCCGTCGAGCAGCGGGTCGCCGCCAAGTCCGTCGCGCAGCGCTTCCTTGAAGCTGCGCAGGCTGTCTTTCTCGCGGACCTGGGCCGCCTGGAAGTAGACCGCGCGGTGCTGGCCTCCGCAGAGGCGCTGGAGCAGCTCGGTCTTCCCGACCCGCCGCCGCCCGTAGAGCACGAACATCTCCGGCTTGCCGGAGTTCGCGAGTTCCTCGAGGACCGCCAGCTCGTCGCTGCGGCCGATGAACGGCGGTTCGGTGTGGTTCGGGCTGGCCATGGGATCAGATGATACGCGCGAAGGCGCCCAGGACCGAGGTCCGGAGCGCCTTCGCGGCGGGATCCTTGCGGAGTCCTACGCCTTCTTGGCGAGGAGGTCGCGGATCTCGGTGAGAAGGACCTCTTCCCTGGGCGGGGCGGACGGCGCGGCTTCTTCCTTCTTCTTCATGGAGTTCATGACCTTGACGACCATGAAGACCGCGAAGGCGATGACCGTGAAGTTGAGGACGTTCTGGATGAAGCTGCCGTAGTTGATGAACAGCTCGGTGCCATACTGCTCGACCATCTTCTCGGCCGAGGCCACCGCGGCCGCGGCGGACTCAGCGGCGTCACCGGTCGCTGCCGCAGCCTTTTCCTTGGCCGCGGCGAGCGCCTTCGCCGCCCCGGACTCGCCGATCGACACCCTCAGATCGGTGAAGTTCACCCCGCCCAGCGCCTTGCCGATCGGCGGCATGATGAGGTCGTTGACGGCAGAGTTGACGATCTTGCCGAATTCGGCGCCGATGATGAGGCCGACCGCCAGGTCGACGACATTGCCGCGCATCGCGAACTCTTTGAACTCTTGGAAGATTCCCATGGTGAGGGTGGATTGCAGGTGGAGAAGGTGGAGACGGCCGCCGCCATCGGCGGGCCATGGAATCGAGCCAGCGGGGACTGCCGTTCGTTTCAGCAGTGTTGCAACTCTCCTGATCCCAACCAAACGACTCCGCCCGGAATCAGTTCGGCCTCTGACGGTTCAGACACCCAAAGCGCGAATCGCCGCCACCCAGGGCCCCGGCGCGTCGATGTAGGGGAAGTGCCCCCAGGTCTCCGCTCGCTCCATCGGCCAGCTGGCTCCCAGGGCTCGCTCGGCGGCGCGGTGCTCCTCTTCGCCGATCAGCTCGTCCTCACCACCGAGCCAGACCCGGATGCCGTCGATCGCGGGCGGCCTCGCCGCAAGTTCGCCCTCCAGCGACGCGAGCCAGCCGCTATCGAACCAGCGATAGATATCCCGAAACGCCGTGCAGGTCACGAAGCCGTTGAAGAACGCTTTCCGCTCCGCCGCGTCCAGCGGCGAGTAGAGGTGGGCCTGGACGAACGCCTCCTGGGCGGCAGGGTCGGTCAGGCTGAGGCGAGCCTGCTCCCCCGCCTCTCCGTCGCCGCCGGTCGCCTCGCGGGCCCACTGCCACGGGACGGCCCCCTGGATGACCGCGGGCAGATCCTTGACCTTCGCACGCGCCCGAAGGCCGAGGAGCACCAGCGCTCCGAAGCCGGTCGCGTAGATCCGAGGATGCTTGTGCGAAAGCCGATAGATGTCGACCTGGAGCTCCACCGCCTCGAAGAACGCGTCGAGGGACTCCGCGGGCGGGCGGCCCTCGAAGCCAGGATAGAGGACCTCCTTGACGTCGAACCCCTCCGACCGGCTCGTGGCGCGCGCGCGGCTGAGGCGGGCGAGGGAATGGCCCATACCGCCGAGAAAGAGTGGACCACGGCTCATCGCGGGCGCCCCGCGTCCAGTCCGCGCTGACGAGCGAACTTCTTGAAGTGATAGCTACGCATTGGTCTCGTTTCGCTCCCTGGGGGCCCCTGGACGCACGATGAAGGTCTTCGGCCGTGAACTGAAGAAGGCGCTGGAGTCCGTCGAGACCGGCCGCGATCGGCGCTGGATCTACGTACCCTACGATCAGCTCTCTGATTCCATCGGTCCGCTCTCCGAGCCGACGCCCCGCGACCTCGGGATCGTCCTGATCGAGAGTCCGGCCAAGGCGGCGCGGCGGCCCTACCACAAGGCGAAGCTGTTCCTGATCCTGGCGAACCAGCGACGCTTCGCCCTGGAGCAGGCCGAGCGCGGCGTCGAGGTGCGCTACCTCGTCTCCGAGGATGGCGAGGGCTACGCCGAGCCGCTCCGGCGCGCCGCGAAGGAACTCGGCACGCTCGTCCACATGGAGCCCGCCGAGCGCGAGCTGCGCCATGAGCTGGAGCCACTCGTGAAGGAGGGGTTGCTGGAGGCCGTGCCCCACGAGGCCTGGCTCACCACGCCCGAGGACTTCACGAAGGGGACCGGCGCCGAGCCTCCCTGGCGCATGGATCGGTTCTATCGCGCCGTCCGACGTCGTACGGGGATCCTGATGGACGGCAAGGACTTCGAGGGCGGCCAGCTGAGCTTCGACGGCGACAACCGTGAGAGCTGGCCGGGCGATCCGCCTGCGCCTGAGGTCCCGCGCTTTCGCCCCGGCGACATCGAGGACGAGGTTGCAGCGCTGATCGAGTCGCGGTACTCCCGCCATCCGGGCCAGCTCGATCCCGCTTCGCTGCCGACGCGCAAGAGCCAGGTCGATCGCCTGTGGCAGTGGGCGCTGGAGGAGTGCATGGAATACTTCGGCCCGTTCGAGGACGCCATGGCTCGCGAGGAAGCAAGCCTCTTCCACACGCGCATCTCGCCGCTGCTCCATCTCTGCCGCCTGCTCCCTCGCGACGTCGTGAAGGACGTGGCGGAGCTCGACGCACCGATCGCGAGCCGGGAGGGCTTCGTTCGTCAGGTGCTCGGCTGGCGCGAGTTCGTCCGGCACGTGCACCGCGCCACGGACGGCTTCCGCGACTTGCCCGACGGGACGCCGCGGGAGTCGAAGCCGAAGGGCGACGCGGGCTGGAAGCACTGGACCGGTGAAGCATGGGAGAACGGCGCGGACGCCGGCGCCGCCCCGAGCGCTCTGGGATCCGCCCGGGATCTCCCGCCCGCCTACTGGGGCGAACGCTCCGGCCTCGACTGCCTCGACCTCTCGGTCGCGCGGGTTCTCGAAAGCGGATATGGCCATCACATCGAGCGCCTCATGGTGCTCGCGAACCTCGGCACGCTCCTGGATCTCTCGCCCCGCCAGCTCACCGACTGGTTCTGGGCGGCCTACGTGGACGCCTACGACTGGGTCGTCGAGCCCAACGTCCTCGGCATGGGAACCTACGGAGCGGGCTCGGTGATGACCACCAAACCCTACGTCTCCGGGTCGGCCTACATCGACCGGATGAGTGACTTCTGCGGGGCCTGCGCCTTTCATCCGAAGAAGACGTGCCCGATCACGCACCTCTACTGGGCGTTCCTGGCGCGGCACGCCGGGGAGCTGGAGGGAAATCAGCGCATCGCCATGCCGCTCCGGAGCCTCCAGAAGCGGTCCGAGGAGAAGCGCGCGGCCGACGCCCGCGTTTTCGAGCACGTGACGGAGGTCCTCGGTCGGGGCGATTCCCTCACCCCGGAAGGGGTCCAGGACGCGCTGGATTCGTAGGCCGTCCCGCGCATCCGGTCGCAGCGCCGCAGCGAAATGAGCCCCATGGAAGGACATGCCTACATCGTGCTCGGCGCCACGGGCGGGATCGGTTCCGCCCTCGTCGATCGGATCCACGCCCGCGGTGGGAAAATCGTTCTCGGTGCGCGTGACGAAGAGCGCCTGAAAGCGCTGGGGTCCCGCGTCGACTCTCCTTTCCGGAGCATCGACGCGGCGGAGCCCGCGGACGTTCAATCCCTGATCGATCTCTGCCTGGAGACCCACGGCCGCTTCGACGGGATCGTGAACTCGGTCGGCTCGATCCTCCTGCGGCCCGCGCACATGATGAAGATCGAGGACTTCGATCAGACGGTGCGCGTGAACCTGCGCACCGCGTTCGCGGTCGTGCAAACCGCGACCAAGGCGCTGCGCAAGGAGGGCGGCTCCATCGTGCTCGTGAGCACCGCCGCCGCCCGCACCGGCCTTCCGAACCACGAGGCGATCGCCGCCGCCAAGGCGGGCGTGCAGGGCCTCGCGCTCTCGGCCGCGGCCAGCTACGCAAGCGCCGGGATCCGCGTCAACGTCGTCGCGCCCGGGCTCATCGATACGCCGCTCGCCGCATCCATCACCGGCTCGGAGAAGGCGCTCGAAGCCTCCCGCGGCATGCACCCGCTCGGTCGCATCGGCCAGCCCGACGAGGTCGCCAGCGCCATCGAGTGGCTGCTCGATCCCGCCCAGTCGTTCGTCACAGGGCAGATCCTCGGCGTCGACGGAGGGCTCGGCACGGTCCGCTCCCGCTGATGGCTGCCGCCTGGATTCTCATCTCCCACGCCGCCGTCACCTGGGCGATGGTCGGGCTGATCTGGACCATCCAGGTGGTGCACTACCCGCTGTTCGCGTACGTGAAATCAGGCTTTCGGCAGTACCACGAGCAGCACATGCACCGGATCACCTTCGTGGTCGGTCCTCTGATGCTCGCCGAGCTGGCGGGGTCCGTGTACCTCTGGCTCCATCCGCCGGCCGGTACTGACGCGCGCCTATGGCTCGCGGCACTTCTGCTGCTCGGCATCGCCTGGGTAGATACTGGACTCTTCTCGGTGCCCCAGCACGGACGCCTCGAGAGCGGCGGCTTCGATGTCGCTGCGCACCGGGGCCTGATGATCAGCAATCTCGTTCGTACGCTGGCATGGACGGCGCGCGGGCTCCTCATCGCATGGCTCGTGGTACGCTGGGCCTCCGCGCTGCAGTCTCCGGTGTCAGGCGCGTGACCGAGACCAGGAGCTACGACGCCGTGGTCGTCGGCATGGGCTTCGGCGGCCTCGGAGCCGCGCTGCACCTCGCCGAAAACGGCGCGAAGGTGGCGCTCGTCGAGCGGCTGCAGTACCCAGGCGGCTGCGCCTGCACCTTCGAGCACGAGGGCGACCACTTCGAGGGTGGAGCCACGCTCTTCTCGGGCTTCGACGAGGGCCAGCTCTTTCGAACCTGGATCGAGCGGCACGCCATGGACGTTCAATACGAGCGACTGGATCCGCCTCTGGAGCTGCGCTCGCCCCTCGGCGTGATTCAGGCCCGTCGCGATCGAGCCGCTCTCTGGAAACAGTTCGAGGCCCTGCCCGGCGCGCCGGTCCAGGCGCTCCGACGCTTCGCCCGGCTCCAGGAACGCGTGGCCGCCGCGCTCTGGCCGACGCTCGACGATCTGCGGCTCCTGCCGCCGCTCACGCCCTCTCAGGTGCTACGGCACGCGGCGCGCTTGCCGCGCTACCTGCCGCTGGCGAGGCTCGCGGGGCGAACGCTATGGAGCGTGCTGGAGCGCTTCGGGCTGACGAAGTTCGAGCCGCTCGTTCTCTGGCTCGACAGCCAGTGCCAGATCACGGTGCAGTGCGGCGTGCGCGGTGCGGAGGCGCCCTTCGCGCTGGCCGCCCTCGACTATCACCATCGCGGCGCGGTCCACGTGAAGGGCGGTATCGGCGAGCTGGCGTGGGGGATGGTGCGGGCGGTCGAGGCCCTCGGCGCCGACGTGCACTTCGGCGCGCCGGTCAAGCGCGCCCTGCGCCTTCCGGACGGAACGTGGAGCGTGAAGGCGGGCCGCCATTCGTTCAGCGCCAGGCACGTTCTCTTCAACGCGCTACCCCAGGACGCGGCCCGCATCGCTGGCCTGGAACGGGACCCGATGCTCGCCTCGATGGCGAAGCGCGTCGAGGACGGCTGGAGCGCGGCGATGCTCTTTCGCACCGTCCTGCCGCCGCGTGATGCGGGACCGAGCGCGCGGCACCTCGAGCTCGTCCGAGATCCAGGAAGTCCGCTACTCGAAGGCAATCACGTCTTCGTTTCGATCGGGGCGCGGGGCGAGGGGACCGTGGATCAAGGGCTCAGGCGCATGACCGTCTCCACTCACATCCCGGTACCCAAGATCCGAGCGATGGACGAAGGCGAAAAAGCGGAGTACGTGGATTCGGTCCAGGGCCGGATGCGGGAGACCATCGCGCAGCTGGCCCCGGAGTGGACCTGCGTCGCCCGCGAGTTCACGGGTTCGGCGCGGACGTTCGAGCGCTGGACCGGGCGCAGCGAAGGGCTCGTCGGCGGGATCCCGCGGCGCGCCGGTCTGGGGCAGTACCGCGAGGTCTTCGGGCGGAAGCTGCCGGAGGGCTTTCATCTCGTCGGCGATAGCGTCTTTCCCGGGCAGAGCACGCTGGCGGTCGCGGCCGGGGGCGCCCGCGTGGCCGACTCGGTGCTGCGTTCACCCATGGTCGCGAGAGTCTCCCGATGAGCAGCCGGAGCTAGCGAAAGAGTATGCGCGGCTGCCGGTGACGATCGTGTGAAGTAGACTTCCGCCCCCGGGCGTCATGGAAGAACCACAGGATCTGGCCGCGGGTGGTGAGACCACCACCCGGAGCTGCAATAGCAGCCCGGGAGGCCCTGTGCCCGCTGAGCCCACCAGGTCGCCTGGGTCCCCGGGACGGCCAGTCAGCTACCGGCTCTTCGCCCTGAAGGGCTCCGAATCCCTCTCCCACGAACTTCGCGCGGCATGGCAGGCCGCGCTTCAGGACCAGCACGTTCGCGGCGGCTTCGCCTCACCATTCCTGGGCCCAACCCTTGCGGCGACGATGGCCAGCGTGCGGCCCGACGTTCGCCTGATCGTTGGATTCGTCGGCGACGAGCCGCGCCGCTTCCTGCCCGTGCACGTCAGCGGTCGCGGGAGAGCGCGGCCCCTCGGCGGTCGCCTCTGCGACGTCCACGGACCCGTGGGAGCCCTCGATCCGGGCGGCTTTCGGGAGATGCTGATCGGCGCGGGTCTTCGCTCCTGGAGCTTCCGGCGCTGCCCGCAGCGAGACGTGCTCTCGCCGTCGTTCGTCTTCGAGGAGACCACGTCTCACCTGATCCGGACGGACCAGGGGGTCGAGGGGTTGCGCAGTGGCGGCCTCCTGGGGAGTACCAGCCAGCTCAAGCAGGCCCTGCGCAAGGAGCGAAAGCTGGCCAAGGAGATCGGGCCGCTCCGCTTCGAGTACGACCATCAGGACCGGGAAATCCTCGCGCAGCTCCTAGCCTGGAAGGCGGATCAGCGGCTTCGCTCGGGTTCTTACAATATTCTCCAGGAAGGCTGGGCTGCGGACACGGTGCAGAGCCTCCACGACGTCGTCGATCGCGAGGATCCAGCGCAGCTCGATGGGCGCGGTCGGATGAGTGTTCTCTGGGCTGGCGATCACGTGGTGGCCGCCCACTTCGGCCTGGCGGACGAGCGTCGCATGCACTGGTGGATTCCCACCTACGCGCCTCTGTTCGCGGCCCATTCCCCCGGGCTGTCGCTTCTCTTGCACCTCATCCGCGAGTGCCATGCACGCGGGATCGAGGTGCTCGAACTGGGGCACGGCGACGAGCGCTACAAGTCAGGCTTCGCCACCGGTTCCCAGGCTCTCTACAGCGGCGCGGTCGATCGCTCCAGCGTGCGGCTGGCCCTCGGCGCGACCGGGGTTCGCGTTCGCGCGGCCGTCCGCAGGTCCAGGCTGGAGCCCGGCTGGGTCGCGACCAAGCGCCTCCTCCGGCGCGCGCGAGCGCTCGGAAAGAAGTAGTCCCGCCCGTCAGCGCGCCGCGAGGATCGCCCCGCGAATCTTGTCCGCGAGCGCCGCCGCGTTCTCCGCGAGGTCGAAGTCTTGCTCGACGCGTAGGCGGCCGGCGCGACCCATTCGCTGGCGGAGCTCCGGGTCCGCGCGGAGCGTTTCGATCGCCTGGGCCAGGCCTTCCTCGTCGCCAGGGTCAACGAGGAGCCCAGACTCGCCGTGGGTCACGAGTTCGGGGATCCCCGACAGGCGGCTGGAGATCACGGGCAGGCCAGCGGCCATCCCTTCCATCAGCGAGACCGGGATGCCCTCGCGGCGCCCCGACGAATCGAGGATGCTCGTCAGCGCGATGGCGTCCGACCGCTGGAGCAGCGCGCGGATCTCCTCCCGCTGGCAGGCGCCGAGGAGCCGGACGCTGTGCTCGAGTCCACGGGTCTGGATTTCCGCTTCCAGCCGAGCGCGCAGGGGTCCTTCGCCCGCCAGTTCGCACTCCACGTCGACGCCGCGGCTCCGCGCCGTTTCGATGGCGGCGAGGAGGTGCGTATGTCCCTTGACCTCGCGGAGCGCGGCCACACAGGCGATGCGAAACGGTCGCGCGGGCTGTGACTCGTTTCGGGGATCTGGGGTTCCGGCATCCGGGGCCGCGGGATCCGCAGCGGCGGACGCCTTCTCGTCCTGGAACCGCCCGAGGTCGGCGCCGCAGAAGAGCACGTCGATCTTCGGCGCCAGGTCCTCGCCGGTCCGTTCGAGGATGAAGCGCTTGTTGTACTCGGAGATGGCGACGGTGAAGCTCGACGCCTCGACCTTGGTGCGCAGGCCGCGCGGGTCGCGGTGCAGGTCGGATCCGTGGGCGGTGAAGCTGTAGGGGATCGACGTCAGGTCGTGGACGAGGCGCGCAGCGAGTGCCGGATGGTTGGCGAAGTGCGCGTGAACGTGGTCGAAGCGGTCGGTCTTCAGCTGCTGGGCGATCCAGCAGGCTCGCGGGAAGATGGCCAGCCCCCGGGCGAAGTGGCCGAGGCTTCCGCCGCTGCCGCGAAAGAGCGACACGACGCTCCTCGCGAATCGAATCGGCGAGAGCGCCGCGAGGCGCAGCACGGCTCCGAGGACCGCGCCGGAGGCGAGCGGCACGAGATGGACGTTCTTCTGAAGCGACTCGATCTCGGGGTGAGCGACCTTCTCCTCGTACGGGACGAGCGGGAAGATGTGGATCTCCACGCCGAGGTCGCGCAGGGCGAGCGCCTCGTAGAGGACGAATGTCTCCGTCAGCTTGGGGAACTTGGAGACGATGTAGGCAACGCGCTCCGTGGTCGGTGCGGACATGCTCAATCCGATTTGATCGGGTCCCAGCGGGTGACCTGGCGGGCCATGACGAAATCCATGACGCCGAGAAACGTGCCTGCGAATCCAACGAGCGCATAGTGCGCCAGGGAGATGACCTTCCCGAGAAGGCCGAACGAGCGACCGGACTCTGGCTTCGGAAGGAAGCGTGGGCCGAGCCAGGCGACGGCGAGGCCGACGGTCTGAGCCACCGCCACGGCGAGGGCGACCTTCGAGGTCCACGCCAGAAGCACGGTGCCCAGGAAGACCAGAGCGAGGAAGAAGGGCAGGAACCGACGGCCGATCTTGTTGATGAGCAGGCCCACCGCGTAGAGACCCGTGCGGAACGGATTGAGGACGGCGCGCTGGATCCACATGCCGCGGAAGCTTCGGCAGACGATGCGGCGGCGTCGCCCGAGTTCGTGGGCCCGGCTCCGGGAGGGCGTGCGGATCCAGGCGCGCGCTCTCCCTTCGAAGAGGAAGCGCCGCCCTTGCCGGACCACGCTCATGCTCGCGAACAGGTCGTCCGTGACCCCGCCGGGGATCTCCTCGTAGAGGTCCGCGCGGATGGCGTAGAGCTTTCCATCGTTCGAGGTGATGCTGCCGATGCGGCTCTCCAGACCCTTGAGTCCGCTGTCGAGCTCGACGTATCTGGCCTGGGACGAACTCGCGAACGCGGAGGCTTCTCCGATCATGCGCTGGCCGCAAACGCCGCCGATCTCCGGGCCCGAGAAGGCGCCCACGAGGTGCACGACGGCCTCGGGCTCCAGGACCGCGTCGACGTCCGTGAAGACGAGGATCTGGCCGGTGGCGCGGGCGACGGCGGCGTGGAGGGCGCAGTGCTTGCCGAGGTGCTCTGGCTCGTCGAGGACGTGCCAGTTCGCCCGCGAATCACACGCGGCCCGGGCGAGTTCGACGGTGCGATCCGTCGATCCATCCGAAGAGAGCACGACCTCGATTCCGGATCCCGGATCGACGAGTTCCGCGAGCGATTCGATCTTCGCGGGCAGGAGCGCCTCCGCGTTGCGCATGGCCGTGATGATCGTGACCGTGGGCGCCGCCATGGAGCTGGCGGAGGTCGTGCCTGAGCGCTCGCTGCGACCGTGTACCGCCGCAAGCATGCGCACGAGCATCGGGTAGCCGAGCGTCACGAGGAGGAGCCCGACCAGTCCGATGCTGATGAAGGCCCATCCGACGCTGGTGATCATGTTCAGGTAGAAGGCTGAAGGTGCCGCTTGTGGCGGCGCATCCGCTCCGGGAGCTGAACGATACTCTTGTTCAAGAGGTACTGCTCGATCACGTACTGGCTGTTTTCGCTGCAGGGTCGGTACTTCGCCACGACGGCTCCGCCTTCGGAACTCACCCGGGCGTTGCTGGAGAGGATCTCGACGCGCGCGCGACGAACCACGCCGGTGCCGGGCTGCTGGATGACCAGCGTCACGATCGAACCAGCGGACACGTCGACTTCGCCCTGGCTCCGCGCGCAGAACGACGTCGTGGTCAGGTCACGCAGTTCGAGCGTTCGGGCGTCCGCGTAGCTCTCCCGGGCCACCGTCGTGGGCACCGGCGGCGCCACCCGGCGTTCCTTGCGCTGCTCGCGGTAGATACCTCGAATGCGCTGGTCCCACTTGCTCTTGCCGAAGCGGCTGATGCGAACGCCCGTCTCCTTGAGGAGCGAACCGATCGTCAGGCCGAGGAGCGCGAGGTCGAAGGCCGACGAGCGCGGGGAGTGCACGAACTGTCGATCGATGACGGCGCGCACTCGCTTGGGAGTCCCGTGGGGCGTCAGGATCTGGGAGTAGCCGAAGACTCCAGGGCGTACGAGGAAACGGTCGGCGTAGTGGGGGATGGTCGAGCACTTCTGGTGGTAGACCTCGGGCCTTTCCGGGCGGGGGCCGAAGAGGTTCATGTCACCGCGGATCACGTGCATGAGCTGTGGCAGCTCATCCAGGCGAGTCTCCCGGAGGAAGCCGCCGGTTCGGGTCTTCAGGTCGTGGGAGTCGGTCAGGAGCTGACCCCCGATCCTGGATTCCGCGTCGGTCTTGAGCGTGCGGATTTTTACCAGTGGGAAGGCACGGGCCCCTCGCCCGAGGCGTGTCCCGCGGTAGAACACCGGTGAGCCGTCGATCACACGCACCATCAGCGCCGCCACGCCGAGAACGGGGGCCGCTGCGACCAGCATCGACGCCGCAACCGCGACGTCCAGAATGCGTCGTCCGGACGAGGACGGGAGTGGGTCGTCGGGGAAATGGATCTCCGGCATGGGCTTCGGACCCAGGGGAGCGAGGGGCGAGGAGACGGGCTTCACGTACGGCTCAGGCTGCTCTCCGAGAGAGCGCCCGGGCTCTCCTGGAGAGATGGCTCGTCGGGGATCAGCGGATCCGTCCATGTGCGACAGATCGTCCGTATGGGGCTTGGCGATGTGCGGGGGCATGGAAGGAGGCTAAGCGCCTGGCGCCTCCTTGGCGGATTACCGGGGGCAAATTCTTCATGAATGGATCGATATGGACCCGCCAAGATGAACGGCCAGTCAGTGGAATTGACCCAACTTGATAGGGAGACGCCGATCGCAGAACTCCGCCGGTCATCCCACTTCCATGCGGGGTAGTGTTTCGGCGAGCACCGCATTGGCGCGTCGCCGGTCAGTCACCTACCTCCTCCCAAGAAGTTGCGTTCAATCACTCCACGATCCGCGTGGGCCGCCCTGGTCCTCTTTTCCCTGGCCTGGACTGGCTGTGCATCTCCCGGTGGCGATGCGCTTCCGCCCTGGTTGCTCAGGGGGTCGGATATGCGTCCAACTCTCTACGAGGAGCTCTGGCCCGGAGACACCTTCGACGTGAAGTTCCGGCGAACCCCAGAGCTCGACTCGACCGTGACGGTCGGGCCGGACGGCTTCGTCCAGCTCCCGCTGGCTGGCAGGATCCGCGCCAGCGGCAGAACCCCGGCCGATCTGGAGGTCGACATCGAGCGACTCTGCCAGGCGGAGATCAAGGACCCGGAGGCCTCCGTCCTCATGACCGGCTTCGAAGGTCGGGCCGTCCACGTCGGAGGTGAGGTCAAGGACCCCGGTCGGTTCGTGCTCACCGGCCCCACGACGCCGCTCGAGGCGCTCATTCAGGCCGGCGGCACCCTCGAGTCCGCCGCGTTGGACAATGTTCTCCTCGTTCGTGCCTTCGAAAACGGAGGGCGAAGGGTATTCGCTCTCGATCTGAAGGCCACGATCGCTGGCCGGGACCAGACCGGTCACCTGCGCCTCGTTCCGTCGGACCTGCTCCTCGTGCCTCGCTCCGGCATCGCCAACGTGAACGTCTGGGTCGACCAGTACATCCGCAAGAATCTTCCCTTCAACATCCTGATCCGGCCGGACGCAGGAGTGTTCTGATCATGAACCATCCACCCTTGTCCGAGAGGAACGGGCCCGCCAGAAAGGGCCTGCTCCAGCTCGTGGGCGGAGACGTGCTCTTGCGCCACTGGCGTCCGTTCGCCTTCGTCGCCCTCGCCACGCCCATCGCGGCGGGAATCGCGCACTTCGTTCTTCCCCAGACCTTCGTCAGCGAGTCGCGCGTCCTCATCAAGCTCGGCCGCGAGTTCATGGGGCCCGCCGAGCAGAGCGGCCGTTCCTCTGCGATGTATCGCCTCAACGAGGCCATCAACTCGGAGGTGGAGATCCTCAGCAGCCGAGAGCTGGCCGCCGAGGTCGTCGACTACGTCGGTATGTCGATCCTCTTTCCTGACCTGGCCGAGGAGACCGACGACTCGCCCGAGGTTCTGCGCCAGAAGGCGGCCGCGGCGCTTTTGAAGTCGCTCAGCACCACCGGCGTGGCCGAGTCCAGCGTCATCCGCGTGGCGCTCGCCCACGAGGACCGGATGGTCGCCCAGGAGGCCCTCGGGACGCTGATGGAGCGCTTCCAGGCGCGTCACCTAGACGTGTTCTCCGGGAAGCAGCTGCCGGTGGCCGACGAGGTCGTCACGGCGGTTCGCAAGGCTCTCGTGGAGGCGGAGGAAGCCCGCGCGAACTATCGCGAGGCAAACGGGATTTTCGACGCGGACGAAGAGCGCTCCATCCTCCTTCGCCGTAGGGACGAACTGCTCACGAAGATCGAAGAGCTGCGCGCCTCGCGCGGACAGCTCGCCAGCGGCGTGGCTCCCGATGGGGAGGGCGAGGGCAGCGTCCTCACCGAGGATGAGGACCTCATCACGCTTCGCGCGGAAGAACAGCGCCTGCTCGAGAACTACTACCCCTCCAGCCACGCCGTCCAGGCCGTGCGAGCCCAGATCGTCAGCCGCGAACGACTCGCGACCGAGCGACTCGAGAAGCAGCTGTCCGCCCTCGAAGCGGATGAGCAGCGCTGGGTCGCCTCGCTCTCCGAGGTCGACCTCGGTCTTCGGCAGCTCGAAACGCACGCGCGGTCTCTGCGCGAGCTGGATCGCTCGGTGAGCTTCGAGGAAACCCGTTTGCAGGAGGCCATGGGAGCCCGCGAGGCGGCGCTCTTCGACGCGAAGCTCGATGCCGGCGAAGTGACGAGCGTGGTCGTGATCGATCGCCCGACGCTGCCGCTCGAGCCGCTCGGCATCGGACTCGTCGCGAAACTCTTCGTGGGTGCCATCGCTGGCTTGTTCCTCGGCGGCAGCCTTGTCATTCTCCTGCACCTTCTGGGGCGCGAGGACGACGAAGATGCGGATGAACAGCTCCAGAGAGAAACGAGCGCGGAGTCAGCGACTCCGACGAGACCGACGGTCTTCGGTTCCGTCAAGCTGCCGTCCTGACCAGACGATCGTCCGATGACCAGCCAAGGTACCGATGTGAAGTCGGAGCTCCGGGGATCCGGGCTCCTCCTGGCGGGTCGCTTCGTCGCGATCGGGCTCAACTTCCTCGTCCAGGTCGTGATCGTGCGCTTCCTCACCCGGGAGGCCTACGGTTCCCTGAGCTTCGTTCTCTCCGCGACGGCGCTCGCGGGCAACCTGAACCTCATGGGTCTGGCGCGCTCCATGAGTCGCTTCGGCCCGCTCTACGGCGAGGACCGTGCCTCCGGAAACCTCGTGGGCGCGATCCTGGTGTCGCTGGGAACGGTGACCGCACTCGGCATGGGCGTCATCGGTGCCGCCTTTCTCTTCCAGGGTCATTGGGAGGGCTACCTGACGGACAACCTGCTGAGCCAGGAGCTCCTGCTGCTTCTCATCGCGCTCACGCCGCTCACGGCGATCGACGCGATCCTCGAAGTGGTGACCGCGGCCTTTGCCGGGGCCCGAGCGATCTTCTTCCGGCGCCACGTGCTGACGCCCGTGATGCGCCTCGGCGCCGTCTTCCTGGTGATCTTGCTCGGACAGGGCGTGCGCGCTCTCGCGGTTTGCTACCTGGTCACCGCCGTTATCGGGGTCCTCGCGTACGTGGCGATTCTGATCCCGGCTCTGAAAGAGCACGGGTCCAAGCTGAAGCGGCCCGCCAGCTGGCCCGCCGCGCCGGTCCTCGGCTACGGCCTTTCCATGCTTCTCCTCGACGTGGCCGGGGTTTCGATCCTGCACCTGCCCGCCGTCGTGCTCGAGTTCGTCCGCGGTGCGAACGAGGTGGCTGGCCTCCGGGCCGTCGTGCCGCTCGCGACCCTCGTCCTCGTCGTCTTTCAGTCGATGAAGCTCCTCTACGTGCCGCTCGCCACGCGCAGCTTCGAGCGCGGCGGCAAGGGGCAGCTCACGGAGGCCTACTGGTCCGCGACGACCTGGATCGGACTGCTTTCCTTCCCCGTGTTCGCGGTCTGCGTGTTCCTGTCGCCGCTCGCGGTCACCACGCTCTTCGGCGAGCAGTACGCCGACGCCAGCTCGCTGGCGGCGATCATGTCGATCGGCTACTACCTTCACGCGATCCTGGGGATCAATACGCTCACGCTTCAGGCGCTGGGGGAGAGCCGCAGTCTGCGCATCACCGCGCTGGCTGGCATCGTCACGGCGGTGATCACGAACGCGATCCTGATTCCGCTCTTCGGAGCCGTCGGCGCTGCGATCGCCACCACGGCCACGCTCTTGGCCCACGACTTTACGAACGCTTTCCTCGTCTGGAAACACGGCCAGATCGGCCGGCCGCCGGAGGGGTTCTTCCGGCCCTACAAGTGGATTCTCGGCGTCACGACCGTCCTGTTCTTCGCCGTCACGCTCACGCATCTGCCGCCGTGGCTCGCCGTCCTGGTCGTGGCGGGCGGGATCCTCGCCGTCTGGCAGTCGTGCCGCGCCTCGCTTAACCTGCTGGAGACGTTCCCGGAACTGGCGCGCTTGCCCCTGCTCAGGAAGGTGCTCGCGTGAGCGATTCCACTCGATCGACGATGGGTTCTGGCCGGAGCGGCGCCGGCATGCCGCGGGCGGAAGTGCTCGTGGTGCTCGGGCTGCTCGTCGGAGTCGCTGGATTCCTCGGCGTCGTCGCGGGAAACGCGCCAACCCTGGCGCTGGCCGGCGCGGCCGTTCTGTTCGGCGGCTTCGCCCTTCTCGCTCGCCCCGAGTACACCGCGGCGGCCGTCGCGTTCTTGCTCTGGGCGAACGTCCCCGTCGTGGCCATGCGCGATCACGGGGTGCCGAAGGCGCTGGCCTCGCTCTATTTGCTCGCGCTCCTGCTGCCGATCCTGCGTTCGGCGCTGATCGAGCGTCGTGGCCTTGTGCTTTCCAAGGGGATGCCCTGGCTCGCACTCTTCGCGGGCCTCAGCTTCCTGTCGGCCGCCTTCGCGCGCAAGCCGGAGCTCGCGCTCGGCGAGGCCACCGACATCGCCATCGAGGGCGTTCTCGTATTCGTGCTGATCTCGCAAGCGATCCGCGACCGCGACTCGCTCCGACGCGTCACCTGGGGGCTCATGCTCGCGGGTGGCTTCATGGGTGCGATCGCTCTCTTCCAGCAGGCGACCGGGCACTTCGACTCGGACTTCGGAGGCTTCAGCATGATCGACTCGGGCTTCAGCACCGGCGAGATCACGACGCAGGGGCGGAGCAGTCAGCCGCGTCTTGCTGGCCCGATCGGCGAGAAGAACCGCTTCGGGCAGATCATGCTGGTGCTCGTCGCGCTGGGCATCGGTCTGGCACGCGCCGAGCGCTCCGTCGGTATGCGCCGCATCGTCTACGGGCTCGTCGGACTCAGCGCCATCGGATCAGCGCTCACGTTCTCGCGGGGCAACGCCGTGGCGTTCGCGCTCTTGCTGGGGGTGATGGTAAGCGTCGGAACGATCAGCAAGCGCCAGGTCGGAGGTCTCTTCCTGGCTGCGGGCTTCATGCTTCTGCTCATGCCGCAGTACCGCGATCGACTGATGACGATCGGTTCCGTACTGTCTCTCGCGAGCAGCACCCCCTCTGCCTCGACACCGGACGGTGCGATCCTGGGCCGCGCGACCGAGGTGATCGCGGCCCTGCTCGTCTACGCAGACCACCCCGTCCTCGGCGTCGGCCCTGGCCAGTTCGCCTCGTACAGCCAGGAGTACGGGAACAAGCTGGGTCTCCGTCGATTGGACACCGAGCGTGAAGCTCACACGCTCTTCCCGCACGTGGCCGCCGAGGGGGGCACGCTCGGGCTCATCGCATTCTCCGGTGTGCTCGTCACGATTCTGCTGTCGCTCTATCGACGTTCGAAACAGACGGAGGATCCGGTGCTCGCTCACCTGGCCACCGCCTACCTGCTCGCCATCAGTGCCTACCTCCTTTGCGGAATCTTCCTGCACATGGCGTTCATCCGCTACTACTGGTTCCTCGTGGGAGTGGCGAGCGCGGCTGCGACGCTGCCCGTGGAGCCGTCCTCCCATGAGCTCGAGGCACGGGCCAGGGGAGAACGATCGGTCGAGGCACCGGAAGGTGTCGTCTCCATTTGACCTGCCATGCCCAATTCCACACGTCCCAAGCGCCTCCGGCGGCGCGTTCTCGAGTCGCGCCCTGTGTCCGCCTGCATTCGTGCGGCCGAGCGGTCCCTCGGTCCGCGGGGCGGCGATTGTCTCGTCGTCGCGATGTTCCACGAGACCCTGAGCGCCGAGCGGTTCGCAGCGCAGCTGGACGTCCTGCTGGAAGGGCGCCAGGTCGTGAGCGGGCAGATGGTGGTCGACGCCTTCGCAGGCCAGGGTGAACTGCCAGCGAATTCGCTCTGGATCACCTTCGACGATGCCTACGGGGACTTCTACGACGTGGCCTGGCCTGTCCTGGAGCGGCGCGGTCTGCCCGTCACCCAGTTCATCGCCACGGGTTTCGTCGGGTCGTCGCCGGCAGCGTTCTGGTGGGACCGACTGCAGTCAGCGTTCAAGCACGGGCGGGCACGCTCGGTCGAGATCCCGCTGGCTCACGGTGGGACCACCGTCGTTTCGCTCTCTTCACGCGGCAAGGCGTGGAACCGCGCGCGGGCCGAGATCAAGCAGATGTCGCACACGCTCGCGATGGAGTCGGTCGATCAAATCATCGAGCGGCTCGACGCGCCCGACGGGATCGTCGAGTCCCGCGTGATGACCTGGGACGAGATCCGGAAACTCGTCGGACGGGGCCTGGAGGTCGGCGGCCACACGCGCGAGCATCCGATGTTGGACCAGCTGACACGCGAGGCCGCGGCGGAGGAGATTGCCCACGGCTTCGAGGACCTGCGGGCGAACCTCGATTCCGTTCTGCCGGTCTTCGCCTACCCCTCGGGGCAGTACACCCAAGGCGTCATGGAGTCCGTTCGTCGCTGCGGAATCGACATGGCGGTGACCACGGTGAACGGATTCAATCGCGTCGCGACGGTCGACCCGATGCAGATTCGACGCGTGCCGATCGGGCCGCTCGCCAACGAGGCCGCGGTGCGCTTGCGGCTGCTCATGGCCCGACACGGCGGCGCGTGACCGGACTATCGCTGGATTCGGCCGCGCAGCTTCGAGACCGATGGGCGCGGGTCGGACCAGCGGAACAGCGGAAGCACCCGATCGCCCGCAAGGGAGCGAATCCAGCTCAACACGCTGGTTTCACCGAGTCCGCGGAGCTCGCCCAGTGCGCGCAGGTCGCGCACGGGGTCCCAGAGCTTCAGTCCCGTTCGATAGGGGACCAGAGGCGCGCTCCTTTCAGGCTCCTCCCCCCGATCGGCGGCCATGAGGGAGCGGTAGACGATCCAGGCGGCGGGGATGCCTGCGCGGGTCAGAAGCTCCTGCGAGGCGGTGAACCTCGGGTTCACTTCGATGAGCGTCGGGAGCCCATCGCGTTCGTCGCGCTTGAACTCGATGTTGGCGTAGCCGGCGAAACCGACGGCGTCGAGCAGCGTGCGCGAGGCGCGGTTGATCTCCTCGTCGATGGTGGTGACGTGCAGCGTCCCGGGGCCCTGGTTCTTCGGGAAGCGTCGCAGGACCTGCTTCGTGAACTCGAAGAGCGACTCGCCGCTTCGGGGCCGATAGGCGTAGTAGGTGGTGGAGAGGCTGTCGGGGCCCGGGATGATCTCGGTGACGATCGCGTCGACGTCGGCTCCGCGCAGGCGAGCGCGCGCTGCCTCGAACTCGGCTCGGTCGTGGGCGATGAAGAGCTTCTGGCCCCCCTTGCCGAACTCCCGCTGGAACCTGTGGGAGTGGATCGGCTTGAGGAGGACCGCCGGGGGAGCGTGCTGAAATACCTCGTCAGCGTCTGCGTCCAGCGGCCATGTCCGAGGAAGGCGCACACCGGTGCCGGCTGCGAGTGCGGCGGTCTTGCCCTTGTCCAGGAAGGCGTCCAGATGCTCCGGCGAGGTCCTGTCCAGAAGGTGATGGCGGCGGAGCTCCGCATGGGCGCCGGCCACGAACTCGACCGCGTCGTCGTCGCACGGGAAAACCACCGCGCGCTGGAGCACGCGGTCGTCGCCGAGGAGCAGTCTGCGCCATACTTCAGGTGCTCCGTCCCGGGATGGGAACGGATGGGTGGCCGCCGCGCTCTTCGTGGACATCTCGGGCCGCCCCGCCTGCAGCGAAAGGTGGACGGGGACCCCATGTGCATGCAGCTCCCTCGCGACCGCGAGCGGTCCCGATGAGCCCCCGAGCAGCAGAACGGGGAGATGGGCAGGCGTGGCAGGGCGGATGGCCATGGCGAGCGGCAGACTCTACCGGAGCCACGCCGATCGGCCGGGGATCGAATGGCCGAAACGCGACTCGCTCCGCGGCGGCGTCTCACATGAAAGATCCTCCGGGCCCGTTCATGGGGTAATCTTCCGCACCTTCCATGGCGAACTCCACCTCGACGAATGCGGCCACGACGACGAATCGTCTGAAGGACCTACCGGGCCTCGAGTTCCGGCTCGAATGGGTCTCTACGGCCGATGGCCTTCGTCGCCACGAAGGCGCGTGGCGACGGCTGGTCGAGACGGCCCTCGAGCCCAATGTCTTCTTCGAACCCGAGGTGCTCCTACCTTCGCTCGAAGGGCTGGCTGGCGCCTCGGTGCGGATCGGTCTCGTGCTCTCCAGGCCGAGGCAGGACCCCGATGGGGGTGAGGTCCTGGCCGGCCTGTTCCCGGTGCGCACTCGGCGCGGGCATGCCGAGATCTGGCAGCACAGCTATGCGTTCCAGGGGACGCCGCTCGTTCGGGCCGAGGTGGCGAGCGAGGTCTGGAGCTTCTTTCTGAACGAAGCGTTAGGCGGCGGCGATGGCGGCGTGGGGAACGTGCTCCGCTGCCAGACCCTGCGCGCCGACGGGCCCGGCGCGCGAGTTCTGCTCGACGTGGCGCGGACCCAGGGCCGCGCCCTTTGGCATCAGGACCTGCACCATCGCGCCGAGTTCCGGCCGAGCGATTCGGCGGAGAAGTTCATCTCCAGTTCGGTGGGGCGCAAGGTGCGTCGGAACCTGAAGCGGGAGCGCAAGATGCTCGGCGACCGCGGTGAGGTCACGACCCGGGTGGGCCGCATCGAGGCTGAGGCGGTCGACGCCTGGTGCGACGAGTTCCTCGCGCTGGAGGCGAGCGGCTGGAAGGGGCGCGCCGGGACGGCTCTGCAGTCGTCGGAGCGCGACGCGCGCTGGTTCCGTGGCATGGCGACATCGCTCGCCAGGGAGGGCCGGTTCCTCGGCGCCGAGATGCGCCTCGACGGCAAGGCGGTCGCCATGGGGACCATGCTCCAGGCCGCCTCCAACGGCCAGCCGAGCGAGGCCGCTTACTTCAAGATCGCCCACGACGAGTCGGTGCAAGGTGTCTCGCTCGGAGCCCTTCTTCAACTCGACTGGGTCGAGTGGCTCCACGGAGGCGAAGGACTCGCTAACGTGGACTCGTGCGCGATTCCAGGGCATCCGATGATCGAGCGAATCTGGCACGACCGTCGGATGATCACGACGACCTGGCTCGGCGACGGGTCGCGCTGGAGCCGATGCAAGCTCTGGTTCTTCCAGACCGCCTATGGCCTCAAGGCTGCCCGTCGACCCCCCGCCGACTCCTGATGTCTCGATGGACTCGCGACCTCCCTTTGGTTCCATGAACGACTGCAAACTCAAAGTAGACGCGGCGGACTTCCGCGGTGACTTCGGGCACCGGCCCTTCCGCCTTCAGCACGCGCTGGCGGACCATCCACTCTTCCAGGTGGAGCGGCTGATCGAACTGTCCAAGGCTCTTCCTCCCGAACGCGTCGAGTGGAACGCCGGCTCCGTGCCGCTCGTGATCGATCCCAAGGATACGCCCAGCAACGGCCTGACCGCCGAGGAGACCATCCGTCGGATCGCCGAGTGTGGGTCGTGGCTCGTGCTCAAGCACGTGCAGCTGGACGACGCGTACCGCGAACTCCTCGTCTCCTGCATCGATGAACTCTCCCCGATGCTGCGCGAACTCGGCCATGAGCCGTTCCGCCCGCAGGGGTTCATCTTCGTCTCGTCGCCGGGTGCCGTCACGCCCTTCCACATCGATCCGGAGAACAACTTTCTGATCCAGGTGCGTGGCCAGAAGACCATGTACACCCACGATCGCGAGGATCGGACGATGCTCAGCGACGAGGATCGCGAGCGCTTTGCCGCAGGCGGGCACCGGAACCTGCGCGCCGACGAGGCCAGCCTGGCCCATGCTGAGACGTTCGTGCTGAAGCCCGGCGACGGGCTGCACGTGCCGCTCCATACGCCGCACTTCGTGAGGAACGGCGAGGGGGTCTCCATCTCCTTCAGCGTGACGTTCCAGACGCGCGCTTCTGACGCGGAGCACGGCGTGCTTTGGTGCAATCACAAGCTTCGACGGATCGGATTGAGACCGCGGCCCTATGGCGTATCGCCCGGTATCGATCGTCTGAAGCACGGCGTTTTCGGGGGCTTACGCGGTCTCAAACGTCTTCTGTGATGCGTGGCCGAAGCGCGTGAGCGGCGTGCTTGCCTGAATTCGGCGTCAGACGAGCGCAGACTCGCCTATCCAGCCAGGAGAGGAGTGATTAGGCTTCCGTCCTGCGCAGGGATCTCCCCGCGCAGCCTCGGAGTCCCCTGCCGTCGCCTCACTCCCTCTCCTCGCCACGTCGCCCGGAATTCCAGGGCGAGAACCTTTGAGCAGTCCATCGTCCGGTGGCCTGACCGTCACCCTGATCGGCGCTGACGGAGCAGGCAAGTCCACCGTCGCGCGCGCCCTCCGAGCGCGTTCGTCGCGTAAGGTCACCTATGTCTACATGGGGGCCAATCCGGAGGCTGCGACGCACATGCTGTTCACGACGCGGCTCTGGCTCCTGGGCAAGCGCGTGGTCGGCGGCAGGAAGCACGTCTCCGGACCTCCGGACCTGGACTCGCTGCGCAAGCGGCCGGCGAGGGCCGCGTCGCGGCTGCGGGGTCACCTGAAGTCTTTGATCAACCTCGGCGTCAACGGCCCGGAAGAGGTTTATCGACAGTGCGTATCGTGGTGGGCAGAGACCCGCGGTCGACTCGTGGTGCAGGATCGCCATCCGCTGCTCGACTACTACGCATCCGACGTGCTCGGACTGCGCGGCTGGCGCCGCGTCGGAGATCGCATCCACGGTTTTCTGATTCGTCGGGTGTACCGCGGACCGGGCCGTGTGCTGCTCCTCGATGCGCCGGCCGAGGTGCTCTTCGCGCGGAAGCCGGAAGGCACGCTTCGCTCGCTGGAAGCGCGCCGCGAAGAGTACCTCGCGCTCCGGGAGGTTATCCCGGATCTGCACGTCATCGACGTGGATCGACCGATCGACGCTGTGCTCGCGCACGTGGGGCGCCTGACGGGGGACCAGGCGACGGCCGAGGAGCGCGAGTACGTCCTCCCGTCGCCGTCCGCGTCCAGGGCCGACGAGCGCGTGGCGCAGCTCGCTAGCGGAAGAAACGCCGAAGTTCAGGGCGTGCTCGACCTTCTCGCCACCCTGGAGGAGACGGGCCATTCTGTCTGGCTCGATCGGGGTTGGGGGGTCGACGCGATCCTCGGATTCACGACTCGCGAGCATCGTGACGTCGATCTCGTGACCACGCCTGGCTCGCTGGGAGCCATGGCGGCTGCCCTGACGGCCGCTGGCTACGTCGAGCCGCAGGATTTTCCACGGGATTCGAGCCCGATGACGTCGGCGGACCGGATCGAACGGATCAGTCCCACGGGTCTCCGCGTGGAGATCCGCGCAACGAGCGAGGCGCTCGAGGACGGCTTCGGCGCGACCGGAAGCCTTGGCGGCGCGGCGGTGCCCTGCGTGGACGCTGCCCGCCAGCTCGGCTGGCGCGTCGGGCGCAAGCTGAACCGCAACGACGTCCAGGCCATCGAGCTGCTGCACGAATCCACCGGCACGCCAGTGCCCCATGAACTTCGACCTCTGGGCAAGGCCCGCGTCAGCTATCGAGCGCGCCGTCTGGCGCGAACGATCGTGACGCTGGGCACGCCCAATGCTCCGACACCCCGCTGGATCAACAGGCTTCGCCAGCGCTGATCGCCCCGTTTTCCTGGCTCTCCAGCTTTTCTCCTCAAGCCTCAGCTTTTCTCCGTGCGTTTTCTTCTCGCCTGCCTGGCCGCCACGGCCGCCCTCTCTTCTTTCGCCGCGGGACAGCGTCTGGCCGCTTCGGCTGCACCTCTGAACGGACCCGAGGGCGACAGCCCCGTCGGGGAACCCGTCATGGTAATGGTGCAGATCAGTGACAGTCAGGCGATCACCGCGGCCGACCGCGCGCGCTTCGAGTTCGTCCTGTCGCACATCGTCGAAGCGGGTGCTCCCGGTGCGCTGATCCCTCGCAGGCCGGACGTGATCCTGTTCCCCGGCGACTACGTGGACGACGACAGCGTGCTGGATCAGTGGACGTCGACGCGCGACACGATCCAGGCGATGATCACGGAGAACGGCTTCCCGCTCATCGGCACCCCCGGCAACCATGACCAGGAAGTCGGCGGGATCGCCAGGTACGAGGAGTACATCGCGGACTCCGGCGTCTGGGACTTCGGGAGCGAGTGGTTCACCGGCCAGAACGGTCCGTCGGGCTTCACCGGATGGAAGGGGCTGCGCTTCATCGGCTACAACGGCTCGAACGGCGCGTGGAACGTGACCAGTCCGTCGGACCTGGCGGACGTCGAGGCGCGTGCAGCCGCGGCCTCCGCGAACTTCGAGAACATCATCCTCGTCGGGCACCACCGGCACAACGAGCGCGGCATGACGCCGATGGTCAACGTGCTGGAGAACTCGAGCTGCATCGGCTACATGCGCGGTCACCTCGATCAGCCAGCGATCGAGGCCGGACTCTCGGGTATCACGAACCCGAACGTTCACGATCTCAACTCGAACTCCGTGATCGACGTCGGAGCGCTCCTCTACTACGAGATCTTCCCGGATCGAATCGAGTCCTACGTCCTCTCGCTGGCGTTCGGTCCGACGGAGCTACCGGAGCCGCAGACCATCTGGCTGCAGCATCCGATGGTCCCGGTGGTCCCGGTGGCGCCGCTGGCGAGCTTCAGCGCGAGCGAGGTGGCCGGCGCGGCGCCGCTGAACGTCGAGTTCACCGATACGTCGACGGGGCCTGCGACGGAGTGGCTTTGGGACTTCGGCGACGGCGCGCAGTCCACGTACAAGAATCCCGACCACACCTACGTCCTGCCAGGCGTGTACACCGTCACGCTGACGGCGTCCAACGGCTCGGGGAGCGACGTCGTCGTTCGGACGAACCTGATCGATGTCTCCGGCTCCGTCCCGGAGAGCACCTTCGTGGCGACGGCCGACGCCATGGTGAAGTCGAGTTCGGCCAACCGGAACTATGGCACCGATCCCGAGCTGCGGGTTCGCGAGGGTGAAGTCGAGTACCGGAGCTTCCTGCGCTTCGACGTCGACGGGATCGGCTCGCGGCCGATCACCGGCGCCTTCCTCCGACTCCAGGTCACCGACTCGAGCGTCGACGGAGGCTCCGTCACGCTGGTCGAGGACGACTGGGAGGAGAGTTCGGTGACGTACGCGACCGCGCCGGCGGCGATCGGTGGCGTGCTCGATGCGGTCGGGTCCGTGGCCGTTGGCACCTTCGTGGAGTTCGACGTCTCGGCGGGCGTGCTCGGCGAGGGCGTGGTGAGCTTCGGACTCGCGAACGGCTCTTCCGACAGCGCCCTCTTCTCCAGCCGTGAAGGCTCGGTCCCGCCGGAGCTCATCGTCACGCTCGGGGCCCCGATGGCGCCCACGGTGGCGTTCTCGGCGAACGCGGTGACCGGTACGTCGCCGATGTCGGTGAACTTCACCGATGAGTCGACGGGTGGCGCTGTCGTCTGGAACTGGAGCTTCGGCGACGGGGGCACTTCGGTGGCCCAGAACCCGATGCACACCTACATGGCGCCCGGGACGTACTCCGTGACGCTGACGGCGATCAGCGAGGGCGGAACGGGGTCCCTCACCCGCACGGACCTGATCACGGTCGCGCCGCCGATCGTTCCCACGGCCGCGTTCTCGTCGGCGCCGCCCCGCGGTCGCGCACCGCTGGAGGTGACGTTCACCGACGAGTCGGAGGGCAACCCGACCGCCTGGCTCTGGGACTTCGGGGATGGGGCGACTTCGACCTCGCGCAACCCCGTCCACGTGTACACGCAGCCGGGGTCCCACACGGTCACCCTGACCGTTTCGACGACCGCTGGATTGGACGTTCTCGTCAAGCCTGGCGCTGTCTTCGTCCAGCCGGAGATCCCCACGGCCACCTTCGAGCCGGTGGCGGATGCGCGCGTTCGCTCGAACTCGCCGAACAACAACTACGGCTTCAGCGACTACCTCCAGGTCCGTGGCGGCGGAACCGAGTACCGGAGCTACCTGCAGTTCGACGTGACCGGCATCGGCGCGAACCCCGTTTCCTCGGCGGTCCTGCGGCTCTTCGTGACCGATGGCACGCCGGTGGGTGGCACGGTGTATTCGGTCGGCTCTGGCTGGACCGAAGGCGGGATCACCTACGCGAACGCACCGGCTACGATCGGCGGCCCGATCGGTTCGATCGGTGACATCACGGGCGGGCTCTGGGTCGAGATCGACGTGACGGCTGCCATCACGGGGGAGGGGCTACACTCCTTCGCGCTCCTGGAAGGCTCGACGAACAGCGCGCTCTATTCGAGCCGCGAGGGCTACCAGGCACCCCAGCTGGTGCTGACGCTCGACACCGTCACCACGGCCACGACGATCTCCGTCGCCGATGGTCAGGTCAAGTCGTCGAACCCAACGACGAACTACGGCGATCTCGACACGCTGCGGATCCGCGGTGGCAGCCCCTCCTACGCGTCCTACCTTCGGTTCGACGTCGCGGGTGTCGGTGGATCGTTCGTCGACACCGCCACGCTTCGCCTGTTCTCCGAGGACGGAAGTCGCTCAGGGGGCGAGGTCTACTTCGCGGCGAGCCCGTGGGACGAGCAGGGCCTCACCTCGGGGAACGCGCCTTCGCTCGTCGGTGCGGCGGTCGCCGCCGCCGACCAGGCGATCAGCGGCGGATGGACGGAGTACGACCTGACCGGGGCCGTGCTCGGGGACGGAACTCTCTGGCTCGCCGTGGTGAGCAGCTCGACGGATAGCGCCATCTTCTCCAGTCGAGAAGGCGGGAACCCGCCCGAGCTAGTTCTGGCCCTTCGATAGCGACCCGGACCGGAGCACGGGGGTCACCGCATAGTGCCCTTTCGAGTCCGGTCCCAGGCCTGCCTGGACGCGGCCGAGGACAGGATCCACGGCGCTGGAAGGCAGGATGACCTCGATTCGCATACGCGGCACGAAGCCGACGACCAGATCGATCGCGTTCGCGTTGGCTTCCGACGGGTTCCGCGTGCTGTGTCCCTCGCAGCGGGTGAGCGTGAATCCGCTCACTTCCGGTGACGCGCGCAGCGCATCGATGACCACGTACTCCTCGGCGGGGTGCAGGTAGAGCGTGAGGCAGTTCATCGGGTTCTCCATCGGATTCTCCAGCTGGGTTTCCATCAGGCGAGTGCTCCAGCGGTGGGCCTGGCGCTGCTGCGGCGTTCGATGGATGCGTAGAGAGCGGGTAGCACCACCAGGGTGATGATCGTCGAGGTGATGAGACCGCCGACGACGACGACGGCGAGCGGACGCTGGACCTCGGAGCCCGGGCCGGTCGCCACGAGGATGGGAAGCAGGCCGAGCGCCGTCGTCACCGCGGTCATGAGCACGGGGCGAAGGCGGCGGGCCGAGCCCTGACGCACCGCTTCTTCTAGCGGCGTGCCGCCGTCCCGAAGCTGGTTGAAGTAGCTGACCATCACGATGCCGTTGAGCAGCGCGGTGCCGAGGAGCGTGATGAAGCCGACGGACGCGGGGACCGACATGTAGAGGCCGCTGAAGTAGAGAGCCGCGACCCCGCCGATCACGGCGAACGGGATATTCGCCAGGATCAGGAATGCCTGCCGCAGCGATCGGAACGTGCTGAAGAGGATCAAGAAGATGAGGCCCAGTGCGAGGGGAATCACCATCGCGAGGCGTCCTGCCGCGCGCTGCTGATTCTCGAACTGGCCGCCAAACTCGACGAAGTAGCCGGGCGGCATGGGGATCTCGGCGGCGATCTTGCGCTTGAGTTCCTCCACGAAACCGACGATGTCGCGACCGTCGACGTTCGCCTGGATGACGACGTTCCGCATGCTGTTCTCGTGGCCGAGCTGGACCGGGCCGTCGACCTCGAGGATCTCGGCGATGGAACTCAGCAGCACCTTGGAGCCCACGGGGGTATCGACGAGCAGGGAGCGCAGGCTCTCGACGCTGTCGCGGCTGGTCTCCTGGTAGCGGATCATCACCGGCGTTCTGCGGGCGCCTTCGATCACCTGGGTCACCTGCTGGCCCGCGACGGCGGCTTCGATCAGCTGGTTCACGTCCTCGACACGCAGCCCCAGCCGGGCCATGGCCGTGTGGTCCATGTTGATCTCGAGGTACGTTTGACCGCTGAGGCGCGCCCGCTTCACGTCGACGCCGCCGGGGGTCGTCGCGATCGCGGACTCGATCCGCTCCGAGAGGCTGTTGAGCTCCGCAAGGTCGGTCCCGAAGAGCTTCACGGCGAGCTGCGCCGTCACGCCGGTCATCATCTCGGACGTCCGCATCTCGATGGGCTGCGTGAAGCCGAAGGAGACGCCGGGGATGGCCTCGAGGTTCTGGCGAAGCTGATCGATGAGTTCTTCTTCGGAGTTGACGGTCCACTCGGACTCGGGGGCCGTCACCAGGTAGTGATCGGACTCGTGCAGACCCATGGGGTCGAGGCGCAGCTCGTCGGATCCGAGGCGCGAGACCACGTGCTGGACCTCGGGGCTCGCCATGATCGCTGCCTGGATGCGTCCGTCCATTTCGATGGAGCGCTCCAGGGAGATGGTCGGGAGCTTCGCCGTCTGCACGACGATCGTTCCTTCCTTCAGGGTGGGGATGAACTCCCCGCCGATCAGGCTGAAGAGGAAGCCCGTTGGAACGAGCAGCAGCATCGGAAGCGTGAACGCCAGCACACGGTGACGGAGAGCCCAGTTCACCAGGGGGGAGTGAATCTTCTTGAGGCGTCGAATCAGCGCGTTCTCGTCGGACCCGCCGGACTTGAGGAGGAGACTCGAAAGCACGGGGATGAGCACGAGGGCAAAGGCCACCGCCACGATCAGTGCGACCACGATCGTCTCGGCGAGCGGCGCGAACATGCGCCCTTCCAGTCCGCTGAGGCTCAGGATCGGCAGGAAGACGATCACGATGATCGCCGTTCCCGAGACCACCGGGGTCGCGACCTCGAGCACGGCCCGATAGATCAGATTGAGCTTCGAGGCGCCGGCGACCGGCTGGCTCAGCTGGCTCTGGATGTTCTCCACGACCACGACCGCCGGATCGACGAGGATCCCGATCGCGATCACGAGTCCGCCGAGCGACATCAGATTGGCCGTCATGCCGAGCGAGTTCATCGCCAGGAACGTGCCGAGGACCGCCATGGGCAGCACGACCGCGACCGTGACGGCGCCGCGCAGGTTGCCCATGAAGACGAGGAGTACGAGCACCACGAGTGCGCAGGCCATGCCGAGCGCGTTGCGCACCATCGTGACCGCGCGGTTGATGAGGTCCGTTCGATCGTAGAACGGAACGACGCTGACGCCGGGCGGGAGGGAGGGCGCGATCTGCGCGAGGGTCTCCTTGACCTTCGATACGGTGATCAGGCTGTTGGCTCCGAGGCGCGTGAGCACGAGGCCCTGGACGTGTTCGCCTTTGGCGTCCTTGGAGACCCCGCCGAAGCGGGTCATCGAGGACACGCGCACGTCCGCCACGTCCGAAACGAGGATCGGGACGCCGCCGCTCTCGGGGTCGTTGCTGCTCGTGCGGATGGAAATGCTCGCCAGATCCTCGATGGACTGGATCTGTCCGATCGTCCGCACGAGGAGCACCTCGTTGTTGCGGACGACGCGATCGCCGCCGGCGTTTCGGTTGCTCTTCTGGATGGCGTCGACGACTTCGTTGATCGAGAGCCCGAAGGCCTGCATCCTGGAGGGCTGGATCTGGACCTCGAACGAGCGAACGAGGCCACCGAGCGCGTTCACCTCGGCCACTCCGTCGACGGACATGAGTCGGGGGCGGACGGTCCAGTCGAGGACCGTGCGGAGTTCCTGGTTGGTGTAGCCCTCGCCCTCGACGGTGAACATGAACGCTTCGCCGAGGGGCGTGGTGATCGGCGCCAGGCCGCCTTGCGCGCCGTCCGGCATGTCGCCCCACACCTGGTTGAGGCGCTCGGTGACCTGCTGGCGAGCCCAGTAGATGTCGGTTCCTTCCTCGAAGTCCACCGTCACGACGGACAGCGCGTACTTCGTGAGGGACCGGAGCATCTCCTTGCGCGGGATGCCCTGCATCTCGATCTCGATCGGGCGGGTGATCCGCTGCTCGACCTCGACCGGGGAAAGGCCCGGCGCCTTCACGATCACCCGCACCTGGGGGACCGAGATGTCGGGGAATGCGTCGATGGGGAGGCGTCCGAACGCCCACAGGCCACCCAGCGCGATCGCGATCGCCGAGACGACGACCAGGATCCGCTGCGTGAGCGCGAACTGAACGAGTCGCTGCATCATTCTTCCATCCCGCCTTCACCGAGCCAGACCGCTTTCAGGAAGAGCGTGTCGCCGATCACGACGCGGTCGCCGGCGTGGAGGTTGCCTTCGATGGCGGCGAAGCCGCCATCGGTGCGCAGTACGGTGATGGGCGTCGCTTCGTACTCTCCCTGCTTCAGCTGCACGAACACCAGGAAGGTCCCCGGCACGTCCGGGTCGGCGACGAGGGCTTCGGTCGGGACCGCGAGGTCGACCAGTTCGCGCTGGACCTCGGCGTCGACGCTGACGAAGAGCCCGGGGCGCCAGGTGCCACCCGGGTTCGGAAGTTCGATTCGCACCAGAGCCGTCTGGCTCGAGGCGTCCACCTCCGGTGCGATGTACATGAGCTGGCTCTCCTGCGAGGCGCCTGCGGCTGCCCAGCGCACGTGCACCGGATTGCCGATCTCCAGAACCGCCAGGTCATGGGCGGGAACGCGCGTGTCGATCCAGACGGTGGAGAGGTCCGCCACCTGGAGGATCCCCTGGCCGGGGCTGACGGCTTCGCCCCTGGAGACGAGTACGTCGATGACCTCGCCGTCCATGGGGGACGTGTACTGGATCTGGCTCAGGGAGCGATCTTCGAAGCCCATCGGGCCCGTGGCCTCCACTCTTCCCGAGGCGTCGGACGAGGACCGACCGCGGAGCCGATCGAGTTCGCCGTCCTCCAGTCCGAGCGAGCGAAGGGCCTGCTCCGCCGTGACGAGGGAGAGGCGCGCCTCCGTCTGGTCCTGCTCCGCGCGCATGTAGCTGTCGCGGGACGTGATCTTCTTGGCCCAGAGGTCGGCTTCGGCGGAGAACATCTTCTCCTTGAAGTCGGCGAGGCTCAAGGCTTCCAGGAAGCGGGCCCGCGCCTGTCCGAGCTCGCGGCTGTCCAGCGTGCAGACCTGGGTGGTGGAGCCCACGCGCTGCCCGACCCTGACGTCGATGTTCCGCACGACTCCCTCGACCTGGGAGACGAGATGGGCGCGCGCGCTCTCCTTGTAGCGAACGACGCCGGGGTATGTCCGCTTGCCGGTGAGGACCTGGGGCCCGACCTCGACGGTTTGCAGGCGCAGGTTCTCCAGGGCGGCTCTTCGAAGCTCGAAACGCGGTGCACGCTCCTCGCCCTCGCTGCCAGCGGATGCCGGGGTTTCGGGCTCGTCGGCACTGCCGCAGGCCAAGCACGGGAGAGTGATCAGCAGGGTGATCAGGAGGCCAGCGGGCTTCCATCGGGGATGGGACGTGGTGGGCGCGATGGCGCGGATGATCTGGTTCATGGCTTCTTGTTCCACACGACTTCCGTGGTGGTCTGGAACAGACGTCCCTTTGGTATGTATGAGCTCCAATCGGCACCTGAGAAGGCGCGTTGACGAAGGCGTAGCCGTGGTCCTCTTGAGGAAACGCGACGCAGCCAGGGCTCGAATGGGGCCATACATGGGAATGGGACTACTGTTCCGGACCACTGAAGGCCTCTCCGAGGAGGCCTTCGAGTTCCGCCCAGGCGGAGTGATGGTCGATCTGTGCCTGACGATGACGGGCGATGAGTTCGAAGTAGGACTTCTGGGCCTCGATGACCTGCAGGAGCTCGAAGCGCCCCTGGGCATAGCCTTCTCTCACGGATTGATAGAGCCACTTCGCGCCGTCGAGGGCGCCGCCCTCGAGTGCGTCCAGCGTGGCGAACGAGTTCGAAAGGGCCCCGTGGATCCGATTCAGCTCACGGTGTGCCTCGCGAAGCGTCGCCTCGCTCTGGTGGATCGACTGGCGCCGCCGCGCGCGTGCGGCCTCGAGGGCACTCAGACCGCCGTTGAAGACCGGGATCGGTATGTCGAATCCGAACGTGGCGGTCCAGTCGTTCGTTTGCTCGCGCCTGCGAAAGCCTGCGAACAGGTCCCAGTCCTGGCGCGTCGAGCTCTCGGCGGATTGAACGGCGGCGCTGCTGATGGCGAGTTCGCTCTCGATCCGTGCGCGGCCCGGGCTGTCCGTCCAGCGGTTGAGCAGTTGCTCCAGCGCGGGCGGAGCCGCCGCCGCGGGCCAGTCGCCCTCGACCCGATCGAACTCGACGCGACCGTCCCAGAGCTGAGCCAGCTGGAGACGGGCTGTTCTCGCGTGGGCCTCCGCTGCCTGGACCTCGAGCCTCGCGTGGGTGGTGAGCAGTGCCAGCTGCTGTTGATCCACGCCGGACGCCTTGCCGGCTTCAACCCGCGACGTGACCGCCTGATAGAACGTCTCGAGTTGCGCGAGGAGGTCGCGCTGGACCTGGAGCTGTTCCTGGGACGACAGCGCGGCGAGGAAACGACCGCGGGCCTCGGAGATCACGGCCTGGCTCCGGACGATGAGGGCGGCCTGGGCAGCGCTTCGCTGCGCCTGGCTGTACTCCTGGCGCGCGGTTCGCTTTCCGCCGCGCTCCAGCGTGTGGGTCACCATCAGCGTCGTCTGTCCGCCGTTGGGTCCGGTGTAGCCGCCGCCACTGGCGCCCGCGTCTTCGACCTGGAGGTTGATCGACGGGTTGGGCCGCAGCCCTGCGGTTTCGATGTCCGAGCTGAGCGCGTCGAGTTCGGCCTGGGCGGCCTTGAGCTCAGGATGGCGGGTGAGCGCCGCCTGGAGCGTGGCTTCCCAGGTCAGCCCGTCCTCGAAGCGAACGGGTGCCGCTTCCGAGCTTTCAGGAACCGTCGCGCCTTGCGGCCGACTCGCCGCGCTCATGGGGCTCTTCGAGGCGCCGTCGCTGCGAACGGCACGCGGTGCCTCCGCTCCGGAACTCGCGCACGCCGACAGGGCGCTCGCACCCAGGAGGACCGGCGCGATCATCGAACCCGAAAGCTCGAAGACTCGAAGCCAGGTAAGCAGAATCGACTTCGATTCGTTGGGTGTGACACACATCATCGAGTGGGAAGTTACAGGGGGCCTGGCGGCGCAGTCACTTACACGCGGGTAATCTACGTTCACCCTGTCGTTCGGTAATAACGACCGATCTTGGCACCTTCGCAGCGTTTCGCGCGAATCAATAGCTGTGGGCGTCGAGGCGTACTTTGCCGCGAAAAGTCCAGTACACGATGCCGGTATACGTGAGGACGAGGGGCATGCCTATGGCCGCGATCAAGAGCATGATCTCCAGCGTCTTCGTGGAAGAGGAAGCATTGAATACCGTGAGGCTATGGCTTTCCGGGATGACGCTGCTTCGCACGAGGTGGGGAAAGAGTCCCACACCGAGAAGGGCCACGAACGACGCGATCATGAGCGAAGACAGCGCAAAGGCCGCCACGTTCTTCTTCGCGTTGTGGGCCACCTTGACTCCGATCACGGCCACGCCGAGCGTCGCCGGCACCGTCCAGAGAATCGGATGCGTCGCCATGTTCTCCAAGGTCGTCGGCGTCTTCCAGAGCGCGAGGCCGGTGGTGACGAGGAAGGTCACGATGAAGTTGATGTAGGCGATTCGGACGCGCGGAAGGACGCGTTGCTGGAGGTCGCCGTGGGTCTTCAGCATGAGGAAGATCGAGCCGTGGAGCGCGAAGAGCGCGACGGCCATCAGTCCCGCGGCGATGGCGAACGGGCTGAGGAGATCGAGGAATCCGCCGGTGTACTCGTGTCGCTCGTCGAGGGCGATCCCGCGCATCGCATTGCCGACTGCGACCCCGAAGAGGAAGGTCACCAGCACCGAGCTTCCGAAGAAGACGTGATCCCACACCGATCGCCAGCGCGCGGTCTCGAGCTTGCTGCGGAACTCGATCGAAACTGCGCGCAGGACGAGCCCGAAGAGAACGAGGAAGAGCGCGTCGTAGAAGGCAGAGAAGATCGTGGCGTAGGCCTCCGGGAACGCCGCGAACAGCGCCCCGCCGAAGGTGACGAGCCATACCTCGTTACCGTCCCAGATCGGGCCGATCGAGTTGAGCACAAGCCGCCGCTCTTCGTCCGTGCGGGCGACGAACGGCTGCATCATGCCGACGCCGAGGTCGAATCCGTCGAGGATCGCGTAGCCGATCAGGAGGACGCCGAGGACCCCGAACCACACGATGCCGAGCGTGTCGTGGGAGAGGCCGGTCCAGCCGACGGAATCGGCCGCGTCGGCGAGCATGGCGAGGGAGAGAGAGCTCATCGGGAGGCTCCTGCGCCAGCAACGAGGTCGATCACAGGGGACGAAGCGCCCTCGAGGATGGGGTCGTCTTCCGGGCCATCGCCCTCGTCCGGACCATGCTCGATCTTCTTGTAGAGCAAGAAGGCCCAGATCGCTCCGAGGAGCAGGTAGAGGAGGCCGAAGAGGATGATCGAACGAAGGACCTGAGAAGAGCGGATCGCGCGGCTGACGCCGTCGGTCGTCGCGAGCCCGGCGATGCGCTCGCCTCCGTCGTCGGTCGCGACGGTCCCGTAAGCGATGAAGCCGTCGGCGTCGCGCAGCAGTGCGCCGCCCGCGTCGTGCTGGACGCTCGGATGGACGATCCAGGGCTGGCGCGCGGTCTCCGCGGCGACCCAGCCGGACTGATTGGCGGCCGCGGCGGGGATCACGGACCAGACGAACACATGGAGGAGCCAGCGGCTCTGGAAGAGCGTGCCGCGACGGAGCTTCCATGCGGCCAAGAGCGTGACCAGCATGAAGAACACCCCGCAGCCGACCATCAGGCGATAGCTGAAGAAGGGGATCAGCGCCTTCGGTCGGTGCTCGGGCCGGTACGAGTCGAGGCCGAGAACCGGTCTCCCGAAGTCTTCATGCACCATGAAGCTGAGCACCCCCGGGATGGTGATGGCGTGACGGAGCGTTTGCGCCTCGTCGTCGGGCCAGCCGAAAAGCGCCAGGCCCGTCCCGCCCTCGGTGGTTTCGTAGTGGCCTTCGAACGCCGCGAGCTTCGCGGGCTGGTGCTCGTAGACGTTCTTCGCCTGGAAGTGCCCGCTGAGGCCAAGTGACAGGGACGAGACGAGGCCGAGGGCCAGCGCCCCGCGGAAGCTGCGCTTCGCGAAATCGAGGTGCCGGTTGCGCAGGAGGTACCACGCGCTCACCGACATCACGAAGAAGGCGCCCATCACGAACGCGCCGAGCCAGACGTGGGTGAGCCGATGGACGGTGGACGGGTTGAACACCATGGCCCAGAAGTCCGTGATCTCTGCTCGCATCATGGTTTCGCCGTCGACGATCCACGGCTCCCCATCGCGCAGGATCGGCACGATGCTGGAGCCAGCGGGCGTCTGCTGCCACGAGTTCGCGATCACGATCCACACGCTGGAGAAGATCGAGCCGAGCGCGACCATCACCGTGGCGAAGAAGTGAAGCCCCGGCGAGATCCGGTCCCAACCGAACACCAGGAGCGCGAGGAAACCTGACTCCAGGAAGAAGGCGAAGATCCCCTCGGCCGCGAGCGCGCTCCCGAAGACGTCGCCCACGAAGCGCGAATAGGTCGCCCAGTTCGTGCCGAACTCGAACTCCATCACGATGCCGGTCGCGACCCCGATCCCGAAGTTGAGCGCGAAAACGCGCGTCCAGAAGCGCGCGGCTCGCTTGAAAGCCTCGTCCTTCGTTCGCAGCCACTGCCCGTCGAGGTAGACGAGGACGATCCCCAGCCCGATCGTGAGCGGCGGAAAGATGTAGTGGAACATGATCGTGAGTGCGAATTGCACCCGCGACAGGAGGACGGTATCCATGGGCGTCAGGTGTCGGTCGTGGCGAGTACGACGGGGGTGCGATCGGCTTTCCCGTACATGTCGAGGAAGCGCTGGATCGCGGGGGTGTCGAAGGTGGCGATCTCCGCCACCCAGCGGGGAGAAACGCTCTGGTAGCAGAGGCGCACTTCGATCTCGAGTTCACCGCTGGCGGGCACCGAATAGGTGACCCGGTCGCTGCCGCTGGCGCTGTTCGCCAGGTAGTCGGCGTCGCCCTCGATGCCGAAGGCTGCGGTGCGCTCGGCGTCGGGGTGCTCCTGGCTCCAGCCGCGCGGGAAGAGTCGGTTGTCGAGGTACCACGAGGCGCCGCGCATGAGGCGGTGGGTGGGCTTGCCTTCGCTGTCGGCCATGACGGCCCGGTAGCAGAGGACCTCGGTGGCCTCGGTGATGCGGTTTCGGTGGGGCTGGATGGGGCCGCCCGCGAACTCGGACGCGAGGGGCTCGCCCGCCGCGTCGACGAGGCGGCCTTCGGCATCGGAGCGCCCGGAAACGAAGACCTCGTTGCCGTCCGCGTCTTTCACGGTGACCTCCAGCCACATGCGGCGGCTCGGGTGGCCGGACGGGAGCTTGTGGCCGCTGAGGTTCGTGACCGTCACGTCGAACTCCGTGCGCCCGTCGACGTTGCGGAGTTCGGACAGCGCGAGGGAGGCGGTGCGGTGCTCCAGCTGGTCGCGCGTGGCCTCGATGGTGGCGTCGAAGGCCTCGGTCGGCGCGGTGACCCCGAGCTCCTCGGCGTTGTCGCGCAGGAGTCCGAGGACGAGCGTATTGCCGCCGACGAAGAGGTGGCGCCCGAAGGGCGTGCGCGCGTCGAGGAACGGGAAGTCGCGGCCGCCCGGGTTGTGGGCGAGGTTCGTTCGGATGGGGCGGCCGTCTGCTCCCGTGCGCGGGACGTGGCAGGACTGGCAGGTCCGCGAGCCGGTCGGAGCGGGAAGGATCTCCTCGCCGTCGGCGGTCTCGTTCGAGAAGGCGGAGTTGCGCCACTCGAGGTAGGGCGTCTGCTCGTGGAAGCCCGGGTGCTCTTCGCCTTCGACGGTCACCGCCGCACCCTTCGCGTCGAGGGGGTGGGTGATGAGCGTATGGCAGCTGCCGCACAGCTTGGAGTTCTCGATGTGGCTTCCGTGGGCCGGCTCCAGGCCCGTATGCATCAGCATCGGGCCTGTGAAGGGTTCTTCGTGGGGGCCGAAGAGGCGCCGCCATGGATCGAGCGCAAAGCCGGCGGTGAAGCTGGCGTCGGTTCCGAGTCCGTCAGGCGACATGCCGTGGCAGATCGTGCAGGAGACGCCGTCCTGGGCGAGCAGTCCGAGTTCGCTCTCGCAGGACAGCACATGGAGCGGATCGTTCGTTCCGTGGTCATCGAGGCCGATGCGCTCCGCCATCGGCGCGTGACACTTCAGGCACTTCGCGGCGATCGCCCCGGCGGCGGCGGGTGCTGCCGCGATCTCCGCGTCCACGGCCGCGCGCCAGAGCGGGTCGCGGCTGGAGTTGGCCATCATGGTGGACCGCCAGAGGTCGTAGGGCGCCACGGAAGCACCGCTGCGGTCGCGCATCGCGGTGGCGTTCGTGGAACTCTCGTGACACAGGGCGCAGCTCTCGGAGTGCTGAACGGCCGGGCCCGGCGCCTCCGAAGTGTCGTCCTGGGGCGCGGCGCTGATCGCACCCTTCACGGATCCTGCGCTCACACTCACCAGGAGGACCCCGGCCAAGAGAGCGACGAAGGGAACGGAGGACTTGGTTTCAGGGCTGGGTCGTTTCATGGTCAAAGGGTCGAGGCCTACACGCCGTACGAAGGAGCGGACCGGGATTCGATCGGGAACCCGCCCGCTTTCCAGGCGTCCATTCCGCCAGCGATATTGCAGGTCGTGGTGACACCCTCGGCCATCAGAAGGCTCAACGCCGTTGAGCTTCGATGTCCGCGCCTGCATATGATCGCGAGTTCGCGACCCATGGGAAGCTCTCCCGCGCGATCCCAGAGCACACTGAGCGGAATGTTTACCGCGCCTACGATGTGCTCGGTCGCGAACTCCGACGGGGTGCGTACATCGACGACCAGAGGAGGCTCCGACTGGTGCAGTCGCCTGTCGATCGTCTCTGGCGAGCATTGGCGGGTGGATTCCACGAGATCGTGGCGCCGGAGGGCGACCTCCATCCCTCCCTCCAGAAAGCCCTCGACGAGATCCAGTCCGATCTGGCGAAGGCGACGCGACGCCTCCTGGGCGTCCTCGGGGCCTGCGACGATCAGGATCGGAATTCCTGGCTCGAGGAGCGCCGCCGCCCACCGGCAGAATTCGTCGTTGAGCACGAGGTTCACCGCGCCTCGCAGATGGGCCCTGGCGAACTCAGCTGCGGGCCGAACGTCGATCAGGAGGGCGCCGCTTCGCCTGCGCTCGAGGAACGTTTCGAGCGCGAGGGCGGCCAGGGGGGCGCTGCCCTGGGAAGAGTCGGCGAGGGGCCTCGGACCCTGGAGGATCAGATGGCCGAGGCGCGCGCGAAGCTTCTCGTAGCCTTCCAGGTGGGCCGAGTCGAAATGGGTCAGGAGGACCTGCTCGATGGTGGCGCCGTGCGCTTCGGCCTCGTCCACATAGCCTTCGATCGTCGCCGGATCCGGGAGCGGGTTCACCACCGAGGCCGTGCCCGCGCCTTGGTCCACCAGAAGGTAGGAGGCGATTTCGTGGGCTTCGGTCTGGAACTGCTTGACGATCATGGTGCGCCTCCCGGACGGAGTGGAGTGGGGATCACGACGGGTCGGTAACAAGCGGCGTACCAGGTGAAGCCAGGGGGTGGATTTGATCGTAAGTAGTTTTTGGGTATGGGCTTGCGAGCGATGTGTGGCTGCCGCCCCGCGATGGGCGGCCGCCGTGTTCACGCCCGTGTTCAGGTTGTTGGTTAGCGCTGTTAACAGTGGTCCTCCAGCGTCTCGATTCCCGCGCGATTGCAACCGCGGGTCCCAGGTGCCCTAAGGTGGCGCCACGCTCTGGAATTCCCCCTCCCTCCCCTCCACAGCCCCTTTCCATGCCTCTCCTGACGTTCGCGCTCACCCTCGCCACGGGCCTCCTTCTTCCTTCTGACTCGGACCCCGCCGAGCGCCGCGTCCCGCTCATCGCCAAGGCCGGCTGGGACGCCTCGCTGGTGCTCGATCGCGGAGCCCTGGGGATCTGGACCGTCAAGGCGTTCCCGGTCTTCGAGCAGTACCGCGGGCCGCAGGTCGTCGGCCTCGACGACGCGGGACGCTGCTGGATGATGGTCTCCTACAGCGGCAAGTGGACGCCTTTCCCGACCGTCGATGACGGCGCGTGGCTGGGGGCCCTCGACCACGGCGACGTGGATCCACGGGTTCCGGGTCCTGAACTCTACACAGGCGGTAAGAAGGGCAACCTCTATCAGATCAGGACCTACCCGAACGCAGCGACGGACCACCGCCTGATCGCGACCTTCCCTGGCCTGGAGCTGCATACCGTGGCGGCCGTCGAGATCGATCCGGCCAGCCCCGGCGAGGAACTGCTGGCCTTCACGAACCCCGGAGGGCTCTTTCTCGTGACTTCGACGGGCGAACACGGGGCCTTCGAGACGAACGAGCTCGAGCGCTTTCCCGGTCGCATCCGCGACGCGCTCGTGCTTCCTGCGGCCGCCGGCTCGACGCGGGAGCGGCTGGCCACGGTCTCGCGGACCGGGGAGCTGGCTATCCTGGACTTCGGTCCCGAGGGGCACACCTGGACGACCTTGCATCAGTCACCGGTGGGGAAGGGCCGCATCGCGCTCGCTCCTGGATCGGAGCCGGGTCGGACGGTTCTTTACTCGGCCCAGGACGACGGAGTGATCCTGCGCCACGCGGAAGCGCGGGGCGGCTGGATGACGACTCCCATCCACTACGGGCACGAGGGACCCCGGGGGCTGGCCGCCGGGCACTTCGACGAGGATGAGTCCCGCGAGCAGGTGGCAATCTTCGGCTACTCCGGGCGCGTGGAGCTTCTCACGAAGGGAGACGAGCGCTGGGAAGCCGAGACGATCTTCGAGGACAAGGATCGTGGGCACTGGCTGAACGCGATCGAGATCGACGATCGGAACAGCACCCTGGAGCTGGTGGCGTCCGGTTATGGCGGGCGGATCGTGCTCCTCTCGAGGCCGCCAGGATACGGGAAGCGGGACGGCGCAGCGGGCTCGGCCCCGGAGCAGAGCCAGCCCCCAGGGGGACCAGGGGGACCAGGGGGATCAGGAGGGCCCCCCGGAGTAGAAATGGGCCGAGGGGCTCAGGGAATTCCCGCTGGCGACCGATAGCAGACCCGAGTGTCTCCCTGTCCTCTCGCCGCACCGTGAATCAGACCATCACCACCAAGCAAGTCCTGCTACGAATCGCTGGCCAGCTCTTCGGGATCCCGGTGAGCTGCGTTTCGGAGATGATTCAGACCCCGACGCTGACCCAGCTTCCGCACATGCCGCCGAGCATGCGCGGTGTCTTCATCCAGCGTGGGAAGACCATCGCGGCCTTCGACCTCCGCGGGGTGATGGGGATGCCGACCCTCGACGTCGAGATCGGAGAGTTCCGTGCGATGCTGGAGCAGCGCGAGCAGGACCACCGGAACTGGATCCTGGAGCTGGAGGCGAGCGTGGCCGAGGAGCGGCCGTTCGGGCTGGCGACGGACCCGCGCAAGTGTGCCTTCGGTCGGTGGTACGACACCTTCGAGACGGACAGCGTGCTGATCGCGAGCCACCTGCGGAAGTTCGAGGGACCGCACAACCGGATCCATGCGCTTGCGGTGGAGGTGAAGGACCTTGTGGCGGAAGGGAACGTCGAAGCGGCACGCTGGCGCATCGATGCCGTTCGCAACGGCGAGCTGAGCGAAATGATCGCCCTGTTCCAGCAGTTCAAGGTGCTGCTCGACGAGACCGCGCGCGAGATCGCGATCGTGCTGCGGGGCAATGACGGCGACGGAGACGGCATCGCCTACTGCGTGGACAGCGTCGAAGGCGTCATGGACGTCCCGCTCCATTCGATGATGGACGAAACGGAAGCGAGGTCCGAGGTGCCGCACCTGACCCAGCGAGGCCTCACGGCCACGCTGATCGGCGCCAAGCGGGAACTGGCGCTGCTCGTGGATGAGCCGACGCTCTACGCGCCGCTCAGGACCGTTTCCCAGACGTAGCGCTTCTGATTCGGGGCACTTGTGGTCCGGAACAGAAGTCCCTTTCGTATGTATGGCCCCATTCGAGCCCTGGCTGCGTTGGGTTTCCTCAACGGAACTACGGCGTCAGGCACTCGGGACCGACACGCTTTGGGAAGGCTGATTCCTCACCCTGCGGTCCCTGTCCTTCTGCTTCGCGGTCGCCGGCGCCGCGTGGGGAATGACCTCGTCGAGGTTGCGGCCGAGGACGGCGTTGGCCTGATTGACGAAGAGTTCTCGGAGGAGGGGGATATGCGCCACGATCGGCAGGTCCTTGACCGTTCCGTACCGAAGGGACTCGACCCGAACGCCGCTCGACTTCAGCAGTGACCTGAACTTCTTCACGGTCATCCGGTTCAGGTCCGGTGCGTAGGTGGTCGCTCCGTCCTTCCGATAGAGACTCCGGATGCGGTAGACCGTCCTCTCGCTGAAGAGGAGGTTGAGCCACGGCCACGGTGCGAAGAAGTGCATGTGGTGCCCGAAGGGCGCGAACCAGAGCGGCCCGAACGTCACGAAGACCCTACCCTCCGGGGTCAGGGCGGCGACCATCTCGCGAAGGTTCTCCTCGGGCTCCAGGAAGTGCTCGACCGCGTCCAGCGAGATGACCACGTCGAAGCGGCCCTCGGCCTTCTCGGTGAACTCGACCCCCTCGGTCCGGGTTTCCCCGGCCAGGGCTCTTGCATGCCGGAGTCGGGCCTGGGAAACCTCGACGCCCACCACATCGGCTGCTCCTGCACGGGCCAGCGCGATGGCCTGAAAGCCGTCACCGCAGCCGTAATCGAGCACGCGCTTGCCCCGGATCGCATCACGGAACCCCGGGAAGACCGCTTCGAACGGCTGGAGCGCATTGTCCACGGTCCAGGCGGCACCAGGTGCTTCGTAGTCGGAGACGACCTCCACGTCCTCAGGGTGCCTGGATAGCCAGAGCAGCAGCCGTTCACCCAGCGAGAGCTTGCCAAGCGTGCGCCTGGCCAGCTCGAACTTCGGTGTTCGTGGTCCTCGGGTGGCTGACTTCATGGGATGGATTGGCTGCGAGCCGTGAGCGTGGGACGAGGGCAGGCGCGACGGTGAAATCCGGCGGAGGGACCCGAGAACGGGGCCAGAGGCACACGACCGCGACGCCAAGTATGGCGTCGACCCCATCCGTGGGGGGAGACAGGCCGGTGGTTCTCCCATCCAAGGGGACACGGCGCTGTCAGGTGAGAGCCCTCTCGGACCTGGAATTTTTTTGCCGTCAGCTCCGATCGGGACAGGCCAGGGCCAGTGAGCCCGTCCTGGAGGGCCTTGATCGTAAGGCCAACCCTCCTTGAACGCTCCTTGATCGCGCGTCCATAGCGTCTTCGGCCATCAACCCGGCGAGGAGCCCGGGGGCTCGTCCCGGGACGGCCTCGGCTCGACCGTTCGTCCGGATCTCCCCCCTCTCAGGCTCCCCCCGGAGCCCATCCCGAACGACACTTATCGTGGTCAAGCGCTGCGCAATCCGCTGGATTGCTGTGTCCATCGTCTTTCTCGTGTCCAGCGCGAAGGCCCAGGCTCAGCAGACAGGCTCGATCCGGGGCAACGTCCAGGACGCTGATTTCGAGGCTCCCCTCCCGCTCGGGAAGGTCGAGATCGTCGAAACCGGTCAGTTCGCCGAGACGGGGACCCAGGGTGAGTACCTACTCACGGGCATCGTCCCGGGGACCTACACGGTCGTCTTCTCCAAGGTCGGGTACACCAAAGAGGTCTCCGTCGACGTGGCCGTCCTGCCGGGCCAGCTCACGGACCTGGACGCCTCCCTCTCCGGCGACTTCACGGACCTCGACCCCTTCGTGGTCGAGGAGGCGATCGTCCTCGGCGGCGCGAGCGAGCTGGGTCTTTTGAACCTGCGCTTCGAAGCGCCCGCGCTCCTCGACACGATCGGGCGGGACCTGATGACCCGGGGCGGGGCCAGCGACGCGGCCGACGGCCTCAAGCTCGTCTCGGGAGCGACCGTCGCCGCCGACTCGACCGCCGTCGTCCGCGGCCTCCCCGACCGCTACGTCAGCAGCCAGGTCAACGGCGTCCGACTGCCCTCGGCCAACGAGGACAAGCGCGCCGTCGAGCTCGACCAGTACTCGGCCGTCGTGATCGAGAGCATCCAGGTCTCCAAGACCTTCACGCCGGACCAGCAGGGCGACGCCTCCGGCGGCGCCGTGAACATCGTGCTGAAGAGCATCCCGGACGAGCCGGTCTTCAGCTTCCAGGGCGCGACGAGCTACAACACGCAGGTCACGAACAACAAGGCGTTCCTGGGCTACCGCGACGGCGGTGTCGGCGCCCTTGGCCTCGAGGGCGACGAGCGTGGGCCGCAGCCGATCGGCGAGAACTGGACCGGTGCGGTGGGCGTGAGCCAGGTGGCCCCGCCCACGGACTACAAGTTCTCGAACGCGATCGGCGGTAGCACCGAGTTCGACAGCGGCTTCAAGGTTGGCGGCTTCTTGAGCATGTTCTACGAGAAGGACAGCTCGTTCGCGCAGAACGCGCGCGACGACTCCTGGTGGGAACGCGGCCCTGGAGTGGGCCTGACGCCGGAGATCACCGGTTCGGACGGAGGCACCGAACCGGACTCCTGGGACCTGACCACGTCCCTCTTCGACATCCAGCGCGCCACTCGCTCGGTTCAGTGGGGCGGCGTGGCGGCTGCTGGCGTGGAATGGGACGACAACTCGGTCGGCCTGCGCTTCCTCTACACCCACACCGCCGACGATCAAGCCGTTCTGGCCACCGATACGCGCGGCAAGGACTACTACGTTCAGCAGGGCTACGGCGTTCAGTACGACCCCAACGATCCGGCAGGCGCGGGAAACCAGACCGAGCAGCTGGACATCGCGCCTTACCTGCGAACCGAGAGCTTGCAGTACACCGAGCGCACGACCAGCACGATTCAGCTCCACGGCGACCATAAGCTGCCCTTCGGCGAGTGGTCCCTCGGCGAGGCCTTTCAGTTCAAGCGACCGGAGCTGCAGTGGACGATGTCGTCGAGCTTCGCCCAGCTCGATCAGCCGGACAAACGTCTCTTCGGCGCGAAGTGGTTCCCAGGCAGCTACAACCCCGCGACCGGCGTCGTGCAGGATCCGTTCTTCGAAGAGTTCAAGCCGGACACGAACTTCATCCTCGGCAACCTCCAGCGCATCTACAAGAAGCTCGACGAGGACAGCCTGCAAGGGGCCGTGAACCTGACGCTCCCGTTCGAGCAGTGGGATTCGCTGGACGGCGCCTTCAAGTTCGGCGTGTTCGAGGACCGCGTCGACCGTACCTTCGACATCAACAGCTTCAGCAACTTCACTCCTCCGACAGGCGGCGTCGGGACCTTCCCGGGGGAGTTTGGCGACTCCTGGGCCGCCAACTGGGAGAACGAGAATCACCCGATCAGCGACGGCGCGGCTGAGTCTCTCGAGCTCGATGTCGACTACACGGGAAACATCGATATCTCGGCGTGGTACGGCATGATCGACCTGCCGGTCACCGAGGCCGTTCGCCTCGTCACCGGCGTTCGCGTCGAGTCCACGGATATCGGCGTCACCTTGGACCCGGAAGCCCAGGCGACCTGGTTCCCCCAGGGCCAGTTCAACCAATCGGAGCTCCAGCCGGGCGAGGGAGACGTCTCCATCTCGCAGTCGGACACGCTTCCGTCGATCGGGCTCAGCACCGATCTCACCGACGCGATCGAGATGCGCCTCGGGTTCTCGAAGACCCTGGCGCGACAGACCTTCAAGGAGCTCACACCCGTCCTCCAGCAGGAGTTCCTCGGGGGCCCGATCTTCATTGGTAACCCCGAACTGGAGCTCTCCAATCTCGACAACTACGACCTGCGCTTCGACTATCGGCCGGATGACGGGACCCTCCTCTCCGCATCCTACTTCTACAAGGATATCGACGGACCGATCGAGTACATCCAGCGCGAGATCGACTTCAACTTCACGTTCCCGATCAACTACCCCAAGGGCAAGCTCAGCGGCTTCGAGTTCGAGGCCCGGCAGTCCCTGGAGCGCTACTGGGAAGCGCTCGAGGGACTCAGCTTCGGCGCCAACGCGACGTTCATCCAATCGGAAGTGTCGCTCCCCGACTCCGAGGCCGCCGATTTCGCCAGCTACGGCTACGACCTCACGAAGCGCGACGCGACGAATGCGCCCGAGCATCTCTTCAACGTCTACCTGACCTACGACGTGCCCTACACCGGCACGCTGCTCGGTCTCTTCTATACGGTTCGCGGCGACACGCTCGTCACGGGCGATAGCCTCGCCGACAACGGCACGAAGTACATCCCTGCCGTGTATCAGGAGCAGTTCGACACGCTGAACTTCAGCGTCGCCCAGCAGCTCAGCAAGCACTTTCGCCTGCAGTTCCGGGCCAAGAACCTGACGAACCCCTCGATCAACGAGATCTACCGCTCCGACTTCGTCGAGGGCGAGACGCTCAACACCACCTTCACTCGCGGAATCGAATACTCCGTGAGCATCAGCGCCAACTTCCAGTTCTAGGGCCAACGCGCTCTCGAACGACCCCCGAAATGGGCCCAACGGGCGGGCCACCAACGTGATGAAGAAAATCAGTGAAGCCAGGAAGCGTGCGGGCTGGGTCCTCGCGCTCGGCGCCGGGGTGGCGCTGGTCGGTGCGGGCACGAGCGTGTCCGCCAGTCAGGACGAAGGAACGGCCAAGGCGTCCATCGAATCCGCCCTGAGCGGCATCGATACCTGGGTCGAACTGCGCGGACAGATCGGCAAGGAGCGCGCGCTGCTCGCCGAGAACAAGGCGTTCCTTGCGGATCGCATCGAGCTCATTCGCAGCCAGATCGAGGACACGCGTGAGGCCACCAAGGCTCGCCGCAGTCAGGTCGACGAGTCGAGGTCGAAGCGCGAAGAGCTGGAGGCCGAGAACGAGACGCTGAAGGCCGCGTCCGAGTCGCTCCGCGCCCTCATCGGCCCGCTGGAAGCTCGCACGAAGGAGCTCCTCAAGCGCATGCCCGCGCCGCTCGTCGAGCAGGTGCGCGAGCTCTCGCAGAACATTCCAGAAGATCCTGAGAACACGACCCTGAGCCTCTCGAAGCGCTTCGGTCAGGTCGTCGGGGTGCTGAACTTCATCGACAAGTTCAACACCGACGTCCACGTCACGACGGAGACGCGCGAGATCATGGCAGGGACCACCGCCCAGGTCACCGCGCTCTACCTCGGCATCTCGGGTGCCTACTACGTGAACGGCGCGGGTGATCGCGCCGGCCGCGGATACTCCTCCGAGGAGGGCTTCGTCTGGACGCCCGTGAACGAGGCTGCGGCCGAGATCCAGCAGGCGGTGAAGGTGCTCAACGGTGAGCTTCCGCAGTTCGTTCAGGTCCCGATCGTCATCGACTGAGGCAGGCCGCACCATGTTCATCCAACCACAGACTCTCCTCACGGGGCTCGTCCTCGCAGGAAGCCTCGCCCTCTCCAGCAGCGCCACGGTCTCAGCCCAGGCCCCGGCTGCCACCCAGCAGGACGAGGCGAGCGGCTCCGCCATGGCCACGACCGCCGCGAGCATCACGGCGGACATTCGCGCGGCCGAGGCCGAACTCACGGCATTGCGCGAGCGTGCGACCGCCGAGGTCCTGCCGCTCAGCGCCGAACTTCATCGCCTCGAGGCCGAGCTCCTCGTCGCCAACAAGGAGCTGACGGCGGCCACGCGCGACCAGGGCGACGCCGCCCAGCAGCTCGTCAACCTCACGAAGACGATCCAGGAGCGCCGCGACGAGGCGGCCTACGCTTCTTCGCTCTTCTCCGAGTACGCTCGAAACTTCGAGTCTCGCCTGCACATCGCCGAGGTCCAGCGCTACCGCGACGCGATCGACAGCGCCCAGCTCGCCGTCGAGAACAGCAACCTCACGCAGTCCGAGATCTTCGCGGCCCAGGCCGCGCTGCTCGACGTCTCGATCGAGCGCCTGAAGGAGCTCGGCTCCGGCGTCCGCTTCGATGGCACCGCCGTCGACGAGGAGGGCCTGGTCCGGGACGGCCAGTTCATTCTCCTGGGCCCGACCGCGATCTTCCGCTCGAAGGACGGCGAGGCCGTTGGCACGGTCCAGCAGCGACTCGGGTCCCTGGAGCCGATCATCACCGCCTTCGGCGAAGAACCCGATCGTCTGGCCGCGTCCGCCGTCGTCGCGAGCGGCGCGGGTCCGATGCCCTTCGACCCGTCGCTCGGCGACGCTCACAAGGTCGAGGCCACCAAGGAAACGCTGGTCGAGCACGTCCAGAAGGGGGGCGCGATCATCTATCCGATCCTTCTGATGGCCGCGCTCGCGCTTATCGTCGCGCTCTACAAATGGATGTCGCTACTGTTCGTCGCGAAGCCGTCGCGCAAGAAGTTCAGCGGGCTTCTCTCCGCGGTAGAGGAAGGCGACGAGGACAGCGCGAAGCGCCGGGCCAGCGAGCTTCGCGGGCCGGGTGGCAAGATGCTTCAGGCGGGCGTCGCGAACATCCGTCGCTCCCGCGATCTGATGGAAGAGGTGATGTACGAGAAGGTGCTCGTGACGAAGAACCGGCTCCAGAAGGGGCTCCCGTTCATCGCCGTTTGCGCCGCGTCCGCGCCGCTCCTCGGGCTTCTCGGCACCGTGACCGGCATCATCAACACCTTCAAGCAGATCACGATCTTCGGATCGGGCGACGTCAAGCAGCTCTCCGGCGGCATCTCCGAGGCGCTCATCACGACGAAGTTCGGCCTGATCGTGGCGATCCCGTCGCTGCTCCTGCACGCGTACCTCTCGCGCAAGGCGCGCGGCGTCACGGCTCAGATGGAAGCCAGCGCGGTGCAGTTCGCCAACGAGGTCGCGCGCTCGGACGAGTTCGGTGAGGGCGCGCCGGGAAGCCAGCGCGCGACCACCTCCGCCGGGATCCACGCCATGCTGGCGCCGGATCAGGACGCGGTTCGCAGCCAGGTCACCGAGATTCTGAACGAGATGCTGGGTGGGCAGAATGCACGCGCGGGTCAGTCCAGCGCGACGCCCACGAAGGCCAAGGTCAAGGCGTAGGGGAATCGGACCATGTCGATTTTCCAAGACCTCAGGGACTGGTGGTTCGCCCGAGCTGCCGAGACCGAGACGACCCTCTCGAAGGGCATCGATATCTGGACCCAGGGCGGCTGGGCGATGATCGCACTGTTCATCATCTCCCTCTTCATCTTCTTCATCGGCTTCCAGGTCTTCGTCCGTCTCCTGCGCAAGCGCACGGGCGGCGTCAGCGAGGCGACCTGGCGGCGCTGGATCCATGAGCCCCGGGACCGAAAGGGCGCGGTGGGCGACATCTTCGACGAGGTCGAGCACGTTCAGCGCGCGGACGGCAACTCCGTTCACGATGGGTTCGCCGAGGTGCGCACCCGTGAGATGGAGCCGTTCGCCCGCGATCTGCGCCTGATGAACATCGCGGTCGGCGCAGCGCCGCTCGTCGGCCTGCTCGGCACGGTCACTGGCATGCTCGCCACGTTCGACGCCATGTCCAACGGCGGCGGCGGCGACAAGACGATGTCGATGATCGCCAAGGGCATCTCGGAGGCCCTCTACACGACGGAGACCGGCCTGATGGTCGCGCTCCCCGGAGTCTTCCTTCACTACTACCTCTCCCGACGCTTCGAGAAGTTCAAGAAGTTCCTCGCCCACGCCGAGACGGTGTGGACCCAGGAAGCGCTTCTCACGAGTGAGACACGCGTCGAGGAGTCCAACCAGGGACTCGTGCGCGAACTCGCGATGCGGGAGATCAAGGAGCGCCTTCTCGCGCGCCTTCAGCACCAGCCAACCACTCAGCCCCAGCCGGGCGCCTGACCAGCGAGGTCTACCATGGGACGATTCCGCGACTCCAGCGACGACGAGGTCGAAACGGCCATCGATATGTCGCCTCTCATCGACTGCGTGTTCATTCTGCTCATCTTCTTCATCGTGACGACGGTGTTCGTCGAGGAGACCGGCGTCGAGGTCGACAAGCCCCAGGCGGCCGCGTCCTCGAAGCTGGAGAGCAACAGCATCCTGATCGCGATCACCGAGAATGGCGACGTGATCTACGCCAAGCGCAACATCGGCGTGCGCGGAGTGGGCTCGCTCGTCAAGCGCATGCTCCAGGCCGAGCCGGAAACGCCGGTCATCGTGCAGGCGGACAAGGGCGCGAAGACGGGAACGCTCGTTCAGGTCGTGGGCGAGGCCAAGGCGGCCGGCGCTCTGAAGGTGAACATCGCGACCCAGATGGGGTCCTGATCCACACGGGAAGATTGCCATGGTCACCAAGTACGTCAAGGCCGGCGCCATCCACGTCACGCAGAACGCCTTCGCGATCAGCGCCTCCTTGGCGACGACCGTGGGCCTCTTCATTCTCCTTCCGGTCATCAACGCGATTGCCGAGGGTGCTCGCGCCGACACCCTGGTGATCCCCGTGGAGTCCTCGGAGATTCCGCCACCGCCCGACGCGATCGAGGAAGAGGAGCCCGAGCCCGAAGAGCCCGAGGAGGAGGAGGAGCCGCCCGAACTCGAAGAAGAGTCCGAGCCGCTCGACCTCGCCCAGCTGGAGATGCTGATGTCCAGCGACTTCGGATCCGGTGGCGTCGGCGCGGTCGACTTCAAGATCGATCTCTCCAATGTGACCGGTGGGGGAGGCGTGGAAGGCCTCTTCGACATGTCCGAACTCGACGGCAAGCCGACGGCCATCGACCGGCCGCAGCCGAGCCTCAACGCCAAGGAGAAGAAGGCGACCCCCGGGCGCGTGGTCGTGATCTTCATCGTCGACTCCCGCGGCCGAGTGCAGAAGCCGAAGGTCCAGTCCTCTTCCGACCCCGCTCTCGAAGCCGCCGCCCTGCGCACGGTCAAGAAGTGGCGCTTCCAGCCGGGCACCCGGAAGGGCAAGGCCGTGTCCACCCGCTCCCGCCAGACGATCGATTTCCCCAAGCAGTGATGACTCCCATGTCCAACCGAACCCTGAACAAGAAGACGTCCCTGGCCGTCGCCTGCTGGATGAGCCTCGCGGCGAGCTGCGCGCAGACCGCGCACCACGTGGAGGCCGTGGCCGTGTCATCCGCCGGTACGAACGCAGCCACGCTCGACTGGCCCGCTGAGGTCGAGGCCGCTGCCTCCGAGAGCTCAGTTGCTTCCGACACTTCCGAGGCTTCTGAGGCTTCTGAGGCTTCCGCACCACGCGCGCAAACGGTGGCACTCATGACCGCCGAGCCCGCTGCGGGGCAGCTCCGCACGCAGTCGGAGAACGCAGGCATCCTCGACACCGCCTACTTCAAGACCCCTGAGTTCAAGCGCCGCTTCGCGAACAGCTTCCTCTCGGTGTCCGACGTCGAGCCTGGCGTCACGCCCGAGGAGGCCGAAGAACTCCAGGAGATCATCGAGCTGATCCAGCAGGAGGGCAAGCGCGAGCGCGCCCTCACCAAGCTCCAGGGCGCGATCAACGACACGTCCAGCGCGAACTACCCTTACCTGATCGGTCAGATTCACCAGGGGGAAGAGCGCTACGACCTCGCGCTCGAGGCCTACCTGGACGCGGTCGATCGCACGCCGACCTTCCGCCGCGCCTGGCAGCAGATCGCGCTGCTCTACTACCGCCGGGCGCTCGACGTCGACAACGAGAATCCTTCCGCGGACTACACCGAGTGCGCGCGCGCGTTCGCCCGGGCCATTTCGCTCGGACTGGTCGACGAGACGTCGTACGGAATGATGGCGGCGTCGCTCCTCAACAGCGATCACGTCCTCGCCGCGGAGACCGCGTTCCGGATGGCGATCATGATGGGGCCCGGCGAGAAGCAGTGGACGATGGGCCTGGCCCAGTGCTACTTCCGATCCAAGCGCTACGCCGAGGCCGTTGGCCTGCTCGACGACATGATCGCCGACGATCCGGACAACGCGACGCTCTGGATGTTCCAGGGCAACGCGTACCTCGGGCTCGATCAGCCGAGGAAGGCCGCGCGCGACTTCCAGGTCGTGGATCAGCTCGGCGGTGGGACCGGCGCCAGCACCAACATTCTCGCCGACATCTACGCCAACGACGGGCTCTTCGCCGAAGCGGTTCCTGTGTACCTGAAGGCGCTGGAGCTCGATGAGGCCGCGCTGCCCGATCGCGCCATCCGCGCGGCGAAGATGATGACCGGCCGCGGCGACGTGGAGTCGGCGAAGACCCTGCTCGCGGGCGTGGAATCCCACTTCGGCGACGAGCTTCCCGACGAGACGGCCACAGAGGTGCTCAAGCTGCGCGCCAAGATCGCCGTCCGTGAGGGCCGCGGTGAGGACGAGATCGAAGTGCTGCGTCAGATCGTGGATCGCAACCCGCTGGATGGGGACGGGCTCATCCTGCTGGCCGACGCCCTTTCACGGAACGACAAGATCGACGAGGCGCTCCAGATGCTGGAGACAGCGGCGTCCATCGAGAGCTTCGAGGCCGAGGCCAAGCTCCAGCATGCCCGCGTTCTCGTGCAGCAGAAGCGTTTCGCAGAGGCGATTCCGCTCCTCAAGTCGTCGCTCCAGCTGAACGACAAGGAGTCGGTCCAGCAGTACTTGGAGAGCGTCGAGAAGGCCGCGCGGACGGCAGCCAAGTAGCCCTCCAATCCCATTCGACCCCCCGTGGTCGACCGAAGGCGCGCGTGTCCACCGAACACGCGCGCCTTTCTTCGTCTGAGACGATTTTTCGAGCGCCGATCACGCTGTCGAACCGCGCTCACGGCGTCGAGACCAGGCCTAAACGCACGGTTCGAACGCTCTTGATCGGGGCTTGATGCTCGGGCCGCGGGAGAGCCCTAACTTCCCGGCGTCGAAAGGGCATCGAGCCCGCGCGGAACGTCTCCGCTCTCGGCGCATCTCACCACCCAAAAGCTTCGACTCCTTCCTGTGAAGAACCTTCTCACCACCCTCCTCGTGGGCGCCACCGCCACGGCCTCGGCCTCCGCCGCCGAGATCTTCGTGACCGCCAACATCTCGACGTCCACCACGTGGACCGCCGACAACGTCTACAACCTCCAGCAGCAGATCTACGTGCTGCCGGGCGCCACTCTCACGATCGAGCCGGGCACCCGCATCGCCAGCACCGCTGGCCTCGGCGGCAGCCTCGCCGTCGCGCGCGGCGCGCAGATCTTCGCCCTCGGCGAGAACGGCGCTCCGATCGTCTTCACCTCCACAGCCGACAACGGCACCTGGCGCGAAGCCGCTAACGAGTGGGGCAACCTCACGATCATGGGCTCGGGCTACGTTTCCGAGAACGCGATCCCGACGAACAGCGCCGTTCCGAGCGCGTCGAACTTCGCCAACATGGAAGGCCTTCAGCCGCCCGCGGGCAGCACGATCGGTCAGTACGGCGGCGGCAACGACAACGACGACAGCGGCACGATCCGCTACACGAGCTTCCGCTTCGGCGGTCGCGTGATCGGCCTCGGCAACGAGCTGAACGGCCTCTCGCTGGGTGGTATCGGTCGCGGCACCGACATCCACCACATCGAGATCATGAACAACGTCGACGACGGCATCGAGATCTGGGGTGGCACGGTCAACCTGAAGTACTTCTCCATCTGGAACATCGGCGATGACAGCCTCGACGTCGACCAGGGATGGCGCGGTAAAGCGCAGTTCGGCCTGATCGTCCAGGGCTACAGCCTCGACGCGAGCCAGGGCTCGGGCGTCGGCGACAACGCCATCGAGATGGACGGCGCCGAGGACTCCAACTGGCAGCCGGTCACGACCGCTTCGATCCGCAACATGACCGTGATCGGTCAGCCCCTCGACGGCGACGGCCTCACGGCCTGGCGCGACGGTGCTCGCGTTCAGTTTCACAACTCGATCTTCATGGACGGCGGCGAGCAGGTCGTTCGCCCGGACGGTGACGACGGCGACGGCGCTTCGGGCTACGGCTTCGGCGGCACGCTGACCTTCGCCCAGGTCTGGAACACGCCCTATACGAGCCTCTCGACGGTGAACGCCCCTGCCAACCAGGCCGCGTTCTACCAGTCCCAGGTCTCCGGCAACCTCGCCGAGATCAAGAGCAGCGTCTTCTACCGCAACCTGGCTTCGAATGCCTACACCGAGGCGAACGCCCGCGGTGTCTTCGCGGCTGCGAACAACAACATCCAGACGACGAGCTTCCCGATCGCCAGCATCACGCGTCTCGCTCCCGTCGTCAAAGGCGGCAAGCAGATGCTCCAGGTCGTCGGTCTCGACCCGACGCCGATCAACGCCGCTCTCACCGCGGGCACGAACGCCCCGAACGACGGCTTCTTCTCGCCCGCGACCTACCGCGGTGCTTTCTCGCCCGCGACCCAGAACAACTGGCTCGCCGGCTGGTCCGCTTCGGCCGAGTTCGGCTTCATCACCGGTGACGACATCGGCACGAGCTACTGCCAGGCCAACGCCAACTCCACCGGCGTCGCCGCGGAGATCCGCGCTGCGGGCAGCACCTCGGTCGCTGCCAACAACGTGACCCTCGAGGCGAGCGGCATCCGCCCGCTGTCCTTCGGCTTCTTCGTGACCAGCCTCGGTCAGGGCTTCGTCGCCAACCCGGCCGGTAGCGCCGGCAACCTCTGCCTGAGCGGCGCCATCGGCCGCTACGTCGGCGGTGGCCAGATCCAGCAGGCTGACCTCAACGGCGTCTTCAGCCTCGGCATCAACCTCGCCTCGATCCCGCAGCCGCTCGGCGCCGTGTCGGCGACCGCCGGTCAGGTCTGGAACTTCCAGGCATGGTTCCGTGACTCCGTGGGCGGCCAGGCCGTCTCGAACTTCACGAACGGCGTCTCGATCGAGTTCAACTGATCGATTGCCACACCTCGTCCCGGTCTTTGGACCGTGGACGAGGTCTGATCTCACAGGACGGCCCGCTCATCCGTAAAGATGGCGGGCCGTCCTATCATGTCGCCCTTCCCCGCGCTGCCCCAGGTATCCTCGGTAACCGGACTCATCGATGCTGTTCACCCCTTCCCTCTGGCTCACTCTCCTCGCTTCGTTCCCCTCGCCCGGCCTCACCTGCGCGCAAGGTGAACCAGGGGCCTCCGCGGCGCCGGTGACGGCGCAGGCGAGCGGAGGAACTCCGCTCGAACTCGCCTTCGAGGCCGTGTCCAGGATGCCGCTGCGTCCGCACGTGAAGACGCGTTCGCGTCTCCAGGCGGACCTCGTGCAGGCAGCGCTGGACACCGGACGTCTCAAGGAGGCGATGGCGTGGACACAGCGCATCGACAACTGGCGGCGAGGACTCGCCCTGGCGCACATGGCGGTTCACCAGGCGCAGAGATCGGACGAGGAGACCGCTCGGAAGGCGATTCAGGCGGCCGAGGAGTTCGAGGCCGCGATCCTCGCGGAGGAGGATCAGGGCTGGCGCCGCGATCGCGTGCGGGTCCGGATTGCCGAGGCGTACGCTCTCCTCGGCGACACGGCGAAGGCCGCTTCGATCCAGGCGACCGCCACGCCGTCGGAGAGCGGCCGGCTCGCTGCCATGGCCGTCCGCACGGTCGATGATGCCGACACCGCGGCGCAGATGGAGACGCTGACGACGATCGCGAAGACCGGCGATCTCGAGCAGATCCGGTACGCGCTCCTGGCGATGGGGGAGTTCTACGGGCGGGCGCTGGAGAAGCCGTCCCAGGAAGACGCAGCGGAAGGGGCGTCCGATCTTCTCGACGCTGATGGTATCGAGGAGCGTATCCGCGCTGCCTGGACCGAGCTTCCGATCGAGCCGCGGATCGACATCGTGAGCCGGCTCGTCGACTTCGACATCGCGGCGGCTTCCGCGGACGCGCCGTCCGAGCGTGCTCTTGCGCATGCGCGGGAGGTCGCTCAGCTCGTGGGAGAGAACCGCTGGAACCCCGAACAGGGCATCGCGCTCCGCGCTCGCGCTGCCGTTCTGCTCCAGCGTGCCGGTGATTCGAAGGCGGCCCGCGCCCAGGCGAACGACGCGCTCGCGCTCTACGACACCTCGCGCGATGGCATCGTTAACATCTTCCGAGGGGAAGCGCTGCGTCCGCTGGCCGAGGCGTTCGTCGCGCTCGGCGACAGCTCGACGGCCAGCGTCGTGTACGAGCGCGCCCTGAAGGAAGCGCTGGAGAATCCGAACTCGAGGCCGCGCGCGACCGATCTCGCGATGACCGCGATCTCGGCGACGACGGCTCCGGGCTATCGGATGCCGAAGTCGCTGGCCAAGGCGTTTCGGGAGACGGCCAAGGCGATCGGCGATCCCTGGTAGGGGATCAGAAGCTCGCTCCGTGGAGAACGAGGCTCTGCTGGGTCCCGGGCACGGGGTAGTCGAGCTGGGCTCGGTACATCACGGCTCCGTCCAGGTCCCAGTCGAGCCGTTCGCGCACGTACTCCAGCATCTCGCCGTAGCGCGTGAATCCCGCGAGGCGCTGGTCGCCGAGTGCACCGTGGGCGTGCTGGACCCCGTCGAGCGGGTCGATGCGGTCCACATCGCGAAGCGGATCGCCCGGGCGCGCCTGGGACTCGCCGAAGTTTCGGTAGAGGCAGAGTTCCGGCTCTAGCTTGGAAACGAGATCCCGGTGAAGGATGATGTCGAGGACCGCATAGCGGCTCGGTAACTGAATGAGCTGGCTGAAGAAGGGAGCGCCAGATCCGTTACCGGCTCCCCGCAGCTCGAACTCGCCTGGATTGACTTCGGCGAGCACGAAGTCGCTCGATGCATTCGGGCCGAAGGTCGGCGTGCGCAGGATGTACTGGTAGCGATCGCCGTAGTGAGCGACCTCGACCGCCGCGGGCGTCCCGTCGCAAAAGGCGTCGAGGCGGACGCCCTGCCCAACCTGCTCGAGCTCTGCGCCTTCGACGCTCAAGGGGTGCCTTTCTACGCCTTCCGCCGTCATCCGCTCGGTCACGAATTTGATGCCTGTGCCTGGTCGGAGGGCGACGATCCCTGTGCGGGCCTGGATGCAGCAGAGGTCGACGCGCTGGCCATCTGCCGAGGGCCGGAGAATCATCGTGGAGAGGTCGAGGGTGCAGGACGCACCTTCCAGCTCGCTGAGGCCGCGGAAGACGGCCTGACGACGGCGGAGTTCCAGGGTCCGACGAGCCTCGGGAAGCCAGGCGACGAGTTGTGCATCCAGGGCGGCCCGGTCGCCACCTTCGGTCGCGATCAACGCCTCGAACTCATCCACGGCATCGAGCGCGGTCTTGAGGGTGCCAGCTTCGGCGCCTTTGCGTCCGGCGGCCTTCACCCAGCGCTTGAGCGGAGCGGGGCCAGGGAAAAGGTGCAGGGCACCGACGGGGCTGGAGGCGGAGAGGGCTTTGAGGATGCGGCTCGCCATCGGGACGGTCTGTCCGATGTGGTCGGCAGCCCGCTTCGGCCCGCTGCCTGGGGGCAGGACTTCGGCGTGCAGCGCCGTCATACCCTGCAAGAGCAGGCGGCCGACCTGCTGGCTTCGCTCGAAAAGCGCTTCCTGCCCCTGCTTGGCGGGGGAGGAGGTCTGGCTGGCGAGCTGCGCTGCGGCGCTGGATGGGGAGTCTTGGAGCATGGGGTGGGGCGCCGCGATCCGTGCGCAAACACAACCTTAGCCCATGGATCGATCGATCTCCACAAAAGTTGCCCGACAACTTCTCCTGGTACTTGCGGGGGGTGGAGAAATCGGTACTCTCTTCACTTGCACACCGCCGGGGGCCGCGCCCTCGCCGGATTCCCAGACCCTCCAAACTCTCCGCCCGAGGCTCGCCCTCTTCGGCCAGTATCCATGCAAAAATCCCTCCTCTTCCTCGCTGGTAGCGCGCTTCTCGCGATCCCGGCCAGCGCCCAGGCGACCTTCACTCTCATGGGGTCCGGCACCGCTGCCGACATGAACTCCGACGGCACCGCCGTCGTGGGTCGTGACGGCCAAGGCGCCTTCCTCTGGACCGCCACCGCCGGCTACATGCCCCTCGGCGGCAGCGACGCGGTCTCGGTCTCCGAGGACGGCACCGTCGTGCTCGGCAACTTCACCGACGTCAACGGCATGCAGTCCGCTGGCCGCTGGACGGCCGCCACGGGTTGGGTCAGCATCGGGGACCTCGGCAGCAGCTCGGGCACCAGCCTCAGCTCCGCCTACGGCATGTCCGGCGACGGCAACCGCGCCACGGGCCTCGGCTGGCTCAACGCCGGCACCGCCGGTGCCTTCGAGTGGACCCCGACGTCTGGCACGCTCCAGCTCCCGCAGCTGGGCCCGAACAGCAGCCGAGGCAACTGCGTCTCCCTCGACGGTGTGTACATCGGCGGCTGGGACGAGGACCCCACCGGTCCGCGCCGCGCCTCGATCTGGGGGCCGTCCGGCACCCAGTTCCTTCCCCTGGTCGATCCGGTGAACAACCCGGAAGGCATCGGCGAGGTCTTCGGGCTCAGCTCGGACGGCGCGTACGCCGTGGGCGGCGCCGGCGACACGGCCTGGCTCTACGAGCTGTCGACCGGCACGCTCACGGACTTCGGTCTGCTTCCGAACTGCTGCGGCGGTTTCTTCGACAGGGGCTTCTCGGAGGCCGTCTCCGACGACGGCCAGCGCGTCGTCGGCCTTTTCGGCTCCGGCCCCTTCAGCTTCGTTGGCACGATCTGGGGACCGACCTCCGGCTACGAGCGCCTTTCGGACGTCCTCGTGGCTGCGGGAGCCAACCTCCAGGGCTTCGAGATCACCAGCGGCACCGACATCAGCCCCAACGGCGGCATCATCCTCGGCAACGCCGTTCCCACCGGTAGCTTCTCCGGTCAGTGGTTCATCGCGACCCTCGATCCCACGTCGGGTCCGGGCACGGTCTACTGCACGCCCGCCGCGGCGAACTCGACGGGTGCTCCGGCGACCATCTCGACGAGTGGCAGCGATTCGGTCGCGAACAACGACCTCGTGCTGACGGCCTCGAATCTGCCGAACAACTCGTTCGCTTACTTCATCAACTCGATGACCCAGGCCATGATCGTCATGCCGGGCGGCTCCCAGGGAACCGTCTGCGTCGGTGGCTCGGTCGGGCGATTCCTGCAGCAGATCCAGAACTCCGGCTCGAACGGCTCGATCTCGATCAGCGTCGACCTCGTCAACCTGCCCCAGCCGAACGGCCTGGTCAGCGTGATGCCGGGTGAAACCTGGAACTTCCAGGCCTGGTACCGAGACGCGAACCCGACCTCGACGAGCAATCTCACGGACGCGATCAGCGTCACCTTCCAGTAAATCGCTCCCGATTCGCGGCCGATCGCTCGCTCCCCTGGGAGCAGGCGGTCGGCCGCGAACCCACGGCCCCGGCTCGTCTTCCTTCGACAGGACCGCTCCTTCGCTCGCACCTCCGAACCACCGCATCCGCAAGCCACCTTCTCCGCACGAACTGCCATGCAAGCCAAGTCCACCCTGCTTCTGAAAACGTTCACGGCCCTCGCTCTGGTGGTTCCCGCGGTCGCGCAGACCGGCCCGCGCGTGGCGATTGCCGCTGCCGCAGCCAACGATCCCACGGACTGCCGCTTCACGGGTCTCCAGCAGAAGCTGATGCAGACCCAGCGCTTCGCGGTGGTGGACATCCTTGACGTGGCGACGCGTCTACCCACGCTGCAGGAGTTCGAGGCCTACGACGCGATCATCACCTGGAGCAACGTGCCCTACTACGACTCGGACTTCCTGGGAACGCGACTGGCCGACTACGTCGACGGTGGCGGTGGAGTCGTCGTGGCTGGCTTTGCGAACTACTCGACCTCTCCGGGCATGTACCTCGGTGGTAGGTGGCTCACCGGCGGCTACGAGATCATCGAGCACACGGCAGGGCTCCAGTCAGGCCCGGCCACGCTGGGGCAGGTACTGGATGCCTCGCACCCGATCGGCCAGGGCGTGACGAACATCTCAGGCATGTTCATGGGACGTCCTTTCCTGATGGAGAACTGGGCCCTGGCCCAGGGCCATGTGGTCCTCGAGTGGGATGACGGGCGCATGCTAGCAGCCGTCTCGGACACCAACTTTCGTCGAGCGGATCTCGGCCTCTACCCGGTTGATTCCGACTGTGTATCGGGGTTCCTGGACGCGAACGGCGATGGTGTGACTCTGATCGCCAATGCGCTTCTGCACGTGGCGGGCGGATCGATCGCCACGAACTATTGCGCGGCGATCGCCAACTCGACGGGCATTCCAGGCCGCATGATCCTCCAGGGGTCGAGCCTCATCACGGACAACAACCTGACGCTGATGGCAGAGGATCTGCCGAACGGTTCGTTCGGCTTCTTCCTCGGTGGGCGTTTGCAAGGATCGTCGTACCCGTTCGGGGGCGGTCAGGGCCGGCTCTGCCTGCAGACCAGCGAACTCGACCTTCGCCAGCACGTGCTCAACTCAGGAACCCTCGGTAGCTTCTCGTTCCAGCTCGACCTCAGCGCGATGCCGACGTCGGGCGGCAACATCGCCGCCACGGCGGGCGACACCTGGAACTTCCAGGCGTGGTACCGCGACGCCAATCCCCAGATGACGAGCAATCTGACGGATGGCAGCATGATCACCCTTCGTTGAGGAGCTCCGCCATGTCCCATCGCCATCCTTCCTGCCATTCCGTGACCGTCGCCGTGGCGGCGATCTTGCTGCCCGCATCCGCCTTCTGCCAGCTCAGGCCCGCGCTCCAGTTTTCCGATCAGACGGCTTCGGCTGGTTTGAATCACGTCTACAGCTGTGAGCCCGCGCTTGCCGGCATGTGCGAGATGACCGGCGCCATCGCCGTGGGCGACTTCAACGCGGACGGCTGGCCTGACCTCTTTGCCCTCGGTGGCTCGGGCGGCGCGCCGGATGCCCTCTATCTCAATCAGCAGGACGGCACGTTCGTCGAAGTCGGTGCCTCGTGGGGCGTGGCTCGTCAGCATGCTGGCCAGGGAATTGCGATCGCTGACGTCGACGGAAACGGCCTCGACGACATCTACGTCACGAGCCTTGGCAACCCTTCGCAACCGGCGGTGGGCCAGCACCTCCTGTACCTCAACCAGGGCGGTCACTTCTCCGAGGTGGCGCACGCGATGGGGGTGTCGACGTCGGCCACCCAGGTGCCTGACGGCTTCAGTGCCACGTTCGGCGACATCGATCTGGACGGTGACCTGGACCTGTTCGTGGCAGGCTGGACGAGCGGCGCCACGCTGGCGGCGCCGGGGAACCGTCTCTTTCGCAACGATGGGGGAACGTTCGTCGATGTCTCGGGAATCGCGATTCAGATTCCGGTCTCGACCCGCGGATTCAGCCCGACGTTCGCGGACATGGACGGGGACCGCTTCCCCGAACTGCTGCTCTCGGCCGATTTCGGCACCAGTCGTTACTTCGTCAATCGCGGCGACGGAACGTTCGACGACCGGACGGCCGTGGCAGGCCTCGGGCTCGACGGGAACGGCATGGGCAGCGCGGTCGGCGATGTCGACGGCGACGGCGATCTCGACTGGTACGTCACGTCCATCAAGGGTCCGGTGACCCCGAGTATCCCGGGCACCGGTAACAAGCTCTACGAGAACCTCGGAGCGCACCAGTTCCGCGACGTTTCCGTCGCCGCCGGCGTCGATGCGGGTCACTGGGGGTGGGGTGCGGTCGCGATCGACCTCGATCTCGATGGCGACGTCGACCTCGCCGAGGTCAACGGCTTCTCCCAGGGCGGCTACGACTCCGACCCGACCTGTCTCTGGCGCAACGACGGCCCCCTCCACTTCACGGAAGTCGGCGCCGTCGCTGGATTCAACCTGGTGGGCAACCACCGCGGGCTCGTGTCCCTCGACTACGACCTCGACGGAGACATGGACCTCGTGCTTACGGAGTCCAGCGGCGCCGTGACCCTGATGCGGAACGACCTCGTCGCCGGTCCGGGCGCAGGCTGGATCCAGGTCGTCCTCGACACGGGCGCCCGTCCGGATCTCGCTCCGTCGGGCCTCGGTGCCACCGTTCAGGTGGAGACGCGCGGCCAGGTCTGGAAGCAGACGCTCCACGGCGGAACGTCGTACCTCGGTCGTTCCGAACTCGTCGCGGCGTTCGGTCTTGGGGCATCGCGGCACGTGGACCGCGTGACCGTGACCTGGCCGGACGGCCAGTCGACGGTGATGCGCAACCTGGCAGGCTACCAGCGGATCACGATCCGTCCGTGACCCGCCTCCGCAGGCCGAGGACGTCCAGCTTGACCGCGGCGCCCGCGTGACCTGCCTTGGCGGCGCGCCGGAGCCACGCGACGCCCTCGTCGCGGGAGCGCTCGACGCCCTGTCCGCGGACGTACATCAGTCCGAGGTTGTATTGCGCGGCGACGAAGCCCTGCTCGGCCGCGAGGCGCATCCAGGCGGCGGCCTCGACCGCGTCGGCGTCGAAGCGCTCCTCCGATGTGCCGAGGAAGGCGAGCGCCAGACTGGACTGCGAGAGTGCGTCGCCGTCGTTCGCGGCGGCCGAGAGCCAGGTCTGCGCGGTGGCCGGGTCCTTCTCGACCCCGACGCCCGCGTGGTACATCCAGCCGAGCACGAGCTGGGCGTCGGCGTCGCCCTGACGGGCGGCCTGCTCCAGCAGTTCTGCGGCGCGGTCTTCGTCGCTCGCGGACCGCTCACCTCGCATCATGATCATGCCGAGCCGGGTCATGGCAGGCGCGTCTCCCTGGTCGCTCGCGCGTTCGTACTCCCGACGCGCGGCCGTGGTGTCCCGGTCGCCACCGAGACCTTCCTCCAGCATCTGCGCATGGATCCGCTGGGCCTTCGCGAGTCCGTCGTCGGCCGCCCGCGCGAAGAGTTTGCGGGCGCGAACGAGGTCGCGGGGAACGCCTGCGCCCTGGAGATACAGGACGCCGAGGTTGCTCGTGGAGAGCGTCGAGCCAGCGTCCATGCCGCGCTCGAACCAGCGGCGCGCCTTGTCGTGTGATCGCTCCACACCCGCACCGTTGTGGTACATGAGCCCGAGATTGGTGCAGGCCTCCGGGTGACCCTGGTGCGCGCTCAGGAGGTACCACTCGTGCGCTTCCAGGAAGTCCTGCGGCACACCGCGGCCTTCTTCGAAGAGCGTCCCGAGAAAGAACTGAGCGTCCGCGTCTCCCTCTTCCGCGAGTGGCGCCCACGTCTGCGCGGCGCCCTGGTAGTCGTGTCGGTCGTAGGCGTTGAGCCCCGATTGCGTCGTGCCGCAGGCCGAGACGAGACCCAGGAGCATGGCTGCCCCGAACGAGCGCGTCGAGCGTAGGGCGCCAGGTCCGAAGCGGCGGAATGGATTCGACGTGGAGGGCTGTGAGACGCGCATGGGGCATCTATCGACGTCCCCGGGTACGCGTTCCTGAGCCCCGGAGTGTTAAGGCTGCAGGCTGTCTCGCACTGACCCATCTGGCCCCGGAACGGCGACCTCAGCGGCTCCTCCTACCGTCGATCTGATCGACGCTGAGGGTGTACTTCAATGGGTATGACCGAACAGGCCTGGATCCGCCATCTTCTTGTCCATACGCGGCGACGAGAGATCGAGCCGCACTCCCTTCGACATCCAGATGACCCCAGGGTCCTGAATCCTCATGTTGAACTGCATTCGCTCCTCACGCTCCTCCCTCTCGACGATCGCGGCTCCCGTCCTCGTCGGTTTCGCCGGGCTGGCTGCTACCGGATCGGTCGCCCAGGCCGACGTTCACGTTCGGGCAGAGCATCCTTCGCATCAACACCGGCTCGGGCGATGATCTCGTGGTCCTGAACGTCGGTCCGGATCCTGGCCGCGTCCAGGTGACCGGCGCGAGCAGCGGGACGGAGACCTTCACCGGAGTCCGCGCGATCGTGGCGATGACCGGCGCTGGCGAGGACACGTTCCGGGTGACGGGCGCTTCTCCCTACCTCCCGCGGCTGTTCCTGGACACAGGAACCGGCGAGTCCGAGGTGCTGATCCAGTTCACCTACACGTCTTCGCCCTTCTTCAGCCGCAACTCCGCGGGGATCTTCTTCCAGGGCGGCGACGAGGAAGATGATCTCGAGATCCTGCTCGACGCCGCGGACGTGCCGCTGCTCGCCGTGGTCGACGCGACGCTCGGGAACGGCATCAACGCCCTGGACCTCACCTTGACCACCCTGGGCGACGACACGGACGCCGAGGGCATCGTGATCGCCTCGGGCGGCAGCGGGCAGGACACGATCGAGCTGGACGTCGGTTCCCTCAACTCCCTCTCGGCGGTCGCCAACCTCTCGGGCAACCTCGGCGGTGGCAACGATCGCGTGTTCACCGACGTCGAGTCCCGGTTCAGCGGCGCGTCGACCCTGGTCACTTCGCTGGATCTCGGAGCGGGCAACGACTCGTTCCGAATGGACGCCGACGGCGCCGACGTCTTCCTCGGCGGCACCATCGACGGATCCACGGGGGCCGATCAGTTCCAGCTGCGCCCGGAGACCGGCCTCATCGGCGCTCTCACCGTGGAGGCCGGCGCTGGCAACGACACGATCACGATGGTGAGTCGCCGGGACAACGCCTCCGCGTCCCAGCTCCGTGGCGGCGACGGCGACGACACCGTCGAGGTTCGAGTTCTCTCGGGCAGTCAGGTGACGGATACTTCCAGCGATGGTGGACCGGGGTTGGATACCTTCCGGGGGATCGGTGCTCGGTCGAACTTCGAGATCATTCAGTAAGGGGGCGCTCCCTCTTCCTGTCCGGCGAATCGGTGGGGGGGCCTTATCTCCTCGCTTCTTGCGGCGATAGATTGTCCATCATGGGTCCGCTCAACTATCACCACCTCCACTACTTCTGGACCGTCGCGAACGAGGGCGGGATCGCTGCCGCTTCGCGCCGGCTCCACGTGGGCAGGGCCTCGATCAGCGCACAGATCAAGTCGCTGGAGACGTCGATCGGTGCGGCACTGTTCGAGCGCCGCGGGCGGCACCTCGACCTGACCGACACCGGGGCGCTCGTCCTCGAGTACGCCGAAACCATCTTTCGAACCGGAGAGGAGCTCAGGGACGTCCTGGGCGGGCACTCTCCGGTTCGAACTCGTCCGCTGCGAGTGGGCGTCGTCGATGCGATGATGAAGCTGGTGGCGTTCCGCAGCCTGGAGCCGCTCCTCGAGCTGGAGGAGCCGGTCCGGATTCGCTGCGTCGAGGGCTCCTCCTCGGCGTTGTTCGGCCAGCTCGCCGTGCATGATCTCGACCTCGTTCTCTCGGACGTGCCGCCGCCGACCGGGGCGGGCCTGCGCGTTCATACGCGGACGATCGATGACTCCACCGTGAGCGTCTTCGCGGTTCCGAAGCTGAAGCGCAGGCTGGCCAGGGCTTTTCCTGACTCGCTGGAAGACGCTCCGCTGCTGCTGCCGACGAAGGCCAGCGCGCTTCGACGCAACGTGGACTCCTGGATGGTGGAGCGCGGGATACGCCCCCGGCTGGCCGCGACGTTCGACGACAGTGCGCTGCTCAAGGTGTTCGCCGAAGCGGGCCACGGAGGCATGGTCGGCCCGACGAGCATGGCTGGCGAGATCAAGACCCGCTACGGGCTCCACCTCGTGGGGGAACTCGAGGGCCTTCGCTCGCACTCGTACGCCACGCTCCCGGCGCGCCGGTACATGCATCCGGCACTCGACGCTCTACCGGCCTTCCAGTGAGGAGCGGCCCGTCACGCGCCGAACGCGGCGAACCAGGCGTCCACCGAGGCGGCGACGTTGGCGAGTTCTGACTCGACGAGCGTTTTGCGGAGGTCGTCGCGACGCTGCACGGCGGCCTGGTCGCCCAGTCGCGCGGCGATCTCGTACCACATGAGCGCGGCCTGGTGATCCTCTTCGACACCGAGGCCTCGGAAGTGGAGGAGGCCGAGGTTGCGCTGCGCCGAGGGGATCCCTGCGTTGGCGGCGGCGGTCAGCAGGGTCGCCGCGCGTGCCGGGTCCTGGGGCATCGTTTCCGTCCCGCGGGCGAGCATGGCGCCGAGCTGAGCTTGGGCCTCGCGGTGATTCTGGCTCGCGGCCAGCTCCAGCCAGGCCGTCGCCTGTACCTCGTCCTGCGGCACGCCGCTGCCGCGCTGGTACGCGGCGGCGAGGTAGAACTGTGCGGGGGCGAAGCCACGGTCGGCGGCCTTCCGGAAGTTCGCCGCCGCCGCCTCCGGGTCGGCGGGGAATCCGCGGCCGACGGCCTGCATTCTGCCGAGCGCGCAGATCGAGGAAAGGACGCCCTGGTTCGCCGCCTTCTCCAGCATCCGATAGGCCAGCACATCGTCAGAGGTCGCGCTCCGCCCTTCGAGCAGGATGAGCCCGAGGTTGTTCATCGCCCGGGCGCTCCCCTGCTCCGCCGCCAGACCGTACCAGCGGACGGCCTCTTCGATGTCAGGCACCACGCCGCTCCCCTGCTCGTAGAAGACGCCCATCGAATACTGGGCCGAGACCGAGCCTGCTTCGGCGGCCATGCGGTACCACTTCACCGCCTCGGTGGGAGAGGCCTCGACGTTGCGTCCGTCGTAGTAGCTGGAGCCCAGCTCGAGCATGGCTCGCACGTCACCGGCCTGCGCCCGCGCCTCCATTTCTTCGATAGCCTTTCGGACCTCTTCCGCGTCCGTGCTGAAGCGGATCCGGTCGCGTTCCGGGCTCGATTCGCAGCCGCTCAGCAGGAAGGCCGACGTCAGGGGAAGCGAAGCGGAGAGAAGCGCGAGGGTGGAAACAGCGAGCCGTTCGGCTGAGCGAAAGCGAGGTGCCATGGGCGAGTTGTATCAGGTCCGGGAGGCCCCATGGGGAGGCCGACCAGGCCTGACCCCCATGTAATTCTCGTCAACCGAGGAGAGCTTGTCGCACCTCGCCATGGACGTCCGTCAGGCGGAAATCTCTTCCTGCGTAGCGATACGTCAGGCGTTCGTGATCCAGACCGAGAAGGTGCAGGATCGTCGCGTTCAGGTCGTACACGCTGAGCGGGTTCTCCACGATGTTGTAGGAGAAGTCGTCCGTGGCGCCGTAGGTCTGGCCCGCTTTCACGCCAGCTCCTGCCATCCACATCGAGAAGCACCGCGGGTGGTGGTCGCGGCCGTAGTTCTCCTTCGAAAGAGCGCCCTGACAGTAGGTGGTGCGGCCGAACTCGCCGCCCCAGATCACCAGGGTGTCCTCGAGGAGTCCGCGGTTCTTCAGGTCCTGGATCAGCCCGTAGCAGGGCTGGTCGATGTCTCTGCAGTTGTTCCCGAGGTCGGTGGGGAGGTTGCCGTGCTGGTCCCACCCTCGGTGGTAGATCTGCACGAAGCGGACGTCACGTTCGATCAGTCGTCGGGCGAGCAGGCACGACGCCCCGTAGGTTCCGGGGACCGTCGCATCCGGTCCGTAGAGGTCGAGCACGGACTGCGGCTCGTTCGAGAGATCCGTCAGGTCCGGCACGGCGGTCTGCATGCGGAACGCCATCTCGTACTGTTCGATGCGCGCGCGGATCTCGGGGTCGCCGACTTCTTCGGCGCGCTCCTCGTTGAGCTTCGCGACGACGTCCAGCATCCGGCGCCGCATCTTGCGATCCACGCCGTTCGGGTTCTTGAGGTACAGCACGGGATCGCCGCCCGTGCGCAGCGCGACGCCCTGGTGCTCCGACGGCAGGAACCCCGAGCCCCAGAGTCGTTGATAGAGGGCCTGGGCCTCGGCGCGCCCCTTCCACTTCGGCGTCATCACGACGAAGCTCGGAAGGTCGCGGTTCATCGTGCCGAGCCCGTAGGAGAGCCACGCGCCGAAGCTCGGCCGACCCGGCTGCTCCGAGCCCGTTTGCATGAACGTGATCGCGGGATCGTGGTTGATCGCATCCGTATGAACGCTGCGTATCACGCAGAGATCGTCGACCATCTTCGCCGTCCACGGCAGCGTCTCGCAGACCTCGGTGCCCGCCTCGCCGTGGCGCGCGAAGTCGAACTTCGACGGCGCGATGGGGAAGCGGGTCTGGCCGGACGTCATCGTGGTGATGCGCTGGCCCTTGCGGATGCTGTCGGGGAGTTCGACGTCGAACATGTCGCGCAGCTTGGGCTTCCAGTCGAAGGTCTCGAACTGGCTGGGGGCGCCCGACATGCAGAGGTAGATGACGCGTTTGGCCTTCGGAGCGAAGTGGGGCCCGAGGACGCCCGGCGCGGCGGAGTCCTTGCCACCGAGGGCCAGCGCTCGCGGGCCGAGGATCGAGGCCAGCGCCGCGGTGCCGACGCCGGCTCCGACGCCGGTGGCGGCGCGACCGAAGAACTGGCGGCGGGTGAGGTGCGCGGCGCGCTCGGCGAGCGGTCCGTCTTGAAGAGGGTTCTGCATCAGTCGTTCGTGAGCACTTCGTCGAGATTCAGAAGGGTGCTGGCGACCAGCGTCCAAGCCGCGAGTTCGGCCGGGTCGAGCGCGCTGACCGCGTCCGGGAGCGGCAGCATGCCGACGCCCAGGAGGCCGGCGGCAGCTTCGGGATCGGCGCTGAACTCCGCCTGGAGTTCGGTCGCCAGGCCGGTGAGCGCGGCGCATTCCTCATCCGATGCAGGATGCCCCACGACGTGCTCGAAGAGAGCCTGCGCGCGCTGCTCCGGCGAGCGAGCGCCCGAACCCACGATGCCCGCGGCGATGAACTTCGCCGCCTCCACGTAGGTGGGATCATTGAGCGTCACCAGCGCCTGGAGCGGCGTGTTGGTCCGCTCGCGCTGAACGGTGCAGGTGTCCCGCATCGGCGCGTCGAAGGTCGTCAGGTTCGGGGGCGGCGCGGTTCGCTTCCAGAACGTGTAGAGGCTGCGTCTTCGCTGGTCGGCTTCGGGCCCGACCTCGTAGCGCACCGTGTTGCTGCGCGTGTAGCCGACGGCGAACCAGACGCCGTCGGGCTGGTACGGGCGAACGCCGGGGCCGCCCATCGACTCGTCGAGCATCCCCGCGAGATAGAGCGCCTGGTCGCGCAGGACCTCGCCGTCCAGTCGGTGCCGCGGGCCGCGCGAGACGAGGCCGCCGTCGGGATCGATCTCGGCGCGCTCCGGCGTCAGCACGGAGGACTGGCGGTAGGCCCTCGAGAGCGCGATCCGCCGGTGCATGGCCTTCATGTCCCAGCCCTCGTCCATGAAGGTCACGGCCAGCCAGTCGAGCAACTTCGGGTGCGTCGGCCACGCGCCCTGGGAGCCAAAGTCCTCGGGCGTGGAGACGATGCCTCGACCGAAGAAGTGCTGCCAGGCGCGATTGACCCAGACCCGTGCCGCCAGGGGGTTGTCGCGCGCGACCACCCAGCGTGCCAGCGCCAGCCGGTCCGCGGGGCCGTCCTGCGGCAGGGGCGGGAGGATCGCAGGCGTGGCGGGGCCGACCTCGTCGCCGAGCCGATCGTAGGCGCCGCGCATCTGGATACGCGCCATGCGCCGTTCGCTGCGCTCCCTGGAGACCAGCGTCGTCGGCAGAGCCTCCTGGAACGCCTCCACGGCGGCACGCGCGGCCTCGCGGTCTTCGAAGAGCTGCGCCCAGACCGGGTCGACGGCGCGGCGCGCGAGCACGTCGAGTTCGGCGTCGAGGCCCTCCGTTCCGTCGCCCGACCCGAGGAGCGCGAGGGTCTGGTCTGCGGTCAACTCGTTCTCTCCCGCGGCGTCCCAGAGGCGCCAGGAGAAACCGCTCGCCCCGCCCGTGTTAACGACCTTCACCACCAGCTCGTTCTGGCCCGGAACCAGGGTGATCGGCACGAGGTCCTGATCCAGGGCCACGGCCCGCGGCGTGCGGTTCTGGTGAATCAGCTCGCCGCGCAACCAGACCATCAGGCCATCGTCGCTTCCGAGCCGAAGCTGATACGCGCGCTCCTCCCTGGCAAACATCCGGAGGACGAGGTAGTGAACGCCGATGCCCGGCTCCAGGGCGTGCAGCGAGTCGGCCGTGAGGCGCGGCTCCGGCATCCACGCGACGCCTGGCGCGGCCTCGCCGAGAACGTCGAGGCCGGACGCGATGGCCTCCCGTGGGAGGAACGGCCGGACGTAGAGCCCCTCCGCGCTCTCGGCCTCGAAGTGAGCTCTCCACCAGATCCCCAGCCCCGGGGCGCCGCCCGCGTCCCCGCGCGTGCTGAAGGCGAGGCGGAAACGGGCGAGGGAGTGGCGCACGTGAACGTCGGAGAAGTGCATCCGAAGGCGCAGCCGAGTTCCGGATGGGTAGCCCACGGCGACGGCCGGCAGCAGCAGCGCGGAGCGATCCCCGTCGAGCCCGAGTCCGGCCCAGCCATTCTTCAGGCTGGGGTCCAGGAGCGACGCGACCGGCCAGCCCGTCTGGCTGTGCGTGGCGACGGCCTCTCGGATGGTGACCGGCCGGAACGGCTCGGAGCCATCCAGGGGCTGACTCTCCACCTCCAGGTACGACAGCACGAAGTTCTTGTTGTCCCCGCGGCCGGGGAGCGTCTCGCCGGGCGGCGCCAGGGCGTCGAGCCGGATGCCGTCCACCGCGCCCGAGGGAATCTCGAACTCCAGCTCGTACTGCGGCACGTCAGGGTTGGGACCCTGGGCGACGATCTCGCCGCTGACGCTGTCGATGACGAGTTCGGCGCCGCCGGTCGCTTCGGCGCGCGCCGGGCTCAGGACGCTCCAGTGCTGGAGAAGCTCGTCGCGCTGCTCCTGGATCCACGCGGCGGCGCGGGCCTCCAGCTCGGGGTTCGCAGCGCTCAGCTGGGCCTCGAGTTCGGCGGAGCGGGAGCGCAGCGTCTCCAGCTCGGACGAGGCGGCCGCGTCGAGCGCCCGAACGAACGGGCGCGGGTTCTCGATATTGCGATCCGATGCCTCCTCGTCGATCGAGTTGAAGAACGCGTACATCCCGTAGTAGTCGCGCTGGCTCAGCGGATCGAACTTGTGGTCGTGGCACTGGGCGCAGCCGAGCGTCAGGCCGAGCCAGACGGTGGCCGTCGTGTCCGCGCGATCCTTGGCGTAGATCGAGAGGTACTCCTCGGCGATCATGCCGCCCTCGGCGCTCGTCGGATTGCAGCGGTTGAAGCCCGACGCAATCTGCTGGTCGAGCGTCGCGTCGGGAAGCAGATCGCCCGCGAGCTGCTCCACGGTGAACTCGTCGAAGGGCTTGTTCTCGTTCAGCGCGCTGACGACCCAGTCGCGGTAGGGCCACATGCTGCGGCGGTTGTCGAGGTGCAGGCCGTGGGTGTCGGCGTAGCGCGCGGCGTCGAGCCAGGTGCGGGCCATGTGGACGCCGTAGCGCGGCGACGCCAGCAGGCGATCGACGGCCGCTGCGTAGGCGGTGTCGATGTCGGTGAGGTCGCAGTCGGTCAGGAACGCGGCGCGCTCATCGGCGCTCGGCGGCAGCCCGGTGAGGTCGAGGGTGACGCGCCGGAGCAGCGTGTAGGGATCGGCCTCTGGCTGGAGGTCGAGGCCGGCAGCCTGCAGCTTCTCCGCGACGAAGGCATCGATCGGGTCCGCGGTGAGGTAGCCGTCGACGGCGGGTGGGGCGGGGAGCGTGGGCGGGCGGAAACTCCAGTGATCCTCCCAGACCGCGCCTTGCTCGATCCAGCGCGTCAGCGTCCGGATCTCGGCGGCGTCGAGGGACTTGCCGGAGTCAGCCGGCGGCATGATCTCGTCCTCGGAGAGCGGCGCGATCCGGTAGATCAGCTCGCTATCCTCGGTGTTGCCCGGGACGACCGCGTGCCCGCCGCTCTTGAGCGCGGCCAGGGCTCCTTCGGGGGTGTCGAGCCTGAGACCGGCACGGCGGGTCTCGGGGTCAGGGCCGTGGCAGTGGAAGCAGTTGTCCGAGAGGATCGGGCGGACCTCACGGGCGAAGTCGATCCCGTCACTGCCCGGTGTTGCGCCAGCGGTCGGGCGACCAGCCGCCCGGGCACCTGAAGTCGGGTCACCTGAAGTCGGGTCACCCGACGTGGCGACGACGCCAGGCGCAGCGCCTGTCACGACGGAAACAGAAGCCAGAGCCACGAGCGCGAAGGGGAGTCTCGTCATGAACGACAGTTTATGGCCTTCCGGCGAGGGAAAGCGGTTCTTATGAACCCAGCACCTCATGAATGAACTGAATCGAGCCGACGAGGACAGCAAGCCGCCAGCCGGCGCTGAGCCCGTGACTGAACCCAAGGGAAACAAACCAGCCCCCGGTGCGCCTGATCTGCGTGGCACACGCCGTTTGCGCCCGGAGCCACGCGGTCGGATCGAAAGCCACGCCGTCGGGCTGCATACCTTTTTTACCCGTGACCTCTGGTCCCGCGAGCTGGCGTCCCTGCCGACGTTCCGTCGCTGGGGCTACGGAGTGGCGCGCGTCATCCACCTGACGATCACGAACTTCGTCAAGGATCGGTGCAGCTGGCGAGCCGCCGCCCTGACCTACATCACGGTTCTGTCGCTCGTTCCGATGCTCGCGCTCGGATTTTCGGTGGCCAAGGGGCTCGGCGCCTACGAGACGCTCCTGGCGGAGACGATCATCCCGTTCCTCGATTCGACCTTCGGGCCCGCGGATGGTGCGCCCACGGAACTCGAGGAGCTGGGCGTCACGTCGGCCAAGCCAGCTCCCACGCCAGAGGCCGCGCCAGCTGGTGAACAAGGCAGCGAAATCGGCGAGGACACGGCGGTCCAGGACGGCGACTCGTCGGCGGATCAGGAATCGGGAGACCTCGCCCCCGTGGACCCGGCTCGAGCGGAAGCCGACTTCGAGGAGGCGATCGAAGAAGGGCTCAAGGAGGAGTTCAAGCAGCAGGGCGGCTCCGAGGTTCGCCGCGCGATCGACACGGTGCTAGGCTTCGTCCAGAAGACGGACGTGTCGCGGCTCGGCGTGCTCGGCCTGCTGATCGTCGTCTGGACGGTGATTCAGCTGCTCGGTGCGATCGAGAAGTCGTTCAACGATATCTGGGGCGTCACGAAGTCGCGGAGCCTACCGCGCAAGCTGGCGGACTATCTCTCGACGATCGTGCTCGTCCCGCTCTTGCTCGTCACGGGAACCGGCATCCTGGGGCTGGTTCGAAGCGGCTGGCTCAATCAGTACATGGGAGGTGGTGAGGGGCCCGTTTTCGCCATCTTCGGCTCGCTGGCGCCGCTGACCGTGATCTGGATCGGGTTCGCCTTCGCGTACATTCTGATGCCGAACACGCGCACGCGCGTCACGTCGGCCCTCGTGGGCGGCGTCATCGGCGGCACGATGTGGCAGCTGTTCCAGTTCGCCCACCTCAAGCTTCAGGTCGGAGTCGCCAATTACAACGCGATCTACTCGACGTTCGCCGCGCTGCCGATCTTTCTCTTCTGGGTTCATTCGTCCTGGATGACGGTGCTTCTTGGGGCGGAGGCCGCCGCCGCGCACCAGAACCAGGCGCGCCACGGTCAGCTCGTCCGGAGTCGAAACTTCGATCTCGCGCTCAAGGAGACGATTGCATTGCGTCTGGCCGTGCGCGTGACGCGTGTCTTCCTGGCCGGTGGGCAGCCGCACTCCATGGATGACCTCGCGGTCGAGCTGGGCTGTCCGGAGCGGACCATCGAGGAGGTATCCCGCAAGCTCGAGCGCGCTCGGATCCTCGCGATCGTGGAGTCCGAGCCGGACGATCCCGCGCTCGTCCTCGCGTCGGATCCGGACCGCGTGCGTATGCAGCATGTATTCGATGCCCTGAAGGGAGACGCCCTCGATGCGCGGGATCTCCAGGAGATTGGCGCATTCGACGAAGAGGATGGCCCGTTAGGGGAAGCGTTCGGACGCTTCCGAAGGATGCAGGACCGCGCAGAAGAGAATCTGTCTCTTCGTGAGCTGGCTCGAACGGGAAACGGAACGGCTCTCCTCTCGGAGTGAGCGCGTTCTCGGATGCCAGGCGGATCAGGTTCCGCGTTTGGGTCCGCGCATATTCGATCCTCCGCAATCGTCCCGCAGCGCGTACCGTTCATGGGTAGCGGCGTGAGGCTGTTGCCTCGCCGCCGTCATTCCGTCCCTACTCTCCTGCGCGCTCTTCATGAGACTCTTCCTATCGCTCGCGGCTGCGAGCCTCGCGCCTGCCGCTGCTGCGCAGACCGTCATCCAGATTCCGCTCAACTACAACTTCAACGGAATCGTCCACGCAGGTGAGGCCGGCGTCCCGGACGATCCCGCGGGATACCGCTCGATCTCGGACCGCGGTCTCGACTTCACCGCGGGCGTGCCCACGAACGCTCAGCTCGCTCCCTACGCCATCGTCAGCATGCCGGGTGTCCTCGACATCGTCCACGTGGGCGATCGCGACACCGTGGACGGAGGCAACTACCCCTTCGATCTTGCAGCGAACGGGGACAACCTCGGCATCCAGCCGACCTGGCTCCCGAGCACCAACCAGACGGGTCCGCAAACGACCGTTCTTCCGTCACCGATCACGCTCGGGCAGACGGCCAACGTTCGCGTTCTCTTCCAGGTCAGCAACGGCGGCGGCGCGCTCGACGTGGTCCTCGGCTTCCAGAGCGGAGCGACTGCATCGGGGACGATCAGCGCAGGCGACTGGTTCGGCGGCCCCTACCTCGGAACGGGTTCGACGGATTCGGCCATCGCGGACAATAACCTGTCCCTCACGGAGGGCGTCGTCGACTTCAGCGCATCGGCCGGTGAGACGCTGACCTCGATCTCCTTCCAGAACCCGTCCAACTTCAACGGGGGCTACGCGATCCTCGCGTGCAACGTCGAGACGAGTTCCTCGCCGACGACCCTCATCCCGGTGGCGTTGAACTACAACTTCAACGGCATCGTCCACACGAACGAGGACGGCGTTCCGGACGATCCGAACGGCTATCGCTCCATCTCGGACCGTGCTCTCGACTTCACGACGGGTATCCCTTCGAACCCCATCTCCGATCCCTTCACGATGGTCTCCCAGGCCGGTGTCCTGGACATCGTGCACCTCGGCGACCGTAACTTCGTGGACGGCGGAAGTCGCCCCTGGGACGCTGTGGCGGATGGAGACAACGTCGGTATCCAGCCGACCTGGCTCGCGAACAGCGATCAAACCGGACCGCAGACCACCACCCTCGCCAGCCCGGTCCCGGTCGACGCGTCGACGAAGGCTTCGGTCCTCTTCCAGATCAGCAACGGCGGCGGATCGTTCGATGTGACGTTCAACTTCCAGTCGGGCACCTCGGTCACGAGCACGCTCGCGGGCGGCGACTGGTTCGGCGGCTCGTTCCTTGGAACGGGTTCCGAGGACTCCGGCCTCCCGGATGCCAACCTGAACCTCACCGCGACCACGATCGACCTTGCCGCCTCGGCGGGCCAGTCGATCACGTCGATCACGTTCAGCAACTCGACCAACGGCAACGCAGGCGTGGCGATCGTTGCGATGAACTTCGAGCAGCTCGGGTTCGGCACGGTCTTCTGCGATCCGGCCGTGGCCAACTCGACCGGAGCGTCGGGCATGATGTCGGCGGACGGTTCGTCGCTCGTGTCGGACAACGACGTGACCCTCATCGCGGACTCGCTGCCGAACTTCTCCTTCGGATTCTTCATCACGAGCCGGACGCAGGGATTCATCGCGAACCCCGGCGGCAGCTCGGGCAACCTCTGCCTGAGCGGCGCCATCGGCCGCTACGTCGGACCGGGTCAGATCCAGAACAGCGGGGCCAACGGTTCGATCTCCCTGGCGATCGACCTGACGCGTCAACCGACGCCGAACGGACTGATCTCGGTCCTCCCGGGCGATTCCTGGAGCTTCCAGCTCTGGCACCGTGACTCCGTCGGCGGCTCGACCACGTCGAACTTCACGAACGGCCTCGAGCTCACGTTCCAGTGATGTGGATGGACCTGTCAACCCCCCTGCGGTGAGGCTTCCGATGGTCTTGTTGGGTTAGCTGAACAGTTGATAGTTCCCCGAAGCGCCCCCGCGTGGTCGCCTGGGAGCTTGTCGCGCATTGACGGATTCGCGTAGTGCGCTACGCGGATTCGTCAATGCGCGACAAACTCCTGGCAGCGACGGCGCGGGGGCGGATCTTGGCGGTCCTCGCGCGAGTATCGGGCCGAGTCGCGATGGTCCAGCCGCGGGACGGGAATCCGCTCAGGCTCGAGCGCCGACGAAGGTGACCCAGCGGCCGCGCTGGCGCTCCTCGTCGATCCGCAGGCCGACCTCGTTCATTTTCGCGACCGTTGCGTCGCGGTGGTCGAATCGGCATCCGCTGAACGCGAACCAGCCGGTGGGGGCGAGGCGACGATGGAATTCGGCCGCGTGGGCCTGGAGCACGTCCGCGTAGATGTTCGCGAGCACGACGTCGAAGCCGATCTCGTCCTCGCGCAGCGCGCTGAAGTCGCCGGGTCGAAAGTCGCAGCGGGCGGCCACTCCGTTGTCTTCGGCCAGTTCGTCGGCGGTGGGCTTGGATACCGGGTCGATGTCGAAGCCGACGGCGGATTCAGCGCCGAGCAGAGTGGCGGCGACCGAGAGAATGCCGCTGCCGGTCCCCGCGTCGAGCACGCGCTCGCCGCCGCGGATGCGCTGGTCGATCACGCGCAGGCACGTGCGCGTGCTGGCGTGCCGGCCCGAGCCGAACGAGCCGGCGGGCTGGATCGTGAAGCGAATATCGGACTCCCGCGGTGGACCCTCCTCGCGCCACGGCGGAAGGAGGACGAGCCGTCCGACGCGGAACGGCTTCCAGTCCTTGCGCCAGGACGTGGCGTAGTCCTCGGGCGGCAGCGGCTTGAAGTCGGCGCGGAGCCCCGTGAGTTCCTCGACGCCGATGAGTTCCACGAGTTCGTCGAGCTTGACCTGGACCCTCTGGCGGAACGACGGCGTGTCGTCCTGGGCCATCACGAACGTGCGGACGGCGTCGTGGCCTTCCTCGGGCTGGCGAGCCGCGATCGAGGTCGTTCCGAAGGCCACCGTGGTGCAGGGACCGAAGTTGAGAGTCTCGGCGACGAGCTCCTGCCAGCCCTGGGGCACGTCGACACGAACCTCGGTCCAGCCCATCTTCGATCGAAGCTCCTTCGTCATGGGAGGGATCCTACCTGTTGAGTTCCTGCGACGGGCGACCGTTCACGCTATCGTCGGGGCCATGTGGATTTCCTCTCTCTTGGCGCTGGCCAGCGTCCTCGGGGCCCCTCAGGTCGAGGCTTCTGCCGCTGCGCAGATCGAAGCCTCGACCGCGGAACCGGCCAGGCCGAACATCCTCCTGATCCTGACCGACGACCAGCGCGTCGACACCATCGGGTCCTGGGGGAACCAGCACATCGCCACTCCGAACATCGACCGCCTCGTGAACGCTGGCACCTCGTTCCGCCGGAACTACTGCATGGGCTCGCCGCATGGAGCTGTGTGCGCGCCGAGCCGGGCCATGATCCATTCGGGCCGCGCGTATCATTCGATCGATCACAGCGCCCTTCGCGACGTCGAACTCCTGGGCGAGACGCTGCGAGCGCGCGGCTATCGAACCTACGGCGTCGGCAAGTGGCACAACGGCCAGGAGTCCTTCAAGCGCAGCTTCGACGAGGGGCGCGCCGTGCTCTTCAGCGGTATGTCCAACCACTTCGACGTGCCGCTCCACGACGTGGGCGCCGACGGCAGCGTGGAGACGCGCGAGCCATCGACCGAGCACTCGTCGGACCTGTTCTCCGCGGCGGCGATCAGCTTCCTTGAGGATGCAGGGCAGAGCGAGCCGTTCTTCCTCAGCCTGGCGCTCACGGCGCCGCACGATCCGCGCGATCCGCCTGCGGAGTACCGCGAGCGCGAGTTGCCGGAGCTGCCCGCCAACTTCAAGCCGCAGCATCCGTTCGACAACGGCCACCTCACGCTGCGCGACGAGAACCTCGCCGCGTGGCCCCGCGATACGGCGACGGTCCGGCGGCAGCTCGGGGACTACTACGGGCTGGTGGAGCACATGGACGCGGCCATCGGCCGCGTGCTGGACGCGCTCGAAGCGCGGACGGACGGGCGCGAGACCGTGATCGTCTTCGCGTCGGATCACGGTCTCGCGCTCGGCAGCCACGGACTGCTCGGGAAGCAGAGCGTGTACGAGCACAGCCTGCGGGCGCCGCTCGTGATCGTCGGCCCCGGCGTGCCGGCGGGCCAGCACGTGACGGCGCTCACGTACCTCCTGGACATTCACCCGACGCTGCTCGGGTTCGCGGGGCCTCTGCCGGAGCCGGAGCCCGAAGAAGCAGAAGAAGCCGAAGCGGCGGAGGAGACCGGCGTCGAGGACGAGAACGAAACCGTCGAAGAAGCACCCGAGCTACCGCTGGAGGGCTCCGATCTCGGCCACGTTTCCCGCGACCTGGCTCCGATCTGGCGCGGCGAGCGCGCCGAGGTCCGCGAGTCGATCTACCTCGCCCTCGGCCGAACGCAGCGCGCGGTGACGGACGGCCGCTGGAAGCTCAGCGTTTACCCCGCGATCGGCCACAGGCAGCTCTTCGACCTCGCGACCGACCCCGACGAGCTGATCGACCTCGCGGGACGCCTGCCCTTTCAGCACCACATCGACAGGCTCATGATCGACCTGGAGCGATGGAGAGAGCGTATCGGCGACCCCGATCCGCTGACGGTAGGGGAGCTGAAGCCTTTCCACGTCGACCTCACAGGCAGGGCGCGCAAGCCGGACCGCTGGCAGCCCCAGTGGATCCGAGAGACGTTCTTCGATCCTCAGCCAGAGGAGCCAGCAGTGCCAGCGGTGCCGGAGCCGCCAGCAGAGGCAGAAGCGGCAAAGGAGCCGAAGAAGTGAGCCATTCCCGGCCCAAGTCCCCACGCAGGTTGCGACGGGCCGCAGCGGACCGAATAGTGGGCATCCTCCGCCATGACTGAAACTGACTCAACCGACAGGCCGCCCCTCAACGCAACGCTCACTCCGCTGATCCAGCGGCACGTGCGCGTCGGCTGGGTCGCGATGCTTCTCTTCTTCTTCGGCGGGCTCGTGCTGGAGGCGCTCCACGGCTTCAAGGTCGATGCCTACCTCGGCGCGGACAACGAAACGAGACGGCATCTCTGGACGCTGGCCCACGCCCACGGAACGCTGCTCGGCCTCGTGAACCTCGCGTTCGCCTGGACGCTCTCCCGGCCGCAGCCGTTCCGCGAAGGCGCGGCCCGGTTCGCATCGCGCTGCTTCTTCGGCGCGACGATCCTGATGCCTGCGGGCTTCTTCCTCGGTGGCGTGGTCTTCTACGGCGGCGACCCGGGCGTCGGGATCGCGCTCCTCCCGCTCGGCGCGCTACTCCTCATCGTGGCGACCGCGATCACGGCGCGGCAGGTCATTCGGTCAGCATGATCGGCGTGTGATCCCGGGCAGCCAGGAGACGCTCGAAAAGCGTCTGGGGGATCGAAACGCGGCCGTTCTGGTGAAGCGCCTGGTTCGCGCGCCAGGTCTCCAGGACTCCCTCGCGAAGCGCGGACGCGGTCTCGGCGGTCGTGAGGAAGTCCGTCTTGATGGCCTCGTAGCCCGGCTGGAGCCGGAGCGCGCGCATCGCGTTGAAGCGAGTCGCGTCGTACGGGTCGGCCAGGAACTCTGCGAGGATGCCCGGCATCCAGTCGTGCTCGGAGGCCGCGAGCGCGGGCTCCCAGGTCATGGCCCAGGCGATGAGCGCGCGCTGGCCCGCGTCTCCGCTCAGTCCGAGGCGCACGCCCGCGGCGAGGTCGCGCGCATCGGAATCGAGCGCGACGGGGGCCGCGCCGTACCACTCGACGAGCCGGTCTTCGACCCAGCCGAGCGAGCGATCCAGGTGGCACAGGCTGCACGCGTTCGGGCGGCCGGTCGCGAGTTCGGTCGCCACGCTGGGGGAGTCGATCTCGTGGGAGCGCGTCGCCTTCATCAGGCCCCAGGTGGTGTGGGGCATGTGGCAGTTGACGCACTGGCTGCCGCTCGATGCGGCGCCGTGGTGCGTGTGGCGCGCGAGCTCTGTCTCGTCGCCATACGCTTCGTGACACTGGACGCAGGAGGCGTTGGACTGGCGCTCCTGGGCGAGCATGTCGTCGGCCCATTCCTCGCGCGTCCGCGGGTCCGAGGACGCGCGGTGCGCCGAGTGGCAGGAGGTACAGTCCATGATGCCGCGCTCGGCGTCGCCGTGGGCGAAGCAGGGGGAGCGCTGAAGTCCGTTGAACTCTCGCCCGCCGATGCGAACCATGCCGTCGGGCCAGAAGTGTTCGCGCATGAAGCCCGGCGTGGAACGCGCCAGTTCCTGGGTGCCTCGCTCGCGTCTACCGCCGAAGACGATGTGCGTTTCCTCCAGATCGGCGCCCGGTCGATAGGGGCTTCCGTTCTCCTGCGCATCCGCGAGCCGCTTCGGCACGAGGGCGTTCACGGAGTGGCACTGGGCGCACACGTGGGCGGAGGCCTTCGCTTCGAGCCGCTTCGGGTTCACGACCGAGTCGTCGGCCGCGTCCGAGAGGTGCTGCTGGTAGCGGCGCAGGGGGTTGCGATTCAGGGACGCGTGGAGGTCGCCGGGGCCGTGGCACGCTTCACAGGAGATTCCGAACTCGCCGACCACGGTCTCTGCCGCCGCGATGGCGGCGGGCGTATTCTCCATCACCTTGGCACGGGCGTCGGTGGTGTGGCACTTGACGCAGTGAACGTTCCAGCGGCCGACGTCTTCCCTGGGGGCGTGCACGGGCTGCATGAGGAAGACCGAGGACCAGGGGATCCAGCGTTCTTCGTCGAGGTGATAGTAGAGCGGGAACATGCCGAGGCCGCGCTGGTCGCCGTAGCTGTACCAGAACACCTGGATGTGGTGGCTGCCGGTGACCTGGGTGAAGCGGACGCGCTTGGTCCGTTCGCCGCCAGCATCGGGCGCTTCGATCGGGAACGTCCCCCAGTATTCGTCGCCGACGCGCTCCATGGCGAAGCGCTCGCCGCGGATCGTCAGATCACCATCGAAGCGCGCGAGCACCGTGCCCGGCTCGACGGGCTGCGTCATGGTGCTGTGGTAGGAATCCTGCCAGCTGGAGTACTGCCCGGGATGGCAGGAACGGCACTCGTTCGAGGTGACGTAGGCATCCGTCGGGACTTCGAGGACGCGGCCCGCGGGCGTAGGGGGCGCGCGGAAGGATTCCGGTGTCTCGGTGCCGAACCAGAAGCCCGCCAGAAGGGAGACGGCGAGCAGAGCGCCGAGCGCGCGCCAGCCGAGCCGCGGCTGCGACGGAAGCAGGCAGGTCAGTCCGAAGAGCGCGCCGAATGCGACCAGCGTGCCGAGGGCGGTGGCGAGAGGGGCGTCGGGGAGGGGCATGGGGGAAAGGCTCGATGGGCGCGGAGGCCCTCCCCAGTGTAGCTCGTGGCGGAACGACAGCCGGCGAAAGCCGTCGTTCTGGTGGGAGCCGGAGATGCTAGATTGGGACACCGCTGCCGCTCGATTCGGCGCTACCGCCCGTGGCGGCACCGCGAACCTCCACCGCCATGACCCTCGATCGATCCCGGTGGCAACCTCGTACGACGACCTTCATCGTACTGATGGCTGCGGCCAACGCTCTCCTGTACCACGCGCCGCTCTTCTCGTTCGCGGCGGACCATCTGGAGGTCGGTTCCTTCAGTGGCATCCTGACGCTGGTCACCGCGCTGGTGGCCTTGTTCTCCTCGACGGCGCTGTTGCTTTCCTTGCTGGCGCTGGTTTCCCACAGGCTGCTGAAGCCGATCTGCATGGTCCTCGCGATCACCAGCTCGATCGCCGTCTACTTCGTCGCGACCTATCAGGTGGTCCTGGACAGAACGATGATGGGAAACGTGCAGAACACGAACCTCGCCGAGTCCCTCGAGCTTTTTCACCCGAAGCTCCTGGTGTACCTCGCGCTGCTGGGCCTCCTTCCGGCCGGGCTACTCGCCGGGGTGCGGGTGGAGAAGTCGCCGCGGCTTCGCGTCGCCGCCATGGCCGCGTCGGTGCTGGTGCTGACCGTGACCTGGGGGTGGATGGCCTCCGGAACCTGGGGCTGGATCGACAAGAACGCCAAGAGGCTGGGCGGTCTGGTCATGCCATGGTCCTACGTGATGAACACCGTAAGATCCGCGGCGCCGAAGCTGTGGCAATCGGACGTCCAGATTCTCTTGCCCGAGGCCGCATTCACCGATGACGAGAAGTCGGTCGTCCTCCTCGTCATCGGAGAGTCGGCGCGGGCGCAGAACTTCTCGCTGTACGGCTACGAGCGACCGACGAATCCGCAGCTGGAGAAGGCGGGTGCGGAGGCGCTCCAGAGTACGATGGCGTCCTCGACCTACACGACGGCGTCGGTGCGCTGCATCCTCTCGCACGTGGATTCCAGCTCGGAGTTCTCCACCCGCTACGAGCCCCTGCCTTCGTACTTGCAGAGGCACGGCGTCGATGTGATCTGGCGCAGCAAGAACACGGGCGAGCCTCCCATCCAGGTCCAGACCTACGAGACGGCGAGGGAGCTAGCCAGGGACTGCCCTGGGCCAGAGCGCGACTACGACGAGGTTGTTCTGACGGGTCTCGAAGAGCGAATCCGAAGCTCGTCCAGTCAGAAAATCCTCGTGGTCCTCCATCAGGCCGGCAGTCACGGCCCGTCCTACTCGACCAAGTACCCGATCCACTTCGAGGTCTTCCGTCAGGTCTGCGAATCGGTCGAGCTGGGAACCTGCAGCGAGGAGGAGCTGTACAACGCCTACGACAACACCATCCTCTACACGGACCAAATTCTCAGCCGGACCATCGACGTTCTGAAGAGGATCCCGGCCGCTTCGCCCCTTCTGATCTACATCTCGGACCACGGAGAATCGCTCGGCGAATATGGCCTCTACCTGCACGGCGCGCCCTGGATGATCGCGCCAGATGTCCAAAAGGCCGTCCCCTTCATCGTCTGGATGTCGGAAGAATTCACCGAACGAAGAAACGTCCATCCCGCCCAGCTCCAGGCGCAAACCGCACACAGTCAGAGAGACATCTTCCACACGATCCTGGGAGCCCTCTCGATCCAGAGCGAGGTCTACGAGGAAGAGTACGACATCTTCAACGAGTCCTTCTCGAACCGATGACCGCCCTATCCGACACAAACGGACCAGGTGCATCCATTCCGACACAAACGGACCAGGTGCAGCTGTACCGATACGAACGGACCTGGTCCGTTTGTATCGGTACAGCTGCACCTGGTCCGTTTGTTTCGGAATGGATGCACCTGGTCCGTTTGTGTCGGATAGGGGTCAGAGGGGTGACAGGCCTTGGGCGTTGAATCGCAATCGTTGGCGGGTTCGGGGGCGGTTCGTCCGGAGTTCTGTGCGCGTTCCTGTCCAGAAGAGGTAGTCGCCGTACGGGGCCCTGAAACGGTAGCGGCCGTTAGGGGCGACCGTGATCCACTCGGTGGGGCTGCCGACTGCGTTCGTGCCGACCTGTAGTGGACCACTCGTTTCTTCGGCCAGGACGTGGAGGAACAGGCGGTCTTCGGGGGCGGGGGCAGGAAGAGTGCCCGTCGCGGTGTGGTCGGTTTCTAGCTGGATCGTGAGCTCGTTCGCGCCGGGTTGGATCGTGACGAAGCCGTTGGCGCGCGACGAAAGCGTGGTCGAGTGGGGACCATGGGTCATCAGGTGCATCCAGACGCGACCGGGTGTTGCCGGGACCGTGCGGCTTCGGCGACTCGACCTCAGAAGATGTCGGCGCGTGGTTGACGGGGAGGGACCGTAGTTCAGGACACACAGCGTGGAAGGGGTCGTGCCCGGGGGGGAAATGTAGTTCACGGTGATCGCTGTGGGGGGGCGCCGCTCGAAGCGGAGCTGCAGGGGTGGCGACTCGCCGTGGAGGTCTGTCTCGAGCACCGCGTCCTCGAAGTCCGGGTGGTGGGCCGCGATCCGGTAGAAGCCGTCCGGGACCATCTGCCATTCGAAGTGGCCATCCGCGTTGACCTTGCCGGGAGGGACACGCTGGCGATAGAGGGCGAGTCGTCGTCCGTCCGCGTCCGGATCACTGAGCAGGGTTCGCTCGATCCACACTCGGGCGTAGTCGGGATCTGCCACCGAAGCAGGAAAGGCAACGTGGGCCGACTCCTTTCGCGAGGGGCTGAGCTGGATCGTTACCTCCGTGATCTTCGAGGCGAGCGGTTCGCAGATCGCCATGCACAGGGGAACATCGGTCGGGTCGAAGTCAGGGCCTGGGGTGATGGGGGCGACCGCCTGCACCACGATCGGCTTCGGCGCATCGGCGAAAGGCAGGGGAATCAGGAAGCGACCTTCTCGAGCGGGCTGGGACAGGTCGAGGTACTTGTAGGCGCCTTCTTCCTCTCGCCATTCCGCGCTGGCTGAGACCTTGGAATCCGGGGCTGGCTCGCCGCTTTCACCCAGGACGGTCACGTCGACGTAGGTCGCGATCTCAGCGGGAAGCTTCAGGGATAGATGCCCGGACGCAGGGATCACGATGGGGGCGAGGTCGTCATCGGCGCTGGCCGCGAACGCGTCCTCCAGGGAGTACGCCAAGCCGTTCTTCTGATGGGTGTACGCGCGTGCCGTCGAGTTCGTGTAGAGGCAAAGCGGCTGGCCCACGGGGAGGCCGTGGGCCTCGCCGTGCCCGGACGCGTCCACTTTGAGCTCCACCCGAGCGGCTGGCATCCGCGAGAACTCCCGATTCGGATCGGCCAGGCTCGGCGCGATCCCGATCACTCGCTGCTTCACCAGGCTCGAGGGGAGCTGGACCTCCAGCATCCCGGCATCGGCGGTCGGCTCCGCGAGACTTTTCATTCGCCCGATGGTTCCCGAATTCGCGGGGGCGGGCTGTTCCTGCCTGGCGTCCTGCTCCTCCGGCGAACCCTCCGCTACAGACCCGGCGCCCTCGAGGAAGGCCTCCGGCTCCGACGAGCCCCCGGCTGCGGAGGCCAAAGCCACTCGGCGTTCTGCTCTGGAACCAGCGGTCGCGCGCGTCAACGACGAAGAAGCTTGGGAGCTCTGCGCCGCGGAGGTGTCACCCGCCCCGACAAGGGCGGCTGTCCCCTCGCGTGGCGGCGAAGGGCTTCCTTCGGGTGACGTCGCCCATCCGGTCACGCCCAGGACCGCAGCCGTCATCGCCGCGACAGCGCCCACCGCCATCGCGATCGGACCGGCGGACCACCAGGTCCCCATCGATGAGGACTTCAGCGAGTCGAGGGCGCGTCCCTTTCCGCCGAGCGCAGTCATTCCCCCGAGCCAGGCCGCAGGGCCACCGCTCGAGTCCTTGTCGAGCCGACGCCGAAGCGCCTCGAGCCCGCGCGTCACCCTCGACTGGATCGTCGTCACTGGCGCGTTCTCCCGCGCCGCGATCAGGGCGAAGCTCTCCCCGTGATAGAAGCGAGCGACCACCGCGTCCCTGACCTCCGGCTCCAGCGACCGAACGTGCGCGAGCAGTCGCTCTGCCAGGTCCAGCTGCGCCACGCTATCGAAGCTCGACGGCTCCGCTTCCGGGCGCGCCGCCGCTCCTTCGCGATCCGCGCGCCGGGCGCTTGAACGACGTTCGTTGTAGGCCTTGCGCCTGAGCACGCGCGCCAGCCAGGGCCGACTCGACCGCCGATCGAGCTGAGTGCCCACCGCCGCCGAGGTCGCCCCGGCGATCAGCGTCTCCTGGGCCAGGTCGTCCGCCTGGGATGCATCGCGAACGATCTGACGAGCCAGTGCCCGTAAGAAGTTGGCCTGCTCGGCCAGCTCGGGGCTGATGGCCTGGAAAGGGTCAGGGCCCGAGGGGAGGAAAGGGGGATTCATGGCTACAGGGGTAGGAAATCGGAGCGCGGCGCTCGCCGCTACCTCGATTCACCGCCTCCCGTCCCCAAAACGACGGAGATTCCGATTTGTCGCCTCGCGATCCCTGTGTGGCTATCCTTGACCGATCGGTTTCTGTTTGGCAGAGTGGTGCCCATGAGTCCCGGACCCCAGAAGAGCTTCGACGTCGAGGAGGCCGTCCTGACCGCGCGCGACCTGTTCTGGGAGCGCGGCTACGACGGCACCGGAATCCGCGATCTGGAGGTGGCGATCGGCATCGGGCGCAAGAGCCTCTACGACACCTTTGGCAGCAAGCGCGAGCTCTACCTGCGCTCGCTCAGGAAGTACGCGGATACCGTCATCCAGAGCATCTGCGACGGGCTCGAGCGCGAGGGTGTCGGAGCGCTCGCGAACCTCGAGCGCGTCCTCGGCAAGCTCCAGAAGCACCACGGCTCCGACGGCAGCCTCGGGTGCCTGCTCGGTGTCGCGATCGGGCAGATCGGCGCCGACGACGAGGAGCTGGCGGCGTTCCTACGCGGCGTTCTCGATGGTATGGAGCAGGCGTTCGAGCGCTGTCTCCGCGAGGCCATGGGCGCAGGAGAGGTTCGCTCGGACCTCCAGCCCAGGGACGCCGCGCGCCAGCTCGTCGCTCTCTCCCAGGGCATGGCGCTCCTCGGCCGCGTCTCCGACGGCCCCGCGCGCTCCCGTTCGATCATCCGCGCCGCCCTCGCGGCGCTTCGTCCCGTCTCTTCGAGTTGAATCCCATGAGTCCCACCCTGACCGCCCTCCTCGCCCTCGCTGCCTTTCAGGGCGCGGACGTCGCCTCGCCGGAAGCCTTTCCCGCTTCCACCCCGATCGCAGAGTCGCTCTCGCCCCAGGTCGTCGCCGATCTGAGCGAACTCGTCCAGAGCTTCGTCGACGACGGCGAGATCGTCGGCGGCGAGCTGCTCATCCTCAAGAACGGCCGCACCGTGCTCCACGGCGCCTACGGCTGGCGAGACCAGGCGTCCAGGACCCCGATGGAGCCGGGCGGCGTTTTCTGCGTCCGGTCCATGACCAAGCCGCTCATCGGCACCGCCATCGCGATGCTGGTGGAGGACAGGGCGATCAAGCTCGGCGACCCGGTCTCGAAGTACCTGCCCGCCTTCGACGCGGCCAGCACGCGCGAGATCACCATCGATCAGCTCCTGCACCACACGAGCGGCCTGCCGCTTTCGCTCATCATGAGGTCGAACCCGCGCGAGCTGACGAGCCTCCGCTCGGTCGCCGACATGGGCGGCGGAGTCGAGCTCGAGTTCGAGCCCGGCACCGGATTCCACTACAGCGACCAGGGCACCGATACGCTGACCGCCCTCATCGAGGTCGTGACCGGAGCACCTGCGGAGGACTTCATCGAGGCGCGCATCCTCGACCCCCTCGGCATGGGGGACAGCGCGTGCCTGATGACGAAAGACGACCCGCTTCGTGCGCGAGGCGTCTCGAAGTACGCCGGAGCCCAGGGCAGCTGGACCCGATTCTGGTCGCCCGAGGACGAGGCGCTCTTCCCGATCTTCCTCGGGTCCCAGGGGCTCTACTCGACGGCCGTCGACTACGCGAAGTTCGTCCAGATGTGGATGAAGAAGGGTCGCGGTCCGGACGGACGTCTGCTCCGTGGCTCCTCCGTGCGTCGCGGCCTCGAGCCGGGCCCTTTTCCCATCGGGGCCCCGACGGGTTTCCCCGGACTGGAGACGGCCTACGGCTCGCTCATGCAGCTCTGGACGCGCCCGACGGCTGACGACGAAGACGAAGGCCGCGACGTCGTCGTCTTCGGCCACACGGGCTCCGACGGCACCCACGCCTGGGCCTTCCCCGAGCACAACGCCATGGTGCTCTACTTCACCCAGTCGCGCGGCACGCTGACGGGTCTGCGCGTCGAGGAGCAGCTCGGCGCACTCCTTCTCGGCGTCCCCTTCGACCCGATCGAGGCCGCCCCGCCCCTGGAACAGTACCTCGGCTACTACTGCGAGGACCGGCCCAACGACCGCTACCGCTCGATCATCCTCCACGAGGGCGGGCTCGCCCTGGAGATCCTCGGCAAGGCCGTGGTGCCGCTCGTGTACGCCGGCGACGACCGCTGGAAGCTCAAGCCCCAGCCGGGCACCGTCATCGCCTTCGATCGTGGGGCAGCCGGGGAAGTCACGGGCTACCACATCGGCGAGCACCAGGAGTTTCGCTTCGAGCCCGCCGCCGACCTGCCGACCGCCGATGAAGTGGCCGATCACGTCACCGCGACGCATCGGATCGACCGGCTGGAATCCCTCGGTGTGCTACGCATGAAGAACGACTTCGAGATGGAGAAGCTCGGGATCTCGGGTCAGCGCATCGCCTGGTACGGCTGGCCGGATCTCTGGCGCGTCGACGAAAGCACCGGAGAGGAAACCGCGGCTACCGGCTCGGACGGGAAGGCCGTCCGGATGAAGATCGGAGACAAGCCGACCGAAACGCTGGAAGGGCTCGCGGTCACGCTCGGCAACCAGAACTCGCTCGGCGCGCGCTTCGGCGACTGGCGAAAGCGCGGCATCGACGCCCGGGTGATCCAGCGCATCGAAGAGGACGAGCGTGGAATTCTGCTCGTGCGGCTCGGAGACACTTCAGGGATGGCCACCACGCTCTACGTCGACGAGACCGAGTGGACCGTTGGTCGCCTCGACGGCATGACCATCCTCCCGGGAATGGGGCTGATCGGCCAGACCATCCAGTTCAGCGACTTCCGCGATCTCGAGGGCATGCGCCTGCCCTATCGGACGGAGATGGAACTCGCCAACCCGATGATCGGGAGGATCATCGGGCTGGTGACGGACGCGACGGTCGGTGTGGACGTCGAGGAAGGCTGGTTCAGACTCCAGAAGGACTGATCTCCCTGCGCGCCAGGACCGTTCTCACATCCCGTCGTTCGCGGGAGTCATGGACGCGTCTTCGGCGCCCACCGAGCGCGCGTAGGCGCTCGCCTTGCTGAGCTTCTCGTTCGCAAGCTTGAGACGCTCCGAGGCCTTCGCGACCGCCTCGTTCGCGACTTCCACCTCGCGCTGCTGGGTGGCCACGATCTTGCGGAACTCGGCCAGCGGAATCTTACGCACCTCGACGAGGTCCACGTCCTGGACGGCGATCGCCGAGGCTTCCTCGACCTGGGCCTTGCGGAGTTCGTGGGTTGCCTCGGCGAGGTCCGCCTCCGCTTCGGCGAGTTCCTGCTCGCGCCGCTCGACCGCGAGAACTTCCTTGGCGACCTCGGCCAGCGCCAGGGCCTTCGAATGCTTGAGCGCCGCCGCCTTCAGTTGATCAGGCGAGCCGCTCTTCTCGGCGACCTCGGCAGCCAGCTTGGACTGCTCCGCCTCGGCTTCGGCCGTCCTCAGCGCCAGCTTCGCCATCATCACCTCGTCTTCGGCGCGATCCGCCGCCGCCATCGCGATGGCGAGTTCGTCGTTCGCGACGTCACGCTCGGAGCGAGCGGCGGCGATCGCCGCGCGTGACTCCGGAGTCGCGTGCACCAGCAGGGAGTTGTCGACCGTCGCAGGCTTGCTGCTGGCACAGGCGACGAATCCGAAGAGGGCAACAGCGGGGAGGAGTGAGGACTTCATGGGGGCCACGGGGATGAGGGGCGTTTTGCGGGGGTAGAACCCTCGTATTCTAACGGACTGGGGCATCGAAGAGGGTCTGACGGCGCTGTCAGAGAATCCGATCCCGTCGATCAGAAGGGGAGGTCGGACTCGTTGATTTCGAGTGGGCCGTCGTTCGAGTCGAACATCGCGCCCAGCGGAAGGTCCGGCGAGAGTTCCAGCGGGAGGTCCCTTCCGGCGCGCCGGATGGGCTCGGCCTGCGCGGGCGTCCCGCCCGAGAAGTAGGGGCTGAGACCCCGCCGCTCCATGTCTGCGAGGAGGCCGAGGTGCGCAAACGCCTCGCGGCTGACGAGGTCGAGGTCGCCCCGCGACATCCTCGCCTTCGCCGCAGGATCCCATGATCCTGGCCGCTCCACGGGTAGCTCCTTCAGGAAGTGCCCGTGGCGCCTCTCGGTGATGCGGCCGTCGAGCACCATCACCACGCCACGGTCCGACGCCTTCCGCATCAGGCGGCCAAAGCCCTGGCGGAACTTGGCGAGCGCGCGTGGCATGTAGATGCGCTGGCGCTGGGCGCCGACGCCAATCGCGGCGCACTGGGCATGGTGGTAGCGATCCGGGACGCCGTAGGGGAGCCGCGCGATGACGAGCGTCTCCAGCGTCTCTCCGGGGAAATCTGCGCCGTACCAGAACGTATCGACGCCGAAGAGCGTGGACTCGACGCGCTCGCGGAAGAGGTCCGATAGCTCCTCCTTGCCCGCGGCGTCCATCCCCTGCCAGAAAAGCGGCAGCCCGCGCGATGCAAACGTCGGGCCCGCGCGCTCCGCGACCTCGCGGATGTCGCGGAGACTCGTGAACAGAACGAGCATCCGCCCACGCGTCCGCTCCGCGTACCACGGCAGGTAGCGGCTCAGGAAGTCGAGGTACGCCTCGCGGTTCTGCACCGGCGGGATGCCGCGCGGAACGCCGACGAGCACGCGCTCGTAGTCGAAGACCTCGGGCGCGTGGAAGGTCGTCACGCGCCGCGTCCCGGCCGTTCGATCGAACTCACCGGTCTCCTCGTTCTTCTGGGCGACGCGATCGAGCCCGAGGTAGCTCTTCGCCTGGTCGAAGCTGCCGCCGATGCGCGTCGTCGCCGACACGAACGCCGCGGACCCGAGTTCGGGATAGTAGTACTTGCCGAGCGCGTCGCCGGGCAGCAGCACGAGCGCCGCCAGCATCAGGTCCTCTCGCACGTTGCGCTCGACGTCGTGGAAGACCATCCCGCCGAGCCGCGGCGCGCCCTCGTCGATCGGGAGCCACGCGTCCACCGCCTTGCCGACGTCGGCGATCTCGACGCGCGCGAGTTCCAGCGCACGCCGGATCCGCGCCACGCGCTTGAGGCCCATCGTCTCCAGCTCCTCCGAGAGCTGCGCGAGCGAACCGTCGAGTCGCCCCAGGAACATGACGACGTTGAGCCTCGCGGTCACGAGGTGCTCGGCCTGTCCGCTGGCGTCGACGTACTCGCGGAACAGGCTGTGCTCCATCGCGTCGGAGCGGCCGACCTGGGCGCTGGCGCGCCAGCGCTCGTACTCCAGGAGCGTCGACTCCAGGTGCGTGATCGCCGAGGACGCGTTGGTCCAGAGCTGGCGCGATGCGCTCAGGCGCTCGGCGGCGCCGGTGCCGGGCAACAGGTACTTCGTCAGCCGATCGAGCGGCGGCTTCGCTCGGCGAAAGTAGCCGTCGCGCTCGTTGTCGGGGCTGTGCAGGCGTCGCAGGACGCGCCGCATCTCCGTGAACGAGATCCGGTGGCTCCAGGCGCTCATCGCCTGGTCGTGCAGGTGCTCGCACTCGTCGAACACGACGCGACGGAAGAACTCGGGACGCGCCAGCGCGAACGATTGATTCGTCAGCACGACGTGGCTGCGCTCGGCGCGCCGGCGTGCGATCTCGGCAGCGCAGACCGCGCGGTCTCCCTGGGTACTGCAGCAGCCGCTGCGCCCGCGGACCTGGGCCACGAGCGAGGCCAGGCTCTGGCGGTAGTGCGTGCTCGAGGTCAATCGCACCGGCGGACGGCGCGGAAATCGATCGAGGTCGCCGTCGCGGTCGCGCAGTCCGAAGAGCGCGAGAGCGACCCAGCCGAGCCATGTCTCGGGGTCGTCGCCTTCGGCCGGAGCGTGAATACGGAGCGCGCGCCAGCAGAGCGAGTGCTCTCGCCCCTTCAGGATCGAGACGCGGAAGCCGGGCGACAACCCTGCGCGGTTGAGCGCCTCGAGGGCGCGCGGCACCTCGCGCTCCATGGCCTGGCTCTGCAGCGCGCGCGTATACGTCGCGATGCCGACGCGCACGCCGTAGCGCCGCGACCACATGAGCGCGGGGAGGAGATAGGCGAGCGTCTTGCCGGTACCGGTGGGGGCGTGAACGAGAAGCAGCTCATCCGAGCCGAGGCAGCGCGCGACCTCTTCGGCGACGCGGTGCTGGCTCTTGCGATAGAGGGACGCCTGGTTCGACTTGGAGTTCCCGGCGCCGAAGAGCGCGGGCAGGTGGACCTTGAAGAGATCGTCGAGCAGCGCGAGGTCTTCCTCCAGAAAGGGCGCGGGCTCGTCGACGTCGGGCTTGAGCGGCGTTTCGTCCGCGAACTCGATGCCGCTCTCGGCGGCAGCGGGATCGACGAGGCCGAGGGGATCGTCCTCGTCGACGAGTTCGGCCTCGGAATGGGAGACAAGGCCGTTCTTCAGCCTGCCCGCGGCGAAGAGGTCGACGTCGCCGCCCCAGCTCCCGGGCTGATCGATGATCGAGAGCGAAAGCGAGAGGCGGCGGGCGGCGGCCTCGTCGGTCGCGCGGAAGAGATCGTGGGCGCGGAGCCAGCCGAACGCGGTCAGCGCGTGGGCCGCGGGTCCGAGGTCGCCGAAGCGAGCCACCAGCTCGGCGAGTGCCGCGAGCACGTGGGGCGGCTGTAGCGCGCCCGGCGGGGACGGGGCGATCATGGGATCGACGAGCGCCGCGACGAGCTGGGCGGGGCCCAGCGACGCGAGCGTACCTGGCTCCAGCAGCATGGCGACCTCGTCGAGGCCGATCGGGTCGAGCGGCGTCAGGCGCAGGGCTGCTTCCTGGTCCAGGGCATGGGCCCAGGTGGCGACGAGTTCGCCATCGTGGGCGACCACGGGGCGGTCGCCGATGAACTCGCGCAGTCGCGGCCAGACCTCGGCGGCGGCTGGCGCGCCCTCGAGATCGCGGGAGGAGACTCCGAAGGTCTGGCGGATGCGCTGGGTCGCGCCCGCTCGCTCGCCGGGGAACGGGGAGCAGATCTCCTCGAAGCTCTCCCAGGCGCCGCCCGACCCGCGCCGGACGGCCAAGAGGCGGACGACGCCGTCGAGGCGCGTGTCGGTGCCGCTCGCCCAGATAACGACGCATGCGAGCCCGTTCGGGAGCCGGTCGGGGGCCCAATCTCCCCCGTGCCTGCCCCCGGGAGTGGGCTCATCCATGCGCCTGTGCATCGTCGTTCCTGCGTCTCTTGGTGGTTTGTGGGCTAATTGGCATGTACCTGGGGATCTCCAGCGAAGATGCCGCAGGCGCGTCCTGGGTATCGCCTGAGACGCAGATCGGGTAGCATTTTGGCCCGCTGAACGAATTCAGGAGCTGAACCTCGCATGAGAATCCGCGCTCCCTTCCGCACTATCCGCGTGAGCCTATCTTTCCCGCCAGCATGAACATCACAGACATCCCCGTCGAGGGCTACGAGCGCGTTGCGCGCTGCATTGACGAGGCTTCGGGCCTCCATGCCCTCATCGCGGTCCACGATACGACCCTTGGACCCGCGCTGGGTGGAATGCGTCTCTGGAACTATGCCACCGAGGAGGAGGCTCTGTTCGATGTGACCCGCCTCGCCAAGGGAATGACCTACAAGTCGGCGGTGGCGGACACCGGTCTCGGCGGCGGGAAGTGCGTCATCATCGGCGATCCGGACAAGATCAAGTCCCCCGCGCTCTTCGAGGCGATGGGACGTTTCATCGATGACTTCGGCGGGACTTACATCACGGCGGAGGACATGAACATCAGCGCCGAGGACCTCCTCAACGTCAAGAAGACGACCGAGTACGTGGCGGGCCTCGATCGCGAGCACGGCGGTTCCGGCAACCCCAGTCCCTACACGGCCTACGGCTGCGTGGTCGGCATCGAGACGGCGGCGGCGTACCGCTACGGCTCGAAGGACCTCAGCCAGAAGCACATCCTCATCCAGGGTGTGGGCGCGGTGGGCGGCGAGATGGCCCGCCTGCTCAAGGAGCGCGGCGCTCGCATCACGATCTGCGACATCAAGGAGTCGCGCGTGGCCGAGCTTTGCCAGAAGTACGGCTATGAGTCCGTGCCGGAAGCGACGCATCTCAGCGTCAAGTGCGACATCTACGCCCCCTGCGCCCGCGGCGCGGGGATCAACGACGAGACGATCCCGCAGCTCACCTGCGACATCATCGCCGGTTGCGCGAACAACATCCTCCTCGAGCCGCACCACGGCGACGTGCTGCGTGAGAAGGGCATCCTCTACGCCCCCGACTACGTCGTGAACGCGGCGGGCATCATCAACGTCAGCGTCGAGCGTCACCCCGGCGGCTACAACGAAGAGGTCGCGATGGAGAAGATCAACCGAATCGACGACAACCTCACCGAGGTCTTCCAGCTCGCCGACGAAGAGGGAATCGCGACGAATCGCGCCGCGAACCGTCTGGCGGAGAAGCGAATCGAAGCGGCAAAGCAGCTGCAGTAGTTCGCCCGCAGGACCGACGGCGGTACGAAACCTGGCGGTACGGAACCCGACCTAAATCCGCCACGTTTTCCGACGCGGCGCAGGGCCGTTCAGAAACGTGGCGGATTTGGGTCGGGTTCCGTACCGCCAGGTTTGGGTCGGGTTCCGTACCGTCGCTGACCCTGCGGCGGACAGTAGAGGTCTTGGTTAGAAGAACTGGACGGTGCGCGCGTTCGAGAAGTTCGACGTGGAGCCACCCGTCGGGAGGATGTCGCGGTACCAGTACTGCCAGGACCACGTCGTTCCCCCCATGATGCTCACGAGCATCGTGGGCTGAGGGATCTGCGAGAGGTCGAGCGGCAGGCAGACGGCGCCCGTCGTGCCCGAGTTCCTGATCTGGACGGAGTGGCGGCCATTGCTCACGCTCGCGATGCAGATCGCTCCCTGCGAGCCACCCGGGTAGACCACCGTGAACGGGAGGTCAGGCGAGTTGATGAAGTAGCCGAGCGAATTGAGTGGAAGGTTGTGGACCGTCAGTTCGGCCAGGTTGTCGGAGCGAAGGCTGCTGCCGACCATCTGGAGGCGCGCCGGTAGCGTGGTCGAATTCTCGAAGCCGTTGCAGATGCTCTGGTTCGTCAAGTAGCCAGGCACACGAACCGCGATCTTCATCCGAGCGTCGAGGGGCGTCGTCGATTCGATCATCGTCAACGCACCGCTCGAGGTGTTGATCTTGCCGAAGGCTCCCGCGCCATTTCCGAGATCGAGCACGGCGTAGAGGATTCCTGTGGACCAGTCGAAGTCCACGGATTGCCCGATAGCCATGGGCATGCCCGTGGGGCCGATGTCCTCCGGAGTGCCCGAGGCGGTGTCGATTCGAAGCAATCGGTCCATCGTCGTGTCCACCCCATAGAGAACGTTGACCGCGTCCATGGAGATGTCGCTCACCACCTGGGTGCCGATCGAGCCGACGAGGCTGAACACACCGGTCGTGATGTCGCCCACCCAGAGATTCGTGCCGGAAACGGTGTTCTCACTGAGGTACCAGTCCACTCCGTTCGGCGCTGCCGTCAGGCCGGAAGCACTGGCCGGGCCGCTGAGCGTACCGGCGGGCGTGAAGGCGCCCGTGACGATGTCGAAGGTGCCCGTCGTGAGGCCATCGATGGCCCAGAGTTCTCTTCCGTTGGCGGAGAAGTCGAGCGCATCGCACTCGCCGGTATAGCTCGCCAAGGTGCGCTGGTGGTCGCTGTAGTCCTCGACGTCCGTCGTGAAGAGACGGTCGTTGCGCAGGTCGACGCCGAAGATCGGCCTTGGAAGCGGCGTCGTCGTCGGGCACGGTCCGACGCGAAAGAACTGCTCCCCTGGGAACAGGTTCAGGTCGATACCGGCAAGCGTCCCCGTGAAGTTGCCGAGGCCGTCGCCGCCCAGATTGCACTGGGGCGGACGAAGCGCGCGCAGGAACTGGTTGGAAGCGTAGTTGTGCTGTTCGTTGTTCTGGAAGATGCAGACGCGGATCATCCCCGTGGGGTTGCCGAGGTCCGCGAGCGCGATCGAAAGCTCGAGGCCTGTTTGAGCGCTGAACGAGTCCGCGAGGGAGGCAGGGCCGCAGCCGCCAAGGACGCCGACCGTGTTGGCGTCGGAGTAGGCCACCTCGATCACCGAAAGGTGGGTCGTACCCGGGCCAACCACGCCGATGCCTTCACTGGAGCCGCTGAAGACGTTGGGGTAGGAGTCGAAGTTCGGCGTGCCGAGCTGGCTGAAATCCAGGTCGAACACAGGGCCGCCGGAGTCGCCGCGCCGGGCGATCAGGTGGTAGTCCGCTTCGAACTCAGCGTCGAAGCGCATCCCCGCCATGTTCGAACTCAGGTCGTTGCCGGGGAGTCCACTGAGGACGTTCTCTCCACCGGGGATGGAGTCGATGAAGATCTCCAGCTTGTTGAAGTTCGCCTGGAGGTTGCCCGTGACGGCGAGATAGAGGCGGCCGCCATCGAGGACGGCGAAGCCGCCGTTGAGTTCGCCTTCGTTGTCGCCGAAACCCGTTTCGACGGACTGGAAGGTGGAGTTGCAGTAGTTGTTCGCGATGATCGAACCATCGACCACGGTCTGACTGAAGGCCGCCGTGGTGGAACACGCGGCCGCGACGAGAAGGTGACGTTTCATTCTTGGGGGGGGGAAGAGCAGGAGTTTCGCTCGGGTCCTCATGCGGCCCCGAAACGGGCGCGCATCGATGGACGAATCCAGGGCAGGCGATGTGGACCAAAGTGGCCCACTCGTCGGATTTCGTCGCGAAACCGGGTCCAGGTGCTCTGGCACGACAGGCCTGTTCCCCACGGGCGATCTCCACCGGAAGCTTGTCCGGCCGGGATAGACCTCACCCCCTGGCCCCTGGAGCTACTGCAACAAGGTCTGAGGGAGCGACTTCTTCCCGGTGATCAGGGGCGCGAGCCAAGGGTCCAGCTCTGCCGCGAAGGGCAAAAGGCGGACTAAGAGCGACGCAGGCTTCGAGTTTGTTCCCTCATCCTTGGCGGAACTCGTCGTCTCGATTCCAGACCAGCGTCACCCCACTCGCCCAATCAAACCAGGACCGGTCCCTGGCTCCGCTACCCGGACCCTTTCTGCAGGGAGCTGTCGTTCGAGCCGAAGAGCCGAAGAGCCGAGAGCCCGAGGGCCTGAACCTGCCAACGGGTAGGTCCCGCCAGCGAGTGAGCGGGCCGAGGACGGTGCGGGTCACATTCCTTCCCGCATCAGGGAACGAAGACGCCCCGGCTGGAGAGGGCCAGCCGGATGGCGGCCGCCCGTCGGTCGATGAGTTGAAGAGCGATCGCCTCGTCCGTGAGGTTCACGTTCGAGCGTTCGACGTGGCCTTGCTGAATCAGGCCCGCCTCCTCGGCGCCAGGCTGGCGCGCTTTGGCCTGGCCCGAGGAGGCCGTTGGAGCGTAGTAGTTGCCGCCCTGGGCGGCGAGGCCACCGGCGTTGAAGAATGTATGGACCTGCATTCTGCCGGCCTGCCGGTACGAGCGGCGGGCACCTCGCTCGAGGACCTGACCATCGGGGGCCACGGTGATCCCCACGGCGTCGGCATGGAGGACCACATCACCCGTTAGAAGGAAGCCTTCGCTCGTCACGAGCCTGCCGTTGAAATCCGGCCGAAACCTGCCGTCCCGACGATACAGCAGGCTTCCGTCCGGGCGCTGCAGCTCGAAGAAGCCGGGCCCTTCGATGGCGAAGTCGAGCGGGTCTTCGGTGGGATCGAGCACTCCCTGCCGCATGTCGCGGACCGTCCCGCGGATCTCCGGGGCTTGCGAGCCCTCCCGTTCGATCATCCTGGTCGCGGACTGGAGTCTGCGGCGCTTGTAGCCCGGGACTCCGGCGTTGGCGATGTTCTCGACGTGGAGAGCGCGCTGGGACTCGGCGACGAGAAGCGCCTCCTTGAGCACCTCGATGTCACGGTTGGCGCCTCCGCGGGCGGGTGCCCAGGAGGCGAATGCCGCGCTGGACACCTGGCCGCCCCTCGAATCAGCGATGAGCGCACCCAAGTGATTCAGTTGGTCGCCGAGCGCCACGACCCGGGAGATCAGTTCCATGCCGCCCTGCGGCTCGGAACCCTTCGCCACCAGAAGCGTGTGGAGCCCGTCGATCTTGCGCCTGAATTCCTCCTGGTTCTGCTCTACCTGCGTCCGCCAGGGACCTTCGGCCTCCGTCGTCGTTGCGGCGCTTTGGCAGGCAGCCAGGAGGAGGACGGTGAAGGCGGGCGTGATGTGCTTCAGCATGGGGATCTCCTATCGCGACCGAGCGAACCGCCCGCTCCTTCAAGAGCCGATCGGCCAGAATGGATCGGAACTGGAACGTCGATCGCGCAGGAACTTTCCGCACTTGGAGTCTGCGCCACGGACCGCGATTCCGCGAGCACCGCCAGGATCCGCGCTCGCGGCGTGGCGCCCAACCCCAATGGCTCCTGGAAGCCCCAGGATCAGCCCAGAAGATCGACCCCCCCAGGTTTTCAAGGCCTCGGGAAGACGAGCCAGGGACAGCGCGTACGCCACCCCGCCGGCGCCCGCTTTCAAGGCGCCCGTTTCGCACCAGCGACCCAAACCCACCATTCCGCCATGCTTTCACTCGCACTCGCAGCCGCTCTGCTGCTGCCCCAGGACACCCGGACAGAAGCCATCAGCACCCTCGCAGGGCTCTTCCCGACTCCCAGCGGGCCGATGACCCTCGTCGTGGACGACCCCGAGAACGCGGATACTTGCTGGTCGATGGTCGAGAAATACGGGGAGCTCACTGGACAGCACATCACGGCCCATTCAGACACGCAGAGCCTCCTGATGCAGTCACCGGTCCACCTGGATCGAAACATGACGATTCCAGCGGATGAGGTGCAGACCACGTTCGAGCACATCCTCTTCGCCCGCGACTTCGTCCTGACGCCGCTCAAGCGCGACGGCATGCGCCTCCTCGAGATCCAGAGCCTCTCCACGCCAGCCCGCAGCAACATCCGCTCCGCGGCGATCTTCCTCGAGCCGGAAGACCTGCACCTGGCGGCGGCGCACCCGGCCATGATCTTCACCACGGTGGTGACTCTCCCGCACACGGACGTGCGCCAGGTGTCCAACTCGATGCGGACGATGATCACCGACGCCAACACCCAGCAGCTCCTGCCAGCCGGCAACTCGAACTCCATGGTGATCGTGGGCATCGGGCAAAGCCTCGTAGGCCTCGCCGATACGCTGCGAACCATCGATGCAGCCGCCGCCGATGGAGCCGAAAAATACGTCACCACCATGGAGCTGATCCGCCTGGAGAACGCCGTCGCCGACGACGTGGTGACCCTCCTCAACGCTGCCTTTGGCGTCGAAGCCGAAACGCAGGGACCGGCTGGCCTGAAGTTCCTCCCCGACGCCCGGACGAACTCGATTCTGGTGAACGCTCCCGCAAGTCGGCTCGAACGCATCAAGCAGCTGATCGCTGCCCTGGACGGCAAGGGCGCCTCGAAGTAGTTCGGGAAGAACTGGCGGTACCGAAACGACGGCCGGTACCGCCGCCTGGGCGCTGCATCAGAAGTCGAGGTAGACGACGTTTGACTGTCGCATCGGCGTACCAGGCGTCGTCGTGTCGGGGTAGACGACCTGGAAGCCCCAGGTCTGACCCGCCATGGCCGAGGAGCCCCCGAGTCCGTAGGGGAGTGATGTCGGGTCGAAATTGACCGTGGCGCTACCGGTAGAATCCGCGACGAACGGGATTCCTGTCGACTGCGAGACGTCCATGCAAAGTGGCCAAAGAAAGACGCCATAAGCGTTAGTGGTGGCGCCAGCCGGGCTTGGTCCGGCAAAGGCCAGCGCGAGTCCACCCGGTGGGAGAAAGGAGACAGCAAGGGTCTTGTAGGATGTCGTGGTTCGATTCCCCCAAAGCACGGCCATGGCTGCGCGGCGAGACGCGTTGTTGCTATTGAAACAGGGCAAGGTGATGCCGATCGCCGGAGGCGAGTTCGCCGTGAAGAGAGCTCCGCTCACATCCCGCTCGGTCGTCACCCCGGGGCAGTACTTCGACCAGCCGAGGTGCGCATAGCGGCTCGTCTGAAAGCCTCCCGAGAATCGAGAAGCAACCGCGAGAGGAAAGGGGAAGCCATCGGGGTCGTTGAAGAGGGCGTTGCAACGGTCATACTCCACCATCGCCTCCGAGGGCACGATCTTGTCTCGGTCCGTCAGGTCGAAGACGCTGACATGCGCCCATCGGTCCTGCGCGACGAGGCGGGTCCAAGGCGAGCCTGTGACGATGAATCGCTCGGCCGTGGTACTGACCTGAGCCTGTCGATCTCGACGCCGATGCCTCTGCGTTCCCTGCGACCACCGTACGAGGAGCCTTCGATCGATCAGCGTGTCATAGCGGATGAAGACGCCGATGAGGCCACGTCGCTCCCAGGCGATCATGTAGGTCGGCTCGGAGTTCCCGAATTTGACGATGCCGTCGGAGACGTCCATGTGACTCTTGGTGGGCTGCCCGTTGTAGAGCGGCGCCACGGAATCCCTGTAGAGCGCTCCAGCAATACGAACGCCGTTCGGAGCGAACTGCAGCCCGACGACGGCGCGGCTGTAGGGAGCAGTCGTACCGTGCTCTTCGACCGCCACGTTCCAGCGGTTGACGGCGGTCGGGTCTCCTGTTGAGTGGGAAACCTTGACTCCCGGCTGTTGATTCGTCGATGGGAAGGTGGCCTGGAGTGGACCGAGGGTGCCCGTGGACGAGACCAGCCTGTGCCGCGCCTGCAGCGACCCGGAATTGAATTCGCGCGTCCAGCAGACAATGAACTGTGCGTCGGCCGCGTTCCGCTGGGAACCGCCCACGTCGGGATCGCTGTTGTTCCAGTTCGTGGCGTCACCGATGACGATTGGCGGACCCACGGTCTGACTGGTGGAGGCCGTGGTCAGGACTCGGCCCATGACTTCGAAGGTCTGGCCGGGCCCCGAAATCCAGCGCCGTGCCACCACCAGCTGCTGACTGTGGAACTGGGCACTGGCGACCTTCGGCTTGCTCCAGTATTCGGTCGTCAGGTCGACGTAGATTCCACCCACGAAGCCACCCGAGCTGTCGACGCGGGTGACGTAGATGTCGAGGTCCCCGTTGGTGAAGCCGTCCGTGTACACGTACGTGAAGGTATCGGTGGCGTAGCAGTAGGAAACGTCCGGCTCGTACTGGGGCGAGATCACGGTGTCGACGGAGAACGTACTGATGAATGGATCGATCACCAGCGTGGAACCGGATCGAGAGACGATTTCGGCGTCCACCTCCATCCGGAGGGTGGAGCCCTCCAGCTCGACGAAGATCGGCCGCTGCCTCCCGCTCGACTCGACCGCGAAGGGGCGGCTGACGCGGACGCCGCCGCGCTCACCATCGAAGTTCAGGGCGTTGCCGGCGAGCTTGGTCGCCAGCTCCGTCGTCAGCTCGAACTCGACCACGGCGGCTCCGCTTCGCCCGGCCAGATCGACGACGACGGTCTGCGCCACGTGGTCCGTGAAGAGGTCGTAGACGACGTCGACGTCGCCGAGGTCCTGAACGAATTTCTCGTGCGAGTGAAGGGCGCGGCCGTCGGTCAGAGCCACTTCTTCGCCACCGATCCGAACGCTGGAGAGTCGCCAGGAGACCGGCCAGTGCTGTTTCGCATCGGAGCCGAGGAACGGGAAGTAGGTGAACTCGTCCCCGGTGACGCGGACCTTGTAGTCGCGCGTACGAGCCCAGAGAACGCCGTCGATCTCGTCGGTGTAGACGATTTCAGGGATCTGAAGGTCGACCTGAGAGGCGTCAGCGAGCTGTTCGTCCGATCGATGGAAGCTCGGAGCGGGCGCCGGAGCGATCCATTGGGAAGGCTGGAAAACAGCTTCCTGGGGAGGGCTGGCCCCGTCAGGGGTGGCCACGTCAGGGGTGGTTGCCTGAAGTGAGAGCGCGGCCAGGTAGGCTAGAAGTAGCATGGGAGGTTGCCGTTGGAGAAGGGCTTTGCCAGGTCGGACGTCGACCATGGCCGCTCTCCGATCTGCCGCGCGTAACCGGGCTTCACGGCTTTCCGGGGATTTCTTCTGCGACGTCTCTTGGCCCTCGTCGCGGTCCCCTGGTCTTCCTTTGCTGGGCGGTACCGATTCCGAGTTCTGGACCGCCCTTTCCAACCGGGTCCGGTTCCCCCAGGTTTCCAAGGCCTCGGGAAGACGGGCCGAAGACAGCGCGAATGCCACTCCGCCGGCGCACGGTTTCGAGCGGATGAGGTGCAGACCACGTTCGAGCACATTCTCTCCGCCCGCGATTTCATTCTGACGCCGCTCAAACGCGATGGTTTGCGCTTCCTCCCGGTGCGCTCCTCGCCGGAATCGCTGAAAACTCGGTGGCGGCCCGTCGGTCTCCCGCAGGAGAGCCATATGAAGCTCTCATTCGACACCGTGGTCCTCGTCCATATCTCCTTTCTGGCCTCCACGGGGCTCGGCGGAGCACAGAATGCGGGCCATATCGTCGTCCAGACAGGAGACGTCCTGGCGAACGGCTGGGAGGTTGCAGACTTCTCTGATTCGATCGCCATGAGCGAGGCCGGGGCATGGGCTGCGCTGGTCCATACGACCGAGCCAAGCTCTTCCAGGGATTCCGTCGTTCTGGTCGATGGCCAGATCGTTCTCGCGGAGGGCGACACCCTCGCGAACGGAGACGTCGTGGAGTTCCTGACCGGGATGGACCTCGATCGTGACGGGACGCTGGCGCTGGCCTATCGGTATGCTCCCGCTTCCGGCTCGGCCGTTCATTCACGCTTGTCGATCGGTTCCACGTTCACGCTGGATAGCGGCGCGCTGGTGGGCGCGCCGGGCGTGCCTGCCTCTGCGACCTATCGACGTTTCGACCACGTCGCCGTCGCGCTGCCCTACGCCGTCGTCGCCGCGACGGTAGGGGTCCCGGGCTCGGTCGACGTGGAAGCGGCCTTTCTCCTCGACTTCACGAACGGCGGCCTCGCCGGGTCGCCCGGCGTTTCGTTGCTCGCCGCCGAGGGTTCCTCGCCGGCGGCGCTCGCCGGGCCGATCACGTGGATCGGTCAGCGTCCGGCAGTCGCGAGCGACGGGACGTACGCTGTGTCCGTCGCCTTCGACGACGCCGGAACGTTCCGCCACGCCGTGGCCACGAGCGGAGGCGTCATCGCGGTCCCTGGCACGGGATCGCCCGCGGCCTCGGGGCATCCGTGGACTGGCCTCTTCGGGATCACCGTTGCCGCTGCGCCGGGCGGGATCCGGGCCGTCTCCGCGACCGTCGGAACCCCACAGACCACGATCGGGTTGCTCGTCTCGACGGCGGGTGGCGTGCTGGCGGAGGAGAGCCAGTTGCTTGCGGCTCGCCCGACAGAGATCGTCTATTCCTTCGACAACACCAGCTTGGAGCTCTCGGACTCCGGGGAAGCGGCCTTCATCGTCCGGCTTGGAGGAGGGAAGGTCCTCGTTTATGGCGACGATGTCGTGCTGGAGTCGGGCGTCAGTCTCGTGAGTGGGCAGCTCGTCACCGACATGTTCGTGGCGAGCCCGACGCTCGCGATCGGCCGTTCGGGCGAGGCCCTGCTCGCCGTCGTGCAGCACGCGGGTGGAGAGACAGCGCTCGTCACGATCGAGCGCATGGTGGGCAACACGACGAGCTGTGTCGTCAGGCCGAACTCGACCGGCCAGATGGGCCGTCTCGTCGGCTCGGGCTCCAGCTACGTGGCCGAGAACGACGTGCGCCTGCGAGCCAGCCGCCTGCCGCAGATGGCGTTCGGCTATCTCTTGACCTCACGCACCGCGGGGTTCTCGGCGTTGCCGGGCGGGAGTTCGGGGAACCTCTGCCTGGGCGGCGCGATCGGCCGTTTCGTGGGACAGATCCAATCGAGCGGCGCGCAAGGGCAGATCGAGACGGTCGTGGATCTGACGGCGCTGCCCCAGCCGCTTGGCGCGGTCGCCGCACAGCCTGGAGAGACCTGGTACTTCCAGCTCTGGCACCGCGATAGCTCCCCCGGTGGCCCACCGACGTCGAACTTCACGGCGAGTCTCGCGATCGATCTTCGGTGAGCCGAGGGAAAGGCGAGGTTCAGTCCGATCCGCGCGTGCCTCTTGGGACTCCCGAAACCCGAACGAAAGACGTTGATCAGAATCGACGAGGGGCGAGCCTCTGGGCATCGCGAGAACAGGGCCGTCGACCGGCATGGCTGCACTCGCGAGCCGTGGTCTGTAGCGCAGGTCAGTCGAGGACGTTGTCGACGATCTCGAGCAGATCGTGCGTTCGTACTCCTCGGCTCCAGATGACGTCGAGCGCATCGAAGACATCGCTGATGGGGCTGGCCAGTGCACCCGATTGATCTCTCTGGCCAGCGAAGTGGAGTCCGACCACGGCGTTGGCGTCATCCAGCCAGACCGAGCCGGAATCACCAGGCCCGCCGACAGCTCTCAAGTAGGCTCTGGAAGTTCTTCGCGCGCGGGCGGGCCCACGATGCGGAACAGCACTCCGCCGTCGATATCCGGCACGACGTCCAGCGTTGTGCCGATATGGGCGTCGAGGTGCTCGCCGTGGACCGAATAGTCAAGGGTCTGGGCGAGAGCGCCGCCAACGAGGAGCGCTGCGGTGAGGGAGCAGCGAAGGAAGCGCATGGCGACCTGAATTCGAGGTAGGGGGACGGTCCTGCGCGCGGGAAGGCGCGGCGGAACCCCGGATAGCCCAATGATCCATACCGCCCCAGGATAAGGCGGATCTCACGCTTCGTCACTCCCTGCAGCGTATGAGCCTCCGCCGCGCGGCTCCGTCGTCTACTCTACTCCCAGAATGAACACGACTTTCCATCCTGACGCCATCCAGACGGCAGCCAACCACACGCGCGACCTCCTTGCGCTCGCCATCGGTCACACGGACGAGGCCGCGGCGGTGGTCGTCTGGGACGGGGACTCGGAGCTCTCGAGGGCGCTCACCGAGGCCTACCGGCTGAGCCTCCCGGACGCGACGTTCATCGACTTCAATGCGACGGAGGCCGACGCGATTCGCGCGAGCTTCGAGGACCTGCATCCCGGCGACCTCGTCGTCATGATCCAGTCGACCAGCTTCCGCCTGGACGCCTTCCGCATTCGCATCGAGCTGTTCAACCGCTCGCTCAAGGTCGTCGAGCACCCGCACCTCGCGCGCATGACCGGTGAGGAAGCGCTCATCTACATCGAGTCCCTCGCCTACGATCCAGCGTACTTCCGCGGCGTGGGGCACGCGCTCAAGGCTCGACTGGACGAGGCCACCGTCGGAATCGTGCAGAGCGCGGGCGCCGTGCTCACGTTCCCGGTGGGCTTCGAGTCCGCGAAGATGAACATCGGCGACTACACGGGCATGAAGAACATCGGCGGGCAGTTTCCGATCGGCGAGGTCTTCACCGAATCGCGGGATCTCGAAGCCGTGCATGGGCGCCTCACGATCTCGTTCTTCGGCGACACGTCCTTCAACCTCAAGCGTCCGCCGCACCCGATCACGCTGGTGATCGAGAAAGGGCGGGTCGTGGCCACCGAGAACTCCACCGAGGAGTTCGAGGAGGTCCTGGAGTGCATCCGGCGCGACGACGGGGAAGTCTGGCTCCGCGAACTCGGCCTCGGCATGAACCGGGCCTTCACCCAGGATCGCACGGTTCTGGACATCGGAACCTTCGAGCGCATGTGCGGCGTCCACGTCTCGCTCGGCTCCAAGCACGCGATGTACAACAAGCCCAACATCCGCAAGAAGACCGCCAAGCACCATGTGGACGTGTTTGCCGTGACCGAGAGGGTGCTCCTCGATGGCGATGTCATCTACGAAGACGGAAATTGGGTCGTCTGAGCGGGTCGGCGGGGCGGAAGTCGGTTTATTAAGGGGTCTGCCTTATTGGCAGTCAGAGAGTGTGCGCGGGCGTAACTTCAGGTCTGGACGAGTTCGTTCGACGAAGGGAACACGCGCTGGAGCCGCGTCAGTCTGTACCACCCCATGAGCTGGATGACCCCTCTCGTACTCATGTGCGTCCTGCTCGTCGTGCTCGCCGCCAGCTGGGCGCGGCGGCTGGAGCGTTCGCGCATGGTGAAGACGGTCGAGGAGCGTGAGGAGGCGCGCCAGCGCGGAAGCCACGAGGCTCGCCTCCAGCATCCGCACATCGACCTGACGCGCTGCATGGGCTGCGGGCTCTGCGTGGCCGCCTGCCCGGAGCAGGGCGTGCTCGACGTCTTGCACGGCCAGGCTCGCGTCGTGCACGGCTCCCGCTGCGTGGGCCACTCCCGCTGCGCGGACGAGTGTCCGGTCGACGCCATCGCGGTGACCCTTAGCGGGGTCGAGGAACGCACTGATCTCCCCGCCATCGAGGTGGACTTCGAGGCCATCGGAAGCCCCGGGCTGTTCCTCGCAGGCGAGGTCACGGGGTTCGCCCTCGTGAGGACCGCGATTGCCCAGGGGATGGCGGTCGCGAGGGAGGTGGCGCGTCGCCGCGAGGAGACCGGGCGCGCCGCCGAGGCCAGGCCCGCCGCGGAGGACATGCTCGACCTGCTCATCGTCGGGGCGGGACCCGCGGGCATCGCCTGCTCCCTGGCCGCGCTCGAGAGCGGGTTGCGTCACGTCGTGATCGAACAGGATCAGTTCGGCGGAACCGTGGCGCACTACCCGCGGCAGAAGCTGGTGATGACCCAGCCCGTCGAGCTTCCGCTGCACGGCAAGCTCACGCAAACGACCTACACCAAGGAAGAGCTCATCGACCTCTGGCACGAGATCGCCACGCAGCACGCGCTCCCCGTTGTCACCGGCGAGCGCCTCGACGGCATCGAGCGCCGCGAGGACGGAGCCTTTCTCGTCCGGACCAGCGAGGGCTTTCGCGTCACCCGTCATGTGTGCCTCGCGCTCGGCAGGCGCGGCTCCCCGCGCAAGCTCGACGTCCCCGGCGAAGACCTGACCAAGGTCACGTACAGCCTCCTCGACGCCCGCGCGTTCGAGGGCCGGCACGTCCTCGTCGTGGGCGGCGGCGACAGCGCCATCGAGGCCGCGCTGGGGCTCGGCGCGCAGAAGGACACCACGGTCACGCTGTCCTACCGCCGCACGAGTTTCTTCCGCATCAAGGCGAAGAACGAGGCCAGGATCCTGGAGGCTTTCCACAACGGCTCGGTCCGCGCGGAGCTCGGCTCGAACGTCCGGAGAATCGGCGACGACCGCGTCGAGCTGGAGACGGATCAGGGCGTGATCGAGATTCCCAACGACCACGTCTTCGTGCTCGCCGGCGGCATCCCGCCCTTCAAGATGCTGGAGGAGTGCGGCGTGTCCTTCGATCCGGCGATGCGGCTCCCGGTCGAGGAGCCGACCGAGCGCGGCAGCGGGCTGATCAAGGCGCTCTTCGTCGCCTTCCTGCTCGCGATGGTCACGCTCGCGTGGTCGCTCCTCCACGGCGACTACTACGACGCTCCCGCCCACCTGCGCTCGTCGATCGACGGCCACGAGCTCCTGCGCCCGGCGCGCAACGTCGGCCTCGCCTGCGGGATCGCCGCCGCGCTGGCCGTCGTCCTGAACCTTCTCTACCTGCTTCGCCGCGGCAAGCGGGCCTGGATCCGCTTCGGCTCCCTTCGTGGCTGGATGTCCCTGCACGTCGCGACCGGCGTCAGCGGCTTCCTGCTCGCCGTGGTTCACGGCGGCTTCCTCGTCCGTGATACGGCGGGCGGGCACGCCATCCTCGCCATGGGGGTGCTCATCGCCACCGGAGCGATGGGCCGCTACCTCTACTCGTTCGTTCCACGCGCCGCCAACGGCCGCGAGCTGGCGCTGGAGGAGATCCAGTCCAGGCTCGCGGGCCTCGAAGGCGAGTGGGACGCGGACCACCCGGAGTATCGGCACCGCGTGCGCGGCGAGGTCGCTCGCCTCGTGGCCGAAGGGCACTGGTCCCGTTCGCTCTGGCGCCGAGTTCTCGCGACGCTCACGGCCCAGCGCCGGCTGAAGCACACGCTGCACGGTCTCCGCCTCGAGGGCGAGGGCATGGGCGTTCCGCTGGAGCGGATCAACGACGTGCTCGGACTTGCCCAGCGCGCCCACCGCACCGCCCTCGGGGCGGCGCGGTACGAGGAACTCCGCGGCATGCTCTCCAGCTGGCGCTACATCCACCGCTGGGCCGCTCTCCTCTTCGTTCTCGTCCTGGGTGTCCACATCGTCACGGCCGTTCGCTACGCGCACTTCGGCGCCGCCTCCTGATGAGAATCCTTGATCCCAAGGTGTGGCTCGCTGGCGCGAGCCTCGTGCTCGTCGGAGTGCTCGCCTTCCGCGACGCGGCCGATCCGGGCCCCGGCCCGCTCCACCCCGTCCACGCCGCGATGTCGGAGCTGGCCGGACGCGACGGCTGCGTCGTCTGTCACGGAGAGCAGGGCTCGCCCATGGCCATGGCGCAGAGCTGCCTCGATTGCCATGGAGCGATCGAAGGGCAGATCGAAGGCGGCACGGGGCTGCACGGGCAGCTCGGTGGGGACCTTTTGAGTGAACAGGCGGAGGGAGCCGCGCGCTGCGACGTCTGTCACGGTGAACACCACGGCGACTCGATCACCCTGGTGGGGGACCTCGCCTTCGTTCGTGCGGGGCACGACAGCCTGGACGCCTACGATCACGCGGGGCTCGGGTTCGGGCTGGAAGGCGCGCACGCATCGCTCGCGTGCGAGGAGTGCCACGGGAACGCGCGGGTCGAGGTCCTCGCCCAGGGACAGGCGCGCTTCCTCGGCCTCGCGCAGAAATGCACGCAGTGCCATGAGGATCCGCACGAAGGCAAGATGTCGGCGAACTGCGCCGACTGCCACGGTCAGAGCGAGGCCTTCGCTGCGGTCGCCGCTTTCGAGCACCCGGACACGTTCCCTCTGACGCCGCCGCACGCGGAGATCGCGTGCAGCCAGTGTCACGAGGATGGCGTCCAGCCCGCAGCGTCGCCCGCCAGCCTCACCCACGCGATCGCGTCCCTCGCGGTCACGCGTACCTGCTCGGATTGCCATGAGTCCTCGCACACGGGCGAGTTCCTCGCCGAGGTCGCGGTGGATTGCGCCGCCTGCCACGGGGGCGGAGCGACGACGTTCCTGGGGGCCGACGAACACATGACGATCGGTCGCCACGCCGCCACAGGATTCGCGCTCGACGGAGCCCATGCTCGGGTCGACTGCGCCGGTTGTCACGTCGATACCGGCAGCTACGCCGATCGCTACCTCGCGAGGACCCAAAGCGCCTGTGCCGACTGCCACGAGGACGTTCACCGCGGTGCGTTCGATGGCATGACGCTGGCGAGCGCCGCGACGGGCTCGGGCAAGAGCCCGCTGGCCATCGCGAGCGACGCAGCCCAGGCCGTCAGCTGCGCCACGTGCCACACGACGGACAGCTTCAAGTTGCCGGAGGACGCGCCGTTCGATCACGGGCGATTCACGGGCTTCGAGCTCACGGGTGCGCACTCGAGCGCGAACTGTACTGCCTGTCACGGCGAGGCGCCTGCGGCAGCGGCGGGCCTGTCCGAGGGACAGGCGCGAGACTTCGGCTTCGTCGGCGATCTCTACCCCGGCGATACCGGCCAGTGCAGCACGTGCCACGACGATGTGCATGCGGGAGCCTTCGACCCGGAGACCGTCGCCGCGCGCTCGATGGCGGATCGGACCGAAGCGAGCCTGCTGGCCGCGACGCTGTCCCGAGGAGAGTCCGCCAAGGACTGCGCGACGTGTCACACGACGGATCGCTTCGAGTTTCCGGAGACCACGTCGTTCGACCACGGTCGCTGGACGGGATTCCGGCTCGAAGGGGCCCACGCAGCGGCCGAGTGCGTCGGCTGCCACGGTCCTGCCGAGGAAGAGCCCAGGAACTTCGGTCTGGTCGCAGAGCACCATGACGGCGATCCGCGCACCTGCAGCACCTGCCACGAGAGTCCCCACGGCGACCGCTTCGTCGAGATGAACGATCCGGAGACCGGCTTGCTCGATTGCCAGCGTTGCCACACGGTCCGCGACTTCCTCGAGATTCGTCCTGGGACGTTCGATCACGGCGAGGCCACCGGCTTCGTGCTCGCCGGGGCCCACGCCCAGGCGAAGTGCACCGTTTGCCACGTTCCCGCGAAGAACGACGCAGTCCGGCTCGGGAAGGTCGAGAACGCGTTTCCCGGGAACACGGAGCGCTGCGCGACGTGCCACAGGGACCCTCACCGGGGCGCCTTCCGCACGCAGCGAGTCGGCCAGGGCGCGCTCGCTCGCGAGATCCCGAACGACTGTTCGACCTGTCACGGGCCCGCGTCCTTCCACGTGACCGAGCCCTTCGATCACGGGAAGTGGACGGGCTGGCCGCTGGAGAACTCCCACGCCGAGGTCGCCTGCGTCGAGTGCCACGCGGCACAGCCAGTCGATCCGCTCGGTCGCACGCGCGGATTCGCCAAGGGCAACCGCTGCACGGACTGTCATGCGGATCCGCACCTCGGCCAGTTCAATCAGCCAGTGAAGGGCAAGGCAGCCGATCTCCAGAGCGACCCCAGCTGCGTGCGCTGTCACACGACGGAGGGCCCGTTCGATTCCCTGGTGTTCGACCACGACACGGCGCGTTTCGCGCTCGATAGCCACCACGCGGAACTGGCTTGCCATCAGTGCCACAAGACGGCGACGACGAAGGATGGAAGGACGGCGGTCCGCTACCGGCCCCTCGGGACCGAGTGCGTGGACTGCCACGGCGTGACCTTCCGGCGGGGCGACAAGTGATGAGGGGAACGATGAGGGGTCTGTGTTCAAGAGCGGGGCTGATGGCCCTGGGGCTGGCTTCGACGACGGGCTGGGCCGCATCCGCAGCGGCGGGGGTCGACGCAGAACTCGATGCCTCGGCCAGCGTCCAGGTCGACTTTCGCGTGATCTCTGCGCCGGTGGTCTCCGGAGGTTCGACCCTGGTTCGCATCGACCGGGGTGCGTCCGCAGGACTGGCGCCGGGCGATCGCGTCACGTTCCGGCCACTCGGCGGGAGCCCGGTGCAGGGCGTCGTGCAGACCGTCGAGGAGCGCGAATCCGTCGTCGACGTGGCGCAGGCCACCGATCAGCTCATGCCGGGCGTCCCCGGTGAAGTCGCCGTACCGGCCTCACGTCTCCCGGGCGGCGAGGATCCGCAGCCTACCGACCAGGGCGATTACCCGCCGATCGAGTGGACCTCCGACGAGGTCGAGTGGACCGAGGGCACGCCGCTGCTCGCGGAGGCGCGCGTGCTCGAACGGGAGGAGCGCCCGCCGGTCTGGCGCGGCCGCGTCTACATGACGTCCGACCTCATTCATGACGGAGTGGGAGCGGGGCGAGATGATCTCTTCTCGCGCCTCGGCATGGACGCGCGAGGGACGAACCTCTTCGGATTCGGCGGCGAGTTCCGGATCGACGGTGAGGTGAACATGCGCGACACCCAGGTAGCGGACGGTCAGGGGGAACAGGACACGCTCGCCCGCCTCGACCGCTTTTCGTATGCGCTCGGCGGCGTGCGGGGCGAGCCCCGGCGCATCGAGGTCGGACGGTTCTTGCCGCGCGAGTTCCCCGAACTCGGGCTACTGGATGGCGCCGAGGTCTCATGGCGTACCGGCGCGGGTCACAGCGTCGGAGCGAGCATCGGCTACTTGCCGTCCAACGACCGCGAACGCTCCACGGGAGATACGCTTCAGATCTCCTCCTGGGGCACGCTGATGGTCGACGAGGACCAGCGCTTTCAGCTCGGGGCCGCGCTGCAGAAGACGTGGCACATGGGCGAGGCGGATCGCCAGCTCTTCCTGGCGCGCCTGCGCTGGAGCCCGAACGGGCCGTGGAGCGCCTTCGCGACGGCCTGGGTCGACTTCTACGATTCGAACGATCCGCTGAAGCAAGATTCGGTCGAGCTGACCCAGGCCATCGCCAGTCTCTCGCGCCGGATCGGTAAGTACTCGGGCGTGTCCCTGTCCTCCAGCATGAACCGCTACCCGTCGCTTCTGCGGAACGGAATCCAGGACCTGGGCTCCAGCATCATCACCGACGGAAGCAACCGGCGCGTGAGCCTCTCCGGCTGGACTCGACTGAGCGACGTGGATCGCATCAACGTTCGCGCGGACCAGTGGGCCGATCAGAGCTCGAGCGGAGCGGGCGGAGAGTTCGGCTGGGGCCATCAGCTCGACGGTCCACGGATCCAGCGAATCAACACCTCGGTGTTCTACCGAGAGGGCCGATTCGGTGCCGTCAAGGGACTGCGTACCGGCATCGGCGGGCCCCTGAGTGGCGGTAGCTGGCGGGCGGACCTGGACGCGGGTCTCTTTGGACAGGCGCGGTTCGATGGATCTCAGGCGGATCTCTTCCAGGGAGCGCTTTCACTGGGCTGGGACGGCATCATTGGCGCTGACTGGCTTCTCTCCCTGACGACCGCCTATCGCTTCGGAGACGAGCAAGACGCCGTCTCGCTTGGTTTCCTCCTCCAGCGGAGCTTCTGATGGCACCGACCGAACGACTCCCCCGCAATCCACTGCTCCTGGCGCTCGCCTCGTTGATGCTCTTCGCATGCGTGGGGGGCCAGCTCTTCCAGAGTGAGCCCCAGGGCTGGTGGGCGGAGCGCGGGCCCGTGGTGCCGCACGAGACCTTTCCGGCGAGCTGCGATCTCTGTCACGAGCCAGGGGACTGGGTGACGCTCAAGCCGGACTTCGAGTTCGACCACGAGAAGGAGACGGGAGTGGCGCTGGAGGGTGCGCACGAGGGAGCCCAGTGTCTGCGCTGTCACAACGACCGCGGGCCCGTCGCGGACTTCGCGGCGCTTGGCTGTGCGGGCTGCCACGAGGACGTGCACGAAGGCCTGCAGGGCAAGCGCTGCGATACCTGCCACGACCAGCAGAAGTGGCGCGTCACGGGGATGATCGCCGAGCACGCGCGGACGCGCTTCCCGCTCGTCGGTGCCCACGCGGCGACGGCGTGCAGGCGCTGTCACGAGGGAATCGAGGCGGGCATCCTGGCGCCGCTGGACGTCGAGTGCATCAGCTGCCACCAGGCAGACCTCGCGCGCGCGGCCAGCCCGAATCACGTCGCGAACGGCTGGACGGAAAGCTGCGATCGCTGCCACATTCCGACCGGCTGGAACGGGGCCGCGTTCAATCACAACACGTTCCCGCTGACCGGGCAGCATCGCGTGACCAACTGCGCCGAATGCCACGTGAACAACGTGTACGCTGGCACGCCGCGTGACTGCGTCGAATGCCACCGCCAGGAATACCTCGGCACGACCGATCCCAACCACATCGCTTCTGGATTCCCGGAGGACTGCGCCCAGTGCCACACGACATCGGGCTGGGACGGCGCCTTCTTCAACCACTCGACCTACCCGTTGACGGGCAGGCACGCGACGGCAGACTGCGCGCAGTGCCACGCGAACAACGTCTATTCGGGTACGCCCCGCGACTGCGTGGAGTGTCACCGCCAGGAGTACCTGAGCACGAACGATCCGCCCCACGTCTCTTCGGGTTTCCCGGAGACCTGCCAGCAGTGTCACAACACGAGCAGCTGGGGCGACGCCAATTTTGACCACACGTTCCCGATCAACTCCGGCGATCACCGAAACTTCGACTGCATGGAGTGCCACCAGACGCCCAGTAACTACCTGAACGTCAGCTGCATCCATTGTCACGATCACCGGCAGTCGAGAATGGACGACAAGCACAGCGACGTGAACAACTACACCTGGAGCAGTCCGGCGTGCATCAGCTGTCACCCGGACGGCCGCGCGGACGACTGACGGCGGTCTCGAGCTCTATCGAGCGACCGGTGCGTCGACCAGCTTGCGGTCGATCAGGCACTGGGCCGTCGCGACGATCGCGTGGCTCGCGGGCGTGAATTCGATACCGAGGGTCTCGCTGGCCTTCTTGGCGGACGGGACGCGATGTTCGATCGCTCCGTCTTCCAGCTCGGTGGGGAAGTGCTCGGACAGGGAGGGGTAGGCGTTCCGGAGATCCGCGACGACCTCTTCCATCGTCATGAAGGCGTCCGACACGATGAAGCGTTCACCCTTGGCCGAGTCCATCTCGAAGGCCTTGATGTGAGCGGAGACGACGTCGCGGACGTCGACGATGCCGAAGGCCGCTGCGGGAATCTTGTCCATCTCACCGCTGAGCAGGCTGCGGATCATCCCGATGGAGGTGCCGTGATCGTCCTCGATCATCGGGCCGAGGACGAGCGACGGATTGATCGTGGTCAGCGCTGGGCCACCATCGGCGACCACGTCCCAGGCCTTGCGCTCGGCGAGGACCTTGGACTTCGCGTAGGTGGAGATGCCGTCGCCCTGGGGATCCGACCAGTCCTTTTCCGTGAAGACACCGTTGGGGCGCGTGGGCACGCCATAGGCGACGGCCGCGACGGAGGAGGTCAGGACCGCGCGGGGGATGCCCGCGGCCTTGGCGGCCTTGAGCACGCGCTCCGTGCCTTCGACGGCGGGGGCGAGGAGCTTGTCCTCGTCCTCGATATCACCTCCGGGGAAGGGTGAGGCCATGTGGAAGAGTCCGTCGCAGCCTTTCATGGCCGCGCTCCAGCCCTCGTCTTCCAGGAGGTCGGCCACCGCGATCTCGAGCGGGGCGTCGTCACGGTAGCTGGCGACGAGCTTGCGCAGCGCGTCGCCTTTTTTCTGGCTCCGGACGGTTCCGCGGACTCGGTAGCCCTCGTCCAGGAGGCGAAGGACGGTCTGGGTCGCGATGAAGCCGGTCGAGCCGGTGACGAGGATGAGGTCTTTCATGGTGGTGGGTCTGTGAGGGGCAGAACGAGGCTGGGCGAACGACTGAGACGATGACGGGGGCGTCTCAAGTCTCCCTAGGACCCACGTGAATCGGACGATGGGCTGGAGAGGATGTACTACGATCGCACGGTAGACACCGGTGGCCTGGGAGGGCCTCGAGACCCATGATCCACAAGCTCCTTGCGCGAGCGTTTCCGCTCGCGCTACTCCTCGCCCTCGGGCCTCTGGCTTCCGCAGCGCCGGATGTGGGCGATCCACTGCCGAGGCCCGGGTTCGACGAACTGAAGCAGACGGCGGCCAAGTCGTTCGAAGACTTCACAGGGCGCGTTCTCCTCATCGAATTCTTCGAGTACTGGTGAGGCCACTGCAAGACTCAGATCCCCTACCTCAACGCTATCCAGCAGAAGTACGGCGAGAAGGGACTGACCGTCATTGGCGTGGCCAGTGACTCCAAGGACAAGACCGACGAATTCATCGAATCGACGGGCGCGAAGTACGCGTACGCCTACGGCACGGGGAAGCTCTTCAAGGACGTGGGAGCGACCGGGTACCCGCTCATACTCCTCGTCGACTCTGGCGGCACCATCCTCTTTCAGGGAGATGCCTCCAAGCTGGACGAGTCGCTCATTGCGAAGGCGGTCGAGACCGCCCTCACGGTTCCGCTCTACGAATGGCCTGACGATCTGAGGAAGGCCGCGAGTTCGCTCCGGAAGGGTGATCTCGGCAGGGCGCTGACGGAGGTCGAAGACGCGGGGGAAACCCACGCGAAGATCGCGGGCTCGCTTCAGGGGATGATCGAAGGTCGTCTGACGGCCGTTCGAAGAGCCGCGGACGCGGGCGACTGGCTCGCGGTCAAGACGCTCGGCGATGCGCTGACGGGTGCCATCGAGGGACGACCGGAGGTCGACGTGGTGGAAGCGCTTCTCGCTCGACTGAAGGAGGACGACGCGAAAGACATCCTGAAGGCCCAAGAGCAGATCGCCAAGATCTTCGAACGCGACATCAAGGCGAAGCAGTTCGAGACCCTTCAGAAGAAGATCGACCGCATCGCCGAGGACTTTCCGGCCGAGAGCGTCGTGCGCCGCGACGCGGAGCACGCTCACAAGCGGCTCCGCGAGATCTGCGGGAAGACGTAGTTCCGACGCGTCCCGGGCCATCCCCGGGGCCTGGCTACGATCAGGGGAGCCAGGTCACGGCGATCGCATTCGTCAGGTTGGCGTTCGATCCGTTGCAGTGCGGGTCGACGTCGCGATACCAGCCCTGATAGTAGAGCGTGACGCCGGCCGTGACCCCGCCGCTCACCGAGATGGAAGGATGGCCAGGGCCGGGGTAAAGCGCAGAGCCCTGCAGCGTCGGCCGGACGCCAAGGCGGGTGATGGTTCCGCCGGCGCAGAGCAGACCTTCGGCGAGCCCCACGCCCGGGTTCTGGAGCGCTGTGCCCTGAAAGTAGAGAACGAACGTCTCCGGCATGCTGTCTCCCTGGAGCTGCAGCGTGTCGTTCGAGACGCTGGCAGCTCCGGAAGCGGTGAGGCCAGCGCCGACGAAGAGTGAGTGGGCGCAGCCAGCGCCGCCGCCCGGGAAGCTCTCGTTCCCGCATGGGCACGCGCCGCTGGAGCCATCGCCGGTGCAGACGGTCGTTCCGACGTCCGGGAGGTTCGGGCCGATCAGCTTGCGCCGGATGAAGGTGAACGCCGCCTGGTTCACCGCGCCGCCGAGCCCGTGGCCTGCGCCTGGGATCGTGCGGAAGTCGTGGGGGACGCCCGCCGCCAGGAGAGCAGCGGATAGCCGGATGCTCTGCGTTGGCGGCACGGACGTATCGTTCGTCCCGTGGGCGATGAAGAGCGGCGGGTCGCTCGGGTCGACCCAGGTGACCGGATTCACCCAGGTGGCGAGTTCGACGAGCTCCGGATAGGGCGGCGCGGGGTTGCTCTGGTTGGCGCGGATGTCGCCGACCCCCTGGCCGGGACCGTCCCAGCCCAGGAGGCGTGACTCGGGCGAGGTCGGCGCGTCGTGGTCGATGAAGCTCCCTGGCGGGAGCTGCGCGTCGAGCCCCATTCGGAGCAGGTCGGTCGGGCCGAAGAAGTCGATGCCCGCCTGGACGGCGCTGGAGACTCCGACGTGGGGTCCGACGGTCCCCTCCAGCTCGGCCACGCCGGTCGATACCGCCAGCAGCGCGGAGAGGTGGCCGCCCGCGGAGGTGCCGTAGCTGGCGAAGCGAGTCGGATCGAGTCCGTAGACGCCTGCGTTCGCGCGCAGGAAGCGCACGGCCGCTTTCACGTCGTGAATCTGGGCCGGGAAGGTGACCGGTTCGGGCGCGAAGAGGGCGGCCTGGGAGGTGAGGCGGTACTCGATGCTGGCGACGGCGAATCCCTGGTTCAGGGCGATCGTGGAGGGGCCGGAGAGACTTGCGTTCGTTCCGCCGGACCAGCCGCCGCCGTGGATGAAGATCAGCAGGGGCTTCGGTCCCGCGGGCGCTGGCGGGATGTAGAGGTCGAGGTGCAGATCCGCCTGTCCAACGGTAGCGTAGACGAGGTCCGGATGGGTGGGGCCCTGGGCCAGCGCCATGGGGAGGGGGAAGGCGAGGGCCGGCAATAGCGCCAGGGATCGGAGCGATTTCATGGCCCCTGGAACCCCGCAACCCGCGCCAGGTTCCGGGCCAGCGGATCCCATTACCTGAAGTGCGCGCGTCATCGCCAAAAAAAGCCGATACAGGCCAATCTGGAGCCGCCCCGCGCCGTTGGTCTCCCACACGCCCGCATCACGCGCCGTTGTTGCTCCTACTTCGTCTCCTGTCCCGAGTTGAGCCCCATGAATCGACTTCTATCTGCCTGCATCGCCCTCTCGACGTTCTCGTTGGCCCCACTCCAGGCACAGGTGAGCCTTCCTGAATCGTTCGGCAGGCTTCCAGCGGGCTTTTACGAGGAGTTCGCGCTGTCCGAGGACCGTGGGAAGACCCTTGACGCGCTCCTGCCCGGGACCGTGGAGCACTACTACTTCTCCAGCCTCGTGCTCCAGCAAGGGGGTCAGCTCGACTCCGTCGACGAGCTCCTCCAGAGCTGGAAGAAGACCCACGGGGAAGGGGCTGATTATCGCCAGATCGAGGCGCGTCAGGCGCTTCTCCGCGCGTCCACAGATCCGGCGGTGACCTATGCTTTCCTGGAGAGAGAGCTCGGGCTCCGCTTCAACGAGCGACGAGTGGTCCCAGGCGAGTCGCCGAACGCTCCGACCTCGCTCGATCCGGATCAGATCTCGACCGAGCGGCTGCTGGAGAAGGCGCTCCGCCGCAACTCGCGCCAGCCGCTGCAGGACATGGACCCTGTGCTCCTGGAGTCGCTGGTTCGAAGAAGGCTCACGGACAATCAGCGCGGTTGGCTCCTCGAGCAGCTGCCGCGCCCCGACGTGCCCGGGCTGGTGGAGCTGATCGTCCAGGACATGGCGTCGTCCGACCGGGTCACGTTCGGTACGCGCAGCGTTCACGCGAAGCTGACGCTCGCCCAGCTGGAGGCGCTGCGGGCCGCGCGCCCCGAGATGCTCTCCAACTCGACCTACGTGAACACGGTGATGCAGCGGCTCGCGCCCCGCTTCCCCGAGACGATCGAGGACCGTGCCGATCAGCTGGCCTACCTGGAGCGCGCCTGGGAGTTCGCGTCGCTCCTCCCGCAGGCGTTCGTCTCGCTCAAAGCGCATCTTCTGTACCACTGGATCGCCTTCGAACTCGACGGCGGCGGGGTGAACGAGGAACGGCTCTTGACCTACTTGCGTTTGCCGCGGCAGACCCGACTCTGGGTGAGCCCGCGCAACGACTCGCGCCAGCGCGCGTCGCTCGGAGATGACTTTCGCTCGATCACGCCTTTTCCCGCGATCGGCTCGGAGGACGCGCTCATCCACGAGTGCCTCCTGAAGGTCTTCCAGGCTTCGAACCAGTACCAGCGTTACGTGGGCGCGCTCGAGCAGGACTTCGTCCGGGAGACGTTCGCCGAGGCCAAGCTGCTCTACGGCGACCCGGAGCAAGCCGATGAGTACATCAAGTGGCTCGGCGCCGCGCGCGCGGAGGCCCTCCGCCAGCGAGTTGACATCGAATTCGCTCGCACGAACCCCCGCGATCTCGCGCCCGAAGACGAAGTGACGCTCCAGGTCGACGTCAAGAACGTCGACCGAATGATCGTCAAGGTCTTCGAGGTCGATCCCGTCGCGTACTTCGATCGCTTCGAGCGTCCGGTGAACTCGAGCCTCGATCTCGATGGACTGGTGGCGAACGAGACCCGCGTGCTGGAGTTCGACGCGCCGCCGATTCGGCGGGTCCGACGGGAACTCCGAATGGACTCGCTCTCGAAGCCAGGGACCTACGTCGTCGAGTTGATCGGCGGGGGAGTCTCCAGCCGCGCCGTGGTCGTGAAGGGGGCGCTTCAGCTCCTGGAGCGCCAGACGGCGGCCGGGCATCTTCTGCGCGTGATCGACGGGAGCGGCCAGCCCAAGGACGATGCGATCGTGCGATTCGGCGGTCGCGACTACCTTCCGAACGAGCAGGGGCAGATCCTGGTGCCGTTCTCGCCGCGCGGTAGCTTCAAGCGGGTTCTTCTCCGCAGTGGAGCGGTGACGTCGATCGCTCGCTTCGAGCACCGTGCGGAGAACTACCAACTCGCCGCGCCCGCCCACGCGCCGCTCGAAGGGCTACTGGAGGGCACGAAGGCCACCATCCTCACCCGACCCGCTCTGACGCTCAACGGTCGCCGCATCCCCATGGCCGCGGTCAAGGACGCAACGCTCTACGTCACGGCGACGACCAAGGACGGGACGAGGAGCCAGAGCGTGGCCACGGGCTTCGACTTCACCGAGAGCGGTGACATCGTCCACGAGATCACGGTTCCCGAGCGTGTCGACACGTTGACGGTGATGCTGCGCGTGACCGTTCGCAGCCTCTCCCTGGGTGAGGACGTCGTCCTCGACGGTGCGCCCACGTCGTTCCCCGTGAACCAGAGCCACACCGAGAGCCCGTTCCATTCCTACCTGACGCAGAACCCGGACGACGGGTACGCAGTCGATCTACTGGGGCGTGCCGGCGAGCCGATCACCGATACCGAGGTCCAGATTTCCCTCACCAACCGAATGGTCGGCGTGACCGAGTCGGTGCGGCTCAAGACCGATGAGCGGGGGCGAGTTCGGCTGGGGCCGCTCGCGGACATCGACTCGCTCCGCGTGATCTCGCCGTCGAACGCCACCAATGCGTGGGACATCCGGACGCTCCCCGCGGCGGGCCTTCCGGGTCAGCTGCACGCCCAAGCCGGGCAGCCGCTGCGCGTCCCGTACTCGGTGAGGTCGAAGGAGGTGACGCGAGCGCTCGCTTCGCTCCTTTCGATCGACGCGCAGGGTCAGCCGATCCGTGACCATTTCGACGCGCTGTCTCTGGCGAATGGCTACCTCGTGGTGGCCGGGCTGCCCGCGGGCGAATACTCCCTGACGCTGGAGCGTTTCGCGCAGACGTTTCGGTTGACGGTTCTGGAGGGCAAGATTGCCTTCGGGCACATCGTGGGAGAGCAACATGCGCTCGACGTGGTCGACGCCGTTCCGCTGCAGATCGTGCAGGTCTCGAGGTCGGGCGATGCGCTGCTCGTGCAGCTCGGAGGCTCGACGCCGAGAGCGCGAGTGCAGGTCATCGCGACGCGCTTCGTCGAGCCGATCCTTGCCAGGGGAGCGCTCGGTCTTGGGCTACTGGCGTCCCCAGCTCGAACCGACTTCGGTGCGCTGTTCACGACCTACGAGTCGGGCCGCGAGATCAGCGACGAGTACCGCTACATCCTCGATCGTCGCCTGATCGATCCTTTCCCAGGCAACATGCTGACCCGCCCGGGCTACCTGCTCCATCCGTGGGCTCTCCAGGAGACGGACGATCGGATGATGGACGATGGGCGTGATGGGTCACGGTTCGGTGGGAAGCGCAACTCGCGTGCGGGCGGCCATGCCATCGCGGAATCATCCTTCGAACCGCCCTCGGTGGCCGGAGGCGCCGCCTTCCACGCTCCTGATTTCCTTGCGGAGGGTGCCGTCTTCCTGACGGATCTTCGCCCCGACGAGCAGGGTCGGGTGCGGATCCCGATCGCGGACCTGGGCGACAAGCACATCGTGCAGATCGTGGCCATGGATGACTCGATCACCGTGGATGAACTGATCGTGCGTGCGGAGGCGCCGATGGCGTTGCGTGAGCGCCGGCTGGTCGATGCGCTGGATCCCGAGAAGCCGATGACCCAGCAGCGCCGGATCGAATTTCTAGGGGCGGGAGACTCGTACGTGATTCGCGACGCGCCGAACGCGGGCGCCAAGACCTTCGGGTCGCTGAGCGACGTGTTCGAGCTGTACCGCACCAGCGGGCAAGGGATCGAGGAGATGGGCCAGTTCGACTTCCTCGTGCGATGGCCCGAACTCTCCGAGCTGGAGAAGCGGTCGAAGTACTCGGAGTTCGCCTGCCATGAGATGCATGTGTTCCTGCGTGAGCGAGACCCGGAGTTCTTCCGGTCGATCGTGGTGCCGCATCTCTCCAGCAAGGGCCACGCGACCTTCATGGACGACTGGCTGCTGGACCGCGACCTGAGCGGCTACCTGGAGCCGTGGCGATTCGAGCAGCTCAACGTGGTGGAGCTGATTCTGCTGCTCCGTGAGACGGGAGGCGATGCCGCGGCGATCACGCGGGATCTGCTCGGGCTGCTGCCGCCGGGGTCATTCTCGCTGGACGCTTCGTTCGCGGAGATCCTGGCGAGCCGAGGGCTCTCCACCACGACGGCCTCGCTGGCGCTGGCCCTGGACAATGCCAGGAGTGAGGCGATGGAGAAGTCCTTGAGCTCGCTCGGCTACGCCGGCGCGCCCGTGGCGCCAGCGCCGTCCGGAGCCGCCTCGGATAGCGACGACTTCTTCCTGGGTCGCCAGTCGACAGAGACGAGGTCCCGGAGGCAGGCGGAGGCGGCGCCGGCGCTGGAGGGCGCGCTGAGCGAGCTCGCGGATCTGGAAGAGACGGTGGAGGAAGTCGAGCTGGATCAGCTCGGGCTCCGGCAGGAGGTCGAAGGCTTCTACTATCGCGATCTCGCCAGGACCGTCGAGTACGCTGAGACCCACTACTGGCATGTTCGCCTCGGAAGGATGAATGCCGATCTCGTGACGGTCTCGCCGTTCTGGGTCGATTTCGCGGCGGCGGGTCCCGGCCCGTTCACCTCGGGTGCCTTCCCGCTGGCGAATCGCAGCGTGACCGAGAAGCTGCTGGCGCTGGCGTTCCTGGACCTTCCGTTCACGGCGGACGAGCCGGAGGTGAGCGCGGACGGTCGCAGCGTGACGATCCAGGCGAAGTCTCTCATGTTCCTGGCGCTGGAGGATATCGCGCTGGCCGCGTCGGAGGAGGGCTCGCCCACGGTGCTCGTGGGCCAGGACTTCTTCGACCCCGAGCGTCGTAGCGAGACGGTGGACGGTGTGACCCGTGATCGATTCGTGACCGGTGAGTTCCTGAAGGGCGTCCGCTACGGGTGCCGCATGGTGGTGACGAATCCGTCGTCGTCCACGCTCCAGATGCAGCTTCTCGCGCAGATCCCGGAGGGTGCGATCCCGCTCGGCGACAGTCACATGACGCGCGGCATCCCGGTGACGCTCGGGAGCTACGGCACGACCTCGCTGGAGACGTACTTCTACTTCCCGAAGTCAGGGACGTACCGCGACTATCCGGTGCATGCGGGCAGCGGCAGCGTGCTCCTGGGCGCGGCGGAACCGTCGACCTTGCAGGTCGTGGACGAGGTCTCGGAGATCGATCGGACGACCTGGGAATGGGTATCGCAGAACGCGGAGCTTCCGGAGGTGCTGGAGTACCTCCGCGCCAAGAACCCGCGCGACCTCGATCTCGGGCAGATCGCCTGGCGCATGGGAGATCCAGGTGCGTTCGCGTCGGTGACGGACACGCTCGGCCAGCGCGGCCTCTTCCCGGACGTGCTCTGGAAGTACGCGGTCAAGCACCGGGACGCCGCACGGACGGAGCGCTTCCTGGCAGCACAGGAGGGATTCGTCCAGCGCGTGGCTGCGCCCTTCGCCTCGCCGTTGCTCAGTCTCGACGCACGTGACCGGAAGGCCTACGAGCATCTCGCCTACGAGCCGCTCGTGAACGGCCGCACCCATGAGTTCGGCGGCGAGCGGAAGATCCTGAACGACCAGTTCCGCGGGCAGTACCAGCGGTTCCTGTCGACGCTCGTCCTCGAGGAGGAGATCGACGCGGAGGAGCGCGTCGAACTCGTGTACTACCTCCTTCTGCAGGATCGAATCGCCGAGGCGCTCCGCTTCTACGGGAGCATCGACGCCAGCAATCTGCGGACTCGGGTGCAGTACGACTACATGACGGCGTACATGGCGTTCTACCGGGAGGACGTGGCCATGGCCCGCGGCGTGGCCGAGGGCTACCGGGACTACCCGGTCGACCTCTGGCGGTCGCGCTTCCGCAACGTGCTGACCCAGGCGGACGAGATCGAGGGTCAGCCGGGCAGCGGGTTCGGCGCGGATCCCGACGATCGGGACCAGAGCCAGGGGGCTCTGGCGGGCGCGGAACCGCTCCTTGCCGTGGAGGTCGATGGGGGCAATGTGATCGTCAGCGCCGAGTCGATCGACGAGGTCGAGGTCCGCTACCACCGGATGGACGTGGAGTTTCTGTTCTCGAACAGCCCGTTCGTGCGTGGCGGCCAGGGCACGTTCGGGGTGATCCGTCCGTCCCGCGTGGACCGCTATCAGGTCCAGTCGGACCAAACTCAGCTCTCGATCCCTCTGCCCGATGACCTCCGAACCGCGAACGTGGTGGTCGAGGTCCGGGGCGAGGGCATCACCCGCCAGGCGACCTATTTCGCGGGCGACCTGGTGGTCCAGGGAATCGAGCGCTACGGCCAGATCCGCGTGCGAGCGGGCGCAGAAGGCGCCGCTCTCCCGAAGGCGTACGTGAAGGTCTACGCTCTCCTCCAGAACGGAGAGACCCGCTTCCACAAGGACGGCTACACGGACCTGAGGGGCCGCTTCGACTACGTCTCCCTCTCAGGAGTCAGCGGCCCTTCCGTGGAACGCTACGCCCTACTGGTGATGCACGAGGCGGCCGGCGCGAGCATGCTAGAACTCGCCCCCCCGTCCCGCTGACCGGAAAGCCAAGGCCCAGGAACCCGAAACGTCTGTACCTGGTCCGTCCGTTCCGGAACGTCTGCACCTGGTCCGTTTGTTCCGGAACAAACGGACCAGGTGCAGACGTTCCGGAACGGACGGACCAGGTGCAGACGTGTCGGGTTCTTGGGGACTCGGTGGCATTGGTGGGGATGGGAGGTTAGAAACGGAGCTTCATGCAAGTTCCTTCACGCGATCAGCTTCGAGCCAGCCTCGCTGGTTTTGACGATGCGCAGACCAAGGTGGCCGGGGGAGTTCTTGCGGTCATGTTTGGTGAGCCGACGCGGGTCCAGGATCGGGAATGGATGTCCGAGCAGTTCACCCAGGTGGCGCTCCTGACCGGGCAGTTCGATGAGGTCGAGCATGCCCATGAGGGGCTGGAGATTGCCCAGCAATGGATCCAGGCGAACATTTCGACGGTCTTGAACGCGTGCTATGCCCTCTTCGTTCACGTGGCTGACGACATGCGGCAGGAGCACGGGGAGAGGCCCTTCTCGGCCAGCGACGCCATGATCCAGGCGCTCGGCTACTTCGATCAGAGGTAGGAGCTGCTATCGGAGGAGGGCGCGGCGCTCTTCCGTGAACGCACGGACCCTCGGGAAGACCTCCAGCACGAGAGCTTCGAGTTCTTCGCCGCGGCGGTGAAGCACGTCGATCCCTTCCGTAATCGGCGTGCTCCTCCGCATCCGGCGATCGATGCCGTGCAGCGCGCGCTCGATGTTTCGTATATCGCCGTAGCTGCCGAGCCAGTCGCGCTCGATCATCGACGGCGCGACCTCGCGAAGGCGCGGCGGGAGCACGTGCGCGTGCACTTCGAGAGCGCGGTAGAGGCTGGAGGTGACGCTCTCCATCGGCCGGTCGCAGAGGTCGGACCAGCGCCGCACGAGAAAGTGGTCGAAGAACACGTCCGTCAGGATGCCGGCGAAGCGGCGCAGGTGCGGGGGGTACGAGCGCCGTTCCTCGCGGATCTCCGGCAGAGCGTCGAACCACGCGTCGACGGCGCGATGCTCCTCGAGCGCAAAGCGCATCGTGGGCGTGAGACGCTCGACGTCGAGGCCCTTCGAGAAGTCACCGAGGAGCGAGCCGAGCCTCGCTTCTTCCGAATCTTCCGCGAGCGTCGAGTGGGCGAGGTAGTTCACACCCGGTCGCGCAGCTTCTGGAGCTGGTCGACGGTCGCCTGCAGATCCTGCGGCAGCTCGCTCGCGAACTCCATGCGCTCGCCCGTACCGGGGTGGCGGAAGGCCAGCTTCCACGCGTGGAGCGCCAGGCGTGCGGGCGCGGCAACGCCGCCTGGCAGGGGGCGCTGCTGCTGCGAGCCGTAGAGTGGATCGCCGAGCACCGGCAGCCCGCGCGCGGCGAGGTGCACGCGGATCTGGTGCCGGCGACCCGTGTGCAGCCTGCATGCGAGCAGCGCGTGTGTCCCGAACGACTGGAGCACCTGGAAGTCCGTGTGCGCGTCCTTGCCGTGCGCGTGGTCGATCTGCTGACGATCGGCCTTCCCCGGGACCGGGCCGAGGGGATCCTCGATGGTGAAGTCCGTCTCCAGCGGCGAGCCCGAGGACAGGCACTGGTACACCTTGAGCACGGAGCGATCCCGGAACTGATCCTGGAGGTTCTCCAGCGCCGGCTCGTGGCGCGCGACCACGAGGATGCCGCTGGTGTCGCGATCGAGCCGGTGCACGATGCCGGGCCGCTCGAGCCCGCGGCTGATCGGGAGAGGCCCGAACAGCTCGTCGAGCTGACTCGCGAGGTCGTCGCTGTCGGGCCGTCGATCCGCGCCGTGGGTCAGTAGCCCGGCCGGCTTCACGACGACGAGGATGTCGGCATCCTGGTGGAGTACCTCGATCGTGGGGGCGGGAGCCTCGCGCTCGATCTCGATGGCCGTTCCCTTGGGAACGCGTCCATTGGAGCGCGCCACCACCTTGCCGTTGACCCGGACCTTCCCGCGACGAACGAGCTTCTGGAGCTGAGATCGGGAGAGGTCCTTGACGAGTTCCTCGAGCACGACGTCGAGGCGATCACCGCTGAGGTTCTTGGGGACGACGTAGGTGATGCGTTGGAGGGGCATGGCGGCTATTGTCGATCGCACGGCCCAAAGAGCAAGCAGCGAACGGAAGCGCTGCGGGCGCGCCCCGCCTGCCTGGCCCCACCGCACACCGACTGCTTCGTCGGTGGACGGGTCACCGTTTCCGGAACCGGAGCGCCATGCTCCAGAACGCCACGAAAGCGGCCGCGACGGACGTCAGGAACGGGTAGCGCATGAGGTCGGGGAAACGCTCGCCGACCATCCACACGCCGGTGCCTGCGACCATCGCAGCGATGGCACTCGCAGCTCCGCCGCGGCGCGTCGCGAGGCCCATGGAAACCGCGACGACGATGCCTGCGCTGCCGAAGGCGGAGGCGCGCTCGATCAGGGCCAGAACGCTCTCGGCGGTGACGGCGAAGCGCCAGGCGACCAGGCCGCACAGGACGACGCCGGCGCGCGCCAGCAGGAGCTTGCGTCGCTCGGTCGTGTCGCCCTGGCGGACCACGTTGCGCGCCACGAGCGATCCCGCGACGAGCAGCGCACTATCGACCGTGGAAAGAATCGCGGAGACCAGCGCGCCCGCGAAGAGGACGTAGAGCGCCGCAGGCAGGAACTCCTTCGCCACCGAGGGGAGGAACGCGTCGCCCTCTCCGAAGGAATGCTCCAGCGCCGGGGCCAGGCTCGGCGCCAGCAGCGCGACCGTCACGGGGATGGCGCCGACGACGAGGTAGATCAGCCCGCCAGCGATGCCCGCCGTGCGCGCGGCCGGAGCGCTCCTCGCGGCGAAGCTCCGCGCCAGAACCTCCTGCGCGGTGACGGATCCGATGATCGGGATCGCCCAGGCTTCGGCCACGTCGAACCAGCCGGTTCTCTCCGGCAGCGAGAAGCTGATCCTGTCGCCCGGGAGCGCGGCCCACGCCGCCGCCGGTCCGCCGAGCGCATGGATGACGGCGCCCAGCACGAGCAGCAGGCCGAGGACCAGGATGCTCGCCTGAATACAGTCCGTCCATACATCCGCCAGCAGCCCGCCGAGCACGGTGTAGACGATCGCAATGCATGCGGCGAGGGCGAGGGCCGCCTGGAGGCTGAGTCCCTCCGAACTGGAGACGAGGATCTCCGAGAACGCGCGAATCTGGGCCGCGGCCCAGAAGATCGAGCTCGGCAGCAGCACAAGCGCGGAGAGGCCTTCGGTGGCCCCGCCGAAGCGGGTCCGAAAGAAGTCCGACAGCGTCACGATCCCGCGGCGCCAGAGCGGTGCCGCGAAGACCACGCCGGTGACGATGAGGCAGAGCCCGTAGCCGAACGGCTCGACCGTCAGGATGGAAAGGCCCTCGGCGCTGACGCTACCGGCGGCGCCGAGGCAGGTCTCCGCCCCGAACCAGGTGGCGAAGACACTGATCGCCGCCAGCCCCGGCCCGAGCCGCCGACCCGCCACGAAGAAGTCGGTCTCGTTCGCGATGGTCCGCGAGGCGATGACGCCGACGGCGAGCTGAAGCGCCACGTAGGCGAGGATTCCGGCGAGGAGGACGGTCAAGGGCTGGCAGAATCGTACCCATCGCTTCCGGTGTCAATCCCGGAGTCGAGTTGCGTGGCGCCCGGCGCCGACCATCAGAACTTGACGCTCTTGAAGATGCTCTGGGTCTCCCGATGGAGTTTCTTGGGAGAGTCCACCCACGTGCCTGCGATCACGGTGAAGCCCATGCCATTACGCTTCCATGCGTACGCCGTCGTGTCCAAGGAGGCGTCGCCCGTCGTGGCGAACTCGAAGCGAATCGCGTCCTGCTTGGCGAACGACATCTCCTTGGTGGTCACCTTGCCGTCGATGGCGGACTCGGCGTAGCTCTCGAGGAGCCCGTCTTTCCAACCGTCGAGCGTGTATCCGCTCCCCAGGACCGTGATGGAAACGCTCATGAAAGCGTTCGCGTCGGAGGAGAGTGCGTGGAGCACCACGCCGTCGCCTTCCTGGTCACTCGCGCGTTCCCATCCCTTGGGGAGATCAAGGCTCATGCCGAGCGACGCATTCTCGAAGGTGCCCCTCTTTTCGCTCCACTGGCTGGCCACCGCCTTCCCCAGTACCGACGCGAAAGCTTCGTTGTCGGCGATGAGCATGCCCAGGACGACCTCGATGTCGTCCGAAACATCCATCCCCACCACGCTGAGATCCCCGATCTTGGACCTCATGTAGACGCCCTGGGTCGTCATGCGATGGTGCATCGGCGTCGAGCCGTCGACCTCGAAGTCCAGCATGGTCGCCTCGTCCACCTGGGTCTCCTTCCCGGCCTTCAGCGTTCGGGTCTCCAGCGTCTTGGTCTTCTCCTCGAAGACGTGCGCTTCGAAGGGCACCTGCAGATCGAGTCCCTGGATGAAAAGCGCCACATCGGTCTTCACCGTGGGACGGACCTCGGCGGAAGCGTCACTCCACCCGCCGCGGCCCTGACGCCAGCGGAAGCCCTCTTCGCCCCACTCCAGCTCGAGCGGTTCCGTACTCGCACCGAACGGCTGGGCCAGCCGAACCTCGTGCACGAGCTGCAGATCGGCGTTGTAGAGCCCCCTGGATTCCACGGTGACGAAGCCGAGCGCGTCGAAGTCCAGCAACTCGGCCTTCTGGTGCACGAGGTAGTGCGTCGCGGCGTCGAGCTGAGCGCGCTGGACCGTCGTCTTGGTCCAGCCGATGTTACCTGCCTCGGGGACTTCGAGTCGAGCGAACTCGAGGGCGATCTGCTCGACATCCTTGAGCCCGCGCTCCTCGGCGAGCGGTTCGAGATCCGGAGGGAAGGCGGCGAGGGCGAGCAGGCAGAGCGAGGCGATCATGGTGTTCATCTACGGACGGCGTTGTCCGTGGCGGTGAAGCGGACAGCGGGCGGAGGCCAGAGGGTACCAGCGCTCCGCCAGCTGCGCCAACGGCGACACGAGGTCGCGGAAGTGACGGCCTTGGTTTCGCGAGGCCTACCACCTCAAGATGATCGGGGCTGGCTCAGAAGCCGTAGGAGAGAACCTCGATCTCGAGGCCGCCTCCATCCCTGAAGTAGAACCGCCGACCCGGCTCGTCGTCCTGATGGTGGTACGGCTCCAGACCTGCGGCGCGGACCCGGCGCTCCGTCGCCTCCAGGTCGTCGACCTCGATCCCGACATGGTTGAGCGCGAGTCGGCGGTCGTAGGTCTGCGCCTCCATCGAGATCGCGCCGTCGCGCGAGTAGAGAGCGAGGTACGTATCTTCGGCACCCACATGGATCGTGCGGCCACCGTGGATGCTGGCGCCCGTCCAGCGGATCCTCCAGTCGAAGATCTGGGCGAGGATTCGGGCGGTGCTGTCGGGATCGATCACGGTGACGTTGAGGTGTTCGAGGCGGGCGTTGGACATGGGGGGCTCCTTGGATAGGGAAATGGAATTCATGTGAGCCCACCCCTTGGGACTTGAACCTAGCTTGAACTCCAGATCGAATTTCGAGATTCTCTCCCCATGGCTACTTCCTCTACCTACGTCACCATCGGTGAGCTCGCAGAACGGACAGGCGTCGCGACCTCGGCCCTTCGCTTCTACGAGTCGAAGGGGCTCCTGGCGCCCTCCCGGACCGCCAGCGGCCAGCGCCGATTCCTGCGCTCCGATATCCGGCGCGTCTCCTTCATCTTGATCACGCAAGCGCTCGGCTACTCACTCACCCAGATCGCCGAGCAGCTCGAAGCGCTGCCCGAGTCCAAGTCGCCGACTCGCCGCGACTGGGAGCGCCTGGCCCGGATTTTCCAGACCGATCTCGATGACCGCATCCAGAAGCTCGAGTCTCTCCGCGATCGGCTCACGTCCTGCATCGGATGCGGATGCCTCTCCCTGAAGGTCTGCAATATCTACAACGGGGAGGATGTCGCCGCCGAGAAAGGGGCTGGCCCGCGCTATCTCCTCGGAGACTCCGCCACAGAATGCGATTCCGCGAGCACCGCCAGGGTCCGCGCTCGCGGCGTTGCGCCAAACCCCAATGGCATCCAGACCTCGCGATAGCGCCCGAGCACTAGCCTGCATTATTCACGAGTTTGCACCACCAGCACGCCCAAACCACGCCGTGGCGGCGTCAGACGGCAGCCTTTGGCTGCCGCCCGCTTCGCGGGCTCCCTCACAGAATGCTCGACGGGCCTACGGGCCCGCCTCCGCTTCGTTCGGTCGTCTTCCTTGCCACGCCGCGGTTTGAACGCACTGGTGGAGCAAACTCGTGAATAATGCAGGCTAGGAGTCTGCGCCACAGAATGCGATTCCGCGAGCACCGCCAGGATCCGCGCTCGCGGCGTTGCGCCAAACCCCAATGGCATCCAACCATGGGGGGTCCGGCGCGCCTTGCGAGCGCGAATCCTGACGGCACTCGCGAAACCGCATTCTGTGGCGCAGACTCCTAGGTCGGGCGTGATCGTGGTTGCGGAGGTCGGCCCCCAGGTTGGGCGAGTCGTCTCCATGTCTATCGGTTCATCAGGGTGCACGTTACGGTTTCTTGCATGCCGTCCGAATCTCCCGCCGAACATGACGCCATACCCGCTGTCGAATCTTCCCCACGGTCGTCCGCCATCGGGGCCCTTATCGGGCGCTATCGAATCCGTCGAGTCATCGGCGAGGGGGGGATGGGGACCGTGTACGAGGCGGAGCAGGATCAGCCGCGGCGCACGGTGGCGCTCAAGGTGATCCGGCTCGGGCTCCTGACTCCCGATCTGCTTCGGCGATTCGAGCTGGAATCCCAGCTGCTCGCTCGCCTGCAGCATCCCGGAATCGCGCAGGTCTACGACGCGGGGACGGCGGAGACGGCGCAGGGTAGGCAGCCTTACTTTGCCATGGAGCTCATCGAAGGAGACGACCTCGATGTGTACGTGAAGAAGCACGCGCTGGGGGTGGCGGCGATCCTGGAGCTGATGGCCCAGGTCTGTGACGCCGTACAGCACGCGCATCAGAAAGGTGTCGTTCACCGAGACCTGAAGCCCGCCAATATCCTGGTGAACCGCGAAGGGCAGCCGAAGGTCCTCGACTTCGGCGTGGCACGCGCGACGGACTCCGATCTCCAGGCGACGCTTCAGACGGAGATCGGCCAGATCGTCGGGACCTTGCCGTACATGAGCCCCGAGCAGCTCGGCGGCAGCTCGTCCGACGTCGACACGCGGAGCGACGTGTATTCGCTGGGCGTGATTCTCTACGAGTTGCTCGCGGGCCGTCTGCCCCACGAAATCGAGGGGAAGGACATTCTCGACGTGATGAGGTCGATCCGGGAGGAGGACTCGCGCCGGCTCAGCTCGATCAGTCGAGTCTTCCGCGGCGACATCGAGACCATCACGGCGAAGGCGCTCGAGAAGGACCGTGAGCTACGCTATCGCTCGCCCGACGATCTGGCGGCCGATCTCCGAAGGCACCTCGCGAGCGAGCCGATCGTCGCGCGTCCGGCGAGCGCTCGCTATCAGTTCGCGAAGTTTGCGCGGCGCAATCGCGTGCTCGTGGGCGGGATCGTCGCGGTTTTTCTGGCGCTGGCCGCGGGCCTCGTGGTCAGTTCGATGCAGGCCTCCCGCGCCAGGCGCGCCGAGGCACTCGCCGTGGAGCGCCTCGAACGTTCGGAGCTGGAGCGCGCGAAGGTGATCGCGGTCAAGGCGTTCCTCCAGGAGATGCTTCAGCTGGCGCGTCCGGACTCCGAGATCGGACGGGACGGCACGGTGCGCGAGGCGCTCGACGTGGCCATCCGTCAGGTCGAGGCCGGATCTCTGGCAGAGCAGCCGCTGGTAGAGATCGAGGTTCGCGGGACCATCGCCCTGTCGTACAAGGCACTCGGACGCTTCGAGGACGCAAAGAAGGTCATGGCTGTGGCCGTCGATCTGGCTCGGAAGCACCTCGGGCCAACGAAACCCGTGTTCGCCACGTTCCTGACGAACTACGGTCTGATCCTCGAGTCGACGGGTGAGCTGGAGGTAGCCGAAGCGATGGCCCGCGAGGCTTTGGAGGTCTGCCTCGCCACGGAGGGAGCCGAGTCATCGGACGCGCTTCGGATCAAAACCAATCTCGGCGGAATTCTGCGGACGAGGGGCGATCTCGACGGCGCGGAGGTTCTCCTCAGGGAGGTGATCGAGACGCAGCGACGCGTCTTCGGAGAGGGCCACCTGGAGCTGGCTGCCTCGAGTTCCCATCTCGGGCGGGTCTTGATGGCGCGCAACGAGCTGGATGAGGCCAGGTCTTTGATGGAGCAGGTGGTCTCCATCCGGCGCGCCCATGGAGGCGATCGAGATAGCGAAATGGTCCGGGCACTCAGCAACCTTGCGGTGACCCTTGGGCGCCAGGATCGATGGCGCGAGGCCGAGTCGATGCTCGTCGAAGCCCTCGAATTGGACCGTGAGATTCTGGGCGATGAGCATCCGGGGGTGGCGAACGACCTGGACAACCTGGCGACGACACGGGTGCAGCTGGGTGAGCTGGGCGAGGAAACGGAGGCGATGCTTCTGGAAGCTCTCCGTATCCGGCAAGCCAAGCTGGGTGGAGATCACCTGAAGGTGGCGGTGACTCTCGATCATCTCGGGAGCCTGCACAAGATGCGCGGAGATCTCGACCGCGCCGAGCCACTCTACGGCGAGGCTCTCGCGATTCGACGCGCGGCTGGCGGTGAAGGGAACCAGGTCTTGCGTGAGACGCTGACGAACCTCGCCGAGCTCTGGCTGGCGAGAGGCGGAAAGGAGAACGCGGCGAGCGCGGAGCGTCTCTTCCGCGAGCATCTGGAGATCACGCGAGCCGTGATGGGGGATCGGAACCCCGAGATCGCCGTGAGCCTGCTCGGCTACGCGGAGTCGCTCCTGCGCCAGGGCAAGTTCGCGGAGGCCGAGCCGTTGGCCCGCGAGGCGCTTTCGATCCGCGAAGAGAAGCTCCCGGCCAGTAGCTGGAGGCGCTACTCCGCGCAGACGGCGCTGGGCGCGGCGCTCATCGGCAAGGGGGACTTCGCGGAGTCCGAGGCGCTTCTGCTCGGGGCACAGAAGGCGATGGAAGAGATCCCGGAGACCCCGCCTTTTCTCCTGAAGGAATGCGCGGCGCACCTCGCATCGCTCCACGAAGCCCGGGGAAAGGCCGAGCAGGCGGCTTCCAGGTAGCGCTGACGTCGATCGCGGATGCGGTGGGCGGAGCGGCCTTGGCGGCGCACGGTCAACGCAAGAAGGCGCGGCCCGCCGGAGCGGGCCGCGCCTTCTTGCGGTCGCGGCTGTTCGCAGGACGATCAGTCCTTGCGCAGGAAGTCGACGAGATCGCTCTCGAGCTCTTCCAGGCCATACTCCTGAACCGTCAGGCAGCGGTACACGATGCGCGATAGCGCCTCGGGCGTGTTCGGGTTCAGGTCCTTCGGCGGTGCGTAGCTCAGGAAGAAGCTGAGCGACAGGCGCTCGACCTCTCCGCCTTGCTCGCGGCCCGCGTACTGCCAGGGGACGTCGTCGAACGGCAGAACGCCGGTCAGGATCTCGTAGAGCATCACGCCGATGCCCATGACGTCCGCCTTGCTGTTCCGCAGGAGGAAGGGGTTGTAGTGGGGCGTCGTCGTGATGACGCCGCGCTCGTCGGCGCGCATGGCGGGGTCCACGAGGACCACGGAGCCGGACGGCTTCACGATGATGTTCTCGGGCTTGAGGTCGCCGTGGTAGTCGAGCCCGGTCGTCGACCGCAGCTTCTGCAGCGAGCGAACGATCGTCAGGAACCAGTTGAGCCGGATGCCCTCGAGGGCGCGGATCTTCTCGCGCAGCGTCTTGCCACGGACGTAGTCCATGACCATGACGGGGCGACCTTCGTGACGGAAGCAGTCGCGAACGCGAACGACGTTCGGGTTCTTGATCGGCTTCAGGACCTCGGCTTCGCTCCGCACGAGATCGTCGATCTCGTGCACGTCGAGGAAGTCGATGCGGACACCATCTTGGCGAAAGAAGATCGCCTCGGCCGGCGTTTCGTCGGGGCTGATCCCCTCGGGCTGGCGCTTGTTGGTGATCTCGAGGAAGCGAGTCACATAGCGGCCACCGCCTGCGACGTCGCCGATCTTGAGCGCGACCTTCTGGCCGCTCTCATCCTCTGCTAAGTAGACGAGCGAAAAACCGCCGCGCGCGATGAAGTCGATCACGCGGTAGGCGCCGATTCGTTCGCCGGCTTCGAGCTTGATCATCTGGGGGCCTCGGACGAGGTTAGGGAGCAGTGCTGGGGGTGGACGGACGAGGTGCGTAGCTGGGGCTGCCGTGGCCGCGTGGGCTCAGCGGGAAGCCGTCGTTGCCAGGGAGTGCTCCGATGGGGGATCCAGCGGGTGTTCCAGTGGCTGCGCTCCCCCTTCATCGAGCGAAAGCCGTTCCGGATTGAGGGAAACCTGTGCAGGTGTCCATCCTTCTCCGAGCCACCGCAGTCTTCGGGCAGCGCTTCCGATGAAAGAGCCTTGAATTCAGGACTGGCGAGTGATCTCAAAGGGCCCTCGCGGCGGCTGTGGCAGCCTCGACTTCGGCCGCGGAGAGCTCCAGGAGCTGACAATCCACACCTGTTTCCAGGATCTGTCGAACGCCCTGGGCGATGCTGCCCGTGCCGAGCCAGCGGTCCTCCTCGTGGGGAATCCGCTTCCAGGCCCGCCCGCGCTCATCGATCATCCCGAGGTCCTGATCCCAGAGGTTCCGGACCACGTAGAGGAACCGCCCTCTGTCGCCGGCTTCGCTGTATCGGACGACAGACCCCACGGTCTCTCCCTGCTCCAGGACGAGCCAGGCCCTCGAGACCGGGATGGCGGTCAGAATGGCGCCGTCGGCCCCTGCAGGCTGGCTGGTGGTCGTCGTGACGCAGCCCGTCAGACCTGGCGCCACGAGGGCGAGACCCAGCGCCCAGTGGGCGAGTGCGGGCGCGAGGCGCAGATGGGGGGGGGACGTGGGTCTCATGGCTCGAACCCGGAACAATTTTCGCCGTTGCGAGGTGCAACGGCGACTGGATGCCCGGGTCAGAAGCCATCGGCGGTACCATCCCGCGGATGAACGCCGAAGGACTGGAAAAGACGCGCCGGGCAGGAAAGATCGCCGCCCAGTGCCGTGAGTGGGCCCGAGGGGCCATCAAGCCCGGAGTCCGCCTCCGCGATATCCTCGAGACCATCGAGGACACGATCCGAAAAGAGGGTGCCGCCCCGGCGTTCCCCGCCCAGACGTCCCGGAACGAATGCGCGGCCCACTACTGCTCCAGCCCGGACGACGAGACCGTCTACCAGGAAGGGGACGTCGTGAAGGTGGACATGGGAGTTCACATCGACGGCTGGATCGCTGACACCGCCTGCACCGTCGATCTGTCTGGCAAGCCGGAGAATCAGGCGCTGATCCAGGCGTCGGCCGACGCCCTCAGCGCGGCGATCGGGCTGGTCGAGCCGGGCCGCCCGGTCTCGGAGATCGGTGCCGCGGTCGAGCGAACGATCACCAAAGCCGGCTTCGAGCCAGTGCGCAACCTGACGGGCCACGGCCTCGATCAGTGGAAGGTTCACTGCGCGCCTCAAATTCCGAACTATGGGGAACGGGGCGGCGGAAAGCTCGCCGAAGGAATGGTGATCGCGATCGAGCCGTTCTCTTGCACCGGGCGCGGCTTCATCCATGAGGCCGGACGCGCGGAGGTGTTCATGCTCGTGCGGCCGCCCCGCAAGGCCAAGGGGATCGACAAGGACGTACTGCGCGCCATGCAGGAGTGGCGGGGGCTCCCGATCGCTCGCCGCTACTTCAGTGACCTTCCGACCGACGCCGTCGAAGACACGATCTCCAAGCTGGCGCGTCAGGGTGTCCTGGTGCGCTACCCACCTCTCGTCGAGAAAGAGGGGGTCCTCGTGGCTCAGACCGAGCACACTCTCTACCTCGGACCCGACGGCGTCGAGATCATCACAGCTTGATCAGGCGTCCAGAACGTCCTTTTCATCGAGAGCGGGTTAGCCTTCTGCCGTGAACTCCACCGCATTGAATACCGGAACGGACGCCCCGAATCTGGACGACGCCATTCGTGAGGGCCTCTCCAGGAAAGAGGCCCGGCGACTCGCACTTCGGACCGCCGAGGCGATCGCGGCGATGCACGCCCGCGGGGAGGTCCATGGGGACCTCACACCGCGCTCCATCCTGCTCGCCCGCGCAGGCGGGGTCTCGATCGTGGCCGCAGGAGCGCCCCAGCCAGCGCTCTATCGGATGCGCTATGTCTCTCCAGAGGCCGCGCGCCGCGAGGCGCCGGGGCCAGGCGCTGACGTCTTCGCCCTCTCGCTCATCATCCGCGAGCTGATCGAAGGGATTCCGGCGCGCCGCGGAACCGGCGATGAGCTGGCCATGGAGGCCATCGACGGCCGGGTCAGCGTCCCCCACGGTCTCGAAGGGGAACTCGTCAGTCTGGCGGCCCTCGCCGCGAGCCCTCACCCGGAGAACCGGCCGAAGGCCTCCGCCTTCGCCGCCGCGCTCAAGGGCCAATCCCAGTTCAAGGGGTTTTCCAGGCAGGACTGGCTCATCATCGGTGCGGCCGTCGCGGCCATCGTGATGCTGGCGATCATGTTGAGGGAATCGACCCGCGAACGGGCTCGATCCACACAGCAATTCGAGGACGCGCGCGCGGCGTTCGAGGGGTTCCTGGGTGGGATCTATCCCGAGCTGGACCGCGTCGAAGTGATCGCGCCGCTGGCGGAAGCTGGCAAGCGTGCGCTCGCTTCGATGGAGACGATGCTGGAGGAAGAACGCGGTCCGCGTGACCGGCTGCTTCTGGCACGGACGCTCCTCTGGAACGGCGAGGCCGAGCGGGTCCAGGGAAACGACGCCGAGGCGAAAGCTCTGTTCGAGCGCGCCGTCGAGCGCGCTGAGGCACTCGACGATCCGAACGAGGCTGCCGTCATTCTTCTCGCCGCCGAGACGGCGCTGGGCGACCTGGCGGTTGGCCGACGGGAGTTCGTGCCCGCTGCGAGGCACTACAGCAGCGCGATCGCCGTCGGGCAGACACAGCTGAAGGAGCGTCCGGGCTCGAAGGAGACGCGAATCGCGTTCGCGCGCGCTCTCATGGGGTACGGAGAGCTTCGGATGTCGAGTGGACCTTCGAGCGCCGAGCAGGCCAGAGGCTATTTCGCGCGTGCGCGCGGCGTCCTGGCGGACGAGTCGTTGAACGGGGAAGTCGTCGATCGCGACGCGCTCGAGATTCAGGTTCGCCTCAACAGGCTCGAGGCGAACATCGCGGTGCTGGAAGGAAATCCAGTGCTGGCGATCCAAAAGCTTCGTCAGCACGTGGCAGGCGCCGAGCAGCTCGTCGAGATGGATCCCGGACGCCCGCACCTTCGTCAGGCGCTCGCCCAGGGCGCGAGCGTCCTCGGAAACCTGGAGCGGACGACCGGGCGATTGACCGACGCGGCCGAGTCCCAGCGCAAGGCCGTGGAAGGCTGGCGATTGCTGCGTGCGATGGAGCCGTCCGAGATCCGCTGGCGCCGGCAATGGGCGCGATCGACCCGCGACCTCGCGAGCCTGCTCGCGGACATCGGTGAATGGCAAGAGGCTGCGCTCCTTCACGACACATCGCTCGCGGACATGTCCATGTTGCTCGATACGGGTCAGCTGCCGGCCACGGCGGATCTGGAGCTCGGCGAGCAGCTGCTCGATTCCGCGGAAGGGCTTCACGCGGCGGGGGATCTGCAGGCGGCGCGCCAGCGAATTCAGGAGGCCAGGGGTCGCATCGGGCCCGTGGTGTCGTCCGTGCGTTCAGAGAACTTGTGGCGACGCCTGAAGGCGCGCGCGGATGTGATCGGCGCTGAACTGGCGCTCTCGGAGGGCAACTTCCAGGCGGCGGAGACGCTGGCCCTGAAGTTCCTCAAGGAGGTCGAGGCGCTCAGCGCCGAGGGCAGAGAGCGTTCCGTGCGACTGGAGCGGGCTCGCGCTCTTCTTGTGACGTCCGCGGTACGCGCCATGAAAGGGGAGGCGGAGATCGCGAAGAGCGCGCGGGAGCGGGCGCTCGGAATCGCGGACGAGCTGATTCGCGAGGACCCTGGCTTCGTGCCGGCCTATGTGCTCCAGGCCCGAACTCTCTTCTTCCTCGGCGAGGATGCCATGGCCGCCGAGGTGCTGGCCAAGCTGGAAGACATGGGCTATCGGGGCCTCGATCTCGGTTCCGTACGAGCCGCGACCGCCGCTCTGAGGGATTAGCGTCAGTACCAGCATTGGGACCAGCGTCCGTGCCAGCGTCAGTACCAGCGCCAGGGTCGGGACTTCCGTCGGAACCTACGCGGGCTCCTCTGCGTCGATAGCAGCATGCTCCTCCCCCTCCTGCTCCTGATGGCGATCCAGACGCCGGACGCCTCCGTTCCCGCGATCTTCGGCGACCCGGGGCGTCCATCGCCCGATGGGCCTCTGCCCGAGAAACACGCGCACGAGGCCGTTCATCTCGTCTCCATCACGGGGGCGCCGCTCGAGCTGCTGAAGCTTGCGCGTCTCGATCTGGATACGCTCGCGCTGAAGCTCGACGAGGGTGAGGTCAAGGTCCTCGCGCGGGACCACGAGATCGAGGCAGTTCGTGACCTGGGACTCACGGCGACGGTCGAGATCGAGGACCTGAGCGCTTTCTACGCCAGGCGGCTGACCGCGGACGAATCGGGCGCAGGTGCGGCGCGAAGCCGGGCGGCCGGCGGCCCCTACGGTCAATGGTTGAGCCCAGAGTTCGGCCAGGGCAGCATGGGCGGCTACTACACCTACGCGGAGATCGTTTCGGTGCTCGACCAGATGGCCGCTGCGTACCCCGCGCTGGTGGCGCCTAAGGTCTCGATCGGCACGTCGCTCGAGGGGCGTCCGCTCTGGATGGTGAAGCTCTCGGACAACCCGACCGTGGACGAGTCGGAGCCCGAGATGCGCCTCGATGCGCTGCACCACTCACGTGAACCCCAGGGCATGCAGGCGACGCTCTACTTCCTCAGCTACCTGCTCGAGGGATACGGAACGGATCCTGTGGCCACCTACCTCCTGAACGAGCGGGAGATCTACGTCGTCCCCTGCGTCAACCCGGATGGCTACGAGTACAACCGCAGTCAGGCACCCGGCGGCGGGGGGCTCTGGCGTAAGAACCGACGCGACAACGGTGGGTCCTTCGGGGTCGACCTGAACCGCAACTACTCGTTCCAGTGGGGCGGCGCGGGCTCGAGCGGAACCGCGAGTTCGGAGACGTACCGCGGACCTTCACCCGGATCCGAGCCCGAGACCCAGGCGATGATGCAGTTCATCTCCTCGCGCAGCTTCGCGACGGCGCTCAGCGTCCACACGTACTCGAACGTCTGGCTTTCGTCCTGGGGCTACGTCGCTCAGTACCCGCCCGACTGGCCAGAGATGCAGGAGATCGGCGACCTCGCGTCGGCGGACAACGGCTACACACACGGGCCCGTCTCCATCGTTCTTTACCTCGCCGATGGCGGGACGGTCGACTACGACTACGGAGTGAACGGCACCTACTCGTGGACACCGGAGATCGGCAGCAGCGCGGATGGTTTTTGGCCCGCCCGGAATCGAATCCTGCCGCTGGCCGAGGAGAACCTGACCGGTTTCGCGAGCACGGCGCTTGCGGCGGGGACGTGGCTCCGGCCGCTGGGACTCGTCGCGATCGACGAGGGCGACATGGACGGAACGTTCGAGCCGGGCGAGGACGTCGTGATCGATGCGTTCGTCAGGAACTCGGGGCGCGCGGACTCGGGTCCCGCCCAGGTCACCATGGTGGTGAACAGTCCCTTCGCCACCGTGACCGATGGCAACTCGATCGTGAGCGCGGCGTCCTTCAGCACCGGACAGAACACGGCTCCGCTGCGACTGGTGATCGATCCCGCGGCGCCGATGGGCGCGGTTCTGCCCATCGTGGTCACCGTGACGGAAGGGGGTCGGAGCTTCGAACTCAGCGCCGAGATCGCGCTGGGTGTCCGGACCCTGGCGGCCTTCGACTTCGAGTCCGGGGGCGCCCAGGGCTGGGCCGTCGGTGCACCGAACGATGCGACGACCGGCGAGTGGATAATGGACGATCCGAACGGCACCGCCGCCCAGCCCGAGAACGACCACACGCCCGATCCCGGGAGCCGATGCTGGTTCACGGGACAGGCCACGGTGGGGGCCTCCTCCGGCGTCAACGACGTGGACGGGGGCAGCACGACGCTCGTCTCTCCAACCTTCGATCTCTCGGGCACGCAGTCCGCGAGCCTGCGCTACGCGCGCTGGTACTCCAACAGCACCGGCTCCGCGCCCGGCGCCGACGTCTTCCAGGTGGATCTCTCCGACGACGGCGGCGCGTCATGGGTCGCGGCGGACGTCGTCGGCCCCGCGGGCGCGGGAACGAGCGGCGGCTGGATCGAGGCCGAAGTCGACATCGCGCAGTACGTGTCACTCACCTCGAACGTCCGTGCGCGCTTCATCGCATCGGACCTGGGAGCGGGTTCGATCGTGGAAGCCGCCATCGACGACGTCGAGATCGTGGTGGTCGACATGCCGACGTGCCCGCAGCCTGTGAACTACTGCCCGCTCACTCCGAACCAGTGGGCCACAGGCGCCACGATCGCGGCGACCGGCTCCACGGACGTCACGCAGAATGCGCTCACGCTGACGGTCTCGAACGCGAATCCGAGCGGCTTCGGCCTCTTTTTCTACGGCCAAGGCCGCGCCATGAACCCCGTGGGGAACGGCAACATCTGCATCGCGGGCGCCTTCGCGCGCCTGCCTGCGGTGATGACGGACGGGACGGGCTTCGGCTCCTACACGCTCGACTTCACGTCGCTGCCGGTCCCGATCCTGAACGGAGAGACGTGGAACTTCCAGTACTGGCTGCGCGACGTGGGGGGCGCGGGGTTCAACTTCTCGAACGGCCTGGAGATCGAGTTCTGCCAGCCGTAGCGGGCGCTGACCGCTCGACGGCGCCTGGCCCGAAAGAAAGGAGAGGTCAGGCGCCCAGGCGATCCCAGGCTGCGACCGCGTGGTAGCCCAGCAGCGCGGCGTACATCAGGGCAAGACCGAGCAGGGCCGGGCGCGTTCCGCGGAAGCGCGCGTGCAGCAGCAGGAACCCCGTGGGGACGGCGGTGAGCGCCAGCTTGGCGCCGATGAACGCGGCGGTCCCGCCGTGCGTGAGGAACCAGTCCATGATCGGGTTGGCCTCGGTGCCGCCTTGCTCCAGGTGGAGGAGCGTCAGGCCGAGGTCCGCGATCGACGCGACGATCAGCCAGAGCACGACGGCCGTCTCCATGCGCGTGTAGCGATCCACGTAGACGTGCTGAGCGTCTGCTGCGCGCCGGCCTGCCTCGCGCCGTCGGCCGCGGAGCCAGTAGCGTGAGAGCATCGGCGTCGGCCGTGAGCGGCGGTCCGTGAAGACGCGTCCGGCGGCGCCAAGTGCGTCTTCGGCAGCGTTCTGGAAACGGGCGGAGGAGTCAGCGATACCTGGCATGGTGCGGGGCCCATCGTACCGGCTCGGTTCTGATCCGTGGAGGGCGCACCCCCTCAGGGGATCGACTTTTCCAGCATCGCGACTTCGTTTTCGTCGCCGTAGGGGCAGCGCCGGGTCGTCTCCGTGAAGCCGAACCGCTCATGGAAGCGGAGCGAGGGTTCGTTCGGCGGGATCGTATTGACCTCTGCGCAAAGGACGCTCCGGCCAGCCTCGCTCGCCCGGCGAACCGCTTCGCGGTAAAGGGTCTGTCCGAGCCCCTGGCCACGTGCGCCCGGCCCCAGCGCGATGCGATCGACGTAGTAGAAGCGCTCGTGCCGATCCTGGAACCAACCGTAGTTCGTGCTCGCGTAGTCGGTGCCTTCGACCAGCAGGATCGCGAACCCTACGATCTCGCCCCCGAGTTCGACCACCGGCACCCAGTCCGCCTGGCCGATGAGCTTCTCCAGCCTGGGAAGATCGAGCGTGCCGACCTCCGGCACGTTCGACTGGTTGAGGGCCAGCACGGCCGCGGCGTCTTTCGGGGTGTAATCGCGGATGGAGGGGCCGGTTGCGTCCGTCATGGTGCGGCCGATCATACCGCCGCGGCGCTCGCTCGCGCCCTGAAGGCTTCCGTTGCGGCGTGGACGGCGATGAACTCCAATAGGCGCAGCCATGGCTTCGAACGCTTCCCTCGTCCTCTTCCGAATCCTCTTCGGGGCGCTCATGCTGGCCGAGTCGTGGGGGGCGATCGCCACGGGCTGGGTGCATTCGGCGTTCGTCGAGCCGCGGTTCACGTTTCCCGTCGGTGATCTTGTCGCCTTGCGCGTGCTCTCGGGAGAGTGGATGGTCGGCTACTTCGTCGTCATGGGGCTCGCCGCGCTGGGAGTGATGCTGGGGTGGCGCTACCGCTGGACCAGCGTGGCTCTGGCGACGCTCTGGACCGGGGCCTACCTGGGGCAGACGACGCACTACAACAACCACTACTACCTCGCGGTGCTCTTTGCCTGGGGCATGACGCTGGTGCCGGCGGCGGACCGTGCGTCCCTCGACGTGCGAGCGGGCAGGCGGACCGTGCGCTTCCACGCGGACCCGTGGATCGGCCGGGCGTTTCGGCTCCAGGTCCTCATCGTCTTCACCTACGCCGCGATCGCGAAGCTCTATCCCGGCTGGTTGAACGGCGACTACCTGAGGGTGAACCTCGGTTCGAAGGGCGACCGCTGGCCGCTCGGTGCGCTGATCGTCAAGCCGTGGTTCCAGGGCTTCACCGTCTGGGCCGCGCTGATCTTCGACGCTCTGGTGATCCCGGCGCTCTGGTGGCACCGAACGCGGGCGCTCGGCTTCTTTGGCCTCGTCGCGTTCAACCTCTTCAACAGCGCGGTCTTCCACATCGGCATCTTCCCGTACATGGTGCTGGCGCTCACCGTGTTCTTCTTTTCCGACGAGAGCGTCGAGCGCTTCTTCGCCTGGGTGCCGGGCATGTCGCGGTCTCGCGGCGGGGTGCCGCCGCCGGAAGCGCCGCCCGCTGGTCAGCCTGCGAAGCCATGGGCGCTCACGGCGCTGGGGCTCTACTTCGTCACGCAGATCGCGCTGCCGCTGCGGCATCACCTGATCCCCGGGGATGTCACGTGGACGGAGGAAGGCCATCGCATGAGCTGGCGGATGATGCTGCGCACCAAGTCCGGTCAGCTCTCCCTCGTCGCCATCGATCCGGTCACAGGAGAGTCTCGTCCCATCGATCAGGGCCAGTACCTCACCGACCGTCAGCGTCAACGCGTGGCGACGAATCCGGAGGTCCTCTACCGATTCGTGCAGGACGTCAAGGCCGACCACGAAGCGCGCGGCCTGCCCCGTCCGAAGCTCTACGCGCGCTACAGCGCCTGTTCTCTCAACGGCGGCCCCGGGTGGCCGCTCTACGACCCGAAGGTCGACCTCGCGACGGTGACGCGGGATCCCTTCGGGCACGACGACTGGATCCTGGAGCCGCCTTCCGATGGCCGATGACCGGCCGGCCGCGAGCTTCTGATTCGGGGCACTAGCGACTGAGTTCCTTGAGCTTGGCGAGGAGCTGGAGAGCTTCCATCGGCGTCGTCGATTCGACGTCGATCTCCGCCAGCGTTTTCTCCAGCTGACTCGGCTCGTTGTCGAAGAGGCCGAGCTGCATGCCGGGCGGCAAGAGCGCGGCGTCCGGAACGTGGCGCTTCTGCAGAATGCGTGCGCCCAGGTCGTCGGAGTCCGTTTCGATGTCTCGCAGGACCTCGCGGGCGCGGCCGATCAGAGCGTCGGGGACGCCCGCGAGGCGCGCGACCTGGATGCCGTAGGAGCGGTCCGTGCCGCCCTCGATGATCTGGTGCAGGAACACGATCTCGTCGTCCCACTCGCGCACGGCGACCGACAGATTGTGGACGCCGGTGAGCTTGTCCGAGAGTTCGGTGAGCTGGTGGTAGTGCGTGGCGAAGAGCGTGCGCGCACGCACCACGTCGTGCATGTGCTCGACGATCGCCCAGGCCAGCGCGAGCCCGTCGAAGGTGCTCGTGCCGCGCCCGACCTCGTCGAGCACCACGAGGCTCTTCGTGCTCGCGTTGTTCAGGATGTTCGCGATCTCTACCATCTCGACCATGAAGGTCGACGCGCCGCGCGAGAGATCGTCCGCGGAGCCGATGCGCGTGAAGATCCGGTCGCAGACGCCGACCTTCGCGGAGCTCGCTGGCACGAAGCTGCCGATCTGCGCCAGGAGGACGATCAGCGCCGTCTGGCGGATGTACGTCGACTTACCCGCCATGTTGGGGCCCGTGATGATCCCGACGCTGCGCTTCTTGCGGTCCAGCGTCGTGTCGTTGGGCACGAAGGTCACGTCCTTCTGCATCGCTTCGATGACCGGGTGGCGACCGTCCTTGATCTCGATCGTGTCACCCCCGTCCACGGTCGGAGCGCAGTAGCGCTGGGTCGCCGCGGTCTGCGCGAGGCCCGCCAGCACGTCGATCTCCGCCAGCGACCGCGCGGTCCCGAGGATCCTCGGGATCTCCGCGGCGACCTGGTCCTTCAGCGCGTTGAAGATCTCGTACTCCATGTCCTTTGCGCGCTCTTCGGCGCGCAGGACCTTGTCCTCGAACTCCTTGAGCTCGGGCGTGATGTAGCGCTCAGCGTTCTTCAGCGTTTGCTTGCGGACGAAGTCCGTGGGCACCTGCTTGACCTGGCCCCGCGGAACCTCGAGGTAGTAGCCGAACACCGAGTTGAAGCCGATCTTGAGACCGGGGATCCCGTAGCGCTCGATCGCGTCGCCCTGGAAGCGCGCCATCCACGCCTTGCCGTCGCCCGCGATCTGCCGCAGCTCGTCGAGATCCGAGCTGATGCCCGCCGCGATCACGCCGCCCTCCTTGATCGTCATCGGCGGCGACTCGACGATCGTCATGTCGATCGACTCCACGACCTCGGTCAGCGGATCGAGCGCGTCCGAGAGATCGCCGAGCGCCTTCGAATACACGCCAGCGATCTTCGTCCGAAGCGGCGTGACGATGCGGAGCGATCCGCTCAGTGCGTTCAGGTCCCTGGCGTTCACGCGCCCCGTCGAGAGCTTGGCGACGAGCCGCTCGATATCGAGCACGCCGTTCAGGAGCGAGCGCACGTCCTCCCGCAGGAACGGTCCGTCCACGAACTCGGCGACGCCGCGCTGGCGGTAGACGATTCGCTCCACGTCGCGCAGCGGGCTCAACAGCCAGTCGCGCATCATTCGTCCGCCCATCGGCGTCAGGGTCGAGTCGATCGCGTCGAGCAGCGATCCCTCGCGCCGCGCTCCGCGCTGGGTCTGCGTCAGCTCCAGGCACGAGCGCGTCGCGCGGTCGAGGACGAGGTGCTGGCCCGTGTCGATCTTCTCCAGCCGCAGCAGGTGGTCGCAGCCGCCGCGCTGGGTCTCGCGCGCGTAGTCGATCGCCGCGCCTGCGGCGCAGACCGCGAGATCCTGGTCGTCGAAGCCGAATCCTTCGAGCGTGCCGACGCGGAACTGATCCTTGAGAACGCGGAGCGCCGACTCCCGGGAGAAGTGCCACGGCTCGCGCCACGTGATGCGCGGGCCGAGGTCGAGCTGGAGCGCCTCCGCGAGATCCGGAGCGGTGCGCGGCAGGTCCTCGGGGACGAGCAGTTCGGCCGGAGCGATGCGCGCGATCTCGTCAGTGACGCGAGCGAGGTCGAGGTCCGCGCTCGCTGCGGCGCGCCCGGTAGAGAGGTCGACGTACGCGACCGAGGCGCGCTTGCCGTCGACCATGAGGGCGGCGAGGTAGTTGCTGCTTCGCGCGTCGAGTTCGTCTTCCTCGGTGATCGTCCCCGCGGTCACCACGCGAACGATCCCCCGGTCGACGATGCCCTTGGTCGTCCTCGGGTCACTCATCTGCTCGCAGACGGCGACTTTGAAACCGGCGCGCACGAGCCGCATGAGGTACGGCTCCATCGACTTCACGGGCACGCCCGCCATCGGCATCGCATCGGCGCCCTTCGATCGCGAGGTAAGGGCAATCCCCAGCTCGCGACTGGCCACCTCGGCGTCCGTGCCGAACAGCTCGTAGAAGTCGCCCATCCGGAAGAAGACGATGGCGTCCCCGGCCTCCTTCTTGGCCGCGTTGAACTGGTCCATCATCGTGACCTTCGTCTTGCCAGAGCCAGATGGGGAGGTCTGGGGTGAGGGAGTCACGGCGGTTGGGGGCGAAGTGGGGGGCATGGTGGGGCTGGGCGGAGTGCGGACGCTCAGGCGGACAAGCGGTTAGAATACCAGCCACAGCGCCATGAACGACCCCTCGACGCCTTCGATTGCCCTCTTTGGCCCCTCCCACGTGAAGCCGGGGGAAATTGCGGTGAAGACCGTCGCCGACGGGTCCGCCTGCGCGATCAGCGTGGGCACCGATCTCGCCATCAAGCGTAAGAAGCCCGAGGCGGCGCCGAACGAGGACGCGCTCTACCTCTTCGATGACGGCGACATCGCGATTCAGATCGTGGCGGACGGTCACTACGGGGTCGAAGCGAGCCGCGCCTTCGTGGCTTCCCTCGGGGAGATCTACGATCACGCCGGTCCCGGCCTGGAGCCGATCCAGGCGTTCGGAAAGATGGCGCAGGCGTGGCGCGGCCGCGCCAGCCTGGGGAAGTCACGCTCCACGATTCTGATGGCGGCGCTCGATCGGGCGGCGGGTCGGATCCAGGGCTTCTCGATCGGTGATTCGGCCCTCTTTCTCGTGGGGCCGGGCGATAGCGTGCAGCGGCTCGACAGCCCGTCGAGGCACTACGCAGCGCCGTGGGATCTCTACAGTCTTGGGGTTCCGCCTTCGAGCTACTTCGATGCCGCGGTGGCCCGGGGCCAGGTCCTCATCGCCTGCACCGATGGCGTCACCGAGTGTCACTACGGCCATCCAGAGCTCTCGATTCAGCCCGAGGACATCGGCGAGATGGTCGCTCGCGTGGGCGCGGACGTCGAAGCGCTGGCCCGTGGGCTGGGGCGCATGGCCCTCAACGGCGTGCGCGATCAGCCCGGTGGCGAGGACAACTTCGCGATCACCGTCTCCATCGCATGATGCGCAGGACGAGCGCCGCCGCCGCCAGGGTGACGATCGGCTCAATCGGGAACCGGTAGCGCTCGAAGACGTGCGTGAGGTAGTACACCGCCGGGAAGAGCAGGAGCGTACCGCGCGGGATCCAGGCGGAGCCGCGCACGGGGCTCTTCCAGAGGAGGCAGCCCAGGATTCCCAGGACCCCGGCGAGCGCATGGGAGGCGTACTTGATCCAGCCCTGCCAGTCGCGCTTTTGTTCGTTCCCCATCCCGAGGTAGACCTTCGCGCGGGGGTCAGGACCGATCCAGAAGCGCTGGAAGCGCTCCAGCGTGAGCCCCGCGAAGCGCGCGGGATTCCGCCGTGCCCAGTCCATGGCGCGATCGCGGCATTCCGCGCTGTAGGCCACCTCGCCGAGTTCGACGTACCTCGCGAACTCGTCCGCGTTGTAGGCGGGATGGAGGTGTCCGTTGAAGGGGCCGGTGGCGTCGTCGTTGTTTCCGACCATGAACTCGACGCCGAGGTTCGTGCGGATGTTGGGCGAGCCGAGGACGAGGGCGTTGCGGACGGTCCACGGGGCAGTGATCGCCGCAGCAGCGAGCGCGAACCCGCCGAGTGCTGGGAGCGCACGGCGGACGCAATCCATCGACGTCTGCCGCAGCGCCACGAAGGCTGCGATCATGGGAACGAGCGCCAGCGGCGCTGGATTCACGAGCAACACCAGCCCGAAGCGTAGCCCGAGGCCCGCGCCCGTTCGCGCCGAGATGGGCTCGAGTCCGCGTTCGCAGACCGACTCCGCCAGGTTCGCCAGGAACCAGGTGATCCCCAGCGCGACGAACGTGGAGTCCCAGACGAGCGCGACGGGCAGGTAGGCGGCCATCGGATGCAGCGCCCACGCGGCCGCTGCGAGCAACCCGAGCGCTTCTGAGTGCAGAACGCGCCCCAGTCTGAACAGAAAGACGCACGTGAGGGCGGCGCTCAGCGCCTGGATCAGTGCGAGGGCCACGGCCGTGCTCCAGCTCGGTCCGTCCGTGATGCGCAGGAGCGTCGCCACCAGCATGGGGTAGAGCGGCGCCGCCCATGCGGTCGGGCCCGACTCCTTCAGGAACGGATCGCGGAAGCCGTCGCCGTCGGCGAGCGACTGCGAGATGGCGCCCTGCTCGTAGCCCCATTCCCAGATGAGCGGGCGCGGGTTCTTCTCGGCGACGCGGAAGTTCGTGGCGTCCCCGACGAGCTCGATCATTCCCGTGCGAATCACGAGCGCGACCAACGTGATCACCGCAAGCCAGATCCAGCTTCGATCCTTCTTCATCGTGGCGGCGCCTTCGGTGCTATCCTGCAATCCTTCGCTCATCGTCACTGGCGGCAAGCGTCCGTCAGGCCGCTGGCGCGTCCTTGCGTCCGAACTGCTCGCGAAGCTGGGTGATGGCGCGCGACTCTCCGATCACGATCAGCCGATCTCCCGGCTGCAGAACGGAGCTGGCGCGCGGCATGATCGTGGCCCCGTCGCGGCGAATGGCCGCGATGAGGCTGTCCTCCGGCAGCTCCAGCTGCTCGATCGACTTGCCGACGAGTGAGGCGGCGGGCGATCCATCCTCCAGCTTGATCGACAGGTAGCGCTCGTTGCGGAGGAACACCTCGCGTAGCTGCACTTCGTTCCGCGCGCCGAGCCAGCCGTCGAGGAAGTCCTCCTCGTCGATGCGGCTCGCCAGCTTGGCGAGCATCCGCAGGTGCTGGCCGGGATCCGACGCGTCACTGACGAGGAAGAAGATCGCGTGAACCTGTTCCGGGGTGGTCTGGTTCCCGAAGACGTCGCCGCCCTTGATCTCGATGGTCTCGTGGGCGCGCACGAGAACGAGGCAGGGATCGCCGAAGTCTTCGATGCGCATGTGCGGAAGGGCCACGCCCTTGGCCACCGGCGTGGCGCCTGTCTTGGTGCCCTCCGTGAAGCCCTGGACGAACAGCGAAGCATCGCGTCCGGTGCGCGCATGGAGCGCGCTGGCGGCCCGATCGATCAAGGTGTCGAACGGCACCGAGGCCTGGACGTCGATCACGGTCGAGCTGAAGACCACTTGATCGAACGGGTCCTCGTCGCGCAGGCCCTTCGTCTTCAGGATGCCGCGGAGTTCGGTGTCGAGGCCCTCGTGGCGCTGTTCACCGAGGCGGGCGAAGACGTGGAAGACGGCGCCGCGACGATCGACGCGTTCGCGCCCATAGGTCCAGTACCAGCCGACGCCGCCCGCGATGAGGCCCAGGCTGAAGAGCACCGGCAGGGTGCCCATGGCGGCGATCAGAAAGAACGGAGCGAGGAGTCCGAAGAGCGGCAGCCACGGATAGAAGGGCGCGCGGAAGCTCGGGTCGTAGGACTTCAGGCCGCTCTCGCGCATCACCATGACGGCGAGGCACTGGAGCGCGAAGATCAGGAGCTGGAACGCGCTCGCGAGCTTCGCGATCTTGAGCGGATCGAGGAACGCGACGATCACGATGATGATCGAGACGGAGAGGACGATCGAGCGCGCGGGCGTGCCGCGTCCGCTCAGCTTCGCCAGTCCGCCGGGCACGAGGCGGTCCGTGGCCATGGCCATCGGGTAGCGAGAGGCGCTGAGGATGCCTGCGTTCGCGACGGAGAAGAACGCGAGAACGGCGGCGACGCTGATGACGGCCTTACCGAACGATCCTGCGATCTTGCTCGCGGCCGCGGCCATGGGCGTTTCGTTGCCTGCGAGCTCCGCCATCGGCACGACGCCGACCATGATCGTGGTCGTGAGGAGATACACCACGACCGCCGTGATCATGGAGAGGAGCACGGCGCGCGGCAGCGTCTTCTCGGGGTTCTTGATCTCCTCCGCGACGCTGATGACCTTCGTGACGCCGACGTAGCTGATGTAGACGGTGCCCGCGGTGGCGATCAGCGAGTCCGAGCCAGCGGCGAAGAAATTCTTGAACGCGCCGAAGTCGATCTCGGGTACGCCGAGGACGGAGAAGACCGTCAGGATGATCAGGAGGCCGCCGACGAGGAGCTTCTGGAAGACGGCGGTCTTCTTGGCTCCAAGAATGTTCAGCGTGCCGAAGGCCAGCGCGAAGCCGATGGCGATCGACTTGGTGAGGATCGGGCTCGGCTCGAGGTACAGGGACACGTACGCGCCGAGGCCGACCAGCGCGAAGGCGGTTTTCAGGATGAGCGCGAGCCAGGTCCCGAGGCCGCCGACGGTGCCGGCGAGCGGGCCGAGGCTGCGGTCGAGGAAGTAGTAGGTCCCGCCGGCCTTCGGCATCGCGGTGGCGAGCTCGACCTTGCACATCACGGCGGGGACGAGTGGGATCGCCGCGATGAGGTAGCACAGCGGAATGGCCACGCCTGCCTGGGCCGCGGCGATTCCCGGGAGAAGGAAGAGGCCCGCCGAGAGCGTGGCGCCCGTGGCGAGGGCATAGACGTCGAGCAGACGGAGCTCCTTGGAGAGAGCGGCGCCGGATTGGGCTTGGGCCATGGGGGAAGACTCTACGGTTTCGGAGGCTGGCCAAGTAGATCGGGTGCGGCATTTGCTCACCCTGATTCTCGCCGAACGAGGGGCTTTGGGCCCTTAGACTGTGGGGCCGTCGGCGTGGAAGTCGAGCCGACGAATATCCCGCCTGCCAGGCTCGAACGAACCGTCAGAGTGCCATGATCTCTCCTTCTATCGCCCTTCTCGTCTTCGGCGCGAGCTTGCCCGCAGGACCGGCTCTCGCCGCGCCCGGGTCGTCTTCTTGGGTTCACGCGCCCGCGGCTGCTGCGCTTGCCGACGTCTGCGAAGACTGCGGCAAGGGCAAGATCTGCAAGGCCCATCGCGCCCACGACAAGGAAGTGATCGATCGCCTCGAGCCGGACCTCGAATCGGAGGACGTGGAGGTGCGAATGCGCGCCCTTCGGGAGGTGGCGGCGCTCGCGCGCGAGCATGAGAACGCGCCCTCCAAGGAGGCCGCCGAGGTCCTCGCAGCCGCCCTCGAGGACGACAAGCTCGTGGTGCAGCGCGAGGCCTTCAGGCTGCTCGCGGACCGGCAGCATCCCGAGACCGCCGTCACCGCCTACGTGGAACGATTGAAGTGGTTCAAGGGACACATGTGGACCCTGGTCGCCGACATGACCGGGCCGAATCAGGAGCACGGAGACGCAGGCGCTGCGATGGACGTGCTGGAGACGGCCGTCGGCGTCGGGCAGGGCCTCCGGGACGACCGCGTCGTCGATGCCCTGGCCGGACTTCTGAACGCGTTTCCGAACGAGATGAAGGGGGAGCCGGTGGCCCTGTCGGCCTGCCGGGCGTTGCTCTATCTCGGCACGAAAGACGCGGCGGAGTCGGTGATCAAGCAGTTCGATTCGCAGATGGACGACTCCAAGCGGCGTCAAATTCACTTCGCGCTGAAGACCTTTGCGAACCGGCTCGAGATCGAGGAGACGCCCGAGTACGGGGAGAACGCCCAGAGCGAATGGACGGCGTGGCTGCGCAAGAATCAGCGCAGCCTTCCGAAGAAGCTCGGCAAGTGGACCGGCCCGCCGTCCGAGGACGACGAGTCGCCACGGTAGCTGGCGGGTCGGGCTCTTACGCCTTCACGGCCCAGATCTTGACGCTGGCCGCGTACTCGTTCACGTCGAACCGGTCGAGCAGTTCGCCCATCGTTTCGTGGTACGACGGCTGGGCGCTCGCGGGCTCCGGTGCGCAGCACGAGGTCGCCGAGACGCTCGTTCCGGCAGGAGGAGCGCAGCAGGCGGTCGCTCCCGCGGCCTCTACGTTCGCGCTCATGTCGCCTTCTGACTCCGGGCCGCAGCACGCGGCATGTCCGCCTTCGCGGTAGGCGTTCAGGTCGCTGCCCGCATCCTGCACGACGACCTCACCGAAGCCCGCGCGTGCGAGCGCGTCGCGGTTCTGGTCGATCGTCACAGCGCCAGCGATGCAGCCGGTCCAGGCGGCGACCTCCTTCTCGATCTCGGCGGGCAAGGCCTTCTTCAGTGCGATATCGGAGATCGCGAGGCGGCCGCCGGGCTTCAGGACGCGGTAGACCTCGGCCAGCGCCGCGTCCTTGTCAGGGCAGAGGTTCATGACGCAGTTGGAGATGACGCAGTCCACCGAGTGGTCGGGGAGCGGCATCGCCTCGATCTCGGCCAGGTGGAACTTGACGTTCTCGTAGCCGCCCTTTGCGGCGTTTGCCCGCGCGAGGCTGACCATCTCGCCGGTCATGTCAACGCCGATCGCTCTCCCCGTCGGGCCGACGGCCCGCGAAGCGAGGAATACGTCGAGCCCACCGCCGGAGCCGAGGTCGAGGACGGTCTCGCCGGGGCGGATCGAGGCCATCGCGACGGGGTTGCCGCACGAGAGCCCCATGTTGGACTCCGCGGGGATGCTCTCCAGCTCCTCCCTCGAGTAGCCAAAGGCCTCGGCGATCCCGGCGATTCCCTCGTGGGCGCTGCTAAGTCCGGCCTGGGCGACGTGGGCGTAACCCTTGCGAACGGCGTCTTGCGTGTCTTGATGTGTGTTCATTTTGATCCGTGTCGGTGGTGCCATTAGCAGCACTTACCGGAGGAAGTGTCGCATCGGCTGGTTTCGGGTTCGTCGGCGCAGCACTCGGCCGCGAAGAGGGCGAAGGTGGCCTCCATGACCGCGAAGTCGGCGCTGCAGAGGAGCGTGGTGCCCGTCCGCTCCTGGAGGACGAGTCCCACCTCGACGAGCCTGCGCAGATGGTGGGAGAGGGTCGACGCCGGGATGCCCACTCTCTCCTGGACGCTGGCGACGGAAAGGCCGGGTCGCCCCGCGCGGACGAGCAGGCGATAGATCTCCATCCTCGAGGGATTCCCGAGTGCGGCCATGCGCTGGCAGAGGTCTTCGATCGTCATGGCCCTCTTCTAGCTCCGTCGGTCCCCCTCTATAGTTCGATAAAACTAGAAATATCGAAAAATGATCCAAGGGTCCCATGACCGGTACGGCGGACGGGAAGTATCTGTTCTGCATCGAGGGAGCGACGATGATCGCCATCGAGCCGGCCGCCGCCCCCGGAACACCGTCGGACAACTTCGCGAATCCAGTCAAAGAGTTCACCCTTGGCCAGTTCGGCGTCAGCGCCGTGAGAATGGCTGTGGATCCCGACGCTGACTTCGGGAACGGATACACGCTCACCACAGAGGGGGCGGCTTACCGAAATTACGTGTTCATGGCCGCCGGCAAGAATGGGCTCTGGATGGTCGATGGCGATATCGGGCCAGGCCCCAATCGGGTGGGACGAGTCGACGACTCTGGCGCGGGTGTCGCGACCCTGCAGTTCAGCAACCGCTACTGCAACGACGTCGGCATTCTCGAGCTGGGCGGTCAGACCTACGTGGCGGCGATCTTCGCCAAGCGCCAGCAGAGCCACCTGCGGCTCTACGAGATCGAGAAGGTCAGAGCCGTACTGGGGGCTCCGGGATCCTCCGGCGAGACGGGGAACGAAATCGAACCCGACTACACGGTGGTTCTGAATCGCAACCCCGATGTGTTTCCAGCTCTGCCTGGGCCTTCCCAGGTGTATCGAAGTTTCGCGACGGACCTGGAGATCGACCAGCCTGCTGGGGCGCCGACAGAGCTCTACGTCTATGTCGCCATGATGACGGACGGTATCGTGCGAGTTCGCCTGCGTGCCAGCGATGTCAGCAGCGGCGCGACGCCAGCGGGGACCGTGGCGTGGGGACCACGCTTCGGCGATGCGTCGCACTACGCGACGACCGGCACGGGCTCGACGCAGGCGGTGTGCAACAACTTCGAGTTCATCAATGTCATGCTCGGGGACCCCTTGGTACCTGGATCCGGCGTGGTTGAGCGTAGCGAGCCGCCTCCGGTGTTCTGCCTGACGAGTCATCGTGATGTCCCGGACGGGCAGGACCAGAGCCACGGGCATAAGCTCTACGCGGCGGCGGAGCGGCTCGGGTTCCTGGTGTTCGACATCGCAGACCCCGCTGTGTGGAGCGACCAGATGCCCATCGATCATCACGAAGGCCAAGTCGTTCCGTTTCAGGGGACAGGCTTGACGGCCACGGACCTCGTCAATCGTGGTGCCTGGCCGGAGACCATGGTGCTGCTGGAGGATGCGTTCGGCGGGATCGCCGCCGGAGGCTCCAACTCCCTACAAGACTACCTCTACTACCCGCGGGAGATGGATGTTCTGGACTCACCGACGCTGGGCCTTCACCTGGTGGCGACGTGCTATCCAGTACCCCTGGCGGTCGATCCGCCGCGACAGCTCGAGGGCTTCTCCTACACGGACTTCCTCGACTATGGGGCTGTGACCAACATTTTCAGCACGTACGGCCAGGTGGGAGCAAGGACCAATATCTACAGGGTGGGCTACTTCCCCCAGGGCGCGGGCGGGGGCCTTTCGGTCACGGCGCACACATCCCTCTTGGACGGTGGCACGCACCTGTTCGTTCCCAAGGTTCAGTCCAATCAGATGGGCGCGACGGGGACGGACAACATCGAGTTCGTCCACGCGCAAACATCGGCCGTGAACCTCAACGGTCAGGCTGGAGGCCAACTGACGACCAAGTCGTACTGCATGACCTCGGTGGACGTATCACCGATCCCCACGACCAGCACTCCACTGACGGCCATTCGTCCACTCAAGCATCTCGCCGGGCGCAGGACGTTCGGCCTGGGCCATTCTCTTCTCGACCCTGATCTGATCCAGACGTCTATCAACGATGGAATTCCGCGGGAGGGGGTCCCCTACCTCAGCGGAACTCCAGGGAGCCGCTCGATCGACGTGATCTACGATGCCATGGCTCCGGATGGTGACGACTTCACCTTCGCAGGTGGGCTCACGCTCCAGCAGGAGAGCCAGTGGCTCGGGACTGTCGCCAATACTCAGTTTCTGATCGGTGAGGGTCGTCCGACGGTTCCTGCTCCTCCAGCGGGCACGAAGAACCCACCCGACCTCAAGATCGTTGAACAGCATGTGACTCCTTTTTCGTCCGGCCCACCGGTGCTCTTGGAAGTCCTGAAGTTCGTGGAGAGGCCAGCAGGTCGATGGACGGAGAAGGGTCGAGAGCTCTATATGGGTGGAATAGTAAGTCCGCGCTACGACCAGTGGATTCAGGCAAGGGTGACGGCTTGCGATCCTGGCTACGGAGAGTTCGTTGGGGCAGAGTTTCTCTTCTGCTTCCGTCAGGAGACGCCGGACGGGCTCTCTTTCTGTCGGCGTGATCTACTCATGGCTGACTTGGCCAACGTGCTTCCCGGAGCAAAGCTGGCGGAAGGCAGTCCTGCAAACGCCTTTGATTGGTTCCTGCTCAACACCCATCCCGAGTTCAATCAGTTCCCGGCCTATGTTGGGCAGCCGGGCTTCAGCCAAGCGGAGTACGACGCTGCCAAGGACTGGTTCAATCAGCCAACGAGGCCCATGCTCTATCGGCAGCGTCTCAAGACCTGGGCACCCCGCATGGTATGCGTGCAACCCGCGCCCCGTTCGTCTTTCGACAAAGGCTGGGTGCTCGCGGTCCCTTGCGGAACGCTGAGCCTTGAAGCCGAAGAGATGCCTTCTCCGAAGGCCGGAACGCTCGGCGCGCTTCCGGACTACAGGAAGCTTGAGGAGTTCTTGCCCACCGCGTCGGCGTTCTTTCCCAGCGGCAGCAGCGCTGTCTTTGCGGATCACTTCGAGGATGGTCTGGTTCAGTTCTTCGACTTCACGAATCCGCGGGACTTGATCACGGCTCAAGCTGGCGCCATTCCCAGCGCGTCGTCCACCTTGCCGATGCAGGATCTCCTGATGTCCAACATCCGAGACGTCGTGATCGACGTGCAGCCGGAGGGAGTCGTGATCTAAGTCGCCGTTCAGCGGCGCGGGGTGGTTGTCTTCAGGGCCACCATGAGTCCCGGAGGCGCGGTCAGTCTCGTGGAGGACTCCGTGATCGACGACATTCAAGAGCCGTTGACCCGTCATCTTCGCAAGGTGGTAGCAACGGGAGAGCGCCTGCTCTATGTCTGCGACCACCGTCATGCCCTTCGCGTGTACACTTCGCTATGAATCTCCGCATGCAGCTCTGCAGAACGTCCTTGTCCATTTCGCTGATCGCCGCTGGCATCTGGACCGTTTGCGTCCCGATCGCTTCGGGGCAGCGGCTCTTGCGAGAGCACATGGGGGCCTCGATACCGCTTCAGAATGGCGGGGTCACTGGGGACGCCCTGGCGTTCTCACGGCCCTTAGGGGACGTGAACGGCGACGGTTTCGACGACTACATATTGGTAGGGTTGAAGAACCGCGAGTTCAGCGGCTGGTACGAGTTTCGGTCTGGCCTGAACGGGGCACTACTTGCTCCGCGCTACACCAGCTTGATCCCGGGCCCGTTCGGCGACAACGTCGTTCTGGTGGGGGACTTCAACGGTGATGGGCGGGAGGATCTGGTCCGAACGAGCCCCGTCAACTCGATCGAAGTGGCCGATCTCTGGAGTGGCGCAACCATCGCTGGCCTTTCAACTGGGGTGGCGATCTTCGGATACGGCGGTACTGTGGTGCCGCTAGGAGACATCAACGGTGATGGATTTGACGACGTGGCCGTAGCAGAGCGCAGTGGAGCCGAGCGAATAGGAATTCACCTCGGCCCCTCGGGGGTCTTGGTCATGGAGTTCACCAGTTTCGGGGCCGGCTCTCTCTCCGTGGCGTCGAGCGGGGACCTGAATGGTGACGGCATCGCCGACCTCTTGATCGGCGACTTCTTCTTCAACGACGAAGTCAGGGCCGTCTCCATGGCGGACTTCTCGACCCTCTACACGATCCACGCAGATGGGGGGTGCCGTTGCTTGGGCGCGTCGTTCTATACCTGGGCGATGGCCGCTCTCTCTGACATCGATGGGGACGGGGTACGAGACTTCGCGGTGAGCGCACCTGCAGGTAACAGCAGTGGCAATTCGAGTGGGCGCGGGTTCCTTGAATTCAGGTCGGGCCGAACCGGGGCCTTCCTGCGGCGCGTGGACGAGCCATTTCCAAGACAGTTCGAGATGCTCGGTATCAACTATGTCAACCACGACATCGGTAAGTTCGGCCTGTACATGCATTCCGGTGGCGACTTCAACGGAGACGGCTATGAGGACCTGGTGGTGGGCTCTCCTGAACGATACAGATACCTCGATTCCTCAGGCTTCGGGGCCGTGACGGTGATCAGCGGCTATACGGGAGAGGTCCTAGTTGACGCGACACCCCTGGGGCAGACCGAGTCGACCATTCGCCGATTCGCCGAGGGCTTTCTGATCGGAGACCTGGATGGGGACGGGCTTGACGAACTCGCGATCGGTTGGGCTCAGGATAGCGAAGGGGGGCCGCAATCGGGTCAGGTCTGGATCTACCGGGGTTCTGCGGGCGACGCCTTGAGCTACTGTCCCGCGCCCTTGCACTCGGGAGGAAAGTCGGCACGACTTCAGCTCGACGGCTCGCTCTCGCTGATCAATGACGACATGTGGCTCCAGGTCTACGACGGTCTGCCCGGATCCCTGTGTCTTTTCCTGGCCGCAGCGGGGACCCACTCGAGCCCCACAGGGACGAACGGTCTTTGCCTCGGGAACCAGGGCGAGTTCCGACTGGGTCAGCCGACGCTCACGAGACTCGACGGTCTGGCCGAGACCGAACTCGACGTGACGAACGCTCCCTACGCAGCCTCCTGGTTCCCGGGATCGACGTGGACCCTGCAAGCGGTCTTCCGGGACACTGGAGCCGCCGTGCCTCTGGGCCGCACGAACGCTCTGGCTCTTCAGTGGGGCTGGTAGCGATCCCAACGGGGCTCAGGCCTCGGCCTGGACGATGTGATCGAGGCGATCATCTTCCAGGCCGAAGGGCTCCGTGTGGATCGTGATCTGTGAGCGGGGGAAGGCGTCATGGAGGGCCTGTTCCACTCGATCGGTGATGTCGTGGGCTTCGTTGAGGTCCAGGTGTCCGTCGAGCTCCAGGTGGAGTTCGATGTGGGCGCCGCTCCGAAGGGATCCGGTGCCGAGGGAACGGGTCCGGAGGTCGTGGTAGCCGCGCGTCTCGGGGTCGGCGTCGATGATCGCGCCGATCTCTTCCCGTACGGACTCCGGTAGCTCGCGGTCCATGAGCTGGTCGACGGAGCGGCGGATGATGGATATCGCGGCGATGAAGAGGTAGCTGGCGATCAGCGCGCCCACGAGAGGGTCGAACCATCCCATCCCTTCCAGGTCGGCGATGAGGATGGCCACGATCACGGAGGCATTGGCGGCGAGGTCTCCCTTGTAGTGGAGGCTGTCGGCCTGGATCGCGACGGACTGGACGCGCCGGAGGGTTCTGGCCTGGACGGCGACGATCCACGCGCTGCCAGCCATGGACAGAACCATGACGGCGATCGCCGTGTTCGTGTGCGTCAGAGCGTGCGGCTCCAGGAACCTCGAGATCCCCGAGGAGAGAACGAAAACACCCGAAGCCGCCACGAGCGCGGCCTGGACGAGGCTGGAGAGCGCTTCCGCCCTCCCGTGCCCGAAGCGGTGCTCTTCATCCGCAGGCCGGTGAGCGACCTCGACGGTCCAGAGCGCCAGCCCGGAGGCCGCCACGTCGGAAAGACTATCGGCGAGGGAAGAAAGCACCGCGACGGACCCTGAAAGCACGGCCGCTCCGAGCTTGGTCAACGCGAGAACCCCTGCAACGAAGAGGCTGGTCCGAACGGCCCTTTTGCGCAACCGCTGCCACTCCTCCCCGGAGACCGGCTCCTGCTTCCGCACTGTCATCCCCCGCATGGTACCGACCCCCCCAACCCGACACGTCCGGACCAGGTGCAGTTATTCCGATACGTCCGGACCAGGTGCATCCGTTCCGATACGTTCGGACCTGGTCCGAACGTATCGGAACGGATGCACCTGGTCCGGACGTGTCGGGTTGGGGGGTCAGGGGCGTGGGGTGGGGGGGTTGCGCTTTCTTGGGAGGGAGAGGCCTGGGAGCATCTTGTAGTTGCGCGAGGCGAAGAGGTGGCGGCCTCCGAAGAGGGTTCGTTCCAGGAACGTGATCGCTCGGTCTCGGAAGGCCTCGTGGTCGTGCAGGGGGCGCGTTTCGTCGGGGGCCGGGTGCTCGCGAAGGTGAGGGTGCCAGTCCAGCGAGGCGATTCGGTCCTTCATCACGGCGGGGTGGGTGCCGTCGTATCGGGGGACGCGGCTGAGGGGGCCGTAGTCGAAGGCGGCGGGCTCGGAGCTTTCCAGGTGGGCGGCGCTGCGCTGGCCCTGGTGGTTGACCTCGAAGTAGACGCGCTTCTTCTGCATCGCTTCGGGGGGCCGCACCCAGCCGTAGTGGAAGATGCGGGCGCCCGAGTGGACCGCGACCAGCTTTTCCGTCCCCGCTTTCTCCCGGTAGGAGACGCCGTCGAAGTTCGGGATCCGACGGAAGCTCTGGGCCGACTTGAAGCTGTGGATGTCCGGGCGGTTGCGGATCAGGCGGACCTCCTGCTTGTACCAGGTGTGGCTGTCGTGGACGTGATCGTAGTCTCCCCAGAAGTGGAGGTAGTCGAAGAGCATCGCTTCCACGCGCTCGTCGTTGTGCCAGCGGGTGGCGGAGGCCCGGATCGTCTCCAGGTCGTCCTCGTGGAGGACCTCGTCACCCTGCAGGTAGAGGAGCCAGTCGCCCGAGCACCTCTCCTTGGCGAGGTCCGTCTGGTGCGCGTGCTCCATGCCCCTCGGGTACTTCTCCAGGTCCCAGACCGTGTCGAAGAGCACGATCTTGGGGGAGCCGATGGCCTCGATCCGCGCCCTCGTGTCGTCCTCGGGGTCCGAATCCCCGAGCGCGATCACGAATTCGTCGACGAGGGGCAGCGCCGATCGAATGGATTCCACGATCGGGTAGTGGAGCTTGGCGCCGTTCCGCAGGAATGAAAATGCACTGATCTTCATGGGCCCGAGAGGATAGGGGGTCAGGGCCACATCCCTCGCGAAAACTCCGGGGCCTGCGTCCGGGGCCTGCGTCCGGGTCCTGGGCCAGGGGCCAAAGCCGTCCCCAGGCACCCGCCCACGGTTGAATCCGAGAAAGAAATCCGCTCTCCCCCGGAATCTGCCGACACAACACACGAAAGGCGCCCCTCAGCGCCCTACATACCCGGCCGGAGCCCATCCGCTTCCCCGGCCTCGTCAGGCTTGCCCCGTTGCTGAACGTCTCCCCACCGACCGCACCGACGCCCCCCCGGGGCGTACGGACCTTCGCTGCGTTGCTCCTCGGAGCGGCGTTCGTCGGCTGTCAGTCCTACAACGACCGAGTCTCCGCGCCCCTGAGCGCCTTCGAGAGAGGGGACTTCGCGGCCGCCGAGCAGGGATTCGCGAACACGGACACCACGGGCTCCGCCTTCCTCTCGGGGGCCGAAGCGGGCATGGCAGCCTTCGTCGAAGGGGATTTCGAGGCCGCATTGTCGCACTTCCACAGGGCCCAGGCTGCCTCCGAGAGCATCGATGACCGCGCCGCCCTCGGCCTCAACTCCCTGCGCGAATCCATCGCCACCCTGGCGCTCAACGAGGGCCAGGCGGACTACGACGGCGAGGGGTACGAGCGCGTCATGCTCCATGCCATGCTCGGCATGTCCTACCTCGCGCAGGGTCGCGCCGAGGACGTCCTCGTCGAAGCGCGCCGCGTCGACGAGATCCTCACCACCGAGGAGGAGCTCTACGAGACCGAGTACGCCGCCGGCGGGATCGGGCACCTGCTCTCCGCGCTGGCCTACGAGCTCATCGGCAAGCCCGGTGAGGCCTACATCGACTACCAGCGTCTGGCCGACAAGAACCTCGGGGGCTCCCTGGTCTCCAGCGCGCTCCTGCGCCTCGCAAAGAGCGAGAACCGCCGCGACGACCTCGCCCGGTTTCAGCAGCAATGGGGCGAGGGCGCCGATGTCCCCAAGGACTGGCCCAGCGTCGTCGTCATAGCGGGCCTCGGCATCGGCCCCGCCAAGCAGGAATTCAAGCTCGATATCCCGCTGCCCGGGGGGGTGTTCTCGATGGCGGTCCCGAAGTTCGCCCAGGGCCGCGCGCCCACCTCGGCCCTCGAACTGGGCTTCCCCGAGACCAGCACCCGCGTCCGCACCTCCGTCGTGGAGAACGTCTCCCAGGTCGCCCGGAAGAACCTCGACGACCGCATCGCGCTGATCACGGCCCGCTCGGCCGGCCGCGGACTCCTCAAGCGCCAGCTCGCCGACCAGATGCGCGACAACAAGCGGGGCACCGCCCTCGGCCTGCTCGCGGACGTCTTCACGGTCACGACCGAGCGCGCCGACCTCCGCGCCTGGCGCACGCTCCCCGATAGCTGGGCCGCCGCCCGCGCGTTTCTCCCCCCGAACGAGCCGACCTTCATCCAGCTCAGCGAAGTCGGCGGCGCCACCGTCGACCTCGGCACGTACCAGCTTCTGGAAGGCGAGACCATGTTCGTCCTCGCGCGCGCCCTCGACAGCGGCCTCGTCGCCCACGTCGTCGGCGGAGAGCGCATCGAGCCAGCGACTGCAGCTGTCATTGGACCCGCGTCACCGGCCCCCTGAAGTCCATCCACGTCACCGTTACGACCCTCCTGCCGTCGGATCCCGTTCGACGCACCCAAGCCATGAAGACTTTCCCTCTCCTCGCCCTCGTCGCCCTCGGCGCCGGCTTCACGTCCGCCTGCAACTCGGTCGACTACGGCGATCCTGACAAGGTCGAGACGCTCACGATCGACTACGGCTCGACCGATCTCCAGGCGTTCGCCGACCGCATGACCAAGTCGCTTCTCGACAACCGCAGCCTCGACTACCTCGACGCCTCGGGCAAGGGAGAGGACAAGCGCATCATCGCGGTGTTCGGCGGCATCAAGAACGAGACGCGCGAGCACATCAACCTCGATCAGATCTCGCGCCGCATCCAGTCGAACCTCCAGGAGAGCGGCAAGTTCCGCTTCGTCGCTGGCGGGGAAGCCGACGGCCAGGACGAGATCGCCGATGAGATCCGCTTCCAGAACAGCGGCAAGGTCCGCGACGACATGGTGAAGGCGGGCAACAACCAGCTCGGCGCCGACGTCCGGATCTACGGCGTGCTCTCCGACATCTACAAGGAGAAGGGCCGCTCGATCGCGAGCCTCGGATCCAAGAAGAAGGACCTCTACTACCAGTTCTTCATGCAGGCGGTGAACATCGATACCGGTGAGATCCTCTGGACCAAGGAAGAGGACATCCGCAAGACCGAGACCGTCTCTCTGTTCGGTCGCGGTTAGGGCTCCGTTTCGATTCTCACTTCAGGGCGCTGCCAGCGACCCCTCCCAGCTCCCTCGACCCGGAAAATCAGCTGGTTCCCTGAAACCGCGATTCCTCCCGTTCGGTCTCCCGATGTCCCTGGCTTCTATGTGTGTCCGACGCACGAGGCAGTCGCCGGACAACCTGGTCCGCCCTTGAGAAAGGCAGGCCTTGAATGAGAGTGGAGAATCGCAGTTCCGGAGGTGAGAGCCCGGGATTGCACCAAGAGAGAAGCAGCCGCCCCTGATGGTTCGCCATCAGGGGCGGTTTTTCTTTGCTGGATGACCCGCCTCGCGGCGGCCGGCGAGAACTTCGAAGAGCCCGACAATTTCTCCGTTCGGTTCGGACTCACTCCTGGCTCATCAGCGCACAGCAATGAGCTGTGCTGGGGATCCTGACTCTCACGAGTCAAAGAGGCCCGTCGGTTAGCGCCGGCGGGCCTCTTCTTGTTCCGTCGACTCGTTCGAGGTCGCGGAGCGATGCCGAAGCCCGCGGTCGGGCCGGATGAGCGACGTCAAGACGTGATCGCGCCACGCTCCGTCGATGTAAAGGTACTCGCGCGCAAAGCCTTCTCGCTCGAATCCCAGGCTCTCCAGAACGCGCGCGCTGCGCTCGTTCTCGGGCCGATAGTTCGCCATGACGCGGTGCAGCCCGAGTTCCAGGAACGCGTACTCGATCAGCCTTTCCAGACCTTCGCGCATCAAGCCGAGCCCCTGGTGCTCGCTGTCGAGGCTGTAGCCGACGATTCCGGCCTGAAATCCGCCCCGAACGATCTGGCTCAGGTTGATGACGCCGACGATCGGACCCGAGCGGCCCCCCTGGGGAGCGTCGGGGTCGCGCCGGATGAGGACCGATCGAACGCTGTGCCCCTGCTCGAACTCGGCCCGTGAGGCCGAGAACTGTTGCTCCCAGAAGCGCCGCGTGTAGTACTCGTTGGAGCGCGGCGGCTCCCAGCGCGTGAGGTGGTCCCGGTTTCGCAGGCAGTAGTCGACCATCCGCGGGGCCGCAGCCACGGCGGGCACCTGCACGAAGAGCCGATCGGAGAGGAGTTCCAGGGCGGGGGACTGCACCCCCTCAAGATAGCGCTCCCGGGACCGCGCGCCGCCAATTTGGTGCGGACCGTGCCCGGGCGCAGCGCGGTGCGGTGTGGCATTCTGTAGCCCACGATTTCGCCCGGTCCGGGGAAGAGCCCGCCCGTGAACCTGTCGATAGCCCCTGATATCCGTCCGTCACCCTGCGGACCTCCATCGCTGCGGAGTCCCCTCCCGCCGTGGCCCCACCCGAGCCTCTGACCTCACCCCATGGCCCTCTATCTCGTGACCGGCGGCGCCGGATTCATCGGCTCCCATCTGACCGAAGCACTCGTGAAGCGCGGGGACCGCGTCCGGGTGCTCGACGACTTCTCCAGCGGGAACATGGCCAATCTGGCCTCCCTGGAGACCGGTGAGCACGGGAGCGGCGCGCCCGTGGAGATTCTCCGCGGCGACATCGTCGATCCGGATCTCTGCCGCGAGGCAGCCCAGGGGGTCGCGGGCGTGCTCCACGAGGCCGCCCAGGTCTCCGTGCCCCGCAGCGTCGAGGACCCCGTCCGCAGCTACGCCGTCAACGTGACCGGGACGCTCAACCTTCTGGAAGGCGCCCGCGCCGCCGGCGCGAACCGCTTCCTGATGGCCGCTTCCTCCGCCGCCTACGGCGACTCCGAGGAGCTTCCGAAGCACGAGGGCATGGTCCCGTCGCCGCTCTCGCCCTACGCGTCCGGCAAGGTCGCCGGAGAGCACCTGCTGCGCGTCTACGCGAGCTGCTACGGCATGAAGACCGTGGCCCTGCGCTACTTCAACGTGTTCGGCCCGCGCCAGGCCGACGACAGTCCCTACACAGGCGTCATCGCGATCTTCGTCCGCATGCTGCTGGACGGTCGGACGCCGACGATCTTCGGCGACGGTGAGCAAACGCGGGACTTCACCTTCGTCGACAACGTGGTCGAAGCGAACCTGCGGGCGCTGGACGTCCAGGACGTCGAGCCTGGCTGCGTGATCAACGTCGGAGGCGGAGAGCGGATCAGTCTCAACGACCTGTACCGGGCGATCGCGAAGGAACTCGGCGGGGAGCCGACGCCTGGCTACGGGCCCGACCGGGCGGGCGACGTCCGGCACAGCCTCGCCGCCGTCGAGAAGGCCGGTCGCGTCCTCGGGTACTCGCCGCTGGTCACCTGGCGCGAGGGGCTCGTCAAGACGCTGGCGTGGTACCAGGGCGCCCACGCGGCGGCTCAAAAAGCGACGCGATAGGCGACCTGCTCGAGGGCGCCATGGAGAGCCAAGGGCCGCTCCCGAGGCCTCCCGTGGGGCTGACCGGGACGCCCTGATGCGATCTGTTGCCGCGTGACGCCTCCACGGGTACCCTTTCTGCCTCGAATTCGTGCGGGCCGGCCGCGCGACTTGTCCGTTCCGCGCGATGGTTCCTCTCCTCGGGTCCGTGGCGCATTTTCCTCCCTGTGAGGCCGTCGTTCGCACCACCCGGACGACGCAATCGGGACCCCCTATGGGCTACCAAGAAGATCTTGCGACGCTGTTCGGTTTGAACGCCGTCACCTACAAGGCCGACCTTTCGAAGGACGAGCTGTTCCACGAAGCCATCGCCAACGACAAGGGTCGGATCCGCGAGGGTGGGCCTGACGACGAGCCCAAGGCGTATGCCACCAAGCTCGGCATCGAGGGGCCGCTGATGTTCTACACCGACCCGAGCTGCACGGGCCGTCCGGTCAAGGACACGTTCGCCGTCGCCCATCCCGAGTTCGAAGAGAAGATCTGGTGGAAGGCCGACCTCCAGAAGTTCGATCCCGCCAAGTTCACGGCGCTCCTGAAGCGCGTGGGCGAGCACCTCAACGCGCACAGGAAGACGCTCTACGTCAAGAACGTCTACTGCGGCACGGATCCGAGCTACGCCGTTCCGTACCGCTTCGTCGGCGAGTACGCGACGCACGCGATGTTCGTGCACAACATGTTCCCGAAGGACATCGCGGGCGTGGCCGACGAGGACGGCAAGCGCTGGACGCTCCTGAACGTCCCCAGCTTCCATGCGGACCCGGAGCGCGACGGCACGCTCTCGAAGCGCGCGGTGATCTGCGACTTCAAGAACCGCACGCTTCTCGTGCTCGGTCGCGCGGACTACTGCGGCATCAACAAGAAGGGCATGTTCACGGTGATGAACTACATCTTGCCGGACCTCGGCGAGATGTCGATGCACTGCTCGGCCAACGTCGGCGAAGGCGGCGACGGCGCCATTCTCTTCGGTCTCTCCGGAACCGGCAAGACGACCCTGTCGGCCGACCCTGCTCGCAAGCTCATCGGTGACGACGAGCACGCGTGGACCGGGGAAGGCGTCTCGAACCTCGAGGACGGCTGCTACGCGAAGCTGATCGACCTGAACAAGGAGGCCGAGCCCATCATCGCAGCCGCGCTCAGCACGCGCGGGACGGTCGTCGAGAACGTTCCGGCCATCCCCGGGAAAGCGCTCGGCGATACGGACCCCCAGGAGTTCGACCTCACCGATGGTTCGATCACCGAGAACACTCGGATCAGCTACCCGCTCGACGCGAACCCGAACGTCGCCGACGGCGGCAAGGGGCCGCATCCCGAGACCATCGTGCTTCTGACTGCGGACGCGTTCGGTGTGTTGCCGCCGGTGTCCGTGCTCGACGCGAAGGAGGTGATGTACCACTTCGTCCAGGGCTTCACCGCGAAGCTTGCTGGGACCGAGGTCGGCGTCACGGAGCCCGCCGCTGCGTTCTCCGCGTGCTTCGGAGCACCGTTCATGCCGCAGCACCCGCCGGTCTACGCCAAGCTGCTCTCCGAGAAGATGGCCAAGCACAAGGCACGATGCATCCTGCTGAACACGGGCTGGGGCGGCGGTGCTTACGGCGTGGGCAAGCGCATCTCCATCAAGGACACGCGCGCTCTTCTGGATGCAGCTCTTCGCGGCGACCTGCACGCGGATGGGATGGAGTATGAGGTGCACCCCGTCTTCAACCTGAAGATGCCGAAGAGCTGCCCGGGCGTCGACTCGGCGATCCTGAACCCGCGGAACTCGTGGGCGGACAAGGACGCCTACGACGCGGCGGCCCAGAAGCTGCGCGGCATGTTCGCGGACAACTTCGAGAAGAAGGGCTTCGCCGCCCTCGGCATCCAGCCAGCGATGTAGGCCGGGAAGTGGGTCCTGCGCGAGGGTTTCCGCTCGCCGCCGTCCCAAATGGCTATTTCCGACTCACCGGGCGCCCGAGAGGGCGCCCGGTGGTCTATACAGGGGCTGCCATGACTGAATCGATCGAAGAACGACGCCAGGTGCCCTATCTAGAGGGGCTCTCCCTGTTCGGTAAAGACCGCTACGAGGAAGCGCTCATCAAGTACGACGAGTCGATTGCGATCGATCCCGAGTGGACCGACGCCTACCACGGAAAGGCCATCGCGCTGATGCATCTCGAGCGCTACGACGAGGCCATCGAGGTCGGTCAGAAGATCGTCGAGCTGGACCCCAAGGATCCGTTCGCTCACACGTCGCTCTCGATGTTCTACCAGCGCAAGGGGATGATCGATGAAGCGGAGGCCGAGGGCGCGAAGGCGCGCATGCTCTCCTGGAAGGAAGAGCTCAGGACGAACCCGGACGCTCGTCCGCCTGGCCCGGCGGGAAGCATGCCGGTGATTCAGTAGGCGCGATGACCATCATCGACACGACCGACACTCCCTGGTCCCGGGTGGCCGCAGGCATCGAGGAGATTCGCCTTTCGCATCGGCGGGGGAGCGACCCCTACACCACGTTCCTGGTGCGGCTCGGGCCCGGGCGCCGGCTGCCCGATCCCCAGGCGGAGGTCACCCGCGAGATCCTGGTGTTCGAAGGGGCCTGTGCGCTCGACGACATCACGCTCGAGGAAGGAGACTACTCGCGTCGTGCGCCCGGCTATGCGGGCACCTGGGAGACCGAAGATGGATGCACGCTCCTCGTGAAGACCGGGGCGAGTCCGCCGCCGCCGGAAGAGACCGTTCCTGGCCAGGAGGTGGTGCTCGTGCAGACCATGTTCACGGACTGGCTGCCGGGCCAGGGCAACCTCAAGGTCATGCCGCTCCACAGCGTGGGGTCGGAGAGTTCGGCGCTGGTGCTGTGGCCTGCGAACGAGCGGTTCCAGCCGCACAAACACTGGGGTGGCGAGGAGATCCTCGTCCTTCGGGGCACGTTCATGGACGAGTACGGCGTCTATCCGAAGGGGACGTGGATGCAGAGCCCCCACCTCAGTTCACACCACCCCTTCGTGGAGAAAGAGACGCTCATCTACGTGAAGACGGGGCACTTGCCGCCCGTGGACGAGTAGCGGTCAGGCCCCCGGCGAGGGGACGACCTGGAGCACCGCCTCGTGGGTGACCGGAGTCTTCTTCGCGGGGTGGATCGACAGGGTGAGCGTGGTCTTGATCTCGTTGTTCGAGGCCTTGAACGAGACCGGAGCGGTGACCGGGAGCTGGAACGTCGTCTCCTGATCGAAGCGATCGCTGGCGACGAGACGCAGGTCCTCCGCGACGACTTCCTCGATGTGGAAAGCCACCTGCTTGTGCACCTTCGCGGTGGTTCCGGATCCGCTCGTGGCCCTCTCCGTGGAGGTGAGGGTCAGCTTGATGAGGTTCAGCTCCACGCTGCTTCCGGGCTTCAGCTCGAGCATCACATGGAAGGCCTCACCGGGCGCGACTTCGGAGGGATGGATCTCCATGGCGACGTGACCGAGGGCCTTGACCGTCGAGCCGGCCCGGAGGGATCCGAGCAAGAGCCAGGCGGAAACGACGCCGAGGACGGCCCCGAGCGCGAAGGTTCCCGTCGCCAGCAGCACCGCCGCCACTCCGAGGCCGATGTACGAGGGAATCAGGCATCCGCCCAGATTCGTGCTCATCTTCACGGGCCCGGGAGCCCAGATCGAGGGCGCGGCGTTCCCCCTGGGCGGCCGCGGATCTGCCATCAGGACCATCTCTTCGGCCTTCGGATCGAACGCGAACGGGACGTCCGCCTCCGCCACGAGGTACCAGTCGATGTTGATCGCCTTCCCGTGGTACGAGGTCGGGCCGTGGGGAAACTCGATCGTGGCCGGGTAGGCGTAGGTCCCCGGCTCCCACTCGCCCCGGAAGAGTTCCTCGACGCGCTTGTCGCCGGTGTCGCGGTTGCCCATTCCGTGGGTCCGCCAGAGTCGCGTGAGCGTCAAGCCGTTGCACTTCGTTCGTGCGTCGCAATCGACGTGCACGATGACGTCCAGCTGGCCGCCGGGCTCGACGAAATCGCGGGCTTCAGGAAGCTCGATACGGAGGCTGCACTTGGCCATGGAATGGGTCGCCCTTGCCGGCGCGGAGTCGTTCGTATTCGTGGTAGAGAGCGTGCTCGATGCTGCGAACGTCGTCGCCGAACTCGGCGTGAAGCTTCAGCATCAGCTCGTACGGTGGAGCTGGTGGGCGGCCGGTCGGAAGCGCCGCTGACTCGACGCGTGCCCTGGCGATGTTGAGGAGTTCGCCGAACGACCCGATGCCCACGCGTTTCGTGAGGACGCGAAAGCCCGCGCGAACCAGCTCGTGCTCCAGGTCGCGGTGCGTCGTGCAGGCGAGGTTCTGGCACCGCGCAAACAGCTTTCGGCGACCGATCCAGCCCTGATTCTCGATGCTGTCCACGAAGTGCAGCCGCTCGCCGGGATCGAACGCGGGCACCGGATCGCCGGGGCGGAGCTGAACGAAGGGGGCGTCGGGGAAGACGCGCGCGTGGAGAGCGATCAAGAGGGTGCTCTTGCCTCGGCCATGGTCGGCGATGAGCTGAAGCGCGCGGCGCTCGCCCCTGGCGGACTCGGCCAGGAACGACGCCACCTCTCCCGTTTCCACGCACGCGATCGCCGCGCGCTCGGTTCGCGTCAGTTCTCCGAACGGATTGTGCCGCAGGTGGAGCCGTTCGAAGGCGCTCGAGCGAAGATGTCGGAGGATGGGGGAGGGCACTACGTTTTGGTTCGCAGTTCGAAGAGGTCCGGGCGAGCGTAGTGTCCGGTCACGTCGAGGTCGAAGCGGCCGCGGGCGATGGCGCCCGGGTCGATGTCCGCGTAGAGGATCGTGGCCGCATCGTAGAAAGGACCGGCGAGAATGTCGCCGAGCGGATCGACGATCAAGCTTCCGCCGCGGATCAGGGGCGGCTGGTCGGGGTCGGGGCCGCGCAGGAACTGACAGGCGCTGAAGACGAAGGTCCTCCCCTCCACGGCGATATGGCGCATCGTGGACGGCCAGACCTCACGGTCGTCCACGGTCGGGGCGCAGTAGAGGTCCACGCCCTGCTCGTAGAGGCTCGTCCGGTAGAGCGGCATGTAGTTCTCCCAGCAGATCGCCGCGCCCAGGGTGCCGAGCGGCGTCTGGCAGGCCGCGAGGGTGCTGCCGTCGCCGCGTCCCCAGACGCAGCGCTCGAGGGCCGTAGGAACGAGCTTGCGGTGCTTGCCGCGCAGGGATCCGTCCGCCCCGAGGAAGAGCGCGGTGCAGTAGAGAGTGCTGCCGCTCCGCTCGATCACGCCGATGACGACCTCCATGCCGTGTTCCCTGGCCGCGTCCGCGATCGAGCGCACTTCCGGGCCGGGCACGTCGACCGCGCCGGCGAAGTAGAGGGCGAAGGCCTCGCGACCCTCGAGCGTGCGGCTCCCGAGCGTGATGCCGAAGTCCGCGCCCTTGGGGTAGCCGCCGAGGAAGGCCTCGGGGAAGACGATCAGGCGGGCGCCCTCGCGAGCCGCTTCGGCGATCCGATCGACCGCATGGGCGACCGTCTCGGCGGTGTCGTTCAGAACCGGCTCCGCCTGAACGACAGCTGCGCGGAACGTGGAGGCGGAGCGCTTGGCCGAGCTGGAACTCATCCTGGGATGATAGGTCGTTGCGGTGCGGAACGCTGCCGGTCAGCCGATCGTGGCACCGAAGAGCTTGCCGACGAGCGTCGTGACGCCCATCGCTGCCGCGCCCCAGAAGGTCACCCGCAGGACCGCGCGCAGCGGCGGGGCGCCTCCTGCCTTCGCGCCGACGGCGCCGAGGAGCGCCAGGAAGATGATGGTGAGGACGGCCACCGAGAGGCTGATGGAGGATTCCGGGACCAGCGCGGCGGCTGCCAGCGGAAGCGCCGCCCCCACGGCGAACGTCAGGGCGGAGGCGAGAGCTGCGATGAGTGGCCGGGCTTCCGTGTGCTCGGAGATGCCCAGTTCGTCCCGCACATGGGCGGCGAGCGGGTCCTTGTCGTGCAGGGCGGTGGCGACCTGAAGCGCGAGGTCTTTCGGAACGCCGCGGTCCTCGTAGATCATCGCGAGGGCCCGGAGCTCTTCTTCCGGGTCCGCCTCGATCTCCGCCTTCTCGCGGGCGATGTCCGCGCGCTCGGTGTCCGCCTGGGACGAGACCGAAACGTATTCGCCGGCCGCCATGGAGAGGGCGCCCGCCGCCATGCCAGCGGCGCCCGCCAGGAGCACCTCGGCGCGCCCGGCCGCCGCGGCCACTCCCATGATGAGAGAGGCCGTCGATACGATGCCGTCGTTGGCCCCGAGGACAGCGGCACGGAGCCATCCGGTCCTCGCGACGAAGTGATCTTCGAGGTGCTTGCGTTCCATGGGGTCCAGAAGAACAGAAGCCCCGGGGCAGCAACGGTGGATTCCGTTCGAATTGCGAGTGGAGGGCTCTCCTCGAAGGTGAGTTCCTCGGGCTTCTGGGGCTCCGTGGTATCGAGAATGAACCGGGTCTTGATAGCGTTCGCCCATGGCTGAATTCCAAGTGGACGTGATTGGTGTCGAAGACCTCCTGGAGATCGAAGGCGCCTGGTCGTCAGAGGATTTTCGTGCGCTGCTCGGTGAGATGGACTTCGACGAAGCCGAGGATCTGCCCGAGGATCAGCTCCGGGAGATGTGCGTGATGTATCTGCAGGATCGCAAGCCAGCGGAGGCGGCGGAAATCCTTCTTCGCAGGCGACTCGGGGGCGACCTGACGAAAGGGCAAATCAGCAACATCTCCCACGAGATGCTCGAGGAAAAGCTCTGGGAGCAGTACTCGGACATGACGCTGCACGAGCGCCTTTTCCACGTTGGCAGCCTGCTCGCCGCGGCCTTCCCCAGATCCGTTCCGGAGCCGGACGCGGTCGAGGTGAGGCTCGAGGTTCGCGGCCTGGATCCGGAGGCTCAGCGGGCCCTGGACGAAGGTCTTCGGGAGCCGATGCTCGTCCGACTCCTGGCTGCGGGGATGCCGGCTTCGGCGCCGCTGCACCGGATGTTCGGGGAGGCCGTGCAGGGCGGCCCGTTCCGTGAGGCGGAATCGATCGCCTGGAGCGTCCAAGCCGCGACTGGCGAGGGTGGGGTCACCTCGATACGAGTGATCGGATCCGGGTGCTGGCTGGACATCCTCAAGAGAACGAGCGAGTTTCAGGCGAAGATCAAAGCCGACAAGAAATAGGTCTACCGCCCCTCTGCCGGCGCCGCCGATACTCCTCCAGGTCCCCGCAGCCATCGCTATCCCCCGGAAGACGCCCTCCCCCAGATGAGTCACAAAGCCGAAGTCGGAGCCACCATCCGTGAGCTTTCGGATCAGCTCATCGAGGCGCAGCGCCCCATCCGCATCCTGGAGGCGGTAAAGTGGGACGAGGGCGTGAAGGACGCGTTCTTCCGAGGTGGCTGCAAGTCGCTTCCGAAGGTCGATAGCGCGACCTACTCCGCAAGGGCGCTGGGCTTCGATCCAGAGGCGAAGATCGCCCAGCTCTTCGATCTCGAGCTGCAGACGCGCAAGCGGCTGGGGGAGTTCAATCCGGTCGGCAAGATCCTGCGCCGCATGGCGCTCGAATACAGCGACTCGGTCCGCATGATCGCCGCGCGCGGGACGGAGAACTTCTCCCGCTGGTCCCAGGAACTCTACGGCAGCGCCCACGACGTCTTCTACCAGGGCGAGCCCACGATGGCGGAGTTCGGGGAGATCATCGCGGGCGACCTCGCCGAGGTCGAAGCGTCGAAGCATCTTTCGCCCAACAGGAAGACCATTCCTGCATCCGAGGCGGTCGGCATCCTGAGCGACTGGTTCGCCAAGTCGTTCGCGACTGGCGATATGAAGATCGATGTCCGCCTCAGTGACGGGATCATCGCGGACGCGGCCGCGGGCGCGGACTACATCAAGCTGCGCGCCAACGCGCACTACAGCGAGCGCGACCTGCGGCTCCTGGAGGCTCACGAGGGCTGGGTCCATGTGGGCACCACGCTGAACGGACTGGCGCAGCCCTACTGCACGTTCCTCAGCAAGGGGCCGCCGTCGTCGACCATCACCCAGGAGGGGATCGCGATCTTCATCGAGAACGTCTCCTTCCGTAGCTACCCCGAGCGCGTGCTGCGCGTCGCCAACCGCGTGCGCGCGGTGGCGATGGCCGAGGACGGCGCGGACTTCCTGGATGTCTTCCGGTTCTATCGGGAACAGGGGCTGGGCGACGGGGAGGCCTACAACGGCGCGTCGCGCGTCTTCCGAGGAAGCCTCCCCGACGGCAAGCCGTTCACGAAGGACATCAGCTACGTGAAGGGCTTCGTCCAGGTCTTCTGCTTCGTTCAGCTTGCGATCAAGCGAGGGCTGCTCAACCGGATCCCGATGCTCTTCTGCGGCAAGGCCACCCTCGAGGACATCAAGGTCTTGAGCGAGCTGGTGGAGGAGGGGCTCGTGGTGGCGCCGAAGCTGCTGCCGCCGCAGATGGCGGATATGCACGGGCTCGTGGCCTGGATGAGCTACTCGAACTTCCTCCGCCAGCTGAGCCTCACGTCGATCGAGCGCGACTACGCCACGATCCTGTAGCGACGGGGGCTGCCGGGGGCGGCATCAAAGCTCGGTTCGAAGGACGGATCAGTCGCCGAACGTGGCCTCGATCGAGTGCGTGACCTCGGAATCCTCGACGAATCCCAGCTCCAGGGTGAAGTCGCCGCTGTCACCGGCGCCCATCGACCACTCGACCCGTAGCTCCGAGGTGCCGCTCAGTTCGCCGCTGATGGACACGGGGCGGTTCGTCTTCAGGTTCCAGAGAACGGTCAGTTGACCCTCCAGGGTGCGGTTCAGCGTGCCGTCCGTGTAGTCTTCCTCCGAACCGCGCTCGTCGGCCTCGGCCTCGAGCTCCTCGACGATGTCGAGGTCGGCGCTGACGTCCACCTCGAACACGATCTTCGCCAGGCGCTGGCCTTCCTCTTCCAGGACTTCTTCCAGGGTCGCCGTGAGTTCGCCCTCGAATTCATCGAGGCGATCGATGGAGCCGCTGCTCGGCAGCGTGATCTGCACACCGCCCTCGGGCAGGTTTCCGGCGTCGGGCTCATTGAGGACGATGACTTCACCGCCGGGCCGAAGAACGTCCGCCAGGAGCGATGCGGGTACGTCCCAGCTGTCGCCGACTTCCACCTCTTCTTCCGGAAGGACGCTGGCGAGATCGATGCGCGGAGCCAGGTCGTCCAGCCACTCGTCCTCGCCGCTGGAGTCGTCCGAGAAAGCAGCGGACCACGTTTCGGCTTCGGAGTCGAAGGTGAAGTCGACGGTGGCACCCATCAGGAGGCTCTCACCGCCGTTCTCCAGGGACGTGACGTCTTCGCTCAGGCCCTCGCGGGCCTTGTCGGTACCGAGGGTCTCAAAGGCGCGCGAGATCGCGAGCGGGGCACCGTTGCCGGTGACCTTGGTGAAGCTGTCGACGAACTCCATGTGGGTCACGAGCGTGGCGGTCGAGTCGCTGCCCACGTCCTGGGAATCGCCCATGAGAATGAGTTCTGCGGTTTGCACCGAGCGCACGGACTCGATGTCCCACTCGGAGGAGAGGACGTCGTCCACCGCGACGGAGAATCGGATCGACTCGGACGCGAGGGGGAGCGTGGCCAGCGCAACGCTGGCGAGGAAGGCGACTTTCATAAGTGGCAAGGGTCGAGGAAGCGTGGGAACGACGAGGCCGCCGTCATCGGGTACTCTACGCTTTGACTACTCGGGTAGTTTGAGGCCGTCGGACTTTTTTCGAGCCACTCCCGTAGGTTGCGTCGCTCCGTGGAAACGGTCGCCGCCCGCGTCCTCTCATCGCTGGTTCCCAACCCTTCTGGCCATTTCTCTGCAACGCTCCCGCGCGGGCGGCGCTCCTTCCGGTGGGCTCCGCCATGACCCAGGGCGCCGGTGCCCGTGCACCGTGACGCCCCAGAAGCGATCGACCTCCCTTGCTGATTCAGCCGACCATGAAGTACTTCCCCTCGACCCTCGTAGCCCTCCTGGCCGTCACCCTCGCCCAGGCCGCGTCCGCGCAGCAGATCGGCATCTCCTTCTGCTCGGGCAGTGCCAACTCCACGGGCGGCCCTTCCGTCATGGTCGCCGCCGGCAGCACGAACGTGAGTCAGAACGACGTGACGCTTGCCTGTTCGAGCCTTCCCCAGAACGTCCTCGGCTACTTCCTCGTGGCCCCCGAGGCCGATTTCGTCCTGAACCCGGGCGGGAGTTCGGGCAACCTCTGCATCGGGGGCGGCATCGGCCGCTACGCCGGTAGCGTGCTTTCTTCGGGCTCGACCGGTTCGGTCCAGTTCCCGGTGGACCTGACCTCGATCCCTTCTCCGAACGGGAACGTCACGGTCATGCCCGGCGAGGACTTCTACTTTCAGTTCTGGCACCGCGACACGAGCCCGACGGGCGCCACGTCGAACTTCAGTCCGGGATACGTCATCGACTTCGCCCCGGCCGCCCCGACCTTCGCGGCGGACATCTGGCCCATGCTGGCGCAGTCGAACATCGGCGCTCCCGCCTGCATCATTTGCCACGGAGCGAACGGCTCGGGCGGCCTCAACCTCGGCTTCACGGCGCCGATGGCTTACAACGCCCTCGTCAACGTATCGTCCACGAGCGGCAATTGCGCGGGCAGTATCTACGTCGTCCCGGGGGATCCATCTTCGAGCCTCATGTACGACAAGCTGACGAACACGCCGCCGTCCTGCGGCGCGTCGATGCCCTTCGGCGGCACCTTCGCCGGGGACACGAGCCTCATCCGCGACTGGATCCTGTCGGGCGCGGGGATGTAGCCGGCATCGGAGGCTGACGGTCACCCTATCCGTTTCAGCCAGTCGATCAGGAAACACTCGAACTGAGCGGTGAATCTAGACGAGCCGTCGACCCAAGGAGCATGGAGCGTGACGAAACTGTCCAGGGTTCCGGCAGCGCGAGCACGCGCTCGAGAAGCTCGGCCATGTTCATGTCCACCAACGCCGGTTGTCGTGGGGTGTTCGGCAAGCATCATGCCAGCGCTTCCGTTCCACTCGAAACCCGGTAGCCCCGGAATCTTGCCGGCGGGAAGGAGGCCGTGGAGGCAGGCGATGCATCTACTCAGTCGGCCAGGGTGGTGAACGACCCGACATCGATGCGTGAGACTCCTGCGGTCGCGAAGCGGTACTGCGGGAACGGGTGTGACCTTGCCCGCGGCTACACCTAGGCTCGTGTTTCGCACTTTTTGAGCGTCCCTCGGGCTTCCACGGCCCCCCGATTTCTGGCACGCCACGCGTGAATCGCACATCCCCACTCTGAATGCTGAAGGTGTCTAAGCCAAGGCACCCAGAGGAGGGGACATGCCCGATCAGAGTATCCCGAAGTCGGTAGCCGTGCTACTGAAGTCATTCGAGTCGTGCTTCACGGCACCGACCCACCGCCGATTCTCCATACTCGTGGTGGGTTGGCTTCTCTGCTGTTCGAGGCGCTGGGTGACTCGGGTGGCCCGAGCGAGTGGGGCATTGGGCGACCGTCACCATGCTGGGTTCCACCGCTTTTTCTCGGAGGCCCGTTGGAAGACAGATGACGTGTGGAAGACGCTGGTCATGCACTTGCTGACGTACCTTCCTAAGAGAATCGACGTGATCGTCGACGACACTCTCTGTCGACGAAACGGGCCGAGCATCTTTGGGACGGCGATGCACTACGACGGAGCAGCATCCTCGCGGGCTTCCAAGGGTGCAGCGGCTAGCGTGGCCTGTGGCCACGCCTGGGTTGTACTCGCGGTTCACGTACCCGTGCCATGGAAGGGTCCAGGCATCGCTGTGCCAATTCTCGCGAAGCTGTACCGTTCGCCGAAGACATGCCCTGAGTCCGAGTATCGAAAGCGAAGCGAGATCGCCCGCGAATTGGTCGAGAAGCTCTACAGCTGGCTTCCGAGCGATCGACGGATAAACCTCCTGGGCGACCGAGAATACGCGTGTAAGACGACTCTGCGCGACCTGCATGGGAGCATTGACTTCACGGGTCCGATGCCAATGGATGCGATGCTCTTCGAGCCTCTTGAAGAGGGCTACACGCAGAAGCGGGGGACCAAACGTATCAAAGGCCCACGCCTTCCGAGCCCATCTGATCTTGCTGCCGAGGAACCCGACGCTTGGATCGAGCTGAAGGTCAAGATCTACGGCAGGCAAGTGACGCTCCTCATTCAGACTCTCACTTGTCTCTGGTACACCGCGACGGGAACCAGGTTGATTCGAGTCGTGGTGACGCGCGATCCAAAAGGGAACTACGAGGACCGAGCCTTCTTCTCAACGCGCCACGCCGCGTCCGCGAAAACCATCGTCGAAGGTGTGGGGCGGCGATGGTCGATCGAGGTGAGCTTCAGAGAGGCGAAGCAGTCCTTGGGGTTCTCGGAAGCGCAGAACGGATGGAGCCGAGGCGAATCGCCTGATGGTCGTCCGAAGCCTGGGTCACAGCCGCGCGGCCATCGCGGCCGACTTGCAGTGGAGCGCACGGCGCCATTCGCCCTGATCGTCCGAGGCATAATCGTCGTGTGGTACCTCGGGGAAGATCGATGGCGGCAGGATGTGGGAGCCCATAAGATCCAGGCGCCTTGGTACCGGTCGAAGACCACGCCAAGCTTCGACGACATGCTCAGCGCCATTCGAGGCGAGATCCTCAGCCACCGTTATCTAGCGACCCCGCCTCCAGAGCGCACACTCGCTGAATACCAGAGGACCCTCCAGGACCTCGGAATCGCCGCCTAAGAACTGCGAAACACGAGCCTAGGAGGGTGTTGCGCACTGAGGGATTCGAGTAGTGCGTTGCCCGGATCGCAAGGCAAGGGGGCTTCGGTCCCTCGCGTGGCCGTAGTCACGTGGGTTCGAATCAACGCAGTATTGCGATTCGGGAAACGTGCTACGCGGATTCGTCAATGCGCAACACGCTCCCAGGGGAATGACGTCCCGTTGACCCCCAGCTCTTCCAATCCCCATGTTGCTGACTCCCTGCCTGCTCCTTGCCGGATCTCAGATCGCTCCCACCCCGCTCGTCGATGAATGGGTCGTACGCGCGATCGATGAGTCCACGGGGCGGCCAGTTCCTGGTGTCCGGGTGTGGGGGTACTACGAGCTGGGGTTCTGGTGCACCGTCCCCGCTCCACTCGCCGACGCTGTGACCGACGCCGATGGCAGGGCACGCATCGACCTGTCCGGGCTGACTGGACTCCACGAGATCGAGCGCGAGGTCGTCGAGATGACTGCCGTCTTCTCCGGTCCAGGGTGGCAAACCGACTCGATTTCAGCCACCCTTCAGGAGGTCGCTGTGGGCCCACGCGATGATCCCGAAGCGTACGCCAGGAACCACCGTGACCTGGAGCTCTCGCCGGGTCGCTCCTTGACGGTTCGCGTCGTGGACGAACGCGGTCGCCCTGTGACGGGCGCGTTCGTCGAGGCTGGAGTGTGGAGCCGGGAGACGAGCACCTGGGAGCCAGGTGCGAACTGCTATCAGTCAGTAACGGACTCGAAGGGGCGCATCTTGCTGGATGTCGGGGATCTCGAGTCCCTGGACGTCCATGCGTGGGATCCGACGCTCGGGGCTGGATCCTGCCAGCTGAACAAACAGCAAGTAGAGGATGCGATCGCGTCGGTTCTGGTCATCCAGCTTGATGCGGAGGCCAGGCCTGTCGTCTCGACCGACGATCGCGGATGGCCACTCTCCTTTCACTTCGACTCCGGGTTCATCGGGGGCATGGATGAGGGGGGCCTTGAGGACTCCATTCACCCGCGCGCATTCGTGACCGTGCGGTCACCCGACGGTCACCCGATCCGTGGGGCCTACGTACAATGCTCAAGTTTGAACTCTCCCTCTCACGTCGGATCCTTCACAAGGAGAGTTCGCTCGGACCGCGCAGCGCGCGATGTGGGCAAAGCCCGCGTTCCCGTGATTTCCAGCATGGAATCTGGATCCTACGTCGCGACGGCGAGTGTTCGGACTCAGCACGGCGAGTGGTGGGGGGAGACGTCCTTCGAGACGCAGTCCGGGGATCGACCGCCCGAGATCGACCTTCGCCTCGAATGGCGAGAGGAGCGCGTCGAGGCTCGGCGACTCGAGGTTGCCTTCCTCGATGCGACGGGCACACCGATCCCGGAATGGCGGGCATTCGTCGAATCGGTGGCGACCGGTCGTCCGCTTTTCAGCGCGACGCAAAGAGGAGTCGCCTATCAAGGAACATGCATCGCCGGCTACTGCGAGCCCGATTGGGAGCCAATCGAGACTCGGATCCTCCTGCACGCGTCCTCCGACGCCTTCGACCTGCCAGTCGAGCTAGAGGTCGACCTCGCAGCCGATGTGCCAAGAACCCTCACCGCGAGATCGCCAGGCTTGGGTGGACGACTGCGACTGTCCGTCCCGTTCGACAGTGACTTCCCCGGCGATCTCCTCCTGGCCAGGCTGGGAAGCAGTGAAGGGCGCGTGCTCACGGCACTATTGAGCCGACGTACGAGGGACCGAGGCCGCCCGATCGTCTGGCATCTCGATCCGGAAAGGCACCACGTGGAGCGAGCGGTTCTGCTGCCTCCAGGCGACTGGTCGTTCACTCTCGAACACCTCGACGGAAACGTCGTCACTCAGGGGACGGCCAGCATCGCGCCGGAGGAAGTCACGGACGTCGAGATGGACTGGCCGTAGGGACGGATAGAACTTCCAAACGGGGTGGCGAGGTGTCGGATTGGTGGGGTAGGGGGCCACGGGCGAGGTCACGCTCCTGGCTGCAGTGGAGGTGACACTTACGAGGTGACCGCGAGCTGAGCGTGATTCGCGCCTCTGGAAGCCGTGGGCGCGCCGACGCACCGGTCTGGCGCTGGCGCAGATCATCACTCACGAGACCGTAGGAGGCTGCTCCGCGGATCGGCCCCTGCATGCTCTGAGGCTTGACCTCACTCTCGATGGCTGGCGTCTCGATCGACTCCGCCCGCTGGGATCGATAGAACGAGGCCCGCGACACGCCGAGCGCATCGCAGACTTCAACGCAGCTGAGCTCGTCACGTGAGTCAGCGACGGCCTTCGCAAGGCGCTCCTCGAGCTGACGGTTCTCACGCTCCAGCTCTGTCTCTCGGGTGCTCGACTTCGCCTTCGCCGTCCGGCCACGCTTTCGAGCCTTGAGTCCGTTTAGACCGTGGCTCTCCGGCTGCTGGCGCCATGCCGAGAGGTGTGAGGAGTAGAGACCCTCTCGGCACAAGAGCGCTCCCAGCTCGCCGGGGAGCTCGCACTTGGCGGCCTCCTGAAAGATCTTGGCGTTGTATTCGGCGGTGAAGCGCCTTCGCGTCGCGCGCTCCATGACCTCTGGGTCGGCCTCCGGGCCCGGTGGGTTCCGGCCAAGAGCGAGGTCGGCACCAGCCGCCTTGGGACGGCTCGGGGTGTCATTCATCGGTGGTTCTCATGCTTCGCCCTCCTACACCAAATTGAGGGGCGGAAACTGTCTCACCATCATTGGCACGGAGGGGAGAGAGCCGGGCTCAGGGGCAAATATCGACGCTCACGGCCGACGTGAAGTTGGAGCTGCCTACGGGGTTCGAGTCACGGTACCAGGCCTGGAAGTGCCATATCTGAGTCGGGTTTGCTGGCACGATGCCGCCCGGCGTGGGCATGGCGTCGAGGTCTGGGCGGAAGACGACCCGACCGCTGGGACCCACTTGACCCACCTGGTTGACGAAACGGCCAATCCCGCCGCCCAGGCAGAGGTTGCCGAGGCTCCCGGCGGGGTTGGGGACGAAGGCCGTCTCGAGGCTGGTCAGCAAGAGAGCGGGCCCCGTGGGCGGAAGCTCTTCTGCAACGAGCCGAAAGGGGGTCCCCGAGAGCTGGCCGCCGGAAAGAAGCGACAGAGTGCCAAGGCTGCCGACGCTGTTCACTGTGGTCTGCCCGCAGTACTCCATGGGCGCGGCGCAGTCTAGCCCAACGGGACCTTCCACGGCCGAGACTCCGCCCAGCGTGCTTCCTCCACCGCTCGCCTGACTCCCGATCCCGGACGCCACGATCTCGGAGTAACCGTTGCCCGTCACGTCGTTCAGCAGGATGATCTCGGTGCCGAACGACTGGCGCGGGCGAGCCCCGTCTTGGAAGCCGAGGAGTTCACCGGTAGGGAGAGAGCGAAATTCAATGCGCCCCGCCTCCGTCACGGGGCCAAAGAACGAAGGGGCGCCCACGGCTAGATCGGGAGTCCCGTCCAGGTCCACGTCGCCCGCAAAGGAGATGGAGAAACCGAACCCATCCGCGATGCCTGAGGAGACCAGCGTGCGCAGCGGCAGGCGCGTCGCCCCCGAGAAGACGGTGACAAAACCGGAGGCCTGATCGTCCAAGAAGAAGGGCGAGCTGACGGCGAAGTCCCCTACGCCGTCTCCGTCCAGGTCGGGAAGGCTCGCCACGTCAAATCCGAAGCGTTCTTCGGCCGTTGCCCCGTCCAGGGTCGCGATCACGCTGCCGGTGGCGCCGGAATGCAGGTAGACCTTGCCAGCTCGCGGGGCAATCTCCTCGTCGAAGCTGGCGCTGATCGCGAGGTCCTGCGTGCCGTCTCCGTCGATGTCGGAAAGCAGCTCGATCTTCTGGCCGTAGGAGGCATCTCGTTGATTGGGCGCCAGCGTCATCAGAACGGCTAGGTCCACGCCGCTGACGATCTGAACGGAGGCTTCGGTATCGGGAGGCGCGCCCGGGGTCTCGTACTCCACCGCCAGGTCACGCACGCCGTCACCGTTCACGTCGTGCACTCGCGTGACCCCGAACAGGCCCAGGACACTCGCGGGTGGCGCTACGACCTCATCGATCACGAGCCCACCCACCGACGACACTCGAGCGATCCCCGCGACGCCCAGGAAGAAGTTCCCATAGCTCACCATGAGATCCAAGAGACCGTCCTGATCCGCATCCGCCGTAGCGGAGAGGCGCAGGCCGAAGGCGATCGTCGGATCAAAGAGTGGGTTCTCCAGGGTTCGAATCAGCGCTCCGTCCACGCCGCGACGGATCTCGATCACGCCAAATTGCCCTTGATTTGGGCCCTGCGTGATTTCCTTGGAGGGGGCGCTCACCGCGAAGTCGTCAAGACCGTCGCCGTCCTGATCGTCCAAAGCGACCATGGCGTAGCCGTAGAAGTCCAATCGGTCCTCACCGTCGATCTGATAGAGGAGCGACTGAGCGGGCGTCGCGGCGGCGAAGGCAAGGAACACGCACGCGGGGAAGAGACGCAGGGAAAGGGGACGCAGTGGGAAGAGGCGTACTTTCATGCAAGGAGGCTGGAGGCCGAAGTGCTGTCAGGGACGGGACAATCAGCTAGGGTGCCAAGCAACCACTTCCCTCTGGCAATCCTGGAAATCTCTCCTCGGCGAACAAGAGATCCAAGCTCGCGGTCTTGGGAGCGTGGGGACGGAGGAACGAGGTCATGGCGCCACGACGGGGTGGACAGCCTCTTTGGTGGCAGTAGTCACGCGGGTTCGAATCGACGCGGTTTTGCGATACGGGAAACGGATAGGACTTCCTAGCGGGGTGGCGAGGTGTTGCATTGGTGGGGTAGGGGGCCACGGGCGAGGTCACGCTCCTGGCTGCAGCGGAGGTGACACGGACGAGGTGACCGCGAGCTGAGCGTGATTCGCGCCTCTGGAAGGCGTGGGCGCGCCGACGCACCGGTCTGGCGCTGGCGCAGATCATCACTCGCGAGACCGTAGGGGGCTGCCCGGCGGATCGGCCCCTGCATGCTCGATACCAAAGCGCAGCAAGTCCCACCACCAGCACACCGACGCTCACCGGACCCACCAGCGCGATCCAGTCGAGAATGGCCACGACATGAAAGAGGATCGTATCCGTTCACGGGGTGAAATCGGCGATGGTGGCACCGCCAGGGCGTTTCGCGAGGGCGGCCGCACCCCCAGCGACGTCAGTCTCACTTGATGAGATCTGGCTCGGGCGCGCCTGTCAGCACGGTGTGGGCAACGTCGACGATGTGCTGCGCGACGCTCCGCCCTTGCTGCCGCAACGTGGCTGAAGTGGTCAGCACGCGCTCCACGAATCGGCTCCCTCGATCGCTTCGAGTCCCCTGGCTGACCTTGCGATACATGACCCCGATGCGCGCCTTCTGCTCCCCGACGTTGTTCGTTGGCTCCACACCCGCATGGTAGAGGTAGGTCCACATCGCGGGCTCGGTCTTGAGGATCCCCCGGCACATGCCGGGCGTTTCGTAGCCGCTGCTCCGAGCGCCTTCGTCGAGCAGAGCGAACATTCGAGCTCGAAGCTGACTGGTCCACCTCTGGAGCAGAGGCCGCTTGATGTCTCCGCCTTTGAAGAGATGCCAAAGCCGGAACACCTCCTCGAGCGCGTTGGAGAGTCGCGCTCCGATCCATCGGAAGTCCGGCTCCCCTTCAGCCATTCGAACGAAGTCTCTCGAAAGGTGGGCAAGGCAAACCTGCCGTTGGTCCAGGTTGATGAAGAGGTATCCAGAGTAGCGGTCGGAGATCGTGATCCCGGTGGGCTCGTCGCCGAGCAATTCACGGGCGACTTCGGTCGCACGAGAGGACCGAATGAGGAACACCGTGGCGAGCGCGCTCGCAGCGACCCACATCCAGCCGAGGGCGCCAGATTGCTTCCAGGGGGTCTCATCTGCGTGCTTGACGGCCGATTCCGCCACTGCGGACATGGCCTGCGAGTGACCGCGCTCGAAGCCGCTGCTCATCCGCTGCTCTATGTTCGTGATCGCCCCAAGCGAGATCTCGATCGAGTACCAGTCACGGGTGAATTCCTGGACGTTGCGCCTCGACATGCGCTTGTCGCCCGTCAGCGTGACCACGAGCGCCGAGAGGTGCGGCCCGAAGTTGCTGGCGTGCAGATCGTCCGGAAGGTCTGCCTTGGTCTCCGCCCCGCAACTGTCGCAGAGCAAAGTGTGCAACTGGACTTCGAGAATCGTTGGGTCGACTGGGGGGATGTCGATGATCTGGTGTCGCCGCGGCGAGGGATCCTCGCCGGTCAACAGCGCGCTGCAGGAGCCGCATTGATCTGGCTTGACCACCTTCACCTCGTCGACGTCCTCTGGCGCTGCCTGATCTCGCCCTCTGCCCAGGTGGCCGGGCTGGCCACCCCGCTTCTTCCCGGACGGCCTCTTCTTCGAAGGGCGGGACACGAATGGGTTGTCGCTGGACGGCGGCTTGCTGGAATTGCGCGACGTCGTCGGTTTGCGCGCCTTCAGGCGCTTGATCTCCGCACCTTGCCTCTCGACCACGCCGAGGAGGTCGTTCACCCTCTCACGCAGCTCTTTCACCTCGGCCCGAAGCTCCTTGATCGTCTCTTCGGACAAGTTGGCTTGCGGCGTGTCTTCCACCCCTGGACCATCGGCCAGTCTCCCTCAGATCTGTCCCTCTACCCCCGTGAACGGATACCCAAGAACATCATCTTGGATACGGAAGGGGACTTCTGGTTGATCGACTTCGACCTCGCATGGCACGAGAGCGTGCAAGGCATGGACGATCTGGAGGCGTTCGGGAGGCGGGTTACGTTCGGCTACTCGGCGCCCGAGAGGTACTCGGACATTACCCCGAGCAAGGACGTGCGGGGCGATCTGTTCTCGCTTGCGGTCAGCCTCTTTGAGTCCGCAACGGGTCAGAATCCGTTCCGCTCAGACGCTGCCGATTCCGATGAGATCGTGCGGCGTGTGGAAGGCGATCCCTTGCCTTCCGTCCCTGAGGGCATTGCGGCTCCCGTGGCAGAGTTGGTCCGGGCGATGAGTGAGAAGGACCGAGGAAAGCGGCCTTCTACCGCGCGGGCGGCTCTAGAGAGACTCACGGGTTCGTGACGGGGGAGCGCGATGGAAAGGCAATGGCGAGGCCGGACAGGAACCCCTGGCCCGCTGCGCCGAGGTTCCCGTGCTCCATCGAGAAGGGCTGGGAGTCTGCGCCATCCAATCCCGTAAAGGTTAGCGGCGTGGACCCGTCAAGCGGCGACGGGCCTTTGCGGAGATCCAGCTGTTGAAGTCGAGTCCGCTGTTCGCGAGGTGAGCGAGGACCGCGAGGATCATTCCAAGTTCAATTCCGCTGCCGAATCCCTGACTGACCACCGACACGAGTGCCCAAAGGATCAGGGCCGTTCCGAACGAACCGAAGGCGATCGGGACCCGAGGGTCGATCGGTTGGTCGGGTGAATGGAAAGTTCGCAGTGCGGCTGCGGCCAGCACTCCCAGGAGGCCCAGCCAAAGCGGGATCCCGAAGACAGAGAATTGCTGACCCGAAACGTTGATCGACCCCGAGCCCAGCATCCGCCCGGCTCCTCGTCCGAGCTCTCCCAAGATGTTCCCAACCAGTGCATGGGGCGCAATCTCTACCCACGTCATCGAGTACGCCAGAGACAAGATGGCGACGAAGCTCCAGGATCGTGCCAGGTCTTGCTTCAGTTGCTTCGACTCAAAAGCCTCCACCTGGCGTCCGAGCGAGCTCCCTGGCTTGGAACCACCGGACGTAGCTTTGGACGCCGCGTTCGTGCTACGCCTCCGAGCCGGGCGCCGGCCCTGGTGCTTGAGCCCCGTCGCCGCTGGCTCCGATGTCCTCTCCGGTTCGGCGACGAGGTCCTGCTTGAGATCCTCTGCACCTTGGTAGCGCTCATCCGGTTCGTTCTCCAACGCTTTGAACACGACCTCATCAAACTTCCTGTCGCTACCGGACTTGTCAGAGGGTGCAGCGAAACGGCCCAGCGGCAGCTCACCCGTCAACATCTCGTAGACGATGACACCGAGGGAGTAGAGGTCCGCCCGGTGATCGACCGCGCCTGCGGCTCGAAGTTGCTCGGGGGCCATGTAGTGCACGGATCCAAAGGTCTGATGGCTCTGGGTCAGACCCATGCCTTCTGGCTCCAGGCCCCGTAGCTTCGCGAGCCCAAAGTCCGCGATGCGCACGCGTCCCTCGCTGTCCACCAGGATGTTCTCGGGCTTGATATCGCGATGGATGACACCGAGGGAATGGGCGGACTGAAGCGCCTCGCACACCTGGGGAATGAGCTCCAGCACCTCCCTTGGAGACAGCCTTCCCTCCGTCATCAGCTCGCGAAGGCTGGCGCCATCGACGTACTCCAGCACGAGATAGAAGAGCGCTTCAGGAGACCCCGCCCGACCGAAGTCGTAAATGCGGACAATGTGGGGATGGTCCAGCTTCGCGAGCACGCGCGCCTCCCGCTCGAAGCGTTCCGTGAAGTCGGCCGATAGCACTGGATCGTCGCGCTCAAACGGCCTCAGGACCTTGATTGCGACCAGCCGATCCAGCTTGCGATGGCGTGCTCGGTAGACAGCTCCCATCCCACCCTGCCCGATCAAGAGCTGGACTTCATAGGCGGGCAGGGCGTCGGCGAGGGCTTCCACGGAGGGAGCCTCGAAGGCAGGCCGGCCGCTTCCACCGGAACGAGACGTGGAGCTGTTGCCGTCCTTCGCCCCCAAGAGCATGCAAGCCGCGCACGGACCGCCCTCGACGAGCGCGGCGCCACAGCGAGTACAGATCGAAGTCTTGTCAGGTTCCTTGTGGCGTGTCATTGAAAGACCATGAACCGGGCGCGTGGAGAGGTTACGCGGATCATTCGACTTTTCGTCGGAGCGCCTGAATGAGGACCGCGAGTTCTTCGTTCAGATCGCCCGGCTGCTCGATCGTATGCGATACCTCGGCCCGAATGAGCTCGCCCAGACGCGCGCGAAGGCGATGGGAAGCAACCTTGACGGCGCCCACCGTACAGCCGATGGTCGCTGCTCGGTCGGCATGGGTCTGCTTGCCCGGGCTTCCGTCCAGGGTGTCCTCGAGCATCTCGAAGACCAGCGCTTTTCCGCGGCCCTCGTACTCGCTGCGCAGCCTCTCCTTCGCCGCATGGATGAGCTCCTGCGCCCACGCGCGGTCGAAGGCTTCCTCGGGGGATAGGTCCGCCGAGCGCGACCCGTCGTAGCGGCGTGCAGCATCCGCCAAGCCCGCCGGGAACGCGTCGTTGTTCAGGGACTGCACGGGCCCGCCGTCCTGCCGTGCGGCGCGGCTCGCGCGATGGAGATTGAGCACGTAATGCCGAAGCGCACCTCGGAGGTAGCTGCGGAAACGCCCACCGGATGGCTCTGCTCCCTCCAGTCCGCCGCCTTCCAGCAAGCTCGTGATGAAGCCCTGGACGACGTCGCTTGCGTCTTCATCGGATGGTCCTCCTCGCTTTGCCTGGACAAATAGCGGATACCAGTACGCGGTACATAGCTCGCCGAGTGCGCGCTTCGCCTCGACGGTCTTTCCCTTGCTGGAAAGCACCAGGGACCAACGGGTGGTCAGAAAGGGCGCGTGCTGGGTCATTCCCAAGAGTCTACTCAGTAGGAACGGATAGGACTTCCAAGCGGGGTGGCGAGGTGTTGCATTGGTGGGGTAGGGGGCCACGGGCGAGGTCACGCTCCTGGCTGCAGTGGAGGTGACACGGACGAGGTGACCGCGTGGCAGTACCGAACCTGGCAGTACCGAACCCGACCCAAATCCGCCACGTTTCGTCGCCCGCGCGGATGTGACGGAGCTCGGCCGGGTTCGGGACTGCCAGGAGGAACACGGTTCCGCACCAAGAGTGCTTCAAGAGTCAATCCGAGTTCATCTCTTCCAGGTTCGCCTTGGACTCCCCCAGGGGGGTTACACGGAAGAGCTCACGCAGACGCATTCCCCGCGAGGTCGCTCAATGGATCCTGGGTCCGGGAGCCGCCGTCCTTCGAATAGAACTGACTGCGGACGATCCGGGGCTGATCGATCGCCATCAAGAGCGAGCGAGGCTCGCGACTGAACGCCAGCTGGCTCGTAGCCGCCATGCGCCGCTGCCGCTCCCAGTCCATGGGCCAGGAGACCGAGAGAGCGTCTTCCAACGCAAAGCCAGAATGGGCCGGGGCAATCACCCCCTTGCACACAGCATGTTCTCGACGGGCGAATCCCGGGCAGTGCTGAGCCGGGTCCAGAACCGCAACGTCTCATCACTGGGCTCAATGTGGCGGATCTGGGTCGGGTTCGGTCCCGCCACAATCGCCGCCAGCCGCGCGAGGAACTGGTACGGCTTCATGACGAATCCTTTGGTCCCCTCCCGCCACGCCTTGCGTAGCAGCCATGAGACCATGCCATCAGGACGCACCTCGAAGCGCTCGAGGCTTATGGCGGCCCTCGTCACGTAGCGGCAAAGCTTCTCCAGTTGCGCCCGCTGACCCTTCCGGATCAGCGTCGCCGCATGCAACGAGAACCCGTCAGCATTCACCACCAGTGGAGGCGGCACGTATTGACCTCCCCAACCCGATGACTGGAACGCAAGGCCGAGATCAGGGTCGATGAGGCGCTTCAGCGGCTGCCCAGCACCAGGACCGAAAGGTACCAGCGACTTCACCGAGGCAGCCGGCTGGAGAACGAGTAGACTCACTCCATGTCCGTGATCCGGAGGTCTTCCGCTCCCGCCTGGGTTCTGCTGCTGGGGATCGCCTGTTCGGGCGACCCGCAGTCCTCTCTACCGGAGCCGGTTCCCGGGCGCGGAGCCACGAACGTGGAGGCGCTCCTGGCTTTGACCGCGGCGGACCTCGATGTGGGGCGGGCGGCGTTGCTACTCGGGCGAGAGGTGGACCCGGACGTCGATCTGGAGCGGCTCGATCGCCGGCTCGACACTCTGGCAGCCGAGGTGGTGCGGGGGGCGCGCCGGGCCTCCTCGATGGAGGAGCGCCTGCAGGCACTCGTCGGTGTGCTGCGCAGCCAGGGCTTCTACTACGACGAGCAGCAGAACCGGCTCGATGTCCTGCTGGAGAATTCCATCGGGAACTGCGTCGCCTTCTCGACCCTGTACCTGGCCGTGGGGCAACGGGCGGGTCTCGATCTCCGCACCCGCCTCGCTCCCAGCCATCAGTACGTGGAGTTCACCGACGGAACCCGGAGCATCGACATCGAAGCCACGTCCCACGTCGGACTGAAGGAAGGGCTGGGGTCCAGGCTCTTCTTCTTCGGTGAGGACCAGCGCGAGCTTTACGCGCAGCGGCTCGATGCTCGCCAGTGGCTCTCCACTTGCTGGAGCGAGGCCGTGCGTGCGCGGCGGCGCAGCGGGCAGGCCGATGGGGCACTCGAGCACTTGTCGGTGGCCCTGGATCTCTGGCCCGACAACCGGGACGCGCACATGCAGCGAGCGATGCTCCTGCGCGGAGCTGATCCGGAGGCCGCGTCCGAGGCGGCGCAGGCGATCGTGGTTCGCGATCCCTCCGATGCCGACGCATGGGCCCTGATCGCAGAGTGCGAGCTCGGGGCCGGGCAGGTCGAAGCGGCGCGAACGGCCGTGGATCGCGCCCTTGCGATCGACGCTCGCCATCCAAGGGCCTGGCTGCTGTCGGCCCACGTGGCCTTGGAAGAGGGCAGCGCCGAGCGCGCCCTCGCCTGCATCGAGAAGTCCGAGAAGGTCCCGCTCATTCAGCTCCACCCGGTCCGCCTTGCCCAGCACGAACAGCGAATGGGCGGAGTCGACTACGGGCTCCTCCTACACGATGCCAGGGCCCGTGCTCACCTGGCACGGGCTCAGGAGTTGATGGAGGAGATCGACGAAGCCGGAGACCGCGAGGAAGTCGGGCCCCCGGAGGAACGCCTCGTCCAGCTCAAGTACCACCTGAGAGCCGGACAGCTCCACTCCCTCGCCAGGAGGGTCCTCGAGGATCACAACGGACCACCGGGAGCGCGATCCGAGTCGGCTCCCGCCGTGCCTGCCGTGCCCGAGGTCTCCGAGGTCTTCGAGGATCTTCCCCCCGGACTGGAGTCCCTGGCGCAGGAGGTGCGGTCCTTGCTCCCGCCGGATCAGCAGCAGTAGAGGTGAGAGGTGTGAAGGCCCGCCGGCTCTGGCTGGCGGACCCTCGAGTCCTTGGCTCCGTCGATGGGGGGGGGCAGTGCCACCCTCCGACCCCGGCTCCGGAACGAAGCTCAGGGAAGCGGCAGCCGAGAGGTTGAAGGAGCTACCTCCCGCGGCCGGGTCACGGAACCTGGTCTGGAAGCGCCACTGGCTGCCAGGGAGGATCTGACGGAAAGGACTTCCAAGCGGGGTGTCTAGACCCCAGTGACCGTAGCCTGGGGCCCGATTTCGCCCCCTCCGACCAGCACCACCTGTTGGCTTCACCACGACCTCCAGCCAGCACCCTCCCCAAGGCGTTGGCTGTTCTTGTTTCATCGAGCACGATCGCCCGCGCGCTGCTTTGCTGCGCCCTACTTTCCGAAGTCCAGCCGCCCCTGCCGAGGCGGCATCGGTATTCGGACCTCGGGCTCTGCCGGTGGGGAACGGCTCGGCCCCGGCGATGACGAGTCTCCTCCACCCAGCAAATCAGATGACCTCCTCGCCGCCGCTCTCACCCCCTCCAAGACCTTCCGCGCTGTCTCTGGGTCCGTGATTGCCGAGATCATGTGCCTGCGCCCGCGGCAGCGCGGGCAGCGGAGAACATCCTCCGAAGAGACCCTCTTCAAGAGATCTGCCCAGCGGATGTACCTCTGACTCATCGGCGGCTCCCGAGGCTCCATCGACGCGCCTTCTTCGGCGGCACCTGCCGCCTTCGGCTCCTTCCGAACCACCGGGCGCGGTACCACCTGATCGCGCAGCGGCGATGCGGCACAATCGCCGCCAGCCGCGCGAGGAACTGGTACGGCTTCATGACGAATCCTTTGGTCCCATCCCGCCACGCCTTGCGTAGCAGCCACGAGACCATGCCATCAGGATGCACCTCGAAGCGCTCGAGGCTTATGGCGGGCCTCGTCACATAGCGGCAGAGCTTCTCCAGCTGCGCTCGCTGACCCTTCCGGATCAGCGTCGCCGCATGCAACGAGAACCCGCTTGCGTTCACTACCAGTGGAGGCGGCACGTCTTGACTCCCCCAACCCGACGACTGGAACGCAAGGCCGAGATCAGGGTCGATGAGGCGCTTCAGCGGCTGTCCAGCACGAGGACCGAAGGGCACCAGCGACTTCACCGAGGCAGCCGTCAGGGCCGGAAAGAACGCATCATCACGCACGTCGCCAAAATCGAGAAGCGGCTGCTCATCGGCGCCCGCGTCCGCGTACTCCCAAGGGGGGGGCGTCGTCTTTGCGTAGCGGCAGACCGAGTGCGATCGGGTCGAGGGAGTCGCGCTTCAACACACGACGGATGCGCGCGATCGCGCCTGTGTGCACACGCTCGACCTCCGCCGACGTCGATGGATCCGCGCGCAGAAAGACGGGAGACTCGAAAGCGCTGCGCGTGACGTACACACCGTCCAGGTAGAGGGTGTGGGGGTGAACATTGAGCCCCAACGAGGATTCAAAGCGCTGCGTCGAGTTCACGGCGCCGATGTCGAGCCGGACCGGGGGTTCAGGAACGGAAGGTGCGGCTGCCTCCAGGTCGCCTTGCCCTTGTTGCTGCTGACGATCCAGGGTCACTTGTCCGCGGCGTTTGTAGGACGCAGAGACCGCGCGAAGGTGCGCCCGCGTTACCTCTCGGCAGAGCTCCGCGTTCATCGCCATCGCCAGGCGCAGCGGCTTGGGGACCGTGAGCACCCACTGGCGCACATCGACATCGGGGAAGACCCTGTCGACGAGGTGCGCGGCCGTCTGCGCCATCTGGCCGAACGCTGGATCACCGCACTCAAGTAGAGCCTCGAATTCCTGGATGACGTACTGCGGCAGGCAACGACCGCCGTGCTCGTCCTCGAACTCCGCGAGGAAACCGGGAAGGTGCGCACGGACGAAATTCTGGAGCGGCGAGCGGCCCCCCCCGTGCCCCTGAAGATGTCCGGTGGATCTTCCATTCCAGAGGAACGGACCGATCAAGCTCGAAGCGGGTTGCGCGCATGGCGCCATGGCTACGCTACGCCCCCAAGATGTTGCTTGAGCTGCTGGAATCGGAACGTGGACAGGTCGCCGCAGTCCATCCGGTTCGAACCACGAGAACCTCCACATCCGCGGATACCAGGAAGACGGCACGATCACCACCCCCTTCGACATGGCGGTGCTCAACGACCTCGACCGCTTCCACCTCGTCATGGACACCATCGATCGGGTGCCGCAGGTGGGCGACGCGGGCATCGCCCTGAAGACGCACCTTGAGGAGAAGCTGGTCGAGCACCGGACGATCGCGAGGCACTCGCGATCGGCCGCGTTGAGGCCGGGGCGCGCCTGGACGCCACCGATTGCGGTGCTCCGGAAGGACAGAGCAGCGCGGACGACTTCGGCATCCATGGCCCATAGGAAGCGCTTGCTCAGGCAGGCCAGACGTCCGTCTACCCATTCTACCCATCGGAGTCAGTGCGTGCTCCAACCCACGATGTCTTCACGTTCAGCTTCTACTCGCCCTCGGAGGACGAGTACGGTTTCAGCCTGGTCGAACGGGACCAGCCGCTGGTGGCCAGTTCAGAGCCAGGCTACTGGCTGGGTGCACTCGCTACCTGAGCGGCGGAAACGACTCCGGAACGGTACCTCCAGACGGTCTGCGTGATTACCAACCGCGGTCCAGTACGCGCAGCCCGCGGACTTCGCCAGTGACCGCCGCGGTGGCCCGTAGTTGAACGGCCTGAAACTCGAACTCCGCGATCCCGAACGGCGACAGCTCGGGAAGCGTCAGCGGCAGCGATGCTGGCGCCGCGCCGAGGAATACCCGCCGCTGGCTTCCGAGGGGGCCTCCAATGAAGAGTTCGCCGACGAAGCCGGCGGGAAGGTTGGAACGCCCAGCCCTCAGACCTACGACCAAGAGCAGCGGAGACCCAGCGTCACCATCGGCTATGGCTACGAGTGTTCCGCCTTCCTGTTGGATCGCCGGGCCGATATCGAGTCGTACCGCGGCACCAGGATGCGCTGTCTCGGTCGCGCCTCCCAGCAGCGCCACGGGAACGCCAGCCTCGGCGTTGAGGCAGTTGAACCCAACGCCGCCCTCACCACCCAGGACCATCGCGCCAAGGATCTCGACGTCAGTGTCGATGGCGGTCACCCCGTTGCCGCCGGGTCCGGGCTCTGGCCAACATCCGAAGGCGGACATCAGTCCTTCGCCCCCCGACCCGCCCACGACCGTCGAGCCTGAGACAAACGTCGTCCCACCTTCCAGGTACAGCCCGGCAGCCCCAGCTCGACCGGCGTAAAACGACTGAAGCTCGAACGAGGCGCCGAAGTAGGCGCCGCCGCCCAGCGTCAAGTGGGATGAGGTAGCGTGCACTGCGCTTCCAGAATCGGACAGCGCTGTGCAGTTCGTCAGCACCACGTCGCTGCAGTCCAGCAAGCGAACACCGGCGACATCCATACCGTGGAATTCGCCGTCTTGAAGGCGAACGGAACCATCGCAGTGAGCTAGCAGCAGAGCCGGGTCACCTGAACCCGGAGCTGCCTCGATGTCGATCCCGTCCAGCAAGACTTGCTCGCCGGGCCCAATGCCTTGGATCCGAACGGTCCCGGACACCCGAACCTCACCGCTTGCTGAAGAGTTGACGATGGTGATCTCCTTGCCAAAGATCCCGAAGTACGAGTAGTTACCGGGGGCCACGCGAATGATGTCCCCAGACGCCGCTGCGCTGACGGCGTCACGGACCTCAAAGAATGGGCCAGCGACCGAATCGACGTCCAGGACGCCGCAGACAAGGAGCATGGGAAGAGCGAGCATGGCAACGAGCGGGGTGAGAGTTCGTGAAACGGGATAGCCTCCAAGCTAACGAACCCCCTGACTTTCAGAGTGTCACCCTGGTTCCCGTGATTCGGCCATCGGACGGTCCGAGCCGGATCAGGCGGCCTATCGGCCACGGCCTGCCTTCTGTGATCGCTGCGACTCTTCGCTGCGCCACGCGCGATCTGAACCCGTGTACCGGGCGTCCAGCGAGAACCAGGATCGCGCGCTCGACACTTCGGTACGGATAGGACTTCCAAGCGGGGTGGCGAGGTGTTGCATTGGTGGGTAGGGGGCCACGGGCGAGGTCACGCTACTGGCTGCAGTGGAGATGACGCGGACGAGGTGACCGCAAGCTGAGCGTGATTCGCGCCTCTGGAAGGCGTGGGCGCGCCGACGCACCGGTTTGGCGCTGGCGCAGATCATCACTCGCGAGACCGTAGGGGGCTGCCCCGCGGATCGGGTGGCGATAGCGAGATTCAGCATTTCAGAGACGTCCTTCTCTCAGTGGTTGGCGGATGGACGGCGATGGGAGCTCGGGCAACGCAGCGCGACGCCGTCTCTTCCGGCTCCTCGGTGTTTCTTGGGGTCACCATCATCGCTTCGCCAGCGTAAGCTGGGAGTATGCCCCATACGTGTTGCCTCCCGCGTGTCCTCGTCGCGATCACGACGCTCTTCTGGATGGGTGTCAGCGAAGCCCAGACGCGCGTGGCCTGCCTCGGCGATTCCATCACCTACGGACACGGCGCGGGGGAGACGCCGGAGGACATCGCATTCTCCAGCTATCCTTCCGTGCTGAATCGTCTGCTGCGCCACGCGCCAGGCGAGGCGTACGACGTCAAGGGATTTGGGGCAAGCGGGCATACGCTGCGCCCGGACAGCCCGCTGCCCTACGTCGAGAGCCGCGAGTTCGCGAAGGCGCTTGGGTTTCAGCCGGATGTCGCCATCGTGATGCTCGGGACGAATGACAGCTATCGTGAAGAGGACGGCGACGACTGGGGCGCGCCGGTCCGGGGGCGCGTGGCGGCGCTGGTCGCAGCGCTCCGACAGTCCAGTCCTGACGTTCGCGTGCTTCTGGCCTCGCCGCCCGAGATCTTCCCCGAACTGCCGGGGCTCGACGAAGAGCGCGTCGCCAACCTGGGCCAGCGAAAGCCTCGTCTGGAGGCGATCTCCCTGGCGCTGAGCGCCGCGGCCGGCGAGATGTCAGGCGTGGAGTTCGTGGACATGGGCTCGGTGCTCCGCATGCGCGACGTGACCGACGGCGTCCACCCGAACGCATTCGGCGCGGAGCGGATCGCGTACCGGCTGGCGAGTGAAATCTTGGGCGCGACGGAGTCAAGCACACCGTTCGATGAGCCGAGCGTCTGGCCGACGCCGTCGGCCGAGTACCGCGGACAGAGCGCTGGTTGGGGCGGCGGGACCTGGCGGACGGCGTTCCAGTCACTGCAAGACCTCGAGGAAAGCGCGCGCTCCGAGCCGCCCATGCACGTGCTGTTCCTCGGTGACTCGATCACCCAGAGCTTGACCGGCCATGGGAACCGCTTCGCGGTGCCTGGCGGCTCGCGGGCGTTCGATCGCTACCAGGGCAAGCGGCGAGCCGTTTCCCTGGGGCTCTCCGGCGACCGAACGGAGCACCTTCTCTATCGCATCGAACAGGGATCGCTCGACGGGTTCTGGCCGCACGTGATCGTCCTGCAGATCGGGATCAACAACATCAACGCAGCGGGGCACACGGCGAAGCAAACCTTCGACGGGATCGTCGCGGTGGTCGAAGCGCTAAGGGCGCGGCTTCGTATGAGCGAGGTCGTGATCACAGGGCCCTTTCCCGCGGGCGCGGATCCTGAGGGGCGCGTTCGTCAATCCGTGAAGGAGGTGCACGCACTCCTCGAGGCCCACCAGTTCGACCCGCGCGTGCGCTACCTCGACCTGTCCGAACTCTTTATCGACGAAGACGGCCAGACGCTGCCGACGCTGGGCCGCGACAGCCTGCACATCACCGACGCGGGACGCGAAGCCTGGATGGCGGCGATCGAGCCGCAGCTGACTCGCTTCACCGGCGTACCCGCTCGCGAGGGTTTCGGTGAGCGCTGGGTGACAGGCCGCTTGGTCGATGAGGCCGATGGCCTGCCCCTGCCCGGGCTCGGCGTTCACGAGACCACGGCGGGTTGGGTTCGCGCGTCGGGGCGTACCGGGTTTCTCGGCGCATTCGTGCTTCAAGACCGCGATGGGCGCGAGGTGGAAATGCCGCCGGGCGAGATCGTCCTGACGTTCCGCCAAGGCGAGCACTGGCTGGACGACGCCCGCCGGACGGTCGCGATTCCGATCGAGGGGGTCGTTCCGGTTCGCATCGGTCCCACCTACTTCCTCGACCTTCCCGAGGACGTGCCCACGGGCTCCGACGACCTGGAGTGCGTGGTCTTCGGGCCCGGCGATGACCCGGAGCGGCCCGTGACTCGCTGGAACGGCGTGAGCCTCGAACTGGTGACGGAGATTCATGGCTGGGTGGAACCGCCGCCCTGGATTCGCTTGCCGGAGCCGCTTGACGCGGGCGAGCACTCGCTCCGTTTGAGGTGGGGGGATCCTTTGCTGGAAGCGCGTGCGTCGCTTCCGTTCGCGGAGGGAAGGCACCCGTCGCGCGTGACCCTGGAGCTGGCGCCCCTGGGCGCGGTGGACTTCACCGTGGCGCCCGGCGTGATCCCGCGGAGTCAGCCGTTCTTCCTGCGGCCCGCAGCCGAGGACGCGCCGGTCATTCGTCGCGCGCTCGTCGAGCTCCCGGAGGAGGGAGCGGCACCCCGGTTGTCCCTCGGGTTCTTGGAGCCGGGGCAGTACGAGTGGGAGCTCGGGTTCGGCGGCGCCTTCGGAAGCGGGGCTGTGGAGGTGCTCGGCGGCGAGCGCGTTCAGGTCCAGGTCAATGGAGAACGAGTGCTGGGCTCGGCCAGCTCGCCGGCGCCTTACACGGTGACCGTCCAGCTGGAAACTCAGGCGGCCACGGATTTGGAGACGAGCGACCTCCACGCCGTCGCTTCGCCGCTCGGGTTCGTTTGGGGTCGTGAATCCCATGGAATCGACATCCTCGAGAACTCCGAGGGCGGTGGCTTCCTGCTCGCGATCGATCGACTCGGCCCCGGGCCATGGGTCGTCGGTGTTGGAGTCAAGAATCCTGGTGTGGCGCAGCCTTTTCCCATCCTCGTGGAGGACGGTGCTCCGATGGGAACGCTCAAGGTGGTGCCGCTCGCGCCTCGCAAGACCCTGTCCGTGCGCTGTGTGGATGCGGAGGGCCAGCCCTCGCCCCATGGCTTCGCGGTCGGCTTCCGGGAAGGCAACCGAACCTTCTTGTCTGAGCCGGGCGGTCCAGGCGGCGGCCAAGCGGTCACGATCGATGTTCCCGGCGACCGAGTGACGGTGCTCTCTCTGTGGGGGGAGCATCTGGGCCTGTCCATGCTTCGGTACGACCCCGAGGTAGACGGCGACACGCTCGAGGTCGAAGTGGATCGTGGGAACCCCTATCGCCAGTACTTCAGGGTCGAGAACCTGGCCGGGCGGCCGCTCGCTGGAGTGAGCGTCGATCGCGGCGTTGAGCGGCTCGGAGTCACGGACGAGCTCGGTCACCTGTGGTTCGAGCTGCCACCGAAAGGGCCCGACGGCCTCTTCACGGTGGGGGCGGCGAACCCGGAACTCGAGCTCCTCTATCCCTTCGAGAATGGATTCGACCTCAGTGGATTCGAGGGACCTCAGATCACCGGCTATCCCGTGAAGATGAGAAGACGAGAGTAGAGGCCGGACGCGTCGCCGAGCGTTGAATGCAAGACGCCCCGGCGTCCCGCGAGGAACGCCGGGGCGTCTTGGTTTGACCTAGGAACGATTCACTTCAGGCTCAGTCGTTCGCAGCCTTCATGGCCTCGCGCACGACCGGCGCTTCGTCAAGGAAGGCCAGGCCGCCCTCGCCATCGCTCATCGTGTCGTCGCGATCGATCCAGACCTTCTTTTGCTCCTCGAACTTACCGCGGAGGAGCTGCTCGGCGAGCGGGTCCTCGATGTAGCGTTCGATGGCGCGGCGGAGGGGCCGGGCACCGTAGTCTCCGTGGAAGCCCTTGGTGATCAAGAACTCGAAGGCTGCGGGGTTGAGGTCGATCGTGATGTCGTGCTCCGCGAGGCGGCCACGGACTTAGGACAGCTGGAGGTGAACGATGCGCTTGGAAGTCCCCTCCGTCAACCGGCGCGGTGGCGACAGGGGACTCTGGCAAAGATTTGAGACAATCAGTGTGCAGCTGAGAACCTCATGCCCCTGTGGGGACCCACCCGGACGCCGTGGCGTCCACCCGGGTCAGCGTGGACTGCTAAACTGCGCTCCCAGCTTCCAGGACCTACCCAAGCTCGACATGCTTCACTGCTCCGGTTTCTTTGCGATCCCCCGCGCCGCGCGGGTCTTTCTCGCGTGCTCCACACTGGTCGCGCCCCTCCTCGCAACCCCACAGTTCGGCCCAGCCAGGCTCATCAACTCGACTGCCACGGCGGGCGCGCGCTCAGCCGTCGCCCTCGACGTGAACCTCGATGGCCGAAAGGACTTCGTGGCGACGACGGACTTCTTCGGCGCGCTGCACGTATTCCGACAGGATTCCATGGGAGGGTTCGACGGCGGGCAGCGACTGCGGTTGGACGGGAGTGGGACCGTCAGCCACCTGCACGCGGCCGACCTCGACGGAGACGGCGACCTCGACCTCCTCGTTTGTGACTCGGAAACAGGCCGGGTCGCGTGGCTTCCCGTTGTGGGCGGCGCGCGCTTGTTCGACTCCCCGCAGACGATAACGACCGACGCAAGTGCCGTCGAGAAAGCAACAACGGGCGATGTGGACGGCGATGGACTGCGAGATATCGTGGTCTCCGCCCAGGACCGCCAGCAGGTCCTCTGGTTCAAGAACCTCGGCGCCGGACAGTTCGGTCCCGAGCAGATCCTCGCCCCGAATCAGTACCTCTCGACGGCGATCGAGCTGGTGGACGTTGACCTCGATGGCGACCTCGACCTGCTCACGAACTCTTCCCTCTCGGGGTTCCACTGGTATCGCAACCTCGGCGCAGGCGCGTTCGGACCGCAAATCGTGCTCGACTTCCGTATGGACACGGCGCGCGAGGTCCACGGCGGTGATATCGACGGGGACGGTGACGTCGACTACGTCGGCGTCGGGCTGGACAACGGGACAGGCGATGTGCTCGTGCTGTTCGAAGGCGATGGCCTGGGCAATCTCGCCACCTCGCGGACGACGCTGCTTGCCGGAGCGGCCGTGCGCTCAGTGGCGCTCCTCGACGTGAATGAAGACGGCGTCCTTGACGTGGTCTATCAGCTCACCATTTCGACAGAGGTGCTCGAGCTTCGTGCGCTTCTGCACACGGGAGGCGGAGCGTTCTCCGACGTGCTGCTCGCGCCGATGAGCAGCACCACGTCCAAGCTCGAGCGCGCGGATTTCGATGGTGACGGGCGCGTGGATCTGCTCGGGTACGCGGACCGCGTTCTGGTCCCCATTCGGAACATGGCGCCGTCGACGTTCGCGGAGCAGCCGCAGGTGAGCACGGACGGGGCCTACGCATTTCCCGTTGGGCTCGTCGATGAAACCGGTGACGGAGCACGCGACTTCATTGTCTCGAGCTCTGGCCTCGCCGTCCTGCCTCATCTGGGAGAGGGCCGCTTCGGCCGACCCGTTCAGTCGGTCTTCCAGAGCGAGTTCCTGGCGCTGCCGGGAGCCGTGGGGGATCTCGACGGCGATGGCATCGCAGACGTCTTGGGGCGTGGCCCGGATCAGGCTACGGGACAGGGCGTGAGCTGGAGTTCGGGCGTGGGGGACGGGACCTTTCGCGAGCCCATCGCGATCCCCGCTCTCCCCGTGACCTTCAGTGGGCCGAACCTCCGCCTTTCGGATCTGGACGGTGATGGAGACCTGGACATCCACGGGGTCTACGAGTTCCTGGGGCGGACCTTCTGGGTCGAGAACATGAACCAGGCGCAAAGCTGGACCTACCACGACCTCGCGAGCCTGGGGCGCCCGACCGAGCTTCGCGCCATCGACGTCAACGACGATGGGCAGCTCGACCTCGTCGCCTACGGCGCGCCGTCGGTCGCCACGGAAGGCGTGGCCGTCTACCTCAACCTGGGGGGCGGTGCCTTCGGACCCATGGCCATGCAAGCCGCGGGACCGCTTCACCTGCGCGGCGAGAACGCCGACTTCAACGGGGACGGGCGGCTCGACGTCGCTTACCGGGTTTCGGGTACGAGCACGGAGTTCTTCTATCTTCCGAATACCGGGCAGGGCGGGTTCGGTCCTGCCGTTTCGATGGGAGTCGCGCCGTTCACGTTCTTGCCCTTCTATGCGTTCGACCAGGACGATGACGGCGACGACGACCTCGTGTATGTGCTGCGGACCGGCGGCCTCCCGCCCCAGGATCAGCTCCTGTGGATCGAGAACCTCGGCGGCAGCTTCGCTCCATACGCAGTCTTGCAGGACCCATTGGGAAGTGATCAAGGCCTCGCCGTCGACTTCATCCACGGCTTCTTTGACGTGGACGGCGATGGCGATCGCGATCCCGTCTGGAACGAGCGGTCGAGCTCGCCGCGCTTCCTCGTGTGGCGCAGCAACGAGCGTGAGCTCGGCGACACTTACTGTAGTGCCGTGCCCAACTCGACGGGCGTGCCGGCTACCCTCAGCGCCGCGGGTACCCGCGAGGTCTCCGCGAACGGCCTCCGCTTACGCGCCACCGATCTGCCCATCGACATCGCGGGTATCCTGATCGCGTCCCGGACCCAGGGCTTCACCGCCATGCCAGGCGGCAGCCTTGGCAACATCTGCCTCGCGGGCGCCGTGAGCCGCTACGCCCGTCCAGGCGAGGTCGGCTTCTCAGGCGCGTCGGGGTCGTTCGAGCTCGCGCTCGATCTAACCGATACGCCGACCGCGACCGGGGCGATCAGCGTCCTCGCGGGCGAAACCTGGAACTACCAGGCGTGGTACCGAAACGTCTACCAGGGAGCGACGTCGAACTTCACGTCGGCACTGTCCGTGACGTTCCGCTGATCCTTCAAGGCCGCTTCGGTGAATTCGCTGGCCCCCTTCGGCGCTGGAGCTACGAATCGACCTGGGTCCGCGTCCCCGAGAACGGTCGTGTCACTTCCGTCGTCGAACTCCACCCGGGCGGCCGAATCGACGTCTCGATCGATCACGGCCCTGTCGACCCGGAGGATCTCGCTCAGCTCATGAACGAGATCGTCTGGATACGGGCCGGTATCGACGAATCCAGCCTTGCTTCTGGAGCATCTCTGTGGCCGGTGACGCTCTTCCTTCACCACGGGAATGGGGACGTCGAGCCGGTGCTTCGCGTCTGTCTTCCGACGTCGGCGCGCATGAAGAACGTCGAGAGCGGTCCCCATCCGAGCCGTGGCCTGACGGATTGGTTCCCATCCGGCAAGACGTGCCGTTCGGAGACCCTGTCCTCGGGCTGGTTCGTGCTGGAAGCGGTTCGAGGGGATGGTGCGAGGATCCGCATTCCCGTGGAGATCCAACCCGGGGAGACGACCCAGGTGCCGATCCGCTTCGACCCTTGCAGTGAATGGCCAGGAGTGCGCTTCGGTCGCCCGCGCTCAAGAGGCCGAAGTCAGCTCGACGGGAGGGCGTTCGCGATCGGTGTCGAGCCCGAGATCACCTCGAACGGCTCTCCGGGACCCTTGTTGCCCTCGATGAAGCCGAAGGTGTCGGGTTCTCCGGGGGGAGGCTGTGGTCCGGGTGGGCTGCGCCCAGCCAGTGACGTGCTCCCGCAGGCTGATGCCCCACGATCCGGGGAAGGAGATTCGAAGAAAATCGCGGGTTCGATGGTGCAGGGTTCGAAGGGCCCACGCCAAGACCGTCGAAACCCGTCTGGAAGCTCTCGTCCATCGGACGAACCAGGACGGGGTCCCTTGTTCCGGACGCATTCATCTACCCCCCCCACGATCCTTCGAAGGCTCTCTCGATTCCCATGATCTTCCGTCACCTCGCCCTGGCTTCCCTTGCCCTCACACTTTCCAGCATCGGTCTGGCTACGGCCTCGGGCTCCCCTTCAGCTCCGCAAGCGGAGGTGCCACGGCCCCACGCAGCGGACTTCGAGCGCTTCGAGCAGTGGCTCGGCAACTGGGAAGGGACCTGCGTGGGTCACAACCGGGACGGCATGACCAACACCTACCCCGTCAAGTCCCAGGTCCGCCGTACCCACGGCGACAAGGCGATCAGCTACCAGGCCCAGTACCAGGGCGAAGACGGTGGCTATTCGAACCTGACCCATGCCTTCATCGGAATCGACGATGAAACCGAGGAGCTGACTTTCATTCGGGTCGGCGGCCAGGCCAGTCACGTGAACCGGCACACCGGCGTGTGGCTGGACGAGAACACCTGGATGATGTCGTCCACGGGCCGCAGCGAAGAGGGCATCGATTCCTGGCGGCTCATCCGCACGTTCGAGGGGGGGCGCACCTACCTGAAGGTTGAACTGGCGGAGGGTGACGAGCCCTTCTGGACGAGGTGGACCTTCGAAGAGTCCAGGATCGGTGAGTTCGAGTTCGCGAAGCCTGCGGCATCGGAAGAACAGCAGGGCCAGGTGTCGGAAGAGATGACCCGACTGGCGCCCTTCATGGGAGCCTTCACGTTCGAAGGGGCCACTCCGAGCCAGGACTTCCCCGGGAAGGTCTATCCTTTCACCGGCCGGATTCAGGAGCAGATGCTGCCAGGTACCCTGGTGTCCCACGGCACCTGGGAAGTGGACGCCAATCCATACAGTGAGGCCAAGGCCGGGAACTGGTTCCGCTTCTGGGACGCCCCGAAGAACTGCTACCAGTACGTGGGGGTCTCGAACGAAGGGCGGATCGAGACGAAGTTCGGATCGATCAACGAGGACGGTGCCCTGGTGATGTTCCAGGCACGGTATCGATCGGAGTCCCAGCGCGTGCGACGCACCATTAGCACCCCCTCCGAGGAAGGCAAGCTGCACATCCTGAGGGAGGGCCTCGACGCGGATGGCGACCAGGGAGTCGTGTGGTTCTGCACCAGCACCCCGGCGTCACGGCAATGAGAGCCGGCTCGGCAGACGGTCGGGAGAGGCGCCGCTGACTTCGAGACGTCGACGATCACCGAGGTCACCGAGAGCCGTGCCCAGTTCTTCAAGGGCGCACTCGGGCCGGTGGAGCTTTCTGGGGATGGCGAACCAAAATTGACCCACAGGGCCAACGAAACCTGACCCACCCCGGGGAGGTTGATGGGGGTCGTTTGTGGCCCGTGGGTTGGGGGCGAAGCCCCCGTGATGTCTGGGGCCTGAGTCGCGAAGCAGCGAAGGGTTCCGTCGTTGCCTCAGGGCCGACGGCGCAGCCCCCCCCCCCCCGTCGCCGGAGAGACCTGGCACTTCACCGCCTGGCATCGCGACGTATTGAAAAGATTCGTGACGTCGAACTTCACGGATGCTCTCGCGATCGAGTTCCTACCGTGACAGAGTGAGCCGAGATGGGTCACGCTCGGGGCGCTTCAGGTAGCTCAGCCCCGTGCCGCAGGATCCTCGAATTCTTCGTTGCTGAATCCGAGGATCCATGCTTCCCTGCGGTAAGTGCGTACTGATCTCGCCGTACGCATTCTTCGCACTTTTGCCTGCCTGACAACATGATTGGCCCAATGCAGGCTGCCCTATGTTCTACTCAGGGGGGCGCGGCCTTCCGCGTCGAGACAGTCGTACTTCCTGTGAACGGACAGCAGCGAACGTACGCGTTCGTGGCCGAGTTCAAGGGCCGCGTCGAGGTCTTCGATCTGACCGAGATGCTCTACACCGCTCCAGCCGGTGGCCATTGGGTGCCTTCCCATCCGGCTTGGGTGGCGCCCCCCTCCGGCTTCGACGCCCTGGACAACAACATTCGCGCCATCGCGGTCGATCCCCTCAGCGACGGCAAGGCGATGGTCTACGTGGGAGTGAGCCGCGTCGGAATCATGTCGATCCCCTTCGATCCCTCATCGACGACTGGATTCATGGACTCAGAGCGACACCTGATCAAGACGTCAGGGGAAGTCTGGGGACTGTCCATTCGCGATCATCCCAACCCCGCGCGGCGCACTCTCCTGTGTTCCGATGGATACGCGGGCCATCGCATCTACTCTCTGGGCTTGATTGAACACCAAGCCGCGTCAGGAACAGGACTATGAACATTCCATGGATGACGAAACGATCGCTCGGCTTCAGGTTGGCCTTGCTCGCAACTGGTGCCTCGACCCTCCAGCTTGCGCATGGCCAGGAGATCCTGCACGTGATCGATGGGCCGCGCGGTGCGAGCTACGACCAGCCATGGGCGGCCCCAGACGGGGACGGGGATGGAATCGATGACTTGCTGGTCGTGGGCTTCGGAAGTTCTTTCCGCGGTGCGTCGGGTAGCCTCTACTCCATGGCGACGGGGGCCGAGATCTGGTTCGAGCCTTTCGGAGAGTGGGCCACCAACGGCCTCCCCTGTCACAGCCAGCGCAGTAGCGTCATCGGGGACTACGACGGGGACGGGGATCCCGACCTCGCCGTGGGCTGTAGCGCCTTCAACACGGCCTTCCTGCCGAGCGAGGTGTTCATCGTGGACATGACCACGGGTGCGGAGGTAGGGCGCCTCCTCAGCCAGGACATCGAATTCGGAGATCTGCCCGGGCCCGCCGGCGATACGAACGGTGACGGCTACGCGGATATCCTCGTGGCCGACAGCACTGGACGGCAGAACCTGTACCTCGGGCCCCACGGTACCCTCGCCATGAGCTTCACCGGTCCGAGCGATCGCTTGATCTCCGGTTGGACCGTGGGCGACATCGATCTCGATGGTGGGGACGACTTCCTCATCGGGTGGGGGCAAAGCGGGATCGTGGATGTTCACTCGGGTCGTACCGGTGCTCTCATCGGCTCGCTCTGCGCCGTCCCGCAATTCGGTTGCGGTGGGCTCTACGGCGCCTTCGCGGTGCCGCTCGGTGACACGAATGCGGACGGAGTTTCGGACTTCGCAATCTCCGCTGGCAATGTCAATTTCCCACAAGGCATGGGGGGCGTTGGGGGCGTTCGCATCATCTCGGGAGCGGATCTGACGATCCTGCATTCGATCTACGGTCGACCCAAATCCGCCTCCACGTCCCTTGACAAGTTCGGCTCCACCATCGGCGGCGGCCACGACGTCAACGGCGACGGTGTCGCGGATCTCGCTGTGGCTTCCGTCAGTACTCGCGGTTCCTACGGATCCCTGGTCTCCGGGCGTACGGGGCAGATCCTCTATCAAGTGTTCTCGGACGGCGAGAGTGGGAGCCTGTCTCTCCCTCCCGTGGAGGCCGTCAGCAGCGCCCAGACGATCCCCGACATCAACGGGGACGGCTACGCCGAGTGGGTGGTGGGGAGCTACGGGGCGAACTACGGAGGCTTCGTTTCTGGTCGCTCGATCGTGCTGTCCGGCGGCCCCGGCGACGCGGAAGTGATCTGCGAGTCGACCCAGAACTCCAGCGGGCGACGGGCCGGGCTGGATTTCTACGGCGCGATCACGCCGTTCACGCGAGGGTCGGAGCTGCGCATTCGCCGTGCGGTCCCGGGCTCGGTCGCCGCGGTTCTTTTTGGTGTGGAGTCGGCACCGCAGATGATGGGTAGCGGGGTTCTCTGCATCGACCCGACGACGCTCCACCGCTATGCGGAGATCGTGCCCCTGGACGCAACGGGCCTCGGGATTCGCGCGGTGGACTGGGGTGACCCATCGATCCACTCGGGCCCGTCCCAGTGGGTCACGGGAGCGACCTGGACGATCCAGGCCATCTTCCGTGACCCCGGGTCGCCGTCCGGCTTCCAGACGACGGACGCACTCAGGGTTCAGTTCGGTGGATGATGATGAGGTGTGTAGATTGGCCTGATCAATCCACAGGCGGTATGCCGCTCGGCAAGTGTTCGTACCCTTCATGGGAAGAGGGCGCATGAGGGTTTCGTGTGGTTCTGCACCAGCCCCCCTGCGTCACGGTCATGAGAGCCGGCTCGGCAGGCGGTCGGGAGAGGCCCGCTGACTTCGAGACGTCGACGATCACCGAGGTCCCCGATCACGCCCATCGTCGAGCGGATCGGTGGGTAGTCTCGAGAGCTTCTCGAAGGCGTCGACAGCGGCTTCCAGTGTGGCGCGCTCCGTCGGGGAGAGGGCTTCGAGAAGCGATTCGAGCTGTGCGAGTCGAGCGCGTCGCGCCTTCTCGAGCAGGCGCTTGCCAGCGGCGGTCGCGCGCAGCTCGATCGAGCGACCATCGTCAGGGTCCGGGATACGGCGCACGAGGCCCCGACCTTCGAGTCCGCGCACGATCCGGCTCATGGTGGGGGCGCTGACCTGTTCCTCGGCCGCCAGTTGCCCCAGGGATCGCGCCCCTCCGAACACGAGCACCGACAGCGCGGAGAGCTTTGCGGGACCCACGCCGACCTCCAGATCGGTAGAGCGCAGTCGCCGGAGCAGATGGATCGCGGCAGAGTGCAGGCGCGTCGCCGTGGAGTCGTTCACGGCCTAGCCCGAATAATTCACGAGAGGGAGCCACCAGTGCGCCCAAACGGCGCTGTGGCAAGGAAGATTCGCGAACGGAGCGGAGGCGGGCCCGTAGGCCCGGTGAGCACCCTGTGAGTGAACCCGCGAAGCGGGCGAAGGCCGAAGGCCTTCGTCTGACGCAGCCGCAGCGTCGTTTGGGCGTGCTGGTGGTTTCATCTCGTGAATTGTTCGGGCCAGGAGTCTGGTGACCCGGCCCAGCCGAGGGAATGGACGACGCTCTCACCATGGACGATGGGGCGCCAATTGGTTAGCATGGCTAACCATTCAGGCTCCACTTGAATTCCTCCCAGGCATCTCATCCGCCCATGGTACACGACATCATCCAGGCCCTCGTCGCCGGCGATCCCTCCCGTTGCATGGTCTTGCTCGAGGAAGACCCGAGCGCCGCGACCGCGCGCGATGCGGGCGGCGTCGGGTTGCTCCTGCTCGCTCTCTATCACGGTCGCCGCGACGTGGCGGACCGAGTGCGCATGGCTCGCGCGGACCGAGCGCCCCTCGATCCCGCTGAAGCCGCGGCCGTCGGCGACGTCGAGCGTCTCTTGGCCCACCTGAAGTCGAATCCGGACGCCGCCGCCATGCGCACGTCCGACGGCTTCACACCGCTCCACCTCGCCAGCTTCTTCGGGCAAGTCGCCGCCGCCGAGCAGCTCATCAGGGCGGGCGCGGACCCCTGTGCGATCGCGGAGGACCCGAGCCGGGTGCAACCTCTCCACAGCGCGATCCCTGGCGGCCATACCGACGTCGTGAAGCTCCTGCTCCGGGCCGGCGCCGAACCGAATGCTCGGCAGGCCGGTGGCTGGACGGCGCTGATGGCCGCCACGAAGCGCGGTTCGACCGAGATCATCGAACATCTGCTGGCCGCGGGCGCCGACCCGAACCTCGCCGCCGACGACGGATCGACGGCCGAGAGCCTCGTGTGAAAGAAGGAGCACCCATCCGTTCGCCTCGCTCTGGATGCTCGATCGCAGCACCGGCCCGTTGAAGGAGCGGATCGCCGAGGGGGCGACCGGGCTCTGAATCGAATGGGCGCGCGCGCGAACTGCTCGCGGCCCTTGCGTCCGAGGAATACGGCTCCGTTGGAAAGACCTGGAACCTTGAAGCAGGGTTGCTTGCCGCCAGGGGAGTAGGCTTCTTCCATGGAACAGGAGCCAGTGGAGGGAGCCGAGCCCCGCGGCTCCGCGGGCCGGGTCGCGCGAGTCCTTTTCGGCCTGCTGCTGATCGGGGGCCTTGCGGGGCTCGGCTCCTCCTGGTGGATGGCGGGTCGCTTGAGCGCGCCGGCGCCCTCTTCGATCGTGGCGCCTCCCGCTGGACTCGAGGTCGAGGCGTTCACGGCGACGGACGCGCGGGGGCGCTCCGTTCGCGGATGGTGCGTGGCGGCCGAGGGCGTGGGCGCCGAGGCTCCCCGAGGTGTGGTGATCCTGCTTCACGGCATACGCGGGAACCGCACCGCGATGGTGAGACGCGCCCGCTTCCTTGCGCTGGCTGGCTACGCGTCGGTGCTCGTCGATCTGCATGCCCACGGCGAGTCCGATGGGGACCGAATCACGCTTGGCGATCAAGAGCGCTACAGCGTGGCGGCCGCCGTCGAGCACGCACGAGGACTCCATCCCTCGCTTCCCGTCGCCGTCATCGGCGTGTCGCTCGGCGGGGCAGCGGCGGTGCTCGGGTCGCCGCTCGGCGTGCAGGCCATGGTCCTCGAGTCGGTGTACCCGGATATCGAGAGCGCGATCGAGCACCGCGTCGGTGCGCGCCTGGGACGACTGGGGGCGCTGCCCGCGTGGCTCCTGCTGGCGCAGATCGAGCCACGCCTGGGGGTGGAGCCATCCGCGCTCCGGCCCGTCGATCGGGTGAGCGCGGTCGGCTGCCCGGTCTTGATCGCTTCCGGCACGGAGGATCCGCACACGCCACCGGAGGAGGCGGAGCGTCTCTTTCAGGCCGCGGTCGGGTCGAAGTCGCTGTGGCTAGTCGAGGGCGCGGCCCATGTCGACCTGCACGCGGCCGCGCCAGCGGAATACGAGCGACGGATTCTCGCCTTCTTTCAGGAAGCCATGCGTGGCACGGGCGACGACCGATAGCGGCGTGTCGTTACCTGGCGGCCTGGCTGCCTGGCGAAGGCGCGGTGTCCGGCTCCAGCCACCCTCCGGAGAATCCGGCACGCAGCAGTCCGTGAACGATCGGGTCGGATCTCTTCATCACGCTCCACAGGAGCTCTGAATCCCGGTTCTCAGCCATCAGCAGGATCAGACCCTGATCGATCCCGAGGTACTCCGGGTCGAACCAGCCGCCGGGCACGGTCAGGTTGAAGGCGTCCTTGAACCCGTACTGGCCCACCAGCGATTCGTGGTGCTCGACCCAGAGATGCTCGAGCGTCGACTCGCACAGCTCCGGCAAGAAGGGAAGCGATCCGGCGACGGCAGACGGGGAGAGCGTCCCGTCATCGACGATCCGAAGACCGGACGCGCCCCGGGCCGCGTAGCCCTTGAACTCGACCTTCTTTCCGGCGAGCCGCGTTGACGTTCCGTAGGGAGGTCCATCCGACGCGGTGAGACCCCATTGCCATTCTCCGTACCCGACGAAGCCGCCTGGGTTGCGTATCGCATGGTCCCGGTTGGCGAGCGTGGCGATCCTGGAGTTCTCGAAGTAGTCGCTCGATCGCTCGCGCATGAACTCGTCCTGGATGCCCCGGAAGTCGATGAACATGTGGCTGTACTGATGGCCGAACAGCGACTCGAAGTTGAGGTGCGGCTCGTAGAAGTCGAGCCACCGGTAGTTCTTGCACCAGCACGCCCAGGACTCGTCCGAGATGGGGTGCGTGGGGGATCCCATGGCGAGGATGAGCAGCACCATCGCCTCGCTGTAGCCCTCCCAGCGCGCCGGGATGAATCCTTTCTCCGGAAGCCAGCCCATGCTCATGAGACCATCGGCCTGCATCGCCCAGTCCCATTCCACGCGCTCGTAGAGCTCGCGTGCGCGCGTTCGGATATGGCACTCCGTCAGGTCGTCCTGGTCGAAGTAGCTGCCGACGGCGAGCACGCCCGTCATGAGAAGCGCCGTGTCGATCGTCGAGAGCTCGACCTTCTTGAAGCGGTCGCCCTCGCCCATCGTGAGGAAGTGGTAGTAGAATCCGCGGTACCCGGCGACGCCGGTCGTCGCGTCTCCCTGGGGATACGACCAGAGCGCGTCGAGCGTCATCAACACTCGACTCGCGGCCGCGGTCCGCTCGACGTGCCCGTTCTCGATTCCGACGAGGTAAGCGCTCAGACCGAAGCCCGTCGCGGCGATGCTGGAGAAGGGTTTGGAAGGAAATCGGTCGGGGATCTGTCCCGTGTCCGGGTGGGCGCAGTCCCAGAAGAAATCGAACGTCCGTTCCTTGAGTTCGGCGAGCGTGAAGGCGGGGACGTCGGGCTTCCCGTGCTCCCCTCCGGGCACCTGGAGTAGCGGAACCAGTACCGCGCATGCCGTGGCAAAGAAGTGCATCAGCCAATCCTGTCCGTCGGCTCTTGCGCGAAGAGTGGGGTTCGCATCATCGGGGCTGAACGTACCCGATCCTGGCGCACCCGGTCGATGGGTAGTCGCTCGATTTCGCCCCAGCGGATTCGGCGCCCATGCTCTACCGTGCAAAGGTGGCGGCACGCCGACTCCGTCCTGGCGGGACCTGCTCTTCGCCCTGGCCCTGGCTGCGTGCCCGATGCTCCGATTTCATTCTCGCTCAGTAGCAACCTCTTCGAACTCCATCATGCGATATCTCTCTTGCTGGCTCCTCGGCGCCGCCCTCGGCGGCGCCGCGTCCGCCCAGGTCCAGTTCTATCCGGGTCACATTCCGAACCCGACCGCGACCATCGACTTCGACAATCCCTTCGTCGCGAGCGGACCGATCGCGTCGAACTCGGCCGTCTTCACGGGCGCGGGGATCTCTTCCATCACCCCTGTCGGCGCCTGGATCACGGGGACGGATCTCATGACGATCGGCTCGAACGTGGATGGCCAGGGCTTGGTCGTGGCTGGCGGCGTCCTCGGCATTGCGGGACCTGGCCAGCCGCTGGACAACGCGGACATCGGCGATGGATTCGACATCGTGCTCACCACGGCCGTCGACCAGTTCGAGTTCACCTTCGTCGACCAGATCGGCATGACCTACGAGGTCGAGCTGTTCTCCGGTGCCACGTCCCTGGGCGTCGGGACCTTCTACTACCACAACGCGTTCCCTGCGCCTCCGCTCTTCTTCCGCGCGGGCGCACCCTTCGATCGTGTGCTCATCACGTTCCCGAACGGCTCGGGTGGCGTGGGCCTCGACTTCATCCAGCTCGGCGACGGCCCGCCGCCGCCGGCACTGCCGAACAACTGCGTCGAAACGACGTACGTCAACGACAACCAGGGTGACATCGGCGGGATGGTCTACTTCGACCTGACCACGACCCAGCAGGTCATGATCGAGGGGCTCTCGCTCAACACTTCGCAGCAGGGCACGCCGATCGGCCTCGAGGTCTACACGACCCCCGGCACCTACGTGGGCAACGAAAGCAATGCGGCGGCGTGGACGCTCGTGGCCGTCGACGACGGGACCTCGGTGGCCATGGGGACCGGCTTCAAGACGCCAGTGACCTTCGCGAGCCCGATCACGCTTCCGGCGGGTACCGTCGGCGTGGCGCTCGTCGGGCGAAACTCCGCGACCGGCGCGACGACCCGGCATGCCTACGTCGCCGGCAACGGCGCCAACCAGATCGCCACGAGCAACGATGGTCGCCTGACCATCAGCGCGGGCGCAGCAAGCAACGGGACGTTCGCCGGTACGGTGTTCTCTCCCCGGGTCTTCAACGGAACGATCTGCGCGGCGGGCGACCCGACGATCGGCACGCGCTACTGCAGCCCGGCCAACGTCAACTCGTCCGGCATGCCGGGGTCGATCACCGTCGCGGGCAGCTCGTCGGTGGCCATGAACGACGTCGAGCTTCGCGGAGACGACCTGCCGTCCTTCTCGTTCGGGTTCTTTCTGACCAGCACGACCCAGGGCTTCGTCGCCAACCCCGCCGGTAGCCAGGGCAACCTCTGCCTCGCCGGGGCCATCGGTCGATTCGTCGGTTCGGGCCAGATCCAGAACTCTGGTGTCGCGGGTACCATGGCCCTCGCGATCAACCTGAACCAGCACCCGACTCCCACCGGTCTCGTGGCGGTTCAGCCCGGTCAGACGTGGAACTATCAGCTCTGGTTCCGCGACTCGGTCGGCGGGACCGCTGTTTCGAACTTCACCGACGGCGTGTCGGTCATGTTCCAGTGAGTTGATCTTCGGCGGCCTTCCGACAGCGTGTTCGGGAGTCTGATCTCGATCCCAGGAGCGGAGCCTCCGGCCAGAAATGGCCGGGGGCTCCGCGCAGTTCAGGTGGCAGGCCTGCCTTTCATGGTCCCTTACGAAGAAGGCGGGTTCCTATTAGGCTGACCTGGTCTCTCCGCAGGTCCTCCAAAGGGCTCTCCTCGAACCACCCCGATTTCCATGAAGCTCACTTCCTCCGTTCTCGTCGCCTTCACACTGGCGGCGCCCGCCTTCTCCCAGGGAGCCGACGAGTGCACCGGCGCCACCACGCTGGTGTCCGGCGTCGCCGAGCCGTTCGTGACCAGCGGCCAGACGGCGAGCGCCGAGGCGTGGCTCTGCGTCGATCAGGCGCCTGACCTCTGGTACCAGTACACGACCGTCGGCGGTTCGGGGACCCTGCGCGTCGAGACCTGCGGCTCCACCTATGACACGGCGCTGGAGGTCTTCTCCGGTACGTGCGGATCCTTGACCCTACAGGACTGCAACGACGACGGCTGCGGTCGTCAGAGTGCCATCATCATCCCGCTGCCCCCCGGTGCCGGGGTGACCTACTACATCCGCGTCGGTGGATACGCCGGGGCCGTGGGGTCGGGGCAGATCCTTCTCATCGAGGGAGATGACCCCGACTGCGCGATGGCCGATGCACTCGAAGGGAGCGTCGACTGCGCTACGGCGACTCCGCTGGGCGACGGCACCTACGTCGGTCTCAACGTCGAGGAGGCCGACAACGACTACTACGCGGTGACGATCCCTGCGGGAGCGACGCTCTCGGTGGATCTCCGCTTCGTCGCCAGCATCTCCGACGTGGACCTGTTCCTCTGGGACCCGGCCGTCGCGTGCGATTCCAACGATCCGACCTCCACGGGGCTGGCCCTCGCGCAGAGCACGAGCACGACCGGCACCGAGAGCGTGGCCTACACGAACGCCTCGGGCGCACCGCTCGATGTGATCGTCGAGATCGACATGTACACCGGCGGCGGCTGCAACGACTACGACATGGACATCAGCGGCGTGGGGACCGTCGTGACGTCGATCGGTACCAGCTACTGCACCGCGAACGCCAACTCCACCGGGGCGGCGAGCGAGATCGGCGCCACAGGTTCGACCTCCGTCGCGGCCAATGACGTGACGCTCACGGCCACGGGTCTTCCCACCTTCGCGTTCGGCTTCTTCATCGTCTCCGACACGACGGGGTTCGCCGCGAACCCGGCCGGTAGCTCGGGCAACCTCTGCGTGGGAGGCGCGATCGGCCGCTACGTCGGGCCTGGGCAGATCATGTCGTCCCTCGGCACCGGCTCGATCACGCTGGGCGTGAACCTGGCGGCGATTCCGAGACCCACCGGAGCGGTCGCCACGGCTCCGGGCGACACGTGGAGCTTCCAGCTCTGGCACCGCGACAGCAGTCCCGCCGGCCCGACGTCGAACTTCACGAACGGAACGACGATCGTTTTCAACTGATCCCGGCGGCCTTCAGCAGGCATTTGCGGAGGCGCCGCCGCGCCTCCGCTTCGCTTCGGCCCTCGGCATCTGCGGCGAACGCTTCCGCCAGGGGCGCCACGCTCAGCGTGCCCGACTGGGTCACTGTGCCCTGGCGCTCGGCGTAGGTGACCCGACCCTTCTCCGCCACGCCGAAGCGCCAGGACTCGTTCTCGGCGAGCGTACTCCCATCGGTGGCGAAAACGCGGCCGGGGACTTCCTCACCGAAGAATGCGTGCAGCAGGGCCTCGATGCGCGCCCGGCTCCAGCGCGGCTGCCCGCCTCGACCGACATCCTGTCCGAGCAGCCTGCGCGCGGCGACGATCAGCTCGATCGGAAGTCGACCCCCGGGATCGCCGAGTTCGAGCTGCTTGAGCAGCTGGCTGTAGGATCGCTGCCAGTAGGTCTCGCGATCGTCGTCCGCCAGGACGGGGAGGAACCAGGCGTCGAAGGAGTCCATCTCTTCGAGCGTCCACAGGTTCGCCGCGGCGAGGAGGAGGTCCGGGGGAGCGCTACGATGCCGCGCCAGAACCTGGTCCAATCGCGCCAGCTTGTTCGGTTCCGACCAGACGGCCGCGACGGCGCCACGGGAACCCAGCCTCGCGATCCGCTCCCGTCGCTCCTCCAGGTTCGGCAAGTCGGGGAACCGCTCGGCGAGAAATGCGCTCTCTGCCGTGTAGACGCTGAAGGCCCAGAGCGACACACCGATGTGCTTCTTGAGCGCCTTCATGATCGGGTCGTCGTTGATCAGCACACTCCTGAGCCTCTCCGGAACCTCCATCACCCCGCCCGAAGCTTCTACGCGTGATCGTAGCCGCTCGAAGTCGCGCTCCCCGAGGAGTTCATCCTCCGGGCTCGTCAGCACGAACCGCGGCACACCGGGTTCGCCGAGCCAGCGCAGCGGATCCGCGGTCGAGAACGTCCGCAGGAACGGAGCGGCCAGCCAGACCGCGGGGTTCCAGAAGCGCGCGTAGCCATAGCGCTTCGCCACCGTTTGGGGCCTGACCGGCGCGATCGCGATGCATGCGGCCGGCCGGATGCCCCGCGCGAGCAGCGACGCCGCCGCGATCGTCCCGAGCGAGCAGCCGCGGACCAGCAGCCGATTCGAGTCACCGCCCACGAGACCCAGCGCATGATCCCAGATCGCGAGCGCGTCGTCTTCCAGGGCGCGCGGCGAGGGCTCACCGTCCGAAAGGCCCACGCCGCGGTAGTCCACCGCGAGCGAGGCGAAGCCGAGTTCCGCGAGGTCGTGGTACTGGCCTCGCGCGTGCAGATGGGAGGTCACGGACGCCGCCGACTCGGCGAAGTGAACGACCACCGGGGCTCCCGTGTCCGAGGGAACGAAGATCCCGCGGAGCGTTGGCGCTGGATCTCCGTCCCCGTCGAAGTGAACGACTTCGACGAGGCTGGAGTCCTTCGGATAGTCGCTCGTCTCCAGGGTCCAGCTATCGCTGTGCGCCCTGCCCACGACCGGCGGCGTGAAGCAGCCCGCGAGGAGTACGGCGGCTGCGCTGGCCTGGGCGAACACGCGGACCACCCGCTTCAGGATCGTGATTCTCTGGAGCGAGTCCATGCCCGGATCATAGCGCGAGGAGCGGCGGCGCCCGAATCCCTGCGGGTCCAGATCGACTCTGCGCTCCACGACTTGGCAAGATCTGGTGCCCACGAACCGAATCCGTTCTGTCCCTCCATCGAGAACATGGCCTCGAGAACATGATTGCGATCACCCGCGGCATCAGCGATGCCCTCGCCCGCTGTGAACTCACGCATCAGGACCGCGTCCCGATCGACCTGGAGCGAGCCCGCAAGCAGCACGCCGTCTACGAGAGCGCGCTGCGTGGTGCCGGCTACGTCGTGAAGTCGCTGCCCGCCTCGCCCGAGTTTCCCGACTGCGTGTTCGTCGAGGACGCCGCGATCGTGTTCGACGAGATCGCGGTGATGACCCGACCGGGCGCGAAGTCGCGGCGCGGCGAACTCGACGCGATCGCCGAGGTCCTGGCGGAATACCGGGCGCTCAGCAGCATCACGGAGCCAGGGACGCTCGACGGGGGCGATGTGCTCGTGCTGGGCAAGAGCGTCTACGTCGGGCTTTCGACGCGGAGCAATGCCAACGGCGTTCGCCAGCTCGGAGCGGTCCTGGAGCCGCTCGGCTACGTGGTCACGGGCGTGGAGGTCCGCGGCTGCCTGCACCTGAAGTCTGCGGCGACCGCGCTCGACGAGCGGCGGGCGCTCGTCAACCCCGCGATGATCGACGTGGCGCTACTGCGCGGTATCGAGTGCATCGAGGTCGATCCAGAGGAGCCGATGGCGGCCAATCTGGTGGCGCTTCCGATGGCGGACGAGCCCGGTACCGTCCTGCACGGCGCGGCCTACCCGAGGACGGGGGAGAGGCTGATCGGCGCGGGGCTCAACGTGGTCGAGGTGCCAGCGGACGAGCTGGCGAAGGCGGAAGGGGCGCTGAGCTGCTGCTCCATCCTGATCCACTGACTGCCAGGCGACCGGCTCGATCGCCCTTCCGCGCAGGCTCTTCCGCGCAGGCTCTCTCGAACACGCGAAAAGCGCGCGCCCACGGATCTTCCGGGGGCGCGCGCTCTTCGCAGGCCGGGGCGGCGGGCCGAGCCGCTACTCTTCCTCGTCCATTCCGAGGGCCTTGCGCCCCTCGGTGGAGATGAGCTGCGGCGACCACGCCGGCTCGAACACGATGTCGATGTCCGTGTCCTCGATGCCGTCGAGCGTGTTGCAGCGGCGGCGCATCACGTCGGGGATCGTCCGGGCCTCGGGGCAGGACTGGGAGGTCAGGGTCATCGTGATCTTGACCTTGGGCTCTTCCACCTTGACGTCGTAGATGAGGCCGAGGTCGACGATGTTCACGGGGATCTCGGGGTCAAAGACCTGGCGGAGCTGGTCGTAGACGTCTTCTGAAGTAGTCATGGAGGGGGATCGGAGTCAGGTTCTGAACGGTAGAAGCCATGGAGTAGGCCCGGACGTCGGCCCTCTCCACCCTGGCGCTCCTATTCTGATCAGACGATCTTCGGAGCGTCGACTTTTTCCGAGGCGAACGGCTCGAGACCCATCCAATCGGCCTCCAGCTGCCGGTAGAGCCCCCGGAAGTCGGTCGTGGAGGGGATGTCTCCCTGAACGAGATCGGTCAGGTCGGGCCGCGTCCCGTGCTGGCCGGCGCGGAGGCTGCCGCCGAGGAGGAGGACCGGATTGCCCCGGCCGTGGTCGGTCCCGCGGGATCCGTTCTCCTCGACCCGGCGCCCGAATTCCGAGAACACGAAGGTCGTGACCTGCTCGGAGCAGCCTGCCTCCATGAGGTTGCGCTGGAACGCGGTCAGCGCTCCGTTCAGCTGTTCCATCCGGGCGCCGTGGACCGACGCCTGGCTGGCGTGCGTGTCGAACCCGCCCAGGGAGACGTGGTAGATACGCGTGCCGAACCCGCCGCGGATCAGCTGGCCCACGAGCCGGAGTTCCTTGCCGAGCGGCGTGTCGGGGTAGGCGATCTTCGCGTCCGCGCTCGTGATCTTCGACATGCGCTCGGCCGCGTCGTAGGCGGTGCGCGCGGTCATGCGCAGGAAGGCGAGCTGGTCCGCCGTGCGGCCCTTCGAGGAGCCCTGGAGATCGCGCTCGGTCGCACTGAGTCGCGCCCGCTCGGCGGAGATCTGCTCCGACGTGCGCGCGAGCCGGAACCCACGGTCGTCCGGAACCGTGGGGGGCGTCGCCGTCGTGCCGCGCATCGAGAGCACGCTCTCGCGGCCACCCACCGAGAGTGCCGGGAGCGTGCCGGGCGCCTCCGCGAGGAGCTGGTCCGCGAGGTTCCCGAGCCAGCCGACGCGGCCGACCGGTCGGAACGGCTCGGCGGTGTGCCAGATCTCCATCGAGCGGAAGTGCGAGCGGTTCGAGTTCGGATGGCCCACGCCGTGCACGATCGCCATCTGGCCGTCGCGATAGAGCTCCGCGAGCCCGCCGAGCTTCGGGTGCAGGCCCACGTGCTCGTCGAGCTGATGCACGGCGTTCGGCTTCTGGCCCAGCGTCGGGCGCGCGCGGTAGTACGCGTCCTGGGAGTGGGGGATCACCGTGTTGAGCCCGTCGTTGCCGCCCGTGAGCTGGATGACGACGAGGATGCGCTCGCCGCCGGGCTCCGTGTTTCGGGCGATCCGACTGGCGTGGGCGAACGCCCCGTTGGCGAGGGAGCTGGCGGCCGCGCCGATCGCGGACAGACGGACACCGCCCACCAGGAAAGACCGCCTCGGAAAGGATGTCGAGCTCATACGAGGTGGTACTCCGGGGAGGTGATGACGAGTGCCGCGACCTTGTGGAGCGCGTGCCCGTCGGAGTGAGCGGAGTCAGCCGCCGACTGCAGCGCGGCGCGCATCGAGTCATCGATGCCCTCGGGCACGAGCACGCGGCAAACGGCGTCCACGGCCCCGGTGCGCTTCGCCGGGCCGAACGCAGCGGCAGCGTCGAGTCCCTTGGCGAGGGCGAAATCGGTCAGCCAGTTGTGCCGAGCGAGCCATGTGCCCGGATCGATCCAGGCGCGCCCACCGTCCCAGCCCTTGACGGTCGGCGGCATGAACAGGGTCTGCCCCATGACGCCCGCGGCTCGAACCGCGTCGACCGGCGGGATCTCGGCGCGCGTGGCCAGCACGAGCCCCACCACGAGTTCCACAGGGCCAGCGATGCGAGCGCGGCGCGCTTCTCGTGAAAGGAACACGGGATCGCGGAAGAGGCGCCCCAGGGTCCTGCCGATGTGCCATTTCTCTTCGACCAAGACGTCCGCGACGCGCTGGACGAGCGCCTCCTCGGGGTCGGGCTTCACGAAGGTGTCGAGGAGGCGCCACGCGATCCAGCGCGGGCACGACGGATGCTCCAGCACGCGGTCGATCGCCTGCTCGCCGGAGTAGACGCCGCCGCGCCCGAAGAGCTTCTTCTCACCCTTGTCGTGGTGCTCCGCGCGGAACTCGAACGCGCGCCCCGCCACGGACCAGCCGCTGAACGCGCGCGCGGCTTCCTGGATGTCCTTCTCGGTGTAGCCGCCCTGGATGCCGAGGCCGAAAAGTTCCATCACCTCGCGGGCGAAATTCTCGTTCGGCGCGCCGACGCGGTTCTGGTTGCCGTCGAGCCAGACGAGCATCGCCGGATCCTTCGCGACCGCATGGAAGAGTTCGCGGAAGTCCCCGAGGCCCTTCGAGCGGAAGAGTTCGTTCTGCACGTGCATCATGCGCACGTCCCCGAGCTTGGCGTTCGACGTCGCGAAGTGGCCGTGCCACATCAGCGTCACGCGCTCGAGCAGGGGCGCGCCGTCACCGAGGATGAGCGACATCCAGCGCGATTGAAGCGGCACGAGATTGCCCAGGGAAACCAGCTTTTCGACGGCGGGGCCTACTAGGCTCGGCGCGTGGTCGCGCCGGTTCTCCAGCTCCGCGAGCGTCGACTCGAAGCCAGCCTCCACGGCGCGCGTCACGGCGGTTTCGTCTCCGCCGAAGCCGACGCGCCGAAGAACGTGCGCCGCCGCGGCGCGATCCCAGACAGGAGCGTCCTGGCGCGGGGCGACGGATGGGAGCGAGAAGCGAGGCATGATCAGCGGAGAAGGTGAACAGTGAGCCCGGCGCGGATCGTGCGCTTCGATCGTGGCTCGGGTAGCCAGTCCGAGTGGAATTCGAAGCGCTGTACGCGGCCCAAGAGCTCCAGAAGGATATCCGCTTCCGCTTCGGCGCGGCGCTGGCTCTTGCCGTCCTCCAGGACCGAGTTCATGACGATGAGATCGCGCTGCTGCGTCAGAAGCCCGTGCAGCGGAACACCCTGTAGCTGAAGGCGATCCACGGGGATCCAATCGTCCGACCTCGTCGGCATCGCAGCTTGCGAGGTGGAGCCGCCGGAGAGCCTTTGCACGGCTTTGGCGATGGGCGCGCCGTGCGTTCCGACGAGGAACGTGCGTCCCACGACGGCGCACGCGGGCTCGAGGTTGTAGCGCAGGTCCACGCTGGACCCCGGCGCCGGAGGCTGAAGCTTCGCTCGCGTGACCGTGACACCGTCGACGGATTCCAGGCCGAGGCGCAGCCCGTCCTCGCCCTTCATGGCGCGCTCGACGTTGGTGAGCGTCACGGCGGTCTGGAAGGCGCTCGTGAGCCGGCTGCCGTTGATATCCGGCTCGTCGAGGTCGACCTCCAGGATGAGACCAGGGAGCGGAACGTCCGGTTCGGCGTTCTCCGCGAAGGCGATGGTCTCGCTGTGAAGGCGCAGCGTCGGGTGGAGGCTGGACAGCAGCTCGTCGAGGGCGTCGGGGCCGCCGACGAGCAGCGCCAGGTTGCTGAGTCCCTCCGCGATGCCTGGCTGCTGCCGCGGCGGAAAGAGGTCCGTGCGGCGATCGAGGAGGAAGTGCAGATCGCGGTGGAGCATGGCGGTGGCCACGGCGTCCTTTGGCGCGGACGACTCTTTCGCGATCGAGTCGGAAGCCGGGAACGATCCAGCGCCCTCGCCCGCGTCGACGCCGTCGCCGCGCATGCGAAGTCGCAGGGCTTCGCTGGACACGTCGAGGTCCATGGAGAGGGAGCCCGCCCGACCGAGGTACGCGAGCGCGGGACCCAGGACGAAATGGACGCCTGGCTCCGTCGCCATGGCGCGGAGGTCTTTCAACCCGACCTGGCTCTCGAGCGCATCGAGGTCGAACCAGGCGAACGTCTCCGCGATCGACGTGCTCTCGAAATGCTGGCGGTAGGCCTCGGGAATCGCCGACGAGCGGGCGGAGAGCCCCGAACAGGTGATCGCGTCCTTCCAGGTTCTGGTCAGGATCAACGTCCCGTCGCTCGTCCAGACCACGACGCCGTCCGACTTCGGAGCCTGCCAGGCCTGACGAATCGAGGGAGAGCGCCCTTCGGACTCCCTGGCGTCAACCTCGGCGAGCAGTCCGAGTCCGGACAGCGCTCCGGTGAGGTCTTCTACGGCGCTCTCCATCGCTTCACCGTCGAGGCCCCGGAGCATCACGAAGGGAGCCTCCTTCCCGGGAGTCACCCCGAGGAAACCGAGCGCGATGCCGCCGGATGCGAGCGCGTGGGCGAGTTCGAAGGGGTTCCGCCCGAGGAGCGCCTCCGCCAGCCGGAGACCCGCCATTGGATCGAACTTCTTGGCCTTCCAGTCTTCCGCGATTAGAGGCTCTTCGAGGAGCCGCGCGATCAGCGGATGGCTCAGGCCCTGACCGAGAATCGGCTCCAGTGCGCTCGATTCGATCCAGATCAGTGTGCCCTCTGGGGCATGGGAACGAAGGGATTTCGGCCCTGGTCGCATCGGCTGCGACGGATCCGCCTGCGAGGGAATGGGCGCGAAGCCGACCAGGCTGGCGGCGATGCAGAGTGGCGGTAGGAATGGAAGCATGATCGACGTAGGTGGCAGGCCAGGGGAGGCTTCACCTCTACGTCGGGTCAGGCGAGTGTTTTCCTCGCCCGGAACTCTATTCCTCCGCGCGCCTCATCCTGCGAAGGACCGTGGCTGCCGCCTGGCGGAGGGCTTCAAGCCCCGGCGTTCGTCAACAGCACGAGGATCAAGGCGGCCCACAGGACGACGCCAAGGCCCCTCTGGAGGACTACCGGGTCGTTCAAGATGTTTCGAATCGTGCTCGATCGCATGTTTCAGGCGGGCCTCAGTTCGGCCTGACCGGGGGAAGAAGTCGCGAGGGGGATGGCGTTTCAGTGCCGTTTCGCTCGCTGGCCTGGACTAGTCCGAGGTCCGCGATCGGTCACGCAGTAGAATGAACGTTCGGGGAACTCCGTTCGTCTGTTCAGGCTGCGTAAGTATGGCGCTGGTGGCTACCGGCGGGGAACACCGGTCCCTTCGAAGCCAGCCTGCGTCCGTGACCGAATGCGAATCTCATGAAGGAAATCGAAGTTGACTGCCCGTGCTGCGAGGCTCGGATCCTCATCGACGTGCGGACGAAAACGGTGCTGAGGCACACTCCGAAGGCGTCGCTCAACGAGTTCGGGCGGCCAGACGGCGGGACCGGGGCCTGGGATCGGGCCCACGCCAGGGTTTCGGCCCGGAAGGGCCGCGGCACCGACGCGTTCGACGACGCGCTCGCGCGGGAGCAGTCGCGAGAGAAGAATTTCGATGACCTGTTCGAGAAGGCGAAGGCGAAGGTCGACGGCAAGAAGAAGGCGCTGGACGGTGACGAGTCCGATGCTTGATCGGAATCGACGGGGCGGTTGGCGGACGCGCGTGGGCGCGCTCGCCTTGGCGTGCTCTGGCTGCGGCGGCGACGCCGCTCCGGGTGGCTCGCGGCCCGGTGACTTCGCGGAGCCCACGCCGGCGTCGGTGGAAGGAGCGACCGAGGCCAACATGGCCAGAACCGAGATCGACTTCCCTGACGGCGCCGTCCCCGAGGCCGCCGTCCCCGGGAGACCGAACGTGCTCATCGTGACGATCGACACCCTGCGCGCCGACCACCTCGAGGTCTACGGCTACCCGCGCGTCACGAGCCCGCGGCTCACGGAGCTGGCGGAAGCTTCCGTGGTCTTCGAGCAGGCCTACGCGCCCATGGCCACGACGCTCCCCAGCCACACGTCCATGTTCACGGGCGTCTATCCCCACGAGCACGGCGTACTGGCGAACATCTCGGACGGGCGCACCTACCAGCGCCGCGAGGATCTCATGACCCTGGCGCAGCTCTTCGAGCGGGCTGGCTACGAAACCGAAGCGGTGGTCGCGGCCTTTCCCCTCGATCCGCAGTTCGGGCTGAACGCCGGCTTCCGGTCGTACTCCGCCCCCGAGAGCAAGCAAAGGCCCGCGAAGGCCAACACCGACGAAGCGCTCGCCGCGCTCGAACGGCTCGCAGCTTCGACGAAGCCGGGCTTTCTCTGGGTTCACTACTTCGATCCGCACGGGCCCTACAACCCGCCGTACCGGTTCGAAGTGCAGTTTCGGATGGACGACGAGATCCGGGCCTACCTCGCGGAGCGCCGCTTCTCGGAGCGATCCCAGCGGCCGACCGGCCAGTGGAACGAACTCGAGGAAGGGATCGATCGCTACGACGGGGAGATCGCGTACACCGACTTCCAGATACAGCGTTTGTTGAAGGCCGCAGAAAAGAACGGCTGGCTCGACGGCGCCGTCCTGGCGGTGCTCGCGGACCACGGGGAGGGGCTGAATCAACACGATGTCCCGGGGCACGGCCTGACGTGGGAAGAGCAGCTGCACGTTCCGCTGATGCTGCGTATCCCCGGCGTCGCTCCGCGGCGGATTCCCTGGCCCGTTTCACTCGTCGACCTCGCGCCGACGCTGCTGCACGTTCTCGACGTTCCGGGGAAGCAGGAGTTTCTCGCGCAGGTCACGGGCGTCGATCGCTTCCGCACGGATATCGTGCACGGCGATGCGCGCATCCTGGGGCAGTCTTCACCGCGCCAATCGGAGGGTGGAGAGATCCGCTACGTGCTTCGTGCCGATCGCTGGAAGCTCCACCTCGACGAGGAGGGGGTCACTTCGTTGTACGACCTCGACGCGGATCCTTTCGAACTCCACGATGTGGCCGGGGACCACGGGCGCGTCGTCGAGAAGCTGGCGAGTGAACTCGAGGCGCTCCTGAAGCTTCAGCGGCGAGAGGTGCGGACGCTGGAGGCCAGCGAGCAAGTCGAAGCCGAGCTGCGCGCGCTGGGATACGGCGGGAAGTAGGCCCGGGAACTGGAATTCCTTTCCCGGTTCGGCGTGCTCCATGTGGGGAAACATCCAGGAAACCCAGGGCCTCCCTCAGGGAAGAATCCCCCGGAGTTCGATTCTCTGGGGGAAGAGGCGGCGCACGGAATGTCGCGCACTCCCGCGCGGCATTGCCTGCTGATCGAGTCCGTCGCCTCCAGCCCCCAGATTCCCATGAACGACGCCGACTCCCTCTCTGCCGCCACCACGTCCAAAACGAACCGCGAATCCTCAGATGTCGGCGCCATCGCCGAGTGGATGCGCAGCATCGAATCCCGCGAAGCGAAGAGCCTGAGCCGCGGAGGCGTGTTCTGCATCGAGCTGCGGGACCGATCGGAGGCGGGAGGTTCACTGAACAACGAACGCCTGCGCGCTATCTGGTCGAAGGTTCATCAGCACTTCGGTGGGGCCGTCGGGCTTGGATTCCTCGGCTCCGAGCGGGCCTTCGCCGTGACGCTCGACGAGAGTCAGTGGGCCTCGCTGGCGGCGTGCGTCGTGCAGGCGGCGGTGGCCGCGGGAATCCCTGCCCACGACATCGGAGTCGGCGTCGGATTCGCGCGCCAGGAGATGCGCGGCCAGCCGACCGCGGACGTTCTGCGGCTCGCGACGACCGCCGCTTCGTACGCTTCGGACACGGGCATCGGTTTCTCGAGGCGAAGTCTCGCCGACGAGCAGCGTCAGCATCGGAAGGCGGCGATCCAGACCGGCCTGGAAAAAGCGCTGGAGGGTGAGGAAGGACTGCGGCTGATCTTCCAGCCCAAGGTCGATGCGGTCTCCGGCAAGATCACCGGCGCGGAAGCGCTGCTACGCTTCGAGTGCGATGAGATCGGGCCTGTTTCCACGATGGAGCTCCTCGACGTGGCGGAAGCCTGCGGCGAGCTGGAGCGGCTCGACCGATGGGCGCTGGGGCTCGCCGTCGAGTCGCTGGCATCGTTCCAGGAGGATGGCGTCGACGCCATTCCGGTCTCCGTCAACGTTCGGGCCGAGACCGCCTTCCACCCCGGCTTCACCGAGTTCCTCGCCGGGACGCTCGCGACCTTCGGGGTGAAACCGAGCCTGCTGGAGATCGAGATCCGTGAGGACCAGGCGATGCAGCAACTGGGCAAGGCCGAGGAAGTCACACGCCGGCTGAGCGACCTGGGAGTCGCCACCGCGCTCGATGGCTTCGGCCGCAACCGGACCACGCTTGCGGACCTTCGTCGCCTTCGCGTTTCGACGCTCAAGCTCGATCGGGGCATCGTTCGCGAGATGATGTCCAATCCCCAGGTCGCCCAGCTCGCCCACGGCATGATGCACCTGTCGCGGGTGCTCCAGATGCAGACGGTCGCGGTCGGGATCGAGACGGAAGAGCAACGAAGCTACATGCGGGATGCCGGGTGCTCGTCGCTCCAGGGCTTTCTGTTCTTCTCGCCCATGGAGGGGCCGGACCTGCTCGCGCAGGTCCGGAGCGGCTCGGCCGTCGCGGCCTGAGCCTCCGCGAAAGGAATTCGGTCCTGCGGGTGAGGTGCTCACCGGTGGGGTGGCGTAACCTGAGGGCCGCCATCCCATGCTCGAGCCCCGTCCCCCAGCCTCGGCTCGCCACGGTCTTCCCCCTGCCGCCTGGGCGCTCACGGCGCTTCTCGTCGTGCTCGTCAGCCGGTACGCGGTGGGATTCGATCCGTTGCGGAGTTCGCTGTCCCTCGATGAGCTTCGCGTCCATCTCTCGTCGGAGACAGCCGCGTGGCTCGCGACGTGGATGTCCGATGGTGGCTTCGGCAGGCCACTGCCGCAGATCGGTGGGCCGGTTTTCTGGCCAGCCCATCTCCTGGCACGATTCGTTCCGGAGCCAGGGACGTTCGTCACGGTGCTGGCCTGGTCCGGCGTCGTGGCTGCGTGGCTGGCGAGTGGCGGCTGGCTGATCGCCGGCGGGCTCGCGCGGGGACGAGCCTGGCTCGTCGGAGGCGCGATGGCCCTGGGGCCGGTCCTGATCGCCTGGGCGAGCCAGCGCATGGGATCGCAGATCTCGGTGCCGCAGATCTCGGTGCCGCAGATTCCCGCCGCGGAACCCTGGGTGCTCGCGTTCGGCTTCGTGGGGCTGGGGTCGCTTCGGTCCTGGCTCGGGAATCCCTACGTCACGGCAGGGAAGCGGTTCTGGAGCGCCTTGTGGCTCGTCGTGTCGATGCACTCGATCGCGCTCGTCGCGCCGGTTCCCCTGGTACGGGACGCATGCCTCGTACTTCTCCTGGCGGCTCTCTACTTTGCGGGAACGACGAGGCGCTGGCGCACGCTCCCGAACGTCGGCTGGGCTGTCCTGGCCGCTGCCTTCACCGTTTCGCCCGTCTACGTGGACCTCTGGCGCCAGAGCCAGCAGCCCGAGAGGGTCGGAAGCCCCTCGGAGGTCCTTCCCCTGCTCGTCCCCTCGAATGCGGCCACGGAACGGTCCGCGGGCCAGTGGTCGATCGACCTCGAGCACCCGGACTTCGAGGCGGGCGTTTTCGAGGTGGACAGGACGAGAACGGACCAGCTCGGCTGGCGCCTTCCCCAGGAGGACGGCGAGCGCCTGCTCGTGCTTCCGATCGGTTTCGATCCCTCCTGGCGGCCCTTCTTCAAGGGGAGAGAGATCCAGATCGTCTGTGTCAACGATACGTACCTGGGGGTCCTCGTCACCAAGCGCGGCTGGGAGGTCAAGATCAGCTACGTGCCGCTCAGCCCCCTGGTGCTACTCGGCCAGATGGCTTTCCTGGCGCTCGGGCTCTTCGGTGGGGTCTGGTCGCTCCGCCGCGTGCTCCTGGGAAGGTAGCTTCCTGGGACCCGAATCGGGTGAATTGGAGAGCTGGAACTCCGCTCCTCTGAGTAGCCTGCGCACCGCATGTACGCATCAGGAATGGAGCTTCGGCTCGGCTATCTCGTCCGTCACGACGGACGCATGTGCACCGTCGTCTTCTGGAACATCCTCCGGAACGACCGTCGGACCTTCGTTCAGCTCCGTCTCAAGGACCTGGAAACCGGCCGTTTGACCGAGCTCAAGGAGGGCACGGACACCAAGTGGGAGGTGCTCGAGCGGGAAGAGCGAGAACTCACCTACTCCTACCGCGACGGTATCGACGAGGTCTTCTTCATGGAGTCGGGCGAGGAACTTCGCTGCCCGGTGGCGGCCGCCGAGGACGCGCTGCGCTGGCCCGCGGAGTCCTACCAGGGCATGTTCATCGAGGACGCGCTCGTCGCGGTTCTCCCGCCCAAGTACTGCACGCTCGAGATCACGGAAACCGATCCCTCCATGAAGGGCGGCGGAAGCGGTTCGAAGGAAGCCATCCTCGAGAACGGGGTCAAGGTGAAGGTCAACCTGCTCTGCAACATCGGCGACAGGGTCCGCGTCGAGACCGATACGCTCGAAGTGAAAGAGCGCGTCACGAAGTAAAGGGCCACGCGCGCCTTCGCATCAACGGGCGAGATAGAGCTCGGTACCGGGCCCCACCGGGAATCCGAGCACGAAGACCCAGAGATAGAAGAGCGCGACCCATCCCACGAGGAACGCCGCCGAGTACGGCAGCATCGTGGCGATGATCGTGCCGATCCCGAGCTTCTTGTCATAGCGCGTCGCGAAGGCGAGGATCAGGCCGAAGTAGCTCATCATCGGCGTGATGATGTTCGTCGTGCTATCGCCGATACGGTAGGCCGCCTGGATCACCTGGGGCGTGTAGCCGGACAGCATCAGCATCGGCACGAAGATCGGCGCGGTGATGGCCCACTGCGCGGACGCGCTTCCCAGCATCAGGTTGACGAAGCAGCAGAGCAGGATGAACGGCAGGAAGATCACGGGGCCTTCGAGGCTGAAAGATCGGATCAGATCGGCGCCTTCGACGGCGAGGATCAGTCCGAGGTTCGTCCACTTGAAGAACGCGACGAACTGCGCGGCGAAGAAGACGAGCACGAGGTAGAGCCCCATCGAGGCCATCGCCTTCGACATCCCGTCGATCACGTCGCGGTCCGTTCGCATCGTGCCGGTGACGCGGCCAAAGACGACGGCGGGCACGATGAAGAACACGAAGATCAGCGCGACCACGCTCTTCAGCGCGGGGCGGATCTTCTCCACGAACGTGGCGTTCGCGGCCGCTTCTGGGTTGGAAAGAAACTTCGGGTCCCGCAGCGGCGCGCCCTCGGGAAGCGTCAGGAGCGCCAGTCCGATGGCGAGGACCACCAGCGCGATGGCGCTGAGCTTGAGGCCCTTCTTCTCGGGCGCCGTGAGCTCCTGGAGCCCGCCGCGGCTCGCGTCGAGCGCGCCGTCCTCCGCGCGGGATTCGTCGTAGTCGCCGAGCCAGGGAGCCACGACCTTCTCCGTCACCAGCGTGCCGACGATGGTGATCAGGAAGGTGCTGACGGCCATGAAGTACCAGTTGGCCGTGGCGAGGACCTCCTTCGGGCCGCCGCTGGCGTAGGCGCCATCGACGATCGCGGCGGCCTCGGTCGTGATCCCGGCGAGGAGCGGATCGACGGTGCCGATGAGCAGGTTCGCGCTGTACCCGCCGCTGACGCCCGCGAAGGCCGCCGCGAGGCCCAGGAATGGATGGCGCCCGACCGAGTGGTAGATGACCGCGGCGAGCGGGACGAGCACGACGTAGCCCATCTCGGACGCCGTGTTCGAGAGCACGGCGGCGAAGATGATGGTAGGGGTGAGGAGCCTCCGTGGCGCCGCCAGAACGAGGGCGCGGATGCCGGCCGAAAGCAGGCCGGAGCGTTCGGCGACGCCGACGCCGAGGAGAGCCACGAGCACGGTTCCGAGGGGCGCGAAGCTCGTGAAGTTCGTCACGAGGCCGGTGGAGATCCGGCGGAGCCCGTCCGCGGTGAGCAGGCTGACGACGCGGATCTTCCCGTCGGGGCTGCCGCCGCGCTCCGGCGAGCGGATGTCGTCGACCTCCAGCCCGAAGTGGGCGGCCACGGCGCTCACGACCACGACGCCGAGGGCGAACAGGGCGAAGAGGGTCACCGGGTGCGGCAGGAGGTTCCCGAGTCGCTCGACGAAGTTCAGGAAGGCCGCGAGGACGCCTGAGCGGGGGCGATCGAGCGCGGGTTCGGGGGGGCTAGAAGTCTGCGCCATCGGGGGAGTTTACGCGTGGGTCCCGCGGGCGCCTCCCCGTAAACTGCCGTGATGACCGAGAGCCGCTATCGCGCCGTGAAGGCGTACGAAAACCTCGCGTGGATCCACAGCCGTGACGCCCGCGCCCTCCGCATCCTCTCCGAGTACATGGAGCCCGAGTCGCGCTTCGAGGAACTCGGGGTCAAGGACACCATCGTCGTCTTCGGCTCGGCCCGGCTGCTGCCGAAGGACGTGGCAGAGAAGCGGCTGGAGGACGTCAAGAAGGGCGGAGGCGACGTCGCCAAGGCCGAGCGCGACCTCCACATGTCGATGTACTACGAGGCGGCGCGCGAGCTCTCCAACCGGTTGACCGTCTGGTCGAAGTCGCTCGGTGAGGGGCAGCAGCGCTTCGTGATCTGCTCCGGCGGCGGCCCTGGCATCATGGAGGCTGCGAACCGCGGTGCCCACGAGGCGAAGGGGATGAACGTGGGGCTGAACATCAGCCTGCCCTTCGAGCAGAACGACAACCCCTACATCACCCGCCGTTTGAGCCTCGAGTTCCACTACTTCTTCATGCGGAAGTTCTGGTTCACGTACCTCGCGAAGGCGATCGTCGTGATGCCCGGCGGCTTCGGCACCCTGGACGAATTCATGGAGGTCGTGACGCTCGTTCAGACGCTGAAGATCAAGAAGACGCTCCCGATCGTGCTCTTCGGGAAGGAGTTCTGGGAGAAGGTCATCAACTTCCAGGTCCTGATCGATTACGGGACGATCAGCCCCAACGACATCGATCTGTTCTTCATCACGGATTCGATCGACGATGCTTTCAAGTATGTGACGAGTAAGCTCGTGGAAGATGGGCTGCCGGAACCGGGAGCCCACCTGTAGGGAGGGGCCGTTCGGTCTATCCTCTACGTCCCATGGCACTCCTCGAACTGCGCGGCATCAAGAAGTCGTACAAGAGCCCCGACGGGCAGATTCAAGAGATCCTCGACGTTCCGGCGTTCGACGTCGAGGCGGCCTCCGAGGTCGCCATCGCCGGGACGAGCGGCTGCGGGAAGACGACCTTCCTGAACATCATCGCGGGGCTCCTGACGCCGGACGCCGGCCAGGTTCGCTTCGAGGGGCAGGTCGTGAGCGATCTCGGCGAGGCGAAGCGCGACGCGTGGCGCGCGAAGAACCTCGGCTACGTCTTTCAGACGTTCCAGCTTCTCGGCGGCTACACCGCGCTCGAGAACGTGTTGCTCGGCATGACGTTCGGGCCAGGCGCGGACCGCGATTTCGCGGCGGCTCTGCTCACCCAGCTCGGGCTGGGCGATCGTCTTCGCCACCGGCCCAGCCAGATGTCGATCGGCCAGCAGCAGCGCGTGGCGCTCGCGCGCGCGCTCGCGAATCGCCCGAAGATCGTGCTCGCCGACGAGCCGACCGGGAACCTCGATCCGCGCTTCGCCCTCGAGGCGCTGGAGATGCTGCGGGGCCTCTGTCGCGAGCACGGCGCGGCGCTCGTGTGCGTCAGCCACGATCCGCGCGTGCTAGAGGCCTTCGACAAGAGCCTCGACTTCCGCGACCTCAACCTGGCCATGGCGCGCGAGGTGCCGTCGTGAGATCCCTCTTCATGATCGTGGCGCGATCGCTGCGCCAGCACGCGGTTTCGACCCTGATCACGGTCGTCGCGGCGGGGCTCGCGAGCGGACTCGTGATGAGCGTCTTCACGGTGTCGGAGCAGTCCAAGGTCGCGTTCACCGGCGGCGACATCGGCTACGACGCGGTGCTCGGCGCGAAGGGCTCCCCGCTGCAGCTCGTACTGAACACCGTCTATCACCTGGAGACGTCACCGGGGAACATCCCGTGGGCGGTCTACGAGGAGACGAAGGCCCGGCCCGACGTTCGCTACGCGATTCCCTACGCGGTCGGCGACAACCTGCGCGGCTATCGCATCGTCGGGACGACCTCGGAGATCTTCGACGTGTTCGAGTACCAGCGGGGCAAGGGCTTCGACTTCGATCGCGGCCGAGCGTTCAGCGACGACCGTATGGAGGCCGTGCTAGGCGCGAAAGCGGCGAAGGATCTCGGTCTGGACATCGGCTCCGAGTTCCGCCCTTCCCACGGTGTGCGGTTCCAGCCCGGCACCGAGCACGCGGAGGTGTACGTCGTCACCGGCGTGCTGGAGGCGACGAACACGCCGGCCGACCAGGTCGTGTGGATTCCGATCGAGGGGATCTACCGCATGGAGGGTCACAAGGTCGCCGAGGGCAAGGAAACCGTCGAGCGCGGTGCCAAGCTGATCCCCGACGAGTGGAAGGAAGTCTCCGCCGTCATGATCAAGTACCACAGCATCGCCGCGGGCATGTTCCACAAGAACGACGTGGACTCCGGCAAGCTGTACACCCTGGCCTGGCCCATCGCCGACGTCATGGGCGGCTTCTTCAACAAGATGGGGTGGATCACTCAGATCCTCCTTTACGTCGCCTACCTCGTCGTGGTGGTAGCGGCCTTCGGCCTCCTCGCCAGCATCTACAACACGATGAACGAGCGCCGCCGCGAATTCGCGATCCTGCGGGCCCTGGGGGCGCGCAAGAGCACCGTTTTCTCGGTCATCGTTCTCGAGGCGGCCACGATCGCCTTCCTCGGCAGCCTGCTCGGGTACGCTGTGTACCTGGGCATTCTGTCGGTGGCCACCGTCGTCATCCGGGACCAGACCGGGGTCGTCATGGAGGCGTTCGCCTACCACCCTGCGCTCCTCTGGACACCCGTCGGGATGGTCGTCATCGGCGCTTTCGCCGGTGTATTTCCGGCGTTCAAGGCCTACTCCACCGACGTCGCGCGGACCCTCGCCTGAGGGGTCGTACGACCGCCGGATCCGCTTGTCCCATTCTTTCATCGCCATGCTTCCATTCCAGAACGCCTTCCGCCTCGGCATCGCCGCGGCCACCATCGTCGCCGTTGCCGCTTGCTCAGGGAGCGAAGCGAGCCATGAGGGCCATGACCACGCCGAAGGGGAAGGGCACGCTCACTCGGCCAAGTTCGGCGGGACGCTCGTCGAACTCGGGGATCACTTCGCGAACATCGAGTTCCTTCACGATCCCGCGACCGGCGACGTGAAGCTCTTCACCATGGATGCGCACGCGACGACGTCCCAGCGCAGCTCCACGGAAGCCCCCGTCCTGACCATCAAGCCCCATGGGGATGAGGTGGGCTTTCAGGTCACGCTGGCGCCGCGCGTCGGCGGCGTGACGTCCACCGAGAAGGTGGGCGACAGCTCGCTCTTCACGGGACAGCACGACTCGATCAAGGGACTCGATCACTTCATGGTCGTCGTCTCGGAGATCTCGCTGAAGGGGAAGACCTTCGAGAACATCGAGTTCCTGCATCCCGCTGATGCCCACGATGAGGCCGAAGGGGGAGATCACGGCGATCATGAAGGCCACGACCACGAGGATTCGGATGGCTGATTCCTCGCGTTCCTCGCGACGTCTCGAGTGGGTCTGTGTGCTCGGCGGAGCGGCCGTGATGGCGCTCTCCATCGCGTGCGGTGACGCGGCCGTCGAGGGCTCTCCGAAGGGCGAGACCCGCGGTGGAGAAGTGATCGCGGAAGGCCGCAGCTTTGCCGACGAGTCTCCCATCGAGGCGCGACCGGACCTGGTGACGATCGCGAACGACGCGCGGGCGTCGAAGGGCTCCGGTCAGCCCGTGGGGCTCAGCGGTCTGGCGGAGAGCGTCGACCCCTCGATGCTGACCGATGACGCGCTCGCGGCGAATCCGCTGGAGATCGGCGTCGAGAAGCGCGCGCCCTTCGTGCTGGCGCCAGGTGCGGATCCCCTCGACCCCGCGTCGTACGACTGGGAGAAGGACAAGGACGGTTACTGGATCATCAGCTACAGCGACCTGTCGCTCACGGACGTCGACAAGGAGACGCTCCTCGACGCCCTCGTCTACCCGGACGAGTACGAGGACGAAGGCGAAAAGATCCAGTTCCCCGATCGCATCCGATCCCTCGACGGCAAGAAAGTCGCGCTGACCGGCTACATGATCGCGCTGCGCTGGAACAAGAACAAGCTGGAGCACTTCATGCTCGTGCGGGACCTGAAGAGCTGCTGCTTCGGCCAGCAGCCCGAGGCCGACGAGTGGGTCGATGTGCCGATGAAGGGTGAGGGCACGAACTACATCCAGTTCGTCCCGGTCGTCACGCGCGGCGTGTTCCACCTCGCCGGATCGAGCGACGCCGCCGGCTACGCCGTGGGCGCGTACAAGATCGACGGCGACGACGCGCGCGAAGAGTAAGCGTTCCGCGAATGCATCTCGGCGCCGGGCGTAGAGTCCCCCCATGAAGTCCCGATCGGAAGTCACGGCGCCCTACTGTCTCCGCTGCCACGGACCGCTGGTGGAGGGCTTCGACGCCTCCATCCGGTGTCCGGCCTGCGGCGCGCAGAACCTACGCGTGGACATGGGCACCTTCTGGACTCGCTCGCGCGAGGCCATCCACTCGCAGGAGAAGCTGCAGGTCGGCGGTGCGTTTCTGATCGTGCTCGCGACGACCGCGCTCATGGTCACGGATGTGAATCCGATGGAGACCGGCTGGAAGGTCTTCGCGCTCTTGGGCGCGCTGATCCCGATGATGCTGTGGTGGGATCTGGCGAGCCTTCGCACGCGCAAGCGCTCTCGCTATCGAAGCGAGGTGCTGATGCCGGCGGCGCTTCTGGTGGTGAGTGCAGGTCCGCTTCTGTGGTGCCTTTTCCAGTGGCTGTCGCGGCGTTCCCCGAACCTGCCGGTGGCGCTCAAGGAGACGGCTGTGTTGCTCGTGGTCGTGTTGCCGCTCGCGTACGGGTCCCGGCTCTTCGCAGCCCGGGTGGAGCGACTTCGGCGCAGCGCCCAGGCCGAGCATGCCCAGCACGCGGGGGAGATCGCGCAGGAGCGGATTCCGACGATGCGTCGGCCCGAGCGAAAGGTGGCCGCGGCGGAGTCGGTCGAGGCTGTCCGCGAGGCGAAGGGGCTGGTCGGTTCGCGGCCGTCCTCTACCTACCAGGGCCTGACCCTCGGCGGCAAGGACGCCTTCTGCCTCTACTGCTTCGCCCCGATCTCGCCGATCGTCGTGGCGAGCCGAGGGTGCGACGTTTGCGGGCGCACGACCCGCAAGGTCGACCAGGCCGTCTACTGGAGCCGGAACGAGCGTCACCTCCGGATCGAGCGCCGACTGAAGGCGTTCGGGGTGCTGGTGGCCGCGGTCGGGCTCCTTCTGGTCTTCCTCAATGCGCCAGAGCTGAGCCGCCGCGTGTTCTGGGGAGCGCCGTTCTGCGGCGTCCTCGTCCTGGGTCTTCTGGGGGTCTGGTGGGACCTCGCGGGGATGGTGACCCGGTATCGCTCGGTGCTCCGGCTCGAGGCCATCTTGCCGCCGATCGTGGCGGGCTCGGGCGTGATCGGGGTGACCATGGTGCGCGCGGTCGAGGCCACGAAGTTCCCGGAAGCGCGGGACTACTGGGGCAACAAGATCGAGCCCGCCGTAGACTGGCTGCCCTACACCTACGCCTGGCCGTTCGTGGTGCTGGGGATCGCTTCCTGGTTCCTTCTGCGCTGGCTTCTCAGCTGGCGGAGCGAGGTGATCGCGCGCTCCCTCGCCCAGGGGCGCATCCGGATGGTCGAGAGCCTGCCAGGGTTCGCTGCGCGGCAGCAGCCTGATACGGTGGGACGATGAATCGAGACTTCGACATCGTCTTGCTGGGCGCGACCGGCTTCGCGGGCGGGCACGCGGCGGAGCGGCTCGCGAAGGTGGCGCCGGACGGTCTTTCCTGGGCGGTGGCGGGCCGTCGGGCCGACGCGCTCGCGGCGCTATCGAAGCGGCTGGGCTGCGGCCACGTGGTGGCCGATGTCGAAGATACGGAGAGCCTGACCGCCCTCGCGCGCAGCACGCGCGTCCTGCTCACGACCGCGGGACCCTTCGCGAAGCTCGGCGGACCCGTCGCGGACGCCTGCGTGGCCGAGCGGACCCACTACGCCGATCTGACCGGCGAGGTTCCGTTCATGCGCGGCCTCATCGATCGGCATCATGCGCGCGCGAAGGCCGAGGGAACCACGCTGCTCCCGGCGTCCGGCTTCGACTCGGTGCCCGCAGAGCTTGCCGCGTTCACGGCGATGGAGGAGGCGCGCCGCCGCGGCGTTCGGCTCGCGTCCCTGCGGACCGTGTATCGACTGCGCGGCGGGTTGAACGGCGGAACGCTCGCGTCCGCCATCGACATCATGGAGAACGGCGACCGGCGGCTGCTCGCGGACCCCTACTCGCTCGTGCCGAACGCCAGCGCGAGCGGGCCTGAGCGTCGCGCCCTCGCCGATCCCACGCGACCTGTCTTCGACGAGACCGGCGGCCGTTACGTCGCTCCGTTCTTCATGGGAGCGATCAACCGCCGCGTCGTCCGCAGGATGATCGAGCTCGCGCGCGCCGGGGAGTCGCCTGCGATCGAGGGCGACCTGATCGATGGGCTCGGGGACACGTTCCGCTACGACGAATATCAGTCGGTGTCGAAGGGCCGCGGCTGGCTGGCCGCCTGGACGACCACGGCGCTTCTAGGGGCGGGCGTCGGGTTGCTCTCGACGGGCGTCGGCCGAAGGCTCGCGCGCCGTTTCGGTCCCTCCCCCGGCGAGGGGCCGTCGGAGGAGACGCTTCGGAAAGGCCTCACCCGGATGACGACGACGGCCTTCCTGGAGGGCGGTGGCACCTTCGTCATCGAGCAGGACATGCAGGGCGACCCCGGCAACGCCGCGACGGTGCGGATCCTGGTCGAGGTGGGGCTCGCGCTCGCCGCGGGCGAGGCGCAAGGGGGCGGGGTTCTGACGCCGGTCAGCGCGCTGGGTGCGCGGCTTCGCGAGCGCCTCGGTTCGACGGGGCAGCACTCCGTGACCGTCGATCAGCGCCCGGCCCCGGGCTAATGGACGACGGGGCCACCGATCGACGCGAACGCAGCCCGTACCCGCTTCGCCAGCTCCCGCGTGCGCGGGTCGGACTGGCTCAGCTCTTGGTCGGAGGGGATCGAGGCGCAGAGCTTCGCGCCGAACTCACTGAGCACGGCGGGGCGCAGGCCCTCCATCGGCTCCTCGTTCTTCGCGAGGATCAGGTTCAGCGGCGACGGATTGCTCGCGTCCTGGCGCGGCAGGAAGTAGCCCTCCATATCGCAGCCCGCGCGGCCCCAGAAGACCTGGTCCTCCAGCGGCGCCTGCGCTTCCTTGCCGGCTTTCACCAGCGCGTCGGTCGTTCCCGTCGCGAGCTGGATCCGCACCGGGTTGCCGTAGCCGACGACCAGCACGTCGTCGGCCGTCCAGCGCAGGTAGTAGTCGCCGCGGCGGCACGACTTCAGCTGGAGCCCGATCACCGCGTTCTGGATCGGTGGGGCCGCTTGCGCAATGGGGGCTGGGCCGTCCACGAGCAGGCCGCGCTCGCTCTCGGGGAGCTGGGCCTCTGACTTCGCAGCCGCCTCGCGAACGCGCTTCTCCAGCGCCGCGACGCCCGCGCGGTTGAGGTTCGTGTCCGGCGGCAGCTCGGGGTTGTACTCGCCAAGATCGATGCCGCGGTCCATGAGCGCGCGCATGGCGTCGTAGCGCGCCATCTTCCCGAACGGCACGCCGAAGAACGCGTCGTCACGGCGCATGTCCTCCAGCAGCCAGAGGAGCGCGTAACCGTGACCGCGCGCGTGAAGCTGGAGCGCCGCCTCGCGCCGTACGATGTCGTTCTCGTCGGAGAGGCGGGCCACGGCGTGCTGGAGGTAGCTCTGCCGCGCGGCTCCCTCCGCGCCCTCCGTCAGCGTGTAGAGCGCATCGAGCGCCGCCAGCCGGACCGGCGCGATCGGATCCTCCAGGTAGCGCACGAAGAGCTCCTTCTCCGAGGGCTGCGGATGAAGCGAAAGCCCCCGGGCCGCCGCCGGGCGCCAGGGGAACTCGCTGTCCTCCAGCGCGGGCCAGAGCCTCTGGCGGAGCTTCGTTCCGCTCTCGGAGTTCTCGAAGGCCCCGAAGGCCTCGACGAGGTTCGTTCCGAGGAGCGCCAGCTGTTCGTTCGTCTCCCCGGCGACTTCCAGGATCCGGCGCGCCGCGGGTTCTCCCAGTCCGACGAGGCGATCCGCGGCCTGGGGCCGGATCACGGCCGATCCGCGTCGCGCATGCCCCAGGAACGTGTCGATTTTCTTCTGCAGCTCGGCGTCGGGCGCTTCCGTTGCCTGAGGGGAGGCGTTCGGTCCAGGGGTGGCGTGAGCCGCCCCGGTCAGCAGAGGCAGAGCGATGAGGGCGAGCGTGGCGTACCGGCCGAAGCCTGGCCGAGGAAGACGTTCCATGGTGCAGTCGATGTGCGCGGGAGTCCCTATCGCGGAAGTTCCGGGGTCCGGAGTCGATAGAGGCTCGTGATGAACCCGTCGGTCTCCTCCTCGCTGGCGTGGAAAACACCCTCGAGCGTGATGCGACCGGGGATGTACTTGGTACGGCCCTTCGTCAGGGTCACGTCGACGAAGTGGTTGATCTTCGAGCGCCCGCATTCGCAGGACTCAGGCACGAGTTCGAACGACTCCCGTCCCTCCAGCGTTCCGATCGCCATGTAACCCCAGAGGCTGACGCGTTTGCCGTCGAGCTCCTGAACCCACTTCGGAAGCGCGCGCCCCCGGCGATAGTTGACGTTCTTGAGCGCCAGGATCGAGACCTCGATGGCGTCGCCGCCGCCGCCGGGCTTCGGGCCACGCTCGTACGCCTTCAGGGCCATCTCGCCGACGCTCTTCGTCGTATCCATGAGGAGGCTCGGGGCGGCGAGGATTCCCCCGAGGAGCACGATCAGTATGTAGAGAGGCATGACGCGCCTTATTCTAGTCCCTGGCGAGCAAGCTCTCGATCTCTGACTCGAATCGAGTTCTCAAGGCGTCGTAAGCATCGCCCGTGGCGGGGCCGCTGAAGCCGGTATGCACGGCGCTGACGTTTCCCTCACCGTCCATGAACACGGTGGTGGGGTAGGCGCGGATCCGGTCCACCAGCGGGAAGGCGGCCGATGCGGCGGCCTTGTCCGAGATCCCGCCGACCAGGATCGGGTAGGTGGCGCCGTGGTGCGCGGCGTAGTCGGCGATGGCGCGGCGATGGGCCGCGGGGTCGTCCCCGAGTTCGAACGCGATCCCGACGATCCCGAGATCGTCGTACTGCCGGTCGAGCTGGACCAGGTACTCCGTGAGGTCGTTGCAGTTCGGACACCAGGTGCCGAACAGCACCAGGACCCGGGCCTTGGCGCGGAACGTCTCGTCGTCGAGGCTTCGAAGGGTGCCCTCGGCGTCGGTGAAGCGAACCTCGGAGAGCGGAACCCCGCCGACCCATTCGGTCAGGGCGAAATCGTCGGGCAGCGCGGCGTCCTTCGACTTCTCGGCGCTCCAGGTCGTGTGGTAGGTGTTCCGGGACCAGAAGTCGCCCTGGAGGGTGCCGTCGCTCTGGCGCCGCGCCGTGAAGAGGAACGCATGGGCCCCGTCGAAGCACGACAGGTGCAGGGCGTTGCCGTCGCTGTAGCCCGCGAGGTAGCGGTAGTCGCCCAGCGTCGTCAGGAAGGTGCCCGTGGCGCGGCCGGAGGGCTCGACCTGGAAGAGCCCGACCGAGGGATCCTCGTCGCCTTCGAACTGGACGGCCCAGCGCCCGCTGATGCGGGAGACGGCTTCCCCGGAGAGCTCCGGGATCTTCGGCGGGGTCGCGTCGTCGACGGCGGCGAAGGGGAGCATCGCAGGCTTCGGCCCGCCGTGATCGCGCTCCCAGGCGCCCACGAGGGAGCTGCCGTCCGACTCCAGCGTCGCGACCAGGCGGGATCGGTAGGGGGGGATCGCGAATTCGATTCCCCCGTCGGTTTCTTGGACGAGCCCGGCCGGGCGCCGCTCCGATCCGTTGATCAGGAACGCGCGCAGGCCCTCCGGCTCCTCCTCGAAGTCGAGGCCGAAGGTCAGCGGGCCGCCGGGGGAGAGCAGGCTCCCGCGCCAGTGCCCGGCTTTCGGAAGCCCGGTGATTTGGCCAGCCTGTTCCTTGGCCCGCTCGCTGGTCCCCGGCTTGCTGGCCGCTGGTCCGCTCGTCCCTGCACCGCCAGCCGCCGGAGCCTCGGTCTTCGCCTCGGGCGAGCCTCCTTCGCAGCCCGGGAGAGCGAGGATCGACGTGGCGAGCACGGCCGGGACGGCCAGCGAAAGCGCCGCGAGGCATCGGGTGGCCCCGGGTCGGAAAGTTTTGCGCATCCGATCAGAGTATCGACTTGAGGGATTCAGCGGTTCGTGTCGATCACCCTTGCGTCCGGGAAGTTCAGCGCTTCCTCACCCTCATCGCTTGCCCCACTCGGCCCGCCCGAGCCCTTCACAAGAGACTGTCATGGCCTGGATCGACGCACTCTTCACCCGCATGGTCGAGCTCGGAGCTTCCGACCTCCACATGTCCTCCAAGACGAAGCCCCAGTTTCGCCTCCACGGCGACATGGTCCCGATCCAGGAGTGCGCGGTCATCGAGCCGGATCAGATGGCCCAGATCCTCCGCGAGATCGCTCCCGCGGACGCCTGGAAGGACTTCGAGAAGAACAACGACCTCGACTTCGCCTACTACCTCCCCGGCGTCGCACGCTTCCGCGTGAACTTCTTCCAGGACAACCGCGGACCGGGCGCCGTCTTTCGCCAGATCCCCGAGGAGATCCTGACCTGCGATCAGCTGAACCTGCCCCCGGCCGTGCGCGAACTCTGCTTCCTCTCGAAGGGTCTCGTGGTCGTGACGGGCCCGACCGGCTCGGGTAAGTCGACCACGCTCGCGGCGATGATCGACCACATCAACAAGAACCGCGCGGACCACATCCTCACCATCGAGGATCCGATCGAGTTCGTACACAAGGACCAGAAGTGCCTCATCAACCAGCGGGAGGTCGGGGCTCACACGGCGTCGTTCAAGCGCGCGCTGAAGGCCGCCCTGCGTGAGGACCCGGACATCGTACTCGTCGGCGAGATGCGGGACCTCGAGACCATCGAGATCGCCATCGAAACCGCGGAGACGGGTCACCTCGTCTTCGGCACGCTGCACACGACCACGGCGGCGAGCACCGTCGACAGGATCATCGACCAGTTCCCCGCGGACCGCCAGTCGCAGATCCGCACCATGCTGTCGTCGTCGCTGAAGGGCGTCGTTGCGCAGACGCTGTGCAAGAAGCAGGCGGGCGGCCGCGTCGCCGCGCTCGAGGTACTGCTCGTCAACTCGGCCGTGAGTTCGCTCATCCGCGAGGGCAAGACCCACCAGATCACCAGCTCGATGCAGATGGGCGGCAAGGTCGGCATGCGCCTGCTCAACGACTCGCTCGCCGAGCTCGTTCGCACCGGCACCGTTTCGCCGAGCGAGGCCTATATCAAGGCCGTGGACAAGGACGGCTTCGTGAGCGCGATCAACGCCGCGGGCGTTCGCTGGGACGCTTCGATGCTTTCGAACGGAGGCGCGAGCGCACCCGGTACGGCGCCGCATCCCGCGCCTGCCCAGCAGCAGCAGCAGCAGCAACCACAACAGCAGCAACAGCAGCGCCCGCAGCCGCAACCCCAGGCTCCTGCCGCTCCGCTGCCGTCCCAGGCCCATGACCAGGAGATGCCGCCGTCACCTGTCGCGGACCCGTTCGAACAGTTCAAGAAGGGTCGCACCTGATCCGATCGGGGGAGGGCAGCGCACTGGCGCTGTCCTCCCCCGATGTCTTCCGCGGACTCTTCCGCGCCTACTTGGACCGCGTGCGAAGCTCGACGATCCCATCGCCGATCACGAACTCGGAGGTCGTCGTGCCGCTGAAGTACTGACGGGCGAGCGACGCGACGTTCCGCATCGTCTCGGTCATCGTCATGAGGACCGCCTCTTCTTCGTCGCCGCCGTCTTCCATGTCCTGATCGGGGAGCCACACCTCCGGGTTCATGGAGTCCATCATGGCTCCCAGTCCTTCGAGCGCGTCGGCCATCGCCACCGTCGGCTGGATCGTGATGATCGCACCCGATGCGCCAGCGACGGCCCCGGCGAGGTCCTTGTCGTCCAGAAGCGCGGCGACGCCTTCCTCGCCCTTCATGCGCGCGAGATACGCCTGGCTGCCTGCGGCATCCGACGAGATCAACAGCCGCCCGTTGCCCACGCCGATCGTGACCGGCAGGCCCGTCGAGGCGTCACTGCGCCAGAGCTCCATCTCCTCCGTGCCGCCCGCCACGGCGAACTGCTCGTTCGTGATCGTATCGCCCATGCCGGACATCTCGAGCAGCGAGTCGAAGAGATCCAGCAGCGGATCCGTCTCTTCCGTGAGCGCGATGAAGGTCGTGCTTCCGACGTTCGTCAGCGCGAGCAGCGAGCCACCTTGTTCCGTGGAGGGAGCGGTGCTGAAGCCGAGGAACTGGCCCCTCATGGGGCCCACGATGTCCTCCAGGAGGTCGACACCGACGGCGGACTTCGCGGCGCTCAGTCCTCCCATGGCCTGCTCGTAAGCGTCCTCGGAGAATTTGCGCGTGGTGTCCAGGGCCCAGCGCGTGAAACCGTTGATATCGAACGCGCCGACCGTGGCGCTGATGGAACCCGCCGGAGCGGCGGCCAGTAGGGATTTGTCGGCCTCTCCGAAGAAGCCGAGCGCCTTTCCGATGAGCGACGTCGAATCGAAGGGCGCATAGAGGTTCCAGTTCGCCGTCTCGCCGAGGCCGAGCTCACCGGTCCCGTAGACCCACTGGACCGAAGAAGCAGCGGTCTTCAGTTCGTCCATGAGCTTGTCCATGCCGTCCGCGGAGCTTCCGCCTCCGATCGGGAGCTTGCCGTTCTCGTCGAAGCCGGTCTCTTCCGTGGCAGTGAGGTCGGAAAGATCCAGGGCGAATTCGAAGGCCGCGCCGGGGCGGCGCCGCTCGGCGATGCCCTTGTGCAGAAAGAGCGGCGGCAGTTCGCCCTCGGCGAGCGAGGCGAGGCAACCGCTGGCGACGGCCTTGGACCCTTCCACCGTGGGCGTGGACAGGACCATGATCAGCCCTTCGAATTCGTAGTAGAGCTCGGCGCGTCCAGCAGCACTCAGGAGCACTTCGTGCCCACCGTCGATCGTCTCGACCCGGGCATCGCCTCCGATGAAGAGCCTCAGGAGCGCCGCCGTCTTCTCGCCGCCACGGACGATCAATCCCAGCGACGCCTCCTGATCGTCGAGACCCGTCGCGAATCCCACCAGGTCCGTGGAGTCCTCGAGGGCCCCGAGGACGCGCTCGCGCCACTCCGCGACCTCGGACTCGGTCACGTCGTCGCCCACGGCTGCGAGAACGGGCCCGAGCAGACGTCCCCACTCCGCGTCCGTGGCGAAACCCACCCAGCGGTTGGTTTCACGGCTGGCCATCAGCGCCTTGGGGTTGGGCAGGTGGATGACGAGGGAGGCCTCGGCGGGTAGCGCAGCGAGCAGGCCGGCCTCCACCGGGAGACCCGCGGTCGGGCCGCCGAGGGACGCTACAGGGAGCAGGAGCGAAGCGAGGTTGGGGATCCACATCGAGGCGAGGGGTAGGGTGAAAACAGAACGTGAACAGTGCTGTCGGCACAGCGGGGAAGACTCTTACTTCCGACCGAGTCAGCCATTCGGCCAGAAGCCTAAACTGGCCGACAAAGAAGGGATGAAGGTCCCTGAAATTCACCCGAATGCCCATCAACGGGCGACTTCACGGCGATCCATGGACATCTTCACCGCTGCGGCCCTCTGGGCGGCCTCTTCCTGTCTCTCCCCGCTCCCGTCCGATCCCGGCGACCCGCAAACGAGGGCCTCTGTGGGAATCGGAAATGCTGGCCCTGAATCGAGCCCTGAATCGAGCCCTGAACCCAGCTCGGAAGCGAGCCAGCCAACCGCGGAAACGCGCGCGCTGAAGTTCGAGGAAGTGGCCGGGAAGCCGGGGGTCGACCAGATTCGATTCAGCGCGGAGATGCCCTCGTGGGACTGGGGAGGTGAGGATCGAAGCGCGCTCGCGCGGCGTGAGGGCCGCGACAAGGCGACGCTTTTCGATCCCGCCAGCGGCAAGGAACTCCCCGATCAGAAGGCGGCCGCCCCTGGCGACTCGGACGCGCCCTCCGAGCTCGCGCTCACGATCGAAGACGAGATCTCCCGCGCTTTCGGGACCCGCTACTCCGACAAGGCGGTCGCCAAGATCGCGAAGGCTCTCGCGATGAAGGCCGAGCAGACCTCCCGGGACGGAAAGGCGCGCCTCGTCTACCTCGATGACGAACTCTGGGTCCGCCTCGAAGGTCACGCGCCGACCGTCGTCGCACGCGGCGCCGACGGCGAGATCCGCTACGACCGCCTGTCGCCGAACGGCCTCTGGGTCTCCTGGGTCCGCGAAGGCGACCTCTTCCTCGCCGACACGGCCACCGGTCGCGTGCGCGCCATCACTTCGAACGGCGGGCCCGATCAGTTCAACGGCGTGCTCGACTGGGTCTACCAGGAAGAGATCTACGGCCGCGGCGACTTCCAGGCGCACTTCTGGTCGCCGAGCGGCGAGCACACCGCGTTCATCTCGCTCGACGAAAGCCCCGTCTACGAGTTCACCGTCGTCGATCACATCGAGGACGGCCACTTCCGCGTCAAGGCCGAGGTCACGAACTACCCGAAGGTTGGCGATCCGAACCCGATCCCCGAGGTCGGCATCGTCAACGCCGAGGAAGGCGCGATCGCCTGGGTCGACCTCTCGCGCTACGACGGCCAGGAGATCCTCATCGTGCGGGTGGGCTGGACGCCGGACGGGGCACGCTGCCTCGTGCACGTGCAGGATCGGATCCAGACCTGGGCCGACGTCCTCAGCGTCGATCCGGAAACGGGGAAGGGCGACGTGCTGATCCGCGAGACCTCCGACACCTGGACGGAGCGGCCCGAGGACCCGACCTGGCTCGGGGACGGCTCGTTCCTCTGGCAGAGCCACCGCACCGGAACGAATCACATCTACCGCTACGCGGCCGACGGGACGCTGATGAACGCCGTGACGAGCGGCGAGGGCAACGTCCTCGGCGTCGAACACGTCGAGGAGCCGACGGACAGCAGCCCCGGCCACGTCTGGTTCGCGTCCACGGCGGCGGGGGACATCAACCGCAACGTGTACCGCGCGTCGCTCGATGGCGCGAGCACCGTGCGCCTGACCCACGGTGAAGGCACGCACAGCGTTTCCTTCAACGGAGATCGGACGATGTTCGTCGACAGCTACTCCAGCTTGCAGAACCCCGGGCGCGCGGTTCTCTGTGACGCGGACGGCAAGGAGATCCGCGAGCTGAGCCGCGCGACGATCGATCACGCGGACGAGTTCGCCCTCGGCACCTGGGAACTCTTCAAGGTGAAGACGCGCGACGGCGTCGAGCTGGACGTGTCACTCCTGAAGCCGGCAGACTTCGACCCCGCGAAGTCCTACGCGATCAGCGTCGCGACCTACTCGGGACCCGCGGCGCCGTCCGTGCGCAACCGCTGGAACTCCAGCGCCTACTACCAGTTCCTCGCTCAGCAGGGGATCCTGACGATGCAGGCGAACGTGCGGACCTCAACCCTGCGCGGTCAGAAGGCGACGTCAGCCCTCTACCGTCGCGTCGGGCTCCAGGAAGTCGACGACATGTCGGACGTCGTCGACTGGCTCACGGCGAACCCCTGGGCCGACGGCGATCGCGTCATGATCTCGGGCTTCAGCTTCGGCGGCACGATGACGGCGAACTGCCTGATGCGCACGGACAAGTTCAGGCTCGGGTTCGCGGGCGGCGGCGTCTACGACTGGCGCATGTACGACACGATCTACACCGAGCGCTACATGCGCACGCCCGTCGACAACCTGGAGGGCTACGAAAAAACGTCGGTCCTCGCCCAGGCCAAGAACCTCGATCCCAAGAGCCACCTGCACCTCTTCCACGGGATCATGGACGACAACGTGCACGTGCAGAACCTCTACCAGATGGTCGAGGCGCTCATGAAAGCGGACAAGACGAACTGGAGCATGATGGCGTACCCGCAGACGAGGCACGGCATCCGCTCCAGGGACATGTCCTGGCACGCGAAGCAGACCGAGTGGCGGCTGATCCAGGAGCACCTGCTCCACCGGTAGCCACCCGCATCCGCGTCTGGCTACAGGAAGTCGATCTGCAGGCCGTCCGAGAAGTTCGAGGTCGGCATGCCGCCCGACGAGTCGCGGAACCAGGTCTGCCAGTTCCAGGTTTGCCCCGGCTGGACGGCCACCGCGCCGTTCGGCTGCGGCACGCTCGCGAGGTCGAGGACCAGCGTGATCTGCCCGGCCACGCCTGAGTTCTGGATCTGACCGGGGCCGACGTAGCGACCGACGGTGCCGGTCACGCAGAGGTTGCCGGAGCTTCCGCCGGGGTTCGCCGCGAAGCCCTGGAGCGGGCTGACGATGAAGAATCCGAAGGCGAGCTGGGGCATCTGAACGCAGGTGAGCGTGACGTCGTTGTCGGCAGCGACTCGCGAGCCAACGGCCTGCATGGCGGCGGATTGGCCCGAGGAGTTCACCACGGCGGGGCCGCAGTAGTTCATGCCGAGTCCGGCCACGGTGCCCGCCGGCAGGACTTGCACCCCGTTGATCGAGTCGGAGAAGACCGTGAAGTCACACTGGATGACGAGCGGCTGGCCCGCGGACACGGTGACCGTGTGGATCGCGTGGGTCACGCCGAGTACGAAGCCCGACGAAAAGTCGCCGCCGACCGACTGAAGCGGGTCGGCAGAACCTACGACGCTGACGGTGGTGAGGCCGGTCGGATCGTCGGGCGCCATCGCGTAGGTGACGACGTCGTAGGAGCCGGGGGGCAGGTTGTTCAGGCGAATTTCGCTCGGGCCATCCACGTAAAAAATGTCATCGATCAGCGCCTGGTCGTCGCCCGTGGTGAAGGGCTCATCCGACTCGAAGTCGATGAGGCCCAGGCCGAGCGAGTCGCACGTCAGGGTGACCGCTGTCTGCGTCCCGTTGATGTCCACGAGTGGCGGGGTCGTGTAGCTGGTCGCGCCCAGGAATTGATCCGTGTCCACGATGTCCCATTGACCGCCGATCGGAGCCGCTGCTGCGTAGCCGGTGGTCGGAACACCGAAGCCGAACGAGAGGCTGCCGAAGTCCACGAAGATGGAGGGTTGCTGCGCGGAGGCGGAGGCCATCAGGGCGGCGGCCACGGTGAGGAGCGGGAGGCGATGCTTCATGGTCGACTTCGTTCGCTGGCTGGGGTCGGACGGAGCGGCACGGTGCGGAACTCCTTACACAAGCATAGCCCTGTCAGGCGATTCGTGGTCGCCTCGGGCCCGGGCCGGGAGACCGTTGGGGGACGGAAACGTGCCGAGGTTGTGTTTCAGGGCGAGTCCCCTCAGGATCTGGCCATGCAACAGCCTCTCTCCGCCATCCCGAAAGCGCTCACGCCCTCTCGCCGCACCCTGATGGGCCCCGGGCCCTCCGACGTGGACGATGCCGTGCTGCTCGCGATGGCTCGTCCCACGCTGGGGCACCTCGACCCCGAGTTCCTCGTCGTGATGGACCAGCTCCGCGAAATGATGCGCGCGGTCTTCCAGACGAAGAACGACCTCACCATGCCGATGTCCGGCACCGGTTCTGCCGGCATGGAGACCTGCATGGTGAACCTCCTGGAGCCGGGCGATCGCGCCCTGATCGGCGTCGATGGCGTATTCGGAACCCGCATGGCCGAGGTGGCACGTCGCACCGGCGCGGAGGTGACCGAGGTGAAAGGCGAGTGGGGACGCGCGTTCACCGCCGATCAGCTGCGGGCCGGCGCGGAGCACGATCGCTACGACCTGGTGGCCGTGGTGCACGCGGAGACCTCGACGGGCGTGCTGCAGCCGATTCCGGAAGTGCGTGAACTCGCCGACGACCTGGGGGCTCTGCTGCTCATCGACTGCGTGACGTCCCTCGCCGGACACGCGGTGAAGATCGACGAGTGGGGGGTCGACGCGGCCTACTCTGGGACGCAGAAGTGCCTCTCCTGTCCTCCGGGGCTGTCGCCCGTGACGTTTTCGCCGCGCGCGGTGGAGAAGATGGATCGCCGGAAGCACAAGGTGCAGTCGTGGTACCTGGACCTCTCGCTCATCCGCGGGTACTGGGGCGAGGAGCGGAGCTACCACCACACGGCGCCGATCAACATGCTCTACGCGATGCACGAGGCGCTGAGGCTGGTGCTGGAGGAAGGCTTGGAGGCGCGATTCGAGCGGCACGCACGGAACTCGGCGGCGCTGCGGGAGGGCCTGGCGGAGCTGGGCCTGGAAGTGCGAGTGCCGGAGGCGGAGCGTCTGAATCCCCTGACGACCGTGGCGATCCCGGACGGCGTGGACGACGGCAAGACGCGGCGATTCCTGCTGGAGAAGTACGGCCTGGAGATCGGCGGCGGCCTGGGCCCGATGAAGGGGAACACCTGGCGTATCGGCCTGATGGGGGCCGGTTCGACGATGCAGAACGTGACGCTGTGTCTGGCGGGCCTGAAGGACGCCCTAAGTCGACGCTGAAACCTTGAGTCTGCCCCCCCGGATAGAGCACAGTCCCCGGTCGGCGCGCGCGGCGCTCGGACGGGGGGTCCGGGGCCATGGTGCGTCTTCGCCCCATGAACAAGTCACTCCAAGCCACCGCATACTCCGTTCTGCTCGCTCTCCTGCCCGCCTGCGGCAGCAGCACCAGCGCCACCTTCAGGCCGGGTGAAGACGGCACGCCGTCCACGATCGAGTACCTCTCGAGCACCCCGCGCGTCGATCTGCCGGGCCGGGTCTCCGTCACGGTTCGCGTCCTCGAGGCCGACGGCACGCCCGCCGCGGGCCTCACGGGCGATGACTTCGACATCTACGAGAACGGCTCCCTCGTCTCCCGGAGCGAGAGCTTCCAGCAGATTCGGCCCGAGCCGCAGTTCTACCGCTCGTACCTGCACCTCGTCCTCGACCGAAGCAACAGTGTCCAGACCACCGGCGAGACGGCCCTCAAGGCGGGGGCGCGCGCCTTCGTCGAGCTTCTCGCCAGCGACGACGAAACCACCTTCGTCAAGATCAGCTGGTTCGATGGATCCGACGATATCTACCCGATCCCTGGCCACGACATCGGCTACACCGACAGTCGCCAGGACCTGCTAGACGCCATCGATGACCTCGACCGGGAACCGCCCAGCAACGGCTCGACCAACCTGTACGGCGCCATCGTTTCGGGCATCGACGACCTGAGCCTGGTCGATGACGAGGCCCAGCTGGCGGGGGTCGAGAATCGATCGCTCACGCTGGTCACGTTCACCGATGGTACGCACCAGTCCGGTGACAACGTGACGCTCTCCCAGGCGCAAGCCAAGATCGCGGGCTCGACGATGGCGGGCAACTCCTACAACGCCTTCACGATCGGTGTGGGCCAGGAGATCGATCCGGTCGTCCTCGGCCTCCTCGGCCCGAATGGAAGCGTGGCGGAGGCCAACCTCGCGGCACTTTCCACCGCCTTCCAGAACATCGGTGGCCAGGTCCGCGATCTCGCCAATAGCTTCTACTCTCTCTCCTATTGCTCTCCCAAAACATCCGGCACGAACCGACTGACGATCTCGGTCGTGGGAGATCCGAACGCGGCGGGGAACGGCGACCCGCTCGAATTCAATGCCGACGGATTCGGCGCAGGCTGTGCTTTCCTGGACGTTCGCTCGGCGCCGGAGGTGGGCAACGGTGAAGGACGACTCTTCGTAGCCGATGCGATCGAGGGGATCAACGGTGCCGTGTACGCCGTCGGCTGGCGGACCGCCGGCTGCCTGGAGCCGGGCTGCGGCACGGACTCCACGGCGTTCATCGCGAAGTTCAAGGCGAGCCCGTTCGATAGCGAAGATCCGGCTGCCGACGGCCGCCTGGATCTCTCGTTCGGCACCGGCGGGTACCTGGCTCTGCAGGACGCACAGTTCGACGTGAGCGGCGCCACCTCCATCGCTCGCAGTTCGCTCCAGAACGGCGGGTTCGTCATCGGCGGCTGGGCTCGTGCGAGCAGCGCGAGCGGATTCAGCAAGGCCGTCGTCTGGGAAGTCGACGCGAACGGGACGACTGCGACGCGCACGGATCTGCCGAGTGTCAACGGCATGCCCGAAGCCAATCAGGCCATCGTCGATCTCATCGCGCTGCCAGGCGGCGAGTACGCGGCTGGCGGGTTCTACGGCACGTCCCAGAAAGCCTTCGCGATCTGGCGACTCTTCCCGAACCTCGACGTCGACGCGGCCTTCGGGACCGGCGGCGTCGTGCTCGGCCCCGGCGCCGCCATCGAGAACCGGGGCGTCAAGGCTCTCACGCTCGGCGCGGGCTCGCGGCTCTACGCCTGCGGTGAACTCGGTAGCAGCATCCGGGTCCTCGCGATCGACAGCGCCACCGGAGCGTTCATGTCCGCCTTCGACGGCGACGGCATCCTGGACCTCTCGGGGGTCGTCGCAGGCTCGGCCTATCCGGCCCGGCTCGGTGGGATCACGCTCGACGGCCAGGGGCGTCTCGTACTGGCAGGCTCGATCGTCGGCGCGCCTCCGCAGGTCGGGACAGGAACGTCCCAGCCAGCGCTCTGGCGTCTCCTGAGCTCCGGCGTGCTCGACACGTCGTTCACGGGCAGCGTGACCTCGCCGACGTCGGGTACGGGCCTCGTGACGCTGCGCTCTTCGATCACGAACCAGACCAACGACGACTTCGGTCGCGACACGGTGCTGAACAGCGTGGCTTTCGGGCCGGATGGCACGATCGTCGCAGGGGGCTACCGAATCAACGGGGAGACCCACACCGACCTCGCGATCTTCGCCTTCGACGACGAAGGGATCTCCTCCGGCGATTACAACTTCGTGGGCTTCGCCATCCACGACGGCTCGGTCTCGGACGACTCGTTCGAGCGCGGCTCGGTCGTGAAGGTTCTTTCCTCCGGGGCGATCTGGGCCCTCGGGGCGGGGTACCCCACCGAACGCGACCCCGTCAGCGGGAACCTCTCCCGCTCCGGCGTCGATGTGCCGGTGGTCTGGGTCGATCGTGACCCGCTCCGGGCTTTTTCGCCGATCGGGGACTGATTCTTACCCCGGATGGACGGGGGGAGTGTGACCCTGGGCAGCAGGCAGGCTAACTCCCTGTCCCGCGGAGCCGAGTCTGGCAAATCGCCCAGGCTGTGCTGCCCCCTCCGCTTCTCACCAGGTGTGGCCCGAGCCACTCCGCGGCGAACATGCCCTTACCAGGGGCCGTCCCCCGCTCCCCTCCCGACCGCCATGAAGAATCGCACTCAGTCTCGCTCGTCCGACCTGCCCGGCACGCTGCCCCACCTGCTCCAACGGGTCGCTGGCCCGGCGCTTCGCAGCGCCTGCGGCCTGGCCGCCGCGGGCCTCGCGCTCAGCGCCTCGGCCGCCGCCCAGTACACGTCCTTCACGGACACCACTTCGCTCGGTACGGATGACATCCAGATCACCCCGAACGGGCGCTACGCGGTGACGCGCAGCACGGCCATCCTCACGGAGACGGACGTCTTCGAGATGGCCACCGGGCAGATGGTGCTGCGAGTGGACTCCACCCTCGGACCCGACTGCAGCAGTCCCACCAATGCCTCGTGCTCGGGGCCCTGCAACGACGCTGTCGAGGTGACCAATTCGCGGGCGATCACGCTCGGCCAGCAGGTTCAGCTGATCGACCTCTCGACGACGCCTCCGTCGCAGATCGCTGAGATCTACTGCGGCATCTTTCCGCGCGACGTGTCCATCTCCAGCGACGAGCGCTACGCGATCGTCCGCGGTGGCAGCGGGCCGTCCGGCGGCACGTACGTCATCGACATGGCGAACGGCAACGTGCTGCTCTACTCGGCGTCGGAGCCGCAGGCCTGGCAGCTCCAGCTCGGCAACGATCTGTCCGCCGCTTCGGATTTCCACGGGGTCACGCTTTCGTACGACGTCTTCACCGATGAAACGGACGTGCTCGTGGTCGAGTTCGATCCGTCATCCGGCGGTGGCCCGAGCGTCGTCCTCGATACCTCGCTGACGACCGGGCTCGCAGGCGATCCCATGGACGTCGCGATCACCCCCGACGGCACGCACGCGGTCGTTCGCGCCGAGGACGAGATCGGGCTCTACCGTCTCGACGGCGTGAACACGACGCTCGTCCGGAGGTTCTCGGCCTTCCCGGGTCCGATCGTTCCCTACGCCACCGCGGCCTTCGATACGGTCGTTGCCAGCGACCGCTACTGGGCGTCCTTCAGCCTCGGCGATCCGAACACGGCGGCCGGGTACATCAACGTCCAGGACATCGCCACGGGCATGACCTGGTTCGCGTTCCTCGACGGCACGCCCCGCGACCTCGCGCTCACGCCTTCGGGCAACTCGCTCCTGGTGCACACAGGGCGCAAGATCTACCGCTGGGACCTGACGAACCTTCCGGTCGGTCCCGCGCTCGACATCACGACCTTCCTGCCCTTCCCCGCGACCGCCGCGGGGCTCCTGGCGGGACTCGACTCGGTGGTCTGCACCGAGGACCTCGCCGCCGTCATCGCGCCGAACGGCACCGAGACGCGCCTGCGGATCTACGACCTCAAGGCGTCCACGACGCCGACGCGGATCTTCGGTCAGGCGATCCCAGGCATCCCGATCGACGTGGAGATCACGCCCGATGGCACCTACGCCATGGCGGTCACGCAGGAGGGCTACCTGGTCGTCGATCTACGGACGCTGACCTCCCGCCTGGAGGTCAGGCGAATGGACCCGAACGTCGGCTTCCCCTGGGCGGACGGCGCGTTCATGCACCCCAAGCACGCCGTGGCAGGGGGGATCGGTGATATCCTCTGGTCGAACTGGCTGGAAGGTATCGACCTCGTCAGTCGCGAGGAGCTTTCCTGCCGCTCCTTCGCCAACTCCACCGGCGAGGTCGGCGACCTCTTCGCCCTCGGATCGACCCGCGTGAACGAGAACGATCTCGAGCTGCACGCGCGCTTCCTGCCGCCCAACTCGGCCGGCCTCTTCTTCCTGTCGAGCGGCACGGGCTCCCAGCCCCTCGGCGGCGGCAAGCTCTGCCTCGGCGGCACGATCCTCCGGCTGCCCGTCGTCGTGGCCTCGGCCGAGGGTTCGGTCTCGTTCCCGGTCGACCTGACGAACCTGCCGCCCGCGGGCGCGGGCATCGTCGCGGGCACCACCTGGTACAGCCAGCTCGCGCACCGCGACCTCCCGGCGTTCGGCTTCTTCAACTACACGAACGCCAGCGCGCTGCTTTTCGAGTAGCCAGGGTGGCTTTCCAGGCCTGAAGGCCGTTCCATTCGTCGCCGCCCGAAGCAACCGGGCAGGCGACGGATGGAACGGCCTTCTTCACAGCATACGCAGATCGTGCTGCGCGCAGCCCAGCTGCTGCACTCCTACGGGACGCCCGCGCACCGACTGGAGCGCGTCGTCACGCACCTCGCGGCGTCGTTCGGGCTGGAGATCCAGGTATTCTCCACGCCGACTTCGATCTTCGTCAGCTTCGAGGGAGAGACGACGGATCGCGTGCGACTGCTGCGGGTGGACCCCGGCGGCGTCGATCTCGGCAAGCTCGTGGACATCGACATCCTCATGGATGCGATCGTGGCCCGTGCGGTGTCCTCCGGGGAGGCGATCGAGCGGATGGAGGTCCTCGACGCGCGCCCGCCGCGCTGGTCCGGGGGCTGGAGCGTCCTCGGTCACGCCCTGGCCGCCAGCACGGCCGCGCTCTTCTTCGGGGGCCAGCCCATCGACATCGGGCTTTCCCTCGTCCTGGGAACGCTCATCGGGCTCCTGGAGATCGTCTCGGCGCGCCGGCACGGGGTCGCGGGGGTCTTCGAGCCGCTCTCCGCGTTCCTGGCGGCCTTTGCCGCCGTCCTGGCTGCCCATTTCTCCCACGGCGCCGTGAACGACGGCGTGGTCGCGCTGGCCTCGATCATCGTGCTGATTCCGGGCCTGTCGCTGACCGTCGCCATGCTGGAGCTGGCAACGCGTCACCTGTCGTCGGGGACCTCGCGCCTCGCGGGCGCGGCATCGGTGTTCCTCACGATCGCGTTCGGCGCGTATCTCGGCCGGATCGCGGGCTCGGCGGTCCTCGGCCAGCTGCCCGAACTCGTGACCCTTGCGCCGTCCGGATGGATCACGGCGTGGTGGGTGACAGCGGCCGCCATCGCGATGGCGGCGCTCGGGTTCGCGCTGCTCTTCCGCGCTCGCCTCGCGGAGTTCCCGTGGATCCTCGCGGCGGCGGGTACGGGCTTCACGGTGGCGCGTACCGTTGCGAACGCAGCTGCGCCCGAGAACCGCGCGATCGTCTCGGCCTTCGCCGGTGCGCTGACCGTCGGTCTCTTCGGCAACGTCTACGCGCGCGCGGCGGATCGGCCCGCTACGGTGACCATCCTGCCGGGGCTTCTCGTGCTCGTGCCGGGCTCGATCGGCTACCGCGCGCTGACGGCGTTCGCCGATCACAACGCGCTAATGGGAATCGAGAGCGCCGCCGAGATGCTGTTGATCGCGGCGGCGCTCGTGGGCGGATTGCTCGTCGCCAACGCGGCGCTGCCGCCGCGTCGCATCCTCTGACTCCCTACAGCGACAGGCCGAGGACGAAGCTCAGCTGGCCGTAGTCCGTGTCGTAGGTGTCGTCGAACAGGTCCACCTGGGAGCCGAAGACGCGCCGGAAGTCGAGGCCGAGGAAGAGCACGTCGCTCAGGTCGAACTGGACGCCGCCGTGCAGGTAGAAGCCGACGGTGCTGTCGTCGTCCTCGGCTTCGAGGAAGCCCTGGGCGCGCCGCTCGCTCATGTTGATGAGCGTGCCGCCGCCGCCGATGTAGGGTCGAACGTTCGAGCGGCTGAACTCGGCTCGAACGCCTGCCGAGACCTCGGCCATGTCGCGCTCGACGTTGAAGATGCCGCCGGTGAAGTTCGCGGAGGGGGGCAGCGAGACGTTGTCTTCCTCGTCGCCCGCAAAGTGGAACCCGAACTCGAAGCCGAGCGTTCCAGGCTCGACCGCCTGGGCGAACTCGACGCCGAAGGCGTACATCCTCTCGGCGGCCACGATCGAGTCGTCGAGCAGATCGCGTCGACCGAAGAGGAACGAGATGCGACCGTTCGCGGGGGCCGAGTAGTTGCCGCGCTCGTGGGGAGGGATGGGGTCGACGTACCCGCTGTCGTAGTAGCCCGGGTCGCGTCGACGCTGGGCGCTCGCTGCCGTGACGCCGGGTTCGTACGAGGCCGGTTCGTAGGCGGCTGACATGGGCGTCGGGCGTCCGGCGCTGCGAAGGCTGTAGCGCCCGTCGTCGAAGCGTCGGTCGTCGTCGCGGCGAGAGTCGGCGACCCGGTCGTCGTCGCGGCGGTCGTACCAGGACGCGCGCTCGGGCTGATCCCGCTGCTCGCGATAGGAGCGGTCGCTCTCCTGATAGCGCGCTCCCGATCCGTCGGCCACCGAGCGCCCGCGCTCGGCCATCGGGCCAGCCATTGGAGGAGGCGTCACGCAGGACGCGAAGAAGAGAAGGAGAGGCAGGGGTGCCAGGGCCTTGGTGCTGACTCGCATGGGGGTCGCCATAAGGGGCCGGCGGATGGGGGCCAGAAGTCTAGGCCACCCGCACAGGGATTCACGGTGCGCGTTCCAGCAAGGCACGCCTGCGATGGGCTCCTTACCGGACGGATACAAAGAGGGCTACGTTCCTGACGGCGGAACATAGCCCTTTTCGGTGGGAATCGGGCCCCTCTGGCCCGGATTCGCGCCCATGGAGGCGCCTCATCTCCCTTCCGTGCTTAGAGGTAGCCGAGGCCCTTGAGCTTGTCGAGAGCCCCCTTGTCACCGGACGATTCGACGGCCTTCTGGAGCTCGCCGAGTACGACCACGATGGTCTCGTCTTCGGGCCAGGTCTTCTTGCCACGATCCATCACGTCGATGGCCTCGGAGAGATGGCCCTGTTTGGCCATGCGGTTGACCACGTACTTGACGTCGGCCGGGTCGATGAAGTCCTTCTGCTCCGTCATCGTCTTGAGGAAGAAGTCCTTGGCCTTGCCGGGGTTCTCGGCGCTGAGGGCTTCCGTGTAGCCGATCACGAGGTCCTTGTGGGCGTCGGTGCCCTTTTCGACCGTCTTGAGCTGGGGCTCGATCGCGGCGATGGCTGCGGCGTAGTCGCCCTTTTGGATGAGAGCCATGGGGTCCGCGGCGGCATCACCACCGCAGGCGGAGAGGGTCGCGAGAAGGGTCGCGCCGAGGATCGAAGGGAGAGCTTTGGTGAGTCGCATGGGCGATGGGAGCCGGGTCAAAATGAGACAGGTGAGGACCGCGCGGGTCGGCCAAATCCTAGCCGGTTGGCCGGGGCACGGTCGAAGACACCCGTACGGAACCTCCCCTCGGATGTGAGCACGATCACGCGGGGCCACGGGGCCGTCGGTCTCGCGCTGGCGGTTCTCACTACTTCCGTAGGTAGAGCCAGATGCCCGCCTGACCTTTGTAGCCGTCGGTGGTTTCTGACTTCGTCTCCGCGTAGCCGCCGACGAGAAGATCGAGGTCCCCGTCCTGGTCGTAGTCCACGGGGTCGGCGTAGAGCCCGCGGCTCGGGGCGGTGCCGTCGGGGTCGGTGATGGGGGCGATCAGGGCCTTGGCCGCCGCGAAGCGCGGGGAGCCAGCCTCGCCTTCGTTGCGGAACAGGTAGACGCCGCCGAGGACGGAGCGATCCTTCGCGCCGAAGCTCCCGCAGACGATATCGGTCACGCCATCCGCATCCCAGTCGACGAGGCGCAGCGCGGTCACGCCGCCCGCGAGCGCGAAGGGCTCGCCCCCCGCGAGGACCGGCTCGTTCTCGGTGCCAAAGACTGGCGCGCCGGCCTTGCCTTCGTTCCGGCGCAGGAACACGTTGTCCGTGTTGTAGCAGCCGAGCAGCAGATCGAGGTCGCCGTCCGCGTCCCAGTCGAACGCGACCGCGGTGGTGCACTGGGGCTTGAACACGTCGGTCCAGCCCTTGCCTTCGAGGCTCCACATCATCTGTAGCCCGATGCGCTGACCGTCGCGATCCAGGACGTGCTCGGGGTCCGCGAATCCGCCGCGCTCCTTCGTCTCCGCGCTGGCTTCCAAGCCGCGGGCGACGTACACCGCGCCTTCGTAGGTCGCCGTCAAGACGTCCAGGAGACCGTCACCGTCGAAGTCCACGAACTGTGAACCCATGCCGATGCATCACCAGTTGTTGAACTTCAGCTCGCGTCCGTCCGTCTTGAGCGGAGCGAGTTCTCCCCACGCGAGCAGGTCGTCTCCGCCCGCAGGCTTTGCCACGCGAACGAAGCCCGGAAGATCACCTACGACCATCTCGCGCGTTCCATCGCCGTCCACATCCAGGAGCCGAGGGGAGGGATAGCGCACCTTGGCGGCGAGCGCCGCGTCCCCCGAGGTGAGCTGGACAGGACTGGCGAACTCGGAGGCGGATCGGCCGAACATGAGGATCGCGCCGCTGCCCAGGAGGGTCGCGCCGAGGAAGATCGAGAGCTGCATCGACGCAGGGTAGCACGGCGAACTCCTCTCCATGCTGCTTCCCTGTATCGCCCTTGTATCGTTCGCCGCCATTCAGTCTTCCGATCCCGTAGAATCCGATTACGTCGGCTTCTGGCGCGGAACGCTCTGGTGCAACGGCGCCGGGCAGGTGTTCGAGGTCGAACTGTCCCCGGCCGAGCAGGGGCTCTCCGTGAAGACCACGCTGCCTGACTGGATCTTCTTCCCGGTCGATGACTCCACCGCAAGGGTCTTGGATGGGCAGATCCAGCTCCCGCTGGTCTATGGGACGGCGACCCTCCAGCTCGATCGCGAGCGGGGCGAGATGCGCGGCTCGTTCGGCGCCTCACCCACGCGTATCCAGGTCCACGCGAAGCGCGCGATCCAGACGCCTGCGCTGCGGGTGATCGAGCGCGACGTGAGGATCCTTTCGGGCGAGATCGAGCTGGCGGCAACGTGCTTCGAGCCGGGCTGGCCCGGCCCGCACCCGGCGGTCGTCTGGCTTCCGAGCCGCGGGCCGATCACGCGCAGCGAAGATCGGATCGGCCGCGGTCGCTGGCTCGCGCGCCTCGGGATCGCCTCCGTCGTATGGGACAAGCGCGGCACGGGGGAGAGTGGCGGTGATCTCCGCGCAGCGACCTTCGACGACCTCGTCGGAGATGCGCGCAGCGCCCTGCGCTGGCTCGGTGATCAGGAGTCGATCGACGCGAACCAGATCGGGCTACACGCTTCCAGCGCCGGCGGCTGGGCCGCGATCCGGCTCGCGGCGCTTCAGGATCCTCCGGTCGACTTCGTGGTCACGAAGATGTCGCCGACGACGAGCGTGCGCACTCAGCAGATGGAATCCTGGGCATCGACTCTTCTCGCCGCAGGCTACGGCGAGCGCGCTGTCCAGGATGCGCAGGAATGGAACGCCCTTCTCTTCGACGCCGAGCCGACCGATGCGGAGTGGAAGCGCTACCGCGAATTGCTCGACGCAGCGCGCACGGAGGGCTGGGTGGAGTTCCTCGACTTCGACGACGACCCGGCGACGCGCGACGCGTTCCCTGGTGCGTGGGTCAGGCGCCATGACTACGACCCCGCGGCGGACTGGGAGAAGATCCGAACGCCCTGGCTCGGAATCTTCGGCGGACGGGACACGATCGTCCCGCTGGCCACGAACAGACTTCGGCTGGAAGAGCGGCCCGCAGAACGCTCTTTGCTGTCGATCCCGGGGATCGAGCACGGATTCGGCGAGTGGCCCCTGGAGCTACGCCGCCCAGGAGACTCCGCGATCGACAGCTATTTGGTGTGGAACAAGCTCCCCGTGGAGATCTGGGAACCCACGGTCCGATGGATATGGAGCCAGGTGACGCTCTCGCCATCCGCTCCGTTCGACGTCCGTTGACCGCCCCAGGGGGAGGGCCGCGCCCGTGGCGTTACAACGGCGTGACCAAGGGGATGGGCGGGGCGGCGTAGGTTGATCGAGGACAGGAGTCCTGTCTCGAAATCAGCCTGACGCCCATCGGAGTTTTCCACCATGAAGTCCTACCCTCTTCCGTCGTTGCTCTCCATCGGCCTGGCGCTCGCGGCCTCTCCGCTGGCTGCCAGCGCTTCGAACCAGCCCCACGATCTTCGACCCTGGTGTTCCCACGTGGTCTTGCCGCAGTCGGGGGTCATCCGGACCGCTCCTGCGACCGCTCAAGGAGCGCATGCGGGCGCCGCCGTGGAGGTACGCGGCGTCGACGCAGACATCTCGATCGTCGACGGCATCGCCACGACGAAGCTCACGATCGCGGTCGGCAATGCATCGGCTTCTCCTCAGGAGGCCGAAGTCCTGCTGCCCGTGCCGCGCGGCGCGGTCATCAGCGGCTTCGCGCTCGAGGGGATCAGCGGGAATCCGGCGCCCGCGGCGTCTTACGACGTGCTGGCGAAAGACGCCGCCATCGCGACCTATCGCACCATCGTCGAGCAGCTAAGGGACCCCGCGCTCCTCGAGTTCGCCGGCGACCAGCTCCTCCGATCGCACGTCTTCCCGGTGGAAGCGGGGGGAACTCGGACGATTCGGGTGAGCTACGAAGAGGTGCTGACCGGCGATGGGCAGCGTCTCGACTACGCGCTCGCGCGCAGCGAATCGCTCGGGCTGGCCGTTCCGTGGTCCATCGATGTCAGCGTTCGTTCGTCGAGCGTGATCGCCGATGTTTATTCGCCGACGCACGGCCTGGAGGCCAGGTCGACCGGGCCGCATGCCCGTTCACTGAAGGTGGCTGCGCGCGCCGATGGGCGCCTGGAACCCGGTCCGTTTCGACTCTCCGTTCTGGGCGGCGACGGTCCGGTTGCGACGACGCTCTTCTCCAGTCAGGACCCGGACGGCCGCGGCGGCTGGTTCCTGCTGCTGGCAGGCATCGGTGACGTCCCCGCGCGCGAGGACCTGCCGCCCCGCGAGGTCTCTCTGGTGATCGATCGCTCCGGTAGCATGGGCGGGGCCAAGTTCGATCAGGCCATCGCGGCCGCGCGCCAGGTGCTGGAGGGGCTCGACTTCGGGGAAGCGATCCAGATCATCGACTATGCTTCCGACGTCGAGCGCTTTGCCCCGGCGCCTGTCATCAAGACGAAGGCGAATCTGCCGGCGCTCCGGGCCTACCTCGATGGGCTGAAGGCGAAGGGGGGAACGAATCTTGACGGTGCGCTCCAGCTCGCGCTTCGAACGGACGTGATCGAGGGGTTCCTGCCCGTGGTGCTCTTCCTGACGGACGGCCTGCCGACGGAGGGCGAATCACGCGAGCACGTCATCCGCGACCGTGCCATGGAAGGCAACGTTCATGCACGCAGGATCTTCACCTTCGGCGTCGGGTACGACGTCAATGCGTCGCTGCTCGACGCGATCGCCGATCGCAGCCGGGGACGCGCCACCTACGTCGGTCCTGCTGAGAACGTCGAGATCGCCGTGGCGGACGTGTTCCAGGACCTTTCCGGGCCGGTGCTGACCGACCTCGAGTTCCAGGTGGCGTCCGCCGACGGCGTGGAGGACGTCCGCCTCGTTCGCGACGTGTACCCGGGGATCATGCCCGACCTCTACGAAGGCGACCGGCTGCTGCTCGTGGGTCGCTACACCGAGCCGCGTGCGGGCCAGTTCAGGCTGGAGGGCACGAGCGCCGCAGGCAAGGTCACGCACACGCTCGACGTGGACTTCGCGAAGGCGCTTGCGAAGAACCTCTTCGTGCCGCGGCTCTGGGCGATGCGCAGGATCGCCGCGCTGGAGGATTCGATCCGCCAGGCCGGCGCCAACCCCGCGGCCCTCGCCTCGCTCCAGGACGACCCGAAGTTCCAGGAGACCGTGGCCGAGATGCTGCAGCTCGCGACCGAGCACGGCATCCTCACCGATTCGACCGCGTTTCTCGCGCGCGAAGGGACGCAGCTCGGGGACGCGAGTGAGCTCCTGGCGACCGCCTGCCAGATCAGCTGTGACAACAACGGCGCGCGCAGCGGAGCGTCGGGCGTCGCCCAGCAGAGCAATATCGTGTCGAACCGCGGGCAGGCCTGGGTCAACGGCTCCAACACGCTCTACGACGAGGAAGGGAAGGCGGTGGCCAACGGGGGCGTGCAGACGATCCAGGGGCGGACCTACTTCCGCCGCGGGGCTCGCTGGACCGCAGGGGCCCTGGCCCTGGATGAGGCAGCCCAGGCCGCGCCCGGCTCCGAGGTGATCGTCGGTACGCCCGAGTACACTACGCTTTGCGAGACTCTGCTGCGATGCGGTCGCGCCGCCGAGCTGACGCTCGAGGGCGAGATCCTCCTGGAGATCGACGGAAAGGTCACCCTCATCAAGCAGCCCCACTGATCATGCCTACCAAGCGCACCGTCTGCGTCGTCGAGGACGACCCCGCGATCCGGAGAGGGCTCGTGGACAGCCTCCGATTCGCAGGATTCGACGTGCTCGAGTGCGCGGACGGTGCGTCGGCGCGTGCCACGCTGGGGCGTGCTCACCTCGACCTTCTCCTCCTCGATGTGGTCGTGCCCGGAATGGACGGACTCGACTACCTGCCGACGCTGCGGAGGGAGCGGCCGCAGCTGCCGGTGATCCTCGTGACCGCGCGCGGCGCCGAGGAGGATCGCGTGCGAGGTCTGCGCTCCGGAGCGGACGATTACGTGGTGAAGCCCTTCAGCCCCACCGAGCTGCTCGCGCGCGTCGAGGCCGTTCTGCGGCGCTCGCCCGCGCGGCCCCAGGACGTTTCGGGCGCGACGTACGCGGGCGGCCATGTGGATGTGGAACGCCAGGAGGTGCTGCTGGAAAGCGGCGAGGCGCGTGCGCTGACGGAGCGCGAGCTCGGGGTCCTGTTGCATCTCCTGCGGAATCCGGGAAGGCCGATCGAGCGCGCGGAGCTCCTCCGCTGCGTATGGGGCCTCGATCCGCGCGGGATCGACACGCGCACCGTCGACATGGCGGTCGCTCGGCTGCGCGAGAAGCTGGGGACAGAAGGCGCGGCCGTCGTTCGCACCGTTCGAGGAAAGGGCTACCTCCTCGGCGACGGCGTGGAGGCGGTGCGATGAAGCGAGATCAGCTCAAGACGCTCTATTTGTTCGCTGGTGGTGTGCTCCTGGTGGCGCTCGCCGCGGTGAGCGTACTGGTCGTCCATGAGACCAGAGCGCACGCGCGCACCACGGCGGAAGCGCTCTTCCACGAAGACGTTCGAACGGCGCTCTGGCGCATGGAGACGCGCGTCGGCTCCATGGTGGCGACCACCACGATGCGCGGCGGCGATGCGGTGCCGGCGAGCGACTACAGCAACAGGTGGATCGCACCGAAGGACAACGCTCTGAACGATGAGGCGGCACCCACTGGGTCGCTGCGCTCCGAGATCGTGGAGGCCGCCGATGACGCCTTTGTGATGGCCTGCGGGCTGGCGGAGACCGGACCGCTGCAGGAAGCGGTGACGACGCCGGACCCTGCGCTCTCTGGGGCGGCGGAATCGCGCGGGTGGCGGCGAAGCCAGGAGGAGTACCTCGCCCGGCAGGCGAGCACCAACGTGACCCATGTCGTTTCCGCCAACCGAGACGTCGAAGGGGCGGGATCGTGGACCATGGGGCCCCTTGCGCCCGTGTGGTGCGGAACGGATGCGGCCCGTGAACTCTACCTCGCCCGGCGAGTCGAGGCGGGCGGCGGCGTGCGCCACGAGAGCTACCGAATCCCGTGGCCGGAGCTCGAAGCGCTCCTGCTCGCGGAGATCGCGGACCTCTTTCCGGACGCCAGGCTCGTTCCGTTGACGGGGCCGCTCGCGACCCAGGTGCTCGATCCCGCTCGGGACGTCCCGACCGAGGACGACGCGTTCCGGCTCGCGGCGATCCCGGTCAGGCTGGAAGCTTCGCCTGGATCGAAGGTGAGGGTGGCCATGACGCCGTTCGCCATTCTGGGCGCTGGCTGGGCGTCGCTGCTGGCGGGCCTCGGCATGGGCTGGTTCGCGCTTCGGTCGAGCGTGGCCTACGGGGACAAGCACCGTCGCTTCACCCACGCCGTGACCCATGAGCTTCGAACGCCGCTGACCACGTTCCGCATGTACAGCGAGATGCTGGCGCGGGGAATGGTGCCCGAGGAGTCGCGGCCCGAATACCTGGCGACCCTGGAGTCGGAGTCCCTGAGGCTCTCCGGCCTCGTCGAGAACGTCTTGCGCTACGCGCAGCTCGAGGAAGGCGCAGGCGACGTCAGGCGAGAGACACTGGACGGCGCGGAACTCATGCGGCGAATCGAACCGGAGCTGTCTGGTATCTGCGCCCGCGCCGGCGCCGGCTTCGAGCTAGAACTCGGGGTCGGGTCCGAAGCCCCATGCTCGACCGACCCCCAGGCGATCGCTCAGATCCTGATGAACCTCGTGGAGAACGCGTGCAAGTACGGTTTCCGTGGGAGTGAGGCGGCGAAGGTGCGGGTGTGGGCCCACGGAGACCGCGGGCATCTTCTGGTGGATGTGATCGACGAGGGGCCGGGCGTTCCCGGCCCCATGGGCGCCCGCGTCTTCGAGCCCTTCGAACGCGCGGGGCGCGACTCATCCGACCGCGCCCCCGGGGTGGGGCTAGGCCTCGCGCTTTCGCGCGATCTGGCGCGGAGCCTGGGCGGCGACCTGACGCTGGAGAGCGGATCACGCGGCGCGACGTTTCGGCTGCGCGTTTGACCGTTGATCGGGGTATGGTCCCTTGCTCCACGGACACGGACACGATGCGGGCGAATTGGGTCTCGTGGTCGTCGCCGCTCAGCTTCTCCGCGACGGCGCCCGCTGCTTTGTCGACGGACTCAGCCGCCCCTCGCGTCGCCGAGCCGAGGCTCTTCATGTCGTCTTCGAGTTCGTTCCGGTCGATTCGAATCCGAAACGCCGAGGAACCCGCGTCGGATTCGGGGCACTAGGAGCCAATGGTGAGGGTGATCAGTGTGAGGACGACGAGAATTCCGAGGGCGCGCATGGTGCTGGTGTGAACGAGAGCTGCAGGGCGGAAACGGACACGGTGGGTTGCCACCGCGGCCGCCACGCCGACGATCGCGCCCACGAGGTGAGCTGCGTGGATCACCGGGCCGCCCATGTCGAGGCCATCCGAGAACGGTGCCGCGCCGCTCCATGTTTCCCAGGCGGCCTTGAGCACGGTGCCGATCCCGAAGACGGCGGCCAGATGGGCGCCCGGACCGTTCTTGCTGCGCCAGAGATCGAAGGTTCCGGCCACGGCCCAGCCGTGGAGAAGCCCCGAGAGGCCGTAGTAGTGGTCGAGATCCGGGAGCGCAGCGAGCAGCGCGAGGCTGATCGCCGGGGCCATCCAGAGCAGCCTGCATGCGGAAGCCAGCGGGCACTTCAGCGCGACGAACAGCAGCGCGGCCGCGCCCGCATCGTAGACGAGGTGATCGGCGCTTCCGTGCACGAGGTGGCCGGTCCAGAGTCGCCACCATTCGCCGTTCGCGAGGCCGGCTCTCTCTAGCTGCAACGTGCCGGGGAACGCGCTCGCCGCCGTCGCCAGAAGCACGGCGGCGAGGGCAGCGAGGACGCGCATGGACCAAAGGCCTGTCTCGGTGGCGCGCGCAAACATCACGCCGCGTCGCTGGATGAACGGCGCCATCCCGTGGCCAGCAGGAGCGCCAGCAGCGCGAGAATCTCCAGGGGGCCGACGGCTCCGCCGCCGCCGTTCCTGCGGCGCTGGCTCCTTTGCGGCGCGTGCGCTGCCCGTTGGCCACCGAGGGGTCCAGCGAGTGGCTGGCCGCCGGTCTGCACCTGGACCTGGTTCCCCGCCGTCGAGCGGACGGCGGCTGCGTCCTGTTCCCTGAGGCGTCGGTCACGGTTGCTGGATCCGAGACCGTACGCGGCCTTCCGCGACTCCTTCACCACGACCATGGACGTGTGATCGGTCACGAGGCTGTACGCGAGAGCCAGGTCGATCGTTCCGCGGCGCGTCTCGGACTCGGGCCTTCCGTCGAGCCACTCCGCGCGCTCCAGATCCTGGATCGCCGCCATCGCGTAGAGGCGCTCGAGTTCCGGGTTCGACTCGTCGATAGCAGGCAGATCGATGGGGACGGTCCAGTGGCGGTCTTCCCCCGAGATCCGGGCGCTGACCGTCAGTGTCGAGGGTCCTGACTTCTGGTAGCGACCGAACACAACGAGCTGCTGGCCGAGGTAGAGGCTCGGGAGCCGCTTCGGATGGGTGACGGTGGCGCCTTCGAGCTGGAAGCGCACGCCGTGCATCGCCTCGTGGGACATGCGATCGCGGGCCATCATCAGATGCGCCCCGACCTCGTCCTGGACCGACACAGTCCGCGCGAATCCGCCCGACATCGCCGAGAGATCCCCGAGGAGCACGGTGTTCGCGCCGTTGCCCATCACAAAGGTGAAGAGGCGTGCGTCGTGGGTCCTCGCCATCTCGATGAAGTCCCGGTACTCGTGCGGGCCCGCGTTCGCGACGCCGTCGCTGACGAGGAGGATGGCCGACGGGCGGTCGGCGTCGAGCCGCGCGTACGCGGCGTCGAGCGCAGCGAAGATGTTGGTGCCGCCAGCGGACTGCAGCCCTTCGACCTGTCGCTGGACGTCGTCGGCCTCGGCGGTGCCGGGGACGAGCCAGTCCCTCGAGAGCGCGCGATGGCCGTCATCGAACAGAATCACCTGGAAGCGATCCTCCGCGCGCAGGCGGCCGATCGCGTTGCTCGCGCCTCGGCTCAGCACCCGAAGCTTCTCGCCGTTCATGGAGCCCGAAATATCGAGCACGAACATCCAGTCCGTGCCGTAGGTGATCTCCTCGAGGTCCTCGCCGGGGGTGATCACCGCCATGAAGGTCCCTTCGCCCTGGTCGGCGTAGCGACTCGTGAGCAGCTCGATCCGGGCGGGGACGTCGGGGGAGAGGCGATAGAGAAGCACGAAGTCGCGGTCGAGCACGGGGCCCTGCCCGCTCCAGCTGCCCGTCCAGAGATCCGGTGCCTCCTGCTGGAAGCTCATCGCGGCGTGGGACGGCGAGTGCAGCCCGTCCACGGGGAACGCGGTCTTCAGCGTGACGTCCAGCGTCATGCTGCCCGCGACCTCTCTCTCCATGGACCAGAACGCGGTGTCCATGCCGGAGCCGCCGCCCGGATCCTCGGTGTTCCCGTTCTGCAGGGGGTAGAGGTAGCGTCCGACGCCCTGGTCGATGTCGAGCGGCTGGTAGTAGACGACGCGGACCCTGGCCTCGCCGTGGGCAGGCACCGGGCTCAGGGTGATCCGGTAGTTCACGAATCCGTTCTGGTCGAGCTTCGCGCTGGACTCTCCCGCCTTCGTCTCTTCCTGGTAGATGCGGCTGGCCTCCGCTTTCTCCACGACCTCGCCGATCAGGGGCTGGCCGTCGATCCAGAGCGTGAGTTCCGAGAGCGAGGCTTCGTCGGGAAGGGGGAATGCCCAGGTCGCTTCCAGGGCGTGGTCCGTCGAGTTCTGCAACGTCTGAAGGATCGTCGTGGTCGCGAAACCGTTGTTGATGACGACGCCCACGTCGTGGGAGACGAGATCGAGCCGGCCGTTCCGAACCGGCGCCGCGGCGGTCGGTTCGTCCTCCTGCTGCGTGGCGAGCGGAGTCCGAGTGGAGCCTTGGGAGAAGGCCGAGCCGAGAAGCGTGAGGCCGGTGAGCGCGAGGAGCGCTGCGTGGCGGGTTGCGCGATGACGTGTGTGGTTCATGGTGAGTTCCTGTTGGGTCGAGGTGTCTGTCACCAGGAAACGCTTCAGCCCGTGGACTCTGTGCGCAGCCGTTTTGAGCGGCGAGATTCACGTCGTGAATCGAGCTCGCGATCGATGCTTCGCCAGGCCCGCCACAGGGATCGAGCGCCTACGCACTGGGGCTACCCTTCTACGCACTCGTGAGCGCGAATAGCCCTTGCTGGTAGCGCGATGCGAGGACCCTTCATGTGGCAGATCTGAGCCCCGGATCGGATTGCAGAGGTGTCATTCGGTCGCGGGCGAAACCGCATTGACGCGCCATCGAGCGCTCCTGACCATCGAATCGATGGCTTCTCGGCCGCGCCTCCGTGCGCTCCCTTCCCCGACTTCTACCCCTCAGAACAATGCGACCAATCTTTGACCGGCGGCGTACAGCTGCCCTCTCCATGGCGAGCTTGGCTGCCATCGGAGCCTTCGCATGGAATGCGTACTCGAGTCCTCCGTCGCCGGTGGCTTCCCCGATGTTGGCGCCGCTGCAGAGCGGGAACCAGGTGCTGGCGTGGAACGACCTCGGGATGCACTGCGTCGACCCCGACTTCTCCCTGTTCTCGATCCTGCCCCCGTACAACACGGTGAACGCCCAGGTCATCGTGAACGGTGACCTGCTCGACATGGGCGGCGGCTACACGATCACCTTCGAGAGCGTTGCGGACGCCAATGGGTCGATCAACACGACGTCCATCGGCAAGACGAACTTCTGGGACTACGAGGACGATCTCTTCGGCGTCCAGCTGGCTCCGGACTCTGGCCTCACAGGGACCATGATGCCCGGCGCCGCGAACACGCCCCAGAACATGCAGTTCAGCGCGATCTGGAACTGGTTCCAGGCGGAGGGCATCCCGATGACGGCGATCGACGACGCGGGCGAGCACAACAAGTACCCGCTCGTCAAGGTCGTCGTTCGCAATGCAGGGGGCACAGTCATCGCGGACACGGTCACGTCGGTTCCGATCTCGGCCGAGCTCAACTGCGCCGAGTGCCATGGAAGCGGCATGCACCCCGACGCTCGCCCGACCGGCGGATGGGCGCACAGCTCCAATCCGGTACGCGATGACCGCCTGAACATCCTTCGGCTGCACGACGAGCGCCACGCGGGGGATCCCCAGTTCGCGGCGGCGCTCGCGACCGCTGGCTACGATTCGGCAGGGCTCCTGGCCACGGCCGAGGGCGGCACGTCGATCCTCTGCTCGCGCTGCCACGGATCGAACGCGCTCCCGGGCACCGGCATCGCCGGCATCTCCGCCCTCACGGTCGCCATGCACCGCTACCACGGCGACGTCACGACGCTGACGGGGGCCACGATGGACGAAGTCCCGAGCCGCGTCGCGTGCTACACCTGTCACCCCGGCGCGAAGACCAAGTGTCTGCGCGGCGCCATGGGCAGCGCGATCGGACCGGACGGGCAGAACTCGATGGACTGCCAGAAGTGCCACGGCACGATGGCGGACGTCGGCAGCCCCGCCCGCGTTGGCTGGCTCGATCAGCCCAACTGCCAGGCGTGCCACACGGGTGACGCCGTGACGAACAGCGGACAGATCCGCTACACCGACGCGCACCTGCCGAACGGCGACCTGCGCATCCCGGCCTCGACGCGCTTCGCCACGAACCCGAACACGCCGGCCCAGGGCTTCTCGCTCTATCGTTTCTCGGAGGGCCACGGCGGCCTCGAGTGCTCGGCCTGTCACGGCTCGACGCACGCGATCTACCCGACGAGCGAAGACAACGACAACGCGCAGTCGATGGCGTTCCAGGGTCACGTCGGAACGATCATGGACTGCTACGCCTGTCACCAGTCTCTCTCCGAGAGCCAGATGACGATGGGCCCGCACGGCATGCACCCGACGACCACGGAGTGGGTCCGCGACCGCCACGGTGACATCGCCGAGCACGGCAATCAGGCCCAGTGCCAGGTCTGTCACGGCACGGACTACCGCGGCACGGAACTCTCCCGCGCTGGCGGCGATCGCCAGTACCAGACGCAGTTCGGCACCAAGAACTTCTGGCGCGGCTACGCGGTCAGCTGCTACGACTGTCACGACGGTCCGAACGACGATGACAACAACAGCAACGGCGCACCGACGGTGGCGAACCTGACGGTCGCGACTCCGAGCGACACACCCCTGGCGATCCCGCTCTCCGGAACGGATCCGAACGGCACCAACCTCACGCTGCGCATCGTGAAGCAGCCGAAGACGGGCACGGTGGCGTTCAACGGCTCCGTCGCGACGTTCCTGCCGGAGCCGGGTCAGACCGGATCCGCCCAGTTCACCTACGCGGCCAACGACAACGAGTCCTGGTCGAACCTGGGAACGGTCACCGTCAACCTGACCGAGCCGAACTGCGGGGGCACCATCGCGCCGTACAGCTTCGGCTGCGCCGGCGGCGGGAACGAGACTCCCATGCTCGAAGCTTCGGGTTGCCCCGAGCCGGGTTCGATGCTGACCTTGACGGTGTCGAACGGCATGCCGGGCGCCAACGCGATCTTCGCCATGGGCACGGGCTTCGGCAACAGGCGCGAGTTCGGCCCGGGCTGTGTGCTCCGGATTCAGCCGGTGACCCAGCTCCTGCCGCTCGTCCTGGACGGCTCCGGCATGGCAACCCTCCAGGTGCCGATCACGGCCGCGATGTCCGGACAGCTGCGCACGATGCAGGTGTTCGTTCGCGCTCCCGCGGGCGGTTTCCCGGGCACGTTCACGAACGCGCTGGAGGTCCACGTGGACTGATCACCCGCGAATGCGGCGCAGCACGGCCTCGGCCGTGCTCGACAGGCCGTCCGGATGGACGGCCGCTTCCAGCCGGCGTGCGACGAGGGTAGCCTCGAACGCGCGCCGGCGTTCTTGTGGGCCGAGGTCGTGCCAGCCCGGATGCTCCTGGATCACGCCGCGCTCATCGCGCTCGCGGTAGGCGGAGGTCACCGCTTGAATCAGTTCGCCGTTCTTCATGCCCTGTCACCCAGGTAGTCGGACTCCCGAACGCCGCGTCGCTCGAGGCATTCGATCAGCAGCTTGCGCGCCCGGCCGATGTTCTTGAGGAAGGTGTTGAGCGTCATCCCGAGGCGCGCCGCCAGCTCACGATCGTGACGTGCGCCGCCGTCGTCGAAGCGAGCGCCCATCGCGGCACGCGGCTTCGCCGGGAGCTTGTCGCGGCACCCGGCGACGGCCTCCTGCACCAGAGGATCGATGGGGGACGACGACACGTCGCCGAGGTCCCCATCGAGCGTCTCGTCGAGGGGCATCGAGACTGGCTTGCGACGGAGCCGCCGAACCTCGTCGATCGCGAGGTTCTGAGCGGTCCGCAGGGCGAGCCGCAGCAGGGAGTTGCCCTTTCCATCGCGCGTCACGCGCGGCGCGACCTGCCACATGCGGAGAAGGGTTTCCTGGCAGATGACCTCGGTGTCCACGGACTCCGCGAACGAGCGGAGGCGCAGCCGGATCTCGTGCTCGGCGCCGGCGACCCAGCGCCCGAAGGCGCTGGCGTCACCGGCGGCGATCGCATCCAGTTCGAGGTCGAGGTCGGTCACTTCTGGAGGTTTAGCTGGATCGAGGTCTTGCCGGCGACGTAAACCCGAATCGCGCTCGCGTTCGGCGCTTCCGGAAGGCCGGTGAGCACCATACGAATCTCGGCACCGCTCGCCACCGGTCCAGAGGTGGAACCGGCGAGCTCCAGATTCACGGCGTGGACGCTACCGTCTTCGAATTCGACGGTGATCGGGCCGACGTCGACCCAGACCATGTCGTCGGGAGCCTGGAAGCTGACCACGAGTCGGCCGTCCTTGTGAAGGAGCACCCGCGCGATCAGCTCGAGCAAGAGTTCCTTCATGGGCTCGAGGGCGCTTGCGAGTTCGTCGCGATCCTCGTCGGCCGGAGAGGCCGGGATCGAGAGTCGCGCGTTGCGCAGGTCGTCATCGAACTCCATCTTGCTCTTCTCGTCCATCAACGGCCGCTTGCTCTTCTTCGGGCGGTCCCGCCTGGAAAGCGGGACCGGTGCGGAGGCGGGCATGGCGCCGTACTGCATACCGCCCGCGCCCTCAACGTCCCTGACGAATCGGAGCGAAGCTCGAAGGCCCAGCCCCTCGGCCGACAGACCGGCGCCGAGTTCGTGGGGCATCTCCACGCTGCGAGTCGGCTCGTTCGGGTCCACGGTGCGGGCTTCGGAGATGGCGACCCAGGAGGTCCTTCGGGTTGCGATCTGGTAGTCGAGGCCGAGGCGCTCGATCTCCGCGTCCGTGGCCGTGCTCGAACGCGCGCGGAAGTCGAATGTCTCCAGCTGCTGGACGCGCTCACGGGCGAACAGCGCGGCGTTGGCTCCGGATCCCGCAGCGGCCGCCGATACGTCGAGGGTGCGCTTCCACACGCCGTCCGCGGTGCGACCTTCGATCACAATCTTGCCCTTGGGGCGGCCTTTCGCATCCGTCTCCAGACGCACCGGGATCAGGGAAGGCGTGCCTGCGTACACGTCCATCGGTCCGATGGCCGTTTCGCGAACCGCGCCGCCGCTGATCTTCAGGTCGACGAGGATGGGCTGATTCATCGACGCCAGAAGCTCCCTCGTGGCCGAACTCGGGTCTTCCCCCGGGGCGACGATCTGCTCGACGCCGCGACCCGCAAGGGCCGCTCCCGCGGTCAAGGTCCGGTTGACGCCGTGCCCGATGCCGAGCGTGTGCACGCGGCATGCGGCCGGGAGCCTTTTCACCACGTCATGGACGAGCTGCTTCTCGCCGCCGATCAGGCCGTCGGTCACGACGAGGACCTGGCGCTGGGACTCGGGGCCGAGAAGGCTCAGGGACTCCAGGATCGCACCGTGCATGTCGGTCGAGCCAGAGGCTTGGAGCGACTGGAGCCAGCGCTTGGCGCTCGCGCGCTTTCTCGGCGTGGCCTGCCGCGCGCCGCGCTTCCATCGGGAGACGGAGCTGCTGAACTCCAGGAGCTCCAGCCGGTCGTCCTCACCGAGCGAGTCGATCAGGGCGGAGACCACCGCGACGGCCTGGGCGAGGGGCTCCCCGGACATCGAGCCGCTCGTATCGAGGAGCACGATCAGATCGCGCGGGATGGTGCGCTTCGGCTGCGCCGGCGGCACCAGCGTGAGGAGGCCGTAGAGGCCGCTGGCTTCACCGACCTTCGCCGATTCCACGCTCAGGCTGACGCCGGGTGCCGCCGCTGCCACGGGCCAGCGCAGGACGATGTCGCGGTCCAGCGGGACCCCCGCGCCGCCCTCACCTTCGGCATCGAGGAAGCTGACGCCCGTGCCCGCCGCGCCCGAGAGATCGCTGACGCGGAAGCGGTGGGACGGCGATGCGACTTCGCCGCTGCGCTCGTCGCGGATACGGAGGTCGAGGCGCGCCCGCGTGCCGAGGTGCTCACCGGCGGGCAGATCGGCGACCTGGACCTTGACGCGCTCCACCTCGGCATCCGGGATCTCCGGGCGCTGGTAGCGCGGCGCGACGACGGTGGGGAAGCGCCATTCCCAGGCGCCAGCGGCGGCCTGCCAGATGAGCTTCTGGTCCAGTTCGACCGTGACGACGATCTCGGCGCCTGCGGGGACGTTGCCGACCTCCTGACGGAAGAGCGTGGACGATTCCTCCTCCAGGATCGCCGCGGAGCGTCCCTCCAGCAGGGCCTCTTCGAAGTTAGCGCGGGCGTCTTCACGGGTCTGAACGACGCCGCGGGTGACTTGCCCGTCGAGTTCGAACGAGAACCCAGAAACGGCGGCCTTTTCCGGGAGCGGCAGGAGATACGAAACGCGGAGCGGCTCGGAGCCCGTGTTGACGAACGACTGGACGAGCTTCACGCGGGCGATACCGCCCTGGGCTTCGGTCTCGATGCGGGTTTCACCCAGGGGCAGACTCTGGCCCTCGGTGCTCACGAGAGCGGCTCCTCGGGAGCATGCGGCGGTCGAAATTTGGGACATGGGTGCGTGCGAGATGGTCATAGTAGTGCCTCCTGGGCAGCGGATCGTGTGGTTCGCACGTCCAACGAGCGCCGCCGGGATCTGGTGACACGGTTTTCTCGGCTCCCGCACCGATTTTCTTTCACCGCCCCGCTCCCATGAATCTCGCCGTCTTCTCTCTCCTGGTCGCCGCTCTCGTTCCGGCCACGACTCCGGCCCAGGGGGCCGCTCCCGTCGCCCACGAGGTTCTGCTCCAGGGCAATGACCGGCTCGCGATCATCGCGCCGGACGGCGAGATCCGCTGGGAGATGCGCTGGGGGGGGATCCACGACATCCACTGGCTGGAGAACGGCCACATCCTGACGCGCCAGGGCGCAGCCACGGTCGTCGAGATCGATCCCGAAACCAAAGAGGTCGTCTGGTCCTACGATTCTTCGAAGGAGGGCGGCAACGGGGGCAAGCCCGTCGAGGTGCACGCGTTCGAGCGACTCGCGAACGGCCACACCATGATCGCGGAGTCCGGCCCGGCGCGCCTGATCGAGGTCGATGCGGACGGGAAGATCCAGAAGGAGATCCAGCTCGTCGTCGATCATCCTGGCGCGCACACCGACACGCGCCTCGTGCGTTCGACGCCAGCGGGGACGTACCTCGTCGCCCACGAGGCTGACGGCAAGGTGCGTGAGTACTCGCGCGAGAGCGGCGAGGTCGTGTGGGACTTCGAGGTGCCGCTCTTCGGCCGCGAGCCCGCCGGTGGCCACGGGCTGGAGGCCTACGGAAACCGCCTGTTCCAGGCGCTGCGCCTGCCCTCGGGGAACACGCTGATCTCGACCGGCAACGGTCATGGCGTGATCGAGGTCACGCCGGAGAAGAAGGTGGTCTGGCAGCTCCAGCAGAATGATCTCGAGGGCATTCGCTTCGCCTGGGTGACGACGCTCGAGGTGCTTGCCGACGGTCACTACGTCATCGGCAACTGCCACGCAGGGCCGGGGCAACCGCTCCTCGTGGAGATCGAGCCGAAGACGAAGAAGGTCGTCTGGACGTTCGATCGCCACGACGACTTCGGGAACAGCGTGTCGAACTCCCAGCTGCTCGACGTGCGCGGCGAGTCCCTCAGGTAGTCGCAGCGCAAGGTCATTTCTCCACCCTGGGAATCGAGATCTCGACGCCCTCGAACTCCAGCGTGAACGCGGATCCCCGGAGCGCGTACGTTCCGCTGGATACGCTGCCCTGGTCGCCGAGGGCCATGGACTGCCGGACGCCTCCCTCGCCGTCGAACTCCATGGCGAGGTGGAGCTTGCGGCGCCCATCCCCTGCGATCAGCGTCCAGGAACCCCGTGGGTCCACGCCCTCGTGGATGGTCTCGAGGAGCGTGTTTCCGTGCTGGCGCGAGGTCATCTGCATGAGGTGCCCGCCTCCACTGAGGGCGGCCATACGCTCGGCCGCGCTGGGGGAGTCGAGCCGATGCTCCACTCCCTCCACGTTCACGCGGAAGAGATCCGTCAGCGGGAGCGGTGCCGCCCGTTGGGCGGCCTGGGTGACAGCGCGAGGGGCCGTCGTCCGAAGCCCAAAGCTCCCAACAGCGGCGAGCCCCACGAGGAGGCCGAGGGTCCAAAGGCTTGCGTGGAGGGGCTTCACATGCGTCCATGCGGGAACCCTCGATCGGGACTGCCAAGAATTCCAATCCGTTGAAGCCTGGTCAGTCGTCGCCGGTCGTCGCTCCAGAGCTTCGTCCGGGCCCACCTCCGCTTCGTTCGGTCGTCTTCCTTGCCACGCCGCGGTTTGAACGCACTGGTGGAGCAAACTCGTGAATCATGCAGGCTAGATGCTATGGGGCAGGCCTTTCCAGGACGCCGCGCGAAAGCGAAAGTGTCCTGCACGGCAGCTTTGACCGCCCCGGTAGTGGACCGGAGTGGAAGAGAGGCTGCCTGAACCAGCCAGCGCCCCGAGTTTTGACGGCGAAGGGCAACTGGCGAGCACGGAGCTACTCATGGCCCAGGCAGCCGTTCAAAATACTACTGCAACCCCCGTCCTCTACGTCGCCCTCGAGCTGAGCAAAGATACTTGGAAGCTCGGCATCACCCTCGACAGAGTGTCCAAAGCGAAGATCCGCGACGTTCGCGCCAGGGACCTCGATGGGTTTCTCGCGGAGATCGAAGCGGCCAAGAAGCACTTCAATCTTCCAGAGAACACTCTGGTCAAGAGCTGCTACGAAGCGGGTCGCGACGGCTTCTGGATCCACCGATTCCTGCTCGCCCACGGCATCGAGAACGTCATCATCGATCCCGCGAGCATTGAGGTCGATAGGCGGAGTCGGAAGGTCAAGACCGACAGGGTGGACGCCCAGAAGATGGCGCAACTTCTCGCTCGACATGGCGATGGAGAGCGCGTTCTCCGCGTCGTACGAGTCCCTCCGCTCGAGTCAGTCGATGAGCGGATCTTGCCCCGGGACCTCAAGGCCCTCAAAAAGCGACGAGAGCAGGCCGCCAACAAGATCCAAGCGAGCCTGTTCGAGCACGGAGTAGACCTCAATCCCCGCCTGGGCAGCTTTAAGGACAAGGACTTCCTCACCGCGCTCAAGGCCGCCCGACAGTGGGATGGCAAACGACTCCCACCTGAGTGCTTGCGAAGCGTCAAGCGAAGCTGGCAGCTGTACTCCCTTCTCACCAAGCAGATCAAAGAGCTCGAGCAGCGGCAGCGCCAGGTCCTTCGCGAGGCACGCGCCGAGCCAGAGAAGGCCACCTCTGCAGCCCGCAAGGCCGCCATCCTCAGTCAGCTCCGTGGGGTGGGCGACATTGGAAGCTACGTGCTGACCACGGAGTTCTTCGGCTGGAGAGACTTTGACAACCGAAGTCAGGTGGGCGCACTCGCCGGTTTGACGGGCACACCGTTCCAGAGTGGCAACATGGGACGAGACCAAGGCATTTCGAAGAGCGGCAATCCGCGCGTTCGGACGCTCGGGGTCGAACTCGGATGGCTATGGCTACGCTGGCAGCCTGATAGCCGGACGACGAAGTGGTACCACGAGCACGTCGGCAAGGGAGGAAGCCGCGCGAAGCGAAAAGCGATCGTCGCGGTGGCGAGGAAACTACTCGTCGAGTTCTGGCACTTCGTCGAACACGGCGTAGTCCCCACCGGTGCCGTACTCAAGACAACGAACGCGGAGGGGAGTCCCGCGTGACTCGCACCGGTGCTCCAGGAGACTCGCTTGCAGTGCGGGCGGAGGCGCTTCATCGAGGCCGCTTCGTTTGCCTAGATGAAGCAGTCGCCAGGGGCACTTTTCGAACAGGACGACGAATCGGAGGCCAACGAGAACACATAGAGCGCAGGACGCCACGAGGGAAATCAGCTCGTCATCGCCCGGCTGGGTGGGATGCTCATCGCATCCGCCGGTGGGCCACGACTTAGAAGGAGCGGTTTCTTCACTGGCTTTCGCAACGCCTTCGGGCGAACGCAGCATTAGGCCTTCGGGGCACAGACCCCGAGACGGATAGGAGCTTGTCGCGCGGCGACCCTCCCAAGCCAGCCTCTGGCGCGTCCACGCTACTACGCAAGAAAGCTATGAAGACTCCGAGCGTGCTTGCACTTTGTGCGCCGCCTTCGTGGTGGAAGAACAGACCAAAGAAAGGTAGCGCTCTGGGCGGCTGCGGCCGCCCAGCGCCCTTTGGAGGCACAGGGACTGTGACGTTCTCTAGCTCAGGTCAGACTCCGCCCGCGAAGCCGCAGGCGAGATTGCACGCGCGGGTTGGGCGGAGATGGGTATCACGCAGCAGATTCCAAAGGTCTGCCGAGATACATCCTGCCCAGGGCTGCCAACCGCCCAACGATTCAATCATCCAGGAGCAGGACGACGACCAAAATTCACTACAACGACCTTGACGAGGCCGTGCTCATAGGAGCCCGCATTATTCACGAGCTGGCACCACCAGCACGTCCAAACCACGCTGTGGCTGCGTCAGACGGAAGCCTGCGGCTTCCGCCCGCTTCGCGGGCTCCCTCACGGAATGCTCAACGGGCCTACAGGCCCGCCTCCGCTTCCGTTCGGTCGTCTTCCTTGCCACAGCGCGGTTTGGACGCACTGGTGGCACCATCTCGTGAATAATGCGGGCTAGGAGTCTGCGCCACAGAATGCGGTTTCGCGAGTGCTGTCAGGATTCGCGCTCGCAAGGCGCGCCGGACCCCCCATGGTTTGATGCCATTGGGGTTTGGCGCAACGCCGCGAGCGCGGATCCTGGCGGTGCTCGCGGAATCGCATTCTGTGGCGCAGACTCCTAGGAGCTTGTCCATCGTGGGCATCGAGAGGTGGGCTTAGGGTCGCGTGGCGACCTCCTTCTCCGACGTATCGGTGGTTTCCACCGACGATGAGATTGGGGGCACCAAGTAGCCAGTCACATCGTAGAACTCGAGGCCGAGCTTGAGGGGCGGGATCCAGCCGACAACGGGCCCTTTTGCCCCGAGCAGCAGGTAGCAGTTCGAGATCTTGAGCCAGCCATACACCTCACGGCCTTCGAGCCTGCTCATCCCTGATGGCGGGTCGCCGACTGAACGTCAAACTGCTCGGACCGAAACCCGCGGACGGCCTCCTTGAACTTGCCGCGGTCGTTTCTCTGGGGCCAACTGAAGTTGTAGTCTTTATTGGCCGTGGCCCCTTCGACGGATTCGTCCTGCATTCGTACAGCGAAAATCGGCGTTGGAAGACCGTCGCCTCCTATGAAGTCGTTTCAGTTCATCGCGCTCGCCCTGTTCCTCCCCGCCTTCTCTGGGCTCAGGACTGTTCCCGCGGCAGACGACGTTGCGCCCTCGAATCCGAAGGCCCGCAGGGCACTGCACGCGGTGACGGGCGACGTGGCTAGACTCGGCCGAGGTGATCTTCTGGAAGAGTTGCAGGAGATTCTCAGGGAGCTAGGCTCCGATGAAGCGGAGGCCAAACCCTGGGAGAAGAAGGCCGGGCACTTGCTGGAGCAAGTGAAGGGCGAGCCCAAGGAGCGCGCTGTCCAGTCGGCGGTCAAGAAGCTGCGCCGGGCCGTGGAGGGCTTGGCTGAGGGGCTTGGCGCCAGGAGCGAGGGAGACGCGGAGCGGCTCGCGCGTCTCTTGCTTCGGCTGGACTCTGGCCACGAACTCGCTCACGCTGCCCTGGGGCACGAGCGCTGGAACGGGTCCTTCGCCGCGCCGGACGAGATCCGAATCGGTCGGGGCATCGAAGCCATGGAAGCAGCCGCGAACGAGGCGTCCTCGCTGGAGGTAGAGGTCAGCGTGTCGAGGCCATCGAGCTCACCCCTGATCTTGAAGCTCTACGGCGAGGACTCCCACAGCGTCACGGCGAACGGCATAACCCTCCACGGAGGGATCGAGGCCAAGCGCCTGGAGCGAGCGCTGCGGCAGGCGGTGAGGGGACTCGCCTTCACGAACTGGGTGATGAACGGCAAGGTTGCCGCTCCCAAGCTCCAGCGTCCTTGCGAGATTTCGTTCACCGACAATGAGCCCGACTACGATCGGGCTCTGGACGAGGCTATGGCGGCCAGTTGGCTCACGAAGAAGTCTCGTGATCGCGTGGGCACCACCGACCTTGAGAGCTTCTTGCTGACCAAGGGCGGACGGTGCAGCCGCTGGCGCCCAGAGTGCCGAATCTCCTCCTTGGTTCACTGGGACGTCCATGACGATGTGCTCCCGGATTCGATTCAGCCAGCGCTCTTGGCGGGGCATATCAACTGGGTCTCCCTGCGTTTCTTCGGAACGGGCAAGCCCTCGGTTTCGTATCCCGAGGCGGAAGCAGGTCGAGGCGCGGGCAGCACCGCGAAGGCAAAGGCTCGCACGGAGGCCCTCTGGCGGGCCGCCAGCAGCGGAGTCTTTGGCGCTCGCTGCTGGATTCGCGCCCAGCTGAAGGCCGGCAAGTCCGTGAGCTTCAGCCGCTCGGTGCTCGACCACGAAGGCAAAATCTCGGCGGAGCCGCTTCTGGTTGCCACCCTCGCAACGGAGTACCTGCAGGCCACGGGTGAGTTCAAGAACGCGGCCCGCTCCAAGCCGGACAAGAACAGCACGATCGTGGCCGCCATGGAGAAGGCACTCTGCCGCCCGATCCCGGAGTTCGACGATCAGTGGACCGCCTGTCTCATGGGGGAAGGGCCGGGACTTGGCATCCTCCAGCGTCTCGAGGGCAGGACCATGGGCCCGACGGACCGCGACGAGGTTTCCGAAGTGGTACGGGCGGGAGTTGCCTACCTGGCGGAGGTGAGGAACCAGGCCTTTGCCCCCCTTGGCGTCTTTGCCGAGGCCGTGGAGCCTTTCGCCGAGCTGTGCGAGCAGAACGCGCTGCACGCGGCTTACCTCAATCTTCACCCGGAGCAGAAGTCGGCCTGGCCAGATGCCCACGAGCAATATCCCGATCAGCAGGGGTTCACCGCCAAGGGGGCATGGGGCGGAAGCCACAGCGTGATCGCCTACTCAGGGGACGCAGCTTCGGCCATAGACCAGTGGATGGGAACGTTTTTTCACCGGCTGCCACTCCTGGAGCCAGGCCTGTGTGGCACGGGCCTCGCTATCGACGAGGAGGTGGTGGTGCTCGACGTGAACTCCCTCGCGAACCAGTACTACGGCGAAGCTCTGGTGGCCTGGCCAGCAGATGGCATGACGGATGTGCCACTCGCCTTCGTCCCCGAGCTCCCTAACCCGGTGCCGGGGGAGAACCAGTCAAGCCTCGGCTACCCATTCACCGTTCAGGCCTACTGGGGCCCCGAGCGGGCGGAGCGAACTCTTCAGCTCGCCATGTTTGTGGGAGAGGGGGACGATCCCGTGGATTGCCACGTCATCACCCCGGACGCACCGCTCTTCGACCGCCTCAGCCCCAAGGACGCCTACTGCCTGATTCCCAAGGGACATCTGGCGGCCAGCGAGTCGTACCGAGTGACCGGGCGCTGCTTGGAGACCGGTGGTGTCTTCACCTGGCGCTTCAAGACAGGTCGGCGCTGAGGGGTGGAAGTGTGGAAGGACCCTACGGGGTCCGCCACACCAATCGGATGAGAGCCGTCACCGAGCGCACTGCGCCCGGGACGGCGGGGCTCTCGATCGATCCGATGATGCTTCGCCCCGCTGTGGCTCAGCATCGCGCAAAGACGAGACCGAGGCCGAGGGGGAAGGGTTTCTGGGTAGATTCTGATGCAGGAGTTTTACCGCTTCAGACCGCGCCGAAGAGCGCGAGGCGATGGTGCAACCACAGGGCGCCCGGCGACAGAACGGCCAGCCTCAGGAATGGGTCGATGGGGGAGCGGATCGCAAGCTCTGGACGCGTCTCCCGATAGCGCAGGAGGCACGTGGAAAGCCCGGGGAAGGGGCGCATGGCTATCCGCGCCACCGCGTCAGTGAGGACGAGCGCGACGGGCTTGCCAGCGATGACCACGATGAGCCAGGTGAAGATCGGACTCGTGGGCGCCGCCCTCCCGCCGAGCTCCACGTTCGCCTGCGCGAAGGTCCAGGTCTCGACGACAGGCCACCGCGTCTCAAGCTCTACCCCGCTGATGACGAGTCGGCCATCCGGGAGGAAGGTCAGCGCGGCGAACAGATCACCCAGATCGAACTCTTCGCTCGCGCGCGCGTGCTCCTTGAGGAAGAGGCTGGGGAGCGTTTCACAGAGTTACCAGGTCACGCGGATACCTGCATCGCCGCGCCCGCGCTCGGCTCGTAGCCGTAGCCGGAACGGCTCCGTCAAGAAGGGAGCTGAGGGTGGCATGTCCCACTCGGCAGAGGCATCCCCCATGAGGCCCATCTCCAGGTCGGGGAGCGGCTCGCCCCCGCCGCGATTCTCGTCCGCGGCGAGAGTCACGCCGGGCGCAGGAGGAGCTGCCTTGGGCGCTGGCCATGGCGAACAGGAAACAGCCAGGCCCGCCAGGACGCAGAGTGGGGATGCGGGAGACTCGACCATCGAAGGGAGCATGTCCCTACCGCCCTACGAGCCGTTCCCCACCGCCCGAGCCTTTGGTCCAAATACCGATGCCGCCTCGCCAGGGGCGAATGGACTTCGGGTAGCAGGGCGGCGCGGCAGAACGGCGCGCGGGCCAGGGGGGCCGATGAAACGAGATCAGCCAGCACTCTTGTGGAGGGTGCTGGCTGGAGGTCGTCGTGGTGAAGCGATCGAGCGGTGCCGTTCCGAGAGGGGGGCAGTCGGGCGAATCCGACTCAGCGAAGAGCCCGATGGGCGCTTGGGCGCTGCTCCGTAGTCGGTGAGGATGGGTCGCGATGGATCGGGCCCCGGGCCCCGGGCCCCGGGCTGCGGGCTGCGGTGACAGGTGTCGCGACTGGCCTTTCGGCACCCCGCTCGGAGTGACCATCCGTCCACGGAAAGGGCGACGCGAGAGTCGCCCTCTTCAAGTTCCTCTGATCATCGGAAGTGGAGCTGCACCGCGTTGGAGAGGTTCGACGTGGGCAGCGGGTTGGCGTCGCGGTACCAGAGCTGGAAGTGCCAGGTGTCGCCGCTCTGTGCGGCCACGGCGCCGGTCGGCTGCGGTAGACCTGTCAAGTCCACGTCGAGCAGCATCATGGTCTGACTCGACGCGATGAGGATCTCGCCGGGGCGGTTGAAGCGGCCCACGGATCCGCCGAGGCACAGGGCGCCCTGACTTCCCACGAGAGGCACTGCCCCTGACCAATCGGTGCTGCAGAGAAAGTATCCGAAGCTCCCGACCGGAATGCCGGTCGCGTGGAGCCTGAAGTCGTTGTCAGCCACCTCGAGGCTTCCCAACGGGGTGATCCAGCCGGTGAGCCCGAGAGAATTGGGCGCTGGCGATTGGGTGCAGAAGTTGCTTCTTGCGGGGCCCGCGTTGTGAGTCGCGGATTCCCAGCGCGTGATCCCTGGTTCGTTCGCCACGCTCTGCCCGAACAGAGCGCCGATAGCCGTCTGTCCGAACTGCCCGCAGAACAGCGAGGTGGTAGTGATGGTGCCGATGAGCTGGTCGTCCACGTACGCGCGGCCTTCGAAGGAGCCCGCCTCGCCCTCCAGCCGGTAGTCATGCATCGCATTGGTCGTGTCCATCAGGACGGTGGCCCCTAGCTCCGAGCCGTGGTAGAAGCTCACGCTATCGCGCTCGATCTCGAGGATCCACGGACAGGTATAGGGCTGCAGGAGGGCGAGGAAGCCCACGCCATGTTCGGGGTCCACATCGCCCGACGCGACCACCTGCATGCGCGTTTCGGCTCGATAGATGGATCCGGGGGGCACAGGGAGAAGACCGGGCGAGACCGAGTAGTAGCTCAGGAGGTCGTCCGGGCAACTGGATGAGTTGCCGAGCTCCAGGTACGTCGGCTGTAGATCCTCGGTCACAGCCGAACAGGTAGAGGCAGCTTCATAGCGCGTCCAGCTGGGGACGGTTTCCGCAGGAGTGAATCCAGATGCAGCCTCCCAGAGCACCGTGTGCTGTGCGTGGAGTGGAGGTTCGATGAGCGCAAGGGAGAGCGCAAGGGCGAGGGCGAGGCGAATGGGTTTTGTTTTCATGGTCAGTTGGATGGCAGGGAAGATGCCATCGTGAAGCCTAGCGGATGAGCCAAGAATCCGGGAGGGGGCGAGTCCGTGTCCCTCCGCGAGACGTCGTGAAGGGGGCTGGAGGGCTCAGGGTTTCCTTCTCGGTGATTCGTGGCAGCCCAGACGTCGGCATGGCGCATGGCCCTGCGATCTCTCCAACGATCGCAGCTCCTCCAGGGCTGCCCTTCCCTTCGAAATACCATGCCTCCAAAGCTGACCATCTCACTCGCCGCCGCCGTGCGACGCGCGGCCCGCCGCCACTCCTTCCGACGAAACGCCCACCTGGCCACTCGCGCGGCCGTTCTCCTGGCGGCGACGACGGTGGGGGCTGGATCGCTCCACGCGCAGGTGGATCTATCGGGGAACCTCTCGGACTCCACGACCGGCGCGCTCCTCTCCGGTACCGTCTACCACGCGACTGGCAGTATCAGGGTTCCCACGGGCGCCACCCTCACGATCCAGCCGGGTGCGATCGTCAAATTCGCCTTCGATCGCCAGTTCACGATCGACGGCACGCTCAACTGCACGGGGACCAGCCTGAATCCGGTCATCTTCACCGATCTCCGCGACGACTCGGCGGGCGGTGACACGAACGGCGACGGAAGTGCCTCCGTCCCTGCTCCTGCCTGGTGGCGCGGCGTCCATTACAACGCGAGCGCGAGCTCCAGCCAGACGCGAGGCCTGACCATCCGGTACTCCGGCCGCTTCATCTCTGGCTTCTATCTGGTGAACAATACGGCCACGTTCTCGGACTGCCTGTCAGAGTTCAGCAGCTCCAGCGGCTTCGATCTGACGAGCAGCAGCCTCCCCTCGATGCTCCGATGCACGGCCAGAGACAACGACGTCGACGCTTTCACCAATGTTCCCCTGGTGGCACTTCCGCGGCTGGACACGCTCGCAGCTTCAGGGAACGGCAGAGACGTCCTCAACGTGACCGTCGGCACCGTCCCCGCGGCGACATCGATCACGGTGAACGCCAACAACGTTCTCAGCGGCGCCTGCACCCTCAGCAGCAACCTGATGATTCCGGCGAGCTCCGAGCTCCATCTCGGACCCGGCGTGGCGATCAAGATGGGTTTCGATCGAGAGGTCAGCGTCAACGGCGAACTCGACTGCAACGGTACGTCCGCGAACCGCGTCATTTTCACGGACGAGCGAGACGATACCGTTGGCGGCGACTCCAATGGCGACGGAGCTGCGACGGCTCCAGCCGCGAACCACTGGCGCGGAATCAACTTCGGCCCCGGCTCCGACTCGAGCGTGCTGGAGGGGACGATGGTGCGCTATGCCGGCCGATTCATCGCGGGCCTCGAAATGACGGGGACGAGCCCTACCTTGCGCAACTGCGTGGTCAGCGAGAGCTCGAGCGACGGCGTGGACCTGAATGCGAGCAGCCGGCCGACCATCGAGGGTCTCACGGTCCAGAACTGCGGTAGGATCGCGCTGGCGTCGGTCGAGCTGGAGGCCGTGGCCTCGTTCAGTGGGCTTCAGTTCAGCGGCAATGCCCTCGACCAGCTGGAGGTCACGAGCGCCACGCTAGAGGCCGGGGAAGCGTTGACCGTCGAGAGAACGCAGGGCCACCTCGATAGCTTTTACCTGAACACCAGCGTCAACGTTCGTTCCGGCGCATCCCTGACCGTCGGCCCCGGCGTCGCCTTCAAGATGGGGTTCGACAAGCAATGGAACGTCGACGGAACCGTTCGAATGAACGGCACGGCGGCCAGCCGGATCCGGATCACGGATTCTCGCGACGATAGCGTCGGCGGGGACTCGAACGGTGATGGGGGCATCACCCTCCCGGAGCGCAACTGGTGGCGCGGGGTTCAGTTCAACGACGCGTCCGACGGGAGCGTCCTGTCCTTCACGGACGTGCGGTACGCAGGACGCTTCATCTCGAGCATCGAGCTCGACAACGCCTCGATCACGCTCGATCGAGTGACCGTCGACAACGGAGCCCTTTCGGGGATCGACTTCAATAACAACCCCGAGCCGTGCGTGGTCGAGCGAGTCCGCGTGAACGACTGCTCGGGGCCGGCCATCGACAATGTGCGCCTCGAGCGCCTCCAGGACATCGAGCTCGCGGCCGGTACGGGCAACGGCCAGAACACGGTGCGGGTGACCAGCGGCACTCTCTCCGGGAACGTCACGATCGAGCCCAACAATCAGTTCAACGGCAGCATCCTCGTCGACACGAGTATCAACGTTCCGTCCGGATTCGAGCTCAGCCTCCAGCCAGGCGTCGTCCTCAAGATGGGTTTCGACCGCAGCTTCGTCGTCGCAGGTAGACTCGCCGTACGCGGCTCGTTCGACCAGCCGGTGATCCTTACGGACTCGCGCGACGATAGCGTCGGTGGCGACACCAACGGCGATGGGGCGAGCAGCTCTCCGGCCGCGAACTGGTGGAGAGGGCTCGACCTTAACTCGACTTCGGACGCTTCGATCGTGATCGGGCTCGAGGTGCGCTACGCAGGTCGATTCGGGCCGAGCGTTCACTGTCGCTCCGGCCTGGCGGCGATGCGCGAGGTGCGTTCGTCCCACAGCGGCAGCGCGGGCTTCCGGGTCTCGGCCCACGCCGTTTTGCTCGAGCGGCTCATCGCGTTCGCCAACGCTGGCGATGGCCTCGAACTGACGGGCGGCAGCTTCGACGTTCGCCAGGTGACCTGCGCTTCGAATGGCGGCGTGGGGATCGACGCCACGTCTGCCTTCACGGGCACCGTGCGCGACTCGATCGTCTGGGCCAATACGGCGGCTCAGGTCGCCGGTCTCGGGGCCGGCCAAGTGCGCTACTCGGACGGCATCACCGCGCTCGCGGGCACCAACGGGAATATCGACACCGACCCGCTCTTCGTCGATCTCGCTCGGGGGAATCTGCGGCTGACGCAGAGTTCACCCTGCATCAATGCCGGCGACCCGGCAAGCGCCGTCGATCCCGACTCCACCCGGGCGGACATGGGAGCCAGGTTCTTCAACTTCTGCGAGCCAGCGGTCATCTGTCAGCAGCCGGTGAGCTTTCCACCCTGCACGCCCGTGCTTTCCTACAGCGGCTTCGCCAGCCTCTCGAGCCCCCAGCCCTTCCTTCTGGTGCTGGAGAACGCTCCAGTGAACTCGTTTGCGATCTTCTTCTATGGAATCGGCAGCCCTTCGCTCATCAACGGAGCGTTCGGGGACATCTGCGTCGGCGGTCCCTTCAAGCGCACGGCACCGGTCCCGTCAGGTGGGAGTCCCCTGGGGGGACCCTGCACAGGTCGGTTCGAAGTGGATCTTCGGGCCTACCTCCAGAGCGGAGCCGACCCGGCCATCGTGGCGGGCTCCAACGTGATCGGTCACCTCTGGTATCGGTACGCGGCGGCACCGGGCAACGCGCGGTTCAGTGACGGGATTCAGCTGCCGGTCTGCCCCTGACGGCGCAGAAGAGCCCGCCGTGCCTCGTCGTCCACACGGTCCACTCACCGCGGATGTGCGGGGCAGGGCGCTCCGTGGCACTCCCTCGGTGACAGGGCCACCGGTGGGCCGTACAGGGTAGGCCCAAGGAGCGCCGTCGACGACACACACAGGACCCCCGCACCCCGGCCAGCGCTTCGATGCCTCACCTGCGTGACGTTGCCGGCGCTGGGTTCCTGCTCGTCCGTCTGCCCGTCCTTCTGCCCGCGGTTGCACTGACGACGGCGAGGTCGAGCGTGTTCACGCCGACGAGATCGAGCGCATCCGCGCGAGCTTCTCCGGGATTGCCATCGATCGGCTCAGTGGATCAGCAGCATCCGCACCGCCGGTGACGCGGCGAGCCTTCCGCCCGGGTGCGGATCGAAGATCAGCCACTGGGCGAAGAGGCTCGTCCCTGCGAGTGCCGGGGTGTCGGGCAGCATCAGGCGCAGCGACTGGCTACCTTCGCCGAAGCCCGGGGACGCGACCTGGATTCGATAGGACGAGGCGCCTGGTCCGAGGCGAACGTGCAGCGTCGCTCCCTGGAAGGGTGAGCCGAGCACGTCCGCTTCCGGCGAGACCAGCAGCGCGGCCGGTGCGCCCGGCGTCGCACGGCTCACGCCCACGTTGATCGTTCGTCCGAGCCGCGTGGGTTCGATCGCCCACATGCGTGGCGTCTCGCCTTGGCTGCCCGCGGTGCCCGCTCCGTAGATTTGTGGGCGGCGGGCCGATTCCGAATAGAGGCCGAGGCGCTCGTAGGGACCCTCGAAGTTCGCCGCACGCGGATCTGTCAGAGGGCGGCCCAGGAACGCAACGAGCCTGGATTTCTCCAGAGCAGACATGCCGAGCGGGACGATGAGCGGATCCTTGTTCGGTGCGGCGTGGCGGCCTCCCACGTCGAAGAACTCGACCGCATCCTCTATGGTCAGCGCGCTCCCGTCGTGGAAGTAGGGCGCGGTCAGCGCGAGGTTGCGCAGGGTCGGCGTGCGGAAGCGGCCGTGGTCGGTGGCCATGCCCGTGATGAACTCGCGCCCCACGTCGTCGTAGGGACCATCGAGCCCGATGTTGCGGAACTCGTGATCGCTCATGATCGCACCCGGATGACACGTGACGCAGCCGCGGGCGAGAAACACGTCGTAGCCCGCGCGTTCCTCGGCGGTCAGCGCGTTCACGTCGCCGTCGAGGTACGCGTCGAACGGAATCTGATCATGGGTGACGAGCGTGCGCTCGTAGGTGGCGACGGCCTGGCCGATTCGCACGATGTCAAGGCCAGGGGAGCCGAACGCTTCCTCGAACAGCTCGTCGTACGAGCGACCCGCGATCCACGCGGCGAGATCGGCGGGCACGTTCTCGGCGAGCGCGAGCGGAGCAGACGCGCGCACGTCGGCGATGACGTCCGGCACGGGACGCTCGAAGAAGCTCATCTCCTTCTGGTCTGAGTACGGGATGATCGCCTGCGATTCGAGCGCGGCGCCCACGGGCGAGATCACCTGGCCCGTCATGGGATCGATGAAGTCCGCCGTGGCCTTGCCGTCGAGCAGAAGGATCGGCGCGTACGCGGCATCGAAGACCATGGGCGTGTTGCGGATCGTGAGCTGGGGACCGAGCTCCGTTTGCTTCTTGAACGACAGGTGGAGGTCGCTCGTGTGCCCTGCGATCCCGGGGGAGGAGTGCGTGTCATCCTCCGTGCCGAGGGTGCGGTCCCAGCCGATGTACGTCGAGCCCGGGAGATCCTGCATCGTCCGCGGGTCCGCGCCGCCGGCTTCCGGCAGGTGGCACGTGGCGCAGGCCATCGTGTCGAGCGTCGAGAGCTGCTCGTCCCAGAAGAGCGCGCGTCCGAGCCGGGCCTTCGCGAGCGTCATCGGATTCTCGGGTGGTGCGACGGGTGGGCCGAGGGATCCCTGAAGGGCGGCGGCCTGTGACGCGAGGGTGAGAGCGAGCCCGAGGCGGCCGGAGAGGCTCATCAGGCTCAGCAGGCTCATCAGGGGATGGGGGCGAGGCTGCTTCATGCGAGGGTTGGACCCCACGGCAGGGTGGGGCGTCACGGTCGTTGCGTTCAGGAAAGGTGAAGTCTCTCCCTTCCTGGACTGCACGGCCACCCCCTCGGTTCACAGCCGATCCTGAACTTTGCTCGCGGTTCCGCCGGGGACCACGCGGACCCTTCGTCGGCGGCCAAAACGGCGCCCTGGAGGCGCCACGGATTCTGATTCGCCCATGGCCCACCCAGGTGGTTCGGTAGACTCACATCGCCATGAGCGCTCCAGAAGGCCACGCCGTCCCATCCGAAGAGTTCGCCTTTGTCGGCGTGGATGGAACGCGCGGGCGGTGGATCTCCATCGCCCTGGGCCCGTGTGGCGCCTTCCGCACGGCCATCTTGACAGACACCCTGGCGGAGATCCTGGACGCGTTTCCCCACGCCCGCGCGATCGGCATCGACGTTCCGATCGGAGTGCCCGAGCGCATCTCCCGGACGATCGAAGCGGAAGCGAAGAAGCGCCTGGCGGCGCGCAGCTCCACCGTCTTCTCGGTCCCGCCACGCGTCGTTCTGGAGGCGCCGACCTACGCCGCCGCCCGCGCGCTGGCCGTCGAACTGACGGGCAAGAGTCTCTCCGCCCAGAGCTACGCCCTGCGTCACAACATCCTGGAGGCGGACAGGCTATTGGATGCCCGGCCACGAGGGGTCACGGACCGGGTCTTCGAGGTCCATCCGGAGCTCTCGTTCCGCGCTCTGGCGGACCGCGTGCTGCTCTCGAACAAGCGTTCCTGGAACGGAGCCATGGAGCGCCGGCAGCTCCTGAGCGATGCAGGTATCGATCTGCCGCTCGACCTCGGGGACGCCGGGAAGATCCCCGTGGACGACGTGCTCGATGCAGCGGTCGCCGCATGGTCGGCGAAACGCATCGCCGAGGGCCGGGCGAACTCGGTTCCATCCGCCCCCGAACTGGATGCTCGCGGAAGACCCATGGCCATGTGGTTCTGAGTCCTGCGCGAGCCTGTTCACGGCTCCACGTCTCTCTTTCAGGACCCTTCAGCGAAGGCTGTCGAGCCCGAGGCGCCGCCCCAGGCGATAGACCGTGCTGCGCGCCACGCCGAGCTTGCGGGCGGCCTCCGAGACGTTGCCATTGGACGTCTCCAGCGCTTCGAGCAGCGCCGCGTGCCGCGCGGCGTCCAGCGCCGGGAGGCCGATCCCGGAGCTGCCTGTGGAGCCTGCGCCCGCTCGCCGGGGAAGTGCGCGCCCCCTGGCCTTGAGCGTCGGGGGAAGATGCGCGGGCGTCACCTCGACCTCTTCACCGGCCATCGCGACCGCGAACTCCAGGGCGGACTCCAGCTCGCGCACGTTGCCCGGCCAGTCGTGGGCCGCGATGGCCTCGAGCGCGGCGGGCGAGAGGCGGAGCGAGCCTGCGTCCTGGGCCTCGAGCATCCGCGACCAGAGCTCCGACGCCAGCTCCGCGATGTCCTCTCGCTGCCTCAGTGGCGGAAGCTCGACGCAGGCCCCGCCGATCCGAAAGAAGAGATCCTCGCGGAACTCGCTGGCTGCCACGAGGGCGTGCAGGTCGCGCGACGTGGCCGCGACGATGCGAATGTCGGCGGTACGCTGCGTCGATTCTCCCACGCGGAAGTAGGTGCCGTCCTCCAGCACCCGCAGAAGCGCGACCTGCGCTTCCCCGGAGAGGTCCGCCACCTCATCGAGGAAGAGCGTGCCCCCGTGGGCCGTGGCGATCAGGCCGTCGCGGCCTCCGCGCGCGGCGCCCGTGTAGGCGCCAGGGCCGTGACCGAAGAGTTCGGAAAGCAGCAGCGCGGGCTGAATCGCGCCGCAGTTGACGGGAACGTACGGCGCGGCGGCGCGTGGGCTCGCGTCGTGGATGGCGCGCGCGAACAGTTCCTTGCCCGCGCCTGTTTCGGCGAGCAGCAGCACGGGCAGCCTGGAGCGCGCGAGGCGCGCGCACGTGGTGCGGGCTGTTTCGAGGGCGGGGTCGGAGCCGAGAATACGCTCGAAGGCGTGTTCGGCTGTCGGTGGGCGAGGCGTCCGGCGGCGAATCGCTGCATGGCGAGGTGCTGCCGGAAGGGAAGCCTGCCCGAAGCCCTCGGCTACCACGGGCGCTGCGAAGACCATCAGCGCGAGGATGTCGCCTCTCCCATCGGTGATGGGTTCGACGATCAGATCGAGTGCAGCGACCTGGCCTTGGCTGACTTCACCGCGCGTGGGAGAAAGGTGGACGCGCAGCTCCGACGCGATCGACGCGCGCGCGACGAGAGCGGGCCAATCCGGCAGGAAGGACTCGTCCCTGATCTCTTGCATCAGCGCTCTCGCGCGCGCATCGGCGCGGACGACGCGACCGGGACGCTCCACGAGAAACGCGGGCTCGTGGCTGCGCTCCATCAGTCGCTCGACGAGGTCGATGCCGCCGCTCGCGCGCGCGTACTCACGCGCTCGCAGGACCTCTTCGATCGCCCGCGCCATCGAGACGACGATGCCGATATCGAACGCATTCGCCCGCTCGGCGCGCGACGTGGCGTCGAGCACGCCGACGATCTCGCCGCGTGGGTCGCGGATGGGCGCCGCGAAGCAAACGAGGCCCTCGTTGACCCGGGCGAAATGTGCGGCGCCGTAAACCGCGACCGGGCGGTTCTCGGCCAGGGCTGTACCGATCGCGTTGGTGCCGCGGAGGGACTCGCCCCACGCGGCTCCTTCGATGAGTCGCAGGCGCTCGGCCTCGCGCGCGAATGCTCCGCCGCCGAAGGTGTCAACGACGACGCCGTCGGCGTCCGCGAGGACGGCCACGAAGTCGCTGGCTTCGCAGGCGGCGGCGAACCCTCCGAGCACGCTGGAGGCGTGGCGCCGGAGGCCCTCGCTCCTCGCGCGCGCGGCCGCGAGCGTGCTGGCGTCGAGGACGCCCTCCTCGAGCGCATGGGAGCCGTCGGCGTCCGCGCCGAGTTCCCGCGATCGATTCCAGGTCGCGAGGAGAGGTGCTTCGACACCCTCCTGGACGAGGCCGGTGAGAACCGCGAGCTTGATCTCGGCCCGAGGCGGTGTCAGACGCAGCAGGTCGGAGCAGGTGGATCGTGGGAGGAACGTCACCACCGAACGATAACCGAACGTTCCAGGTCCCGCCCAGGAGCCAGAGACCATGTGTTGCAAGTGACTCGCCCCTGGCGCGACAGGTGGAGCGTTCTGCAACACACCGTGGCGGTCGAGCGCGTGGCTTCGCCGCTCCCGTCCCATCGGGACGCCCTTTCCCGGAAACGGCATGGCTCTTGCTGGTGAATCGAAGCGGACCACGCCGTTACGAACGAAGCGCTGCCGCCTTTTCCGATCCCTTGACTCAGCCTATTCGAAAGCCCGATGACGTACGCCGCCCCCAATACCGAAGGTTCGATCGTCCAGTTCAAGAGCCGCTACGAGAACTTCATCGGAGGCGAGTGGGTCGCACCCAAGAAGGGCCAGTACTTCGAGAACATCACGCCGGTCACCGGGAAGCCGTTCTGCGAGATCCCGCGCTCGACCGGCGAGGACGTCGAGATGGCCGTCGAGGCGGCGCACAAGGCCTTTGCGACCTGGAAGAAGACTTCGCCGACCGAACGCGCGCAGATCCTCAACAAGATCGCTGATCGACTCGAGGCCGACCTCGAGGAACTGGCCGTCGCGGAATGCTGGGAGAACGGCAAGGCCGTCCGCGAGACGCTCGCCGCCGACCTGCCGCTCGCGATCGACCACTTTCGGTACTTCGCGGGCGCGATCCGCGCCCAGGAGGGGTCGCTCGGTGAACTCGATCACGACACCGTGGCGTATCACTTCCACGAGCCGATCGGTGTCGTGGGGCAGATCATCCCGTGGAACTTTCCGATCCTCATGGCGACGTGGAAGCTCGCGCCGGCGCTGGCCGCGGGCTGCTGCGTGGTCCTGAAGCCCGCGGAGCAAACGCCGGTGTCGATCCTCCTCGTGATGGAGAAGATCGCCGACCTTCTGCCGCCGGGTGTGATCAACGTCGTCAACGGCTTCGGCGTCGAGGCAGGCAAGCCGCTCGCCCAGCACCCTCGAATCGCGAAGGTCGCCTTCACGGGTGAGACGACGACCGGTCGCCTCATCATGCAATACGCATCCGACAACTTGATCCCGGTCACGCTGGAGCTGGGCGGCAAGTCGCCGAACATCTTCTTCGCCGACGTGCTGCGCGAAGACGATGACTTCCGCTCGAAGTCCCTGGAGGGCTTCGCGATGTTTGCGCTCAACCAGGGAGAGGTCTGCACGTGTCCGTCGCGTGCGCTCGTCCAGAAGTCGATGGAGGAGGAGTTCACCGAGCTCGCGGTCGCGCGCACGAAGGCGATCGTCCAGGGCAACCCGCTCGACCCGAAGACGATGATCGGCGCCCAGGCGTCGAACGATCAGTTCGAGAAGATCCTCAGCTACATCGACATCGGCAAGCACGAAGGCGCGAAGGTCCTGACGGGCGGCGGCAAGGCCGAACTGGACGGGGATCTCGCTGGCGGCTACTACGTCCAGCCGACGATCTTCCAGGGCCACAACAAGATGCGCGTCTTCCAGGAGGAGATCTTCGGACCGGTCGTGTCGCTGACGACGTTCACCGACTACGCGAACGCCATCGAGATCGCCAACGACACGCTGTACGGGCTCGGCGCAGGCGTGTGGACCCGCGACTCCAACACGGCCTACCGCACGGGTCGCGACGTTCAGGCGGGTCGCGTCTGGACGAACTGCTACCACCTCTACCCGGCGCACGCCGCGTTCGGTGGCTACAAGCAGTCCGGCATCGGCCGCGAGAATCACCTGATGATGCTGCGTCACTACCAGAACACGAAGAACCTGCTCGTGAGCTACAACGAAGCGCCGATGGGCTTCTTCTAATGAGCACTCCCCCGCGCATCATGGCCACGCCGGCCGCCATGGAGCTGATCTCGGAGCTGGAGGCGGACCACGGGCCGCTCATGTTCCATCAGTCCGGTGGCTGCTGCGACGGCAGCTCGCCCATGTGCTACCCGAAAGGGGAGCTACGGGTCGGGCCCCAGGACGTGCTGCTCGGCAAGATCGGCGAGACCGAGGTCTGGATCGGCAGCGCGCAGTTCGAGCTGTGGAAGCACACCCAGCTCGTCCTGGATGTCGTACCGGGCCGCGGCGCTGGCTTCTCGTTGGAGTCGCCGACGGGCAAGCGGTTCCTGACGCGCAGTCGCGTGTTCACACCGGAAGAACAGGCGGCGCTGGAAGCTGCGCCGCCCGTACGAGGCACCTGAGCTGGCAGGCAGGCAGGGCGGGCGAATCTCACTCCTGAGCGTCCAGGATCTCCCAGATCCCGGTCGCGATCGGAGCGAGGTTCGCCCATTCACTGTTGGTCATGAGGACGACGGCTCTGTCCGACGTCGGCTTGACCTGCATGAGCGTGCGCGTCTTCGACTGGGAACCCGAGTGGGAGACTCTCAGCTCGTCGCCCTTTCCGTTGATGCCGAAGCCGAGGCCGTAGCCGATGGTGCCAGCCTCTTTCTCGGGCGCGGTCTGCGACGTCCACATGGCTCGCCAGCTCTCTTCAGAGAGCAGCTTCTCTTCGGCGATCCCCTGGGCGAAGCGCGCGAGGTCGCCGATGGTGGAGAGGTATCCGCCGCCCGGTAGCTTCCAGCTAACGTCTGAGTCGGGACTGCGAATGATCGTGTCGCCGAACTTCTGATAGCCGATCGCGCGGTGCTCGATCGGCTCCCACTGGTAGTCTGGACGGAAGGTCGTCATGCCGAGCGGCTTCGCGATCCTTTCCTTCACCTGGGCGTGGAACGGCGCCTCCCCCGCCCTCTGCACGACGGCGCCGAGCAGCATGTACCCGTGGGTCGTGTAGGCGTGGCGCGTCCCGGGCTCCGCGATGAGCGGCGACTCCTTGAACAGATCGAGCGCGAGGATCGTGTCGGCGAAGGGGTGGTCGCTTTCGTACTCCCGCTGGCTCACGACCACCTTGCCGTTCGTGTAGTGAACGATGCCGCCGCGGTGCTGCATGAGCTGTCTGGAGGTGACGGGCCACGGCTTCTCCGGGAACTCGGGCACGAGCGTCCGCACGTCGGCATCCAGATCGAGCTGACCCTTCTCGACGAGCTGCATGGCGGCGATCGAAGTGACGGGCTTGGAGATCGAGGCCCAGCGGAAGAGCGTTTGACCTGTGACCGGGATCGTCTCTTCCTGATTCTCGTAGCCGAGGGTGAACTCGGTGATCTTGCCGTCGACGAGGATGGCAACGGCCAGCCCGACGAGGCCCTGCGCAGCGCGCGCCTCCTCCAGTGAAGCACGCACCTGGCCGGTGAGGTCGGGGCGTGGAGGACCCGCAGCCCCGCGGATTCCGGTCTGGAGGAGTGGGCAGGCGGCGAGGAGGGTGATGACGAGGCTCATGGATCCAGGCTATCGGCAAGGGGCCGGGCTCGTCCAGCTCACGGCGGGTCACCTGGCGACGTCTCGGTCCACGATCGCGGCGCCCTGCACGCTCACGGGCTTGGCCTCGCTGCGCACCACCAGAAACGTGCCAGCTGCGAGCAGGGCGAGGCCGATCAACCGCTGCGCCGTCACCTCTCGCAGCGGGGCACCGAGCCATCCGAAGTGATCGAAGAGGAGCGAGCTGGAGAGCTGACCGACGACGAAGCCGCACACGGCAGCCGCGACGCCGATGCGCGGGATCAGCATCAGGGCGGTGAGCACGAAGACCACGCCGGGGAGTCCGCCGAGGAAGAGATAGAGAGGCGTCGGCCCGACGGGCTCCCACTTGGGCAGGCCGCCCGACGCGCCCAGCACGATCACCAAGATCGCGAGAAACCCGCCGGTGAAGGAAATCAGCGTCGCCAGGAGCGGCTGCCCCGTCACCATGCCCATGCGCGAATTGATGGTTCCCTGGAGGGGAACGAGGGCACCGACGAGCACGGCGAGCAGGAGCAGGAGAAGTTTCATGGCCGGAGTATGCGTGAGGCCCGATCGCCCGACCATCCGCGGCGGCGGATCTCTCCGGTGCGGCCTCCCCCTGGCGGCAGTGTCGCATCCCCCGGGGGCAGGGCCTTACCCGTCGAGATCCCGCCTGGCGATGCGCTCGAGTCGCAGCTGTTCTCGACCGACCTCGGAGGTCATGTGCCCGAGCAGCGCGATGAGTTCATCCGCGTCGATCGGCTTCGCCAGGTGACGATCGCAGCCCGCGCGGAGGCACCGTTCCTGGTCCTCCTTCATCGCATCGGCGGTCAGGGCCACGATGGGGGCCTCCTCGCCGAGTGCTCGCAGCGCCCGTGTCGCTTCATAGCCGTCCATGACCGGCATCTGAATATCCATGACGATCACGTCGAAGGGCTGACCGGTCTCGTGAGCCGCCCGCACGGCTTCGATGGCCTCGACTCCGTTGACGGCGGTGACGACCTCGCCGCCAGCGTCTTCGATGAAGTGCTGCCCGACGTACCGGATGTCTCGTCGGTCATCGACGAGCAGCACTCGGCCGCTGAAGGTGATCGGCGTGATGGGTGAGTCGTCCTGGCCGGGGGGCTCCATCTCCTCGTAGGGGAGGAGTTCGACCGCATCGTCGCTGACAGGCAGTTCGACGCGGAAGGTGGACCCAACGCCCTCGACGCTCTCCACGGAGATGGTTCCTCCGAGTCGCTCCGCGAGACGTTGACTGATGGCGAGCCCGAGGCCACTGCCTTCGTAGGGGCGCGTTCGCGAGGAATCGGCCTGGACGAATGGGTCGAAGAGCTTGGCTTTCAGGCTCTCCTCTATGCCGATGCCGGTGTCCTCTATCTCGAACCGCAGAAGAGCCCGCGAAGGCTCGAAGGCGACCCTGAGAAGGACGTGTCCGGACGACGTGAACTTGAGCGCGTTGCCGACGAGGTTCAGCAGGATCTGTCGGATCCGCTTCTCATCCGTCTGCAGATTGCTCGGGAGATCCGTTTCGGCCACCACTCGGAAATCGACGTGCCGACTGTCGACCCCCACGCTCATGAGTGAGGCGATATCCCGAACGACCCCGCGGATGTCGGTGGGGGCTCGGTCGAGGGTCAGCTTGTCGGCCTCGATCCGGGAGAGGTCGAGGATGTCGTTGATGATCCCGATGAGGTGAGTTCCGCTGCGCTTGATGGTCTGAGCACACTGGCGATTGTCCGGATCCTCGAGGTGCTGCAGGAGAATGTCGGCATGCCCCAGGATCGCGGCCATGGGCGTTCGGATCTCATGGCTCATGTTGGCGAGGAAGGCGCCGCGAGCCTGGTTGGCGGCCTCCGCCTGGCGCCGGGCCGCGTGGAGGTCGGCCTCGTGAGTCCTTCGCTCCGTTTCGTCCAGAACGGCGAAGACGGCCTTGGAAGAGGCTACGGGGTGCCCTGGGCCCGACTCGGAGTCCATGGCCGCTTCCATCGTTAGCCAAAGAACGTCTCCAGAGGGGTGAACCACTCGGGACTGGAGCGACAAGTGCCCATGACCGCGGTGGCTGACTGCGTCCAGGGAATCCTTCACCCGGGGCCAGTCTTCCGGATGAAAGCGAGCATGAACCTCGTTCGAGGTCAGCGGCGTGTCGTGAGGTAGGTCGAAGAGCGCACCGGCCGTCGCGTCCAGGACCATCACGTCCTCGTCATAATCGCAGCGCAGCACGCCCACGCTGGCGAGATCGGTCACCAGCTGTAGCTCGTTCTGGCTCGTCCGGAGGTTCTTCTCCGCTTCCTGCCGTTCGGAGATCTGATGACGAAGCTCCTCGTTGATCGTCTTGAGGTCCCGCAGCGCGAAGGCTTTGGGCGCCAGCCGTACGATCGCGATAACCGTCATCCACGAAACTACCGCTGTGACGAGCTTCATCACGCCCGCGAAGCGATAGATCGGTTGCCAGAAGATAAAAGCCTCGATGAGGTGAACCGTTCCGCACGCAAAGATGAAGGCGGCGAACAGCGCAGTCACCGTGTGGAAACCGAGTCCCGCGTGGCGCCGTGCGACCAGGAGCAGGCCGATCGGGATCGCCATGTAGGCTCCGAAGATCGCGAGGTCGGAGAGGATATGAAGCCACCCGTGCCCGTCGCTCCAGTTGCCGCAGTGCCACCGCGGGGGGAAGTCCGTCGTGTCGAAGATCTTGCCGAGGAACTCGAACATGGGATGTGCCTCGTTGGCTCTTGCGGTGAAGGAAGGCCCGCGCGCATCGGGCGCGGCATCGCGGAGCGGAAGAAAACCTCGCGTTCTCCCCGTCTTCGATAGGCTTACTGAGCGGCCGCAGAAGCGGCTTCGAGCGCAGCGTCGTAGTTCGGCTCGTCGGCGATCTCGCCGACGAGTTCGGTGTAGGCGACCTTGCCGGACCCGTCCAGCACGATCACGGCGCGGGCGCAGAGCCCGGCGAGCGGACCGTCTGCGATCCGAAGGCCGAAGTCGTCCGCGAAGCTAGAGCGGAAGGTCGACAGGGTGATGGCGTTCTCGATGCCCTCGGCGCCGCAGAAGCGCTTCTGCGCGAAGGGAAGGTCGGCGGAAACGTTCGCGATCACGACGCCATTCAGCGCGGCAGCCTTTTCGTTGAAGCTGCGGACGGACATGGCGCAGGTCGGCGTGTCGACGCTGGGGAAGACGTTCAGAACGGTCGCCTTGGCGCCGATTCCAGCGAGGTCCTTTTCCGAGAGGTCCTGGGCGACGAGCGAGAAGGACGGCGCGGCCGTGCCCTTCGCGGGAAGGTCGCCGGAGGTTTGAACAGGGTTGCCTTTGAGAGTGATTTGTGCCATGGGGTCGCGTGAGTTGACTGGTCGGAGAGAGTTGGGGCGCAGAGATTACTCTGCGCCCGGCTTCCCTGCGAACCACGGCATGGGCGAAAGTGCCGGAAGGACCGTCAAGCTCGAGGGCGCCTCTCTGGCCCGGCGTCCCCGTGGCCAGGGGCGAACGACCGCCCGGGCCTGTATGCTTGTGGTCCTCATGGCTTCAGGATCGAGAATTGGACGAACGGAGCGGGTGGCCCCGGGAGGTTCTCTTTCGGGGCTCCTGGGCTTCCTGATGGCGGTAGCAGGCTGGGCGATTTCCTGCGCAGGCAGCGCCGCTCCGCCCGAGCAAGACGATTTGCCCCATGGCATCAAGCACGTGGTCGTGATCAGCGTGGATACCCTTCGCGCCGACTTCCTGAGCTGCTACGGGCACGAGTACGTGAAGTCCCCGACGATCGACGGGTTCGAAGAAGAAGGAGTGCGCTTTTCGCAGGTAATGAGCGCCGCACCGACGACCCTGGCGTCCCACACGTCGCTTTTCACGGGCAAGTACCCGCACAGCCACGGCGTGCCGCGGAACGGCTACGAGGTGCCGGAGGCGAACGAGATGCTCGCGGAGGTCCTCGCTCGGTTCGGGTTCACGACGGCTGGCTTCGTGGGGGCCGCCCCCCTCGATACGGACGTGATGTTCCACCAGGGGTTCGAGGAGTACGACGCGCAGTTCACCCTGGTGGAGGACGTGCGTGAGGGGATCTACCAGCGGTCGGCGCCAGAGGTCAATGCTGCGGCGCTTGCGTGGCTCGACGAAATCGACCTGAAGCGTCACGACAGGCTGTTCCTTTTTCTGCATTACTTCGACGTTCACGCTCCCTATTCGGTCCCCGCGCCGTTCGGCGGCATGTACTCGAGCCACGCATCGGACCACGGCGCACTGGCGGCGATCGACACGTCGATGGAGGGGTTCAAGGTCGTTCGAAAGGAGCTGATGGAAGAGGCGAGGCGCCTGAGTCCTGGCAAGCAGCGCCAACCTCCGGAGGAAGGGTTCGCCGAGCGCCTTCGGGAGAGCGGAAGCGCGGCCGTTCGCGCGGCCGACGCCATGATCGCCGAGTACGCAGCGGGCGTGACCTGGACCGATCACCACCTGGGCGAGCTATTCGTGGCCCTGAAGGCCCGCGGCCTCTGGGAGGAAACGCTGATCGTGATCACCGCTGACCACGGGGAGACGCTCTACGACCACACGAACCTCTTCAATCACGGAAACTCGGTCTTTGCTTCCGAGACCCACGTCCCGTTGCTCGTCCGTTTTCCCGGCGGCCAGTTTGCTGGACGAACGATCGACGCGCCCGTTTCGAACGTCGACGTGATGCCCACGGTGCTCGATCTACTCGAGCTTCCGGCGCCCACCGAGGTGGAGGGCGTCTCTTTGAAGCCGCTGATCGAGGGCGAGGCGCTGGACCGCGGTCCGATCTTCAGCGAAGCCACCAAGCCCTACGACAAGCTGAACTTCAACGCTGACCCTCTTTGGAAGAACCAGGGCAAGTACCAGGCCGTGCGGGTCGGCCGCTACAAGTATCTGTTTCGCTTACCCGACAACAAGTTCCGCCTGTACGACATGGAGTCGGACCCGGACGAGGAGAAGAACCTACTTCGGGAAGGAGCTGATGCGCCCGCTGGCGTGAAGGCCATCGAGGAACGCCTGGACGGGATCCTTCGCGGGTGGAGAGCGAGCGCGGCGCCGCTGGCGGCGGAGCAGAGCCTCTCCGATTCCCAGCGCCGGGCCCTGGAGGCTCTCGGCTACTCAGGTGCCGGTGACGTGGATGGGAACGGTGGGCCAGAACGGAAATAGCGGGGCTCGACACTTCCGGTGAAATGGTGCCGGTTCCCATCCGAATCAGGTCGCTCTGGCCGTTCATCCGCTCCACTCGATCCATTCGATGCCCCACACGACTGCTTTTTTCGTCACCCTGCTCACGCTCTTCGCCCCCCTGGCTCAGGGACAAGAAGCCACTGCTGTGCAAGAGCCGCCAGCGCTTTCGGTGGCCCGCCCGGTCGAGGCGACTCTCGCCGCAGGAGAGGGCGACAGCTATTTCCTCGAAGCGGCTGCTGATCAGTTCGTGTCCGGCGTGGCGGATCAAGAAAGCGTGGATGTGATCGTCCGCGTCTTCGGGCCCGACGAGGCCCAGCTCGCGGAGTTCGACGGTCCGTCCCGGGGGCCAGAGCGATTCACGTTCGAGACCGAGGTCGGAGGGCGCTACCGAATCGAGGTGACGCCCTTCGAGCAAGAGGAAGGCCGCTATACTCTGACGCTCGAGACATTGGAGCCGCTGGCTACCGGAGGTCCGGGCCGCGTCGATCAGCTCATGGCGGCCTACTCGGGTGCCGGGACACCGGGCGGCGTGATCGGCGTCATCCGAGGCGGAGAGGTTCTGTTCGAGAAAGCCTACGGGATGGCCAATCTGGTGCACGAGGTACCGTTCTCGGTACAGACGCCTTCCAACCTGGGTTCGACTTCGAAGCAGTTCACGGGCTTCGCGATCGCGCTGCTCGAGGCAGAGGGCCTGTTGTCCTTCGACGACGACGTTCGGAAGCACATCCCGGAGCTGCCTGACCTCGGCGAGGTGGTCACGCTCCGCCACCTGCTCACGCATACGAGCGGCTACCGTGAATTCCTGAACACCCTCGCCATGGGAGGTCGCCGTCTGGACAGGGGAGATCACATCGATCGGGTGGAGCTGATCGAGGTGGTCCAGCGCCAGCCCAGCCTGCAGAACCCTCCAGGTGCTGATTGGAACTACAACAACACGGGCTTCGGGCTCCTGACCGTCATCGTCGAGCGCGTCACGGGCGAGACGTTCCCGGACTGGATGAAGGGCCACGTCTTCGAGCCGCTCGGGATGACTCACACGGTGGTCCGTGCGGAAAACAATCAGATCATCCGTGGCAGCGCCCAGGGCTACGGTCCGGGCCCGGGGGGATTCCAGAACATGGAAGACCTCGGTGGCGCGATGGGAGCGGGTGCCATCTACTCCACGGTCGGCGATCTCGCCAAGTGGATGCGGAACTTGCAGACCGGCGAGCTTGGCGGCGCGGACGTGTTGCTGGCGATGACGACGCCTTTTGAATTGACGTCGGGCAAGTCCACGGGCTATGGGTTCGGCCTCTTCATCGACCAGCAGGGAGGATTGCGTCGATTCCAGCACGGCGGCGCAGACACCGCGCATCGCGCGATGCTCATGGTCTTCCCGGACATCGAGGGCGGGGTGGTCGCCCTCAGCAACAATGCGGGCTTCGACTCCGCGAAGATCGCAGACCAGATGGCTGAGGCGTTCTTCGGGGATGAGATGAAGCAAGACACGGTGGTCGAGGTCGCTCCAGCGGAGGCCTCGGCCGAGGCAGCGAGCGCGTTCGATCCCACGGACTACGACCCCGTGGACTTCGAGAAACTCGCCGGTCGCTATGAGCTGGAAGAGGCGCCGGGCTTCGTGCTCGCATTTACCAGCGACGTCGAGGGCCTCCACACGCAAGCGACGGGTCAGCCGCGGCTGGATATCGTCCCGACCTCCCCTCTCAGCTTCAAGATCCAGGGTGTCGAGGCCGAGGTGGTGTTCGAGGTGAGTGGTGCCGGCGAGTGCACCGGGCTCGTCCTCCATCAGAACGGTGCCCATCGAGCGAAGCGTTTGACGGAGGCAGCGTGGGCGCCGACGAGCGAGCAGATGGCGGCGTATTCGGGCCGCTACTTCAGCGAGGAGCTAGAGACCTTCTATTCCATCGAGGTGGAAGGGGATCGGCTCATGCTTCGCCGGCGCCGCCAGGTGGATGCCTCGCTCATGCCAGCCGAGGAGCACGTGTTCGTCGGACCGTCTCAGTCGAAGCTCACGTTCGTTCTCGGCGACTCCGGAGAAATCACCGGCTTCGAAGTATCGGCTGGAAGGACGAGAGGCGTGACGTTCCAGCGTGTGAACTGAGGGTGGGTTGCGTGCGGACGGGGGCCGCGGTGCCCCGTCCGCACGCTCGATAGCTCGACTGCAACGTCAGCGTGCGTTTGCGCGCGGACTGGAGCCGGAAGGCGTGCGCCGTGATGGAAGTTTTAGCCAGGATGGAGGCGACCGTGAATGGTCCCGGAGAGGCTCTTCTCGATCGACCTGGCGCACGCGTGCCCGATCAGTGGCCAAGCCTCTCGCCCCATGCAAAACACCCTCGAAGCGCGCACGAGTGTCCGTATACGCGTTCACTACCCGGCCAATCAGGGAAAGATCACGCTCCGAACGGACGCCGACTGGGACCAGGACGTTCAGCCCATCGGGGTCAGCGACGAGGGCCGCTCACACACGTTCGAGCTCTTTCCCGATAGCCCCTTCGTGTACTACAAGGCGCTGTTGCATGCCGAGGGAGAGCCGCGCTGGTCGGCTGGCCCCAATCGTCTCGCCACCTCCGGGGCGGCTCGCGATCACGATTCGTTTCCCTACTTTCAGCCATCCGGAGCGCAGCTCACTCCGCTGGAGGAATTGAGTTCGGAGCATGGAACCTGGTCCATCCGGGCTTTCCTGCCCCCGGGCTACGACGAGAACACCTGTCACCGCTATCCGGTGCTCTACATGCAGGACGGTCACAATCTCTTCCATCCCGAGGAGTCGGCCGTCGGCCAGGAGTGGGATGTCCAGGATACCCTTCACCAGCTGGACATCATGACCAGCATCGAGCAGGTGATCGTGATTGGCGTCTACCCGTCGGATCGCATGCGCGACTACACGCAAGCGGGCGGCGGGGCCTATCGTCAGTTCCTGGTAGAGACGCTCGTTCCGCACGTAAACGCGACATACCGAACGCTGGAAGGCCCCGAGCACACCGCCATCCTCGGCTCCTCGCTGGGGGCAGTCGCGGCACTGGATTGCGCCTGGTCGCACCCGGAACACTTCGGCATGGCAGGCTGTCTGTCGGGGACCTTTGGCTACGACGACACCCTGGCCACGAGGGTCCTCGAAGGCCCGCGACCCGAGCTCCGGATCTACCTCGACAGCGGATGGCCACGCGACAACTTCGAGGTGACGCGCGACATGCGCGCGCGCCTGGTCCGCGCAGGATTCGTGGAGGGAATCGATCTCGTCTACCACGCGTTCCCCGGAGCGCGCCATAGCGAGGCGGACTGGGGCGACCGCGTCCACCTGCCGCTCCAGTATTTCTTCGGCCACCGTCCCGAAGCCAGATCCCACGCCGGCGCGTTCGACGATCCAGCCTGAGGCCAGCGCACCTCATGCGCTTTCCATGGAGGCTTGAGACCCACCGCGCAAGCTCCCCCTTCCACCAACCTCACCCTCCGAACCCATACGAATTGCCATGAGTGACCAGAAAAAAGCCAAGGAAGCCGACGCACCCTCGATCGAGCTCGGCGACCGCTCCCAAAAGACGACCCCGGAGCAGGACATCCCCACGACGCGCGCCGACGTCGATGGAGAAAAGACCGACGGCTTCAAAGAAACGAAGCGCACCGGCTACGGAAACTCCTGAACGCCCCCCAGCCGGAACAAACGGACCAGGTCCGTCCATTCCGGAACAAACGGACCAGGTCCGTCCATTCCGGAATGGACGGACCTGGTCCGTTTGTTGGAAAATTCGATCGCTCTGCGACCTGGCAGCCCGGGGCCACCGGCCGTCGTCTCTCCGCGGACGATGACCCGTCCATCCGCCGTGACGATCACGCAGCCGATCACGATCCAATCGAGTCCCGAGCTCCCCGCCGGCAGCCCGACCTCCGGGACCACCTCGTCGTCGAGCCACACGGTGTCGAAGGTCTGAGAGCCCGCGTTCTGGGCGACGTAGGCGGGCCTGACTGCCACGGGCGAGGGGGAGCGAAGGCTCACCCGCTGGACGCCCACGAGGGCCTCCGGGCGGCGCAGGATCCGTGGTCCTGGGGGGCTCCTGGTCGGAGAGTTCTCCGTAGAGGTGGGGCCTCAGAACGTCTCTGAGAACTTCTGCGCGTAGGATCCATGGCACAGGAACCACCTGTCTGTGACATGAAAGATCACAACGCCAGCGCAGATTCCGCTCGCCGCCGCCTGGGTCGGCTCCTTGACCATGCCGATTGGCTTCACGGACTGGCGCGGCAGGTCGTCCAGGACGGAGACGAGGCCGAGGACGTTCTTCAGGAAGCTCTCGTCGTTGCCAGCGGCGCATCGGTGCCTGCAGGCGCTCCGGAGCGAGCGTGGCTGGGTGGCGTCCTGAAGAACGTGGCGCGCGGGCGTCGGCGACGGCGCACGAAACAATGGGAGCGTGAGCAGAGGGTCGCAGCGGAGCGCGATCGCGCGACACCGAGTGTCGCCGACGACGCTGCCAGGCTGGAGCTCCAGAGGCGCCTGCTCGGCCACGTCGAAACGCTGCCCGACGCCCAGCGGAGTGCGGTTCTGGCCCGCTTCTACGACGGGTTGCCGCCGCGAAAGATCGCCCAGCGCGACGGCGTCTCGGTCTCCACCGTGAACAGCCGTATTCAGAGGGGGCTGGAGTTGCTTCGAACGCGTTTGGATGCGGAGCACGGAGATCGACGCGCGTGGGCCGCGTGGCTCCTTCCGCTGGCTCGGCGCGCACCGGCCGCGGAGGTGCCTGTGGCTGCCCTGGGGCTGGCTGTGGCGGCGGTGGCGCTGATGGCCGCCGGGGCGACCTGGGCGCTGATGGCGCCGGGTGGCGACGCTCGGGTGCCAGGCCTTGCGCTCGTTTCTCCAGAGAAAGGAAAGGCAGAGGTCGGCTCGGAGGAGATCGAACCCACGCCAGCGTCGGGTACGACGGATCGCGTGGCGCTGGTCGCGCCAGCGATTCCGTCCCTTGGGGCGGCTCCGCAGGAGGTTCGCGACAGGCAGCTCAAGGTGCGCGTCGTGGATCCCCAGGGCCGGGCGATCGAGTCCGGCATCCAGGTCGGCGCGAACGCCCGCGTGGAGATGCCGCCGCGCCCGGGGTTCACGCACACGGACCACGACGATCTCCTTGTCGCGAAGCTGGAGGGAGGGAACGCTTCGTTCACGGATCCGTGGAGGAACATGCTCTTCCACGGCGTGGAGAAAGGGCCCGACACCTGGGACCGATTCCAGGTCCACCGCGTCTTCATCGAGGGGCCGGGCCTCGCGGAGTTCGAGCCAGAGGCTTCCCGGGAGGTGGCGTTCTATCCGCTCCAGCCCGACGCCACGGAGGACGTCGAATGCACGCTCGTGCTGCCGCCGCGCGGAGGCCTTCGCCTGGTGGCTCAGGACTTCGATGGGCAGCGTCTCGACGCCGATGGAACGGCGAGCCTCACCTTTCCAGGCGTGGCGCAGCATGACCTCGGTGGGGAGCGGACCTATGCCGCTCCGATCCGGTCGGGGATCGCCGAATGGACGGACTTCGCGATCGGTCGCAGGCCCTTCGAGATCCGAATCGACGTTCCGTCCCTGGGGGCGTCATGGACCACGTATGGGACCGGTCCGGAGCGCGACCTCGAGGTCGTCACGGTGAAGAGCCAAAGGCCCCGGCGTCCGGCCGTCACGGCGAGGCTTGTCGATAGGCGAGGGAAGCCCCTGGAACTCGATCGGGTCGAACTGCAGCTCACGTCGCCGGGGCTGGCGCTCTACGTCGGTCGGAGCCTGATCGCGAGCTCCGGTCCGGATGGACGGATTCGATTCGAATTGCCTGTGGACGGCCAGGACAGCGGAGCTCTCCCTCCCCTGGCGATGCACTCACTGCGCGTGTCGGTGGAGGGAGCGGACGGCCAATATCGGCAAGCGGTGCACGACGCGATTCGCCTCTGGAAGAGTCCCCCGGGGAGCTACGAGCTGGGCGCTGATCTCGGTGACGTCCTTCTTCGCTTCGAGCGAAGGGCCGAGCTCCACGGACTCGTGCTGGACGAGCAGCATCGTCCCGTGGCGGGCGCCGAGGTGTCACTGTCGACCCCAGGCGCCCAGGGGTTCGGAGCGATCCCAACGGATGCCTCCGGCGCCTTCACTCTTTCCGCGCCCGCCAGATCAGGCTCCATCCTCCAGGTCGACGTGCCGGACGGGCCCTACATGCGGTACGAAGAGGAGCTCCAGCAGGGCACGGAAGAGCTGCTCATCGTGCTGACGCGCGGATCTCGCTTCGAGGGCAAGATCGACATGGGAGGCTTCAACTTCCCCGAGCGCGCCTTCACCATCGTTCTGGCCCACGACACGCAGACCGAGTTGCGTAGGTACTTCTGGCCCGATCAGATGGGGGCCTTCGGCGGCGGGCCGGTTCCGCCGGGCGACTACACCGCGACGGTCAATTGTCAGGGAGGGCAGGCCCTGGCGACGTTCGCTGGGATTCACTTCGGCGAGTCGGGAACAGTGACGGACGAGCGCCTCAACGGCCTGAGGCTCTCCGACTACTTTCGCGAAGTGGCCGTGACCTGGTCCGCCAGCGAACGGCGCTGGTCACCGCAGTTCATCGTCGAGCCACTCGACCGGTCCGGCAGGTTCACGTTCGTCCTCATCGGCTTCCTCAAGGACGGACTGATCCTGCCCACCAGGATTCCTGCCGCGGTTCGATTCACGATCGGCGAGGACCTGGTTCGAATCGAGGACGTCTCCACGATCGGTGAGAAGTTGCACGTGACCTTCGGGGGCGCGATCGATCTCTCGCTGCAGATCGAAGGTGAGCCCCTGCCGGCGAAGCAGTACTCCCTGGAAGGCGTGGAGGGGACGAGTACCGCCGGGTACCTCACCACTCTTCCACAGGACGCGCTTCGGAGCGGAACGGTCGCGGCACGCGTCCCGCTGCCGGGCAGCTATCGAATTTTTGTTCGAGAGATCGGCCGTCTGGGAAACGGAGGCGTGATGTTTCAGTCGGTCAGCTCCACCCCGCTCGGAGACCCCTTCGAGGTGCGACCGCCCGACGAAAGAGGGACACTGCAGATCGTGCCGGTTTCCCTCTGAAAGCTGCCTCTTCGCTCGCCTCGATCAGCGATTCAGGTGTCGGATCGTCGTCGAGTTTCGCCATCAGGCCTCATCCCGGCGCTGGCGCAGGGAAGTGAGTCTCCGTAGGCTGCCCGCCAGTTCGCATAGGCTCCGCTACCCCAACCATCTCTGTGCGGGTGACAAGGCGGGAGGCTGAGGCTACTGGCGCCTTCTCGCCAGCTCAGTTCGCCCCTTCCCAGCTCTTCCACCAGCTCTTGAACAGACTGTACTGCTGCTCCACGAACGCCTTCTGGCTCGCCGACAGTGCATCCGTTTCGTTGAAGTGCAGGCGGTACTGCTCCTCGCCGTTCAGCACGAGCAGGTACTTGTAGAACAGCACGAGGTCCGGGCCCTCGTCGAACGTCGAGAGCACCAGGAGAGCGGACTCCAGCTCCTTCGCCAGCCGCCGCGCCTTCGCGTCTCCGGCCTGGGCCTCCTTGCAGAGTTCGATCATGCGGAGCACTTCTTTCGGGAGCGCGTTGCCGATGCCCGTGATCGCGCCCGTCGCGCCGCAGTTGACGTAGCCGTGGAAGACCTGGGTGTCGACGCCGACCATCAGGGTCAGCGCGTCATCGGCACCCGTGATGTGCTCGGCCGCGTAGCTCAGGGACGCGGAGCCGCCGAACTCTTTGAAGCCGATCAGGTTCGAGAACTCCGCGCGCAGGTCGAAGAAAAGGTCCGCGCGGGTTTCGAAGCCGTAGTAGGGGCTGTTGTAGATCACCGCCGGCGTTTCGGGGGCCGCGCCGAGGATCGCCGCGAAGTGCGCGCGCTGGGCAGCCGGAGACGTGCCGCGCGAGAGCACGCGCGGGATCACCATCAGCCCTGCGGCGCCGACGGAGGCGGCGTGCTTCGCGTGGGCCACGGCCGACGCCGTGTTGATGGCGCCGGTTCCGACCACCACAGGGACGCCCGCCTTCGCGAGGGCGGCGACGCCCTCCTGGCGCTGGGCGTCCGTCAGGAGCGGCCAGTCGCCCATCGAACCGCAGTACACCATCCCGGTCATGCCGGCCGCCATCAGCTCCTGGCCCTTGGCGACGAGCGCGTCGAAGTCCGGCGTGCGGTCCTTCTGGCACGGGGTCATGAGCGCGGGGATACAGCCTTCGAAGACGCTGGACGTGGGGGTGGTGGAGGCCATGGGAGAAACGGGTGGGGGGGGAGTGGTGAGAATCAGTCGCCCTGCCGCACGGAAGCGATCATCGCTTCCATCACGGGGCGCTGGGACTGGATGTGGTGCCCGAGCGCCGCGCGGGCCTTCGCCCAGCGCCGCGCCCGCGCGTGCTCGAGGATTTCGACGTGCTGGGCGGCCATCTCGGCCACCACGCGCGCGCCCAGCGCCGCGTAGTCGAAGAGCGCGTTGTAATAGCGCCCGTTCGAGGCGAAGAACGCCTCGATGTAGCGGTTGCCCGACTGCTTCACGAAGTACGCGTGCAGCGTGTTGTCGATCGCGCCGCGCTGGACCGCGGGCGCGCCGTTGCCTTCGATCATTCGCTCGACGTCTTCGGGGTCGAGGGACGCGCGCCCGAGGTCGAGGGCTTTCACCTCCAGCGTTTCGCGGATGTCGAGGTACGCGTCCATCTCGTCCTGATCGAAGCGCGGGACGCGCCAGCCGCAGCGCGGCACGTGCTCCAGCAGGCCGCCGCCCGCGAGCCGCTGGAACGTGCTGCGCACGAGCGAGCGGCCGATGCCGTGCTGCTCCGCCATGGCCTCCTCGCGCACGAACGGGTCGACGCCGTCCTGGAGACCGTGCTGCCGCAGACTCAGCAAGATGATCTCCCGACCGATCGCCGCGTCGTGATCCACGGGCGGCATCGGCCGAGGCGCGGACTTCGCACGCGGGCTCCGAGCCCGCGCCGTCGCGCCGAGCTGCAGCCGCCCGTTCTCCTGCTTGACGAGCAGCTTGCGCTCGATGAGCCCATCGAGCGCCGCCCGCACCGGCGTCAGGCTCACGTCGTACATCCCGGCGATGCTCGAAAGCGTCAGCCGGTCAGGCAGGTCGGAGCCGGAGCGAATCCGGGACTCCAGGTCCTGCTCGATGTACTCGGAGATATTCACGGACAAGGGCAGCTCGCGCTAGAGAGCGCCGTGGCTCCAGTTCCCGTCCACGTTGCGCCAGACGCCGCCCGGGTTCTCGTCCCGGAGCGACGCCGGCAGACGATGCGGCCGTACGTTGTCATAGCACTGCAGCATCGCGAAGCGCGAGATCGAGCCCGGCAGACCGACGGCCGTGAAGCCCGGATGCGACGTCGCCGGGAACGGACCGCCGTGGTTCATGGCCGGGGAGACCGCGACGCCCGTGGGCATCTTGTCGTTGATCAAGCGTCCGACGCGCGCCCGAAGTTCGGGCGCAATCGCGTCGTAGCTGGCATCGTCGGAGCCGTCGGTGGCGGAGTAGACGCAGCCCGTCAGGTTGCCTTCCAGGGAGCGGATCACGCTCTTCGTCTCGTCGGTGGAGGACGTGCGCACGATGAGCGTCGCGTTGCCGAAGGCCTCGGACTGGAGCTTCTCGGGCGCCTCCAGGAACTGCGCTCCGGTCGCCTCGAGGACGGTGTTCTCGTAGGAGAACCCGCTCGCATCGGCCGCGGGCTTCCCGCCCGCGAGCACCTTGGCGCCCGCGGACTTGAGCCCATCGACCGACTCGCCGAGCCCCTCGAGTCCGCTCTTCGAAAACAGCACGCCGGGCTGGGCAGCGGCGAAGCGCTTCGTGACGTCGGCCACGAACGCCTGGGCCGCGGGTGACTCCTGGACGATCACGAGCCCGGGGTTCGTGCAGAACTGGCCCGTGCCCATGAGGCAGCTGCCGGTGAACTCCTCGGCCAGCGCCGCGCCGCGCTCCTCCAGCGCCTTGGGCAGAATCACGACCGGGTTCACCGAGCCGAGTTCCAGGTAGATGGGCTTGCCCGCCGCGTCGGCATGGGCCTTGAGCGCGAGACCGCCGCGGCGCGAGCCCGTGAACGCGATCGCCGCGAGGCGCGGGTCCTTCACGAGGCGCTCGCCGTCGGCGAAGTCGAGGTTGTAAAGGAGCTGGACGGTGGCGGCGGGCAGGCCCGCCTCTTCGACGGCCTTCTGCGCCTCCTGGGCGAGGATCTGCGTGGTGCCCGGGTGCAGCGGGTGCCCCTTGGCGATCACGGGGTTGCCCGCGGCGATCGCCGCGGCGAAGTCGCCGCCCGAGATGCTGCCGAAGGCCAGGGGAAAGTTGTTCGGGCCGAAGACCGCGACCGGGCCGATGGGGCCGAAGCGCGTGCGGATGTTGGCCGCGGTGTCGATGATGGGGCGGGTCCAGTGCTCGTTGCGCGCGGCCTCGGCGGCCTGGCGGAGCTGGCCCGTGGTGCGAGGAAGCTCGACGGCCGCGAGCCGCGGGGCGACCGGGAGCGCCGTCTCCTTCGACGCGAGCTCGCTGATCTCGTCGGCGCGCGCCTCGATCCGGGCTGCGTAGCCCTCCAGGAACGCGGCGATCTTCGCGGGCTCGACGGTGCGCAGCTCCACGGCGGCCGCTTGCGCTGCGTCCAGCGCGGCGTCGCAGTCGGACCAGCGGCTCGTCGGGTACTCGCCAGGGAGCGCCTCGCCGGTGCGGGGGTCGTGGGCGCTGAAGGTGCCGCTGGCGTCGGCGGGGCGCCAGGTTCCGGCGATCAGGACGTGGGACTGGGACATGGTGGTAGGCGCGGGACGCGGGTGAGAGTCAGGGGCGGGGTGCGGCAAAGTTGTCTTTGTCGACAAAGTACAAAGTTGCCGCTGGTCGCGCCGGGGAAAACTCGGCGATAATGGCGTCCGTGAAGACACACAAACCCATGCCACCCGAGACGATGGAAGTCATCGACTCGCACACGGGCGGAGAGCCAACGCGCGTCATCGTGGCTGGCGGCCCGGACCTCGGTTCGGGGCCCCTGGCCGAGCGCGTGAAGCGCTTTCGCTCCGACTTCGACCGCGTGCGGACGCGAGCGATGAACGAACCGCGGGGGTCGGAGGCGTGGGTGGGCGCGCTGCTCTGCGAGCCCCACGACGAGAGCTGTGACTACGGCGTGATCTTCTTCAACAACGTCGGCTACCTCGGCATGTGCGGGCACGGGACGATCGGCCTGATCGAGACGCTGCGCCACCAGGGCAAGATCGGCCCGGGGGCCCATCGAATCGACTCGGCCGTCGGTCCGGTGACGGCGGTGCTGCACGGGGATCGGTCGGTCAGCGTCTTCAACGTGCGGAGCTACCGGCACGCAGCGGGCGTCCGGGTGTCGGTGCCCGGGGTGGGGGACGTGACCGGCGACGTCGCGTGGGGTGGGAACTGGTTCTTCCTGGTGACGAGCGCGCCGCCGTGCGCGCTGGAGATCGGGAACGAGCCGCAGCTCAAGGCCGCGGCCGTCGCGATCCGCGACGCGCTGGTGGCCCAGGGCATCACCGGAAAGGACGGCGGCCTCATCGATCACATCGAGTACTTCGGCCCCGCCGGCGACCCCGCGAACCACAGCCGCAACTACGTGCTCTGCCCCGGCGGCGCGTACGACCGCTCGCCCTGCGGCACGGGGACGAGCGCGAAGCTCGCCTGCCTCGCCGCCGACGGCAAGCTGGCACCGGGCGAGGTCTGGCTGCAAGAGAGTCTGATCGGTAGCGTGTTCCAGGCGAGCTTCGAGACTGCGCCCGAGGTCGACGGGATCGCTGGCATTCTCCCCGAGATCCGCGGAAGCGCCAGCATCAGCGCCGTGTCCACGCTCGTCTTCGATCCGCGCGATCCCTTTCCGGACGGTATCCCCACATGATTCAGACTTCGAGCTCCGTGGCCAAAGCGGCAGCGCGCGGCGCGGCCTCGCCGGGCGACCACGTGGCTGTGATCGGCGGCGGTGTCATCGGCGGCATGAGCGCGTGGTACCTCGCGCGAGCCGGGTACCGCGTGACCGTGATCGAGCGGGACGCGTTCGGCGCCGCGTGCAGCCACGGCAACTGCGGCTATATCTGCCCGAGCCACATCCTGCCGCTGTGCCAGCCCGGCGCGGTCACGAAGACGATGCGCGCGATGCTCAAGCCCAACTCGCCGTTCGCGGTGAAGCCGCGGCTGTCGAAGAGCTTCGTCTCGTGGTTCTGGAACTTCACCCGCAGCTGCAACGAGCGGGACATGATGGAGACGGGTCGCGCGCTGCACGGGCTTCTGCAGTCGTCGCTGTCCCTGTACCGTGAGCTCGTGAATGACGACGGGGTCGATTGCGAGTGGCAGGAGCATGGGCTCCTCTTCGTGCACGACGACGCGAACGCCTTTCAGATGTACGCGGAGACGGATCGGATGCTGCGCGAGGAGTTCGGCGTCGGCGCCACCCCCTACGACGGCGAGTCGGCGCTCGAGCTGGAGCCCGCGCTGAAGCCGGGCATCGCTGGCGCGTGGCACTACGAAGGCGACTGTCATCTGCGGCCCGACAAGCTGCTGGAGGAGATCCGCCAGCGACTCGAGGGCATGGGCGTCGAGTTCCTGGAGTCGACGTCGGTGGAGAGCTTCGAGAAGGGCGGACCCGCGGGCGGAGCTTCGCGCGTGGTGGCGAAGAACGGCGCCGGCGAGCGCATCACCGTGGACGCGGATCACTTCGTCGTCGCGACAGGTGCCATGACCCCGTTCTTGAACGAGCACCTCGGCGTGCGCATCCCGATCGAGCCGGGCAAGGGCTACTCGATCACGATGACGAAGCCGGGGCGGATGCCGAAGTACCCGCTGATCTTCGAGGACAGCCACGTCGCGGTCACTCCGATGGAGACGGGCTACCGAATCGGCTCGACGATGGAGTTCGTCGGCTACGACACCAGCATCAACCAGAAGCGCCTCGGGCTCCTGACGGCGGCGGCGGAGAAGCACCTCGTCGATCCGCTCGGTCCCGAGGTGACGGAGGAGTGGTACGGCTGGCGCCCGATGACGTGGGACGGGCGTCCGATCATCGATCGGAGCCCGGCCCATGCGAACGTGTGGATCGCCGCGGGCCACAGCATGCTGGGCCTCAGCATGGCGACGGGCACGGGGCGACTGGTGACGGAGATGATCGGCGGCGGCGAGACGCACCTGGACCCGGCGCCGTTCCGGGTGTCGCGCTTCCACTGATCGGAGAACGCCCTAGCACATCAGTCCTGGAGCGACACGCGAGGGATGAGCCGACCTTTTCCCTCCATGAGTTCGCGTCGCGTTCCGACCCTGACGTCGTAGGTGCCGGCTGGTCCACAGAAGCGGAAGGCACCGTGACCATCGAGCTGCACAAAGCGCGTCGGCAGGCCGAACGGCGTCCTTCCGAGCGCCACGGGTTCGGGGCTGCCGGGTCGGTGGACCGTCAGCCACAGGTCCCTTCTGCGTTCCCCTGGCGTCAGCTCGATTCGCTGTCGTCCATCGAGACTCGGTACGAGCGCGACCCGAAGCTCCATGGGTTCCTCGCCGACCACGAGTCCCTTCATGGGGAGGGTGACCAGGCGTTGGCCGTCCCTCGTCATGGAGCTCACCTCGAGGGTGTGGCTCCCCGGGGCCAGCTGGAATTCGACGGATCCGTCGCGGAGTTCGACCCCGTGGCGCGTGCGTAGCAGGCCGGGATCCACGTCATCGGGCTCCGCGACTTCCGGGAACGAGGCCACCGAGAGATAGGGCGGAGCGGCACCGCCGGCGTCACCGAAATCGAGGGCGAGCTTCACCTTCGTCGTTCCGGGGCGATCGAGACGGATCGCCAGCGGCTCGCCGCTATCGGTTGCCCAGGTAAGAACTTCGGGCGCGAACTGTGGGTGCAGGGCAAGGATCCTGTAGCGCCTGCCCGGCAAGCCCATGAACGTGAACGTCCCGTCCGGACCCACCTCAGGCCTGGTCTGCGTCAGTTCCATGGGCAGGTGCTGAGGATTCGATGAGGTCGGGTCGAGGAGGGTCGCGTACACGCGCGTGCCGCTTGCTTCCCCCTCGGAGACTCGGACCACTCCCTGCACGCGGGTCGGGCTGCCCAGGACGATCTCCAGCGGCTGACCACTCCGGACCTGCTCAGGGAAGACGGCCTCCAGTTCGATCGCACCTTGTGGAGGGGCGACTTGCAGCAGGTAAGGCTGCAGCTCGCCCGTGACCAGCGGGCGAAACTGGAAGCTTCCACTTTCGTCCGTGCTGGCGAAGTCGAAGGTGGAGCTCCCCCCGAGAGCTGTCGGCCAGTACATGCCCAGTAGCACAGAGGTATTCGGAACGGGCAGGCCTTCGACGTCCAGTACCACGCCGTGGATCGACCAGTACCGGGAGTCCTCCAGCCGAACGTTGAGTCTTCCACCCTCGGGGATGACGATCGGAACCGCTCCTTGGGGCAGCGCTGCACCGTCGCTCTTTGGCTCCAGCACCAGCCTCCCTCCCATCATGTGAGAATAAGCGCGCTCATGACCGGTCAGGACGACGAGCCGTTGACCCACGGGGAGGCCCTCGACGACGACCGAACCGTCCTCTCCCCTGGCCTGCTCGAAGTTCTTCGAGTTCGCGAAGTAGAAGCGTCGCCGCGATTCGGAGTAGCTGACGAGCGCCGCGGCCATCTTCGGCGTGTGCTCCGCGTCACCCATCTCGATGCGCAACGTTCCCGCGCGCGCAATGACGAGCTCCGGCACCTGATGATCCTTCCGCGCGAGCTTCGACACCGAGTCCTCGCTGCACATGACCCAGCCAGCCCTCTCGGCAAGGATCGAGCCGCTTCTGCCGAGGGAGGGAATCGAGAAACACCCTTCCCCGTCCGAAAGCACCGCGGGGCGGGGGGGTCCGGACCCCCGGTCGCCGGTGACCTTCACTCCTTCCATCGGGCGACCCTTCAGATCGACCACTCGACCTGTGAACGTGCCGAGCGGGAGACGCACCATCTCGATGGGTTTCTCGAGCGCGCTCCACTCACTCGCGGTGCCTTCCCAGCGGACGGCGGAGTAGACGTCGTCTCCGGGCACCTCGATGACGAGCGGCGCGTCGCTCGTGGACGGGTCCCTGTCCTCCGGCCAGTCATAGGTTCCGTCCTCGCGGCAGGTCGCGGAAACGCTCGCGTCGGGCGCGCCTCCGTAGCCCAGGTCATCGAGCCTTCCTTCCCCGTTGCGGAGGGCATCGATTCGCGACGACAGGGTCGGTGTATCCACCGTGCTCCAGGTGACGATGGCTCCCGGCGACGGTGCTTTCTTGCCGCTCTCCAGGAGCTGCCACACCACACCGTCACCGGACAGGGGCGGTTCGACCGGCGTGACCTCGATGGCGGTGCGACCCTCTTGCACCGTGGGCTCGAGGTGGGGAACGCCCGCTAGGGCCAGGGATGGCGCCTGCGTGGACTCAGCGTCTGGCGAGGTCACCGCCATGGTGGAATCTCCTCTGGCCTGCCGCGCTGCCCGTGGTTCCTCCAACGAGTGCCACAGGGCCGCGCCCGCGCCTGTGGTGACCACCACGAGAGCCGCAGCGATCCAGCCTGCTGCGGTGGTCAGGCTGGCAGTACCGGCTGAAGACGCAGACTTCGGCGGGACCGCCAGCCCCGAGACCGCCGTGAGCCATGCCGCCCGTCCGCCCGACGGCTCCCGATCGAGCTGCTGTCGCAGATCCTCCAGCCCGCGCCCGACGCGTGACCGCGCCGTGCTTGGCGGACAGCCTTCGCGTGCACCGATCTCCTCGTAGGTGAGCCCCTCGTAGAAGCGTGCGATGATGGCGGTTCGCGCGGGTTCGTCGAGCTGGCGCACGAGCCGGAGTAGCGTCGCCGCGATCTCCATCCGCGAAGCCGCATCGGCCAAGTCCGTGACCGCTTCCGGTCGGGCCACGACGGCTTCACGCGCCGCGCGCCTGACGCCTGATCGACGGACGTTGGAGGCGCCGCGACGGAGCACCGTGCTGAGCCACCGGCGCGTCTCCGTCGGATCGGTGGGGGCGCCGCCGCGCTCGACGGATCGAACCCGCGCCATCCACGCGTCCTGGCTGAGATCGTCGGCGAGTCCAGGATCACCTACGAGCGAGCGCGCCAGGTCGCGCAGGAAGGAACCGTGCTGCTCGAGGTCGACGGAAAGGTTCGGAGAGGCGTTCATGCGAGGCACCAGGGTGAAGGATGCGAGACTGGGGTGGGTTCCACCATCCATCACCGCGCTTCGATCCGGGAGCGACGCCTCTCCGGATAAATTCAGGGCATCGCCCATGCGCTCATCGCCTTTGGCGAGGAGCGAGCCACGGGGTTCGTGCTTTCGAATCCTTCTGCCGAGTCCTTGCGCCCTGTTGTCCCATCGCCAGCATGGCGCGCCGGCGGAAGGCGCGGTCGGGAGCCACAGCGGGTGTCCAGGGCGGGTCTTGTCGACTCGCCCCGGGCAGGGTCGGTTCCTCGGACCCGTCAACTCGGCGCGGCAGACCCCTTTCTCACCCGCATGAGCCGATAACATTCTCGGATCTTCGGAGGAATCTGTGGGGGGATGGTGTTTCAGTGGCGTGACGGGCTGGGGATTGGGGCTGGGGGGCTGGGGGGCTGGGCTGCTACCAATGCAACCAAAGAAGGGGCGGGAGCGGAGGGTTGGAGGGGCGCGGCGGCCTTGGGAGGCATGGGGAGTTGTCAGGGGGCGAGCTTGGCCCTGGCCCACGCCTTGTGAGGGGGAGGCAAGAGTGGGCGGCTCGGAGGCGCGGAGTGGGAGTGGGCCGGTGGGAAAGGTCTGCCGAGTATACTGTTTTGGGGTGGGTCGGGGATTTGGCTAAAGTGCCGAGTTCGGGCTTTAAACTGTGGTTTGAAGGCCATTATGGGTTGGATTGGTTGTTCGTTTGAGCTATGATCTTGCATGGCGAAAGCGCGCATGGGGAGGTCGGGTGTCTTGCAGGCCGTGTTTGGTTTTGCGGTGCCGAAGAAGCGGCGTGGGCCGAGGAGGGGGGAGGATTCTCGGGTAGTCCATGGGAGTCGGGAGGAGATGAAGGGCGGTGTGGCCCACGTCACCATCAAGCCGAAGAAGGGGTTTCGGTCTCTTCGGATGGATGAGGAAATGGCGGTGGTGAAGGCGGCGATTGCGCGGGTCAATCGAGGTGGATTGGTTCGCATCGTGGAGTTCTCGGTGATGAGCAACCATGTGCACCTGATCGTGGAGGCGGAGAACTCGGGTGACCTCTCGAAGGGGATGGCGAGTTTGAATACCGGGTTGGGGATGCGTTTGAATCGGCTCTGGGGTCGAGTGAGGCCGGGGAGCGTGTTCGCGGAGCGCTTTCATCTGGAGGTGATCACGTCGCCGACGCAGATGCGGAATGTGTTGAAGTACGTGCTCAGGAACGATGTGCATCACGGGCTCGGGTTGGGGGTCCTGGATCCTTGCTCGAGCGCGATGTCGTTCGGGGGTTTTGCGGAGCGGCGGGGTGCGTCCAAGGTCGACTGCGTGAGCGTGGAGGCGCGGAGCTGGCTCCTGCGGACGGGTTGGATGAAGGGTGGCGGGAGGGGACTGCTCACGATCCACGACATCCCGCGTGTCACCGGGGTTCTCCAGGCGTAGCTCGCGCCTCCGTGGCGACTCCCCCTGTGGCCACCCTCCGGATCGAGCGTCCGGCAAGGGCTCCGCGATCTCCACTCTTCGCCTCCGCGACTCCATGTCTTGCCTTGGTCTCCCAGGGCGGAGGCCAGGGCCAAGCTCGTCATCTCCCGGCCTTCCCATCCCTATGTCGGGCCTGGCCAGATTCAGAACTCCGGTGCTCTCGGTGCGTTCTCCCTGACGGTCGACCTCGCACAGACCCCGCAGCCCAGCGGATTCGTCTCAGAGCGTGTTGCGAAGAGCTCATGCCCGCTAGGCGGAATCAGCTATTCGCGACAGGCCTGGGAGGCACGCGGCGGCAGAGCGCCTACGTGACATCGTGGGGCCTTGCCGGGAGACCGCTTGAAGGACCTGTCCGGCTTCTCCGGAGTCGCTCAGTTCGTCGTCGCGCTGATGCGGCCCAGGTTCTTCGTGAGGCCGACCAGGGCCTGCCAGTTCGTCGCCTCGTTGCTCAGGCCCAGGACCACGCCCGCGTCGAAGACGAGGCTCGGCTGGGGGCTGTAGGTGAAGCCCATCGTGGTGAAGACGTTCTCGCTGTGGGTCGAGGGCACCAGGATCGCCGCGACCTCCGCGAACGCGCCGAATCGATCGGAGAGGGGCGTTCCCAGTGCGATCGCCAGGTTGTGCACGACGTCGGCGGGTCCGTTCGGATCGCCCAGCGCGCCGATGGCGTAGTACGCGACGCCGGAGAAGCGGTCGTAGGACTGTGCGGCGATGCCGGCCAGGGCGGCATCGACCTCGCCGGTGCCGAGCACGGGGTCGTCGGCGGTCGGGATCTTGACGAGCGCCTGGACGGCGAGCGACGCTCGATCCTCGGTCGCCTCGCGGAAGCGATGTCGCAGGGCGAAGACGACGTCGCCGGGACCGTTCTCATCCGTCGCTCCGAGATCGACGCGCCGGTAGGGCGCCACGCCCGCCGAGATCTCCGTTTGATTCGTGACGCCGTACTTCAGCGTGAGCGGGCTGTCGAAGCTGATCGTCGAGTCGCGCACGACGCCGGCCTCCAGTTCGAACCGACCCTCAGGTGTCGTGGACGTGTCAGAGGAGAGCGTCGGCCGCTGGGGCGTGGCCGGGGCGTGGCTGCCGGGAACCGTCGTGCAGGCGGAGAAGATGGCCAGGGCGAACGCGACGGCGAGGGGCTGGGAGAGAGTCGTCATCCCGGGACGATAGCAAAAGAGAAAGCCACCCCACGAAGCGCAGCGAACCGCGATTCATGGGGTGGCTCTCTCTCCTCGCGTCCGATCAGAAGTTCGAGCTCGGGCACCAGCGGAGGCGCGTCAGCGCGCCCGAGCCGGTCAGGTTGATCTGGATGCTCCGGACGTTCTGGATCGGTGCGGCCGGGACGATCGACTGGACCGAGTTGTCGCCGAGCGATCCGATGTCGATCACGTCGAGGGTGGCGCCGAACTCGTCGAAGAAGGTGAACACGTCGCGCTCCAGTGCGTCGACGTCCAGGACGCGGGCGCTGAAGAAGGTCACGTTCTCCGTGAACTCCAGGAGCATCCGGCCGCCCAGGGCCTCGTCATCCGGATCGTCGATCAGGCCGTCGCCGCCTGCGTCGATGTCGTTTTCTGCGATCACGAGCACGAGGCCGAGCGCTTCCGTGTTGCCGAGGCCGTAGCCAGGAGTCTGAAGGTCGAAGTCGCCGCCGGTCGGGTTCTCGGAGTCGAAGAGCACGAGCGCGTCCGGGTGGAAGGGCACGTTGTTCTGGGCCGAGAAGAAGACGCCGAGGTCCGCGTACTGGCCTGTGAGAACGTCACCGGCGACTTCCGGGCGCGGAGCACCGAAGGGGTTCTCGTCCAGGTTCACGAGTAGCGGGCACGGCACCATGCCGAGTCGAGCGAGGGCACCGGAGCCGCCGAGCACGAGCTCGAACCGGCGCACGTTACGCTTGTCGAAGGTGAGCGTCTGAAGGCTGTTGTCCCCGAGGTTCGTCAGCGGGATCGTCTCCAGGCTCATCGTGTCACCGATGTAGAAGCGAAGCTCCGAGAAGTTCGCGTCGTCGATGTCGAGGATCGTGGCCGAGCACATGCGGTAGGGCTCGGCGAAGTCGAAGCGCATCACGCCGCCGGCGGCGTCGTCCGAGACGTTCTCGAGGAGACCGTCGCCGTTCGTGTGGACGAGGGCGTCGGGCATGACGAGGACATGGCCGAGGGCTGCCCCGTTGCCGAAGCCGTAGCCAGGGGTCGCGAGGTCCGTGTCGCCGCCCGAGGGGTTCGCGGTATCGAAGACCGCGACCGTGTTCGTGCTGCTGACCGCAGAGACCGTCATGTTGACGGCGCTCCACTGGTTCGCGATGACCTCACCGACGACCGGCTCGATGACGCCGAGCTTGTAGTTCGGGTCGAAGACCTGGCAGAGGGTGCCGCCCTGGCCCATCAGCGGAAGCCACGAGCCGACGGCGTCGAAGCCGCCGGGCTTGCGGGTCAGGAGATAGAGCTCGACGCCGAAGTTCGCGGGCATCGAAGCGGTCGCACCCAGGGGAATCAGGATCTCGGCGGTACCGAGGCCGTTGAACCGGCCGCCTGCAACGCGGGTCGACTGAGTGAAGTCGAAGGCCGCGTCCTGCTCGAGGCCAGACCAGACCGCGAAGGGAGCGTTGGCGGCGCCGCTGAGGCGAAGCACTGCGTGCATGCCGACGGCGTCCGTCTGGGACCAGGCGGTGATCGACGAGGACTGGGCGGAGGCCACGGCCGAGGTTGCGGCAAGGGCCAAGAGGCCCTGGGCAAGGGAGCGTTGAAACACGGTGGGGGCGATGGGGCGATTCATGGCGGCGGGGGTGATCCATTCGGATCGAAGGGGAAGGACGGCACTTCACCGTCCTGCCCATGTCCCATGCGAAGCGCGTGCCAGGGTCCTGGGGACCCCGGCGGCCCCTCGGGAATCGCGGAATCGAGGCGGTCCACCCGGGGAAGAGCGGGCCGTCGGCGGACGCCCACCGAACGGGGCTTCCCATCGGCGGATTCACACCGCCGATTTCACCGGTCAGGCGAGGAAGTCCTCGCGCCGGATGCCCGCGCGCTTCAGAGCGTCGTACAGCGTGCGGGCCGGGATGCCGGCGAGGTCAGCCGCTTCGCCGGCGTTGCCGCGGGTCGTCTTCAGGAGCGCGGTGAAGTACCGTCGGTCGAAGTCGAGGAGCACCTCGTCCCGTGCTTCCTTCCAGCCCCGAGATGGGGACACGTCGAGCTCGGGAGGCGCGCCCGCGACCCCGACGTGTTCCTGGGACGCACCCTGCCGATACCTGCGGACCGCCGGAGGCAGGTCTTCCAGACCCAGCCAGGTCCCATCGGCCAGCAGCACCGCCCGCTCGACCAAGTTGATCATCTCCCGGACGTTGCCAGGCCAGGGATAGACGAGGAGCGCCGCCAGCGAGGCATCGTCGAATCCCTGCACGTTCGAACGAAGCACGCTTGCGAAGTGCTCCACGTGATTCTGGGCCATGCGGAGGATGTCCTGGCGCCGCTCCCTCAGGGGAGGGATGTCGAGCGTGACGACGCTGAGCCGGAAGTAGAGGTCGGCTCGAAAGCGCTTCGCCTCTACCTCGGTTTCGAGGTTCCGGTTCGTGGCCGCGATGATCCGCACGTCCACGTCGACGGCCTTTTCGTCCCCGATGGGCTGGATCTTTCGTTCCTGGAGCGCGCGGAGCAGCTTGCTCTGAAGCGCCATCGGCATCTCGCCGATCTCGTCGAGGAAGAGCGTCCCCCCGTGCGCCAGTTCGAAGCATCCTCGGCGCCTCTGGATCGCTCCGGTGAACGCGCCCGGCGCGTGGCCGAAGAGTTCCGACTCCATGAGAGACTCTGCCATTGCCGCGCAGTTGATCGCCACGAAGGGACCCTTGGCGCGGCGACCTTCGGCGTGAATGGCCTGGGTCAGGTACTCCTTGCCCGTGCCGGTTTCGCCGGTGATGAGCAGGGACGTGTCCGCTCGGGCCACCTTCCGCGCGACGGCCAGCAGCTCCTTCATTTTGGGGGACTCCGAGGCAAAATCGGACAGGCGGCTGCTGTCTTCTGCGAGCTGGGCCGTCGCGTCGATCTCCTCCTGGCGCCGCCTGGCGAGGGCGCGGACCGCGTCCCGGAGCTCGCCCTTCTCGAGCGTCCGTCCAAGGACGGCGTGGGTGCCGGCCGTGATCAGCTCGGCCCTTCGGGCTTCGACCTCAGCCAGTTCGGAGCCCTGACCTCCGATGAGTGCCACGCTCAGAGGCGGCGTGCCACCGGCCGCGGCTTTCTTCAGCGCCGCCAGGGGCGTCGCCCCCAGGAGTTCGTGGTCGATGACGAGCACGTCTCCGGTGTGCTGCTGGATCCAACCTATCCACTCGGCGCCTCTCGGGAGCACGAGGACTTCGAACTCGTCCTGGAGCTGGTCGGCAAGCCACGGCGCGGAGCTGAGGCGGGGCGCGGCCAGAATCACGCGGGGAAGCATCCGAGCACTTTATCAGCGGATGCCTCGACCTTTCGGCGGAGAATCGCCGATCTGGATCGGAAGGATCCCGCCGAGGACGATCGTTCCCGGGGTAAGAATCGTCTCTCACCCACGCCGAAGCGGATGGTTGCAGAGCGGACCGGGAGTTGCAGAGCGGGGCGGACACCTGGACAGACCGGCTGTCCATTCCTTCGCGCTGTCATGGCGCGCGTGCCTCGATGAAGCCAAACGAAGACCACCTGGAGCCCGACGCGACCGAAAACCCCGGTGACTCCATGAGCGCAAGCCGTCCCGCCGTGGGGGCGCGGAATCTCCAGGAGGCCGATGCGGCGGGGGAGTCACCAGGTGTTCCTCCTGCCGCCGGGCCACACGCTTTGTCGGCCGGTGGGCGGCGGCCGCCGCCACGCCTGCTTCGCTGACCAGAACGAAAGAACGCCTGGCTTCGGCTCCCATTCAGGAGCCGAAGCCAGGCGTTCTCCAGACTCGAGGAGGGGGTGTCAGCTGGGCCGACGCTTCCTCCGAGGCACGGGCCGACTTAGAAGTTCGAGCTCGGGCACCAGCGCAGGCGTGCCAGTGCACCTGAGCCAACGAAGTTGACCTGGATGCTGCGGACGGCACCGATGGGCGCCACCGGGGAAAGCGTCTGCACGGAGTTGTCGCCCAGTGCGTTGATTTCGAGGATGTCGACCACCGCGCCGAACTCGTCGAAGAACGTGAACACGTCGCGCTCGAGGCCGTCGACGTCCAGAACCTTGGCGTTGAACACGATGATGTCCTCGGTGAACTCGAAGAGCATCTGACCGCCGCCCGCTTCGTCGTCGGGCGAGTCGATGAGGCCGTCGCTGTTCGCGTCCACGTCGTTCTCGGCGATGATCAGCACGAGGCCGAGCGCCTCGGTGTTGCCGATGCCGGGGCCGGGGGTCATGAGGTCGAAGTCACCGCCCGTCGGGTTTTCGCTGTCGAACAGAACGACCTTGTTGGGGTGACCCGCCACGTTGTTGTTCGCGGAGATCGAAACACCGAGGTCGAGGTACTGGTTCGTGATCACCGTGCCCATCTGCTCGGCGCGGGGTCCGCCGAACGGCGTCTCGTCGAGGTTGATGTTCAGCGGGCACGGAACCATCCCGAGGCGAGCCAGGGCTCCCGAGCCACCGAAGGCCACTTCGAATCGGCGCACGTCGCGCTTGTCGAAGGTCAGCGTCTGGATCGAGTTGTCCCCGAGGTTCATGAGCGGGATCGTCTCCAGCGTCATCGCCGCGCCGACGTAGAAACGCAGCTCGGAAAGCTGGTTGTCGTCGATGTCGAGGACCGTGGCGGAGCACATGCGGTACGGCTCCGAAAAGTCGAAGCGCATGACGCCGCCGTCGATGCTGTCGTCCGGAACATCGACGAGGCCGTCGCTGTTTCCGTCCGTGATATCGGTCGGGAGGATCAGAACCTTACCGAGGCCCGTGGTGTTGTTCGCACCGTAGCCCGGGGTGATGAGGTCCGTGTCGTTGCCCGTCGGGTTGGCGGAGTCGAAGACGATGACCTCGTCCGGGCGCCCGTTGTTGCCGAGACCGGCGATGGTCATGCTGATCTCGCTCCACTGGTCGCTCATGAACTCGCCTGTCTGCGGGTCCGCAACGCCGAGCTTGTAGTTCGGGTCGAACGTCTGGCAGAGCGTGCCGCCGTTGCCCTGAAGAGGAACCCAGGTTCCCGTCGAGCTGAAGCCGTTCGGCTCACGCGTCAGGACGTAGAGTTCAACGCCGAAGTTGGCGGGCATCGATGCCGGGACGGGGAGCACGAGGCTCGCCTGACCCACTCCGTTCATGATGCCGCGTCCGATCGGAACCGACGTGCTGAGATCCACCGGGGCATCCATCGTGGAGCCCGACCAGATCGCGAAAGGAGCGTTGGGCTGGCCGCTCACGTCGATCCGGATCTCCATTCCGGAGGTCGTGGTCTGGGTCCAGGCGTCGATGTCAGAGGCGGCAGCGTGCGTCGCAAACGCAACGCTACAGAGCGTCAAAAAGGCAGAATTCTTCATGGTGATTGGGAGAACGGAGGCTGGGTCGACGGAAACGTCCGACCCGGTCCTATTGAATACCGCGGAGACCCCAGGTTGGGGGTGAAACCGAGATGAAGGCTGGCAAGATGTCGGGCTTGTAAGGAAGGGTATGACTCCAATTGGCTTGACGCCAAGTCCGCCCGGGGAGGGGGGCTGTCTCATGAAGAAACACGCATTCGGCGGCTCCGTTCCGCCGGAATACTACACCACTCGATTCCGCGTGGTGGCCCGGCCCGAGCGATGGCCGGCGGAATTCACCATCATCACGGCGTGTGCTCCAACGGGGGAGCTCTGGCCTCTGGAGAGAAGTGCGGCTGCCGACCGAGCCCTGGCCCGGGTCCTTTATGAAGAAGGCCGATGGCACCATCGGATCACCGGCTACGATCCGCTAGGGGATCACGCCGAGCCGGGCTGGGCCATCGAGCAGACGGTCGACGAAGGGATCTCCCTCGCGGCCCGGTTCGACCAGCTGGGCCTCTACGTCGTTCAGGGCGGCGAGCTCTTCGTGATCATGACGGCGGCGCCCGACCGCCTTTCACCGGTCGCGCCTTTCCTCGATCGGCTCGACGATCCGCACTAATCCCCCTGGTCGTCCTTCGGCTCTCAGTCGACGGACGGACTCGCGTCAGTCTTCGGGATCCCAGCCGCAGTCCTCCAGGCGAACTCGGCCGTTCTTGACGGCCACGCCTTCCGCTCGCAGGAGCTGTGCCTGGTCCCTGGCCGTGCCGCCGGCGACCCGGATCGTTCCGTCGGATCCCAGCACTCGATGCCAGGGTACGCCGCTGTGGTTGACGAAGCGCCTCAGCGTCGATCCCACGAAGCGCGCCGCCCGCGGCAAGCCCGCTTCCTCGGCCACTTGACCGTAGCTGGCGACCCTTCCTCTCGGGATGGAATCCACCGTCGCCAGAACCCGCTGAACCCGGATGTCCTGGAGCAGCTCCGGCGCGGACTTCTCCCGAGGCTTGCCCGGGCTCACGGGGTCTTCCTCTGGGCAAAGTGCTCCGTCAGCGCCGCCGCGACGACCGTCTTGATGAGCGCACCCCAGAGGAACGGAGTGACGCCGTATTCGATCGCAGCGGAGAGCCCCACGAACCTCGCCAGCCAGGCGGCTCCGAGCGCGAGGATCAACGCATGGGCCGTCGCCATCACCATCAGCGAGAAGAGCACGCCGCGCCCCGCGAAACCGGACAGGAAGGCCGCGGGGACGAAGCCCACCACGTACCCGGCCGTCTTCAGCTCGAGGAAGGCACGGCCCGGTGCCGCGTCTCCGTTGGACAGAATCGGCGCGCCGAGGAGGACGAGAGCGAGGTAGGCCGCCGCGGCTCCTGCTCCAATACGTGCACCGAGCAGTCCTCCCACGGCGAGTACCGCGAGCGTTTGCAGGGTCATGGGAACCGGTTCGAGTGAGACGTTCACGCGTGCCCCGAGCGCGATGCTGATCGCGCCGACCAGGATCCAGATCGCCGCCCACGCCGGGTTCGATCCACGTTCTCGACTCCGCCCGAGGCTATTGCTTGCCATGGGCGTGTCGTTTCTCGAACATCGTTGCCTGGCCGATCGTCTCCTGCGTAACCATGATGAATACTCTCCAGCATCGTACGGTCTCGCCTTCGCTTCCGCAGCGGCGCCTGGCGACGATCCTGATGCGCGCGTGGGTGATGGGTATGGTCCTCGGGGGCGCCGCTTGCTCGTCCGACGAATCAGCCCACGCGGATCCACGCTCCGGGGGCGAGGCCGCCCGGGCCGGGTCCGAATCTGCAGCTTCCTTGGAGTCTGCATCGATGGCAGCAGCGACCGCGGATCGACCGGCGGAGGCAGCCGGGCCTTCCGCTAGCGAGCCACTCGATCCCGAGCCACTCGATCCCGAGCCACTCGATCCCGAGGCACTCGATCCCGATGCAGCTGGCCCAGAGCTACGCGATCTCGAGTTCCTGGTCCTCATGCCGGGTGGTGAGCCAGCCACGTTCGTCGAGGTGCTCCTCCTCGACATGGAGAGGGTGGACAGGACGAGCCTGCTCCGCGCCACGGGTGGCGATCCCGACGCGGAGAAACTCCTCGAAGTCCTCGGGACGAGGAAAACGACCGACAGCCGGGGCCGCGTGGTCTTTCGAGCGAGTGGCGGCGGGCTCCTCGCCAGCGCCTCTCTCGGCAGGCTCTTCGCCACGCGACCTTTCTCTCCGACGGCCGAGGGCGCCGAGGTCCTGACGCTCCAGCTCGCGGTCGACTCCAGCGTACGGGCTCGGGCCGTCGACGCCGATGGGGCCCCGATGCCGGGGATCCCGATCGCTCTCACGATGGAGCTTCCAACGCCCGGTGCCAACACGCCGGCGCGGTGGGTCGACCTCGCGATCCGGGAGGCGAGCGGCGCGGACGCCACCGTGCGATTCCGGGATCCCCGCGGCGGCGTGCAATCGCCTGGCGGGAAGAACATGACGCGCTTCGGACTTCGCGCCGCCATCCCGGGCCTCGCCGATCCGACGCCTGTCCTGTTCGATCCCGACGCTCCGCCGGAAGCGCCCCTCGATCTCACCGTGCCGCGGCTTTCGTCCTTCGTGGTGGAGGTGCTGAGCCCGACCGGTCAGCGGCTCGACATCGAGGCCGACGTCTTCGTCGAGGCGCAGAACGCTCCTGCGGGCTCGAAGCTGCGCGCCCGGCTCCAGGACGGGCGCGCCACATTCACGGCGATCGTTCCGAAGACGCTCCTGCGGGTGACGGTCCAGCCGCTCGACGGCGGGGCCGCCTTCGAAGGGATCGGGCCTGGTGCCGACCTACCGGGTGACGTGGCGATGATCTCGGTCTCGATGGGTGGAGCCGTGGGGAGGAAAGGGCGTTGAGCCTCCTTCGTTCGAAACCACGGCTGCGCTCGCTCGCAGCGGTCGGTTGGCTCATGGCCGCCTCGTGCAGCGCTCCCGTCGCATCGTCCACGGGCGCCGACCGCGAGGGCGGCCCGTCGGCGCCGCGCGCCCCGTCCTCTGCTCGCGTGTCCCTCGCGAGGCAGGCCGCGGGTCCCACGGTCCTCGTGACCGGGCCAGGCGGCGAGTCGCTGGCCGGCGTCGAGGTCTGGCTCGTCGACCCGCGCAGCGTGGACCCCGAGCGTGCCGTGATCGCCAGCCGGACGCTTGGTGACTGGGTCGAAGCCTCGCGCGCCGTCGCGACGGAGGTCCTCTCGACGGACGATCGCGGGCTCGCGCACTTCGAGGCCAGGTGCGAGGAGGGCTTCCTCGTGGCTGCGCGACGCGACGCACTCTTCGGACTGGTGGAACGCGTGGTCCCGCTTCCCCCGAAGGAGCAGGTCCCGCTGCAGCTCCTCGCTCGCGCGGCCTACCCCGTTCGCGTCGTGGATGCGAGCGGCGCACCGGCCCGCGGTGTGGCCCTGACGCTCGCCGCGCCCGATCCGGCGACCCCGGACGAATCCTTCGCCCTTCCTTCCAGCGCGTTCACAGACGAGCGTGGCCTCGCCACCCTCTACGAGCCTCCGCCCGTCGCGACCGGGGTCTTCGAGGGGCTCGACCAGGTGCCCGAACGCGTCGCGATTCTCAGGATCCCCGTCGGCGGCCTCGCGCCGGTGCCGCTCGCCCCTGGCGGCGAGCGCGTGAACGTGGAGCTCCCGCCCTTGCAGCCGATCGAGCTACGCTGTCAGCACGCGGCATTCTCCGAGGACCACTGGGCCGGTCTGGTCCAGGTCTTCCTCGCCTCCGACGGCAGCCGCTCCGAGCGCACGCTGGCGCAAGCCTTCGAGGCAGGACGCATCCGTCTGCCCTACGCGTCACGGCGGGAGGACCTTCGGCTCCATGCCGTCATCAGCGAGGCGGCCGCGCCCGGTCGCTTCATCGGGATGCTCACCCTGGACGCGCCCGCGACGGGTGTCATCGACCTCCCTCTCGATGAGGGATTGATCGTGACCGGTCGCTGCGTCGACGCCGAGGGCTCGGCGCTGGCCGATCAGACGATCGACCTCTTCGTGGTGGGTGATGCGAGCACGGCGTGGACGCTCGTCACCGACGGCGAGGGACGGTTCCGCTGGTTGCTCCTGCGACCCGGGAAAGCGCTGGCTCGGGTGGTGATCGGGGCCCGGACCCGCGGTACCGGCCCCCCGAAGAAGTCGACGAAACGCCTCGGCGACGTTTCGGCGGGAGAGGTCGTGGACGTGGGCGTCCTGACGCTTCGCTGAGGCGTTTCGTCGACTTCCCGGATTCCGGATTCCTGTCCTGGCGTCGAACGGCTCACTCGACGGACGCTATCGATCCTCGGCCCACTCGGTCCACTTCTCGTCGAACTCCGCCGCGTCCACGTCGAAGCTGCCCGCGAACGCCACGGCCTGGCGCTTCTCCAGCTCCTCTTCGGAGCCGGCGGTCAAGCCAGGGAACGGAACGACGACGGCGTTCAGGAACTTCGTCAGGTCTCCTTCGAGATCCAGGATCATGAACTCGACCTTGGACCACATCACCATGTGATCGCGCTCGTTCAGCTCAGCGCCCGGAAGCCAGCGGAACATGTCCGCCATGCTGGCGAAGAACTTGTTGTCGACCAGCTTGGCCACGCGCTCGTCCCACTCGTGGTGGTCGTCGGTCATGGGCCGCGCCATCGGGCCGCCGAGGACCCAGCGCGGGTCCACCTTGCGCGCGTAGTGGTAGCCCGTGCCGTAGCTAAGCCAGATGGGCGCGTTGAAGAGCTGCTCGTTGTGGCCGTTGATGAAGTTTCTGGCCAGGCCGGCCACGACGCGCGTGTGCAGCATGCTGTCGATCGGCTGCGGAACTTCCTGGTCCTTGTACGCCTCCGCGAGCACCTCGTTGTTCAGCGCGAAGAGCATGGTCTCGCCGACCTTCCCGGACGTGAACGAGTATTCGTTCTCGGCCTTCTCGTAGGCGCGGAGGTAGCGGCCCAGCTCGCTCTTGCGTTCGCAGATCAAGAGCAGGAAACGCTTGGGATGACCGAGGTACGGCTTCTCCTTGTCGCTGGCCATGGCCTCGAGGCCGAACTCCTTCACGTAGTCCGCGTAGAGATTCTCGGCGCGCTGGGCGTAGAGGTGCAGCCGGATCCAGGGGTCGAGTTCCTTCTTCGGTGCCTTGAACCGACCGAGCTTCTTCTTGAGCTGCTTGAACTCCTCCTTGAGCTTGTCCTTCTCCTCGCGGTCGTTCGGGATCTTGTACGTGCCGAGGCTGCTTCCGATCCGGAAGTGCTCGGTCTCGACCCAGAGGAAGTCGAGGCCCCCCATGGTCGCCTGGACGTTCTCGGTGCGCTCGCCGTAGGCCCATCCGAACGAGCCCACCTGTGAGTAGCCGAGCAGGGCAAACTTCGCGGGATCGTTCTCGGTGTAGGGATCGATCTCTTCGAACTCCTCCATGCCTCCGCCCTGCTGCTGGGCGATCGCGCTGGAGGCGAAGAAGAGGCAGAGCGCGGAGAGAGCGGCGAGCGCGATGAGGGGCTTGCGGTGGCGAGTCAAGGCGTGATGGGGGCAACCGGGGGAAGGGAGGATGGAAAGGGCGGCGCGCACTGGTATGCCCGCCGCCCCCTGTAGATCCACGGACTCTCGATCTTGCCAGCGAAGACGCTTCACGCGCCTCCGCTGGACCGGGTTCGATCAGAGTTCGTTCTTCTTCGCTGCGTCGGCGATCTCTTTCGCGTTCGCCTGGCGCTTCAGCTCGAGCTGGGTGGCCTTCTCGATCTCTTGGCTCAGTTCGAGGCGCTCGGACTCACACTTGTTGATCTCCTTGACGAACTTCGCGAGCTTGCGCGAGTCCGGACCGTCCTTCTCCAGGATGGCGTCATGGGAGGCCTTGAGATCGAGGTAGCGCTCGTCGATCACGTCCATCTTGTCGATGATCTTGGCGATCTTCTTCACGGACGAATCGGGCTTGCCCTTGTACTCCTTGGCGATGACACCTTTCATCGACTCCCAGAGCTTGACACGCGACGTGTCCGACTCGAGAGGGTCGTGGTTGGATCCATCGGCCGAACAGACGAAGAGGTGCTCCGGTTGCTCGAGAGTGAAGGCGTTGTGGAACGGATGGTCTTCTTCCATCACGTCCACAGGGAGCTTGACGCAGTGGAACCAGCGCGCCAGCAAGAAGGTCTTTTCGTTGTCGACGCCGCCCTTGAGCAGAGCATCGTCGGTGCCGTTGCAGACCTTGCACTCGCGCAGCACGAGAAGCGGGCGCGGGTCGTTCCCCGCAATGGCTTTCATGGCTTCCTCTCGGGAAAGGGCGCGCTGCACGCTTCGTGCAGTGGACCCCTCCGTGACCTCTTTGGTCTCCGGTTGGTACACCGGATAGTCCCAGGTCAGCTTGAGGATGGCTTTGGCAGTGGCGCCGCGAACGACGGGGGCAGCGTTAGAAGTGGGTTGTGGCGAACTCGACACAGAGGGCCCGCTTCATCAGCCGGGTGAGAAAGGAACGCTGGGCGTTCCGATCGCGGAGGTGGCCAGCAGGGCGAGCGCCGAGGCGCCAGCTGCCGCGCCCATGAGAGCTTTCTTCAGCATGAGTGGCTTGAGAGTTAGAGGTGTGCAAGACCCGCGTTCAACGCGGGACCTATACGAGCCTACACGCCAAGGGCAAACCCGCACCATTTTCATGCGAAGTCGCCGCTGACGACTCCAGGAGGCCCCCTCCGAGCTTGCGCCGCTACCTCGCGGCTCGCCGCAGGGCCTCCTGGCCTTCTTCGCTCAGGCCGAGACGGCCGAGGTCATCTCGGATCTGCTCGGTGCGTCCGTATCCACCTGCGAACGCATTCGCTCGGGTCACCGCCACGGAGCCGAGGAAGGCTTCCTCGGAAGGAAATTGCTTCTTGAATTCGGCCAGCGCCCGCGGCACATGGCGGAGGCGGTACTTCTGGTGGTAGTCCTCGGCGAGCGTGAATCCGCTGAAGTCCTCGATCCCGGTCTCGATCGCGCCTCCCGACTTTCGAGCCACGCGCGCTGCTTCCGCTTCGGCAGCCTCTCTCTGCTCCTTCGAGCGCGGGAACACCGCCGAGCGATACTGGGTGCTCCATGCCTCACGGCAGGGGTTGTGGCTGCGAAAGAACACGGCGACCAGCTCTTCGTAGCGCGTGACCGTCGGGTAGAAGTCGATGTCGATCGCTTCCGCGTGATCGCCGATCGAGTGGTAGGTGGGATCGGGCGTGGTTCCGCCCGCGTAGCCGACGCGCGTTCGCAGCACGCCTTCGAGACCCCCGAACTGGGAGTCAGGGCCCCAGAATCAGCCGAGCGCGAAGGTGGCCGTTTCGAACCGGCCGGTTTGCAGGATCGCGGCGGCCGCTTCATCGAGGCTGATCGGTGGGGTGGGCTTGGCGCCGCTCACGGATTCGTTGGACGTCATGGAAGGTTCGGTGGGTGGAGCGCAACCCAAGGAGAGGGCGGCCGCCCTCAGGAAGTGGGCGCGCTGGCGACGCAGCTGGATGAATGACTCAGGGTAGACCACGGGCCGCCCGCCCCACACCCCTCCTTCCATCCGTGAGGCCAGAATCCTCAGTCATCCCGGAGCGCCATCGCTCGGCGGAGCCCTTCCGCATGGCGCGGCACCCTGGCCGTCACGCACGTACCCCCAGACGGGTTCGACGTGACCCAGAAGTCTCCACCGGCGAGCCGCGCTCGCTCCTGCATGCTCTTCATGCCGATCCCCCCCTTGCCCGCGGGCGACTCGGCGCGACCGATGCCCTTGCCGTTGTCGCGTACGGAGAGTTCCAGGGAGTCGCCGTTCACCTCCAGAGTGACGTGAATGGACGTCGCGCCCGAGTGGCGCGATGCGTTGCGGATCGCCTCCTGGGCGATTCTGAAGAGCGCGAGGGCCGTTTCCTTCGGTGGTTCCTCCACGCCCGAATCGATCGCCAGTTCGACCGGCGCTTTGTCCGTTCGATTCCGGCGCGAGCACTCCGAGCGAAGCGCGGTCACGAGACCCAGGTCGTCCACGATCGTCGGGTGTAGCTGTCGCGACAGCGTGTGCAGATGAGTGGCGACGTTCTCGATCTCGCTCTGGAACGAACGCACGGTTTCCGTCATGCCGGATTCGTCGGTCGGACCGTTCGAGGGGCGCTTGAGGTCGAGAAGGTGGGCTTCGATGGCGAGCGCCGCGAGGCGCTGGGACAGGTCATCGTGCAGCTCTCGCGCGATCCGACTGCGCTCCGATTCCTCGGCGCGCACGAGGTTCTCGCGCAGGTCGGCGAGCGTCCTCGCATCCTTGTCCCGGCGGGAAAGATCGCTGATCATCGCGATGATCGACGTGACCTCTCCCGACTCGGAGCGGGTCGGGGCGAAGTGCCACCGACAGCGTTTGACCTGGAAGTCACCGACGCGCGTCATGGCCACGAGGCTGAAGTCCTCGCACTCGACGAACGCCCGTTGGATGGCGTCCTTGCCGAGTTCCTCGTCGTCGAAGAGCTCCCATGGATGTCCCTCGACGACCTCGTCGTGTCCCCAGGCGAACAGCTCATCCGCGCGTTCGTTTCTATCGGCCAGCGATCCGGAAGGAGTCCAGGACAGGATCGCTGAAGGCGCCGTATGGAAGAGGCGGCGGAAGCGTCGCTCGCTGGCGCCGAGCCGCGCCTCCATCGCCTTGCGCCGCGAGACCTCCTGGGTCAGAGCGAAGTTCCGCCGCCCGAGCGAGCGGTTGCGCAGGAAGAAGAGGCGAAGCACCGCCAGCAGCGCTGCTCCAGCGAACGACCATCGAACCCAGGCCCGTTCGAACCAATAGGGGGCGATCACCAGCGTCTTGGAGCGCATCGGCGTCGACCAGGTGCTCGTGGGCGTGCGGGCTCGCACCTCCAGCGTGTACCGACCGTTCGGGAGGTTCGGGAAGCGCGCCGCTCGAGCCGAGCCTGCATCGATCCACCGTTCGTCGAACTCGACCATCCTGTACTGGAAGGAGGCGTGGCTCGACGTCGGAAAGATGGGGGCGGTGAATTCGTAGAGGACGTTCACCGAATCGCGATAGTGACCGGCTTCGTTCATCGGAGCGCCGTTCACGTAAGGTCCTCGGATCAACACGCGCGGTGAAGCGCTCGGCGGCGGAAGGGAAGATCTGTCGAAGATCGCGACGCCCTCGAGCGTGGGAAGCGCGATGGCACCATTCGCCAGGACCGCGCCGAGCGCTCCGTTAGCTTCCGGCACCCGGAACGTCTGAGCTTCTATGGTCATGGTCTTGCCCGCGGCGTGGGCGTCGAGGCTCGCGGTCGAGGCGCGGATCACTCCGGCGTTGGAATGCACCCACAGGTAGCCGCTGTCATCGACGGGCGCGATCCAGGCGAGGAAAGGATCGGGTAGACCGGCGGCCTTCGACCAGTGTTCGAGGGGGCCCGCCGCGCCGAGGCGAAAGAGTCCCTGGCCGTAGGTGCTGATCCAGATCTCCCCGCCGTGACCAGGTCGCAGGTGTCGAACGCTCGCCTGACCCAGTTTCGCGATCGTCATCCACTCTCCCGACTTCGTATCGAGCCTCAGAAGCTCGCTCCGACTGGCAGCGATGGGCGCGCCGCGCGCATAACACAGCGCCACGATTCCCGACGGGGGCAAAGGAAAGCTCGCCAGTTCGCCGGAGGATCCGCGACCCGCTTCGACCTGCTCGAGTCGACCCTGAAAGACGAGCCAAACATCGCCGTCAGGGGAGGCGATGATCGGTCCTGCAGGGCCTCGCCAGCGTGGATCCGGCAGCAGGATGCCGTCCTCGAAGCGCGCGAGACCTCCGCGGGTGGAGAGCCAGGTGACCCCCGAGGTCGAAGCGGAGCTGTTCGAGTGATAGTCGCTCGGGTCGATCACTTCGATGGGCGTTCGCTTGCCCTTTTCGTCAAGCAGGAAAGCAACCTGTCGATCCCCCCCCAGGATGAGCGCGTCTCCTCCGGGCAGCGGATGAACATGGGCCGCGGCCCATCTCGGAAAGTCCTGGTGGAGGTCCACCAGGACGGTGCTGCTGGTTTCGACGTATTGCAGAGCATCGAGTTCGGTGCCGATCCATAGGTCACGAACCGATCCGGATCCCTGCAGCAAGCAGCGTACGCCGCGCGGCACGTCGAGCTGCGCGATGCCTTCGGTTCCGATTCGGAGCCTTTGCTCCGGGGAGTCACCTCGCCACATGGCGAAGACTCCCGCGCTCGTCGCCAGAAGGCGCGTCGCGCCCTTGTGGGGGACCTCGTCCTGCAGGCGAACCTGGCCGAGGGACAGGGTCTCCGCTGGTGGGCCACTGAGCGATACGACGTCTCCCGACGCGGTCTGCGACCAGACGTAACCCTCGAAGTCGGTCGTGAGCCACACGGAGCGGCGGTGATCGACACACTGGAATCCGTCGGCGTCGCGCTTGAACACCCCCTCCCGCGTGGCGATCCAAAGCGATCCTTCGCCGTCTTCCACCAGCCGGCTCAGCGGCCCCCCAGGAAGACCGCTCTCCTCCCCGAAGACCTCGAGTTCGTCGTCATGGAAGCGCGCGAGCTTGTGGCCCACGAGCCAGAGCGCGCCGTCCTTCGTCGCGAGGAACTGACGAACGCTGTGCAGGTCTTCGGCCTCGGAGATGCGGCGGAATCGATCGTTCTCGAGGACGCACGGAGCTGCCTGGGCGGCTCCGATCCAGACCCTGCCGCTCGGGTCCCTGTGGAGCGCGATGATCCGGTCGCCGTCGAGGCCCTCGTGATCCGCGGACAGGAGCGTTTCGAAACGGGCGCCGTCGTACCGGGCGAGGCCCGCCGTCGTGCCTACCATGAGGAACCCTTGGTCGTCGTAGCCAAGGGCGTTGATCGTGTTGCTGGGTGCCCCGTCGGCCACGGAGATCGTGGTGCGCATGAGCGCCGGGCCCTGCAGGGCCGCGTGGGCCAGGGGAGCAGATGCCAGGAGAACGAGGAGCAGCGCGATTCTCATCGACCGATCGCCTCCCCCCGGCCATCGTCCCCTGAGGTCGACCCCAGGACACCGCGCAGCGCCCCGGGGACGGAGTATCCCTTCCCACGCCGATGGCGGGGATCGATGGCCGTGAGGCCGCTCGAACGACCAAAGGCATCGATGCGGCCAGGAAGTCGCGTCGTGCCGATGGGAAGAGCGCTCACGATGACGAGGCTGAGGGGGACTACCTGTTCCATGACGCCGGGTTGTGAAGTGTCCTTCATGCTAGCGGAACGAGCCGCAGTTGGATCCGGATTCCCGCGCAGGAGCGACGTGCGCTCTGCAAGAGTTTTTGCCGACGCGGGAATCTCCGGATCCATGGCAGTGCTGCGCGGCTCCCAGCGCATGGACCCCCGAACCCATCCCCCAGGATCTGAGCCATGTTGATCTTCACCGTACCTGCCGCCGTGACTTCCTCCCTGACGGCCTCCTTGCTCGGAACCGCCGTCTGCCTCCTCGGAGCGAGCGCGCCTCCCGCGGCGGCCTCGGCCTCCGTCCCTTCTCAGAGCGAGACTTCGATCACCGAGGGCGAGCCGGGTCGCCTCGTCAATCAGGCATTCGATCATCTCGGGGAAGGCCGCTTCCAGGAGGCGGCCCGGGTCCTGGAGCGCGCGGGCGACGACGCGACAGCGCAGTACCTCCTCGGCTGCATGTATGAATTCGGCAGCCTGGGTCGTCCGGACCTGAGCGCCGCCGCCAAGCACCATGCGAAGGCCGCGAGGGCCCACTGCGTCGAAGCAGCGCAGGCCATGGTGAGGCTTTCCCGGGCTCTGTCCGCGGAGGAGGGGTCGGCGAAGGAGACCCAGCGCTGGCTCTACGAATCGTTCAAGCTCGGGGACGAGCGGTCCGCTCTGGCGCTGGCGGAGGCGATGGCCGAGTCCGGCGATGAAAGCTCGGCGCTCGCGTGGGCGCGGATCGCGTCGGCGGCCAGCGTCGAGGGGGCGTCCGCGCTCCTGCAGCGGCTGGAGGAGCGCTTCCCGAAAGCGGTGAAGAGCGCGGGGTCGCGCCAGCGGCTGATCGAGGGCAAGCTCGAGCGGGATCGGCGCTCGATCGATGGCGTGGTTCAGATCCAGGTGCCGAGGGAGATGTTCCTGCCCGCCGGCGCATCCGAGGGTGTGGAAGGAGAGAACGAAGCCGTCGAGGGATCGGCAGCCTTCGAGGCGGCGGACGCGCTCTACCTGGTGGGAGACTACGCGGGGGCCCTGCGTGGATTCCTGCCGCTTGCCGAAGCGGGTGACGGCGCGGCGGCGTTCTACGTCGGGCGGATCCACGAGATGGGTTTTGCCGGGCCGAAGGACGCAGTCGCGGCAGAACGCTGGTACCTCGTCTCCGCGGAGAAGGGCTTCGGCGTGGCGATGGAGAACCTCGGCCTCATGCTCCTCCAGGGACGCGGGCTCGCGAGCGATCCCGTGAAGGCGACGGATCTCCTCATGCTCGCGGCCTATGCCGGGAATCCTGGCGGTGCCACCAACGTGGGCTTCGCGTACCTCACGGGTCAGGGGCGAGCGAAGGACATGGTGGAGGGCTGGGCCTGGACATCGATTGCGGCCGACCTGGAGCAGGAGAACGCGGCGAACAACCTGCGCATCGGCGAAGGGGACATGACGGAGGCGCAGAAGGCCGAGGCGCGTCAGCGAAAGACGCAGCTGCTCGATGAGCTCCAGGGGAGATCAGCGCCTGCGCGGGCACTGCCGAAGCTTCCCCGAGCGGAGAGGAGCACGCGCGCATTCGACTCCGCAGACGAATCCGCGGAAGAGTCCGTGACGGAGTCCGTCGAGGAGTCGGTCGAGGAGTCCGTCGAGGAGTCTGGAGAAACCCCTCCAGCGCCGTCGACCCAGGGCCCGCCGAAGGACGCCGTGAAGATGACGAAGACGACGCTCCGCGACGAACTCATGGGCCAGATGGAGTCCCACACCTTGCTGCTGCCTGACGGCTGGGACCTCGCGGGCGGCGTCACCTGGAACCCGCTCAGCACCTGGGCGTACGTCAGCGTCGACGCGCGTGCGGCGGCTCCGGACGGGCGGCACGTCCAGTACCTCCCGAACGGATCCTTCACCTACTTCGAGGGAACGCAGTACCCCGGCGCGCCGACGCCGCCGGCGATCGGGCAGATGACGGGCGGAAAGATGTTCATGCCGCCCGGACAAGGTCCGACGGACTTCCTCGCGAACACGCTCTTCCCTGCGTATCACCCGCAAGCGACAGGCTTCCAGATCGTGTCGGTGGGTGAGGTCGAGGAGGTCGCGAAGCAGTACCGCCAGCTGTTCGCTCCGCTCATCCAGCAGGCGGAGCAGATGAACCGACAGGGCGGGTCGACCGGCATGCGTGCGAACGTTCGCGTGGGGGTTCCGATGATCCGCGTGCGCTATACCGAAGGCGGGCGCGCGTACGAGGAGCAGTTCACGTTCATGTACTACATGATGAGCTTCGGCGGGGAGATGGGCATGGGGATGTCCATGTACACCTACGACTGGGCGGTCCATGACGTGCGGGGCCTGCGTGCGCCCGTGGGAGCGCTGGACGCGTCGATCGCCATGCTCCACACGGTGTCGAACTCGCTGACTCCGACGCGCGAGTGGAAGGCGATCGTGGACGAGATCCAGAAGCAGGTCATTCGCAACCAGCAGGAGATCTCCAGGATGCAGCACCAGACGAACATGGAGAACCTGGCGGCGCTGCGCAAGCGCGGCGAGATCATGCGCAAGACGAACGCAGAGATCATGGAGTCGAACCAGAAGAGCTGGGAGGAGAGCCAGGCGAGCCAGAGCCGCCTCTCGCACGCCTGGAGCAACACGATCCTCGGGGTGGACGACTACACGCTGCCGGACGGATCGATTCGGTCGCTGGACTCCAGCTACGACCACGTGTACACCACCGGCGGCGACTCGTTCTTCTTCACCAACGATGCGAATTTCAACCCGAACATAGGGTCGACGCAGGAGTGGCAGAAGATCGAGCCGATCACGCCGATGGGAGACGCGGCGAACCGCTGATCACTCGACCCAGTACTGGACCACTTCGTAGTCCTGGCCGGTCGTCGGGTCGGTCCGGACGTAGGTGAAGAGGCCGAAGGAGTAGCCGGCGGAGGCGTGGTTCGCCGCGTCGATGGCGCCCACGGACGCTCCGTAGGTGGTTTCGCTGCCGCTCGTCACCACGACGGTGTTCGTCACGGAGGCGCCGAAGCTCACGCCAGCGAGGACCGCTCCGCTCGTCGTCTCCAGGTCCACGGAGAAGCCCTTCTCCAGCGCGCCGCCCTGGCCCCAGGCCTCGCCGACCTGGAGGGTGAGACTCGTGGACCCGGCGCCGATGCCGACGGCCTGGGGGCCGAACTGAAGGCCGCCGTAGGTGCTGATGAGCGAGTTCTTCATCGCGCGCGTCGGGTAGCTCGAGGGATCACCGATGGTGTGGGTCAGGATCTGGTCCGTGATGAGGAGGCTGCCCGGCTGGACGGCTGCGTTGTACGCAGCGCGGTCGGCCTGGAGGGTGATCGGATCGCGGGGGAGGTTGACCACGACCTGTTCACCGACGAGCGCGGGATCAGGGTGGGACTGGACCGTGTAGGTGTAGCGGTCGATCGGAATCGTGGTGAAGATCACGGTGTCCTCTGCGACACCCGTTCGGTAGAGCACGGTGCGCTCTTCGCGGTAGGAGCTGTTGGTGATCTTGGTGGCTTCGGCGAAGGCGCTGGCGGTGAGTTCGAATCCGGACTGACTGATGCCGCCGTCGAGGCTGATGCCGACGGTGGCGCTGGCCTTCACGGACACGGCGCGCTCCGTTTCCGACGAGCTGGAGGTCGTGTTGCCGAAGATCGTGTAGCACTCGGCGAGGTTCTGGCCGATCCCCTCGCGGCACGGGGCGGCCGCGAGGACGGCGAGAACGATCGGCTCGGAGAAGACGTACTCGTAGGCACCGTCGGAGTAGCTGAGGACCGGGCTGTCCAGGTCGACGTTGACGGGGAGAAGGATGGGGAAGACGCAGTTCTGGGAGTTGGCGAAGGCGGTGGTGACGGTGCGCTTCTCGAGCATCGTGGCGTCGGGCGCGGAACGGCCCCAGACGACCAGTTCATTGCCGTCCTGGCGGTAGACCGCGATGTCGTCTCGGTCGTCGCCCGTGAACTCGCCCGTGACCATCGAGCTGGTTCCCTGGGTGAAGGCACCGAAGTCGTTCTGGCTCCAGACGACGTCGTCGGGGAGCTGGTAGTCCGGGTCCATGGTCCACGGCGCGCTGCTGGCGAAGTCGTCGAAGACGAACTGGTTGATGTGGAACTCGTCGAAGCCGTCGCCGTCCACGTCCAGGGCGTTGGCGTGAAGGACGCGCACGCGGGGCTTCATGGGGCTGGCGCAGCTGCTGAAGCGACTCGTGAAGTATTGATGTCCGAGGGACGCGCCGCCGGAGAAGCTATCCTCGAAGGCCATGAAGAAGTATCCGTCGCTGTCGCAGCTGCTGTTGAAATCGGTGCGCGTGGCGATGACGAGTTCGCAGCGGTCGTCGCCGTCGAAGTCGACCAGGAGCGGTGTGGATTGCAGTCCAGTGCGGGGGAACCCGCCCTGGTCGTTGCCGTTGGCGCTCTGCAGCGCTCGGAGCGTGGCGAAGCCGGCGCTGGCGTCGTCGATCAAGGTGAAGCGGCTAGCGCCGTCGGGGCCGTTGGTGGTACCGAAGCTCTCGTTGATGACGACGGCGATCTCATCCTGGCGATCCATGTCGACGTTGCCGGCGGAGAGCTCGATGGTGATCGTCGGGCTGGGGACCGTGCTGGTGAAGCTCAGGCGATTCCCGATCTCGGTGAAGCCAGTCGTCGTGGTCTGGAGGAACATGACGCGGGCGTCGATGTCGTTGGCGGTGTAGCCGATGACGAGGTCGTCGCGCCGGTCGCCGTCGAGGCGCGCCGCCTGCATCGTGAGGTCCTCGATGCCAGGTTCGAAGCCGACCTGAAAGTCGGTCTCGGCAAAGCCTTCCATCTCGTCCTGGATGACCCGCACCCGGATCTCACCACCGTTGAGGTAGGCGACGACGATTTCTTCTAGTCCGTCGGCGTCGATATCGGCCGCCGCGACCGCTCGCTCGTCGCGGAAGTTGAAGCTGCCGGTGTTGCTGGGACCGCTGATCCAGCTCTCGTTGGATGCCGAAAGCGAGTAGAGCACCTCCTCCGCGGCGTTCCCCTGGTCGTCGGTCAGGTCGAGGAGCGTGAAGCGCTCGGTGCTCGATGCGACGGTGGCCCCGAGAACGAGAAGCTCGGAGGTCTTGGCGATCTCCCAGGTGTCACCGAACGGGGCGTAGTCGTCGGTGAGGTCGGTGCCGTCGATGCCCTGGCGGGCGGAGGAGGAGGTGGAGACGCCGAGTTCCTGGAGGGTCTTGGTGAGGCCGGAGGCGCCAGGCCCGCCGCCAGTCCCGCCTCCTCCGCCGCCGCTACATCCGGCGAGAAGAACGGTCGGGACGGCGATCAGGGAAAAGACGGCAAGGTGGGATCGATAAGAAACTGGCTGCATGGAATCGGTGCTCGGGGATGGGTCACATCGGATGTGACCGCCCCTGCGCAGGGGCCACGTGGCGTCCGCAGTGGTTTTTCGGAGTTTCGCCTGCGCCGCGCCCGATAGGATGGCGCGACTCCTTTCCGCCCGGCCCGCGACTCCTCCGCCGCTCCAGCCCATGGACGATCCGCTTCCGAAGAAAAAGTCCGGCGCCGCCTCGTGCCTCATTTTTGGCTGCGTGGGCCTGCTGCTGCTCGGAGCCTTGATGGGGGGCGGAGGCTACTTCGTCCTGAAGAAGGGCATGAGCGCCGCCGCAGATGACATCTATGCACGGGTCAGCGCGGACACGGCGACGATGGACCTTGACCCGGCCGAGAGGAAAGAGGCGGACGAGCTCCTCCTGCGGCTGCGTGACGGCGTGAAGTCCGGGGAGATCGGGATCATGGACGCAGGCAAGCTGGTGAAGGCGCTGGAGGATTCGGACCTCCTGGCCTACGGCGGCCTCCTCACCGCCAAGACTCTCATCCAGTCGAACGGCGAGCTTTCGCCCGAGGAGAAAGCCGACGGCGTGCTGCAGATGTCGCGTTTTGCGGACGGCATGTCGAGGCACCTCTTCACCCAGGCCGACTACGACGACTTGCTGGGTGCGATCGGTGAGGTGGGTGACCGGGGATCTGTCAAGATCGACGACGAGCCGACCGCTGACGAGATCCGGGACATGATCGCTCGCGCGAAGGCCAAGGCAGACGAGGCGGATCTCGGTCAGGAGGGGCTTCAGATCGACTTCCTGGGCGAACTGCAGAGGCTGGTCGACGAGGTGCTGGGCCCGCGCTGACGGGCCCGCCTCCGGGTGACGCCTACTTCTGCTCAGCGGCGTTCCGTAGCCGTGCGAGCTGCGCACCGTGTCGGCGCGCGTGAAGCTCGATGACGGCGAGGAAGTGGTAGAGGTGCAGACGGTCGTCCTCGGCGCCCGCGTCCCCGACGACGGACATGCGGATCCGGTGGAGCGTGCCTTCCCCCGAAGGCTGCCGGTCGAGCCAGGCGTGGGCGAACGCGAGGTCCGCGCCGAGCCGTCGGGCGATCTCTGCGAGGTCGAGCTCCCCGGTCGGCGTCATGTGCTCCGGGTGCGGCCAGGAATGCTCACGGGCGGCAATCGCTTCGAGATGGTCGAACTCCGGCGGATCCGTTGGCCACGCATTGCCCCTTTCAGCACGCATGGCAGCCTTGTCGCCGATCTTCTGGACGAGGCGCAGGAGGAAGTGATCCGTCAGCGCGACGTGCTCCAGCACCTCAGCCCCGGTCCAGCCCGCGGGCTCGGGCCGCGCCGCCAGCCACGGAGCGCCGGAGCGGGCGAGCTCGATGAGAGGCTGATACGTCGCCGATAGACGCTCGCGGAGCGCGGTGATGGTCGTCGGCCAGTCGTGGGCCATTCGTGGGGGGAGCATGATCGAGGGCAGCTCTTCCGAGCGGGGTGAGGGACGACCGGGGATGGTACCCGCACCCAACTCAATCGTCCGAGGAGCCCGGAGCCTCGAGCTGCTCCCGAAGCTCGAGAAGGATGTTGCTGGAGCTGTAGCTGCGCAGTTCCTCGGACTTCAGGAGAAGGAACCCGGTGCCGGATCGGGTCTTTCCATCGATCGTGAGCTCGTTGTTCCCAGCGCTCTGGTCGTCGACCACGTGCCGCTCCGAGCCGCGCGTGGCTACCAGCTGCAGGTAGGGAGCGCGCTTCGGACCTTCTTGCCCCTTGTTGACCGACAGCGTCCACCCGCTCACGTCCTCGAAGGTGAACTCGGTGAAGTTCGGGAAGCGCACGGCCAGGGGGCCCTTGGCGGGCAGAGTCCCCGGCTCGAGGTCTCCGAACCGCGGAACCTTGTCTCCCACGATGTCGGTGATCTGTTCCGACGTGAGCGGCTTCCCAAGGCTCCATTCGCCTGTCAGTACAGCCGAGGAGCTCGCGGAATCAGCGGTCTCCTCTCTGGCCTCGTTGTCCTGCGAACAGGAGATGCCCGAGAGGCAAAGGACGATCGAAAGGGGGATAGGTACGAGCAGCTGAATCCATGGCGTTCTCATGGAGATAGTTTCGTCCATCGTCGCCTATCAACCAAGACACCCTGTTTGATCGCGTCGCTTCGCGCGGGTGAGCGATGCGCCAGTCGGCGATCCAAGCCTGTTCCCAACCTACCGGTCGGACCTTCCCCATCTCAAGCGATCCTGTACTCGTCGAGAGGCGATGCGAGGGGCTGTCTCTCCGCCGGAAACGTTGCGGATTTGGGTCGGGTACGGTACCGCCAGAAGATCGCGCCGCGCTGACACAAGAGAAGCCGCGCCTGGACGGATCCCGGTGCGGCTTCTCATTTGGCACTCAGAGCGCTCTAGTGGTGGTGGTGACCACCGGCGGCTGCCGGCTCTTCGTGGCTCGGGCTGTCGCTCACGAGGGCGTCCGTCGTCAGCAGCAAGCTGGCGACCGAGGCGGCGTTTTGGAGGCCGCTGCGGACCACCTTCGTCGGGTCGATGACGCCGGCCTTGATGAGGTCTTCGTAGACCTCGGTGGCCGCGTTGTAGCCCCAGCCGGGCGTGTTCTTGTTGAGCACGTTCTGGACGACGACGGCTCCGTCGAGGCCCGCGTTCGCCGAGATCTGGCGCAGGGGGGCTTCGATGGCTCGGCGGATGATCATCGCACCGACGCGCTCGTCACCTTCCAGCTTCAGCTTCTCGATCACGGCGATGCAGGAGAGGAGCGCGGTGCCGCCGCCGGGGACGATGCCCTCTTCGACCGCTGCGCGCGTGGCGTGGAGCGCGTCCTCGACGCGCGCCTTCTTCTCCTTCATCTCCGACTCGGTCGCTGCACCGACGTTGATCTGGGCGACGCCGCCCGAGAGCTTCGCGAGACGCTCCTGGAGCTTCTCACCGTCGTAGTCCGACTTCGTGTTCTCGAGCTCGCCCTTGATCTGGTCGATGCGACCCTTGATCTCGGCCTTCTTGCCCGCACCTTCGATGATCGTGGTGTTGTCCTTGGACACGATGACCTTCTTGGCCTTGCCAAGGTCCTTCATCGTAGCGCCCTCGAGGGTCGCGCCCGTGGACTCCATGATCGCGGTGGCACCGGTGAGGACAGCGATGTCCTGCATCATGGCCGAGCGACGATCGCCAAAGCCCGGAGCCTTGACGGCCACGCACGGGAACGAACCGCGGAGGCGGTTGATCACGAGGGTGGCGAGGGCCTCGCCCTCGACGTCCTCGGCGATGATGAGGAGCGGACGACCGGCCTGGGCGACCTGCTCGAGCAGCGGGATCATGTCCTTGATGGAGCTGATCTTCTTCTCGTGCACGAGGACGAGGGCGTCTTCCATGACGCACTCCATCTTCGCCGAGTCCGTGACGAAGTGGGGGGAGAGGAAGCCCTTGTCGAACTGCATACCCTCGACCCACTCGACCTCGGTCTCCATCCCGGAGCCGTCCTCGACGGTGATGACGCCGTCCTTGCCGACCTTCTCCATGGCGCGCGCGATCATTTCACCGATCTCGGCGTCATTGTTGGAGGCGATGGCGCCGACCTGAGCGATCTCCTGGTGACCCTTGATGGGCGTGGAGATCTTCTCGAGCTGGGCGATGGAGGCCTTGACGGCGGCGTCGATGCCGCGCTTCAGGGCGACCGGGTTCGCGCCAGCGGTGACGTTCTTGAGGCCTTCTTCGAAGATGGCCTCGGCGAGGACGGTGGCGGTCGTGGTGCCGTCGCCGGCAGCCTCGTTCGTGCGCTGGGCCACCTGCTTCACGAGCTGAGCGCCCATGTTCTCGTAGGCGTCCTCGAGCTCGATCTCCTTGGCGACGGTGACGCCGTCCTTGGTGACGGTGGGGCTGCCGAACGACTTCTGGATGATGACGTTACGGCCGCGGGGCCCGAGGGTGACTTTCACCGCTCGAGCGAGCTTCTTCACGCCTTCGCGAATGTGTTCGCGTGCGGCTGCGTCGTAGCTGATCTGCTTGGCTGACATGGATATGCGTGTGGGTACGAAGGGAGGGAGAGAGGGGCGGCTCGATCAGCCAACGATCGCGAGGATGTCGTCCTCACGCATGATGAGGTAGTCCTCGCCGTCGTACTTGACTTCCGTGCCAGCGTACGAGGTGAAGAGGACGCGATCGCCCTTGGCGACGGTGAACGTCGAGCGCTCGCCGTTCTCGAGGGTCTTGCCCTCACCCATGGCGACGATCAGGCCTTCCTTGGGCTTCTCCTTGGCGCTCTCGGGGAGGAGGATGCCGCCGGCGGTCTTCTCTTCAGCCTCAACGCGCTGAATGAGGACGCGGTCACCGAGGGGGCGGATGGCAACGTTCTTCTTGGTCTTGGTGGCCATGTCTTTTGGGCGGGCGCTAAGAACGCGCCCTTTGGATAGCAGTGAAGAGAAAAGTAAGTGGGTCAGTCGATGAGAGTGGGGAGCTTGCCTGGCCTGAAAATCAGCCAGCCGCGCCCCAGTGAAGTTTCAGAACACGCTGAATCTCCTCGCGGAGCATCAGCGGCTTGACCGGTTTGCGCAGGAAGGCGCTGGCGCCCTCGCGCAGGGCCCAGGACTCGACGCCCTGGGACGCCTCCCCGGACCAGAGGATGCACGGGAGTTCGGGTCGGCTTCCGCGGAGGAGCGAGAAGAGCGCCAGCCCTCCATCGATCCCGTCCAGGCTCACGGGGGCGGCATCCATGGGCGGCGGCATGTGCACGTCGACGAGCGCGAGGTGCAGGGGCCTCCCCAGCTCGAGTGACCGGCGCACGAGGCAGATCGCCTCTTCGCCGTCACCCGCCAGCATGACCTCGAGTCCAGAGGCACCGAGGAACTCGGCGGCTCCGTGGCGCACGTCGGCGTCGTCGTCTGCGATGAGGATGCGATGTTCCATGGGATGGGGCAGGGTGGGGTGCCCCGCGGGCTCCCTGAAGCAAACTGCGTGCCGGAACAGCACGGGCAGGCCCCACGCGCCCGCAGACCTCGCCTCGAAGACCCCTCCTGCGCCCGCTTTCGTCCCCCCTGGCGTCCCTGGGGCAGGCCACGGGCCCGATCTGGCGATGGGACCGGCTCCTGCCGACGTGACGGGCCTGGGCCTGGGCTTCGCTTCCGCTGCCAACCTGGCAGCGGCGATTCAAGGAAGTTCGGCGACTGTCAAAGTGGCGGCGTCAGCCCCCGCCTACTTCTTCGCCGCGCCAGCCGCCGAGAACGGCACCTCCGGCGGCTCCACGTCCATCGCCAGGAGGACCTGCTTCCGGACCGGTGACCGCCCGTCCCCCATGACCTCCGCCAGCTCGATCTCGATCCGCCCTGCCTCGCCGCGCGGGATCGCGAGGTAGTAGCCCTCGGAGAGCAGCTTTCCCTCCGGCCAGTCCACCGGTGGTTCGTGGGGATAGGTCCGATCGCCCACCTTCAGCACCCGCGGCCTGAACGGTTTCTCCGCGTCCGCTCGGCTGAGCCCGAGCCAGATCGCGGGGGACCAAGCTCCGTCACCGGACACCCCCGAGGCCCCGGGACCTCCGTAGCGCCAGAAGAAATCGAGATGCAGGTAGCCCCCCGTCACCGGGAGCGACGAGCTCATCCGCCACCCCACCAGCTCCAGCCCATTCTCCATCCGGATGTCCACGGGCGTCGCATCGGACGGCAGCGCGTCCAGGTAACGCTTGCGCGGCAGCTCTTCGGCGCACCAGAGAAGCCCCAGCGTCGCCGCTCCCGCGGCCGCGAGCTGCGGCAGCCAATCAAGCCAGGCTCTCGCTCTGGTCACCACCGTGACCAGTCCCGAGGCGACGAACGGGATCAGCAGCGGCAAGAGTGGCGCGCGGATCCGGCCTTCCAGAAGAACGATGGCTGTCGATAGTCCGTAGAGAACCACGCACATCGCCAGCGCCTCGGTCGCCGCGCGAGCTCCGCGTCCACGCCGCCAGAGCTCCATCAGGATCCCGGCCATGCCCCACCAAGCGATCAGCGGCATCCCTATTCGCCCGTCCCACGACAGCAGCCGCAGGAGCGACGATCGTGCGAGCCCATCGTCCTCGTAGCTGATTGCGTTGCTGGCCTCGTCGAGCGTCACGAGCAGCCCCACCTTCCGCGCCTGGAGCTCGACCGCGCGCAGGGGATCCATCCGGAACTCGCGCAGGAGCTGCTCGGCGGTGGAATGTCCGTTCCGCACCTTCCAGCTCCGCGCTTCCTTGAACCCATCGGTCAGCCCATAGGTCCCGTCCGAGTCGCGGTTGTTCCCGATCAGCAGGTTGATCGGCCCGTTCGCGCTGATGAAGCTCGGGACGTTCCGCGCATGATTCGCCACGACCTGGGGCAGCAGCACCGCCAGCAGCCCGAGGATGAGGAGAGCGGCCGTCGTTCCTCCGCTCCGCGGCTCACGCTCCACCTCGTTCAGGGTCGAGCGCCGGAAAATCGCCCACAGGATCGCGGGCAAGAGCGCCAGCGCGGTCGGTCGCACGAGCGCAGCCGCGCCGATGAGTGAGCCACCGAAGAGGCCCTTCCCACGCGTTCGTCCTTCGGCAAGACCCACGAGCAGGAGCGGCAAACACGACAGCCACGTCGTCAGCGGCGCCACCGCCTGGAGCGTCGTCTGGTAATAGACCAGCGGCCCGTACAGCGCTCCGACCGCGCCCGCTACGCACGCCGCGCTCCGGCCGAACATCCGGCCCGTACCGTAGGCGAGAACGCCCACGCCCAGCGCGCCGAAGAGCGCCGACGTCGCAAGCATGCGCGGCAGGTCCGGACCCAGGAGCTCGGTCAGCGCGAGCAGCCACCATGTCGTTCCTGGGCTGAAGAGCAGCGCCGACCGGGACCCCGCGAGCTCGGCGCGCGCGAACATGAGGTAGTTGTCGGTCTGGCGGGCGAGCGCCCAGAGAGAAGGCTCGCTGGCCGCCTGCTGGAAGAGGACGAGCGCTCGCACGGTCGCCGCGGCCACGAAGGCGACGCCTCCGATGGTGAAGAGCGCGGGGCGTGCGCGCGCGGCCCCGAGGAGCCGATGAAGAACGAGTAGCCCGAGGGAGAGGAGGAAGCCGAACGCCGCGACGCGGTAGGTCCAATGGCGCCACCGATCCGAGCGCGCGCTCGCCGCCGTCGGGCGCGCGGCGGGCGACGGCGCGTACAGCCTGTGCTCCGGGATTCGCCGCCATGCGCCGTCGTCGAGCTGCTCTTCCAGCCAGACACGATAGTGGCCGAACCGGTCCGCGCGTCCTGGATCCACGGCGATCGCCATGCGCAGGTCCAGGGCCTCGCCGTCCCACTCGACGTCGAACTCATCGACCTGGGGCTCGGAACGTAGGGGAAGCAGTTCCTGCGCCCGGAAGACGCTCGTTCCATCGACGAACACCTCGGCGCCGCCCATGTGGAGAAGCCTCCAGCGCGCTCGCCCCGGGGCCCCCTGCCACACGACCCCCTCCAGCTCGATGGCACGGCACTCGTGCATGTCGGTGTAGCCGAACGAGGCGTTGTCGAGATACGCCCACGGCCAGTGTCCCAGCTCGTAGAGCACACGGCGCTCGGCGGTCGCGGCGGCCTGGCTGTAGGACGTGCGCTTCAGGCCGTTCGGCGGCCCGAGCCGAAACGCCCAGAGGGCCACGAGGCCCATCACCACGGCGGCCACCGCCACGCGCCGACGCCATCCCGAACCCGTTGGAGCCGGGAACCCAGCGCCGGGACGCACCGTGGCTGGCCCGGCGCTCGTCGAGGTCACTTCCCTGCGACCTCCAGAAGGTAGCTCGCGACATCCTCGATCTGCTCCGGCGTGAGGATCCCTTTTTGAGGCGGCATGATCTTCACGCCGTTCGTCACGGACTGGACCGTTTGCTCACGCGTGGGCCGGAGCAGGTCGAGGTCGGGCCCGAAGCCTTTGGGGGAGCCCGCGTTCAAGAGCTGGTGGCACGAGGCGCAGCTCGGCTTCGAGGACTCCAGGAAGACCTTTCGGCCGCGCTGGGCCGAGTCACTCAGTGCGGCACCGCCGCAGGCTGCCAGGACGGAGCTGGACGCGAGCAGGATGGCGGCGAGGAGCCGTGCCGCCGTGAAGTGGGGGAAGCGATGCATGGAGGCGATCGAGAAGGGGGAAGGGAGGCGAGCGCCCGCGACGTTGGCGCCCGGGATCACCGGGGTAGAACTGTACACGACGGGGCGCCCATGGACGTATCCTGCCCCGCATGCTCCCGATCTTCGATGCGCACTGCGACGCGCTCCAGCGGGCCCTCGATATGGGCCACGACCTCTCAGGGGAAACCCACGGACACCTCGACCTCGCCAAGGGCGCGCGGGGAGGCCTCCGCGCGGCGGTCCTCACGGCCTGGGTCGACGGCCCCTACGCCGATGAGGTCGGCGCTTCCAAGCGGCGCACCAACGCGCTCCTCGACGCGGCGGACGACCTCTTCGCGGCGGCCCCGAACAAGATCGTACGCGTGACCGACGGCGACGCGCTCGACGCGGCCCTCGCGGGCGGCGCCGACGATCCCGTGGCCTGCGTGCTGGCGATCGAAGGCGGGCACGCGATCGAGGACGACCTCGGCCAGCTCGAGCACTACGCCTCCCGCGGCGTGCGCGTGATGACGCTGACCTGGAACAACCATCTCTCCTGGGCGCGATCGTGCCGCGACGGCGCAGGCGCAGGCGTGCCCGAGGGGCTCAACGCCTTCGGTCGCGAGGTCGTGAAGCGCATGGGAGAGCTCGGGATGCTGGTCGATCTCAGTCACGCGGGCGAGCGCACGTTCTACGATGCGCTGGAGTGCGCGGCGGCGCCGCCGATGGTGAGCCACTCGGGCTGCAGCGCGATCGCCGCTCATCCGCGCAACATCGACGACGACCAGCTGCGCGCGCTGCGCGACTGCGGCGGCGTCCTCGGGATTCCGTTCGCGACCGCGTTCCTCAGCGAGGACGAACGCGAGGCCGAGCGGGCCTTCCGCGAGACCGACGCCTACCGCGCCGTGACCGCGGACAGCGCGACGGAGCGGCTGCTCCTCCAGGGGGACGCGATCCAGAAGGGCCTGCCGCCCTTCCCGATCGAGCATGTCGTGCGCCACACGCTCCACGCCCTGGAGATCTGCGGCCCCGAGCATGTGGCGATCGGCTCCGACTTCGACGGGATCGACCGGCGGCCCGCGGGCCTGGAAGACGCGAGCGGCTATCAGACGCTGCTCCGGGCCCTCGCCGACCGCGGGGTGGACGACGAAACCCTGGCGGCGATCGCCCACGGCAACGCCCGGAGGGCCCTGGGGGCCGCCATGACCGTCACATCACAAGGCTGATCGACGGGCTTCGGATGAATGCTCGAAGGATCGGGCAAAACAGTCGAACATGGGGGAGCCATGAAACTCCTCACGTACCTCGGGCTGGCCAGTGCCAGCGTCTTGCCCTCCGCGTCCTTCGCGGCCTCTCCTTGCCAGCTCCCGGAGCGGGCTGCGGCTGCGGTGGGGACGGCCGAGGCCACGGAGATCCTCCGCTTCACCGTTCCTGTGGCGAAGCTGGACTTCGGGGACAAGGTGCCGGCCTGGAGCCGTTCGATGTGGCTCCAGGGTGCGTCTTCGGCTGCGCTCCTCCCGCGCGCCGTCATCCACGGCTGGCACGCCACCGTGGAGCTGCCTGCCTCGGACGACCAGATCTTCTCGCTCGAAGGCATCCGGAGCGGCTCGCTGGCTCTGGCCAGGGCAGCCGGCGAATTGGACGAAGCGGCGCCGACCGCAGGCGTGCTCTACCTCCCGGACTTCGGCGAGCACGGACTCGAGGCCTATCCCTTCACGATTCCCGCATCTGCCGCGGAGCGGAGCGACGTTCGATGGCGCGAGATCGAGGCGAGTCGCTACCGCGCGCTCGCTTCGGAGTCCATCCCGGGGGCCGCCTGGTTCCGGCGTCGAGCCGATTCGCTCGGCGGACCCGCGACGACCGAGGAGCGCGGGGAGCGCCGCCGGTCGCGCGACGTGGGCGAGACGTTCGCGATGTTCACGGGAGGGCGTGCGCTCGCGGAGAACCTCGCGCTCGATGACGTGATTCGGGAGACGACGGGGCCGAGCGTCAAGCTCATCGAGCTGTCGACGCTCGATGGCGTCGAGGTGCCCGAGATGGACTTCGCGCCGCTCGTCGAAGCCCTGGAGAACAGCGGTGAAGAGATCGCCCTCGACCCCCTCGGTCGTGCGATTCCCCACGATCAGCACGCGGCGTTCTTCCCGAGCTTCGCCGCGCTCCTGCGCGTGGCGGACCAGGTGGACGACGACTCCGCGCCGCTCGTTCAGCTCTTCGAGGGACGCAGTCAGAACGCTCGAGTGCGGGAGCGCTACGAGACCCAGATGTGCCTCAGCCTCGGTGGGCTCGCGCGTACGTTCGGATCGCAGTTCGTCGAGAGCGTGGCGGTCACGGGCTCGGACACTTACCTTCGCACGGGCAGCGACGTCGCGGTGCTCTTCCAGGGGAGCGTCGCCGCGATTCGCGGGATGATGCTGGCGCGGATCGAAGCGTCGGCGAAGGAGTTCGGCGTCGACGTTCAGTACCTCGAGATCGAGGGCGCGTCGGTGACCGCCGCCGTTAGCCGGGATCGGGCGCTCTCGGTCTACCTGGCCGCCGGCAGCGGCTTCGTGATCGTGGCCAACTCGCCGGTGCAGGTGGCGCGCGTGCTGAAGGCAGACCGCGGAGAGATCGTCTCGCTCGACGAACTGCCCGAGTACCGGTGGTTTCGGCATCGCTACCCGGTCGCGCGCGAGGACGGTGCGGGGGAAGACGCGCTCCTCGTCGTGAGCGACGCCACCATCCGGCGCTGGTCCGGTGCGCGGTGGCGCATCGCGACGTCGCGCAGGGTGCGGGCTGCCGCTCTTCTCGCGGACGCTGACGCGTGGCGCCTCGGCTATCGAATGGGCATCAGCGCCGAGGACGAAGCCCGCCGCGAACTCGCCGTTCGCGGCGGCGGAGAGATCACCTACGACACGGGTTTCGCCATGGACTCGGTCTACGGGCGCAGCGACTTCCTGACGCCGATCGCCGAGCTCGACGTGGATCTCGTGACGGAGTCCGAGCGCAATGGATACGTTCAGTGGCGCGAGATGTACGAGGCAGAGTGGACCACGGCGTTCGATCCGATCGCGATCAGCCTCGACGTGGAGGACGGCACGCTATCCGTCGATCTGACGCTCGTGCCGCTCGTCGTCCGCACGGACTACCGCGAACTCATGGACATCGCCGGGGACGTCAAGCTGAAGCCAGGCGCGGGCGACTACCACGCGGACGCGATCTTGCACTGGGTCTCGGCGATCGACACGAGGAGCCGCATGTACCGCTCCCTGACGGGATTCATCGGGAGCACCGGTAACGGTCGCCTCGACCTCGACTGGGTGGGCGAGCACATCGCGGTCTACGTCGATCAGGACGAGGACTACCTGGAGCGAATCAGCCGTCTCGATGACATGGACTACTTTTCGGAGGAAATGTTGCCGGGCCTACCCATCGGGGTCGAGATCGGCGTGAAGAGCCCTCTCAAGCTCGCCGCGTTCCTCACGGGGCTGCGGGCCTTCGTCGAGGACGCGGTGCCCGGGATGTTCGAGTACCAGACGCGCGAGCACGAGGGTCGCAAGTACGTGGCGATCGTGCCCTCCGACACCAGCGCGTTCCCTGGAACCCCATCGGTTTACTACGTGGCGCAACCGGGCGCCTGGGTGGTGAGCCTCTCGGAGAACGTGATTCGGGGTGCTATCGGGCGATCCGTCGCCCGGAAAGCCGCGGAGGCAGGCGGCGTGGCGGCTTCGGGCGAGGCGCCCTGGACGGGCGCGAGCACCGGCCTGCACGTGGGTTCGGGGATTCGCGAGGCCTTCGCGGTCGAGCTCTTCGAGCTGGCGGCGCGCGAACAGCTGCGGAACCGTTCCTGGGCGAATCTGCCGATCCTGAACGAGTGGAAGGAAGCGGGCGTGGACGACCCCGCGGCGTTCCACGAGGCGGAGTGGGGCATCGAACTGCTCTGCGCGGGCGGCGGACAATACGTCTGGAATGACGAGGATCAGACGATGGAAAGCACCGTGTTCGGGCATCCAGCGGCGGCGAAGAAAGGGCCGCTGCTCCCGCCTGCGCTGGAGCGCCTCCGGGGCCTCGATGGATCGCTGGACTTCGAGGAGATCGGTGGAGCGGGGACCCGCGGGCTGCGGGCGCGCGTCCAGCTGCACCACGAATAGCGGAGGGAACGGGTACAGTGGAGATCGGCGGGGGATGGTCCCCGTCGGCTTCTCCGCGTCACCCCATGCTTCACCTCTTCGCTGGCCTTCCGCTGTCCGTTTGCATCGTGACGCCCGCCACGGCGGACATCTCGTTTCCCGCGGGGGAAGCCGTGCGGCTCTGGGTGAACCGCCGTCAGGTCATCGCCATCGAAGCGGCGGGGGCCACAGAAGAAGATCGAGAGTGGCCCGTGATGTCCAGCGACGCGTCGCTCGTGGTGCCCCTCGGTACGGCCCGCATCCTCGCCGGCCAGAGGTTCGGGAGCCTGGCGGTTCGCGCTCTCGCCGCCGGTGGAGGTGAGCTGGAAGTCGGCGGAGCGCGCGTTCGCTTCGACGCTCGGTCGCTGCCGGAAGCGACGTCAGCGCAGGCGGCGATTCCAGCGTTCGTCGCGCCCGCAGAGGGGGCCGTTCTCTCCGGCAAGTGTGCGATCGGCGTCGAGATCGCGACGCGGCCCGGAGTGCCCACGGCCGAGACGGAGCCCATCCTCGATGTGCCGGGAATCGGCGAGGTGCGGCCGTCGGGACGGGTGGCCAGCGAGCGTGGGCCGGAGCAGCGATGGGTCTTCGAGATCGACGCGAACGCGATCCCCGAGGGACCCCAGCTCCTGCGCGTACGCATGGCGGGGGAAGAGAGATCAGGCGACGGCGAGGAGTCGCTCTTCGTGCGGGTCGTGCACTCCGGGGGCGGGATTCACGTTGAAGCGGAGGCCGCGCTTCAGCGCGAGAGGCCGGACGAATTCGGGGGCGGCCATCCGCCGGTCTCGGGCGATCCGCTCGCGAGCGGCGGCGCGGCCGTGGTGCTGCGCGGCTACCAACCGACCGCTCTCGCGTTCATCGACGTGCCGGAGGCGGGGAGCTGGCAGGTCTTCGCGACGATGCGTGGCCGCATCGGGGCGGGGGCTTTTCCTTCGGTCTCCCTATCCGTGGATACGGACCAGCCGCGGCTTGGATCGGTGCGCGTGGTCTCCGAGTCCTGGCAGCGGCTGCCCATTGGCCTGCCGATCGAACTCGAGGCCGGGGAGCACGCGATTCACCTGCGCCTCGGGAATCCGGTGAGCGAGGGGCGGGCCGAGGAGCGCCATCTCTACATCGACTCGGTGGATCTCGTGGTGGCGCCGGCCATGTCCACGGCTTCTGGCTCGATGATGGGCATGGAAGGCGCGATGGCCTCGTCCATGGATGCCAGCATGATGTCCGGGTCGTCGGCTGGATCCCCTGACGAGGCGTCTGGCCTGCTCGCCGACGGGCTCTGGGTGGGCTTCCACGAGGTCTTCGATGGACTGCCGATGAACGGCGACCTGCGGATAGAAGGACTGACGAGCTGGCGCGGTGGCGATTCGCTGCCGGCGCCGCGGGTCGACCTTCTCGTCGACGGCGAGGCCGTACAGACCATGCAGGCCACGGAGCCGATCTTCGAGATCTCGCGCGCCGAGCTGGGGCCGGGCGAGCACACGTTTCAGCTGCGGGCGGAGCAGATCGGCGGGCGCGTCGCCGTCACGCCGGCGCAGACGCTCTTCGTTCGTGGGGCGACCGGGAGCCCGGGGCCGACGCGCGTTCTGCGATTCGGGATGGAAGACGAGCGCTGGCTGGCCACCGGGGCGCTTCTGCAACCCGCGGGCGAGGTCAGCGGCTCTCTCGAGCTTCCCGCAGATCTCGAGGGCTGGTGCGAGCTGCGAATCGACGCGCGCGGGCCAGGCGCTCCGCACCACGGCCTCGTGACGGTGCGGGTGGAGGGCGCGCCGGATGACCGTGGTGAGCGGCCGTTGCTCCTGACGGAGACGCTGGAGATACGAGACTGGTGGCGAGAGCGTTCGATCGGGGAACTGTCGCTGCCTGCGGGTTCCAAGCGCGTCGTGGTGGAAGCCGAGCCGCAGCCGGACGGCGCCGCGTCCGAGCGACCGTCGCTTTACCTGCGGAGCCTCGTTCTCGAGCGACTCGACGCGCGGCCGAAGAGGGACTTCTCGCCTCCAGGCGTCGAGATTCTCTATCCAGCGGACGGCGCGACGGTCGAGGCGGAACTCGACGCCGTGGTCGCGGACGTGTTCGACGATCGACGGGTGGCCACGGCGGAGCTCATGGTCGACGGACGTTCGGTGGCGGCGTTCGCGCGCGTTCCGAGCGGAGCCGGGTACGCGGTGCTGCCGCTCCTGGCGCGCGACCTTGCGCCTGGCACTCACACCCTCGCCGTGCGGGTGTTCGACGAGGCGCGGAACGAGGCCGAATCGGTGTCGCGGACGGTGACCGTTCGCGAGAGGAACGACGGGGCGGCGCCTGGTGCGTTTCCGCGCGCGGTGCACCTTCTGAATCGCATGGGCCTCGGGCCGGATCCGGGTGAACTCGCGGACGTTCTTCTGCACGGCGAGGCCGCGTGGGTGGAGTCTCAGTTCACCGTCGGCGTCGGGCACGAGGTGGCGCGCGGGCGAGCGTTGGCCGACCTCGGCGGGGCGATTCCGTACCAGGCGCAGCAGCTGGCGCTGCAGATCGCGCTCACGACCGATCAGCCGCTTCGGGAGCGGTTCGCGCTGTTCCTCGACAATCACTTCAGCACCTGGGCCGATAAGACCGGGATGACCTCGGAGTGGGGGGATCATCGGCGCTATCAGGACGTCGGCCTTGCGCCGTTCGGCGAGCTGCTGTGGACGGCGATGTCGAGCCCGGTGATGCTCGTCTACCTCGATCAGCAGAAGAGCTTTCGCGGGCGGCTGAACGAGAACCTGGCGCGTGAGCTGCTGGAGCTGCACACGGTCGGGGTGAACGGCGGCTACGACCAGGCGGACGTGACGGCGCTCGCGGGGCTGCTCTGCGGTTTGACGGTCGGGGAGGAGGCGCCGCCGGACGGTGCGGGTCAGTACCTCTCCAGGGTGTTTCGCTTCGCGCCCGATCTCGCGGATCCCGCGCCGCAGACGGTGCTCGGCGCCAGGTTCGAGGCTGCGGAGGGGGACTACACCCCGTTCGAGCGATTCGGCGCCGTACTCGATCATCTGGCCGCGCATCCGATGACGGCGCGGTTCTGGGCGCACAAGCTGGCGGAGCACTTCGTGGGGGCGCCCGCGCCCGAGGCGCTCGTCGAGGATCTGGCGGAGCGCTTTCTCGCGACCGGCGGGGATACGCGCGAGCTGCTGCGCTGCATCGCGGAGCATCCTGCCTTCTGGGCGGCGATGGGAACCGGGCGGGTGGCGAGTCCGCTCGACTTCGGGGTGCGGTTCGCACGGGCGACGACGCCCCGGCATCTCCATGGTCACGTTCAGACGCTCATGGCGTCCGCGGGCATGGGGCTCTTTGATCACGAGGCGCCGGACGGCTACCCCGAGGACGACGAGGCGTGGGTCGACTCGAACGGGCTGCTGGCGCGCTGGAGGCTGGCGCAGAACGCGTCGTGGGCGGCGCGGGCGCTGGTGCCCGAGGAGCTGCGGCGTGCGGGTCGGGGGGACAGCCAGCAGGAGTACAGCGAGCTGGCGATCGACCACGCGTCGTTTCGCCTGCTCGGGCGGCTTCTGGGGCCGGACTCGAGGGCGGCGGCGCTGGCGTATCTCGCGGAGCTCGGTGGAGACAGCGCTCCGAAGGAGATCGATCAGATGTGCGTCCTGCTCACGCGCTTTCCCGAAGCCAATCTGAGGTAGACCGATGGAATCGAAGCTCAACGAAGAGAGTCTGGACCGGCGCACGTTCCTGCGTGGATCGGTGGCGCTGGCGGCAGCGGCTGCTGGCTGGCCGCAAGAGGCGGCAGGCGGATCGGCGGAGACTGCGAAGTCGAAGCGCCGCACGGTCGTGATCGTGTTCCTGCGGGGCGGCTGCGATGGTCTGCATCTCGTCGTGCCGTACGGTGACCCTGACTACGCGGCGCTCCGTCCGGGGCTCGCAGTACGTGAACCGGGAGAGCGGGGAGGCGTGGTTCCGATCAACGAACTCTTCGGGCTGCATCCGGCGGCGGCGGCGCTGTCGCCGCTGTTCGCGAGCGGTGCGCTGGCGGCGCTGCATGCGGTCGGTCACCCCGACAACACGCGGTCGCACTTCGAGGAGCAGGAGCGCTGGGAGCTGGCGCAGGTCAACGCCGAGGTGGGCGCGCCGGGCTGGCTCGGCCGCTACCTCGCGCACGGAGGGATCGAGCCGCGTGGGCCTATCCGCGCGATCGCGCTGGGCAAGGGCGTGCCGAGGAGCCTGCGGGGACCGCTACCGGCTCTGGCGATCGATCGTCTGGATGAGTTGAGCGTGTCGGGTGAGGCGAAGGGGCTCGATGCGACGATGAATGCGCTGCGTCGTGCGTATGGAGAGAATCGAGCGGACGCGGAGGCGGCGAAGACATCGTCGGCGGCGCGGAAGAGTGGAGCGAGGGATCTCCTGCGGCGCGACGGGGATGCGACGCTGGATGCGATGCGCCGACTCAGCGAGGTCGCGCAGACGCCTTTCGAGCCGAAGGGCAAGTACCCGAGGGTCGCGCTCGGTCAGCATCTCCTGGAGGCGGCGCGTCTCGTCGATTCGGACCTGGGCCTGGAGGTGATCCAGATCGACCATGGCGGTTTCGACACGCACCAGAACCAGGAACCGTCGTGGTCGAACCTGGTGACCCCCCTTTCCCAGGGTCTGGCAGCCTTCACGGCGGACATGGAGGCGAGGGGCCGAATGGACGAGGTGTTGCTTCTAACGATCTCCGAGTTCGGTCGAACGGCCCGAGTCAACGGCACGGGGGGGACAGACCACGGAAGCGGCGGCTGCGTGCTGGCCCTGGGCGGCCCCATCCAAAACCACGCCACCCCCCCCAAACAAGTGGTGGGAGACTGGCCCACCCTGTCTCCATCCTCCCTGCACGAAAACCGAGACTTGAAAACGGTGACGGACATCCGAAACCTCTACGCGGAGACCCTGACCCGCTTCCTGGGCGTCAAAGACCTGACCCCCATCCTCCCCACCTGGACCCCGACCCCCCTGAACCTGCTCACCTGACCCACCCCCTCAACCGACACATCCGGACCAGGTCCGTCCATTCCGGAACGTTTGCACCTGGTCCGTCCATTCCGGAATGAACGGACCAGGTGCGAACGTTCCGGAACAAACGGACCTGGTCCGGATGTGTCAGTTCGAGGGGGGGCGGCGGGGGGGGACTTGGGCCAGGACGGCGGCGGCGAGGGCGGCCGTGTCGATGGGTTTGCCCAGGACCGTGTCCATTCCTGATGCGAAGCAGCGGTCGCGGTCTGCGGGGGCCGTGTTGGCGGTCAGGGCCAGGATGGGCGTGTGGGGGTGGCCGGGGCGGGAGGCTTCCAGGGCTCGGATCTTCGCCGTGGCCTCGTTGCCGTCCATGTTCGGCATCTGGCAGTCCATCAGGATGGCGTCGAAGTGGCCCGCCTCCCAGGCGGCGACGGCCAGGAGGCCGTCTTCCACCAGATGGGCCTCGGCACCGAGTCGCTTCAGGTGCAGTTGCGCCACCTTCTGGTTCACCGGATGGTCCTCGGCCACCAGGATCCTGAGGCCGCTGAGGGAGCCGCCTGCGGCGACCGCGTTGGGCTCCGTGGACACGGGGCGGAGACTCTCCAGCGCGGCCTCTACTTCCGGCATGAAGAGTGGTGCGAGGAGGGAGGCGTTGTCGCCGAGGGCCTCGGCGCCCAGCGATCGGACGACCACGATCTTCGAGGCTCCCGTGCGGGCCTGGAGGGTCCTGCGGCACGCGTCGAGGGCTTCCGGCGACATCCCGGTTGGCTGCAGGAGCAAGCAGGCGGCCCTTGCATCGGAAGGGATGCCCGCGTCGTTCTCCTCCTCGAAAACGTCGACCTTCACCCCGTGGTACCGGAAGTGCCTCTCGACCATTCGACTCACGACCGGGTCCCTGGAGAGGACGAGGAGGCGACTGATGGGCAGCGCGTGGCGATGGGCCGGGTCCGTCACCGGAGTCGGGATCCTGAACCGGAAGGCCGAGCCGATCCCTTCACGGGACCGGACCGAGATCTGCCCGCCCATCGACTCGACGATGCCTCGGGAGATCGACAGGCCGAGGCCACTTCCGCCGAATCGGCGTGCCATGCTGTTGTCGCCCTGAACGAAGTTGTCGAACAGGTCCTGTTCTGCGCCCTCGGGCATCCCGCAGCCGGAGTCCGCCACGATGAAGCACGTCTCGACCCGCCCATCTCGGTGAAGACGTGGTCGCACGCGAATGCGCACGCCCCCCTTGTCCGTGAACTTCAGCGCATTGCCGACGAGGTTCAAGAGAACCTGCCGCACCCGATCTGGGTCACCCGTCACGCCGCGCGGCACCCGCGGATCGATCTCGATGTGAAGCCCGAGATCCTTACGCCGCGCCTCGACGGCCAGCGTCTTCGCAACCGCGTGCACCACGCTCCATGGATCGAACTCCGTGGTCGTAAGGTTGACTCGACCCGCGCGGATCGCCGAGGCATCGAGAATCATGTTGATCAGGCCGAGCAGCTCCGTCGAAGACTGCAGGGCGACGCTCGCGCACTCCCTTTGGCCTTCGGTGAGCGACGAATCGAGCAGCAACTGCATCATGCCGATCGAACCGTTCAGCGGCGTGCGGAGCTCGTGGGTGACCTTCGCGAGGAACTCGTCCTTCTGACGAGCGGCGATCCGGGCGGCGTCCAGGGCGGCTTCGAGTTCGGCCTGGCGGGCCTTGAGCTGGGCCTCCCGGTCGGAGGAGATCTCCGCCATCTGGAGCCCCGCGCGCACGTTCGCGATCGCGATCGACTGCGACTCCTGTCGCAGCTTCTCGTTCTCGAGCCGGAGTTTGCGCAGCTCTTCTTGGGGTTCCATGGGGCTGGTCAGCGGGTCCTCTGGACCTAGAACGTCAGGCTCGGCATACCGGATGCCGCGCGATTCACGATGGAAGCCAGGCCCGCCGGACGGATATCCGCCCGGAGGAGACTCGAAGACTCAGCGTGCTCGGGGAGCATGCAGTGCTGATCCAGACACTTGGTGCAGCAAGAGAGCTTGGCGCCGAGCGCCCCGAGCTGCTCGATGATGTCCAGAATGTCGGGGCGCGGCAGTTCCTTTCTCTGCGTCCGACAGGCCCAGAAGGTGCCCCGCAGCGTGAAGAACACGTGGGTCTCCACGCCGCTGCTCTGCGCCACGAGGGCGGTATTGAGCCCCAGCGCGGTGCGGTCCGCGTCTTCGAGACCCGTGGTGATCAGGATCTGCAGCGTTCGTCCTTCGGCGGTCTTCATGATGGAAACGGTGACGGGCGCGGCTCGCCCCAAGGTGAACTCAGATGAACTCAGATGAGATCAGATGAAGAGCGAAGTGGAGGACTTGATGGCTGCCTGGACACAGGTCGCCGCACCGCCAAACTCCACCCCGTCCTGGATCTCGTCGACTTCGAGGCCGAGGATCTCCATGGACATCTGGCAGACGATCATGCGGACGCCGAGGACGCTGGCCGTTTCGATCAGCGTGGGAAGCGACGCCACGTTCTTCTTCTTCATCAGGAAGCGCATCGCGCGCGGGCCGATCCCGCACATGTTCATGCGCGAGAGTCGAAGCGCGTTCGCGTTCTTCGGAAGCATCGCCGCGAACGCTGCCTGGAGCACGTTCTTGCCGCGCAAGCGCGTCCTCTTCTTGAGCGCGGTCGTTCCCCAGAACGAGAAGAACATCGTGACCGGGACGCCGGACGCCGCCGCGCTGGTCGCGAGCAAGAAAGCGCTGAGCTGCTTGTCGAAATCGCCGCTGAAGACCACGAGGGAGAGGCCTTCCTTCTGGCTCGGGGCTCCTGGCGCGGCCTGCGTCGTGCACGGGCTCGCCTCGGGCAGCTCCGAGAGCAGGCCGCGAAGCTCGGCCAGGCTCTCCTCGAGCTCCTGAATGCGGCTCTCCGTCGCGACGTCGGAGGTCATGCCTTCACCTCGATCGTGGCCGTCAGGCACTCGCTCTCTTCGAACGAGACGAGGCGATGTCCGGTCATCTCGGACCAGGCCGAGATGTCGGCCCGGAACGCGGGATCCGTGGCCTCCACCGTGAGCAGATCGCCCGGCGCGAGGTCACGCACGCGGAGCGAGAGCTGCACGATGGGCATGGGGCACTGGAGCCCGCGGCAATCGAGATGGTCCACCATGGTCAATTCTCATTCGAGGCAAGCGTCTCCGGGCGTCTGTGCCGCGCCGGATGGCTTCGCATGGGGACGCTGTCGACCATTCGAGCGGGCGGACTGAATTCCCTGTTGGGGACGTGGCGATTTGCCCTGATTCCGTCCAGGGGTTGACCCGTACTGGGGCGAAATCAGGGTCGCCCCTTCTCACGGCAGGTCGAGTTCGAGTCGACCTCCGGCGCTCAGGACGCCGCTCGCGATCGGCGCGGCGTTCGCGCTACCGCTGAGTCGGAAAACTTTTACCTCTCCCGCGAGCGTCTCCGGGACCTCCAGCCCGCTCTCCGTCGGTGCGAGGAACCGCGTGGTGGTCAGGAGTGAGCGCGTCGTCCTCTGGCCGTCCACCACGACCCGCACGGGGCCGTCGCCGGGGTCCCCGCGCAGTACCAGTGTTCCGGTCGCGAAGTCGAGATGGAACGGCTCCGGCTCCCGCACATTCGGCTCGAGCGCCAGCTCGGCTGTCAGCGAGTACTCATAGCGGATGACCTCGCACTCCATCTTCCACGCCCCAGCAGCGGGTAGACGAGTGGCGAAGCCCCCGTCACGCCCGAGGCGCACCTGTCGAGCCAGAACGGCCTGGGTGCCGCCGGGCCAATGGCCGCGGAAGAAGGTGACAAGTCGCTCGGGCGGCCGCTTGCCGTTCATCAGCACGGCGCCGGTCACACGGACCTCCGGCTCGTCCTGGACCCCGAGCTGCACCGATGCGGTCGCCCCGTCGGTGATCTGAACCCCCTGCCCGGGGCGACTCGGAAAGTTCGCTCGTCCCCGCGTGGTGGAGTAGGGGATCGCGCCAGGTTCGAAGCTGATGTCGCCATCTCCCAGCCACTCGCTTCCGTAGGTGAAGTGGGTCGCGCCGACGAACCAGTGGCCCGCGCACAGGTCACGGAACTCGAAGGTGCCGTCCTTGCGAAAGGAGGTGGTGCGTCGCATACCGAGCTCGTGGCTGATCGTCACGACGCCGCTTCTCAATTCGCCGTGGAGAGCGATGACGCGTCCCTCGACCGATCCCGTCGCCGGAAGCTCGAGATCGAGGACGGGACTCCCGTCCAGGGGATACGCGGCGACGCCGGCGCCCTGGATCTCCACGCCAAGCACGTAGGAGTCCTGCGGCAACGGATCGAAGCGGAAGCTCCCGTCCGAGTCCGTCATGGTCGTCGCGATGGCAGGGCCGGGCATGGCCCGGGTCCGAAGTTCGCCCGTCAGGGAGTAGAGCCCTTCCGGCGTGAAATGCCTCACGATCAGCTTGGCCGAAGCGACGGGCGCTCCCGCGCGCCGCAGCGTTCCGCGGTAGGCGATAGAGCTCGTCAGCTCCACGGTCGCGGAGCTTCCGTCCTCGCCCGGCAGGAAAGGATCCGATTCCACGAGCTGTTTGCCAGAAGACACGCGCCGTTGCGCCTGAACCTCGGGAATGGGAGACGAGGCGGTGCCCGCCGTTCCCGCGACCGTCCGGAGCGGCGGTGGCTCCTCGATCGTGCGGATCTGGATGGGGTCGAGGTCGAGCGTTTCGCCGGACCGCGTCTCGAGGATCTCGGACCAGCCGATCTGGCCCGCTCCATCGTCGTTCAGCGCGAGGACCTGGCCCCGGACTCCGGCCGGGAGATCACGCAGCCAGTACTCACCGGAGAACCGATCGGAGCCCTGAAACGTGCCCAGGAATTCGATCTGCTCCGAGAACTCGCCGAGACTCTTCAGCGATGCGCCCGCTTCGATCTGCTCCAAGAACTCCGCCGGCAGCGGCGTCACGAAGACCACTCCGTAGCTCTTGCCGGCCCCGAGCGCATCGTGCACCGAGCCATGTAGCGTCGCGCCGGCCAGGAGCACGACGTCGTCGACCTGCGTCGTCGTGCCTGCTTCGAACGTCAGCTCGAGCCTGGCGCTGGCACGTCCGGGCGCCACGATGGCGACCGCCTGGTGCTGGGTGCGTGACCGCTGTTTCGGGAGCTGGATGGAGAGCCGCCCGTTCGCGTCGCTGTCCTCGGAGTAGCGCGGCGTCACGTCGTTGTCCCAGCGCTGCGCGTGGGCGCCTGCGATCGGCTGGCCCGCTTCGTCGACGACGACGAGCTGGACCGTGCCGGGTTCCAGGGCGACCTCTCCTTCGGGCGTGGCGTCCGAAGGCGGCAACGCTGGCGTGGCCGCGGCGACGCGCGATCCGGGACGAGGCTCCGAGATGGGTGGGACCGCCGCGATGTCTGGCGGGGACTCGTCGGACGAGCCGGCGAGTTCCAGGAACGGTCGATCAGGCTCCCGCGGCTCCGCGTCCCTGAACGCCCAGATCGCCGCGGGCACGGCGAGCGCCGCCAGAACCGCCGCCGCTGCCACGAAGCCTCCGAGAGAAGCCGAGCTGGTGACGGCGCCCGACGCGGCAGCCGCCGCCGGGCCCTCGGGAAGTCGCACGAGTGGCGCGAGAGCGAGCCTCCATTCGCGATCCCGTGCCTCCAGCTTCTGCCGGAGCAGCCCGAGGCCCGCGTGGATTCGCGACCGAACCGTCCCGCCCGGCTCATCGTCGCGCCGCGCGATCTCGGCGGCGGTCAGGCCCTCGCGGTAGCGCAGCGTGAGCGCGCGGCGATAGGGCTCCCCGAGCTCCGAGAGGGCGTCGCGCAGCAGCCGCTCGCTCTCCAGGATCTCCGCGACCTCATGGGCGTCGGGGAGCGCCTCGAGGCGAGCGGCGGCCTCCTCTCTCCAGCCACGGTGCCTGCGCCCGCGCATCTCCGAGGCGACCTTTCGCCGTAGGATCGTTGCGAGCCAGCCCCGCGTGCTCGCTGGCTCGGGCTGGCTGGGCGCGTCGAGGGCCGCCAGGAGGGTCTCCTGGGCGAGATCTTCGGCGGTGCCGGGGTCCTGGACAAGCTTCCGGGCGAGTCCGTTGAGCCAGCGGGATTCCTCCAGAAGCCTGGCGATCTGGCTCGCGTCGATGGGGATGTTGCTTGCGGTCATGGTGCAGGAGCGACGCAACCGATCGCAGAAGCGTTGGGCAGATTCTGCCGAAATGCTCCGGGGAGGGGTGCCGGCCCGTTCGGACCCCGCCCACATCCGCCATGATGGGCCCAGCGCATTCCATCGACCTCTCCATGATCCTCTTCCTGCTTCTGGGTGCTGGCCCCGCCGCGACTCCTGGCCAGGGTCATCCGCTCTTCCGGGCGCGGGATCTCCGGGCAGGGGAGGAGGTCATCGAGCTCGTCTGTGGCGGTGCAGACAAGGACTACATCCTGGAGGTCAACGGCGGCGGGCTCGTCGTCGCGGACTTCGATCTCGACGGCCATCTGGATCTCGTCACCGTCAACGGATCGACCATCGACCGGGTGCGAGCCGGAAAGGAAGCGCTTCCTTCGGTCCTCTGGCTGGGCAACGGAAGCGGCGAGTTTCGCCGCGGCGGGCCGGAATGGAAGCTGGCCGGCGGAGTCTGGGGCATGGGGGGAACCGCCGGCGATATCGACGCTGACGGGGATCCGGATCTCGTGATCACCGAGTGGGGGCGCAATCGCGTCTTCCTCAACGAGGGCGGCAAGGGCTTCCGCGCCGTCGAAGCGTCGGGGCTCACGGGGGACCACTGGAGCACGAGCTGCGCGCTCCTCGACCACGACGCCGACGGCAAGCTCGACCTCGTCGTCATCAACTACCTGGAGTTCGACCTCGAGACCGCGGCAGGACCGGGTGGCGCCTGCCGCTGGAAAGGGCACGACGTCATGTGCGGGCCCGAAGGTCTCACGCCGACCCACGACCAGCTCTTCCGCGGGAACGGCGACGGGACCTTCGTCGACGTCAGCGTCAAGAGCGGCTTCCGACCCGAGAAGGCGTGCTTCGGACTCGGCGTCATGACGCTCGACTACGATCGCGACGGCGACACGGACCTCTACGTGAGCAACGATTCGATGCCGAATCACCTCTGGGAGAACCAGGGTGACGGGCGCTTCGTCGAGGTCGGCTGGCGCCGCGGCGTCAGCCACGACTCCAACGGACGCGAGCAGGCCGGCATGGGCATCGGTTGCGCCGACGTCGACGGCGACGGCCGCTCGGATCTCTTCGTCACCAACTTCTCCGGCGAGTCGAACGCGCTCTACCGTTCGTCGCGGAAGACAGGTTTCCGCGAGAAGGCCGACGTGGCGCGGCTCGGCGGGCCGAGCATCCAGCGCCTCGGCTGGGGCACCGGCATGTGGGACTACGACCTGGACGGGTTCATCGACGTCTCTGTCATCAACGGCCACGTGTATCCGGCGGCGGATCTCGTGGGGACCGACACATCCTACGCGCAGGCGGATCAGCTGTTCCTCGGCGGGCCGGAGCAGCGCTTCGCGGAGCGCGCGCTGTCCAGCGCGACCGCGGGCGTCGGGCGCGCTTCCGTATCGGCGGACTTCGACGGGGATGGCGACCTCGACCTCGTGGTGGTGCAGATGGGAGGACCGGTACGCTTCCTCGAGAATCGGGCCGATGGGATCGAGGGCCGGCATTGGTTCTCTCTCACGCTGAGCGCCACCGCGTCGCACCCCGACGCGATCGGAGCGCACGTGCGCGTCCAGGTCGGCGACGCCAGCTACACGGGCGAAGTTCGAACGACCGCGGGCTACCAGGCGGGCTGCTCCACGCGGCTGCACTTCGGCCTCGGGGCGGCAGAGACCCTCGACGAGGTGCGCATCGAATGGCCCTCGGGCCGCGTCCAGGTCCTCGAGGACGTGGCCGTGAATCAGCACCTCCGGGTGACGGAGGAGACCGAGTGATCGCGGCGCGCATTCTCGTTCTTGGGGGGCTGCTCCTGTCGCCCGCGCTCGCTGATCCCCAGGGGGGAGCGCCGTCCGTCCTCGACCGAAGTCCGACCGAGTGGAGCGCCGCCGAGTCAGGTCACTGGAAGGACTGGGACGCCGATACTCGACCACCGGAGGCCGTGCAGCCCTACCTCTTGCGCTCGATCGCGGCCTACCGGCGCGGCGATCGCCCCGCCGCCCTGCGCGCACTCTTCGAACTGCTCGAGATCGCCCCGGACTACCCGTCAGCGCTGCACCAGGCGGGCATCCTCTACTTCCAGCTCCGGCGCCACGGAGACGCGATCACCGCGCTGGAGCGCTACCTCGCCGTCGCACCCCATCGGGTGGGGGACACCCGCACGCTGGCCCATGCGTACTACTCCCTCGGCCGCTACGACGACGCCCTCGCGCACTACGCCCGGGTACTCAGCGTGCATCCCGAAAGCGCCGAGGCCCATCACGGCCAGGGGCTGAGCCTCATGCGGCTGGGGCAGAGCACTGCGGCACTCCAGGAGCTGCGCCGCACCCTGGAACTCGACCCGGCCCACGCGAGCGCCGCCTTCTGGATCGCGCAGATCCACTTCGACGAGGAGCGACTGGAGGACGCTGTCGCCGCCGCCGAGCACGCCCGCGACCTCGATCCCTTCGGCCCGCGCGTCTGGTTCCTGCTCGGTCAGGTCCTCTTCGAGCTGGAGCGCGACGACGAAGCCGAAGCCGCCAAGGCGCGCTTCGACGAGCTGAACCGCCTCGACGCCGCCGTCCGCGCGATCGAATCGAGCCTCGTGTTCGATCCCTATCAGCCCGCGCTCTACCGAGAACTCTGTCGACTCCATCGCGAAGCCGGCGACGACCTCGCCCTTCGGCAGGCGCTGAGGCGCTGGTCCAGCGTCGATCCGGCAGGGGCCGCAGCCGCGGCCGAGCCAGCGAGCGCCAAGTAGCCCGAGGGTGCCAGGTAGCCCGAGGCCGTCAGATGAGCCCGAAGGCGTCAGAGAACCCCGAGCCGCTTCAGCTCCTGCGCCAGCCGATTCGCCACGAACGCCGTGCCCTCGTCGGTCAGGTGAACGTCGTCCACGAACAGCGTCTGCTGACCGGTTTCCGCCACCTGCTTCGCGGCCGCCGCCTCCAGATCTGGCTCGATCTCCACCAGCGGAACACCGCGTTCCTGGGCCACCGCGCGGACGATCTCGGTCATCCGCTGCTGGGCCGCGAGCCGCGTGCGACCGTGGGTGAGGTGATCGCTCTCGGGATCCTTCGAGTACATCGCCTGGGTCATGAGCACCGGCTGGGCCCCATGCGCCTGCGCGATGGCGAGGATCGAGACGAGGTTGCGCTGGAAGTTGATGAAGCCGGTATCCGGCGGCGACCGAAGCTCCGGCGGCACCTGCAGCTGCCTCAGCGCCGCGCCAACCTCGCCCTCGGGCACGACCTTGGACACGAAGCCGAGGTCCGCCCGCTGGCTCAGGTAGTCCGTCGCGTACTTGCGCCAGGTGAGGTAGAGGACGCTCTTCTCCAGGATCGGCTCGATGGGCGACGGGCGGTACGTCGGCCAGCTCATGCGATAGTGGCGGTTGTCGAACGTCGGGTCGGGCCACATCGCGCACTCGGCGTCGTTCGTCGCCAGGTAGATCAGCACGATGTCCGGCGCGTAGGGGAGCACGCGGAACGCGAGGTTCTCCAGGGCTTCGAAGCTGTTCCACGAGGGAACGCCGCCGTTGAGCACGTCGACGGGGCGATCCGGGAGCTCTTCGGAAAGGATCGTCTGGAGCCGCGCAGGCCACGTGAACGCGTCCTTGCTGGGCCCGGTCCCATAGGTGCTGGAGCCGCCGAGGCACGCGATGCGCAGGCCACCCTCGGGCTTCGCGAGCGGGATCTCCGCCCCGCGGAAGCCGCTCGCGCCATGGGTCTTCTCGCTGGCCGTCCCGACGCCCCAGGCGCCCGGCTTGGGCGTCATGATCAGGTAGGGATGCGGCTCGAACTTCTTCGCCGACTCCGAGGTCACGTACTCCGGCGCCAGCGCTTCGGGCTCCAGGCCCGGGATGCGGAGGAAGCGTGGAACGGTCTCGAAGAGCAGGACGAAGGCGAAGAGGACGAGAACGAGCTTGCCGAGCACCTTGCCGCTTCGGGATCCATGGTGGGAGAGGGATGACATGTTGTCTCCATGATAGTGGGCCGCCAGGCAGGCGGGGTAAGCTCCCGCCGTGCGAGTCTTCTACTGCGACCACTTCGAGGTGATCCTCCCGCCCAACCACCGGTTCCCGATGCAGAAGTACGGGTTGCTTCGCAGGCGCCTGGTGGACGAGGGGCTCGTCGAGGAGGCGGACCTCATCCCGGCGAGAGCCGCCCCGCTGGAGGATATTTACGCCGTCCACGATGCGGGATACGTCCAGGGATTTCTCGATGGAACCCTGGATCGGAAGACCATTCAGCGCATCGGTTTCCCGTGGTCGGAGTCGATGGTGATGCGCTCGCTCGGGAGCGTGGGGAGCACACTCGGGGCGGTCGAGGCGGCGCTGGAGGACGGGATCTCCGGCTCGCTGGCCGGGGGAACGCATCACGCCTATCGCGACTTCGGATCGGGTTATTGCATCTTCAACGATCTGGCCATCGCCGCGCGTCGCCTGCTGGACCGCGGCTCGGTCGAACGCGTGCTGATCTTCGACGTCGACGTGCACCAGGGCGACGGCACGGCCTCGATCTTCGCGGACGATCGAAGAGTCTTCACCTGCTCGCTCCATGGCGCGCGAAACTTCCCGAGTCGCAAGCAGTCCAGCGATCTCGACGTCCCGCTCGAAGACGGTCTTGGCGATGACGACTACCTCGCTGCGCTCGACGGGGCGCTGGACGAGGCGATGGAGCGCGCGCGCCCGGACATCGTGCTCTACCAGGGCGGCGTCGACGTGCTCGAAGCGGACCGGCTCGGCCGCCTGGGGCTGACGCGAGAAGGTTGCCGGGAGCGGGACCTCCGCTCCCTGCGCTGCTTCCGGGGCGCTGGCTTGCCGGTCGCGCTGACGCTGGGCGGAGGCTACGCCGATCCGATCGATGCGTCCGTGGACGCCTATGCGGGAACCTATCGCGCCGCGCGCTCCGTCTGACGCGATTCGGCCGCCGGATTCTGCTCCCGCCTCCGTGCCCGCCGCCTCCTTCGCGGGTAGTCTTCACCGGACGCGTGCCGTGGATCTCCATGAAGCGGCACGCTCCCCGCTTCTCGAAGGACTGCCTCGTGCCCATGATCTCACATTCAGACACCACTCGCAGGGTCGCCGTCTCGAAGGGAGTCGCCTCCCGCTCCCGGCGAGCCGGAGCACTGGCTCTCCTTTTTTCGATCGGCGCGCTCGCGGGCTGCGGCGGCAAGGAGGCCGACCGAGCGGACGCCCCGGAGCCTGTCGCCACGCACTCCGGCCTGATCTCACGTTTGATCACGGATGCGCAGATCGCAGGCAGTACCACCGAGTCCACGGTGGAGCTAGCGGGTTTCAGGCTCACCGAGGACAACCGCGGCGAGTGTCCTTGGACGGCCCAGGGCGGTACGGATCAGATCCAGGCGCGCGTGAGGCCGCCGGGTGGTAGCAAGGAGAAGAAGGACATGCTGGCGGCCCTCGCGATTCGCGGCAAGGGGCCCAAGAGCTTCACGCACGAGTTCGCGTTCAGCCGCGGTGAGTGCACCATGGTTCAGCTCTTCATCACCTGCTACGGCGAGGGGTCAGAGAATCTCCGCGTCGTCACGCTCGACGAGAAGGGCAAGGTCGCAGAAGCGAGTGAGAAGATCACGCTCTCCGCGCGCCCGGAGCCGCACCTTCTGGAGATCGTGATCCCTCGCTCCGAGGAGACATCGACGGTGCGCACGGGCATCCGCGTCGAGGTCGAAGGGCAGAAGGCCCATGCGGCTCTTCTGTCGATGTCGGCGTTCAACGCTCCGGTCCAGGGGCTGATGCCCGCGGTCGGTGAGGGCGGGCAGATCGAAGTCGACCACTCGATGCGGTTCGCGGCTGGCCTGGTGGAGGGCGCTCCCTGGGAGGTGGAGCTGGCGTGCGATGGCGAAGCGCAGGGCGACGTCCTGCTGGACATGAGTTTCTTCCTGCCCGCGTGGGCCGGAAGCATGGCCCGATCCACGGCGGTGAACGTCGAGTATGAGGGCGCGGAAGGTCCTGCAACCGTCTCCGTCGACGTGCCGAAGGATGCGCGCTCGAGCTGGTCCGACACGTCCGTGAAGCTCGCGGGACTGAAGCCCGGCGCTTCGTCCCTTCGCCTGAGCCTCGTCGACAAGGACCCGCACACCGAGTCCGTCCTGCTGATCGGCGATGCGGTGGTGACCCAGCGGTCGCGGCAGCCGAAGTCGATTCTGCTGATCACGTCGGACACGCACAGGGCCGACCACATGGGGCTCTCTCGCGTGAGCACGATGGTCGACACGCCAGCTCTGGATCGACTCGGTCGTCGCGGTATCTACTTCGCCGACTGCCAGTCGACGACGAACGTCACGAACCCGAGCCACATCGCGATACTGTCGGGCATCCACCCCAGGGACACGCAGATCGTGGACAACAAGACCCAGCTGGCGCAGCAGGTCGAGACGCTGGCCGAGGTCTTCCAGAGCCAGGGCTATCGGACGTTCGCGGCGATCAGCACCCAGCACCTCGAACATGCCCAGAGCGGCCTCGGCCAGGGTTTCGACCGGTTCGAATCTACCGGAGCCTTCAAGCGTCGCGGCGATCAGGCCGTGGAGCAACTCGAGGACTGGCTGGCTGAAACGGACGGCGTCAGCACCTTCGCTTGGCTCCACCTGTTCGATGCCCACGCCCCCTACGACCCGCCGTCAGCGGCGGAGTCGAAGGCGACGAAGGGAATCGCCAAGGGCGGCGGCACGCTGGGCCTCGCCGACGAGTTCGTTCCCTACTGGATCAAGTCGAGGGGGATCGAAAACGGCGACTTCGTCGATGCCCTCTACCGTGCAGAAGTGGACTGGGTGGATGAGGCTCTCATGGGGCTGCTCGGCTCGGAGCGCATGAAGGACGCGTTCGTTGCCTTCACCGCGGACCACGGCGAGAGCCTGCGGACCCACAACGTCTACTGGGACCACGCGGGCCTCTACCTGCCGATGGTGGACGTCCCGCTGATCATCGCGGGCCCTGGTGTGGAGGCATTGCGCAGCGAGACGACGGTTCAGCAGATCGACGTCGGGCGAACCCTCATCAACCTCGCAGGCCTCGAGAACACGACGTATCCCGGCAGGGACCTCGTGCGGGCGGCCATCGACGAGGCGCCGGATGAACCGCGCTTTGCCATCGCGGCGCACGGCCTCCAGGCGAGTGTGAGCGCGGGCAGCTGGTTCTATGTGCTGGACCTTCGCGACTATTCCACCGAGAAGACCCCGCACAACTGGATCTACGGCCGCGGACGCCTCTTCGATCGTCGCAAGGGCGTCAACACCGAAGAGAACCTCGCCGACGAGAACCCCGAGCTGGCCCAGCGGATGCGTGATCGCCTGATCGAATTCCTCGAGAGCGCTTCGTCGGAAGGTCTGGGCAAGTCGGGATCGATCGACGAAGCGGCGGAGGCCAACCTCAAGGCTCTCGGCTACGCGGGCTTCACCGCGCGGACCGACAGCAAGTGGTGGACCCGTCCGGAAGACAAGAAGTAGTCCCCATGGGGGGGTTAGCGGGAGCGCTGCATCTTGATGGCTGCGCCCGCCTCGCACGCGCCGCTCTCGCCCTCGGTGCCGTCCGCCCAGAGGATGCGGTAACCCATCGGCGCGGATCCGTCGCCCGCGCCCACGTGGATCAGAGGGCTCGAGGCCGCTCCGTAGCTGTCCGTCGTTCGGACTTCGTGGCGTGCTTCGCCATGACCGGGCGTCCGGACGAAGATCGCCGCCCCGATGGCAGGAGCGCCGTGTTCGTCCAGCAGTTCGAACGTCACGCCCTTGCGGGAGTTCGCCACGTCGTTGCGGTAGAGGTGGACACCCGCGTCGCGGTTGTGGACCAGGATATCGACGTCGCCGTCGCCGTCGATGTCGCCGAAGGCCGCGGAGCGGGAGGTCGCCACGAGCGGCACGGCCACGCCACCCCGGGGCAGCACTTCCTGAAAGCGGCCCGCCGCATTGCCGCGTAGCAGCATGTTCTCCTCGGCGAACGGATCGCCCTCGATCGCTCGCTCTGGCTGCGTCACGCGGCCGTTCGCGTGGAAGAGATCGAGATGTCCGTCGAGATCGAAGTCGCGCAGCGCCACTCCGAACCGAGTCCGCTTCCGCGAAACGACGGCGAGGCCCCGCGCGGGCGTCCGGTCGACGAACTGGCCGCTGTCGTTTCGGTAGAAGGAATCGTCCTCACCCGTGAGGTTCACCACGAGCAGATCCTCGTCGCCGTCCGCGTCGATGTCGGCGACCGAGACGCCCATGCCCGCCTTGGCAGCGCCCTGGACGTCGACCGCGCAGCCCGAGATCAGGGCGGTTTCCTTGAACGTCCCGTCGGGCTGCGGATCCCAGAGCTGATTCGGCGTGCCGTCGTTGGCCACGAAGATCTCCGGACGGCCGTCGAGGTCGAAGTCGGCGCAGACGACGCCAAGGCCGTTGCCGAAGGCCGCGCGCAGACCGACTCGCTCCGATGCGTCCACGAAGGTCCGATCGCCCTGGTTCTCGAAGTAGCTGTCGGGCGCGGGCGCCCCATAGGACTTGGGGCTGCAGTAGGTGCGGACGCCCTGGGGCGAGCGGCAATCAATCTCGCCGTCGAGGGCCCAGTAGATGTAGTTCGTGACGAAGAGATCGAGGTCTCCGTCGGAGTCCGCGTCGACGAACACCGCGCTCGCGCTCCAGCTGGAGCCGCCGACGCCCGCCGCTTCCGTCACGTCGGTGAAGTGGCCCTGGCCGTCGTTCTGGAGCAGCGCGTTGCGCTCCAGATTCGACACGTACAGATCCATGTCGCCGTCGCCGTCGTAGTCCCCGGTGGCGACCCCCATGGCGTAGCCGCGGTCGTCGGCGCCGCTGCCGTCGGTGACGTTGCGAAAGTGTCCCTTCCCGTCGCCGAGGTAGAGCTGATTCCCGGGCCGTTCCGCGCGCGCCTGGTCGACGCCGCCCGCCTGGGCGAGGTAGACGTCGAGAGCCCCATCGCCGTTCACGTCGACGAGCGCTGCGCCCGTCGTCATGATCTCCGGCATGAGGTAGCGTCCATCGGCGCCCGAGACGTGGCGGAAGTCCCCGAGGCCGGCGGCCGCCGTGACCTCGGTGAACCACGGCGCCTCGCCGGTGGCCGCGGTGGCGGCGGGGTCCGTGGCCGCAGCGCCCGGGTCGGCGTCGCCTCCACATCCGGTGATAAGAGATCCGGCTAAAACGCAGCCTGCCACGGCGCCCGGCGCGCGCCACGGTAAGTCGAAGAGGGACACAGGTCGTCGGAGGCCACGGATCTGCATGACCCCAAGATAGCGGGATCTTCGGGCCCCTATCGTCTTTGGGTCAGCGAATCGGCCGCGTCCCCGTGGATCGCGCGCGCTCGATCGAGAGTGGCCTGGATGACCTCGCCGCCCATGCGGGCGCCCGCCTGTGCGGCCAGTAGCATGCGGAAGTACACGAGGGGCGGGGAGGCGCCGGGTAGCTCCAGGCCGTTCTGGAGCACCGCGGCGGCTTCCGAGTACCGCTGGAGCTTCGCGAGCAGCTGGCCTTCGAAGAGCGGCCCGCGTAGGTCGCCAGGGTCGAGCTGGCTCGCGCGTTGGAACGCCGCGCGGGCTCCGGCGATGTCGTTCATTTCGGCGAGGGTCGAGCCGCGCTGAAGGTAGGCGGGCGCTCGGTCTGGCCAGCGCGCGATGATGGCGTCGATGGAGGAAAGGGAGCGCGCGGTCTTGCCGCTGGCCCTCTGCGCCGCCGCGCGCCCCGTGGCGATGTCGTAGTTCGCCGGGAACTGCTCGAAGATGGCGTCGTAGTGCTCTTCGGCGCGCTTCGTGTAGTCGCCGCCGATCAGCGCCACGCCGAGCCGCAGGGCGACGCGGCTGTCCTGTGGCCGCAGCGCGCGGAGTTCCTCCAGGGCTTCGATGGCCGCGTCCCACTGCTTCTCCTGCACGAGTCGCTCCGCGCGATCGGAGAGGTCGTTGTCCAGGTTGCGAGCGCGCGATGCGCTCTCGCTCCACGGATCGACGTAGCGCGGCAGGGCACCCTGACCCGCCTCGAGATGGGGGAGAGCCTCTTCGGTCTGCCCCGAGCGCCGCAGCGCGTCGCCGAGGATCAGGCGCACGTACGGCTCGTCCGGCGCGCGCTCGAAGGCGGTGCGTGCGTGCTCCATGGCGGCGGAGACTTCGTCCAGTGCCAGCGCCGCGCGCGCGAGTCCGATGGGCGCGTCCGGGACGTTCGGGAGTAGCAGGGCAGCTCGCTCGAAGGCGGCACGCGCTTCTTCGGCGCGCCCGAGGTCGAGCAGCCAGGTGCCCCGTCGACGCCACGCCGGTCCATAGTTGCCGTCGAGCGAGAGAACCACTTCAAGCCGCTCGAGCGCCTTTTCCAGCTTGCCCCCCTTGCTCGCGGCGATGGCGGCTCGGTATCGGAGCTTCGGATCTTCGGGGCGGAGATCGGCTGCCACGGTGAAGGACGCGTCGGCCCCGGCGTGGACCCCTTGGGCTTCGTAGGCACGGCCAAGGGCAGCCCAGAGATCCGCGTTCCCCCGGTCGGAATCGACGGCGTCGGTCGCCTGCTGGATCTCTGCGATCGTCGCGTCGTCGAGCCCGCCAGCGAGCTGCTGGGCGGAGGGAGGAGCCGGGACGTCGGGTTTCGCCGGACCGCAGGCAGGGGCCAGCGCGATCACGAGGCCAAGGAAGAGAGCGTCGAGATAGCGGCGGGAGAGTGGCAGCATCATGGGCCCCCTATTGTGCCAACTCTTCCAGCCCGGGATTCGGCGGCCAGATTTGCGTGAACCGGCTGCAACTGGAGGCGGCGTCGGATCGTTCGTTCTGGGGCGGGATGGTCCCGCGGTGAATGACGAGACCCGTAAGAGGAGACGAGAACGATGCAGATTGATCCGGACGTGGGAACAGGGGTGGACGACTACGTGGTCGTGGAGGAGGGAACCTACCCCCTGCGCGTGGAATCCGTGCGCGAGACGAGGAGTCCTGACGGAGAGGTCGCGTGGATGCTTCGAATGGCGCTGGTCGAGGGTGAACGCGCCGGACGGACGGCTGTCACGGACTGGCTCAACTTCACCGATCGCGGCATGCACAGGGTCCGCAGCATCCTCGGAGCCCTGGGCTGGGACGTTTCCGTGCCGGTCGAGGTGGAGCCCGAGCACCTGATCGGGCTCGTGGCCAACGTGCGCCTCATCAACCAGGAGACGACGCATCCCGACACCGGGCGGATCCAGCGGCGCAGCCGGGTGCCCTACGACGGCTGGTCGCCCTGTCCAGACGCCGAGCGTCTCCAGGCCATGGCCCCGAGGACGACCGGTGGCGGCGGGGGGGTGGGGCTGGCTGCGGACGCGATGCCGTTCTGAAGCCTGATTCCCACTGGACGGGAGCGGGGGAAGGGCGCTTACTGCTACCCATGCAACCCATGGAAGCCGAAGCACTGAACGAGGCCATCGCCAAGGCGAGGGCCGTGATGCTTCGGGCCCATGCGCCGCACTCGGGGTTCCGCGTGGGCGCGGCCGTCGTCCTTTCGGACGGCGCCGTGTTCGCGGGCTGCAACGTGGAGAGCGCAAGCTACGGGCTCACTCTCTGCGCCGAGCGTTCGGCTCTCTCCGCGGTGATCGCTGCCCGCGGAAGCCTCGCAGCGGATGCGGTCCGCCTGGTCGTCGTCGCGACCGAGGCGGATGGACCCACGCCGCCCTGTGGGGCTTGCCGCCAGTGGCTCGTGGAGTTCGCGCCGAACGCCGAGGTGCTGGCCGTGGCGAGGGACGGAAGGTCCGCGAGCTGGTCGGTGGCCGAGCTCCTGCCCGATGCCTTCACGGGCGATCAGCTCCCGTAGGTCGCGAGCCAATCCTGGGCGGTCAGCCAGCTTTCGGCTCGGCGAACGCACGGCTCGACCCTGCCGTGTTCTGGCTGACCATGCGCGTTTCGCACACGGGCGGGTCTCGCATCTGCACGAGGCTCCAGGTCTCCCATTCCCTCCGGAATAGCGTCTTGGGCCCGATCAGCAGGGGCGGCGAGCGAGGCGAATACCCTCATGGCGTGCTCTCCAATGGGGTCCAGGGGGGGAATTCTTGCGCGCGACGGTCACCCAGCTGGCGGTCGATCGGTCGAACGTGGGGGAGGGAGGTTCCCCTGCCATGCAAAGATCGAACGATGGGCCCATCCGGGCACGACTGGCCCTCTTGGCCCTCCTCGCGCTGCCATCATGGACTGGTGACGCATGCGTGATGGAAGTCCGTGGCCCGTCCGGCGACACTGTACGCCATGCGAAAGGGCCACAAGAGAGCGGGAGCACCCCGGTGACGAAGAGCCAGACGGAGGCCAAGGTGAAGGCGCGTATGGAGGAACTCCGCGAGGAGATCCGCCGACACGATCAGCTCTACTACAACGACGGCGTGTCCGAGATCTCGGACGCCGACTACGACGCGTTGTTCCGGGAGCTGAAGTCGCTGGAGGAAGCGAATCCAGAGCTCGTGACCGTCGACAGTCCGACCCAGCGCGTCGGCGCGCCGCTGCCCGAGGGCGGCAGCTTCGACAAGGTCAAGCACGTCGTGCCCATGCTGTCGATCGAGAGCCTGCGCACCGACGAAGAGGCGCGCGACTTCAGCGCAAAAGTCGTGCGCTTCCTCGGTCTGGAGAGCGATGACGAACTCGAATGGCACGTCGAGCCGAAGTTCGACGGCGTCTCTGCGGCGCTCATCTATCGCAAGGGAGAGCTGGTCCAGGGCGTCACGAGGGGCGATGGCGTCACGGGCGAGGACATCACGGCGAACCTGCGCACCGTGCGCGACGTTCCCCTGAAGCTCCACATGAAGCCCGCGCCCGAGACGCTCGAGGTGCGTGGCGAGGTCCTGATCGCGCGGGACAGGTTCGATCGTTTCAACGAGTGGCGCGCTGAACGCGGGCAGCCGATCCTCGCGAACGCGCGCAACGCGACAGCCGGCGCGCTGCGCCGGAGCGATCCGGCTGAGGTCCAGAAGTACCCGCTGGAGTTCCACCCCTACAGCATCGTGCGCTGCGACGGCTACGAGCTACCGAACTCCCACGCGGAGCAGATGCAGCTTCTGGCGGCGTGGGGCTTCGCGGCGCCTGCCCTGGACGAGACGGTCCAGGGGATCGGGGGCTGTCTGGAGTACCAGCAGCGCATGGAAGAGAAGCGCGACACGATCCCGTTCGAGATGGACGGCGTCGTGGCCAAGCTGGATGATATGGCGCTTCGCACGCGCCTCGGCACCAACTCGCGCACGACCAAGTGGCAGTACGCGCACAAGTTCAAGCCCGTGGAGGCGACGACGGTTCTGCGGGCGATCGAGGTGCAGGTCGGCGTGAACGGCCGATTGACGCCGCGCGCGCACGTCGACCCGGTGCAGGTGCTCGGCGTCACGGTGCGGCACGCCACGCTGCACAACGAGGACTACGTGCTCGGCCTCGGCATCGCGCCGGGCGATCGGGTGTTCGTGAAGCGCGCGGGTGACGTGATCCCGCAGATCACGGGCCTGGCGATGGAAGCGGAGCCCTCCGTGCCAGCGGATTGGTCCGACGCGATCCCCGAGTCCCTGAAGGACGCGGACGGCGGCATCCGAGAGGGCGCGATCGTGCAGTACCGCGAGCCGTTTGCGATGCCCGAGCACTGCCCTTCCTGCGGCGAAACCGTCGTCCGCGAAGGAAAATACGTCCGCTGCCCCAACGTCCACGGCTGCAGGCCGCAGCTCATCGGGCGCACCGTGCATATGGTGGGGCGCAGCGGATTCGAGATCGACTCGCTCGGAGAGAAGATGATCGTCCAGCTCTACGACGCGGGCTTCATGGAGTCGCCGGCCGATCTCTTTCGGCTTCTAGAGCGGCCCGACGAGGAACTCGTTGCGCTGGATCGCTGGGGGGCCAAGACCGTCGCCAACCTCAAGAAGGAGCTCGACGAGAAGCGTCGCATCTCGCTCGATCGGTTCCTCGCGGCGCTCTCGATCCCCGAAGTCGGCACGTCGACCGCACGCCTCCTCGCCAAGAGCTTCCGCACGCTGGACGAGCTGCGCGAGGCGACCCCCGAGCAGCTCCTCGCCATCGACAAGATCGGGGACGAGGTCGCGGGCAGGATTCGGGCCTGGTTCGAGGACGAGCGGAGCGCCTCGTTGATCCAGAGCCTCCTGGACTCGGGGGTCGAGATCGTCGAGGAAGAGTCCGCGGTGATCCTCGGGAACGCCTTCGAGGGGGCGATCGTGGTCTTCACGGGCACGCTGGAGAAGATGAGCCGTTTCGAGGCCAAGAAGGCCGTCGAGGCCCAGGGCGGCCGGGTCGGGTCCTCGGTGTCCAAGGCGACGACCCATCTGGTCGTGGGCGGAAAACCGGGTTCGAAAGCCAAGAAAGCCGAGGAACTCGGCGTCCAGGTGCTATTGGAACCGGAGTTCCTGAAGCGTCTGTCGGGCGACGACGGCTGAGGAACAGGTAGAATTCGCGTCAGATATGACCGCCGAGAACACAACCGCCGACAGCAAGGACGAGGCACCCGACGACGAGGTCGGGCGTCTCGTGAAGCTCGCCCACGAGGGCGACCCTGATGCGCTGAACGATCTGTTCGCGCGCTATCACCAGACGATGGTGGAGGTCGCACGGCGCAAGCTCGGACCCCGACTGCGTCTCAAGGAGGATCCCGACGACCTCGCTCAAACCACCTTCAGGGAGGCGACGCGGGACTTCAGCCGGTACCAGTACCAGGGGCAGGGGTCGCTCCTGCGCTGGCTGGTCCAGATCCTCCAGAACAAGATCCGGGACAAGGCCGAGTTCTACTCGGCCGGCAAGCGGGACCTGTCGCGCGAGCGCGCCATGGACGCGGGTTCGGGGGACGGGGACAGCGATCCGACGCCCAGGGACTTCATCAGCAGCGACCTGTCGGTGACGCGTGTCGTCCAGCGAGACGAGAACTTCGAGCTGCTCCGCGAGTCCCTGGGGGAGCTCTCCGAGGAGCACCGCAAGGCGATCTCCCTGGTGTTCTTCGAGGGCCTCCAGCTGCGGGAGGCCGGCGAGCGCATGGGCGGCAAGAGCGAGGACGCCGTCCGGATGATGCTTCGGCGGGCCGAGGCCAAGCTGGGCGAGAAACTCAGGGCACAGCTGGGCGACCCTGACACCGATCAGGGTTGACTCGGGAGCGATTCCGGGGCGGCAGGGGCTCCTTCCGAGCAGCATTTTCAGGATTCGGGCCGTGGTGACCCTTCCCATGACCGGACTCGAACGCTATCCTTCGCCGCTCGCGCAGAATGGACCAATAACTCAGTTGGTAGAGTGCCATGTTCACAGCGTGGAGGTCGCTGGTTCGAGTCCAGCTTGGTCCACCATTCTGCCCCTTCTCCCTCCTTCATCACCGGGTGGGCGAGGATGTGACCCGGAGGCGGGATCGTGAGCGTCAACCAGCAAGAATGGCTCGAGTCCCTGGCTCGCCTTCGTAGCGAACGACGCGCCTGTGCCCAGGTCGTCGTGATCGGCGTCAAGGGATCTGCTCCGCGAGAGATCGGTGCTCGCATGATCGTGGCCGATGGTCGGCTGGCGTGGGGAACGATCGGTGGGGGGCGCCTGGAGCACCTGGCGATCGAGCGCGCCGCGAAGCTGGTGGAAGCGGCCCAATCCGGCCGCGACGCGGGTACGCCCCAGGCCTTCACCGAGTCGGTCCCGCTCTCCGAGAAGGCCGGGCAGTGCTGCGGCGGCGAGGTCACTCTCTACTACGAGGCCTTTCCCTGGACGCGGCGCAAGCTCGTGATCTTCGGGGCCGGACACGTGGCGCAGGCGATCGCCGGGCTGCAGCCCTACCTCGATCTGGACGTACTTCTGATCGACCCGCGCAGCGAGGAAGAGATCGAGCCGCCCATGGCCGCCGACCGGCCGTTCGAGACGCTCTTCATCGACTCGCCCGAGGAGGAGATCAGCGGACTTGCGGAGGGCTCGCTTCTGCTCGTGATGTCCCACAGCCACGCGCTCGACCAGGAAGTCGTCGCCCGCGCGATCAAGCGCAACGCGTTCCCCTACATCGGGCTGATCGGTTCCGATCGGAAGTGGACGCGGTTCCGGCATCGGCTTCTGCAGCGCGGCTTCACCGAGGAGGAACTCTCCCGAGTGACCTGTCCGATCGGCGTGAGCAAGGGCTCGAAGGAGCCGCGGAAGATCGCGCTCTCGGTGGCGGCGGAGCTCGTCGAGCTGAAGTTCGAAGGAGCGTCCAGCGCCGAGGGTCGGAGCTGATGGTCTTCGGCACAGGGCAGACGGAGACGGGTGGCATCCCGCAGGCGGAAGCGCGCTTTCGTCGCGGGCTCATGGGCCTCGTGGCGCTCGGTGCGCTCGGTCAGTTTCTCATCCAGTCCCAGGCGTTCGGCGTGAATCCGATGGCGCTCGTTCCCCAGGTGGATGCGGCGACGATCTGGGAGCAAGCGGGCGAGATCGCGGGAGGGACGTTCGTCGACGACAAGCCCTATGACACCGCCCCGCTCGTGCTCTGGGTGGCGGGTGCCGTGAGAGCCCTCGGCGGCGGGCTCGTCGCCTGGGGCGTTCTGCAGTCGGTTCTGCACCTCATCACGGCGGTGCTGATCGCGCTGACGACCCGGAGTCATGCGGCCCGCGCGGGCGCAGCTCTCGCGGGATCGACCGGCGCGGGACTTCTGGCGGGAGCGCTCTTTCTCTTGCTCGATGAGCCAGCGGCGTCCACCTCGCGCGTACTCTCGGGGACGCTCCAGCTCTTCCTGGCGTCGGGCCTCCTGTACCTCCTTCGCCCGCGCGGCTCCGGCGATGAATCGCGGCTGGCGGGCGCGGGCGCGCTGATCGGGCTTGTGCTCGGGCTCCTTTGCCTCGCCTACCCGCCCATGCTGGCGGGGATCCCGTTCCTGGGCGCTTGGATCTATCTCGCGAGCGGGAGGAGCGCTCGCTCGGCCCTGGTGATGGTCGGCGGAGCCGCGCTGGCGATCCTGCCCGCAACGCTCCACAACGTGAAGGCGTCCGGCGAGCTGATCCCCATCAGCGCCCAGGCAGGATTGACCTTCTATCACGGCAACAACGCTTCCGCGGACGGAACCATCGCGCCGGTTGGCGTCGTGAACGACAAGGGCGAGCAGGCGCTCGATTCGCTTCGGCAGGCGCGCGCCCAGCTGGGCGATTCGGCTGGCTGGAAGGACGCAAGCCGCTACTGGATGGGTCAGGGGCTCGACTGGTGGGCGGAGCATCCCGGGGCGGGCGCGAAGCTCGCGCTGACGAAGCTCTGGTACGCCATTTCGGGCCAGCGCTACGGCGATGTGTATCAGCCGTGGCGCGAACGCGCGGACGGGGTCGCATCCCGACTCTGGCTCGCACCGCTGCCGCTGGCCTGGCTCCTGCCGCTCGCGCTCGTCGGGCTCTTCACGCTCCTGCGCGATCGATCGACGCGGATGGCAGTCTTGCCGCTCTTTCTGCTCGTGGTCGTCCCGATCGCCGTCGTCGTGGTGTTCTTCTACACGCCGCGCTATCGCCTGCCCGTGGCGGCAGCGGCTCTACCGCTGGTCGCGGTGCTCGTGGCTCGACTCTCGGCAGGTCGGGGCTCGGGCCAGCCCGCGCGCGGCGCAGCTCTGGCCGGAGTGGCGCTCCTCATCGGCGTCAGCAGCGGCTTCGTCAACCGGAGGGTGGGTTTCGATCTGGACCCGAACGCGAGCCACGAGGTGCGCTTTCTCGAGCGCATGGCGGCCGCGAGCGGCCGGATCGATCGGCACGGTGACGGGGCGCGGTACCTGGAGAAGATCTTTCAGCTCGATCCAGAGAGCGCGGAAAACCGAGGGCGCTTGCTCGATCTCCTGTGGTACCTCGCAGCGAGCACGGATCCTACGGTCGCGGAGCCCGCGGTCTCGATGGAGATCGTGGAGCGGCTGATCGCCGAGTTCGGGCCGGTGCCGGGGCTCCTCGATCTGCGCGCCACGGCGAAAGCGGGAATGGGGGACTTTCGGGGCGCGCTGGAGGACGAGGATGCGGCTCTCGCGACCCTGGGCCCCGCCGATCCTTCTCGTTCCGAGATCGAGCAGCGCCGCGCTCTCTATGCGGCAGGCCGCAAATTCGAGCTACCTTCTCTAGAGGAATGACGTCGGCTGCGTAGAGCGTCTGATCGTCCCGACGAGTCCACCCATGCGGAACCTCACCTTGCCGACCCCTGCCGTCCCGACCTCGCTTCGCTCTCCCGTGGCCTGTGCCTTCGTTCTTGCTCTGATGGGTGCCGGCACCGCCTCATGCGGTAAGCCCCCGGAGCCGCCGCGTCCGAACGTCGTCCTGATCTCCATCGACACCCTGCGCTCCGACCATCTCGGCTGCTACGGGTACCGCCGGAACACGTCGCCGGAGATCGATGCGCTCGCCCAGCAGGGTGCGCTGTTCGAGCAGCACATCACGAGCGCACCGTGGACGCTCCCCGCGCACACCGCCATGTTCACGTCGGTGCCGGACTCGGTGCACGGCGTCACGTCGCCCATCGGTCATCGCCTCGCGGAGGAGTTCGAGACGCTTCCCGAGTCGTTCCAGCAAGCAGGCTACGCGACGGCGGGGTTCTTCGCAGGTCCGTATCTCCATCCGGCCTTCGGCCTCGGCCAGGGATTCGACCGCTACGTCGACTGCGTGAACACCGTCCCCGACGAGGCGGTCGACGCGGACAATCGCTGGTCGATGCAGGATCCCGTCCTGCGTCGCTCGCACCACGGCGTCACCAACGACAAGGTCTACGCGCAGTGGAAGGCGTTCTACGAGGAAGCGGGGACCCGCGCCGGGAAGGGGGACAGGCCGTTCTTCGCCTTCGTGCACCTCTGGGACGTGCACTTCGACTTCGAGCCGCCGGCTCCGTACGACACCATGTTCGACCCCGACTACACGGGGCCGTTCACGGGGAAAGACTTCTTCACGGACCCGGCCGTGAACGCAGCGATTCCCGAGCGCGACAAGCAGCACATCATCGCGCTCTACGACGGCGAGATTCGCTGGACCGACGGCTTCGTCGGCAAGATCAAGGCGGACCTGCAGCAGAAGGGCCTTCTCGAGAACACGATCTTCGTGATCACCTCGGACCACGGCACGGAGCTCTTCGACCACGGCGGTAAGGGGCATCGCACGGCCCTCTACGACGAGCAGATTCACATCCCCCTGGTCGTCCACTTTCCGCGACTCGTGCTGCCGGATCAGCGCTACCGCAACCAGACGCGGATGATCGACCTGGGCCCGACGATTCGCGACCTCGCAGGATTGGCCCCCGTCTCGACGACCATGGGGGAGAGCCTTGCGCCGCTTCTTCGCGGCGACGTGGGAACGCTCCCTTCGCAGCCTGCGATCTCCGAGCTGTATGACGTTGGGCGGGAGCTGCGCTCGATGCGCACGGACACGGCCAAGCTGGTGCATGCTGCCGACTCTGGCGAGATGAGCTGGTTCGACCTGGCGGCCGATCCGGGCGAGCGCGAACGGCGGAAGGTCCGTCCGGGAGACCGCTCCCGCAAGCTCAAAGAGCAGTACGAATCACTGCAGGCGTGGCTCCTGCAGGCCATCGAGAATCGGCCGGCGGGACCCGCCGAGGCCCACACCCCGGACGCCATCCTGCGGTCCCTGCGGGCCAACGGCTACACGGGCGACGATGATGAAGATGATGCAAAGAGTGGCGGGGGGCGATAGGGATCAGCGTCAGAGGTGCCGTCGGTCTGCTATAGAACGTCCATCATGATCCACCTCTGGGTTCCCCTCTGCGGCGCTTCGGCGCGCATCGCGACACGCCCTCTTCAGGGCCCTCTCCTGGGCCCTCTCCTGGCCCTGCTCCTGACTCTCGGTGGAGCGGCTGGCAGCCTCGGGCTCGCCGGGTGCGCCGGGACCGAGATCGGCGTTCAGGAGGCTGCGCCAGCGGTCTTCGAAGGCGAGCGAACGTATGCGTGGTCGGGGTCGCCTCCGGAGGCTGGGCGTATTGGCGCTCCGGCGGACCAGGAGGCCGTCGCCGCGGCCTTTCGCCGGGCGCTGGATAGCGCTCTCGAGGAGCACGGCTTTCGCAAGGTGAATCAGAACGAGGCCCGGTTCCGGGCGGGTCTCTACCTGGGAGTCGAAAAGGACGTCCGCGAGGCCGACCCACAGTTCACCGTGTACAGGGCAGAACGAATAGAGGATGGACACGTCGTCTTTACGCTCACGGAGGGCGCTGCCGCGGCGCCCGCCTGGACGGGCACGGCCTCGCGCTTGCTGCGGGTTACCGAGCGGGGATTGGGGCAGTTGGAGCTGCGCTGGACGGGCACCGAGGAAGTCCGCGACTGGCAGGTCGAACGACTCGCGGCTTCGCTTGGAGCGAGACTGCCCTGAAGAAGTACCCGGGGGGGAGGAACCCTGCCTCGCCGTCCCACCGACCCGCGGAATCATCCGGCGCCATTTAGGCCGACTTTAGCCCTGTCTGTTCCTCTTCGTCCACTCTCTGCGAGAGATGGGCATGCGAGATGAGAAGCAAGAGGGCGACCATGTCGTCTCCAAGATGGATGTAGAGAGAGAGCGCGAGGCTCCAGGTCAGGCGTCGGAGTCACCCACTCACGTGGTCGGGATCGGTGCGTCGGCGGGCGGACTGGAGGCGCTGACGACGTTCTTTCGAGAGATCCCGGAGGACTCGCGCGCGGCGTTCGTGGTCGTGCAGCATCTGTCTCCCGATCACGAGAGCCATATGAAGGAGCTGCTCGCGCGTGAGACGGCTCTGGCCATTCACAAGGTCACCGAGGGGATCTCGATCGAGCCAGGCGCCGTCTATCTGATCCCGCCCGCCAAGTCACTGCGCATGAGCGGTCTCACGCTGCTCCTCCAGGATCGCGCGCCGAGCCCTGAGGTTCCCTATCCGATCGACACCTTCTTTCGTTCACTGGCCGACGAGTGCGGCGATCAAGCCATCGCGGTCGTGCTCTCCGGGACGGGCACGGACGGGAGCCAGGGAGTGCTGGAGGTGCACGAGCGAGGTGGGCGCGTGCTCGTTCAGCTGCCGGAGTCGGCGACCTTCGACGGAATGCCTCAGTCTGCGCTTGCGACGGGCATCCCCGTCGAGACGGGGCGACCGGACGAACTCGCGCTGATCGTGATGAGGCTCACTCACGGTGGACTCGCGATGCCGCCAGAGGAGATCGACGAGGAGGCCGAGCTTCTCACGGAGCTCTTCGAAGCGCTCGAGCTTCGCCACGGAGTGGACTTCTCGGTCTACAAGAAGGCGACGATTCACCGAAGGATCGCCCGGCGAAGCCAGCGCGCTCGCTGTTCCAGCTTGCGCTCGTACGTCGAGCACGCGACGACCCACCCGGCGGAACTCGATCGACTCCAGGACGATCTCCTCATCGGGGTGACGCGCTATCGCCGCGACCCCGAGGCGTTCGCGAGGCTGGAGACGAGCGTGCTCCCCAAGATCATCGGACGGAAAGACGAATCGGGCCCGGTCCGGGTCTGGGCGCCCGGTTGCGCCACCGGCGAAGAAGCCTACTCCCTCGCCATCGCGATCCTGGAGATCATGCGCGGCCGCGGGATCAACCGGCCGCTGCGCATCTTCGCGACGGACGTCCACGAAGGGGCGCTGGACCATGCGGCTCGCGGGATCTACTCCGCTGATTCCCTCACGCCGCTCTATACGGAGGTGCGAGACCGCTACTTCACCGCCGTCGAGAGTGGATTCCAGGTACGACGTGGACTTCGCGACCAGGTGGTGTTTGCGCGCCACGATTTGCTCAATCAGCCGCCTTTCACCCAGCTGGACCTCGTCTGCTGCCGCAACCTGCTGATCTACTTCGAGCCCGCCGCTCAGCATCGCGCGCTCGAGCTCTTTCACTTCGCGTTGAAGAAAGGCGGGTTCTTGTTCCTCGGCCCGAGTGAGGGTATTGCCGGATTCCAGACCGACTTCGAGGTGGTGGATTCGCGATGGCGAATCTGGAGCAAGCAGCGAGCGCTTCTCGGGGGCCGTCGCAGCACGCCCCGGCCGCCCAAGGTGGTCTGGACGGGCAGCCAGAACGCGCTGGCGCCCTTCGAAGATCAGGCCCGACCCAGCTTGGAACTCTACGAATCGATCCTCGAATCGACTTTGCCGCCGACCGTCCTCGTCGACGAACGCTTCGAAGTCAACCACGTCTTCGGCGGTGCGGAGCGCTTCTTGACGCTCAAAGCGGGAAGGACCGTGAACAGGATCGCGGAACTCGTGCAGTCGCGGCTTCAGGGAGCGGTCGCCAGTGCGGTGCGCCATTGCGCGCGTGCCGGGGAGGAGGTGCGCTACCGCGTGCCGTCTTCGCCTCGATCTGCCAGCGGGAGGAGCAGCGACTCACAGAAGGATGGTGGCGAGGAGCATGCTGCGCTCACGATCGTCGTCAAGCCGGTGGAGCGAGGGCGTGGGAGGTCCGGAGCACTGCTGGTTCAGTTCATCGAGGGCGAGGGGGTTCCCCAGGTTGCGCTGGAGGCCTCTCACCTGGACGCGTCGAGCCACCCTGGCGATGATCGGCTCCACGCGCTGGAAGACGAGCTACAGCGGACCCAGGAGAACCTGCAGTCCACCGTCGAGGAGCTGGAGACCTCCAACGAGGAACTCCAGGCCTCCAACGAGGAGCTAGTCGCATCGAACGAGGAGCTGCAAAGCACCAACGAGGAGCTGCAGTCCGTCAACGAAGAGCTCTTCACGGTCAACGACGAACGCGAGAAGAAGATCGACCAGATCTCCCGCGAAAAGGCAGATATGGACAACCTGCTCCAGGGGACGGACGTCGGCGTCCTGTTCCTGGACAGCGAGCTGCGGATTCGACGGTTCACGCCGAGGATCGCGGCCCTTTTCTCGCTCGTCGACCACGACATCGGTCGACCGATCAGCACTTTCTCACACCCCCTCGAGATCGAAGACCTTCCCGAGCGGATTGCAGCAGTGATGGAGGACCGCGAGCCATTCGAGGTCCAGGTCAAGGACGGGGGGGGCGCGTCCTATCTTCTTCGACTGCTACCGTACTTGCGCTCTGAGTCCGTTCAGGGCGTCGTCCTGACGCTCGTGGATGTGACCACGCTTCGGACGGCCGAGGCGAGGCTTGAGCAGCTGAAGCTCGTGGTGGAGAACTCCATGGAGATGCAGTCGATCTTCGGACGAGACGGTCGCGTTCAGTACGGGAACCAGTCCTTCTTCCAGGCGTTCGGCGTGGACGGGGAAGTTGACCTGGAGGTTTCCTTCATGGACGTCTACCGAACCTGGCCGCGTGAGGAGTTTCGCAGGCTTTTCCTGGAGTGCCACGCGGATGGCGGGAAGACCCTCGAAGCCGTGGCAACGCTGGCGTCCGGAGAGACGATCGACGTGGAGATGAGGCTCACCCCGGTCGTGTTCGAGGGTGAGGCGCTCATGTACGCGCACGCGAGCGATGTGTCCTCGCGCAAGGCGGTGGATCGGGAGCTTCTCATGCGAGATCGCGCCATGGCCGCTTCGACGAATGGCATCGTCATCGTGGACGCCCAATCGGACGATTTGGAGATCGTCTACGTCAACATGGGCTTCGAGCGAATGACGGGCTACAGCTACGAGGAAGTGGCGGGCCAGAACTGCCGATTCCTCCAGGGTGAAGACAGCTCCCCCGAGGCGCGGAAGGAAATCCGCGAGGCACTCAAGGCGAAGCGTGACGTGAAGGTCACGATCCTCAACTACCGGAAGGACGGTACGCCGTTCTGGAACGAGCTGCAGATCACGCCCATCGTCGATGATTCAGGGGAGGTCAGCCACTTCGTGGCAGCACAGAATGACATCACGGATCGGATCCATACCCAGCGTGATCTGCTGGACGCACGCCAGCGCGCGCTCTCTGCCAGTCGGGCGAAGAGTCGCTTCCTCGCGAACATGAGCCATGAGATTCGGAGTCCCATGACGGCGATCCTCGGGTTCGCGGATGCGATCGCCCGAAGATCGACCGACCCGGAGACCTTGGAAGGGCTGGGCACCATTCAGCGAAACGCCGAGTACCTGCTGCAGCTGATCGGGGACATCCTCGACATCTCCAGCATCGAGGCCAACAAGGTCTCGGTGAACCCCAAGTCCATCGATCTCCCCAGGCTCTTCGCGGACGTCGTTCAGCTGATGGCGGCCCGCGCAGAGCAGCGCTCGCTCGAGTTCTCCGCGGCCTTCACAGCGCCGATCCCGTCGATTGCCGAGGTCGACCCGACTCGGCTCCGGCAGGTCCTCGTGAATCTCCTGGCCAATGCGATCAAGTTCACGCCCAAGGGGCGGATCGAGCTGCTCATGGGTTTCGAACGATGGGAAGGCGCGGGGTACCTCACTTTCGAGGTCTCGGACACCGGGATCGGGATTCAAGCCGACGAACTGGATGCCATCTTCAAGCCCTTCGTACGCCCGCATGCGCACGCGGATGCGCTGTCTGCCGAGTTCGAAGGGTCGGGTCTCGGTCTCGCGATCGTGAAGCGCCTTCTGGCCAGCCTGCGGGGCACGATCTCCGTGCAGAGCAAGGTCGGGCAGGGGAGTCGCTTCACCGTGCGTATCCCGCTCGCTGTGGCAGACGACGCCGTGCTGGTCGAAGAGCTCCCTGGTCCCGCAGCCAGCGTGGCGGCGGAGCCCCACGCCGTGATGAGTCTCGAGGGCCAATCCATCCTGGTGGCCGATGACCGAGCCGACGTCGCCAAGGTGGTCAGGTTCTATCTCGAAGACGCGGGGGCGAAGGTCACGACCGTCGGCAATGGGGCGCTGGCGATCGACGCCCTTTTCAGCGCTCCAGCGCCCTTCGACGTCGTCGTGCTGGATATGCAAATGCCTGTCCTGGATGGATACGATGCGGCACGACAGATGAGGCGCCGCGGGTATGAAGGCCCTATCATTGCTTTGACCGCGGGAGCGATGAAGGAGAACGAGGGACGTTGCCTGGACGCTGGCTGTTCGGCCTTCTTGACGAAACCAGCGGAGGAGGCGGACCTCATTCGGCTGGTTGCTTCCGAGGCGAAGCGGACCCGACGAAATGGATCATGACCATGACAGATACTCTCACTGACAAGCTCGACGGTTGCGTTCGCGATCGCGTACTCCAGCTCGAAAGAGTGCTAAGCGCCGTGGCCCACCAGCTGGGCGCGACCATGCTGCCGTCGATCAAACACGACGCGGAACTCGCCGATCATCGCAGCTGGAAGCGACTTGCCTTTCAGACCGAAGCCCTCGCGGATCATCTGCGCCATCAGAAGCTCGCGCTGGACTTCTTGCGCGGAAAGAAGACCGGGGACCTCGATGACATGCCGGGAGACCTTTGGCAAGAGTGGGTCGTCCCCATTCTCCAGGGACTCCTGACGAAGGGACAGCGTCTGGTCTTCGACGGCTACGTTTCAGCACCCGTGTCCCTGCCGCTGTCCCACGCTATCAGTACGGCGCTGATCGCGGTGGATGAGCAGATGGACGGCCCGGGTGAGATTCATCTTTGGCTCAAGCGAGAGAATGGCGAGCAGGCCATCGAGATGCGCATCGGCTCGCCCATGGAGGAAATCGCGCTTGCGGCGCCGAGCATCGTCGTCAACGCGTGGGGTGGAAGCGCCTCGAAGCTGGAGGTTTCGCCGGGGTCCATGCGCATCAGCGGTGAACCCGGGCGAGAGGTCTCCGATCAGAACTGACCTCCGTCAGTCTGGTCGCTCGCCGAAGCGATAGCCCGTGCCGATAACGGTGTGAATCAGCTGGTTGCCCCCATGGGAAATCAGCTTCTTCCGGAGGTTCGAGACGTAGACGTCGACGATGTTGCTTCCTGGTTCGTACTCGGTTTCCCAGACCGATTGCATGATCGATGAGCGTGAAACGACTCGCTCTACGTTCCGCATGAAGTACTCGAGCAGGCCGAGCTCCTTTGCCGTGAATTTGATCGGTTCGCCGCCGCGGAGGACGGAGCGGCGTGCAAGGTCGTACTCGAGATCCAAGAACGTGAGCTTGGTCGACTCCGTCGCTTGACCCCGGCGCATGAGAGCGCGCACGCGCGCCACGAGTTCGTCGTACTCGAAAGGCTTCGTCAGATAGTCGTCCGCCCCCGCATCGAGTCCTTCGACCTTGTTGGATGTATTCGACAGCGCTGTCAGCATGAGGACGGGAGCCTTCACGCCCATATGGCGCAGATTCTTGCAGACGTCGACCCCGCTGCGATCGGGCAGCATGACGTCCAGGATGTAGAGGTCGTATACATCTTCGGCGCCCAGGTCTTCTGCCTCGTAGCCGGTCAGGCAGATGTCGCTGTTGTAGCCCTGCTCGGAAAGTGCTTGCTGGACGGAGGCTGCCAGGCGGGGATTGTCTTCGACGATGAGTACGCGCATGAATGAGGGGAGAACAGGGGGGACTGGGCGCCGGAGTGGTGCCACCGGGGAAAGAGTGTGCTTGGGGCCTAAATTTCACCTAAGGCGCCGTGCGCAAATCTACCACGCGACAACGTGGAGTGGATTGTAGTTCGGTTTTACGGGTTCTTGAGCCAGCGGAACGATCCTCTGACCGTCGAGCGAGAGCCACCCCAGAGGCTGCGGCTCACCTCCTCCGCAGCCGGCAACGGTTGACTCCTTACCCCACCCCTGACGAAGACCCTGACGAATCATGAAACTCACCAAGCTCACCACGATCCTGTTCCTGTCCGCCATGCCCTTTATGGCTGTCTCCTGCGACGACGACGATCTCGATGACGCCGGCGACAAGGCCGGAGAGATGGTCGACGACGCCGGTGACGCCCTCGAAGACGCCGGGGACAACATCAAGGACGCGGCCAAGGACGCCGGCGACAAGATCGAGGACGCCGCCGACAAGATCGACGACTGATTCCAGAACGGATGAGCCAGCCAGTCATCCGCGTCCCTTCCGACTTCCTTCCCTCTCCATCACCACTAGCCCCGACTCAACATGCTTTCCTGGACCATCACCTTCCTCGTCGTCGCCATCATCGCAGGCGTCCTCGGCTTCGGCGGAATCGCCGGCACCGCTGCTTCGATCGCCAAGGTTCTCTTCTTCGTCGCCCTCGTGCTGCTCTTGATCTCCGTCGTTCGGGGCAAGAGCGTGACTGTCTGACGGACGCTCGGGCTCCCTGTAGCCCCAAGAGCCTGAAAGCCCCGCGGCGCTACTCGCCCGTGGGGCTGTTTTCGTTCATGGCCCGAAAGAAGCGACGAAGGATGCCGTGGGTCATACCCCAGATGGTGCGATCTTCGAAGCGCCAGGACGGAAGGTTTCGCACGAGCCCCTCGTGCTCGTAGCGGTGGTCCGCATCGAGCACTCCGCTCCACGCGGTTCGAACGGGAAGCCAGAACGCCTCGTCGGCTTCGGGCCCGCAGACGGGCTCTTCCACTTCGGCCCGATAGAACACGATCGGGGTGATGTATAGCGGCAGACGCTTCGCGCGCGAGGTCGCCTGGACCGCAGGCAACGCGCCGAGATGAAGCGCACTCGCGTCTCCCATCGGGTCGATTCCGACTTCTTCGACCGACTCTCGACGCGCCGTTGCAATCAGGTCCTCGTCGACTTCTTCGGCGTGCCCTCCGGGTAAGCCGATCTGCCCCGACCAGGGATCCGTCTCACGGAAGGCTCGGCGCATGAGAAGGACGGAGAAGTCCTCGAGCGACGCTCCGCTGAGCAGCACCGCGACCGCGGCTTCCCTCGCGTCGGCTGGAATCTCGGCACCTGAACCGCGCAGTCGCTCGATCGCGGATCGGACCGCTGCCTCGTCGGCCCCGGAGATCACGTCCGGGCCTCCACTTCCTGCGGCCGCTCGCCGGTTTGAACGGCCCAGAGCTGCGCGTACAGCCCGCCCGCTGCGATGAGTTCCTCGTGCTGGCCGCTTTCGACGACGCGGCCCTTGTCGAGAACGAGGATCTTGTCGGCGTTTCGAATCGTCGACAGCCGGTGCGCGATCACGATCGTCGTTCGATCCTCGGCGATGTGTTCCATCGAACGCTGGATCGCCGCTTCCGTCTCGTTGTCGACGGCCGAGGTCGCTTCGTCGAGGATCAGGATCGGCGGGTCCTTCAGCACGGCGCGTGCGATCGAGACGCGCTGCCGCTGGCCCCCCGAAAGCTTCTGCCCGCGCTCGCCGACGATCGTCTGGAGCCCGTCGGGAAGCGTATCGATCCAGTCGTCCAGCTCGGCCGCCGCCGCCGCCTGGCGGATGTCGGCTTCGCTCGCGTCGGGACGCGCGTAGGCGATGTTCGCGGCGATCGTGCCGTGGAACAGGAAGACGTCCTGGCTGACGAGGCCGATGGAGCGGCGGAGGCTCCGGAGCTCGAGGTCGCGAAGGTCATGCCCGTCGATCGACACCTGGCCGTCGCCTGGATCGTAGAAGCGCAGAAGCAGCTTCGTGATGGACGATTTGCCGGATCCGGTGGCGCCGACGATGGCCGTCGTCGAGCGCGCGGGGAACGTCAGATCGAGGCCGTCGAAGAGCGGCGCGTGCCCGGGATAGGCGAAGACGACGCCCTGCATTTCGAGCTTGCCGGCGACCGCGTCCGTGCCGAGCACCGTGGACCCGCCGACGATCTTCGACGGACGATCGACGAGGTCGAGGATCCGGGTCGTGCTGGCCATCGCGCGCTGGTAGAGATCGAGCGTTTCCCCGAGCCCCGTGAGCGGCCAGAGCAGGCGCTGGGTCATGAAGACGAGCACGCTGAACGAGCCCGCGTCGAGCTGGCCCTCCAGCGCGAGGTTGCCGCCGATCAAGAGCGTTGCCGTGAAGCCCGCGAGGATGAACATGCGGATCAGGGGCGAGAACGCGCTGGAGAGGGTGATCGCGGCGCGATTGCTCGTGCGGTACGCGTCGCTTCGGGCGGAGATACGCTCGGCCTCGCCTTCCTCGCGCGCGTAGCTCTTGATCGTGGCGATCCCGCCGAGATTGCCAGCGAGGTCGGCGTTCAGTTCGCCCACGGCCGTCCGCACGCTCTTGTAGCGGTCCTGGAGCTTGCGCTGGTACAGGATCGAGCCCCAGATGATGAAGGGCATCGGAAGGAACGCCACCCACGCCACGGCGGGGGACAGCCAGAAGAAGATGCCGCCGATCGCGAGGACCGTCGTGAGCAGCTGGATCAGGCTGTTCGCGCCGCCGTCGAGGAACCTCTCGAGCTGGTTCACGTCATCGTTCATGACGGACATCAGCTGCCCCGTGTCCTCGTCCTCGAAGAACGCCATCTCGAGACCTTGGACGTGGCGGTAGGCATCGAGGCGCAGCTCGTGCTGGACCGATTGCGCAAGATTGCGCCACACGATCTTCTGGAGGAACTCGAAGATGCTCTCCGCGACCCAGATCACGGCCGTGACGACGGCGAGCCAGGTGAGCTGCCGGGCAGGATCTTCGATCCCGAGCTTCGCCACGAACGAGTCTTCCTTTTCCACGACGATCGCGACCGCCGTGCCGATCAGGAGCGGCGGTGCGAGGTCGAACAGCTTGTTCAGGACCGAGTAGAACGCGCCCAGCCGCACGCGCCCCATGTGGGCGTTGGCGTGGGCGAGGAGCCGACGAAGCGGGGCAGGCGAGGTGGAGGTGCTCACGGCGGAAGAGGATACCCTTCTTCCCATGCATACGCCGTCATTCACCCACGCTGGTGGGGTGGTTCTTCGTCTCCAGCCTGGCGCCTCGCCGCTCGTTCTCGTGGTGCGGCCTTCCAGCGGTAGCCGCTCGGAGTGGGTCCTGCCCAAGGGTCACATCGAACCGGGCGAGTCGGCCGAGGAAGCCGCGGTACGCGAGGTCGCCGAGGAGGCCGGCGTCGCCGCATCGGACCCGCACTACGTCGGGTTCATTCGCTACGAAGCATCCCGCGGCCACGTGAGCTGTGCGTTCTATTCGATGAACGAAGACGGGCCGGTCCCCTCGGAAGAGGACCGGCCCGTGGCCTGGCTCGGGCTCGAAAAGCTGCGCGGCCTGATGCGCTACCCGGAGACGCTCGCGCTCGTGGAGAGAGCGATCGAGCTCCGAGCGCCCCGCTAACCCTTCGCAGCCTTGATGGCTTCCGTCAGAGCGGGAACGATCTCGAAGGCGTCGCCCACGATGCCGTAGTCGGCGACCTTGAAGATCGGGGCGTCCGCGTCCTTGTTGATGGCGACGATCGTGCCGGAGGTGCGCATGCCCGCGAGGTGCTGGATCGCGCCGCTGATGGCGACCGCGATGTAGAGCTGCGGAGAGACGGTCTTGCCGGTCTGGCCCACCTGCTCGCCGTGGGGGCGCCAGCCGAGGTCGACGACAGCGCGCGAGGCGCCGACGGCGGCGTTGCCGAACGCGGCGGCGAGGTCTTCCAGCATGCCGAAGTGCTCGGCCTCCTGGAGTCCGCGACCACCGCTGACGACGACGGGTGCTTCCTTGACGTCGAGCTTCGAGCTGCCTTTGGCCTCGACGCCCGTCACCTTGGCCTTGGCCACGGCGGTTATGGCGTGCTCGGCGGTCTCTCCGGGCGCGCCGCCTTCCGCTGCATTGAAGACGTTGAGGCGGGTCGTCGCGACGAGGACGTCGCCGCTCGTGCCGAGCGTGGCGAGCGCCTTGCCGGCGAGCCACGGGCGCTTGACATGGAAGCTGTCCCCGTCGGCTTTGAGCTCGATGCAATCGGTGAAGGGCGTCACGTCGAGGTGTGCGGCGACGCGCGGGGCGATGTCCTTGCCGCGGTAGGTCGCGGCCGCCAGGAAACCCCGGGCGCCCTCGGACTTGCAGACTTCGGCGGCGGTGGCAGCGACGGCGTCCGAGCTGAACTCGGCCGGGCCGGTCAGGCAGATGGCCTTGGACGCGCCGATCGCGGTGGCGGCGGCAGCGGAGGCGCCTTCACCGGCAAGGATGGCGACGACGTCCGCACCGGCGCTCTTCGCGGCGCCGATGGCTTCGAGGCTGGCGCGGCGGACCTGTCCGTCCGCGTGCTCGCAGTAAACGATGACTTTTGACATGGCTGGGTGATTCCTGCGAGGAGCCTAGAGAACCTGCGCTTCGTTCTTCAGCGCATCGATGAGAGCGGGGATCGCGGCGACGCCTTCGCCGACGATGCGGCCTTCCTTGCGGGGCGCGGGGAGCGTGACCTCGACCGGAACGGCCTGGTTCGCCTCGAGCGAAACCTCGACCTCTTCGTAGGGCTTCTTCTTCGCCGCCATGATGCCCTTGAGGCCCGCGTACCGCGGCTCGTTCAGGCCCTTCTGGCAGGTGATGACGGCGGGGCAGCTGAACGAGACGGTCTCGACGCCGTGCTCGGTCTCGACCTTCGCGGTGCCGCTCGTGCCGGAGATCTCCAGCGAGATCACGTCCGTGATGCACGGCCAGCCGAGGTACGTCGCGACCATCGGCCCGACGGCGGCGTTGTCGCGGTCGGTGGCGACGCGGCCCATGAAGACGAGTTCGGCGCCCATGCTCTGGAGCTGCGCGGTCAGCGCCTTGGCCGTCGCGCGCGCGTCGCGGCTGTGCCACTCCTCGTCGACGAGAACGACGGCCTTGTCGCCGCCCTTCGCGAGGCACTCGCGGATCTCCTTGGAGCCGGACTTGGTGCCCAGCGTGAGCACGGTGACCTCGCCGGAGCCGAGGGCCTCCTTGGTCTTCACGGCTTCTTCGACGGCGATCTCGTCGTAGAACGAGATCATGTACTGGAGGCCAGCGCTGTCGAGCCCCTTTCCGTCGGCGGTCGGCTGGGCCACCGCTTCGGTCGTGGGCACGCGCTTGACACAAGCGACGATGTTCATGGGAGTCTGGCGAGCGTTGGGCTCGGCGTGGGGGCTCAATAATCGAGTTTCAGGGCAAACAGATTACCCGCCACCGGTTCGCGCGTGGGGTCCCTACGGATCAGAACTCTCCGCCGCTCTCTCCGAATCCGAGGGCCCGATCGGCCCGATCGGCCTGATCGGCCCGATCAGCCCGCCTACTCGATCAGCCCGCGCTCTTCCTCGGCCGAGACGCCCCTGGCGGCGGGGGCCACGTCGAAGTTCCGGCCCAGGTAGACCTCGCGGACCTTCGGGTCGGCGATCAGCTCCTCGGCGGTGCCCTCCCGCAGGATCTGGCCCTGGTGGATGATGTAGGCGCGCTCCGTGCTCTGGAGGGTCTCCCGGACGTTGTGGTCGGTGATCAAGATCCCGATGCCCTGGTCGCGGAGCTGCTGGATCAGGCCCTGGATCTCCTCGACGTTGATGGGGTCGACGCCCGCGAAGGGCTCGTCGAGCAGGAGGATCGACGGGCGGGTCGCCAGGGACCGCGCGAGCTCGAGACGCCGGCGTTCGCCGCCGGACAGCGTGTCCGAGCGGCTGGCCGCGAGGTGGAACAGCTCCAGCTCCTTCAGGAGGCGCTCTGCCTCGCTGTGTCGCTCGCGTCGACCGAGCGGAAGCGCCTCTAGCACGGCGAGGACGTTGTCCTTGACCGTCATCTGGCGGAAGACGCTGGACTCCTGGGGGAGGTAACCCATGCCGAGGCGCGCTCGGCGGAACATGGGCAGCTTCGTGCAGTCCTTGCCGCCCAGCGTGACCGTTCCCTCGTCCGGAACGACCACGCCGACCGTCATGCGGAAGCTGGTGGTTTTCCCTGCCCCGTTCGGACCCAGAAGCCCGACGATCTCGCCGGGCTCCACGTGGAACCCGACACCGTCGACCACGCGCCTGCCCTTGTAGGACTTGACGAGTCCGCGGACGTCGAGGGGCGGTTGATCTTTGTGCGACATGGGTTTGCGTTCGCTGGAAACTTAATGTGACGGCGTTCCTTGACGAACGGCGCGAGGTTGGCAGCGCGTGGGGAAAGTGGATGAATGGATGAGCGTGGTCCGCCGGGCGTCGGGAACGATCCTCGGGGGTGCCTGGACGGTACGGCGAGTCGAGCGGGCCAGATTTCCCTAAGTCACTCGAACGACTGGATTTGGGCCGGTCTTGAGGCGCCGTCGGACGGCGCGCGGGAGGGGACAGGTGCGGCCACACCCGTCGCCTTGCGCGCGGCCTCGATCTGGGGATACGTTGTGGATAACTCGTGCGAAGACTTGTCCGTGAAGTGTCCTTTACCGGATCTGCACGGTCGTGGCGCTCCGGCCCGAATGGATGCGGCCCGAATGGATGCGGCCCGAGCGGATGCGGCCTGGGTGGGCGCAGCAAGCCTCGCCCCAGAATGCCGCCTCAGCGGACCCACTTCAATCGGTAGACGTCGTGCTGCGGTGCGAGGGGCCAGACGACCACGACGGCCCGTCCTCGAATCAGCTCGCGCGGGACGAACGAAAAGTGCTCGTCAGGGAGTCGCTCCGTGGTCTGCGGGTCGAGGACGTGGAGTTCACCCAGTTCGTCCCGCAGGAAGATCTGCTTGGCTCCGACTTGCTGGGGGACATAGCGGGGGTTGCTCTCAGGGTGGGAGACCATCTGGCCCGTGCGGGGGTTGATGGCCTGCATCTCCCTGGAGTTGCCGCGGACGATGCCGCCGTCCCCGTCCATCAGCTGGAACTGCGCGAGGCTCCAGTCGCGTCCGTCCGACGAGTCCTGGGAGTTGTCGCCGAGGACGAGGTAGGCGTCCTCCGGGATGTTCCACTCGGTGACCGGGTTCCGACCGGACGTCTCGGTGTAGAAAATGTCGCGCCAGATCTTCAGGTCCTCGATCGAGGTGCCTCCGCCGGCGTCGTCGGCGACGTCCACGGTGATCCGGGACTCCATCACGTGGCGAGCTTCATTGGGGCTGATGGCAGGCGGGATCTCCAGGGAGGCCACGAGTTCGCCGTCGACGCGGAACTCCAGGAGGTCGTTGAGGTTCTGGACCTCGACCTCGACGGAGTCGCCCGCCTTCAGCTGATAGGCGACCGCCTCGGAGGTGCTTTCACCTTCGAAGCCAGGGCCCGTGGCCGAAATGGCCCTGGTGTCCCCGGTCGCCTCCGGTCCCCTGAGGGTAAAACGGAAGCGGCGGTCCCCTTCGTGCAGGATGAACGTCACGGCGCTGACCCCGGGCGCGGCCGTGACCTCGGCGGCCACCCGCAGATCGGTCACGTCGTTCCACTTGGAGCGCTTGTTCTTCTCGGAGATCTTGCCGATCACGCCCGCCGGGTAGCCATCGAGGTAGCCGTCGCGGATGGACTCGAACTCCTGCGGGTAGGTCATACGGCCGTTACCCTTGGTCCGGAGGGTGTCGCCGTCATCCGTCGAGGCGAGCGTCCAGCTCTCGGGACGTCGCTTGCCTTCCCATTCACCGTGGGTATCGATGCGACGGAGCTGGGCGTCCTGGATCGCGCGCGGCCGGCGCAGGACCCGGGGTTCCTCTCCTTTCGGCTGGATCCAGGCGTCGCCGCCCTGGAGGAAGAGGCGTTCGCCCGGCATCCCGACGATGCGCTTGATGAAGTTCTTCGAGCTGTCGAGCGGGTACTTGAACACCGCGATCTCGAAGCGTTCCGGGTCGCGGTAGTGGTAAGAGAACTTGTCGACGATCACGCGGTCGTAGATGCCGGTCTCTTCGTTGCCCATGAGCGTGGGCTGCATCGATCCTGTCGGGATCTTGTAGGCCTCCAGCACGAAGTACTTGAAAAGCACGATCGTGACGATCGAGATGGCGACCGCCTCGATGTTGTCGCGCCAGGGGTGGGCCTTTTGCGCCTTCTTCCGCGCTTCCTTCTCCAGAGCTCGTGCGCTCTTGCCCGCAGGAGCTTGGCCCGTGGTGGGGCTCCCACCCTGCGAGAGGACGGAAGTCTTGGGCGCGGTGGAGACGTACTCTCCCTTTGTCTTGGCGTCTTCTTGGTCGGTCACGGCGTCCGTGAGGATACAGGCGACCGAGGGGCGAGGGGCGCCCGGATTTCCGTTTGCAGGAGCCTAACCGGGCACCGTGTGCAAGAGGAGCTCGATGGGGCGGTCGCGGTCTTGCTGGTGGACTTCGAGCACGCACCAGCCTCCGCCCGGGAGATCCCATGCCGACACGAGTGACATCGTGCAGTGCGCCGCCTGGAGGACCGGTGTCGGAAGGCCACTCGGGGTCCAGGACGCCTCGTCGATCTCGACGGACTGGCCAGGTCCGAGCCGGTCGTTCATGTGCGACTCCGCGCGTCGGAAGAGCCGTGCCGCCTCCTGAACGATCGCGTCGAACGCCTCGTCGTCCTGACCGTCGAAACTGGTCGAGCGCGCGATCACGGGGGACGGCGCGGCGGTGCCCGTCGACGCGAGTTGATAGCTGAGCGGATCGTCGGCCTTCAGGAAGTCCTCCACCGCGATCTCCGGAAGGCGCATCACTTCCCAGCGTTCATCGTCCTCCACTTCGGTCATGGGGTCCTCCACTTCGGTCATGGGCAGAAGTGTAGCGCGGGGGCTGGAATCCATCACTTGCGTCGGTCCCGCGTTCGCCATGACCGGATGGAAAGGATCGACCGGTACTTCGAGATTCCCACGCGGGAGGTCGGTCCCTATCATCCCCCGCCCTTTCCGCCGCAGCCCCCTCCCAAAGAAGGAAACGCCCGTGATCGTCACCGCCCGAAAGCTCTCCGAAGTGAAGCTCAACAACGAATATCTTCGCGTCGATACCGATGTGTCCGCGCTGAAGAAGAGCCTGGAGAGCGTGGGCCTCATCAACCCTGTCACGGTGAACCTGGAGAACGAGCTGCTCGCGGGCGCGAGGCGCTTCCAGGCGGTCAGCGAGCTCGGCTGGGAGGAGATTCCGGTCCAGGTCGTGGATCGCGACGAGCTGGTGCAGGAGCTGATCTCGATCGACGAGAACCTCGTGCGCGCGCCGCTCAATCACCTCCAGCTCGAGAAGTGCCTGAATCGCGGCCGCGAACTCTACGAGTCCCTGCATCCGACCGCCAACAAGGTCGACCTGTCGGCGGAAGAGCCGACCGGCGAAGAAAAACAGAAGCAGAAGGAGCTCGACGAGCAGGACGAGGACTCGTTCGCCGCGATCACCGCCGAGAAAACAGGGCTATCGAAGTCGGTCATCAAAGGCGCGATCAAGCGCGATGCCCTCGCCTCGGACGCCGTGAAGAAGGCTCGCGGCGCGGGCGAGCTGAACGCCACGAAGACCAACGAGATCATCAAGCTCGACAAGGAGAAGCAGGAAGAGATCCTGCCTCTCATCGCCGATAAGACCGTCAAGGAGACGCGCAAGATCGTGGCGGCGGCCAAGGCGGGCGGCGTCGAGGCCGCCGTCGAGGTCAGTGCCCAGGTCGTGCCGCTTCCCCGCGAGTACAGCCAGATCCTCAGCCCCGTGAAGCGCGTCAACAAGAACATCACGCGCATCCTGGTGGAGGAGCTGCGCTACGACGGGCCCGAGCGGAAGAAGATCAACGAAGAGCTGCGACAGTTGAGGGACAATCTCGTGCAGTACTTCGAAACGATCGGCGCGGGCGAGTGAACGCGCCGCGCCGATCCAGAGGACTTCTGGGGCGCTCACGGGGGACTTCCCCTGGCCCCTGAATCACCGCAGCGGGATCACCGCAGCGGGATCACCGCAGCGGGATCACTGCAGCAGGATCGCCAGGCCATCCGAGAAGTTCGACGTCGGTATGCCGCCCGAGCTGTCGCGGAACCAGCACTGGAAGCGCCAGGTCTCGCCCGGGTTCGCCGCGGCGCCTCCATTGGGCTGCGGGAGGTTCGTCAGATCGATCGGGAGCGTGATCGTTCCGTCGAGCCCCGAGTTCTGAATCTGGCCCGGGCCCACGAAGCGTCCGACCGCTCCACTGAGGCAGAGGTTGCCGGCGGAACCACCGGGGTTCATGGCGAACCCCGCGGTTTGCGAAGTGATGAAGAAACCGAAGACGAGGTTCGGCGCCGAGGAGCACTCGAGGGTGACGCTGTTCGCGTTGACGACCGGCGAACCTGAGGCGCTCATCGTGGCCGCGACACCGGACGAGTTCGCGTTCGGCATGCAGTAGTTCGTGCCTACGGGAGTGGGGAGCACCACGATGCTGGAACCCTGGGTACCGAGGTTGTCGATACGGATGTTCACCCCTTCGACCGCGCTGGCTCCGTCGACGGTGAGCTTGCTCAGATGCTCGTTGCGGAAGTCGTTCGGCGTCTCGAGAAGAAACTGCAGCGTGGAGCCGAGCGTGATGTTGATCGTGGACCCGTTCACCGGGTTCGCCGGATCGCGAAAGATCACCTGGCTCGTGCTGTCGACATCGAGGAAGGTGCGGTTGCGGATGAAATAGGGCTCGAAGCTCGCGCCATTCACGATGTTGACGGTGATTCCGTTGGCGCCGCCCGTTTCGCCGCCCAGACCATCGTTCCCCGACGCAAACACGCGCAGGTTGTCGATGCGGATCGTGAAGCCGTCGGCCACGGTGAAGGCTTCCTGTCCCGGAAGGTCGGGGATCAGCGCTTCCTGCCCCGGCCCCATGAGGATCACGTTGTCGAGGATCGGGATCGTGTAGTCGATCACCGTCACGGTCGAAGCGGTGAGGTCCCAGTTGGCCTCGCGAAAAATGCCCGCACCCACCGCGCCCGTCCAGACGATCTGCGCGGAAGCGGAGGCGGTGAGCGCTGCCGTCAGGCTGGCCAGCGCGATGGAGGTAGAGAACCGGATCTTCATGCGATCAGCCTAGCACGGCAAGGCAAGGCCGGCACGGCCATCAGGAAGGCAGGAGCGACTCATTCGAATCGTCCCTGCCTCCCCGTGAGATGCGGATCAGGGGGTGAACACGACCCCGAGGGCGCTGGACAGGTTGAAGAAGGCACCGCACGGGCCCCCGATGTCCCGGTAGTAGGTCTGGAAGTTCCACGTTGAGCCAGCCGTGATCTGTCCCGGGGGCGGGTTGTTGGCCAGCGTGTAGGCGACGAGGCCGGGTCCGACCGAGGCGGTCCCCGATCCGGTGCCGTAGGGTGGGAACCGGTAGAGCGGACCTGCCAGGCACAACAGGCCGTTGCCGATGTTGGCAGGGAAGATGACGCCGGAGCCCATGAAGGTCAGCGCGAAGCCGCCCGGGGTCATGCCGGTGGTCGTCAACACGAGATCGTCCGCCGAGACGCTCGCCGAGCCACATCCGCTCAGGAGCGCACCGGTCCCCGCAACGTTGAGGCACCCGGCCGCCGCGTCGGCGTTTCCGCAGGGGGCCAGGACCGTCGGGCAAAAGCAGAACGGCACGCCCACCGACGGGCAGCCCTCGCATGGATCCGGCACGCCGTTCATGTTGAGGTCGGCGACCATGCCGAACGCGATCGCCACCGCGTCCTCGACGCCGTCTCCATCGCAGTCGTGCACGTTGCTCATGATCGAGTCGGCGGCGGTCAGGTCGTCGCCGAAGTTGCCGGTGCCGGCGCGGAGCGTGGCGAGTCCAAGGCACTCGGCCGCGATGAAGATGCCGGGCGTCGCGGCGCCGGGGGGCGGAGGGATCAGGAGGTCACCCTCTTCGATCGGGAGACCGAGGAGGCTGTCCGGCACGCCGATGATGGCGGAGCCGCGACGGACCGAAAAGATCACCATGTCCGTGGCGCCGCCAGCCCAGGAGTAAGGACCCGTCACCGGGTCGTAGATGCCGTTGCCGTTCTCGAAGAGGATCAGCGCGTCGAGGTCATCGGAGTCCGGGCCACCGACGACGTCGAGGCCGAGCGCGAACGCCGGCGCGAAGAGCGCTGGGCCGCCGGCTGCCGCGACGAGGATGTCGCCCCCGACGAAGCCGTTGGCCGCCGCGGACGAGGAGTTGGGCACGCCCTCCAGCGGATCGAGGAAGCCGGAGTCGAGGCTGAAGTATTCACGAACGATCGTGCTGAGGGGCTCGACGAGGTCGATTGCGTCCTGGTTGTCGCCGGTGTCCGGCAGCCCGCCGAACGGGGTGTTGGGTTCGATGGCGCCGACGCCGGGGTAGGCGTAGCCGCTGGCCGACGGAAGGCCGTCGCCGTCGATCACGCCGATGTTGCGCCCGGGGAACGGAGAGACGGGACCCGGGGGGAGCCCGACGAGGTTCGTGAAGGCGTCGGTCGCCGCTTCGCGCGCCATCGCTTCGGAGGTGAGGTTCGGGAAGGGCCCGGCGCCGAAGGCGAAGCCCCGTGCGAACTCGTCCACCGAGAACAGGATGTCACCTGGCTGAATCGGCACGTTGGGCATGAAGCGGTGGTCGTTGCCCCGCGAGAACGCGTCGACCTCGACGATGCATGGCGTGCCGCCCGGATGCCCCACGCAGATGGGCGGTAGGCCGAGAACGGAGGCGTGATCGATGGCGATCGTCGGCGTGGGCAGCGGGCCAAGCTCCGGGTTCGAGGTTCCGGTCGTCGGATAGAGCAGGTCGCCTTCGGTGATCGCCACGCCCGACGGGGCGATGGCGCCGACGGTGGGGCCGTGCCAGTTGACGGAGAAGACGTAGCGGTTCTGGGCCACGCCGCTGCCGGCGAGGAGCAGAGTGCCGCCAGCGATGAAGAGTGATCTTGTGAACATGGGAAGGCCTGCGGCTCCTGGCCGCGACGAGGACGAAGGTCGGGTGGCGTCCACGGGCCGAGGCTGGCTGCGGACCCTTCGAAATGGCGCGGGAGCGTGGGACCGGACAAGAACCTGGATCTTCAGCCGAATCCGATGGGCGGAGCGCGAAGCTCATGGCCGGCACCGACGGCTCACGCGCATGAGGCAGCGCCGCTCTCCTGATCCTCCGATGAGCGCCGAGTGGCCAGGGCCATCACGTGGCTCCCAAGGTAACGACGATCGCCCTGGCCAGGTCGACCGGGGGCCGCTCGTCGGTCCGGGCAAGATCGAAGTGACGGGTGCAGAGGTTGGCCGGGTCGCCGCGCGAGGGAAGCCCGGGCAGGGTCTCGGTCATGCCTCAGGGCAGGACCACCTTCATGCCGTTGGTCAGCGCGACGTTCTGGGTCTGCGAGAAGTCCCTGGCGGCCGCCTGGAAGAAGAGCGTGGAGCCGCTCATGCCAGCTGGCAGATCCACGTCGAGGGTGACACGCCCCTGGTTGAGGGCGAAAGGCGCAAAGACCTCGGTCGTGGCCAGATCGGCGAGGATGGTTCCGCCGAATCGCGGCGCTGACACCTGGGTCAAGGAAGCAAACACGAGGCCCGAGCCGCCGCTATCGATGTCGCGCACGCTCACCTCGAAGGGGGCACCGACGGTTGGCGTGTCGATCGACGTGATCTGTCCGATGTTCGGCCCGCCAGCGTCGAACGCGTAATAGCTGACGGCGGGATCAGAGACGATCAAGCGGCGCCCACGGACATTGTCGCCTTCGTTGAGCTCCGTCACGGTGTCTGATGGGTCGACGACGAAGTAGACGAAGTAGGTACCAGGCGCGGTACCGGCGGGTATCGAGAGACTCCGCGGAAGTGCCTGCTCGGAGCCCGCGGGAAGCGATGGAATCTGGATCGCTGCCAGCAGTGTTTCCGCGCCAGGCCCGTCGTACGTGTTGTTGCTGGAAAGGTACCAGGCGAACTCGACGTTCCAGGCAGCCGAGTCGCCTGAGTTGCGCAGGTCGACGTTCGTCGACACCGAGAGGCCAGCAGGCACCGCACCCACGTTGATCGTTGCGTTGGCGGGCTTCAGGTTCGCTGTGTTCCCGGAACAGGCCGAGAGGGTCGTATCGACGGCGATACTCGCACTGCCGACGTTGTTCAGCTCGTCGGGCTCGGGGTAGAAGCCAGGATAGTCCGCCACGACGAGGATGTAGTAGCAGCCCGAAGCGGTGCCTGACGGAATCGGGATCTGCTCGCTCTCGTCCTCGATGTCGCCGGGTTCGACGTCAATCTCGTCGGTGTCGAGCAGCACGTCACTGCTGTCGAAAGCAGCATCGGACGAGAGGAAATAGCCAATATCGACGTTCTCCTGTTCGCCGCCCGTGCTGTAGGCGGAGAACTCGACGGTGACGTTGTCGCCAGGCGAGACCTGATCATCACCTGGCTCGAGGAACACGCCCTGAACGACGATGTCCACGGTTCCCTGGATGACAGGTAGAAGAGGCGAGGGGGCTGGCGTCAGGAGTAGGGAGAGAGCGAGGAGCATCGAGCAGCGTGGCCGGGGTTCGGGAGTTTGTAGAATGCAAGGGGGCGCTTACGCCCCCGCCGCGACGACACCCTCTCACAACGCTTCCGATGAGCCTCAGCAGAGGATAAAAGCCTCTTGAGATCTGCTCCTCAGGTGCCGGAGAGGCCCAGCTCTTCGGCGTGGGGTTTCAGCGCGTCGATGATGAACTGGATGTGCTCCCCGAGTTCGACGCCGAGCATCTCGACGCCCGCTGCGACCTCGTCTCGATCGACGCCCGCGGCGAACGACTTCTGCTTCAGCTTCTTCTTCACGCTCTTCGGTTCGAGCGTCGAGATTCCCTCGGGACGCACGAAACAGCAGGCGCCGACGAACCCGGTCAGCTCATCGCAAGCGAGCAGTGCCCTGTCGATCTGCGTGTCGTAGGAGACGCCCCACTTCGTGTAGTGAGCGCTGATCGCGTGGGCGATCGTCGTCTCGCCGCGCTCGTTCAGCCACGCCACGATGCGTGCTGGATGCTCTTCGGGCCAGCGGTCGTAGTCGGCGTCGTGTAGGAGCCCCGCGAGTCCGTAGGCTTCGACGTCACCTTCGCCGCTTCCGTAGCGGTGGGCCGCTGCACGCATCACGACCTCGACGGAGCGCGCATGCGTCATCAGGGCCTCGGAGTCGGTCCAGGAACGGAGGAGCTCGTAGGCCTCGTCTCGGGTGAGTGTCGTCATGGCGACCAGTCTATCACCCCGTCGATCGCCCCCGCCGACGAGGCGAGATCCGCCTCATCCCGCGGACCTGCGCGAACCCGGCTCCGGAAAGTCGAGGATGGGGTCGTTGCGCCAGCGCGGGCGACACTCGGAAACATGGCCCTTCACGATGGCTCCGCGGTGGGCTTCATCGATGCGCAGCCAGGCCTCGACGAGGACGTAAGGCGCGCCCGCTGCTTCGAAGCTGGCCCGGAGAAGGGCGCCGCGATGATCGAACAGCTCGTCCGTCACCATCATGTGCGGGTGCGCTTCCGAGGGGACGCGCCCCGAGAAGCGCTTCGGCCCGCCGATGGCGCCCGTGATGAAGTCCGTCTGTTGCTAGACGAGAAACTCCTTTTCGGCGCCCGCAAAGTAGCGGCCGAGCCATGGGTCGTCGTACACGAGGTCGTAGAAGTGCACGTTCACGCGACGGATCACATCGGGATCGAGCAGCAAGTCATAGGGCTTCACATTCGATCCCATCGGCGCAGCGGCTCGACCCGCTGAAGCCGATGGGGGGTCTGGAGCCACATCGGGATCGGCCCGTTACTTGCGCTCGTAGAGAACCTCGCCACCCACGACCGTCGCATCGATCTTGGCGTCCAGGATCTCGTCATCAGGACAGGCGAGGATGTCCTTCGACAGGATGACGATGTCCGCCAGCTTGCCAGGCTCGAGGGAGCCCTTGAGATCCTCCTCGAAGGCGCCGTAGGCGTTCGAGATCGTGTAGGAGCGCAGCGCCTCCATCCGGGTCATCGACTGCTCGGGGAAGAAGGTGCTCCCGTCGGAGAGCCGCCGGGTCACGCTGGCGTGGTAGCTCGCGATGGGATCGAGATCCTCCACCGGCGCATCCGTGCCGTTCATGACGACGGCGCCCGTATCCAGAAGGTCGCGCCAGAGGTAGGCGCCGCTCTCTGCCCGGTCCGCGCCGAGCCGGCGGTAGACCCAGGGCGCGTCCGAGGTGCAGTGGATGCCCTGCATCGCCGCGATCACGCCGAGCTTGCCGAAGCGCGGAACGTCGTCGGGGTGCAGGTGCTGGGCGTGCTCGACGCGCCAGCGAAGCCCCTTGCGCGCCGCGTCGTCGCCGAAGGCTCGCTCGAAGATGTTGAGCGTCTCGCGGTTCGCGCGATCGCCGATGGCGTGCACACAGAGCTGGAGACCGTGCTGGACGGCCACCTCCGCGCACGCACGGACATCTTCGATCGTGACGGTATTCAGGCCGGAACTCGTCGCGAGGTCCGCGTAGGGTTCCAGGAGCCACGCGCCGTGGGAGCCCAGCGCGCCGTCGATCGAGCGCTTGATCCCGCCGACGGTCAGGTGGTGGTTGCCGTAGCCCGTCACCTTCGCCCCGGGCAGGTTCTCGTTGAGGTCCTCGACCGGCTCACGAAGCGCCAGCCAGAGGCGAACGTCGAGGTCGCCCGCGTCTGCCATGGCGCGCAGCACGCCCAGCTCCGAGAACTTCGCACCGAGGTCCTGGAAGCTCGTCACGCCCTTGCGCAAGCATTCGCCGACGGCCAGTCGCGCCACGCGCCGCGGGTCCGGCTGCCGCGCGCGCAGAAAGGCCTGCCGCAGTAGCCCGGTGGCGGTCTCGCGGAACGCACCGAGGGGCTTGCCCTCGGCGTCATGCACGATCTCGCCGCCCTCCGGATCCGCGGTCTCCGAGTTGATACCGCACAGCTCCATCGCGGCCGCGTTCGCGAAGGACGCGTGTCCGCTCGCGTGGATGAGAACCACCGGGTGATCCGGCGACACCGCCGACAGGGTCCGGTGGTGAGGAAGGCCGTCGACGGCGTCCATCGGCGTCTTGGTCCACTTCTCCTGGTGCCAACCGCGCCCGCGGATCAGCGAGCCCTTCGGCAGCTCCTTCGCCGCCGCTTCCACCTGAGCGACGATCTGGTCCCAGCTCGCTGCCTGGCGCAGGTCGAGCTGCATCGCCGCATCGCCGACGCCGAAAAAATGGCCGTGCCCTTCGATGAAGCCAGGGATCGCCAGCCGGCCGTCGAGCTGGATGACGCGCGTGTCGTCACCGACGAGGCCCGCGATTTCATCGACGGTCCCGATCTGAAGGATCCGATCTCCGTTCACGGCGATCGCTTCGGCCTCAATTCCGGCTTCGTCGACGACGACGACGCGACCGCCGGTCAAGACCAGGGTGGCGACAGCGCCTGGTGCCTCCGCAGCGGCGTCCTGGGAGGGGAGGGCAGCGCCAAGGGCTGCGACGAGAAGAGTGGTGGTCAGCATGGGGATGTCCCTGGGAGACGGTACGAAAGGACTCAAACCGTATCAGGCTGAGCCCGGGCTGTCTCTTTGCGGAGCAGGGACGGAGGAATCCTTTACGAGGCCCCTGGTCGCGTTCAGCGCCGCGCCCGGCGCCGTCGATGTGCCAGGCAGGAGCCTCGTCCCCGGACCCCCGGCCGTCTCATCCACCCAGACCTATGAAAGTCACCGCCACCCGCCGCATGCGCACCACGTCCACCTCGAGGAGCGGCTTCTCGCTCGTCGAACTCGTCATCACGATGACCATCATGACCATCCTCGTCGGAGTGGTCTCCATGCGCGCCTCGGGCATGACCGACAAGGCAAGGGCCGCGAAGATCATCAGTACGGTCGAGAACCTCCGGACGCCCGTGACTCTCTATCAGCAGGACACCAACCAGCTCCCGCGTGAGTACTCCGGCTACCAAGGTGCGACCTATCACCGTCTCTCGCAGGACCCCGGCGTCGCCGGGTGGGATGGCCCCTACATCACGGATCCGATCCGTCGCTCGTGGAACCCGACCGGCGGTCAGGTCCACATCTACAACACGATCCCCGCTGCCTACGCCAACAACAACGGCTTCGACATGGACGGCGACGGGACGACCGACGTGATCGGCAACCAGGGCTGCGTCATGACGTTCTGGACGGTCAGCCTGGAGGTCGCCGAAAAGGTCGACCGCGCCTTCGACGAGGCTCTGCCGGGAACCTGGTCCGACTCGGGCAGGGTCGAGTACCAGGAGGCCAGCCAGCGCCTCACGATCCTCCTCCTCGAGAACTGATCTCCGGCCCCAGGGGAGTCGCTGACTTCACCGATTGCGACCAGCGGCCGCGGCTCCCCGAGGAAGGGGGCCGCGGCCGCTGGTCGTTCGGGTCCGCCATGCGTCACTCGGAGCCGAGAACGCTCAGGAACGCCTTCTGCGGGATCTCGACGTTGCCGACCTGGCGCATCCGGCGCTTACCCGCCTTCTGCTTCTCGAGCAGCTTGCGCTTACGCGAGATGTCGCCGCCGTAGCACTTCGCCGTCACGTCCTTCCGGAGCGCCGCGATGCTCTCGCGGGCGATGATGCGCGAGCCGATCGCGGCCTGGAGCCGCACCTCGAACATGTGCCGGGGAATTTCGGCCCTCAGCTTCTTCAGGATGGCTCGGCCACGCGGGTCGGCGAAGGACTTGTGCACGATCGCGCAGAGCGCGTCGACCTCGTCGCCGTTGACGAGGATCGAGAGCTTCACGAGATCCGCGGGCTCGAAGCCGGTCAGCTCGTAGTTGAGCGTGCCGAAGCCGCGCGTCGCCGACTTCAGCTTGTCGTAGAAGTCGTACATGATCTCCGCCAGCGGGATGTCGTAGATCAGCTGGACGCGGGTGGGTGACAGGTGCTCCTGGCGCACGAAGACCCCGCGGTGGTCGTTGGAGATCGTCATCGTGACGCCGATGTAGTCAGACGGGACGATCATGGCGACGCGAACGATCGGCTCGAGCACCTGGTCGAACTTGTCCGGTGAGGGAAGAGCGCCCGGCGAGCTGATCATCTTCTCGGATCCATCCGGGAAGGTGATCTTGTAGGTCACGGAAGGCGCCGTCTGGATCATGTCCAGGTCGTGCTCGCGCTCCAGTCGCTGCTGGATGATCTCCATGTGCAGCAGGCCCAGGAAGCCGCAGCGATACCCGAAGCCCAGTGCCTCGGAGGTCACGGCCTCGTAGGAGAACGACGAATCGGAGAGCGACAGCGTGTCGAGCGCATCGCGCATCGTCACGTAGTCCTTGGGGTTCGTCGGGTAGAAGTCCGCGAACACCATATGCCGCGGCTCCTTGTAGCCGGGCAACATCTCGGGCGTAGGGCCTCGCTCCAGCGTCAACGTGTCGCCGATCCGCACGTCGCCGAGCGTCTTGATGTTCGACACGAAGTAGCCGACCTCACCCACGGAGAGCTGATCCCGCGAGATCATCTTCGGGCTGAACACGCCGATGTCGACCGCCTCGAACTTCTTGTCCGTGCCGATCATGAGCACGCGGTCCTTCTTGCGCAGCGTTCCGTCGAAGACACGGAGGTAGACGATGACGCCGCGGTACTCGTCGTAGACCGCGTCGAAGATCAGCGCGCGCAGCTGTGCATTCGGGTCGCCTTTCGGCGCAGGGAACGCGTCGACGATGCGGTCGAGCACTTCCGGCACGCCGAGGCCCGTCTTGGCGGAGATCCGCGCCGCGTCGGTGGCCTCGATCGCGAGGCTGTTCTCGATCTCCTCGGCGATCTCCTCGGGGCGAGCGTGCCCGAGATCGACCTTGTTCAACACCGTCAAGATCTCGAGGTTCGCTTCGATGGCGAGGTACGCGTTGGCGACGGTTTGCGCCTCGACGCCCTGACTGGCGTCGACGAGCAGGATCGCGCCCTCGCAGGCCTGCATCGACTTCTCGACCTCGTAGTTGAAGTCGACGTGCCCGGGCGTGTCGATCAGGTTGAAGACGTAGTCCTGGCCGTCCTTGCGGTGGACGACGGTGACCGCGTGGGCCTTGATCGTGATGCCGCGCTCGCGCTCCAGCTCCATGTCGTCGAGAAGCTGCTCCTTCATCTCGCGCTTCTGCACGGTGCCGGTCAATTCGAGCATGCGATCTGCCAGCGTCGACTTGCCATGGTCGATGTGAGCGATGATCGAGAAGTTGCGGATGTACTTGGGATCCACGTGCGGGTGCGGGCGGTGATGCCAGCGCTTGGGGTCAGGAGTCTTGGGGGAGCCGGGCCAGTAACAAGTCGGCCAATGCTGGCTCCAGTGCCCGGAGAGCGCGGCCGCGGTGGCTGACGGAGGCTTTCTCTTCGGCCCTGAGGCGTGCGAAGACCATCCCCGTAACCGGAAAGCCGGGCTCGGTGAACCGGAAGAGCGGATCGTATCCGAATCCGCCCTCGCCCTGCGCCTCCCGAAGGATCTCCCCGAAAGTACGTCCTTCGGTCTCGTACGCGATTTCGCCCGAGTCTGGCCTCGCCAGAGCCAGGGCGCAGACGAAAGAGGCTCCTCGGTCCTCATCCGGGACCGCCGAGAGTTCCTTCAGCAGGCGAGCGTTGTTCGCCTCGTCGTCACCGTGGACGCCCGCGTACCTCGCGGAATAGACCCCTGGGGCACCATCCAGTGCGTCCACGGTCAGTCCGGAATCGTCCGCCAGGGTCCACAGCCCGGCGTAGCGCGCGCCAGCGGAGGCCTTCTTCGCCGCGTTCGCGGCGAAGGTCTCGCCGTCCTCTTCCACGTCCGGCAACCCCCCGATGTCCGTGGGGGAGAGCACCTGGACACCCAGGGGTGCGGTGATACTGCGCAGTTCGGCGAGCTTCTTCTGATTGCCCGAGGCGAGGAGCAGCTTCGTCAGGTGGCCAGCAATAGGTTTCATCAGGCGGGAAGTGGCCCGGCCAGGGCTGCTTTCTGGATCTCGAAGATCTCCTCGATCCCGGCCTGGCCCAGATCGAGGAGCTGGTTCAGCTCCGCGCGGTTGAACGGGGCCGCCTCGGCCGCTCCCTGGATCTCGACGAACTCGCCGGTGCCGGTCATGACGAGGTTCATGTCGCTCTCGGCCTTGCTGTCTTCCTGGTAGCAGAGGTCGACCATCGGCGTCTTCTGGACGACGCCCACGGAGACCGCGCCGAGCTGGGTCGTGAGCGGCCACTTCTTGAGGAGCCTCTTCTCGTCCATCGTCGTGAGCGCGTCGTGGAGCGCGACGTACGCACCGCTGATGGCGGTCGTGCGGGTGCCGCCGTCGGCCTGGATGACGTCGCAGTCGATCCAGATCGTTCGCTCCGTCAGGGCTTTCATATCGACCACGGCCCGGAGCGCGCGACCGATGAGCCGCTGGATCTCCACGCCGCGCCCGTCGACGCGGCCACCCCGGTCGCGCTGCTTCCGCTCATGGGTCGAGCTCGGGAGCATCGAGTATTCGGCCGTGATCCAGCCCTTACCGGTGCCCTTGAGGAAGCGCGGCACCCCGTCCTGGACGATGGCGGTGCAGAGGACCTGGGTCTCGCCGAAGGAGGCGAGCACGGAGCCCTCGGCGCGCTTCGTGAAGCGGCGCTGGAACGTAACCGGGCGAAGTTGGTCGGGGCTGCGGCCGTCGCTTCGTTGCATGGGGCTGGGTCTCGGGCTGGGGATCTGGCGGATGCTGGCGGGGTTTGGGGGCGAGCAGCTTAGTCGCTGGAGGGCGTCCTCGGGTACCGTATTGGGCGATGGATACGGCGAAGATCAGACTCCTCTGGACCTGTGCAGCGGTGGCCCTGGCCACGGGGCTCGGCTCCTGTGGCGGCGGCGATGGGGCTGCCCCTGCCCCCGAAGGCCGAGGCTCCAGCGCACAGGTCAGTCGTACTCCCGAGCGCGACCTGGCACTGGTCGTCTTCCCGGGCCCCAGGGGGGGCGAGGCGCAGGCGAACGCGGTCCAGGCGGCGCGCGAGGAGTCCGCGTCGAACAGCCCGGTTCTCGTCGATGCCAGCGCCGTTCCCCCGGTCGGCGGCGCGACCGCGTTCTTCCAGCTCGAAGGCGACTACCGTCAGTGTGGCCGCATGCTCCCCGGCGTCGAGTACTCGCTTGCGTGGCGGTTCGCGCCCCCAGCGTCCACGCGCTCCGAAGGCAGCGTCATCTCCCTCGACGTGGCGGCGATCGGCGCCGCTGAGTCCGCAAGGCTGGCCATCGAGCTGGACACCGGCTCGGCCGCCGTCCAGCGCATCGACCTCGCATCGGGCTGGTCGACGATCGTCCTCCCGGTGGACGCGGACGTTCGCCTCGACCAGATCGTACTCCGCGTCGCGAAGGGCGGCGCCGGAGAGATCCTCGTCGGGAACGCGCGGGTCCGCGAACTTGGAGGACCGACGCCTCCGACCGTGCTCTTCGTCACTTTCGATACGAGCCGCGCGGACCACTTCTCTGCCATCCGGCCTGATTCCGTGTCGCGGACGCCCCATTTCGATCGGATCGCGTCCGAGGGGGTCCTTTACACCAACTGCTACTCGGCGACCAACGTCACGAATCCATCGCACGTCTCGCTGATGACCGGGGTTTCCCCGCGCGACAGCAAGATCGTGGACAACCACACGCCGCTTCATCATTCGGCGACGACCCTCGCGGAGTCCTTCGAGGCGGCGGGCTACCAGACCTATGCGGTCCTCAGCGCTTTTCACCTCGGCCATGAGCTGAGCGGTCTGGGCCAGGGCTTTCAGCGCCTCGACACGACGCCCGACTTCGCGCGCCCGGGGGAGGAGACTCTTCGCGTCGCCAGGGACTGGATCGAGGACGCGGCCGGTTCGCCCCTGTTTCTCTGGGTCCACCTGTTCGATCCCCATGCGCCCTATCGCCTGCCGGACTCGAAGCTTCGCCAGCTCCTGGAGGGACGTCCCGATCCCTACGCCGGGGAATCGCACATCCGGGCTCCCCTGCGCGTCGAGCCCGCCTGGGTGAAGAACGCCGGGTTCAAGGACCCCGCCTTCGTCACGGCTCTGTACGGCGGTGGGGTCGAGTACCTCGACGATCTTTTCGGGCAGCTTCTGGAGAACGATCGCTTCGACGCCGCCACCGTGGTCGTGACGGCCGACCACGGCGAAGGCCTGGGCGAGCGCGACGTCTGGTGGGATCACTCGGGCGCGTTCTATCCGATGCTGCACGTTCCGCTGGCCATTCGAGACGCCGAGGTCGAGCCAGGGACCGTCGTCACCGAGCCCGTAGAGAACCGCGGGATCGCCCGTCGCCTGCTGGAATTGCTCGAACTGCCCGCTGCCGGGATCGAAGGTCCTGAGATCCCTCTCGCCCCCGGCGTCGTGCCAGCGGAGCGCGATCGCTTCGCGATGGCGGCCCACGGAGGCTCGGCCTCGTACTCCAGGGGCGACTGGCTACTGGAGATGTTCCTGCGCGAGCGCGACGTCGATTCCTCGGGCCGTATCCACGCGCTCGGAAGCTGCTACCTCTATGACACGAAGCTCGATCCGGGCTGCCGCAAGAACCTCGTGGCCGTCGAGTACGAGCGAGCAAAGGAGATGCGCGCCCGGCTCATCGAATGGGTGGAGGCCGCCGAGATCACCGGCATGAACCCGATGAACCATGACGTCGATCCCAGGGTGCTGGAGAAGCTGGCGTCCATGGGGTATTCCGAAGGGCCGGAGCAGATGGCGTCCTGGTGGGCGCCGGAGTTTCACGGCGCCCCCAAGGAAGGCGCCGACGGAAAGAGCTCGGAAGGAGAGGCCGCGGTCCCGTGGGTGGAAAGCCCCTGGAACCTGGGGTTCACCGAGCCGAACGGTCGCGAGCTGCTCGAGGCAGCGGTCGCTGCCGAGGGCGGGAAGTAGCGGATTCGACTCCGCCGTCGAGCCCGACCCGGGCTTGCTCAGGCTCTCAGCCCGCCACGAGCGCTGGCTTCGCTTTCGCGGAAGTTGCGCTCTTCGCCACTCCGACCCCCTGCGCCGTCGCCTCGACTTCGCCTTCGGCCCACCACAGGAAGTTGAGCTCGGCGAGGTAGGCCTTGAGTCGCGCCACGATCGCGTCGGCCAGCTCGAACCCCTCCGGGCCCGCACGCTCCAGATCGCCGAGATCGATGCGGCTGAGTTCCTCGGCGAACGCCTCGGCCCGGGCGCGGTCGGGCAGCGTCCGGACGAGCATCTCCTCCTTCGCGGCGACGGAATGCTGGCTGAGATGCCGCCACGACGGATGGGTCAGGGCTTCAGGATGCTTCGCGAAGAAGCGCACGTAGGCGGAGCTCACGGTGCGGCTGCGGTGCCGGAGGTCCTGGAAGGTAAGGATGTGCTCGTGCTCGGCGCGCGCCAGCGGCGCATACACCACGCGCGTTCCGCACTCCTTCTCGAGGCGGTAGGCGAGGTCCGTGTCCTCGCAGCCGTAGTGCCGGAACGACTCGTCGAAGAGGCCGACACGGCGTACGTCCTCGAGGCTGACGCTCACGTTGCACGTCCAGAATCGGTTCCAATCGTGGAGCCGGTTCGGGTCGAGGCCCTGGTAGCAGAATACGAGCGTCGTCTCCTCGATGACGCGCATCAGCGCGTTGTCGAGCGCGGCGCGCGGCTGCTCGAAGGTGCCGAGGACAGCTCGATTCGGACCGTACTTCGCGTGAGCTGCGAGGTGCTGCGCCACGAGCTCGGGCGACGCGATCGTGTCGTCGTTGACCAGGAGGACGTACTCACCGCGCGCTTCCCGCAGGCCGGTGTTCCGAGCCGCGGCGAGACCGCCGTTCTCGCGGTGCAAGATGCGCAGCGGAACCTTCGCTTCCCAGCGATCGAGCGCTTCCTTCGTCCCGTCCGTGGCGCCGTCGTTCACGACGAGGATCTCGTAGCGACCGACCGCCGTCTGGTTCTCGAACGAGGCGAGACAGCGCAGGAGGGTCTCCTTGCGCTGGTAGGTGCAGATCAGCACGGACAGCTCCGGTGCGTCGACCTCCTGCACCGAGGTCGGCTCGGGCTGGACGGCGATGGCGGGCGCATCGGTCGCGCCCGCTCGCTGGCAGAGTTCCTCGAACGTGCGCCCCACGGACGCCGCCACGGGCCTCGTGCTCGCGCTGCGCTGGAAGCGGCGCTCGGGGAAGTCGGCGGCGACGGGTGCTCCGACGAACGCCTCGAGCTTCGCCACGCCTTCCGGCGTGAAGAGCTGATCGAAGTGCAGGAAGAGCCACTCGCCTTCCTCGCTGTGAACGTCCAGGATCTGACGGTACATCGCATCCCAGATCTCGACGGCGCGCTCGAAGTCGACCCCGACGCCCGCGAGGTAGTCCTCGGTCTCCACCTCCTTGACGATGCTCGCGGCGCTGGCGCTAGGCTCGCGGAAGATGCATACGTACTTCGCGTCCGGCATGGACGGCCGCCATGCGGGCAGCGTGTAGCAGAATCGCGGGTCCTTGTAGGCGAACGGGCCCTTCTTTGAGAGGGCTTCGATGCGATGGCGGATTCCCGGGCTGACCTCGAGGTCGAGCGGCTCGGGCGCGTAGGCGAGCCAGTGCTGCATACTGCGCAGCGGCGCTTCGTTGGTGACGGCCGTCGACAGAAGGTACTCGTTGATGCCGTTGATCTCTGCCGTTTCGAAGAACCCCTTGGGGTTCGCGGGGCGCGGCTCGTAGGGTCGATCTCCGACGTTCCAGCCGGCGTCCGCGAGCATACCGGTCACCATGCTCGTGCCGCTGCGTCCGCAGCCCATGATGAGCACGTTCGCGCGCTGGTGGCCGTCCGTCGGGGTCGTGCGCGCGGGTGTCCTGGCTGGCTCGATCTCATGGGCGGGCAGCCGGTCAGCCGCGGACGGGGTGGGTTCGCTCCCTGGCTGGCCGAGCCAGGTCGGGGGCGGGCTGTTCACGTCAGGGAGCGCGAAGTAGAGCTGGGCCTCCGTCGCCTGTCCGAGCTGCGGCAGCACGACCTTCGAGTAGTCGAAGAGCGGCGATCCGAGGGCGGAGGGGCTCCACTTCTCCAGGAACGCCTTCCAGTTCTGGTGCAGCCACTGCGCGTGCCGGGCTTCCTTCGCGGGACCGTCGTAGTGGGCGTGGTACACGAACGTGTCCTGGGCGACGCGGTTGCGGTAGCCCGCGAGCCGGATGCGCAGGGCCAGGTCGTCGTCCTCGAAACCCCACGGCGAGAAGCTCTCGTCGTAGCCGCCGAGGCGCTGCATCACGTCGCTCCGCACCAGCACCGCGAGGGAGGTGAAGAGCGTCGCATCGTCGCCCTTGCGGAATGCCGCGGCGGCATGGTCGGACGCGAACGCGTTGATCGACGGCTGATCCGACGGGCCCTCGTAGGGCACTACCTGGAGCTTCGACGCGCGGTTCGCGCAGAGAGCGATCGAGCCGACGTCGGGGCTTCCCGCTCCGTGGTAAAGAGCGCGCTCCATCCAGCCTTCCGGGACGACGACGTCGTTGTCGAAGAAGGCGATCCAGTCGGTGCCAGGCTGAACCAGGCGCAGGCCCTGGTTGCGAGCGCGCGGCGCGCCGTGGTTCGCTTCGTTGAGAACGAGCTGTACGTCCGGCTGGTCCCTCAGCCACTCGGCGCTCCCGTCGTTCGAGCCATTGTCGACCACGATCAGGCTCAGAGGGAAGCGCGGATCGCTGGCGGCTCGCAGGGACTCGACGCATCGCCGCGTGTTGGCGAGCGCGTTGTAGGAAACGATGATCGCGGCGACGGAGGTCCCTGGTGTGGCTCCTGCTTCGAGGGCCGCGATCGGGTCGATCCCGGTCAGGTCCTGGTAGATCCCCGCCATGCAGTAGGGCGCCGAGTGCTGGTCGAGCCCCGCTTCGATCTCGCGGAGTAGCTCGTCGGGAATCGCCCGTCCCGCGAGGCTCGATTCGATCTCCTCGAGCTTCTCGAAGAACGCCTCGGCGGGGGCCAGGCCAGCCTGGATCCCCTGCATGAGCTGCTTCTTGAGTTCCTTCGTGTCGCTGGGAAACGGCGTCAGGCCGAGCGCCTCAGCGGTGTGCTTGGTGCGGAGGCGGTGCTGGTAGATTCCGAGCTGAAAGGCGCGCGCGGCGTATCCCCGGGGCGTCAGCACGTGGTCGTGGTGGGCGACGCAGCGCTCGTCGTAGAGGACGCTCCAGCCTGCTTTCTGGAGTCGGAAGCCGATCTCGACGTCCTCGCAGATGGCCCGATCGAAGTTCTCCTCGTCGAAGCCACCGACTTCGAAGAGCGCCGTGATGGGGAGACTGATGTTGCACGTCCAGAAGTAGGTCCACGGATGGCGCTGGCCGTGCTGGAGCGACGTGAAGGCGAAGAGCCTGTCCGTGGCGTCCAGCACCTGCACGAGGGGACTCCTGAGGGCTTCCTCGGTGAAGTGGAACGTGCCGAGCACGGCGGTCTTACCCGTGGCGCTGGCATGCGCGGCGAGGTGGCGCTCGATCAGGTCGCTCGCGGGTACGGCGTCGTCGTTGAGGATCAGCACCAGGGGAGCCGCCACCTGGGCGAGGCCCGCGTTCCGTGCCGCCGCGGGCCCGGCGTTCTTGCGCTGGAGCACGGTGCAGGCAAAGCCCAGCTCGCGCACGTCGATCGCGACCGGAGGATCGCCGCCATCGTCGATCAGGATCAGCTCGAACGAATCCATCGGGACCGTCTGGGCCGCGAGACGAGCGAGAAGTGCCCTCACGCGGTCGGGTCTCCCGTGGGTCGGGACGAGGACGGAGATCAGCGGAGTCTTGGGGGCCGTGCGGTTGGAATCCATGGCAGTGAGGGGGCCTCCGGACGCGGTATGCGTCCGGCTCGACACCGATCTGCCATCGAGACGATCCACCGAGGGCTTGAGGAATACCCGGCAGAACCCGCCCGCAAGTGGAAACTTCTTCTCGCCGGTCTCGTGGTCTGGAACAGAGCTCTGTTGCCAGTGTGGGGTCCTGGGGGGGTGCTGAGGGAGGGATGCGCCTCAGTCGCCTGACTGACGGGGGGGCAGAAGGGGCTGCTCACGGCCCATGACTCTCCGCGTGTCACCGACTTTGCTGAAGACTCAATCATTCAGGCGAGCGCCGCTCATCCTGGTCGTTGCCCCGGTCCTCCGGGCTCGCCGTGGCCGTCCGTAACGAACGAACGTGCGCCATCGAGACTCTCCGGTAGCTCCCGGCGGCCGCGTCGAAGATTCTCAGGGATCCATCGGCAGTCAGGCCATCGAAACGTCCCTCCACCCGCGTCTGCGCCACGTCCACGACCACGCCTTTCCCGCGCTGGACGCAGCGTTCGTAGAAGTCGTCGTAGAGGGAAGCGACGTTCTCTAGCGCCTGGTCGACGCGTACTTCCAGCGCGGCGAGCAGAAGGAGTTCGACGGCTTCCAGGGTCACGGCGGTTCCGAGTGACTCCAGGCTGATCACGGGGCGGTCGCGGTCCAGGCTCTCCGACGGTACCGTGCCCATGACGTTCATCCCGATGCCGAGCACGAAGATGGCGGTCCCACCCGGTCGCAGGCCGCGCGACTCCGCGAGGACTCCTGCCAGCTTGGCGCCTCGGTCGGAAACGAGATCGTTCGGCCAGTCCAGGTCCACGCTGGCGCCGAATCGTGACGCCGCGTCGTGGGCGGCGAGAGCCCCTGCGAGGGTCCAGAGCCCCGGCGGCGGGATCGTCGGTGACTCCAGGATCACGCTCAGGTAGAGCCCGCCCTCCTGGCTCGCCCAGCGGCGACCGCGGGTGCCGCGTCCGGTGAGTTGAGCGTTCGCGATGAACACGTCCCCGTGGCGGCCGTCGCCGCGCTCGAGGGCGTCGAACGCGCGGTCACTGGTGGAGTCCACGATTCCGTATCGAAAGCAGCGCCATCGCATGGTTCATGGCGGGTCAGCGATCCGACGGCTTGTCGCCTGCTGGCGCGGAACTTCCCGCGGCGGGCGAGGCCTCGGCTTCACTCTTCTCACCGACGCTCTTCACCTCCGGCGGCCAGATCGTCGCGGCGTCCGCGATCGGGATGCCGTAGCCGATCGTGTAGACAGCGGTGCGGTCCGGTCCCGCCTGAACGCTCACGACCACACCCACCACGCGGCCGTCCGAGTCCGTGATCGGCCCGCCGCTGTTTCCCGGATGGACGCCCGCGTCGACCTGCATCTGCCCGCCCACGTTCCTCGAGAGGATGCCGCGGAACGTCGAGGCGATCACCGTCTCACCCTCTTGCACGGCCATGTGTCCGAGCGGAAACCCGAAGAGGTAGATGTCGCTTCCCGGAACCGGCGGCGCCGTGTCCGTCTGGAAGCCTTCCAGCGTGGGCATGCCTTCGAAGGGCTCGATCTTCACGAGCGCGAGGTCGATGTCACCCGGCGCCACCGCGTAGACCTTGGCCGGGTGGCGGGTGGAGTCGCCCGAGAAGACGACGTTGAGTTCGACCACCTGTTCGATGGCATCGGGGCGAGACAGATCTCGGAGTAGCTCGGTGTCAGGGGAAGAGATCACGTGTGCGTTCGTGATGATCCAGCCCTCGGCGTCGACGCAGAAACCCGAGCCGGTCGACTCGAGTCCGAACTCCTCGCCTCGGCCGCTGTAGTTCGGCAGGACGGTGCGTCCGGCGCCGCTTCCCTGGCTCTCCAGGTGCAGCGTGATACCGTTCTTGCGATTGAGCAGCGTGACGCGGTTCTCGATCAAAACGACGCTGCTTCGAACGCGGCCGACTCCGGAAAGTCGAGCCTGGGCCAGGTTTACCGGATCGAAGAGATCGACGCGTCGACGGGCCACCGTGAGATCCTCTCGAGTTTGGTCGATCTCTTCCCGCGCCTCTTCCAGGTCGCGTTCGACCCGTTCCAGGACGTCCCGCGAGGCCCCTGTCGTCTCGAGTCCTGCGATGCGCGCGACCAGGGCTTGCTCGTCCCTGGAGCGCTCCTCGAGCGTCGCCTCCAGTTCGGCTGTTCGCTCCGCCAGGCTGGCTTCCAGCCGCGCGATCTCCTCTCGGCGCCGGGTCTCCGCGTCGATCGCTTCGGTCGCGCGCGCTCGTTCGCGCGCTTCGAGCGCCGCGATCTGAGCGGCAGCGCCCCGGATCTCATCCTCGTAGGCGAGGTCGCGCGTCTCCTGCTCTTCGCGCGTCGTGTTGCGGTCCCAGATGACGAAGCCAATCGCTGCCACCACGACGGCGCCGAGCAAGGCCGCCAGCCGCAGGGTTCGCCGCGTGCTGCGCTCGACGATCTTCTCGACCTCTCGCGCGTCGCTGTCGCGCATCCCGTCCGCCTTGACGAACACGGTCTCCTCGAGCGAGCGCCCGCCCACGACGAGGAACTTCGGACCGACGCTCCCGAGGCGCACCTGGTCGCCGAGCTCCAGCCTTTGCTCGCCGTCGATCGCGTGGCCGCCGACGAGCACACCGTTCTTCGAGCCCAGGTCGACGACCCACATCACGCCATGGCGGAGTTCGAACCGTGCGTGGTGGCTGGAGACCGACGGGAAGCCGCCGCCGGACAGCGCGACGTCGTTGTCGGCTTCGCGCCCGACGGTCAAGCTGGCCTCCACGCCCTCCGGGATCGCCCGGCCGGATCCCGACGATCGTCGCAGATCGATGGGGGCCGGGAAGCCGGGAACATCGACGGGCTTGAGGCGCAGGGCGGCCTGGGGTGCGAACGGGTCTTTCATGCCTGGAACCCAAGCTTGCGAAGTTCGGTCGCCGATCGCGATAGACTCGGGGGCCGTTTCATTCATCTCTCCTCTTTTTGGCGCTCTCGATGTCGTTCTCTCCGTCGTTCCTACCGGCCATCGCTGGCCTTTCCTTCGCCATCGTCGCCCAGGCCGCCGCGAATCCAGCGGCGGCCTGCCAGTCACCTGTGCTGCGACCGATGGTGCCGATTCGGTTCGGCGACGATGCGGCGAACGAGTGGACGACTCCGTTCTTCGAAGGCGCCGAGTACGATCCCGCGGTCACCGACCCGGAGGAACTCTTCGGTCAGCCGATCGGCAGCAGGCTCGCCAGCCACGCGGAGATCCTCACGATGCTGCGCGCCATGGCGGCGACGTCGGACCGCGTGAAGCTGTCTTCCTACGGGCGCACGTTCGAAGGCCGCGAACTCGTCACCGTGACGATCACGTCGCCCGCGAATCACGCGCGCATGGACGAGATCCGCGAGAACGCTCGCCTCCTCTTCGATCCTCGCCTCGCGAGCGCCGAGGTCGTGGATGGCCTCGCCGAGGGCCAGCCCGGCGTCGCGTGGATGGGCTACGGAATCCACGGGGACGAGACCTCTGCGTCGGAAGCCGCCGTTCCGTTCGTCTATCACCTCGCCGCCAGCACCGACGACTCGGTGGTGGCCGCGCTCGAACGCGTGGTCGTGGTGCTCGATCCCTGCCTCAACCCGGATGGTCGCGAGCGCATTCGCTCGATGGTCGAGCAGAGCGCCGGCTACCGCGCCAACCTCGACGATGGAGCGATGCAGCGCGGACGCTGGCCCGGGGGCCGCGGCAACCACTACCTCTTCGACATGAACCGCGACTGGATGGCCGGCGAGGCCCCGGAGACGCGCGGGCGCTGGGCGCGACTCCTGGAGCTTCCGCCGCAGCTGTTCGTCGATGCACACGAGATGAGCGGGCTCGACACGTTCCTGTTCTATCCCCAGGCTTCGCCTCGCAACGGCTATCTACCCGAGCGACTGAACCACTGGCAGAGCCTGCTCGCGGCGGATGCGGCGCGTGTGTTCGATGCGTTCGGCTGGGGCTACTACACGCGCGAGTGGGCGGATGCGCTCTATCCTGGCTATTCGGACGCGTGGGGGAGCCTGACGGGTGCCATCGGCATGCTGTACGAGCAGGGCCGCACGATCGGCGCGCCGCTCCAGCGCGAGTCCGGCGAGATCGTGTCGTACCGCGAAACGGTGCATGGTCAGATCGCGGCGAGCCTCTCGAACCTCATGACGTTCGCGCAGAACAAGGAAGCCATCCTCGGGGACTACGTGGCGCACCGGCGCCTGGCGATGGACCCCGAGTCGAAGCTCGGCCGCCGCGCGTTCGCCGTCGTACCATCGCGCGACGTGACCCGTGACGCGCGCTTTCTCCGCGCGCTTCTGGGGCAGGGCATCGAGGTGCAGCGCGCCGATGCTGCCTTCGAGGCAAAGTACGTCGAAGGCGCGCTCGGCGAGCGAGACGACACGCTCGAGTTCCCCGCGGGCACCTGGATCGTTCCCGCTGCGCAGCCCCAGGGGGCGCTGGTTCGTGCCTACCTCGATTTCGACCAGCGGCTCGACGAGGAGTTCCTCGCGAAGGAGCGCGCGTCGATCGAACGTGGCCAGGGATCGAAGATCTATGACGTGACCGGCTGGGATCTGGGACGACAGTTCGGGGTCCAGGGGTTCTGGATCGATGCGCCAGGCGTCGCCGCCACCGCGGCCGGGCCACTGGTGGCGCCCTCGGGGCCCGTCGGGGACCTCGCGTCTGCGTACGCCTGGGTGGCGGATGGCGACGACAGCCGTTCGCTGGCGTTCGCGGCGCGCGCGATGGAACTCGGCGCCCAGGTACACGTTTCCGACGAGGACTTCCGCGCCCGCGGTGGCTCGGGCGCCCTGGCGCTACCGCGCGGTAGTTTCCTGCTTCGCCGCCACGAGAACGAAGCGGGCATCGAGGCGATCGTGGCGCAGGCCGCGCAAGAGAGCGGCGCGGTCGTCCATGGCGTCAGCACCGGTCGATCCGCGGACGAAGGACCCGACCTCGGCGGCGGGCACTTCCAGCTCCTCCGTCGGCCGCGGGTGGCGCTGTTCTCCAATACGCCCGTTTCGCGGACGGACTTCGGGCACGTCTGGTCGTATCTCGATCAGGACCTCGGCGTGCCCGTCACGCTCGTGGATGCCCAGGGCGATCGGAGGGTCGACCTCGACCGGTACAACGTGCTCATCGCGCCTCCGGGCCTGGGTTCCATTCTCGCGGAGCGAAAGGACGCGCTCGTCGACTGGGTTCGCGGCGGCGGCACGCTCATCGTGATCGGCTCGACGGCGGCCGCGGTGGCCAAGGAAGACTCGGGCCTTTCGGAGAACCGGCGACGCCGGGACGTGCTGGAGGAGCTGGACGGATACGGTTGGCGCGCCGAGCGCGAGCGGAAGGCTTACGAAATCGCTATTGATATGGTGAATCTCTATGGAGGGGCTGTCGACGCTGCGGACGCGACGGCGCCCCAGCAGGACTCGGCCCCTGGCCAGGCCCCTGGCGCTGCCCCGGCCCCGGAGTCCGGGACGCCCGACGCGGAGGGACCGAAAGCCGCATCCCCGGCCGCCGAAACTCTCGATGAATGGCGTCGGCAGTTCTCGCCCGAGGGCGTGATCCTGCGGGCCCGCATGGATCCCGCCGCCTGGATCACGGCGGGCGTGGGGGCTCACGGCGACGAAGAGGATCAGCCGCTGGACCTCGCCGTCCCATTTGCGGGACACACGGTGCTCATGCCGGCCGTCCGTCCGGCACTGCGTCTCGCGTCCGCGAGCGAACTTCGCCTGGCCGGGCTACTCTGGCCAGAGGCGCGGGTTCGAATCGCGGACTCTGCCTGGCTCACCGTCGAGCCCCTCGGTCGCGGCCAGGTAATTTCTTTTGCAGCATCCCCCGTATTCAGGGGTTCTTGGAGGGGTACGAGTCGTTTGTTCGGAAACGCGGTGCTCATCGGCCCCGGAATGACCGACTGACATGGCCGAGGGCGACCCGGATCGACCTCGAACGAGTTCTCTTCGGCAGGAACTCCTTTTCCATCCCGTCCCCACCCCTTGCCCGACCCGGCCACCATCGTGACGCACGACATTCCCCGCTCTGTCCAGGACGCTGCCAGCGTTCTTCTGCGGGCCTGCCTCTCGGCGGCTCGCAACGACACTGCGGTGGCCGCGTCGTTGCGGACGCTGACGACGTATCTGCACGCGGAACTCGGTGCAGGGACCGATTCGGGCGGGTCGGGTGGAGGCGCGCAGCATCCGTCGGCTCGCGCGACCGCAGGCGAAGGGGCCGGTGCTCACACCGTGCTCACGCCACCGGGGCGGCCCCGTGACGGGGAAGGCGCGAGGACCGGCAGCGACGGCAAGGGGCGCCAGGATGGGCGCATCGCCGAGCCGCTCGCCGTCGTCGTGACGCGCGCCCGCTGGAAAGCGGCCGCCTGTCGATTGGCCCTCCAGCGCCGCGAGAACCAGCAAGCACCCGAGGAGGAGCGGCCAGCCCTGGAGGCCCAGGCTGCTTCGCGTGAGAAGTCGCTCCGAAGTCGACTCGGTGCGCTCCCGGATACGAGCGCCTGGATGCTGGACTTCCCCTTCGGCAAGCGAGTGACGGAGCCGGATGCGTTCGAAGTCGACGCCGCCACGGCGGCGAAGCTCGAGAACATCGCGGACTGCTACGAAACCGTCGCGACCGGCGCGGAGATCGCGCGGGACCTCGACGAGTCCGGTGCGTTCCGTGGAGGGCCGCCGCCTGCCTTTCTCTACCTGCTCGCCGAAGCTCAGTCGGCTCTACTCCACAGTCTCCAGGAAGCTCCGACTCGCACCGATAGCGACCAGCGCGACGTTTTCCTCTGGTTGAAGGATCAGACGACCCGCTACCGGATCTACGTCGATCGGCACATGCGACTGGACGATCCCGCGGACGTGACGGGCTCTTCCGGGCTTCAGGAGCGCATGCGTCGCTCCGCGCGCGACGCGATGGAGGAGCGCAATGCCCGGCGTGAGCGCGGCCAGATCCTTTCCAAGATTCGTTACCACGTCGGCAAGATCGTCGCCGATCAGGCGCCGCTTCACAGCGAAGTGGACTCGCTTCGTCAGGCGCTGGAGCGCTGGTCCGAGGCCGGCAACGCGGTCACGGACAAGGGGGTGCTCGACGCTCTGAGGCCGCTGCGGCCCCACGCCTCGAAGCTCAAGGACTCCGGGACCAAGGAAGAGGTGTACGAACTGCTGGCAGAATCAGGCATGGCCCCCGTCGATGGCGACCCTTTGGACGGGACCCGCGATCACGTGGTGACCCCCACCCGCAGCGGTGGTGCCGCGGCGACGAAGTCTGATGGCCCGGGACAGCAAGAGGGGGACCACCAGGATCCCGCGAAGGTGGAGCACCTGCTCGAGGAGATGCGCCAGCTCCTCGCCGGGAAGCACGTCGTCCTCTGCTGTGAGCCGACGGCCGAAGCGGATACGTCAGGCCTCCTGGAGGGCCTCGGCGCAGAGACGCTGACGCGGCTCGAAATCGAGGTCGAAGCCGATGCAGTCGAGCGCTGGGCGAAGCTTGACGGCATCCTCGATGCGGAAGGGGCGGATCTGATCCTGCTCGGGGTTCGGCTCCCGGCGGCGGAGTATCAGCGCTTCAAGGAGGCCTGCCTGGAGCGTCACAGGCCGTTCGTGCGCTTGCCGGGCGCGTTCACAGCGGCCGCCATCGCGCATCAGATTTCGCGCCAGGTCGGCTGGCGACTTCGGACGCAGGGAACCAGCAAGGATCGCTGACTCCCGGCGCCTCTGCGCCTTCGCGCCGGGTCGATTTCTCGCCTGTGGGACGCGGATCCCGGGCTGGGTCAGCGATCAGGGTTCCTCCTGGGAACGGCGAAGGTCTGGCCCGCTGGAAGGCCGATGCCATGGGAGCTTGCTCGTAGGAAGGTCAGCCCGGCCGGGCCAGCCGTTCCTCCTGAGCAGCGCGACCCATGCAGCGCCGCTCCGTCCATCCTCGCTTCCAGCCTCGGAAGCCTCGAATCGCGTCACTCGTCCTCGCGATGGCCGGGATTGCGTGCCTGGCATCGTGTAGCGCCACGTCCGTCCGCTCTGTCGTCGACGTGGTGCCCGCCAACCTCTCGTATTCCTTCGAGCAGCGGACGCCGCCCGAGAGCCTGCCGACGGCCGAGGCCCCATCCGAGAGGCGGTCGCCGGACCATGGGGTGGCTGGAAGGGAGCTGAACAGTGACGTTCCCGCGGGGACGGGATGGAGCCTCCATCGCCAGCCTGAGGACCCATTCGATTCCGGTCCGGGTTCCCTGACCGCCCTGGGGAGCGGCCGGGCCCAGCTCGATCCAGAGCTCGGGCCCCTGGACCTGGGGTATCCGCTCCTCGTCGACCTGGGCGCTGGCGAGGCTCCTTACGACGATGGCGTGCGGACGATCCATGGCGTCGAGCTGACGCGCGGTGGGTTCTCCGACGCTCTGCTTCAGGCATGCTGGCGGGAGAGGCTGACGAACGCCTCGAAGCTTCACGCCACGGTCGCCGTCTCCAGGCTCCAGGACCTCGGGATGCTGGACGGCCTCGGCGATATGCGCTTCGCCTGGGTCGTTTTCGGCTGGACGACTTCGTTCTGAGCGTCGAAATCTCTTCCTGGGCCTCGGGGTGAAGTCCTAGGTTCTTTCGTCAAGGCCCGGCTCAAGGGAGGTCGACGTGGAGAGAGAGACGCCATTCCGCCGCAGGGCAGGGGGCGACACGACCATGAAGCTCCCTATCTTTTCTCCGGAGAACCGATCGACGTACCGGGTGTCCATCCCCGAGGGCCAGGGGATGCTCTGGGTCGGACTCAGCGCCGGACCGGTGAAAGTTCGCATGGACGATGTCAGTTCCCGTGGCTGCGGGTTCACGCTCGGCGCGGAGGAGGCTGCGGGGCTGGCCGAGGGCAGCGAACTCGTGCTGAGGATGAAGATCGGCGACCCGAAGGCGCCACAGCTCTTCATTCGCTCGGAGATTCGTTCACTCCGCTCGGAGGGGGAGCTCGTGCACATCGGCGCTCTGTTCAAGGAGTGCGACCGCCTGTATCAGCAGCTGGATGTCTCGCAGTGGCGCTACTTCAACCGGCGAGGGGCCTTCCGCGTCCCACCGGTCAATCATCGAGGGGAGCCGCTCCGGGCGAGCTTCTACGCCAAGGGATCCGAAGAGCGCGTTCGCTTCACGGTGAACGATCTCTCCTCGTCAGGACTCGCCATCCGCCTCTCCGGCAGTCAGGAGTACCAGCTGTCGGAAACCCAGTGCGTCCGCTCGACCTTCGAGCTGCCCGGTGTCCCCGACCCGCTGGATCTCCAGCTTCGCTTCATCCATCGAACCTTCATCAAGGGCGTCGAGAGAATCGGTTTCATGATCGACATGCGGGCCACTGCCGTCGCCGAGGTCCAGTCGGAGACGATCCTGCGCTACGTCATGGAGCGTCAGAGCCAGCTTCTCCGTGGTTGAGGACCCGAAAGATCTTCCCAGCGGGTCGACAGACAAGCGAGGGCAGCCGCCACCGTTCCGTCGCGCTCTGAGACCTGTTCGTTCGATTTCCTCGAGGCCCCTTGAGTCTCTCCCGATCCAGCGTCGAACCGACCTTGGGGTCTCGCTGGCCAACGTCCCGAAAACCGGCGACCCGATCCAACCATGTTGAAACCACAGGAGCTTGTTCGAGACCGGCTGAAGGAGATCGAGCGCGCGTTCACGGCCTTCGAGCGCGGCGACCGCAATCGGCTCTACGATACGCGCGACTCGCTGCTCGGGCTCACCAGCGCGATCGAGGGGAGCGATGTCAGCGACCTTGGCCCGCTGTCGGAGATCGCCAGCCGTCTGCTCGGCCTCGTCATCATGGAAGGCGGGCTGACCGAGAGTCGCTCCGTGCAGGTGGTGCGCGAACTCCTTGGCTTCATCGAGGCCCAGGTGATGGAGGCGCAGCCCAACGAAGCGCCCGGCGGCGTGTTCCACATCGTCAATTCCGAGAAGGTGGGCGACATGCTGGTTCGGAAGGGACTCATCAGCCCGGACCATGTTCACAAGGCGCTGCTTCTCCAGCGAGTGAGCAAAGGGCGCCGCCTCGGCCAGGTGCTCGTCGCGATGAACGCGATCGATCAGCGAACGCTGGACGAGGTCTTGGAGGCTCAGAAGGCAGAGACGCGGCGTGAAGAGACGCGTCGCGGGTCGGCTGGCCCACAGTCACAGTTCGGCAAGAGATCCATTCCCCTGGCGCCCCTGCCGCAATTGCCGGGTCTGTCGACCGGAGCTCCGCTTCCGCCGATGCCCCAGGTCCAGGAGGGGACCCACGAAGAGCCGCCAGGCGGCGCCGGGGGGGCCCCTGGCATCCCACTGGCCCCGCTGCCTGCCCGGGAGCCCGGGCTGAACGCGCCGGGTCTCTCCGCGCCTCACATGAACGATCACCAACCCTTGCCCAGGCAAGGCCTCAACTGGCTCGACGGGAAGTAGGTCGGCCGGTAGCGAAGTCCCCGCCGCTACCGCCGCCGCCCGATCCGGACGATACTTCCCCTCTCCCCGCCACACATTCCCATGCTTCGTCGCCTCTTCACCAAGAACGCACCCGAGGACCAGCGCGTCCACTACCGGAGAATCCCGGGAAAGAGCGCTGCCATGGGGGTCAAACTGATCTGCGCGAACGGCGCTCCGGTCTCCGGTGCGCTGATCGATCTTTCCGCGGGCGGGGTCGCCATCGAGTTTGATGAAGACCTCACGCAAGAACTGGAGATCGGTTCCGAGCGCGAGCTGATCTTCAGCTCCTTGACCGTCAAGTCCGTCCGCGCCCTCGGTATCGTTCGAATGGTGCCGAACGAGCGTACGCCGAAGCGTTTCGGCTTCGAGTTCACCGACGGCGCAGCACTGTTCCAGCAGCTGGACGACTCGTTCTACAAGTACTTCAACCGTCGCCAGTTTCGCCGCGCGAAGCCGGCGCTCGGGGAGAAGGTCTACGCCGAGTTCGGCTGGGGCAACATCCTGCAGACGGTCGATATCTACGACCTCTCGCGCGGCGGAGCGTCCTTCTACGTGCCCCATGACCTGGCCGCGCAGCTCGAACTCGACATGCCGGTCGAACTCGTGCTCCGGGTGCCCAAGACCGACTTCACGCTGGTGCACTACGCCATCGTTCGCCACGTCACGCAGGACTCACGTGGATTCCGCGTCGGCGTTTCGATGGAGGTCGTGACCGAGGGTGAGAACAAGCGCAACGTCCGCAAGGGGGTCGCGGCCTACTCCGACTATCTCCAGGCGCGAATTGCCGAGATGGATCGGTACAACTCCGCGTATCATTAGGGTCCAGAGGCGTTTCCGTGGCGCGGTTCACGGCGCTATCTGGATTCCCCGTGCTTCCCTGGGCCCCGGCGGGCTTGGCTGAGGCCTGATAGCGACCACGACCGATGATTGATCTCGATGGACTGCACGTCGGCGGCTACTCGCTCGGCGGCTTCGCATCGTGCCTGGATATCCCGACGTTCAAGGTGGCCGTGGACATCGGGATCTGCCTCGACCGTGTCATCTCGCGGGACCTGATCCTGATCACCCACGCCCACGTGGATCACCTGGGGGCGATCGCACAGCACGTCGCCCAGCGCGGCCTGCGACGAATGGAGCCAGCGACCTACCTCGTTCCACCGGGCATCGAAGATCAGGTGGAGGAACTCCTGCGGGCCTGGCGCGGCCTCGACGGGGGAGCCCTCGCCGCCAACGTGGTGTCGCTGGCCCCCGGGGAGCGCTTTCAGGTCCGCCAGGACCTCGCCATCCGCCCCTTTCGAACCCGGCATCGCGTCGTCTCCCAGGGGTACTTCTTCGAGCGCACGACGAAGCGACTCGCCGAGGAGTTCCAGGGGCTCCCGCCCGATGAGATCCGAGATCTCCGCCTGGCCGGCACCGAGGTCAGCGTTCCCGTGCGAAGCATCGACCTCGCGGTCACCGGAGACACGCGGCTCGACGCCGTGCTGGAGAACCCCGAGGTCGCGGGCGCCGAGCGGCTCGTGCTGGAGTGCACTTTCTTCGATGATCGAATCGACGTCGAGGAGGCGCGCCATCGCGGTCACGTGCACATCGACGAGGTGGCCGAGGCAGCGGCCCATTTCAGCGGTCGAGCGCTGCTCCTGAACCACGTTTCACCGCGGCATGCGCGCGCAGATGCCCGGCGGATCATGGCCGAGAAACTGCCGCCCGAACTCCTGGAGCGCACCCGCTTGATGGTCGGCGCCGAAGACTGACCTGTCAGGGCCGCGGCCGCGTACCGGCCCATCGGGGCCTCGGCGGCGGAGTCCAGGCGTCCATGCGATCGAGCAGGGTCTCCAGGTCGCTTTCGACGAGCACCAGCGCCCGATGCTCCGGCCGGATGAAGCCCTCGCGAACGGCCAGGTCGAGGTGCTGGACCACGTGCTCGTAGTAGCCGTTCAGATTCAGAACGCCGACCGGGCAGTCGTGGATGGCGAGCTGGAGCCAGGTGAGGACTTCGAAGAACTCCTCGAGCGTCCCGTGGCCGCCCGGGAGGACCAGGAAGGCCGAGGAGAGCTCCATCATCCGCGCTTTCCGCTCGTGCAGCGTGTCGACGACATCCAGGTGGGTGAGCTCCCTGTGGGCGACCTCCATCGTCTGCAGGCCGAAGGGTAGGACCCCGTGGACCTCGCCGCCCGCCTCCAGGGCGGCGTCGGCCACGGCGCCCATCAGGCCCCGGTTTCCACCTCCGTAGACGACGCCCTTGCCCCGGGAGACAATCGCCCGACCGGTCGCTCGGGCCATCTCGAGGTAGCGCGGGTGGGCGCCGTCGTTGCTGCCGCAGAAGACGCAGATGCGCTGTGGCGCGTCGCTGGAGGACGAGGGTCGTGTCATCCGCCCAACTTACAGCGCGTCGGCTCAAGAGTGACGGCTCGGGAGCCCGATCCCTTCCGTAGCCAGCTAAGCATATGCCCTCACGCCCCTTCGTCATCACCGGTGCCCCGCGCTCCGAACTCAGCTTCACCTCCAGGGTCTTCACGGCCCTCGGAGCTCCCTGCGGCGACGAGGGGGTGTTTCACACGGCGGCGTTCGAGCGAGGTGGAACGCTTTTCTGGCCGACCAGCCTGGCGGGCGACTCCTCCTGGTACGCCGCACCGGTGCTGGGCAAGCTCCCGGAAGGCAGCGTCGTCATCCACCAGGTCCGGCACCCGCTGGCCACCATCCACGACCTCTACGCCAGCCGATTCTTCGAGCGCGACTCACCGAGCCGTGACTTCGTGAACGACTTTCTGCCCGAGACACGGCGCGGCGGATCGCTCGATCGCTGCATGCGCCTGTGGGTCGAGTGGCACCGCATGATCGAGGTCGCGGGTGACTACGAGGACCTGATCTATCGCCGCTACCGCCTCGAGGATTTCAACGAGCACCGCGCCTGCGAGCAGCTGGCCCTCCTCGGCCTTCAGCGCGATGCGGGCAACGCTCGACGCGTCATCGAAGAACTCGGAGGCGTGCCGACTCGCCAGCAGGTTCCACTCGCATGGGAAGACCTTCCGGTGACGCGCCTGACGCGTGAGGTCATGGCTGCTGCGGCCGAGTACGGCTACGACGTGCCAGGGGCCGAATTCGACAGCGACTCCGCGCGATCGGCCTGAGCTGGCTCGCTCAGACCCTCCGCCGGCGCTTGATCATGTGGGGCAGCGCCCACAGGTACATGCCGGTGAACCAGAGGCCGAGCAGGATGAGGGCCGCGGGCAGGAAGACCCAGAGCTTCGCCCAGCCCGCGAACCACGACCCATCGTGAATGGCCTCGATCACGTCCGAGCGCCGGTAGCTCGACTGCAGGACCTCGCCCGAGGCCGTGTCGATCTGGACCTCCCAGCTGTTCTTCGCCTGCACCTTCAGCATGCCCCGTGAAGGCCTGACGTCGAGTCGATCGATGTCGTTCCAGGACCGAATCCCGGCCTCGGGTACGCTCGCGGCAGCGGCTAGCACCTCATCCCACGACAGCCTGAGTTCCTTCGTGGAGCCGCGCATGGTGGCCGGCTGGATCCAGGCCCAATCCTTCTTCAGCTGAAGGAAGATGCCGCTGGCGATCACGACGAGAAGGGGCACCGCGGCGATGATCGCTCCGATTCGATGCAGCTGCCGATTGCGCTTCGGCGCGCGGCTCTTCCTGGATCTTGCGGCGCCGGGAACCGCCGTGACGCCTTCGCGATCGGTCATGGAAGCTGTGGCCCCTAGCGGGGAGCGCGCACCGAGGAGAGATCGAGGGAATCGTCGGTGAGCGACTCGAGGAAGGTCACGAGGTCTTCCGCTTCCGACGGTGAGAGATGCAGCGGCTGGAGGATCCGCTCCGACTGGCCGCTGGCTGGCCTCGCCGTCTCCCGGGTGTTGTAGAACTCCACGACCTGTTCCAGCGTGTCGAAGACACCGTTGTGCATGTACGGCGCGGTCAAAGCGACGTTCCTGAGCGAGGGCGTCTTGAACTCCGGCGAACCCTCGTGGAGGTGCCTCGGAAGGTAGTCGACCTTGACCCTCGAGGGCCCGTTCGGATCATCGGACCAACGGGAGCCCACGCCGAACTCCGACGCGCGCAGCCGCTCGACCCCGTGGACTCGACCGAGGTCCTCGGGGGGCGCGTCCTCGGGTCGTCGAGGCGGCTCGGCCTGCCCATCGCTATCGCTCCAGAGAAGCGATTCGTTCGACGGCACCTGGGTGTCGTGGAACTCGTAGTCCGTGAAGAGCGGGCCGTGGTGACAGACGATGCACTGTGCCTTGCCCGTGAAGAGTTCGAGGCCGCGCAGCGCCGCCGGGTCGAGCGCAGCCACCTTGTCCGGGTCGTGCTCACGCAGGCCCTCGACGAACACATCGAAGGGCGCACGCGCGGAGACCAGGCGCTCCTGGAAGGCCGCGATGGACTTGCCAGCGTTCACGAACGCGCGGGTCACGGCCTCCTGATCTTCGGGGGTCATGCTGTCCCAGGCGCGCTGGTGGGGGTGATAGAAGCCGGTGCCGTAGAGATGCGTGTGGTGCTCGCCCGTCGTCGCGGTTCCCTGGATCCCTGCCCTCGCCCTTTGACGCTTCGCGTGTGCCGCCGCCAGCTGATGCGCGCGATCGTCGGCCGGAACGGGCCGCGCGGCCGGCGGGAATCGCTCAGCGTCGTCGAAGGGCGGCATCGGCCCGAAGACGGTCTCGTAGAGCGTTCGCAGCGTCGGCTCGCCGTGGATCGTGCGGACCACGTCCGAGCGCGTGAACGCGTGCTCCAGCGGATCCTCCAGCGGCACGAGGGCCTGGTTCCACAGGCTGTCGGCGCGACCGTCCCAGAAGAACCATCGAAGATGCGCCACGTTCCAGAGGGACGGCGCGTGCCGCTCCAGCTGCATGACGCCCATGCTGAGCTTCTTGCCGTCGGCGAACGATTCGCGCGGGTCGTGGCACGTGGCGCAGGCGATCGTGCCTGCCCTGGAAAGCGCGCGCGAGTGAAAGAGATGCCTGCCGAGCTCCGCGGCGTCGGGGTTGCCCGAGACGCGGTTCGTCGGATCGACCGGAACCGCAGGGACGGGCGAGAGGCGCAGCGTTCGCTTCAGAGCATCGGGCGACAGCGGGGGAATCCAGGCCTTCGCCTCGATGGCGGTCGAATCGGCCTCGGATCCGCCGCGACCCGGGGTCTCCGGATGTCCGCAGCCGACGGCGAAAAGGGCGACACCGAGCCATACCGTCGCGAGCCTCACCCCGCCGCTTCGTGCCACTCGCCTCACAGCCGAAGCTCGTCCTCGGCCGTGGCGGCCAGCCCATCCACGAGAACGTTCACGGCTACCGTCCAGTACCCGTCCATGTGCAGGAGAAAGCCGTTCACTCGGTACTTGCCTTCGCCCAGCTCCTCGGACCGCGGCTCCCGAAGCATGCCGTGGCCGTGATCCGGCATGAAGCAGCTGATCGTCACGCTCGCGCCTTCGACCGGCGTGCGCTCCGCGTCGTTGCGCACGAGCGTGACGTCGACCGAGAAGTGCTCGTTGATGGGGACGCGTCCGTTCTCGGGACGCCAGGTCACCCGGAACGCGTCGTCGCGCGTCACGATCTCCCGCGGCGCCTCGAATTGGAACTCGTAGCTGTCCGGCTCGGTCGCGCGTGCCTCGTCAGCGCTTCGGACCCCGTCCGGCGGGCCCGCCTCGGAGGTCGAACCACCGCCGCACGAGCCGAGCGCGTGCGGCAGCAGAAGCGCAAGAAACATGGAGATCGGAAGGCCAGCCCGGTTCATGGCAACACTATAGACCATCGGGGCCGGCCTTTGGCCTCAGCCCTTCTGTTCGAACTTGGCCCAGGAGTCGCGCAGCGAAACGGCGCGGTTGAAGACGATGTCTTCGTCGTCCGTACGCACGAAGTAGCCGAGACGTTCGAACTGTACCTGGGTCCCGGCCGCGGCTGCGCTCAGCGCCGGCTCGAGCTTGGCGCCCTGGACGACTTGAATCGAATCGGGGTTCAGGTCCTCCTCGATCGTGCGACCGCCGGTCCCCGGCTGCGGCTCCTTGAACAGGTGGTCGTAGAGGCGCACCTCGGCATCGACGGCGTCACGCGCGCTGACCCAGTGGATGATGCCCTTGACCTTCTTCTTGCCCTCGGGCGTCTTGCCGCCGCCCGATTCGGGATCGTAGGTGCAGCGCAGCTCGACGACGTTCCCGGCGTCGTCCTTGATGATCTCGTCGCAGTGGATCACGTAGCCGTAGCGCAGGCGCACGTCACCGTTCGCCTTCAGTCGGAAGAACTTCGACGGAGCGTCCTCGCGGAAGTCCTCCTGCTCGATCCAGATCTCGCGCGTGAGATGGAGCGTGCGCGACGTGCCTTCGCCCTCGGCCTCTGGGTTGTTCACGGCCTCGCACTCGATGGCCTCGTCCTCGGCGAGGTTCGTGATCACGACCTTCAGGGGATCGAGCACGGCCATGCGGCGATCGGCGCGCTTGTTCAGATCCTCGCGCAGCGCGTTCTCCAGAAGGTGCATGTCGTGGAGCGCGTTGAACTTCGTCAGTCCAGCGGCGGCGCACATGTTCCGGATCGCGTCGGGCGTGTAGCCACGCTTGCGAAGGCCGCGGATCGTGGGCATGCGCGGGTCGTCCCAGCCGGTCACGTACCCTTTCTCGACGAGCTCCTGGAGCTTGCGCTTCGAGGTGATCGTGTAGGTGAGGTTGAGGCGCGCGAACTCGATCTGGCGCGGGGAACCGATGCCGTCGATGTGCTCCAGGAACCACTCGTACAGAGGACGGTGGTTCTCGAACTCCAGGCTGCAGAGGGAGTGCGTCACGCCCTCGATCGCATCCGACTGCCCGTGGGCGAAGTCGTACATCGGATAGATGCACCACGCGTCGCCGGTGCGGTGGTGGTGGGCGCGCGCGATCCGGTAGAGAACCGGGTCGCGCATGTTCAGGTTGGCGTGCGCCATGTCGATCTTCGCGCGCAGCGTGCACGCTCCGTCCGGGAACTCGCCGTCCCGCATGCTCTTGAAGAGCGCGAGGTTCTCGGTCGTCGAGCGGTCCCGGTTCGGGCTGTTCTTGCCGGGCTCATGGGGCGTGCCGCGGTAGCTGCGGGTCTCCTCGGCGGAGAGGTCGCAGACGTAGGCAAGGCCCTTCTCGATGAGCTGCACGGCGAAGCCGTAGAGGGCCTCGAAGTAGTCGGAGGCGTAGTACTCGTGGCCCTGCCAGTCGTAGCCGAGCCAGCGGATGTCGTCCTTGATCGAGTCGACGAACTCCTGGCTCTCCTTGGCCGGGTTCGTGTCGTCGAAGCGCAGGTTGCAGCGCCCGCCGAACTTTTCGGCGATGCCGAAGTCGACCCAGATCGCCTTGGCGTGACCGATGTGCAGGTAGCCGTTCGGCTCCGGTGGGAAGCGCGTGATCACGCCCTCGGGCGTCCGGCCCGCCGCCATGTCGTTCTCCACCTCTTGCTCGACGAAGTTCATTCGAGAGGCAGCCTCGGGAGCGGCGGCGGCGCCAGGGGATCCAGTGCCGGGGGCTCCGGCGCTCGAATTCGGGTTCTTGGGATCAGGGCACATGGGAATCTCGGCCGGTCGCGCGGGCCGTCTTGGGGTGGGCCATCCGGGGCCCTTCGGAGGGGGAGTCTACGGGGCGGCGCGGTCGACCGCCCCGATTGGGCCGGACACTTCCGCGCGAATCAGAAGAAAGACGGGCCGGGTGTCGACGTTGTAGGCTTCCCGGGTGAAGCGACTCCAGCCCCTCGACGGATTGCGCGGCCTCGCCGTGCTGCTGGTTCTCGCGTCGCACGCCAGCAACGCGGGCATCGATCTCGTCCCACCGTCGTGGATCGGCGGCCTTCGGGCGGCGGGCCTCGGGCGGCCCGGGGTCTTCCTCTTCTTCGTCCTCTCGAGCTTCCTGCTCACGGGTCAGCTCTTGGCCCGGATCGACGGCGCTGAGCCGATCTGCTGGCGGCGCTTCGCGGCGCGCCGCCTGCTTCGCATCATGCCCGCCTACGCGCTGACGCTCGGGATCCTCGTGATCTTCGGGGCGATGGGGGAGCGGCCCGCGCTGGAGCATCTCGCGCTCGTCCGCGCCGAGCATCACTTCTGGACGATCCCCGTCGAGGTGTTCTTCTACCTGACGTTGCCGGTGATCGTGCTGCTCCTCGGCCCGCTTCGGAGCGTCGCGCTCCGGCTCGCGGTGCTCGGCGTGGCGGCGACCGCGCTCCGCTGGGCCTTCCCACCGGACTTCACGAGCGAGCCGCCGCGCTACCGGCCGAACGTGGCGCCGTTCCTGCCGATCTTCCTCGCGGGGTCGGCGCTGGCGGTGGTCGGTCCTGCGCTCATCGAGCTTCGGGACCGCGCGCGCCGCGGGCTCCTCGTCCTGGCCTCGATCGCCAGCTTCGCGCTGGTCCTGCTGACGCCGTCGGTCTGGTCCCTGGTGACCGGCGAGCCCGTGGAGCACACGCGTTTTCACCTGTGGTTCGACGCGTTCGCGGTCCTCTGGGCCGTCGTGCTGGCGGCGGCGCTCCAGCCCGGCGGCTGGATCCGCGCCGCTGCCTCGTGGGCACCCCTGCGCTGGCTCGGCCAGATCAGCTACAGCGTGTACCTGCTCCACGCGCTCGTGCTCGGGTACTTCGTCGACCGAGGCGCGGCGCTCGGGCTGCCGCAGGCGGCCCTCGGCCCCGCGTTCCTGGCCGCCAGCTGCCTCGCGGGCGCTGCGTCCTATTGGCTCGTCGAGCGGCCGTTCTTGGGCGTCCTCAGCGCGCGGGCTACCGCACCTCCCGAAGCGGACTAGAATTCAGGCGAGACGTGAGGGAACGTCCGCCACCTCCTGTCCCTCTTCAGAACGTGCCGAAGACCCAAGCCGCCATGACCGCTTCCATCCGCCGCAGATGCCCCGTTCTGGTGCTCTTTTCCGGCTTGCTCGGTGCCTCTGCGCTCGGCCAGGGCTACCTCACGCCGCCGACCGCGCCGCCCGAGAATCCGGTCACGGCAGAGAAAGCGGCGCTCGGCAAGATCCTGTTCTGGGACGAGCAGCTCTCCAGCGACGGCTCGATCGCGTGCGGTACGTGCCACTTCCCGACGGCGGGCGGCAGCGATCCGCGCGGTGGCTCGGCCATCGTTCACCCGGGCTTCGACGGCGTCTTCGGGACGGCCGATGACCGAAACGGCTCACCGGGCGTCGTCCGCGCCAGCGCCTTCGGCCACATCGAGCCGGACGATCGCTTCGGCGTCGGCGCCCAGGTCACCGCGCGCTATGCGCCGAGCACGCTCACGGCGGCCTACTTTTCCGACCTCTTCTGGGATGGCCGCGCCAAGGGAAAGTTCAGTGACCCGTTGACGGGCGCGCTCGTGATCGCGAGCGGCGGCGCCCTGGAGAGTCAGTCCCTGGGCCCGATTCTCTCCAGCGTGGAGATGGCGGACGACGGACGATCGTGGGACGGCCTCATGGAGCGCCTCGCGGCCGTGCGTCCGCTCGCCCTCGCGAGCCAGCTCCCGCCCGATACCCAGGCCACGCTGGCCGCCTATCCGTCGTACCCCGAACTCTTCAGCCAGGCCTTCGGAACGCCCGAGATCACGCCCGTTCGCCTCGCCTTCGCGCTCGCCACGTACCAGCGCACCCTCGTTCCCGACGAAACGCCGTGGGACGACTTCCAGCGCGGGAACAGCGCGGCCCTCTCCGCGGCCCAGCTGCGCGGCATGTTCGCGTTCGAAAGCACGGCAGCCTGTGCCGTCTGTCACACGCCTCCGCTCTTCGCCAACGGTGACTACCACAATCTCGCGCTTCGCCCGTCCTACGAGGATCCGGGGCGTATGAACGCGACCGGTGATCCCCAGGATCTGGGCAAGTTCAAGACGCCCTCGCTTCGCAATGTCGCGCTGCGGGGCCACTGGTTTCACCATGGCGACCCGACGATCACCGATCTCCGCGGCACCGTGGCGATCTACGGAACCGGCGTCGGCGGAGGATTCGACGGCCTGGATCCGGCGCTGAACGGCCTGTTTATTCCGGCCTCGGACATCGACGACATCACCGAGTTCCTGCACGCGCTCACCGACCCGCGCGTGGCAGCGGGGACGTTCCCGTTCGATCGACCGACGCTTCGCTCGGAGCGCGGCCCGGGCGCGCGGAACCCCGAGCTGCTCGGTGTCGGCGAGATCATCGGGACCGGCGGCATCGCGCCCAGGGCGCTCGTCACGGCGTCTCCGTTCCTGGGGGCCGAGGACTTCCGGATCGGGCTCGAAGCGGGGCTCGGTGGAACTTTCGCGTCGATGCGGCTGCGGCTGGCCGCGCCCGGTGGGCTGGGCGGTCCGCTGGCGGTCCGCTCGCTGGGGCTGCCGCTCGCGCCGCTCGCCGTTTCGGCGGGCCCCGCGGGTAAAGGCTATGCAACGTGGCAGTTCCCGCTGACCCAGACGCCCGCGATGGTGGGTCTGGCGTTCGACGCCCAGTGGTGGGTGAGGGACCCGCAGGCCCCCGGTGGCGTGGCTCGCTCCCAGCAGCTCCGCTTCACGGTGGAGTAGGGGGCGCTTTAGCAGGTTCGTATCTGTTTCTGCGGTCCAGGGGTTTGGGTCCTGCGGCCCGAAAGGCCGTCGGCTAGATTGGAGCCATCATGATCCAATCGATTCTCACACTCGGCCTGGCTTCCGGCGCGCTCCTCATGGGGTCGGCGCCGGCGCAAGGTGTTGCCGAAGCGGGCGAGAAGCCCTCTTACTCGTTCCGTGAAGCCCCTCTGAACTCCATGGGCATCAAGAGTCTTTCAGAGCTCCGGGGACGTCCTGTCCTGGTCGAGTTCTGGGGAACGCAATGAGGCCCTTGCGTTTCGGGGGCGGTGCCCTCGGCTATCAAGACTGCAGGTGAGTACGGTGACGACCTGGTCGTCCTTTTCGTGGAGGTGCAGGGCGCTACGCCCGAGAAGGCCGAGAAATTTGCGTGGGACCGGAAGTGGATGGGAACCAGCGCCATGTGGACGACCGAGCGGCCGTTCAACACGGGCTCCAAGGGCATCCCGAACTACGCGCTGATCTCCGCCAGCGGCGAGCTCCTGATGAAGGGGAACCCGATGTCGGACCACAGCAAGATCATGAAGGCGATCGACGAGGAGATCGGCAAGGCGAAGAAGGGTCCAGACGATGCGCCGAAGTCACTGAAGAGCGCCTACAAGGCGTTCGCCAAGGGTGACTTCGCGAAGGCGATCGCCGAGGCCCAGAAGGTCGCTGACTCCGGAGACGAGGATGCGGCCGCAGGGGCGGATCTCGTGAAGACGTTCCAGAAGGACCTCGAGGCGAAGTTCAAGCGCGTTGACTGGATGCTGGAGAACGCGTACCTGCTCGAAGCCGAGGAGCAGTTCGAGGCGCTCGAGAAGGGCGTGAAGGGGTTGGCCGATTTCGACGAGCGCGTGGCCAAGCTGACGGAAACGTTCGGCGCCGACGACATGAAGGATCAGCTCAAGGCGGCGAAGTCCTACGCGAAGATCGAGGCGACGCTCGCAGAGGACGGGCTGGACGAGAAGGCCCTGAAGAAGCTCGAGAAGTTCCTCGAGAAGAACGCGGACGCGAAGATCGTCGCGCGCGGTCAGAAGCTCTTGAAGCTGGGCGGCAAGTAGCCTCTCCTGAGACCTGCATACAGAAGGAGGGTCTGGCATTCGCGTCGAATGCCAGACCCTCCTTCTCTTCACCTGGAGACCGGAGGCGGCTGAGGGATCACAGGCAGCGCAGCAGGAACTCCTCGTACTTCCTGAAGCGGTTGAGGGTCTTGACCTGCCCGCCCAGTCCGTGGTCTCCGGTCGGATCGAGGAAGAGCTCGACCAGCGTCTCCTTGCCCGCGTCCAGTAGCTCGGCGTAGACCCGCACCGTGTCCTGGTAAAGCACGTTGGGGTCCTCCATGCCGTGCACCAAGAGGAGCTTGCCCTTCAGGCCCTTCGCCAGCGGCAGCAGCGAGTACTTGGCGAGGTCGGTCTTGCCCGCCCGGCTCTCGCCGATGGTGCCCGTCGAGTACCACGAGTTGTAGTTCTCCCACTCCGTCGGGCCAGCGCCCGCGATGCCGCACTTGAAGACGTCCGGCTCGGTGTAGAGGCACATCTGCGTCTGGAAGCCGCCGAAGCTCCAGCCGTGGATGGCGACGCGCTCGGGGTCCACGTTGTGGTGCTCGATCAGGTAGCGCACGCCGTCGACGAGGTCGTTCACCTGGGGCTTGCCGACCTGCTCGAAGTTGGCCTTCTCGAAGACGGCGCCGTAGCCGGACATGCCTCGCGGATCGATGGTCGCCGTCACGTAGCCGTGCTCGTCGGTCATGTAGCGCGCGAAGAGGTTCGACGTGCTGTAGTTGCCCTCGGTGACCTGCTTGCGGACGCCCAGTGGGCCGCCGTAGACGTAGATCAGGAGCGGACGCTTCTCCTCGGTCTTCTCCTCGGGTTCGAAAAGGAAGCCGTGGATCTTCTGGCCCTCGCGGTTGTCGTAGGTGAAGAACTCGGGGTTCAGCTCCAGGATCTCCTTCGAACGCTCGGGGTGGGATTCCGTGATCCGCGTCTGCTCCGACGTGGTGGTGTCGATGTGCACCAGATCGCTCGAAGTACCGAAGTTCGTGAAGGACGCGAGCACGTGCTTGCCGTCGGCGCTGAACGTGGCACCTGAGTACTGACCGCGCTCGGGGCTCATGCGCTTCATCTCACCGGACTCGAAGTTCACGCAGTAGAGGTCCTGGCACGCCGGGTCCTCCTTGGTGGCCTCGACGAAGATGCACGAGCGGTCCTTCGGCATGCCGATCGGGTAGACCTCGAAGTGACCCTGGGTCAGGGGCATCAGCGACTCGTACACGGGGTCGAGGACGTGCAGCTGGCGGAAGCCGGTCTGCTCCGTCACCATCACCATGCGGCGGCTGTCGGCGAGGTAGCGCGGCTGGATCATCCCGGGCGTGTTGGGACCGCCCGTGTGGAGGAAGCGGTGGACGATGCGGGCCTCGATCGGCTTCTCCTTCGTCTTCTTCTCGTCCTTGTCGGGCGCGGCGTCCTCGTCGTCGTCGGGGGTCTTGGTTTCGCCTTCGGCCTTCTCGCCGTCTTCGGCCTTCTCTTTCGATGCCTCTTCGTCCTTCGCGCTGCGATCGGGCAGCACGGCCTCGAGCACGCGGATCTGGCTCGTTTCCTGGTCGAAGACCGCGAAGGTGACGCGGCTGGAGTCAGGCGCCCAGTCCGGCACGCGGAGGATGTCGCGGGGGCCCGTGGCCTTCTGCTCGAAGATCTTGGACAGCTCCCCGTCCTCGGACTCGCGGGACGGCAGTTCGTAGACGAAAACGCCGGTCTTCGTGTTCGAGATCGGATCGTCGCTGACCGTCCGCGGCACCGTGCGCACCTTCATGAAACGGTCGCGGTAGGTGGCGATGTCCACCGTGCGCTTGCCGGGGCTGCGGTCGCCCGCGCTGGCCACGAAGGCGACCTTCTGGCCGTCGGGGGATAGCTCGTAGCCGACCATCGACATGCCGTCCGGAAGCTTGGGATCGAGCTGGTCGACGAAGTGGTCGCCGAACTCGACGCGGACGAGCGCGTCGCCGAGGAGCGTCGTGTAGCCGCTGCCATCGGGGAGGTATTGAACCTCGCGCTCGACCTCGCGCGTCTTCGTCATGCGCTCGATGTCGTCGCCGTCGCGGTCACCCTCGTCGCCTTCGATCTGGTAGCGATAGATGTCGCCGCCGCTCGTGAAGAGGAGCTCGGGTGCGGTGGGGGACCAGGCGAAGCCGCGCACGCCGCTGTAGCGCGGCGCTTTCTCGTCGTCGGCGTCCTTCTCGGTGACGACGTCGCGCAGGTCGCGCTCGTCCTTCGTCTCGTCATCCTTGGACTTCTCGTCACCCTCGGGGGCACCCTTGACCTTGTCCTTCAGCGTCGACCAGGACTTGTCTTCCTTGTCGGCGCCCTCGCCTTCACCCTTCTTGCCGTCCTTCTTGTTCTTCTTCAGTCGGTCCTCGGCGACCTCCTTCGTGGACGCCTGGAACTCGGCCATCACCGAGACCGACGTGATGCGTCGCGACTCGCCGCTCTCGAGGTCCATGAGGTAGAGGTCCGAACCGTGGCGACGCTCCTCGTACGGGCGCCAGAGGTAGGCGGCGTGCTTTCCGTCCGGCGAGATCTCGGCGGATCTTGGCGTACTGCCGAACCACCTCTTCTTCTCGTCGAAGAGCCGCTCGAGGGTGAGCTTCTTGTCCTCGGCTTCCGCCTTCTTGTCGTCGTCGTTTTCTTCTTCGGCCTTCTTGTCTTTCTCGGCCTTACCGTCCTGCGCAGCGGCAGATGAGTAGGAGGAGGGAGCAGGGGCGGAAAATGCCGACGCGATCGGTGCGGCCAGCAGGAGCGCGCCGAAGAGCGCCGTGTGGAGTGGGGAGATCTGCTTCATGGGTCCAGGGATGCTAAGGGGGATCCCCGAGCGCGGGTAAGCCCCCCACGAACCCCTTACAGCAGACTCGTTCTGCGACAGTCTGCTGCGGGCCTACGCGTCGAACAGAAGCCCCTCGGCGACGCGCCAGAACATGCCCGCGCCGCGCTCGATCAGAGCATCGGGGAAGTCGTAGTCGGGCGCATGAAGCTGGGGGTGGCTCTCACCGGCGCCGAGTCCGAACATCGCGAGCGAGGCGCCGCACTCCCTGAGCGAGCCGAAGTCCTCGGACCAGCGAAATGGAGTGGTGAGCGTCCGCACGCGGAGCCCCTCGACTTCGGCAGCGGCGACGATCCGCGAGCACGCATCGCTGGAGTTGACGCAGGCCCGGAACTCGTCCTGCCAGCGCGTCTCCAGCCGGAGTCCGTGCGCGGCGGCGATGCGCTCCGCGGTGCCGAGCGCCAGCTCCGAGAGCCGTCCCATCTGTGCGTCGTGTTCGGCGCGCAGGGTGGCCATCACGAACGCCTCGCCGGGGGCGGTCCCGAACGCGACCTCGCCGAGCCGCGCGTGGATGAGGGTCGAGAGGGTGAGGCCCGGCGCGGCGCCGAGCGCCGCTTCGCTCAGGGTCTCGTGCAGGTGCAGTTCGGTCAGCGCCATGGCGAGCTCGCACATCGCCGCAGCCGGGCTCAGCCCATCTTCCGGATGGGCTGCGTGGGAGGTCCGCCCGACGAGCCGCGCGACGAATCCCCGCGAGGCGCAGTTGAAGGTGCCCTCGCGCAGGACCACCTCCCCGAGCGGCGAGCCCGGCAGATTGTGCAGCGCGAACGCGTGATCGGGCCGCAGCTCGGCGAAGCGTGGATCGCGCACGATCGCGCGCGCTCCTTCGCCGGTTTCCTCGGCGGGCTGGAACAAGAGCACGGCGCGGCCGCGGTCGGGCCGCCGCGCCGCGAGTCGCCGCGCGAGCCCCAGCAGAATGGTCATGTGCCCGTCGTGTCCGCAAAGATGCGCCACGCCTGGGACCTCGGATGCGTGCTCGGGCCCGGCCGCTTCCTGGATCGGAAGCGCGTCGAGTTCGGCGCGAAAAAGCACGGTCGGCCCTTCGGCCGTTCCGTCGAACGCGGCGGCGACTCCGAACCCACCGTCCGCTCCGGTCCCCGCCCCCGCGCCGAGTGAGGTCCAGATCCGGTCCGGCCGAAGTTCGCGCAGGGCGGCGGCGATGACCTCGCTGGTACGCTGCTCGCGCCCGGAGACCTCGGGCTGGCGATGAAGGGCGCGCCGGAATTCGGCGAGAGGGGCGAGCTTCATTCGCGGCTCTTCGGCGAGGGGGCGGCGATGATTCTGCCCGCCAGCATTTCAGCGAGGGACTCGGGGTCGCGGAGATCCTCGGCGCTCATGGTCTCCGAGGTCCGCCACGAGATCGCCCAGGTGGGAACCGCGTCCGCGAGTAGCTGAACCATGAGCTGCTGGCAGCGTTCACGGCACGCTTGGTCCGCGTCGTACGGCAATATCACGATGGCGTTTTGCTGCTGTCTCGCGAGTTCACTCGCCGGGGCCGTCGCGATGCGTGCGTGCAGGTCCTCGGCCAGCATCCGGGAGTACTGGTGATTCTTGGCGTCGTTGGCGTAGGCCACCGTTCGGACCCGCGGAGTGGCGGCCACCAGGAACGAGTCGGGGGCGGTGCCGTCCACGTTCGCCGCGGGAGCGATCAGAAGGTCGGGCTGCATGAGCAGCATGAGCTCCTCCACGGCCACCCCGTGGTTGCGCTGGGGCTGGACTAGGTCACGGCACTCTCGGGATCGGTCGATCAGGTCATCCACGCTCCGCACGTCCCGCCAGGGAACCTCCGTCACCACGAGGTGCGCGCTCATGCGCGGCTGCAGCGCGCCCAGCTCCGCGAGGAGAGAAGCGGCCGCCCCTCGCTGGGCTTCCGTGACGTCAGGCGGAAGCATGACGGATGCTCCGGCGATCGGCCCCGCCTTGGCGAGAGAGGCCAGGTCTCCCGCCGATCGGAGGACGCGAACGCTCTCGGCGCCCTCACCCTTCCGCTCGACCACGCAGCGAAACGTCCCGTAGCCTTCGTCGTTCGCCCAAAGGATGACGCGCGCCCCCTCGCGGGTCTCCAGGTCGGCGCCGTAGACGCTGTACTTCGGGGTCAGGGAGCAACTGGCGGCCCCGAGCAGCAGAATGGCGCAGGCGATGTTCTTCAGCATGGCCTGAAGATACCCCGCATCTCGAACTCCGTGGAGGTCCTCGCCAACCAGAAGGCGCTCGTCGGCGCGCCGATGAGGCTCGCTGAGCCCGACCCGCGCGTGGTCGTGCAGCGCTACTTCGACCGGCTTGCTCCGCGTGATATCGCATCGACCGATGAAGTCGTCGTCCAGAGCTGGATCGTGGTCGAGGTCGCGCGCTGACTCCTCGATGGCGGCAAGCTCACCCTGGGATCTTCTCCTGGATCCGGGCTATCGGCCTTCGGAACCAGCCCCATCGGCACCGATCGTTCCGGGGGCAGCCCCATGGGAGGCTACCGGATCACCCGAGCCCCGCCTTGACGATGGCCTTCAGCACCCAATCACCGCGCTCCACTGGAGAGGCTCCCTCCAGGACGGAGCTTTTCGCAGGGGGCATCCTGGGGCCGCTTCCCGGGTCCCGGAAAGCCAGCGCCCAGTCAGACCGCGCACGAACCCGGGAGTTCTGCGGCGCGGCCAGCGAGTTGGGGCCGATGGCTGGCTTCCTGGGCGCCATGTGTCTCGCGCAAGTCGTGATGGTCCTCCAGGGCGTCGCCGTTCTCTCAGGTCACCATGGCAACGTGCTCGCGGGCACCATCGCCTGCGCTCTCGGCACCGCCCTCTACGGCTGGCGCCTGGTTCACAGCGCGAGGCCCGTCATCACGATGAGTCACGAGGGGTTCCGCGACGTGAGGCTCTTCTCGGGCGTCCTGCGCTGGAGCGACATCCAGAGCATCACCACCAAGAAGTACAAGGGCTACAACTACCTGGCGATCAAGCTCGGTCCGGGCGCCCGGAAGAACCTCGGCCTGAAGCCTCGAATCTGGGTGGCTTCTTTTCTCTACGGTCACTGCTTGCACTCTGCGGCCTTCGGCGTCGATGCCAGCATCATGCAGATCGTCAATGCCGCCCGGGAAACTGCCGACGCGGCCGATCACCGGCTCCGCTTCACGGTCTAAAGGAGCGTCGTTACCAGCTCCGGGAAGACGATCACCAGCACCAGTCCGACCGCCTGGATCGCGATGAACGGGATCACGCCGCGGTAGATCGTCGAGGTTGGAACCTCGTCCGGCGTGACGCTCCGCAGGTAGAACAGCGCGAAGCCGAACGGCGGCGTCAGGAACGACGTCTGCAGGTTCATCGCGATCATCACGCCGAACCAGATCATCGCGTCGCCCGTGATGCCGAGGTCCTGGGCGGCGGGCACGATGAGCGGCAGCACGATGAACGCGATCTCGAAGAAGTCGATGAAGAAGCCGAGGCCGAAGACGACGAGGTTCGCGACCACCAGGAGGCCGATCTTTCCGCCGGGCAGCCCCGTGAGCATGTCGCGGATCCAGTCGTCTCCGTAGACGCCGCGGAACACCAGCGCGAAGAGCGTCGAGCCGACCAGCAGGAACACGACCATCGTCGTGAGCTTGGCGGTTTCCTCGACGCTGTCTCGCAGGCTCTCGAAGGAGAGGCGCCTGCGCAGAAGAGCGAGAAGGAGCGCGCCTGCCGCCCCCAGGGCTCCTGCTTTCGTGGGCGTCGCGATGCCTGCGAAGATGCTGCCGAGCACGATCAGGATCAGCGCGAGCGGCGGGATCAAGACGCCGAACACGCGCTTCGCGAGTGCGGGACCGCTGATGTCCCGCTCCGCCGCGGGCAGCGCCGGCGCGCACTCGGGCCTGCGCCACGCGGTGAACGCCACGTACACGGCATAGAGCCCGGCCAGCATCAGCCCCGGGATCAGCGCGCCCCGAAAGAGCTTGCCAGCGCTGACGCCGAGCTGATTCCCCAGCACGATCAGCACGATGCTGGGGGGGATCAGCTGCCCGAGCGTCCCCGCGGCGCAGATCGTCCCGGTGGCGAGGCTCGGGCTGTACCCGTAGCGCAGCATCACCGGCAGCGAGATCATGCCCATCGCCACGACCGAGGCGCCGACGACGCCGGTCGCGGCCGCGAGCAGCGCTCCCACGAAGACGACGGCCAGCGCGAGCCCGCCGCGCCGCGGCCCGAACAGCATCCCGATCGTGTGCAGGAGATCCTCGGCCAGGCGCGAGCGCTGGAGCACCGTGCCCATGAGGATGAAGAACGGCACCGCGAGCAGCACCTGGTTTTCCATGATCCCCTCGAGCCGCTCGGGGAAGCTCGTGAGATAGGCCCAGTTGAAGTAGCCCAGCTGGATCCCGAGGAACCCGAAGAGCAGCGCCGCGCCGCCGAGGGTGAAGGCGACGGGGAAGCCGAGGAAGATCAGCACCATGACGGTCCCGAACATCGCGGGCCCGATCCAATCAGCCGGCATGGGTGGGCTCCGCCTCGCTCGCTTCTCCGCGGCGGATCACGTGCAGTGCGCGCACGATCCCCGCGAGTCCCTGTAGCGCGATCAAGAAGAACGCGACCGGAGCCACGATCCGCAGCGGCCAGCGCACGAGCCCGCCCGCGTCCGGCGAGACCTCCCGAACGCGAAAGGACTCGATCGCCGACGGCGTCACGACGACGATCGCGAAGACGCAGAACGGCAGCAGCAGCACGAGGCTGCCGACCAGATCGGTCCAGGCCTTGCCCCTGGCGCCGAGCCGGCCGTACAGCACGTCGACGCGCACGTGGGCGTTTTCGGCCAGCGCCCAGGGAGCCGCCAGCAGAAACAACAGGCTGAAGAGATACCACTGCCCTTCGTCGAGCGCGACGAGGCTGAGCTTCCGCCCGACCATCGGTTCCAAGTAGCCGCCCACGGCGTTTCCGGCGCCGATCAGCACCATGAGCAGCCCGAGCCACGCGGCAAACTTGCCGATCCAGGCGTTGGTTCTATCGACGATTCGGACGAAGGCCATCGCGGTACCATAGCCAAGCGAGGGTGCGCCCGCGAGAGCGGAGCCGTGGCCCGCGCGCCTCTGTCTACTTGATCCCGAGCTTCGCCAGCTCGCCGGCCACGTGGACCACCGTGAACTGGAACTCGGTCGCCATCACCTGGATGAGGTCGCCGATGGCCGCGGGGATCTTCGACTGGGGGGTGTGGGACCGGATGTCGTCCCACATCGCCTGTGCGGTGTGCTGGAACGAGGTTCCTGCGCCGTGGAGCGCATCGGCGATCGTCGCGAGGTTGCACTGCATCCCCTGGCGCAGGGCCTTCACGATCGGGCCCGGGCCGAAGCCGGCGGATTCGAGCCATTTCGCGACGTTCTTGGCCTGCTGTGCCTGGCCCTTCAGTCCCCTGGCGATGTCCTTGGCGCTCGCGCCTCCGAGTTTCAGGCCCCTGACGATGGTCTCGTAGGTCAGCTTCGTCGCCGCCTCGCGGCAGGTCGAGATCGTATCCGCGACGCTCACGCCAGCCTCGATCAGACCACGCGCTAGCTCGCTTCCTTCACGCAGGAAGGCGGCTTGCGCGGCCGCTGCGGCCTCCGCCAGGCTGTACCCCTGCTCGAGCAGAGCGGCGATGGTCCGTGCGAGGGACTCGCCCCCGGCCTTGAGGTCCTCCGCGATCTGCCCGGCCGTCCTCACGGCCCCGGCCACGATGGGCGCGGCGAGCTGGAAGAGCGTGGGCCTGGCCGTCAAGCCCGTGGCCCCCTGCACCTGCATGCGGCTGTCCTCGATGGACTGGATCATCCCGACCGTGCTGTAGGCAGGCTCGCTGTAGTTCCTCGCGTCGGCGTAGGCCTGGGTCACGGCGTTGCCGAAGGAGCTTCCGTCGACCCAGTACTTCTGGAAGTGGAAGTACTGGTGCGGCATGTAGTTGTTCTTCGTGCCGAGGGTGCCGTTGACGACGTCGGCGCCCAGTTCGAGCCACTCGTCCATGAGCGTGCCGCTGACGCAGTTCATCTGGTAGACCGCGCGCAAGTCGACGCCCGCGGCTTTCAGCGGATCGAAGAAGTTGGCCCGGCCGAACGCGGCGCCGTCATGCCCGATGAACTCGTTGTTGCGCCCGTGGACGAGCGTGTGGACGTCGACCTGGTGGGTTTTCGCCAGGGAGGAGATCACGCTCACCGCGTGCGCAGGCGTCATCTTCTCGTCCTCCAGGACGATCAGCTTGGCGTAGAGCGACCTCATCCCGCTCTTGGCCTGAAAGCCCTTCACCAGTTCTTCCAGGAGCCAGTCGCTCGTCCGGCTGATCCACTCTTCCAGGGTGATCCGCTCGATCTTCCAGAGCGAGGGTGAGAGCGGAGCCGAAAGATGGGACAGAGCCACCGCGGCGTCCTTGAGGGCCCTGGGAAGGCCGGCCTGACCGGCGATCGGGATCGAGAGGCCGCCAGCGGTGGCCACGGTGATCTTCGCCCGTCGATTCGACTTGCCGAGGCAGGCTTCCAGGTTGGCCTCGATGCCGCCGTTCTCTAGCAGAACGACCAGAGCGAGGGGCTTCTCCGCGGCGGGCTGGGTCCTGGTTCGAGTGGTGCCGCGGCGGCGCTGGGGAGCAGCATCGGCGGGCAGGGCGAAGAGGAGCGCGAGGGACAGCGTCCCGAGAAGACAAAGGGTGCTTTTGAGCTTCATGGCGGTCAGGAGGGATGGGGAAGAGGTCGTCTCTTCACCGTCCCAAGCGCCACCCGAGGCACCGGACCCTCAGCGATCGGCAAAAACCACGGGGCGAGGCCCGACGCCGGACAGGATCCGATTCTTGCGGAAATCGCTGCGGGTTCTGCGGGAGGAACGCGTGAGCCCTGGTGAGGGCCACCCCGTGGCCGCTCCCACGTCTTCGCGGCCTTCCCACCTCGTCTCCACGGATGGGAAGCCGGCCTTTTCCCCAAGCGACCCGCCCCGCCATGAAATCAGCATTGCTTCTTTCCCTCCTCGCCTTCTCCCTGGCCACCTCGGTGCAGGCCCAGTGCCCGAACGACGATGGCCTCGGAAACAACACCTTCGCCACGGCAACGGCCGTTCCGACCGGTGCCACGTCTCTCTTCAATCTCGTGGTGATGGGCGTCGGGCAGGCCAACTTCGCCGTTCCGGATACCGGCAACGACTTCTTCGCCATCGAGATCGGCCCCGGTCGGACCCTGGACGTGGACGCCGGCTACGACTTCTCCCAGGTGGCCCTCTACCTCCAGCTGTACAGTAGCGGCGGAGGCTTCATCGTGGGCACGAACCCCAATACCCAGTCGGCAGGGTTCAGCTACACGAACCCGCTGTCGACCTCGAGGACCGTCTACCTGCGCGTCACAAGCGCTTCCACCCCGAACGGCTGCGGCGACTACGACCTCGACATCCGCAACCAGGCCTGTCCGTTCGATGACGCACTCGAGGACTTCGACACGTGCCAGAGCTCTTTCCCGCTCGTCAGCGTGCCCACCATCGAGCTCCAGCGTCTGGCGGTCCTGGATGGCGACGACGACTGGTTCGATATCCGCCTCCAACCGGGTGAGCGGCTCGACGTGGCCATCGTCTTCGAGCACGCGCGGGCTGACATCGACCTCTTCCTGGTCGACCTCAACGGCGGGAACTGTGGGGGGCCGAGCCTCGCGTCGAGCGTCTCGACCACCGACAACGAGTCGGTATCCTTCACGAACACGTCCGGCAGCGTCCAGGACATCGCGATCGGCGTGGAATGGTACGACTCCGCAGCGGGGAATTCCTGCAACGACTACGAGCTGCAGTACTCGGTGACCGCAGCGCCTGGCGATGACCTCTTCGAGGACAACGATGACCTCTGCACACCCTCTCCGGTGGGGCTCGGCGTCCACGAGAACCTCATCGTCTTCGATACGGACTCGGACTTCTACTTCTTCGGCGTCGTCCAGGGAGAGCGAGCCAACGTCTCCATCGACTTCCTCCACGCCGATGGCGACCTCGACCTGCGCCTCTACGACGTGACGAACGGCTGCATCGGTGCCCCGCTCATCGGAAGCAGTGATAGTACATCGAACTACGAGGAGGTGTCCTTCACCGCAACGAATCCGGGCGTGACCCTCTGCACCCTCGAGGTCTTCTACTACCCGAACGACGGCGGCAACAACCAGTACGAGCTGACGCTGGGCAAGGGGTTCCCGACCAGCATCGGAGAGACCGTCTGCAACAACACGCCCAACTCCACCGGCCTGCAAGGCTTCATCATCGGGAGCGGAAGCGACGTCGTGTCGGCGAACTCGCTGACCCTTGGCTGCCAGGACCTGCCGGTCAATTCCTTCGCGTTCTTCAACGGCTCGATGGGCTTCCAGCGGGTCGCCAACCCCGGCGGCAGCCAGGGAGACCTCTGCATCGCCGGCGCCCCGATCGGGCGCTTCGTGGGCCCGGGCCAGGTGCAGTCCAGCGGATCGACCGGCTTCGTGAGTCTCCAGGTCGACCTGACGAACCTCCCTCAGCCCACGGGCTCGGTGGCGGCGCTCCCCGGTGATACCTGGTACTTCCAGCTCTGGTACCGCGACGCAGTCGGAGGTATGCCAGTCTCCAACTTCAGCAGCGGCCTCCGTGTCCGCCTGCAGTAGGGGAGTGGCGGGGTGAGAGCCTGAGCCATTCCTGCTCAGGCTCTCAGAACGGCATGCCGATGCCGAAGCTCACCACCCATTCGGCTTCACCGCTTCGTCGGTCCGGATTCATCGCTGCATCGATCCGGATCGGCCCGATCGGGAGCAGGTAGCGGATCCCGGCGCCGACGCCCATGCGCACGCTCTCGAACCTGAAGAGGTCCGTCGCCTTCAGCTCGACGAGGCCCGCGTCGACGAAAACCGCGGACTGGAACGCGCCGCCGAGTTCGTGCCGCCATTCCACCGACGCGGTCGCGAAACCCTCGCCGCCCAGGGGCTGGCCGCTCTCGTCCTTGGGGCCGAGCTGGCTCTCCCGGAACGAGCGGACCGAGTTCTCACCACCCGCGAAGAAGCGCTCCTGGATCGGGATCGTGTCTTCCCCGAAGATCGGCACGATCACGCCCGTCCGCAGACCGATGCCGATGACGTCATCCGCGCCGACCGGCTCGAACCACGCCGCCGTCAGCTTCGGCCGGATGAACTCGAGTTCGGATCCGATGGACTGCCCCGCCGCTTCCAGCGAGGCCTCTGCGTAGACGCCCTTCGTCGGCGCGAAGAGCGCATCGCGGATGTCGTAGCGCTGCGTGAGGATGAAGCTGGCGACGTTCACCACGCTCTGGGCCTCCAGCACGTCGGCATCGACCGCCTGGACGTTCTTGGCCTCGGAGCGGCTGAGCTTGTAGCCGATGGTGCTCGAGGCAGCACGGGTCCACTCCTTCGTGATGAAGGCACCCACTCCGCGGCTCTCGCGCGTGAACGACGGCTCCTCGCGCCGGTTGAACTCCGCTCTGAGATCGCCGATCAGGTCACGACGGAAGAGCCAGGGATCGGTGAGCGAAGCGTTGGCGCGCAGGGCACGCTGGGCCACGGCCGCTTCCGCGGACGCTCCGATGCCGTTGCCGAAGAGGTTGCGGTCGCGGGCGCCGATCGTCAGACGCGCAAGCTCCCAGCTTCCGAAGCCTGGCTCGAAGAAGACCTCGCGCGACGGCTGCTCCGTGATCTCGACCACGAGGCTGCGGGCGTCTCCCGCGCCCTCCAGTCTCGGAGAAACCAGGCTGAAGAGGCCCGTGCGATAGAGGCCTCGCACCGTGTCCCTGACCTTGCGCGAGTTGTAGGGATCGCCGGAATCGAAGAGAAGACGAGAGGCGATGAAGGAATCGCGCGTCCGCTCCGAGCCCTCGAAGCGAACCTCGGCGAGGCGCACGTAGGGCCCTGGGAAGGCCACCACGTCGAGGTCGACCCTCTTGGCTCCCCGGTCGATCTTGGGCTCCACGGAGAGCGACGCGTCGGGGTAGCCGCCCTGGCCGAGGACGTCGGCGAGGACCGTCCGGATCTTCCCCTCCATCCGCGGCTCGTATTCCCGGGGCTTTCCGTCCTTGTCCACCGTGACCTTGCGCAGCTCCTTGTCGAGTTCGCGCTCCAGCTCCGGTCCGATCGCCTCGGCCGTTCGGCTGAGACGTACGCGGGCATCGCTCACGAAGTAGCGCTCGCCTGCACTTACCTTGACGATCACGTCCACCGGGCCGCCCGCCGCTCTTGGTCCGGGGTCCTCCAGGCTCGCCTCCGCGTCGAGGTAGCCGAGCGCGACGAGGTCCTCGACGATCTGGTCAGGGGCGCCCTCGATGCGGTTCTCCACGTAGAGCATGGCGCCGCTTCCGAAGAGGCCCGTGCGAGGCCCGTTCACGTACAGTCGCAGGCTGTCGTCGGGGATGGGGCAACCCTCGTTCGACTCGACCAGCACTCGTCCGATCGTGGAGCGGCTGCCGGGCTTGATCTCGATGAGCGCCGTGTTCTCGCCGAGGATCTGGTAGTCGACCTGGGCGCGAGCGTATCCGCTCTGGGTGAGGAACAGCTCGGTCTCGTAGGCCGCGTCGTCGATGAACGCGCGCTTCCCCGTCTCGACGAAGCGGGACAGGAGGCCCTCCACGTTGCGCGTGAGATCCACGCGGAGCTCCGGGGGGGCTCCCTCGAAGGCGACGCCCGTCGCGCCCATGTCGAGCTCCGCAGGCGCGATCACCTCTTCGGGCGCGGTGGCCACGCAGCTCGCCATTCCGAGCGCGAGAGCCGCGACGAACGCAGCCTGGTAGAGCCTTGGAGCCATGGTGTGCTTCCGCTAGCGAAGCCTCAGCACGAATCGAAGCCCGAGGCCGTAATCCTCGTAGGAGTCACGCTCGAGCACGACGTAGATGGCGTCGCGCTCCCGCGCGAGCCCCTCGCGGAGCTTGTAGGTGGCCTCGAGCGTCAGCGTGCCCGAACGCGAGACATCGCGGCCGGTCGTGACCTCGAGCCGATCCAGGAACGACTCCTTGTCCTCGTCCTCGAACCCGCCGGACGAGAACCAGCCGCGCACGAGGTCCTTGGCCACGTAGAGCGCCACGGATTGACCGGCCGCTTCGATGCCGCCGCCGCGGCTCGGCGGCTGGCCCGAGAGCACGAGCAAGAGAAGGTCCTCGGGCGCGAGCGGAGGCGACGAGGAGAGCTCGACGTTCGGCGCGTCGTAGTCGCCGTCGACGTTCACGGTGACGTCGTAGCCCGCGAGGCGCGTGGTGCCGACAAGGTCAATGCGGGGGATGTCGGGGCTGTCGGGATCGAAGCGAATCAGGCCGGTGGGGAAGCTGATGGTCCCTGCGGGAACCGCCAGTTCGAGCGGATCGAAGAACACCTGACCGATGGGGGTGGGCTGTGCGGCCGTGCCGATGAGCTGGAGTTCGGCGCGGATCTTACCGCGCGCGATGCGACCCTTGAGCGAGAGCGCTTCCGTGGTTCGGATCTTCAGATCCAGCTTCACCGTATCCGGTCCGAACGCCGGGATCCGGATGCCGCGGCGGACCGCCTGGGGCGCCTTCGATCCGCCCGCCAGGAGCCCCTGGAACTCGATGGGAGACCGGAGGCGGCCGCCAGCCAGCGCGACGTCACCGCCGACGACCAGGGCGCTGGTGCGGCCCCTGAGCGTCAGGTCGACGTCCGCGCGAATCAGGGCGTCGGTGCTCCGCGCGAGGAGCACCTCGGTTCCCTTGATCGTGGCGTCGATCCGGGGCTGTCCCTGCTCGTAGAGAACCGTCCCGCCGATCGACACGGGTGACGCGCCGAGCTCCATGTCGGCGCGGACGATCTGGATCTGGATCGGGTCGAGCTTGATCTCGACCTGTGCGTTCTCCAGCGGTGGAAGACCGCGATAGCGGGCGCCGCCGTCCTTCAGAACGAGCGTTGCGTTCGGCTCCAGATCCCGGAGGCTGCCGCGTACCTGTGCGAGTCCGGAGAGGCTGCCGCTGGTCTCGCGGAGTTCAGGCAGGAATCGCGCGATCCAGTCGAGCGAGTCGAAGTCGAGCTTCGCCTCGGCCGTGATCGCGGAGCTTCTCCACTCCTCCAGACGCGCGGCCGGGTCGGCGACGAGGGCCGTGGCGTCCAGCGACCGCGCGAGCGACCCGCTCACGACCGCGTGCGCCACCTTGCCGAGGCGAACGTTCGAAGGCTCCAGCGTGATCGCCTCGTCGAAGCGGAGAGCGAGGGAGCCGGTGAGCGCGTCGGGAAGGAGGGGAACCCGTCCGACCGCCGGTGCGAGTCGGGCTTCCTCGACATCGAGCTGGAGGCTTCCGCGCAGAGAGTCCCAGGCGCCATCGAGGTGGACGTTCGCGAAGGCGCGGCCGCTCAGGCGTTCCACGAAGGGAAGAGACTCCTGGCCGAGGAAGAGACTGATCGGCGGGGTGGACAGCGTGGCCGCGTCCATGCCCAGGCGAACCTGGAGGTCCACCTTGCCAGGGCCGAGCAGTTCGCCGGTGGTGGCGAGCGGCGCTCCGCCCGCGATCTGGAGCTGGAGAGCGTCCAGCTCGACGAGGACGTCTTGGAACTCGATTCGTTCGTCTGCCCACGTGGCCTTGAGTTTGGCTCTCATCGGCGCGGCGGCGGGGTCCCTGGAGCGATCGAGAGCAAGGTCGATCGCGGCCTCGACGCCCTGGGTTCTGGCGCTCTTGGTTCGAATGGCCGCTGTGCCGTGGAGCGCGCCGAACCGCATCCCCTCGGCGGCCGCGAACTCGCCGACGAATGGCTCCAGCTCGAGGCCTTTGATCTCCAGATCGAGGGCGAGGCCCTCCGCCGTCTCTGAATCGAAGGTGAGCGCCGCCCGTCCCTTGCCGGTCGTGAGTACGAGCCCGTCGATCTTCACGTGCTCCCCTTCGACCAGGATGGGCACGGGCTCGGCCAGCGCGAGGGTGGCGCCATCGCTTTCCCAGCGAAGCGTCTGCAGCAGCAGGTCGAGGGGGCGTCCGTCGAGCGGCAGCCCGATGCGAGCCGAAGCGCTGGCGTTGCCGTACTCCGTCTTGCATTCGACGCTGTTCAGGTCGAGCACGCCGTCCATCAGCGCGCCGTCCGCCGCCACGTCGCGCATCATCTGGCCGCCGACGTTCAGCGAGTCGGCAAAGAGCTCGACGCTACCCGAGGGATTCGCGAGCTCGCCTGCGAGGCTGAATTCTGCGCGCAGTCCGCGGATGGGCTCGAGGGAAGAATGCAGGCTCTGCGGGCGATCGATCAAGACCGTGAGCTCGCCGTCGTCGAGGGTCCGTCCGTCGGCCAGCAGCGTACCGGAGCCCCTGAGCTCAGATCTCTCTCCGTCCACCGCTCGCAGTTCGTGCAGGTACACGCCTCTTCTGTCGGCGGTGGCGAAGCCGCTTACGGATCCGAGCCGGACGCCTGCGATCTCCAATTCTTCGCCGCTGATCGTGACGTCGCCCGTGGATATCTGACCTGGCATTGGCTCCAGCGCGATCGTTCCGCGGAGCTGGCCGCTCCACCCGGCAGCGTTCTGCGAATCGCCCGTATCCTCCACGCCACGGAGAGCGTTGACGACGCGATAGGCGTCCTGGACGTCCTTGAGATCGAACGCGATGTTTCCGCCCGCCTCGACTCCCTGGGGGCCGGAGGTCAGCGTGACGCCCGCGGGCGTCAGGTGGTTCGGCCCGACCGTCAGGCTGCCTTGCTCGATCGTCGTCTCCTCGGGGCTCCAGGCACCCACGAGTGCCTCGAGCGTCACGTCGATGCCTCGCGCCATCCCCTCCGGGATCGACGCCTTGACGCCGACCCGCCGCTCCGACTGGCGGACGACGGCACCGTCGACGACGGCGCTCCACTCGGCGGCCGATGCGGCCGTTCGAACCGTGAGTGGCGACGCTTCGGTGGCCGCGCCATCGATCTCGATCCCCTGGAAGCGGAGCGTGTCGGCAACGAGCCGGATCTCGAGGTCGCCGTCCGTGAGGGTCACCCGCGGGATGAGCGGCAGTCGCAGCGGGCCGGACTCCTCGCTCGAGGTGCTCGGCGCGGTGAGGTCGAGCCGAACGACGGGAGACGTGGCGCGCACCGACTCGATCAGCTCCAGACGGTTCAAGTTCCGCGCGAAGCCGATGAGGTCACCCTCGATGGAAACCTCATCGGCGGAGGCGGAGGTGAGAACGCCCAGCGGCTCCCCGTTCGCCTTGCGCAGGCTGAACCCTGCGACGTGGAGTCCAGTGCGCCAGTCGCCGTCGATGTCGCCGATCTCCAGTTCGAGCCCGGCCGCCATGCGCGCGATCGGCGGCGCGATGCGAACGAGGAGCGGATGGAGCGTGCGCTCGCGGGTGAAGTACAGCAGAGCCAGACCCGCGGGCACGAAGAGCGCGAACGCCAGGCCCACCCGAAAGAGAGTACGCGTCACCCGTCGCCAGCCCCGCTTCCGTCGCGCGGGAGGCGGAGAGTTCCCCGTTGAATGGGTCCGAGAGTGCTTCGACGAATCCGCCCGCGCCCTCTGCGGGAAAGTGGGATCCTGGGGGGAAGGGTCTTCCATGGGAGATGGCCGCCAGGTTTATCGACGATGCGAGCGGTGACCTCGACCCTTAACCATGGGTCTGGTGGCAAGACCTGGAAAAAAACTCCGGGGTAGCGACGGGGGGGCGCCGGGACGCTTTGGGGCAAAATGGCCCCGATGGATGCACCCTCACCCGACCCTTCCGGCCAGGCGCCGTCGGAGCCGCCCCCGCGCGCCGACTACGAAAGCACCCCGCTCACGAGGTCCGAGTACATCTCGGCGATCGTCCACCTCTACCGTGGAGAGCTTTACCGGGCGAACACGTGGCGGCTGCGCATCGATCAAACGACCAACTGGGCGGTCCTCACGACGGCGGGGGTTCTCACCTACTCCTTCGGCGAAGGCCACCCCTCGCCCTGGTCGATGATCGCCGGCCTCGCGATCGTGACGATGTTTCTCTTCATCGAGGCGCGACGATTCCGCTTCGCGGACGTCTGGCGCTCACGGGTGCGGATGATCGAGGAGAACTTCTACGGCCCCATCCTGCGCCGCGACCCGGTCAGTCCGGCGGAGCAGTGGGGGACCCTGGTGGCGGTGGATCTCTTCCGACCACGCTTCAAGACGAGCGCCATCGCCGCGCTTCGCACCCGTCTCCTTCGCAACTACCTTCCGATGTACGGCGTGCTTTTCGTCGCGTTCGTTCTGAAGGTGGGCACGCAGCCCACGGCGGTCCGGTCCTGGGCGGCGGTCCGCCAGCGCCTGGGCGGTGACGGGATGGTGCCGTGGTGGGCCTCCCTCGCGGTGCTAGGGGCCTTCGCGATCGGGTGCTTGCTCCTGATCGTCTTCGGCGGACGGACCTCGAGCTACGATCTCGACGATTGGACGTACGAGCTACCGGACGAACCGAGAGGCCGCTCGGCGCTCGATTACTGAGGGCGCTGAGCCGGAACTCCGCACTCCATAACTCCTACCCATGCAACCAGGGAAGCGGAGGAGGCGGGAGCGTCGAGGGGGCGCGAGCTTCGCCTGGAGAGCCTCGGTGATATGCAGGATGTCGTGGATCGTGAGCAGCCCCTTGGCCCCACCCTTCGTCCCGCCGCCCGGCAGTCCCCAGTATGCCAGCAGCCGGAAACGGAGGTTTTCGTGGGGCAGCGCGATGAGCGCTTCCGCCAAGACAGGCGGCGGCCCCCTGAAGCCGCTTTCCCCGGCATCCAGATCCTCTTCTATCCCTGACCATGCGAATTTCCGTTTCGAAGGCCATCGTCCTCTTGGCTTCCACCCTTGGCCCCCTCGCCCTGGCCACCCAGGCCTCCGCCCAGTGCGCCCCCACCTATGAAGGAACGTTCGCCGGCACCGGTTTCTCCCGTACGCTCGAGATCTCAGGCAACGTTCTCTACATCCCCGAGGAGAGTACGCCCAAGGGGGTCTCGATCGTGGATATCTCGACTCCCTCTGCGCCGAGTCTGCTCGGTCACTACAGCACGGGAACGTCCGCGACCAACGGAGTCGTCGTCGCAGGAGACGTGGCCTACGTGGCGCACGACGGGTCGGAGCTCACGCTCGTGGACGTCTCGGATCCGACGAACCCCGTGCGGCTGGGTGGGCTGGCCACGGGCAGCAGTCTTCTCTCCGTGGCCGTTCAGGGATCGATCGCCTACGTGGGCCTTCTGGGTGACGAATTCCTGGTCGTCGACGTGGCGAACCCCAGGGCGCCCAGACTTCTGGCGTCCCTCCCGATGTCACAGCCCTACGACATCGAGATGGCAGGGCGATACGCCTACGTGGGCTGCCTCGGGGCCGGGCTTATGATCGTCGACATCCTGGATTCCTCGGCACCGGTGGTCATCGGCTCCTACGACACACCGGACTTCGCCATCGCTGTGGAGTACTCCGATGGGATCGCCTACGTGGCGGACCGGACGGCGGGTCTTCAATTGATCGACGTGACGGACCCGACGGGTCCCGTCTTCCTGGGGTCATTTCCCGGGGACGATGCCCGCAACATCGAAGTCTCCGGAAGCGTTGCGTACGTGTCGCGAAGACTGAGCGGGGTGGCCATCCTGGACGTATCGAATCCCGCCGCGCCGTCTTTGCTCGGCACCATCGCCTCGTCCGGATCCTCCATCGGGCTCGCGCTGCGCGGCAGCACCCTGTGCCTGGCCAAGCGCAATAGCGCCGACGGAACGGGGATCGATCTCCACGACGTTTCCGGGTGCGCGTCCGCCAGCGCGCCGAACGACGCCTGCGCAGACGCGATCTCCGTCGAGATGGGGTACACGAACTTCAGCAGTCTGTCTGCCACGGCCAGTGGCTCTCAGCTCTCCTGTCAGCCAGCCTCTCTCTCCCGTGATATCTGGTTCTCGTTCCGCGCGCCCGCGACGGCCACCACGGTGATCGACCTTTCGGGGTCGCGCTTCGATACGGTTCTCGAGGTTTTCGATGGGAGCGACTGCAGCCAGCTCACCTCCCTCGTCTGCGACGACGACAGCGGCGCCGGGCTGACGAGCCGCGTCGCGTTCGACGCCTCCGCCGGATCCGACTATCTGTTCTGCATCTCCGGATACGGAAACACGGCCGCAGGCCTTGGCTACATGCGGATCTCCCAGGACCTCGGCCTGGGCGACGCCATCTGTGCGGGGCAGGCCAACTCGACCGGCCTCGGCGGAACTCTCTCGATGGGGGGGAGCGACATCCCCGCGGACAACGCCCTCTCGATCCACGTCCAGGACCTGCCCGCGAACTCGCTCGGGTACTTCGTCACGTCCTCCGACCTGATTCCCGTCGCCAACCCGGGAGGCAGCATGGGAGATCTCTGCATCGGAAGCCTCTCCATGGGCCGCTTCGCGGGCGATGTTCTGGACTCAGGCCCCTCCGGGCAGGTGTCTTTCACGCCCGATCTCAGCGCGCTCCCGACACCGTCGGGAAGCGTGGCCGCCGCGCCCGGCGATACCGTGTGCTTCCAGTTCTGGTATCGCGATATGGTGGCGGGCCAGACCACCTCGAACTTCTCGGGCGCACGCTGCGTCACGTTCCGCAATCTGCCCTGAAAGCGAGGCCGGCGAGTGGATCGTCGAGTGGATCAGCGAGCGCGGCCAAGGCTCGGGTGGGCGAACGCCTTTCGAGCTACGCTTCCTCGGGTCGCACGTTGACGTGACGGTTGGGCGGCTGATCGCTCCCCTCGATCGCTTAGGTGAGCGCCTTGAAGGCGGTTCGCCAGCGTGAGCCCATCGTTGCTGTTGCTGCCGTGAACGGCGTCGACCCAGATTCGCTGGGCCAGCGCCTGGCCTGTACCGATGAAGCCAGCGAGGAGGAGGAGAACGGCGAGGCGGAGCATGGGGAGTGGCATGACAAGTGGGCGGGAGTGATGGGACCCTCCTTGAGTCACACCCGAGCGGTGGGTCACAGCTGGACTCGCTCGTGAGCACCTGAAAGCTCGCGATGATTGATTCGATGGGCTCTATCCGGAGCGATTCCAGCAGCTGGAGCAACGTCTCGGAGGCGTAGCGTGGCCATGGCGCCTTGCGCGCAACCCGCTTCGAACTTGGCCGGTCCGTTCCTCTGGAATGGACGATCCACCGGACATCTTCAGGGGCACGGGGGGCCGCTCGCCGCTCCAGAATTTCGTCAGGGCGCACCTTCCCGGTTTCCTCGCGGAGTTCGAGGACGAGAACGGCGGTCGTTCCCTGCCGAAGTACGTCATCCAGGAATTCGAGGCTGTACTCGAATGCGGCGATCCAGCGTTCGGCTTCAGCCGCCTCCGTTGCCCCTCCTGCGCAACGGACACGATCGTGCCGTTTTCCTGTAAGGGTCGAACGTTCTGTTCCTCCTGCGGCGGGCGCCAGATGGCGCAGACGGCCGCGCACCTCGTCGACAGGGTCTTCCCCGATGTTGATGTGCGCCAGTGGGTACTCACGGTCCCCAGGCCGCTACGCCTGGCGATGGCGATGAACGCGGAGCTTTGCCGAGAGGTCACGCGGGCACACATTCGCGCGGTCTCTGCGTCCTACAAACGCCGCGGACAAGTGACCCTGGGTCGTCAGCAGCAACAGGTGCAAGTTGACCCAGAGGGTGACCCAGAGGAAGCCGCAGCTTCCGTTTCTTCCTCCCCGGTCCGGCTGGACATCGGCGCCGTGAACTCGACGCAGCGTTTTGAATCCTCGTTGGGGCTCAATGTTCACTTCCACTCCCTCTACCTGGACGGTGTGTACGTCACGCGCAGCGCTTTCGAGTCTCCCGTCTTTCTGCCCGCGGATCCTTTGACGTCGGCGGAGGTCGCACGTGTGCACGGTGACGCGATCGAGCGCATCCGTCGGGTGCTGAAGCGCTACTCCCTCGACCCGATCGCACTCGGTCTGCCCCTACGCAAAGGCGACGACCCCCCTTGGGAGTACGCGGACGCGGGCGCTGATGAGCAGCCGCTTCTCGATTTTGGCGACGCGCGTGATGATGCGTTCTTTCCGGCCCTGAAGGCTGCCTCGGTGAAGTCACTGGTGCCTTTCGGTCCTGGTGCTGGGCAGCCGCTGAAGCGCCTCATCGACCCTGATCTCGGCCTTGCGTTCCAGTCGTCGGGTTGGGGAGGTCAGTACGTGCCGCCTCCACTGGTGGTGAACGCTGACGGGTTCTCGTTGCATGCGGCGACGCTGATCCGGAAGGGTCAGCGGGCGCAGCTGGAGAAGCTCTGCCGCTACGTGACGAGGCCCGCCATCAGTCTCGAGCGCTTCGAGGTCCGTCCCGATGGCATGGTCTCATGGCTGTTACGTAAGGCCTGGCGTGATGGGACCAAGGGATTCGTCATGACTCCGTACCAGTTCATGGCTCGACTGGCGGCGCTCGCGCCGCATCCACGCGAGCATCAGTTGACGTATCAGGGAGTGCTGGCCCCGGCCTCATCATTGCGTGATCTGGTGGTCCCGCGTCCCGTGGTTCGGAAGGAGCCGAAGGATGTGGACGTCGCCGATGAAGACGGCTCGAAGAGTGCGGGGGAGTCGTCGAAGGACCAGAGATACATCCGCTGGGCAGATCTCTTGAAGCGGGTTTTTTCGGAGGATGTTCTCCGCTGCCCGCGCTGCCGGGGCCGCAGGCACATGATCTCCGTGATCACAGATCCGGAGACAGCGCGGAAGGTGTTGGAGGGGGTGAGAGCGGCAGCGAGGAGGTCATCCGATTCGCCCGGTGGGGGAGACCCGTCATCGCCAGGGCCGAGTCGTTCCCCACCGGCAGAGCTCAAGGTCCGAATACCGATGCCGCCTCGGCAGGGGCGGCTGAACTTCGGGAAGTAGGGCGCTGCGATAGAGCGGCGCGTGGGTCACCGGGCTCGGTGACATGAGACCAGCCAGCACTCTTGAGGAGGGTGCTGGCTGAAGGCCGTGGTGAAGCGAACCGGTGGTGCTCGTCGGAGGGGGCGAAATCGGGCGAGTTCGGCTCAGCGAAGAGCCCGATGGCCGCTCGGGCGCTCCCGTGTGGCCCGCGAGGATGGGGGTAGCGAAGAATCAGGCCCCAGGCTACGGTTACCGAGGTGTCGACACCCCGCTTGGAAGTCCTATCCGTCATGCCGCCGCTCCGTCGCTCCCGGCGGCGCCACGGGAACGTGCACCTCGAGGGCGATCCCCCGAAAACCAAGGGCTGCGATCCGGTCGAGTTCCCGCAGGAAATCCGGGCTCGCGAGCTCACTCGCGGTCGCCTTCACCTCGACCCGCGCCCCACTCTTCGTCAGCCGCATCGAGGGCGACCTCCGTTCGATCGGGAAGCGCTGGAGGCTCGCCTTCCAGCGCTCGCGCAGCGACCGATCCAGATCCACGTTCCCGGCCACCGCCAAGCCCCAGGCTTCGGCGACTCCCATTCCGAGTTCTTCGCACAGACACCGCGCGAGTCGCGCTTCCGCAGGCGCCAGAACCATCCGATTCCTCCCACGTCCAGGCCCGACGATCTTACGGTTACCGAGGTGTCGACACCCCGCTTGGAAGTCCTATCCGTCGCGTGGAAGGCAAGGGTTCAAAGACGCGTTACGTGCCCGTGCACGCCGCGGCGCTCGTGGCCATCGACGAGTACCTCGAGGCAGCGGGCCATAGGGAAGAGAAGAAGGGTCCCCTCTTCCGGCCGGTGCGCAACCCGCAGGGCGGCCTAGAGGGCGCGATCACGGGCGATGGCCTCTACAAGATGGTGAAGAGCTACGCGCTGCGGGCGGGTGTGCATGTGGACGGGCTGTGTCTGCATGCGCTGAGGGCGACGGCGGCAACGAATGCCTTGGAGCATTCAGCCGACATCGCATTCGTCCAGGGGTGGTTGGGCCATGCGAATATCAGCACGACGCGGCTCTATGACCGGCGGCGCTCACGGCCGGAGGACTCTCCCACCTTCAAGGTGTCATACCAATGAAGGTCGGGATTGCTGGAACGGTGTCGATCTGTCGCGGCGCTAATCTCGATTGATGAAAGTGAGATGGCAGTGATCGAGATAGTCTCTCCAGAGCATGAACATGTATTCCTCGCTTTTGGGTGGCGCATCAGGGTTCCGTGTGGGTAGGCGCCGGTGCCAGGTAGAATGGGCGCATGAACTTCGAAGAGGCGCTGCATGAGATTCTGTCATTGCCAAGTCCCTGGGAGATCATGCACGTGGAGCTGATCAAGGACGAGCGGCTCGTGGAGGTGCAGGTCCGGCACCAAGGTGAAGAGTTGCACTGCCCTGAGTGCGGCGCACCGTCTCCAGGGTACGACTCCCGGAACCGGCGCTGGCGCCATCTGGATCTCTGCGAGTACCAGACGAGCATCGTCTGTGATGTTCCGAGAGTGGAGTGCGTTGAGCACGGCGTCAAGCAGCTGCTGGTTCCTTGGGCCGAGGTCTCTGCACGCTTCACGGCCAGGTTCGAGTGCCACGTGATCGACCTGCTTCTGATCACGCCCATGAGTGCGACCGCTAAGCTCCTTGGGCTGAGCTGGGATCAAGTCGCAGGGATTCAGGCGCGCGCTGTGAAGCGAGGTCTGGAGCGGCGGGGAGACGTGAGTCCCAAGTGGATCGGAATCGATGAGACATCCTTCCAGAAGCGGCATGAGTACGTCAGCTGCGTCTCTGACCTGCTCACGAGCAAGGTGATCTACGTCGCCGATGGCCATGGGCAGGACTCCATTCAGCCATTCTTCGATGGATTGAGCCCCGCCCAGCTCGCAGGCATCGAGGTCTGCGCGATGGACATGCACGACCCCTTCATCAACGTGGCGGCGGTCGCGTTGCCGAACTGGGAGGAGGCGCTCTGCTTCGATCGGTTCCACGCCGCTCAGCTCTTCGGTCGCGCCGTCGACGAAGTCAGGCGTGCCGAGAACAAGGTCCTCATCGCGGCTGGAGATGACTCGCTGAAGAAGACCAAGTTCCACTGGCTCAAGAGCCTGAAGACCATGTCGAAGCGGATGAAGCGGGAGTTCAAGGCGTTGCAGGCGCTGTCGCTCGACGTTGCGAAGGCTTGGGCGATCAAGGAGATGGCCTCGAAGCTGTGGCACTACAAGTCCAGGACGTGGGCCAAGAAGGCGTGGCTACAGCTCTGCGACTGGGCAGACGAGACGGGCCTTGCGCCCATGCAGAGAGTGGCCCGGACCATCCGCCTCTACTGGATCGGCATCGTCAATGCCGTCGTCCATGGCGCCTCGAACGCAGCGTCCGAGAGCATCAACAGCCGAATCCAGAGGCTCAAGGGGCGGGCGAATGGCTACCGCAACCGGGACCGCTTCCGTGACGCGATCATGTTCCACCTTGGTGGCCTCGACCTCTACCCGCGGCTGGCTACCCACACGGAACCCTGATGCGCCGAAAATTTCCACCAGATAAATGGCGGCCAAGCCGCTCCCCCTACGTTGGAAGGGAGAGGCACGGGTCCATTCGGACCGTCGCCGTATCCTGTCTCTTGGAGCCATCTCCCTCCGGCGTCGAGCTCAAGGACGACATGGCTTCCCCATCCCCTCCTTCTCCTATTCGTCCCTCATGCGGACTCATCGTCTCCAAGTGCTACTCCGCTCTTGGGCTCCAAGTCGGGTTCAGGTGCGTCCGAGATTAATCTGAAGGCTGAGACGGCTTCGGGCACCGCGCCTCGATTGCTGTCCGTGGCCGAGCTTCAGCAGCTCGGGAGGCGGTTCGTCGGAAGCAGCCTTTGCTCAGTTCGCTCTAGAACTTCTTGTGCGATCAGAGCGCTGCCTAGATGAACCCGGTGGCTGGCGTGAAGCGACTCGCGGCCAGCAACAACTGAGGCAAGGCGCTAGTGCTGTCGGATGAGCAGGCTTGTAGGCAGCTTCAGGGCCCCCCATCGGCATGAAACTCAAGACTGCGCGATTGGGGATCCTTTTGGCCTCTCTGTTTCACGCGTTGCGGCATACGGGGCTCGGCATAGATGGTTGGGCCGCTGCGCGAGCGGAGAGAAGTCCCCTACGCACGAGTCGAAGGCGCTCGAGTATCAGGCAGCGACGGCCACTCTTCTGAGGAAACCCTCACTGACACGCTTACGCCGCGACGAGCCTGCGTCCTCCAAGGCGCATCTGTTGCACGACGCCTTTGTCAGCTATTGCGAGAAAATGACGTCCGGGAAACTGACGTCGTTCGTGGATACCTTGAAGCGCGAGTTCTCCCCAGTGGATGCCATAAATCTCTCTTCCTTTAGGAAGTCCGAGTATGAGCTTACTTGCGTGATGATCGGTATCCAACCGTCTCCGTATAGTCCTCCAGTTACCTGTCGGCTTACGGTGTATGTGACGGAGGTGTCTTCAATCTTCTCCAGCTCGTATTCTGATATCACCTCATGTGCACGTTCTAGGAATACCGGCTCGGAGTCAGAGAAGGTAACCGTTGAATTCCCGGCTGTATTGAGTTCAATGACTTTGACTTCGAGATCGCTGTGCCTCAGCAAGGCGATCTCAGATTCAACGTTAAGCCCGAAGATGGTAAGGCTACCCTCTGACTGAAAGGAGAATATCCCGCTGTGTTTAAATGGGTCAGATTTTAGGCGACTAAAGCTCCCCTTCCCCTTGCGGTAGAATGTCGCGTAGTCGGCATTTTTACCGAGAATTGGAACGGTGATTGGTATGTCGCGAGAGATCTGGAGATCCACGCGCTCCTGGCTAGGCATTCCACTGTTGATTGAGCAAGCTGTGTCGCTTAGCTCGGTCGACCATCCATTCCCAAAGGCAATGAATCGGTACTCCCCGTCCTTCGCGGTATCAGTTGCCCACCAAAGCTTTGAATCCGAAACTGACCCGATCATGCGAGATCGCCGCGACTTCGTCTCAAGATAAAAAACGCTGCCCGTGAGATCGTCGATTGAGTCAATGTTGATGTTTATGCCATCGATTCCGCTTAGGCTAATCTGTATATTGCTTGGGTGGATGAACGTCGGCTCCGTGTAGTCGAATGGATCGCCTGAAACACCGTCTGCGTCGAATAGAAGTATGCAACGGTATTCCGAGCCCTTGTGGAGTGAGGCGATTGATGCCGTTTCACCTGTGTCGTATCGGGAGATTTTTTCGACGGAATCTCCATGACTAAGTGCTCCGCGGTGGTGCAGGGATTGGCCGTCGAGATAGAGCCTGTGTTTGTTGAGCGGAGCGATTACGACTTCATTTGGCTTCATGCCGGTTAATTCGGATAACCCTACCAGCTCAACGGATGAGGTGTCCAGTTTGCGAAGGCCTGTAAGTTCGGGTGGCAAAACTCTCGATGTATCTACTAGGAATGACGGGCCGCGAAGCTGCCGCATAAGCGCCCACTTGTTCTCACTGAAGATTTGTTTCCCTTCAATTGATTTCGATGGAAACCATGAAGAACCAATGCTTAGCGTACCGGGCCGGCCTTCGTTATAGTCAGTGGAGTCCAAGGAGCGAATCTCCAGAGATAGTCCAGTTGCCTGACCGGTGGAGTGTTTGGGCGGATGGTCTGTTGCACCTGGAGAGGGGTTCACTTTTTGTCTTTCCCCAGAGTGTGCACTAGCTTTTACGACTTGACCTTCATGGAGAGGTGCGCTCATGTCGGCATTGCCAGAGTCATGAATTCCGTCTATCGGCGTGACGGAATCGCTAGCTAATTGGCTCCATGAATAGGCCATAATGACTATTACGGCTAGGCCGATAACTAGGCGATTAGTTTTCTTCATGATTTAGACGAAATGTGTAAATGAACGCGGCGCGCGCTGCGGGGGAATTGCAGCGAGCGCCCAAGGACTTTCACGGACTAGTGTCGCTCTAGAGAGGTCCTGCGGGCCCGGTAGGGTTTGCCACAGCATCAGACCAAACGCCATCCCCATCGTTGCAACCTGGACTGTTGTTGCCAGTCCAGGAGTATGCGATGTGGACCGATTTCTTCGGCTGATTTGACTTGAAGCTAATGACGGCTTCGCCTGCGGCGTTCGTCGAGACAGTGTAGTCCTGAGGGTCACGCAACGGAGTCGAAGAGCCGTCCCTTGTGATGGAGTCGATCTGGCCTCCGTCCATGTCGATCGTGAGGGTGTCGTTCAGTGTGCTGCCGTTCTCCGATGACTCGATGTTGCCATTCCCTAGAACCGTTGCTGCGAGGGCGGTGGCAGTCAGGAGGAGAGCGGTAGAGAGTGAAGTTGCGAGTTTCATGATAGTTCTCTGTTCAGTTTTGGCGTGCGTAACCGCCGAGAAGGTATTTAGCGGCGATTGAGGTGTAGTCACGTTTGAGTTACTCAGGGTGACCGTGATCTAGACGCATTGTCTAGGCCTTGATTATACCATTGCACAATGGGCAGCCGTGGCTCTGGTGAGGCAACCGTGAAGAAGGAGTAAATCTATCGCGGTATGCAACCGCAATTCACCGCTCTAGAAATCGAATTTCCTTTGTGCGGTTCGAATAGCACATTATGTAAGGATATTGAAAGGCCCTCTTTCTCTGTGCTGGGAGTCACCGTGTAGTCCTTAGACCCTTAACCGATCGCCCGTTTTGCACATGTCAAGGGCAGGGTGATGTAGCAAAGCCGCGCGACCAGCGCTGGAGCGTTTGGGCACAAGGGGGTACGCGTTCAGGGGCCTGAATCCCGCTTTTTGGGGGGCTGAGTGGGGTCCACGGCGATGCCCGAGGGCGGCAGAGCCCCGATCCTACTTGAGGAGCGCCGGAGCCGCAGCCCCCGCAAGAACGTGATGAGCCACGTCGAGGACGAAGTCACGAAGGCTCCGCCCTGTCAGCTTCAACGTCGCCGACGCTGTCTGCATTCGCTCGACGAAGCGGCTCCCTCGATCGCTCTGACTGCCCAAGCTTGTCTTCCGGAGAATGACTCCCGGCCTCACCGTGCGCTCAACCACATTGTTGGTCGGCTCGATGCCTTCGTGATGGATGAAGGTCCACATCGACGGCTCGGTTCGAAGAATCCCGCGGCACATCGCAGGTGTCTCGTGCCCTCGATTGAGGGCCCCCTCGTCGAGCAGCTTGAGGACTCGTGTTCGCAACGGCTGCGACCATCGTCGCAGTTCGGCCCGACTGATCCTTTCCGATTCGTCCTCGCTTCGGTGCCGGTGCCACAATCGGAAGATGTCATTCATGGCCAAGAGGAGACCATCGCTGATCCAGCGGAGTTCCTTCTCTCCTTCAGCCATTCGTTGGAAGTCGCGGAGCAAATGAGCGAGGCAGACCTGGCGCTGGTCCAAGCCGACGAAGGAGTAGCCCGCGTACCTGTCGCTGATGAGGATGCCGGTGGGCTCTTCGCCGATCAACTCCTTGGCAACCTCAGCTCGGCGCGAGTCGCGGATCAGGAAGCAAACGGCGGTCTGTCCGACAGCAGCCCAGAGCCACGCGAGCTTCCCTTCTTGGCGCCATGTGGTCTCATCGAGGTGTTTGGTTGGCGACTCCTGCACGGCGGCGAGAGCCTCAGTGTGAGCATCTTCGAGCCCGTTGGTCATCCGTCGCTCGATGTTAGAGATCGCTCCAAGCGAGATCTCGACCCCATGGGCATCCGCGATGTAGCGCTGGATGTTGCGGCGCGACATCCGGTATTCTCCGCTCAGGAGCACGACCAGCGCCGACAGGTTCGGCCCGAACGAGCTTGGGTGAACTCCCGCAGGGAGGCTGGCGCGCTCCGTGGAGCCGCAGCCTGTGCACTGACTCACATGGAGGAGCCACTCATCGATCCTGGGCTTGACCGGCGGGATGTCGATGACCTGATGATGAAGCGGTGTCGCTCCGGTCCTCACCATCCGAGAGCTGCACTTTCTGCAGCTCTCGAGCAGGACGTCGTTCGACTGGTTCACGTCCTCGGGCGGCGCGGGCTTGCGCTGCACACCCTTGTGGCCAGGCTGGCCGCCGCGCTTCTTACCGGAGGGCTTCTTCTTCGAGAAGCGCTTAGTCCATGGGCCATCCGTGGAGGGCGGCTTGCTCGAGGTACGGGACGTCTTGGGCTTGCGGGCCTTGAGGCGCTCTACCTCGCCACTCAGCTTCTCGACCACCTTCCGCAACGCCTGCAGCTCAGCTGCAAGCGAGGTACACGAAGGGCAATCCGGATCGGGTTCAAGCTGCGCGGCCACCTTCTTGCCATCGGTACTCGAGCCCCCGAACTGGCCACCTACCCCCGTGAACGCTTACGGAAGTACGAGCACAGCTCCCTTGTCATCGATCACGAGGAACGCGCTGACTATACGCGGCAAAACGGGCGACGCTGGGCATCCGGATGCTTAGCGCACAACCGATGTGGCGGTCACTGATCAGCTCGCCTGTCTAGCTATGGACAGCTGGCTAGCTGGTTGGCCGGATCTGCTTGAGGGCTCGCAGCAGAAACCTTGCAAGCTCATCTTCGTACTCTGCTGTAGCTATGGGATTGCCATGCGGTGGCCGCTGGAGCTGTGGTGCTTTCGATCTCAGTGCCTCGAGGTCTTCGCCCGCCTGTAGAGCAAGGGACCAAAGCGCTCGAGTGAGGTGGCTAACGGAGACGTTGCACTGGGTGAGCTCGCCGACCTTGCGCCGCATCGGTCCGGCTGGACATCGGCGCCGTGAACTCGACGCAGCGTTTTGAATCCTCGTTGGGGCTCAATGTTCACTTCCACTCCCTCTACCTGGACGGTGTGTACGTCACGCGCAGCGCTTTCGAGTCTCCCGTCTTTCTGCCCGCGGATCCTTTGACGTCGGCGGAGGTCGCACGTGTGCACGGTGACGCGATCGAGCGCATCCGTCGGGTGCTGAAGCGCTACTCCCTCGACCCGATCGCACTCGGTCTGCCCCTACGCAAAGGCGACGACCCCCCTTGGGAGTACGCGGACGCGGGCGCTGATGAGCAGCCGCTTCTCGATTTTGGCGACGCGCGTGATGATGCGTTCTTTCCGGCCCTGAAGGCTGCCTCGGTGAAGTCACTGGTGCCTTTCGGTCCTGGTGCTGGGCAGCCGCTGAAGCGCCTCATCGACCCTGATCTCGGCCTTGCGTTCCAGTCGTCGGGTTGGGGAGGTCAGTACGTGCCGCCTCCACTGGTGGTGAACGCTGACGGGTTCTCGTTGCATGCGGCGACGCTGATCCGGAAGGGTCAGCGGGCGCAGCTGGAGAAGCTCTGCCGCTACGTGACGAGGCCCGCCATCAGTCTCGAGCGCTTCGAGGTCCGTCCCGATGGCATGGTCTCATGGCTGTTACGTAAGGCCTGGCGTGATGGGACCAAGGGATTCGTCATGACTCCGTACCAGTTCATGGCTCGACTGGCGGCGCTCGCGCCGCATCCACGCGAGCATCAGTTGACGTATCAGGGAGTGCTGGCCCCGGCCTCATCATTGCGTGATCTGGTGGTCCCGCGTCCCGTGGTTCGGAAGGAGCCGAAGGATGTGGACGTCGCCGATGAAGACGGCTCGAAGAGTGCGGGGGAGTCGTCGAAGGACCAGAGATACATCCGCTGGGCAGATCTCTTGAAGCGGGTTTTTTCGGAGGATGTTCTCCGCTGCCCGCGCTGCCGGGGCCGCAGGCACATGATCTCCGTGATCACAGATCCGGAGACAGCGCGGAAGGTGTTGGAGGGGGTGAGAGCGGCAGCGAGGAGGTCATCCGATTCGCCCGGTGGGGGAGACCCGTCATCGCCAGGGCCGAGTCGTTCCCCACCGGCAGAGCTCAAGGTCCGAATACCGATGCCGCCTCGGCAGGGGCGGCTGAACTTCGGGAAGTAGGGCGCTGCGATAGAGCGGCGCGTGGGTCACCGGGCTCGGTGACATGAGACCAGCCAGCACTCTTGAGGAGGGTGCTGGCTGAAGGCCGTGGTGAAGCGAACCGGTGGTGCTCGTCGGAGGGGGCGAAATCGGGCGAGTTCGGCTCAGCGAAGAGCCCGATGGCCGCTCGGGCGCTCCCGTGTGGCCCGCGAGGATGGGGGTAGCGAAGAATCAGGCCCCAGGCTACGGTTACCGAGGTGTCGACACCCCGCTTGGAAGTCCTATCCGTCGATGAACTCAGGCAGAAGCTTCACTCGATGATGCTCGCTGAGCCGTGGAAGGGGGGCAGCCCGTTTGCCTCGTACGAGCTCACTAACCTCGGCTCGAACATCCGGAGGGTCAAGGCGCGTATTCACGAGCTGTCGGTCACCGCTGAAGTCGAGCCGCCTGAGCCGGTCGAAGGAGACGGGTACCGGCTGGAGCACGACCAGCCGACGAACCGGGTGCGGTTCTTCTTTGACGAGAAGCCGAGCGACGCGGTGCGGCAAACTTTGAGAGCCAACGGTTTTCGGTGGGCACCGTCAGTGAAGGCTTGGCAGCGCCAGGCGAGCGCGAGCGGACAGGCAGCGGCCGAGCGCGTCAGACAGCAGCTAGAGCAGCTGCGTAGCTAGAGGAACTGAAGGCCAACGGCAGCACTGCAAATTACTGCTCCGCTGTCGGGCTCTCGTGGAACGCGAACTGCGGGCGACTGTGGCGGTCGGTACTTCGAGCGGAATCAGGCTGTATCGGCCACGCTGAGTAGTGTCAGGGGGGGCGGCTGCGTCAACGCTGGGTTTGAGCCGCAGCAGTGGATAGCGTCCGCCAGCGAGACGCCTCAAGGCCCGAAATTCGTCCAATTGCAATTTGGGCACAGTCCCGCTTGGGGGCGGCGGAGTGGATATGGGGAATATTCCCGATTCTTTAATCTGTAGAAAATGGAGTGGCTATCCAGCGCTGAAAACGGACGTGGGGCGTCTTCCGCGTTGGCGATACAGTGCCGGTACTCACTTTTTCGTGGTGAGCTTTCACAATTGGTTCCGGTGGGGGGGTATTGCCCAGAACGCCTATGTATAATAAAGGAGCTGCGGCGAGCAAGATCCGAGTTAGCGGTCCGCCGTGTCGTTGCTTTCTCGCACCGCGCCAGTTCCTTTGCCCACGGAACTCGGTTGCTCCGTTCTGCCTGGGCAACACATCATGATTTCAACCTCCTCACCTCTCGTCCGGACTGCAGTACTCCTCAGTGCCATAGCAGTCACATCCTCCCTCGCACCTGCCCAGACCGTCCTTCGCGTCAAGAAGGGCATCACAACCGGCCTGATGGACGGCTCGTCCTGGGCAAACGCCATCCCTGAAGTCAGCACCGCGCTCGTGGGCATCCTCCCCAATACCGAACTCTGGATCGCTGAAGGGGTTTACTTGCCCACGACGACTCTTGATGAGACAATCTCGTTTGAGATCCCGTCAGACGTCCGCGTCTACGGTGGCTTTGACGGGACAGAGCTTCTGCGCATTAACCGCGCTGGCCTTTTCGGCACTACCATTCTGTCTGGCAACATCACCGGAAATCCGACTTCAACCGGCAACACTGACCACGTTGTTGCGATGACGGGCGCAGACGCGTCGCGCATCGTTATTGACGGGCTGGTCATCCGTGACGGGTTCGCAGATGACACTGCTGGCACTGGGACAAACGCTCGTGGTGCAGGCATTCTGCTCAATTCGACCACTGCCGCAGACGAGGTGCGCCTGGCGAACCTTACCGTTCGAAACAACGCAGCTTTTGATTCCGGCGGCGGCATGGCCGGAATCAACATCGACAGCATGCAGATCACCAACTGTACCTTCCGCGAGAACGGTGCGGGACGACTTGTTAGCGGCACCTTTTTCGGAGAAGGGGGTGGTCTCTTCTTAGAAGAGCTTGCCACTACCAGCATCGGTGAAGTTGCCATCGGCAACACCCGCTTCATCGGTAATCGCTCACCAAGTGGTGGTGGTCTTGCGGTCACTCGAATCGCAGATGGCCGAGCGAGCATCTTCAACTGCTTGTTTCACGACAACCTCGCATTTGAAGAAGGAGGGGGTTTCCTTCACATCGTGAACCAAGACCCAGGCGGCGCTGGAGGAACGTTCTTTGTTTCACACTGCACCGTGACGGACAACGATGGCGGAGGTGCAAGCCTTGAAGACCTCGACAGCAACGCCACCAACAACACATCCACCATCATCGAAAGCTCCATCTTTTGGGGCAATCGTCTCATGCGAGGTGGAGTCACTGCTGTCGAGCGTGACCTCTTTGGTGACTCGACAGCCCTTGCCACGACAGTCGTTGCTTACTCTGACGTGCGAACGCAAGCGCCGGTCTTTCCCGGTACGGGAAATCTCAACGTTCCGCCCATGTTCAAGAACATCCCGAACGACAACTTCCGACTCAAGATCACCTCGCCGTGCATAGATTCGGCCAACGATCAGCCCATCGAGAACGTTCTCCTCGGCGATCAAGCGGATGTTGACCTTGACCTCATCACAGCCGAGTTTGTTCAGATTGACTTGGACGAAGTTCCGAGGGAGCGTGATGTCCCGGGTGTCGCAGGAACGGGACTTGACGCGGCTGAGCCGGGTAAAGTGTCGGATATGGGCTGTTTTGAGAACAACGATCCAACTGATCCCGGTGGCCCTGGCGGTCCAGGTGAGAACTAGGACCAGAGGTCCAGTGCGCCGCTCTTGCGGATGGCTGGATCGGTAGAGGTCGCCTCTGCAGCCAGAATGCGGCGGCGCATCGACGGACTCCCTGGAAATCAAGCGGTTTCCGGGGAGCTGTGGTATGCTGAAAGCGACGCTCTTGGCAGTCAAACACTATAATCAACGGAAGGATACAGAATGTTGAATATGAATTACGCTACGACGCTGGCCTCCCTGGTCCTCTTTGCGCTTCCAGTCTTCGGTCAAGTAGAAGAGGGATCTGTCTATTCGATTGGTTCAGTAACACAAGGATACGAGGCGCACCTTGGACTTGATCTTGACGTGAGCGGCGACAGGGCTATCGCACGTTCAAGGGAGCGACTCGGGGATCAGTATGACGCTGGAGTTGTGTACTTCCTGAAATTGGAAGATGGCCGATGGGAGGTAGAGCAGCTGGTATCTGAGCTGCCTGGAGGTCTTTCTAATTTTCAGATAGTCGCTCACCTTGCAATTGATGGCCATTCAGCTGCAGTTGCTGCGCAAACGCAGGTCTCTCCAGGTATCTGGGAGTACCAGCTGTATATGTTCGAGTACTCAGAGGCGAACGGCTGGGAGCTCACAGTTGAGCTTGAGGTTCCGAGGATTGACGGCTTTAAGCTAGTCGGTCACCTGGATTTAGAAGGCGACATTCTGATAATGCAAGCTCGCGAGACCATCGTCTCATTCGAGCGAAGGAATGGAGTCTGGAGACGGATCGGTAATATCTATCCCGACATTGCGCCATTCTTGAACTTTGTAAGTTTTACTTGGCCGAGCAAGCCGGTCATTTATGGCGGTAAAGTTTACACACGATATAGAGCGCTCAATCTAGGGCCGCAGTCCCCTCAGGTTCATGTGTTTAGCCGTCTAGGGGGCCGCTGGACTGTCTCCGAGATCTTCACAGTGCCATTTGAGGCTTATAGCCCGTACTCCTCAACAGGCTTGATTTATGCGGCGGATGTGGATGGTGAATGGTATATGAGTTGCGCACTAGATAGTTGCGCGGGGTGTTTGCCCTATGTGACTGTCTATAAGAGGCGACCGACTGATGGGCGATTTGAGTATCACTCACGACTCGGGCCAAACTCGTCTTTCCCAACCACTCCGCACACGGGTGACCAGTTTGGTGCGTCTATCGACATTGAATCTGGCCGTGTCGTCATTGGAGCGCCGTTGTCCGGAAATGTTTCACAACGCCCGGTTGGCCGCGCATATGTGTTCGAGTATGACGCGGTTCAAGATGCGTGGATTGAAACGCGTGTTCTGGTTGACCAGCGATTGATGGTGCCTAGTGCGACTACTTACGGTAGCTTTGGCTGGAATGTTGCGCTGCATGACGGCGGGATTATTGCGTCTAACTACCTCGGCATGACCGATAACGGTGAGCTCAACTCAACTGGTTCTCTTCACTTTTTTCCGGACGCTGTAGGCACAACTTCATGCCAAGGCACCCTGTCACCCCAGAGTGAGCAAGTGAGCTTGAGTATCGATGGTTCAACCACTCCGTCAGCTGGCGGTATTCGGCTTACCGGTAGCGGCTTGCCGCCGTTCTCACCTCTGATCGTGTTAGCATCCACCCAGCCCGCTGCTATCAACCTTCCCGGAGGAAGTGGTGAGCAGTTTTGTACTGGTAGTCCTCGCCTCCAAACCGGAGGGTTCCAGCTTGCGCTCGGAGACGGAACTTTTGAGACTGGATACGATCTGAGCGAGAGTCCCTTTGGGACGTTTTCCGCAGGCGAAACACTTCATTTCCAGTTGTGGTTCAGAACACCAACGAGCTGGGGACAGAGTATAGGCTTGTCAAATGCAGTCTCTTTTAAATTGAATTGAAAGATGCCTTGTGACGTAGTTTAGTTTTGTTTGTGGATGCTCGTTACGCCCAAGCCTTCGAACGCAGCGAGCATCCCCGAACGAAACATTCGTCATTGCCTGTGGCGATTAAGGAATGTAGCTATGCTCTGTCTGTTGGGGGCAGGCCAGGTCGACTATTCCCCGAACTGCTGCACCGAGTATCCTAAGGTGGCCTCAACAATGCCCGTAGATCACACCCGATCAGGCGGCGACTTCAACTCAACCCGTATCTGCTCGACAAGGTTGCGCTTCACCGCCCGCTGCGTGCGGTCATACCCGGTCCGGCTGGACATCGGCGCCGTGAACTCGACGCAGCGTTTTGAATCCTCGTTGGGGCTCAATGTTCACTTCCACTCCCTCTACCTGGACGGTGTGTACGTCACGCGCAGCGCTTTCGAGTCTCCCGTCTTTCTGCCCGCGGATCCTTTGACGTCGGCGGAGGTCGCACGTGTGCACGGTGACGCGATCGAGCGCATCCGTCGGGTGCTGAAGCGCTACTCCCTCGACCCGATCGCACTCGGTCTGCCCCTACGCAAAGGCGACGACCCCCCTTGGGAGTACGCGGACGCGGGCGCTGATGAGCAGCCGCTTCTCGATTTTGGCGACGCGCGTGATGATGCGTTCTTTCCGGCCCTGAAGGCTGCCTCGGTGAAGTCACTGGTGCCTTTCGGTCCTGGTGCTGGGCAGCCGCTGAAGCGCCTCATCGACCCTGATCTCGGCCTTGCGTTCCAGTCGTCGGGTTGGGGAGGTCAGTACGTGCCGCCTCCACTGGTGGTGAACGCTGACGGGTTCTCGTTGCATGCGGCGACGCTGATCCGGAAGGGTCAGCGGGCGCAGCTGGAGAAGCTCTGCCGCTACGTGACGAGGCCCGCCATCAGTCTCGAGCGCTTCGAGGTCCGTCCCGATGGCATGGTCTCATGGCTGTTACGCAAGGCCTGGCGTGATGGGACCAAGGGATTCGTCATGACTCCGTACCAGTTCATGGCTCGACTGGCGGCGCTCGCGCCGCATCCGTGCGAGCATCAGTTGACGTATCAGGGAGTGCTGGCCCCGGCCTCATCATTGCGTGATCTGGTGGTCCCGCGTCCCGTGGTTCGGAAGGAGCCGAAGGATGTGGACGTCGCCGATGAAGACGGCTCGAAGAGTGCGGGGGAGTCGTCGAAGGACCAGAGATACATCCGCTGGGCAGATCTCTTGAAGCGGGTTTTTTCGGAGGATGTTCTCCGCTGCCCGCGCTGCCGGGGCCGCAGGCACATGATCTCGGTGATCACAGATCCGGAGACAGCGCGGAGGGTGCTGGAGGGAGTGAGAGCGGCGGCGAGGAGGTCATCCGATTCGCTGGGTGGGAGAGACCCGTCGTCGCCGGGGCCGAGTCGTTCCCCACCGGCAGAGCCCGAGGTCCGAATACTGATGCCGCCTCGGCCGTGTCTACTTCACGGGGCGGCTGGACTTCGGGAAGTAGAAAGCTACGGAAGAGCAGCGCGCGGGCGATCGTGCTCGATGAAACAACAACAGCCAGCGCCTTGGGAAGGGTGCTGGCTGCAGGTCGTGGTGAAGCGAATCGGAGGTGCCGTTCGGAGAGGGGGAAATCGGGCGAGTTCGGCTCACCGAAGAGGTCGCTGGCCGCTCGGACACTCCCGCGTGGCCGGTGAGGATGGGGGTAGCGCAGAATCGGGCCCCAGGCTATCGAGACTGGCGTGTCGACACCCCGCTTGAAAGTCCTATTCGCTATCTCCTACGGATGCCGGAGAAGATCCGCGACCAGATCTCCAGGTGGGGCGTATGCAAGGACGAGGTCCAGTCAGGCAACGGCTGGCAGGAGCAGCTCTACGTGCGCGAGGCTCGACGCATGGTCGGGAACTTCGTGATGACGCAGAACCACTGCGAGGAGAGAGAACGGGTGCAGGACTGCTTCGGCATGGGCGCGTACACCTTGGACTCCCATCACGTGCAGCGCTACGTCGACGGGAATGGGCACGTTCGTAATGGGGGCGATGTGGAAGTCGCTGGCTTCCCCCCCCTACCCGTTCAGCTTTCGCCCACTCGTCCCAAAAACATCAGACTGCAAGAATCTGCTGGTCCCCGTTTGCCTTTCTGCTAACCACATGGCGTTCGGGTCGATCCGGATGGAGCCCGTGTTCATGGTTCTCGGACAACCGGCGGCGACGGCAGCGTGTCTGGCCATCGACCAAGAGTCTCCTATCCAGGGGATTCAGTACGAACAGTTGAAGGCCAGGCTCATCGCCGACGGTCAAGTCCTGAACCTCGCCATCGCGGGCGAGGATGATTGAGCCCGCTCCTCAGCTCTCACGGTGCAGGCTCGTCGAGGCGCGCCTCCCGGATCGCCGCTTCCAGCTGGGAAGCAGCCCCGGGAGGCTCAATCTTCGACTTCGGCGTGAAGATCACGGATCCTCCACTGACCAGAAGGAACCCGCCGGGCGTCACGTCGAGCCGATCGAAGTCAGCGTAACGCACCTCCATCGGCTCACCATTCTCGGTCGTCTCCAGGTGTTCGGGGAAGAAGCGGACCCACAGTTCACGGCCATACGCGGGTGACCGCTCGCCCAGGGCGAGCATCCGACGGCGATAGCTGAGCTCGTGCCAGATGAAAAAGACGCTCCCCCAGAAGTAAAGCGCCGAGAGGATCCCAGGTCTCGCGACCATCAGGGCGAGGGTCAGCACGCCGAGGCCGAGCCCGAACTTCGGGAGGTGCTTGCGGAGTCTCAGCCGGTAGCGCACCGACTCGTCGAAGGCTTGCTCCAGATAGGCGCGGTCGCGGACGATGCGACATGTGGCAATCGGTTCGGATCCCATGCGAGGAAGATAACGAGTAGGAATTTCAAGCGGGGTGGCGATCTGACTCACGGCTCGGCCCCATGGACGATGACGCCGGGCGTGCCGATCAGACTCGACCCGCCTCGGCGGAACTCTCTCCATGGGCCGCTTCGCGGGCGATGTTCTGGACTCAGGCCCCTCCGGGCAGGTGTCGTTCACGCCCGATCTCAGCGCGCTCCCGACGCCGTCGGGAAGCGTGGCCGCCGCGCCCGGCGATACCGTGTGCTTCCAGTTCTGGTATCGCGACATGGTGGCGGGGCAGACCACCTCGAACTTCTCGGGCGCACGCTGCGTCACGTTCCGCGACCTGCCCTGAAAGCGAGGCCGGGGAGTGGATCGGCGAGCGCGGCCAAGGCTCGGATGGGCGACAGCCTCACGAGCCACGGTTTCTCGGGTAACCTGGGCCCAGGTCGTTGCTAAGGCCCTCCGCCATGAAGATCCAAATGATGTACCCCAAGCTCGCCGGCCCGCTCGCTCCCGTTGTCCTCTGCGCCCTGGCGTCCTGCGCGGCGACGGAAATCGATACGAGTGGGATGCTGCCCTCACCCTCTGCGGAGCCCCATCGAGTGGCGGAGCCCCCTCGCGCCGCGGAGTCTCAGCGCTCGATGTGGGCGGATTCGAAGCATCGCGTTCACGGAACCGTCGTCGATCCCTCGGGCGCGGCAATCGCCGCGAAAGTCGCGCTGGTCAGCGACCGTGGGTCTTCGAGCACCTCGGTGTCCGATGGAAGCTTCGAACTCGGCACGAATAGCGACTTCCCCGTGACACTCTGCGCGTGGACGAAAGCGGGCAAGATCGGCTGGCGAATCCTGGAGACTCCACCGGGTGATCAGGCCGTGACGCTCGAGGTGAGCGAGGACGGCGCTTTCCTCACGCTCGTGGCGGGGAGCCACGACGACCGCGTGTCGATCCTCAGTGACAATATCCCGCTCAACAACGTGAAGTTCCCGTCGGGCAAATCCCTCGAATTCGTCGTGCCCGCAGGGGACGTTTCCTTCGGCACCGTGGGAACCCAGGAGCACGCACCGGATCGCCGCTCGGCGCGCATGGTGCCTGGATCGTCCATGACCGTCAGCTTCTGAGGCGGCGGTTGAGAGCGCCATGGAGCGCCGTGCGGTGACAGCGGGGGGCAGCGTGGGGGGGGCAGCGTGAAGGGAGCGGAGGCGTCCCGCTCACAACGGCCGGGGTCCGGCTCACCCCAGCCAGGGAAATCCGAAGGCTCCAGGGGTCTAGGGTCTGTCAGTCGCCGCGCTTCGATCGCGGCGCTTCCCCATGACTTCCCATGGCCCTCTTTCCCATCCGAACGATGAACGTGACTCCCTCCGCGACCCAGGTCTCCCCGGCTTCCCCGATCACCAGGGCCCGTCCTTCGACCGATTCGCCGCGACGTCGGCGACTCTCGCTGGCTCCATCCCTCTTGCCCGTCCTGGCACTGTCCGTGGCATGGTCTGCCCGGGCATCGGCGCAGATCTGGGAGGTCGATCCGCTCCTCCAGATTCCCCTCGGCGCGGACGCCGGCTTCGTCGTCGCCAGCATCGGCGATCTCGACGGAGATGGCCTCCGGGACGGTCTGATCACCAGCGTCTCGGACAACGGGGACCGCGGCAGGGTCTACGCTGTTTCGACGGGCACGGGAGCCACGATCCTGAGCCTCGTGGGCCAGAGCGTCGGCGACTGGTTCGGGCACTCCACCGACGGTGTCGGTGACGTCGACGGCGACGGAGTGGCCGATCTCATCGTCGGAGCGCCCCAGATCCAATCCGGCGGAGCGGGCCAGGCGTCCATGCACTCCGGCGCGACCGGAGCGCGGCTCTGGACCGTCGATGGCGAGGCCTTGAACGACCGCTTCGGCTGGGTCGTCGCGGGCGCGGGCGACGTGAACGGAGATGGCCTCGACGACGTGGCGATCTGCGCACCTGGACATGATGCGGGCGGCATCAATGGCTCGGGCAAGGTCTACGTCCGGTCGGGTCTCGACGGAGCGCCGATTCGGTCCTTCGAAGGAGCCTCGGTCCAGGGCGCGTTCGGTGCGAGCTGCGGCGCCGTCGGCGATGTCAACGGCGATGGGATCAAGGATCTCGTCGCGTGCGCCCTTCGCGCAGGCTCCAACGGCAGGGGCGAGGCGACCGTCTTCTCAGGAAGCGACGGGTCGGTGCTCTGGACCGTGTCGGCGGGCGCCCAGGCCCAGCAGTACGGAAACTACTTCAGCGGAGAAGCGGGCGACGTGAACGCGGACGGGACCCCCGACGTCTACGTCATCGACTACGTGAACATCCAGCAACGGGGGCGCCTGTTCGTCTACTCGGGAACGGACGGCACCGTCCTTCATTCGATCCGGGGCACGGACCGCACCCTCTTGATGTTCGGTCGCGTTCGCATCGGCGATCTGGACGGTGACCAGCACGATGACCTCATGGTTTGCAGCGCCATGGGTTCCTACGGGGCCGCCTCCGCCGGCGTGATTTCGTTCTTCTCCGGGGCGACCGGTCGAAGCCTCGGGCGACACTCGTCGAGCGTTCCCTTGCTGCGACTCGGCACCGACTGCGTCTCGGTCGGCGATATCGACGGCGACGGTCGAGAGGATGTCTTCGCGGGCGTGGGAAGGATCTCTTCCGGCGTCGGTGGCGCCTTCGTTCTGCCGACAAATCCCGCGTCCCCGGCGGTCTACTGCGACGGCGCCGTGAACTCCACCGGGCGAGCTTCAGAACTCGACTACCGCGGCAGCCTGAGGCTCGCCAACGCGTCGCAACAGCTGACGTTCGCCCTCAGCGATCTCCCGGGTTCATCGACCGCCATCGCGTTTTGCAGCCTGAGCGCCGACTTTGCCCCGGTGGGCGACGGCTTTCGGTGCGTGGGGAACCCGGCCCTCCGACTGGTCAGTGTTTTCCTGCCCGGTAGCAGCAGCGACAGCGCATTCCTGCCTGCGCGGGTTCCGATCTCGGGCGCAACCGCGGCCGTGATCGGATCGCCCTGGTACGTTCAGGCGTGGTATCGGGATGCGCAAAGCGCTGGCGCGGGGTTCAACCTGTCCTCGGCGCTGCGGATGATGTTCCGGTAGTGGCCAGACGGGCGAGGCAGGATGCAGGAACGCGACGGGCGAGGCACGATGCAGGAACGCAAGGAAGCCAAGGAACAGCGGACGCCTTGGCTCCTCCTCGTGCTCATGTGGCTCGTACCGGGCTCGATGCAGCTCGTTCAGGAGGCCACGTACAGTCGTGCGCGCGGTCTGGGCCAGTTCGATCTTCTGACGGACGCGCCTGCCTATCTCATGACTTGGCTTCCATGGGTCTTGCTGACGCCGCTGGTCGCGTCGCTCTCACGGCGGCTGCGACCCGCCAGGATCGGCTGGCCGCGCGTGCTCCTCGGCCACGCGCTCGCCGCCTGCGCGCTGGGTACGCTGCATCTTGTGATGGTCGGGTGGCTCAGGGTCCACTTTCCGCCGGAGCACTGGCCCGCAGACTGGGTGCCCGCCTCGGTGGTCCTCTGGCTCAGGCAGTCCTTCTGGAGCTTCCAGCCCCAGGGGGAGCTGCTCGCGTACGGCGTGGTCCTTGCGGCGAGCCTCGCGGGCGAGGAGCGGCGTCGCGTGGCGGCCAGTCACTCCCGCGCTCTGCGCCTCGAGGCCCGGCTGGCGGAAGCGAAGCTCACGGCGCTCCAGGGTCAGCTGCGGCCGCACTTTCTCTTCAACGCGCTCAACTCCTGCCTCGTGCTGGTGCAAGAGAATCCCGCGGCCGCGGAGCGGATGCTCCGAAGGATCAGTGAGCTTCTGCGACGCTCGCTGGAGTCGGACGAGCGCGGAGTGGTGCCTCTGCACGAGGAGCTGGACGTGGTCGAGCTGTACCTCGGGATCGAGCGGACTCGGTTCGCCGACCGCCTTCGCACGCACGTCGACGTGACGGGGGAAGCGCTCGAAGCGGAGGTCCCCGCCTGGCTGCTCCAGCCGCTCGTGGAGAACGCCATTCGGCACGGTCTCGCGCCACGGCGTGAAGGAGGCCAGCTCTGGATTCGTGGCCGGCGCACCGATTCCGTCGAACAGAGGCTGCTTCTGATCGTCGAGGACGACGGGGTGGGCCTGGAGGTCGGCGCCTCCGCCGGTCGTACCGTACAGACCGGCGGAGTCGGACTCGAGAACGCACGCGCGCGGCTCGAAGCTATCTACGGGGCGAACGCCACGCTGGAACTGGGCCCCCGAACCGGCGGCGGGACTCGCCTGGAAATCGAGTTGCCCGCGTCGATCCCGGTGGATGCCGGGGGGCAAGCGACGCATGCCTGAGGTCCACGGAGTTCTGATCGTCGACGACGAGCCTCTCGCGCGGCTCGGCCTTCGGCGCGCGATCGAGCCCATGGGGGGCTTCGACGTCCTCGGTGAATGCGGCGACGGAGTGGCCGCGCTCCGGTCGATCGAAGAGCTGGCGCCTGACGTGGTGCTCCTCGACATCGAGATGCCCGAGGCCAGCGCGTTCGATGTCCTCGAAGCTCTCGGAACCCGACCCGGTCCGGCGGTGATCCTGGTGACGGCCTACAGCGACCACGCACTTGACGCCTTCGACGCGGGGGCCATCGACTACGTGCTCAAGCCCGTGGATCCGGAGCGTCTCGCCCTGGCCCTGCATCGAGCGGTGAACTCACGCGCCGCTGGTGCGACGCCGAACGCGGCCTTTGCCGGGCGCGTCGTGACCCGGTTGGGGGGCCGCATGCGCGTCGTTCCCGTCGAGGAGATCCACTCGATCGAGGCAGCGGGCACCTACGTTCGGCTCTGCACGGAGTCGGAGTCCATCCTGCACCGCGAGAGCCTGGCCCAGATCGTGGATCGCCTGGATCCCGCCGCTTTCGCGCGGATCCACCGGTCGGCCGCGGTGGCGCTGGCGCAGATCGTGGAGCTGACGCCCGCGGGCCACGGAGACGCGGAGGTCCTGCTGCGAAACGGGACGAGGCTGCCCGTGAGCCGAAGTTATCGAAAGGAACTGGCGGCGCGACTCCGCGAGTAGCCGGACGGGCGTCCCCATGTCGTTCCGCTGGCGTATTCTCAGGCGGGGACAGCCAGCGCGGGCCGTTCCGGGCTGACCGGACGCCCGACTGGATCCTGGGGCCGCGGATGGCCGAGAAAGGATCCATGGCAACGAAGTCGAAAGCCGTGGTGCCGCTCGTGTTCTTCGCGCTCTTCTGGAACGGGATCGTCTGGACGTTCGATGCCGTTATCGGGTATCAGCTCTATCGAGTGCAGGACGCGCGCTCACGGTACGAGGAGGTCGAGGCCCGCGTGGTCAGCTCCAGCGTCCGCGCGAATCACTCCAGCGACGGCAGTACCTATGCGCCCAGCATCGAGTTTCTGTACGAGTTCGATGGGATGACATTCCGCTCGGACCGGCACGCATTTCTTTCGATCGCCACATCGGATCGGGGGTTCGCGACGGCCGCGTGTGAGCGCTTTCCCGTGGGCGCGGAGGTGACGGCCTTCGTCGATCCCGAGGACCCGATGGAGGCCGTGCTCGATCTATCGGGCAAGTCCTTCCCTGCGATGCTCCTGCTCTTCCTGACGCCCTTCAACCTCATCGGGCTCTCGATTCTCGGGATGATCTTCAACACGCTGCGGCGGCCTGAAGAGAAGTCGGCGGACGACGAATTGCGGGAGCGCTACATCGTCGTGGACACCGGGGACCACGTGGTGTTCGGCAAGGCGCGGATGCCCGCGCCCATGGTGGCGCTCATCTCGATGACGGCGCTCACGTTCCTTGCGTGCTTCGCGCTCGTCCCGTTCCAGGGGATCGGCGCGAGCCTGACCTCGGTGGTCACGGCGCTGTTGATCTGCGTCTTGGTGAGCGTGAGCTTCGCCGCCTGGCGCGTGAAGAAGGGCAAGGCGCCCGAGAACTTCCTGCACGTCGATCGGACGCGGAACACGTTCTCCTATCCGGCCAACGCTCCGGGCGAGCCGCTGGAGTCGATCCAGTCGATCCTGCACCAGCCCGAGGCCACCGGGGTCACGATCAACGACGTGCGGCAGTACAAGCACCGGTTCGAGGCGGAGACGCCCGACGGGGTCGTGAAGCTGTTCGAGGTGCGGACGGGTGAGGACGAGGGTGACAAGCTCTTGAGGCTACTTCGTACCGAGCTGCGGAAGGGCTGAACGGCGCGGGCGTTCGATGCTTGTGGCCCCGCGGGTAGCGCGCGGCGGGCGAAGATGGGATCCTGCCTCGATCTCGTTCCTCCCTCCTCACCCCGAAGCCCCATGCTGCTCTCTCTTCCGCTCCTCGTCGCCGCTACCGTCCTACCGCTGCAGGAGGCTGCCGGCACGTCGCCCGAGATTCGCGCCGAGGACATCGCGCGCCGGATCCAAACCCTGAGCTCCGACGCCTTCGGCGGCCGCGGCCCGGGCAGCCAGGGCGAGACCACCACGATCGACTACCTGATCGAGCAGTTCCAGGCCATGGGGCTCGAGCCCGGCGGCGAGGGAGGCGGCTGGACCCAGCCCGTCCCGATGGTGGAGCTGACGCCCGAAGCGTCGCCGAAGAGCCGCTTCGTGGGGCCTGGAGGCGAGGCGACCGAGCTGATGCACGGTCGCGATGTCGTGCTCTGGAGCGAGCAGCTCGGCGGGGAGATCTCCGTCGCGGACTCCGAAGTCATCTTCGCGGGCTACGGCATCGTCGCGCCCGAGTTCGAGTGGAACGACTACGCGGGCCTCGACGTCAAGGGGAAGACGGTGCTCGTCATGGTCAACGATCCGGGCTTCGCGACCCAGGATCCCGCGCTCTTCCGCGGGAACGCGATGACCTACTACGGACGCTGGACCTACAAGTTCGAGGAGGCCGAGCGCCAGGGCGCCGCGGCCTGTTTGATCATCCACGACGAGGCGGCGGCGGGCTACGGCTGGACCGTGGTGGACCAGAGCTGGAGCCGTCCACAGCTTCAGCTCGGCGGCGACGTCAAGGAACGCAGCCTGCGCGTCGACGGCTGGATCTCGGGCGACGCGGCGACCTCGCTCGTGGCCGCCGCCGGCCAGGACCTCGCGGCCCTCGCCGCCGCCGCTTCCACGCGCGAGGCGAAGTCTGGCCCGCTCCCGGGCGTCACGTTCTTCACGAGCTTCGGCAACCGCATGCAGCGCGTGACCTCGGCCAACGTCGTGGCCCAGCGCAAGGGCCGCACGAAGCCCGACGAGTACGTGCTCGTCTGCGCGCACTGGGATCACCTGGGAACGCGCGAGGGCTCCGAAGACGAGGACAACATCTACAACGGCGCCGTCGACAACGCGTCGGGCAGCGCGAGCCTCCTCGAGCTCGCGGAGGCGATCGCCGCCCAGGAAACCGCGCCCGCGCGCAGCATCCTGTTCCTTGTGACGACGGCCGAGGAGAAGGGACTGCTCGGCTCGAAGTACTACGCCGAGAACCCGATCGTTCCCCTCGCGAAGACCGTCTGCGGCCTGAACATCGACGTCGCGAACACGCTCGGCCCGATGAAGGACATCGTGGTCGTGGGTTACGGCGCCTCCGAGCTCGACCAGGACCTCGCGGCGATGGCCCTCGCCCAGGGCCGCACGATCGTCCCCGAGGCCTCGCCCGAGAAGGGCTACTACTTCCGCAGCGACCACTTCTCCCTCGCCAAGGTCGGCGTGCCCATGATGTACATGGGCGAGGGCACGGTCAGCGTGGAGCACGGCGAGGAGTGGGTGACCCGGAAAAAGGCCGAGTTCACCCGCAGGCACTACCACAAGCTCAGCGATGAGTATGACCCGTCCTGGGACCTCGGCGGCGCCGTCGAGGACGTTCAGCTGTTCCATGGGCTCGTGAACCTCTGGGCCAACGAGCCGCGGGGTCGCGAGTGGAGCGCGGACTCCGAGTTCCGGGCGGCGCGCGAGAAGAGCCTGCGGGGGCGCTGAGGATTTTCTCGCGACTCGCCTGTTACGGGCGAGTCGGGCCTGGCCTTGCAGGAGGGAACGCCCCGCGGAAGCCGCGGGGGTCCTTAGTCCCACGAGCCCCTATCCGGGCTTTCTCCTCGGCCCAGGCCCGCCATGCAACGTTCGGTAACACGCGCCCTTTCGTCTCTCACGCTTTCCCTCGCGGCGGTCGCCACCCCGGCTTCCGCGCAGGCGCCCATCTTCGAGCTCGGTCAGATCACCGCCCCGGGCGCCGCGGCGGGCGAGCGGCTCGGGGATCAGATCTCCCTCGCCCCAGGCTGGCTTTGCGGAGGGATTCCGAACCGGGACCTCTCGTTCACCCGCGCCGGCGTCGCGCTCGTCTGGCCGCGACAGAGCGGGAGCTACGGCACGCCCGTTTCCCTGGAGTCGCCTACGCCCACGGCAAACGGTGGCTTCGGCCTGGCGTGCGCGCTCAGTGGGACCGGTGAACTCGTCGTTTCCGAGCGCCGGTTCCAGGTCCCGGGGGCGAGTTCGCTGGGGGCCGTGCATCACTACGTGGAGCAAGCGGGCACGTGGATCAGCACAGGCCCGGTCGCAAACCCCGGGGCGTCCAACGACGGGTTCGGGCAGAGCGTCGCCTACGATGGCGACCTGATGGTGGTCGGGGCGCCGCTCGCAGGACCCCAGCCGGGACTCCAGGGCGTCGCTCATGTTTTCCAGCGAACCACGGGCGGCTGGACGCTGCTCTCGACCCTCGACGCGGGCGCGGGCGGCAACCTGGAGCAGTTCGGATGGTCGGTCGCGGTCCAGGGACGGCGCGTGCTCGTGGGCGCCCCACGTCATCTGGACGCCGGGGCGTTGCGCGGTGCGGCCTACTTCTTCGAGGAGGTGGGCGGCGTCTGGACGCGCGTGCTGCGGGTCGTGCCGGACGCGACCTCCGGCGATCGTTACTGCGGCGTCTCCGTGGCGATGGACGGGAACACCGCCGTCATCGGCGCCACCCAGACGAACCAGGTCGGCGCGGTCTATCACTACGAGCGCGCGGGCGGCGCGTGGTCCGAGATCGAGCGTCTGCAGCCCGGCAACCTGGGAGCGAACGCCACGTTCGGGCACTCGGTCGCCGTCCGTGGAGATCAGCTCGTGGTGGGCGCTTACCAGGACACCGCGGCCGGGCTCCTCGCGGGTTCCGCCTGGACGTTCGAGCGCGTCGGAGGCTCCTTCGTTCCGCGCGCGAGGCTCGTGCAGTCGAGTCCTCCCGCCTTCCACGGTTTCTCGGTCGCGCTCGATGGGGCCGGGGAGTACGTCGTCGGCCAGCCGATCGGTACGCCCGCCGGCGGGCCGTCCGCGAGCGGGATCCTGCGCTGGTACCGGCCTGAGCCCGAGATCGGAGCGAGCTACTGCACCGCAGTGAACCACTCCGGTGGGCTAGCGGGCCAGATCTCCGCGCTGGGGAGCGCCGTCGCGGCCAGCAACTCGACCACGCTCGTGGCCCATGATCTGCCCTCGAACGCGTTCGGCTTCTTCATCACGAGCCGAACCCAGGGCATGGTCGCGCAGCCCGGTGGGAGCCAGGGCGTCCTGTGCCTCGGCGGTGCGATCGGGCGCTACGTCGGACCCGGCCAGATCGCGAACAGCGGCTCGCTGCGGACCTTCCAGCTCGACCTCGATCTCTCCGCCATGCCGACGCCCAACGGACTCGTGCCCGCGCTTGCGGGTGAGACCTGGAACTTCCAGGCCTGGCATCGCGATCTCGTCGGAGGCAGCGTGACCTCCAACTTCACGGGCGCGGTCTCCGTGCTGCTCCAGTGACGCCCGGCCGCAGAACGGGACGCGGTCATCGACAATCGAACTCACCCCTTACCGAGGGACCCGCTCGATTCCGCCGATGTCTTTAGTATTCAGACGCCTGACTCTCCTTGGCGCCTCTATCTATCGTCTTCATGCGGAATACCCTTTCACGGCTCGCTCTCCTCGCCGTTCCTGGCCTGACGTCTCTCTCCGCTGCGACCGCATGGTCTGCGCCGGCCATCGAGGACGAGAAGGCGCCCGCGCCGAAGCGGGCGCTGGTCGCCGATGACCTCGCGGACTTCGAGTGGCGTCCGCTCGGACCGAGCACCTTCGGCGGCCGCATCGTCGATCTGGCGTGCCATCCGGATCGGCCGCGGACGCTCTGGGTCGGAAGCGCTTCGGGCGGTCTCTGGGTGACGAACGACCACGGGACGACGTGGGAGTGTCTCTTCCAGAACGAGGGCACGATCTCGATCGGCGACATCGCCGTGGACCCGACGAACCCGGACGTGCTCTGGGTCGGCACCGGCGAGGCGAACAACCAGCGCAGCTCCTACTGGGGTGACGGCGTCTACAAGTCGACCGACGGCGGCAAGACGTGGAAGAACGTCGGCCTGCCGCACTCGCATCACATCGGCCGGATCGTGATCGATCCGCGCAACTCCGATCGCGTGTTCGTCGCGGCCCTCGGTGCGCTCTACACCTCGAACGAGGAGCGCGGCCTCTACCGCACGACGGACGGCGGCGAAACCTGGGAGCGGGTCCTCGCGATCAACCCGGACGTCGGCGTCGTCGACGTCGCGCTCGACCCGAACGAGCCGGATCACATGGTTGCCGCGAGCTACGAGCGCCGCCGCCGCGCCTGGGACTTCGACGGGAACGGCCCCGGCTCCGGAATCTGGCGCTCGGAGGACGCGGGCACGACGTGGGAGCGCTGCGAGGGCGGCCTTCCGACCGGCGACATCGGCCGTATCGGCCTCGACGTGTTCCCCGGCGACGAGAACGTGATCGTCGCAACGGTGTCGAACCAGAACCGCGAGCCGGTGCGAAACGGTCCGGTCATCGGCCTGGAGGTCGAGTGGACGGACGGAAAGCTGGTCGTGACGAAGGTCAAGAAGGACAGCGGCGCGGCGAAGCTCGGGCTGGAGAAGGGCGATGTCCTGAAGAAGATCGGTGAGCGTGATCTCGACGACGCCTTCGCGTGGATGCACGTCCTGGGCGAGCTGCGAGACAGCGCCGAAGAGAAAGCGGGTGACTCGGACGAGGAGCCGACGCTCGCGCTGACCTACGTGCGCGACGACAAGGAGAGCACCGTCGAAGCGGACCTCGAGCAGATCCTCGTCGTCGACGAAGGCGACCCCAAGACGCGCGAGATCGGCGGCGGGGTCTATCGCTCGACCGATCGCGGGAAGACCTGGGAGATGGTGAACGAGTCGCCCGTGGGTGGCGATCCCGCCTACTACTACGGCCAGATCCGCTTCGACCCGAAGGACGCCCAGCGCCTCTACATGTGCGGCGTTCCGATGCTCGCGTCCAGCGACGGCGGCCAGAACTGGGACCGGATCGCGGGCTCGGTGCACGTCGATCACCACGCGCTGCTCGTCGATCCCCACGACAGCCAGAAGCTCTGGCTCGGCAACGACGGCGGCCTGCACGTTTCGTGGGACAAAGGCGAGACGTGGCAGCACTTCACGAACCTGCCGATCTCGCAGTTCTACGCGGTCGGTCTCGATAACTCCGAGCCGTTCCGCGTCTACGGCGGCACCCAGGACAACGGCACCTGGGGCGGGCCGCACACCTCCCGCGATCCGCGCGGGATCCACCCGAGCGAGTGGTACACGGTGGGCGGCGGCGACGGGTTCTACGCTCAGATCGATCCGCGCAACCCGGACACGGTCTACGCGGAGTCGCAGTTCGGCGCGATCTATCGGCGGAACCTTGCCAACGGTACGTCGGCCTACATCCGGCCGCGCAAGCCGAAGGACGCCGAGGAGGACGCGCTGCGCTTCAACTGGAACTCGCCGATCCTCATCTCGGCGCACAACCCCGAGGTGATCTACTTCGGCGGCAACCGTCTCTTCAAGTCGTTCGATCGCGGCGACTCCTGGCCGGTGCACAGCCCTGATCTCACCACGAAGGACGCCGAGAAGATCGCCGGCAACGTCCCGCACTGCACGATCACGACGATCGCGGAGAGCGTGCTCGATCCTGGGCTTCTGCTGGTCGGAACGGACGACGGGCTCGTGCACATGTCCGAGGACGGCGGCTACGACTGGACGAACCTGACCGGGCAGTTCCCGGGTGCGCCGTCGGGCTGGTGGGTGAGTCGCGTGACGCTTTCCAGCCACGATCGCAACACGGCCTACGTGTCGTTCACCGGCTACCGCGAGGATGACTTCCGGCCGCTGGTGTTCCGCACGACGAAGCTCGGTAGCGGCGAGGGCTGGAAGCGGATCACGGAAGGCCTGCCCGAGGGCGAGCCCGTGAACGATATTTGCGAGGACCCGACGAACCCGATGCTGCTCTATGCCGGCACGGAGTTCGGCGTGTACGTGAGCTGCAACCAGGGCGCGAGCTGGGCGCCGATGAACGGCGGCCTGCCGAGGGTCGCGGTGCACGATCTCGCCGTTCACCAGCGCGACGCGGTGCTGGTCGCGGCGACGCACGGCCAGGGCTTCTGGGCGACCGAAGTCGACGCGGTGCGGGCGATGACCGAAGAGGCGCTGGCCGAGCCCGCGCATCTCTTCCCGGTGGGCGACAAGACGCGCTGGGCGCGCCGGTCGGCCGTCGGCGGCTACGGCGGCGGGGATCAGGTCTGGCGCGGGGAGAACGAGTCCCGTGACGTGACGATCGTGGTGTCGCTCCAGGAAGTGGACGCCACCGCATCCGAGGAGCCCGAGACCCCCAGGGAGGGTGAGGGAGCTCCCGCGAAAGTCTCCGACTGGAAGGTCACCATCGAGGACGCGGGCGGCGAGGTTCTCGCCACGAAGACGCTTCCGAACGAAAAGGGCGTGCACGTGCTCACCTGGGACCTCCGGAAGGATTCGAAGTCGGACGACGAAGGCGGTCAGAACCGTCGGCGCGGCGGCGGACTCGGCGAGGGCGTCTACACCGTGGTGCTCCGCAAGGGCGACGCGAAGAAGGCGCAGAAGGAATCCTTCGAGGTCAAGCGCGACCCGATGCTCGCCGGAGCCAGCGCGGCGGAAATGGAGGCTGAAGAGCAGCCGGAAGAAAGCGCGGAAGAGGACCGGCGGTACTGAGCCCGCGCGCTCGCTCCTACAGGCTCCAGCGCAACGACGCGATCGCCGAGTTCACCCACGTGAACGTGTAGACCTCGTCGTTGTCGGCGCCGCCTTCGATGGTTCGATAGCCCAGTGAGGCCCGGAGTCCGGGCCTCACGTCATATCCCACGGTGAGCGCGACGTCGAACGCGCGGCCCTGGGGCGCGGCCGAGCCCTCGACGTCCAGCACCGAGACCCAGCGATCGGCGAAGCGCCATTCGCCGGTGAGGTTGAGGAGCGGAACGACGCCGAGGTCGGTCTTGCTGGCGCTGCGTCCGCCCTGGGAAACCTCGATGCTGGCGTCGCGAACGAGCGCGGTCACGCCGCCGCGCCATGTCCAGGCCTCCGTCTCCCAGAAGCGGTAGCGATAGGCGAGCCGGTAAGTGTCGAACTGGTAGTCGGCGGAGGCGCGGCCGGCGTTGAAGGTCTCGTTCTCGAAGACGACGTTCTTCTTCAGCTCGCCGGTGCCGTCGGTGCGGACGGGTGCGTAGAGGAAGCGGAGACCGTGCTTCTCGTCGAGGTCGTACTCGAAGGTGATGCGACCGACGGGCCAGGGTCCTTCCCCGGTCAGGTCGTTGAGCGAGAAGCGCGTGCCGGTGTCGCCGGGGGAGCGCACGTCGTTCCGGTTGGAGAAGACGGCGCCAGCCTCGAGGGTCATGCGGAACCTGGAGGCCTCTCCATCCAGGTCCTGGGCGCGGAGGGAGCCAAGGCTCGAAGGGGTTTCCCGCATGAGAGCCGGAGCGGGCTCTGGGTGGGGAGTGGCGAGAAGGGCGGCGCTGAGGGCGGGAAGAGTGGAGAGCAGAAACATGGATGGGGGGGGCGCGGGGGGGAAGGGAGCAGAGGGGCAGGCTGTCACGCCCCACCTCGGTAGGTTCGAAGTGAGGTCGATCATGGATTCAGCCGAGGGGCGCCAGTCTCCGCGTCCATGTATCTGAACGTGGGTGGGGAGATTCCTCGACACTGTCGCGTTGGATCGACATGAAGGCCAGGGCGGGCCTTCCTTGTTGGATACTGCTGTGAGGCTGTAAGTCGTTGACCGAGAGTGGATTGTGGCGAATCTCGCGGCCTTTGGTGCTACCTGGCAACGGCTGTGCTCCATGGACCTCCATGACCAGCACCTTCCACCACGACACCAAGTTCTGCTCCTGCTGCAACGAGTACGTCAGCTACCTCTCCAGCATCGAGAGCAGCTACTGCGTCCAGTGCGGTGCCGAGGTTCGGATGTTCTCCGCCTCGGACTGGGAAGCGGTTCAGGCCAAGCTGGCGGCGCGCAAGTCCAAGGGCGGCCGGCCCCGCAAGGACGCTCGCCGCACCGCGGCAGCGGCGGCTCGGACTGCTGCCTGAGCGCCACGATCACTGCGCTGGGAACTGCCTGGTGCGGACTCTGACTTGACTCTCTCTCTCTCTCTCTCTCTCTCGTCTCCACTCTCTCGTCTCCACTCTCTCGTCTCCACTCTCTCGTCTCCACTCTCTCTCCGACTCAGGCAGGCCTACTCAGCCCGCCGCTCTGCGCTAACGGGTTTTCGGTTCCCGGGAAGCGCAGAACCCAGAACGCCCGACCTCCGCATGCACGCGTGGAGGTCGGGCGTTCGCACTGGGGGAGTCCGAATCCCGCCGGGATTCGGACCGCTGACGTTCGAACTTCCTATTGGAACGTCAGCGTCACCGCGTCCGTGAAGTTCGAGGTCGACTGACGGTTTGCATCCCGATACCACACCTGGAAGTTCCAGGTCTCTCCGGCCTGCACCGCGACCGAACCCTGGGCCAGCGGGAACGCCGTCAGATCTGGCTCCACCGACAGGGACCCCAGGCTGCTGGTGCGCTGGGTCTGAGTGCGGAACGCGGCCACCGCTCCTCCCAGGCACCACACTCCTTGGGAACCCATCCCCATCGGAACCTGGGCCTGGGTTCGTGAGGCCAGCAGGTACCCGAAGCTTTCGGGTGGCAACGAGGTCGCGTTCAGGCGCAGCTGATGGTCGGCGACCACGTCGCTTCCGCTGGCCCACAGGTAACCCGGGGCCTCCGTCGAGTTCGGCACGGCAGGCGAGCAGTAGAGAGTCCCGATCTCCGGACCTGTGAAGTCGATGATGAGACGCGGGGCCCACGCGGGCGTGCTGGTCTCCCGCGACGCGTACCGACGCGCCGACTGATCGAGCTCCAGGTCATCCTTCAGCATCAGCCCGTGGTTCGAAATCGGGGACTCCAGCCACTCCTGGACCAGCGCCGTCAGCCCGGCGCCCTCGAAGAACACCGGGCCTTCCTGATCGATGATCTGGGAGGCAAGCGGCGCGGGATCGAAGTCGCCCCCGCGCTCGCTCCACTCGACGTCGGGGAAGAAACGATGTCTCCACGTAGCGTCGTCGGGCCTGGAGCCGCTGCCGGTTCCGCCCGGACCGCCGGCGATGGAGACGCCTTCTCCCCAGCTCGCCAGCACGCGGTGCAACGATTGCTGCGCCGGAGTCACGACCTGGGGGACGGCCGTGCACTCGAGTTCAAGCCTGACACCCAGGATGGTCGAGCCTGCTGGCACTCCGCCCGTGATATCGAACTCGACGAGTGCGCGGCGCCGGAGGCCGTCGGCGTTTCTGCCTGCGAAGAACGACCTGCCCATCCCGTTGCTCAGGGCGCCGCTGAAGTTCTGGTACAGCGTGTTGTCCTGGACCGCGGACAGGGTGACCTGGGTCTGAGCCGAGGCCCAGGGCGAGAACGCAAGGAGCGCAACGAGGGGAAAGCGAGCGAGGGGCATGGTGACGACCAACGGGAAGAAAGCGAGTCGGGTGAAAGCGAGTCCTACTCCGCCGTTCCGTCGATGTAGGCCTGGATCTTCGGATGGAGGTAGTTCGCCACGTCGCGCCCGAGCTTGAGCCCGGCCACGTTGTCGGCCTGGATGTGGTAGCCGCCGAGCACGCGGCTGATGCCCGCGATCTCCGCTGCCTCGGTGAACGTCGGGATCGGGATCTTGACGTCGCAGGAGAGCGGCTTTCCGTAGCTGGAGAGCACCGCCTTGCCGTCGACCTGCTGCATCTCTTCGCAGGTCGCGTCGCCCTCGGTCAGGGCGCCCGCGATCCGCTTCTCGATCACGCCAAACTCGTCGCTCCCCGTGTAGAGGCGCAGCATCTCCGCGCACGCGCCGCTGATCGTGCTATGGCCAGAGGTGTAGCCCGGGAAGGGCGGCGTCACGAACGTGGAGGGTGAGTACGGGTGCCACTTCTCGGCCGGCACGTCGATGACGCCCTTGCCGGGGCCACCCCAGGCGTGCAGCGTTTCGCCCTTGTAGTAGTGCCGTACCAGCGTCCAGGGACGCGAACTGTCGTAGTAGCGCTTCGAATCCCAGGAGGCGATGAACGCGTCCATGGCCGTCGTGCCGACCGCAAAGAACAGCTTGACGTCTTCGCTGAAGTCGTTCCTGTCGCGCACCGAAACGTCCTGGGCGAAGCGCAGCCAGTGACCGGACTGGCCGGTCGACCGCGGGCCGTCACGCATGAACTCGACGAGCGCCTTCTGCTCGGTGCTGAGGCTCGCGTTCATGGCGATCACCTCGTCCACCTCTTCCTTGAGCTGGGCCGAGCCGACCTTGGGCGGCGGGCCCGGGCGAAACTGATCCGAGGACTCGAGGCCGAACGGCTTCACGAGGTGCCAGTGCGGCGTCAGGAAGTCGACCACGAACGTACCGCCCTTGCCATCGTCGAAGGGAATGGGCTGCCAGCGATCGGGGTCGACGCAGCGCTCGGCCGTGTTAACGGGCCGATAGTTCGTCGTGTCCGAGTAGGGCGTCCCGTCCGAGCCCGGATCGTCGCCGAGCTGGTTCGCGCCGTCCGCGTAGCGATCGGTGACGATGCGCTTCGCGACGAGGTTGCCGAGTCCGGCTGGCGTGCTCGGGTCCGTCGTGTCGAGGGTCGGGTCGTAGCCCAGCGCCCGCATCTCGCCTTCGATGTAGTCCGCGTGGAACGGGTACTGGTCCAGACAGGTTCGGTACATCGCGTAGGAGACCGCGGTCTTCATCGCTTCGTCCGTTCGCTCCGCCTCCGGACGCCTCAGCGTCGAGCCGAATACCGGACCTACCGCGACGTCGTCGTACGCGGCCCAGGCCTCGAACATCGCGATGGTGGGCAGCGCCATCTGCCTCGACAGGATCGTGGGCGCCGCGCCGACGCGCTCGACGTCGCGGGCCGCGGCCTCCAGCATCACGTCCATCCACTGGAACGCCAGCGAGGGCTCGTAGCCCTCCGGTACGTTCATGTGCGTTTGAGAGAGGTCGGCTGCGGAGGGAGAGCTGGCACAGGAGAAGGCCAGGCCCGCGGCCACGGTGCAAGCGAGGAGGAGAGAGCGCGTCATGGTGTCCAGGTTAGTGGGAGGGGGCTTGATGTCGCAAGGGGCGCAATGGCGCCCGTGCCGACTGTCCAGCGGACAGCGGGCGGCGGGCGGCGCGGTCTCATCACGGGGCCGTTTCTCCGGCGAAGGCCGTCCAGAGGGCTTCGATCTCCTCGGCGTCGAGCGTCCCCCGCGCGACGATGACTCGATACAGGAACGAAGCGGACTCATAGGCCTTCAAGCGGAACCCTTCAGGGGGCGTCAGGTTCGTCAGGGAATCAGGTTCCTCGAACGCCGTTCGCGCGAAGGGGTTGGCCGCGACCAGTCCGTAGGGCCTAGCGAACCATCGGGTCGGGTAGCCCGGATTGGTCGGTGAATCGAAGACGCAGACCGTCACCTCTTCCAGTGCGCCGTCTTCATCGGCGAGCGGAGCGCTGTAAGCGATCCACCGAGCAGGCAGTCCGTAGGGATCGTGGCCCTCGATGTTCAGCGACGTCAGCACGCTGGCACGGCCACGGTCGATCCGGAGTCCGTCCTGCAGGCGAAGCGCAAAGAAGCCCTCCCGTACGTCGCCGAAGGTCACGCCGTTGCCGGTCGCGGTCAGTTCGTGCTCCACGTCGATGGTTCGCACCTGATCGTTGCTCTGGAACGTGTACGTGCGTGCTTCGTTGCACAGCGTGCTTCCGTCCGGAGCCCGCCAGTCGAGCGTCATCTCGATCAAGGCACGACCGCCGGGGCGCATGCGAAGCGCGTGGCCCGTCAGGCGCGGACCGATCGCGTCGTTCCAGAGATTGAAGCCCGACACCGAGCCATGGGCGGTCCACATCGAGAGGTGCTCGGGGTGGTCCACCGACTCGCCGGTTCGTGGATGCAGGGGAAACCCGCGGAGGATCTGTCGGCCGCCGTGGCCGCGGAGCTCTTCGATGACCGCGGGCCCTGCCGGTGACAGGACGACGCGTGCAAACGTCTCATCGTCCGCGAGGACCTGGACCGATCGTTCACCGCTCCGTAGCACGAGGACTTCCGGTCGAGGCGGCGCTTTCGTCGAGGTAGCGCAGGCGGATGCGAGAAATGCGGCGAACAGGGCCGCGTTCATTCGGGGGGTCATCATGGCTCGGAACTCAGATCGTCTCGCGTGATCGATGGGCTGTGTGATCTTCGTGAACGCGCATCCGCCTTGCATCCGTCCGGGTGAAGGCGCCGAACTCCGCCGTGTCCAGCAGCCATGGGCCCGTCCCGACGAACGGGACGACCTGCCCAACGCCGACTGGACACCCACGACTGACCGGTGCGTCGGTCAGCTTCGATCTCTCTTCCTTCACTTGCATCTTCTTCCCCTTCGTCGGCTTGCGCATGTTGCGCGAGCCCCGAATGACGGAATGATCACGAAACCCACCATGAAAACCATCCTCGCCATCTCCAGCCTCGCCTTCGGCGCCGCCGCTCTCGCTTCCTCCACTCCCGCCATCGGCGACGGTCCGTGCTGCGGCGCCAAGACCGCCAAGGCGGCCCTGGCCTCCAACGTCGCCGAGAAGACCATCGTCGAGACGGCCGTCGAGAACGGCAACTTCAAGACGCTCGCGAGCCTCCTCGGGGCCGCCGAACTCGCTGGCGCCCTCTCCGGTGAAGGTCCGTTCACGGTGCTCGCTCCGACCGACGCCGCGTTCGCCAAGCTCCCGAAGGAGACCGTCGAAATGGTCACCAAGCCGGAGAACAAGGCGCTGCTTCAGGAGATCCTGAAGTACCACGTCGTCAGCGGTAAGGCCGCGGCGAAGGACGTCGTGAAGGCCAAGAACGTCACGACCCTGAACGGTCAGCGCGTGGACATCGTCGTCGAAGAAGGCACCGTCATGATCGGCGGAGCCAAGGTCACGACGACCGACATCATGTGCTCGAACGGCATCATTCACGTCATCGACACCGTCATGATGCCCGAGACGAAGAACATCGTCGAGGTGGCCTCGGGCGCCGGCTCGTTCGGCACGCTGATCGCCGCGGCGAAGGCCGCCGGCCTCGTCGAGGCCCTCACGGGCGGCGCAGGTCCGATCACCGTCTTCGCTCCGACGGACGAGGCCTTCGCGGCCCTTCCGGAGGGCACCGTGGCTGAGCTTCTCAAGCCGGAGAACAAGGAGCGCCTCGCCGCGATCCTCAAGTACCACGTCGTCGCAGGCCGCGTCTTCGCCGATCAGGCCGCCAAGCTGGACAAGGCCCCGACCCTCAACGGCAAGGACGTCACCATCGCCATCACCCGTGACGGTGCCAAGGTTGGCAACGCCAACATCGTGAAGACCGACATCCAGGCCTCCAACGGCGTCATCCACGTCATCGACGCCGTCATTCTTCCCTGATCGAGAATTTCGCGGCCACCGTGCATCCCAGCCCCGGACGGCCGCGAACTGAGCGTCGAGAGTCAAAGGGGTCGACCGCGACCTGAAGAGAACGTCCCCGGGAAGGGACCCTGGCGCCGGCTGCCCCCTTGGGGGCGCCGGCGCCAACTTTTTCCCCTCGCTGCGGCGCGGGCCACGCGGCAGCGGCCATGCGGCGGCAGGTCGCTCCCCCGGACGCGTCACTCCTCCGTTCGGATCGTGACCCCGCCCGACTGGCGGAGTTCCACGCGGTAGGTCTTCCCCGGCCGCGCTTCGATGGACGGCGCCTCGCCCTGAATGGCGCGCACCCCTAGCCTCCGCGCCTCCTCCGGATCGTTCGCGTAGTCCCAGATCTTCTCGAAGAGCTGGGTGTAGAGCGGATCGGGCAGCTTGTCGCCCTGGAAGGGCAGCGGATGGGGGACCTTGGAGTCAATCTTGATGCCGTCCTCCGGCGAGACCTTCTCCGAAAAGATCCCCTGGAAGAGGCACACGGAGGTGCCGCGGAGCGCATCCCCGGCCTCGATGTAGTCGTCGTCGAACTTGATGACGAGGCCGTCGATGTAGAGCCGCTTGCCCTTGATCGTCATCGATTCTCCCTCGCCGATGGGCTGGCCGGTGTCGTCCAGCTCGGTGAAGACGACCTCGGTCTCGATGCCGTCGGACCCGTCCGTCGCCGGCCCCTGCCGCACGACCCGGATGCTGGCGACCCGGTGATCGAGGCGCAGAAGCTGCTTGGCGAGCTCCAGCCGCTGAATCTCCTCGGTCTGCTCGGTGATCGTCTGGGCCTGATCCTCGATCGTCTGGTCCTTGACCGCCATGTCGGTCTCCAGGACGGCGATTCGGGCATCCCGCTCGCTCAATTGACGTAAGTGGTCCGTACTCCTGTCCCAGAAGAAGTACGACCAGAAGGCGGCGATGGCGGCGAAGCTGCCGAGAACGAGGTTACGAAGCATTTTGGGGTGCGGTGAGGAAGCGTTGTGACCGAAGGCATGGTAGCGGGCCGCGTGCAGCGATCCGGGACTCCCTCGGTCTCAATGGGTGAAAACGGCGTCATCTCGCCGCTATTCCTTTGAGTTCCAGGCGCTCCTGGCTCAGATGACGAGCCCCAAAACCCTATGAATCCTGAGCTACTCATCGGCCGCCTGGAAGCTTTTGCTTACCAGCTGCGGAACCTCGTGAAGGACCTTCCCAAGGACCAGGCGCGCTGGCGCCCGGCAGAAGGTGGCCTTTCCGTGCTCGAGATCGTCGGTCACCTCTGTGACCGCGAGCTCCTCGAGTTCCGTCCTCGCCTCGAGCTGACGCTCCGGGACCCCGAGAAATCGTGGCCTCGCGTCGAGCCTGACGATGGCCTGGAGGAGCTCAACTACAACGAGCGGGAGCTCGACCGGGAGGCCGAACGCTTCCAGCGGGAGCGCCTGAAGAGCGTCCAGTGGCTCCGTAACCTCGGGGCTGCCAACTGGACCTCGACCCACGAGCACCCGAAGAAGGGTCCGGTCCGCGCCGGCGACCTCCTCGTCTCCTGGGCTAGCCACGACGCTCACATGATGCGGGCCATCGCCCACCGCAGCTTCGACCTGTCCCAGCGCGATGCGCCGGGCTTCAACTCGGACTACGTCGGCGGCTGGGAAGGCGAACCGCGTCCCTGACGCAGCCGACGCCTCGGTGAAGTTGGGTCAGGAGCCCTGACGGCGGCGGCATTCAGCCGCTACCCTCCTGGCCCATGTACCAGCTCCGACCCGACCCCACCTCCCGCCTTCTCCCATGACGACGAATCGCGTCGCAGTGGTCGAGGGCAACCTCGACGCTTATCTGGACGGGGCCGTCGGCCCGTCCCAGCACCTGGCGCCGGACGATCCGCTCCGGCCCGGCACGACCCTCACGGCGCGCCGGGCCGTCGAGCTGTGGGAGGACCAGATCCTGTCGCGCTGCCTCGACGTCGCCGCCCGCGACCTCAAGCGTGACGGCCAGGGCTTCTACACCATCAGCAGCGCGGGCCACGAGCAGAACGCGGTCCTCGGCGCCCAGCTGCGGACGACCGACCCGTGCTTCCTGCACTACCGCTCGGGCGGCCTCATGGCGGCGCGGATGCGCCAGATCGAGGGCTCGACGCCCCTCTTCGATACGCTCCTGTCTTTCACGGCGTCCAAGGACGATCCCGTGTCGGCCGGCCGGCACAAGGTCTGGGGCAGCAAGGTGGCCTGGGTCCCGCCGCAGACGAGCACCATCGCCAGCCACGTGCCCAAGGCCGTCGGCACCGCGTTCTCGCTCTCTCGCGCCAAGAAGCTCGGGATCGACACCGGGCTTCCCGACGACGCGATCACCTGCTGTACCTTCGGCGACGCCTCCGTGAACCACGCGACGGCGCTCGCGGGCATCAACTCGGCGCGCTACGCGTGGCGCCGCATGAACCCGACGCCGGTGCTCTTCGTCTGCGAGGACAACCAGCGCGGCATCAGCGTGGAAACCCCGCGCCGCTGGATCCGCGACTTCTTCTCGCGCCTCGAGCACCTGCGCTACTTCGAGGCGAACGGCCACGTCGACGAGGTCTGGGACACGGTCGCGCTCGCGATTCAGACGTGCCGCACGACGCGCCAGCCCACGTTCCTGCGCCTGCGGACCCACAGACTCTGGGGCCACGCGGGCTCGGACGTCGAGTCGGCCTACATGAGCCAGGCCGAGATCGAGGCCGAGGAAGCGAAGGATCCGGTGCTGAACAACGCGCGTCGACTCATCGAACTCGGCGCCGCGACTCCCGCGGCCCTGCGCGCCATCGTGCGTTCGACGCGCGAACGCGTGAAGGCCGCCAGCGTCGAGGCGAAGCGCCGGCCGAAGCTCACGAACGTCGCCGAGATCATCGCGCCGCTCGCGCCCGTGGACGAGCCGCGTTGGCGCATCGCTGGCAACGCCCCGATCGACCAGGCGCGCCGCGTCCAGGTCTTCGGCGAGCGGCTCCCCGAGAACGCCAAGGCGCCGACGCGCCGCACCATGGGCGCGCGCATCAACGATGCGCTTCACGACGAGATGATCCGCCGCCCGAACGTCATCGCGTTCGGCGAGGACGTCGGCCGAAAGGGCGGCGTCTACGGCGTGACGCAGAACCTCCAGCAGCACTTCGGCCGCTCGCGCTGCTTCGACACGCTGCTCGACGAGACGACGATTCTGGGCGTCGCCCAGGGTTCGGCGCTCGTCGGCCTCCTCCCGGTTCCCGAGGTCCCGTACCTCGCGTACCTGCACAACGCGATCGACCAGATCCGCGGCGAGGCCTGCTCGCTCCAGTTCTTCAGCGCGGGTCAGTACCAGAACCCGATGGTCGTGCGCATCGCGGGCCTCGCGTACCAGCGCGGCTTCGGCGGGCACTTCCACAACGACAACTCGATCGGCGCCCTGCGCGAGATCCCCGGGCTCAGCATCGCGGTGCCGTCGAACGGGGCCGACGCGGTGCGGCTCTTCCGCGGCGCGCTCGCGATGGCCGCCGAGTCCGGGCGCGTGTCCGTGTTCCTCGAGCCGATCGCGCTCTACCACGAGCGCGACCTCTACGAGGAGGGCGACGGGCTCTGGCTCAGCGACTACCCGGTCCCGGACGGCTCCGAGGGCTCGTGCCTGCTCCCCGGAGAAGTCGGCATCGCGCATCCGGACCACAAGGACGTGCTCATCGTCTCCTACGCGAACGGCTACCGGCTGGCGCTGCGCGCCGCGCGTCAGCTGGAGGCCGACGGCATTCGCGCGCGCGTGCTCGACATGCGCTGGCTGAATCCGCTGCCGATGGAGGCCATCCGTGCCCACGCGGACGAGTGCGGCGCCGTGCTCGTCGCCGACGAATGCCGGGCGACCGCCGCGGGCCCCGCCGATGCGATCATCTGCGGGCTCGTCGAGGGCGGGTTCCGCGGCAGGATCAAGTCGGTGCGCAGCGCCGACACCTACATCCCGCTCGGGGATGCCGCCAACATCGTTCTCTTGAGCGAGGACGACATCGTCCGCGCCACCCGGGAGGTGCTCGCATGAGCCGCGTCGTCGTTCTGTGTCCGGGCCGCGGTTCTTACACCGAGGCGTCGCTGGGATCGCTCGATCCCGACCACGAGTTCGTGCGCGCGGCCGAGCGCCGGCGCGCCGACTTCGGGCTCGAGCCGCTGCTCGTGCTCGACCAGGCGAACCGCTTCGAGCCCGCCCGCCACCTGCGCCCGGCGCACGTCTCGCCGCTGATCTTCGTGAAGGCGATGATCGATGGGGCGAAGGCGGCGCACGAGCACGACGTCGTGGCGATCGGCGGCAACTCGATGGGCTGGTACATCGGCCTCTGTCTCGCGGGCGCGCTCTCCTTCGAGGATGGGTTCCGGTTGGTCCAGCAGATGTCGATGCTCCAGGAGGAGTACGCCGAGGGTGGGCAGGTGATCTATCCGGTCGTGAGCGACGACTGGCGGCCCGCGCCGGACCTCGCCTCGAACATTGACGCGGCGCTCGCCTCATCGGCAGGGGAGGCGATGCCCTCGATCGACCTCGGGGGTTACCGCGTTCTTGCGGGGTCGAAGAAGGGCGTGAGCCATCTGCTTTCGATGCTCCCACAGGTGAGAATGGGCAACGTCACGTATCCCATCCGTCTGGCCCAGCACGGTCCCTACCACACGGTGCTCGCGGAGCCCGTGGCAGAAGCGGCGCGGGCGGCGTTCGCGGACCTGAAGTTCCACGCGCCGCACACGACGTTGATCGATGGACGTGGCCGTCGCTTCACGCCCTGGTCGACGGATCTCGCTGAACTCAAGAGCTACACGCTGGGCGCGCAGGTCACGACGCCCTACGACTTCACCGCGTCGGTGCGGGTCGCGCTGCGTGAATTTGCCCCAGATCACGTGATTCTTCCGGGCCCGGGAAACACGCTCGGGGGCATCGTCGGGCAGATCCTCGCCGCAGAAGGATGGCGGGGAATTCACTCGAAGGCGGACTTCCAGGAGGTGCAGAGGCATGTCGCGGAAGACACGGGACCGGGTGTCGGGGCTCCGTTCTTGGTGAGCATGGGCATGATTCCGGAATCGCGACCCTGAGAACCCTTCCGATTCGGGCCCCCATGAGCCACGATAGGAGCCGTGACAACCACCGGGAAAACAAAGCAGTCGGCGCGGGGCAAGCGAGCGAAGAGCGCGATGCCCGAATCCGAGTTCCACTCCGAAGCGCGCGCGATCCTGTCGGAGCTCCGGAAGTATCTCGGGGCCGCGATCGAACCGGCGACCAGGGGGACGACCCCGGGCGCCACCGAATGGAGTCGCGCCCTCGATATCGACACCAAGCTGGCCTGGAAGCTGACGCACCTCCTCGATCCCGACGGGGACCTCGAGGCGCTGGAGTTCGTGCCGGGTCGCCAGGCGTTCGATCAGATCCTGGAGGCGGCCGGCAAGGCGGGCGAGGGAGCCGGAGGCACGGCCAAGAAGGCTTCGGAGGCATCGGGTGCCGCGAGACTCGCGTTCGAGCGCTACGAGACGCTCGTTCGGACCCACGCGGGCAGCCGCAAGGCGTTCGACGTGCTGGTGACGAGCCAGCGTCCGCGCGGCACGAGCCGTGCCGAGGTCAACCTGCGACGTGGTGCGGTCGAAGCGAACGCTTCGCTCCTCGGAGTTCGCGCCGGGGCCCAGGTCGCGATCTACGGTCTCGCGCCGAGTTCGGTCGACGAGAACAGCCTCGACGTCATGGGGGTCCGGAAGATCGAGGGCACGGAGCGGATGCGTCCGAACGTGAACTGGCGGATCGCGCGCAGCTTCAAGACGGCGGAGGACGGGACGCCGTTGCCAGGCGGCCCCGAGCCGCTGGTGAAGGCCAAGCTCTCGAAGGCGCTCACCGGACTGCCCGTGGTGCCGGACTTCTCGACGACGCCGCTGCCGACGCTGGCGCGCCTCGACGCGTCGCCGTCGGCGGTGGAGTTCGAGATGCGCGGCGGCGAGGTGGGCGCGAGCGCGCGCTTCGACCTGACGACGGCGGAGATCTTCCGTCCCGGCGACAACCGCTACGCGAACAAGGACGGCAACCGGCGCACGCGCATCTTCGCGGGCGTCCGTGTGCCCTGCGATCTCCTCTACGTCGACCTGATCGTCCACAAGGATCTGTTCGAGTCGACGGAGCCGTCGGTGCAGATCGTGTCGACGCTGCACACGGGCATGTCCCTCGAGTTCCGCGATTCGGACATCCTGCCGATCGAACCGGAGTTCATGTCGCTGGGCCGCGGGCTCGGCAAGGTCAAAGACCGAGAGCGCCCGCGCCACGCCGAACTCGTCCGCTGGGCGATGCTGGAGGTGGGCTGGAACCCGGACGACTTCGATGTCTACCGCTTCAAGCTGCAGTACCCGCCGCTCCCGTCAGGTGTGGCGTTCGACTGGCTGCGGCGGAAGAAGAAGTAGGCCGCCGGAATCGTCCTCAGGCTTTCTTCAGGAACTCTGTCCTGAGGTAGATGACGGTCTTGTTGACCCGCCCCTCGATCAGCTCGGGGTCTTCGGCGAGGCGGATGTCCTTCACCAGCGTTCCGCGCTTCGCCGTGAAGCCCGCGCCCTTGACGTCGAGGTCCTTGATCAGCGTGACGCTGTCGCCGGAGTGCAGCTCGGCGCCATGGCTGTCCACGGTCGGGCGGCCGGGAGCACCTTCCTCGCCCGCGCCGGATCCTGCTCCGGCTCCTTCCCCGGCGCGCGCCCATTCGGCCGTGTCCTCATCCAGGTAGAGCTGTTCGCGCAGCTCCGCGGCCCAGCTTTCTCCGATCTGGCCGAGAAGCCGCCAGGCCACGACCTGAACGGCGGGGTGCTCGCTCCACGCCGTCTCCTGGAGGCAGTGCCAGCGGTGCAGGTCGCCGAGCGCGCCGTTCACCCCCGCGCGGCACGGGCCGCAGACGGCGACCGCCTCCTCGCGGGGCGACACGACGTGGGCCTCGACGCCGTCGGTCGAGTGGCAGAGTTCGCACGCGCCGCCGGAGCGGGCCTGGAGATCGGGGGGCAGTGACACGGGTCGGACACCTGGGGGAGAGCGGTCTGGTGGATCGAAGGGAAGATTGTCGCAGCCAGTTTGGCCGGGGGAGGCCGCAGCGCACTGACTTTAGTCCGCATTCACTCCGGACTGAGGGCGACTTTTCGGCGGGCTGCGAACCTCTGGTCCCGTCCCCCCAAACGCTCAGCCCCGGCCATGATGTCCCTCCAGGAAGATTCCCCCAGCTTCGACGTGAACCCAGATGCCTTGATGACGAAGGTCGAAACCTGGGTCAACGGCGCCATTCGACTGGTCCCCAACCTCGTGGTCGCGAGCGTTGCGCTGCTCCTCTTCATCGGAGTCGCCTGGTTCGCGAAGCGCCAGGTCGGGCGCCTCGCGAGCCGTCACGGCCGGGACAACCTCGGCGACGTCCTCGGCGGCTTCGTGAAGTGGACGATCCTGATCCTCGGCTTCCTGATCGCTGCGACGATCGTCTTCCCGCAGCTCAACCCGGCCGACCTGATCGCCGGCCTTGGCGTCAGCTCGGTGGCCATCGGTTTCGCCTTCAAGGACATCCTGCAGAACTGGCTCGCGGGCCTTCTGATCCTGATCCGCCAGCCCTTCGAGGTGGGCGATCAGATCGAGGTCAACGGCTTCGAGGGCACGGTCCAGAGGATCGAAACGCGCGCGACGATCCTCAAGACGTACGACGGCCAGAACGCCGTGATTCCGAACAGCGACATCTACACCAACGCGATCCTGGTGAAGACGGCGCACGAGTTCCGTCGCAGTCAGTACGACGTCGGGATCGGCTACGGCGACAGCCTCGAGGACGCCAAGCGCGTGCTGGAAGAGGCCGTCGCGGCGTGCGACGGCGTGGAGACCGAGCGGGGGGTCGAGGTACTGCCGTGGGACCTCGCGGCGAGCTGGGTGACGCTGCGCGTTCGCTGGTGGACGAGGAGCGATCGCGCGTCTGTGGTGCAGGCCCAGTCCCGCGTGATCGCGGCTGTCAAGGCCGCTTGCGACGGTGCCGGTATCGACATGCCGTTCGAGACGCACATTCAGCTGGTCCACGACCAGACCGAGGCGGCCGACGGGGACCGCGAGGCCCAGCGCGAAGGCTGGCCCGCGGGCGATGAGGGCTCCACACCGCGCTGGCGCGCGCGCGAGGCAGCGGCTCCGACCGCTTGAGCCCGGGGAGCCGTCAGGCAGCGGTGCGCCGCGCCTTCCGAAGGGCGTGGACGTCCATCAGCTGGGCCTTCAGCGTGGCCACGCTGAAGGGCTTCGCGAGCAGTCCGTACATCCCCGCGCCGAGACAGCGCTCTCGCGTGCTCTCCTGGACGTCGGCCGTCAGCGCGACGATCGTCGGCGGCGAATCGAGCGCCGCCTGAATGGCGGCGCTCGCTTCGAAGCCATCGATCTCGGGCATGGAGAGATCCATGAAGACGAGGTCGTACGGCGACCAGGCCGTCAAGTCGATGGCGACCTGGCCGGAACCGGCCAATTCGGGCTCGTAGCCGAGGCGCTGGAGCAGGCGCTGGGCGACGCGCCGGTTCACCGGGTTATCGTCCACGACGAGGATGCGCAGCGGGGTCGCCGCGGCGAACGAGGAGTCGAGGTCGTCGTTGGTGACCGCTTCCCGGGGACTGGAAGCGGCGCCGCCGTCGCCGGACGCGCTCGCTTCTGCGACGCGGCCGAGAACGATCTTGACGGTGAAAACGCTGCCCTCGCCTTCCTGGCTGGTCGCCTGGATGCCGCCGCCCATCAGCTGGGCGAACTGCTTGCAGATGGCGAGGCCGAGACCGGTGCCGCCGAAGCGGCGCGTGGTCGAGGCTTCTTCCTGCTGGAACGGCACGAAGATGCGCTCGATGGCGTCCTGGGCGATTCCCTTGCCGGTGTCCCGAACCGCGATCTCGATCCGGTGGCTCTTTTCGTCGGCCTCCTCGTCGGCCTCTTCGGGGCGCATCGTGACGTACACGCCGCCCTTCTGCGTGAACTTGACGGCGTTGGAGAGCAGGTTCACGACGATCTGCTGGAGGCGCGTCGGGTCGCCGAGCGCCATCGTGGGCAGTTCGGGTGCGCTCTCGATGGCGATCTCCAGCCCCTTCTCGTTCGCGGCCGGCGAGACCATGGCGCAGGCCTTGGCGACGGTGCCGACGGGGTCGAAGGGGATCGTCTCGAGGACCGTCGATCCGGACTCGATCTTGGAGACCTCCAGCACGTCGCTGATGACGCGCATGAGGAGCTGGCCGCTGCTCTTGATCGTGGCGACGAGTTCGAGCTGTTCCGCGTCGAGCGGCGTTCCTTCCAGGAGCTGGGCCATGCCGAGGACACCGTTCAGCGGCGTCCGGAGCTCGTGGCTGACGTTGGCGAGGAAGGCGCCCTTCGCAGCGCTGGCGGCCTCCGCGTCGCGCTGGGCTTCTTTCAGCGCGTTGTGGGCACGCAGGCTCGCGAGCGCCGTGCCCACGATGCGGCCGAGCTCCGTGATGCGCGTGGTGTTCGTCGAATCGAAGGCGTCCACGTCCGAGGAGGCGAGGTTCAGCGTGCCGAGGACGTCGCTCCCCGAGGACAGCGGCGCCGTGATCCCGGACCGGTAGCCCATGAAGGCATGCTGGCTCAGGGCGGCAGCCCCCGGGGCGTCGTCCCTCCACGTGACGGCGCGCTTCTGGACGATGGTCTTCTCGAAGAGCGAGCCTGGCACCGGCACGACGAGGTCGAACGGATCCTCGTCCTTGCGGCGCGTCAAGGCCCGGATCGTCACGACGTCACGGTCGGCGTTGAGCAGGGCGAGGCTCGCGAGGTCGGACCGGAAGATGCGCTTGAGGTAGTGGGCGGTGGTGCTGCAGATGTCGCCCTCGTCGTCGAGGTGCGCGAGCTTGAGCTGGAGGCGCTGCAGGAGACTTACCATGCGCGAGTTCTCGGCCTCGTGGGCGGCGGTCTCCCTGGCCTCGGCGATGCGCTGGTGGAGCAGGCACTGCGCGGCGACGATCGTGGCGGTCTCCTGCAGGAACCGTTCGTCCGCGGGGCTGAAGGCATAGGGTGCCTTGCGCCCGATGTTCAGCGTGCCGATCGTCCGTCCACCCGCCACGAGGGGCGCGCAGCGGCTGCTCCGGAGCCCACCCTCCCGAAGCTTCACCAGATCGACAGCGGTTTCCCCCGAGAAGTCGTCCGAGCCGCGTATCTGCCCGGATCGGAAGGCGTCCCCCGCGACGCTGGCATCGATCGGGATGCGCCAGTTCGTCGGGATGGCGGCGATTCCGTCCAGCACCGTGACGCTCAGCTCCTTGGCGTCGCCGATCGACCACTCGCCCTTCGGCGCGACCGGGAAGGCCAGGCTGGCCCGGTCGCACGGGATCAGGAGCTCGAGCCAGGTCGCCGTGCAGTCGAGGACGGTCTGGTACGTCTCCTGGCGGCTCAACTCCTGGATGAACGAGAGCAGCTCCGCGGAAGCGGGCTGAACAGGCGCTTTCCCGGTGCTCCCGTGGGAGTCGCAGTCATGGGCGTGGTGGGGAGGGTTCCCGGCAGGCATGTTGAATTCCTATCGCATCACAGGCGCGGGAACCCTGAGCGTTTCGCCGTCCACCGCCGAGCCCAAGAAAACTCTTCCTGGCGACTGTCTCAGCCCGGAGCGATGTCCCATATCCCAAACGACCCCGGGAGCAGCAGCCCCGAAGGCACCACCTCCCGAGGGCAATCGCTATGCTCTCCGCCCCATGATCTCGATCAGCAATGTGACCAAGAACTTCGGCAGGCAGGCGCTCCTCACGGGCGCCTCGGTCCAGCTCGACCCCGGCGACAAGGTCGGTCTCGTCGGGCCCAACGGTTCGGGCAAGTCCACGCTGTTCAGGTTGATCGTGGGGGAGGAGTCCCCGGACATCGGCGACGTCACGGTCCCGAAGAAGCTCAGCGTGGGCTACTTCAAGCAGGACGCGGCCGAGTCCAGCGCCCACCGCTCGGTCATCGAAGAAGCGATCGCGGGAAGCGGGCGCCTCGGCGAGCTGCACCACGAGGTCGCCGAGCTGGAGGCCGCCATGGCGGACCCGGATCGCATGGACGAGCTCGACGCGATCCTCGAGCGTTTCGGCGAGGTCCAGGGTGAGTACTCCCAGCTGGGAGGCTACGAGCTCGACTCCCTGGCGCGCGAGGTCCTGAACGGCCTCGGCTTCTCACCCGAGCAGGTGATGGGCGACTTCGCGGCCCTTTCGGGCGGCTGGCGCATGCGCGTCTCGATCGCCAAGGTCCTGATCGGCAAGCCCGACGTCCTTCTGCTCGACGAGCCCACCAACCACCTCGACATCGAGTCGATCCTGTGGCTCGAGCAGTTCCTCCAGGCGTCGGACGCGACGATCCTGATGACCTGCCACGACCGCGACTTCATGAACAAGGTCGTGAAGCGGGTGGTCGAGATCGACGCCGGCGAACTCGTGACCTACGCGGGCAACTACGACTTCTACGACCGCGAGCGTCACATGCGGGCCAAGCAGCAGGACGCGGCGTTCGTGAAGCAGCAGGCGATGCTCAAGAAGGAGGAGCGCTTCATCGAGCGCTTCGACAAGAACGCGTCCAAGGCCTCCCAGGTCCAGTCGCGGGTCAAGAAGCTGGAGAAGATCGAGCGCGTCGAGCCGCCGAAGAAGCGCGTGATCGTGCCGTTCAAGGTCAGGACCCCACCGCGCTCGGGCAACGACGTCGCGACCCTCTCGGGCGTCACCAAGGGCTACGGCGACCGGGTGATCTACGACGGCTTCGACTTCGAGATCAAGCGCGGCGAGCGCTGGTGCGTCATGGGCGTCAACGGCGCCGGCAAGTCGACGCTCCTCAAGATGATCGCGGGCGTCATCGAGCCCGACAGCGGCAGCGTGCGCCTCGGGGCGAGCCTCAAGCCCGGCTACTTCGCCCAGTCGGCCCTCGAGATCCTGGACGCCCGCCGCACGGTCTGGGAGCAGATCGACGACGCCTTCCCGACCGCCACGATCCCGTCCAAGCGCACTCTCCTGGGCTCCTTCGACTTCCCGGGCGACGAGATCGAGAAGCGCATCGCGGTCCTCTCGGGCGGCGAGCGCTCGCGCCTCGTCCTGGCCCAGATGCTCTACGACCCGCCCAACTTCCTGGTCCTCGACGAGCCCACGAACCACCTGGACCTCGCCACGAAGGAGATGCTCGTGGGGACGCTCTCCAGCATGGAGGCGACGATGATCTTCGTCAGCCACGACCGGACGTTCCTCAAGGGTCTCGCGACGCACGTGCTGGATCTGACGGGCGGCGGTACGCCCGAGAAGCCGAAGCCACTCGTCTACCCGGGTCCGTACCAGGAGTGGGTCGAGCGGACCGGGCAGGAGGCGCCGGGTGTGCACGCCTGAGTGGGGGACCGCGGCACGAGCAGGGGCCGCTGGCGCCGCATGATCTTCGTGGCGCTGGGAACGGCTCTGGGCGCGGTCGCCGTGCACCATGGAGCGCTCTGGAGCGTGCAGCGCAGGCTGATCTTCCCCGGGGCCTACATGGGGGCCGGTGAAGTGCCGCGCAGGCCGGACGTCGAGCGTCTGTCGGTCTCCCACGCGGCGGGCCAGACCCACGGCTACCTCTTGCGCGCGCCCGAACCCTCCGGCGGCCTGGTCGTCTACGCCCACGGGAACGCGGAGTACGCGGCCGACTGGATCTTCGACGCCCAGCCCTACACCGCCGCCGGCTTCCACTTCCTCTGCCTCGAGTACCGCGGCTTCGCGGACTGCGATGGAACGCCGTCGGAGCGCGGGATCGTGGAGGACTCGGTCGCGCTGATCGACCAGCTCCTCGCCCGAGAAGACCTCGCCATCGACCCGGCCCAACTCGTCTACCACGGCCGCTCCGTGGGGGGAGGAGTGATCTCCGCCGTGGCCCGCACCCGCCCGCCCGCGCGCCTGATCCTGGAGGCCACCTTCAGCTCGGTGCACTCGATGTCGTCCGGCTACTTCGCGCCGCGCTACCTCGTCCGTGACCCCTTGGACGTGCGCGGCCTCCTGGCCGGCAACTTCACGGGGCCGGTGCTGCTCCTCCACAGCCAGGTCGACGAGGTGATCCCGTTCGCCCAGTTCGGCCTCAACCGAGAGGCCGCCGAGGCGGCGGCGAAGGGCGACCCCGCGAGGCTGCAGACCGTGATCCACGAGCGCATGGGCCACAACGACTCATGGCTGTTCGAGGACCCGGCCCTTCTGGCTCGCTTCGCGACGGGCTAGCGCAGCCCTGGCGATCATCGGTAGACCCTTTCCACGAAGAGCGCCACGTCGCCTCGTCGCGCCTTCACTACACGCCCAGACCACCCCCGACGTGACCCCGAGCCTCCGGCGCGCCTACGCATGGATCCGGTCGAGCGGCCGTTGTGATGGCGGAAGGCCCGTCTCGCAGCTCAAGGCCGATTCGCGATTCGCGAATAGCGAATGGTGCGCCAGGGGCGGGTTGCGCGCAAGCGGATTCGCGTCGCGAGTTGCCCGTAATGCAAGTTTGGGGCGAAATGAACCCCTCTTGGCGTTACTCGTGTCAGGTTCATTTTGACGAGGTTTTGCATTTCGGGCGATTTGATCATCGAGCTCGCGTAGGAGTCACAAGCTCTTGATAGCCACCCGCGTTCCGCTGGATTGCGCTAACTCTGGCGCTATTCGCAATTCGCGAATAGCATATGGGCCATGGCGCTCAAACCTCAGGACCTCGTCGTTTGCCTTCAGCTGGCCCTCCCTGACTACCCGGAAGAGTGGACCTACCCGGAACTTGCGGGACGGCTCAAGCTAAGTATCTCGGAATCCAACGCTGCGACCCACCGAGCGTCAGCGGCTCGGTTATTGACGAGTGGTTCGGGCCGAAGCGAGAAGCCCCGACCGGTCCGTGCGTCGCTTCTTAGATTCCTCGAGGGTGGCGTCCCCTTCGCGTTCTACGCCCATCCTGGCGAGATGGTTCGGGGTGTTCCGACGGCACACTGGGCACCACCACTATCAGAGCAGCTGGTGGCGATGCCTCAATCACTGCTCGTGTGGCCATCCGCCAAGGGAAAGGCAAGGGGGCAGTCCCTCCGCCCCCTCTACAAAACAGTACCAGAGGCAGCCGCGGAGAGTGAATCGCTCTACGCAGCCCTCGCGCTCGTCGACGCCCTCCGCGTCGGGCGTCAACGAGAACGCAAGCTCGCCATGTCGGAGCTGTCCAAACTGCTGGAGTCGAAGTGAGCCCTGGTGATCCCAATCTTGATCGTGTGGAGCTGGCTGCCCAGCTCTTGGGCCCGTTGATGGACGAGCTCTGCCTCGTGGGCGGCTCCGTGACGGGCCTCCTCTTGACGGACCCTGGATCCGCTCCCATTCGCCCCACCGTCGATGTCGATGTGGTCCTCGATGTGGTGCAGTACGCCATGTATGGGAACTTCGAGCGTCGTCTGCGAGCGCGTGGCTTCATCCAGGGAAGCGAAGAGGACGACCCGATTTGTCGGTGGAGGCGTGATGCACTGATCCTCGACGTGATGCCCGTGGGCGGGTTCCTCGGCTTCACCAATCGGTGGTATGCAAGCGCGGTGAAGTCGCGTGTCACCTCCCTCCTCCCGAGCGGCAAGGCGGTCTCCCACGTGGACGCGCCTCACTTCATCGGAACCAAGCTTGAGGCGTTCGCCTCACGTGGGGAGAACGATGCTGCGTGCAGCCATGATGCAGAGGACATCGTGCTGGTGGTGGACGGGCGCCGGAGGTTCTGGTGGAAGTGGCCATGGCACACGGCGAACTTCGCTCGTTCATCGCTCGTGGCATCGCGCTGCTTCTCGATGACTCGTTCCAAGGCGACTCGTAGTGAGAGCTTCGACCTCCTTGGGCCTCTGCAGACTTCACCCGGGTGCCTCGCTTTCCGCCGCCCTCAGCTTGAAGCTCGCGCGCGCCCTCCCTACGAGGAGGCCCGATGCCGAAGAACCCCGAACCCGTCGACGCGTCCCGGTCGCCCGAGTCGCCCCGGCCTCCCGAGGAGCCGCAGGGCACGATGCCGCGGGTGGCGATCTGCACGGGTAAGTCCTGTCGCAAGAGCCAGGGGCTGGCGGAGCTGGAGGCCGCGCTCGCCGATTCGTGTTCCGTCGTCAGAACGGCGTGTCTGGGGGAGTGCAAGGGGCCGGTGGTGGTGGCGAACTTCGAGTCGGAGGAAGCGGTCGTTCTCCGGCGGCTGCGAAAGCGGAAGCAGCGCGCGGCCCTCCTGGCTTTCCTCTTCGGCGCGCCCCTGAGCCAGCGCCTGGAGCAGAGGCGCCTCGAGGGGAGAAAGCGCGAAAAGGCCATCTCGAAGGCGCGCCGAAGCGCCTGAGCGCGCCTCGCATGGCTCACTTGCCCTCGGGGTTGGCCGTGTCTTCGCTGGCGCTTCGCGATTCCGTACCCTTCGTGCCCGCTCGGCTACCGAATCCGCCTCTCTCCAACGACCATGACGAAGAAGAACGACCCGCAATCCTGGGAATGGTCGAAGGCCCGGGCCAAGGCGGCGACTGGCCCCAAGTCAGGCACCACGACCAAGAACAGAAAGGCCATCCGGCGGCCCATCGCCGAGAAGCTGGTCCAGAGGCTCCCTCGCCACATGCGGTCCGAAGCCATCGACTTGACCGCGACCAAGGAAAGCCTCCGAAACACGATGCCCTTCCTCGAGCGCGTCGCCTCTGAGAGTTCGCTGCAGGACCTCCATCCGGCGCATGCCTGCTACGTGCTTGTTCAGAACGAGCTGTCCCGGCTGGTGGAGCAGCTCACGCGCCTTCCGGAGCTCGACCGATTCTCGCGCGCGGTCAGCCTGGCTGAAGATGAGTACCTGCCGAGTGGCCCGCCCATGAGCCCCTTGACCCATTCCTTCTTCAACAGCTGGGCCTTCTTCGACCTGGGCGTGGGCGCCGGGCGCGAGACCCTGGGCACGATCTCGCTGGCGGTGGGCAAGGCCCTCGGGATGGGGGCAGAGTTCGAGCGAGTCCTCGACCTCTTCCAGGACTCCGCCATGGGTGTCTTCGAGCATGAGGGCGTCGAAGGGGAGATCCTCACCCTCCGAGAACTCGTCACGGGCCGCGTGTGCCGAGCCATCTGTCCCTCGGGATACCGCGGGGTGGCGGGGCAGCTCTTGTACGCGCGAGTCCTCCCGCCTCCGCTCCCGCAACTGGAGGAGCACGTGGTCTTCACGACGCCCTACCGCCTGCTCGCGCCAGGCAAGGTCGAGTGGCAGGCTTACTTCGACCGCACCCTCCCCGAGGGCCCTCCCGCCAATCGACTCGCGGCCCACCGAACCCTGATGAAGTGGGGTCCCGCCGGGAACTACTGGAGCGAGTTCGTCTTCGAGGCGTACATGAACCATCGCCCAGAAGTGATCTTCCTCGCGGGCCTGCCGGACGTGTCGTCGAGCCGTCCGCATTCGCCCGATTATCGGAAGTAGCGAACTCGGCTCCATCGGTAGATGGGTGGCGCGCCGGGCCCGGCGCCCGGCCGTCATCAGGGAAGCGCAGCGGTCTCACCCACGAGGACGTGGAGCGCGACCTCCTCGCCCGCCACCGTGTCCAGCAAGTACTCGCCAGCAGGCACGCGCGTGCGAAACCTCCGGCCGCCCGACGCTTCGATCCGAATCTGCCCCGCATCCCTCCAGTCCTGGAGGCTGATTCCGAAGGCCAGTGATCTCAGGCTCGCGAGCTGCTCCAGTCGGCCCTCCACGACTCCGGTTTCGAACGCCACCAGCACGTTGCGCCCGGGCAACAGATCGATCTCCCGCGCGGGCGCCCAGAGCTCGAGGCTCTCGAGTCGTGCGCGGGCACGACTTCGATCCACCAGGCCGTAGGGCTCGGTGCGGCCCTCGTCATCCGTCGACTCGTCACCGAACGAAGTGGAAAGGTCCGCTCCGATCATGCTGAGGCGGACCCCGGCGCGCGGCTTCCCATCGACCTGGCACTCCACGAGCGTCTGTGTGATGGGGCTCAGGGAAACCGTCACCACAGAACCCGCCGCGCTCAGGTCCACGGGCAGGTCGACCGCCACGACCGAGTAGTCCTCATTCGACCCGCTCATCGAGTATCGCCCGGAAGTCGCGCGCGGAACGGTCACCATCCCATCTTCTCCGCAGGCGCCACCGGCGATCCAGGTCGTGGTATCGGGCACGTGCCGCACTTCGGCGTGGAAGCCTGGCACGGGTGCGCCATCCCCATCCACGCACGCCAGCTTGAGCGGCCGCTCCATGACGGAGAGCGTGCACGTGTTTCGCCGATCCGCGGCCAGCGCCAGGGTCTCGGCGCGCCAGGCCACGGGCCAGCCGTCCTCGACGACCGTGAGGCTGACGGTCGCCGTTTTCGCATCGAGCCCGTCGAATCGGAAGACTCCGGAATCATTCGTTTCCTCGACGACGAGGACGGCGTCGCCGTTCTCGTCGCGAAAGCTGACTTGAACCGCGGCCCCGCCCAGGGGAAGTGCGTCGCGAACCTCGCGCCCGAGCCGCAGGTCGACCTCCAGCTCCTGTCCGCCGCCCACCGAGATCTCGTGCACGTCGCCGTCGCCCGGAAGCCCGCCATCGAGGTAGCGAATGCTCTCCCGTCCGTCCGGATGCCAGAGCTTGACGTAGAGCGGCACCTCGAAACGCCCGAGTTCGACCACCGCGCGGCCCGCGCCATCGAAGGCCACGGGGTCGCCTTGGTGGGTGTGGGCGATCCGGAACTGCGCAGGGTCCGTCCCCGTGGGAATGTCCACGAGCTCGAACGTCACGCGAGTCAGCGGGATGAGCTTGAACGTCCCGATGGTGAGTTCCCCGGACTCCTCGAGCTGCTCCGACCAGCGGCCGGGCAGTTCCACCTGGGACGTGACGGTGGAGTACTCGGCAAGGCTCCCGGTGATGGTCCACGTCACCTGCGCCAGGTCCTCGGCCACCACGGTCCCGCCCGGGCCCGAGAAGACCGCGCGCTCCGCGACTTCGATGCCGGCGTCCGCGAGGTCGGTGCGCAAGAAGCTCACGCGGGCGCCTTCCAGCCCGTCGCCGCTGCGCTGGTCCGCGCACAGGAGGCGCACGCCGAACGGCCTCGGCACCTCGAGCCATACTTCGACGGTCTCCTCGAGAACTTCGAAGCCGGCCATTGGCCCGAACCGGCCGTCCGTGCTCTCGAAGACGGCCTGGTACGAGCCAGCGGGCAACTCCGCCTCGATCGTCCCGTCCGAAGCGGCCCCGCGAATCATCTCCTGCTCCGGGTCCGAAGAGCAGGTCACATGAATGAAGCCCTCGGCCGCTTTGCTGTCGTCCGCAGCCACCCGCAGCGTGATCGCCGTCCATCCGGCATCCCCGGAGCCTCGATCCCCAGAACCGAGATCCCCAGAACCTGGATCCCCTGCGCTTCCGGGCGCATCGGATCCGGGATTCGCCGCCGCTGGGCCGAGCCGTCGCCGATCTGGTGAACCTGGACCAGGTCCGGGCGAGGTCAGCCCGTCACTCGTTCGCGACTCTGACGTGGCCGCCCCCTTGTGATCCGCCGCCCCACCGATTCCTTGCTCCTTCACGCGGATCTCGGGCGCTTCATGGGAGTCGGAATCCCCTGCACGAAGCCAAGCCCAGGAGTTGGCCAGGCCCCAGGCCACCACCCCGAGCGCAGAGACGCCCAAGAGGAACGTCGACCGCGTCATCCCTCGCCGTGAGCAGCCAACCATCAGGTCGTCAGACCGCCAGCGTCGTTCGAGGTGTCGGTCCTTTTCTTGCGGCGGATTCCGACACCCGTCTTGCCCGGATCGATCGAGCGGGCCGCCAGCGGCAGGAAGGCCAGCAGGATCAGCATGTTCATCGGCATTCCATTACGGGATTGAGTAGCGAGGAACAGAAGGTGTCCCATCGAACCAGGTCTGGTTCCTGGCCTCCGCATCCGAGAGGTACCGGCCGGCCTCAGGGGGGGGCGACAATGCGCTCGAGACCGGCGCAAAGCTCGCGCGCTGCGACTTCGCGGGCGGAATTGCTGCGCCGACGCTGCGCACCGCAGCAAAGGTCCTCCACCATGCTCGCCGCGAACCCCGCGTCAATCCACGGCGACAGCCACGCGAAGGAGTCAGAATCCTCGAAGACCTGCAGGATCCCATTTCGCGTCGGCTCGTCCAGGCATTGAAACTCGGTGATCAGCCCAGCCGCGCGCGAGCGAGATGGGGGGAAGGGAAGACCGAAGGGCCAGCGCGATGTTCTTGAGGGGAATCTCCATGTCCGATCCGTACCAAACGCCGCCATTTCCTGCCGCCGAGCCCTCTCCCAGCCGCACTGCCCGGTGCAGGCAGCCCCAAATTCAGTGATCCCGGGGACGGACATTCACCCACCCTTCTGTCATCGGCCCGAGGCGGCCGATAACCCCCGGAGCGGCTCCAGCCCGTTCCCCATGGCCTCCCACGAAACCCCCTCTCAAGCGCCGACCCCCAAGAGGCGCCGCCGCTGGCTCCGCTGGGTGGGCGTCGCCACGATGGGCGCGATCGCCGTGGGCAGCGGAATCCTCTCCTCCCATCTCCGTGATCATGCGGACGCGCGCCGTCAGTTCATGGAGGAGCTCACGCAGCTGGAGGTCGAGGCCACAGCCCATTCGATGACGATCTGGCGGGCTCTGACGATGCTCCTCTCCGAGGAGAAGATGCAGTTCATCCGAATCCGAGGCGAGGCCAGCGCGGCGGGCCGCGAAATCCGAGCCCACCTGACCCGTCTCACGGAATTGGAGCCGTCCGGAGCCTCGCTCACCGCTTCCCTCGGCTTCCCCCCAGACCCGGCCCCCATGGACTCCCTCACCGCGTCGACGGAGCGCTTCCTGGGAAGCGTCCAGGGCGCGATGGGCCAGATGAACCTCTCGCCGGAGCGCCTGCGAAAGCGCCTGCGTCACTGGGACATGAACTTCGGCCCGTTCCAGGAAAGCCTGCAGGCGGTGAAGGAGCGCCAGGGAGCGATCGCCGAGGCCTCGGCCACCGTCGCACGCCGGGTGACAGCGGTCTCAGGTCTCACGCGACTCCTCGCCTCGATCCTGTTCGTGTGGACCTTCAGCCGCCAAAGATTGCGCGCACCCAAGGGGCCCTCGTCCGTGGATCGACCCGAGGCTCAAATGGACGGCTTCACCGTCACGGAATCGAGTGCGGCGGCTGCTGTTGTTGAAGCTGCGTGAGTGGGCACGGTTGGCTCCTTCGACTACCGCTTCCTGACGAGCAGCTGGCTGACCACTTCGCAGTGCGCATGCGGCTCGCCGAGTGGTGGAGCCGGTGGCATTGGGGACATGGGTATGCCCAGCCTTGGCCCGCGCGTCGCTGCCTCGACGGACGTTCGGATCCTGGAAGCTCATATGGGGCTGTCGGGCGAACTTTCGCGAGCGATTCGTTCGGCCCGTCAGGCAACCTGATGAGCGAGCGGGCACCTTGAGTCGCATGAAAGACCGCCATCGACCCCATGGGGCCGGTGGCGGTCTTCTCTTGATGGCGAGGTCCCTGGCAGGCGCTCGTCAAGTCGATGGTGGTGGAGCGAGGCGGATCGCCCTCGTGCTACTCGAGCCCTAGCTCCCTCAGCATCTCCTGCCTCGGCATCCGGATCGGGCCGTTCGGGGTGCCCGCGTCCGGGTAGGTTCGAATCATTCGTTCCACGTCGGCGCGGAGTTCCGGGGACCTCGCGGCCTCTCGGTAGGTCTTGCCGCCCAGGGCGGGGACCGACTCGTCCAGGCTCGCCATCGCTCGGTCGTGGAGGAGCTGCTCCAGCTGGGCCTGGACCTCCGGGGGCACGGCCCCGGGCGCTGCGCCGGGGAAGGCGAAGGGGGAGGGGGCGTTCTCCGGCTCCGGGGTCGGGTGGATGGAGAGGAACTTCACGCCGGGAACGTGGGAGAGGAGGTCCTTCACCTTCAGGGAGCGCGGGATGGAATTGACCGACGCGAGGAGTTCGTCGCCGACCTGCTCGAAGTGCGCGAGGATCACTCCGTTCTCGAAGCCCGCCTTGCCGTTGGACGGGGCCAGCCAGGTCCAGGTGCCGTCCCCGTCGTCCTCGATTCCGTCCACGGTGCAGAGGACCGATTCGATGTCCTCGTTCGGTTCCAGGGCGAAGGACACGGTGAGCATCTCCATGGGCTCCCCGTCCGTGTTCTGCAGCATCGGCGCGTTCATCGGCGGATGGATGAAGAGCTCTCCCGTGTGCGCGCGATCGCCCACCAGGACCCCGTTCTCGAACTCGTGGCCGATGGCCTCGATCCGGCGGAGCGCGTGGTCGATCGCCATGGACGGCATCGCCGGGCCCGCCACCATCGTGAACATCCACTCGTCGGCCGGGTAGATCTCGACCATCAAGCCGAGGCCCTCTCGCGCGGACCTGGAAAGCCCGAGGTCGTGGAGGCGATGGACCTCGCCGCTCAGGACGTTCTCGAGGTCGATCCAGGCGCCCGGGTCCATCTCGACGACGCGCCCGACGATGCACCTGGCGTGGATACGCGCTTCGAGCAGGAGCAGCTGGAGCGCGGGGAGCCGGCCGTCTGTGAACACCTGCTCGGCGACCGTCAACGCGCCCCTGCGCGCCCGGTAGCGGAACACGAACCAGCTGAAGTACGCGACGCCGGGCGTCGGGTCCTCCTCGTCCTCGATGAAGGCGCGGCCACGGGCCGCGTCTCCGAAATATTGAACGAGCGGGCGGCTCTTGAGCGGTCCGTGCTTTGCCATGGCCACCTTGATGAGGTGCTCGGTGAGGCGGGTGTCCGCTTCCTTCCAGGAACCGAAGCCGTCAGGCTTGTCCAGTTCGGACGTATCGAGGATCCCCTGGGCCTCGAGACTCGCCTCCAGTGCCTCCGCCATCTGGGCCACCATGCCCATGAGCCCGGGCTGCTCCGAATCCACTTCCACCGCGATGGAGAGCTCGTCCAGCGCGGAACGCAGCTGACGCGCCGGGCGCGGGCTCTGGAACACGATCGCGCGCGGCAATCCGGCGCCTTCTTCCCCCTTCAGAGGGCCCGCTTCGAAGAGGTTGAGCAGGGCGTTGGCGAGCTCATCCGGGTTGCCCTCGGCGATCATCTTCGGTTCGTACATCGATCCCGAGCGGTGGTCCAGCACCAGGAGGATCTCCTTCGGCAGCGCGTCGTTCTTGATCGGAGGAGCTGGCATCAGAACCGCGCCCCAGGTCGAGCCCGTGCGCGGGGCCGCCTTCGTCACGTCGTACTAGGCCTGGGTGAGCACCGGGGTCCGGACCTCGCGCTCCTCCTCGCGGCGCGGCGGCGGCCAGGTGCGGACCGAGTCCAGGACGTGGGCCTTCTTGCCCTTGCCCTCCAGGGTGAGCTCCAGGGTGCGCCGCTTCCAGTCCCACTCGCGCTGCTGGAGCTGGCCGGAGGAGGCGGCCATGAGCAGCGTTCGCAGGATCGTCTGCATGATCCGCAGCTCCGGGCGCGTCATCGGGCGCGAGGGCTCGCCCACGCACTTGCCCACGAAGATCGGCGCGGCCGAGTTCTTGCCGAACACGCGGCCCGACTGATGGAGCGGGCGCAGGAAGTCAGGGTCCACCTCGGTCGGGATCTCGAAGCTCAGGAGCAGGAGATCACAGGGGGCGTCCGACGCGAGCCTCCCGCCCGTGAGGATGACCTCTTCGAAGCCCTCCATCGCGTGCTCGCCCCGCAGGGCCGACACGCCGAGTTCCACGCCCCCGTGCCCGAGCACGAAGCAGACGAGCGGATGCTCCTCGCCCTCCACGCGGATCGAGATGGGGTCGGCGGAGTCCACGTGGTGCCAGAGCCGGCGCTTGTGGAACTCGACCGCGGTCTCGACGACGTCGACGAAGAGCCTGTCCTTGCCGTCCTTCTTGGGGGTCTTCTTGGCCATGGTGGAATTGGAATCGGACGGGCAGCGTGTGTCCACCGCCTGAGAGAGGTGCCCGGGGAGTCTAGCGGGTCGGGGCCCTCGGAAATCTCTCAAGGAAGTTGCTGGCGTCGACGAGACATTCGTTCTCAACCCTACCCCGGTCCACCCCCCGTCCACCCCCGGGCGCCACCCCATGAGCATCGCTCGACCGAAGCATCGCGCTTCCTTCCTCTCCCTCGCCGCCCTCGCGGCCCTCTCCGCTTGCAGTGGAGGGGATTCGAACCCCGGCGAACCCGAGTTCGTCACGATCTCCGGCACCATCCTCGGGCCTGGGTACAGCGCGACGGGCGCCACGGTCGAACTCACGAGCGGAACGAGGTCCTACCTCGGGTCCGTCGACCTGAGTGGCGAGTATCGGATCTCCGGGATCGCCGAGGGCGTCTACGAGCTCGTGATCGACGGCTCCACCGTCATGGAGCCCGATGGCTCGCGCGTGCACGAACTCGCGACGCTGCGCATCGATCAGTTTTCCGTCGTTCCGGGCGCCATGCCGTTCGGTACCAGCGTCTTGACGCTGCCCGAGGTCGGAGCGTCGCTCCAGCTCGAACTCGACGAGTTCGGGCAGGGCGTCGTCCTCGCTGGCACGGAGCTGGCCATGCCGGATGGCGGGCCCGCCCTTCGATTCGTGCGAAGCGCCGTCGTCACCTTCCCCGAGGGCTCGAACGGAACCCTCTCGATCTGCGAGACGCGCCCCGAGGCGGCGGTGGCAGCGTTCCAGTCGGAAGTGAACAGTCCGGTCGGAGGCCTCTTGATCCAGCCCCAGGGGGTCAGCTTCGACTTCCCGCCGACGCTGCTCCTCCCGAACCGCGGAGGTCTGGCGCCCAACACCACGGGCGTCGAGATCCTGGGTCTCGGGCCTGACGGAACGGGTGTCACGGTCGTGGGGACCGGCACCGTCGATCCGGATGGACGCTACATCCTGCCGGACGCGGGCGCCTCGCTCGCAGAGAGCCGTGGGGCCGCCGAGGAGTCCAACTTCTTTCGGGCGATGATGATAGCGCGGTTCCCGCACCTGTATCCGAGCGGCACCGTCACCGGCACCCTCAAGGACACGTCAGGCGCAGACCTCACCGATGTCCGCGTGATCGTACAAGGTGCCGACACCCGACAACTCACCGCTTCGGGCTCCTTCACCTCGGGGATCAGGCTCACGGGTTCCGATGCTCGCGTGAACGTGACGGCCGTCGGAGCAGGGCACCTGCGCGGCTTTGGCACCGCGTCCGGTTACCAGAATCAGGCGGTGAACGTGGACCTCGTCCTCGAGCCGATGACGGACGTCCCGGGCGCGCCGACCGTGGTCTCCAGCGCACCCGCTGACGACGCGACGGATGTGCCGCTTCGCTCGATCATTCGCGTGAACTTCAACGAGTTCATGGATCCCGGCTCCTTCCACTCGGGACTGGCGGTGGTCCCGAGTTCCCGGTTCCAGGGTGACAACGGCCGCTTCGACTTCGGTGGGAGAGTCCGCGGCGAGCCCTTCATCCAGGCGGGCCCATCCGGAAGCGTGGTCGGCTTCGTCCTCGACCAGCCGCTGGAGGCCCAGACCGAGTACGCCATCCTCGGAACCAGCGACCTCCTCGACGCCTTCGGCACCCGCTTCACGCCCGAAGCTCCGATCGTGATCTCGGTCCCGCCGCCGAACTATTCGGTCATCGCGCGCTTCACGACCGAGGCAGAAGATTCAGGTCCCGTGATCGGCGTGAACACTTCGCCGAACACGGCGACGACGATCGAACGTCACGAGACTCTCCAGGCGTACGCCTCGGTCACCGAGATCGCCACCTCCTTCGCGCTCCCGAACACGAGGCCGACCTGGGCGTCGAGCCACCCCAGCGTGGCGACGATCTCCTCAAACGGACTGATTCAACCCAGGGGCGCGGGCACCACCACGATCACAGCCAGCGCCGCTGGCGAGTCAGCCCAGTTCGACCTGACGGTGAACCCGCCCGCGATCGATCGGATCGATCTCTCGATTGCGAGCGATGCTGCGATCATCGGTCGGTCGCTTCTCGCCACCGCCGTTCCCTACCACGCATCCGACTCCGCGTTCGAGGGTCTGCCGCTGACGTGGGCCTCCAGCAACGAGGGCATCGCGACCGTCAACGCATTCGGCCAGATCGAAACGCTGGCCGCTGGTACGACCGAGATCTCGGTCCACGTCACCGGCGACACCGTCACGGCCACGCGGACGATCCACGTGTATCAACTGAACGAGATCGATGACGTGGAGCTCGCGGCCGGGCTCCGAGCCGTCGATGTCGGCTACTTCGGCACGCTGGAATCGCGGGTCTACGCGGGGTCCAGCGAGGTGTTCGGTCTCCCCGTCACGTACGCGTCGTCGAACCCCGCGGCCCTGACCATCGGCTCGTCCGGTACGTCCTTCGAGGCCGTCGCCGAGGGCGTGACGGTTCTCACCGCGACCGTCGAACTCGGTGCCACCGACCTCACGCGTGACTTCACGGTGACCGTGTTCCCGGCGGGCAGCTCTTCGGTGAAGGTGCTCGGCGGCGGGAAGGCCACCGATCCGGCGGTGGGCGAGCTCGTCATCCGCCACGATGCGACCTCGGGCGCTTTCGCCGAGGCCATCGAGACCGATTCCATGGGCGTCGCTTCGTTCGAGACGCTCGCGAGTTCGACGATGTCGTTCTCCACGGCAGAGGTAGCCGGGAACACGACTCGCTTGCGCAGCTACTTCGGCGTTCCGCGCAGCATGACGACGATCAGCGGCGGACGCGCGTCCGGCGATCCCGTCATCCAGCTCAATGCTTCGAACGTTCCCCAGGGCACGGACCTCATCTCGGGCTCGGCGGGGCGCTTCGCGTTCCCCGAGGACCTCGTGGGCCCGGCCCAGCCGGCCTCGCTCCTCGGCGTGTCGCTGGGCCAGCTCCAGGACGATGGCCTCGTCTCGGCGTTCGTCGCCGTGCAAGACTCGCCCAGCGATCCGGTCTGGGAGGCGCCGTCCGACGTCCCGTCGGCGGCGGGCTTCCTGCTGGACGCGGATCCGGCGCTGCTGAACGGCACGATGCAGACGATCTCCGTTTCCTCGGGCGCGCTCACGATGATCCCGTTCGGGTTGACCGTCCCGACCTATAGCTTCGCCCCGGCCGGCGGTGTCGTCCGGCGCAGCGGGGTGCTGTTCTCGCAGCGCTTTGGCGTCGGCTTCGAGAACATTGTCGGTCACTCGACGCTGGCGCTTCCCACGGGCTGGGACGCTGCCTTCGTGGTCCACCAGATGTCGGGTGCGTTCACCACGCGCCAGTACACGACCTTCACATCCGTTCCGAGCACGTCGGTCCAGGTGTCGCCGCGCGACCTCAGGCTGTCGGACGTCGCATGGGCGGGCGGCTCGCTCTCCTGGACGCTGGCCGGCGCGGACGCGAGCACGCTGGACATCGGACGGGCGAAGGTCGCGTACACGACGCTCACTGGCAAGCGGGTCGATTGGACCGCCTGGTTCGATCCGAGCGCGACGTCCGTGAGCGTTCCGGGGCTGCCGACCTCCATGTCGGACGTGCGGACGAGCTACGACCTGATCGAGTACGAGCTGGAACTCTTCGCGCTGGAGAACGTGAGCGGTTACCCCGCCGCGATCCAGGCGATCAGCGCGTCGAACGGCAGCCTCGAGCAGGCGATGCTCGACGGCGGCATCGACGCGCACTCCGTGACGGTGGAATCGAACGCTGGCGGCGGCGGAACCGGCGGCTCGACCGACTGGAACCTCTCGTTCACGATCGACATCTTCGGCACCGGTACGGTGACCGCGGACACCGGCAGCGGCCCCATGACCGTCACGGATGGGCAGACGCTCGTGATCCCGGACGGCACGAGCGTGACCGTGACCGCCACGGGAACGAACGGCTCCGTGGTCGTTTACATGGAGACGCCTGGCGACTTCTTCTTCGACGGCAACCCCTCCGAGACGTCCACGTTCACGATGGACGCGGACGGCACGGTCACCGTGGAAATCCAGTAGGTCGGCGCCCCGGGGCTGGATCTGGAGCGCGAGGCTCAGAAGGTCCAGCTACTCGCAACACCCTCCGAGGTGGTCCTCCGACAGGTTGGCCTCCTCCAGGACGGCCGAGATCTGGGCGAGGCGGGCCAGAAGATTGGACTTGTCCGGGTCCACGGTGACCTCGATGGAGAGGTCTTCCAGGGCGGCGCGCATCTGGCGCATCGGGCGCGGGTTCACAAAGGCGATCTTCGCGGGCAGGCCGGGGCTGCCCTCCCCGTGCCTGGGGCCCGCTTCGAACAGGTAGGCGAGTGCCTCGGCCAGCTCGTCCGGGTCGCCCTCGACGACCACCCCCGGCTCGTAGATCGATCCCGTTTCGGTGTCCTGGACCAGCAGGAGCTCCGCGGGCCTGGGGTCCCCTTCGACCGGCGGCGAGGGGACGAGCATCAGGTCCCACTTCGCACCCGTGCGGGGTGCGGAGCTCGTCACGTCGTGCCAGCGCTGGGAAAGGGTCGGCCGTCGCACCTCGCGCACTTCTTCCGGCCGCGGCGGCGGCCACGTGCGGGTCGAGCGGATGACGGTCGCCTTCTTCCCCTTGCCCTCCAGCGCGAACTCCACCGTCTGGCGCTTCTCGTCCCATGGCAGCTGGTGCATCTGGTCGGAGACGACGGCGGCCACCAACGTCTTCAGGACCGCCAGCATAAGTCGCAGCTCCGGCCTCGTCATCGGGCGCGAAGGCTCCCCCGGGACCTTGGTCAGGAAGATCGGTGCGAGTGAGTGGTGACCGAACACACGGCCGGAGCCCTGGATCGGCCGCAGGTACTCGCGCTCCATCTCGATCGGTTTCTCGAAGCTCAGGAGTGGCGTGTCGCAGGGCGCGTCCGCCGCCAGTCTTCCTCCGACGAGGAGCACCTCCTCGAAGCCCTCACATGCCAGCTCGCCGCGGAGCACCGACATCCCGATCTCCGCCCCCGAGCTCCCGAGCATCGCCGCCCGCGGCGCCTTCACCGTGCCCGTCGGGCCTGTGGCATCCGGGAAGGTTCGGATCATCCGCTCCACCTCCTGGCGCATCGCAGGGTCCTTGGCTGCCTCTCGAGGCGTCTTGCCGCCGAGGGCCGGGATCTCCTCGTCCAGCCAGCCCAGCATGCGCTGGTGGAGGATCGTCTCCAGCTGCGCCGCGACCTCGGGCGGGAGGCCCTAAGAGCCGCTTCCGGAGAAGCCCAGGCCCATGTCGCTGGGTGGCGTCATCCCCGCCGGACGCTTCCCGGGTGGTGGCGTCGGGGTCGATCTCGTGTGGGCGTAGCGCAGGCCACGGAGGGAGCCGAGCTGTTCCTTCACCGCGAGCGCGCGCTTGCCCGAGTCCACGTGGGCCAGGAGTTCGTCGGCCACGACCTCGAATTCAGCCAGCACCAGGCCGTCCCCAGGGGATGAGGAGCCTGCGTCGAAGGTACCGAATGGGTCGGAGGTCTCCCACTCTTGGACCATGGCCCACGTGCCGTCGGAGTTCATCGAAACCTCGGGCAGCTCCTCGAGGAGCGCGGCCACGTCGGTCCCCGGCTCGATCTTGAACGTCAGGGTCATCGGCTCGATGACGTCGCCGTCCTGGTTCCTGACAATCGGCATCGGCACCTCGAACAGGTAGAGCTCGCCCAGCCCGCTGCGATCCCCGACCATGCAGCCGTCCTCGAACTCGATCCCGCGCGACTCCAGCTGCTGCAGCGTCTGCGGTATGGCGAAGGGCGGGATCGATGGGCCCACCAGAGAGGCGAAGGTCCACTCCTTCACCGGGAAGAGCTCCACGATCAGACCGTCGTTCACGCTCGCGGTCTTCGACATCGTGAGGTCGTGCACCGTGTGCCTCTCGCCGGTCAGGCTGTTCTCGATCTCCAGCGACGCGCCCGGGTCCGTCGACACGACGCGCCCGACGATCGCCTTCGCTTCGATCCGCGCCTCAAGGAGGGTCTGCTCGAGGAGGCCGAGTCGTCGCTGGTCGCGGAGGCGTTCGGCCACCGTCGGCGCGCCGGGCCGCGCCCGGTAGCGCAGCAGTATCCAGCCAAGGTACGTATCGATGGCCCCGTGCTCGCGCCCATGCTCCAGGAGCTCCATGCCCTCGATCGCATCACCGAAGAATCCCGCGAGGAGTCGCTCCTTGAACATCGTGGTCTTGGTGATACGGCCTGCCCTGAAAAGGCTCTCCGTCAAGCGCTTGTCCGCCGCCTTCCACTCATGGATCGAGTCGGGGCCGCCATCGGAGAGGCTGTCGGGTTCCCGCTGGTAGAAGCTCTCCCGAAGTCGGTTCACGGCTTCCACCAGCTCCTCCTGATCGGGATCGACCGTGAACTTCACGCCGAGAGCGTCGAGGGCGGTGCCGAGCTGAAGCGCGGGGCGCTTCTGGAGGAAGTTCACCTGCTTCGGGAGTCCAGGCCGGTGGTCGTCGTCGGGCAGCTCTGCCTTGAACAGCTCCAGGAACGCATCGGCCAGCTCCTCGGGGTGGCCTGCCTCGACGATCTGCGGGGTCAGCATCAAGCCCGTCCGCTCGTCGCGGGCCAGGACGACCTCCAGGTCCCTCGGATCGTTCTCGATTCCCGGCGAGGCCAGGGTCGCCACGCCCCAGACGCAGTTCGTTGGCTCCGCTGCCGCCGTTTCGTCGTACCAGCGCTTGCCCAGGACCGCCGATGCCACCGTGGATTCCGTGCCTGCGTCCTCACTCTCCCCGTCGCCGCTCTCCGGCCAGACCACGACCGAGTCATGGACCTTCGCCTTCTTGCCCTTGCCCTCCAGGGACAGCTCCAGGACCCGCCGCCGCCAGTCCCATCGGCGCGGGATGAGCTTTCCGCCTGCCGAGGCCAGGAGCAGCGCCTGCAGCACCACGAGAACGAGCCGGATCCCCGGCCGGGACATGGGACCCGGCTTCTTGCCGAGCGCGGCCTCGACGAAGCTCGGGACCGAGGCGTCCTTGCCAAAGACGCGGCCCGAGCCCTCGATCGGGCTCAGGAACTCCGGGGGCAGGGAAGAGCGCGGGTCGAAGGTCATCGAGAGCAGCTCGCACTCGTACCCGGGGTCGACGGCCCCGCCCGCGAGCAGCACGTCCTCGAAGAACCTCATGGCGTTCGGGCCGCGAATGATCGAGACCCCGACCTCCATGCCCGCACTCCCGAGCACCGACACGATGAGGGGGTGCTCCTCGCCTTCGAGCCGGACCGAGATCGGATCGTCCGAGTCCGCGTGTTCCCAGAGGCGGCGGCTCTTGAAGGCCATCGCTGCGGCGATCAGGTCGACGAAGAGCTTGTCCTTGCCGTCCTTCTTGGGAGTCTTCTTGGCCATGGAGGGCATTGGAGCGGATTCCGCGGGCGCAGCCCGGGCGATATCTTGCCCACTCCGATGACGCGCCTCGCGAAGGCTCTTATCGGGGGCTCTCTTCGGGGGCCCGCGCTGCCTTCCACGCGGCATCGAAGCGTTTCACCACGGCGGCCGCTGGCTCCACTCCGTGGATACCGCCCACGCTCTTGCCCGCCTGCCACACGTCGCTGTAGCTGACGCCCTTCTTGATCGAGTGCTTCAGCTCTCGCAGGGACTTCAGCGCGTAGATCGTTCGCATCCAGTGCTTCGTTCTGCGGCCCTTGAGGAGGCGGCGCGCGATCGGGCCCGCCTTCGTTCCGACCTTCTGGACGAGCGGCGTGTTGATCACCGAGACCGGCACGCCCGAGAGGCGCTCCGTCAGGACGATGTCCGACTCCTCGGCTCTCAGGATCGCGTCCCAGTAGTCCTGGTGGACCTTGCACTCGTTCGTGGCGATGAAGCGCGTGCCCATTTGGACCGCGCCGTAGCCGATCGACATGGTCTCGACGTAGCGGACCTCGTCGCCGACGCCGCCGGCTGCCACGAGGGGGAGGCCGAGGGGGGAGAGGGTGTCGAAGAGCTCCTGCGGCGACTTCGTGCCCGCGTGACCGCCCGCGCGGCCGTTCACGCAGATCAGGCCATCCACGCCCGCGTCCTTCGCCTTCTGCGCCCACTTCAGCTCCGTCACGTCATGGAAGACGATCCCGCCCGCCGCGTGCACCTTCTCGACGGCCCAGTCCGGATTGCCCAGCGCGGTCACGAAGAAGCGCACGCCTTCCTCGAGCGCGATGTCGATCCAGCTGCGCATCCGGTTCTCGTACGACTTCGCCGACTTCTCGATGATCGCGTTGAAGCCGAAGGGGCGGCCGCCGCTCAGCGTCTTGATCTCCTGGATGCCCTCGCGGAAGTCGCGGCCGTGCACGTAGATGAGCGAGAGCGGCTGGACGATCGCCATCGCTCCCGCCGCGGCCACCGCGCCCACGAGTTCGGGGTTGCTGCACGGGTACATGGCGCCGCAGATGAGCGGCACCTCCGCGCCGGTGAGGCGACAGAATTCGTCGGCCGGGTGCTCGCTCATGATTCCTTCCTCCCCGGAGCTTCTTTTCGGGTGCCGCCCTGGGTGGGCACAGGTCCCACACGCCAGTTCACGCTGACCGTCGCGACCTCGTCACCCTCGGCGTCCATGATGTGCGCGATCACGGTGATGTCGCGCTCGGCGTTGTCCGTGGGCGGGTTCGCCTCGCAGGTCGCGATCAGCCGTCCGCGCGCCTTCTTCCGGTACTCGATGGAGAGCCCCTTGACGATCCCGCGCGCGTCGGGCGGCAGGCCGGTGAGCAATGCCAGCCCGCTCGACACCTCGCCGAGGTTCACCAGCGCGATCGCGTGGATCGAGCGCAGGTGGTTGCGGACCCGCCGGCGGTCGTCCATGGCGACCTTGCACCGTCCGGGCTCCAGCTCGAGGATCTTCGGCCGGATGGTGCCCGAATAGGGAACCGCGATCCCGAGGGCCTTGCTGAAGAGCGCGCGCTTCAGGGCCGAGCCCTTCGCGCTTTCCCAGCGGGCCAGAATGTCAGCTCCGTTCATGCTCCTACCTTATCGGAGCCCGGGAGCCATCCGATAAGGCGGGGTGCGTCAACCGCTCCTTTTCTTCGTATCGGTTCCCGCAGCAATCTCGGCCTCCACGAGCCTCTTCTCCAGCTCATCGGCCTCTTCGGACTTCGCCGCGAACCCGCGGATATCGCCCTTGCGCTGCAGCTCGATGGCCTCGGCCATGCACGCCTCGTACTCCTTGCGGAGCCGGGCAACGGGGTCTTTTCTCCAGAATGCAAACATCTCATCCAGCGCTTCGCGGGGAGCGGCGCGTTGGATGAGACTCTACGGAATGTTCCCAGCGGCGGAGACCCGGGGACTTCCCTGTCGGGCCCGGGTCTCCGTCCCGATTCCGGGAATCAGTTCACCGATACCGTGTCGATACACATCCCGTCGGAGCTGATCGGGTAGTTGTCATATTGCTGGAATTTCACCACGAAGGTCCCGGTCAGGGCGACGCCGTTGCTGGCGGCCAGCTGGTCGAGGTCAAGGGTCACCGCCTGCCACGAGTTCGACGGGGTCGAGCCCCCGTAGAGGTTGTAGATCTTGGTGAAGGTCGCGCCCCCGTTGCTGGAGATGAACACGCCGTCCTGGGTGTGGCTCTCGTCGTTGAAGTGCTTCCACCGGAAGGAGAGCGTCGCCTGGGATGTGCTGCCGAGGTTCAGCTTCAGCCACGCCTCGTTCTGACTGTAGGAGCCGCCGCTGACGGAGTCGTCCATCGTGAGATGGTGCGTGCCCGCCTGGGGGCCGTTCGCCGTCGTGACGCGGATGCGACCCTGGGCGCCTTCAGTCACCTGCCAGTACGAGTCGAGCGAACCCGTGTCGAAGCCGGTCGAGTAGGGGAGGTTGGCGTATCCAGGGCTGCCGCCGCCGCCGCCGCCGCCATCGGAGGCGGTGACGGAGACCTCGTCGAAGGCGAAGCCGTCCGAGTTGACCGGGTAGTTGTCGTACTGCTGGAACTTCACCACGAACGTGCTGGAGAGCGGAAGGCCCGCACTCGCTGCGAGTGCGTCGAGGTCGAGGTTCACCAGCTGCCAGGTGTTGTTGGTCGTCGACCCGCCGTTCAGGTTGTGCACCTTCACGTAGGAGCCGCCGCCGTTGCTGGAGAAGTAGATGCCGTCCTGGCTGTGGGTCTCGTCGCCGATCTCCTTCCAGCGGAAGCTGAGCGCGACCTGGGACTCGCCGCTGAGGTCGAGGTGCAGCGCGGCCTCGTTCTGGCTATAGGTGTTGTTGCCGGTGGTGTCGTCCATCCGGAGGTGGCGCGAGCCAGCGAACGGCGCGTTGGCCGTCGTGATGACCACGCGGCCCTCGGCGCCGAGCGCCACGGTCCACGAGTCGTCGAGCGTGCCCGACTCGAAGCCGGTGGAGTAGGGGAGCGACGCGTAGGTCGGGCCCGTGCCGCCGCCTCCGCCGCCACCCGAGGCGACGGCCGCCTGGGCGTTCACCATGCCGTAGCCCGTGTAACGGTCCCAGCCTGCGCCCGATTCGACGCTCGTCACGTCATCGCAGGTCGAGGTGAGCTGCGCGCGCACCTGGGCCGGCGTGAAGCCCGGGTTCTTGGAGAGGATCAGGCCGCAGACGCCCGCCGCGTACGGCGTCGCGCACGACGTGCCGTTGAAGTAGCCGCTGTAGTTGCCCGAGTCGTAGCCCGCGGAGCCCTGGATGTCGGTCGTCGGCAGGATCGTCGGCGCGATCACGTCGACGGCGCCCGCGGCGTCCTGGGAGTTCGGACCGTAGTTGGAGCCCCACCAGCGCTCGCCGTCGCAGGTGTAGCCGTTGGGGTCGGCGGTGACGCCGGGGTTGAGCTCGCTGGAGAGGTTCGACGCGCGCTTGCGCTCGCCGCACGGCGACGCGGCGCCGACGCCGATCACGAGCTGGTGGTTGGCCGGGAAGTCGATGGTCGACTTGTTGCTGTTGGCCGTCGCCGCCAGGATCGTCACGCCCGCGTTGTTCGCGTAGGTGATCGCGCTGGAGGTCGTCGGCTCGTTGGTGGTCGCGGCGCCGAGGCTGAGCGACGCCACGTCCGCGCCGTTATCGGCCGCGTGGATCAGGGCGTTGGCGATCGAGCTGAAGCTCATGCTGCCCGCGCTGTTCGCCACCTTGAGCGGCATGATCGAGCAGCCGCCTGCGGCGCCCGCGACGCCGATGCCGTTGCCGTTGATCGCAGCCGCGACGCCGGCGCAGGCAGTTCCGTGACCGGCCTGGGCGGAGTTATCGGTCGGGTTCGAGTCGTTGTCGCCGTAGTCGTAGCCAGCGACCTGGCGCAGGTCGGGGTGGCCTGCGTCCACGCCGGAGTCGATGATCGCGATGACCACCGAGGCCGATCCGTGACCCTGGGTGCCGTCCCAGGCCGCCTGGGCGCTGGAATCGAAGCCGGGGGTGCCGACCGGGGATCCGCCGGGGTGCCCGCCGCAGCCCCAGCAGAAGTCGAGCATCTGCCCGGTGTTGTTGTGACCCCAGTGCGCGGAGTGCAGGGGATCGTTCGGCACGTCCATGGGGAACGCCGTGAGGTCCGGGTTCGCGTCCTGGACGCTGTCGAGGGCGCGCAGGCGCTGGCTGAGGGCCTCGATATCGACGCGCGCGTCGACCTCGGCCATGTACCAGCGATCGAGCCCGAGTTCGTCGCGCATCACCTCGTTCTGGGCATCGATGAGGGCGCGCCGCACGTCGGTGACGCCAGCGGCGATCAGCTCACGATCGAGCTCCGGGATGCCCGTGACGGGCGCCGCCGTGCGGCCTGTCGGCTGGTACTGCGGCTCGAGGTCCGAGGCGTCGCGTGCGCGCGCTGTGACCTGGATGAGCACTCGGCCGGGTGCGTAGAGCGCGACTTCCTGGGCGGGTGCGTTCGGGCCCGACTGCACGGGAATGAACGTGCGCGTCGGGATGGGAGTGACAGGTTCTGGGTTCGTCGTCTGTGCGAAGAGAGGAGTGCTGCTGGCAGCGGCGCTGGCGATTGCAAGTACCAGCGGAACGGTGGCCGCGTGAAGAGGCTGGAGAAGCATAGGCTCCTGGGGCAAGGGAGAGGCGAAGTGGAAAAGAGCGTCGCCGACCCACATCGGCGACACAGGTCCGACGCTAGGTGAGGTCTCCGTATCCCGCAAGGGGGCAATTCCCGAGCTGCTTCGCGAATCCTTCATGGGGCAAGGCGCGCCCGTTGCATGGAAGAAGCGAGGCGTCCCACCAGTGGGACGCCTCGCTTCTCGAAGGCTCTCTCGATGCTCGATGAGCGGCTCTCTCGAAGAGCTGAAGTCTTGCGCGCGGGACTTCTCCTGGATTCCTCTGCGTCTATCGAACGATGATCGCGGTGGCGTTCGACATCTCGAGTCCGTTGATGGCGCTGTCCCGTTCCGTCTGAAGGAACATGACCGTGCCGCGGGTGAGCGGGCCGGGGACCGCGAACGGAATCGTGATCTCGCCGGAGATCGGCACGGTGCCGAGCGGGGCCGAGCGCGCGCGCTGGACGAGCAGAGGGATGCGGCTGCCCATCACGGGGATCGAGACGGGGATGCGTCCGAGGATGATCGTGAGCTGGCCGCCCGCGCCGGAGCGCATCGTCATCGTGACCGGGCTGCCCGGGAGGAACGTCGTCCCCGTGAGATAGAAACCGGGAAGCGTGGCCCCACCGTTGTAGGCCGCGCCGCAGGTGAAGTTCTCGACCGGGCCCTGGGCGTTGCTGTTCATCGGCTCGTTGCCGCCGCTGATCATCGTGTCCCAGCGGTCGTGCAGTCCGCCGCACGAGCGGAAGCCCGTACCGTTCGGCGCGTCGCCGAAGGGCTGGGTCAGGTCGAGGCCGCCGCCGCCGCCCATGACCGTGGAGCCGACGAGGCGGATGTCCGAGCTGTTGACGCTGAGGCCGTTACCACCGAGGCCGGCCTGGCCCGGAGCGGCGGGGTCGGTGTAGTCGCCGCCGCGTCCGCCGGTCACGGTGGTGCCAGTGAAGTGGACGAACGAGCTGTTGACGGCGGTCAGTCCGTGCTGGCCGTTGTCACGGTCGGACTCGGGGCCGGCCTGGATGAGGCAGTCGTCGAACTGAACGCGCGAGGCGGAGATCTCGACCAGCGCAGGGCCCGTGGCGAGCGGCGGCGCGGCGACGAGAGCGCGCACGCGCACGTCGTCGCAGGCGGCGGCGCGGAACGACGAGTGTCCGGCGGTGACGGTCAGCGCATCGAGGAGCACCGTGCCGGCGCACGTGCTCATGATGAGGCGCTCCAGCTCCAGGTCCGTCACGACGGTGGTCGAGCTCGCGGGCAGGTTGATGATGCGGCTCTCGCCCGTGACGACGACGCCCGCCTCGCCCATGAGTCGCGTGGGGCGAACCAGGTCGAAGCGGCCGTAGGTGCCTGGCCGAACGTCCACGCGGTCCAGGGGCCCTGCGACCGCAAGAGCCGCCGCAATCGTGCTGTGGGTGACGCCGGCCCCCGGGTCATCGTCCACCACGAAGACGGCCTGAGCCGAGGCGAGCGGCACCAGGGACGCCAGGGACGCGACGAGAGCGAGGGGCACGAGAGGCATCGAGCGGATTTTCATGGCAGAACGAGGCAGATGGCAGGGGCGAAGCGGCGCAGGTTGGGTCTTCCGGGACGCTGCGTCAGCGTCCCCTTGGAGACTATCTGAGCGAGATCGGGATCGGGATGATTTCCACGGCGCCGGCGTTCCAGACTGCGACGCGGACGGTCGAGCCAGGACTCACGCTCAGTCTCCACCATGCGTGGAAGTGATCGATCGACAGGAAGTCTCGCTTCGACTCCGTACCCAGGACGATCAGGCCCTCGTGGATCCCGGCGGCGGCCGCCGCCTTCCCGACCTTCTGGTTCTCGCCCCAGGTGACGAGGTAGTCGACCTCGAACGCGAAGGTGCCTGCGGGCAGGCCGACTTCGGCGAGCTGGTCTGCGTTCAAAACAGGGCCGCCGAAGCCGGGCGCAGGGGAGAGGCCCCATTTCGAAGGACGCCACGCAAATTCTGCGGGCGTGTAGGTCTTCCAGCCTGCGGGGAGCTCGACGTTGGCGAGTCGCGGCGCGGCTTCATCCGCGCGCTCGAAGGGCAGCGCGAGCGCGGTCGCGGCGTTCGGGAGACCGTTCAGCACCGCCATCAGGTCGGTCGCGGTGGCAACGCTCGTCAGGCGGTCGCCGGAGCGCAGACCCGCGCGCGCCGCAAAGGAGTCGGGCGCGACGGCCGTGATCAACGCCTGGTCATCGCGATCGAGATCGAGGCCGATCTTCGACGGTGGCGGGTAGACCCAGAGGTCATCGCGCGTCCAGGTGTCGAGGTACTGCGCTTCGATCCGTAGCGCGGGGAGCGCCGAGTGACAGTGGATGCACGCGCCCTTGTCGCGTTCGGCGAACGAAGGGATCGAGTCGATCGTGATGGGCTCCTCGGAAGTCGTCGGGATCTCCCGGGGCTCGTGCTGACGATGGGCTTCGAGGCTGGCGGTGAGGAAGCGGCGGTAGGAAGCCTCGGTGAGCCAGTGATCCGGCTCGCGGGAGTCCCGTCCGCCATAGCGATGGAGGACGGTGCCATCGGGATGCACGGTCAGGACCGCAAAGGTCAGATCCCAGTCGAAGGTCCAGCGTGAGAGGTCGATGCCGCGCATGTCGGTGACACGCAGGGGGACGAAGTCGGCGTAGAGCTTCGCGAGTTCAGGAGTGGGGCGACGAACGACCTGTTCGTCGAAGGACGCGCAGTCCCTTCATGGCTCTCAGCGGAAGACCGCGAGCAGCGGCCGCTTCGTGCGGCGCGCTTCGGCCGTGGCGGCGGCGAGGTCGGTGCGCCATGCGATGTCGCCCGTGGCTTCGGCTTGCCCGGTCGAGGTTCCAGCCGATCCCTGCTGGCCCCAGGAGGGCGTGGTTCCAGCCGTGCCGGGGAGCCCGAGCGTCATTATCAAGGCGAGGCCCGCGGCCAGGGCGGACGCTCCGAGGAGGGCGGATTTCATCTTCCGAGCGTAGCGGAGCTTGGCGCCGTCGATACACGGATTCTGGCGGTACCGAACCTGGCGGTACCGAACCCGACCCAGATCCGCCACGTTTCGTGGTGCCGCTGGCGGCGCCGCCAAATTTCGATCAGATGTCGTACGCCAGCCACGGGGCCAGCCACTTCTCCGCTGTCTCCACCGGCAGGTCCGCGCGCTTCGCGTAGTCCTCGACCTGGTCCTTGTCGATCCGGCCCACGCCGAAATACTTCGCTTCGGGGTGGCCGAAGTAGAAGCCGCTGATCGACGCGGCGGGGGTCATCGCCATGTGGTCCGTGAGAGCGCAGCCGATCTCGTTCGCTTGGAGGAGCTCGAAGTGCAGCGGCTTTTGGCTGTGGTCCGGGCACGCGGGGTAGCCGAACGCGGGGCGGATGCCGCGGAAGTCCTCGTTCAGGAGGTCCTTCACGGCGAAGTCATCCTCGCGCTCGTAGCCCCAGTCGATCCGCGCCCGGCGGTGCGTCCACTCGGCGGAGGCCTCCGCGAGGCGGTCGGCGAGGGCCTTAACGATGATCGCGTCGTAGTCGTTGCCCTCCTTCTCGAACTTCGCGGCCAGGACATCCGCGCCGTGGACCGCCACGTTGAAGAGGCCCAGGTGGTCCTCGACGGCGACGTCCTTTGGCGCGACGAGGTCCGCGAGGCTCTTGTTCGGACGGTCGTCCGGGTGGACCTGCTGCTGGCGGAGCATCGGGAAGCGCGCGGTCTCGGTCGTCCGCGAGTCGGGATCACCGAGCACGACGTCCTCGCCCTCGGTCCACGCCGGCCAGAAGCCGTAGACGGCCTCGGCCTGCAGCGAATCGTTGTCCACGATCGTCTTCAGGATCGCGGTCGCGTTCTCGAACAGCTCGCGCGCTGCCTCGCCCTGCTTGGGATCATCGAGGATCTGCGGGTACTTGCCCTTCAGCTCCCACGCGAGGAAGAACATCGTCCAGTCGATGAGCGGCACCAGCTCGGTGAGCGGGATGTCGCGCACGATGCGGCGGCCCGTGAACGAGGGCCTGGAGACCTCTTCGGGGGCCCATGCGTGGGTCTGGCGATTCTCGACCGCGCGCTCGTGGGAGAGGAGCGGGCGCTCCTGGCGCAGCTTCCACGTCTCGCGGATCTTGTTCTGCTTCTCGCGGTTCGCGGCGTCCGTGGTCACGCGGCGCTCCTCGTCGAGCAGGTCCGAGACGACGTTCACCGAGCGCGACGCGTCGTGCACGTGCAGCACCGGGTGGCTGTAGTTCGGCGCGATCTTCACGGCCGTGTGCTGGGGGCTCGTCGTCGCGCCACCGATGAGGAGGGGAATCTCGAAGCCTTCGCGCTGCATCTCCTTCGCCACGAAGACCATCTCGTCGAGGCTCGGCGTGATGAGGCCCGAGAGGCCGATCATGTCCGCGTCCACCTCGCGCGCCTTCTCGAGGATCTTGTCGCACGGGACCATGACGCCCATGTCGATCACCTCGTAGTTGTTGCAGCCGAGCACCACGCCCACGATGTTCTTGCCGATGTCGTGGACGTCGCCCTTGACCGTTGCCATGACGACGACGCCGCCGCTCTTCTTCTCGGGCTGGTCACCTTGCGCCCCGCCGCCCGCGGCGAGCAGCTGGGCCTTCTCCTCCTCGATGTAGGGCTCCAGGACCGCGACCGCCTTCTTCATCGCGCGCGCGCTCTTCACCACCTGGGGGAGGAACATCTTGCCCGCGCCGAAGAGGTCGCCGACCACGCGCATGCCGTCCATCAGCGGGCCTTCGATGACCTCCAGGGGGCGCGCGTACTGGGTGCGCGCCTCCTCCGTGTCAGCCTCGATGTAGTCGACGATACCGTGGACGAGCGCGTGCTCCAGGCGCTTCTGCACCGCCGCCTCTCGCCAGGAGAGGTCGACCTCACGCACCTTGCCGCCGCCCGTGATGGTCGCGGCGTGCTCCATGAGGCGCTCGGTGGCGTCAGCGCGGCGGTTGAAGATCAGGTCCTCGACGCGGGTGAGCAGCTCCTTGGGGATGTCCTCGTAGACCTGGATCATCCCCGCGTTGACGATGCCCATGTCCATGCCCGCGCGGATCGCGTGGTACAGGAACGCCGAATGGATCGCCTCGCGCACCACGTTGTTGCCGCGGAACGAGAACGACAGGTTGCTGACGCCGCCGGAGATCTTCGCGCCAGGGCACTGGCGCTTGATCTCGGCCGTCGCCTCGATGAAGGCCGCGCCGTAGTTCGCGTGCTCCTCGATGCCCGTGCCGATCGCCAGAATGTTGGGATCGAAGATGATGTCCTTCGGCTCGAAGCCGACCTCGTCCACGAGCAGGTCGTAGGAGCGCTTGCAAATCGCCACCTTGCGGTCGGCCTCGGCGGCCTGGCCGTCCTCGTCGAACGCCATGACGACGACGCCCGCGCCGAAGGAGCGGATCTCGCGCGCCTTCCCGAGGAAATCGGCCTCGCCCTCTTTCAGCGAGATCGAGTTCACGATGCCCTTGCCCTGGAGACAGCGCAGGCCCGCCTGGATCACGGTCCACTTCGAGCTGTCGATCATGATCGGCACGCGGCTGATCTCGGGCTCCGTGGCGATCAGGTTCAGGAACGTGGTCATCGCGTGCTCGGAGTCGAGCATGCCCTCGTCCATGTTGACGTCGATGACGTTCGCGCCGCTGCGGACCTGGTCGAGGGCGACGCTGAGCGCGCCCTCGTAGTCGTTCGCGGTGATCAGCTGGCGGAAGCGCGCCGAGCCGGTGACGTTGGTGCGCTCGCCGACCATGAGGAAGTTCGTGTCCTCGTCGACGGCGAGCGTCTCCAGGCCGGAGAAGAACGCTTTCCTCTCACGCAGCTCGCGCGCGCCCGTCCGGTCGCGGCGGGGCCCGGTGTCCTCGGACACGCGGCGCGCGCCCTCGGCGATCTTCGCGATGTGCTCGGGCGTCGTGCCGCAGCAGCCGCCGACGATGTCGACGATGCCACTTTCCGCGAATTCGGTGACGAGCTTGCCGGTGGTTTCGGGGGCCTCGTCGTACTCGCCGAAGGCGTTCGGCAGGCCCGCGTTCGGGTAGCTCGAAACGTAGCAAGGGGCGACGCGGCTGAGTTCCTGCACGTAGGGGCGCATGTCGCGGGCGCCGAGCGAGCAGTTCACGCCCACCGAAAGCGGCTGCGCGTGCGCGACCGAGTTCCAGAACGCATCGACCGTCTGGCCCGAGAGCGTCCGCCCCGAGGCGTCGGTGATCGCGACGGAGAGCATGAGCGGTGGCCTGCGGCCGAAGTCCGTGCACGCCTCGTCGATGGCGACGATGGCGGCCTTCGAGTTCAGCGTGTCGAAGATGGTCTCGACGAGGAGCAGGTCGACGCCGCCCTCCAGCAGCGCGATGGCCTGTTCCTTGTAGGCGGCCTTCAGCTCTTCGAACGTGATCGAGCGGAACGCGGGCTCGTCGACCCGCTCGGACAGCGACAGGGTCTTGCTCGTCGGCCCGACCGCGCCCGCGACGAAGCGCGGCTGGTCCGGCGTCTGGAGCGTCCACGCGTCGGCGGACTCGCGTGCGATTCTGGCGGCGGCGAGGTTGATTTCCCGCGCTGCGTCCTCGAGACCGTACTCGGCCTGGGCGATGCGCGTCGCGCTGAACGTGTTGGTCTCGATGATGTCGGCGCCGGCCGCGAAGAACGCGTCATGCACGCTGCGCAGCACGTCGGGCCGCGTGATCGACAGCAGGTCGTGGTTGCCCTTCAGGTGCGCGGTGGCGTCCTCGAAACGCGTGCCCCGATAGTCGGCCTCCTCCAGCCCCTTCTTCTGCATCATCGTGCCCATCGCGCCATCGAGCACGAGGAGACGCTTGGCCAGGATGTCGTCGAACCGTGCGCGCTCGGCGGAGGCGGCGGCGAGGGTGGTGGTGCGTTTGGAAATGAGAGTCATCGGAGGGGAGAGGTCGCCAGGGGAGCTCGGGCAGCGGTGCCGGTTGCGAGGAGCGTCATGAAGTGGGGGGGCTGTGGATCGCGCGCTGCGCGCTCGATCGACACGTCGTCGAAGCCGGCTTCGCGGCAAAGACGCTTGAGGTCGACCTCGGTGAAACCGAGGTGCCTGTGCTGGAGGCGGTCGCGGACCCAGTCCTCGCCGTGGGCGAGGAGGTCGAGCACGAGGAGCTTGCCGCCTGGCCGGAGGATGCGGCGCGCCTCGCCGAGGGCGGCGACCGGGTCGCTGGCGTGGTGGAGCGCCTGGCTGAGGACGGCGACGTCGTAGGACTCGTCCCCGAGGGGCAGGGACTCGATGTCGGCTTCGACCGTTTCGATGTTCGTGATGCTCTTCGCCCGGGCGCGCGTGGTGAGCTGGGTCAGCATCTCGGGGCTCAGGTCCACCGCGGTGACCGATTCGGCGATCTCGGCCAGCATGAGCGTCAGCATGCCGTCCCCGATGCCGAGGTCCACGTACTTGCCGCGGGGTGCGAGGCGCAGGAGGCCGCGGGCGAGGCCTTCCCAGGTGCGGCCCGGGAGGACCTGCTCGCCGAAGGCGGCGGCCACGCGGTCGAAGTACGAACGTGACTCGCGTCGGCGGCGCTCCATGACGCCGAGGTAGCCCGCGTCGTCGGCGCGGAACTCGGACTCGAGGTCCGAGCCGTCGAGGACCGTGGTCAGGAGTTCGACCGGCCCGGTGGAGGCGAGGCTGTAGTAGCTGCGACGTCCCGCGCGGCGGTCGATGACAAGCCCGACGTCCTTGAGCTGGGTGAGCTGGGTGGAGATCCGGCTCTGGCCCATGTTCAGGATCTCCTGGAGCTCGGAGACCGCGAGTTCCCCTTTACGCAGGAGGTTGAGCACCCGCAGACGGGTCTCGTCACCGAGGGTCTTGAGCAGGCGGGAGGTATGGGTGAGGCTCATGTGGATGGGCTGGGGCGCGCGAGGGCGAATCCTAGCTCATCGGCATTTCTCGATCTGTTGATATCCCAATAAGTTGATATGTATCGAGGGCGCCCCGAAACTGGGCGTGGCAGGGCGTCGCGATACCGCCATGGGCCAGGGACTCGCGCGCAGATGCAGCCGAAAAAATGAGCCCCTGCGCCTCCCATGGATAGGGGGGCGCCGGGGCTGGTTGGCAGGCGGCAGCTTCGTCCTGATACGAGCAGGACGCATCTCTCCCGATTCACTGCGGGGCCCGATCCGATCGTCTAGCTTCCCCCGGATCGACTCAATCAGGGCGGCAGAGGCTCTGGCAGGCGTTTCCCCCGGCTGAGAAACCCGCGTAAGCGGGCGCGGCGGGAGTGCAAGTTCTCCCTCCAATCAGCCAGAGTTACCCCGTGGGTCGATCTCGGTAGACGATGGAACGGGCGCCCGAAGGTTCGGGTCACCTGTCTACTCCTCTGAACGCAAGGCGGAGGCAGGTCCGCCACATTTCATGGCAGAAATGTCATGTCTCTCGGGGAGGGCGAGCGTCCAGGCTCCAGCGACGGCATGTCGCGGACGCGATCGCTCAGCGGACCGGTAGATGTCGGCGGACGATCTTGGTCGCGCCGCGCACCCACCGCTCGGACGAGTTCAGGGAGGGGATGAGCCGAAGCTCTTCTCCGCCCGCCTTCTTGAAGTCCTCTTCCGCCCGGATCCCGATCTCCTCGATCGTTTCCAGGCAATCGGCCACGAAGGAAGGGCAGAAGACGGCGAGCTTCTTCACGCCGCGCTTCGCCAGCTCCACCACCTCGAAGTCCGTGTAGGGACGGAGCCATGGGGTTCGGCCGAGCCGCGACTGGTAGGCGGCGGAGACGTGCGTGGGGTTGAGCTCGAGCGCGCTCTGGATGGCGGCGGTCGTCGCGTGGCAGTGGGCGCCGTAGCACTGGCGGTTCGCGAAGCCGATCGACTCGCAGCAGTCGGGGGTCTTCAGGCAATGCTGGCCGGTCGCGTCGCTCTTCGTCACGTGGCGCTCGGGGAGCCCGTGGTAGCTGAAAAGGACGTGGTCGGGCTGCATCTCGTCGAGAACGGGGCGCGCGACCTCGGCGAACGATTCGATGAACTCCGGGTCGTCGTAGAATGGCGGCACGATGCGAAGGAAGGGCGTGTTCCAGAGCTTGGACGCCTCGGCGTAGATCGCTTCCACCGCGGAGCCCGTCGAGCTCGACGCGTACTGGGGGAAGAGCGGGAAGACCACGATCTCGTCGCAGCCTGCCTTCTGGAGCTGGGCGAGGCCCGCCGCGATCGACGGGTTGCCGTAGCGCATGGCGAGGACCACGACCGCCTCGGGGATGTGCTGGGCGATCTCCTTCGCGAGTGCTTCGCCGTGGAAGAGCAGCGGCGAGCCCATGTCGGTCCAGACCTCCCGGTAAGCCTCCGCCGACTTGGCGGGGCGCGTCGGAAGGATGATCAGGTTGAGCAGCGCCGCCCGGCCGACGGGGTTGATATCGAGCACCCGCGGATCCGAAAGGAACTGACGCAGGTAGCGCCGGACCTCGGGCGTCTCGGGCGCGTCCGGCGTGCCCAGGTTGATCAGGAGGACGCCGGGGCGACCGTGGTGCGGGTGGGTCAGTTTGGGTGAAGCTTCGGGCATATCGACGGAGAGATTGAACTCGATCGGAGCGCGTGACCATGAAATTCGCCCTATGCGCCCTCATCGGACGCAGAATTGCGACCAAGATTGGGGGCATGAACCACGACTCGAACGTCGACAGCCCCAGGTCCGAAGCCGATGCACTCTCTTCCAGCGGCGGTCCTTCCGGGAGCCGCGCCCTGCGCTGGCTCGGACGGATCGGGATCGTGCTCGTGCTGCTTCTCATCGCGGCCGTGACGATCGGTCCGAGCCTCGCGGGCAAGTGGCTGCGCGGGGAGATCGAGCGGCAGGCAGGGGAGCGGGTCAACGGACGCGTGACGATCGACGAGCTGAAGCTTTCCTTGAACGGCAAGGCGCGGCTCACGGGACTCGCCCTCGAAGACGCGGCGGGGAATCTCGTGGCCCGCGTGCCCGAGGCGAAGGTCGACGTGGGGCTGCGTTCGCTGCTGACCGGAAAGCGCGATGTCTCCGCAGTGGTCACGGACGCGGAGATCGAGCTCGTGCGCGACGGGGAAGGAACCTGGAACCTCGACGGGCTCATGATTCCGAGCGAAGAGAGCGCGGACGAGGAGAGCGACGACGGCGAGGGCATGAGCCTCCCCGAGCTGGACCTCCACGGGCGCCTCGAAGTCGTGAACGCGACGGTCACGGTGCGATCTCCGGAAACGGTGCTGACGCTGCGCGAGGTGACGTTCGGGGCGGGGCTCGACGGGAACCGGCGTGGGCTCACCATCGAGTCCAGTGCGAGCGTGTTCGGCGGCGAAGGCAGTGCGGGAGACTTCGTGCTGAAGACGGTGATCTGGCCCAAGGCCGGGGACGGCGCAACCCTGAGCGAGCTGAGCATCACGTCGCTCGACCTCGGGGTCGTCGAGGAAGCCATGAAGCTCGTCGGCTCGCCACTGGAAGCGGGCAGCGTGCTCGAAGGCGTGTTGACGGTGAAGGTGAGCGGCTCCCTCGGCGATCTCGATCCGGCGGGTGCGTTCGAGGTACAGGCCACCGGGCAAATCGAGAACCTGAAGGTCGACATCCGCCAGGGCGGACTCGAGGCCCTGAAGTTCGACGATCGCCTGGCGACCCTGAGCGCGAACGCGTCGCGCACCGCGGCGGGCGCGGAGCCGAAGGCAAACGTGGATCTCGGCGGGCGCGACGGAAAGCTGAGCGCGAACGTGCGCTGGGACGGCGCGGCGGACGTCGGGCTCGTCGCAGACGTCAAGGTCGACGGGCTGAACGCTTCCGCGGGGCTCGAGCCACTGCTGGCCCGCGTGCACCCGGTCTTCGCGAGCGCGCAGGCGATCGACGGGGCGGCGGTGGACGCGCTCGTGTCCAGCACGGTGCACGTGACGTACGACGCGCCGCTGACCTTGGAGACGCTGAAGGGCGGCTGGGAGGCGCTGCCGAAGGAGCCGCTGCAGGGGACGGGGAGCCTTTCGGTGGACGAGGGGCTCGTGGAGACGTCGCCGTTCTTCCGGGAGGTGCTGCAGACGTTCGGTCAGCCGGCGAACCCGACGTTCGATCTGAAGCCGCTCGGCTTCGCGGTGCAGCAGGGGCGGCTGAACTACACGAACCCGTGGACGTGGACGATCCAGGGGACGGAGACGCGCTTCGCGGGGTCCGTCGGGCTTGGCGGCGATCTGGACCTGAAGTGGGTGGTGCCGGTGACCGGTGGGCTGGCCCGGCAAAATCGCGTGTTCGAGGCGATCGCCGGGGAGACGTTCGAGGTCGCCCTCGGCGGCACGCTGACGAAGCCGACGTTCAACCTCGTCGGCGCGCTCTCGTCCCTGGCGAAGCGCGCGGCGAAGAAAGAGCTGGATCAGCGTCTGCAGGAAGAGAAGCAGAAGCTGCAGGAGAAGCTGCGGAAGGAGCTCGAGGACAAGGCGAAGGGCAAGGTCGGCGAGGCGCTCGAGGACGTGATCGGTGGAGACGCTGGCAAGGTCATCGACGAGGTGCTCGGCGGCAAGGTCCCGGTCAAGTCGCTGGAGGAGGCCGCGAAGGGGGTCATCGGCAGCGGGATCACCGGAGCCCAGGGTGCGGCCGATCTGCTCAAGAGCGCGGACGCTCTGTGGAAGGAAGGCAAGAAGGCCGAGGCGGCGGTGCTCTACAAGCGAATCCGCGACGAGTTCTCGATCTCGCCAACCTATCTCCTGAACAAGAAGCGCATCAAGGATCGCCAGAACGGTTAGCCCGGCTCGCGCGTAGCGGATGTGTTCAATCTGGCGTGCTCGCGAATTTGGCCGGATCCACGGGTCGCGCGTTGCGAACAAGTACGCGCGGCGCGGGTCGTCCCCGTCCAAGCCTCACTTTTCCTGAACCCTGACAACCCTGAACCCACCTTCTCGCCATGAAACTCATCGCCCCCCTTGCCTTCGCGGTCCTCTCCCTGGGAACGCTCGCGGCTTCTCCCCTCTCCGTTCATCGCCCGGTGGCTCAGCATCCCCAGGATGGGCCAGGCAACATCGTCGAGGTGGCCACCGAGGCCGGGAGCTTCGGCACCCTGCTGGCGGCGGCCAAGGCCGCCGGGCTCGTCGATGCGCTTACGGGCCAGGGGCCCCTGACGGTTCTGGCGCCCACGGATGAGGCTTTCGAGGCGCTCGGGAAGGAGACGATCGCGAACCTTCTGAAGCCGGAGAACCGTGAGACGCTGAAGACGATCCTGACCTACCACGTGATCTCGGGGAAGGTCGAGGCGAAGGACGCGCTGCGCGCCGGTTCCGCGGCGACGCTGGCCGGGCCGGAGGTGAGCTTCTCGCTCGTGGGCGGAAAGCTCCTGGTCAACGGCGAGGTGTCGGTGCTCGCCAACGACATCGCAGCGTCGAACGGTGTGATCCATGTGATCAACGAGGTCCTGATCCCGCCGACGCCGAAGCCCGAGGGGCGGCTGGTGGTCGGATTCTTCTCGGAGCGGCCGGGCGAGGAGCTGGCGCGCTACCTCGGCGTCGACCGGAACGCGACGCTGCTCGTGTCGTCGGTGACGAAGGGGAGCGAGGCCGAGGCGGCCGGGCTTCGTGCCTATGACCTGATCGTCGGCGTGAATGGGCGCGCGGCGACGAGCGAGGTGATCGGCGAGGAGAAGGAGAAAGCCGGCTACGGCGGGGCGATCCACCTCGACATCCTGCGCAAGGGCCAGAAGATGACCGTGGACGCGAAGGTGGGAGTCGAAGAGGGCTGAAATCCGCCTTTCTCGCAACCTCCGCGCGCCGCCCCGGATACTGGGTGGCGTGAAGCCAGCTTCGACCTCCATCCTGCGCCCTTTCGAGGAGCGCCTGCTCGCCGAGCTGCAGAGGCTGCAGCGCCACGCCGAGCAGCGTGCCGCGGATCGGGCAGCTGCCGACGACCTCGTTCAGGAGACGCTTCTGCGTGCCTGGCGGGGTCGCGCTTCGTTCGATCCCGAGCGGGAGCTCTGGCCGTGGCTTCGGGTCGTGGCGGACAACGCGGCAAGTCGGCGCGCGGAGGTCGAGGCGCGGCAGCCCGAGACGGATCGAGCGATCGCCGTCGAGCTGGAGCCGGACGGCTCCGAGCCGGAGCGTGAGCCTCCCTTCGACGTGCGACCGTTCCTGGAGAAGCTCCGAGCGGAAGAGCGCGAGGTCGTGGAGCGCTTCTACTTCGGTGGCGCGAGCATCGCGGAGATCGCGCGGGATCGGAGCTGCGCCGAGGGGACGGTGAAATCCCAGCTCAGCCGGGCGCGGATGCGGTTGGCCGGGATGCTCGCAGGGCTCGTTCTCGGTCTCGGCGCGCTCATGTGGTGGTTCTGGCCGCCGCCGCCGCTGGAGCCGGCTCCCGCGCGGCTCGCCTATCACTCGCTCACCGTCGAGCACATCGAGCCGGAGCCAGCGAAGCTCGCTGTTCGCGACCTTTCGAAGACCACTCGCCGCGGATGGACCGTGGTGGGGGCCGTGACCGCCGAGACCCAGGACTCCCCGCCAGGGGACCAGTGACCATGATGTGGATTCTTCTAGCTACCGCTCTGCTCTTTGCGCCGCCTGCGGCGGACTCGGAGGTGTTCTCGGTGGGAGCCCTGACCGGCGCCAATGAACTCGAGGAGCTCCGCGAAGCCGTGCTGCAGGACGGTCTCCCCGTTTCGGTTCGCCGGGCGTCCCTGGACCGCTACACCGAACTCGTGAGGAGCGGTGAGGCTGAGACCAAGGTCGAGGAGATCGCGTCCAACATCCGGGCGTTCGTCGAGCCCGCTGCGGATGCAGGCTTCGAGGTGACGGTCGAGTCGGCGGGCGAACTCCGCGTTGCCGGGACGGCGGATCAGTTGCGATGGGTCGAGTCCTTCTTGGAGGCCGCGTCCGACGAGGGCTTCCTGGATTCGTTCGTGGACGTGAAGCTCGAGATCTATCGACTTCCGATGGGGCAGACCGAGGGCCTCACGGCGGGCTTGACCATGAACGCCGAGGAGCTGGCCGCTCTGAAGGCGAAGCTCGCAAAGATCGACGGTATGGCGCTTGTGACGGCCCCACGTGTGATCACCGACGTGGGCGCCAGGGCGAACATGACGCTTGTCGAGGAGACGGCGTACATCAAGGACTTCGAGCTGACGTTCTTTCCGGACCGAGAGCAAGCGATCGCGGACCCCGTGGTGGGAGTGGTTCACGAGGGGCTCTTCATCGATCTGCGGGCTCTGCCTGTCGCGAGGGGCACGCTGATGCTCAAGGCGGATATCCGTACGGCGTCGCTCAAGCGGCCGATCCGAGAAGAAACGCGTAAGGCGGTCCCTGGCGGTGGAGCGGACTTGACGGTGCAAGTGCCGGAAGTGCGCGAGGTGAAGGCGGCCGTGCAGTTCGAGGTGAAGGAGGGGACATCGGTGGTGCTGTCGACCGTGGATCCCGGCTTCGAGGGCGAGGCAGAGCAAGAACTGCTGATGGTGATCACCGCGGTGCTGACGAAGGACGAGTAGTCCAGCGGACTCAGCTGCGGGCCCGCACGGCCGAGATCACCCGACGCATCGGAGTGATCCCCTCCGCGATCTCCTGCCACTTCACGCGGTAGCCCGCCGCCTCCAGCGCGTACGTCCGATGCACATCGATCGCGACGTCCGCGCCCAGCGCGTTCTTCAAGGACTCGGGCGCCGGGTGCAGTCGATGCGGCCGGCAACACGGGAGCGCAGCGAACGCTCCCCTGGCTCCGATCGCCAGCTCCATCGCCGCATCCGTCCGCAGGCCGCAGGCGTGAACCGCGATCACCCCGGTGCCCTCGGGCAGCTCCATTCGCTTCAGCTGCTCCACTCGCCACTGGATCTTCTCGCGCGCCCAGGGAGCGACCTCATCGGCGGCGTCCAGCAGCACGTCCGCGCTCGCTGGCCGCTCCCGGTCGATCAATAGCACCTTTTGGACCTCGCGCTCGAAGATCGCGAACAGGAGCCCCGCGAGACCGTGCCCGCAGCACAGGTCCGCCACCGCCGCGCCCCGCACTCGCTTGCGCACCAGCTCGAAGGTCTCCGTGGCTTCGAAGAGCTCCTTCGCCGGCAGCGCACTGCGCTCGCATAGAGCCCGCGCCAGCGCCGCCGGCAGCCCATCGCCCGGGAACTGCTCGGCGTCACGCGGCCGCAGGCTGGCCCGGGAACCGATCCACGGGGAGCCCGCGTCGATGTGCCGGTAGAAGCGCAGGCGCGCGTCCCGGGCGGCGGTGAGTTTCTCGGTCAAGATGCGCTCGAATGAAGACGACAGGCAGGTAGGGGAGGCCGCCCATCGTAAAGGCCCTGTGGGCCAGCGGGTCCAGCCCCCTTCAGGAAGCAGTCTGCGCCTAAGCTCGGCAGCTCGATCCCCATTCAGCCCCCTCCACTCTCCATGCTGATTTCGCTTTTTGTTTCCACGTTTGCCGCGGCCCTCGCGCTGCCGTCTCCCCAGGAGGCGAGCGCGCCGACGGCCCCCGCGTCCCCCGTTGCGGCGACCCCCGCCTCCGTCCTGAAGGGCATGGAGTTCCGTGAGGTCGGACCCTACCGCGGCGGCCGCTCCGCCGCCGTCACGGGTCTCGACTCCGACCCGATGACCTACTACATGGGCGCGGCCGGAGGCGGCGTCTGGAAGACCACCAACGGCGGTCAGTCCTGGAAGAACATCAGCGACGGAACCTTCGGCGGCTCCATCGGCGCCGTCGCCGTTTCCGAGTGGGACCCGAACGTGATCTACGTCGGCGGCGGTGAGAAGACCGTGCGCGGCAACGTCGCCCACGGCGACGGCCTCTGGCGCTCCGAGGACGCGGGCCGCACGTGGAAGTCCATCGGCCTCGAGGACTCGCACCACGTCCCGCGCATCCGCATTCACCCGCGCGACCCTGACACCGCGTGGGCGGCCGTGCTCGGTCACCTCTACGGGCCGCACCCGACGCGCGGCGTCTACAAGACCACGGACGGCGGCGAGACCTGGGAGCAGAAGCTCTTCGTCAGCGAGGACGCGGGCTGCGTCGACCTCGCGCTCGATCCGTCGAACCCGCGCGTGATGTTCGCGTCGTTCTGGAACGTGCGCCGCACGCCGTACTCCCTCAGCTCCGGCGGCGAGGGCTCGTCCCTCTGGAAGAGCGTCGACGGCGGCGAGACCTGGACCGACATCTCTGCGAACGATGGCATGCCCGAGGGGCCGCTTGGCATCAGCGGCATCAGCGTCTCCGGCGCGGATTCCGACACGGTGTACGCGGTGATCGAGGCCAAGGAAGGCGGCGTCTTTCGCTCCCGCGACGGCGGCAAGAAGTGGTCGCGCGTGAGCTCCGACCGCAACCTGCGCCAGCGCGCGTGGTACTACTCCCGCCTCCAGGCCGACCCCGTCGACGTCGACACCGTCTACGTCCTGAACGTCGGCATGCATCGTTCGACCGACGGCGGCAAGACCTTCGATCGGATCTCGACCCCGCACAGCGACAACCATGACCTCTGGATCGCACCGAGCGATCCGAAGCGCATGATCGAGTCCAACGACGGCGGCGCGAACATCAGCTTCGACGGCGGAGAGAGCTGGAGCGAGCAGGACACCCAGCCGACGTCCCAGATGTACCGCGTGTCGATCGATACGGCGCAGCCTTACCGCCTGCTCGGCGGCCAGCAGGACAACTCCGCGCTGCGCATTCGCTCGAGTTCCGAGCGAGGCGGCCGGCCGGGCCTGCGCGACTGGGAATCGACCGCGGGCGGCGAGAGCGGCCACGTCGTCGCGCACCCCGCGAACCCTGACCTCGTCTTCGGTGGCTCCTACGGCGGCTACCTGACGATGCGCGACCACGCGAACGGTCAGAGCCGCAACGTCACCGTCTGGCCGGACAACCCCATGGGCTACGGCGCGGAGGGCATGCTCTACCGCTTCCAGTGGAACTTCCCGCTCTTCTTCTCGCCCCACGGCGACCCGGAGGCGGCGCTCGACTCCGACGATAGCTACGCGCTCTACGCGGGCTCGAACGTGCTCTTCCGCTCGACCGACCTCGGCGCGAGCTGGAAGCAGATCAGCCCGGACCTCACCCGCAACGATCCGACCCGCCTCGGCCCGTCCGGCGGCCCGATCACCAAGGACAACACCGGCGTCGAGTACTACTGCACGATCTTTGCGGCCTTCGAGTCGCCGCTTCGCAAGGGCGTGATCTGGTGCGGCTCGGACGACGGCCGCGTGCACGTGACCACCGATGACGGCGGCACCTGGAACGACGTCACCCCCGAGGGCCTGCCGGAGTGGACGCAGATCAACGACATGATCGCGGACCCCTTCGCGGTGGGCGGCGCGTACCTCGCGGGCACGCGCTACAAGCTCGACGACTTCAAGCCGTACGTCTATCACACGACCGACTTCGGTGCGACGTGGCAGGACCTCTCCGCGGGCATCCCCGAGGATCACTTCACGCGCGCCATCGAGGCCGACCCGGAGCGCCGGGGCCTGCTCTTCGCGGGCACCGAGCGTGGGCTGTACGTCTCCATGAACGGCGGCGAGGAATGGAGCGCGTTCCAGCAGGGCCTGCCCATCGTGCCGGTGACCGACCTTCAGATCGCGGGCAGCGACCTCGTCGCCGCCACCCAGGGCCGCGGCTACTGGATCCTCGACGACATCGCGTCGCTGCGCCAGCTGAGCCTCGACGCCCACTTCGGCAACTCGGTGCTCTACGCGCCCGACGACGTGACGCGCGCGAGCTACGACCGCGGCGTCGCCATCGACTACCTCGTGGCCGAGGGCGTCGAAGACCTGAAGCTCACCATCAAGGACTACGACGGTGAGGTCATCGCTGAGTTCGTGCCGAAGGGCAAGGGCAAGAAGAACCCCCACGCCGCGGAGAAGGACGACGTGCTTCCGAACGACGTCGGCTTCCACCGCTTCACCTGGAACCTGCGCGCGAAGGGCGCGGAGTCGTTCCCGGACATGATCCTCTGGAGCGGCGGCATGGGCGGGCCGAAGGTCCCGCCGGGGCTCTACCGGATCGAGCTGACCGTCGACGGTGAGACCGTCGCGGTGCCGCTGACACTGACGGCGGATCCGCGCTCGACCTCTTCCACCATGGACCTCGTTTCGCAGTATCAGTTCGTGGTCGAGACCGGCGAATGGCTGACGCGGGCGCACACGGCGATCCGGAACATCCGCAGCGTTTCCAAGGACCTCGGGGCGCTGAAGAAGCGGCTTCCCGAGCCGGCGGAGGGCGAGGAAGCGGACGCAGCCGTCGTGGCGCTGAAGGCCGAGATCGACGCCGCGCTCGACGGGATGAAGGCCGTCGAGGAAGCCCTCTACCAGACGAAGAACCAGAGCGGCCAGGACCCGCTGAACTTCCCGATCCAGCTGACCGACAAGCTGGCGGGTGTGCGCTCCGGTGCCATGCAGGGCGAGTTTGCCCCGACGGCGCAGATGTGGGTCGTGGCCGATGAGCTGATGGGCAAGATCGAGACCGAGGTCACGAAGGTCGAGGCGCTGATGGCGACGGCGATCCCGGCGATCGACGAGAAGGCCCGCGGCATGGCGCTTCCGCTCGTGAGCGTTCCCGACTGACCCGCAGCCGTTCCTCGTGACGGAATGAAAGCGGCCCCCGTTCGCGCACGAAGCGCGAACGGGGGCCGCTTGCCGTTCAGTCGGACCGCTGAATCAGGGCGTGAACGTCAGCGACACGGCGTTCGTGAAGTTCGAGGTCGCGGCGCCGCCGACCGTCACGTCGCGGTGCCAGTACTGGAAGTACCAGGTCTGACCCGCGGCGATCGAGGTGAAGCCCGTCGGCTGCGGGACGTTCAGCGGATCGACCGTGGAGGTCAGCGTCCGGCCCGTGCCGCTGTTGGCGATCTGGTTCACGTAGCGACCGCCCCCGAGGACGCAGAGGTTGCCCCGCGCACCGGCCGGGTTCGTGACGTAGCCCGAGGTGTTGGCGACGAGCAGGTAGCCGAAGGCGTTCGCGGTGACGTCGATGGCCTGGAGGCTCTTCGTGGTGCCGATGCTCTGGTTCAGGGCCATGGCGCGGAGCCAGCCCTTCTCGCCGCCGCTGGAGTTCGTGGCGGCCTCGCAGTACTGCGTACCGACCGCGATCGCACCGAACTGCGGGATGTTGTTGTAGAGGTCGAGCGTGGCGCCCTCGATCTGCGACTCGGTCGGGCGAACGTCTTCCCAGACAGCACACGCGTCATCGTCGCTCGGGTTCGTGAAGACGCCGCCGTCGAACTGCGAGGTGATCGCCGGATGGCGCTCGATCGTGCCGCTGAACGCGAGGTTCAGGTGACGCTCGGAGAGGGTCGGGCGGAAGCTGGTGCCCGGGCCGTCCTGGAGGTGTCCGGCGCAGTAGTAGATGTCGTAGTCCGTGCCGGTGCCGAACTGCTCGGAGTACACCATCATGAAGCCCTTGCCGTCGGTCGTGATGTCGACGTCACGCTGGTCGGCCGCGAAGTCCGCGTCCTCCATGATGCTGAGGTTGGCCTGCGTTCCGACCTCGTCGCCGAAGGTGACCACGTTGGCCAGGACACTCGCGCCGGTCGAGAACTGGGTGTTGTAGGCCACGATATGCACGAGGTCCCCGTTGACTTCGAGGGGGCGGTCCAGCGTGGCGGTCGTGACGGGAGCGAAGTTGGTGGTGCCCGGGTTCACGGTCACGGTACTCGCCGGGAACGGACCGGTGAACGTGCCGTTGAAGTAGAGTCGCCGGGAGAGGATCTGACCCTGCACGGAGTTGCCCGTGCCGTCGCCACGGACCCAGACCACGTTGTAGTAGTCGGCGGTCGCCGTGTTGCCGATGCTGGACGAGATCCGGGGCGTGAGGTCCTCGGCGCCGGAGTTGTCGATGTTGATGCGTCCGGTGGCGAAGGTCTCGTTGAGGTTGACGATTCTGCCGTGGATGTCGCGGTCGGTGGCGCTGAAGCGACGCTCCCAGGTCACCGCGAACGCGTTGGAGATGCTGTCGAAGGTGTTGCCGGCCACGTCCGGGCTGGAGCAATCTGATGTGCCCGGCGAGTCGTTGACCTCGAAGGGGGTGCCGACGCTGAGTCCGGTCGGGTTGGCAGGAGCCACCGCGACCATCTGGCCGTAGATCCTGCGATTCGTGTCTCCGCTTGGGAGACCGGCAGCGACGACCATGAAGGTTTCGCCGCCTTGGTTCACGGCGACGCGGGGGCGACGCATGTCGATGGAGCCGATGGCGAGACTCACGAAGCTGGCCGCGTCCACGACGCCTCCGGCGCTGAGGCTGAAGCCGTACAGGTCGGCGTCGGTGGCGCTCGCCACGTCCTCGAACGCGACGAAGTACTTGTTCTGGCTCTTGTCGTAGGCGACGTCCGGCTTGGAGTCGTCCAGCGTTCCGGCCGCGAAGACGAAGGAGCTGATCAGCGGGTCGATCGTGATCGGGAGAGTCGCGCCTGCGAGATAGCTCGCCGGCACCGTCAGAGCGATTTCGCCAGGCGTCCAGGTGGTCTCGATCGGCGTCGGCTCACCCGAAGCGTCCAGGACGAAGGCGCGGCCGTAGTTCACGCGGGCGAGTTCGTTCTCGAAGAGGATCCCGGCGCCGTCCACTCGGGCCTGAAGCTCGGTCGTCACGTCCATGCGCACGACGAGATCGCCGCTGCCGGGGAGTTCGTGGAAGGTGAACGTCTGCTCGATCTTGTCCAGATCGTAGTGGTACGCCTCGATGGCGGCGCCGCGGTCGATCTGGAGGGCCGAGCCGCCGTCGAACGGAGCGCCGTTTCGAAGCGCCAGCGGCTCGCCGCCGACTCGGATGGAGCGGAGCGAGAACTCGACGTCGGCGCTTCCTTGCTTGCCCACGATGGGACGGAAGGTGAGGCCTGTCCCGGAGAGAATCGCCTTGTAGGCCGTGCCGCGGACGACCGCTTCATCGGCCGTGACCTGCACCAGCGGGCGCTGGATCAGCGACTGAACGCGCGTGGGGACGTCCAGGGCGCGCGCGTTGCCCGCGATCGAATCGGGCTTCTGGCGCTGAACGGAGGGAGCGGTGCCGGGAGCCTCCTGGAGGTCCGTGGCCCGGGTGGGCAGGGCGATGGGAGGCGCTCCGCGCTTCTCCGCATCGAGGTCCTGGGTCTGCACGACGGGCGGGACGGCTCCGAAGGATCCGCCCTGCTGCGTCATGGGGGAGGGTGAGAGGGCCGCGAGGGAGGCGGCGGTGAAGAAGGTGATACTCATGGGAGCGGCGGTCCACATGGGACCGCAGCAGGCGTTCGGGGGGAGGGGAACGGGCAATCTGCGAGGGCCGACGTGGCGGCCCTACGCTCCTGGGACTGCGCGCGCATCCGTACCATCAACGCGGGAAGTCGAGATTCCGCTCCGGTCCGCTAAGCTGCCCGTACCATGGCCATCCTCGAGAACCCGCTGGACACCGGCGATCTGCCCGGCTTCGGCCTCACGCTGCTCGCTTTCGTCCTCGTCGTGGCGGTCGCGCGACGTCTCGTCTTGAATCTGCCGGAGCGCGGCGGCTACCGGGGCCAGCTCGTTCTCTTCCTGGTGGTCGCGGCCGGCCTTCTCGCGGTGCTCATCTCCCTGCCGCTGCGTGACCAGGTGCGAGGCCTCGTCTTCCAGTTCGTCGGCCTGATTCTCTCAGCGGCCGTCGCGCTCTCGTCCACGACCTTCCTCGGCAACCTGATCGCGGGCGGGATGCTCCGCACCATCAGCAACTTCAACCTCGGCGATTGGATCCGGGTGGACGACCACTTCGGGCGCGTGACCGAGCGCGGCCTTCTTCACACCGAGATCCAGACCGAAGACCGCGACCTCACGACCATCCCGAACCTCCTCCTCGCGACGCATCCCGTGAAGGTCGTTCGCGCGTCGGGCACGATCATCTCGGCGAAGGTCAGTATCGGCTACGACGTGCCGCATGTTCGCGTGGAGGATGCCCTGCTCGTCGCGGCGAATCAGATCGGTCTCGTCGACGCCTTCGTGGCGATCGCGGACCTCGGCGACTTCTCGATCGTCTATCGGGTCGCCGGAAAGCTGGAGGAGACGGATCGCCTGATCTCGCGCCGCTCGAAGCTGCGGCGCGCGATGCTCGATGCCCTGCACGGCGCCGAAATCGAGATCATGTCGCCGACCTTCATGAACGTGCTTCAGCGGAGTCCGAAGGAACAGCTGATTCCCGAGGAGATCGGCAGCCGTCGCGAGGCAGACACCGCACCCGAGGAGGTCGCTTTCGACAAGGCCGATCTGGCCAAGGGCCTCGAGACGAAGCGAGCTTCGATCGCCGAACTCGAGAAGCGAATCGAAGAGGTCGGCGGTCGTACCGGCGGTCTCGAGGGCGACGAGCGCAGCGCTCTGGAACGTGAGCTCGAGCGAATGAAGTCCGAGGCCGCGCGACTGAAAGACGAGCTAGGCGCCGACGAGGAAACGCTGAAAGGCAGAATCGACTGACGGGTCAGTCAGCGCGCGACCGACCAGCGCAGGACCACCCGCCGGATCCGGTTCGGCTCCGAGTTGGGCTGGATCAAAACGCGCGGGTTGCGCTCGATCACGATCGTTCCCGTGCCGCGCGGCAGGTCGGCGAGCGAGACCGGAAGATCCACCGCGCCCACCACGCGTGAGGAGAACCTGGGCGCCGAATCTTTGACCACGAGCAGGAGAGGGGCCGCGCCCCTCGCGACCACGCGCAGGACGTTTCCGGGAGGAGGGGGCTCGGGGCTCCCCGGAATGAGGTACGGCGCCGTGCGATCGTCGCCGGTCGAGGCAAGGACGACGTCGTCCGTCGTGCGGATCGAGGAGTGGAAGTCGGGGGCCGAGCCGCCGCTGGCCCACAGCTTCGTCTCACGATCACCGCTCGGGCGCGGGTCGACGCTGAGCTCGAGAATCGTGAAGGTGGCCGTCGTTCGATTCTGGAGAAGGAACTCGCGTCGCGCCTCGATGCGTTCCGCGAAGAAGCTCGCGTCTGGATGGTCCGTGAACTCCGAGTTCAGCCGAGCCTGGAGCACGGTCGCCGTATCGAGCGCGTCCCGACCGAGCGCCGCTGTGATCGAATCCACGAGCTGGGCCGCCGTCGCGTCGGGCGGAGGGAGCGGCGGGACGCCATCGACGTGGACGCCCGGCTCGAAGGGGCTGGGCCGGTAGCTGACGACGAGCGTACGGACCCGTGCATCGGGGTCCACGAAGTCCAGCTGGCCGCCCTCGGTGATCGGCAGCGGGCTGAGCGGCACGGGGCCGAAGAGGACCTCTTCGCTGTCGAAGATACCGCCGGGTTCGACGATCTCCAGGCTGGCTCCGATGGCGAAGGATGTGCGCAGGACGGCCAGGTGGCTGCGAGCCGGGACGAGCCCGCCCATGAGCGGACGGCCTTCTTCCGAGGCCTGCAGCAGCTCGGTGGCGAACACAGGGACGCCTTCGAGGGAGAACCGGGCGTAGAGTTCGACCGTGCTCTCGGATGGGGCGGTCAGGGCCTCGATTCGGAACTCGATCGGACGCAGTGCCTCCCGGTAGCTTGCCTCTCGCAGCGCCAAGCGCGCCGCGGTCGCGCCGATCTCTTCGGACCATCCGAAGCGTTCTTCGGCGGCTTCGAGGGCGTGCGCTGCGGCTCGGAACCGCGCGTTCTCGATGTGGATGCTCGCCGCGTCGAGGACCGATCTCAGTTCGTCGGCTCGTTCCGCGTTCGGATCGGTCGAGGGTGGCGCGCTCTCCGGGGCGGTCGCGATCGGCGGGGCCTCCGGCGTCGCGCCTGGACGGGACCAAAGCCACCAGGCCGCACCTGAGAGGGCAGCCACCGCTCCGAGTACGGCCGCGGTCCACGCCAGATGGGGTCGCTCAACCTTCGACATCGCATCAGACTTTCGTACGGGCAAGGGCCTGGCGCAAGAATCATCGGGGAAGGATCCGTACCACTCGTACCCGCAGCGCATGTGATTCAGCCGTTACACTCCTCCCAGATGCAGCCCACAGCCCCACAGCGAGACGCTCGCGCCTATTCCGCCGCCCGGATCTGGCCTCTCACCGACGCGGGAGCCGGACACCTCGAGGATCACGTCATCCTCACCTCGGGTGAGCAGATCGATCGCATCGTTCTGACTTCCGAGGTCCCTGAGGGCATCCGGATCCACGACTTCGGTGACGTCGACCTCGTCCCCGGCTTCATCGATGTCCAGGTGAACGGCGGTGGAGGCGTGCTCTTCAACGATGAGCCGACCGTCGAGGGCATCCGGACGATCGTCCGCGCGCACCGGCGCTTCGGGACGACCTCGATGCTTCCGACGTTCATCACGGACTCCGCCGAGCGGATGGCGCGCGCGCGAGCCGCCGTTCACGCCTGTCTCGAGGCGCGCGAGCCGGGGGTGCTCGGGATTCACTTCGAGGGCCCTTTCCTCGATGAGCGTAAGACCGGCGCCCACGACCGCGACCACGTCCGTGCACCGACCGAAGCGGACCTCGCTATCATCCTCGGGGAGTCGCGCGGGATCACGCTCCTGACCCTGGCGGCCCAGCATCTCACGGCCGCGATCGGCGCGAGACTCACCGAAGCAGGCGTCAGGATCACGCTCGGCCACTGCGCCTCCACGGCCGAAGAGGCCGCCGCCGCTTTCGAGCGCGGGGCCACCGGAGTCACGCACCTCTTCAACGCCATGAGCCCGCTGGAGAGCCGCGCGCCCGGGCTGGTGGGGGCGGCGCTCGCCTCGGACACCGTGAGCTGCGGGCTCATTCTCGACGGAGCGCACGTCGCGTTCCCTGCGGCCAAGGCCGCGTTCCAGGCGCTCGGCCGCGAACGCCTGATGCTCGTCACCGACGCGGTCCAGCCGGTCGGAACAGAGATGACCGAGTTCCTCGTCGGCGGCCAAAAGGTGCGTCTCGAGGGCGTGAGCTGCATCAACGAGGAGGGCAACCTCGCGGGCTCTGCGCTCGACATGGCGACGGCCATCCGTAACGCCGTGCAGGTGCTCGGGCTGGGGCTGGAGGAGGCCGTGTGGCTGGCGACACGGAGCCCCGCGAACTTCCTCGGGATCGAGCGTCAGGTCGGCTCCCTGTCGGCGGGCATGCGCGCCGACTTCACGCTCCTCGACCGCGCTCAACGCGTCACGTCGACCGTCGTCGGCGGCCGAGTCTCCGCCGAGTAGAGGTCTGTTCAAGGAGAACGCGCCATCATGCCCGCCTCCGTCAAGGGGCGGTCATGATGGCGCGTTCTACTGGATCGTGAGATACTGGATCGTGAGATACTGAATCCTGAGATACTGAATCCTGAGATCCTGAATCCTGAGATCCTGAATCCTGAGATCCTGTCTGGCCCGAGTGCCCCTATCGACGCGGAGCGCGGTCGCGGGCCTCGGAGATGCGAATCGGTCGTCCGTCCACGTTGTGGCCGTCCATCGTCGCCATCGCGCTCTGCGCGGCGTTGTCGTCGGCCAGTTCGACGAAGCCAAAGCCGCGGGGGCGGCCGGTATCACGATCGAGGACGATGTGAACGTCGTTGACGGAGTGGCCACCAGCCTCGAAGGCCTGGCGGAGGGTATCGGTGGTCGTTTCCCAGGAGAGGTTCCCGACAAAAAGGCGTGCGCTCATCAGATTCAGAGGTTTGAGTCGACACTCGAGAACCATTCAGTTGTCTGACGGCGTCGCTTGGCGGACCACTGACAGGGAGCAGGTGCCCCCATGACGAAAAGGGGCCGAGGCGAAGTGTGCGAGACGGACGGTACGGTCAAGAGTCGAACGCGCTGGTTGCGCGTAGTAATGTCCGACTGAAATCAGGCAGGCCAGGGCGCAGGGCTCGGGCCGAAGACCTCAACGGACGGGCTAACAGTCAGCGACCGGCTGCCGGTCGCACTGGCGCCATGATCGGGCAGGTCTGCAACCTTCGCAACTGCTCTTTTTCGAACCTTATTTCCGCACGGCGGTTTCCAGTCCACTGGACACGTGGACCTGGCCCTCGATATCCACGAGGATCGCGTCGATGCGCGGGAGGGACTCGATGAACCGTAGCCCCAGCTCGGGACCGAGCACGCAGCAGGCCGTCGCGACCGCGTCCGCGATGGCGGCGTCCGGGGCCGTTACCGTGGCGCTCATGCAGCCGCCGACGACGGGGCGGCCCGTCCGCGGGTCGAAGATGTGATGGTACCGGACCCCGTCGAGCTCGAAGAAGCGCTCGTAATCGCCTGAGGTCACAAGACATACGTTCGAGACGGGGACCACCGCGATGGCGCGCTCCCGGTCGCGGGGGTGCTTGATGGCGACCTCCCAGGGCTTTCCATCGTCAGTGCCGAGGGCCTTGAGGTCGCCTCCGGCGTTCACGATTCCATGCTCGATGCCGTGGTCGATCAGGACCTGCATGGCGCGGTCGACGCCGTAGCCCTTGGCGATGCCGCCGAGCCCGATGCGCGTGCCCGCTGGCATGGCGACCGTGCTGGCCTTCGTGTCGACCTGGACCTTCTGCCAGCCCACGCTCGTCAAGGCGCTGGCGATCGCCTCGTCGGCGGGAAGGACCGGCGGGTCCGCCTTGAAATCCCAGAGCTTGCCGACGCTCGCGTAGGTCGGATCGAAGGCGCCGCCCGAGAGCCGCGCAACCGTCATGGAGCGCTCGACGAGGTCGCTGAGTTCCTGCGGAACGTGCTGCGGCTCGCCGTTCGCCCCGTCGTTCATGCGAACGAGCGGGGAGTCGCGCCACGACGTCATCAGGTCCTCGATGCGATCGATCTCGGCGCGGGCGGCAGCGAGCGCCTTGTCGAGGTGGGCGGCGTCCGCGTGGTAGCCCTGGATGGTCACGTCGGTTCCCATGGCGCCGAAGCTGATCTTCGCGCTCTTCAGCTTCTGGATCGCGGCGATGGGGGCGTTCGCCTGGGCCGAGATCGCGGTTGGGCTGGTGCGGTCCGCGCCCAGGGCCAAGAGTCCTGTGGCCAGCAAAAAGGAAAGCTGGGAAGCATGCGTGAACATGCTTCCCAGCTTAGCGGAACGTCCTAGGCAGGAGGCCTACTCCAGCCTGATCGGTCGCTCGATCATTGGGTCGTTCGATGGCCCCATTCCTCGGGCGCGACGTGCGCGTTGTAGGCGATGGATCCATCGGGGTTCACGATCACGATCGTGGGAGCGCCCTCGATCCCGAGGCCGTTCGTGAGCTCCATGCTGGTGTCACGGATCGAGGGGTAGGTCATGCCCCAGGAGAACAGCGCCTCCTTCATGGCGTCTTCGTCCACCGAGCCCTCGGGGCCGGAGACGACGCCGATCACCTCCAGCTCGCTCGAGAACCTCGTGGCGGCCTGGCTGGCGACGGGGGCCTCGGCCTTGCAGCTCGTGCACCACGGCTGCCAGAACACGAACGCGACCTGCTTTCCCGACGCGAGCGTCGCGTTGATGTCGTGGCTCTTGCCGCGGGTGTCGACGAGCACGGTGCGGCCCGCAGCGGGCAGCATCGTGACCGAAGACGCCGATGAGCCGCCCGAAGTCGACGCGCAGGCGCCGAGGGTGAGAAGAGCGGCCGCAGCCGCTGCGTGTTGAAAAAGTCTCTGCATCAGAAGGTCCAGCGGTAGCCCACGAGACCGTAGTAGGTCCTGAGGTCGTCGTCGCGAATCGAGTAGTCCAGGCTGAAGGTCCAGCGCGTCGAGTCCGTGTTGTTCCACTGCCACGTGCCGCCGAGCGTGTGCGAGCTGAACTCGCCGAGGCCGAAGTCCATGGTTCGCTCGTCCGGCACGGGGCCGGTGACGATCTCGCTCTGGAAGTAGTCGGCGGCTGACTGCGTGTAGAAGCGGTAGCGGAGTTCGAGGAGGTTGCGCCCGCCGTCGAAGCTCTTGATATAGCGCGGCATCAGGTCGAAAGCCCCGATACCCCAGTCGTCCGAGTAGATCCGGGCGCCAAGTTCGACGGCGTTTCCCGGGGACAGCAGGTGGCGCACGCGGCTGAAGGCGACGGTGCGCAGGCGGCTGTCGGGTAGCTCTTCCTGGACCTCGAAGCCGGGGGCGTTGTTGAACAGGTCGTTGTTCGGGACGCCGGTGCCGTTGTCGACGATGACGCTGTTGTAGGGCGTCTCCAGGAATCCGGTTTGCGACGAGACGGTGACGCCGAACGTGCCCTGGGTCTTGGGACCGAGGATCTGGAACCAGCTCGCGGTCGCTGCGAGCGAGGTCCGGTCGTCGTCAGGATCGGTCGTTCCGTCCCAGCGGATCGGCTTGACGGTATCGAGGAAGGCGTCGACGCTGAGGGTGAGCTTGGCGTCCTTGTCGGAGCGCTCCCAGCCGTAGTCGCCGCCGAGGTGGATCGACTGGTAGTCGTACTCGGTGCTGAATCCGGTGCGAGCGCCGATGAAGGTCTGATCGCTCGTTTTCCAGCGCGCTCCGAGGTCGAAGCCGACGTAGTAGTCGCCGGACGCGCCGGACTGCTGGGGGAAGCGCGAGAGGCGCTCGATCGAGGCCGACGAGACGTAGTCGTACACGAAGAGCCCTGAGTACGAGAACGTGTCGCTGACGTTGTAGTCGAACACGACGATCGGCTCGATGACCGTCAGCTTCTCGTCGAGGAACGGGTTGCCGGCGCCCTGGGGATCGTCCCGCTGGTAGAAGCCGAGCTGGACCTCGACGGAGCCGCTTCCGGCCTCGCCGAAGGTGTTCGGGAGCGTGAAGCGAGCCGGCTGGGTGCCGTCACCGAGCTGGGGGGCCGCCATCAGGGCAGCAGCAGCGATCAGTAGCATCCGCAGCCTCCGCCAGCCGTCGTTCCGATGCCGCCTGCGGCGCCTTCATCGGAGTACTGGACCTTCTGCTGCCAGTGCAGCTGGGCAGGGCTCTCCGAGTACTGCATCGTCGGGTCCGAAAGCGGGCCCTTCTGGTAGAACTCGACCGTGTTGCAGGCTCCTCCCAGCAGGAGAAGCGGGATGGAGACGAGGGTCAGGACCGTTCGCCGGGGAGCCCGAGCAGCACGGGGAACTCGGGGCGCAGCGGCAAGGGAAGCGGAACGAAATCGCGAAAGAGAGGATCGCATGGACGGTGGGTCGGAGTGTCGGATCTTGGCCAGCGCTCTGGGGGCGCGTTGACACAGGGTAATCCCCGGGAAGCATGTTCTATCGGCATGATGTTCCAAACACCGAGGTTACAAGTGCGCAAGGTTCGGCCCGTGGCCCGCGCTGCCCCGGATCTCCTGAGGCATCGATCGCGGGACCGGTCGCCGGGGCGATTCGGTGGCTACAGCGTGAAGACCTGGCCCAGCGTCGCGGAGAACAGCGGGTCGAAGGATTCGCCGTTCACGTCGTCGAAGGGAAACGACAGGTCGACCCGCAGGACGCCGCGGCCGAGGAGGGGCGTCGAGCCGATGCGCAGGCCGACGCCCGCCGAGGTGTAGGGCCCTTCGAACGACTGAGGGCCGAAGGTCTGGCCTCCGACCCAGGCGGCGTCGCCGAAGATCACCGCGCCGAAGTCGAAGCTTCGAATGCTTGCGTCGAGATCGATGCGGTCCTCCAGATGGAGGAGGAGCACTTGGTCGCCGACGAGCTGCCGGTTCGGGTACCCGCGTAGCCCGGAGCGCTCGCCCAGAGTTAGCTGGACCGGCAGGCCCTGGTCTTCCTCTGCCTGCGTATAGCTGACGGCGAAGGCGAGCGTGTGGGGGTGCCAGGTGAGATCGAAGGCACGCAGCTCGACGTCCGTGCGCCAGGCCTGGGTGTCGCCGCCATCCGTTCGGATGGAGCCGGCGACGCTGGCGGAGGCGAAGCGCGTTTCGCCCGGCGCGATGAGATGGGAGAGTCGCGTGCTGATCTGGGTCTGGGTGCTCTGACCTTCGGCCGAATCGCCCGCGGGGGCGCTCCCGCCCGAGGCCTCGTCCCGAAAGTACGCGCCGGCCTCGAGGAACGCGGTCGTGCCGACCTGGACGTCCTGGATGAAGCGGATCGTGTCGAGATACTGAACCTCGCGAAACTCGGAGAGGTTCGCCCAGCTGAGCGTGCCGCCGGCGAAGACCGACTCGGTGTCGCCCGGTACCCGGAGCTGCGGCGCAGCCACGCCGCGTGCCGCGCTGTACTGAGCGTTCTGGTAGCGAGTCGTGAGCCCGCGCGTCCAGAAGTTCATGCGGGTGCCCGCTCGCCAGCTCGCCGACGCCTGAACGTTGTCGAGGTCGACGGGGACCTCCGCGACCGTGGAGTTCCTGAAGAAGTAGTCCTGGTCGTAGGCAGTCTTTCCGGCCCTGACATCCCAGGAAAAGCGGTCCTCCAGGAAGCGGAAGGGACGCGAGAACCCGACGCTGAAGAAGTCGCCTTGGTCCGTTCGACCCGCCACGAAATCGGCGGTGGTCCAGGTGCCGGCGACGTAGCGATCGCGGTAGGAGGCCTGTCCAACGGTCTCGCCGAAGTCGTTCTCCGAAACGCTCAATCGGATGCGGTCTCCAATGCCGAGGAAGTTGGACTCGGAGACTGACGCGTTGCCGCTCGTTGCATCGCCCACGAAGGAAGCGCCGGCACCGAGACCAAGGGATAGCTGGTCGCGGGTTCGCACGCGCAGATCGCGTGTGCCCTCGGGGGCATTCGGATCGGTACTCGGCACGAGCTCCACGACGACGTCCGCGAAGAGTCCGGTCGCGCGCAGGTTCCGCTCCAGTTCCTGTGCGAACCTCAGGTCGACGACCTCGCCGGGCCGGTGCCAGATCTCGCGGCGTACGACGGCTTCGCGGGTCGTCCAGTGCGTGGCATTGATGAGCCTTCGCAGGGCGGATTCGGCCCGCCCTTCGGGGTAGATGTCGCCGGTGTGAATCTCGATCCGACCCAGCGTAAAGGTCTCCCCACGGCCCGCGTCCTGGCCCCAGCTCGGCGCGGCAAGAAAGCATGCCGCGAGCAGGCAGCTCCCTGCTCGCGGCATGATCAGAACGATGGACGTCATGGGCGGAGGTTACCGAACGCGGGCACCCGATCCGTTCCTCTCACCGAAACATTTGCACCTGGTCCGTCTGTTCCGGAACGATCGTACCTGGTCCGTTTGTTCCGGAACGATCGTACCTGGTCCGTTCGTACCGCGAGGGTCTACTTGCGCTGGATCACGTACTTGTGGTTCGGTCCAAAGTCGGCGTTCTCGTCGGCGACCTTCAGGTAGTACGTGCCTGCTGCTGGCGCGATGAAGGTGATCTGGACGGAGGGGACCGGGTCCACGACGCTTTCCGTGCTGCTTCCGAAGCCTTGCTCCATGGCAGCGAGACCGACCTGCGAGGTCGTCGCGAGCTGGGTGCCTTCGCCGTCCTCGACGGCGAGCTCCGCTTCCAGGCGCGAGCCGAAACCCGCGAGGCCGATGGCTCCCCAGCTGTAGCTGTTGTTGTAGCTGGCATAGGCGACGAACGTCACGGCCTCGTTCGCTTTCGCGGTGAAGGACCAGCTATCCACATCGTCCTGGACCGAGATCACGCCCGCCGCGCGTCCGACGCTATTGATCGCGATCGCGTCCAAGTTCGTGTCGTTGGGCTCGATCTCCATCTGCGCAGCGGGGGAGCGGTCGATCTTGACCTTGTACTCGTACTCGTCGATTCCACGACTCATCGCGCCGAAGCTCTGGCCGCCGACGGCGAGGAACTGCTCCCCGTCCTCGGTGAGGATGGTTCGAAGAATCTTGTAGCGACCCAGGTCGGTCGTCGCAGCGACCTCCGTGACGCCGTCGGGAGCGATGAAGCTGGCGTCGATTCTCGGGTTGCCTGGCGTCGCCACGCCCGCGTAGTAAGCCGACTCGTAGAACTGAGCGTAGACGATGTCACCGGCACGGCCCTGGAAGCTCCACATGTCGACTTCGGTGCCCGACGACACGCCCTTGAACTGGTTCCCGAACTCGACGGCCATGGCGCTGCTGATGGAGTTGTTCGGCTCGAGCTCGGTCATCTGCGTCTCGGTCGAGCGTTGGTCCATGAGCAGGGCGTAGGGGCCTGACCCGCTGCCTCCGGTGTGCTGGATGCGGATGTAGTAGGTACCAGCGGTGGACAGAGTGAGGCTCATCGCAGGATCATAGAAGAGCGCCCATTCGGCGTGCTTGATGCGGGTCTCGCCATCGCTTCCGAAGAGCGTGATCTCGGAATTGACGTAGTCCGTCGAGTCGGTGCTCAGACCATTGCGGTAGGACGACACCTCGAGGTGTACGTGCGTGGGCTCCGTGATGCTGAACGCGTACCAGTCGATATCGAAGGAACCCAGCGCTGCGCCGCCTCCGACCGCGCCCTCGAGGAAGCCGAACATCGTGCCCTCGGTCATGGGCTCAGCCGTGGCAAATGTGTCGTTCACACCGGTCACGCCGACGGCCTCGGCTTCGAATTGGCGCTGACCGATGTCGAGCTTCGTGATGCGGATGCCATAGACCGATCCGTTGCGCGAGGTCTCCGCCTGCGTGACGCTCGCGTAGTAGGTTCCCGCAGCGGGCGCGACGAACATCGGAATGTCCAGGTCATGGGGCCCCCAGTCCCATCCGTCGCTGAAGTTCCCGAAGGGATCATGGGCAAGAAGCGCCGTGGTGCCATCGGTGTCCCAGATCGTCAGTTGCAGCGCATTGGAATTCGCCGTCCAGGCGAGGCGGTCCATCCGCGCAGCGGAGGCCTCGATCTGGACGATCTCACCGGCTTCCATGGTGAAGGCCCAGTAGTCGATATCGCCTGCGACATCCACTTCGCCGGTGCCGAACGCTCCGCGGGCGAGCGAGGCAGCCGTCGCCGAAGAGTCGTTGGGTTCGAGCTCGGTCCTGGCGAAAGAAACGGGCGCGGGCTCGGGAGCCGGATCGTCGGAGGAGCTGGAGCAACTGGCCGCGAAGACGGAGCCAGTCAGCAGCAGGGCGACGCGAAGTGAACTCGAGTGAAGGGGGGGCTGGGGCATCGTTCAGGAGGACGTGAGTCCTTGCTGGGGGGCAAGACGGGGAGCGGGAGCGAGGGTGCTCCCGCCATGTCCCGCATCGAGCGGATCGCCCGAAACCCTTGACGCTCATTTCCAGGATGTGATCGCCAGGCGCACGGGCTTTCCCTATTCCCCTGGTCATCCATTTCAGCTCTTCCGGTCCATCAGCGGATCTGGGCTGAAGCTGCGCCCAGGGCTGTCGCCACTTCGCCATGCTGCCGAGGCCGCGAGCGTGGAGCTCGTGAACGAAGGCGGCCCGTGGCGCATCGAACGATGCGCCACGGGCCTGTCTCTCACGACGCGCAGGCGAGTTCTATTCGGCCGGGTTGATGGTCATCGTGCCGCCGACGTTACCGGCGCGGTCCGTCGGCGTGGCGACGTCGATGGTGTCGGCCGGGCTGATCGGCCCATCGAAGGTGACCCGGAAAAGGCGCTCGTTCAGCCTCGTGACGCTGCTGGCGACCTGTCCGCCCGAGGCCGACCAGTTCGCGGCGTTGCCCGTGACCGTGGCGTCCATGCTCTCGGAGAACTGGACGTCGACCGTCATTTCTGCAATGTCATTCTTCACGTTGACGAAGGCGGCCGCCGTGGACGGGGCGGAGGAGTCTCCGGCGACCGACGCCATGCTGGCGGCGGAGACCAGCGCGTTACCCGGGACATCCGTGATGTTCGACGGGGTCACGCTGACGGTGTCGCCCGTCTGGAGGGCGATGCTCGCAGGCAGCTCGATCGTGACCGAGTCGTCGACGCTCGACGACCAGACCGTGGCGTCGGTGAGGTCGACCGCGACGCCGCCGGACGTGATCGCGTAGTTGGCCGCCATCTCGGACGACGTTCGGGCGACGGGCTCGCTGAAGACGATCTTGATCGTATCGCGACCCGTGGAGGTGCCATTCGTGGCGATCACGGTGGAGACCGTGGGGACCGCAGCGTCTGCTGCCGAGACGGCGACCGAGGCCACGCCCGAAGCCGCGTTTCCGGCGAGGTCCGTCGCAGCCGCGACCGCGATGTCGACCGTGTCCGATACGGTCACCGCGCTGGCGAACGTGACGTGGGCGACGCGCGGCGTGACCAGGGTGGCGCTGCTCGTCGTGTTGCCGGTGATCGTGTAGTTCGCCTCGTCGGCGCCGCCCGTGGGGGAGATCGCCTCGCTGAAGATGATGAAGACCGAGGAGGAATCTGCGGGGTCGAGACGTGCGTCCGAGACGCCGACCGTGGGAGCCGTCGTGTCACCAAGGGTCGGGCCGATTTCGAGGTCGGGCGCGCTTTGGACAACGCCCTGGAGGCTGCGGAGGTTGTCCACGGTCAGTTCGAGAAGGCCCGATGCCCCCAGGCTAGGGCTCGAAGCGCCGTTGAAGGAGACTTCCACCTGGCCCAGCGTCATGTCGTAGCGAAATTCGGCGCCGGTGAGGTCCACGGGGACCGTGTCGGTCAGCGTGTAGTTGGCGGGATCGGTGACGCCGTCGGGGTGGACAGGCGCGACGAACGCGAAGGTGATGCTATCGTTGCCTTCGCCCGCGACGGAGGAGCCCGTGAGGTCCAAGCCCGTGAGCGCAGGCTCGGCCGCGCTGGCCGCGACCACGGTGGCGGCCGTCTCGGGGATCATCTGGTTGCCCGCGAGGTCGGTCACGCCGTAAACCCGCAGCGAGTCCGCGGCTTCCGGGGCGATGGAGAAGGTGACGGTGGAGGTGATGTCGCTCCCGACTGCCGTCGAAGCCGTCGGGGCGTAGGTCGCGAGACCGGTGCCCGTGCCGCCAGCCATGCCGGTGAAGTCGATGAATCCGAGGGTGTCGAATTCGCTGATGGGTACGTTACCGGCCGTTCCGGGGTTGTCGTTCGTGAGGATGAAATCCTCGGGGGCCGCTCCGTTGCTCGTCGTGATGTTGAAGGCGTTGTTGTCGATCGCGCTGCGAAGGTTGGTGACCGTGGCGGAGACCGAGGACGTGTTCACCATGACCGGGACGTTGGTACCGGTGACGCCGCCGCTGGTCATGCCCGTGAGGGTCTGGACACCGGCGGTGTCGGTACCCATGAGCGCGACGTTGCCCGCGGCGCCTGCCCCCGCGTTGAGGAGCGTGATCTCGGTGCTGCTGCCGCCGGGGGAGGCCGTCAGCGCCAGGCCGCTGCTGCCGATTTCCGTGAGGAGGTTCGAGATGGTTTCGGCCGGATCGACGCCGATCACGACAGCGGTACCGACGGCGCTTGCGTTGCTATCGAACTCGAAAGCGATGCTCAGGACGCCATCGCTGATGACGACGTCATCCGCGTCGTTCGGTTGGCCCGAGATCGCGATCGTCCCCTGGGCGCCGTACTCGAACTCGAAAACGGCCGAGGTGGCGCCGTCCGAGATCGTGATCGACTCGCCGTCCGCGACCGTACCGGTGAGTCCGATCGTTCCCGTGGCCGCCAGGCCCGGATCGTTGGCGTCGGTCAGAACGATGTCCGTGCCGTTGGTGAGCGAGACCGACTTGAGGTCGGTGGTCTCCATGGCGGTGACGCTCTCCGAGAACGTGAGCTTCAGCGTATTGCCGGTGCCCGGCGCAGCCGCGAGAAGCACGGGCGGCTCGGTGTCGCCGGTGACCATGCCGTTGACGGCGGAGGTGCCGATCGACGTCGTGGTGATCTGGTTGCCGCCGAGGTCGCGCATCCCGATGAAGGAAGCGTGGATGTCGTCGAACGTGTGGAGGTTCTGGTCGACCGAGCCGCTGCCAAGCGTCAGCGTGGCCGTGCGCGTCATCACGTCGTAGACGACGGTCGAGCCCGTGGCGTCGAACGGCGTGCCAAGGGGCGACTCGAGGTTCCAGTTGCCGGACGTTTCGACCTCGGACGCGATCATGTCGTCGGTGAAGGTCACCACGATCTGGTCGTTCTCCGGGCCGCTGATCGTGATGCCTTCGATAGCGGAGGCGTTGGGCGCGGTGGTGTCCGTTGTCGCGATCGCGGTGGCGTTCACCTGAGTGGACATGTTGCCCGCGGCGTCTTCGATGCCAGCGGCGATGGCGATCGTGTCGTCACCGGGGATGGCAGGAGCGTCGAGGGTGAGCGTGACGGCCGTACCGGCGGTGTTGAGCGTGGCGGTCTGGACGACGGCGCCCGTGATCGTGTACGCGGTGGTGACCTCGGCGGTTGCCGGGGTCACGGCCTCGCTGAAGCCGACGACGACCGTCATGCCTGTCGGGTCGGTCGTGCGGTCCTGGACGAACGAGTTGGCGGCGGGCGCGGTGGTGTCGGGCGCTCCGCCGCCGCCATCTCCGCCGTCGCCATCGCTGGAGGAGCTACAGCCAGCGAGGGACGCTGCCAGCCCTGCCGCGAGCGCAGCGGTCAGGAAGGAGGACCGGGACTGAGCCGCGGTGCGGCCGAAGGTAGGCGTGGTACGCATGAATGGCGGTAGGGGCAGTGCCGCGAAGTAGCTCGCGGAGGGGGAATGGAGGTGCCCGCGCCAGTTTTGGCCGGGCGGCCATCGCCGTCATCGACCGGGCGGCGGGTTCCCCTAAGGGTTTTCTCTGCGGCCTGGCTGCAATGACCCTGCCCTTACCGGTCGCCCCCCGGAGCGGTTCACACGATGTTGCATTCCGTGGCCCCGGCTCCTAGCCTGCATTATTCACGAGTTTGCTCCACCAGTGCGTTCAAACCGCGGCGTGGCAAGGAAGACGACCGAACGAAGCGGAGGCGGGCCCGTAGGCCCGTCGAGCATTCTGTGAGGGAGCCCGCGAAGCGGGCGGCAGCCAAAGGCTGCCGTCTGACGCCGCCACGGCGTGGTTTGGGCGTGCTGGTGGTGCAAACTCGTGAATAATGCAGGCTAGTGCCCTGAATCAGAAGTTCGTCGCATTAGTTTCGCCTGTTTCGCTCCGTAGCTGCGTTGCCGAACCTTGGACGGAACTACTGCTACGCACTGCGGTTCGGACGCCTTGCTACGAAACGAAACAGACTGAAACTAATGCGACGAACTTCTGATTCAGGGCACTAGAAGAGCGGCAGCCCACAGACCGCCTTGCCGATGAAGTCGTAGAGCTGGTCGGTCGTGGGGGCCATGACCATGGACGCGCGCGCATCCCGGAAACGGCGCTCGACGCCGACGTCCTTGCGGAAGGCCTGTCCACCGCACACGCGCATGGCGGTGTCGAGGACCGCGCTGGCGGCCTCGGCCGCGCTGGCCTTGACCTCGAGCACGCGAAGCATCGCATCCTCGCGGCCCGACTCGACCGCGCGAATCGCGTCCTCCCAGAGCATCCGCGCCTCGTCCGTGCGGATCTTCATCTTCGCCACGTAGGCGCGGATCGTCGGCAGCTCGGCGAGCGTCATTTGCTCGAGGTGCGCGTACTTCACGCCGCCGGCGTGCTCGGCCGTCGCCTGCACGGCGGCCTCGGCCATACCGATGGAACCGGCAGCGATCATGATGCTGAACCGCGGGAGCACCGTGCCCATCATGACGTCGAAGCCCCTGCCGTCCTCGCCGAGGCGCTGGTTCATCGGGATGCGTGCACCCCAGGCGGTCACCGGCGCGGAATCGTTTCCGCGCAAGCCGATGCCGTTGAAGCCGCCGGACTTCTCGACTCCCTCGGTGTTCCGCGGAACGAGCCAGAGGGTGCTCATGCCTTCCGCGTTCGCCGGGCGGCTGGACCAGACGTAGGCGTCGGCGTGGCGCGCCGAGGTGATCCAGCTCTTGTCGGCGTCGAGGATCACTTCGTCGCCTTCGACCTTTGCGCTGCTCGTGGGCGCCCAGAAGTGTGAGCGTGATCCGCTCTCGCTGAAGGCAAGGGTCGAGAGATGCTGGCCGCTGGCGACCGCTCGGCGGGCCGTCTCGTCTCCGTGCTCCTCGATCACGAACGCGCCAGAATAGTGCATGGTCATGACCATGGCGGACGACGCGCATTCGCGGGCGAGGCGCTCGACGACGTGGGCGGCGGCATCCAGGCCGGCGCCCTTGCCGCCGACTTCCTCCGAGGAGACCAGGCCGAGCAGGCCGAGCTCGCGCGCCGCGCGAATCGTGGCCTCGGGGAAGCGCGCGTCCGAGTCCACTTCAATGGCGTGCTGGCGGGCGACCCCGGCGACCGCCTCGGCGGCCTTCATCGGGCAGAAAACAGGTGTATCGAGGGTCATGATAGGCGTACTCGTCGCCTACCGACCCGCCTGTCTCATTCGCAGAGGCCGTTCAGCGGCGGAAGCGTTCGGCCACGCCGAACGGGGGAAGGGAGTCAGTGCGAGTGCTTCATGGGCCCCCGCATGGTATCGGAACTGCGGGATTGTCTCGGTCTGGCCCAGGGAAATTCGCCGCTGCTATCGCGATCTTCACTTTGCCTCCGGAACAGGACAACACGTGGCCGATCTCTCGTGACGGCAGCATCAGCCGTTGGCTCATCCCTCCGGATACCTCGCTTTGAATCAAAAATCACTCCCGCGAACAGTCTTCGGCTCCGACGTCGTTGTCGCCAAGAACTCCGTTCGGAGCCAGGGTTGTGGGCGCTCTCTCTGCGATGACCCGCTTTCGATACCTGAGGACGCTGCACTCTTGAGACGGAGCCGACAAGGCGGTTTCGCGCTCGTTCTTTCGCTGATCCTCGTGACGGTGGTCTCGGGCCTTTGCATTGGCTTCGTCAGGCTGGCCGTCGATACGTCGCGATCACAGACGGGGTCGGTGGATCAGATGCGCGCGTTCTATCTGGCGGAAGCCGGGCTGGCGGAGGCCTTCCACGCGGTCCGCATGGGACGTAGCGGCAGGATCGGATCGGAGGCAAGTGCGGCTTCCTACGGAGACGGGCTGATCTGGGTGCAGTCTGCGCAGACGCCGGATGATCGAGTCTGGTTGCGGGCGACGGCCACGGTGGGTGGCGGACGCGCGGTGCTCGGGCTCATCGTCGAGCCGGACGATCCGCCGCTCGGCTTCTTCGCGGACGAGGACATCGTCTTCGAGGCTCCGCTCTTGGTGGACGGCTTCGACTCGTCGGAGCGCACGTACGAGGCCGAAGTGGATGCGATCCTTGCGTCACAGCCACCGGTTGATCCTCCTGTCGGTGACTTCTTCGTGGTGGATCCTGGCTCGCCGCACTACGAGGGTCAGATCGCTGCGAACTACATGGCGGGAGTCATGGGGGCCACTGAGCTACTGGCCGTCCTGACCGATCAGATGACGTATGAGCGGTATCCGATCCTCATCGGGTCGATGGAATGGTTGCTTTGGCCGAGCCCGAGAAATCTGGAGCAGGTGCTGTCGTCGTCTGACTACAACGAGTTTCTCGATACGGCGGTTCGGATGCGTCAGGCGCTGGATGCCGGCGCTCTCACATCGGTCCCAGGGGGGGTAGTCCCCATGACGGGTGGGGAGATGCAGGTTCGGACCGCAGTCGAGCCGCCGGCACCGGATGTGGAGACTGGCACCGTCTCTTCCGACGGCGTCTCTTCCTACAGCGGGTCCACCGGCACGACAGCTGCTGCGGACACCACGGATACGAGTCCATCTCTGGACCCCAGCGCCGCGATCAGGGGTTCGTTGACGGACACGCACACCGACCGCGGCGGGCTGATCGGTTCCAACGGCGATATCGCCTTCGTTGGCGAAGCGGCAAACTCCGCGATCTTCGGCTCGGTGATTCCGGGCGTGGACGGCACAGTCGTGGGGCTAGCGGAAGGAGCGGTATCAGGAACGACCGACCCGCGCGCGATGGCTGTTCATCTGAAGCCGGTGCTGGTTCCTCCGACGGTCAGTACCGTGGACCTCGATCACGCGGGGCTCATTCCCGAGGTCGTAGCCCCGGGAACGACGGGCATCGGAACGCTGCGAGTCGCAGGCGGGAGCGAAGTGATCGTTCGTGGGCCCGCGACCCTCGTAATCGCAGACCTGCTCCTGGAAGGGGGCTCGACGCTCACGCTCGATACCCGGGACGGAGCGGTGGAAATCTATATCACGGGTTCGCTCGACATGGATCCTGCGTCATTCGTGGAGACGACAGGAATCGTGGCGAGCGAGGTTTCCATCATGGCTGGCGCCGTCAGCGCGCTGGATGCACCGCCGGAACTGGCCCTTGACGCGGTATCCACGTTCCGTGGAACGGTCTACGCGCCCGAGTCCACCGTGCATATCGGTCCGGACTTCGAGATCTTCGGGGGCGTGGCCTGCAAGCGGCTGGAGATCGCGAGCGGGGCGAAGCTGCACTTCGACGACGAGACCTACAACGGAGTGCTCGCCGTACCGACCCAGGACTCGTGGCGAATCCTCGAGCTCCCGCCGTCCACCCGGCGGCCCCCGCGGAACGCGATCGCAGGCGCTGCGGCGGCACCGGGCGCAGGTCATCCGCCGCTCGCCGACGCGCATGGCCTGGACGACGTCGAGCTGAGCATTCGCTACACCGACACCAATGGTGTCGCGCAGAGCTACGCGGGGCCGGAGTCCGCCTTCGACTGGGATGCTGTCGCCTCGGTGGAGGCGCAGGAGCGCGCGGCGACCATGGCGCAGGTGGACTTCCAGACGGCACCAGGAGCCCCATCGTCCGCCACCTCGGCAGGGGAAGCGGCTGCGGAGGATGGCTCGGGCAGTGGCTGGGGGTCGGCCGCCGATCGTGAAGCGATGCTGCAGGCGGTTCGGGACTGGCTCGCGGCTCAGGACTGGTCGGCCATCACGGGCGGCTGAGCGAGGCCGTCGCGATCTGAGCCGGCGAGAAGCTTTGGGAATAGAAACCGGTGGTAGCCGGTGGCGGCCCGCGTGAGGGGGGCAGGGTGAGGCTGGACCGCTCTCTTCTCCCGTGCTCTCGGAGCCCGCCCGCATGCTCTTCCTTGCCTCCGCCCTGGCCCTCGCCAGCGTCCATTCCGTTCCTGTCGACCTCTCCCAGGCCTCTTTGGCGCCCACTACGCTTCGGCGTGCGGCAGCTGGCCGCGGGACGCTGGTGGCTCGCGGACTCCCGTCCTCGGGGGTTCCGATCAGCACAGGCACGGTCGCGGCGCCCGGCTCGGGTTGCTCTCCGCTTCTGAACGGTGGATTCGAGTTCGACCTTCCGGGTTGGACCCCCTTCGCGTCACCGGGAGGATCACCGGAGGGACAGGTGCTCGTCGAAAACGGCGCCGCCGTGCTCGAGGAAGGTGCCTCGTTCCTGACCTCGCTGTCCCAGTCGATCTGCCTCACCGACGACGCGCGGTTCCTGCGCTTCGACCTCGTCGGGACCGAGTTCGATCTTTCCGCCAGCCTGATCCCGGATGCGTTCGAGGCGTCGCTCCTGGACGCCTCTTTCCAGTCCGTCGTGCCGACCTGGGGGCCAGGCGCTACCTCGTACTTCAACGTACAGGAGGACGGCACGCAGCTTCCCGGATCGACGGTCACCGTCGCCGGGAACACCGTTTCGCTGGATCTCACGGGCGTGCCGCGCTTCACGGACCTGCTGCTGACGTTCGACCTGATCGGCGCGGACACCGACACGCTCGGTCGCGTTCGGATCGACAACGTATACGTCGACTCGGGCGACCCGGGCGTCTCTTACTGCGAAGGGCTCAACTGTCCCTGCGGCAACGACAGCCCCGGGACCGGCTGCCTCAACACCCTCGGTACCGGCGGGCTTCTCGCCTCGAGCGGCAGCGCCTCCGTCGCCGCCGACGACCTCGTGCTGAGCGTCTCGGGGATCACGCCGACCTTCGCGCTGCTCATCGTCGGCGCGGCGGAAACGTGCGTTCAGGTCGGGGACGGGCGCCTCGCGCTTTCGCCCGGGATCGGGCAGCCCGGCGTCATGCGGATCCTCGTCAGCAACGCCCAGCCTAACGGCGACCTCACGATCGGCCCGGGCCTCCTCGGCGTCATCGATCAGGTCACCGGCACGCCCGGTTTCATCGCCTCCGGCAGCACCTGGTACTTCCAGGTCGCCTACCGCGACGCGCCCGTCAGCCCCTGCGGACAGCTCTTCAACTTCACCAACGGCCTTCGGGTGACGTTCGCCAACTAGACTGCCATGCTCTCCCCCCAAAGCCTCCCCCTCGCCGCCGCGGCGGCCTTCGCTCTCTCCGCCGTCTCCCTCGCCCAGTCGACCACCGTGTCGGTGATGCCGGGCTATCCGAATGCTCCGCACCTGAGTCCGGAGGAGCGCTTCTTCGCCCGGGAGAACGCCAGCGTGGTCCTCTGGGGCAACGTCAACCAGGGCCTGATGGTCGGCGCTGGCGCGACCTACGAGTGGGTCCTTTCCACCAACGGCAACGTATCGGTCACGACGGACGGGAGCCTCGCAGGCACGGTCACGGACGCGGCGTTCATCCCCGAGGAGGTCAGCTTTGCGCTCCTGAACCAGAGCACGCGCGAGGTGGTCGAGGCGACGCTGATCGTCGATGATGGGGTGAACGGCTCGTCCCAGTCGACGGTCGAGCTGCTGGTCGTGGGGGACACGGACCCATCGACCGACGATCCGGTGGAGCGCCTGCGGCTGGACGCCCGGTCTGCGGTGCAGGAGGGAATGCGGTACCTCTATCGATCGCAGCTCTCGGACGGGGAGTGGCGTGTCGGGATCTACGGGACGGACGCGGCCACGGGGTTCTGCCTCTGGGCCATCCAAAACCAGGGGCACTCGCTCCTGAACAACCCCGTCGAGGACATCTTCGCGCCGGTGGTCGAACGCGGCTTCAGCCATATCTTCCGGAACTTCGCGGTTCGACAGGCCTCTCCTGCGGACCTTGCGGCGCCACGCGCAACCGCGGCGCTGGGCGCCACGGCGGACGGAGTCTCCGACCTCAACCAGAACGGCCAGACGGTTCGCCTCGCACAGCTCTCCAAGAATGGCTATCGGCACCCGATCAACACGGCGGCGATCGTGGCCAGCCTTGCCCCGGACCATGTCGTCACGGAGGGGGAGCTCGCCGGAATGACGTTCAAAGAGATCGTCGAAGACGCGGTCGACTACCTGGGCGCCAACCAGAACGCCGGCGACGATGCATTTTGGGCGGGGACCGTTCCGCTTTTCGTGGATGGGCGCGGCGGCTGGAACTATGAGCCGGCCAGCAGCGTGACCCGGAGCGACATGTCCATCAATAGCTGGGCGTACATCGCGATGGAGGGGGCTATCGAAGTCTTCGGCGTGGAGGTTCCTGCTTGGATCAAGAAGGAGGTCGAGTACACGATCATCGGGCACATGAAGAACGAGGTCGGCAACGTTCCCTTCGGCTACCTCACCCAGGCCAATGCGGGCGTATCCAACCAGCTGGCGTGTACGGGTGGGGGGCTGACCGGTATGGTCCTCGCCGAAACGGGCGTCGATCCAGGCGACACTTTCGATCGCTTTCCTGGCTTCACCTTGCCTGACTTCCAGGCGCGACGCGAGAACGCGCTCCGGTACCTGGGTTTCCGCTGGGCGGATCCAGGGGCTGCTTTTTTCGGAGGTGGGAACCGTGGGAACTACTACGTCATGTGGACCGTGTCGCGCAGCCTTCGGGCGACGGCGCGGGCGCTCGGTCTGCCGGAAGGCGAGAACGTGTTGCTGGAGAACGATGGCGTCCTCTTCGACTGGGAGACGGGCGCGTCACCGGGCTCCACGACGGTTCCGATGGGGGCTCGTGAGGGTTACTGGAGCTATCTCGTCCGGACCCAGGACAGCGCGAACCCGGATGTGAACTTTCGCGGGCGCTGGACTCAAAACGCCAACCAGGTGGGCTCCGAGGTGGCGACCGCGCTCTCGGTGCTCGTACTCACGCGCAACGTGTTCCTCGATCCGTGCCCGGACCTCGTGTCCATTCCGCTGGAGAGCGTCGAGCCCTTCGACGGCTCCAGCTTCGAGGCGGGCGTGCCGTTCACGCTGACCGGCCGCGTGGTGCGGGCGGGCAGCTCGCGCCCGATCGTCGCCGTGGAGATCAACGGCAGCCCCGTCGATAGCCTAGACGCCGCGGGACAGTTCTTCAAGACGATCACCCTGGAACCGGGGACGAATGCCATCGCCATCGAGGCCTTCGATAGCTGCGGATCCGAGGTCAACACGATCCACCTGGAGGGCACGGAATTCGGCCAGGGCATCGACAGCTACGGCGACGTCTCGACGCTCCTGACGCTGGACTACCGCAACACGACGTTCAGCCAGGCGAACCAGTGGCTGATCTTCGAAGCGTCGGCCTGTAGCCAGTACAGCGCGCCGCTGCCCGGTCCGTTCCTGCTCGTCATCGACACGATCGACAACCCGAACGTCCAGCCGGTGAACGCGGACGGCGTGCTCGCGGACGGGCGCCCGTACTTCGCTTTCCAGGCAGCCGTGAACGCGCCCGCGCTCGCGCCGGGCATGTGCACGGCGCCTCGGCAGATCATCTTCTCGAACCCGGGGCTCCAGCCCTTCCGCTACGAGACGACGTGGCTGGCGCCGGGCAATGACGCGCCGACGTTCCAGTCGACGCCGACGACGCTCACAGGCGTCGGGGCGGAGTACCGCTACGCAGCGCGTGCGGTCGATCCCGAGCTTTCGCCCGTGAGCTACGCGCTGCTCGCCGCGCCCATGGCGGCCGCGGTCGACGCGAACACCGGGCTCGTCACCTGGATGCCCGACGTCGCGGACATCGGGGTGCACCAGTTCGTGCTGGAGGCCTACGACGGGACCGTCGGCACGGCGCGCCAGACCTGGACCCTCGAGGTCCGCGACGGCGTCGGCTCGGAGCCGCCCGTGTTCACCTCGGCGCCCGATGTCCACGCGGCCGTGGGCAGCGCGTACGCCTATGCGGCGAGCGCCTTCGACCCTGGCGGAGACGCGCTCGTCTTCAGCAAGCTGGACGGTCCGGCCGACCTGACGGTAAGCCCCGCCGGACTCGTCGAGTGGGGCTTCACGCTCCCCGGCGTCCATCCTGTGGCGCTGCGGGTCACGGACCCCTCGGGCAACTACGCGGACCAGGGCTACGCCCTCGCCGTCGGCACGGTCAGCGGCAACGCGCACTCGCCGAGCATCTCCGGCAACCCGAGCCTCGTCGCTTCCGCGGGCATCCCGTACCTGTACCAGCCGCTCGGGACCGATCCTGATCCCCAGGACGTGCTCACGTTCTCGCTGGATGAGGCACCGGTCGGCATGAACGTAAATCCGAGCACGGGCCGCGTCGAGTGGCTGCCGGGCGTGTCCCAGGCGGGCCTCGTGAACGTCGCGCTGCGCCTCGAGGACGGCGCGGGCGGCTACGCCGTCCAGGCGTGGACGCTCGATGTGCGCGCCCAGGCTTCGAACTCGGCGCCGGTCATCACGTCGCTGCCGAACAGGCTCGCGCTGCTGGGCGCACCCTACGAGTACCAGGTCGAGGCGTTCGACGCCGAGGAAGACCCGGTGACGTTCGAGATCGTCAGCGGCCCGGCGGGCATGACCATCGACGCGACCAGCGGGCTCATCACCTGGACGCCGGGGATCGACGGCCCGGCGCTGGTGGCGCTCAAGGCGACCGATCAGGCGAGCTCGAGCGCGTCGTTCGGAGCCCAGGTCTTCACGGTCGACGTCGCGCCGATCAACACGGCGCCGATGATCGTGTCGTCGCCGTCGCTCGATGCGACGTTCGGGCTGACGTACTACTACGACGTGAACGCGCTGGACGCCGAGCTCCAGCCCTTGGCCTATTCGCTGCTCGAGGCTCCCATGGGGGCCAGCATCAACGCCACGAACGGCGTCATCGTCTGGCGCCCGACGGACACGGCGCTCGGGGCCGCCGACTTCGAGGTGGAGGTCGCCGACATCTTTGGAGCCACGGCAACGGAGGCCTTCACGGTGCTCGTGACGGACGACACCGAGGCGCCTGAGATCGTGGTCCAGGCGACGCCGGCGGCGGCCAGGATCGACGAGCCCGTTTCGCTCTGCGTGATCGCGGCGGACAACGTCGGCGTGGTGTCGCGGACGCTGAGCGTGAACGGCGCGGATCAGATGCTGTCGCCGAGCGGCTGCGCGAGCGTGACCTTCACCTCGACCGGGACGGCCCAGCTCGTCGCGACGGCCATGGACGCGGCCCAGAACATGGCGGTCGTGACCGTCACGCTGGCGATCGTGGACCCGAACGACATGGAGCTGCCGACGATCGAGATCCTCGCCCCGGAGCCCGGAAGCCTCGTGCTCGGGCCGGTGAACGTGGTGGCGAACGTCGATGACAACACGCCCGCTTCGCTCGCCTGGAGCGTCGAATACCGGCGCGTCGACGAGGCGAGCTGGACGCTGCTCGATTCCGGTGTCGGCGCCGTCAACGGTGGGACGCTGGCGCGCTTCGACCCGACGATGCTGAGGAACGACTCGTACCAGATCCGGATCGTGGCGAACGACGGCGTGAACGCGCCGTACGCGCTGGCGTTCCCGGTGGAGGTCGCGGGCGACTACAAACTCGGTGACTACACGCTGATGTCGACCGACCTGGCCGTGCCGCTGGCGGGCTTCCCGATGGCGATCCAGCGCGGGTACTCGACGCTGGATTCGCGCCCCGGCGACTTCGGCCCGGGCTGGATGCTCCGGCTCGCGGGGAGTCTGCGCGACACGCCGATGGAGACGGGCGACCTCTTCGAGAAGGCGTACCGCGGCGACACCCGGGTGACGCTGACGCTGCCGAACGGGGATCTGGAGATCTTCAAGTTCCAGCCGGTTTCGGTGCCGTTCTTCTTCCTGGCGATGGCGGGCTTCGTGCCCGAGGGACCGACGGGGGGCCAGCTGCGCCCCGCGCTGGAGGCGGACACGTTCTGCGCGCTGTCGGGCGGCTACTTCTTCACGCCGTTCACGTCCTACAACCCGGACCAGTTCATCTACACCGACCCGTACGGCAACGAGTTCCTGATGCAGGAAGGCGTGGGCGTGCAGAGGATCACGGATGTGAGCGGAGAGACGCTGACCGTCACCGAGGGCGGGATCGTGAGTTCCCGCGGGCCGGCGATCACGTTCCAGCGTGACGCTGCCGGGCGCATCGAGCGCGTGGTGGGGCCGGCGGACGATCCGAACGGAACCGGCGCTCCGCAGCAGGTCGTGACCTACGAGTACGATCCGGCGACGGGCGTGCTGCTGTCGACGGGGCCCGAGGTCGGGCCCCGCACGGAGTACATCTACGGCGATGCGAACTTCCCGTACTACCTGACGGAGATCAGGGATCCCTCGGGGGCCCCGATCCTGCGCAACAAGTACAGCGCCGACGGTCTCCTGATCGCCCAGTGCGGGCCGGAGGGCGATATCGACACCTGCGAGGGTTGCATCGCCTACGACCTGGACGCGGCGGCGGCGATCCAGACGATCACGACGGCGGCGGGTGATCGAATCGAGCTCTTCTTCTCGGACCGCGGCGAGCTCTTGATCGAGCGTCGCTGGCTCGATGCCACGTCGTTCTTCGAGATCGTGAAGACCTATGACGACGAGGGGCGGATCCTCACGGAAACCCTGCCCAACAACTCGACGACGACGCGGACCTACGACGACGAGGGCCGGGTGACGGCGTTCGAGACGGCGGACGGGAAGATCTGGTACCAGACCTGGAGCGACTGCGGCCTGGCGGCGCGCATCGGTCCGGACGGGGACGCGACGCTCTACTCCTACGACGAGAACTGCAGGTCCATCGGCGTCACGCGGCCCACGGGCGGCATCGAGGCGTTCGCCTACGAGGCCGATGGTAGGGCCAAGTCGGTCACGAACCCGGAGGGCGGGTCGATCTGCCTGACCTACGACCCGGTCGACGGCCGGCTCTCAGGCTTCCTGGACCAGAACGGTGCCCAGGAGGTGCTGGACGTGAACGCGCTCGGCCTCGCCGATACGCGTATCGATCGCTCGGGTCGCCGGGTGGACTACACCTTCGACGAAGAGGGACGCGTGCTGCGCGAGGACTGGGACGACGGCAATTCGATCGTCACCCAGTACGACGATGCGGGGCGTGAGACGCTGATCGAGGACTCGGTCGCGCGCCTCGAGTTCACCTACTGGCCCGCGGGAATGATCAAGGAGGTCAAGACCACCTGGCTTTCGGACGGCGCGGTCGAGCGCGTGGTCTATGGCACCGGCGACATCAACGCGCCGGGGATCGGCTTCGATCTCCGCGGGAATCTCGCGAGCGTCTTGGATTCGCGCGGCGGTGAGACGCTGTACGAGTACGACGCCCTCGGCCGCATCAAGTCCCTCCGGTGGCCGGGTGCTGGCGGCGGTGCGGGCGTCCTCGGCGGCGGTGCCGGAAGCGGCTCGGGCCAGGCGGCCGGCGTCACCGGTAAGTCCTCGGCAGGCGGGCCTGTTCTCGCGGGCGGCCCCGGCACTTCCTCTGGGGGCACTTCCTCCGGCGGCAGCTCCGTCCAGGGAACCCCTGCGCCCGAGGCGACGGTCCAGTTCGACTGGAACGATCCTCTCCTCGGCGACTCCTGGATCCTGCGCGAAGTGCGCCGGATCGCGGGCTCGCCGACGGACGCCCCCTCGATCACCACGCGGTACGAGTATGACGCCGAGGGTGCGCCAAGCTCCCTGCGCCTGATCGAGCACCTGCGTACCTCGGACGCGAGTCAGATCCAGTTCTACGACTTGCTTCGGACCACCGACGGATTCATCGGCGGCTACACCGACACGCTCGGCCAGCACGTCGCCCAGCTGGACGGAAACCAGCGGATCCTCTCCGTGGACCACCCCGCGGGGCCGCAGCCGGACGAGAGCTACACCTATGACCTGAACGGGAACCGGATCGCGTCCAGCGTGGACACGGGCTACGTGCACGACATCGACGATGGCGTCGGAACGGACCGATTGGAGCGAACGGACCGGTTCCAGTTCACCTACGACGCGCTGGGTTCGATGCTCACGATGACGGAGCCATCCACGGCCGAGTCGTTCGAGATGACCTACGACCATCGGAGGCGAATCCGCTCGATCACGCGCTTCGACTCAGGCGTCCAGACGCGCCGCGTCGAGCTCGACTACGACCCCCTGGGCCGTTTGATCGAGCAACGCGTCGATGGCGTCGCCACGCGGATCCTCTACGAGGCGTTCAACCCGATCGTCTTCACCGATCTCGCAGGAAACGTGATCGAGCGCCGGCTCTACAGCCGTCTCTACGACGATATCCATGCGGTGGCGCGCGGCCCCGAGCTCCTCTGGCCGCTCCGGGACCCTTCCGGAACGATCCGAGAGTGGTCATCCGCGGATGCCACCAGCGTCACTCCCCTGACCTACGACACCTTCGGCAACCTCCTCTCCGGTTCCACGGCGGGCCTTCCGTCCCTGGGTTTCCAGAGTCGGGATCGAATCGCGGACCTGCCCTTCTACCACTTCCGAGCGCGGACCTACGATCCGCGAACGGGCCGATTCTGCCAGGAGGACCAGATTCGCCCCTTCGGCTACGACTTCGCGGAGAACAACCCTCTCATGTTCGTGGACCCGACAGGAGAGTCGGCCGCCCTCGAATACGTCTGCCTGGCAGGCTTCTCGATCGGCGCCTCCACCACGGTGGCGAACATGACGAAGGGAGTCTTCGAAACGTCGATGAAAGGCGTCGCCCTGGGTCTAACCCTGGGAACGACAGGCGGCGGCGGAGGAGCCGGAGCCGCGGCCGCCCTGGGCCGCGAAGCCCTCCAAAACTTCTGGCTGAGCATCACCGTCGACTTCGCGATCCTGGTGATCCCGATCAACCTACCCTGCGCAGTGGACGCCCTGGACCTGGCCGGCGACGTGGCCGGAGCAGCGGGCGCCGGCTCGGGAGGCCTGAAGAGCCGCCTGATCGGCAACCCCCTGAAGGACTACCTGAAGAACAACTACATGAACGGCCCGGGCGGCTTCTTCAGCATGTGAGCCGAGCCGAGATGACCAAATGAAAGGGCTCCTTCTGACTGTGGATGGGGCCTGCTCTTGATCTCGACCTTGTAGTGAGATCGTCCGGAAGAAGACTCCTCTGAAGAAGCACCAGTCCCGAGATCTTATACGCCACCTGGTTCGCTTGAGGTCCCCTCCACGGCGGGAGATGGAGCGGCCGAAGGGACTCGAACCCTCGACATTCAGCTTGGGAAGCTGAAGGCTGGAGGTGTAAGTTCTTATGGGGTGGTGGCTTGCGGCGGCGGGATTTCGGATGGCAGCGAAAGTGAGAGCGGTAGGTCGCCAGGCGATGGTCTTGAGAAGCTCTCAGTCGCTGAAGCGAGAGAGCTGCTCTCACTGCTTCGGAAGCTCAGTGAATGACGCTGGCGAAAGAGGAGTCCGCCGAAATCCACAGACTTCTAGCCCGGATTATTCACGAACGGCGCGTGAGCAGAGGTGAACGGCGGAGCTGAAAATGCGAGGATACGGCTGTAGAGACCAATCCACGACACTTCCAACTCCGGCCGCATGACGAATTCTACCGTACAGTCTGTTCTCTTCGAAGACCCCTTCAAGAAACCCGTCCAGGTGAGCTTCGACGGCGTGGCTCAGTCCAGCGACGCTGGGATGGTACTCCTGAAATCAGCCGACGATGTGCTGAAGCTCACCGCGAGACTTGGGGCTCACATCACTGACGAGAGGTCGCCGCTCAGGGTGAAGCACACCTACCAAGAGTGCTTCACGCAACGTGTCTTCAGCATCGCGTCTGGCTATGAGGACGGCAACGACGCCGCAAAGATGAGGCACGATCCCGCTCTGCTGCTGAGTTGCGGAAGGGATCCTCTCGACCCGGACGGGCTCGCTTCCCAAGCGACGATCTCCCGCATGGAGAACGCGGTCTCCGCGCGCGAGCTGGTCATGCAGAGTCGAGAGCTCGAAGACATCGCGGTGCGGATGCTGAAGAAGCGCGCCAGCGGCAAGAAGCGGATCGTGATCGACCTCGATCCGTCGGTTGATCCGACGCACGGTGGCCAGCAGGGGTCTTTGTTCCACGCGTTCTATCAGAACTGGTGCTACCTGCCGATGTTCGGCTTCTTGTCGGTCGAGGGAACTCCTGATCACGTGCCCGTGGTTGGTCGACTCCGACCTGGCAACTCGAAGGAGCGTCGCTGCACGATTCTCCTCATCCGACGAATCGTCGAGAAGATCCGCCGGACTTTCGGTGCCAGGCAGTCGATCTTGGTTCGCCTCGACGCGGGATTCATGTACCCGCGAATTCTTGAGGCCATGGAAGACCTCAAGGTGAGCTACGTGGTTGGAATGCCGAATAACGACAAATTGAAGGCCTGGGCGGCCAAGAAGCTCCCCGCGCTCAGGAAGCGCGCTGAGCGGACGAAAATGTCAGAGCGCTCGTTCCATGAGCAGCGGTACACGGCTAGGTCGTGGACTCGTTCACGTAGGGTGATCCTCAAGGCCGAGTCGATTCCCTACCCCGGCCGTTCAACGAAGGACAATCCGCGATGCGTCGTGACCAACCTTCGTGGCAAGCCGGAGAACGTGTACGCCCTCTACTGCCTGCGAGGCGATGCGGAGAATCGAATCAAAGAGATGAAGCGCGACCTGTGTATCGATCGCACGAGCTGCACAAGCTTCGTCGCGAACCAGCTTCGGGTGCTGATGACCACCGCCGCGTTCATGCTGCATGTCGAGCTTCGATGGCGCCTGCGTCGCTCGAAGCTGAGACTCGCGCAGGTTTCCACGCTCATCACGAAGCTGATCAAAGTGAGCGCTGTCGTGACGCGGTCGGTTCGGCGCTGCGTCTTTCAGCTTCCAGCGCAGTTCCCATTCGCGCGTGAATGGCATACGGCCGCCATCGCACTTGGTGCCAGCAGCACCTGACGCAGCGTCGGACGCAAATTGACCTGCAACGCAGGTGGTCGCCTTGGGAGAGGTCTGCCCACATCGCTTGATCTCGATCAAAAAATGGGCGCGATCAACCTGAATCGGAGGTCGAGCCGCCCGTTAGCCGACAATCGGCGTCGGTCTTGCCTGATCTGGACCCTGCCGCCGCGTCTTCCACTCACTTGGGCGCGATTGAAGCCCAGACCGCTCCACTCGTGAATAGTCCAGGCTAGTACCTGGGTCTGTCACCTGGTGGCGGGGCATTCGGCGCTTGGACAGCGCCTTCAGCTGGATCCGTGTCATGGCTCGGGGTATGAAACCCACTCGCAGTTCGGCTAAGCGGTCCCACTCTCGCCATGCCACCGAGTACCCAGCTCGCCTAAGCGGTCCCAGTCCCAGCTCGCCAAAGCGAGCCCAGGCTGGCCCGCCAAAGCAGCTCCATGTCTCGACCTGAGACCGTCTCAATCTGATCTGCGATCCGTGCTGTTCGAGCAGGCCCAAGCCGCCCGACGAGCAGCGCATGACCGCACCTCAGATTGCCATGCACCGCCTCCAAGAAGCCGTTCGACTCCACCGCCTCGGCAACAGCCAGCGCAGGATCGCAGAGAAGCTCGCGATGGGCCGCACGACGCTGCGCCGCTACCTCGCTGCGCTCGACGCGGCTCACCTGCTCGACGGATGTGTCGAGGTGCTCCCGGACCTCCCCGCCCTTCGCGACGCCGTCGCCCTCGGCGTGGTCCGCAGAGAACCTGCGCAGAAGACCTCCCGAGTGGAGGCCTGGCGGAAGAAGATCGAGGCCTTGCACAAGGGCGGCGCTGGCCCGACCGCGATCCACGACTTCCTTCGGGTCAACGTCGCTGACTACACCGGGTCGCTCTCCGCAGTGAAGCGATTCTGCCGCCAGCTCAAGAAGGGCGAAGGCCCCAAGGCTACTGACATCGCGATCCCCGTCGTCACGCTGCCCGGGAACGTGGCGCAGGTCGACTTCTGCTGGGGAGGGAAGCGCTACGACCCTGTCCAGAAAGCCCTGCGGAAGACGTGGATCTTCATCATGACGCTCGGCCACAGCCGGCGCACCTACGCCGAGTTCGTGTTCGATCAGTCCGCTGCGACGTGGCAGCGCCTGCACGTCAACGCGTTCCTCTACTTCGGAGGGGTCCCTGAGGTCGTGGTTCCCGACAACCTGAAGTCGGCAGTCATCAGACACAGCTTCGGCGCTGGCGACGACGTCGAGCTGAACCGAAGCTACATGGAGGTCGCCAGGTTCTTCGGCTTCCAGATCGACCCGACGCCTGTGCGGTCGCCCGAGAAGAAGGGCAAGGTCGAACGCGACGCCCAGTACATCAAGAACAACTTCCTGGCAACGCTGCCGGAGGTCGACGTTGTCGAGTGTCAGAAGCTCCTCCTTCAGTGGCTCGCCGCGGTCGCTGACCGTCGGTGCCATGGGACGACCCGACGCATGCCCATCGAGGTCTTCGACACGGAGGAGCGCGCCTGCTTGATGCCACTCCCACGGAATCGGTGGAACCCGATCGTTTGGAAGAGAGCGAAGGTGCACCGCGACACCCACCTCCAGATCGACAATGCGCTCTATTCCGTGCCCCGGAGGAACGTCGGCGACCTCCTCTGGGTTCGATGCTCCAAGAGCGAGATAGAGATCTTCGCGAACGACGCCGTTCTATGGCGGCATCGCAGGGGAATGCCGGGATCGCGCACCACCGTCGAAGAACATCTTCCGGAAGGGCGGAGGGACCTTCGTGAGCGTTCCCGTGAGACGTGGGAGAGGCGAGCCAAGGCCATCGGACCTGAGGTCGCCGCTCTCGTCGATCGCATCTTCGACGGCGACGACGTGCTGCTCCGACTCCGACCTGTGCAACAGATCGTGAAGCTTCTCGAGGGCTTCCCGCCAGAGCGCGCCGAGCGCGCGGCACGAAGGGCCATGTACTACGACAACCTCGAGTATCGATCGATCAAGAACATCCTGACGAAGGCGCTCGACCTGCAACCGCTCGAGTACGAGGAGGCGCCTCGCAGGTGGTCGAAAGGAGCGCTCTATTCGCGCTGCCCCGACAACTCCCTCTTTCCCCAACCCCTGGAGTAACCCATGGCCGTCACTGACGACCTCATTCCCCATCTCAAGAAGCTGCGCCTGTCGGGCGTCCTTCAAACCCTGGACCTGCGTACGCGCGAAGCTGTGGACGACAACCTCAGCCACGGAGAGTTCCTGCTCCGCCTCTGCTCTGACGAGATTGAGCGTCGAGAGTCGAAGCAGCTCAGCATGCGACTTCGGAAGGCGAACTTCGACGGCGCGAAGAGCCTGGAGGAGTTCGAGTGGTCGTTCAATCCGAACGTCCCCAAGGCGAAGATCGTCGACCTCGCCACGTGCTCCTTCATCGATCGCAAGGAGAACGCTCTCCTCCTCGGACCGACGGGAGTGGGCAAGTCCCACATCGCCCAGGCCATCGGAGAACGAGCCTGCCGTGCGGGCTACTCGACCTGCTACACCTCCGCGCACGCGATGCTCTCCCAGCTTCGTGGGGCGAGAGCGGACGACTCGCTGGAGAAGCGGATGCTGCGCTTCACGTCGCCGGACCTCCTGATCATCGATGACCTCGGGCTCCGCCCGCTGGAGCGCGACGAGCCCATCGATCTCTACGAGATCATCCGAGCTCGCTACGAGCGTGGCGCGATGATCGTGACGTCGAACCGCGCGCTTGAGGAGTGGTACCCGATGTTCCTCGACGAGCTGATGGCCTCAGCAGCGATGGACAGGCTTCTGCACCACGCGCACGTCATCGAGATGAAGGGAGGTTCGTTCCGAAATCCGAAGGCCCACGGCGCTCCAGCGGCCGCGCTGGCGTGATCCGTGACCTTGAGCCCTCATCCACATTTTCTCTCCTGACCACCTCGAGTTCCGACGCCGAACGCGGTGGCAGGGACATCACAGCTCCGCAGTTCCTGCCGCCGCGTTGGGCTTCGGAGACGAAACGTAGTGGGTTCGCTTAGGCGAGCTCGACTGGGACCGCTTTGCCGAGCCAGGGGTGGGTTTCCTTGCCCGGTCCTTGACAGATCCGCGCTCGTTGGCATCCTTCGACCGGTAGGCGCAGCGCAAAGCAGGCAAGGCACGGTCGATTCCCTACTACGAACTCTTCAGGGTTCTGCGCTGCGAAGACCTCTGGCTACCGCAACCGAGACGATCGCGAACCGTCTGAGCTAGAGGAGTGAGGCCTCCGCGTCTCGGCGGTCAGGGAGCGTGAGCTCCGCGTTCTGTCGAAGTTGCGGCGGAAGGACTGCCGCTTCCTTGCTGTCCGCCCGTAACCCACACAGAATGGTCCCAATGGGGAGCACACGTTCATTTCGCGTCGCAGGTATGTTCGCTGGTATCGGCGGCATTGAGCTTGGCCTGTCAAGGGCCGGCCACGAGACCACACTCCTCTGCGAGAACGACCCGTTCGCCAGGGCGGTCCTTGAGGCCCGCTTTCCTGGCGTCCCCGTGGTCGGCGACATCAAGGAGCTTAAGAGGCTTCCCAAGGGCACGAACATGATCGCGGGCGGGTTCCCATGCCAGGATCTGTCCCAGGCAGGTGATACGAAAGGGATCGGCGGCTCCCGATCCGGCCTGGTCGACGAGGTCTTTCGCCTGGCCGAGAGTCACGACATCCCCTGGCTTCTCCTTGAGAATGTTCCCTTCATGCTTCGCCTCAGCAAGGGCGCGGCGATGAACCACATCGTTAGACGGCTTGAGGGACTGGGCTATCGATGGGCCTACCGAGTCATGGACACCCGCGCCTTTGGGCTCCCGCAGCGGAGGGAGCGGGTCTACCTGCTTGCGTCCAAGGTCGAGGATCCCGCCCCCATACTCTTCCACGGGAACGTCGAGCCCGATTTGGAGACCGATCACACCGGCCAGGCCTGTGGCTTCTATTGGACCGAAGGCGTCCGTGGCCTCGGGTGGGCAATCAGCGCGGTGCCAACGCTCAAAGGAGGGTCCACAGTTGGAATCGCTTCACCACCGGCAATTTGGATGCCCGATGGCCGGATTGTGACGCCGGACATCCGCGACGCTGAGCGACTCCAAGGCTTCCGATCAGATTGGACCAAGCCTGCTGAGGGAGTGGGTCGCAAGAGCTTCAGGTGGAAGCTCGTCGGCAATGCCGTCTCAGTTCCTGTTGCCCGTTGGATTGGAGATCGTCTTGCAATGTCAGGCGGAACCGTGAAGTGGGACGGTCACGATGGCATCGTGAGCGGAAGTTGGCCAACCGCCGCCTTCGAATCGGATGGATGTGCGTTCGCCGTTGATATATCGAAGTGGCCGGTACACCGCAAACAGGCCAATCTTAGCGACTTTCTACGATACGAGCCCAAGGAGCTCTCCCTTCGCGCAACGACTGGCTTCAGCAAGCGGCTTGCTTCCGGGACCCTTCGGGCTCCGGAAGCGTTCCGCTTGGCACTGAAGCACCACATTGAGCGCATGGGCGCGAACGTAACTCACTGAGGCGGACCGTGGCGACCAACAAACCAGCCAAGCCGCCGACCTCAGCGACAATTCAGAGTTTTCAGTCTGAGCTCGCCTATGCGGGTAACCGCTCGGCTCTTATCAAGCGGATCGACAAGCTGCGGAGGCGTCTTGAGGAGCTTGATCTAGATGAGGCGGACCGAAAGCTCGTAACCATTGACGGGAGAGCGGAGAAAAAGAACTTCGCTCAGCGGCTTTCGACCGCTATTGCCCAGAAAACCGCAGACGCTTTGAGGCCGGAATTCGCGGGAATCTCCCCAGACGCAGAGGGCCGCGGGCACGAGTCGAAGTCCGCTGGGGCGAGCGGCAAGAAGAAGATCGACGTCAACTACTCGACTACGACAAGCGGGCTGGAACTCGCAGTTTCAATCAAGACGATCAACTTCCGAGACGAAAAGTCTGGTCGCTATACGAAGAACACCAAACGAGTTGACGGCGAACTTCGTGCCGAAGCGCAGGACTGCCATAAGCGGCAGCCATACGCCGTGCTTGCAGCATACGTATTTCTTCCGGTCGACGCTGCCTCTGACGGCAAGAGCGGGCCGTCAAGCCTAAAGCACAGCGCCGAAGTGTTCGGGGCTCGCGGCGGACGGGACACTACCAAGAACAGTTCAAGCCTGTTCGAATTGGTCTATATCGGGCTATACGACGATCAAGGAAATGTCGACTTCTTCGTTGCGGATAAGCAAGTCCCGGACCGTGGGGTTCCGAGCGAGATCATGACCTTCCCCGAGACTCTTGAGCAGGTCCGAAACCTCCACCGAGCGCGGAACTCGCGTTGAATCATCTCGCTCCTCAAGGGCAATACCCCAATTCGCAGTATGGAACGAAGTGCCGTTCCGCCGTTCGCGGCCTGAGAGCAATCCAGTGCTGAAGCCACACGCGATGAGGATAGCTCGCAAGGACTGTGTCAACGAACCCCGGACGGGTTTGAGCCCGTCGCCGAAGCGCTAGATTTCCTCGACCTCTTTTGCTGGAGAAATTACCAGCGAATCCATGGTGAAGGCGGGGAATCCAAGTCGCGTGAAGGTGCTCGAAACCGCTTCCCGAATGTACGGCCAGCTGTTATAGATGCCGTTGATACGAGCGAAGACGGAGATGTCTTCGTCCTCGATCTCAGCCTCACCAACCTTACGGCTATATCTGAGCTCAAACTCTCCACCCACGGAGAGGAGCAGTGTGTCGTCTCGGGAACCGACGACTGTGAATTCAACCCTGACAGCGAGAGTGGCGCCATCTTCGGAAAGCTTGCCGTTGGCATCATCGCTGAATTTGATCGTTGGAGAGCTTGAGGATGCTTCAGGCGCCAGGTCGCCATAGGCAACTTCGCGACGGGCATCGAGTTGCGCGAGCACAACGTCCTGTAGCGAGAAGGCTCTCGCAACGCGTCCAGCCCGGTGGAGGTCTTTTGGCGGATGGAAACGGATCACGGGTGGGGTTCGCTACTAGTGTGCGGAAGGGAAGTCTTAGAGTGAGGTTTGAAGTCGTCACAACGGTCCGACTGGGTCGCAGCTGGTTAGTTCTGCGGAGGTGCAATCTGGGTCTTTGTAAGCGGGATCTTCTTTTTGTTCACAAGGGGATGACACAGCCGTGACCGCTTCATTCACGGTCATATGGACGGGCGATTCGAAGCCACCCCAAGGGAGGCTCATGCAGGTGTTTTCGATGCTAATTCCGCCAAAGTGCCACTGGATCCCACATGCGAGCCCGAATGAGGCGAACGTTCTCAGCGTCATGTTGGTTTCGCCATCCAAGACCTTTGTCACGCGCGACCTTGGAATGCCAAGTCGGTCCGCAATGTCCGAACGCTTCAGCCCGCCCTGCTCCATGTACCTTTCAATCGCGGCAGTGGCGAGGAAGGCGAGTCGGTTGGTTTCGCTGTAGATTTCGTCAGGAGTGATCTTCATCTAAGTTGGCTTGTGGCCAGTTCTTTTGGCAGGTTTCGTTCTCTCAAGGTGTTCCTTAACAATGCGTCGAGCGGCGGTCTTCGCTTCGTGGGGAGTCTCTAACTTGGGGGGCTTCCTGAAGCCGTAAGCGACGATCAGCTGCCTCTCGCCATGCAGGAAGCAGAGCAGACGATGTCCTCGGTTGGTAACGATGCGGAACTCGCACATACCATCGGCTGCATCATCGCCAACGAACAATTTGAAGGCGCCGGACCCGCGCAGGCTGGTTATCCCGTCAGAGCGGATCGTACGCACGATGCCGTCGAGTCTGCGTTGGTGTTGGAGCGTCATTGGGAACGTAGTGTCGCAGGAGGGTGCTCTCCCCTCAAGGTAGTCGAGTGCTGGGTAGCTCCCAGACGAGTCACAGGCGAACACGACGGTCCAGCCGCGTAGTGTGATGGGGGGTTGCTCTGGGTTCGCCCGCCATGGGTGGATCGACTGGTTGCTGTTCACTTCTAAAGTAACTCTCTCCGGAAACCTTCGCAAGTGGGGAAGTGGAGCGCAAGCTCGCCTGGCTTCCATCTGCTTGATTTACATTTAACTTACACACGTGTTCGGAGGGGCGGAACTTGGCCTCACGGGGGTCCTGCGGCCGATTCGAGGGGTTGGAAGTTCTCACGGTTCGCGGAATTTTGCTCCTGGGACCCTGTCGCAGTCTGGTGATTCCGTGTCCCAGAGCGGGACGCTTGCCTCTCGTCAGCTGACTCGACCGAGCACTCGCAGGATTCACCTCGCGTCTTCTGAGGAGCCAATGGTCCTTCTCAGGAGCCAATGGTCCTTCTCAGGAGTCAATGGCCGGCACTGCAGCGGCGGCATGGCTCGGACACACCAGGTGCCGACGTGCGATCCGGTCCGTTGCGCTGCGGGGGGGGCGCGCATGGTTACCTCTGCGGTATCTTGTCGTTGGGGCAGCCGGCGGCCACCGGTGGGCTGGCGTGGCGGGACCGAGTTCATGACGTTTTCTCGGCTCGTTGCGCCTGCGCCCTTCTTGAAACGTCATGACCATCGAAGAGTGGCGCCTCCGGGCGCTGTCGCGCCTCAGTGATCGTCTCGATGAGATGGGATCCATGGCGGATCTGTCTGACGGCAACCTGTCGGCGATCATCTGCGAGAGCAGCCGGACGCCGCCCTATCGGCTGCAAGATCTGATGCAGCAGAGCCAGACCTGGCAGTTCTGGACTGGGGTCGACGGCGGCGGGCACTGGTGCTGCGAAGGCCACTTCGAGCCCTTCGACTACTCGGTCTACAACGACATGGCCAAGAGGGCTGGCGGCCTTCTGCGCACCGAGCTGACAAGGGCGCTCGGGCTCGATGGGGATGGCGTTGACGTGCGAGACGACGACCTCTGGACCGTGGCCTTGCATCACATCTGCTGGTCCGGGAGAACGTCGGTACCCTTTCCGAGCTTCTGCTTGTTCTACGAGTTCGACACGGATGGGATGCCGCAGGAAGCAAGCACGACCGCTTGGCGCCCGGCGATCGGGGAGCAACCCGTGCTCATGCTGTCCGAGATTCACTACAACGCCTTTGCGGCCTCGTCGATCTGCCTCGATTTGCTGATGCACACCCCTCCCGAGGAATGGCGGTCCTTCTTTGGGAGGCAAGGCCCTCCTCCGGTCGAGTACACCAGGGCCGATGAGTTGCTCGGGGGTCTTCCAACCGCACGGAAGCCAGAGATTCTGGTCGGTGCACTTTTTGCAACGTGGACGATGCGTAAGGGCACACCGCGAGACGAGCCGGTTCAGCGCAAAGCCGTTCTCGAACACATCGCGTCGGAGTGCGGGGTTGTCTATGGGCGCGCACTGTCCTGCTTCAAGCGGACCTGGGAGGAGCTGGTCAACGAGAGCCAGAGGGCAGCGAAGAAGGACGACTGGCCCATGCGAACGTCGAACGAGGGACGTGGCGGTTTGGTCGTCGTCTCGGAGGGGACTCCGCTTGAGTCGAAGGGGCGTGAGGCGTTCTACGGGCTCGTCCGGAGTATCCAGAGACTTCAGGAACGGCCGTGAAGCGTTCCTGACTTCAATGTTCCGGGCCTCCGCAAGGCGCGATGCTGTCCGGGTTTACGGCCCATTTCGCCAACGTTCCTGGTTCAGGAACGCCGGAAGGTCGTTCCTGAGTCCGTTCCTGCCTCTGAGCTGGGTCATCTCTGTAGCTGTCTTGACGCCGCACGGTGCGGCTCCAAGGCGCCAAAGAGATGAACGAGACGAATCAACCAACCGACGCGCCACCACTCTTGGTGGACCGTCGCGAAGCGGCAGCCATGTGCCGCATTTCCGTGGATCACTTCCTCCGGCTGGTCGAGTCTGGCGCCGCCCCTGAGCCCGTCCGGCTCGGCCGCGCGGTGCGGTGGCAGCGGGCCGTCCTGGTGGAATGGATTCAGAATGGCTGTCAGCAGCAGAAGAGCGGCAACCGGGGAGGGCGATCTTGAAGCGGCGGCGTTCCGGTGGCTCCAGCTCGGAGTCTTGCGTCAACCAGCTCATCAAGGCAGCGGACGCAGCCGAGGTGCTCGCGCTGAGCCCTCGCACCCTCTGGAGTCTTACCAACTGTGAAGCGATCCCTAGCCGGCGAGTAGGGCGGGCCGTTCGGTATGTTCCGGCGGAGCTGGATGCCTGGATCGTCGCGGGCTGCCCGACAGAACCCGGCGCTGGGCGAGCGCTTCGCATCAGGAGGTCGGCATGACCAGTGCTGGCGAGCTGCTTGATCGACTCAAGGCCATGGGCCTCAGGGTGCGCCGGCAGGCAACCGGCTGGATGTGTCAGTGTCCCGCGCACGAGGACGGCACCCCTTCGCTCTCCGTGAACGAGGACCGCTCAGGTGGGCTCCTGTTGAAGTGCTTTGCCGGGTGCTTGTTCGAGGATGTGCTGACGGCCGCCGGGCTCATGGGCGTTCATCGGAGTCGGGGCACCTACAAAACCCACTCTGGGCGCGCCCCACGGGAGGTTTCGTTGTCGGCAAGGCGACGGGACCGCGAGTTTTCGACAGCGGAGGAGGCTATCGCTCGACTGGTTGCGTCACGAGGACAGCCAGCCGGGCACTGGGTCTACCAAGATGCAGCGGGCAAAGACGTCGGGCATGTGCTGCGCTGGAACGAGGGGGACGGGAAGATCTTCCTGCCGGTGTCCAGGCGAGAAAGCGGTTGGGTCATCCGGGGGATGGAGAGTCCCCCGCTCTACCGGCTTCCTGAGATAGCTGAGAGTCCCACGGTTTACGTCGTCGAGGGGGAAAAGGCAGCAGGCGTCGGCTGGGCCTTGGGACATGCCACCACGACTTCTGCCGGCGGAGCCCAGGCCGCAAGGAAGACGGATTGGGCTCCAATGCAGGGGAAGCGGGTCGTAATCTGCCCGGATCAGGACGATTCTGGGGCCAAGTACGGCCTAGTAGGGCGTAGTTGCGCGTTTGAAGCGGGCGCTGCGACTGTTTGCATGGTCGATCTCTCGCGGGAGTGGCCCGACCTTCCGAAGGGCGCCGACCTGGTGGACGCGCTGGAAGCGGAGGGTGGCGACCTCCTGGCACTCAAGAAGCGCTTCGACGCGCTCGTGGCCCGGTCTGAGGTCCAGGGGCCGCCAGTCGGTACACCCCAGCGAGCTTCGTTCGAGCCGTTCCCCGCTCAGGTCCTACCCGAGTCTTTGCGCCGGTATGCATCAGATGGCGCCACGTCGATCGGATGCGATGTGAGTTTCGTGGCCATGCCGATGCTGAGCGCACTCGCCACGTCGATCGGAGCCGGTTGGCGCATCAGGCTCAAGCCCGGCTGGACGGAGCCGGCGATCCTGTGGACGCTGCTGGTGGGTGAGTCAGGCTCTGCAAAGTCGCCGGCTATCAAGCTTGCTCTCGCACCACTCCAGGCTGCTCAGTCGAGGGCGATGGAGGGCTTCGCAGCCAATGAGGCCGCCCGGAAGGCGCTGAGGGCGGCTCACCTGGAGCGAGTGGACGAATGGGCCAAGTCCGGCGGGGACGGAGATCCACCCATCGAGCCGGAACTCCCGCCTTGTCCTCGCTGGATCATGAACGACGTCACGATCGAAGCCGTGGCCAAGCTGCTCAGTGAACAACCGAACGGGCTGCTGCTCGCTCGGGACGAGGTCTCAGGATGGGTCAAGGGCTTCGATCGCTACTCTGGCGCGAAGGGCGCAGAGGTTGGTCAGTGGCTCTCGATGTACGACGGGGACTCTCTCATCGTCGATCGGAAGTCCGCCGGTACCATCTGCATCCCCGTCGCGTCCGTCAGCGTGACCGGCGGGATTCAGCCTCGAATTCTGCGGCGAGTGATCTCGGGCGAGCACTCTGAGAATGGGTTTGCAGCCCGATTCCTGATGGCGCGGCCACCCAAGCTTGCTGCACTCTGGACTGATGTGCACGTGTCGGACGAGGTCAGGTCCTCGGTCTACGCCACCTTCCAGCGTCTTCTCGATGGGCAGGATACGGCCGCCGTCTGCACGCGCTTCCTGGAGCTAGATGATGCCGCCCAAGCCCGGTTCATCGCGTTTCACGACGAGCAAAAGCGGGAAACCATCGAGCTTGACGGGATACTCGCCTCCATGTGGAACAAGCACACGGCCACGGCTGCGCGGCTTGCTCTCCTCCTCTTCCTCGCGCGTGAGGCTGAGGAAGGGCGTGAGGTGGACGAAAAGAGCCGAATAGACCTCTGGGCCGTCGAGGGGGCAATCCAACTTATGAGATGGTTCGGTGTCCAAGCTCGGACGATGGCGACTGAACTGAGCGAGACGGATGCCCAGCGTGGTGATCGCGAGTTGCTTGAGCACATTGAGCGACGCGGTGGAAGCGTCACGGCTCGGGAGCTGGTGCAGAACCTACGGCGTCTATTCCCCCGCGTGAACGTGGCAGAGAAGGCGCTCGATGCCTTGGTCGCGACAGGCCAACTCACGCTGGATCGACCGCCAGCTGGCCCATCGGGAGGACGACCCTCCAAGCGTTATGTCATTGCGGAATAGCAACTACTCGCTAGGATCGAATCCATGACCTCCATTCTCGAAGCCTTGATCGACGAGATCCAGGCCAGCTCGCTCACTCGATATCGGATTGCTCAAGAGTCCGGAGTCGCGCCCTCGCAGCTCTCTCGGCTCGTGAATGGGCAGTCGGGCATGTCCATCGGGAGTATCGAGGCGATCGCCGAGGTGCTCGGCCTGGAGCTGGTGCTGAGGCGCAAGGCCGCCACGAAACGGAGGAAGCGATGAGTGCCGCGAAGCGAACTCGAAGCAAGGGAGTCGGTTCCATCTACAAGCGCAACGGTGTGGGGGCGTGGATCGTGAGCTGGACCGATGAACTCGGCCGCCGGCGTACTCGCTCCTCCCGGACCACAGACCGGGCCGCTGCCGATCGGATCTTGGGCAAGTTCGTTGCCGATGCTGCGCTGCGCCGGGATGGGGTGATCGACCAGCGGCACGATCGTTTCTCCAAGGAGGCTCGTCGCCCGCTCCTTGAGCACGTGGCGGAATACGTGACTCACTGCGAACGAGCAGGGCAGGCGCCCCGTCACGTTGTCCAGAAGCAGCGACACCTGGAGAGGCTCGTGGCGTTCGCGGAGATCGCTCGTCTGGGCGACCTGGGTGCGGACGAGCTGGAGGACTACTTGGCCGGTCTTGCCGAGCGCGGGCTGTCGGCTCGGTCGCAGAACTTCGCTCGTCAGATCGCCGTCGCGTTCCTGTCCTGGTGTGTCAAGACCCGGCGCGTTGCCTCGAATCCGCTAACGGTCGTTCCCAAGCGCGATGAGCAGCGCGATCGCCGGCGGGTCCGTCGCCCCTTGACGCAGGACGAGCTGGAAGCGCTCCTTAGCGTAGCGAGGGAGCATGGGCGAGAGGAGTGGTACTTGGCCGCTGCGCTCGCTGGGCTGCGCAAGGGGGACCTCCAGCGGCTCGTCTGGGCAGATGTCGACTTTGAGCTTGGGACCATCCGCATCTGTGATGGAAAGGCCAAGCGGGTGGACCTGATTCCCATGCACGTACGCCTCCGGGAAGCCCTGGCTGCGCTCAAGGCATCCAGGCCAACACTTCCGACCTCGGACGTGTTTCCGACAACGGTCACCGACAGGACACGAGCCAAGGACTTTCTCCGAGCCGGCCTCGCCAAAGAGGAATTGGTCCTGGATGAGCATGGGAACCCAATCCGGAACGGCAAGAGCAAGCGGGCTGGTTACAAGACTCGGATCGTCCTGGAGGACGACGAGGGGCGCGTCCTCGACCTTCACGCCTTGCGCACGACGTTGGGCACCAACCTGGCTCGCGCCGGCGTGGCTCCGCAAGTGGCTCAGCTCATCATGCGCCACAGCGACTACCGCACGACTCTGAAGCACTACACCGTCCTCGGGCTCTCGGATGCTGCCGCCGCCATCGACGCGCTGCCTATCGCCGGAGGGGACGGCGTCGGCCGTGATTGCGCGACACTGCGCGACCTTGGACGACATGGCACGACTCGGGACGACAAGGGCGTAGAACGTCAAGGTCCGTCAAAGTCCGTCGAAGACGTCCGGCTACGGGCAACGGGCACAGACGGAGATGCGGCGGCCCAGTTGGGCCCGCGTCCGCCGCAGGCGGCAGACTCTGAAGTCGAGGCGCAGCGGATTCGACAGCGATTGGAGCGCGATCCGGCGCCGGTCGGTGCGAAACCATGCGAGCAAGTCCCGACTCGTCACTTCGCCGGCAAGGCCCGGAAACCTTTGCCAGACGTAGCCAGACAGGCTTTTCCGGCGTCTCCCGAGGGCATGGGAGATGGAGCGGCCGAAGGGACTCGAACCCTCGACATTCAGCTTGGGAAGCTGACGCTCTACCAACTGAGCTACGGCCGCGTTTCAGGGTTCCGGGGGCCGGGTCCAGGGTGGGGGATCCTTTGGTGGGGTCTCGCCTGGGGCTCGGGGCCTGACGGGGCGGAGCTTAGCACTCCTTGGGGGAGCTGGACAGGGGGCAGGGCTGGGAATCAGTGTGATTGGAGAGGGGACTTAGACGGGCTTGAGGTGGGGGCCTACATTAGCGGGCGTCAAGTTACCCCCACACGACCGAGAACCACCATGACCACGAAGAACACCATCGCCCCCCTCGAGAAGCTCCTCTCCGATACCTACACCCTGTATCTGAAGACCCAGAGCTATCACTGGAACGTCACGGGGCCGATGTTCACCACCCTCCACAACATGTTCGAGGCCCAGTACACCGAGCTGGCCATGGCTGTGGACGAGATCGCCGAAAGGCTGCGGGCGCTCGAGAGCTTCGCCCCCGGCAGCTTCAGCCAGTTCAAGGAACGCGCCACGGTGAAAGAGGATACGACCGTTCCCAAGGCGACCGATATGATCGCCAACCTCGTCAAGGACCACGAGGAAGTCGCCCGCTCGGCCAAGGCCGTCATCGAAGGCGCCGAGAAAGATGGAGACGACGCCACGGCCGACCTTGGCGTTCGCAGGACCGATGTCCACGACAAGGCAGCGTGGATGCTTCGCAGCCACCTCGAGGGCTGATCCTTCGAGGTTGAGCTTGAAGTTTGCGACCCGAGGCCGCCCGCTCTAGCGGGCGGCCTTTGTCGTTTCCAGCGCCTCGGCCTTCACCGCGGCGGCCTTCTCGGGGGCGACCTTCACCGGGGCGGCCTCCTGGATTGGGGCGGCCTTCGGGCTGTGATGGCGATTCACCCGCGCCAGCTCATCCTCCAGAAGCTCGGCCCACGCCTCCATGTACTGGACCGCGTTGGCCTGCTCCTGGCGCCGGAGGTAGCGAGAGGGGACCCGGGCGAGCACGCGCGGGTCCGACAGGCGCTCCAGGTGACGGATGTCCGAGTGCACCATGCCGAGGGCGAGCATCTCGTCGATCACGTGATCGATGGCGAGGCCCGACGCGGGGCAGTGCTCGACCGACTGCTCGCTCCAGTCCCCGTGGCGCTCCATCGCGCGGGCGTGGATCTCGGCCGGGGAGAGGCAGGTGATCGTCTGGGCCAGATGACCACAGATGCACGCGCCCATGTGACCCCAGGCGAAAGGCGATCCCTCGCGGAGTCGAGCGGCGGTGGTGCGGAGCGCGGAGATGAGTTCGGGGGTCGGTCGTGCCATGGCTGAATTGTCGGGTACGGGCGCCGTTTCAGTAGCGCTTCGAGCCGGAACTTGTGCGGGATGCGGGGAGAGCGACCACGCCCGTGGGTGTCGCAGCGGCAAAACGATCCAGGGGGCCGCCTTCCACGATCTGAAGGCCCGTGAAGCGGCCGAACGCGGGCAGGATAAGTCCTGCGCCCGCCTGCTCCCAGAACACCGGCAGCCTCATGGCGTCCGCGCCGTCCCCGAGGCGCACGCCGGGATGCACGTGGCCCGCGACCCACGGTCGCTCCCCTCCGGGATGGTGGCGGTAGTCGACCGCGCTCCCCGGGGGCGCGTGGGGCTCAGGCAGAGACACGAGCGGAAGGTCGGCGATCAGCTCGCGCGCGTGCCGGTCGTGGTTGCCGCGGACCAGCGTGATCTCGAGGGTGTCGACGCGAGCGTTCAGCCACTCTCGAAAGACGCGTGCGGTGGGCGAGTCGACCTCGACCTCCGCGTGGAAGAGATCGCCGAGGAACGTGACGCGCGCCGCGCGCTTGCGCTGCACCAGCGCATCGATGCGCGCCAGCTCGGCGCGCGTCGTTCCGCGGGGGAGCGGCTTGCCCGCACGCCGGAACGCGGCCGCCTTTCCGAGATGCACGTCGGCCAGCAGAATCTCGGCGCGTTCTGGCACGAAGGCCGCGCGCTCGGGGCAAAGCTCCAGCATCAGGCCAGAGGTTTCGAAGACGAGATCGTTCACGTTCGCGCCGCGCCCGCGCTGGCCTCCAGCTTCTCCGCCATCGCCCGCACACGATCCTCCCACGACTCCGACGACACGCGATCACGCATGCGCTCGGCCCACAGCGGAAACGCCAGCGGCGTCAGCTGCGTCGGCCTCGTGACGCGGATCGTGCAGCGCTGGATCGCTTCCAAAGCCTCGCGCATCCGCGTCAGCTCCAGCGTTCGCTCCATCACCTCGCGCCGCGCCTGGAGAAGCAGCAGGTTCTCGGGGTCATGCTCGGTGAGGACCTCGAAGATCAGTCCCGCCGACGCCTGGAGCTGGCGCTGGCCCTTGCGCGCGCCCGGCATCCCCGGATGGATCAGACCGGCGACGCGCGCAATCTCCCGGAAGTGACGCTTCGCGAGGCCCGCGCCGTCGAGGCAGCGCAGGAGATCCTCGAGCAGGTCGTCGGGAGAGAGCAGCGCGCGCCAGTCCTCGTCGCCGACGGGCAGGTCCTTGCGCGTCAGGAGCTCGACGCCCCAGTCACTCACCGACTGCGTGATCGTGATGGCCTGGCGCCGCGTCGCGCGCCACGCCAGCAGCGCCGCGAGGCCCTCGTGCACGAGCCTGCCGGCCAGCGGAAACAGGAACGCATGGTCACCATCGCGTGTGCGCACGCGCTCGATCAAGAGCTCGTTCTCGGAGGGGATGTGCGAGATCTGACGCTGGAACGCGAGCACGGGCGCGACCGCGTTGAGCTCGGGCGATGCAGACACCTCGCCAGTTTCGAGCACGCGCGTGACCTCGGCCATCGCGCGGCGCACCGCGTGGGTCAGCTCGTTCGAGAGCGGCATTCGCCCGCCGGACCAGCGCGGCATGAGCGCCGACACTTTCTTGGCCGGACGCACGTAGGCGGTCGAATCTTCGATGCGGATCAGCTCGACGGGCTTGCCCGCGAACGTGAAGCTCTCCCCGGGCCGCAGGCGCGCGAGGAAGGTCTCCTCGACGTGCCCGAGCTTGCGGCCGTTGCGGAAGGCGACGGCGAGCGTGCCGAAGCCCGAGATCGTCCCGATGTTGATCCGATGCTCGCGGATCACGCGCTTGTTGCCGCCGACGAAGACGCCGTCGGCGCGCTCGCGAATCCGCGCGAAGCGCTCGTAGCCCGACAGCGCGTCACCGCCGAAGCGCGCGAACTCCAGGACCCAGTTCCACTCGTCCTCGGAGAGGTCGCGGTACGCGTGCGTCGTGCGGACTTCGGCCAGCAGCTCCTCGGCTCGGAAGCCGCCGCCGATCGCCACCGTCACGACGTGCTGCGCGAGCACGTCGAGCGGGCGCTCGATGGGGGAGCGCGACTCGACCTCGCCGCGCGCGAGCGCCTCCCGCGCCGCCGCGAACTCGATGAGTTCCAGCGCCTGCGCGGGCACGTTCACGAGTCGGCTCACCTTGCCGGGGCTGTGGCCCGAGCGGCCCGCGCGCTGGGCGAGCCGCGCGACGCCTTTGGGGCTGCCGATCTGGAACACGAGGTCCACGGGCGTGAAGTCGACGCCGAGGTCCAGTGACGAGGTCGCCACGACGGCCCAGAGCCGGCCGCTGCGCAGACCCTCTTCGACCTCGTGTCGCTGCTCCTGATCGAGGGAGCCGTGGTGGAGCGCGATGCGCTCGCGCTCGTCGTAGCGCGCGTAGCAGAGCGCCTGGTACCAGCGCTCCGCCTGGTGGCGCGTGTTCGTGAAAACGAGCGCGCTGGTGGCGGTGTCGAGCTCGGCCGCGACCTCTTCCAGCAGACGCAGCCCCATGTGTCCCGACCACGGGAAGCGCTCGATCGAGGCGGGGAGCAGCGTTTCGACTCGCAGGTCGCGGCGCTGCTCGCCGCGGACCAGCGTGGGCGCTCCGGAGCTCTTCCCCGCACCCATCAGCGCGCTCGCCGCCTCCTCCAGGTTGCCGAGCGTCGCCGAGAGCCCCCAGGTACGTACGCCGTTGCCGAGGCTTCGCAGGCGCGCCAGCGCCAGCTCCGTCTGGACGCCGCGCTTCGTCCCGAAGAGCTCGTGCCACTCATCGACCACCACGCAGCGCACGGAGGCGAAGCGCTCGGCCGCCTCCTCGCCGCTCAGGAGTACCGTCAAGGACTCAGGGGTCGTCACGAGCGCCGTCGGGAGCCTGCGGGCCTGGCGCCCGCGCACGGTGCTTGACGTATCGCCGCTGCGGCCCTCGACGGTCCAGCCGGGCGCGACTTCACGGGCGACCTCGCCGAGGTTCTGCACCAGGTCCTTCGCGAGCGCCCGCATCGGCGTGACCCAGATCACGGTCAGCGGAGGCGCATCGGCGCGTTTCGCGCCTGGGACGCGCGCGCTCTTCTCCGCCTGCGCCTCGATGAGCGGCCCCATCCAGGCAGCCAGGCTCTTCCCGAAGCCAGTGGGCGCGTGGATCAGTCCGCTCTGGCCCGCGAGATACCGCTGCCAGGTTTCGCGCTGGAATTCGAACGGCTCCCACCCGCGCGCCTGAAACCATGTGAGAGCGACGTCCATCGAGGGCATTGAAGTAGCGCGAGCCGCCTCTTTTCACCAGGGGAAAAGAGGCGGCTCGCCGCTCGGGTGGGCTCGCGCGTCGAGCGCGCGGCTCGACCTACTGGAGAACGACCGAAATGCCGCTCGTGAAGTTGGAGGTCGCGCCCGCGGACGTGGTGTCGCGGTGCCAGAACTGGAAGTGCCACGTCTCGCCCGGGAAGGCCACGGAGGTTCCCTGGGGCATCGGCATCTCGGTGAGATCGATCCGAACGGCGGCGCTGCCCATGGGGTTCGTCATGTTCAGGAGTCGATCGAAGCGACCGATCGAGCCGTCCAGCAGAAGGTTGCCCTGGCTGCCGGCCGGGTTCGGGGTGAAGCCGATCGTGCGGGACGCGATGAAGAATCCGGGGACGTCGGTCGGAAGGTCGAGCGCGGTCAGGATGACGTTGTTCTCGGTGACCACGGGGGAGCCGGTGACCTGCATGCGTCCGATGGCCCCGGTGCTGTTGGCGACCGCCTGGCCGTACTCCTGGCCGAAGCGCTGCGGGGACACGGGCTGGTTCGGATCCAGCGCGTTCGAGACGCTCGGGAGGTAGATGTGCACGCGGTCCATCTTGAAGCCGAACGAGCGGCCCGAGAACTCGACCCTGTGGACGCCGGGGCTGAGGTTGTAGCTCGCCTGGGGCTGGTTGCCGTGGCCGTAGTCGAAGCGCGACTCCCAGGTCCAGGCGCCGACGCTGCCCGCCTGGTTGGAGAAGGTCTTGACCCAGGTACCGCCGTCCATTCGGATCCAGACGTCGTTCTCCTCGGTGGGATCAGGGTTCTCGTGGCGGTTGCGGACGTTGAGGCGGTACGTGCCACCGTTGGCCACCTCGAAGTCGAAGGCGAAGACGCCCTGCTGGCCCGGTTGGTTGAAGAGGTTCGGGCCGTTCCAGCGAATGTAGCTCTCTCCGGTGTATCCGGGCGTGGCGGTCGAGATGCCCCAGGCTTCCGGAGCGCCGGAAGCTTCCATCTCGATCACGACGAGGTCGCTCTGGGCGAGGTAGACCTGCGCCGCAGCGGGAGCGGAGAAGGCGGCGGCGGCGAGGAGGCTGAGGGTGGTGAAGCGAAGCATGTTTGCCGTGGGGTCTGTGCCGGGTGAAGGTCGGCGTTTGGCCTGAGTACGTGCAAGAGAGCCCAGGGCGCGGGCGGCCGGAGTTGGCGGGGCGCGGGCTGGCTCCCGAAGATGTTGCAGGAAGCTGGACCCCGGCGCCCCGGCACACGACCGGCCTTTTCAGACCGTGTGAGGAAGTTACACCTAAGTCATTTCAGGCTCGATGGATCGGGCTTCATGAGCGTTCCCACATGTGGGCTCTCCGTCTCGATCCAGGACGATCACTCCGGCACTCGAAGCTCCAGTGTTGCCATAATGTCGCGGGAGACAGGGATTTGCAGCCGCCGCTGGACGCCGTCTTCACCCGCTCGGTAGGTGTAGGCGGACCAGCGGCCGCTCGGCAGGAGGAACGTGGGAACGCGGATCTCTGGGCCCTCGGGTAGGTCGTGCAGAAGGTAGGGGCCCGCTGCCGTCATGAGCTCCAGCGACTCCCCCGGCCGGAGCCCGAGCACCTCCAGCGAGCAGACCCGGGGAGTGGGGAGGTCACAGGTCAGAGTGATCGGCGCCTCGTTCTCGCCGGGCTCGACCGTGACGCGCCCGGCCATCACGGCGGGGTAGGGGGAGGCTGGCCCGTCCACTCGGACCGCGTAACGGCCCGCGGGTAGCTCGAAGTCGACAGCGCCCGATGCATCGGTCTCGCCCCAGAAGGCCATGCCCGTGGTCTCCTCCCAGGCCTCCACGACGATCCGTTGGAGGCGGGCGGGAAGGTCCTGGTCCTGGGGGTTCGGCGCGGTGATCTGCACGCGCGCGATCGCCGTCGGGAGTTTCGTTCCTTCCTGGCCGTCTACGAACGCTTCGGGCTGATCGGTGCCGTCGAGCTGTAGCGTTCGATAGACGTCGGGCAGGGCGCCGTGGAAGAACGTCCTCCGCTCCTCCCCCGGCGTGACCACCATGAGTGAGTCCGCCCCCAGCGGCTCACAGCCGAAGAGCCTGAACTCGCCGCGCTCATCGGTCACGGCCCAGTGCCCCCGGTGCGTTTCGTTGTTGCCGACGCCGTGGCCAACGGCGGGTTTTCCCGAGGGAAGCAGGACGCATCCCGTGACGACGAAGCCCGGTTCCCCGTGGTAGCGTGCGACGCCGTCCACCACGTCGCCGTAGGGGACGCTGTCGTAACTCGGCTGCGAAAGCTCGGGGTGCACGACGTAGAGGTCTTCGATCCCTCCGTCGTAGTCGGTGACGCCGAACAGCGTGGCGCGACCGTCGGGTCCCGTGACAGCCGACACGAGGTCAGGCGTGTGCCCGCAACCGAAGCAAACGCCAAGGTGCGCGAGGGGGAGCGGCCTACCGAGGAAGTCGACGACCTCGATCGTGATCGGCGTTTCGCGCTCGAGCCGGAACTCCGCGGGCTCGGGCCCGTCTTCGTCGGATGTGCTGCATGTCCCGTAGCCTTCGGCCTCTGCCATGAGCCAGCTATAGTCGCCGACTTCGGACTTCTGCGGGACGCGCGCGCGACCGTCCGCATCGGTGACCACCGCCGCTCGGAACCACCTCTTTCCCCAGACCGGGATCTCGGACTCCTGGACCGCGTACACGGTCGCGCCCGGGATGGGCCGACCGGTTTCGCCGTCGAGAACGATGGCGAGCCGCGAGGTGGCGAGCGGCGTCTCCTGGGGAGACGATCCGGCAGCGGCGGAGAGCGCGAGTGCGATCAGTGTCAGTTGCATGTCAGAGCGAGTGTCGCGAGTCAGGATCGAACCGTGATCCATGGGGGAATTCCGTGCCCGGGGAAGCGGAACCGGAGTCTAGCGCAGATGATGGAGGCGTGCCCGAACGCGACGAGAGCCACGATCCGCCAGTCAGCCCACGCGGAGAACGTTCGAAGGAGAGCCCTGCAACCGATGACTCCCTCGCGGGCCTCGACCTCGACCTCTATGCGGATGTCGATCGACTGACCGACGAGTTCACCGCGCAGCTCGACCAGCCGGATGCGCTGGACGCGCAGGCCTTCGCGAAGCAGCATCCCGCGCTGGAGGCCGTGCTTCTGCCCGCGCTGCGCGCTGTGCAAGCGCTCCGGCGGAGCGTTGGTCCGCGGCGTGGACTCCCGGGGCCACTCGACGAAGGCGATTCGGTGGGACGCTTCCGCATCCTCGGCGAGCTGGGCCGCGGCGGCATGGGCATCGTGTACGAGGCTTCGGAGGCGGGTCTCGAGCGCCCCGTGGCGCTCAAGGTGCTCGACGGCACGCGCGCATCGGAGGGGTTCAAGCAGCGCTTCCTCCGCGAGGCGCGCGCCGCCGCCCGACTCGAGCATCCCGCCATCGTGCCGGTCTACGGCACCGGCGAGGACGGCGGCCTTCTGTGGTACGCGATGCGCAAGATCGAGGGCGTCGCTCTCGATGGGCTGCTCCAGAGCCTCGATGCCGAGGTGGGTAGCGCGACCCATGATCGTGCCACCCGCGCGCTGCTCGCGGCCCTGGAGGGGCGCGCGGAGGAGGAGATGTCGTCAGCACACTCCGGCACCGGATCTTCGGGGCTCGGTCCATCGCAGCACGTGGCCGTGGCTCGCATCGGACAGCGCCTCGCGGCCGCGCTCGGCTACGCCCACGGCGAAGGCGTGCTGCACCGCGATATCAAGCCCGGCAACGTTCTGCTCGACGAGGCCGGTCACCCGCACCTCACGGACTTCGGTCTCTGCAAGCTGGAGGGCGAAGCGTCGCTCACGGAAGAGGCCGACGTCATCGGCACGCTGCGCTACATGCCGCCGGAGGCGCTGACCGGCGAGTCCGACGCGCGCGGCGACATCTACGGGCTCGGGCTCGTGCTCTACGAACTGCTCACGCGCCGTCCGGCGTTCCCGAACCGGCAGCGCGCGCAGCTCATTCACGATATCGAGCGCCGCGAGCTCGTCGCGCCGCGCTCCATCGACCCCTCCATCCCCGGCGACCTCGAACGGATCGTGGCGAAGGCCACCGCGAAGCTGCCGGAAGAGCGCTACGCCAGCGCGGACGCCTTCCACGCCGACCTCACCGCGTTCCTGTCGGGCAAGCCGATTCAGGCGCGACCGCTCGGGCTTTTCTACATGCTGCGGCTCCTGGTGCGTCGGCACCGGCTGGCGGCGTCCGTGGCCGCGATCGGTTTCGTCGCGCTGACGGCGCTCGGGATCACGTACGTGGTGCAGCTCCGAAGTCTTCTTCAGGAAGTGACGGAGGCCAAGCGGGAAGCCGTTCACCGCGGCGCGCTCGCGACGATCCAGCTCGCGCGTACGCAGCTGGAAGCCGGCGAGCTGGGCGCGACCCAGGAGATCCTTCGCACCGTGCCGATCGAAGAGCGCGGCTGGGGATGGAAGCACGTGCACGACCGCTGCGCGTTCCTCGAGAAGCCGCTGTTCACCTCGCTGCGACATCCCGAAGGGGGCTTCGTTCTGCCGAACGGTCACCTGCTGCTCTGGGGGAAGCAAGAGGTCCAGTGCGTAGACGCGGATCGACTTCGTCGAATCAGCAGCGTGGGGGTGGGGATCGCCCAGGGTATGGCGCTCCCCGACGATCCGTTCTCGGGGGCCGCTCCGAGTGGCGAGGGGGACGGCGTGCTGGTGATCCACGAGCGGTCGCCGATCATCTCTTCCTGGAGCGGCGATACGCGCGACGGGCTGGTGGAGTGTGCGGGTCTTCCGGAGGAGCCCGTGCTGATTGCCTCGAACGTCGAGGCGGGCGTCGCGGCGGCGGTCACTCTCTTCGATCTCTATCGTCTGCGACTTCCGGGTGGCGAGGTGCTGGACTCGATGCCGTTGCCGAAGGGCGTCGCGCCCAGCACGCTCGCGGTGCTGCCGTCCGGCGACGTGGTCGTCGGCTCCGCGCGCGGCGACGTGCGCCGGTTCACGGTACCGACGGGAGAAGAGCAGTTCCTGCAGCAGCACCGCGGTACGGTCACGACTCTCCTGGTGGAGGACGGCCAGCTCTTCGCGTCCGCCGACGACATCGGCGAGGTTCGGTTCCGTGGCGTTACCGTGGGCGTGGGACTCAGGGCCATGACCGAACTCGGCCATCCCGTGCGCTTCCTGTGGCGCGCCGACGAGACGACGATCCTCGCGGGGCTGGAGAGCGGCGAGGTGGCGCGGCTCGATCGTCGGACCGGGGCGGAGCGCCGGAGGGATCCGCTCTTTCTCTCGCCGTGCGTGGCGGCCTTTCCGGCGCTGGAGGACGGCGGCGTGCGCGTGCTGTCGACCTGGGGAAGGATTCGGACGCTGGGTGAAGGCTCTCCGGCGGGCGCGCTGACGGCGGCTTCTTCGCTGACCCTCGCCTGGATGGCAGGCTTCTCTCCGGACGCCGCTCGCGCCGCATTCGTCTCCCACGATGGGTTCCTGAACGTCGTGGGCGAGTCGCTCTTTCGGACGCCCTGCGAGACCCGGCAGACGCCGACGAGCTTCCACCGTGACGGCCGTCTGGCCGCGGCTTCGGGGCTGGTGGTGGATACGGCCGCGAGCACCGAGGTCTTGCGGTGGGCGCCGCCCGAAGGCGAATGCACCCAGTCATGCTGGCTGGGCGACGAGCTGGCGCTGCTCTGCTGGCGGCCCTCGCCCGCGGGCCGAGCCGACTACTTCCAGCTCGACCTGTGGCTCTGGGATTCCACGCGTCCCGGGCGAGTGCCGGAGTTCTCGGCCACGGTGACCGAAGAGCTGCCCTGGATCCAAAGCCCGCGCGTCGCCGTGCTCGCGGAGGAGCGCGCGCTCCTGATCGGCATGGCGAACGGAAAGGTCGTGCGCTGGGACGTGGAGGCCGCGGCGGCCACGTGGCAGGAGAGTCTTCACGGGGGCGAGATCACGACGCTGGAGGTCGACCTCGCGGCCGGCGTTCTCTACAGCTTCGGAGGTTCCACCGAGCTGCGGCGCACGTCGCTGGCGACGGGGGAGGTGCTTCCGTCGCCGCAGGCCGAGGTCGACGCGATCTCGAAGCTCGGATCACGGGTGATCGGGCTGGACGTGTCGGTGGAGAGTTCCCTGCTGGCGACCTTGACCGATAGCGGCTGGTTGCACGTCTTCGACCTGGGAGACGGCTCGGAGGTCCTGCGCCATGACGCGTCGGCGCTGGATCCGGTCACGGTCGAGTTCATGCCCGGTGGCCAATGGGCCAGCGTGTCGTGCGCGAGCGGGGATCTGCTCTTGATCGGGCACGGTGTGCCGCCTGCGTGGGCCACCGAGGGACGTGGCTTCGTGGATCCGGACGAAGTGCTGAACCAGGTGCTGGCCTGGGTTCCCGAGCCCCGCCCTGCCGGGGAAGGCGCGGGTCCCAGGGGGGTCGCCATCGACTCGCTCCATCTACGGACGGCGATCTGTGTCGCGAGCTACGGGAGGCCGACCACGCTCGATGATCGCGCCGCACGCCTCCGCGAGAGGCTCCTCGAGTACGTGGATCCAGGCGTGTTCAAGCGCATCTGGGCCGGAACGTTCGACGGGGAGCGCGACCGCTTCGGCCGCTACGGCTGGATGCCGGCGGCGGTGTACGCGGAGGAACGTAGGGGCCGGTAGCCCGGCGGTGCCCAACCCGGCGGTACCGAACCCGACCCAAACCCGCCACGTTTTCGGGTGCGACACGGGCGCTCTTCCCCCGAATTTCGTTGCTGGACCGTAACATCGGGATCGCTGGCTCCTACGGCCCGTCGGCGCATCCCGCGCCCATCCCCCAGACCCGACGATCCCGCCATCGGCGAAAATCGTCGACCTCGCAACCACTTCTTCCCCGGATTTGGATGAGACACTTCCCTGTTTCGATTCGCCCCTGCAGCCTTCTCCTGGGCTCGGCGTTGACCGCCACCCTCGCCTCCGCGCAATTCTCCCCGCTGCGACTGATCGAGGGTCACAGCGCGGGCCCTCTCTCGCAGCTTCAACGGGTCGACCTCGACGGTGACGGCGCCCAGGACCTCGTTCTGGTCGGCGCCCAGCTCGGGTATCACCCGGCCCTCGCTGGCGGCGGCTTCGGCGCCTTTCGTTCCGTGGACATCGGCCCCGTCGCAGCCAGCCAGACCGAGTGGCTCGACATCGACGGGGACGCGGACATCGATCTCGTCGTGATCTCGAGGGGGGCCAACCTCACCTGGACGCTTCAGTTCTTGCGCAACGATGGCGCTGGCCGCTTTGGTCCGCCGCAGCTGATGGATGGTGCGAACGGCGGCGCAGGCACGCTCGCCACGCTCGACGTCGACCTCGACGGCGTGAAGGACGCGGTGGCGTCCAACTTCGAGACCGGCGAGGTCAACTGGTACCGCGGGCTCGGCGCGGCCGGGTTCGCCCCGCGCGCCCTTCTCGTTTCCTTGCCAGGCGCCTACAGCCTGGTGGCCTCTGACTTCGACGGCGACGGTGATTCCGATCTCGTGGTGGGTGAGGTCCCAGGTGCCAACGCCACGCAGCGACTGTTCACCCAGGATGGCCCGGTTCAGTTCACCGCCGGTCCCACGTTCGGTTCGCTCAATACTTCTTTCGGTCTGGACGTGGAAGACATCGACGGCGACGGCCTGCTGGACCTCTACACGAACCAGCGTGCAGGCGGGACCGAGTGGCTCCGCAACCTGGGGGGCGGTTCCTTTGCCCAGCCCCAGGCGATCGGGACGCAGCAGAATCAGATCGGCGAGATCCAGATGGCCGACATGGACGGAGACGGTGACCCGGACCTCGTGACGACGGGCACCTTCAACCTGATCGCCGGGACGGCAGCGCCCGGGTGGGCGGAGAACCTCGGAGGCGGGTCGTTCGGCCCCGTTCAGAACTTCGCCGCCTGGCCTTTCGAGCCCAGCAGCCAGCAGGCCTTGCTCGACCTCGATCTGGATGGGGATGGGGACCTCGACCTGGCGTTCGGATCCATCGACGCGCGCTACGTCGAGTTCGCGATCAACGACGGCAACGGTCAGTTCGGCAGCTTCTTCTCCCTTGCCGTCGCCAGGTACCAGAACCCTCGATTGGTGCGCGCAGCGGACGTCGACTCCGATGGCGATGTCGACCTCGTGTCGGACATCGTCGAGGGTGAGGTTCGGCTCCTCGAGAATGCGGGTGGCGGACGTTTCTTCCCCAGCGTGCGCATCGCGGACGTGGACGAGTTGCTGGAGGCTTCGCTCGTCGATCTCGACGGCGATGGCGACCTCGACCTCGTCGGACTCGATTCCGGCCTCTTTCTGAGCTTCCAGGGGACCCATGGCTTCGGCGCTCGCCAGGACGTCGCGTTGAACGCCTCTGCCTTCACGGTGGCAGATTTCGACGGTGACGGCGATGTGGACCTCGTCATCGGCAGGCAGGTGATGCCACGCCTCGTGCTCCGAGCCAACGACGGGAGCGGTTCCTTCGGTGCACCGGTCGCCCTGCCTCGCCCTTCGGACAGAATCGACATCCTGGCTGCTGATGATCTGGACGGGGACGGCGATCAAGACCTCGCGGTCGTGGCGGAGTCGAAGCTCTACCTGATCGAGCAGGCGCCGGGCTCGACCTGGATCGAACGCGACGGTCGCCCGGTCTTCTTCCCGAGCGCGCCGATCGGCTTCGAAGACTTCGACGGCGACGGGTCGCGGGATATTGCGCTGTTCAGCCTCGGTCAGCCGCTTCTGCTTCGGAACGATGGATTCGTCCCGGTGCCTCTGCCCGGGTTCCCGACCGCCATCGCAAGCTCGACGGGAGTGGCCATGGAAGACATCGATGGCGACGGTTCCCTCGATGCGGTCGACGGTGGCGGTGGCATCTTCTCCACGGGCCTGCGAATTCACTACGGGATCGGGACTTCTTCCTACCGTGGCGGTCAACCCGTCGCGGCCGTTCCTCCGTTCATCTCCTTGACGTCCGCCGACATCGATGGCGACGGCGTCAAGGACCTGGTCGGGGGCCGAGTCTCCCGGGGCATCGGCTGGATGCGCCGGTCAGGCGCCGGCAGCGAGAAGTTCTGCGCGCCCAGCGCTTTCAACTCGACCGGCCAGCAGGGAGACCTCGACTTCCAGGGGGACCTGCGGGTGTCGGTCAATGACTTCACCCTCTCCTCGAGCCAGCTCTCGCCTCACTCCTTGGGTGTGTACTTCGTGGGCAGCTTTACCAGCTACGAGCCGCGCTATCGCTCGAGCCTGGGCACCTTCTGCCTCGGCAATCACGGCTTCGCCGCCTTCGACGGGGCAGGCCAGGTTCAGATTACCGACGGTGCGGGAACGGCAAGCCTGAACGTGGACCTGAGCCAGGCTCTGCCGTTGCCAGGCTTCGGCGCCGTTCAGCCTGGGGACTCACTGGTCTTCCAGATGTGGTACCGCGATGTCGGCCCCAATGGACCGGCCTCGAATCTCACGAGCGCACTGCGCGTGACGTTCGACTGACGGCGGGGACTCCTCGATGCTGGCGGGCCTCGCACCCTCTTCCCACGACTGACAACCCACTCGCACCATGAAGCACACGTTGACCACCGGACTGTTTCTCACCCTCCTCGCGCCCACCGCCCTCGCCCAGTTCATGCTCGCCGATCAGTTCGGTGTGAGCGATGGCGATAACTTCGGCTGGGCAACCGCCTTCCTCGGAGACCTCGACGGGGATGGCTTCCTCGAATGGGCGAGCGGCGCTCCATCGGCTACCGCCGGCGGCCGCACGGGTGCTGGGCGCGTGTCGATCTACTCCGGTCGCACGGGGGTCGAGATCAGGGCGCACGAGGGAACTCAGATCAACATGGGCCTTGGCACTGCCGTTGTGGACCACGGTGATATCAACGGCGATGGCGTGTCGGACTACGCCATCTCGGCGCCTGGTTTCTCCGGACCGGTGATGGGAAGCGGGCGCGTCATGGTGTACTCGGGAGTCGATGGGAGCGTCCTTCGCCTGTTCGGCGGCACCGAGTCGAGCTCGAGCTTGGGCCGAGTCCTTGACGCCGGTGGTGACGTCAATGGCGATGGAGTTCAGGACCTGGCTATCGCCGAGCCTGGATCGAGTCATCAGGCCTATGGCGGCGGTCGCGTACGCGTGTTCTCGGGCGCGAACGGTGCGCTTCTTTTCACCGCGAGCGGAACGACCCAGCTGGAGGGTAGAGGGCAGTCCACTGCGATCGTCGAGGACGTCGATGGCGATGGCTTCGACGATGTGGTGGCGGGGGCCCCGTTCGCTTCGTTCAACGATGTACGGATCTATTCCGGGAGAACGGGTGCCCTGATTCGCTCGATTGCGCCGCAGGTTCAGGTGGACACCAGGATGGGGTTGGCTGTCGACGGCATGGGGGATGTCGATGGCGACGGTCTGGGAGACGTCCTGTTAGCGACGAACGAGGCACGTCGGTACGCCCCAGGAGGCGGTGTGATCTCTCTCGTCGGGCGAGTTCGTATTCACTCCGGCTTGACTGGCGCCGTGATCACCGAAGTCGAGGGAGCGCAGCAGTGGGAATCCCTTGGGCGGTACGCGAAGTCCATCGCTGACCGAGACGGGGATGGCCTCCGGGACTTCGCTGCATTCAAGAGGTATGGCAGCGACCGTCTCGTGGTCTATTCGAGCGCCACAGGGGCCGTTCTGGCGGAGCATGCCGTCGAGGTCACCACGAGCAACGGCTTCGGCACCAGCTTCTCGGGCGCTGCTGACGTCAACGGGGACGGTGTCGAGGACTTCCTGGTAGGCAACCAGCGTTGGCCCTTCGACGACTATCGGGGCCGCGCCATCCTGCTGAGTGGAAAGCCGCCCGTCGGAACGGACGCGACCTGCGATCCGTTCCTGCCCATGGGCATCGCGAAGCTCACGGTTCAGGGGGCCGAGGCCGTCGGCGGCAATGACCTGACGCTCCACGTGACGGGAGTTCCAGCTAGCACCTTCGGCTACTTCCTCACCTCGCGGTCGACCCAGCTTGGCCCCAACTTCGGCGGAGCTTTGTCGCTCTGCCTGGGCGGTGCCACGCCGATTGGACGCTACGCAGGGAACGTCCTTCAGCCCTCATCGACCGGCTTCGTTCAGCAGACCATCGACCTGAACTCCATCCCCACTCCGACAGGCGCGGTCAGCGCCTCAGCCGGGGAAACGCACTTCTTCCAGCTCTGGTTCCGTCGTGGCACGGGAAGCGATTTCTCGACGACGGTCGGGGTCACTTTCCAGTAGCGCAGCTGCAGAAAACCGCCCGGGCCACTCCTTCGAGCGGAAACGTGGCGGCTTTGGGTCAGGCTCAGTACCGCCATTGGGTCAGGCTCAGTACCGCCACATTACCGCCAAGAACCCGCCTGGGGGCTCCTGCTCAAGAACCCAATAGCTCCCTCAGCGACTCCAGCGTATCCGCCTCCTCCGGGGGCTTGTCCTCTCGCCAGCGCGCGATCCTCGGGAAGCGCAGGGCGATGCCGGATTTGTGCCGCGGGCTCGGCTGGATGCCCTCGAACGCGATTTCGAAGACCAGCTTCGGCTCGACCACTCGGACCGGGCCGAAGCGGTCCTTGATGTTGCGGCGAACGAAGTGGTCGACGCGGCGGATCTCCGCGTCCGTCAAGCCGGAGTAGGCCTTCGCCACCGGCACGAGCTGATCGCCGTCCCACACGCCCAGCGTGTAGTCGGTGTAGAGGGAGGCGCGGCGGCCGTGGCCCCGCTGGGCGTAGATCATCACCGTGTCGACCGTGAACGGATCGATCTTCCACTTCCACCACGGGCCGCGCACCCGGCCAGCGCCGTAGGGCGCGTCGCGGCGCTTCAGCATCAGGCCCTCGACGCCGCGCTCGCGCGAGGATTCGCGCGTCGCTGCGAGTTCTTCCCATGTCGGTCCGGGGACGATCTCCGCGAGGCCGAGGTGGGGGAGGTTCGCGGCCGCGACGAGGGACTCCAGTCGGGCTCGGCGGTCGGCGAGGGGCAGCGCGCGCAGGTCTTCGCCGCCTTGCTCCAACAGGTCGTAGGCGATGAAGCGCGTCGGCACCTCCGCGCGCAGCTTCGCCGATACGCTCTTGCGCTGGATGCGGCGCTGCAACGCATGGAATCCCATCGGCGCGTCGCCGTCCCACGCGAGCAGTTCGCCGTCGAGCACCGTGCCTTTGGGGAGCGCACGGAACTCGGCGGTGATCTCCGGGAAGCCGGTGTTCACGAGGTCCTCGCCGCGCGACCAGAGCAGGAGCTCTTCGCCGCGTCGTACGGCCTGCGCGCGGATCCCGTCCCACTTCCACTCGGCCTGGAAGTCGGTCGCTGGACCGATCTCGGCGATCTCATCGGGTACGGGGTGAGCGAGGAAGAACGGGTAGGGGCGCAGCGGGTCCGCGCCTTCTTCTTCCTCGGCGATGAGCCGCTGCCACGCCTCCGCCGTCGGCTCCCAGCGACCGCTGAGGCGGTGGAGCATCGTGGGCTTGTCGACACCTGCTACCACGCTGAGCGCGCGCGCCACGAGGCCCTTCGCCACGCCGACGCGGAAACCGCCGGAGATCAGCTTGTGAAAGAGAAAGCGCTCGCCCTCGTTGGTGATGCGCCAGGTATCGAGCACGAGGGCCTTCTTCGCGTCCTCGTCGAGCGCCGCGAGGCCGATGACGCGCTCTTCGATGAACTGCGCGAGCGGCGGCGGCTCCACGCGGCCCGCGGGTTCCGGGACCAGCAGCGCGATCGTCTCGGCGAGGTCGCCGACGGCGTCGTAGCTCTCCTCGACCAGCCACAGCGGATGGCCGCTGATCTCGGACGCCCACTCGCGCAGAAGCCGCGTGTTGACCGCGCGCCGGCCCTTGCGGCCGAGGAGCAGGTGCGCGGCCCACGCGGCGTCGGCCGCCGGGGCGCTCTGGAAGTAGTCCACGAGCGCCGCCTCTTTGGCGGAGGTCTTGCGCGTCGTGTCGAGGGCCTGGAAGAGAGCGTGGAAGCGTTTCATTCGGCCCCCTCCGCAGTCGTAGCACCCACATCGGCGCTGCTGCCTTCCTCCCCCTCGAACTCCGAGTCGAGCCGCTCGGCCTGAAGGCCACGCTCTTCGGAGAGGTAACGCACCAGCGTGTCGATGTAGCCGTGGGTGACGAGCACGCGGCTCGCCCCGGTCGCTTCGATGGCGGAGAGGAGCCCCTTCCAGTCGGCGTGGTCCGACACCACGAAGCCATGGTCGAAGTTCCGGCGGCGCCGCGGCCCGCGCAGCGCCATCCAGCCCGACGCGAACCCCGTGCTGACGTCGCCGAACTTGCGCATCCACGGCGTACCGTTCCCCGAAGGCGGCGCAACGACGAGGCCGCGGCCCTTGATCTCCTTGGCGACCTCCGGCGACGCGTAGCGCGTTTCCGGCAGCTCGATGCCCTGGGCGCGATAGGGCGGGAGCAGGTTGTGGAGCGCACCGTGCACCGCGATCGGCCCGGGCGCCTCGCCCATATGGGGCAGGAGCCCCGCGAGCACGCGCTGGGACTTCCCGAGCGCGTAGGCGCAGAGCAGGCTCGTGCGTCCCGCCTCCGCGTTCGCCTGCCACCACGCCATGATCTCACCGGCGACGCTCTCCGGCGAAGGCCAGTCGAACACCGGAAGCCCAAAGGTGCTCTCGGTGATGAACACGTCGCAGGCCACCGCTTCGAACGGCTCGCACGTCGGGTCAGGGTCCACCTTGTAGTCGCCGGCAACGACCCAGACCTCGCCACGGTGCTCGATGCGGACCTGGGCGGAGCCGAGCACGTGGCCGGCGGGGTGGAGGCTGACCGTCACGTCGCCGATCTGGCGGCGTTCGCCGTAGGGGATCGACTCGACGCAAACGGGACCGTGGACCGCCAGCGACGTGCGCTGGCGAACGAGGTCCGCGCCGCGCTCGGACGACAGGTAGCGCAGGGATCCAGGCCGCGTGTGATCCGCGTGGGCGTGGGTGACGATGGCGCGGTCGACGGGCTTCCATGGGTCGATGTAGAAGCCGCCCGCCTCGCACCAGAGGCCGTGCTCGGTGGTGCGGACGAGGTCGGGCTTCGATTGGAAAGACGCGGCCATGGCGGAAGATCAGCGAGCCCGCGCAGCCAGAACAGCTTCCGCCAGTGCCTGGCCGGAAAGCCACGCGCCCTGCACCTTGGCGCCGTTCAGCCAGTCGCCCGCGAGCCCGAGGCCCAGCTCGTCGTCGAACACTGCGCCGTCCTCCCTCGGTTCACGCACGTTGCTGTACATCCAGCGATGGGCGTCCGCGTGCAGATACTCGGGCGTCGGGATTCCGGCGGCTTCCCCGAGCGCGGTCGTCAGGCGGCTCGCGATCTCCTCGCGCTCCAGGTCAAGGTGCGACTGCGTCCACGCCGGGCTCGCGTGCAGCACCCAGGCGTCACCCTCGGGGCGGCCAGGCTTGGCGCTGTTTCGACATGCCCAGGAGAGCGGCCCCGCGTCGATGAACGCGCCGTCGAAAGGAGCGTCGAAGCGCTCGGCGAAGACGACCATCGCGGCCCAGCACGGCTGCATCGATACCGAGGCCGCGACCTCGCGGAGCTTCTCCGACGCCGCCACCAGCGCTTTGGCCTGGGGCGCGGGCGCGGTCACGAGCACCACGTCGAAGCCCGATTCTTCGCGCCCGTCGATGAAGCGCAGGGTCCAGCGCCCGTCGTCCTCCGGCTCCAGCGAATCGACGCGCGCGCGCACCTCGATCATGAGGTCTTCCGCCATCGCCTTTGCCATGGCGTTCATGCCGGGCATGCCGACGAAGCGTTCGGTCGAATCGCTCTTCTTGAACTGGAGGCTCCCTTCGCGAGGGATGCCCGCGAGCTTGGCCTCGAACGGCGCGGCGACGCCGGCCTCGACCCACGCGTCGACCTGCGCGCGGAAGCCAGCGTCGCGCGCGGTGAAGTACTGGGCGCCGTGGTCGAACGCGAATGAGTCGGCGCGGCGCAGCGACGTTCGGCCTCCGACGCCTCGGGCCTTCTCGAAGAGCTGGACGTCGCAGCGGCCGGAGTCCTGGAGGATGCGGGCGGCGCGCAGGCCGCTGAGTCCGGCGCCGACGATGGCGACCCGGAGGTCGGCGGACCTGGTTTCGGAAGCGGTGCTCGGGCGGGCGGGGGAGGGGCTCATCGGGTGCTCGGTGTGCTATCGGCGAAACTATCGGCGGGGGAAGCCGCGCGCCCGGCGGACGCGGATCGGGCCCTTGGCCGTCGACGGATCGACGACGCGGCCATTCTGCGTGATCTCGACGGCTCCTGAGGCCACGAGTCTGCGCGCGGCGCGGCGAGCTGGCTCCATCAAGGCGCGCCAGCGCGCTTCGTCTCCCTCACCGAGGCTGCGTGCCGCTTCGGAGGGGCAGATCGAAGCGTCGTGTGCTCGGCTCGCCAGAAGGTCGAGAATGGATGATTCCAGCTTGAGATCTTCGGGCTGGACCTTCCGGCGACGGCAGGCGGCGCTGCAGTAGCGCCGGGGCGTGGACGAGTTCTCGCCGCGGCGAGGCGTCGGCATGCGGCGCCCGCAGGAGGCGCAGGTGGGATCGGCTTCTGTCACCGCCGCGATTCGATCGGGATGGCCGCGCCGATGCCGGAATCTGTCAGGTGCTCCCCTGACCGCAGCTGCCCCAGCGCAGTCTCCAATTTCGCAGAACGGCGGTGCTGGATGCCCTGGGCCTGATGTCGATTCCGGGCAAGAACGGTGCGCCAGCGCTATATTGGCCCCATGAAGGGCTACGCATCGACAGGTCTCGTCTTCTATCTGTTCGGGCTGTTCTGCGCCTATTGGGCGCAGCAGACCGGACGCAGTTCCTGGCTGTGGTTCTTCCTCGGGTGGTTCTTCGCGCCCATCACCGGCATTTTCCTGGTGATGAAGAACGCCAAGGACCTCCGCTCCAAGACAAAGCCCCGCCGGCAGAGATGAGGCGCAGGTGGCGGGTCGCTTGCCACCGGACGCGGCCTGCGACGTGAGGAGGTCGGGCTATCAGCGCAGCGTGACCTGCACGGCGCTCGATGTATTGGTGACGGCGCCCGCGTTCGAGTCCCGGAACCAGAGCTGGAAGTTCCAGGTGTCGCCGCTTTGTACGGTCAGGTCTGCCGGCGACGGGTTCGTGCCGCCCGTCGTCAGGCGAACCCAGCTCGGCGCGGTTCCGTCCGGACGCGACGGCGCCTGAAGGGTCAAGAGGCGCAGGAACGGGCTGCCGAGGCAGAGCGGGCCGAGCATCCCGGGGACCGTCATCATGCCCTGGTTGCGCGAGGCGAGGAGCAGCGTCGGGACCTGGGGCGGCAGGTCCCGCGTCAGGAGCAGCAGTCGGTTGCGCTGGATGCTCAGGCTGCCGAAGGCCGTCAGCGAGGCGATCTCACCCGAGGAACTCGCGATGCTCGTGCAGACGGGCGTCTCGAGGCCGAGGCTGAGGTCGGGGGGGCAGTAGCCAGGGACGTAGGGCCAGGCGCCGATTTCACCGCGGGTGCCATCGCTATCGAGCCCTTCCGAGATCGGCGCGGCGTCGATGGCGGGGGAGCCGGGGAGGAGATGAAAGTCGCTGCCAGACCAGAAGCGAGGATCGCCGTCGATCGGAGCCGTCACCGTGGCACCCGCCGGGAGACCGACGAGGGACTGGTTCGCCATCACGCCCGGCGCCAGGTCGGTCGGCGTGTTCGCCCACGCGATCGAGCGCACGAGGCTCGCGCGATCGGCGGCGGCGCCTCCATCGGTTCCGGCGTGATTGCTGGAGAGCGTGCAGTACTCGAGGACGGCCCGTCCCGTCACCGCGCCGCCCGCCCCCGTCGGCAGGGCCGTGTTGCTCTGGAAGAGGCTGCGCTCGATCGTTGCGAAGGAATCCCCGGACGCGAAGGCGCCGCCGCCGTTCGGGGCGGCATTGGCCACGAAGCGACAGTCGCTGATAAGCGTGTTCGTGGACTGGGAGATGGCGATCGCGCCGCCCTGCCCCGCGTGGTTTCGGAGGAACACGGAGCCTTCGACGTTTAGCCTGCCCGCCTGGATCGCGATGGCTCCGCCCTCGCGCGTGCCCTCGACCCTGTTCAGCTCGAAAAGACAGTTCTCGACGAGCACGTCCGCGCCGGAGCCGAAAATGCCGGCGCCCGGGGCCTGGATGGCGCGCGCGAGCCGCACCGTCGAGTTCATGAGGCGCAGCGTTCCACCGGAGGCGCTGATGGAAGCGCCCGCGTAGCCGGTCGAGGAGCCGAAGGCGCAGCCGTCCGCGGTCACGTCGGCGTTGCGGCCCCAGAGATGCGCGCCCTGGAAGCGTGTCGCGTTGCGCTGAAAAGTGCAGCGCTCCAGCTCCAGCGTGGACTGATCCGCGACGACCGCGCCGCCGCCGCGGGGGATGTCGGCCGAGACGTAGAAGAGGTCCTCGAAGATCGAGTCCTTGATCTCGGCATCGGCGCGCAGGAGGTAGACGGCCTCGCCGCGGGCCTCTGTGCCGGGCCCGGTGAAGCGACAGCCCTCGATCTCGATGCTGGCGTCCTGCGCGTAGATCGACCCGCCGCGCTCGGCGGTATTCGCTTCGAAGAGGCAGTCGCGGACGGTCAGGCTGGCGCCGCCGCACGCTTCGATCGCTCCGCCCACGGCGCTCGTGAACCCGGTGCACTCGTAGGAGCCGGTGCCGCCCGTGAAGCGAAAACCCTCGATCAGAACGTCTTGCTCACCCGAGCGCAGCCGCGCGGCCGAATGCGGCTCCATCGGGCTCAGCATCGGGCGCGCGATGATCGTGGTGACGCTGGAGCCGCCGCTGCTGCGGATCGTGAGGCTCTTCCCGTAGAAGTCGATCTCCTCGTCGTCGTAGGTGCCCGGGGCCACGAGGAAGGTGTCGCCGGAACCGACGTAGGAGCGGCTCACGCCGTAGGCGATGTTTGTGAAGGGGTCGGCGCTGCTTCCCGTGCCGAGGCCGGTGCCCGCGGCGTTGACGTACCAGGTCACGCCCTCGGGGGGAGGGTTCTCGTCGCTGGTCCCCTGGACGAGCGGGAGGAGCGCCGTCAAGGAGGTGAGGAGGGTGAGCGCAGCCGCGAACATGACCTGGGTATAGCAATCAGGGGATGAAGGAATCCCCAAGGGAACGCTCTCTCCCAGAAACGGTCACGGCGATGGTCTCAGGGTGAGACTGTTGCGGGTCCGATCATGCTGTGAGAGGAACCAGCGCTATGGCAGGGCTCCGTTGCCCGAGCTCAGCGGGTCGGGCGGTGCGATGCGGATGGCCGTGAGGCAGAGCCCCACGACGAGCAGCACGACCAGGATCATCCTCAGGTCCATGAGGCGCTCAAACCAGGTGCGCGGCGGCAGACCGATCTGCCTGTCGAGACGCATCAGAGCGGCGCGTCCCAGACCATGGAGGTAGGCCAACGGCTCCCTCCTGCCGATCCTCCCGAAGGCTCGGGTGCTGTAGCGAAGGTAGCCACGGAGCAAGTAGAGATCGACGGAGTCAGGGACGCCGAAGCGAGCCATCAGGAGGACCCCGGCGAGGGTGGAGTCGTCGAAGGAGGTCCTGAACTTCGCGGGGTCAGGGCTGAATCCGCCCACGCGCGCGAAGCGGAAGGGGCGCGCGTTCGCGATCCAGTGGTCGGCCACGAGCTGTCGCGCGGCCTGGCGACGCCCTTCGATGAGGTCGAGCCTGTCGAGCCGCTCGAGCAGCCGCAGGCAAGCCACGGCCTGCTGGAGGGCACCATGTTCGCCGCTGTTCGGCCAGTTCGCGAGGACCATCCGCGCGAGCGCCTCGCGCGCGGAGCCGTCGAGTTCCTCGGTGGCGAGCAGCATCAGGACGTCGAACTGCTGATAGATCGTCCGGCTGATCCCCTGCGGCTCTTCGCCCTCGATCGTGCGCTGGATATGGTCCTTCAGGGACTCGAGCCGTTCGCTCTGGTGCAGAGCGAGCTGCGCCCACTCGTTCGGCCCGATGAGGCCCATGGCGTCCGCGGACATCCAGACGACAGGGTGGACGCCGTCGGGCTCCCGTACCGCGTGCGCAACCTCACGCTCGAGGGGAACGCGGAACGAAGGGTGAACCGGGCGCTCGTCCACATCCGCCAGCGCCGTCGAGATGGCCGCCGCCTCTTTCCACCGAGCGAGATCGTGGACGTCGAGTTCGTAGCGCTCCCCCTGTTCTCGCAGGGAGTCGGGCGAGGAGTTCGTGATCCCCAGTGGGTTCCAGAACAGAGCGATCAGCACGATCCAAACGAGCATCGAGCCGATCCGGCCGCGCTGTCCGGTGATCGCGTGAATCGCGATGATGCCCGCCGCCAGAGGCACGATGGTCCAGGTCGCATGGAGCTTCTCCAGGCTCGCTCCGCCGAGCGGAGTCAGGAACCAGAATGCACCTCCCATGAGCAGAGCATCGAGCAGCGTGAGCGCCTGCTGCGCGACCTCCGCTCGGGTGACGCGGCCCGCCCTCGCCGAGACCCGAACCACCCAGACGAAGCTGAACATGCCGACGAGCAGCACCACGAGGATCGCGTCCGTGACCCTGACACCTCCGACCGCGAGGGCCACGAGGATCAGGAAATGCATGCCCAAGCTCAATGCGGTCAGCAGGAACCCGGATCGATCCTCGCCGGAGGAGCGCTCGGACTGCCGGTCGATGTCCATGCTCTTCTGGAGCGAGCGCTTTCCGAACACGAAGCCACCGAGCGCGGCGGCGAGCACGAGGAGCGGCCAGACGAGCGCCGCCGGAATCAGCTTCACGCCCGAGAGGTGAGCCGGCAGCAGGGCCGCGGCACGCGTCCAGGGCCTGGGGGACTCCGAGCGGGTGAAGGGTGCTGCCTCGTGGGTCGCGCTGCTCGTAGGGGCATCCCCATTCGCAGTGCGATCCGCGATGCGCCGGCGGAAAGCCTCTGCGTCCGGACGACGTCGTTCGAACAGCCCGAGCAGTTCGGCCTCGGTGATACCCATCCGCTTCTCGCGCGCGCTGTTCACTTCTTCGTGATCTTGGGTCATGCCGTCACCTCCTCTTTGCGCACCTGGTGCACCTTGACGCGCAGCGCCTTGCGCGCCTGGTAGAGCCGCGCTTCCACGGCCTTCGGCGTCAGCCCTAGCAGCGCCGCGACCTCCGCCGCGGACGTCTCCTCGAGGTAGTACATCCGGAGCACCGTCTGGTGCTCGGGCTTGAGTCGAGCGAACCCCAGGGCGAGATGCTCCCGCCGTTCGTCTGGCTCCTCCTCGGGAGCCGCGGGCTCCGGCCGCTCCGCCGAAAGGGTCGGAAGGCGCCGAAGCCGGCGCTGCTGCGCGCCTCTCAGTCGGAACGCGATGCCCTTGAGCCAGGCCCCGGCCGCCCCGAGGTCCTGGGGGTCGCCCCGGAACCGCTCCCGTCCGACCCAGGCCTCGGCGAACGCGTCCACAGCGAGCTCCTCCGCCGCCGCCCAGTCCGAGCCCCACGACGCCAGGAGGCCGACGAGCGGCCCGCGAAAGGCGTCGATCCAGCGCTCGAAATCGGCCTCCGTGACCATCTGTGGCGGGTTCTTGCTCATCCTCGGTGGTCATTGTCCCGGGAGCGCGGACTCACGCAGACTTATCCGGACTTTTTGCCGCCCGCAAAGAAGTGGGCGCCCGCTGCACTCGCTCGCGCCCTGACCTCCCGTTGAACGGTTCACCACGGATTCCTGACCGGACGCTGATCGGACCCTCGCGATCCCTTGAACGGGTCCTGACGCGTACCTGGAACAACTCTCCCCGTTCGAACGGGATCCAGGCTCAGTGGAGCCGACCCCTCGGCGTTCTATCGTGGAAGCGACGCGCTTCCCGCATCTCGCACTCCCAGGAATCATGTTCTCCTCCAGGTCCGCCTCTCTATTCACCGCCTCTCTCTTCCTCGCGCTCAGCGCGAGCGCGGACGCCCAGATCGTCCGTGACGCCGCTCGCATCAACACGAACGGCCTCAATCTCAACGGCGCCAACTCCCAGGACGGCGTCGCTCTCGCCGCGCAGGGCAGCCGCGTCTACGCGGTCTGGGCCGAGCAGTTCGCCACGAACAGCGGAACCCAGGACATCTACCTTGCACGCTCGGTCGACGACGGTCTGAGCTTCGACGCGCCCGTCCGCGTGGACCTCGGCGACGCGGAGAACGCGACGGACTCCGACTTCGCGAAGATCGCGGTGGCGGACAACGGGAACCTCGTCGTCGTGTGGGAGGAGAAGCGCGATGCCGCGGCCCAGTCGTCCGGCAATGAAGACATCTTCTACAACCTGTCGACCGACGGTGGATTGACCTGGATGGCGGCTTCGCTGCCGCTGAACACGAACACCGCGGGCGCGGATATCACGAGCGACATCGATCGCATCTGGCTCGCTGCCTCGGGGAACACCTTCCACGTCACCTGGGAAGAGGACGCGATCGCCGGCGCTGGCGGCGCGGAAGAGGTCGTTTACACGCGCTCGACGGACGCGGGACTCACCTGGTCGACGCCGGTCATCGTCAGCCCGGCGACGGGGACCGATGACGTCGATGATCCCAAGGTCGCTGCCGATGGCGACCTCGTCATCATCACCTACGTCGACGTCAACGACGACCTCGCGGTCGTTCGCTCGACCGACGGCGGCGCGACGTTCAGCGCTCCGTTCATCGCGGAGTCCGATCTTTCGGGCAACGTCGACGAGCCGCAGCTCGAGGTCAAGGGCCAGACGGTCCTCATCGGCTGGAACGAGGAAGACCCGAACACGCCCGCCGGCGAAGGTGTCCACTGCGTCGTGTCCCAGGACGGCGGCCTCACGTGGCTTCCCGAAGTGACGCTTTCGCTCCAGCATGAGATCGTCGCGGGCTCGGACACGGACATTCCGCAGGTCTTCATCGAGAGCGCGGACGAGCTCTACGTCGTCTACGACGAGGACAGCCAGGCCATCGCGGCCGGCATGGCGGGCGGCTCGGGCGCGAACAACTGCTATCTCGCTTACAGCAAGGACGGCGGCGCGACCTGGACGAGCGACGTTCCGATCAGCCTCGGCACGGTCGCGAACCGTCCCGAGATCGTCGTGACCGCCGGCGTCGTCGTGGTGAACGCCGAGCTCGATGCGAACGGCGCCAACACGCTCGCCTTTTTCGTTTCCGAGGACGGTGGCGCCAGCTTCCTGCCGCTCCTGAACGTCCCGAGCAGCGGACCGGACTCGGACTTCGTGGATCGCAACGAGTGCACCTACATGGTGGTTTCGGAAGCCACGAACTCGATCACGATCGGCTACCTCGATAACTCGACGGGCGCGAACGAGGTCTACGCGGCGGGCCTCACGCTGATCAGGAACATCGGCACCGCCTACTGCACCGTGATCACGAACTCGACCGGCACCGGCGCGCGCCTTCTGGCCAACGGTAGCCAAGAGGCAGCCGCCAACGACTTCACGCTTTCCGCCGTCGACATGCCCGAGAACACCTTCGGCGTGTTCCTCGCCAGCCTGACCAGCGACTTCAGCGCCAACCCGGGCGGCAGCGCCGGCAACCTCTGCATCGGGCCCAACTTCGGCCGCGGCGTCGGTGGCGCGATCGTGAGCAGCGGTGCTGCGGGTACGTTCACGCTGGCGGCGGATCTGACGGCGATCCCGACGGCGACCGGCCCGATGGCGGTGACAGCGGGCGACCGCGTCTACTTCCAGGCCTGGTTCCGTGACTCGGTGAACGGCGCGACGACGTCGAACTTCTCGAACGGCCTGCTGCTCGTCTTCGAGTAGGGAGCGTTCGGTGACCTCGGCCAGGACCGAGAGCGTTGCGGCGGTGGCGCTGGCTTTGTTGCAGAATCCGAGGTAGGAATCTCCGGCACCGGAGACTCCTCCGGCGATGGGACACAACAGAGGCAGCGCGATCAGGATCGAAGAACTCGTCGAGCAACGTGACTGGGCGGTGAAGCTCGCCCACAGCCTCGTCGGCGAGCGAGGGGAGCCCGAGGCCTTGGCCCAGGATGCCCTGACCGCCGCGTGGCTTCGGCCGCCAGGGGACATCCGGGACCTGCGCGCCTGGCTCGGAGCGCTCCTGCGGCGGCGGGCTGCGACGGCGTTTCGAGCCACCGGCCGCCGTGCGGAGCACGAGGCGGGGGCCGCGCGAACGGTCGACGACGAGGCGACCGACAGCGTTCTCATCCGTGCGGACATGCATCGACGGCTGGTGGAGCATGTGCTGGCGTTGCCCGAGCCCGAGGCACGTGTGCTACTTCGGCGGTACTTCGACGGCCAGAGTCCCGCGCGGATCGCACGGGATGAGGGCTGCGCCGTTTCGACGATCCACAATCGGTTGACGCGGGCGCGGCAAGAGCTGCGCGCACGGCTCGATCGGGACGGCGGGCATCCGCACTGGATGAGCGCGCTGACGCCGGTCCCGGTGCGGATGGTCGGCCGCAGCGCGATGGTGGGGGCGGCGCCGCGGATGCTGGCGGTGGGGCTCAAGTCTGCACTTGCAGCCGGGTTCGCTGTCGCCGCAGTGCTGGCACTGGTCATCGTTCGCGCCCCAGAGGGCGGGTCAGAAGGCTCGCGACCGATCGCCACCGGTGGCCTTACTCTCATGGAGGCGTTGGATCCGGAGCAGACACTCCACGGCGTCGCGACGATCGGGCGACCGATCGCCAAGCCGCAGCGCGAGGCGATCGTCGTCCCCGAGGCGCTCGCGCGCCCGGACGACGGCTTGTTCCACGGTCGGCTGGTGGAGCGAGTGGGTGAGGAGCTGCGACCACTGAAGGGCGACGCCTCGATTCGTCTCGCGTCGTCGGCCGACGTCGAGATCGAAGCGCGTGAAGGGCAACCGGACGAGCTTTTGCTCACGAGTTTCCTCGGGGACAGGAGCGACGAGTTCCTGTCGGTGGCGCTGGAGGGCGAGCCCTGCGCTGTACTTGATGGAGCGTGGTCGATGCCGATTCCTGAAGCCGACCTCGTGGTCATGGACGTGGATCACGAAGGGCGTCGCTATCGGCCCGTGGGCTCTCGGGTCGTTCCCGCCGGGACGGCCACCTTGACGATGCAGGTCGAGCGAATTCGCAACGGGTCCCTGACCGTGCTCGACGATCGAGGCCGGCCCATCACCACTGGAATCGACGTTCGTGTCGCGGTCGAAGTGCCCATGGGCCGACGGATTCGTATGACCTTGATGCCCTTCTCCATCGCGGTGGGTGGAAGTTCGCCCCCGGTGGCACCTGACCTGCACCAACCTGGCCAGAAGGCCGGCTGGCTGGCCAGGGACGCCTCGAGTCCAGTGGCCGTGCTTCCCTCCGATTACCAGCGAGTGCTCTGGGTCGGAAAGGCCGGTCATCAGTGGGAGAAGCTGAACTGGCCGGTCGGTTCTCCCTCCGCTGAAGTCACTCTCCGGGGGATGGGGGGACTGGAGATCGAGGTGCTGAACCGCCAGGAGGCAGGCGGGCTCTATCAGCTCTACCTGGTCCGAGGTCGCGAAAATGCGGCCTACTGGGACAGCGTGAGAAGAAACGGAATCTATCGGGCTGACGGTATCGGTTCAGGTCGTCATGACCTCATCGTGCACAGGAAGAGGGCCTCGCGCATCAAGCTGGTTCATCGCCAACCCGTGGACATCGTCCCGGGGCAGGTCACGCAGGTGATGCTCGACCTCGCCAGCCTTGTCAAGGAGTCCCCGGAGGGCGAGTGGGTCGATCTCGCTCCCCCGGCGGTTTCGGAGGAACAGGTCCTGGAGCTTGGCCTTGCCGAGCTGGAGGTCGTCGAGGTGCCGAGAGGGTCGGTCACGGAGACGCCGTTCCATGAACAGCTTCAATGGCGCCATGCCGACGACGCACCGGACCCGAGCGCCACGCCGTTCGACACGTGGAACGGCACGCTCAGCGGCCCCGGAAAGTGGACGGTTCGCTGCGCCCCGGGGACGGTCGTCCTGCAGGTGGCCGACTCCAACGGGAAACCAGTCGGGAGCGCTGTGGCGGTGCAGGCCGCTTCCGGATTTCAGCGCGTGGAGGTGGAGGTGGATCCGGCGAAGACGTTGGCTCTCGGCTTTCGTATCCGGAACGTCCCCGAGGAGGAGTACTGGGACCTTGTGGGGGAGCTGAGGCGCGCGTTCGACCGTGCGCTGCTTCACTCCGGATCTTCGGATCGGCCGGTGCTCAGCTTCCGTCAGCTTACCGAGGGGCTCGGGCGGCAGGCCGTCGAGGGCTTCGTGGCGGTCAGCGAGCCCGGGACTCTCACCCTCGAGCTGGCGCCGGAGCGGAGGGAACGGCTTCCGGGTCTCCCTCGCAAGATCGAGATCGAGCGCGGAGAACCCGTGACGATCCGGGCCTGCTGGGTGGACCGTTCGCCGAGGTAGATCGGCGGCGCGCTCCGACGGCTCCATCCTCGTTGGCGGACGAGTAGACGATGGAATGGAAGAAGCGCTGCTCGGCGCGGCGAGCCAGCTCGGGCGCGTTTCCCCCCTGGCCAGCTCGCCTCTCATGCATCACCGCGGACGAAGGATCAGACGGCGGCCGTCTTCTTCTTGTCCCGCTTCCGCGCGTTCTCGTCGAGGAGACGCTTGCGCAGGCGCAGGTTCTTCGGCGTCACCTCGAGGAGTTCGTCGTCCTCGACGTACTCGAGCGACTCCTCCAGGGACATGATCTTCGCGGGCGTGATCTTGGCGTTCTCGTCGCGGCCGGAAGCACGCATGTTGGTGAGCTTCTTCGCGCGGCAGACGTTGAGTTCGAGGTCGCCGTCGCGGTTGTTCTCACCGACGATCATGCCGCCGTAGACCGACGTGCCGACCAGGGTGAAGAACGTTCCACGGTCCTGCAGGCCGTCGAGGGCGTAGGCGACGACGTCGCCCGCGCGGTCTGAGACCAGGACGCCGTTCGTGCGGCGCGGGATCGTGCCGCCGTCCTTCTCCCAGGACTCGAAGACGTGGCTGAGCACGGCCTCGCCCTGGCTGAGGGTCAGGAGGGCCGTCCGCGCGCCGATGAGGCCCCGCGCCGGGATCTTGAACTCCAGACGGGCGAGGGCGCCCGAGGAGTCCATGTGGATCATCTCACCGCGGCGACGGCCGAGGTACTCGATGATGCGGCCCGCGTTCTCCGAAGGCACTTCGATGCTCGCGCGCTCGTACGGCTCGCAGCGCACGCCGTCGACTTCCTTGAGGATGACGTGCGGCTTCCCGACGGCGAACTCGAAGCCCTCGCGGCGCATGTTCTCGATGAGCACGGAAAGGTGCATGACGCCCCGGCCCTTGACCTCGAACGCATCCGCCGAGTCCGTCTTGGCGAGCTGGAGCGCCACGTCGCGGGTGGCTTCCTTCTCGAGGCGAGCGAGGATCTGGCGGCTCGTCACGAAGTCGCCCTCCTGGCCCGCGAACGGCGAGTTGTTGACGTAGAACACCATGGAGATGGTGGGCTCGTCCATGGCGATCGCCGGGAGCGGCTCGACGTGGTCGGGATGGCACAGGGTGTCACCGATCCCGAGTTCCTCGATACCGGTCACGATCGCGATGTCGCCGCAGAGCACTTCCTCGGTGGCGACGCGGTTCAGACCCTCGTAGCGGAAAAGCTTCTTCGGCGTCACGGCGATCGTCTTCTGACGATCGGGGTGCGCAAGGGCGTAGCGCTTGCCGACGCGCAGCGTGCCGCGCTCGACGCGACCGACGGCGATACGGCCGAGGAAGTCGTCGTGGTCCAGGGTCGTGGCCTGGAAGCGGACCGGGGCGGTCGGGTCCGTGTCGAGGGCGGGCACCTCCGAGAGGATCAGGTCGAACAGCGGCTTGAGGTTGCCGCCCGTGTCCTTCGGATCGAGCGAGGCCCACCCGTCGCGGCCGGAGCCGTAGACGACCGGGAACTCGAGCTGCTCGTCGCTCGCGCCGAGTTCCACGAACAGGTCGAAGACCTCGTTCAGGACCTCTTCGTGGCGCTCGTCCGGACGGTCGATCTTGTTGACCATCACGATGGCCTTCAGCTTGTGCTCGAAGGCCTTGCGGAGGACGAAGCGCGTCTGGGGCATCGGGCCCTCGAAGGCGTCGACGAGGAGGAGCACGGCGTCGGCCATGTTCAGCGTCCGCTCGACCTGGCCGCCGAAGTCGGCGTGGCCCGGCGTGTCGACGATGTTGATCCGCGTGCCCTCGTACTGGATCGAGGTGTTCTTCGCGAGGATCGTGATCCCCCGCTCGCGCTCCTGGGGGTTGGAGTCCATGGCGCGTTCGGCGACGTGCTGGTTCTCGCGGAACGTCCCCGCGAAGCGGAACATGGCGTCGACGAGCGTGGTCTTGCCATGGTCGACGTGGGCGACGATGGCGAGGTTCTTGATGGTAGGGGCGGCGGACATGACGGAAGCAGTGAGGCACCCTTGGGGGCCAGAAGTAGGGACGGGAAGGTGCAGGCGTCGAGCCTTCTATGGACTCTTCCCAGGGAGCTTCCTGGAGTCATCGCCGATGTTTGGCGTCCCCTGAAGCCCTTTTGAAGCGCAACAGAATAATCCCGCCTACCGCTGGCGGGAATGAACAGAATGCCGTCCTTGTGAAAAGAGGGCGAAGTCTCCTGCCTCCGGCTCCCCGTCCGAGGCACGCCACCGGGGTTCTGGGACCCCTTACAGCAGTGTAAAGCGCCCTGTGGATCGCTCCGGCACGCCTCATCCAGGAGCGGACCTTTGGTCCGTCCGGTCCGCTGCCGCTGTGCTATCAATGGAGCTGCCATGCACGTTTGCCTGATCGACGACGACCCGCGCCTGCTCGAAACCCTCCAGCGGGGGTTCCATGACCTGAATCACACCTGCGAGGTGTTTTCTTCGCCCGAGGAAGGGCTAGCGCGCCTCACGGGGACCGACGTGGAGGAGCCGGACGTGCTCCTCCTCGACGTCATGATGCCCCGGGTGAGCGGCTGGGAGATCCTGGAGAGGATCCGCGCCACGGGCCGCAAGACGCCCGCGCTCTACCTCACGGCGCGCCAGGAGGTCGAGGATCGGGTCCATGGCCTGGAGCTCGGGGCCGACGACTACGTCATCAAGCCCTTCGCCTTCACCGAACTCATGGCCCGCATCCGGGCGGTGCTCCGCCGGCATGGCTATCAAGAGGCCATCGAGATCGGGCCGCTCATCATCCACCGCAACCGGCCCAAGGTCGAGTGCGCCGGGCGTCAGGTCGAGGTCAGTCCCCGCGAGCACGCCTTCCTGGAGCTGCTGGCGTCTCATCCCGGCGAGACGTTCAGCCGCACGGACCTGCTCCAGAAGCTCTGGGACCTTCACTTCGACCCGGGTACGAACATCGTCGAGGTCCTCGTGGCGCGCCTGCGCCGGAAGCTCGGCACCGGCGGGTCCGGGATCATCGAAACGGTGATCCGGCAGGGCTACCGCATCTCGCTTCCCGAGGAGCCCACCGAGTGACCGAGATCAAATCGACCGCCAGCCGCGGCTGGAGCGTCCGTGGGCGCCTGACCCTCTGGATCATGACGGGAGCCCTCGCGCTCGTCCTCCTGAGCACCCTTTTCTCGCTCTGGCAGACGCGGGAGTCTCTCCGTCGGGAGATGCGATCGCTGGCCGTCGAGGAGATGGCAGAGATCTCCTCCAGCTGCCTGACCGGGCCGATGACGGACGAGCGCTTCGCAGAGATCTGCGCCGAGCACAACCGTCACCACCCGGAGTTCGAAATCCGATGCCGTGCGTGGTCCGTGAGCGAGATGCGCTGGATCGGCGAAGGCGGCGGCCGGCCCTCCCTGGAGCTCCCGCCCGCGGGGCCGGCTCCGATCGGCTACGGGGCCTCGCTCTCCACGCCGTACCAGTTCCTTCGAACGAGGCTGGCTCCCCGGTCCTTCACGCAAGCCGAAGCGGGCGACGACTTCCTGCGCGCCTCCGGAGCGGGCCTCGTCCTCGAGCTTCTCATCGACGGAGCCAAGCGAGAGGAGCAGCTCGCCAAGACCTCATCCGTCTTCGTGCTGATCGCGCTCTTGATCGCGGCGGCGATGGTGGCCTCGGGCATCGTCTTCGCCAATCGGCTGGCGCGATTGCTCTCGCAGGTCGCTGACTCCGCGCACGCGGCGCGGCTCGGCGGGAGCCCGGAAACCGGGTCGCTCGTGGGCGCTCCTCGGAAAGTGCGGGCGGTGGCCGAAGCGTTCCAGAGCAGCGTCGCCCACATGCAGGAAGAGCACGCGCGCAACATCCTCATGACCGCGGGGCTGGCCCACGAACTGCGGTCACCGCTTCACAACATGATGACGGAGGCAGAGATCGCGCTCCTCCGTCCGCGAGAGAACGACGAGTACCGGCGGATCGTAGGACGGCAGCTGCACGAGATGAAGGAGTTCGCCCTCGTGGTGGACAATCTCATCACCATGACGGCGCTCCGCGACACGAAGGGGATGGAGCGCAAGGAGTACTTCGACTTCGGCGACGAGGCCGTCCGTCGCCTCCAGCGCGAGGAGGACCTGGGCGACCAGCGCGGCGTCGAGGTCGTGGTCCAGCGCAGCGGCGACCTGCGCGTCGCAGGTGATCGCGAAGCGCTCATCCTGATGCTTCGCAATCTCGTCGGCAACGCGATCCGCTGGACGCCGCCGGAGACCTCCGTCACCGTAACGATGGAAGGCACGCCGGACGAGATCCGGCTCTACGTCGACGACGAGGGGCCTGGTATCCCGAAGGAAGAACGCGAGCAGGTCTTCCACGCGTTCCACCAGGGCGCGACGCCCGACGGCCAGCGCGCTGGCTACGGCCTCGGGCTGGCCTTGGCCCGCGCCGCGACCGAGGCCCACGGCGGGCAGATCCGCGCCGACGAGGCGGAGGGCGGTGGCGCCCGACTGGTCGTTCATCTCCCTCGTTCCGTCAGCGCGGATACGCCGGAAGGCGACGAAAAAGACGTCGATCGAGCGGGCGTCCCGGGCGACGGCAGGCGCGGGCCCGCCATCGGGACCGTCCCGGTCAGTGCCTGATCTTCGGCCCTCAGTCTTCCATGGCCGCCACGCGGGGCCCCGGGGCGATCTCCGCGTTCAGATGCTTGCTGAACACGTGGGCTCCGCACTGGAAGTAGGCGATACAGCGCTCCCGAAGACGTTCGCTCGGTAGCTCGATGTCGACCTCGATCTTGGCCCCGCGGGTCTCCACGCGCTGCTCGAGCCCCATGCGGGGGCTCAGGATCGTGAGTACGTCGTCCTGCAGAAGCCCCAGCTTCTGGTACGTCCCGATGAGTGCGCGCCCGGACTCGGGCGGCGCTGCGAGAACGTCGAAGCCGAAGAACGTCGAGGTGTAGCTGATCCCGAGGAGCGAGAGCAGCGTCGGCGCGACGTCGATCTGGCTGCAGATGGTCGATACGTACCGCGGCTCCAGATGGGCGGGACAGTAGAAGAAGCAGGGGATGTGGTAGCGGAACTCCGGAAGGTCCACCTTGCCCGCGCTCGATGCGCAGTGGTCTGCGATGACGACGAAGATCGTGTCGTCGAACCAGCTGTGGGTGCGCGCGGACTCGAGGAAGTCTCCGATGGCGCGGTCGGTGTACTTCACCGCGCCGTGCCGCCCCTCGCCGGAAGGAAGGTCGATGCGCCCGTCGGGATACGTGAACGGCCGATGGTTCGACGTCGTCATCACGTGCAGGAAGAACGGCTTCCCGTCCGCCGCCGATCGATCCGCGGTATCGGCCGCGACGCGGAAGAGGTCGTCGTCCGACATGCCCCACGCGTTCTCGAATTGGATCGACGCCTTGTCGACCGTGGTCTGGTCGATGATCTCGTAGCCGTTCCCCTGGAAGAACGCGTTCATGTTGTCGAAGTACCCGCGGCCTCCGTACACGAACTTGGACTCGTAGCCCGCTCCATTCAGGATGTGCCCGAGCGACTGCATGCCGGTTTCGCGTCCCAGGCGCTTGACCACGGAACGGCCCGGCGTGGGCGGTAGCGAGAGCGTCACGGCCTCCAGGCCGCGGGTGGTCCGCGTGCCGGTCGCGTAGAGGGCGTCGAAGTTGAGCGACTGCCCGAGCAGCTCATCGATCATCGGGGTCAGGCCGTCCTTGCCGCCGTAGCGCTGGAGATAGTCGGCGCTGAGACTTTCCACCATCACGAGGATCACGTTCAGGGGCTTGTCCCTGGGCGGGTTGACGATCCGGCGCTCGAGGTGGAGGAGCTCGGTGCTGAGCGGCGTGGCGTTCGGCTCGGAGATCGCCTCGCGGATCTCCGCGTCGACCTTCTCCAGTGGAATGGTCTGGTAGAAGTCGCCGTAGATGAGTTCGTTGTTGCGGAACGCGGCGATGAACTGGTACTGGCCGTTGGACGCCAGCTCGGTCTGGTACGGGTTCGCCGAGATGCGGCGGAACGACTGATCCAGGAAGAAGAAGGCGCAGCAGGCTGCGATCACGACGGCGGCGGCTCGGGCCCAGCGGGCGCCCACGGTGTCCGGGGCATCGAGGGCCGCCGTCACGGGCTTGCGCACCAGCCAGAAGACGAGCGCCGAGAGGAGTCCGAGGCCGCCCAGGATGAGCCCCATGGGGTAGGACTCGATGATGTTGTCGATGACCTCGTGGGTGTAGATCAGGTAGTCGACCGCGATGAAGTTGAAGCGGACGTTGAGCTCATCCCAGAAGAGGACCTCGGCGCAGATCTGGAAACCGACGAAGGCAATCACCCCGACGAGGGCGAACCGGCACAGCCCGCGGACCGGCTTGCTTCTCCAGAGGCCCTCGGGCAGCAGCGCGATCAGCACGGCGACGGGGGCCGCGGCGAACGCACAGAAGGCGAGGTCGTACACGAGACCGACTCCGAAGATCCGGAGGAGGTCGACCGGGCTCGCGGCCGTCTCCTTCCAGCTGTAGGCCAGCAGGAGGACGCGCGTGAGGAAGAACGTGCCCAGGGCGAGCAGGGTCACCTGTGCGATGATCGCGTGGCGACCGAGGCGCGGAAAGCTGAGTTTCGGCGGCATACGGTAGGGGAGAATGGCCATCCCTCGATCTGGTCGAGGGGGTCGTGCCGATCATCGGTGCTGGATCCTCCAGCACTGCGGCGCGACCTCCACCGGATGGTGGAGGATCAAGCGCTCGATAAGATGACGAGAACGTGACCTTCCCTGGCCAAGCCCGACCGCCGAAAGGTCGGGCATTGCGCAACTGTCATTCGGGGGTCACGGGCATTCCGGAGTCACGGGCCCCCGACTCTCCCTTATCAGAGCGCCGGCGCCATGACCTTCTGGATCCGATCCAGCAGGTAGGTCTTCAACATGCCGGTTCGAAGGCACTCGGCCTCGAGGTAGCTCTTCTTGTGGCGTTCGTACAGGAGACGCGGCATCACCTCCAGCGACGAAGGGACACCGCTGTCGCCGCCGCCATACAGGAGCGTCACTTCGTCACCGTTGCGGAGCGCGTCCTGGAGCGGCCGGAGCCGCGGCTTCATACGCGCCGGGCCGGGGATGTAGCCCTTGATCGTGACCGGGGTTCCGCACTGCGCCAGGAGTTCCATGGCGGACGTGGTCTCGGCGCGCTCCGCGCACTCCTCGAGCACCTGCCAGGCCCAAACGGCGTCGGCGAGCGCGCGATGGTGCACCCCCTCGTCGAGGTCGAGGTGCTGGCACAAGGTCTCGAGCTTGTGGTCCGGGGACTCGGGGATGTGCCTGCGGGCCAGCTTCACCGTGCAGAGGAAGGGAGCAGCGGGGACAGGCGCGCCGGTCCGTGCGTGCTCGAAGCCGAAGACACGGGCATCGAAGCCAGCGTTGTGCGCGCAGAGCCAGTCATCGCCGACCCACTCCGTGAACCGGGTGAGCGCGTCCTTCGCCAGCGGGGCGCGGCGGATGTCCTCGTCCGTGATCCCGTGGATCGCCGTCGCTTCCTCGTCGATCTCGACCGCCGGAGCCACGAGCGTTTCGAACTGGTCGATGACCTCTCCATCTTGAACCCTGATGGCGCCGACCTCGAGGAGATGGGGCGCGCCGGAGAGCGTGGCGGTCTCGGTGTCGACGACGACGATGGAACGATCAAGTGGCATGGAGACAGGGGCAGGGACGCGGAGCTCCTGGGCCGCCAGGCCCAATGGAGAGCGGGGGAGGGTAGTCGGAAGGCTCCGGTTCCTCAACGCCCTCACGCCCCTGGATGTGCCCTGGATGTTTCCCGATTCGGGCATGGCCCTCCCCAGGGCCCTGGATGGGGGATTCCCCTCGGAATCGGGCCCGAATTGGGGGCGGAAAATCGCAGCAGCTGACGCATCACGGCCCATAGTCACGGGCGATGGAAGCCCACGTCCCCACGTCGCCGGTCACCGCCGACCACCTGCCGCTGCTGCTGTTCGACGGCGAGTGCGGCCTTTGCACCTCCTCCGTTCGCTTCATCCTCGATCGCGACCGGACCGGGAAGCTCCGATTCGCCTCTCTGCAGAGCGACGTGGGCCGCAGCGCCGTGGCGAGTCGCGGGCTCGATCCCGATGAACTCTCGACGCTCGTGCTCATCGACGAGAAGGGAGAGATGTCGGTGCGGAGCACCGCCGCGCTCCGCGTGGCCTCGGAGCACATGCAGTTCCCGTGGCGCCTCGCCGGCGTCTTCCGGATCGTCCCGAGATTCCTGCGCGACGGCGTTTATCGCTGGGTGGCGCGGAATCGGCTGCGCTGGTTCGGGACCTCCGACGCGTGCCAGCTTCCGGCCCCCGGATCCGCCGAGCGCTTCGTCGGGACCGTTCCGGACGGCGGATCAGAGGACCTGTAGCTCGCCGAACTCCGGCAGGCTGCGCAGGACGTCGAGGTCCGTGTTCCGGGTCAGCTCGCCGCGCATGTAGTAGCCGCGGTCGCGGGCGCTCGTGAGGAGATCGATGGCGCGTCCGAGGTCCTCGGGCTCCTCGATGATCGCGTGCACGCAGGCGGCGTGGAAGCACGTGAAGCCGTCGCGCGGCGCGATTTCCAGCGCGGCGTTGATCTCGTTGCGCGCCTCGTCCGAGCGGCCGAGTCGCGCGTAGAGCATGGCGGTGTGCAGGCGGCCGTCGATGTCGTCGGGGACGCGCTTCAGGTGCTTGCGCCCGGCGGCGATACCGCTGTCCGCGGTCTCCAGCGCCTCTTCGTAGCGATCGAGTCGCACGAGCACGCCGTAGAGGTGATCGTAGGAAGCGATATGCGTCGGCTTGAGGCCGATCGCCTTCTGGAAGAGTCCGGTCGCGCTCTTGAAGTTGCCCTCCCGTGCGTAGATCGAGCCGAGGAGTCGGTGAGCGAACCACTCTTCCTGGTCACACTGCATCGCGAGGCGGTACTCGCGCTGGGCGTCGTCGAGGTGACCCGAGAGGTGGTTGGCGAAACCGAGGGCGGTGTGGGCGAGCGCGCAGTTGCTGTCGAGCGTCAGGGCCTTGTCGGCGTTCTCCCGCGCCTCTTCCAGGAAGGTCGGGTCGCCGTCCCAGAGCAGGTACTTGCGGACCATGGCTTCCCCGAGCACGGCGTAGGCGTTCGCGCTGAAACGGTCGCGCTCTAGCGCCTGGCGCAGGAGGCTCGTCGCGGAGATCACGTGCTTGGAGCGACCGCGGTGCAGCACCTCGCGGGCGCGCGTCACCAGGCGGCGTGCGTCATCGGCCTTGCGGCTGGAACGGATGGCTGGCATCTGCGAAGCCTGCATGAGCCTCGCCCGGAGAACGCGCATGCCGGCGCGAACCAGGTCCTCCTGCATGGCCCACTCGTCGTCATCCTTGGAGGTGACGCGGTCCTTGTGGACGATGCGCCTACCGTCCCGGGAGGTGGTGGTCATGATCTCGAGCCTGCCCACCTTGTTCTCGACCGACAGCGTCGCATCGAGCAGGAAGTCATAGGCGGCTCCATCCTCGCGCTCGAAATCGATATGAAGGTTCTTGTTGCGGGCGAGGGCGGCGGCGAGGTCCTTGCGGAGGCCGCCCGCCATGACGCTGCAGGACGACGGGTCCGCGCCACCGCACGCGATCGGGTTGAGCAGCAGTCTCCCGCTGAGCGCGATCGGTCGAAGCCTGCCGGTGCCGGTCATGTCTCCTTCGACCCGGCGGAGGTCCTGGAGCGCCTCGGACGCGTCGGCGTAGCGGTCTTCTGGCGCGCCCCGGAGACAGCGCATCAGGAACTCTTCGAGCGGCGGCGGGAAGCCCGAGCGGACCTCGGAAGGGCGCTTGCGGGGCGGCCCGTCGAGGATCGCCATGCAGACCTCGGGGAAGGAATCTCCCGGATAGGGGAGGGCCCGCGTCATGACGTGATAGAGCACCGACCCCAGCGAGAAGATATCGCTGCGAGCGTCGAGTTCGTCGCCGCGGACCTGCTCCGGGCTCATGTAGAGGACGGTGCCGACCAGCATGCCGTGCTGGGTGATGCTGGCCTCGTCGGCCGCGCGCGCGATGCCGAAGTCGAGCAGCTTCAGGTTGCCATCGTCCTTCAGGAGAATGTTGGCGGGCTTGAGGTCGCGGTGGATCAGCTGGCCGAGGTGAACGACCTCCAAGGCGGCGCAGAGCTGGAGCGCGACCCGCAGGCACTCCTCGTACCCGAGGCTCTGATCCTTGATGATCTTGTCGAGGGTCCGGCCCTCGAGGTACTCCATCGCGATGTACGACGTGCCTTCGAAGCGGTCGTACTCGAAGATCGTGGCGATGTGCGGGTGATCCAGCTTGGAGGTGTGCTTGGCCTCGCGATGGAAGCGCTGGTCGGCCTGGGGGTCGATCTCCGCGTGTTGACGCAGGATCTTGAGTGCGACGGTCCGCCCCAGCTTGGTGTCGACCGCCCGGTAGACCTCGCTGAGGGGGCCCTCACCGAGTCGGTCGGTGGCGGGGTCGAAGTCGAAGTGGGCGAAGCGCATTGGGCGGACAGGATAGTGAGGGGGAGGCCTGGAGCGTCCTACGAATCAAGTCCGTTGCTCCTGCGGGGTCACCCACTTTTTGTCGGTTTGCTGACGTGGCCCTTACATCGGGGGAGAAAGCGACCTCTACCGGAGATCGGCGGTCGCAGGGCGCGGGGTGAATCGGATCGAGCGCAAAGCCGCTCCAGGGTCAGGAATGGGCCGGAATGGCCCGGAATGGCCCGGAATGGCCCGGAATGGCCCGGAATGGCCAGGGGTGGGGGGGACACGGGCCGCCTGATCGGACAGGATGAGGGCATGGCGCCCCGCAACGAGACTGACCCGGCCGATCCCGCTGGTCCCACGGATTCGTCCGCCGCCGCCCCTCGCCGGGCGGCCCGGCCCCGCGCGGCGGCCGCCCTGCCGCCGCTGGAGCCCTTCGTCTCCTGGGATTTCGAGGCGCTCCGGCCGCCTCGGTCCCGGTCGGCGGACTACAACGAGCAGCGGCTCGCAGCCCGGAGGCGGCTCGAAGCCATCGCCAAGCACGCGGCCAAGGCGGCGCCCAAGGAGGTAAAACTCGAGGTCCGGACCTCGATCCACAACCCTTTCCCTGCGGTCAACGGCGGGCGGGTCGAGCGCCTCTGGGCCTACGTGACCCGTGACAAGGCGGCCAAGGCTCGCCTCCGGAAGACCCTGGGCGCCGACCTCGCCAAGGATCTCGACCAGGCCTACAAGAACGGCTACCTGTGCGTGGCGCTCGAGGCGGACGCGCTGGAGGTCAGCTTCCGGATCCACCAGGACGGCTGGTACGACGGGCGCAACCTTGTGAAGCGCGTGACCGCGGAGGGCGTGAAGCCTCTCCTCGCGATCCTGAACGATCTCGACGGCTACCGGCTGCAGCTCGCCGACTGGAAGGGCGAGTGGATCTGCGGCGAGATGGGGCCCGAGAAGCTCGAGGAGTTCTTCAAGTACTACGAGCCCGGCGAGCATCTCCTGTCGGTCCAGCGCCGCTGGCCCGCGACCGAAGCCGTGCGCAGCGCGCTCTTGACGCCGGAGGTGCCGCCGGTGCTGGTGGAGGAGCTTCAGCGGCTCCTGCCCGTCTTCCGATACGCGATGTGGTCCAAGGAGGCCGACTTCTTGTTCGGCTAGTGAAGCAACGTTGAAGTGGATTCGATACGTGGTGGTGGTGCTCCTGGTGCTGCTCGTGAGCATCCCGAGCTGCGGTCAAGAGGAGTCGCCGCGCGACGCACTCGCCGGGTCGCTTCGCGGGCGCTCGTTCGTGGTGGTCGTGGCGGATTCGGTGCACGCCGACCACCTCTCTGCGTACGGGTATCGGCGGAGGACGAGCCCGTTCCTGGAGGAGCTGAGCGCCGCTGGCGTGCGTGCGCGGCGGGCGCTCTCGCAGACCTCGTGGACGCTCTCTTCGGTCACGTCGCTCTTCACCGGTCTGGTCCAGGAGCGGCACGGCGTGCTGTGGCAGACCCAGATCCTCGGTGCGGATGGCCCGCGCACGCTGGCCGAGATGTTCAAGGAGGCCGGGTACCGCACCGTCGGACTCACCGAGAACGGGGCAGCGGGGCCCCGAACGGGCCTGGGTCGCGGCTTCGACCGGTACACCCTCCACGACTTCGACGTCGCACCGGAGGAGATCTTCGCGGAGGCGGAGAAGGCGCTCTCGACCTCGTTCATCGAAGGCGGAAGCCCCGTGTTTCTCTACGTACACATGCTGCCGCCGCACATGCCGTACACGCCGCCCGAGCCGTACGCGTCCATGTTCCGCGAGGTGCAGGGCAGCGACGTGACCGGCTCGATCACGGACGTCGCCGAAGTTCAGGCCAGCGGCGTGGCTCGCGATCACCCGGATGCGCTCCGTCTCGTGGAAACCTACGACGAACACGTGGCCTATATGGACGCACGCGTCAGGCGCCTGGTCGAACCACTCCTTCGGGATCATGGTGAGGACGTCTGCGTGCTCTTCACCTCGGATCACGGCGAGGGCTTCCTCCAGCACGGCGCCGTGGGCCACAACACCTTCGTCTACGAGGAGATGGTGAACGTCCCGTGGATCTTCGCTGCGCCTGGTGCGTTGCCCGCGGGCGTGGAACTTCCGAGCACCGTTTCGCTTCTCGACACGCTGCCGACGGTGGCGGAGCTCTTCGGTTTGCGAGCGCCGGCGCGGGCACTCGACGGTGAGTCGCTCGTGGGAACGTTCGCGGGCGTCGACGCGAAGTCGGTGGGGCGAGAGCTCGAGCCGCGGGAGCTGTATCTCTCCTCGCGCTATCCACTGGAGGGCAGGGGAGCCCAGTTTGCCCTCGTCGAAGGCAGGTGGAAGTTCGTCACGCGGCGGCGCGGAGCGCTGCCGCAGCTGTTCGATACGGACGTCGATCCCGAAGAGCAGCAGGATGTGAGCGAGGCGAACCCCGAGCGAATGGACCGCATGGCCCAGCGCATGGGGGAGATCCGGACGCGGCTGGTAGAGGAAGGGGGAACGGCGCTGTCGGAGCCGCTCAGCCAGACGATGCTGCGGGATCTGAAGGCGCTCGGCTACGGCGGCTCGGACCTGGAGACGGCGCAGCCGAAGTAGCCAGCGACGTTCAAAGCCGGGTCGGTCAGGTCGGTCGGGACGTTCCCGGTTCGCTGGCCGCCCAGGCCGCCGTCGCCCAGGCGGAGGCCGCGCATCGGTTCGCCTGGATGGTTAAGCTCCCGGGATGCTTCCATTCTTCGTCCAGGCTTTCGTCACGGTGGGCCTTCTGGCACCCACCTCTCACTTCCCCGACGGCAGCGACGGCGGGTCAGCGCCCACGCGGATCGAAGTCATCCAGCCCAGGCGAATCGTCACCCTGGACCGCGAGGGCCAGGTGCCCCAGCGCTCGCTGGGTGGCCATCCGCGGACCGTCGATGGAATCCTGCTCTTCGACGGCGCGACCGATGGCGATCGTCAGGTCGATCCTCAGATCGCCGTCGGTGGCGAGCACGTGCTGACGGCCACGAACGGCGGGCTGATCGTCTACAGCAAGGAGGGCGAATACGTGCTCGGCGTTCACCAGCGCGCCTTCGAGAACGGCATCGACCCCAAGGTTTTCTTCGACCGCCACAACGGCGTCTTCGGATTCGACCTCTGGGTCTACTGGGACGAAGCCTTGGAGAAGCCGGTCAACGTCTCGATCTCCGAGACGAGCGATCCGACCGGGGCCTGGAACACCTATCCGGTCCATACGCCCGCGGGCGTCGATGGGGGGGCGATCGGCTCGAGTCGGCGCTGGATCGGCTACTCGTTCCCCGGCGGTGAAGAGCGAACCTTCGTCCTCCGCACGGCGGAGATGAAGGCGGGGAAGCCCGCGACGGCGTATCACTTCCAGGGAAGCCTGGGCCATCCGGTGCTCGGCCAGGACGCCGTCGACCCGCTCTACTTCCTCGACGTGACGGAGACCGAGTTCGTCGTTCGCTGTGTGGAGAGTGACGAAGACGCTGGCGAGAACGGTGCGCCGTTGGCACGCCTGTTGGGACGGAGTGAACACGGGCTGGAGTTCGTGGGATTCCCGCCGCAGTCACCGCAGAAGGGCACGGACAAGAAAACCGCTTCCGGCGATCGTCGGCCGAAGAACGTGGTCCTCCAGGGCGGGCATCTGTGGTTTTCGCACACCGTGAACGTCGGCGGCCGCGCGGGCGTGCAATGGCATCAGATCCAGCTCGACGGGAAGGTCGTGCAGTCCGGTCTGCTGTCGAGCGAAACGTCGAGCTACATCCAGACGTCGCTCGCCGTGAACGAGCAGCTCGACGTGCTCGTCGGCTTCCAGGAGACGAGCCCCGAGATGTTCATCAGTCCCCGCCTCGCCTGGCGACGGGCCACGGATGAGCCGGGGACGCTACGTCCCATCGTCTCCCTCGGTGAAGGCAAGGCGGCGACGGAAGGCGGACCGTGGGGCGACTACAGCGGCTCGTGCATCGACGGCGACAACGGACTCGATCTTTGGACGGTCCAGAGCGTGACGGATGAGCAGGGGAAGGGCGACACGGTGGTCGCTCGCGTGCCCATGGAGCGTCGCTGACACCCGCTACCAGAGCCTACCGGGTGCCGGAACCTACTGGCCCTGCTCTTGCTCTTCCGATCGGGGGTTGCCGCTTGAAACCTCGCGGCGCACCGGCGTGCTCGGCGGGGGCATGGGCTGGATCTCGTCGCTGTCCTCGGGCCACTTCATCGTCATCCGGTAGCCCACGCCCCAGACCGTCTCGAGGTAGTGCGGGGACTCCTCGTTCGGTTCGACCTTGGCCCTCAATCGCCGGACGTGCAGGTCGACGGTACGGGCGTCACCTTCGAAGGTGTGGCCCCAGACCTGGTCCAGGAGTTCCTGGCGCGTCCAGGCGCGCCCCGGATGGCGAATGAAGAAGCTCAGGAGGTCGAACTCACGCGGCTTCAGCTTGAACGTCGTGGTCCCGCGGCCCGCGGCGACCTGGTCGGCGTCGATCCAGAGGTCGAGGTGCTTCACGAAGCTCCCCATCCCCGACTTGCCGGTGCGGCGCAGGATGCTGCGGACGCGCGCGATGAGTTCGGGGATATGGAACGGCTTGACGACGTAGTCGTCGGCGCCAGCATCGAGGCCGGCGACGCGCTGCTCGGGCTTGTCCATGCCGGTCATCATGATGATCGGGATGGAGCGGCCTGCGGCGCGTAGCTCGCGGCACAGATCGAGACCCTCGCCGTCGGGGAGAATCAGATCGAGCAGGATCAGGTCGCAGTGCGACTCAGCGGCGACGCGCGCCATGGCGAGCGTGGTGGAGACCTGAGCCTCGAATCCTGCGCTTCGGAGGGCGTCCAGGACGTCTGCTCGAAGCGTGGCGTTGTCTTCTACGACGAGAATGCGGACGGGGTGAGGAGGCATGGGGAAGGCCAGCGGCTGTGGGGACAGGCGGCAACTCCCAGTGTAGGAAGACGAACCGTGATGCGTGCGAGTGTTCTTGCGGGCTCACGTGTCACGTGCGACCATGAATAGAGCGCCCCAGGGCCTCCATCATGACAAACGAAGACATAGCGGTAGAGTCCGCGGAACAAGGCGAGGGTGGGATCGGTTCGATCGCCCTCTGGAAGAAGGCGCTCGTGGTTCTATCCCTCGTGCTCGGCTGCGTCGGTCTCGCCATGGGGAGTTCAGGCCAGGAAGATACGGGTGCGCGAGTGGCTTCGTCGGATGGGACGACGCTGGTTCAGCCCAGCGCTTTCGGCCCTGGAACCCCCGTGGGTGGCGGGATTCCCGCAAATGGGACGGAGGGCTCGGCCGCGCAGACGCTGTGGGCACCGCTCTTTGCGAAGGGCGGCCTGAGCTTCTTCATCGCCTTCTGCATCGGGTATGCCCTCAGAACGTTCCTCAAGGGAACGATGCTGGTGATCGGCGTCGTCGCGCTGGCGGTGTTCGGGCTCCAGAAGGCCGGACTCGTCGATAACATCAACTGGGAGAAGGCACAGGGCTACTGGGACAGCCTCACCGCCAACCTCGGTGAGCAATTCGACAGCTTCAAGACGTTCGTCTCGGGCAGCCTGCCTTCGGCTGCGTCCGGCGGGGTGGGCCTGCTCGCGGGCTTCCGCAGGTAAGGGCTCCTCACCCGACGAGGCAGTGTGGCCCACATGGCCGACGACGCCTCTCGACGTCTCCCCGCGTGCCTCATCGGGTTTGGAGTGCAGGGGGGAACGCTGCGCCAGAACGCCTGTGACCGGGAAAATGCGGTCCTTCCGGGAAGCCCTGGCAAGTTTTCGGATTCTTGGTCATATGCGAGGGCGACCCCGGTCATCACTCCTTTGACATGCCGTCCTTCCGCCTCCTCCCACGCGCCAAGAAGGCGCAGGCCCCAGAGCTGGAGCGGGAGATCCCGCCCGCCACATCTGCCACAGGCGTGGGGGGAAAGGCGGCGCTGATGGCCGCCCTGGAGCCTCTCCACGGAGATGCGTACGGCTGGGCGCTGGTCTGCGTCGGTGGGGACCCCGAGCGGGCCGCCGACGCGCTCCAGACGAGCTACGCGCGCATTTTGGCCGCGGAGGCGCGCCCGACCGTCGACTCGCCCATGCGAGGCTTCCTCTTCGGCGTCATTCGACTCGTGGCACTGGAAGAAAGGCGGCGCGACCGTCGAGCGCTGGATCTGTCCATCCGCCGCGCGGCGGCGGCGCCCGAACGCGACGAAGCGGCGGAAGACCCCGTCCAACGGGTCACTGAGCTCGAGGAGCACGGCCAGCTACGGGCGGCCTTCGCTGCACTGCCGCCGCGCCAGCGCGAGGTTCTGCACCTGACTTTCTACCAGGGCCTGAGCCTCCGGGAGGCTGCCGAGATTCTCGATCTCCACATCGGCTCCGTCCGCCAGCACTACGAACGAGGCAAGGAAGCGCTCCGTCAGCGCCTGACCTCGCAGCCGTCTTCCACACGATGAAGCACCACGACTCGAGTCTCGATGAGTTCTTCCAGGCGGAGCGCGCCCGCGACCACCGCGAGGCGCCTTCGTTCCGGGAGATGACCGAATCCCTGCCGGAACCGGAGGCTCCCGCAAAGCAATGGGCCTGGCTTCCACTGGCCGCGGCCCTCTTCGCTTGCGTCGCCGCCGGCGGCGCATGGTTCCTGCGAACGCCGATCGAGGTGGAGCAGATCGCGGCCGTGCCCGAGGCCTTCGAGCTCGACGCGCTCTGTGACTCAGCTCTGTCGGCTCTCACGGTGGGAGAGGAGGAGGCGCAGATGCGCGCCGCCACCGATTCCCTGCTTGTCACCGAGCCCTTTTGAGCGGGTTCCCGCTGATCCCACGCTGCCACGCTGCCCACGCTGCCCATGATGTCCTTCAAGCTTCTCCCGACGCTCCTGCTCTGCGCCGTCCCGCTCTCCGCCGTGGGCGGGCCGCAGCGCGAGGCGCGCACCTTCGAGCGCATGCTCCCGTCCCCCGAGCAGATCCTCGAGCACCTCGACGAACTGGGATTGCCCGACGATCGCATCGTCGAGATCCGTGAGGAGGCTCGAGAGCGGCGCGCGGAGTTCTCCGGTCTGAGGGCGACCCAGGCCGAGCTTCAAGCCGATCTGAGCGCCGCCATGGCCGGCGAACCCTTCGATCCCGTTCGTATCGAAACGGCCTTCGAGCGACTGCTCGACGTCGAGAACCAGCAGAAGCGCCTCCAGCTCTCGGGCCGTCTCGCGCTGATGGGGGAACTCGATGCGGCCCAGAGAGAGCGCGTTCGTGGCGCGGCCGTTCGCATGGCCGAGCTGCGAGTGACCCTCCGCGACACGATCGAGGAGATCCGCATCCTCGGCCGCGAGCTCCACGATCGGGGTGAGCCGACGCAGGCTATCCGCGAGCGCATGCGCCGCATCGAGCGGCAGATTCGAGCGGGTCGGCTCCGCGAGGCGGACCGCGCTTCCCGTGACGTCGTTCGCCACCTCCAGGACGCGCTGGGGCACTAGTGCCCTGAATCAGAAGTTCGTCGCATTAGTTTCGCCTGTTTCGCTCCGTAGCTGCGTTGCCGAACCTTGGACGGAACTACTGCTACGCACTGCGGTTCGGACGCCTTGCTACGAAACGAAACAGACTGAAACTAATGCGACGAACTTCTGATTCAGGGCACTAGTGCCCCGAATCAAAAGTTCGTCGCATTAGTTTCGCCTGTTTCGCTCCGTAGCTGCGTTGCCGAACCTTGGACGGAACTACTGCTACGCACTGCGGTTCGGACGCCTTGCTACGAAACGAAACAGACTGAAACTAATGCGACGAACTTCTGATTCAGGGCACTAGCGAGCCACTCTTTATCACCCAGCCGTACCGACCCATGACACCCTCCGCCCAGCAGTCGTTCACGTCGACGAGTCTCCCTGGCTCGATCGCGGTGGCCCCGAGCCCCTCCTCCGACGTCCTCGCCCTCGTTCGCCGGGGCACCTTCGGATTCTCCGTGCCTGAGTTCGAGCGGGCCAGCGCCATGGGGTTCCACGCCTGCCGCGCGGAGCAGCTCGCGCCCGCGTCGATCGACGACAGCGCGCTCGACGGACTGCTCGCTTCGTACTCGAGCCTCTCGATGGATGTCCCGACGCTCGTCGCGACGTTTCCGCAGAGCGGCGGTGGCGATGCGTTCGTGGCAGGCGAACTCCGAAGCGCGCGGGTCCTCCGCGCTCGCCATTCGAAGCGTCAACTCCTCGAGCGGATGGTCGAATTCTGGACCGATCACTTCAACATCGACGGCAACTCGGGCCCGCTCCGATACCTGAAGACGGTCGACGATCGCGAGGTCGTCCGCGCTCACGCGCTGGGCCGGTTCCGCGATCTTCTCGGAGCGTCCGCCCGAAGCGGAGCGATGCTCTACTACCTCGACAACTACACCAACGTCGTGGGCGCGCCGAACGAGAACTACGCGCGCGAACTGATGGAGCTGCACACGCTCGGCGTGAGCGGTGGCTACACGGAGATGGATGTCCAGGAAGTGGCGCGCTGCTTCACCGGCTGGACGCTGCGTCTGGGTGGAGCCTCGGCCGGGGAGTTCTTCTTCCGCGCCAGCGATCACGACACAGGACCGAAGTCGGTGCTGGGTCAGCCCATCCCCGCGGGCGGCGGAACCACCGATGGAGAGACGGTGCTCGATCTCCTCGCGACGCACCCGAGCACGGCGGCCCACCTGGCCAGCAAGCTCTGTACGTACTTCCTCTTCTACAATGCGCCTCGGTCCGCGGTCGATCGGGTCGCAGCACGATTCCTCCAGACGGGCGGAGACCTCGCCGCGACGATGGAGGAGGTGCTGTGCCGCGAGTCCTTCCGCGGTCTGCCGATCGAGTCGACGTACAAGCTGAAGCGACCGTTGCACCTCGTGATCTCCGCGCTGCGCGCGACCGACGCGACGACGAGTCAGCCGATGGGCCTCATCGAGGAGCTTCGCAAGCTCGGCCATGTCCCCTTCGCCTGGGGCGCGCCCAACGGCTACCCGGACGCGCTCGGCGCGTGGGGATCGAACCTTCTGCCGCGCTGGTCCTACGCCTCGGACCTGCTCGACGGCCAGGTCAGCGGCACGCGCGTATCGTCCGCGTCGCTGAACGCGCTCCTCGGCGGCGTGCCTCCTGCGATGGTGGCGGAGACGCTCGACGCGCGCCTGTTCGGTGGAACGCTCGCGGCTGTCGACAGGGCAGAGCTCCAGGCCTTCGTCAGCGGTGTTCCCGTCTGGAACGGAGCCGCCGCGCGCGAGGCGATCGCCCTCGCGCTGTCGCTGCCGAGCTTCCAGTTCGTCTGATCCCTGGCTTCACCCTCCACCCTCGCCGACCTGCACCCTCCGCCGTCATGTACCTTCAGCCCAAGAACGAATGCGCCGAGTACGCGCGCCTTTCCCGCCGCGGATTCCTCGGAGCGAGCGCCGCGGGCGCGGCCGCGCTCTGCTCTCCGCGCCTCGCCTTCTCGAACTCCCGCGGATCCGGATCGGCGCGGCCGACCGTCATCGGACTCTTTCTTCGGGGCGCGATGGACGGGCTCTCGGTGGTCGTGCCGTACGGAGACTCCGATCTCTACGTGCACCGGCCGACGCTCGCCGTGCCGCCGCCGGGCGCCGCGAGCGGAGCGCTCGATCTCGACGGCTTCTTCGGTCTGAATCCGAACGCAGCGGCGCTGATGCCAGCGTACCAGGCCGGGACCCTCGGCTTCGTTCACGCGTGTGGCTCGACGGATCCGAGTCGGAGCCACTTCAGCGCGATGCAGTCGATGGAGACCGGCACTCCCGATCACCCCGGCAGCGGGGAGGTTTCGGGCTGGCTCGCGCGGCATCTGCAGTCGGTGGCGCCCTCGGGATCCGGCGTTCTGCGCGCGATTTCGGTCGATGAGCTTCTGCCGCGCGTGCTGGCCCTGGCTCCGAGCAGCCTGCCGATCCCCGAGCCCGCGGACTTCCTGTTCCCTGGAGCGGCGGTCAGCGCAGCGGCGCGTCGGGACGCGCTCGAGGGGGCGTACGCGGCCACGATCCCGCCGCTCGCGCCGGCTGCGGTGAGTTCCCTGGAGGCCATCGACCTCCTCGGGGGCGTCGATTTTGCGGGCTACGTGCCGGCGAACGGTGCGGTCTACGGGGCGGATCCCTTCAGCCAGGCGATGCGGAGCATCGCGGTGCTGATCAAGGCGGGCATCGGCCTGGAGGTCGCGCACTACGACTACGGCGGCTGGGATCACCACAGCGCGCAGGGGCCGATCCAGGGAACGCTCGCGGGGATGCTCGCGAGCCTGAGCGAAGGGCTCGCGGCGCTTCGGCTCGACATGCAGGGTCGCGAGAGCGAGTACGTCCTCTATGCGAAGAGCGAGTTCGGCAGGCGCGCCGCCGAGAACGGCAGCGCGGGAACCGACCATGGGAGCGGCGGCATGATGATGGTGATGGGCAAGGGCGTGGTCGGCGGCCAGGTGCATGGGAGCTGGCCCACGCTGCAAGCGGCCGCGCTCGACGAGGGAGACCTCGCGGTGACGACCGACTATCGCGACGTGCTCGCGGAGATCCTGACGAACGCGGTGGGAGGGACGGACCTGTCCTACGTGTTCAGCGGCCATGCCCCTACGCCGTTGGGCGTAGTGCTATGAAGCATGGGGCGCACATGCCGGCGGGCGAACGTTCGCTCGCTAGATATGACCGAACCAGGACCAGGGCGTGGGCCGTCTTTCATGGCCGAATGACACGACCGTAAGCGGCAAATCGGTGGTGGTCACCTAGGTTGGGTTTCACACGACGGCGCGCTCGGATGCCGTCGAACTCAATCCCGGAGACTGCCATGAAAGCACCCCTTTTCCTCGCCCTCGGCTTCGGCTGCATGGGGCTCACCCAGGCCGCCGACCTCTTCGTCACCAGCGGCTCCAGCGTCCAGGCGGCGATCGTCTCCGCCAGCGATGGCGATCGAATCTTGATCGGTCCGGGGACCTACGTCGAGCAGCTCGATCTACTGGGTAAGGCGATCGAGCTGATCGGGACCGCAGGGCCCGCGTCGACGATCATCGACGCGGATCTCGCGGGGATCGCCGTTCGCATGACGAGCGGGGAAGGTCCGGGTACGGTTCTCCGCTCCCTCACGGTCACGCGTGGTTCGGGCGGTTTCGGTCCGGGTGGCGTCGTGACGAACGGCACTCCGCTGCTGGAGGACTGCGTGATTCGATCGAACGTCGGTCGGCTGGGGGCCGGGGTGAGCGGCAGCCCGACGATGATCCGCTGCCGCATCGAGAACAACGTCAGCAGCCTGAACCACGGCGGCGGCGTTTACGGCGCGCCGACCATGATCGACTGCGTCGTGCGCGGTAATCGATGCACCGGCGCACAAGGGGGCGGGCTGTACCTCACGGGCGGAACGGCGAGCCTGAGCGGCTGCCAGATCCTCTACAACGGGGCGGTTCTCTCCGGGGGACGCGGCGGCGGCATCGCGGTGCACTCCAGTGCGACCGTGACGATCGATCGCTGCGTCATCGCAGGGAACCTCGCGTCCGGTTCCAACGCGGGCGCCTACGCGGGCGGCATCTGGGCAACGCCGAGCACCACGATCACGCGCAGCACGATCGCCTTCAATCATCTGGGGGCGCCCGCGAACCACGGCGGCGGGATCTACGGTGCGGCGTCGCTCGTGGACTGCATCGTGTACGGCAACGACCTGCCGCAGATGGAAGGCGGTCCCACGGCGACGTACAGCCTGATCGAAGGGGGCGCGCCTGGCGCGGGCAACATCGACGACCTGCCGATGTTCTGGGACGAGGCGAACCTCGACCTGCATCTGATGGCAGGCTCCGCCTGCATCGATACCGGAGACCCGAACAGTCCGCTCGATCCGGACGGGTCGCGCGGCGACATGGGCGCTCTTGCCTTCGACGCCAGCTACCTCCCGGGCCCCGTCGTCGAGTGCACGGCGGCGATCAACTCGACGGGCCAGGGCGCATCGATGGGCTACTCCGGGTCCTGGAGTCTGGCGGCCAACGACCTCGTGCTCCAGACGGTCTCGTGCCCCACGAACTCCTTCGGCATCTACTTCATGGGGGCGGATCCGCTGATGCAGCCCGTCACGCAGGGCTTCCTCTGCATCAACGGGACGCTCACTCGGCTGCCCGTCAGCCAGGCGACTCCGGCGGGCTTCATGGAGCTGCCGTTCGACCATCAGGCGCTGCCCGCGGGCGGGCCTGCGCTGCTGGCGGGCTCGACCTGGCGCTTCCAGCTCTGGTACCGGGACTTCGGCTCGCTCTCACGGTTCAGCGACGCGCTGGCCGTCACGTTCGTGGACTGATCGCTTCGCGGTCGATTCATGGGGGACGCTCTGGTGATGAGCGTGGAGGGGAGTGCCGTCGAGGCTCTCCCCTCTTTTCTTTAGACCGGCTTGAGGCCATCCTGCTCTGCTCTTGCCTCTGAATCCGACCTGCACCTGCCTCTCCCTTCTCGATGACGACCCTTTCTTCTGACCTGCGGTGGTACCGCCATCCGGGTACCGCCCTCGTGGTCGTTGCGCTCGGAGCCCTTGTCTTTTATCTGATCGCGACCGGCGTCGGTCGCGGTCGCTCCGAAGGGCTGGACGAGTCGATTCTCCTCTGGTTTCGGGCCGCCGGAGACCTGAACGATCCGATCGGGCCGATCTGGGTCGAGGAGGCGATGCGGGATGTCACGGCGCTCGGCGGCCTGACGGTGTCGGCGATGGCGATCGGGCTTCTCTTCGTGATGGAGCTATTCGTCGGTCGGCGGAAGGCCGCGCTGTATCACTTCGTGGCGATCGCGGTGGGGCTCGCCCTCACGTTCTACCTCAAGGACTTCTTCCAAAGGCCCAGGCCCGAGCTGGTGCCCCACGAGGCCCGGGTGCTGACCAAGAGCTTCCCCAGCGGGCACGCGGCCACGGCGGCCCTGACCCATCTGACGATGGGCGCTTTTATCGCGCGGGACTGCGTGCAGCGGCGCTCCAAGGTGCTCGCGATCGCAGCCGCGTTGCTTCTGTCGGTCTCGGTCGGCATCAGCCGCGTCTACCTGGGCGTTCACTGGCCCACGGATATCTTCGCAGGCTGGGTTCTCGGCGCCTCGTGGGCGTGGGCCGCATGGATCATCGAGGGCCATCTCCGTCGGCGTGGAACGCTGGAGCCGCTGCGTTCGAGGGGGGAGTCTTGAGCGCCTTCTCTCGCCGTCTTTCGTTGGCCTGCCTCGCAGCCGCAAGCCTCGCGAGCTGTTCGCGCACCGTCGTCGATCTTCGGGAGCCGTGGCCGGTGATTGAACCGTCGTATCCGAAGGAGGCCAGCCTCGACTACCGCCCGCGGGCGGGAATGGCGCACGTGGCCCTTCCGCGCTTCGACGCCGCGCGCGGCGAGTTCGCGGGGCAGAGTCGCATCTGGATCAAGGGCTCGGAGGAGCGGTCCAGGGCCCGTATCGATGGGCGCGAGGACGTGGAGCTGGGCCCGCCGTTCTTCACCGCGATCGTCGAGGTCCAGCCGGGGATTCACCGGGTGAGCTTCGGTGAGGCGGACACCGAGGATATCTCGGTCCTGGCGCCGGCGGCGGACGCGTTGAACGCACCGAAATCGACCGTGATGCTGCTCGGCTACGGATGCTTCGATCCCTTCGACCTCGACACGTCCGAAGAGCGTCGGGGCGAGGTCTTCGTCAGCCCGGGGGATGGCACCGGCAAGCCAGGGGCCAAGGACGACCGCTACCCGCGCTTTGCCGCCATTCGCAGGGTCCTGCAGCTCGTGGCCAAGGGCGGCCTGAAGGGCGTGCCAGGGGCGGACCTGGTGCTGGGGGGAGGGGACCAGGTCTACGTCGAACCGGTGCATGATCGCTACGGCGAATTCGGGGACAAGCACCCGTTGTCGGCGTGGACGGTGGAAGCGATGCCGCGTCCGCGACTGAGTCTTTCGGGTTTCTATCGCTTCCTGGACGTGACCTACCGAGCCTTCTGGTCGTTCGATTCGATGGACGAGGTCTTTCGCACGGTCCCGACGGTGCTCACCTGGGACGATCATGAGATCCGCGATGGCTGGGGTTCCCAGGGCGATGAACACGTCTACCTCGATACGTTCTACGCGGCTGCACGCGAGGCGTTTCTCGCGCATCAGTTCGCGCGCGGGCCCATGGGGGAAGACGCGCACCGGGGTGGCTTGCGGGCTTCGTTGCATCAGGCGTTCACTCTGCACGGGATTCCGATCTTCGTGATGGATCAGCGCAGTGCCCGGGACGTTCACGTCCCGCAGGTCCTCGGATCGGAGCAGACCGATGCCCTCAAGGAATGGCTCCACGGGATCGATCCCACGGAGCAGCCTGTCTGCGTTGTCGTGTCGCCCCTGCCGATGCTCTATCGGGTGTCCGGCCTGGCCGAGCGCGTGGTGGCCTTCGACGAGGCCAACGTGGACGACATGCTCGACTCGTGGAACTCCACGGCGAACGAAGCAGAGCTGGACCAACTCATGATCGAGCTCTCCCGCGCCTACGATCGAGGGGTGCGCCCGCTGCTCATCAGCGGCGATATGCACACGAGCGCGCTCTTGAGCGCGAGGCGCAAGAGAAGCCCGGACGGCCCGTCCGAGGTCTTCGTGCACGAGATGGTCGTGTCAGGTCTCGCGAGCGTCGTCGACGAGTCGAGCTGGAAGTTCGAGCTGGCGAAGGAGAACAGCCTCACCGGCGGCGACGTCGAGGTCGGCGACGAACTCATGAACTTCGAAATCGGCCTCTCGCGACCGGTTCCGAACTTCGGCGGTCTGGAGATCCGAGACGGACGAGTCCACGCGCACGTGTTCCAGGCCCAGGATGAAGGCGTGGTGCACTTCCGCGTGCCATTGGGCTACGGCCTGAACGTCGAGCCGCTCAGCGAACGGGTCGAGGCCGGTCGCGAAGTGTTCGATGCCTCCACTTTCCCACGCTGAGCGCGTTCTGCTCGGAGTCTTCCGCTGCGCGGACGTTCGCCGTCGGAGTCCCGCTTCTCGTAACACAGAGGAAATCAGGACGACGAGCCCGCGGCGATCGTCGCCTTGTTCTGCTCGTAGGTCTCGGGCTGGAGCTGGGCGTATTCCTCGGAGAGGTTCTCCTGGGTCTGGCCCGTCGCTCGCACGTAGAGGTCGAACAGCTTTTGCTCCACGGGGAACGTGTACTTGCCCGCCTGGAGACGCTTGCCCGCCATCTTGGAGAGGGCCTTGCGCATCCACATCGGGCCCTCCTGCACGTGCATGTCGTAGATCGCCGCCGTGTTGTTGTAGCGGGCCCACGTGTTGCGGATCGACTCCGGCAGCGGCGTGTTGTGCGAGTTGTACTTGTACTCGAAGCAGCCGCCCCAGTCCTCGAAGGTCGTGGGGGCCTTGTAGCCGTCCTTGACCGCCTGATCGAAGTCCGCCGTGCCCGGGATCGGACGGAACGGATAGACGTCCGAGCCCGCTTCGGGGTAGAGGTACTTCAGGTGCGCCGCCTGCTTCAGCGTCGCCGCCATCGACTCCTCGGTCTCGCCGGGGTAGCCGATGATCCAGAACGTACCCGGCGTGATCTTGCGCTTGACGAGCTTGCCGACCGCGATCGGGATGTTGTCGATCCCGATATGCTTCTTGATGCGGTCCTGCATCTCCTTGGTGCCGGTCTCGGCGCCGAGCCAGAGCAGGTGGCACTTCGACTCCTCGAGCAGATCGAGGGTCGACTCCTTGTACCGCATGATCGTCTCGATCTCGATCGTGCCGTTCCAGTGGATCGGCACCTTCAGATCGATGAGGCCTTCGCAGTACTCCTTCGTGCGCTTCTCGGCGACGCCGAAGTTGGCGTCCTGGAAGCGGAGCACGTCGAAGCCGAAGCGCTGCTGGAGTTCGGCGGTTTGCTCGGCCAGCTCGCGGCCCGAGATCGCCTTCCACCGGCGGCCCGTCAGCTGCGGCGAGCAGCAGAACGTGCACGGCTCGGGGCAGCCGAAGCTGGAGAACATGCTGAAGCCCTTGGGCGGGTTGTCCGGCGTCCACTTGCCCGGCAGCGGGAAGCGGTGGCGGACCTTCATGTTGCCCGACGGCGCGAGCTGGAGCGCGACGTAGCGGTCGTACTCCAGGAGGTGCCACGGGACCGGCTCGAACTTGTCGAAGCCCACGACCGCGCGGTGCGGCGTGTAGTGGGCCTTGCCGTCCTTGTTGATCGCGAGGCCGGGGACGTTCTCGAGGCTCTCGCCGGCGGCGAGGGCGTTGCAGACGTCCCGGAACGTGAGTTCCCCCTGGCCGATGCCGACGGCGTCCGCGATGCCGTGCTCGATGTACATCTCGGGCGTCACGCTGGGGAACCAGCCGCCCCAGATGATGGGCAGGTTCGGGTGCTTCTCGCGCACCATCTTCGCCGCCACGTAGCCGTCGTAGACCTGGTACCCGAGGATGCAGGACGAGGCGAAGAGCAGCGCGCCCTCGCAGGCCTCATCGATCTTCCGGAGGTAATCCGGCTCGATCATGGCGTCGATCATCACGACCTCGAACCCGTCTGCGACGGGGCCCGAGGCGATCTGAAGAAGTTCGAGCGGCAGGAGGTCCGCGCTGAACCGCTCACCGCGCGACGGATCGGCGCGGTGCGGAAGGAACAGGACGATCTTTTGCTTGCGCTGGATCATGGAATGGACGGTGGAAGCGATGATGGGGGACGCGGCAAGAACGGTGCGGCTCAGGCACTCGGACGGGAGTACACAGGAGCGCTCGTGGTGACGCCCGCGGTCTGGTCGATGCCCGGATGCATGACCTCGTGGGCCGCTTTCCCGAGTTTGTCGGCCCTCGTTTGTTTGGTGAGCTTGACGTAGGCGTGGAACGCCTTGTGCTCGATCGGGAAGCCGTAGCGCCCGCTCTTGAGGCGCCACGCGGAGACCTTCTTCAGGACCGCGCGGAACCACTCCGCGCCCTCCATGGCAAGGCCGTCGTAGAACGTCGAGGCGACGCCGTAGCGCTTCCAGGTCCGAAGGACGTCCTCGGGGATCTGGATGTCGTCGAACTCCTCGCGGTACTCGAGGCAGCCGCCCCATTCTTCGAGGGTGCGCGGCGCCTGGTAGCCGAGGCGCACGGCCTTGTCGAAGTCCTCGGTGCCCGGAATCGGGCGGAACGGGAAGACGTCCGACGCGGCGCGCGGGAACTTGAGCTTCATCTCGGCCGCGCGCTTGATCGTCGCGAACATCGACTCCTCGGTCTCACCGGGGTAGCCGATGATCCACGAGCAGCCGGTCGTGATGCCGCGGTCGTACATCGCCTTGAGGCTCGTCTCGAAGTGATCGGTATCGATGTTCTTCTTGATGACGGCCTGCTGCTCTTCCGAGCCGGCCTCGGCGCCGAGGCTGACCATGTGGCACTTGGACTGCTGGAGCTTGTCCAGCGACTCCTTCTTGTAGCGCGCGATGGTCTCGATCTCGTAGCAGCCCGACCACCAGAACGGTGAGCCCGCTTCGATGAGCGTGTCCGTGAACTCGTTGGACCGCTTCTCTGCCACGCCGAAGTTGGCATCCTGGAAGCGCATCACGTTGAAGTTGAAGCGGTCGTGCAGCTCGAGCAGGCGCTCGGCGAGGTCCTTGCCGCCGATCGCCTTCCAGCGCCGGCCGGTCACCATCGGCGAGCAGCAGAACGTGCAGGGCTCGGGGCAGCCGAAGCTGGAGAAATAGCTGAAGCCGCGCACCGGCGTACCCGCGGGCATGTCCCACGGATCCGGATACTTGTGCCGCATCTTCCACGGCCCGGCGTTCTGCTGGCGCTCGACGTACTGCTCGAAGTCGATCAGGTGCCAGGGCGCGTCGGGGAACTTGTCGAAGCCGACGACCGGACGATGCTCGGTGTAGAGGATCTTCCCCTCTTTCTCGATCACGAGGCCCGGGACCTTCTCGAGGTCCTCGCCCGCGTCGATCGCGTGCACGACGTCGCGGAAGGTGAGTTCACCCTGGCCGAGGCCGACCGCGTCCGCGATCCCTTCCTGGAAGTAGAGCTCCGGCGCCACGCTCGGGAACCAGCCGCCCCAGATGATGGGGAGGTCCGGGAACTTCTGGCGCACGGCCTTGGCCACGCGCGCACCATGGGCGACCTGGAAGCCGAGGATGCAGGACGACGCGTAGAGCAGAGCGCCGTCGCACGCCTCCATGATCCGCTTCATGTAGTCGTCGTGCACCATCGCATCGATGATCACGACCTCGTAGCCCTCTTCGACCGGCCAGGCGGCGATCTGGAGGAGTTCCAGGGGCAGCAGGTCGGCGGCCACGCGTACCCCCTCGTCGGGATCGGCCCGATGGGGCATGAAGAGGACGATGCGTTTCTTGCGCTGGATCATGGCTATAAAGGGGACGCGGGGGGCGAAGCGGACCCTTCCCTCTTGGATCGGCTCATGCATGGGTGCGAGCGTCAATCCATTCAGTTGATCCCAACTTCGAATCTCGACCCTGCCCACGTCGAGCCAGAATCTTGGCTCGCCCTGCCCCTAAAGATACCCGGTTGCCGCGCCAGGGGGGAGTGATCTTGAGCGGGCCCGAATCGCCTTGACGGCGGCCGACGCGCGATTGGCAGCGGTCGGCTGACGCGGGCCCCGCTCCGGGGCGAATCCAGGGCCGGCTACGGCACCCAGTGTCCCGATACCCAGTGTCCCGATGTGAAGATTCTCTTGGGTCCCAATGAGGGACCCGAGAGGTCCCCGCGACGCCTCAGTAGGTCTCGAGAACCCAGGCCTGCCAGGCCAGGTCGAACTCCCGGTAGTTCATATCGAGCACTTCCTTGAACACGAGCCGCTGCTCATCCTCGAAGCGAGAGTAGTCGTCGTAGCCCTCCGCGTTCTTGAGGCCCGAGAGGCGATCGAAGTACTTCTTCACGAACTCGGGGTGCACCGTCATCATGTAGTCGAAGATCGACCAGGTCATGAAGTGGTGATCCAGCTCCAGCTCGGCGAACGTACGCAGGTTGATGAGCGACGCGAACGTCGGCGCCTTGCCCGAGGAAACGATCTTCTTGGCCTCCGGCTTCCAGTCCGCCTTGCTCGACATCTCGGCCGCCGCGCCCTCGGCGGCGTCGAACGTGTTGAACTTCGGGTTGTACTGGCGCTCGAACCAGTGCGCGGCTCCCTCCGTGATCCACACGGGCATGTCGTAGGAGTAGTGCTTGTACCCGTTGATCATGTTGTGGGTCAGGTTGAAGACGAGGTGCCCATGCAGCGACTCGTCGACGCGAAGCTTGCCCTGGTCCGTGTGGATGATCACGGTCTGGGTATCGCGCGGGATGATGTTCCACCGCTGGCTCAGCTTCGTCGTCAGGCCCAGTCGGTCGCGCAGGTAGGTCTTGGCCGCGCCCTCGCTGGGCAGCAGAAGCACCTCGTACTTGCCGATCTGGCCGAGGTAGGGGCCGGTGCCCATGTACTTCGTCGTGCCGTTCCACAGCGGCTTGTTCTTCGCGAAATCCTCGTCCGTGACGCCCAGCATGGCCTGAATGTCCGCGTAGTGCTTCTCGCAGCGGCGCGCGTACAGGTGAGCCCGAATCCACGGATCGAGCACGCGGGTTCGAGGGTCGATCTCGTCACCGAAGATGGGCTCCATCTCCGTCAGCTCCGCGCGGATCTTGTCGCGCTCCGACTGGGTGACCTTGACCTGGGGGAGGGCCACGCCGATCTGGAAGTGCGCGGTCTCGATCCAGCGGATGTCGAGGTAGCTCAGGAAGCCGTTCGTCTCGACGGTCGTGTCGGGGGGCGGGCCGAACTCGAAGCCTCCCATCGACACGTAGCCCGCGGCCTTCATGTACTCCTCCTTGCCACCCCGCGTGTACGGATCGTTGGCCGGATCACCCAGGGGCTTGGTCTTGTCGAGCGGCTTCTGCGCGAACGCAGCGGGCGCACCGACGGGAGCGAAGCCCCCGATCACCATGCCCGCGGCCAGCACAAGGCCAGCGCGGAACGGCAGTCGACGTGACGTGAGTCGAGACAGAAGCGGGGAGTCAGCGAAAGTCATGGGCGGAATCAAAGTCGGGCTTTCCACTTGTTGGCGCGTTCGATCGCGTCGAACGTCGAGAGCTTGTCGAGCGGCTCGTCGCCGTCGACCATCATGCGCAGCGCGTTGACCGCCGCGACCTTCACGTGGTTCGCGGTGTCATCCAGCGATGGAAGAACGGAGCGGGCCTGGGCTTCGGTCCCCGCGTAGGCGATCAGGCGGAGCGCCGCAACGCGCCGGGAGATGTCCGGATTGGCGGAGGGCGAGAGGGCTGCCTGGAGGCCCTCGGCGACCGTGGAACCGGCCTCCTTCGCGCGCCCAGCGGCTTCCCGCAGCGTCTCGCGCCAGGCCGGCCAGACCTTGGAGCCCGCGAGGTCGAGGCAGTGATCGAGGCTCGCCGTCGATCCCGTCGCCAGCGTGAAGATCGCGGCGCGATCGACCTCGTCCTCGTGGAGCTTCTTGGCTTTCTTGGCGTCGGCGGCCTTCTCCTTGACGTCCTGGAAGAAGGCTTCGGCGCGATCCTTCAGGCCCGGATCGCCGAGGACGGCGAGGCGGCGGAGAACGCACATGCGTAGCTCCGGGGAGCGGTCGTCCAGCGACTCGGCGAGGAGCCTCGTGTGCTCTTTCGTGGTGACGAGGTCCAGGGCCGAGCGCATGCGCTGGATCGCATCCGACTTGCTCTCCCTCGCGATGGCGCGCAGGAGAACCGGGGCGGCGGCGGCGCCTTCCTGCTCGATCTCGGAGCGGCCCGCTGCTTCCATCTCGTCGCTCTGGGCGCTGCGGATCTTCGCCACCGACTTCTTCACGGCAGCGACGTCGCGCGGCTCGGGCCAGGCGGTGGCTTTCTCGCCGGCTTTCGCGTCGGCGCTGTCCTGGAGGATCGCCGTCACAGCTTGTTGCGTCGAAGACAGGGAGAGGGCCAGTGCGGGCGCAGGGGCGGCGAGCCCGAGCAGGGCGGCGGTCAGGGTCGTTCGGAGCATGGGAATTCGTGCGGGTGGTCTCGGGGTCGGGGCTACTGCTGCGACGGGTTGGGCTTGTAGAGCACGATGGGAGGGATGATGTGCTCCCAGGCTTCGTCCGCGATCTCCACGGGCAGCGTATCGATCGCGGATTGGATCAGATCCTGGCTGGCCTCGTCGGGAAGGTAGGGGATGTCGTAGCGCTGGATCGTGATCTCCGTCCTCGGCGTGAACGTCTCACCGTCCTCGACGTTGGTGGCGATGAGCTTGAAGAACGTCCAGGCGGCCGGAGACTCGTGCAGATCCGAGTAGGTGCCCGGCTCCATCTCCATGGATGCCTTGAAGGGGATGAGGCCCACTTCTTTCCAGGTGCCGGTGAGATAGTTCGCTTCCGGCGCGTCTTCGGGGAACTCGCCCGTCTCCCGGACGGCGGCGAGGACGCGCTGGGCTTTCTGGAAGGCCTGCTCGCGCGCTTCAGGATCGAGGGCGGCGCCTGCCACCATCGGGAGCACGACGTTGGCGAGGGCGGCTCGGCGGTGACTTGCTTCCGATAGATGGGGATCGATGAGCTTCATCAGCGGCACGAATTCATCGATGGCCGACTTGTGGACCGGCATCCCGCCGATCGTGAACGCGACGTCGTCGGGGTACGTGCCCGGGGCCACCCTGACGATGGGGGACGGCGATTTCGAGGAGGCCTTCGGGGCGTGCGGGTCGTCGCAGCCGCCGAGGCCGGCCGCCGCGAAGAGAGCGCCGGCGGCGATCCATCGGGAAGTGAGGCGATTCATGGCGGAGCTATCCTGCGTCCTTGGGGTCGTTTCCTGCATGGGGGTCGTTTCCCGAAGGTTCGCGGCGGTCGAAGTGGCCCAGGAAGGGAAGGACCTTCTCCACGAGGAAGTCGTAGGTGCGGAGGACGTTGGATTCGACCGTCGCGAGGTCCTGGGTGGGGATCGGGCCGAAGGACCCCTGCACCTCTATATAGAGGGAGCGAGCGTCCTGGTTGTAAGACTCGATGCGGAGACCGAACGCGTTCGACTCGTTGGGATCCGGGCCGAATCCCAATCTGAGACCGACGAGCTGGGCGGAGCGGCCCAGGCGGTCCATCTCCTCGCCGAAGCCGAAGACGCGCTCCCGCAGGAAGGTCCGCGTATCGGTGGCGGTCTTCGGGTTCACGAGGCTGCGGAGGACGATCTGCTGGCCTGCGTACACGGGAATGCTCCGGAGGGCGGTCGAGCGCTCGGCGATCTCCCGGACCTGGGCCGCGAAGGTCTCATGCGTCAGGCTGCCACGCTCCTCCCGGAACTGAAGCCGGTCGGCCAGGAAGGCCACCTGCGAAACGCCGCCCGGTGTCGCTACCGGGTTCGAGAGAACCGGCCCCATGGGGCCGATCTGGAAGCCCGCGTAGGCGGGCTGACCGCCCTCGAACATCTCGTTGTGGAGCCGCTGGATCGGCCTCGGATCCGGCGGGACGGGCGGATGGAGGAGCTCGCAGAGGAGCGCGATCGTGCGGGTCGGGTAGGTCATCTGGGCACCAAGGTAGCCGTTCAGGGGCCCTGGAGGCCCCGGGGAGAGGCGGGCGGGGCCGATTTCTTGTCCCGGCGCCCACAAAACTCGCTTCCGCGGCCACTTTCCTCTCTCACATGACCGACACGTGCGTAGAGACCGCTCATCAGCGTTCTCGATTCCACTCCCACTCTCATGAAGAAAAGCCTCCTTCTAGCGTTGCCCGCGCTGCTAGCGACCCACGCTCTCGCGGCACCCGCTGTTATCGCTCCCCTCGCCCTCCTGCCGACCCCCCTGGCGGCCGCTGCTGTATCCCTGGGCTTCGCGAACGGCTCCCCGGCTACCGCGCAGGAGTCCGAATTCGGCGAGCCCGTGACGGTCAACGGCGTCCGGATCTCGGATATGGCCATCAAGCGCTTCCTGGTCTACGGCCCGGGCCGCAACGCGCTCGACGCCCGTAAGCTCCAGATCCTGATGGACCACGAGCGAGAGCTTCGGAAGTCCGGGGTCCGCGAGGAGGTTGCCGCCGAGATGGGGGCCGCCAGCGACGCCGAGATCGAAGCCGAGGTCGAGAAGCGCATGGAGAGGTTCAACTTCGATCCGGCCGCGCTGGAGCGCAGGCTGACGAGGGAGCGGGAGGGCTTCCAGGAGCGCTACCCGACGCTCGACCACGAGGTCGAACTCAAGCGTGCCTACGGATCCGGCGACTGGTACCGCGACCAGGTCCGCCAGACGATGGAGTTCGACGAACTCTTCTTCCCGGATCACCCCGACACTTGGCCCGAGCTTTCGGTCGAGGCCATTCACGCGAACTCGCCCCAGGTCGACCTGATCGAGGACTACGGCAAGTACTACGAGCAGCGCCTCGCGATCGCCCAGGAGACAGGCAACCCGATCGAGCCCGAGCAGGAGATGATGATGTCTCTTCTCCGGGACTTCGTGATGGGAGCGCTCTGGACGCTCGCGGACGTCAAGACCAGCACCCAGGGGATCCCCGAGAACCTCGCGATGGTCATCGACGGCGGTGACTGGCGGGCGGAGATCGAGACCCAGGACGTCTACGACGAGATGAAGGCCAGCTTCACCGTTGCGGACATCGAGAACGCCAAGCGGACCCTCGCGCTGATGGAAGCCGCCAAGCAGAAGCTCGCGGCGGCCGAGATGCTGATGCCAGAAGAGGATTTCAAGGCGATGGTGTCCGACATGCGCACCCAGATGGAGGGCGGCATGTTCAACATGGACTTCATGGCTCTCCAGGGCCACGGGTTCCCGTCGGCCGAGGCCTACGAGGACCACCTGCGCCTCGTGGAGTCCTACAAGAAGATGGTCGCCGACAAGCTGGTGATCGGCGATGACGGCACGCTGAGCCCCGAGCTCCAGGCCCACATGCCGATCGCGAACGGCATCATGGGGCTGGCCAAGGCCCACGCGGACATCCTGCTCGTCTCGGCGTTCGACTTCCCGAACTACAAGTGGAAGGAAGACGGCTGGCAGAAGGCCTACGAGCGTGCGACGGGACTCCGCAGCCAGATCGACGAGTACCTCGGCAAGATCAGCGCCGATGAAGCGGCCCGCGCCGAGGCTTCGGCCAAGGGTGAGAACTACGCACCGCAGGAAGAGATCCTGCCCTTCGGTCGCTGGTGGTCGGACTTCCTGCGAGGGAACAGCGACTACTGGGACCCGCCGCTGCCCGTTTCCGGCAAGGCGCCGCCCGCGATCGGTCTCAAGAACTTCGGCGCGTTCCAGGACGCCCCGATGACCCGCAACGACATGAAGCGCGCCATCGGTGAGTCGGAGTACGAGCACTTCCTGTGGAACGATTCGATCGTGGACAAGATCTTCTTCGAGATGGAGCCCGGCACGGTCGGCGGTCCCTACCTCGGCCCGAAGGGCTACTACATCGTCTACCTCAAGAGCCGCTCGGCCCCGACGAACCCGCTGAACATCCGCACCGACGAGCGTCACCGCTCGATGCTCCAGGAGGACTGGATGCGGAAGAGCTTCCAGCGCTACGCGCACGAGGCCCTCGCCGAAGCTGACACGACGGGCATCTGATCCGTCGCAGGGACCGCTGAAGAAGCGCGCTGGAGTCAAGGCTCCGGCGCGCTTCTTTTTTTGTTTGGAACGTGGGTGGTACGGTTCCCCGGCAGGGTGCCTAGGCTTTGCGGTCCCATGAAACGCCTTGGCGATCTCTATCGGCTGCTGCGCCCGCACGCGGCGCCCTACGTCCTGACCCTCTTGATGGTCGTGCTCCTCGGCACCGTCAGCGCGCTGCTCCAGAAGAGTGCCTTCGGCCTCCTCGACCCGACCTGGAAGGTTCTCTTCCCGAACGAGGAGAAGGTGATGCCCGAGACGCCTGACGTCGAGGTTCCGGGCTTCTTCGATCCGGTCATGGAGACGATCGATGAGTGGAAGACCGATCTCGATCGGAAGATCATCGGCGATCCAGAGACGCTGGCCGAGAGCGTGCCCCAGCGCAAGGGCGCTCTCTGGCGCATCGGAATCATCGTGGGCGTCATGGCGATCCTCGCTGCCATCACCCAGTACGTGATGGGGGTTCTATCGAGCTTCGTCGGCCTGCGGATGATGGTCTCGCTGCGCATGCAGCTCGCGCGCCACCTCATGGGGCTGTCGATGCGCTACCACTCGACGCGCCGATTCGGCGATCTTCTTTCGAGGATCAGCAGCGATGTCGGTCAGACGACCCAGGTGGTTCAGCTGATCCTGAAGGATCTGGTTCAGGAGCCCCTGCTCTTCATCGTGTCGATGGGCCTCGCGTTCTTCTATGCGCCGACGCTGACCCTCTTCGTACTGCTGGGGCTCCCGCTCTTCATCGTGCCGATCGCGATCCTGCTGAAGAAGGTCCGGCGCACCAGCCACAAGAGCGCGACGCAGCTCGGGTCCACGTTCCAGGTTCTCACCCAGATGTTCCAGGGCGTGCGGACGGTCAAGGCCTACCGCGCAGAGGAGCGCGAGCTGGCGCGCTTTCAGGTGACGAACGATCACTTCGTGGATGCGACCATGGGCATGGTCAAGGCGTCGGAGCTATCCCGCGCCTGGACCGTCTTCATCACGAACTTCGGCATCGCCGCCGTGGTCGTCATGGCGGGCTACCTGGTGCTCGACTACGGCCTCGATGCCGGTGGTGGCGGCATCCTGGCGTTCTTCCTGATGATCAGCCAGGCGTCGTCGCACCTCAAGCGGATCACGCGGGTGACGGCCCAGATCAGTGAAGCCCAGGGGCCCGCCAGGCGCCTCCTGGAACTGATGGCGGAGACCTCGGACGTGAGCCAGAAGGAGGGAGCGGTTCAGCTGACCTCCATCGGCTCGGGCATCCGCTTCGAGGACGTCGTCTTCGAGTACCCAGAGGACGAGGACGGCGGGGGACATGAGGGGCCGCGCTTTGCGTTGCGCGGCATCGACCTGCACGTCCAGCCCGGCGAGACGCTCGCCCTCGTCGGCCCCAGCGGCTCCGGCAAGAGCACGCTCGTCGACCTCGTCGCGCGCTTCGTCGACCCCACGGAGGGGCGCGTCACCATCGACGGGCACGATCTTCGCGACGTGTCCTTCGACAGCCTCTGCGAGCGCTACGCGCTCGTGACGCAGGCGCCGTTCCTCTTCCACGCGACCATCGCCGAGAACATTCGCTACGGCAAACCGGCGGCGACCCAGGCCGAGGTCGAGGCCGCCGCGCGCGCCGCCAACATCCACGACTTCATCGTCGGGCTGGCCGATGGCTACGACACGGACGTCAAGGACGCGGGCACGCGCCTCTCGGGAGGGCAGCGCCAGCGCATCACGATCGCGCGCGCCCTCCTCCGGGACCCGGAGCTGCTGCTGCTGGACGAGGCGACCAGCGCCCTGGACACGGAGAGCGAAGTGATCGTCCAGGAAGCGCTGGAGGAGATGATGGTGGGGCGGACGACGATCGTGATCGCCCACCGACTTTCGACGATCCGGAACGCGGATCGGATCGCGGTGCTCGACCAGGGTCAGGTCGTCGAGCTGGGGACCCACGCCGAACTCCTGGAGAAGGAAGGGGTCTACGCGCGCCTCTGCGCGGCGCAGGCCGTTGACCGATAGGCGTCGGGCCTGTGGCTCGGCGTTCGCGGCGACGAGAAGGGAGGGGAGGAGAACGGAGAAGGGACGGGGCAGGGCGCGGGAGCAGCGCGAGGCAGCATCCTGAGGCATTCGCGGGGGACCGGGGAGCTTCCTGGCCCCGCAGACGGCCCGGCAGGTCTACACTCCGATCCTCTCCACAGGCCGCGAGGCGGCACTCTGGTGTCCTTTCCCACTCTCCCCATGACCATCAAGCTCACCCGGCGCGGCGCTGCTGTCGCCTTCGCTCTTCTCACCAGCACGGCCTCCTTCGCGCAGAACGACGAATGCGCCCAGGCCATCGCTCTCTCCGCTGGCTCCCTCGCCCTCGATACGACGACGGCCACCGTCAGCGCAACGCCCTGGCCCTGCGCTGGCAGCGGTGGACCCGACATCTGGTACTCGTACCTCGCCACCTCGAACAGCACGATCACCGTCAGCACCTGCGGCAGCACCTTCGACACGGCTCTCGAGGTCTTCGATGGCACCTGCGCCGTCCTGAACTCGATCGCTTGCAACGACGACTCGTGCGGTCTCCAGAGCTCCATCCAGTTCGGCGCCGCATCCGGGTCGACCTACCTGATCCGCGTCGGTGGCTACAACGGCGCGAACGGCTTCGGAACGATCAGCCTCGACGACGGCCGTCCTCAGCTCAACCCCGCGAACGGCCACTACTACGCCCGCGTGGCGTCGGCCGGCATCTCCTGGGACCAGTCGCGTGCGGATGCAGCGGCCATGACACACATGGGCCTCACCGGCCATCTCGCGACCCTGACCAGCCAGCAAGAGAACGACTTCGTCTTCGCGCTGGGCGGCGTGAACAACCTGTGGATCGGCGGCTTCCAGAACACCGCTTCGGCGTCCTACGCCGAGCCCGCTGGCGGCTGGGAGTGGATCACGGGTGAGCCGTTCGTCTACGCGAACTGGCTGCCGGGCGAGCCGAACAACTCGGGCGCCTTCGGAGCCGAGGACTACCTCGAACTCCTCCAGAGCGCTGGCTTCGGTGACACCTGGAACGACGCCGCCCAGATGGAGCACCCGGCCGGCTTCCTCGTCGAGTTCGACTCGGACTCGCTGGGTACGAACTACTGCATGGCCAACGTCAACTCGACGGGTGCGATCGGTCGCATGTCCGCCTCGGGTTCCCTGACCGCGTCGAACAACGACGTGACGCTGACCGCCTCGGAGATCCCGCGGCTCTCGTTCGGCTTCTTCATCACCAGCACGGTCGAGGGCTTCGTGATGAACCCCGGCGGAAGCTCGGGCAACCTCTGCCTCCTCGGCGCGATTGGCCGCTACGTGGGCCCCGGTCAGATTCAGAACTCGGGTGTCGCAGGAGAAATCAATCTGCCGATCAACCTCGCGCAGACCCCGACCCCGACCGGATTCGTGTCCGTGCTGGCTGGCGACACCCGGAGCTTCCAGCTCTGGCACCGCGACTCGTCCGGCGGAACGCCGACGTCAAACTTCACGGATGGCCTGCGCTTGACGTTCAACTGAGCCCGGGCTCGAGCCAGCGCTTGCGCTCGAGGCGGCGGCGGGGGAGGCGGTCCCTCGCCGCCGCTCTCGTTGTCGCCTACTTGATCAGATTCGGGTAGAGATCGTTCGCGAGGGACGCGACGGCGGCAGACAGAGCGCTTCGTTCTCGGCTCGCGAGGTCGGTGGCCACCTCGCGGATGTCGCGCTCATCGAGCAATCGATGGCGATGGGCTTCCCGCAGTGCGTCGATCAGGACGCGCACGGCCTGCTTTCCGTCCTTGGCACCTTCCGCCTCGGCGAGTCGTGCTTCCAGCTGAACCCAGCGCGCTTCGATCGCTGTGTGATAGTCTTTGGCGGCGGTCCGCGCCATTTCGAGGGCCATGCTCAGGGCACTCGACGCCGGCGCCTCGAAGTGCGGCTTCACGCCAATACCCTCCCAGTTCGTCCCCGTGATCGGATTGATCGCCCGCCCGATGGGAATGAAGATCTCCAGGGTCGAGTCGATCGGGAACAGGTCGCCTGGATTCGCGCCGCCCCGCGTCGTTTCTCCCACGAGCGTGCCTCGCTTCTGGGTTCGCAGGTTGTAGCTGAATTCCTCCGCGGCCGAGAACGTCTCGGGCCCGGTGAGTACGAACACGGGAACCTCCACCAGCTTCGGTCCTGGCACGTCCGGAAGGGTCCAGTAGTCCTCGGTCCGGTCTCCCTCGCGGTAGTAGAAGCTGTTCAGGTGGGTGGGCTCCTCGAAGAGGAAAGAGGAGAGGAAGTGGACCATCCCGGGGTGCCCGCCGCCGTTCTTCCGGAGGTCGAAGATCAGGGCGTCCGAGTTCGCGAGGAAGCCCATGGCGGCCGTCGCCGTGGCCATGGCATCGGAGGGAGCCGCGAAGTAGCGCAGGTCCACGTAGCCCACGTTGCCCTCGAGGCGCTCCACGCGCTCGAACCCGAAGTTCTGCTGGCGGCCTGCCTCACGCCGCGTGAATCGCTCGCGAGCCGGGAGCGCCGGGTGCCTGGAAGGCGTGGCCTCCACCGGGCGACGCAGGCGCACGAGCAAGTGCTGGTCGTTGCCCACCTCCTGGAGGATTTCCGTCAAGCGCGCTGCAAGTGCTTCCCTGTCCGCCATCCCCTGAAACGCGCCCTCGAGCGTCAGGGCTCGAAGGTGCTTCGCGCATTTCGTCGCCGTCTCCGGAAAGACGTACTTCTCCTCGAGGAGCGTGCACACGCGATCGATCACGGCGGCCCGTCGATCCGCCGTGAGAGTCTCGGACTGCGCCGCCGCCGTTCCCGCACATCCAACGAGACAGAGTGCCGGGGCGAGGACGGAGCCCAGCAAGGAGCCGAATGGGGAGCCGAACAGGGAGCCAGAGGTCAGGCAAAGGACCGTGCTCTGAAGAAGGTGGCGCATGGCAGAAGGAGGTCGACGGAAGTCGTGAGTCGGGGCTGACCGAGACCCCGTCATGGTAGAACACTGGCTTCACTCCCGGCTTACTCCGACTTTAGTCCCTGTCGCTCTCCTCCTCCGATGAATCGTCTGAAGGACCTCGGTCTGCAAACCATCAACAGTCTGTGGTTCTTTCCGGCGGTCCTCACGGTGCTACTGGCCACGCTCGCGATCGGATCCGTCGCCTTCGACCTCTGGCTCGACGGCCGCGATGGCTTCTCGGGCTCCGACTCCTTGCCGTGGGTCTTCAGCTCGTCTCCCGAGGGAGCGAGGTCGATGCTCGGCACCATCGCAGGGGCGCTCATCACGGCCGCAGGCGTGACCTTCTCCGGCGTGCTCGTGGCCCTCTCCATCGCATCGAGCCAGTACACGTCTCGCATCCTGTCGTCGTTCGTCGCAGACCGGCTCAATCAGTTCACGGTCGGACTCATCGTCGGCGCCTTCGTCTATTGCCTGGTGGTGATGCGAACCATCGGCGTGGAGGGGGAGTCGTTCGTCCCGGAGATCGCGGTCTCGCTCGCCATCCTGCTCGGCGCCGGCGCGGTCTGCATGCTCGTTCTCTTCGTTCACAGCGTGGCGCGCGCGATTCAGGCGAGCGAGATCCTTCAGAGGATCACGACGGACACGATCCACTCTTTGAATGCGGTGCTGCCCGAGGAGACAGAGGCGGCTGGCGCCTACCCTGTCTTCGAACCCGAAGCGGTGGCGAAGCCCTTCGACGACGCCTCCTGGCAGACGGTCAAGTCGAAGAAGTCCGGCTACCTTCGGACCGTGGACTTCGGTCACCTGCTGCGCATCGCCACCCGATTCGACGTCATCGTGCGCATGGAGCGATCCATTGGATCGTTCGTGCACGACGACACGCCCATGCTGTCGTTCCTCTCCGCTGGGAACCTCTCCGAAGACGAGCAGGCGGATCTCGCCCGCGAACTGCGGGGGACCCACACGGTCGGGAGCTTCCGCACGGTGGGGCAGGATCCGGCCTTCGGAATCCGCCAGATCGTCGATATCGCTCTTCGCGCTCTGTCGCCAGGGGTCAACGACACGACCACCGCCGTCATGGCCATCGAGCGGATCACGGAGGTCCTTCTCTGCGCGTCGCGGCGTCCGCAGCCAAGCCTCTATCGCTATGCGGACGGCCAGCTTCGGCTCTGTATCCTTCGCCACGATCTCGGGTCGATCACGGCGCTCGGCTACGATCAGATCTACGAGAGCGCGCGGGGCAATCAGGCCGCGATCCTCGCGCTGATTCGGGGCTGGGTGGAACTCGCGCGCGTGCACTCGAACGGCCCGATGGCGGAGCACCTCGACGGTCTGCTTCGAAGGGTGCACCGGGACACGGAGAACGAGCGCGGTCTGCTCGATGGGGATTGGCCTGTCGTCCTGGCGGAGTCGGATCGGCTCCGTGCGCTTCTGGGACAAGCGGGATGATCGAACTCCCGCCGACGATCCTCGATCGGCGCGAGGAGTTTGCGCGCCGGTTTCGGGCCCTGAGCCACGGTGCGCTCCTTTCGCCAAGCGCGTCCGGGCCCCTGCGCGCCGTCGAGATACCGGGGCCGGACGATTTCGTGCGGTCGTCGGAGGTCGCGTCCCCGGAGCGGGCCGCGACGCAGCCGGCCACGCGGCACACGACGCTCATCGTTCCCGGCCTCCTCGGGGATTCGTTCCGTTCCCTGGTGGCGCCGTTCCTCTGCGCGCGAGAGTGGCTGAACGAGGAGGGCTACGACGTTCGCGTGGTCTGGCTCAACGGTCGCCGGGGCGCGGCCTTCAACGGAGATCTCCTCCGGCGAAGAGTGCGCGAGGTCTCGGAGGAGGTCGGCGGGCCCTTGAACCTCATCGGCTACTCCAAGGGCGCCGCCGACGCCGTGTACATGCTCGGGAAGTACGGCGATTGCGACGGAGCCGTGCGTTCGCTGATCTCCCTCGCGGGCGTGGTGCAAGGGACGCCGCTGGCCGAGAGCACATCACGTCTGGCGAAGCTGGCGCTGCGCTACCTGCCGCTCCCCGGACTCGGTTTCGGGGACGGGCTGGCGCTCCGCGATCTCTCCCGAGAGCACCTGGCAAGCTGGTGGGCTGGCCGCGCGCTGCCGCATTCCATTCGTTACGCGTCGGTGCTCGCCGTGCCCGAGCCGGAGCGAGTTTCGCGGGTGCTCCAGCCAGGTTGGAGACGGCTGTCGGAGGTCGATCCGCGCAACGATTCCCAGGTGCTGGCGCCCGATTCGCTGCTGCCAGGCTCCGAGCTGCTCGCGATCATCAACGCGGACCACTGGGCAGCGGCGCTGCCCATCCAGGAGCGCATGCCGTGGGTCGCGAAGCACTTCGTCACCCGCAACGACTTCCCGCGGCATGCGCTACTCCGATCGATGATCGACCACGTGAGCGATCTGTAGCCTTCGGATCGACGTGTGAACTGGCAGGCGAAGCGATCCCCGTGGGAGCGCCCGACGGCTGCGCCCTGCGGATTATTAAGATTCGTGCCTTACCGGGACTTCCGTGATTTGAAGATCAAGGGTTTGCAAAGATCGGCCTATAGTTAGATCAAGAGACGCGCGTCAGGTCTGGTGCGCACCTTGTCCTCTCGATCGTCCCCCGCGTCCGCACGCCCAGACCCGCCATGAAGTTCCTCCTCAACAACGCGCTCGAAATCGCTGGCATCGCCCTCCTCGCCGGATTCTGCGTGCAGTGGACGTTCATGGGAGTCGAGACGCCTGCGGAGGGCTTCGCCGAGATGAAGCGCGCTGCGCTCGTGGTCGATGCCAGCGGCCCCGCGCCAGCACCGGTCTGGCTCAGCGGCTCGCGCGTGGCTCTCGCTGACTGATCCCGCTGACTGGTTTATCGGGGCAGACAGGCTGGTGAACCTCGCTCGGCTCGCCGAGCGGCTTCAGAACCTTGGTGTCACGGAAGAATGGCGTCCCGCCCCGGGGCGCTTTCTTCGTCTCTGGGCGCTCGGTGGCGTTCCTTGACGGGTCCGTGATGGGGGAGTGTCCACGGATTGTATACCCTGGGTGACCAAATGGTGGACACTCGGCATCTCTCGACGGAAGCGGATCAGCTCGGGCTCCAGAGCGACGCCGTGGAGGCGCTGGGCGAGGGAGCCTTCGGGCCGGTACTTCGCCTCCGGCGGGCCGGCGGCGACCTCGTTCTGCGCTGGCTGGACCGGGCGGAGAGCCTGCTCCCGCTCGTGGGCATCCTCGGCCGTTCGAGGCATGCCGCGCTCGTGCTCCCGTCGCGCATGGGGCTCGACCTCCGCGGCCGGGCATGGGTCGCGCGTCCGTACTGCGAGGGGGCCACGCTGGAGGAGCATCGCCCGCCCGCGGAGGACCCTCGATGGCCCGATCTCGTCCGGCAGTGGCTCGAGGCCCTGGATGCCCTCCATGCGGGCGACTGGCTTCAACGGGATGTGAAGGCCTCGAACCTGCTCGTGGGTCCGGAGGGCGCGAAGCTGTTCGATCTCGACCTCGCCGCCGAGGTCACCAGCGGAGGGGGCTTCGGCTCGTCCGCGGGGACGCGCCGCTGGCTCGCCCCCGAGGTTCTCGCCGGGGAGCCCGCCGAGGCGCGCTCGGACCTCTTCGCCCTCGGCGTCGCCGTGGCCCGCGCGCTGCTCGGGAACGGTTCGGAGCACTTCACCGAGACCTTCCCGAGCCGCGACTTCTGGACCGCGAGCCGCCTGGATCCGACGGCCTTGCCGGTGTCGCTACGCGGCCTCGTTCAGGCGCTCGTCGAGCGTGATCCGGCCGCGCGGCCAGCGTCCGCGATGGCCGCTATCGCCCTGCTCCCGGGCGGCCAGCCCGTGGACGGTACGCTCGCGCCGCCGCCGCTGCTCGGTCGTGCCGAGGCCCTGATGGAGCGCGCACGCGTCAGCTCCGGTCGCGGAGAGAGCTTCGTATTGATCACGGAAGATCCGAGCGATCAGGAGGACGTGCTCCCCGTGCTCGGAGCCGCGGCGGCGCTCGAAGGGCGCTCTTTCGCACTGATCGAGCATGCCTCCGAGGAGCGCGACCTGTTGCTCGCGGGAAGCACCAGCGTCGAGCCCGAGGTGCGCGGCCTCTTCGTTCGGCTGGAGGGGAGCGCGGACGGCGCGATCCTGGCCGAGGCGCTCGTCGAGGCGTCTGCCGGGAGGACCGGTCCGGTCATCGCCGTCGTGACCCGCGAGCAAGCGCGCGCCGTGGAGCTGGCCCTTGGATCGGAGGGGGTCGACGGCGTGGTGTGGCATTCCCTCGAAGGGGTGCCGCTCGAGGGCCTGACGGGGCACCTGGCGAGCCAGGCGGCGCTTTCGGCCCACGGAGTCATCGAGGCCCTTGCGCTGGACCTCCACGCGCGCTCGGGGGGCCGGCAGTCGGTCCTGGAGGCAGCCCTCGCTCGAGCCGTGCCACTCGGCGTCGCACAGCACTTGACCGATGGCTGGGTGCTTCAGCGCGATCGCTGGCCAGAAGATCTTCCCGCGGATCTGCCTCTGGATCCTACTCCTGGGCCCATCGACCGCCGAGCCCCGGCCAGGGCGCAGGAGCCCGAGGCCGTTCCTTTCGAAAGCGTGGAGGCGCTGCGTCGCGAGGGGCGCCTGGCGGCCGCTCGATCCCACGCGGACCGCTTCGAGCAAGCGCACGCGCCGCTCGCCAGCGAGATGGCGGTCCGGCTCGGCCTGCTGCGCGCGCGGCTGGAGCTGGCGGAAGGGGCGTTCGAAGCGGCCGCCCTTCGACTGTCGACGCTCGAGGCCAGTACCGGCGATGCCCCCGAAGGCGCGCTCCACGGCGTCCGCCTGCTGCGGGCCGACGCCGCGCAGCGCCTCGGCGATCACGCTCTGGCGCTCACCATCTACTCGGACCTCGAAGCCCATGCCGTCGACGCCGACGTTCTTCTCGGTGCGCGAGTCGGCGCTGCGCATCTCGACCTGCTGTCCGGCGCGTTCGAGACCGTCCTGGAGAAACTTCAGGGCGAGGCCTCGGTCGAGGCGAGCGCCGAGGTCCGGGGCGCCATGCACAACCTGCGCGGCGGAGCGCTCGTGCGGCTCGGGCGCGGCGACGACGCCCGGGCCGAGTTCGACGATGCGCTCGCGCTCGGCCTCGCGTCCGGGGATCCCGGCCTCGCTGCGCGCGCGCTCCTGAATCGCGCCGTGGTCGATCGCGGCCTGGGGCGATTCGCGGAGGCCGAAGCGAGCCTGGAGGAGGCGGACGCTCTGGTCAGGCCCACCGATCTGCTCGGCGTTCGCGCGCTCGTCACGCACAACCTCGGAACGCTGCTCCGGGACCGCGGCGATCTTCGGCGTGCACGCCTTTCCCTGGAGCGCGCGCTTCGTCTTCGGCGTCGAGCGGGCGATGAGTACGGCATCGCGACCACGTTCGGAAGCCTGGCCCTGCTGGACCTCGAGCAGGGCGTCCTCGGCCGAGCCTCCGTCCACCTGGCCGAGGCCGAGGCGCTCCTCGCGGCGGGCGGGCACGGGGCGGAGCGCGCGGTGATCGAAGTTCACCGGGAGATGGTGGCCGCCGCCCTCGGCGATGCGTCTTCGGGCGGCGCCGAGAACGACGCCGAGGACGACGCGCCGGTCCGGTCCTTGGCGGAGGCGCGTCTCAGGGCGCTCCGTGCCCATGCGCACGGGACCCATTCGGCCGGTTCCCGTTCGTTTGGGGGTGCGAAGCTCGCCCGTGAAGCCCTGGGCGCCGCGCTCTCCGACGCGACGGTATCGGGTGGGGTGGCAGAGCGATTCCGATGCGTGAGCCTCGCCCACGCCCTGGAGCCCCGAGGGCCTCGTCGAGAAGAGCTGGCCGAGGAACTCCGGGAGCTGGCGACGGTGCTCGGACCCGCACGGGTTCGCGAGGCTCGCTTCCGAACGGCCGACGCGCCCGCCTTGGGCGAGCTGTCGGAGTTCTGCGAGGGCTTCGAGCGCGAGGGCCGCATCGACCTCGAGTGGGGGGCGTCCCGCGTCCTGGCAGCGACGGCGCGCGGGCCCGAAGTCGCGAGCGTCCGCCGACGTGCTGCGCGGCGGGCGGAACAGCTCGGGGTCCAGATCGGCGAGTCGATTCCCGACGGTCTGCGCGACGCCGCCATGGGCCGGATCCTGGAGTGGACGGGCAGGTCCGCTGCGGCAGCGGAGCCGCCGCGCGCGGTGCAGCTCGACGTCGAGTGGTTCTCCTCGGTGAATCGCGAACTCGCCGCGAGCGAGAACCTCGACGAACTCCTCGCGATGGTGCTGGATCAGGCTCTCGAATGCACGGGAGCGCGCCGAGGCCTCATGCTCCTGCGCCAGCCGGACGGACTCGAGGTCCTGAGCACTCGGCAGCTCGGAGCCCACGCTGCCAGCGACGGCGACCTTCAGCTCTCCAGCTCGCTCGTGCGCAGCGCGATGGAAACGGGGCACGTGATCCTGACCCAGGACATCGCGTCGGACCCTCGGTTCCGCGAAGCGGCGAGCGTCCAGTCGCTGGAGCTTCGCGCGATTCTCTGCGTGCCGATCATGGGCGCGAGCGGCGCGTTCGGAGCGCTCTACGTGGACGACGACCGGCCGCAGTCGCTCTTCGACGAGACCGATTCGCGCGCGCTCACGGTGCTCGCGGAACAGGCCGGCGCCGTCGCTCGCCAGCTCATCGCTCTGAAGGAGATCCGGGCGCTCAACGCGCGTCTCGAAGAGCGCGTCGCGTCCCAGAAGGAGGAACTCGTGGCCGTTCGGACGCAGCTGCGACGTTCAGGGAGTTCGCCGGCGATCGGTGGCCTCGTGGGGGAGTCGCCTGCGATCCATGCGCTTCGCGATCAGATCCGGCGCCTGGCGAAGACCGACCTGCCGGTGCTGATCACGGGACCCTCGGGCTCCGGCAAGGAACTCGTCGCGCGGGCGCTCCACTCGCTCGGCCCGAGGGACTCCGGCCCGCTGGTCATCGAGAACATGGCGGCGTTCTCCGAGTCGCTGATGGAGAGCGAGCTGTTCGGGCACGCGCGCGGGGCCTTCACGGGGGCGAACGGCGCGCGCGTCGGGCTGTTCGAGGAAGCGGACGGTGGGACGCTGTTCCTGGACGAAATCGCCGATCTCCAGGCGTCGCTCCAGGCGAAGCTCCTGCGCGTGCTCGAGTCCGGCGAGTTTCGGCGCGTGGGGGAAAGCTCGGTGCGCCATGCCAACGTGCGCCTGGTCGCGGCGACCAACGCGGACATGTCCAGCCGGGTGGCCGCCGGCCAGTTCAGGCAGGACCTCTACTACCGCCTCAACGCGGCCGAAGTCCGCCTGCCTTCTCTCCGCGAGCGCAGCGAGGACATACCTCACCTCGTGGACTACTTTCTGACGCTCCTACGCGAAGCGTATTCGGTCGAGAAGCCAATGTCGGCGCGGGTGCTCAGGGCGCTGACCGAACGGGCCTGGCCGGGTGAGGTTCGCGAGCTGCGGAACGAGGTCGAGCGACTCTTCCTTCTTTCCGGCGATACGATCGACGATCCCGAGATCGTTCGCGATCCGATGGAGGCCCCGGCGGGCGCAGAAACGGCGCCCGCGTCCTACACGCTCGCGGACGCCGAACGCCGCGCCATCATGCGCGCCTTGGAAGCCGCCTCGGGCAACCGAGCCGAGGCCGCGCGACTCCTGGAGGTCAGTCGCGCAGGCTTCTACAACAAGCTGCGCCGATTCGATCTCGAGTGACCATTCTTTCGGGGCAGATCGCCCCTGACGGCGGAAGCAGCGATCAGTAAGGAAGGAAGAACCCCCGCCGTGCGGGAACCGAAAGCGAACGCGCGGCGCCAGGGGCAGCCACTTTGAACCAGCCGCTCCGTCCGTTGGGCCGTCTGGCACCGAGGAGCAGCTGCCCCACGTGATCGAAGGTCAGCGGGCTGCCGATCTCGAGCGTCTGTCCCACCGTCATGGGCAAGATCGGCAGGAGCTCGCCGGAGAGGAGATCGATCCACAGCGCCACGGGCTCACCCTCGACGCTCAGGCGGACGCAGGCGTTCGTGCCACTGAAGGCCACCTGCTCGACGCGCGTCGATGGGTGCCAGTTGCCCAGGTCGATCGTCTGCGGCCCGTTCCCATCGTGGGCGGGGATCAGGCTCAAATGGACGATGTCCGTCGATCCTTGCTCGCGCTCCGTGTACACGAGGATCGCCGTTCCCGCGGTGTAGTACTCGAAGTCGTCGTGGTGCACGAGCATGTCCACCGAGCCGTAGCTGCCCTGTCCGGGGAAGGCGTTGATCGCGAAGGTCGAGATGAACTCGGGGCCCTCGAGCGGTTCCTGCTCGACGAAGAACCGCTCGCCCAGGGGATCGAGGAAGGTGGCTTCCAGCGCCATCTGTCCGGGCAGGGCGAACGGCGGGGTGAAGCTGCCGCTCGTGCCGGATACGTTGCGGCTCTGCAGTCCACAGGAAGGGTCCACGGAAACGGCGTACATGTCGGCGGCACCCATTTGCTCTGCGCCCGTGATGCCGCTGATGACTCGGTCGCCTGCGAAGAAGCACAGGCGGTTGGAGATGCCGAAGGCCAGCACGCCGATGTTGTCGAGGTACGCCGGGTACTCGGGCAGGGTCGTAACGTGCTGAACGGGGCCGCCGTTGAGGCACGTGATGTAGAGCTCCTCGGAAGCGCCTTCCGTCCGCCACGCGGCGTGCGATCCATCCGGGGAGATGGCCGTGAAGGGGCCGAGGTCGTGGCCGAGGCCGGGGAGCGGTAGGGCTTCCGGGAGGGGCGTCAGAATCTCGAGATCGCCGCCCGCGTGCACGGCGATCAAGCGGCGCGAGTTCTCGTCGTGCTCCAGCGTCACGAGCACGGTCGGGCTCTCCGAGGCGAGCACGAGTTCCTGGGTGAGCTCCTCGTTCGGACCGAACGGGAGCGGAACGGAGACGGCCCTGTCCGCGCCGGTGGCTCCAGCGGGGCAGCGGTAGAGGCGATCGCCTGAGATGAAGTAGCCCGTGTGGGCGTTGAGCCGCAACGAGCGCGATGAGATCGAGAGCGATCCGAGGTGCTCCGTGAGGCAGGTCGCTTCCCTCTCGCCCGTGAGGTCGACGCACCAGACCGCGCGACCGGCAGAGACGATCGCGGCCTCGCCGTCGGGAGCGACGGAAACGCGGGATGCGATGCCGCCGTTGGCAGCGGGCGTGCGCAGCAGCGTTCTCAGCGATCCTTGACGCGTGATCTGCAAGAGCACCTCGTCAAGCCCTTCCGAAACGCGCCAGAGGGACCCGCCGCCCGGAAGAAGGACATGGTCGGGCAGGTCCGCCGTCTGCCCCGGTCGGGGCAGGTTCAGGCGTAGCCGATCCTTGCGTGCGAAGCCCGTCAGCGTGCAGTCCAGCAACTCGACGTTCTGGAGAAGGGTCTGTCCTCCCTGGAGCTGAACGAGGTCCATCGCGCCCGAGTTCTGCGTGTCGGTCCCGCGCTCCCGAACGATCACCTGCGCGGACGCAGACGGAAGGAAGGCAGCCGTGGAGAAGAGGATCGACGCGATCGCGGTGGGGAGGAATGGGCGCATGGGATAGGGGGGTCAGGGTGAAGCTCCACCCTAGCACCTGCCCATCGTTCGCGGCGCTCGCGAGACCCCCAGGGCATGAGATGCGACTCATGGCGGGCCATTTCCCTCGGTTATTGCAAGAGTGTCATCCCGGCGTGGCAGATCTGGAAACTGGCGACGTTTCGCTCGTTGTTTCAGCGATGCTGAAGCAGACAGACCGCCTGCACGGAAACCGCACGCCCGTCGGCCATCTCCGTCAGGCCCTCGAGCGTCTTGCCCTTCACGTTCACGGCGTCCACGTCGACGCCAAGAAGCCTGGCGATGCTCGCGCGCATCTCCGCGCGATGGGGTTTGATCTTCGGACCTTCCGTGGAGATCACGACGTCTGCGTTGACGACGTGCCAGCCCTTCTTCGCCGCGAGCGAAACGGCTTCCACGAGCAGAGCCTTGCTATCCGCGTCCTTCCAGAGCGGGTCATCGTTCGGAAAGAGCGTGCCGATATCGTCGAGGCCTGCCGCGCCCGTCACGGCGTCGATCAAGGCGTGCAGGACCGCATCGCCATCGGAGTGGCCCATGGGCCCGGTGGGATGGGGTAGCTCGATGCCACCGAGGATGCAGGGACGGCCTTCTTCGAGTCGGTGGATGTCCGTGCCGAGGCCAACGCGAAGTGTCATCGTTCAGGATCCTTGGGGTTTCGAAGCCAGGGAACTGGAGACGCGCGCAGCGAGCGCCTCGCCCAGCTCCAGGTCGTCCGGGGTCGTCAGCTTGATGTTCCACGCGCTTCCTTCGACGAGCTTCGTCGGTCCGTGGTAGTGCTCGTGGAGCGCGGCGTCGTCGGTGGCGCGGAAGCGGTCGTGCTCGGATCGCATCAGCACGTCGAGGAAGCGAGCGGCCCGCATGCCCTGGGGCGTCTGGGCGGCCCAGAAGCGATCGCGGTCGACCGTTTCCTCGGACTGGAAGCCGTTGTGCGAAAGCTTGAGCGTGTCGCGAACGCGCGTCGCCAGGAGCGCGGCGCCGTGCTCGTAGGAAGCGCGCGCGACGGCCTCGACGTGGACCGGATCGACGAAGCAGCGCGCCGCGTCATGGACGAGGATGACGTCGGCGCGGGGCGAGACCGCGCGCACGCCAAAGCGCACCGAATCGGTGCGCTCTTCGCCACCGTCGACGATGGCGGTGAGGAACCTCGCATGGAGCCCGAGCGCTGCCTCGACGGCGTCGCGGTCCTCGGGTCGCGTGACGACGACGAGTTCCTCGACGGAGGGGGCGGCGAGGAGAGCGGCGGCGGAGCGCTCGATCACGGTGCGGCCGCCAACGGTCAGAAGCGCCTTGGATCCATCGGAGCGCATGCGGCGGGAGGCGCCGGCGGCGAGGAGGACGGCAGCAGCGCGGAGGGGCGGGCCCTCGTTCTTTTCACGGAGTTCCATGTTGTGGGCGAAACGATACTCGATCGTGATCCACCAAAACCGAGCAGCAGCCATTCGATCGGAGGCGTGCGATGGTTTAGCGTGAGCGCTCTAGGCCACGCACGCATTCCATGTCCGCCCACGATCTACCCCAGGTTCCCGACAACGTCGAGTGGCCGATCATCCTCGGGATCGATCCGGGGACCCTCGTCGTGGGCTACGGGGCGATCGTGCTCCGACCGGAGGGGCCAGCGCTCCTGGCGGCTGGGGCCCTGCGGGCGAGCCGATCCGGGGACGTGCCGACGCGCCTGGGGTTCATCCGCCAGGAAATCGACATGGTGCTGAAGCGCCTGCGGCCCACGGTCGTGGTCGTGGAGCACGCCTACACCGCGATCAACGTTCAGTCGGCCCTCCGGGTGGGTGAGGGGCGTGGCGTGGCGCTGTCCGCAGCCGCATGCCACGGGGCGAAAGTCGTGCAGTACCAGGCCTCCCAGGCCAAAAAAACGCTGGTGGGCGTCGGCTCGGCGGACAAGGAGCGTGTGGCCAAGATGGTGGCGATGCAGCTGGGGCTGGAGGCCGCGCCGGAGCCCCTGGATGCCTCGGACGCGCTCGCTCTGGCTCTCACTTACTTCCACCGCCAGCGCCTCGAGAAACAACTCGGGGCCAGGCCCTGAGCCACCTTCCCGGATGGTGGTGGGGAAATTCCCGAAAGAAAGGGGTGGAGATCGACCCCTTTCAAACCGCTGACTACTTGGGAACGACGCGGCCCCCCCGCCTGCCCGGCGTCGGAATCCTTCCAAGAACGCCTAACCCCTGCAACCCCAGCGCTCCGAGGCGGAGTGCCGACCCATGACCCGGTGGGATCAAGCGCGTCAGCTCTTCGGACTGGGCCGACGCCAGCGCGGACCGGTCCGGTCTGAAGCATGCGAAAGCGTAGGGGGACCCGTATCCGCAGCTCCAGCGGGCCACGCCGTTCGTCCGGGGGCCTCTCCGGCCCCCAGGACCGCGAAGTCCGTTTGCATCGCGAGCGGTAAGGGAGGAACCGGGAAGTCCTCGATCAGCGCTTCTCTCGCTGCACTGTTCGTGCGGCGCGGCCCGACGCTTCTCCTGGACGGCGACCTCGGCTGCGCCAACGCACACATCCTCCAGGACGCCCAGCCCCGCCAGAGCTTTGCCAACGTCATCGCGGGAGAGGTCGGCGTGGCGGACATCGTCACGCCCTGCAAGAACGGCGTCGACCTGCTCGCGGGCGGCTCGGGGCTCGCCAGGCTGGCGGGTCTCAAGACCTTCGAGCTGGAAATGATCGGTCGCGGGCTCGACGCACTCGAGCCCCACTACGAACACCTGGTCGTCGATTCGGCCGCAGGACTCTCGCGCCAGACGGTGGCCTTTGCGGTCGCCTGCGACGCGACCGTGATCGTCACGACGCCCGACGTGACCGCCATGACGGACGCTTACGCGTTCCTCAAGGTGTTCGTGCGCCAGTGCGAAGTCCAGGGGATCGAGCGCCCGATGCCGTTCTTGGTGGTGAACCGCGCCTCCTCCCACGAGGAGGCGGCGAGCGTCGCGCGGCGCCTCGAGGAAGTGGTCTTCAAGTTCCTTGGCCGCAAGATCGAGCTGATCGGTGAGCTGCCCGAGGATCGCGCCGTCTTCCGGGCGAGCCAGCGGCGCAGGACGGTCGTCGAGGACGAGCCTGAGGCCGAGGTGAGCCGCGCGCTGCAGACGCTTTCGAACGGCATCCTGAGCCGGCTCTCGCGGGTTCGGGCGACCAGCCGCGCTGGCCTGGGCGGCGATCGATCGGCCGGGTCGTCCATGGGACAGAGTGTGGGCCAGCGCCTGGCCAATGGCGCGACCCGTGAGAAGCGCTGAGCTTCGAGCCGGCGCGGATCCCCGGCGCAGATGTACACGGCGCGGATGTACACGGCGAGGATAGACCCGGCGCATCTTTGGTTTTCGAACGATCTGCCTCTCCGGGCCGCAACCCCTGTCGGGTGGCAGAGGTCTCCCTGGTGATGGGAGCGGCAGGACAATTCAGGGGAGTGGATCGGGTCATCGTTCTGGCGCTGCTCGCCGGGGGCTGGTGGGCTCTCTTCCTGGGCGAGCTGGTGGACGGCGCGCGGCACCGGCGCGCCCTGGATGGGCTGAGTGCCCCCGACTGGGACATCCGTGCGACGGCATTCTCGCCGGCGGAAAGGAGCCTGTTCGAGGGCCTCGCGCCCGGGCTGCCACCTGAGCCCTACCCCAGAGCTCTGCGCCAGGCCCGCGGCATCGGGCGCAAGCGGGCGCTGGATCTGGCCCGTTATTACCAGCGGGCGGGGCCACGCGCTCCGGCCGATGCCCTGCACGGGATCGGGTCGACCACGGCCCGGGCGGCCGCCGAGGCGGTTTCGAAGCTGCTCGCCGAATGGGCGGAAGGCCAGGCGACCGGACTGTCCCCGATGGGATTGCGCGCACCGACGATGCAACCTCCTGAATGATCCCGTGTAAGCTAGAGGGCTCACCCATGGACGACACGGAGCTGATCAACGACGCGCTCGACGACCTGATCCGTCGTGCGCTCGCCGAGGACCTGGGTCTCGTCATCACCGACGAGACAACCCCGGAGGAACTCGTGCGCCGGGACCTCACGACGCGAACGGCGGTCTCCCAGGGGCGCCGTGGGCGCGCGACGCTCGTCGCGAAGGAGAGCGGCGTCTTCGCTGGCGGCCAGGCATTCCACCGCGCCCTCCGCTACCTCGACCCCACGGCGACGGTCGAGGCGATCGTGCCCGACGGCCAGACCGTCGTACCGGGCGACATCGTCCTGCACGCCCACGGCAACGGCCGCGCGCTGCTCGTGGCCGAGCGCACGGCGCTCAACATCGTTCAGCGCATGTCGGGGGTCGCGTCACAGACGCGCAAGTGCGTCGACCTCGTGGCAGGCACCGGCGCGCGCATTCTCGACACGCGCAAGACCACGCCCGGCATGCGGACGCTCGACAAGTACGCCGTGCGCGTGGGTGGTGGCTGCAATCACCGGATCGGCCTCTTCGACGAGGTCATGGTGAAGGAGAACCACGTGGACCTCGCGGGCAGGCCGCTCGAAGAGGTTCTGCGCGAGATCCGCGCGGACGTCGGGCCGGACGTCAAGATCACTTCCGAAGCGCGCGACGAAGCCGAGGCCATGGCGGGGATCCGCGGCGGCGCGGACGTCGTGCTCCTCGACAACATGTCCCCCGAGCGGATGGGGGAGATGGTGCCACGACTGCGCGCGCTGGCCGCCGAGCTGGGGCAGACCGTCGAACTCGAGGCCTCCGGCGGAATCACCCATGCCACGCTGCCTGCGGTCGCTCGGTCCGGGGTCGATCGCATCTCGATGGGGGCGCTGACGCATTCGGCGCCGGCGCTCGACCTTTCGCTCAATCTGGAGTTCGACGACGAGGGCGGTGCGGACCGCTCGGGCGCCCACACGCCCGCGCGGGCGGAGGTCGTGCGCCGCGACGATGAGCCGGGAACCCTCGATCTCGACCTGCCCGCGACGCACGCCCACGGTCGAATGGCGCGCAGGATCGCGCGGCAATTCGCGGTTTCCGAGGGTCTGCCCACCGCCGAGATCGAAACGCTGGAGTTCGTCGTGGGAGAGCTTCTGGACAACGCCGTGGACCACGGCGGCGGCGGCGCGGCGCGGGAGCTGCAGGATCTTCCGAAGGACGTGCGCATGCGGCTCTTCGTGCGGGTGAAGTGTGCGGAGGATTCGGTCCTCTGGGCGGTGCGCGTCGAGGATCAGGGCGGCGGAGAGCCTGCGCTCGTGCGTTCGATGATCGAGCCCGAGGACGGGATCCCGGACCTCGAGGACGAGCGCGGACGCGGCTTCTTCTTGCTGGCGCAGATGGTGGACGAACTCGACGTGTCGACCTCGGTCGACGGGCTCGGGCTCGCGCTGGAAGCGCGCAAGGGGCATGGACGCGCCGCGAGTTGACTCCCGTGACGCTGGCGAGCGGCCCGGCCGAACGGTGCGTTTCATGCGGTTCCTCGGAACCGTGCTGGTGACGCAGCCGCGGTTCTTGAGCTGGCTCGCGCCGCTCTCGTGGGCCGCGCTGATTTTCGTGCTCTCTTCCGGCCAGCCCGCCCTGGGCGGCCTCGACCTCGGTGCGTTCGGCGGCTTCCTGATGAACCTCGCGCACCCCGGGGTGTTCGGGATCCTGACCCTGCTGCTCGTGCCGCTCTTCGCGCGGCGCAAGGGGCCGCACGGGCTGCGGTGGACGGCGCTGACGCCGGTGGGGGCCGTGTGGCTCGTGGCCTTCGTCGCCATCTATGGCTTCACCGACGAGGTGCATCAGTCCACGGTGGAGGGTCGCGACGCGTCGCTCCTCGACTTCCTCTCGGACACGGTGGGAGCGTTCTTCGTCGTGGCGGTGACGCTCTACCTGGGCCGGGAGGACGCGAAGACGTCCGGGCTCCTGCGCTGGATCGTGGCGGGAGTCGCCGCGTCGGCCGCCTCGGCGGGCCTCGCGACGTGGTATTCGGCGAAGGCGGGCGGCGGCCCGTGGCCTTTCTGAGCCGCCGTTCGGCGGAAAGAGCAGAAATCTTTGTGGGGACCCCTTGCGCGCTGTCGAACCAGGTGTATATGTATATCAATACACATAGGCGCTGATCGTCGCGTCGCCGCCATCCCCGTCATGCCACCTCTCCAATGTCACCTCGATCGCCACTCCGGCGTCCCGGTCTATCGCCAGATCGTGGACCAGGTGCGGTTCCAGGTCGCGGCTGGGACGCTCGCGGTAGGCGCCGAGCTGCCCTCCACCAGGCAGATCGCGGCCGACCACGGCGTCAACCCGATGACGGTCAGCAAGGCCTACAGCGAACTCGAGCGCCTCGGCGTGATCGAGCGCCGACCCGGCAAGCCCAGCGTCGTCGCCGCGCGGACCCCGGACGCCCGGGAAGCGGACGAACGGCAGGAACTCGAGCGAGCGCTCGAGCCCGCCGCGTCGGCCATTCGCCAGCTGGGTGTGGACCTGGAGGTCGCGATCGACGTCCTCCGCCAGCTCCTGAAGGACTCCTAGGCGCGTCCCGCGCTTCTCTATTTCCATGACGAATTTCCATCCCATCCAGACCCGCGGCCTGAAGCTCGAACTGGGCGGCGCGCCCGTCCTTCGCGGCGTGGACTGGACCGTTCCCGAGGGCACGGCGACCGGCTTGATCGGCCGCAACGGCGCCGGCAAGTCGACGCTCCTGCACACGGTGCTCGGCCTGCTGATCCCAAGCGAGGGCGAGTGCCTGACGCTGGGGCAGGATGCGCGCCGGCTGGACGATGATCGGCTCGCGCAGATCGGCTTCGTGGATCAGCAGTACCAGCTGCTCAGCTGGATGACCGTGGAGAGCCAGATCCGTTTCGTGGCGATGATGCGGCCCGGGTGGGACCTCGACCTGGAGAGGCGCCTGCTCGACGAGTTCGATCTTCGCCCCGACCGTGGGGAGAAGGTGGCAGACCTTTCCGGGGGAGCGCGCCAGCGCCTCGCGGTGCTCGTGGCGCTCTGTCATCGCCCGCGACTGATCCTCCTCGATGAACCTGTTTCGTCACAGGATCCGATCTTCCGCGGCGTCGTTCTCCAGGCCCTGCGCGATCGAATGATGGAAGACGGCGCGACCGTCGTTCTGTCGAGCCACGTGCTGCGCGACATCGAATCGATCGTGGATCGAATCACCATGCTCAACAACGGGCGCATCGGTGCGAACGAGGACCTCGACGTGCTGAAGGACAAGCACCAGCTGTGGATCGTCACGGGTGAGCGTGTGGACCGTCCCATCGTGGCCAGGATGCCGTACGTCGTGCACTCCGCGCGTTTGGGGAGCGAGTTCCACATCTGGGTTCGAGCCGGGGACGAGGAGCGCCGCAGCTTCGAGCGCGAGCACGGAGTTCACGTCGAAGTGCGCCGCCTGTCACTGGAAGACCTGTTTCCTCTGATGCTCGAGCCGCGCAGAAACGGTGAACTGGAGGTGGCGTGATGAAGGTCACGACCAGGGACTCCTTACGGCTCGCGTCATGGCTCGTAAACGCGAATCCGCGAGGAACGCAGGGGGTGCCACTTCGGGGATTCGTGATCGTGGTGGCGGCGCTGGTCGCCGTCAAGGTCAGGGAGCATACCGGGCTTCTGGGCTACACCGTTCCTGAACTCGAGCGACCTGCGGTCTTCGCGGTTTGGCTCCCGCTCGTACTGGCATTCCTTCTCGCCAACGGACTTGCCCTCGTTCGCGGTGTTCCTGGCATGGGACTTCTGCCAGCGCTGGTCACCAAGACTCGACGCGGCAGCGCCATGCTCTCCTTGGTCACTGCGATCCTCGGAGCCGGGGTCGCAGCGCTCCATGGAATCGGGCCGTTGGCCGGCGCGGCCGTGGCCGTCTTTGCTTACGGGTTGGGAGCTGCTTCCCACTCTCGCAGGACCGGCAATCCGCGACCGGTTTGGTTTCTCGCCGCACTGATGGTCGCCATCAACGGAGGTCGGCTCATGGGAGTGGTGGATGCCTACCCGAGGCTGGCGATCCTGTTCGGGGGGGTGGGAATCGTGGATCAGTTCCTGGCCCTCCGGATCCCACGTAGAAAGGCCGGCCATTCGCCTTCGCGCGTGACGTCTGGCGGCGGTGTCACACCCGCGGTGGCGCAGCCGCTGCTATCGGCACACCGTACACCGTGGTCTCGCTTGCAGGCGTCGAAGGGCTATCGCTGGCGCTGCCGAGGGCCCCGGTTCCACGGAAGGGTCGTGCTGATCGTCGCCTGCGCGCTGGGGAGCATGACCCTGATGAGCAGCGGTATGCTGTGGGTCGCCCATGGCGCGGAAATGCCCGAAGGCAGCTTCCTGGCCAGCGTATCGGAATCGATCTGGGGTCGGCCCGAGACCGCTGACAAGGACTTTCGCTACGGAACGGTGGTGATGAACCTGTATTTCCCGCTCGCCATGTTCCCCATGTGGGGGCTCTCACAAGGTCACCTGGAGGGCTACCAGCCGTTCAGCCGGCACGTCCTGGGCCGCGCCGCGTTTCATAGGTATCTGAAGGGTGGCCTTCTCGCTGCGGGGCTCGTGACCAGCTTTGGGCTCGTGGTCGCGGTCACCGCGCTGGCGGGGAGCGGCGCTCCTCTGCCCACGCACTTGCCGGGGTTCCTGTTGGTGTTGCCGTACGTTCTCGTTGCCTTCCCGTGGGTCGGCATGGTCGCGCTCAAGGGCGGCGACCAGTTGCCGGCTCGGACCACTTCGTACTGGCGGGACTCCCGCAAGCAACGCGCCTTGCTCTGGGTCTCGCTTGCGACGGGGTTCGCCGCTGTCGTTCCCATGATGGGCAGCAAGAACGAGCTCTCTCCGGAGGGCGGTTGGGCGCATAGCCCTTGGGCCTGGGGGATCGGACTCGTGGTCCTCGTGGTCGGGGTCTGGAAGCTGCGCCGCTCCTTCGACCGCTTCTACGCCCAGATCCCGCTCGTTCCCGAAGCTTGAGCGGACCCCGCGCTCCCGAGCCGTTAGACTCCCCGCGCGATGAAGCAAGACCCCGCCGCCCACGACGAACTCCCCGAGCCCGAGTACAAGAGCCCCCTGGGGACGCGCTACGCCAGCCGGGCCATGCGCGCCAACTTCTCGGACCACACGAAGTTCACCACCTGGCGGAAGCTCTGGATCGCCCTCGCCGAGTCGAGCCGTGAACTCGGGCTCAACATCACCCAGGGCCAAGTCGACGAACTCAAGGCCCACGCCACGGACCTGGACCTCGACCTCGCCGCCAAGTACGAGAAGGAGCTGCGCCACGACGTCATGGCCCACGTGCATGCGTGGGGGGACGTCTGCCCGACCGCGCGGCCGATCATCCACCTCGGGGCCACGTCCTGCTACGTGGGGGACAACACGGACCTGATCGTGATGCGCGAGGGGCTGCGGCTGCTCCGTGGTCAGCTCGTTTCGACCCTCGACGCGCTCGCGAAGTTCGCGCGTCAGTGGAAGGATCTGCCGACCCTTGGCTTCACCCACTTCCAGCCCGCCCAGGCGACCACGGTCGGCAAGCGCGCGTGCCTCTGGATCCAGGACCTCGTCCACGACCTCGACGATCTACGCCAGGTCGAGACCCAGATCCGCTTCCGCGGCGTCAAGGGCACGACCGGTACCCAGGCGAGTTTCCTGGAGCTGTTCGAAGGCGACCACGACAAGGTCCGCGCGCTCGACGCCAGGGTGACCGAGAAGATGGGCTTCGCGCGAACGTTCGGCGTGACCGGTCAGACCTACCCGCGCAAGCTCGACTTCCGCGTGCTCCAGGTGCTGTCGTCGATCTGCCAGTCGGCGCACAAGTTCGCGACGGACCTGCGGCTGCTCGCCAACAAGCGCGAGCTGGAGGAGCCGTTCGGGGCCAAGCAGATCGGTTCCTCGGCCATGCCCTGGAAGCGCAACCCGATGCGCTCCGAGCGGATCTGCGCCCTCAGCCGCTTCGTGATCGAGCTGACGGGCAACGCCGCCCACACCGCCGCGAACCAGTGGCTGGAGCGGACCCTCGACGACTCGGCGAACCGCCGCCTGAGCATCGCGGAGGCCTTCCTCGCCACCGATGCGGTCCTGAATCTCTACGTCGACGTCGCGTCCGGGATGATCGTCTACCCGGCGATCGTGGCGCGGCATCTCGACGCGGAGCTGCCGTTCCTGGCGTCCGAGGCCGTCATGATGGAGGCCGTCAAGGCGGGCGGAGATCGTCAGGACCTCCACGAGCGCATCCGCGTCCACAGCCACCTCGCTGCCACCGAGATCAAGGAAGGGCGCGAATCCGATCTGCGCCAGCGTCTCGCGTCCGATCCGGCGTTCTCGGACGTCGCGGGGCATCTCGATGAGCTCCTCGACGGCCGCCGCTACGTGGGCCGCGCGCCCCAGCAGGTGGACGAGTTCCTCGTCGAGGAGGTCGATCCGATCCTCGCCGAGTTCGCGGAGGACCTCGGCGTCCAGAGTGAGGTCCGCGTCTGATTTCGCCCGGGGCCGCGACGTCTCCGAATGAGGCAGCGCCACCTTCCGCGGCCGACAGGTGCGACATCCGACGCTCGTTCCCATCGTTTCTCCCTCTCGCGCGATAGAAAGCACCCGTGGATCGTCGACACGATTGACATTGCCCGGGCCTACCGGCAACCTCCTCCCACCGCCCTGACCCCCAGGGCAGTCCTGCCTCCGTCCCTCGCAACTCAGCCCCCTCGAGCGTGACCAAGCCCGGAATCCCTAACGAGCTCGTACTGTCGACGTCCTGCTACGGACCCAGACTGCGTTCGATCGAAGACCAGGCCTTCTCGGCCGTGGCCATGGGGTTTCGGAAGCTCGAACTCGGGCTTTCGGCGACGCCGCCGGAGCTTCGCGGATGGGATGACGCCCGCCGCGAGACGGGAATCGAGATGGAATGCCTCGTGGTCGGCTCCCTCAAGGCGAAGGGCCCGAACATGTCCGGCAGCAAGCTCGGCAGCCTCAACGCCGAGCAGCGCGAAATGGCGCTCGCGAGTTCGAGGCGGCACATCCAGCTCGCCCAGCGCCTCGGCGCTCCGACGGTGATTTTGCGCGGCTGCGCCGTGGAGAACGAGAAGCTGGACGCCGAGGCGGACCGGCTGCTCCACAAGCACTCGACCGTGAAGCGAGACGACCTCGAGCTGCTCCAGGAGGAGACGCGGGAATTCATGCGGAAGGTGCAGACCAAGTCGCACCGCCAGATCGAACACTTCTGTCGCTCCGTCCATACCCTGCGCAAGGAGTTTCCCGAGACCAAGCTCGCCATCGCTCCTGGTAACGAGCTGCACGACCTCTTCGGCTTCGAGGCGGTGCAGTGGGTCATGGACGACCTGGCTGCCCACAAGGTCGGCTTCTGGCACGACACAGCGCGGATCTATCGTCGCGGCAAGCTGGGTCTCCAGAACCAGGGCGATTGGTTGGAGGCCTTCGCGTCCCGAACCTACGGCGTGCACCTGCGAGACGCGACGCCGGACGATTTCGGCTTGCCGCCGAGCCTCGGCGAGGTCGATTTCAAGCTGGTGGCGGAGTACCTCCCGAAGGACGCCGCCAAGGTCATCGACGTCGATCCGACCCACGGACGCCCGGAGGTTCTTGCTTCGGTGCAGTTCCTGATGGGCCTCGGGTACTGATCCCGATCTGCGGGCCGGGGATTCAGGATCCGGGAACGGGCCTAAGTTCCTTCTGTTTGGACGTTTGGGTCCTTGGGCGGCCGAAAGTTCCGGCAGGGGCGGTAGAGGATAGGAGGCGTCTTCGCCGATAATTCTGGGGCTGCGCCCCCGAGCGCAGTTCGTCATGACCGATACCACTCGCTCCGCCTCCGGATCTTCTTCCGGAGCCACCACCGGGCTTTCTGCCGAGGCGGCGAAAGCCTCGCCGCAGCCGGGCCAATCGAGCGAGGCGGGCCAATCGAGCGAGGCGGGCCAATCGAGCGAGGCGCAGGAAATCCAGGCGCCGGAGACGCCGGCTCCCAAGCCCTTCGATGGCCTGCCGCCCGTCGAGCACCTCGGCCGCGTCCTTCGGCGCTGCGCTGAAGCCGCCGATTCCGCCGTCGCCGGGCACTTCTTGATCCTCACGCACATGGGGCCCGATCCGGATGCGATCGGCGCCTGCGAGGGGCTGCGGCTCCTGATCGAAAAGGGGTTCGCGTTCCGCTGTGTCGTCGCCACGCACGGCCGCGTTCACCGCGCCGAGAACGTCGCGCTCCTGAAGACCCTCGACCTCGATCTGCACGACTACAACGAGATCGACACGTCGCAGTTCTGCGGAGTTCTCCTCGTCGACACCCAGCCGACGTTCCGTCACACCGTCGTGCCGAAAGATCTCCCCGTCGTCGCCGTCTTCGACCACCACAAGTCGCCGTCCGCCGAGGGCGACGATGTCCAGGCCGCGCCTCACCAGGACGTGCGCATCGACCTCGGCGCCACGTCCTCGATCATCTTCGAGTACCTGCGCGACATGGACGTGCCGGTGGACGAGACCACGGCGTCCGCGCTCTTCTGCGGCGTGCGCTACGACACCGCCGACCTCTCGCGGAACGCCTCGCCGCTCGACGAAGAAGCGTTCCTCGCGATGTTCCAGCGCGGCGACCGCCAGCGCATCGCGGCGATCGATCGACCGCCGCTTTCGCGCGCCTACTATCGCCACGTGGCCCAGGCGCTGTCGAAGGCGCGTCAGCACGGCCCGCTCGTCATTCTCCTGATGGGCCGGGTCGAGAACCCCGAGCACGTCGCCGAGATGGCAGACTTCTTCCTCCGGATGAAGGGCTGCTCGTGGGTCGTCGCGGGCGGCGCGTACGAAGGCGGGTACGTCCTCTCCCTGCGCACCGATTATGCGTTCGGCAAGGCCTATCCCCTGATGGAGCGCGTGCTGGGCGGAGTGGGCTCCTTCGGCGGCCACGGGCACATCGCCGGCGGCCGGATCCAGCTGGAGGACCAGGGCATGAGCGCGGTCAAGGCGATCGAGAGAACGATCCGCAAGAACGCGCTCGCCGTCATCGCCACCAACGACGGCGAGGACTCGAAGGCGCCCGAAGGTAGACGTCTCGATTCGTAGACGGCGACTCCCGGGGTTACGATGCTTCCCATGAGCACCGACCCGATCCGCCCTGTCGTCCTCTTCGTCGGTGGGACCGACTCGTCTCACAAGGCCGGCCTCGACGCCGACCAGGACGCCGCCGACGCGCAGGGTTGTGACGCGATCACCATCGCGAGCGCCGTCACGGATCAGGACCTGTTCGAGGTACGCAGCGTCGAGGAGCGCCTGATGTGGGATCACAAGGCGACCGCAGCGATGGAGGAAGCGGCCAGCGGTGCCCGCCCCGTCGCGGCCCTGAAATTTGGCCTGCTGCCCGGAGTCGCCTCGATCGTCGAGGCCGCTCGGCTGGTGGCCCGCGTCTCCCACGGACCGCGGCCGATCCCGGCGGTGGTGGACCCGGTGATCCGATCCTCCAGCGGCTACCGCTTCTGGAGGGACCGCGAGATGGTGGCCGTCCGCGACAGCCTCATGGTGGCGGGTCCGATCCTGACGCCCAACCTCGACGAGCTCGCGGAGCTGGCCTGGCTCGACCGGAACCAGATCGACGAGTCGGAGGAGACCCGTATCCGGGCGGCGGAGGCGCTGATCTTCGGCGGCGCTTCCGCCGTCGTCGCCAAGGGCGGGCACGGTCCGGCGGATGCGGCGGTTCGGGACCTCGTCCTCGAGCCGGGGCGCGATCCGGTCTGGATCGAGCGCCCGCGCGAGCCGGGCAAGGGCATCCGCGGCTCCGGCTGCCGGTTCGCGGCCACCCTCGCCTGCGCACTGGCGGCGGGCCGCAGCCTGACCGAGGCCGCAGAGATCGCAGGGGCCTTCGTGGCCCGCAGGATCCGCGAGCAGGGCGCGGTCTGATCATTCGTCACAGAAAACCGTCAAGGGGGCTTGCCAACGCGTGAGCCGACGGTATTCTTCCCGGCGTCGCGGCTGTAGCTCAGTGGTAGAGCGCAACCTTGCCAAGGTTGATGTCGTCGGTTCGAATCCGATCAGCCGCTCCATACACCAGGGGCCCGCGCTTCAGAAACGAAGCGCGGGCCCCTGTTCTTTGTCGCTTCCTTCGCTGGCTGAAAGGCCGTCAGCGTCGAAGGGCCTTCCTCAGACGAAGATCTCACCGCTCAGGTAGTGGTGGACGCCGCCTGCGAGCCGCACGCGATTTCCGTCCAGCGTGCACTCCAGCCGCCCGCCCCGCGCCGAGATCTGCCGCGCCACGAGCGTCCGCTTCGAAAGCGTCGCCGCCCAGAATGGGACCAGCTGGCAGTGAGCGGACCCGGTCACCGGATCCTCGGGAACGCCCAGCGTCGGCGCGAAGAACCGGCTCACGAAGTCCACCTCGGGAGCGTCTCCCGGGGCGGTCGCGATGACGGGCTTGCCGACCTCCCGCAGCGCTGCTTCGGTGGGGTCGAGGCTCGCCACCGCTTCCTCGGACTCGAGGACGGCCAAGACGTACCGCTGGTCGTAGGCGGAGAGCACCCGAACGTCAAGGGCTCGCTCCGTCAGCGCCGCCAGCTCCGAAGGGATCGGCTTCGTCGAAATAGCCGCAGGCAGGTCGATCTCGACGGAGTCCTCTCCCGTGTACCTGGCGATCAGCAGCCCGCTCTTCGTCGAGAAGTGAACGGAGGCCGCGCCCTCGGGGACGAGGCCCGCCGTCCGGAGCGCGGCGGCCGCACCGAGGGTCGCATGCCCGCAGAGGTCCACCTCGGTCGTCGGCGTGAACCAGCGCAGGGCGAACGCAGGCGCCATGTCCTCGCCGACCTCCCCGGCCCCCGGGATCGGCATCGTGAACGCGGTCTCGGAGAGGTGATTCTCCTCGGCGATCTTCTGCATCAGCCCGGCGTCGATCGCGTGATCGAGCGGAACGACCGCGGCCGGGTTGCCCGTGAACGGGCCCTCGCTGAACGCGTCCACCTGGTATATCTTGAGCTTCATCGGGAGGGTTCCACGGCTTCGAGGAGGAGAGCGCCGCCTGCGACGTCGCCGCTGAGCCTCGCGCGCGCGCCTGGAGGAACGACCGTCGTTCCCGAGTACTCGTCGATGATCGCGGGGCCGAAGATCTCGGCTCCTGGTCGCAGGAAACGGCGGTCATGGATGGGGGTCATCACCGGATCGGGCCCGTCGAACCACGCGAGCTGTTCACCGACGAGAGCCTCCGACTCGTCCGCGAAGCCCGGATCTGCCGAAACGGAATCCTCTTCCGGCGCAACCACGCTGACCCGCGCTCGCGCGTGAACGAGTTCGATCCCGTGGCCCTCGAGCTGCCAGCCGAAGCGCGCTTCGTGGGCCGCATGGAAAGCGGCTTCGAGTTCGGGCTCGTTCTTGAGCGAGAGCTCGTACGACTGGCCGCGATAGCGCAGCGAGAGCCGCGCTTCTGCTTCCAGCGCTGCATCGCCGGCCCCGGCCCCGCCAGCGAGCAGTGTCTCGGTCGCGTCCTTTCGCAGCTCGTCGAGAAGCGCCTCGCGGGCCTCGAAGTTCGTGTCGCCCAGCCGCCGCAGCACCGTTCGCGAGCGATCCGCCGTGCGCCGTGCGGTCGTCATCCCGTAGGCCGAGAGCACCCCTGGCATGGGCGGCACGAGCGCGAGGGGCATGCCGAGCGCCGAGGCCAGATCGAACGCCGCGAGCCCCCCGCCGCCGCCGAACGCCACGAGGGGCGTCGTGCGCGGATCGCGTCCGCGCTGCATCGTCATCACGCCGAGCGCGCGGCGCATCGAGGCGCGCACGGAGGCCAGGACGGCCTGGGCCGCCTGGATGGCCGTGACGCCCTCGCCCAGCTCGCGCGCGAGCATTTCGTAGGCGCGGAGCGCTGCGTCTCGGTCGAGGCGCAGCTCGCCTCCCAGGAAGCCGCCCGGGTGGGGCGTCAGCGGGACGCGGCCAAGTACGATGTAGGCGTCGGTGACCGTCGGCTGCGTGCCGCCGCCCCCGAACGCGACCGGACCCGGATCGGCGCCCGCGCTTTCCGGGCCGACGCGCAGGACCGAGCCCTCGTCGACGCGCGCGATGGACCCACCGCCGCAGCCGATCGTGTGCATGTCGAGCGTCGGCACCGCGATCGAGTGGCCGGCGACGCGGACGTCCTCGCCGAGGCTGCCCAGGCCCTCACCCTCCTGGTGGAACGCGACGTCGGTGCTCGTTCCACCCATGTCCAGCGTCGCGATCGCGCCGAGCCCTGCGGCCCGGGCCGCTGCGGCGGCGCCGATCACGCCCCCGGCTGGCCCGGACAGGAGCACTCTGACGGGCTCGATCGCCGCGCGCGCCGCGTCGAGTCCGCCGCCGCTGCTCTGCAGGATCTCCAGGCGAGCCTCGGGCAGCGCCTCGCCGAGGCGTCCGAGGTAGTCGGCGACGACCGGCGTCAGCGCTGCGTTGGCCACTGCCGTCGAGAAGCGCTCGGCCTCGCGGTATTCGGCGACCAGCTCGGAGGACGCGGTGGCGTACAGACCCGCGTCCCGCAGGCGCGCCGCGAGCCTGCGCTCGGGCTCCGGATGGGCGTAGCTGTGCAGGAGGCAGACGGCCACGCTGGTCGCTCCGCTCGCCAGGACGGTCCGGCAGACGCGCTCGATCTCCTCGTCGGTGAGAGCCTCGACCACGACGAGTGGGCCGCGCGTGCCGAGCGCCTCGTCCGTCACGTCCGCCGGCCAGGCGCGCTCGGCGACCTCGAAGCGAAGGTTTCGCGGCACGAGCGGGAGCGGGCGCTGCGGCTCGAGGGCGTAGAGATCCGGGCGCGCCTGACGGTCGATCTCGATGAGATCTCGGAAGCCGCGGTTGGTGACCAGGGCGGCTTTCCCGACCCGGCCGGTGAGGAGCGCGTTCAGCGCGACCGTGGTCCCGTGGATCACAGTGGCGCCCTTCGCGCCCGGTACGCCGAGGGCCTCGAGCCCCTCCAGCAACGCGCGCCCCGGATCCTCGGGCGTCGACCGCACCTTGGCGATTCTCGGCGCGATCCCGGGCCCGGTGAGCACGAGGTCCGTGAAGGTGCCGCCGGTATCGACGCCAATTCGCAGGCCACCGGCAATCCGTGGTGAGGTCATGGCGGAAGAGTGTACGGGAGGTTGCGGGTCCGGATATCCTCTTTGGCCCGACCTCCTCCGATCGCCGGCGGGGCCCTTCGAGTCTCCGCCGAGTCTCCTTCGGGCCTTCTGCGGGCTCATCCGGCCGGGCTCTCTCTCTCTCCGATGCTCCCCACCCTTCTCGCCCTCCTCGCCTCGTACCTGCTCGGGTCCGTGCCCTTCGGGCTCGTGATGGCCCGGCTCATCAAGGGCGTCGATCTGCGCGAGGTCGGGAGCGGCAACATCGGCGCGACCAACGCCATGCGCGTGCTCGGGAAGCCGCTGGGGCTCGTCGCGTTCCTGCTCGACTTCGGAAAGGGGCTCGTCCCCACGCTCTTCCTGTCGAAGTACGCCGCGGACCTGAACGTCCACACGCCGCTCCTCGCCGAGTCCCTCTGCGGCGTCGCGGCGGTGGTCGGGCACTGCTTCCCGATCTACCTGAAGTTTCGCGGCGGCAAGGGGGTGGCGACAGGTTGTGGCGCCATCGTCGGCATCGAGCCCATGGTCTTCGTGGCTTCCGGCCTCGTCTGGGTCGCGCTGCTCGGCGCGTTGCGCATGGTCAGCCTGGCGTCCATCGCCATGGGACTCGCGTTCCCGATCGTTGCCGCGTGGCTCGTCCCCGGGGCTCCCGCGTTCGCCGGAGCCTGCGCTCTTCTCACCGTTCTCGTGCTCGTTCGCCATCGAGCCAATATCGCGCGTATCCGTGCTGGCACCGAGCCTCGAATCGGCGCCAAACCTTCCATCTGAGACCCACCATGACGACTGCGAACGATGCGGGCATCCGGAAAGCCCTGGTGATAGGAGACGGATCGTGGGGCACCGCGCTCGCGCTGCGCCTCGCCAGCAATTCGATCGAGACCACCCTCTGGAGCGCCTTCCCCGAGCAAGCGAAGAGGATCGGGGACGCGCGAGAGAACGTGAAGTTCCTCCCGGGGATTCGATTCCCCGACAACCTGCATACGAGCGCGGACCCGTTCGGCGCCTCGGAGGGCGTCGATCTCGTCGTCTCCGTGGTGCCGACGCAGTACGTGGCGCAGGTCGCGGCGCGCTTCGAGGATGCGCTACGCGGCGACCTTCCGATCGTGACCGCGAGCAAGGGCCTCGAGATCGATACGTTCCGCACGCCGAGCCAGATCCTTCGGAGGGTCCTGGGCGAGCGAACGATCTGTGTCCTCACGGGGCCGAGCCACGCCGAGGAGGTCGCGCGCGATCTTCCCGCCTCCGTCGTCGCGGGCTGCGAGGACGAGGACTTTGCGCGCCTCGTTCAAACGGCCTTCAACGGGGAGACCTTCCGCGTCTACACGACGCCCGATGGCTACGGAGCCGAGCTGGCTGGGGCGCTGAAGAACGTCATCGCGATCGCCGCTGGCATCTGCGACGGACTCGGACTGGGTGACAACGCGAAGAGCGCGCTTCTCACGCGCGGCATCGTCGAGATCGCTCGCTTCGGACGCGCGCGCGGCGCGGACGTTCGCACCTTCTTCGGGCTCGCGGGGCTGGGCGATCTTGTCACGACGTGCATGTCGCAGCACTCGCGCAACCGCGCCGTCGGCGAGGCGATCGGCAGAGGCAAGACGCTCCAGCAAGTGCTCGACGAGATGAGCATGGTCGCGGAGGGAGTCTGGACGACGAAGGCGCTGTTCGGCCCCGAAGCCAACGAGGACCTCGTCTCGATGCCCATTGCCGAGCAGGTTCACGCCGTTCTGTTCGAGGGCAAGGACCCTCGCGAGGCCGTGCTCGATCTGATGCGGCGAGAGCCGACGGGCGAGATGGACGGTCTCTTCGAAGGGCTCGACGCTTGAGTCCCGTGTATGGATTCCTCGGTGCGCTGCTCGTGACCGTCGGCATGCTCGTCGGAGCCGCGATCACGGGGCGAAAGCGCAAGATTCCCATGCACATTGCCTTCGTGACGGCTGCGGTTTCCGGGCTGGGCGTGGCGATCTACTTCGCGCTGAAGGTGGGGGAACTCTACGACCTCGAGAAGGCCGGGATGATCACGCCCATTCACCTCACGCTGGCGCGCGTCACCACGGCGGCGTACCTGTGGCCGCTGGTGACAGGGCCGCTCGCGATGCGCGGCAAGATCCGGCCGCGGATCCATCACTTCGGGGCCTACGTCGCGCTCGTGCTCACGCTCGCGGCGACCGTGACTGGAGTGATGATGCTCTACGGTGCGGAGCGACTCGTCTGAGCCGGGTCTTGCTCTTGCATGCTCGCCAGGGCCTCTGTGAACTCCGCTCCGAAGAGGAACGGGAGCGCGATCAGTGAGCCGTTAGCGAAGATGGCGACGAGCGCCATGAAGAGCCACGTCCGGCGCGCGCGGATCGTCAGGAAGGCATACACGAGGCCGAGGATCCCTGGGATGCCGGCGGCGGCGTAGACCCAGGGCGCGGGCGGGGCCCAGCCGATCTTGGCGACGGCCAGGGAGCCCCAGACGATCCCCCAGCCGACCGTGGCGAGGGTCATGGCCCTCATCCAGGTTCGGTGGCGCCGGCGGACTCGGGAGGCCCGTCGGGCTTGGGGGCGCATGGTGCGGGGCATGGGGGGTCAGGGTAGCGGTTGGATGGGTTTTGGGGTGGGGGATACGATCCCCATCTCTTTCCCCATCCTCTCCATTGACCTCACCCCCCCTCCCCCCTACCCTCTCCCCCCATCGTCGGGCCGTGGCGCAGTTTGGTAGCGCGCTGCAATGGGGTTGCAGAGGTCGGAGGTTCGAATCCTCTCGGCCCGACCAAATTCAATGAAGCGGGGTGGTTCGCGTAGCGAACCACCCCGCTTCATTGAATTTGGATGTCCATGCGACATCCGCTGACGCGGATGTGCGTTGGGCGGATCGGCTTCGCCGATCTAGCTGAGAGCAGATCTCAGATGAGCAGGGGGCAGGGCTCTGGGGGCAGGGCTCTGGGGGCATGGGTCAGATCTTCGAGAGCAGGCTTGGGCTCGGGCTCGGCTTGGGCTTGGACTCGCTTCTTGATAGGTCTTTTCTCCAGTGCCCTGAATCAGAAGTTCGTCGTATTAGTTTCGCCTGTTTCGCTCCGTAGCTGCGTTGCCGAACCTTGGACGGAACTACTGCTACGCACTGCGGTTCGGACGCCTTGCTACGAAACGAAACAGACTGAAACTAATGCGACGAACTTCTGATTCAGGGCACTAGCTCGTCGCGATCCACTTGATGTGGTCTCCGTCCAAGGGGGCGCAGACTTCCGAGAGCATTTCTGTCAGGGCTGGGAGGACGTTGGGGGGGTCTTCGCGTTGGACCTGGGCGGTGGTGTAGTGGTCCTTTCTCGTCTTGGGGGGAGTGGTGGGTTCGAAGCCCAGCAGGTGGAGCGACGAGAGGGCCAGTTCTGCCGCCTCCCTCGACGGGAAAGAGAGCTTGTGCGCGATCTTTCTTGGCTGCGTCAGATCGTGGCCCGCTCGTCTCAGGGAGGTGAGGGCTCGATCGTTGATCGCCTTCAGACGGGTTCTTGTCGGCGGCTGGAGGAAGGTCTCGTAGTGGTGCCAGTTTGGGTCCGGCTCGGCGTGGATCCACATCTCCCAGCCACCCTCCTTCACGATCGACTCCAGCGTCGGGATCAGGTTCTCGTTCAGGTCAGACGGCGTGTAGAGCGCCACTTGCCACGAGCCTGCCGCCGTCCATCCTCCTACCTGAAGAGTTGTTGGGGGGAGGGACTCCCCGATACGGCTCGTCGCGTTGGCGATCGTCTGCGACTCCTCCTCCGTGGCGAGGCCTGCTTCGGTCGGTTCCTGCAGGGGCGCTCCCAGGATCAACAGCGCCGTCGAGGAACCAGAGCGGAGTTCTCGGTCGAAGTAGGCGAGGTCGCACGTGATCCTTGCCGGAGATTCATCGATCTCCGCGTCGTACGTATGCCAGTGGGGTCGATGCATGCTGGGGGAGGTTCGACTGGGCACTCAGGTCCGTGGAGTGATGGTGGTGCCTGGCGTTCGCGTCAAGAGAGCCTGGTAGTAGGTCTTGGCTTTCTCGGCGTGTTCGGCGTGAGCGATCGGAGCCCAGAGGATGGTCAGCGTTTGCGTGGTGGCTGGCGAGGTCTTTGTGCGGTGGCAGTCCTTCACCGCGTTCGCGATCGGGCCCGCTGCATCGCGCAGGCAGAGAAGCCCGCGAAGGGAGATCTCCTGGCCACTCGCGTTGAAGACGTACGACTCGTCTCCGGCGATCGACACCTCGAGCGGTGGTTGGGCAAGGTCCAGATCGATCACGCTGATCGGGAGGCCGCTGTGCAGGCTCACCGCATTGCACGCGTCCACGGCCAGGTTGATCGACGGGATCTTCCCCTCCGCTTGCGCACGCACGAGGTACTCCGAGGAGGGCTTTCCTCGACCTGTCGGCTTGTGGCCCCCGTGGCGAAGGAGATCGCGCACGTCCTGGCGCAGGACCTCGCGCTCCTCGGGAAGCATCGGCTTCAGGCCGCTCGTCGGATCGTCGACGGTCGCGCCCGGCTCGAAGAGCCTCACGAGGTCGGCGGGAACCGGGATCTCGGCGAGTGGGCGCCCGAAGTCCGTCAGGAATGCGGCCTGGAAGAGTAGCGGGTGGGGGGCGAAGGTCAGCATGGAGGGACCACGATAGCGATCCATGCTGAAACTCGCTTCGTCATCCAGCTCCGCGCGCGAGTCTCAGGTCTCGATGCCGTTGCGCACCGCCAGTCGGATGAGCTCTGCCGTCGATTTGACGCCCAGCTGCTCCATCATCTTGTACTTGTGGTACTCCACCGTCTTGCGAGAGAGCTTCAGTTCGCCGGCGATCTCCTTCGCGATCTTGCCCTGAACGAGCCCCTCCAGAATGTGGCGCTGGCGGCTGGAGATACGATCGAGCGGACGTACCTCCTGGGCGGCTTTCCCCGATGCAAGGCCTGCGGAGGCGCTGATGATGTCGACGGCCAGGGCCGGCGAGATCCACCTTTCACCCATGAAAGCTCCTTTGATGGCTGAGATGAGTTCGGAGGAAGCGGCGCGCTTCAATACGTATCCGTCGATGCCGAGTTCGAGCGCTTCGAGGGCGTACTCCACGTCCTCATGCATCGTGAGGATGATGACCTTGCACTGCAGGCCGAGTTCGTTCAGCGCTCGTATGGCCTGAACGCCTGTAAGCCCAGGCATCGAGTAATCGGTCACGACAAGGTCGGGTTTGCAGGACGCCGCCAGCTCGACGAGTTTGTCGCCCGCGGATGCGGTGCCGACGACATCGAACTCCGTTTGCAGCAAGCGCTTCAGGCCCTCCAGAAAGATCGGGTGGTCGTCCGCAAGTACGATTCGCCTCCGAGGTTCCACTGACGGAGCCGACTCGCTGGGTGAGCTCCGAGGCGCCTGTTTTCCCGGCCGTTGCGTTTCCGTCTGGACGCCGGAGGCCGTCGATGCGGATGCGACTGGCGGCTTCTTCACGCCCGGCGGCGCAGAATCTGAGGATTGGAGGGACATGGGAAGGCGGAGTGGCAGAGAGGTGAGCGGGTAGAGCCCGAGGCAGTCACGAGCGCGAGCGCTCGCCCCGTGAAGATCAGGCGAACTCCGGTCGAGCGAACTGATCGGTATGCATCACAGGCCGCGAACCGCTATGGATAGACCGCGGCACGACAGGCTTCTTAGCGTCAAGGTTGTGTTCCATGGAGGTTCGAAGCTGGTCTCGGGATAGCACTGTTTGGAAAGAGCAGTCGGCCATCAGTGACCCGTGAGGACGAATGCGTCAGCGAAGCAGGGAGCCCGGAAAATGGATCCCTGAGTCGATGATGAAGATGTTCCGTGAATGCAAACTCCTTCTCCTGTGGCGTTCCTAGCGGACTTCTGTGTCTTCTTAGGAACAACGCCATCCAGGTAGGGAACGACCTTCTACGAACACGGGTTGTTTCTCTTCTATGCGTTGACTTCGGTCTCGGTTGCCTCTTCTGAGCCGAATATTTCCCCTGAACCTGTCAGCGGTGACATTTTGGCCGCATTCGGCCGCGAGCCTGTAGGGGTGGATTCACGCCGTAGCTCGGCGCTTTCCGTCCATCAGGTCTGCCAGCTTCCTTGGAGTCAGCCCGTGTTCCTCAGTCCGCGCGCTATGCCCCGTACCGTCTCCACGAGCAATCGTTCGAGAGCCGCATCCTCCCGTCCGCTCGCTCTCCATTTGGCCAGGCAGTCCACCTGGATCAGACTCATCGGATCGACGTAGGGGTTGCGCAATCGGATCGATCGCTGGAGCACCTGATCATCGTCGAGCAGTTCCTGACCGGACCGAATCTCGAGGATCAGCGAACGCGTGCGGTCGAACTCCTCCAGGATGATCGGGAACATCCGCTCGCCGACCGAGCCTGCAAGTCGTGCATAGCGGGCCGCGATGTTCATGTCGGCCTTGGCCAGCACCATCTCGACATCGCTCATGAACGTGTCGAAGAAGGGCCAGCCCAGGTTCATGGCGCGGAGCGTTTCGATCCCATGACGGTCCCGGATCGCCGCGAGTCCCGTACCGACTCCGAACCAGCCCGGGAAGATCACGCGGGCCTGGGTCCAGGCGAAGACCCATGGGATCGCGCGCAGGTCACCGACGCCGCGCATGGCGCGTCGCTTCGCCGGTCGGCTGCCGATGCGCAGGCGTTCGATCACGTCGATCGGAGTCATCGACTGGAAGAGCTCCGGAAAGTCCGGATCGTCGTGGACGAAAGCGCGGTACTTGGCGCGGCTCGTGGCGGACATCAGCTCCATCGCCGAGACCCAGAGGGGATCGGGTTCGGGCGGCGCGTCACCGGTCGCCATCCTCTCGATGGTGGCGCCGAGGATGAGCTCCAGCGTCCGGATCGCGTTCCCGCGCAGACCGAACTTGTCATGGATGACCTCGCCTTGTTCGGTGGTGCGAGCGCGGCCCGCGATGGCGCCCTTCGGCGCAGCCATGAACGCAGCCCGCGGCTTGCTCCCGCCGCGGCTCGCCGAGCCTCCGCGCCCGTGGAAGAAGCTCACGCGCATCTCCGTGCCTTCCGCGGCTTCGACCATTGCGGCCTGGCTCTTCTGCAGCGCCCAGCGCGAGGCCGTGATCCCGCCGTCCTTGTTGCTATCGGAGTACCCGAGCATCACGAGCTGCTTGCCCTCGCGCTGGGCGAGGTGCTCGGCGTAGATCGGGTCTGCCGCCAGCGCCGCGAGGACGGCCGGGCCGCGCTCCAGGTCATCGACCGTTTCGAAGAGCGGGACCACGTCCAGCGGGACCCGGTCGTTCTCGTCGACGCAGCCGCCGGCCCTCGCGAGTGCCAGGATCGCCAGGGCATCGTCTGGACCCTGCGCCATGCTGATCACGAACGTACCGACGGCCTCCGAGCCGTGCCGCTCGCGTGCCGCGCGCAGCGCGTCGAAGACCTCCAGCGTGCGGAGCGCCTCGTCCGAAGGCTCCGCTCCGCCGTCGTCCTCCAGCGTGTGCTCCTCGAGCGCCTTGCGCAGTCGCTCCGTTCTCTCCTCGCGCGAACGCTCGCTGAACTTCGCGTCGCCGAGGAGCTCACCGATGACGCGCCGGTGGACCTCGGCGTCCTGGCGGCAGTCGAGATGGGCGAGGTGAAACCCGAAGGTGCCCACGCGGACGAGGAGCCGCTCCACGAGTCGCAGCCCTGCCTTTTGCCCGCGGTGCTCATCGAGACTGGCCGCCAGCACCTCCAGGTCGGCGACGAACTCGTCCGGAGAACGGTAGCGGTGCTCTGCCTCGTCGGACGTGGCGCCGAGCTTCGCATGGATGCCCTGGAGCGCCTGGCGGTACGGCATGTCCTCGTACCGCTCGGGCATGTTCGTGAACGCCTCTGGAAACTGCTCCCGGTAGCAGGCGACGAGCGCGTGCACACCCTCGCTCGCGATGACGCGGCTCGATGACTGCGAGAGGTGCCCGAAGAGATCCGTGATCTCCCGTCGATAGCGCTCGATCACGATCTGGAGGTGCCGGTTCAGCGTCGCGCGGATCGTCGTCGCGCCTACCGCCGGGTTGCCGTCCATGTCGCCGCCGACCCAGCTCGCGAACCGCGCGAGCGGCGCGTCCAGTCGAATGGAGCGCCCAAAAGCACCCTCGAACGCGCGCTCCAGCTCCGCGTGCAGCGCGGGCACGATTCGATAGATGACCTCCGACAGGTAGAACAAGACGTGCTCGACCTCGTCGCCGACGGTCGGCTTCACGTGCAGCTGCTCCTCGGTCTGCCAGCCGCTGGCGATCTCCAGCTCGACCTTCTCCTCGACGCCGGTTTGCTGGTCCGGGGTCAGCGTTTCCAGATGGAAGCGCTCCATCAAGAGGCGCGCGATTCGCTGCTCCTTGCGCAGGAGCGTTCGCCGCACCGCCTCGGTCGGATGGGCCGTCATGACGGGTTCAACGGAGACGCTGCGGATCGCGTCCTCGACCTCGTCGGCGGAAACCCCGGCGTCTCGGAGCTGCAGGAACACGTCCCGGAGCCCGCCGGGCTGGGGCTCGTGGGCTCGCATGCGCTCCGTTCGACGGCGGATCCTGTGCACTCGCTCCGCCATGTTGACGAGGCCGAAATACGCGGAGAACGCGCGCACGAGCTCGAAGCCCTCATCGGGCTCCAGGTCGCCGAGGATGGCGCCGAGCCGCTCGTCTGCCGTCTCATCGCCGCGCCGACGCTTGCGCGCGAGCTTCCTCGCCGTCTCGACGGTGGGGAAGAGGCTCTCGTCACCGAGCTCCTGCAGGAGCTTGCCGAGGAGCTGGCCGAGCCAGCCCACATCGCGTCGGAGGGGGAGGTCTTTCTCGGCGAAGGTGATCCGGCCGTCGTTGAGCGCGGCGCGTGGCGTGGGGGCTGACATGGGGGCCAGCGTAACCTGCGGAGCGCGTCCCGCAGCTACCTGGCCGCCGCGCTATTCGTTCGCCGGTTCTTCTGCCCGCGCCATCTTGCCGATCAGGTCGGTGCTCGAGTGCTCCTTCGGATCGCCCGCGATCGCGATCCGTCCGCCGTAGCCCTCGACCACGGCGCGCTCCGGAACGGCGTCCGCCGTCCAGTCGGTGCCTTTCACGTGGACATCCGGCCGAAGCGACTCCAGAAGGGCGTGGGCCGTCGGCTCCCTGAAGCTCGTCACGTAGTCGACCCCGCGGAGGGCGGCGATGACCTCCATGCGCTCGACCAGCGGCACGAGCGGCCGGCCCTCACCCTTGTTCTTCCGAACGCTGGCGTCGTCGTTCAGCGCCACCACGAACAGATCACCCAGGGCCGCCCCTTCGGCGATCAGCCGCACGTGCCCCACGTGCAGCACGTCGAAGCAGCCGTTCGTCATGGCGACGACGCGCCCCTGCCGCTCGGTCGCGAGGCGCCGCGCCAGCTCTTCGTAAGAGGGGATGATCTCGGCGGACAAGGAAGCCTCCGGGCCCTACGCAGGAAGCCCCGTGCCGACGTCCGCCACGAGGTCGTCCACCGCCGCGACCATGCGCTCGGGGGTGATCTTCGTCATGCACTCGTGGTGCCCGAGCGGACAGATCCGTTCCCGGCACGGGCGGCATTCGATGTCCTCGATCAGGACGCGCTGGCGCCCGAGGTGGTGGCGCGTGTGGCCGTCCTCGGTGGGGCCGATGGGCACGACCACCGGAAGCCCCAGGGCGACGGCCATGCTGCGCGGCCCGGTGTCGTTCGAGAGGGCGATCTCCGATCGCACGAGGAGCGCCGCAAGCTCCGACAGCCTGAGCGTCGGATCGATGATCAGATGGATGCCGTGCTTCGAGTGCTTGGCGACCTCGTGACCGATCTGCTCTTCGCCGGGCCCGGGCGCGAGCACGGTTTTCCAGCCGCGCTGCTCTAGAAGCTGGTCGCAGGCGGCCGCGTACTGCTCGGGTGGCCACATCTTGGCCGAGCCGAACGCCGCGCCTGCGATGACCGTGACGATCTGGTCCTCGTCCTGCACGCCCACCTCGGCGAGCCGCCTCCGAACGGTGGCGCGCGCCCCGTCGTAGACCGGCGTTTCCATGCGGTCACCCGCGTCGGGAATCCCCAGCATCCGGGTGATGTTGAGGTAGCGCTGGATCATGGAGAACGCGAGCAGCTTGCCCTCGTCGTCCCTGGGCCGCGGGATGTCGTGGGTGAGGAGCGAGCGGCGAAGGAAACCGCGTCCATAGCCCGCGCGGACAGGGATGCGCGCCAGGTACGGCGCGGCGGCGACACGCTCGGACTCACCGAACAGAATCGCCCAGTCGAAGCCTTCCTTCTTCACGAGCCGCGAGCGGCTCCAGATGTCCTTTGCGCCGCGCCCTGGGTCCACGAGGAAACGATCCACCGAGTCGAGCCCGACCACGAGGTCCGCCTGGTAGTCCTTGCCCTCGACGACCAGCTCCGCGTCCGGAAACGCCTGGCGCACGGCTCGCATGGCGGGCGTGCACATCACGACGTCGCCCACCCAGCTCGGCAGCCGCATCAGGATCTTCTTCGGATTCCGATGCTTCTCGGGGATCGCCTGGCGTGCGATCGGTTCGCTTTCGGTGATCGGCATCAGAGGAAGAAGTCGCCCGTCTCTTCCGCTTCCTCGACCTTCCCGTCCTCGCCTTCGACGAGGCCTTCGATCCACCAGTTCACGTCGTGGTAGAGGCAGGTCACATTGCGGCACTCGTGGCTGGCGTCGAAGCGATCGAGGAGAGCGGCCACGGACTGGCCGGTCTCGGCCGCGCGCGCCTCGCCGGCGTAGGCTTCCTTGGGACCGACGACCGCCTTGTCCACGCCGCGGTGGGCCGGGCAGTTGTAGACGCCGGTCGGCGTCAAGACCTGGCGCAGGGCCTGCATGTGACAGGTCTTCGGCTGGCGCGTCGACTCGCGCCAGGAGCCGTCTTCCAGCATGCGCAGGTTGGTGCTCTCGAAGACCTTGAACGTCCCGTCGCCGAGTTCCTTCGCGAGGTCGACCTGGCGGCGAATCTCGGCGACGACCTCGCGCTCGCGCGCCTCGGCCTTCGCGGGGTTCATCACCTCGGCGCCGTCCTCCTGGCGCTCGAGGATCGGCTTGAACGCGATGTAGTCGAACTGCGCCGCCTTCGCGCGCTCGGCCGCCATCACGATCTCGTGGATGTTCTCGTTCAGCGCGTGCTCCTCCCGCGACGCGCCGCTCCAGACGATGATGTAGCTGAAGCCGACCTGCGGCGCCGGGTTGATCGCCTTGAGCTTCGGCACCCATTCGCAGATCACGTCGAGCGTGACCGCGCTGCTCGTCGGCTTGTGCATCTCCCGGAACAGCTCGTTCGAGCCCGAGTCCAGCGACATGCGGATCCAGTCCTTGTCGTCGAAATCGCCGATGACCTCGGCAAGGCGATCGCCGCGGCTACCGTTGGTGACGATCGAGACCTTGAGCCCGAGTTCCTTCAGGAACTTCGTGAAGCCGACGAAGCCGGGGTAGAGGGTGGGTTCGCCGCCGCCGATCAGGATCACCGACTTGAGGCCGCGCTCGCGCATCAGCGCAATGGACGTGCGCAGGTCTTCCTCGGCGAGCTTGTGCTTGGTGTTGAGGATGTCCCAGTCGATGCAGTGGGTGCACCGGTAGTTGCACGCGGTCGTCAGATCGAGGTTGATCGAAACGGGCGCGATCTCGGGCATCGCGGGCTCCTCCGCGCCGTGCTCACGTGCCGCGCGGACGGCCCGGCGCCAGTCGATGTACGCCTGGAGGGTCGGCGCCACGGAGGGCTGGCGGAGCTTGGCCGAGAAGTTGTGGATCGCGTGTTTCATGGGCGCGCAAGAGTGTAATCAGGTGGAGGCCCCGAATGCGTCGGCGATCGACTTCAGCATCCCGACGCGGCGCGAAAGCGTGCGATCCGGCGTCATCCCCGCGTGAATCTCGGCGGTTGGAAGGCTGACGGATCGGATCCGGGAGACGAAGTCGGCCACGCGCAGCGTCAGTGGATCCGGCAGGTCGAAGACCGCAGACCCTCGGCGAAAGAACAGCGCGTAGTCCCGCGGCCGGATGCAGCGATCGACGCGCGTCCCGTCGACGGAGATCCACGCCGCGCGGGGTCCGGCATCCGGCGCGAGGGGCCGCCCATCCAGATGGATCTCGATCTCCAGCTCGGAGTTCGGGCCCGCCAGCGTCCCGCGGATCCAGAGGTCGTTTTCGGAATCGGCGTCGATTCTCAGCTCGCGGAAGCCCGTGAGGCTCGGGTCGAAGGCCTGGGCGACGCTGAGGGGGTGGGGGGCCGCGTCGCCGATCATCTGCAGGCCATGGGAGGCGGGCTGCATGCCCATGCCGAGCGAACGCGCCCCTGCAACAGGACGGCCGAGCGCTTCCTCCAGGGTCGGCAGCGTCCAGGGCCACTGGGCGTTCACCTCGAGTGCCAGGCCGGCGGCGGCGAAGCGGTCCTCGAGCTGCGTGGCGCGCTCGACCCAGTCGATCTCCGGGTACCAGAGGAAGGGCTTCTCCGCGAGGACGTGGCACCCGTGGGCGAGCGCTGCCTCGACGAGGTCTCCGTGGGTCCCCGCCGGCGTCAGAACGCAGACGGCGTCGAGTTCGTGGCCGAAGAAGGCCTCGGTGTCCGCGGTGGCAGCCGGCGTTTCGGCGTCGCCTTCAATCATGTTCGCCGCGGCCGCGGCGGCCTCTTTGGCGGACTCCTGGGTGCGGCCGAGCACGGCCACGACCTTGGCTCCTGCCGCAACGAGGTCCCGCGCGAAGAAGGGGCCGAGCCCCTGACGCGCCCGTCGAGCTCCGATCAGGCCCACGCGAGGCGCTTTCATGCGGGCTCCGGTGCTTCCGGTGCTTCCGGTGCGTCCGGTGCGTCCGGGGCGCGCTGGAGCCCCAGCGGCTGGAACCGAGCCTGGAGTTCGGCGGGCAGGTTCCGGGTGAAGCAATCGAGCGCCGGGACGAAGCCGACGTGGTCCGCCAGCCGCAGCAGCGCGACCTCGGTCTTCATGTCCGGGATCCGCCCGTCCCGGCACATCTCGATGGCGTCACGGAGATCGAAGAGGTGCACGCGCGACCACTCCTCCATCACGCTGCCGTCGCCGGTGGGCTCGCCGCGCTCGTCGAGCGCCGCCTCGGCGGCGCAGAAGTAGATCTTCTCGTCGGTCGTCCCCGGGCTCGCGAACGTCTCGCCGCCCAGCGGAACGAGCGAGGCCTCCCGGACCCTGAGCCCGCCCTCCTCGTGGGCCTCGGCGGCGGCGCGGCGCTGGAGACCCTCGGCGCCCGGCGGGTCGCTGGCCTCGACCATGCCCGCGACGACTTCCAGGATCGAGCGGTACTCGCGCGGATCGGGGTGCACGAAGCTCTTCTCCCGGCGCAGATAGATCGGCGCCCGGGACGCCTCGCGGAGGAGCACTCGCACGCGGCCCTCGAATCGTTCGTAGAGGACCGAAACGACCGCGTCGCTACCGGGTCGCTCCACCACGTCGCAGGGGTAGGGCTCGGAGTACGTCCCGTCGGAATACGCGTTCCGCAGCCGCAGCCGCCGGAGCGTGAGGAAGCCCTGATCGCAGCGCGCCTCCGCGGTTCGATCTTCGACAATCTCCATCGCCTTCAGGTCTCGATTCGACATGACAGGCACGTTACCCGCTCCGGCAGGGCGATTCGGCGGGACTTCGACGCAATTCGAACAGTGAAAATCGCCGCTTCGTGCCAGGCTTCAAGACGCCGGGGAACCTGCGAGCCGGTTCGATTCGTCCCATCCAGAGGCGTCCAGGGGCCGTTCGAGCCCGATCTCGGTTCCGCGTCGCGAATCGGTAACGAAAGGCTCATGGGAATGTAACTCGATTCAACGTCAGCCACTGTGTATTCCGAATAGCCCAAAGCGGTACTGAGGAGTACCGAGCGAAGGGATCGGTCGCGACCCACGAGATTCTCCGACACCATGAAGTCCACAGAGCGCCAGCACGAACCAGCCGCACGATTCGCACGGACCGGATGGGCCGCACGAATCGGAAGCGCCGGCGTGGTCGCGGCGCTCACGGGTGCTGCACTCTCTGGCCTCGGCGGATGCCAGGCCCCCTGTGGCGCGACGCCCTTCGCCTACGGAAGCGCGGCCGCCTGTGCGGAGCTCGCCGCGGAGCCGGATCGTCCGATCTCCCTCCAAGCGTCGCTGGACCCGCTGCGCGAGGCCTTCGATGCCCATGCCGATGTGCCGCGCCTCGTGGTGCTGATGCCCCACATGGGCTGCGAGCGCGGCGCCGAGATTCTGCGGCGCGAGGTACTGGGCGCGCATCCGGGCGAGGACCTCGCTCTCTTCGTGATCTGGCAGGACGAGGCTCGTACCGGCGGCGCCGACGCGGCCGCCCGCGCCTCGGGCTACCTCAAGGACCCCCGCGTGACCGCGTTCCACGACTGCAGCGGAATCGCCGGTCGAGCCTTCGCCACCGGGAATCTGCCCGTCGCCGAGGCGCGGGAGGTCTTCCTGTTCTACCCGGCCGGGCTGACCTGGCCTTCGGAGGGTGGCAGGCCGATGAACGCACGTCCGGTCGCCGCGCAAAGGCCTCCCAAGACCGAGAACTGGGTCCACCAGCTGGGGCGCGTGGCCCCGGAGCGCTATTGCACGCCGGAAGAGCTGCCGCGGGCCATCCGGGAAACCGTGGCGCGTTTGCTAGAGGACGCCGAGGCTCGTCGCGAGGCGTTGCGCCAGGAGGCACACGTGCAGACGGCCAATCAGGACGGATCGGCCGGCTTGCTGCAGACGGGCGCATGGGCGTCGGATCGCCGCGCGTCGACTCGCCGCCTGTAGTTCTGCCCTTTCTCGGTGGAAGGCGATTCGGGCCGGAATGCCGAGGGAAGAGGAGTCTCGCCTACTCCGACAGTAGACTATGAGCCCGTTGACGGGCCGGTCACAGGCGACCTCGGTCCGCACCTCCCTCAGGCGTTTAGCCGCCGGCTCCCCGGCTCAGTGCGTTGACTGACTCCCGCCCCTCTTTCCTGGCTCCCACCGACACCTTCGTCCGCCGGCACATCGGCCCTGACGAGGAGGCGGAGCAGGAGATGCTGCGCGCCATCGGTGCGGCTTCGCTGGACGAACTCGTCGAGCAGACGATCCCCGCTGGCATCCGTCTGGGCCGTGCGCTCGAGCTGGGTCCAGGCTTCGAGAACGGGCGCGGCGAGGCCGAGGTGCTCGCGGAACTCCATGGGATCGCCAAGAAGAACCGCCTGATGCGGTCGCTGATCGGCTGCGGCTACTCGGGCACGCACACGCCGCCCGTGATCCAGCGGAACATCCTGGAGAACCCGTCGTGGTACACCCAGTACACGCCCTACCAGGCCGAAATCGCCCAGGGGCGGCTCGAGGCGCTGCTCAACTTCCAGACGGTCATCTGCGATCTGACCGGGATGCCGCTTGCGGGCGCTTCGCTCCTCGATGAGGCGACGGCCGCCGCGGAGGCGATGGGTATGGCCTGGACGGCCGCGCGGCAGAAGAAGAAGCGCTTCTTCGTGAGCGCGGACTGCCATCCCCAGACGATCGCCGTCATCAAGACGCGCGCCGAAGCACTCGGGATCGAGGTCGTGGTGGGGGACGCCGCCAGCTGCAGCTTCGACGACCTCTTCGGTGCCATCGTCCAGTACCCGACGACCTACGGGCTCATCGAGGACTACAGCGCGTTCTTCGAGAAGGTTCACGCCGCGGGCGCGCTCGCGATCGTGGCCGTCGACCTCCTGGCGCTCACGCTCCTGCGTGCGCCGGGTGAGTTCGGTGCCGACATCGTCGTCGGCAGCAGCCAGCGCTTCGGCGTGCCGCTCGGCTACGGCGGCCCTCACGCCGCGTTCCTTGCGACGACCGAGGATCACAAGCGGATCATGCCCGGCCGCTTGATCGGTCTGAGCCGCGACACCAACGGCAACCCCGCGCTGCGCATGGCGCTGCAGACGCGCGAGCAGCACATCCGCCGCGACAAGGCGACGTCGAACATCTGCACGGCCCAGGTGCTGCTCGCCGTGATGGCGGGCATGTACGCGGTCTACCACGGGCCGGACGGCCTGCGCGAGATCGGCGCCCGGGTCCACGGCATGACGGAAACGCTGCGCTCGGGCCTGGAGGCCGGCGGCGTCCAGGTCGACGGTGGTCCCGTCTTCGACACGCTGAAGGTTCACGTCGACGACGCCGCTCGCATCCACGCGAAGTCGCGTGAGCACGGCATCAACCTGCGCGAGATCGACGGGAAGACCGTCGGCATCTCGCTGGACGAGCGCACGACGGCGGACGAGATCGCGACGCTCCTGGCGGTCTTCGGCGCCGGATCCCAGTCGGTGAACGACCACGCTTCGCGCGTGGATCTCGGCTACGCGGCGCCGCACGCGCGCACGACGAAGTACCTCGGCCACGAGGTCTTCCAGCAATACCACGCCGAGCATGAGCTCCTGCGCTACATCCACCGTCTGTCGTCGCGCGACCTCTCGCTGACGACGTCGATGATCGCGCTCGGTTCGTGCACGATGAAGCTGAACGCGACCTCGGAGATGTTGCCGGTCAGCTGGCCCGAGTTCGGCGACATGCACCCCTTCGTGCCGCTCGATCAGGCCGAGGGCTACACGCTGATGCTGAACCGGCTCGAGTCGACGCTGGAGGAGATCACCGGCTTCGCGAAGATCTCGCTTCAGCCGAACGCCGGTTCCCAGGGCGAGTACGCGGGCATGCTCTGCATTCGCGCCTACCACAAGGCGCGCGGCCAGGGCCAGCGGACGGTCTGCCTGATCCCGACCTCGGCCCACGGAACGAACCCGGCCTCGGCGGTGATGGCGGGCATGCGTGTCGTCGCCGTGAAGTGCGATAGTCACGGCAACATCGACGTGGACGACCTGCGCGACAAGGCAGAGAAGCACAAGGACGAGCTTTCGGCGCTCATGGTCACGTACCCGTCGACCCACGGCGTATTCGAGACGGCGATCCGCGAGATCTGTGACATCGTTCACCAGAACGGCGGTCGGGTTTACATGGACGGCGCCAACATGAACGCCCAGGTGGGCCTCTGCCGCCCGGCGGACTTCGGCGCGGACGTGTGTCACCTGAACCTGCACAAGACCTTCTGCATCCCGCACGGCGGCGGCGGTCCGGGCATGGGCCCGATCGGCGTGGTCGAGGACCTCGCGGTGTACCTTCCGGGTCACCCGCTGGTCGCGATGGGCGGTTCAGAGTCGTTCGGAACCGTCTCGGCGGCGCCGTGGGGCAGCCCGAGTATCCTGCCGATCTCGTACATGTACATCGCGATGATGGGGGCTGCGGGCCTCAAGCGCGCGACCGAGATCGCGATCCTGAACGCGAACTACATGGCGAAGCGTCTGGAGGACCACTACCCCGTGCTCTTCCGCGGCAAGAGCGGCCGCAACGCACACGAGTTCATCATCGATATCCGTCAGTTCGAGAAGAGCGCGGGCGTCGTGGCCGAGGACGTGGCAAAGCGCCTGATGGACTACGGCTACCACGCGCCGACGATGTCGTTCCCGGTTTCGGGGACGCTTATGATCGAGCCGACGGAGAGCGAGACGAAGAGCGAGCTCGACCGCTTCTGCGACGCGATGATCAGCATCCGCCGCGAGATCGCGGCGATCGAGCGGGGCGAGGCGGATCGCATGGACAACGTCCTCGTGAACGCGCCGCACACCGCGGGCGAGGTGATCGCCGAGAGCTGGACGCACCCCTATTCGCGGGAAGCCGCGGCCTTCCCGGCGAGCTGGACGCGCGAGCACAAGTTCTGGCCGACGGTGGCGCGTATCGACAACGGCTACGGCGACAAGAACCTGATCTGCACCTGCCCCTCCGTCGAGGAGATGGCCGAGGTCAGCGCAGAGGCGCCGGTGCCCGTGGGCAGCGGCAGCTAAAGCGAAGCCGGGGCCGAAGCGTCGCTTCCTGGCGGTACCGCCAGGAAGTGACGCTTCGGCCCCGCTGATCCTCAGAACATGACAGCGAGCGCTGCCTCTGACGCGGCCAGCCTTCCCTGGCTCGTCGGGTCGTAGATGAGCCACTGGAAGTAGAGGCGGGTTCCGGCCGTTGCGCCGGACACGCTGCCCAGATCGTAGCGCAGTGACGCGTGGCCGTTGCCCGGCCCCGAGCCCTCAAGGATCGTCCTGTGGAGCCGCGAGCCCGCGCCGTAGGGGACGTAGAGGGTGCTTCCCTGGAAAGCGGCGCCCGCCGGATAGAAGGCCGTGGCCGACAGAAGGCCCGCCGGTGCGCCGCCTCGCCCGTGCTCGACGGCGATCGTGATCTCGTAGGCGCGGCGCGCGCCCTCCAAGAGGCTCATCCGAGGAACGAATCCGCCGCTGCCTGCGGTTCCTTCCCCGAAGGTAAGCGGCGCGCGCGAAGACTCCGAGAAGAGCCGCGGGCGATCGAAGGGAACCTGTTCCAGCGCGAGCCTGGGGTCGGTCAAGGGCCGCTTCAGGAAGGCAACGAGCGCCGCCTTCTCGGCAGAACTCAACCCCAGCGGGACCATCTGAGGCGCGAGGTTGGGGGCAGTGTGCAGCCCGCCGATGTCGTAGAACTCCACGACGTCCTCCAGCGTCGCCGCGCTCCCGTCGTGGAAGTACGGCGCCGTGAGCTCGACGGCGCGCAGTCCCGGCGTCTTCCACTTTCCGCGATCGCCCAGGTCATGGGACGCCTGCTCTCGGCCCGTGTCGTCGCCGACGGGATCGACGCCGATGTTGTGGAACGCGAAGTCCGTGAGGAGCGGGCCGCCGTGGCACTCCGAGCAGCGTGCGGCTCCGTGGAAGAGGTCGTGTCCCGCGCGCTCCTGGGCCGTCAAGGCCGAGCTGTCTCCCGCGAGAAAGCGATCGAAGGGCACGTCCGTGACGACCAGCGTGCGCATGTAGCTGGCGAGGGCCTGGGCGATCCGAACACCCGTGATGTCCTCATCGCCGAACGCGCGCTCGAAGAGGTGGGGGTAGCGCTGCGCGTTGATGAACTGAGCCATAGCCTGGGGGATCGCTTCGGCGTCCGCCAGCGGGATCATCACGTGCATCTCCTGGGCGAGTTCCGCGGCGGTCCGTCCGACGGTGCTCATCTCCTTGTCGCTGAGGAGCGGTCCGAGGGCCTGGTTTTCCAGCGCGGCACCCGTGGCCGAGATGACCGCGCCGGTGTCCGGGTCGACGAAGGTGTCGTTGGCCCTGCCGTCGAGGAAGAGGTGCGGCGCGTACGCCACGTTCAGGACGCTGGGCGTGCTCCGGCGCGTCGCCTGGGGCCCCATGCCGAAGATCACGTGGGACTCGTAGAGGTGATCGCCGAGGACGCGCGGAAGGCTCGGTGAGCCGAAGACGTCGTCCGGCGTACCGAGCGTCCTGTCGGCGCCAGGGTAGAGCGGAGGCCCGGAGCGCACGCGGGGGTCGGCGAAGCCGGCCGCGGGCTGGTGGCAGGTGCCGCAGGCGACGGTCTTCGTAGCCGAAAGCTGCTCGTCCCAGAAGAGGATCTTGCCGAGCAGGGCCTTCTCGGCCGTGAGCGGGTTCTCCGGCGGCGCGACGGGGGGGCCGAGGTGGGCAAACTGATCCAGCTGAGCGAGAGCCGGGGTTGCGAGGGCCTGGAGGGCCAGGAGCGCAGGAAGGGCGAGGGAGGCGGGCCGGATCGATGGGATGAAGCGCATGGCGGGAAGGGCAGGGGTCGCGGGTGACTCCCCCCTGACTCCGCGCCCCGGATCCCGTCACGCGCTTTTCCCGATCGCCTCTTACACCGCGCTCGCGGGCTGCTGCACGCCCGACGTGAACTCGCCCGGAGGTACGGAACCGGGCGGTACCGCCAGAGCCGCGGTCGGCCTCGTTTCACCGCCCGCTGCTACGCTCTCGTACGTAGATCGGCATCGATCAGTGCGGAGGCGCGTGAACCATGGTTCGCGCACACTTCTCAGGGTATGACGGCTCACCGACTATCTCGCGGTGACCGTACCTATCGAGCAGGCGCCGTCGAGTTCGTCGCCCAGCGGGGCGCCGGGCTCAGTCGTGCTGAGTGCTCACGGTTTGACCAAGTCCTATATCATGGGGGAGGTGACCGTCCATGCGCTGCGGGGCGTGGACCTCGAGCTTCACGCCGGCGAGTTCGTGGTGGTGCTCGGGCCTTCAGGAAGCGGAAAATCGACGCTCCTCAACATTCTCGGCGGCCTCGACGCACCGACTTCGGGTGAAGTTCGGTACGACGGCGGAACGATCTCCGCTGCGGTGGAGCGGGAGCTCACCGCGTATCGCCGCAAGCGCGTCGGATTCGTGTTCCAGTTCTACAACCTGATCCCGAGCCTGACCGCCCTCGAGAACGTCGCGCTCGTGACGGAGATCGCCGACGATCCCATGGATCCGCTGGACGCGCTCCGTCTCGTCGGACTCGAGGCGCGCAATGACCACTTCCCGGCCCAGCTCTCGGGCGGCGAGCAGCAGCGCGTCGCGATCGCGCGCGCTATCTCGAAGCGGCCTGCTCTTCTGCTCTGCGACGAGCCGACCGGCGCGCTCGATATTGCCACGGGCGTGCTCGTCCTGGAGGCGCTTCAGAGAACGAATCGAGAGACAGGCACGTTGACGATGGTCATCACGCACAACCAGGCGATCGCGGACATGGCCCACCGGGTCCTTTCCATCGCCGACGGGCGAATTGTCGGCGACCGACGCAACGAGACGCTCCGGGAGCCCCGGGAGTTGACCTGGTGAGCCCGAAGCCACTTCGCCCGAAAGCCCTCCAGCGCAAGCTCCTCCGCGATCTCTGGGGCCTTCGGGGTCAGCTACTGGCGATCGCGCTGGTCGTGGCGAGCGGTGTGGCGACGTTCCTCACCATGCGTGGCTCGCTGGACTCGCTGTCCCTGGCGATGGAGACCTTCTACGAAGAGCAGCGCTTCGCCGACGTGTTCTGCCAGCTGGAGAGGGCGCCGAAGCGAGCCGCCGAGGAACTGGCTCGCATCCCCGGAGTGCAGCATCTCGAGACGCGCGTCGTGGCCGCCATCACCCTCGAAGTCCCCGGTTCCAGCGCGGCGATCAGCGGCCGGCTCGTCTCGCTGCCCGAGTCGTCGAGCGGCCTTCTCAACGTTCCCTACGTTCTCCGTGGCCGGCTGCCCGAGCCTGGGCGCACGGACGAGGTGACCGTCCACGATGCGTTTGCCCGGGCCCACGGGCTCCAGCCAGGCGACTCGCTCACCGTGATCGTCAACGAGCGCAGGGTGGGCTTCCGGATCGTCGGGACGGCAATGTCCCCCGAGTACGTGGTCACGGTCGCGCCGGGCGCGGTGGTTCCCGACGACAAGCTGTTCGGGATTCTGTGGGCCCGCGAGGCCGTGGTGGCTTCTTCCTTCAACATGGAGGGTGCTTTCAACGACGTCTCCATGAGCGTCCAAGGCAGCGACTCGATCGAGGGGGTACTCGCCGCGGTCGATCGGGTGCTCGATCGGTACGGAAGCCTCGGTGCCATCCAGCGCTCGGAACAGGTGTCGCACTGGGTCCTTCTGAACGAGCTTGACGGGCTGCGGTCCATGGCGGCCGTCCTTCCCAGCACGTTCATGGCGGTGGCCCTTTTTCTCTTCGCGGTCGTGATCGGTCGGATGATTCGAGGGGCGCGCGCCGAGGTGGCGGTCCTCAAGGCATTTGGGTACTCGGATGTGAGCGTCGGGTTGCACTACGGAAGCCTGGTGCTGACCGTGGCCTTGCTCGCGACCTTCGGTGGCGTGGTGGCCGGCGGCTGGATGGAGTCGTCCATGGTGGGGCTCTACGCTCGGAACTTCAGGTTTCCGGACCTCCACGCCGTTCTACGGCCGGCGCTCGTGCTGCAGGCGGTGTGCATCGCACTCAGCGCCGGCTTGCTCGGCGCCGCGCGAGCCCTCATGGGTGTGATGGCGTTGCCCCCCGCCGAGGCCATGCATGAGCCCGCCCCGCTCGCCTACCGACCGACGTTCCTGGAGAGGATCGGCCTGGCCCGCAGGCTCCCGATCACCTGGCGGATCATTCTTCGGAACGTGGAACGTCAGCCCGGGCGTTCGTTTCTCGGCGTCCTCGGGGCCGCCAGCGGCGGAGCCCTCCTGCTCTCAGGACTCGCCTTGCAGGACTCCATCGGGACCGTGCTTTCGCTCCAGTTCGACGTGCTCCAGCACGAGGATGTCAGCGTCACGCTGGGCGGTCCGAGGGGAATCAACGCAGTCGAGGAGCTCAGGCGACTGCCCGGGGTCCGCAACGTCGAAGGCTACCGCATGGTCCCGGCGAGGATTCGCTCGGGCGTTCGCTCACGCCGCGTGTTGATCGAAGGCCTGCCCACCCGCTCGACGCTCCGGCCCCTCGTAGACGATCATGGGCGCGCCCTGCCCTTCGAGCGGGAGGGCCTCGCCATCACGGAAACGCTGGCGACAGCGCTTGGCGTGGCGCCGGGGGATTCGGTTCAGATCGAACTGCTCGACGGCCGCCGCGGCACCCGGCGCGAGGTCATCGGTCAGGTGTTCCCCTCGTTCGTCGGGCTCGGCGCGCGGATGCCGCTGGAGAGCTTGACGAAGTGGACGGGCGACGCGCCGTCCATCAACGGAGCCCACCTGGTGGTGGACGAGGACCAGCGGCTGCAGCTGATGCGAACGTTGATCCAGCTGCCTCTTGTGGCCGGCGTCGGATCGAAGGTCGACGCCATGCGGCAGTTCAACGAGATGAGCGCGGAGAACATGCGCTTCATGGCCTTCTTTCTGGTGATGTTCGCCTCCATCCTCACGGGCGGCGTGGTCTACAACAACGCCCGCATCGCGCTGGCCGAGCGGGGCCGCGAGTGGGCCTCGATGCGCGTGCTGGGCTACGAGCGCTCGGAGATCTCCGTGATCCTGCTCGGAGAGCTCTGGCTGCTCACGCTCGTTTCTCTGCCGATCAGCATGGGGCTCGGCTACCTCCTCGCCTGGGGGACCCTGGCGAGCGTGGGCAGTGAGATGTACAGCCTGCCCCTCGTGCTCCATCCCAGCTCCTACGCCATGTCGATCCTCGTGGTCGTCGCCGCTTCCGTCGCCGCCGGCCTTCTTGTCCGACGGCGCCTCGACACTCTTCACCTGATCGAGGTCCTGAAGACACGCGCTTGAAGGCGCCTTGCCAGCCAGATCCGTGAAACGAATCCTGTTTACCATCGGCGCGATCGTCCTCGTGAGTGCCATCGTCTACGTCGCGTACAGGCCCGCGCCCGTCACCGTGGAAACCGCCAGCGTCACGCGGGGGGAGCTCACCGTCACGCTCGACGAGGAGGGTTTCACCCGCGTCCGCGAGCGGCATCTCGTGCTCGCTCCGCTGGACGGGCTGCTGCACAGGATCACGCTGGACCCGGGGGATGACGTCGTGGCTCAGACGACCCACATCGCGACGGTCGAACCGCTGGCACCAGGACTCTTGGACGAGCGCTCGGTCGCCATGGCGGAAGCGCGAGTGGGGGCGGCCCGTGCGGCGGTGAAGCGAGCGCGGGAGCTGGAGCTGACGGCGAAGAAGCTCCTGGCCTCCGCGCGCGATGAGGTGGAGCGCTTGCGCCGGAGCGGGTCGGCCACGAGTCAGATCAGCGTGACCCATGCGGAGCGGGAAGCGCTCTTCCGCGAAGGGGAACTGGCTGCGGCCGGGGCGTCGATCCGCGTCGCTGAGTATGACCTGGAGCAGGCGACGGCCGCTCTTCTCCTCGCTCGCCCCCAGGGGGAGGACGGAGCCCCGCCGCCCTCGCCTCCGAAGCGGATGCTCATCGTTCGTGCTCCCGCGGATGGAAAGGTCCTGCGCGTTCTCCGGATGAGCGAAGGCCCGGTCCGCATCGGCGAGCCCCTGGTCGAGCTCGGTGACACCCATCAACTGGAGATCGTCGCGGACTACCTGACCACCGAGGCCGTTCGGATCCGGCCGGGCATGGAGGCGACCATCGGGGGCTGGGGAGGTGAGAGCGAACTGGTCGCTCGGGTGCGTCGGGTGGAGCCGTCCGCCGTGACCAAGGTCTCCTCCCTCGGGATCGAAGAGCAGCGCGTCAACGTGATCCTGGACCTCGCCAGCTCGGGGGAAGAGAGCGCCGGGCTGGAGGACGGCTTCCGCGTGGAGGTCCGAGTGACGGAGTGGCGCGGGAAGGACGTGCTGCTCGTGCCGGAGGGCGCCCTCGTCAAGGATGCGGAGGGCTGGTTCGTCTTCGTGCTCGACGGCCACCGGGCCTGGCGCACGGCGGTGAAGCCGGGCCACCGCGACGGGCGACAGGTCGAGATCCTATCCGAGCTGGCGCCCGGGACGGAGGTGCTGCTCTACCCGGGCGACCGCGTGGGGGACGGGGTCAGGATCGAGCGGCGCTGATCCTCAGAACACCACGGCGAGCGCCGCCTCCCGGGCTGGTGGGATTCCCTTGAGGGTCCTCAGACCGCGGTCGCGGGCTGCCGGACCCCTGACGAGAACTCCGCCGCCAGGAACTCGTCGATCCCCTCGCCGCTGACGGGCCTGGAGAAGTAGAAGCCCTGGCCCAAGTCTGCGCCCAGCGTCCGGAGCTCGTCGGCGTGGTTGATGGACTCGACGCCCTCGGCCACCACGTGGAGCTTGAAGGCCTTGGCCATCCCGATCACGGCCTCGACGATCGCGCCGTCGGAGAGGTGATCGAGCGGGCCGCCGTTGCCGCCGCGCACGAACGCCTGGTCGATCTTCAGCACGTCGACGTTGAAGTGCTTCAGGTGCGCGAGGTTCGAGTAGCCCGTGCCGAAGTCGTCGATGGCGAGGCGGATGCCGAGGGTCTTCAGCTCGTTCATGACCCGGATCGTGTTCTCGACGTCGCCGAGGACGGCGGACTCGGTGATCTCCAGCTCCAGGAACTTCGGGTCGAGGCCGCTCATTTCGAGGGCGTTGCGAACCTCGTCCACGAGGTTCGGGTTGCGGAACTGGATGGGGGATAGGTTGACCGCCACGACCACGTTGTGCTGCTGCCAGCGCACCGCATCCATGCACGCCTTCTCCAGGATCACGCGGCCCAGCTCCATCACGAGCCCGGACTCCTCGGCGAACGGAATGAAGAGGTCCGGGCCGACGAAGCCGCGCGTCGGATGGATCCAGCGCACGAGGGCCTCGAGGCTCTCGGTGACGCCGCTCTTCAGGCCGACCTTCGGCTGGTAGACCACCGTGAACTCGTCGCGCTCCAGCGCATGACGGAAGTCCGTTTCGAGGGCGAGGCGCTCGGGTGCGCCCTCCAGCATCTCCTCCGAGAATACGATGGCCTGGGCCTTGCCCGCTGCCTTGGCCCTGTACATGGCGATGTCAGCGCGCTGGGCCGCCTGCTCGGCGTCGATCCCGACGAGGTCGGTGACGACGCCCATGCTGGCGCTGATGAAGACCTCGACGCGGTCGTCGCTGTCGTGGCCGATGCCCTTGCCGAGCTCGAACGGCGGCGCGAGCGCGGCCTGGATGCGCCGCGCGATGTCGGCGCCGCGGTTCTGCCCGCCGTCTTCGCTGCCCTCGAGCCCGGAACAGAGCACGATGAACTCGTCGCCGCCCTGGCGCGCGAGGAGGTCGCGCTCGCCGAGGCACGTGCCGATGCGCGCGGCGGTGTGGATCAGAAGCTGGTCGCCGACGCCGTGGCCGTACGAGTCGTTGACGAGCTTGAACCCGTCGAGGTCGATGAAGAGAACGGCGGCGGACTCGCGCTCCTCCGGGGTCTCCTCGTCGAAGCGCTGGGCGAAGCGGCGGCGGTTCGGCAGCCCCGTGAGCGGGTCGTGCAGGGCTTGGTGCCGGAGCTCTTCCTCCAGTCGCTTCGCGTCCGTGATATCGCGCGCGTTGAGCACGATGCCCTGGATGTCCTGGTGCGCCGTCAGGTCGGTGGCGCGGACGTCGAACACGCGCGCGCTGCCGTCGGCGCCCCGGAGGGTCAGCTCGGTGTTCTCCTGGGCCAGCAGCTCCTCGACCGAGAGTCCGATCAGCGAGTCGATCGAGCACTCGAGGGACTCGGCGGCCTCGATCGCTTCGTCGTGCGCGCCCGATTGGATGGCGCGCTCGATGGCCGTGGCCGCGCGCAACGCTTCCTCGGCGGAGCGCTCGCGTTCGACGGCACCGTTGCACGACGCCGTCGAGACGGCGTCACTCAGGATCCCGGCCGAGGGCGTGGCGTAGCGCACGCTCCCGCCGGGCTCCAGCACGACGATCAGGTCGGAGGAGTTCTGGACCAGCTCGCGGAAGCGCGACTCGCTGGCGGCCACGGCGTCGAGACGCTCCTTCTGCAGCTCGATCGTGCGGCGAGCGCGAACGCGTCCGAGGCCGAGCACCAGCAGCATGGAGGCGAAGAGCGTGATGAGCGCCGCCGCCATCGTGACGCGGTTCGCGACGCTCGCTGCGGCGGTCGCGACCTCTCCGTCCCGCGCACGCAGGGCCTCGAGCGCCGCTTCGAATTCCCCGAAGTTCATGTCCCAGTACTTGAGCCGGGCGCGCATGCGATCGCTGCTGAGGTTCATCATCCCCATCGCACCCTGGATGCCGCTCAGGAAACGATGGGTGCCCTCCTCGAGCTGCGCCAGAAGCTCGGGCGCGGCTTCGTTGCCCAGGCGGCTGTCCCAGGTGGCGCAGTCCGCCTCCAGCTCCTTCAGCGCTTCCAGACGCGCGTAGATCCCCTGGCGCTTCTGCTGCTCCTCGCCCCGTATCCGGATGAAATCCATGCGCTCGTCCGCCATGAGCTGGGTCATCGCGCGCCAGACGACCGTGTGCTGGGCGGTGGCCGCGACTTCCAGCGCGGTCAGCTCGACCATGACGTTGCGCCGCTGATCGGCGTGGTCGCGCAGGGACACGGCGACCATGATGAGCCCGCTTGCCGCGGCGGCGACGACGGTCAGTGCGACCCAGAGGGGCCAGTTCCGAGGCTTGCGACGGGCGGCGGTCGGGGAGCTTCCCTGGGGGGAAGCGGGGGCAGAGTCGGTCATGGCGCGGACCCGGTGGTCGATCGTGGAGGGGGCGAACGGTCGGCTCCGGGGGAGGCGCCGCTCCTTGAAGATCGGCCATTTTTTCCGGGAGCCTGAGCGAGAAGTCGCCAACCCAGGCCCGGGCCAGCGCTACGAAAGCGCCGCCAGCTCGTCGCCCCAGTTGCCGCCCAGGATCGGGTAGCGGCACCAGGTCTTCGGATCGAGGTTCTCGTCGTCCAGGTGAAACGACGGCGCGATTCGCTCGCGCTTCCACTGGTTCCGCACCCACAGACCGTAGAAGCGCCGGACCCAGCCCTTCAGGTCCTCGCGGTCGAACTCGGGGAAGCGGCCGCCGAGGGCATCGAGCACCGCCTGCGGCGCGAGTCGATCGCGGATGTAGAGCTCCTCGATCGCGTCCAGCACGGGATAGGGCATCAGGTCGTCCTCGTCGCGCTGACTCGCGGACTTCGGACGGAGTTCGGCCGTCGGCTGCTGGGCGGTGATGACGGACATGGACGGGAAGGGGCCGATGCCGCTCGGGCCGGTCTTCTCCATCCAGCGCAGCCACGCGAGCACGAAGCTCTTGTCGACGCCCGAGATCGGGGCGAGGCCGCCGCTGGAGTCGCCGTCCATCGTGGTGTAGCCGACGGCCGCCTCCGAGCGGTTGCTCGTCGCCATGAGGATCGAGTTGTGCTCGTTCGCGAGGGCCCAGATGGAGGGGCTGCGCACGCGCGCCTGCAGGTTCTGGAGCGTGATGTCGTCGCGCTCCCAGGTGAGTTCGCGGCCGAGCGCCGCCTCGATCGCGGCGCGGTAGGCGGTGAGCATCGGCTGGACGTCCACCACGTGATAGCGTGCGCCGAGGGCCTCCGCGACCGTCGCCGCCGCGTGCCGCGTGACGTCGCCGCTGTTCTCGGTGGGCTGGTACGCGCAGATCAGGAGCTGCTCGACCAGCGGCTTCGACGCGTCGATGCGGAGGCGCTCTGCGAAGCGCTCGACGCCCAGCTCGGCGGTCCCGAGCTGCACCATCAGCGCCACGAGCGCCGCGCAGGTCGCGGAGTCCGCGCCGCCCGACAGCGACACGACGTAGCCACGGCTATGGGCCTTGCGCATGTAGTCGAAGAGCGCGATCGCCTCGGCGCGCGTGAACTCCTCGAACGCGAGCACCGAGTCCATGCCGCGCTCCCATTCGGGGAGCGGCTTCGCAGGCACGGGCGGCTTCGCCTCCGGCCAGTCGAAGGGCACCGCGACCAGCATGCCCTCGGGGTCCTCCACGGTGCTCGGTGCGCTGACGGTTCGGCGGTAGCCGCGGCGGACGACCTCCAGGTCGATGCTGGCGTCCGTGAGGCAGACGTCGTCGAAGCTGAAGCGCGGCGTCACCGCTTCGAGGTTGCCGTCGACCGCGATGAAGCAGGCGCCGTCGTAGAGCGCGCGCCCCGCTTCGTTGCCGACGAGGTTCGAGTAGACGTACACGGCGTGGAGCGAGCGGCTCGCGTCGCACACGAGGCGCTCGCGGCGGGCGCGCTTGCCGAAGGCGAAGTGGCTCGCGCTCGGGTTCAGGATCGCGTCGACGGCGAGCGCTGCGAGGCGCGCGCCGGGTCGATCCGACACCCAGGCGTCCTCGCAGATCTCGAAGCCGAATCGGTAGCCGCCGATGTCGAAGACGAGCTCGCCCATGGGGATCTTCTTCGCGCCATCGAAGGTGGGGAGGTCGCGCGCCGAGATCATCACGCTCTTCTGCGGCGGCCAGGGCCTGAACCAGCGCGGCTCGTAGTGGATGCCGTCGCCGGCGAGGTGCTGCTTGGCCGCGATGCCGACGAGCTTGCCGTCCGCGATGAGGGCCGCGCAGTTGTAGAGCGCGCCGCGGTGGAGGACCGGCAGCCCGACGCCCACGACCATCCCGGCCGTCACGTCGCTGCAGAGGGCGCTGAGCGACTCCCACGACCGGTGCTCGATGTGGGCCGCGTGGAAGGCGTCCTCGCAGCCGTAGCCCGGCAGCGCGAGCTCGGGCAGCAGCACGACGGTGGCCCCTCGGCGGCGGGCCTCCGCGATCGCGCGCTTGCACCGATCGAGGTTGCCGGACCAGTCGAGTGGAGTTTGGTTGACCGCCGCAGTGGCGAAGTGGATGCGATCCATGGCAGCTTGTAGGGGCACCGGAACAGGCGTGATGATAAAGTGTATATCCTACACTTAGCCGCCGGGCAACCCATGGGAACCTATTTCAAGCAACAGGACCTCGACCGACTTCGAGACTTACGGGCCACTCTTCTCGGAATGGAGGACCGATCCGAGGGCGAGGCGGCCCCCAGGTACTGGCAGGACCGCCGCGACATCGAGCTCTACGACCAGATCTTCGCGGCGCGGATCGGCTGGAAGTGGGACGCGGTGCTCGACGAGATCGAGGATCGGCATGGCTTGCCCGCGCCGAAAACCGTGGTCGACTGGGGGACCGGCACCGGGATCGCGGCCCGGAAGGTCCTCGGCCGGATGCCCGGGATCGAGTCGATCACGCTCTTCGATCGGGACCACGCCGTGCTCGCCTTCGCCAGGCGCTCGGTGGCCGAGGCCTTCCCGGCCGTCCAGGTGATCGCGGTCACGGAGCCTCCCGAGGACGCGGCGGACCTCGCGCTCGCGAGCCACGTGCTCGACGAACTCGACGAAGAGGGGCTCGGTGTCCTGCACGGCACGATCGCCCGCGCGGGCCACGTCCTCTGGGTCGAGCCGGGGTCGAAGCGTACGTCGCGCGAGCTCGTCCGTCAGCGGGAGTCCTTGCTCCAGGACTTCCAGGTCCTCGGCCCCTGCACCCACCAGGCGAGCTGCGGCATGCTGACTCCGGATCACAAGCGCGACTGGTGTCACCTGTTCGCCAAGGCGCCCGCCGAGGTCCACACGACGGGGGAGTGGTCCGAGATCCACCGCGAGCTGCGCATCGATCTGCGGAGCCTGCCGTACTCGTTCCTGGCGCTTCGGCGCCGCGATCTCGGCCTGGCGGATCCGAAGCAGGAGGGCGCGCGCCTCTTGCAAAGGCCGCGCTTCCAGCGCGGTCGCGTGCTGCTCGATCTCTGCGACGCGGATGGCGTGCGCGAGTCGCAGATGCTCCAGCGCCAGGACAAGGCGTTCTTCAAGGACCTCAAGAAGTCGCCGAGCGACTTCCGCTTCCTGAAAGAAACGGACGCCGGGATCGAGCCCGTTTGATGACAGGCCTCGGGCGATAGCCGATAGACTCCCGGCCCATGGGATCCACTCGAAGGTCGATCGCGGTCTTCGGGGCCCTGACGGTGATGTGCATCTCCTCGCCGGGGCAGACGTTCGTCATCTCGAACTTCACCGAGGCGATCGGCGGGAGCCTCGATCTCGAGGCCTCCGACCTGGCGGCCGCGTACCTGATCGGAACGCTGGCCTCGGCGGCGTCCCTGACGCACGCGGGGAGGCTCGCGGACAGGATCGGCCCGCGCTACCTGGCGGCGGTCGCCTCGGTCGGCCTGGCGCTCGCCGGCTTCGCGCTCTCACGCGCCGCGGGCTTCGTCTCGCTCGCGGCCGCCTTCTATCTCCTGCGCTTCTTCGGCCAGGGCGTGCTGACGCTCTCCTCGAGCCATGCCCTAGCGCTCCGCTTCGACGCGAAGCTCGGCTCGGTCGAGGGAATCAAGGGCGCGACGTTCTCCGGCGCGATCGCCGCCGCGCCGCAGATCGCCGTGGCGCTGATCGAGAGTCATGGCTGGCGCGAGGCCGCGTGGAGGATGTCGGCGGGCGCGGGTTTGATCGGGCTTTTCGCAGCGTTCGTCCTGCTCGACAAGGACCCGAAGAAGAAGCCGCTCGCGTCTGCCGCTGATGCTGCCGCTGACGCCATCACCACCCCGACCGAGCCGAGCTTCACGCTTTCCGAGGCGCGCCGTACGCGCGCGTTCTGGATCCTCGTCGGCTCGAGTTCGTACCTCGGCGCGGGGCTCACCGCCGTTCACTTTCTCCTCCAGACCCTGCTCGGCGAGGCGGGCCTGGGCGAGGAGGTCGCCGCCGCGACCTTCGTGTCGTTCGCAGCCTCAGGTCTCCTGTCCACCCTCGTCGGCGGGGTGCTCGTGGACCGCAAGGAGCCCGCGCGCATCCTGGCGACAGGCCTTGTGCTCCTCCTGATCGGGATGGCCGGGACGGCCCTCGCACCGACCCCGGTCCTGGCGCACGCGGGCATGGCGGCCCTGGGCATCGGCCACGGGTTGATGGGGGCCGTGGGCGGCACGACGCTGGCGCGCTTCTTCGGAAGGGCCCATCACGGCGCGATCCGCGGAGCGTCATCGACTGCGGTGGTCACCGGGGCCGCGCTCGGACCCTACCTCGCCGGGGTGCTCGCGGGCTTCGTCGGCGGCTACTCGAACGCGGTGGTGGTGATGACGCTGGCAGCGCTGCCGCTCCCTTTCCTCGCCTGGACGCTGCGGCGCCCCTGACGTTCGAGGGCGCGGGCACCCTTTCGCTGTTGTCAGAGCGTCGATAAGCTCCGAAACCATGACGGAACTTGCAGCCAAGGGTCTTCGCGACCGCTCGGACCTTCGCGAGGCGGTGGACGCCAAGCTTGGATCCGGAGCGGGGATTTCGGTCGGGGAAGCCTGGGCCATGCTCTCGAACCTGGAGCGCGTCGAGTGGATCGTCGGCGAGTTCTGGTTCGGCATTCGCGGGCACAACTTCCACCTCTGGATCCAGGGCCACGCACAGGGGGATCTCGATGGGCCGCGGTGGGTGGCGGCGATCGGTCGGGTCGTCGAGACGGTCGATCCCGAGATCGGGCTGCTCATGCGCTGGACCGCCGAGCGTGGGCGCGCCGTGCGGGCGGAAGAGCGTGGGGAGCCCATGTTCAGCATCGTGACGCCCGTCTGGGAACCCGTGCTCGACCGCGCGGTCGACATACTGTTCGATTTGATCGAGCGCTGGCCCGAGGAGCTGGTGCTGGAGGACATGGAAGCCGGCGATCCGCCGCAGCGGTCGATCGCCCTGCCCACGGAAGGGGCTTGCCGCTATCCCGGCTGCGCCGTGGGCTTCACCGACCGTGCGACCGAAGAGTGCCTCGTCGTCGCGTCGGGGCCGCACGGGGCGCAGAGCGCTGCCATGTACGCGCTCTGGAAACACGGCGCGCCGGATGACGAGCTGGAGCGGTTCTACCGGGAGGTTCCGCCCGGTGGCAAGGGGATGCCGGAGGCGCTCGCGGCCTGGGTCGACTTCGACGGCTCGGGGTCCGCGCTGTCCACCGAACAGCTGGATGAGTTCCGGCGCGCTCTGGACCCCATCGCCGAGATCCTGGGGATCGAGTCCTCGGACGGCGCGAAGCTCCATCGCGTCAAGACCTCGAAGCTCGATGGCCTGACCGAACAGCTCGAGCCCTACGGCGCGATCCGGGTGGTGACCGATCAGTCCACGAACTTCCTGATCAGTCTCGGCAGAGCCCTTCGCATGGACCCGGTGCTGCTGCTCGTGGACTCGGCGGACATGCAGACGGACGAAGAAGTCACCATGCTGCTGCACGCGATCTGGACCGGCCATTTCGTGGTGATGGGGGGCGATGCTCCGGGCGCACGTACGCTCCTCAAAAAAATCGAGGAGAATCGGCCCGCCTGAGGCCGGCAGTGCGGACCGCATGGGTCGGAGAGTTTTTTCTTCTCCGCCATCGCTTGTCCTCCTGCATCCTGGCGACTGTGAATTCGACCTCTCCCCGCGCTGACCGTTCCCTTACCAGAGGCGCTGCGCGAGCTGGCCGCGGCCTTGCCTTGGCCCTTCTGGGCTGGAGCCTCGCCCTGGCTTCCTGCGGCGGGGGAGCAAGCGAAGCGGACATTGGATCGGGAGGCGGATCGGGAGGCGGATCCGGAGGTGGCAGCGGGGGAGGCGGAGGCGGGACACCACCCGCCGCCATCGATGACAGCGGGCTCCCCTCCCTTCCAGGCGTACGCGTTCCAGCCTGGCAACCGCTCGAGCTGACCTTCGAGACGGGCGTTCTATCACCGATTCACGCGGGAGCGCCCGACGAGAACGACGCCTCGCCCGGCAACCCCTGGCTCGACTGGAGGATGGACCTGCGGCTCGTTCGTCCCGATGGCGGAATCGTGCGGGTGCCCGGTTTCTTCGCGGGCGACGGAGCAGGCGGCGGCCGCGGCAGCGTCTGGAAGGTGCGCTTCACGCCGCCCGCCATCCCCGGCAGCTGGAGCGCGACCGCGATCCTGCGCTATGGCGAAGCGATCAACCTCGACACGCCGAACTCGACGGCGGGGATCCCGGTCTTCGGCCGCACGCTTCGGCTGCTGGTCGACCCGCCGGATCTGGGGGCGCCGGGCTTCTTCGCGCGCGGCCCGATCGAAGCCGACGGCGCCGGGCGCCTGCGCCATGCGGATCGCTCGCTCTTCGTGAAGGCGGGCGTCGGCAGCCCCGAGAACTTCCTCGGGTACGCTGGCTTCGACGGCGCCGTGGACGGCATCGACGGCGGGCCACCCGGGGAATTCGGAGGCGCGCCTGATTTTCTCCACGAGTTCGAAGCGCATCGCGGCCACTGGCGCGCGGGCGATCCCGATTGGGGCGGCGGCCGTGGCCGCCCGATCATCGGCGCGCTCAATGACCTGGCGGACCTCGGGGCGAACGCGATCTACGTCATGCCCATGAACCTCGGCGGCGACGGTCGAGACACGTTCCCATTCGTTTCCAACAGCGGCGGCGCGCGGTTCCCGGCCGACCCGGCCGACGCGCTGAACTACGCGGTGCGGCGGCTTTCCCAGTGGGACCTCGTCCTTCGCCACGCCCAGGCCCGAGGCATCCTCGTCCAGCTCGTGCTCGCCGAACGAGAGCCCACGAACATCGATTGGCTCGGCGGAGCGATGAGCACGCGGCGGCGCCTCTTTCTCAAGCAGCTCGCCGCGCACTTCGGCTACCTGCCTGGCCTCGAGTGGACGCTTTGCGAGGAGAACGCCGCGCCCGGCGCCTCGACGTTCGCCCAGTTCACGCCGCTGGAACTCCGCGACATGGCCACGTGGATTCGCGGCTGGGATCACCTGCGCCATCCGCGCTCGGTTCACGTCGACTACAACGATCTCTCGCTCTACAGCGCGATGATCGCGAGCGGCGCCGCGAACTGGATCGACTGCGTGTCGCTCCAGATCAGCGGCGACGAGGCCGGCACCGCGCGCCTCTATGGCGACCTCGCCGAAGACGTCGCGGGCCGCTTCCTGAACATCGGACGCCGCGTGGTCGTGCACATCGACGAGCCGGGCTACTACCTCACGGGAGCCGGGTCCGAGCTTCACCCGAACGCGTGGGCGAACGCGCCGCATGCGGGGACCGAGGATCGCAGGCGTCGCGTTCTCTACGACTCGCTCTTCTCGGGGGCGGGCCTGCTCTGGTACTTCGGGCTCTACCCCCTGGAGGATGGCGGCGGTGACCTTCACACGGAGGACTTCAGGACTCGTGCCACGCTCTTGCGCCAGACCACCATCGCTCGCGAGCTGATCGAGACCACGTTCCGTGACGTCGGGCAGTTCGGCGCCGCGGACGACCTCTGGACGAGCGCGGTGGCGCCGCTGCATCCCGTGTACGGTGACGCCGAAGTCCTCGCCCAGGTCAGCGGCCCGCTCGGCGGCGCCCAGCGCGATCGCGTGCTGGTGTACCTGCCGGCGCTCGGCCCGTCTGCCTCCGTCTCGCCCGGTCGTCTGGCTCCGTTGTGGAGCGGCGCTCCCGGGACCCGTACCTTCCGAGCCACCTGGATCAACCCGCGAACGGGGATCGAGCAGGGGCCGGATCAGTTCTTCGATCCCACGCAGGCCTTCTGGCCGGAACCGCCCGCGGGCGCCCCGCTGAACCCGGATGTCGACTGGGTCCTGCGGGTGACGCCGCTCTGAAGGAGCGGCGTCCGGTGACGCATTCTTAGAAGCGCCAGATCGCCGAAGCGGTCCAGCGGTAGCCCCAGAGGTCCACGCTATCGGTCAACGGCGACTCGTAGCCGAGGCGCACGGCGAGGTCACGCTGGAGGCGAACCTCTCCGCCGATCGCGATGCTCAGCGAATCCTCGTCCTCGTTGCCGCCGAAGTTGCCGAGGTCGAGGCCGCCGAACGGCGTGACCGGCGCGCCGTTGCTGAGCGTCTTGTAGTAGTTCAGCTCGACGATCGGGCTGAACATGTCGTTCACCTCGTAGTCGTAGTGAAGGTGGGCCGACAGGCGATCGGAATCACCGTTGACGTTCTCGGAGCCGGTCGCGAAGAGCGCGTTGACGGACAGGCCGAAGTGCGAGCGATCGAAGCCCTTGTTGAGGGCGCCGAACACGCGGAACTCGTCGTCACCGCCGAGCGTGTCATCGTCGCCGATGCCCAGCTCGTAGCCGACGCCGATGGACGCGTGGGTCTGGCTCTCCCAGTCCTGCAGGAAGGCATACTTGATCGCGACCGCAAGGTCGTCGAGGCCAGCTTCTTCCGAGCCGCCGAGGTGCACGTCGTTGAAGCCCAGCTTCGAGACCTGGAACTGGAAGCGCTCGTCGATCGCCTTGCGGAACTGGAAGCCGTACGTGCGCGCGGCCCCGCCGTTCGTCACGCCGTTGCGCGGGAACTGGTGGTTCATGTAGTGGCCGCGGATGTCGCTCGTGATGTACGCATCGTCGTTGTAGTTCGGCGCGGACATCGGGTGCACGATGCGGCGACCGTTCTGGGAGCGCCAGAACGCGCGCGGCTGATCTTCGTCGAAGAAGTAGCCTTCTGAAGGGACGCTCGTGGGATCGTCCTGGCGCAGGTTCGGGGCAGCGAACGACGACTCGACGACGCCAAGGGCGCTGCCGTCGGCATCGTCGATGCGCAGTACGCCCTCGGAAGAACGCTCGAACGCAGCCTCGGACTGGTCCACGGCCTCTTCGATTTCGAGCGGCGTCTGCGCAGCGGCCACGGAGGTGGACAGAAGGAGGCTGGCGCCCAGGGCGCAGAGGCTCCTCATCGTGCGGGGGTTTTCGATTCTCATTGGACTGGGGTGGGGCGCCGACCGGCTGCGGGCTCCGTTCGGAACGGGGAAAGGCGCAGGGCAAGCATCTGTGTGGGGGCCTCCAGGATAGTCATCCCAGACGATAGATGCGCCTCCCGAGATGAATGGAGGTCAATGCGGGCGCTGGAGCGCGGCCAGGACCCGATCTTTCACGCTGGTCATGGGCACCGTGCCCGTCGCTCCCGGGGCGGGTGTGCACTCCCTTCCCTGGCCGAACGGCAGGGTCGAGAGCCAGACGGGCCCTTCCGCGGGGTCGTTCGGGATGAGCCCGTGGCTGCCGCGGATCAGGGTGGCATCCGTGGGGATCACGTCCATCAGGTAGCGAAATCCGAGCTTCTTTTGGGCGAGGCGCCGGGCGACGCGGAGCATCGGCGCCTTGAGCGCGGGGTCGACCAGCATCTCCAGCGGGTCGTAGCCCGGCTTGCGATGGATGTCGACCGTGCGGGCGAAGTCGGGCTCGGCGGCCGGGTCGTCCCAGTAGTAGTAGGTGAACCAGGCGTCGGGGGCCGAGAGCGCCACGAGGTCCCCGGCGTTCGGGTGCGCGATGCCAGCGGCGCGCTGGCCTTCTGCGTCGAGGATGGACTGCACGCCGTCCACTCCCTCGAGGACCCGGAGCGCCTCGGCCGTGGCCGCGTCGTCCTGGGTGTAGACGTGGGCGACCTGGTGATCGACGAGGGCGAACGCGCGGCTGCCGAAGGGATCGAGCACGTCGCCGTTCGGCGTCTTCCGCGCGTGCAGGAGGCCGGCGCGGCGAAGCGCGCGATTGATGTGCACGGGCTTGGAGACCTCGGTGATCCCGTACTCGCTGACGACGATCACGGCGGCGCTCGCCTCGTCGGCGGCCGCCACGAGGTCGCCGACGATGACGTCGATCTCCCTCAGCGCCTCGATCGAACGCGCGGCCTTGGGGCCGAAGCGCTGGTGGTCGTAGTCGAGGTGAGGCAGGTACGCCATCGTGAGCGTCGTGCGCTTCTCGCGCAGCGTCCGAATCGCTGCGTCGGCGATCCAGCGGCTCGACGGCAGCCCCGCCTTCGGGCCCCAGAAATCGAAGAAGGGGAAGGCGCCGAGGGCGGCCTCGGTCTCCTCGCCGAACTCGGGCGGCCAGGCGTAGATCGCGGGGATCTTGCGTCCGTCCGCCGGGTAGTAGGGCCGCGGCGTGATCGAGAGGTCGACGGCCGCTCCCATGTTCCACCACCAGAAGAGCTTGGCGCAGGTGAAGCTCGGGTCCAGCCTCTTCGCGGCCTCGTAGACCTTCTCGCCGTCGACGAGCGCGTTCGACTGGCGCCAGAGGGCGACCTCGAAACTCTTCGGATCCCGCCAGCCGTTGCCGACCGCGCCGTGCTCCGACGGCATGGTGCCCGTGAGCATCGTGGCCTGGGCGCTGCAGGTGACCGCGGGCAAGATCGAGTCCATCGGGGCGACCGACCCGCGCGCCCCGAGGGCGTGGAGATGGGGGGTGATCTCCGGGGAGATCTGGGCCTTCGTCAATCCGACGACATCGAGGAGCAGGACCGGCTGCATGGCGAGATGCTACGTCGTTACCATGTCGCGATGCTCCAGAAGCTCTTCAGACTCTTCTCTAGATCCGGCGTCATCGTTCCTGGGGGCGCGACCCTCGAGGAAGGGACGGCGCGCAGCGTCGACCTGGGAGACCCGCTCGCGGGCGGCAAGCGCCTCATCCTCTGCAAGACGGACGGCGAGGTCCACGTGCTGGACGCGCGCTGTCCCCACGAGCAGGGCGGCCAGATCCAGACAGGGCCGCTCGAGAAGGGCAAGTACGCGATCTGCCCGCTGCACCGCTATCTCTTCGATCCGAAGACCGGCAAGGCCGAAGGCGTCGCCTGCGCGCCAGCGCGGCGCTACAAGGCGAAGAGGATCGGGGACGACCTGGAAGTCTTCGTCTGACGGGGGCGGGTCCGCGGAGGGACCCTCTCGGGCATCAGCGGAGCGTGATCCGCTGGCGGACGTAGTCGGCGATCCCGGCGTCGGTCGAGTTCACGTGAACGATCGTACGCTCGGCGTTGTAGCGCTCGACGAGGACGTCGAGGTGGGCCCCGTTCACCGTCGTCGTGAAGGACTTTTCGACGCCGCGGCTCAGGAGCGGCTGGTTTGTCATCCCAGTTACGGTCTGCTGGACGTCCAGCCAGATCGCCTCGAGATCGCCCTCGATGATCACGCCCTGGGTGCTCATGGCGCCCGCGTGGGGGGTCCGGAGGCTCGACTCCGTCTCCGTGATGCAGCCGGGGAGGGCGGTGAACGCCAGCAACACGAGGGCCGCGGCGGCCGTGCGGGTGGCAGTTGCGACGACGTTGCGCTTGGGCCGCGTGAAGCGGATCTCCAGGTCGCAGCCGGTGGCAGCGGCGACGCGCCGCAGGAGCGGCAGGTCGACACCTTCGTAGCCCGGCGACTCCCAGAGGTCGACCAGGTGCTCCGGGACGCCGAGTCGGGCCCCGAGCTGTTCCCTCGTTAGCCCTGCTTGAATCCGGCAAGAGGCGATGAGCGAGGCCTCGTCGTTGCGGGGGACGGTGGGCTGCCGGCGGGTGTTCAGGTCGGATTGGGTCATCGCTGGTCCTCTTCGCTCGCGGCGTGGGGGGGGGCTGGCGCCGGGGGTGGTTCCGGGGCTATCGGCAGGATCCCCGAAAGACTTTTGGCCTTCGATTACGCTTATGCGCGATGCCTGAGCTTCCGGAAGTCGAAACCACCGCCGCCCTGGTGCGGCCGCACCTGGAGGGGCGCGTCATCACGGGGGCCAGGGCGAGCTGGCTCCGCTCCCTGGGCGGACCAGCCGTCGCCGAGTTCGAGGCAAGCGTGGTCGGATCGCGCATCGCCGAGGTGACACGGCGGGCCAAGTGGGTGGTCCTCCATCTGGAGCGTGCCGGCCGGCCCGCGGGTTCGATCCTGTGCCACCTCCGGATGACGGGGAGGCTGGTGGTGGATGCCCAGCCGGGCCACGCCGATCGGGAGGGGGCCTTCGAACGTGTCTCCCTGGGGCTTCGGGGGCCCGCGGGAGGCACGGCGACCCTTCGCTTCCTCGACGTACGGAAGTTCGGGCGCTTCCGATTCGTGGAGGACCACCTCGAGGCCCTCGCGGACCTCGGCCCGGAGCCCCTGGGGGAGGAGTTCACGGAGGAATGGCTGATCCGGGCGCTGAAGGCTCGCAAGCGGGTCTTGAAGCCCTTGCTTCTGGACCAGACCTTCCTGGCCGGGCTCGGGAACATCTACGTGGACGAGAGCCTCTTCCAGGCGGGCCTCCACCCGGAGCGCTCGGCTCACCAGGTGCCGAAGGACCGAGCCCGGGCGCTGCACGGGGCGATTCAGTCGACCCTGCGCCAGGCCATCGAGCGCGAGGGGTCCAGCTTCGACGCCTTCTACCGGACCCCGGAGGGCCAGCCGGGCAGCTACCAGCATCTCTTCCGAGTCTATGGTCGAGAGGGCAAGCCCTGCCCGACCTGCGGCCGCCCCATCAAGCGCCTCGTGGTGGCGCAGAGGGGGACACATATCTGCACGAGATGCCAGCCAGCGCCTCGCGCTCCGGGAAAGCGTCGGTAAGATCTGCGCGCCATGATCGAAACGACTGACTTCAAAAAAGGCGTCTGCCTCGTCTACAAGGACGAGCCCTGCATCATTGTCGACTACACCGTTTCGACGCCCACGGCGCGCGGCGGCAACACCATCTACAAGACGAAGCTCCGCAATCTCAAGACCGGCCAGCTCTACACCGACTCGATCCGCAGCGGTGAGAAGTTCGGCGACGTGGACCTCGAGCGCCACAAGGCCAGCTACCTCTACAACGACGGGTCTCGCTGGTACTTCATGGACGATGAGTCCTATGAGCAGTTCGACCTCGGGAAGGAGGACCTCGGCGGTGATGAGCTCTATATCACCGACGGGATCGAAGGCATCCAGGCGATGCTGATCGACGGTGTCACGGTGTCGATCCAGCTTCCGCTGAGCGTGGCCCTCGAGGTCATCGAAACCGACCCGAGCATCAAGGGGGCGACCGCCCAGGCGCAGCTGAAGCCAGCGGTCTGCTCGACCGGGCTCAACGTGCCCGTGCCCGCCTACGTCGAGATCGGCACGCGGATCAAGGTGGATACTCGCGACGGTCACTTCATCGAGCGGGAGAAGTAGAGCCCCCATGAAGGGGCCGGATTCGAACCCGGCCCCTCACCGGGTCTACCCTCGCATCCGCCAGACCGAGTCGACCTCGGGCACCGACGGCCATTGCTCGGCCGCCATCGACAGGTACAGCGTCACGTCGCCCACGTCGTACTTCTTGTCGAGTTCCGCGACCGTCGCCGCGACCTTGTCGCCCGCGGGCTTCTGCTCCTCGATGTTCTGAACCATGCCCTCTTCGTGCTGGACGTCGGTCCCATCGAGGAAGTCGATCACGAGATCCTTGGTCTTCGTCATCAGGTAGGTGCCGAAAAGCTCGTAGCAGAGCTCGGCGTTTCCACCGCGGATCAGCAGGGACTGCGCGGTCTTCGCGCGCTTCTCCATCGGCAGCTTCTTGATCGCCAGGGGGCGGAACTTCAGGACCTTCGCCACCTCGCCATCCAGCGGCCCGTAGCCGTCCTGGGCTAGCTGTTCGTAGATGGCCAGGAAGCGATCTTCCTTCATGGCCTTGAGCTGTTCGATGACCTGCATGCTGGGAGAGTTTCGGGCCGAAGTCTCGACTTCGGAACTGGGTGGGGCGAGTGCGTGGCGCGGCCGCTTGCCGCGTCGCCGTGAATCGGCCGCGGACTCTAACAATTCGGAGCCCCCATCGGGGAGAATGCCGCCATGCAGGACGCCCGCGATCCGTTCCCGCGCGCCGAGGCCACGTTCGCGTTCCTCGCGGGCCTCTTCATGGTGACGCTGGTCCTCACCAACGTCATCGGCACGAAGCTCTTCGAAGTGGGGGTGCCGGCCTTTCTCCAGGGGCTGTCCGGCGGCCCGACCGTCACCCTGACCTCGGGCATCATCACCTATCCGCTGACCTTTCTCCTGACGGACACCGTGGCGGAGATCTGGGGCCAGCGGCGAGCGACCTTCATGGTCTGGTCCGGGTTCATCATGAGCTTCCTGATGCTCCTGATCCTGCAGATCGCGATCCATCTGCCGCCCTCGCCCATCTGGATGCTCGATGGATTCGGCTTCGGAACTCCTGAATCGACCCAGAACGCCTTCCACGCCACCTTTTCGGCCCCGGGGACGCTGCTCTTCGCGTCCATGACCGCCTACCTCGTCGCGCAGCTCTTCGACGTGAGGCTCTATCACTTCTGGTGGAAGGTCACCGGTGGCAAGCACCTCTGGCTGCGCAACAACGGCTCCACCTGGATCAGCCAGCTCGTCGACACTGCGATCGTGAACTCCATCTTCCTGCGCTTCGGGCTCGGGATGGAGTGGGAGCCGATCGGGGCGATCATCGTGGCCAACTACGCCGTGAAGGTGCTGATGGCGACCCTGGATACGCCGCTCATCTACGCCTCGCGGGCGGGGCTGGAGCGCTGGCTGGGCATCGCGCACGATCCGGCCCGCGCCGAAGCCCCGCTCGCGTGAATCGCGCGCCGCGCCCTGCGCTCCATGGGCGCCGGGCGCGGAACGCGGGGCGCGGCTACGGGCGGCGCGTCAGGAGATCGAGGTGATCGTGACCCTGAAGATCGCGGCCTTCCCGGCCAGGGGATGGTTCGCATCCAGGATGACGGCGTCCCCGTCGACCTCGACGATCTTCGCGTCGATCTCGCCTTCGGTTCCGTCGTCCGCTTCGACCCCGACCATGATGTCCTGGCCCTTCTCGAGCTCGAGGTCATCCGGGAAGTCCTCGCGCGGCACCGTGACGATCGATTCCAGGCTGTACTCGCCGAAGGCCTCGCCGGCTGGCGTCGTGACCTCGAACTCCTTGTGGAGCTCGGCGCCCACGAGCGCTTCCTCGACCGACGGGGGCAGAGCGCCCTCGCCGATCACGATCTCCAGGTCCTCGTCGGGATCACTCGTTTCGACGACCTCTCCGTCCTCGCCGAGGACCTCGAGCTTGAGGCTAACGGTTGACCCGTGACTCGCTATCTGATTCGGCATGGTAGGGGGCGTTGTCGTTGACTTGCGGGGAGGAAGCCCCGGTGGTGGGTGCTTTCGCGGCGGGGGAATCTGCCGCGACGGAATCTGCGGCGGAAGAAGGGGTCCCAGGGGGCTGCGGCGTCAGGCTGGCCGCCTCGTCGGCCTGGATCTCGAAGCGCGGCGCGAGGTAGGTGTAGCCGGCGAGCGCCGACTCGTAGCGCTTCCAGAACTGCGCGGACTCCTCGTAGGTGAGGTGCCCGGCCTGGAGCGCGTCTTCCACGCGGCCGCGGAGCTGGCGCAGGAGGTCGGCCTCGGCGTAGTCGACGTACTCCAAGACCTCGCGCACGCGATCGCCGCGGAGCACGTGGACGAGCTTGGGCGTCCCGTTCTCGGCGAGGTCGACGTGCACCACGTTCGTGTCACCGAACAGGTTGTGCATGTCGCCGAGGATCTCCTGGTACGCGCCGACGAGGAAGAAGCCCATGAAGTAGCCCTCGCCGGGCTTCTGCTCGTGGACTTCCAGCGTGCTCTTGACGCCTCGCAGGTCGATGAAGCGCTGGATCTTGCCGTCCGAGTCGCACGTGAGGTCCGCGATGACCGCGCGGCGCTTCGGCTCTTCGTCGAGACGGTGAATCGGAACGACCGGGAACATCTGTCCGATGGCCCAGGCGTCGGGGAGCGACTGGAACACCGACATGTTCAGGAACAGCGTGTCCGCGAGCGCCTTCTCGAGGTCGCCGACGTCCTCGGGAACGTAGTCGGCCTTGCGGCCCATCGCGAGCACCGCGTGGCAGGCGCGCCAGTAGTGCTCTTCCACCTGGGCTCGCTCGTCGAGGCGGAGCTGGCCCGTGTTGAAGAGAAGCATGGCCTGCTCGCGCAGGTCGCCGGCGTCGTGGAGCGTCTCCAGGTAGTTCCGCGCGGTGATGTTGCCGCTGAGCTCCGCCATCGAAACGACGACCTCGGGCGTATCCTCGGTGACTTCGAGGAGAGCCGGGTCGTCGTGGGCGTCGAACGTCGTCACGCCCATGGCCTCGGCCACGAGGACCGCGTGGTGGGAGACGAGCGCGCGCCCGGACTCGGTCACGATGGTCGGCGCGGTGATGCCGTGCTCTTGCACCGCTTCGTGGAGCGCGTAGACGACGTCGTTCGCGTACTCCTGGAGCGAGTAGTTCCTGCTCGATTCGAAGTCGGTGTTCGAGCCGTCGTAGTCGACGCCGAGACCGCCACCCGCGTCGAACCAGCGGATGGTGGCGCCCAGCTCCGTGAGGCCCGCGAGGATGTTGGTGGCCTCGCGCATCGCCTGCTTGATCGAACGAATGTGCGTGATCTGGCTACCGATGTGGAAGTGCAGGAGTTCCAGGCAATCGAGCATGTCCTCGCGCTTCAGCGTGTCGACGACGCGTACGATCTCGCGCGTGGTCAGGCCGAACTTCGAGCGATCGCCGACCGAATCCTGCCACCGACCCGAGGAGCGGATCGACAGCTTCGCACGCACTCCGATGCGCGGGCGAATGCCGAGTTCCTTCGACGCTTTGATGCAGGTCGCGAGTTCGGTGAACTTCTCGACGACGATGATCGACGTGATGCCCAGCTTGCTGGAGAGGATCGCGGTTTCGACGTACTCGTCGTCCTTGTATCCGTTGCAGATCATCAGCGCGTGTTCGCCGGCCTCCATCGCGATGCCCGCGATGAGCTCCGGCTTGCTGCCGACTTCGAGCCCCATGCCGTGCTTGCGGCCCTCGTCCATGAGCGTCTCGACGACCGAGCGCTCCTGGTTCACCTTGATCGGGAACACGCCGCGGTACGGCGCTTCGTAGCCGTATTCCTGTCGCGCGTTGTTGAAGGCGCGGTTGATGTCCCGCACGCGGGCGCGCAGCAGCCCGTCGAAGCGCAGGAGCAGCGGCGTGTGCACCCCGCGCCTGCGAATCTGGGCGACGAGCTCGTACAGATCGATTCCGGGACCCTTCTCCTCGTCGGTCGCTTCCGGATAGATACTGATCCGACCCTGCTTGTTCACGCTTACGTAGGGCTGCCCCCATTTCTCGACGAGATAGAGGTCAGCGCTGTGTTCGGTCGTCCAACGGGTCATGCGGCGGTACTCCTGCTCGGGAGCCAAGGGAGCGAAACACGCGACGACCCGGCCGGCCGCCGCGTTTCGCGGGGGCGGAAGAATACCGCCCTGTCCGTCCTGGCTGGTGAGTTCAAACCAGGAAGACCGCAAGGAAGTCGTGCGGCATCGGGTTCCAGATCGCTATTTTCTTGCCATGACGCGGATCAGGATCACCAAGAGTCTCCCCAGCCTTCTGAAGGGCATCGACGCCCTTCTCATCATCGCCCCCAAGGCGCGCTTCGACGACGGATCGTTCCTCGACGCGCTGCCCGAGCCCATCATGCGGCTCGCGCTCGACCTGGCGAGCGACCTCGACCCGGGCCTCACGGGGCTCGCGGCGGGGACTCTGACCGGGGAGGAGCCCCGAAAGCTGGCGATCGGGGTGCTCCCCGACGAGGTGTCGCGGCATAACTCGCCCTCCCGGGCGGAGGCCATCCGGCGGGTCGTGGCGCAGTCGAACACCGGCAGGAGCGGCAGCGCCGCCATTCTCCTCTTCCTGGACGACCCGGATCACTTCGCCGCGGCCGCCTGCGGCGTCGCCAGGGCGCTTCCGCTGTTCCAGCTCACGAGAAAGTCCGGTCCGGGCTCCAGCGCGCCGGTGGAATCGAAGCAGGGCCCCAAGCTCGGGATCATGGCGATCGGCCCGGACGAGGCCCCGATCACGCCGCCCAAGTGGCTGTCCTCGGTCATCGACTACTCCCGCGAGGCCGGGCGCCTCGTGGACACGCCGCCCACGGACCTCAACCCCAAGGCGTTTCAGGACGAGGCAGCCAAGCTCCTGCGCGGCGTCAACGGGCTCACCCGGAAGGCCTTCGTCGGCGACGCGCTCCTCCGGGCGGGCCTTGGCGGCATCCACGCCGTGGGCCGCGCCGCCGTCGAGGAGCCGCGGATGCTGGTCTTCACGTACAAGCCGACCACGAAGGCGAAGGGCAGCAAGCACATCGCCCTCGTCGGCAAGGGCGTGACCTACGACACGGGCGGGCTCTCGCTGAAGATCAGCGGCGCCATGGTGGGCATGAAGATGGACATGGGCGGCGCGGCGGCCGTCCTCGGGGCGTTCTGCGCGCTGGTCAAGGGCGGCGCTCCCTGCACCGTCAGCGCCGTGATCTGCCTGGCCGAGAACGCCATCGGGCCCGCGTCGTTCAAGAACGACGACGTGATCTGGATGCACAGCGGCAAGTCCGTGGAGATCAACAACACGGACGCGGAGGGGCGCCTGCTCCTCGCCGACGGCGTCAGCTACGCGGCCCGGAAGCTGAACGCGGACATCGTCATCGACATCGCCACGCTGACCGGCGCCCAGGGAGTCGCCACCGGCATCATGCACGGGGCGCTCGTGGCGGACGATGCACAGATCGAGGCGACGATCATCGAGGCCGGCCGCAAGAGCGGCGATCTCGTCCATCCGCTGCCCTATGCACCGGAGTTTTACAGGGCGGAGTTCAAGAGCCAGATCGCCGATATGCGCAACTCCGTGGCGAATCGGGCCAACGCCCAGTCGAGCTGCGCGGCCGAGTTCGTTCACTGGCACATGGACGACACGGATGCCCGGTGGGCCCACGTGGATATGGCGTATCCTGCGATGCGCGGCGGTCGGGCGACCGGCTATGGCGTGGCGCTTCTGGCGCAGGCCGTCCGCGATCTCGCCTGATCTCTCCCGCCTTCCTCACTCGACGGCCCCTCATTCGACTCTCCATGCTGCTTCACACCTTTCTCGCTCCCCTCGCCCTGGCGTCGGTCGCAGGTCCCGCCCAGCAGGATCACTACGGCTGGATCCATCTCTTCGACGGCAAGACGCTCGAAGGCTGGACCGAGAAGGGCGGCCCCTACGACGGTGACGCGGACTGGTCCGTCGAGAACGGCGTGATCCTGGGCCGCGAGGCCGAGGGCGCGCGCGGCGGCCTGCTCTACACGGAGCAGCTCTTCGGCGACTTCGAGTTCGAGTGCGACGTCAAGATCAACGCGCCGTTCGACAGCGGCATCTTCGTCCGGATGCTGCCGCAGAAGCGCGGCGCTCAGTTCACGCTGGATGACAGGCCAGGCGGCGAACTCTTCGGGATCTACTCGAACGGCTACCTCTTCCATCAGTCGGGCGGCGACGCGGCCTGGCGTTCGGGGGAGTGGTGCCACACGCGCGTGCGCTGCGTCGGTCATCCGATGCACCTCATGGGCTGGATCGACGGCAAGCTCGTCGTCGACTACCAGGTGCCCGAGGGCATGGACGAGGCGTTCACGCCGGAGGGCCGGATCGGCATCCAGGTCCACGGCGGGATGAACGATCCCGAGGACGCGGCCGTGCGCTTCAAGAACCTGCGCGCGCGCAGGCTTCCGCCCATGGCCGGTGAGAACTTCACGGTCGACGAGAGCGGGATGATGACGCTGACGGCGGTGGGCGAGGCCAGCGGCTGGCAACCGCTCTTCAACGGCGTCAACCTGGACGGCTGGGTCCCGAACGGCGGCAGCGGCCCCATGACGGCGGAGGCCTTCGAGGCGGCCGGCTACCGCGCGCGCAACGGCGTGATCGAAGCGCTGCACTCCGGTACGGCGGGGGAGATCCGGACGGCGCGCACGAACTACCGAAACTTCCAGCTGCGGATGGACTTCCAGCTCACGAAGCTCGCGAACTCGGGCGTGTACCTGCGCTCGGTCGACGACGGCACGAACCCGAGCTTCAACGGCACCGAGGTGCAGATCCTCGACGACTTCAACTGGGAAGCGGCCTCGGGGTCGAAGCTCGCGCCCTACCAGTTCACGGGTGGCCTCTACGGGGCCGTGGCTCCGTCCAAGAGCGCGCTCCGTCCGATCGGTGAGTGGAACACGTACCTCATCACGTGTGTCGGCAGTCGCATGAACTGCGCGCTCAACGGGACTCTGCTCTGGGACGTGGACACCGCGACCCTGGAGCCGAAGGGCGGCCCGCCGTTCGCGGAGCGCGCCAAGGCCGGCTTCATCGGCATGCAGCGCCACGGATCGGCCGCCGAATCGGAGAGCGAAGTGGGCGCTTCGTTCCGCAACCTCTTCATCCGCGAGCTGCCCGAGATGGGCCCGTCCGCGCGCTGATTCCTTCCCCGAGACCCCACGACTCCCCTCGCCGATGCACCTGCGTCTCCTGCCCAGCGCGTTTCACCGGATCCCGGCCACGGACGGTCTGCCGCCGTCCCAGCCGCTGACGAGCTTCATCCTTCGGAGTGATCTCGGTCCGGGGCCGCTGGCGGTGGACGCGGGCAGCCTGGGCATGGTGGGGGAGGCCGAGGACATGGCTCGGATCCGCGACGTGCTCCTGACCCACGCGCACATCGACCACATCGCGACCCTTCCGATGTGGCTCGAAGCCCTGCTCTCGAAGGATCGGGCGCCGATACCGGTGCACGCGACGAAGGAGACGATCGAGGCGCTGCGCGCTCACTTCTTCAACGACGTGATCTTCCCGAACTTCGAGGAGCTGAAGGAGGAGGACGGGCGTCCGCTGATGCAGTTCCGGATGGTGTCGCCGGAGGAGCCGTGCGAGATCGCGGGCTTCGAGGTTCTCGGTTTCCGGGTCGACCACCCGGTGCCGACGACCGGCTACTGGATCAGTGACGGTGAGGACGCCGTGGTGTTCGCCTCGGACTCGGGCCCGACGGAGCGCCTCTGGGAAGTCGTTCGCGATCAGCCGAACGTGCGAGCGGTGGTGCTGGAGACGAGCTTTCCGGACTGGATGGAACACATCGCGCGGCCGTCGGGTCATCTGACGCCGATGCTGCTGGGAGAGGAGCTTCGGAAGGTGCCGGACGGCGTGCGCGTGCTCATCACCCACATGAAGCCAGCCTACCGCGGCGAGATCATCCGCTGCGTCGAGGCGCTGCGGGATCCGAGGGTGGAGCTCCTGGAGCCGGGATCGGAAGTGACGATCGGCGGAGTCACGCCGTCCTCTGGACCGCCGTCTCTCCCAGCACATCCCCCAGAGCCTCTACCAGTCGATCCATCTCGGCCACGCTGAAAACGATCGGCGGCTTGATCTTCAGCACGTTGTGATGCGGCCCGTCCGTGCTGATCAGGATCCCCTTGTCGCGCATTCGACCCGCGACGTACCTCGCCGCAGCGCCATCCGGCTCGCGCGTCTCCTGGTCCTTCACCAGGTCCACGCCCAGGTACAGCCCGCGCCCGCGCACGTCACCGATCCACGGATACCGCTCGGCCATGGGCTCCATCCGCGCGAAGAACCTCGCGCCGACTCGTTCGGCGTTCTCCTGTAGGCCCTCGGCCTCGATCACGTCCAGCACCGCCTCGCCGATCGCCACGGACACGTTGTTCCCGCCGAACGTCGCAAAGAACTCCATCCCGCCCGCGAAGCGCTCCGCGATCTCCCGCGTCGTCGCCACCGCCGCGATCGGATGGCCGTTTCCCATCGGCTTGCCCATCGTCACGATGTCCGGCCGCGCCCCCTGCTCTTCGAACGCCCAGAAGTGGCTGCCCACGCGGCCGAAGCCCACCTGGACCTCGTCCGCGATCGCCACGCCGCCCGCGGCTCGGACCGCGTCGAAGGCCCCCGCGAGATAGCCCGCAGGCGGCACCACCTGGCCGCCGCAGCCGATGATCGCTTCCGCCAGGATCGCGCGCGGACGGCGGCCTTCCGCCGCGAGCCGCTCGAGGATCGCTTCGACCTCGGCCACGTACTTCGGCCCTGAGTCCGCTCCGCGATGCACGCCGCGGAACGGATCCGCGATCGGGATCACGTGCACGTCGCCCGGAGGCGCGAAGCCGCCCGAGCCCGCGAACTTGTAGTGACTCCGCGCGACCGTCGCCCCCGTGTGCCCGTGGTAGCCGTGCTCCTGGACCAGCGTCTCGGTGGCCCCATCGGTGGCAGCCGTCGCGAGGCGCAGCGCGACCTCGTTCGCCTCGGACCCGCTGCAGACGAAGTAGATCACCTCCAGGTGGGGAGGCAGCTTCGCCCGTAGCTTGTCCGCATACCGCAGAAGCGTTTCGTTCAGGTAGCGCGTATTCGTGTTGAGCAGCGCCATCTGCCGCGCGCCGACGGCGACCACGTGCGGATGGCAGTGGCCGACGTGGGGGACGTTGTTCACCGCGTCGAGGAACGCGTGGCCCTCGGCGTCGAAGAGCGTCGTCCCGCGGCCCTTCACCATCTGGACGGGGCGGTCGTAGCTGATCGACATCGACGTGCAGAAGCGCGCGCGCCGTTCTGACAGGACATCCTCGGTTCGCGGCTCTTCCGCTGCGCAGGAGTCGAGCCCCAGGAGCGGCGCGGGATCCGGCGAGATCGCGGTCCAGACGCGGCGGCGCCTGGGGGATGCCACGCCGGGCAGGTTCCCCGCCTCCTCGAAGCGATCGAGGTAGACCTGGAAGTGCAGGTGCGGAGGCCAGCCGCCGTTCTCGTGCTCGCCGCCGAACTCTCCGATCAGGTCACCCGGGAAGACGCGGGCGCCCGGCTGGAGTCGCTTCAGCACCTCGCCGTCGAGGTGTCCGTACAGCGTGGCGAAGGCCGGGCCGTCTTCGGGCTCGTGCTCCAGGATGACCGTGGGACCGTAGTCGAGCGCGAAGTCGTTGCGCTGTACGCTCAGCACCGTGCCCTCCAGCGGCGCGAACACGCGGGTCCCGGCCGGGCCGAAGAGATCGACCCCGAGGTGAATGGTGCGCGGCTCGGGCCCGTCTTCGCGGTTCTCCGAGAAGGCCTCGGTGTCGTACAGCAGTCGGGTCTCGTCGTGGTAGCCAGCGGCGGCCGCGGCCCCGGAGGCCCTGCGGATCGCCTCGACGCGCCCGCCCCATTCGGCCATGGAAACGTCGAGGCCCGCGTCGGTCGGATCCGCGAGCAGCAGCGGCGAATCGATCGACAGGTCCACCCGTGGCGCTTCCTCCAGCGCCGTCCCGAGCACGGGCGCGAAGTCCGCGCGGTGGAGCTCGGCCCAGGTTCGAAAGCGCTCCGTCGCGTCCCCGAGAGGTGCGAGCCCGGCCGCTTCGCGGAAGACCGCGGTCGCGTAGCGCGGATGCACGCGCTCCAGCTGCTCCAGCACGCGCCAGGCGGGCGCGGCGCTGACGAGGTGGTAGGGATCGACGTCGTCGCCCGCGGCGCGCTCGCTCGAAACGGCGACGCTCATGGCGAGCCTGAGGCGCGCGAGGTCGAAGACGCAGTCGAACTCCTCGTCGGTCAGCGGGAACTCGGCGTGGAAGCCCGCGACGAGCCGCGCCATCGCCGTGAGCGGGTCCTTCTTGTCGAACGCCACGTAGGCCGCCGCGATGGCGGGCTCCGCCACGAGCGCGGTGTAGCAGGCGTCGCCGAAGTCGATGAGGCCGGTCACGCGGCTCCCGGCGGTGGTCGCTTCCACCAGCAGGTTGTTCTCGTTCGCATCCTGGTGAACGACGGCGCAGCGCAGCCTCTCGACGGCCGCTTCGACGGTGTCCACGTGGCGATCCAGGACGGCCTCGACGAGCCCGCGCCGGGCCTTGTTCTCGATGAAATGAAGCCGCGGGAGGATCTCTTCCGGAGCGTCGAGGAGCGTCCAGCTCGGCCCTCGAACGTCCCCTTGGGGCGCGAACTCGACGGGGCGGCCCTGGAAATCCGCCAGCGCTGTCGCGAGCTGGCCCAGGACCCGCCCGAAGTCCTCGATCAGCTCGGGCGAGTGGGGGTGGACCCTGGAGAGAAGCTGCCCGGGCAAGAACGTCAGCAGGCAGGCGTCGACGTCGCGGCCGTCCCAGCGCACGCTCTGGATCCGCTCGCCCTCGCCGACGAAGCGCTGGAGGCGAGCGGCCAGCTCCGGCCGGGCCGCGCAGGCGTGATCCGTCAGGTCGCGCAGGAAGGAGATCGTGGCCCGCGGGGTCCCGGAGACGAAGAGTCGCAGCAGATAGACCTCCCCGCGGGCGTCCTCGACCCGGAAGTTTCGGTCCTGATCGCCCGGCAGGGCCTGAACGCGAGCGCTCCTGGGCTCACCTGGCCCGCCCAGGTCCAGCCCGAAGGCCTCCCGGGCGATCTCCGCCGCCGCGGCCACTTCTCCGTTCGCCAAGCTGGTGTCCATGGCCGGGGAGGGTAGCCCAGGGGCCGCGGCTCCGTGCCGTGCCGTCCGACGGTTCTTCAAAGGGTTTTCGCGGAATGCGTCGATGACTCTGCTTGACGAATCCGGCTCTTCCGCCCCGCGACCGACCCGACGACATGAGCGACCACGTTTCACCTGAGGCCTCCACGGACCCAAGATCCAGCGACGCCCTATCCAGCCACGCGGAGCCCATGGACACCGACGCCATCGCCCGCGCGGTCACCGCCACGGGACAGGCCGTCTCCGAGGTCGCGATGGAGGCCCTCGCCGAGCTCAGGAGGCGCGTCCAGTCGGTCGTATCCGTCACCGACGAGGTGCTCGAGCCGATCCTCGTCGCGCTCGTCGCGGGCGGGCACTGCCTGATCGAGGGAATTCCCGGTACCGGCAAGACGCTGCTCTCCCGGACCCTGGCGCGCTGCCTCGATTGCACGTTCACGCGCATCCAGTTCACGAACGATCTGATGCCGAGCGACATCGTCGGATCGTCGGTCTGGCGCGCTGGCGAGGAGACCTTCGAGTTCCTGCCCGGCCCGCTCTTCTCGAACGTCGTGCTCGCCGACGAGGTGAACCGCACCAGTTCGCGCACGCTTTCGTGCCTGCTCGAAGCGATGGAGGAGGGCGCCGTTTCCGTGGACGGCAAGACCATGAGCCTGGGCACGCCGTTCGCCATCCTCGCGACGCGCAACCCCATCGAATTCCACGGCACGTTCCCGATCCCCGAGGCCGCGCTCGATCGCTTCCTCGTCCACGTCGAACTCGGCTACCCCGACGCCGCCTCCGAGCGCGGGCTCTACCGCGCGCGGGCGAGCGAGGCATCCCTGGAGCAGCTGAAGCCGGCGCTGACCCGCGAGCAGCTCGTGCTGCTGCAGGCCACCGTTCCCACGGTCCAGGTCTCCGAGCCCGTCGCCGAGTACGCGTACAGCATCGTCCAGGAAACGCGCAGCGACGAGTCGGTGGCGCTCGGCGTCAGCCCGCGCGCGGCGGTTTCGTGGCTGGTGGCGGCGCGTGCGCGCGCGCTCATCCACGGGCGCGACTACGTGCTTCCCGACGACCTCAAGGCGCTCGCCGTTCCGGTCCTGAGTCACCGCGTGTTCCTGAAGGGCGGCGGCAGCGCGCTCCGCGTCATCGAGGGAGCCCTCGAGCGCGTCCCGGTGACCCTCTGATTCGAGGGGCCTCTTGAAGCTCACGCTGTTCGGAGTCCGCTCGCTCGTGTTCTACGCGACGGTCGTCGTCGCGTACGTGTCCGCGCCGTACGTGAACCTCTTCTTCCTTCTGCTGGCGTTCCTGACGCTGCACTGGATCCTGGCGTTCGCCTGGACGTCGAGCAGCCTGCGCGGCCTCACCGCGCAGGTGGACGAGCTGCCCGCGGTCGTCGCGAACACGCCCGCGCGAGTCGCCGTCCGGTTCCACGCCGAGCGCGGGCGCCTCTTCGACGTGAACGCCACGCTGCTCGTCCAGTTTCCTGGCCAGAAGCGGCCCCTTCGCGCCAGCGGCGGCGTCGCCGTGCTCAGTGGACGCGCGCAGTCGAGCCTGGCCGTGCCAGCGCTCCCGCGCGGCGTCTATCCGGTGTTCCGCGCCGAGGTCTGGTCCAGCTACCCCTTCGGCCTCATGAAGCGGATCCTGACCCTGGCGGACGCGCCCACGGAAGTCGTCGTGTTCCCGCAGCCTACGTCCGTGACGGACGCCTCGGGCGGAAGGACCGCCGAGGACTTCGTGCGCGACATGCTGGGTTCGAACGTGAGCGGCGACGGCGACATGCAGCCCTCGGGCCTTCGGGACCGGCGCGAGGGCGACAGCCTGCGCTCGATCCACTGGCGCGCGAGCGCGCGGCGGGGGAAACTCGTCGTTCTGGAGTGGGAAGGCGGCGGGGGCGAGGGCCTCGAGGTCGTTCTCGATCGCCGCTGCTCGGCGGCTGAGCTCGAAGAAGCACTCTCGGATCTGTCGGCTCTCGTGCAGTTTGCGCGTGAGGGCAAGGAGGTGCTCGCGATCCGCAGCCAGGACCTCAACATGACCTTCGGTGAAGGGCATGAGCCCTTCGATCGCGCGCTCTACTTCCTCGCGTCCGCGCAGGTGATTCCCATGGACGGCGCTGCGCCTCCTGCGGTGTCTCCCACGGTCCTGCGACTGCCCCGGAGGTCCCTCAGTGCTTGAGCGCCGGATGCTCCGCTCCGCCGCGAGCGAGATCGAAAGCGAGGACGCGATCCCGAGTCCCTCCCTGCACGCCTGCATGGTCGGGCTCGTGCTCCTGAACCTCGTCTTCGTCCAGCTCACCGAGGCCGCCAGCCTCGCCTGGCTCGCGCCGCTCTACGTTCTGACGCTGACGTCGTCGTTCTTCGCGCGCTTCAAGGAGCGCTTCGTCTATCGCTCTCTGTGGAACCTCGGCGTGCTCGGCTTCTTCACGCTGCTGCTGCGGCACGCGATGTCGGCGGACCTCGCGTTCGTGCTCCAGGACGGGCTGACGCTCGCTGCGCTCTGCCAGGTTCACCTCTTGAACAACCTGCACCGGGATCAGCGGCCGGACCTGCTCTTCCTGAACTCGTACCTGATCGCGATCATCACCGGCTACATCACGGTCGATCTCGGCTTCGCGGGCGCGTTCCTTGCCTACGTGCCGTTCTACGTGCTCGGGCTGCAGTTCCTGTCCATCTTCCGTCCGGACAGGCGACTCACGCGCGCCGAGGCACGGGCGGTGGCATTCGACGGGGCCAAGCGTTCGTTCGTGCTCCTCGGGTTGGCGCTCGCCGTCTTCGTTTTCTGGCCCCGGGACTTCCAGCGCGAGGCGCTTCTGTCGCGCTACTTCGAGTTCAGTCCGAACGATGCGCAGGCCAAGGTGGACTTCTCGGAGTCCCTGGAGCTCGGAGAGCGGGGCGGCGCAGACGCTGATCTCGGACGCGTGGTGATGACGATCTCGCCCGCGGGGAGTCCGGTCGAGAATCTCCCTTCTCTCTGGCGAGGCACGACCCTCGGGCAGCATCTGAGGGATGGATCCTGGGCGAAGCTCAAGGGGCCCGTGGCGCAGATGGACACGGGCGATGCGAGCTGGCGGGCAGGCCCCACGGACCGGTCCGTCGTTCGACCCGTGCGCGATCTCGCCGGGGACCTCGAGCCTGGCGACGCTTCGGGGGAAGAGCAGGCGATCGAGGAGCCCCAGCGCGTTCGAGTGACGCGGGCGGGCGGGTCGACCCGGGTACTCTTCATGCCCCAGGACACGGCGATGGCGGAGCTCGGGCCGCAGCACTCGCAGGGGATCTTCCAGGCGGAGCGCGACGGAACGCTGCGCTATTCGAATCCAGGCGAGCTGCGCTACGAGCTCCTTCTGTCTCCGATCGAATCGTCGGGAGCGCCGGATCCGAGGGCGTTCTTGAAGCTCAATCCGTCCATTCACACGAGCACGGCGGCGGACCTCGCAGCCAAGCTGCGTGAACGTCTGCCCGACGAGGCCAGCGCTCCGGAGATCGCGGATCGCTTCTCCAGCTACCTGCGCGACCGCTATCCCTACAGGCTGCCCGCCAGCGGCAAGGGCGAGGAGGGCGCGGACGGACCGGCCGATACGCTCCACGCGTTCCTGACGTCGGAGCGCGGCGGCCACTGCGAGTTCTTCGCGTCCGCCCTGGCGACGATGCTGCGGTCCCAGGAGATCCCGTCCCGCGTCGTGACGGGGTTCCGGGTGGGTGATCGCGATCCCGAGACCGGCATGTGGACGGTCCGCTCGACGTCGGCCCACGCGTGGGTGGAAGCCTGGCTCGAAGGGGAGTGGGTCACCTTCGACCCGACGCCAGCGGCGGATCCGGATGCCGAGGGCGAGGGCTGGATCGACCGCGCGAACGCGGCGCTCGTGGCGCTCTGGACGCGGGTGACGACGTTCGATGCGGAGAGCCGCGCGATCCTGACCGCGTGGGTCCAGGCGGCTCCAGGACGCTTCCTGTCCCTCTGTCGGGCCCATCCCACCGCGTCGGTCGGGGTGGCGACGCTGCTCGGCCTCGTGATCGCCTTCCTTCGCAAGCGGCGGCGAGAGAAGACTCCGGCCAGCATCCGCGCGCTCCGCGCGACGATGCGCTCGGCGAAGGTCGAGCTGGAGATCGGGGAGACGCCGCGGGCACTTCTGGGCCGAGTCGAGGCCATGGGCGAGCTGGACGTGGAGTCCGTGAAGAGCCTGCGGAAGGCCGTGAACGAACACGAGCGCGAACGCTTCGCAGCGCCGCGCCCGTGAGGATGGAGCGATGAGCAAGAGGGGGTCTTGCTCACGCTGTGAGCCAGCCGGTGGAGACTCCTAGAGCTTCAGCGTGCTGGCCCAGCTCAACCGGGGGTATCCGCTGAGGATGTTTCCGGCCGAGTCCCACGCTCCGAGGAAGCCGAAGAGTTGCACGTCGCCGATGCTCGCGGTGGCTGGCAACGGAATGATGAGCTCGGACGTATCCCCCGGCCCCATGTCAGAGCGTGGAATCCAACCGGTCAGCGCCCCAAGGGAACCGTTGAATCCCACGAAGAACGTGACAGCCTGCGCCTCCGGAAGGCCGGCGCCCCCGTAGCCGGTCAGCAGCACATGCAGATCGTCCGGGTTGCCCTGGTTGGGGCGCACGTTGGCCCGCCTTGCGGCGCTGATACCGACACGATTTCCGGTAGCCCAGAGGCCGGGGGGGGTGGCGGACTGAACCCAGCCGAATGGGTTCGCGGCGGTGGCCACTTGATCATCGTAGCTACCAATCTCCGGGTCGAACGTGCAGAGGGCATCGGCCTCGTCACCGTCGACGGCATCGGAGATGTCGAGCTTGTCCGTGAGCTTCGTGTTGGAGTTTGCCTTCAATGGCCGCGAAGTGAGCTTTCCGTTTCCGTTCAAGTCGTTCCGCTGCATCACCATGAGCTGGCTCGGGAACCCTGTCTCCTGGGTCGACGAGAACAGGAATACCCCGTTATCCGCGTCCATATCGAGTGCGTCGACGTCGATCAAGTCAGGGTTGACCGAAGTGCCATTCGCCAGCTCCACGCGCGACACGTGAACGAACGGCATCTGCCACTCGTTGCCGCTGAAGGTCATGCCGTAGATGTCACCCGGGTGGGCGTCGACGAGGCTACCGGAACCGTCATCGGCGAAGGCCGCGGTATTGCCCGCCTGGTACCATTCCTTGGAGACCGAGAAGTAGACCGTGTTCTGATCGCCGGTGAAGAAGACAGAGGCCGCGGTGGACTGGTTGTACGTCAGCGCTCCGAGCGGGTAGTCGAGGCTCGTGATGTCCTCGGGCCCGTTCTGCGCAAACCCGAGGTCGGCACGCCGGGTCTCGACCAATGTCTTGCCCCTCAGGTTGACGTCGAGCGCGTTGTTGGGATCCAGGTAGTGGGCAATGATCTCGGCGCCTGGATCGATCTGGTTGGCACGGACGCGGCTGATATGGCCGTTGTTGATCCCGTTCGATCCGTTGGAGACAGACACCGCGATCGCCATCCAGTTCGCAATCGTGGCGCCCGCCAGGAGCGGGACCCCGTCCGAGTCGAACCGCGGAATGCGGCTCCGCCCCGTGCTGAAAGCATCCATCGCCACCGGGGAGTTCGGGCCCTGCAGGCTGAACGGGTGATTGGTGACGAGCTGGGAAAACGTGAAGTCGGCGACCGTGGTGTTCGTCCCCGGAGCCCAGCTGCCGATCGGAGCGGAGATGCGCCCGGGAGGCTTCAGCTGCAGTTCGTCGTCGGCACTCGCGAGCGTCAACGTGGCGGCCCAGGCTGGAGCCATGCCACGGTGGATCTGCGGGTTGGGCGAATTGGGAGTGCTGCCGCCTTGGGCAGCCATCATCGCGAGCGAAAGCGTGAGGATCATGGTCGGAATTCTTCTGAAAGGGGCAAGGACGCGGCTCCAGCCGCACGGGGATGGTTTGGGTCAGATCAGTCCGCTCGCTCCACGAGGTCGCCCGCTCGGACGGTGTCTCGCACCGATTCGAGGAAGGAGCGCAGGTAGGGCCCTGCCTCGGGGGGGACAGTTTCAGGGAAAGTCCTGCACAGGAAGTCGAGGAAGTAGACGGAGAATTCGTTGGTCTCGTGCAGCGCGAGGCCCGCGACGAAGAGCGACGGCAGATCGTCCGAACGGAGTCCATCGACGAGCAGCCGAAGCGATTGGTATCGACCGTTCTTGCCGTCGGGATCGCCTTCCCGGCAGGCTTCGAGCGCGCGGTCACTCCAGGACCCCATGGCGACCTCGTCGCCTTCCATCCAGCGAGCGATGGCCTCGTTCGTGATCGTGAGGGCTCGAAGGAACGCTCGCTGCGACTCTGGCCTGAGGCTAGCGACCTCGATCCGCTCCAGCGCTTCGTCGGTCAGTCCGGCCCCCGTCGCCGAGCGAATCCAGTATTCGTTCAGCTTCGGATGGTCCGGGATCAGCCGGTCCCCGAGTTCGACGAGGCGATCCACGTCTTCGTGGCGGCGGAGCTTCTGCGCGGCGAGGGCCGCGTTCTCCAGCGTGGGGACCGAGTAGGGCGAGAGCTTCAGCGACTCCTGCGTCATGTCGAAGGTCTGGTTCCAGCGACGGAGCGTGCCGAGTGCTGTCGCGATGAGCGAGGCGCTCATCGCGCTGCGATAGCCGAAGTCCGACTCCAGTTGCCTGGCCTCCTTGAGCATGGCCTGGGCGGCGTCGTCGCGCGCCTGCGGCCGCTTGGACCTGGGGTGCTTGTCGATCTCCAGCGAAGCGCAGAGCACGGCGAGTTCACGCGCGTGGCGGTGTCCTTCGAGGCCCGGCATCAAGAAAGACTCGCGAGCCGTCTCGCGGCGGAGCTGGCGGAGTTCGTGGTAGCCGAACAGGTAGTGATCGAGCGGCACCTCGGCGGCGGGCAGGCCCTCGAGGACGAGGTCGCCAGCGCCGGCCCCCGGCGAGAGCTGCCCGTAGGCATCAGCCAGTCCCCGGGCGTAGGGGGTCCCAAGTTCGCGGGCGATCGCGCGCATGTCTTCGGCCGCCGCAGCAGCATCGCCGAAGTCGAGCCGCAGGGACGCGCGAAGCGCGCGCGCTGCGACGGGGTGCTGGCCGCTCCTCACCAGGCGATCGAGGGTGCCGAGCATGGCGGTGCGATCGTCCTCGGTGGCGATCATCCGCATGGACGGAATCGTGACGGTGAGATTCGCGGGGACGGCGGCCATCGCGGCGATGCCTTCCTGGACCCTGGCTTCCTGGCGCTGCCCATGGAGCCAGCGCGCCCCCAGGAGGACCGCCACCAGGGCGACCGCGACGGCGGCTCCCCGCAGCGCGCGGGAGGTCCGCGCCTGACGCAGGATCCGGCCGGTCCGACCGACGGGTCGAACGCTGACGGGGCGGTGATCCAGGAACGCGTGGAGGTCCTGGCTCAGATCGGCGACGCTGCGGTAGCGCCGTGACGGACTGCGTTCGAGCGTGTGCTCGATGATCGCTCGCAGGTCCTTCGGCAGATCCGGTGCCAGCCGTTCGATGGGGGCCGGTGCGCGCGTCGCCAGGGCGTGGATGACGTCGGAGGCCGATCCCACGTAAGGGGGCTGCCCCACGAGGGCGTGATGGAGCGTGGCGCCAAGACCCCACACGTCGAGGCCGTGGAGTTCGCCCTGTTCGCGCCGTGCGCGCTGGCCATCGAGGGCTTCGGGCGCCATGTAGGCGGGCGTGCCGATGGAGACGCCCGTGCCCGTCAGCTCCGCATGGCCTTCGACGTGGGCGATGCCGAAGTCCACGAGGACCGCCTCGCCGCTCGTCCGGATCATGATGTTCGACGGCTTGATGTCGCGGTGGACGACACCGGCCCGGTGGGCGGCGAGCAGGCCGTCAGCGAGCTCCGCGATCCAGCGGACGACCTGGCGCTCGTAGGTCGACTCCGTGGGAGTCATGGACGGAGCGTTCAGCGCGCTGCGCAGTCGCTCCGTCCAGTCGTCACTCTCTCCTTCGGGTCGGTCGAGGAAATCGGCGAGCGAGATTCCCTCCACGTTCTCCATGACGAGGTAGGGCTCGCCCGACTCCGTCAAACCGCTGTCGTGGACCGTGACGATGGACGGGTGACGCACAGCGGCCAGGGCCTTCGCCTCGCGCTCGAATCGTTCGGGGCTGGTCGCGTGGAGGTCCAGCGAGTTCCCGAGGACCTTGATCGCAACACGGCGGTGGAGGCGAGTGTCCTGGGCGGCCCAGACGGCGCCCATGGCGCCCGAGCCGATCCGTTCCTCGACCTCGTAACGGTCGCGAAAGAGCGGCGTTCCCTCTGAATCCAGCGCCTGGCGCTGGAGCGAGGGGAACCGTCCGGCCAGGCGAATGGCGGCTTCCACGCGCGGCTTGAGGTCGGGCCGGTGCCTGCACAGCCAGTCGATCGACGTGCCGTCGCCGTCCTCTTCGATCAGCTCCAGCGCCTGGGCGACCAGGTGGGCGAGCGTCGGGTCGTCCTCGCTTTCGAGCTCTGGATCCGGAGCCGACTCGGGGGTGGGAGAAACAGTCAAGGGAGGCTACCTGTGCTCGAGGCGCTGGGTCAGGATCGCCTGTGCCTTGAAGAAGGCGCGACGAGCGGCATAGGGCGACGAGTAGCCGAGCGCTTCGGCAAGCGCGTCGAACGAGTGGGTCTTCTCGAAGCGTGCTCGGAGGAGGAGGCGTTCCCGCTCTTCGAAGGTTTCCAGTGCCGCGCGGTAGCGGCCGACCTCTTCGTCGAACTCCATCGAGTCGGATGGGTCTTCCTCGCCCGATACGCGCAGCTCGGCTTCGTTTTCGTCGACGGCCTTGCGGCGGTCGCGCTGGCTCGCGTGGTGGAAGCGGATCGAGTCGACAATGCGGTTGCGGACGATCATCGCGAGGTAGCCGGCAAAGGCGTCTTCGGAGTTCCCGGAGAACGCGCGGAGGTCGCGGAGAGCGCTCCGGAAAACCTCCTGAACCACGTCGCCGGTGCTGAATCGGGCGAGCAGCCAGGGGCGCTTCGCCCGCAGTTCGATCGCGAGGCGGCGGTGGACCATCGTCTGCACGACGGGGTAGAAGCGCTCGAACAGCGTGTTCAGCGCCACTTCGTCGCCCGCGGCCGCGCCCTTCAGCTGCTCCTGGAAACGCTGCATCGAGGCGTCGAGCTGAGAGGACCCTGAAGAGACTCCGGGGCTGCGATCCGACGCCTTCGAAGCGGGATGCTCCGGGGTCGCCGAGTCCGATGAGCAGGCGAAGGACTCCGTCGGCGGCTCGGAGGGGGCGGGATCGTGTGTCGTCTTCATGGTGAGGTGGGAAGGAACGTTCTCCTTCCACTATCCATGGCGGCTGGGCTCCGGGGCACTGGCGATTCGATTTGATTTTTTTTCTCTGCGGCCTCCGTGTGCGGCCCCGGGACCCGGGCGGCGAGGAGTCACGAGATGGGCCTTGGCAGGGGCTGGAGCGCCCTTTTTGCAGCACTGGGCCGCCGTTGGGGTGGGGGCGGCCCCGCGGGGAATTCGGCGCGGAAAGTCCACGGGAGAGCCCCGCGGGGTCGCGAGATTCCAGGGGAAGAGCGCTGGTTGGAGAGGGCCTCGACGTGACGGCCTGGCGCGGCTGGCCCGGCCTGGTGATCAGCGCATGGCCGAAGGGTCGTCGCGCAAGCGCGAGTCGCAGTGCGGCCAAGAGTCCATGCTGACGCTGGCCCTTCTTCCGTGTTCGACCGTTCTAATGATCGGTTGTCGCGGTTCGCATGCGTCATTGCCACCCAGAGCGCCAGCGGGGCCATCTTCCGAGGAAGTATCGATGATTCACTATCCCTTCGAGCACGACGCGGAGGAGCACGAGCGGCTTCAGCGTCAGGACGATCTCTTCAGGCCGCTGACGCGGAGTTTCTTGGCAGCGGTGGAGGCGGAGGGCGTGAAGCGTGTTCTCGATATAGGCACCGGAACGGGGGCCAATCATGCCGTTCTCGCCGAGCGATTCGGCCCCGGTCTCCACATCACAGGGCTCGACCCGGATCGCGCCGCCATGCAGATTGCGTCGCGGCGGCTTCCACCAGGAGTGAAGTTCTTCGAGCCGGTCCCCGAGTCCATCGAAGAGTATCGACCCGACCAGGCGTTCGATCTGGCGTTCATGCGGTGTGTGCTCATGTACTGCGATGACCCTGTGGCGACCGTGAAGAAGGTCGCGAGCTTCGTTCGGCCGGGTGGCTACGTACTGATCCAGGATGCGGACCACTCCAGCTATTGCCGGACGGAGCCTGAGTCCCTTGAGTTCGCCGCGTTGCATCACGAGATTCAGGGCTATGGCGTGACCGCGGGTGTGCACGAAAACATGGGGCTGAGGCTCGTCGATGTCTTCGTGGATTCAGGACTCACGCCGCGCATGGAGCACCGCGCCAAGCGCCACGACGGGGTGTCCGATCCGAGGATCTTCGCTCTGCTTGGCCGAACGGTCGTCGGCATGCGACGCAAGGCAGCCGCTGTGGGGATTCCGCACCCGGCGGAGATGGACGCGAATGCGATCGCGTCGAGGCTCGAGGCGCTCGCCGCGGGCCGTCGCGTCTTTAGCAGCACGCTGGTCGGCGTTGCGGCGCAGCTTCCGCTCGAAGTCTCCTGAAGCGCGTTCTGCGCGGTACCTGCAGAGGCATGGAACGAGAACGAGCGCGAGCGCTTTACAGCGTCGCGCTCGTTGAGCAGGCACCTCGAATCTCTCCCTGTATCCGGACTACCAGCCGGAGCCGGTCGGGATGTCGGACCAGGTGCCGTACTCCTCATACGACCCTTCCTGATCCCAGCCGCTTTGATCCCAGCCGCCGGGCTGCTGTCCACCCGGCCCCCAGCCGCCGCTGTTCGGGCCCTGGGGGCCGTAGCCGCCCGGGTTCCAACCGCCAGGGTTCATACCGCCGGGGTTCATGCCGCCCGGGTTCATGCCGCCGGGCGCACCCGTCGAGCGCTGAAGCTGAAGCTGGGTGTACCCCATCTCTTCGCTACCGAGCGACCCCGTGATTCCCTGGGCGCCGAGGGTGAGTTCGAGCCTCGCGGGGAACGAGGTCAGCATTTGACGGGAGCGCGCTTCGAGGATGCGGACGTTGGGGCAGCTGAGCGACGCCTTGCCGTTCTGCATGGTGCCGGTGAAGGTCTCCTCGACGAGCAGTTGAACGGTCTGCCCGCTCTCCGGATCCGGGTAGGGGATCGTGCTGGAGTAGGTGGCGCGCACCTGGCCGGTCGCCGGGTCCTGGGTCACGTTGAGCTGGGCGGGGAACTGGATGGGCTGACCGTTGTCGAGCGTGTCGCTGGCCGTGCCGCTCCACTGGCCCTGGAGGGTGTTGGCGGCCGGCTGGCCGGGGAAGCCTGGTTGGTTCGGCTGGCCGGGCTGGCCAGGGAAGCCCGGCATGGCACCAGCGCGGTCCAGCTGGAACTGGGCGAATCCGATCTGCGGGCTTCCGACCTGACCCGAGAGGCGACCGTTCTCGGCCATGAGGCCGATCGAGACGTACCAGGGGCCCTGGGTCTGGCCGGTGTTCAGCACCTGGACGCTGTAGTCCTGGGACTCACCCATGAGGAAGGAGAAGGCGGGGACCGGAGCGGTGGGCTGGCCGTAGGGGTTCTGGCCCTGCTGGGGATAGCCCTGCGGGCTGCCCGGGTTCTGCTGGACGCCGCCGCGGAAGGTGCCGGTCCAGCGGGTCGGGCTGGGCTGGATGTCGGGGGACTGTGCCGGGATCTCGGCGGAGTAGCGCATGCGGTAGCCCTGGCCTTCGCGCTCGACGTCGACGGTGACGGGGAAGGTCATCATCACGCCGCCGGGGAGCGGCCAGGAGGCCTGGCCCTTCCACTGACCGGCGTAGGTGTCGGCCGGCGCGGGGGCCGGCGCGGGGAACTGACCCGGCTGTCCGGGCTGGCCAGCACCGCCCGTCGTGCTGCCGGCCTGACCGTAGGGGGTCGGCTGGCCGTACGGCGCGGGTTGGCCGGCCTGCCCCGTCTGGCCCGTCGGCCCCGTCTGGCCCGTCTGGCCCGTCTGGCCGCCGTAGCCGCGTCCGACGACGGGAGCTCCGCCGGTCTGCGACCCGGGCGAGACGCGGTCACGGGAGCCGAGTCCCTGGGAGAGAGCCGGGGAGGCACTCAGGAGAAGGGCGAGGATGGCAGCGGCGTGGGGGCGGATCGAGGAGGACATGGCGCGAGGGGGTACTTGTGTGTTCGAGGGCGAACCGCGCGACCATCGCCGGCTCACAGAGGCATGCGGGATCCGTCCCAGCGGCTGCCAAGATTCGGTGGGAATCTCCGGACGAGGTCCAAGGGGCTCCCGATGAGCGCACCATGAGAGCCCAGGTTCGGCGTGGGGGCGTGCCGGGCTACCCTTGGCCGCATGAAGCACCCATCGAAGAATCGGCGGCCCGCGCGCCGCACAGCGGCCACGCTCGCGCTCGCAGGAATGACGCTGTTGGCCCACGCGGGCGCCCAGGCCGTGGCCGCGCCACCCGAGGTCGGTGGTCCCGGGAGAGCCTCCGGCGCGGAGGTGAAGCGCGGCCTCCAGCGCAGGACCGACGGGGCGGACAGCGGGCTGACTCTCTTCACTCCGCTGCGCTCGAAGGAGACCTACCTCGTGAACGCTGCTGGCGAAACGGTGCACACCTGGAAGAGCGACTACACGCCAGGGAACTCCGTCTACCTTCTCGAGGACGGCAGCATCCTGCGCACCGCCAAGGATGCGGGCGACGCGCCGTTCCGTGGCGGCGGCGAGGGCGGCCGGATCCAGCGCATTTCTTGGGACGGTGAACTCCTCTGGGACTACCTCCTGTCGAACGAGACCCAGCGCCAGCACCACGACATCGCGCCCATGCCGAACGGCCACGTGCTGGCGATCGTGTGGGAACTCGCGGGCCAGAAGGACGCGATGCGCAACGGTCGCGACAGGGACCAGGTCGGAGAGAACGGCCTTTGGCCCGATGCGGTGATCGAGCTTGCGCCCAGGGGCCTTCACGAAGCCGAGGTCGTGTGGGAATGGCACGCCTGGGATCACCTCGTTCAGGACCGCAACCCTGACTACAAGAACTACTCGGATTCGATCCGCGTGCCCGGCCGCATCGACGTCAACTACGACGTGCTCGCGCGGCCCAAGACCGACGAGGAAGTGGCGAAGGAGAAGGAGGTCGAGGAGCACCTGCGCGGCCTCGGCTACAGCGGCGGCGATGATGAGAGTGACGACCAGGGCGGCGGCCTCGGTACCGGCTCCGATTGGATGCACACGAACAGCATCGACTACGACCCGGCCCACGACCTGGTCGCCATCAGCGTGCGCGAGGCGAGCGAGGTCTGGATCCTCGACCACTCGACGACGACCGCCGAGGCGCGCACCGGCCAGGGCGGCCGCCATGGCCATGGGGGCGACCTTCTCTACCGCTTTGGCCGCCCGTCGAACTACGGGGGCAACGCACCCCGCCAGCTCTTCGCTCAGCACGACGCGCGCTTCGCCAACGTCGGCGATGAGATCCACGTGACGGTCTTCAACAACGGCGGAGGCCGCCCCGGCGGCGATCGCTCGTCGGTCGACGAATACAAGCTCCCCTTCACGCCCGAGGCCGGCTTCGCGCTCACCGAAGACGGCCTGCCCGTCCCCGCCGAACTCGTCTGGTCCTACGACGGCGGCTTGACGAAGCTCTACAACGGCCACATCAGCGGCGCCCAGAGACTCGCGAGCGGCCACACCCTGATGTGCCTCGGCGAGGAAGGCCGAACGATCGAGGTCACGCCCGCGGGCGAGATCGTGTGGGACTACCTCCAGCCGATCGCGTCCCGGGAAGAAGGAGGCCCGGGCGGAGGGCCCCGAGGTCGCCGGGGTCCTCCAGGCGGCGAGCGCCCCGAAGGTCCGCCGCCGGGCGGAGGCCGTCGCGCCCGGCGAGGTCCTGGCCCGGACGGCGGCCGGCCTGAAGGCGGCCCCCCTGGAGCGGGCCCCCCGGAAGCGGGTGGTCCGGGCGTAGGGCGCGGCGGAGGCGGGCCACAAGGCGCATTCGCCATCTTCCGCGTCAACCGCTACCTCGCGGATCATCCGGTGGCGTCGCGCCTCGCTTCTTCCGAACCGAAATAGGTCGACGCAGGCTCTTCGAGTCGCGCGGCCTTTGAGGAACACCGGGATCCAATCGGATCGGGGTTTTCCCGCCGCGGCCGAGCATGGCGAGTTCCGAAATCGCCGCGTAGTATCCAGAGCCAGACCCATTTCCCAAATTTTGACTCACACTGCCATGAACCACTCGCTGATTCGCCTCGCCGCGCTCTCTGCGCTCACCTGCTCCGCCGCTCTCGCTCAGAACGATGACTGCTCGACCGCGATTCCGTTGACCGCCGACGTGGCGGTGGTCTTCGATACGACGGCCGCGACGGCGGGCGTTCCGTTCGCCTGCGCCTCCGGAGGCGCTGCCGATCTCTGGTATAGCTACACCTCGACCGGCACGGGCACGATCGTGACGGTCGCTCTCTGCGGCTCGACGTACGACACGGCCCTCGAGATCTTCGACGGCGATTGCATGGCGCCGAACCTTCTGATCTGCAACGACGACTCCTGCGGACTCCAGAGTTCCGCTGACGTGATGAACGCTGCCGCGGGCATCACCTATCTCATCCGCGTCGGCGGCTTCAACGGTTCGACGGGCATGGGCACGGTTCTCGTGACCGAAGGCACCGTCGCCTGCGCCATGCCCGACGCGTTCGAGGACAGCGACGACTGCGCCACGGCCTTCGCGCTCGGTGACGGGACTTACCCGGGCCTGAACGTGGAGGAATTCGACAACGACTACTACGAGGTCATCGTGGCCAACGGCGCGACGCTCGACGCTAGCATCTTCTTCATCGACGCCATGGGGGACTGCGATCTCTATCTGTGGGATCCCCTGGTCGCCTGTGATACCAACGTGGCAGGGCCGGGGACGGGTACCGGAGCCCTCGCCGTGGGCTTCTCGGCGTCGGACGACGAGACGGTCACCTACACGAACACGACGGGCGCCGATCAGACGCTCGTTCTCGAGGTGGACATGTTCACCGTCGGTGGGTGCAACGAGTACTCACTCACCATCGACGGATCCGGCCCAGGGACGGGTGGCATCGGCACCAACTACTGCATGGCGAACCCGAACTCCACCGGCATGGCCGGGTCCATGTCCGCGACCGGCTCGGCGACAGCCCTCGACAACGACGTGACCTTGACCGCGGCGGGGCTGCCCATGAACGTCAACGGCTACTTCATCACGTCCCAGACGCAGGCGTTCCTTCCGAACCCCGGTGGTAGCGCGGGCAACGTCTGTGTGGGCGGCACGATCGGTCGCTACATCGGAGCGGGTCAAATGCAGAACACGGGTGCGTCGGACTCGTTCTCCCTCGCGATCGACCTCAGCGCGACGCCTCTCTCCATGGGCTTCGGCACCGTCATGGCCGGCGAAACCTGGAACTACCAGGGATGGCACCGCGATTCGGATGCCATGGGCGCGGCGACGTCCAATTTCACCGATGGTCTGAGCGTCACGTACCAGTGACCGTGGATGAGTCCTTCGCTTCCGATCCGGAGGCGAAGGGCTCGAGCGATCGCTTCGTGGCCAAGAATTTCGAAGCGTTCGGTGACCATGCTCGCATCGCGGGGTCTCTCTTTCGAGTCCCACCTCCAACCCCCGTTTCGCGATGCTCGCTTGCTTCCTCGGTGCGCTGTGCCTTTCCGCTTCCTCGCAGTCCTTCGGCTTGGCGGAGATTCTGACGACACGTCAGCCGCTCCGTGAAGACGCGATCCCCACGGACCTCGACCTCGACGGCGACCTCGATCTGCTGACGATCGGAGGTGGCGCGGGACAGCTCGGGTGGATAGAGAACATGGGCTCGGGGCAGTTCGGCGTCCTTCGAGCCATCGATTGCCGGCTCCCCGGCGGTGCGTCCAATCCCACTTCGGCCGCGTGTGAAGACTTCGACGGGGACGGCGTCCTGGATCTTGTCGTGTCGGCCAGAGCCCTCTCGGGACTCGGTAGTCCTCTGATCATGTACCAAGGCCTGGGAGGGGGACAGTTCGGTCCTCCTTCGTCCCTTGCGCTCCCAAGCAATTCCAGCAGCGTGCTTTCCGCCGACCTGGATGGGGACGGACATGTGGACCTCGCTTTCATCGACCTGGCGGCGGGCGTGTCGTGGCTGCGGAATGATGGCGCGGGCGGATTTGCGTTACCGATCCCGCTCGCAGCGCCCGACGGCATCGCGAAGGCACTTCGGCTGGGCGATCTCGACGGCGATGGGCGAGCCGATCTCTACTGGAGCCAAGCGGTGGTTCGGCGCGTGCAATGGGTGAGAAACCTGGGCGGCGGCGGGTTCGGCCCGGCGCAGTCCTTCGGCGGTGACATCTCTCTTGTGGAATCGCTCGCGGACGGGGACTTCGACCTCGACGGGGATCTGGACCTCGTCGTAGGTGCCCTGGGCGGCCTCTACTTGATCGAGAACGTGGGCGGCGGGCAGTTCCTCGATCGTGTGCTCATCCCGAGCGCGCAGTCACGGGTCATCGGTGTCCAGGTGGCGGACCTGGACGGTGACGGTGCTGCCGATCTCGTGGCGGCCGACGGCACGGCCGATTCGTTCGCTTTCTACCGGAATATCGGCAGCGGCCAGTTCGCGCCAGCCGTTTCTCTGGTGGGGACGACCGCCGGCGCGGCGACCGTGCGGATCGCGGATCTCGACGGGGACGGGGACGGTGATCCCATCCATATCGCGGACGACATCACCTGGTTCGAGAATCGAGGGGGCGGCCAGTTCGGCCCGCTCCTTCCCGTCACGCGGTCCGTTCCAGGGCGTCCCTTCGACTTCGACGGCGATGGCGACCTCGATCTCGTCGGGGTGGAGGGCGGCTCCGTCGTGGTCTCGGGGAACCTGGGCGAGGGGGTCTTCGGGAGGCCCATTCCGCTCGTATCCGGGCTCCAGGGCGCCATGGACGCCGTGCTGGTGGACGTCGGCTCCGATGGAGACCAGGACGTCGTCGTGGCGTCGTCTCCGCACTCGACGCTGTTCCAGGTGCTCTGGTTCGAACGTACTTCAGCGGGACTCGAAGCGCCCCGGGTCCTCTATGAGTCGGGTCCCGCGGCGACCTCGAGGCTCGAAGTGCTGAACCTGGACGGGGACGCGGACAACGACGTCGTGCTGTTTCATTCCGGCCCCCTGTCGACGGATCCCGCGACGGTGCTCTGGCTGCGGAACGAGACCGCTGCCGGGACGTCAGGGAGCCTCGAAGCGCAGGCTCCCATGGCGGTTCCCGGACTGAGCAGCCTGGTTTGGAAGGACGTCGACGCGGACGGAGTTCCCGATCTCGTGGCTCGCTCCGTCGGGCTTCCGCTCGTGGCGCCCAGAATTCTCCACTTCCCCGGCGGGGCGAATGGGACGCTCGGTGCGCCGATCGTACTCGCCAGCCTCGGTCCGGAGAGCGGCCCGCAGATCGACCTCGGGGATCTGGACGGCGACGGCGATCTCGACGTCGTGTTTCACCGCGGAACCGGAGGGCAATCCGTGACCTGGTGCGAGAACCTCGGCGCCGGGATCTTCGCGACGCGCGCCTTCATTCGCTCGATCCCCGCCTTCGGCAACGAGATCCTCGCTTTCGACGTCGATCTCGACGGCGACGATGACATTTTCTGCTGGGGCCCGAAGGGCGTTTGGGGGGAACCCAGTGGACGCTGGATCGAGAGTCTCGGCGGAGGCGCGTTCGGTCCCGTGCGTGAGGTCGCCCATGCGAATTGGCTCACCTTGACACGCTCGGCCACGGCCGTGGACCTCGACGGGGATTCGGACCTGGATCTGATCCGCGAATTCGATGGTCTCCGCTGCCTCCAGTTCAACGAGCGATTCCTCGGCACGCTGTATTGCGGGCCGGCGGTTCCCAACTCCACCGGACTCCCCGCCGAGATTCGTGCGAGCGGAAGCGCCGCGATCCAGGTGAATGACGCGGTCCTTCACGCCTCTCATCTTCCCGCTGGATCGTTCGGCTACTTCCTTGTGGCCGATCGCTCGAGCGCGATCGTGATGCCTGGCGGTTCCCAGGGCACGCTCTGCCTCGGCGGCTCGGTCGGGCGCCTGAACCGGGGCCCTGCCGAGATCTTCCAGGCGAATGGCGGAGGTCGTGCCTCCGTGGTACTCGATCTCATGGATCTACCCTCTCCCACGGGGAGCTCCACGGTCGAACCCGGTGAAACTCGATACTTCCAGGCCTGGTACCGCGACGCTCAGCCCACAGCGACGTCCAACTTCACGAACGCCTTGCGGGTGCGTTTTCGCTGGTAGCCTTTCGCCTGGCCGGTCGTCGCCATGCTCTCAGCCTGCAAAATTCCATTTTGCAGGCTGCTCGATGTCTCTGGCGCATCCGCTGACGCGGATGCGGGTCAAGCCTGAGCCATGCTTGCTCAGGCTCTCAGCAGGAGGCCCCGTCACGCGGGGCGCCGCCTTTCGGCGGCAGGCCTCAGCCGCCGCCGCCGCCGCCCGCCAGTCGGGCGAGCGTGGACCGCCTGAGGATCGTAGGGATGAAGAGCGCGCCGATGGCGAGCGCGAGCAGCACGAACGCACCTGTCTTCCCCTGGTCCTCGCCGTAGCGAGCGTTGGTGGGGTTCTTCGGGTCGTAGCGGATGGGCACGGTCTGCCCGACCGCCGTCTCCTCGGTCAGCCCGAGCGTCCGGATCGGCGTCGGGAGCTCCGCCTCGACCTTCATCGATTCCGGGCCTCCGGGCGTGAACTGCACGCGCGCGAAGGTGTCGGCCTGGCCTTCCAGCAGCGCTCGCTTGTCCGTCCGAAGGTCGATCACCGTCGCGCTCGTGACGACGGCGTCCGCGGTGAAGGCGGCGGCGGCCTTGAGCTGGCCGAAGGCTAGGAGCCCGAGCGCCAGCGCAAAGGCCGTGGCGGCGACGTCCGCAGGTGATTTGAGTTTGAGCATGGGTGGAGGTGGGTGGACAGCATACGTCGGCGATACGTGGCCGCGGGCAGTATGCTGCCGGTCTCTTAGGCCATCCTCCCGCGCAGCACGATGATCCCGATCTCCAGCGTCCTCTTTCCGATTCTCCTCCCCGTGGCGGGCGCCGTGCAGGCCGCTCCCCGGCCATCCGACGCGAAGCCCGAGTCCGGTGTGGCCGAAGACGCCCTCGCGGGCCTCGAGTTCCGCTCGATCGGGCCAGCCTTCATGTCGGGGCGGATCTCGGACATCGACGTCCACCCCGGCAAGCAGAGCACCTGGTACGTGTCGGTCGGAAGCGGCGGCGTCTGGAAGACGGTGAACGCGGGCACCACGTGGACGCCGATCTTCGAGGACCAGCCGTCGTACTCCATCGGCTGCCTCACGATCGACCCGAGTGCGCCCGAGACGATCTGGGTCGGCACCGGCGAGAACGTCAGCGGACGCCACGTCGGCTTCGGCGATGGCGTCTACCGAAGCCTGGACGGCGGTGCGACCTTCGAGCCGCGCGGCCTGGAGGCGTCGGAGCACGTGGGCAGCATCGTGGTGCACCCGGAAGACTCAGGAGTGGTGTGGGTCGCGGCGCAGGGGCCGCTCTGGACGGGCGGCGGCGAGCGCGGCGTCTACAAGACGGAGGACGGCGGGCTGACCTGGAACTGCACGCTCTCGGCCGGTCCCTACACCGGAGCCGGGGAGGTCATCATGGACCCCGACGATCCCAACGTGCTCTACGCCGCGCTTCACCAGCGTCAGCGCACGGTCGCGGCGCTCATGGACGGCGGGCCCGAGTCCGGCATCCACAAGTCGACGGACGGCGGCGAGACCTGGACGAAGCTCACCGGGGGATTACCGACGAAGCACGTGGGCAAGATCGGCCTCGCCATCAGTCCCTTCGATACGCGCGTCGTCTACGCCACGATCGAAGAGGGCGAGCGCAAGGGCGGCTTCTGGCGCTCCACGGACGGCGGCGCGAGCTGGACGAAGCAGAGCGACTACCTCTCGGGCGGTACCGGGCCGCACTACTACCAGGAGATCTTCGCGTCGCCGCACGCAACCGAGCGCGTGTACCAGATGGACGTCTGGCTCCACGTCTCCGACGACGGCGGCCAGAGCTTCCACCAGCTCGGCCACGGCGCCAAGCATTCGGACAATCACGCGATCGCCTTCGACCCGAACGATCCGGACTACCTGCTCGTCGGCTGTGACGGCGGCCTCTACCAGAGCTGGGACCACGGCGCGACGTGGAAGTTCGCCGCGAACCTGCCGGTCACGCAGTTCTACAAGGTCGCCGTCGATGATGCGCTGCCGTTCTACAACGTCTACGGCGGCACCCAGGACAACAGCTCCGAAAGCGGCCCGTCCCGTACGCTCAACGCGCACGGGATCACGAACGCGGACTGGAGCGTGACGCTCTTCGCCGACGGCCACGACCAGGCGACCGAGCCGGGTAACCCGAACATCGCCTACGCGGAGTGGCAGCAGGGCAACCTCATGCGCTTCGACCGCGCGACCGGCGAACTCGTCTACGTCAAGCCACAGCCCGAGGCGGACGCGCCCGAGGAACGCTTCAACTGGGACGCGCCGATCCTCGTCAGCCGACACGATCCCGCGCGCGTGTACTTCGCGAGCCAGCGCGTCTGGCGCAGCGACTCGCGCGGCGACGACTGGACCGCCATCAGCGGCGACCTCTCCCACGGCATCGACCGCTTCCGCAAGCCGATCATGGGCGAGGTCTGGGGCCCGGACGCCGCGTGGGACACGCTCGCGATGAGCCGGTTCGGCACGATCACCTCGCTCGCCGAGTCCGCCGTCGACGCGGGCGTCCTCTGGGCCGGCACCGACGACGGCCGACTGCACGTCACGGAGAACGGCGGGGAAAGCTGGCGCGCGATCGACGCGCTCCCCGGCGTCCCCGCGAGCTTCTTCGTCAACGCTGTCAAGGCGGACCGCTTCGATCGAACCACCGCGTACGTGGTGGTGGACGATCACAAGAACGGCGACTACGCGCCATACGTTCTGAAGACGGCCGACCTCGGCGCGACCTGGACGAGGATCACCTCGGGCATCCCGGACCGCCACGTGGCGTGGCGCATCGTCCAGGACCACGTCGACCCGAACCTGCTGTTCCTCGGCACCGAGTTCGGCGTCTTTTGCTCGATGGACGGCGGCGCCGCGTGGCAACCGCTCCAGGGAGGCATGCCCACGATCCCCGTTCGTGACCTGGAGATTCAGGAGCGCGAGAACGACCTCGTCTGCGCCACGTTCGGACGCGGCATCTACATCCTCGACGACTACACCAGCCTCCGCGGTCTGAGCGCCGATGTGCTGTCGAAGGAGGCCGAACTCTTCCCCGTGCGCAACGCGCTCTGGTACCTCCCGAAGCGACCGCTCGGTGCGGGAGCTCCGCTGGGCAAGGCCTTTCAGGGCGACGCCTTCTACGTCGCGCCGAACCCGGACTTCGGAGCCGTGTTCACCTACCACCTGGCGCAGGGCTACCGGACCGCGGCCGAGCTGCGCGACGAAGCGAACGACCGCGCACGGGACGGAGAGGGGACCGCGCCGCCCGCCCCTGGATTCGACGAGTTCCGGCGCGAGCGCGACGAACCGAAGCCGGCGGTCGTGCTCACGATCCTCGACGCGAGTGGCGACGTCGTGACGCGCATCGAAGGCCCCGCGACGAAGGGCTTCCACCGGGTCGCCTGGAACCTGCGCCGACCCGACACGTCCGCGTGGCAGCGCGAGGTCGAGGACGACGAGTGGGACGACGGGGGCGACACCGGCGCGCTCTGCGCTCCGGGGACGTACACCGTGCGCTTCGGGACGCGCGTCGCCGGTCAGTTCGTGGACCTCGGGCTCCAGCAGTCCTTCGTGGTCGAGCCCCTGGGCGGCGGAAGCCTTCCTGGCGCGACGCCGGAGGCGTTCGCGGCTTTCCGCTCGGAGCTGGCCGAGGCGAGCCGCGTTCTGTCCGCGACCGCCGCGACGCTCGCCTCGCAGCGCGAGAAGGTCTCGGCGATCCGCTCGGTCCTGGGCCGGACGCCCGCGCTGTCCCCCGAACTCGGCGCCGAAGTGCAGGGCCTCGAGGATCGCCTGGCGGAACTCCAGCGGCAGCTGAGCGGCGACGAACTGCTCGAGAACGCCAACGAGGCCGGGCCGATGTCGATCCGGGCGCGGCTCTCCATCGCGGAACTCGGGACCGAGTACTCGACCTACGGCCCGACGCCGAACCACCGCAAGGCTCTGGCGATCGCGACCTCCGCCCTCGACGTCGTCGTGCAAGAGATTCGTAGCATCGGGGAGAGTGACCTCGCCCGGCTCGATGCGGCGCTGGATGCTGCCCGTGCGCCCTGGACGCCCGGGCGGTCGCCGCGCTGACACCGTTACGGACCCTTCGCTGGTCCGCTTCTCCCGTTATCTTCTGTCCCCATGAACCAACCGATCGATCGCCGTGCCTTCCTCGTCAAGGGCGGGCTGCTGTCCGCCGCCGCTGCTTCCGCCTCGCCCGCCGCCTGGGCGGCGGGTCTCGCCCGCAACCGGCAGGGCAAACTCCGCCACGCCGCCATCGGCTGCGGCGGCATGGGCGCGACGGATCTCCCGCGCATCGCGTCCCATCCCGACGTCGAGGTCGTCGCGCTCTGCGATATCGACACGAAGATGATCGAGGGAGCGAGGCAGCATGCGCCAGGCGCGAAGGAGTTCCAGGACTACCGCGTCATGTTCAAGGAGATGGCGGGGCAGATCGATTCGTGCAACGTCTCGACGCCCGACCACATGCACGCGGCCATCGCAATGGCCGCGATGGCCGAGGGCATCCACGTCTACTGCCAGAAGCCCTTGACGCGCACGGTCGCGGAAGCGCGCGCCATGGCGAAGCGCGCGAAGGACAAGGGAATCGTCACCCAGATGGGGATCCAGAACCACTCGAACGCGAACTACGCGGCGGCGAAGGCGCTGTTCGATCAGGACCTCATCGGCAAGATCTACGAGGTGCACGTCTGGTCCGATCGCCCGGCCGGCTGGTGGCCCCAGGGAGTCGAGCGCGACTCGGGTTCGGATGAGATCCCAGAGAACGTCGACTGGGATCTCTGGCTCGGCATCGCCCCGGAGCGCCCTTTCCTGAAGGGCAAGTACCACCCGTTCCAGTGGCGCGGTCGCGAAGACTTCGGCACCGGTGCCCAGGGCGACATGGCATGCCACCTGATGGATCCGGCGACCTGGTTCCTGGGGCTCGGCAACCCGCTGACGATCCGCTCCGATGGGCCGGCACCGAACGGCGAGAGCTTCCCGCTCTGGTCGCGCGTGCACTACACGTTCCCGCCGAACAAGATGACGATGCCGGGCCCGATCCCGCTCACGTGGCACGACGGGGGTAAGAAGCCACCCGTCGACCTTCTGGCCGAGCACGGCATCACCCGAGAGGAGCTGCCCGCGAACTCCTGCCTGTTCGTCGGCACCGAGGGTGCCCTCGTCGCCAACCCCTACGGCACGCCCGTCCTGCTTCCGAACTCCAAGTTTGCGGACCACGAGATTCCGACGCCTCCCGCGAAGGATCACTGGCACGAGTGGGTCAACGCCTGCCTCGGACGCGGCGAGACGACGGCCCCGTTCTCCTACAGCGCGCACCTGACCGAGGTCGCCCTGCTCGGCAACATCGCGCTGCGCTTCCCGCACCAGACGCTGCGCTGGGACGCCGAGGCGATGAGCTTCCCGGAGACGCCGGAGGCGAACGAGCACCTCGCGCCGTCGGTGCGCGAGGGCTGGAAGATCGACGGGATGTAGCGCTGGAGGCCTACTCGCGCGTTTTGCGACGCGCGGGCGGGGCCGTAGGCCGCGTCTTACGAAGCCCATACTGCGGGCGCGACCCAGCTGGCTCTTGGCGGCGAATAGGTGGTTGGAGCACCGTAAACTGAAGCTCCCCCGGCCCTCTCCACCTACTCCGCATGCAACTTCGCTCTCTTCTCGCCGTCGCCGCTGTCGTCCTGATCGCCGCGGTCGGCTGGTTCGTCCTCCGGACAGAGCCTACCGCCGCCCCGATCGGGACGATCGAGCAGTCGCTCCAGCCACCGGACGCGCCTTCCCCACAGCGAGGCGACGAACTCGCCGAACTCGGGGTCCGCGCCGCGGCCTCGGATTCGGGGCGAGAGGCGGTTGCAGTGGCACCGATCGCGGTGGATTCGATCGAGGAGGAGCATCCCTGGGCGGGCATGCTCGCGGGCCTCACGGGCCGGCTCGTCGAGAAGGACGGAACGCCGGTTCCGTCCATGCGGGTGGAGCTGATCGAGGCGGATGCCTCGGTGCTCTTCGGCTCCGAGCACGCGGCGCTCGGCACCCCGGAGCTCGAGATCGGCGAGACGTTCACGGACAGCGAAGGACGCTTCCTCTTCGAGGGCGCGCGCGACGGCTCGTTCCACGCGCTCAATATCGATCGCGGCGGCGGCCGGGCCACGATCCGACTGGTGGAGCAGTCCGTGGAGAACCGGACGCTGACGGACCTCGGGGACATCGTGCTCGACGAGTACGGAACGCTCATCGGCACGGTGATCGACGAGGACGGGGAGCCCGTGGAGGGCGCGCGCGTCCGCGCCACCGTGATCCCGGAGATCGTCGTGCAAACCGGTGTGCTCGACGTTCGTGAAGGCATCGTCGTGACGAGCAAGGACGAGGCCGAGGAAGGGGGGCTGGCGATCGAGCCGCCGAGGTCTGCCTTCGCGCTCCTCGACCGCATCCCGATCCCCACGACCACGACGCTGGCGGACGGTTCTTTCCGTCTGGAGGGCGTCCCCCTCGGACGCGTTTCCGGCGGCGTCGATCTCCCCGGGCACATCGCCGCGACCATCGGCCCGATCGAGGTGACGCCGACCGAGGTCGATGTCGGGGAACTCGAGCTGCTCTTCGGCCGGACCGTCACGGGAACGGTCAAGGACCTCGCGGGCGAGCCCGTCAGCGGCGTCAGCGTCTGCGCGGGCGCCATGCATCCGCTCTTCGGCGTCGCCATCATGCAGCCCGGTGGCGTGACGGACGAGAACGGCCTCTTCAGCGTACCGGGCGTGCCGGAGAACGGCAGCCTCGTCGGCGCCATCCGGCGGCATCGGTCCGAGAGGTGGACGCTCGGCGAGGCGACTCCGGGGACCGACACGATCGACTTCGTCCTTCCCACCGCGGGGAAGATCATCTGCACCCTTCTGGACGAAGAGGAAGAGCCCGTGCCCGGTGCCGACATTCTCGTTCGTCTGAGCGCCGAGTCCGGGAACGAGATGGCCTGGATGACCAACATCGCCCTCGCTGGCCGCATGCCGATGATGCAGACCAAGGCGAAGGCCACCGAAACGCCCGGCGTGTACGTCGTCGAGGACCTGTCGCTCGGGAAGTGGACGATCGAAGCGCGGGTGCCGGGGCGCGCCACGGTCCGCAAGGAAGTCGAGCACCGGGGCGGGGAGACGCTCGTGCGCATGCAGTCGCCCAAGGGTCAGATGCTGCGCGTCGTGGTGACCGACGAGATCACGGGCGAGCCGATCAAGAGCGCGCACGCGACGCTTCTGGGCCCGGAAGGCTTCCTGTTCACCGCGTTCGCCTCGGCGTTCACGGGCAAGGACGGCTCGACGGAGCTCGGGCCGCTCGCTCCGGCATGGCGCGACCAGGCACTGGCCAACGCCGTCTGGATGAAGGACACGATCGTCTCGGTCGAGCATCCCGAGTATGGGAAGTCGAAGATGACGGTGCCCGAGGGCGTCACCGAGGTGGCGATCGCGATGCCGCCCGCTTGCACGATCGAGGGAGTGGTCACCTGGGGCGGCGGTTCGCCTGGCAACGTCTACATGGTGACGGTTCGCTGGAACGATGACAGCGACCCGATGGCCCAGTTCATGATGCTCCCGCGCACGGCGCTCACGAACCTGGAGGGCCGCTTCAAGGTCACGGGGCTCGCGCCCGGGGACTACGAGGTCGTCCTGATGGAGCGCTACTTCGAGGGTAACCCGCTCCAGCTGCTCCTCGATCAGAAGGAGCCGACGATGGTCGACAAGACCAGCGTGGCGGTGGAGCCCGAGGCGCCAGCGGTGCTCGCCTTCGATCTATCCGTGGACGGGCAAGGTCCCTCCGGGACGTTCGAAGGCCGCGTCACGGTCGACGGGAACGCCATCTCCGGCGCCGAGGTCAAGGTCGGCCGGCGCGATCCCGACGTGTACTACACCGACGGCTTCGGGGAGTTCGAGACCGAGCCCTACTCGATCATCAACAGTCAGCGCATCGTCATCGTCGCGGACGTTCCCACGGCGGACGGCGGGACCGCGCGGGAGGAGGTCTACAACAACTGGCAGCGGCCCAAGGACGGCGAGGTCACGCGCATCGACGTCGAGCTGAGCTACACGCCGATCCGGATCCAGGTCGTCGATGCGGCGACCGGCGCCGGCGTCCCGGACGTCAAGCTGCGCCTTTCCGGGGAGGGTCGGTGGCGAGGTCGCCGCGGCGGGAACGACATGAAGACGGACTCGCGTGGCGAAGCCGATACGGTGCTCCCGGACAAGAAGACCTACTCGCTCGTGGCGACGAGCAAGCTCTACGCGCAGGCGTCGGTTCAGGTCTCCGCGGGCACGGTGAAGGACGGCCTCGTGAGAATCGAGATGCGACCGGCGGTCCCATGTGCTGGGCGCGTGACTCTCCCGTCGACGGTCGAGACCCAGGGCAAGATGTACCTCAACGTGACGGCGCCCGGCTTCGAAGGGGACTGGGCCGAGATCGATCGTGAGGAGCTGACGTTCGAACTCGCGCGCATGGCGCCCGGCGACTACGAGGCGCGCGTCTGGAGCGGGCCAACGGGCGGGATGCTCACGACGAAGTTCACGCTGCAGGAGGGCGGCGATACCGGTCTTCTCCTGGAGTTCGTGGCGGAAGGCGAGGCTGACTGAGCCTTCGAAGGGGACTTTCGTGGGGGCGACGGCGGTCCGTGTGGGCTAACTTACGGGGCATGTCCCGCCTGCCTTCTGAACGAGCGTCCGATTCCCTGACCGGGAAGTCGTCGGGGTCCTTTGACCTCGACTTCCATCGCGATCCGGCGATCCTCGCGGCGCTGGGGACCGACCTCGGGCTCGGGGTCTTCTCCGTCGACACCGCCGGGCGCTTCGTGGGCTGGAGCGACGGCGCCGAAGCGATCACAGGGTACGCGCGCGGCGAAGTGCTCGGGCAGCCGTGCCGGCTGCTCGAGGGGCCGAACTGCAAGGGCTTCAGCGGGCTCGCGGAGATCCTTGCCGCCGCCAGTCCTGAGGTCCATGGGATGGAGAATCAGGAGTGCCGGATCCTGACCAAGCGGGCCAGCGAGCGGCACCTGCTCGGCAACGTCAAGGTCCTGCGGGACTCGGCGGGCGAGACCTACGGTGCGATCGGCGTGTTCTCCGATATCACCGACGTGCTTCGGGTGAATGCCCCCGAGGCGGATCGGTCGGGGGCCGCGGGAAGGGCGGGGCTCGTGGGCACCAGCCGCGCGATGGAGGAGATTTTCCGCCGGATCCAGCTCGCCGCCGACAGCGACGTGACCACGCTGATCACCGGTGAGTCGGGCACCGGCAAGGAGCTGGCGGCGCGCGCGATCCATGGGCTCAGCGACAGAAAGGACCGGCCCTTCGTCGCGATCAACTGCTCGGCGATCCCGGAGGGACTTCTGGAGAGCGAGCTGTTCGGCCACGCGAAGGGAGCGTTCACTGGCGCGATCCGCGATCGAGCCGGCGTGTTCCAGTCCGCGGACGGCGGGACGCTCTTCCTCGACGAGATCGGCGAGGTCAGCCCTCACATCCAGGTGAAGCTTCTGCGGGTGCTCCAGGAGCGCGTCGTCCAGCGGGTGGGGGACGACCGCCCGATTCCGGTCGACGTTCGACTGCTGACGGCGACCAATCGTGACCTGCACGAAAGCGTGGCCGAAGGGTCGATCCGCGACGACTTCTACTACCGAATCCGGGTGTTCGACATCCGGATGCCCGCGCTACGCGAGCGCGCCAGCGACATCCCTCTCCTCGCGCGGCACTTCGTCGAGGAGGTTTCGCGCGCCCGCGGCAAGTCGGTGGACGGCATCGCCCACGATGCGCTGGAAGCGATGGTGCGCTACTCGTGGCCGGGCAACGTGCGCGAGCTTCACAACGCGATCGAGTACGCGATGGTCGTCCAGCGCGGCGATACGCTGGGGCTACTGGACCTCCCCGAGGACGTCCGTGGACGCTCGCAGGGCGGCGCCGCGTCGCTCGGGCAGGCGCCGCGGACGCCCGATGAGGAGGCCGAGCGCATGCGGATCCTCCGGGCCCTCGACGACCACGGCTGGAATCGTTCGCGGGCCTCGGAGAGCCTCGGGATCAGTCGCGTGACCCTGTGGAAGAAGATCCGGCGCTACGGGATCGACGAGGGCGTGTTCAAGCGGGGGACGCGGGGCTGAAGGCCGGCGCGACAGAGGCGTTCATTCTGTTCATGTGTAAATCCCCGAGGGGTTAGCAAGGGGGTTTACAGCCCTGAACGCCGGGGGGGCGGTGAGGGGGCGGCGAGGAGCCGCTGAAGAGCTTCAAGTGACTGTCTGGAAAGGCTTTGCGGCCACTCTGGTGAGGCGTTCCTGAGCGTGGCACGCAAGGTGCTAACCGGTGGGTCCCGAGTACGATCGGGATCTCACCCCATTTTCAAGGAGCCCAACCATGAACGACGAAGCCCCCCGCCCGACCCTTCCGCGACTCAACGAACCCGCGCCCGATTTCGACGCGGAGACCACTCACGGTCGGATCAAGCTGGAGGACTACGCGGGCCGCTGGCTCGTGCTGTTCTCGCACCCCGCGGATTTCACTCCGGTCTGCACCACGGAGTTCATCGCCTTCGCTCGTGCCCACGAGCGGTTCCAGGAGTTCGAGTGCGACCTCCTCGGTCTTTCGATCGACAGCAAGTACTCGCACATTGCCTGGGTGCGCAACATCGAGGAGAAGTTCGGTGTCCAGATCCCGTTCCCGATCATCGAAGACCTCTCGATGAATGTCGCGAACGCCTACGGGATGATCCAGCCCGGAGCCAGCGACACCTCGGCGGTCCGCGCGACCTTCGTGATCGATCCCGACGGCGTGTTGCGGGCGATGGTGTACTACCCGATGAGCAACGGCCGCTCCGTCGACGAGTTCGTGAGGCTCGTGCAGGCACTGCGCGCGACGGTCGAGCACAAGGTGGCGACTCCGGAGAACTGGCACCCTGGCGACGCTGTCATCGTGCCTCCTCCGCAGACCGTTGAGCAGGCGGCCCGCGTCGGGTCGGCTGGCTACGAGACCACCGACTGGTACTTCTCGAAGAAGACGCTTCCGATCGACTGAGCCGCGCATTCACTCCAGGAGACCCTCCCATGATCATCAAGCAGTTCTACCTCAGCTGTCTCGCCCACGCGTCATACATCATCGTGGACGAGCGAACCAAGACCGCCGCCGTCATCGATCCCCAGAGGGACATCGAGCAGTACCTCGACGAGGCGGAGAAGCTCGGCGCGACCATCAAGTACGTTCTGCTCACGCACTTCCACGCGGACTTCGTGGCGGGGCACCTCGAGCTTCGGGACCGCGTGGGCGCGCGCATCTACCTCGGCGCGAGCGCCGAGGCGGAGTACGACTACACGCCGCTCAAGGACGGTGATGCCCTGGAGTACGGGGATGTGCGTCTGCGCGTGCTCGAGACCCCGGGGCATACGCCAGAGGGCATTTCGATCGTGGCCTTCGATCTCACGAAGAGCGCTGAGACGCCGGAAGCCGTGTTCACGGGCGACACGCTCTTCGTGGGAGACGTCGGTCGACCGGATCTCATGGCGTCGATCGGCGTGACCGCCGATGAGCTGGCGAGCGCACTCTACGACTCGCTCCGCCTGAAGTTGATGGCGTTGCCGGACGAGACGCTCGTCTATCCAGCGCACGGCGCAGGGTCGATGTGTGGGAAAAATCTGGGCAAGGAGACGTTCTCCACGATCGGTGAACAGCGGCGGACGAACTATGCGCTCCAGCCGATGAGCCGCGAGGAGTTCAAGGCCGTCGTGACCGAGGAGCAGCCAGAGGCGCCGGCGTACTTCAGCCACGACGCGGTCATGAACAAGAGCGATCGCGTCACGCTGGACAGGAACCTGGACCGGGTCCTGCGCGCCCTGACCCTCGACGAGGTGCTGGAGGAGCATGGGAGCGGGGCTCTCCTGCTCGACGTGCGCGATCCCGCGGACTTCGCGGGCGCGCATCTCGCGGGCAGCATCAACATCGGGCTCAACGGGAAGTTCGCGACCTGGGCCGGCACGCTGATTCACCCCAAGGAGAAGATCGTGATCGTGGCGGAACCCGGGACGGAGCGCGAGGCCGCGATGCGGCTCGGACGTATCGGTCTCGATCAGGTGGCCGGCTACCTCGACGGAGGCATGGGCGCGCTGCGTTCGCGGCCCGAGCTGGAGAGGTCGATCGAGCGTCTGACGGCGCCGGGGCTCGGCGAGCGGCTTGCCGAGAAAGCACCTCCGCTCGTGCTGGACGTCCGGACGGATGGGGAGCGTGAGGCGGGCCGCATCGAGGGCAGCCTCCACATTCCGCTTCCGCATCTGGCGGCGCGGGTGAAGGAGATTCCACGGGACCGTGAACTCGCGGTCGTGTGCGCGGGGGGCTACCGCTCGTCCATCGCGGTGAGCCTCTTGCTGGGCTGCGGATTCACGGAACTCGCCGACGTGATCGGTGGCATGGACGCCTGGGGCGCCAGTCAGCTGCCGACGGCGGGTGCCGGCGGGAGTGCCTGTAGCCTTTCGGCGACGCTGTAATTCCGCGAGGCAGCGTCCGACGCCGCGATTCCCTATTCTACTTCGCCCAAAGACCTCTTTCCGTCCTGACCTTGTCTGCACCCACCGTCCAACCGACCGCGCTCCACGGCTCTTCGCCCGGTGAGTGGTTCCTCCTCGATGTCCGCACGCCCGGAGAGTTCTCCAGCGCGTACATCGATGGATCCGTTCTCGTACCTCTTCCTGAACTGCAGGGGGCGCTGGCGACGATTCGCGAGCAGGCCGCAGGCAAGCCGATCGCGATCGTCTGCCGTACCGGCCGTCGCGCGTTCGAAGCCCACCGGGTGATGCAGGGCCAGGGTCTGAAGGATCCCCACGTGCTCGAAGGCGGCGTGGTCGCCTGGAAGGCGGCCGGGTATCCGCTGCTCGGTCAGAAAGGGCCGATGCCTTTGGAGCGTCAGGTCTCGGCCGCTTCAGCGGGGATGGTCGTCACGGGTGTCGCGCTCGGGTTCCTGGTGAATCCAGCCTTCTTCTGGTTCGCGGGCGCCGTCGGTGCGGCGCAGCTGCTCTCCGCTCTCTCCGGCACCTGCCCCATGGGGCCGATGCTGGCGCGCATGCCCTGGAACGCGTCGAAGAACGCCAGCGCGGGGAGCTGAGCCATGTGGTTCGCCCTCGCCGGTGCCCTCGCCGTGGGACTCTGTCTCGGGTTGCTCGGCTCCGGCGGGTCGATCATCACGGTGCCGCTGCTCACCTACCTGGTGGGGCAAGAAGAGAAGGTCGCGATCGCCGGTTCACTCGGCATCGTCGGGTCCATTGCGATGGTCGCGTCGATCCCGTACGCGCGCCGCGGGCTCATCGACTACCGGAGCGTCGTCCTCTTCGGGATACCCGGAATGGCGGGCGCGTTCCTCGGCGCGTCGCTGTCGAGGTTCGTTTCGGGCAGTGTCCAGCTGGCGGTGTTCGCGGGTCTCATGATCGCCGCGGCGTTCCTGATGCTACGGCCGATCAAGCCGCCCGATCCCGCGGGCGGGCCACCTGCGAAACCCCATACTCCGCTGGGGATGGTCCTCGAAGGGATCCTCGTGGGAACCATCACCGGCTTCGTCGGCGTCGGCGGCGGGTTCATGATCGTGCCCGCGCTGGTGCTCCTCGTCGGGCTCCCGATGCACCGCGCCGTCGGTACCAGCCTGATGATCATCGCGCTGAATGCCTTCACCGGCTTCTACCGCTACCAGGGCGTCCTGCGCGATCTCGATCTGAAGCTCGACTGGACGGTCATCGGTCAATTCTCGGTGCTGGGCGTGGCGGGTAGCTTTGTGGGACGAGCGCTGGCGAGCAAGCTGCCCCAGCAGTCGCTGCGGCGGGTGTTCGCCGTCTTCCTGCTGGTGGTGAGCGCCTACATCCTGTGGCGCTCTTGACGGGCCAGCCCTCGACTGCGCGCTAAAGTGCGAGACCACCCGCGCCCTTTCGGGTCACAGGTGGTCTCGCAGTTCGTCGAAGGGGGCCCCGACTGGTGGACCTGGCTACTGGACCTGGACGTTGTCGACGTAGCCGCGCTCGTTGTTGCGGTTCGCGTTGGTACGGAACTCGATTCCGATCGTGCCGGAAACGCCCGTGAGGGTGCGCGACGCCGTCGTGAACGCTGTCGCCGTCGAGGAGACGGTCACGGGACCTCCTGAGCCGCCCGAGAGGATCACCTGGATGTTCTCCCCTCCGTCGAAGCCACTGGTGCGCCAATCCCAGCTCACGTCCACGGACGTGGCTGAGCCGACGTTGATCGTGCGGGACATCGAACTGGTGCGGCGCAGCTCCGCCGAGAAGGCTCCGGTGCTCGCCGTGGTGCCGACCCGAACGTTGCTCGAGGTGGACCAGCCTGAGAGGCTGCCGCTTTCGAAGCCGTCGAAGAAGATCGTTCCGCCGCCCGTGTCCGCGGCGGTCGTGAAGCTCCAGAGGCTACCGGTCGTGGTGCCCTGGGTGTTCTCGGAGTCGACGCGCCAGTAGTAGGTGGTCGACGCGGCCAGCGCCCCGGGACCGAAGGAGGTCGAGGTCTGGTTCGCGGAGACGAGGGCCGGGTTCGTGGACGTTCCGAAGTACACGTCGTACTGGGTGGCACCGGAAGCGGCCGACCACCCGAGGCTCGCGTTTTGCGCGACGCCCGAAGCGCCGTTGGCGGGGGAGGGGCCGGACACCTGGTCCGGAACCGTGCCGCCGGTTCCACCGCCTTCCCACGTGGTCAGGTCGACACGCCAGTTCTCCAGCGTGCAGCGCATTCGGTACGCCTGTTCCAGGGAGAAGGAATCCATGCACGCATCCTCGGAGTAGTCCATGTAGTTGCGCACCGGGTCAGGGCTCCCGCACGTCGAGCGTTCCGACGGCGAGCACGCGCTGTAGTTCGGCGAGCTCTCCGGGTTGGTGTCGCAGCAGAAGTCGCCGCTCGTGTTGCAGTTGCTCGTGCCGCAGCCACCGTCGAACGTATGGAAGAGCCCGAGGTAGTGGCCTACCTCGTGGGTGCCGGTGCGGCCGAGGTTGTAGGGGACGTAGTTGGTGTTGCCGATCGAGTTCCAGAGGAGCCGAACGCCGTCGAAGCTCGATCCGACGACACCCCCGCCGTTCGGGACGTAGGCGTAACCGAGGTTACCGCCTGCGGTGTTCGAGTAGATGTTCAGGTAGCGGTTCGTGTCCCAGCCCACCGCGCTCGCGTAGTCGCCGCGGTCGTTGTAGTAGGACCTGTTCCGGGTGCGCGTGATCCCGGACGTCGGGTTGCCCTGGGGATCCTCCGTGGCGAGGTGGAACTGGATGCGGCTGTTGGTGAGCGCCGCGAAGTCCTGGTTCAGGATGTCGATCTGCTCGTAGATTCGTGCGTCCGGGATGTTCCCAGCACCGCTCGTCGAATACAGCACGTGGAATGCGACTGGGATGTCGTAGACCGTGGCGGAGCCGCCGCTCGGGTCGTAGACCGGATTCGGGAAAGAGCCGCTGTTGGTGCAGTCGCTCTGGGATCCCAGGAACGCTATCTCCGGCGGGTGAACGAGCCGGTCGAATCCGCATCGCATTCCGTGGCGGAAGAAGAAGGATGAGCGCAGATACTCATCCCAGGTGTCGTAGACGTACGTCCCCTGCCCGTCCGCAGCCACGATCTCGCCCCCCTCGAGTTCATACACCGAATGGCCTGCTATCGAGGCGCTTGCGTCAGGGAGCTGGGCCACGGCTGAGGCACAGAGGGCGACTCCGAGAATCGCAGTGGAGAAGGCGAAGAGAGGACGGCTCATGAAAGACCTGGGTTGAGTTGTGTGAGTCGAGTGGATCGACGGATGAAGAGCGGCAGGCTCCCGTCGGACGCTAGGCCCTGGGCGTGGAGTTCGCAAGGAGGCTCCGGAGGCAATATCCTTGCCCGAACGGATCGTCACGGAATCCCGGAGGGGCGGCGTCCAGGGGCGCTTTGCCTCGGCGTGCGATGGGGTGGGGGACATCGCTCCCCGTGCCAGGTCGCCCCCTGGGGGCGGGTTGGAGACCCGCAATGGGATTCGTCGGTCACGCCTTTCTCTGGCCAGCTAGAATCCCGAGGCGGGCGAACGGCAGCCTCTTTGTATGCACTGGACCTCCCTGAGCTTTCCCCTCGCGTTCGTATTGGCCGCGTGCCACTCCGGTTCGGAGTCGAGCACCGGCGCGGGCGGCGCCCTCGCTCGGAATCCGGTGATGCCGGATCCATCCGACGTGATGCTGGTTCAGCGTCTCGACCGCTTCGCCGGTGATCCTGTACCGACCACGCCGAAGTACTTCGACATGATCCTCGGCGACATGGATCTCGACGGCGACCTCGACTGCTTTCTCAATCGCCACAACCTCCATCGGTTCGAGGCCTTCGAGAACGTGGGCGGCTCCTTTGAACAGTTCAATCGCCGCGGGCGAGACGACTCCGGGCTCTGGGAGAACCGCGGGATCCCCGATCTCTACGGGCGAGCGGCGGACCTGGAACTCGACATCGACGCGTTCGGGATCCCCGGCATCTACGTGTGGCACGCGGAGAGCTGGACGGGGCGGTGGTTCTTCCGCGTACTGCCGGCTCCCGGGAGCACGTCGCACACGCTGCGCCTCGTCGTCAATCGACCGTTCGTGGACCAGGTAGGGCTCGTCCACGGCGAGGTGGAGCGGCTGTCGGAATTCGAGGTCGCCATGGAGGTCGACGTTTCAGGGGGGCCTCGAACGTTTGCGTTCGGCAACGTCGGGCACGACACGCAGCTGAAGGTCAGTACCGACGACCCTTCCGGGATCCGGATGTTCGCAGGCACGAACCTGCTCGAGTTCCCGAGCCGCAGCGTGTCGCTCTGGAAGCAGGATCCCCACGGCATGGCGCTCGTCGACTGTCAGGGGTCAGCGGAACCGGAGCTCTACGTTTGCGGCGGCGGGCTCGCGGGCAATCACCTGCCTCCGCACGATCCCCAGGCGGATCGACTCTTCGAGTCGCTGGGCCAGCCGGGGCTCTACCGAGAGGTGCCCGAAGGCGCTCTGCCCGAGGACTACGGCCGCGGTCGTCAGGTCGCCTGGGTCGACATGGACGCCGACGGAGAGAACGAGCTCTACGTGGCGAACAAGGAGACGCCGAACGTTCTGCTGGAGCGCGACGCCCAGAACCGTCACTTCGACGTCGCAGCCAGTCTCGGCCTCGACCTCGTCGTGCCCGAATCGTTCGCCTGGACCGACGTCGACCGCGACGGGCACCTCGACCTCGTCTACCTCGACGGCTCCGAGGTATTCATCGCGCGGAGGCGCGGCGGCGGGTTCGAGCCTTCCAGCGGCGCGGACGTCGGGCTCTTGCTTCCGCCGGATCCCGCGGGGGGCGCCAGCCTCTTCGAGGACGCCATGTTCCAGCTCTTCGACATGGACCGTGACGGAGACCTGGATCTGTGGATTCTGCAGCACTCCTCGGACCAGCGCGTGACGGCCTTCCGGAACGATGCGGGCGCCTACGTCGACGTGACCGAGTCGCTCGGACTCGGCCAGGCGAGCGGCCTGCTCCGGGCGCTCATCGCGGATATCGACAACGATGGCTGGTTGGACCTCGTCACCTTCGACGGCCGACTGGCCTGGTGGCGCAATCTGCTCGGCGAGTCCTTCGAACGCGCGAACCTCGACGACGGATTCGGGCAGGCGCTGACGAGCTGGTTCGCCGCGGGCGACGTCGACCTCGACGGCCGGATCGACCTCGTGGTCATGACGGGTTCCACGCGACAGGTGCTGGAGAACGTGACCGTGGGGGCGAATACGCTGCTGGAGGTGCATCCGGACCTTCCCCTCGGAACCGTGGTCCGCGCCTATCACCCGGACGGCACCGTGTTCGCACAGAGCTGGGGCGCGGCGACCGTCAGCCGCTACTCCCAGTCGCTCCAGCCGCTGCGCTTCGGGCAGGCCCCAGGGGTGCCGGTCACGCAGGTGGGCGTGCAGCTGCCGGGCGATGCGACCGAGCGCTACCGGGTGAACGTGCCTGCCGGATCGCGCCGCCTCGACCTTTGAGCGGCCCGCGTGGTCGCGGATCGCATTTTGCGCAGCACGCTCCTATCGACGAAATCGGAGGACCAGTCGGGCCGACAGGCCGAAGTTCCACCAGAAGAATCGGTTGACCGCGCCCCAGATCGGCGCGAACCAGCGGCGCGTGTGGGTGTCGAGCCGTAGCTTGAGCAGGCTCTTCCCTTCACCTCGTTCTTCGAACCAGAACTGCAGCCTCACCGGGCGGGCGAGTCGAAGCGAGAGCGCGTAGCTTCCGTAGCTGTAGAGGAGATCTCGATACTCGGGCGGGCGGACCTCTCCGATGACGCCGTGGAAGCTCATCAGCGGACCGTGATGGACGTTCAGGCAGCCAGGCACGAAACCTCCGGGGTCGCCGTTCGGAAGGTCCAGGAACTCGACCTTGAAAGGCGGCACCTGGCCGCGCGTGAACGTGCGAGGATCGTTCAGCCAGTCCCAGAGCTGCTGCCTTGGAACGCCGAAGTTCCACGATCGCTCGAGGACGTGGAGCCGAAAGCCCTTCGGGACAGGAGGGGCCAGAAGCTGGCGCGTGAGGACTTCCGGATCGATGGCGCTCGGGATGTCGCTGGACCGTGCAGCGCTCATGAGCCCAGGCGGCGCTCGTCGTACGCGGGTGGGTTCCGTCGTTCGAGAAGGTCGGCGATCTCCCCGGCGGGCGCGGATGGGTCCGCGAGCTGATCCTGCTCGTAGAGATCGTGGAAGCGCTCCGAGCGCGGGAAGCTCGACGGAGCAGCGGAGCGGATCTCGGCCTGCATCTCGGTGGCGACGACGCCCGGCGCGTAGTCGAGCACGTGGATGGGGCGATCGGAGAGCGCGAGCTGCTCGGCGACGTCGGCGGCGACCACTCGGCCGGCCATGCGCAGCGCGGCCTTGCTCGTGCAGTAGGTCAGCCAGCCCGGGTAGGCGCTGGAGGCTGCACCGCTCGAGAGGTTGACGAGATCGAGGCGCGTGATCTCCGGCGTGTGCTGGACGAACCAGCCCATCAGCCACGCGGGAACGGTCACGTTCACGCGGAACGCGGCGTCCATCTGGCGAAGGTCGAGGCCCTGGGTGGGGGCCATGGCGAGGACGCCCGCGTTGTTCACGAGAGCGATCTGATCGGCTGCTTCCAGGTGAAGGTCGTTCGCGAACGACGCGTGGAAGTGTTCCCCGACGGCGTCGACGTCCGACAGGTCGAGGGGCAGGTGCACGAGGCCATCCTCGATGAGTTCCGCGGGCGGGGCGCTGCGGGAAATCCCGTGGACACGCCAGTTGCGGCGGAGGAGTTCGGCGGCGAGCGCGGCACCCACACCACGACTGCATCCAGTCACGAGAGCAATGCGATTTGGCATGGGCTCATTCTCGGGGATGAGGCCACAGCATGCCAGCGGAGGAGCCCTATCATCTCGTCCATGAACATTCCCATCCTGACCGCCGCACTGCTCGGCTCGATTGCCGCCCTTGGTGTTTCCCGTTTTACCGGCCCTTCTATCGGTCCGAGCCAAGACGGTGCCGCGAAGCCGCTCGAGTTCCCCCAGGCGAGCCCCGCCGCCACGGTGTCCCAGCGCGTCGGGTTGGTCGATATCGAGGTGAGCTACGGCCGACCGAGCATGCACGGCCGCCAGATTTTCGGTGGGCTGGAGCCCTACGGCAGCGTGTGGCGCGCCGGTGCCAACAACGCGACGACGGTCACGCTCAGCGGTGCCGTGACCTTCGGCGATGCGGAGGTGCCCGCTGGAAAGTACTCGCTGTTCGCCGTTCCTGGAGAGACCGAGTGGCAGGTGATCCTGAACGAGGACGCGGTCCAGTTCGGCCCCTACGCCTACGACGAGGCCAAGGACGTCGCCCGCGTCACGGTGAAGCCGACCACGCTCGCGGCGCCCGTCGAGACCCTCTCGATCGGCTTCGCCGACCTGAGCGTGGGCGGCCGCGCTTCGCTGTTCCTGGAGTGGGAAACCACGCGCGTTTCCGTGCCCATCGACACCCATATCGTCGACACGCTTCAGCCGCAGATCGAAGCGGCGATGTCGGGCGAGGGCGAGCACCCCTACTTCCAGGCGGCCATGTTCTACTACGCCAACGATCTCGACATGGACAAGGCGGCCATGTGGATCGACGAGGCCGTGAAGGCCCAGCCCCAGGCGTTCTGGATCTCGTATCGGAAGGGACTGATCCTGGAGAAGAAGGGCGACAAGGCCGGGGCGATCGCGGCCGCCAAGGCCTCGCACGCGCTGGCTTCGAAGGCCAGCGGCGCGATCAAGGCCGAGTACACGCGTCTGAACGAGGCGCTGATGGAGCGCTGCAAGTAGACCGACCCGCGTCAGCCAGGGCCTGTTGACCGAGCACGAAGACGCCCGGCTTCCTTTCGAATGTGAAGGAGGCCGGGCGCCTTTCTCTCTTCCCCGGGTCGGCGATCAGTGATCTTCGAGCGGAATGGCGAGCCAGCAGAGCAAGTAAACGAGGATGCCCGGGAAGGCGACGGAAAGCACCGAGAGGATGACGAAGCCGATCCTGAGCCCCGTGGGGTCGAGGTCGAAGCGTTTCGCGAAGCCGCCAAGGACACCAGCGAACACGCGATCGGTGGTGGAGCGGCGCAGGGGAAGGGCAGGTTCGTTCATGGCCCTGTCCTTACGTTCGAGGGTCGCGACTATTCGAAGAATCCGCCAGACGTCGGCGCTCCGGCGGTGACAGCAGCGGCATCGTTGCGACATCGCATCGCGACTTCCAGCGGGGCGAAGAGGTCCTCCAGCCGCTCGAGCTGCCGGTCGCTGAAGAAGGTCCGCCAGAGGTCAGCGCCCTGGCTCGGGCTTCCGCTGACGTTGTGGTCGCGATGGAGGTGCGGCTCGAAGTGGAAGGGCGCGAGGCCGAAGGGCTCGATCAGCTCGTTCAGAACGCGGTCGCAGTCGAGCAGCAGCTCCTCGTAGGAGATCCAGTGCTCCGGGGGAATCGTCGCCCCGAAGAGGTGGGTACGGGCGGCGATCACGAGGGCGACCTCCTCGTAAGGCTCCAGCGACTCCTCGAGGAGAGGCAGGTAGGCCGCCAGCTCCGGCGTGCGGCGCACGGTGGCCGAGATGGCCTCGAAGGCGGGCTTCCCGTACCAGCTGGACGCGAACCCGTTGCGGAGTAGCGAGCACAGGATCCCGCGGGGATTGCGCCAGATTCCGCGCAGCGCGATGGAGGGGAAGCGGCGCTGGATCCAGGTCGACTTGAAGTGGACCTTCGTCTCCTTGATGACGTTGAGCCCGTCGAGCCGTGGGGCCGCGGCGGTGCTGTGCCGCTCGAAGAGATCCGCGCCGAGGAAGTCGCGATCGACTCGCCCGGCGAGGAACTCCGAGAGGAAGCGCTCGGTCGCCGGATGCGCCTCCTCCGGGGGCCAGACCTCATGCTGGGAGGCGTGAACTTCGGTGCGGTTGAAGGGCTGGAAGAAGTACGCGGCGTCCGGGTGCCGGGCCAGCAGGCCGCCGATCAACGAGCTACCGCAGCGATCGAAGCCGTTCAGCAGGAGCACCTTCACCCGACGTCCAGGGTCAGGCGGCCGCGGACTTGGGTGGACTCCCATGCGCTGCAGAGGTTCAGGTGCCCGCGGTAGATGGCGTACATGTACTCGATCTCCGCCCCGTTGAGTTCCTGGTGGCAGGGCAGGTGGAGCCAGCCGCCGTCGAGGTAGCTCTCGACGCCGAACGAGCGATAGCGCTTGTGCAGCGCGCTGGCGTCATCGCTCCGATACGCGAAGGTCGGGGGGAAGGCGTTCCTGGGCTCGATCTCGACGTCTTCCTGGGAGAAGAGCGCGTTCATGGACTCCCAGACGGTCGCGCGCGCTTCGACGATGGAGTCCCAGTCGGAGCTGGCGGCGGCGAGCACCTTGCGCAGGTACTCGGTCTTGACGAAGTCGTAGCAGCCGTGCTCGGACCAGAGCTCCGCGATCGGGATCTTCAGCCCGATCAAGAGCGCGCCGTGGGCGATGGGGAGGGCCTGGGTCAGGTCCATGAGCTCGACTCCAGGGGCGGCGCTCCCTTCGGATGCGACGCCGGGCGTGGACACCTCCGTGTGGCTGAGGCCGCGCTCGGTCAGCACCCCGAGGGCGATCCCTCGGCTGGGGAGCAGCGTGAAGGGACGGCCTCCGACGAAGGCGTCGAGGGCCGCGTCGATGGCGGCGTCGTCCGTGGACTCGGGCGGGTGCGCGAGGCGCTGGAAGGGAGCCTGGGTGATCCGCGGGCCGTGCTCCGGCGGGTGGAAGATCACCGGGTAGGTGAAGCTCGCCCACTTCTGGAAGAAGCGCTGCAGGTTCGGTCGGTAGGAGACTCCGATGTCGATGTAGCGCTGGCCCGAGTCCGCGAGATCGTGGACCGAATTCCAGAGGAGCAGCGCCTGGAGCTGGTGCGCTTTGCCCTGTTCGTTCGCGAGCAGGTTGTTGAGGAAGTAGTGACGACCGACCGGAACGAGGATCATCCCGCCCACGAGTTCATCCTCGAGATGGGCGAGGTAGAGCACGTCGCCCTCGGAGAGTTCGCCGGGGAAGTTCGGATCCTCGGGCAGATACCACAGCGCACGCAGCGCCTCGAGCTCTTCGGGCGTGCCTTCGCCTCGCTCGATCCTGAACCCCGCGCGCTGGGCCTTGCGCACGTTCTTCCTGGCGCTGTGCGCGAGGCTCTCGTCCAGTCGGCTCGGGTCGAGGAGCAGCGCGGCCCCCCGGTGAACGACGTCCTTTCCAACGTAGTGCATGGCTAGGCTCGATGACGGAAGGCCAGCAGGTTGTTCTTGAGGCCGGGGTTGATGCCGCCCTTCGCCCAGTCGAAGCGCTTCAGGCCGCAGGCCTCGAGGCCGAACGCGCCGAGCGTTTCCTCCCACATCGCCAGGGAGCGCGTGCGGCGCATGACGCCGAGCTCCTGGCTCTCGGGGCCGAAGTCACCGCCGACGATGGCCATGCCGCCGGGGCGCAGGTAGCCAGCGAAGTGCCCGACGGCCTGGCGCCAGAGGTCGTCGTCGACGATGTGAAACATGACGCCGATGGCGTTGATCAGGTCGAAGCGGCCGTCGAACTCCGGCCGATGCTCGGTGATGTCCATGCGGTCCACGCGAATCGACTCGATGGCCTCGTAGCGCCTCGCGAGCGCCTGGCTGCTGAGTTCGGAGAAGTCCACGCCTGTCACGCTCCGGGCCTCCATCGTTTTCGCGTAGAAGTCGATCCAGTGGCCCGTTCCCGAGCCGACGTCGAGAACGTCGCCGACCTGGATGCGATCGGAGTCGCGGCCGAGCAGGTCGATGATGCCGTTCTCCACGAGGTTGTAGTGGTACTTGGTCTCGTACCAGGTCCAGTCCGGCGAGATCAGGCTGCGCTCGTCGAAGTGGTCTTCGTGGTAGCGTTCGAAGAAGGTCTGGGGAGCCTCGCGGTAGGCGGCGTAGGCTTCTTCGGGGGTGGCGTAGAGGGCGCTCATGAGTGGCTCGTGATCAGGGGAGAGGGGGCGGCCTGCTCGAGAATGGCGGCCATGCGGTGATCCCAGGTGTGGTGGGCGAGGACGACCTCGCGCAGGCGCTGGGCCCGCGCGTGGCGCTGTTCGGGGTGGGCCAGGAAGTGCCGGACGAGTTCCACGAGCTCGGGCGTGGTCTCGTAGGTGACGACCTCTCGGCACACGGAGAGGTGGGGGCGGGTGGCCTCGGCTTCGAGCCGCTTGTTGCTGATCTGGAACGCGCCGCACGCGGCCGCTTCGTAGAGCTTCATGTTGGCGAAGCCCGTGTGATGCAGGTTCAGGACGATGGACGCGCCGCCGTAGACGAGGGTCTTCTTCTGGCCCTGGATGTGCTCGGGCTGCCGCGCGCGGTGGACGCCAGGGAATCGAGCGCCGAGGTCGTCGGGGAAGCCGACGCCCCAGATCTTCAGGTCGAAGGGCTGCTGGCTGAGTTCCTCGAGGAACAGGCAGCGATCGTTCTTCACGGTGCCCAGGTAGCTGAGTCCGCAGCGGTACGGCTCCAGGTTCTGGTCCGCCGGAGGTGGCTGATCCCGTAAGGGATCGCAGCCGAAGGGCATGTAGCCCGTGCGTGCGAAGCGATCCGCCGCGCGCTCGGCGAAGCGGAAGTTGCCGAAGAGCGCGAGGTCGTAGTACGGGGCGCGGCTGAAGATGTCCGGCGCGTATGGGACGTAGGGGTTGTCGCCCGACCAGAGCACGATCGGGATGTCGAGGTGCTCACGCACGTCGGCCAGAGCGTCGACGGACCAGGTGTGGTAGATGCCGGCCAGCAGAATCAGGTCGGGGCGCAGGGCGGCCGCCTTGTGGAAGAACAGCTGCTCCATCAGGGCCTGGCGCCCCTGGGCCGTTGCCATCAGCCCGGGCACGTTCCGCTGCTGGTCGGCGCTCAGGTAGGTCTCGACTTCCCCGGCCTGGGGAACGAGGTAGTACATGAGTTCCGCTTCGTGCCCCATGCGGCGCAGCGCGCGCACGCAGGACTCGGGCCACTCGTGCTCTGCCTGGTTGCCGCAGACTAGAACGCGCATCGAAGACTCCGGTGGGTGGCCATGGACTGGCTCTATCGGCCACCTCCCCCTGAACTTGAGTCGGACCCAGGGAAAACCCGCTTCGCCTTCGGTAGGAGTGCCATGAATCGATGTTCAGCGCGCGACCTCCCGAGCCGCAACTGCCGGGTTGTTGGCCGCAAGCCCTGCGGGCTTCCCTGTGGGTAAGGCCCGATCCGTCATCAGGGGAATCCCTCGGCTTCGTCTCAAGTTCTGGGCCGCCATGTCGATAGGGCACCGGGGTACCCGATCCCCGTTCTAGCCATGGCCAAAACCAATCTTCTCCCTCCGACCAGCGGCGCGGCGGCCACCATCGCCCGCCCGGTCGCTTCGCCCGTCGCATCCCCTGGCGATACCCGCCAAACCCCGCGCACGGCGCCCCTCGGCATCGGCGTGGTCGGCGCTGGCTACTGGGGCCCGAAGCTGATCCGGAACTTCCAGGCCTCCGCCGACGCATGCGTGCGCGGAGTCTGCGACCGCGACCCGGCGCGGCTGGCCAGCGTGGGCCAGGGCGACCCAACGATCGGCCTGCACACCGAACTCGAGGGCCTGCTCGACGATCCGAGCATCGAGGCCATCGCGATCGCGACGCCGGTGGACACACACTTCGAGCTGGCGAAGCGCGTGCTGATGAGCGGCCGCCACGTCCTGATCGAGAAGCCGATCGCGGCTTCGATCGAGGAGGCCGAGACGCTCGTCGCGCTCGCCGAAGAGCGCGGCCTCACCCTGCTCGTCGATCACACCTTTCTCTACCACCCGGCCGTCGAGAAGATGAAGGAGCTTCTCGACGACGGAACGCTCGGCGCGCCGCTGCACTTCGATTCGGTGCGCATCAACCTCGGCCTTTTCCAGCCGGACATCAACGTCCTCTGGGACCTCGCGCCCCACGACCTCTCGATCCTGTCCTGGCTGATGCCGGAGCCGCCCGTGTCGGTCTCGGCGACGGGCGCGTCCCACTGGGGCAAGGGCACGGCAAGCGTCGCGTACCTCTCGCTCGCGTACCCGGGCAACTTCATCGCCCACGTGCACGTGAGCTGGCTCGCGCCGGTCAAGGTGCGCAGCGTGATCCTCTCCGGGACGAAGCGCATGATGATCTACGACGACAACCAGGTCCTGGAGAAGGTCAAGGTCTACGACCGCGGCATCGCTGAGTCTTCCGCCGAGTCGTCTACCGAGTCCGGCTCCAGGGACGACGAGCATCGCCATCGCGTCGACTACCGCATGGGCGACATGCACGCGCCGCACATCGCGGGCGACGAAGCGCTCGCCAAGGAGGTCGCCGATTTCGTGCGCTGCGTCCGCACCGGCGAGACGCCGCGGAGCAACGGGCAGACGGCGCTGGCCGTGGTCCGGATCCTGGAGAAGGCCCAGGAAAGCCTGATGCAGGGCGGCGCGCCCGTCGCGGTCTGACGCTCCTTACGGAACCTACCCCTACGTCCTCTTCCACCACCTCCGTCATGGTTCACGCCTCCTCGCCCGTACCGTTCGCCAACGTCCCTGGCACCTTCGTTCCCGTGCGCAAGGAACTCGATGAAGCGATCGCCACCATCCTGGATACCGGCGCGTTCGTGCAGGGCAAGTGGTGCCGTGCGCTCGAGGCAGGATTCGTGGACTACCTCGGCGTCGAGGCCGCGGTCGCCGTCGCCTCGGGCACGAGCGCCCTGGAGCTCACCCTGCGCGCCCTCGACGTGGGCCCTGGCGATGAGGTCATCACGACGGCCCTCACCTTCATCGCGACCGCCGAGGCGATCTGCGCGACGGGGGCCACGCCGGTCTTTGCGGACGTGAACCCGAAGACGCTCCAGGTCGACGCTGGCCATGTGGCTCAGCTCATCGGCCCCAAGACGGTTGGCATCCTGCCTGTGCATCTCTACGGCGCGCCTGCGCCGATGGGGGAGCTGGCAAGGATCGCCGGGGAGCGGAACCTCTGGATCGTCGAGGACACGGCCCAGGCCCACGGTGCGCGCTACCGCGGCGAGCGACTCGGCTCCCTCGGGATCGCGAGCTGTTTCAGCTTCTACCCCGGCAAGAACCTCGGCGCGGCGGGTGAGGGCGGCCTCGTCGCCACGCGTGATCCCGAGCTGGCGATGCGCGTGAGTCAGCTCCGCGATCACGGCTCGATCGCGAAGTACTACCACCACGAGATCGGCGTGAACGATCGAATGAGCGAGATCGAGGCGGCTTCGGTGGCGCTCAAGCTCCCGCTCCTCGACGAGGGCAACGGAAAGCGGCGCGCGGTGGCGGCGCGCTACGCCCGTGGTCTCGCGGGCCTACCGCTGACGATCCCCGGCGTCGAAGAGGGGGGCGAGTCGGTGCATCACCTCTTTGTGATCCAGTGCGCGGATCGCGATTCGCTGCGCGCGCACCTCGACTCGGTCGGCATCCAGACGGGCCTGCACTACCCGCTGCCGCTGCACCAGCAGCCCGCGCTCCAGTCCATCGTTCCCGCGGGCCTTTCCCTTCCGCACGCGGAGAACGCGGCGCAGAGCGTCCTGAGCCTCCCGATGTTCCCGGACATGACCCACGGCCAGATCGACACGGTCTGCCGGGCGATCGCGACCTACTTCGCGGGTCGCCGGGAGGTGGCTAAGATGCCCGCTTCCAGCGCGATGGCGGCGTGAGCGAGGCGGGCCCCGGCGCGGGCCCGCCGCTCGAGCGTCTCAAGGAGCCCGATGCTGCACGTGCCTTCGAGTCATCGGGGAAACGCCTCGCGGGGTCCAGCTTGGATGGCGCGGGAGAATTCACTCGTGGCCAGGCTGCCCAGTTCGGTGGCCGTAGCGCTGAACCAGTCGTCCTGGCGCGCACCAGGTAGCAGCGGGAGCATGAAGGTGGCTCGACCCATGGGGTCGGTCATGACGGTCACCTCCCCGAGGTAACGCTCTCCCTGGCCGTACCCTGTCGGGTCCACCTCGGTCGAGGAGAAGACCTCGACCCGGTATGGGCGGTTTGGCTCGGAGCGCAGGACGCCTTTTGCGAACCAGGCTCCTCCGACCCGGCTGACGAAGGCCAGCCTCGGGAAGTTCTGGTATTCGTTCCCGCCTCCCGTGTCGGAGTCCAGGGAGTCATTGGGGGTCACGCCGTCGAGGAAGGCCAAGGGGCCGAGGTCGATGCCGAGGGCTCCATTGGAGTGGATCGAGTTGCCGGACACTTCCGTGGAGATGGCCGGGTAAGAGATCCCGACGCCGAAGGTTTCGGTGAACGCGATGGTGTTCCCCTCCCTGGGCGCTCTACCGCCGATGGTGATGTTGCGGCAGGCGTAGTTCCCCGTGCCGGAGTGGACCCGGATCCCGCTGTGCGTCAGGAGGGGGTTCAACCCGGAGGCGTCCGTGCCGATCTTGTTGCCTTGGATCGTGACACGGTCGTTGTGAGCCCCGATGGCGGCGAGAAGGATGGATAGCCCGGCGACCTGTCCAGCGTAGTGGTTGATCCCGACCTTCCGCGTGCCAGCGATGAGATTGCCGCGGATGATCGTATCCATCGAGTCCGACACCCAGATACCGAGTGGCCCATTGTTCGGTGCGACGGCAGCGCCGTCAGGGGTCACACCGATGTAGTTGCCCTCGATCACGGTGTCCTTTGCCCAGTCGATGTGAATCCCCTGGCCTTCTGGGACGCCTTCGGGACCGAAGGAGCCGAAGCCGGAGATCACGTTCCTCTCCTCCGGGGTGGGTCCTCCGATTCGCGTGCGTTCGGGGCGGGCACAGAACTCGGAGCCGGACAGCCAGATGTTCTCGAGCTTGTTACCGACGATCACGGTGTCGGTGGCATGGCACCCGATTCGGACGGTCCTGAGCACGTTGCCTTCTCCAGCGCCGGTGCCGCCGATGAGGGTGTCCGTGGGACCTCCGGGCACGGGCCAGCCGACCTCGACCGTGGAGGAGTTGCAACCAATGACTCGGTTGCCACTACCGCCGGTGATCTCGACCGCAGCACGGTTCCAAGCCGTACCGAGACCCTTCACCGTGCCATGGTTGCCGGAGAGGTACACGATGGGCAGCAGGTGGAAGTTGGTGTGAATCCCGAAGGCGCCGACCTCGGGCCCGTCCGGGTTGGTGTCGCCGGTAAAGGCCGTCTGGCTGCTGAAGTCCAGCGTCGTGTCGTCGTCGAGCACTTCGACGCCAAAGGTCTCGATCCTCAGAACGGCCATGTTGGTCTGATGCCACCATTCGCTCTGGGGGATGGCGAACAGAACGGTTTGGGGACCTGGCGTGTTGTTGGTGGCGATCACCGCCTCCCTGAACGAGACACGCCCGTCGGGGCCCGGGAGCTCAGCGAGTGTTCGGGGGCTGGGGAAATCCACAACGTCGAAGACGGTGTCCACCGTCGCTGTGCCCTGGGGGATGGGAGCCGCGGGGAATGGACTTGTTGCGAGGAGAAGGAGGCTGAAGAGCATTGGAATTCCGTCAGGTGGGAGTTCTGCGGGAGGGCTGAGAGGGCGAGGTGCACAGGGTAGCAGCAGCAGGGAAGGCAAGGTTCGTGCCACCGCGTGGAGCGGCCGTCATGGCGTCCCAGCGGCGTTTGCCTTTCTGGATTCTGGAACCGAGCCAGCGATGCCGATTCGCGAACGGCCTGCGCGCCACGTTTCGGTGACCTGGATGGAGCTGCCAAGTGTTCGGCGGCAAGGCTCGTCGTCGAATCGGCTGGCGTGATCGTCGATGCGGTCTGTCTCCATCCCGACCATTGTGCTGCGGCGATCGGGCTCCTTGCTGAGTTCTGCCCTTCCCGGGGATCTGTCCTTCCGACCAGCACCACCGGTTGGCTTCACCACGACCTGCAGCTAGTGCCCTGAATCAGAAGTTCGTCGCATTAGTTTCAGTCTGTTTCGTTTCGTAGCAAGGCGTCCGAACCGCAGTGCGTAGCAGTAGTTCCGTCCAAGGTTCGGCAACGCAGCTACGGAGCGAAACAGGCGAAACTAATGCGACGAACTTCTGATTCAGGGCACTAGCTTCCTCCCCGAGAATTCAGGCTGATCTTATTCCTTCGAGCAAAAGGGTCCACGCGCCGATCTACCGTGCCTCCCTGAGTCCAGAAGTGCAGCCGTCCATGGGGAAAGGCCGTCGAGGCTACATGGGCATTCCAATCCCTGACTCCGCCGGTGGAAAGCGGGTCGGCCCTGGAGAGGAAGAACGTGGCGGCTTTGGGTCGGGTTCGGTACCGCCAGGTTCGGTACCGCCAGGTTCGGTACCGCCACGATTCGGGGAAGAAGATTCGAAGGGAATCACGGATTGGATGGTGCAGAGGTCGGTGGGCCCACGCCAAGACCCACGAAACCCGTTTGGATGCTGTCGTCCATCGGACGCACGAGGACGGCGTCGCCGTTCCAGACGCATTCGTCCAACCCACCCGAGCCTTCGAAGGCTCTCTTGATCCCATGATGTTCCGTCATCTCGCCCTCGTGGGCCTTCCCCTCGCACTTTCCAGCATCGGTCTCGCTACGGCCTCCGGCTCCCCCTCGACCCCGCAAGCGGAGGAGCCACGGCCCCACGCAGCGGACTTCGAGCGCTTCGAACAGTGGCTCGGCCACTGGGAAGGGACCTGCGTGGGTCACAACCGGGACGGCACGACCAACACCTATCCCGTCAGGTCACAGGTCCGCCGTACCCACGGCGGGACCGCGATCGGCTACCAGGCCCAGTTCCAGGGCGAAGACGGTGGCTATTCGAACCTGACCCACGCCTTCATCGGAGTCGACGATGAGACCGAGGAGCTGACTTTCATTCGTGTCGGCGGCCAGGCCCGCCGTGTGAACCGGCACACCGGCCTGTGGCTGGACGACCACACCTGGATGATGTCGTCCACGGGCCGCAGCGAAGAGGGCATCGCGTCCTGGCGGATCATCCGCACGTTCGAGGACGGGCGCACTCGCCTGACAGCGGAGGTGGCGGAGGGTAGCGAGCCCTTCTGGACGAGGTGGACCTTCGAAGAGTCCAGGATCGACGGGTTCGAATTCGCGGAGCCGGGGGCATCGAACGAAGAGAAGGACCAGGTGCCGGAGGAGATAACCCGACTGGCGCCCTTCATGGGAGCCTTCACGTTCGAAGGGGCCAGCCCGAGCCAGGACTTCCCCGGTAAGGTCTATCCGTTCACTGGCCGTATTCAGGAGCAAATGCTGCCAGGGACCCAGGTGACCCACGGCACCTGGGAGGTGGACGCCCATGCCAACAGTGAGGCCACGGCCGGGGACTGGTTCCGCTTCTGGGATACCTCGAGAAACTGCTACCACTCCGTGGGAGTCTCGAACGAAGGTCGGATCGTAACGAAGTTCGGATCGATCAACGAAGACGGTGCCCTGGTGACGTTCCAGACGCGGTATCGATCGGATGCCCAGGGTGTGCGACGCAGCATTCACACCCCCGCCGAGGACGGCACGCTGCACATCCTGAGGGAGGGCCTCGAAGCGAATGGCCACGAGGGAGTCGTGTGGTTCTGCACCAGCACCCCCATGTCACGGCAATGAGAATCGGCTCGGCCGACCGTCGGGAAACCTGGCGGTACCGAACCCGACCCAAATCCGCCACGTTTCCGAACGCCCTTGGGCCGGCTCGGGGAAGGGAGCGGCTTTGGGCCGGGTTTCTTACCAAGAGGGTGGGGTAGCGGAGCCGGGGTGGATGCGACTTCGCGACGGGCTCGAGAGAAAGTCACCGCCACCGCGTCCCCAACGGTTCCCAGGGAGAGAGTCACCACGAAGCCGTTCCATCCGCTGGCGGGGGCGTCCCGGGTTGAGCCCTGGGGCACCGGTGGCCCCGTCCCGCCCGCCAGTCCCTCCTGGCCATTGGCTAGAGTGCGGCCCGCCCGTGCCCCGTCACTCGACAGCCAAGATGATCGACTCTGCCTTCCCTCTCTTCCTCTCTCTCGCCGTCTCGGCGATCTCGACGGCCGGAGCCACCGCCCAGGTCGGGTTCGTGGACCGGACCAACCTTCTCCAGAACACCGGCGTTCGCAGCGGCTTCGTCATGGGGGTGGCGGACATGAACGGCGACGGCCGCGATGACATCGTGCGCCTCGATATCGGCCGCATACTCCGGGTCGAGTACCAGGGAACTCCCGGAGGATCCTTCGGGACCCACGTACACGGGAGCGTCTCTTCGTCGCGCCAGTGGGGCCTCTGCATTGCCGATGTGGACCACAACGGCGCTCGCGACATCTTCACGGGCGGCTACTACGACGGCGCGGAGGTTCACTTCGCCAACGCCAGCGGCACCGCCTATTCGTCCACGCCCCTGCCGGGACCGACGCTGTTCGTTCAGACCGCCAACTTCGCGGACATCGACGGCGATGGCTGGCTCGACATCTTCGCCTGTCACGACGACGCCGAGAGCCACAAGTACCGCAATAACGGACAGGGCGGCTTCGACTTCGCGCCGGGGATGATGGACGCGAGCACGACCCCCGCCAGCGACAACTCCGGCAACTACGGGTCCTTGTTTACCGACTACGACGGTGATGGCGATGTCGACCTCTACATCTCGAAGTGCCGCATCGGGGTGAACTCCTCCACGGATCCGCGGCGCATCAACAAGCTCCTCCGAAACGACGGCGATACCTGGACCGAGGTCGGCGGAGTCTCCGGGCTCGACTTCGGCCAGCAGTCCTGGGCGGCTGACTTCGGCGACCTCGACGGGGACGGCGACATGGATGCCTTCATCGTCAACCACTACGAACCGTCTGTCCTGATGCGCAACAATGGCGACGGGACGTTCACGGATGTCACGGCTGCCTCGGGGCTCGCTCCCCACCTCGACATGGTCGGGATTCAGGTGGCTTTCCGCGACTTCGACAACGACGGGAACCTCGACCTGTTGATTGCCGGAGACGCCCAGCGCTTGTTCCTGGGTGACGGGGCCCTCGGGTTCACGCTCGCGGCAAACCCTTTCACCGGTCCAACGATGGAGTCGTTCGCGCTCGGTGACCTGAACCACGACGGATTCATCGACGTGTACGCGGGCTACGCTCGCATCATCAACACGCCGAGCACGATTCCGGACCGCCTGCTTCTCAACACCGCGAACTCGAACAACTGGCTTCAGGTCGGGCTCGTCGGTACCACGAGCAACCTCGACGGTGTCGGCGCGCGCATTGAACTCACCGCCGACGATAGGCTCCAGGTGCGAGAGGTACGCTCAGGCGAGAGCTACGGCATCTCGCACTCGCTCACGAGCGGCTTTGGTCTGGGCGCCGCTGGTTTTGTGGAAAGCCTGCGCGTGATCTGGCCCTCGGGTGTCGTCGACGAGCTGCGCAATGTGAACGTCAACCAGCGCCTCGAGCTCGTGGAGGGATCGACAGGCGTACGGAACCTGAGCGTCGCGCTGATCGGGGACGAGTTCAACGATGCGGAGGAGAGCGACCAGGGCGTCGTCTGGCGCAGGAATCGCGACCTCGAACTCGTGGAAGACGGCGCTCGCGGCGACCAGGTCGTCGGCATGCGCTACGCCCTCGACGTCCCGCCGGACGTGACGATCGTCGACGCATGGATTCAGTTCACCGCGGAGGGGCGCGACTTCGATGAGGCCAACCTCTTGATCTCGGCGGAAGCCTCCGACGACGCGGCCCTGATCAAGAGCTTCCCGTTCAACCTCTCGCTGCGTCCGCGGACGATGGCTTCGGTGGCGTGGTCGCCGCCTTCTTGGACCTTGATCGGCCGCAGGAGCTCCATCGAGCGTACGTCGTCGTTGCGGGCGGTCATTCAGGAGGTCATCGATCGCGATGGGTGGAACGCGGGGAACCATGTGCTCCTGCTGGTGACAGGCACGGGTCGACGCTCGGCTTATTCGAGCGATGCTGGCCTCGCACTCGTGGGAGGCGGCGCTGGCACCCACCCGAACGCTCCGACGCTGCACGTGCTCTACTCGGACCGCCATGTGGCGACGAGCGCCGTGCGCAGCGCGCTGGCCGATGGAGAGGAACGCGAGTCCGGCTATGTGACGCTTTCGAGCCCCGATCTGGAGCTTGTCGATGACGGTTCGAACCTCGGTCAGGTCGTGGCGCTTCGCTTCGAAGACGTGGCCGTTCCGCCGGGGGCAACCATCGACCGCGCGTACTTGCAATTCACGGTTGACGAGATCGGCCTCGGGACGTGTGCGCTCAGCGTGGCCGCCGAAGCCAGTGGAAGTCCCGCGACCCTGGGTGAGGTGAGCCAGAATTTCACGGCGCGCGCGCAGACAGCGGCGACCGTGGAGTGGCCTGTCTTGCCCTGGGAGCGCGTGGGTGATGCGGAGTTTGCCCAGCGCTCTCCGGACCTCAGCCCGATCCTCCAGGAACTCGTTGGCCGATCCGACTGGAGCTTCAACACGGACGCGGTCTTCCTGCTTTCCGGGCAGGGAACCCGTACGGCGGAAGCATTCGAGGGCGGAGCGGCGCGCAGTCCGCGCCTCGTGGTCGAGTTCTCGGTGGGGGGAGGCAACAGCGCTCCCTACGTGGACGCCGGCGAGGACATCGTCCTGAGTGGAACGAACAGCGCGCAACTGGCGGCGACCTATTTCGACGACCAGCGCGGCGCAGATGTGTTGTGGAGCAAGGTCTCCGGTCCTGGTGCGGTCACGTTCGCCGACGCCACCGTGGCCAGCCCGACGGCGGTCTTCGGGACGGCGGGCACGTACACTCTCCGCCTGACGGTCGACGACGGTACTTTCACGGGCACTGACGATGTGACCGTGACCGTGGGCGGCGTTGGCACCACGATCCTCCTGGCGATCTCCGGGAGTGCGGACGACGCCGAGGAGAGCGACGTGGGCAGCGTATGGCGAAGCAACGACGACCTCGAGCTCGTGGCCGACGGCACCCGTGGCCATCAGACGGTCGGTCTGCGCTTCACGGGACTTGGCGTTCCCCAGGGAGCGACGATCACGTCGGCGACGATCCAGTTCACGGCGGACGAAACGACGACCGAGCCGACCTCGCTGGTGCTGCGTGCCCAGGCGTCCGGAGACGCGCCGGGCATCACAGGTGGGACGGGCAGCATCAGCTCGCGGCAGCTCGGTGCGGCGTCGGTGACCTGGCAACCCGCAGGGTGGGGCGCTGGTATCGCCGGACCGGATCAGCGCACGCCGAACCTGGCCGCGCTTCTTCAGGAGGTCGTGTCCCGTCCCGACTGGACGTCGGGCCAGGCGGTGCTCTTTGTGATCACCGGTACGGGCCAGCGAGTCGCACGCTCCATCGACGGGGATCCGACCGGAGCCGCGGTCCTGAGTGTGACGTACCAGTAAGCGGAGCGTCTTGTCGCGGCCAGCGCGGCAGGGTCGTCCGGGCGTCGATCTCCTTCCGTGGTCACCTCCGAGAGTCTCTCCTGCTGGCGGCGACCGGGCTCGAAAGCGGACCAGAACCGGATCGTGTCCCGATGCGCACCCATCGGGGAGGGGACGGCCCGGTCGCCGCCAACGAATCATGGATCAGCGAGACAGGTTTTCGAACAGCCAGAGGGTCTTCGTGTGCCACCCGATCGAGATCACGTCCAGATCACCGTCTCCGTCGATATCCACCGGGAGCGAGCCATCGTGGTGGTCGATCGCACCTCTGCCGTCGTCGGCGACGTGCTCGACGAAGCGTGCGCCCCGGTCCACGTTTTCGAAGATCAGCAGCCGATTACGCTCCGCGCGGTGCTCGCCCACGACCACGTCGATGTCGCCGTCCGCGTCCATGTCCGCCGTGTGCATGCTGTAGACCTCGCCCGGAACCTCTGCGATTCGGTGGCGAGTCCAGGGCTGCGTCGGATCCGCGGGCGCCGCGTACCAGAGGAGGTCCGTCGCGCCCTCGAACCCGACGACCGCATCGAGGCGTCCGTCGCCGTCGATGTCGGCCAGGCTACAGCGATCGCTGGCGGGCACTCCCTTGGGTGCGTTCCTGGTGGGAGCGAGGTCCCCTATCCCGTCGAGAATGTGGGGGATCGGTGCATCCCCTCCGAGTTCGAGCCACTGCGTCCCGAGCAGCAGATCGATGTCGCCGTCCCCGTCCATGTCGCCGGTGGCCAGGTCCTCGGCGAGGGAGTGCTCCGAGAAGGTGAACGCCGTCCAGGTCTCCTCGGTCGGTCGCTCGGGAATGCGCAGCCCCGTCAAGCCCTTGCCGCGGTCGTGCCAGCTCAGGACGACCGTGCGGCCGCCCGATCCCCCGAGCCATGCGCGTCCCTGGACGAAATCGCCCCAGCCACTCGCGTCGATGTTGGTGTAGGCCTGAAACTCGCCACGCCCGTCGCCCCTGGCCCAGGCGAAGGAACGATTGGAAGCCGAACCCTTGCCCTGGGTTCCAAGTACGTCCACGTGCCCGTCGCCGTCCAGGTCCCGGACCAGCGCGGTCTGTCCCAGTGGCGCTGGCAGCGCCCGAGCCTCCCAGTCCTTGCTGGCCTCACCCGGGTTGACGTACCAGTGCCCACCGGCGACGACATCCATATCCCCGTCGCCATCGAGGTCGGCCGCGTCCACGAACATCGCGCGCTCCGGGAGGTCTGCCTCGATGCGGAGACGCTTCCACGCGTCCAGTCCCATGGGCTTCCGGCGGTTCTCGAAGACGCGCACGGGGGCGTCGGTCCATGAGTGGGCGCTCGCGATGTCCATATCCCCGTCGCCGTCGATGTCGACGAGCTGTGCCTTGTACGTAGGGAACGGGGCGAGCAGGTGCCGCCGGAAGGCGCGCGCCCCGCCTTCGTTCTCCAGCATCAGCAGCTCCGGCTTCTCCGCGTGCTTGCTCATGCCAGCGATCAGGTCGAGATCGCCATCTCCGTCGTGGTCAGCCGCGCCGAAGCTGTGGCAGCAGTCCACGACGAGGAGTTCATGGCGCTCCCATCCTGCGGCACCCCGCATCGGATCGACGTTGCGGTACCAGGTGACCGGCACGCCATGCTTCTCGGGCTGGGCGACCGCGATGTCCTTTTGACCATCGCCGTCCAGATCGGCGACCAGTGGCAGCGACGCAAAATCCATCCAGCTGCCCGTCGCGTCCTGGAACCACTGCGGGTCGTAGATGAACTCGTCGAACGCGTCACTCCACGGATCGGATGGCGTCCGCCACCAGTACCCGTTCAGCACGAGGTCCATGTCTCCGTCTCCGTCGAGGTCACCGAGCGCGAGGCCCTCGCGCGGCTTACACGGCATGGAACGCGACCGAAAGGCTCCGTCTTCGAGCCTGGAGTAGATCGCCACGACGTTGAGCGTCCGCACCACGACGTCGAGCACCCCGTCGCCATCCAGGTCGTGGACCTTGAGGTCCTTCACCTCGCCCTTCGGATCCACCGTTCCGAGCATGTGTTCGGTCCATGCCCCCGTGCCGTCTCCACCGGGGTGCTCGTACCACGCGAGCTTGCCGAGCGAGTGAGTCCCCACCGGCGCGACCAGATCCAGATCGCCATCGCCATCCAGGTCGCCCGAACCCAGCTCGTCCCCGTAGTAGCGGGCCTTCCCCACGAGAGTGGAGGTGCGGCCGCCGTCGCCGAGCCAGCGCAGTTCACCCGGCACTTCGCCGACGCCCCAGGTCTGGACGACCAGATCCGCGCGGCCGTCCGCGTCGATGTCGCAGGGGAGCACGCGTCCGCCGATCTCCTCGGACCAGACCTGGATCGGGGTTTCGGTCGAGGGCGAGGTCCCAATCGGCGCAGGGGCTGCGGTCGTGGTCTCGCCGGCTTCCTGCGAGTCAAGCCGGCTGCTGGCTGCGGCACCCAGTCCGATCAGCGATATCACCACGAGGGCAGAACGCAGCGCTGCGCCCTGCCGGTGCGCTCTTCGGTTGACGTCGTCCATGGCTCTCTCATCGTCCGTTCAGCGGCTCGACAAGGCCAACGTTTGGTCCCAAACCTGCCCGCCAGAGGCTCACGCTCTCTCCATCGTCGCTGGAACGTCACCGAGAGGCCTGGGTCTTGAACCTTTATCCATGGAGGGCTCTCACAGCGTGAGCAAGATTCCAGATTGCTCTTCGTTCGTCGTCCCTGGCGCATCTGCTCACGCGGATGCGCCAAGGACCTGAGCCACTCTTGCCCGGGCCTCTAGTGGTGTGATCCAAAAGTTCGCCCCATTTCTTCGGCTCCCTTTCGCGCTTCAGCTGCGTTGCCGAACCTTGGGCGGAACTACTGCTACGCACTGCGGTTCGGACGCCTTGCTACGAAACGAAACAGACTGAAACGATTACGACGAACTTCTGATTCAGGGCGCTAGCGCCGACGGACCTCGACCACCTGGCCTTCCTTCGAGCGGACCGTGACCTGGTCGCCCACTTTCAGGTTGCCCGCGAGCGCTCGATCCTCGGCGGTGATGGGAAGCGTCCGCTGCGTTCCGCCTTCGTACGCCAGTGTCATGGTTCCCTGCGGAACGGACACGGAGACCACCCTTGCCAGAACGGTATCGAAGTCGTCGTCGCTGAACTCCTCCGCGACCGCGCCAGCGGCCTGGTTCACGGACCTGGCGGCGCCTCGCGTCGCCGATCCGAGGCTCTTCATGTCCTCCTTGAACTCGGTCCGGTCGATCCGAACCCGGAACGCCGAGGAACCGGTGTCCGATTCCGACGCGAAGCTGACCCAGCCGCTGAAGTAACCAATGGTGAGCGTGATAAGAGCGAGGAAGACGATGATTCCGAGGGCGCGCATGGTGCTTGGACGAAGGATGTTGGGGGCGTGGTAGGTGGCGCGACATCGCGCTCGGGCGGCAGCATTTCGTGGCCAGATAACAGCGTGCCCACGCATCGATAAAATGGGCTTCAGGCGCCCAGGGGGGCCGGCTCTGTAGGGGTCTTCTCGGCGGTGATCTGTCGCGGACTCGCCGCGACCTCCTCGCGGGGGGATGTGATAAACTGTCGCCCCTACGCTTCGCTCGCCAGCAGCAGGGGCTGACCGTTCACCGCCGCACCCAGAGATCTTCATGCCCATGACCGATGTCAAGATGTTCGCTCCCGCGAACGTCTTCCGAGACGGCCTGTCCGGCCTGGTCGTTTTCCTCGTCGCTCTGCCCCTTTGCCTCGGCGTCGCCGTGGCCTCGGGCGCGGATCCCTTCACCGGCTTGCTCGCAGGGATCGTCGGCGGGCTCGTCGTGGGAATTTTGAGTGGGTCCCATACAAGCGTGAGCGGACCCGCAGCCGGCTTGACTGCGGTGGTGGCCACCGAGATCGGGGCCCTGGGCACCTACGAGGCGTTCCTCGCCGCCGTGGTGCTGGCCGGCATCCTCCAGCTCGGCCTCGGCGTCATCAAAGCGGGCTTTCTCGCGGAGTACTTTCCGACCAGCGTGATCAAGGGGCTCCTGGCGGCGATCGGCGTCATCCTCATTCTCAAGCAGATCCCGCACCTCTTCGGTCACGACACGGACATCGAGGGGGAGATGTCCTTCAACCAGCCCGACAACGAGAACACGTTCACGGAGCTCTGGGCGACTCTCACCGACCTGCACGCGGGCGCGATGGCCGTCGGTCTCGTCTCCCTGGTCATTCTCTTTTTCTGGCATCGCTGGAAGTGGGCCAGCCGCGTCGGCATGCCCGCAGCGCTGTTCGTGGTGATCCTCGGCGTGGTCGCGACGCTGCTCCTCCGCAAGCTGGGGGGCGAGTGGATGATCGGAAAGTCGCATCTCGTGGAAGTTCCGCGGGCTGGCTCGGCCGCTGAATTTGCGAGCTTCCTGCACTTCCCCGACTGGGGCATTCTTTCGTCCCCACGCGTCTATCGCAGCGCTCTGACGATCGGTCTCGTCGCGACCCTGGAGACTCTCCTCAACCTGGAGGCCGTCGATCGAATCGACCCGAAGAGGCGCATCTCTCCGCCGAACCGCGAGCTCCTCGCCCAGGGCGCAGGCAACATCGCCTCGGGCATGATCGGCGGCCTGCCGGTGACGAGCGTCATCGTCCGGAGTTCCGTCAACATTCAGACGGGCAACGTCACCAAGCTCTCGACGATCTTCCACGGCGCGCTGCTGCTGCTCTGCGTCGGGTTCATCCCGCACATCCTCAATCTCATCCCGCTCGCCAGCCTCGCCGCGATTCTCATCTACACCGGCTACAAGCTCGCGGCGCCGAAGCTGATGAAAGAGATGTGGGCCCGCGGGCGCACTCAGTTCCTGCCGTTCGTGGTCACCGTCCTGGCGATCGTGCTCACGGACCTCTTGATCGGCATCATCATCGGGCTCGGGACGGCTCTCGCGTTCATTCTGTACAGCAACCTGCGCGCGCCTGTTCGGACCGTCCGGGAGGAGCACATCGGCGGCGACGTGATCCGGATCGAGCTCGGGAACCAGGTCAGCTTTCTCAACAAGGCCTCACTCGGCGAAACGCTCCTCTCCCTCAAGCGAGGCGACCAGGTGCTCTTCGACGCCCGAGCGACCGACTACATGGATCCGGACGTCGAGGACATGCTGCTGGAGTTCGATCGGGTGACCGGACCGGCGCGGGGCATCGACGTGAGCCTGCTCGGTTTCCGCGGTAGCGAGGCCCTCTCGGACAAGATTCGCTTCGTCGACACGAGTACGTCGGAGGTCCAGAAAGAACTCTCGCCCGAGGACGTCCTTCGGCTCCTACACGCCGGCAACGAGCGATTCCGAACGGGCAAGCGTCTCTCGCGCGACTTCGGTCGCCAGAAGGATGCGACGGCGGACGGGCAATTCCCCCTGGCCGTTCTTCTGAGCTGCATCGACTCCCGCACTCCCGCCGAGCTGGTCTTCGACCTCGGTCTCGGCGACATCTTCTCCGTGCGCATCGCCGGAAATGTCGCGAAGGAGAAGGTGTTCGGCAGCATCGAATACAGCTGCGCGGTCGCGGGAGCCAAGCTCGTCGTCGTCATGGGTCACACCCGTTGCGGTGCTGTGACGTCCTCGGTCAAGCTCTTCGAGGCGGATAAGTCCGCGCTCGAGGCGACCGGCTGCGGGAACCTGGACGCGCTCGTGCGGAACATCCAGCGCTCCGTTCACAAAGAAGACTTCCCGGACCACGAGCTTTCCGGTGAAGAACTCTCGGAGCTCGCGGACCGGGTGGCCCGCAGGAACGTCCTGGCGACGCTTCAGGCGATTCGAGAGCAGAGCGATGTGTTGAGGGGCCTCAGCAACCGACACGAGATCTTGCTCTGCGGCGCCATGTACGACGTCAAGGGCGGCGGCGTGGAGTTCTTCGACGAGGCCGGCCAGCCGCTGGACCTGACGGAGCCGGAAGCCGCCGCTCCGAAGAAAGCGCTCCCCGGAGCGGTCTGACCTTCAGCCAACGGTCAATCGATCACGCTGGTGGCATCGCCTCGGACGATGCCATCGGCGTCGATCCAGGAGTCCAGCACGCGGCCGTTCGTCGGGTCCGTGAGCATCTGGAGCAGCGTCATGCCCATGGGCCCGGCCATCGTCGGATCCGTCGCGCCGTCCCGAAGGTTCGGGGTGGGCGTGGAGTCGTACAGCGCGTGGTTGCTCGAAGCGTTCGAAACGCCGTTCTCCGAGACGACCCGGTCCAGGTTGAGCGCCGACCGGTTGGGATCGTACGTCGTGGCCGGTGCGGCGCCGCCCGCACCCGCGCGGTTCGCATCGTTGTCGAGCGGGTTCACCGGAGCCCCTTGACCATCGAACAGGAAGAGCCCGCTGCCGAGTCCCGCCACCTGGTGGACGAAGAACGGCGAGTCGATCTGGTTGCCCGGGTTGCTGCCGATGTGATCCCGCAGGAGGTTGTAGTCGAGGCTCGCGAAGTCGCCCGTCTGCATCGCCGTGCGGAAGGCCGCGTACTCGGTGCCGTAGGTGGCGATCGAGTGGTCGGTCAGGTGGCACGAGACGCAGTAGCGCGGCCCCTCGTCCTCGGCGGTCACGCGCCCGCGGATGGAGTGAGCCATCATCGCGTTGTGGCTCATGGCCGGAAGGTCCGCGAGCGCCGGGTTCTTACCGCCGCCGTTCCGGTCCGAAAAGCTGAAGACCTCGCTGAGGTTGTTCTGGCGGTCCTTGTAGGAGAAGAACATCTTCGTGTTCGCCGCCGTCTGGGTGATCTTGTTCCCCGAGTTCACCCCGAGCTGGAAGAAGACCGGTGACTGGTACACGAAGAGGGCGTCGTCCTCGCGGAAGACGATGCGCTCGCCCGTGATGTTGCTGAAGTTGTTGCCCGTGTTGTACTCGCCGACGAGGTGGCAGCCCATGCAGGTGTTCGTCCAGGCCGAGTGGCAGGACGCGCAGTCCATGTTGTCACCGTGCTTGAAGCCCGTCGGGTTGTCGTTCGTCTGAACGGGGCCGATGCCGGTGGCTGCGTTGCCGTCGGCGCGGCCCATCGCGAAGCTCGCGCGCTGGCTGTAGAGAGGCTCACCCGTCGTCGGGTGGACCTTGCCGGTATCCACCACGATATCGCGGGTCTGGGACAGGTAGTGGACCTCGCCGTCGAGGCGACTCTTCAGCCAGTAGTTCCCGTTCGCGTCCTTCGTAACGTGGCGCAGGGGCAGGCCCTTGCTGTCGACGCCGACTTCGGCGGCCGCGCCGCTGTAGGTCGTGCCCGTCACGGTCGTGGCGTAGGCCTCTGAGCTGCCGTGGCAGTCCTCGCACTTGATCGAGACCGCCTGCTCCATCCGGGAGAGGAGCGGCTGTGATCCAGCGGTGACGTCGCCGCCGTGCATGTCGTGGCTACCGTGGCAGTCGATGCAGCCCATCCCCGCCTCGTGATGCACGTCGGCGGGCGTGTCGTCGCGCCCGTCGCCGTCGTAGTCCTCGAACGCGAGGTACTGGTTGCGGTTGCGACCGTTGAACTCGCGGTTCCCCAGTTCGGGATCGAAGAGGCGGGTGTCGTTGCTGGTGTTCTGGTAGCTGACGGGCTGGGCCGGATACTGCTGGCCTCGGCGCACGTCCTGGTTCTGATCCAGGCGAATGCCCCAGTACTGCATCACGGTTCGGTTCGAGCCCTGGTGGCAGCCCGCACAGGTGTGGTCGTCGATGCCCTTGACCACGGTGCCGTTCGCGGTCGTCTTCGCCACGCTCATGATCTGGTGGCTTCGGACGTGGGGGCGCTCGGGTTCGTCGATGTCGTCGGGGTCGAGGGGCTCGAACTTGTTCACGTTCGGGTCGCTCGTCCCGGCGCGCCCGCCGAGGCTGTAGGGCATGTGGCACGAGGTGCAGCCCGAAGAACGATAGTCGCCGGTCCGGTTGTTCGCGCCTGCGCTGCCGAGGTGGCAATCGCCGCAGGTGAAGGCGACCTGCTCGTGGTACAGGTTCGCGAGCGCAGAGTTCGCCACGACGGTGCCGTCCGCGTTCTGGTCGTCGAGCAGCTCGGCGATCAGATAGTCGTCGTTGTTGAAGATCGCGTCAGGGTTCGTGTTGTTCCGGGCGCTGAAGACCGGGTACTCGACCATCCGGCTGACGGCGCCGAACGGAGCGCCGACCGCGTTGAACGCGAGGTCCGTCGCGACGCGGAAGGCCATATCGGACGCGGTGTTGTCGTAGAGCCCATCGCTCTCCGCCACGCGCGTCGGCTGGCCGATGGCGTACAGGGCGCCGGAGAGGACGCCCGCCGAGGTGGCGAGCAGGCTCTTCTCCGTACACTCGGCGTGGCTGACGTGGCACTCGCCGCAGGACTTGCCCATGGTGACGACGCGCAGGTCGCCGGGGTTCACGAACTGCAGGTAGTCGAGCGCCGTGTAGGTCTGGCCACCGACCTCATAGTCGGGCAGCTTGTCGAGTCCGGTGAGCGTGAGCTTGTTGAAGAACGCGAACGCATTGGTTTCGCGGAACGCGCGATCGCCGATCTCGGGCGGCGAGGGCACGTGGGCTTCGGCCACGGTTTCGCCCAGCGGGTTCCCGCCGTGACAGGTCGTGCAAAGGAGGTTGTCCGCGCCCTCGAACGGGTGGGGGTTCTCGAGCCCTGGGCCCGCGTAGTCGTGGTTCGGCGACCCGTTGTGACAGGTCATGCAGGTCTCTGCCGAGCCGTTGCTGAGGCTCTCCGTCTCGCCCGCAGAGCATCCCCCGAGTGCCAGGGCCAGGAAACCGGCGGCGACTGCGCTCACGTGGCGCCACGCCCGTCCGTAGGTCTTCTGCTGGCCCTTTTCGCTCCAGCTACACTTCTCGCGACCCGATTCCAACATCATGTGCAAACGCTCCTCTGCCCCCCGGTAGCGGTAGACACAGAAGTGTCAGTGGCCCCGCCGAGGGCCAGCTACCGCGCGAGAGGGTCCTTCGGAAAGAATTGCCGGTTCGCTCAATAGGTAGTTGTCACCATTTGCCGTTGTGCCCCAAATGGAGGGGCGGAAGCGGTACCGCTGCCCCACGCTGAACCCATCACTCCCTCGCCCCGAACCCATGCCTCGACTCCGGCTGCTCCTGCTGCTCGCTCCGATCTTCTCCTGGAGCCATTCGCTGGCCGGGCCGCAGACGACGGAGGGCGCCGAGAGAGTCGGGCAAGCTGGGCGAACGGGCAACGTGCGGATCGAACTCATCTCCGCTGCGACGACGACGAGCTTCGCGGGAGCTGTGGCGTTTCTGGAGCGCGCCCGCTTCGGGCCGGAGTTGACTCCACTGGATCGATGGAACGCTCCGGCTGCGCTGGAGGCCATTCCCGAGAGCGGTGAGATCGAATTTTCTGGGGTCGGAGAGGGCCTCTATCGTCTGCACCTCCTCGATGCGCTCGGCATGCCGATACTCGACGGACCTGGGCCCGTGTGGGTCTCCGTGGTGCCGGGTACGACCGCGACCTACCGCGTCGAGTCGAAGCGTCTGGACGAGGTGGAGGGTGTGGTGCTGGAGGATTCGGTCGGGCGGCCGATCGCAGGGGCGACGCTTCGTGTCGATCCGCGCTTCGCGGTCCGCGGGGCGCCGCCGCTCCAGGTCGTGACCGACGAAGAAGGGCGCTACCGCGTGTCCACCGCGCGGTCGGAGGTCGTCGCGGTCGACGCGCCGGACTATCGAACGATGAACATGCGCTTCGGCGTCGAGCCGGTGGCCGGGCCTCTGCGACTGCGGCCGATGCTGAAGCGGCGCTCGGTGGTCCTCGACGGCAGCTATTTCGGCGGCGGCGTGGAGCCGCGACTGGCCTACGGCAGCCGGCTGCTCGCGTCCGATGGACGGTCAGCGTTCGTCCCCGGGTCGAGGGAGAAGGGCGGCGGCTACGCCTTCGACAGCGTCCTCTACGACCGCGGGATTCTTTACCTGCCGCTGCGGGAAGGCGCGGGCGAACTGGGTCCAGGTGCGACTCGCCTGGTGACGGAGTTCCTCATCAAGCGCGGTGGGGGGGCGCAGCGGCTCGACCTGCCCACGCCGCATCTGCGAATCGCGGGTCTCGAGGTTCTGCCCCCGCTGGCGGGCAAACTCACCCTGCACCTCGCGGCGCACCTCGATCGGCATACCTCCGCCATCTCCCAGAGCGCATGGTTCGAGGACGCCGGTCAGCAGCGCTTCCTCATCCCGGATCCCGGGAAAGGAGACCAGGTCGCGGGCTGGTCGCTTTCCACGCGCTCCTCCGACGGTGACGAGGTGAGCCTCGAATGGAGAGGAAGCGCATTGGTTCCAGGGGACGGGGATTCGCTGGGTACGGTCGCGGCAGTCCAGGTGGGAACGACCGAAGACGCGCTCGTATACGTCTTCGACGGAGACTGGTGGTGCCACGGGCGCGTTCGCCCGGACTCCAAAGGAGTCGCCTCCCTTCCACACATGGGCCCAGGAGCACTCTACGTCAGCTCTCCCTCGGTGAAGGGCGATCTCGAGCGGTGGGAGATCGGCGCCTGGAACGACGTCGAACCAGCGCGGGTGTTCGAGGGGCGGGCCGGCTCATGCCGTCTGGACTTGCGCGCCCTCGAGGGAGAGGACCCGATCCGCGGCCTCTCGGTCTACCTCGTGCCGACGGGCTTCGACCTGACGGACGAGGCACTCGACCTCCTGGGAGAGATCCCTCTCGTTACGGATGCGTCGGGCGTGATCCGCCTGCGCGGATTCGTTCCCGGGGAGTACGAGATCCGGGTGGACCAGAAGCGCTCCCTTGACGCCGCGGGCCATCACAGCCTGCGATCGGGGAACCTCGTCCTTCGGGAAGGGGACCCGGGCCCGATGGACTGGCCGTTCGGAACGAGCGAAACGGGCGACGGGAGGTAAAGCACCTCCGAAGGCGGCCATGATTCCGAACAATGGTCGCCTCGACGGGCCGCGCGGATCACAAGATCTGCGCCATGTGCTCCATCCTCGGTCTCTTGAACCTCAAAGGTGACCCCGCGGTCGCCCGCGCCACCGCCGTTCGTCTCTCTGGCCTCCAGCGTCACCGCGGACCCGACTGGTCCGGCGTGTACGCCACGGACCGTGCCGTCCTCGCCCACGAGCGGCTCGCGATCGTCGACGTGCTGCACGGCGCTCAGCCGCTCCTGGATACGGACCGCGGCCTCGCGCTAGCGGTGAACGGCGAGATCTACAACCACCGCGAGTTGAGCGCCGGGCTCCAGCAGCCCTACAAGTTCCAGACGGCGTCGGACTGCGAGGTGTTGCTCCCTCTGTATCACGAGCGCGGCACCGCCTTCCTGAACGACCTCGTCGGGATCTTTGCGTTCATCCTCGTGGACGAAACGCACGATCGCTACCTCGTCGCGCGCGATCCGATGGGCGTGATGCCGCTCTACATGGGGCATGACGCGGAGGGCACCCTGTACGTGGCTTCCGAGATGAAGGCGCTCGCGCCGGTTTGCAAGGACGTCGAGGTCTTCCCTCCGGGGCACGTGCTCGACAGCGAGACCGGCGAGCTTCGCTCCTACGTCACGCCCGCCTGGCGCACCTACGCAGAGGTCGAGGGCGGCGGCTCGGACCCCGCGGCCGTCCGCGCCGCGCTGGAGGAAGCGGTCAAGCGTCAGCTGATGACGGACGTTCCGTACGGCGTGCTCCTCTCCGGCGGGCTCGACTCATCGGTCATCGCGGCGACGGCGAAGGCGCTCGCGCCCACTCGCGTCGAAGACGGCGGCGAGGCGTGGTGGCCGACGCTGCACTCGTTCGCGATCGGCCTCGAAGGCAGCCCTGACCTGGTGGCGGCCCAAAAGGTCGCCGACCACATTGGCACCAAGCACCACGCGTTCCACTTCACCGTACAGGAAGGCCTCGACGCGCTGCGCGACGTGATCTATCACCTGGAGACCTACGACGTCACGACGATCCGCGCCTCCACGCCCATGTACCTGATGGCGCGTCGCATCCGCGCGATGGGCATCAAGATGGTGCTTTCCGGAGAGGGCGCCGACGAGATCTTCGGCGGCTACCTGTACTTCCACAAGGCGCCGAACGCGCAGGCGTTCCACGAGGAAACCGTGCGCAAGCTGGACAGGCTGCACACCTACGACTGCCTGCGGGCGAACAAGTCGATGGCCGCATGGGGGATCGAGGCGCGGGTGCCGTTCCTGGACCAGCGCTTCCTGGAAGTCGCGATGGCCCTCGATCCCGACTGCAAGATGCCCGGCAACGGCAAGATGGAGAAGCACATCCTGCGCGAGGCGTTCGAGGGCGTGCTGCCGGATAGCGTGCTCTGGCGCCAGAAGGAGCAGTTCTCCGACGGGGTCGGGTACGGCTGGATCGACAGCCTGCGGGAGTTCGCGGGCGAGAAGGTCAGCGACGAGCAGCTGGCACAAGCGGAGTACCGCTTCCCGATCCAGACGCCGGATACGAAAGAGGGCTATCTCTATCGAACGATGTTCGAGGAGCACTTCCCGAGCGACGCGTGCGCGAGGACGGTGCCGGGCGGCAAGTCGATCGCGTGCAGCACGCCGGAAGCGCTGGCGTGGGACGCGTCGTTCGCCGGGGCCGCCGATCCTTCGGGCAGGGCGGTGGCCGGGGTGCATCTGAAGAGCAACCGCTAACCGACGGGAGTCCTGCGGTCAGCCGATAGCGGACGCGGCCTGCAGCGCCTTCGCCTGCTCCACCCAGCCGTCTCGCTCGATCCGGCTCGCGAAGCTCCCCAGCTTCTCCGACAGCGTTTCGATCTGATCGATGCTGAGGTTCGCGACCTGGTCGATCGTCTCCACGCCGAGGCCCTTCAGCGTCTGCTCCAGCGCTGCCCCGATTCCCTTGATCCGCTTGAGGTCGGTGTCGTCGGGCGCGAGCGCCTTCACCACGCCGCTCATCGAGTCGTCCAGCGCACACAGCCTCAGGTCCTGGCTCTGCAGCGAGCGCTCCAGCGAATCGACCCGCTCGATCAGAGCCTGCGCCTCCTCCCTCGAAACGCTCGCGCGGCTCGCGCTGACGATCTGCGTCCCCATCTCGGCCATGATCCGGTTGAGATGATCGAGGTCGTGCCGCAGCTCGCTGTTGCCGTTGCGCATCTCCTGGAAGACGACGGCCAGAGCCGCCTCGTGCTGCGCTCCTTCACGGGTGAAGGCCTGCGAGCGACGCTCGAGCTCCGAGGCGAGCGTCTGCTGCTCCATCTTGAGCCCACCGATGAGCGCCTGGATCTCATCCAATTCGATGCGCTGGCCGCCTTCGATCTCCGCTCGCACTCGCCGGAGCGAGTCCGCATCCGAGACGCCGCGCCGCTTGCGACCGCTGCCGAGGTACTCGTGGACGGCCAGGGCCGCCAGACCGGACGTGACGAAGAGAAAGACGAGTGTCGCGGATGTGGTCAGCATGGGGGGTCGTGGGTGAGAGATTCGAACTCCTCACCGATCGACCCACCTCGCCGCCCTACTTGTTACGAAATTGCAATATGGGGAATTCGGCCCGCCGACCTCTCAGTTTGGGAAGTTCGGGTCCAGTTCCGCTGCGTTCCAGATCGTCGGCTGGTGGCAACGGTTGCAGTCGAACGTCCAGCCGAGGGCCTGGTGGTTCGGGTTGTTGGCGTTCCCGAGGTCTCCCTGGTGGCAGTCGACGCACTCGATCGGAGTGGGGACGAAGCGCCCGATTTCAGCGCCCGGATGGCAGGTCCTGCAGGACACGGCCGCGTGCACGCCGAGCAACGGGAAGCGCGTCTGCTGATGGAGCTCGAACATCCCGAACGGGCGCCAGTTCGTTTCGGTATGGCACTCGAGGCAGTTGCTGCCGAGCTGCCCGAGATGAACGTCCTCGTGGCAGCCCGCGCAGCCGCGAGCCGTGAAGACCTCGATCGGTCCGCGGTCGTTGTGACAGCGCAGGCAGGAGGCCGCTTCGTGGGCGCCGTTCAGCGCCACGCCCGTCTCGCGCAGGTGATCGAAGGCGAAGTCGCTCTTGAGATCGTTCCACGCCGCGCCCTCGTGGCACAGCGTGCAGTCGGCCGGGAACGAGTCGTGGGGGAGGACCGGTCCGAGCGTGGCCCACCACCGGTGCTGCTGGACCGCTTCCGGGCTGGTCGAAACGCACGCGCACAGGATGAGATAGGTGGCGAGGGCGGCGATGATCGGGTGCTTTTGAATCCAGTGAAACATGACGGAGGGCTCAGAAGCTGCGCTGGAGGAAGAGACCGAGGAAGAACTGCTCCTCGCGGTCCTGGAACTGAAGTTCACCGGAGAGTGAAGCGGAGAGACCGCTCGCCCGGAAGAGCTCGTAGGAGCCGCGCGCTCGGTGCTGATAGAGGTTGTCCGCGTTGCCATCGAAGCCGGTCACGTCGTTCTGGCGGATCTCGTACTGAACGGACCAGCTGCGCTTCGGGCCGAATCGGCCGTAGCGAACGCGCGCCCCGATGAGCGAAGAGAACTTGGCTGCGCTGGAGAACACCGCGAGGTCGAGCCGCGCGTCGTCGGCCAAGAGATCGTAGAGGTCGACGCCTAGCTCCGCGTCACCGCCCGTGTCTTCCTCGTCGGCCCAGCCGCCGGCGCGCAGGTAGAGCCGCTTCGCCAGGGGCGCCGCCGCGCCGCCGCTCGTCCACTTCGAGAGCGTGCCACCAAGGCGGTCCACGTGCGCGTCCTGGATCTGCGGAAGCCCGACTGGCGGGAACTCCGCCCGAAGGAGCTGCGGGTACTCCTGATGTCGGTAGTCGAGGTTGAGCGCGAAGTCGTTCTCGAACGTCCGGCGCGCGTCGACGACCATGTAGGTCAGCGCAGGCCCGGAGGTCTTTCCGAAGTCACCGTTGGAGTAGAGGTCGACCCAGGCCGATCCGAACACGTTCCAGCCCTCGACGGGCAGGTACTGCGTTTTCAGAACGAGCAGGTCGCGGTCCTGCGAACCGTTGTGCCAGGTCTTCTGGTAGCCAGCCGTGACGCTCAGAATCTCGCGCTCGTCCGCGACCCAGCGGTACCAGCCCGCGACCTGGAAGTCCTGGAACGACTTCTGATCCTTGTCGGGCTCGGGCAGGAACCCGATGCTTCCACCAAAGGAGTCTCCGCCGCCCGTGCGCGTGCCCCATGAAGCTCCGTCGAGCACGCCGAACTCGGACATGCCGTCCTGCAGGAAGCGGCCGACCTGGAGTCGGTTCCAGTCGTGCCGCGTGCCACCGAGCGTGTAGCTCAGCCGGTCCAGCCTGAAGTTCGATTCGCTCTCGTCCGCGAAGTCGGGCACCTGCGTCTTGCGCGCGTTGACCTCGCCGTCGAAGTGCAGGACGCCACCCTTTCCGAAGAGGTTCTCGCCGTACACGCCGCCGCCGAGCCGGAAGAACGAGTCCCCGCGCTCGGTCTCGGAGTCGACGATCCGATCCCAGGACAGGTAGCTTCGGCCCGTCAGTCTCGATGCGCGCCGAGCAGGGTGCACGGCGTTGACCTCGGCGAGCAGCGGCATGTCCATCGTGAAGCCATCCTCGGGGCGGGTCCACTTGCCGTCGGTCTCGGGCGCCTTGGGTTCCTCGGGAAGTAGCGCCTCGGTCGCATCCGTGGCACCGTCCGGAACGGGCACCTTGCCCGTGCGAACGTCCAAGGCCGTCTCGAAGCGACTCTTCGGCACGAGGATCGAAGCGCGCGTGCCGGGCTCTGGCCGGAACTGCGGATCCTCGCCGCGGATCGTGGACACGCGGCCCTCCAGCTCCAGGATCGTCCCGAACTGCTGTCTCCCGCCGCGCTCCGTGAAGATGACCCGGTCGCCGACCTTCAGGCCATCGCGTACGCCGCGATCGATCACGATCCCGGTGCCCTGCACGTAGCCAGTGACCCGGGCGGTGACCTCCTCGGTTCGGTCTTCCGCCTGCACCGGAACGGCGGATGCCGCGAGAGCGGTGGCGCCAGGCAGCGCCGCTGCGCCGGTGAAGAGGAGCGCCGTCGACATCAGTCGCGCGGTGCTCGGACGAGGCCATGGGGTGAAGGCTTTCATGGGGATCCAGCGACTCGCGCTAGCGCTTCTGCTTGCGGCGCCGCAGCGCCTTCTCGTGGACTCCGTGGCAGTCGACGCACTCCGTGGAGAGCGGGCGATAGCGCACGAGGTCCGGCTGGTTCGGAGCCGTCTGCGGCTCGGGCTTGTGGCAATCCGCGCACGCGACGGCCTCGTGGGCCTCGTCGAGCGGGAAACGGGACTCGAGGTCGTGGTCGAAGCTGAGGACGCTGAACGCCAGCGCGCTCTCGTGGCACTTCACGCAGTCCTTGGGCCTGGGCGCTTCGAACTGGTCGCCGTGGGGCGATTCGTGACAGCTCGCGCAGCCGGTTCCCGCGGCGCGGCGCCAGGTCCGACCGATCTCGTCGGGGCGGCGCATCGGCTCGTGGCAGCTGGAGCACTCCGTCGCCGCGTGGGCGTCGGCCAGCGGCCACCCGGTCCAGCGGCCATGGTCGAAGCCGTGGGGCTGATCCCGGAAGGACGCCGTCGTGTGGCAGCGCGCGCAGTCGGAGCGGCCGTCGATGGACGCCGGGAGCCGGCGCCGGTCGAACTGTCCCTCGTGCACGTCGTCGTGGCAAGAGGCGCAGCCCTTGACCTCGCCGTAGAGGTCGGCCACGGCGCCGAAGAGCCGGCCGGTTTCGTCGGGGTTCTCGCGCGGCGTGTGGCAAGACGTGCATTCGGCGACGCCGTGGGCGCCGGTGAGCGCGTACCCGGTCCAGCGCTCGTGGTCGAACTCGGCGTCCGTTCCGATCCGATGCGCCGTGCCGAAGGAGTTCGTGTCGTGGCAGCGCGCGCAGTCGCCGTGCTTCAGCGCGAGCGGCTCGTCGGGCCCCGCGGGCTCGGCGGCGAGCACCTCGTCGAAGAACCCGCGGTGCGCGTCCGCGTGGCACGCCTCGCAGCGATGGGCGACGCCGTGGAAGCGCGCTGCGCCGCCCAGCTCCTCCGCTGGCCCGTGGCAGGCGGCGCACTCGGACTCCAGGTGCGCGCCCGTCAGGGGCAGATCCGTGCTCGCATGGGCCTCGACGCCGAACGTGTGGGGCTCGAAGTGCGTCCGAGCATGGCAGGCGAGGCAGCCCTGTTCGTCGACGCTGCCGCCGAGGAACGCCACGAGGCTCTGCGTGGAGTCGGCGCTCACCGGGGCGAAGGCGAGCCCCTGGAACTGCCCGCCATGCACATCGTCATGGCACGCCGCGCAGGTGTCAGCGTCGCGGCCGGGATAGCGCTCACCGTAGGCCAGCGCCGGCTCGTGGCACTGCGCGCAGTCCTGGACGTCGTGGGGCGCGGCGAGCGGGAAGCCGGACGCGGCGTGGAGCGCGGGCGACAGCGCTTCCGCGTCTTCGGCAAACGACAGGTGCTCGGAGGCGTGGCAGTTGGCGCAGAGCTGGTTCGCGGGAACGCCGCGCAGGGTCGCGGCGCGTGCGACGCCGCTCGTCGCCGCTGCGTTCAGCACGAACGATTCCGAGTGGGGGACGTCGTGGCAGACCGCACAGCTGCGATGCTCCGGCCGCGCACTCTCCGGGCCCCGCAGCGCGGCGATCGAGTGGGTGCTGCCCTCGGCGTGGCATTCGGCGCAGGAGAGCCCCGCGTGGCCGCCTTCGAGCTCCAGGAACGTCGAGTGGTCCACGAAGCGCTGGGCTTCGAACGTATGCTGGTCGTGGCAGTCGACGCACGACGTCTGGTACCGGCCCTCGTGAACGTCTTCGTGGCAGCTCACGCACGCCTGGCGGAGCCCGAGGAAGCGATGGGCTCCCTCCGGCACCGGCTGTGCCTCCGCGTGCTCATGGCACTGACTGCAGTCGAGTTCCATGTGCGCGCCTTCCATCAAGAAGCCGACGAGGCGATGCTCGAACTGCTCCGGGTCCTGCACGCCCGCGCGGGCGAAGCTCAGGTCGTTCACGGCCATGAAGCTGGCTCCGTGGTGCTCGCTGTGACAGGCGGCGCAGTTCTCTGCAACCGTGGCATCGAGCATGCCGTGCAGACCGAGATCGTTCTCCATGTGGACCTCGATCAACTCGTGGCACACGAGGCAAGACGACGTCATCGACGAGGTCCAGCCGCCGTGGCACTCCGAGCAGCTCTTGTCGCCCGCGAGACCCTCGATGCGGCCGTGGGCGGCCGTCAGCTCACCGGGCGCGGTCTTGCCGAAGTCGACGACCGCGGCGGAGATGACGGCGGCGAACGACAGCACCGCGATCAACGTCTTGGGGGAGGGACCCTTCATCAGCTTCGGCCTCCGATGAGCTGGCCGTAGAAGATCGCGTGGCCGATGTGGAGGAGCGCCAGCACGACCATGAGCGCGGCCACCCAGCGGTGCGCGTAGCGCCAGGTGCCGAGCACCGCGCGGATGTCCTCGAGATGGGCGGCGTGGAGCGCGGTGTGGTAGCCGCGCTCGGTGAGCTTCAGGACGCCGTCGATCTGGTCCCGGCTCAGTCCCTGCTTCGTCCCGCTCGAGTGGAGCTCGACGAGTGCGCTCTTGAGCGCCCGGTGCCCGGTCAGCATCGCGCCGATCCGGCCGAGAAACGAAGACTCCCACTGGCGTGTCCGCACGAGTTCGCCCAGCTTCTCGCGGGCTTCCGCGCCGAACGCCTGGTGCTGGCCGTCCCACGCGCCGGAGAGCGCGGAGAGCTGGAACTTCACCTCGTCGATCTCCAGCTCGCGGCCGTTCGCGGCGCGCGGGACCCAGGCGTAGAGGTAGCGGCCGATCGAGCCTGTCACGAGCAGCGCGAGCAGCGCCCAGAGGGCGTGGCTCCCGACCGTGTTGCGCGGCGCCATCGAGGCGTGGAGGAGCGCGAAGAGAAACGCGAGGATGCCTGTGGCGATGTGGCTAGTCATCCACGCCTTCAGCGAGCCGATCGGCCAGCCCGCGAACTTCGCGGCAAAGGCCGGGGCGCGGCGCACGAGATAGGCGAGGTTCACGGCCACGAGCGTGATCGAGCCGATGCCGAGCCAGAGCCCGAGACCGCGGCCCGGGCGCAGCAGCTCGTGCTTGATGTGCGCGGGGCGCTCGAAGCGCGGGAGCCCGTAGTAGTCGCCGTGGTAGACCGCGAACGCGAGCGCGAGGAGCGTCAGCGCGAGCGCGGTGGCCAGCGCGTGGACGAGTCCGGTGCCTTCCTCCTCGATGGCCTCGCTGGCGGCGCGCAGGCTCGGGTCGAAGGACACGCCCGCGGCCTCCAGCACGTCCACAGGGGCGATCCCGCCGACCATGATGAACACGTCCTGGTTGGGGAGCGCGTACCGCTGACCGGCGGCGTCCTGGAGCGTGACGGAGGTCTCGTCGATGGCCACGGCGGTGGTCTCGAAGTACAGGGTCAGGCGCCCTTCGGAGAGCGCATCCTGCAGGCGACGCTCGTTGACCGCCTTGATCCGGATGAACGCGGCGCGCCGATAGGAGAGCGCGACCTCGGTGCCGACCTGCTCCGACAGCGCGATCGCTGCCTCCACGGCGCTGTCGCCGCCGCCGATCACCATGACCTGGCGCCCCGCGTAGGAGCGAGCGTCGAGCAGGCTGTAGGCGACCTTTGGAAGCTCTTCGCCCGGTATACCGAGTCGGCGCGGCGCCCCGCGTCGGCCGAGCGCCAGGCACACGTGTCGCGCGCGGATCTCCTGGGTGCCCGTGTGGACGATGAAGGCTCCGTCGTCGGAGCGGCTCAGTCGCTCGAAGGTCTCGTTCCCCTGGATCGGCAGCTGCTGCTCGTCGATGATCCCGTGCCAGAGCTCCATGAGCTCCTCCTTCGAGTACGACGTCTGGCGGAACTTGCCGTACAGCGGGATCTCGATCGGCTGCGTCGTGACGAGCTTGCGGCGCGGGTAGCGCGCGACGGTGCCGCCGGGGCGGGCCTCCTGGTCGATCGTCAGGAAGGAGAGGCCGTGGCGCTTGGCTTCCAGGGAGGCCGCGAGGCCTGCGGGCCCGGCGCCGACGATGCAGAGATCGAGGACCGCGGTGTCCTGCCCGGCGCTGCCGTTCATGCGCGTGGCGACCTCGGCGGCGACGGCGACGCCGTGGTCGATGGCGGTCTTGATCAGCGCGTGGGCGGTGACCTCGCCGGCGAGGAAGAGGCCGGGGGTGCCGACGGCTTCCAGGTGGGGGTCCAGCGCGGGGATGTCGCGGCGCTCGGACGTGTCACCCATGGTGATGGTGATCGCGTCGACGGGGCACTCGCGCTCACACGCGCCTGCGCCGATGCAGCGCGCGCCGCGGACGACGGCGGCCTGTCCGTGCACCATCTCCAGCACGCCCTCCTCGGGGCAGGCTGCGACGCAGGTGCCGCAGCCGAGGCAGCGGGACAGGTCGATGACGGGGTGCTGGAGCTCGGCCTTCGCGGCTCCCTGCTCGACGGCGACGTCCCGGCGCTCCAGGGTCCGCGCCATCGCCCGGATCTCGGCGCGGCGGTGCAGCGCGACGAGGACGGCGAGCGTCAGGACGCCTGCCATGGCGGCGAGAATGGCCCAGCTCATCCGGGACCCCCCTGGCCGAGTTCGGCGTGGGGGTCCGGAGAGGAGCGATCAGACGCGCCAGGACGGAAGGCGCGCTGACCGAGCCGTGGGGACGGCGCTCGGTCCGAGGGGAGCATCGGAGGGAGATCGACACGATCCCCCTGGACCTTGAGCCCTCAGATTCGCCTCCCGGGAGGCGGACGGACGTTTCTTAGACGCCGGCTTTCTTGTAGCCGAAGTTGTGGAAGCTCGTCGTCGCGTCGGCCTTGGTCCAGACGCCGACGCCGCCCGCCTCCGAGAGCTTGGAGTCGATGACGTCGAGGAGCATTTCGCCGTCGAAGGAGCACTTGATGCGGCTGCCGATGTGCTGGATCCGGATGGTATGCCAGCTATCGGGGTCCGGGTGCACCTTGGCGGTCGCGAGCTGAAGGCGCTCGCCGCCGACGACCGAGTACACGCGGAAGTTGTCCTCGAGCGGGTTCCAGCGGGCGACGTAGTAGTCAGAGGCGCTGCCGATGCGCCAGGCGGGTCCGCCGCCCTGGTCTTCCTCGCCACCATCGGCGCGCACGGTGACCGTCAGGTCCACGTCTTTGAGAGAGATGCTGGGATCCCAGAAGAGGTTGAATGTCTGCCCCGCATGCTCCATCGCGTTGACGAGCGCGACGCTGTTCGGGAGGGAAGGCGCGCCCTCGTCGGAAAGCACCTGCCAGACGGCTTGCGCCTGTCCGTCGCGGGGGTTGGTGGTGTCGGTCTTCCAGCCCTGGACGACGCCAGGCTCGAAGGTCGAGAAGGGCGCGATCATGTCAGGATCCAGCGCATCCATCGAAGCGTCGTGGGAGGCGCAGGCGCCCAGGAACGCGAGGGGGAGGGCGAGTGCGGCGAGGCCAGCGGAACGGAGCATGAGCGCGGAGGGTTTGAGGTGGGTCATCGGGGTCGATTCGGTCAGTAGGGCATGTCAGCGGCGACACAGGGGAGGATGGTGCCGCTGGGTGCTCTCAGTATGCCTCTGGGAGAAGCGGCCGCAACTTTGCACACCCCCCAATGGACGCGCCTCCGGATCATTTCACTCGTGCAATGATCCGGAGGCGTCTTCAGGACGTCGATTCGGGGTTGAATGCGGAATCAGGTGCCGCTCAGCCTTCCCCCGAAGAGGTCATCCCAAGTCGCTCAGTTGAAGTCGATCTGGAGACCGTTGGTGAAGTTCGACGTCGGGCCCGTGGCGCTCGAGTCGCGGTGCCACGCCTGGAAGTTCCAGGTCTCGCCCGCAGCAATGGAGACGAGCCCGGTGGGGGTCGGAGTTTGCGTCAGGTCGAGGGCAAGGGAGAAAGACCCAGCGGCGCCGGTGTTCTGAATCTGACCTGCACCGACATAGCGGCCGATCGCACCAGAGAGGCACAGGTTGCCTGAGCTGCCCGCCGGGTTCATCACGAAGCCCTGCACCTGGCTGGTGATGAAGAAGCCGAAGGAACTGGTCGGCAGGTTCGTTGCGTTCAGCGTGACGTCGTTGGCTGCGGCGGAGACGCTGCCTGCTGCTGCGAGGCTGCCGGTTGCACCGGTGGAGTTCGGGTTCGCCATGCAGTAAGGAGTACCGAGCCCACCGCCATTGACACCCGTGAAGGTGCCCGCGCTGAAGACCTCGCTGCCGAGGATCGCGTTCATGGGCGGGTTGGGATCAAACATCATCGTCGCCGTGTCGAGGTTGTGAAGCGGCGCAGGCTCGTCCTCGAGGTACCAGATCGTGCCCGATGGATCGAAGGCAATGCCGTCGATGTCCGTCTCCCCGGTTGGGTACGGATAGGTGATGGTCTCGGAAGCAGTCGTGATGTCGAAGACAACGATCCCCGTACCCGAGTTGCCCTGAGGGTCGGTGTAGCCCGATGCGTCGTTGGACCCAAGCAGAAGCCCGGTCGCCGGGTCGACGCTCAAGCCGCCAATGTCGATCGTCGTCGAGCTGTAAACCAAGACGGGAGTCGCCTCGTAGGTGACGAGGTCGATGGTGTACAGCGCTTCGGTGGCGATGTTTCGATGGCTGTAGAGCACGCCGTTCTCGTAGGCCAGCGCGGTCATCGTGTAGAGGGTCGTGGTGCCCGCCTGCACGATCTGTCCGAGCGAGGTAGCGGCGCCACCTGCGCTGGCGAAAGGTGCGGTGAAGAGGTTGCCGCCGTCGTTGATGTAGTAGATCGACGCTGCTGAGTCGTCAGCCATGCCCCAGCTGTCCGAGCCCGTGAAGATGGGACCGGTGCTGACGCCGGACGCGGTGTCGAGGAAGAAGTTGTCCATCATCCCGACGTCGTCGGTTCCGTAGGCAACCTGGGCGGAGGCGAGTGACGGGATCAGGAGCGCCGCAAGGGGCGTGAGAAGTAAGCGATTCATGGAGGGATTGCTGGTGAGTCGGAAACGAAGAGGCCGCAGCCCGTCGATGGCGGGAGATTCGATGGCCTGGGAGCCACCACTCAGGATCGAGTCATGGCTTTACGCCATTCGCCTCCCGACTATCGCGAGTCGAGCCAATCTTCTTCCAGACTAGCACGGTTGTCGGATTCGTCGTGTTGGCATAGGCTCCCGGTCCGGGAGGCTGCTTATCCGCCCGTAAAAGCGGACTTTACACTTTGAGGAACGTCATTCTTGGAGTCGCCGCGCTGCTCGTTGGAGTCGCGGCGATCTATGTCCTTTCCACGCGGGAGGAAATCCGCGGATCGACTCCCAGTGCTCCAGCTACCGTCGACGACGATCCGCCGATCGCAGGGGGCCCTACAGACCTTGCTGCGCTCCAGACGTCAGAGGCACTTGATGCCGTTCGAACGGCCGCGCCCCTTCCCCGGGCCACGCTGTGGCTCGTCGAGGTCGAGGGGGGTGAGCCAGGGGAGTCGACGCTCGCCGAATGCAGAGCGACTCTTCTCGTGGATTCGACCGGAGTTCCGGTGGAGAGCGATGCTTCGTACCTCACTGGAGCCGCCGGAACCCCATGGGACGCTCCGCTTGCGGGAACGTGGGAACTGACCGTCAAGGTCGCCGAAGTCGAGAAAGCGCGGCGCCAGGTCGTCCTGCCCGGAGGAAGGGCGACCCGCACCTTGATCAACCTGGATGCGCTCGTGAGGCTCGACGGATGGGTGCGCAACGTACTCGGCGAGCCATGCCCAGCTTTCTTCGTGGGCTTCGTGCCCCGTGGGGGCCCTGCGCCCACTTCGGCTCGTGATTGGCTCGATCATCCCCATGCGCGCTGCGACGCCCGCGGGCGATTCAACATCCAGTTGCCTCGCTCTGGAACCTTCCGACCGTTCGCAGGGTATGGCGGTCGCGTGCTCGTGGAGGATTCGACCGCTACCAAGCTGCTCGACACCAGTTCACGGTTCCTCACGCTGACGACTCCGGTGCCGACGCGTCTGACCTTGATTGCGCGCGAAGAAGTGGGCGATCTCTTGCCTACTGGGTATGCGGTGTCCGTGTATCGCCGGAAGGCGATCATGGACCTCTTGAAGCCGCTTCCTCCGGAGCCCGAGGAGCAGCCCATTCCGGACCCAGACGATCCATCGCTGGATGCGGATCAGCGCAGTGAACTTCTCGCGGAACTGGAAGCGATGAAGCAAACGGTGGATGAGGAGGCCGCTCTCAGGCGTCGCCGCGTGGTCCCCGAGGGCTGGCGAGTCGACAGGAGTGGCGTGTTGAGCGTCGACGGCGAACTGCAGTTGACCGATCTCCCGGCCGGGGAAGAACTCCGATTTGCCGCGGCGCGTGGCGGCGAGCCATTCTTCGTGACGGGCTCCGCGTTCGTGGACCCGTTGCTTCCGACCCGCGTGATCCTGACGTTCCCACCGGCGCTAGCGCCGGGCACGCCCGCTCCGACCGAGCCGCGCTCGGCGTCGCTCGAGACACAGACAGGGACGGTTGAACCGATCATCGCCCCCGTAGGTGTGACCTGGCGATGATGGAGCCTCGACTCACGCGAAGCAGCTTCACGGCCATAACTTCAAAGGCAGCCGCGTCGAATTCCTCTGCAACTTTTGAGACACTTGCGCGCCATGCTTTCAGTCAGATCTCACGCGCTCCTATCCTTCACCAACGCTGTCACGATCGCCGTGATAGCTGCCTCGGCATCCTCTAGCGCGGCGATCGCCCAGGAGGCGCCCGTCGATCGGCCGCTCGTCATCGGGACGAAGGAGGCGGCTCCGTTCTCGTTCCGGGTGGACGGCGGGCCCTGGCAGGGGATTAGCATCGACCTCTGGCGCTCCATCGCCACGGACCTCGGGCTGGAGTTCGAGTTCCAGGAAGCGCCGCTGGCGGATCTCGTGACCGGGCTGACGGACGGCCGTTTCGATGCCTCGGTCGCAGCGCTCACCGTGACGCCTGCCCGCGAGGTGCTCGTCGACTTCACGCACGCGTTCCATCCGTCGGGGCTCGGTATCGCCGTTCGCGCGGATGAGAACTCGTCGGGCCTGATGGCCGTGCTCGGCAATCTCTTCACCGTGCAGTTCCTGAAGGCCGTGGCGACGCTCTTCTTCGTGCTCTTCCTCGGCGGGGCCGTCGTTTGGCTCCTGGAGAGGAAGCGCAACGCCGAGCAGTTCGGAGGATCGCCGGCCCAGGCGCTGGGCTCTGCCTTCTGGTGGTCCGCCGTGACGATGACGACCGTGGGCTACGGCGACAAGGCGCCCGTGACGGCTGGCGGTCGGATCGTCGGCGTGATCTGGATGTTCGCGGGCGTGATCACGATTTCGGGGCTTACCGCCACGATCGCATCCGCGCTGACCGTTTCGCGGCTGGAGCACGCGATTCAGGGGCCGCGCGATCTGGTGGGGGCGGGGCGCGTCGCCTGCGTGGCAGGCTCCACCGGCGAGGCCTATCTGGTCGAAGAAGGCATGCCCACGGCGCCGTTTCAGACCGCACGTGAGGCCATCGAATCCGTGGCCTCGGGAACGCACGTGGCCGTGGTTTACGACCAGCCCATCCTCCGCTACCTCACGCTGGAGGGCTTCGAGGACGAGGTCGAGGTGCTTCCCGCGACGTTCGAGCGCCAGGACTACGCGTTCGCGTTGCCCCTGGAGAGCCCGCTGCGCAAGCGGCTCAACCGAGCGCTCCTCGAGCGACTCAGCGGCGAGGACTGGCTCGCGATGAAGCAGAAGTACCTGGGGTCAGAGTGATGGGGCCCTGGCGCTGGGGCCCACGCAAGGAGGGCCTGGACCGTACACCGGTCCAGGCCCTCCTTGCATGGCTGGCGGCGCCTCGGGTCAGACGATGCCGGCGAGCTTGCGGTACGAGGCGTCCATCTGGGTGACGCGCTCTTCGTCGATGCCCATCTTCCCAGCGGCTTCCTTGGCAGCTTGGAAGGCCTCGTCGTTGCGCTGGCCGCCGGCGTAGACGCCGCCGAGCGCTTGCTCGAAGAGGAACTGCTGGGCTTCGTTGCGTACGGCGCTCGACTGCTCGGCGCTGAGGCCGAAGCCCGTGGAGAGCTCCTCGAGCCGCGCGACCTCGGCGTCGGCGAGTTCCTCGTCGCTCATGGCGCAGGCCCACGCGAGCATCATGATCGATCCACGGACGGCCTCGCTCGTCTCGGAAAGCTCAGCGGGGGTGAGCTTGTCACGCCTGGCGAAGTCCTCGACCGTGCCGAGTTCCGGGTCGATGAAGTCCGCGATGAAGGCGACCTCGTCGGCGCTGATCTCACCGTCGGCGGCGCTGAGTTCCACGAGCGCGCGGGCGAGAACGCCCTGGTCGAAGCGCTCGGTGACGGGCGCTTCTGCCAGGCGCTTCTCGAAGCCGTTCGCGGGCTTCTTGATCGCGGTCCATGCGCCGGTGGAGGGGTTGTGCTTGAACTTCGCCTGGACGGCGGTGAACGCGCCCACGACGCCTTCCTGGACCTCTTCCTTGGAGAAGGCGGTCTTCTGCTCGGCCTGGGCCATGCTGCTGTTCGCGACGTCGCGCGCGATGCGACCGGCTGCTCCGTTGCCCAGCGCGTCGGCGACGGCGCTCGTCACGGAGCGTCGCAGGCTGGACCAGAGGTTCTTTTTCACCGAGCGAGTGGCCTGCGACTTCACGGTGCTGGATCGCTTGAGGGAGCCTGTGCTGGGGACCTCCACGCCGGTCTCGGGGCACGTGAAGACCACGGAGACCGAGGTTCCACGGACTTCCTTGGAGGAGATGAGCGGCTCGAGGCTGGAGTAGGTAGCGGTAGTCATGGGTTGGGGATCGGCGGGTTCGTCAGGAATCTTGAGAGGGGAATTCGAGAGGTCCCTGGCCATCGGGCGGAACCCTCTCCGATCCAGTGAACCCCCTGCATGGAGCGCCCGCGAGGGGCGATGACGGGGGAATTGGTCGCCGTGACGGACCGGTGACAGGATCGGCGAACCAGCGCCGCCGTGCCGTGCATGGAGGCACCGCGTCGCCCGCGCCGATAGACTCCTGGCATGACTCAGCCGTCCCCGGCCAGCCTCTTGACCGTCGCCGAGCGCACGCCGCTCATCACGAACGACGCGGTCATCCTCGGCATCCTGATCGTTCTTCTGAGCCTCGTCTTCGCCACCGAGAGCAGCAGCCGGGCGATCTTCCGCGGCTTCTATCGCTTCGTGCCAGGGCTCCTGCTCTGCTACTTCCTGCCGGGGCTCCTCGGCAGCTTCGGCGTCATCGATGCGGAGAACTCGGAGCTCTACTTCGTGGCGTCGAGGTATCTCCTCCCCGCGAGCCTCGTCCTGCTGACCCTGAGCCTCGACCTGCCGGCGATCTGGCGTCTCGGTCCGAAGATCCTCGTGATGTTCGCCACGGGCACGCTCGGCGTGATGATCGGTGGGCCGATCGCGCTCCTCGCCTGCAGCGTCTTCGCTCCGGATCTTCTCGGGGGAGCCGGGCCAGACGCCGTCTGGCGCGGGATGACGACGGTCGCGGGTAGCTGGATCGGCGGAGGCGCGAACCAGGCCGCGATGAAGGAGGTCTTCGGCGCAGGCGACGCGGTCTTCTCGATCTGGATTGCGGTCGACGTGCTCGTCGCCAATCTCTGGCTGGCAGTGCTTCTCTACGGCGCGGGCATCGCGAAGCGCATCGATGCGTACACCGGCGCCGATACCCGCGCCATCGAGGAACTGAAGCTGAAGGTCGGGACCTACCAGGCCGAGAACGCGCGGATTGCCAGCAGCAACGATCTCTTCTCGATCCTGGGGATCGGCTTTGGAGCGACCGCGCTCGCCCACGCGGGCGCCGACCGCCTGGCCCCCTGGATCTCGCAGAGCTATCCTGGACTCGCGAAGTTCAGCCTGACGAGCGGCTTCTTCTGGCTGATCGTGATCTCGTCCGCGCTCGGTGTCCTCGCGTCGCTGACGCCCCTGCGCCGGCTGGAAGCCGCAGGAGCCTCCAGGATCGGCAGCGTCTTCCTCTACATCCTCGTGGCGACGATCGGCATGAACATGAACCTGCTGGCCGTCGTGGACAGGCCGGTTCTCTTCGTCATCGGCTTCGTCTGGATCTCCGTTCACGCGCTGTTGATGCTGGGCATGGCGAAGCTCATCAAGGCGCCGTTCTTCTTCGTCGCCGTGGGCAGCCAGGCGAACATCGGCGGCGCGGCGTCGGCCCCGGTCGTCGCGTCGGCTTTTCACCCGGTGCTCGCGCCCGTGGGGGTGATGATGGCGGTGCTGGGCTACGTGGTCGGAACCTACGGTGCGTGGCTTTGCGGGCTCGTGCTGCAGGCGATCGCTACTTGAGCGTTCAGACCTGCGGCGTGGCAGCCGGCAGGAAGCACTGCCGCGCTAGTTCCAGCTGGAAGCCGATCTCGTCCTCGTCGACGCAGCTCTCCAGGATCACCGTCGTCTCGGGGACGAGCGAGGCGAGGCTCTGGAACTCGTGCACGACGCCGTACATCAGCGGCTGGTGGCCGCAGCTGTGGTCGAGCTGGCTCAGGTGGATCTGGCCCACGCGCGAGCCGATCGCGCGGAGCATGCGCCGCGCTTCGATCAGGCTCGGATCCACCTGGTAGACGTGCGCGAGATCCAGGCAGACACGCGCCTCCGGAAGCTCGGCGAGGATCTTTTCCATCTCCGCGGTCGTGCGCCCGGTTCGCTTGCGCCCGTCGGCGTTCTCGATGAAGACCTTGTCGCCCAGCGGACGCCACGCGCTGGCGTCTAGGATCGCCTCGGAGTGCACGACGATGCCCTCCACGAGCTGGGCGATGCCAGCGAGCCGCTCCGCGAGCGGGCCCTCCTCGGCGGCGTCGAACTTGCTGGGCGCGTGCAGGCTCACGTGCCCCCCGTACCGCGCGAGGTCCAGCGTCGGCAGCGCCTCGATCATCTCCTCGAGCTCGTGCATGCGCAGGGCCGAGATCTCGACGCCGCTGACGTCGTGGGCTTCGAGCATGCGCAGGGCCGCGCGGAAGTCGCCCTTGGTCAGGGCACCGGTGGAGTAGCCGTACCGCATCCTAGAAGACCCCGTAGCGCTGAATGGCATCGGAGAAGAGGCTCTTCTCATCGAAGAAGAACGCCTGGACCGCGCGCCCGAAGTCGCGGCCGATCACGCGGGCGCTCTGCCAGATCTCGTCCGTGTCGGCGTCCGCTCGGCTGAGCTTCTCCAGCCTCCCGCGCTGATCGGGGTCGTCCACGAGCGCGAGGAAACGGTCGTACGCTTCGAAGAGCGGAGCCGCCAGTGCGTCCATGTCGCGCGACTCGGCCGTGACGCTCGCCAGCAGTTCCACGGGCGTTCGCTCCACGTCGGCGACGAGCGCTTCCAGCAGCTCCGCGCGCGCCTCGGGCGATACGTCGTTGCGCGCGTTCTCGGGCGTCGAGTGCACGCGTCGAAGGCAGAGCGCCAGCCCGGCCGCGAAGATCAGCTTGCGCGCCGTGCGCAGCTTGAGATTTCGGATCGCCCAGCCGCGGTCGCCGCGCTCGCGAGCCTTGGCCGCGAAGTCCACCGTGACCGTGCGCCAGTAGCGAACGACGTCGTTCAAGAGCACGTGGGGGATCCGGTCATAGGTGACCGCATCGTCCCCGAGGTAGGAGTCGAGCACGCTGCGCACGACGCGCCGATGGACCGCGGCGCCCGCGCTCGGCCCGATGGGGGCGGACTCCAGGAGAAGCAGCACCCGCTGGGTCGTGATCTTGTTCGTATCGGTATCGCCGCCGATCCGGTGGACCAGCTCATGGCTGAAGGCCATCGTCCCGAACGCGCCGCTCGGGTTGGGCGGCTTCGTGTCGGAGTCCGCCAGGGTGGTGCGGATCCGGTGCACGCTGGGCCAGTGGTCTCGCTTGGCGGGGCCGTCCACCAGAAGCGTCCAGTCGAGGTCCGATCCGCTCGTCACCTCCTCGCGCGCGAGCGAGCCGAAGGCGACGATCGCCGCGTCCGTGGTGCCGCAGCCTTGGAGGTTCTTGCGCAGTCGGCCGCGCTCGTCCCGCGCGGCCTCCTTGGCCGCGCGAATCGCGGCCCAGTCGGCTCCGAGCCGCACTTGGAGTTCTTCGAGGAGTGACGCCATGGGGCGAGGATCATGGGGGGCATCGAGGTCTGACGCAAGGCTGACCCATCATCCCGCTCCCATCTCGCTGGCGAACGGCGGATGAGCCTACCTGCGTCCCTTGAAGAGGTAGGGCGACTCGTCGATCATGAGCATCGCGTCGTCTTCGTCGCCGCAGGGGTGGCAAAACCGCTCGGCGACGGTTCCGTCGTCGAAGTGAAGCGTGAGCGTATGACCTTCCAGCGAGTAGGTTCCCCTGGTAGAGGGTTTCTCGGATCCCGTCACGCCCGAGGTCGTGGAGCCGCCGGTTTCGTGGCTGAAGCTGGCTGCAAAGTAGCCGGAGGACTCGAACTTGCCGGTGCGCGTGAAGACGATGGTCTTGGAGCCCGAGAAGCTGCCGCTGCTGAAGGCGGTGGAGCCGGTCGACCCGTAGATGTAGGTGTACCGGCCGCGCAAGCGCCTGCGCTCCAGCGGCGGGAGCAGCAGTTGTTCCGAGCCGTCGATCTCTAGCGCCTTCACCTTGGACTTCTCTCTCGTCTCCCTGCCCGCTCCGGCATCGCCAGCGGGCTCGAACTCCAAACGTCCCTCGACCTCGTCGAGGAAACCGTACTCATCCAGAGTTCGAAGGATGAGTCTGGCTTCGTCGGAGCCCTTCTTCCGACGGATCTCGTAGACGCCAGCGTCTGTGGGTTCCTCCCGCAGCAGCTTCTCCCAGTCAATCCGGTCCAGGCGTCCATCCGCCGGAATGGTCCGGGTGTAGTGACCGTCCGCCGCCAGGTACACGTATTCGACGTTCGTGTCGAGGTCCATGCCGCCGAACGCGTTGAATGTGTTGACCAGGCTCGTCGTGTAAGCGAGCGCATTGATTCTATCGACAGAGGCGCGTGGCGTCATCGGATCGAAGATCGGGTCCTTCGCCGAAGCGAACCGAAGGTCTCGCATGAATGCCTCGAACTCGGCCTCGCGTTCGTACTCGGCGACGCCGTCCGCCGTGCTGAGGTAGAGGACGAGTTCCAGGGCACTCTTCGGTTTCATGGCGAAAGCACGCGCTTCGACGCCGCGCTTGAGCTCATCCGACCTTGCCCAGTCACGCACATAGGCCACCGGATAACCCTGCCTGGCCTCGGTGAGGGTGACGTCGTCCAATGTGACGTCGAAGCCGAATCTGTCCGCGCTCAGAAGCGTCAGCGCCGACTGTTTCAGCTGCCCGCGCGTGCCGCGGACCTGCATCAAGGCGATCTGGCTGATCTCGCCATCCTCGTCGACGTGCGTGAGGTGCAGGTAGGTCTCGCCTGCTCTTGGTTCACCCTCCGTGGCCGTCTTGATCTTCCAGCCGCGGGGCAGGTGGAAGCGTGCATCGCCCACTTCCTGAAGCTGCTTCTCCAGCAGCGGTCCGTCGCCTGGCAACAACGGGGCGGCGCCTGTGCCAACCGACGGTCCCATCCACACGGCGGCCACGAGGCCCATTTCGAGAACCACTTTCATGGCGCCATGATACGTCGTTCCCGTTGTAGCCTCTGCCCCGCCATGGGGGATGAAGAAGAACAGACAGCGCTCACGGCGGCGCTCATCAAGCTCGTGCTCCTGGCGGCCGTGGTGACGGCGCCGATCTTCCTCTTCGGCGAGGGGTTCGAGCCGAAGTACCTGTGGCGCGTCGCCGCTTCCAACGGCGCGTGCGTTCTGCTCTGCCTCGGGCTATTGGCGCTCCTGAAGCGGGGCCGCACAGCGCTCGCCGCGGGAACCCTCGTCTACGGCCTGCTGGCGCTCGTGGGCACGCTCGCCTGGTCGAACGGCGAGCCGGTCCACGTGAACGTGATCAACTTCACGCTGGTCGCCGTGCTCGCGAGCGTGATCGCCGCCCGCCGCGACCTGCTCGCGGTAGGCGCGATCTCGGCGGCGCTGATGGTCGGCATCGCCTGGAAGCAGCCTGCGGGTCAGCTGACCGGAGAAGCGCTGGAAGAGGCCCGGTTCGAGTCCATCGTTCAGTTCCTTCCGACGTTCTGCGTCGTGATCGGCGTGCTATGGATCGGTCGCAGAGCCCGAGGCCCCGCGACCGATTCCTCGATCAGTTGAACTGACCGCGGATCTCGCCGGCGGGGTTGTCGCCCGGGCTGCCGGAGGTGGTGTCGTCTCCGTCGCTCGTTCTCACGAGGAAGTAGACGTTGCCCGCTTCGAGCTCTGCGCTGAGCGCATCGAGGGGATAGTCGGCGAGGGGGCCCGTCAGCATCGATCCGCGCACGTCCATGGTGAGCGTATCGCCGCCGAAGCTACCGCCCGCGGGCGCCAGTGGCCCGACGACGGTGGCGACGGCGGGGCCATTCTCCCCTGGGCCCCCAAGGCGCAGTTCGGCGCCGATCACGTTCTCCAGGTTGCGCTTGGCGAAGACGATGCGCAGGAGCGTTCCGTTCTCGCGGAGCAGCGCGCCCACGCGGGCGGTCGCCGGCGTCGCCACGGCGGGCACGACGTTGCTGCCGTTCGTGAGGGCGGTGTAGGTCCGCTCTGCCGTGATCGCGGGCGCGCGGCGCATCCGAATCATCACATTGGCGTAGCCGGGTCGCGTGAACTGTCCGTTCCGATAGCGGAAGTCGTCCAGGATGCCGCCGCTGCCCGCCGGAAGGAATCCGGGGTGGAGCTCGACCGTGCCGCCTTCCACGGTGCCGGTGTCAGGCATCATCTGCCCGAAGAACGCGGTGTTCGCGGGCAGCTCGTCGTTCACTTCCGAACCGGCGTCCAGGACGTCCGCATCGATGAAGTCCTCGAAGATGAACTGCCCCTGGGCGTCGTACACGGGGTGCGCCATCGGGTTTCCGTTGGCGACGAAGGCGTCGTTCGACGGCAGCACCATCGACGCATAGGCGAAGAACTGGCTGCCGGGATCCATGGGATTCACGAGCAGCATCCGGAACGCCCGGTCGCCGGGCGCGATCGGGCCATTGGGGCCGGGGATCGTGGCCTCGAGGCTGCCTGCGCCCGAGGCCAGGAAGCTGCTCGCGATGAAGCCGGTGGCTCCGTCCTCGGCGAGACGCTCCAGGGGAGAGCTGACCGGCGCTCCCCGGTCATAGAGGTCGAACTGGCCCCCATGGAAACCCACCCAGAACGGCGTCTGGAAGGTGCCCATGGACGGTGCAAGGTTCTCGATGCTGATCGCGATGCGATCCTGCGCCGATGCGGCGGAGACGAGGGTAAGGGCGAAGAAGAAGGTGGAGGAGTAGCGAGGATACAGTGACATGAATCGTCTGGAACGCGCACGTTCCTTCGGTGGTGGAGGTCGAGGTGACGCGGGGTCCAGCCGAGTTCGAGTCGAGCCTCTCGCCGTGACGAAGAGTTTTCCGAAACCTGTATTTCCGGCAAGCGTGCGGCAAAGCGCCCGGGCCGGAGCGCCCCTATCGAAGTGCCCCCACCGAAGCGCAGAGGCCGAAGCACTCTGGCGCACTACATCCGCTCGATCGTCGCCACTCCCAGCAGCGAAAGCGCGTGCTGGATCACCCGGCCGGTCGCGTCCACCAGCTGCAAGCGCGTCGCTTTGAGGGCCTCGGTCTCGGCGTGCATGACCGAGCACTCCTTGTACCAGCGGCTGAACTTCTTGCTCAGCTCGTAGGCGTAGGTGCACACGATCTGGGGGAGAAGCTGCTCCGCGGCCCGCTCCAAGTTGCGGGGATAGTCCGCGAGGAAGCCGATCAGGTCGCTCTCCAGCTCGTGGTCCAGGAGCGCCCAATCGACGGAGCCGCTGTCCACTTCGCCGACCTGGCGCAGGATCGAGCGCGTCCGCGCGTAGGCGTACATCATGTACGGGCCCGTGTTGCCGCTGCGCGCGCTCCACTCATCGAGGTCGAAGATGATCTTCGAGCTGTTGACCTGGTTGAGCATGCCGTAGCGCATGGTCGCCAACGCGATCCGGTGGGCCGCTTCGTCGATCTCCTCCTGGGGCCAGTCGCCGATGTACTTGTCGAGGAACTCCTCGCGAACCTTCGAGAGCAGTCGCTCTTCGAGCTGCGAGAAGAGGATGACGTTGCCCTTGCGGCTGCTCATCTTCCCGTCCGGCAGGACCACCTGGGCGTAGCCGAGGTGCTGGCACTTCGAGGCCTGCTCGTAGCCCATGAGCTCGAGGCACTTGAAGACCTGCTGGAAGTGCAGCGTCTGCGCGTCATCCACCACGTAGAGCGATCGATCGACGCCGAACTCATCGAACTTGCGGCGGGCGAGCGCGAGATCGCGCGTCGCGTACAGCGCCGTGCCGTCCGTCTTGATGAGCACGCAGAACCCGAGGCCGTACTCCGAGAGGTCCGCGCCGATGGCGCCTTCGGACTCCTTGAAGACGCCGGTCCCGAGGTGTTCGCGCACCAGCGCCTTGGACTCCTCGCCCAGCTCGGACTCGAAGAAGTCGTGATCGAACCGCGAATCGATCCAGCGATAGATGCGCTTGAACTCGTCCATGGACCAGTCCTTCGTTTCCTTCCACTGCTCCCAGATCTCGCCGCTTCCGCTCTCGATGGCCTGGAGCACGGCGCTGACCTCGGCGTTGCGGCGACGGAACTCATCGAGCACCTTCACGTCCGCCGGGAGCGCGCCGTCCTTGCGGTATACCTCGGCCACCTCTTCGCCCACGGCAGCGTCCGCCGGAAGCACCGCGATGGTCTCGTTGTCGTCAGAGATTCCGAGTTCGGCCTCGCTCAGGAGCATGCCGGTGGAGAGAACGCCCTTGCGTTTCACCACGCCGACTTCCTTGCCGGCGATCCGCTGGCCGGGCGCCGCGTACGCGACGCGGTTCCCCGCTGCGAAGCCGCCAACGCCCGCCACGACGGTCACCGTCTCTCCGCCGAGGCGGACCTCCGCCACGTGCCACTTCGGCTCCTCCGCGTGCGGGGCGCACGAGACGACCTCGGCCACGAGCACGCCGGGACGCGGCGCGCGCGTCAGCGTGTCCAGGGAGAGGAGCTCGGTCGCGGTCGAGTACTGCTCACCGAGGAACTCACCGCGGTGGGTGGTAGGGATCTCGCCCTGGAACTGCGTGCGCAGGTGCCAGAGGCACTTCGCGACGTGGGTGCCCTCGTCGCCGATGTAGTTGACGGGAACGACCTCGTTGCCGACCCAATCCAGGAGCCGCGCGATCGAGTCGCCGAGGGAAGCGTTCCGCAGGTGCCCCACGTGGAACGCCTTGTGGGTGTTCGGCTGGGAGTACTCGACCATCACCTTCTCGCCTCGCGCGTCGCGACGGGCGAGGAACGGGCCGTCCAGGATGGCCGGAATGGTGGCGCCCGCGAGCTCGGCCCGCGCCACGTAGAAGTTCAGGTACGGCCCGGCCACGACGACCTTCTCGAGGCCTGCGGCGCTGAGCATCGTCTCGGTGATGCCCTCTCCGAGCTGCGTGGCAATCTGCGGCGGGGCCTTGCGGAGCACCTTCGACAGGCGAAAGCAGGGGAAGGCCAGATCGCCCATTTTGGGATCCTTGGGGCGCTCCAGCCAGCTCTCCAGGTCCGCCGCGGCCATCTCCGTGTCGAATGGGGCGGACGCCAGGAGCCCTTGGATCATCTGCGCGATCTCTGCTTCGTACTGCATGCGCGGTAGGGAACCAGAGTCGCGTCGGAGAGCGGCCAAGAAACGGACGAAAAGGCGGCTCTGGCATTGCGGACACGCGCCGGATCGAGGACCGCATGGATGGGCCTGGATCGTCGACCCACCGTTCGTTTTTTGTTCATTTTATCTATTCTGGAAAAGCCAGCGCCTCGGCTAGGCTGAGGTTCTTCCCGGTCCAGGTCCGATGGGGGCCGCCGACGCCAAAATCCCTTCCTTCTCGCCATGCAACGTGCCCTTCTCTCGCGAGTCCTGCTCGCCGCCGCCATCCCGGCCCTGTCGCTCGCCCAGACCGCCAGCCTCGAACCTCTCACGGTCCAGCCCGAGCGCGTTCCTGGCCCCGTCCGGAACGCGGGCATCTATCACGTGGCCACGGGCACCTGGACACGCACCGGACCCACGGTGGCCTCGTTCGGGCCGGACGTGATCTACGACAACACCTCGCCCAGCAGCTACTTCACCGCGACCGGCATCCGCGGAGGGTTCGCGCCCGGGGGCCGCGTCAGCGATAGCGGCGGCCTCCCGGGGTCGTCGAACGGAGGCACGTTCCAGAGCCAACCGAACCGCGAATGCTACCGCGTCAATGCCTTCGAGATCGGGTACTGCGACATGGGGAGCCCTGGCTCCAGCGGGTGGACGTTCGAGTTCATGGAGGCGTTCAGCGCTTGCCGGACGACGAACCCGATTCCTGTGACGGCCTCCGTGACCGTCACGGGCTTTCCCGCGGCCGGAGGATGCTGGACGATCACGATCGACCTTTCGGGAGGGCAAGAGTTCTCGATGAGCGCCGACGGAGACCCTGTCGATGGGAGCTGGGACGACGATCCCAGGGTCGACACTTTCGGCTTCCGCCTGGCCTACGCTGGCTCCGAGCCGAACAGCCTGGCTCCCGCTGGTTGGCTCATTGCCGGAGATCCGAATTCGACGGATCCCCGGTTCGCGCAGACGCCTTTCGGCTTCCAGGACGAGATCACGGACGGCACGGGAACCTACTTCGGTCCGCCGAGCCTCTGCAACGGTGCCGGGTCGGGGTACCTCAACGAAGACATTTGCTGGGTGGAGGACTTCGTGAACAGCGGCAACACCCGATGCTTCTTCTTCGGAGGCTATCGGAACATGAATCCGTGTAGCGGCGCGATCGGGGGGCCGCTGGCGGCGGTGCATATGAAAATCCATGCGTCGACGGATCCGTGCCCAACGGAGGCGTTCGAGGCGTACTGCGCCGCACGGCCCCATGGTGAAGGCCTCAAGTCGCTCCTCACCGTCGAAGGGTCGCCGGTCGCGTCGGACGACTCCGTCGTGCTGATCGCATCGAACGTGCGAGGCAACGCGCTGGGCTACTTCTTGACCTCGCAAACGTCTGGATTCGTGGCCCAGCCGGCGGGAAGCGAGGGCAACCTCTGCCTGGGCGGAGCCATCGGCCGCTTCGTGGGCCCTGGCCAGGTCAAGAACAGCGGCCTCGCCGGCCGCATCGAACTCTCCACTTCGGCGGGCGAATGGTCCACGCAGTCCATTCCGAGGCCGACCAGCAGCTACGCCGCTGCCGCCGGAACGACAAGCTACTTCCAGCTGTGGCACCGCGATTCTTCCAGCGCGGGTCAGCCGACGTCCAACTTCACCAACGGAGTGGCGGTGATCTGGCAATGAGCCAGCAGTTGAGTCACTGGCGGGCCTGGCCTGCCTCTGCGGAACCCTAGACTAGGTGCCGCGCGCTTCCTCAAAGAAAGGTGATCGCCAGCCCGTCGGTGAAGTTGGAGGTCGGGGTTCCCGTGCTCCCCGTGTCGCGGAACCAGGCCTGGAAGTTCCAGGTCTCGTTCACCATCGCGGAGACGAATCCGTTCGGCTGGGGGATCATGCCGAGATTGACAGCAAGGGCGATCGTGCCCGCGGTGCCCGCCTGCTGGATCTGCCCGGGTCCGACGTAGCGACCCACGCTGCCGGAGAGGCAGAGATTGCCCGCGCTGCCCGCGGGGTTCGCCACGAACGCCTGCGTCTGGCTCGTGATGAAGAACGCGAAGGAGAACGGCGGGAGCCCTGACGCCTCGAGCGTGAGCTCGTTGTCGGCCAGCGTCTGGCTGCCGCTCGCGCCCATGACGGCGGGCGCTCCGAGCGAGGTGTTGTTGGCCATGCAGTAGTTCGTGCCCGGCCCGGTCGGCTCCGAGAACTCCAGCTTCATCACGATCAAGCCCTGGCCGTACCAGCTATCGGGCTGGGTGTAGCTCGATACGCCGATGGCCTGGGTGAAGGCGCTCGGGACCGTGTCGAGGCTAGCATTCGATCCGCAGCTGTTGCCATCGTGGCGGACGGTGAGCAGGAGGTCACCGCCCTGGTAGACGTATGGGGTGGAGAACGGGAGCATCATCCCGAACGCGTTGACCTGGGGACTGACCGCGCCGCCCGGGAAGTACGCGCCGGACAGCGAGATCGGACCGCTACGCACCAGCGTCAGGTCCGGCCCCAGATTGTCGGTGTAGGTGGTGCTCAGCGAACCCGCGGCGTTCTGCGACTGCGACAGGTAGATATCGTAGTTCGTCCAGGAGCAGGTGGATCCGCTGCCCGGCCAGTCGGAGTACGAGATCCACGTGGGGCGCCGCCACGTGATGCCGGTGATCGTGCTGCCGGCGGGGACGCTCATCAACTCTTCGGGTCCGATGACGACCTGGTAAGAGCGCGGCATGCCGTGCAGTAGCGTGCTGTAGCCGCCGGACCCCGCCGTGCTCGGAGCCTGGTTGGGAATGACGACTTCGTTGGCGAGGGCGGGCGCTGAGAAGAGAATGGAGCTGACGAGTAGGTGCTTCATCGGAAGGTGGGGGAGAGGCTGGGGTCGGGGTGTCGTCCCCCGATCGTAGGGTCCCTTTGGAAACTGAGCGGGGTGCAAGGCGTATGGGATCCGTACAGCGCGGGCTCCCGGTGGGATTGGGAGCCGGCGGTTCGTGCCCGATCCCTATGCTCGCGGGCATGCAATGGATCCTTCTCGTCGCCGTCCTGTTCCTCGCTCCCTCTCGCCCTGCCCCGCCGGCAAGTCATCTCTTCGTCTCGTGCGGAGATGGATCGCTCCACAGCGTTGCGCTGGTGAATGGCTTGCCGGGGGACAGCGTCGTCTCCCTCGATCTCGGGGAGCCGCTGAGGTTCCTCGCGACGCATCCGAGCCTTCCGATCGTCTACGCGCTGGGCAGCGAGCATCTCATGGCCGTGCGCTGGAACCAGGCATCCGCGACGTTCGAGACCTTGGGGAAAGCCCTGGTCGGAATCAGCGGGACCCACGTGGCGCTCGATCCGTCCGCGCGCTGGGCGCTGGTCGCCAGCTACGGTGAGGGAGCCGTCAGCTGCCTTCCGATCAGCGCCGAAGGCCTGCCGCAGGCCGCGGTCGGTCGGATGGGGGGCTCAGAGGACAAGCGTTTGACCCGAGCCCATCAGGTGTGCTGGCACCCCGGTGGCGAGCTCGCCTACGTGCCCGCGCTCGGCGCTGATCAAGTGGCCATCCTGTCGGTCGACCCGAAGTCCGGGGCGCTCACTTGGGCCGGGGCCGCCGCTGTCGCGGCCGGTTCAGGGCCGCGTCACATGGCCCTGCACCCCAGTCAGCCCTGGGCCTTTGTGCTGGGGGAACACTCCAGCACGATCACTTCTTTCACTCTGCAGGAGGAGGGGAAGCGCTGGTCTCGCCGCGGCCAAACATCGAACCTCTCCGAGGGCTTCACCGAGTCCGGCAGCCGGAGCTCAGACATTCACATCTCTGCCGACGGCGGCTTTCTCTTCGCCGTCAACCGCGAGCCCGCCAACGACCTGACCGCCTATGCCATCGGCGAAGACGGAGCCCTTCGGGAGGTTTCTCGTCGGTCGACCGGGGGTATCCACGCGAGAACGTTCGCTCTGGACCCGCAGGGGGAGCGCGTGTGGATCGCCAACACGCGCTCCAAGAACGTCGTCACCCTGACTCTCTCGAAGACGGGCGAGCTGGGAGAGGCGGGCGGCTCCTGGGAGGCGCCCGCCGAGATCTCCTGCGTGCTGGCCCGGTGACGACCCGTCCCCTCGCGTGGGGAATGCCCCTCAGATCACTGAAACGTGACCTGGACGCCGTTGGTGAAGTTGCTCGTCGCCACTCCGCCGACCGCGTCGCGTGACCATGCCTGGAAGTTCCAGGTATCGCCAGGCATCACTGCGACGGTTCCGGTGGGCATGGGGATCGCGAAGAGGTTCGCGCTCGCTTCGACGGCTCCGGCCGCACCGCTGAAGTAGACCTGCCCGCCGACACCTCGGCCGATGGATCCACCGAGGCAAAGGTTGCCCATGCTGTTCATCGCGGGGACGAAGTCCTGGGTCCTCGAGGCAAGGAACAGAGTGAACGCATTCTGCGGCAGCTGATCCGCGACGAGCTTCACGAAGTTGACCGAGACGAAAGGCGACCCGAGCGCAGCGAGCTCACCGGGGACCCCGGTGGAGTTCGCCGTCGCCGTGCAGTAGGCCGTGCCGATAGGCTCGGGGGAGACGTTCGCCAGCGCGAGGTCCGCCATGAGGACTCCGTTGCCGCTGTTGACGTCGAACCCTGGAGCTTCGATGTCGAGGCAGCTGGACTCCAGCGCCGCACGGATCTGAAGGTTGCTGAGAGCCGGGTTGCGCTCGATGAGCAGCGCGGCGATCGCAGCGGCGTGGGGCGCCGCTGCGCTGGTGCCGTAGAACGGGTTGAGCCCGCTGGTCGGCGGGAGCGTGGTGACGACGCCGTCCGCGGCCGTGAGCGCTGGGGTGAGAATCGTCACGCCCCCGCTGGCGAGGAAGTTGCCGGGGGTGATGGGGGTTCCGTCCGGAAGATAGAACTGCCTGTGCGGGCCGTCCGAGGAGGAGATCTCGGTCATCGAGAACGTCGAGAACGGGTTCGGGAAGGCCGCAGGCGCTTCCGTCGCAGCGACGCAGATGCAGCTGGGCGTACCCGCGTGCCCGATCGTCTGGCCTTCCGTGCCGATCAGCAGAGGGGCTCCGGTGAACGAGAGTCGAAGGTACCGGTCTTCCGCGGTGGCGCCGAACTTGACGACCACGATCCGCTCTCCAGGTTGCACGTCGTAGACGAACTCGAACGGCTCCTGCGTCCCGTTCTGTGTGTCCGTGGACGAAGACACGACGGCGGTTCCGGCTGCGTTCAGCACGAAGAGGTCGTAGTCGTTGCTGGAGGAGTTGTACTCGTCGCTCCACTGCAGAGTGCCGTTGGAGGGGTCGCCGACCACGGTGTTCCAGTTCTGGCCGCCGAAGCTGTGAACGCGCCCGGCGCCGGACAGCGGCCCCGCGCCGGGGCCATCGTCGAGGAAGTCTCCTTCCCAGGTGGTTGAGTTGCCGCGGTAGAGGCTGCCCTCGTTGCCCGACGAGGAGAGGTAGACCGCACCGCCGGCGACGACCTCGTTGACGGCCTGGCCAATGACGTCGTCCTGGAACTGCCACTCGTTTCCGTACGAGATATCGTCGACGATGACGTCACATCCTGCGGCCTTGAGCTGCAGGATGGCGCTGGCAAAGGCAGCCTTGCCGCCCTCGGCGGACGCGAAGAAGATCTCGGCTCCCGGCGCGAGGTCGTGGACGATCTCGCTCATCGCCGTGCCCTCGCCGCTTCCGGATCCGAAGAAGCCCGGGAGCACCGTGAATCCCGCCGGGAGGTCGCCGAGGCTGATCGAATTCGCCGAACCGTCCGCGCTGTCGGAGATGACGCCGACCTGGACGCCGGTTCCGTCCACGCCATAGAGAGTTCTGGAGGAATCCGCCTTGTGCGTCGCATCTCCCTCGCTCGTGACCGAACCCGTGTGGCGGATCGGCTGGTGGCCTTTCCGGACGCGCCGAACGTCGGAGCGCTGGCTCAGCTCGAGAAGCGCCGAAGGAAGCACCCGCGCCCGAATCGACTCGAAGCGCGTGGACTCGAACTCGACGACTCCGCCACCGGACTCGATGAACGCGTGGAGCGCTGCCCCGGGAAGCGCGTCGAGATCCACGCAGACCCGTCCGTCTTCTTCCGGGGTCAGTCGTGAGCGCATCGACGGCACACCCTCGACGGCGAGCTGACCTGCGGACTCACGCGCGAGGTAGAGAAGGCTCGTTTCGAGCTTCTGCTCGAACGCGGTGCGGGCGCGCTTCTCCGCCTGAACCGCGTTGATCTGGAGCCGGGTGGAAAGGGGAAGGTCTTGCGCGGCCGCCAGCCCTGGTGTGCAGGTAAGGGCAAGGATGGACGCGAGAGTCAGTTGGATCGTCTTGGGATGTGTCATGGCCAGTCGCAGCGCGACAGGAGGGGGACCGCGGGAGAGTCTGAGAGAACAGGCGGAGCGCGTACTGGCACTCCACATGGCGACAGGGCCACCGACCTTGCTCCGGGGGACAACTCCGTCGTAAGAAATGCGCACTCTCCCAGGGTGAGCCCTGGCACCCGCGGCTCACCACCCGGCTCACCAGGTGGGTTGGAGCAGCACCATGGGGTCCAGCCTGAGCTCGACCGTCCGCATCAGCTCTCCGGAGCCCGCTCGAACTTCCACCCTGGCTGTACTCGCTGGCAACCTGAGCAGCCCGAAGGACCCGTCCTCGGCCTGGCGCACCTCATCCTCGATGCGCATCCCACCCGGAACGACGCGCGTGACGCGCACGCTCGCCCCGGAACGATCGGTGAAGCGAAGAACGCTGCCGATGGAGCCCTCGCGCAGGGTCGGCATGACCTCGCAGGCCAGAGCCAGAACGACCTCGATCGGTCCATCGAGATCCAGTTTCTCGACCGCCACCAGTTCGCCTTCGACGCGGTCGTTCGGCCGCGGATCGAAGTGCAGGAAGGCCCTCTTCCTCGGCATCGTGGGAAGCTCGAATCGACCGTCCGCATCCGTCAGGAACGAGGCGCCCTCGACCGCCCAGTAGTAGAGGCTCCTACCTTCCGTGGGAAACGCCAGTGGCGAAACGCGAAGACCCACGAGTGGCTCGCCATGGACCCCGAGGACGCGACCTGTCACCCGCTGAGCCGCGTGATCGGACGGCAGCCGGACCTGGATGCCCTCCGTGCCGGGAGTGAGACCCTCGGCGTCGAACACGAGGAACGGATCGCGTCGAAGGAAGCGCAGGGAGTAGGGCCGGGGTTCCAGATGGGTCAGCTCGAACCGCCCGTTTTCGGAGGTGCGCTCGGGTTCGCCGTCGAGCCCCTCTTCCAGAGAACGCACCGAGCCTCCCGGGCGCGTCCCGTTCAAGACGGAGACCATGGCCCCGACAAGGGGCTCACCGCCCACGCCGAGAAGGCGACCCTCCAGCGTTTCCATGGCCCTCGGGATCCGCACGACATGGGGCCCCATCTGCTCCGCGTCGAACTCGAGGTGGTCGAATCGCCCGTCGCTGGTGACGGCGATGAGCCTGTGGCCGTCGGCTCCGATCCGCCGAAGCGCGTCGGCCGAACTCTCGAGTCGGAACCACCCCTCCCTGTCGGTGCGGGTCTCCAGCCATCCGAGGTGCACCGCAGCGTCCTCGACTCCGTCACCGCGTGGGGTCACCACGCGCCCGGTGACAGCCGTGGAGGTCACCTGCTGGGGCAGCCCGAGCTGCAGCATCAGATCGGCTCGATCCACGGAGGGTACGGCGACTCGAACGCCGCCCGTATCGGGGCGTCCAGCGTAGAGGGTGAACCCGGAGTGGCTCGGGACGGATCCCAGGTCGAAACGTCCCTCCGTATCCGTCGTCACTGGATCGCAGACGACGGAGGTGTCGGTCAACAGACCTCCCGGGTAGGTTCCGAGGGAGGCGAGGTCGGCTGAGATCGAGACCAGTGCGTCCGCCACGGGTGCGCCGCCCGCGTCAAGGACGACTCCGGCGACGCGGACCGCGGGCATCAGCACGGCGCGCCCGTCGGGGCGGTCTTCGCCCTCGAAACCGATGGCGAGAAGACTCCAATCCCCAGCGGTGACGCCCAGTCGGCCATGGCGGAAGAGCGGCGACCGCGGGATCAGGTCGGACTCGAGCCAACCCTCGGCGTCCGGCTGAAGAGCGAGCGTGGTCGGCGGCCCGTGGAGGGCGATCTCCGCCTCGGAGAACCGAAACTCGAACCTGAGATCCTTCAGGACCTCGGATCCCAGGGGCCTGCCACGATCGTCCACGAGCCTGGCTCGGAAGGAACGTGCGTACCTCGGAAGAGGCCCGGTGCTCCTCCGGGCACCCGGTTCCCCTCTGCGCCTAGCTGCGTCGGCGACGGTGGTCCGCCCGGAGGCCTCGGCGCCGGTTCGTGTGCTCGACGCGCTCGCGGGATCGGCCGCGACCACAGGATCGGGCGGCGCGTTTGCCGCTGCCGCCTCCCTGGAAGCGACGGAATCCGAAGCAGCGTCCGCGGACGAAGCGGTCCCGTGAATCGTGGCCCGGAAGACGGCGACCCCCAGGATCGCTGCGCAGCCCGCCACTGCGCCCCATTGGTTCAGGGTCAGCCCCTTGCTCCGGCTGGCCAGCGATCCGGTCGCCTTCGACTTCAGCGCGGGCAGAAGCAGGATCGCCCACGGCTGATTCGGTCCCATACGCGCTTCCAGCCTGGCGCGTAGCGTCGACAGACCGCGATGGAGCTGCTTCTTGACGGCCGCGGGCGTGGCCCCGGTCCGGTCCACGATCTCGCCCGGCGACAGCCCTTCGAAGTATCTGAGAACGATGGCCTCTCGATAGGGTTCGTCGAGGTCTTGCACGGCATCGACCATCTCCCGCGCCGCCTCGGCGGCCATGGCCTCCTCGGCGGCGCTGGGCTGGGCCTCCGACTGGGCGGCGGCGACCTCCCTCCTTCGGCGCCGGACATCCGACCGGCTGCGACTTCGCGCCAGGTTCGCGATCACACGTGCCCACGGGCGCGGCCGGTCCGTGTCCGCAGCATCCGCCTCGGACTCCCGGGTGGCGGCATCGAGCATGGTGTCCTGCACGAGATCGTCGACGGCCCCTGGATCCCTGACGAGACCGCGGGCGAGGGCGCGGAGTCTGCCCTGTTGCTGGAGCAGCTGCTCCAGACGTTCAGGCAGCTCTTCTTCTGAATCTCTCATGGAAGTGGCGCCTGGCGAAGGGACGAAGGCTGCGCTCAGGTATTGGACCCAGACGTTGGACCCATGTCGATTCGTCCTGCGCCGAGGTGCGAAGAGCTTAGTCGAAGTGAACGGGTGAGGGGCCGGTGGTTGTCCCTTACCACCGGCCCCCGTCAGCGCTACGCGCCCTGCGCGATCTCGTGCGAGGCTGCGCCCAGTCCGTCGCCGCGGGCTTTCTTGCCACGCGCCACCCTGGCGATGTCGATCACATCTTCTCGGATCAGATACAGGCACGGAACCAAGAGAAGGATCACCAGCGTCGAGAACAGGACGCCGAAGCCCAGCGAGATCGCCATGGGAACGAGGAACCGCGCCTGGGCGGACGACTCCAGCATCATGGGCAACAGACCCAGCGACGTGGTGAGCGACGTCAGCATGATCGGGCGCAAGCGCCGCACAGAGGCCTGGTGCATCGCTTCGAAGGCCGTCATCCCGCGATCGCGGTACAGGTTGGCCGTGACCACGAGCACGAGGCTGTCGTTCACGACCACGCCTGTGAGCGCGATGATGCCGAACATCGACATCAGCGACAGCCCGTAGCCGAGCACGAAGTGTCCCATCAACGCGCCGATGATTCCGAACGGTGCGCCCGAAAGGACGATCAGCGGCAGGGAGTAGCTCTTCAAGGGGATCGCCAGCATGGCGAAGATCGAGAAGAGCGCGAAGCCCATGCCGAGGGCCAGCGCGGAGAGCGACTCTCGCCGGCTCTCCTGCTCACCCTCGAACGAGTAGCCGAGGCCCGGATAGCGCTCGGCGAGTTCGGCAAGATCCTTCTCGCGCACGCTGTCCAGGATCACGTTCGCGTCTCCGACCGTCGGGTCCACGTCGCCCGTCACCGCGATGATGCGCTGGCTGTCGCGCCTGTCGATGGACGTGTAGGAGCGTCCCTCGTCGGTCTTCGTCGCGACGCTGAGCGGAATCTCGCCTCCGCTCGGCGTGCGCAGCATCAGGTCCTCGACCGTGCTGAGTCGTTCGCGCTCCTCGCGGGGCAAGCGCACGAGGACCTTGACCTCGTTGCGCCCGCGCTGCTGGCGCAGCGCCTCCGCGCCGAAGAACGAGGCGCGGACCTGGGCGGCCACGTCCTGGGCCGTCAGTCCGAGGCTCAGGGCCTCGGGCGTGAGGCTGAAGCTCAGCTGCCGCTTGCCGGAAGCCGTTCCATCGTCGAGGTCGCTCACGCCCTCGTATCGGCCGAGCGTCTCCGTGAGATCACGCGCCGCTTGCTCCAGCTGCTTCTGCTCGGGCCCGGTCAGCTGAATGTCGATGGCCTTGCCACCCGGCCCCATGCTCGTCGCGCTGAAGGTGAGGGACTCCACGCCCGGCACCTCGCCCGTCGCCTGGCGCCATACGCGGCTGAACTCGATGCCGCCCGTCTTTCGCTCGGACGGTGGCAGGAGTTCGACTCGCAGGGAGAGCTCGTTCGCCGAGCCGCTCGTGCCGCCGATCTGGGTGTAGATCCCGCCGACCGGGTCCTCGTTCAGGTCCTCGATGGCCCCCGCGATGCTCGCCTGGACAGCGGCTCGCACGCGCCGTGCTTCGGAGATCGGTACTCCGACGGGCAGCCGCGCCGTGGCCGTCACCACGTCGGAATCGATGCGGGGCAGGAAGCTCGATCGGATCAAGCCGCCGCCGACGATGCCGATGCTGATGATGAGTAGCGCGACTCCGAGAGCGGGAATGAGGTAGCGGTTCCGCAGGCTCATGTCCACCAGCGGGGCGAACCAGCGCTCGCTCAGTCGATCGAAGACGCGCGTCACGAACAGGCTGGGCGCCGAGAGCGCCCGCATGATCTTGCCAGGCTTCGAGTCGTGGCTGAGGTGCGCCGGCAGGATGAACAGCGACTCGATCAGCGAGATCGCGAACACCGAGACCACCACGGCCGGGATCTGACGGAAGATCTTTCCGATGGAGCCCGGTACGAAGAACAGCGGCATGAACGCGATGATGTTCGTGAGCACGGCGAAGACCACGGGGCCCGCGATCTCGCGCGTGCCCTCGATGGCAGCCTGTAGCGCAGGAACCCCGTTCTGTCGCTTCTCGAAGATGTTCTCGCCTACGATGATCGCGTCGTCGACGATGATTCCGAGCGTCACGATGAAGGCGAAGAGCGAGACCATGTTGATGGTCGCGCCGGTCGTCGGGAAGACGACGAAGGATCCGAGGACCGAGATCACGATGCCCATCGTCACCCAGAACGCGACGCGCGGCTCCAGGAACAGACCGAGCAGCAGGAGCACGAGGCCGAGACCCATGATCGCGTTGCGGCCGAGCAGGTCGAGTCGCTCCTCGTAGCGCTTCGACTGATCGTCCCAGACCGTCACGCCCACGCCTTCCGGCAGATCGATACGAAGGTCCGCCAGCACGTCGCGCACCGCCTGGGCGACGGCGAGCGGCGTCTCCTTGCCCACGCGGTTGACCGTGATCTCCATCGCGGGTTGGCCGTTGTAGGTGGCCTCGATGTCGTCCTCGGCGAAGGCGTCCACGACCTGGCCGATGTCGCGCGCTCGCACGACGCTTCCGGCGTCGGTGGTGACCAGCGGCAGGTCGGCGAACTCGGCGCCGAGGTCGCGCCGTTCCTGGGTGCGCAGGAGGATCTCGCCCGACTGGGTGCGCACCTCACCGGCGGGTAGCTCGAGCGCCGCCCGCTGGATCGTGCTCGCCACCGAGGGCAGCGTCAGTCCATAGGAGCGCAGGTTCGCCGACGGAATCTCCACGGCGATCTCGTAGCCTTTCGCCGCGCCGAGTTCGGCGACGGTGATGTCCTCGTGGGCGATGAGGAGGTCACGCACGCGCTCGGTGAGCGTCCGTAGCGAGGCCTCTGGCATCGGCCCGTGCACGAGGACGCTCATCACCTTGCGCGGACGCTCGGCGAGACTGACCACAGGCTCCTCGGCTTCCAGCGGGAACGTGGTGATCCGATCGATCTCGTTCTTGACGTCCTGGAGCGCCTTGCTCGTGTCGCCACCGAGGACGAGTTCGATGGTCACGGTGCCGACGCCTTCGAGCGCCTGGCTCGTGACCTTCTTCACGTCGTCGACGCCGCTGACCTGGTCCTCGATGGCGAGCAGGATGCCCTGCTCGACCTCGGCCGGACTCGCTCCGGGGTAGGGGACGCGGACGACGACCTGATCGAGGTCGAACTCGGGGAACACCTCCTGCGTGACCTGGGTCGCGAAGATGAGTCCGCCGACCATCAGCACGATCATGACGAGGTTGGCGGCGATGCTGTTCGTCGCCATCCAGGCGATCGGGCCGCCAGGGCTCTTGTAGGGCTCGGTCGCCGGGCCTTCGTCCGCGGGTGCGTGATCGGCGCTCATTGATCGGCACCTCCGGCCATTTCACCGCCAGCCGAGGGGGTCGAGCTGGCGGTGCCGTCCAGGACGCGCAGCGCCGTTCCGGGGACCGGCACCGCGATCGGGCTCGTGATGACCTCCTGGCCAGGCTTCAGTCCGCTGGAGATGAGCACGTCCTCGTTCCGCCGGTGCGTGACGGTGACGGGCTGGAACGCGAGCTCTTTCCCGTCCCTCGCCAACCAGACGACGTCGCCTTCGCGCAGCGCCGACCGCGGGATGGAGAGCGCATCGGGCGTCCCCTGCAGCGGAACGTCCACTCGGACGTAGGAGCCGAGGAGCATCGGGTCGGATCCACTCAAGGGATCGATCAGCGCGATCTGCGCCCGCGCCATCCGCCCGGCCGTGTCGACCTCGCCCGCGAGGCGCAGGAGTTCGCCCTCGCGGGGCTGACTACCGTCGGCATCCGAAAGCCGGATGGTCGCGGGCGTTCCGCTGAAGTCCAGCGCACCCGTACGCTCGGCCGGAATGTTGACCTCGACGAGGAACGAACCGGTGGCGACGATCCGCGCGACTTCGGTGCCCGGGCTCACCTGGCTGCCGACCTCGAGGCTTTCCGTCAGGATCACGGCGTCGAAGGGAGCACGCACGCTCGTGCGCTCCAGGTTGAGCTCCGCCATGCCGACGTTGGCGCGCGCGGACTCCACCTCGGCACGCTGCCGCTTCAGGTAGGGCTCGCGGAGCGCGAGGCTCTTGCCCGCGTCCGTCGTTTCGATTGCATCTTCCAGCAGCTCCCACTCCGACTTCGCGACGGCGGCGGAGCCCTCTTCGATCGCGAGATTCGCCTCGGAACCCAGGAGGGCCGCGCGCGCCGTGGCGAGGCTCAGCTCGTAGTCCCGCGGATCGACGCGGAAGAGCAGCTCGCCCGCCTTGACGCGACCGCCTGCGATCATGTTCGGGTGGACCTCGACGACGGGGCCGCCGACCACTGGACGAACCGACAGCTCGTTCAACGGCCTGACGACGCCGTAGGCCTCGTAGGTCGGTGCTGCGGTGATCGGCTGCGCCCGGGCGACCTCCACGGGCAGCACGCGAGGGGCGCGCTCCACCTTGGGCGGGGCCTTCTTGGCGGCGATGATCGCGCGGGCCGCGACGACGGCGACCGCGATGACGAGGACCGGAGCGACGTAGCGCAGGATTCTGCCTGCGGTCTGGATGGGAGACGCCATGGGATCAGGGATTCGGTTGGAGGTCGTCGAGCCAGGCGCCGCCGAGTGCGCGCAGGAGGGCGGCGCGGGCCTGGAGAACGGCCGCGCGATCGTTCAGGAGCTGGCGCTCCAGGGTCTGGAGGTTCTGGACGGCGGAGAGGACCTGGAGGTAGGTGTCCACCCCGCCCACGTAGCGTCGCCTCGCCTGGGCGAGTTCGTCGCTGGCGATGGTGTACTGCTCTTCGAGCGCGTGGAGCCGCTGGACGCCGCGCTGTTCGCGGGAGAGAGCGTCCTCGACTTCCTGGAGCGCCGTGAGGATCGTGCGCTGGAGCGTCGCGATGGCGCCTTCGAGGATCGCTCGCTGGCGCGCGACCTCGGCGCGGCGCGTGCCGCCGTCGAGGAGGGGCAGCGCGAGGTTCGCCACGATGTTGTTGAACGTTCGATCGAAGAGCGCGCTGAGTTCGCTGCCGTCGAAGCGGTAGCTGGCCGTCAGCGAGAGACGGGGATACCGAGCGGCGATGGCGGAGGCCACGTTGCGGTCCGAGCGCTCGACGCGGCGCAGCGCGGCAACGACGTCCGGGCGGAGCGTGAGCAGGGCGGTCGGCACGTCGAGCTCAGGGAGCGGAGGGAGCCCGGGGAGGGTCGAAGGCAGGTCCTGGCCTGACAGCTCCGGATCCCTGGGCGCTCGCCCGCTCAGGGTGTTGAGCGTGTGGACGGCGCGCTCGGCGGCGCCCTCGAAGTTCGGGAGTTCCGCGCGCGTCGACTGGAGCTGGCGCTTCTGCTGGAGGACGTCGAGCACCGAGCCCGAGCCGGTGCCGAAGCGGTTCTCGGTGACCTTCAGCAGCTGCTCGCCAACGCCGATCTGGTCGCGCACGAGCCGCGACAACGCGCGGTTTTGCACCGCGAGGATCCACGCGTCGGTCGCGCGTCCCGTGAGGGCCAGCGCGGTCGCCTGGACGTCGGCGGCGGTGGCCGCTTCCTCCAGGCGCGCGGCTTTGAGCGCGCTATCGATGCGGCCGAAGAGGTCGACCTCGTAGCTCAGCGACGGACCCAGGTTGTAGACGTAGCCGGTACGGACCGGAAGGGCCGCGGTGCCTCCGCCGCTCTGTCGGATCTCCTGGCGCTGCACGCTGGCGGCCAGGTCCAGCGTCGGGATCCGCGGGGCGCCAGCGGCCCACGAACTCGCGCTCGCCTGGGCCAGCCGAGACCAGGCTTCAGAGAGCTCCAGGTTGCTCCCCAGGACGTCGTTCACGGCGGCGTCCAGCGTCGGGCTCTCGAAGGTCGTCCACCAGCGAGTGCCGCTCTCGGCGAGGCCCACGGCGGCTGCCTCGGGATCCGTATCGGAATCCACGGCGCCGTCGCGCCACGCCTCGGGGAGGTCGACCGAGATGGAATCGACGCCGGGTTCAGGTGAGGTCCAGCAGCCCGTCGCGCTGCCCATGAGCAGCAGCGCACCGCACGCGCGGATCGAGTGAATTCGGTCAATCATGGTGGGGGATCGTCGCGTCCAGCGACTCGCCAGCGTTCTCCAGCATCTGCATCATCACGCGCTGGAACGTGCGAAGGTCTTCCACGGGGATGCCCGCCTCGAAGCAGGCTTCGACCTTGCGGGCGGTTTTCTTCAGCTTCGGAAGGAGCGTTCGGGCTTCGGAGGTGAGGCCGATCAGGTGCCTGCGCCCGTCGCTCGGGTCGGGTGAACGGGCGAGCAGGCCCTTCTCTTCGAGCCGGTCGAGCATGCGCGTGACCGCCGTGCTGTCGACACCGAGCGAGCGAGTGAGGTGTGAGGCCGTGGGGGAATCGCCCCGCTGGCTCTCCGCGCGCTCGACGTGGATCATCATCGCCACCTGGCGACGGGTGAGATCGAAGTCCTTGACCTCGCGATCGACGACCGTTCGGAAGGCGGCGCCCAGGCGGTTGACCCAGTAACCCGTGACGTGGGGGAACGGCAGCACGCCGTTCGGGTCCCCGAGGCCACTGGCGCTCTTGCGCGCCCCTTGCTGGTTGATCTCGGTCATGACTGATAATCTATCGGTCATGACTGGAAAGTGCCCCGAGAGACTTCCGGGAATTCGTGAACGGTAGGGATGGTGGTGGGATCGGTACGGGGGCGGGGGGCCCGCTGCGGTGCCCTGACTCAGTACGAAACGAGGCGCCCCGCCGGAGTGATCCAGCGGGGCGCCTCGTTCCGGGCTGGGCCTCTTTGGCCTGCCGGGGTCGCGATCGAAGGGCTACTTGGCCTTCTTGGACACCGAAACCTCGACGTCCTCCTGGGCCTGGCCGCGCAGCGCGGACTTCTCCACGTACTCGGCGGCAGCATCCATGCAATCGTCGAAGATCTTGCCGAGCTGTCGGGCGCGATCACGGATCGCGTAGGCGTCCTCCTCGATCTCCAGGACCGAGGTCGAGTTGAAGTCATGCCCGAGGAAAAGGACCGTATCGCGGAGCTGGCCGTTCAGCTCGTCGAAGTGGGTCTGGGCCAGCACGGCGGCTTCCTGGACCTCGGCGAACCGCTCGCGCGTCGCTTCGAGGCGATCTTCGCTGCGCTGCTTCATGTTCGGGCTGCTGAAATCGCCGAGGCTCTTGTTCCAGCGCTCGAAGACGGCCGCGGCCGAGTTGCGCATGGGCGAAACGTGGGCGCGGAGCTCGTTGGCTTGTTTTTCGGAGGCTTCGACGGCTTCGGCGAACGCCTCGAACGACGCGGTTGCGTCGCCATCGAAGTCCTTCGCGAAGAGCGGCCCGAGCGAGATGATCGCTGCGTAGACCGCCTGCTTGGAGAGCTCCGTCTCCAGGTGAACTTGTTCCACGCGGGATACGAGGCTGTCCACGTTCTCGAGGCCGACGCTCTGCTTCGTCGACGCGCAGCTCGGGAAAACGGTGGAGGCGCCGAAGAGAACGGCGAGAGCAGCGAACGAACGCAGGTTGGAATCTAGCGGCATGTCTTGGTGGGGGGTCCCCTCTGTTAGGCTTCGTCGGCCGCGCGGCCGGTCATCGATAGCTGGGGGACTCGTCGACCGCACGGCGCGGGCCGCTTGAACCTGACCGATACAGACTCGCGCGCGGATCAGATCGGAACGGGTCGAGCCGAGAGAGCGTCGAGCGCGCCGTCTGGCAGAACGGGCGGAGGCCACGGGCGATGCGGTCCGAAATGCTCCAGGGTGAGCCATCCGCGTCTCGGCTTCGGGCACTCGACCGCCGCGATCCCGGTCCGGGTCCGGCGCACGGCAGGGTTGCGCCGGTCATGAGGTTCCCGAGCGCAGACTCCTAGCCTGCATTATTCACGAGTTTGCACCACCAGCACGCCCAAACCACGCCGTGGCGGCGTCAGACGGCAGCCTTTGGCTGCCGCCCGCTTCGCGGGCTCCCTCACAGAATGCTCGACGGGCCTACGGGCCCGCCTCCGCTTCGTTCGGTCGTCTTCCTTGCCACGCCGCGGTTTGAACGCACTGGTGGAGCAAACTCGTGAATAATGCAGGCTAGCAGTCTCAGTTCCGTTCTCGGTTCGGCGAGGGTGTGGGGCTCGTCGCTGCTTTCCGAGGAGAAGAAAGCGCCGCGTTAATCCCGGCGTCATCCGGAAGAGATCCCGCCTTCACGGGTCGGTCTCAATCTCCGCGCCATGACCATCACGACGTTCGCGGTTTTCGCCGCCCTCGCCGCCAGCCAGCCTGCCTCGGTCCCCCAGGACGCCGACGTCGTCGACGCGGAAGCGCTGATGCACCGGCGCGCCCAGGAACTCAGCACGCAGCCCGCTCGCAAGCTCGCCATCGATCTCCCGGATCCCTACCAGTCCCTCGACTACGACGCCTACCGCTCCATCCGTCCCGACACCGGCCGCCGGCTCTGGGGGGCGGAGGATTCGTTCTTCTCCGCCGAGCCGCTCCACCTGGGCGGCCAGTATCGCGTCCCTGTCCGGCTCGACATCTGGATGGAGGAGCCCGTTGAACCAAGGCTGAGGCCCATCGCCTACGAGCCAGGCCTCTTTCTCTTTCCCGACGGGCTTCAGCCCCTCGAGAGCGGCTCCGGCTTTGCGGGCTGGCGACTTCTCTCGCGCGATCCGATCGTGGATGAACCGGCGGAGTTCCTCGTCTTCCACGGCGCGAGCTACTTCCGCGCCGTGGGCCGAGACCATGGCTTCGGCACGTCGGCGCGCGCGGTGGCGCTCCGGACCGCGGATCCTTCCGGAGAGGAATTCCCGTCCATCACACGACTGAGCCTCGAGGAGCCCGGGAGCGACGATCGCTCGCTCACCATCCACGCGCTCCTCGAGTCGGAATCGTTCGCGGGCGTGATGTCCATGGTCGCGACCCCCGGGGAAGAGACGGTGATGGACGTGGTGGTCACCCTCTATCCACGGAGGGAGCTGAAGCTGGCCGGCATCGCTCCGCTCACGTCGATGTTCCTCTTCGACAAGGGCTTCGACGCGCGCCGTTTCGATGACTTTCGCGCCGCCGTACACGATGCTGACGGTCTGCAGATGATCACGGGCACGGGCGAACGGCTCTGGCGCCCGCTGACCAATCCTTCGAAGCTCCAGGTCTCGGCGTTTGCGGACTCGAACCCGCGCGCTTTCGGGCTGATGCAGCGCAATCGGAAGTTCGAGGACTTCGGCGACACCGAGGCGCGCTACGAGCGCCGTCCGTCCGTCTGGATCGAGCCGTCGTCCGAGGGCGGCGGCTGGGGCAAGGGCGCCGTCACGCTCGTCGAGATCCCGTCGAAGACCGAGTTCAACGACAACGTGGTCGCGTTCTGGAGGCCCGAGACGCCGCTGGCGCCCGACCAGCCGCATCGATTCGCCTACCGCGTGCGGTGGAGCGATGACGCGCCCGATGGGGCGAAGCTGATGCGCGTGGTGGAGACGGCCACGGGGCTCGCGCCGAATACGGGCAAGAGGCTCTTCGTGATCGACTTCGAGGGGACCGGCGACGAGCCCCTCGACGTGAGCGGGCTCGAGGTCGAAACCGTGGCGTCCACGGGCGGCGTGCGGCAAGCGCGCGTCGAAGCGCTTCCAGGCGGCCGTGCCTGTCGTGCGACGCTGGAGTTCGAGCCGGGGGACGGTGCGGATGTCTCCGAGCTCTCCCTGCGTCTGACGCGCGAAGGTAAGGCTGCCAGCGAGCGCTGGATGCACAGGTGGACGCGATGAGCCAGGCCCTCATGGAGAAGCCGAGGACCGGGGCGGCACTGCCGCCAGCCGCTCCGCTCGAGATGCCCGTGCGTTCCCTTGGGACGGGACGGTCCGATCTTTCGGGCCCTCCCTCGGGGAAGCGGGAACGCGCCTCGCTGCGAGAGCGCGCGGGCCGATGGCTGACCTTCGGTGGATCGGCGGCGCTGACCCTGTATGCGACGGTCGAGATGGCGCTGGCGGTGTCGTCGGGCGAGGTGGGCGTGGGGCAGGTGTTGCTCACCTTGCTCTTCTCGCTGACGTTCGGCTGGATCGCGTACTCCAGCGCGGGGGCGCTGGCGGGCCTCTTCTTCTATCGCAGGCGCGGCGTGCCCGCGAGCGGTCCGCTGCTGGGCCGAACGGCGCTGGTGATGCCCGTCTACAACGAGGACCCTGCCGGTCCGATGGCGGCACTCTTCGCCATGGCGAAGGGACTGGAGCGGCTCGGCCTCGCCGGCCGCTTCGAGCTCTTCATCGCCTCGGATACGAACCGCGCCGACGCGTGGACCCGTGAGACGGCGGCGGTGGCTGAGCTGCGTGAGGCGCTGGACGACGTGATGCCTGTGTGGTATCGCCGTCGCCATCGCAACGTGGCGCGGAAGTCCGGCAACGTCGAGGACTTCGTCAAACGCTTCGGCGGGCGCTACGACGCCATGGTCATGCTCGATGCCGACAGCGTGATGTCGCCGGAGACGCTCGTGGCCCTCAGTCGCGCGATGGAGGCCGATCCGCAGCTCGGCCTACTGCAAACGGTCCCGCGGCTCGCCGGTGCCAGAGGGCTTCTTCCTCGACTTCAGCAGTTCGCGAGCGCCACCTATGGCCCCGCGATCTCGCGGGGCGTCGCCACCTGGCAGGGGCCTGACGGCAACTACTGGGGTCACAACGCCATCATTCGACTGTCGGCTTTCGCGGACGCGTGCGGCCTCCCCGAGCTTCGCGGGCGCAAGCCCTTCGGAGGCCCGATCCTGAGTCATGATTTCGCCGAGGCCGCGTGGATGCGGCGCGCCGGCTGGAGCGTGCGGATGGATCCTGAGCTGGACGGCAGCTACGAGGACGGTCCGCCGACGTTGCTCGATCTCAGCCAGCGCGATCGTCGCTGGATGCAGGGCAACCTTCAGCACGCGGGCATCGTGGGAGCGCGTGGGCTCTCCGGCGTCAGCCGAGCGCATCTGCTCGGGGGCATCGCGGGCTACCTCATGTCGCCGCTCTGGCTGGCGCTCATGGTCGTCGGAGCGATCGTCGCCGTGCAGGCTTCGTTCGCCGAGCCGGTCTACTTTACCGAGCCGTTCCAGCTGACGCCGACGTGGCCGAAGTTCGACTCCGAGCGGATGTTCGCGCTGTTCTGGCTATCGATCGGCGTGCTGTTGCTCCCGAAAGCGATCGGGCTCATGTCAGCCGCAATCGCCGAAGGCCGCCGAGGAGGTTCCATCCCGCGGCTCCTGTTCGGCGCATTCATCGAACTCTTCGCGTCGGCGCTCTATGCGCCGGTGTGTATGGCGATGCAGACCCGCCAGGTCCTCGAGGTCCTGATGGGCCGGGATTCAGGCTGGAACGTTCAGACGCGGGAGGGAGCCTCGACGCCATGGAGCGTCTGCCTCCAGCGGCATGCGCTGCAAACCCTCATCGGCGTGATGGCGGCGATCCTGACGTTCCACTTCCTGTTCGAGCTACTCGGCTGGGTGGCGCCGACGCTCGCGGGGCTCATCGTGGCCGTGCCGATCTCTCGCTGGAGCGGAAGCCTCCGCGCGGGCACCTGGCTGCGCGAGCGGGGTCTCTTGATGACGCCGGAGGAGCGGGATCCGCCCGCAATCCTCCTCGAGCGAAACGCGGCCATCCCGCGATTCGCCCGTGCCTGTTGCGTCCCGGGCGGCCTCCGCTCGCTAGTGGCATTGAGTGAGGCGCGAGCCCGTCACCTGGAGCTGGCCGGAGCCCCTTTCAGGCCGGAGCGCGGAACCCCTGACCTCGCGACACTGGCTGCCCGTGCCAAGGTCCATGACGCGCGAACGCTGGAGGAGCTCGAATCCTGGCTGACGGAGCCAGAGCGCCTGGCTCTCCTCGGAGATGCGGAGCTTCTGAAGATGGCAGCCAACCTGCCGGTCCGAACGAGCCCCGGCAAGCCAAGACCGACCATCGAACCCCGGATCTCCAATCGCCTGCAGAGAGCAACGAAAGGACAAACCTCGAACTGACCACTCCCCTATCCGACACAAACGGACCAGGTCCGTCCGTACCGGAACAAACGCACCTGGTCCGTTTGTTCCGGAACAAACGGACCAGGTGCGTTTGTGTCGCTTAGCGGACGGCGAGGATCTCGGCGATGGGGACGCGGTCTTTCCAGGTCTGGCCGCGCATCGGGGTACCGCCTGCTGGCCACGAGGTCAGGAACTCGGTGGCTTGGAGGTCTTCGGCGTCGGAGAGGATCTTCTTCAGGCCCAACGTTCTGGGGTTGGGGCCGCGCAGTGATTCTTCGTTCGAGAGCCACAGGAGGTCGCCGCCGAAGGCCAGCTGGTGCTCGGGAAGGAAGAAGAGCATGAAGGCCTCGGTGTGGGCGGAGTGGCCGGCCGCTTCGGCGGCGATCAGGCGTCCGGGGGCTTCTCGCGGCGCCCAGCGCTCCTCCGGCTCCACGCCTACGATCTTCACCGGCTTGGGCGAACGGGCCAGGCTGTCCGGCTTCAGCGTGCGAGGGCGACTCAGCACGTGCTCGACGTAATCCGCGACGTCGGCGGGGCAGACAATCGTGGCGCCTCGCAGGACAAACGGACGAAGGGCACCGATGTAGTGGGGATGATGGTGTGAAGCGGCCGCATAGAGGAACGGGTGCCCTGGCTTCTCACGTTCCAGCGCTCGGATGAGCTCTTCGCCGATAGTGGAACTCACGGGAGCTTCCAGCACCGCCCATCCAGGGCCAAGGTCGACGGCGACGCTCCGGGCCGCTTCCTTCGCGATCAAAAGCTCGAAAGCGCCCGCACTCAGCTCTCGGAGTTCAATGATGGGAGACGGGTCGGCGTCGTTGCTTTCGGCGGCCTCCGGGTCAGGAAACAGTCCGCCCGCGAAGGGCTCTACCTTCGAATCGAGATCGACGTCGGTGATCCTGGCGATCTCGCCGGTCCCGAGGGGGCCGGTGATGGTCCAGCCTCCGACGACGCCCGGCGCGATCGGCGGCGCATCGAGGTAGGTGAGCGACTCCACGACATCCCCGAGCAGCTCGCTGCTCGTCATCCAGTCGACGCCGACGAGGCCCGGGACCTCGACGTCGCTCTCGTCGAGCGAGTAGTGAACGGGGATAGTGCGAACCAGGGCCTTTCCGCCTTCGAGCGCAACCAGCACGTCCACGCCGCCAGCGGCCGTGTCGTTCGCATTCAGGACGCGGCCCGCCGTGCAGAGGTAATGGGCCAGAGTGGCGGGGAAGGCCGCGCGCTGGACGAGCTGAGCGCGCAGCGCATCGGCGCTATCGAGTGCGGCGCCCGGGCTGTCCGCTCGATCCTGGATCGCGAAGAAGTCGTTGATCCTGAGCCGTGCGCCCGGGCCACCCTTCGAAGCGCGCATTTCCACGTCAACCCGCCAGGGAGACCCGGCACCGGTGGAGACCTCGAAGACGCGCAGGTCGCTGATCGACTCCGACGTTCCATGGTCGTCGGGGCGGCGCCCGTGGCGGAGGCTGACGGATCGGGTCTCGACCGTCGCCTGCATGCGGTGGCGGGGCGGCGCGAGGTGCTCGCAGAGGGACTCCAGCGTGGCCCTTCCGCGCTCGCAGTCTTCGATGTGCTCCTGGAGCGGGGAGTTCTGGGCAGTGGCCATCGCGGAGGTGACTAGGAGGCTGGCGGCGAGGTGGATCATGGCCCGCCTACGGCGCCTCAACCCCTCCGTTGGCTCCGCCAGGGAAGAAGTGCCGGCAGCACGAGAAGATCGGCGGCCCAGGCTGCCACAGCGCCGATGGCGCAGAGCCCGCCGAAGCGCGAGGTCGGCGCGAAGCCCGAGAGAAGGAGCGTGCCGAACCCCAGAGCGAGGCTGAAGGAGCTGACCGTCGCCGCGCCGCCGACTTCGGCGAAGGCGTGGAGCCTCGACCGCGGCGTTCGGGGCATCGGGCCAGCGGCGTGGAGCAGGTGGAACGTATTGTCGACAGCGAGGCCGAGCACGACCGCAGCCACCATGGTCGTCGCTCCATCGAGCGGGATGCCGAGCGCCACCGCCGCCACGAGGATCACGGCTACCGGAACGAGGTTCACCATCAGCGCCGCCAGGAGCTCGCGCGCGGACCTCACGACGATGAGGAATAGAATCGTGGTCGCGATCAGCGTCAGGCCGAGCGACCGCGCCAGCGTTCCCACGAGCGTCGCCTGGACCTCATGCAGTCGAACGAGCGAGCCGCTGACGTAGGCCGTGCCCTCGGGAACGCGCGCGTCGGCCACCCCGTGGAGCGCCGCCAGCAGAGCGTCGGTCTGTTCGCTTTCTCCATTCGGAAAGCGCACCGTCCAGCGGGCGATCTTGCCGCTTTCGTCGAGTCGTCCGGCCTTGCGAAGGAGCGGCATGGCCGCGAGCCGACCCGCTCCGCTCGCGATGGTATCGAGGATCAACTCCGGCCCGACGACGTGGGTCGCACCGGGCGCGGCGAGGAGCGCGCGCGCGAGTTCGAGCGACGCCAGCTGCGACACCGTCCAGGCGCTTTCGTCCTTGCGCTCGATCATCACCTCGGCGCTGGAGAGCCCCGCGCCTTCGGCCTCGAGACTCTCGAACTGCACGCGCACCGGGTGGTCGGCCGCGAAGTACGTCAGGCCGTCGGTGGCGGTTTGCAGGAACGTCGGCGTGGAGGCGCCGGCGACGAGAACGGCGATGGCCGCGCAGGCGAAGAGCCCTCGCCGGCGTGCCACGAACGCAGCCAGCTTGCGCCACGGTCGAGCACTCGCCGTGGCGCTGCCCCGGGAGGACCGGAGCGCGCCCAGCAGGTAGGTACTGCCGAAGAGCGACAGCGGCGTGACGACGAGCACGGCGGCCGCTGCGAGGGTCCCGAGATCCGCGACCGAGCGCAGCGCGCTGATCCGAAACACGGCAAAACCGATGGCGGTGGTCAGCGCCGCGAGCGAGCATCCGAGGCGCTTGTCCAGGAGCGCGGCACGCGCTGCCTCGCGCGGTGCCATCCCTGCGCCGACGTGATGCTGGAACCGGAGAACGACGTGCAGCGTCCCCGCGAGAAGCAGGACGAAGGTGATCGGCCCGACCGCGACGAGAATGAGATCCGAGGGACCGATGAAGGCGCGCGCCGCGGCGCGCGAGCCGACCGAAGCCGTTGCGGCGGGCAGGAGCGCGACCGCGACCAGCGGGACCGAACGCAGGAACGCCCAGGCACCCAGCGCGGCGAGCAGCACGAGGAGCGGAACGAAGGTCCGCTCCACGCGGCGCGCTTCGTCATCGAGTGCGGCGGACACGAGGGGGTGGCCGGCGTAGCGGAGCCCCAGACCGGCGGCTTTCGCTCGCTCTCGGAGGTCGTCCAGCGACCGAGCGAGGTCCGCGCGCTCCGCCGGCGTCGCACCGAGCGCAATCCGCAGCACGAAGTCGATCCGCGGCGGCCCATCGGCCTGGAGATCGAGGCCCCGCACGAGACGTTCGAGGTTCGTAGCGGGCTCGGTCACCGGCCACGGCCAGCGGTTGAGCAACGACAGCGGGCTGACGACGTCCTCGACCGCCGCCTGCTTCGGAAGCTCGGCTCCGAGTTGCTCCGCGAACGCCTGGGCCGCGGCGTCCTCGACGCCGAAGCCTCCCAGTCGAACGAGCACTGCCTCGTCGCCGCCGAAGCGGTCGCGCAGGACCTCCCAGCTGACGTCGCGGTCCAGCTGGGATCCCCAGCGTTCGATCCGGTTGTCCGTGCTCCAGCCATCGGCGTAGAGACCCAGTCCCGCGAGCGCGACGACCCACAGGACGAGGAGGACGATCGGGCCTCGGCGACGGCCGTTGGTAGGGGGAGCAGGGCCGTTCGGGGAGGGCATGGCGTCAGGCTACGCTGTGCGACGTTGCATGTCGTCAGCGGGCTTCGAATCGAGGGGGCGCCACGGTTGACGGCGAGGGGGCCCGTCGCGGATGCTGGGGCCATGCGGAACTCACTCCTGATGCTCTGGCTCTGCCTCTCTGCCGGATGCCGTTCCGCGCCGCCTCTCCACGAGGTTCTTGCGCCGGTCGACGCCGTGCGCGCCGAGTTCGGGACGCTCCAGGAACGCTGCGACGCCGAGGCGTTCGCCGCGCGCGAGGTCGCGGAAGCGAGGCCAGATGACGCGGCAGCCCAGGTCAGCGCGGCGCGCTGGCTCGCCACCGCGGCGGACGTCCGACTGATCGAAAGCCAGGTCGCCCGGGCCGCCGCGGAGAAGCTCACCGTTCAGCAGCTCGTGGAGCTGGACGAGACCGGCGACGCGGACCTCAAGGACGCGGTCCTCGGTCTCTGCTCCGCCGGGCTAGAGCACGGAAACGCGGCGGCCGACCTCGCGCCGGAGGATCCCGCAGCGCTCTACTATCGTGCGTTCAACCTGTCGCTCGTCGCCTGGGCCGAAGGCAAGAGCACCGCGATCCTGCGCGGGCGCGGGCCGAAGCTGAAGGCGGCGCTGGAGTCTGTCGCGGAGCGTTTCCCCGAGTTCCAGTTCGCCGGGCCCCTGCGCCTGCGCGCCCGCTTCCTGGACCGCGCGCCCTGGCCCTACGGCGACCGCAATCAAGCGATCGAGCTTCTTCAGGAGGCGACGCGCCTCGCCCCGACGCCGGTGAACTGGCAGTTCCTCGGCGACGCCCTCTGGATGAACGGCGCCGAAGAGAAAGCACTCGCGGCCTGGAAGGCCGGCGCCGTCGCCGAGGCCGACCCGTCGATCGATCTCGGTGCCGACCTTCGCCGCCAGCTCAACCGTGCGCGCGTCGACGCATGGTCGGCTGCGAGGTAAGGGACTTCCTGTTAGCCTCTGGCGTATGCCGTTGCTGCTCGTTCTCGGACTCGCCCTCCTTCCACAATCGCCGGAGCCCCTCGAAGCGCGAGAGATCAGAACCCTGATCCGAAGACTCGAGTCGGGTGACGAGACGAGGGCGGAGCGGGCTGCCGACGATCTGCTCTCTGCGGGTATCCAAGGGCTCTCCTATCTGCCGGATAGCCTCGAACTCCTGGAGGACCGGTGGAGGAAGAGCGAGATCAGCTTCGAATGCGTCGAACGCGTTCGTGCTCTGCGCTTGATGATCGCCTCCGCTCACGAGGAAGCCTTCGAGGAGTTGCTGAAGCAGGCGGGTGATCCGCGGGATGCCGTTCGCACCCGAAGCCAGTACGCGCTCGCCGTGCTGCCGAGGAATCCTTCCCGGGAGCTCATCGAACGTTGGCCCACCCTGAGCCTCCAGCAGCGCGAGAATTCGATCTATGCGCTGATCGCGAGTGGAGAAGCCTTCGCCCAGGATCAGCTGGTCGCCGTGCTGAACGGTGACGTGGCGAACTCCGTGACCGCGCGCCTGCGGGCGGCCATGGGTCTACGAGCGTACGCGCGGGAGCAGGATGCGATTTCCGCCCTGGAATGGGCGGTCCTCGATTCCGAATGGAGCGTGGCCTTCGGTGCCTGCAGCACGCTCTGGTCCTATGGTGAGGCCGGAGCGCCAGGACTTGTGAGCGCCCTCGGGAGCCAACTCGAGGGCGTACGTGCCCTTGCCGGTGCCCTGGTGGCAGACATCGGGGCGAGCGCGGCGGAGCCCGTGCTGGAGGCTCTCATGAAGTCGCCCAAGGACGTGGACCTTCTGCGGCCGGCTCGGATCGTCGCGCCTGCGGATCCGCGCACGGTCAAGGCGTTTCTCGCTCTCCGGGGCAGCGCGCAATCCGCGCTTCGATGGGAGCTTCTCCTCGGACTGCCGGAGCTGGAGATGGACGGAGAGCTGCGCGTGGAGATCCTGCACGAGGCTCTTCGGAGCCCGAAGCTGGCGCTGGCCGAAGAGGCCGTGTTCGCGAGCCTGCGTCTTCCCGACCCCGAGTTCCTGGCGCTCCGTGAAGCGCTCCACCGTGCATGGCTGCGACCCGATGCGAGCGAGAAGCTGTTGAACTCGATGGGGGCCGTCATGCTCCGCTTGGAGCTCGAGCCCGAGGAGCGCCTCGACTGGTGCGCCGAGCGCATCGCCCTTCCCGCCGGCGAGGGCCGGTTCATTCCGGGTGTGTTCGCGCGAGAGGTGGCGTCCGAGGACATGGACGCGCTGGTCGAGCGCGTTCGCGCACTTTCACCGAGCGACCGTCTCCCCTGGCTTCCGAGCCTGCTGGATCTCGGTGGAGGCGCGCCCCAGGAGCTGCTGCTGGACACGGCGCGGAACGGCTCGGCCTCGACGCGCCCCATGGTGATGGGGTACCTCGCGATGTCCGGCGGAACGGACGAAGCAACCGTGGAGATGCTGGAAGCGTGCCTCCAGGACCGTACGGCTCCTGAGTTCGAAAGAGTTCTGCGCGGATTGGCCAAACTCGGATCGAAAGCCGACGGCCTGTTGGATCCGCTCTTGAAGCAGTTCGATGAGCTTCCGTTCCAGGTGCAATCGACGGTACTCACGGCGGCTGCGCGCTGTGATCCTGATTCGAAGTGGCTGTTGAAGGCGGCGAAGGACGCGCTGGAGTGGTCGGTGTCGGATGAAGTTCGCGCGGCGGCGGCTGAAGCTCTCTCCGTGGGGACTCGTTCCACGAAGTCTCGCATCAAAGAGCTGCGGGCGGCCCTCGAGCGAGGTGGACTCGCGAAGGACGGCGGTCGCAAGGATGGGAGCAGGACCGTGGCGCAGCTGAGCGAACTCAGGGCGCAGCTCGGCAAGCAGGGGCCAACGGCCGTGGCAGCGATCGCGACGGCGCTGGCGCGTCTCGAAGCCACCGACTCTTCGACGGTCCGGGCACTGGGGGAGAACCTGGGACGGTCGCGTCTTCAGACGACCATGGTGGTGGAGGCGCTTCGCCAGCTGTCGCCCGCGTCCGCGAGCCAGGGAGAAAAGCTGACGGAGTTCCTCTGGAGCCCCGACCTGATCGTGCGAGGCGCGAGCCTGCGTTCCCTGGTGGAGATCGAGGGAGCGGGCGTGCACGCCGATGTCTCGCTGGCGGCGCTCGTCCTGCTCCAGCCACCCGAACTGGCGGAGATGGCCATGGACGGGGTGGAGGCGCTGGCGCCGGAGGATCGCCCCTTCGCGAAGCCGTACCTTCGCTGCGCGGCCATTCGAAACTCCTGGCCACTGAATGGCGTTGGCTGGGCGCGTCCCCCTCTGGAGGAACCCTGGGCCAAGGAGTACGGTATTCCAGGCCCCGTGATCCCGGACCTCCAGCACCTGCACCGCTTCGACGACATCCGGCAACGCGCGACCCGCCAGATTCAGCATGACGAATGAACCGCCCCGCGAAGACGTCGGCTTCTTCCGAGATATCGCCATGACTTTCTTCGGTGCGTTCTCGGGCGCGCTGCTCCGATTCTTGACGGCCACGGTGGTGGGGGCGCTCGTGGGCGGGGCCATCGGGTTCTTCATCGCGGGCTCACCGACCGCCCTCCTCGGAGCAGGAATCGGCGCCGCAGCCGCCTTCCTGGCCACGATGGCTTTTTCGTAGGTCAGCGGTTGAACAGGAAGCTCGGGCTGTTCACCAGCGCCCACGCCAGGTCTTGCGCCGCGCCTAGACGGACGCGCTCCTGGAGACCGGGGCGCGCCGCCACGAACTCGCGATACAGGGCGGCCGCTTGCTCCGGCGTGCGCTCGGACTTCGGTAGCGCGAGCGCGGTCATGGCCATCTCGGAAAGAACCCGGTGACGGATCGGACGCGGGCTGCTCGTCGTCGAGAGGCGCAGGGCGCCGAGCACGTGCTGCGAACCATGCTGTTGCTTGAGCGTGGCCACCAGCAGCGTCCCCCCGGGGAAGGAGATGTCTTCGGTGGTCTCGGCGACCAGCACATGGCGCTCGCCGAACCTCGGCATGATCGCCCAGCCGGAGCCGGGCTGGCCGTCGATGGCGCCGGCGAGGCCCCAGCCGTCTTGCTCGAACGATCCCTGCGCGTTCCGAAGGGTCACGCGCCGGCTCACGCCCGGGTCCAGGACCGAGATGGCCGTGACCTCCAGTTCGTTCAGGACGAAGTTTCCGTTGTCCGCGGCGCCGGGACCTCGTCCCGGGCGGGAGCCATCTGGGAGGGCTTCGAGGCGCAGGCCGGTGATCGGACCGTCGCCAGCGCCCGCGATCACCGTGTAGACGTCCTTGTCCAGCGCGTCGCCCTCGACTCGAACGGTGCCATCGGTTTCGACGACGAGGCGAGCGCCTCCCGCCGAGAACGCCGTGGCGCGGTCGAGGATCTGCCAGTCGGGCAGCGGCGGGACGGTGGCCTCCCAGGCCGCCTGCTCGGCGACTGCCTGGGCCTCACCCTCGGGCCCGAGGGCCACTCGGTTCTCGAGGGCGAAGGGATCCAGGTTCGGGAGGAAGGCGCCCGCTTCCGCCGCGCTCGGCGGACGGCTCAGGAAGGAGACGAAGAGTTCATCGATGATCCCGGCCGGGTCGCGCTCGATGCGGACGAGTTCGGCGATGCCGCCGTCCTCGTCGCGCAGCGCGTTCGCGACGGTCGGGCCGTTCACGAGGCTCAGCGCCTGCCCGATCGTGACGCCGGTGCCGCGCTCGCACTCGCACGCGCTCTGGCGGGCCGGGCGGCCGAAGACCTCCAGGAACCCATCCTCGCTGGAGACCGAGCCGTCCACGAGCTGCATCGCGCGCGTGCCGCGCCGCTGTCCGGGCAGGCGCAGCTCGGATCCCGATGCTCGGTGGACCGCATCGAAGAGCACCTCGGCCGGCAACCGCCGCGCGAGGGCGTGCGAGTAGTTGCGGTCGTCCTGCTCGTTCCAGCGGGTCGTGGCCACGGAATGCTGATAGACCCGCGACTGGCAGATCTTGCGCATGAGCGAGCGCGTGTCGAAGCCGCTCGCGATGAACTCCTCGGTCAGCTCCTCGAGGAGCTCCGGATGGCTGGCGGGATTGCCGGCGCGGATGTCGTCCACGGGTTCGATGATCCCGCGGCCCATGAAGTAGCTCCACACGCGGTTCACGTAGCTCTTCGCGAAGTAGGGGTTCTCGGGCGCCGTCAGCCAGGCGCTGAGTTCCTCGCGACGGGTTCCGCCCGCGGGAGCGGCCCCCTCGTGCTCGAAGGGAAACGCGGGCTCTGCGACCACATCGGTCTCCGGGAACGTCACGTCACCCGTGTCCGCGTCGGAGATGATCTCCTCCGAGGGGCCGGCGGCCTCCTCTCGCTTGACCTGCGCGAACAGACCCGCGAGCTGCCAGTGGTCCTTCTGGGTCCAGCGCTCGAAGGGATGGTCGTGGCACTTGTTGCAGTTGAAGCGGATCCCGAGGAAGAGCTGCGTCGTGGTTTCCATCGCGAGGTCGGGCTCGCGGTGGACCTTGAAGAAGTTCGCCGGCGGGTTCGTGAGGGTCGAGCCCGTGGCGGTGAGGATGTCCCGCACGAAGCCGTCGTAGGGAGCGTTGCTCACGACCGCTGACTGCACCCAGTCGTGGAAACGCCGCGCGCCCTCGTCTCCGATGAGCCCGGAGTTCACCTGCAGCAGGTCGCACCACTTGTTCGTCCAGTAGTCAACGTAGTCGGGACTGCCGAGGAGGCGCTCGATCAGTTCCTCGCGCTTCACGCGCGTGTCCCGGCGATCGTCGAGGAACTGCCGCGTGGCGCGGGCCGTCGGGATCGTGCCGGTGAGGTCGAGGTGCACCCGGCGCACGAACTCGGCGTCCGTGCAGAGGGGCGCGGCCTCGGAGCGGATGGCCTCGAGCTTCGCGTACACGTGGGCGTCGATCCCGTTGTGCACGGGAGGCGCGCTCCAGGTCCAGCCCTCGCGGTCGCCCATGACGAGCAGGCGGGTCGCCGCGTACTGGCCCTCGTACCGCGCCAGGATCGCCGACTCGCCGCGTCGCAGCCCGGTGACGAGACCGTGCGCGTCGATGTCGGTGATCTCGATGTCGCTCGTTTCGACGAACGCGTGGGCCGAGACGTCGCGCCGGGTGCCGTCGCTCAGCGTCGCCCAGACCGCGACCTGCTGGCGGTCGCCGACATGCTGGAGCACGGGGTCCTTCGGCAGCAGCTCGATGGACGCGACGCGCGCGGCGTCCGGCTCGTAGGGAGCGCCGCGCTCGGTCCAGGCCTCGAGGAGCGCGTGGTCGTGGGAGTCCGGGACGAGCGCCTGGCCGCCGACGTGGGGGACGCGCCCGATCGGCTTCAGGAGGAACAGGCTGCTCCCGGGCGCGACCCGGTCGAAGCGGCGTGCTCCGAGGTCGTCGGTGAGCGAGCCGTGGTCGAAGAGCGGGTCATAGCCGCGCAGGGAGAGCTGGAAGCCGTTCTGGCCATCCGCCGAGCCGTGGCAGCTGCCGGTGTTGCAGCCGGAGCGTGAAATGACCGGCATCACGTCGGTCAAAAAGCGCGGCTCGGGCGTCTCGTCCATGCCGGAGACGCGGTACGGCACGCGGACCTCGAGGTCGTCGACGCGGAGGAAGAGCTCGCCCGAGCCGTCGGCGATCGGCCGGACGAGGCCGCGGGGGTCGATGCTCAGGTGCTCCTCGGCGCCCGTCGCCTGGACGTCGCGCGTCAGGTCGCTCGCGGTTCCGTCGGCGGTGCTGCCCATGGTGATGAGCTGGACGTAGGCGAAGCGTCCCTCGAGCACGACCTCTTCGGGCACCACGTCGAGCGCGATGAAGGCCGAAGTGTGCGGGGCCTCCGTGTGGGCGAAGAGTTGTGCGACGAGCAGCCAGAGCGCAACGATCAGAACGGCGAAGACGTGTTTCATGGCCGGGTCTCTCCGTCGGTGGAGTCCGTGGTCTCGGTAGATTCGGCGCGCTCGAGCGGTACGGGCACGAACTCTCGAAGTAGCGCTCCGCCCTCCGCGGAGTAGATGCGAACGACGCCGTCGAAGCCGCCCGCGGCCACCTCCCTGCCGGACGCGCGGCAAGCGACCGTGTAGACGCCGCCGGGTACGTCGCGGCTCCAGAGCGGCGCTTCCGCTTCGGCGTCGTAGAAGCGCACGGTCCCCGCGCCGCGCAGGCTGGAACCGGCCGCAAAGCGCGCACCGTCCTGGGTCCAGGCCACGGAGAACACCCTCCCCGGGAGCCGCTCGAAGGCGCGCAGCAGGTTGAAGTCGTCGCCGATCACCCGCTTCTTCTCGCGGTACGTTCGATACGTCTTCGGCGCCCCGTCCGCGCCGCCGACGAGCAGCTCATCGCGCCCGGGTCGACGCGCCACCGACATCAGGCCGCCGCGCAGCGCGCCCGGCGTGATGCTCGTGATGTTGTCGATGAACTGCTGGGACTCGACCTTGATCAGCTTCATCGAGCGATCCCGGCTGACCGTGATGAGGTGGGAGTCGTCGCTGGAAAACGCGGTGCCGAGCACCCAGTCCGCGTGCGCGCCCTGGAAGAGCACTTCCTTGCCGGTGGCCGCTTCGAGGACCCGTACCGTGTGATCCGCGCAGCCGACGGCCACGAGCGTTCCGTCGCCCGACCAGCTGACGCCGTGGAGCGTGTCGAACGTGAGCTGCTTCGAGAGCAGGAGCTCTTCCTTCGCCACGTCCCAGATCTGCACCTCGCCTCGGACCGCGGGAACTCCCCCGGACACCGCGAGCCGCGCGCCGTCGGGGGAGAACGCTATCGCCTCGATGCGGTCAGAGAGTCCCACGAGGCGCGCGAGAGGATCGAAGGGCGCCTCGGCGTCCGCGCGATGCAGCAGGACCTCACCACGGCCGCTGACGGCGAGCGTCGCTCCGTCCGGTGAGTAAGCGAGCGACGTCACGACCGGCGGCCGCGTGTAGATCGGCTCGCCCGCCCCGTTGCGCGCCTCCGCGGGCACCGCCTGTGCGTCGTCCGTCGCGCCTTCGTCGATCCAGCGCCGGACGAGATCCACGGTGGCGGCGTCGAGCGGCTCGCCCTCGGGCGGCATCGAGGCCGGGAGTCCGTCCTCGGAGGCGATGACCTCCAGCAGCAGGCTCTCCGCCGCGCTCCCCGGGACCACGAGCGGCGCGTCGCCGCCCAGGAGATCCCCATGGACGACGAGCCGCACGTCGCCGCTCGATCGGGCCGGCTGGTGGCAGCCCTGGCAATGCGCGGCGAAGATCGGAAGCAGGTCACGTTCGAAGCTGACGGGCTCCTGGGCGGGCTCCTGCGCCGGCGCTGCCTCCTGGGGTGAAAGCAGGGACGGGGCGACGAACAGGAGCAGGGCCATGGACGGCGCGATCATGCGAATAGATCCAGAACGGGCTGGCCCTTGACGAGTTCACGGGGCTGGTTCAGGTGGTTCATCACCTGCGTGTGCGGTTCGATCCCGATGGCATGGTAGATCGTCGCCAGAAGATCGGTGGGGTGCACGGGCGCCGCGATCGGCGCGGAGCCGGTTTCATCGGACGCGCCGTGCACGTGGCCACGCTTGACGCCGCCGCCCGCCACGACCGCCGTGAAGCAGTAGGGCCAGTGATCGCGGCTGTCGGCGTCGTTGTCGTTGCCCGACGTGGACAGCCCCTTGCGCGGGCTTCGGCCGAACTCCCCGACGGCGACGACGAGCGTCTCGTCGAGGAGCCCGCGTTCGTCGAGATCCTCGATCAGCGTGGCGAGCGCCGGGTCGAGCATCGGCGCGGCCAGATCGCGCATGCGGTGCTGGAGATCGAGGTGCACGTCCCAGGAGTGCAGGTCCGAGTTCGCGGGCTTGGACCAGTTGACCTGGACCACGCGCGTGCCGGCTTCGACGAAGCGGCGAGCGAGCAGGCAGCTCTGGCCGAAGGTGTTGCGTCCGTAGCGATCGCGGAGCTCCTTCGGCTCCGCCTGGATGTCGAACGCTTCCCGGGCGCGACCCGAGAGGACGAGTTCCAGCGCGGTGTCCGTGTAGTCGTCGAGATCGAAGCGCTCGACCGCGCGGCCGACGTCGGCGTCCGTCTCTCCGATCAGTCCGCGCATCTTCGCCCGGCGCGCCAGGCGGGCGACCGACAGCTCCGGGCGGAGCGCGAGGTCGTCGACCTTGATGCGGTCCATCTTCGACTGGTCGGTGTCGTCGCCCGACGGGAACAGCGTGTAGGGATCGAACGCGCGGCCGAGGAAGCCGCCCGTGCCCGCCTTGCCGATGACGTTGCTCTCCTGGAGGGGCCGCGGCATCGTCACGTACGGCAGCGTCGCGACGGTGGGGGGCATGAGCCGCGAGATGTGGCTGCCGAAGTTCGGGAAGTCCTTGGGCGACGGCGGCTCGAGCTGGCCCGAGGGGCTGACCTTGTCGGCCGTGTAGCCCGTCAGCATCTGGTAGTGCGCGGCCGTGTGGTTAAAAAGCCCGACGGGCGTGTAGCTCATCGAGCGCACGAAGGTGAGCTTGTCCGTGACCTGGGCGAGGCGCGGCAGGAGCTCGGTGACCTCCATGCCGGGGACCTTGCTGGCGATCGTCTTGAACGAGCTCCGTACGTCGTCGGGCACGTCGTCCTTCGGATCCCACAGGTCGATGTGGCTGGGCCCGCCCTGGAGGAAGACGAGGATGACGCTCTTCGCGCTTCCGAACCCCTTCCCTCCCGCGCGCGCTGGGCTGCCGAGTGCGCGGCCGCCGAAGGTGAGCAGAGGCGGCAGGCCGAGCAGGGTGCCGGCGCCGAAGCGGAGGAGGTCGCGGCGTGTGTGGGGGGAGCGCATGGGTGGTCCTTGCAGGATAGACCGCTCCGCCAAAAGTTAGTGCAATCGATCCGATCCGGGACAGTCCCTGGGATCCGCCGCGCGTGAGCGTCTCGATGGATTGATCGAGGAAGGGCCTCATCTGCGAGGCGACTCGGCTGCAAGGCGAAAACGGGCGGCGGCCAGGGCTGGCTCGCCACCCGTTCCTGGGCTTCAGTCCGCGCCCTGCTCTTCCACGTCCATGTAGAAGTTGCGATCCAGTTCGAGGCTCTCCAGCGGGCCGCCGAGGGCGATTGGGGTCGGCTTCGTCGAGACGATCACCCGTTGCTCTGCGCCGTTGAGGCGGACGTCGACCGGAACCTTGAAGCCCGGAACGACGTTCTTCCACCAGAGGCGCACGCCGCCGTCCACGCCCTCGTAGGCGAGGACGGGGATCTTCGTGGTCCGGAGGTACTGGTCGAAGAAGGGGCCGAAGTCGAACCCCGTTTCGCGGCTGATGTAGGCCTCGAAATCCTCGGTCTTCACGGTGTCGTGCCAGAACTCCTCGTTGATACCGCGCAGGACCCGGCGCCATCGTTCGTCGTCGTTCACGATGCTCCGCATCGTGTGCAGCATGTTCCCGCCCTTGTAGTACATGTCGCCCGAACCCGAGCGGTTCAGCCCGTAGGTGCCGATGATCGGGACGTCGTTCTTGATCAGCTTGCGACAGCCGATGACGTAGTCCTCTGCTTCCTCCTTGCTGAAGTGGTAGTCGACGAAGAGGTTCTCGGCGTAGTTGGCGAAGCTCTCATGGATCCACATGTCCGCGACGTCGTCCATGGAGACGTTGTTGCCCCACCACTCGTGGGCGGACTCGTGCACGATGATGAAGTCGAACTTCAGGCCCACGCCGGTTTCGCTGAGGTCGCGCCCGCGGTAGCCGTTCTCGAAGCCGTTGCCGTAGGTGACGGAGCTCTGGTGCTCCATGCCCAGGTAGGGGACCACGACGAGCTTGTAGCTGTCCTCGTAGAAGGGGTACTGGCCGAACCAGTGCTCGAAGGCCTCGAGGGTGCGCGGCACCTCCTGGAACTGCTTCCTGGCCTTCTCTTCCTGGTGTTCCAGCACCCAGTACTGGACGTCGAGCGTGCCCCCTTTCCCCTCGTAGGTGCTGGAGATCGGCATGTAGTGGCCGATGTTGAGGTTGACGCAGTAGTTGTTGATCGGGTTCGTGACCTGCCAGTGGAAGCTGCGCGTCTTCGCTTCGGCGTCGCGGCTCTGGTCCTTCAGGCGACCGTTCGATACCGCGACCAGGTCCTCGGGGACGGTCACGCGAACGTCGACGCCGCGGTCGGGCTCGTCGTAGCCGTGATCCTTGTTCGGCCACCACACGCTGGCGCCGAGCCCCTGGCAGGTGGTGGCGATGAACGGGCCGCCCTTCGAGTCTCGGCCCCAGGTGAAGCCTCCGCTCCAGGGCGGTCGCAGGCTCTCCTGGGGCTCGCCCTCGTAGAAAACCTCGACCTCTTCGTCCTGGCCCGCGGGGATCGCCTCCGCGAAGTCCGCCCAGTAGACGTTCCCGTTCCTCTCGAAGCGCAGCTCCTCGCCCCGGTGGACGATGCGCGTGATCTCGAGCGGCGGCTGCAGGTCGATCTGCATCCGATCGCCCTTCTTCAGGGTTCGGAACGAGATGACGTTCGAGCCCTCGAGGCTCTTCGTGTCGGGCATCACCTCGAGGGTGAGCCCGTAGTGCTGCACGTCCCACCACTTGCGCTCGGGGGTGATGGAGCCGCGCAGCCGCTCCTGTTCCGTGAAGTCCTGGGCGGCGCTGGTTTCGACCGAAGCGTCGGAGGGAGCGGGTGCCGGGTCGCTCGCCGGGTCGATCCCCTGGCAGGAACCGAGGAGCAGAGTGGCGAATCCTCCGAGGAGGACGTGCGCGAAGGAACGGTGGGTCATGCGACGGAGCGTTGGGTGCTGATAGGCGTGAGCCGGGTCTGGCAAGACCCGGAATCCTACCAGCACGCGCCGTCCGCGCGGCGAGGCTCAGGGTGCCTCTTCCCCCGACGACTCTGCGGGCACGTCCTGGGCCGGCTCTTCGTCCGCCGCAGGATCGCCCCACGTCTGAATCGGGCGCGCGTCCATGACCCACATGCCTCGGCCATGGGTCGCGATCACGATCATGTCGTCCCGGGGATGCACCACGAGGTCGTGAACGTAGGTGGTGGGGAGGTCGCCGCCGAGGGGCTGCCAGCTGCGGGCGCGGTCCACGCTCACGTAGACACCCAGGTCCGTGCCCACGTAGAGCACCTCGGAGTCCTTCGGGTCTTCCGCGATCACGTTGACGGGCCCGCAGGGGATGTCCTGGCCGATCGCCTTCCAGGTCCGGCCGCGATCCGTCGAGCGCCACAGGTAGGTGCGGAAGTCGTCCCAGCGCTTGCCGTTCTGCGCGAGGTAAACCGTGTTCTCGTCGTAGCGCGACGCGACCACGCGGCTCACCCAGCGCTCGTTCGCGAGGCCGGCGGTGATGTCGTTCCAGGTGGTCCCGCCGTCCGGCGAACAGTGCGCCCGTCCGTCGTCGGTGCCCGCGTAGAGCAGCCCGAATTTCAGGGGCGACTCCGAGAGGGTGGTGATCGTCTGGTAGGGGATGTCGCCGAGCTCCGACGGGTCGTTGCGCGAGAGGTCCGGGCTGATCGGTTCGATCTTGTCCCCGCGATCCATGGATCGGAAGAGCTTGTTCATCCCGTGGTAGAGGATGCGCGGGTTGTGCGGCGAGATCAGGAACGGCGCCAGCCACTGGCCGCGCAGCTCGGCCTCGGGGGCGATGCTGTAGCCGTCGTCCTCCTCGTCTTCTTCGTCCTCTGCCTCCAGCGCGAGCCGCGCAAGCTCACCCGAACGAAGATCGCTACGGTTCACCCGTCCGTAGAAGCCGGCCGAGTACACCACGGCCTCGTCGGTCGGGTCGACCTGGTGGTAGCTGGCTTCGCCTCCGGGCGCGTACTCGAACTCGACCGCAGGCACCCGATCACGGCCCCTCGAGAGGTCCACGACTCCGCTGCGGCTGCCGTGGTCCTGGATCGAACCGTAGACCTTGAAGGGCTCGCCCATGTCGTAGCCGACGTTGTAGAACTGCACCGGGTTCAGCCGATCGGTGAACGAGCGCCAGTTCGCACCCGCGTCGTAGGACAGGTACACGCCGCCGTCGTTTCCGTTCACCAGGTAGTCGGTGTTCTCCGGGTCGATCCATAGGGCGTGGTGGTCGCCGTGCATACCGCGGAGGCGCCGGAAGGTCTTGCCGCCGTCGTCGGAGACGTTGAGCGCGAGACCCATGATGTAGACGCGCTCTTCGTTCCCGGGATCCACGCGGATCTGCCCGAAGACCCAGCCGTACGTGGAGGAGAGCCCCTCCATGTAGTCATTCGATTCGGAGACCTTGGTCCAGGAGTCGCCGCGGTCGTTCGAGCGATAGACCTCGGCTCCCTTGATGTGAGCTTCGCGCTTGCGTCCGTAGGAGTCGGTCCCCGCGTCCTCCTCGGGGTCGAGCTCTACCATCTCGTAGTTGTCCACGAAGGCGTAGAGCACCTCCGGATTCGAGCGAGCCACGTCGATGCCGATCCGCCCGCGGAACTGGCCCGCGGGCAGCCCGGCCGCGGCCTCCGTCCAGGTCTCGCCGCCGTCCATGGTGCGCCAGATCGAGGACTGGCCGTAGCCTTCCTCGTTGCGCGGGTCGTTCCAGCGTCGACGGATGCGCTCCCACGTCGCCGCGTACAGGATCCCTGGATCGACGGGATCCATGACGAGGTCGATGGCGCCGGTGCGGTCGTCGATGAAGAGCACGTGCTCCCAGCTCTCACCGCCGTCCCGGGTTCGGTAGACGCCCCGCTCATGGTTGTCGGTCCACTCGTGGCCCGAGGCCGCCACGTACACCGTGTTCGGATCCTCCGGGTGCACGAGGACCCGGGAGATCGTATGGGTCGCCGTCAGGCCCTTGTGCTCCCACGTTTCGCCCCGGTCCTTCGAGAGCCAGACGCCCGCGCCCGCCATGGAAGAGCGGAAGATGTTCGCCTCGCCGGTGCCGACCCAGAGATGCGCCGGCTCGGAAGGGGAAAGGGCGAGGTTGCCGATGGACGCGGTCGGAGCGTCGTCGAAGACCTGCTCCCAGGTCGTGCCTTCGTTCCGGGTGCGCCAGACTCCACCCGAGGCGGTGGCCACGTACATCCCGTAGTTCTGCCCGCGACTTCCGGGAACAGCCACGTCGGTGACGCGTCCGCCGATGTTCGTCGGCCCGATGAACTGCCACTTCAGGTCCTTGAAGGGCGAGGCCTCCTCGGCGGCCACGTGCTGTCGCCACCACGCCATGCGACGCTCCGGATCATGGCCCGCACCATCGGAAACATCATCCAGCAGATCGTCCAGCGAGCCGCTGAGTTCATCGATCTGCTGGCGCAGGGCTTCGAGCTGCTGCTCCAGCTTTGCCTTCTGCTGATCCTCCGGGCTCACCGATTGGGCGGAACAGAGGCCCGCGCCGAAGAGAAGTCCGAGGGAGGGAAGAACCAGGCGCGAGAGGTGCGAATAGGATGGCGACATACGGCAAGAAGGGGGGATCAGCACGACAGCCTGCGTCTTTCCGCGAGGGAGGGCAGGTTCAGGAGAGTCCCTGAGCCTAGCAGCCCCATCGCTTCCGCGCCGTACGCCCTCGGTATCCGCTTACGAGGACGAGCCGCCCGGGCCCGTCGCGCCGCCGCTTCCGTCACCGGGCATCCCCCGGCCGTCCGTCGGGTCCTGCTCCGCACCTGCGTTCTGCAGATCCTTGATCTCCTCTGCCAGTGTCTCACCGTCTTTCGGGGCGTCGTTCTTCTTTTGGTTGTCTTGATTCATGACACCAGGAGAAACGCGGGAGCTAAACGAACCTTCAATTCGCCGTGAGAGCGGCGGGCGCCAGGCCTCTCGTCCCTGGGAGTCTGCGCCACAGAATGCAATTCCGCGAGCACCGCCAGGATCCGCGCTCGCGGCGTTGCGCCAAACCCCAATGGCATCTGGCAGGGAGGAAATGGTCTGAACTGGGGGGATCTTGGGACCGACGGCCAAGGCGTCAGCGAAGCCGGATGCGTCGGGCCTGGGTGAAGTTCGACGTCGCTTGACCCCCGGCTGCATCGCGGTGCCAGGCCTGGAAGTAAAGCGTGTCCCCTGGGGCAGCGGCGAAGGGACCTGTCGGCGACGGAACTGCCGAGAGGTCGATCGATGTCGAGCCCGTGCCGGTGGCTCCCGTGTTGAAGAGCGCGTTGACGAAGCGTCCGATCTGCCCGCTCAGGCAGAGATTGCCCTGGCTTCCACCTGGGGTCGTGACGAACCCTTCGGTTGTCGATACGAGGACATAGCCGAACGCGTTCGTCGGCAGGGAACTGACGCCAAAGATCAGATCGTTCGCGGTGGCGAGGGTCGAGCCTGCGGCGCTTGCAAGGCCCGGCGATCCGGTGGAGTTCGCCGTGACCGCGCAATAGAGCTCTCCGAGGCAGTCGGTCAGGTCCACGAGATACGCGCCACCACCGATCGATACGTCGAGGCTGCTGAACGGGGCGCCGAAGAGAGCCGTTCCGCCCGAGACGTCCACCGTCATCTCCGTGCCAAGAGACGCACTGGCGTCCACGCCGGCAGCGGTGTACTTCAAGGTCGGCACCCAGCCCAGGGGCGTCCGTTCGATCAGGTAAGCCGCACCCGCCTGGGCCGAATTGTCGTCGTCACCTGGAGCGCCTACCACGATGCGATCCCCGTCGATGGCCACGCTCTCGCCGAAGCGATCGGCGGCCTCTCCGTCGTCGGCGACGATCTTTTGCGACTCTGTCCACGCGCCGTTCGCATCACGCTGGAAGAGATAGATCGCGCCCGAGTCGGGTGCCATCCCCGTCGCCTTGGAGGCGCCGATCACCGCGAGGTCGCCTTCGAGTCCAACGGCCCGCGCGAAGAGCTCGTTCGCCATCGGCTGGCTTGCGACCAGCTTGGCGACCTCGGGCCAGCTGTCATCCAGCGGGTCGCCGGGCGTGCCCGCGTCGTCACGCTCGAAAATGTACGCGGCCCCTTCGTCCGGCGAGACGCCGTCGTGGAGGTGAGCGCCAAGGATCGCGATCCCGTTCTTCAAGTCGCAGGACCGGCCGAACCGGTCCTGGGCCGCCGCATCGCTCGCGGTGAGCTTGACGGTCTCGGTCCAAACTCCACCTACCCTTTCGAAGAGGAACGCCGCACCCGTTTCGGGTCCCGCGAAGTTGTCGCGCATGACTCCGATGAGGGCGGTGTCGCCGTCCAGCGAGACACAGTGCCCGAAGTGAAAGAGGTTCTGCGAATCGCTTCCCGTGAGCTTCTGTTCCTCGACCCAGCCTGCGCCGCTGTTCGAGAAGACGTAGGCCGAGCCAGGACCGTCGAAGTGCGCTCCCACGAGAATACGATTCCCGGAGATGCTGCAGTTCTGACCGAATTGAGCTGCAGCGCTGCCGTCGCTGGCGGTGAGCGTGGCTTCGTAGGCCCAGACGCCAGCGGTGCGGCGGTAGACCTGCACCGATCCCGAATTGCAGTTCGGATCCAGAGGGCAGGCTTCATCCGTACCGATGGAGCCGACGGCAGCGAGGTCGCCTTCGATGGCGACGCTCCATCCGAGAACGCTCGCCTGGGTCGGGTTGGCGAGGGCGAGGCGCTGTAGCTCGCACTGTGCCAGTGCGTGGCTAGAGCTGAGAATCGTGACGGAAAGAGCTGCGAGAGCGTACGGCTTCATGGTGCGAACGAGGGGGGGGGGGAGGGGGGAGGGGAAGAGCCCCGAGTAGAATCCCCTCGAAGAGATTTCGCCACGCCCTTTCTACCCCCTTCGGATCATCAGGCCTCCCCGGGAGCGGTTCCAATCTGCGGCGGATCGAACGCTCCCAACCGCTCTGCACGCGAGGGGAGCCGATCGTCGGCGCATCAAGGTCCGGTACGGGGGGATCCGCGGTCGGTGGGGTGAGAACGCAGGCAGCTACTGGAAGACGACCTGGATTCCGTCCGTGAAGTTCGAAGTCGGCCCGCTCGGCGAACTGTCCCGGAACCAGCACTGGAAGTGGAAGGTGTCGCCAGCCTGGATGCGGATGAATCCCGTCGGGCTGGGGGTGGCATTCAGGTCGATCGACAGGCTCGCGGATCCAGCGAGCGTGGACTGCTGGATCTGGCCCGGGCCCACGTAGCGACCGATGGGGCCCGCCAGGCAAAGGTTGCCCGCGCTTCCGCCCGGGTTGGCCGCGAAGCCCTGGATGGGGCTGGCGAGAAAGAAAGCGAAGGCCAGCGGTGGCAGGTCAGCTCCTGCGAGCATCGCGTCGTTGATCGACGCCACCGGGCTGCCCGCGTAGACCATTCGGGCCGTCCGTCCGGTGGAGTTGATGGCTGCCTGGCAGTAGTTCGTTCCCACGACCGTCCCTTCGGTGAATTCCAGGTTGTCGATCACGGGCGTGGCTACCGAGCTGGAGACGACCGTCATTCGGGCGATCGGCACCGTGGACGTGAGCGTGACGACGTTGTCGTTGCCCGACGCGGATGCGAGCACGGTTCCCTGCGCATCGTAGATGCACATCGTGTCGGTGCCGGTACCGATGCCGATCAGCGCGGAGACGCTGAAGACGTCGTGGAGGAAGCGGCACTCGACCGGGGCGAAGCCCAGGGACACAAGGGCGTTCGGCGCCGTATAAGCCGGGTTGCTGGTCATGCTCGATGCGTCGAGCACCTCGTTCTGGTTGTCGATCGGCGGGGCCGGAAGGAACTCGACGCCGAGGGACGAAAACTCGTTCGTCAGCTGGTCGGTCTGGTCGGCGAAATTGTCGAAGCCTACGATCGGCACGTCATCGAAGGTGCCGAGCTGGCCGTCCGGTCCCGGGAACGACTCGAAGGTGATCCGCACCGTTTGCGAAGACGCGAGGGAGGAGAGAAGCGCGAAACCGAGCGCGCCCGTGGCCGTGTGGATGATCCGTCTCATGGGTGCCATGATAGTGCGGAGCGGACGGAATCGCCCCTGGCGCATCCGCTGACGCGGATGCACGTCGAGCCAGAGCGACGATGACGATGTTTCGCTCGATGCTCTGGGGAGTGCAGAAGGGGGCGTAGAGGGCTCCGGCCACGGCGAACAGGAGAGTCATGGGGAAAGGATTGACCGTGGGTGATGTGCATGCCCCCGGCCAAGGAAGACGGGGGGCGAGAGCGGCTCGTCAGGGTGCCAGGTCAGGGGGCTTGAATCAGCGCCCGAAGTCGGTTGCTCCAGGCCATCCCCGTGGGCGACGCGGAGCTCGAGAGGGCAGCCTGCAGGAAGAGCGTGGTGCCGATGAGCGCCGGATCGCTGGAGATCGGGATCTGAAGCACGCCAGGCGCTCCGCCGGAGGGAACCGTCACGGTGCCGATCAGGCGCAGGGTGTTCGGGTCGAGTCCCTGGAGGCCGGACGGCGTGCGAAGGTAGGTTCCGGTGACGGCAGGGGACGTCCGCGCGGTGAAGAGTTGCGCGGTCGTGCCGGGCGGCCCGAAGATCTGGACTTCGTAGGGTGCGCTGGCGACCGTGGCGTCAGAGCCGCGCAGCGTCGCGAATTCGAACGCCCCGATGTTATCGCTGACTCGCGCGTCGAGAGTCCTTCCCCGCGGCGCTGACGAAGGTCGGGTCGTCGAGCACGAGTCCGATTCCACAATCGCTGAGCAAGCAAGCTTCCATCGACAGCGCCTGGCCTGTAACGATGGAACCGGCGAGGAGAAGGACGGCGAGGCGGAGCATGGGGAGTGTCATGGTAAGTGGGCGGGGCAGTGGAACCCTCCTGGCCACACCTGAGCGGTGGGTCACAGCTCCACTCGCTCGTGAGCATCTGACAGCTCACAACGATCGATTCGATGGGCTCTATCCGGAGCGATACCAGCAGCCCAAGCTACGTCTCTGAGGCGTAGCGTGGCCATGGAGCCTTGCGCGCAACCCGCTTCGAGCTCGACCGGTCCGTTCCTCTGGAATGGACGATCCACCGGACATCTTCAGGGGCACGGGGGGCCGCTCGCCGCTCCAGAATTTCGTCCGGGCCCACCTTCCCGGTTTCCTCGCGGAGTTCGAGGACGAGCACGGCGGTCGTTCCCTGCCGAAGTACGTCATCCAGGAATTCGAGGCTCTACTCGAATGCGGCGATCCAGCATTCGGCTTCAGCCGCCTCCGTTGCCCCTCCTGCGCGACGGACACGATCGTGCCGTTCTCCTGTAAGGGGCGAACCATCTGTTCCTCCTGCGGCGGGCGCCAGATGGCGCAGACGGCCGCGCACATCGTCGACAGGGTCTTCCCCGATGTCGATGTGCGCCAGTGGGTGCTCACGGTCCCCAAGCCGCTGCGCCTCGCGATGGCGATGAACGCGGAGCTCTGCCGAGAGGTCACGCGGGCCCACATTCGCGCGGTGTCTGCGTCCTACAAGCGCCGCGGACAAGTGATCCTGGATCGTCAGCGGCAAGAAATGCAAGGCGACCCAAAGGGCGACCCAGTGGAAGCGGCAGCTTCCGTTCCTGACTCCCTGGTCCGGGTCCGGCTCGACGTCGGCGCCGTGAACTCGACGCAGCGTTTTGAATCCTCGTTGGGACTTAACGTACATCAACACTCCCTCTACTTGGATGGAGTCTACGTCACGCGCGGCCCTTTCGATCCGCCCGTGTTCCTGCCCACGGGCCCCCTCAAGTCGGATGAGGTCGAACGTGTCCACGGCGACGTGATCAAGCGTATCCGTCGCGTGCTGGAGCGCTATGGTCTGGATCCGATTGCGCTCGGCCTTCCGCCGCGCGCAGGCGACGAGGCACCTGCTGAGTTCGCGGATTCGAGTGAGCATGAGCATCAGCTTCTCGATTTTGGCGACGCGCGTGATGATGCGTTCTTTCCAGCCCTGAAGGCGGCCTCGGTGAAGTCGCTGGTGCCCTTCGGCCCGGGTGCTGGGCAGCCGCTCAAACGCCTCATCGACCCTGATCTTTCCAGGGCATTCCAGTCGTCGGGTTGGGGGAGTCAGTACGTGCCGCCTCCACTGGTGATGAACGCAGGTGGGTTCTCGTTGCACGCGGCGACGCTGATCCGCAAGGGCCAGCGGGCGCAGCTGGAGAAGCTCTGCCGCTATGTGACGAGGCCCGCCATCAGTCTCGAGCGCTTCGAGGTGCGTCCCGATGGGATGGTCTCGTGGCTGCTACGCAAGCCATGGAAAGATGGGACCAAGGGATTCGTCATGACGCCCTACCAGTTCCTCGCGCGGCTGGCGGCGATCGTGCCGCATCCGCGTGAGCACCAGCTGACGTATCAGGGGGTGCTTGCACCTGCTTCGCCATTGCGCGATCAGGTCGTGCCGCGGCCGGTGGTTCGGAAGGAGCCGAAGGATGTCGACGTCGCCGATGATGACGTCTCGATGGGTTTGGGGGAGCCACCGAAGAGTCAGAGCTATATTTGCTGGGCGGATCTTCTGAAGAGAGTCTTCGGAGAAGACGTTTTGAGATGTCCGCGCTGCCGCGGGCGTCGGCACATGATCTCCGTGATCACAGATCGGGAGACAGCGCGGAAGGTGTTGGAGGGGGTGAGAGCGGCGGCGAGGAGATCATCCGGTTCATTGGGTGGGGGAGACCCGTCATCGCCAGGGCCGAGCCGCTCACCACCAGCAGAGTCCGAAGTACGAATACCGATGCCGCTTCGGCAAGGGCGGCTGGACTTCGGGAAGTAGTGCGCAGGAGAGCGGCGCGCGGGCCATCGGGCTCGGTGAAATGAGATCAGCCAGCATTCTCGGGGAGGGTGCTGGCTGAAGGTCGTGGTGAAGCGAACCGGTGGTGCCGTTCGGAGAGGGGGAAATCGGGCGAGTTCGGCTCAGCGAAGAGCCCGCCGGCCGTCAGGGCGCTCCCGCGTGGCCCGCGAGGCTGGGGTTAGCGAAGAATCGGGCCTCGGGCTACGGTGACTGGGGTGTCGAAACCCCGCTTGGAAGTCCTATCCGTCACGGCCTTCCTACGGAGTCTGTTGTGGCAAACTGATAGGCTCGGGCCATGATGAGTTTGAGCAGCCGAGGAACACGTCCATGGTCCTTGATCCTTCCGCCATGCCTGACGGCCCTCCTCATGGGCGGAGGGCTGGCCGCCTCGGGACAGGCCCCGCCGGAAGCCTCGCCAAGGGAGTCGCGGCCCAACGTCCTCTTCATCCTCTGTGATGACCTGGGCTACGGAGACCTCGGCGTGCTCTTCCAGAATGAGCGCCAGGAGTCGCGGCGCCACTCCACGCCGCACATGGACCGTTTGGCGAGGGAGGGGCGGATTCTGCTGAGGCACTACTGCCCCGCGCCCGTTTGCGCGCCTTCGCGTGCGTCGCTGATGTCAGGTCAGCATCAGGGGCATGCGGCGATCCGCGACAACCAGTTCGACAAGGCTCTACCCGAGGGTCCCAACATGGCGAGCCTCCTGCAAGGCGCTGGCTATCGGACGGCACTCATCGGTAAGTGGGGTCTGCAGGGCAACGGAGAGAGCCCGGCGACATGGCCCGCGTATCCCACGAAGCGCGGCTTCGACGAGTTCTTCGGCTACGTCCGACACCGCGACGGGCACTCCCACTACCCCGCCCACAAGACCGAGGCGCGGGGCAAGATGGAGCTCTACGACGGCCAGGAGAATGTGTCGGCGCAGCTCACCGGATGCTACACGACGGACCTCTTCACGGCCCGCGCGAAGAAGTTCCTCGCCGAGCGGGCAGCCGCGGAGTCATCGCAGCCGTTCTTCCTGCTCCTCACCTACGACACGCCCCATGCGGCCCTGCACGTACCGGCGGCACCGTACCCCGAAGGCAGCGGCATGAATGGCGGCGTCCAGTGGCTCGGCGAGCCCGGGGCGATGATCAACACCGCGGCCGAGCCGATCGATTCGTTCCTCCACCCCGACTACAGAGACCAGGAATGGACGGACTCGGAGAAGCGTTTCGCCACGATGGTGCGGCGCCTCGACGACGGCGTAGGTGACCTCATGCAGACGCTGGACGACCTGGGTTTGACGGAGAACACGCTGCTCGTGCTGACGTCGGACAACGGGCCCCACAACGAGGCGTACACCAAAGGCCGGAGGTACGGCGCGGATCGCTTCGACTCCTTCGGCCCCCTCGACGGAATCAAGCGCGACGTCTACGAAGGCGGCATCCGGGTGCCCACCATCGCTCGCTGGCCAGGTGAAGTCCCGGCCGGTACCAGCAGCCCGCGTATCTCGCAGTTCCACGACTGGCTACCGACTCTCCTGGAGCTTGGTGGAGGCCGTGCGCCCTCAGGGACGGACGGCGTCAGCATGGCGGCGGACCTGCGCGGAGACGAGCAGTCACCCGTGGGAACGGTCTACGTCGAGTACACGGCGGGCGGCAAGACGCCAGGCTACGAAGAGTTCGCCCCAGGCAGGCGCGGCGCGAAGCGAGGCCAGATGCAGGCGATCTACCTGGACGGCTACAAGGGCGTCCGTACCGACATCCAGTCCCACGAGGATCCGTTCCAGATCTATGAGACGCTGGGGGACCCGGGCGAGTCCCATGACCTCGCGGGGACGAGCCCCTTCTTCGAGCGCTTGAACATCAGCATGCGCAAGGAGGTGCTGCGCATACGCCGACCCAACCCGTCCGCGCCGCGGCCCTACGACCACGTGCCGGTGCCGTCACTCCGGCCTTACAGGGAAGGGCTCGACGAAGTCCAGCGCGGAAGGTGCTGGAGGGGGTGAGAGCGGCGGCGAGGAGATCATCCGGTTCATTGGGTGGGGGAGACCCATCATCGCCAGGGCCGAGCCGCTCACCACCAGCAGAGTCCGAAGTACGAATACCGATGCCGCTTCGGCAAGGGCGGCTGGACTTCGGGAAGTAGGGCGCAGGAGAGCGGCGCGCGGGCCATCGGGCTCGGTGAAATGAGATCAGCCAGCATTCTCGGGGAGGGTGCTGGCTGAAGGTCGTGGTGAAGCGAACCGGTGGTGCCGTTCGGAGAGGGGGAAATCGGGCGAGTTCGGCTCAGCGAAGAGCCCGCCGGCCGTCAGGGCGCTCCCGCGTGGCCCGCGAGGCTGGGGTTAGCGAAGAATCGGGCCTCGGGCTACGGTGACTGGGGTGTCGAAACCCCGCTTGGAAGTCCTATCCGTATGGAGATCTCGACATCGTTTATTCGTCGCCAGAGCTCTGCCTGGTCCTCAACGTCGGGGACGGGACGTTCGGTCAACCTTCGACGATTGTGCCAGCATCTGGCAACACCACCGACTTGAGAGCTGCGGACCTGGACGGCGATGGAGCGGAAGACCTTGTCTTCATGGTGAGCGGCAGGCCGACGTGGATGCGAAGTGAAGGAGGCGGCGTGTTCGCGTCTCCCGTGGTGATCGGAACGTCGGGAGGGTTCCTCGGCTGGGACATCGCAGACATGGACGGGGACGGAGACCCAGATCGATCAGGTCGCCATCCGCCACGAGAGCCGTCCGCGCAATAATGCCGAACCCGAGGACCTGAACCCGTGCCACCCAGCGGTTTCCGCTCGGACTGAACGCCATGAAGTCGACGCGGTCGACCGTGGCTCCCTGCGTCGGGAGCACGTCCCTCACCGCCACGAGAACCTGCTCTGACGGATACTCGACGATCGCTCCGCCCATCGTCGCTGGCCGACCCTCAAGGTGCGTCATTTCGACACCCCGCTTGGAATTCCTATTCGTTCAGGCGCATCTCCTCCGTCGGGGCGAAGACCCGGCGCAGCGTCCAGTACTCGTCATCGTCGTCGGGCGAGCCATACAAGCCAGCATCTCGCACTCCCCAGCGCTCGGCGAGCCCTACGGCTCTCTCGCTATCGGAGAACAGGACGTAGCGCAAGCCAGCCTCAGTCCCCACGGAGCCTGCGACAAGAGCCAAGGCCACCCAGGCGAGTCGCCGGCGCCCCCTGTGGCGCAACGATGCGGAGGCGGGTAGAAGCTCAAGGCGGGGGGTCGGCACGAACCCGAGGGTACCATGGGACGCTGCGGTGATGCGCTCCTTCCAGTGCTGGGACACCGCTGCCGACAGAGAGGACTCCTCAACGAATTGTGGGCTGTACCGTCACCGGTACCGTAGACGTCCGCGACTTCACGAAGTGAGCTTTACCAGCCGGCGACGGATAGGAACTTCAAGCTGGCAGTCGGGGCGGGCCCCGCAGTACCCAAAGCACGATTTCGTGCCAACACCCTCCCCCACTTTGCGGCGGCGGCTTGTTCCGCTCCAGCCCTTCGCGAACTGAATCCAGCAACCTCCGCACCACTGGCCGAGGGACCACCTGGTCGCACAGCGGCGACGCGGGTGCCAACACCCCCTGATACGTCAACTAATGCTCGCGCGGATGCGGCACGATCGCTGCTAGCCTTGCGATGAACTCGTTCGGCGTCATCACGAATGCTCTCGTCCCACCCCACAGTCCCGTTCGGCTGGGCCTTGCGCAACGACCAGTCGAGTAGGGGCTGCTCGTAGTCGCCGTCGGTGGGCAAGTGGATTTGCTGTAGGTGCTATCCGCCTTGGCGTCCAGTAGCCCCGTCTTCAGCGATCCAAGCTCGTCTCGTTCGGACCACTGGCTTTCACGTCGACCATGACAGGGTCGCTCGTCCAAACGACTGACTCTTTCTCGATGCGCTCGAGGGTAGCCTCGTAGGTCCCCGGGAAGACCCGCTCGAAGATCGCCTCGTTCGCGCTGAGTTGCAGCGCCTGCATCAGGACCTCTCCTTCTGTCGGTGCGACCGGACGGAGAGCGATGCGCTCCGCGCCCTGAAGACGCGCCGTGCGAGGGCCGTTCACGCGGATGAAGCACGACTGCCGAGTCGGGACCTCGACGATGTGCTCGACCTCGTGGGCCAGCAGCGTCGAGTGGAAGGTACGGCCGTTGACGCTGATCTCCAGGGGAAGGTCAACGCTCGAAACGGCCTCGAGCCTGCACACTCCATCCTGGTTGGTCCGTCCGCGGGCTGAATAGCAGACCCCAGCTCCGGTCTCTCGGCCAATGATCTCGGCGTCCTCTACCCATCGCATCTCCGCGTCGCGGACCAGAATCCGCACGGGCCGGCCCCGCTCGAGGAAGATATCGATCGGACCATTGGGGACCGCAAAGCGGGTATCAACCGTCGTCGCGAAGCCTTTGGCTCGAACGGCGAGAATCAGCTCTTCGACCTTCATCGGCTGCGTTCGGAAAGCGCCGTCAGGGCCTGTATGGTCGCCGGTCACGAGCGTCTCTCCGGGCACCGACAGCTGCAGCGACGCGCCCTCGATCGGCTCACCGTCGGGAGAAAGGACGCGGCCTTGGAACCTGCGCAGCTCCCTCGTGACGACGACCTCGACGACGCGGTCTTCTCCCGGCAGAAGCGGCGATACCTCAACCTCGTCTCCCGCAAAGAAGAATCCGTCCACCGCGGCGACCCGCAGCGGAACGCCAGGCCGCACGTTCAAGAAGCGGTAGACGCCATCTAGGTTGCTGAGAGCATACGTCTGCCCGGCCCCTTGGCCTGCCGAGCTGTTCATCTGGTAGCCGGTCTCCAGGTCCCCTGTAGACCAGCTCGGTCCGTTGCCTCCTGGGAAAGGTGGCTCGTCCGCCATGAGTGACGCAAACCAGCCCATTTCCTGCGACCGTATTCGAATCTCGAGCGTCGCGAGGGAAGTGATCCGCCGCGGCGAAGGCGCCGGTGCCCCAACGGCTTCGACCGGCTCTTCAGCCTGCACCGCCTCAGGAAGAGCGCGCTCACGGATCGAGGGTGCGCTCTCCCGCCGGCCCTTGGCAGGAATCGCATCGAGGAGCGGAGACGTGACCGCGCTCGAGACTCGTTCCACGTCGCGTACCACTTGGGGCGTAACGTTGAGCTGTGTCTTGTCGAGGGAGGTGGCCGCGGTGATGAGCACCACAACGATCGAAAGGGAGACGAGTAGTTTGAAGGTCATGGATAACGCGCCGATCCAGGCGCTCGCTGCGACGAACATCGGCGAGGCAGATGCGTGTGCGGCACCGGCCTCGCCCGGAAGGGAAAGACGGGCGAAGGGCAGGAGGACAGCACACCACTGACTCCAGTCTTCGCCGTCACTCGCCATCAGCTTCGCTCGCATCGCCTCGCGGGCTTTGCGCACGCGATACCGCACTACACCGACCGACACGCCGTCACGCTCCGCGATTTCGGCGGTCGTGACCCCCTCGAACGCGACGAGCATCAGCGTCGTGCGGTAGGGGTCTTCCAGGGAGAGGAGGCAGTCGGCCAGCGCCCGCTGCAGCTCTGCGCGCTCCACAAGCTCGGCCGTATCCGGCATAGCTTCTCGTCTTGCTGCGCTCTTGGCGCGGTGGACACGGCGACGCTCAGAGCGGAGCGACTGCAGGTGGAAGCGGCGCAGAACGGTCGCCAACCACGGTCGATTCAGCCCGCCGTGCGGAGGTGGCGAAGTGCAAGCGATCATCCATGTCTCCTGCACCAGGTCGTCAGCGTCCGCGCCGTCCCGAGTCAGGGTGCGGGCGAGCGCAATCAGCCAGGCGACGTCGGTCAGGGAGGAGTCGGTCAGGGAGAGGTCAGGATGAGCTTCACTCATGGCACGCACGGAATGCCACCGCCCGAAACGCCGTCGAGCCTAGTTTCGTTTTATTGTCAGGGCCGAGCGCTCCCGCCTAAAAGTCGCGCAGCCACCCCGGTTTAAGCCCGCGATATTCATCGAACTGAGCTGAACGACCCAACGGAGCGGACGCAACCGATGCACTGGCGAGTGCTTCAATACGCCGCACGCAGCCAACGTCCAAAGATCCCACGGGTGACTTCAGCGGTAGCCATTTCTCGCCAAGTTTCAACGGTTCGATCCGAGTGGAGGGCCGCCCGGAGAAGCTCACCTTCGATGCGGGCCTGATGCTACTGCGCGAGCTCGACGAGAAGCTGGACGTCACTCGCAGCTTGGCCAGCAAGCTCATCGACGAGCGCGCCCCCCAGCGGATCCAGTACTCGCTGAGCCAGATGCTGCGCATGACACCGTATGCAATGGCGATCGGCTCCGCCCATTCGAGCGCTGCCGCGGGAAGACGGGACGACGCAGTGTTCCATGGAGTCCCACATCGGGGAGATGAAGCTCTTCATCGACGGACGCGTCTCCAGAACGAACCAGACGAAGGCGCGCTACGCGCGGCGATGGGCGAGACCTCGAGCCCCCGGCTCCGCCCCTAAGTTTGACTGGTGAAAACCGCGGGCCTATACCGGGGTGGCTGCGCGGATTGGAAGCGGGAGCGCTCGGCCCTGACAAGAAAACGAAACTAGGCTCGACGGCGTTCCGGGCGGTGGCATTCCGAGTGTGCCATGAGTGAAGCTCATCCTGACCTCTCCCTGACCGACGTCGCCTGGCTGAACGCGCTTGCCCGCGCCCTGACTCGGGACGGCGCCGACGACCTGGTGCAGGAGACATGGATGATGGTTCGCACTTCGCCACCCGCGCACGGCGGGCTGAATCGATCGTGGTTGGCGACCGTTCTGCGCCGCTTCCACCTGCAGTCTCTCTGCTCTGAAGTCAGCCAAGACCATGAGCCAAATCTCTCCACCTGGCGCATATACCGTCCCGCTCCAGGCAACCGCAAATAGTCATGACAGTCAATAACATCAAACTGGCCACCGCTCTCATCACCTGCATTCTACTTTACCTGTCGGCTTGCGCCACGCCAGAGCCGGAGGTAGAGATCACGATCGAGGCCACTCAAAGTCAGGCAGATAAACGATACCAATCGGAGAGCTATGACGAGGCTGGCGTTCTATACGAGGACGTTGCAAACCGGGAAGGCGCCCCGAAATGGATGCGTCGCTCAGCCGCCTATAATGCCGCTCGCGCTTACGCGCTTGCCGACGGTTGCACCGATAAAGCGCTCGACCTACTGGAACGAGCCGCTGAACTTGGCTTCATCGACACTGATCTGATGGAACAGGATACAGACCTTGATAGTTTGAGAAATGCATCTCGCTGGGCCACCATTGAAGAGACGATTACAGAGGCCAGCGCAAGCGAAGAGAGACGTTGGGGCGCGGTTTCTCTTCAAACCCCGTATGAAAGGAACTTGCCCGTTGAAGACAAGTTGGCGGGCCTGTCTCTTCTGTGGTCGGAAGCTAAATACAACTTCTCGAACTTCGATCTCGTTCCCGAGCTTGATTGGGACGCCGAATATCGCGCCATGATTCCGCGCGTAATGGCCAGCGAAAACACGTATGAATATTACAGACTGCTCCAGGCTTTTGTAGCAAAACTCGAAGACGGCCATGCGAATGTCTATTTCCCGAACGATCCAGCTTTCCAACGCGGACGTTTCCATGTCCCAGCCATCAAGTACCAATGGATTGAAGACAGACTCATTCTGGAGTACGCTTTAGGCGAGGAATTTGAAGCCGCAGGCATCGAACGCGGCGATGAAATCATAGCAGTTGATGAAGTGCCCATCCAAGACTTTGCGGATACGGAACGCCGCCCCTTCGTCAGCGGTTCTGTCAAAGCGTACATCGATAGCGTCGTCTACTCATGGCGCCTCTTTACGGGACCACAAGGCCCGATCGAATTCACGATCAAGACGCAGGCAGGTGATACCTTTGTCGTTCAATCCAGTCGACCCGATTGGGAAACATGGGGAGCCTTAACGGAAGGCATGGGACAACAGCCGCCGAATTTTCGGTGGAGAATGCTGCCGGATAACATTGCCTATGTGGAACTCAACTCTTTCAGCAATCCCGACGCTTCGAAAGGCTTTGCCGACAACTTTGAAGATATATCGAAAGCCGATGGAATCGTCTTCGATGTGCGCAAGAATGGCGGCGGCAGTAGCAATTATGGCTATGACGTCCTGTCCAGACTTACCCAAGAACCCTTTGCGGTCAGTTCATGGAGAACAATGAACTATCGCCCCGCCTATCGTGCGTGGAGCTACCCAACTGACAACCATGAATCAACGGGGAATACAGAACTCCCTGACCCCGATCAGTATTATTCCGGTCCTGTTGCGGTCCTATCTGGGCCAGAAACATTCTCCGCCGCGGAAGATTTCTTGGTGGCCTTTGATGTCATGGATCGCGGTCCCATCATCGGACAGGCGAGCGGCGGCAGCACAGGCCAGCCTCTCCCAATTTCACTGCCAGGAGGCGGCAGGGCTCGCATCACTACGAAACGCGATACCTATCCAGATGGATCGGACTTTGTGGGTGTTGGGGTGCAACCCGATATTTCGGCGCCGCCAACTGTCGATGATTTTATCGAGCGACGTGACTTTGCGCTAGAACTCGCAAGCCAATATATCTCAGATGAAAACTAACGAGTATTGGGCGCTGCAGATATGGCAGTGGCAGTACTGTACCGCGTTCGTTTGCGCCACTCCCCCAATCGTCCCAAACGCACCGAGTGGCGGAAACGAACGCGGTTCCGTACTGCATGAAGTCGTTGTCCATCACGCTCTTCGTGCCGCGGGCGCGGATGACGTCGGGGCTTTCCGGGCTGGCCAAAAGAGAATGTCGAGGTGTGACCGTTGCCAGCGGTGTGACCTCGTAAGACGGATCGCCTAGAGAGAGGACGCGAACCCCTCGCTTGGAGGGACTCCCTCTCTTGCGGACCCGATACTTCCCAACACCATCTGGCCCATGAGACACGCTGGACCCCACCTGCTGCTGGCACTGCTAGCTCCGACGGCCGCCACGGCGCAATCATCGGTCGACCCCACTCCCCGGGAGCTCGTGCCCAACGTCTTCGTCGCGCCCCTCGATATCGACGGCGACGGGCAGACCGAACTCCTCGGGACTGGGTTCGACCGCATACTCCGGGCTTACCACGCAAACAATGAAGGTCGGCTGATCGACGCAAGAGATCTGGCGTCCCCCATCCCCGCGACCGAGGAGCCAGGCGTTCCCTCCGTCGCAGCAGATCTGAACGGCGATGGCCTGGTCGATCTCATCGGCCATCACCCCCCGGTGCCAGGAATCCCTGGCGCGGTACTGGTCTGGTACGGCTCCGCTAGTTCGGAGTTCGAGCCCCCTCTCGCGATCGCGTCGCCCGTCTTTCCCACGCTACAGAGCCTTCTGGCCAACGACCTCGACGGAGATGGTGACCTCGATCTGATTCTCTATCCCGACGCGTTCCAGTCGTTCATGACCGGCGGGACGCAATTCCAGGTCACCCGCAACCTCGGGGGCGGCACCTTCGGATCGCCGACCTCGATCCAAACCTCGAACGAAGCATTCTACTTGGCGCGACCGGCCGACCTCGATCAGGACGGCGGCCTCGACTTCGTCGCGATTCGGTCGGACAACGACGCCCTCGTCATCATGCGGGGGAATGGCGGCATGCTTCAGCTCGAAGCCGTGCCGGTGGCGTCGCCCTTCACCTACGACCTCGAGCTGGGCGATCTCGACCAGGACGGCCATACCGACGTCTTGGCTCTGACCGTCACGGGCAACCCTCCACCCGACCAGTGGGCCTTTCAGCTCTATGCGGGCAACGCCGCGGGGATGCTAGCGGCTCCGGTCCACCTCGGCACCACGGACCTGTCGACCAGTAGCCGCAGCGTGATGGAGCTGGCGGACATCAACGGGGACGACGCGCTGGACCTGGTCGCCATCACGTTCTCGGGAAACCCGGCGACCCCCTACGCGATCAGCGCATTCGCGGGCGATGGCGCGGGAAACTTCGCGGCGCCCGTCGAGTCCAGCGAAGACGCGTGGTGGATGTTGAGTCTGGCGTCGGGCGACTTCAACGGCGATGGTCGCGACGACCTCGTCGTCCCGCTACTGATGCCTCCAGGCGTTGGCAAAGAGCGTCCGTCCTTCAGGCTCTCGAAGGTCGGCGCTGGCACCTCCAACGTCGAGTTCGAGGATCGCGCGCTGACCTTCGGAGGCCCCCTCGCAGGACCGCAGGCGGCAGGCCATATCGATTCGGACGGACTGCTCGACGTCGTAATCGCGATCGACGACGGGCCATCCGCCATCCCTGAAGTCGTCTGGGCCCGGGGCACGATCGGCACCGATCAGCTCGAGTTCATGGGCAGTATCGGGATTCGCGGTGAACCGATGCTCGTGGCCGACCTCAACGGAACGGCCCCCGGCGGCGCGGCGGTCCTCGTTCGCCAGTCCGATCTCGGCCCGGACCTCTACCTGGTCCAGGTCAGCGCCAGCGGCCACTTCCAGGCTCCTGTCTCGATCGGATCCGACGCCTTCGACTATCACGGAGCCAGCGCGCTGGACTGGGATGGAGACGGGGACATCGACCTGGTGGGAACCGACTACGCGACCAACGAACTCCGCTGGATGGAGCAGACGTCCCCGGGCTCGTTCGCAGCGGCGGCACCTCTGCACCAGTCCAGTGGCTCCGCGTTCGCCATCGGCGAATACGCCTTCGGTGACTTCGACGGAGACGGCGTCCGTGACGTCGCCATTCGAAGCGCGACGATCTTCTCGTTGTTCTCCCCCGCCCTCTCATGGCGTGCCGGACTGGGAGGGGGAGCGCTCGGTCCCGAGCAGCCTCTCATGGGCCCGGCCTTCAGTCTCCAGGTCGGCGACTTCGACGAGGATGGCTACGACGATGTGGCTCTTCAACGGGGCAGCCCCGTGGACCTCCAGTGGCTTCCCGGTGGGCCTGCGGGTCTCGGCAGCGGTCCTCAACAGATCCTGATCGCTGGCATTCAGGGCCTCGCCCAGTTCGCGCAACTCGACGTGGACGGCGATCTGGACCTCGACATCGTGGCCCTCGAAGCCACCTCACGCACGCTCGTGGGCTACATCCACCTGGGAGGCGGCGTCTACAGTTCCACCGCAGTGCCGCTCGCCGGTCCCCACCCGAGCGGCGGCATCGCGGCGAGCAGGATTTTTACACTGGCCGACCTCGGCGGTGACGGGGACCTCGACGTCCCGGTCCGTTCCTCTGGAATGGACGATCCACCGGACATCTTCAGGGGCACGGGGGGCCGGTCACCGCTCCAGAATTTCGTCCGCGCGCACCTTCCCGGTTTCCTCGAGGAGTTCGAGGACGAGCACGGCGGCCGTTCCCTGCCGCAGTACGTCATCCAGGAATTCGAGGCTCTACTCGAATGCGGCGATCCAGCATTCGGCTTCAGCCGCCTCCGTTGCCCCTCCTGCGCGACGGACACGATCGTGCCGTTCTCCTGTAAGGGGCGAACCATCTGTTCCTCCTGCGGCGGGCGCCAGATGGCGCAGACGGCCGCGCACATCGTCGACAGGGTCTTCCCCGATGTCGATGTGCGCCAGTGGGTGCTCACGGTCCCCAAGCCGCTGCGCCTCGCGATGGCGATGAACGCGGAGCTCTGCCGAGAGGTCACGCGGGCCCACATTCGCGCGGTGTCTGCGTCCTACAAGCGCCGCGGACAAGTGATCCTGGATCGTCAGCGGCAAGAAATGCAAGGCGACCCAAAGGGCGACCCAGTGGAAGCGGCAGCTTCCGTTCCTGACTCCCTGGTCCGGGTCCGGCTCGACGTCGGCGCCGTGAACTCGACGCAGCGTTTTGAATCCTCGTTGGGACTTAACGTACATCAACACTCCCTCTACTTGGATGGAGTCTACGTCACGCGCGGCCCTTTCGATCCGCCCGTGTTCCTGCCCACGGGCCCCCTTAAGTCGGATGAGGTCGAACGTGTCCACGGTGACGTGATCAAGCGTATCCGTCGCGTGCTGGAGCGCTATGGTCTGTATCCGATTGCGCTCGGCCTTCCGCCGCGCGCAGGCGACGAGGCACCTGCTGAGTTCGCGGATTCGAGTGAGCATGAGCAGCAGCTTCTCGACTTTGGCGACGCGCGTGATGATGCGTTCTTTCCAGCCCTGAAGGCGGCCTCGGTGAAGTCGCTGGTGCCCTTCGGCCCAGGTGCTGGGCAGCCGCTCAAACGCCTCATCGACCCTGACCTTGCCAGGGCATTCCAGTCGTCGGGTTGGGGGAGTCAGTATGTGCCGCCTCCGCTGGTGGTGAACGCCGACGGGTTCTCGTTGCACGCGGCGACGCTTATCCGCAAGGGCCAGCGGGCGCAGCTGGAGAAGCTCTGCCGCTATGTGACGAGGCCCGCCATCAGTCTCGAGCGCTTCGAGGTGCGTCCCGATGGGATGGTCTCGTGGCTGCTACGCAAGGCCTGGCGTGATGGGACCAAAGGCTTCGTCATGACGCCGTACCAGTTCATGGCTCGACTGGCGGCGCTCGCGCCGCATCCGCGCGAGCATCAGCTGACGTATCAGGGAGTGCTGGCCCCGGCCTCATCATTGCGTGATCTGGTGGTGCCGCGTCCCGTGGTTCGGAAGGAGCCGAAGGAGGTGGACGTCGCCGATGAAGACGCGGGGAAGAGTGCGGGGGAGCCGTCGAAGGACCAGAGGTACATCCGCTGGGCAGATCTTCTGAAGCGGGTGTTGGATCACGCAACCAACTACTGTCGATGTCCCCGATTCAACGGAGCGATTGACGGTCACTCATCCCTTCCACCCGCGCTCCGGTGAGGAGCTGCGGGTCATCGCCGTTCGGCGAACCGCTGGCGAAAGCCGGGTCGACTGCTGTGACGGCGCCGGGGTCGTTTTCAGCCTTGTAGTGGCCTGGACCAGCCTCGCCGAGGTGGATCCGTTCGCCCGGGCGAGCGTGGGGCGGGCGCCGTTCCGCGTCGAGGAGCTGCTCCATGCAGTCGCGCTCGTGGCTGCTCAGCGGCAGGCCGCGCCAGAGCCTGGAGGCTCGAGGGTCGGCAAGGAGGCGGAAGATGTGTAAGTCAAACCCTGCCGCAACTGTAAGGCAAAATATGCCGCTTGCAGATGGCTCGCGCCAGAATGGCAGCGAGACGATTGTGGTTTTAATTCCACGAAAGTGCTCATTTTCAGCGGAGGGCGTCCTTGAAGTCGCCACCAGGCGCGGCATAGAACTTAAGTCAGTCCTCCAGTTCAAGTGCCCAGACCACCATGCCAACCCCACCCCCCGACGATCCCAAAGCTGGCGACCTGGGCCGCTGGTCCATCCTCAATCCTCACCCGGAGGCGGTGAGCGACCGGCTCTTTGCACAGCTCGACTTCTTCGACCCGCGCGACATGCTTCAAGTGAAGTACGAGATGCTCAGGCGGGTCCACGTCGACGGGGACAGCGTTGTCAAGGCGGCCGCGGACTTCGGGCTTTCGCGACCCGCGTTCTACTCAACCCTGGCCGAGTTCGAGCGTGCGGGCATGGCCGGGCTGCTGCCCAAGAAGCGCGGCCCGAAAGGTGCTCGCAAGGTGACGGCTCCCGTCCTTGCGCTCCTGCGCGAGTTGCTGGCGGAGGACAAGCACCTCACCGGTGCGAAACTGGCCGACGAGGTGCAGGCGCGGCTTGGCCTGCGGCTTCACGTACGAACGATCGAGCGAGCCGTGGCCCACGAGGGCTTGCGAAAAAAGCCCCGCTGATCCCCGTTCTGTACTCGACGGGCGGTCCTGACGGCCCGAAGGCGGAGGGAAGTGAGATCGAGGTGGGCCTCGCGCATGCGTACGAGGAGATTCGTCGTTCCGTCCTGATGGAGGCTTCGGAACCGGCGAATATGCCGGGCGGCGAGGACTCGTCGGTGCGAGCGATCGAAGTCAGCCGCATGACGGTCCTGCGCTCTCGGCGCATTCTGCAGGTTCGCGGATCGGCGGCCTGGATCGCTTTCATGCGCCCGGAACTCGCGGCCGCTGCTTCGGTGGCGAGCCCGGAGACTGCGCGCGCAGAAGCGCCGCGCCCGCGCCTCGTCGGCGCGCGATATGAGCAAGTGGAGTTGCTGAACTTGTTGGCAACTCTGGTCATCGATTCACAGATTCGGAGGGTCCCGTCATGACGAACGCATCCACACGCGTCACCGCTCACCATCTCAGCCGCAACGCCTACCTCTACGTCCGTCAGTCCACGCTCCGCCAGGTGGTCGAGAATGGCGAGAGCACCCAGCGACAATACAATCTCGCGGACAGAGCGGTCGCGCACGGCTGGCGTCAAGAGCAGGTCATCACCATCGACTGCGATCTCGGGCAGTCGGCCGCTGGAACGGCCGATCGTCAAGGGTTCCAGGAGCTTGTCAAGGAAGTCGGGCTAGGTCACGCCGGGATCGTGCTCGGGCTCGAAGTGTCCCGTCTCGCCCGAAACTCCAGCGACTGGCATCGACTGCTGGAGATCTGCGCGCTTTCGAGCACGCTCATCCTGGACGAGGATGGCGTGTACGACCCGTCCTGCTTCAACGATCGTCTTCTGCTCGGGCTGAAAGGGACCATGAGTGAAGCGGAACTGCACGTGCTCAGGGCGCGACTCCGCGGCGGGATCTTGAACAAGGCGAAACGGGGGGAACTCTGCCAGAAGCTGCCCATTGGCTACGTGCGCGATGGGTCGAGCAAAGTGGTCTTCGATCCGGATGGAGAGATCCGCGAACGCGTCCAGCATCTGTTCGACACGTTCGCTCGACTCGGGTCCGCAGCTGCCACCGCGAAGGAGTTCCAGAGAGCGCGCCTCGACTTCCCCGCACGATTGAATCGACGTGGAGGGCTGGTGGAGCTCGTCTGGAATCCGCTGACCGCGATTCGCACGCTCCAGATCTTGCACAACCCGATCTACTCGGGCGCGTACGTCTATGGTCGGTACGGCGAACGGCCAGGGCCGACTGGAACGAAGAGGCGAGTGGTCCTTCCGCGGTCGGAGTGGCTCGTGACTCTGCCGGGCTCGCACCCGGGCTACATCACCTGGGACGAGTACCTGCGGAACCAGGAGACGATTCGAAAGAACGGCCTCGCCTACGGCGTGGACCGTCGCACGCTGACGCCGCGGGAGGGGCCGGCTCTGCTGCAGGGCATCCTCCTCTGTGGCAAGTGCGGGCAAAGAATGTGGGTTCACTACGACGGCAGGAAGGAAGGGAAGGTGCCGATCTACGAGTGTCGTTCCGCGCACAGCCAAGGAGCGTCCGAGGTCTGTCAGCGCATGCACGGGAAGGCGATCGATGAAGCGATGGGTCAGCTTCTTCTGGGAGAGCTCACTCCCGAGGCGATCGAGCTGTGCCTTGCTGTGCAAGAGCAGGTCCGAGAGCGGGCAGGCGACGACGACCGTCAGCTCAAGCTGCGAGTGCAGCGCGCGGAGTATGAGGCGAACCTGTCGCGGTCACGCTACCTCCAGGTTGACCCGTCGAATCGGCTCGTAGCCGACTCACTGGAAGCGGACTGGAACGAGAAGCTCCGTGCGCTTCGGGTCGCGCAGGAGGATCGCAAGCAGGGGGCATCGAAGAGCCCTCGCAGGATCGAGACGGAGCAGCGCGCTGAGCTGCTGGGACTTCCCGATGGCTTTGCGGCACTCTGGGCCGATCCCTCCACGGCGCATCAGACGAAGAAGCGTCTGGTGCGGCTCTTGGTGGACGACGTCACGCTGGTTCGGGGCGAAGACATCCTCGTTCAGGTGCGACTGAAGGGCGGCGCGGAGCGGTCTTTCCGGCTCCCCGTGCCCCTGTGTGCGTTCGAACTTCGGCGGACGCCCGCCGAGGTCGTCCGTCTTGTCGACGAGCTCCTGGGAAGCCATACGCGACTGGGAGTCGTCGCGGAGCTGAGAGCACGCGGAGTACGCACCGGGGCCGGTGATGAATTCACGAGTGAGAGCGTCCAACATCTCATCCAGGCCTATGGACTGAAGCCGTATCGGGTTCGACTTGTCGATCAAGGCATGCTGTCGCGCGCCCAGGCGGCTGCGCGACTGGGCGTCTCGGTCAGCACCGCGCAGGACCTTCACCGGAGCGGTCAGCTCACCGGGATCGTCGCGGATGACAAGGGGACTTGGATGTACGATGCAGGCGATGTCGAGCGCCTGACCGAAGCTCGAAGCGAGGCGAAGAACGCACTGAAGGCATCAATCGTGAGAAGCAGGACATCGGCAGCAGTATGACTACAACTCCTTTTCGGAAGATGTTCTCAGCTGCCCGCGCTGCCGCGGGCGCAGGCACATGATCTCCGTGATCACAGATCGGGAGATTGCGCGGAGGGTGCTGGAGGGAGTGAGAGCGGCGGCGAGGAGATCATCTGACTCACTGGGTGGGGGAGACCCATCATCGCCAGGGCCGAGCCGTTCCCCACCGGCCCAATCTGAGGTCCGAATACCGATGCCGCCTCGGCAGGGGCGGCTGGACTTCGGGAAGTAGGGCGCTGCGGAAGAGCGGCGCGCGGGCTATCGGGCTCGGTGAAATGAGATCAGCCAGCACTCTTGGGGAGGGTGCTGGCTGCAGTTCGTGGTGAAGCGAACCGGTGGTGCCGTTCGGAGAGGGGGAAATCGGGCGAGTTCGGCTCAGCGAAGAGCCCGCCGGCCGTCAGGGCGCTCCCGCGTGGCCCGCGAGGCTGGGGTTAGCGAAGAATCGGGCCTCGGGCTACGGTGACTGGGGTGTCGAAACCCCGCTTGGAAGTCCTATCCGTCGTCCAGCCTCGCCGCCAACGACCTCACGTTCCGCGTCACCGGCCTGCCGCCCGCGTCGTTCGGTCTCTACTTCTATGGCCCCGAGGTCACGAACGTCCGCTCGGGCAACGGCTATCTCTGCGTGGGCGGATCGCTCTTCCGACTGCCCGTCGCCCAGGCGAGCGCGGCCGGCGTGCTCACGCTGAACGTGGATTCGAGCGTGCCGCCGATGGCCACCGGCGTCGGCGAGGTGGCGGCCGGGACGACCTGGGCGTTCCAGTGCTGGTACCGCGACGTGGGCGGCCCGCTGGGGGCCCCGCACAACTTCTCGAGCGCGCTATCGGTTCAGTTTCGCCTCTAGCAGCCCGTTGAGAAACAGCGGTTCACGCAGTAGTGCTCTCCGGCCCCGAATCAAGGCGAAGTAACTTCCCCATGGTTGGATGCCATTTGGATGGTTACTTCAACGCAGAGTCGGGGCCGGAGAGCGCTGCTGCGTGGATCGCTGTTTTTCAACGGGCTGCTAGTGCCCTGCGGCAAAAGTTCGTCGAAATAGTTTTACAGTGCCGCTACTTGGCCTTGCTGCCGCGTTTCGCCTTCTCGGCGCGGAGCGCGCCAGCCTTCGCGGTGTAGCGCTTCAGGCTGTCGAGGATCTGGTCAGCTGTCTTCTTCCAAACGAATGGTCTGGGATCCGAGTTGTGATCATCGAGAAATACGCGGATGTCCTTCTCGAGCGCAGTGACGGACTGGTGATTGCCTCGCTTCGTCACGCGGCGTTCGACGATCGAGAAGAAGCTCTCCACGAGATTGAGCCATGACGAGCTTGTCGGGGTGAAGTGCATGTGGAAGCGCGGGTGACGCAGGAGCCATCGCTTGACCTCAGGGGTCTTGTGCGTGGCGTAGTTGTCCAAGACGAGGTGGAGCTCCAGGTCCGCTGGAACGGCGCTGTCGATCTCGCCGAGGAACCTGATGAACTCGCTGGCACGGTGCCGCCTGAAGGTCTTACCAATGACTCGTCCCGTTGCGATATCAAGGGCGGCGAATAGTGAAGTCGTCCCGTTGCGTGAGTAGGTGGCAGTGCGGCGATCGGGATGCGTCGGCTGCATCGGAAGCAGCGGCTGAGAGCGCTCTAGGGCCTGCATTTGCGACTTCTCGTCGACACAGAGGACCAGTGCGTTGTCCGGTGGCGACATGTACAGCCCGACGACATCGCGGACCTTCTCAACGAAATATGGGTCCTTCGACAGAGAGAAACTCTCCGTACGATGAGGCTGCAACCCGAACGCACGCCAGACCCTCTGCACCGCTGTTGGCGAAACTCCGAGCTGCTCAGCGAGCATCCTGGAGGACCAATGCGTTGCGGCCTTCGGGTCCTTGTGCAGGGTGGTGTCGACGATCTTTTCAACGTCGCGATCCGACACCGAGCGCGGCCTGCCACTGCGGAAGTCGTCCGAGAGGCCTTCGAGCCGAGAGTCAATGAAGCGTTTCCGCCACTTGCCGACGGTTTGATTCGTGATGCCCAGCCGCTCGGCTACCTGGATGTTCTCCAACCCTTTGGCACACTCGAGGATGATGCGCGCGCGCTCCGCAACCACAACGCCGACGTTCCTCCTTCGCGCCAGTCGCTGAAGCTCCGCCTTCTCCTCGGTCGTCAACACTAGTTCCGCCTTCGGTCGTCCCATTGTTCGTGCCATGCTCGCACATACGCATCGGCCTTGAAACGGTGAAAACTATTTCGACGAACTTTTGCCGCGGGGCACTAGTGCCCCGAATCAGAAGTTCGTCGCATTAGTTTCAGTCTGTTTCGTTTCGTGGCAAGGCGTCCGAACCGCAGTGCGTAGCAGTAGTTCCGTCCAAGGTTCGGCAACGCAGCTACGGGGCGAAACAGGCGAAACAGGCGAAACCAATTCGACGAACTTCTGATTCGGGACACCCGACCCCAATGGCATCAAAGCCAGGGCCCGATCGGGCGAGGGGGTCAGCGATCGCTCCCTGCCCGCTGAACAGGATTCACACCAGGGCAGCATTCCCGTTGCTTCGAGGCACTCCGACGTTTGGCGAGACGTTACCGTGGAGGGAGACGAGACCGGGCACGTTCTTCCATGGACCACCTGTCGAGCGTCGGCATGTAACGTTTTCTGCCCTTGAGTCCACAAGCCGCATTCTGCCTCGCCGTCCTCGCGGTCATTCTTACGGCGCTCGTTCGTAGTCGAATTCCCCCGGATGTGATCCTGCTGGGCGGCTTGACGCTGCTGCTCGCGGTGCCGATGCCCGCGCCTTCCGGTGGCTGGCGCATTGGCGTTCTGGACGCTCACGAGGCCCTCGCGGGGCTTTCGAACCCGGGCTGGTCACCGTGGGCGCGCTCTTCATCGTCGCGGCGGGGGTGCGGGAAACAGGCGTGATCGACGCGATCGCGCGGGGGGCCCTGGGATCGCCGCGGACGCTGCGAAGCGCGCTCCTGAGGATCATGATTCCGGTGATCGGCTTCAGCGCCTTCCTGAACAACACGCCGGTCGTCGCCATGCTGATCCCGGCCGTCCGGGACTGGGCGCGCAAGCTGGGGATCGCGCCGTCGAAGCTGATGCTGCCCCTGTCGTACGCGGCGATCCTCGGCGGCACCTGCACGCTGATCGGTACGAGCACGAACCTCGTGGTCAGCGGACTCGTCGAACAGCAAACCTCGCTCGGCCGGCTCGGGATCTTCGACATCGCGTGGCTCGGTGTGCCGTGTGCGCTGGTGGGGGCGGCGTTCGTCATCTTCGCCGGCCCGAAGCTTCTGCCCGACCGCGGCTCCGCGACCAGTAGCCTGCACGATGTTCGAGAGTACACCGCGGAGATGATGGTGCCCGAGGGGTCGCCGCTCATGGGGCGAACCGTCGAGGGCGCAGGACTGCGTTCCCTGCCGAGGGCCTACCTGGTGGAGATCGAGAGGGAAGGCCACCTGATCATGGCTCCCGGGCCGACTCAGCTCCTTCGGGAAGGGGACCGCCTGGTGTTCACGGGCGTCGTGGAGTCCATCAAGGAACTGCAGACCGTTCGGGGGCTGCTCCCGGCCACGAATCAGATCTTCAAGCTCGACGAGGCCCGGCACAACCGGAGTCTCGTCGAGGCCGTCGTCTCCACGACCAGCCCGCTGGTCGGCAGGACGGTCAAGATCGCGCGCTTTCGGACCCTCTACAACGCCGTCATCATCGCGGTCGCTCGCAACGGCGAGCGAGTCCGCGGCCAGGTCGGCGAGATCGTCATGCAGCCGGGGGACACGCTGCTCCTCGAGGCCCGCAGTCAATTCGTCGAGCATCATCGCAACAACCGGGACTTCTTCCTCGTGAGCCAGCTCGAGGACTCCAGCTCGCGTCGGCACCAGCACGCGACGTCCGCGATTCTGATCATCGCGGCGATGGTGCTCGCCTCCGCGACCGGCGTGCTCTCCATGCTGCACGCGTCGATGCTGGCGGCGGGCCTGATGTTGATCGCGCGCTGTACCTCCGTCCAGGCGGCCCGTGACAGCGTGGACTGGAGCGCCCTGCTCGTCATCGCGTCCGCTTTTGGCATCGGCACGGCGATCGAGAAGAGCGGCCTCGCATCCGTGGCGGTGGAAGGCCTCATGGGCGTGGCGGGAGGCAGCCCGCTGGCGGTCCTCGCTGCGATGTACCTCGTCACGACGGTGCTGACCGAGCTAATCTCGAACAATGCCGCGGTGGCCCTGGTCTTCCCGGTCGCGATCGGATCCGCGGAACGCCTGGGCGTTCACCTCGAGCCGTTCATCTACTCGTTGATGATGGCCGGATCTGCGAGCTTCTGCACGCCCATCGGCTATCAGACCAACATGATGGTGATGGGCCCCGGTGGGTATCGCTTCGCGGACTACCTGCGGATCGGCGCCCCCCTGAACCTCGGACTGGGCGTCATCACGATCGTGCTCGCGCCGCTGATCTGGCCCTTCTGAGGGATTCGCGGTACCCTCCCTACATGTGCGACGAATTCACTTCCGAGGCCGAAGAGGCCAACTTGGCCGTCGCGGGCTCACGCGCCGCGAGTTCGCGGCGCTCGGGGCCAGCGCGGCACTGGCGAGCTGTGCGGCCACGTCCTTCGGGAGCCGGGATCCCGGTAGTGATGATCTGATCGAACAGGAGGTTCTCATCCCCACCGCCGACGGCAGGGCCGACGCCTTCTTCGTTCATCCGTCGGAGGGCACGCATCCGGGCGTGATCATGTGGCCGGACGTTGCGGGACTGCGCGAGGCCAAGAAGATCATGGCCCGATCGCTCGCGGCCGAGGGGTATGCGGTTCTGGTCGTGAATCAGTACTACCGCGGCCTCGTCGCACCGATCCTCGAGAGCTTCGCCGAGTGGCGAACGCCCGAGGGCAGGGCCAAGATCTCACCGCTGCGAGAGCAGCTCGATCCCGAAGCCATCACGCGCGATGCCCGCGCGTTCGTCGCCTTTCTCGATGGGGAAGAAGTCGTCGACAAGGCGCGTGGGATCGGCAGCAACGGCTACTGCATGGGCGGTCCTTTCACGGTGCGCACAGCGGCTGCGGTGCCGGACCGCGTGGCGGCCGCCGCGTCCTTCCACGGTGGGGGTCTGGCGACCGATGCTCCCGATAGCCCTCACCGCCTGCTCGACAGGACGCAGGCGTCGTATCTATTCGCCATCGCCCGCAATGACGACGAGCGCGATCCCGCCGCCAAGGGAACGCTCCGGGAGGCAGCAGACGCCGCGGGCCGCCCCGCCGAGATCGAGGTCTACCCCGCCGACCACGGCTGGTGCGTGCCGGATTCTCCTGCGTGGGACGCGGCCGCAGCGGACCGTGCCAGGCAGCGGATGCTCGCTCTCTTCGCGACGCTCTGACGACCAGGCGCCTCGCGCTCAACCAGTCGGAGGCGTCTCCCGTGGCGCGTCATGCCGTGGGTCGAAGCCCTGGGCACGGACCCAGATGCTTCGATAGATCCGCTCGGGCAGCGCCTTCGAGGCGAGGAAGCGCATCGACATGCGCAGCGATCGGCGCGGGTCCCGCGCGGCATCGCCCAGGAGCGTCATCCGCGGATGGCGCAGTCGTCTCCGCCATCGCGCCAGGGCGCGCTCCAGCGCCGGAGGCACCTCCTCCTGACGCGCCAGGTACGCTTCGACGCGCTCCACGAAGGCGCGCTGATCCGGATTCCCCGGGGATCCATGGTAGTGCCCCTCGAGCCGAGCCGCGTAACAGGCGCTTCCGGGATGCTGCCGATAGCGGTCGAGAACCTCCGTCGTGATCCACACGCGACCGCGCAGAAGCATCTTCGAGAAGAACACCTGGTCCTCGAACATGCCGCGGAAGTCGTTGTCGAAACCGTCGACGTCTCTGACGGCCCGGGTCCGCGCGGTGAAGCTGCACATGGCGGGCGTCTTGGCATGCTCCTCCAGCACGTCGATGAGGTAGCCCGGTGGGTCGACCGGGCCGTCGTCCAGGCCGAGTGGTCGAACGGAGTCTTCCCGACCCACGTACTTCCAGGCCGGGTCCTCGCTGGCCTTGACCCAGGTGAACCACATCTCGGTGGGACCCGCCACCAGGACGCAGTCCTCATGGGCCTGGAGCAGCTCCACGTGCCGCGCCAGCCTCTCCGGATACCAGACGTCGTCGCCGTCCAGAAAGGCGACGTATTCCCCCCTGGCCCGTGCGATGCCAAGGTTCCGCGACGCGCTCATGCCGCAGTTCTTGCCTCCCTCATGGGTCACATGGCTCACGCGCTCGGGATCTCTCGCCGCGGCCTCGCGGGCGATGGCAGAGCTGCCGTCGGTGGAGCCGTCGTCCACGAGAATCAGCTCCCAGCGCTGCCACGTCTGGGCTTTCACGCTGGCGATGGCCTCCGCCAGAAAGGGAGCGGCGTCCAGGAAGATCACGACGACCGAAACGATAGGGGAACTAGCCATGACCCCATTGCCAGAGCCAGCGCGCGAAGCGCTCCTGTTCCCAGTCCCGAACGATCAGTCGAGGGATCGCCAGCGGGCTTTGCCCCGGAAAGGCGGCCGCGCCGCGGGACGTGCAGGCGGTGGCGAAGCCCGCGCGCGCGACCTCCTCGGCCCCGGTGGTGGGAACGTCTCCGTTCGGGTAGCTGAAGTCGACGACCTCTTCGCCTGTGACCTCCTGCAGCTCACGCTTGCTCCCCGCGAGCTCTTCCCGGCGCCGGCCCGCGTCCACGCGGGACAGGAAGGGGTGGCTTTGGGTATGCGAGCCGATGGTCATCCCGTCCCGACCGGCCAGGGTTCGGACCTCGTCCGCCGTCATCGTGCGCTCATCGCGTCCGGGCCGCGTCTCCACTCCCACGGAATCCGCCCAGGCGCCGAGCTGCTCGATCTGCAGCTCGCGATCCCGTGCCTCGCACTCCGCCAGGTGAGCGTAAACATCGAGGTAGACGCGCCCCCGGTCGGGCACCGGGCGCTTCTTCTCGCGACGGCCGTAGGGCTCCGCACGCCAGCGTGCCAGGTCTTCATGGCAGGGCTCTGGCATCACCCACGTTCGAGCGCTCTCGCCACGCCCGAGTTCGAGGCTCGGCGGGAGTGACTGCTGGTGCAGGAGTGCCTTGCCCACGACGTCCCACCACATGGTGTCGCCGCCCGTACGCAGCCCACCCGTCGTCACGAAGACGGTTGCCGGAAGGCCGTGGCGAGCGAGTAGCGGCTCTGCACACTCCAGATTATCGAGGTACCCATCGTCGAACGTCAGGGTCACCGAACGCTCGACGTGCCCGCGCCTCAGGGAGTCCCCGAGCTCACCGATCGAGATCACCCTCGGCAGTGAGGCGAGGACCTCGAGGTGGGCCGCGAAGTTCTCCGGGCTGACCGCGATGTCCCAGGGGTCGCAGGGGGGGGTCGCGACGCGGTGATACATCAAGACCGCCGCGCTCGGGCGAACCCGATGACGTGCGATCGACCCGATCCGCCGGGCCTTGGCCACCCCCGGGACCCTCATTCTCCGGCGTTCCTTTCCAGCAAGAACAGGGTTTCGGTCCCGTACTGGGTATCCGTCTTGACGGTCTTCTCCACGACGGTGACATCGGCTGGAAACCGTGAGGTCAGGTCCTCCTTCCGGAACGAGATGTCGGGGATGCCGGACCATTGCATCAGCTCATGGGTCTCCTCCCCGAACGGCGTGAAGACGATCAACGCCATCCGTTTTTGGAAGGAGTGCAGCGCATTGTCCAGGATCGGCTCCCAGTTCGGATTGTGCTCGAGAACGTGTCGAAGGAAGATGCAGTCGACGTTGGATCGGTAGAGACAGAGGTCGACGTTCTTGTCGGTCCAGCGGCTCGCGCTACCGTCAACGCCGATGTATTCCGCGTTCTTGACGAACTTCCGCGCGTACGTCAGGCCGCAGCCCCAGTCCTCGATCTGAGCGCCCGGGAGGTCCAGGAACCCCATGCCCATCTCGTAGGTCGTGTCGTCACCGTACGAGTCCTGATGGCGACCCGTGTAGTCCCAGCGACCCGACATCTGGCGCATGTAGGCCTCGGTGGGCTTCTCCGCACGGATCGTCACCAGCACCTGATAGTCACGATCGTCGTGGTCCAGCGCCTTCTGGCGCAGCTCCTCGGCGGCCACTCCCTGCAGGAAAGCGGTCGCCGTCACGACGTTGCCCGGTGTCTCGACGCGGATTTGCTCCATCGGGAAGCGCTCCAGGAAGAGCGCCTTCCCCGAGGCCTCGGTCAAACCCCAGAACCAGTTCTCACGCCAGGGGCACTCCACGATCTGGGTCAGGCCGGGGGCCGTGACCAGCACGACGCCACCCGGCGCCAGGATGCGATGGATCGTCTCGACGGCGGCGCGCAGGTCGAACACGTACTGGAGGGTCTGGGTCAGGATGATGCAGTCGAACGAATCCGAGGCAATGTGCGGCGCGCTGGCCAGATCGGCGACGATCGTCGCGCCCTCGGCTCCCGCTTGCACATGAAGCACGTCGTGGGACACCACGGCGTCACCGCCATAGCGCCGCGTGTAGGCATCGTCACCGACCTCCAGAACGCGGCCACGAATGTCGGGCGCGTGCCGTGCGAGGAAGGCCTCGACGTAGTACCTGTCGATCGGCGTGCCGCGATCGAATCCGAAATCGCGGCTGATGGGGGCCAGGGATCGGAAGCTCCCGAAGCGCACCCAGCCGACCGGCGGGATGAACCGCCAGTCGCGGAACCGGCGCCGCAGGCGCATGCGAAGCGGCTCCGGAAGCCTCTTCTTCGCTGTCTTCAGCAGCTTGCGTGGGACCCGCTGGACTCGCTCGCCCAGCGCCTTGAATGAGTGAAGGACCGGGTGCCTGTACGGGAGCCACTCGCGATCGAGCGCGCTCCGCAAGCGACTCTTCCAGGGGCTCCCAGCCTCCAGCGGATGCTCGGCGACGTAGACCTCGAGCCATTCCAGGAACCGTTCGCGCGCCGGGTGTGGGCCGTCTGGATCGTACTCGCCGGTGCGCTGTGCGATGGCGCAGCAGGAGTCGTCGTGCTGTCGGTAGCGATCCGAACAGCGGTCCGTGATCAGCACTGACGCGTGGCGGAACACCTTTGAGAAGAACACCTGGTCCTCGTAGCTCCCGCGGAAGCTGGGATCGAACCCGCCGACGTCCTCCAGCACGCTCTTGCGGACGACGAGGCTGCAGATCCCGGGGAGCATGCCACCATGCGTCTCGAGGGACCGGACCAGCAGCTCCGGCGGATCGATCTTGCGGCCGGGCTCCACGGCCAGCCGGCCGAGGAAGTCCCGGTCCCGGTCAGCCGGGTCGCCCGTCCAGCTGAACCAGTACTCCGTGGGCCCGTACACCATCCCTATGTCGGGCGACCGCCTCAGCAGATCGACCTGGTGGGTCAGCTTGAACGGCATCCAGACATCGTCCGCATCGAGGAACGCGATCAGATCGCCGCGGGACTGCGCGATGCCCAGGTTGCGGGACGCGCTCATTCCCTGGTTGGTGCCGCCAGGATGCTGGACGTATCGGATCCGGCCGGGATGCGCGGCCGCGAACTCCTGCGCGATGGCCGGACCACCATCCGTCGAACCGTCGTCGACGAGCAGGAGCTCCCAGTCATCGAACGTCTGGGCGAGGACGCTCTCGATCGCCGCGCGAAAGTAACGCTCGGCTTCGAAAAAGATCATGACGACGGAAACCGCCGGTTGCACTCCTCGTGCATCGGCTGAATCGCCGCGACTCTGGGTGGCCGCACCCTGCTGGCTGGAACGCTCGGTCATGGTGTTCGACCCGGTTGAAGTTCGTGAAGCTGTGAAAAGAGACCTTCCTCTGCGAGGAGTCGCCCGCGCTCTCCCTGCTGCACCAGGATGCCCCGGTCCAGCACGAGCACGTGATCCGCCTGTTCGATGGTGGCCAGGCGATGGGCGATGACGATCATCGTGTAGTGTCCGGCCAGCTCTGCGAGCGCGTCCTGGATCACGTTCTCTGCAATCGCGTCGAGGGCGTTCGTGGCCTCGTCCAGGACGAGGATGCGCGCGTCTCGAATGAGTGCGCGAGCCAGTGCGATCCGTTGACGCTGTCCCCCGGAGAGCTGGATACCTTCCTCCCCGAGGGGCGTATCGTAGCCGGCGGGCAGCGACTCGATGAATTCGTGCGCGTGCGCTTTCCTGGCCGCCTCACGCACCGCAGCATCCGATGCGTCCGGCCGCCCGTAGCGAATGTTGTCGGCCACGGTCGCGTGGAAGACGTGTGCGTCCTGGCTCACCAGCGCGATCCCGGCGCGCCAGGTCGCCAGCTCGAACTCCGCGAGTCCGATGCCGTCGAGGTGGATCGTTCCCTCCAGTGGATCCGCGAAGCGCATCAGCAAGTAGGTGAGCGTGCTCTTCCCCGACCCGGAGGGGCCCACGATCGCCGTCGTGCGGTTCGCCGGGATCCTGGCGGTCACGCCCCTGAGCGCCGAATCCTTGTCGGCCTGTCCGTCGTAGCGATAAGACACGTCATGGAGGCTGATGCTGTCCTCCAGGCCGCGGAAGGGGCGGGTCCCTTCGGGCAGGTAGGGCTTGTCTGCCTCGTGGAGGAAGCCCGTCACTGTGCGCACGGCCGGCGCCGACGCGGCCAGATTCACCCGGTCCGTGTCGAGGCGCTGAACCTGTGGCTGCAGCCGGAAGAGGATGAACATGAACGTGAGGACCGCGGGGAGCTTCCCGGGATCGCTCACGGACAGGAGCAGAACTCCAGCGAGCAGCGCCGCGACCATCAGCTCCGAGGTCGGGTTGACCAGCGCGCGGATCCGCTCGACGCGCCAGTAGGCCTGGCTCGTGGACGTGGAAGAAGCCGCGAACGCCGCTCGCTCGTGATCCTCCCGCCCGAAGGCCCGCGCGGTTCGCTGCCCCCGCAGGACCTCGATGCAGCGCTGCGAGAGCGTGTTCCATTCCCGGAGGCCGTCCTCGGACAGCCGGTCGACTCGCCGCCCGATCTGGCGCACGATCCATGAGATGACGAGCAGCGCTGCGGCCACTGTCAGGGTCATCCGCCAGGAGATCGAGAGCAGCGCGAGCCCGAAGACGGTGATGGTCGCCAGTCGGATCACGATGCCGATGAGGGTCGCAAGAGCACCACTCGTTTCCCAGGTCTGGTTCTGCACGAGCGCCACCATGTCGCCGGTGCGCTGGCGCTCGATGAACCCGAGCCTGACGCGCAGTGCTTGGTCCATGACACGTTGTCGAAGCTCGTTCACCAGACGCGCGTCCAGGCGGGCGAAGAGCAGGCCGCTGGCCGCGTTCAGGCCCGCCTTCGCGGCGAGGAGAGCGAACATCGCGCCGAGTACGACCTGCATCCGTGCTCCCTCCGGGACGCCTTCGAACACGCGGTGGAACACACGACCCAGGGCTCCCCCCGTTCCCTCCTCGAATCCAGCGGGATCCATGCTGTGCAGCAGAGGAAGGAACAGGCTGATGCCCATGCCCTCGCACAGGCTGGCCAGTGCGCCGACGCCCAGGAGCGCGGCCACGAGGCCCCGATGGGCCCGTGCGAGGGGGCGAAGCACGCGTGCGATGGGGGGCTGCTTCATGAGCTGGCCCCCTCGGGTCCTGGGGGCTTCGGCGGAAAGAAGCCCTCGACCGCACCGTGGAATTCGGCACCGTGGATTTGCCAGCCGGAGCGATCCAGCCGCACGCCAGACCAGGCGCGCGCGGCCGCGGTGCCGCACACACGAAGCAGGGCCGTGGACCAGGCTGCGGCGGAGTGGGGATGAATGGTCCGCGCCATGAACGACATGCCGCGGTAGTAGTTGCGGCGCTTTCGGAGGACGGCGGGACCCAGCGGTTCCTGCCGGTGGCGCACCACGGCATCCGGAGCGTAGTAGACCTCGCCGCCGCGGGCGCGGAGCGAACGGAAGAGGAACTCGGTGTCGCACGCGGCCCCGGACCAGGTGCCAACTCCGATTCGCGCGTCGAATCCGCCGATGGCCCTGGCGTGGGCCTTGCGAACGCCCAGGTTGTTCCCGCAGCCAGCCCTCCACGGGAGAAGCACTGCCAGAGGTCCACGGAAGGTGCGCGCTTCCGAGCCTTCCCGCACGCTGGCAGCGACGCCCACGCCGAGGGGCAGCACGCGCCCGGTGACCACGCTGTGGGAGTTCAGGGCGGCGCACATGCCTTGCACCCATTCCGGGTCTGGGACGCAGTCGTCATCGGTGAAGAGGACGCGATCGTGCGACGCTTCCTGAAGGCCGCGGTTCCGCTTGACGTTCAGGCCGAACGCCGGCTCGGGCACCACGCGAACGCCGCGGGCTGCGAACTGCGCGAGGCGCGCACGAAGCGGTGCTTCGTCGCCATCGTAGACGACGAGGACTTCCGGTTGCGGCACGCCCACTTGCTCGACGAGTGCACGGACCGTGTCCTCGAGGTCCGGGCACTCGCCATGGGCGGAGACCACCACCGTCGCTCCATCCGCGGGTGCCCCGGAAGGCGACCCGGCCGCAGCCCGCGCGACCCCTTCGAACGCCCGGCGAATGCCGTCCAGTGTGAACGCTTGCTCGGCCACTTCCCAGCGATCGAGTTCGCTCTCGTCGAGCTCCGGACCCGCAGCAAGCGCCCGGTCGAGCGCTGCGGCGAGCTGCCCGGGCGAGCGTGCCGGCACGGCCTCGGCGAGGCCCTGCGACGCCTCGACGAGCCCTCCCACGTCCGTCACGACGAAGCGCTTGCGATAGTGAATCGCCAGCGGGAGCACCGAACTCTGGGTGGCCGACCGATAGGGGAGCGCCACGACGTCCGCAGCCGCGAAGAGCGCCGCCACTTCCTCTTCCGGAACGAACTCGTCCCGGAAGACCACGCGGTCGGTCACCCCGAGGCGCTCGGCCAGCTGCTCGTACCTGGCGATGGGCTCATAGAACTCGCCGGCGATGACCACGCGAATCCGAGCCTCGGCCATGAGCGGCAGCGCCTCGATGAGATCGCGCACACCCTTGTACTCGCGAACGAGTCCGAAGAAGAGCACGATCCGTTCGTCCGTCCATCCCAGGGCCTGTCGTGCCACTCGTCGATCCGGTGCGGCTCCCTCGGGCGCCAGGTTGATGAGGGGCATTCGATGAATCGTTGCCCCGCGGCCCACCAGCCCCTGCAGTCGAACTCTCTCGGCCTCTGCGTGGACGACGAATCGGCGAGCGCGGCCAAGGCCATGGCGGGCGAGGGTTCGCTGGAAGGGAACAGCTCCGTGCGGGAGGGCGTTGTGGGAGATCACCGTGATGCGCGCAGCCTCGCCGAGTTCGCGGCGCAGGGCTGAAAGGAGGCCGCGCGTCATGGGGGCGAACCATGGGTGCCACCACTGAACGAGCACGAGGTCCGGACGCCGTCCCGCGATGTCACAGGCGACTCTTTTCCACGTCCCGGGCTGGTACGGGTCCAGGGCGATCCGTGTTTCGGTGCGCGCCCTCGCGCCAGGATCGAGCTGGGAGCGCCCGGGGAACAGCCACCGTGGGTACTGACGGATGAGAGGATAGAGATCGACCTCGTGCTCGGCACCGAGTGCCTCGACGATTCGATCCGTGTGCTGAGCGATCCCTCCCCGGAGCGGTGCGGAGGGTCCGACGACCGAGAACCTCATGGGCGCAGGCTCTCTTCGACCGGGGCCGGGGACTCCGCTTCGTAGGCCGGAAGGGCACTGCTGGCGGAGCAGTGGAACTGGAGGAGAATCTCTGCGACCAGGCGACCGACGAGGAACTGAGTCCCGAGCAGGAAGGTGATCACTCCGCCGACCTGGATAGCCGGCATTCCGAGCAGCCAGCCGAGGAGGATCAGCGCCGTGCCGAATGCGCCGAACAGCGCTGCCGTTCGCGTGAGCTTGTGCATCGCAGCATCCGGGCCGTGCCTGAGCAGCATCACGGTTCCGAGGCTGGCGACCGTCTCCACGTAGCGCCACGGCCCGTACTTGGTCCGACCGGCGAAACGCTCGCCGTGCTGAACGGGGACTTCCGCCACCGAGAACCCAAGCCCGTGGGCCAGAACAGGAATGAAGCGGTGCATCCCTCGCGAGAGGTGAATGGTGTCGATCACCGACTTGCGGTACGCCTTCAAGCCCGCATTCATGTCCTGGAGCGGTACGCCTGTCGCCCACTTCATCGTCCGATTGAAGACGGCCGAGGCGGCGCGGCGATGCATCGGTTCCTGGCGCTTGTTCCGGACCGCAGCCACCACATCGAAACCCTCGTCCAGTTTGTCCAGGAAGACCGGGATCATGTCGGGCGGGTCCTGGAGGTCGGCGTCGATTGTCACGATGAACGAGCCCCGTGCGCGGTCGCGGCCCGCTGCCAGCGCGGCGGATTTGCCCAGGTGCGTCTTCAGCGAGACCAGCCGAAAATGTTCGTCGGCCTCTCGAATGCCCTCGGCATCTCCCACGGAGGTGTCCGTGCTCCCGTCATCGACGAGGAGTACCTCCCAGCTCCTGGTTTGTCCGGACAGCGCCTCGCGGAGGGCCTCCGACAAGCGCAGGAGATTCCCCGCTTCGTTCCAGAAGGGGACGATGATCGAGACATCCAGCGTGGACTCACCGGTCGGGAGTGGATCTCTCAATCGTCGCGCTACTCGGGCCTGCATGGTTCCACTCGAATGGGTCGTCTCCGGCACAACCAGGTCGCCAGATCCGCCCTCTCCCGGAGTCTTCAGTGATGGAAGGCGTAGACCCTCAACGATAGCTCCTTGGGACCCAGATGGTTGGGGAGAGAGGCCCTCAAATGTCCTTCGGTAAGCACCATGAGGCGCGCTTGTTCGGACTTGGGCCACCCATGGAGGTCATCGGGATGAATCAGGAGCCAGGCCGGTCTTCCTGACTCGACAATGCCGATGAATTCATCCAGTGAATCCCGCTCGAACGGGCGAGCGTCGGGCGAATCACGCAGCACGCGGCGGCCTGTCCCGCGGTAATACGCCACGGGTTCGTCTCGCGTCGCATAGACGACGGCCTCGGGCCACTCCGCCATGACTTGCACGGCCTCGCGGTACCGGGGCCGCATTCCGCTGGAGCGGTGGTAGAGCCCCAGGCCCATGAGCTGCTCCAGAATGAGCGCTGCCACCAGAATGCGGCGCGGCCAGCGCTGAGTGGAAAGGGCGCCGCGGGCGGCGAGCAGCATCAAGAAGGGAAGGGCGGCGATCGCGTGGTAGCCCGTGACGAAGAGCCAGAACGAGACGGCGAGGAAGATCAGGCCGCTCAGGACACCGAAGCAGATCTCCATCCGCGCTCTTTCGTCCCGTGACAGCGCATCGCGCGTCACGAGCGTTCGGATCAGGCCGAATGCGGCGACGGACAGCATCAGTGGGCCGGCGAGGAACCCGAAGCTCGTGACGAACTGCAGCGGTGAACCCTGTCCCTTGTACTGCAGGTGAATGGGGACGAGGTATCCGTAGCGGTACAGCGCAAAGGCGCCGCCGGCGAGGACGAAACCAAGCCCGTACAGGCGGGCGCGACGATCAATCAACGACCAGGAATAGACCAGCGCGCCAGGTAGAAAGAAGGCCGCCGACGGATGGCAGATCAATGCGAGGCCTCCCGCAGCCACCGCGAGTCCCCAACGGCGGAGGCGGCGATCGCTGTCGGTCACGCGCCGGGTGGGAATGGCGCGTGCGGCCACCACCATGAAGAAGGTGAGCGGGGCGTAGTAGCGAGCGGACTGGCTCCAGAACAGATGCCAGGGAGAGAGCGCGAGCAGAAGCGCGGCGAGTCGCCAGCGCGCGGTCTCTTGCTCATTCGCACCCGGCAAGCCCAGGACCGCGATGGTCGCCACGCCGAAGAGGCAGGGCAGGAGCCGGAGAGCGAATTCGCTGTCCCCGAAGAGCGCCACGGCCCACCGCGTCATGACGTAGCCGAACGGGTAGCTCGGGACGTAGTCATGTGCGTCGTGGAGAGTGAAGGCCTCGTCGATCCAGAGGGACCACCGTCCGAGCGTGGCGAATCGGAGGGCTGCCGCCAGGAGGACGAGCCACACGAGGCCGGAGTTTCGGCTCCAGAGCGCGCGGTGCGGGTCAGTGGCGGTGGGCAAGGGCTGCATGGGTGGCAAGCAGGCTACCTCGAACGACTCGGTAGCGAAACTCCCGGCCCGGCGGGAGAGAAATCAGCGGGCGCCCACTCGCAGGCACTCCGAATCCGTTCTTGGCCGTGCTCACGCTGCGAGTTCGCGTCCGGATTGAGGGTCTGAATCCCGCCCCGACTGCGTAAGCTGCCAGCCCATGGCGTACGCAGCATCGGTCTCGACGAATCGCAGGTTTCTCGGTTGGAATGGGCCCTTGCTCGAGCGCGCGGCGCGGGCGATGGTCCAGGGCGTCGATGACCCCATGGGGCTGGCGCACGTGCTCGTCGCCGTGCCCGGTGCGCGCGCGGGGCGGACGCTCCTCAGTTTCCTCGCGGCGGCGGCGCGTGAGCGTGGGTGGAAGGGTTTCTTTCCTCCCCGGGTGCTGACGCAAGGGCGGCTCGTCGATGAGCTCCTGCGCACGACCGAGCCCAGCGCCGATCGCTCTGGGGAGTGCAGAAGGGGCGTAGAGGGCTGCGGCCACGGCGAACAGGAGAGTCATGGGGAAAGGATTGACCGTGGGTGATGTGCATGCCCCCCGGCCAAGGAAGACGGGGGGGCGAGAGCGGCTCGTCAGGGTGCCAGGTCAGGGGGCTTGAATCAGCGCCCGAAGTCGGTTGCTCCAGGCCATCCCCGTGGGCGACGCGGAGCTCGAGAGGGCAGCCTGTAGGAAGAGCGTGGTGCCGATGAGCGCCGGATCGCTGGAGATCGGGATCTGAAGCACGCCAGGCGCTCTGCCGGAGGGAACCGTCACGGTACCCAGCAGGCGCAGTATGTTCGGGTCGAGTCCCTGGAGGCCGGACGGCGTGCGAAGGTAGGTTCCGGTGACCGCAGGGGACGTCCGCGCGGTGAAGAGTTGCGCGGTCGTGCCGGGCGGCCCGAAGATCTGGACTTCGTAGGGTGCGCTGGCGACCGTGGCGTCAGAGCCGCGCAGCGTCGCGAATTCGAACGCCCCGATGTCATCGCTGACTCGCGCGTCGAGAGTCCTTCCCCGCGGCGCTGACGAAGGTCGGGTCATCGAGCACGAGTCCGATTCCACAATCGGTGAGCAAGCAAGCTTCCATCGACAGCGCCTGGCCTGTAACGATGGAACCGGCGAGGAGAAGGACGGCGAGGCGGAGCATGGGGAGTGTCATGGTAAGTGGGCGGGGCAGTGGAACCCTCCTGGCCACACCTGAGCGGTGGGTCACAGCTCCACTCGCTCGTGAGCATCTGATAGCTCACAACGATCGATTCGATGGGCTCTATCCGGAGCGATACCAGCAGCCCAAGCTACGTCTCTGAGGCGTAGCGCGGCCATGGAGCCTTGCGCGCAACCCGCTTCGAGCTCGACCGGTCCGTTCCTCTGGAATGGACGATCCACCGGACATCTTCAGGGGCACGGGGGGCCGCTCACCGCTCCAGAATTTCGTCCGCGCGCACCTTCCCGGTTTCCTCGAGGAGTTCGAGGACGAGCACGGCGGCCGTTCCCTGCCGCAGTACGTCATCCAGGAATTCGAGGCTCTACTCGAATGCGGCGATCCAGCATTCGGCTTCAGCCGCCTCCGTTGCCCCTCCTGCGCGACGGACACGATCGTGCCGTTCTCCTGTAAGGGGCGAACCATCTGTTCCTCCTGCGGCGGGCGCCAGATGGCGCAGACGGCCGCGCACCTCGTCGACAGGGTCTTCCCCGATGTCGATGTGCGCCAGTGGGTGCTCACGTTCCCCAAGCCGCTGCGCCTCGCGATGGCGATGAACGCGGAGCTCTGCCGAGAGGTCACGCGGGCCCACATTCGCGCGGTGTCTGCGTCCTACAAGCGCCGCGGACAAGTGATCCTGGATCGTCAGCGGCAAGAAATGCAAGGCGACCCAAAGGGCGACCCAGTGGAAGCGGCAGCTTCCGTTCCTGACTCCCTGGTCCGGGTCCGGCTCGACGTCGGCGCCGTGAACTCGACGCAGCGTTTTGAATCCTCGTTGGGACTTAACGTACATCAACACTCCCTCTACTTGGATGGAGTCTACGTCACGCGCGGCCCTTTCGATCCGCCCGTGTTCCTGCCCACGGGCCCCCTCAAGTCGGATGAGGTCGAACGTGTCCACGGCGACGTGATCAAGCGTATTCGTCGCGTGCTGGAGCGCTATGGTCTGGATCCGATTGCGCTCGGCCTTCCGCCGCGCGCAGGCGACGAGGCACCTGCTGAGTTCGCGGATTCGAGTGAGCATGAGCAGCAGCTCCTCGACTATGGCGACGCGGGTGATGATGCGTTCTTTCCAGCCCTGAAGGCGGCCTCGGTGAAGTCGCTGGTGCCCTTCGGCCCAGGTGCTGGGCAGCCGCTCAAACGCCTCATCGACCCTGATCTTTCCAGGGCATTCCAGTCGTCGGGTTGGGGGAGTCAGTACGTGCCGCCTCCACTGGTGATGAACGCAGGTGGGTTCTCGTTGCACGCAGCGACGCTGATCCGCAAGGGCCAGCGGGCGCAGCTGGAGAAGCTCTGCCGCTATGTGACGAGGCCCGCCATCAGTCTCGAGCGCTTCGAGGTGCGTCCCGATGGGATGGTCTCGTGGCTGCTACGCAAGCCATGGAAAGATGGAACCAAGGGATTCGTCATGACGCCCTACCAGTTCCTCGCGCGGCTGGGGAGAATCGTGCCGCATCCGCGTGAGCACCAGCTGACGTATCAGGGCGTGCTTGCACCTGCTTCGCCATTGCGTGATCAAGTGGTGCCGCGCCCGGTGGTTCGGAAGGAGCCGAAGGATGTCGACGTCGCCGATGAAGACGTCTCGATGGGTTTGGGGGAGCCACCGAAGAGTCAGAGGTCTATTTGCTGGGCGGATCTTCTGAAGAGAGTTTTTGGAGAAGACGTTTTGAGATGTCCGCGCTGCCGCGGGCGTCGGCACATGATCTCCGTGATCACAGATCGGGAGACAGCGCGGAAGGTGTTGGAGGGGGTGAGAGCGGCGGCGAGGAGATCATCCGGTTCATTGGGTGGGGGGGACCCGTCATCGCCAGGGCCGAGCCGCTCACCACCAGCAGAGTCCGAAGTCCGAATACCGATGCCGCTTCGGCAAGGGCGGCTGGACTTCGGGAAGTAGTGCGCAGGAGAGCGGCGCGCGGGCCATCGGGCTCGGTGAAATGAGATCAGCCAGCATTCTCGGGGAGGGTGCTGGCTGAAGGTCGTGGTGAAGCGAACCGGTGGTGCCGGTCGGAGAGGCCGAACCGGGGGTGCTTAGCTCGTTGGACCGGGCCGATGGCCGCTGAGGCGCTGCCGCGTGGTCGGTGGGGAAGATGGGTGGCGAAGAATAGGGCCCCAGGCTACGGTGGGAGCTGTGTCGCCACCCCGCTTGGAAGTCCTATCCGTCTCGCAGAAGATCACACGAGCTCGCTGGTCCAAGAGCAGGCGGCGATCGCGCTCGGCCAGCCGGGGATTCACGCCGCGGCGGTGAGTTCGCTCGTGGACCTCGCGAAGACCGGACGGGGGATCGCGCTCCGCAACGTCGCGACGGTGGCTCTGGGCAAGACCCGCGCTCCGGAGGCCGTGGCGACGCTCGCCGAGCTGCTGAAGCACGACGACTGGATGATGCGTGGAGCGGCGGCGGAAGGGATGCTCCAGATGTCGGCCAGGGAATGCGTCGCGCCGCTCCTCGACGCGCTGGAGGACGAGAACGCGCAGGTTCTGGCCACGGTGGAGCAAGCGCTGAAGATGTTCTCGAACCGCGAAGGAATCGCCGTCGACCGTGCCACGTGGCGCGACTGGTGGGCGAAGAACGGCGAGCGCGCCCGCTTCGCCACCCGCGACGAGATCAAGGCTCGCCAGGAGCTGGACGGCTACTCGGCCAGCGACGCCAGCATCTACAAGGGGCTGGACGTCGTCGTCGTCCCCGGCCTCGGCGACCACATCGAGAAGGTCCTGGAGCAGCTCGGGATCCACTACCGCACCGTGCAGGCGGGCCAGCTCGAGGAGTCGGCGCTGCAGCCTGGCGCGATCCTCATGATCGGTTGCACGGGACAGATCTCGCCCGAGGACGTGGAGGTCGTGCAGTGGTACGTGCGGGCGGGCGGCGCGCTCTTCACGTCGTGCTGGGCGCTCTCCTACACGGTCGTTCCCACGAGCCCGGCGGTGATCCGCAAGGCGCCGTCTCCGGGTGAGGTCGTCGACCATGTCTTCGCGCGACCGACGACGACGGCGCTGGAGTCGCCGTACCTGCGGGGCGTCTTCGAAGGGGGCGTGCAACCCTTCTACAGCCTGCTGGGTGCGCACCTGATCCAGGTCGTTGATCCGGAGCGCGCGGAGGTCCTGCTCGACAGTCCCTACGCGGCGGCGCGTCACGGCTCCGGCGATCTCGCGGCCTACTTCCGGATGGGCCACGGCGTGATCCTCGACACGGCGAACCACTTCGAAGAGCAGGGCTTCTCCTCGGCGGAGGGCCTGAAGGGCGACGAGGAGTGCCAGGCGTTCGCGGTGAATCACATGGGCTACAGCCTCAAGGATCTGCGCCGGACCCGGGACGAGAAGTGGTGGAAGAGCCCCTCCAAGGCGGCGGCGGAGATCGCGGACCTGTCGGTGTTCCGGATCCTGACGAACTTCGTGCGAGAGAAGCGGATCAACGGGTGACGCCGGACCCGCTCTTTTCAGCGGGTTCGGTGAAGCGGATGCGCAGCGTTTCGCCGGCCCGAACCTCGAGGAGCGCGCCGATCGATTCGGGGTGGGACGCGCCCACGTTCATGAGCCCGCCTCCCATCGAAACGGGCTCCTGGATCTTGTCCCGCTGAAGGCGATAGCGCCCTTCGGCGGGGAACTCCAGCTCGAGGTCGGCTGCGGGGTCCGCCCTGGGGTCCGCGGCGGGCACTCGAACCTGAGCGCCGCCGACGGGAGTGCCTTCCTCTCCGACGAGCTCGTAGCGGTAGCCCTCGGAAGGAACGCCCACGAGCACCGCTCTCACGCGCAGGGAGTCCGGGAACGTGAGATGAAGCTCGCCCTCCAGCTGGGCGACGTCGCTGAAGTAGACGGCTCTTCCATCGTAGACGTGGAAGCGGGCGGAGGCGGGAAGGCGCGTGGGTACGAGGAAGACGGCCTCGCCGTTGGTGGAGTGAATATCGGTCTTCAGGAGGCCGCTCACGCTCGGGCGCGGGTCGAGAGAGCGCACCTCGAGGCGCGGAACGGCGCGCTTCGGCAGACCTTCCCAGGTGACGTTCAGCGCACGGATGTGGTCGCGGAGGCGGAGGGCGTCGACGCGCGGGTCGCTGACTCGGCCCGCTGCAGGGATCTCGATCCCGGGGACCTCGATCAGCGGGACGTTGCCGTTCAACCGGACGAAGAGACGGTAGCGCCCAGGCGACACCGCGTGGGCCTCCCAGGAACCTTCGGGGGTGCGCTGGAGAAAGGCATGCACGTCGGGATCCGACTCGCTCTTGAGGAAACCATGGACCGCGGCCAGGTCGTCGACGAAGCCGGATTCATCGATGGACGCGATGAAGGTCGCGCCGCTGGAAACCACGAGGCGCACAGGCTTCTCCCAGGCGGATGGCTCCAGCGGATGCACCTGGGTCAGGAGGCTACCGTCGCGCTTGCTGGTCTCGAAGCACAGGTTCTCGGCCTGAAGCGCCTGGAGAACGAAGGAACCATTGTGGTCCGACCGTGCCTCGATGCACTCGTAGCCCGGCACGAACGCGACCACGTGGACGTCGGGCACTGGCTGGCCCACCACGTCCACGACCACACCACGAAGGACGGCGGATTCGAGGAACTTCAGGGTGACGTCGCCCAGATCCATCGCAGGTGTCACGGCATCGTCCGGCAGGTCCCATAGGTAGAGAGCCTCGGGGACACCGACGAACTCCGACTCCCGAACATGAATGGCAAAGCACCGACGGTGGCGGTGTTCCTCGGGAATCTCGAAGCGCACGGCACCGTCGTCGGAGCTCGTGCAGTGAACCATTCCCTGCATGAGCGTGCGCCCGCGGCGCCGATCGAAGAACTCCAGGCTGACGCGCCGTTGCGCCATGGGGCGGCCGTTGGGGTCGACGACCCGCGCGGTGACAACCGGTCCACCGCCGTGCCTGACGGTGACCACGCGCCGCTGGCCGACGAGTTCGGGTCCCGTGGCATCGCCCTGGATCTGGAGGCCCGAGGTTTCGGACGACAGCGTGTAGCGAAAGGGCCGCGAGCCCGTGACGAACCGTGGAAAATCGGCCACACCCTCTCGAACCTCGGCGGTGTACGAACGGGGAAAGTCACTGTCGCCCACGGGCTTCTTGAACCTGAGCGATAGCGTGCCGTTCAAGGCGCTCAGCTGTCCCTGGCTGTCGATGGCGACGAACCTCAGGGAACCGAGGGGAGGGAGCCGTAGCTTGCGCACTTCGCCTCCGGCCTTTCTCTTGAAGGGGCGGAAGCGGTCGGTGGAAACGGCCTCGGGTTCGAACTCACAGGCTCCGGGGATGTCGATTCCCACCGCGTCGATGGCGATGCGATTCCAGACGCTGGTATCGAAGGGGTGCTCGTCGGTGGATCGACCGAGCCAGGCGTTTTGGAAGTACACCTCGCCGTCGCGGACCTGGAGCGATTCGTCGATACCGATCCTCTCTCGGTCGTAGTAGTCGAGAACCTCGGTGGCGTCGCGACTGGCCTTCTGCGGCGGGCGGTAGCTGTGGAACGCTACTACCCTCGTTTCTGCGGCCTCCTCGGCCGCGAGAACGGCGCCGTCGGATCCGCGCACCTCGACGGTGAGGCGACGCGCGGGCGTGAGTTCGATGGTGGCGCCGCGGGCCCCACCTTCGATCCATCCATATCCTGCGCCCAGCTCGCTCGAAGCCTCCAGGACGATAGGCGGGGTCCCCTGGATCATCACGGAGCCGTCCGGTCCAGTGATGGCGCGCTGGCCAGCATTCCAGAGCGTCTGCCGAACGGTCGGACTGATGCTGGCCTCGGCCTTCAGGTCCTCGGTGCTTCCATGGAACACCTCGGCGCCGACGATGGCCTGTCCGTCATCCAGGACGGAAACGCGGAACTCGCGAGGGCTGACCGGGAGGCGACGGGCGCGCGAGGATCTCTCCTCGGCTTCTGGCGGCGAGATCTCCGCAGGCGTCGACTCCGTTTCCTCTCGAAGGCTGCTCGTTGGCGGATCCAAGGCGACCGTCAGGACCTCGATCGTGGGGGAGGCGGCGCCAGTCCTCGCACCGATGAGTGGCCCTGTCCACATCAGGCCCGCCACCGCGGCCACTCCCGCGAGCGCCGCCAGTGCGATGCCGCCGGCTCCGAGCGGGCTCTTCGGAGAAAGGCTCGCCAGCGGCAATAGCATCGTCGCCCATGTCGAGCGATCCCCGTAGGCCTCATCGAGGTCCGCCCGGAGCGCCGCGAGCGCCCGCTGCATGCGGCTGTCGATAGTCGCGACGGGGACACCCTCGACGCGTGCGATCTCGCGGGGAGGCTGACCGTCGTAGAAGCGCGCGAGGATGGCGCGACGCTGGTTCTCGGGAAGCCGCTCCACGGCGGCCAGGAGCGCCCGCTGTTGCTCGAGAAGTGCCGCGTCTTCGAGTGCGCTTCGGGCGGGTGTCCTCTGCTCTGCGGCCTCGCTCTCGCGCGCGCGCGCCCGGCGCTGGCCGCGACGCCGCGTCCTCGCCACGTTGCGCGCGACACCCGCGAGCCAGGGCTTCCAGCCGACGTGCACGGGGCGCCGCGCCGTTCGGGCTGCGAGCAAGGTCTCCTGGTAGACGTCCTCCGCCTCCGCCCCGTCGAGCACGAGCTGACCCGCGAGGCCCCGCAGCCAGTCCGCGTGCTCCAGAGCGATGGAGAGGGCCGAGCTGGACCCGGATGTGGATTCGGTGGACAAGGATCGGCTATCGCGGTGAGAGTGGGGCATCGTGCCCTCCGTGGCCGCCGCCGTGGAATCCCTGGCATGAATTCCATGGTTTCCTCCGATCTGCGGCAACGCGGCGATCAAACTCCTCCACGACGACGGGGCCGTGCTCGACGGCTTACCCTCGCTGTGGGAACCAGCCTATGACGACCGAAACCGAACGCGCCGAGCCCGAAACGCGCCGTGACATCCTGCGCATCTGGGGCCCGCTCGGCCTCGTGACTCTCCTCGCCTTCGTGCTTGCCCTGAGATGGGTGGGCCCGGCCCCGCCGGAGCGGATGACCATCGCGACCGGGCCAGCCGGGGGCGGCTACGCGGAGGCCGGTGCGCGGTTCGCCGAGGCTCTTCGGGAGGCGGGCATCGAAGCGGATCTCGTCGCAACGAGGGGGTCGAGGGAGAACCTCGAGCTTCTGCGCGCCGGTGAAGTCGACGTGGCGCTCGTGCAAGGCGGACTCGCCATGGAGAACGAGCCAGCGCTCGAAGGGATCGTCTCGCTTTACCTCGAGCCGCTGTGGATCCTGGCGGCCACGCCGATCGCCCGACTGGAGGAACTTGAGGGCACAGTCGTGGAGATGGGTGCCGAGGGCAGCGGCACGCGCGCGCTCGCTGGACTTCGGGAAGTAGGGCGCAGGAGAGCGGCGCGCGGGCCATCGGGCTCGGTGAAATGAGATCAGCCAGCATTCTCGGGGAGGGTGCTGGCTGAAGGTCGTCGTGAAGTGAACCGGTGGTGCCGGTCGGAGAGGCCGAACCGGGGGTGCTTAGCTCGTTGGACCGGGCCGATGGCCGCTGAGGCGCTGCCGCGTGGTCGGTGGGGAAGATGGGTGGCGAAGAATAGGGCCCCAGGCTACGGTGGGAGCTGTGTCGAAACTCCGCTTGGAAGTCCTTCCATGAGAAGGCCCCCCAGCGTCAAGCAGGTAGTCAGGATTTGTCGTGGGTGTGTCGCTTGTAGATCGCCGAGAGGCGATCGAGCTACGTGGTCCGCCTTGCTTCCATTCGCACTCTACTGAGGCGTCGTTGATGTTGACGTCTCCGTGCTTGATGAGGTCCGTCCAGTCGGGCGCTGCTATCTATCCGGCGAAGTACGATGCGCGGTTGACCTAAGTCGGTTGTGCATCCAATCCAAGGACTTCCTCGCAGTAGCCCGGACTGGGCGGTTTCACGTAGCTTGATCTTTCCGTTCGGTTCTCACTCGGTCGCTTGGAGTACCGGGCTCTCAGCTGCTCGCCCTATCGGCGAGCGTGAGCCCGGTGAATCAGTGGTTGTTGTGTCATGCGGGCACCGTCGCCGCCGCTGTCCCTGGCTTCTTCGACGTTCGATTCGCATTCCTTAGCGGTTCGTACACTTCGCTCGTTCTCCACAGGGTGTGGAGCAGTACCGCGAGCTTGCGTGCCACAGCGATGACGGCCTTCTTCTTGGCTGTCTTGCGTCCGCGGGCGGCCAGCTCGAGGCCCCAGCGTCTGAGGTCGGAGTCCTTGCCGAACGGCCCGAGCATCTGCTGAGCGCATTGCACGAGGTGTCGACGGACCTCATTGTCGCCTGCCTTGGTGATTCGCATCTCGGGGTCGCCTTTCCCGGACTGTTTCCGCTTGGGGACCAGCCCAAGGTAGCCCCCAACGTCGCGGCTTCGTTCGATGCGTGACGGGTCCTCGATGGTGAGGATGAAGCGCAGAGCTGTGTGAGGACCAACACGGTCGACCTGTTGTAGAACCTGTGTCTCGGGGTAGACCTCCTTCGTGAGCCTGAGGATCTCCTTGTCGAGCACCTTGATCTGTTCGTTCACAGTGCACAGAGTCACCAGCAGAGGTCTGAGTGCCCCGTCCAGCTCGCTCGGTATCTTGTCCTCGACCCAGGTGTGGAACAGGGCGGCGCTCTTCTTGGCCGTTCGAGCCCCGAACGACTTGAGGACGCCGTGGATATGGTTGACCATGGACGTCCGCATCGAGACGAGTAGGTCCCGTGAACGAGCCTTGTTGAGGTCGGCGCGCGCCGAGCGCTCGCGGTGCTGGATCGGGTGCAGGAGCTTCAGGTCGAGGCGTGCGACACGAGCGAGTTGCTCGGCATCGACCGCATCGCACTTGGAGTCGTTCTGATAGATCATCCGCAGCTTGCGCGGATTGGCGACGATCACGTCGTGGCCGAGGTCCTTGAGTAGCTCAGCGACCCAGCAGGACTGACCGCCAGCCTCGAGGGCGATACGCAGTGACTCACACCGCTCGAAGCGGCGCCGCATCGCAGCCATTGTCGTTGGCACTTCCGCTCGCTCAAGGACCTCCCCGTCGCCAGAGAGCACGCAGATGTGGCTCTTCTTGTCTCCGAGGTCGATTCCGATCGTCGTCTTGTCGGTCATGGTAGATTGCGTCATGGTCAGCCTCCTTTTTGGGCCTCGAGCCCGTCATATATGTTGGGTCCCGCAAGGTAACCCGTGCCGGAGGCTGGCCTTCTCATCACATCTATCCGTCTGCGTCCCGGAATCGTGCCGCTGGCTTCTCAGTCCCCCGTGACGCTGACGTATTCAAACTCGTCGCTCGACGAGTTCCTCTTGTATCTGCCGAAGATCACGAATCTCACGGATTCTGTTGCAGCTTGGGTTCTGCTGGGATCCACCCTCAACCGGCCACATCTTCCGGCCGGGCTTCTTTTCCAGTCCGCCTTCCCAAGGCATTGCCGGGTGTTTCCCATGCTGACACGACTCGCTACCCTCGCCTGTTTATTCACGGCCCCCTCCCTCGCTCTTCAGGTCGCTAACGATGAATGCGCTGGCGCCCAGCTCGTCTGGGGAGGAGTGCATCAGATCAGCAATATCGGCGCGACCCTGAGCGCGCCCGATTGGCCCAGCTGCGGCTGCAGTCACGGAAGCGTTGCGGGTGCGGACGTTTGGTTCCGCTATGTCGCGACCGGCGCAGGCCGAGTCGATTTCCTCTCGTGCGGGTGGGACACGATGATGCAGATCTTCACGGGTGACTGCGGCGCGCTGGTGGGGAACGGATGCATCGACGATTGCGCCTTATGTTTCGGAGGGTCTGCGGGTTTGGCCATCGTGACGCCCGGCGACGTGGTTCTCATTCGCATCACCGGATTTGGCGGAAGCATGGGGAGTGGAACCCTCACCGTCATCGATACGCCGGCCGGTCCCTTGGGGAACCCTGTTTGCGAATCGACGCCGAACTCGACGGGAGTCCAGGGGATCATGCGCATCTTCGGGCAGGAAACCGCCGCCCAAAACGACGTCACTCTGATCGCGGGGAACCTCCCTTCTAACGCCCTCTCGATGATGCTGACGAGTCGGACCCAGACCCAGACGGTCTTCGCCGGGGGGAGCGCCGGGCACCTTTGCCTCGGTGGCGATATTGCGCGCTTCGCCAGCCAGGTCGGCCTCTCTCAAATGGGAGAGTTCAGGCACACGATCGAGCTGACCTCGATCCCCGAGCCACCGAACTTTGCCACGGCCGTCGTGGCGGGTGAAACGTGGACGTTTCAGTGCTGGCATCGAGACACCGGCCCCGCGGGACCGACCTCGAACTTCACCGGCGCGGCGTCCGTTCCGTTCCTCTGATGTGCGGCGGTGTCACCCTGAGTGGCAGCCATGGCAGCGGGTTGGTTCTTAGACGCGCAGGAAGATCTGCCTGCGGTAAAGGACCTCGAGAATGACGTACCAGCCGGTGATCCACAGCAGGGCGTAGGCGAGTGACGCGTTGACCGGGTCCATGCCGAAGCCCGATTGGAGTCCTTCAAAGAGGGCCTTCTGCGCGCTTCGTCCGTCTTCCAGCTTCCAGAGGCTTCCTACAGTGCGGCCCAGGAGCCCGCTGCCCACGAACACGAGCAGCGCGTTGACCCCAAAGACGCGGAAGGGACGCGCGAGGGTGGTGAGGATCCGGCCGCGTGGGCCATCGAAGAGAGCGCTGCACAGCGCCAGCGCCAGAAGAGCGAGACCGCCGGTGTAGACGGCGTAGGAGCTCGTCCAAAGGGGCTTGTTGATCGGAAACCACCGGCCCCAGAGGAGCCCGTGTTCCTGCCCACGGGCCCCCTCAAGTCGGATGAGGTCGAACGTGTCCACGGCGACGTGATCAAGCGTATCCGTCGCGTGCTGGAGCGCTATGGTCTGGATCCGATTGCGCTCGGCCTTCCGCCGCGCGCAGGCGACGAGGCACCTGCTGAGTTCGCGGATTCGAGTGAGCATGAGCAGCAGCTTCTCGACTTTGGCGACGCGCGTGATGATGCGTTCTTTCCAGCCCTGAAGGCGGCCTCGGTGAAGTCGCTGGTGCCCTTCGGCCCAGGTGCTGGGCAGCCGCTCAAACGCCTCATCGACCCTGATCTTTCCAGGGCATTCCAGTCGTCGGGTTGGGGGAGTCAGTACGTGCCGCCTCCACTGGTGATGAACGCCGACGGGTTCTCGTTGCACGCGGCGACGCTGATCCGCAAGGGCCAGCGGGCGCAGCTGGAGAAGCTCTGCCGCTATGTGACGAGGCCCGCCATCAGTCTCGAGCGCTTCGAGGTGCGTCCCGATGGGATGGTCTCGTGGCTGCTACGCAAGCCATGGAAAGATGGGACCAAGGGATTCGTCATGACGCCCTACCAGTTCCTCGCGCGGCTGGCGGCGATCGTGCCGCATCCGCGTGAGCACCAGCTGACGTATCAGGGGGTGCTTGCACCTGCTTCGCCATTGCGCGATCAGGTCGTGCCGCGGCCGGTGGTTCGGAAGGAGCCGAAGGATGTCGACGTCGCCGATGAAGACGTCTCGATGGGTTTGGGGGAGCCACCGAAGAGTCAGAGGTCTATTTGCTGGGCGGATCTTCTGAAGAGAGTTTTCGGAGAAGACGTTTTGAGATGTCCGCGCTGCCGCGGGCGTCGGCACATGATCTCCGTGATCACAGATCGGGAGACAGCGCGGAAGGTGTTGGAGGGGGTGAGAGCGGCGGCGAGGAGATCATCCGGTTCATTGGGTGGGGGAGACCCGTCATCGCCAGGGCCGAGCCGCTCACCACCAGCAGAGTCCGAAGTCCCAATGCCGATGCCGCTTCGGCAAGGGCGGCTGGACTTCGGGAAGTAGTGCGCAGGAGAGCGGCGCGCGGGCCATCGGGCTCGGTGAAATGAGATCAGCCAGCATTCTCGGGGAGGGTGCTGGCTGCAGGTCGTGGTGAAGCGAACCGGTGGTGCGGTTCGGAGAGGGGAAAATCGGGGGAGTTCGGCTCAGCGAAGAGCCCGATGGCCGCTCGGGCGTTCCCGCGTGGCCCGCGAGGATGGGGGTAGCGAAGAATCGGGCCTCGGGCTACGGTGACCGGGGTGTCGAAACTCCGCTTGGAAGTCCTATCCGTTCAGGCGAACAGGAACCATGGATGATGCTGGGTTGAATAGAGGCCCCCGCGGGTGCGGGGCCCGGGACCGGGCCGATCATGGGCGGCCCGGGGGCGGATTGGAACCGTGAGGATTGCGCTGGCGCGCCAGGTATTCGTCCAGGCGGCGTCTCACGATGGGGGCAAGGAGGTAAAGACCGAGTACGTTGGGGAAGGCGAGGCTCAGGAAGGCCATGTCGGCGAACTGCTGGGCGCTGGAGGCCTCCACGAGGGCCCCAGCGAAGACGACGGCCACAAATAGGGCCTGATAGACCCGCAGGACGGCGTTCTTGAGGGGGCTGCCCGCGACGAAGTGGCGTACGCAGCGCTCTCCGTAGTAGGACCAGGTCAGCACCGTGGAGAGGGCAAAACTCGTGATGGCGACGACCAGCGCGAGGCGCGACCAGGGCTGGACCTCCCCGGCGAGGAGCAAGAGAGCCGTGGCCCCTTCGCGCGCCTCCATGGCGGCGGCGACCGCAGGATCGGAGCTCGAGGCGGGGTCGAGGACCAGGATCATGGTCGCGGTCATGGTGCACACCACGACGGTGTCGATGAACGGTTCGAGGAGGGCCACGATCCCGCCGCGGATGGGCTCGTCGGTGGTGGCGGCCGCGTGGGCGATGGCTGCGGATCCGGTGCCGGCCTCATTCGAGAACGTCGCGCGCGTCATGCCCGCGACGAGGACGCCGACGAAGCCGCCGTAGGCGCTACCTGGGCTGAGGGCGCCCCGCCAGATCGAGGCGAGAGCGGCCGGAACTTCGCTGGCGTGCGTCGCCAGGATGACGATCACGACGACGAGGTACAGCGCGCACATGGCGGGCACGATGCGCCCAGCGACCCGCGCGATGCTCTTGAGGCCGCCCAGGGTTACCGCGGCGACGATCACCGCGAACGCCGCGCCAAGGACCCAGCGCTGGCCTTCGAGGCCCGGGAAGACCTCGCGCAGGACGGCCGTGGCCTGGGTGATCTGAAAGAGATTGCCCGCGCCGAACGAGCTGAAGATACAGACGCCTGCGAAGGCGGCGCCGAGTGCGCGGCCCAGCCGCGGCCAGCCCTGCTCGGCCAGGCCCTTTGGCAGGTAGTGCATCGGCCCGCCGGAGACGCTGCCGTCGGCGGCCCTGATCCGGTACATCTGCCCGAGGGAGCACTCGGTGAACTTCAGCGTCATCCCGAAGAAGCCGCAGAGCACCATCCAGAAGGTCGCGCCCGGGCCGCCGATGCCGATGGCGATCACGACTCCGGCGATGTTGCCGAGGCCCAGGGTGCCCGAGAGCGCGGTCCAGAGCGCCTGGGCGTGGGAGACGTCGCCCTCGGCTGCGCCAGCGCCGCGGTCGTGCTTGCCGAAGGCGACGGAGAGGGCGTGCCCGAAGGCGCGCACGTTGATGAAGCGCATCCAGACCGTGAAGGCAAGGCCCGCAGCGGCCAGCCACAAGACGAGCAGCGGGACGCCGAAGACCGGAACGTTGACGATGCCGTCGAGGAAGGCGTTGATCGTTTCGAGGGTGGGAATCTGCATGCCTCCCGATGGCGCCGGAAGCGGCCGCTTGCCCCCAGGAAAGCAGGTCTTTGGAGAAGGCCAGATTTTTTGGAGATCGAGGGGGTGAGGCGTCCGCGTCGCTTTCAATAGGGGAAGCTCATGCACGCTTGGTCCCAGCCTCACCGACTCCGACGCCACGACGTCCAGCGCCAGTTCGAGGCGCTGGAGCGCTTGGACGTGGTTGCGGTTGCGCGCTGGCGAGATGAGTCGGGGGTGACGGCGATGCTGAGGGGTGCCTTCACGGGAGCCCGCGCGGCTTTTTTGGCGGCAGCCACGGACGGCGCGGCGCCCGGGTGCGACGCACTGATCGCGCGGTGGACGACGCTCTTTGCGGAGCGTGCGCAGGGCGAGTGGCAGCCGGGCTTCGCGCTCGACTGGTGGCTGGACCGGGTCGGCGTTTGGCTGGAAGGGGAAGTCCGCCAGCGGCACGGCGCAGCGATCTCACGCAGCCTCGTCAGCGCCCATCGTCGGCAGACGGGTGCGGCGCCTGATCGGCTCGCGCTCGACGCGATGTTCGCGGCGGCCGTAGCGGCGGCGGTGGACGGCTGCGAGCGCTATGAAAGCAGCGAGCCCTTGGGTCCCTGGCTTGCCGGAGTTGCATACGTCGTGGCCCGTGAGTACGCGCGCGTCGAGGAGCGTCGGGCGCTGGCGCTGCCCCGCGCTGACGTCGAGCTGGATGCGGTGGCAGCTCGGCGCGTGGACGCGGTCAGTCGGTTCGAGGACGCCGAGGTGCGGGACTGGCTGGTGCAGCGTGCGCTGCGCGGCGTGACGCTGCGCGGCGAGCACGCGATCGTGGTCAATCTTCTCGACGGCGGAGAGCGCTCGGCGGAATCGCTCGGGGAAGAGCTCTCCATCAGCGTCAAGCGCGTCTACAAGCGCACCGCGGCGGCGCGCGTTCGTTTGCGTGACGCGATGGAGCGGTTCCTCGGTCGATGACGCTGATCTCGGACCCAAAGGGCTTCCCGCTCTGGACGTCACTCGCGACCTTTGCGGGCGTCGCGACGATGCTGTTTGCTGTGCCCGGGGGCAGCCTGGAGGAATCCGTTCGGGACTCGGAGTACGACGTGCGGCTCTGGATCGGCTGGGCGCACGTGCTGGGGCTAGGGGCCGTGTTCGTCCTGCGCCGCTTCGTCATGAGGTTCGACGCGCCCCATGAGCTGCCCGCAAGCGACGCGGGGCGGGCGTCCTGGCGGCAGTACCAGGCGGGGCTCGACGGGCTGATCCTGCACTGGGTGGCGCTCTATGGGGTGCTGGTCTACGCCTGGTCTCAGCCGCCGGGCTTTGAGGAGACGGACGCGGGCCGAGTCGCGATGGCGTGCGTCGAGCTACTCAACGCCGCCGGCGGGCTCCTGTACTTCTTCCTGTTCTTCGTACTCGACCGGCCCACGGTCGCCACGTCCGCTGAGCCTGGCCGGGATGCCCACTTCCGAGAGGCGTGGCTGATGGTGCTCGCGGTGTCTGCGCTGGCGGCGTTCGGCGCAGCGCTCGCGCGGCTGGGGCGCGTGCCGGGCGAGTCGTTCGCCGAGGTGGCGCGCCACGGGTCGCCGGTGGTGGTGGCCATCGGGATGATGTACCTGTTCGGGCGGTTCGATCGCGCGACGATGGGGGTGCGGCCGCTGGTGGTGGCGCCGCTGTGGGGCTACGTAGCCCTGCAGGCGACGTGGGCGCGGGCGTCGGGGCCGGAGGATCTCGTGTCAGCGGGGGTGTTTGCTCTGGCGTTTCTGCTGAAGCTGTACTTCCTCGCGCTACAGGTGGTGTGGAGCCGAGACGGTCGGCTGCAGCGACGACTGGAGATGGGATGAGGGGTTTGCCTAGCGGCGCTCGATCGACACCAGCCGCATGGCCACGGGCAGGGGCTTGGTCGTCAGCATCTGGACGAAGAACTCAACGTCTGACTTCTTGAAGCCGAAGCGCCCGCCTGTGATCACCCCGCCCGTTCGCAGAGCTGAGTTGAGGTTGGGCCGGGTCAGGATGTCACTGCCCAGCACAATGGCCAGCTGCTGGCCCTCGTGCGCGTCCGTGAAGGCCTCGAACCGATCGTGGTCCGCCGCCGCGACGTTGAAGCCCAGTGCGGGCCGCTCGTTCTGGTCGTAGCTTAGATAGAAGTCGTCGACGCATCCGGAGTCAAAGCGCCAGTCTTCACGCTTCTCCAGCACCAGTGCAATGAGCTCGGCACGGCCCTCCTCGCGTGGCTCCCAGGCGAAGAATAGCCCCTCCGGTGGGCCGCCCTCGGCGCGGGCCAGCACGTTGTACTTGGCGATCGATTCCCTCTGGACGGCGTCTGCACCGGGGATTGTTCCGGCGCCTGCTCCAGCGCCAGCACTTCGCACATACTCCAAGGCGCGCTCGGTCTCCTTCCTCAGATCCAAAGCCTCCTCGCCCTCCGCCGTGATGTTCTCACCGATGTCCTCCGGCCGCGCGGTCATGGCGAGGCGAAAGGATGGGTTAGGCGTCGTCCCCAGCCGCCGGATCTGCTCATCGCTGAGGCGCGACGGGCCGCTCAGGCTCAGCTGGATTCCGCCGTGGGGGGTGTCGATGCGCTTCACACGGGATGGCGGAAAGCGGCTGCGGAGTGCGGCAATCGTCTCGTCTATGAGCGTCGCGGCTTCCTCCGGCGTTAGCTTGAGGACCGCCTCCGCGTCGAACGCCAGGCGCACCTCCACCTGGGGCGTCCCCACCCCGGGCGCCCCAGAGCGGCGCGGCGCGCTGCGCTCGACGGCGGCCGGCCGCGGAGCCTCTGACTCGGAGCCCCAGCCGACAAAGAGAGCGCCGATGGCGGCGAAGATCGCGATCAGGTTCGAAAGGCAGCCTACGGGTTCCATAGCCCGCACCATAACCGCCTTCGGCCTCACCGTCGAACGTCAGCCGTCTCGACGCTCCAGCGCTCGGAACTCGATGCTGCGGATCTCGACCTCCTGGAGGTTCGGCGGAAGGAACAGCCAGATCTTCGCGTTGGCAGGCAGCGGCAGCAGCGGAATCAGCGTAGGGCCCGCCTCCGGATCGTCGGCTCCAGGAACCTCCACCGGGATGATCTCACCCTCCGTGGGGAGTCTGTCGAGGGACAGCGCCGGATACACCCCGATGGTCCCCGGAACCTTCGCCGTGATATCCAGGGCCATGAAGAGCTCAACCGTCTCTGGCAGCCCCTCCAGTCGAGGTTCGATCGCCGGACGGGAGGGGCCGCGGTGCAGCACCACGCGAGCCGTGCCGTCCGCATAGGTTGCGGTCTGTTGGAATGGCTTTGAGTCGAACTTGAGGGGCTCACTCAGGTCGACCCGATGTACCACTTGGGCGGCCTCGAATTGAGCGCGCGCCCCATCGCCGAGGTATTCGGGGCGCCGGTAGGGCTTGCGCGTCTCCAGCACCACTTCGGTGTAGAGCTCGATCACGATGTCGGGCTTCACGCGCTCGACGACGTCCTTCTCGACCCAGCCGCGCCATCGCGACTCCAGCACCGACGCATGCCAGGACAGGAGCGGCCGAATGTCCGTGCCGAACGAGTCGTGCACGAGCAGAACGCGGGGGCGTGACGCGTCAGGGTGCGTGGACTGCACGTCCTTGATCGTGCCGCCGGGGGGCCGTCCGTAGCGCACGCCGTCGGGCTCCTTGGGTCGGAGCTCTAGATCATTCATATGAATGACGCCGTCGAGCAGCATGCGGCTGGCCCAGCTGTCGCCGCTTTTCTCGTGCTTGATGATCTCAAAAGCGTCGAGGGGCCGGGGCGGCGGCGCGCCGTGGTGCTCGTGCAGGTACTCGGCAACGGGGACGTGGCCCGCATGGGCTCCAACGGCCGTCCAGTGAACGCCGTGGGGCGAGTAGATGTTGGTGAGCGTCGTCTCTGCGCCTTCGAGCACGCCCGGCGACGGCTTGGCCGCGATCATCGCCGGGGCCACGTCGATCATGACGACGTCCGTGTGCTCTTCCATCCAGGCGTACAGCTGCTCGCGCCGGGACACGCCGCGGTGGCGCTGGATGCTGTCGGGTAGGAGCTCGGGATAGACGGACGACTTGTGGGGGACGAGCACGACGGCGTGATCGATACCTCGGGCCTGGAGCCAGCTGCGCCGGTCCTCCAGGGACCTCTGCCAGGCGCGGAGCTGGACGCCGGAGAGCGGCGCTGTGCCCGTGAAGCTCTCCATCGAGTGCAGCGCGCTGGAGAAGACCCAGCCGGCCTTGCCGAAGAACAGGAAGCCCGCGGGCGAGGTGCCAAAGAGCTCCATGGAGGCGAGCGCATGGAACCTCAGCGCTTTCTCTCGACCACCCCACGCATCCGCGAACCAGGGGTCGAAGGCGTCCGGAAAGCTGGCTGCTTCGGTCAGGGAGGCAGGGGCGGCAGGTAGCTTGTTCGGTCGTCGCCGGATGATGTCCGCCGTGCGCGCGGCGTTGGCCGAGCCGTGGTGCAGCGCAATGAGTCGAAGGCGGCCTCGGTGAAGTCGCTGGTGCCCTTCGGCCCAGGTGCTGGGCAGCCGCTCAAACGCCTCATCGACCCTGATCTTTCCAGGGCATTCCAGTCGTCGGGTTGGGGGAGTCAGTACGTGCCGCCTCCGCTGGTGGTGAACGCAGGTGGGTTCTCGTTGCACGCGGCGACGCTGATCCGCAAGGGCCAGCGGGCGCAGCTGGAGAAGCTCTGCCGCTATGTGACGAGGCCCGCCATCAGTCTCGAGCGCTTCGAGGTGCGTCCCGATGGGATGGTCTCGTGGCTGCTACGCAAGCCATGGAAAGATGGGACCAAGGGATTCGTCATGACGCCCTACCAGTTCCTCGCGCGGGTTGCGGCGATCGTGCCGCATCCGCGTGAGCACCAGCTGACGTATCAGGGCGTGCTTGCACCTGCTTCGCCATTGCGCGATCAGGTCGTGCCGCGGCCGGTGGTTCGGAAGGAGCCGAAGGATGTCGACGTCGCCGATGAAGACGTCTCGATGGGTTTGCGGGAGCCACCGAAGAGTCAGAGGTCTATTTGCTGGGCGGATCTTCTGAAGAGAGTCTTCGGAGAAGACGTTTTGAGATGTCCGCGCTGCCGCGGGCGTCGGCACATGATCTCCGTGATCACAGATCGGGAGACAGCGCGGAAGGTGTTGGAGGGGGTGAGAGCGGCGGCGAGGAGATCATCCGGTTCATTGGGTGGGGGAGACCCGTCATCGCCAGGGCCGAGCCGCTCACCACCAGCAGAGTCCGAAGTACGAATACCGATGCCGCTTCGGCAAGGGCGGCTGGACTTCGGGAAGTAGTGCGCAGGAGAGCGGCGCGCGGGCCATCGGGCTCGGTGAAATGAGATCAGCCAGCATTCTCGGGGAGGGTGCTGGCTGAAGGTCGTGGTGAAGCGAACCGGTGGTGCCGGTCGGAGAGGCCGAACCGGGGGTGCTTAGCTCGTTGGACCGGGCCGATGGCCGCTGAGGCGCTGCCGCGTGGTCGGTGGGGAAGATGGGTGGCGAAGAATCGGGCCCCAGGGCTACGGTGGGAGCTGTGTCGACACCCCGCTTGGAAGTCCTATCCGTAAGGGCACAAGCGAATTCTCCGACGAGGGCTTCAAGCCAAAAAAGGCCCCTGCTGAACGATACCAAAAAAACTCGAACATCTCTCGCAACCACCTTCGAAACGACGCCATACACAGAGGGCTTCGGAATGACCTTCTACCGGATGCCAGGGCGTGTCACTTTCGAGCACGCTCCTTCTTCCCACAAGACCCACGCCAAGAATGATGATTAAGATCCCGTTGACACTGTTCGCCACCTCCCTTCTCGCTCTCGCCGCCTTCGCAGGAGAGAGGATTCAACCGGACGGCACGTTCCACACCACTCCCGGAGGCCACAATGGTGGACTCCAGACCGAGGTGTCCAATGGTGGAAAAACGATGAAGATTCCTTCGATCGGACGCACCTACCATCTGACAACTCATCCGGTGACAGGAGAGCAGCTCTACAAGATCGATCCCGACAGTCTCGGGCGCTATGTGCGCTTCCAAGGCGGATGCCCGCTCTATGACTGGGAGGTTCTTCTCTCGGATGGTGTCACGCCCAATGGGACGACCGGGCAGCTCGTCCCGGACGCATATCACTGCGACTGAGCTTCCGACCTGAAGCGTGTCGTGTATTGGCGAACCCGAGCCACGCGTCGCCTGAAACGCAATCCTGCGCGAAGTTCGACGTGACTTGACCATCGCCACGCGTGGTTCAATGCGCCTCGGCTCTCAGTCCGGCCGGCGCACGACTCGAGTTCGCCAATGCACGACACGCTCATACGATCGAGATAGTCTCGAGCAGCTCTACTTGCCCGCGCTCTCTCCCGCACCCAACCATGATGACCAAGACCCTGCTGCGGATCGCCGTCCCCCTGATGGCGGCCTTGTTCCTGGCCTACCTGTTGACAGGAACGGGCGACTCCGAAGAGGACCTGTCACTTCCTGCAAGCCAGAGCAGCCGTTCTGCTGTTGCAGCAGGCGCAGAGAGCCTGGCTGACCCGGGAGTGCGGAGGGAGCGTGAGTCGGTCCAGCGAGACGATGTAGCTGGTCCCGGCTCTCCGATGGAGATTGCGCACCTCCGCATCGTGTCCAAAGGGTCCGGTACGGGCATTCCATTCGCCCGGATCCAGGTGCCGAGCGGGGTGACTCACAGGGCCGATGATCTCGGATTCGTCACCCTCGGAGGGAAGGCTGACGCGGACTTTCTCGTCCTGGCCGCTGGGTACGAGAGCGAGCGGTTCTCGACAGACGGCATGGCGATGAAGGTAAAGCAAGATCCACTTTGGCCCGCACCATTCGCGACCATCGCTCTTACGCCGAGTGCAGTGTGTCGAGTTCAGGTATTCGACGAACAGGGAGCAGTCGTGGTCGGTGCCGCCGTGTCCTTCTATGGGTGCGGTCCGGGTGTTCGTCTCGCCGAGGGGGACGCACTGCTTCAGGAACGGACCGATGAGGACGGTTACTGCGAGGTCCTCAGCTCGGTCAATCTGATGGCTGCGGCAGCCTTCGGAAGCATGGTGACCTGGGCCGAGTTGTCCCTCTCCGACGGTCCCGTCCGACGGCTCACGCTTCTGCCAACGCGACGGCTTCTGGTGGAGGAGGTCACCAAAAGCGCTCCCCTGGGTGGCGTGGCCTTCAGCGTCGACCGCGGCAGCGATTCATTCCAGGAGGGCGTGACCTATGTCTCCGCTGAGGATGGCAGCCTCACGCTTCCCGAACTAATCGGTGGTGAAACGGTGATCGTCAGGGAAGCCGGCTACGAGTTCGTGGAGTCGAAAAGTGGCGACTATGGACTGATCTTCCCGAAAGTCGCTCAGCTGAATCCGATCGGCCCGGACGGCGGCGTCTTGGCGCTGCATGATATCGCTAGCCACCTTCTCCTTCTCGATGAAGCTGGAACGCCGATCCCCTTGAAAAGGGTCGACTACAACGTAGAATTTCTTGGGCAGGTGGGAGCCTGGGAGATGACCCCCACGGTGACCACGCGGCGCATCGGGGGAGCGTTCCGGCTGGACGTCCGGCAGTATGCGGACGATACCTTCCGGGTGGAGGTGCGCGCCCAGGACTGGGCACCTGTCCATGTGAGCGGCGAACAACTGCTGGCATCGACGCGAGAGAGCCCCGCGTCCGTGACTCTGAAGCCTGCCGAGTACCGTGGTGTGTACATCAGGGACCTGTCGGGGCGACCGTTCCGCGGTGAGATCCTGGTGAGAGCCGGATTCGAGTCCTCCTACAACCTGATCCAAGGCACACCGCACGCAGAAGGTTACGTTGGGTCTATTCCGCAGAGCACCGAGTGGCTCAGGGTCATGGTCGTCCTGTCCGGCGAGCTCTCGGCATTCGAACCCGGGACGCGTCAGATATTCTCGGAGCGTGTAGGCCCAAGGATGGACTCAGAACCCATCGTGGTCACGGTCGATGAGCCGCTGGGCTCTGTGAGCCTTCGGCTCTCCGGGAGCGATTACGCCCAGAGTTGCTGCCTTGGTAGTCAAGCGGCTCGATGCTTCGGTGAGGTAGGCGTCGACGGCCTACTCCATCTCGATGGTGTCCCTCTCGGCAAATACCACATCGGGGGCGAAGCGGCGGTATCACAACTCATTCGCCGAACCGACGCTGGCGCCAACTCGCTCTTGATCGATGTACAGGGAGATGTCGCGCTCGACAAGGACGTTGACTCACTCTTCTGCACGGCGCGGGCTGAGACGAATGTCATCGCTCGCAGCGCGGGCAGCCTGATGTACGTTCCCGTCTATGGCGTCATGCCAGAGTCGGTCTCCGGCTTCCCAATCTCAGAAAGCGACTGCCAGGCCATGCCACCGGACGGGGTGATCGTCAACCACCCGGGTGAAGCGACGCATGTCGGCTACCTCATGGTCCTGCCGGCCTCTCAGCTTTGGGAGAATCAAAGGCGAGGGGAGGGTCGTCGAGTCGTTGCAGCGGTCGACCGTGGTTCCCATCTGATCCTGGAGTTCGGATCACTCCGCATGATCCGAGAGGACTCGGCTGCGCGCTCGCTAGTCGAACGGGTGCATCTGTCCATGGAGCCAGACCCGGAGCTGAAGACGGGTGAACTCGCCAGCAGGACGCGCCTCTCGCCCTATTCCTCGTCTTTCCTGCTGAGTGCCCACAATTCGACTCTACTCGAGGGGATTCCTGCGGGGACTTATCTCGTCGGCCTTCCTGGTGCGCCCAAGAAGCGAATCACAGTGACAGGGGGGGGGCTGACCGAGATCACGTACTGACGCCCATCGCACCCGACCCTACGCGAACTAGACTCCCCACGCGTCGACGACGTCCATTCCAGCGGCTATCGTCCTCGCATGGAATTCAGATCCACCTCAAGTCTCTCATCCAGGGGGGCACGGCTCGCCGCGGAGTCTCCGATGGCCGAGTACATCGTCGAGCACTTCGCTCGGTCCAGCGGGGAGCAGGGGACCTCGAAGGGTCTTCCCGGCTACGTGGCGCTGTGCATCGCTCCTCTCACGTCGGCTGAGGTCAAGCAGGTTCACGGCGACGCGATCGCGCGCATCCGCCGCGTGCTAGAGCGCTACGGCCTGGACCCAAGCGCTCTCGGACTGCCGCAACCCCAAGGCGACGAGGCCCCCTGGGAGCACGCGGAGGAGTGCGCCCATGAGCAGCCGCTCCTGGACTTCGGCGATGCGCGCGATGGCTCATTCTTCCCTTCCCTGAAGGCGGCCTCGGTGAAGTCACTGGTGCCGCTAGACGGATAGGTATTCCAAGCGGGGTGTCGACACGGTGCCCAACGTAGCTGCTGGGCAGCCGCTCAAACGCCTCATCGACCCTGATCTTTCCAGGGCATTCCAGTCGTCGGGTTGGGGGAGTCAGTACGTGCCGCCTCCGCTGGTGATGAACGCAGGTGGGTTCTCGTTGCACGCAGCGACATTGATCCGCAAGGGCCAGCGGGCGCAGCTGGAGAAGCTCTGCCGCTATGTGACGAGGCCCGCCATCAGTCTCGAGCGCTTCGAGGTGCGTCCCGATGGGATGGTCTCGTGGCTGCTACGCAAGCCATGGAAAGATGGGACCAAGGGATTCGTCATGACGCCCTACCAGTTCCTCGCGCGGCTGGCGGCGATCGTGCCGCATCCGCGTGAGCACCAGCTGACGTATCAGGGGGTGCTTGCACCTGCTTCGCCATTGCGCGATCAGGTCGTGCCGCGGCCGGTGGTTCGGAAGGAGCCGAAGGATGTCGACGTCGCCGATGAAGACGTCTCGATGGGTTTGGGGGAGCCACCGAAGAGTCAGAGCTATATTTGCTGGGCGGATCTTCTGAAGAGAGTCTTCGGAGAAGACGTTTTGAGATGTCCGCGCTGCCGCGGGCGTCGGCACATGATCTCCGTGATCACAGATCGGGAGACAGCGCGGAAGGTGCTGGAGGGGGTGAGAGCGGCGGCGAGGAGATCATCCGGTTCATTGGGTGGGGGAGACCCGTCATCGCCAGGGCCGAGCCGCTCACCACCAGCAGAGTCCGAAGTACGAATACCGATGCCGCATCGGCAAGGGCGGCTGGACTTCGGGAAGTAGTGCGCAGGAGAGCGGCGCGCGGGCCATCGGGCTCGGTGAAATGAGATCAGCCAGCATTCTCGGGGAGGGTGCTGGCTGCAGGTCGTGGTGAAGCGAACCGGTGGTGCCGGTCGGAGAGGCCGAACCGGGGGTGCTTAGCTCGTTGGACCGGGCCGATGGCCGCTGAGGCGCTGCCGCGTGGTCGGTGGGGAAGATGGGTGGCGAAGAATAGGGCCCCAGGCTACGGTGGGAGCTGTGTCGCCACCCCGCTTGGAAGTCCTATCCGTCGGCCGAGGCAATGTTCCTCGAAACGGAGGCGGGCACCATCGACTGGTATGGTGCCTGCCCTCTACTGCACAGAGAAGCCTCCGCTAAAGAAAAGACATGAAGTACCCACTCAGGCCTACACTGAATTTCGTTACCATTGTGGCCATAGCGCTTTCTACCTTGAACTCCTGCGGATCAAAAGATAATGACCATGCATCAGTCCAAGACGCACGCGACGTGGAAGCTTTAGGCAAGCACCTTCCTTCGGACTCTCAACTCACTGAGCCCTCCCCGACAACTTCCGACGGAAAAGGTCACGCAGTAAACGACGTCGAGTACTTCAGGTTCCCTAACTTTATGATGGTCGGGATTGTTAGATCAAAAGCGGATGACGTTTCAATGAATGTCATTGATAACTCCCGATTAGCAATGGTCCCAAATCATGGCGAGCTATTATTTAGTTATGGCGATAACCGCTACATGGTGACATCTAAAGATTGTAGAAATAGAGAAATACTAATAAACGGCGTCATGTATAAAGGCGAGGGCGTGGTGATTTATCAAGACGGAACGCTCTCAAGTCCCGCCGCATCGAACAATCCTCTATTGCGCGCAATAGAAAAATAGCGCGGCTGAGCGGGGTTCGCTGGCATCCACCTGGGCAGCCGCTCAAACGCCTCATCGACCCTGATCTCGGCCTTGCATTCCAGTCGTCGGGTTGGGGGAGTCAGTACGTGCCGCCTCCGCTGGTGATGAACGCAGGTGGGTTCTCGTTGCACGCAGCGACGCTGATCCGCAAGGGCCAGCGGGCGCAGCTGGAGAAGCTCTGCCGCTATGTGACGAGGCCCGCCATCAGTCTCGAGCGCTTCGAGGTGCGTCCCGATGGGATGGTCTCGTGGCTGCTACGCAAGCCATGGAAAGATGGGACCAAGGGATTCGTCATGACGCCCTACCAGTTCCTCGCGCGGCTGGCGGCGATCGTGCCGCATCCGCGTGAGCGCCAGCTGACGTATCAGGGGGTGCTTGCACCTGCTTCGCCATTGCGCGATCAGGTCGTGCCGCGGCCGGTGGTTCGGAAGGAGCCGAAGGATGTCGACGTCGCCGATGAAGACGTCTCGATGGGTTTGGGGGAGCCACCGAAGAGTCAGAGCTATATTTGCTGGGCGGATCTTCTGAAGAGAGTATTCGGAGAAGACGTTTTGAGATGTCCGCGCTGCCGCGGGCGTCGGCACATGATCTCCGTGATCACAGATCGGGAGATAGCGCGGAGAGTGCTGGAGGGAGTGAGAGCGGCGGCGAGGAGATCATCCGGTTCATTGGGTGGGGGACACTCATCATCGCCAGGGCCGAGCCGCTCACCACCAGCAGAGTCCGAAGTCCGAATACCGATGCCGCTTCGGCAAGGGCGGCTGGACTTCGGGAAGTAGGGCGCAGGAGAGCGGGGCGCGGGCCATCGGGCTCGGTGAAATGAGATCAGCCAGCACTCTCGGGGAGGGTGCTGGCTGAAGGTCGTGGTGAAGTGAACCGGTGGTGCCGTTCGGAGAGGGGGAAATCGGGGGAGTTCGGCTCAGCGAGAAGCTCGATAGCCGCTCGGACGCTCCCGCGTGGCCCGCGAGGATGGGGGTAGCGAAGAATCGGGCCCCGGGCTACGGTTACCGGGGTGTCGACACCCCGCTTGGAAGTCCTATCCGTCTGTCGAGCTTCGCAGCAGGGATGACCCAACAACGTTTATGGCAAACTACGTGGGCTCTACCGGTGACACCTATGAACAGCAGCGAACCTATGTGGAGTTCTGCCGCCTCCAACTACCAACTGGCTGGTTCCGCCTTAACCGCGGCTTGACCTGGCAAGCGAATTTTCGGTTCCTCAAGGGCCCAACGGAATGGATCGACAATTTCTCCTACACGGAACTTCTGTGAATAATAGCTACAGTTCGATCGAATCCGTCAAGGTACTGACACTGAAAAGATGTTCGCTGATCGCGTTGCTACTTGCCTGTGCGTCATGCGACAGGGTCGAAACGAGCGAGCCGCCTGGGGAGACATTTGATCGCGCGGGCACGGCTAGAACAGCGGCCGGAGCGGGGCGAGAGCAGCTGAAGCTAGCTCCGCCCGGAGATGAGCACCAGCTAGCGGCTTCTTTGGCCAGCGAGATATTTCGGAAGGCGACAATCAAGGACCAGCTGCGCTTCCTTGAGCAGTCGTGCTTGAGCATCGGCGCGGAAAGAACAAGGGCGGCAGTAAATGGCGATACTGTTTCTGCGGCATTGGCTTCCCGAGATGGGAAGGCAACAGGCAGCGCGATTAGTACAGTTACAGCAATTGACAGTGATCGTCTCGGAGAATTATGTCGTGAGGCCTCGCTCGCTGAAGACTGGGGGACCTTCTTTACGTACCTGCATCTCGCACCACTACGCCAGTCTTACTCTCGCATTCTCCCGAAGTTTGTCATCCCGAAGGCAGGCGCTAGAATCCAGCAGCACTACCAAGTTGCATTCAACCGAGTACAGCATGTCCGTGATGGAGGGATCGATGATACGATGATTAGCCTGCGTGCCCTGGACGCTATTGTCGCGAGCTGGACCGGGAAGAGCGTGCTTGGCGACCGCCCTATGGACGATGATTTAGGCCTTGTGAAGAATCGCGTGCACAATGAGGCCGCGAGAGTAAGGCATCTTATTGAGAGTGAACTTGATGAAGAATGAATCGAAGATTTTGCCGGACGGGTTCTACCGTTTGGTCTCCACTACTCACATTGGCGAGAGAATAGTTGCTTTTGGCTGCGCGTCGGTGATCATTCGCGACATCCGCGACGGTGAAGGCGCCGTTGCATGCGTATCTGGGCCGCTCAGTCAGAGGGAGGACGTCGTGCAGTTCCATCCTTCGATTTCGAGCGAGAGTCGAGAAATGACGTCGTCGCGATGGCACGTCAAGTACAGCGACGGTGTGGCTACCGAAACCCTCATCCGAGAAGATGGTCAGCGAGGGATTCAACGCGTATGGGAACATCTCAGCAATAAGGATTAGCAGCTTTCATCTCTCCGCGCCATACGAGCAACTAAACCGACATCGAGCAGCCAAGGCACTCATGAGGTCAACGCCATGCAGCCCGACCCTCGCCGTCATCTCCAAAGACTATGCGTCGACTCTGTCCGACTGGGCGCTACGGAATGATGACCTAGCTCCAACGGGTCCGAGTGAATTTTACCGTGTTCCTGCCCACGGGCCCCCTTAAGTCGGATGAGGTCGAACGTGTCCACGGTGACGTGATCAAGCGTATCCGTCGCGTGCTGGAGCGCTATGGTCTGTATCCGATTGCGCTCGGCCTTCCGCCGCGCGCAGGCGACGAGGCACCTGCTGAGTTCGCGGATTCGAGTGAGCATGAGCAGCAGCTTCTCGACTTTGGCGACGCGCGTGATGATGCGTTCTTTCCAGCCCTGAAGGCGGCCTCGGTGAAGTCGCTGGTGCCCTTCGGCCCAGGTGCTGGGCAGCCGCTCAAACGCCTCATCGACCCTGATCTCGGCCTTGCATTCCAGTCGTCGGGTTGGGGGAGTCAGTACGTGCCGCCTCCCCTGGTGATGAACGCCGACGGGTTCTCGTTGCACGCAGCGACGCTGATCCGCAAGGGCCAGCGGGCGCAGCTGGAGAAGCTCTGCCGCTATGTGACGAGGCCCGCCATCAGTCTCGAGCGCTTCGAGGTGCGTCCCGATGGGATGGTCTCGTGGCTGCTACGCAAGCCATGGAGAGATGGAACCAAGGGATTCGTCATGACGCCCTACCAGTTCCTCGCGCGGCTGGCGGCGATCGTGCCGCATCCGCGTGAGCACCAGCTGACGTATCAGGGTGTGCTTGCACCTGCTTCGCCATTGCGCGATCAGGTCGTGCCGCGGCCGGTGGTTCGGAAGGAGCCGAAGGATGTCGACGTCGCCGATGAAGACGTCTCGATGGGTTTGGGGGAGCCACCGAAGAGTCAGAGGTCTATTTGCTGGGCGGATCTTCTGAAGAGAGTTTTTGGAGAAGACGTTTTGAGATGTCCGCGCTGCCGCGGGCGTCGGCACATGATCTCCGTGATCACAGATCGGGAGACAGCGCGGAAGGTGTTGGAGGGGGTGAGAGCGGCGGCGAGGAGATCATCCGGTTCATTGGGTGGGGGAGACCCGTCATCGCCAGGGCCGAGCCGCTCACCACCAGCAGAGTCCGAAGTACGAATACCGATGCCGCTTCGGCAAGGGCGGCTGGACTTCGGGAAGTAGGGCGCAGGAGAGCGGCGCGCGGGCCATCGGGCTCGGTGAAATGAGATCAGCCAGCATTCTCGGGGAGGGTGCTGGCTGAAGGTCGTGGTGAAGCGACCCGGTGGTGCCGTTCGGAGAGGGGGAAATCGGGGGAGTTCGGCTCAGCGAAGAGCCCGATGGCCGCTCGGGCGTTCCCGCGTGGCCCGCGAGGATGGGGGTGGCGAAGAATCGGGCCTCGGGCTACGGTGACCGGGGTGTCGAAACCCCGCTTGGAAGTCCTATCCGTCGGTTGGGATATCGACGGCCGCGGACCAGAGAAGACCATGTGCGCTCGCCGCGCTGGCGCCCATGAACGCCGCGCCGATCCATCCAGGTAGTCTTGTGTTCCACATGGCCCCTCTAGTCCACCTGTCCGGGCGAGTACCAACGAATTCCGCGGCCGAGGAAACCGGGTTTCCGACGTGCCGCGCCGACCCTATTCCTCGAACGAGATCCGGTTGTCCACATCGAGCGACACGTCCACCTCTTTCGAGGCGACGACCCGGCCGGCGTGCTGCCACTCCACCGTGTAGCGGCCGGGGGTCAGGTCCTCGGCGGTCGTCGACCGGGTGCCCTCCCTGATGCTGACCCTGCGCCGGTGGGTAGCGGACTTCGGTAGACCGCCCCCCGTCTCGGGGAACGCTTCGATCATTCGAAGCTCCACCTCGATTCGACGTGCGGCATCGCTCCCCCGATCGACCGTGATCGTCAGATCCGCCGACCGGTCCGTCACCAGGTCGACGTCCCCCCGGACCTCGCCCTCCTCGAGACGGAAGGGGCCAGCGTACGTGCCCTGCCAGCCTCGACCGTGACTCTGGATCGAGAACGACTTGCCCCCAGGGAGACCCACGAGCCGGTAGTGCCCGTCGGCGCCGGTTCTCACGCGGTGATCGGAGTGCGCGTTCCGGAGCGGATCCTGCTTGTCTCGGCTCAGGCGGGCGAGGATGACCTGATCGGCCACGGGGGCACCGCTGGAGTCGACGACTCGGCCCTCCACCACGCACCTCGTGAGGTCGAGGTCCAGCTTGTGCAGGGGCGAGTCGAGCACGACGGGCTGCTCCTGGGCCACGACGCATCGGTCCGACTGAATCACGAGGAGGAACTCACCTGCTTCTGTGTGCTCGAGCGTGTACCTGCCGTCCCGTGCAGTCACGCAAGTGGGGATCCGGTAGCCCTGCTGGAGACGCCAAAGAGCTTCACCGTCGTGTCGCAGCGGATCGAACAGGCTGACCTTCGCACCGGCGAGCGGCGCACCGTCCATGGTGAGTGTCCCCTCGAGAACGAAAGGGCTGGAACCATCGAGCTCCACCGTGATGGACGCGCCGTCCGTGACCGTCGCTCGCACGGAACCGGCCCTTCGGGCAGGGCTCATGAGACGCGTCGACTCTGCGATCGAGAGCTCACCTCCGAACGTGAAGAACTCGTACTCGCCCGCCACGAGGTGATCGAACGTGGCGCGGCCGGTGGCGTCGGGCTCCCGGGACTCGATCCGGAGGCCCGAGAGAGCATTCGTCCGCCGAACGGTTGGGCCGAGCGCGGCCTCACCGCTGATCGGCTTGCAGAGGATGCGCTGGCCCAGTACCTCGCCGCTGACGATGACGATCGCCTGACCCCCCTTCCGTAGCTCGACCACGAGCTGCTGACCGGACTCGAGTGCCTGACCCTTCAGAACGCGCTCGGCGAATTCGGGATGGCGAACGGAGATCGCCTGGGTACTCGACTCGTGGAACTCGACGTCGGCCCACCCGGAGCCATCCGTCATGGCCACCGCCGGACGCTGGGGCGCGGGCGCCCCACGCTGCTCTCTGGACGTGTAGACCGAAGCTCCTTCGACCCCCTCCCCCGTGGCTGCGTCCTTCACCAGAACCCTAGCCCTCGGAACGGGCCGAAGCTCCAGCACACCAACGTCGACCTCGTCGCCAGCCTCGAGCGCCTCGAACTCGACGAAAGCCGGCGAGTAACCCTTCGACGAGATCGCCAGGGAGGCCTTGCCGCGCCCTGTGGGAAGAGTCTCGACCGTGCAACGCCCGGACTCGTCCGGGACGAGGGCGCCGTGCTGTCGAAGGGCCGCACCCAGAGCCTGATTCATCGAACTGGCCCGAAGGTCCGTCGGCCAGTCACCGCGACCGGAAACCTCGACACGGAACGTCACGCTCGCTGGCCGACGCCATTGGAGAACGACCGTTCCGGCCTCCGCCGAAACGTCTTTGGGCTCACAGAGACTGAAGGCGTCCATCACCCCCAGGCTCCGGTTGAAGGCCGTCTCCCGCGGGTACGACTCCCTCATGCAAAGCCGGTACGTCGCACCCGGATGCAGCCCACGGAGCGTGAACGATCCGTCGTCCTCGAGCGTGGACGACGGCCCACGACCGAAGAACTGGGCGGTCGGCCCGCCCAGGAAGTCCGCGCTCCCGAACGAACTGGCTCCCAGATGCGCAACGACCAGCAGGGCAGCATTCTCGGAGGCCGGGGGAGATTCTCCCGCGGGCCGTCCTTCGACGCGTCCGTGAAGCACGTCTCCCTCCACGACGCGCCAAATGGCCGGTGACGTCGAATCCGTGCCTTCCGACGCGCCATCCCACGCCACGATCCGGTCACGATAGAGGTTCGTGTGGATCCAGAATCGGCGCGTCGCTGGTGACAGGTTCGTCCACCCGATCGATCCGTTCGCGTCAGCGACCCGCCAGTCCTCTCGGCCGGGTGGAAGACCCCATTGTCCGGCCAGGTCAGGAGAGCGTTCGACGAAGAGAACCGCACCGGGGACCCCTCGACCGAACTCATCCACGATCCGGGCGTAAAGGGCCGCGGCCGGTGGCATCACCAGCTCGCCAAGATCGCGGCTTTCCCCACCGCGTCGGCGTAGGTCGGCGAACCCGTTCTGGTAGCCGGACTTCTCGGTCCAGAGCGACACCGGCTGCCCGGGCCAGGCGTCGATGGAGAAGTCCCCGTTCGCGTCGGTTTCGCCGAGCACCTTTCGGGTCAGCTCCTGGCCCGAAAGGGCGATATGAACCTCCGCCTCCGGAACCGGATGACCACTCTCGTCGACGGCGCGCAGCGTCCACTCGTCGGGCGGCGCCAGCGCGAGATCCTGGGAAGTCGGCTCGGCACTCTCCCTCGCCGCGGCGAGCGCCACGCGCGTCTCCGGTTCGCCGTCGGTCGCCTGTGTGGTGCCTGGAAGCGGCAAGACCGTCGCCGACTCCAGCACTCCAGGCCCGAGGGCGGAAGCCGGCTCCAGCGCCGTCGGCACGTCCAGGGCCATCCAAAGAAGACAGGTCGCTGCCACGGCCGCCACGGCGCCGAAGAGGACCTTGTGCAGCGAGAACGAGGCGGCCGTCAGCGCCGCTCCACCCGTGACCACCGCAGAGGCCGACACGCTCTTCCGGGACAACAGCACCGCCATAGCGGCGAGCCCCCCGCCTGCCTCGTCTCGGTCGAGCTTCGATCGGAGTTCCGCGACGCCCTTGCGCAGGCGCCAGCGCACGGTGTCCTGGGCGAGACCGAGGCGCTCGGCGATCTCCGCCGTCGTCGCCTCGTGCCGGTAGTGCAGCACGAGCGTCGAGCGCAGCGGCTCCTGCAGCTCGGCGACCGCCGTCCACATGCGCTCGATCTGCTCGTCGCGGGCAGCGATGTCCGCGGCGGAGGGCAGTCGCTCGTCGCGGGCCGCTCGACGCTCTCGATCGCGCCGTCGCCGCTCGCCGCGCCTTGCCACGGAGACGAAGCCGCGCAAACCCTTCAAGAGTTCCGCGCGAGCGGGAACGGCGCTTCGGCTTCTTCGGTGAGCCGCCAGCCAGGTGTCCTGGCAGGCGTCCTCCGCCAGAGCGGGATCGGCGATCAACCGCCCGGCCACGCGGGCGAGCCAGCGCGCTTCGCGGCCGAGTTCTGCCAGTTCGGTCGCGGCGCCGGGACCAGGGTCGGGGGAGTGCATGAAGTCCATCATCACCCCAAAGGGTCCACCGCGCCCCGACGCGCGAGTGCCATGCGGAACAATTTCAGGTTTCGTCCCCGGACGCTGTCTCGCCAGAGCGGCCCCCCGCTGGCTCGCCGAGAACTGGCAGCGCAACGACCCCGTCCAGGTCAACGCTCCTCGCGAAGGCCTTGCTGTGCACTGTGCCACGGCTTGCGCCGGCCAGAACCAGCAGAGCGAGAAGCCCTGCTGGGAAGGGCAAGAGCACCTCGAGCTTGGTTCCGGAACCCATGGCCTCTTGGAGATCGAAGGCCAAGAGGTCCATCAGGCCGTCGGCCTCGGTGATCATTCCACCCACCATATTCACGAGGTGAGGGCTGGAGGCCCACGGATCCGGGGTTAAGTCGGGAGGCTACACCTTCCAACCGCACGACGCGCATCAGCCCCGACATCCAATAGGTGGCTCCAACAGTACCGCCATCGACCCCAGTTTCAACGAATCTCTCAAGGTTGAAGGACGATCCGAGAAGCTCACCTGCCACGCCGGGCTTGTGCTGCTCTGCGAGATGGACGAGCGGCTCGGGCTGACGACGAGCCTCGCGTCGAAGCTCGTCGACGAGCGCTCGCCGATGCGGGTTCAGCACTCGCTGACGCAGATGCTTCGTACGGCGACGTACGCCATGGCGATCGACTCGGCCCAAGCCGCCGCTGCTGCCGACATGGGGGACGACGCCGTCTTCAAGATCGCCACCTGCGACAAGAAAGGGCTCTCGATGCTCGATGACGACGCGGCGGTCGCTTCCCAGCCGACTCTGTCGCGGCTCTTCGCGCAGCTCTCCAGCGAAGAGAACCTGCCGCACCTGCGTACAGCGCTCTTCGATTCCGCCGTGAAGGCGGTGCACGCCGCAGAGGGTCAGGAGCTGGGCCAAGTCACGCTCGACATCGACTCGTACCCTATCCCGGTTCACGGCCACCAGGCTGGATCGGAGCACAATGGGTACTACCGCACCCGCGGCTTTCACCCACTCGGCGTGATGCTCGGCGAAACCGGGCACTGGCTCGACCTCAAGCTGCGGTCTGGCAACGTTCACACGGCCAGCGGGGCAAAGGAAATGCTCGAGCCGCTCATCGATCGCGCCAGAGTCGACCTGTCGGACAACGTCTTCGTCCGCGGCGACGCAGCCGGGTAGTGGATTCGGATCGGCCCTGCCATCCTTGAGATGCTGGACGAGAAGGAAGTGCCCTTCGCGATTCGCCTGGCCGTCAACTCCGATCTGCGAGGCTGCGAGGAGATCCACGCTGTGCGTCCTCCCGGAAGGCCACCTGGCTACGAGCGCGTCTGGTGCCATGAGATCGAGTACCGCGCCACTCCCGTGGATCCGGAGCGCGTCAACGCGGCGGCGCTCTGCCTTCACGGGCTGGCGTTCAATCTCCTGAACACCTTCCGCGCGCTCGCCGGAGCCTCCGACTACATCGACGAGCCGCCCGAGCTCGGACTGCGCCGCACCCGTCAGCTTCTGCCCATCCCCGGGCGGATCGTTGTCTCTGCGCGACGAGCAACCTTCGTCATCATGGACGCCGCGCTCCAGTCCTGGCTCCAGGCATGGAGACGGCTTGAAGCGTTCCATCCGCCTCCAGCTGCCGTTTGAACTGCCGACCTCCTGACCACCGACAACCCGCGACACTTACGCCTCCGCTATCGGGAGGTTCGTTCGTGTCCACTCTCTCGGCGCGACGTGCCGGACACTCAAATCCGAACTCGCTCGCGCCTCCTAATCAGCTCATGAACATGGCGGGTTGGACGTCCGATCCGTATCCAGGCTGGTCGAAAGCTGGACTATGTGTGAAACAGGGTCTTCACGTGGCGACCGCGGAATCGCTTGGGAATGCCGCACGATGAAATGCGGTCCATGAGTGCATGTAGCTCTTCAATCGTTGTCGACGGAGAAGGAGTCTCGGCCACTATGGACAGGCGAGGCGGATCACCGTGCCAGCGAAGTGTGGTCGGGCAAGGGGATGTGCCGCCGGCGCAGGTCTGCAACAACACAACGTCGTCTCCGGTGTGCCACCAAACGTCTGCCAGCTTGCACTGGTCTGGAGCTAACTAAAGCCGCTCCAGCAGCTCCGGCTCGTCCGCAAATGGATGAACGGTGATGTATCGCCATTCGCGATACGTGCGAACGTCTCCATCGAAAGTGGCACGGGACTCGAAGCTGCGCAATCGAGACTTGCGCTGCCGAGAAAAGGTGGACATGCGTGGCTGGAGGGCGACGGGATGGATAGGACTTCCAAGCGGTGTGTCGGCACGCGAGCGACCGTATCCTGGGGACCGATTCTTCGCTACCCCCTTCCTCACCGGCCACGCGGGAGCGCACGAGCGGCCAGCGGCCTCTTCGGTGAGCCGAACTCGCCCGATTTCCCCCTCTCCGAACGGCACCACCGATTCGTGTCACCACGACCTGCAGCTGGGACTTAACGTACATCAACACTCCCTCTACTTGGATGGAGTCTACGTCACGCGCGGCCCTTTCGATCCGCCCGTGTTCCTGCCCACGGGCCCCCTCAAGTCGGATGAGGTCGAACGTGTCCACGGCGACGTGATCAAGCGTATCCGTCGCGTGCTGGAGCGCTATGGTCTGGATCCGATTGCGCTCGGCCTTCCGCCGCGCGCAGGCGACGAGGCACCTGCTGAGTTCGCGGATTCGAGTGAGCATGAGCAGCAGCTTCTCGACTTTGGCGACGCGCTTGATGATGCGTTCTTTCCAGCCCTGAAGGCGGCCTCGGTGAAGTCGCTGGTGCCCTTCGGCCCAGGTGCTGGGCAGCCGCTCAAACGCCTCATCGACCCTGATCTTTCCAGGGCATTCCAGTCGTTGGGTTGGGGGAGTCAGTACGTGCCGCCTCCCCTGGTGATGAACGCCGACGGGTTCTCTTTGCACGCAGCGACGCTGATCCGCAAGGGCCAGCGGGCGCAGCTGGAGAAGCTCTGCCGCTATGTGACGAGGCCCGCCATCAGTCTCGAGCGCTTCGAGGTGCGTCCCGATGGGATGGTCTCGTGGCTGCTACGCAAGCCATGGAAAGATGGGACCAAGGGATTCGTCATGACGCCTTACCAGTTCCTCGCGCGGCTGGCGGCGATCGTGCCGCATCCGCGTGAGCACCAGCTGACGTATCAGGGGGTGCTTGCACCTGCTTCGCCATTGCGTGATCAGGTCGTGCCGCGGCCGGTGGTTCGGAAGGAGCCGAAGGATGTCGACGTCGCCGATGAAGACGTCTCGATGGGTTTGGGGGAGCCACCGAAGAGTCAGAGGTATATTTGCTGGGCGGATCTTCTGAAGAGAGTTTTCGGAGAAGACGTTTTGAGATGTCCGCGCTGCCGCGGGCGTCGGCACATGATCACCGTGATCACAGATCGGGAGACAGCGCGGAAGGTGCTGGAGGGGGTGAGAGCGGCGGCGAGGAGATCATCCGGTTTATTGGGTGGGGGAGACCCGTCATCGCCAGGGCCGAGCCGCTCACCACCAGCAGAGTCCGAAGTCCGAATACCGATGCCGCTTCGGCAAGGGCGGCTGGACTTCGGGAAGTAGGGCGCAGGAGAGCGGCGCGCGGGCCATCGGGCTCGGTGAAATGAGATCAGCCAGCATTCTCGGGGAGGGTGCTGGCTGAAGGTCGTGGTGAAGCGAACCGGTGGTGCCGTTCGGAGAGGGGGAAATCGGGCGAGTTCGGCTCAGCGAAGAGCCCGATGGCCGCTCGGGCGTTCCCGCGTGGCCCGCGAGGATGGGGTGAGCGAAGAATCGGGCCTCGGGCTACGGTGACCGGGGTGTCGAAACCCCGCTTGGAAGTCCTATCCGTCTGGTGGCATCGAGCGGAAGCCCCGCGCGCATCGCGAACGCGGCTTCGGCGGCTGGACTTCGGAGAGCAGGGCACAGCAAAGCAGCGTGCGGGCGATCGTGCTCGATGAAACAAGAACAGCCAGCACTCCTGGGGAGGGGGCTGGCTGCAGGTCATGGTGAAGCGAACGGGTGGTGCCGTTCCCGTGACGGGAAAGGGCCGACGCTTCTGGGGCTGGTTTTTCGAAGATGCTTCTCGCGGCGCTGGCCGCACCGGGATCATTCGGATGGATGAACAGTGACCTCGAGCCCATGACTCATCAGGAATGGCTCTCCGACATGGAGCGGCTTTCCAGACTGGCCCACAGGCCCGTGCGCGATCCTGCACTGGCGGACGACGCCGTGCAGGAGGCGTGCATGGGCCGCCGCGCGCCATCTCTGGGCTCTCGGGAACTGCTGGCGCGCCCCAGGTGCTTTAATAGGCGTACATGGCGCGCTGCGCGCGCCCGACGCTCCCCCCTCGCCCGTTTTCAGGCTTCGACGATCCTTCGTCTAATTTCCATGACCTCCCGCTTCGCCGCGGCTGCCGCAGTAGCCGCTCTCTTCGCCTCGACATCCTTCGCCCAGACGATCTACGTGGACGCCAACCTCGCGACTGGAGCGAACGACGGCTCCTCCTGGGCCGACGCTTTCCAGGGCCCGTCCGGGCTCCAGGGCGCGCTCGCCGTCTCGGCGGCGGGCGACGACATCTTCGTGGCCGACGGAACGTACGTGCCCGCCGCCGTCGGCTCACGCGGGACCTCGTTCCGGCTCCAGAACGACGTCCGCATTCTCGGTGGATTCGCCGGCGGCGAGTCGTCGCCAGATGCGCGCCCGGCCTTCGGCGTCGCGGAGAGCATCCTCTCCGGCGACCTGGCGGGTGACGACACGTCGTCGCCCGTCTCCCGCGCCGAGAACTCGTACCACGTCGTTCGCACCACCGGCACGAACGCAACCGCCGTCCTCGACGGCTTCACGATCCGGAGCGGCAACTCGAACAGCGGCAGCAACGGCTCGGACCGCGGGGGCGGAATCCTATGCATCAGCGGCGTCTCCCCGACGATCCGGAATTGCAGCTTCGTCGACAACCGCTGCATCTTCGGCGGGGGCGCTGGATACGTGAACGGATCCGGCCCACGCTTCGAGAACTGCTCGTTCGTCGACAACCAGGGCGGCGCCTTCGGCGGCGCGTTCGACATCGCGAACGGCGGAGCCATCGTCTTCGACGGATGCTACTTCGAGGGGAATGAGGCGGCGCGCGCGGGCGCGCTGGAGATCTTCTCGACGAGCTCCGCACTGGTCGTCAACAGCGTCTTCATCGGCAACACGGCCCTCGGATCCTCCGGTGGCGGCGCGTTCTGGGTCGGCTCCGGCGGTACGACCCGTATCATCAACTGCACGATCGTCGGCAACCGTTCGCTCAGCCAAAACCAGGGCGGGATCCGCGAACAGGGCGCGAACGTCCTCGCCACGAACTGCATCCTCTGGGACAACGAAGGGCCGGGCGGCGCGCAGACCGCGGCCAACCAGGCCAACCCGGCGGCGAGCATCAACTACTCGATCGTGGAAGGCGGCTTCGGCAGCGGCGTGGGTAACCTCGCGACGGACCCGAACTTCGTGACCCTCGCGGGCGGTGACCTCCGCCTCGCGCTCCCCTCGCCCGCCGTGGACGCTGGCGACGGCGGCGTCCTCGCGGCTGAGTTCGCGGGCGACTTCGACGGCTCACGCCGCGTCTTCGATGAGCCCGGCACCGCGAACACGGGCGCGGGCGCCCCGATCGACATGGGCGCCTTCGAGTTCTCGACGAACGTCGGCGCGGTCTTCTGCAGTCCGGTCGCGCTGAACTCGACGGGCCTGATCGGCCGCATCGACGCGGTGGGCTCGGCGAGCGTCGCCGCCAACGACGTGACGCTGGTGACGAGCCAGCTTCCCACGAACGCTTTCGGGTTCTTCCTGGTGAGCCGCGACCGCGGCTTCACGGCGAACCCGGGCGGCAGCGCGGGCAACCTTTGCCTCAGCGGAGCGCTCGGCCGCTACGTCGGACCGGGTCAGGTCCAGAACACGGGCACGACGGACGGCTTCAGCCTCATGATCGACCTCGCGACGATCCCCCAGCCGACCGGCTCCGTCCCGGCGATGGTCGGTGAGTCCTGGTCCTTCCAGGCCTGGCACCGCGACGCCGTGCTCGGGATCCCGACCTCGAACTTCACCGACGGGGTGAGGGTCACCTTCGGAAGCTAATTCCCGCAGTAGCGCGGTACTGCAGCATTGCGGTACCGCGCTACTTACCGACCAAGAAGTGGCACACGTCGCAGGGGCGCATGACGCAGTCGCGGCCCTCGGTGCGGAGCTTGCCCGCCGCGCGGATCGCCGCTTCTGATTTGAGCTCGACGAGGTCCGGCACCGAATAGACCCCGGCGCGGATGAACGCCTTCTCGAAGTCCGTGTGGATCGCGCCCGCGGCCCGGGGCGCCCTCGATCCGGCGAGGACGGTCCACGCGCGGATGGCGCGAGGGGGGCCCCGGATCGCGATGGTGGGCGCGCTCCTTCAAGGACTTGTCTCCTTCGGCTACCTCAAGGAGCTCCTCTCGATTTGACTGACTTACCGGTACGGTGCCAGGTACGAATCCGGCGCTATCGGAAGTCGATGGGGACTTTCAGAAAGTCCAGCACCGGAGAGCGCTCGAGCGCCTGGTACCCATCCCCGGACACGTCCAGCTCGAACTGTACCTCGAAGCGGATAAAGCCCCAGTCGCCCCCTGAGAACTGCGTGACGTCGCCCGTCCAGCCGTTCGTCGCGGAGTAGGTCATCGTCTCGTCGGGCTGCCCATTGGGGAGCCGGGGGGCGGCGTCGAACGTGATCGTGACGCGGTGGTCCGGGTGGTGAGAGTCCCGGTGGATCCAGGTGTACACCTCGAAGGACTGCGGCGTGATCTCCACCGTGGCGCCACTGCCCGTGGGGAACGAGGAGGCGAGGTCCCACGGTACGCAGTCGAGCGAGAAGCCAGGCGCGTAGCACCCGTAGCCCATGTAAAGGATCGCGTGAACGCCTGAAGCGTCGACTCCGAAGATCTGGGACTGCGACGGGGCGCTTGTGGTAGGGCTCTGGCGCAGGATCGCCCGGTCACCCAAAAGGAGCGCCGGCTGTGCCGAACGTAGACCCATTGGATCCATGATCTGCATGGGGCCCAGCTCGACCGCGAACTCCTGCATGGCGGCTGGCGGCACGGGGCCGATGATCGTCGGATCGAGGATGACCTCGCCGCCGGCCGCGCGGACGACGCCCTCGGCGTCAGTTCCGCTGAGGGAGAACGAGGGCCGCACGGACGTCGAGCCACCCTGAACCCCCGCGAGGCCGACCGGGTGCCACTTGGACCGAACCCGCGAGATCCCGTCCGGCGTTTCGACTCCCGAGATGTACCCCCGATCCCAGTACCCACGCGGAGCGCCGAGGTCGGACATCACGTCCTCCATCGAGCCCGGCTCGGAGCCACCTACTGCGAAGGACTCGTACAGCGCGTCGACGCGGGCGCCGATGGGGCTCTGTTCCGTCGTCCCAGTGATCGGGAGAGCCTCGAAGCGATCGGAGAAGTCGAGCTGGCCCACGAGATCCCTGAACCCCGACCCGATCGAGAGGCGCAGGTCGAGTCCGGGCGGCAGCGTTCCGAGGGGACGGAGCCGCACCGCCGAACCACGCAAGCCACAGCCGATGAGCCCCTCTACCTGGCAAGGGATCGTCTTCCAGGTCAGGTCGAAGTATTGGAGTTCGAGGAGCTCGAGGTTCTCCCGGCTGAGCAAAACTGGCTGGTCGAACTCCACCACGAGAGCGACCTGGTTCGTCGGCGCGATGTAGTGGTTGAGCGGCAGACCGAAGGGAACGAGTGGAATGGAGCCGGAATCTACCTGGAGCCCGCCCAATCCATCCGCGCGCATCTCGACCCGGCTCGGTTGATAGCTCCCGAGCTCGAAGCGCGTGCTATGGCTATCCGTGAGCGGCACGCCACCGCGACCGCGGAACACGACGCTCGGTGGCCCTGCCACGGGATCGTAGAAGATCAACGCTGGATCCGAGCCGGCCAGCGTCCTGAACGTGACCTCGAGGGTGTTCTCCAGCACAGTTCCATCCCGGGCCCGAAGCGGCGGGAAGTACGAGTCGCTCCCGTGGATCAAGAGCTCGTAGTCCGTGCCTGGCTCGAAGCCCGCGACCTCGCCTGCGTGGGCGGGGCAATGGGGCTGAAAGCGAATCATATTCCCATCCTCCTCGCCTGTCACGGGGTCGACGCCCAGCGAGTAGGTGCCGTTCACGGGCGTCGCGTTCTGTACGGTCTGGACAACCACCGAGCCCAGGTTCACGGAAGCGAAGTTCACCGGCCTGTCCAGCGTGATCTCGATGGGCCGGTTCAGCTGCCAGGCGGCGCCGTCGACGAGCGCTCCCGTGCTGACCGTTAGCTCTCCCGCCCCGCCTGGTGGGTCCTGGGAGTCCGAAGACGAGCCTCCGCATCCTTGGGAGGCAAGTGCCAGCGCGAGCAGCAGTGGGGTTTGGATCTTTCTCATGGAGAGCCTTCGGGAAGAATGGCGCGGGAGGATGTTGCGAGGTTATCCCACGGGCCGCGCCGGGTCACACTGGCAAAGCGGCCTCGGTGAAGTCGCTGGTGCCCTTCGGCCCAGGTGCTGGGCAGCCGCTTTAACGCCTCATCGACCCTGATCTTTCCAGGGCATTCCAGTCGTCGGGTTGGGGGAGTCAGTACGTGCCGCCTCCGCTGGTGGTGAACGCAGGTGGGTTCTCGTTGCACGCGGCGACGCTGATCCGCAAGGGCCAGCGGGCGCAGCTGGAGAAGCTCTGCCGCTATGTGACGAGGCCCGCGATCAGCCTCGAGCGCTTCGAGGTGCGTCCCGATGGGATGGTCTCGTGGCTGCTACGCAAGCCATGGAAAGATGGGACCAAGGGATTCGTCATGACGCCCTACCAGTTCCTCGCGCGGCTGGCGGCGATCGTGCCGCATCCGCGTGAGCACCAGCTGACGTATCAGGGGGTGCTTGCACCTGCTTCGCCATTGCGCGATCAGGTCGTGCCGCGGCCGGTGGTTCGGAAGGAGCCGAAGGATGTCGACGTCGCCGATGAAGACGTCTCGATGGGTTTGGGGGAGCCACCGAAGAGTCAGAGGTATATTTGCTGGGCGGATCTTCTGAAGAGAGTCTTCGGAGAAGACGTTTTGAGATGTCCGCGCTGCCGCGGGCGTCGGCACATGATCTCCGTGATCACAGATCGGGAGACAGCGCGGAAGGTGTTGGAGGGGGTGAGAGCGGCGGCGAGGAGATCATCCGGTTCATTGGGTGGGGGAGACCCGTCATCGCCAGGGCCGAGCCGCTCACCACCAGCAGAGTCCGAAGTCCGAATGCCGATGCCGCTTCGGCAAGGGCGGCTGGACTTCGGGAAGTAGTGCGCAGGAGAGCGGCGCGCGGGCCATCGGGCTCGGTGAAATGAGATCAGCCAGCATTCTCGGGGAGGGTGCTGGCTGAAGGTCGTGGTGAAGCGAACCGGTGGTGCCGTTCGGAGAGGGGGAAATCGGGCGAGTTCGGCTCAGCGAAGAGCCCGATGGCCGCTCGGGCGTTCCCGCGTGGCCCGCGAGGATGGGGTGAGCGAAGAATCGGGCCTCGGGCTATGGTGACCGGGGTGTCGAAAATCCGCTTGGAAGTCCTATCCGTCTCGCGGGTGATGATGTGCGCCAGCGCCAGCCCGGTGCGTTGGCGCGCCCACGGCTTCCAGAAGCGCGAATGACGCTCAGCTCTCGGTCAATTCGTAAGAGTGACCACCACTGCTGCCTGAAGCGTGTCCGCGCCGGTGGCCCCCTACCCCACCAAGGCAACACCTCGCCACGCTGTTTGGAATACCTGTCTGTCATGACCTCATCTCGCACCTGTTCCCTCGCCACGTCGATCGCGCTCGTACTCACTTCCCCCACCGCTTCAGCGCAGTGGTCCACTGCGACGCTCTCGGAGGCTCGCTCCTTCATTGGCGGCGCCTCAGCCGGAGACGTGGCGCTCTTCGCAGGAGGCAAGGTGAGCATCGGCGCGAGCTTCGTCGCCACGGATCGCGTCGATCTCTACGGCGTATCGACCCAGACGTGGTCCCAGGCGACTCTCTCGGTCCCACGGATGACGATCGCGGCCACGAGCGTGGGAGACCTCGCGATCTTCGCGGGCGGCGCCCTCACCGGCGGCAACGCTTCCGACGCAGTGGACATCTACGAGGCCTCCACCGGCACCTGGTCCACGGCCCAGCTCTCTCATCCAAGAACCGGCATCAGCGCGGTCACCGTCGGGAGCTTCGCCATCTTCGCAGGCGGAGCCGAGACCGAATTGGGCTCTGCGCCCTCGGACGTCATCGACATCTTCGACGCAGCGACAGGCGCCTGGTCCACAGCAATGCTGCCGATGCCGCTGCCCTGGGTTCAAGGTGCGTCGGCCGGGGACCGCGCCGTGTTTCTCGGTGATGACGGCGTCAGCCCCCTCGTCTCATTCGACCCGGTCACCGGCTCTTCGATTCTGATCCCGAGGCCGGCGCAGCTCGGGAGCGACGTCATCGTCGCCCTGGGATCGACGCCCGGTCGCCTGTGGATCGCCGGGGGCGGCCAGAACATGCTGCCCATGTCGATGAAGCTCCTCGAGTATGACATCGCGCAGGGAGTCTGGACCGTCGGAACGCTGAGTCAAGCGCGCGGCGGTATCCGTATCTCAGCCACCTCGACCAAGCTCGTAGCAGCTGGCGGTCTCGCCAGCTCCTTCGGCCTGGTCGCCTCGGACGTCGTCGATCTCATCGATCTGGTCGACGGATCCTTGACATCGGCTACCCTCGGAACCGCGCGCGCAATTCCTGAGGCCTTGGAGGTCCGCGGGCGCGTCCTGCTCGCTGGCGGCCTCGCCGAACAGGGCGGGAGCCTGGTCCCATCCGACGCCGTCGACATCTTCGATGACAACGTGGGGACGCTGTTCTGCTCACCTGCGGTGCCAAATTCCACGGGTGCCCCGGCGACGATTCGGCTTGAGGGCACGCCGGGGACGCTGGCGCTCGGACACGTGGGGCTCGTCGCATCCGATCTGCCGGAGGGGAGCTCCGGCTACTTCCTCGCGTCATTGACCCAGACCGTCGTACCGGGCGCAGGCGGTAGCCAGGGCACGCTCTGCCTCGGAGGCACCGTCGGCCGGTATGCGATGACACCATTCTTCACGGGCTTCGACGGGGAGAGCACCCAAACGGTGGACCTCGCGTCCATCCCGAACCCGACGTCGCCTACCGCAGCCCTGCCGGGCCAGACCTGGTCGTTCCAGGCCTGGTACCGCGACGCCAACCCCGGCGCTACGACGAACTTTACACCGGGAGTGTCGCTGCTGATTCAGTAGCGATGCGCCCTGGGCGTAGAACCGGAACGGCTCGGAGGATGTAGGTCATCTCCAGGGCTACCGAGCGGTGGGTACTGGTTTGCCTGGAGGGCGCGGGGCTTGGCCGTGCGACTCGTTGCCGGGCCCGCAAGGCGCGTCGGACCCCCCATGGTTGGATGCCATTGCCTCGAATGCGGCGATCCAGCATTCGGCTTCAGCCGCCTCCGTTGCCCCTCCTGCGCGACGAACACGATCGTGCCGTTCTCCTGTAAGGGGCGAACCATCTGTTCCTCCTGCGGCGGGCGCCAGATGGCGCAGACGGCCGCGCACCTCGTCGACAGGGTCTTCCCCGATGTCGATGTGCGCCAGTGGGTGCTCACGGTCCCCAGGCCGCTGCGCCTCGCGATGGCGATGAACGCGGAGCTCTGCCGAGAGGTCACGCGGGCCCACATTCGCGCGGTATCTGCGTCCTACAAGCGCCGCGGACAAGTGATCCTGGATCGTCAGCGGCAAGAAGTGCAAGGCGACCCAAAGGGCGACCCAGTGGAAGCCGCAGCTTCCGTTCCTGACTCCCTGGTCCGGGTCCGGCTCGACGTCGGCGCCGTGAACTCGACGCAGCGTTTTGAATCCTCGTTGGGACTTAACGTACATCAACACTCCCTCTACTTTGATGGAGTCTACGTCACGCGCGGCCCTTTCGATCCGCCCGTGTTCCTGCCCACGGGCCCCCTCAAGTCGGATGAGGTCGAACGTGTCCACGGCGACGTGATCAAGCGTATCCGTCGCGTGCTGGAGCGCTATGGTCTGGATCCGATTGCGCTCGGCCTTCCGCCGCGCGCAGGCGACGAGGCACCTGCTGAGTTCGCGGATTCGAGTGAGGATGAGCAGCAGCTTCTCGATTTTGGCGACGCGCGTGATGATGCGTTCTTTCCAGCCCTGAAGGCGGCCTCGGTGAAGTCGCTGGTGCCCTTCGGCCCAGGTGCTGGGCAGCCGCTCAAACGCCTCATCGACCCTGATCTCGGTCTTGCATTCCAGTCGTCGGGTTGGGGGAGTCAGTACGTGCCGCCTCCGCTGGTGATGAACGCAGGTGGGTTCTCGTTGCACGCAGCGACGCTGATCCGCAAGGGCCAGCGGGCGCAGCTGGAGAAGCTCTGCCGCTATGTGACGAGGCCCGCGATCAGCCTCGAGCGCTTCGAGGTGCGTCCCGATGGGATGGTCTCGTGGCTGCTACGCAAGCCATGGAAAGATGGAACCAAAGGCTTCGTCATGACGCCCTACCAGTTCCTCGCGCGGCTGGCGGCGATCGTGCCGCATCCGCGTGAGCGCCAGCTGACGTATCAGGGGGTGCTTGCACCTGCTTCGCCATTGCGCGATCAGGTCGTGCCGCGGCCGGTGGTTAGGAAGGAGCCGAAGGATGTCGACGTCGCCGATGAAGACGTCTCGATGGGTTTGGGGGAGCCACCGAAGAGTCAGAGCTATATTTGCTGGGCGGATCTTCTGAAGAGAGTTTTCGGAGAAGACGTTTTGAGATGTCCGCGCTGCCGCGGGCGTCGGCACATGATCTCCGTGATCACAGATCGGGAGACAGCGCGGAAGGTGTTGGAGGGGGTGAGAGCGGCGGCGAGGAGATCATCCGGTTCATTGGGTGGGGGAGACCCGTCATCGCCAGGGCCGAGCCGCTCACCACCAGCAGAGTCCGAAGTCCGAATACCGATGCCGCTTCGGCAAGGGCGGCTGGACTTCGGGAAGTAGTGCGCAGGAGAGCGGCGCGCGGGCCATCGGGCTCGGTGAAATGAGATCAGCCAGCATTCTCGGGGAGGGTGCTGGCTGCAGGTCGTGGTGAAGCGAACCGGTGGTGCCGTTCGGAGAGGGGGGAAATCGGGCGAGTTCGGCTCAGCGAAGAGGCCGCTGGCCGCTCGGGCGATCCCGCGTGGCCCGCGAGGCTGGGATTAGCGAAGAATCGGGCCCCTGGCTACGTTGACTGGCGTGCCGACACCCCGCTTGGAGTTCCTATCCGTTCGGCAATGCCTGACAGGCTCACGCGCGAAGCCGCTGATGAGATTCGCGGATTCGGCGACCGGGCGGGCCACGCCACCGCCCGGCTTGTCAGAGAGAAGCGAGTCTGCTCTCCTTGGGTCATGAGAAGTGTATGGATCGGCCTCCTGGCGGCGGCTGCTGGGTTCTTCGCGGGTCGAGTATTCCCCGCCGCGAATGACGCGACGCAGCCAGCCGTGGCAACGCCAACGGTTGAGCTGGATGCCCCCTCGAAGGCACAGGCCGATCGAGAAGCCGAGCCACCTGAAGCGCTCGCGCCGATCACGACGGCTCCGCCGACCGTCCGCGTCGAGGCTCCGGTGGTCCAGGCCCCGGCGGCGCCAACGACCGTCGACTCTGCTGGGGGGCTCACGGCGGCGGAGCTTGCGAGCGTACTCGAGGCACTGGGCCCGGACTGGGTGACCGAGATCCCGGACAACGCCGAGGCCACCGGACCGACGGTAGGAAACCTCCCGCACGGCGAATGGAAGCTGCACTACTCGCACAAGGGACAGACGGACACGGGCCAGTATCTGCTCGGCGCTCGCTCTGGCGAGTGGATCGTGCGCGACGCCCGAGGCAACGAGCTACAGAAGCGCACTTACGTGGCTGGAAAGATTCAGGGCAGCTATCAGTTCAGGGATTCGGCCGCCGATCAGTGGATGACGCTCGAGTACGTCGACGGAGAGCCCGCGACGAAGTAGCCAAGGGCGATACCGAACCGCGTTCGACTCCGCCACTCCGCCAGGTTCGCATTGGCTCCGTGATGAAGTTCGCGGCGATCGCTCAGAACCGTGCGTTCACGACCGGCAGCCAGCGAAGCCACCTGGGATTGTCCGCGACGTGGTTCAGCAGGCCGATCTGTACTCCATTCAGTTCGGCCGCATGGTTGAAGAGGCCAACGGAGAGGCCGGTCTGCTTGCCGCTGATGCCGTTGAAGGCGCCGAACGCGAGTCCGGTCATGTCGTGTGCGCGGGTCATCAAGAGCGCGCCTGCGATGCCATGGATCTGGTTGGCCTGCACGCGATAGCCGGCGAGCATCAGGCCGTTCGCGACCGTGTCGTGCTCGAGGTTGGGAGGACCGTCGAGGCTGAAGTCGAGATCGCTGTTCCTGCCCACGGGCCCCCTTAAGTCGGATGAGGTCGAACGTGTCCACGGCGACGTGATCAAGCGTATCCGTCGCGTGCTGGAGCGCTATGGTCTGGATCCGATTGCGCTCGGCCTTCCGCCGCGCGCAGGCGACGAGGCACCGTGTGAGTTCGCGGATTCGAGTGAGCATGAGCAGCAGCTTCTCGACTTTGGCGACGCGCGTGATGATGCGTTCTTTCCAGCCCAGAAGGCGGCCTCGGTGAAGTCGCTGGTGCCCTTCGGCCCAGGTGCTGGGCAGCCGCTCAAACGCCTCATCGACCCTGATCTTTCCAGGGCATTCCAGTCGTCGGGTTGGGGGAGTCAGTACGTGCCGCCTCCCCTGGTGATGAACGCAGGTGGGTTCTCGTTGCACGCAGCGACGCTGATCCGCAAGGGCCAGCGGGCGCAGCTGGAGAAGCTCTGCCGCTATGTGACGAGGCCCGCCATCAGTCTCGAGCGCTTCGAGGTGCGTCCCGATGGGATGGTCTCGTGGCTGCTACGCAAGCTATGGAAAGATGGGACCAAGGGATTCGTCATGACGCCCTACCAGTTCCTCGCGCGGCTGGCGGCGATCGTGCCGCATCCGCGTGAGCGCCAGCTGACGTATCAGGGGGTGCTTGCACCTGCTTCGCCATTGCGCGATCAGAAGTGGTCGCAGAATTCGGAGCCAGCCGCAGGACGTGGATAAGTTAGGAGGGTAGGGTCGCTGGCACCCACCCATGACGAAACGACAGCGCAGAACCCACAGCCCCGAGTTCAAGGCCCGCGTGGCCCTGGAGGCCCTGAAGGGCATCAAGCCGATCCATGAGATCGCCTCCGCCAACGAGATCCATCCGGTCCAGGTCTCGCAGTGGAAGAAGGAGCTCCAGGAGAAGATGTCCGAGATCTTCGAACGAAAGAACGCCTCCGACCAGGGGGCGAAGGAAGACGAGATCCGGATCGAGCAGCTCGAGAGGAAGGTCGGCCAACTCGTGATCGAGCGAGACTGGCTCGCAAAAAAGTCCAAGGAGCTGGGGATCGACTGATGAGGAAGCAGCTCATCGATCACTGTCATCCTCAGCTCAGTCTGCGTCGCCAATCTTGCTTGCTGGACGTCAATCGAAACCGGCTCTCATCGGATCCGTCGAAGTTCTCCACAGAGGATCTTGAGATCTGTGCGGAGATCGATCGTATCCACATGAATCGACCGTACTACGGCACCAGACGAATGGTGCATGAGTTGGTGGGGCGAGGGTTCACGGTCGGCCGTGGACGGACACGTCGCTTGATGCGCCGAATGCGGCTCAGGACGATCTACCCGAGGCCACGCACTTCCATCAAATCGCTCGAGAACAAGGTCTATCCGTACCTTCTGCGGGATCTAGACATTTGCCGCCCCAACCAGGTCTGGTGTTCCGATATCACGTACATCCCGATGAAGCGGGGCTTCGCGTACCTCGTCGTGATCATGGATTGGTACAGCCGGGCCGTGCTGAGCTGGAGGATCTCGAACACCCTGGACACGGCCTTCTGCGTCGAGGCATTCGAGGAGGCGCGCCAAGTGGCCGGGACTTGGCCAGAGATCATGAACACCGACCAAGGCTGTCAGTACACGAGCGCTGCCTGGACCGACCCACTCAAGAAAGCGGACGTCCAGATCAGCATGGACGGCAAGCGGCGCTGGATCGACAACGTGATGGTCGAGCGCCTCTGGCGGAGTCTCAAGTACGAGGACATCTACCTCCACGAGTACGTCGACCTTGTCGCTCTAGGCACTGGAGTCGGTGAGTGGATCACCTTCTACAACCACGAGCGGCCGCACCAGTCTCATGACAACCAGACGCCCTGGTCAGTCTGGTCCGGCAGCACCTCAGCTGCGGCCGCATAGATCGTGGCGGTACTCGCCGCCCACCCCGACCGACACTCCCTACATCACCCCACAGACCCACAACCCAGCAAGACCAGCGTCACCCCACTCGCCTAACTAAACCAGGGCCGGCCCCTGGCTCCGCTACCCCGACCATCTCTATCAGGTCGTGCCGCGGCCGGTGGTTCGGAAGGAGCCGAAGGATGTCGACGTCGCCGATGAAGACGTCTCGATGGGTTTGGGGGAGCCACCGAAGAGTCAGAGGTATATTTGCTGGGCGGATCTTCTGAAGAGAGTTTTCGGAGAAGACGTTTTGAGATGTCCGCGCTGCCGCGGGCGTCGGCACATGATCTCCGTGATCACAGATCGGGAGACAGCGCGGAAGGTGTTGGAGGGGGTGAGAGCGGCGGCGAGGAGATCATCCGGTTCATTGGGTGGGGGAGACCCGTCATCGCCAGGGCCGAGCCGCTCACCACCAGCAGAGTCCGAAGTCCGAATGCCGATGCCGCTTCGGCAAGGGCGGCTGGACTTCGGGAAGTAGTGCGCAGGAGAGCGGCGCGCGGGCCATCGGGCTCGGTGAAATGAGATCAGCCAGCATTCTCGGGGAGGGTGCTGGCTGAAGGTCGTGGTGAAGCGAACCGGTGGTGCCGTTCGGAGAGGGGGAAATCGGGCGAGTTCGGCTCAGCGAAGAGCCCGATGGCCGCTCGGGCGTTCCCGCGTGGCCCGCGAGGATGGGGTGAGCGAAGAATCGGGCCTCGGGCTACGGTGACTGGGGTGTCGAAACCCCGCTTGGAAGTCCTATCCGTCGTCGCTGGATCGGTGATCACTGAGATCATGTGCCGACGCCCCTTGCAGCGCGGGCAACTTAGAACATCCTCTCCAAAAACCCGACGGAGCCAGTCTGCCCAGCGAATATAGCTCCGCCCCTCCGCTGGCACGCTTGAACTCGCCATGGCGTCTTTGCCATCAGCATCGGCCTCAGCATCGGCGCCATTCACCTCCTTCCGAACCACAGGGCGCGGCACCACCTGGTCCCGCAATGGACTCGCCGGCGCGAGGATCCCCTGATACGTCAGCCCATGCTCACGCGGATGCGGAATGAGTGACGCCAGCCGCGCCAGGAGCTGGTAGGGAGTCATGACGAACCCGCGAGTCCCATCACGCCTTGCCCTGGGAAGCGTCCAAAGGATCATGCCATCGTCCCGTACCTCCAATCGCTTCAGACTCAACGCTGGCCTCGTGACGCAGCGGCAGAGCTTCTCCAGCAGCTCGCGCTGGCCTCTTCGGACAAGTGTCGCTGCGTGCAGTGAGAAGCCACCGGAGTTCACCACCAAGGGCGGCGGTACGTACTGGCGGCCCCAGCCCGATGACTGAGCAGCACGTGCGAGATCCGGATCTATGAGACGCTTGATCTGCTGACCCGCGTCCGGCCCGAACGGAATCATCGACTGCACAGATGCAGCCTTGAGGCCCGGAAAGAAGTCTCCCTCGCGCGCGTCGCCGAAGTCCAGCTCCATATGAAGCGCACGATCGCCGGCGAGGAGCCGAGCGGAATCAGCCCCACCACCTACCAGCAGTTCGGCGTACCGATGCTGCTCGCAACGGAGGACCTCGACGCGGCCTCCCTCGACGCGCTCGCCCAAATGGCCCTCGCAAACTGGCCCGAGACCGGCGATCACGGCGCTCTACCTGGAGTTCTGAGGATTCAGGCTCGCCGTCAGCGTCGTCTCGCCCACGAGGCGCCCGCCGTCGAAGCGGAAGTCGTCCTGCGTGAGCGTGAGGTCGACGTGCCCTTTGGACTGCACCAGCACCTCGAAGGGGAAGCCCCGCGGGAACGTCTCGCTGAGAACGAACTCCGGCGCCGGATCGGGTGCCTTGCGGCCCACCATCGTGCCGAGGCCGACGTGGTGCGAGGTCATCTGGGCGAAGTAGTCGCCCGCCGCCGAGCCGTCCGGCTGGCGAAGCCGAAGCACGACAGGAACGTACTGCACGAGGTCGCGGACGACGAACGCGCCTCGCTCGAACTCGTGGGGCGGCGTCGCCTCACGGAGCGGCGGCGTGACCGGGTGATCCGTGCTGGTCCTGAATTCAAGGCGATGCGCGACGGAGGGCAGGCGCGGGAAGTGAAAGGAGCCCACCCAGGCGCTCGACTCGTCCTGCCGCCAGTCGACCTCTACCCAGTGGGGCGTGAGGTGAATGACGCCGTCGTACGCTGGTGCGACGGCCACGGCCGAAACGCGCACCTGCTGGTGGTACTGGCCTGAATCGCTCGTCACAGCTCCCGCGAGGATCCCGGAAGGGCCGCTGGCGGGATCGTCCAGGTACAAAAGATCGATGATGCGCTGGCCGACCGTCGTGCCGTACTGCTCGCGAATGACGTCGGCGTCCTGCTCGACGAGCGGCGCAAACTCGAGCCGCAGGGGGAGCTCGTGGAGATGGGGGACGACATTCGCATCGGCGCTCGCGACCAAAACGTCGAGCTCCTGGAAGTGAACCGCGCGCAGGACTCGCCCCGCCACCGGGTCGTCGACGCGCTGCCGCGACCACGGATACCCATCGATGGACGGCGGGGATGCGCCGGCGTGGAAGGTAGGGGGGGCCTCGAACACGAACGGTCGCGCATCCTCGGATACGTGAAGCAGCTCCTCGTCGAGGCCCTTGCGATTGGGCGCGGACGGCGACACCGAGAAGAAGCGTTCCGGGTCGCCCGCGTGGCAAAGGACGAGCATGAAATCATCCGACGGGAGCGGAACCCCTGCGCACTCGATCGGCACCCAGCGCGTCTCCGCCATGCTCCAGCGGTCAGGCGCGTCCGGATCTCCGGTGTGCCGGAGCCCTTCCTTGCGGAAGACCAGACCCCGGCTCACCTGGGGCCGATCGATCACGTACGTGCGCGTCCGACCCGGTCGATCGAGCTTGCTGAGTCGACGTCGCTGGGACAGGTCCAGGACGGCGAGCGACACCGGGCCGGTCAGGAGCGCTTCGTCCGTCACGAGCCGCCCCTTCTCGTCGGTCTCGGCGATGAGGGAGATCCCGTTCGAGTCCACGACCTCGCAGATGGCATCGGCGAGCGGCAGGTTCGTGTTCTCGTCGAACACGATCACGTTCGGCCTGGCGAGCGCCGCCGGGTCGAAGTTCAGCTCTCTGTCGTCGAATGTGTCCGTGGTCTCACCGGCGGCTTCGGATCGCGCCGAAACTGGCGAGTTCGATCCTTCCGGCTCAACCAGTTCCGTGGGAGGATCGCTGGAAAGGCCGCTGCCCGGGCTCTCCACCTCGAGGGGGAGGGCCGACGCTGCGCTCGGAGCGACGGTGGGCCGGTTCCAAAGGAGCAGCATCGTCGCGAGCGCGGCGACCATCGCGACGGGGAAGAGCCAGCGAGTCATGGGGTCGATCCTCGCATGGCGCATGCCCACGTACCACCCAGGACCCAAACGGATAAGACTTCCAAGCGGGGTGTCGCCACAGGCAGCACGGTAGCTTGAGGACCGACTTTGCGCAACCGCTCCCCCACCAAGCGGACTGCATCGCTCCCACGTTCACCCCGCCCTTCACAGCGCTGAGCGTGCCTGGGTTTCACCCCTCAGGATGGCGTCGGAGGTTCGTCTCACCACGACCTCTAGCCAACACCCTCTTGGGACTTAACGTACATCAACACTCCCTCTACTTGGATGGAGTCTACGTCACGCGCGGCCCTTTCGATCCGCCCGTGTTCCTGCCCACGGGCCCCCTCAAGTCGGATGAGGTCGAACGTGTCCACGGCGACGTGATCAAGCGTATTCGTCGCGTGCTGGAGCGCTATGGTCTGGATCCGATTGCGCTCGGCCTTCCGCCGCGCGCAGGCGACGAGGCACCTGCTGAGTTCGCGGATTCGAGTGAGCATGAGCAGCAGCTCCTCGACTATGGCGACGCGGGTGATGATGCGTTCTTTCCAGCCCTGAAGGCGGCCTCGGTGAAGTCGCTGGTGCCCTTCGGCCCAGGTGCTGGGCAGCCGCTCAAACGCCTCATCGACCCTGATCTTTCCAGGGCATTCCAGTCGTCGGGTTGGGGGAGTCAGTACGTGCCGCCTCCACTGGTGATGAACGCAGGTGGGTTCTCGTTGCACGCAGCGACGCTGATCCGCAAGGGCCAGCGGGCGCAGCTGGAGAAGCTCTGCCGCTATGTGACGAGGCCCGCCATCAGTCTCGAGCGCTTCGAGGTGCGTCCCGATGGGATGGTCTCGTGGCTGCTACGCAAGCCATGGAAAGATGGAACCAAGGGATTCGTCATGACGCCCTACCAGTTCCTCGCGCGGCTGGCGGCGATCGTGCCGCATCCGCGTGAGCACCAGCTGACGTATCAGGGCGTGCTTGCACCTGCTTCGCCATTGCGTGAACAGGTCGTGCCGCGGCCGGTGGTTCGGAAGGAGCCGAAGGATGTCGACGTCGCCGATGAAGACGTCTCGATGGGTTTGGGGGAGCCACCGAAGAGTCAGAGATCTATTTGCTGGGTGGCCCGCGAGGATGGGGTGAGCGAAGAATCGGGCCTCGGGCTACGGTGACTGGGGTGTTGAGACCCCGCTTGGAAGTCCTATCCCTACCCGATAGCACTCGGTTCACCATGACGACCAGATTGGATCTTCTACGGAAATCGCTGCGGGGATGGAGCGCCCGCTTCGCGCTGCAGGAAGACGGGCCCGATGGGGGTCCGCGCCCTACCCCAGATCCTCGTCATGATTGCTTCGCTACTTCTGCTGGCTGCGCCGTTCTGCCCCCAGGTCATCCATGCCCGCACGCCGGCGGGTCCGGCGCGGCCCGGCCTTGCCCAGCCCTACCTGCCCTCCGGGCCCTACGGAGCGGACACGTTCGGCTATACCGATCCCCACCCGCCCGAGTTCCACCCGCTGGGGGACGATCAGTTCACGGCCGTTCGCCTGGAGGAGGTGGTTCTCATCACGAACTCCTCCCAGGACATGACGCAGGTGCGCCGCGACGACGTTCTCGCCGGCGGCGGGGCTAGCGGCAGAATGCCCGGTCTGCCGAGCCTCAGCGACGTGGACGGTGCAGCCATGGGCGACCTGCGCGGAGACGGGCGGCGTCTCATCGTGACGGTGGGCTTCATCAACGCTCAGGGCCCACGGCGCCTCCGGGTCCTCGAGCAGGACTCCGCTGGCAGGTACAACGAGATTCGGAACGAGCGGCTTCCCACGTACCGGGACATCGACATCGAATGCGCCGATGTGGACGGGGACGGCCGGGACGAGATCGTATGCGCCGTCTTCGAGTCGAACAGCTCGCGCCGTCACGAGGTGTGGATCGTCGATGACCTGCTCGACGGGCCGTGGGCGACGGCGTCCACGATGCCCCTTCTCGATCGGCGCGTCCTCGGGACCGGCGGCACGTCCGAGGTCGCCAAGGTCAACATCGCAGAGCTCGACGGCGATGCTGCGCCCGAGATTTTCGTCACCGTATCGGAAGGAAACTCCCGGGTGGACTGCTACGCCATGGATGACCTCCAGGCGAATCTCGGCGAGATCGCGAGCGGTAGCGTCTCGATGAGCTATCCCGCGGAGTTCATGCGCGCTACCTCGGTGGACAGCGACGGAGACGGAGTCGACGAGCTCGCGATTGCGGGGAGAGACATCCTCAAGGTGGTCAGGATCGCCGGTACGAGCTTTTCGAGCGTGGGCTCCATTTCCCTGGGATCGCCCGGAATGAGCCCGTCCGTGGCGACCCAGCCCGTCGGATGGGACCGGAATGGCTCGGGTCGCGAGGAGATCGCGTTCATGCGAATCACCCGGACCGATGTGGGCACGCCCTGGTCCCCCGCCGAAGCCGACACGGTCGAGATCGAGTCCTGGGCGCGGCAGGGATCGAGCTCGTGGTCGATGACGGTCTCGGACGTGGTGCTTCAGCCATCGTTCGGGGGCTTGGCACAGACGGTCCGCGTCGTCGACCTGGTGGGCCTGGAAGACGACAACGACGGCCGAAACGAGCTGCGGGGAGCCGTCGCCATGGAGGGGGCGGGCGGATCAGACCTCTGGGAGTTCCGCGTCGACGGAGACGAGGTGCGAGATCTGGACGACCGTTCGTTGGTAGGCGGGGGCGAGGACCTCTTCCTGGTGGCTGGGGATGACGATGGCGAGACGATCGAAGTGCGCTGGACCGGCAGGAAAGAGCTGAACGTCACGGCGCCGCTGCCCATCGTCGTGATGGAGGCCGTCCCCACGAAGGCGGGCGCGCAGCAGAACTACGGCCTGAGTGGATCCACGTTCTCCTCCGGCAGCTCGACGAGCACCTCCTACGCCACGACGTCCGCCCTGAGCATCGGCATGACGGGAGGATTCTCGGTGCCCAACCTCTTCGGCTTGCTCGACCTGGAAGCCAAGTCCACCATCACGGGCACCGTGGCCACGACCACAGGAACCACCGAGATCGTGCGCACCTTCACGACCTACGGGTCATCCCACGACGTGCACTCGATCGTGTTCCAGGGCACGCTTCAGCACAGCTACCTCTACGAGGTGCTGCGCGCCGCAGATCCTGCCGCCATCGGGTCGATCATGGCCCTCAACGTGCCCGTGGCCACGAACGAGTGGAAGTGGACCCTCGACGCCTACAACGCAGCCTTCCTGAATCAGCGCATCGACCCCGCCGTCGTGTTCGCACACTCAGGCGGGAGTACCGTGATCGGGGACCCCACGTCCTATCCGAGCCGCAGCGAGCTCGAGGGCTACGTGACCGGGGCGACCCCCCTGCATACCGGCTGGGTGGGCGGCTCCAGCACGGTGGGCGAGGGCTTCGCCTTCAACGGCTTCGGCCTTTCGCTGGGGAGCATCGCTACCACCAGCAGCGAGCGCACCCTGAGCATCGAAGTGGGGGTCACGTTCGAGGCAGCGGGGACGATCCTCGGCGCGTCCGCGGGAGTGTCCTCGTCCGACATCTACACGGTGGAAACCTCCAGCACGACCGAGTACGAGGCCAACATCGGAGACCTCACGCCGCAGGACTACGCGGACTGGAACTACACCGCGGGCATGGTGGTCTATCAGGACCGTACCACGGGATTCTACCCCTTCCAGGTGATCCGCTACTGGACGGATCCGACGGGGGTCGCCTACCCCTGAGCGGACAGCAGAGGACCGAGCCCGATCACGATCGCGGCCCTCGAGGACGCGCTCCCCAGGGGATCCTCGCTGGCTGTGACCGAACTCGGTTCGAGCGGCGGCTCGGGTGCTGACAAGGCGCTCGGTATCTCCTTGCCCTCGCAGGCAGAGTCGATGGCGCGCGCTTGGCGTATCTCTTCCAGTGTCGGCACTGCGGCGAGACAGGGGACTGGGAGCCCCCCCCGGCGCTGACCCCGGTCGCGCTGGGCTTCAGGAATGATTGAATCGAATCGACTCCAGTCCGTAGGCTCCTCCCATGACCTGGAAACCCAGCAACGCAGAACTCGCCGCGGTCTGGCTGGCCACGCAAGACCTGGTCCGACGCGGCAAGCTCCAGTTCAATCCATCGCGCCAGCACGGCTCGAAGATTCCTGCCTCTGCCCGCGACCTCGTGAACGAAACGAACCAACGAGGCCTCGATCTCATGCGCGAAGGAAGCTGTGTCTATCCACCCACCCACGTGCTGGATCTCCTCGCGACGGAGCGGGGCGTCGATCGCTCTTCCCTCTTCTCCGACGCCGAGATCGAAGCGGAGCTCGCCGAAATCGCGCGCGTGGATGCCCTCATCGCCGAGGCGTCCGCGAACGATCGCCCCCTGGCCGAGGCCGCCCTTCGATCCGTGATGGGCGCCAAGGATCGCTGGAGACCGCTCCTGGAAGCAGGGATCGCCTTCGCCCTCGTTCTTCCGTCGCTGGCCTTCGTGCTCGTCCTCCTCGAACGCTATCGGGCCCACGCCAGGATCCTCCTGGGCGTGCTCCTTCTGGGGTTTGGCCTGACGGCACTGGAGCTCTTCCGCGGAGTGCTCAACCCTGCGCGATTCTTCCGAAGTGCCGAGGTCCTTCGGGCGGCGAAGGGGCTCTCTCGTCCCTCGAAACGAGGCGTCGTCTACCACGTCGCGCTCGACGTCGCTTTCTTCTTCGCTCTGTTCGTGGCCACCGCTGCCGCCTACGACGCGGTAGATCCGACGGCCTTCCTCACGGAGGGGCGAGCCCCCGGGGTGATCGGCTGGCTCCTCTATGGACTGGACAATCTGGTTCGTACCGTGGGCCTCGACGTGGCCGAGGTGTTCGGCTTGAGCATCTCACCGATCACCCATGCCGACGCGTTCTTGCCGCAATCGCTCGTCTTCTCGTTCCGAACGCTATTCAGCGTCTTCGGGATCGCGCTGATCGTCGAAGCGGCCAAGCGCTACGGAAGCCGCTGAATCGAGTCGCCAGGATGATGTCCGTCGAGGTTGGCTGGTTCGGATCTCCCACCAGGCCCGGCAGGATGATGGTGGCGACCCCGTCGCTGCGGGCACAAGGCTCGCTTCCGTGGCGACGAGGAAGTACCCGACGCTCGCGGCAGGGGCGTCGGCGTAGCCAAGCGAGGGAATCAGGGGCCCGTACATGACCTGAGCCTGCACCGCGCGTCCGTTTTCCGGGCTCCCCGCCGGACCAGCGGGACCAGAGGGATCAGAACGACGCTCGGATCCCCAGCACGATCGAGCGTCCAGGCGCGTCGAAGCCCGAGCCGTGGACCCGGTAGTTCTTGTCCAGGAGGTTCCCCAGCGTCGCGCTCCACTGCACGCCGCTCGCCAGCTGGCCGGAGACGTTGAACGAGACCACCGCCCAGCCGTCGGTTCCCGTGGGGTCGATGCGCGGGTCGGTGACGTCGTCGGGGTTGAGCTGGCGCTGGGCCGTCGCCCAGTCGAGCCACAGTCCCGCATGGTCGATGCGGCGCGGGCCGCCGGCGTCGTCCCAGCGCACTCCGATGCGCCCGTGCAGCGGCGGGATGCGGCGCACCTCCACTCCGTCGAGCGGCATCTCGCCCGTCATCGGGTCGGGCGTGTCGTCGTACTGTCGGCCGCGGACCCAGCTCGCCACCGTCTCCAGGGAGTACTCGCTGCGGGCGCCACCGAGGGCCGTGCGCCCCGAGCCCTCGACGCCCCAGAGGCGGACTTCCCCTGCGTTCGAGCGCAGGTAGACCTCGTCCCCCGAAATGGCCGGATCCCCGACGTCGATCAGGCGGCGGCCGATGTAGTCGTCGATGGAGGTCCAGAAGACGGCCAGTGCGCCGCTCCACGAGGCTCGTCGAACCTCCGCGCCGACCTCGCCCATCAGGCTGCGCGCGGGATCGAGGTCGGGGTTCGCCAGCTCGATCCCGTTCGAGAAATCGCCGTCGTTGGCGAGGTCTTCGAGGTTCGGCGCCTGGAAGCCCTGGGCGAGGGTCGCGGTCAGGGTGACCTCGTCGGAGAGATCGTGCGCGGCCTCCAGGCTCGCGGTCAGCGCGTCGAAGCTGCCCGTCTCCCGGCCTCCGGACGCGTTGTCGAAGCCGAAGTCGAAATAGGAGTAGCGCAGACCCGCCGTGAAGTAGGTGGGGGCGAAGGTGGAGATCTCGTCCTGGACGAAAGCCCCGAAGGAGTCGTAGCGCGCACCGGGTGCAAAGTCGCCAGCCGCGGTGACCGTCGCGCCCGTGCCGGTGTTCGTTCGCTGGTTGAACGAGTCGACGCTGTCATGGTCCGCGTCGAAGCCGAAGGTGAGGAAGTGGTTCTCGCCCAGGGACTTCGTGAGGTCGAGGCCGAGGCCGAGGGTGTCGACGGTCGTCTCGCCCGAGACGAAGGTCGAGGACCCGGTGCGCTGGCGATCGCGCTGCTCCTTGTAGCGGCGAGCGGAAAGCCGGACCTGCAAGCGGTCCGCCAGGCTCCCCACGTTCTCGTGGTCGTAGGTGACGACCGCCATGTCCCGCTCCTGGAGAGCGAAGTCGTAGGTCTGGAAGCTGGGCTCCGTCTGACCGAAGCCGGCGACCACCTGGAAGGTGCGCGGCACGTCGTGGTCGCGATGGACGGCGGTCATCACGCGCAGCGAACGGTCCTCGCCGAGCGCCAGGTCCAGCGAACCGAACGCCGAGTCCGAGCGGTAGCCCGTCTGCTCCTGGGTATCGCCGCCGCCCGCTCTCAGGTCGTTCCAGTTCGCGCCGCCCACGATGCCGAGCAGCCCGAGCGTCTCGGTCGCACCGGAGACATCGATGGCGCCGCGTCCACCGGAGGTCGCCGAATCGAACTTTGCCTCGACACCCGCATGGAACTCGGCGTCACCGCCCATCTCACCCGTCCCGGCGGGCGCGCGCCGCTTCGTCCAGATCGCCACCACTCCGCCGATGGCGTCCGATCCATAGAGGACCGAGCGCGAGCCGCGGATGATCTCGACGCGATCCACGATCGCGGGCTCGATCGTGTTCAGGCTCTGGTTCGGCCCGAAGCGCGTCGCCGAGTTGTTCACGCGTACGCCGTCGAGCAGGATCAGGATCTGGTTCCCGAGGAGTCCGCGGATCACCGGCGCGCCCCCGCCGAGGTTCGACTCCTGCATCCAGACGCCGCTCGCTTGCCCGATCGCGCGCGGAAGCGAGCGCTCGCCCGTGGCCTGCAGCTCCTCACCCGTCACGACCGTCACCTTGGCGCCGCTCGTCGTGATGGGCAGTTGAGACCGCGGAGCCGTCACGATCATCTCGGGCAGCGTGACGGGAACGTCCGACTGGGGCGGCAGGGGGAACGGAAACAGCATGGAGTCGGACGGGGGGGGCGTGGGGTAAGCAGGCGCTCCGGCCATGGTACGCCGCGGCCCCGTCCCGACGCCCGCCCTCAGTCTGTCTCGATTCCGTAGCGTCGGATCTTGTTGTACAGGGTCTTGATCGAGATCCCGAGGGCCGCCGCCGTCGCCGCGCGCGCTCCGGAGCAGGTCTCGAGCGCCTGGATGATGGCGAACCGCTCCAGGGCTTCGAGGTCGAGGGTCGGCAGGCCCCCCGAGGCCACGTCCTCGACACGGCCCATGGCACGCGTCACGAACTTCTCCACGTCCTGGCTCCGGATGACCTCGCCATCGCTGAAGGTCATCAGGCGGACCGCAGCGTTCTCCAGCTCTCGCACGTTGCCCGGCCATTCGTGTGCCTGGAGCGCGAGGATCGCGGCGTCCTCGATCCGGACAGGCGTCCTCTGATCGATCGGGAGGGAGCGCTCGAGAAACGTCTGAAGGAGTTCGGGGAGATCCTCGATGCGCTCGCGGAGCGGGGGCACGCGGACCAGGAGCGTCGCGAGGCGGTAGTAGAGGTCTTCCCTGAACGTACCCCTCGCCTGTTCGGCCTCGAGGTCGCGGTTCGTCGCCGCGAGCACGCGGCAATCCACTTCGCGCGTGGAGTTGGAGCCCACGGGGCGGATCTCCCCGAACTGGATCGCCCGAAGTAGAACCGGCTGAACGGCGAGGGGGAGTTCTCCCACCTCGTCCAGGAAGAGCGTACCGCCGTGCGCCGCCTCGAAGAGCCCGATGCTGGGCCTGTCCGCGCCCGTGAAGGCGCCGCGCTCGTGCCCGAAGAGCTCGCTCTCCACCAGGGACTCCGGGATCGCGCCGCAGTTCACGACCACGAAAGGCCGGCCCGCCCGGGGTCCCGATTCGTGGATGGTGCGCGCCACGAGTTCTTTCCCCGTGCCGTTCTCGCCCTGGATGAGCACGGTCGCCTCGGTCTGCGCCACCCTGGTGATCGTCCTCCGAAGCTCCGCCGTCGCGGGCGCGCTCCCCAGGAGCCCACGCATTCCCGCGCCGAAACCCATCAGCGTCTGGAGCCGCTGATTCTCGGCCTCGAGGCGCCGGAACTTCAGCGCGCGCGCCAGCGTCTGTTCCAGTACGTCCAGCCCGATCGGCTTCTGCAGGAAGTCGAAGGCCCCGAGCCGCATCGCTGCCACCGCTTCGGACACGCCCCCGTTGCCGGTCAGGACGATCGCCTGCACGCCCTGGCCCGCCGCGATCAGCGTCTCGACGACCTCCAGTCCGCCCATCCCCGGCAGGCGCAGGTCGACGAGCGCGAGGTCCGGTGTCGCCGAGGCGTTGAGCTCGGCCGCCTGCTCGCCGCTCGCCGCGCCCACCACGTGATAGCCAAACGACTCGATCTCGCGCGTGAGGACCCCGCGGTAGATCTCGTCGTCTTCTACGAAAAGGAGCTTCGGTTTCAAGTGACCGGGGTGAACTGCTTGGGGAAGTCGAGGGTGAACGTGGTGCCCTTGCCCAGGGCGCTTTCCACGCGAATGTGACCGTTGCGGGAAGCGGTGAGTGCGGAGACGAGCGCGAGACCGAGTCCAGTTCCCTCGCCGGGCGCCTTCGTGGTGTAGAACGGAGTGAAGATCTGTTCGCTGACCTCGGGCTCCATGCCCCGACCCCGGTCGATGACGCGGAAGTGCACGCGTCCCACGGCGCCCTCGGCGGTCAGCTCGATGCGCCCCCCGTCCGGGGTCGCGTCGCGCGCGTTCAGTACGAGGTTGACGAAGATCTGGACCAGCTCGCCGAGGTTGCCTTCGAGGGCGAGCCTGGGATCGTCGTTCTCCGTGACCAGCTCGATCTTGCGGGACCGGAGCGCGTGCGCCGTGCTCTTCTGAACCTGCTGAAACAGGTGGTCGACGGTGATCCACTGCGCGTCCGAGGCTTCCTGGCGTGAGAGCGCCAGCAGGCGATTGATGATGTCGCGTGCGCGAGTGGCCTCGCCGCAGATGACCTGGAGGTAGTCGAGCTGCGTCGCCTCGCAGGCATCGCCCTTCCGCACCCGTCGCTCCAGTCCCTCGGCGCTGGAAAGGATGGACCCGAGGGGCGTGTTGATCTCGTGGGCGACGCCAGCCGCGAATACCCCCAGGTCCGCCATCCGCGCGGCGCGAACGAACTCCTGCGTGCGGTCCTCGATCTCCGTTTCCAGCTGCCGTTGCGTATTGGAGAGGCTGGAAGCCATCGAGTTCATCGCGCCGGCGAGCACCCCGATCTCGTCGTGGTTCTTCACCTGAACGCGGTGGTCGAGCTGCCCCTCGCCAAACTTCTCCGCGCTGATCCGAAGCTCGACGAGCGGCTGGACGACGGTGCGGTAGACGAGGTAGACGCTCCCGAGGAGAAGGGTCAGCGCCAGGGAAACCGTCCAGGCCAGGACCACCATGGTGGTCCTGGCGCGGTGCTCGAGGTTCTCTTCTGCGTGAGCCGCTTCCTCCAGCGTCTCCTCCGTGAGCAGCGTGGTGCGTTCGGTCACGTCGTCGAGAAGAGTCAGCAGGTCGTAGTCGGTGGTGGGCCGGGCGTAGGGGCCCACGGCGGCCGCGAGCGTGGCGAGGTCCGCGAGCAGTTCTTTCGCCACCTGCTCTTCGTCACTCTGGTGGTCGGGCCGCGAGGGATCGTCGTCCTGCTCCAGGAACGTCTTGAGGTCGCGCGTGGCTTCCTCGCAGAGGAAGCGATAGCGCACCTGCACCTGGGCCGGCATCTCGCCATCGATGTGCCCCTTGAGGATCGCGCTCAGGCTGTCCACCTCGCTCCTGATGCGCGCCACGATCACTCTTTCGCGACCTTCTTCGAGGAACCGATCGGCGTCGGTGCGCATGCCCGCGATCTCGACGTACACGACGGAGGCGACGCCGAGGAACAGCGCGGCGACGACGAGGTAGATGCCTGCGAGGCGACGACCGAGCCGCGTGGAGTTGTAGAGGAGGCTCAGCATGGGGAAAGGGGCGCGGGACCCGGAGCGGATGGACGGAGAGTACCCACGGGGCCCGGTCGAACCATCACGCGTCGGCTTGAATCAGCTCGCGGCGCCGGAGAGCGCTCCGCCAGACGGAGGGTCGAAGGAGGTCGATCGGCTGGACGTAGTCGCCCGTCCAGGCGACGATGAGATTCGTCAGCCCGGGGCGCCTGGAGAAGGACCTGAGGACCGACTCGATGACCCGCGGACTCCGGATGCCCTTCTGGAGCAGCCGAGCCATCGCGTAGCGCGGGCCGAACTCGCGGCGGCGCGCGCGCTCGTAGCCGCGGAGCGCGCGCGCCTCGTGCTGTGGGTTCTCCAGGGCCATGTGGACGGCCTCGGCGAGGAGCGCTGCGCCGCGCATCGCAAAGAACAGGCCTTCGCCGGTCAGCGGGTCCACGAATCCGCAGGCGTCGCCGACGAGGGCCACGCCCGGAGCCGTGCGCCGCGTCGTGCGCGTCGCGAGCGGCCCGCAGACCTCGATCTTGCCTTCGAGCGTCGCCCCGGCGAGCCGCTGCGCGAGGACCGGCGCCGCCTGGACGTGCTCGTCGAAGAATCGCGGCAGGTTGGCGGCGCCGCCCGGGATCGCGCCCCGGTTCACCACGAGGTTGATGGTGAACAATCCGTCGTCGATGGGGGCGGCGGCGAAGTAGGCTCCGTCCAGGAAATGGACTTCCGCCTCCGCCTGGCGCTCGACGCCGCGGAAGCGAGCGACCGCCGCCCAGCGGTCCAGCTTCGGGTCGGCCGAGGACCAGCCCATGCCCTGGGCGACGCGGCTCCGGAGGCCGTCCGCGCCGATCACGAACCGGGAGCGGAACTCACGGGCACCGTGCTGGGGGTCACGCAGCCGTAGGCCGTGGACGCGCCCGGCTTCATCGAAGGTCGGCCCGGAGACGCTCCAGCCTTCGAACACATCGATGTTCTCGTGGGCCTTCGCGGCCTCGACCGTGAGGGTGTCGAGGACCTCCCTGCGGAGCGCCACCCCGAAGCCGGAGGGGAGCCGCAGCTCCCCGATTCGGGTGTAGTTGCCGCGGGCGGCCTGGCCGAAGCCGTGGAGGCGCATGCCGCTCACGCGGCTGGCTCCGTGGTCAAGAACGGTCTCCTTGAGGCCGATTTCGTCCAGGAGCGGCAGGCACTCAGGGCTCATGAACTCGCCGCACGGCTTCTTTCTCGGGAACGTCCGCTTATCGAAGATGGCGACCCGGTAGCCCCTCTTCGCCAGTCGGAGAGCCGTATGCGTGCCGCCCGGGCCCGCTCCAGCGATGAGGACGTCGTAGTCGTAAGTGCGTTGGATCATAGATTGGGTGCCTTTCGACCCCCGACGCTCGCGAAGGCCATGCGAGTCGCCAGTATCAAGTCCTGTGCCAGGGGGCCGATGGCCTGTCCCCGGGGCCGTCCCGGGGTCATGGGTCGCTGGCGGGGACTACGGGACGTCCCGCGATGACCGACGACCGGCAAATCTGACCGATGGTCATGGCCGAACGATGCGATCGCGCTCGCTCATCCTGTCCCCGCGGCGGTCTTGTGGTTGGCGCGGCGTTTGCAAGTGATAGCGCGGCGCGGCAGCAGCGATCCTCGCATCGCTCCCGACGTCTCTCCGAACGAATCGATATGAGCAAGCTTCTGAAAATCGTGGGCGCGTTCGCGCTCTTCGCCTGGACCGCGGGCGGCATCGCCGCCTGGGTCGCCACCAAGGACCATGTGCAGGTGACGCTGGCGGAAGGCAAGGCCGAGCCCGGCGCGCTGGATCCGGTCGCGCTGCTGTCGGACCAGGTTTCGACGCTGCAGTCGGACCTGCGGGGCCTCGCCAGCGCGCTCTCCGAGAACATGGGGCTGATGGCCCAGGGCATGGAGGGTCGGAGCGACGAGCAGGCGCAGGCGCTGGAGGCCCTGCGTGCGGAGGTCGCGCTGGTTCGTGCCGAGTCCAGCGCGGCCGCGCTGCCCGCGGCGGCCATGGCGGCCCAGGACCTGGGGCCGATCACGGAGCGCCTCGCGCGCGTCGAGCAGCTGATGGAGCGCGTGCTGACGACGTCGGCGGACGCGGCGGAGCGGTCGCGGCTCGCGGAGGAGTTCGCGGAGGCCGAGGCCGGGAGGCTGGCGAAGGAGGCACAGGCGAAGATCGAAGCCGCGGAGGCCCAGGCAGCGCTGAGTCTCGCCCGGGAACAGGCAGTGGAGGAGGCGACGGCGCAGGCCGAGGCGGCCGCGCAGGCCTTGCTCGGGTCGACGGATACGGCCGCTCCTGCCGCCAGGAAGAAGGGCGGCTTCCTCTCCTTCAAGCTTCCGTCCGACGACTTCACCTTCGACAAGCGCCAGCGCTTCACCGTGCTCGGGAACCTCTCGCGCGTCGGCTTCGACGCGAAGAGCACGCTCCACGACTTCAGCGGCGTCAGCCAGTCCATCAGCGGCCAGTTCGACGTGAACCTCGCGCAGCCCGGGTCGGGGATCGAGGGCGAGCTCAAGGTGGAGTCGAAGTCGCTCGACACGGCGCTGGCCGGGCGGGACGAGGCCATGCACGACTTGATGGAGGCCGACGTCTACCCGACGATCGACTTCGTCCCGACATCGTTCCAGGCCGACACGGTGAACGCAGCGGAGCAGAAGGTGACGGGCAAGGTCTCCGGCAAGATGACGATCCACGGGATCGAGAAGCCGGTGGTCATGACCGTGACGGGCACGATCGACGAGAGCCGCAGGCTCGTGCTGGAGGGGGAGACGACCCTCGTCATGTCGGACTTCGAGGTGAAGCCGCCGAGCAAGCTCGGCATGATCAGCGTCGAGGACGACATCAGGCTTTGGATTGCGCTGCGTGCGCGCGCTTCCGACGTTCCGGCCACGACCGGGAACTGATCATGGGCGTTCCACTCGAGAGAAAGCGCGGCTTCGGGCTGCATCATCTGGCGGCCGTTGGTCTCCTCACGTCCCTCGGAAGCTGCATCGCGCCCAGCGTGCTCGACGAGTCCGCGCGCGTCGTGGAGACCGAGGTCGAGCGTGAATGGCGGCCCGCCGTCGCCGAGGATCTGAGCGGGCTCTACGGCTCCATCGACATCAAGGGACCCGCGGCCGCTGCGCTCTCGAAGCTCTTCTACTCGTTCGAGCCGAGCGGTAGCTACACGGGCGCCGCGCTCTTCAGCGAGACCCCGCCGCGCTTCGAGACGCTCTCGGGCACCTGGGAACTCGAGGGCAGCGAGGTCGCGCTGGACGGCAACGAGCCCGCTGTGCTGGAAGCGGCCGACGGTGCGCTCCGCATGACGGGTGCCGAGGGCACGGTCACGTTCGTTCGCGTCGCGACGCACTGAGATGGCGCAGGCACAGAACGACCTGGAGATCTACGACCGCGAGGCCGACGCCTGGTGGGATGGATCGGATCGGTTCTTCCGGTCGCTGCGCAGCGTCAAGGAGTTCCATCTGGAGCTGCTCCTCGAGCGCTGGGCCAGTGAACCGTCGGGGGCGCGCGTCGTCGATCTCGGCTGCGGTGGGGGACTGTTCTCCATGGCGCTGGCGGATCGCGGGGCGGACGTCGTCGGCGTGGACCTCTCGGGTCCGAGCCTCGGGAGCGCAGCGCGGGAGGCGGGGCGGCGCGGGCACGCGGCCCAGTTCGTGCGAGGTGACCTGACCTCCTCGCCCGTTCGAGACGGCTGGGCGGACCTCGTGCTGCTCAGTGACGTGCTGGAGCACGTGGAGGATCCGAAGGCGGCCGTGATCGAGGCAGGCCGGCTGCTCCGGCCCGGCGGGACGCTGTTACTGAACACCTTCGATCGCAGGCCGGGCGCGGGGCTGCTCGTCGTCACCGTCGCGGAAGGGCTGGGGCTCGTTCCGAAGGGGACCCACGACCCCGCGATGTTCGTGCGACCGGCCGAGGTCGATGACGCCGCGCGCGAGGCGGGTATGACGCGCACGCACCTCGTGTGGGAAGCGCCGTCGCTCGTGAAGACCGTGCGCACGTGGACCATCCACATGCGGCGCGCGCCTCGCGGGTTTGCTTACACGGCGCTCTACGAGAAGGCCCAGGCCTGACAAGGAGCGATGCCATGACCGAGATCGCCCTGAGGCAGCGCGGACCCCGCGACACGGCGCTGGATCCGTCCTTGAGCACGCTGGCGAGGCGCGTGATCGCCGGGACCTACGGCCTCGTGAACCACGGGAGCTTCGTGGTCGCCGTCGCCGCCATGGCATGGGGGCTCTACCACGGCATGTCCCAGGAGGGCGTGCCGCATCTTCAGGTCGGCCTCGAAGGCGGGTGGCGCTGGCTCTGGAACGCGCTGCTCCTTCTGCAGTTTCCGCTGATTCACTCCTGGCTGCTCACCGCTCGCGGTCGGCGATTCATGGCGCGGCTCGCGCCCTTCGGGACCGGGCGAACGCTTGGAGCCACGATCTACACGACGCTCGCCTCCTGGCAGATCCTCTTCGCCTTCAGCGCGTGGGTTCCGATCGGGAAGGCTTCCTGGAGTCCGGAGGGCTGGCTTCTCCACGCCTGGCAGGTGCTTTTTGCGGGCTGCTGGCTCTTCCTGGTCAAGGCGCTGAAGGATGGGGGCATGACGCTGCAGACGGGTTCGCTCGGCTGGATGGCGCTCTGGAAAGGAGAGCGGCCGCGCTTCCCGGGTCTGCGCACCCAGGGCACCTTCGCGGCTTGCCGCCAGCCGATCTACCTCGCTTTTGCGTCACTGCTCTGGACCGGGCCCGTATGGACGGCAGATCACCTCGCCGTCGCGGGCCTGTGGACGGTTTATTGTCTCGTCGGGCCGATTCACAAGGAACGGCGCTTTCAATCCATGTACGGGGATGCCTTCATCACCTACAAATCCCGCATCCCTTACTTCGTTCCCAGACTGAAAGGTCGATCGAGAACTCCACAGAGACCATGAGAATTGCGTCCGTTGGCCGCGCGCTCCCCGAGCACGTCGCCAGCCAACAAGAAGTCACCGCCGCCCTGATGCAGATCTGGAGCTCGCGCAAGTCCGTGACGGATCGGCTCCCGAAGCTTCTGGAGAACACGCGCGTCGAGCAGCGTCACCTCGTGATGCCCATCGAGAAGTACGGGGAGATCGGCACCTTCGGTGAGTGCAATGATTTCTGGATCGAGTGCGCGAAGGACCTCGGTGAGAAGGCGATCCTGGAAGGGCTCGAAAAGGTGGGCCTCGGGCCCCAGGACATCGACGCGATCTTCACGGTCACGGTGACCGGTCTCGCGAGCCCCTCGCTGGACGCCCGGCTCGTGAACCGGATGGGGCTGCGGGACGACGTCAAGCGGACGCCGATCTTCGGCCTCGGCTGCGTGGCCGGAGTCGCGGGTCTCTCCCGGGCGGCCGACTATGTGAAGGCCTATCCGGATCAGGTCGCGGTGCTCCTGTCGGTCGAGCTCTGTTCCCTCACGTTCCAGCCCGGTGACCACTCGGTCGCGAACCTGATCTCCTCGGGCCTCTTCGGCGATGGCGCCGCGGCCGTGGTCCTCGTGGGCGAGGAGCGCGCGCGCAGGATGGGCCTCGAAGGGGGCCTCAGGGTCCTGGATACGCGGTCGATCTTCTACAAGGACACCGAGAACATCATGGGCTGGAGGATCTCCGAAGGGGGCTTCCAGATCGTCCTCTCCCCCGCGGTCCCCGAGGTCGCGAAGGAGCGCCTCTCGCCGGGCGTCGACGCCATGCTGGAGAAGCACGGCATGCAGCGCGACGACGTGGCCTCCTGGATCTGTCACCCCGGCGGCCCCAAGGTCCTGTCGGCGATGCAAGAGGGACTCGGCCTCGACGACTCGAAGGTCCAGCATTCGTGGGACGCGCTCGCGCAGCTGGGCAACCTCTCGAGCGCGTCGGCGCTGATGGTGCTACGCGCCCACCTGGACGCGGGCTCGCCGGGGCAGTTCAAGCGCGGCCTGGCGCTGGCCATGGGCCCGGGTTTCTGCTCGGAGCTGCTCCTGTTCGAGTGGTGCTGAGCCGGTAGCGGGAGGGGGCCGTAGCGCATCCGGCAGCCCCTGCGTTCGACGTTCAGAGGTTCACGGAAGACGGTGCCACGCCAGCGTGGCACCGTAGTCGTCCGCGGCCACGACCGTGACGAGCGTGGTGCGATCCACCGTCTCGGTGGTCGTCCCGTCCTGGACTCTGGTCACTCGCGAGCCCGCCTTTCGAAGGAGATAGGAGTAACCAGGTCGAACTCGGAGATCGCCGGCAAGGCGATGCTCCAGGTGAAGAGCGTGCTGCCTCTCGGCCTGACTCAGGCGAATTCTCTCTCTAGCAATCGTCGGCCGGAGCGAGCGAATGAAGTTCCATCCGTCGTGCTCGTCTCCGTTCGCCAGGGGATTGATGCCCTGGATGGCTCGTTGCAGCTCGTCATCTTCCAAGGGGCCGAGATCCAGCGCGACATCCACGTGGCCCAAGGATTGCAGGTGTCCCTGTGCGCTGAGTAGTGCGTCCTCTTCCCACAGGAACGGCTCCTCATACTCTCCAAAAGTGACAGAACCACCGCCATATCGACGGTTGATCAGGGGGGACAGAAGGCCCCGTCGGTAGATCCGGCACATGCCGTGGGCACCCTGTGGGGTGACCTGCCCCATGCGAATCTCGTAAGCAGTACGGTGATCCTCTGGCACCCAGAAGAAAGCGGGTTCTAGCCAGTCGCGCGTGCGCTTGAGTTCGGCAAGGAGCTGTTCTGCTCCCATGCCGTGTAGTTCGCCGAGCGTCGCTTCGTCAGGTGCCGGGACAAGACGTTCCACGGGGCTCTTGAACTGAAGTCGGGCGGGTGGGGCGAAGGCCTTCAGTCGTCGCCAGAGAAGGGTGACCCCGAATCGATCGCTGGCCACGTGCTGGAAGGCGATCAAATCATCGTGGCCGTCCAGGTGGATCGAGCGAAGGATGTAGGACTGGCCGATCTTGAGCCCATCTCGTTGGCGGTTGGCTCTTGCGGGGAACTTTGCGCCCCTGGGGAAGCCCGGGTGGCTTGCGTCCTGTTCGGTCCAGAGGCTCATCCACGACGTCTGCAAGTCGGGGCTCCAGCTGGCTGGGACAGGCTCTACGGACAGGGGAAGGCTGGAGATCTCAAGCTCTCCAATCGGGACCACGACGCCCCTGGCGCCACCATGGAAGCCGGACGAGAAGTACCCGTCGCAGCAGCTGAGTGCCGCTTCTTTCTGGTAGTCATGCTCCCGCGTGGCGAAGGAGTAGTACGCACCGCCACCATCCAGATCGAGAGCGTCGAGAACACCGTCCACCTCGTCGCGCATTCGCATCATCCTCACCATCCCACCGTCGTCGCCGAATTGCGCGAGTACGTCTTCGAAGCGCGCTTCTAGCTCGGGCGCCGGGGTCAGTAGCTTCTCTCGCAAAACCTGCTGAATCCAGCAGGCCCGATGCAGCTCGTCGATGACCTCGACAGACTCTTCGTCTTCGGCTGCTGCTATGAGGTCAGGTCCTTGAGGCCCGGGGTGGGGGTGGGTGGCTGGCGATGAAAAGAGAGCGACGAGGAGGCAGTTTGAGAGGGCCGTCGCGGGCAGGCGTCCGTACTTCATGGACCCGAGCCTAGGGCAGAACTGGTCCACGTGTCGACTTGATTCTGAGGCGGTGAAGCCCGCACTTTTTTATCCTGAGATTGCTGAATAGCGGTTGAGATGCCGCGCGTTTCTGCCTGGGAGAACCCCTCAGGGAAACCATGCCATGAATCAGAAACCCTCTTCGCGCGACATCGTCCTCGAGAACCTGGAATGGGTGCGGCGACTGGCCGAGCGTCTCGTCAGCAGTCACGACGAGGCGCAGGACGTGGTGCAGGAAGCATGGGTCAAGGCGTCGACAGCAGCGCCGGCCGAGGGAGTGCCGGAACGGCCCTGGCTCGCACGTGTTGTACGGAACCTCGTCCATGATCGGACGCGCGCCAGGACACGGCGTGAAGACCGTGAGCGAGACGTCGCGCGCCCCCTGGAGGTCGAGGACGACGGACTTGAGCGGGAAGCGGAGCAGCATCGAACGACCCTGCGTGCCTGGGTTCACGAGCTGGCCGAGCCCTATCGTTCCGCGGTTCTCAAGCGTTGGTTCGAGCAGCAGTCGGTTCGAGACATGGCTGAGGCCGAGGGGGTACCAGAAGCGACGATCCAAACGCGATTGCGCCGAGCGAGGATCCAGCTTCGGGAGCGCGCGGAGCGCGAGGCTGGCCGGGATGCACAGCGCTGGCTTCTGGTCGCGGCGCAGGCATCGGCTGCTAAGTGGATCGGGGGCAGGACGGCGGGGGCTGGAGCCGTCGGCCTCTGGACCTGGCTGCGCGGGCTGGGGGCCTGGGCGAAGATGTGCGGACTGGCGGGAGCCATCTTTTTGGCCGTGTCCTCGGTCTGGATGCTGGGCGGAGGCGTGGTGCCCCCCCTGGGCAGTCCGGCGCGCACAAGTCTCGCGAGCGCCGAAGTTGAGTTGCATCCCCTGCCTGTCGCTGTCGAGCAGGCGGCCGGTCGGCGTCCTCTCACCGCTGACGTAGCCGAGGCGACAGTAGGCAGTGACGTAGAAGGCTCTGCCGCGCAGGAGAAGCCCAAGTTTCGGCTCGTGTTCCCCAACGCCGCGTCCCTGGAACGACCACCCAGGCTTGTCGTCAAGGTCCTGGATGAAAGCGGCGTACCTGCCCAGGGAGTCGCCGTGGGGATCTACGATGCACCTCGGTTCGGCCGATGCATCCATCAAGGCGAGGCGGACGGGAAAGGGCAGGTGGTGTTCCGCCGGCTGGAAGCAGTGGCGGAGAAGACCGGTAGTCAGAGGCTCTTCGTCGGGATCATGTTTGGCGGAGAGTCGATGGATAGGGTCCCGATCGACCTGAGCGATCTTCCTCCTGCCCCAATCGTCTTGAGTGCGCCGTCGACGGGTACTGTGGTCGTGCGCCTGGTTGACGAGAACGGACGCCCGGTTGAAGAAGAATGCTGGATTTACGGCCAGGAACTCGATCCTGAATCGGGGCAGCCTGTGGTTCGAAGCGGTTCCCGCGTGTCCGCTTATCTGCGGGGCCAAATGGCCGTTCTTCAGGGGGTGCCGCCCGGCGTTCCCTTGGAGATTCTTGTTCGTGGTGGAGAGCTGCGGCGAGGTTCTACAAAAAAAATCAGTGGTGCGGCTGCTGGAGAAACCACCGAAGTTGAGGTTGAAGCCGGAGCCCTACATCCGGTCGTTGTAGGAAGGCTTATCGATCCTGAGGGTGAGCCTCTTGCGGGCGTCACTGCGGATGTGGATCTGGAAGGGGACGGCCGGCTGCGAATCAGGGCAGACGCCAAGGGACAATTCAAAGTCGGTCTTGGTGGTCTTCGCTCTTCGCATCGTGGCTCAAAGGGCATCATCACTGCGCAAGTCTTCGACAGGCGAGCGGGCAGCCAGCTCTACTTCGGAGCCTGGACGAAGCTCCCATCCATCATCGAGACTCAGGTGGATGTGGGAGACATCCAGCTGTCACCTACTCCCTTACTCCTGACCGGGCGAGTGGTCGACACTGACGGTCAGCCGGTCGAGGGAGTCTCCCCGTCGGTCAGTGTTTGGGCCCTTGGCCAGCCTGGTCAGCCAAAGCCCGGGTGGAGTGAGCATGCTTGTCAGATCGCCATGACGGATATCGACGGCGAGTTCCTGGTACACGGCTTGCCCACATCATTGGACCTCGGAATCTACGTCGACGACTCACGGAATCAGTGGACAACCGACGCGACCCGCGTCGTGCGGCCAGGCGATCGTGACGTAGAGATCGTGGTCCGGAAGGGGGGCGACTTGAGGGGGCGCGTCCAATTCCCAACGGGAATTGATGCGGCGTCTTTCTCTATCCGTCCAAGTTTTGATCCACATGTCAAGGAGCGGGCGCAGTTGCGCTATAGCCGCAAGGTGCACATGGCGGAGGACGGTTCTTTTGTGCTGCCTGCGCTACCGGTGGCGCCAGCGATACTTCACTTGGAGAGTGACGAGGTCACTCTCCCGCTGAGTCAAATGGAGGGAATGAAGCTCGACGGTGTCGTCCCCGACCCAGCGATCGAATCGAACCATCCGGACGTTGATCCATGGGATCTCCAACGCGAATGGGCGTACGTTGAACTCCGTGCCGAGGACCATCAGGGGAATCCGGTTCTGGATTCAGTTTTCGTGCTGGACGATGTGAGACTGCGAGCCCGGATGGGGCAAATGAAGGCGCTGGTGCCCAGACCTCTCCCGAACGTTCTGAGGGCGATCGCACTTGGTTACGACGAGGCCACCGCGCCCGTGCTGGACAAGACCGCCACAGTTACGATGCAGCGGAGCCGCGCGGTCGACCTTCGCCTCGACCGGCCCGTGCCTCCCTTGCCTGAAGGGTGGAGTCTCCATCTTGGCCTTCGCGCCGATCCATTCGATGCGAGCTGGATGCCGCCCAAGTACGGGTACGAAGAGGTTAGCTCTCGCAATGCAATCATGCAGACCTACTCGCATCGCGAGTGGCTTCCTTTTCTTTCGGTGCAGCCTGGAGACAGGGTCTGGAATCTAGCTGTGCCCACTGGTATCGGCCTACGGCCCTACTGGCTGCTGCAGCGCCCGTACGACGAATCGAGAATGGAACATTGGCGTTTGATTGGCCACGATGGCGCCGCTTACCCCGTCCGATTGGAGGCGGCTGCGTCATCCCATGGATTTGACATCATCTGGGACGAGGCTGCCTTCGAGGAGGCCCGGCAAGCCTTGCAGCGGTAGCAAAGAACTCGTTCGCGCCGCTGAATCGCCCGGTGAACCTTGCCGCTCATTGGGGCGTCACCGCGGCTCGGTGCTGGGCGGGGGGATCACTTCTAGCACGACGTCTTCTCTGACATCGCCCACGCCGAGGCTGATGCGCAGCGGTTTTGCGGCGGGCTGGGATCGCTTGAACAGGTCTCCGCCGTCTTCGTCTGCGCGTCGCCACGCGACGAGCGTGTAGGTGCCCGGGGCGAGGTGGCGGATTTCGAAGCGTGACGGGACAGGGCGCCCGTCGCCCGACGTGTAGCCGCCCATCACCTGGATGGAGCGACCCGGGACGCGGGCCCCCGGGTCCTCTCCCTCCGGAACGACTTCGACCATGGTCCCGAGCGACTGGTGGAAGACCTCGTCCGAACTCATCGTTCCCACGATCCTCCCGGCGTCGACGGTCCAGTCGACGGACAGGGGCGGTCCGCCAGGCTGGCTCGGGGGCGTGATCGTTCGCTCGGCGATCCGCTGCTCCGGATAGGGGAACTTCAGGCGAGCTTCCGCTGCCTCGGAACCCTGGAACGAGAGCTCGAAGCTTCCCGTTTCGTCGATCCGGGTGGCTCCCAGCTTCGACGGGCCGCGCCAGATCTCCACCGAGTAACCCGTGAGAGGCGCGCCGTTTCGATCGAACGCTCGCCCCTCGACCGAGTGCACCGCCGCCTTCTTCTTCTCCAGCGTGATCTCGGTGGTCTCACCCGCGCGAACCTCGACCGCTTCCCGGAGCCATCGCTCCGTGCGCGAGGATTCTTCGTAGTAGGCGATCGTGGCCAGGTAGCGTCCGGGCAAGACAGGTCCCAGAAGCACTTGCCGGTAGCCGGGGTGGGTCTGCTGCGTGGCAGCGCCGACCCCTCTCGAGTCGAGATCCGTGAGGAACGGTTTCGCAGGTTGGCCGTCGGCGCCGCGCCCGGGTTCGTAGTCCACCCGCACGTGGCCACCGCGGACCACGGTGATCTCCAGGGGCGAGCCTGCCTCTCCTGGAGCGAGCGCCGTGAACAGGGTGGGTTCGGGGATCACCAGTTCAGGGTGCTCGACCGTCAGCTGGTACTCGCCCTCGGGCAGGTCCAGTAGATCGAAGGCGCCAGCCTCATCCGTGACCGCTTCGCGCCATGGCCGGGCATGGAAACGTTCTTTCTTCGCTGCCAGAATCCTCGCGCCCGCCACGGGTGCGCCTCCCGCTTCGATCACGCGACCGCTGGCCGAAGACAGCACGTCCAGGGTCAGCTCGACGTCGTCCGGAAGGTCCCAGGCTTTCAGCTTCAGGAGCTTCGACGAGCGCGGGTGCTCTCCCCTGCCGCGCTGGGCGAAGACGGCGAAGTCCAGGTCGGGGAAGTCACGGATCTCGAACGCGCCCGTCGCCTCATCGAAGGGGACGGTCTGGGCGCCGAGGGGGCTCGTCCTCTCCTCGAAACCCCAGGCCTTCGCCGCCAGCCATTCTCCACCGAGGTAGAGCACGCAGTCGTCCAGGGGCAAGCCAGCGGGATCCACGATGCGGCCCCGCAGCAGTCGCGTGGGGGCGAGGCGGAGCACGACGGGCTCCTCCACGGAGGTCTCCGCTGCGCGCACCTCCGCGTGCGCCGTCAGGCGGGGCCAGGTCGAATCCTCCTTGCCCGTTCGTCTCTTGTCCCGCGGCGAAAGCGTGGTCAGGGTCGCGGCGTCTCCCTCGCGCCACCCGTCCACCGTGACGCGAATGGGGGCGTCCCTGAAGGCATTCACCGTGAAGGTGCCGTCCGCCTCCGTGAGCGCCGAGCGCGGAGGCCAGCCGGGGCCCGGATCCGTCGTCTGGAAATGGACTGCCGTCCCCTGCGCGGGGCGTCCGTCCCCGAAGACCACGCGTCCGTGCAGCACGTTCCCGCGGCTGAGCCGGATCGGCGGCAGCTCGATCTTGTGCGGGGATGCGGAGCCTTGCGCCGCCAGCTCTTCCGCGTCCATGCGAAGGCCCAGGTGCTCCGCTGCGACGACGACGAGCTCTTCCGGATGCGGCGGCAAGGCGCGGAAGAGAAAAGATCCGTCAGCCTGGGTCTTCGTCGAAAGGTAGCGCTCCGTGAACCATCGCCCGGTGAGCAGCCTGTCCGAAGGCGGCCTTTCCACCGATACCTGAGCTCCCTCCAGCGGAATCCCATCGCCGTCGACCACGGTCCCGGAGAGTTCGAGGCCCCGCGTGAGCGGCAGCTCCACCGTCTTGCGCGCGCCCCTGCCCAGGCGAATGCGGTGCTGTGGCTCCATGAAGAACGGCGCAAGGTCGACCAAGGGAGCGCGGCTCTCGTCGGGTTCGACGAGGAACAGGTCGTGGTCCGCGACGCCGCCGAACGTCGCGGCAAGGTCCTGGTCCAAGGCGCTCTCGTAGCGGGTTGGATCTTCGAAGAGTGAATCCGAGTGCCGCCCGCGCTCCTGGGCTACCAGGGTGACCTTTCGTCCGATGAGCGACGCTCGTTCTTCTTCCGTGGCGCCTTCCGGCAAGAGGAAGCGAAGCGTCAGCCAGGCCCCGACCTCGGCGCCGAGCTCGATCTCCGCACCAGGATCCTTCTCGCCGCCGAGGAGGAACAGCAAGTCCTCGGCGTAGGTGTACCTCCCTTCGAGCCTGACCCGGAAACAGGTACCTTCCGGCGCACCCTCGATGCGCGGTAGGGTGAATCGTCTCCGCGCGTCGACAGGGACGTCCGCCAGCGTCTCAAAGACGGCGTCCGGGTGCATAAGGTCGAAGTAGGACGTCGGGAGCGGCCGGCTATCCGCGGGCGCCGTCCAGGCTTCGAGGACGACGCGGAGCTCTTCGTCCGCCGGCACGGGCGGCGACACGATCACGTGCCCCTCGATCACCTCGTTCGGATGGAGCGCAATGGCTTCGGCCGCTTCCGTCTCGATCGCCACGCGGCTGCCTGGCCCCCTGGGCTGGTCCTCCTGCGCCAAGGCCATGGGTGTCAGGGTCAGGAGCACGAGCTGAAGGCCGATGAGCAGGGCGGCGCGGCAGGCGAAGGTCGGTGGCATCATCGGACTGAACCTACCTGTCGCCCTACGCGGGGTTTCACGGAAACGGCGATTGCGCCGCGCCGATGAGGTCAGAGTTCCTCGTACATCCGCAGCAAGGCATCCGCCGCCGCGCCTTCTTCGTTCACGCGACGCCAGGCCGTCGCGGTGGTCGCCAGGAAGGCCGCGGATAGCGCGAGGCACGCCAGCTGGAACGCCACCGCCAGACCCCCGGGGCCCTCGAGGCGATCGACGGCGCCGAGGCTGCTCATGGTGGTCAGCGCCAGGAATCCCGCCGTGGTCGTGGTCAGTGCCATGGTGACCCGCCTGCGCTCGATGTTTCGGCCGAGCCAGAAAAGGCCGAGCACGATCGCGCTCGGCACCCCCGGCAACAGCGCGGCGCGAACGTCGCCGCCCGCCCAGCCGGGGGCCACGCACGCCAGCGCCCCGAGGAGCAGGGCGTACCCGAGCGAAAGGCGCCAGGGCTGCGCGAGCGCCGCACTTCGCACGGCGGCGGGGTTCGGGCGTAGAGAGGAGGAGATCATCCGGGCCACAGTATGCACGGATGGGCCCCCGCTGCACGGGCTTGCGAAGGGAGCGCTATTGCAGCGTCACCGTGATCGCCGCGGAGAAGTTCGAGGTCGCCTGGCCATTGACCGCGTCGCGGTACCACACCTGGAAGCGCCAGACCTCTCCCGCCATGGCCGAGGCCGTCCCCATCGGCTGGGGCAGCGCGTTCAGGTTCATCGACGTGATCGAGGAGCCCGTGCTTCCCGACTGGAACGTCGCGCCGAGGAAGCGGCCGATCGCGCCGCCGAGACAGAGCGTTCCCTGGCTGCCGCCGGGTTGGACGACCATGCCGTCCGTCCGTGAGACGAGCGCGTAGCCGAAGCTCTGGCTCGGCAGGCTGTTCGTCAGCAGCGTGAGGTCGTTGTCGTTCGCGGCTTCGCTGCCAAAGGCGGTGAGCTTGGCGCCGCGCCCGGTGGAGTTGGGCGTACCGTCGCAATAGGTCTCGCCATGGAGCCGGTCTTCCACCGCCACGAAGGCGGTCACCGGCGGAGAGCCGGCCTGCCGGATTCGGAGCCGAGCGTAGATGCGGGACTCCGCGTCACTGCGATAGCCGATGTGCATTCCGCCATTGGCCTGCAGGTCGTGCAGGCTCCAGCCGACGTCGAGCACGCCGTCGCGATCGACGTCGATGCCGCTGGCGGGCGTCACCCAGCTGACTCCTTCGATGTCGAGACCTGCTTGTTGTCTCGACCCCAACAGTCCGGAGGGCAGCAGAAAGGAGGGGGCCGTCGTGCTCGACGTGGGCATGGCGGTAAGGAACTGGTCCCCTCGAAAATACGCCGCGTCCGTCGGGAAGGCGCACGCGGTGTTTCCATAGTAGACGGGCAGCAGAGTCTCGCCTGCGTCGGTTACCGCACCGACGGAGACGCGTTCGACTCGCTTTCCTGCAGCGGCTCCGGCGCTCGCCGGAAGGTTCATGCCCGTTCGGATCGGGACGCCATTCAGGCGGAGCGGCTCTCCATCGCGCAGCAACCAGTCGATCGAGGTACCGTTGAAGCAGGGGTTGATGGTAGTGCTGACCCTGACCACCACCGACAGGCCGTTCGGGCTGGTCGCGAACTCACCGACGGAGCCAATGGACTCCCCCGTGTTGCCGATGGGATCTCCCGGCTGGTAGAGCACTTGTCCCGTCGTGACGTTAGCGAGGATCGGCGTCCCCTGGCCGGTGCCGTTCGACACCCGCGACTGGAGCAGTAGCTCGCCCGTGGCCGTCACGGCGATGAAGGGGTACCCAGGGAGCCAGTTCGAGCCGGCGATGGGCGAGGGGTCCGACGGTCGCCAGGCGCGTGTGCTGTCGACCCAGACGGAGTCGAAGTCGATGGCGATGCCGAGCTGTACCCGTCTCGTCGTCATTCTCCAGGCGACATGCCCACCGCTAGCGGCGTCCAGGCTGGCGCTCAGAAACGTGTGGTTCGCGGGCGGCGAGGGCTGATGGAAGAAGGCGAGGGGAAGAGGCCCGACGCCGTCCGGATCATGCCAGATCTCCGGCGGCCCTTGGTCGGCCCGGAGAAGCACGAAGTAGCCGCCAGCGCTCCGGTCAAGGACGGGGCCGCTGATGACTTCGGTGGCGACTTGACCGGTGGGTAGCGGCTGCCCCTCCGTCAGCAAAACCGTGAGATTCGCCTGGAGTGGAGCCGGGCTGGTGGCTGCGAGGGCCGCGTAGAGGGTCGCTGTAGCGAGGAGTGGAAGCATGATGCGAGGTTCGGGCAAGGGCCTGGGAAGCGCGGGGCGATCACCTGACAATAACCGCCGCCGCTCCGCAAGTTGCGCATTTCCGGAAATTTCCGCGAGCGGTCGTCCGGGAGGCACGCAGTTGGGTCCTGCGTGCTCCATTTCGAGCTTCAGGGGTTCATTCAGGGGATTAGCGGATCGCGATACCGAGGAAGGCGACGGCTGCCGTCGCCATCGAGCCTGCCAGGACCCAGGTCTGCATCCGGCTCGGTCGCATCAGGAAGAGGCCGCAGGGGATCAGGAGCGCATTGCTCGCCACGAGGAACGCGAGGGTCGAGCTGTTTCCGCCGTGGAGGCTCACGAGGGCGAAGGCCCCGGCGCCGCCCTCCAGGCCCTCCGCGATCCAGGGCAGTCCACGGGCCATGTCGATGGAAACGACGAGTCCGATCGTGGCCTTGGCCAGGTCCGAGAGGGCGATTCGAGAGACGTTCAGCAGCGTCGTCTTCCGGCCCATCATCGCGAACGCGTACTCGCGGCCCGCGATGAGGCCGAGGAAGACCCAGGTCGTCGACATCGGGATCTTGCTCCGCTCCTTGAAGTAGTAGAGGAGGCCCGCGAAGAGGAAGTCGATGATCGTGGCCGAGCGGATGTCCGTCACGGAGGTCTTCGACTTCAGCACCTTCTGGACCGGGCCGCCGCGGTTCGCGAAGGTGATGGCGAGGAGCACCAGGATCACGGCGAGGCCGGCGATCGCTTCCATGGGCTGGAGCTGGCGCGGCAGGAACACGAAGATGTTCGCGAAGTCCTGCATCAGCCAGACCGACCAGAGCCACGTCGTCGACGTCCACTGGAGCAGCACCCAGCGCTTGCGGTTCTGGGCGTGGCCGTTGGCGGAGAAGTGCTTTTCGACGGTCTTGGCGAGGATCAGGTACAGCCCCAGGCCGAGCGCGAAGGCCAGCCCGTAGCCCAGGAGCGACTTCTTGATCATGCTCGTGAGCCCTTCGATGCTCGCGAAGACCGCCAGCACCATGAAGCTCGTGGACACCGGCACGCCGAAGCGCGTCAGGATCAGGAGACCGAGCGCCGGAACCGTGTGGTACCACTGCACATCGAACACAGGGTACTTCTTGACGTTGTCGAGTCTGCCGAAGGACGGGTCGCCGACGCCGCTCAGGACCTGGCCGCTCGCATCCACGAGTTCGCCGTAGCTCTGGCAGTAGCCGTAGGTGAACGTCGCGACGAGAATCAGCGCCGCGAAGCCGAAGAGGACCGACCAGTGCAGCCGACCGTTCGAGGTGATGAAGGTGCCGAGGGTCTGCAGCGCGTCGTTCCCGACGACCGCGTAGGCGGCGAGGACGAATCCGATAGCTGCCCAGGCATTGATTTCAAACATCCATGGACCGTCACGCGGACGGATGGGGATTTCCGAGGTGGAGAGGCGACATGTCACCCGGTCGGCGCGCCTGCGGACGTCAAGATCCGATCAAGGCTCCCGCTGGACAAATGGACGCAGGCGCGGGCGCGGCGGCAGGCTTCAGGAGGTCGCCTGGGGCCCCCGGCGGCCGCAGAATCGGGTTTCCCGCCTCAAGGTTCGTCAAGTGGAGGGGGGGAATGACCGATGGGCTCTATATCTTGGCGCGTCCGTGATCCCGGTTCGCACGCCCGGGGCCCGCGCTTTTGAATCTCGCCCCCTATATGACGCCCTCCGCATTCGCCCAATCCAAGCCGTGGCACGGCATTGAACCCGTCGAGGTCAGCCCGGGTTCCGTCGGCCAGCTACCGCCCTCGGTGTCCGCCGTGCCGGGCCGGGAGCCCGGGATCTGGGACGTCACCGTCTCGGCGAGCGTCGAGGGAGAGACCTGTCATCTGGCCGGAGACTTCAATCACTGGAGCTCCGAGAGCCATCCGATGGAGCGAACCAGCGACGGGCGCTGGCGGGTCGACCTGGAACTTGCGAGCGGGTCCTATCGCTATAAGTTCTGCGTCGATGGCCATGTCTGGATGCCGGATCCGGAGAACACCGAAGGCGAGGACGACGGATTCGAATCGCACAACTCGATCCTGCATCTCGGCGCGCTCGGGCGACCTGAGGCGCTGAGTGGAGAGGTCGGCGATGGCCGGATCACGACCGAGGCGCTGGAGCATGACCCGAAGAAGCCGCTCTACCTCCATCGGGTCGGGGCGACCAAGCTGCGCTTCCGCTATCGCACGCTGGCCAGGGACGTGGCGGGGGTCAAGCTCCTGATCCGCGACCTCGGCGAGTTCCCGATGGAGCCCATCACGTCGCCGCACCCCTTTCAGTACTGGGACGTCCAGGTCGAGCTTTCGGAACGCTACTGGGATTCCGCGGAACGCGCGGAGATCGAGTATGCGTTTGCGTTCACCGAACTGAACGAGCTTTCGGCCGATCCGCGCCTGCGGAAGGTGGCTCCTTCGGCGATGCCGCGCACCGAGACGCCTGATTGGGCGAAGGAGGCCACCTGGTACCAGATCTTCCCCGAGCGCTTTTGCAACGGAGATCCGTCGAACGATCCGCCGTACGTGCGCGACTGGAAGAGCGCGTGGTACGAGCCCGCCGAGTTCGAGGGCAAGGACGGCCAGACCTTCTGGGAGTTCTTCGTCTACCAGCGCATGTACGGCGGCGACCTCAAGGGGATCGAGAGTCGCCTCGACCATCTGGTCGAGCTCGGTGTCAACGCCATCTACCTGAACCCGGTCTTCCAGGCCGAAGGTCCTCACAAGTACAACGCCACCGACTTCCGCCACATCGATACGCAGCTCGGTGCGGGCGAGGACTACCTCGAAACGACCAAGAACGAGAAGGTCGGCGACCCGTCGACCTGGACGTGGACGCCGTCCGACCGCCTGTTCCTCGACTTTCTGAAGACGTGCAAATCGCGCGGGCTTCGCGTCATCATCGACGCGGTGTTCAACCACGTCGGCGTGCGGCACCCCGCGTTCAAGGACGTCCAGGAAAAGCGCCAGGCGTCACCCTACGTCGACTGGTTCAAGATCAAGTCGTGGGAGCCCTTCGAGTACGCGGGCTGGGCCGGGTTCGGGGAGCTGCCGGTCTTCGCGAAGACCGAGACCGGGTTCCGGAGCCAGGCGGTGAAGGATCACGTGTTCGCGGTCACGCGGCGCTGGATGGATCCGGACGGCGACGGCGATCCGTCCGACGGCATCGACGGATGGCGCCTCGACGTGCCGATGGAGCTCGCGCCCGAATTCTGGGCCGAATGGCGCGAACTCGTCAAGTCGATCAATCCGGACGCCTACATCACGGGCGAGATCTGGGACCGCGCGGATGAGTGGCTGACGGGCAAGCACTTCGACGCGGTGATGAACTACCGCTTCGCCGAGCCGGTGATCGCCTGGGTCGCGAACCGCGAGAAGAAGATTTCGGCCTCGGAGCTCGATCGCCGGCTGCTGGAGATTCGGCTGGCCTATCCCGACGAGATGGGCGCCGCGCTCATGAACCTCGTGGATAGCCACGATACCGATCGCGTCGCCCAGATGATCGCGAACCCGGACCTGCCGTACGACCGCAGCAATACGATGCAGCGGAATCCTCACTATCACTGCGGGCGGCCCGCGCCCGAGGCGTTCCAGCGCCAGAGGCTCATCGCGCTCCTGCAGATGACGTACATCGGCGCGCCGATGATCTACTACGGCGACGAGGTGGGCATGTGGGGCGCGGACGATCCGACGAACCGCCAGCCGATGCTCTGGAAGGACCTGGGCCCGGTCGACAACTCGGACGAGGTCTGGTTCGACGACGACCACTTCGCGTTCTACAAGGGCGCGGTCGCGCTTCGCAGCCGCTATCCGGCGCTGCGCACCGGTACGTTCCGGACGATCCTCACCGACGACGAACACGACCTCTGGGTCTTCCAGCGCGAGGCGCCCGGCGAGGCGACCGTGCTCGTGGCGCTGAATGCGTCGGAAGACGTGGTATCGTTCGACCTGCCGGCGTCCGGACCCCGGGCCTGGAGCCTCGCATTCGGCGAGGCGTCCAACTCGCCCGAGGCGCCAAAATGGATCCGCGTGGAGCCGATTTCCGGCTGCGTGTGGGTGCTCGAGTAGCCCGTCGGGCGATTCGAAGGGCTTCGTCGGAGACAACCCATGGGTGACGTGTCGTTTCATTTTCCCCGCGCCGCGGGCGTGCTCTTGCCGCTCTCTGCGCTGCCGTCGCGCCACGGGATCGGCGACCTCGGGCCCGAGGCGTACCGCTTCGTCGACTGGCTGGAGTCCGCTGGAGTGACCTGGTGGCAGATGCTGCCGGTGGGGCCGATCGGGCCCGGGAACTCGCCCTATGCGTCGAGCTCCGCGTTCGCCGGTGAGGCCCTGTACCTGTCGTTGGAGCGCCTCTCTGAGGACGGACTGCTGGAGTCGGGCGATCTGAGCGGCGCGCGCGACCTGCGCAGCGGCAACGTCAAGTACGTCGAGATGCGGCAGTTCAAGGAGCCGCTCCTCGAGCGCGCGTTCACGGCCTGGAAAGGGCGGCGCCGGACGGCCGCCTACAAGCAGTTCTGCGAGCGCGAGGCGCACTGGCTCGAGGCGTGGGCCGTGCGGCCTCTGGCGAAGACCGACGCGGACCAGGAGCTGCGCGAGCGGTTCCTGCAATTCGAGTTCCAGCGCCAGTGGGACGCGCTGCGGGCCTACGCGACGGAGCGGGGCGTTCGCCTGATCGGGGACGCGCCGATCTTCGTGGGCCGGGACTCGGTGGACGTGGCGACGAGGCCCGAGCTGTTCCGCCTGAGGCCGGACGGGGCGCCGGCGGTGCTGACGGGCTGTCCGCCGGACGCGATGAACGCGGACGGGCAGCTCTGGGGGCATCCGCACTACGACTGGGACGCCCATCGGGCCGAGGGCTACGGGTGGTGGCGGGCGCGGATGCGGCGTCAACTCGACCTCTTCGACGTGGTCCGGGTGGACCACTTCATCGGGTTCCGGAACGCCTGGGAGGTCCAGGGCGACGCGGAGAACGCCCGGGAGGGCTTCTGGGCGAACACGCCCGGGGAGGAGATCCTCGACGCGATCCGCGAGGAGATCGGGAGCCTGCCGCTGATCGCCGAGGACCTCGGATCCGTGACGGACGAGGTGCTGGCGCTGCGGGATGCCTACGGGCTACCGGGGATGCGGGTGCTGCAGTGGGGGTTCTCGCCGCACTCATTCCACGCTCCGCATGCCGCTCCGGAGAACTCGATCGTCTACCCTGCTACCCACGACAACGATACGTGCGTGGGGTGGTGGCGCGGGCTCGATGCCCAGACCAAGAAGCGCTTCCGCATCGCGACCGCAGGCGAGGGCAAGACGGTCGCTTCCACCATGTATCGCACCGCCTTCGGGACGCGCGCGCACACGGCGATCGTCCAGCTACAAGACCTGCTCGGCCTCGGCCGGGCCACTCGAACGAACACTCCCGGAACCGCGACCGGCAACTGGGTCTGGCGCGCCTCGCGCGCGGACCTCTCGGCCGCGCGTGCCCGCAGACTCCACGAACTTCTCGACGCAACCGACAGGTTGGCTCCATGACTCCGAAAGCTCTTCAGAAGCGCATTCACGCGCTGGCCCTCGACCTCCGCTGGACCTGGTGTCCGGCCGCCCAGTCACTCTTCGCCGCCATCGATCCCCTGCAGTGGGAGGCGACGAACCATGCACCGCTGGAAACGCTGCGCCGGGTGCCCGAGGCGCGACTCGAGGCCTGTGCCGAAGATCCGAAGTTCGCATCGCTGCTGGACGCCGCCGAGAAGGCGAGCGAGGCCTACTACGGAGCGAAGACCTGGTTCGAGCGATCGATGGCCAAGAAGGCGTCCGACCTGAAGGTGGCGTACTTCTGCAGCGAGTTCGCGATCCACGAGAGCCTTCAGCAGTACTCGGGCGGCCTCGGCGTGCTCGCGGGCGATCACGTCAAGTCGGCGTCCGATCTCGGTGTGCCCTTCGTGGGCGTCGGGTTGCTCTATCGCCACGGCTACTATATCCAAGAGCTGCGCGACGATGGGACGACGAGGGTGCTCTACCCGAAGGTGAACTTCGCGGACCTTCCGATCGTCGATACCGGCAAGGAGATCGAGTGTCCGCTCGGCGGGAAGCTCGTGCGAGCGAAGATCTGGAAGCAGCAGGTCGGGCGCGTGGCGCTGTACCTGCTCGATGCCGATATCGACGGGGAGCCGAAGGCGCACCGGGAGCTGACGGAGGGTCTATACAAGGGCGAGCCGGATCTCCGCTTGCGCCAGCAGGTGCTCCTCGGCGTCGGCGGGATCCTCGCGCTGGCGGCGGTGAAGGAGAAGCCCACGGTCATTCACCTGAACGAGGGCCACGCGGCGTTTGCTTCGGTCGAGCGCATGCGCGGGCTGATGGCGAAGGGGCGTTCGCTCGAGAAGGCGCTGGCGGAGGTGAAGGCCTCGACCGTGTTCACGACGCACACGCCGGTGCCGGCGGGGCACGACCGCTACGGTGCGAAGGACGTGGCGAAGTACCTGAAGACGCACCTGAAGGCGCTCGGGCTGTCGGCGGAGAAGTTCGCGGACATGGCCCGCGAGGTGCCGGGCGACAAGAAGGAGCCGTTCTGCATGACGGTGCTCGGGCTCAACACGGCGCACAAGGTGAACGGTGTGGCCGAGCTGCACGGGAAGATCAGCCGCGAGATGTGGATGAAGGTCTACGGCGCGGAGACGGCGGACGAGGTGCCGATCGGTCACGTGACCAACGGCGTGCACGCGCGGACGTGGCTGGCGGCGGAGGCCGACGCGATGTACGCGAAGTACATCAAACCGAAGTGGAACTCGATGGGGCCGGACGACAACCCATGGAAGGACGCCGAGAAGATTCCGCTGGAGGTCCTGTGGGAGCTGCGGAAGACGCTTCGGGCGCGGCTCGTTCACTTCATGCGGACGCGGCTGGCTCGCCAGGCGGAGCGTCGTGGCGACGGAACGGCGGCGGTGGCCGAGGCGTGGCGGATGCTCGACGAGGACGCGCTGACGCTCGGCTTCGCGCGCCGTTTCGCGACCTACAAGCGCGCGCCGCTGATCTTCAAGGAGGCGAAGCGCCTGTCGGCGCTCCTCAACCACGAAGATCGCCCGGTGCAGCTCATCTTCGCCGGCAAGGCGCACCCGCGCGACGAGGGCGGGCAGGAGCTGGCGAAGATCATCTACGAGGAGACCAAGAAGTCTGGTTTCCGCGGCCGCGTGGCGTTGATCGAGGAGTACGACATGCAGGTGGGGCGGATGCTCACCAGCGGGTGCGACGTGTGGCTCAACAACCCGGTCCGCCCGAACGAGGCGAGCGGGACGAGCGGGATGAAGCCGCCGCTGCACGGCGGGCTGAACGCATCGATCCTGGACGGGTGGTGGCCGGAGGGCTACGACGGCAAGAACGGCTGGGTGATCGGCGACGAGAATGAGTTCGAGAGTCGGGAGAAGCAGGATACGTACGACGCGAAGGCGCTCGTGGAGGTCCTGGAGAAGGACCTCGTGCCCCTCTTCTACACCCGCGACAAGGACGGCTTGCCGCAGGAGTGGCTGGAGCGCGCGCGCCACTCGCTGGTCTCGATCCCGGGCAAGTTCAATACCCACCGGATGGTGGGGGACTACGTGAAGAACGCGTACCTGGCCTGACGCCAGGCTGTCCCTGCCGTGACCCGGCCCCTATCCTTTCTGGCATGAACGGATGGGAAATGAGCAATCCAGTAGAGCTCCTGGCTCGCGCCGACAAGGCAGCGATCCGGGAGTTCTCGTCCAGCTACCACCTGGCGGCGACGAACCCCGAGGCGACGGCCCTCCTGATCATCAGAAAGTACGACGCGGAGCAGGACACAGCCCCTCGCCCTCTCTCTCCGGGAGCAACGGGCCTGGGCAAGGGCTTCCGGGTGGGCCTGGTGGTAGCCACCAGCAAGGCCGAGTACGTCTTCCAGCTCCCAACCCTGCGAACCTACCTGAGCCTGTCCCTCCTGAACGATCCGGAGGAGGGCAACGACAAGATCGTGCTGGAGACGGACCTGGGCGAGGCCTTGACGAACCTCGCGTCCCTCCAAACCCACCTCCCCCCAATCACCGCAGGCCTTCTCCCCGAACCCACCCTCGAGTCGGCCCTCATCGCCCTCGAATAACCGAATCCGACACAAACGGACCAGGTGCATCCGTTCCGATACAAACGGACCAGGTCCGTCCGTTCCGGAACGGACGGACCTGGTCCGTTTGTATCGGAACGGATGCACCTGGTCCGTTTGTGTCGGGTCAGGGGCGGAGGAAGTGGCTGATGGTTGATGGGGTGTTGGCGTCGAAGCCCACCACGTCCAGGGTCAGGGGGTCCGTGGGGTCTGCGATCGAGAAGCGGGTTCCCGTCATCGCGACGACGATCAGGCGGGCCGGGAGGTTGGTCGCCCTTCGGTAGGATCGCAGGGCTTCCATCGGGTGGGTTTTGCCGTACCAGGTCTCGTTGTCCGTCAGGATCACGAACGCGTCGATCGGGACGCCGTGGGCCTCGGCCCATTGCATCGGTAGGGCGCAGTCCGTGGCTCCGAAGGGTATTCCTGCGAGGCGCTGCATCGCGGTTTGCAGCGACTCGGTCGGGTCGATCGGGAGATCCATGAATTGATGGCTGAACGCCTTCAGGAGCGTGCTGCGCTCCGTGGAAGCGGTGATCATGGCCATCGCCAGGGCTCCCTCCTTGCAGGAGAGCGAGCGGGAGCCCGCGCAGGGTGAATTCATCGAACCTGACACGTCCACGGCCGCGAGGATGCGCTGACCCGTTGGCTCCACGTCGGAGAACGCCTTGCGGAACGCGACGTTCATCGCGTCCACGATCGCAGGCGACACCGCCCACGTGAGCGAACCGCGATCGCCGTGGCCCGACGCGTACGTGCGTTGGGCCACCAGGATCGCCATGGGATGGAGTCGCGCGCGGTGGATCGCTCGCGCGCTCTTCAGGCGAGCCACGACGTCACGCTCGAGCTGGTTGCCGCGCTTCAGGACGCCAGCCGCCGACAGACGGCCGAGGAATCGCACCAGCGCACCCAGCGGCATCGCCTCGGCGAGCGCTCGCAGGACCAGCGGGTCCTTCAGCGCGTGTGGCGGCAGCATCTCGTGGGTCAGACCGTACTCACGGACGAGGGCCGGGATACGCTCCGTCACCGCCGTCTGGGCTTCGGCGAACCCGCGCACGATCGGCGGAAGTACCGCCTCGGCTTCGGACGGGGCTTCGGCCTTGCCAGCGGCCCAGGCGAACAGCGCGTTGCGCTCCTCGTTCTTCGGGTGCGCCAGTCGCAGCGCGTCGCGGTGGGTCCAGCCCGACCGCTGACGATACTTCACCAGCTGATACCCTAGCTGCTCGACCGGCTTCGTCACGTACCAGTCCGCGACCGCACCTCGGAGCGCACGGCCGAAGCCGCGCAGTCCTCGTACCGCGGTCAGGAACTCGAAGAGATGCGTACCCGTGCGGACCACGGCCGTGAAGCTTCCGCGCGCCGCGGGCACCGCCCTGGGCTCGCAGAACGCCAGCGCCAGCGCGAACAACGCGGCGCGGTTCGACGGCGCCCGTCCCGCCTGGGAGATCGACGCGATCAGCGCGACCGCGCGCTCCGGGTTCTCGGCCAGCGCCTCCAGGACGACCTGGGCGCTGTCGATCGTGAGCTCGCGCTCCGACACGTAGTACGTCCCGCCGTCGGAACCGAGGATCAGGAAGCGCTCGAGGCGCGTCCAGAGGTCCGCTGCATACACGAAACCACCCGCGTGGTTTCGCACCTGGGCCTCACCGGGAAGCGGCTCGGTCTGCGGCGTGCGAAGAAGGTGCTGGATCAGATGGCGCATGGTCGGCTCGGGCTCCTCCGGGAGCGGGCAAGCGAGGCGTGCGGCGGGCAAGTCCATGGACACGGGGGTTTTTCGAGGATAGCGATAACCCGTGCCCTTCGGCCCGCCGCACGGTCGACCAGAGCGACCGCCGTGCCAATCAGCTCGTTCTTGTTCGCGTGATCTCCCTAAGCCCCTGAGGGGTAAAGGCTTACGGCCAGTAGGCGCAGGCGGCGAGTCAGGCTGTCTATGCGAGCGGCCGGGCAGACTCGATCCCCCCGGATCCACGATTATCCCAGGGGATAGCCCCGAAGCCTCTCCGTGAGCCGATCGACGTCCGCTGCCGTGTGATAGAGCCCGAAGCCGAAGCGCAGTCGGTCGCCGCGCGCGTCCGTGATGACTCTCTTCGCCAAGAGAGCCTGCTGCCGTTCCTGGGCGTCGGCTCGGCGAAACGTCAGAAAGCGTCCTCGGCGGCGGCGCGACTCTCCGGTCTCACGGGCGGGCATGAGCTGATCGATCCGAAGGTCGCCCGCGTCCCCTGCCGCCACGGCGTCGAGGAATCGATCCTGCAGCGCCTCGCAGTGGGCGTGGACGCTGGCCACGTCGAATCCAGCCTCGAGGAGCGTTTCGCACACCGCGTTGAAGCGGTACATCGGCGTCGGCTCGAACGTCGCGCCCATGAATCGATTGCCTCCGCCGTCGTAGCCGACGCGTTCTTCTTGGGCCTCGGCGAGCGAATCGAATCCCGCGAACCAGCCCGTGATCTCGGGACGCAGCTCACGGCCCGGCGGCGCCACGAGGAAGCAGACGCCCTCACCGCTCATCGCGTACTTGTAGCCGCCCGACATGTAGTAGAGGCGCTCGGCGTATGGGCCGAAGTTCGTATCGACGGCGAAGAACCCGTGGTACCCATCGACCACGCACGTCGTTTTCTCGGGAAGATCGCCGAGGATCTCGAAGACCTCGTCGAAGACGTAGCCGGAGGAAAAGAAGACGTGGCTCGAGAACACCAGGTCGTAGGAGGCCGCCTGCGCCGCCTCCCGGAAGCGCTCCGGGAACGTCTCGAACGGCTCGGCGGCCACCGTGTCCCAATGAACGCGCCCGCTCTCGCGGAAACGTCGCATCTGGCGGCTGAAGCTGTGGAACTCGGAGTCGGTGGAGAGGACGCGCAGCGGCTTCCCTCCACCCCCGGACGCATCCCAGCCCTCGAGTCCCGACATCAGTCTCACGAGCAGGTCGTGGGTGTTGGCCGAGAAGGCGATCTGTCCCGGATCGGGCACGTTCAGGACCCGGGCGATATGCCGTTGGGTCGTGGGGTAGACCTCTCCGAAGATGCGGGCCCACTTCTCGTCTGCGAGTTCCGCGGCGTCTTGCCATGCCCGTTCCTGGGCTGCCCGGGTGGCGTCCGGCCACAGATGGTGGCTATGGGCCGTGAAATGGAGGCGTTCGGGCTCGGATTGCAGAGCTCGCGAAAACAATGGGGTGGCATCGAGGATCGTCACGCCGATGAGACTAACCGGAGAGGCGGCTCGATGCTCCAACTCCGACGAGCTCCAGCCGTATCCTCGCCGCGCCCATCCGACGCAGGGAGTCCGCCCGAACCCTTCGGGCCGAACACCCTGGAGCGGGGACCCGGTCGCATAATAGGCTGCGCCCATAGCTCCTACCGATCCAACCGTGACTGACTCCACACCCTCTCGCTCGCGACCGGCCTACGTGCCCGCCGTCGGCCCCCGGCTCAGCAAGCTGCTCGCCGTCGTCTTCGGACTCTTCGCCCTTCTCTCCGTCAACGCGGTGTACCTGGTCGCCATTCGCGCGGTCGGCTGGTGGCGAGGAGAGAGCTACGAGAACCTCTTCTACCTCTACATGTTCCTGGCGCACCTCGTGCTCGGGGCCATCATCGTGATCCCGGTGATCGTCTTCGGGTTCGCGCACATGAAGAAGGCGCGGACCCGTCGCAACAAACGTGCGGTCCGGGTGGGTTACGGTCTCTTCGGGGCGGCCATCCTCCTGCTCATCACGGGCATCGTGCTGACGCGGATCGAGGGCGTCCTCGTGGTCAAGGACCCCGCGGTCCGCTCGGTCTCCTACTGGGCGCACGTCATCCTGCCCCTCGCCTGCGCCTGGCTCTTCGTCCTCCACAGGCTCGCGGGCAAGAAGATCAACTGGAAGGTCGGCATGCGCTGGACCGCCGTCGCGGGCGCGTTCGCGGGGCTCATGGTCATCCTTCAGGTCCAGGATCCGCGCAAGTGGAACGAAGTCGGCAACGAAGCCGGTGTTCAGTACTTCTTCCCATCCCTCGCCCGCACCGTCAGCGGCGACTTCATCCCCGAGCACATCCTTCAGAACGACGGCTACTGCCGGAAGTGCCACGAGGACGTGCACGAGAGCTGGATCGCCAGCGCGCACCACCTCTCGTCCTTCAACAACGAGCCCTATCTGGCGGCGGTCAAGGGAACGCGCGACTTCTCCATGGCGCGCGACGGCAACGTCAACGCGTCGCGCTTCTGCGCGGGCTGCCACGACCTCGTCCCGTTCTTCAGCGGCAAGTTCAGCGACCCTGACTACGACATGCGCAACGATCCCACCGCCATCGCCGGGATCACCTGCACCGCGTGCCACGCCATCAGCGCGATCAACTCCCCCCGCGGCAACGCGGACTACACGATCGACACGCCGATCCACTACCCGTTCGCCTTCTCCGACAATGGCATGCTGAGCTGGATCAACGAGCAGCTCGTCAAGGCCAAGCCCGACTTCCACAAGAAGACGTTCCTCAAGCCGATCCACAAGACGACCGAGTTCTGCGGCACGTGCCACAAGGTGCACCTGCCCGAGGAGCTGAACGGCTACAAGTGGCTACGCGGCCAGAACCACCAGGATCCGTTCCTGCTCTCGGGCGTGTCGGGTCACGGTATCTCCAGCTTCTACTATCCGCCCAAGGCGGAAGAGAACTGCAACGGATGCCATATGCCGACGATGCCGTCGGAGGACTTCTCGGCGCGCGTCCGCGACGACAGCGGGATCACCAAGACGCTCGATCACCTCTTCCCCTCGGCCAACACGGCGGTCCCCACGATCGCGGCCGAGGCGGGCCTCATCACCACCGCCCAGGCAGAGAGCGCCGTCGAGGCCCACCGTGCCTTCAACGAAGGCGTCATGCGCCTCGACATCTTCGGGATTCGCGAAGGGGGCTCCGTCAGCGGGCCGCTGACGGCGCCCCTGCGCCCTGAAGTCCCCGCGCTCGAGCCCGGCAAGACCTACCTCGCCGAGGTGGTCGTCCGAACGGTCAAGATGGGGCACATGTTCACCCAGGGAACGAGCGACTCGAACGAGGTCTGGGTCAGCGCCATCGCTCGCGAAGGCGAGGAGATCGTGGGCCGCAGCGGCGGCATGCGCGACGTGGACGGTTCGGTGGATCCCTACTCGCACTTCATCAACTCGTTCGTGCTCGACCGGAACGGGTTCCATATCAACGAGCGCAACGCGGAAGACATCTTCACGCCGCTCTACAACCATCAGATCCCGCCCGGCGCCGCGGACGTCGTGCACTATCGATTCACCGTGCCTCCGGATGCCTCGGAGAGCTTCACGCTCGATGTGGCGCTGCGCTACCGCAAGTTCAACGCGCACTACATGCAGTTCGTGACGGGGGACAAAGATCACAGGAACGATCTCCCGATCCTCGAGCTGGCGCAGGACTCCATCACGTTCCCGATCGCGGGGGCCAGGACTTCCAGCCCGGTGGCGAACGCCGAGGTCACCATCCCGCTGTGGCAGCGCTGGAACGACTACGGCATCGCGCTACTGCGCAAGTCCGGCGGTCGTCAGCTCCGCCAGGCGGAAGAGGCCTTCCAGCGCGTGGAGGAACTTGGTCGTCCCGACGGGCCCCTGAACCTCGCGCGCGTGTACCTGGCCGAGGGCCGTATCGGCAAGGAGGCGCCGGACGCGCTGCGCCGCGCCCGTGACTTCGACCCGCCAGCCAACGAGTGGTCGGTCCTCTGGTTCACGGGCAACCTGAACAAGCAGAACGGCAACCTCGACGAGGCGATCGCCAACTACCGACAGATCGTCGATGGGGGCTTCGCCCAGGCGGTCGGCCGGGGCTTCGACTTCTCCAAGGACTGGCGCGTGCTGACCGAGCTGGGTGAGACGATCTATCAGCGCGCGCGTCAGGAGCGCGGGGAGAAGAACGCTGCGGCTCGCGAGGCGATGCTCCGCGAGTCGATCGAGTGGCTGGAGAAGGCGCTGGAGCTCGACCCCGAGTACGCGGCGGCTCACTACAACCTTCAGCTGGTCTACGAGGAGCTCGGGGACGACGAGAATTCCCGGATCCACGCCGCCGCCCACGAAAAATACCGCGTGGACGACAACGCGGGAGATGTCGCGATCGCCGAGGCGAGACGTCGCTATCCTGCGGCGAACCTTGCCGCCGAGGCGGTGGTGATCTACGAACTCCAGCGTGACGGCGCCTACGAGCTGCCCCGAGACGCCTACATCCCAGAGAGCGATCAGTGACCAAGACCGAGCCCCATCATCCGACGGATCCCGAGGCGGACCACGACGCTGGCGACGACGCCATCATCGGGAAGGCCTTCAATCGCTCGCTCCTTGCTTTCGCGATCATCGGCGTGGGGATCGGCGCGCTGATTCTTCTGAATCGCGAGAAGGAACCCGAGGAGATCGTCAAGGAGAAGGAGGTCGGCGTCATCAAGGATGTCGAGACGGACGTGGAGACCCTGCCGGAGGTGCGCTTCACCGATGTCACCTCGGAGGCGGGCATCGACTTCGTTCACGAGAACGGAGCGACCGCCGACAAGCTCCTGCCGGAGACGATGGGGGGCGGCTGCGCCTTCTTCGACTATGACCGCGACGGGGACGAGGACCTCTTCCTGGTGAACGGGCGCACATGGCCTCACCTGGAGGACGGCGCGCGCGTCCCGGGGAACCGGCTCTACGCCAACGACGGCGCCGGGCACTTCACCGACATGACCGAAGGATCGGGCCTCGAGGGGGGGACCTTCGGGATGGGCGTGGCCGTGGCCGATATCGACGGCAACGGCTGGATCGACGTCTTCACCACGGGGATCGGCGGCAATCGGCTCTACCTGAACCAGGGAGCAGGCAAGTTCGTGGACGCCACGGCCTCTTCTGGTCTCGCCGGTGATGGCGCCGCATGGACCACGAGCGCCGGCTTCTTCGACATGGATGGGGACGAGGACCTGGATCTCTTCGTGTGCAGCTACGTTCGCTGGTCCCGGGAGATCGATCAGGAGGTGGCCTACTCCCTCAACGGCAAGGACCCTGCGTACGGGCCGCCGATGAACTACGGCGGGACGTTCTCGAGCCTCTATCGCAATGAGGGCGGCGGCCGCTTCACCGACGTCTCCGAGACGGCGGGCATCCAGGTCCGCAACTCCGCGACCGGCGAGCCCATGGGCAAGGCGCTCGGAGTGGCCTTCCGCGACATCGATGGTGACGGTGACGAGGACATCTTCGTCGCCAATGACACCGTTCAGAACCACCTCTTTCTGAACAACGGAGACGGCACGTTCGAGGAGTCCGGCGCTGGCACCGGGTTCGGCTACGACCGCAACGGCGGCGCCACGGGTGCCATGGGAATCGACATCGGCGACTTCCGAGGCGACGGATCGTTCGGCGTTTGCATCGGCAACTTCGCCAACGAGATGTCATCGCTGTTCGTCAAGCATCCCTCGAAGCTCAGGTTCTCCGATGATGCGATCGGAGAGGGAATCGGCTCGCCGAGCCGCCTGCGCCTCTCCTTCGGCATGTTCTTCTTCGACTACGACCTCGACGGCCGCCTCGACCTGCTCCAGGTCAACGGCCACCTCGAGGAGACGATCAGCGAGAACCAGGCGAGCCAGGAGTACGAACAGCCACCTCAGCTCTTCTGGAACCAGGGTCCCGACCAGCGGTCCTGCTTCGTGGAGGTCCCGCCTGCGACTGCCGGCGATCTCTCCAGGAAGCTCGTCGGGCGCGGCTCGGCCTACGCGGACATCGACCTCGATGGCGATCTCGACGTCTTGATGATGCAGGTCGGACGGGCGCCCGTGCTTCTGCGCAACGACCAGGCGCTCGGCCGACACTGGCTGCGCGTCCGGCTCCAGCAGCCCGGCATGAACCCCGATGCGATCGGCGCGACGCTGGAACTCACGACTCCCCACGGGGCTCTGCGCCGCAAGATCACGCCGACCCGGAGCTATCTCTCGCAGTCCGAACTGCCGATGACCTTCGGCCTCGGAGCCGAGACGCCCGCGACCTTGAGCCTGCTCGTGCGCTGGCCGGACGGCTCCGAGCAGGTGGTCGATGCGCTCGGCTCGGTCGACGGCACGCTGACCGTCAAGAAGTAGCCAGAAAGGCGCCCTGGATCGTCTCTCCGAGGGCTTCGAACTCGGCCGTACGGGCCGAACTCTTGCGCCAGGAGAGCCCGATTCGACGGGAAGGGCCGCCCTCGTCGAATGGCCGGAAGACGACATCCGGGTTGCGCTGCTGCTCTTGCTCGACGGCCATCTCGGGAATCAGCGTGATTCCGATGCCCGAGGTGACCATCTGCAGGAGCGTGCCGAGGCTCGTCGCGCGGAAGTCCGCGTACTCGACCATGCCGGAGGCCTTGCAGATCGGCAGGGCGTGGCTTCGCAGGCAGTGCCCATCCTCCAGCAGGAGAACCGTCTGGCCGTCGAGGTCGGATTCTTCCAGGGCGTCCTTGCTGGCGAGCGGGTGATCCTTGTGGCAGGCGAGGACGAACGGATCGCTGAAGAGCTGTTTCTCCGTCGCACCGTGCAGGTCGACGTCGAGCGCCAGAAGCAAGATGTCGAGGTCGCCCGCGTGGAGGCTGGCCACCAGTCGGTCCGTCTGGTCCTCGGTCAGCAGCAAGATGAGCTCCGGGTACTGGCTGCGCACGGCTTTGACAACGAGCGGAAGGATGTAGGGCGCCACCGTGGGAATCGCGCCCATGCGGAGTCGTCCGGTCAGGGGCTTTCCCGACGCCCTCGCCGCGTCCAGCAGGCGATCCGTGGCTTGCAGCACCGCATGCGCCTCGCGGGCGAGCGCGACTCCCGCCGCAGTGGCCACGACCCGCCGCGTGTCGCGTTCGAAGAGCTGGACGCCGAGGAGGGCTTCCAGCTGCTGGAGCTGGGTGCTCAGCGCGGGCTGCGTGACATGGCAGGACGCCGCAGCCTCGCGGAAGTTCAGATGCTCGGCGACGGCGACGAAGTACTCGAGCTGTCGGATGGACGGTCGTTCCATGGTTGGGTGGCGGGGCACTTGGAGTGTTCTCGGGCCACCATCCTATGACATTCCCGCCCGGCTCGATCAGCCGCTCCTGCCGTCAATGGCCATGGCGGCCACGTTGCGGAGCATGACCGTGACGACCCGCGCGTCATCATCGAACTTCCGAGCGTACTGCTCGGGCGTGAGGCCCTCGACGATGCAGTGATAGAGCACGTGGCGATCCTCGAAGTCGAAGGCGTTGAGCACGTCGATCATCGCGTGGGCGCCGTCCTCGTCCAGACCGAGGACGAGTCCGATCCGTCCCGTCAGCTTGCAGGTGGCGGCGCCCTTGGGAGCCCCGCCGCCAGGAGCGTACTCGCGTGCCAGCGCACCCTCTTCCAGAATCGCTGCGGTCGATTCCTCGACGATCGTCTCGAGCTGCTCGGCGAGCTCCTGGAGCCGCTCTCCAGTCGGAAGGTCGCACGCCAGGGTGGCGAGCGTCGCGATCACGCGAGCGGCCACTCGCCCGTCCTCGATGAAGTAAGCGCTGTCCGCGACGTGCAGCTTGCACTCGCCGCGGAAGTCCCGCGGGCGGCCCTCGCAGAGCTGGTCGATCACCGTGTCGGGACCCAGCCTCAATAGCTGAAGAAGCGCATCTCTCGGGGCAGCGGATGCTGGAGGGGCGTGGCCGGTAGCTCCGGGCTCGCCCACCTTCGAAGCGCTACCTGATGAATCCCATTCGGATTCATCTCTGACATGTGCGGTGTCGTCAGCAGCGTCGCTCATGATTCCTCGATACTGGCAGGAGGGAATAATGGGATCAGCAAATGTCTCGTTGACCCTGGGAGAACTACAGCCTTTCAGGCGATCGCGAATTCGTCAAGCAAGCGACTTCGCCGCGGCCTCGCAGCACGCGGACAATCGGGCGATCTGTACGCTGATTCCACGCACGCGCGATTCACACCTGTGCCCAAGTCGGCGAGGGTTGACGCTCCCTGGGGGCGTTCCGCCCGCCGACTGCGAAGGCTCGAACTTCTGTGACGCTTGAATTCAGTGATTCGCTCCACGGATCTATTTTGCAGATAGGGCGGCGCATTTTTCGCGCCTCTTTCTTCTTCACCTGGGTCTCTACCTGGCGATTCCCATCTCTGGGACGGTCATTCCACGGCGCGAATGAAAGAAGCCGGGCGCGCGCACCGCAAGTGCACGCGCCCGGCTTCGAATGGGACCGTCGCGACGGCGGCCCAAACGCTCGCTCTCAGACGATCACGGGCAGAACACGACCGAAAGTGCGTCGCTCAGGTTGTAGCCCGCGCTCGTCGTGTCGCGGTACCAGACCTGGAAGTTGAACGTGTCGCCGGGGTTGATCACGCTACCGGCTGCCAGGTTGTTCTGGTCGAGGGCCAGGCTGTTCTCACCGAACAGGTTCGTCTGCGCGATCGAAACGCGGAAGATTTGCTGGCCGCTGACGCAGAGGAATCCGTCGCCCAGGGGGTTCTGGATCTGATTCTCGGCATAGAGCCAGATACCGAAGCTGCTCGGCGGAAGGCTGAAGCCGACGATCAGGAGGTCGTTGGCAGCGATGCTGGTCGAGCCGAAGCCCTGGAGCGTGCCGCCGAGCGCCGAAACGGAGTTGGGACCTGCGACGCAGTAGTTCGTGATGCTGCCGCAGCCCATGTCGGCCACACGGATATCGTCGATGAACCAGTTCTCGGAGGTGCCGTTGACCTCGGTGCGGAAGCGGAGCTGCGCTTTGTCGTGCAGGCCTGCTGCGGGGACCATCACGGTCGTCGACTCGAAGGTGTTCTGGTCGATTCCGTCCGACGAAAGTCGCGCCAGTTCGATCCAGTCGCGCGAGCTATCGTAGATCTCGAGGACCAGCTGGCCGCCGATCGGAACGCCGCGGTGCTGCGACTCGAAGCTGACGAATGCCTGGGGCACGCTTCCGAGCAGGATGTAGTTGGAGATCAGCACATCGTCGAGTTCGGGGGATGCGTTGAGTGCATCCATCTCCAGGGACTGCGTGCCGGACGGCTCGCCGACGGCGGCCGTCGAGGCGGAAACGCCCTGCTGGCTGATCCAGATGTCACGGTTCAGTCCGCCTTCGACGTCGTCGAAAACGGGCAGTGCCAGCGCGGGCGAAAGATCGAGCAAGCAGTTGCGGCTGATCGCATAGTTCCGGATGCCGTTGGCGCTCGGATTGCCAAAGCGAGTGACGTCGCCCTGGCAGCCGCCGAGGCCCGAGCACATGATCCGGCAATCACCGTTGCCGTCACAGTGGGACGCGTTGAAGTTGTGGCCGATCTCGTGGGCCGTGAGGCCCGTTCGTGCGCCAATGTTGTTGGTGAAACGCGACTCGGAGAGGCCATAGCCCGTCGAACTGTTGCAAATCACACCCACATAGGCGAGGCCGATCACGCTGCCGTTCATGCTCCGACCGGTGAAGAGGTGCGCCGTATCCTTGCGAACGCCGACGAAGTTGGCGTTCCAATGGTTCCTGAACTGGTCGAGGACCGTTCCGGCATCGTTCGTCGAATACGGGTCGTTCGAACTGGAGCGAACGACCAGCGCGGTGATCTGGAACGTGACGTCGACGTCGCGGGTGTAGATCGTGTCGACGCGGTTCATGACGCGCTCGAGGTCATCGACCGTGGCGCTGACGCTGTTGCCGTTCCGCTGGAACATCTCGAAGTCCGCGTCGAGAGCGATCTCCGTGAGCTGGAGGCCCGTGCCGAGGAAGGAGCTGCTCGTGCCGGGCTGGCCGTTCAGGCCGGGCGTGATGGTCAACGGGCCGTTCGGCACGCCGCAGATGCCCGTGGGCGAATCGATTTCGGTCAGGCGCGCCACGGAGTAGACGTCGGCGTCGAAGCCCTCGGCCGGCTGGATCTGCCACTCGACCTCGCTGCCGTAATCGGAGGCGATGGCGCTGAGGCCCTCCGACGTGATAGAGGCCGTGACCAGGCTGTCTGTCCGGCCTTCGATGTAGCCCCGCCAGGTGTTCGGAATCGGAGCCGGCATCTCGACCGGCGTTCCATCGGGGCGGGTCGCAAAGAGCTTGAAGTCAGCGGCCCGGAGGGAGTGGCGCTCCAGGACGAGCTGGGCGAATTCGCCGTCGAGTTCGACCGCGATGGTCACGGTACCAGTGGCAGCGGTTGGAACGTCGAGCTGCTGCAGGCTGCCCACGGGCGGAACCGCCTGGGGGGCTGCGAGAAGCGCGAGAGAGGAGAGGATCGGAAGCATGGAATTCGTTTGAGGTCTCGGGCAGGAACCGCTGGGGCACCGTCCGTTTTGAGAGGCCCGCCAGCGCCATTCGCGTCGGTGGGCGCCACCTGGGACCTTGCGGGCCGAACAGGAGGCTCACCCAAGCCTACGCGGCTGAGCGCCGTCGCGTCTTCACGAGGCCCTCCAGGACCTGACCAGAGGGGCCACGGTGCTGTTTCAGGGATCTCGCGGAGGTGCAGAAGGCGGAATGAGGATCTCTGAAAGGGACGTGCCGCAGGTCGGACAGGTTCCCCCCGTGTTCGCCGTGGTGCCGTGAGCGTGCCCTGCGATGGCTGCCAGCGCGGCGCTCTGGGTGGCCGAGGGCCCGCTCTTCCCCCGCATCTCGTCCGCGCGTACGGCGTTTTCTCGACTCAGTGCGTCAGAAAAGCCGCTGGCGAGGATGCCTGCGGGCAGCGCGAAGATTCCGACCCCGAGCAGGGCCACCATCGCACCCAGGATCTTGCCGAGGCCGGTTTCCGGGTACACATCGCCGTATCCAACGGTCGTGAGGGTCGCCACGCCCCACCACATGGTCTGGGGAATGGATTGAAAGCCGGGCTTTTCGGGCCCTTCGACGTAGTACATCGCCGTCGAACAGGCGACCAGCAGCACCACGGCGACGAACAGCCCCACGAAGAGCTCGTCCCGCTTGTCGCGGATGACGCGCGCGAAAAGGCGGAGACGCGGGGAGTACCGGCCGAGCCGGAGGAGTCTCAGGATGCGAAGCGGTCTCAGGTCGAGATAGAACGGGAGGACCAGCACGACGAGATCGAGCAACATCATCGGCTGAACCGCGAACCGGAGTCGTCCGTTCAGCGCGCCCGCGAAGGCGTGATCCTCGACGCAGGACCAGACGCGCAGGCCGTATTCCAGGCCGAAGATCACCATCGAGGCCAGTTCGAACAGCTCGAAGGCCCGCGGCGCCCGCTCGTAGATCGACGCATCGGTCTGGAGGATCGCCGCCAGGACGTTGAGGACGATCAAGGCGACGAGGGCCTTGTCCACGAGTCGGCTGATCCGATCTCCGAACCGGTCGACCTCGAGGATGAAGTGGACCCGCCGCCGCAGGGGCATCGGGGACGCGGCAGGGGGAGGTGGCTGCATCCTGTCATTCTGCCCTCTGTCCCGCTTCGTTTCGATCCCCGGACCCCCTCGCCGATCCGCTCCAGATCGCCCGAAGCGAAGACCGATGTACCGGGCATGTGGCTGAAAATCATCGCGGGAGTCTCGATGGCCAGCGTGCTCGCGTTCGGAGCCGCCCTGGTCTCGAAGGCGCAGTCTCCCACCAAGAGCGCGACAGGAATCGGGCCGAGTGACGCGAAGTTCGCGGTGATCTCGGAGGGGGAGAAGGTCGTGCTTGCCCAGCACCTCGATCCGGGCGGCGCCTACACCGTCCTCCTGTTCGGCGCGGACTGGTGACCCAGCTGCGGTCCCATGCAGGCTCAGTTGGAGACCTTCGCAAACACACGCAGCGACCTCCGCATCCGCAAGATCGAGCTGCCGCGCCGCGGCTCGGAAGCGGGCGACCAGTTTCAAATCCGGAGCATCCCTCACCTCGTGCTCTTCCGGGGCACGGATCGGGTCGCGGACGGCACCCCGGCGGTCACCGCTGCCTTGAACTCCCTTTGAAGATCGAGGAGGCATGGAAGATCGAGACGGCTCCGAGCTCGACCATCGCGATGCCTGCTCCGAGGCCACGGCACCCGCGCGAGCAGGCGGAACGTTTCACGCGCTGGGTCGTCGCTTGCGTGGTCGGGCTGGTGCTCCTCTACGGATTCCAATAGCGCAGCAATTCTCTCGGCTCCTGGCCATTCCGGGGGGGGCGTCCAGGGACCCAAGAGTTCACAATGCGCGCATGTTCCGTTCATGCGCTCGAACCACTTCGGTTTCCCTCTCCCTTTCGCTGCTCGGGGGCCTTGGCTCTCTTCTGAGCCTGGCCTCTTTTCAGGGCCCAGGCGACGGCCCGCCGCCCACTCCCGTCCGGGCGATTCGCGCGGCGCTCCAGGAGACTCAGGCCCGCGAGGCCGTTACGGGTAGCCTCAAGGCCGCCTACGACGCCGAACTCGCGGCGCGCGAGGAAGGAGCGGTCCTCGCCGTCACGGCTCGTGAGGGCCGCATGGTGCGCCGGGGCGACACGCTGGTCGAGATCGACACCAAGCGACTGGCGGCCCAGCGCGAAGGTGTGGCGGCACGGCTCGCCGAGGCGCAGGCGGCCGCGATCCGAGCGGCTGCCGAGGCCGAGGACGCGGACCTGGACCTGACCGCCTTGGAGGCCGCGGCCAAGGGGGGCAGCGCCGTTTCGGACCGTGAGCTTCGCCGTGCGCGGACCCTCGCGAAGAGCCTCCGTGCTGGCGTGAACGCAGCAGGAAAACGCTCCGAATCGCTCAGCGCCGAACTCGATCTCTGGGACCTGCGCCTCGCGGACGCCACGCTCCGCGCGCCCTTCGATGGAACGGTCGTGGAGAACCACGTGGAGGTCGGGGAATGGGTGTCTCCTGGCACGCCGCTCGTTCGGCTCGTGTCGAGTGGGAACCTCGAGGTCTGGCTGGATCTTCCCGAAGGTCTGATGTCGTCCACGGCCGAACTCACGAAGACGGGCACCCTTCGTCTCCAGGCCGGTTCGGGCAACGAAGCGGTCGTCGCTACCGACCTGCGCGCCATTCCCCGCGTCGATCCGGGGACGCGCACGTTTCCGATCGTGGCCTCGATCCAGGGCGAAAGCGCCGCCGGCCTCTCCCCCGGAATGAGCGCGTCCGCCTGGATCCCTGTCGGTGAGAAGACCTCGACCTTGCTCGTGCCCAAGGACTCGCTCGTCTACCGGCCCGGTGGCATCTCGGTGATGACCGTGGGCGGGCGTGACGAGGGCGGCGCCAGCGTCGGCGGTGTGGCCGTGATGGTGCCCATTCGCATCCTCTTCGAAACCGAGCGTGAGGTGGCGGTCGAGATCGTCGAAGGCGGTCTCCAAGCAGGCGCGGTCGTCATCGTCGAGGGGAACGAGCGGCTCTTCCCGGGCACGCCCGTGAACGCGTCGATCCGCCCGCCTGCGCCCGCCGACGAGAGCCGCCCGAGCCAGCGCAACGGAGCCGGTCAATGAACCTGATCCGCCAGGCTGTCGCCCAGCCGATCACCGTCTCCGTCGGGATCCTGCTCGCGCTGCTCGCGGGCCTGATCGCGACGCTGCGCGTCCCGATCCAGATGACGCCCGAGGTCGAGTCGGTCGTCATCGCGGTCACGACGTTCTGGGAAGGCGCGTCCTCCCAGGAGATCGAGACCGACGTGATCGAGCCCCAGGAGGAGCGCCTCGGCAACCTCTCCGGGCTCGTCCAGATGACGTCCGTCAGCTCGTCGAACCAGGGGCAGATCCGCCTCGAGTTCAAGACCGGCACGCCGATCGCCGACGCGCGTACGGAGGTGGACCTCAAGCTCGCCGAGGTGCCGGGCTATCCCGAAGGGGTTCTCCAGCCCGTCGTCGTCGACGTCGACCCCGAGTCCGTCGACTACATCGCGTGGGTCGGTCTCTCCTCGACGGATCCCGCATTCGATCCGACGACGCTGAAGGACTTCGTGGACCGGCGCATCGTGCCGCGTCTGGAGCGGATCCCCGGCATCGCCGAGGTCGGCTTCCTCGGGGCCCAGGAGCGCGAGCTGCTCGTCATCGTCGATCCGCTCCGTCTCGCCAATCGCGGCGTGACCTACACGGAACTCCTCAGCCGCCTCCGCGAAGAAAACGGCAACTGGTCGGCGGGCAAGCTGCCGGAGGGCAAGAACGACATCCGCATCCGGGCCGTCGGCCGCTTCCAGGACCCCGAGGACGTGCTCGACGTCGTCCTGCGCGACACCGAAGCCGGGCCGGTCCTCGTTCGCGATATCGCGACGGTCTCGGTCGGCTTCAAGGAACGCACCGACTGGGTGCGCTCCCGCGGCCAGCTCATGCCGTTCTTCAACTTCCAGCTGGAGAGCGGCGCGAACCTTCTCGACACGATGACGGGGATCGATGCTGAGATCGCGTCGCTCAACGCGCCGAACGGTCTGCTCGATCTGGAGGCCCAGCGCCTCGGCATCGACGGCACGCTCGAACTCGTGAAGTCCTACGACGCCACGGCCTACGTGCGCCAGGCCCTCGGTCTGGTCCAGAGCAACATCGTCATCGGCGGTGCGATCGCGACGCTCGTGCTGCTGCTGTTCCTGCGCTCGTTCCGCACCGTCGGCATCGTCGCCGTCAGCATCCCGATCTCGATCATCGTCGCGATCGTCGTGCTCGTCGCGATGGGGCGCAGCGTCAACATCGTTTCGCTCGCAGGCATGGCCTTCGCCGTCGGGATGGTGGTGGACAACGCCATCGTCGTGATCGAGAACATCTTCCGTCACCTGGAGATGGGCAAGGGCGTGCGCGAGGCCTCGATCGAGGGCACCGAGGAGGTCGGAGGCGCCGTGCTCGCCTCGACGCTCACGACCGTCGTTGTGTTCGTGCCGATCCTTCTCATCGAGGATGCGGCGGGCCAGCTCTTCCGCGACATCGCCCTTGCCATCGTGGCGGCGGTCGGTCTCTCGCTGATCGTGTCGGTGCTCGTGATTCCCTCCGCGGCAGCGGCGCTTTTGAAGAAGCCCACGCAGGGGGAAGGCGGAGCCCTCGGGTCCAGCCAGGAGCCGAGCGGACTCGCCGGCAAGATCTCGGGGCTCGTTCGCTGGCTCGGCGCGCATCCGGCTCGCCGAATCGGCGTCATCGCTGGCTTCACGATCGTGACGATCTTCGGCATCCGGTGGCTCGCGCCGCCGCTGGACTACCTGCCCACCGGCAACCGGAACATCTCGTTCGGCATCCTGTTCCCGCCGCCTGCGTACAACCTGGATCAGCTCTCGGAGATCGGCGATCGGATCGAGGACCGTATCCGTCCCTTCTGGGAGGCAGCGGACGATCAGTTCCAGGTCGAGGCTGTCCTGCGCGGCGGTCCTGATCCAGGCACCGACGAGCGCCATCCAATCCCGGTGTTCACGCCCGGGGGCATGCTGGAGGTCACGCCGCCGCCGATCGAGAACTACTTCCTCGTCGGTATCGGCGGGCAGATGTTCCACGGCGCCATCGCGACGGATGACACCAAGGCCGTGGACGCGGCTTCGCTCCTGCAGTGGTCCACCGGCGACGGCGTGGCGCCGGACGTCTTCGCGTTCGCGCTTCAGCTGCCGCTCTTCCGCACGGGCGGTACGACGGGCTCGGCGATCAGCATCGACCTCACCGCGCGCGAGCTGGAAGAGATCGTTCCTGCCGCGGGCGCGCTTCTCGGGCAGCTCATAGGCGCCTTCGGTCCATACGCCGTTCAGCCGGACCCGGCCAACTTCTCGCTGCCGTCGCCGGAGCTTCGCTTCGTGCCCGACGACGAGCGCCTGCGTGAGGCGGGGCTTTCCCGACGCGACCTCGGCCTCGCCGTTCAGGCGGGTGGGGACGGGCTGATCGTGCCGCGTCAGTTCGAGTTCGGCGGGGAACTCAAGGACCTCAAGATCCTGAGCCCCGCGTCCCGCGGCTCCGATCCCGTGCCCGCGCTCCTGGCGTCGCCGCTCGCGACGCCGGACGGCCGCGTCGTCACGCTCGGGGCGGTCTCCAGCATCGAGCGCGTCACGGCGCCAGACCGCATCAAGCGCGTCGACCGTCAGCGAGCCATCTCGCTGGAGCTCACGCCGCCGGCGGAGATCCCGCTGGAGCAGGCGCTCACCATGGTCGATGGGATCATCAGCGATCTGCGCGCGAAGGGCGCGATCAGCCAGGACATCGAGGTCCGCTACACCGGTTCGGCGGGCAAGCTGGCGGACATCAAGAAGGCGCTCGCCGGCGACGGCTCCTTCATCGGAACGCTTTCGAGCTCCCTGTTCCTGGCGCTCAGCATCGTCTACCTCCTGATGGTGGTGCTCTTCCAGAGCTTCCTCTATCCGGTGGTGATCCTCGTCAGCGTCCCGCTCGCGACCCTCGGCGGCTTCGCAGGCCTCGCGATCGTGCACGCGTGGAGCGCGAGCGATCGCTACATGCCGACGCAGAACCTGGACGTTCTGACGATCCTTGGCTTCGTCATTCTGGCGGGTGTCGTCGTGAACAACGCCATCCTGATCGTGCACCAGGCGCTGCACTTCGTGCGCCGCGACGGCATGGAGATCCCGAAGGGCATCTCGGAAGCAGTCCGCTCGCGCGTGCGTCCGATCGCGATGAGCACGCTCACTTCGGTGGGCGGGATGCTCCCCCTCGTGCTCATGCCCGGCTCGGGCTCCGAGCTCTACCGCGGCCTCGGCGCGGTGGTCGTGGGAGGTCTGGTGGTCTCGACCGTCTTCACGCTGGTCCTCGTGCCGCTGCTTCTATCGACGGCGATGCGTTTCTCGGAGAAGCGCAAGTAGCGAGCCGAAAGGTGCCCTGTCTCCCGCTCCACTTCGTCCAGCCTGTTGAGAACCATTTGTGAAGCAGCACCGTCCGATCCTGACTCTGTGTTGAGGTAGCGATCCAAATGGCATCCTAGGAGTCTGCGCCACAGAATGCGACGAACTTCTGATTCAGGGCACTAGTGCCCCGAATCAAAAGTTCGTCGCATTAGTTTCGCCTGTTTCGCTCCGTAGCTGCGTTGCCGAACCTTGGACGGAACTACTGCTACGCACTGCGGTTCGGACGCCTTGCTACGAAACGAAACAGACTGAAACTAATACGACGAACTTCTGATTCAGGGCACTAGCCCGGCGGCCTGTGCGGCGAGGAGAGCTTTGGCAGCGGCGGCTTCTGCGGCGGCAGCGGCGGCTGCCGCCGAGGCGACCGCGGCTCGAGCGTCGGCTGCTGACTGGTCGGCGGCCTTGTCAGCGGCTTTCTGCTCTTCCTTGGCGGCTTTCTCCGCCGCCTCGGCCGCGTCCTTCGACGTCGGATCCTCGGCCGCAGCGGCCGCCGCCTTCTCCGCGGCCTTCGCCGCCTTCTCCGCGGCCTTGGCTGCTTTCTCGGCCGCCTTCACAGCTGCTTCCACGGCCTTGTCGGCTTTCTTCTGGGCGTCCTTCGCGGCCTTGGCCGCGGCGTCCGCCTGCTTCTTCGTGATGGCCACAGGGCTCGTTTCGCCCGTGGCACCCGCCGGATCCTGGTTCGCGAACCAGTCGATCACGTCTTCCACCTGGTCCTGGAACGTGGCGTCCCAGTCCCAGTCTTCCTGGCCCGCCGAGGGGTCGGCCGGAGCGGTTTCCCCTGCCTGCTCCACGATTTGCATCCGCGCGGCCATTCGGTCCTGGGCCTCGATCGAGGCGACGTCGCTCCAGTCGAACGCGGACTCTGGGCCCGCGTAGCGCTGCTCGAGTCCGCTCGCGTCGAGGTAGCGGATGCTCAACGCCACATCGTCGAGGCGATGGGCCGCGCCGAGCGGGGGATGGGGGGCGGCGTTGGCCCCTCCGATCTGAACGCCGAGGGACGCCAGGCCGGTCGCCGGACGCTCGGTCGGAGCGGGCAGGTCGAGGATCTGCCAGGTGTCCTGCTCTGGCACGGCGAGAACGCCTCGGTAGGACTCGTCGTCGAAATGGAGCCTCGCGCCAGCCCCGATCTCGAGGCGCTGCGCGACGACTCCTCCGAAGACCTCGAAGTTTCCTCCGAGGTGAACCGTGGAGCCGGGCGCGTAGACCGTGCCGTGGAACCTGGACGTGGCATCCAGCTGCAGGGGAGGGCCGGGATCGCCGGCGAACTCCGGGGCGGCCTGGATCGACACCTCCTTCGAACTCGCGCCCGTCGTTTCGACGAAGGAGGCCGGGTCCATGAGAATGGATCCCGTCACGAACAGCTCGACGTCGCCGTCCCGCGTGTCGAGGGTCAGCGTCGAGCCACCTTCCAGCGTGAGGTCGTGCACGACCAACCTCGCCGGGCCGCGGACGATCACATCGCTTCCTGCCGCAGCCGAGAAGGTGCCGATACGCATGTCGCCAGGCGGTACGACGCGCGGGATGGCGCTGGAGTGGGTGAGGTCAACAGCATCTCCGAGGTTCGGGATCTCGACGGGGTGGACCTGGGCCTGCATGGCCCGGGGGGTCGTCGAGCCGCTGATCGTCGCGGTGTCGAGGCCCGTGACCTGGCCATTGACGCCGGGCTGAAGGGAACCGAAGACCGCCACGGCCGCTGTGGCGTCTGCGAAGGTGATGTTTCCGTTGGACCCAAGGACGCCCCCGCTCAGCGTGTGCTGCGGCGGTTCACCAGGTGCTGTTCCGGAAGTAGGACCCGGGCCAGCCGCTGCGGAAGGCGCGGAGAGGGGGTCGACCAGGAGAGCCCCCGCGTCACTCGCCTGCTTGAGGATCAAGAGGTCGTCCAGGAACGCGAGGTACTCGACGGGACCGAGGGGCGACTCAGGATTGGTGGGCTGGGCCTTCAGTGTCCAGATGGGGTCTCCTACCTCCTGGTCTCGAAGCGTCACCTGCTTGGATAGAACGGCGAGAAGGCCCTCGGGGGTCAGCACGTCCGCGTACCGGTTGGCGGCGATCTGGGCCGGCCGGTGCACGGAATCGTCCAGCACGAACGGCGCCACAGGGGAGGGCGGCTCGCCGAGGAGCTGCGCGGCAATCGCTGCTATCTCCTCGTCGTACGACCGGTCCGTGGAGTCGAAGCCGTCGGCGAGCAGCGTCGATTCGATGATGATCTCCTCGTCCGCAAAGAAGCCGAGGGGCGGTTCTTCTGGCTCCACGATGAGCCCGAGCATGGCACGCCCTCCGCCGACGGTCGCGGTCGCCCGCAGCCAGACCTTGCGATCGGGAGTCTCGGCCGATTCCACCCAGAGCAGGCCGTCACCGTAGGACGCGGCGTTGTTCGCCGACGCAATCCTGCCGCTGCGTCCCATCCGGACGGCGTGGAAGGCTTCCGCGAGGCCGGCTTCTGCCAGGTAGAAGGCTCGCATCTGATCGACCGATCCGGTCTGCGCCTTGGAGGTCTTCGCTGCGAGCTGGACGAAGCCGATGCAGAGGCCGGAGACGACAGTGACGAGGATCAGCGCGAGCACCAGCGCGAAGCCGGCGCGCTTCCCGGGCGGCGCCGTTCCCGCGCGGGTGCCGTGGACCTCCACGCGGCGAGCTCCTGCGCCGTGGCCCTCGCCTTCCGCCGCTCTGATCCTGGCCTGCATGATCTCGCGAGATGAAGCCGCCAGCGCACCCCAACGGCGCCGTGGCGGCGCTAGACGAAGTCCGACGGCCTTCGCCTGCTTCGCGGGTTGGCTCACAGGGTGCTCACCGGGCCTGCGGCCCCGCCTCCGGTCCGTTCGCGAATCTCCCTTGCCACAGCGCCACTTGGGCGCACTGGCGATTCCCTCTCGCGAATCATGCAGGCTAGTCGAGTGATCCAATGTCGTCCCTTCGGCGCGCGGCAAGGCCACAGGCGTCCGGGATGTATCCCCCTTCTTCCCCACTGATCGGAGCAAGAGAAACACATTCCTGATCGGAATGGACATCCCTCGGTCCTCTCGGAAGCAAAAAGCCTCAGAAGGGGACCGAACCCTCGATCGAACTCAGTCGCGGTCGTCGACCGGCGCCTATTCCAGCGACAGGCTGAGACGGTCCGAGAAGTTGCTGGTGGGGGCACCTGTCGAGCTCACGTCCCGGTACCAGGCGGTGAAGTGCCAGGTCTGACCCGCAGTTCCCGCCACCAGGCCGTTCGGGCTCGGGAGCCGGGTCAGGTCGATCGGCAGCTCGAAGAGGCCGTAGGCCCCCGAGTTTCTGATCTGACCCGGGCCCACAAACCGTCCAATCGCGCCGGCCAGGCACAAATTCCCGGAGCTTCCGCCGGGCTGGGAAGAGAAGCCGGCGGTCTGGCTGCAAAGGAAGAAACCGAAGGCGTTCGAAGGAAGCGCTCCGGCGGCGAGAGTGACGTCGTTCTGGCTGGCGACGGCGCTGCCGCAGGCGTACGTGATGGCGTCGAAGCCGGTGGAGTTGGATTCGGTGCTGCAGCTGTTCGAGCCGATGAGCGGACAGGCGGCCACGCCGAACGTGATGGTGGTGATCTCCATTCGCACGATCGTGGCGTTCACGCTGGAAGCGAGGATGGCAGCACCCGGGAAGCTGGAGGTCATGGTCTGGCCTACGACCTGCGAGATGTCAGGGCTCTGCAGGAACTGGCCGCTGAAATCCAGGAGACCAGCCGTCACGCCCGTCACGAAGGGAAAGGCGAGTGGAGCGCCGATCGTGACTGCGTCGATCGTTTCGTTCTGGAGGTTGACCTCACCGGGTCCACCGGAGCTGGTCGGGAGGAAGGCGGAGCCGATTCGAAGCCCACCGTGCCAGGGGTCGGTTTCATACTCCCAGAACGTCGGGCTGTTCACGAACGGAGCGTCGATCACCTCGACGTAGAACTCGACCGGGTCCCCGACCGCCACGCCTGCGAAGGGGGCCGCGGGCGTCCCGCCGGAAACGTCGGTGACGACTCCGCGGGCGGTGACCAAGATGTCGCCAGCGTGGGCGCTGGCCGAGAGGAGGAGCGTGACGAAGGCTAGCCTGGACAGCTCACGAGAGGAGAGCAGCAGTGCGCCCCAACGACGCTGTCGCTGCGTCAGACGCAGGCCTTCGGCCTGCGCCCGCCGTCGAGCCGTACGCGGATCTTCCTCGCCATAGCGCCGTGGGGGCGCACTGCTGCTCTGCTCTCGCGAGTCGTCCAGGCTGCTGAGGAGTCGGGGAAGCTGTATGGGCATGGTGTCGTGGATCCAAAGAGTCTTCGAGGAGGATGCTCACAGGGCTGATTCAGCAGCGTCCAGTACGCTGTTTCTGCAGAATTGCCGGCGACCCTACGCGGATGTGCAAGAGCGCCACGTCGGCCCCGAGAACGCGGGCCCGCCTACGCTCCATGCGGTCGTATTCCCTGTCCCTGCGCCGCTCTGGACGATGACCAACGGCTACGCTCTGCGGAACCGCCACGGACGCAAGCCCATCGAGCACTGGAGTGCTCGGACGGAACAGGGCCGCGCGTCTTGACGACGCGCGGCCCATGCCGCGGGTTACTTGCGGAGCTGCGAGGCCGGGACCAGCTTGACCCGCGGCTTCGCCTTCTCGGCCGCCACGTCCTCGGCGAGGACCTCGACGGCCTTCGCGAGCTGGCGGTCTTCACCGCCAGGCGTCGACCACGTCGGATCGTTCCACAGAGCGATGTCCGGCTCGCAGCCGTTCAGCTCCATGTCCTCGCCGGTGCCGACGAGGTACCAGCCACGCATCGGCATCCGGACCATTCCGCCGTCGATCAGGCCGACCGCGCCGGTGCTGATCACGCCGCCCGCGGTGCGCATGCCGACGAGGCGGCCGCGACCGATCTGCTTGATGGCGTGGCTCAGGATCTCGGCGTTCGAGAACGAATGCTCGTTGCACATCAGCACGATCGGCTTGTTCCAGGACGCGTAGATCTTGCGGTCCTGGGGGTAGCCCTCGCCGCTGCCGCGGGACTGGGTGATCGCGTGGACCGGCTGGGTGAGCGCCGTCAGCACATGGTCGGTGGTGCTGCCGCCGCCGTTGAAGCGCACGTCGATGACGAGGCCATCCTTGCCAGCGCCCGCGTGGTAGAGGTCTTCCTCCATCTGACGGAAGCTCGTGAAGTTCATGCCCTGGATGTGCAGGTAGCCGAGCTTGCCCTCGGACAGGCGTTCGACCTCGGCGCGCGTGTTCTCGATCCACTCGTCGTAGAGCAGGCCTGCCACCGAGAAGGTCGGACGCACGGAGACCGTGCGCTCCTCGCCGCTCTTCGACCTGACGAGCAGATCCAGTTCACGGAGCTGCTCCATGGTCAGGATCTTCTCGAGATCGGTCTGCGGGCCGACCTCGGCTCCATCGATTGCGAGGAGCGTCTCGCCCGGGAGGACGAGGCTACGGCTGAGGGAGCACGGGCTACCAGGAATCACGCTCTCGACAACGAGGCCGGGGCCTTCGGAATCAAGCTCGACGCGAAGACCGAGGTGGTAGGTCTGCGCCGTCCAGTCGGAGTTCGAGTCGAGTTCCGGCAGCGGGTCGGCGTTTCCGCGGTGGCCCATGTGCGAGGCGTTGAGTTCGCCGAGCATCATGTTCATCAGCTCCGAAAACTCCGCGGCGCCGAGGCATTCGGCCGCCATGGGGCGGTACTTGCCGCGGATCGCGTACCAGTCCTTGTTGTTGTACGCCTCGTCATAGAAGCGGTCGCGCATGGCGCGCCACGCCTGATCGAACGCGATCATCCGGAACTCGCGCCAGTCGCGCTTGGCGCGGACCTCGAACTCGTAGGTCTCGGTCTTGCCCCTGTCGCTCATCGACGCGGGCACACCGCCCTTGTGTCCCACGAACTCCTTGGCCTCCGTCAGCCAGCGATCGGCGGAGAGCGGCGCGGCGGCGATCTTCTCGGGCTTTTCGGGACGCGGGAATCCGACGCTGTAGAAGCCGCGCTCGCCCTCGATCGTGGCGGAGAAGCCGAGCTTCGTGCCATCACCGAACCAGATCAGCGCGGACTCGTAGGAATCGGAGTAGCGGAGGCGGTCGACGCGTTCGAAGATCCCGTCGAAGTCGATGACGACCTGGGGCTCCTTCTTCTGGTCCTCTTTCTGGTCTTCCTTCTCCTTCGTCGAGGCGTCGTCCTTCTTGCTCTCGTCTGCCTTGGATCCGGCGTCCGGCTTGGCCGCGCCGTCCGGGCCGGCGCCTGGCTTGCCGTCTGCCTTGGCGCCTTTCTTACCGCCCTTCTTGTCCTTCATGGCTTCGAGGGCCTTCTTCAGCTTCTCGTCGCGCGCGGTCTCCTCGTCGCTCGCCTTCGCGAGTTCGACGACGTAGATGTCCGCTTCCTCTCCGTCGCGACGGCCCACCCAGGCGATGCGCTTGCCGTCGCCGGACCACACGGGGCTGGAGTCGGAGTCGGGGTGACGCGAGAGGTTGAAGGGCTCGCGCGTGCCGTCCACGGGCACGATGTAGATGTCGCTGTTGTAGTCGTCGTCCTGGGTGTCGTAGACCATCCACTTGCCGTCGGGCGACCAGTCGAAGCTCGGCGTCGCCCACATCGACGCAATGCGGCGCTGGTCCGTGCCGTCCTCGTCCATGACGAAGAGGTCGGTGTCCTTCGTGTAGCCGATGTGGGTGCCGTTCGGGCTGAGCTGAAGACTGTCCTCGACGCCGCGATCCTCGGTGACCTGGCGCAGCTCGAAGTCGTCGGCCATCCACCAGATGCCATCTTCCTGGGAGTGCGTGGCCTCCCAGATGTCCACCTCGCCCGAGGTATCCGACGTGAAGTAAAGGCGCTTGCCGTCCGCGCTGAAGAGCAGGTTCGACTCGTCGTGGGGCGTGAAGGTGATGCGGACGGGCTCCTTCAGGATTCTGTCCATCACGTAGACGTCCTCGCCTGCGACAAAGGCCATCTGCTTGCCGTCGGCGGTGAAAGCCACGTTCGAAGCGTTCGTGATGCGCTTGCGCTCAAGCGCATTGCTCGTTCCATCGCCCGCCGCGCTCAGCGCGATGGGGGAGAGCTCGCCCGTCTTGGGGTTGCAGCTCACGAGGTCGAAGCGGTGCCGCATCAGAAGGGTGCTACCGTTGCGCGAGAGCACCGGTGAGAAAACGCCGTCGTCGCTGCCGCCCTTGCCGACGTGCGTCACCTGGCGCGTGTCATCGGATCCGAGCTTGCCTTCGAAGATCTCGAAGACGCCGGCGGGATCGCTCATGAAGTAGTAGGTCTGGCTGTCCGGTGCCCACATCGGCGACATCGCGGCGACGTTCTGGAAGCGCTCGCGGTCCTTGTCGAGGCGGGTGAGGGTGGCTTGTCCATCGGTCGAATCGGTGGTGAGGTCCGCGAGCCAGAGCTGAGCGGCCTGCGGACCCTCGTAGCCCTTGCGGATGGGTGAAGAACGGCCGCGCTCGAACAGCACCTTGGTGCCGTCCGGGCTGAGGGCGGCATCCATGACGCCTGCATCGAAGAGCATGCGCTTGGGCTCTTCCCCCTGGGTATCGAGCAGGAACGCGCGCGACGACTCGGAGTAGTGCCAGCCCCGGTCGGTCGATTGACTGATCAACAGGTAGCGGCCGTCGGACGAGACATCATGGATCCGCTTGCGATTCGAGTCATGGGTGATCTGTCGTGCGGGGCCGCCCTCAGCGGGCATGACGTGGATTTGCGCGCGGCCCGAGCGGTCGCTCGTGAAGTAGATCTGCGTCCCGTCCGCGCTGAAGACAGGATCGGAATCCGCGCCCGCGTGGTAGGTGAGCCGGGTGGCCTCGCCGCCGCCGATGGGGGCGGACCAGATGTCGTCCTGCCAGCCGAAGGCGAGTCTTCGCCCGTCGGGTGAGATCGTCGGATCCTGGGGGAGTCGGATGGACTCACCTGCAACCTGGAAGCCCGGGCTCGGGACGGCCGCCGAAACCGGGGCTGCGACGGAAAAGAGGCCTGTGGCGGCCGCAGAGAGCGTGATGGTGGATAGGTACATGACGAATTTTGGTCAGAGGGAGCCCCAAGCTATCGCCCCAGGACCCCCTTGAGTTCGACCGGATGCCCCTCGGCCCAAAGTGGTTCACGCTCGAAACACGCTTCGAACAGAGCTGCAACACACGCAATCGGGCGCGGGTTGATCTGATGGAGTCAAAGCTCCTTCCTCTTCTCTTCGATCCCCATGCAACGAACCATCCTCCCTCTCCTCTCGGCGCCCCTGTGCGCGCTGATGCTCTCGACGTCCGCCCTGGCCCAGGCTCCTTCCGTGGCCATCGTCGCCGCAGCGAACACCGGCCTGTCAGATTGTCGCTACACCGATGTGCAGGCCTACCTGCAGGCTACTGGTTCGTTCCTGGCCGTCGACGTCGTCGACTGCACGTCGACCACGCCGACGCTGACCGACCTCGCCTCCTACGACTCGGTCTTGACCTGGTCGAACACGGACTACTTCGACAAGGACGCGCTCGGCGATGTCTTCGCGGACTACGCCGATGCCGGGGGTGGCGTCGTCGTCGCCGTCTTCGCGAACACGACGACCGGCACGAACCGCTTCCTCGGGGGTCGCTGGGCCACGGGCGGCTACGAGATCATCCTGCCTGCGCAGGGAAACACGAGCAACTCCAGCAGCCTGGGGACGATCTTGGATCCCACGCATCCGCTGGTGCAAGGGGTGACCTCGATCAGTGCGAGCTCGGCGTTCCGCCCGCTGGTCGGTACTCCGATCCTGCAGGGAACGGTGATTGCCGAGTGGGCCGATGGAGCCGCGATGGCAGTGGCCGGTGCGGCTTCCAACCGAGTGGACCTCGGTCTGTACCCGCCTTCGAGCAACTGCAGCTCCGGCTTCTGGGACTTCACGGGAGACGGTGATGTGCTGGTGGCCAATGCACTTCTCTTCGTCGCCGGCGGCGGTAGCGTCGGTTCGAACTACTGCACGGCGAACGCGAACTCGACGGGAGTCTCCGCCAGGATCGGCGCCTCGGGCTCGAACGTGGCAGTCACCAACGACTTGACCCTGGAGGCCAGCGACCTGCCGGCGTTCTCGTTCGCCTTCTTCATCACGAGCCAGACCCAGACCTTCGTGATGAACCCGGCCGGAAGTGCCGGCAACCTGTGCGTGGGGGGCGCTGTTGGCCGCTATGTGGGCCCTGGCCAGATCCAGCAAGCCGGCACCGCGGGCACCATCAGCCTCGGCCTCGACCTGGCGATGACGCCCCAGCCGAACGGCTTCGTTTCCATCGCAGCGGGCGAGACCTGGAACTTCCAGGCCTGGTACCGCGACGCGGTCGGTGGCACGCCGACTTCGAACTTCACGGACGGCTACTCGGTGCTGTTCCAATGACCGGAGATCGGTAGATCCCTGGCGGGCCCCTGGTTCCCTCCAGGAGTGACGCGAAGGACGAGGGATCCCCGACCGACAGGCGGCGGAAAGCAGCGTGGCTGCTCTCCGCCGCCTCGCTTTGTGCCCTTCCCGGGAATGGAATCGACCCCGCCGCCTCAAGCGCACCACTGTCCCAGGCCGATAGGACACGTGTGCAGTTCGATATCGATCCTCGGTCCCCGGTGACCCCCAGCGAGCAGCTGGCCGACCAGGTGCGCTTTGCGGTCGCGGCGGGGCGTCTCGGGGCGGGGGAGCGCTTGCCCTCGGTCCGCGAGGTCGCGAAGGGCGCTCGCCTCAATCCCAACACCGTCAGTCGGGCCTGGCGCGAACTGGAGCTCTCCGGGCTCCTGAAGTCGCGACGCGGCAGCGGGATGTTCGTGACCCCCGAGGGGCCGGCCATTGCCGCCGCGTTCCGCACCGGCATGGTGGCCGAGCGCCTCGGGAGGGCCGTGGGCGATGCCCTGGCGGCCGGGCTGGAGCCGGAAGAAGTGATCGAGCTGACCGAGAACGCCTGTCGAGCGTGGCCGCTCGGACGGGAAGACGTGAGCGAGAAAGACGGCGCGGCGCAGCCCGCTGCTGGATCGACACTGGAAAAGGGAGAGTCGAGATGACGATGGCAACAGAAGCACCCGCGCGGGCCGAGGTCGGCGCGGAAACAGCGGTCAAGATCCGCGGACTGCGCTTTGGATGGACCCGGAAGGACGTTCTGAAGGGCGTCGACCTGGACGTTCAGGTGGGTGAGATCATGGCGCTCGTGGGCGCGAACGGCGCGGGCAAGTCGACCCTGCTTTCGCTGCTCTGTGGGGCCGAGCCCTACCGTCCTTTCTGGCGCCGGCCCAAGGGCGTCATCGTCGACGTGCTCGGGCTCGACCCCGTGCGCAACGGGCACGAGCTGCGCTCGAAGATCGGCTACGTGCCGGATCGCACCGAGCTTCCGAAGTGGATGAAGATCCGCGATCACTTCCGCCTCGTGAAGGCCCTGCATCCGCGCTGGGAGGATCGTGAAGCCGCGCGTTTCCTGGAGCGCTTCGGGCTCAATGAGTCCATGCGCTACGCGGATCTCTCCAAGGGCCAGCGCATGCTGGAGAACGTCACCGCCGCGCTCGCGGTCAGGCCGCCGCTTCTGCTCCTCGACGAGCCGTTCTCGGGCCTCGATCCCGTGGCTCGCAGGCTCGTCACCGACGGGCTCATCGAACACATGTGCGAGAACCGCGCGAGCGTGCTGCTCGTGTCGCACTCGATCGCCGACGTGGAGCGCTGCGCCGACCGCGTCGCGCTGTTCGCAGGCGGCCGCGTGGCCGAGGTGGCCAGCGTGGACGAGCTGCGCGGACGCAGTGAGCACGGGGACCTCGAGGACGCGCTCGTCGCCGTGGCGCTCGACGGGAGGGCCGCTTGAGAGCGCGGGCGTGGTTTCGCTCGGTAGCCGGGCTCGTGCGCACGGAAGCGCGCGGCGCGCTGCCGATGATGATCGTGCTGTGCCTCGCGGGTGCGGCGGTACTGGCTCTGGCGCGGTGGCTGTTCGAGGTCACGCCCGAGTCGCTCCTGAGGGAGCCTACCCACGCGTGGTGGGTGCTCGCCTGGGCGGGAGCGATCCCGCTGTGCGCCGAACTCTTCGGAGGCGGCAGCCGATCCGTGGCGCCGGGAACCCTGCGTCCGCTGGCGGTTCGAAGCTCGGCCGTACTGGATGCAAAGCTCGTGGTGCTGGCGCTGGGAGCGCTGGGGCTCTGGGTCTGGATCGGCGCGGTGGACCTCTTCCTCGATACGCAGATGGCGCGGACGAAGCTCTTGCCCGCGAACTACGAGGTGACCGTTCGGCTGTTGCTCGGCTCCGCAGCGCTGGCGCTGATCGTCACCGGACTGGTCGCCGTGATCTCCCGTAGCGCGCTGGCCGCGACGGTGCTCGGGCTCCTGGTTCAGGCGGTGCTGGGAACGCTGCTGCTCGACCCGGACTGGGCCAGCACCTACGGGGACCAGCGGCTGCTCGCGGAGATCGTGGGCGCGGCCACCTACTACGCCGTGCATCCTCTCGTGCTCTGCCTGGCCGCCATCGCGATCGGCTGGAGCCTGGCGCTCCGTGGCGCCGCGAAGTCGGATTCCGTTCGCGGCCTCGGACTGCGGGCGCTCGGTGGCGCTCTCTGGGCAGGACTGGCGACCGCCACGGCGCTTGGCTCCTCCGCCTGGACCACCGCCAGCTGCGAGCCGATCGGGTTCGACGACCCTGCCGCGAGGATCTACTGGTTCGACCCCAGCCCGGATGGGCGGCAGGTGGCGATCGACCTCTACCCCCCGCACTGGGGTTCACCCGAACCCGAGTCGCCCCGATGCATGGAGAGCGCCTGGATCCTGGACCTCGCGACGGGTGACGTTCGGCTCGCGCTGACCCCGGGCGAGATCGCCCGTCATATCCCTTTCGGCGCGCCCAGCTCCGGTCTCCTGGGCTGGGACGAAGAGGGTCAGGGATTGTGGCTGGAGCTCGCCGGACGCACTCCCTGGATCCGGACTGAGGTTCGGGTCGGCCAGGGGTCGCTCCGCATCCGAGACGGCCGAGCTCCCACTTCTGCTCCGTCTCCTTCCATCCACTCCGACTCGGCGCCGGTCGTTCGTTCCCGTGGAATCCTGACGAAGCGGGCATGGCAACCCGGCGTGGAAGCGTCGGGCCCCGAGTGGTGCTGGGTTCAAGGGGAGTCCTTCAAACCTGCGCTCATGGGGCATGCACCCGACTGGGTGCTCGACCTCGACGGAGATCGCTTCCTCGGCCTCTCTTGGAGGCGCAACACGCTGGAGCTTTTCGATGAAGAGGGAGGCCTGATCGAGGTCCTCTTTCCGCCGCGTGGTCCGCAGGAGGAGCAGAGATGAGTTGGACAGCATCCAAGACCCGCGGCTTCACGGCACTCTTCGGGCTGGAAGCACGCGAAGCGCGCATGATCTTCTGCGGCATGCTGGAGATCGGGCTGCTGGTGGTCGCCGGGGTGGCCTGGTGGACCGTTCGTTCGAACGGCGAGGTCGCGCCGGGCTGGAAGGAGCTCCTGGGGCTTGCGGGCCTGGCGCAGCTGGCGCTCGTGCCGGTGCTGGCGGACGTGCTGTCCGCCGGCGACGAGCGATCGGCGCAGCGCGCCGTCGCCAGTCTGCCCGTGTCCAGCGGGCTCGTGTTGCTCGCGCGGGGCGCGGTGATGCTCGTGGCCGCGGCGACGCTGTTCCTTGGCTTCGCCATCGCATGGTGGCTCCTGGCCGCCGTTCTGCCCGGGCCGTCTGCGTCTTCCCCCTGCGACGAGAGCCCCTGGGATCTGGTCGCCGCCTGGGCGACGGCCGGCTTTCCCCTGCTGCCGCTCGTCTCCCTCGGTACGACCGGCCTCGTCGCCCTGCTCTTCCGCCACGCCCTGAGCGCCACCGTCGTGGGGCTGGCCTCCGCGGCCGCGTTCACGGCGATGCTGGTGGATCCCGGGCTCCTGGATCGCGGGACCAGTCTGCTGCGGCTCGACGGGCCGATCCACAGCGTCGTCTACAGCCCGTGGACGCCCCTGGTTCTGGCGCTTCCCTTCTGGGCTGCGTTCCGGCTCAGGGGCGGGGCAAGCCGCTCCTGGTTCGTGCGAGGTTCGCGCGCGGCCCTGACGCTGGCGCTGTGCTCCGGCGCGGCGGCCGGGGCGGCCGAGTTCAAGGAGTGGCGTCAGCTGTCCTACGCCTTCCAGGACCCCCTGGCACAGATGAACAACCTGCCATGGGTGGCGCTCGACGGGAGCGCCGTGGTGCTCACGCTACGTCGCGACGAAGCGGTGACCGCTTGGGCCGTGGACCTCTGTAGCGGTGAGCCGAGGCGCGCCAGCGAACATGAACTGGAGAGCTATCACGAGGAGTCCAGGCGTGGCTTCGTGCGCGACCGAGGCCCGCTGGTGAGAGCGCGTGAACGCGTCGACGGGGGCTGGGTGCATCCGGTCAGGGAAGAACGCTGGACCTCGGAACTCGGCGGCCCGCCGATCACCGTCCATGTGATTCATGTGCTGCTCCCCGCCCGACGGGCGCCGGGCATCGCGTACTACGTGGACGCGGATCGCTGGTTTCACTGCGTGGACCTGGAAGCGGGCACGGACGAGAAGACCGACATTCAAATCGACGGCCTGCCGCTGACCGCGAGCGTCGACGAGGACGGGCGCTGGCTGACCTGGAACGGTGAGTTCTCCGCGACTCCGACGTTCACCGCCGTGAACCTGGAGACGCGCGAACGAATCCAGTACGTCCCCGGGTCGGCCGGCGAGAGGATCTTCGGGCACGCCTACATGGCGTCGTCCGGAGGCGGGCCCGTGCTGCGCTCGAACCGCGACGACGGGACGGTCTACTACACGATCCGCGACGGATCGTTCGTGCCGATGCCGTTCCAGAGGAGCTACCTCTTGATCTGGGACATCGATGGAGAGCGGATGATCGGCGGGGGCAAGGACGGAGGGCTCTACCTCATCGAGCCCGACGGAAGCGAGGCCACGGTGCTCCGGTCGCCGCGCTGACTCCGTCGGTGCGACCCACTACAGATCCGTGGCGCCGCGGATCGACGTCGGCGTCCATTCGAAGGTTCGCTCCGACACGAAGCGAGCTTCCCTGGGCTGGTTCGCGTCCAGCACGTCCACGCCGTAGCGGGCCTTGACTCGCGCGCGCTTCGCCAGCGAGACCTGGCCCGCCATCAGCGGGCTCAGGGTCCACAGCGCGCCGGTCCTCGCGTCCGGCGGGCCCGCCAGCGACGCATGGCTCGCCAGCGTTCTCCACGTTCCATCCGCTCCCTGGACGTCGAGCGTGTACTCCACGACCTCGTAGGCGGCGTCGCGCAGGTCCTCCATCCACGTGGACAGGGACAGCGCTTCTCCGAGGGCGCTCGGCGCCGGCTGGAGCTTCAGGTGCCACTTGCCGTTGCGGATACGCGCCGACGTTTCGAAGGGGCTGAGCACCGGGTTCCGCAGCTTCGCCGCCCGCAGGACCAGCGCCGTCTGCGAGTACAGCCGGTGGTAGTCGTAGGCGACCGTGCAGTAGCCGGCGTCCGCCCAGTCCGTGCCCCAGGAGTTCTTGATCAGGAAGCCGTTCTCGTCGAAGCCGACGATCAGCACCGCGTGCCCGCCGTAGTCGTCCTGGGGGTAGCGGGCGCCGGAGGCCCACCGGCCCTCGCGCAGCTCCGTGACGAGGTCCTTGCCCGCGGCGCGGCAGATCGCGTGCGCTCCCTCGTAGGTCAACCAGACCTTCTCGGCGGCCGCGACCGTTTCGGGCGTCCGCTCGCGGAAGCCCTCCAGCATCCCGGGATCGATCGTGACGCCGGGCCGCTTCTCGACGTCGGACCACGACGGCCCGTGCACCATGTAGCCCACCGGGATCCCAAGAGTTCCGCTGCGCAGGAGCTCCTTCAATCGCGCGATATCCCGCGTCTCCGTTTCGTCCAGCACCTCGGCGTCCGAGGCCGCGAAGCCCCATTTGCCCGCGGCGTCGCGGAGCCCGCGCAGCTGCTCGGTGTCGATTCGCGTCAGCTCCAGAAAGCGACGGATCTCCTCCGGTACGTCGGGGCCTGCCTTGGCCTTGCGCGGGTCATAGGGCCACACGCTCTCATGGCAGGTGCCGACGAGCTCGAAGAGCGGTACGTACTCGCGGAGCGCATTGCCCTCCTTCAGCGCAAGCGGGCCGCCGATCTGGCGAATCCATGCGTCCACGTCGTTCTCGTGCAGCTTCACCGTCGAGTAGAGCAGCTGCTCGCAGAGATCCGTCGGCACGCCCGGGAACGTCTCCAGTGCGCCACAGATCGAGAAGGCGGCGCAGGTCCCGCGATGCCCCTGGTCCTTCACGGACGACTGCGAGCGGCGATGGTCGACCACCTCGGGGCGGAAGAGCTCGGACGGCGGCGTGAGGGGCGGCGCGTCCTGGGGGAGAAGCGCCGGGGGAAGCAGGAGGGAGAGGGCGGAGAGGAGGACGGTCATGGCGGGATGATGCCAGATGGAGGGAGCGGCGTGGAGCTTGCAGGTCGGGGCCGCGCGGGTTATGGATGGAGCCCGTGCGTGACCTGCCAGCGTTCTACTATCTCGATCATCTGCTCGCCGTGCTGGAGGAAGTGGAGCGGATTCACGGCTGCGCGCTGGGGGAACCCGAGCTCCAGCTGATCGAGGCGTTCCGCGCGCAGCCCCGGATGGCGCAGGCGACGTGGGCGCGGATGGCGAGTCGCAAGGGGCGGTTCTTCACGGCCGAGCAGCTCGAGTACGCGGAGATCCGCGACGTCGCGCGTCAGCTAGAGCGCCTCGTGGAGCACGGCTTCGTCCGCCCGCTGGAGGAGCGCGACGTGGCCAAATGGCTGTCCTCGTCCACCAAGGCCCAGGTGCTGGAGGTGCTCGCCCGCCAGGCCGAGCCGCCGCGATTCGCGGTCTCCTGGAAGAAAGCGCGCCTGGCGGCCGTGGCCGCTGCCTCCGCGCCGCCGGGTGACTTGCTACCGGAGCGCATGACCTACGTGCAGCGACGCGAGGCGCCCCTCGGGTTCATCAGCTTCCTCTACTTCGGAAGGTACGCCGAGGACCTGCGCGCGATCGCGCTCCGGGACCTGGGGCTCCTGCGGACGCGCCCGAACGGGGGGAAGGCGACGGCTCGTTTCCGCAGCGAAGACGAGGCGCGGGCGGCGTACTTCTACGAGCGTGGGCGGCATCATTTTCGCGCGGGTATCGACGCCGAGGTCGAGCGGCTCGTGCAAAGCGTCGACGACTGGCCGGAACCGCGAGCCGCGGCCACGATGGAGCGCCGCGACGGGCTGCTCGATCGGCTCGGCGGGCGCGCCGAGAAAGCCGGTGATGCGGAACTGGCGCTCGCGCTCTACGGTCGCTCCATGTCGTCCGTCTCCCGCGAGCGCGAGGTTCGAATCAGGTACGCTGCCGGGGAGAAGGACTGGGTGGAGCAACGGCTTCTGTCCATGATCGACGATCCTGTGAACGACGAGGAGTGCGTCTTCGCAGCCGACTTTCACGCGCGCAAGTTCGGCGGTCAGCGCACCAGCGCGGCGACCGAGCTCCTGCGCGCGGGCACCGTCATCGAGATCGACGAGGCCTACCGGCACGAGCCCGAACGTGCTGCCGCGCGGCACTTCGTGGAGCGCGGCAGCCGCGCGTGGTTCGCGGAGAACCGACTGTGGCGCGCGCTCTTTGGACTGACGTTCTGGGACCTGCTCTTCGGCCCCGAGGCGCGCGGCTTCCACGGCGAGTTCGATCACCTACCCGCTTCGCTACGCCGTCGGAGCTTTCTGGAAGAGAACGCCGCCGGCGCCGAAGCCAGGCTGCAGCAGCTCCGCGATCCCGCAGGGCTCGAGCCGCTGATTCGCTCCTCGACGGCCGCCGCGTTGCGCGAGCCGAACGCGCTCTTCGACCCTGCCTGGTTCGAGCCAGAGGCCCTCGTGGATCTTTTGCGCTCGGACGGGAACCGAGGCATGGCCCTCATGCTCGAGACAATGGCCCGCGACTTCCCGGGTCACTCCAGCGGCTACCCCGATCTGGCTCTGCTCGACGGCGATCATGCCCGATTCATCGAGGTGAAGGCCGAAGGGGATTCGGTGCGGCGGCCCCAGCTCGTGCGCATGGAAGAGATGCGCGCGGCCGGACTCGACGCGTCCATTCTGAAGGTCGAATGGGGTCTCGATCCGGGCCGCACCTACGTGGTGGTCGACGTCGAGACCACGGGAGGGCGCCCGCCGCTCCATCGCGTGACCGAGGTCGCGGCCGTCCGTGTGCGCCATGGAGAGGTGCTGGACACGTGGTCGACGCTCGTGAACCCCGAGCGTCGCATCCCCGCCAACATCACGCAGCTCACCGGGATCAGCGACGAGATGGTCCGGTCCGCGCCGCGCTTCGCCGAAGTGGCCGATGAGTTCGAGGCCTTCCTCGAGGGCGCTATCTTCGTCGCCCACAACGTGAACTTCGACTACGGCTTCCTCGGCGCGGAGTTCCGGCGGCTCGGCCGCGGCTTCTCCCATCCGAAGCTCTGCACCGTGGTTCAGATGCGGCGCTACTTCCCCGGAAGCCCGAGCTACTCGCTCGGCAAGCTCTGCCGTGAACACGGGATCGAGCTGCGTCACCATCACCGGGCGCTCGACGACGCGCTCGCGACCGCGGAGCTGGTCAAGCGTATCCATCGTGCGCGACATGGAGACCTCGATCCCCGGGGAGTGTAGGGGCGCCTCGGGATCGGGCCTGACTGCTCCATCCCGCAGCGCCAGAGCCGCAAGCCTTGTGCTCTTCGGGCCCCTTCTCTAAACAGGGGGCCATGGAAGATCACAAGCCCAAGTTGCTCGGGCAGCTCGCGTCCACGGCCATTTGCGGGAACGACATCACTTCATCGTGTCTTTATGTCTCTGCGCTTGCGATCGGCTACGCGGGGCGCTGGGCTCCGGTGTGTCTTCTTTTCGTCGCGGCGACGCTGTATCTCTTCCGGTCCATCTACGCGGAAGTCGTGGGGGCGATGCCGCTCAACGGCGGCGCGTACAACGCGCTCCTCAACACGACCAGCAAGTACCGAGCCTCGATCGCGGCGTGCCTCACGATCCTTTCGTACATGGCGACGGCGGTGATCTCCTCCAACGAGGCGATGCACTACCTGCACTCGCTTTGGCATGGGCTGCCGATCATTCCAGCGACGATCGGGCTGCTCGCCGTGTTCATGCTCCTGACGATCTCGGGGATCACGGAGTCGGCCGTCGTCGCCATCGGGATCTTTCTCTTCCATCTCTTCTCGATGGGGCTGTTGCTCATCCTCGGGACGATCGCCGTGTTCACCGTCGGCACCGAAGTCCTGTGGCAGAACCTCTCGACGCCCGCGCCCGGCGGCGTCGCAGCGGCGCTCTTCTTCGGTTTCTCGGCGGCGATGCTCGGGATCTCTGGCTTCGAGTCCTCCGCGAACTTCGTGGAGGAGCAGAAGGAGGGCGTGTTCCCGAAGACCCTTCGCAACATGTGGATCGCGGTGGCCGTGCTGAATCCCGGGATGGCGCTTCTCGCCCTGGCACTGATCCCGACACCCGAGGTCCAGTCCCTGTACCAGGAGACGCTGCTGTCCCAGATGGGCACCCTGTCGTCGGGGAGCTGGCTGGGAACGCTGATCGGCATCGACGCGGTGCTCGTTCTGAGCGGCGCCACGCTCACCAGCTACGTGGGGGTCACCGGCCTCGTGAAGCGCATGACGCTGGACCGCTGCCTTCCTTCGATCCTGCTGAAGGAGAGCCGCTTCCGCACGCCCTGGCCGATCATCGTCGGCTTCTTCGTGCTGTCGGTGTCGGTGCTCCTGATCACCAAGGGGGAACTCGCTTCGCTGGCGGCGGTCTACACCATCTCCTTCCTGCTCGTGATGGCGCTCTTTGCCGTCGGCAACCTGCTGCTCAAGATCAAGCGTTCGCAGCTGCCGCGTCCGACGCGAGCGTCCTACCTGACGGTCTTGATGGCCCTCGTCGCGGTCCTGGTGGCCACGTTCGGGAACGCCAGGCTCAACCAGGCCTACCTCATCGTCTTCCTGGAGTACCTCATCCCGACGGTCCTCGTCGTGACCCTGATGCTGATGCGCCAGCCCATCCTTCAGCTCGGCGTATTCTTGCTGGACGAGGCGCGCAGGGGCGTGCGCAAGGAGCGACGGACCGCCGAGGCGGTCGACAGTTCGGTCAAGGTCGCCTGGTGGGCGCGGATCGGACGCAGCATCAATCGCTGGGAAGAGCGCCTCCGCGGTACGCTGGCGCGCATCCAGACCCAGCCTTTCGTGTTCTTCACCCGCGGCGACAACTTGGAGAACCTGAACCGCGTGATGCTCTACATCCGCGAGAACGAGCACACGAACCGCGTCAAGTTCGTGAGCGTCTACCAGGAGGAGAACGAGGTGCCCCCGCGGCTCGCGGAGCACCTCGCTTTCCTCGACGAGGTCTACCCGGAGATCGACATCGAGTTCCTGGCCGTCCAGGGAGAATTCTGTCCCGACCTCATCGACTCGCTCTCCAGGCAGTGGGGGATCCCGACGAACCTGATGTTCATCGGGTCACCGAGCGGGCACCTGCAGTACCGCCTGGCGGATCTCCACGGCGTGCGGATGATCATCTGATCAGGTTCCTTTACCGCAGGATCGGGCGCAGCTTCACGTCTCGGAACTCGATGTACGAGCCTTCGGACTGGAGGCAGAGGTGGCCCGCGACTTCCGCGCACCAGTCCGCTGCGTTCTGCAGGACGCCGTTCACCCGCAGCTCCACGCGCGGACCGTCGACCAGGATGTCGTAGCGGTTCCACTCGCCCAGCGGCTTCTCCGAGGACGGCGCGCTCCTCGTCGTGTGGCGGCCCTCGGTGCGGCGCGGGTTGGCCTGCATCGGGAACTCGTCGATGTTCCAGAAGTCGCCCGCGCTGCCCGACTGGAGCTGCGCCTCGATGGAGCGAGGCCAGACCTTGTCCGGACCGATCTGGCGCAGCAGGACGCCCGAGTTGCCCGCGCCCCTCGTGGGCTCGAAGCGCCACTCCAGCGTCAGGCGGTAGTTCGTGAACGTCTCCCTGGTCCTGAGGTAGCCCGCGGGGCTGCCGCCGCACTGCAGGACGCCGTTCTCGACGCTCCAGACATCATCGAAGCCCTTCGAGTCGTCGGTGAGATGGAACGTCCACGCGTCCATGTTCGTGCCGTCGAAGAGCACGATCTCCTCGCCGTACGTGGGCTCAGCCGCAGCGTCCGCGGAGAGGAAGGCCACGAGATCCGCCAGATCCTGGGGCTCCAGCCCGAGCGCTGCGCCCTCGGGCATCGTCGAGATCGTCTGCTTCTTGCGCGCGACCACGTCGTCTGCGTCGAGCGTGACGCGGTCGCCGTTCGTCGAGAGCAAGGAAAGAGTCGGCCCGTCCGCCAGCAGGAACCCTGAGTACAGGAGTCCGTCGCTCGTCTGGATGACGTACGTATCGTAGCCGAAGGCGATGCCCGCGCTCGGGTTCAGGATCGCGTCGTAGAGCGCGTCCGTCGCCAGCTTCTTGGCAATCTGCGTGAGCTCTGGCCCGAGGTCGGCGCCGAGGCGCGTGTCACCGAGCTGAAACGCATGGCAGGTGATGCACTGGGCGCGCGAGGCGTCCATGTAGAGCTCGCGCCCGCGCTGGACGTCGCCTTGGAGTTCCAGTAGCTCTGCGATAGACGGCGCGTCCACGCCGCCGGCGCGCGGGAAATGCTGGCTCGCCAGCGCACGCACGCCGAGGTCCGGGTTGCGGAACAGCGCGGCAGCCACCGGTGACACGAGAGACGCATCGAGCTGGCCGCGCTCCTGCGCCTGAATCAGCAACAGCGCGCCACGGGGGTCCGAGGCGAGGGACTCGGCCGCCGCGAGGCGCGCTTCGGTATCGAGGCTCTTATCGGCGACGGTGGCGCTCCATTCCTTCAGAGGCTTCGGCGCTTCCGGCCGCTGCACCCAGACCTGGAACTCCACGGAGGTGCCGTTGCCACCCGCTTGATCGGTGCCGTTCTTCTCGGGGCCCGCTTGCGCCAGGAGCCGCGCGGCGCCCGACGGGACCGTGAACGCGATCTCGCTGCGAGCGTGTGCGCCGATCCCGTGGGGGAAGGTGGCATCGCCGATCTCGAGCGGCCCGCCGCCGGAGTCGCGGTCGACGTTGACGCTGCCCCAGCCCGCGGTGGCGGAGAGCCAGTGGCCCGAGAGCGCGATCTCGCGCCCGTCCTCCATCACGATGCGCGGCGCGATCCATGCGGCCCAGTCGTAGCCGTTGCCGTTGCCGCCCTCGGTGACGACGAGCCAGAGCTTGTCGACGTTCTCGAGGTCGACCTCGACGTCGACGATGCCCTTGCGCATGAGTCCGCTGTCGAAGGCCATCTCGGCGTCGCGCAGGTCCCCGTCGCTGAGGCCTGCGAAGACCGCGTACTCGCGCCAGTCATTGCCGTCACGGTTCTCGATCCACCACATCCCGTAGCCGCGCAGGTCCTCGGGGCCGGCGGTGGCGACGGTCACGACGGCGTCGGCCGCCGCCCGGCCTGGCGCGAAGGCGAGCGCGTCGATGGCGCGGCGCCTCGATGCCTCGCTCAGCGTCGGGCTCATGGCTCGCGCAAGGAAAGCGGGTACGGCGCTCGCAGGGTGGAGCCGCCATGCGAGCTTCTCGAAGCGCGCGTCCCACGCGAGCGGCGTCTCGCCGAACGCGGCGATGAGTTCGCCGTACGCCTCCTCCTCGCGCCCTTCGAACATCAGGCCGAGCGTTTCCAGGTACCAGCGGTCCTCGCCGTCGTAGGCCTCGACGAGGGAGAGCATCTCCTCCAGCGCATCACCTTCCATGGGTGTGTTGCGTAGCGCGTAGGCGCGCTCCCTGCGCTGGTGCGCGTCGGAGCCGGACACGTCACCCGGCAAGGCGACGCGCGTCGCGCCCGCTTTCGGGGCCACGCGCAGGATACGGCCGTAGGCCTTGCGGTCGCCCATGGCGTGGCCGCCGACGCCCGGATCGTACCAGTCGCAGACGTACACGTCGCCCGTGGGTCCCAAGCACACGTCGCTCGGGCGGAACCACTGGCCGCTCTCGCCGCTGGCGTCCGCGGCAGCGCGGATCAGGAAGCCCGGGTCTAGCTCGATGCCGCTCGCCGAGCTGCGCTTTCTGTGCGCGTAGACCACCCGGGCACCGGCATCGCAGTTCAGCACGCAGTCGCCGATCCAGCCGCCCATCAGCGCGCTCTCGTAGACCGCCACGCCGGTCGGACCGCCGCCGCCGTTGATCGTTCCCATCGGAGCGACGCCAGGATCGTCCTGGTGCCAGTGGGCGTCCTGGGTTCCCTGACCGGGCCTCCGATCCGCCTGCCACATCCGCGTGCCGTCGGCGCTGAAGTAGCCGTAGTTTCCGCCCGGCATCACCCACGTGGTGCGGCACGCCTGGTTGCCATCATCGTCGTTGTCGGCCACATACATCTCGCCGTCGCGGTCGAGGGCCACCTCGTAGATGTTGCGGAAGTTGTGGGCGTGGACCTGGATGTCGGAGCCGTCGGGCAAGAAGCTGATCACGAGGCCGCCAGTCCATGCCTTGCCATCGCTGCTCACGAGTCCTGGCTTGTTGTCCGCGTACGTCGGGCCACCGCCCGCGTAGATGCTGCCCGAACGAAGCTGGAAGCCGTCGGGGCCATCGACCACGTGGGGGCCTGCGTTGCCGACCGCCGTGTAGAGCCGACCTTCGTGGGGCACGACCGAGTGCAGGCCATGGTCGTGGTCGTAGCCGCCGAAGCCGGTCAGCACCGTCTCGCGCCGGTCGGCCACGTCGTCTCCGTCGTCGTCGATGTACACGAACAGGTTCGGCGAGCACGAAACGTACGCGCGGTGGCCGATGACGGCGATCCCGAGCGGCGCCACGAGGTCCTCGTCCTGGACGAACACCTTGGACGAGTCGCATTGCCCGTCGCCATCCGTGTCCTCCAGGATCACCACGCGGTCGCCGCCGTCGCGGTGCATGCCTGGGTTGCGCCCGCTCCACTGCCGGTAGTTGACGGCCTCGGTCACCCAGAGGCGGCCGCGCTCGTCGAAGTCCATCGCGGTTGGATTGAAGAGCTGTGGGGACTCGGCCCAGAGCGACACCTCGAGGCCCTCGGGCAGTTCGAACGAGTCGGGGAGATCCTGGCCGCTGGCGCTGAGGGAGAGCGCGGCGGCCACAAGAAGGAGATGGGCTCGGGGCATGGGGCCAGGGTACGACGCGACGGGCTCGCTGCCGAGGCGTTTGGGGCGCTGGTCCGGCACGCCTCGGCCGCGAATCGGGCTGGTCAAGGCGAACGCCTGAAGGGTCGATAGTGCGTCCATGGAGTCTGCAGCGCTTGTCACCTGTGGCCATTGTGGCCGATCCCAGCGGCCGGGCCGGACGCTCTGCGAGATGTGTTCGAACCCGCTCGGCGACGGCGGGGCGGGGGCCGGAACCTCGCCCGGGGTGCTCATGGGAAGCCAGCAGGCGTCGTTGGTGTCTCCGGGCACGGCCGCTCCGCCAGCCCATGGCATCCCCGACTATCGGGCAGCCCGCGCAGAACGAAACGGAAAGGATTTCCAGCGCGGGCTCAACTTCGTGGCCCTCGGGATTCCGCTCGCGTTCGTCTTCGGGCTGACGCCGCTGCTCCAGTACATGGGTTGGTTCCTGAAGTCGCTCTTCCACGAGGTCGGCCACTCGGCCATCGCGATCTTCGCCGGGCACCCTGCGCTCCCGAAGATCTCCCTCAGCGGCCACGCGATGTCGGCCATTGCGGAGCCCGTGTGGATCATGCGGATCGCGGTGGTGGTGGGCACGCTGGGGCTCATCCGCGCCTACCTCCCGCCCCATGGCCGCATCGTCGCGGTCGCGGCCCTCGCGGTCGTCTACCCGCTCCTCTGCTGGACCGGCTTCGGGCACTTCATGATCCTGAGCGGAGGCCACCTGGGCGAACTCGTCGCCGGAGCGGTCTGCCTCTGGCGCTGCCTCGATGGCGAGGACTGTCACCACGATGCCGAGCGCGCCGCCTACGCCATGCTCGGCTGGTACCTGGTGGGGCAGAGCGTCTTGCTCTCGTTCGGCCTGGCGTTCAGCCAGAACGCCCGCCTGGAGTACGCGGCGAACCAGTCGTTCGGGTTGACGAACGACTACATCCGGCTCGCGGACAACGTGCTCGGGGTCTCTCTGGAGAGCGTGGGCTTCGTGACCGGAGTGGTCGCGCTGCTTGTGCCGCTGGCCGTCGTCGGTGGGCATTGGCGGAGCCAGCGCTGATCGAAGGCTCGGGCGACCCGGCCGCCGGGCGCTACCTTCGAGCGACCTGGTGACCACGGGCTGACACGTGAGCCACCCCCAGGATGTCGTCTCCGTCGGTCAGGACGCAGTCCGAAGCCAGGTTGACGGTCGGGCATACGTGCCCGGGGACGAGCCGCAGCAGATCACCCCGCTTCGGACGCTTGCCGTCCTTCACCTGGAACACCGTGTGCTCCTCGCTCTGGCGGATCGCGACGGCGTTCGGCCACTCCAGCGCCGCTGCGATCAAGGTCGGGGTCGCCGCTTCGATGGCCTTGGATCCGGCGTCTACGGTGAAGAGATCCTCGCCGGGCAAGCTCGCCACGCGGGTGAGCACGATGGCGGCGAACTCGATGGCGTGATCCGCAAGCTGCTCGCGCGTGCGGAGGTCGTGGTAGACCACCGTGCCGGGGGAGACGCGATGGGGGAGCGTCTTCAGTACGCGGTGGTTCAGGGCAGCGGGGTAGGAAGGAGTCCCCGAGGTGATCAGCTCGCCGGGTTCGAGGCCCGCATCCGCGAGGTGCCTGTGGGCTCCGACGAGGCGGTCGTAGCAGCGGTGTGCCATTCGCTCGCGCTTCGCTCCGTCAGGGTCGTGCATGTGGCCGTCGTAGGCGTGGAGTCCGCCGAAGCGACTCCCCGCGGCGCGAGCGATCGTTTCCAGTGCCTCCAGGTCCTCGACGGAGAGACCGGTGCGGTTCATGCCCAGATCGAGATCGGCGAAGACGCCGACGGCGCCTGGGATGCCCTCGACTTGCTCCGAGGCCTCGACGAGCGTCGAGAATCGGACGGACGGAAACTCCGCGGCCAGCTCCCCGAGTCGAGCGAGCGCGGGGCCGAAGAGATGGTGGGCGACGAGGATGTCGACGGCCGCCACGTCCCCGGACGCGGACCTGCAGCTGGCCAGCACTTCGGCTTCCTTGAGCGTCGCACACTTGAACTGCAGTACGCCCGCGTCGAGGTAAAGGGACATGACTTCCGGGACCTTGACGGTCTTCACGTGCGGTCGCCAGCGATCAGGGCCGCCGACGCGCTCAAGGGTCGCCGCGATGTTGCGCCGCGCCCGGCCGAGATCGATGATCAAGGCGGGCGTCAGGAGCCCATGCCAGGGGGCCGGCAGGGAGGCCTCTACGGGGGCGAGGGGGGCCGTCATGGTGTGTCCGGGAAGGTGTCCAGATGAGGGACTTGCCACAGGATGATGACATTCTCGTCCGGCCGCGAGATCGACCCGTGGACTTTTAGGCGTCGGAGTGTCCAGCGGAGTAGTCTTCGGTAGAGACATCGTCTGGAGCCTGCTTCCTCGCAGCGGGCGTTCGGAGTCTCCTTCCGAAGTTCATCGCACCGCACATGCTTGATCGTCATCCTAGGGCCCGGTCCGCCTTCCTCACGTCCTCGCTCCGCAGGGGCCTCACGCCAGGGCTCCGCCGGGGGCAGGCACTCGTCCTCGTGGGGCTCCTGGCTGCCTGCGGCGGCGGCGGCGGCGGTGGTGACAGCGTGGGCGCCGGACTCTCCGCAGGGGCCAACCGCACGGTCCTGGCGAGTGAGGTGCTGACGTTCACGGCGACTCCGGCGACGGATTCTGGCATCACGGACTTCTCCTGGCGCCAGACCGCCGGCGCTCCGGTGGTCCTCGTGGGCCCCGAGAACCAGACCGTTCAGTTCACCGCGCCGGAAAGAGCCACGACCGTCGAGCTGGAGGTCGCAGGGCTCGGTCCGGCCGGCACCCTCGTCGCGCGCGATCGCGTGGTGATTCAGGTTCAATCGGCTCGCCCCGTGCTCCAGGCCGAACTCCGTTCGACGATCGAGATCCGCGGCGGCGGCGAGGGGCGCGCGATGGCGTCCGCGGTCCACTCTGGATCGGGCAGGCTCTTCGTCATCGACGGCGTCGGCGGTGACGTGCTCGCCTACGATGTCTCCTCGCCGGGCGCCCCGTCGTTCGTGGGCGTGCTCCCGACCCCAGCCTCGACGCTCGGATTCACTCCGGGCTACCCGGTCGCCGTCGCCGCGGGCGAAGCCGGCGCCGTCGGCATCACCTGGACCGGGGAGACGCCGGAGTTCCCGGGTGTGCTCCAGCTCGTCGACCCGAACACTCTCCAGACCCTGAACCAGGTCTCGACGACGGGCTCGAATCCCGTCGACGTCGAGGTCACCGCAGACGGCTCCCTGTTCGCGATCGCGTGCGCGGGCGATCCGCTGGAGGTCGGCGCAGGCGACGGCTTCGGCTACATCACGATCGTGCACATCCCCGCAGGAGGCGCCGCGGCGCTCGACGTCCACGGTGACATCGACCCGGTGGTGCTCAATCCGTTCGACGGAGACGAGGTCGCGCTCGCCCAATCCGGCATTCGCTTCTTCGCGAGCAGCCCCAGGGCATCGGTCGAGCTGACGCCGCGGGCCGTGGCGATCTCGCCCGACGGCGAGACCGTCTGGGCGTCCTGCCCGGAGAACGACGCGCTCGTCGTCATCGACGTCGTGAGCGGCCTGATCACCGATCTCGTTCCGCTGGAAGACCGATCGTTCGGCCCGAGCGGTGCTTCCTTCGAAGCCACGGCCCTTCGTCAGCGGCCGCTCTCCGCTCCCGCGCTCTTCACCACTCCCGCGGGCCAGTCCATTCCCTTCGGCGGCATCACTGCGCTCGTCGAAGCGACGGTGAACTCGTCTGGAATCGCGCGGATCCGGACGGTGAGCGCGGCGGGACCCGTAACCGCTCCCCAGGACCGTGACGGCGACGGTGAACTGGATCTCACGCTGGTCGACGCCAGCGCCCGTCAGGAGCTGCGGACGGTCAGTCTCACCGCTCTCGGTCCCGTCGGTGACCTCGAGCTGAGTACGCGCGAGCCCATCCTCGGCCCGGCAGGCCAAGCGGTCACCGGAAGTCCGAGCCTGCGAGCAGCGCAGCCCGGCCTCGCCTCCCACGACGAGGAAGTCCTGAACCTGGATGGGAACGTCGTCCCGACCGACGCCTACGGCGCCCGCTTCGGCGGCGCGACGCGCGTGCCGGGGTCCGACGTCTGGCTCGGAGAGATGCGCCGCAACGGACTGTGGAGGCTCAGCTCCACCGGCGCCGTGATGCAGCGCTTCGTACCCGCAGGTACGCCCGGGACTCTAGGCAGCGGCACGCTGCCGGCGGTCTTTGCGCAGCGCAGGCTGAACCTCTCGCTGCCTCCCGCCCTGCGCTACGGCGGCTTCGGCGCGGTGGCCCATTCGCCCGAACGCGGCAGCATCCTCGCGGTCACGCGCCTGCCGCTCGACAACCCGGACACCGCGGCCGACACGACGTCCCGGAACTCGCGCATCGCGCGCATGATCGAGCTCGACTCGACGTCTGGCTCCGTCGTCGGGGAGTACGCCGTCGTCCTCGAGGCGGTCGGCCACGCGTTCGAGGGCATGACGCAATTCGCCGGCTCCGGCGCCGACGACGCCGGCCTCTACCTGCTCGAGTCGTCCACCGATCCGAGCGGATTCCGCGCGATCTTCGACCTCGACCTCTCCAGCGCCACGAACCTTCGCACCCTGAGCGCGTCGGACTACGGCGCCGTCAGTGCCGTTCTGGAGTCGTCCACGCCGGAGGAGCTCGCCGAACTCGTCGTCAGCATCGTTCCAGCCGCCAAGACCCTGCGCGTCGATCTGCGCGAGGTCGGCCTCGGTGGTGGGGCCGGTCAGCCTTCCGCGCTCGTGGACTTCGCGGGGATCGGCCTTCTGGTCGGCTTCGACGATCAGTTTCAGCTCGGTGGCGCCAGCGTGAACGGGAGCACCGGCTCCATCGCAGGCCTCGGCGGTAGCGTCGCGCAGCTGGGCGTCGTGCAGCTCCAGCCGAGCAGCGCGGACTTCGCCGGCAACGCCACCATGCTCGCGCAGTCCTCGCTTCCGATCCAGGGATTGACGCAGCCGCTCGACCTCGTCGGAATCGAGATTCAGGGAGTCAGCCATGTGCTCAGCGCCGATGGTGGACGGGCTCGAGTTCTCCCTGGCTCGGGCAGCCAGAATCCCTTCGACGAGACCGCGCGGCTCGGTGGTCTGTTGCTCGACACCGGCGTCTTCACGAACGCGAGCACGCTCCAGAATCCCACCGTCGCCGGGGACCTGCGCGTCAGTCGGGTCGGCAGCGACCTCGACGACGACGGGCTCGTGGACACGCTTCTCGCCTTCGGAGGGCGCTCCATCAGCCTGCGAAGTCGCGGGGGGGATGCGCTGTGGCGGTCGAGCCGATCGCTGGAGAGGCGCGCCTTCGAGGTGAAGCCAGCGCTCGTCTCGAGCGCGGCGACGCTCTATGGCATCCGGCCGAGCAGCCTCGCGCTGGGCTCCATCGGCGGTGTTCGCGTTCTCGCGGCAGGCCTCGAGGGCGCCGGGACGGTCATGCTCTACGACCTCTCGAACCCGGGCTCGCCGCTCCTGTCCGGCGTCGGCAGCAGCGCCACGCGCCCGGTCGATCTGGACATCGCGCCGATCGCCGGGACGACGCTGTTCGTGACGGACGAAGCGCGCGGGGTGATCGAGGTTCGTCGCCTCACGCGGTCACTCTGACAGCGATTCGACGCGTCGGGCCAGAGCCGCGGTGACCAGCATGTGGGGCGGAGTCAGCGCAGCGAGGGCGACGAAGAGGGAGCGCGTCAACGACTCGATCGAGGCCGGATCGCTGGCAGCGAGGTGTCCCAGCGAGACCAGGGCTCCGGTGGCCGCCAGCACACCGACGCCGACGACGAGTCCTCGCGCGCGAAGACCGGGGCCGAGGACCGCGTCCACGGTGATGAGGTGGCGCACCGAGTGCCACGCGCAGAAGTAGACCGCGAACGAGAGCAGCGGCGGGAGGAGCACGAAGGTGGCGGTGAGCAGCCCGAGTTCCAGGAGCCCGCCATGGATCCCGCGCTGGGTCCCTCGCTGGATCCCTCTCCGGGGCGAGGCTTCGCTGCGTCCGGCGCCGAAGTAACCCGTCACGACGCAGGCGGCCCAGACGGCCAGTGCCGCGGGCCGGGCGCTGATCAGCCAGGGTTCCACCGACGCGCGCGGAAGGTCGAGCAACCAGCCGAACACCTCCGCGACGTTCCCCGGATGCGCCGCCGCCGGCAGGATGATCGGGGCGGCTCCATGGGCCACCACGCGTGCCCACTGGCGCCATGGGGAGCGGCTCACCCTGGATCGTGGAGCATCGCCCAGACCGAAATGCAGGGCGGAGGTCGCGAGGAAGAGCGCGAGTCCCAGCGGCGCGGAGAGCGCCCAGAGGAGCACCACCGCCAGGGCCATGCCGATGTAGAGGCCCAGGAAGCGTCCGAGGTTCAGCTCGCTCCGGTCGGCGCTTCGGAGCGCAGCAACGAGCGGGTCGAGCGCGCCGTGGGGGAAGCCGAGTAGCCCTACCGCCAGGCCGACGATGATCATCTGCCCCTTCAGGGAGAGCGCGGGCATCCACAGCGCCGAAGCGCAGGCGATCAGGGTGACCGCCGACGCCCAGCGTCTGTGCGTGAGGTCTCGCGCTTCCAGCTGTTCGGTGAGGACGGTCATCGCGAGGTGGCGACGCGCAGGGCCTCGCGTGCGAAGGGCAGCTTGGGCATGGAGCCGATCACGCGGATCCGATCGGAAACGGTCGCGCGCTCCATCAGGAACCTCACGAGCACGTCGGGCTCGATCGAGCGGAACAGCCGCTGGAAGATCTTCGGTCCGCGCTCCGGATGCCGGCGAAGGAACGACAGGAAGACGTCGTCGAGCCAGCCGTCGGTGCGCGAGCGGGGCCGCGCGATGTCGGGCTCAGCGCGCCCCAGCAGCGTGTCGGCGAGGGCCGCGGCGGTGCGCTGGATCGTGTGGAAGGCGTAGCCGCTGCTGGGTTTGACCGCGCCGCCGGGGGTGCCGAGCCGAATCACGCGGCCGCGCGACTCCGCTGCAAAGTGGTTCTGCGAACGGTTCGTCGAACCTTGCTGGTCGTTCCTTGCCACGCCGTGCATCGGAATGACCCCCTGCTCGACGTAGTCGACCGATGTCATCCGCGTGCCGAGCCGCGCCGTGACGTACTCGCCGATGCGTGCCTCGTACGCTGCACGCTCCAGGGGACGCGTGGAGAGCACGGTCGACTCGATGAGCGCGCGCGTCCTGGAGAAGGGCAGCACGTACATGAAGTGAATCCCGTCTTCCTGGGAGACGTCGAAGTCCATCAGCGTCGCGGTTCCCGGCTCGAAGACCTCGTCGGCCGTCGTGATCTCCTGGCCGAGGAAGTGCTGGAGCAGCGCGCCCGGCGGCGCGTCTTCGCGTGGTGGTGGTCTCGTATCGATGACCGTGGTGGCCTCGATGGAACCCGAGTCGGTCGATAGCGCGAAGGCGGCCCCAGCCTGCCGCATGGCGAGGACCTCGACGCCCGTTCGAAGGTCCACGGCGCTGGAGCGTTCGAGGCGCTCGCGGGCGTGGGCGTAGAAGCGGTCCGCTCTCAGGTGTTCATAGCGGTAGGATCCTGACGCGTGCAGGACGTCCACGCCGCGATGGCGCACCGACCAGCGCGACCATGCGTGGTCGACGCAGGACGAGAAGGAATGCGGGGCCAGGGCCCACCCGCACCATGTCCGATCGCGTTCATAGCTCGTCCGGCGCTCGAGGACCACGACCCTGCGCCCGCGCAGATCGCCGGCGGCGAGCTGTACGGCGAGGCTCAGGCCAGCGCATCCGCCGCCGAGGATCGCGATGTCCGCACGCTCGCTCATCCGGCGAGGGGATCGGCGCCCGGTTTGCCGTGGAGGGCGACGTGGAGGCCGGGGAGGTGCCGGGGCTCGCGGCCGCCGCGCCCTGCCAGAGCGATACGGACGGCGGCTCCGGCCGCTCGCGCCAGATGAACGAACTTGCCGGCGGCGCCCACGTGAACTCTCTCGGGGAGTCGATTCTTCGGTGTCGCCAGGACCTTGCCGCCGATCGCCTCGTAGCAGCGAGAGGCCGTCAGCACGGCGGCGCGCGCTCTGGCAGGGAGGTGGACCATCCCGGCGTCAGCGCTTCGATAGTAGCGGTCCGCGAGCGCGAGGAGACGTTCGACGGCGGCTCTGGCTCGACACTCCGTGTCACCGGCGCGCGCCGCCAGCTGCGCGGGATCGAGGGCTCCTCCGGTCCACTCGGCGGGCAGGTAGACCCGGCCCCGTCGCGCATCCTCCATCACGTCGCGGCAGATGTTGGTGAGCTGCATGCCGACGCCCAGGTCAACGGCGAACGGCAGCGCGTCGCGGTCCTTCACCTCGAAGAGCGCGCACATCGTCAGGCCGACCGTGCCCGCCACGCGGTAGCCGTAGCGCAGGAGTTCGTCCACGGATTCGTACGGGCGCGGAACGAGGTCCTGCTCGACGCCCGCCAGGAACTCCTGGATGACGAGCGGGTCCGCGGGGCGGCGTTCGCAGAAGCGAAGGTAGCCCTGGACGGCAGGATCCGCGCTACGTCGAGCGATCAGGTCGGCCCGCACCCGCGCCAGGTCCCGACGCGCTGCGGCTTCGGGCTGCTCGTCGACGACGTCGTCGACGAAGCGGAAGAAGCCGTACAAGAGCTCCACGTCCTCGGCGGCGCGGCGGCCCAGCAAAAGGTGCGCGAGGTGAAAGGTCGAGCCGTGCTGCGCCAGCGAGCGCCGTCCCTCGGCGACCAGCTCGTCGTGAGCCTCGCGCGCGGCGGGGTCGGCGCTGGCGGCCGAAGGAGAGGCAGCGGGCTGCAAATCAGGACCTCGCGGGCTCCGGTACGACGCGGTCGAGGATCTTGGCAGAGCAGAGCACGCCGGGCATCCCGGCACCGGGGTGCGTGCCGGCGCCGACGAGGTAGAGGTCCTCGACGTCCTCCGACACGTTGTGGAACCGGAACCAGGCGGACTGCCGGAAGATCGGCTGGATCGAGAACCCTGAGCCCTTGTGGGAGAGGAAGCGGGATTCGAACGTCTTCGGCGTGACGAAGAAGTCCTCGGTGATGGTGTCACGGAGGCCCGGGAGAATCCGGTCGTCGAGGAAGTCGACGAGTCGGTCGCGGAGTTCGGGGCCAGCCACCGACCAGTCGATGTCGGCCTCGAGGTTGGGCACCGGAACGAGCGCGTAAAACCCGTCCTTGCCCTCGGGCGCCAGCGAGGGGTCCGTGGCCGTCGGCCTGTGCAGGTAGACGCTGAAGTCCTCGGTCAGCACCTGCTTGTGGAAGATGTCCTTCAGCAAACCCTTGAACCGCGGCCCGAGGACGATGGTGTGGTGGGGGACGTCCGGGTAGCGCTGGTTCGTTCCGAAGTACAGGACGAAGAGACCCATCGAGTACTTCAGGCGATCCACGCGCCGATCGGTCCAGCGCCGACGATGGCGTGCGTCGATCATGTGGCGATAGAGGAAGGGCGGATCTCCATTCACCACGACGACATCGGCCTCCAGCCGTTCGCCGGATTCGAGCACGACGCCGCGCGCCGCCCCGCGTTCCACGACGAGCTCCGCTACCGTGGAGTCGCCGCGGAACTGCACGCCTTCCTCCTCGATCAGACGCGCGATTCCGTCGACGAGCGCCCCGGTGCCACCCATGGGGAAGTGGACTCCCCAGCGTCGCTCGAGGAAGTGAATCAGCGCGTAGATCGAGGTCGTATCGAAGGGATTGCCACCGACCAGAAGCGGGTGGATGCAGAAGGCCTGGCGCAGCTGCTCGTTCTTCAGGAAGCTCCCGACGAGCTGACTGACAGTCTTGTAGCTCTTGAGGCGGAGGAGCGCAGGCAGCGTGCGCAGCATCGTGCCGAAGCGGTGGAAGGGCTGGTCAGCGAGTTCCGTGAACCCCTTGTCGAAGATCTTCTCCGACATGGCGACCAGTCGCCGGTAGCCCTCGACGTCGGACGGCTCGAACCGAGCGATTTCCTGGAGCGTGTTCTCCAGCGAACCGCCGTAGTCGAAGGTCTTGCCATCGGCGAACTGGTAGCGATACCAGGGCTCGACGGGCACGAGGTCCACGTAGTCATCGAGGTTCTTCTCGAACAGCTCGAAGAGTTCTCGGAAGAGAAATGGAGCGGTCACGACCGTGGGGCCAGCGTCGAAGGTGAAGCCGCCGCGGCGATAGACCTGAGCGCGCCCGCCCGGGCGTGACAGGCGGTCGAGGAGCGTGACGTCGTAGCCGCGGGCTCTCAGGCGGAGCGCGGCGGCCATACCGCCGAAGCCCGCACCAACGACAACGGCGCGTCTGCCCTGGCGTCGCTGCCGATCGGCATGCGGCATCGCGCTGCGATCGGCCCGGATGGGTTCAGCTTCGATGGAGGAAGTGAGTCTGAAGAACGGCATGGCAGAGTCAGACCTGCTGCTGGGAGAGGGCAGCGTCAGCGGAGGCGAAGCGGTCGCGGAAGAGGAGTCCACGCGTCGTGTCCCGGACTTCCTCGGCGATATCCTCGAGCACATCGCGGAGTCCTTCGGGGAGGACTCGCCCGGCCGTGACCGCTCGCTCCAGGACATCCTCCTGATGGCGAAGCGTCGCTTCGATCCCGGGCCCGGCGACGATTCGTTCGGCTTGCTCCTCGAACGGCATCCGATCGAAGTGTCCTTCCAGGATCCCGTCGAGCGCCGTGGAGCGTGGGCGTGGGGCGCGCTCGGCCGCCAGCGCGAGTCGCGTGTGGAGAACGACGGCGGAGAGGCGCTTGTCGCGCAGATCGCTTCCTGCGGCTCGTCCCTTCGCACCGGTGACGTCCGCGAGGTCGTCGTAGATCTGGAACGCGACTCCGAGAAGGGCGAACGCCTCGGACGCGGCCTGCGCCATCGGCCCGGGTCCGTGGAGGTGGGTGCAGACGAGCGCCGGAGGAAGGGCGAAGAGCAGGCCCGTTTTCTCGCGCGCGAGCTCCTCGTAGGCGGGAATCGTCCACTCGATCGCGAGTTGCTGCGTTCCGTCCGAGCCTTGACCACGGGCGAGGCCTGCCACGCAGCTGGCGAGGGTTCGCAGCATGGGGCCGAGCTGGGCGCTCGGAACATCGGCGAGTGATCCGAAGGCGCGCGCGATCAGCGCGTCGCCCAGCAAGAGCGCCGTCGATCGGTCGTAGGCTGCCCAGACGGCGAGTTCGCCGCGGCGCTCACGATCTCCGTCCTGCAGGTCGTCGTGGACGAGCGATGCATTGTGCAGCAGCTCCACCGCGATGGCGATGGGCAGTGAGTCCGAGAAAGCGCAGCCGAGCCCCATTCCTGCGGCGAGCGAGAGCCGTCCGCGGAGGCGCTTGCCGCCGCCGAGTAGATGGTGGCGACCCGCCTCCTCCAGGCACCCCAGCCCCTCGACCGCGCGCAGTAGCCCGCGCTCCAGCTCTTCGGCTCGGCCCGAAACGGTGCGCCAGGCACCTAGCGATGGCACGGCGCGCAGCTCATTCTCGTGGGACGTTCGCTGGATCGATCGCATGGGGGGGCTGGCGTGGGCCAAGAAGGGGAGAACGACGTCACTGGAGACGGGCCGAAGGTGCGTGGGCGGCGCCGCTGTCGACGCCGCCCGTCCAGAAGCCAAGTTCAGGCGGCGAGAGGCTCGGTCGTCGCGCCGTGGCCTTCTTGCTCGGTGCGTGCCGCGGCGATCATGTAGATGACGACGCCGAAGCCTGCCTTGGCCGTGATGTCGGCGATGGTGTAGCCGACCTGCAGGAAGACCTCACCGGTCGCGCCGCCGAGGCCGAGGACCGGAGCCAGGAAGGAGATCGGGTAGAACAGCCAGGTCACGATGAGCACGTTGCGCGCGAGGCCGAGGAGGCTCCCGACGCGGCCCGGGTTCGCCGCGATGACCGGGCCCATCTTGCTGAAGAGCGCCGCGTAGATGTACAGGTACGGAACCATGGCGGCCGCCCACCAGACCCACTTGGTCGTCGCGTTGTCACTGACCTCGCCCGGGTAGCCGAAGGCGATCATGAGGACGGCGGCGATGACCAGCTTGGTCAGAAGCGAGCGTGCCTCGTCCTTGGCGAGCGCCATCACGGCGACGAGTTCGACGAGCAGGAGCGGCACGGTGATCAGCCAGTCGGCGTAGCGGTAGGCGTCGTTGAAGAACGCACCGCTGGCCGTGTAGGCACCCTCGCCGCTGAGCATGAACGCACCTTCCCAGCTCTGGAAGATCCGGAAGTAGTGGTAGCCCGCGATCCAGACGACGATGGCCGAGACGAGGAGCGCCGGACGGTAGCGGTGCGCCACGTGGGCCCTGGACCCGTAGAAGAACAGGCCAGCAGCGAGCATCGTCGCCACCGTGAGGGAGAGGAGGTTGTAGACCAGCTGGAACTGGCCGGGTGTGAGATCAGGCATGGGGTTGGATGTCCTTCGTGGTGGGAGCGAAAACTTTCAAAACTAGCATTCGGTCAAGGCAGCCTTCGCTGGGCTGGAAGCTCCGGTGGCACATAATTGGAAGATCGCGAAAAAAAACTCCCGTAACTCTCATGTCGCGCGCTGATCGCCACTGCATCATCCAGACGCAGCCCTTGGGCGAATCAGCGCGGTACCGCATGTCACACATCTCCACCAAGGACGCAGCCCTCGCGCTCGGCGTCAGCGAATCCTCCATTCGCCGCTGGGTCGACCGCGGGGCGCTGAAAGGCGAGCGAACCGAGGGGGGCCACCGTCGAATCAGGACGAGCGATCTCGTCTCCTATGCGACGAGCCAGGGCCTCACCTGGCATCGCGGCGTGCCACCTGCGTCTTCCCGTCCACTTGGGGGCATCGATTCCAAGCTGGACGAGGTCATCACAGCGCTGGTCGAGGCTGATTTCGAGGGCGCGAAGAGGCTCGTGCTGGCACTTCATGCCGCGGGCCACGGGCTCGGGCCACTCTTCGATCTATTGATCACGCCTGCGATGGCTTGCATAGGCGACAGGTGGCACGGTGGACGTGAGGGCATCCTCGACGAGCATGCGGCCACGGCCGTCACCGCGGCCGTGATTCGGTGCCTTCGCGACGTTGATTCCTCGCGTGTGGGGCCGGTATCGATCGGAGGAGCCATCGAAGGCGATCCGTACTCGCTGCCATCCCAGATGGCCGACACCATCCTGCACGGTCTGGGATACTCCTCGTTCGATCTCGGGCCGAACACGCCCGTCGCCACGATCGGGGAAGCCGCCGTCAGGAAGCGTGCTCAGCTCGTCTGGATCAGCGTCAACTCCGTCAGGGACCCGGTCACCCAGCGGAAGGAGATCCTCGACACCCTGGAGGCACACGCGTCGAGGGACAGGCGCTTCCTCCTCGGCGGACGCGCCCTGGCAGAGCTGCGAGTGCCTGCCATGGATCACGTTCACCAGGTCGCGAGCATGCGCGAGCTGGAGGCCATCGCGGCGCGTTGAAGCACGGCGGGAAGGCGAGCCGTCTCGCTATTTGGGGCTCGAATCCCCGCCTGACTCGCCGTTGGAGCGGTGGTGCAGGAGCGTCACGGCAAGAACGAAGAGTCTCCCGAGCGCATCGGCTCCCACGTCCGCCGTCGCCCTGGAGCGTTCCGAGGGACCTTTGCGGCCAGACGCCGGACGATGGTGGCAGCCGGTCACCCCTATCGGGTCCAATCAGGGCCGTATGGCTTCCGTTCAGGAGACGATCGATGCGAGCGGGGTTCGCGGGCTCCGGCTGAGCGGCGAGTTTCGACTGGAAACCGCCGCCGAGCTTCGCCGTGAAGTTCTCGCCGCCATCGACCGAGGGCCCCTCGAACTCATCGATCTGAGCGGGGTCGAGCGGCTGGAGGGGAGCGCTGCTTCGGTGCTGGCCGACGCTCTCTGCACCACCGGTCAGATGCCGGAGATGGTGGGGGCGCGGCCGGACGTTCGGGCGATCCTCGACCTCTACACGGACAGCGGGCAGTGCCCCGCAAGGCTGCCCGCGCCGCCGCGCGTTCACTTCTTCGACCAGGTCGGGGCGTCAACGCTGGAGATCGTGGGCATCGTCCAGCACATGCTCGCCTTCGTGGCCCAGGCGTCCGGAGCCGCCCTTGGTGCGGTCCGGAATCCGCGCTCCATCCAGTGGGGCAGCGTCCTGCGTCAGATCGAGCGTCACGGCGCTGACGGTCTACCGATCGTCGCCGTCATCGGATCGCTCATGGGCTTGATAACCGCCTTCCAGGCGGCCGTTCAGCTCCGCAAGTTCGGCGCTGATTCCTTCGTGGCCGACCTCGTCAGCCTCTCGTTGACGCGAGAGCTGGCGCCTCTCATGACGGCCATCGTCGTGGCGGGGCGCTCTGGCGCGGCCATCGCGGCCGAGATCGGAACGATGAAGGTCTCGGAGGAGATCGACGCGCTCCATACGCTGGGCATCTGCCCGCACCGCTACCTCGTGTTCCCGCGCATGCTGGCGCTCATCGTGGCTCTGCCGCTCCTGACGCTGGTCGCCGACATGCTCGGCATTTTCAGCGGCGCGGTCGTTGCGACGGCCACCCTGGAAGTCAGCTTCGGGCAGTTCGTTCAGTCAGCGCGCGCTGCGCTCGTTCCGTCGGACATCCTCGGCGGCCTCGTCAAGGCCGCCGTCTTCGGCGGGCTCATTGCGGGGCTCGCTGCGGAGCGAGGCTTGAGCGCACGCGGCGGGGCTGAGGGGGTTGGACGAGTCACCACGTCCGCCGTCGTCGGTACGCTGTTCTGGCTGGTTCTAGCGGACGCGATCTTCGCGCTCTTCTTCAACGTTTGGGGGCTGCAGTAGCGATGGGCGCTCCCGAAATCCTCTCGTCCCGCGGCGGCTCGTTGCCTGGATTCATCCATGCGAGAGAATTGTCCATCGGCTACGGCAAGCCGCTGATGGAGAACCTCGACTTCACGATCGGGAAGGGCGAAGTGTTCTTGATCCTCGGCGGCTCGGGAACCGGGAAGTCAACGCTCTTGAAGACGCTCTTCGGTCGCCTCGCCCCGCTCGCGGGCAGCGTCGAGATCGCGGGCGTCGGCGATCCGGCCAGGCTTCAGGGCCACAGGCCGCGCTTCGGCGTCAGCTTCCAGGGCGGCGCGCTCTTCGGGTCACTGACGATCGCGCAGAACGTGGCGTTGCCTCTCGAGCAGTGGACGAGTCTGGACGCGCGCACGATCGCCGGGATCGTGGATGGCAAGCTGCGCCTCGTCGGCCTCGAGGGCGCAGGCGATCGCCTCCCGTCCGAGCTCTCTGGTGGCATGCAGAAGCGTGCGGGCATCGCGCGCGCGCTCGCGCTGGAGAACGATCTGCTCTTCCTCGACGAGCCGTCCGCGGGGCTGGATCCGATCACGTCGTCCGAGCTCGACGACTTGCTGATCGCGCTCAACCGTTCACTCGGTCTGACGCTCGTCATCGTGACCCATGAACTCGAGAGCATCTTCAAGATCGGAACGCGCGCGATCCTGCTGGATCGAAAGACGCGTGGCATCGTGGCGGACGGCGATCCGCGAGTGCTTCGGGACGAGAGCTTCGATCCGCGAGTTCGAGCGTTCTTCCACCGGGAGTCGGTCAGCGGTCGCCGCGAGGCTCAGACTGATTCGGTCCAAGGGGAGTTGCTGAGTTCGACTCCGAGACCCCAACCAGCGGAGGAGCCCTTCACCAAAGATCTTCCGCCTATCGTCCGCGAGGACCCCTTCCGAGGCGAATACCTATGAGTGCGCAGGCTACGAATGAATGGAAGGTTGGCGCTTTTGTCGTGGGGGGCGTGACGCTTTTGATCCTTGCTCTCTTCTGGCTGGGAGCGAGCCGGCTGACCGAGGATGTGGACGAGCGAATCACGTACTTCGATGAGTCTGTGCAGGGGCTGGAGGTCGGTGCGCCGATCAAGATCCGCGGCGTGACCATTGGCAAGGTGACCGAAATCGTGCTGGCTCCGGATCGCCGTTTGGTAGAGGTTCACTTCCAGGCCAGAGTGGCGGAGTTGCGCAAGATCGGAGCTCTCGGGGCGCACGAAGACAAGGATGGAGAGGTTTCACCCGAGATGCGGATCGTCGTCGCGTCCCAGGGCATCACGGGCGTGAAGTTCCTCGAGGCGGACTTCTTTCCTCCGGACACGCCGACGGTGGAGCTGTCCTTCAAGGCTCCAGGCGGCTACATCCCCTCTGCGCCCTCCACGCTGAAGAGCCTGGAGGACGCTCTCCGTGGCCTGGGAGACGAGATTCCCCTGGCGATTCGAGACTTCCGCTCGATGGCCGTCACGCTCGACGAGCGCCTGGCCTCGCTCGATACCCACGCGATCAGCCATTCGCTGGTGGGGCTGTCGGATGAGCTGCGCGGAGCGCTTCAGGGGACGTCGGAGGCAGGACTGGGTTTCGAACTTCGCGGCCTGATCTCGGACCTTCGGACGACAGCCCACGGCGTCGACACCACGCTCGCGAGCCTTTCCGGGGAGTCGGGTGCGCTCACTTCGGCTTCGATCAGCGTCGATGCTCTGGCGACGGACCTGCGCGCGTCTCTTGCCAAGGCGGATCAGCTTTTGGACGGAATCGACCTGGCCGGTATGCTCGACTCGATTCGTGGCGCGGCCGACTCGACCCGGCGTGTGACGGACGGCCTCGCTCCCGCCTCCCAGTCCATGCCAGAGGTTCTGCGCGACCTGCGCGCCATGATGCGCAAGATCGAGGCGCTCGCTTCGCTCCTGGAGCGCGACCCCGGCGTTCTCCTGCGCGGGCGAGGCTGAGGTGCGCGCCCTTTCTCCCATGAAGATCTCCATGCCGATTCGCTTCCTCACGTGCTTGGCGCTGGGCCTGCTGCCTGGCTGCCTGAGCCTCACACCTGACGCGCCGACGCCGACGCGCTGGCTCAGCCCCATGCCGCAGGCGTCGACGCCCGGCACGAACCAGGGCGGAATCAAGACTCCGCAGCCCAAGGTCCCGAGCCTGCGCATGGGGACGGTGGCGGCTTCCGATGCGATCACGGATCAGCTGATTCGTCGGGTCTCCGAGGTCGAGATTCTGTACGTGGACTCCGCGCGTTGGGCGGAGTCACCGGCGGTCGTCGTGCAGCGAATGCTGGAGGACGAGCTGTTCCAGCGTCAGGGATTCGTTTCGGACGCCGGGGCCGAGCGGCGACTCGACGTCCACGTGATCACGTTCGAGGAGCACCTGGAGCCCAGGCGCGAGGGCTGGGTGGCAGTCATTGCGCGTCTCGTCGACGGCGATGGCAGGGCGTTGATGCATCGGCGCTTCGAGGCCCATGTCCCGGTCGACGGGGAGGACCCCGCGCTGGTGGCGGAGGCGCTCGTCACGGGGGTGAAGCGTGTCGTCCAGGAGATCTCCGCCCTCGTGGCGCTCAAGTAGGTTCGATGGCGAAGCTCTACTTCAACTACTCCACGATGAACGCGGGCAAGTCGACCGTGCTCCTGCAGGCCGACTACAACTACCGCGAGCGAGGGATGAAGACGCTGCTCCTGACGGCCTCGATCGACGATCGCTCCGGTACGGGCAAGATCTTCAGCCGGATCGGCATCCATGCGCCCGCAGAGCGGTACGGCACGGGGGACGATCTCTTCCACCTGGTGGCCGAGCGGCTGGCCGCGGGCCCGATCGCGTGCGTACTGGTGGACGAGGCGCAGTTCCTCCAGCCCGAGCAGGTCTGGCAGCTCAGCCGCGTGGCCGACGAGCTGCGGCTCCCTGTGATGACGTACGGCCTGCGGGTCGACTTCCAGGGCCAGCCGTTTCCGGGCTCGGCGACGCTGCTCGCCATCGCGGATTCACTGCGCGAGATCCGGACGATCTGCCACTGCGGCCGGAAGGCGACGATGGTGATTCGGAAGGACGAGAACGGACACGTCGTGAAGGACGGCGCCCAGGTGCAGATCGGCGGGGACGAGAGCTATGTGTCGCTCTGCCGTTCGCACTGGAGGGAGGCGTTCCACGGATAGTATGCCATTAGGGTTGGGCGCAACGCCGCGAGCGCGGATCCTGGCGGTGCTCGCGGAATCGCATTCTGTGGCGCAGACGCCTGGACTGCCGCCAGTCCGTTCACTCCTCCAGCCACCCGTTCCAGATCTCCGCCAGCTCCTTCGGGGTCAGCGTCCGCCGGTCCTTCTCTTCGCCGTCCGATAGCACGACCAGGTACTTCAGCGTCAGCTGCTTCCCCTTCTCCAGCTGGAAGTCCCCGGTCCCCGGCTCCTTCTTTTCGAAGTCGTGGATACCGAAAGGGTTCGCCGCCACGAGGCCGTAGTCCCTCGCGTGCCACCAGGTCGGATGCCGCAGGTTGGCGCTGTGGTCCATCACGGTCACGCCCACGCGGTGATCACCGAGCGGCGCCTCGTAGGAAACCCAGGCGGCTCGCTGGCCCCAGCAGTCGCCGTCGGTCTGACCCGCGGAGTTCAGGATCGTCCCCGCGGCGACCTCGCCCTTCAAGCGTAGCTCAGGTCGAAGGCGAAGTGCGAAGGACCCTTCCTTGGTATCGCCGAAGACCACGTCCTCCTTGGCCACGAGCTGCGATTCGCACTCCACGAGTCGCTGTCCTCCGCGGGAAGCGAAGCGGTAGGCCCGTGACTCGTGGAGCACCGCGTCGTCGCCGGATACCTCCCAGGCGAGGTTGAGGCGGACCTCGATGTCGAAGCGACCTTCGGTCATCGTGACGATGGGTTCGCCGATGGGGGTGATGCGGCAGTTCGGATCGTGCCAGAAGTCGTGGCCGTTGACGCTGCCGTGGGTGAACCAGAAGGACTGATGATGGGGGTGATCCGTCGCTTCGTGCTCGCCCCCCTTCTCCATGGGGAAAGCGCGCGTGAGCGGATCGCCGGAGGGGCCCACGAGGGGCCAGACGTAAGGCACTCGCGTCCCCCGGACCCATAGCTTGGCGAAGGGCGATCCGTCGGCGAGCTGAATGACCGGGTTGCCGTCTTCCAGCGAATGGGAGAGTCGGCGCCGGGCATCGGCCACGGAACTCTCCTGGGTCGACGCGAAGAGGAGCACCGCGGCTGCGGCTGCCATGGTGAGGCGAATCATCATGGTCCCAGTCTGGCAGTGCGAGCCAGATACCGGGAGATCAATCGCGCCTACTCGGCCGCTCTGTCCTTCGGCTTCTCGGCGCGGTTGGCCTGGAACACGCCGTCGATGATCGTGCGCTTCACCGGAGCCGTCGGCTCGTTCGGGTCGAGGCCCTGCACGGCCCTGAACTTCGAGGGGACGCCAGGATCCTTCGCGCTCTCGGCGCGGAGGCGTTCGATCTCCGACTCCGCCTGCTCGAGCTGGTGCACGAGCTTCGCGATCCGGCGCTCCTGCTTGTCGCTCTCGGCTCCCTTCGCCGCAGACTCCAGCTTCTCACGTCGCGCCAGGTCGAGTTCCAGCCGCAACCGCTCGATCTCCGCCCGCGACTCCTGCTCGAGCTTCGCCACGATCTCCGACTTCGGCGCGATGCCGTTCGTCAGGGCCGTGGCGCTCTCTGCGCCCAGCTCGTAGGCCTCGGAGGCGAGGTGAGCGAACGGGTCGTCGAACTCGCCGAGCCGATCGACCGGGGGCGGCGTGTCGGCACGGGTCTCCACTTCCACGGGGGCGAACGGTGCCTGCCGAGCTGGCTTCGCGCTCGGGATCGTCGCGTGCTCATCGCCGTGCTGGACAGACTCCAGCGGATACACGGTGCCCCGACGGCGACGCGTCGCGAGCGTCAGCTCGTAGAGTTCGGAGTGCACCGCGCGGTTCGCGCCCGAAGCGCTCGCCACCTCCAGGCCTTCCATCGCCACGGCGATCGCGTCGTCCACGTCCAGGTCCTTGTGCTCGGCCGTCGTCGCCATGCCGATGGCCACCTGAACGCCGTCGCCGAGCTGGCCAGCCAGCGATTGCACGAGATGCTCACCGATGACCTTGAGCCCGGGGGCACCCTGGGGCTGCGCGACCAGCACGCCCGCGGTCTCACCGTTCATCAGGACCGTGATCGAGCCCGTGCAGGTCTCGATGTCCTTTCTCGCGGCCAGTGCTTCGACGGCGATCAGCACGGCACGGTCGATCGTGCCAGGTCCCGTGGGGCCGCTGATGGCGAGCGCAAAGACCTGCACATGGCGGCCCAGTTCGCGGGCGTCCATGAACAGCCCGTTGAGGGCGTCGGGGGTGACGGGGTCGTCGTCGATTACAGGCATCTGACTGCCCATCGTAGCGATCCTTCGGGGAAGCGGGCGCTCGGGCCACCTCGCCGGGTGAGCCAGCTGAATCAACGCGGGACCTGGGCGCCTGAAGTTTCCCTTATGAGACGCCGTGGAGCGGTCCCTGGAGGTCAGTCAGGCAGCTTCTCGGACGCATCCTGGCCGAACTCCTTCTCGAAGAGATCCAGCATCTTCGCCCGGTCGGTGTAGTCGTCCAGGACCGACTTGTCCTCGCGGCCCGCCTCGTGCTCGACCAGTTCGCGGATCCGCTCTGCCTCGGCGATGGAGGTTTCGTCCCCGCCCGCGCGCTCCAGAGCGCGCAGGGCCGCATCGACCTCGGTGCGCTGGGCTCGGAGTTCCTGGATCTGGCGAGAGAGATCGACGAGCTCGGCCTTGTAGCCCGCCCATTTCTTCAACGCCGCCATGGCGGCCGGGTTGGCGTCGATCTCGGCCTCGGTCGTGACCTTCAGATCCTCGAGCTTGCCGCGCTGGGTGGCGGCGTAGCTAGAGACGGTTTCGGAGGTGGCACCGAGGGTCGCCAGGCGCGCGTCGATATCGGCAAGCTTCTTCTCCAGTCGCTCCTGCGCTGGCAGCTCCGCTTCGATGACGTTCGTGCTGTACCGAGCGATCACCGGGCCCGCGGCCCACGCCGCCAGTAGCAGCGCAACGACTGCGCCCGTGATGCTGCTCCCGGTCTGCGAGAACAGAGCTCGCAGGACCGGGACGAGCAGCAGGGCTCCCGCCGCCACGCGCAGTCCGTCCACCGTGCTGAATCCCTCGATGTGCCGACCGATCGCGAACGTCCAGACGACGGCCGCGAGGACGGCGAACGAGAGCCCCATCTGCGACTTGCCCTTGCCGCTCACCATTGAGCGCGCGGCGAAGAGAAGCATCATCAATGCGGCGATCGAGATCCCCCAGTCGAGGGGAGTCATGGCGATGGCGAAGAGGTGGGGCATGGCGAGGTGGCGGGAGCCAGAGGGGAAGGATCAGCTATTGAGGAAGTCCAGAGCGGCCGAGTTCGCGGCGTCGCTGGCTGCGGCCTTCTCTTCGGCCTTCGCCTGCTTCGTGAGGTCCTTGACGAGGTCCTCGTAGGTGAGAGCGGGCTCCTCGGCAAGCTTGCTGTTGCCCTCGACGAGGTCGTTCACCTTCGCGAGCAACATGTCGGCCTCGGCGCTGAGGCTGTCGATCTTCACGAGCTCCTTCTGGGCCGCCAGCTTCTCGACGTTGAACTTCGACTCGGAGATCCGGCCGGTGAGTTCGGCGGACTTCAGATCGATCGCTGCGAGCACCTGCTCGTAGTCCGTCATGCGGGCGGCCGCGTTCTTGCTCGTCGCCAGCAGGTTGTTGACCAGCGTGATCGCTGCGGTGCGGTCGTAGGACTTACCGGCAACGGTGATCGGCCAGTTGCCCGTCTCCTCGGCGATCTTGTACTGCTCCTTGATGGAGTTGGCGAGGCCCATGGAGGTGGCCTGCTCGTCACGGTATTCCTCGAGCTTCGCCTCGCTCGACTTCTTGTTGCTCACGAGTGCCGTCTTGGCGGCCTCGAACTCCTTGATGTCCTTCTCCAGCTGCTCGGTGGCGTGCTCGATGAAGCCGACCGGGTCGCTCTTGCGAGCCTCCTCGGTCCACCCGCCGTACTTGTTCGCGGCCTTGGTGACCTGGTCGCGGAGGCCCGGGAGGTTGTTCCAGGCGAAGTAGGCGCCTGCGACGACGACGACGAAAATGATGATGTTCTTCATGGGGCAGTAGGGGGGGTATTCAGCGACGCCGCTCTGTCCAGATCGGGGACGGCGTTTTCGCGGAAGAGGGTAGCGCTCGAGCTACCCGGCGGGGCGCCCGGTATTCATGGAAACATGGGGCGTCTGATTTCAGGCCCATGACGGCGGTGTCAGGACCGGCCCTGGAGGCCTCCCGCGCCCAGGAATTCCTGCAGGCGGCCCGAGGCCGTCTCGGCGTCCTCGATGACCCCGGCGAGGCTCGCGAGCTCGGCGATCCGCAGGTAGTCCTCGCGGCTCCGGGCGTTCTCCTCGTGGTTCACGAGCATCCGGTTCGGCTGGTGGCCGTTCAGCCAGGCCAGGAACACGACGCCCGACTTGTAGCGCTGGACCGGGTCCTTGAAGATCTCGCGCCCAAGCGCCTCGCACGGATCCATGATCTGGCGGTACGTGTCCACGTCGCCCCGGCCCAGGTGCTGCAGCGCCAGCGAGGCCGGCGCGGCGATCGCGTTCAGGATGCCCAGCAGCGCGTGGCTGTAGTCGCCGCCACGGAGGGGGAGTCCTCCCAGATCGGGCAGCTCCCGCGACTCCTGGGAATGGCCCTGGATCAGCGGCACGAAGTGGTAATCGTCGCCGGTCAGGATCACCTGGTCGTCGGCGGCGATACTCCGCCGAAGCGACTCCTCCAGCTCTTGATCGAGCATGGAGATCTTCATCCCGCGCACCTTCGCTGGATCGTGCGCGAGGATCGTGCGGAGCGACTCACCGGGAAAGTAGCCCTCCATGGCAGCGTGGAACGGCGCACCGAGCCAGTGGAGGAGGATGGGGCCCTCGGAGGCGTCGATCGCGTCACAGTAGACGCGCACGTAGTCCGCTTCTTCTGCGCCATGGAGGGTCATCCACGGCTGCGGAAGGATGATCGCGATGCCGCCGGCCTTCTGGACGAAGGCGATCTGCTCCGCGATCGCACGCGACAGGTCGCCAAAGCTCTCGATCGAATCCGCGTGGTCGGCGGACGCAGCTCCCACGAACCCGTTCGTGAGCCCGAGCTGGCCCGTCTCCTCGATCAGCCGGCTCGCGGCCGCCCAGCCGAGCTCGAAGCGCTGCGCCGTATCCATGGCCTCCGCGATGCCGAAGCCCAGTCCGTCCAGTCTGCGCCGGAAGGCCATCGACGTGTCCCAGTCGATCCACTCGGCGATCTCCTCGGCGTCCCCCGGATGCTCCAGGCTGTGGGGAACGGCCTCGTAGCCGGGGAGCATCGCGATATGGCTCGCGGCGAAGCAGCGCCGGGGAAGGGCGAGCGCGGTCTCCGAACGGACGCTGGCGCCTTCGATCCGGAAGGGCTCTAGGACGGAATCATCCAGCGTGATGCCGGTGGCGCCGGGGATCTCTATGGATAGTTGCATGGCGATGGCGATGGCGGCTGGCTAGAGCAGGCGGAGCAGGGTAGAGGCGAACATCGCGGTGAGGAAGAGCGTGAAGGCTCCCATCAGCAGCAACGTGAGATGGTGTCGTGAAGCGCCGGACGGGCTTCTTTCCCGGGTTCGCGCCCTGCGCGACCAGAGGATGAACCCGAGGTACGTCACGGGCAGGAACAGGCCGCAGACGATGTTGGTCGGGATGACGAGCCACAGCAAATCATTCCAGACGAGCGGGCCGAGCACGCCGGGGATCGGCAGGAACGTCCCGATCCGGTAGGTCCAGCTGTCGTGCTTCTTGCCGAGCATCTCGGCCAGGGCGAAGCCGGAGCACACCATGTGCAGCGCGATCGTGGAAAGCGCCATCCCGATCAGGCCGAGATCGAACACGAGGCGTCCGTTCGTCTCGCCGAGGATCGCGCCGAACGCGCGCGCCGCCTCGGGCGGCTTCATCTTCTGGACCGCGGCGCCCTCGACCCAGGGGATGGTGTTGGCCGTCGCGATCACGACGAGCGCGGTGGCGAGCGTGTAGGGGATGAGCATCCCCGCGATGAGGTCGAACCGCGCGAGGCCCTGGCTGCGCGCGCCCCAGCCCCGTGCGCGCAGCGAGTACGGATACAGGAACACCATGTTGATCCCGACGGCGGCAGCGATACCGCTCGCGACCATGGTCCAGGGATCCACGCCACCGCGAGCTTCGGGGATACTCGGCACGAATCCCATGAGCACCTCGCCCCAGTTCGTTTCGCCAGCCGTCGCGCCCACGACGAGTGCGAAGCAAACGATGACAGAGATCACCAGGAACTTGACGCAGGTCTCGTAGATCCGCACGAGGCGCGGCGACCGCCCGTAGAGCAGCGACATCACCAGCGCCACGCCGAGCACCGGCCACGCGGCGACGGCCGGGTTGACCTTCGTACCCACGACTTCGGCGGCATCCGAGAGCGCCGCACCGGCCAGCGCGTACTGGGGGAAGTGCCAGATGATCGACGCGATGAGCGCGCCGAGCGCCCAGGCCCAGGCGAACGGCCGACCCGCATTCTCGGCCATCGCCTCGTAGGGCCGCGTCTCGTCGCGGAGGGTGAGAGAGCCCAGCACCCCGAGCATGAGCACGCCGATCAGCATCCCGACCGGCGCGACCCAGAGCAGGTCGTAGCCGAACATCCGCCCGGCGTAGATCGACGACAGCGCCGTTCCCCCGCCCAGCGTCATCGCGCTCTGCAGGTAGCCGGGGCCGCCGCGCAGCAGGTACGCGAAGAAGCGCGTTCCGCCCGACTTTCCCTCCAGCGAGTCGAGGAACGCGTCCGCTTCGACGCGGGCCGCGGCTTCCGCTGCGCTGACCGAGGCCGCAGGCCCCGCGCTCGCGCGATCCGGGGTCGGGCTCAAGCGGTCTCTCCCGACGCGGACTTCCACTCCTTCTTGATCGTCTCCAGCCTGTCGCGCTCGGGCATCGCCTTGTACAGCGCATCGAGGGGGTAGCACCCGCTCTTCATGCCGTTGCGCGGCGCGGTCGTGCAGTCGCTGAACGTGCGGCACACGAGCTTGCGCTGGAACTCGCGCCCCTCGAGCACGTCGCGGGGCAGGTCGGGGTACGAGAGCACCATGCGACCGAGTCCCACGAAGTCGACGTGGCCTGCTCGTACCTCGGCCTGGGCCACGTGGGGCAGCCAGTCCATCAGGTACGTGTAGCCGGTGCCCACGAAGAGCAGGTCCGGGAACCTCATCTTCGCCTGCCGCACGACGTTCAGATGCTCCGCGACGAACACCAGCGGGTCGGCGAACGGCTGGTAGCCGTCGCTCGGCGGGTAGGCAGCGGGTCGCTGGAGATGGGGGTTGTAGTAGGGGGAACCGAGGGTCACGTTGACGAGACGGACGCCGAGCGAACGGACGAGCTCCAGGAACTGGAAGGGCTCGTCCATGGCGAAGCGCTGCGCGTTCTGGTGGTCGACGCCGAAGCCGTGCTCCCAGCTCTCGGCCGCGGGCTCGCCGCGCCGATCGTCGTGCGTGGACGGTCTGTGCGGCACCACGTCGGCCAGCGAAACACGCACGCCGATCTCCATGCCGGGCACCTCGGCGAGGATCGCCTCGACGATCTCGACGAAGAGGCGCGAGCGGTTCTCGAACGACGCGCCGCCGTAGGGACCAGGGCGGCCATGGGCGCCGAGCAGCTCGTGCAGCAGGTAGCCGTGGCACGCCTTGACGTCGACGAAATCGAAGCCCGTGCGCTGCGCGACCTTCGCGGCGAGGACGTAGCGGTCGCGGATCGCCTGGAGTTCGTCATCGGTGAGGAGCGCCACGTCGGCGCCAGCGCGCTCGTCGAGTAGCGCATCGCGCGTCGCGGGCTTCGGCGCCGGCGGGCCGAGCGGGCGCGACCAGCGGCCCGAGTGCGTCAGCTGCAGTCCGATCGGCCCCGCGTCCGCGGCCATTCCGATCTCCTCACGACCCGCGAGCACCTCGGCGCGAAGCGCCTCGAGCGAGCGCGCCGCCGTGTCCTCGTCGGACAGATAGAGCTGGTTCTTGTTCGCGCGCCCGTCCGCCTGCACGGCGAAAGCCTCGCAGCCCCAGATGAGCGCTGCGCCGCTGAGCCCGAAGCGGCGCCAGCGCCGTAGCGTCAGCTCGCTCGGCGTCCCCTCGGCCGTTCCGTCCCAGCCCTCCATCGGGTGGATCGCAAAGCGGTTCTTCGCGAAGCGACCGGTGGCCCACTCGATGTCCTGACCCAGGGGCCCGCGCGCTCCTTCGAGCGCGTCGTCGAGGGCCACGTCGAGGTCGAGCTCGTCGAGTCGCGCGCGCAGCGCGTCGGCCGTCCTGTACGAACCGGTGAGTTTGAACTTCATAGCTGCGGCGCGGTGCCGTTCTCCATATCGATGGGGCCGTCGTAGCCGAAGCCCGCGGTGGTCCTTCCTTCACCTTCGCGCACGGTCTCGGAACTCCGTTGTAGAGAGCGGAGGTCAAGTCGTCCGTCCTGGATATCGAGCCACAGGTCGCCGTCCGCGGTGCGCTGGTAGAGCGATGCGTGATGCTGGGCGAGGTGTTCTCGTTCGACCGCGGAAAGATGGGACTGCCCGCGGAAGTAGTGGTGACCGTTGCGCTCGACGTGGGGCAGCCCCAGCGAGGCCACGACCGCGAGGTCCTGGTGCAGCGGGAGGACGGGCAGGTTCGTGAGGTCTTCCGCGGACTGAAGTCCCTCGCCGTCTGCTTCGATGCGCGCGCGGTTGAGCAGCGCGCGGAACACGCCCTTGCACGCCTTCATCGAGACGCCGCCGTAGCCGAGTTCGCGCGCTCGCGGATAGGCGCCCAGGTCGGCGTCGGCCTCGTCGATGATGACGGGTGCGCGGGAGCGAAGCCGGGCGATGCCCTCGGCCGCCTCCGGATCGAAGGTCCGGGCCCGCGCGACCGGCTGCTCGATCGCGAGCAGGCCGCCGAGGATCGCATCGGCGTGGCCGCGTTCCTCCAGCTCGTCCAGCACGTCGGCGAGCGCGCCCGGCTCCGGGTACTGCTCGTTGCCGTCGATCGTGAACGACGCGCCCGGCGGCGTGAGGCTCGCGATCATCTCCAGGCGGGCGAGGTCGGCGACCTCGTTGCCAGAAACCTTGAGCTTGAAGCAGTCGAGGCCGTAGGCCCGTATGTCGTCGACGAGCGACAGCGGATGGTCGTCGCCCCGGTGCGCATCGGCCGGGACCTCGATCGGTTCGAGCGCATCGACGAGCCCGACGGTATGACGAACGCGAACGCTGTCCGTCGGTTCACCGAGGTCTGCGGCACTCCAGCCGGCGAGGCGCTTCTCGATGGCTCCGAAGCGAACGCGGAAGAGGTCCTCGGTCAGCGCTCCGTGGAAGGACTTGCCCGCCGCGCGGCAAGTCGCGTCGATCATCGCGCGCTCCACGAGCGCCACGCCGAACATGGCGACCAGTCTCGGCGTTCCTTCGCCCGCCGCTTCGACGCACTGCATCTGCGCGCGCATCCAGTGCTGGAACGCCGTGGCGTCCGGCGACTCGTGGTCGCGCATGACCTGATGAGCGCGCACGGCAGCGCGCATCAGGTCACGGTTGTCGTCCGCCACATCCGTCGTCGGGTTCTTCGCGAACCACTTCGGAACGAGTAGCTCGGCCGAGTAGCCCGTCACGGTTCCGAACTCGGTGGCCACCTCCAGCGCGGCCGTCAGCATGGGCGCCTCGGTCATCGTGGAGATACCGAAGCGGAAGGGCAGGCGCGTGGCACACATGCGTGTGCAGAGGCGCAGCTGAAGGAGGCGAGTTTGCAAGGCAGAACCGTTGGCCGGGAGCGCGACAATGGGCGCAGCAGTCTACGTTCTGGTGGCCCTTCCGGGTGAGGCTCGTTTTCGCTCGACACGGCGTACGATGGAGGCCATGCCTGATTCGCGCGGCATGCGGGCGCCGGCGGAGACCCCCGGGAATTCAGCGCGGCGCGTACGCTTCGCGAATCGAGCGCAGCGAGCTGCGCAGGCCCTCCAGCTCGTCACGGCTGCGATCTAGAACGCGGCGCGCGCGCTTCTTGCGCGACTCGAGCCACTGGTCGAGAGCCGGTACGAAGAGCTGGGCGGCCAGCCAGTACAGCGCAAGTCCGATCGCTGCGCCGACCCATCCGCCGAGCCACGCACCGACGGCGAGTACGAGCGGGATCGTCAGGACGAGGCCGAGATAGCCGAACAGCACTCGTAGCGTCACGACCTTGTCGGGCGTCTTGGGAAACCGCGAGATGAAGTGCGCGAAAGAGGCCAGCGGCAGCCAGAACGGAAGGCAGAAGAGGAGAACGGGTAGCCAGACCGCGAGCGGCGCGTAGGTGGCCCCGAAGGACGGCGCGTCGGCGAGCACGTCGTCGCCGCTGAGCCTCGCGTCTGCAAACCGCCTACCGAGCTGGAGCACCGCCTCTTGCCGCTCGGCGGAGCGGGTCGATGCATCGGCCCGAAGCGCGGCGAGCGCGCGCTGTCGACGAATGGCGAGCGGCGCGCCGGAGCGCGGGAGGAGCCGTTCGAGCGCCACCGCCGTGTCGTGCTCTTCCTGGGTGTCCGCGTGGAGGATCAAGGCCTTCATGCCTTCGGCGACTCGCCCGAGGATCGCCTGGGTGGCGGCCCTGGAGGGTTCGTTCCCGTGCTCGGCGAGGATCGGCGCGACGTCGATGGGGGGGCCGATGAGGGCGCTCGCGAGTCCCCGCAGTCGATCGCGTTCCTCGTAGGTCACTCCGACCGGAACGATCTGCAGTCCGATGCCGCCCTCGCGGGAAAGCTCGGCGCTCGCGGCCATGCGAGCGACGCCCGTGCGCAGGCTGCGAAGCCCGATCGCGTTCAGGCTTTCACCCTCCGGGAACAGCGCGATCACCGAGCCGGAGCGCAGGGATTCGTCGATCGCTTCGAACGACTTGGCGTTCTGGCGAGTGTCGACTCCGTCCTTCTGGCGGTACACGGGCACTGCCTCCATCTGGCGGAGCATCCATCCGATGGCGGGCGCCGAGATGAGCTTGTACTTGACGAGGATGCGGATCGGCCGGGCGGTGGTGCACATCAGAATGTGCGCATCGCAGAGCCCGTTGGAGTGATTCTGAACCAGCAGGATCGGATTCGACTCCGGGATCGCCTCGCCCGCGATCTCGACGCGGTGGTAGGTCCGCACGAGCAGTCCGCCCCACCAGACCACACCGCGGTACACGGAGCCCGATTTGGTTGGATCTCCGGGCATGGAGTCCCGGCTCGGCCAGCGCTCGACCTGTTGTGCGGCGGCGTTTTCAGTCTCTGTTCCCATGTCTGTCGAGGAGTATGCCCGCTGAAGACCTGTTCCGGGACGCTTCCGCGGGCTGAAGTGCGCTTCGGAGGCACTGGCCCGTCCCTGGCGGCGGCTATGGGGGAACCTTTGGCGTGGCCGCTCACTCTTCCAAGTGTCGCTCCACGGCGTCCCTCGACCCCTCGACTCTCTCTCCCATCGACCCCTCTCCCCACATGACGGTTCTTTCTCTCTGCGCGACCGCGGTCACCTTGGCCGCGCCGCTTCTTGCTGCAGCTCCGCAGGTCGGCAGCTCGGTCAAGGCCGGAAACCCCGCGGACGACCGCGGCGTGGTCGCCTTTCCGATGGACTTGATGGAGGCGGACGGTCCCCTCGGATCCTATGAACTCGCCCCGCGCGCCTCGGACTTCGCCAGCCTCATGGCGTACCGCGAGCTCTCGATGCCCGGGGTTCCGATCCCCGGCGGCGAGTCGCTCGTCCTCGACCTTCAGCGCGTCGACTTCGACTTCGCCAGCCTCGGTGTGCACGTCAACGGAGAAAAGGCCCTGTGGGATTCGGGCGACCTCACGCTCTGGACCGGCTCCGTTCTCGGCGATCCGTTCTCGGAGGTCACGATCGGCTTCTCCAGCCTCGGGACCTACGGCTGGATCGCGACCGGCGGTGAGACCTGGCACGTCGGCGCGAACGCCGGCCTCGCGGGCGACTGGAGCGCGCCCGGGTGTCGGATCTGGGCCGAGTCCGTTTCGGCCGAACTCCGCGACAGCAACGAGCTTCCCCAGTGCGTCTCCGAGGGACTCTGGGCGAGCGCCGGTCAGGCGCCTCTCGCTCCCGTCAGCGGCGCGGCGCCCGGTAGCGGCGCCCGCGGATCGCGAGGCGTCCTGAGTGAGTGCAAGGTGGCCGTCGAAACGGACTACCAGCTCTTCCAGCTCTTCAACAACCTCGCCGCCGAGCAGAACTACATCGGGATGCTTCTCGCCGCGATCAGCAACCGCTACGAGACCGAGGTCGACGTCGTTCTGACGTTCCCGTACCTCATGTACCACTCGAACTCGAACGACGGCTGGGTCACCGCGGACAACGGCGGTAACTCCGGCGCGATGCTTGGCGAGTTCCGTGCCGCCTGGCAGGGCAACATCCCCGCGGGTGCCAACCTCGCTCACTTCGTCAGCGGAGCCAACCTCGGCGGCGGAGTCGCTTACCTGAACGTTCTCTGCAACCAGGACTTCGGTTTCGGAGTCAGCGGCAACCTGGGCGCCTCGGTGAACTTCCCGGTCACCCAGGGCAGCGGCAACTGGGACTTCATGGTGATCGCGCACGAGCTGGGACACAACTTCTCGGCCCCGCACACCCATGACTACTGCCCGCCGCTCGACCAGTGCGCGCCGAACGGCTACTTCGGTCAGTGCCAGAATCAGCAGAGCTGCACGAACCAGGGCACGATCATGAGCTACTGCCACCTCTGCTCCGGTGGCGTCTCCAACATCACGACCTTCTTCCACCCGACCGTTCAGCAGACGATCCGCGATGGCGTCGCCAACTCGTGCCTCCCGGTCTACCAGGGCGGCTGCGGGACGGACGCGCTCGAGGACAACGACGACTGCTCCTCGGCCGTGGTGATGATGGGGGGGACGACCTCCGGCCTCACCGTTTCGAAGCTCGATCCTGACTTCTACTCCGTCACGGTCCAGGGCGGCGCGACGCTCACGGCGAGCGCTCTCTTCGCCCACGCAACCGCCGACATCGACATCTATCTCTATGACCCGCTCGTCTCGTGCGGTGACATCAACAGCTACCTCGCGCGGGGCTTCTCCAGCTCGGACGACGAGACGGTCTCCTGGACGAACTCCAGCTTCTGGCCGGCGACCTACACCCTCGAGGTTCAGGTCTTCGCGAACAGCGGCGGCGAGTGCAGCGACTACACCCTCGTTCTCGATCCCGGGCAGGGCACCGGGGTGGGCGTGAACTACTGCGGCCCCGGCGTCTTCAACTCCACGGGTCAGACCGGCCGGATCGTCGCGCAGGGATCGGCACTGGTGACGGACAACGACGTCACACTCACCGGTACCCAGCTTCCCCCGGGATCGCTCGGCTACTTCCTCGTGTCCAACGCCTCCGGCTTCGTCGCCAATCCGGGCGGCAGCAGCGGCAACCTGTGCCTGTTTCCTCCGTTCGGACGCTACGTCCAGTTCGCGGGCCCCGTGGCCGCGAACGGCACGAGGAGCCTCACCATCGACCTGACCGGACTGCCGCAGCCCACCTCGACGGTCGCCGTCCAATCGGGCGACACCTGGTACTTCCAGTTCTGGCACCGCGACGCGCTGATCGGGATTCCGACGTCCAACTTCACGGACGGAATCGGCATCACGTTCCAGTGAGCCAGTAGACGAGTTTTCGGCGTTCCGAGCCGATGAGAAGGATCCGCGGCCAGCCTTGGTCGCGGATCCTTTTCTTGGTTCACGCCAGGCGAAACAGGTACGTTAGAGCCACTCGTCAGCGATACCGACCCCTCCACTTCCTTGGCGTCTCCTGCCTCGGGCCAACCATTGCCACACCTCCTCCATGGACAAATCGGACCACGGGAACGATCAGAAGAACGTCGACTTCAAGGAGCAGCGCTGGCACAAGCACTACGACAAGGGAGTTCCGGCCGCCATCGACTTCGAGGAAGTGCCGCTCCACGGCTTCATGCCGCGGGCCGTCGATCTCTTCGGTGATCGTCCGGCGCTCGTGTTCCTGAACGCGACCTTTACCTATGCGGAGCTCTTCGACAAGGTCAAGCGCTGCGCCAACGCGCTTCGGTCGCTCGGGGTGAAGGAGGGCTCTCGCGTCGCGATCCAGCTACCGAACATTCCGCAGACCGTCATCGCGTTCCACGGCGCCGCCATGGCGGGGGCCGAGGTCGTGATGACGAATCCGCTCTACACGCTGCGGGAGATCGAGCACCAGTGGTCGGACGCCGAGTGCGACTTCGCCTTCGTCGCCGACTTCATCTGGGAGGAGACGATCGAGCCGAACCGCTCGAAGCTGCGTCCGAAGACCTATATCGTCGCACACATCCCTGACTACCTGCGCTTCCCGCTCAATCTGCTCGCGCCCTTCAAGCTCGCGCGTCAGTCGCCAAAGCGCTACGCCAAGGTGAAGACCGGCGACGGCGTTCACGAGTTCAAGCCCCTCGTCGAGGGAGCATCGAACGCGCCGATCTCGATGGACCGAGGCATGGATGAGATCGCGGTGCTGCAGTACACGGGAGGGACGACCGGGCTCTCGAAGGGAGCCGTGCTCTCCCATCGCAATCTCTCCTGCAATGCGCAGCAAATCCATGCGTGGTTCCCGGACGTCGATCCGGGGCACGAGGTCAACCTGATCTGTCTACCGCTCTTCCACGTCTTCGGCCTGAGCGTCGGCATGAACTGGTCGATCTGGGCGGGATCCAAGATGGTCCTCGTGCCCAACCCGCGGGATATTCCCGCGCTCGTCAAGGCCATCACCAAGCACAAGGTGACGCTCTTCCCCGGCGTGCCTGCGCTCTTCAACGCGATCAATCACTTCCCTGGCGTCGAGTCCCTCGACATGACCAGCGTCAAGTCCTGCTTCTCCGGCAGCGCGCCGATTCCACGGGACGTCCAGGAGAAATTCGAGAAGCTCACGAAGTCCACGATCATCGAGGGCTTCGGCATGAGTGAAACCTCGCCGGTGACCCACGTGAACCCGCTCAAGGGGCTTCGCAAGATCGGAATGGTCGGTGTCCCGATGTCCAACACCCTTGCGAAGATCGTGGACGCCGAGGACGACACCAAAGAACTCGGGGTCGGAGAAGAGGGCGAACTCCTCGTTCAGGGGCCACAGGTCATGCGCGGCTACTGGAAGTGCGATGACATCAATGCCGAGGTGCTCAAGGGCGGCTGGATGCACACCGGGGACCTCGCGTCCATGGATGAGGACGGCTTCTTCAAGATCGTCGGGCGCAAGAAGGACATGATCAACTGCTCCGGCCTCAAGGTGTTCCCGGACGAGGTGGACGATGTGCTCATGGCGCATCCAGCGATCCTGGAGGCGGCGACGATCGGCGTGCCGGACGAGAGCCGCGGCGAGACCGTGAAGTCTTTCATCGTTCTGAAGGAAGGGCAGACTCTGACCCCCGAGGAGATCGAGAAGTATGCGCGAGAGAACCTCGCGGCGTACAAGATCCCGCGGCAGATCGAGTTCCTCGAAGAGCTTCCCAAGAGCTCGGTGATGAAGATCCTTCGCCGGGAGCTGCGCGATCGTGAGATCGCCAAGAACGCCGGGGGCGCTACGTAGAGCCCGGCCCGTATCGGGATCGGGTCTGCGAATCCTGCCCATTGCACTTTCGTAGGCCCCGTCCATCCGCCGATCACCTCCCCAGGAGAGCGGTGCCGGTGCGGCGCCACCTTAGGGGTTATGAGCGACAACGAACTTCCCGCGCTGCCCAGCGCGACGGCGACCGACGGACTCGAGGGAATGGAGGGTCTGGAGCGCGTGGATTGGTCCAGGGCCCAGGATGTGTCCGGGGACGATGGAGCCGCGGAGGTGCCCGGCGCGCTGGGGCTGGCGGCGTGGCAGGAAAGCGTGGCGGCCCACCTGGATGAGGAGACTCCCTCGGGCACCGTCTGCACGATCGAGCTGCGCGTCATCTCGGATTCTCGTCGACTGGACGATGTCGCCAGTCATGCCATCGCCCGCGCCATCCAGGAAGTTCATTCGCCGCTCGGCGGGATCGCGCTGGAGGAGGGGCAGTTCACGCTCCTCCTGCCTGACGGCGTGTCCTGGGCTGCCGTGGCGACCACCATCGAGCGCGCGGTCGCCAGCGTGGGGGTCTCATCCACGAGCGTTCACGTCGGCTTCGGGCTCGCGGATATCGGCACCCAGGGCCAGACCGCGGAGGACGCCGTCCGTCTCTCCCGGATCGCAGCGATTCGCGCCTATGAGAGCCACCTCGGTGCCAGGGTGATGACCCTGAGTGATGAGGCAGGCCTGGGTCGAGAGGAGGTCGTCGCGCGTCGACTCGCGGAGGCGCTCGACGCCGAGCGCGGGCTACGACTCGTGTTCCAGCCGAAGATCGACACCGGGACCCAGGGTTTCGTGGGAGCAGAGGCTCTCATGCGCTTCAAGTGCGCAGACCTCGGGGAGGTCGGCCCCGCAGAGTTCTTCCCCATCGCCACACGCACCGGCCTCCTGGCGCGACTGGAGCATTGGGTGATCGAGAACGCGATCCCTGCGATCGCGACCATGGCTCATCAGCACGGCCTGACCGTGCCGATCTCCATCAACGTACGAGGTGCCGATCTGCTCGCCGACGGATTCGTGGAGACCATCGGGCGGCTCCTCGCGACGCACGATCTCGATCCGGGCCTGCTTCGCGTCGAGGTCACGGAGGCGGACGTGCTCTCGAATCTGGACGCCGCCGAGGAGCGCCTCGGCGCACTCCGCGAGATCGGAGTCAGCGTCGCGCTGGACGACTTCGGCAAGGAGGGGACAACTCTCGCGGACCTGCGACGACTCCCGGTCGACGTGGTCAAGGTCCATCGGGCCTTCACCCGGGACATGGAGTCGGATGAAACCGCATCGGCGCTCATCCAAGGCGTCATGAGCCTCGCCCGATCCGTGGGCATCGAGACCGTCGCGGTAGGCGTCGAGTCGTGGCCGCAGTTCGAAAGGTTGCGCTCCTTCGGCTGCGGCGCCGTTCAGGGGTTCCTCTTCAGCCCGGCGCTGGAGGCGAGCGACTTCATCGCCCGCCTCCCGAAGTAGGTCGGAATCAGAAGATCCAGGAGAAGCCGGCGGTCAGGTAGAGGCCGGACTCCAGCAGCTCCCCCTTGTAGGTGGACGGCTGGTCGAGCGGCGGAACGTCGTAGGGATCGAGCACGAGCGTGTCCGAGGTCGGGCTGAGCGCGTACTCGTAGAACGCGCCCACGTCGAAGGTCATGTTCTCGCGGACGAGATAGGACGCGCCCGCGATGAAGCCGAGCGTGAAGAACCCGTCGCCTTCGAGGTTGATCTTCTCCGACGTCGCAGGGAGCCCGAGGGCACTCACCGGCGCGTAGCTCACCTTGCCGTCGGCGCTGATGCCGGGGACGTAGCCCAGCTGGAGGCCGACGAAGGGGCGCAGGCGCTTCGCGCGGTCGACCGGGTCGAACTGATACCGACCATCGATGATGAAGTGGTTGGTGCCGAAGCTGTCGATGTCGACGTCGGCGCTGAGCGGACGCGTGGACTGGGGGTCGAAGATCCGGTGCTCGTAGATGGCGCCAAGGACCCAGTTGTTCGTGATGTAGTGGAAGTACTTGATGCCGATGCCGAAGACCGGGTCGAGCGTGGTCGTCGAGCTACCTACGTCCGTGCCGCCGAGGATCGGGTTGGCCAGGGGGCCCGTTCCGTCGCTCAGGTCCACGTCCGCCTCGACGAAGGCCCACCCGGTCGAGACTCCGAGGGTGTTCTTGCCCGTGAAGTCCTCTTCGAACTGGATGTCCTTCTGGATCATCGCGCAGGAGGTGAAGGCGAAGAGAACGGCCACCGGTAGAGAGCGGGCGACGAACGAGCCAGGCGATACGACATTCATGGGTTTCAGCTCAGGCGCAGGGACGCCTTTCATGGGGGCTGTGGATCGTGCAGGGGGGACCTGGCTCCGGCGGACCAAGCGGCGGGCCTCCTTTATTCTGTCACGTCGAGGCTCTCACCGCGAGGGCCGGTTCCAGCACAGCGCGTCCGAAATCCTTCCAAACCATTCATTCGGGTGGGCTCGATAGCCTGTCCAGTGCGGCTGCGCTCGCTTCGACGGGGTCGGATGCGGCGATCTGGCCAGCCATCCAAACGACTCTTCCCCGGAATTCGGGCTCCCCGTGCAGTCGGAGCAGATCGTGGGCCATCTGTGCAGGTTCTCCGTTCGTCCGTAGACCGAAACCGTGGTGGACGATCTGTGCCGCGTGGTCGAATTGGTCGTAGTCGTGCGGCCAGACGAGCGCCGGGACGCCCGAGGCCAGCGCCGCGTAGCTGATCCCGCTCCCTCCGTGATGAACGATGGCGGCGTACCGGGCCAGCGCCGCGTCGTAGGGAACGTAGGGGATCTCGAAGCACCTCGGTCCCGTCTGGCGGACCCCGGCGGACTGCGCTCCGGGCCGCGCGTCGCCACGGGAGAAGTGGACGACCCAGCCGGGCAGTCGGCGACTCAGCTCCAGCGCGGCGGAGGCCGCCCGCTCCTTGGCCCAGAGCAGGTGGGTGCCGATCGTCACGAGGACGTGGGGCGTTCCCGGGTCCACGGGCGGGACGTCCCCTGGCGCTCGTCCTCGATCGATCGGGCTTCCGAGGGCGGGGCCCACGAACTCCAGCGCGGGCGGCCAGTCGCGGCGCTCGAACTCGAACTCCGGCAGCCCGAACGCGAGGATCTTTTCCTCCGAGTAGAACGCCTCCGTGCCGTCGGACCGATAGATCCGTTCCAGCCCGATCGCACGGAGTTCGCGTCGGGCGAGCCATGCGGCCGAGCGCTTGAACGTGCGCGTCGCGGCCCGCCCTGCGCCGTTGCGGATGCGCCGCCAGGGGCCCGAACCCTGATCGAGGCCGCCGAGGTAGGCGGGAACGCCCGTGCGCGTCTCGGTGGGGCACACGGAGGTCATCGACGTCCACCAGGCAGCCCCCGCAGCGCGCGCTGCGAAACCCGCCGTCGGCAGCACCCGATCGGCGATCACCACGCGAGGCGGATCCGACGACCATTCGCGTTCGAGCTCTTCGCCGAGCACGCCGAGGACGCCCAGCGTGTCCTTGAACTGCCTCAGCAGTCGCCGCGGGCTCGCGCCGACTCGTGTCTCGGTGTTGGCGATCCCGAGGATGTGCGACTCCTTCCCTGCGAGCAGGGGCACGAACGGAAGCCCGCACTCCGCGGCCGCGCTGCACGCCGACGGGGTGCTGAGAATGCGCTGCCCGTGGAACCCGCGTTGCCAAAGACCCTGGGCCACCGTGAGTATCGGGAAGAGATGACCGGCGAACGGTGGGCTCACCCAGTCGATGCGCAGTGAACTGCGGTCGGCGCTCATGGGACGGGGACCTCGGCTCTTTCGAGCGTGCTACGGACCCACTGAATGGCGAGCGCCCGGACCTCCGTCGACCGTGCATAGTCCATGTGACCCACCCCGTCGACGATCACGTCCGAGCTCGATCTCCTCGGTGTTCGGATACGATCCAGCGATCCTCGCACACGAACCTGATCGAGGCGGGCGCAGCCCCAATCGACCGGTCCGAGCGAGAAGAGGTGTAGCGGCGCACTGGAGGGGTCGCGCCCTTCCAGAGAGGCGACGATCTGCGACCCGCAGCTGTTCGTCACCAGCAGGAGCCTCTCGCACGAAGCGCGCAGCGCCCGCCATGCCGCCCGCGTCGATCGCCTGGGGAGCGGCTGGGACGCGGCCGCGAATCGGCCGAGATTCACCGCGCTCGCGAGTAGCAGCGGCGTCCTGCGGAACTCGGGCTTCGTGGAGGGGTGCAAGCCGTAGGGGAAGTTCGTGCGTAGCTTCCAGTCTGCGGCGCCCGGCAGCGATTGGACGAGCGCGAGCTGGTCCGCCGAGAGCACGTTCGTCCTGGGTCGACTCACGCCCGAGAGCCAGCCGATCTTGACGGGGGTCCAGGCGAGCGCCCACTCCCGGCTCGCCCGGTCATTCGACCTGCTCATCGTGGGAGGCTCTCGAAGCCGCCGTCCTTTTGAACGCGCATACGATGGGAACGCCAGCGGATCCTCGGGACGATGAGCGCGTGCACGAAGTGAAGTGGCTGGAGAAGCTCCGACACGATCGAGGAGATGGGGAAGATCTCGGCTCCGTCCGTGCAGCGAGCGGCTTCCGTGCCGTGCGCCTCTCGAGTCGCCTCGAGGAGGGCCGCGAGCGTCCAAAGCCTGGCCACGAGCAGCGCGGCGAAAGGGATCGTCAGACGTCGGTCGATGAACACGCCAGCCAGTGACCACCAGAGCAGGATCGGCGGCGCACCGAGCGTCCAGGCGAGCCGGAGCCTCTGGGGCGGCTCCAGCCCACGCATCAGGACGAGCGCGAAGACGAACCATCGATGCATGCGCTGGAAGTAGGCGCCGAGACCGAAGGGCCCGGTCAGGAGCAGCTGGGCCATCCCACCCTGGTGAATCGGCCTGCCGGCGCTTCGATAGAGGCGCGCCAGGGCGAGGTCGTCGCAGAGCTGATCCGCGATCGTGGCGAAGCCTCCGACCTCGCGCAGGTCCGCTGCGCGGGTCACGTAGAACATGCCGTTGAGGGTGACCGGCGGGCCTGCGTGGGCCGGTGGCAGGTACGTCAGCGCGCTGCTCGAGTTCACGAAGGCCACCATCAGATTGGCCGCGGAATTGCCGGGAACGGCGCGGTACGTCGGCAGACCCGTGTAGAGGCCGCCGGCGCCCTGATGCGAACCGAGTATCTGGAGAGCGCGATCGAGATGCCGCCTTCCCACGGTCGTGTCGTCGTCGAGGACGGCGATGAACTCGGTGGTCACGCCCTCGAGCGCCCGCGAGAGCTTGTCCACCTTCGGATTCACGCCGGGCGGGGCAGCGGGCACCTCTTGAATCGTGATGCCGGGTCGGTCGAGATCGTCCGCGATCCTCCGGGCTTCGCTGTCGCCCTGATCCAGGAGCCACACGAACTGCGTTCCGGGCTGCGCGAGCTCGGCGCTCGCGCGCAGGCAGGTCTCTAGCGTCGGATCGCCCGAGACGATCGGCTGAAGTACGGTCAGTTCGTCCCTGGATTTCTCACCGCCGAGCCCCTCACGCTCCTCTCGCAAGTAGGCGAAGGCTGCGCGCGCCTTCCACGACAGAAGCCCCAGGTAGGCGGCCATGGCGCCCGCGCTGGTCCATTCGATAGGAGTGAAAGTGGGCCAGTTCATCATCCGGAGGCGAAGGTCTCGAGTGCGCGGTCCAGGCCTTCCCGAAGAGTTCGCGAGGGAGGGCCAAGGTAGCGGAGCGTCCGCGTACGGTCCAGCGTGCGAGTGCGGGTGAGCACCTCGACGCCGAACGCCGTGAGCGGAGGCGCGATCGCCGGTGCGAGCCAGCGCATGGGCGTCTCCACGGCGAGCGCGAGCGCTCGGGCGGATCGGCTCGAGACTCGCTTCTCGGCGACGCGGATCGACAGCGCTTCGAAGACCTGTCGAAAGAGCGTCTCGATCGGTACGACCTCACCGTCGCTCAGGTGAAACACTCCCGTCGCTTCCGGGAGTCCGGCGGCGCGCACGGAGTACTCGACGAGGTTCCCGACGGAGAGCAGGTCGGTGGAGGCCGCATCGCGACGACCGATCCAGCGCCAGCGCCCGCTGCGCGCCGCGGCGAGAACGGGCGGCAGCAAGGTTCGATCACCCGGCCCGATCACGGCCTGCGGTCGGAGGATGGCCCATGAGCCGGGGTACTCGGCGACCAGGCCTTCGCAGCGCTTCTTGGACTCCGCGTAGCCGTTCATGCAGCGCGCGGGCAGGGCCGCGTCCTCGCGCAGTCCCGGTTGATCGAAGGGCTCGAAGAGAACGCACGCGCTGGAGAGGAAGACGACGCGCGGCGCACCAGCGCGAGCCGCCGCCCCGAGGACGCTCCGCGTCGATGCCACATTGTCGGCGATCACCGGCGCCGCGCGCCCGAAGAGCTGGACGCGAGCCGCGGCGTGAACCACGGCTTCGGCTCCTCCCATGGCGCGGACGAGGCGATCCTCGGCGTCTGGCGCGAGGAGGTTGAGTTCGATCCGCTCGTCGACCTCTGCCAGCGGCGTCGCGGCACGGCTGACGCCGATCGTGGTCCAGCCCTGCGCGCGGGCCTCTCGCGCGACGTGCTGGCCAATGAAGCCGTCGCAGCCGGTGATGAGGAGGCGCCTGCCGTTCATGGCGTTTCCGTTGCCAGCACGAGCCGTCCGTGGGCCTCGCTGCAGTGGGACGGGATGATCTCGACCTCGGGGTGCAGCTTGTGGAACGCGCCGATCAGCCCGAGCGAGTAGCGGTACGCGTCCATGTCATCGAAGAGCAGCCGCGTGATCCGGCTCGGCATGATGTGCTCCTCGAAGCTGCGCGTCGTCCAGCAGGCGTCGGCCACGAGAAACGCGTCGGGCAGTTCGCGCCGCCGGACGAAGAGCCCGAGCTGGCCCGCCGCGTGACCGGGGAGCGCGACCGCGATGAGCGAACCATCGCCGAGCAGGTCGACGCCGCGCTGGAAGGGCCCGAGGTCCGATCCGAGCGGCGCCCACTCGGTGCCCTCGATGGCGCGGGCGCGCGCCTCGAAGTCCGTTGGAATCAGCGAGGGGAGGAAACCCTTGAGGAGCGCGCGCGCTCCGCGCAGTCGCGCAACGCTCTCCCACGCGGACTTGAGGAAGAGGATCTCGGCCTTCGGGAAATCGACGAGGCCCGCGACGTGGTCGGCGTGGAAGTGGCTGGCGATGACGAGCGAAACGTCGTTCGGATCGATGCCGAGGGCGCGGCAGCGCGCGGCGGCGAACTGGTCGCTGGAGGTCGTGACCGGAGTGACGCGGTCGTAGATCCGGCCCGTCCAGGTCGAGCGCACGGCGTCGAGGTAGGGCTGCGCGTAGCCGGTGTCGAAAAGAATGGGCCCGCGTTCGGGGTGCTCGATCACCGCGAACATCGCGGGGAAGCGCATGGGGCGGAGGACGCGGTTGCGCAGCACCACGTGCTCGGGGTGCACGCAGTAGCCGGTGTCCAGCATCGTGAGCTTGCACTGGTTCATGGGCTGGCTCACGGGGCAGCTGGCTGGCGTTCGAGGCTGGCGAGGAAGCGCGCGACGCCTTCCTCGACCGAGACGCGGGGCTCGTACCCGAGGTCCCGCCGCGCGGCGGAGATGTCGAGCGTCGCGTCGAGGCTGAGGGAATCGACCGAATGGCGCGTCAGGCGCGGCTCCCCGGGCCGCCGCAACAGACGATGGGAGGACTCCAGAACGGCGGCCGCCACGTGGGCCGTTCGCCGGGAGATTCTGCGAGTGGGCCGCTCGAGCCCGAGGCGGTCGGCCAGCGTTCCGATGAGGTCCCAGAGGCGCACCGCCTCGCCGCTCGTGATGTTGTAGGCCTGACCGAGGCAGCGCTCGTCCGCGCGGAGAGCGAGCCGCACGCTCGCGACAGCGTCGTCGACGTACGTCAGATCGATCCTGTTCGCGCCGTCGCCGATGATCGGAAGCTTGCCGTCCTTCAGCGCCATCAGCAGCCTCGGGAAGAGCGCGTTGTCGCCGGGTCCGTAGATCGCGCGCGGCCGAAGAATCACGCATGAAACCCCCGCGCGATGGGCTTCCAGGACGAGCTGCTCCGCCGCGCGCTTCGTCTCCGCGTAGGCGTTGATCGCGCGCTTCGGAAGCGGCGTGTCCTCGCTCACCTCTTGGAGCGGTCGGCCGGCGCAGTAGATGCTCGGGCTGGAGACATGGACGAATCGCACCACGCCCGACGCGCGGCTCGCCCCGAGGAGGTGTCGCGTCCCATCGACGTTCGCGCGCACGAAGTCGACGGCGCGGCCGAAGGGCGCCGATTTGGCCGCGCAATGAACGACGTGGTCGGGTCGAAACGCGTCGAAGCACGCAAACACGGCGGCTCGGTCCTCGAGCGCCATCCGCTGCATCGTGAGGCCGGCCTCTTCCATGGCAGCCGTAGCTTCCGGGTTCCGACCCTGGCCGAGGACCGCGGCGCCCTGCGCCCGGAGGCTCCGCGCGACCGCTCCGCCCAGGAAGCCCGTGGCGCCGGTGACGAGGATGCGGGTGCCGTGGAGTCCTGATGACATGTCAGTAGGTCAGGAGAGCGCCGGCCATCGAAAGGCCGGCGCCCGTCCCGAAGAGGAGCGCTCGCTGGCCGCGCTGTAGACGACCGGTCTGGATCGCCTCATAGAGCGTGCAGGGGATCGACGCGGCGACGCAGTTGCCGAGTCGATCCAGGGTGACCACCGTCCGTTCGCGTAGGACGCCGAAGCGCTCCATGCCTTCGAGTCCGGCCTTGCTGGGCTGATGGGTGATCGCGACGTCGATTCGCTCGGACGGGCCGCTGCCGTCCATGCCTCCGGTCCGAAGAGAGGGGTGCAGCTCGGCGAAGAAGCGGCCTGCCCGGCGCAGGCACATCTGGAGGACGGCGGGGCCGTTCATCTGGAAGTGCAGGTCCTCGGGAACCGCGCCGGGGCGCGATGGATGGAGTTTGGTGCCCCCGCCGCGTATGGACGTGAGGTCGGCGCCCTCGCTCCACGTGCGGAAGAGAACGCGCTCCAGAGCACTTCCCTGCTCGGGGTTGGTGCGCTCCAGCACGACGGCCGCCGCAGCGTCGCCCCAAAGCGATTCGGACTTCGGATCGACGCCGCTGACGCCCGTCGACCCGATCTCCGTGCTGACGATCGCGATCCGCCGGTGCGTGCCGACGGTCAGCATCGAGGCCGCGACGTCGAGGGCCGCGAGGAAGCTCAGGCAGGTCGCGTGAACCGTGAAGCAGGGGATGCCCGAACGATGGAGGCCGAGGGCGCGCTGGATCAGGGGGCCGCCGTCGGGGATGGCCTGTTCGGGTGTGCCCGAAGCGTTGAGGATGAGGTCCAGCTCCAGGGGGCCGTCGCCGAGCGCCTCGGCGAGGGCGGCGGCACCCATGATGCTGGCCGTCTCGCCCCCCGCCACGTCGGCGCGCCGTCGCTCGATGACGCCCGTTTTCTCCTCGATCCACCCGGTCGGCACGCCGAAGCGCTCCTCCAGTTCACCGTTCGTGACGACGGTCTCCGGGAGGTACCGGCCGATGCCAGCGATCCGCACCGGGCGGATGGGGGAGTTCACGATGCGTTCTTCCATGGGTGCGTCGGGGGAATCGCCCCGTGGAAGAGAGTAATCTGGCCCGGGGCCCGATGCCCCTGCGTTCCGGCTGATCGAATCGATCAGACGAGCTTGTCGATCACGGCTCCCGCGAACGTGAGCACGAGGAAGAAACCGCACATGTCCGTGACGGTCGTCAGCAGCGGCCCGGACGCCAGCGCGGGGTCCACGCCGAAGCGCTTGAGACCCAGCGGCACGCAGCCGCCGATGATGACAGCGAGCATCGTGTTCAGCATGAGCGCAACGCCGATCACCACGCCGAGCCAGGGGGTCCCGGAGTAGGCCCAAGCCGCGCAGCCCACGAGGATGCCGAGGCAGAGCCCGTTGATGGCGCCGACAGAGATCTCCTTGAGCGCAGTACGCAGGATCTCGTTGGGCCTGACGACGCCGAGGGAAAGCTCGCGCATCGTGACCGCGACGGCCTGGTTGCCGGAGCAGCCGCTCATGTCCGAGAGAATCGGGAGGAAGACGGCGAGCGCGATGACCTGGCTCAGGGTCTCCTCGTTGGCCGCGATGACGCTGGCCGCGATCACGTTGAGCACGACGTTGACGCTCAGCCAGGAGAGGCGGCGGCGCGCACGCAGCATGAGGGGCATCGTCCGGAGTTCCTCGCCGCCGACGATACCCTGGGTCAGGCGGTAGTCGCGGTCGCTGCGCTCGGCCATGCGCTCCTCGACGGCGCTGCGCCGGAGCACGCCGAGCAGATGACGATGCTCGTCCACCACGGGAACGGCGTTGAAGGAGATCGTGTCGAAGAGCGCGTGGAGCTCCTCGACGGTCGACTTGTCGGTGGCGTAGCGCGGCTCGGGGAGCATGATCTCCGAGATCGGCTTCCATGGCGGGGTCAAGAGCAGCGAGCGAAGGTAGAGCACGCCCTCGAGTCGCCCGGCGCTGTCGGTCACGTAGACGTACTGGACGTCGAAGTCCTCGTAACGATCGGCGTTGCCCTGGAGGTCGGCCACCACGTCGCCGACCGCGGTGGTGCTGTCGTACGACAGCTTCTCGGAGACCATGAGGCCGCCGCCCTCGTCGTCCTCGTAGCGACTCAGCGCGCGGATGTCGATGGCGTCCGCCGGCGACATCTCGCTGAAGATGGCCTCGGCCGCCTCGTCGGACAGCTCGCCCACGACGTCCGCCGCGTGGTGGCTCGGCATCTCCTCGACGATCCGCGCGGCCAGCTCGGCCGACATGTTCTCGAAGGCGTCCGTGACCTGGGACTCGGGGAGTCCCTCCAGGATCTCGGCGGCATCTTCGGGATCGACCGTCTCCAGGAGCCGCTCGCGAGTGGCGTCCGAAAGTCGACTGACGGCGAGGGTACGAGCGTCCGGCGTGAGGTCGTCCAGGAATTGCTCCAGGACGTCTCGCTCCGCCGACTCGATCACGTCGGACAGTTCGCGCCAGGTTTCCTCGGCCATAGGCGCAGCACTCTAGCGGAGTCGCTGGGGGTCACTCTGGATAATCGTCCGAACCCGTCCGGTCGGGATCAGCCGCGCGGCGAGATCTCGCAGCCAGCGGCTTTTGCGGAGGCCTTGTCGTCAAGGCAGGCAGGGGCCGGGGGATTTTTTGGGGGGCAGTGTGCCGGGTGGCTGGGGTGCCGTGGTGCCGTGGTGCCGGGGTGCTGGGGTGCTGGGGTGCCGGGGTGCTGGGCTGAGACCAATACAACCAAGGAAGCGGGAGAAGCGGGAGCTTGGGAGGCGCGGCGGCCTTGGGAGGGATGGGGAGTTGTCAGGGTGCGGGCTCGGCCCTGGCCCACGCCTTGTGACGGGGAGGCGAGAGAGGAAGGTTCGGGGGCGCGGAGTGCGAGTCGGCCGGTGGGAAAGGTCTGCCGAGCATACTGTTTTGGGGCGGATGGCAGATTTGGCTAAAGTGCAGCATGTTGGCTTTAAAGTGTAGTTTGGAGGCCATTCAGGGTTGATGGATTGGCTCGTTTGGGCTATGGGTTTGCATGGCGGAATCGCGCATGGCGGGGCGGTTGTTTTGCAGGCCGTGTTTGGTTTTGCGGTGCCGAAGAAGCGGCGTGGGCCGAAGAGGAGGAAGGATTCGCGGGTGGCCCATGTCACCATCAAGCTGAAGATGTGGTTTCGGTCTCTTCGGAAGAAAGAAGAGATGGCGGTGGTGAGGGCGGCGATTGCGCGCGTGAATCAGGGCAAGCTGATTCGGATCGTGGAGTTTTCGGTGATGAGCAACCACGTGCACCTGATCGCGGAGGCGGAGAACTCCGGTGACCTTTCGAAGGGGATGGCGAGTTTGAATACCGGGTTGGGGTTTCTGGATCCTTGTTCGAGCGCGATGTCCTTTGGCGGTTTTGCGGAACGGCTTCGTGACTCCCACTCTTCGCCTCCGCGACTCGACTTCTTGCCGACGTCTTCCAAGGCGGAGGCCAGGCCCAAGCTCGCGTACTTCCAACCCTCCATCCCTCGCAGGGGCGCCGCGCCCCCTCGACCCTCCCGCCTCCTCCGCTTCCTTGGTCGCATTGGCAGGAGTTCCGGAGTCCAGCGGTTTCAAGCCAATGCCCAGTGCTCCGCGTCCTCCCTCTCCGTTTCGGCCAACGACACGGTGCTCATGGCAACGAACATGCCTGCGATGTCGATTACCTTCTTCCTTTCACGAGCTGACGCGTTCCCGCTCCTCTCATGCGAGGGCAGCCTCAGGACGGTCGCTCTACCACGCATTCGATGCGCCTGACCGCCTCCCGCAGTCCTTCGGGATCCACGGTCAGCGCCGCGCGGAGTGTGGTGGGCGCGCCGAAGGCGGAGCCCGCGATGACCGCTACCTGCTGCTCCTCGGCCAGACGCCGCACGAAGTCGCGGTCGTCCGTTCCGGCAGGCAGCTCGATCAGGCCGAACAGCCCGCCTTCGGGAAGTCGCATGGTGAGCGACTTCGAGGCCTGTACGGCCTTCCAGAGCGCCTCGGCTCGCTGCTGGAGGCGAGCGCGCACGCCGCTCGACCAGTCCGGGTCGATGTCCAGAGCCGCCCTCAGCGCCGCCTGACCCGCGAGGGAGGGGTGAGTGGACGACGCGTCCTGGAGTGATCGCATCGCCTGGATCCAGCGCGCGGGGCCGGTGGCCCAGCCGATCCGCAGGCCGGGAAGCGAGTAGCTCTTCGAACCGCTGTCGACGACGAGGGTCCGGGCGAGCAGCGCGGTGGGAAGCCCATTCTGTACGCAGGATCGTTCGGAGTACGCCAGGCCGCCGTAGACGGCATCGAGGACGACCCAGAGGTCCTCTCGGTGAGCGAGCTTCGAGAGTTCTTGCCACCGCGCCGTCGGCCAGATCCTGCCCGAGGGATTCGACGGCGTGTTCACGATGATTGCCTTCGCCCGCGGCGCAGCGCTCGCGAGGGCATGGAGCTGAGGCAGGCCATCACGACCTTCTGGGATCACGTGCGGTACGCCGCCCCAGGCGCGGATCTGCTCGAGGAACGACGGCCAGTAGGGCGCGCACACGAGGACCACGTCGCCCGGTACGAGGATCGCGCCCAGGCCGAGGAAGAGAGCTTCCTTGCCGCCCGTCGTCAGCACGCAGTCGATGTCGCCACCGCCGGCGTTCCACGCGGACTCTTCGACGAGTCGCTGGCGCAGGTCCGGATCGCCTCCGGGCGTTCGATAAGGGACGCGGGGACCGCAGGCGGCCGCTGCGGATTCGATGCACGCCCGCGGTGGCTCCCAGTCCGGACAGCCGACGGCGAGATCGATCCAGGGCTGCGCGCCCTCCTGGCGCGGAGCGCTCGCCGCGCGACTGGTGGCGGAGCCCGCCATGTCGCGCAGTCGGGGAGAGAGTTCAGGGCTCATGCCAGCGTCCTCCCCTGGCCCGCCAGGATCGGGCCGAGGCCATCGACGAGGCGTAGCATGTCGTCGCGCGTGAGGGCTTGCTCCCTGTCGCAAAGCGCGTTCTCGGGGTCGGGGTGGCACTCCACGATCAGGCCATCGGCGCCCGCTGCGGCAGCGGCGAGCGCGAGCGGGACGACGAGTTCGCGGCGGCCGGCGGCGTGGGATGGATCGACGATCACGGGGAGATTCGTCCGTTCCTTCACGATCGCGATCGCGGCGAGGTCGAGCGTGGCGCGCGTGCTCGTCTCGAAGGTCCGGATGCCGTGCTCGCAGAGGACCACCTGATGGTTCCCGGCGGCGAGGATGGTCTCGGCTGCATGTAGCCACTCGTCGATCGTCGCGCTCATTCCGCGCTTCAGGAGCACCGGGCGATCGATCCGCCCGAGGGCGCGCAGGAGCTCGAAGTTCTGCATGTTGTGCGCGCCGATCTGAAGGACGTCCGCGCGCGCCGCGATGGCGTCGAGGACGTTTGCGTGCAGCACTTCCGTGACGACGGGAAGTCCGTGTCGTCGGCCCGCGCTGGCGAGCAGATTCACGCCTTCCATCCCAAGACCCTGGAACGAGTCGGTCGAGGTTCGAGGCTGGAAAGCTCCGCCGCGCAGGAGCGATCCGCCGACTTCGCGCACCATCGTGGCGGCCGCTTCGACCTGGGCGGCGCTCTCCACGGCGGAGGGGCCGGCGATCAAAACGAAGCGGGTGGCGTCCAGGTGAACTCCGGCAAGCTGCCGGCGTCCGCTGAAGATCGCGGTGGGAAGGGCGTGGGCGTGCCTCACGGGGGGCTCGGCGTTCTTCTGCCGCACCTTCATGATCGGCATCTCCCGGCCGCGCGATCGATCCGGATAGCTGCCCAGGATGGTCAGCTGGCGGGACGCCGCTCGCATGGCCACGAGCGCGCGGCCCACGGGCTCGTCCTCCACGTGACCTTCGAGATCGACGAGGAACCCGTATTGGCCAGGGCGGCCAGCCAGCACGTGGCTCGAGAGACGCGTCAGGTTGATGCCCTCGCTCTCGAACGCCGCGAGGCAGCGAGCGAGGGAGCCGACGCCGTGATCCGCGACGAAGCTCAGGGTCGTCCGCGAGGGCACGCCCGCGGCGTTCTTCTCGGGGCGGGTGCCGAGGAGCAGGAAGCGCGTCCAGTTGCCAGGGTGATCCGAAACGTCGTCGCGGAGGACGACGAGACCGTTCGCCTCGGCGGCGCCACGCGGGCAGACGGCGGCCTGGGTCAGGTCGTCGGAAGCCGCGACGATCTCCGCGGCGCCCGCGGTGTCCCAGACCTCCACGGACTCGAGCGCGAGTGAGTCGACCAGCGTGCCGCGGCACTGGCGAAGCGCGACCGGATGCGAGAGCGCTCGGCGGAGGCCGGCGAGGGTCGCGCCCTCCCGGGCCGCCAGCACGTGCTCCACGTCCCACTTCTCCTCGTCGACGACGTGCAGCTGGGACTGGAGCAGGAGCGAGTTCACGGCCTCGATGCTGCCCACGATGGAGTTCTCGACCGGGACGAAGGCGTAGTCGACGTCGCCTGCCTGGAGCGCGGCGATCACCGCGTCGAACGTGCTGAGTCCGACCGTGTCGACGGGCGTTCGTCGCAGCCCCATGAGCTGTCGGGCCGCGAGGTCGCCGTTCGCGGCGCGGGCTCCCTGGTAGGCGACGCGAACGCGCGTGGGGGCGTTCACCTGCCATTCGAGTTCTTGCTCTCGCTTGGACCAGTGCAGGACCTCGCGCAGAACGCGGCCCGCGGCGTGGGGATTCAGTCCGGCCTCTTCCGCGAGTGCGGTCCAGCGGCCCGCCACCTCGGCCTCGCGGGACCGATCGACGAGCGCGGTGCCGGACGCTTCTTTCGCCGCGCCGATCCTTCGCACGGCGTCGAGGCGGGCTCGAAGGGCCGCGACCAGTGCTCGATCCGCCTCGTCGATCTGTCGCCGGGTTTCGGACAGGCTGGGTGGGGTCGAATCGGTGACGGCGGCGCCGTCGAGCGGCGAATCAGTGGCGTCCATGGGAACTTCCGGGGGCATGGTGGTCGAAATTTTGGTTTCGAGCCCGCGCGCAGAAGATCCGACGTCCGGCCCTTCGCTTGCGCGTGGGCCGAATCGGGAACGGTGATGATCAGGGGCGAGTGTTCGCCCGGGAGTCTTCGACTCCACCTTCCCGACTGACCCCCTCGGTAAAACCGAAGGGGCTCGTAAACACGGCCGAGGAGGCCGAGTGGTCGGGGAGGTTCAACGCCATCTCGCCCGACGGTAGTCGCGCGTGGGCGAACTCGCCATCCCTGAAACGTGGGTTTCCTGGTCCAGAGAGATGACCATGGGCGAGTTCACTATGGCTGAAGCCTGGCGGGGCCGCGGAGCTGCTTCAGCGCGTACTCCCGTACCTGCGCCTCACCGCGAGACGGATAGGGCCCTTCGGTCCGCGCGAGCTTCCAGGGGCGCGCGGCGCGGGTGGACTTGGCCCCGCCGCGCACCTCCCCGTTGTGCTGGGCCAGTCGGGCGTCCACGTCCCGCGCGATCCCGACGTAGGTCACGGACCTCGCCTCGGACTGCAGGACGTAGACGAACCAGTCGCTGGCCAGCTCTTCGGTCATCAGGCCGCGTCGCCGTCCGACTTGGAGTCGGACGTCTCTTCCGTGGACGCCTTCGCTTCCGAATCGCCTTCCGACTCGCCCGCCGACTCGACCTTCGACTCCGCTTCCGGCTTCGCGCCAGCCTTCTTCGGCGCGTCCTCCAGGCGTCGCAGCCCCATCGGGACCGTCGGCTCCAGGCCTCGCTCCGCGTACTCCTCGAGCGTGAAGGAGTCGACCGCGACCACGGCGTGGCGCGCTTCCTCGGCGCGGGCCATCAGGTCCGCGTCCGCCGATGTGATGATGCCCAGGCGAAGCGCATCGGCCTGCATGAGCGCCGGAGCCTTCTTCTGGAGCTGCTTCTTCTTGACCGCTTCCCGGATCCGCTTCTGGATCGTATCCGCGTCCGTGCAGAGCTTCAGCGCGTGCTCCATCTGGCCCACCGTCTCGTCGAGGGCCGTCGGGATGTACATCCCCGTCGTCATGCGATCGCGCTGTTCGCCGGGCACCTGCATGGCCTGGGCGACCTGCTGCATCGTCTTGTCCCCGGGGCCGGTGCCCATGGAGTTCATGCGCGACCAGAACCCGATCGGGTAACGGAAGAACCAACCGACGACCGGCACGCTGAAGTTGCGGAAGATGCCGTCGAAGCCCTTCTGGATCTCGGCGAGGCAGTGCTGCATCGCGTAGTGCAGGTAGGGGAGGTCCTCCTTCTTGCGACCCTCGGCCTCGAAGCGGCGGAGCACCGCGTTGCCGAGGTAGAGGTTCGAGAAGACGTCCGCGAAGCGGCCAGTGAGCGCCTCGCGGCGCTTGAGGTCGCCGCCGAGCATCGCCATCGCCATGTCGGCCATCGTCGCGAAGGACGCGGACGCCCACGAGAGCTTGCGGTAGTACTGTGCGGCGGGGCCGGTGACCGGCGCCGATGCGAACATACCGCGCGTACAGGAGAGGACGACGGAGCGTGACAGGTTGCGGACGACGTGTCCCACGTGCCCGAAGAATGCCTTGTCGAAGGCGGCGCTGTCGTTCTTCTCGACGGCGACGACCTCGTCCCAGGCGTACGGGTGGCAGCGGATCGCGCCCTGACCGAAGATGATCAGCGTACGCGTCAGGATGTTGGCACCCTCGACCGTGATGCTGATCGGCGTGGCCATGTAGGCGTGGGCGATCGGGTTGCGCGGTCCCATCGAGATCGCCTTGCCGCCGAGGATGTCCATCGTGTCGTTGACGCACTCACGGGCCAGCTCGGTGAAGTTGTACTTCGCGATCGCTGTAACGACCGCCGGCTTGGCGCCGCCGTCGAGGCCGCCGCAGGTCGTGCGACGCGCGGCTTCCAGGATGTAGGCCTTGCCGCCGACGCGGGCGAGGGCCTCCTCGATGCCTTCGAACTTGCCGATCGGCAGGCCGAACTGCTTGCGAACCGCCGTGTAGGCGCCGCCGATGCGGGCCATCATCTTCGCGCTCGCGGCGCCCGAAGCGGGCAGCGAGATGCCGCGGCCAGCCGCGAGGCACTCCATCAGCATGCGCCAGCCCTGGCCGATGCCAGCGCGGCCGCCGATGACGACATCATCGAGCTTGACCTCGACGTTGTGGCCTTCGGTGGGACAGTTGTAGAACGGAACGCCGAGCGGGTCGTGGCGCTTGCCGAGCACGATGCCTTCCGTGTCGGAGGGAATGAGCGCGCAGGTGATGCCGCAGTTCTCGCCCTTGCCGAGGTGGTTCTGGGGATCGCGGAGGCGGAAAGCGAGGCCGAGGACCGTCGAGATGGCCGCCAGCGTGATGTAGCGCTTGTCCCAGTTCAGCCTGACCCAGAACTCGCCGTCACGCTCGAAGATCTCTCCGTTCGCGCTCATGCCACCGGCATCGGAGCCGGCGTCCGGCTCGGTCAGCGCGAAGCACGGGATGTCCGTGCCGTTGGCGAGGCGCGGGAGGTAGTGATCCTTCTGCGCAGGCGTGCCGTAGTGCGTGAGAAGCTCGGCCGGGCCGAGCGAGTTCGGCACCATGACCGTGATGCCGAGGACGCCCGAACGGGAGCTGAGCTTCTGGACGACCGCGCTGTTCATCGAGGCCGAGAAGCCCTTGCCGCCGTACTCCTTCGGGATGATGAGGCCGAAGAATCCGTGGTCCTTGAGGTACTGCCAGACGTTCTCGGGCAGGTCGCGCTCCTGGAAGACCTTCCAGTCGTCCGTCATGCGGCAGACTTCTTCACAGGGCCCGTCGATGAAGGCGCGCTCCTCGTCCGTGAGGTCGGGGTAGGGCTCGTTGAGCGTGCGGTTCCAGTCGGGCTTGCCGCTGAACAGCTCGCCGTCGATCCAGACCGTGCCCGCGGTCAGCGCCGTGCGCTCCGTCTCCGAGATGACCGGAAGGAACTTCAGCGCCTTCATCGTCTTCATCACCGGGGCGGAGACGAGCGCGCGGCGGAGCTTCGGCAGGTTGAACACCGTCATCACGGCGGCGTAGGCCAGGACCCAGGGCCAGGAGAAGAGGCCCAGCGCAAGGATGCCGCCGAAGACGGTCCAGGCGAGGATGGGGGCCGAGACGTAGCCGAGCGTCAGCGCGGTGACGAGCGTTGCGAGGATGAGCCACGGCCAGGAGACGGCGTGGAGGAATCCGAGTAGCGCAATCGGAAGTGTCATGGCGAGAAGGGTCATGGGATTAGCCCGCCAGGGGCGGGCTGGACGTGGCGTTAGGGGTCCCTGCGTCGGGACTGGAAGGAAGGGCAGAAGCGTTCTTCTGCGCGAGCGCTGCGGTGCAGGTCGCGTGGATGGTGTGCTGGATCAGCGCCTCTCGATCGATGCGGATATCGATCCGTCTGGCGATCAGGAGCGAGACCAGGCCGTGGAGACCGGACCAGATGGTCGTGCCGGCCAGGAGTCCGAGTTCAGGCTCCATCTCGGCGACCTGGGCAAAGGCGTCGAGCGTCGCGCGAGCGCGGCGGTAGGAGGCGGCCGGATAGCGCTCCATCTGCTCGGCGCGGAGCGTGAACATGATCTCGTAGTAGGGCGTTTGGTCGAGGCCGAAGCGGATGTAGGCGTCGGCTGCGCGCTCCAGGCGTTCCTGGATGGTGCCCTCGCCCTTGACGGCCCGCATCATCCGGGCGTTGAGTTCCTCGAACCCCTCTTCGATCAGCGCGTAGATGAGCGCGTCCTTGCTCTTGAAGTAGAGGTAGATGCTCGTCGCCGTGCACCCGACTGCGCTGGCGATCCGTCGCGTGGAAATCGCGGTATAGCCGCTCTCCTCCAGGACGCGTCGCGCTTCGTCCAGGATGGCTTGCTTCAGGTCGGTGCCTGTGGCTCGCTGCGGGTCGGGCATAGGAAATTGCGATTGTTAGCTCAAGGGAGGCGACTGAGTCGAACTCAGCGGGAGAGCTTGTAGGACATCGGCCATTCCCAGTTGACGCTGTAAACTCTAAGAGCGGATCTGACCGAGATTTGTTCTATGTATTCAACCCGCTGATGGGGACCCTGACCATCCAGGGGCCTTTCCGCGACAGAATGCGACTTCCTGTCAGTCGTCGCCGCACTTCCACCGCCTTTCCGCCGCACTTCTGGCGCCAACCACGCACAACGCCCGGACGTGGGCCGTCTTACTCGGCTCCCGCACCCGTCCGGCCACCTCCATCATGATTCAGGTGAATCACTCCCGAGGCCCCGAGATCGTTCTCGCGGCCGGTCTGCGCTCTCCCTGGGCGCGCGCAGGCGGCGCTTTCGCCAAGGAGGACGCCGGGCACCTCGGTGCCCAGGTCGCCCGTGAACTCCTCGTGCAGACGGGGATCGACCCGGGCGCCTTCGACGAGGTGATCGTCGGCTCGGTGGGCCCGCCCCACGATCAGGCGAACATCGCCCGGGTGATCGCACTCCGCGCCGGCATCCCGCGGAACGTCCCCGCCCGGACCGTCGCCCGGAACTGCGCCTCGGGCATCGAGTCCGTGACGAGCGCCGCCACCTCCATCATGGCGGGCATCGGCGACCTCTACCTCACGATGGGGGTCGAGGTCATGAGCGCCTATCCGCTCATGTTCAACGACAAGATGACGGGCGTGTTTTCGGGGCTGATGAAGGCGAAATCGCCGGTGCAGAAGCTCGGCGCGCTCGCGAAGTTCCGCCCTTCGTTCCTGGCGCCGCGGGCGGCGCTGCTCGAGGGACTGAACGATCCGACCGTCGACATGCTCATGGGCCAGACGGCCGAGCTGATCGCGCGCGACTTCGGCATCACGCGGGAGGAGTGCGATCTGTACGCGGCGCGCAGCCACCAGCGCGCCGAGCACGCTCGAAACACCGGGCGCTTCGATCTCGAGATCCTGCCGATCCTGCCCCTGGGTGCACGTCCCGGGCAGCTCTCGCTGATCCACGACGACTCGATCCGCGACGGGCAGACGCCCGAGAAGCTCGCGAAACTCCGGCCCTACTTCGAGAAGCCGGACGGCGTCGTCACGGTCGGGAATGCGTGCGGCATCACCGACGGCGCGGGCGCGCTCGTCGTGACCACGCGGGACCGCGCGAAGGAACTCGGGCTCGAGCCGCTCGCTCGCCTCAAGGCATGGGCCTGGGCGGGCTGCGATCCGCGGCGCATGGGCCTCGGCCCGGTCCACGCGACCGCGAAGGTGCTCGACGAGGCTGGCGTGTCGATGAAGGACATCGGTGCGATCGAGCTGAACGAGGCGTTCGCTGCCCAGGTGCTGGGCTGCAAGATCGCCTTCGAGAGCGCCGACTACGCCGAGAAGACCATGGGCCGCTCCGGCGGCGCGATCGGCGAGCTCGACCTCGACAAGACCAACGTGAACGGCGGTGCGATCGCGCTCGGTCACCCGGTGGGAGCGACGGGCGCGCGCCTGCTCCTCACGGCCGCCCATGAACTCGAAGTAGGCGACCACGAACTGACCCTCGCCACCCTCTGCATTGGCGGTGGCCAAGGCGGCGCCGTGCTCCTGGAGCGTATCGACCGATGATCGACCTCAGCCAATTTCCGAGCCCCGAGAACGCGCCCGCGCCGGGCGAGTGCCTGAAGATCGAGCGGCCCGAGCCCGGTCTCGCCGTTCTCACGATCCTGTCTCCGCACAAGAGCTTTCCCGTGCTGGACGCGCCGCTGCTCCGCGATCTCGACGCCGCGGTGACCGAGTTCGAGGGCGACGATTCGCTCGAGGGCATCGTCATCACGGGGCGTCGCGCGGATCAGTTCCTCGCGGGCGCCGACGTCGAGGCGATCGCGCAGATCACGGACCCCGAGGTCGTACGCAAGGCGGTTCTCGCCGTCCACGGGCTCTTCGCCAGGATCGAGCGGCTAGCGGCCCGCACCGTGGCGGCGGTGGGTGGGCCGGTGCCGGGCGGAGCCCTGGAGCTGAGCCTTTCCTGCAACGTCATCCTCGCCACCGACAGCTCGAAGACGAAGATCGGCCTGCCCGAGACCATGCTCGGGATCATCCCAGGATGGGGCGGGTCGCACCGATTGCCGTGGCGCGTCGGGGTGCCGACCGCGCTCGACGCGATCCTGACGGGCAGGCTCTATCCTGCGAAGAAGGCCTTCCAGCTGGGCATCGTCGACCGACTCACCAAGGAGGAGTATCTGCATCGCATCGCGGCCGACATCGCGATGGGCCGGATCCGGATCAAGAAGAAGACGCGCGGCGCGAAGTCGTGGCTCGTCGACAGGAATCCGCTCGCGAAAGCCGTGATCCGGAACCAGGCGAAGAAGCAGGTCGATTCGAAGGCGCACGGGAACTATCCCGCGCCTTATCGCGCGCTCGACCTCGTGCTGAACGCGCACGGGAAGTCGCTCACCGAAGCGGCCACGCTGGAGGCGGACGCCGTCGCCGAGCTCGCGACCGGCAAGATCTCGAAGAACCTGGTGTCGATCTTCTTCGCGTCGGAAGCCGCGAAGAAGCTCGGGCAGTTCGCCGACGGAACGTCGCCGGCGAAGTTCACGGCCGGCGCCGTCGTCGGCGGCGGCGTCATGGGCGCGGGCATCGCGAGTCTCATGGCCGAGAAAGGGCTCACGACGCGTCTCTGCGACCTGAACCAGGCGGCGCTCGACGGCGCGACGATCACGCATCGCGCGGACATCGCGAAGAAGCTCAGGCGGAAGCGCCTGACGCCGAGCCGGGCCGACGCCGCAATCGACGGGCTCTCCGTCTCCGTGGGAATCACAGGCGTCGGGCATGCGGAGATCGCCGTCGAGGCCGTCGCCGAGATCATGGGCGTCAAGCGGAAGGTCTTCGGCGATCTCGCGGCGGCCATGGCGGACGATGCGATCCTGGCAACGAACACGTCGTCGCTCAGCGTGACCGAAATGCAAGAGGCGCTGCCGCAGCCGGAGCGCGTCGTGGGCATGCACTTCTTTAATCCGGTCAAGGCGATGCCGCTGGTCGAGATCGTTCGCGGCGCGCAAACCTCGGACGAGACGGTCACGCGCACGGCCGCGCTCGCGATCCAGCTCGGCAAGACGCCGGTGGTCACGAAGGATGTCCCCGGGTTCCTCGTGAACCGCCTGCTCGGCCCGTACCTCGACGAGGCGGTGCGCCTGTTCGTCGAGGGCGTCAGCCCGCTGCGCATCGATCGTCTGCTGCTGCAGTTCGGGATGCCGATGGGGCCGTTCAAGCTCCTCGACGAGGTGGGCCTCGATATCGCGGCCCACGCCGCGAAGTCCCTGCACGAAGGCTACGGGACTCGCATGACGCCGTGCGACGCGATCGCCGGCATGATGAAGCCCACGCGCCTCGGCAAGAAGTCGGGCCGCGGCTTCTACGACCACACGGGCAAGGGCAAGCCAGAGCTCATGGATGACCTGGCGCAGTTTCAGCGCGGGACCTCGGCGATGTCGATGTCGGACGAGGAGATCGTCGAGCGGATCGTGCTTGCGATGATGGGCGAAGGGGCCCGAGCGTTCGAGGAGCGCGTCGTGGCGACCGCACAGGAATTCGACCTCGCCACGGTCTTCGGTACGGGCTTCGCTCCGTTCCGCGGCGGTCTACTGAAGTACGCGGACGCGGTCGGCGCGAAGCGGGTCGTGGCGCTGATGGATAAGCATCGCGGCATGAAGGACGTCCAGGCCCGCGGCGCGGGATCGGTCCAGCGCTTCGAGCCCACCGAGCGTCTGCGCGAGATGGCGTTCTCCGAGCTTTCCTTCCACGAGACGGGTCCGTCCAAGGCGAAGAAGAGCGCATGAGTACCCGTTCCGGGATCGCCTTCTTCGATCTCGATCACACCCTCGTGAACGGCGACAGCGATTCGTCGTTCATCGATTTCATGGACGTCCGGGGTCTCCTCCCCGACGGCGTCCAGGAAGCGAAGGCTCCGATCAACGCGGCGTACATGGCGGGGGAGCCCTGGCAGGTGCCCTATCGAGCGCTCTTGCGTGAGATCTATCGCGATCGCTCGGTGGCGGAGACCATGGCGCTGGCTGCGGAGCATGCGGTCAGCCACGTGATGCCGATGCTCTTCCGCGGCGCGCGAGCGCTGCTGGAGGAAGCGCGCGAGCGGCGCGGTCACCTCGTTCTTCTCACGACCACGAACCAGGTCGTCACGACGCCTCTGCTCGAGCTTCTCGGGCTGGACGGGCTGCTGTCCACGCAAATGGAGGTGCAAGGGAGTCGATTCACCGGTGAGGTGGTCGGGGAATTTTGCACCGGGCCAGGCAAGGAGATCGCGCTGCGGGCCTACTGCGAGCAGCGCGGAGTCGACCCGGCGGATTGCGCGATGTACGGAGACGGGCGCAGCGATATGGACGCGCTGGCGGCCGTGGGGGAACCGGTCGCGGTTCATCCGAACCACGGCCTGGCGAAGAAGGCGGCCGAGCTAGGCTGGCCGGTGCTCGACCTGGCTGTTTGATCCGGGCTCGCTGTTCTATCGGGCGAAGCGGTTCGATCAGGGCCCGCCGTCTGCGATGACGAACGGCTCGCGATCGACCTTTCGCCGCAGCCAGTTCAGCGGGCGGTGGATGGTGGGCTTGGCGATGAGCCAGCGCTCGAAGCGGTGCTTGAACGGGTAGTCGATGAGCATCATCCCGACGAGGATGGCGAGGATGCCCTGGCCCGGGAGCACGAGCATGGCGACTCCGGCGAGCGCGACGACGACGCCCACCAGGTTGCGGATCCCGTGCAGGAGGAACGCGAGCGCCCTGTGCGTGTTGCGCTCGCGGCGCTCACGATGAATCCGCTCCTGGCCGTCGGCGGTGAAGTAGTCCGACGGCAGTCGGCCGATCAGCCACGGGAGGCCGAACAGGCTGACCACGAGGAAAACGACCGAGCCGGTCGTCAACCAGCCGAAGAGCGCGTGGTGCTCGGCGAAGTAAGTCTGGAAACGCTCGGTCCAACCTGAAGCGATCCCCATCGGATCGCCGGTCAAAACAGGAACATCACGCCTTCGACCTTTCTCAGCTCCGCGTAGAGCCGCAGAACCGCGTCGGCATCAGGGCACGTCGGCTCGACGGTGACGCTCTGGTGGCGACCGCCTTTGGTCGTGCGGATGCTGGAGGGCGGCTGCATGTTCGTGCGGAGTTCCCGCTGAATGCAGTCCGTCACGCGCCCCTGCAGACCCTCGTCGGCCTCGCCGATCACCTTGAAGGTGTAGCGGCAGGGGAACGAGTGGCGCTGCTCGAGGAGCTCGCGGCTCGGCAGCTTGTCGGGTTCGGAGGGCGGCGGCATCTGCGCCATCTTGGGCCGGCGGCGCGGTGAGTCAACCTTGGAGCCCGTTCTCGTCGCTCCACGGGCAGCGGGATGAGCGGTGCTTGAGGTCAGCCTGATCTCCTCCGTACTCGCGGGGTGGACACTTTCGACATGACTCCCCCTGACCCCCGAATCAAGAACGAGGACACCTACGAGGCCCTTCGCGACAAGGGCGCCAGCAAGGAGAAGGCCGCGCGGATCGCCAACGCGCAGGCGAACGATTCCATGCATCCGTCTTCCAAGGGGGCCCAGGCCCCGCCCTACGAAGAATGGACCAAGGACGATCTCTACGAGCGGGCCCAGGACCTCGATGTCCAGAGGCGCTCATCCATGTCCAAGTCCGAACTCATCCAGGCGCTTCGCCAACACTGATATGTCCGACCTCATCGCCGTCTCCTTTCCTGACCGCCACCAGGCGGAACAGGTTCGCCTCGACCTCGTCAAGCTCCAGCGAGAGCACCTCGTCGACATCGAAGACGCCGTCGTGGCCTACCGCGACGACAGCGGCAAGGTGAAGCTCCGGCAGCTTTACAACCTGCCCGTCGTGGGCGCCGTGAGCGGCGGCTTCTGGGGTACGCTCATCGGGCTGCTGTTCCTGAATCCACTCTTCGGACTGGTGGCCGGAAGCGCGTGGGGTGCCGTCGTCGGCGCTCTCAACGACGTCGGGATCAACGACAAGTTCATGAAGGAGCTGGCCGGGACGATGACGCCGACCTCGTCCGCGCTCTTCGTCCTCGTGCGACACGCGACGGCGGACAAGGTCCTCGAAGAACTGGACCTCCACGGCGGCAAGATTCTCCGCACGTCCCTTTCCCACTCGGACGAGCAGAAGCTGCGCGCCGCCCTGGATGAATCCCGGGCGCTCGAGAATACACAGGCTCATGGGGCCAGCGCGACGAAGTGAAGGGCCGCACGGTCGATTCACTGACGACGCATCGCCTCTTTCGGCTCGCCGAGAGTTACGCCAGGAAGCTACGAGACTGGCCGCTCTTTCCGGTCGCGCTCGCCGCGCTCGCGATCGCTCTCGGCGGGATGGCGGTGGCCGAGATCGCAGAGGAAGTCTTCGAGGGAGAGTTTCGCGTCTGGGACGAGCGCATCCTTCTCGCGCTGCGTAGCGGCACGGACGGAAGTGATCCCATCGGTCCTGGCTGGCTCGAAGAGTCGGTGCGTGATGTGACGGCGCTCGGGAGCACGGTCGTCATTGGATGGACCGTGCTCAGTGCGGCGATCGCGCTCCTTCTCGTGGGGAATCCGCGGGGCGCTGCGTATCTCGTCCTCACCATCAGCACCGGCACCGTTCTCACGTTCCTGCTGAAGCACGGCATCGACCGTCCCCGACCGGACCTCGTCGCCGCGCAGGCGGAGGTGTTCACGCGCAGCTTCCCGAGCGGTCACGCCGCCACGTCGGCGCTCGCGTACCTCACTCTGGGCGCCCTCGCAGCCACCCTCCTCCAGCGCAGACGTCTGAAGGTCTACGTACTGCTGCTGGCGGCGTTCGCGGCGCTCTGCATTGGCGCGAGCCGCCTCTACCTCGGGGTTCACTGGCCGTCCGACGTTCTGGCCGGCTGGGTGATCGGCGTTTCGTGGGCGGCGGCTTCCGCGTGCCTTGCCGTGGTGCTCAAGCAGAGGCAGTATCTGTAGCCAGGTCCTCCCCCGGGGCCGGGGCCGGGGCCGCGGCCGGTTCAGGGCCGGGGCGCAAGCGCCTCAGCCCCGAGTCCGATCGATCACTCGATGATTTCGGGTAGCCGCTTGACCAGTTTCTTCTTGCTCGACTTCGAGATCGGCTTCGCACCGAGGTACACGTCGAACATGGCCATGGCCAGCGCGGGCGCCATCACGTCAGGCTTGCGCTCGCCGTTCACGACCGTCGACAGCGTCCCGTCCGGGTGCCACGTGAAGCGCAGCTCGTTCCCGTCCTTCAGCTTGTCGAGGCTGAAGAATTTGCGGAAGGTCGTCAGGTTCGCGAGCTTCTCGGCTTCGGTGCCCTTCTCGGCCTTCTTCATCTCGAGAATGCGCGGCTTCAGCGAGTCCTCGAACGCGCTCACCACGTCCTCGGCGTCGACGTTCCGGCAGAACCGCAGCCGAAGTTCTTTCGTGCCGGTCTGGCTGAGAAGCTTCGCGAAGAGCGCGCCATCGCTTCCGACCTTGGAGGCGGACATCCCCTTCCACTTCTTCAGCTCCGACTGGACCGTCTCGTCATCGACGTACAGCGCGTACGAGTAGACGTTCACGTTGAAGATCGTCTTCTCGCGAATGCCCATCCCGAGCAGGTCGAGCGTGAGAGGCTTCACGCCTTCCTTCTTGGCGTCTTCCGCCTTGAGTGTCGACGGCGTTGTGACGGGGTAGCGATGCCCACTCTCGCTCTCTTTGGCCGTCTGCACCGATTGCGCGACGGAAACGGGCGCGACCACGGACGTGACCGGAAGGGCGGGTGCGGTGAAAGCGAGGACGAGAAGGCAGGGTGCGGTGTAGATCAGGCTCATGCGACCTCCCCGTTCCGTTGAGCGGGGTCTTGGAGGTTCTGGGAAGCGCCAGGCTCATCGTCCTGGCGCGTGGTGCGCCACTTGTTGGGCGACTCGTCCGTTTCGCGCTTGAACGCGCGATAGAAAGTCGAGAGGTCTTCGAAGCCGCACTCGAAGGCGACCGAAAGGACGGTGCGATCGGTGGATTCCAGGAGCTTCTTGGCGTGATCGATGCGCAGCTTGCGGACGTACGAGAGCCACGACGTTCCCGTCACCTCGCGGAAGAGCTGCGTGAAGCGGCGGCGCGAAAGCCCGAGCATCGATGCGGCCGAGTCGAGGTTCGTCGCCTCGAAGAAGTTCTCGGACAGGTCCTCGACGTAGCTGCGCATGCGCGTCGAGCTATCGGTGCCGCGGACCGGTGACTGAACCGTGCCCGCGGGCGGCTCGGTCTGGATGAACGTTCCGACGCGCGCCACGTCGACGAGCAGGCGTAGGGCCAGAGCGACCATCTGTGCGCCGGTGGTGGGGAGGCCGAGGGTCTGTTCGAAAAGCAGGCGCCGCATGCTGCGCTCGATCTTCTCGGCCGAGTGGCTGCCGAGGCGGAGCACGCCGGTGGGGAGGATGCCAGCGTCGAGGCAGGCGGTCTCCATCACGCGCGGGCGGATGCTGACGACGTAGAGCGACATCGGCGATGTTTCGGAGTCGATGATCTCGTGGGAGGTCCCGGCCGGAATCACGAGGGCGTCTCCGCGTTTGCAGGGAACGCGCTCATCTCCGCGGGCCAGGGCTCCTTCTCCGTCGTGGACGACGACGATCTTCAGGAAGTCATGGGTCGCCGCAGGCATCGTCCATCCTGCGGTGTGGTGACTCTCGAAGACGTCGACCCCCCAGTCCGGAAAGATGTGTTCGACGGGCTGGCTGGTGGGCTGTGTGGATCGGGGTCGAATCGGCATGATTCGCCCACGATAACAGCAATTTCATTCCCGTAGGCAAATCAGGCAGTTCTGCCGCCCGCGGAGGAGGAGATCGCGCTCAGGCCCGTCGAAGTCGCTCGAGGGACGAACGTTGCTGTTCTGTAACGAAACGCCTCAGGAGTCGTTCGTCCGCTTCTTTCCAGCGGGCCGTCCGGGACGCTCCCGCTGCGATTCCATAGCGGACGCCTCCGCCCCTCGGGAGCTCTTTGCGATGGCAGATGAGTCCCTCGACGGTGATCTGCCCGAGGTGCGTGGCGATTTCGAGGTGGACGCTCTCGGCTCCCTTGAGCCCTGCGTCCGTTTCCTCGGTGACGAGCACGCCGATGCCGTCGAAGGAAACGTCGAGGAGCGTCGCCTTGAAGCGTGAGCCGCGGACGCTCGCGCGGGCGCCGCCCGGGCGCGTCGCGCGGGTGGAAGGGGTCACGGAGCAGATCGTGGTGGCCTGGACCGTGTCCCGGTGGACGGGGAGGCGGAACGCGGCACGCTCGTTGAACAGCGCCGTCTGGAGGCTGCCGGGCGAGCCTTCGATGGTGGCGCGATTGCTGAGGACGAGGCGGACGGTGCTGATGCTGTCCTGTTCATCGTTCTTGGTGGCCACGACGGAGATGCGCTGGGGCTTCCCGGTGGACCTTCCCGGCGCCTCTCCTTTGAGCTCGAACCCGATCGGCTGCCCCAGGGGAATCCTGCCGCGCTTCGAGGCGGGCAGCCCCACGACGATGGACCGGCCGTCTCCGCTGAGGATCTCGCCGTCGAGGATCTCTCCGGAGACCAGGAAGAGAGTCACCGCCGAGCTGGATGCGAGGGGAGTTGCGCTGGGGGATCCCGACCCCGGACTTGTCGATGCACGGCGCGCCATGCGGGAAAGATCGGGCGCCCCTCAGGAGGTTCTTGAGGGTAGGTGCTGCAACTTTCCCCTATCTGTCCACGTCCGTGGGGCCCGTGCACCCGGGGCGCCTCTGCCGTGTGGGAGAACCGTGGGAAAAGGGTCCGCGACGGCGCCGGGGCGCCGATGGTCAGGGGGGCTATCTGGGGCGCAATTGCCCCGTGGATGGATCGGTTCGTGGGCGTATCCGGATGGGGTCGCCGGGTTGGGGCAACTTTGGGGCAAAAATCTTCAGAGTGTGGATAAGTTGCTCTAGCACGGCGGCGGGTTGGGGCCCCGGGGCAACTTATCCACATGGCTTGCGCTTTGATTGGTGGCGTGTTGGGATAGGCGCCGCTGGCACGGCCAGCGCGCCCTCCACCATGTCGACCTCCCAGTTCCTTGGCACCCACCAGGCCACCCTCGACACGGAGGGGAGGATTCAGCTCCCGACCGCGCTGAGGGACGAGATCAACTTTCGCCAGGCCGATTTCGGACTGATGGCGTCGCTCGATGGGGACGGCAGCCTCTGTCTGCGTCCGCGCGCGGACTGGGAGCGGTGGTGCCGGGAGCTGCTCGGCGCGCGGGAGATTCTTCGCCAGCAGGACCGTCGCACGCTCCTGACCATCGCGTCCCATTCAGGGCCGGTGAAGTGCGACAAGCAGGGCCGGATCCGGGTCGCGGACGCGCTTCTCACCCTGGTGGGGCTCGATCGTTCGAAGCCGGATCGGCGGGACGCTGTCCTCACGGGGGCCTTCCGCGAGATCCGGCTCTGGAGCGCGGAGGGATGGGAACAGTTTTCCGATTCGGCTCGAAAGTCGCTTGCCGCTGATCTCGACGAACTCATGGGCGGCGACTCGGCCGGCCCAGCGCCGGATCCTGAAAGCTGAAGGGAGCCGGTTTCGTCTCATGCAGGCGGTGTGCGCGCGCCGACGAAAGGCCTGTATGCCCCCCGCTCGTACCCTTCTCGTCCTGGGCCTGGTCGCTTTCGCGGCCGGGAGCAGGGTGTCGTTGCAGACGGCGCCCGCGGAAGCGTCGTATTCGGGCGGGACGACGGCGACAGGTTCGAAGCCTGGCGCCGCGCGCCAGCGCTCCTCGGACTCGATGGTCGTCGTCAGCGCCAAGGAGCATGCTCTCGTCATGCAGGACCCTGCCACAGGGGCTCGGACGGCGTTCTTCCGCGTCGGCCTCAGCCCTGACTCGGTGGCGATCACCGAGGACGGTCGCACCGCGGTGGTGACGAACCGCGGGGATCAGCTTTCCGGCAACTCGATCTGCATCGTCGACCTGCATGCGACGAACCTCGTCCGGACCATTCCGCTGGAGGTCACGCGTCAGAATCCGGATCAGTCGATCACCACGCGCTCGTATCACCGTCCGTCGGGGATCGCGTTCATTCCGGGGAAGAAACGCGTCGTCGTGAGCTGTGAGGTCGAGGGAGCGCTGCTCCTCGTCGACCTCGTCGAAGCCCGGGTGATCGGGGACTGCTTGCTGGAGGCCAACGGTTCCAACGCCGTCGTCGTCGACCACTCGGGGCGATTTGCCTTCGTGGCGAACCGAGATTCTGGCACCGTCAGCGTCGTCAAGCTCGACCGCATGCGCCTCGTGAAGTCGATCGAAGCGGGCGGCGGACCTGCCGGCATGGCGCTGCATCCCGTTCGAAACGAGATCTGGCTCGCCAACACCCAGACCAACTCGATCTCCGTGATCGACGTGGACGAGCAGGAAGAGCGCCTCGAGTTCGCGTGTGGCGCCATGCCCAGCGACATCGATTTCACGCCCGACGGCAAGTACGCGCTCGTCGTGAACATGCAGGAGGGCAACATCTCCGTCTTCAACTCGGAGTCTCGCCGCATTCGAACCCTCGTGGACCTCGAGCGAGTGACGCGCGAGCAGGCGCTCGCGCGCCCCGTGACGATGCCCGGCCACTTCGGCCGCAGTCCGCTCCCGACGCGGATCCTGATGGGCCCGGACGGCAAGCACGCCTACGTCGCGACTCGCCGCAGCGACCAGCTCCACGAGATCGACCTGTCCACCTGGAAAGTCGTCCGGACGATGCCCACCGCCACCGCGCCGACCGACCTGGGATGGTCCCGGGTGGGTATGGAGCATCAGCTGGAGACCAGCTCGGTCGTCGAGACATCGGAAGCTCGCTCGGCCGGCGAGAAGAAGCCGCGTTGACCCATTGGCTGCCCCGGTCTGCTCTCGCTGGAGCACGCTCCGGGCCGGGACTCGATAGGCTCTGCGTGCACCATGCCCGCACCCGTTCCGACGACGAACTCGATCCAGCGCCACGTCGCCCCGCTCCGAGCTCCGATCTGGGCCCGCGGAGGGCACGCGCAGACGCTGCTCGCCTACACCCTTCGCGCTCCGGGTGAAGCCCTCGTGCCCGCCGGTGACGGTCGCATCCGGTTCCACGAGGTGCCCGTCACGGAGGGGGACCGCCTGGTGATCGTCGACGCGGCACCCCTGTCGTCGGCGCCCCTGTCGTCGGGGCCCCTGTCCTCGGGGCGACTCGACGGCGTCGCGGTTCATTTGATGCACGGTCTCACCGGCTCGACGGACTCCAACTACATGCGCATGTGCGCCGCCGTTCTGCGCCGCCACGGGGCGCGCGTCATCGGCTTCAACCACCGCGGTCAGGGGCCGGGCGCGGGGCTCGCGAAGCGGCTCTATCACTCCGGGAGCTTCCCTGACTTGTGGGCAGCCGTCGGCAAGGGGCGCGCGCTCCATCCAGACCTCCTGCACCTCGCCGTAGGCTTCTCCCTCTCGGCCAACACGGCGCTTCTCGGCGTCACCGAGAAGGGCGACGCGTCCGATCCGGCGAGCCTCCCCGACGGCGTACTCGCGGTCAATCCGCCGGTCGATCTGCGGGCCTGCGCCATCCGGATCGAGACCGGCGTGAATCGTCTCTACGACCGGAACTTCGTGCGCGGCATGCGGGAATCGGTGGCCGCGCGCAGGTCGCGCGGGTGGCTGCCCGACTCGGTCATGATTCCGAAAGGAGCCTCGGTGCGCGGCGCCGATGAGGCCGTCACCGCACCCCAGGCGGGCTACGGGAGCGCCGACGAGTACTACGCGGACTGCTCCTCCGGGCCGCGGCTCGCCACGCTGCGGCGACCTGCCGTGATCCTGTCCGCCGACGATGATCCGTTCATCGCACCGGAGGACATCACGTCCGCCGCGCGGGGAACCGCCGCCTTCGTTCATCTGGAGCCTGTGGGCGGCCACCTCGGCTACCTCTCGCAGCCAACGACCGCGCGGGTCGCCGGCCTCGATCCTGCAGGTGAACTCCGGGGACTTGGTTCCCGCTGGCTCGCGGGGGCCGTCCTGCACTACTGCGAACAGCTCGTCCTCGCGAGCGCCGATCAGTCGAGGTCGATGACGAGCACATCCGCGCCAGACGCTCCTGGCTGAACGCGGACGGTCGCGACATCGCTCAGCCCGATCGCATCACCGGCCCCGAGCGCCTCGCCGTCGACCGCGGCTTCGCCTCGGATGACGTGGACCCAGGCGTGGCGACCGGCGCCCTTCAGCTCGACCTCCGCATCGCCTGCCGCGCTCCACTGGCCTCGCCACATCCGAGCGTCGCGCCCGATCTCGATCGAACCGTCGCGACCGTCCTCGGACACGACCAGCGCGAACCGATCCTGCATGGACTCCGGGGTGAAACGTCGCTCGTCGTAGCGCGGCTTCGTGCCAGACGCGTCGGGTTCGATCCAGATCTGAAGGAAGTGGACCGGGTCCGTCTTCGAACCGTTGAACTCGGAGTGGACCACGCCTGTGCCTGCTGACATGGCCTGGACGTCCCCGGGATGAAGGACCGAGCCGGTGCCCATGCTGTCCTTGTGCTCCAGCGCGCCGTCCAGGACGATCGAGACGATCTCCATGTCCCGGTGCGGGTGCTGTCCGAATCCACGGCCGGCCGCGACGCGATCCTCGTTCAGGACGCGGAGGGCGCGGAAGCCCATGTGATCGGGATCGTGGTACCCGGCAAAGGAGAACGAGTGGTGGGTGTCGAGCCAGCCGTGGTCGGCGTGGCCGCGTGCTTCGGACCTGCGAATCTTCTTCATGGCGGGCCGATCTTGGGCGGAAAACAGCCGCGTGGAACCCGCGGGTAGTCGGGCAGAGCTGCCTGCGGAGAGCAAGTCGCCCTCCGAGGGCGACTTGCGCTGCTCCTTTTTCATCCATTCCTGAGGCTGCGCGTGCCTCCTGGGCGAAGATCCTCCCCATGAGCCCCCAGACCTTCGAACGAACCGTCCGCTGTCCCGTTTCTGCCCGGGAAACCTTCGAGTGGCACGTCCGCCCGGGCGCGCTCCGGCGGCTGCTCCCGCCCTGGGACAACGCCAGCGTCAAGAGTGGCAGCGGGCCCGAGGAGCGGCTCGAACAGGGCGCTCGAACGACGATCCGGCTCGGCGTCGGGCCGGTCGGCATCGACTGGGAAGCGGAGATCGCCGAGCTCGATGCCGAGGCGACCTTCTTCGTGGACCGCTCGCTCTCCGGGCCATTCAAGAGCTGGGTACACCGTCACCAGGTCGAGGCCGCTGGCGACGGAGCCTCGACGCTGACCGATCACATCGACTACGAGCTGCCTCTGGGTGGGCTGGGCCGCCTCTTCGGGGGCGGCTTCACGCGGACGAAGCTCGCTCGGATGTTCGCCTGGAGGCATCGGGTGATGCTGCACGACCTCGAGTGCCACGCGGACGCCGCGGCCCAGGGATTCAGCGGCAAGACGATCGCGATCACGGGGGCCAGCGGGCTCGTCGGCAGCTCGCTGGCGGCGTTCCTGCGCACCGGTGGCCACCGGGTGCTGGAGCTCGTCCGTCGCGAGCCCCGTGCGCCGCACGAGGTGCGCTGGAGCCCGAGGGACGGCGAGGTCGATCACGCGCGCCTCGAAGGTATCGACGGCATCGTGCACCTGGCGGGTGAGTCGATCTTTGGCCTGCGGTGGACCGAGGACAAGAAGCGCCGTATCGAGGAGAGCCGCGTCCTTGGAACGCGCACGATCGTCGACGCCATCGGGCGGCTGGACAGGCCGCCGGCGGCGTTCGTGTCGGCATCCGCGATTGGCTGGTACGGCGATCGTGGCGACAAGAAGCTGACCGAGGAAGCGGCCATGGGGGAGGGGTTCCTCGCGGAGACCTGCGCCGCGTGGGAGGCGGAAGCGGACCGCGTCCAGGGCGACGTACGCGGGGTGAAGCTTCGCCTCGGCGTCGTGCTCGACCCGGGCGGCGGGGCGCTCGCCACCATGCTGCCTGCGTTCAAGGCGGGCGTCGGCGGCAAGCTCGGAAGCGGCGAGCAGTGGTTCCCGTGGGTGGCGCTGGACGACGTCATCGGCGCGTTCCACCGCGGACTCTTCGACACCGGGCTGCGGGGCGCCGCGAACCTCGTCGCGCCTGGAGAGGTCACGAACGCGGACTTCACGAAGACGCTCGGCAAGGTGCTCGGGCGCCCGACGATCCTTCCCGTGCCGGAGTTCGGCCTGAAGGCGGCTCTCGGGAAGGAGCAGGCCCAGGAGATGCTGCTCGCCAGCGTGCGGGTCGTGCCGGCCGCTCTGGAGAGCGCGGGCTTCCGCTTTCACCATCCGCACCTTGAAGGGGCGCTCATGCACGCACTCGGGAAGCGGCAGTAGAATGTCGGGGTCACGGGCGCGCCGCTCGGCGCGCTCACCGTCCGTTACTTCTTTCCCGGATAGATCCGGGGGACCCTTCCCATGCTCAACCTCAAGACGCTCTGCGTTTCCGCGCTGCTCCTTTCCGCCGCCGCCGCCGCGACCACGCTGGCCCTCCGATCCACCGCTCCACAGGAGGCCGAGGCGCCCACCCGCGAACACGGGATGCTCATGGAGAGCGTGGGCGAGTGGGAGGGCACGCTGGAGATGATGATGCCCGGCATGGAAGGCAAGTTCCCGGCCACCGATACGATCACCGCCTTCGGCCCGTTCTGGACCCAGTCGATGTTCGAGTCCGACTTCATGGGGATGGCCTACAGCGGCACCGGCGTCATGGGCTTCGATCCGAAGACCAAGAAGTTCGTTGGCACCTGGATCCAGAACACCGACTCGTCGTTCATGGTGATGCACGGCACGATGAACGAGGCGGGCGAGATGGAGATGAAGTGGGAAGCTCCCTTGCCCGGCAGCGACGAGCTGGTGCCGCATCGCTCGACGACGAAGTACACGAAGGACACCTACGTGAACAAGTTCTACGCAGGCGAAGGCGACGAGGAGATGCATCAGATGACCATCTCCATGAAGCGCAAGAAGTAGAGGTCGCGCGTGGCTCCCCACGTTGGAGCCGCGCGCGGGTCACTCGAAGAGAGATCCGGTACTGGCGTACTTCGAGACGTAGTTCTTCACCCGCACCTTTCGCGCGGTGTTGTCGCTCGTCATGTAGCGCACCTTGCCGAAGATCTCTCGCTCCGGGCCCCACGCGCGGTCGTAGCGGCCGAGCGTCCACATGATCCCTCCCCATGAGTTCGGATCGCGCCCGTCGAGTCCGTACTTGTTGTTGAGCTCGACCATGATCCGGTGAGCTTCCTGTGGGCTTTCGGCCCAGTGCAGGATCTTCTTGCCCCAGAGCATCCGCAGGTAGTTGTGGATGATCCCGTCGCGGCGCAGCTGGTTCTGCGCCGCGTTCCAGAGTTCGTCGTGGGTCTTCGCCTTTTCGAACTCTTCCAGGCTGTAGACGTGCGGGCGCTTGTCGTCCGCGTGCTCCGCCAGCGTCTTCTTCGCGAAGTCGGGCAGGGATTCGTACTTGCCGTAGTCCTTCGGGCGGTTCTGGCAGGTGTTGAAGCAGACCTCGCGCCAGGTGATGAGTTCGTCGAGGAAGCCCTCGGCCGCGGCGCTCATGCCCCACCAGCCCTCGCGTTTGCCGGTGGCCTTCTGCCCCTCGATGGCGCTCGGATCCCAGCCCTCCTCGTCCGCGACGCGCTGGAAGACCTCGTGGGCCGACACGTGGCCCCAGTGGAGCCAGGGCGAAAGACCGCTCGCGGCGTCCGCTTCCGGCTGGTTCCGATCGAGGTAGTTCTGCAGCCGCTCTTCGATGAAGCGGTCGAGTCGACGGAGGCCTTCCGTCTGGCCGCCCGGGGCGTTCTCGACCGGCGGGACGTCGTGGTCGATCGGCAGATCCGCGAGATCGAGAGCCTCCAGATCGGTGCGCGGGAACTTCTTCTCGAAGCCCGCGGGGAACCCGTCGAAGTCCGGCGGGGGCGAGCCCTTCAGAGGATAGGCGAGCGGCATCTCCAGCAGCGCGTCGTGAACGTCCCGGTGCATCTGCCGACGGAAGTCGTGGGCGCGGGCGAAGGGCTTCTCGATGGAGCGCACGGGGAGGATCCCGCACGAGTCCACGGTCTCCATGCGCACGTCGATGGCCGAGGCCACCATGTCGACCCATTTCGGCAGGTGAAAACAGGGCCAGTGGTCGGTCACGTAGAGGCAGGCCTCCTTGGCCAGGGCCTCGTGAAGACCCTGGCCCGCGTCCTTCTCAGGTTCGACGTACGGGTAGTACTCGATGGGGGTGCTCTCGAAGGTGCCCTGCTGCTCGCGCATGCCGTCGATGGCGAAGGAGTGCATGCGGTCGCTCGCCCAGCGGTAGCTGCAGGAGAGCGCCTCGACGACCACGAGGGGCACCTCGAGATCCCGTGCACGCTGGAGCGCGTGCTGCAGTCCGAAGTGATAGCGGGTGCGCCGCTGGGCGATCATCCAGTAGACGACGTAGCGTCCATCCTCGCGGACGGGCTTGTCATTCGCGACGGCAAGTCTCGAGTCAGGTGCCAGCATGATAAGTGGGGTTCGCGCGGTCGCCCGTCGCAGTTGCGCTGATTCGTAATCTGCGGGGAGTCCAGACCTGAAGGGTGGTGAATCGACGCACTTTTCGGGCGGGGGAGTCGGCGGTCCTGAACCTGGCGGTACTGAATCCGACCCAATGGCGGTACTGAACCCGACCCAAGGCCGCCACGTTTCGAATCGAAGGGTTTGTCCTCGATTCGAAACGTGGCGGTACTGAACCCGACCCAAAGCCGCCACGTTTCGAATCGAAGGGTTTGTCCTCGATTCGAAACGTGGCGGCTTTGGGTCGGGTTCGGTACCGCCAGGTTCGGTACCGCCTGGTTCAGAACCGCCGCGTCGGTTCCAGCTCAGGCGGTGCCCGCGGAATCGCATTCTGTGGCGCACACTCCTAGCCTGCATTATTCACAAGTTTGCTCCACCAGTGCGTTCAAACCGCGGCGTGGCAAGGAAGACGACCGAACGAAGCGGAGGCGGGCCCGTAGGCCCGTCGAGCATTCTGTGAGGGAGCCCGCGAAGCGGGCGGCAGCCAAACGCTGCCGTCTGACGCCGCCACGGCGTGGTTTGGGCGTGCTGGTGGTGCAAACTCGTGAATAATGCAGGCTAGCATGGACCCCATGCCGCTAGCTTCCTTGTCTGTCGAGGGTGGGTTCTCCTGGGTTCCTTGGGTGCTCCTCGGGTCGGTAATGTCGCTCCAGGTCGCTCCTGGGACTCCGCGGCCGCCCCGCCCCAATGTCTTGCTCGTGTATGCCGACGACATGGGCTGGGGCGACCTGGGCGTACAGAACACGGAATCGAAGATCCCCACGCCGAACCTGGACCGCCTGGCGGCGCAGGGGATGCGCTTCACGGATGCTCACAGTTCATCGGGGATCTGCACGCCGAGCCGGTTCGCGCTCTTGACGGGGATGCACCACTGGCGGCGCTTCCACGAGATCGTGAACGCGTTCGGGCCGAGTGTCTTCGTGCCCGAGGATCTGACGATGGCGGAGATGTTCCGGGAGTGCGGCTATGACACGGCATGCATAGGCAAATGGCATCTTGGATGGGACTGGGAGGCTCTTCGAAGGGAGGGGGCGAGCGCTGTCGAAGGAGTCGGTTACGCGCCGGGGGACTTCGATTGGAGCCAGCCGATTCCGGACGGACCGCTGGCGCATGGATTCGACCACTACTTCGGGGATGACGTGCCCAACTTCCCGCCCTACGGGTGGATCCAAGACGACCGGATGGTGACTGCGCCGACCGTGCCGCTCGTGGTGGCACCGAGGCCGACGGAGGGATCGCCCGAAAGCCGTCCGGGGCCGATGGTGGAGGGGTGGCGCCAGGACATGGTGATGCCGCGCTTGACGGCGCGGGTGGTGGAGTGGTTGAAGGAGCCTGTCCGAACGGAGCGTCCGTTCTTCCTCTTCTTTCCGTGGACGTCGCCCCACGCGCCCATCACGCCGGCCGGTGAGTTCCGCGGTACGACGAAAGCGGGGGGCTACGGCGACTTCCTTCACCAGAGCGACGCTCACCTGGGGGAAGTGCTGAACGCCCTGGAAGAGCGCGGCCTGACGGAGAACACGCTGATCGTGTTCACCTCGGACAACGGCCCGGAGGCGTACGCCTACGAGAGAACGCGCGCCGTGAACCACAGAAGCATGGGCCCTCTTCGTGGAGTCAAACGCGACGTGTTCGAAGGGGGCCACCGGGTCCCATTCATCGTGAGCTGGCCAGGCCACATCAAGCCGGGCACTGTCTCGAGCGCTCTGATCTCCCAGGTCGACCTCTTCCGAACCTTCGCGAAGATTCTGAATCACTCCCTCCCTGAGGGGGTCGCGAGGGACAGCCTGGACCAGCTTCCCGTCTGGGAATCCAAGTCCGACTCGATCCGCCAGCATCACGTTCACAACACCTACCCCGGAGTTTGGGCCCTCCGAAAAGACCACTGGCTCTACCTCAACGCAGCGAAGGGAACCCACAACCGAATCCCCGCCTGGTACGCCGCGGAGGAATCGCAAGCGGAATCGGAAGAGGGAGCCTGGCTCTTCGACCTCTCCCAGGACCTTTCCCAAAGGACCAATCTTCTGAAGACCTACCCTACCCTCGCCGCCACGCTGGCCAAGGAGCTGGAGTCCCACCGCGCCAACTGACCTTCCGATGCAACGGACCGCCGTTTCCTGGCGTTACCGAACCCGACCCAAAGCCGCCACGTTTCGATTCGAAAGGTTTCACTTCGAATCGAAACGTGGCGGCTTTGGGTCGGGTTCGGTAGCGCCAGGTTCGGCATTGGCGCCGACGCCCGTCGCGGTTGAGGGCGTTCGCTATCGGGGGCGGTTCTGGAGGATGGAACCGAGCGTGGCCCGGGATCGTGTGAGCCACACGCGGCCAGGGTCCGCGTCAGCGCCCTCTGCCTGCGCCATCGTGCGGATCACCGCGCCCAGGAAGGCCTTGTCGAGTGAATCCAGATCGCGGGGAGCCCGCGCGAATCGTTCGACCAGCAGGGCGCCGAACGGGAGCACCAGCTCATCCGGGCAGGCGATCCAGGCCCTGCGCGTCGTCTCCCGCAGGCGCCGTTCCCAGCGCGCACTCGGAACCCCCAGGTGGCTACCCCCGGGGCTCGACGCAGCCGCGCCCGCGCTGCGCTCCAGTTCGCTCGCGACGCGGGTCCAGCCCATGTAGAGAAGCGTGCTGTCGTTCTCGGTCAAGAGTGCTTCTTCCAGCGCGGACTCCCGATCGGCCGCTCCCGAGGGCGCCGGATCGGCGCGCATCGCCGCGGAGAGCCGCTCGTAGCGAGCCAGGGGGCTGCGCGCGGACGGCGCGGCCGGCCGCGCCTCCTCGATGAGCTGAGCTGCGCCTTTCCAGTCGCCCGCCGCTTCCAGTCGCAGGGCCAGCGCCAGCACGGCTCCTTCGCCCGTCCCTTGGTCTCCTGCTTGCGCGCGGGCCCGAAGGCCCTGGAGTGCGTTTCGTCCCTCGGCGGCGCGCAGGAGCTCTGCACAGAGTCCGTAGCGCTCGAAGCGGGCGCCCGTGACCGGCTCGAGCGCATCCACGCAAACAGGCGCTGACTCGGCCGATGAGAGCACGAGCCAGAGGGGCGCCGCCGCCACGTCGAGCCGCCTCGCCAGCTCGCGATCGCTCGCCGGACCGTCGAGCCAGACCACCACCGGCACGAAGGCGGCGAGCGCGGTTTGCACCTCTCGGTCCTCGAGCGCACCACCCGGTCGAGTCAGCTCGGTACCGACGTTCGCGAACAGCAGGATCAGCTTCGAACCGCGGACGCGCGCGGTGTCGATCGCCTCCTCCCAGTCCGCAGCGCCGAGAAATCCCGGGATCTTTCGCGATTCGACGGCGCGCGGACGGACCTGCGCGTTCCACGCCGATACACCCGCCGCGAGAAAGCCGCAACCGAGGCTGAGGGAAAGCACCGAGAGGGTCCGCATGGACAGAGCGTAACGCTGCGGGTCATCACGGTGGAAGCGCGCCATCGCTTCCTTCAGCGCGGGGAAAGCGGCGTCCGCACGCGGTCCGGAAGAGGGGTAGTTTGTTTCGCCAAAAGTCTCTGCCGCCGAGCCAGGGACGCTGGCCGACGACGAGCGCACCGAGCGACCTACCCATGAAAGAAACGATCCCATCACCCGGCCGCGGCTTTCCCCGCACGCATGTTTCGAGCCCCAAGCGCACCTCGCTATGGACTGCCCGCCTCCGGGGCACGGGCGTCGTTCTCTCGATGGCGGCGATCCTCACGGCGACGGCCTCCGCGCAGTCGCGCGTCACCATGCCCGACGCCATGCCGCTGGACTGGTTCGGCTACGACGTCGCCGCGGACGGGCCGCTCACCGTCGTCGGATCCTGGCGAGATGATGACGCCGGACCGGATACCGGCTCGGCCCACCTGGTCGTTTCCGACTCCAGCGCGAGCGGCACGTACCTGCAGAAGCTGGTCCTCGCCGACGCGACGGCCGGTGACCGTGCAGGTGAGAACGTGGCGATCGGGTCGGGCTACGCGGTCGTCTCCTTTCCCGGGCGTGAGATCGCGCGTTCGGATGGAAGCGTCGTCCACGGCGCCGTGGCCGTGTTTGCGGAGAGCGGCGGCCGCTGGGTCGAGGTCGCGCGGCTCGACGATGCCTCGCGCTCGGACGGCGACCTCTTCGGCATGTCGGTGGCGGTCGAGGGCGAGTTCATCCTCGTGGGAGCACCTAGAGATGACGAGTTTGCGCCGGACGGCGGGGCGGTCTACGTCTTCCGGGGTTCTGGCGGCAACTGGGTGCGCACGCAGAAGATCCGCCCGACAGATATCGGCCAGCACGACTACTTCGGCCACGACCTCGCGATGGCGGGGGATCACGGGGTCGTGAGCGCGTACAACGATGATGATCAGGGCGTGAACGCCGGCGCTGCCTACGTTCTCGACCTCGTGGGAAACAACTGGAGCGTCGGGCAGAAGCTCATGTCCCGTGAAGGGGGAAACTTCGACCTCTTCGGAACCTCGGTCGCCATGGTCGAAGACACGATCATCGTCGGGGCGCCCCAGAACGAAGACGCGGATCCCGAAGCCGTCTCCGACGAGGGCGCGGTCTTCGTGTTCGAGTGGAGCCGCACCATCGGCGAGTGGTACGAGACGATGGCGCTGCGCCCCGGGGATCCAAACCCCCAGCATCGCTTCGGCATCGACGTGGCCATCGGCAACGACCTCATCGTCGTGGGCGCGGCCAACTCGGACGTCGGGGTCTTGAACTCGGGCTCGGCTCACATCTTCCGCCAGCGCAGTCGCGACTGGTTCGAGGTCTCCAGGCACGTCTCGGCAGCCTCGCAGGCCTACGACTACCTCGGCCTCTCGGTGGCGGTCGGCGACCACGTCGTCGTCGGCGTGCCCGGAGCGAACGACGCGCGCGCGGGCGGTGGAGCCATCGACCTGATCGCGATCCCCGACAAGGGCATGGGCTGGGGTCAGACCTTCTGTCACTCCAACGTTCCCGTTGGAGGATTCCAGCGCATGGGCGGGGAGCCGAACAGTCGCGCCGCCTGCGCTCGCCTCACGACGGCGGGAAGCCAGAGCGTTTCCCGCGACGACCTCGTGCTCCGCACCGTCGGGATGCCGCCCGCGACGGCAGGCATCCTCTACCTGGGGCAAAAGCGCGCCAACTACTCGGTTGGCGACGGAACGTTCTGCGTCAGCGCCGGTCGTTCGGGCTACCAGTTCGCCAAGAAGTACTCGAGCGAAGATGGTCGCCTGATCCAGCGGCACCCTATCGGGCGCATCGAAGCCGTCCTGCCGGGGGCGACCAGCTTCATGGTGGGCCAGAAGTTCATCGCGCAGGTCGCCTACTACGACGCGGCGAACAGCGCCTGGAACACGACCAACGCGCTGGAGATCGAGTTCACGAACTGATCGCGCTTATCCCTTCAGGAGGCCCGGGATCAAGCCCGTACTGTCCGAGAACGACTCCTTCTTGACCCCTGCCGCGTGGAGCATCGTCAGGAGCACGTTGCTGAACGGCGTGCTCTCGTCGTAGCGCTCGTAGCGGCCGTGCTGGACGCCCATCGCCCGGCCGCCCACCAGGGCGGTCGGGTAGTTGCGCGCGTTGTGGGTCGTGCTGCAGCAGGCGCCGTAAAGACACAGCGTGTGGTCGAGGAGCGGGCCGTGCTCGTCCTCGACCGTCGCGAGCCGATCGATGAAGTAGCCGAACTGCTGGGCGAACCACTGGTCGTAGCGGCCCCATTCCTCCCAGTGCCCCTCGACGTTGTCGTGGCTGATCGTGTGGTGGCCCTTGTTCAGTCCGAGGGCGATCTTCGGGAAGTTGTCGCCAAAGCCCATGCCGTCTTCGCGGGCCATCATGTAAGTGACGACGCGGGTCAGGTCGGTCTGCAGGGCGAGCACGATCAGATCGAACGTGGCGCGCAGGTAGTCTTTTGCCGCTGTGCGCGGATTCGGATCCAGGTTGAGGTGCTCGGCGCTGAAGGGCTTCATCGGGATGTCGAGCCAGGCTTCGTTGCGCTTGACCTGCTCCTCGACCGCGTTGAGGGACGTGAGGTACTCGTCCATCTTCTCGGTGTCGCGCTTGCCGAGCTGGCGCTTCAGGCGGTGACTGTCCTCCAGCACGAGGTCCACGATCTTCTTTCCCTGTGCGAGGCTCTTCCGGCGCTCCGCCGAGGACTGCTCGCCACCGCGGGCGGAGAAGTAGCGCTCGAAGATCGCGCGCTGGCGATGCTCGGAGGCGATCGGCTTGCCCGTCGGGCCGAAGGAGAGGGTGGAGACCCGCGACTTGTAGCCGACGCCGCCGTCGGTGGAGAGCACGAGGCTCGGGTAGCGCGTGTACTTCTTGAGTTCCTGCGCCGCCACCTGGTCGACGGACATGGTGTTCTTGTACTGATCGAAGCGCACGTCGCCGCCGGTCAGCCACGTGTCGCCCGCGAGGTGCCCGAGAAGCTCGCGGCTCTTGACGTGACTGAGCCCGCCCAGGAACGAGAGCTGGGAGCGATGCTTCTCCAGGGGCTTCAGGACCTCCGTGAGCTGGAAGTCGCGGCCCTGGCCCGAGGGGAACCAGCGCCACTTCGCGTTGGCTGCGTCCTTCTCGTCCGGAAGGCTGCAGCCATTCGGGAAGTAAACGTGCACGAGGCGCCGCGGCGCGCCCGGGTTCTCCGGAGTCGCCCGGCGGGCCGCCGCCGCGGGGAGGGCGTTCTCCATCGCGTGCAGGTACGGCATCGTGACGGCGACGCCCGCCCCGCGGAGGAACGTTCGACGCGAAAGGTGCCAGGACTTGGTTCGTGTCATGTCGGTTAGCGGTGGAACGCGGGGGAGTGGACGATGCCTACGATCACCTTGCGGATGCGGCTACCGTTCGAGCGGACGTTCTGGAGGATGGCGTGGAGGTCATCCTCGTCGGTGAAGGAAACGTCGCGGCCGAGGGCATAGGCGTAAAGGTGCTCGATGACCGACAGCGCGACGTCATCGCGCGCGACGTCGAGAAGGTAGGCCTTGAGCTCGGCCAGGCCGTCGATCGCTGTGCCGTCGGGGAGCGTCGTGCTCGCGTCCACGGGTCGTCCCTTGCGCTCGGGCTCGTAGAGGCCGACGGCGCTGTAGCGCTCGAACGCGACGCCGTAGGGATCGATGCCCGCGTGGCAGTCGCGGCAGGAGGGACTGTTCCGGTGAACCTCGAGCTGCTCCTTGAGCGTCAGCTTCTCGAAGCCGGGCGTGGTTGGATCGAGGCTCGGGACGTTCGGCGGCGGGGGAGGCGGAGGATCGCCGAGGATCCGATCCTTCAGCCAGACGGCGCGCTTGATGGGATGGGGCTGCACGCCGTCCGAGTGGCCCGCGAGGAAGGCGCCCTGGGAGAGGAGCCCGCCACGGCCCGATCCAGGGGGCAGCGCGACGGGCCGGAAGTGCGGCCCGGGCACGCCGTCGATGCCGTAGAACTCGGCGAGGTTCTGATTGAGCATCGCGAAGTCCGAGTCGATCAGCCGCGCGATGGGCAGGTCTTCCTCGATCAGGCGGTCGAGGAAGGCCAGGGTTTCCTCGCGCATGTCGCGCTTCACGAAGCGTGTGAACGCGGGATAGCGATGGGGGTCGATCGTCATCTGCTCCAGGCGATCGAGGCGCAGCCATTCCTCGGCGAACACGTCGAGGAAGCGGCGCCGCCTGGGATCTTCGAGCATGCGCTGGACCTCGGCATCGAGGTGCGTGCGCAGCTCGCCCGCGCGGGCGAGGGATAGGAGCCGTTCGTCCGGGGCGGAGTTCCAGAGGAAGTACGAGAGGCGCGACGCGAGCGACCACTCGTCGATCCGTGGGGCCTCGGTGACGTCACCACCCGGGGCTTCTTCGCCCGCGAGGTCAGGCTCGGTGAGGAACAGGAAGCGAGGGGAGCAGAGGACCGCGATCAGGGCTTCTTTCACCGACTCCTCCAGGGTCGGGTAGTCGGCCCGGATCGATTCCCAGAACTCGACGTAGCGCTCCGTGACCTCGGGCTCCGCAGGGCGCCGGAAGGCGCGGTCCGCGAACCGACCGATCACCCTGCGCGCGTAGTCCGAGTCGCTCTCGGCGTCGGCCCGCGGCACGAAGATGTCCGTGTGCGAGCGCGGCGGCCAGATCGGATGGTAGGGCGCTTCGACCTCGATCGATTCGACGAGCAGCGGGGGCCCCGGCTCCTTGCGGTCCTTCACGAGGTGATCGTTCCAGAGACCCAGCAGCAGGAAGCCCGAGAGGATCTCCGCATCTCCGGATTCAGGCTCCGGGATCGGAAGGTTCTCCAGGCGCCCGTGGAACGTGTACTCACGGAACTCCCCGACGTCTCCTACGACTTCCTGGGGCTCCGCGAACGTGCGGTAGTCCATGCCGTCGTCGGTGCGCGTACCCGCGTAGACCCGCAGGGCCGGGAGGAGTTCCGCCACGCGGGCTTCCAGCTCCTCCCTCTTGCTGCTCTGTGCCACCACGAGCGGATGGTCGGATTCGATCGGCGTGAGGGCGACCTGGCTGAAGCCGGTGAAGAAGGCGCCGCCCAGGGTCATGTGCGTGCTGCCCTTCAGCAGGTAGGCGGCGCCGACGGTGGTGAGGACGCGTGACTCCTGGAGCTGGGCCTCCGACATCGTCGGACGGAGGTCGAGCGTCAGTTTGCCGATCCCGACGCGGATCGACGGCATCGCGTCGGCCGCGACCGGACGGTGAGCGAGATCGATCTGGTAAAAGCCCTCTTCCGGCACCTTGATCCCGAAGCGCGCGTGGCTGGGCTTCGTCACGTCGATCGGAACGAGCGAATCGCCTTCGTTGACGAGGTTCTTTCGCTGGTCCGTCGTGAGCGCGCGCGTGACGATCGTGCCAGGACGCTCGACGATCTCCAGCGTGTCGGGATCCAGCTCGACCATGGGGGCTCGGTCCGGCATGTCCAGAAGGACGACCTTGGCCGAGTCCCACATTTGCCCGCGCGCCGCGCGCACGCGCATGGCGAGATCGCCCGCTTCCGGAAAGACGCGCTGCATCTCCAGCTTGACGTTGGGCGACGGGCCCTGCCAGGCGCCCGGCGCCACTTCCTTGTGGGGAACCGCGCCGTACAGCACCAAGCCGTCCTCCGTGACTCGGAAGCGATCCTGGGCGGATCCGCGTAGCCCGATGCTGATCTTCCGGCGCAGCGCGTCCATGGCTTTCTCTTCGGCATCGGACTTCGGCGTTCGCGGCCTCCCGTCCGCCCCCAGGATTTCGATCACGAAGTGATCCGAGTCGACCGGAACGGACTGGTAGCCGCCGGTCTCAGCGCCCACGTGACCTCGGCCTAGACCCGTTCCGATGCGCACGCGATAGCGCACGGACTCGGGTCGCTCCCCGGTGACGATCGCTTCGTCCAGCGCGGCCCGCGCGATCGCCTGGTACCCTTCGATGTGAAGCGGCGAGGCGAGCAGCACCTCGCCGTTGTTCGTGAACCCGCTCTTGGACCTGGCGTCGCCTGGCAGGCGATCGCCGAAGTTCACGCCGAGGTGCAGGAGGTCCTGGAGCGTGTTCGTGTACTGCGAGCGATTCAGGCGGCGCATGACCGGGCTGGGCGGGCCCGTGCTGGCGCGTCTGGCCGCTTCGAGGCCGTCTTCGATCCAGCTCACGAGCGCGCGGCGCTCGTCGTCGCTGAGCTGCTTCGCCTTCGAGGGCGGCATCTCCGCGCCCTGGACGACATCGAGGGCGTAGTGCCAGTCCTCTGCGTCGTAGCCCTTGACGAAGTCCGGATCCAGTTCGTCCAGCTGAACCCCGCCCTTCTGTTCGCCCGGGCCGTGACACCCGAAGCAGTAGGTGCTGAGGATCGGTCGGATCGTCTCCCGGTAGGTGGTCTGGAGTGTGTCCTCCAGCACGGGAGATGGGGGCCCTTCCATCACGGCGCGACCGATCGCGATGGTCGAGATCACGAGGACGGCGGCGCCCGAGGTTACGCTGGTGAGCATGCGCTCATCTTAGCGGTGCCCGGGCGTGGGCCCAGGGGCTTTCGCGCATTGAGATCGACGCCTGCGCTGGTGCCGGGATTTCGCGCCTGGCGTTGGGGGCAAGACGCTCCCTGGCGCAGACCCCAGGGCTACAGAAACGTGATCGTCACGGCGCCCGAGAGGTTCGAGGTCGGCGCGCCGCCTGGTCCTGCGTCACGATGCCAGAACTGGAAGTTGAACGTTTCGCCGGGCTTGGCTGCGACCGCCCCGGCGCCGCCTGCGGAGGGCAGGGGGATGCTCGTGTTATCCAGCAGGAAGCCCAGCTCGCCGGAGGAGGAGCTGATGCCGATCGAAGCGGAGTAGCGTCCGATGTTCGTGCTGGCGATACAGAGCGTGCCCACGCCACCGCCGACCCCCGCGGCGATGTTGAAGTCGGGGCTGACGAGGAAGTAGCCCAGGACGTTCGGCGGCAATTGCGTGACCTCCAAGGCGACGTCGTTGGCGACCGCGGAGTAGCCGCTCTGGCTCCATGCTTCCAGAACGGAGCCCACGCCCGAAGAGTTGAGCTGGCCGAGGCAGAGGACGCCGCCGTTCGCGGCGACTCGTCGGAAGACGCGTACCTTTCCACTGATGAGGCTGGTTCCGCTGGCGAGCGAGGCGCCCGCTGCGAAGTTGGCGAACCCATCGCCGTTGGCGTCGCCGATGATGCACGCGCCCGAGCCCAGGCCGTCGCGATCCGCTGCGCCGGTGATCCGGAACAGGCGCCTGCCGTCGAACCCGCTGTAGCCGTAGAGCGCACCGCGCGCCAGGCCATTTGCAGCGCCCTTGGCCGTGGGGGCTCCGACGACGAAGTCAGGCAGGCCATCGCCGTCTATGTCTCCGCCGCTGCCGATCGAGCTTCCGAACCCGGAAGGGAGCGGCAGGCCCGCGCGGTCCGACCAACGACGAAGGACCGTGCCGTCTGCACCGGAGAAGATGTACGCGGCGCCGTCCTTCGGCTCCAGGATGGACGCGTCGGGGGCGCCCGCCAGGATGTCGAGGATTCCGTCGCCGTCGAAGTCGCCTGCGGGCGCCACGGCGGCACCCAGTCGCGAGAGAGGGTCACCGTCCGTGAGGGTCAAGAGCGGTGCGCCGTCGAACCCCGAGAAGACTCGAACGCACGATGGGCACGAACCGAGGAGTCCGTCCGGCGAGCCCACGAGCACGTCGGGGACACCGTCACCGTCGAGGTCGCCGAATTCGGAAACGGCCGCGCCGAGGCGCTCGCCGCCCACGCCGAAGTAGGTGCGGATCGGCTGGCCCGTGGCGCCCGAGTAGATCCTGGCGAAGCCGCGCGAGTTGGCCGCGCGCGGGGAGCCGATGACGATGTCGTCACGGCCATCGCCGTTCACATCACCCACGCCGCTCACGGCTCGGCCGAAGTCCTCGTTGATCTGGGCTTCTACCCAGCGGTGGATCAGTGATCCATCGGCCCCCGAAAACGCGTAGACGCTCCCGAAGATCGGAGCGGTTGGATCGGGGTTGGGTGAGCCGACCAGAAGATCGGGGAACCCGTCTCCGTCGAGGTCGCCCGCAGCGTCGAGTGCCGCGCCGAAATGCGTTTCGGCGCTCGACTGTCCGCGCAGCTCATGGAGGACCGAGCCATCGCGACCGGAGAGGACCCGGACGTACGTGGGGGAGCCCGTGCCCAAGGCGCCTGCGAGTGAGGCGGCCATCACATCGGCGTGACCGTCTTGGTTCACGTCGCCCGCAGGACTCACCCTGGCACCGAAGGAATCGAGCGGGCCGCTGCCGGACACTTCGAAGACATCGGTGGTCTGGATCGTGCCGGACTGGGCTCCCCACGCCGTGGTACAGAGGAGAAGCGCTTGGAACGCGGCCGTCATCGGAAGTCGCGGAGGCATGAAGCGAGGCTGGGGAAAGAAAGAGGCGGGCAATATGTCGAGCGGAGGTGAGAGACCGCGATTGTAACCGGCCTGAGAAAAGCACAGGTTCGTGGGTCACGGGTGTGTCTCTGGATCGTTCAACCGGTCCCCTGATGGCTCCCAGAGGCCGATTTCCTCCCGCAGGCTCTGTGCTCTGAAGGAAACGGTCCGGGCCTACGTTCTCCCCGCCACTCCTCCCTCGACCCCATGAATCTCCTCTCGACCCCCTCCAGCACTGCCCGCCAACCCCAGGCCCTCCGTGCTCCGGCCCTCCGCGTTCGGGCTCTCCGTGCTCGGGCCGGCCTGGTCCTGGCCGCCGCAGCCTCCTCCGTCCTGGTCGTCTCTTGCAGCAGCGACGACAGCGACTCGACGCCCCCGCCCGTCCCGAACACCTCGACCGCGTTCACGGCGTCCCTCGACCGTGCCCAGACCACCAACAATGCGACCGTGGGCGCCGCGGTGCGCGTGACCGTGCGCAATGAGGCGCCGATCCTCGGCACCTATCAGACTCCGGTCTGGATCGGCTTGCACGACGGCACGTTCGATCTCTTCGACGATGGCGTCGCGGCTTCCGCTTCCCTCGAGAGGCTCGCCGAAGACGGCGACACCGCCTTCGTGATGGCGGACTTCGATGGGGCATCGGGCACCTACGACCAGGCGCTCATCACCGGCACGTTCGGGCCGGTGGACGGACCGTTCCCGCCCAGGGAAGTCGCTTCGACGACGTTCCGCGTGGACCCCGCCGCTCCGGAATCGCGCTTCCTGTCGTTCGCTTCGATGGTCATCCCGAGCAACGACGCGTTCGTGGCCAACGACGACCCGATGGCGCACCGGATCTTCAGCGACGTCGGCGACTTCGTCGGCGCCGGGTTCACGATTGCTGGAACGGGCGTGCTGGACGCTGGCACCGAGGTCAACGACGAGATGACCTCGTCCACGGCGTTCTTCGGCCAGTCGACGGCGAACACAGGCGCCGACGAGAATGCCAGCATCGGCAGCCACGTGGGCTACCAGCTGGCCGGGCCCATCCTCTCCGACCCGATGTTCGCTGGCGCGGATTTCGCCCGCGCCAGCGGCTACAACGTCCTCAGCGTCGAAATCGACGACGTCAGCTCGTCGATCGCCGAGCCGACGGGATCCGCCATCGCAACGCTCGACGAACCGAACCTCATGCTGACCTTCAGCCTGAGCGTGGCGAACCTCAGCGGCCCGGCGACGCTGCTTCACCTGCATCGTGGTGACGTTGGAGTCGCAGGCGCTGTGGAGGTCGACCTCATGCCCTTCATCGACGTCAACGAAGGGGGCTTGACCACGGCAAGCGGCACCGTGGCGATCACCGCCAGCCAGCTCCAGGCCATGCGCGACGGCAACCTCTACTTCAACCTGCACACCGCCATGAACCCGGCCGGTGAGGTCCGAGGGCAGGTCCGCGCCAACAATGCCGCCACGGCTCCACTGACGACGGCCGCCAACGTGGCGACGCCGATCCTGGGTGAGACCGTACGTTTCACCGTTCAGAACGCGGCTCCGGCGATGGGAACCTTCCAGACTCCGGTCTGGCTCGGGTTCCACGACGGTACGTTCGACATGTTCGACGTCGGCGCGATGGCGAGCGCGGACCTGGAGGTTCTCGCCGAGGACGGCGACGCTGGACCGCTCGGCACCGCCCTGGCCACGGCGGTGACAGGCTCCTTCGCCACCACGCTCATGGGCGCGGCCGGTCCGATTGCGCCGGGTGAACTCGTCACGTGGTCCCGTCGCTTCGATCCCAACGACGCGGCGACCCGGTATCTCTCCTGGGCCACGATGATCCTGCCGAGCAACGACGCCTTCCTCGCCAACGACGGTCCGACGGATCATGAGCTCTTCAACCTGGCCATCTTCAGCGGGACGGACTTCACGGTCGCCGCGGGTGATGCGCTCGACGCTGGCACCGAGATGAACGACGAGGACGAACTGAACGTGCCGTTCCTCGGCGCGGCGACCACGCCGGGTGCGGGGACGGTCACGATGGACAACATCACGGGACACCCGGGCTACATGACGAACGGACCGATCCTGATGGATCCGATGTTCGCCAACGCCGACTTCGCCACGACGACGGGCTACGAGTTCCTCCGCGTCGCGATCTCTTCCGAGACCCCGACGATCCCCGCCAGCGGCGTGGTTTCGATCCGGTTGAGCGGTACGACGGCGACGATCGACGCTTCGGCGTTCCATCTCAGTGGTTCCGCCACCGCCATCGAACTGCGGGATGCGGCCGCCGGTGCGGTGGGCCCGGTCGTCCAGGACCTCACGGGCGACGTGGACGTGAACTCGAACGGTACGATGCAGATCACGACGACCTTCCAGACGGATCAGACGTTCCGCGACGCGCTGAGCGCCGGGACGATCTACTTCCAGGTGAGGACCGCGCTGAACCCTGCCGGCGAGCTGCGCGGTCAGGTCACCGTGGCGCCGCCGCGGTCGTAGGTCCGTGAGAGGAAGCCGGGGAAGGATGCGTTAGCGGATTCTTCCCCGGCTCAGCGTCCTTCCTCGCAGTCTCTTCAGCACGAGCCCGCCATGGACGCCCGTCACGCGGACCCACTCCAGCGATCCCCCTGTCCATTCGCCCAGGCTCAGCACCGCCCAGGTGCCCGTCGAATTCGGAAAGGCCCGCGAGAGCGATCGCTCTCCCGCGGCGGTCGATCCCCCGAGTTCGACCGTCACGTTGGCCCTCGCCTGACCCGGCCCCGCCCGATCCGGCCCCGCCTCGCCGGACCAGTCGACCAGAAGAACGTCGCCGGCGATCACGTCGGCGCCGAGGTCCCGGGACTCCCAGATCACATTCGAATTTCCCCCGTCGACGCGCTTCGGGGCTTCGAGCGTGAGACTGCCCACGTGGTCGATCACGACTTCCACCCCGAGCCGCGCTGCGTGGGCGCCCGCGTCCGTGCCGAACAGCTGGACCTGTCCGCTCCACTCCCTTCCTTCGAGGATCGGCACCCACGCGGTGCCGCCGCCCGCTTCGAACTCGATTGGGATGTCCATCGCTGCGGTCCGGACGCTCCACCGGGAAAGCGTCTCGGAGTCCACGTCCACTCGCAGCTGCACGACGCCATCGCCGCTGGAGAGAATCGAACCCGGAGCCAGGGCGCCCCGTAGCCGGGGACCCTTCTGCGCGACGCCTGCATCGCGGTACACCGGACGCGAGGGCAGCACGCTCGCCGATGCGTGGCCGAGATCGAGCCGCTGGACGATCGATCCGAGCGAGCGCGTGACCTCCGGTCGGCGACGGAAAGCATCGGCGACCTGGAACACGGGGAATTCCAGGAGCAGGACGCGAGGCAGGGAACTCTCATGCTTCCAGCGCTGGAGGAGGATCTCCACGGGCTCGGTGAAGGCCGCGCCGTCCGAGGCCACCTTGACCACGGGCGCCTGAAGCTCCTGCACGACGAGCGGATGGAGCGCGAGGTGCCCGGTGAAGCTCGTACCTGCCAGCGCGACGTCGATGGGTGCACTGCCGGGTGCGCCGGGACCGGCGAGCCCTTGACGGAGTTCCTCGGAGGCCAGGCGGACGCGGTTCAGCGGAGCATCGTTGACGTGGTTCCACGCCGACAGCCCAGGCCAGAGGGAGTGGCCTCGGTAGAAGCCTGCGAAGCGAAGCAGCGCACCGGGCCCCGGTTCCCGGGTGCGAACGAGTTCGATGGGCCCGAGGTCCCCACGAAGATCGGGGAACCGAGCTCCGATGGCCCGGGCCGCGGCTTCCTGGCCACCGACTTCCCAGTGCGTGTCGAGGCGCATGTAGAGCTGCTCGGGAGCCATTCCGTCCCAGGCGCTCAGCAGGTCGATCGTGGGAGCGCCTCCGTCGCGAAGTCGCGCGATGACCTCGGCGTCGAATTGTGGCTGCGGTGTGAATCCCCTCGGCAATCGCGCCGAGCAGGCGACGGACTTTCGGGGGATGGGGAGAAAGCGGAGATCACAGTCGTGGTGCGCCAGCCTTCGCCGCAGCCCGAGCAGGGTGTTCGCGGCGACGGCGGGTGCCTCTCGCAGCGTTCGGGGGTCGAACGCCGCTCGCCGCCGGAGGAATAGCCAGCCGTCGCTCCCTGTCACAAGATCCTTCTTGACCGAGTCGCCCAGCCCGAGCATCGCCAGGGACCACCACGGCCCGAGCGTGACGCGCACGCGCGAACGAGTGCTCGTCTCCTTCTCGATCCATCGAGCGAGCGAGCCATCTCGCAAGGTCTGTCGCCGCTGGGCCGCCGCGTACTCCGCTTTCTCCTGGCCGACGAGTCGGGGCGGAGGGATGGGCCAGACGCGATCGACGAACGCGGTGGCAGCGAGAATCAGGATCGAGAGAATCGCCGTCGCCGTGGGCCATCGCGAGCGAAGGCTCTCGGGCGCGGTCGTGGGGCGGATCAGCTCTTCCATGGTGCGCCTCCGGCGCGCCGGAATTAGACCATGGGAGCCCCGGCTTCGCCGTCACGTCGCTCGCTCTACCCGTTCCCCAAGAGACTCTTTCCATCCTGCTTCGGGAGGGAGACCCGGTCTCGGCCGATGGAAGCCGGATACTGCTGGAGGCCACGGTCTACAACGACGGCGTCGATCAAGACGTCGTGATCGACGCCGTCTTCGACCGGGAACGAACTACTGCGCTCCGTTCGTGAACTCGGCGGTGGAGCAGGTCTTCATTCCGAAGGGGGCGTAGGCAGGGCACCGGCGCGTCAGACCCGTCATCAGGGGGATCGCGCCGAGCGCACCCCACCAGTTCTGCGCGTAGATGCCCCAGCCGATGAGGCCGAGGCCCACCACGATGCGGAGGATGCGGTCGATACCGCCGACGTTGGGTTTCATGGGATGGGTCCTGCGATCGGAGTCGCGAAAGGAGTGAGGAGACGCGTCCATTGTGCGAGCAGACCACCTGCGCTGTGAATACGCACCATGGCCACCCTCGCGCCGGTTCTCCTTCAGCTCGATCCCAGCCGCGCCTCCGCCGCCCGCGCGTGACCGCTGAGCCGCTCCAGCTCCGCCAGGTCGCGCGCGTCCTCTCCGGTCTCCTTGACCGAATCCAGCTCCAGCCACGTTCGCACCCTCAGGAAGGTGAAGACCGAAAGTCCGCCCGAGTACCTCGCTGCTCCGCCGGTGGGGAGCACGTGGTTCGGACCCGCCCCGTAGTCGCCGAAGACCTCCGCCGAACGCTCGCCCAGGAAGGCGGCTCCAAAGTGCTTGAGACTGGCCTTCGCAGAGCGCGGATCCCCGACGCAGAGCTGAAGGTGCTCGGGAGCCAGCTCGTCCACCGCCTTCAGCGCTGCTTCCATCGAATCAGCCACCGCGACGAAGCCGTGCGCGAGCGCCGCGCTCGCAACCTCCCGCGTCGGAAGCTCACCGAGTCGCCTCATCAGGCACGTCTCCACTCGATCCGGCAGCGTCGGATCGGTCGTGATCAGCGCCGGGCGCGCGTCGGGATCGTGCTCCGCCTGGGCCAGAAGGTCTGCCGCGATCAGGTCCGGGTTCGCCGTCTCGTCGGCCAGCACCACGAGCTCCGATGGCCCGGCTGGCAGGTCGATCCCCACCGCGCCGTAGACGATCTGCTTGGCCGCCGTCACCCAGCGATTCCCCGGACCGACGACGAGCGCGACCGGTTCCACGAGCCCCGGCACGCCGTAGCTCATGGCCGCCACCGCCTGGGCGCCGCCCACGCAGAGGAACTGATCGGCTCGCGCGACGTGCGCCGCCGCCAGCGTCACCGGATCCGGAGCGGGCGACGCGACGATCACGCGTTCGACGCCCCCCGCGCGCGCCGTCACCGCGGTCATGAGCACCGACGACGGCAGGGGATACCGACCGCCCGGTGCGTAGCAACCGGCAGCGGCAACGGGCTCGACGTCGTGTCCGGCCCTCCCACCGGGCACCGCCACCTCCAGGGCCGTCAGCGCACCGCGCTGCGCCAGCGCAAACGCGCGGATCCGACCAGCTACGCGTTCCAGCAGCGCCAGAGTCTCCTCCGGAACCGACGCCGCAGCCCGCGCGAGCTCCTCCTTGCCCAGCACCATCGGTGCGCCCGGTGCCAGTCCATCGAGCCGCTCCGCGTGGGAGCGAAGCGCCGCCTCGCCGCCGGTGCGGACCGACTCGGTGATCTCGCGAGCGCTGTCCAGCGTCGCGCGATCGATCGGCGTCGGCGCCGACGCCGCGACCTCGTCGATCGCCACGCGTCGCAGCCGTCGCTGGCCCTCCGGGGGTTGTGCGCTCACGACTTCACCTCCTCTGGCTTCGCGTCGCCCGGGCGACGGGTCAGGATCCTGGCGCGCCGCTCCAGCTCGCGCTCGACGTCGGCGAAGGAGACGCCCGCCTTGGCCATCGCCGTCGCGGCGAAGAACACGACGTCCGCGGCCTCGTGGATCACCTCGGACGTCCCGCGGGCGTCGGCGAGTTCGCCCGCTTCCTCGACGAGCTTCGAGCGCAGGAGTCCCTCGTCGCTGAAGAGTCGCGCCGCGTAGGAGCCCGCTGGCGCCGAGATCCTCCGCCGCGCCAGCGTGGACTCCAGCCGCGCGAGCCCGCGGGCGTCGCCCCAGCAGTCCGCCGTTCCGAGGTGACAGAAACCCTGCCCCGCCTGCCGCACGGTGAAGCGCAGCGCGTCGCGATCGCAGTCGACGTCGATCTTCACGAGTTCCTGCGTCGCGCCCGAGGTCGCCCCCTTCACCCAGAGCCCGCGCTTGCGCGACTCGTAGGCGCCGACGCCGTGCTCGATCGCGTACGCGAGGCTCCTCCGGCTCGACCAGCACAGGCCCAGCGCGCGTCCGGAATCGTCGGCCACGACGGTCGCGATGAGCCCGTCGGCGCGGTCCGTCTTCATCGGCGCGGCGAAGGCATCGCTCAGCTCCAGTGCGCCCGTATAAAGAGCCATGCCGACCTGCGCATCGGCGCCCATCGCATCGAGAGCCGCGACCTCGTCAGCCGACGTCACGCCGCCCGCGACGGTCACGCGTGCGCCTTTCGCGGCCTCGACGAGTGCGCGCACGCGGTGCAGGTCCGTTCCACCCATGCGCCCTTCACGCTCGACGAAGGTCACGAGGAAGCCGCCCACGTGTTCCCGCAGCTCGGCCATCGCTTCGAGCACGCCGCGACCGGTGCCCTTCCGCCAGCCCTCCACCACGATCTCTCCGTCGCGCGCGTCCAGCGCCGCGATCAGCCGCTCCTTCGGCAGCTTCGAGAGCAGCTCTGGCCTGGCTGCGGTGCCGAGGATGATCTTCTCGGCGCCAGCGTCGAGCCAGCGGCGCGCCACTTCCTCGGATCGGATGCCGCCGCCCACGCGGATGGGCGCGCGTCCGCAGAGCTCCTCGATGAGCGCACGGTGGTGGCCGGTCGCCGCCGTCTCCGGCGTGCCGATGGCCGCGTCTAGGTCGATGACGGCCGTTTCTCCCACGCGAGAGAAGCGGTCGAGGAGAGGCCGGGGATCGCCCGCGTCGAGGGCCTTGTCCTCGCCGCCGATGAGCTGGACGGTCGAGCCGCCCTGGAGGTCGATGCTGGGGATGATCATGGTGTGAGGCGAAGGTCGTGCCCGCAGGCGATGAGAGTGCGTTTGACGTCGGCGACGGTCAGCTCGCCGCGGTGGAAGATGGAGGCCGCGAGCACGGCGCTCGCGCCCGCGTCGAAGGCCTCGGCCATGTGTTCGGCGTGGCGCGCGCCGCCGCTGGCGATGATCGGAACGGGGACCGCGCGGCTCAGCTCGCGCAGGAGTTCGAGGTCATAGCCCTCGCCCGTTCCGTCGCGATCCCAGCTCGTCGCCAGGATCTCGCCGATGCCGAACTCAGCCGCCTGGCGCGCCCATTCGATGGCGTCGACTCCCGTCCGCTTCGTCCCGCCGTGCGTGATGATCTCGTAGCGCGTCGGGTCGTCCAGGCGACGGCCGGCGTCGAGCGAGAGCACCGTGCACTGGGCGCCGAGCGAGTCGTGGATCTCACGGAGAAGCTCCGGGCGCGCCAGCGCCGCCGTGTTGACGGCCACCTTGTCGGCGCCCGCGTCCAGAAGCCTCGCCGCATCGGAGAGCGCGCGCACGCCACCGCCGACGGTGAGCGGGATCCCGAGCACCGCGCGCACCGCCGTGACGGTCTCGATCGCGTTCGCGCGGCCCTCGTTGGTGGCCGATACGTCGAGGATGCAGAGCTCGTCTGCGCCCTGCGCTTCATAGGCGGCAGCTCGTTCCACCGGATCGCCGGAGTCGACGAGCCCCTGGAACTTGATGCCCTTGACGACGCGACCGTCGCGGACGTCGAGGCAGGGGATGATGCGCGCGCTCACCATGTCGGGCCTCCCTGCGCGGCGGCCGCGGCCGATGCCGTGCGTGCGGAAGCGAGCCAGCGGCCGAGCAGCGCGGCGCCGTAGGGGCCGGACAGCTCGGGGTGGAACTGGCACGCCAGCACCGAGCCGCGTTCGACGGCCGAGACGAAGGTCGAGCCCTCGTCGGTGCGGGCGACGGTCCAGCCCTCGGCCTCCAGCGCGTCGGCATCGGTGAGACAGAAGGTGTGCGCGAAGTAGGCGTCGCCTTCCTCGAGGAGCCCGACCGCTGGCTCCGGCGCGGATGATTCCAGACCGACGGCGTTCCAGCCGAAGTGGGGGAGCCGCGGCGCGCCCCGCAGTCGCTGGACGTCGATCGGCAGCACGCCGAGCCCGTGGATGCCCGGCGTCTCCTCGCTCGACTGGCAGAGGAGCTGGAGCCCGAGGCACACCGCCAGCGTCGGCCGGTTCTCTGCGATGCGTTCCGCGAGCACGGCATCGAGGCCGCTCTCCCGCAGCGCCCGCATGCCCGCGCCGAAGGAGCCGACGCCCGGCAGCACCACGGCTGCGCCCTCGCGAACGCGCGCGGCGTCGGCGGTCAGCTCCACGTCGGCCCCGAGCCGCCGCAGCGCCGCCGCCACCGACGCGACGTTCGCCACGCCGGTCTTCACCATGTCCACGCGGATCCTGGCATCGGCGGACATCAGAGGCTCCCCTTGGTGCTCGGCACGGTGTCGCTCCCGCTGGACCGCGTCGCCTGACGCAACGCCAGCGCGAGCGCCTTGAACGCTGCCTCTGCCTTGTGGTGATCGTTGTCTCCGCGGAGCACGTCGACGTGGAGCGACATGCGCCCCGCGATGGCGAGCGACTGGAAGAAGTGCGTGATGTTCTCGGTCGCGAGTGTCCCGAGCGACTCGCGGCGGAAGTCGATGTGGACCTCCGGCCAGGGGCGGCCCGAAAGATCGACCACCACGCGGGCGAGCGCCTCGTCGAGCGGCGCGTACGCGCTCCCGAAGCGCACGATCCCGCGGCGCTCGCCGAGCGCCTCGTCGAACGCCTCGCCCAGCACGATGGCGCAGTCCTCGGCGGTGTGGTGGTCATCGATCTCCAGGTCGCCCTGGCAGCTGAGCGCGAGGTCGAAGCGACCGTGCTTCGCGAGCGCCGTCAGCATGTGATCGAGGAATCCGATGCCTGTGGACACGGCCGCCTCGCCCGTTCCGTCGAGGTCGAGCGAGCAGGAGATCGAGGTCTCACGGGTTTTGCGAGAGCGCTCGGCGCGCCTCGGGGGGCCGGTTGGAGGACTGGATGAGGGGGTCATGGGAGGATCTCCAGGAGGTCGGTGGTGCGGTCGAGGACGGTGCCTGCGCCGCTGTGGCGGAGGACGCGGCGTGCGGGTTCGGGATCGTCTTCGCCGAGCGGCGGTGCGAGGACGCCGACGGGGAGAACGTTCGCTCCGCGAGCGCTCCGGAGGTCGTCCGGGGTGTCGCCGAGGAGCCAGGCGCGGCGGACGCCGAGGCGCTCCAGCGCGAGGCGCGTGGGCGCGGGATCGGGCTTCAGCGGCGCGTCGTCGCGCGTGATCACCACGTCGAAGAGGTCCGCGATGCCGTGCAGCTCCAGGAAGTACATGGCGTCGGCGAGCGGTCGACCCGTCACGATGCCGAGTTTCCAGGACGCCGCGATCTTCCGCAGCGTGTCACGGCCCAGAAGGAGCGTCTCGGTGGCCTTCAAACCGGGCGTTTCTTCGGTGCCCTGGTACAGCGCTTCGAAGCGGGCGGTGACCTCCTCGAGGTTCGCGGCGACGCCCGCGGCCTCCAGCAGTCGCTGCGTGACGCGCCAGTCATCGTTGGCATTGCCCTCGCTCTTGAGGGTCTCGATGTCGTCGCCCGACACGGTCACGCCGTAGCGCCTGGCCGTCTCGATGATGGCGCGGCGGTAGGAGCCCGAGACGTCGACCAGCACGCCGTCCATGTCGAAGAGGATCGCCTCGGGCCGCTCGATGGTGAGCAGGGCGGAGCGAAGTCTTTCGAACTGTGCGGGATCGCCGGGGCAGGTGATGCGGAGCGCGTCGGCGGCGCTCGCCGCCGCATTCTCGGCGGGGAACGACCGAACCGCGATGCCGAGTCCCGTCAGCAGCTCCACGACGATCCTCGCGCGCGCGCCCTCGGCGTAGACGAAGTTGCCGTCGCTCGCGAACGATTCGAAGCCGAGTTCTTCCAGAAGATCGCGGAGTTCCGCGCGCTCCTGGCGGACCTGGCGCACGAAGGGAGCCACGTCCGCGTCGAAGCGCACGGCCGCTGCCGCGAGCGACGGCGAGGCGCAGGGGTACGGGTTGCCGGCCGCGCGGAGCGCCTCGATCACGTCGGGTTCTCCCAGGACGTAGCCGACGCGTAGGCCGGCGCACCCATAGGCCTTGGAGAACGTCCGTAGAACGACGGTGTTGGGCAGCGACAGCGCGTCGAGGCTGAGGTCACGGCTGGCGAACTCCGCATAGGCGCAGTCGACGATGACGAGGGCGTGCGGCGCGCCTTCGGAGACCGCCGCGAGGTCCTCGGGCGTGGCGATGCCGCCGGTCGGGTTGTTGGGGCTCACCATCGCGACGAGCGACGTGCGCTCGGTCACCGCCGCCAGGACCGCCTGGGTCGGATAGGGCGTGCCCGCAGGCCAGTCGACCGTCACGACCGTGCCGCCCGCGAGGCGAGCGTAGCGCTCGATCATCACGAACGTAGGCGTCGGGAGCACGATTTCGCGGCCCTCGGCGAGGTACGCGAGCGCGAGCCGCAGGAGCCCATCGTCCGCGCCGGCCGTGACGAGGACGCTGGCCTCTTCCACGGCGTACCGTTGCGCGATCTGCGTCACCAGCGCATCGGTGCTCGGGTAGCGGTCGAGCGCCGCGGAGTCGAAGCGGAGGGCCGCGTTCGAAGCATCCTCGGGCGCGCGGCCTTCGTTGCCGGCGAGCCACAGATCCGTGGGGGCGAGCGGTGCGTGGACGCGATACGCGGAGGCGACGCCGGGATTGGGTGTGGGGCCGAATCGGCGGATCGCTCTCTCGGGGTCAGCGGTGGAGGACGACATCACGAGACCAGCTGGCTGACGTTGGAGATGCAGATGTCGGCGCCGCCGAGTTCCTTGAGCCTCGGCACGAGCGCCGCGATGTCCTTCCTCGGAACGGCGGCGCGCACGGCGAAGCCCGCTTCGCCGCGCAGGGTCGAAATCGTCGGCTGGCGCATGCACGGAAGCACGTCGAGGACCGCGTCCAGGTCGCCGGCGCCGACGTTGAGCTCCAGCATCACGCGGGAGCGCGCGTCGAGCACCGAAACGAGCAGCATGACCAGCTGGTCGAGGCGTGCGCGCTTCGCCGGGTCGGCGGCGGCGTCCTGGCTGGCGAAGAGCCGCGTCGAGGAGCGCAGCACCTCGTCGATGATCACGAGGCCGTTGGCGCGCAGGGTCGAGCCGGTCGAGGTGTTGTCGACGATGAGGTCCGCGTCCTCGGGAGGGAAGACCTCGGTGGCGCCGTAGGTACGGAGAACCGTGGCGTCGAGGGAAGAGCGCTCGACCCAGCGCTCGGCCAGTTCGACGTACTCGGAGGCCACCACGAGGCGGCGACCGCCGAGGCCGCGCTCGGGGAGCTTGCCGTCGGCGTCGAGGAGCTCCATGGGTGCGGCCGCGACGATGCGCACGGGATTGAGGCCGGTGTCGAGGAGTTCGACGAGAGGGGCTCGCTTTTCGATGGCCCAGTCGGCCCCCGCGAAGCCCACGTCCCGGGCGCCGGCGTCGAGCATCTCGACGACGTTCTGGGGCTTCAGCAGTTTGGCCTCGGTGTTCTCCAGGGATACCGAGGGGCGATAGGCGCGGTCGCCGAGGTCCACGCGGATTCCAGCCTCGTCGAGGAGTTCAAGGATGCCGGCCTGGAGCCTCCCCTTGGGGAGCGCGAGCCGCAGCGCGGCACTCGACGGAATGGAAGAGGGGCTGCCTGCGCCAGGATCTCCTGGGCGGGCGTCGGCGGTGGCCTGGGGCCTGGCGGTGGGTGGGGTCACGATGGGGGCTCTCCTGGGGGAAAGCCAGCGCCTGTGGACCGGACCGCGCTTCGAAGGACTCGCCTACGACAACACGCCCGCTCCAGAGGAGCCGGCGTGTGATTCGAAACGTCTCTCTTAGATACGCGAAATCAGCACCAGGCTCCTCGGGGAGCATGATGATGATGCATCAGGGAAGTCTCGATGGGACGGAACATTCTTCCGCAGAGAATAGGTGAAACGCGCCATGGCGCAACCCAATCGCGGGAAAATCCATGTTCAAGGAACGTCACTGTCTGGCCAGAGAGACTCACCTTCGGACGATAGGTGTAGTGTGCAAAGGAGTGATTCATCACTCCAGGAAGGTCATGCTGCTCCTGCGAAGTCCCTCGGTTTTGGAGCGAATCGGAGCAGCGACCCGTCGTGGAAAACAGTTGAAGTGAGTGAGAACTGAGTCAGGGCCCCCGCCCCCCCCTCTTTGAGTTTGGTGGGCCCTGCGCGAGAAGCGTCATCGGTAGACGGCCACGCGGTGTGCACGCGTGGCCGTCGCTTTTTTCGAGGACGACCTTCGCTGGATGCGTCTCACATGGGCCCTTGGCTGCGTCTCACATGGGCGCGAGCAGTCGCTTGACGCGTTGACGCATCGTGTGGCGCGCGCGCACAGCCGCCAGGCCGCGCGCGGCAATCGCCGCGGCTTCGTCCGGATGGGCGCGGTAGTGGGCGACCTTCTCCTCGAGCTCTTCGAGGGTTCGGTAGGACTCCAGCTCCGTGCCCACGTCGAACAGGTCGGCGAGTGCGTTCGAGTGCTCGGCGATCAGGAAACCACCGCAGGCGAGAACGTCGAAGACGCGGAGCTGCACGACATCCGGCTGGTAGATCCGGTTGACGTCCACGTTGATGCCGGCGCCGTTGTAGACGAGGGTGAGTTCGTGGCCGAAGGCCGCGGCGCCCATGTAGCGCATGCCCCGATTCTTCGACGCCACGCGCTTCCACTCCGCGTCACCCCAGACGTGAATGCCCTCGTCGGCGAGCGCCGACACGTAGGCGATTCGCTTCTGCGATGCGACGATCTCCGCGACCCACTTCTGGGGGTCGTCCGGCGTCCCGCTGCGCTGGGCGGCGCGCAGAAACTCTCCGAACGACTCTTCGACGAGCTTGTCGGTGATGTAGGTGGTGTAGTCGGACCGCTCCGCTGCCAGCACGGACTCGAGCCGCCGATCCGTCTCTTCGAAGGTCTCCGAGCCATTGCAGTCGAAGGAGGCGTGCAGCTGGAGGAACAGCCGCTTGAAGCGCCGCGCGCGCTCGATCAGGCTGGAGCCGACGAAGGTCACGGGCGAGGCGTAGCGCTCCTCTTCCGAGGGCTTGAGCCGCATGGGCCTGCGCTTCTCGACGTCGACGCCCACCGGCAAGTGCTGGACGTCGGTGAAGCCCGCAGCCCGCAGGGTCTCCACGTTCCCGTCGCGCAGCGTCAGCACGCGGATGTTCTTTGCGGACTTCGGCGGCACCGGCGTCCGGTCCGTCTTCGGGTCGACGTCCCAGACGACGAGGGGCACGCCGTAGTCCTGGCAGGCCTGCGCCACCTCTTGATCGAAGTTCACGGTGATCACGCGCTCCAGCTTGAGCTTGTCGAGGGCGTAGGTGGTCTCCGCTGCCTTCCAGCGCCGGATCTCCAGCGGGAAGACGGAGTAGCCTTCGCTCCGGAGCGACTCCGCGATGTCCGACACGACCACGCCGCCCATGCCGAGCCCGATCCAGCGACGGCCTTCGTTCGGGGCCACGCCGGTCACGCTCTCCGAGACGAGGCGCATTTCGTCCGCGTAGATGCCGCGGAAGGCCGGGTGCAGGACGACGCGGCACTGGTCCAGCTTCGGGAGGTAGTCGACGAGATCGGCGCCGATCGCCAGCGTCAGCCGGCCCGAGCGAAGGGACGCGCCGTAGTCCTGGCGGGTGAGCGCGAGACGCACCATGTAGGGGTCGCGATCCCAGACCGTGATCTTCGCCTTGGGGCGGGTGCGTAGCAAATGGGCCACCTGCTCACCGAGGCTGATCCCGAAGACGAACACGCTGTCGTCTTCGCGGACGTCCTGGACCTGTTCGTGGAGCTGACTCTGCTCGACGACGAACTCCCGAAGGACGTTCTGGTTGCGGTAGAGCGGTGGGTTCGGGCCTCCGATGATCACGTGGTTGCCGCGGTCGGCGCGAACGATCCGGCGGACGAGCTCCTCCGACTTCGCGGTGCCCAGGGGGGACGACAGGAGGGAGCAGAGGTTGTTCTCCAGCACGGGCTCCAGTCCTGAGTGACGGGAAGCGTCCCGGCTGCCCTCCGGGTTCGCGAGCATGGCGATGTGGCTCATGGCGAGAAGGGTAGTGAACGGTCCATGGGATGGCCACGGATCCCGCCGGGAAGCGGCGGGTCACGTGGCCCGTTCAGCCACGCAGATCGCCCGGAGGAGCCGCGGATGAGCCGCGGATGAGAAAGGGGCGCGGAAGCCGGCCCGAGCCAGCTTCCGCGCCCCGTCGACCACCCTGACCGTTCCAGCGAGGTCAGGGAGCGGTCCCGATCAATAGAACAGGATCTGGATCCCGTTCGTGAAGTTGGAGGTCACGGCCGGGTTCGCGTCACGGAACCACGCCTGCCAGCGGTAGGTGGAACCCGCGGCCGCCGAGGTGGACCCCGTCGGAGTGGGGATCGCGGCGAGGTTCAGCGCTAGCTGGAAGCTGCCGGTCGCCCCGGAGTTGAGAACCGTCGCGCTGTAGCGGCCGATGTTGCCGCCGAGGCAGAGGTTGCCCTGGCTGCCCACGGGGTTCGCGACGAACCCGGCCGTGGGGGAGGCGAGGAAGTAGCCGACCGTGTTCGTCGGGAGCTGAAGCGCCTGGACGGTCAGGTCGTTGTCGGATGCATCGTCCGAGCCCTGGGCCCTCATCGTGGCGGTCGAGCCGGACGAGTTCGGGTTGCTGTTGCAGTAAATGGTGCCGCAGGTCGCGGTCACGACGAACGGGCCGAAGTGGGCCGTGCCCGAGGCGTTGCCCGCCCGATCGATCGTGCGAACGTGCAGGTACCAGCTACCGGGCGAGTTCGTGCGGGACACGGTCGTCGACGTGGTGTTCACGCTCGTGTTGGGCGTCGTGCCAGGGCTCGTCGACCAGACGATGCTGTATCCGTCGATGCCGGAGTGCGCGTCGGAAGCTCCCGTGAAGCGAACCTGAGTGAGCTGTTCACAGCGGGCGACGCCCACCGGGTGACTCGTGCTCTGAATCGAGGTCGGCTCCAGCGGCGCCACGGTGTCGATGAAGTACGGACCTGCCGAGACGAAGTCATTGTCCCAGTTGTCGGCGCGGTCGACCGAACGGATGTTGAAGTAGCGTCCGCTCGTCGAGGTCGCGTACGCGCCGCTCGTGTAAGTGGTCGTCGCCCCGATGTCCAGGGTGGCGCCGGGGCTGCCCGCGCTCGTCGATTCGAAGATGCCGTAGCCCTGGATGCCGCTCAGGGAATCGCTGGCCGCCGTCCACGTCCAGGTGACCGTCGGATCGTTGGACCACTGGTTGACCGCGTGGCTCGGGGAGGTCAGGTTCGAGACCGCGCCGGGCATCGTGCCGTCGACCACGATGTTCACCGAGGCCGACTTGTTGATCATGTTGTCCGACCGTGCCTCGACCGAGAACACCTTGGTGCCTTCCGTCGAGTAGCTGACGCCCCAGGTGCCAGCGCGTGGGAAGAAGTCGATGATGTCGCCGAGGACGATGTCGCTCCCGCCGGAGATGCTGTCGGTCAGGTCGGTCACGGTGCCGTCGCCGAGAACGGTGCTGGAGGTCACGACCGTGGCGGCGGAGCCGCTGCGATCGAGGACGACCGCCGAGGCCACGTAGTCGTCGTTGTTCACCGTGGCGGTGACGTCGACCACGTCATTGGGCTGGATGTACTGGTCCGCAGCCGTCAGCGTCAGGGTCGCGTCCGGAGTCGTATCGTCGGCGACGTAGTACACCGTGACGCTCAGCTTCGTGAGCGACGTCGCGCCATCGGGGTAGACCTTCCAGCGCCAGGGCCCGGCGGCCGGGTTGTTGATCATCCGGATCTCGCAGTTGTCGACCGTGCTCTGCTGGGCCGTGTACTCACCGACGTTCCCGGCCGGGTCGATCGGATCGCGGTCGATGTAGAGGTCGTAGTCGTTCACCAGAGCGGCGGACGCGCCCGCAGAGGCGGGACCTTCGATACCGGCCATCACGACGATGATGCGGGTGGTTCCCGCGGGGACGGTGAAGTCGGCGAAGGTCGACTGGTTCCCGTTCAGCTCGAAGCCCCAGTTCGTATAGGTGTTGCCGCCGAAGGCAAGGTTGTTCTTGAACGAGTTCACCCGGCCAGCGCCGTAGGTGTCCAGGTGCGACGAAGAGGGCGTCGTCAGGGAGAGGTTGTCCTTCGTGGTGGCAGACGCCATCAGCAGCGACATCATGCGCTCGGGAGCGTAGCGGAAGGTGGCGCTGCGGTCCGCGAGGATGGCCGCCGTGGCCGTCACGTGGGGCGCGGCCATGGAGGTGCCCGAGTAGTTGGCGTAGCCTGTGTTGTTGTTGGCCAGGGCGCTTCGGATTTGTCGCCCGGGGGCGGTCACGTTCGGCTTCCAGCGGTTATCGGCCGTCGGGCCACGGCTGGAGCTCGTCCAGAGGGAGCCGGGGTCGCCGACGGTGGTCGAGATGTAGTCGATCACGTTGCCCACGGTGAAAACGTTCTTCGCCGAGGACTCGATTCCCAGGGTGCTGGCGCCGGGGCCGCTGTTGCCGGCGGACCAGACCCAGAGCTGATCCTGGTCGAAGACTGCGGAGTCAGCGGCGCGCGCGTTGAACTCGGTTCCCACCGGAACGCCGGCGATCGTGGAGCCCCAGGAGTTGTTGACGACGTGGGGCCTTGGGGTCGTCGCGCCAGCCCCATCGCTGTACGGGCTGTTGAACGTGCTCGCGATCGAATCGAGGCCGACGCTGCAGGGGTTCGGGAAGCGACGGTAGTTGAAGAGGCGGCTGTTGCCGCCCCACGACGCGAGCCCCGAGGCGTTGCCTTCCTGGTCGGCCTCCGCCACGCCGCGACCGAGGATGGTCCCGGTCACGTGGGTGCCGTGCCCGTTGCCGCTGTTGTCGATGTCGTCCCACGGGGACGACTCCGTCGTGCAGTTCCAGCCGACGCCGAAGATGGAGAGGTCGGCGTGGGAGATCTCGATCCCTGAGTCCACGACGCCGACGATAGCCGCCTGGTTGGTTCCGCCGTCCCAGTTATTGACGACGTGGTCCGTGGCGATCATCGCCCGCGACTCATCGTGCGGCACTGCGTTGAGCTGCGCCTCCGGCGTGGGCTCGATGAACTGGACGAAGTCGCGCGCGGCGATGCTCTCGATCTGCGCGCGATCGATCAGGACCTGGAAGGTGTCGAGGCGCGGCGAGTAGGAGATCACCTCGGCGCCAGCCTCTTCCAGGGCCGCCTGCATCCAGCCGTTCGACTGCCAGACCTGGGTGCGTCGATCCTCGGCCGACTCTCCCGCCGGAACGGGCCCTGTCGTGTCGACGCGACCGATGCGAGTGAAGGTCGACGCGTCGTTCATGTCCGACTCGAAGACCGAGACGTAGATTCGAACCTTCTCACCTGCGGGGGTCTTGTCGAGCTCCGCGTCCAGCGCCGGGTGCAGCTTCTGCTCGAGGCGAGCGGAGCCCACCCAGCGCACGAAGTCGAGCGTGGAGACGGCTCCGATGACGTCGACCGGCAAGGCCACGCGCATGGCGTAGTGGGGGTGAAAGCCAAGGACGCGGACGCCGAGTTCCTCGAGCTCGGATACGCGCTCCGGCGTGATGCGCTTGAAGAACATCACGAAGCCGTAGGTCACGGCCTCCGGGCGGGCGTCGGGCTGCCGAAGTGCCGCCGCCTGGATCATCAGGGGATCGAGGATCTCCGTCGCAGGCGGGTAGTGGGAAGCGCCTGCGAAGCCGAGGAAGTGGGGGTCACCGCTCGCTTCCTCCACGAGGACGTCGCCGGCGTCGGACGCTTCGTAGCGCGCCGGGATCGGGAGCGGAACGCGGTCGTCCAGCATCTCGTCCTGGATCAGGACCGGGAGGTCCGTGTCATCGACGGGGGTGGGGGGGGCTTCACGCTCCTCCCTCGGAGGATTGGCGGAGCGGTCGACGGCCGTGACGGGGGTCACGGAACGGGTGGCCTCGGAGGGGACCAGCTCTTGGGCGGCGAGGACCGACGTGAAGAGGGTGCTTCCGAGCGCCGTGACGGCGATGGGGTACAGCATGGGCAGGATAGCGGAGTGAGAGAAAGGGACGGGCGCAGCCCCCGGGGGAGGCGCTGCCACTCCCCTGACTGCTGCGCTGCTCGCGCCGCGACAGTCGCCTTGGGAAAAAATGTCTGAATCCCTCGTCGGCCGCCTCCAGCGACAGGAAGCCGGTATCTTTCTCTTCATGAGTCACACTGAACCGACGCGCCCTCTGGAAGGACCCCTCCGTCGCCATGGGCGCTCTGGATGGCTCGCGGCCGGACGTCCGGCCGCGGCCTGGGCCAAGGTGGCGGCCGTTCTGGCAGGTTGCGCCGCGCCTGCCGCCACGTCGGAAGAAGTGCCCGGCGGAAGCCGCTCCGAACGTGTCGATGGGAGCCGTCGCCCGGCCAGGAAACCCGGCTCCGAGGGGGCCGTCTCGCAGGGAGCCAGCTCGGAGGGGACGGGCGGCTTCCTCGAGGTCGAGTTCGATCAGGCGGCCGGCAAGGCGATCCTGGAGCTGCCGCAGGCCGACGAGGCCGGCGTTCACGCGACGTTCCTGCTACTCGCGGGGATCGAGACCGGGCTCGGCGCCAATGACGTGGGGCTCGACCGCGGCCAGATGGGTGGCGCGCGCCTCGTGCGCTTCCGGACCGTGGGCGGGCGCGTCCTGCTGGAGGAGCTGAACACGAAGTTCCGCGCAGAAGCCGGTTCGGACCTCGAGCGCTCCGCGGCCGCCCAGTCCTTCGCGACCTCCGTGCTCTTCGGCGCGAAACCGGAGCCGCGAGAAGGTGACGGCCCGCTTCGCATCGACCTGACCGGGCTGCTCATCCGCGACCTGCACGGCATCGCCTCGAAGCTCGGCAGCACGGGCCAAGGCAGCTATCGACTGGATGCCGACCGCTCGGGCCTCGACGTGGCGCGCTGCCGCTCGTTCCCCGAGAACCTCGAGTTCGCGTCGGTCCTGACCTTCACCAGCGACAAGCCCGGACGCCTCGCCCGCGCGACCGCACCCGAGGGCGCCGCGCTCACGTTCGTCCAGCGCGTCGGCTTCCTGAAGCTCCCCGACGACGGCTACGAGCGGCGGCTCTTCGATCCGCGCATGGGCGCGTTCTCCACGAACTACATCGACTACGGCGTCGCGCTGGACGAGCCGATCGAGCAGCGCCTCGCCATTCGTCATCGCATCGAGCGCGATCCCGACACCGGCGCTCCGACGCCGATCGTCTACTACGTCGACCGCGCCGCGCCCGAGCCGATCCGCACCGCGCTCGTCGAAGGCGCTTCATGGTGGGAGGAAGCGTTCCGTGACGCAGGCTACCCCGACGTCTTCCGCGTCGAGGTCGCGCCCGAAGGGCTCGATCCGATGGACGCTCGGTACAACGTGATCCAGTGGGTGCACCGTTCCACGCGAGGCTGGTCCTACGGGAACGCGATCGCGGATCCGCGCACCGGCGAGATCGTCAAGGGTCACGTCAGCCTCGGTTCGCTGCGCGTGCGTCAGGATCGGCTGCTCTTCGAGGGGCTCCTCGGCGTGGAGAAGACAGGCACGGGCGCTCCCGAGGACCCGATCGAACTCAGCCTCGCGCGCATCCGCCAGCTCAGCGCCCACGAGGTCGGCCATACGCTCGGCCTTTCGCACAACTTCGCCGCGAGCACGCAGGAGCGCGCGTCTGTGATGGACTATCCCGCGCCGCGCGTGGGGCTCGACGGCGAGGGCGGGATCGACGTTTCGGATGCCTACGCCGTTGGTCTTGGGGCTTGGGACAGGCACGCGATCGCGATGCTCTACGCGGAGATCTCGAAGGATCAGTCCGTGACGGCGTTCTACGAGCGTCGGGTTCGAGCGGCGCGCGAGCGCGGGCTGCGCTACCTGACGGACGAAGACGCGCGCTCGGACGGAGCGGCCCAGCCGCTCGCGAACCTGTGGGACGACGGCGCGGATCCGGTGGCGGCGCTGCTCGAATCGCTGAACGTGCGGCGCGTCGCGCTCGCGCGTTTCGGTCGCAGGAATCTTCGTTCCGGTCGCGCGCTCGCGGAGCTCGAGGAGGTCTTCGTTCCCGTCTACATGCACCACCGGTATCAGGTAGACGCGGCGCTGAAGGCCGTCGCGGGCATCGACTACTTCCACGGGATGAACCAGCCTGGCGCGCAGCCGGCGCTGCCGGTCGATCCCGAGGTGCAGAGCGCCGCGCTCGACGTGCTCATGCTGACGCTGGCGCCCGAGACGCTCGCGGTTCCGCGCGGCGTGGCCGAACTCTTCCTCCCGAGGCCGCCGGGCTTCGGCTCGTCCCGGGAGACGTTCGAGCGGCGCGCCGGCGCGGCCTTCGACTGGCTCGGCGCGGCCGAGGTGCTCGCGCGCGGGACCGTGCGCGGGCTTCTGAACGGCGAGCGACTCCTGCGCGCCGAGCTCCAGTCGGCCCGGTCGCCGCTGCACGCCTCGCTCGGCGCCGACGAGGTGGTTCGCCGACTCATGGGCGTGGCGGGGCTCGGCGACACCGTCGCGGAGGAGCGTCCGGAGGGCCAGGCGCTCCAGCTGCAGCGCATGGTCCAGGCCGTCGTACTCGAGGAAATGATGCGTACGTACGGCGCGGAGGGGACGGCCCGGCCCGTGGTCGAAGTACTCCGGAGTGCGCTCGAGACCGCCTCGACCTCTTCGGCGGTCGACGCCGGCAATAGCGACCTCCGTCACGAGATCCTGGCGCTCCTGGACCGCCCCGCCCGCCCCTGGGCCGAGGGGCCGAACTCCGCCGCGCCAGTAGCTCCTCCCGGGAGCCCGATCGGCACGCCTGGCGGCTATTTCTGCGGCTGCGGACAGCACGGCTCCTGGTGAACCGAAAGCGAACAGTGATCGGGAGACGGTCTGGGCTAAACTACCGCCCCGTATCCCATTGCTGTCCGAACCATGATCTTCACTGCGTCCCAGCTTGTCGCTCCGCTTCTCCTCTCGGCCGTCTGTCTGCCGATCCAGGAGGGAGCCACCGCCGTTCTCGAAGCGCCCGCCGCCTCCAACCTGCAGCGCGCGCTCGACACCATCTCGGCGGATGAGATCCGCTCGGACCTCTACTTCATCGCCTCCGACGCGATGATGGGGCGCGATAGCCCCTCGCCGCAGCTGAAGATTGCGGCCCGTTACATCCGCGGGCGGCTGATGCGGTTCGGCTTCGAGCCGGGCGCCCAGGAGGGCTCGTACTTCTACGAGTGGTCGTATCCCCAGCTCGGTCTGGACATGTCGAAGACCTACCTCAAGGTCGCGGGGCCGGGCGCCATGTCGATGGACCTGAAGATCGGCGAAGACTACTTCCTTTCCCAGCGTGCGTACGGCATGCGTACGGCGACCGGCCCGGCGGTCTGGGGAGGCACGTTCTCGAAGGGAGAGCTGGAGGGCATCGACCCCACGGGGAAGTGGATCCTGGGCGTCAACGACGAGGGGCTCTCCGGTCGACGTACCCGTGACCTGGAGGAGGGCGGCGCTCTTGGCGTCATCGTTCTGCCTGGCAAGAAGAACACGAAGCCCGTCGCCGAGGAATACGCCCGCGACACCGAGGTGATGTCCAGGACGAGTCTCAACCGCCGCGGCGGTGACGGTCGGGCCACATTTCCGATCGTCCACGTCTCGGAGAAAACGGCGAGGGCGCTCGTCGCGGCCCTGCCCGAAGACCTGGCGATCGGCGGAGCCACCGGGCTCAGCTTCGACGAGTCCTGTGGTCGAGGCAAGGTGGCGGACGCCGTCATGGAGAACGTCTGCGGGATCTGGCCCGGCTCGGACCCCGAGCTGAGAAAGGAGGTCATCATCCTCTCCGCCCACTACGACCACGTCGGCGCACAGGCTGACGGAGCGATCTTCAACGGCGCGGATGACAACGGTTCCGGGACCTGCGGCCTGCTCGCGATCGCCGAGGCGCTCAAGGAGTACGGTCCCATGCGTCGCACCATCATGCTGATGTGGGTGAGCGCGGAGGAGAAGGGGCTGCTCGGCTCCGAGGCGTGGTGCAAAGCTCCGTACCTGCCCGAGGGGCTGACGGCGCTCTGTAACATCAACATCGACATGATCGGGCGGAACGCAGGCAATGAGCTGCTGATCACGCCGACCAAGGACCACGAGGCGTACAGCGCGTTGACCCAGGTGGTCGAGGCCAACGCCGAATCGGAGGGCTTCACCAAGGTGGGCTCGGCAGACGCCTACTACGGCCGCTCGGATCAGTACAACTTCGAGAAGCACATGGGCCTGCCGGTCGCGTTCCTCTTCTGCGACGTCCACGAGGACTACCACAGGCCCACCGATACGCCGGACAAGATCAACTACGACAAGATGCGCCGCATCTGCCGGCTCGTCGTGAAGATGCTGGAGGCGCTCCAGATCGATCGTCCCAAGTTTTGATGGCAAGTTCGGTCGGGAAGCGCAGAAGATAGGCAGCCCTGGCCCGTAGCTCCCCCGCTGCGACGCCCGCCTGTCCATGAACTCTCCCGATACCACCTCGAAGGCCAGCGACAGCCTGGAGCCCCTTTACCACCGCGTGGTGAGGGGCTCCAGGCTGTCTCTGTGGGGTGAGACCACCGCGCGTGGAGTCCTCGGCTCAAGCTTGGCGTTCGCGGGGGCGCTCCTCGTGGGCCGCTCCATCCTCGGGCGGGATCTGATCGATTCCGGCTCGGCCTGGATCATGCTCGGCGCCAGCTGGCTGGTCGTGGGCGCGGCGGCCTGGTGGCACGCCGGGGAGGGCGCGATGACCCGGCGCGAGGCCGCGCTCTGGCTCGACCTGCGTTCGGACGCGAGCGGTCGCGTCGTGACGGCGAACGAGATCACGGAGGCGTCAGCCGCGCCGTGGCGGAGCGATGCGGAGTCCCGCGCCAGAGGCGTGATCGACGTCCCGCGCGCTCGGTGGTCGCGCACGGTTCTGGCAATGGCGCTCGGGGCTGCGGCCCTCTTCGCGACGCGCTACGTGCCGCTGCGCGCACTGGCCGGAGGCGGACAGGGCGCGATCACGGAGGTGCTCCAGGAGCGGCTGGCGGACGTAATGGAGAAGCTGGAGGTGCTCGACGAGGAGGTGGCCCTCGAGGAGGAGGAGCGCGCCGAGCTGGAGGCTTCCCTGGAGCGACTCGAAGAGGCCATCCAGGACGACCCGGACATCGAGGCGACGTACGAGGCGCTCGATCGGATGGAGGAGCAGCTCGCGGCGCGCGCCGAAGAGGCCCTCGCCGACGCGAAGGCCGCCCTCGAGTCCCTGGCCGAGCAGCAGCTCGATCCTTCGCGTGACGCCTCGGGTGATGCCGCACCTGGCGCTGCTTCCGACGTGCGATCCGAGGAGAGGCAGGCCGGCCTCCAGGCCATGGAGCAAGGCCTGTCGGACATGGCTCTGGCCGAGCTGTCGAGGCTCGCGGCCGGCGATCTCTCGGAGCTCTCGAAGGACGATCTCCAGAGGCTGAGCGCCGCGCTGGAGTCCGCGATGTCGGAGCCGCTCAGCGCCCTGGAGGATGCCGGTCTGCTCTCCAGCGCCCGCGTCGACTCCCTCCAGAATTCGCTGAAGGGCTCACCGTCGTCGTTCAAGCCCGCGGGCGAGCTGCGCGAACTCTCCGACGAACAGCTCGCCATGCTGGGGCTCTGCCCCGACTGTGGGCAGGAGCCATGCGATCGATGCGCGTCGTCTGGCGAGCCATGAAAGGGCTCCGGAGGCTCCCCCGGTGGGGGAGCCGCCCAGGCATCGGCCACGCCGGGGACCGGCGGCATCTCCCAGGGACGCGGCGACGCGGAACTCGGGATCGGCGCGCCGTCGGATCCGTTCGCACAGGAGGCGTTCCAGTCCCGGCGCCTGACGCCCGCCGAGTACGCCACGCTCGACCGTTCCACGCTGATCGGTGTCGGCGTCGCCGTGCCCATTCCTTCCGGTTCCGCGGGCGAGGCTGCAGGCGGCAGCGCGCCCGCCACGACCTCGGCTGGCTCCTCCGCCTGGAAGCGCCGCATCGACCCTCGCCACCGCCGCGCCGTCTCGAAGTTCTTCGACCGCTGATCCGCATGACGCCCCAGACCCCGCCCGCTTCGTCTTCCCCGGAAGGAGCGCTCCTGCCACCGTCCGTGATCCAGCCCGCCCAGGCGCGCGCGCAGTCGCTGGTCGACGGACTCGATGCCGTGATCTTCGGTCAGCCCGACCTCACGCGCATGGTGGTCGTCGCCGTGCTCGCGCGAGGCAACGTGCTGCTCGAAGGGCTGCCGGGGCTCGGCAAGACCGAACTCGTGAAGGCCCTCGCGCATCTTCTGGGGCTCGACTTCAAGCGCCTGCAGTTCACGCCCGATCTGCTCCCCGGGGACGTGACCGGTGGGCACATGCTGGAGGAGACCGAGCGGGGCCGCACCATGGTCTTCCACCCCGGCCCCGTGTTCACGAACGTTCTCCTCGCCGACGAGATCAACCGCGCCTCCCCGAAGACGCAGTCGGCGCTCCTGGAGGCCATGCAGGAGCGCCGCGTGACCGTGCTCGGCGAGACGCGCAATCTGCCGCAGCCGTTCGTCGTGCTCGCGACCCAGAACCCGATCGAGCTGGAGGGCACCTATCCGCTGCCGGAAGCCCAGCTCGATCGCTTCCTCTTCAAGCTCGACGTCCAGCACGCGGGGCGCGAGACGCTCGAGCGGATCGTGACCGAGCGCCGCGGCGGCCGCGCGCCCGAGCCGAAGGCGGTGCTCGACGCGGAGTCGCTCGGGGAACTCTTCGGCGTGGTCGACGGCGTGTTCCTGCCGGCGGCCGTGGCGTCGTGGCTGGCGCGGATCTGCGCGGCCACGCATCCCACGAGCCCGGACGCGCCGGAGGCGGTCAAGCAGTACGTGCGCTTCGGCGCGTCCCCGCGGGCGGCGATTTCGATCGCGGAGAGCGCGCGCGCCCATGCGCTTCTCGGAGGCAAGCCGAACGTGGGCTTCGACGACGTGCGCGCGGTGGCGGCCCATGCGCTCGGGCACAGGCTCGCGCTGGATTACAAGGCGCGCCTCGACGGCAAGACGGGCCGCGACATGGCGAACGCGGTGCTCGGCGCCGTGCCGGAGATGGAGCGTGGACGTGGGTAGCCCGCGGTCATGGGGGAGAGCCCTCACGTGGCTCGTGAGCACGCTGCTCCTGGCGTCCGTGGCGAGCGCCTTCGCTCTCCGCCCGCAGCTGGGAACGACGTACCACGTGGGAGATCTACGGGTGACGGCGGAGTCGTTCGTCCCCACCGAGGTGCGCCGCGGGTTCGCTCCCGTGCGATTCCGGGTGTCGAACGACGGTTTCGCGCGCGAGTCGCTGGACGTCTCCATCAAGACCTCCTGGAGCAACAGGATGGCGCGGAGTGAGCAGTCCTTCGCCCTGGCACTGGAGCCCGGGACCACGCGCACGCTGGAGCGCCTTCTCCCGATCGGTCGCTCCGACGGTCGCACCAGCTTCTACTTGACTCTGCTGAGCGGCGGGGATCGCCACACCCTGGTCCTGCCCATCGCGGAGGACTCCGCGCAGTTCACGGGTCGCGTGATCGGCTTCCTCGGAAGAAGCAAGCTCTCCGATGTCCGTCTGGCAACGCTCCGTTCCGTCCTGCCGCTGGATGACGGCATGGAGATCCGCGGCGTGTTCCAGGATCCCACGGGCGGAAGTCGTCGTTCGGGTTCCAGCGATCAGGCGGCGGCGCTCTTCTCGCTGGCCCTGGAGGAGATGCCCACCCTCACCGCGGGCTGGTCGTCCGTGGACACGGTGTTCGTGGACGTGGACGGTGAGTTCCGTCGGGATCCGCGCTGGACGAGGCTTCTGGAATGGACGCGCCAGGGCGGCCAGCTGGTGCTCGTCGGGAATGACCTGGATCGACGCCTCGGGGCGATCGAGGGGCTCGCGGGCATGATGTCTCCGAAGCTCGCGCTGGAGCCCGATGACATGGCCCGTGCGATCGCGGCGGACCTTGCGGCGGAGGTCTCCGTGTTCCGGGCGGGATTCGGCTTGCTCGCGAGGCTCGAGGTGAAGGACGGCGCACTCCCGTTCCTTCAGGAGTCGGACGGACCCTCGCCGGAGCACCGCCCGTTCACAGGGGCGCTCAAGATCCTCGATCGGGCCCTGCCCGAGGCCGGCACGCTGCCCTACTCGGAGAATCCCGAGTCGCGGTACTACGCCTCGATCCTAGACCTCGCGGACCGGGCGCGCTTCCGGACGTGGGCCGTGCCGTTTCCCGACGAGACCCTTCCGATCCGGCCCGTGCTCGGCATCCTCACGATCTTCGCGCTGCTGGTCGGTCCGGGCAGCGTGATCTACTCCAGAAAGAAGAAGCGGCCGGGCCTCCTGCTCTTCATGGTTCCCGCCCTTTCGGCTTTCACGACCGCTCTCATCGTTGCCTTCGGGCTCCTGCGCCAGGGTTTCGGGACGGAGGGCTTTGCTCACTCGCTGACCATCGTGGATCAGATGCAGGACCAGGCGACCGCGATGCTGCGCCGCGAACTCGTTCTCGGCAGGGGAGGGCAGACCCTGCAGCCGCTGCCGAGCACGACGCTGTTCGTGCCCGACCGCGGCGAGGAAGGTCGCACGCGGGTCGTGGAGATGGACGGGAACCAGCTGGTCCTCTCCGGTGATTTCCTGCCGGTGCGGGAGCGGACGCAGCACGTCTCGATCTCGGCCGACACGACGCGGGCGCGGCTGGAATGGACGCCGCCCGACGGGAACACCATGACGGTGACCAATGCGCTCGGAGTGGACCTCGAAGGACTCCAGGTGCGGGCTCCGGACGGTGCGATCTATGGGACGGCGACCGGCGTGCCCCTCGGCGCCACGGCGACCCTTTCGCGGGAGTCGAAGGCGACGATCGAGAAGCGATTCCAGGACGCCCGCGACGACCCCATCTTCGAGGCGGCTCTGCTGCCCCGCTGCGGCTACCTCGCGGTCGCCGCGAAGATGGGGCCGGGCGTCGACGAATGCTCGGTCGAGATGACGGAGCTGCACGGCGTCCATGGCATCGTGGGGCTGATGGATCCGGACCCGGAAAGGTGGCGCCCATGACCAGCGCACTGGAGATCCGAGGGATCACCAAGCAGTTCGGCCCGACGAAGGCGGTCGACAGCGTGTCGTTCTCCCTGGAGCCCGGCGAGATCTGCGGCTTCATCGGCCCGAACGGCGCCGGCAAGACGACGACGATGCGGATCATCTCGACGCTGGAGCTGCCCGATAGCGGAGACGTCTTCGTCGATGGCGTTTCGGTGCTGGCGGCGGCCCGCGAGGTCCGTTCGCGCCTGGGCTTCATGCCCGATTCCTACGGGGCGTACGGCGCCACCACGGTCACGGAGTACCTCGACTTCTTCGCGCGGGCCCATGGACTTCGGGGTCGAGTGCGCTCGCAGACCCTCGCGAGCGTGATGGACTTCACCTCGCTCCATCCCCTGGCCGGCAAGCACATCGACGCGCTCTCCAAGGGCATGAAACAGCGGCTCTGTCTCGCGAAGACCCTGCTCAACGATCCGAAGCTGCTGATCCTCGACGAGCCAGCGGCCGGCCTGGACCCGCGCGCGCGCGTGGAGCTTCGGGAACTCGTCAGCGCGCTGGGCGATACCGGCAAGGCGGTGCTGCTCTCCTCGCACATCCTCACCGAACTCGCCGAAGTCTGCGATTCGGTGGCGGTGATCGAAGCCGGTCGGCTCCAGGCCAAGGGGCGCGTGGATGAGATGATGCGGGCGACCCGGGCCCAGGCGGAGGTGACCTGCCGCGTCCTGAGTGACCCGGCGGCAGGCCTTCGTGCCATCGCCGAGATGCCCCACGTGCTCGGCGCACGCCTCCAGGGCGAGGCGATCGTCTTCGCCTTCGCGGGCAGCGACGCCGATCGCGCGAGTCTCCTGGCGGAACTCGTGCGTCGGGGCGTTCAGCCGGTCGACTTCGCCGCCCGCGTGACGAACCTCGAGGACGTGTTCCTCTCCGTGACCAAGGGGACGCTGCAATGACGAACTCTGCTTCCATCGAGTCCTTGCCAGGCTCCGACGCCCACGGGGAGCGCCCGCACGGGATCTTCGAGCGCCTCGGGGACTGGCTCAATCCCGTGCTGGTGAAGGAGGTGCGGCAGGCCCAGCGCGGTCGGGTCTTCACGGTGGCCCTCGTGGCGACCGTTCTGATCACGCTGCTCTCCTGCGTCATCATGGCGCTGGATCTGAGCGACTCGAACACCCAGCCCGGGCGCAGCTTCTTCACGGTGGTCTACGTCTTCGTCTGCGGCGCGATGATGCTGGTCGTGCCGTTCCAGGCGTTCAGCTCCATGGGCTCCGAGTGGGACGATCACACCTACGAGATGCTGGTGCTTTCGAACCTGAAGCCGAGGCAGATCGTGATGGGCAAGCTGCTGGCTGCCGTCGTGCAGTCGGCGCTGCTCCTCGCGGTCTTCCTGCCGTTCCTGGCCACGGCGTTTCTCCTGCGGGGCGTGGACATGCTCGTCCTGGGGGTGGTGCTGGCGCTGACCGCCTATGCCAGCGTCTGGCTCTCGACGTTCTCCATCATGCTGTCGGCGGTGACCCGGAATCGCCTGCTTCGAGTGCTGCTCATGGTGATGCTGGGTGGCGGGCTCGCGTCCCTGGTCTCAGGGGCCGCCGCGCTGGCCCAGGAGTTCATCAATCGTCCCGATCAGATGGCGGACACCGAGTTCTGGATTGCGCTGCCCCAGATCCTCGTGGTCTTCACCCTGCTAGGGGTGCTGGCCTTCGTGATCACCTGCAACCTGCTCGCCCACGAGGAGGAGAATCGATCCAGCAACGTCCGAATCCTGGGCTCGGTCGCCATATTCGCCTTGCTGGCCCTCGTCGCCCTGAACGTCGGGCTGGCGACGGTCGGGCTGCCGCGGGAAGGGGTCTTCGGTTTCTCCGTCGTCGGCATCTTCGCGCTGACCGCGGTCTCCGTATTTCTATGCAGCGAGCCGGAACGGCTCGGGCGGCGGGTTGGGCCCACGGTGCCAAGGAGGCCGTGGCTCGCGTTCCTCACGCTGCCGTGGTACCCAGGGGGAGGACGTGGCGCTGCGTATCTGCTGCTCCACCTCGCCGTCCTCGTGGCCGGCGGCTTCGCGATCGCGCTCTTCGCCGAACCGCCGTCGTATGCGCGGACCCCAGCGAGTTCCAGCCTCAACAGCGAGGGAGGGGCGGTGCTGCTGCTGTCGGCGGTGTACGCGGTCCTTTACACGCTCGTGCCAATCGGGATCCTCGCCATGTTCACGCGCAACACGAGTGGGGGCCGTAAGTTCATGCGAACGATCGCCTTCTTCAGCCCGTTTCTCTATGTGCTGGTGCCGGCCATCTTCGGGCTCGTCGTGGGGAGCTACGAACTGAGGAGCACTCGCCATGTCGGCAATCCGGTGCGGACGATGGCCGGTAGCGTGAGCGCCTTCGAAGACCATCGGGACGGCGTCTTCTTCATCCTCTTGCCGCTGGCGCTCTTCGGCATCGTCTTGGCGCTTCCCAAGATCCTGCGCGCCGTCCGGGAGACCGCGACCGCGCGCCAGGCAGTGCCCGTCGAACGTTCCGACCGGTGAGCGAATTCGTGTCGCCTTCGGAAGCCGCGCTCCGCGAGGGAGCGCGCTGGACCCTCAGTCTCCATCACGCGCCCCGCGGCGGCGTGACGGGCGACCTGCTCGGCCGAGGCAGCGGGTCGTCGATGGAGTTCCACGACAGGCGACCGTATTCACCGGGTGACGATGTACGCCACATCGACTGGCGTGCGCTGGCGAGGAGCGACGAGGTCCTCGTGCGCGTGCACCGGGAGGAGGTCGCGCCGCGGCTCGATCTTTTCGTCGATACCTCTTCGTCGATGGCGACGACCGAATCGAAGGCCCAGCGCGCCGTCGATCTGGTGGCCGTGCTGGCCCGGGCAGCCCGGGCCGGCGGCTACGCCGTTCGGCTCGTGGGCCTCGGTGATCGCGTCGAGCGGATCTCGGTCGAGGAGCTCCTGGGGGAAGGGCTCCGCTTTGCCTCGAAACGTCCCCTGCACGACCTCGTGGCCGAGGCGGGTGGGGATGCGCGTCCCAGTTCGGTGCGCGTCGTCGTCTCGGACTTCCTGGTGCCAGCGGACCCGGGCCGCCTCGTCCAACCCTTCGCGCGTGACGCCGGTCGCGTCGTCTTGCTTCAGGTCCTGTCGAAGGACGACGCCGAACCCGAGGCCCACGGAGCCCTGCGCCTCGTGGACTCGGAGCACGGGGGGATCCGCGAGGTGGTCGTGGATCGCTCGACGCTCAGGCGCTACGCCGAGCGCCTGGCGCGGCTCCAGAGCGGCCTCGCGGAGGCCGTACGGCGTCACGGGGGCCTGTTCCTTCCGGCTCGATCCGACCTCGAGCTTTCCGGCGCGCTGGAGTCACTCGCCCGCGGCGGCCTCCTCGATTGCTGAAATCACGCCGCTGATGCAAGCTAGACAGGCCACGACCGTCCACCCCTGACATCCCGAATCGATGATCTTCAGCGCTGCTCTCTTCGCCGCCTCGCTCTTACCTCAGATCGGTGCGACTCGCCCGCTGGCCCCGCGGCCCGATCGCAGCGCCCAGGGGATCGCGCCGCCCGCGTTCGAGCATCGCGTCGTGGTGGTGCAGAACTGGGACGCCGAACTGCGGGTGACCTTGACGGAGCAGGTCGGCACGGGGGCGAACCTGTTCCTGCGTCGCGGGGCGCCGGCGACGCTGACCGAGTGGGACGCTCGCTCCGCGACCCCGGGGACATCGAACGAGTCCGTCGTGCTGACGGAGGCCTCGGCTCAGCCGCTGCAGTCCGGCACCTGGTACGTCAGCATCTACCGCCCCGGCAACACGGTGTTCGGGCTCGACATCCAGAAGAGCCCGCTGCCCTCCGCGCGCCCCGGCGTCGGCGCGACCCCCTATAGTGGGGGCACCACGTTCCGGGTGTGGGCGCCGAACGCGAACTCCGTCCACGTCGCGGGAACGTTCAACGGCTGGTCGTCGACGACGGCGCCGCTCGCCAGTGAGGGCGCGGGTCACTGGTCCCTCGACATCCGAAACGTCGCCGCGGGGGCGCGCTATCAGTACGTGATCGGTGCAGGCACGACGACGCAGTGGCGCGCTGATCCGCGCTCGCTCTCCGTCGTGAACAGCGCGAGCGATTCGATCGTCGTCGATCACGGGGCGTTCGACTGGGGGACGGGTACGTTCCAGATGCCCGCCTGGAACGACCTCGTGATGTACGAGATGCACGTCGGCACGTTCAACGACGCCGCGGGTGGAGCCCCCGGGACGTTCAGCTCCGCGGTGCAGCGTCTCGATCATCTCCAGGCGCTCGGCATCAACATGATCGCGCTCATGCCGGTGAACGAGTTCCCGGGGGACTACTCCTGGGGCTACAACCCCGCGCATCCATTTGCGCCCGAAACCGCCTACGGAAGCGTGAGCGCGCTGAAGACCTTCGTTCGCGAGGCGCACGCGCGAGGCATGGCCGTCACCCTCGACGTGCTCTACAACCACCTCGGGCCGAACGACATCCCGCACTGGCAGTTCGACGGGTCCTGGCCCGGCTACTCGGGCGGCATCTACTTCTACGACGACACGCGGGCCCAGACACCCTGGGGCAACACGCGCCCGAACTACGATCGCGCCGAGGTTCGCGCGCTGATCCGCGACAACGCGCTGATGTGGCTCGAGGACTACCGGATGGACGGCTTGCGCTTCGACGCGACGGCCTACATTCGCACGGGGCCGACCGGCGACCTGCCGTCTGGCTGGTCGCTGATGCAGTGGGTCAACAACGAGATCGACGTCAGCCAGCCCTGGAAGTACATCGTTGCCGAGGACCTGCGGAACAACGACTACATCACGCGTGACACGGGCATCGGCGGCGCGGGGTTCGACGGCCAGTGGGATGCTCAGTTCGTCCATCCGATCCGCGCGGCCGTCGTGAACCCCTCCGACGCAGGGCGTGACATGTGGTCCGTGCGCGACGCGATCACGGCGCGCTACAACACAGACGCCTTCGAGCGGGTCATCTACTCGGAGTCCCATGACGAGGTCGCCAACGGCCGCTCGCGCGTCCCGGAGGAGATCTGGCCAGGGAACGCCGCGAGCTGGTACTCGAAGAAGCGCTCGACGCTGGCGGCGGCGCTCGTGATGACGTCGCCCGGCGTGCCGATGCTGTTCCAGGGCCAGGAGATCCTGGAGGACGAGTACTTCCGCGATACCGATCCAGTGGACTGGACGAAGCTCGCGCAGTTCGCGGGCATCCGTGATCTCTACGCGGATCTGATCGCCCTGCGGCGCAACGTCGGCGGCACGACGGCCGGTCTCAAGGGCCAGAACGTCCGCGTTCATCACGTCAACGACGGTGCGAAGGTCATCGCCTTCCATCGCTGGGACCAGGGCGGCGCTGGGGACGACGTCATCGTTCTCGCGAACTTCTCCAACACGACCTTCCCGAGCTATCGGATCGGCGTGCCGCGCCCCGGTCTCTGGCGCCTGCGCTTCAACAGCGATGCCAGCGTCTACGACCCGGGGTACTCGAACCATCCCTCGACGGATGTGACCGCCTCGGCGATTCCCTACGACGGCATGGCGTACAGCATCGATCTGACGATCGCGCCCTACACCGCTCTCGTTCTCTCCCAGTGATCCCCTTTCTTCTTCCGCCCATCGTTTCATGAAGTCATCTGCCTGCACGGGCGCGTTGGGCGCCCTTCTTCTCTTCGGGTCCCTGGCCGTGGGAGCTGCCCCGAGCGCATCGGCCCAGGTCTTGCCCGTCTGCTCCGAGACCTTCGAGTACCCCTACCCGGGCCAGCTTCACCTCCAGAACGGCGCCCAGGGCTGGCTCAACGAGTGGTTCATCGTTCAGGGCGCGGGGGACATCTCGCTGTTCGATTCGTCGGTCGCGCCCGCGTTCCCGCTGGACGACGGCGTGGGCGTCTATGCGGGCCAGGTCGTTCCCTACGGTGAGGCCTACCGCAAGCCCGACGTCTTCGCGCACCCGGACATCGACGCCGGTGGCGTCTTCGGGCTGGAGAACACGACGATCTGGATCTCGTTCAGCGCGCAGCTCTACACCGGGAGCACGGACCACTACGGTGGCGTGTCGCTGATCCTCCAGGGAGTCGGAGAGGTGCTGTTCATCGGTTCGCCCTGGCAATCGAACGGCTGGGGCATCGACGATGGAGGGCCGACCGGCCCGCCCCCTGTGCTGATCCCGGGAACGAGTGACTCCCAGGCGGCGCGCATCGTCACGCGCATCGACTTCACCGTCGGGATGGAGCGGCTTCGCATGTACATCGACCCGGCGACGGACTATCCGACGGGTCCCGCAGATCTCGATGAGATGATCCAGGACATGATCTGGGACGAGATCCGGCTGTCGTCCGGCGGAAACAATGGAGAGGGGTACTACTTCGACAATCTCGTGATCGCGAAGGGTGATCCCACCGGCAGTCTGGGCACCAGCTACTGTGGTCCAGCCGTGCCGAACTCGACGACGAACTCCGCGGAGATCGGCGCGTTCGGAAGCGCCTCGGTCGTCCAGAACGGGCTGACGATCGGCGCCACGAGCCTTCCGCCGCTCGCCTTTGGATTCCTCATCACGAGCCGCGCCCAGGGTTTTGCCGTCAACCCAGGTGGCAGCCAGGGGAACCTTTGTCTCTCGGGTGCGATCGGCCGTTACGTCGGGCCGGGGCAGATCCAGAACAGCGGATCCGCTGGCGCGTTCTCGCTCCTCCTCGACCTGACGCAGGTGCCGCAGCCCAACGGGTTCGTTTCGGTGCTTCCGGGGGACGTGTGGAACTTCCAGTGCTGGTTCCGCGACTCGGTCGGTGGTTCGGCGGTCTCGAACTTCACGGACGGGGTCTCGGTGACCTTCACCAACTGAGCCTCGCTTCTTCTTCGGGGTCGCTTCAGTCCCTGTCCAGTCGATCACGGCTCGATCGCCTCGCGGCGTCGAGGGTGCTCGCCAGGCCAGCAGCTGGCTTCGGCGCTGCGCTCGATGGGGCCGTCGGGGCCGTCGGGGTCGTCGGGGCCGCTGGTGCAGGCTCCGTCCTGGGGATCGCAGGTTCCGTTTCCGAGCGGCGGGTCGACGCGCGCTTCACCGATCGTTTCGGCCACGGGATCTGCCCCCAGACGTCGAGTCGTCGTCCAGCGATCTCCAGTAGCCAGAGCACAAGGGCCGCCAGCATCAGCTCGGCCGTCAGGAGCTTCCACGCTCTGGCGCCCCGCGGTCCGCGGAGGATCTCGGCCGTTCCGACCTTCATCACGCCGCCGGAGCGCGCTGCAGCCCGGCGCAGGAGGCGCTCACCCGCTCGCGGATCGGGGGAGCGCTCGTATTCCGGGGAGTAAGGCAGGATCGTCGGTGGCATCGTCAGGGCCACCATGTCGCCGGAGCCAGACTCCAGTCCCACCGTGGTCACGGCCACCTCACCCGAGCGGAGCGGATGGCTCGCCTCGAAGCGCGTGGGCGAGACGCGCTCCAGCGTCACCCGATGCGTCCCGCTGCTGTCGGTCACGCTGGCGGTGAGCGCTTCGCCGAGGTCGCCCCTGGCCGCGTCCGGATCGAATTCGACCGAGAGGACGGCGCGCCGCCCCTGGCGTTCGACCGAGGCGAACACGCCCACCGGCGCCTCGACGCCGCTGAGCCAGCGGACCATCGTCACGAAGAACGGCGAGAAGCCCTCCCAGTTCGGAAGCGCCGAGCCGTACGCGCCGCCGATCTGCCCCGTGAAAGCGGCGACCCGCCCGAGTCCCCGCGCGTGGAACGCGACGACGGGCGCCTTGTACTCGTCGGTCGTGACGGCGCCGGGCGAGGCGCCGTCCCTGAGGTACGTCAGGTTGTAGCCGCCGAGCTGCGGGAACCGGAGCTCGGGCATGTCCGCGAGCCCGAGCAGGTCGCGGCGCGACTCGACGGCGACCGGATCCGTCACGAAGGTGGATCGAGCGATCGCCTGCGTATCCATCGCGAAGAGGCGCGGGAGCTCCGACGCCGACGCCGTGAAGTAAGCCTCTCCACCGCCGCTTCGGGCGCAAGCCCGCAGGAACTCGGCGTGGGGATCGGTGTCGGAACCGAGGCCGATGACCGAAACCGTGGCGCCCATGTCGCGGAGCAGTGCGATCACCGGCGGCGTCTCGGCCTGCTCCTCCGCGTCGGATGCGTCCGCGAAGAGAATGACGTGCTTCGTGACCTGCGAGGCGCTCTGGAGCTCGCGGGCCGATGCCTTCAGCGCGGTCGCCGTGAAGATGCCGCCGCCCCGGGACAGGATCCCGAGGACCTTGGCCTCGACTTTATCGGGTTCCGTGAGTTCGGTCTGGCTCTGGATCACGTGGGCGGCCGAGTCCACCGCGATGATCGAGACCGAGTCGCTGGGGGACAGCAGTCTCAAGGCCTCGACCGTGCCGCGGTTCGCAAGGTCCATCTTGGTGCCGCCTTCGGCCGGTGCCGCCATCGATCCCGATCGGTCGAGCGTGATGGACAGCGCGACGGCGAGCTTGCGGTGCTCCTGCCGCTGCTCCATCGAAACCGGAAGGAGATCGTCCAGCGGAGAGCGGAAGTAGCCACCGGATCCGAAGGACGCTTCACCGCCGGTCATCAGGAGCCCGCCGCCATGGTCGAGCGTCCAGGTCCGGAGAAGTTCCGTGCGGTCCAGGCCCAGACGTGCAGCCGAGACGTTCTCGAGGACGACCGCCCGAAAGTTCTCCAGGGTGACGAGCTGGCGCGGCGCCTCATCGACGCTGATCGCAACCGCGGGAATGCCAGCGCCGCGCAGCGCGAGCGTCAGCGGGTCGGTGGCGCCGTCGTGATTCAGAACGAGGACGGGACGGGCGCCGAGTGCTCGCGTGGCGGCCAGTGCGCGGTCGTTCTCCGGGACGCGGTCGACCGTGTCCGCTCCGGGGGCGAGCTCGACCCGATAGGTCCCGATCCCCGCCTCGGTGAGCCCGGTTCGGAAGCGGATTCGCGAGCGCCCTGGCGGCAGCTCCACCGTCCGCGACTCCAGGAGATCCTCGCCGCGCAGGAGGCGCACGGTGCGCGCTTCTCTGGTCGCGGACTGGATCCAGGCGGTGATCAGGAACGGCTCGCCGGTGAAGACCTCGGACGGCAGCTCGACGCGCTCGATCGATGTATCGCCGACGCGTATCCGGCCCACGTCGCGCACGTCGATGCGGACGCCGCGACCGGCGGCGGCGAGCACCGCGCCATCGACCTCACGCTCCGCGTCCGCCTCGCCATCCGATAGCAGAACGATCGAGCCGCGCGCTCCTCGGGGAATCAGCGAGAGCGCGGATTCGAGCGCCGCGCTGAGGTTGCTTCCGTCCGGCGAGACCGCCGCATCGAAGCTCTGGAAGCCCCGCGACGCCCGCGTGATGCCGCGATCGATGATCGCCTCTTCGCCAAAGGTGATCACGTGGACCTCGTCCTCGGGGCGGCGCGAATCGAGCGTGAGCTGGATCATCTCGATCGCTTGCTCCTCGGACCCAGCGGGCATGGATGCCGAGCGGTCGACGACGAAGACGACGTGGCGTCCGCCCGTGCCCGCGTGCAGGTACAGGCCGGCGGCGGCGAGAGCGACCACGGCCGCGAGGAGCAGCCGAAGCGCGGTCGTCATCGGGTGCTGCTCCCGGCGCGTCCTCCATGCGAGCCACACGAGGGGCAGGAATAGCAGGAGCAGCTCGGGCCGCTGGAAGCTCAGGGCGCTCAAGCGCCACCTCCGCTTCGATCGCGCAGCGCCCACCAGTCGAGGCCGAGCATCGCGGCCGCCAGCAGGATCAGCACGGACTCGAGCCAGGGAGTTCGCCCGCCCTGGGCGAGCGCGTCACCGAAGTCCTCGCGGTTGCGCGGACCAGGGTCGACGCTGGAGCGGTCGCGCAGGTCCGACTCGGCGGCGCCGAGGAGCGATACGCCGAACGTCTGGAGCACCGCGGTGGCCCCGGTACCGGCCCGGGGACGACGGAGTTCCCAGAGCCCGGGCTCATCGAGTCGCGGCGTGATCAGGTCGGTGGAAGTGGTCGATTCGATCATCCGCCGAGCGCCTCCCGGAGCCACGAGTTCCAAAGGCTCGTTCGGGGCACCGCGCCAGAGGAAGCGCTCGCCCAGCGCAAGGGAGGTTCGATCCGGACCCGGCAGGGCGAGGCGCCGCTCTTCGGCGGCGTTCGCGAGCAAGATCGGCCAGTCGGCGGAGCGGCCCAGGTTGGAGCGCTCGGGGTCGATGCGCAGTTTCCAGACGCGCGCGGAGCCCGGGAGCAAGGCCTCCGTGATGAGCGGCGTGTCGCCCGCGTAGGCGAGCACGCTGGCCGCCGGGTCGATGGTGGCGGACTCGTCCATGGACCAGACGACGCCGTCGAAGGACACGCCGTCGAGGAGTCCGTGGCTCGCGTCCAGGAGGAAGGGGCCGACGAGGTGACTCGGTTCGGCCGCCCTGCCCTGCACCAGGAGCTGCCAGGGGCTCGAGAGCGCCTCGGCCATGGGGTCGGTGGGGATCGCGTCGGCAGAGATCACCAGGTGCGGGCTCTCGTCGGAGCCCACCGCCGTGGCGTCGATGACGATCTCGGCCCAGCGCTCCGCAGAGCCTGCGGCGCCCAGCCCAAGGCCCTGGGAGGGGCCGGCCTCGAGCCGTGAAGCCAGGCGCAGGGTCTTCTGTGGCGGTGGGCCAAGGTAGGCGACGTCGTCGATCGGGAAGCCATCGAGGGCGGCGCCGAGGGAGGCACCATCTGGGCCACCCACGGGATCGATGCGAGCGACCATCACCCGCGCCGTCGAGCGCACTCGGTAGGTCCAGCCGCGCGTCTCGTCGGGCTCGAGGACCAGAGCCTCCTCGGCGACCGCAGTACCCGGCTCGTCCGCAGGCGCGAGGGTCAAACGCAGCGTCGCGGCGCGGTCGGAAGCGTTTCGAACGACCACTCGGATCTCGTCGTCGCCGTCCGTCGTCCGCGCTCGAAGGGCGGCCGTGATCCCGACGTTGCTCGCCGGTTCACCCACCGCGATCCAGCGGATGCGCTCTGTAGCGCTCGCTGTCGCCGACGCCTTGGAGACGTGATCGGTCACGTGGTCGATGGCCCCGCCCGCGGCCAGCTCGGCCCCGAGCAGCAGACCAGCCGTCGGGTCGTGGTCGCCGAAGATCGGCCAGGGCTTCGCCAGCTCCGCGAGCGCCTCGTCGCGGAAGGCGAACGGGCCTGCCAGCACGATCGGTTCGGGACCCGTGAGCACGAGGGTCGCGCGGCTGTCCGAGGGCATCTCTCGCAGGCTTCTCGTGACCGCTTCCCGGGCGCGCTCACGGGCGGTCGTGCCATCGATGGCGCTCCGGGCGGTCAGGGACGCGGAGGAATCGATGACGGCCACGTAGTGCCGAGCGGTTTCGGCCCCGAACCAGCGCGGCCCCGCGAGCGCGAGCGTCAGGAAGAGCGCGCCGAAGAGTTCCGCCAGCAGCGACAAGCTGCGCCGAAGCGGCTGGCGAGCGCGTCCGCCCTGGGCTTCATTCGTGACCTCGTCCCACAGGAACACCGCGCTCACGACCAGCGGCCTTCGACGGCGCCGGTAGAGATGGAGACCCAGGATCGCCGCCAGACTGGCAAGACCGAGGAGTCCGAGCGGGTTCGCGAACATGCAGGTTTTCTACGCGAAGTGGCCTGGGTTCTGCCCGAGAAAACTCCGTGGGTTGGGGCAACGCAATCCAAACGGCGTCAAATCTGCCGCAGACCGCCAGCAGGTCTCCCTGACCTGATAGAAGTGGCGCGCGCTGCTCCCCGCCGCGCGCCCATTCAGCCCCTTTTTCGCCCATGCCCGCATTCCTTCGCCGTATCGCGCCTTCCCTTTCTCTCTTCGCGGCGTGCGTCGCCTGTTCGCTTCTCTCGCCGGCTCGGGCGGCTGCTCAGCGCCCGCCGGAGCAGCTGAACAGCGGTGAGATCCTGCATCGGATGCAGAAGCTCGGGGTCGTCGGAAGCGTGCTGTACCTCGCGGCGCACCCCGACGACGAGAACACGCGGCTGATCAGCTACCTCTCGAACGGCGCCAAGGTGCGAACGGCCTACCTCAGCCTCACGCGCGGCGACGGCGGCCAGAACCTGATCGGGCCGGAGCTCGGACCTGGCCTTGGCGTCATCCGGACCCAGGAACTCATGGAGGCCCGGCGCGTCGACGGCGGCGAGCAGTTCTTTTCGCGCGCCGTGGACTTCGGCTACAGCAAGAGCCCCGAGGAGGCGCTGGCCAAGTGGGGGAAGCGCGAGATCCTGTCCGACGTCGTTCGCGTGGTGCGGACCTTCCGCCCGGACGTGATCGTCACGCGGTTCGACGTGGACGGCAGCGGCGGGCACGGGCACCATACGGCGTCGGCGCTGCTCGCGCGCGAGGCGTTCGCGCTGGCGGCGGATCCTGACGCGTTCCCGGAGCAGATCGCCGAGGGGCTGCGGCCCTGGAGGACGACGCGGCTCTTCTTCAACGCGAGCACGTGGTGGAGCCTCGACGTGCGCGATCATGCGCTGGCGGACCCGGAGCACTGGGCGACGGTGGAGGTCGGGGGATACGATTCCCTTCTCGGCATGAGCTACAACGAAATCGCCGGGCGCGCGCGGAGTCAGCATCGCAGCCAGGGGTTCGGCTCGGCGCTTCGTCGCGGTTCGGAGGAGGAGTACCTGCGCCTCGATCTCGGAGCGCCGCTGGCGGCGCGCGAGTTCGCGGGCGGGATCTTCACGGGCATCGATCTGACGTGGAATCGCATCGAAGGGGGCGCGGAAATCGGCGCGGCCATCGACGCGATGGTCGCGGCGTACGATCCGCTTCGACCGGAGAAGAGCTTCGAAGCGCTCTCGAATCTTGGTGCGAAGATCACCGCAGCGCTCGTCACGCTGGATCCTGCGAGCGCCGACGCGGCGTGGATGCGCCGCACGCTCGCTTCGGTCCACGACCTTCTCCAGCAGGTGACGGGAACGGCGATCGAGGCTCGGGCCGCGCGAGCGATGGTGGCGCGGGGGGAGACGCTCGCGACCTCGATCGTCGCGACCCAGCGCATCCCAGGTGACTTCTTCGAACTCATCAGCGTGACGCCGCCGCGCGCTGCGACGCGCTCGGTGGGCGAGACCGTTCCCTGGAACACGGAACTGGAGGCGGAGGTGGCTCTCGAAACCGACGCGAACACGCCCATCGATCAGCCCTACTGGCTCGCGAACCCTTTCGGCACGCTCTACGACCCGTCCAGCACCGGGCACGTCGGCATCGAGCCGATCTCCCGCAGCGGCTCCGTCTACCGCGCCGATCTGCGGGTGAAGCCTGTGGGCCGTGCTCTCTCCGCCGAACGCGTGCTCATGCACACGTGGGTCGAGCGCGTCGACGGTCAGCGTTCGCGACCTGCCGTCGTCACGCCCGTGGCCTCGATCGAGCCGGCGGATCCCGTCGTGGTGGTCACCGGCGATCGCGCCGAGATCAGCGTCGAGGTGCGGGCGCTCTGCGACGGGCTCAGTGGGTCGCTCGGCGTCGACGCGCCGACGGGCTGGACCGTCGTGGAGCAGCCTTCTGCGATCGAGGGTCTCGCGCGGGGGGATCGGCGCCGCTTCGAGATCCAGCTGGAGCGAACTGTGGAGGCCGTGAACGGCGCGCTGCGACTCTCCTTCGAGGGGCCGCTCGGCGAAACCGATCGTACGCAGCACGTGATCGACTACCCGCACATCGTGCCGCAGGTCTGGTACTCGGCCGCCGAGGTGCGACTCGTGCCGCTCGACGTCGAGGTCAGCGTCCAGTCGGTCGGCTACGTCAACGGCGCGGGCGACGAGGTCGCGAGCGCGCTGCGCCGCATCGGCGTGACCGTGGAGATCGTCGACCCCGAGAAGGCCGAGCCCGAGGACCTCGCTCGCTTCGACGCCGTCGTGATCGGCATCCGCGCCTACAACGCAGTCCCGGGCATGGCGCGGCTTCAGCCCATGCTGATGGACTACGTGAAGGCGGGCGGGACGATGGTCGTGCAGTACAACACGGCGAGCCGCGACATGATGACCGACCCGCGGGAGCTCGGGCCGCTGCCGTTCAGCCTCACGCGCGGCCGAGTCACGGTGGAGGAAGCGGCGCCGACGTTCCTGCTGCCGGACCACCCGCTGATGAACGAACCGAACCGTCTCACGGCGGCTGACTTCGACGGCTGGGTCCAGGAGCGCGGGCTCTACTTCGCCGGTGACCTCGATCCTGGGTACGAGGCGCTGATCGCCTGGAACGATCCGGGCGAGGCGCCGCTGAGCGGGGCGCTCATCGCGTGCGACTTCGGCGAGGGCCGCTTCCTCTATACAGGCATCAGCCTGTTCCGTCAGCTCCCGGCGGGCGTCCCCGGAGCGTATCGGCTCCTGGCGAACCTGCTCGTCCGTCGCGCGGAGCGCTGAGCCTTGTCGGGTATCGACTGGGCGGTCCTCCTCGGGACGCTCGGGTTCATCGTTGCCTACGGCATCTGGCGAACCCGCAGCGACAACAGCCAGAACAACTACCTGCGCGGCGGGAGTGACACGCGCTGGTGGGGCGTGGGCCTCAGCGTCATGGCGACGCAAGCAAGCGCCGTCACCTTCCTGAGCACGCCCGGCCAGGGCTACCTCGACGGCATGGGCTTCGTGCAGTTTTACTTCGGGCTGCCGCTCGCGATGATCGTCATCGGCGCCGTGTTCATTCCGCTGTACTACCGCTGGAAGGTCTACACCGCCTACGAGTTCATCGGCAGGCGCTTCGACGGCCGGACGCGGCTGTTGACGGCCGGGCTGTTCCTGATCCACCGCAGCCTCGGCGCCGGCATCACCATCTACGCGCCGAGCATCGTGCTGTCCAAGGTGCTGCACCTTCCGCTTTCGTGGATGTGCGTCTTCATCGGAGCGCTCGTGATCCTCTACACGACGACTGGCGGCGCGCGCGCGGTGGGGGTGACGCAGAAGCAGCAGATGGCCGTGATCTTCCTCGGGATTCTCGCGGCCTTCGGGCTGACGCTGCATTCGCTCGGGGGGACCGTGGGGATCGCCGACAGCTTCCGCGTCGCGGGCGCGCTCGGGAAGCTCGACGTCATCGATCTGTCCTGGGATCCGTCGAACAAGTACACGCTCTGGAGCGGGCTGATCGGTGGGTTCTTCCTGCAGCTCTCGTACTTCGGGACGGACCAGAGCCAGGTGCAGCGCTATCTCAGCGGACAGTCGATCGCCCAGGCGCGCCAGGGGCTCTGGATGAACGGCATCCTGAAGATCCCCATGCAGTTCTTCATCCTCGGGACCGGCGTGCTGGTGTTCGTGTTCTACCTGGTGAACCCGGCGCCGCTGCACTGGAACGAGGCGAACCTCGTGGCGCTGCGGGCCCAGGACACCGGGGGCGTGACGGAGGCGATGGAGGTGCAGCACGCGGAGACCATGGCCGAGCGGGCGGCGGCCACGACGGAGCTCACCGACGCCTGGCGCGCCGAGGACGGCGCGGCGGCGGCCTCTGCCCTCGACGAGGTCAAGCGGCTGGACCGCGAGCGTCAGGTACTGGAGCAGCAGTTCAAGGAGCACGTCGCGACGGTGGCTCCGGCGCTGGAGACGAACGACAAGGACTACATCTTCATCTCGTTCATCATGCAGCACCTGCCGGTCGGCGTGATCGGGCTGCTCCTGGCGATGATCTTCTGCGCCGGGATGGGCAGCACGGCGGCTGAGCTCTCGGCACTCGCGACCACGACGGTCGTCGACGTGGCGCGCGCCGATCGAGGGGAGGCGCAGACCGTGCGGAGCACGCGCTGGGCGACGGTGGGGTTCGGCCTGCTTGCGCTCGGTTCGGCCGCCGTGTTCTCGCTCTTCGAGAACCTGATCCAGGCTGTCAACATCCTGGGAAGCCTGTTCTACGGGACGATCCTCGGGATCTTCCTTGTGGCGTTCTTCGTGAGATGGGTCCACGGGACGGCCGTCTTCGTCGCTGCCCTGATCGCGCAAGCGGTCATCCTCGCGCTGCACTTCGGCGACGTCGAGGTCGCCTTCCTCTGGTACAACCTGATCGCTCCGGCGATCGTGGTCGTCCTCGCCATGGTGCTGCAGCCGGTTCTTCCGGGGTCGCCCTCGGTGGCGGTGCCGCCGGGCGGACGGGCGGATGACGCCGGGGGCGGGAGCCAATGAGACGGCGACCCGTCGGTCCTTTCGGACCGGCGAGCCGCCGCTCAACTCACACGCTTCCCTTGCTACTGGAACGTGATCGCAAGACCGTCCGTGAAGTTGGACGTCGGGCCGGTGGGGCTGGAGTCGCGGTACCAGGCCTGGAAGTTCCAGGTCTGGCCGGGGGCCGCGGAGACGAAGCCGTTCGGCTGGGGGATCTGGTTCAGGTTGATGGGCAGGGCGATCGTGCCGCCGAGGCCGGACTGCTGGATCTGTCCGCCACCGACGTAGCGGCCGACGCTGCCCACCACGCAGAGGTTGCCGGAGCTGCCGCCCGGCATCATGACGAAGCCCTGGGTCTGGCTGGTGATGAAGAAGCCGAAGGCGAGCGCGGGGAGCTGCTGGGCTCCGAGCGTCACGTCGTTGTCAGTGACGGTGGTGGAACCGATCGCCGTGATGCGGGCGGAAGCCCCCGTCGAGTTGAGCGCAGGCATGCAGTAGTTCGTGCCGATCGAGTTGCCGTTGCACCCGCCACCGGCGCCCGTGACCATGAGGGTGTAGTCGTTGCAGTCCTCGGTCGGATCGTCGATCCAGAGTTCGACCCGGAGGAACACGCTCATGGGCGTGGCGTTCGGGTTCGTGTAGACGACCTGCTCGTCGTCCGTGCCCGAGCCGCCGATTCCGAGGCTGGCGGCGCCGATCGCACAGCCCTCCAGTGCGAAGATGTCGATATCGCCCGTCGCCGTGGCGAACAGCACGTCCATCGTGAGGGTTCCTCCGCCGGGCACGCAGAACTCGTACCAGTCAGGATCCCCTTTGGCGCACCAGAGGTTCGGGTAGGTCCCGTCACCGAGCACGACGGCGTCGTCGCAGATATCGTTCTGCTCGAAGTTGTCGTCATTGGTCGCGGGGCAGGGCTCGGCGCGGACGCGGAACTGACCCGGTCCTCCGGCGCCCACCACGCGGGATCCGACACGCAGCAGGTAGCCCTGCCCGGAGATCGCGTCGAAGGTCACGCTGGAAAGGCCCTGACAGGATTGGGCGGCACAGGCGAGGAGGTTGAGTGCGCCGCAATTGATGCCGTCGTAGACGGCGATCCGTGTGTCGAATGCGGTGTTGGTCCCGCACGTCTCAAAGCGAATCGGGCCCGTGGCCGGGGACGTCCAGCGGAACCAGACGTCCTTGCGCACCCCGAGTCCGTTGCAGTCCGAGAGGCCGCCGCCCGTTGCGTTGGTGTTGTCGAAGCCGAACGTGTTGAAGCCAGAAATGGGGGTCGCGTTGGCGCAGTCATCCGCGCCCTGGGCATAGCCCAGCGGAGCGAAAAGGCAGGCAGCGCCGAGGAGAGAGAGCAGTTGCTTCATGGATTTTCGAGAAGAGGAGAAAGGGGCCTGGGGTCATGCGTATTCGGGTGCCGTTCAGCGGAGCCCGACGTCCTCCTGATCTTTGCATGAATCGAGAATCCTGCCTGGGAATCGATGGCGCGCGCTCGGAAACGGGCTGGCGCGCCTTGCGTTTCGGGCGGCTGAACGCTTTCACGGAACGACGGAAGGGGGCGGTTCGACAACCGCCCCCTTCCGAACTGGGTCCTTTCCTTGGCCGCCGGTGGCGGCCCTCTCCGATCAGAAAGCCCCTCTCCGATCAGAAAGCCCCTCTCCGATCAGAAAGCCCCTCTCCGATCAGAAAGCCCCTCTCCGATCAGAAAGCCTCGTCGAACGCGACCTCGCCGCTGACGGACACCTGATAGGCGCTGACCCGGCGCTCGAAGAAGTTCGAAAGCTCCTGGACGTCCTGGAGATCCATGAACGAGAACGGGTTCTTGGATCCGAAGTAGGGCGGCATCCCGAGGTTGGAGAGGCGCTGGTCCGCGACGAATTCCAGGTACTTGCGCATATCGGCCTGGCTCAGGCCCGCCACGCCGCCGGACAGGAGATCCTCGGCGAACTGCATCTCGCACTCGATGGCTTCCTTCAGCATCTCGACGACCTGGTTTTCCAGCTCATCGTCGAAGAGCTCGGGCGACTCGTCCCTGACCGTCTTCACGACCTCGAAGGCAAACGCCATGTGGCAGCTCTCGTCGCGGAAGACCCAGTTCGTGCCGGAGGCGAGGCCGTTGAGAAGACCCTTGCTCCGCAGGAAGTAGACGTAGGCGAACGCGGCGAAGAAGAACATGCCCTCGATGCAGCAGGCGAAGCACATGAGGTTCATCAGGAACCGTCGCTTCTCCTCGGGCGTATGGCAGGCCTCGAGGGACTCGACCGTGTCCATCCACTTGAAGCAGAACTCACCCTTGCGCTTGATCGAGGGGATGTTCTGGATCGCCGAGAACGCTTCCTCGCGCTCCTTGAGGTCGGGGATATAGGTGTCGAGCAGCGTCAGGTAGAACTGCACGTGGAGCGCTTCCTCGTAGAGCTGGCGCGACAGGTACATCCTCGCCTCGGGCGAGTTGATGTGCTTGTAGAGCGACAGCACGAGGTTGTTGGACACGATCGAGTCACCGGTCGCGAAGAACGCGACGAGTCGGTTGACCAGGTGGCGCTCGGCGGGCTGAAGTCGCTTCTGGAGATCGACGGTGTCCGTGCTGAAGTCGACCTCCTCGACGGTCCAGGTGTTCTTGATCGCGTCCCGATACATGTCGAAGAACACGGGGTACTTCATCGGACGCAGGGTCAGGTCGAATCCGGGGTCTAGAATCATGGTATCGGGCTCGTGGTGCGGTCGCGGTCGGGAGTTTCGGGCGGGAGCTTCGGTCAACGGCTTTGATCAGCCGGCGTACCGGGCCAGCTTCGGGCGGCACTCCGCTGGGGATGCTGCCGCCCGGGAGTTTCCTGAAGGATCAGTTGCAGGCTTCGCAGCTCTCCGGGTTCTCCAGAGAGCATGCGACCGCGTCCGTGTCGCTCACGGTCGCGGCGGCGGTGCCGCTGTCCGATTGCCGGATGCGAGTCGCGGGCCGTGAACGCAGGTAGTACGTCGTCTTGAGCCCCTGCTTCCATGCGTAGAGGTACATGCTGCTGAGCTTGCCGATCGTCGGGCTCGCCATGAACAGGTTCAGGGACTGGCTCTGGTCGATGTACGGGCCGCGCGCGGCGCCCATCTCGATCAGCGACTTCTGCGGCACTTCCCACGCCGTGCGATACAGCTCGCGGACGTCCGCCGGCAGCTCGTCGATGTCCTGGATCGAACCCTCGGCCTTCTTGATGCGCGAGCGCATGGACTCGGTCCACATGCCACGCTCCTTGAGTTCGTTCACGAGGTAGTTGTTGATCTGCATGAAGTCGCCGGAGAGCGTCTCGCGCTTGAACAGGTTCGAAACCTGCGGCTCGATGCACTCGTAGCAGCCCGCGATGCTCGCGATCGTCGCCGTCGGCGCGATGGCGATGACGAGCGAGTTGCGGACGCCCGTCTTGGCAATCTGCGCCTTGACCTCGGCCCATTCCTCCTTGAGCGTCGGCTCGATGCCCCAGAGGTCGAACTGGAGCTTGCCCTCGGCGGCCCACGTCTCCGCGAACGCCTCGTGGGCGCCGTGTTCGGCGGCCAGCTTGGCGGAGGTTCGCATGGCGTTCAGGTACAGGTGCTCCTGGATGCGCGCCGTCAGCTCCTGGGCCTCCGGTGCGTCGAACGCGATGCGCATCTGGAACAGAACGTCCTGGAGGCCCATGCAGCCGAGGCCCACGGGGCGCCAGCGGCTGTTGGAGGCCGCCGCGTCCGGCGTCGGATAGAAGTTGATGTCGATCACGCGATCGAGGTACTTCACCGCGGTGCGAACGACCTTGCCGAGCTCTTCGTAGTCGAAGCGCTTCGTGCCGTCCTCGTCCGTGACGACGAACTTGCCGAGGTTGACCGAGCCGAGGTTGCAGACCGCGGTCTCGTCCTTGGAGGTGACCTCCAGGATCTCGGTGCAGAGGTTCGAGAGGTGAACGACGTTGCCCGGGTTCTTGGCCTGGTTGCAGCGCTTGTTGCTCGTGTCCTTGAACGTCATCCACCCGTTGCCGGTCTGGGCGAGCGTCCGCATCATCCGCGAGTACAGCTCGCGCGCCTTGACCTGGCGCTCGAATTCACCGCGTGCCTCGGCCTCGGTGTAGAGTCGCTCGAACTCGTCGCCGTAGGTGTCCGTGAGCGTCGGCTGCTTCTTCGGATCGAAGAGTGACCACATCTCGTCCGCTTCCACGCGCTTCATGAAGAGGTCGGAGACCCAGTTCGCGAGGTTGAGGTTGTGGGTGCGGCGGGCCTCGTCGCCCGTGTTGTCGCGGAGCTCGAGGAACTCCTCGATGTCGGCGTGCCAGGTCTCGAGGTACACGCACGCGGCGCCCTTGCGGCGTCCGCCCTGGTTGACGGCGGCGACGGAGCTATCGAGGGTCTTGAGCCACGGGACGATGCCGTTGGACTCGCCGTTCGTACCGCGGATCAGGGAGCCGCGGCTGCGGACGCGGTGGTACGCCACCCCGATGCCGCCCGCGAACTTGCTGAGGCGTGCGATGTCCTGGTAGCGATCGTAGATCGACTCCAGGTCGTCCTGGGGGCTGTCCAGCAGGTAGCAGGAGCTGAGCTGCTGGTGGTGCGTTCCCGAATTGAAGAGCGTCGGGGAACTCGGGAGGTAGCGCAGCGACGAGATCAGCCGGTAGAAGTCGCGGGCCTCGCCCGGCGTCTCCGCGAGCCCGCAGGCGACGCGCATGAAGAAGTACTGGGGCGTCTCGGTGACCTTGCGGCTCTCGGGATGCTTGAGGAGGTAGCGGTCGTAGACCGTCCGCAGGCCGAAGTACTCGAAGAGGCTGGAGCGGTCGGCCTCGATCGTGTCGTTGAGCTTGCGCGCGTTCTTGGCCACGAACTTGGCGGTTCGCTCGTTGATGACGCCCATGTCGGCGCCGACCTTGATCGACTGGCTGAAGGAGTAGATCTCCTGGTTCTGGACCTCCTTGTCGATGTAGGTCGAGAGGAGGCGTGCCGCCAGACGGCTGTACTGGGGCTCCTCGGCCGTCAGCGAGGCGGCCGTCTGGATCGAGAGGCGGTCGAGTTCGGCCGTGGTGGCGCCGTCGTAGAGCCCGCTGATCGTCCGGGTGGCGATCCGCATGGAGTCCACGCCGGCGAGCCCTTCGGCGCAGCGGCTGACGGCCTTCACGATCTTGTTGAGATCGACGAGCTCGAGGTGCCCGCTGCGTTTCCGGACCTTCATCCCCGGGGCGCTATCTGCGTCGTTGGCGAAGGAGCCGCGGGCTCCGGAGGAGTCCGTGCGGGGAGAGGAGACGGCTGGAGATCCAGCGTGGGAGGAGGGCGACATGGTTCCGGCCTGAGTGGCGACCGGAGCGTCAGCGTGGGTGCGGTCCATGCTTGGCTTCGAGAGGCGGGGAGGAGAGTGCGGAGGGCGAAGAGAATGGGGGGCCTGGCCTATCCGCTGCCCGTGGGCTTCGTTGCGGATGGTGGGGCCGGTCTGTGCTGGCGCCAGGAATGGCTGCAGCGATCGGTGTTGCGGTGGATCTGGCTCCGGGGACAGCCAGTAGGCACGGCGACACCATATGTGCGCGTGGCGCGAGTTGCGGCCACCATATATAGGGGTGCTGGCTGACCCGCAAGGATAGCAGAGTGAGACACTCCGAACAACCGGCATCTCTCCGAAGAACTACACGGAGTGGTGGCTTTTTGGCGCCAGGGTGGATCCGACCACAATATGTGGGGGCATGCTGGCGCCCTGCCGTGATGGGGCGGAATCGAGGGCGATTTCAGGCCTCGAGGCGCCATTCGGCTCTCAGGAGCCCGATCGCGCCGAGGTGGTAGGTCACGTGAAACAGGTGCCCTTCCAGGAAGACCATACGGGAGATCAAGGTCGATCGAAAGGCCGGGTGGACCTCGACGAGCGGCGGCCTCTCCAAGTCGGCATCGGTCAGTGACTTGAGCGCGCCGAGGACCAGGAAAGACAGGCGATTCACTTCGGCTACCAGCACGGGAAGTCCCGTAGTTGCGTAGGAAGTCGCTTCTTGGGCGGGCGCAGTAGACAGCGCAGACGCGGCGGGCGCCGCGCCGCGTCGGGCGGCACAGGCTTCCATCGTCGGCGACAGCTTCGCCCCCCCCGGCCCGAGCGCGATCGCCTCGGCCGCGCTGGCCATCGCTTCCGCGACGTGGCTCGCATGCCAGCCAATGGGCGGACGCCCTCCCATCGACTTCCAGGCCAGCTCTTCCGTCAGGCCGTGCCCGAGGCTCCGTACGAGGACGCGGTAGCGGTGTTCCAGCTGGCGTGCGATGAACTCGGCGATCATCCGGCCATTTCACTCGACCCGCGCACCGCGTTCACCCCCGCCGCCCGTTATCGCGTCCCCGTCAGGCGGGCGTAGCGGTAGTAGACCTCCATGCAGAGAACCATCGCCGCCGTGGAGTAGACGCGGCCCCCCTGGGGACCCCACGGCCCGGCCGGGTCCCACGATCCCATCGACGACCCGTCGGCCCGCTGGGAGTCGATCACGGCGCTCTTCATCGCGCGGTTCCACTCCTTCCAGTGGCGACCGCCCATCTGGAACATCGCGTAGCTGCCGTAGTACCAGTAGTACATATCGCAGTCGCCCGCTTCCGGGTTCCAGCGCGGCGGCGTCCGCAGGAGCAGGTCCGCCTGCTTCGTCATGATCGGTGAGTCGTCGGGCGTCTGTCCGAGGAAGAAGCGGCCCAGAAGTCCCACCGCCGTCAGTGCCTCGCCGCGCTCCGGCGCGAACTGATCGTTGACTCCGAGGACGCGCGAGCTGCGGCTCCCGCGCTCTGTGTAGCCCACGCGACCCGTGGCCTCTTCGGTCATCTCGTCGAACCAGAGGAGCGTCGCCGTGAACGCTTCGTGATCCACCTCCAGTCCGCAGTCCTGCGCCGCCTTCATGGCGAAGAGTGCCCACCCGGTCACGGACGTGTCGGTGTCACCGAAGGGCGGCGGTTGATAGCCCCAGACCCCGTAGGGCTGGCGGTGGCGGCTCAGGTAGTGGCTGGCCTTCTGCGCGCGCTGGCGCAGGTGGACGGAGCGATCGAGGCGGACGATTTCACACAGGGCCAGCGTCGCGAGGATGTGGTCGTAGATGTAGCCGTGTCCGATCGCGTGGCCGATGAGACCGGTCTCACGATCCTGCGACTGACTCAGGAACTTCGCGCCGCGGGTGACCGTGTCGCGGTACTTGCCGCGCTTCAACGTGTGCCCGTCGCCCAGGAAGGCGAGCAGCGCAAAGCCGGTCAGGCCCACGTCGTGGTTCGGATCGCCTGCGCCGGTCGTGCGGTCACTTTCGGGGTCATGGAGCATGAAGTCGTCGGCGTTCCAGCGGCCGTCGACGTCCTGATGGCGCGCGAGCCAGGCGAGGCCCTTGTCGACCGCGACGTTCGTCTGTTTCGTACCGCCGGATCGCGGAGGGCCTCCGCCGAGGCCGCGACCGCCGTCCGCTCCGCCGCCGATGCCGAGCACGCCGTTCTCGCCCGTGTGATCGAACGGGTTGGGACTGGGCGTGGGGGAGACGCTGTCGGAGAGGGCTGTGTCGTTCGAGTCCTCTAGCGATTCCGTGCTGGTGAAGTCCTCGATGACGGGCTCGTCCATCACCTCTTCCGTCTCGATCTCATCGGGCTCCTCCGGGAGCTCTTCGATGGGGTCGGGTTCGGGCGGTGCTTCGAGTTCGGCGATGATGGTCTGTTCGTCGGCGGGTTCGAAGACGCTCCACGGGATGGCAGCGATGACGAGGAAGAGAACGAAGTGGAGCGCGCCGGATAGCAGCAGCCAGGGGGCGCGCTCCATCCACTCGTAGAGGACGTCGTGAAAGGTCTCCTCGTCTTCCCAGCTCTTCGGGAGTGTGCTGATGATCGTGGCGCTGTCGGCTCTTGGTTCCATGGTGTACCTCGTGTTTGGGTCTGGACACACCTTCTCCCCGTGTCCACCCATGGACCGCCGGGCATGTGTCCGCGCGATCCCTGGATCGCGCACCTGAACGCAGGCTCGGGCCGCCCACTGCGGGGGGCCCTGGTCTCGCGCTGCGTACGCATTCAGAACGTTCCCGGGGCCGCTCGGTTCACGCGCTGCGCAGGATGTCGACCCAATGCAAGAACGCCCGCTCCGGCCATGGCCGGAACGGGCGTTCCATCGAGCAAGCTCGTGGGGCGTCTTAGCGCGCGCCGAGCACCTTGGCGTAGCGGAAGTACACCTCGAGGCAGAGCACCATGGTCGCGGTCGAGTAGACGCGGCCGCCGGCGTAGCCCCAGGGGCCGACCGGGTCCCACGAACCCTTGAACGCGGTGCCGCCGTCGGAGCGCTGGCTTTCCACCACGGCGGGCTTCATGGCCTTGTTCCACTCTTTCCAGTACTTGCCGCCCATCTGGAACATGGCGTAGCTGCCGTAGTACCAGTAGTACATGTCGCAGCCGAACTTCTCGGGCTCCCACTTCGGAAGGCGGCGAAGCAGAAGCTCCGCGTGGTCCTTCATGATCGTCTGATCGTCCGGGTTCTGACCCAGGAAGAAGCGGCAGAGGAGGGCCACGGCGGTCAGGGCCTCACCCGAGTCGGTCGGGTACTGCTCCTGGTTCATGCCGGCGACTCGCGAGGACGGTGAACCGCGCTCGGTGTAACCCACGCGACCGGTGCCTTCGTCGGTCATCTCGTCGAAGAACTGGATCGCCGCGACGTAGGCTTCCTCGTCGACGTCGAGCTTGCCTTCCTGGGCCGACTTCATGGCGAAGATCATCCATCCGGTGACGGAGGTGTCGCTGTCGCCATCGGGCGGGACGGCGTAGCGCCAGGCACCGTACGGGTTGCGTGCACGGCTGATGTAGTTGATCGCCTTCTGGGCCTTCGTCTTCAGCAGGATCGACTTGTCGATGTAGTACGTCTCGCACATGGCGAGCGTCGCGATCGCATGGTCGTAGAGGAACGCCTGGCCGATCTCCTGTCCGAAGATGCCGGACTCCTTGTCCTGCTGGGCTGCGAGCCACTTGATGCCCTTCGAGACGACGTCCTTGTAGGCGCCGCGGGTCATCGTGTGGCCGTCGCCGAGGAACGCGAGGAGCGCGAGCCCGGTCACGCCGATGTCGTGGATCGCGTCGCCGCCGTCGTCGCGGTCGTTCTTGTCCTTGTCGTCGTCGTGCTTCCAGAACTCGTCGGCGTCCCAGCCACCGCTCTCGTCCTGGTGGTTCTTGAGCCACTCGAGGCCGTCCTTGATGGCCTGCTCGGTGCCGGTGCCGCCCGCGGCGCGCAGGTTGCGACGGCCGCCGAAGCGTCCACCGTACTTGCCGCCCGCGCCGCCACCGATGCCGAGCACCGCGTTGGAGTTGTTGCTATCGAAGGGCGAGTCCGCGTTCGAGTCGTTGCCCTCGGAGGACTCGTAGTCCTCGTTGGTGTCGGTCTCGTTGTGGTCCGAGACCTCGAACTCCTCGATGATCGGCTCTTCCTCGGTCTCCTCTTCCTCGATCTCCTCGGGCTCTTCCTCTTCCTCCTCGAGCTCCTCGGGGGGTGGTTGCTCGATGCTCGCTTCGACGTTCTGGTCGGGGGTCTTCTCGAAGACGCTCCACGGGATGGCCGCGACGATGAGGAAGAGGACGAAGTGCAGGGCGCCTGAGATCAGGAGCCACGGCGCCTTGCTCATCCACTCGTACAGGACGTCGTTGAACGTTTCCTCCTCTTCCCAGGGCTTGGGCATGGAGGACTCAATATGGATATCGCGGTAGTCGTTGCTCATGAGCGGTGGCGCGTTCTTGTCGATGCGCCTCCCCCGGAAAGCGGAAGAGGGGCTGGATCGCGTGAGGGGGGACCCCGTCGAATCGGGGCCGTTCTGGGGGTGCCTGGGTGGCCCCGAAGGGCTTTTCGAGGCTCCACAGGGTCAACGTGGGGGCCGTTGGAGGGTTCAGAGGTTATCCGGGGAATCTGCCGGTGACTACAGAGCAGGCCAGAAGCCTCTCCGAAGCGGCCTCACGGCTACTTCGAACGTAGGCGGCGGCCCGCGGAGAGGAAGTCCTTGCGGAGCTGCTCCGGGGCGAGGTGCGTGGTCCTGACGAGGTCCGCAAGTCCTCTGGCCACGCGGACTTCCGACGATTCCTCCGCGATGGCCTTGCGCAGCTTCGTCTGGAGTTCGAGGTCCTTGAAGGGGAGGGCTTCGGTGGCGCGAGTGCGGTCGACGATCTTGAGAAGCACGTAGGCCTGGGGTGTGCCTGCGGGATTGAACTCCAGGATCGGGCTCAGCTCGCCGGCGTCCGCCTCCTGGACGAACGTCGTCACCTCTTCGGTCTGGGTGGTGAAGTCGCGCTGGAAGAGTTCGGCGAGGCGGGTCGTCGGGACGTCGCGGACGAGGCTCTCATCGCCCTGCAATTCGGGAGAGACGAAGGTCCGGATGGCCTCGTCGAAGGTCAGGATGCCGTCCTGGATGCGTTCGCGCAGCGTCTCGATCTCGCCTTTGACCGCTTCGGGTGGACGGCCACCAGGTGTGACCATGAGCACGATCCGCTGGACGGAGACCTTGCCCTGCCGGGTCTTGCCGACCACGGCGTTGAGCTTTTCGTCGCGCGCTTCCACGTATTCGCGGTAGCGGGCCCACTGCTGGCCCGGCCGGATGTACGAATCCACGAAGATGCGCCCGGTGGCCCCGGGCAGGTCGCCCTTGATGGAGTTCTCCCAGAGGTTGGCCATGAGGCCCTCGCCGAGCAGATTCTTGTAATCGTTCGGGGTGATGCCGAAGCGTTCGAAGTTGGCGGCGGCGGCCTGGGCGCCCCCGAGTTCCTCGAGTTTGGCGCGGAAGAAGCGTTCGCGCTCGGCCTCGATGAGCTCTTCCTCGTACCCCTGGGACCGCCCGCCCTGGATCTTGAGCCGCTGCTCGATCAGCTGGGTCAGGGCCGCGGAGATCTTGAGGGCCTGCCGCTTGGCGGGATCGAGGTCGGGCTGGTCAACGGTGGGATCCTCGAAGCGCGGACTCCCGAGCCAGCTGAAGACGTCGATCCGAGTGATGATCTCTTCCCCGACGACGGCGACGTGAAAGTTCCCGTACTGGTCGAGCAGCCGCATCTCGAGCTCGGTACTGGGCTTCCACCGCCCCTCCTGTGCCCCAGGAGCCACCTGCGCCCCCAAGAAAACGGCCAGACCAAGTGCAGAGAGAATCGCCATCCCGCCATCCTCCCCGCCGCCTCCCCACATCTCAAGCAGCGCCCCCCATTAACCGTCCCCCAACCGACACAAACGGACCAGGTGCAAACGTTCCGGAATGGACGGACCAGGTGCATCCATTCCGGAATGGATGCACCTGGTCCGTCCATTCCGGAACGTTTGCACCTGGTCCGTTTGTGTCGGTTGGGGGGCGGTGGAGATCTCCTGGAATGGTGTGAACCGCGGCGGAGCGATCCAGATGGGGTTTCATGAAGTATCTCCTCGATCCTCGCCCGCCTCTCTCGCTCGGGCTCGTCTGTTGCGTTCTCGGGAGCGCGGCCTTTTCCCAGGTTTCCTTCACAGAGGCGGCGCCTGCCGTCGGTTGGGTGGCGCTCGCGGCCCTGCCTGGTGCGGCCCCCCGCGCCTGGTCCGTCACCTTCTCCGATGCGGAGCCGGACACCGCCTATGCCGGGTCCTCGGCCGGGCTTCTCATTTCGCTCGATCAAGGGACCAGCTGGTCCCTTCAGAGTCCATGGCCCCGGGACCACGCGGGCTACGGCATCGTCGCCGCGTCCCCCGCCGATCCCGGAACCATCGTCGGCGCCATCGGACTCAGCGGCGTCTGGCGCACCACGGATCGTGGGCTCACCTGGGTCCAGCCCACAGTCCCTCCCGACGAAGGGTTTCTGGTCGACGTTCGGTTCGCGCCCGGCTGCGCCAGCGTCGTCTTCGTTCAGGGCTTCGGCCAGTTCCTATGGCGCAGCGTCGACGGCGGCGACCACTTCCACCCCTTCTTCGACGCGGGCCCGGGCGGCTCCGTCTCAGGTTTCGACGTCGCCGAGGGCAACCCGTTCCACGTGGTCGTCCATTCCGGTGGGAACGTCTGGATCACGCGAGACGGTGGCCTGAACTGGCTACGGCGCGCCGCGCCCGCTGGCGCCATCGGTCCGATCCTCCTCGATCCCTTCGATCCCACCCGCATGCTCGTGCTGGGATTCGGCAACCTCTTCCGAAGCGACGACGAAGGGGCCACCTGGACCGAGTCCGGCGTCGCTCCCACGGGCAGCATCGCGTTCGACGCATTCGAATGGGATCGCGGGGTCCCCGGCGCGATCCACCTCGGCGCCCGTGGCCTCGGCGTCTATCGCTCAGGAGACGCCGGCCAGACCTGGAGTCTCATCGGCGGCCCAGGCCTCGATCGATCCAGCGCGCGCCCCTACGACCTCGCCACGTCACCAGCGCGCCCGGGCCGCGTGCTCCTCGGTGAGGCTGGCGGTCTCTTCACTTCGTCTGACGGAGGCCTCTCCTACAGCAACCGGAACGCCGGGCTCGGCGAGCACGCCTGGATCACCGGCGTCGCCGCTGATCCGACCGATCGGAACCGGATCGTCGCAGCCAGCGGCGGCACCGTCGCCACCTCCGCGGACGGCGGTGCCACCTGGACGCCTTCCGCGCTCGCACCGCGCACCCATCCCCAGCCGGTCCGCGCTGACCCCACGACCCCAGGGCGCTTCTACCTCACGGACACCGCGGTCGGCCTCCACCGCAGCGACGACGGCGGCCTCACCTTCGACCTCGTCTTCGAGCAGCCGGGCGTGTACTTCTGGAACGTCGCGCCGCACCCGACGACCCCCGGACGCGTCTTCGGCGCAGGCGCGGGCCTCTGTCGCAGCGACGACTCAGGCGCCACGTTCAGCGGCAACCTCGTCGGCGCGGGCTGGGTCTGGGCCGTCGAGATCAGCCCCGTCGACCCCGACGTCATGTTCTGCTCCACCGGCTCGACGGTGCTTCGAAGCCTCGACGGTGGCCTCTCCTTCCAGCCGGCCCTCACGTCGCCGCCGGCCGTGGTGCGGACGCTGCAAGCCGACCCTTACGACGCGAACGTCGTTTACGGGACCTCGGACGGGTCCGGCGCCTGGAAGAGCGAGGACGCGGGCCTCCACTGGTACAGGCTTCCCGAGAGCCGCAGGAGTGAGAGCGGCCTCGCGCCGCTCCCGGGTCTCCCCGGCGGGTGGATCTCGGGCCTGGGGGCGTCGCAGAACGCGCGGATCAGCCTCGACGATGGCATGACCTTCCGAACGCTGCGCTCAGCCCTGGGCTCGTCCGCCAGCGTTCTCTCCAGCACCCCTTCGGACGTCTTTCTCGGCACCAGCGGAAGCGGCATATTCCGCCTCGCGAGCCGCCGCTGAGAGCTACCCTCTCCGGCATGATCGCCGCCATCGCCCCGGACCTGCACCCGATCGTCGCCCTCGTTCTCCAGAAGGAGATCGCGGGCGACGACGCGTTTGCCCTCATCTCGCTGGTGGCCGGAATCGCGGTCTTCGCAGGACTCGCCGAGATCGTTCAGCGTCGGGCCGGCAAGGGCTTTCCGATTCCGCTCCTGATCTACAGCCACCTCCTTCTGATCGTCGTCTTCGTGTATTCGCTCCTGGCCCTCGTGGACACCCCCGTGGGAGCCGATGCCGCCGAGTCGGCGGTCGTGGGGCGCTGGCCGCTCTACGCCACGCTCCTGCCGCTTCCGTTCATCGTTCTTGGCCGTCTGGTGTCGACGAAGAAATCCTGAGTTCACGGTTATGCTTCAGGAGGCCCGTGCGCAGGCCCCTTCATGAAGCGAGCCAGCACCGAGATCGAGCCCGGCGGCGTCGAGGCCGAATTCCAGCGCTTCCGAGACGAGGGTGATCTCGACGCACTGGGGCACGTCTTCGATGCGACGGGCCCCCGGCTCCTCGGCCTCGCCGCGCGCCTTGCGGCGGACGCCTCCGAAGCCGAGGACCTGGTCCAGGCCACCTTCCTGAAGGCCCTGACCAGCCGAGACCAGTGGGACGCGTCGCGGCCGCTCCTGCCGTGGCTCGCCGGGATCCTGAGCCATCGCGCCATCGACCAGGGCCGCAGGCGCCGGGTACGGCACGCGCTCCCGCTCCTGGATCCAGACTCGAAGACCGGCCACGCCGCGGATCCCGCCGCCCAGGCGGCCTTCGAGGATGATCGACGCACGGTTCTGGAGGGCGTCCGCAGGCTGGGCGAGCCCTACCGCGAGCTCTTGGCCCTTCGGATTACTGATGAACTCGATACGGCGGAGCTCGCGGCCAGGCTCGGTCGATCCGCAGCCACGATCCGCGTGCAGCTCGCCCGCGGCCGCGAGCGACTGGAGGCGCTTCTTCCCGCGGAGCTCCGGCTCAGCGCGCTCCTGCTCCTCGACCAGGGCTCGGTTCTCGAGGGCGTGCGCGGCCAGGTCCTGAGCCAGGGGGCCAGCCTTCGCGCCGCCGCGGAGCTGGGGACTTCGCTGGCGGCCCGGCCAGCGACCGCCGCCCTGGGAGGCTGGGCCGGGGCCAAGGTCGCCGCTGTGGCAGCCATGGCCACGGCGGCGCTCGTCGCTGTCCTCGCGGTCTGGATGACGGCGGATCGAACGGCTCCCGCGGGTGAGCCATTCTCGACCGTCATGGCGGGACAGCCCGGCGACCGCGACCCGCGTGCCAGCGAACCACTCGTCGCCGTCGATTCCCCGACGGGCGCACCATCCGAGTCCGCGCTCGCCGGAGGAGCCGCCGTCCCGGAGGCCGCCACGCTTCGCGTCGAGGTTCAGCGCGAAAATGGCTCTGCTGGGACCCTGGCGCCGGGCGTCGGCGTCTACGTGCGGCGCGTGGGGGAGACGTGGCTCGGGCACCAGGGCGTGACGGACGAGGAGGGCGTCGCCCTGTTCGCGGACCTGCCCCGTGGGCGCTACCGCGTTTCCCTGGGACCGGTGAGCGGGCCGCCGACCGAGGTCGCCGTGCTCGAGGCGCGCACGCTCTCCCTCGTCATCCCCGATGGGGTCGACGTGAAGGGCCGCGTGCTCGCCTTCGACGGGACGCCCGTGGGCGGCGCCCACGTCTATCGCATGGACCGGTTCCATCACGATGCCGCCCAATGGGTGGCGACCACCGGGCCCTCCGGGCAGTTCGAGGCCGCGGACCTTGCGAGCGGCGTCGAGCTTCTCGCCCGCGCGCCCGGCCACCAGCCGACGGGAGGGAAGCGCTATGGCTTCAGCAACCGCGTTCGTGGAGTCGCAGGTGCTACCCAGACGATCGACCTCCAGCTCGGTGCGCTCGGCCATTCCCTGGAGGGACGAGTGCTCGGACCCGACGGCCAGCCGGCGCCGTTCGCCCTGGTCACCATCGCCGTGGACGAGGATGCGCGCAACAACCTCCACGGGATGGAGCCCGGCAGCTTGAGCCGCGAGGATGACGCCACCGGGAGCACGAAGCCCCAGGACACGGACTCCTTCCTCATACGCGCCGACGCCGAGGGGGTCTTCCGATCCGACGAGGTGCCGCGCGGGACCGTGGCGCTCTTCGCGCGAGCCCTGGACGATCGTTCACGCATCGGCACCGCGCTCGTTGACGTGGCAAGTGCCGGGGTGACACCTACCCAGGTCTTCTTGGAGCCCGGCGCCATGGTCGTCGGTCGCGTCCTGGACACTGCCGGCAGGCCGCGGGTCGGGATCGTTCTCGAGGCGAGGTGGGAAGGCACTCCCGCGCTCGGTCATTTCGAATCCGGCTTCGGGGAGGAGGCTTTCCTCGGCCGAGCGATCAGCCGTTCCGACGGCACTTACAGCATCGTGGGGCTGCTTCCCGGGGAGACCACGCTCCGGATCATCAATTCGAACGGCGGCGCGCTGCTCAGCAACCGGGTCGAGCTGGAGGATGCGTTCGAGTGGAACCCCGTGATCCCGGTTCATTCCGAACTTCGGGTGCGCGCGGTCACCGCGGCGGGGGAGCCACTCGTCGGCTGGCGTGTATGCATCCAAGGGGCCCAGAGTAGGGTTCGGCTCGAAGAGCCATTCCTGACCGACGAGAATGGGCGCGTTCATTGCCGCGGTCTCGAGGAGGGCGAGAGAGTGATCACGCTCCACGCACCGCCGCAGGGCACGTCCCCGGGCCGCGCGGTTCCGCTGGTTCACACCCGAGCCAGACCTTCGGAGGAGGAGGTCGTGCTCGTCTACGACCCAGCCGCAGCCTGCGAGGTCTCAGGCTCCGTGCAACTGCCGGAGCCCACCAGCCCGCGGGGCAGGGGCGCGAAGGTTCAGCTCATGCTCGAGGACTTCGACCAGCTCGGCGAGCAGTCGCTTTCCGATACCGGCGCGTTCCGATGGAAGTCGCTTCCAGCAGGCGACTATCGACTCCTGCTCCATGCGCGCGACGCGGGCGTCCCCCGTGATCTGGAGCTCGCGGCGTTCACGCTGGCCCCCGGGGAATCAAGGGACCTGGGCGAGTTTCTTCCGGCCCGTGGAACCGTTCTCGTGCTGCACGTCGACGCCGCCGGCCGGGCTTTGCCGGAGGACCGCGACGTCCGCCTGCGCGGGACGGGAAGCTGGCGGTTCTCCGGGACGAGCTATCGGCTCTCCCGGCGAAGCGTCGACGAGCCGTTCCGCTCGGAGCCACTCGCACCGGGCGCCTACACCGTTTTCGTCGACGACGATCGATCTGCCCTCTCGTCGCGGCTCATCGAGATTCAGGCTGGCGCCGAGGAGCAGCAGGAGTTCTGGTCCCTCGATCTCGGTGAACCCGTCGAGCTGGTCATCCACTTCGATCGCGAACCCGACCCCGATGTCGACGTGGTCCGCCCTCGCTGCAAGTCCACCGAGGGGCGCGTGGACCTCACTCTGTTCAGCGGCGACTCCACCGAACTCTGGGGCCCACGCATCACGGAACCCTACGACATGCCGGGCCAGAAGGTCCTGACGATTCGGCGCCCCATGCAGCCCGGCCTCTATCACCTGTGGGTCGAGGACGAACGCTTCGACGGGTGGGACAAGTCCTGGGCCACGGTCGACTTCGCGGTCACCGAGGGGGCCTTGAACCGGGTCGAGATCCACCTGAGCGAGCCCCTCCCGCCGCGGGCCCGCTGAACCCTCACGCCGCCGCGATCTTCTCCAGCCACGTCACCGCCTTCTCCGGCTTTCCGTGCAGGTGCGCGGGGAGCACGAGGTGCGCCACGCCCGGCTTGATCCGGCGCAGGTCGATGCGCTGGCGGCCAGCGGCCCTCGCTCCGCCCGCGAACAGGTGCTCGAAGGCCACCGCGTCCGTGTACTGGATCACGTAGCGATCGTCGTGCCAGGCCACGTGGCGGATGCCCGAAGCGTCCATCGGGATCTTCAGGGTGAAGAGACGCAGGAGCTCTTTGGCCTGATCCGGCGCGCGGCCGTAGCGATCGACGAGGCCCTTGAAGGCGTCCTTCAGCACATCGATCTCGTCGGCCTGGGAAAGCAGCCGAAGCGCATCGAGTCGCTCGTCCGGCTTCGCGATCCAGTCGTCGGGCAAGAACGCGCGCAGGCCGACCTCCAGCTCGCAGCCCGCCTCGGTTTCCTCGAACCTGGGCTTCTGGCGATCGGCGGCCTCGCCGGACGAGAGCCGCTCGACCGTCAGCTTCAGGAGCCGGCAGTACATGTCGTAGCCGATCGCCGCGATGTGCCCCGACTGCTGGGGCCCGAGCACGTTGCCCGCGCCGCGCAGCTCGAGGTCCTTCACCGCGATACCGAAGCCCGCGCCGAGGTGGTTCATTTCCTCGAGGGCCTTCAGTCGATCGCGCGCCTGGCTCTTCAGCGGCTTGTGCTTCTCGACGAGCAGATAGCAGAATGCCTTGACGCTGCCGCGGCCGACGCGGCCGCGCAGCTGGTGCAGCTCGGCGAGGCCGAAGTGGTCGGCATCGTCGACCATGATCGTGTTGGCGGTCGGCACGTCGACGCCGTTCTCGATGATCGTCGTGGCGACGAGCACGTCCGCGTCGCCCCGGCGGAACGACTCCATGACGTTGCGTAGCTCCGGCGCCGGCATCTGACCGTGGCCGATCGCGAACCGCGCCTCGGGCACGAGCGACCGCAGCTTCGCCGCGGTCTGCTCGATCGACGTCACGCGGTTGTGCAGGAAGAAGATCTGCCCGCCGCGGTTCAGCTCGTGCCGGAACGCCTCGACGATCATGTCGTCGTCCTCGCGGTACCCGAGCACGGTGTCGATCTCCTGGCGACCCGGCGGCGCCTCGTTCAGCGCGGAGATGTCGCGGATGCCCGAGAGTGACATGTGCAGCGTCCGGGGGATCGGCGTCGCCGTCAGGGTCAGCATGTCGACGTTCGCCCGGAGCTTCTTGAAGTGCTCCTTGTGCGTCACGCCGAAGCGCTGCTCCTCGTCGATGATCACCATCCCGAGGTTCTTGAACTTGACGTCCTTGCCGAGGATCCGGTGCGTGCCGATGACGACGTCGACGCCGCCGCTCGCGAGGCCCGCCACCGTGTCCTTCTTCTCCTTCGGCGTCGTATAGCGCGACAGCCCGCGGACGACCATCGGGAAGTCCGCCATGCGCGTGCGAAACGTGTTCAGGTGCTGTTCGGCGAGGATCGTGGTCGGCACGAGCACCGCGACCTGACCGCCGCCCGAGACCACGCGGAACGCCGCGCGCACCGCCATCTCGGTCTTGCCGAAGCCGACGTCTCCGCAGAGGAGCCTGTCCATCGGACGCTCCGACTGGAGGTCGCGCGCCATCTCGATCGTGACCTCGGCCTGGTCCGCCGTGTCCTCGTAGGGGAACTCGTCGAGGAACTGCTGGACGAGTTCCGGATCCCCGGTCCACGCGTCCCGCTTGCGAAGCTGGCGCTTCGCCTGCACCTCGATCAGCTCGGACGCGAGGTCGAACAGCCCCTGCTCGACCTTCTCCTTGCGCTTGCGGAACGCATTGCCGCCGATCTTGTCCAGCGCGAGCCCGGCGCCGCCGGCGCCAATATAGCGCTGGACCATGTCGATCCGGCTCGCGGGCACGTAGAGCGAAACCTCGCCGGCGAACTCGAGGTGCAGGTGCTCCTCTTCGCCCGTCCCGCGCGACATGCGCTTGAGCCCGCGGTAGCGACTCAGGCCGTGGACGGCGTGCACGACGAGATCGCCGGGCCGCAGCTCGAAGAAGCTCTGGAGCGCGCGGACCTTGTGCTGGTGCGCCCGGGACGACGCCTTCTTGCGCGCGCCGAGCGTGCCCTTGAGTTCGTGGCTGCCGACGATGAGCAGGTTCCAGGGCGGCGCGCGGAAGCCGCGGCTGACGTAGCCCGTATGCAGCTCGAGCCCCGTGACGCCAGCTTTCTCGAACTGCGCGCCCATGCGGTCGCGCTCCGCGTCGGTGAGGCAAGCGACGATGACCCGCGTGCCGCCTTCGGCGAGCTGGCTCAGCTCGGGGGCCGCCGCCGTCACGCCGGAACTCAGGCCCTGGACCGAGCGCGTATCGAGGGAGAGATCGTCGCCCGGCAGACTCTGGAGTTCCAGGATCGTGCGGCGGCTGAGACCCTTGTCGAGCACGCGTAGCGCGCGCTCGTACAGGGGCGACTGGATCCTCAGCGAGCTCGCCTTCTCGTCGATCCGCAGCGGCTCGATGCGAATCACGAGGGCGTTCTCGGGCAGGAGATAGATGACGGGCGAGCCGTCGCCGTCCTCCAGCGTGCCCGAGTCGCTGGCGAGGCAGACCTCGATCGCCTCGTGCTTCGCGGTCGAACGCTGCTCCTCGGGATCGAAGGTCCGGAGGCTCTCGATCTCTTCCTCGAACATCTCGATGCGGAGCGGCTCCTCGCTCGCGAACGGAAAGATGTCGAGGATGTCGCCGCGCAGGCTGACGTGGCCCGCGAGCTCCGCCAGCGGCTCGCGCGTGTAGCCCGCGCGGATGAGCCGGTTGAGCAGCGCCTGGACATTGAGGACCGCGCCGACCTTCAGCGACACGAATTCGGCCTGGAGGTCCTTGAGCCTCGGCACGGGTTGAAGCAGGGACAGCACCGACGCCACGATCACGTCGGGCCGCGCATCCACGGGCCCCGCGAGGTTCTGGGCCATCTGCAGGCGCAGGCGGATCGACGTCGCGTCCGCGTGGCCCTTGCGTGCTCCGCCCTCCCGCGCCGGGAACTGGGAGCTTCCGACGCCGAAGGCCGCGAGGTCGAAGACGAACGACTCGGCCTCGCCGTCCGTCGAGGCGATGGCGACCACGGGGCGACCGATCTCGCGGATCAGCTGCGCCGCGACGAATCCCTGGGCGCCACCCCAGACGTTGCCGATGGACACGGATCCCTTGCGCTCCAGCGCTCGCAGGATGCGCGTCTTCTCGGAGGACGGGAACGCGAGTTCCGACGCGTCGACCAGGACCGTGCCGGCCTGGGACGCGCCTTCGCTTCGGTCGGCGTTCTTGGCCGAGGTATCGACGAGGCTCTGGGACATCGGTAAGTCGCTGGGGCCGTGGCGCGGCCTGGGGTGGGATTCGGGGGGAGCCGAATCAGGGGCGGGCGTCGTAGCCCAGATGCAGCAGCCCCTCATAGGCCGCCCAGTGCTCCGCTTCCTTCATCGTTCGGCCCCAGGCGCTCGGAAACGTCTGGCCGCCCGCGTGGGCCGCGACGAGGAAGGCGCGAGAGTTCGCGTCGCCGCAGGTGCGGATGACCTTGTAGGACGGCGGGCCGCTGAATTTCTGCTGGCAGACTTCCTGAAAGGCCTGCTTCGGGAGCGCCTCGCCGCCGCGCTCTCGGGCCGCGCTGAGCTCCGGTCCGAGCGTATCGAGGACGAATTCCCGCGCCGGGCCGAGGCCGCCGTCCAGGAAGATCGCGCCGACCACGGCCTCGTAGAGATTGGCGAGGACCGAGCGCGAGAGCGCCTTGCGATTGAGTCCGCGGCCGATCCGGGCGCGCTGGGGGAGGCCGATGCGCTCGGCGGCGCCGGCCAGCGCCTTGCGCGAGACGACCTGGGCCTTCATCTCCGTGAGGGCCCCCTCGTCGTAGCGGGCTCGGTCCCCGAACAGCGACTCGGCGATCACGAGGTCGAGGACCGTATCGCCCAGGAACTCCATGCGCTCGTTGTCGCGGCGCCCGAGCCCGTCGCTGACGCCGGCGGAGGCGTGGGTGAGGGCCAGCTCGGCGAGGCTCTCGTCCTCGAATCGGTGGAAGGGGTCCAGTGGGTTGCTCAAGGGGAGGAGGCGCTCGCGCCTACCGGGGAGGATACCGCCCGGCGAGGCGGGCCGGGCAGGCGCCTCCGCGGTTCGAATTCAGAATCCCGGGAGATTCGCGAAGGGATCCTCGCAGCGGGCACACTGATCCCACGTGAAAAGCCCAGCCCCACCCCAGCGTTCTGCCCTAGGCCCCGGCACAGGCCCCGGCACAGGCCTCGCCCTCGAGGTTTCCCATCTCTCCAAGTCCTTCGGGCCGACGCAGGCCGTTGCTGATATGAGCCTCCGCGTCGCACGGGGCGAGTCGATCGGCCTCCTCGGCCCCAACGGTGCCGGAAAGAGCACGACCCTTCGGATTCTTTCCACCCTGCTCCAGCCCGACGGCGGCGAGGTCTCCGTCCTTGGATTCGATCCGCGAACCCACGGGGCCGAGATTCGTGCCTCCATCGGAGTCGTGCCCCAGGACATCGCGCTCTACGGAGCCATGAGCGCGGCCGAGAATCTCGCGTTCTTCGCGGAACTCGCCGGTGTCCCGCGGGCCAGGATCCAGGAACGAGTCGACCGGGCGCTGGAGACCGCGGGGCTGACGGAGCGCCGCCGTTCCCGCGTCTCCGAGTTCAGCGGCGGGATGAAGCGCCGCCTGAACCTCGTCGCGGCGCTGCTGCACGAGCCCGAACTGATCTTCCTGGACGAGCCGACCGCCGGGGTCGATCCCCAGTCGCGCAACCACATCTTCGAGCAGGTCGAGCGGCTGCGCGCGGAGTCCGGAGTGACGCTCATCTACACGACGCACCAGATGGGGGAGGTCGAGCGCCTCTGCGACCGGATCGTCATCATGGATCGCGGGCGCTCTGTCGCCGACGGTTCGCTGAAGGAGCTTCAGGGGCTGGACGCCGTTCAGCGGGAGACCGCGCCGCGGCTGCGGCTGCAGGATGACCGCGATCTGGAGCGAGCCGCCGCGCTCCTCCGCGAGCACGGCATCGAGTTCGCCGCCGAGAGCGGTTCAGCGGATCTCGAGTCGATCTTCCTCGGTCTGACGGGGCGCGCGCTCCGGGACGGCGACGAGGCTCTCCAGGGCGCTGACGCGACGGAGGTGCGGGCGTGAACTTCACCACCGCATGGGCCCTCGCCCGCAAGGACCTGCGCCTCTTGATGCGCGACCGGACGGCTCTCTTCTTCGCGTTCGCGCTGCCGCTTGTCCTCGCTTCGGTGATGGGGTCGGCGCTCGGGTCGGCCATGTCCGGTGGGGGCGGAGGCAGCTCCACGTCCGGTCCGAGGAAGATGGCTATCGCCATCGAGGACCGCGCGCAAAACGAGTCGAGCCGCGCGCTGCTCGAGCGGATCGGTGCCTCCGAGGGACTCGAGTTCGAAGTCGTCGAGGACGCGGAGCGCGCCGTCGCCAACGGCGATCAGGCGAACGGCCTCGTCATCGGCGAGTCCTACGGAAAGCCAGGCGCCAAGGGGCTGGAACTCTTCCGCGACCCCGCCCGGCAGATCGCCTCCCAGGTGGTCGTGTTCCAGCTCGTGCCGCTGGTGATGGGCGCGTCCTACGGGGACAGCTTCGGGAAGATGGCGACCGCCGATGGGCTCACGGAGATGCTCGGGCTGACGGTGCACGACCTGAAGCCCAAGGCGCGAGGCGGCGTTCCGCGCAGCGCGGGGGAGAGCCACGCGTTCGCCTCGATGGCGGTCATGATGCTCCTCTTCAATCTGGTGGCCGCCGCAGGAACCCTCCAGGACGAGCGCGCCGAGGGAACCCTCGATCGTTTGCGCTTGACCCCGTCCGCAGGCAGCTCCGTTCTCCTGGGCAAGACCCTCGTCACGATGACGATGGCCGTCGTGCAGCTGATCGTGCTCTTCGCGTTCGGAACGATCGTGTACGAGATCCCGGTCATGGAGCACCTGCCGGAGATCGCCGTGATCTCGCTCGTCTGGGCCTCCACCGCGTCGGCGCTGGGGCTTCTCTTTGCGACCGCTTGCTCGACCCGCAAGCAACTGGAGGGCCTCTCGACGCTCGTGATCCTCGGCATGAGCGCAGTGGGCGGCGCGTGGTTCCCGAGGGAGATCACGCCCCAGTGGTTCCAGACGGCGGGTCTCGTGACGCCGGTGGCCTGGGCGATGGACGCCTACGAGGGCGTTCTTTGGTACGGCAAGTCGTTCGCCAGCACGGCGGATCTGGACGGCATCGGCCTGAAGCTGGTGGTGCTCATGGGCTATGGTGTCGTGCTCTTCGGCGTTTCGGTCCTGCTCTACCGGAGAAGGTTCATGCGCGCGTGAGTTCCCGGCGTGCAACCTCAGTTCGATGGAGACGTAAGCTCTCGGGAAACTGTGGGGAACAGTCTGGGACGGTTGGAGTTCCTGATGATTCACCTCGCGCTCTCTGCGTCCGCCAGGACGCCCGGGCCTCGCTCGGCCCCCGCAGGGGGCTGAGCCGCCCGCGCGAGGCTCGCCCTCGCGGCCCGTCCGGCGAGGACGCCGTGCGGCGAGCACGCCCGCGCGGCGAGCGCGCCCGTCCGGCGAGGACGCCTGCGCGGCGAGCGCCACGCGATGCAATCGCTATTTCGCCGTCAGGCGAAATGCCAGAGATACTGCGCGCTGTTGCAGCAATCGCCCGGTTCGGCATTCGATGCCTTGGTCGCAGTCCCGACCGCCGACCGCCGCCGGTGCCGACTTCTCGACACAGGCCTCCCGACAAAGACTGCCTGCCGTTCGCGCGAAGCGCCGAACGCGTGGGCTGAGGCTTACCGCTGCAGGCTTGCGGGTTGCCCGCTGGAGCGCTCGCCCGTCAGGGCGGGCTGGGCAGAGATCAGGCTGGACGCTGGGACCTGAGGGCTGGGACCTGGGGGCTGAGACCTGAGACCTGAGACCTGAGGCCTGGGACCACAGGCCACAGACCCGCCCAGCTCGCCCTGACGGGCGAGCGCTCCAGCGGGCGGCCCGCAAGCCGCCAGCGGGAAGCCTCAGCCCACGCGTTCGGCGCTTCGCGCGAACGGCAGGCAGTCTTTATCGGGAGGACTGTGTCGGGAGGTCTGCTGGGGCGGCGGTCGGCGGTCAGCCCGCAAGCCGCCAGCGGGAAGCCTCAGTCCACGCGTTCGGCGCTTCGCGCGAACGGCAGGCAGTCTTTGTCGGTAGGCCTGTGTCGGGAGACCTTCAGCGGCCAGGACTGCGACCAAGGCATCGAATGCCGAACCGTCCTATCGCTGTGACAGCGCGCAGTATCTCTGGCATTTCGCCTGACGGCGAAATAGCGATTGCATCGCTTGGCGCTCGCCGCGCAGGCGTCCTCGCCGGACGGGCGTCCTCGCCGGACGGGCGCCCTCGCCGGGCAGGCGTCCTCGCCGGACGGGCGTGCTCGCCGCACGGGCCGCGAGGGCGAGCCTCGCGCGGGCGGCTCGGCCCCCGCAGGGGGCCGAGATGGGCCCGGGCGTCCTGGCGGACGCGAGGGACGTTCGTGGGGATGCATGACGTCGGAGCTGAACTCCGAGTGGAGCCACCGGCGTGGCGGTTGGGCTCTTCGATGGCAGGCTCTGGAGGCGGGCAAGTCCGCCGATGTTCTTTGCGGGAGTCGCGAGGAATGCGGGCGAACGGCTCAGTTCCTGGTCCCGTGACGTATTCGTGACGCCCCACCGGTGAATCTCCGCCAAGCCTTGGCATGGGGGAAGGTGAGGTTGCCATCCTGTGCAGACCATGATCAGCGTCTCCGCCGCCTACTGTCCGAATTGCGCCGCTCTGCTGTCTTTTGAACCGGGGCAAGGCCATGTGAGCTGCGCCTACTGCGAGGCATCGCTCGTGCTGGACACAGGCCGGGTCACTCACCAGCGGAGCCACGGGCTGAGCCCCTCGACGCCGACCCCCGAGGTTTCGTCGGAGCCCATTGCGCAGCCCGACCCGAGCCTCTTCGTCCGCGACGCGCCGCGGTTTCGCACGCGCGTCATCGAACAGCTGGCGCCCGAAGCAGCGGGCCCGTCCATCGACCTCTTTCGCACGATCGAGCTGGGGGAGGAGAGATTCGGGATCGTGTCGATGCGCTGCATCGATTCAGCCTCGAACCCCGTCGCGATGGACCTGGAGCCCGCATGGGAGGTCGTTTCGGAGTCGCTCGAAGACGACGGCGACCCAGGTCTTGCGGCGAATCTCGCGCTGGAGGAACTCGCGCGGAGTCCCGCCTTTCAGCGCCTGGAGTGCGTGATCGCCGTACTGGATCCGAAGCGCACGACGGCGCTCGTGTATACGGCGGGAGCCAACCACGCGGCGCTCTGGGTCAGCACCGAGGAAGCGCGACCGATCCTGGCCGGCGCGAACCACCAGCCGCTGGAGCGCGCCGATCTCGCCAAGGCGAGCAGCCAGTTCGAGAACGGTCGCCTGCTTAGCCTCGCCGCCCAGGACCTGCTCGTGATTGCGTCATTCGGCTACCTGAACGACGTGGGCATCGGAAGCGGTTTCCCGAGGCTCATGACGCAGACCCTGCGTGATCATCTCGGAGAGGATCCACAGCGGATCGTCACGCTTATCAAGAACGAGTTCTGGAAGCAGCGTGAATCCGGCCACCAGGTGGCGGCGCCGCTGGTCGGTGACCTGCGCATCGCCGCCGTGGGCGCGCGACTCGCGGAGATCGACGAGTTGGAGGCTCCTGAGACGCTGCCCATCGAAACCTTCGAGAGCCGCCACTTCCAGCTGGCGTTGCTCCGCGCAGCCCGAGAGGACGGGGTGACCACCGATGGCGTGCGCTTCTGGCCGCTCGCAGGGGACAGGCACGCGCTGCTCTGGCTCCAGTATGACGAAACGCTGCCCGAAGGTGCACTGGAGGCCGCGCGGGCGGGAGCGGACGCTGTCCTGAATCGCACGAGCCACGGAGACTTCGACAACGCGCGCGCCGCGGGTCGGAGCGCCTACGCGCGGATCGCCGCCGAACATTCACTCGATCCGGGCCGCTTCCGGATGCTCGTTCTCCATCTTTCCGACGAGTTCCAGAGGGTGAAGTTCTTCGCGCGCGGCTGGAAGGCGCCGATCACCCTCGGGGCCCGCGGCCTTCGTCCGGACGCCGAGCAGCAGCAGTTCGACGAGGGCGGAGAATGCACCGTCAAGGACCTCGGCAGGCTGTTTTTCCCCGGGAGCCTCGACTACGAAGGCAACGTGATCCGCGCCGCCGACTTCGCCGAGCGCTGGCACGGGGGCAAGTCTTCCCACCTCTACGAAGGACTGCGCCTTCACTGGCGCACGCGCAAGAGTGAGAAGGCGCTCATCAAGCTCGTCCGGGCGGCGATCGCCGATGCCGGCCGCGAGAACGCGCAGGGCCTCATGCTTGTAACGGGAGTGTGAAGCCCGATCGATCAACTGCGGGACTCTTCGGGTTTCGCTCGATTGAATCGTGCCGACTTCGGGAAGAGCGGGCATCCTGCTGGGTATGACGCTGCTACTCCTCACCGCGCTGCTCATCCCGCCGACCGCTCACGTCACGCCTCCTGGGCAGGAAGCCGTGACCCTCAGCGCCCGCGCCATCCGTACCTGGGAGATCGAGCTACCGGCCGATCCGTTCCAGAAGATCTCGGGGAGCCTGCCGATCGCCCACGATGGGGGGAGCGGCTTCGCCGTTTCCGCCAGCGGGACGGGCTTCGAGATCGATACGGATGGCGATGGCGTCCTCGACCGGAAGGTCGATGGCCGAGAGGATCCGGAGACGAAGGTGCGCGGCGCGCGCGTGACGGTGTCGGGGCTGAAGGACGGTGAGCCGTTCCGCTATCCCGCTCGGATGGAGCTGCGCCCGGAAGGCTGGGCCTGGGCTTCCAGCTCCGTCCTGGAAGGGATGATCGGCAAGACGCCGGTGCAGCTGATCGACGTGGACGGCAACGGTCGCTATACGGACGTGGGGACCGACGCCATCGGCGTCAACGGATCGAACGTCGCTCAGTTCCTCGGCGAGACGCTGCTCGTGGACGGTGAGCTTCGCTCGATCGCTCTCTCAGGAGAAGGCGCTACCGTGGTCGCGCGGACGTTCCCCTTCGAGGGCCAGGTCGGCACGCTCGACCTGCGCTCGGAGTTCGGTGGCAAGGGCGTGATGCTCGGGGCCGTCGTTCAGTCCGTCGACCGAAAGCACTCGTTCGAACTCTCCGCGATGGAGAACGGCGCGAAGGTCCCCGCCGGGCGCTATCGCCTCGTCGCCGCGAAGATCGGTCTCGGGGAGGCGCGTGCCACCGTGGACACGCGGATGATGGGCACGATCCGGGTGAAGAAGGAGGCGAAGACGGCGCTACAGTGGGGCGCCCCGATCAAGGCGACCTTCGTTTTCGACAGGAAAGGGTCGGAGATCACCCTCGACCCCGAGAAGGTGAAGTACACGGGCGCCGCAGGCGAACGCTGGGTGGGCTGGGATCCCGTCGGGAAGAGTCCGACGTTCCACATCAAGGACGCCGAGACCGGTGAGGTGCTGGTGGACGCAGTCTTCCCGGGCTCGTGCTGAGGCCGCGGTTTCGTACCGGCCGCCGTGAGCGTGCCGAACAGCCAGATCACCGTCGAGATGATCGCGAGCAACTGGGCCTTCGGAGAGCTGCGGGGCAGCGGACAGCCCGGGCTATGAACCTCGTTTCGAAGGGCGTCGCTTGCGCGGTTCTCCTCTGTGGGATCGGCGCGGCGAAGCCCGTTCCCCAGGAAGGGCCCGACGGTGCGGCCTCGCAGGAGTCGCAGGCCACCGGCGGTTCCATCCCGGTGAAGGTCGTGGCGGGACGGCTCGTCGTCTCCTGCGACCTCGCCACCGCTGCGAACCGGATCCCGGTCAACCTGTTCCTCGAGCACGAGGGGCGGCACGGGCTCCAGCTCCACAATCGCGCGGCGGCCACGCTGCGCGCCGAGTCCGCGGATGGTACGCCCCGCTCGATCGCGATGCTGTTCCCCGGATTCCGGGTGGACGTCCCCGCGCGCGAACTCGGGCCCGAGGAGGAGTTCGAGGAATTCACGAAGTACCACTCCGCCGAGATGGGGGAGAACGCGCTCGTCGGCTCGATCGGTGTCGACGTGCTCAAGGACTGGACGGTGACCTTCGCGCTGGCGAGCGGCGCCGTTCGTCTGGAGCCGCCCGCTTCGGATGAGACGGTCGCGTCCACCCCCGGCGGCATCGTCTCGTCGGTCTTCGTCGAGTCGGACGGCACGGTGGTCGCGCCCCTGTCCTTGATCGACGATATGGCGTGGCTACCCGTGCGCTGGAACTCGGGCGAACCCGCGGGTTTCATGCTCGGGACGTCGAAGTACGACACGCGGATCGACGTTCGCGCCGCGCGGCGCGTCGGAAAGCCCGCCGGTGACGTGGGCACCGTGCGCATCGGCGAGATCGATCTGTCGAAGTACGTGGCGTTTCGGCCCGAGGCCGTCGTCGAGGTGCATCCGGATCTGGCCCTCGGCATCACGGGCATCGGGCTTCTGGAGTCCTTCGAGGTGCGCGTCGACCGCGCCCGCCGGGAAGTACGGATGAAACCCATCCGCGCCGCGAAGTACCCGGAGGCGGACTTCGCCTTCTTCTCGGCCCGCGCCAAGGAGAGTCCGGACGCGCTGCTCGGCTACCTCGAGAGCTACCCCGGGGCGCGCCTGGCCCCCGAAGCCGCCCGCCTTCTGCTCGACGACTCCCTGGCGGACATGGCGTCGCCCGAGGACGTCAACGCGGCCGTGAAGTGGATCTACGACACGATGGAGGGCGACCTGCGCACGACGCGGATGCTCGACCTGATGAAGGAGATGGCGGACGCGGGGGAGAGCGACGTGGTGGTGGCCGCGGGAGCGCTCGGGATCGAGGCCGGGCGCGATGATCGCTACCCCAACGCGGTCCACGAGGTTCACGGCCTTCTCGGGCGCACGCTGCTCGACCGGGGAGACGGCGACGAGGCCTGGCGGCATCTGCTGTCCGCGGCCTTCGGCCTCCCCGAGGATGGTCGCGTCAACTACGACCTCGGCCGCTTCTACGAGTCCCAGGGGCGCTTCAGGCGCGCCTTTTCGCGCTACGTTCAGGCGGTGATCAGCCCCGAGTCCGGCGGCCTGGCGATCGACGCCATGCAGCGTGTTCAGCCGCTTCTCGCGACTTCGGACGACGACACGCGGGAGCCCTACTCCGTCGCGATGGTCGAGCGCATGATCGCGGGCAAGGTTCGAAGCTTCGGCGCAGCCAGTCCGTTCGTGAAGTCCGAGGAGACCCCCGTGCTCCGAACGGTGCTCGTCGAGTTCTTCACGAACGGTCACTTCGGCAACGAGGAGCGCGGAGGGGCGATCGGCGGGGCGCTCGGGATGGAGGGGCTCATCGGTCACTTCTCCCCGGACAGCGGCGTCGAGCGCGGCATCGAATTCGAGTCCGGTGATGCCGAAGTGTCCGGCGTCGTCGGTACGGAAGCAGAGGCGGAGAAGCCCGAAGAGGCGAACGTCGTCTTCCTGGAGTATCACCTGCCCGTGCCTCGGCCGGATGCGCTCTGCACGTCGCTCGGTGCGAAGCGGGCGGCCCAGCTTCGCGTGGGCGATCCGGAGGTCATCGTGGTCGACGGAGCGGTCCGTTCGGCGGGCGCTGGCAAGTGGCGCGATGCCGAGGAGATCTACAACCGAGGCCGTCGAGCCGTCCTGGGAAGGCTCGCCACGCTCGGAGATCACGAACTCGATCTCCTGGACGCCTCGTACGAGGACGGGGTCCTCTCCGGAACCGTCGAGGTCTACGGACCACGGGGAGAGGATCTCGCCGTCGAGGTCGTGCTCGCCGAGGGGCGCGTCCTCTACCCCGGTACGAGCGGCGTCGTCGTCCACCGACGCGTGGCGCGCGGTTCGCTGCTCGGTGGCACCGAGCCCCTGGGCTTCAGCGAAGACGATGGCGAAGACGAAGTCACGTTCGAATTTCGCCGTCCGGTTTCCGAGATCGAAGACGCCATGGCGGCACATCTGGACCAGCTGGAGTCCGAGGGAGCCGGCAGCGCGCCGCGTATCTCCATGACGATCGATCCGCGCGAGATGCGCATCATCGCGTTCCTCTACGACAGGCGAACCGGCGCGGTCCTGTCCGCGGACGAGATCATTCCGGAAGGGATTCCGGGGGATGAGCTGCGCGTGCTCGACGTGGAAGCAGCTCCAGCCTCGGCGGGGGGGCGATGATGGACGAGTTCCCGGAAGGCAGCGCGAACGGCGGAGAGGATCCTCTCTTCCGCCGCGATCTGGATGTGATCGCCGAGCGCGCCAGCGCGGATATCAGCAAGGCCTACAGCGGTCGCGAGTTCAAGCGCATCCTGCGCGCGTCGCTGCCGCTGATCGCGCTCGTGCCACTCTTCTATTTCCTGACCCAGGTGGCCTACTGGAACCAGGGAGGCGATCCGCGCCTGGCCCCAGCGATCCTCGTGGTGCTCACGGCTGTCGGACTGCCCGTTCTGTTCGGCTGGATCGCCTCGCGTGAGGCCCGGCGCATCGCCATCGGGCGCGGCCACGCAATGGGGAAGGTGGACGGGCAGCTTCAGCTCGAGGGAAGACTCCAGGCCGCCGATGACTTCGTGCGCAGGCCGCTCCTCACTGGATTCGAGCGCGCTGCGATCGAGGACGCTGCCACGCGGACGGAGGCCGCCAAGACGGTCGCGCTCCAGCATGATCCCGCCCAGGTTCAGTGGGGGCGAGCCAGTGCTCTCTGGGCGGCGGCGGGCGTGGTGTTCGTGCTTGGCTCCCTCTGGGTCGGCACCTGGGAGATGCAGGCGCGGTACCGAGCAGAGACAGCGAACGAAGCCCTCGTGGCCGCGGCCGGTGAACTGGCCGAACCGCTGATCGAAGAACGTGCGCCAGCTCCAGCCGTCCCCGAGCTGCCCGAGCCGAAGGCCCTGGAGGCGCTCTCGAAGACTCGCCAGGGCGCAGCGATTCCCGAGCGCGCGGACGCTTCGCCGGACATCTCCGAGAGCGTCAAGGAGTCGGCCGGCAAGACGGGCGCAGGCCGCTCCTCGGGAGCTCTCTCGTCCTCCGCGGGAAGCGAGTCCCGCAGTGCACCTTCCGCCCAGGGTCAGACCTCGGAGCCCGGGGATCCCGACAGCCAAGCGAAGCCAGCGCCCAAGAAGAAGGCGAAGGCGCAGGCAGACGAGCCCGCGCCCGAGGAGAAGCCCGAGGACGAAGAGTCCGGCGCGACGGCGGGCAAGGGATCTTCGAAGGGCTCCAACAAGAACCCGACGGCGTCCGATTGGAAGAGCCGCGACCAGGTGACCGAGTCCGACGACCAGGAGATCGACGACGACGAGGAGGCCGAGGACGACGAGGAGTCCCAGGAGAACCGCGGTGGCGTTCAGCCGAGCCTTCGCGACCGCAGGCCGCCCGTGAGCCGCGATCTCCAGATCGGCTTCGGCAACCGACCCAACCCCGATGCGAACGGGCGCGGTGGGCCCTCCGAACAGAAGAAGTCGCGCGGTGTGGCTTCCCTGGTGCTCGGCGTGCCCATCCCTGATCGCATCAAGGGGCGACCTGGTCCCGGTCCGACGAAGATCACCCAGGAACGCATCGAGCCCCAGGCGGAAGAGGCGGGCACCGTCACCGCGACGTCACGTGGTCCGCGCAGCGGCTCGACGGGCCCGCTCGGCCATCTCGATCTCGAGCCCGACCTCAAGGCGCTCGTGCGCCGCTACTTCCTGAGCCGCCGGGCAGCCCCCTGACCTGCGCTCCCCGACGCCCTCCTCCTGTATCCCTCCCCCCCTGTTTCCCAAGATTCATGAGCTCCCAAGACGCCAGCGCCGCGCGTGAAGACGCGCAGGCCTTCATCGAGACCTTCCAGGCCATCAAGGGTGAGGTCTCCAGGATGATGGTGGGCCAGGACGCGGTCATCGACGGCGTTCTGACGGCGCTGATGGCCGGCGGGCACGTCCTGCTGGAGGGCGTTCCCGGACTCGGCAAGACGATGCTGGTCTCGTCCCTGGGGCGCGCCGTCGACCTGACCTTCAGCCGCATCCAGTTCACGCCCGACATGATGCCCGCTGACGTGCGCGGTACCTCGGTCCTCGTCGAGACGGAAGGCGGCGGTCATGAACTCCAGTTCGAAGAAGGCCCGATCGTGGCCAACCTCGTGCTGGCTGACGAGATCAACCGCGCGACGCCGAAGACGCAGTCCGCCCTGCTGGAGGCGATGCAGGAACGGCAGGTGACCGTGGGCAAACGCACGATCGTGCTGGAGGAGCCGTTCTGCGTGATGGCGACCCAGAACCCGGTGGAGCAGGAAGGCACGTACCCGCTCCCCGAGGCCCAGCTCGACCGCTTCCTCTTCAAGCTGGTCGTTGGCTATCCGGCAGAGGCCGACTACAAGGAGATCCTGCGCCGTACGACGGGCGGTACGGACGTCGAGCTGTCCGCGGTGTCCAAGGGCAAGACGGTCAACAAGATGCGGAAGATCGTGCGCTCGGTCCCCGTGCCGGAGCACGCCGAGGACTACGCGATTCGGCTCGTCATGGCAACGCAGCCGGGTAGCCGCTACGCGCCCGCGCTGGTGAATCGCTACGTCGCCCTCGGCTCCAGTCCGCGCGGCGCACAGGCGCTGCTTCTGGGCGCCAAGGTGAAAGCGCTTCTCGCGGGCCGATTCGCGGTCGCCGTCGAGGACATCCAGGCCGTCGCGCTCCCGGTGCTCCGGCATCGCATGATGATGAACTTCGAAGGGCTCTCGGAGGGCGTGACCTCGGAAAAGGTCGTGTCCGAGGTGCTCGGATCCGTGGAAGCCAACGCCGGCGCTCCGGTTTGAATCAGGCGCCTTTGACTGAAACTGGGGGCATGAATCGGACGACGGGGGTGAACCCATCCACTGGTACCGCGGCTTCGGCCACTCTGCCGGAGCTCTTCGACACGGAGTTCCTGGAGGCCGCCCAGCGGCTGCGCCTGGTGGCGCGGCGCGTGGCGCCGCGCGGACGCTTCGCCGAGCAGCGCTCGAAGTCGAAGGGCTCCGGATTGGAGTTCCAGGACTATCGTCCCTACACCCATGGCGACGACATGCGCGCCATCGACTGGACCGTCTACCGGCGGCTCGGTCGGGTCTTCGTGAGGCTCTTCGAAGAGCATGAGGACCTGCCGCTCTATCTCCTGCCGGACATCTCCAGGAGCCTCTGGATCGAATCACCGCCCCGCGTGATCGCCGGGCTGCAGGCCGCGCTCGCGCTGGCCGCCGTGTCGCTCGGAGCGCACGACAGCGTGGGGGTGTTCCCCTTCGCCGAGGACCTGTCCATCCTCCAGCGGCCGACGTCCGGCAAGGGAAGACTCGCGACGCTGGCGGCGCGCATGCAGACGCTTCAGCCCGGTGGCGCGACGAACCTTCGCACGTCGCTCAAGCGCTTCGGCGGCATGCGCCTGCGTCCCGGTCTCGTCGTCATCGTGTCGGACTTCTTCGACGAAGGGGGGCTCGAGGCGATCACCGAGTCGATTCGCGGCGTGCGTCACAAGCTGCTCTTCGTTCAGCTCGTGCGGGCGACCGACCGCGATCCCAAGGCCCTCGTCGGCGACCTTCGGCTCGTGGACTGCGAGACCTCGGACGCACAGGACGTTTCCATTTCACCCGCGGTGATGCAGCGCTACCAGGCGGCGTACGATCGGTTCTCCGAGGGGCTCGCGGCTCTTGCGCGTTCGCGCCAGGCCGGGCTCTTGGCCCTGGACGTCGAGAGCGACGTCGTTCCGCAGATCGCCTCGCTGTTCGAGAACGGCCGGAGGGAAGTCTGATGCTGACGTTCGCTCTGGCGCCCACGCAGATCTCCGGGACCGCGACGCTTCTGGGTCTCCTCGGCCTCGGCGCGCTCCTGTTCGCGCTCCAGCGCCTGCGGGTTCGTCACCGCTCCCAGCTCGTCGTCACGACGCTCTTCTGGCGAGAGGCGCTGGAGGAGTCGAGAGCGCGCACGCTGGTCGAGCGCTTTCGGCATCCGCTCACCTACCTGCTGCTCGCGCTGATCGGGGGCCTGCTCTGGCTCTCCTTCGCGCGGCTGGAGTCGGATCGAAGCGACGGGGTTCACCACACGTTCTTGCTCGATGGCTCCGCGGGTATGGCGGTGGGCCAGCGATGGGAGCGCGCCGTCGAGGCGCTCGGAAACGAACTGGAGAACACGCCGCGGGAGCGGACGGAGGTCCTCTTCTGCGGCGAAGACGTCCGCATCCTGCTGGGACCCGGAGAGGATCGTGCCCTCCTCGGCGCTCGCCTCGAGGGCCTGGCGCCGGCGGCCATTCCATCCACGGTGGAGTCGGTTTTGGTGTCCGCGGCGGCCGTGCGCCGCGCGGAGCTCGCCGGTGAATCCGGTGCCGCGAGACGCTTCGTCGTCGTCGGCACTCCGCTGCGCGGTCAGACCGCAGAATCCAGCCTGAACGCCGGGGACTGGATCGAGAACCTGCCTGTTTCCGGCTCCAACGCGGACGCTGGAGGCAACGTGGGCATCACGGCGCTCGGCGTCTCCCCCGCGAGGTCCGGTGCCTTCGACGCCGTGGACGCGCTCGTGGAGATCCGTGGTGCGGGCGCCGATGGGGCGAACGTCACGATCACGCTCGGCGACGAGGCGATCACGAGCGCGGAGAGAACCGTGCTCAGCGCCGATCTCGTTCAGTTCGTCTGTCGTGACCTTCGACCGAAGGCGGCAACGGGTTACGGCGTCAAGGCGGAGGAGATGCGGCGGCTCGTGGCCGCGGTCACGCCAGCGGCTGGAAAGGGCCCGGGAAAGGACTCCCTGGCGTTCGACGACCGCGCCGAGATCCTCCTTCCGGAGCTCCGGCTGGTCCGCGTGACGCTGGTCGCGACCGGCAACGAGAGCGTGGATCTGGCCCTGCGCGCCGCCTGCGACGCCGACCCTGCGATCGAAGTCACGGACGATACCGCGCGCGCCGATGTCGTGATGGGCGGCGTGCCTCCGGCGGGCACACCACCCCTGCCGCGGCTCGGCATCGCGCCCGCTGCGGAGCAAGAACACTCGATCGAAGTCATGGACGGAGCGAGTCGCGATGCCGACGCACTCCTGGCCGCCGCCGTCGGCGAGCTGGCCCTCGACCGCATCGACGCCGAGCGCCTCGCGAGCGAACTCGGCAGGCCGCTTTCGCTCGGCGTCGCCGATGGTCTCGCCCTGGCTTCCGGGACGACGCTCGTCTCCGGCATCCCGCGGGCGATCTCGCTGTGGAGCGAGCTGTTCGATCCCACGCGTTCGTCGTTCACGGAGTCGCGCGCCTTTCCCGTCGTCGTGGGCCGCGCGGCTCGCTGGCTGGTAGGGAGCCCCGAGATCGTTCCCTACGCCGCGAGCGGAAGGCCGCTCCCGACGCGCCTCGCGAATCTCTCGGGGGGGCCGCGGTTTCCCTGGGAGCGGGCGGCCAGGACCGTGAGCCTGCTCGATCCCGATACGACGACCCGCGCGGCCGTGGCTTCCGGTGTCGGCCCGCTCGTCGACGCCTCTTCGCGCGAAACCGGCGGCGCGGGGCCCTGGCGGTTCGCCACCTGGATTCTTCTTCTCGCGCTCCTCCTCCTCGTTCTCGAGTGGGTGCTCTACCAGCGCGGGAGGATCGCCTGATCGCCATGGACTTCCAAGCTCCTGCCTGTCTCCTGTTCGCCTTGTTCGCCGTGGTTCCGTGGCTGCGCGAGCGTCGACTCACTCGCGCGGAATCGCGCTACGATCGAACGCACGCAGCGCTTCGTTCGCTGGCCATCCTCGCCGTCGCGCTCGCGATGGCACGTCCGGTTCGGATCGACGCCGTGGAGACGCGTTCGCTCGCGATCCTCTGGGATCGCAGCGCGAGCGTGTCTGCTGCCGCTGACGAGGCCGCGGGTGCTCTGGTGCAAGCATGGCTGGAGGAGGCGGAGACGCTCGATCCAGCGCCGCGACTGACGCTCCTCGAGATCCAGCCGGGCCCGGAGGTGACTCGTCCCGTGCTGCTGTCCGAGGTCGATCTCGATCGCGTGGTGATTCCGGCTGCGGAAAGAACCGACGAGACGACGCCGATCGCAGCGGGGCTCGAGGCGGCGCTGCGCGCTGGCGGCGGCCGATCTTCCCACCGGGTCAGGGTGCTCTCCGACGGACTCGGAACCGATTCTGCGCTGGCCAGCGGCGAGTCGCTGGCTTCGGCGGCGACCATCGCCAGGGAGAGCCAGATCGTCATCGACTGGGTGCGCCTTCCGGCCGTCGTGGGCGATCTGCGCGTGACCGGGCTTCGACCCGTGGAGGCACTGCACGCCGGGCTCACCGGACGAATCGAGGTGGCGCTGGAAGGCGGCGGACAGGTGATCGACGTGGTGCTGAGGGTGCAGGGGTCCGAGGTCGCGCGCGCGGACGCCGTGCGAGTGGACGGGCCGAGCCGCGTTCTTCTGAGCTACGAACCGAGTCGCGCGGGATTCCTCGAGGCGACGGTGGAAGCCGCTGTGGTGGAGGGCGTCGATCCTCGCGATGGGGGCGATCTCCGTTTCAGCGCGACCCTTCCCGTGCAGCCCGCACGCAGCGCGCTCTACTTCGGAGATCGAATGGCGGGTGGCGCCGATCGACTGTCGGAACTCGTCGGCCCCGGATTCGAGATCCAGGACGCGGCGGATCTCCTCGGTTCCGATGGTCCGGAAGGTCCGGGTGCGAGCGTGGAATCAGCGCTCGCGTCGACCGACCTCGTCATCGTCGACGACCGCCCCGCGACCGCCCTCCCGGCGCGTCTGCAGGAGGCGATCGTGCGTGCGGTTCAGGACGACGGCGTCGGGCTGCTCATGGCCGGCGGTGAGGCCGCATTCGGACCCGGCGGCTATCACGATCAGCCGCTGGAGGAGATCCTCCCCGTCGAGTTCGTCCAGAAGGAAGAGAAGCGCGACCCGAGCACCACGCTCGTCGTCATCATCGATACCTCGGGATCGATGGGCGGCAACCGCGTTCAGCTCGCGAAGGAGGTCGCGCGCCTCGCGATCCGCAGGCTCCTGCCCCACGACAAGGTGGGCCTCGTGGAGTTCTATGGCGCCAAGCGCTGGGCCGTTCCGATCCAGCCCGCGTCCAACTCCATCGAGATCGAGCGCGCGCTGAATCGCCTCGACGCGGGCGGCGGCACCGTCATCCTGCCCGCGATCGAGGAAGCGTACTACGGGCTGAAGAACGTGCGCACGCGGTACAAGCACGTGCTGATCCTGACCGACGGTGGCGTCGAGACAGGTTCGTTCGAGCCGCTCCTGCGCAGGATGGCCGACGACGGCATGACGGTCTCCACCGTGCTGATCGGGCCGGACGCGCACTCGGAGTTCCTCGTGAACATCGCCAACTGGGGACAGGGCCGGTTCTACTCGGTGCCCAACCGCTTCAGCCTTCCGGAGATTCTGCTGAAGCAGCCCGCGAGCGCCAAGCTGCCGGCGTATCGGCCCGGCGAGACGGCGGTCGTGTCTCCGACCATCGCGCCGGCGTGGTGGGGGGAACTCGATCCCGTCGAGGGCGTTCCGGCGCTCGATGGCTACGTGGAAACGCGCCTCCGCGGCGGCGCGGCCAGCGTTCTTGAGACCGCCGAGGAGCGGCACCCCGTGGTGGCTTCGTGGCGCCACGGGCTGGGCCGCGTGACCGCGATGACCACCGAGCCGACCGGACCCGGGACCGAGTCATGGCGCAGCTGGTCGGGCTATGGCGCTTTCCTGAGTCGGGTGCTGGAGCGAACGGCCTCGGATATCTCCGCGCCCTTCGTGTTCCAGCTGGTTGCCGGGGAAGAAGGCGCGCTCCTCGTGGCCGAGCGCCGGACCTCGAACGAGGCGGATCGTCCCTCGGCAGAGCTGATCCGTGCGGACCTTCTCGACTCCGATCCGATCGAGTGGGAGCGCGTCGCGCCCGATCGCTACGAGGCGCGCCTCGTCTTCCACGGGGCCGACGATTCGATTCGCGTCGCGGCCAGTTCCGGAGCGGTGGGACAGCGTCAGCGGCCCGCCACGTTCCTCACCCTCGACGCGCGTTCCGTGCGGCTGCCAGAGCTCCAGGTGCCGACGGATTCTGCGGCGGCGCTCGACTCTCTCGTTCGCTGGAGCGGTGGCCACGTCGTGGCGCCGGGCGAGCCCGCTGCCACGTCGGCGCTGGCCTCCATCGACAGCGCGCTGGACCGCCAGGTTCAGCTCCGCGAGCTCAGCCCCTGGCTGGCTCTTCTCGCGCTCCTGATCTATCTCGCGGACATCGTTTACCGCCGCTGGCCGAGGGCCAACCCGTGAAAGCTCCCCTTCGACATGGTGCCCTTTCGGCGTCGCTGTTCGTGGCCGTCCTCGCGCTCATCGCGCAGCCGCTCCTCGCGAGTCCTTTCGCGGCAAGCGTCGCATGGAGCGGATCCCAGGGCGGATCCGAGCGAGCGCCCGATGGCGCGGAGTCGCCGACCTCGGAGCTGGATCCCGCCGTGGCCAGCTACGCGGAGTCGACGCTTCAGCAGCCGATCGAAGCCCATCGCCCGAAGGAGATGGAGGCGGAGCTCTACGCGCGAACGCTCGCGAAGCATGGCCAGCTGGAGCCGCTCATCACGTTCCTCGACGCGCGTGCGGAGAACGCCGAAGAAGTTCACTGGCGGCTGAACGCGGAGCGTCTTGCCGCGCACATGACGTGGCGTCACGGTGATCTCGAGGAGGCTCTCGGGCGGTTCGAGGCGATGCTCCCCAGCGAGAGAAACGGCGAGAGGGACGGCGAGAGCGACGAAGAGACCGACCTCGACGTGCTCCTTTCACGGGCACGTCTCCTGGACGCGCTCGGGCGCGCGAAGGACGCGCTCGCCGCCTACGGCGAGACCGTGCCGCGCATCACGGACCCCACCGTCTCCAGCCGCGTTCAGCTGCGCATGGCGCTGATGTCGATGGAGAGCGGCGACGAGGATCGAAAGGACGCGCTCGCCGAGTTTGCGCGCGGGAAAGGCCAGTCGCTGGAACTCCGCAACCGCTCGGCCGTCGTACTGGCCCTGCTGGGCCGGCCCGCCGAAGCGGCCGATCTATACGTCGTCGAAGCGTCGAAGAGCGTCGACGAGGACCTGAGCGTCAAGGAGCGCAAGGCCGCCGTCAAGTCGGCGGCGAACGGCGAACTCCGTATCGCCGAGTGGGCGATTCGCGCCGAGGACTGGCCCAGAGCGCAGTCTGCGGCGTGGCGGGCCATGGAACTCGGGACCGTCAAGCGCGAGATCCGCTATGCGCTGACGCTGCTCGCCGAGGCGCACCGTGGAGACGACACGCTGGCTGCGCTGCTCGCGAAGTTCGACGAGAGCAAGAACCAGCTGCCCCAGGAGGCACGGGAAGCGTGGATCGATCTCCTGCGCGAGACCGGTCAGTACCAGGAAGCGATCGACCTGGCTCTCGGGGATCAGGCCGCAGCGTTCTCGCGGGAAGAGCGTCGGCGACTTCTGGAGATGTACCGCGAGGCGGGGCGCGACGACGAGATGGTCGCGGTCTACGCTGAGTGGATCAGCGCCGAGCCGAGGGAGCTCGTGTGGCGCAAGGGGCTCTCCCGGCACTTCCTCGAAAGCGGCGATCGGGAGGCGGCGGTCCAGGTCTGGCGCGACTGGTTCGATTCCTACGAATCGAAGGAGGAGCTGATCGCGGACCCGCTCGAAGCCGCGGAGGCCCTTGAATCCCTCGGTCTCGATGATCTCGCGATCTACGCCGCCGAGGCTGCGATCGCGACGCACGAGATCATGGGCGCAGGCAACGGCGAGGCGGCTCTTCTGTTCCTCTACGACCTGCACCGCGATCGCGGCGACCTGGTCGAGGCGCGCATCGCGCTGGAGCGACTGGATGAGTTCGCGGACCCCGGTTCGCCCGCGCGGATGCCGCTCTCGGACTGCTTCGAGCGTCTCGGCGAGCTGGAAGAGGCCGTTCGCGTCCTGGAGAACGTTCGCGAGGCGCGCGGTGTGGAGCGAGCGGGGGAAGACCTGGAGATGCGGCTCGCGTGGCTCTACTCCGAGGTGGGCGACGAGGAGGAGGCGCTGGCCCTGTGGCGCGACCTCTGGGACCGTGTGAAGTCGGTCGCGCGCGGGCGCTTCGTCGAGGACCGGATGATGACGGTCGCCGCCAGACTCGGCGTTCTCGCCGATATCGCGGTCGAGCTGGAGCGCGCGCTGGCGGCCGGCGAAGCCACGGAGCGGGAGAGCGGTCTGCTCGTGCGCCTCTACACGAAGGTGGGCGACGCCGTTTCTGCCGCCGAGATCGTCGATGAGTTTCTCGCCCAGACCGGCGGCACCGAGCTCGATGCACTGACGGAGAAAGCGCGCGTCTATCTCTCGTGCAACGACTTCTATCACTACGAGCGAGCGGTGGCGCGCCTGATTCAGCTCGACCCCGACGGGCGGCCCGACTACTTCCGCCAGCTGGCCATGAGCCAGCTGGAGCGCGGCAAGCCGGACCAGGCGCGGCGCACGCTGATGAAGCTCAAGGGCCTCGACGGTGAGGGGGCGACGGACGACAGCGCACCCGAGTTCGAGGCGGGTGTGCTCGCGCTGTCCGGTATGCGCGACGAGGCGATCGAGGCGTACCGACGCGGCCTGGCGGCGCACCCGGAGCGCATCGACTCCTACCTTCTGATGGCCAACCTGATGAAGGAGGTCGGCCAGACGGATCGCGCGGTGGGCATGTTCCAGTACCTCGCGGAGACAGCTGACCGAGACGACCTGTTCACCATCGCGATCGACGGTCTGCTCAACATGGTGGTCGATGCACCGCCGCGGCCGAAGATGCTGCAGTGGGCGCGACGCATCACGCTGGAGCGGCTCGCTGCGCGCGAGGACGCGCCCTACCTCTACCAGCTACTCAGCGACCTCTCCGAGGAGACGGGCGACGAGGAGGGCCAGCTGGCGGCGCTGGAAAACTCCCTTGCGGCGGCCGGTCCGCGGCGAGCTTCGATCCTTCGGGAGCTGATGGACCTCAGCAAGCCGGCGCAGCGCGGCTTCGGGACTCCCGCAAGGGACGGGGACCGCGAGCGCCAGCTCGCCTTCGGGCGGCGCCTTGTGGGCCTCGGGGAACTCGTGCCGCCGGAGGTTTACCTCGATCTCGGCGACGCGTTTTTGGAGGCGGATGACGCGGCCTCGGCGGCGCGCACGTTCGACCTGACGCTGGAGTTCCCCGACGGCGAGCTGTACCAGCAGCAGTCCGCGGAACGCTTCGAGAAGGCGGGCTACGTGGATCTGGCGCTGGAACGGTACCAGCGGGTCCTCAGCGCGAGCCCGAGCGACGTGCCGCTGCTGGCGAAGGTCGGCGAGCTGGAAGAGGCGCTCGGGCGGGATGCCTCAGGGCTGCAGCTGTACACGCGGGCGCTCGACATTCTCCTGCGCCGCAAGCCGCTCTTCGAGCGCGCCGAGAAAGAGGACGAGGACGAGAATCGCTGGGCGCCCAAGAACATCGATGAGTTCGACCAGTACAAGGATCGAGTGCTCGTCGGCGTCTTGAGCACGCTGGCGGACGAGACGGCGATCCGCACCTTCCTGGAGGATCAGCGCGCGCTCATTCGGACCGAGCTGCCGCTCGCGGCCGCGGCGCGCGAGGCGGCGAAAGCGGCGGAGCGAAGCACTGTGACGGACGAGCCGGTCGATGACTCGGACGGGCAGAACGAGGCGGCGACGCCGACGGTCCTGGATCATCCGCGGATTCTGGCGCGGGTGGAGATCGTTCGCCGCGCTGGCTTCGCCAGTGGATGGATCGATCAGGTCGAGGTCCTCGACCGGACGCTTCTGGCGGCCTTTCCGGAGGACGAAGCGCTCCTGGAAGCCGCCGTGGAGTCGCGCGTGCGATGGGGGCGGACCGAGTCAGCTCGGAGGCTCATCGAGGATGGCGTCGAGAGCACGGAGGAGCGCGTTCTCTGGCTGAGCCGACTGGGCCTTTCCGAGGTCGCCGCGAAAGTCGGTGACGGAGAGAACGCAGCGGGTGCTCGAACGGTCGCCGAGGCCCCGGCCGCCACCGGATCCGTTCCGCTCGACGAGGCCGTCGGCCTCGTGTTGCCGCTGGAAGCCGCCGGTGATCTCGATGCGCTGCGCTCGGTTCTTCGTCGCGTGGATCTCGCGGGCCTGACCTCGGAGAGCAGCGGACGGGTCAGCGTCCTTCTCACTGCGGCGCGCGCCACGGGCGACGATGAGCTGATCCTCCGGATCGCGCGCGACTGGCTGCGATTCGACGTGTCGGAAGGGACGTCGCAGTACATGGTCGAGAACAAGATCGAGGGCATCCTCGGGATCCTCGACGACGAGACCGGTCTCGCTCTTGCGCGCTACTTCGTCGGACTCGTCCTGGACGACACCGAGAAGAACGCGCGCTACGTCACCATCCTCCCGGGACTCGCGAAGCGCTTCGGGGAGAGCGTCGTCGAGACCGAGAGCGTCCGTACCCTGCTCGACGGCTTCGGCGATCGGTACGCGTGGGGTCTCGGTCCCGTGCTCGCGCTGCTCCCGCCCGAGGACCGCGTGGGCGCGATTCGAAGCGTCTGGCCCAAGCTGGAATCGGCGAACCGCGCGAGCTTCCTGCTCGACCTGGTCACCGAATCGGAGTCCGACGTCGCGCCGGAACTCGGAGACTTCATCGTGGAGTCGTTCCCTGCGGCGCTGGAGGAAGCGGACGACTACATCGAGTACTCGGTGAACCAGCTGATCGAGGTCCGGCATAGCCACGCTACGATCGAAGCGATGGCGGCCACCGTGAAGAAGGTGAAGCCTGGCCTGAAGACCGCCGACGCCATCGCCGTCGCGCATCGTGCCATGCGTATGGGGGAGGCGTTCGCCGCCGACGAGGCGGCGCTTGCCGAGGCCGCTCGCGTCTGGAGCGAATTGATTCGAGCGGGGGACGACGAGTGGTCACTCGTCTCAGCGCGTCGCTCGCTCGAGGAAGTGCTGGAAGACGTCGGCGGAGAACTCGGCGCCAGCACGCTCCTCGCGACGCTCACCGAGATCGAGAAGGAAGACGGTCAGGCGCCCGCGTTGACCAAGGCACGGGCTCAGCTGCTCGCCAAGGCCGGTCGGGAGGAGGAGGCGATCGATTTGATCCGTATCGCTCTGGTCGATGAACCCGAGGACCTCGATCTCTTGAACGAGCTTCGACAGCTCCAGTCCGGTGTCGGCGCCCGCGCGGACGCAGCGGAAACGCTGGAGCGGATCGCTGAGCACACCACAGGAGACGCTGCCAAGAAGCGTCACCTGCGCCGACTCGTTTCGGAGTGGACGACGCTTCACGCGCCGGAGCGTGCGCTCGCCGCGCAGAAGAAGCTCGGCGGCGACGACGAGGAGGACGGCGGTCTCCCCGGGATGCCAGCCGGTCTGATCCTGCCCGCGGGCGTGTCCGTTTCGATCAACGGCGTGCTGTACTCGGCGGACGATCTGGACAAGAAGAAAAAGGGTCTGCCCAGCTCGTTCGCGGACGTGCGCGAGTCTCTGGACGCAGGGAACGAGGAAGAAGCGGCTCTCGTCTTGCGCCGTCTCTGGCGCCAGTTTCCGGTGGGGCAGCCGCAGGCTCCCCGCTATTTCAGCGCCTATCGCCGCATTCCGCTCGCGAACCTGACGCTGCCCCGTGAGGACGAGAAGAATGGGGAGGAGGGGGATCCGTCGGCCGCGGAGAAGGCGGAGAAGGGCGGTCTCCTCTCGTTCGAGCCCCGGGAGCCGGAGCCCCGGCCGGACCCGCCCGACGCCTACGATCTCCTGGCCACCTCCGAGGCTCTCGTGCGTGAACAAGAGCGATTCTTGCGGACGGTGCAGGCCACCGAACTCGATCGACTCCAGAGCGTGCTCGAAGGCCTCCTGCGCCATGGGATCGAGCAGAGGGGAGAGGAGACCGTGTTGAAGGAGCTTCTCGCGCGCGCCGAGGCTGGCACCATGGGGCGCGCGGATCAGATCCGACTCCTGAGTCTCCTGGACCGGAATCCGGAGCAGGCCAAGGGCGCTGCGGCGCGTGCACTGGGCGATCTCGTCCAGACGCTGCCGCCCCGGGATGCGTCCCAGATCCGCCGGCTGGCGCGGGTCTTCGCGCTTTCGGGCCAGGGGGATCGCGCGCGTGCGCTATACCGCTGGTGCGCGCTGCTGCTCGGGAACTACGCCGGATACTCCAGCGGCGAAGAACTCGACGTCGTCACGACGGTCAGCGATCGCGAGCTGGTCAAGGAAGCGCGGGACCATCTGGAGGGCGACGATCAGATCGCCTTGATCGAGATGGTGCTCGATGCGTCGCGGCCCGCCGAGGGCACCAGTCCATGGGCGCGGAAGAGCTACGACCTGCTGGTCCTCTCCACGTGGTCCGAGATCCTCGATCCGAAGGCTGCGCTGGAACGTGCGCGGACCACGGCGGAGGCCGCGATCGACCTTTCGACCGGTCTGCGTCGCAACGTGGCGCGCCGGGCGGCACCGCTGTTCCTGTACGCAGGCGAGATCGACCAGGCGATTCGAGCCCTCGAGGTCGGGATGGCCAAGCTCGACCCCGAGAGCGTGAACCAGCCGACCGAACGGTGGTACCGGGAGGATCCGCTCGTGCCGGAGGGACTTTCCGTGGACGACCTGCGCAAGCTGCTGCCCGTGGCGGGTGAAGGTCTCCAGGATCCCGCCGCGTGGTTCGGCGAATTGCGCACGGCCCTCATGACGTGGCTCGAGGGATCCAGAATCGAGTCGGCCCAGGCGGTCAAGCCGCTGGCGCTCCTCGCGCTCCGCCTCCAGGAAATCGGCCAGGAAGCAGACGCGGTGGAGGTGGCCAGGAAGCTCGCCAACCTCGGTGATCTGAGTCCGTCGGATACCCTCTGGGTGATCGATGCCCTGCGCGCGACCGGAGAGGAGACGGCGGCGTTCGCCCTGGGGCAGGACCTGGTCAAGGACGGCCGGCTTCACCCGGAGCGCGTCGCCGACGTGCTTCAGGTGGTTCTCGCCAAGGAGGGGCCAGGAGCGATGCTGGAGATGGCGGCGAAGGTCTTGGAGACGAATCGCGACGAGCGCGTGATCGCGCTCGCGATCGAAGCGCACGCCGCCCTCGGGGACGACGCGGCCGTTCAGAGCTGGGAAGAGAAGCGCGCCGCAGCGAAGGCCGCCGAGGAAGCGCTCGCGGCCGCGAAAGAAGCCAGGTAGCGCTCACCCGCGGCCCTTCCCGTCGCCCGCACGCTGGCGATAGGCCGTCGGCGTGCAGCCGAGGGCTCGCTTGAACGCGACGGTCATGTACTCGACGTGCTGGAAGCTCGTGCGTCGGGCGATCTCGGCGATCGTCAGGTCGGTCTCCAGGAGCAGCGCCCGGATGCGTTCGATCCGGGCGCGCAGGATCTCCTGGTGGGGGCTACGGTCGAGGCGCTCCTTGAAGCGCGACTCCAGCACTCTTCGGGACACGGACGCGGCGCGCAGGACGTCTTCGACGCGGATGCCGTCGCAGGCGTGGTGGTGGATGAAGTGGAGCGCGCGGGCCAGGACGGGATCCTCGATCGCGAGCACGTCGGTGGAGCGACGTTGCACGAGGCCGAGCGGCGGGATGAAGTGGCCTTCCGTCGAGACCGACTCTCCCGCCATCTGGCGGCCGAGGAGCTCGGCCGCCAGGAACCCGGTGCCGTGGGGGTTGAGCGTGATGCTCGAGAGCGGCGGGTCCGAAAGGTCGCAGACTAGCTCGTCGTCGTCGGTGCCGAGCACGGCCACTTCCTCGGGCACGAGCAGGCCGGCCATGCGACAGGCGTCGAGGAGTTCGCGGCCCACGCGATCGAAGCACGCGAAGACGCCGAGTGGCCGGGGAAGCTTCGACAGCCACTCCGCCAGCGCGGTGACGCGGTCGTCGACCGGCGGCGCGTGGAAGAGCGCCAGGGACCGCGCGCGCTTCGACGCCTCCGCCTCGAAGGCGTTGCCGCGGAGCACCGACCATCGGAAGCGTTGATCGCCGCAGAACGCCAGGTGCTCGAGCCCGCGACCACACAGGTGATCGACCGCGACCTTCGCCACCGCGGCCTCGTCGACCTCGATCCAGGGCAGCTCGGGGAGGAGCCTGCCGGCCGAGAGGTCGATCGTCGGAACGTTCTTGGCTCGCACCGCCTCGGCGATCTCCTCGTGCTCGATCCGCGCGATGATCCCGTCGCCCTCCCAGTCCGCCAGCCAGTCGGGGACCGGGCCGCCGCGGCCCATCTCGGGAAGCTGGATCGACCAGCTCCCGTGGGCGCGGACGTACGACGCCATACCGCGGAGCAGGCCGCGGCCGTAGGCGTTGCTGCTCTCCACGAGAAGAGCGACGCGGGGGCGCCTGGGGGGGATCTGGGACTCGGGGGACTCGGCCATCGGAATTCTCAGGCTCAGAATCGGGTCATCCCGTCCACGGCGCCAGGGGGCGGTTCAGGTTAGCGCAAAATCTCCGATCGGCGCAGCGCGAACTCCTGGCGCGTTGGGGGAGGTCCATTTAGCCTCGTCACCGTGAACCGATCCATCAGAACCCCAGGGGGGCCGAACGGCCGCCGTCCCGTTCTCCGCACTCTCCTGGCTCCTCTGGTCGGCGTCCTCGGAGCCGTCGGCCTCGTGGCAACGGACGCGATGCCGCTTCCGATGTCGCTGACGTGGCCAGTCGCCGGGCAGCAGCCCGCGTCCGTTCACGATCGAGTGCAAGTGCTGTTCCTCGGCGACGACGGGCACCACGTCCCGCGCGAGCGCGCGGCCGCCGCGAACGTGCCGCTCTTCCAGCGCGACATCCAGATCGAGTACACCGAGGACGTGAGGGCGCTGGAGCCTGCGAACCTTGGTCGGTTCGACGTGGTCCTCATCTACGCGAACACGACGGTGATCGAGAAGGAGCAAGAAGCCGCGCTCCTCGAGTTCGTTCGGGACGGCGGCGGACTCGTCGCGCTGCACTGCGCTTCGTACTGCTTCCTGAACTCCCCCGCCTACGTCGAGCTCGTGGGTGGACAGTTCTCCAGCCATGGGAGGGGTACGTTCACCACGCGCACCGTCGCGCCCGAGCACGCGGTGATGCAGGGATACGAAGGCTTCACGAGCTGGGACGAGACCTACGTCCACACGCGCCACGGCGACGACCGCACGATCCTCGCGGTGCGCGAGCGCGCGGCCGACGAGCCGGGCGGCGCGGGCGATGAGCCGTGGACCTGGATCCGCGAAGAGGGCCAGGGCCGCGTTTTCTACACGGCATGGGGTCACGATCTTCGGACCTGGAACCAGCCCGGCTTCATCGACCTCGTCGCCCGCGGCACGCGGTGGGCCGCTGGCAAGGGGCCGCTCGACGCCGTCGTCGCGCGGCCGCCGCTCGAGTTCATCCCGACCGAGACCGGCGTGCCCGACTACGTCCCCGGACAGCGCACGAGCGCGCGCAAGGAGATGCAGGCGCCGCTGTCGCCCGCCGATTCGATGCAGCACCTCGCCGTCGCGCCGGGCCTCGAAGCGCGACTCTTCGCGTCCGAACCGATGCTGCAGGGCAAGCCCATCCACATGGCGTTCGACGAGCGCGGCCGCGCCTGGGTGCTGGAGACGATCGACTACCCGAACGAGCGCAAGGACGAGGGCGGCCTCGACCGCATCTCGATCCTGGAGGACACCGACGGCGACGGCACCGCCGATCGCCGGACCGTCTTCGCCGAGGGCCTCTCGATCCCGACCTCGCTCACGTTCGCGCGCGGCGGCGTCGTCGTGACGCAGGCCCCCGACACGCTGTTCTTGCGCGATACGGACGGCGACGACGTGGCCGACGAGCGGACGGTGCTGTTTCGCGGCTGGGGGACCGGCGACACGCACGCCGGCCCGTCGAACCTGCGCCTCGGGCCCGACAACCGGATCTGGGGCACGGTCGGGTACAGCGGATTCCGAGGGAAGGTCGGCGACGAGACGCACCAGTTCTCCCAGGCGATCTTCGCGTTCGAACCCGATGGGTCGGCGCTGGAAGTGATCGCCTCGACGACCAACAATACCTGGGGCCTCGGCTTCTCCGAGGAGGCGAGCCTCTTCGCGTCCACGGCGAACGGCAACCCGAGCGTTCACGCCGCGGTCCCGGCGCGCTACTACGAGCGCGTTCCCGGCCTCAGCCCCGGCGCGCTGCAGACGATCGCGGAGCGCATGGAACTGCATCCTGTGACGGATCGCGTTCGCCAGGTCGACTTCCACGGGAAGTACACGGCGGCGGCGGGACATTCGCTCTACACCGCGCGGCTCTTCCCGCGTCGCTACTGGAACCGCATCGCGTTCGTGAACTCGCCGACCGGCCACACGATCGGCCAGTTCGAGCTGGAGCACGCGGGGTCCGACTACGTCGCGCGCGACGGCTGGAACCTCCTGGCCAGCGACGACGAGTGGACGGCTCCGACGTTCTCGGAGGTCGGCCCGGACGGCGCCGTCTGGGTCATCGACTGGTACAACTACATCGTCCAGCACAACCCGACGCCGCCGGGCTTCGAGACCGGCAAGGGCAACGCCTACGTCTCGGACCTGCGCGACAAGAAGCACGGGCGGATCTGGCGACTGGTGCCGATCGGCGCCGACGTGCCGGCGGCGTCCGATCTCTCGAAGGCCTCGCCCGAGGATCTCGTTCAGCTCTTCGGCGACGAGAACTTTGCGACCCGGCAGCACGCACAGCGTCTGCTGGTCGAGCGCGGTGAACTCGACGTCTTCGACCAGCTCACGGCGTGGCTGGCCGTGCCGAACGTCGACGGGATCGGCAGCGATCCGGCGGCTCTCCATTCGCTCTGGTCGCTGGCCGGCCTCGGCGCTTTCGACGGCACGGCCAAGGACCTCGGCGAGGACGAGATCGCCGAGGCCGAGGACGCGCTGGTCCGGTCCCTCCGGCATCCGGCCTGGTCCGTGCGCCGAGCCGCGCTCGAGCTTCTGCCGCGCGCGGAGTGGGCGCGCGACCTCGTGCTGTCGTCGGGCATCCTGAATGACTCGCAGGCCAAGGTTCGGCTCGCGGCGCTTCTCGCCCTCTCGGAGATGCCCACGTCGGACGAGGCCGGTGCCGCTGCGTTCGACGCGCTCGTCGCGGCCGACGAAGCGGACGACCGCTGGCTCGGGGACGCGGCGACGATCGCGGCGGCGGCCCACGACGCGGGCTTCCTGAAAGCGCTCCTCTGCAGCCGCCAGGCGGCGGCCGCCAGGAGCACCGAGACCGAGGAGCGACCCAACCTCGTCAGGAACGGCTCGTTCGAAACCGGGAGCGATCGTGGGCTCGGCGCGGATCACTGGTCCGTGCGCACCTACGGCGGTGAGGCAAGCCAGGCCATCGTGAGCGGCGTGGCCCACAGCGGAGAGCGCTCCCTGCGCATTTCCTCGGAGACGGGTGCTGACTCCAGCGCCTTCACCGAGATCAAGCTGGAGCCGACGGCCACGTACCGTCTTTCGGCCTGGATCAAGACCGAGGGCTTCGACCGGGCCACCGGCCGCGGTGCGCTGCTCAACGTGCACGAGCTGCAGTCGCCCGAGCCGGTCCGAACGGAAGGGCTGGAGGGCACGGAGGACTGGCGCCAGGTCTCGGTGGAGTTCAATGCTTCCGGGCGGAATCAGGTCTCGATCAACTGCCTGCTGGGCGGCTGGGGCTGGAGCCGCGGCGTCGCGTACTACGACGACGTGGTGGTGGAGCGCATCGCGGGCGACCTGCTCGGCGGCGCCGTCGGGCGCGCGCTGCCGCGCGTGATGCGAGCCTACGCCGCGCGGGGTCCGTCGGAGAGCATCGTCTCGACGCTTGCGAGGCTCGGCGACGCTCCGCCCGCGCTGGCGGGGCGCTTGCTCGAAGGCCTCGCCAGCGGTTGGCCGGCGAGCGTCGTTCCCGGTCTCGACGAGGCGGACCGTGCCACGTTGTCGGCGCTCGCCCGCTCGCTGGACGCCGACACGAGCGCGCAGCTCGTCGAGCTGCTCGGGCGCTGGAACGTGGACCTCGGTGGCGCGGTGGACATCGCGGAGCTCACCCGCGGGCTTGCCGCGAGGGTCGCCAGCGGCGACGAGGCCACGGCGGCGCGGATCGCCGCCGCCGAGCGACTCGTCTCGCTGGCCGGCAGGGACGCCGATCGCGCGACGCTGGCCGGTGTCCTCGCGCCGCTGGAGCCGAACTCCGAGCCAGACCTGGCCGCCGGCCTCGTGCGCGCGCTGGGCGCGAGTTCGAGCGAAGGGGTGGCCGAGGTCATTCTGGCGGCCTGGCCGAGGCTCGGGCCCCAGGCCCAGCGCGCGGCCAGTGCGACGCTCCTGCGGCGCGATTCCTGGAGTCGTGCGCTCCTGGCCCGGATCGCGGACGGCACGCTGCCCGCTTCGGTCATCGACGCCGTCCAGTGGTCCCAGCTCGGAGAGCGAGCGGCCACCGGTGAGGACGGGGACGCGCTGGCGGCTCTCGTGGCGGCGGCGCGCGGAGCGGCTGCTGATCCCGATCGCGCCGCCGTGATCGAGGCGTACCGCGGCACGCTCACGATGCCGAGCGATCCGGAGCGCGGCCACCAGATGTTCAGCCAGCACTGCGCGAAGTGCCATGTGATCGCGGGCGAAGGAGCCCGACTCGGCCCGGAGCTGGATGGCATCGGCGCGCGCGCCCCTGAGGAGCTTCTGATCGCGATCCTCGACCCGAACCGCAGCGTCGAGGGCACCTACCAGCTCTGGACCGCGCGAACGGCGGGCGGCGAGATCGTCGCCGGTCGCCTCGTCTCGGAGACCCGGACCTCCATCGAACTCGTGGACGCGAACGGCGAGTCTCACCTGCTCGAAAGGAGCGAGGTGGCGGCGATCGTTCCCTCCAAGCTCTCGCTGATGCCGGCGGGTCTGGAGGCTGATCTGGGGGAGCAGGGCATGGCAGATTTGCTCGCCTTCCTCGCCCGCCAGCACTGATTTCCACAGCCACGGCCACCCCATCTTCGACCCTTCCCCATGACGACTTTCAACGCAGCCATCGTTGGACTCGGCTTCGGTGCCGAGTTCATTCCCATCTACCAGCGGCACCCGAACGCGAACATGTACGCGATCTGCCAGCGCGACCGGGCCAAGCTCGACGCGGTGGGGGATGCCTTCGGGGTCGAGACGCGCTACACGGACTACGCTGACCTGCTGGCGGATCCCGACGTGGACTTCATCCACATCAACACGCCGATCCCCGATCACGCCGAGATGGCGATCGCGGCGCTCGAAGCGGGGAAGCACGTGGCGTGCACGGTGCCGATGGCCACGAGCGTCGAGGACTGTCGCCGCATCATCGACGCCTGTGAGCGGAGCGGGAAGAAGTACATGATGATGGAGACCGTGGTGTTCAGCCGCGAGTTCCTGTACCTCAAGGAGCTGTACGAGAAGGGCGAGCTCGGGAAGCTGCAGTTCCTGCAGGCGAGCCACCAGCAGGACATGGATGGCTGGCCTGGCTACTGGCCGGGGCTGCCGCCGATGCACTACGCGACGCACTGCGTCGGGCCGGTGCTCGGGCTGCCGCGCGCGGACGCCGAGGCGGTGTCCTGCTTCGGCTCGGGCACGATCCGCGAGGAGATGCACGCTGCCTACGGGTCGCCGTTTGCGGTGGAGTCCGCGCATATCAAGCTGCGCGGGACCGACCTCTCGGCGCGCATCATTCGCTCCCTCTTCGATACGGCCCGCCAGTACCGGGAGAGCATCGACGTCTACGGCTCGAAGAAGGCCTTCGAGTGGCCTCTCATCGAAGGGGAAGGAGCCGTACTCCATACGGCGAAGCGCCCCGAGGAGGAGATCCCCGAGCGCGTCGAGGTGCCGGACTTCGCGCACCTTCTGCCCGAGGGCATCCGTGACTTCACGACGAAGGGCGTCTACGACATGGCCGAGAACGAGCATCTCTCGTTCACCCAGGGTGGCGGCCACGGTGGCAGCCACCCGCACCTCGTCCATGAGTTCCTGACGGCGCTTCTGGAGGACCGCGAGCCGTGGCCGAACGCGCGCCAGAGCGCGAACTGGACGTGCGTCGGGATCCTCGCGCACGAGTCGGCCATGGCGGGCGGCGAGCTGATGAAGCTCCCGGACTGGACCTTCTCGGAGTAGCGCGGTCATGACACGTCGGCTGGGATTCAGCTTCCTCTACTTCACGCCCCGCGTGCTCGCCGGGCATCTGCCCTGGCTCGGGCGCCTCGCGCACCACGGTTATGACGGTGCCGAGCTCCCCGTGGTGGACGCGACGGACGAGGAACTCAGCTCGATGCGGCGTGTCCTCGACGCCGAGGGCCTGACGGCGACGGCGGTCGGGTTCGCGATCGAGGGGGCGAACCCCGTGGATCCGGATCCGGCGGTGCGGCGCGCAGCGGTCGAGCATATCGGGCGGCTTTGCGAGAAGGCTGCCGTGCTGGGGGCGGACGTGCTCGCGGGACCCCTGCATTCAGCCTATGGGCCGTTCACGGAGCTGCCGCCGACCGGCGACGAGCAAAGGTGGTGCGCCGAGGTGCTGCACGAAGCCGGGGGCCTTGCGGCCGCCGCTGGCGTCACGCTCGCGCTCGAGCCGCTCAATCGCTTCGAGTGCTACTTTTTGAACACCGCGGCGGACTGCAGCGACCTGGTACGCGCGATCGATCACCCGAAAGTCCTCGGATTGCTGGATACGCACCATGCGCATATCGAGGAGGACGACCTTCCGGCCGCCATCGAGAGCATGGGCCAGGCGCTAGGGCACGTGCAGCTATCGGAGAATCACCGGGGCACGCCTGGCCGCGGGCAGATCGATTTCCCTGCCGCTCTCGCGGCGCTCGATCGTATCGGCTACGAAGGCTGGCTCGTGATCGAGGCCTTCTCCCGTCAGGATCCGGCCTTCGGCAGCGCACTGCGCATCTGGCGGTCTCTCGACGATGGACCGGAAGACGTGCTCCGCGCAGGAGCCAGGCTGGTCGGACGGCCGTGATGCGGTAGGCTCTTCCTCGCAGCGCGCGTGGTTCGGTTTCCCGAACGCCCGCGCACACCTCCATTCCACGCGGAGTTCCGTCCCCCCACGAACCCGCGCCCCTTTTTCGGAGATCCCCCCACGTGTCCAAGAACATCAGCGCGAGCGATCTGACCCCCGGAGAGAAGAAGCTTCTCTTCTGGGCGAGCTTCCTGTCCCTGACCGCAGCCGGCGTCGGCTTCGCCTTCCGCGTCGCGATGGGCGGCGAGTACGGCGCCGAGTTGAGCCTGACCAATCAGCAGGTGGGGGAGGTGTTCGGCGCGTCGCTCTGGCCGATCGCGCTCACGATGATCGGCTTCAGCCTCGTCATCGACAGGACCGGCTACAAGCTGCCGATGATGATCGCCTTCGTGCTCCAGGTCGGTTCCGGTATCGGGACCTTCCTGTCCCAGAGCTACCTGCCGCTCTATCTGTCCGCGCTGGCGGCCGGGCTCGGGCACGGCATCGTCGAGGCGGTGATCAATCCCGTCTGCGCGGCCGTCTACCCCAAGGAGAAGACGAAGTGGCTGACCATCCTGCACGCGTCGTGGCCTGCGGGCCTCGTCCTCGGCACGCTGCTGATCATCGGCGGTGACGCGTTCATCGAAGGCGGGATGACCTGGCGCGCGCACGCGCTCTGGATCCTCGTGCCCGCCGTGCCGTACGTGTTCATGTACCTGCCCTGCAAGTTCCCGATCGATGAGCGCGTCCAGGCGGGCGTGCCGTACATCGAGATGCTGCGCCAGGTCGGGTTCCTGACGGCGTTCCTCGCGTCGGGCCTGATGATCTACGAGATCGGCAACCAGGTCTACCAGCTCACCGACGCCGTTCGACCGGAGCGCTGGTTCGAGATCAGCCTCGGTATCGGTGCGTTCGTCGGCGCCGTGTTCGGCTTCGCGGTGAAGAGCTTCGGCCGTCCGCTGTTCTTCCTCATGTGCTTGCTCATGATCCCGGTCGCCACGGCCGAGCTCGGAACCGACGGCTGGATCAAGGGGCTCATGACGCCCGTTCTCGAGGGCCAGGACATCAATCCGGCCATGGCGCTCGTGTTCTCGGCTTCGATCATGCTGGTGCTGCGCGTGTTCGCGGGCGGCATCCTCAAGTTCTTCAGCCCTCCGGGCCTGCTCTGTCTCAGCGGCATCTTCTCGGCGGTCGGCCTCTTCTGGCTCTCCTCGGCCGCGGGCATCGCCGTCTTCGGCGCCTTCGTTCTCTACGCGCTGGGGCAGACGTACTTCTGGCCTTGCGTGCTCGGCTTCACGTCGGAGCGCTACCCCCAGGGTGGAGCGCTGACGCTGAACACCGTCTCGGCCATCGGTCTGCTGTCCGCAGGCATCGTCGGCACGCCGCTTCTCGGAGCCGCGTTCGACCGCTCGATCCACCGCACCGTCGCGAGCGAAGCGCCTGCGCTCGAAGCCGCAGCCACGGGGGAAGGGAACTTCATGTGGATGGAGCACGAGAAGATCGATCCGCAGAAGGCCGGCGCGTTCATCGCCAGCCTTCCCTCCGCGGATCAGGCCGCGACGACCGCCGTGTATCACGAAGCCAGCCCCCAGGGCACCGCGCAGCGCAAAGCGGGCCGCGACGTCCTGCGCTACGCCGTTCGCTTCCCGGCGCTCCTCTTCATCATCTTCGGCGTGATCGCTCTCTACTTCCGCTCGCGCGGCGGCTACAAGCCCGTCGAGCTGAGCGAGCACTGATCCCTCGCGTCCCCGGCCCCGACCTCCTCTTCGCCCTTCACACCCAGCATGGCTTCCTTCGACCCGACCCCCGCCGACCTCTTCACCTTTGGCCTCTGGACCGTCGGCAACCCCGGTCGTGACCCCTTCGGCGGCCCGACCCGTCCGGTGATCGATCCGTGTGACATCGTGGAGGGCCTGGCGAAGGTTGGGGCGTACGGCGTGAACTTCCACGACGACGACCTCGTCCGGTTTGGTTCCAGCGCGGCGGAGCGGGACCGGATCGTCCGCGACTTCAAGAAGGCGCTGGACGACCACGGGATCGTCGTTCCCATGGCAACGACCAACCTGTTCGGGCAGCCGATCTTCAAGGACGGTGCGTTCTCGTCGAGCGATCCGCGCGTGCGCGCGTTCGCGCTGGCGAAGACGATGCGCGCCATGGACATGGGCGTTGAACTCGGCGCGAAGACCTACGTCTTCTGGGGCGGTCGCGAAGGCACGGACACCGACGCGTGTCGCGACCCGCGCACCGCCCTCGGCTGGATGCGCGAGTGCATGGACTTCCTCTGCGAGTACGCCGTGGACCAGGGCTACGACCTGAAGTTCGCGCTGGAGGCCAAGCCCAACGAGCCGCGCGGGGACATCTACCTGGCGACGACCGGGCACATGCTGCACTTCATCACCACCCTCGCGCGTCCCGAGATGGTCGGCGTCAATCCGGAGGTCGCCCACGAGACGATGTCGGGCCTGTCCTTCGTGCACGGCGTCGCGCAGGCGATGGAGCAGGGCAAGCTCTTCCACATCGACCTGAACGGTCAGAAGATCGGACGGTACGACCAGGACCTGCGATTTGGCTCCGAGGACCTGAAGCAGGCGTTCCTTCTCGTTCGCTTGCTGGAGGGCACCGCCGGCGGTGAGCGCTACACCGGTCCGCGTCACTTCGATGCGCACGCGTATCGCACCGAGGACCGCGCTGGCGTCTGGGAGTTCGCGCGCGGCTGCATGCGCACGTACAAGATCCTGGCCGAGCGAGCCAGGGCGTTCGACGCAGATCCCGAGGTGCAAGCGATCGTGAAGGAGCGCAAGGACGCGACCTGTGATTCGCTTCTGGGAGGTTACTCCGCCGAGAAGGTGAAGGGTCTCAAGGCGCTCGAACTCGACGTCGAGGCCATCGGGGTGGAGGGCCTCGGCTACGAGCGGCTCGATCAGATCTTGACCGAGCACCTCATGGGTGCGCGCTGAGCGATCTGTTCGAGGCAGGGGGGCGCTTGAACGCTCGATCATCCTTGTAAAGATTCCTTCATCTCAGGGTAGGGGCTGGTCCATGCCAAGGCCTACTCTGCGGGTCGAGGTGCGTCCAGGGGACCTGACATCCGACACCACGTCGCGGGAAAACACCGACCACCTCTTTGGATCCGCGTCCTCTATTCACCCGTCGCCGCCTCTCATGTCTGAAACCAATCCTTCCAAGCCAGCTCCTGTCCCGTCGAACACCGAGACCAGCGAAGAGCTTCACGCCCGCTCCTTGCATCTGGCCTACGGCGATCTCGACGGCTCGGGCAACCGCTATAGCAGCGAGCAGTTTCGCGCCGAGCCGCACGTAGGCGCCAGCGACGACGTCGGTGGCTACTACGAGGCCCTGAGCGAATCGACCGTTCGACCCTTCGACAGGGAGGGGGCAGGCGATCCGCCTGCCACGCTGGAGGTGGAGCGATCCGACGCCGAGCTCGTGGCTGCCGTAAAGGATGTTCTCGGGCTGAACGATGGCATCGACGATTCCGGCATCGAGGTGGAATGCTCCGACGGGGTGATCAATCTCACAGGCAAGGTCGCGGACCGCGCGGCGAAGCTCGCCGCCGACGAGACGGCGATCGGCGTTCTGGGCGTCAAGGACGTCATGAACAACATCTCCTGCACCTGACCACCTGTCGGGCTGAGTCACAGCGCTGGGTCACAGCGCTGAGTCACAGAGCTGGGTCACGAAAAAGGGCCCCGGCCCGCCACCTTGCGTGGCGGGCCGGGGCCCCTGGCGTTCAGGACAGATCCTGGATCAGTTCATGTTCGAATCCGGGCACCAGCGGAGGCGCGTGAACGCACCCGAACCGGTGAAGTTGACGAGGATTCGCTTCACGCCAGCGACCGGCGCCATCGCGGCGAGGTCCTGCACGGAGTTGTCGCCGAGCGCGCCGATCTCGACGATCGTGATCGGCATGTCGTTGACGTCGAAGAAGGTGAAGACGTCGCGCTCCAGCGCGTCCACGTCGAGGACGCGTGCGTCGAAGAAGGTGACGGGCTCGGCGAAGAAGAAGTTCATCTGACCGCCGAACTCCTCGTCATCCGGATCGTCGACGAGGCCGTCCATGTTGGCGTCGACGTCGTTCTCGGCGAGGATGAGGACCATGCCGAGGGCCTCATCGTTGTTGAGGCCGTAGCCCGGGGTGACGAGGTCGGTGTCGCCGCCGGTCGGGTTCTCCGAGTCGAAGAGGATCGCCTTGTCGGGGTGACCGATGGCGTTGTTCGCCGCAGTGATCTCGAGGCCGATGGAGGAGAACTGGTTCGTGATCTCGGTGCCCGCAGCGAGGCCGAGCGGCTTACCGAAGGCGGTCTCGTCGAGGTTGACGATGATCGGGCACGGAACCATGCCGAGGCGAGCGATGGCGCCGGAGCCGCCGAGCACGAGCTCGAAGGCGCGGACGTCGCGCTTGTCGAAGGTGAGGGTCTGAACGCCGTTGTCGCCCTGGAAGGGCACCGGGATCGTCTCGAGGGTCATCGCAGCGCCGATGTAGAAGCGCATTTCGCTCGGGCCCTGATCGTCGATGTCGACGAGGGTAGCAGAGCACATGCGGTACGGCTCGTCGAAGTCGAAGCGCATGATGCCGCCGCGCTCTTCGTCATCCGGGTCGTCGAGGAGACCGTCCATGTCGAGGTCCATGTCGTTCTCGGGGATGATCAGGAGCTTGCCGTAGGCCTCCGTGTTGCCCGGGCCGTAGCCAGGGGTCGCGAGGTCGGTGTCGCCGCCGGTGACGTTGGCGCTATCGAACGTCGCCACGGCCTGGGGGTGGGTCGCCGTGTTGTTCACGCCGGAGATGGTCATGCCGACGAGGTTCCACTCGTTCGTCATGATCTGGCCCGTGGCGGGCTCGGTCGTGCCCAGGGTGTAGTTCGGGTCGAACTCCTGGCAGAGGGTGCCGCCGTTGCCGCTCAGCGGGAGGGTGACGATCTGGTGGTTCTTGCCGTTGATCCCGCGCGAGATGGCGTGGACGTTGACGCTGAAGTTCGTCGGAAAGTTCGCGTTGCCCGAAACCGGGAACGAAACTTCCGCTTCTCCGTTCGCGTCGAATCGACCGCGGATGTTCGGGCCGAGGGCCGAGAAGATCGTCGAGTCGCCGACCGGGCCGGCCATGACGACGAAGGGGCGGAAAGCGTCGCCCTGGATGGCGACGGTGACCTGCATGTTGTCGCCGCAGGTATTGGTCCAGGCTTCGATGCCCTGGGAGCTGGCGACGGCGGGAGCGGCGAGGGTGAGAACCAGCGCTGCTTGGAGTGAGTGGGAGAGCGTCATGATTGGGAAAGGGGCATAGGTGCTGGCAACGAAACGGTTCCGAACCCAGCACGGGGGCAGGCAGGGGCTCCGTGGAGTCCCGAGCGACAATGCGCCGCTCGCGGTCTCACAATAAGCAAGGCGCATGCCACTGGGAAAATTTCTTTGTGCAGGCCCTGTCAGCGTCAGGAACCGATCTGCGCGGCTTCTTGGTCCGTCGATCGGCGGGGAATCGCCGGGGCCCGGGGCGCCGATCGGCGCTCCCGTGCCGATCGGTTCCGCCAGGACCCAGGTTCGACCGAATCCGTCTCGATTTGGGAGGGCTGACGACCCACTCACCCCCCCGCGGATTCCGCTCGCCTTCCCGGTGTCCTGGCAAGAGCCATGGCCCGGAACGGCCGGTCTCCGGGGATACTGGTGCCCATGATTCTCCTGTCCTTCTCACTGGTCGTGCTTGCCGCCATGGGTCCTCCGGTCGTTCAGGAAGGCGAAGGCGCGGCGCGCGCGGGTTCCGGGGCCTCGCCCCGCGAAACGGTCGCTCCGAGCAATGTCCTGCTCGTGATTCTTGATGACGTGGGGCTGGACGCCATCGGCTGCTACCCGGGCGCCAACGACGATGCGAAGACGCCCTGCATGGACCGGCTGAGCGCGGAGGGGGTGCGCTTCGAGACGGTCTGGGGCTACCCCGCGTGCAGTCCCACGAGAGCGACGATCATGTCGGGCCAGTACGGGTTCCGAACGGGGATCGGTTCGATCGTGAAGCTGAACAACGATGACCCGGGGCTTGGCCTGGAGGTGACGTGTCTGCCCGAGGCGCTGGCAGAGAAGTCGAAGGGTGTGCGCACGGCGTTTCTCGGGAAATGGCACCTGTCGGGTGTGGATCATGGACCGGACCACGCGCGCGAACAGGGCTTCGAGCACTTCCGCGGCACCGTCAGTAACCTGGGGCGCAAGGGCCGCGACGACCCCTATTTCCACTACGACGAGATCGTGGACGGCAAGGAGCAGAAGCGCGATGCCTACGCGACGACGGCGGTGACCGACGATGCGCTGCGGGCGATCGAGCGCTTCGGGGACGAGCGCTGGCTCGTGGTCGCGAGCTATCATGCTGCGCACGGGCCGCTGCATGCGCCACCGAAGGAGCTGAGGACGATCGAGCTTTCCGGCTCACCCAAGAAGACGCGGCATCAGCACTTCGCTGCGATGGTGGAGGCGCTCGACCACGAAATTGGCCGACTCTGGGACAGCCTGCCGGAGGCCACGCGCGCCCGGACCACGATCGTGATCGTGGGGGACAACGGCGGCGCCAGCGGCCAGATGCCCGACGAGCTGCGCCTGGGCGACGCCGACGAGAAGGCGCTCGCGGGGAAGGGCTCGCTCAGCGAGTCCGGCATCGAGGTCCCGCTCATCGTGGCGGGGGCTGGTGTTTCGGATCCTGGCCGCGCCGTGTCGCATCTCGTGAATACGACGGACCTCTTCGACACGACCCTGGATCTGCTGCTGGGAGTCGCGCCTGAAGGCACCCCCGACTCCGTCTCCTTCCGGTCCTATCTCGCGAGCGCCGCCGCGCCGCCGGTGCGCGAGTGGATCTTCTCGGAGCGGTTCCATCGGACCAACAAGAACACGAAGGCACCTGCCTCCAGTCGACTGGCGATCCGCGAACAGCGCTACAAGCTGATCGAGGACAGCCTTGGCGGCGGGCAGCGGCTCTACGACCTGGAGAGTGATCCCCGGGAGTCCAGCAACCTGCTCAAAGGGAACGAGCTGGACGAGGGAGCGACGGCCGCGCTGGCCCGCATGACCGCCCTTTTGGAAGGTCCGCTCGGGAAGGATCGAAAGGCGGCGCTCGCCGGGCTCCAGTAGGTGCGACTCACTGTCACTGGGGAAAGGGGGGATGCCTGAAAATTCTGGAAAATGTGTGGCGGTCGTGCGTTGCGTGACTATTCCCAGGAGATGACGCGACCCCCTGGGTCGCCTCGGCACGCCACGACGCCTTCTTCCCAAAACCCGACATGCTTCCCATGGCTCCTTCTTTCCTCTGCGTTTCTTCCCTCGCGCTCGCAGGCCTTCCCGCCACTTCGCTCGCGCTCGCCCAATCGTCGACCTCCATCAGAACCGCCTCCGAGCGACCGGCGGTCCTGACGGCTGAGCCTGCTCGGATCCCTTCCATCGCCCAGGTTCGGGACGCAGGCGCCTACCACGTCGCAACAGGTACCTGGACGCGCCGAGGTGTCCAGCAGCGTTCGCCTATTGGACCTGATGTGATCTACGCCAACACCGCCATGTCCGGCTACTTCTCTTCGGCGGGCGGCGCCGGGGGATTCGCGCCGCTCAGCACCAACGTGGACGAGGGGTTCATCCCTGCCCGCGGCAACCCGGAGTACCCGCTCGCGGATCGAAGCGTGTACACGGTCGACGGCTTCCAGATCAACTACTGCGACCTCGGAGCGGCCGCGACCGGCGGCTGGGACATCAGCTTCTACGAGTCCTACGTTCCATGCGCTTCGCCGCCCGCGCCGACCGCGAGCGTCTTGCTCAACGGGCTTCCGGCGACCGGTTGCTGGACCCTGTTCATCGACCTCTCGGGCGGCCAGGAGTTCGATTTCGCCGGAGAGGGCGGAGGTGCTGCCGGGACGCAGTCCTCGACGAGCTTCGGCTGGAGCTATCGGTACATCGGCACCGACGGTACGGCCCCTGCTGGCTTCATCCTCGCCGGAGACCCGGCGTCCACGGATCCGGGATGGATCACGGGCGGCCTTCCGACGGACGGCACCGAAACCTACTACGGCCCGGCCTCGCTCTGCGGCGGGTCCGCCACGGGGAACCGGACCCAGGACTCGTGGGGCCTCATCAATCCAACGGGCGCGAACTGCTGGTGGTTCGGCGGCTACTCCAATACCAACGGCTGCGGCGTTCCGTTCCAGCCCTATGCCTCGTTCTTCATGGAGATCTACGCGCAGTCGGGGCCAGGCAGCGCGCCGGTCGGAGCGGCGTACTGCTCGTCGAATCCGAACTCGACGGGGGTGAACACCACGCTCGCGATGAGCGGGAGCGATTCGGCCTCGGCGAACGACGTTCTCCTGGCGGCGGGCGAACTTCCCCTGGGTTCCGTCGGCGTGTTCGTGACCTCGATGACCCAGGGCAGCACGCCGAACTTCATGGGCAGCCAGGGCAATCTCTGCCTCGGAGGCACCCTCGGCTACCTCACCGGCCCGGGCCAGGTGCGCAGCGCGGGCCTCGACGGCTCGATCCGCATCGATACGACCCTCGGCACGTGGGACGTGAGCGCGATCCCGGCCGGGGCGGGGACCTACGCCGCCGCGGCGGGCGTGACCTCGAACTTCCAGCTGTGGCACCGGGACGTCGTGGCCTCTGCACCCACGTCGAACTTCTCCGACGCCGTGAGCGTCACCTGGTCGATGTAGGCCGGCGGCCGTCCGCTCCGGCGAGACAGCGGCCGGGGACGGCAGGTGTACGCTCGAACACACGGAAGCAGGTGAGTTCCTCCTCGTGATTCAGTCAGACCCATGCGTCGTGGCCCACGAGCAGCCCGTCGTACTCGACTCGCCCCTGCAGAAGCTGGACTTCGACCTCACGAGGTGCGTGGTGGAGGGCCGAGTCGTCGACTCCAGCGGTGCCCCCGTGGCCGATCAGGTCATCCTCGCCCGCCTGAGCCGAGACAAGCAGGATCCGTTCCGGAACGCGCACTCCGATCACCGCGTGAGAACCGGCGCCGACGGGCGCTATCGACTCGTGGGTCTCCCTGCGGGCAAGTCGTTCTCGATCCAGAGTCACGGTCGAGGCTGGCAGGGCGCGTACGCTGGCCCCTTCCGTCTCGAGGAGGGCGAGGTCCGGGGGGACGCCGACCTGGTGACGGACCGGTCGGCGGATCTGACGATCACGGTCGATCGGGGGAGCGATGCCTCACGTCGAATCGAGGTGGAGCTTCGCCTGATCGAAGCGTTCCCCGAGACGCAGAGCGGTCTACCGAAGTCCGCTTCCCACCGGCGCAGGGTCAGCATCAGGGAGGGCACCCGGTCGGCGACCGCCGAGGACCTGACCCCCGGCCGCTACACCGTGGAGTGGCAGCACATCGGCCGGGTCGTCGCCTCGAAAGAGGTGGACGTGTCGCTCGATGTGGACAACCGGGTCTCGTTCACGGAGTAGGGCCGGCGCGGCCTGACCCTGCCCGGTGCGAACGGGCACCGGGCCGAGTCAGTGCTCCATCTTTCGCAAAGGTGCCGCGTCCTCAGTCATTCTCCCGCTCCTTGAAGCGGGGTCCTGGGGCCAAGGCACCGTCAGGCCGCGCCCTGGCGTGAGCTGCCCAGGCCGCTCGACGGCGATCTGGCGGCGCCGCTGCGCCTCCGCTCGATCGCGATCGTCTTCACGAGCCCGATGACGTGACCGCCCGCCTGTTGCAGTCGCTCCACGCAGTCGGCGATCACCGTCGCGGCCACCGGGGCGATTTCGCTCTCCACGAACAGGATCCCGTCGAGGGAGGCGGCCGCGGCCTCGGCGTCCGGCGCTTCCTGGACAGCCGGGAGACTGATCAGCACGAGGTCGTAAACGGACCGCGTTTCGTGGCAGAAGACCTCGAACATCTGGCTCGCCAGGAGGTCCGCCGGAACGATCCAGGAGTCTCCCGTGTAGAGCACATCGAGGGTGGGGAATCCCGAAGGGGCCGCGACCTCGCTCCAGTGCGCCGTGCCGTCCAGGCACTCGCCGAGACCTCGCGCGTCGCCACCGTGGCCGCCGCGCGTGCGCGCTCCGATGGCACCGTGGATGTCCGACCCGAAAGCGTCCGCCCTGTCGAGCCCGGCGCTCAGGATCGTCGCCTTGAGCGTGGGCCCGTTCAGCGCACCGTCGACCAGAAGGATGCGCTCGCCGAGCTGGGCCCGCGCCATCGCCAGGTTGATGGCGACGGTCGAGACCTCTGCGCTGGCGCTCGCGGACGTGACTCCCAGGACGCGGGGCGGATCGCCCGCGGCGTTCGCCATGTGCTTCAAACGCGCGCGAAGCGTGCGGTAGGTCTGGGCCGCAGGCGACTCGGGGGCCTCCATCATCGGCAGCCAGGACGGCTTCGGGCTGTCGCCGCCACGCAGGAGCCGGACCCTGCGCGGTGCGCCATTCGACGGGCCTGCGACCGCGACGCGTCCGCACACGGGAAGGGCCGCCATGCGCTCCTCGGCGGCGTGGTTCGACCCTGACATCAGCGGCGTGCGCTGGAGGTCGAACCAGGCCCAAGCGGCGGCCGCGAGGACGCCGAGCACGAGGCCCGCGAGCAGCCCGAACGCCGCGTTCGGCTTCAGCGGACCGCGCGGCACCGTGGCCGGGTCGATGATGCGTGCGCTCGGCACGATGCCCGCGATCGCGACGCGCGCGTTCTCGACGTCGCGGACGAGGTCGCCCACGACGCGGTCCAGTTCGCGGGTTTCGAGCTGGGTCCCGCGGAGCTTCTGCCGGGCGGCGGCGAGGTCCTTGAGGCGGTCGCGAAGGCGCTCGACTTCTTCCCGGGCGGCGGTCTCGGCCAGCCGAAGGCTGGCCGTGTGCGCGCTGAAGGCGGCGACGGTTTCCTTCTGGAGCTGGGCGATCGACGCGCGAATCAGCGCGGCCTCGCTCTCGGGGTGCGCGGCGTGCAGCGCGGACCACGCGCGGGCGTACTCCGTCTTCTGCTCCAGCGTCTTCTCATGGCCGACGAGGAGCGCGCGAAGGCCGCCGAGGATCTGGCCCTGAAAATACGACATCCGCTCCTTCGCCTGGATCAGCGGGGGATAGGCGTCCGTGAACTCCGCCTCCAGCGCTTCGAGTTCGCTGCGCGTCGTCTCCAGCTCGGTCATCCACGCGCGCATGCTCCAGTCGACGGCGATCGAGCCGTCCCGGGCGAGGTCGCCGCCGAGGCGACTGAGCGCCGTCAGGTCGCCGGACTCGATGCGCTCGATGATGTCACGCAGGTCCGCGACGCGGGTGCGGAAGCGTTCGGCCTCGATGCGGTAGTCGTCCGCCTTGAGGAGCAGGGTGCGCCGGTAGCCGCCGTCGCCGGATCCACGGTAGACCTGGCGCAGCTGACTCTCTTCCGCGTCGAGCGCCTCGAGCAGCGAGCGCACTTCAGGGGAGTGATCGCCGCCGACGGCCGCGAGCGCGGTCTTCAGAGGCTGGCCCGAGGCGATGAGCAGCTCGACGCGGTCCGCGAGGATCCGTCGGTTGCGCGCCTTCCGGTAGACGTCGTCCCAGGCGCCCTGGCGGCTGCTGAGGTCGATGGCGGTGGCCTCCGCGTCGATCGTGTCGGGGTTCGCCCGCTGGAGGTCCGCTTCCTCGGCGGTGAGTGCGTCGAGGGCCGCGCGCCGCGTCTCCAGCTCCTCCTCCAGGAAGCTCGCGGTCTGCACGGCGTCCCGGCGGGCTTCGGCGAGGTCGCTTTCCACGAAGGCGGCGGCGATCGCGTTGGCGATGGCGGCGGCACGCAGGGGATCGTCGTCGAGCACCGTCAGCGCGAGCGCGCCCGTCTGGTGCTGCTGCTTGTCGACGCGCACCCGCTGGAGCACGCGGTCGATGGCCTGGTCACGGGTCAGCGCCTCGATGCGCCAGACGCGGCCGTCGGGCTCGCCCGTCACGCGGAGAAGGAGCTCCATGCCGTGATAGAGCACCGGCACGCCGGGTTCGTAGGCCAGGGTTTCTGCCTCGTCCTCGGGCCATTCGACGCCTGGCTTGAAGCTGATACCCGACACGCTCACAGCTCCCTGGTCCACGAACCGGACACGGACGGCGACGGGAGCGGTATCGCTCAGCCTGCGCGCCGTGGCTTCGAGCCGGAAGTCCCGGTGAACGGGTGCGATCGTGCTGCGCAGGATCCGGCGCAGGGGCGGCGCGTTCTCGTCCGTGACCCAGGTGGTGAGGCCGAGGTGGATCCGTTCCTCGGCCCTGTTCTCCGAGGTCGCATCCGCCGCAGGTTCCACGATGTCGCCGATCAGCGTGCGTGAACGCAGAAGGGTGAGTGCCTGGCCTTCGTCCACGGTACCCGTTGGGATCGAGCGGTGCTCCACCTGGGGCCGACGCACCGTGACGTCGTCGACGCGCAGCTTGACCGAGCTGCGGTAGACGGGCGTGGACGCGAGGTTCCAGGCGGCGAACCCGAGAGCGACCGTGAGCACGATCAAGCCCATGCGCAAGGGCGCATGGGTGAGCAGCCCGCGCACGCGCGCCAGATCCTCCAGGGACAGGGAGCCGCCTCCCTCCAGACCTCGACGAACCATCAGAGCGCCCCCGAAGCCACGAGGGACGGAATCGCCAGGTTGAACGGCGCGAGCAGCGGCAGGAACTCTTCCTGGAAGCGCTGCGAGCCCCGGCGGCGGACGAACACGATGTCGCCGGGACGCACCTGGACGAGACCGCTCGGGTCCGGCGTCTCGGCGTTGAACCGATGCACCTCGAGTTCGTCCCCGTGGGGGCGCACGAGGAAGAGGCTGCGCCGGTCAGCGGCGTTCAGGAAGAAGCTGCCGTGCGAGACGGCTTCGAGGGCGGTGGTCGGGCGCTCCAGCACGCGGGGCCCGGGCTCGCGAATCTGGCCGAGGACGAAGTACTGCTTCGACTCCCGCCGCACGATATCGACGGTGACGTCGGGCTCGTGCATGTACTTCCTGAAGGACTCCTCGATGCGCTCGTTGGCCCCGCGCAGGTCGAGGTCGGCAACGGAGACGGGACCCACGACGGGCAGCTCCAGCACGCCGGTCTCGTCCACGTGGGCTCCGCCGTCGGGAGTCGAGAGTTCCGGGTGTCCGTGGATCGTGACGCGCAGCACGTCGCCGGGGCCCAGGCTCGCCACGCTCCAGTCCGGCGCGGTCTCGAAGGTGTCGAACCGATCGGTGGTGGAGACGGGGGCGGGCGCCGTGCGGCACGCGGTTCCGGCGAGGCACACCGCCAGCGCGGCGACGGCTCGGAGGAGCGGCGCACGGAGCGCGTTCACCTTCTTCTTCGCGGCACGGTGCGAAGAAGCGGAACGCGTCGAGGGATCGACGGGCTGGCACATGGGGGGGGGCGAGGGGGCGGCGGGGGGCCGCGACCTTCATGGCGTGCATCGGCGCGGCCGGGCCCCCCGACTGCAGGCGCACCGACGAATCCGGGGCCGCGTCCTCAGATTGGGAGCGCCGCGCACGGACGGCTCGGCGGGCGTGTCTCGACCTGAATCAAGAAGCCGCTTCCTTCGGGCTCGCATGGAGTGAGGCGTCCCCGGACTCCGAAGGAAAGCGCAACGGACACCCATGTCGCCCCCCCCGCATGAACGTCCGAGGATCGCATTCCTCGGCGCCCGCGGCGTCCCGGCCCGCTACGGCGGATTCGAGACGTTCGTGGAAGAGATCGGCGCTCGCCTCGTGCAGCGTGGGATCGACGTCACCGTCTTCTGTGAGCAGGAGAGCGAAGAGGGCGATGCGCTCGTCCGCCATCGCGGCATGGATCTGCGCTACGTTCGCGCCTGGGCGCCGGGGCCCGCCCGCACGATCCAGGTCGACGTGTCCGGGCTTCTCCAGACGATGCGCGGCTTCGACGTCGTCTATCTGCTCGGCTACGGCGCGGCGTTCGCCGCGTGGCTGCCGCGGCTGACGGGGACGGCGGTCTGGATCAACCCCGACGGCATCGAGTGGCAGCGCTCGAAGTGGGGCGCGCCCGCGAAGGCGTGGCTGGCCCTCATGGAGCGGATCGCCTGCCGCGCCGCGACGCGCCTCGTGATCGACAACGGCGCGCTCGCCGAGAACATCGGGGCTCGCGCGAAGCTAGGACCGCACTCGGTGCTGGCCTACGGCGCGGAGACCCTGGACGAGCGGCTCCCCGAGGACGCGGTCCGGGCGCTGGGCCTGACCCCCGGGGAATACGATCTGCTCGTCTGTCGCTTCGAGCCCGAGAACCACGTGGACGAGATCCTGCGCGCCCACGCCCAGGCGAACACCGGACGCCCGCTCGTGGCCGTGGCTCACACCGACACCGGGACCGCCTATGCGAAGCGGACCATGGAGCGCGCGCGTGACGCGGCCGGCGACGGGCGCGTGCGATTCCTCGGGGCCATCTACGACCAGGACGTGCTCCTGCCGCTGCGCCAGCACTCCGCGCTCTACCTCCACGGGCACAGCGTCGGCGGCACGAATCCGAGCCTTTTGGAGGCCATGGGCGCGGGCAACGTCGTGCTGGCCCACGACAATCCGTTCAACCGCGAGGTGCTCGGGGACCAGGAGGTCTACTGGGACGGGATCGACGCGCTCACGAGGCGAATTGGCGATTGGGCGACGCGCGCCACGGCGGAGATCGAATCGGTTCGCGAGCGCAATCGCGCGCGGATTCGAGAGGAGTACAGCTGGGATCGACTGGCCGACGACTACGCGGCGCTGATCCGCGCGGAGAGCGGGCGACGGTGATGCGGGCCTCGGGTTCTGCGCGCGTGGCCCTCGTGAGCCAGGGGATCGCGAGCAGCGGCGGCTTCGCTCTCTCGGTGCTGCTCGTGCGAACGCTCGGGCTGGAGCGCTTCGGTGTTCTCAGTCTGGTCCTGATCGGCGCCGCCTACGCCGCGGGTCTGGGCCAGGCGCTCGCGTGCCAGCCGCTCTTGAGCCTTGCGCCTCTGGCGGAAGGCGAGGCACGCAGGGCGCGCGTCCGCGACGCGCTTTGGATGGCTGCGGGGCTGGCGGCAATCGTGTCCGCCCTGGCGGGCGGCCTGATGCATCTGCTCGAAGCGAACGGCGTGGGTCTTCGGGACCGGGGAGTCGGCCGTCTCGCCGTGACGACGCTGGTGGGGCTGCGCGCGCTGGCCCCGACGCTGCGCGGCGCGCTGTTCACGCTGGGATACGGGCGAGCGACGGTCGCCATGGACGCCCTGGGGAGCTGGGGTCCGTGCGTGGGGGTCGTCACGCTCGGCCACTTCGGCGGCGTATCCATCGCTTCGGCCTCGGTCGTTCTGAGCGCGAGCGCGGCAGCCGCGTGCGCGCTGGCGCTGGTCGCTCTGCGCGGACTGGGCGTCGGTGCGGTGCCCGGCCGTGCCGCCTTCGCCCGGCACTGGCAGAGCGGTCGCTGGCTCGCGGGCAATCAGGTCCTCTCATGGTTCGGCACCGGCGGGTTCCACGCCGCGACCGCCGCCGTCGTGGGGCCCGCGGGCGTCGGTGCGATCCGCGCGGCGCAGGGCCTCGTGGGGGTGCTTCTGGTCGGCTGCCAGGCCCTGGAACTCATCCTGCCGGGCAGGGCGGCCGCGGCGTTGGCGGAAGGCGGGAGGTCGGGCCTATTGCGCTGGACCCGAGCGCAGGCCGTGCCGCTCGGCCTCGCCTTCGCGGCGCTCGGCGCGGGCCTGTGGCTCTCCGGTCCCTGGCTCATCGAAGGTCTGTTCCCCGGGGTCGATCCCGACCTGACGGGGATCGCGCTGGCGGGGCTCGCCTGGCTTCCCGCGGCGTCGGCGCTGACGGGACTCCTGCAGGTCTCGGCGAGGGCGCTCGAAGACACCCGCCCGGTGTTCGTCGCCTACGCGGTCTCGGCGCTGTCGGCCGCGGTTCTGGCGCTGCCGCTCGTCGAGGCTCTCGGACTGGCGGGAGCCGCCTGGGGCTTCACGGGGCAGCAGGCGCTGTTCGCGCTCCTTCTGCTGCTGTCGCTGCGTTCGGAGGCTCCGCGCCTTCGCCGAGCGGCGTCCGGGCACCGGATCGAGGGAAGTGTCTCGATCCGCCACTCTTAGGAAACAAGGGAGGACGCCTTTGCGTCCCGGGAAGACGCCCGCGATCCTGCAGCGGTCGCATTTCACGTTCCCAAGGGCGCCCTCCCCCTCCATGACTCTTCCACGCACGCGCCACGGCGCCCCTTTCGCCGGCACTTCCTTCGCCGGCGCTCTCGCTTTCAGCGCGATCTGGTTCGGCCTTGGCGGCACCGCCTCGGCCCAGCAGTTCACCGAGCTTTCCGGGGCGCTTCCCGGGCCCCAGCGGTGGAGCGAGGGCGTGACGGCGGCCGACGTCGACCTCGACGGCGACCTGGACCTCTTCTTCGCCAACGGCGACGGTTTCTCGACCGCCGGGACCAAGCGCCAGAACACGCTCATCATCAACAAACTCGTCGAGCAGGGGCCGAACGTCTACGTCGACGAGAGCGTCGCGCGACTCGGCGTGCACGCCTCGAACGCCAAGATGCCCGTCGTGGGAGACGTGAACGGCGACGGCTATCCGGACGTTCTCTTCGTCAACGCGTTCAACACGGACCCGCCGTTCCTCTACATCAACCGCGGCGCGGCGCAGCCCGGGTTCTTCGATCTGGAGAGCGCGGCCCGCGGGCTCACCGAGGTGCTTTCCTCGGCGGGCGGCCAGTTCGGCGACGTGGATGAAGACGGCGACCTCGACCTCGTGATCACCGACAGCGGGGCGTCGTTCCTGGGGGGCGCCGGTGCGACGCCGAAGCTCTACCTCAACGACGGCAACGGCTTCTTCACCGACGTCTCGGCCCAGCTCAATGCACCGGCGAAGGTGGCGCAGATGGACGTCAACCTCGTCGACATCGACCGCGACTGGGACCTCGATATCTTCCTGACGAATCGCGCGCAGAACTCCAACGGTACCCACTACCTGCTCATCAACGACGGCACCGGAAACTTCACGAACCGCTCGAACCTGATCCCGCAGACCTCGGGCAGCGTCTACGAAGCGGAAGCCGGTGACCTCGACGGCGACGACGACGACGATCTCTTCTTCGTCTCCCTCTCCGGTTTCCAGGAAGGCCACGTGCGCAACGACCTCGTCGAGACCGGCTCGCTCGGTTTCACCGCGGGCTCGGTCCAGCCGGGGAACGTCGACGACAACGAGGTCGCCCTCTTCGACTACGACATCGACGGGGATCTCGACGTTCTGATCGGCTCCCTGGGCAACCGGGAGCGCGTCTACCGCAACGACGGCGGACTCAGCTTCGCCAACGCGACCGGCGTGGTCCAGAACATCGCGGACTCGACGCTCGACCTCGCCGTGGCGGACCTCGACAACGACGGCGACCACGACATCATCACGGCCCAGGGGGAGTCGGGCAACTTCACGAACCGGGTGTACCTGAACAGTGGCCCCGCGGACACGCTCGCGCCCATCGTCGTCGACCAGAGCGTGGGGGAGGCGACGGCCACGCGCCCGAGGCGCCTGCGCGGCCGCATGCGCGACCAGGTCTCGGACGACGGTGAGATCTGGGTCACCGCGGAGGCGATCTTCGCGCGCGTTCAGCCGACGGTGGTGGAGGTCAGGGTGACGGGAGCAGGATTCGCTCCGGCGGCGCTCACGGTCGTTCCCGGCACGCGCGTGCGATTCGTCGACGGCGGCGTCGGATCGGCCACGATCGCCGAGGGCGGCGCCCTCGGATGGACGCTCGCGCTGCCCGCGGGCGGCGCCGTGGAACGGGTCATGGTCGCGGACCTTTCGCAGTCGGTTTCGGCCTCCGGTGTGACCGGCCTGCTCCAGCTCTCCGTGAGTGGCCCGAGCGTCGCGGTGAAAGCTCTGCAGTACGGCAACGCGGTGTTCAGCGCGCCGTTTCCGTCGCTGAGCAGCGGTCCGACGGCGGAGATCGCCCACGTGTGGAAGGCCACGGATCGCGCGGGCAACGTGGGCTGGTCGGAGAGCGGCGTCGCTCGCGACGAGGGCGCGCCGGGCCTCTCCTACTGCGACCCAGCGCTCAACTCGACGGGCGAACAGGCGAGGACCATCCTGCGCGGTTCGGACCTTCTCGCGGATCAGTCGCTGACGCTGGAAGCCTGGGCGCTGCCGCCCTCTTCGTTCGGTTTCTTCCTCGCCTCGCGCACCCAGGGCGCGATGCCGGTGAGCCAGGGCACGTTCTGCCTGGGCCAGCCCTTCGGCCGGTTCTCCAGCTTCGTGCAGAACTCAGGGGCCGGCGGCGCGGTGGCCTTGCCCCTTCCGTTCCAGCAGCTCCCCGGCGCGGTGAACTTTCTGGCAGGTGAGTCCTGGAACTTCACCTACTGGTTCCGCGATGCGAACCCGTTGATCGGCGCCAACTTCTCCGACGGTGTGGAACTCGTCTGGCGCTGATCAGGGAAGGGTCCAAAAGCTCGTCTGGGTGACCACCGGGCACATGGGGGCGTAGCCGGTGAAGCGCGTGCGGTGGTCGCGGCCCAGGAGCGAGACGGCGGCCCAGTTGTTCGGGTGATCCGAGTTGTCCAGGCAGAGCGTGCCGCCCGAGCGAACCTTGGGTGCCAGGGTCTGGACGCCGTCGAGACGCCAGGTGAAGGCATTCATGCAGTCGACGAGGGCGAGGTCGAACGACGCCTCCGGCAGGGAACTCGCGAACGCGATGGCCTCGTCTCCTGCGGCGACGTGGAGCGTCAGTCGCGAGGCCGCTTCGTCGCCGAGGCGCGTCGCGGCCTCCGATCGGATCTGGCGCGCCCATTCCTCGGAGTGCTCGATCGTCGTGACCTCGGCACCACGCTCCAGGAACCAGAGCGTGGAGTTCCCGCCGCCGAGCTCGACGACCTTCTTGCCCGGGCCGATGAGCGGCTCCATGTGTTCGATCGCCTCGTAGACGAGGAAGGGCACCGGAGTCTTCAGGATCGTGCGTCGCTTCGCTTCGAAGTACGTCTTGACCGTGGCCGGGATGCGCAGGAGCGATGCCAGCGCCGGTCGGTGGCCTTCCATGTCCGTCAGCCGATTGCGGATGCGGATGGAGGCGACGCGGCCCTCGTTCTCCCAGGCCACCGTGTAGTGGCCCGTGAGACGGTCGAGCCAGGGGCGCTGGTAGAAGGTGCGGACGTTGTTGGCTTCGGGCTGGGGGGGGCGCTGGTCCATGGTGGGGGGGGCTGGGGCTCGGGGTGGCTCAGGCTGCTTGCTGCGGGAGATTCGTGGATTCTCGCGCGTCCGGGTCAGGCAGGCCTTCCAGCCCGTAGAGATAGCGACCCGTCAGGAGCGCGATCCGCTGCCAGGAGAACGTCGAGGCGATGAGCCAGGCCGCGTTGCGCGCCCGATGGGCCATCTGGCCGTTCTCGTGCTCGCGCTCGGCCGTGAACAGGGTGTCGGCGATCGCCTCCGGCGTGACGTCCGCGATGACGTAGCCGGCGCTCGCGCTCCGCACTTCCTGGTCGAGGTTCGTGCCCGAGGTCACGAGCATGGGCAGTCCCAGCGAGCCTGCTTCCAGCACCGCGGTCGGCATGCCCTCGTGACGCGAGGGGTGAATGAACGCGTCCGCCGCACACAGGCGGAGTGCCTTGTCATGGCCGAAGAGCGGCCCGAAGAAGTGGACGCGGCGATGGATGCTCAGCTCCTCGCAGCGCGCTTCCAGCGCTGCGCGATCGGGTCCGTCGCCAATCATCCAGAGCGTGCCCTCGCCGCGGCCGGCGACGTAGCGCGCGAAGCCCTCGATCAGAGCGTCGAGGCCCTTGGTGTACGCTCCCATTCGGCCGCAGAACGCGAAGATCGGTTGCTTGTTCGGGCCGGGAATCGGGGGCGCTTCGGCGCCGGGAGCCAGCGTCACCGCATGCTGTCCGTTCGGAATGATCTGGACGTGCCCGATGTCGGTGATGTCCTCCATCTCGAGCAGTTCGCGACCGGAAAGGGCCTGGACGGCGCGCGCGCCGCGGAGCATCTTCTTCTCGCGAAGCGCGAGCCAGATGCGCTTCTGGAACGCGTTCTTCCTGAGCGCTTCGCGGCGGTAGGCCCCGTGCGGCGTGAGAATGTACGGTACGCCACGGCGGCGGAGTCGGCGCGTGATGGCGGTGAACTCCGGAAGGAACGCTCCGTGCAGGTGCACCACGGCGGTGGAGTCGAGCTCGAGGATCGCCTGTCGGATGTCGCGGGTGCAGGTGAAGCGCTGGATGCCGCGCTTGAAGAGCCTCAGGGGGTAGGTACGGGGGAGGGTCTCGGCGGTGGTGTCCTTCGTGATCCCCCAGACCTCGACGGCGATCCCTGCGGCCTGCTGGGCGCCGGCGAGGTAGTGCACCACGCTGTTGATCCCGTTCATTCGCTCGGGGTTCGCCTTGCCGAGCGTGATGTGGACCACGCTCGCGCGCTTGGCGGGCAGGACGAAGGTCCGCTTGATCGTGTGGGACCAGGCGCGATCGAACTCGTTGCGGAAGCGTCCCACGAGGAACTGCGAGGCCTGGAGCGCGCGACCGGCCTCGCCCATGTGAGCGCGCTTCGCCGGATCGGAGACCAGTGCGGAGATGCACCAGGTGAGACGTTCGACGTCCCCGGGCTCGAACACGAGGCCCGTCTGACCGGCGATCAGGAACTCCTCGGTGCCCGTGGTCGACGACGCGACGACGGGCTTGCCCGCGGCCATCGCTTCGAGCGCGACCATCCGGAAGGGGTCAGGTTCATCCGCGGGGATGCAGACGAGGTCGGCCGCCGCGTAGATGGCGCCCACGCGGCGCTGGAAGGGCATGCGAGTGACGACGCCCTCGAGCTTCAGCTCCTGGATCGCCGCGTCGAGGCTCTCGGCGTACTGCTTGTGCTCGGCGGACGGCTCGCCGACCAGCAGGAAATGGGTATCGGGGTGGTCGCGGCGAACGGCCTTGGCCGCCCTGAGGAGCGTCATGTGCCCGCGTTCGGGGGAGAGGCGGCTGACCATGAGGACCAGCGTGCATTCGTCGTCGAGGCCGAGGGACGACCGCACCTGCATGCGGTCCGTGGGGTCCGGAGCCACGCGATCGACGTTGACGGCGTTGCGCACCATCCACGCCTTCTCGCTGATCGCAGGAAGCAGCCTGATGAGCGCTGCACGAGCGCCCTCGGAGCTACATACCACGGAGTCGGTGAGCAGATGGATCGTGCGAGCCAGCGCCTTGTCGCGCCAACCCCCTGACTCCAGGATCCGATGGATGTGCCAGAGATGGCGGCGCCCGAAGAAGTGGGCGGCCAGCGCGCCGCCGAGCACCGCGCTCGTGTGCGTGTGGACGAGCGCTGGCCTGTAGCGCATGACCATCCGCCAGACGAAGAACAGGCAGACCGGCAGCTGCAGGAACAGCTTCAGGAATCGGACGGGAGCGAAGCCCTCGCCCACGACGCCGAGCGGGCCGACCTCGATCTGCGCGCCGAGTTCCTGCAGCTCGCCGATCAACGGACCGCGCCTCGGAAGCACGACGACGGGCTGCCAGCGGCTCCGGTCGACCGCGGCCACCAGCTGGACGATCGTCCTGTCGGCGCCGCGATACTCGGCGCTCGGGTGCAGGAACAGGACGTTCTGGATGGACTCTGGGTTCGTCATCTGACAGATCGCGGAATCTGTGGGCCGCGGACAGCCCTGGTTAGCCGGGGGACGGCGCTGCGGAGCCGGGTTGCAGTTGCAGCCGGGGGGGCAGCGAATGGGACGGCAGACTGACGAGCGGAACAGGTCGCGTCGGTGCTGGCACCGATCGCTTCAGAGGCATGGGCTGTCGAGGCAGGCGACAGGACCCATGCAAAGAGGCCGTAGTGGAACAGCATGGCCACGTTGGGATAGCCAGCGACGCCGAAGCCGGTGATGCCGGAGATCGCGACGATGACCTGCAGTGCGAAAAGAAGCGTCCAGGCTTCCTGATCGAGCGCGCTGCGAAGGCGCTCGGCCGGGCTCGATCCCGGGAGAGGACGGAACGCGCGCTGGAAAGCGACGAGCAGCGGCCAGGCGACGATGCTGAGAACGCACAGGAAGCCGGGGAGGCCCGTCGAAACGAGCGCGAAGAGGTACGTGTTGTGCGCGTTGTTCCAGGCGTGCCCTGCATGCTCGAAGCCGCCCGCGCTGGAGAGGTTGAGGTAGCCGGCGCCGACGAGCGGAGCCTTCGGAACCTGAACCAGGAGGAGATCGTGCCAGAGACCGGTCCGGCCGGTGCCGCTCGCGATGTCGGCGGATGTACCGCCGCGCATGAACCACTCTTCGATGGTGCCGATGGACGTGGCGAAGACGGCGAGCACGAGGCAGGCAGCGATCACCGCGCCGATCCTGCGCAGGGAGGCCAGCCGGGCCATATCGGCCGAAACGCCCGGAGACATGGTCGCCGTCTCTCCGGAGGACCGAGGCGCGCGCCACGGAAGGAACAGGATCGCCAGCCCGCCGAGGGCCGTGATCGACGCGGTGCGCGAACGCGAGTGATAGAGCACGTAGCTCGCGAGCCCCAGGGCCACGAGGGCGACCGTGACCTCTCGGAGGCGCTCTCGACGCGAGTTCGTCGCCGGATCCGCGCCCAGATGAAGCGCCCAGCGCGCCCGGAGGGCGGACACCGCCCAGAGGAAGACGACGGTGCTGGAGAACCCGAGCACGTTCGAGTTCATGAACTTGTGACCCATGCGACGCACGCCGCTGGTGCTCTCGTGGAACGCGATCTCGGGGTGTAGCACGGAGAAGGCGATCGCCGAGATCAGGACCGGGAGGAGCGCCAGCGCGTGGCGTCGGACGACGTCGCCGGGGGCGATTCCGCCGCGGCCGGGCTCGCGATCGTGTCGCGCTCCGACCTCCGTGGCGAGGACGACGCCGGTGACGAAGAAGGCGAGCAGTTCACCCAGCCGAAAGAACGACACCCAGGGATCCTGGGCGCGGGGTAGGCCGATGACGGCCCAGGCGAAGAGGCCCAGGACCGGCAGGCTCGCGGGGCGCGCGAGCAGCGCAAAGACCTCGCCTCGGCGCCGGTAGCCGAGCACGGCGATGCCCAGCGTCGCGATCGCCCGGACCCCGAGCTTCCACGCCACGTTGCCGCCCTCGAGTCCGTCGATCGACACGAGTCCACCTTGGCTCGGGTCCAGCGTCAGAAACGGGAGGAACGAAAGGTAGAAAAGCGCGTACGCGACCGATCGCGTACCCGCCATGAAGAGCGCCAGCCCGGCCGCGAGAACGGCTACGGCCATCCCGAGGATCATGCCGCCACCCTGCCATGGTCCGGAGGCAGCTCGGTCCAGTCGGGAAGTCGGCGTTCGGTCAAGAGTCCGACGAGTCGGCGACAGAGCGCGCGCCGCGCATGGCGGAGCCAGCCTGCCTGGGCGAACGGCGAGGGGTTGCGGCGCTCCTCCAGCTCGTGGCTCACACCCTCGTGGAGAACGTAGAGCGCGGCCAGCTGGAGGATCTCCTCGCGGCGCAACGATGTGGCCGCGACGACGTCGGCGGCGGGGCCGCGGAAGAGGGCGCCGAGATCGTCGAAGATGCGCTCCCCCGAGTGGCGCTTCACGAGCACGCCCGTCTGGATATGGAAGTGGAAGACGTCGTAGAGGGCGGGCGCCCGCTTGGAGAAGTACTCCCAGTCGAAGGCTCTCACGCGCCCGCGGCGGGCGAGGAGATTCCAGGGCGTGAAGTCGCCGTGGGCATGGCACGTGGGGAGCGCGAACCCGTCCACGGAGTTCTCCAACGCGTCGCAGAGCGAGGAGTACTCGCGGTGCCAGTCCGGGTCGACGGCGGGGTCGAGCCTGCAAAGGTTGCGAAGGGTGTCCTGGAAGAACGGCATGTCCGTGAGCAGCTCTTCGTCGCGCGTTTCGCGGCTCAGTTCCGAGAGCAGATCAGCGTGCATCGGGGTGAACTCGTCGCCCGCGTGCTTGCCTTCCAGGACCTCCTGCGCGAGCCAGGTACGGCCGGCGCGTCGTCCCTCGGCCAGGAGCAGGGGCGCGCGATCCTCGAGCGTCTCGCCGACGATCTTCAGCGCGTGCGCCTCGCGGGTGACGGCGTCGTCCGTTCGCTCCGAGAAGCCCAGCTTCAGGATGGCCCTGGCGTTGCCGCGTCGATCGAGAGCGCGAACGATGATCTTCTGGTTGCGGCCCGGTACGCCCGCGGCGACCGCGATCGAACCGGCGACGGGAAGGACGGCGAGGTCCTCCGATTCACGGTCGAACGGGCCCTTCGTCCAGATGGCGAGTTCCGGGCGCCCGAGGCGCTGGGCGATGCCGAGTGGACTGGCGACGCGGAGGAGAGCCCAGAGGGCCCGGCCGCCGGCGCGGCCGCCAGGGAGGAGCGCCATGCCGCCGCGCAGCGCGGCGCCGTCGACCGTCGGAAGCAGCGTGAAGCTCCCGCCGGTGCCCGGGAAGACGACGAAGCGCTCGACGGTGCCGGAGCTCTTGAGGCCGCCCTCCAGGGGGCCGAGCACGGGCTTCGAGCCGGGAGCGGCGACCGACTGCAGCACGATGCGACCGCCAGCGGGCAGCTCGGCCCAGGCCTTCGCAAGCCGTGCGGCCGTACGGGCGTCGCCTGCGTCGAGGAAGACGGAAGGAGCGGCGCCGCCCCGGAGAACGGGCAGCCAGGAATCGATTCCGTAGGGCAGCGCGTGCTTCATGCGGCGCGGCTCCCGCTGTTCCTGTCCTCGCTCTCCTCGACCGATACGGCTCCGGATTCCATGGTGCGCGAGGGGACGTGGGCCTGGCTCCGGGCGAGCGTGGCGAGGACGGCCGCGTCGACCGAGCGATCGATCGACGTGGAGGTGTCGATGAGAAACGCGTTCGGCGTGGCGTCCGCGTACTCCTCGTAGGCGGTGAGCTGGCGCAGGGTCTCGCGGACGCTCACCTCTTGCTTGCGGGTACGGACGATTCTCTGGGTGGCCGTCGTGACCAGGATCACGTCAGGCCGCGGCGCGTGGGCCACGAGCCAGCGCACGAAGCGGCTGTCCGGCGCGAAGCGGTAGCGCGCTGGATCCACCAGCCAGTCGTCGATCCAGCGATCGAAGAGGATGAGGGTGTTGCGGCGCCGGAGCGGCAGGACCTTGACGGCGTAGCCCAGCGTGTAGTCGAGCCAGTAGTAGCTGGCTCGCAGCCACGTGCCGAGGATGCCCGAGGGCTTGGAGCGGTGGGGGCGTGCGTACTCTTCTTCCGTAGGCCGACGGCCGAGGAAGCGTCCGAGCTGGGGGAAGAGACCCGGACGTAGCTTGATCGTCCGGTTCCACGTAGAACGGAACGAGCTCCGGAGTTCCGCGTGCAGCTCCTCTCCGACGGTGGTCTTGCCCGTGCCGTCCGTGCCGAGCAGGGCGACGGTGAGGCCGCGCGTCTTCCTGAGCGAGGTGATCCGGTTCTGGATCGCGAGCGAGGCGAACCCGCCGAGCGTCGCGAGCGGGTCGCGGAGAAGAGCGCGCGTGAGAAGAGCGCGTCGGAACGCCCGCTGGCAGCTCTTCAGTTCGCCGAAACCGCGATCGCGCAGGGCTGCGCAGAAGCGATCGGCCATGCGCGTGCCCACCAGGTGGCCGAGCCGCGAGCGCATCTGGGCGGGGTGCTGGTCGAGGACGACCGTCAGCCGGGCCACGTACTCGGGGTGGATCGCGCCTCCGGAGAGGTAGGGCGTGAGGAAGTTGAGGAGCGCGCCGGGAACGGCGGCGGGCCGCTCGGGAACGCGCTCGGTGTTGCGACCGCGGAGCAGTTCGCCCGCGTCGAGGAACGGAACCCCGTAGCAGGTCTCGGCCACGTGGAGATCGATGCAGAGATGATGGTGGCGTCCGGGGCCGCAGGGCGCGTACAGCTGGTACTGGTCCATGTGGCGCGTGCGGTGCACCGAAATCACGCGGACGCCGAAGGTACCGAGGGCGCGTTCGAGCGCGCGAACGACCGTGTCCCGGAAGACGCCGGGGCACGCGAGGTCGAGGTCACCGCCCGCGCGATAGCGCGGGGCGGCGCGGCCGCCCCGCAGGGCGAGCACGGGAACGCTTCGGCTCTTCAGTGACTCGAAGAATCGTTCCAGCGCGCACTCGATCGGCGTCAGGGCGTCCGAGGCCGTGTCGTGGAGCGTTCGGCCCCTCGGCGGGCCGGGCGCCCATGGCCGAGGATCGGCGGACGGGCTGCTTCGATCGTCGCGACGATCGATGGGCGCCTCGCGGGGGTCGAGGTGGGGGTGAGTGTTCTTGGCCGCCATGGGGTGGGTGCCCGGTTCGGGAGCACCGCCGTAGGGATCGGCGGAAACGTCATCTCGGCTTGAGGCTCGAGTGATCGAACGCCCTCGGGCGCACGGGCCGGACCGCGGTCCGGAAGAGGATCCAGGCGTCCGTCCGGAGGCTGATCGAGGTCTGGTAGAGTTGATTCAGCCGGAGCTTCTCGCGGTAGAGCTCGGCGACCTGCGGCGTCGAGTCCTGGACCACCTGGGCGAGGCCCGTGATGCCCGGTCGCAGGACGAGGCGGGACTGGAAGCCCGGAACTTCTTTCTCACCCCATTCCTCGAGGTCGAGGGTTTCCGGCCGGGGACCGATCAGCGACATGTCGCCGGCCAGGACGTTCCAGAGCTGGGGCAGCTCATCCAGGTGCGACTTCCGCAGCAGGGCCCCGAGGCGGGTCGGTCGAGCCACGCCGCTCTCGTCCGGCTGCATCGTGCGGAACTTGACGATACGGAAGGGCTTCCCGTGTTGACCGGCCCGGGTTTGAAGGAAGAACACCTCGCCCCAGCGCCGGTACGCGGCGAGCTGAACCAGCGTCAGGCCCGCCACGGTCGCGGCGACGGGCAGCGAGATTGCCGCCACCAGCGCTGCGCCGAGGGCCGGGCGGACCCAGCGGACGTAGGGGGTGGCGACGGGCCGTGTGTCGCGGGTGTCGTGGGGCTCGCGAAGGGGAGCGAACCGGGCCGGTCGGCTCGGTTCCACGGGCGCGACCGCCGGTGCCCCTGCGCTTGCACACAGCAGGGACTCCTGACGATCCGCCTCAGCGGGGGGGCTAGGAAGTCGCATCTCTGCCTCTTCCTTCGATCGCCGAGGACGCCATTCTGGAAGGCGTCTCCGTTGGATCTACCCCCGCGGAGTCCCGGCGGACTAGCTAATGGCTTTCCCGTACTCGTCTTCGTTGAAGCCGATGAGCCAGCGTTTGCCGATCCGGATCGTGGGCGCACGCAGGTTCCCGGTGGGACCGAGAGCGTTGGCTTCCAGTAGCTCGGCGGCGTTCTCGTCCTTGTTCATCTGGATGACCGTGACTTTCTTTCCCTTGGCGGCGACCACGGTGGTGGCTCCAGCGAAGAGTTCTGTCAAATCGTCGGCGCCGAAGCGCTCTTTCGTGGCATTGACCGTCTCACGGACGGTGGCACCGGCTTTCTCCAGGAAAGCGTCGGCACGTGTGCAGGTCGTTCAGCCTTTGCGGTGGTAGTACCAGTCGATTCGCTTGGTCATGGTTCTCTGTTGGGGTGCTCGGCCTGTGTCAGATCCACTGTGGGATGCATTTCTTGCCCAAGACTCTAACCCAAGCGGCCCAGCCCCACGCAGCTTCCGCGTCCGCAGGACGCCCGGGCCCGGCTCGGCCCCGAAGGGGCTGAGCGGCCCGCGCGCGGCTCGCCCGCGCGGCCCGTGCGGCGAGCACGCCTGCGCGGCGAGCGCGCCCGCCCGGCGAGGGCGCCCGCCCGGCGAGGGCGCCCGCCCGGCGAGGGCGCCTGCGCGGCGAGCGCACAGCGGTGCAACCGCTATTTCGCCGTCAGGCGAAATGCCAGAGATACTGCGCGCTGTCACAACGATCGTGCGGTTCGGCATTCGATGCATTGGTCGCAGTCCCGCCCGCCACTGACCCGTCCGCTGCCGACCTCCCGACATCGACTGCCTGCCGTTCGCGCGCAGCGTCGAACGCGTGGGCTGAGGTCTCCCGCTGAAGACTTCGGTGCTGCCCGCTGGAGCGCTCGCCCGCATGGGCGAGCTGGGCAGATATCGGACTTGTCGCTCAGACCTCAGACCTCAGACCTGCGGGTCAGAGCCCCGCCCAGCTCGCCCTATCGGGCGAGCGCTCCAGCGGGCAGTACCGAAGTCTTCAGCGGGAGACCTCAGCCCACGCGTTCGACGCTTCGCGCGAACGGCAGGCAGTCTGTGTCGGGACGTCGGCAGGGGAAGTCAGATGGGGGAAGTCGGCAGGGTCAGCGGTCAGCGGGCAGCCCACAAGCCGTCAGCGGGAAGCCTCTGCCCACGCGTTCGACGCTGCGCGCGAACGGCAGGCAGTCGATGTCGGGAGGTCGGTGGCGGGCGGGACTGCGACCAATGCATCGAATGCCGAACCGGACGATCGTTGTGACAGCGCGCAGTATCTCTGGCATTTCGCCTGACGGCGAAATAGCGATTGCATCGCGTGGCGCTCGCCGCGCAGGCGTCCTCGCCGGACGGGCGTCCTCGCCGGACGGGCGCCCTCGCCGGGCGGGCGTGCTCGCCGCACAGGCCGCGCGGGCAAGCCGCGCGCGGGCCGCTCAGCCCCTGCGGGGCCGAGGTGGGCCCGGGCGTCCTGCGGACGCAGGGGGCGGTGTCGGGCAGGGCGGTTCGCTGGCCTCGCCAGGCAGAACTACCGAAGCCCGCGCGACATCGCCGAATGGGGCCTCTCCAGGGCAGGGACATCGCCGACCAGACGACGGTGCTCCTGGACCGCAAACCGATCGGTCATGCCGGCAAGGAAGTCACAGACGGCTCGCTCGAGGCCGACCTGATCGACCCATCGAAAATACCAGGGAGACATCTCGGAGGGCCTGGCACGGTAGGCCTCGAACAGGCCGCCGATCACCTCGCGGGCCCAGACTCGGAAGGACTGAAGGTAGGGGTGGCGGTAGAACGCCCGGTACAGGAACTTCTGGAGCTCGGCGACGTGGGGCTTCATCTCGGGTGAATGGCCGCAGAGCATCGTGTCGTGGGACTGGACGTCGGCGGGTGAGGTCACGCCCGAGTCGAGGACGTTCCGGTAGGTCGCCTGGCAAAGATCGACGATGCAGACGCCGATCAATTCGTTGGCCAGGCGACTCACGCGGAGCGGGACATCGCTCGTCTGCCGTTGCAGGAAACCGGGATGACGCTCGGCGACTCGCTCGCGCGCGATGTTCCAGAGGGTCACGTTCGCCTCGAGATCGGCCTCGGTGAACATGCCCGCGCTGAGGCCGTCCTCGATGTCGTGCTTGTTGTACGCGGTGGAGTCGGCGAGGTCCGTGACCTGGCCCTCCAGCAAGGGGTGCTTCGGCTTCGGCTGGAATTCTTCCGGCCAGTCCTCGCTCGTTTCATGCTTGAGGAGCGACTCGCGGAGTTCGCGCGTGAGGTTGAGGCCCGGGAAGTCCGGGTTGCGACGTTCGAGAAGGTCCACCACGCGCAGGACCTGAGCGTTGTGACGGAAGCCGCCGTAGGGCTTCATGAGCTCGTTGAGCGCCCACTCGCCGCGGTGACCGAAGGGCGGGTGGCCGATATCGTGGGCGAGGCTCAGGGCTTCGGCGAGCGGCTCGTTGAGCTGCAGGACGCCGGCGACGCTGCGGGCCACCTGGCAGACCTCGAGGCTGTGGGAGAGTCGCGTGCGGTGGTGGTCTCCCTCGTCGTTCAGGAACACCTGGGTCTTGTACTGGAGGCGGCGAAAGGCGGTCGCGTGGGTGATCCGGTCGCGATCGCGCTCGAAGATCGTCCGGTGGGGGTCCGGGCTCTCCGGGTGCGCTCGACCCCTGGAATCCACCGCTTTCATGGCGTGGGGCGCCAGCTGGCGGGCCTCCCTCGACTCGCGCGTGGCTCGGTCGGAAAGGGCGAAGGGTTCGTGGCTTGACATCGGAGAGAGAGACGATCGGGGGTCCCGTACGGTTTCGGTCGGTGGGGGGGGCCACGACGGTAGCGCACGGCCACGCACGGGCGCAAAGTCTTACGCCTGGCGATGGTCACGGACCCCAGGCATGCGTCGCTTGCTACCCTTCCCGACATGACCGACACCCCCTGGTACGTGGAGGCCTTCCGCAGCGACTACCGCGACGTCTACTCCCACCGCAACCTGCCCGCCGCGCGGGAGGAAACCGCCTGGGTCGCGGCCGAGCTCCTCGCCGGCGTGGAAGGCCCGGTGCTCGACGACTGCTGCGGCTTCGGACGGCACAGCCTCGCCCTCCGGGAGCGGGGTGTCGACGTCTTCGGGATCGACCTCTCGCTCGATCTCCTGCGGAGTTCCAGCGATCTGGAGCGTGGGGCCGAACTCCTCGGGGGCCGCCTCGCCTGCGCCGACATGCGTTCGCTGCCCTTCCACGACGGAGCCTTCGACGCCGTTCTGAACCTCTTCACCTCCTTCGGCTACCTCGGCGCGGACGGGGACAGGGCGGCGGTTCAGGAGATGGCGCGCGTGCTTCGGCCCGGCGGGTGGCTCGTCATGGATCTCATGAATCCTTCGCGGATCCGCGAGGGCCTCCAGCCCAGCTCGAGAGAGGCGCGCGACGGGATCGTGCTGGAGTCGGAGCGCGCCCTCACGGACGGCGGCCGGCGGGTCACCAAGACGGTTCGTCTCACCCTCGCCTCCGGCGAAATGCGTACCTGGCACGAGGATGTCCGCATGTACGAGCCAGAGGAACTGGACGGGCTCCTCGAAGCGGTGGGGGTGAGGACGATTCGACGCGCCGGTGCCTTCGACGGTCGACCCTTCGAATCTGCTTCCGCCGAACGACAGATCGTCGTCGCGAGGCGAGACCCCGGCCCGCTCACACGTTAGGGTTTTCTCCGGCCGCACCGCGCGGCCCGTCCAGGATTCAAGCTCCGACCCCGATCCTGGGCTCCGGCCTCGGCCCCACGCTTCCATACCTACATGCAGCAGAACATCGTCTTCCATGACAAGGCCCTGGAGCTCCAGGCCCTCGCCCGCAAGATCGCCGACGACGTCGTCCGCCCGGGCGCAGCCCACGCCGACCGTCACTCGGAGTACAACATGAAGGCGGCCAAGGCCGTGGCCGGAGCGGGCCTTTTCCGCGCCTGGATCCCCGAGGCCTATGGCGGCCTCGACGCCGGCATCCTGTCCCTCGCGCTCGTGGCAGAGGAACTCGCCAAGGCGGACTCCGGCTTCGGCGTCGCCTACGCCGTCAACGCGCTGGGCTCGTTCCCGATTCTCCTGGGCGGCACCGAGGAGCAGAAGCAGAAGTGGATGCCGAAGATCGCCGCGGGCGAGACCTTCGTGGCCTTCTGTCTGTCCGAGAAGTTCGCGGGCTCCGATGCCAGCGGCCTCTCCGTCAGCGCCGTGCGCGACGGCGACGACTACATCATCAACGGCGAGAAGAAGTGGACGACCAACGGCGGCGTCGCCGACGTCTATACGGTCTTCGCGGTCACCGATTCGACCTCGAAGTCCCGCCGGATCAGCGCGTTCATCGTCGAGAAAGGCACGCCCGGCTTCACGATCGCCAAGGTCGAGAACAAGATGGGGATCCGCGGCGTTCCTGTCGTCGAGACCCACTTCGACAACGTCCGCGTCCCGGCCGAGAACCTCATCGGTGGCCGTGAGGGCCTGGGCTTCAAGCACGCCATGATGACCCTGGACCACGCGCGCCCCGGCGTGGCGGCCCAGGCGGTGGGGGCGTCCCAGGGAGCCCTCGACCTCGCCAACGTCTACGCGAACCGCCGCGTCCAGTTCGGCGTGCCGATCAGCCAGCACCAGATGGTCCAGAAGATGCTCGCCGACATGTCGATGAAGACGGAGGCGGCGCGGCAGCTCACCTACGCGGCGGCCGCTGGCATCGACGCCAACGGACCCAGCCCGGCCAATTCCAAGATGGCGGCCATGGCGAAGTGCTTCGCCTCGGACGTCGCCATGGAGGTCGCGACCGACGCGGTCCAGGTCTTCGGTGGCTACGGCTTCATGGAGGATTACCCGATCGCGAAGTTCTTCCGCGACGCCAAGATCCTCCAGATCTACGAGGGAACCAACCAGATCCAGAGGATCGTGATCTCGCGCCACCTCATCCGTGAGGCGAACGAGCTGGAGCACCTCAAGGCGTTCATTCCCACCGAGGAGCAGAAGCCGTACTCCTCGCCACAGAAGTAAACGCGCGCCGGGACCTGGAATGGGCCCGTTCCCGAACTATGAAAGCGTCCTCTCCAGGGGACGTCAGGGTCGCAGTCGCCGCCCCCGGTAAGCTGTCCAATTTGGCAGTCCGGGGGCGGCGACTGCCGTTCTGTCAGCCGGAGGGCGGCGCGCTCCGGAGGCGGGACGAAGGTTGACGCAGGTGACAGCTCCGTCACCTCCCCTGGATGAGAGGACTCCGAGAGCGTCCTTCGGACGGAGTTCCTTGCGGGGATCGAACAGAGGCGATGGGGATTCCTGTCTGAGGCCATCTCAGGTGCTGATAAGCAACTGTGATGAGGGTAGTTACGTAAAGTTCATCCAACTCTGAGCGTCGCGAGACGTACATGTGGCGAATAGCGGATGCCCCGGGAGGGCTCGATCTGACCCACCGCCAGATCGTTCGGCACGGCGCTCGCACTGGCTTGTCACCAGGGCTTGCTCACCGGGTCCCCACCCCGAGCGTACGCCCAACCCAGGCGACTCCTAGCTCTCTTGCGTTCACGCGGCCTTCACCCGCGGCTCGAGATGCGACGGCTCGCCCTTGGAGAACCGACATGACTGCAACCCGCACCCTGAAGACTCTGTCCGACCTGGACCTGATGCTCGACCGCCTCGCGGACGACCCCGAGGGGTTCGCCGCGAAGGCGAAGCGTCGCGCGCAAGACTGGAACCGGAAAGAGTATGACCTCGAGCTTCGCGACCCTTCCTCCTGGAAGAACGCCGCCTCCTCCGCTCGCCCGGACCGCGACAACCGCGTCGCGTCCATCGAGGAGCAGCTCCGGACCGAGATCGACATGATCACGATCATGGATCGCGAGGAAGAGGCTCGTCACGCTCGCCGGATCGAGTTTGCCCGCCTCCGCCTCGAGCATTCCCTGAATCGTCACAGGCTGACGGAAGAGGAGATCGCTGGCAAGGCGCTCTACTCGCCGACGACCTACCGCAACGTGTGCGAGCAGAACTGCGAGCTTCCGGCGGAAGTCTGCCGTCGCTGGGTGGAACTCCATCATCTGCGGACGGAGCTGGTCGAGCGGAACCTCTACCTCGCCGTCATCAACGTCGAGCGCTACGCCCACCTCGGCATCGCGCGCCTGGACCTGATCCAGGAGGGCTCCGCTGCGCTCTTCCGCGCCGTGGACGGCTTCGACTGGCGCCGTGGGCTCCTCTTCCGGACCTACGCGGTGCACTGGCTGAACCAGGCCTACCGCAGCTACCTGTACAACAACGGACAAACCGTTCGCGTGCCGGTGTACCTGCAGAAGGCGATGAAGCACGTTCGTCGCGCCCAGAACAAGCTCGGTCCCGACGCATCGATCGCCGCCATCGCCGAAGAGGCCGATCTCGGTGAGCACCTCGTCGAGAGCGCGCTGGCGGCGAGCCGTTCGACCATGTCGATCGACTCTCCGTTCGGCACGGGCGACTCGACCAACAACCTGGCCGAGGTCCTCGGAGCGGCCGACGAGTCCGGCGTTTACTCGGTCACGATGGAGGACAGCACGCTGGAGGACGGCATCCACGGCGCGATGGACCGCCTCTCCGAGCGCGAGCGCTTCGTCATCGAGATGCGCTTCGGGATCAACCGGGAGCGTGAGCACACGCTCAGCGAGGTCGCGAAGGAGCTGGGTGTCAGCCTCGAACGAGTTCGCCAGATTCAGGTCCGAGCGATCAACAAGATGAAGACCCCGGGTCTTCGGAAAGCGATCGACCCGTTCCTGTAGCGAACGGCGGCGATTCGATCGCCTCCAGTGAAACGAGCCCCGCGACCGTCTTCGGTCGCGGGGCTCGTTCGCATGACGCGGTGCCCGCTCTACGGAACCGGCAGCGGCGCAGGCAGCGTGCCCACGAACCGGAGTCCGAGGTCCTGCTCGTCGCGGATGTCGAGCACGTCCTTGCCGCGCGAGTCGTAGTAGAGCTGGAGGCCCCGCGGGGCGAGCAGGCCCACGTCCGCCGCCAGGAGCGCTCCCTGGACGCGCATCGCGCCGTTCGTTCCTTCGCTCGGACTCCTCGGCAAGAGACCGAAGATGCTGTTGGCGCTATAGACCGTCGCGTCCAGCTTCACGGGCTCGCTGGAGTCGCGGGCCATGAGGCTGTCCTGGATCATGCTCCTGAGGATGTCCGGGTCCATCCAGGAGTCCGTGGGCTCCAGCGTCGTGACGGCCGCTTCCCGCCCTGTCGTCGGGAAGAGAATCGGATCCGTCGGATCGTCGGGGTCCGCGAGCGTCAGCTTGGTGGTGTCCCAGCCGGTCACACCCTCTTCCATGACCCAGAGGCCCTTGGAATCGTCGAAATAGCCGTCCTTGTTCTGAATCGGTACGGGGTCGCCGGGTCCGAACTGATAGTAGCGAGCCGCGTAGTCAGGCCCCATGTAGCCAGGGTTCGAGTACGTCGGCGTGTGCCAGACCATGGTCGTCACGTCGACGTCCGTGAACTGGGGCGGGTCGTACGACGTGTAGACCGTCTTCGGCACCTCGTCGTAGTAGTCGAGCACCTGGTCCACGTTCTCGACGGGGACCGTGCCGGTTTGCTGCCACTCGTACTTGTCCTTCATCGTCGTGCCGACCTGAACCTGCTCGGACCAGGAGTTGTCGTACGGAGGATCCAGCGTGCTGGCGTGGAAGACGGTCTCGTAGATCGGCACTTCTTCCTGTCCGACGAGCACGCTGCCGTACACGGGCTTGTCCCAGAAGGTTCCGTTCGGCACCGACTTGTAGACGGGCACCTGCTCGATCTCGATCGTCTCGATGAAGATCTCCTGCGAGGTCGCGGTCGTCGACGGGACCAGAACCGGCTTGCCCGGAAGCGTCGGCTGGGTCTTGACCCACTCCTTGCCGTTGAACGCGGCGGCTTGCTCGAGCGTGAAGTTCCACTTGTCCGAGTCGCTTCCGCTGACGACCCCGCTCTCCTGCCACTGCGGACGGTAGATGTCTCCCAGGACCACGTTGCCACCCGCCGTGAGGCCGAGTGAGTTCGCCTGGCCCGAGGGGCTGATGCCGAACTGGCGCTGGCCGCTCACGATCGCATCGTTGTACTCGAGGTCTCCGAGAACGTAGATGTTGCCCCGGACCCAGAGTGAACCTTGCCCCTCGATCTTGCCGGAGATGATGAGGTCTCCGTCGATGGCGACGGACCCATCGATCCTGATGGGATCGAGTTCGGTCCCGGTCAGGACCACGTTGCCCTGATTGCTGGCGCCGAGGTCGGTCTCGGTGCCGGCGAGGAGCGCGCTTGCGCCGGCCGCGGTCGTGACCTGGGAACCAGGGGCGCTCAGGCCGATCCTTCCGCCCGTCACGGCACCCGTGAATCCGGCGGTGGTGGCCGCAAATTCGTTGTCGTCGACGGTCCGGTTGCCCGCACCATCCGTGGTGAGGTCGCCCGTTGCGAGGTCGATGCCGCCGTCATCACGGAAGGGCAGCGGGAATGTGCCCGGCATCTCGCCATCGATCTGCTCGGTCGCGTCCAGATAGTTGAGATAGAGGTTCTCGAACGGAGCCGGTGCCCCGGGATCGGCCGGCGAGAGGTCCTGGAGGTTCAGGTTTCCAAAGGCGTCCGCGAGCACTCGGCCTTCGGTATCGAGTTCAGCGGCCTTCAGGTTGAGCGCACCCCAGTCGGCGATCGGGTTGCCGTGCTCGTCCGTGCCGTTCCCGCCCAGATAGAGCGTTCCTGCGATCGTGGAGTCCGGATCGGATCGGAACATGAAGCTCTCGATCGAGCCGACGCGTGCACGCCCGGGGCCCGCCGGGCCAGCCAGCCCACCCATGCCGTACACGCGCTCGACGTCGTCGATCTCCGTGTGGCACATGATGCAGTTGATGTTGTTGGCGAGGAGCGCAAAGTCGAGGCCACGCCAGGTCGGTGCGTCGATCGAGAACACGTCCGTGACCGTGTGCCTGAGCCGCCGCTGGCCCTCGGTGGTCGTTGTGACAGAAGTGACGAAGAGGGAGATCACCCGGCCATCGTCTTCGCGGTGCACCAAGACAGAGTTGACGGTGGTGTCGCCGAGGACGAGCTCACCAGCCCCGTTCTGCGGCAGACCGATCTGATTCGTGTAGTCGATGGGAGCCGGTACGAGCCCCGCCTGATCGGTCAGCCCGAGCCCGTCCATGTGGTTGCGGAGCGTCAGCAGCGTCGTGTCGGCGCCGCCGAGGGTCTGGGCGTAGCTTCCCCAGATCGACTGCGCCGCGAGGCGGTTCACGCTGCTCGCCGAACGCTTGATCTCGAAGCGTCCCGAGCGCGTCGCCGCGGCCCTCGAGTCATCCGACGCGGTATTCAGGAAGGCCGCGAGGAGGGTCGAGAGGACGGCCAAGAGGATGATCGCCGTCATGAGGGAGCTGCCTCGGCGACTCGAGCCGAAAAGCGTGGAGCGGTCGTCCTCGGGACGAGTCCGTGCGTTGCGCGAAATGTATGGCATGGTCAGGGGGGAGGCTTGCCCTGTCGGCAGGAATGGCGGTCCATCCAAGTCATCGGCCGGACCGGGATCCCGATGGGAGCGCAACTCGATTCGTGCCATCAACGCCCTGTGAGCGTCTCTGTCCGGTCCACGCTCTAGTCCAGACCTGACTCAGCCTGCGACGCGTCACCCAGTCCGAGTCGGTCCAGCAGCGCCCGGAGGTCGTCCGGCCAGGGGGCTTCCAGCTCGAGCGGGAGGGGCTCGGGGAGAGTCAGCTTCCTCGCGTGCAGGGCCTGCCGAGGGTGAAGCGAGCACAGCTCGTGCCGGTACCACTCTTCGCCGACGAGGGAGTGCCCCAGGGACGAAAGATGAATGCGGATCTGGTGGGTACGCCCCGTCGCGATGTCCGCTCGAAGGGCGGCGAAGCCGCCAGCGCGCGCCAGCACCTCGAATCGCGAGCGCGCGTGGCGGCCAGCGGCCGTGACGCCCAGCCGCCCCTCGGCCACGTGGCCAACCGGCCTCTCGCAGAGGAACGACTCCCACTCCGGTTCCCCGTGGACCACCGCGAGGTAGCTCTTCCGGGCCGCGCTGTCGGCCATCCCCTGCTTGAGCCGCTCGACGAGTTCCTTGCGCGTCGTGAAGAGATTCACGCCGCTGGTGTCCGCATCCAGCTGGTGCACCGCCCAGACCCGTCCTCCGTGGCGCTGCATGAGCGCGAACTGAAGACAGTCTTCGTCGTCCAGCGTCCGCCCGGAGGTCGGCAGATCAGGGCACTTGTCGACCGCGAGGATCCCGTCCCGCTCCAGAAGAATTCGCTCTTCGAGGGCCGTTCCCGAGAGCCTCAAGACGGGCTCCCCTGGACGTGGAACGTGTGCCGAAGGAACGCCACGCCTTCTTCGTCCACGCGCTCGACGACCACGGGATGGCGGTCCGCCAGGGCGGCCGTCCAGAACGCCATCGCCGGCAGATTTCCGGGCAGCACGTCGAGGCTCCAGCTTCCAGGGTGCTGCGCGAAGAGGCGCTCCAGCGCCGCCGTCCCCGTCCCGCGGCGGCGCTCCGACTCTTCGATGAAGTACTCGTAGAGGAGGAAGTCGGTCGGCGACCCGAGCGCCTCCGCGTACGCTTTCCCGCAGACCAGCGCAAAGCCCACCTCGCGCGAATTGACCTCGCGCGAATCGGCACCGCGCGGATCATCACCGCGCGGATCATCACAGCGCCGTTCGATGAGCCAGGCCGCCAGCAGGCCGGGCGTCTCCACCCAGTCGGTCTGCAGGCGGTGGGCCGTATCCACGGTGGGGTTCGACCGCGCCAGGACGGCGAGGAGCTTCGTGTACATCCCCTGCAGCCGCTCCATGTCCTGGAGCGTTCCGGCGCGCAGGGCGACTCCTTGGTCCCGCTTGGGCTCGAGTGCCATGGCCGGAACGATAGCACGGCGGGCGGAGCGCCGGGAGCGCTCTGCCCACAGGATGTCATGGTCGCGGTGCCGGGACGCTCCCCTGGAGCGTGAGCGACATTTTCGATTCGTCTCGGATGTCGAGGACGCTCTGGCTACGCGGGTCGTAGAGCAGTTCGGTCCCCGCCGGCCCCAGGAGCCCGACGTCCGCTGCGAGGATGGAGCCCTCCACGCGGAAGGCGCCGTTGGTCCCCTCCGAAGGACTGTTCGGCACGAGCCCGAAGACGCTGTTCGAGCTGTAGATCGTCGCGTCCACCGTCAGCGGCCGATTCGGATCCCGCGCCTCGAGCGCCTCGGTGATCAGCCCGCGCAGGATGTCGGAGTCCATCCAGCCACCGGTGGGTTCCAGCGTCTCGATGACGGCGGCCGGTCTTCCCGCGGGGAAGAGCGTCGGATCGGCCGGGTCGTTCGGGTCGGCGATGGTGAGCTTGGACGCGTCCCAGGCGTCGACGCGCTCGTCCGTCAGCCAGAGCTGCGTGGCCGGATCGAAGTATCCCTCGACGTTCTGCACCGGCACGGGGTCGCCCTCGCCGAGCGCGTAGTAGCGCGGGATGAAGTTCGGCCCCCTGTACTCGGGGTTCGGATGCTGCGGACGCTGCATCTCGAAGACCGGCTCGGTCGTCGTCTCGAAGCGGCGGGGCGAGTAGGGAACCTGCTCGGTCACCACGACCTCGGTGTAGCCCGTGACGACATCTTCGAAGATCGCTTCCCTTCGCGTGCCCGTCTGCTGGCGCTCCATGATCGGAACGCTGCGGGTTCCGACCTGGCGCCGCTCGTACGTCGGCGTTCCGTAAGGCGCGGGTCGGGTCGAGGGGATCGTCACCGTCTCGTAGACGGGCTCCTCGCGTGTGCCGATCTGGACGTTCGCGAACACCGGAACCTCGCGGGTGCGTCCCGTGTCTCGACGCTCGGTCACCGGGCGCTGCTCGGTGCGCGGGACGGACTGGAAGAGCTCGCGCTGCACGTCCCGGGTGCCGACCTGGACGCTGACCAGCTGGCCCGGGAGCGTCGGCTGGGTCTTGATCCACTCGCGACGGTTGAAGACCGCCGTCTGCTCCAGCGTGAAGTTCCACGTGCCGGACGGCGTGCCGTCGACGGCCGCGCCCTCACCCCACTGGGGACGGAACGGATCGCCGATGACCACGTTGCCACCCGCCGTCATGGCGAGAGCGTTCGAGACCCCGCGCGGTGAGATGCCGAACTGCCGATCGCTGCCGGACATCATGTCGGCGTACTCCAGGTCGCCGCGCACGTAGATGTTGCCCCGGACCCAGAGCGACCCCGTCCCTTCGATGGGCCCCGAGATGATGAGGTCGCCGTCGATCGCCACGTCGCCGTTGATCCGAATCGGCCGGGAGTCCGTGCCCGTCAGAACCACGTTGCCCTCGGTCACCGCGCCGAGGCCCGTATCGGTTCCCGCCACGAGCGCGCGGGCCGCCGCATCGGTCGTGATCCTGTCGCCCGGGGCGATCACGCTGATCGCGCCGCCGGAGAGCGTGCCGTTGTACGAGGCCACCGTGCCGGCGAACTCGTTGTCGTCGACGATCCGGTTGTCCGCTCCGGCGGGCGTCGGCGTCCCGGTCGCGGGATCGAATCCGCCGTCGTCCCGGAAGGGAGGAGGGAAGCGGTCGGGCAGGGTCCCGTCGACCTGGCTCGCCTGGGCGAGGTAGTCGACGTAGAGGTTCTGGTAGGGGATCGGGGACGCCATATCTGCCGGGACGAGGTCCGTCTCGACGAGGCCGCCGTAGCCGTCCTCGATCAGCCGGCCGGAACCGTCGAGTGCGGCGCCCTTCAGCGGCAGGTGGGCCCAGTCCGTGATCGGTCGTCCATCGGCGTCGATCGCGGGGCCGCCGAGGTACAGCGTGCCTGCGATCGTCGAGTCAGGGTCTTCCCGGAACTGGAAGCTCTCGATGGAGCCGACGCGAGCGCGCTGGAACTCTCCGGCGTCGAGCATGGCCGTTCCCGCGTAGATGCGGCGCGCATCGTCCACGTGCGTGTGGCACATGATGCAGTTGATGTTGTTCGCGAGGAGCGTGTAGTCGAGGCCGTCCCAGCGCGCGGGCTCCAGCGCGAAGACGTCGGTCTCCTGGGTCGCGACGTCCGCGTGACTCCGCTCGATGCCGCGGCGAGTCCGGGGCAGCGTCGTCACGATGAGGCGAGTCGCCCGAGCCTCGTCGACGCGGTGCACGAGGACGGAATCGATCTGGACGTTCCCGAAGACGCGGTGGCCCGCCGCGTCCTGCGCGAGTCCCAGCCGTCCGAGAACTTCGACGCGCGCCGGGTCAGGTCCTGGCGAATGGGGAAATCCCTGGGCGTCCAGGTACGCGCGCAAGCTGGCGACGGACGGGTCGGCGCCGCCGAGGTTGCGCTGGTAGGAGCTCCACAGGTTCTCTGCCAGAAGCTTGTTCACGCTCCGTCCGGCGCGCGTGGTCCCAAAGCGGTCTGCCCGCGACATGTTTCCCTCGGACGCGTTGACCGCCAGGCCGAGGAACGCAGCCGCTCCGGACGTGGCGACCGTCAACAGGACGAGGGACGTAAGGAGAGCGTTTCCCCGGCGAAGGGAATGGCCCGGGGCGAGAGGGCGTCGGTGCGAATGGATACCGTGAATCATGGCTGGCAGGAGGCAGGCGATGGCGAAGAGTTGTCAGTTTGGGACGGGCCGCATCGAGTCCGCAGCGACGGGACGTCCATCGAAAACTACCCTGCTATGGGGGTGCGCACGGTTTTGGCTGAGAAACCGCGTTCCCTTGCATCGCAAGGCTCGTAGATGGTTCTGCGAGCGCTACATTGAGAGAGCGAACTTCCCCTTCCCCGACAGCTCGCCCCATGATGACTTCACGGCCTGACATCCTGCCGCAAGGCACGACCGACGACGCCGGCGCTGCCTCTGGCGGGGCTTCTGGCGGGCCTTCTCGAGGGGCCATGCTGACGGAGCGGTTCCTCCGCGCTCTCTACCACGACCTCTACGGTCGCGCTCCGCTTCGGTCCGAGCGCCAGGGCTGGCTCGGGAAGCCGCTCGTGGATCTCGTCGAGGCCGCACTCGTCGATGAGGCGTCCTGGCGCTACTGGCTCGACGTCCAGCTCTACTACTTCATGCTGATCGATCGCTTCGAGCCGGTCGGTACGAGCCTCGACGAGCTACCAGAGCGGCTTGCGTCGCGGCGCATCAGCCCGCGCGACGCCCTGCATCGAATCGCCCTCACGCCGAGCTTCGAGCTGCGCAATCCCGGAGCGGACACGTTCGTCACGGTGATCATGGAGCAGTTCTGCGGCATCGAGGTGCAGCGCTCGACCCGAGAGCTGGAGATCGGCAAGTCCGCCTACGACGGCGGCACCGGAACGTTCCTCGGGTCGAAGGCTTCGAGTCAGTCGGACGTCATCCAGATCGCCGTGACGCACCGCGACGCGGCGCGGCATTTCGTGTCCCGTGAGTACGAGCGGCTGTTTCGAACGAGGTGCGATCGCAAGCAGGCCGCCCGGTGGGGGAAAGAGATCCAGAAGAGCCCGAACGAGATGTTCGCGCTGTATCGCGCGTGGTTTGCCTCGCCGGAGTACGCGGAGCGCGTCGAGCGCGGTGCCCCGCTCTCCAATCAGGTCTGGGTTCGTTCGGTCTACGTCGACCTCGGCGATGTGATCGCGCCCGACGAGGAGGTCGAGGCCCTGCGAGGGGCGCTCGATAGCCTCGGGGACCCCGTGCCGCTGCGCTCGCTGATCGTGCGCATGCTGCTCGACGCGGAGGGAACCCGATCGCCCCGCGGTCCCGAGATCGGCGAGCCCGGACCGTGGATCGACGCGACGTTCGACCGGCTCCTGGGACGTCAGCCCACGGACATGGAGCGCACCCAGTTTCTCAAGGTGTGCGAGGACGGCCCGGACGGGCCGGAACTCGTGCTCTACACTCTCTTGACCTCGCCGGAGTATCAGATCGCATGAAAGCCCCCGATTCGAACTCCCGCGGCCGAGCGCTGCCGCTCTCGCGCCGCAATCTGCTGCGCGCGGGCGCAGCCGGTTCCATGATCGGCCTCCTGGGCGCGGATGGACGCGCCCTCGCTTCTGGCTTCGAGCCCTTCGGCGCGCGTTCGCCGCTCCGGCCCGACGGCAAGACGAAGCACGTCGTCCTCATCATCATGTCGGGCGGCGTGCGCAGCCGCGAGACCTTCGGCTCGCCGGAGCAGATCCCGAACCTCGTGAAGCTGGCGGACGAGGGCGTGCTCTTCACGCGACTCCGGACCGCGAACCTCGGCCACTTCGGCGCGTCCATGTCGATCGTCACGGGGATCTCCGAGGCGCGCGGCATCCGCGACAACGCGCCTGGCCCCGATCCGACGATCTTCGAATACGTGCGCAAGGACCTCGGGCTCTCGGCGCAAGAGGTCTGGGTGGCGACGGCGGGAGGTGCTCAGCAGGTCAACTATGCGCACGGCATGCACCCCGAGTACGGCGCGCGCTACGGCGCGACGACGCTCGACGGCGACGGCGTGTTCAACGAGGAGTTCAAGGCGCTGGTCAAGCGCTTCGGTGCGCCGCGTCCCCTGGGCGAGGTGCCCGCCGAGAAGGTCGCCGGCCTCCGGAAGGCGCTGCGCGGCGGCAAGCCCGCGACCGCCGAGGCCGAGTCCCGCGCGCGCGTCGAGCGCTACATCCTCGATGAACTCGGCGGCAGTACGTCGGAGCTCCGCGGTGCCGGAGCCGGGGACGCGAAGGCCCTGCGCCTCGCACGCAATCTGCTGTCGGTCTTCCGCCCGCGCCTCATCGGCGTGGTGCTCCAGGACGCCGACATCGCGCACGGGTCGTTCAACGGCTACACGGAAGTCGTCCGTCGCAACGACGCCGCGATCGGCGAACTCGTCGCGGCGATCCGCGGAGACGCCGAGCTGCGCGACTCGACCGCGGTCTTCGTGCTGCCCGAGTTCGGTCGGGACTCGGACCTGAACACGCGTCGCGGGCTCGACCACGGCGACGGCTCCGATGACCTTCGCTTCGTGCACGGCGTCGCCTGGGGGCCGGACTTCCGCCGCAACGTGGTGATCAAGGACGACCGCCAGACGATCGACTTCACGCCGACGATCGCCCAGGTGTTCGGGGCGAAGGCGCGGCTGGCGAAGGGCAACGTGCTCCGTGAGATCTTTGCCTGACAGAGCGGTTGGGCGCTGGTTCCCTCGCCGGCTGTTTCGGCGGGCCTCCCGCTGGTACGGGGTGTTCGTCGCGCTCTTGGCGATCTCCCTTCTGGGAGGCGCGCTCGCGCCCTCCGTGGCGCGATCTCCGGTCGCGTCGGCGCCCGAGCCCCATGCGGGCCTCCGCGACGAGGGCTGCCTCTCCTGCCACCAGGGCATCGAGGAGATGCATCCCGGCTTTCCGCTCTCCTGCACCGACTGCCACGGCGGTCAGCCGGACGAGCGCGCCAAGGGGCGAGCCCACGTCGCTCCCTCGGCGGTGCGTCAGGCAGACGAGCGCGTGGCTCCGCTGGACCGCGATCTGGCGCACGTGCGCTTCGTGAACCCGATGGATCTGCGCATCGCGGAGAAGGTGTGCGGCGACTGCCACGGCGAACTCGTCCAGCATCTGATGCTCTCGCTCCATGGCACCACGGCGGGCCACCTCTCCGACGGCTTCTTCGAGACCGGGCTGCAGGAGGGCCGCGACAGCCGCTACTCCGTTTTCCCCGTGCGCGCGGATCGCGACGTGGAAGGCAATACGGTCACGTCGCTGAATCAGCCGCCGGAGATCGACAGCCGAAGCGATCAGAAGACGCTCGAGGCGCACTTCCCGGATCTCATCCGCAAGGAGTGCATGCAGTGTCACCTCTACAGCCAGGGGCGCGCCGTGCGCGGGCGCGTCGGCTTCGACGGCGAGTATCGGGGTACGGGCTGCGCGGCGTGCCACGTCCCGTACGCGACGAACGGGCTTTCGGACAGCGGCGACGCGGCGGCCCGGCGGAACGAACCCGGGCACCCCTCGCGCCACTCGCTGGTGGCAGCGCCGCCGACCGAGACGTGTACGTCCTGCCACTACGGCGACGCCTCGATCGGGCTGCACTTCCGCGGACTGTCCCAGCTGCCGCCAGGCGCGGCGGGTGGTCCCGAGATCGACGGCACCACGGACAGCCTGCTCCATCGCTCGTTCTTCATCGACGACCCCGCGATGACGCCGCCCGACGTGCATCACGCGTCCGGGCTGCACTGCGTCGATTGCCACACCCTGAACGGCGTGATGGGGGACGGGCGGCTGCTCTCGAAGATGGAGGAGGCGACCGAGATCTCCTGCGAGGCCTGTCACGGCACGTTCACCGAGCGTTCGAATCTGAAGACCGATCGCGGCACGCCGCTCTCCCATCTGTTCCTGCGCGACGAAGAGGTCTGGATGCGCAGCAAGGTGACGGGCGCCGAGCACCGCATCAAGCAAGCGGTGGACGTCGTGACGGCGGGAACCAGCGACTACAGCGAGAAGGCGGCGCGGGCGATGACCGGTGCCCACGGGAACGTGGCGTGCTACACGTGCCACGCCGGATGGAACGTGAACTTCCTCGGGTTCCACTTCTATCGGAACGAAGCGCTGACGCAGATGGATCTGCTGACCGGGGAGCGAACGCCGGGGCGGGTGACGACCCAGGAGAAGGTCTTCACCACCTGGAAGAGCTTCTACGCCGGGCTCGACGAGAAGGGGCGTATCGCGCCCTACCTGACGGGATTCTCGACGATGGGCACGGTCGACAACGCCGACGGAGAGCGCATCCTCGACCAGGTGCTGCCGGTGACCGAGAACGGTCTGTCCGGTCTGACCATGATCCACCATCAGCTGCATTCGACGCGGCCCACCGCGCGCGAATGCATCGAATGCCATCGCGCGTCGGAGACGTGGGGGCTGGGTTCGTCCAACTTCCGGCTGGGTCGGCAGATGGCGTACGTGGCGGACCGCCGTGGAATCGAGGCTCTGGCTTTCGATCGTGAGAACCCGCAGAACTCGGTGCCGCTCTCCAAGGTGGTGCAGCCGGATGTCGTGGACCTGGAGCTCGATTGCGATCCGCTCCAGGGCCACGGTCGCTATCTCTACGCGGCGGAGAACGAGCGCGGAGTCCACGTGCTCGACGTAAGAGACCCCCGTGAGATCCGGCGGGTGGGCTTCCACATGACGGTCGACCCGCGCGGGATGGATCTGTCGGGCGAGCACCTCTACGTGGCGGACGGAGTGGGCGGCCTCAAGATCTTCCACGTCGCGGACCCCGAGAGCCCGAAGCTCATCGGCTCGACGCCGACGATCGATGCGTTCGACGTGGAGGTGCGCTGGCCCTACGCGTACGTGGCCGACGGGCCAGGTGGACTCCTCGTGATCGACATTCGCTATCCCGTGGCGCCCAAGGTCGTGGGCGGGCTCGGGATCGGCCAGTTCTCGTCGTCCGGCGCCGACGGCCGAGGGCTCGTGGATCTCGACGTGCTCTTCCAGTACAGCCGGCCCACGGTCGACAAGAGGGGCCAGCCGAGCGACGAGCGAACGCCTGCGCGCAGGCTCGTCGCCGTTTGCGACGACGAGGCCGGACCGATCCTGATCGACGCGACCGAGCCACAGTACCTGAAGGTGATCGGTTCCAAGAACCGTCGCGCGGGAGCCGCGGAACGGCGCGAAGAGGGCCATCGATACGCGGGCCTCGCGCTGCGGACCCACGTGGACGTCGCCGCTCCCCAGGGCGGCGCGAAGACAGCGGAACGGGACGTCCTCTACTTCGCGGACGTGCGGACCGCGCGCGACGGCACGGAGCGAACGTCCCTGCGCCTCGTCGACGTGAGCGACCCCGAGCGTCAGGTTCAGCTGTCGGCCGTTCCGATGGGAGAGTCGTGCGAATCGGTGTCGTTCGGAAGCTGGTACAACGCGCCGTTCCTCCGGCCGCTCGCCTTCACGGCGGGCACGACCGGCCTCAGGATGGCGGACCTTTCGAACTCGCAGGAGGTCGTCGAACTCGGATCCGTCGCCGGGATCGATCGGGCGGCAGCGTTCGTCGCCGAGGAGTTCCCCCTCGATGCGATGGTCGACGAGGATCGCGGGCCGCTCAAGGACGTGAGTCATCCGGAGTCTCGCTGGCTGCAACGGAGCGAGATCGACCGGGCACTTTCCGTGAAGGGGGAGGCCCTCGGCACGATCGGTCTCTACGCCCAGGAATCGATCGCGGCGGCCTCGTCGGCGCGCGCGCTGTTCGCGCGGGCGGATCGGGATCGGAGCGGGCTTCTGACCGGCGGGGAGCTGAAGCTCGTGGGGGGCGCCGGAGCCGACGAGGACGGAGACGGCCGCGTGACGCTGTTCGAGCTGGCGAAGCTGAACGAACCGATCGGAGGGACGATCGCCGCGTCGCCGATGTCCGGCATGGCCGCGGAGCCGGAGTCCGAGGCCGAGAGGCGCAGGAACGATCCTCGCACCGGGCTCGACGGCGACCTGACGAAACTCCTCGACCGCATCGATCCCTTCGCGTTCGAGCGGAAGAAGGACGGCAAGCTCGATGCCAAGGAGTTCAAGGCGGCCTACTTCGGAGCGTTGGACCTGTCGGGGGACGGGCGGCTTTCGATTCACGAGATTTCGCGCCAGCCGGGTCCGCTTCGGAACCTGCGCTTCGGCGACGAACTCGGGGCACGGTCGCTGGCGAAGGTCGACGACTCGGGTGGCGGGACGATCAGTCTGCGTGAGTTCAACGTGGGCGACGACGTCTGGGCGGCGCTCGATCGCAACGGCGACGGGTTCGTTCAGCTCGATCCGCGCCGGATGGAGGAGCGAAGCGGCCGGGGCATGGAGCCGCCGGAGCAGGAGTGGCCGACGCGCAGGCGGTACGGCTACCTTCCCGCGACACCGCGCACCACGCGGGACGTCCTGCTGGAGACGTTCGACGGGAACGGCGATGGGGTGTTGTCCAAACGCGAGCTGACGAAGCGGCCGGATCTGTTCACCGCCGCGGACACCGACCGGAGCACCCTTCTGGAGGACGATGAACTCGGCCGGATCGAGACGATCGTGCTGACCAGGGGCCTCGACGTGATGGCGGATGACTTCCTGGGACGGTGGGACCTGGACGGAAGTGGGACGGTCGATCGGGGTGAGCTGCCTCCGGTGGCCTGGACCCTTCTGTCCAACCGCTGAGCGGCCCCTTCGCCCCGTCCTGTTCCACTGGATGTCCAGGGGGAAATTCGTCCGCACAGGGTCCAGGATCATGGCGCAGCCGAATTCCCGGCCGTACTGACCTCTCATGGGGGCGCCCAAGGGGGCCTTCTGCTATTCTCTTACGCCATTTCACCCCTCGGATGACCTACTCCAGCCAGCCCTCATCGCCGCCAGAAGAGCCCTCGGCGCACGCCAGCCGTGTTGGGGCCATTGTGCCCGATGCGAAGGGCGGAAAAGGCCGTCGGGAGCCCAAGCCCCCCTGGCTGAAGGTCCCGCTGCCCGGCGGCGAGGGCTACAAGAAGCTCAAGGGCCTCACCAAGGAGCTCAATCTCCACACGGTTTGCGAGGAAGCGCGCTGCCCGAACATCGGCGAGTGCTGGAAGGGCGACCACGCCACCATGACGATCATGGTCCTGGGGGACGAGTGCACCCGGCGCTGCCGCTTCTGCGCCGTCAAGACCGTCGATCGCGCCAAGGCGCCCGATCCGAACGAGCCCGAACACGTGGGCCGCGCCGTCGGCGAGATGGCTCTCGACTACCTCGTGATCACCAGCGTCGACCGCGACGATCTGGCCGATGGGGGATCGAAGCACTACGCGGACTGCGTCCGCTCGATCCGCGAGCACTCGGCGAAGACCCTCGTCGAGGTGCTGATCCCCGACTACACCGGCGAGAACCTCGAGACGCTGATGGCCTCTCGGCCCGACGTGCTCGCCCACAACGTCGAGGTCGTGCCGCGGCTCCAGCGCAAGATCCGCGACCCGCGGTGCAGCTACGAGCGCTCGCTCGACGTCCTTCGCCAGGGCAAGGCCTACGCCGAGGCGAACGGCTTCGAGATCTTCACGAAGTCGTCCCTGATGGTAGGCCTCGGCGAGACCCAGGAGGAACTGTTCGAAGCGATCGGCCTCCTTCGGGACGCGGGCGTCGACTTCCTGACGCTGGGCCAGTACCTGCGCCCGACCCCCAATCACGCTCCGGTGCGCGACTACGTGACGCCCGAGCGCTTCCGCGAACTGGAGATCGAGGCGCGCGCCCTCGGCTTCCTCTACGTCGCATCCGGCCCCCTCGTTCGCTCCAGCTACAAGGCTGGCGAGTACTTCGCGACGCGCCTCATCCGAGGCAGGCGCGCGTCGAACCCGTCGCCGAGCCTGAAGGAAGGAACCACCGCATCATGACCGACATGCTCACCGTGATCAGCTCCACCGGGGCGACCAAGAAAGGGTACGACGCCGGGCTCTCCGACGAGGAGCTGCTGCACTGCTATCGCACGATGCTGCTCGTCCGCTCGTTCGACGAGATCTGCCTCAAGCTCCAGCGCTCCGGCCGCATCGGGTTCTCGATTCCGAACCTCGGCATCGAAGCGACCCAGGTGGGCGCCGCCAGCGCGCTCCGGAAGACCGACTGGATCTTCCCGAGCTACCGGGACTTCGGCATGGCGCTCTACCACGGCATCCCTGCCCTGGAGATGATGCACAACATGTTCGGCAACGCCGAAGATGCGGCGAAGGGCCGGCAGATGCCCGTTCACTTCTCCTTCGTGGATCCGATCCACTTCTACAGCATCAGCTCGCCGATCGGCACGCACCTGCCTCACGCGGTGGGGGCGGCCTACGCCAGCCAGCTGCGCCAGGAGGACACCGTTCACCTCGTGAGCTTCGGAGACGGCGGCACCTCCAGCTGCGGCTTCCACAGCGGCATGAACTTCGCCGCGGTGTGGAAGGCCCCGGTGGTCTTCCTCTGCCAGAACAACGGCTACGCGATCTCCTGTCCGTCGGACGAGCAGACCGCCAGCGACGGGTACGCGATCAAGGCCGAGGCCTACGGCATGCCGCACCAGACCGTCGACGGCAACGACCTCCTGGCGGTCCGCCAGGCCGTCCTCGACGCGTCGGAGCGCGCGCGCAAGGGAGAGGGGCCGACGCTCATCGAAGCGGTGACCTTCCGCATGGGCGGGCACTCGACCTCCGACGATCCCACGAAGTACGTGCCCAAGGAGATCGTCGACAAGTGGAAGAAGAAGGACCCGGTCGAGCGGTTCCGCAAGTTCCTCGAGAAGCGCAAGCTCTGGACCCAGAAGCTCGAGGACCAGATGCGCAAGGAGACGCTGGCCGAGGTCGACGCGGCGGCCAAGGCCGCCCAGAAGGTCGCGAAGCCCGGTCTGGAAACGATCTTCAGCGACGTGTACGCCGAGGTTCCCGCCCACATCCGCCAGCAGGGCGAGTTCCTGTTCGACCTTTCCAAGCGTCGCGGCGAAGCCGATGCCGGTGACGGCGAATTCCCCCTCTGATCCGCTTGGCCGAGCGCCCGAACACCCACACAATCCCATGGCAAACCTCACACTCATCCAGGCGGTCAACGACGGTCTCAAGACCGCGATGCGCGCGGACGAATCCGTCGTCATGTTCGGCGAGGACGTCGGACCCAAGGGCGGCGTCTTCCTCGCGACGGAGGGCCTGACCGCCGAGTTCGGCAAGGGGCGCTGCTTCGACACGCCGCTCTCCGAGGACGGCATCATCGGTACCGCGATCGGCATGGCCATGAACGGCCTGCGCCCCGTCGCGGAGATCCAGTTCCAGGACTTCATCTTCCCGGCGTTCGACCAGATCGTCAGCGAGGCGGCCAAGCTCCGCTATCGCTCCGGCGGCCAGTACACCGCGCCGATGGTGATCCGTACGCCCTACGGCGGCGGCATCCGCGGCGGTCTTTACCACAGCCAGTCGGGCGAGGCGTACTTCGCCCACACCGCTGGCCTCAAGGTCGTGATCCCGTCCACGCCGCACGATGCGAAAGGGCTTCTGCTCGCGTCGATCCAGGATCCGGATCCGGTGCTCTTCATGGAGCCCAAGGCGCTGTATCGCTCGGTGAAGGGCGAGGTGCCGGAAGGGGAGTACACCGTCGACCTTTCGACGCTCCGCACGGTTCGCGAGGGCCGCGACGTCACGGTCTACTGCTATGGCGCGATGGTGCCGGTGGTGGAAAAGGCAGCCGCGCAGGCCAAGGAGCAGCGCGGCATCGACTGCCTCATCATCGACCTCCGCACGCTTCTGCCCCTCGACGAAGAGGGCGTCATCGAAGCGGCCAAGCAGACCGGCCGGGTGGTCGTCGTGCACGAGGCGCCGCGCTTCTGCGGGTACGGCGCCGAGATCAGCGCCATGATCGCCGAGCGCTGCATCGAGTACATGGAGGCGCCCGTCAAGCGCGTCACCGGCTTCGATACCCCGTTCCCGAACACCCTGGAACACCACTACCTTCCCGACGAACGCCGGGTGCTGGACGCGATCGAAGCCGTCTACGACTTCTGATCGCCCCTTCTGATCGCGCCCCCGTCACTGAGCACACGTTTCCAAAAGCACACCCCATCCCATGATCGAGTTCAAACTGCCTGATATCGGCGAAGGCATCGCCGAAGGCGAGATCGTCCAGTGGCTTGTCGAAGAGGGCGCCTCCGTCGACGAGCACCAGCCCGTCGTCGAAGTGATGACGGACAAGGCCACCGTCGAGGTCCCCGCGCCCGCGGCGGGCGTCGTGACGAAGCTCCTCGCCGCCGAGGGCGACACCGTGCCCGTGGGCAACGTGATCTTCCACCTCGACGAAGGCGGTTCCGGTTCGGCTTCGGTCGAGTCGACGAGCGCCCCTGCGAACTCGGGTGAAGGCGGTGGGACCGGCGGAGCCGTTTCCCCCTCGGCCGCGCCCCAGGCGACCCCTGCCGGCGGTGGTTCCGGCGGCGGCGGTGAGATGATCAAGTTCAAGCTCCCCGATATCGGCGAGGGCATCGCCGAGGGCGAGATCGTTCAGTGGCTCGTCGAGGCCGGCGCGGTGGTCGAAGAGCACCAGCCCGTCGTCGAGGTCATGACGGACAAGGCCACGGTCGAGGTCCCCGCGCCCGCGGCGGGCACGATCGTCGAGCTCCTGGCCGAGGCCGGCGCGACCGTTCCGGTCGGCGACGTGATCTTCCATCTGCAGACGGGCGCGTCCTCCGGTGGGGGGAGCGCTCCCGCGCCGTCGGCGCCCGCGGCTTCCAACGGTAGCCCGGCTCCTGCACCGAGCGCCCCCGCAGGCGGCGGCCAGCCCGCGCGCGTGAGCCACGCGGACGGCAAGGTCCTCGCTGTTCCCAGCGCGCGCCGCGTCGCCCGTGAACTCGGCGTCGATCTGATGAACGTGAGCGGCTCGGGCCGCGGCGGCGTTGTCCGCCGCGCCGACGTCGAGGCGTTCTCGAAGTCTGGCGGCGGGTCGACCCAGCCTGCACAGTCCGCGCCCGCAGCTGCGACCTCGGGCGCCGTCTCGGCTCCGCCCCAGCCGATCAGCGCGCCGCCCGCCCCGGCAGCCGCCGCTGGCCGGGCCTCGGCTCCTGCCGAGCCGATCCCGGTCATGTCCGAGGAGAAGCGCACGCCGTACCGCGGTATCCGCCGCAAGATCGGCGAGGCGATGACGCGCTCCAAGCACACGGCGGCACACTTCACCGTGGTCGAGGAGATCGACGTCACCGAGCTGGTCGCGACGCGCGAGCGCGCGAAGGCGCTCGGCAAGCAGCACGGCGTCAACGTGACCTACATGCCCTTCATCATGAAGGCAGTGGCGAACGGCCTGACCCGCTTCCGCTCGCTGAACGGCCATCTCGACGAGACGGCCGGCGAGATCATCCTGCCCGCCGAGGTCAACATCGGCATCGCGACCGACACGCCGAACGGCCTCGTGGTTCCGGTGATCCGCAACGTCGAGCGCAAGGGCATGCTGCACCTCGCGGCCGAGCTGACGGACCTCGCCCAGCGCACGCGCGACGGCAAGGTGATGCCGGACGAGCTTCGCGGCTCGACGTTCACGATCACGAACGCGGGCAACATCGGCGGAACGCTGGCGACTCCGGTCATCAACTTCCCCGACATCGCCATCCTTGGCGTGCACCGCATCGTCAAGCGTCCGGGCGTCATCGAGACCCCGGAAGGCGACGAGATCGCGATCCGTCAGTACATGAACCTCTCCTGCAGCGTCGATCACCGTCTCGCCGACGGCGCCGACGCGGCCCGCTTCCTCGCCTGGATGCGGACCCTGCTCGAGAACCCCGGACTGCTGACGCTCTGATTCCGTGACAGCCTCCCTCCAGATCCTGAGCCCGGCCGGCGAACTCGTCGGCGAGGTGCCGAAGCACTCCGACGAAGAGCTCCTCGCTCTCCTCGTGCACATGCTGCGCATCCGCTGCCTCGACGGCCGGATGCTCAAGCTACAGCGCGCGGGACGCGTGGGCTTCGTCGGCACGGCGACGGGTCTGGAAGGAACGCTGGTGGGCGCGGCGGCTCCGCTCCGTCCCACGGACTGGCTCTGGTCGGGGCTCCGTGAGGGCGGGGCCGCCGTCATGCGGGGCCTGCCGCTCGCCGAGTACGTGGCGCAGATGTACTGCAACGCCAACGACACGGCGAAGGGCAGGCAGATGTGCAATCACTTCCAGCACAAGGGCACCAACTACCCGAGCTGGTCGAGCGTGATCGGCACGCAGATCACGCACGGCGTGGGCGCGGCCTACGCCTCGAAGCAGCGCGGCGACGACGTGGTCCATGTGATCCACTTCGGCGATGGCGCGACGAGCTCCGGTGGGTTCCACTCCGGCCTCAACTTCGCGGCCGTGTGGAAGGTCCCCGCGGTCTTCGTCTGCACCGACAACGGCTGGGCGATCTCGGTCCCCTCCTCCGAGCAGACGGCGGCCAAGTCCTTCGCCGAGAAGGCCAAGGCCTACGGCATGCCGGGTGTCCAGGTCGACGGCAACGACGTGCTCGCCTGTGAGTCCGCCGTCGGTGAGGCGATGGAGCGCGCGCGCGCGGGCGAGGGCCCGACGCTCGTGGTGCTACGGACCTACCGCATGCTCGGCCACTCCAGCTCCGACGACCCGACGAAGTACCGCTCGGACGAAGAGGTCGAGTCCTGGGCCCAGCGCGATCCGATCGAGCGCTTCGAGCGCTACCTGATCGAGCGCGGCGTGCTGCACGAAGGTCGCCGCGCGGAGATCGAGAAGGACCTCCTGAAGGAGATCGACGCCGTCATTCACGAGCAGGAAGCCGCGCCGCCCATGGCGCTCAAGACGCTGGTCGAGGACGTGTACGCCGACGTGCCCTTCCACCTGCGCCTGCAGTACAACGAGTTCATCGCCATCGCCGAGAAGCTGGGTCACGCCCAGCCGGGCGACGGCGCCTTTCCCCTGTAATACTCCCCGATCCCTTTCGGGAACAGCCTCCGGGGCATCGTGCCCTGGACACGGACAAGTCCATGTCATCCAAACGAAAAGTTGTCGTCATCGGCGCAGGCCCGGCCGGATACGTCTGCGGGATTCGCCTCGCCCAGCTCGGGAACGACGTCACCGTCGTCGAGAAGCAGTACTGGGGCGGCACCTGCCTCAACGTCGGCTGCATCCCGTCCAAGGCGCTCATCGCGGCCGGTTCGCTCCTCGACAAGATCCGCCACGCAGACGCGATGGGCATCACGACGAAGGGAGTCGATCTCGACATCCACAAGCTCGTGGAGTGGAAGCAGGGCGTCGTCGGCAAGCTCACGAGCGGCGTCTCCGGTCTCTTGAAGCAGAACGGTGCCAAGGTGGTGAACGGCGCAGCCAAGATCGTGGACAAGAACACGGTCAAGGTCTCGGGCGGTTCGGACGGTGATGTGACGCTCCAGTGCGACGACATCGTCATCGCCACGGGCTCCGAGGTCATCAATATCCCCGGCTTCACCTGCGACGAGAAGGACGTCTGGTCCTCGACCGGCGCGCTCTCACCCACGGAGATCCCGGGTCACCTGCTCGTGATCGGCGGCGGCTACATCGGCCTCGAACTCGGGATGATGTACCGCAAGCTGGGCTCCGAGGTCACGATCCTCGAGGGCACGCCCGGCGCGCTGCCGGGTCAGGAGCGCGACTGCGTCAAGGTCATCGAGCGCTCGATGAAGAAGATGGGCATCAAGCTCATCACCGAGACCTTCGCCCAGGGCTGGGAAGCCAAGGGCAAGAAGAAGATCGTGACGGCCAAGACGAAGAAGGGCGAGGAGAAGATCGAGTGCGATCAGATCCTGTCCACCGTCGGCCGCAAGCCCTACAGCGCCGACCTCGGGCTCGAGAACGTCGGCCTCACGGTGACGAAGCAGGGCTTCCTGGAAGTCGATAAGCAGATGCGCACCAAGGTGCCGAACATCTACGCGGTCGGCGATATCGCGGGTCAGCCGATGCTGGCGCACAAGGGCTCCCACGAGGGCCTCGTCGCGGCCGCGGTGATCTCCGGCAAGAACGAGGAGTACGACGCCCGCTGCGTCCCCGCCGTCATCTTCACGAGCCCCGAGATGTCCTCGGTGGGCCTCACGGAAGAGCAGTGCAAGGAGAAGGGCCTCAACTACAAGACGGGCCAGTTCCCGTTCGCGGCGTCTGGCCGCGCCATGTCGCTGATGGAGACGGACGGCTTCGTCAAGATCATCGGTGACGCGGAGACTGACGAGGTCCTCGGCGTCCACATGGTCGGCCCGGAGGTCACGGAACTGATCGCGGAGGCCGCGCTCGCCATCGAGATGGGAGCGACCGTCGAGGACATCGCGCGGACGATCCACGCGCACCCGACGCTGCCCGAGGCGATGATGGAAGCCGCCGAGGCGGTCCACGGAATGGTCGTGCACATCTACCAGAAGCCGAAGAAGTAAGTCCGGCCCATGACAGAATCCGAGGCTGACGGCGCGCCGCTCGAGATCCTGGATCTCGGGCGGCGCTCGTATGAGGACGTCTACCGGCTCCAAGGGGAGCGCCTGGCGGCGCGCATTCGCGGCGCGGTGCCCGACGGCGTCTTCCTGGTAGAGCACGACCCCGTCGTGACGCGTGGGCGCCGTTCCGCCGAGGGGGACGCCGCGGCGGTGCCCTTCCCCGTGGTCACGATCGAGCGCGGGGGCGAGGCGACGTTCCACGGCCCGGGGCAGATCGTGGCGTATCCGATCCTTCTTCTCCCCGAGGGGCGCCGGGACCTGCATCGGTACCTTCGCGACCTGGAGGACGTCGTGATCCAGGCGCTCGCCGCGCTCGGGATCGAAGGGCGAAGAGAAAAAGGCCTCACCGGTGTCTGGATCGGAGACAAGAAAGTCTGCTCGATCGGCGTGGCGGTTCGGCGCTGGGTGACGTGGCACGGGCTGGCGCTCAACGTCACGACCGACATGGATTCGTTTCGCTCGTTCGCGCCCTGTGGACTGTCCGCAGACGTCATGACGAGGGTCATGGACCATTTTCCAGGTGGTCCAGAGGGCAAGGGCCCGTCCGGGGACCTCATGGCCCAGGTGAAGCTGGCGCTCGGCGAGGCGCTTCAGCGGGTGTTCGGGTAGTGGTAAACGTGCGCGGTACACGGAAAGGTTTTCCGGACAGGTCGACCGAATCGGGTTTCTCCCACAGGTAGACAAAAGCCTGGCGTGCCGATCAGTCGATGAGTCGGACAGAGTCCTCCTGAGACCGGCGCCCCGAGGGCGTGTACGCCATGCAATCAAAGCCAACCAGTATCGTCTCCTTCAGCAAGCTTCACCGGAACGAGCATGGGGGAGACCCGGTGATCGACCGCGACGTCTTTTCCATCCTGGAAGAGCTCGCGGACGAGGATGATCCGGACCTCGTGGCGGAGATCGTCGAACTGTTCCTGGTCGACTCAGCCGAACGCATGGCCCAGGTGGCGGACGCCGACGCGAAGTCGGACGCCGATGCGATCCGCGGTGCAGCCCACGCGCTGAAGTCGTCGAGCGCCAACATCGGCGCGCTGCGCTTCTCACAGGCGTGCGCTTCCCTGGAGGCTGCGGCGCGCGGGGACGACCTCGATGGCCTGCCCGAGCTGGTCTGTGCGGCGCTCGAGATGTACGAAGACGTACGCGGGGCTTTTGTCCGCGCCTCCGATGAGTCCGCCTGAGCCCCAGCCTGAACCCCAGATATGAGTTCTATCCCCACAGAATTCGAGGAGCTCAAGAACAGCGGTGAGCTGCCGTCGCCCACGGGCGTCGGGATGAAGATCCTCGAAATCACCCGGACCGACGACTACAGCGCGGAGGACATGGGCGATGCGATCATGTCCGACCCGTCGTTGACGGGCCGGATTCTTCGCCTGGCGAACAGCGCCGATCGCGCCGGGCACGAGGCGGTGACGACCGTGTCCGGAGCCATCATGCGCCTTGGAGGCAGCGTCGTACGGGACCTCGCGCTGGCCTTCTCGCTCATCTCCGAGCGCGAAGCGGGCGCCTGCAGGCCGTTCGACTACGAGCGCTACTGGTCGCTCTCCCTCGGCCGCGCCGTGGCCGCCCAGGAGCTGAGCCGCCACTTCGGGCTCTTCAAGCCGGAAGAGGCCTACATCTGTGGACTCCTTGGCGAGATCGGCATGCTCGCGCTCGCGTCGGTACACGCCGAGCGCTACGGCAAGATCCTGCTCTCGAACCAGGGCAAGACCCTGCGGGCGCTTCGTGAGGCCGAGTTCGCTGAGTTCGAGATCGATCACGCGACCGTGAGCAAGTGCATGCTGGCTGAGTGGGGTCTGCCGCAGCTCTTCGTGGAAGCGGTGAATCAATTCAATTCGCAGCGCGCGTTCACTCCGACCGAAGAGCCGATCGCGACACTGGCCGATCTGCTGCGTCTCGCGGATGCGATTGGAAGTGCGATCTTGCTCGGGGAAACCACGCCTCCGCGCCGGATCACCGAGATCGGTGATCAGCTGGAGATCCTCAGGGACGTGCTGAAGGTGGACGATTCCGGGCTCCAGGGCTTCTGTGATCAGGTGGCCAAGGAATGGCAGCAGTGGGGCGAGAGCCTCGACATCGAGACGACCGAGATTCGCTTCAGTCAGGTCCTGGCGGCCATCGCCCACGGCCGAGACATGGCCCGGGCCGAGGAGAACAAGGCTCGGCAGCAGGCCGGTCCCGAAGTGGAGCCAGCGGCCGTGGCGGCCAAGGTGCCGGTCGTCAAGCTTCCGCCGCTGGGCGCGACCCTCGGAGACGAGCGCATCCGCATTCTGGCCGTCGATGACGACCCCGTCTCGCTTCGCTTGCTAGTCCGTCACCTCCGCGCCGAGCGCTTCGAGGTCTCGATGGCACGGGGGGGGAAGGAGGCGCTCAAGCGGGCGCTCCAGGAGAAGCCAGCGCTGCTCATCGTCGACCACGAGATGCCGGACCTCAACGGTCTGGAGGTCGTGCGTGCGCTTCGTCGCTCCAGCGTCGGCGCGTCGATGTATATCCTGTTGCTGACCGGCAGCCACACCAACGAGCTGCTCGTCGAGGCCTTCGATGCCGGCGTGGACGACTTCGTCACGAAGCCCTTCCTCGCGACCGCGCTCTCGGCGCGCATCAAGGCGGGCGTCCGCATCGCGAAGCTCCAGGCCAAGGTCGAGCGCGACCGGAAGACGATCCTGGAGCAGCTGGCCGACAAGAACGCGCTGAACCGCAAGCTCCGGACCGCGTCACTCACGGACCCGCTGACCGGCCTGCCGAACCGTCGCCACGCGATGAATCGGGTCGACGTCGAATGGAAAGCGACGGAGCGGAACGGCATCCCGTTCTGCGTCATCATGCTGGACATCGACAAGTTCAAGGCGGTCAACGACAACTTCGGGCACGACGTGGGGGACGAGGTCCTTCAGGCCACCGCCCAGGCGGTCAAGAGCGCCCTGCGCGGCGAGGACGAGGTCTGCCGACTCGGCGGAGAGGAGTTCCTCGTGATCTGCCGCGGCGCGTTCGAGAAGGACGGCGCGATCGTGGCCGAGCGAATCCGCCAGGCCGTGGAGAACAACGTGGTGAAGTCCCCGGGGTTCGATCGCGCGGTGACCGTGAGCCTCGGCGTCGCCGGGACCCACGAAGGCGTTCCCAGTCTCATGGCGCTCCTCAAGGCGTCCGACGAGGCGGTGTATCAAGCCAAGAATGAGGGGCGGAATTGCGTTCGGGTCGCAGGTGCACCCTTGCCGACACCCGAAGAAGCAGAGAAGTACCGGCGTTCCGCCTGACGTCTCTTCCGCGGAGGCTCTGGCCACGTCCCGGTCCTCACCTCCTCCAAAGGTCACCCCCCATTCATGCACCGCAAGTTCGATGAACTCCGGCTCACCGGATCCCTGCCGTCCCCTTCGACGGCGGGTCTGCGGATCTTGGAGCTCACCAAGGACGACGACTACGATCACGAAGAGCTGATCCGGACCCTGCTGGCGGATCCGGCGCTCTCGGGGCGGATCATCAAGATCGCCAACGCGGCCAACAAGGACGGGCTCCCGAACGTCAAGACCGTCGGCCAGGCCACGATGCGACTGGGGCGCCGGGCGATCCGCTCGGTGGCGCTCGGGTTCACGCTCGTCGCGGACAATCGCCGGGGCGAGGCCAAGCACTTCGACTACAAGGACTACTGGGCCAACGCGCTCGCCACCGCGGTGACCGTGCACGTGCTGGCCCAGGTCACGCGCCACGTCGACCCCGCTTCGGCCTTCACCTGCGCGCTCCTGGCGGACGTGGGCAAGCTCGCCTTTGCGAGCATCCACCCCGAGCGCTACTCGGACCTCCTGCGCGACAACCCGGGGATCCCGGACCTCGCGCTCGCGCGCCTCGAGTCACGCGCCTTCGGCATCGATCACTTCGAGGTCTCGGCGGCGATCATGGCCAGCTGGGGTCTGCCGCGCGAGTTCCAGGAAGTCGCGCTGCTCCGCGCCCAGGAACAGGACATCGGCACGCCCGAGATCGGCGGCGACGAGGACGTGGACGACGACGGCAAGAAGACGCTGCTCACGCTCGTCCGCTCGGGGCGTCAGATCGCGCGGGTCCTGACGGGCTGCTGGGAGCCGGACGACGCGCGCTGGCGCGGCGGCTTTCTGTCGCTCTCCCACCTGTGCGAGGACCTCGACATGGAGTACGACGCGCTCCTGTCGCTCTGCGACGCGGTCGTGCCCAGCTGGAAGGAGTGGGGCTCCATCATCGGGATTACCACCTTCAACGCGGGGTCGTTCCAGGACGTGGCCAACGAGTTCGAGCGCCGCGGCCTGCGCTCGGCGATGCTCACGGCGCCCGCCGACATGCGGCGTCCGCACGTGCCCGAGGAGAAGGAGTCCGGTCTCTTCCAGGCCGAGCTCGATCTTCCGCTGCATCCGCTCGATCGGCCCGGCGTGGACGACGGAGAGCCGACCCGCATCCTGCTCGTCGACGACGACTCCCAGATGCTGCGGCTCATCGGTCACCACCTGCGCCGGGAAGGCTACGAGGTCCTCACCGCGGAGACGAGCGCCCAGGGCCTCGCGATCGCGCTGGAGCATACGCCTCAGATCCTCATCACCGACTGGATGATGCCCGAGATGAGCGGCATCGAGCTTTGCGCCACGCTGCGCCGGAGCCAGGTCGGCATGAAGATGTACGTCATCCTCGTGACGGCGCGCGGCGACGACGAGCAGATCGTCGAGGCGTTCGATGCGGGCGCGGACGACTACATCGTGAAGCCCTTCAACCCGCGCATTCTGATCGCGCGCGTGCGCGCGGCCCAGCGGATGATCCAGCTCCGCGAGCGGGTCGAGGACTCGGAGCGCTCGCGCCTGCGCCAGGTCGCCGAGCTCGGCATCATGACGAGGAAGCTGCGCGCGGCGGCTCTGACGGATACGCTGACGGAGCTTCCGAACCGCCGCTACGCGATGAAGCGCCTCAAGCAGGAGTGGGAGACCGCGCGCCGCACGAACCGCCCGCTCTCGGTGATCCTCTGCGACATCGACCGCTTCAAGAGCGTCAACGACGACTACGGCCACGACGTGGGCGACATCGTGCTCCGCGAGGTCGCGCACACGCTGCAAGCCCATGGTCGCGCGTCCGACGTGCTCTGCCGCCTCGGCGGTGAGGAGTTCCTGGTGATCAACGTGGCGACGGACGTCGACACGTCGGAGAAGGCCGCGGAGCGCCTGCGCAGCGCGATCGAGCGCCACGTGATCCGCCACAGCGGATTCGACCGCGCCGTGACGCTGAGCCTTGGCGTGGCGCAGATGTCCCCCGACATGGAGAGCGTCGACGATCTGATCAAGGCGTCCGACGAAGCGCTCTACGTCGCGAAAGAGTCCGGTCGAAACCGCGTTTGCGTCTCCGGCCAGGCGGAGATCCAGATCGGCGACGATCAGGATCCCCAACGCTTCAGCGCCTAAAGCGGTTTTCACGCCACGCTGATTCGCGGCACAGGGCTCCGGGCAACATTGCACGTCGCCATGAGCCAACAAGAATCACCGAAAGAGAAACTCGTCGACCTCCTGAAGTCCTTTGACGAAGCGATGCTCGTCACGCGCGCCAGCGACGGTGAGCTTCGCTCACGCCCCATGCGGATCGTCGCCACCAAGCCGTCGGGCGAGATGGTCTTCGTGACCGGACTCGACCAGGTGAAGGTGGACGAGATCCTCGCGGAGCCCCAGGTGAACGTCGCCTGCCATGACGGCAAGCGAAGCGTTTCCGTTTCCGCCAAGGCCACCGTCTCCAACGACCGCGAGCGCATCGGTCTGTACCACGACAAGTCGTGGGACCTCTGGTTCCCGGAGGGCGTGAACGATCCGAACATCGCGCTGATCGACGTTCATCCGTCCACGGCGGAGTACTGGGACGGGAGTGGCCTCAACCGCCTGAAGTTCGCAGCGGCCGCAGCTGGCGCGCTGATGCGCGGAGAGGCGATGGACCCGGACAGCACGGAGCACGGCACGGTCAAAATGAAGTAGCGCTCCAGAGGGGTCCATACCAGGCAGTCCCTCCGTCTCCTTGAACGAAGCGAAGGTACACGTACGCGTGTGCCTTCGCTTCGTTCTCGGGGATCAGGACGGCCACGTCGCGGGCGGAAGAAGCGGCGGAGAGCTGCTCGAGGGGCAGGCTCCGCAGACCGGCCCCCGGCGGACCGAGGACGAGATCCGCCTTGACGAACGGCGCGGTGCCTGCCGCTTCGATCCGCGTGCCACCACTGGCAGCGCGCTCGCGAACGGCGATGCGAGGGCCGCTGGTGGCGTACGTCCGGCGTGCGCGCAGCGCTTCGTACACGGCGCCGCCCGACAGCTCGCTCGCGCGGATCGCGGCGAGGCCGCCCGTACCGACCAGCTCGCCTCGTTGGGTATTCGCAGGGCGCCAGCCGTAGCCCGGCGAGAGATGGGGTAGCCCCGGGTGACCGTCGTGGGAGTCGCCGGATCCGATGAAGCCGAGGCGGTAGCCGCGCTCCAGCTGGTCGCGGACGAACTGCCCGGGTCGGCTGCCCGCGACCACGTGCGGCGCGTCCCTGGCCTCGCTCGAGCCATGCACGGAGACGACCTCGGTCACGGGCTCCAGCTCGGGATCCGGTGGGAAGGTCCAGTTCACAGGAATGGGGTTGCCCGAGCTGTGGTGGGCGATGGTCAGGGCCTGCTGGCCGCGCAGCGCGTCCCATAGCTTCGTCGGGGTGTCGTGGCTCGGTTGGCCCTCGCGCGAGATCGACGACAGAACCTCACCGCTGCCATCGAAGTACAGCACGTGACGGTGGCCGTGGATCCAGCTCGTCCACTCGTAGCCGAGGATCGAAACGAAGCGGCCGGGCTCGTGGAACTCCCCGTTCAGCGATTCGATGCGTTTCCACCACTCGGGCCGAGCGTCGAGGAACGCCACGCCGAAGTGGTCGTGGTCGGTCAGCGCGATCACGTCGAGTCGAGCGACATCGCGCGCGTAGCGGAAGTAGTCCTCGACGGCGCCCGTGCCGTCGGAGAGCCCCGAGTGTCCGTGGAGGTCGGCCCAGAAGATCAGCGGCGCGGAGGCGTCCACCCAACTTGGATTGGCCTCGGCTTCGACGGCCGTTTCGTCCGGCAGCGCGACCGTCGCGGTCAGGCGAACCGATCCGGGCCGCGCCTCGCCGACCCTGACCTCGAAGTCCGCGGATCCGCTCGCCCCGATTTCGACGGACTCCGGGCCGCTCCAGTCGACCGGGTATCCGGAGATCGCGGCGCCCGTGATCCAAGGCTCGCCAGAATCGAGCTTCGGAGCGGCGTTCGCCCATTCGTCGAGCAGGCTGACGGAGTAGCGCGCGGTTTCGCCAGGGCGGACGATCGAGGGCCCGAGCAGCACGGCGCGCGCGGGCTCTCTCGCTTCCACGTCCACGGAAGGAGACGACTCGACGAGCGCGCGCACGCCGTCGCCGTCGCTGTCGACGGCGAGCCACAGGCGGGCGCCGCGGCCCGCGTAGCGATCGGCTCGCGCGCCCGCGGGGCCCGCGCCGTAGTCGAGGGTCACGGTATCGCCGGGCTCGAGCGCGGCGCCTTCCACGGTGACGAGGAACATCCCGGCTTCGGCGCCCCCGTAGGTCGCCGTGCGGAAGGTCGCGTCTCCCTGCGCCTTCGACGTGACCTCCGTGTAGCCGGGGAACTCGCGGCGCTCCGCCTGGGGCGTCGACCAGCCCCAGAACGGCTCGGGCATCAGCGTGATGACGCCGCCGGGCTCGATCCCGCGCTCGCCGACGGTGTACTCGATCGTCCAGCGGCCAGCCCCGCCCGCCACGACGCGCTCAGGCGCAGCGGTCACGCGCGCGGATCCGCCGCCGTCGCCGGGATGCCGCTTCGCCGCGAGGTCGGCCTCGAAGTCGCGCACCTGGTCCCTTCTCGCGGTGAGGGGCGCGAGGTCGGGGGCGGCGGAGCTCCGGCCGGCAACGTCGTCGGAAGCTGCCCCGGGGCGGGTGTCCTTGCCGTCGCAGGCCGCCAGGCACGCCCAGAGCGTCATGAGTGCGTAGAAGCGGCTTCCCCGGCCTTTCCGTCCTTCGTCCATTCCCTCAGACTAGCTCCATGACCACGGCAACGCTCGATCCACGTGCCCTCATGGCGCACGTGCAGAACAACTGGAAGACCTCGATCCTCCCCGCTCTCTCCGACTTCATCCAGATTCCCGCCAAGTCCCCGGCGTTCGACAAGAACTGGGCGGCGAACGGATTCCTGAACGAAGCCGTCGAGCTGGCGGCGAAGTGGGCGCGCGCTCGGAAGCTCGCGGGCCTCGAGGTGGAGATCGTGCGCCTCGACGGGCTGACGCCGACGCTTCTCGTGGAGGTGCCCGCCTTCGGCGAGGGCGCCTCCGACGCGACGGTGCTCATGTACGGGCACCTGGACAAGCAGCCGGAGGTCACGGGCTGGGACGCGAACAAGGGGCCGTGGAAGCCCGTGGTCGAGAACGGCAAGCTCTACGGTCGCGGCGCGGCGGACGACGGCTACGCGGTCTTCGGTTCCCTCGGGGCGCTGGAGGCCCTGCAGGCGGAGGGCGTCGCGCATCCGCGCTGCGTCGTCCTCATCGAGACGAGCGAGGAGAGCGGCAGCCCGCACCTCGCCGCCTACGTCGAGCACCTTTCCGCGCGCATCGGCACGCCGAGCCTCGTCGTCTGCCTCGACTCGGGCGCCGGCGACTACGAGCGCATGTGGCTCTGCACCAGCCTGCGCGGCAACGTCACGGGCGACCTGCGCATCTCGACGGTGACCGAGGGCATCCACTCGGGCGACGCGAGCGGCATCGTGCCCTCGAGCTTTCGCGTCGCGCGTCAGATCCTCGACCGGATCGAGGACGCGAGCACCGGTGAGATCCTCGTGGACGAACTCCGCGCCGATGTCCCGCCGGACCGCCGCGTCCAGGCAGAGGCCGCGGCCGAGGTGCTCGGCGAAGGCGTGCACAACAAGTACCCGTTCCAGGCGGGCACGCAGCCGATGGGCGCGAGCAACGTCGAGCGAATCCTTGCCCGGACCTGGGCGCCCACGCTCTCCGTCACGGGAGCGGACGGCCTCCCGGCCATCGCGGACGCGGGCAACGTGCTGCGCCCGGAGACGGCGCTGAAGCTGAGCTTCCGCCTCGCGCCCACGACCGAGCCGAAGGCCGCCATGGCCGCCCTGACGAAGGCGCTCACAGGCGACGCCCCGAGCCACGCGAAGGTCACCTTCGAGAACGTGGACGGCGCGACCGGCTGGAACGCGCCGCCCTTCGCGCCATGGCTGGACGCGGCGATCCAGGAGTCGAGCGAGGCGTTCTTCGGAAAGCCCGCCGTGTCCCTGGGGGAGGGCGGAACGATCCCGCTGATGGGCCTTCTGGGGGAGTCGTTCCCGGAGGCGCAGTTCGTGATCACGGGCGTGCTCGGCCCGGGGTCGAACGCCCACGGACCGAACGAGTTCCTGCACCTTGCGATGGCGGAGCGGCTCACGGCCTGCGTGGCGTGGATCGTGGCGAAGGTGTGAGTCCTCTCCTGCGCTACGGCAGCGGTCCCCGCTGGTTGGATAGGAGGGTCTTCCTGGGGGCGCTCCGCCAGAATGAATGTGCGGGGGGGGCTCGGCGTAGGGAGCGCATTCCCGGCCCGACGCGCCTTCTCACAGCCTGAGCAACCGTTTTCGATCGTGTCGCTCAGGCCTCGAGTCGATGCCCCTGGTGTATCCGCCAACGCGGATGCGCGTCGAGCATGGGCCTTTCTTGCTCAGGCTCTCAAGCGGTTTCCCTCCGACCCATGGCTGACTTCTTCCTCGAAGCGCTCTTCTACGCGGGTGGCTGGCTCATCCTCTTCACCGGGTCAACCCTTGTCTGGGCGGCGTCGGGGTTCCGGCACCGCCCGTCCGTGGGCGACCTCAGAGACCTACCGATATCGGATTTGATTCGGACGAAGTCCCTGCTGTCGGGACTCCTGTTCTGGTCCTTGATCGGTGTCGCTGTCTGGGCCTGGCTCTGATCGTCCTCAGGGTCAACGCGCGCCTTCTTGCGACGGTCACCAGCGTCGGCGCTTCCTCGAAAAAGGATTGCCTTGGACAGCAGGCGGCGAAGCTCGTCATCGATCTCTCCTTCGAGGCCGACTGCAAGCCCCGCTCTCACGGCTTTCGGCCGCAACGCCTCACGCCCCGTGTCACTCGCTCGCCGCGTGGATGATCTCGCCGTGTGGATGGTGGGGCCTCCGGAAGCGGAGCCAGGTCGCCACCGCGCCCGAGGTCTATCAATCTCGAGGCTCTGCCTGTAGAACCTATCTTCATGCCCACCGCCGGTTGGTACGGTGATCCACCGCTTCGAAACACGCATCTTCCCCACACGGCCATGTTCTCGAGATTCCTCCTCGCGCTTCTCCTTCTGTCGTCGTCCGGGTTCGGTCAGAAAATCGGGGAAGTGCAGCGCGTTGCGCCCTCCGACGCGGCTTCTGTGGGCGAAGTGCTCGAATGGACGAGCGAACAGGGGCAGGAGTACTGGTATCGCCTGCCGCAAAAGCAGCGAGGGCGGCGCAAGCCCGCCCTCGTCTTCATGCTTCATGGCACCGGGCTGAACCATGGCTGGTCGTTCTGGAACTACCCCATCGCGAAGGGGACCTTCCGCGGTGAGGACATCGTGGTGTCGCCCGACGGGCTCACGCCGGGAAGCGGAGACACGTTCAACTTCGTGCAGAACAAGACGGACGAGGAGCAGATCGTTGGACTGATCGAGCTCTTCCGATCCCGGTTCGACATCGGCAACGTCTACCTCTACGGCCACAGTCAGGGAGCTTTCTTCTGCTACTGGTTTGCCGGGGAGCACCCGGAGCTCGTGGATGGCATCGTGGCCCATGCCGGCAACGTTCTGAACGTGCAGCACCCGAAGATCGCCAAGGAGAAAGTGGCCATCGGCATCCTCCATGCGCGGTCGGATCAGGTCGTCCCGGTTTCCTGTGCCGAACGCACCGAGACGATCTACCGCGACCAGGGCTACCAAAAGGTCAAGTGCTGGATCGTGGAGGGGATCCGCGATCAGGCAGGGCACTGGCCGCTGCCGACTCACGTGGCCACCATGTTCGAGTGGCTGGACGAGGTGGCCACGTTCCATCCGGTGCAAGCGGTCGAGGTCGCGCGCGGAGCGCTCGCCGATAAGGAGCCCAACTTCTCGGTCGCGATTCGGGCTGCCGGCGACGCCAGGGAAGGGCTGAAGAAGTATAGGGGCGACGACAAGGCCGTCGCGCTGGCGATGCTGGATGAGATCGATGGTGCACTGGCCCGTTGCGCAGAAGCCGCAGCGGCAGCACTCGTGCCCGTTTTCGAAGCCGCCGGCAAGGGCAAGGAGCCCGGACCCTGGGCAGCCGATGTCCGCTGGTGCCGTCAAGCCTTCGCCCGATCGGATGCCTTTGCCCGGGGAACGAAATCCTTCGCTTCGACCTTCAAGAGTCACGACAAGGCGATCGCCGCCCTGGCGCGCATCAAGGACCCGGAATCCAAGAAATACGCGAAGGCTGCGTTGAATGCTCTCCGGGACGGCTTCGTGGGCGAGGGCTGGGAAGCGCTGGCCCTCGACCTGAAGGGGCGCATCGAGGGTGGTTGGGCGCCGATCGACGGCCTTGAAGACGACGTAGACGCAGCGATCTCCTCGGCGAGTCTCGATGACGAGAAGGATCGAACGGATGCGCTCACGAGCGCGCTGGCCGAGGCGCTCGAGGCGTGTAAGGGCGACTACCCTGCGGTGTTTGCCCCGGAATGATCGTGGCGGTACTGTGGCGGTACTGAGCCTGACCCAAAGCCGCCACGTTTCCGCTTGAGCTGTTCACGTCACGGCAAAATGGCGGCGGCTTCGGGTCGGACACGGAACCTCGAGCGAAAGGGCAAGCCGCCGGAAGAAGCCGACGTGCTGGAATCACCGAGGGAGCTGCCAGCTCGTGAAACATGCGGACACTTTCGCTTTCGCGCGGCGTCCTGGAAAGGCCTGCCCCATAGCATCTAGGAGTCTGCGCCACAGAATGCAATTCCGCGAGCACCGCCAGGATCCGCGCTCGCGGCGTTACGCCAAACCCCAATGGCATCCAACCATGGGGGGTCCGGCGCGCCTTGCGAGCGCGAATCCTGACGGCACTCGCGAAACCGCATTCTGTGGCGCAGACTCCTAGTTTTCCAGCAGCGTGAGGTTGAGCGGAGTCGCGGCTCGGGGCTCGATCGTCACGTCGACCTCGCTCGCCAGGTAGCCCTTCGCGTCTACCCGCAGGGAATAGCTCCCCGGTTCGAGCACAACGCTCCGCGCCACGGTCCCATCGATCCAGATCCTGCTGCCGAAGACGTTCCCTCTGCCGCGCTTGGAGTGCAACCGAGCCTCGGACCACTCGGGATCGCCTGCCCGCCGGATCTGGACGGCGGCTCGGGTCTTCTCGTCACGCACGCTGCCCTCGTGCTCCACGACCAGCTCGACCCGTCCACCCGTGTAGGTCTCCATCCGGAACTCCTCGGACGCGCCGGGGCTGAGTTCGAAGGTTCGCTCGGGGTCCTTCAGCGCGATCCAGTCGCTGCCCGTCACCGCCGCTGTCAGTGCGTAGGTTCCGGGGACGAGGCCCCTCATCTCCAGGAACGCCGCGCCCGGCTCGCCTTCGCCGACCAGAAGTGTCCCCTGAACGTCCTGCCCGTCGCGCTGGATCTGGACGAGGGAGATCCGGGCCTCGCCGTCGAGCGAACCCGAGGGTACCGACACCTTGATCGCGCCCAGAGTCGGAGGATCAGGGCGGAGAGCCACTTCGTGGGTGCCCGCCGTCAGGTCACCTTCCAGGTACGCGAAGTAGAACCGCAACTCAGCGTCGTGGGCCTGGATCATGTAGCTGCGTTGCGGCTGAACGAATAGTTCGAAGCTCTTCTTGCCAGTGGACCATCCACGACGGGTCGAACCGATGTCGTCATCCTCGCCGGGTTCGCCGTCGAGGACGTTCGAGAGTTCCAGCCCCTTCATCGGGACCGTTTCGCCGGCGTCATTCACGCAGGACACCGTCAACAGGGCAACGTCGACGGTGAGCACGGCGCGTTCCTCCCCTGCTCGAATCGAGCTTTCCCCGAGGATGGGAAGGCCCTCGTCCCCGGCGGCCTCAAAGTCGAACAGGCCGGGTGCCAAGGCCGTCATCTCGAACGAACCGTCCGCGTTCGATTCCGCGGAGGCGAGGCGAAGCCCTGGGGCGGCAAGGGGGTCCGCAGCCCTTGCGTTCAGGTAGATGCCCGGGAGTGGCTCGCCGTTCGGGAATCGCACGTGCCCGCGGATGACCTCGGCGCCGACCAGACGAAGCTCCCCGACGTCGGTGGCCTGGCCCTCGGGCAAGAACACGGCGAGGTCCATGGAGCGTCCGACACCTTTGGCGGACGCGGCGAGGGTCACGTCGCCGTGGACGCCGACCGCAACGGCGAATCGCCCACTGGGATCCGTCCTTAGCTGCTTGACCTGCGCCCTGCCCTGCGCCTTCATCTCCAGCTCGCCCCCTTCCACGGGCTCGCCATCACCGCCCCGAAGCCGCCCGATCACGACCGTCCCCTCGGGCACGGCCAGCGGCGACTCTTCGACGGCGGTGAAGTCCGACCCGACGGGAGCCCCATCGGGGATCGGTTTCGACTCGGGGGGAGCGGCTTCAACGGTTCGCCCGGCTCCCCGGATTCGATCGATCCCTTCGATGTCCACGTCGGCGGGCTCGATCGCGGACGCTTCATCCTCCTCCTCATCCGTGATCATGCCGATCGGAAGCCCATCGGTGCGGTCCAAGGGACCCCTTGCGATCCAGGCAGCGAGGCCCAAGACTGCCACGAGAAGAACGACGAGCAGGCTGCGAGTCTTCATCAGGGCATCATACCGGAGTGAATGTGGCCGCCGCGCTTCTCCGCAGCGACGGAGACAGTTGGGTCAGGCGAGTGAGGTGACGCTGCTCCACGGTCATGGCCGCGACGGCATCACCACCCGGCTGCGATGCCCGGCCGCTGAAACGGCACGCACGCCGAAGTAGTGGGTGTCCGCCGTGGCGCCCTCGACTTTGCCCTGGACGACCCGTCGCTCGGGCCGCCCGCGCCTCGCGGCTTGCACGCGGACGATCGCCGGGACGGATTGCTCGTTCGTCCAGACCGGCGAGATCGAATCGCGCCAGACGATGTCGTAGGAATGCGCGGGGAGTACTCCGTCCTCTGCATCCTCGAAGGACGGGGTCCAGCCGAGCTGTGTGTCGTAGGACACGGCGGCTCGCATGGAGACGTTCGTGGGCGGGGGCGGGGCGAGGGCCATCTCTGCGATGGCTGCTGCGTTCACCCTGGCCACGCGTGCCATGTAGTCACCGGAAACGAACTCCGCGAGATCGCCGTACGCCACGCCTTCCTCGACGCGTACGTCCTGGTGCTGTCTCCCGTAGTGCTCGTTGGCCTCCGTGAGTCGAAGGGCCGGGAAGCCTGCGTCGTGAAAGGGCTGGTGATCGCCTCCGCGGCCAAAGCGATCGGTGCGAAAGACAAGCTTGACCTTCGCGTCGCTCACGTACTTCGTAGCGCTGGAGGCGAGGGCCCGGGCCATGGCCCGGGACGTCGAATCGACGCCCTCCGCCGCGGAGTAGCACCGGATCGTCACCTCGTCGCGCACTCCGTTGCCCCCCTCGGTGCCGCCGACGATGTCGTTCGTGATCATGCCCTCCACGTCGAGTCCACTCGCCACGGCCTCACTGGCGAAGTGCTTCGATCCAAAGAGACCCTGCTCCTCCCCGGGGACGAGCAGGAAGACGAGGTTCGCCTCGAACTCGGCTCCTGCCAGGAGACGTGCGACCTCCAGCACGACGGCGGTGCCGCTGCCGTCGTCGTTGGCGCCCGGCGCAAGGGCCTCGGCGTCCAGCGCCCGGCTCGCCCGCGAGTCGTAGTGCCCCGAGACGATGTACGTCCGCCCCAGCTCGTCTCCGATGCGCCCCGGAAGGAAGCCGTAGACGTTGACGAGTTCTGCCTCCGTGGGACCCACCCTGGCCGTGAAGCGCTGCTCGCGCACCTGGAGCCGACCGCCCGTCGCTTCTGAGATCCGCAGCAGCTCGCTCTTCAGCCAGCGCCGCGCCGCCCCGATGCCGCGCACCTCGGACTCGGTCTCGGAAAGGGTGTGGCGCGTTCCGAAGCTCACGAGCGTCTCGATGTCGCGCGTCAGCCGCGCGGGATCGGCCGAGGCGAGCAGGGCAGGAATCGGGTCGATGGAGACATCGGCGCTGGAGTCTTGACCGAGGAGCGAAAGCCAGGAGAGCGAGAGACTGGCCAACGCGGCGAAAGCAGCAAGGTGGATCATCCGAGTAGCCTAAATGCTTGCGCCACAAAACCTGAATGCCTGCGCCGCGGAATGCGAGTACGCCGTTCAGCCGGAGCCCCGTCCCGTCGATTTCACCCGGATTCAGAGCGAGATTGCGGTTGGCGGCTAACATGCATCGGCGGTCCTGGCCGTCCCGTTGAGAGCCCTCGTCTCGGGTGCTCCTTCACGGCGGCCCCCTGTAGGCGGCCCCCTGTAGGCGGCCCCCTGTAGCCGGCTACCTGCATGCGGGACATGGCAGGATTCGCAGGCATTCTCTGTCCCCTTATCTCTTCGGTTCCTCCGCAGCGCGGAGGAAATGCACATGCACACATCATTCCTTCCCGGTCTTCTCGCGAGCCTTGCGTTGACAGCTACCGTCAGCGCCCAGACGACCCTCGCCGCCAACACCATCGCTGACAACGGCGGAGGTGCGAGCTGGGGATTGTTCTTCGACGTCACCGCAGAGACAGGTGCTCTGTCCATCACGCATCTACGCACGGCGAGTACCGCCGGGGTGGGCGCTGGCGTCGAGTTCGACGTCTACACCATCCCCGGCACCGGGCTCGGTGGCGACCTCACGACAGGCCCCGGGTCATCGCTCACCGGATGGAACTCCGTCGGGCATGCGATCGGGATCCAGGGCGCGGTCGCCCAGGGAATCTCGGAGCTCATCGACATTCCGGACGTTCCCGTCCCGGCGGGGCAGACGGTTGGCGTCTGCCTGGTCTTCACGGTCTCCGGTCCACGCTACTTCGGCACGGGCGCGAACCCCTACCAGACGTTCACGGACGGGGCGCTCACGCTCACCACCGGCGAGTCTCGCACCGTTCCATTCACCCCGACGGGTCTCCTCTTCTCGTCGCGCGGGTTGACCGGCGAACTCGTCTACGACGGCGGAACCATCGGCACCTCGTACTGTGGTCCAGCGGTCCTCAACTCGACGGGCGCGTCCGGCACCATCTCGGCCGACGGCTCGACGTCTGTGTCCGACAACGATCTCACGCTGATGGGCTCCAACCTGCCGAACTTCTCGTTCTGCTTCTTCATCGTCAGTCGGACCCAGGGCTTCGCGTCCATGCCCGGCGGTAGCTTCGGCAATCTCTGCCTCACCGGGGCGGTGGGGCGCTACGTCGGTCCGGGCCAGATCCAGAACTCTGGATCCACCGGGTCCGTCAGCCTTGGGATCGATCTCGCCGCCATCCCGCAGCCGAACGGTTCGATCGCAGCCGTGCCTGGAGACGTGTTCAACTTCCAGGTCTGGTACCGCGATGCGCTCGGCGGCACCGCGGGCTCGAACTTCACGGACGGTCTACAGGTCACGTTTCAGTGACCTGAGATGCGTCGATCGCAAGCGCGCGCCTGCGATCGACGATGTGAATGGGGCGGGTGAGGCCACGGCGGATCTCCACTTCGAGGCGCTCAGATCGCCAGCGTGAAGCGGATCGTCGCCAACCAGAGATCGGATCGAGAGGCGTCGCCGCCGGGGCTGTTGACCCACTGCAGGTCGGGCTTGATCCTCACCCAGCGGAACGGTTCGAAGCCGAAATAGAGCTCGATCGCGGTCTCCGCGCTGGCCGAGAAGCCGCTGCCTTCGGCGCGAGAGAGCGTCGCTCGCGACAGCCCGATACCCGCCGTCGGCTGCCGATGGCCCGCAGGCGACTTCCACGCCAGGCCCGCACCGAAATGCTCCTCGAAGATCGACACCTCTCGGTCGGCGTTGCCCCACTGCAGGAATCCGTCGAGGGTATCCGGTTCCGCCGCACGGCTCGTCCAGAGGCGGCTTTCGGCCGTTGCGTAGTAGCCCCCCGTTCCGTCTTCGCTCGCGCCGTCGAATCGTGGCACCCTGGAGGTACTTTGCCAGGCGCCGAAAGCCACTCGGCCGCGGCTCCAGGTGGCATCCGCCTCGCCGATGAAGAAGTAGTCGTTTCCGCCGTCGAAGAGCGGGCCCAGCCCGAGTTCGCCGGTGCGCACCCCGCGGGCGAAGGCTCCGTCGAACGCGCCGGCGCGAACGCCGAGGACACCGAACGACTGCACGATGGTCAAGCCGAAGGCCGCGTCCGGATAGGAGGGCATGAGGAAGATGGTTGGACTGAACCCCATCGACGAGTGAAGGAATTGCGATCCGCCGTCCACGTATGCGAAGAGCGAGTTCGCATCGATTTTCCCCGCACGGACGCGCGTGTCGGTCGCGGTGAACTCCTGCTGGTACCAGATTCGTCCGAGCTGGATTCGCCGCTCGGCGTCGACGCCCGAGAGTGGCTGGAGGACACCGAGTCCCTCCGATGGATCGCCGCCGTGGATCCCTTGCAAGGACGCGAGGGCTGTGCCTCCCTCGAAGCCAAAGGCCGCAGAGGTGTCGTACTGGAGGGTCAGTTCCAGAAGTCCTCGTTCGAAGGCGTGATCGGCCACCGCGTCGCCCGATGCGACCCATGAGGCGTCCCCGGAATAGAGAAACTCCACCGCCACTCCACGGTCCTCCAGCTGCTCTCGGAGTCCTCCCAGGCCGGCAACGCGGCTCCACAGCCAGCCTGTGTCCTCCGTGTTGATCGTCCCCGATGGGCGGTCGCGGCGGCGAATCTCTTCGGGGGTAAGGTCCTCGCCTTCCGCGACGGAAGAGGTGGACGCATCCGCGTCTTGGGCGGGGCGAGCGCTGGTGTCGTGCATCAGTCCGCACGAGCCCAGCGCCAGCAGCAGCCAGTGTCCGGGGAGCCCCATGGTGCGTCTCACCCGCTCAGCGCTCGCTGAGATCTTTGAAGTGAAGGCCGAAGCGGGCGAGGTACTTGCGGAGCCGATCCGCGTCGTTCGACGAGGCCTTCTTCGCGCGCGACGCAGCGAAGAGGATGCGACCCGCCTCGGACATCGAGCGCGCGCCCGCGCACACCTCCAGGACGTCCTCCAGCTGGACGCGATCGAAGCGGTCCAGCTCGGCGGCGGCCTCCGCGCCGAGGACGCGCACCACGCGGCCCGCGTCGACGAACTTTCCATCGAGGCGCGCCCACGCGTTCAGGAGTCGCGTGCACTCCTCGCGGGCGAGTTCCGGCGTGATCCTGCCGCCCTCGGAGAGCGTCGCCATGCGCGTGATCGCCGCGCCGAAGTCTCGGAAGTTGGCGCGCCACGTGCTGGAGGGATCTGCGGCAAATCGAAGGAAGGACTCGCGCGCCTCGCGCCCCATGGTGACGCGCTTGCCGCTCGACTCCGAGAGCTGCGCCAGCTCGAAGTCGAGGTTGGGCTCGAGGTCCTCCAGGCGGTTCTTCAGCGAAGGGAGCTCGAAGGTCCAGAGGTCGATGCGCGCGAGCAGGTCCTCGCGGAAGTTGCCTTCGCGCACCTCGGCCCCGAGGTCCCGGTTCGTGCCCGCGATGAGCTGGAACGAACTCGACACCGGGTCGTCGGATCCGACCGGGAGGAACGACTTTTCTTCGATGGCGCGCAGGAGCATCGCCTGTTCGTCGAGTCCCAGCTCGCCGATCTCGTCGAGGAACAAGGCGCCGCCGTGGGCGGCGCGGAGGAGGCCCTCACGCGCTTCCATGGCGCCGGTGAACGCACCCTTCTCGTGGCCGAAGAGCGCGCTCATGGCCTGGTCGCCGCGCAGGGTCGCGCAGTTCACCTCGACGAGCCGCTTCGCGCCGCCCGGGGCGTGGCGCTGCTTGAGTTCGAAGATCCTGCGCGCGAGCTGGGTCTTCCCGACGCCGGTGGCGCCGCTCAGGAGGATCGGATCCTCGGAGCGTAGCGCAACGCGCTCGATGCGCTCCATGAGCGCGTTGAAGGCGGGGTTTCGCGTCTCGATGCCGGCCTTCAGGAAGTCGACGCCCTCGCGCCGCTCCAGCTCGAAGCGAGCCGCCAATCGATCGTAGCGCGAGAGGTCGAGGTCGATGATCGTGTACTCGCCCGCCATGCTGCGCGCACGGCTCTCGCCCTTGGGTGGAGAGGTCTGGATCAGGCGCCCGGGCAGGTGCCCCGTCTCCACCAGCAGGAAGAGGCAGATCTGGGCGACGTGCGTGCCCGTCGTCATGTGCACGAGGAGATCTTCCTGCTCGGGATCGAACGTCCGGCTGTCGGCGAATTCGCGCAGGGCCCCGTAGACCTCGGCGAAGTCCCAGGGATCCTCGAACTCGATGGGAACGAGTTCGACCGAGGTCGTGGGGGACACGGACTCGATGTCGCTCTTGACGACTCGCGCGAGCTTCCCGTGGGCCTCGCTCGCGAGGAGCAGCAGCCGGTCGGCCTCCAGGTCGTCCTGCATGCAGAGGCCGACGGTGGGTCTCCACGCCCTCCAGCGGTCCTCGGAATTCCTCCAGCCCTTGTCGAGCTGGATGCCGAGCAGGCTGATGATGGTCGTCGGGCGGGGGCTCATGGGCTGGAGGTTAGAGAGTCGACGTCGTCTCTGTCACATCCGAGCCCGTGGGAAACCGCGCGGAAGCAGTGGCCGAATGCCCCGTCACGCCCCGAGGAACGCGCGGAGCTCGGCTTCGTGGGCTCGAATCGCGCCTTCGAGGGCGACGACCAGCTCCTGATCGATGGGGCCGTCGAGGCCGGCTTCGATCAGCGCTGCCTTGAGCGCCGCGTGGGCCTTGCGCACGGGCGCGCAGTCCCCGTCGAGGATGAAGGCGACGAGCGCGCCCGCTCGCAGGAGCTGCAGGCGCGCCTTCTTGGCCTCCGCGGGATCCATGTCAACTTCGAACACCTCCGCCATTTCCCCCAGACCGCCGGCTTCGATCAGGTTCGATACGGACCAGGCTCTCGTCCACCACGGGTCGGCGTCCGGGGTCACCTTCAGGTCGATCGACGTGTCGCGGTAGAACCTCTCGGCGTAGACCGCCGCGCCCCAGGTAAGCCAGGCCGGAAGTCGTTTCTCCGCCTCGCGCTCGCTCAGGAAGTCCGGGCCCGGGCCGTCCTTCCGCGCTGATCTGGACGCGTTCGGGCTGGGGTCGATCGCGTCCACCCAGGAGAGAGCGTAGGCGAGACGACTCGAGTGGACGCCGAAGGCGTCGCCGTGCAGGACCTCGGCGTTCCAGATCCCCACGCCCGCGCCGTCGTACACGAACCTGGGGCCGTCGCGTTCGAACCGGCGCTCGGCGAAGTAGGCCCCGTAGATCACGTGGCGGCCTGCACCGTGCAGCGGCGCGCGGCGACCGTCGGGATCGCCGAAGGCGAGTCGATCGGCTTGCTCCTCGGTCCGCGTCAGGATCACGTCCAGGGGCAGCGGTGGGATCAGGCCCAGGGCACGCTCCAGGTCGGGGATCGTGCGCGCCATGTTCACGAGCGCGGCGATGGCCGTGGAACGGTCCGTCGTGGCGTGGATCTTTGCGAACGCGGTCGGGATGACCCAGGGTGAGTCGAGTCGCGTGTGACGCCGGTTCGCCTCGTCCAGGTCGCACCATTCGCCGTCGACGGGGAACCGGCCCTTCTCGAGGTTCTCGGCCTCATCGGCGTCGACCCAGACGTCATCGACGCGGACGGCGCCTCGGTCCTCGCGCTTCCGATCCGCGCGCGTGCTCCACAGCCCGGTTCTCGGGTCTCGACGATCGCCGGAACGCATGCGGGCTCGATCCTCGGGGGCGACCCACTCGCCGCTCTGTTCCGCCCAGCCCCTCGCCTCCGCCCGCGCCGGATCCCGGAGAGACGCCATCAGTTCCACCGTGGCTTTCGCCAGCTCCTTCGGACCGGGTAGCGCAAACTCACCGGGTGCGCGCAGGTCGACCACGAGCTGGGCGGTGTAGATGGAGCCGGTATCGCTGATGCCGTCGAGGAGGTTCTCGCGCGTGACGCGAAGGCTGCGCCGGACGGTTTCCTTCCGGAGCTCGCCGTTCACCTGGAGCGCGATGGGCTGGTCGAGGTCCAGCATCTCGTCCGAGAGGTAGAGCGTCACGAAGGAAACGCCGGCGCCGGTCAGGACGATGGAGTTGGCCTCGGGGCGCAGCCTGGCGGTGGCGTAGGCTCCCCCGGTCGCCGGGTCGATGGGGGCGACGCCCACCCAGTAGCAGCGCGTGGGGAAGGGTTTGCCGACGACCACGCGAACCTCCGTCGGTCTGGGTTGGCGGCGCTGCTTCAGGAGCCACTCCGTCAACGGGCCCTCGGCCGAGTTCACGTCGAGGGTCACCGTTTCGACGTTCGCTGCCTCGCACCGCTCGGCGAACGCCTTCGAGTTCGCGCCGCCCCCGGTGATGTGGATCGGCAGGTTGTTCAGGACCTCGACCTGTTCGATCCCCGCGTCGGAGGCTCGGCACGCGATGCCGGCGAAGCGCTGGGGGAACTGACGCCCGGCTTCGAGCGCCGTGTTGCCACCCTCGCCGGTGCCGACGCAGAGCACCCGATCCGGGTCCACGTCGAAGGTCTCGGTGCAGAGTCGCAGCGTCGTCAGGATTCGCGCGAGACCCCCGGGCGCGCCGAGGACGACCACCTGGCTCCATGCCTCGCGATCTTCGGGCATGGACGGGCTGACGAGGATCGCGCTCTTCAGGAACTCTCGATCGTGCCAGCGGTCCCGCAGGTGCTGCTCCGGCGTTTCACCTGCCTCGGGGAGGGTCAGTACCAGCGGCCAGGGGCCTGGTTTTTTCCCGTAGTCGAGAGGAAGCTGCACCGCGTACCCGAGCGGTGCGCGGGCGAAGCTGCCCCCGTCGTGGTTGAGCTCGCGAACGTTGCCCGGACGCAGCCGAGAGTCTTCGGGCCGGAGCGCGTCGCGGAGTGTGGCCTGGACCCTTGCGGGCTCGCGAAGCCAGTCGGCGGTTTTGCCTTCGAGGCAGGCATCGACCGTGGTGGCGAGATCGCCGCCGCCGGCAACGGCGGTCAGGAGTGAGAGTGGGAGGAGTGCGAGCATGGGTCCTCTAGGGCGGCTGAGGCACGAGGTCACACGGCTCGAATTTTAGATGGAGACAGGAGCGATCCTCCGCCTCCCAAATCCTCGGGAGGGTAATGATTCTGTAGGTCCCTGCATCCGTGCCCCAGTTCGACACCGTAAGAAGTTCCAGCACCATGCCGCCCGAGCCATCCGAGCGTAGTATGCATGGGCTAGCCCATTCCTATCGGGCTGGCCTCGCCTTCCGAAACGTCACTCTCTCCACAATCCCTGTCAGCTTCCAATGAGAATCCTCACCACCTCCCTCGCCTTCACGCTCGCCTGCGTGCTAGCGGACCAGTCCTCCGCCCAGCGCCTTCTCGTTCCCGAGAGCTCCAATGACACCGTCATGGAGTTCGATCCCATGACCGGCGCGCTCGTCAACATGGTCGCGATCGACATGGCGACGCTCGCGCCCGGCGTGCCCAGCACGCCGATCGAGATCCGCCAGGTCGCCAACGGTGAACTCTGGGTCAGCGACCAGATCGCAGACGCCGTTCTGCGCTTCTCCGCCGACGGCACCACCTACCTCGGGACGACCACCGCACTCCTCGACAACATGCGCGGGTTCCACCCGCGCGGTGCCGGCGCGCTCATCTCGAACGCAGGTACGGCCAACGGCGCTCCGGGGGCCGCGCTCGTCGAGGTCGACGGTGCAGGCGCCACCATCCAGGACGTGATCAACCCGCTCATCCTCAGCCCGTTCGACGTCGAGCCCTACACCTTCAACGGTGTCGCCGGCTACCTCGTCGCCGAGATCACGAACGAGGACATCATCTTCGTCGAGGAAGCGAACCCGAACAACCAGACGATCTTCCATGATTCGGACGGCGTCTCGGGCATCGACTTCCCGGAGCAGATCCACGTGACCGCTTCGGGCCGCGTCTTCGCTGCAGGTTTCACGACGCCGTCGGGCATCTACGAGTACGACGGCACCGGCGCAGAGATCAACTACATCGACACCGGCGCGATCGGCTCGCTCAGCGGCCTCCGCGGCGTCCATGAGCTCGGCAACGGCAACCTGATGTTCACGACCGGAAGCGGCGTTCACATCTACGACGTCGCCGCCGGCACCATCAGCTCGGTCGTCACCGGTGTGTCGGCTCGCTTTATCTCGCTGATCAGCGATAGCGACTGCGACTGCACGAACTACTGCATGGCCAACGCGAACAGCACCGGTTCGGCCGGCGTGATCTCGGCCTCCGGCACGAGCATCCTCGCGAACAACGACCTCGTCCTCGAGGCCAGCCAGCTCCCGAACGGCGCGTTCGGCTTCTTCATCAACAGCACCGTGCAGGGCTTCGTCATGAACCCGGCCGGTAGCTCGGGCAACCTTTGCCTCGCGGGCGCGATCGGTCGCTACGTCGGTCCGGGACAGATCCAGAACACCGGAATGACCGGTGGCTTCTCGCTGGCCCTCGACCTGAACATGACGCCGACGCCGACGGGCTTCGTGGCGGTGATGCCGGGCGAGACCTGGAACTTCCAGGCCTGGTTCCGTGACGCCAGCGGCGGCATGGCGACGTCCAACCTCACCGACGGCCTCCAGGTCAACTTCTAAGTCGGAGCCTGTTCGAGACCCGAGCGCCGCGACCGCGGCGGATCGGGTCACGCGTGGGGCGCGCCACGGTCTTTGGACCGTGGCGCGCCCTCGTTCATTCCAGAGGCTCTTGCGAGTTGCTCGACCTGCGAAGAGAGAGTCGGGAGAGTCTGCTAGGTTGGGCTGCATGCTGGATTCACGATGGACTCGAGAGGCTCACCTGCCATGGACTCACGGAGTTCGTCTCCTGCTGCTCTTGGCCGGGGGCTGGCTGACGCTCTCCGCGTCCTCGGCCTTGGCCATGGGGATGGCGATGACGCAGGGAGCGAGCGGCCCTCTCAAGGTCTTCGTGCTCGCCGGTCAGTCCAACATGCAGGGGCATGCCAAGGTCTCCACTCTCCGCGGGATGGCGGGGGACCCGGAGACTCTTCCGCTCCTCGGGAAGCTGGTGGGAGACGACGGTGAAGCGCGCGTCTTCGAGGACGTCTGGATCTCGTCGCTGGGCTGCGGTAGCGCGGAGGACGTGGAGCGAACGGGGCAGCTGACCGCAGGCTTCGGTGCCGAGGCAGGCGGCCCGAAGATCGGCCCGGAGCTGTCTTTTGGCATGGCGATGGAGGAAGCGCTCGACGAGCCGATCCTGATCATCAAGACCGCCTGGGGCGGCAAGAGCCTCCATTCGGACTTCCGACCGCCGAGCGCTGGCCCTTCTGCATCCAGCCAGGACGAGCAGGCGACCGGCAAGTACTACCGGCTCATGATCGAGCACGTGCGGAAGGTGCTCGCGGATATCGAGCGCGTGTATCCAGGGTACGACGCGGAGCGCGGCTTCGAACTGGCGGGGTTCGTCTGGTTCCAGGGCTGGAACGACATGGTCGACCAGGGCGCCTATCCCAGGCGCGCGGAGCCCGGCGGGTACGACGCCTACAGCCGGGTGCTGACGCACTTCATCCGGGACGTGCGAAGGGACCTCGCTGCTCCCGAGCTCCCCTTCGTGATCGGCGTGCTCGGCGTGGGCGGAGCGACCTCGCTCTACGGGCCGGAGCAGCAGCGCTACCTCGCGATTCACCAGAACTTCCGGGATGCGATGGCTGCGCCCGCTTCGCTGGACGAGTTCGAAGGGACCGTGAGCGCGGTCCTGACCGAGCGCTTCTGGGATCACGAAGCGGCCGATCTGAGAGCGAGGCGAGCGACGCTCACCCCTGAAGAGATCGAGGTCCTGGAAAGCCGCGTCTCCAACGCCGAGTATCACTACCTCGGCTCGGCGAAGATCCTGACTCGCATCGGGCAGGCGTTCGCGGAGGCGCAGATCGAGGCGTCGATACGAGCCAAGCCAGTGCCCGCGTGGATCTGGTTCGAAGCGACGGAGACGCATCAGCAGGTGCTGCTCCGCCGATCGTTCGAGGTCGCGTCCGTGCCCGACGCAGCCGTGCTGACGGCCGTGGGCGACGACGACATGATCGTTCTCGTGAACGGCGAACGGGTCGGTGAGCACGGGCGCGCGGGCGAGGTGGTCGCGCGCGATATCGCGGGCTTTCTTCGCGCGGGTGAGAACCGAATCGAGGTCCGGGTTCAGAACGTGGAAGGACCTGCGGGGCTCGCGCTCCGGCTCGACCTCGGCGGTGCGCAGACGCTGGTCACGGACGGCGCATGGGACGCGACGCTGGCCCAGCGCGCGCTCCGCGGTCGCTGGTCGAAGGCGACGGTACTCGGGCTCGTCGGCGACGACGGTCTGCCCTGGAGCGAACGCGTGACGCTCCGACGCTTCGACGAGCCGGACGGCGAGCTGAGCGTGGAAGAGCCGCCGGGCGTGCCGCAGCAGGTCCAGCGCGCGAGCGCCCTTCAGGTTCCCGACGGCTTCGAAGCCGAGCTCCTCTATACGGTCCCGAGCGAACTCTTCGGATCCTGGGTGGCACTCGCCACCGACGACCAGGGGCGCTTCTACACGAGCGACCAGGCGGGCCGCGGCCTCTTCCGGATCACGCCGGCCGCGATCGGGGACCCGAACGCTCGAACCTCGATCGAGAAGGTCGAGGTGGACGTCAGCGGGGCCCAGGGCATGTGCTGGGCGTTCGATTCTCTCTACGTCAACGTCAACGGGCAGGGTGTTTGGCGCATCACCGATACGGACGGCGACGATCAGCTCGACCGGGCCGAGCACCTCATCAAGCTCGGCAACGGCGGGGAGCACGGGCCCCATGCCCTGCTGCCGACCGAGGACGGCGAGGGGCTCTACTTCCTCGCAGGTAACCACGTTCGGCCGCCGGCGTACGAAGGGTCGATGGCCCCCGATAACTGGGGGGAGGATCTTCTGCTCACGCGCCTCTGGGATCCGGGCGGCCACGCCTGGGGCATGACGGCGCCGGGCGGGTGGATCGCGCGCTGCCGGCCGGACGGCACCGAGGTGACGATCATCAGCACCGGCTATCGGAACCAGTACGATATCGCGATGAACGCGGAGGGGGAGATGTTCACCTACGACGCGGACATGGAGTGGGACCTCGGCTCGCCCTGGTACCGCCCGACGCGCGTGTGCCACGTCACGAGCGGCTCCGAGTTCGGCTGGCGCAGCGGCACGGGCAAGTGGCCGAGCTACTACGAGGATTCGCTGCCGCCGGTCCTGGAGATCGGGCCAGGGTCGCCGACGGGGATGGTGTTCGGCACGGGAGCGAAGTTTCCAGCGCGGTTCCAGAGGGCGCTGTTCCTCCTCGACTGGACCTTCGGAACCATTTACGCCGTGCATCTGGAGCCGGACGGCGCGAGCTACCGCGCGACGAAGGAGGACTTCGTCTGGTCCAAGCCGCTCGGGGTCACGGACGCGGCGGTGGGGGCGGACGGGGCGCTCTACTTCACGGTGGGCGGGCGCGGCTCGCAGTCCGCGCTGTACCGCGTTCGGTACGTCGGTTCGGAGTCGACCGCGCCCGTGGCGCTCGCCGCCTCGGATCCTGGCACCGAGGCGCGCACGCTCCGCAGGTCCATGGAAGCGTTCCACGGCAGGGTCGATTCCGGTGCGATCGAAGCGGCCTGGCCGCTCCTGTCCCACGCGGACCGCTTCGTCCGCTTCGCGGCTCGTGTCGCGGTCGAGAATCAGCCGGTCGAGACCTGGCGCGAGCGGGCGTTGACCGAAGAGAACCCGCAGGCGGCGGTCATGGGGCTCATGGCGCTGGCGCGCCAGGGGAGCGCCAGCGACCTTCCAGCCATGATCTCCGCACTGGATCGCCTGGAGCTGGAGCGAGTCGATGACGCGGTGCTGCTCGCGGCACTGCGAGCGTACGCGCTCGCCTTCGCGCGCCTCGTTCCGCCGGGCGAGCTCGACGAGGAGATTCGCCTTCAGGTCCTCGCCAGGCTGGAGCCGCACTTTCCCTCGGGACGGTCCCTGATCGGGCACACGGGGAACCGCTCGGGCCACGCGGTCGACGCGGAACTCGCCAGGCTTCTCACCTACCTTCGTTCCGAGACCGTCGTCGCCAGGACCCTGGCGCTGATGGAGAGCGCGGCTCCCCTCGAACTACCCGGATGGGCCCGGATCATCCAGCGCAACGATGCCTACGGCGGACCCATCGCAAGGATGCTGGACGACATGCCGCCGGTGCAAAACATCGAGTACGCGCTCATCCTCATGGACGCGACCGAGGGCTGGACGCTCCCGCTCCGCGAGCAGTACTTCTCGTTCTTCGCCGAGGCTTCGCAGCATCCGGGGGGCTTGAGCTACGCGGCGTTCCTGGGGAAGATTCGCGAGACGGCCGCGGCGCATCTGGCGCCTCGGGAGCTGCGCTCCCTCGCGCCGCTGCTCGGCCAGTCGCTCCTCGCTCCGCCTCCGGAGAACGTGACGCCGCCCGAGGGCCCTGGCCGTGAATGGACGCTCCCGGACGCCGTGGCCGAGGTCGGTTCGAAGCTACGGGGGCGCAGCTTCGACCGCGGCCAGAATCTCTTCCACGCCGTCTCCTGCAGCCAATGCCACCGCCTCGACGGCAGCGGCGGAGCGATCGGCCCGGACCTCACCACCGTGGCGAACAAGTTCGGCGTCCCGGACATCCTGGAAGCGATCGTCGAGCCCAGCCGGGTGATCTCGGACCAGTATGGCTCCCACATCGTGCTCGACACGGACGGAAACATGGCCGAGGGAATCCTCGTGGATGGGGGGGATGAGCTGACGCTGTACTCCCGCGATCCGAACGAAGGGCCCCTCGTCTACGCGCGCTCGGAGATCGCGAAGATCCAGGAGTCGCCCGTTTCTCAGATGCCCACGGGGCTGATCGATCCGTTGAACCCGGAGGAGCTGAAGGACCTCATCGCCTTCCTCGTCTCCGGAGGCAACCCCGAGGACGCGGTCTTCTCCGCGTCCGAGGGGGCTGACGGTCGGCGTTGATGGAGCGCTGGAATCAACGCGGGACCTTCGCTGCGTCGAACTCGACGCGGGTCGTCCGGCCGCGCTCGATCTCCAGCGTGACCTCGAAGGGCGCGCCCGCGAAGGTCGTGCGGAAGACGTAGCTGCCTGGCTCCAGCTCGAGCTTGCCGCCGAAGGGGCCCTGCTGAACGAGAGCTCCGGCTTCGTTCGTGAGTTCGAAGAGCCCGGGCTTGCCGGTGGCCGCGGCCGACACGGCGGCAGCGAGTCGGTCTGCATCGACGACGGAGACGGCGCGCCCTTCGGACGCATCGGCCATCGCACGGATCTGCTCGTTCCACGCCGCCTGGGTCGTCGAGAGGTTCGCACCGTCGCCGAGGTCGAAGGCGACGATCTCCAGCTTCACCTTCGCGCGCCCGACTCGTTCGGCAGACTTCACGGGGTCGCCGGGCTCTCGCCCTTGACCTCCGTCCGTGAGGAGCACGATCGTGCTGTCCTTCCGGCTGCTGGAGCCCAGGCCCTTGAGCGCCTCGTCGAGCGCCAGAGCGAGCGGCGTCTTACCGCGCGGCTTGAGTGAATCCAGGGCCTCGAGGAACGCGTCTTGTTTCAGCGGCCCGACGGGGATCAGCGTTTCGACGTCCGTGTCCGCCCCTTCGTCCCGTGCGCGCTTTCGGTGCCCGTAGACCACGAGTCCCACGGGCGCACCCTCGGGGAGAGACTCGACGACGTCCCGAAGCGCGGCGCGCGCGTGCTCGAACTTCGGCGTCCGATCACCCGCGCGCGCGGAGCCAGGCGGCGCCAGCATCGAACCGCTTGCATCCAGGACGAGCAACACCGAATGATCCTTCGTCTGGAGGCTGCGCATCTCCAGATGGCCCAGCTTGGGAAGCGCGGCTTCCCTCGCCGCACGCTCCGTGGCCAGCAGTTCAGGGTCCAGCGTTTCCGTCGCGCGCGTCAGGAACAGGATCGCGAACGCGGTCGTGAGTTCCTCTCTCTCGCTCCCCTTCGCAGGCCAGGCGCCCGACGCCGACTGCCCATCGACGAGCCGCTTCGCGACGGTGGCGTACCACTCGTGTGCGCCGTAGAACTCCGTGTCGAGCAGGCGACCCGTGCGCTCCAGGCCGTAGTAGTGGTAGTAGAGGTGGTCGTCCTTGCCCTCCTGCTCGTCAGGGTTCTTGTCGATCGCCCAGTGGCGGGCGAGCCATCCGAGCCCCTTGCGCAGCCGCGGATCGAGCAAGGGATCGCGGCGAGGCTCGAGGCTCCGCATGGCGATGGCCGTGATCGTCGCTCCCGCGCAGGTCATGGTGCCGTAGGGGGAGCCGCTCACGTAGGACCAGCCGTTCGTAGCGCTTTGCCTCGTCCAGGTCGTGCCGAGGGTCCTGCGCCAAACATCGGGATCGATGGCGATGCCCTGTCGCTCCGCGGCGTGGAGACCGAGGATCGCGTACTGCGTCAGGCTGTTGTCACCGTCGGCGCCGCGTTCCCAGTCGACCTCTCGCCGAAGGGGCGTGCGGTCCGGTGCGCGGTCCGTCACAGCGCTGATGGGCGCGGGCTCGTGAGTCGCTGCTCCGATCACGCGGAGCGGGGACGTGGGGAGCGTGGGACCCTCCGCGTCCTCGGGAGCGGGCGCAAGCTCGAAGAGCCACTCGGGCAGCGGCACGCGGTACGACCATGTCCCTGAGGGCCCCTGGGCGTTGACCAGGTAGGCGGCAGCGTCGCGCAGGAGAGGCAGATAGCGCGGATCGCCGTACGCATCCAGCAGCATCGCGAGGATGCCGTTGCGGTAGGTCGACTGCGACCTGAGGAAGCCGGGACGAAGGTCGTCGAGGTAGCTCTGGAGCTGCTCGTCGAAGTCCGGGAATTCGATGTGGGCCCGTGCGTGCACGAGCGCCAGCATCATCACGAGGTCCACCTCCTGGTAGCCGTCGACGCCGCGGTCCCGTGGCCGGGAGCTGAGCTTGTCCAGCATCCAATCACGGCCGCGGTCGATGGCGCGGTTCACATCCTGGCCCCGGAGTCCCAGGGCTGCGATGCCCTTCACGGTTCGCGTTCGGTCGACGACGGCGTGGCCATCGACGAGCGGCATCGGAAGCGTCATCGGCTCCGCGGCTGCGTCGAAGGCGAGATCCACGCTGCGCAAGAGGCCGCTGTAGCGAAGAGCCAGCGCGGGCGTCTTCGCTCTGAAGCGGACCTCGAAAATGCGAGTGCTTCCCGCGGGGATCCACAGGGTGTTCTGGCTCGGGAAGGGAAGCCGAAGTCCGCGTGGCCGGTTTCTCTCCGGCGCGGTCGCGGAGAACTCGCCCTCGGCGCCGTCCGGTTGGCCAAGCAGCTCGAGCGCTGCCCCTGGTTCCCAGAGGACGAAGACGTTCCTCCGGTTCTCCAGGCGGACGACCATCTCCACCCACGGCGGGTCCGAGGGCGCGGTGCGTACGTCGTGGAAGGAGACGAAGAGCCCGCCGTCCTCCACGCTCCACCTCGGCGATTCGAGGGAGCCCGGTCCGGTGAGCGACGCCACCGGTTCGCGGAGGGTGATCGTGAGCGGAGCAGGGCGGCGGATCATCTCCCGTGGGACGGCCACTTCGTCCATGCCCACGACGAGCTCGATGGTGCGTGCGTCCTCCAGAACACGCTTCGGTACGGTGAACAGGATCGCTCCGCCGGTCATCCCACGGACCATGCTTTCGGGCAGGCACCAGAGCGGTGACTCCAGCTCCTCGCCGGTGCAGTTGACCGGAAACTCGCCGTCGAAGAGCAGGTGGACAGAGCCGTCACGCAGCGGCTGGAGCAGGTGGGCCACGGGCTCGGTCCGATCGTCGAACGTGCGTGGGTCCGCGCTCAGGAGGCTCGCCGCTCTCAGGTCGACCGCGACCACGCAGTCCTCGCTTCGACCGCGTTCGGGGAGCACTTCCACGCCGAACACCCCCGCTTCGATGCATCCGTTCGACGCGGATCCGAGCGCGGGGGCCTCTGGCGCGGCGGCGCCAAAAAGATCCAGCGTGATGTTCCCGTTCCTCGGGTCGAGGAGGTGGAGCGACGCGTTCCGAAGGCCGTCCTTCGGCACGGAGTAGACGAGCTGGCCCGTGATCTCGCGCGGCCTTGGGCCGGCGGCCCCAGCGTCGGCCTCAGCGTTGGCCCCAGCGCCGGCCCGCGCGGCCTTTTGCCATGCTTGCTCGTCGCGACTGCTGGGCACGCGCACGCTGCGCGGGAGCGCCGCGGGGCCGGCGCCCAGCTCCGCGAGGAGCCGGCGGCCGTTGTACACGAGATGGAGGCTCTCCCGTCGCTCGAGTTCGTAGGCCTCCAGGATCGCCGCCGGGTCCTCCGGGTCGTTGGGTTCCGGCGCGAGCAGTCGCCACCGGGTTTCGAGCACCAGGTACTGAAGGCCGTCGCGCTCCTTGGCGCTCCCGATCGAGTCGACGAGGGAGGCGCCTTCCACGACCAGCTCGATCGCGTCGTTGCTTCCCGAGCCTCGCGCGTCGGCAAGGTCGGGCACCTCGCCCGGATCGGTGTGCCGACGGATCGCGAGATCGTCTCGGAAGGCACTGGACACGTCGGAGGGGCCCGCCGCCGATTCCTCGTCCTTGCCGGGCGCTTCCTCGAACGTCACGGCTTCCGTGGATACGTCGCTGTTGGGCGCGCCCCCGATCGCGAGCCGCAGCGTCGGATTCACCGCGATGCCCGAGTAGCTCACTTCGAACGCGTCGGCGGCGAGCATCGAGTCGGGAACGTCGAGTCGGACGCGGAGCGCGCGCTTCTCGCCAGCAGGCAAGAGCGGACGGGGGTCGAGCGTTTCTCCGGCCGCGCCGAAGGCGCCGACGAACGAGACATCGTCGGCGCGGAAACGGTTCGTGAGATCGAGCTGGCCGTCGTCTTCTCCTCGGTTGATGAGCCGCAGGTCGAGTTCGACGATCGAGCGGCCCGCGTCGCCCGCTTGCACGGCGAATCCGATCACGGCCATGTCCACGGGTTCGTCGTCGACGACCGTCAGAGCCTTCTCGGGACTCGGTTCCGCGGCCGTACCTTCCAGATCGAAGACGAGCGTCTTCGGCTTCAGGTGGGCGCCCGCGCCGCCCGCGTTCTGAAGGATGGGGAAGACGAGTTCCAGCGCGACGTGCTCACAGGTCTCGGGGATCAGGAACACGGCGGTGCCGCCCGTGGCCAGGCCAGGCAGGAAGCCGGGCACGTCGGGCAGCGTGCCCAGGCCTCCCTCGCGCAGGTGAGCCCAGATGCCGTCGGTCACGAGCTGCATGTGGATGGGCGCGGCGAGGTAGACGGCGGCCTTCGGTCGTGCGCCTTCGAAGAGCCGGGTCGAGACGCCCGTCAGCGCGACTTCGGCCCAGCGCATCCCCTCGGGCGCGGTCCGGCCGTCGAGCTGCGGGTGGAACTGGACGGTGGGCTGGGCGAAGCCGAGGTAGTCGTTGGCCTGCGCGATCTCGAGGGGCGCCGCCTCGCGGCGCGTCCCGAAGATGGGGGTCGAGCTGGGCTCCAGCTCGTCGTTCTCCAGCCACAGGCTGAGCGAACCGCCTTCCGGGCGCTCGAAGGACCGCGAATCGGGAAGCGGGAGAGGAAGCTCGAACGCGACCTTGCCGCGAGCGCTCGAACCGATGTTCTGAAGCACGAAGCTGCGCGGGAGCGCGCCCTCCGTCTTCTGGAGGTCCACGGATTCGATAGCGGTCATCGCGCTGGAGCCAGCGGCCTCGTGGAGCAGAAGCAGGTTCTGGGTCAACGCGACCTTGAGGCGCTCGCCCGCCTCGCGCTCGCCTCCGAACGCCAGCTCCATCGGGATGTTGTTCTCGATCTCGAGGTCGATGACGAGCAGTCCGCGACCTTCCCTGGCCTGGATCCTGCCGAAGTTCCCGGCGTGCTCGGTGCCGTGGACGGTCAGGATGAGGTCGCCTTTCCGGGGCGCAGTGGCGGCCTCCGCGTCGACGATCACCTCCAGGTCCTCGGCCGAGGCCAGCGCTGCTTCGACGCGCGGGTCGGGGGTGGCGCTGAGCGGGATCAGCACGAGGTTCGGCGTGCTCGTCCCGGCGGGAAGCACGGAGAGGTGGCTACCACCGGGGCGCGTGGCGAGGGTGGGGGCCGTCTGGTTCTCTTCGCGGCCCTCCGCTTCGTCGGGGGTGAGGCCCCCCGCGCAGATGGCGGTGACCCTCGACCCGTGGCGCGCGCGCACCGCGTCGAGCGTTCGGCGCGAACCGTGCACCAGGACCACGACGTGGTCCGCGGCGGCCTCGGCCTCGGGGAGCACGCGGTCGAGCGCTGACAGCGGGTCCTCGAAGGTGATGCCCGCGAGCTGATCCTTCAGCGTCGGCAGGTACGCGAGGGCGGCGGGCGCCTCGGTCAGGCCGACGATCGCGAGCGGTGACCCGCCCGCGTCGATGACACGGAAGGGCGTGAAGAGCGGCTGGCCGTCGGCTCCGAGGAGGTTGGCGGAAACCGTCGGAAGGCCGGCCTGGGCCACGACCTCCAGGGTGAAGGCGAGGCCGAGACGGAAGTCCGAGGCGGCGAGGTTGATCGCGCTGTACTCCAGGGCGGCGAAGGCTTCCGCCACGCGAGCGGGCTCCGCGGCGCCGAAGAGAAAGCCTCCGGCATCGAGCCACACGGCGTCCGTGTCCGCGCCTGCGGAGAGCGCGGCGGCTTTCCAGCTCGCGGCACCACCGCGTCGACTGGCGGCGGAGCATCCGCCGCAGGCTTCGACCTGCCCACCGACGTCCGCGGTGAGCACGATCGACGGAAGGTCTCCGCCGATGACAGGGAAGGCGCTGGAGAGGGCGACGCCTGCGGCGGCGAAGACTCCGAACGCCATCCCCACGAGGGACGACTTCGCACGCATGGAAAAGCTCAACTCAACGGGTGGCGTAGGTGCAGAGGGTGCCGGCGCCGAAGCCTGCGATCGGGTTGACCGTCAGCACTCCCACGGCCAGGCCCACGTATGCGCAGATCGCGCCTGCGAGGCACTGGGGACGGTCACGAACGGGCTGTCTGGAGCACCGGAACATCTCGATGAAGATCGCCGCCAGCTGAAGCTGGACGAGGGTCTCCGCGGAGGATTGGCCCCAGCCGTCCGGCCCCATGCCCAGCGTCGCCCCGGTGGCGGGATCGAGGCGCCAGTAGAAGCCGCTCTCGCGCGTGACGCCCGCTTCCGTCGGGGGCGCGACCGCGAGGCCGGCGCCGAAGTCCTGCGCCACGGTGCTCGGTGCATCGACGGCGGCCTGCGTGCTTCGAACCCAAGGGGCGGTCCTCACGGCAAACGCGTGGACCGTGCTCGCCACGTCGCGATCGAGGTGGGTCGCTGCGACCGTCGCTTCGAGAACCGTGTCCGCCACTCCCTGGCGAAGCCGAAGCTTCGCGGCGTCGCCTGGCGCTTCACCCGGTGTATTCGAGATCCCGACGTGGTTCATGAGCACGTCGACGCCTTCGTGGCGCACCATCAGACCGTCCGCAACACCCGCGTCCTGCTCGGCGGGGAGCGACGCGACGCGCACGGACGAGATCAGATTGATCCGGTCGACGAATACGCGCGCATCGGAGCCCCCGTAGAGTCTCCGGAGGTGACCCCAGGTCCACTGGAGAACCGGCCGCGGCCGGACGCTCTCCGCGGCGCTGGTCGCCATCTGCAGCGCCTTCCCCGGGTCTTCCTCTGCCTGGGCCAGCGTCATCTTGATGATCGCGTCGCGATTGGTCCACGTCGTCGTCAGCGTGAGTCCGTGGAGGTAGGCCTCGCTCGGCACGCAGGTGAGCGCGGCCACGTCGGCTCCGTAGGCGCCCACGAGCGAGCGCGTCAGGCGGGCGGCCTCGTCGAGCTTCTTCAGGCCGACACCAGCCGTTCTTCGGGCCTCCCCGAGGACATCGAAGACCACGCGTTCCTGGCGTTCCTCGATCGGTCCGTCCGGGCCGGGTCGCCGGGCGACGAACGTGACGAAGAGCGCGGTCGCTTCCCCGGGCTTCTTCGCTCCGCCCATGCCGAGTCCCGCGAGCGCGCCCGCGGCGTTTTCCACGGCCCGCCCGGTACCCTTCTGGGGCGAGTCGTTGAGGGAGCCGTCGGCTCGGAAACTCTTGGCCTCCTGGAGTCGGCCGTCGACGACGATCCGGGGGAGCCACTCCTTCACGTCGAGCAGCGCGGCACGTTCCCTGGCGGCACGTGCGGCAGGGCTCAGCTCCGCGAGCTCTGCATCGGCGGGCCGGACGTATCCGAGCGGTTCGCAGGCCAGGATCATCGAGTTTGCACCCAGTTCGAACGGCCGGATCGTGTGGCTCAGCGCTGCGCTGCGCTCGATCTTGGAACCGTCGGTACGCTCGACCTCGAACGTGACGGTGAGCGTGTGGTACAGATCGTCGGGAAGCTTCTGTGCCTCTTCGTAATCGAAGGAGGCCAGGGAGGCCAGGGAGGCAACGGAGGCAGGCGGCGCTGCGTCGTCGTTCCCGTCGTATGTGAGGCCTTCCAGCAGAGGATCGAAGCGCTGCGACTCGCCGTCGACCTCCAGCGTGACCCAGAAGTGGTCGCCCAGCGTCGCTTGCGCCTCCGCTCGTTCAGCGGACCGCGCCGCCGAGGCCAGCTCGGCATCCACGAACGATTCGAGTTCGGACGACTGGTTCATGACCTCGCCGATGCCGCGTTCGGCTGCAGCGAGGGCGCGGCTCTGCGCGCTCAGGAGTTCGGTTTTGAGGTCGGCGACGGACGTGCCCATCCGTCGTGCGAGTACCTCGAGGCCCTCGTCGGTCGGCGGGGGGGCGGATCCGAGGTCGACTCCGCCCGGATCGACGAGCGTGAGCGCCGCGAAGACCGCGGCGGCCGTGTCCCTTTCGAGAAGCCCTCGGTGAAGGGTCGGTGCGTGGCCTGCCGCGTGGAGCAGTTCCATCAGAAGGAGGGCTCGATCCGCGGTGTTGCCATGGCGGTCCATCAGGACGCCGACCGGGCCGCGCAGGATCCCCCGATAGGGGACCCAGCGCGTCTCGCTCGACACCCAGCTCGTGAGCGTCCGCGGGTCGGTTCCGACCTTGGCGACGACGGCGGCCGGATCCATCGAAAGGCGCGGGACCTCTGCGATGGTCTCCTGGAGCTTCGCCGTCTTCCGAGCGAACTCGGCGGCGAGGCGACGGTAGTCGACGGCGGGTGCCGCGACCCCCTTCTCCGTACCGTCCGCTTGAACGGAGGCTCCGTGGGCCAGGGCCGTGAAGCCTGCGAGAACGAGGGCTGTCCCCACCGGCTGGAGCCAGCGGTTCGCCGGGCGGTTCATCGGGCGGTGCAGAGAGAGGAGTGTCATGGCGCTCCCTACTGCTGTGAGCTGGACGCCTGTTGCGCGCGCGCTCGGAGCTTGCGATCGAGGCTCGGGAGCATCTTGCGCACGGCGTCGTCGAGGGCGAGGCGCAGGATGAGGCCCTTGTCGTCGTCGCTGATCTTGAGATCGGCCTCGGCGTCGGCGCCGACGCCGAGCACCTGGATGCCGAGGGCGCTGGCCTTGTCGCTGCGGGTGAACTCGCCGAAGGAGGCGGCGAGCGTGGAGCCGGTGGTCGGATCGACGAGGCGCAGGTCGACGCCGCACTCAGCCTTGATCTCGATCTTCTGCGAGTCGACATCGAGGACGCCGATCCCGCCGGAGAAGCGACCCGTGGCGATGTTGGCGATCTTGCCGAGGCCCGACTTTCCGCCGGTTTTGACCTCTTTGAGGCGCATGTTCGTGACCTTGCCGAGCATCAGGTACTCGACCCCGCGGACCTGGGCCATGCCGGCCATCTCGTCGGCGGCAACGATGCCTTCGAGGTCCTGCTCGGCGAGCAGCTTCTGGAGCTGGCTCCTCTCGATCACGTCGAATCGATCCGTCCGGACGAGGAGCGTCGCGAGCTGGTCGGCGGCGATTTTTTCGAGCCCGCGGGAGGCGTCGCTCCCGACTTCGAGGACGGGAACGCCGACCCGGACGATGCCGACGCCGGGCCCCGGAGGATCATATTGACCGACGTGGGTCGTCAGGGTCTGTGAGCTCGCGGACTCGGACGTGGACTGGCAGGAGGAGAACGAGAGAAGAAAAGCCGTGGCGGTGGTCGCGAGGGCGATTTTTCGCAGGGCCGAGCGTGAAGCGGGCATGGTGGGATCGAAGAAGAGTGTCGAAGGCGCAAGGCCGGCCCCAGGGACCGTCCAGGCGGGGGCCGGTGGGCCCACACGGCCCTGACTGCAAAGCCCGCCAGCCCCTCAACAGCAATTTCAACTTTCCCTCCTCCACCTCCCCCGAATCCGACACGTTCGGACCAGGTCCGTTCATTCCGATACGTTTGCACCTGGTCCGTTCATTCCGGAATGAACGGACCAGGTGCAAACGTACCGGAATGAACGGACCTGGTCCGAACGTGTCGGGTTCGCGGGAGGCTACTCGGCGGGGGTCCAGTCGAGCTTTGGCTCGGCGTTCGATTGCCAGTCCGTGATCTGCATCACCGTCTTTCCGTCGTAATCCGAGCGCAGGATGAAGTTGCCCGCCATCCAGCTCTTCGAGTCGCCCGCTTCCGTCCAGGTGGCGTCCCAGGAGCGGCCGCCCAGGGAAACGGTCTCGTTTCCGGTCGTGAAGTCCATGGCCGGAGCGGCTTCACCCGTGGTTTCGGGCATCGTCATCGCTTCCATGACCGTGTGCTCGAGGGGCTTCTCGCCCTCGACACCGATCCAGGCCGCGGTGACGTTCGAGGTCATTTTCTCGCCCGCAGCGGGCACGGCCGTCATATCGACGCGCGGGTCGACCTGGTACGCGAGGATGATGGGCTCGCCGTACATCGACGTCTCCTGCTCGAGGATGAACTGGCCGTCCATTTCGGCGACGATCGCCGTGGTCGTCTTCATCCCGCTCATGTCCATCGTCCAGCTCTGACCGACCGCCGGGGCGGGCGGGAGAGCCATCACGTTCATGGCGGGCACGTTCTTGGCCGTATCGAGTGCCGCGTTTCCGCCGCCGCCGGCCATGCCGCCCATGGCGCCGCCAAGGTCGCTGATGGAGGAGCAGCTGGCCAGGGTGGCCGCGAGGGCGACGCCGAGGAGCGTCGTGGGGGAGAGGAGCTTCATGGATGGATGGGGGCTAGGTGTTCGGGCAAGGCGCCCTTGCAGGTCGGGGAGCGTCGGATCGAGATTCGAGGAGGAGCGCCGGGTGGCGCTCGTTCCTCGGTCCGAGCGATGAGCGTGCGATTTAAGGCAGTCGAGAGGCCGCATGCAACCTTCGCCGCAGATCCGTTGTCACAGGGCTGTGACGACCTTCAGACGCCCCTCGCGCAGCCCGTGATCCCGAGTGACCTGGGCGGGAGCACCCGACGCTGCCGGGAGAGTGGAACGAGACGTCATCGATCCGGTCCGCGAGTGGATCCTGTGGACGTACGGAGCGGTCACGACGAAGAAGCTCGTCGCAAGCGTCGAACGAGTAGAGTGGCACCATGACGACCATCGCGCTCACCATCGCCGGCTCGGATCCCTCCGGGGGCGCAGGCATCCAGGCCGATCTCAAGACCTTCGCAGCCCACGGCGTCTACGGAGCGTCGGTCATCACCGCGCTCACCGCGCAGAACACGACGGGCGTCTTTGGCATCCATGGCGTTCCGCCGGACTTCATCCGGGCCCAGGCGGAGGCGGTCTTGAGCGACCTCCACGTCGACTGCATCAAGGTCGGCATGCTCGGGGATCGCGCGACCATCGAGGTGGTGGCGGAAATTCTGGAGGCCCATGCAAGCATCCCCGTCGTTCTGGACCCGGTGATGGTGACGGCGAGCGGCGACTTGCTTCTCGCGAGCGACGCGGTGGACACCCTCCTCCAGCGCCTGCTCCCTCTCGCGCGCCTCATCACGCCGAACGTCCATGAGGCTGGCCTCCTTCTGGGGGAGCCGCCTGCGGATTCCCTCGGGGCGATGGAGCGTCAGGCGTTGGCTCTACGGGATCTGGGGGCGCACGCAGTTCTTCTGAAAGGGGGGCGACGGGGTGACGTGTCGACGTCCACCGACGTCCTCTGCACGGCTGACGCGGCCGAGTGGCTGGAGGCGCCACGGGTGGCGATCGAGCGGCCCCATGGAACGGGCTGCACGCTGTCTTCCGCCATCGCGGCACAGCTGGCCCTGGGGCGCGCGCTTCGGGACGCGGTCCTGGAGGGCAAGCGCTATGTGACGGCCGCTCTCGAACGCGCGTCCCGGGTATCCATTGGCCACGGCTCACGGCCCTTGATCCATGCGGATGGGGAGCGATAGACCATGCCCTACCTCCTTCGTCGAATTCTTCTGGTCGGCCTGGTCATCCTCGGGGCGCGTGCCTCGATCGCCTCGGGTGGATCCGGGTCGGGACATGGGTCCGAGTCCGGGTCGGAACCCCACCATGACCTCGTCATCTACGGTGGAACCAGCGCCGGGATCGTCGCGGGCCTTCAGGCCGTGAAGATGGGGAAGTCGGTCGTCGTGATCGAGCCGAGCGCGCGTGAGGGCGGGCTCAGCACCGGCGGCCTCGGCCAGACCGATATCGGGAACAAGCGCGTCATCGGAGGGCTCTCGCGGGAGTTCTACCGGCGCATCGCTTCTCACTACGCGGAAGAAGAGTCCTGGACCTGGCAGAAACGCGCTGAATACCGGGACGGTGGTCAGTCCCGAACGAGCGAGGGCGAGGCCACCATGTGGACCTTCGAACCGAGCGCAGCGCTCGCGGTCTTTCGACGGTGGACCTCCGAGGTCGGGCTCGAGCTCGTGCTCCAGGAGCGCCTCGACAGGCAAGACGGGGTGAAGATGCAGGCGGGCCGCATCGTTTCGATCACCATGGAGTCGGGCCGCGTATTCAGCGGCAAGATGTTCCTCGACTGTACCTATGAGGGTGATCTCCTGGCCGCGGCAGGGGTGAGCTACACCGTCGGGCGTGAGGCGAGTGAGCAGTACGGCGAGAGTCTCAACGGCGTCCAGGTGAAGCAGGCGAAGTACCACCAGTTCGTGGACGGGGTCGATCCTTACGTGGTCCCTGGCGATCCTTCGAGTGGGCTCTTGCCGTTCATCGAGGCCGCGGGCCCGGGGGCCGATGGTCAGGCGGACGCGCGCGTGCAGGCGTACTGCTTCCGCATGTGCCTCACCGACCATCCGGAGAATCGCATTCCCTTCCGCAAGCCCACGGGATACGAAGAGCGGTGGTACGAGCTCCTGCTTCGAAACTACGAAGCTGGCGAAACGGGGCTGCCCTGGATCAACTCGGCGATGCCCAACCGCAAAACGGACACCAACAATCGCCTGGGGTTCTCGACGGACTTCGTGGGTCAGAACCACGCCTGGCCCGAGGCCAGCTACGACGAGCGCGACGCCCTCAAGCTCCGCCATCGGCTGTACCAGCAGGGGCTCATGTGGACCCTCGCCTATCACCCTCGAATGCCCGAGAAGATCCGCGATCAGGTCTCGAAGTGGGGGATGTGCAGGGATGAATTCACGGAGGGCGAGGGCTGGCAAGAGCAGCTCTACATCCGTGAAGCGCGAAGGATGGTCGGCGACTTCGTGATGACCCAGGGCCACTGCCAGCAGGAGAAGGGCGTCGAGGATTCGATCGGCATGGGCGCCTACACCATGGACTCGCACCATGTGCAGCGCTACGTCGACGCGGAGGGCCACGTTCGCAACGAAGGAGACGTTGAGGTCGGAGGGTTCCCGCCGTATCCGATCAGCTATCGAGCCATTCTCCCCAAGGCGACGGAGTGCTCGAACCTGGCCGTTCCCGTTTGCCTGTCCGCGAGCCACATCGCGTTCGGTTCGATCCGGATGGAGCCCGTCTTCATGGTCCTCGCGCAATCCGCCGCCACGGCGGCCGCGCTGGCGATCGAGGAAGGCGTGCCACTGCAGTCGCTCGACCACGGACGCCTGAAGAAGCGGCTCCTCGCGGACGGCCAGGTGCTGAATCACGCAGCCACACGCAAGGGCGATTGATGCGGTCTACTCGCCGGGTTCGACCAGCTGGAACGTGTGCTGAATCGACGCGATGGGGGAGTCGGGCGTGAGCTTGCCTCGGCGCGGGTAGGTCCTCGGCGCGGCGGCCGAGAAGAGCGTGACCGTGATCTTCCACTCACCGGGCGTGAGCTCGTCCGGCGACTCCAGGAGGAACACGAAGTTCTCTCGCAGCCCCAGGAAAACGAGCACCGGATAGTCGTCCACACGCGTCTCTGCACCCGGAACAGGCCGCTCCACTCGAACGCTGGCTGTCAGTCGCCGTCCCGGTGGGCCGCCCGCGAACCGATACTCCAGGCCGAACGCCCGACCCAGGCTGCAGGGAACCTCCGAACCCGGATGTAGCGGACGGAAGAGCCCGTCCCCTGTGGATTCGAACTCCCCCTCGAACTCGATTTCAGCACCGGTGCACTCGTAGGGGACCCCGTAGCGGCGGTAGTCCACGAACTCGCCGTGCATCATGAAGCCGTGTGCTTCGACTTGCCCCTCGCCGGTCACTCTTCCCCGCTGCTCCGCGAACTCGGCGAGGCTCATGCCGATCATCGCAGCCGGCGCCTCTGCCGCCAGGCGCTCCATCGTCGCCGTCGCCTCCGCGATGCGGTCCGCCGCCCGGGCGCCCTGCGCGTCGGCCTCCGCCAGCCGCAGCTCCGCGAACGCACGCCAGACCTCGAGGCTCGGGTAGTCCGTGTGCAATCCCGTGTGCTGGCGTGGCCTTCTGCCGCCGCGCTTGTCGAGCAGGACCGCGCCGCGCCAGGCTTCTTCGGCGGCTTCGTTTTGGCCCAGCGCGACCAGGCATTCCCACTGGCGCGCGAGCTGAAGGTCCAGGTTGAATCCGCCTGCTGCGAGCGCCCGCACCGCGTCAAGCGCTGGTTCGTAGGCGCGGTAGTAGCAGAGCTTGCTGGCCGCGAGATCGAACGCCACGGCGGCTCGCACGCGCACGGCCGGAACAGGGTCCTCGAGCAGGCTGGCAAGCGACGCGCTCGCTTCCGCCAGACGCGCGGGCTCCAGGGACGTGGCGCGGACGAGAGCCAGGAACTCGTCCGCCACGCCGCGTCGGATGACGGGGTCTTCGGCCCTGTGCCGGTTCTCCTTCACCATCCGCGCCGCGGCCGACGGCGTGGTCGACCCCTCCGCGATGACCGGTTCCGGCAGACCCAGGAGCACCTCGGGCAGCAGCTTCTCCATGCGCAGGCGGGGGTCCGTCGCGAGGTCCTTCGTGCGTGGGCATGCGCGCTGCTCCTGCCTCACCTGGTCGACCAGGAGGCGTGACTCGTCGTGCTCGCCGAGGGCTTCCAGGAGGTAGGCGAGATCGAGTTGGCGGTGCCAGAGCGGAGAAGGGTCGGAGGGCGAATGGGGCCAACGCGAGGCCGTCGGCAGAACGCGAAGGCACGTCGCTCCCTCCAGTTCTTGATCCCAGGCCACGGCGTAGAGCCATGACGCGATCAGCTCCAGGCAGGAAACTCGCCCGCTGTAGCTGCGCCGTCCGACCCGGAGAATCACGCTCGCGCCATCCAGTTCGACGGTGTGGGCAGGGACCTCCGTGGGTGTCCCGCGCATCGGGGAGGCTGCCGGGCCATCGTTCGGCAGCGTCGTGTCGAAGAGCGCGAAGTAGCGTGGCAAGAGCATCGCAAGGACCCCGGTGATTCGCTGCTTCAGGGCCGCTGACGGATCCGCCTCCCGCTCGACCGGAAGGGGCTCGCCGATGCGCATTCCGTTCAAGAATCGGCCGTGCCGATCGCTCGCGACGGCTCCCACCACGGCAAAGGTCGCGAGGTCCGCGCCGGGAATCGCCAGAGGCTGGCGGTGCAGGTCGAACCAGTAGATGTGCTCCTCATCCCTGGCGTAGCCGCAGCCCAGGAGAAGGAAGGAATCGGCGTCCACCGGAAGCGGCTCCCCGATGCCGTGGGGTGCTGCGACGTACGCCTCTCCCGCGACCTTGAGAACGAGATGGACATCGTCGCGAAGCACCTCCACGTCACCGGCGAAGGCCTTGGGCCGAGCCTTGGACGTGAGCTGCTCTCGGCCGCTGAGTCGGTAGAAAAGTCGTCGGCCATCGGCCGCCACGTCGTTGCCGAAGGCGACGAACGTCGAAGGGCTGGCACCGGCGACCTTTCTGCCCGAGAAGTAGACCTGCCTGGCATCCAGCGCCCAGGAAGGGTCCACTTCCAGAACCCGAAACGTCGTCGCGTCCGCGCCGCGAACCACCTTGCCCGCATGGCGGACCTTCCCCGAATCCACGCTGTAGATCATCTGGTCCAGAGGTTAGCGAGCCGCCGGACGGGACAGCTCTTCTATCGTCCGGGAGGAAGAATGTTCGCCATACACGGGCGAGGTCGGAGTCCGCGCAGGGGGTAGGAAATCGTGGATTTCGGCGCTACGTAAGGGCTCGCGGTCGGTTAGATCGCACGCTCGACTCACCGAGGGCCCGGGGCCCCGACCCATGAACGCACTCTCCCACCTCCTCCTCGCCCTCTCGCCCATCCTGGCTCTCCACGGGGAGGCCTCCGCCACCGGTTTCTCCGGCGGGAACCTGGCCCTCTCCATGGGTGAGCTCACTTCGGGACCGCGGGCGAGCGGCCGTGGGATCGAGTGGGCTGAGACCTTCGACGGCGCTCTGGAGTCCGCGGCGACCGACGGCAAGGTCGTCTTCATCGCCGTCAACATGGACGGCGAGAGCGCCAACGAACGGATGCTCAAGGCCGTCTACGGCGACAAGCGGATCATCGAGCTGAGCGAGGGATCCGTGAACCTGATCGCGTCGGCGGACGAACACAAGGCCTCGGGAACCTGTCCTCGCTTCGGCTGTTCCAGCTGCAAGCAGCACCAGTCCGTGGACATCTCGGTGCGGGAGAAGATCCTGAAGCCCGACGTCTCCGGCGCGGTCGTCGCGCCGCAGCACGTGTTCCTGGCGCCCGATGGATCGGTGATCCTCTCGGTTCCCTACGAGATCCACGCCGATGAACTCGAGTGGTGCTTCCTCACGGCCTTCGCGAGCCTCGACAAGGACGCGGGCGCGCGAAAGGTCACCAGGGGGCAGCGTCCGCGGCGCGTCATCATGGGCGGCGTGATCGACCTCGGCGGCGGGCTCGCGCCCATCACGCGCGAGGAAGCGCTCGAACTCATCGCCGATCACAAGAAGGGCTCCAAGAAGAAGGACGCCATGGCCACGCTCCGCCGGCTGGTGACCGCGGATGAGCCCGAAGCCCGTGAGTACGTTCTCGCCATGCTGCGCGCAGGTGGCGCCGGCGGTGGAGGCCGCGGCGGCGGAAGTGCCGAAGGACCCCGCGAGGAACTCCTTCGCTGGATCGGAGTCGTTTCGCCGACCTCCTACTGGGAGGTCTGCGCGGAGTTTGCGGACAGCGGGACCGAGGCCGCCCAGCTGGAAGCCCTGGTGGCGCTGGAACAGCTGTCCGCCCGGGAGTCGCTTCCGATGCTGATGAAGGCTCTCCGGCGCGCGTCGACGGACACGCACGAGCAATGCGTGTTGCGCGCGATCGGGGCCTCTGCGCGGGAGGACAAGAAAGCGCGTACCGCCCTGTTGCGCGCTTCGATCGATCCGAAGTCGCCGGGCGTCCGTGCGAATGCGCTGCTGGCACTCGGCTGGCTCGATCGGGCCGACGAGGTCGACGAGCGCCTGCGACAGGCAGCTCTGCCCGTGATGCACGGGGAGAAGTCCAAGGTCGCGGCGAAGGACGTCACGGGCCATGAACGCCTCGGCGCCGTCGTGGCGATGGGGCTCACGCGCGGGGAGCGCTGGCGGGATCTCTTGCAGGGGATCAGCGAGGACGCGGAGGAACCTGAGCCGCTTCGCGACGCCGCGCGCGCGAGCCTCGAGGTCATCGGAGGCGCGCCTTACGCGAAGCTCAGCGCCGCTCTGGCGGAAGCTGGCGGAGACGAGATCCCGCGGGATCGACTGTTCCGGGCCGCGCCAAGGCGCCGCCGCGAGTAGCGCCTCCCGCGGCACCTTCCGCCGTTTTCGCCCGCCGATCGGGGAGCGCGCCTGTCATGCTGGTCCGCCACCATGGATCTGCTCGCCCGACGAACCGCCTGCCCGCCTCCCAGCGACCATTGAGCAGTCTGTTCAGCCGCGCGGTCTTCCCCGTCGATTCCAATCGCCTTCGGCTCCGGAACCGCGTCCTCATGGTTGTGGCCATCGTGCTCACCTTCGTGATGATCGAGCGCGCGGCCGACACCACGGAAGGGGTCATCGTGCGCAACATGGCCTTCGGCGAGCGCTTTCTCGCAGGCGACGATCCCTACATGGATCCGGTCCGGGGCGAGCTGATCCACGGGCCTTATCCACCGTCCTTCGTCTGGGTCTGCGCGCCGCTGGCCACGCTCCCTCGGCCGCTCGCGCGGCGGGTCTGGTGCCTGGCACAGATCGGAGCGCTCGTGGGCCTCTACTCGCTCCTGAGGCGGCGGCTCGCCGAGTCGAGCCCCGACCTCGTCCGGCACATGCCCGCGCTCTTCACGATCGCGCTTCTGCTCGTCAGTCGCTTCGTGCTGCGGGACATGAAAGGCGGCGGCGGCAACCTGCTCTACGGTCTGCTCGCGGTCTTTGCGATCGACCGTAGTCTGCGGGATCGCCAGGTGCTGGCGGGCCTCGCGCTCTCGGCGGGTTTGCTCGTGAAGCCGAACCTCGCCCCGGTGCTCTTCTTTCTGCTGCTGCGTCGGCGCTGGCGCACGCTCGCCACCGTCGCGATCGTCGTTCCGCTTCTTTTCGCGGCGCCGGGGCTCTGGTACGGGACCGAGGCGTACTTCGCGCTGGTGAAGCGCTGGCTCACCGACGTGCTCACCTACGCGAACCTGCACGACCTGCATGACTCGACGCTCGTGCCCGAGGGGATGCCCGCGGCCGAGTCGGCCATGAATCAGTCGCTGCGTGAGTCCGTGCACCGCCTGCTGCGGCCTCCGGGAGACTCCGGCGCGTACGACATCCACTGGATCGAGGTCGCGCCGCTGACCGCGGTGCGGATCGCCCAGGGAATCGCGCTGAGCCTGCTCGCGGGCCTCAGCTGGCGCGCGCTCCGCGCCCGCGACGCGGCCGAGGTCTGGTTTCTCGGGCTCGCGTTCCTGCCCCTCTGCCTGCTTCTCTCGCCCGTGACCTGGAAGGCGCATCACGCCGTGCTGCTGCCGTTCGTCTTCCAGCTGGTGTGGATGGCGAAGCGCCTTCCATCGAGGCGGAGGTGGCTCATCGGCGTCTTCTTGATCTACTACGTCGTCTGTAACCTGGCGAATACCGAGGTTCTCGGGCAGGAGGCCGGGGACTACATGCAGTCGCTCTCCGTCGTGGCCTGGGCCGATGTCCTGATGGTGCTCGCCGCGATTCCACTCAGCGTCTTCGCACGCCAGATCCCGTCCGAACCATGCTTGCGTCCCTGACCCTACTCTGCCTTGCCCCGGGAGCCGCGCCGTCGCCCGTCGGGTCGAGCCCCGAGGATCCGCTCCCCTTCGTCAGCAGTCACGTCGACGTGGGCAAGAAGGGTGAGACGCTCGCTCTGCGCGACCTCGAGGGCGACGGCACCCTGGAACTCCTTCGCGTGAACGCCCGCGGGCTCGGCGTGCGTGCGCTGACGGCCGAAGGCGCCTACGCAGAGAACGAGGTGCTGCTCCCCTGGTCGACGGCGACCACGGGCTGGGACCTAGCGGATCTCGACGGCGACGGCGTGACCGAGCTTCTCACGGTCACGGACGGCGAGCACCTCGTGCGCCGCCGATTCACCGGCGAAGGCTGGGACGACGGCGACGTCCTCGCCGGGATGCCCATCTACCTGCCCTCCGGCCTGAGTCGGGTCCCGTTCGCACGCGATGTCGACGGCGACGAGCGCCTTGATCTCGTGCTCCCGGGGCCCGGGCGCTTTCACATCCTCCTGAATCGGAGCACCGTCGTCGAAGGCGACACGCAGCTCGGATGGGCATCGCCGCTTCTCGTCGAGTTCGACCCGAACGTCGACTACGACTTCGGCGACCCGATGCGGCTCTCCTCCACCTTCGGCCAGTCGATCATCGTCCCCTTCTTCACCGTGGAGGACGTCGACGGCGACGGCAGACAGGATCTCGTCAGTGAGGTCGACGACCGGATCTCGGTGCACCTGGCTCGACCGGAGATCGATTCGCTGCCGACGTGGGAGCTGGATCTCTCCGGTTTCAAGGATGCGCCGACCCTGCGCGACGTGGACCTCGACAATCTCCTGGGCTCCGTCAGCGGCTTCGCGCAATGGCGCATCGCGGACCTGGATGGGGTCCCGCCGAACGACCTCGTCATGGGGGCCGAGGGCGAAGTCCGCGTGTACCTCGGCGGCGGGGCCAAGGGCGCCAGCGGTGATCCGGACCAGGTGCTGAAGGCGAGCGGGAACGTGCTTCGTTTCTTCGTGCGCGACGTCGCCGGGGACCCGCGCCCCGATCTCCAGATCGTGCGAGGGGAGCGGGTCTCGCTCTCGCGGCTCCTCAAGTACCTGGTCCTTCCCGGCCAGCTCGACTTCGACGTGCTCACCTACGAGAACCAGGACGGAGCCCTCGCGCGTCGCCCGACCCAGCGCGCGACGATCGGGCTGCGCGTGCCGCGGCTCATCACGTTCTTCGGCGAGGCCGAGGAACTCGGCGATCGCATCGAAGCCCAGTGGAAGATCCCGGCGATCCGGATCGACTGGGATAGGGACGGCTCCAGCGACGACGTGATCGACGAGGTCGACGGCGAACTATGGCTCTATCGCAACGCGGCGCCTCCGGAGCATCGACTGGAGCACGTGACGATGTCCCGCGGCATCGAGGGGCTGGTGGAGCAGGTCGTTCTTCGCGATACGGACCGGCTCGGCGACGGCGGTCTCACGGTGATCGACATCGAAACCCTCGACGATTTCGTGGGCTCACCGGGCGCGGCGTTGCGGGCCGCGGTCGCCGGGCGCGAAACCGCGCTGAAGATGCCGCTGCGGTCGGGCGTCGAGGATCGGGAGTTCCGCGCGGTCGATCTGAACGCAGACGGCAAGACCGATATCCTCACGGTCATCGAGGGCGACGGCACCTACCGGGTCGAGTTCCTCGTCCAGCGTTGACGCGGGCTCGTCGCGGGGGCGCCGCGAGCGGATCAGTCGAGCGTGCTCCCGTCGACGATCGCGTCGTGCGGAACGTCATCCGCGTGATCGTGAGTGACCGGCTCCAGGTGGCTCGTGATCTGGACGTGGCTCTGGGGGAAGAGCGCGCGCTGCTCCGCCTCGATCTGCGAAGCTCGATCATGGGCTTCGACCAGCGAGAGGTCGTCTTCCATGAGCAGGTGCTGTTCGAGCCAGATCTGGTCGTTGACCCGCCGGTGGCGGACGTGGTGATGGCCCTTGATCCGATCGGTCGCGGCCGCGCGGTCCAGCACCTCCATCACGCGCGCGGTCTCGTCGATATCGATCGTCTCCATGAGCCCTGCGAAGGCCTCACGGATCAGCCGGCCGCTGGTCCAGAGAATATTGAGCCCCATCAGGATCGCCACGACCGGGTCGAGCCACACGGCGCCCGTGGCCCACACGAGGGCCACGCCGACCACGACCCCGAGGCTCGTCCACATGTCCGTGAGCACGTGGTATCCGTTCGCGACGAGCACGAGGGCGTTGGTAGAGCGACCCACGCGCACGAGCGCCAGTCCCAGGAACAGGTTGATGAGCCCGAGCGCCCCGGTGATGGCGAGCCCGATGCCGAGGTGCTCGACCTCGGGGCCTTCGATCAGGTCCAGCGTGGCCTGGATGAGGATGATGACGGCGGCGATCAGGATCAGTCCGCCCTCGATCCCCGACGAGAAGTACGCGATCTTCCCGTGGCCGTAGGGGTGCTGGTCGTCCGGGGGCTGGGAGGCGTACCACAGGCTGAATCCCGCCATCGCCGTCGCGGCGAAGTGGACGACCGACTCGGCCGCGTCCGAGAAGATCGCGGAGGAGCCCGTCAACGACCACGCCGCGAGCTTCCCGATGAGCATCACTACGGCGACCCCGAGGCTCAGGGTCATCACCTGGCGCTGGAGCGCGACGTTGCGCTCGGGGTCGCTCGCGCTGATCTCTTGCGCCTCTGCGGACGTGTGCAGGTGCGGGCTCACCGGGCTACTTCTCGCGAAGGTAGTTGAAGGCGTCCTTCGGCCCGTAGGTCGTCCCCGCCGCGTGGTTGAGCGCGTCGAGGATCTTGGTCATGACGTTCCGCGTGAGCTGCCGGCCCTTGACGCCGCGGCTCACCATCTTGTGCGTCAGTCCGTTGCCGATGTCGACCAGGGACATGGACGCCTCGACCAGGTCGTTCGGTTTCAGCCCGTGGGCGGCCATGAGGTCCCCGAGGGGCTGGGGACCGTGGTCGCGGGAGCCGGGGGTCGTGTCTGAATGAGTCATCTGCGGAGGATCCTATCCGCAGGATGCGTCCGGAGGCTCCTCGCGAACTGATCCGCTGGGATAAGGGCTGATCTCCAGGGATCGGAAGCGTCACCGGTCTGTCACGTGGGACCATGGATCGCGATGATCCTAAGTCCATGGGGAACGGCGCGTTAGGATGAATGTGTCGTGCTTGGATGCGCCCTGGCACTGCGCTCGCTTACGGGGATTGCCACGCAAGACGCGGAGAAACATCATGAGTCACCAGCACCATCACGAGACCCTGCCCCAGGTCGCCTACGAGACCATCGAAACGGCGAAGGGTGTTCCCATCAAGGCCTGGACCCTCGGGGTCGGGATCGAGGAGGGCGCGCGCCGCCAGCTCATCCAGACGTCCCAGCTTCCCATCATCCATGGCCACCTGGCCGTGATGCCAGACGTGCACTGGGGGATGGGAGCGACGATCGGCTCGGTGATCCCGACGCTCGGGGCCATCGTTCCGGCGGCGGTGGGGGTCGACATCGGATGCGGCATGTGCGCGGCGCGCACGAGCCTCATGGCGAGCGACCTCCCCGACGACCTGAAGCCGATGCGGCTCGCCATCGAGGCGGCGATTCCCCACGGGCGCACGACGCGCGGCCGTGACAAGGGGTCCTGGCACGACGTGCCGAAGCGCGTGGGGAACCTCTGGAAGGCCCACCTCGAGAAGGGCTTCGGTGCCCTGACGGATCGCTACAAGTCGCTCAAGAACACGAACAACCTGAACCATCTCGGAACGCTCGGGGGCGGCAACCACTTCGTGGAGGTCTGCCTCGACGAGGAGGACCGCGTCTGGTTCATGCTGCACTCGGGTTCGCGCGGCGTCGGCAACCGAATCGCTTCGGTGTTCATCGAGAAGGCGCGCAAGGACATGGAGGCCGCGGGCGCCCATGTTCCGCATCGAGATCTCAGCTACCTGACCGAGGGAACCGAGCACTTCGAGGACTACGTCGAGGCGCTGCTCTGGGCCCAGGAGTTCGCCCGACTCAACCGTCAGGTGATGATGGAGAACCTGATCGAAGCGGTCACGAAGCTGCCTGGGATCAAGCCCTTCCGGGCGGACGCCACGGTCGTGAACTGTCACCACAACTACGTGGCGAAGGAGCACCACATGGGCAAGGACGTCTGGCTCACCCGCAAGGGCGCGGTTCGCGCCGGGCTGGGGGACATGGGGATCATCCCGGGTTCGATGGGGGCCAAGAGCTTCATCGTCCGCGGGAAGGGCAACCCGGAGGCCTTCGATTCGTGTAGCCACGGAGCGGGGCGAGTCATGTCGCGCTCGGCGGCCAAGCGTCAGTTCACGGTCGACGACCAGATCGAGGCGACGAAGCACGTGGAGTGCCGTAAGGACGCGTCGGTGATCGACGAGATCCCGATGGCGTACAAGGATATCGAGAAAGTGATGGAGGCCCAGAAGTCGCTCGTCGACATCGTGCACACGCTCCGCCAGGTCGTGTGCGTGAAGGGCTGAGGCCGAGCGAAGCTCGTACGACGGAAGAGGAAGAGATGAAACCCAGCAGCCAGCAAGACGAGCTTCACATCGACGGACGCCAGGGCGAGGGCGGGGGCCAGGTGCTACGCACCTCGCTCTCGCTCGCCGCCGCGCTGGGCCGTCCCATCACCATCGAGAACGTGCGGGGGGGCCGGAAGAAGCCGGGCCTCCTGCGCCAGCACCGAACCGCGCTGCGCGCCGTCCGCGATCTCACCGAAGGTCAAATCGAGGGCGACGACCTCGGCAGCACCTCCGTGCGCTTCCTGCCGGGCGAGCGCTGTCACGGAGGGAACTACCACTTCGCCATCGGCTCGGCCGGCAGCACGATGCTCGTGCTGCAGACGGTGCTGCCGCCCTTGCTGCTCGCCGACGCTCCCTCCACGCTCATGCTGGAGGGGGGCACCCACAACCCCGCCGCGCCGCCGTTCGAGATGTTCGCGGAGTCGTTCCTGCCGCAGCTACGTTCCATCGGGCTGGAGGTCGAAGCCACGCTCCTGCGCCCCGGGTTCTTTCCCGCGGGCGGCGGGCAGCTGCGCGTCGAGATCCAGCCAGCCGGAGGCACGCAGCCCCTGCGCCTCCTGGAGCGCGGCAAGCCAGGCGCCGCCTCGTGCGAGGTGGTCGTCCAGAACCTCTCCAGCAACGTGCCGGACCGCGAGTGGAAGACCTTCCAGAAGCGTACCTACTGGAAGTCGAGTCAGCTCAGCGTCCGTGACGTCCAGCGCGGCCGCGGCCCGGGCAACGTGATGTTCGCGCGGCAGCCCTTCGAGAACGTCACGACGCTCCACGCCTCCTTCGGGATGCGAACCCTGTCGAGTGAACTCGTGGGTTCCCATCTCGCGGGCCTCGTCCGCGGCTACGACGCCAGCGATGCCCCGGTCTGCGAGCACCTCGCCGACCAGCTCATGTTGCCCCTCGCACTCTTCAGTGGTGGTACCTATCGCTGCGTGCAGGTCTCGGAGCACACGCGCACCAACGCCGATGTGATCAACCTCTTTTTGCCTGGGGCTGTGACCATCGAGCTGGAGAGCCCGGCACCGGAGCCGCCTCCATCCGGACGTACTGGCTCGGCGCTCGTTCGTGTTGAGCCGAGGCTTTCGGACCACCTGATCTGACTCGACCCAGCCGTCCCAACCCAGCCGCCCCAAGCGTCCGCCAGGACGCCCGGGCTTCGCTCAGCCCCCGGAGGGGGCTGAGCCGCCCGCGCGAGGCTCGCCCTCGCGGCCCGTGCGGCGAGCACGCCCGCCCGGCGAGGGCGCCTGTCCGGCGAGGACGCCTGCGCGGCGAGCGCCACGCGGTGCAACCGCTATTTCGCCGTCAGGCGAAATGCCAGAGATACTGCGCGCTGTCACGGCGATAGGACGGCCCGGCTCCACTTGCCTTGGTCGCAGTCCCGCCCGCCGCTGACTTCTCGACACCGACTGCCTGCCGTTCGCGCGAAGCGTCGAACGCGTGGGCTGAGGCTTCCCGCTGGCGGCTTGTGGGCTGCCCGCTAACGGCTGCCCCAGCAGGTCTCCCGGTACAGACTGCCTGCCGTTCGCGCGAAGCGTCGAACGCGTGGGCTGAGGCTTCCCGCTGACGGCTTGTGGGCTGCCCGCTAACGGCTGCCCCAGCAGGTCTCCCGGTACAGACTGCCTGCCGTTCGCGCGAAGCGTCGAACGCGTGGGCTGAGGCTTCCCGCTGACGACTTCGGTGCTGCCCGCTGGAGCGCTCGCCCGCATGGGCGAGCTGGGCAGATGTCGGACTTGCCTCTCAGACCTCAGACCTCAGACCTCAGACCCGCCAAGCTCGCCCTGACGGGCGAGCGCTCCAGCGGGTAGCACGCAAGCCGTCAGCGGGAAGCCTCAGCCCACGCGTTCGACGCTTCGCGCGAACGGCAGGCAGTCCGTGTCGGGAGACCTACTGCGGGCGGGTCTCCTGCCAATGCAAGTGGAGCCGGGCCGTCCTATCGTTGTGACAGCGCGCAGTATCTCTGGCATTTCGCCTGACGGCGAAATAGCGGTTGCACCGCTGTGCGCTCGCCGCGCAGGCGTCCTCGCCGGACGGGCGCCCTCGCCGGGCAGGCGTCCTCGCCGGACAGGCGTGCTCGCCGCACGGGCCGCGCGGGCGAGCCGCGCGCGGGCCGCTCAATCCCTTCGGGGCCGAGCCGGGCCCGGGTGTCCTTCGGACACGCGGAGCTCACGCTGTTCAGAGGTGCACGCTGTTCAAAGGTCCACGACAGCCTCACTCGTCGGCGAGCGCCGCATAGACGCGCTGGCTGAGATCACCGACCGCCGCATGGGCCGCCGCGTCACCAGGTAGGGCCTCCAGGTGAGCATGGGCACGACCGAGCCAATCGGCCTCGTCGTGCCCGCTGCCCTTCAGCAACCCGTGCAGCGAGAGCGCCGCCTCACATCTCCCGACCGCCACCGGAAAGTGCGTGGGGGAGGTCTCGGCCAATCCTTCGTAGAGCGTGTACGCGCGAGTGAGCTGCGTCGAGGCGTTCGATGTCTCGCCGTGCCGGGCCTGGATCTGGCCGGAGATCAGAACGAGGTCCGCGATCGACCGCGTGCGATGGAAGGACGGCGAGAGCTTCAGCTCGTGAACATTGGCGAGATCCGTCGCGTCCCGCGCCACGGCGAGCAGCGCCTCACGATCGTGAGAACGCTCCGCGATCTCGGCACGGACGTCCAGGGCGGCCATCCATGAGATGAGCTCCTGGACCTGTGGATCTGCCTTCGACAGCTCAGGGAGCGAAGCGGCGCACTCCGCATAGATCGCGCGGCTCGTCTCCAGCTCGCCCCGCTGGGCGAGAAGCCTTGCCGCATTCAGGCGCATGGTCAGCGCGTTGGCATCGAGCACCCGGTTCGATCCGTGGTCTTCGGCGAGGGCGCGACTCGTCTCCAGAAGCTGGGCCGCGCTCTCTTCCACGGTTTCACCGGGAGCGGCCACCTCGCGGCCCTTGGAACCGTCTCCGTCCGTGGCCGCTCGGACGCTCAGCAGGTTGGCCTTCATCGCGCGGATACGGCTCCGCAGGTAGGCGCTTCGCCCCGCGATCCCACTTCCTTCCGGCTCGTCCGCCGCTCGAACCTCGTCGAGTCGTTCTTCCAGCGCATGGAGGTCCAGCAGCGCGCTGCCCGTGATCTCGTCGAGGGCCCTGAACTCACCCGCTGCCTCACGCACTCTTCCCTCGGTCAGCGCCGCGCGGGCCGAGCTGATCCTAGCGTCGATGCTCTGCAGCTCCGACGCAGGCCGAAAGGACGCCAGTTCGCTTCGCGCGGCCGCGACCATTCCCTCGGCCTCTTGCAGATCGCCCAGGCGCGTTCGCAGCATCGCAAGCTCCATGGCGAAGCCCGCCGTCACGGGATTCCCCGTTCGACCCTGCGCCGCCAGGCCCGTGCGGACCAGCTCGATCCCGCGCTCCATCTCGTCCGCCGCCGCCGCGCTTGGGCCCTGGCTTCGGACCGCGTGCTCGGCTTTCCGGATCAGGGCTTCGCCGAGGCGCGCCTGAAGCTCCGGGTCCTCCTGTCGCTCGGCGATCGTGATGCCGCGTCGCAGGATCCGGTCGACGGCGTGGTCCGTCCCGGGGATTCCCGAGAGGGACTCCACCGTGTCACCGAGGAGCAGTCGGAGCGATTCCCGAAGGTCATCGAGGTGCGCCTCTGCCACGCGCGTCTGCAGCGCGAGCTGCTCGTTCGCGGCACGGGCCCGGCGCGCTTCGGTCCAGCTGGACGCGTAGCCGAGCGCCACGGCCAGCATCAGCGCCGCGGAGAGTCCCGCGACGAGTCGATGGCGAGCCACGATCCGGCGCGCCCGCCGGAACGGTCCGTCCTTCCGCGAAAGAACGGGTTCGCCCGCGAGCCAGCGCTGGAGTTCGTCCCGAAAAGCCCCGGCATCCGGAGGCCGGCGCGCGGGCTCCTTGCGCAGCGCCGCCTCGAGAATCGCTTCGAGATCTCGATGCTTGAGCGCGCGAACGATCTGGGCTCGCGAGCTGCCGCGCAGCCTGGCGAGCTCGTCGACGTCCGGTGATCCCGAGAACGCGTCGGACGGTGGCGATGGCTCCAGCGTCCGGGACTGCTCGAGCGCCTCGGCGGTGCTGACGCGCGCGAGCTGGAGAGGGGGGGCTCCCGTGAGGAGTTCGTAGGTGAGCACGCCCAGCGAGTACACATCGCTGGTCGCGCGCAGCGGCTGGCCACGGAACTGCTCGGGGCTGGCGTAGTTCGGCGTCAGGTAGCGGTTGACGTCGAACGTCACCATGCTGTCGGCGTTCTTCTCGGGATCGAGCACCTTCGCGACGCCGAAGTCGAGCAGCGTCGGGCGCCCTTCGAGGTCCACGAGGACGTTCGACGGCTTGATGTCCCGGTGCACGACGTGCATGCGGTGGGCGGCCATCACCGCGTCGGCGACGCTGACGATGAGCTGCACGCGCTCGCGCACCGACAGGTGCCGCTCGTCCGCGTACTCGTCGATTCGCTGGCCCTCGATGAGCTCCATCACGATGTACGGCGTGCCGTCCGGCTCGGTGCCGGCGCCGAGCATCTTCGCGATCCCGGGATGGCGGAGGCTGGCGAGGATCTGACGTTCGCGCTCGAACCGCGCGACGACCTCCCGGTCCGCGAGGCCGGGGTGAAGCTTCTTGATCGCCACCCGTCGCCGATAGGTGCCGTCGGCACGCACCGCCAGCCAGACGTCGGCCATCCCGCCGCGACCCAGCCGGCTTCGAACCTCCCAGGGACCGAGCCTCTCCGGCGGCGCCGTCTTGCCAGGCGTGTCGAGGAACGCCTTCAGCGGAGCCCCGAGATCGACGTCGTCGTCCGCGGCGTGCTCCCGCTCGAGGAGCGCCAGAACGCGCTCCGCGTGCTCGGGCGAACTCGCATGACGGCGAACGAATCCCTCTCGCTCCTGCGGAGCGAGATCGAGCGCACTCTCGAGAAGCTGGCGCGTCGCCTTCCAGGCTGCGCCGTCGGCTGACGCCTCGGAGAGTGGTTCCATCAAGGGTGAGGGTAGAAATTCATCATGGTGAGCGCGATGCATCCGGCGCCGTCCATGCGCGAACTCACCCGGTAAGCCCTCAGGGGATCCCGATTTTATACCGTCTTGAGCCGTTTCCACGAATCTCTCCTCGGCTCCAGGACGGCCCCGCCACGCATGCTGCGCGTCGGCCCCACGGACGCTGGCCCGTGGACGGCTCCACCTCGCTCCAGGGCGTTCGCTATACTCCTTCGAAATCGGGCCAAGAGACACCTCGCCCCATCACCCATGACGCCAGATCTCCAAGACCTGTCCGCCGCGGCATCCGCGGGTAAGGGGGTGCGCGTCCGCTCCTTGCTGGCCCGATTCCAGGACGTTCGCACCGCGACGGAAGCCTGGACCGAGCTTCTGGAGCCGGGAGATTTCGTGCTTCAGTCGATGCCGGATGCCTCCCCCACAGGTTGGCACCTCGCGCACACCACATGGTTCTTCGAGGAGTTCGTCCTGTGCGGTTTTGCCCCGGGTCACGAGCGATTCCATCCACGCTTTCAGTACCTGTTCAACAGCTACTACGAGACGGTGGGAGAGCGCGTCGCGCGCCATCGACGCGGCATGCTGAGTCGTCCAGGGATCGGGGTGATTCGAGAGTACCGCTCGTCCGTGACCGCCGCTGTCAGTGATCTTCTCATGCGGCTGGAAGGAGACGAGCTGGAGCGAGCGCTTGAGGTCATCGAGATCGGCCTGCAGCACGAGCAGCAGCATCAGGAGCTGATGGTCACGGACCTGAAGCATGCCTTCTCCATCAATCCCATGCGCCCTTCAATCGTCGATCGCCCTCCCCGTGCCGAGCCGCGGACGATCGAAGGACCCACCAGGGCGATCATCTTCATCGAGCATGACGAGGGTCTGTTCACGGTGGGCGTGAACGAGGGGGAGGACTTCACGTTCGACAACGAAGGGCCAAGCCATCGCGTGTTCCTGCCGGCCTTCGGGCTCGCCGATCGCCTGGTCACCTGCGGCGAGTGGATGGAGTTCATGGAGGCGGGCGGCTACGACGAGCCGCGGCACTGGCTCAGCGCGGGCTGGGCGCGTCGAAACAGCCTGGAGGACCGCTGGACCGCGCCGCTCTACTGGGAGAATCGCGACGGGGAGTGGTGGCGCTTCACGGTCCACGGCGATGCTCCCGTGGATCCGGCGGAGCCCGTCGCGCACATCAGCTACTACGAGGCGGACGCGTACGCCCGCTGGCGAGGCCTCCGGCTTCCCACCGAGTTCGAGTGGGAGGTCGCCGCGATTCAGGCTGGCCGTGACGCCGCCCTCGACGGCCGCTTTCGCGAGAGCCTCCGGTTCGAGCCAGGGCGAGCCTCCGAACCGGTCGAGCCCGCCGGGGGGCCGGCGCGTCTTCGCCAGCTGTTCGGGGACGCGTGGGAGTGGACCTCCAGCGCCTACGCCGCGTACCCGCGCTACGCCCCCGACACGGGCGCGCTCGGGGAATACAACGGCAAGTTCATGTCCGGTCAATTCGTCCTTCGGGGCGGATCCTGCGCGACGCCCGAGTCGCACATCCGGAGTACCTATCGCAACTTCTTTCCGGCGGACGCACGCTGGCAATTCTCTGGCCTTCGTCTCGCCCGTGATTCACAAAACTGAAGCGGCCACCGCCGCCCCCGAGTCCTCTCCGCTCCACGCCATCCTCGACGGTCTGCGCGCGAATCCGCGCACCTTGCCAGCGGCCCTGTTCTACGACGACCGCGGATCGAAGCTCTTCGACGCGATCACGCGGCTCCCCGAGTACTACCAGACCCGGACGGAGCGGGCGATCCTCGAGGACGTCGCGCCGAGGCTCCTCGAGGACCTCGGGGACAGCCTCGAACTGGTTGAGTTCGGAGCGGGCTCCGCCGAGAAGACGGAGACGCTCCTGAGGGAACTCGACGTTCAGACCTACCTGCCCATCGACGTCAGCGAGTACTACCTCGAGACCTCGGCGGAGCGCTTGCGCGGGCGGTTCCCTGATCTCCAGGTGCGCCCGATCCTGGCCGACTACACGCGGCCCGTGAAGCTCGGGCCGATGGGGGCCAAGACTCGCGTCGGGTTCTTTCCGGGCGGAACGATCGGGAACTACCACCCGGAGGGCGCGGCCGCCTTCCTTCGCCGGGCGTCCGCCATGCTCGGCCCCGGCGGAGCCTTCATCCTCGGCGCGGACCTGCTCAAGGACCCGGCTCGCCTGCACGCCGCCTACAACGATGCGGCGGGCGTGACGGCCGAGTTCAACCTGAACATTCTCCGTCACCTGAACGAGTCCCACGGGGCGGACTTTCACCTGGACCGCTGGTACCACCACGCCCTCTTCGACCCGAAAAACGCCCGGATCGAGATGCATCTCGTCAGCGATCGAGAGCAGGTCGTCGAGGTCGGCGGCGAGCGCTTCGAGTTCGATGCGTTCGAGTCGATCTGGACGGAGAGCAGCTACAAGTACAGCGAGTCGAAGCTCCGTCGCCTGGCCCGGGCCGGGGACTTCGAGTGCGAGGAGTTTTGGACCGATCCTGACAGGTTGTTCAGCGTTTCGCTTCTGCGGGTCCCTGACAAGCGCTGAGCCGGTACTCCTCTGTCGGGGGAACCCGTGAGTCGCCGTCGGCTCGCGGGAAATTGATCGATTCTCGGTAAGACCTGGGGCCATGGGAGCAAGACCTCCCTGAGCGCTTCTCTCGTAGAGCGCTCCCCGCGTTCATTGGGGCCGTCCAGGGTGTCGTTTCGCGACCTATCCGACCGTCCCATTCCGAGAGCGCCGGCGCGCCAGGGGACGGTTGCGTCGGAGCATCGCGCGTGTCGTCGTCCGGGGGTGTACCCCGGGCGGCGGCACCGCACCCTTCCGCCCAGCGTGTTCGCGCTCTTCCCCACGCCGTTCGACGGGGCATCGACCCCGTCGCAGCCTTCGGCGACCGTGGGAGCCGATGGTCTCGGGGCAGCTCGACGGGTCTGGCTAGCCTCACGCCTTGGCGGCGAGTAGGTCCCTCACGATCGCACCGTGATGACGCGCGTGCAGCGCGGCAAAGCGAAGCCAGTGAGTTGCCGCCAGGGGCCCGAGTTCCTGGTGCGGGATCCAGCCCGGGGCCGCCTCAATCTCGGCCTCGATCGTCCGGAGCTGCTCGAGGGCCTCGCGGTTCAGGCGAAGCTCCATCTCCAGGAACTCTGGATTCACCTCGTCGTCCGGCGTCACCATGCGTGGAGCCCTCGCCTCACCCCTCGGAGTGCTGTCACTTCGCAGCACCGCCGACGCGCGGTCTTCGATCGCGCCCTCAGCCTGGATCAGCCGGCCCTTTCCGGCGACCAGGGAGCGGACGTGTTGGAAGGCCAGGTCGGTGGCCAGGGCGATGTGGTACAGGTGCTGCTCCACGCTCCACCCAGAGACCTCGGGGGCCCGGGTGCGACAGGTCATGATCCCCTGTGCCCGCAGCTCCTCGAATTCGACGAAGGCCTCGTTGAGGCGATGGAACTCTTGCCGAACATCGATCTCTGACACTTGCATCCCGAGAGGGTATCCTCTTTCCCGCCCCGGCGGTCCCCGCCGGATGCGAGTCCTTGCGGACTCCCATGGGCCCTTAGCTCAGTCGGTTAGAGCGCGCGACTCATAATCGCTCGGTCGTTGGTTCGAGTCCAACAGGGCCTACTCTTCATGGCGTTTCGCTGGTGGTGACTCGGCGTGCTTCTCCTACCCGTTGGCGCGCTACGGGTCCCGGTGGGGGGGGGCGTCCTCGCCGGACGGGCCTCGAGGGCGCGCCTCGCGAGGGCCGCCCCGCGCTCTGCGAGCGCTGAAGTGGACCCGGATGCCCTGATCGGCTCGGGGATCTGATCAGGCGCCCACTCCCGGGAGGGTTCAGTGAAGGGAACTCTTGCAAGCGCCCGGCCATAGGTGGATCCTCATGGGCATGAAGTTCGCCGATCCGAAACGCTCCCTCTGCCGTCACTCCGCCCCCAACCTCCTCCGGGTCGGGCTCCTCGGGCTCGGAGCCCTCACGTTCGCAGGTTTCTCCGCCAGCTGTGCCTCGAATTCGCCGCGCGAGTACATGGAAGGCGACGCGCCGAGGAGCGAGGTCGGCTCCCGCGAGGCCAGCTACGCCGTCGCGACGACACCCGCTGACCTCAAGCGGGTGATCGCAGAGGACCTGGAAGAGAAGAACGCGGACCGCGTGTACTCGGGCCTCGAGGCCTTCGTCGGCGAGAACGTTTCCCGCGGAACGGCCAAGCGCGCGCACCTCATCTGGGAGTCCGTCAAGCCGACGACGATGCTCCAGTACGGACAGGGAAGGAGCGTGATGACCGGCGTGAAGCAGCTCGGCGACCTCCTCGCCAACGAGGGCGAGAAGGAGATGCAGACGGCGTTCGAGAGCCTTCGCCAGGGTGACTTCGAGGAGGTCCAGCGCCTGCACGACGAGCCCATGGGGATCTTCCACCCGTCCACGGCCGCGATGTCCCGCGAGGTGCGGCCCTACGCGCTCCTCGCTGACGGAGTGCTGTCTTACCGCGATGTGGCGGCGAGCGCCGACCCGAGCGAAGCGGACGTCCAGGTGGCGCTCGACAAGTTGAGCCTCGCGCAGTCGGAGCTCGCGAAGATCGGCGAGACGAAAGGCATGTTCCTCGCGGACGCCGCGGCGGCCCAGGCGCTCGAGCGAGCAGGCCAGATCGACGCCGCCGCGGAGTACTGGATGCGCATCGCGGACTCGGATGAGTTCACGGCGCAGCCGGACGTGATGCGCAACCTCGTGGCCGCGCGGATCAAGACCTACGGCGTGCGGATGAAGGAGCGCCTGATCGTCGAGGTCGAGGCGGAGCGCCGCGCGGAGCTGCGCGCTCGCGACGCCCAGTACAGCGCGCAAGTCGAGAAGCTCGAGGAGAAGCACCAGTCGTTCGATAGCTGGGCGCGCCAGGGCTTCGCCAGCACCGCGCGCCGCATGGCGGAACTCTCCAGGGAAGATGATCAACAGAAGGCGGGTCTCGCCTCGCTCGCCGCGACCGCCCAGGAGCGCGACGCGGAACTCGGTCGTGCCCAGGACTCTCTCGCCGTTCGACTCGGCGCGCTCGGTGATCGCACTTCGGGGATCGAGGGGCGCACGTCGGGTCTGGAGGAGCGCACCGACGAACTCGGCGAGCGCGACGACGCGATAGCGCTGCGCATGGACCTCGAGGTGGCCCGGCTGCGCGGCAACCTCGATGAAGCCGTCGCCGGCCTCCGATCGGATCAAGCCGGGCTGACGGCGCGCGCGGACGCCCTTGAGCGACGTGCCGCCGAGCTGACCAGCAGCACCGCGGCGAACGCCACCGATATCGACGCCGTGAAGCGCGAGGCGACGGGCCTTCGGGAAGAAGCCGCTGCGCTGCGCACCCAGGCCGCGACCCTGGCGAGCGAGACCTCAGAGCTCCGCGCTGGCATGGACAAGAACCGTCAGTCCAGCCAGCAGCTTGCGGCGGAAATCGCCGGCCGGGACGCGGAACTCGCCCAGAGCCTGAAGGACCTCGCGAGCTATCAGGCGGCGGTCGAAGAGCTCACGGCGAACACCGCGCTGGAGGCCATGGCGCCCCTTACCGCGGAGGCCACCACGACCGAGCCCACCGATTCAGGGGACTCGGCCGGGTCCACGGAAGCGGTCGAGTCCACGGAGGGAACGCTGCCCGCCGACTCGGTCCCAGCGTCCACCGAGAGCCGCGGTGGGGTCATGTCGCTGCCCGCGTACCTCGCCATCCACTCCGTGCAGGACGTCTTCGGGGTCGACGGTCAGATGCAGCAGCTGACCGCGTTCTTCATGCCCGAGTGATCCCGAACACCGCGCATCTCCCTCCGCTGCTTTGCAAGACCCCGCGACTCTCCCCGGTCCTTCGGAACCGTTTGCCTTCGATGCCAACGCGGCGACGCTGAAGTTCCTGAGGGAAGGCTGCGCGACGTACGGCGATGTCTGGGCGATTCCCCCCACCGGTGGCGCGGACAGCGCGACCGGCGGCGGCGGGAGACCGATCTGGGTGCTCAACGACCCGGAGGCCATCCACCACGTGCTGACGAAGCGCCAGGCCGACTACGGCAAAGGCGTCGGCTTCGAGCGCGTCAAGATGCTGCTCGGCGACGGACTGATCGTTTCGGACGGAGAGCACTGGAAGCAGCGGCGGCGGATGCTCCAGCCCGCCTTCTCGCGCCCGAGCGTGGGCGGGATGCGTGGTCTCGTGGACGAGTGCATCGCGAGGAGGGCGCACCTCTGGGAGGAGTGCGCGGAGTCAGGGGAACCCCTTGACGTTTCGGACGAGGCCAACCGCCTCGGCCTGCGCATCATCCTTCGCGCGATCTTCGGGGATGATCTCGCCGCGCTCGATGAACGCGACGGCGGCAATCCCTTCAACCTCGTGGTCGATACGCACGAGCGCGACCTGATGTTCGCGATGCGTTTCCGCCAGCTCTGGCCGGTCGTGCGCGAGATGATCGAGCGCCGCCGCTCGAGCGCGGGTGCCAGCGGGCCGCCACGTGATTTCCTCGGCCTCTACATGGGCGCCCGCGATCGCGAGACCGATGCGGCCCTCGACATGGATGGTCTCGTCGACGAGCTCATGACGCTTCTGATCGCCGGGCACGAAACGACGGCGGCCACGCTGGCATGGGCCTGGTCGCTGCTTGCGCGGCACCCGGAGGTTCAAGACCAGGTGCGGGCCGAGGTGCGCGCAGGCGCGACCTCCGAGGAGGGCAGGGAGCCGGTGCCGGGGACTGGCGGGAGCCATCTGGTTCAGCGCGTCGTTCACGAGACCCTGCGCCTCTACCCACCTGTCTGGATGTTCACGCGGCGCGCGCTGAAGGACGACGTGCTCGCCGGACGCCCGATCCCGGCGGGCACGCAGATCTTGCTGTCGCCGTTTCTGCTTCATCGTCATCCCCGGTACTGGGCGAGCCCCGAGACCTTCGATCCGAGCCGATTCTCCGTCGCGGGTGCACCCGAGCATCGTTCGGCCTACATTCCGTTCTCGAGCGGCCCGCGCCGCTGCGCAGGGGATGTCTTCGCCCTGAACACGGCGGTCCAGGAGATCTCCTGGGGCGTGTCCCGTTACCATCTCACCGCGCCCGATCCCGAGCCACCCGAGCTCGACCCGGGGGTCAATCTACGCCCGCTCCAGCCCATCCGGCTCTTCGTTCATCACGCTCGCTGATTCGTCTCGCGCGCGTGCCCCGGCCCCGGTCGGTTCTCTCGATGTCTGACGCCCAAACTCTCCTCGATCTCCTGGCCCCCGGTCGCGCTGCCGCGCTCGGGAATGCGGCCCAGCGCCTGCGCTTCTTCGAGAAGCCGGGCCAGTATCGCGGGGTCTCCGTCGCCGAGCTGCGCAGCGCGGCGCTCGCCCGCCTGGGAGCCTTCCAGGCCGCCGAAGTTTCGGTCGGTTCCGAGATCGTCATGCCGATCGATGACGCCGAGGCGTTCCTGACGACCTTCTGGGCGTGTCTCTTCGGCGGGTACATCGCGATGCCGCTGGCGGCCCCGACGAACGACGCGACGTGCTCGAAGATCCTCGACATCCTGGAGCGCCGCGGCGGGGCTTGCCTGGCGATCTCCGACGAGGGGTTCGAGCGATTGACCCAGGGGCTCGAGGCCAGCGCCAGGGGCGCGCTGGAGGGTCGCCGCGTTGCGCTCGGAGAGATCGCCAGCGGCGCGCCGGGCGCGCCGGTCGAGCGCACGCCGGGCGACATCGCGTTCGTTCAGTACAGCTCGGGATCGACGCGCGCGCCCAAGGGCGTGATTATCCGCCACGGGCAAGCGCTCGCGAACCTCGCGGCGATCCAGGCAGGCTCGAAGCTTGGCTCGTCCGACGTGACGTTCAGCTGGATGCCGCTCTCCCACGACATGGGGCTGGTCGGTTTCCACCTGAGCCCGCTCTTCGCTGGGGCGGACCAGGTCCTCATGCCGACGAGCGCGTTCGCGCGAACGCCGCTCGTCTGGCTGCAGGACGCGTCCTCTGCGGGCGCGACGATCCTGTCGTCGCCGAACTTCGGCTATCGGCACACGCTGAAAGCCCTGTCCCGCAAGGGAATGCCGGAAGGCGTGGACCTCAGCGCGGTTCGGCTGGTCCTCAACGGCGCGGAGCCAATCTCCGTGGGAATCGCCGAGCAGTTCCTCGACGAACTCGCGAGCGTTGGGCTTGCGCGGACGGCCATGTTCCCCGTCTACGGACTCGCCGAAGCCACGCTGGCGGTGACGTTTCCGGAGCTGGGCGCCGAGATCGGCGGGCTTCGGATCGTCCGGGCGAACTCGGGCGTCGGAGCGGCGATCCAGAAGACGTCGGACGAGGAGGGCTCGTTCATCGCCTGCGGGTGCGGCTCGCCGCTCCCGGGCATCGAGGTGCGCATCGTCGGAGCAGACGGCGGTTCCGTCGCCGATGCGCACGTCGGGCGTGTCTGGATGCGCGGTGCGGGGGTCACCGAGGGCTACTACGACGACCCCGAGGCCACGGCGGCCGCCGTCATGGGGGAGGGTTGGCTCGACACCGGCGACCTCGGGTTCCTGTCCGGTGGCCAGCTCTACATCACGGGGCGGCAGAAGGACCTCGTGATCGTCTCGGGCCAGAACTTCTATCCCCACGATCTGGAGGAGAGCCTGCAGGAGGCTCTCGGTCTCGATGCACTTCGCGTGGCCGTGGCCCCGGTCCGGCGGGCCGATGCTCCCGAGGAAGTGGGCGTCTTCATCCTGCATCGAGGCGAGGAGGCCGCGTTCCAGGAGACGCGCGTCGCCGCGAAGAAACATCTCGCGGAGACGTTCGGCGTCGCGGTGGATCTCATCGTGCCCGTGCCGGAGATCCCGCGCACGACGAGCGGCAAGGTCCAGCGGCAGCGCCTGAGCCAGCAGCTCCTCGCCGGAGAGTTCGGCGATCACGGAACCGCGTCGGACGAGCTGCGCCCGGCGAGCGTCGACGGCTCCGAAGAGGGTGCAGCAGGTCGGGCCACCGACGACCGGACGCCGGCGGGACTCGAGGCCATGATGGTGGAGGCCTGTACCCAGGTGCTCGGCGAATCGCGCTTCGGCCCGACGGACAACCTCTTCGAGCAAGGCATGAGTTCCATCGACCTCGCCGAGATCCATGGTCTGATCGAAGCTCGCTATCCCAAGGGTCTCGACATCCGCGACTTCTTCGACTCTCCGACCATCCGCGGGCTGAGCGCGCTCCTCGCGGAGCGCCTCGAGAGCGGTGCCGCGACGGCTGCCCCCTGATGTCCGGGCCCCGAGGCGAAGACGAGGGAGAGCCGAAGGTCGTGCTTCCGGAACGGGAACGAAAAGCGCCGTCGGTCCAGAAGCCGATGCCGAAGTGGCGCACGCAGCTCTTCCCGAAGTTCGCGGCGCCGCTCGCGCTCGCGCTTCGGCTCTACTGGCGAAGCGTTCGGCTCCACGTGACTGGCGACGAGCATCTCGCCGAGCTTCTGGCGACCGGGACGCGCTTCATCCCCTGCTGCTGGCACCAGCGTCAGGTTTTTGCCATCGCTTACCTCCGCAGGCTCCGGGCTCTCGGGGTGAACCCCGGAGCGCTCGTCAGTCCCTCGAAGGACGGCGAACTCGGCGCGCGGCTTCTGTCGAAGCTCGGCGTGACCGCCGTCCGGGGCTCGGGCAGGCGCAGCGGAGCGCTCGCCATGCGGGACATGTACCTGGCGATCAAGGATCAGGACCTGTCGCCGCTGATCGCCCCCGACGGATCGACCGGGCCCGCGCACCACTTCAAGCCGGGCGCGATCATGCTGGCCCGGCTGTCGGGTAGCCCGGTCGTGCCGATCTCCTTCGCCTGCAAGCGCGGCATCAAGCTGCGGACGTGGGACCGCCTGCTCTTGCCGCTGCCTTTCACGCGGGTCGAGCTGGTGGTCGGTGTCCCGATCGAGCTCGAACCGATCATGGCGATGACGGAGTCCCAGGAGACGATCGATCGAATGGGCGCTGCGCTGACGGACGTCGAGGAGATCGCCGAGGGGCTCGTTCGTTGAGAGCTTCGCCTGTGGAGACATCGTCAAGACATCGGGGCTAGGCACCGCTACGCGGAGGGGGCCTGGCTCTTCTCCTCGGTCAAAAGGTCCTCTTCGTCGCCGTGCCTGAGATCATGGTCGACCGCCTCGTCCAGCGTGGTGTCGACGGAGACGTCGGCCGCCTCGACCGGTATGCGGCTGGGCTTGGCTGACTTCGCAGGCTTCGGGGAAGTGCCGGTGGTACCGACGGGCGAAGTGGCTCCTCCGCCCGTGAGGTGAACCTCGTAGGTGGGCGCGGGCATGTCGAATTCATGGTCGTCCATGGCTTCCTTGACGGTTCGGATGGCCTCGCTCTGGACCTTGGTGAAGTCCGATTCACGCTGGTTCACCCAGCCCGCGAAGTTCACGAGGACGCTGGAGTCCCCGAGGGCCTCGATCCAGGCGTTGGGCGCAGGTTCGCTCAGAACTCCAGGGATGGCGCGGATCTGTTCGAGGCCGAGTTCGATCGCGGCTCGCAGGTCGACGTCCGTTCCGAACCCGACGCCGAAGCTGAAGCGTCGGTTGTCGGAGCGCGTGAAGTTGGTCACCTTGCTCTTGAACACGGTCGAGTTGGGCAGAAGCATGTGGTTGCCGTCGAACGACATGAGCACCGTTTCCCGGGTCGTCATGCGAATCACCTTGCCGAGCATCCCGTCGATCTCGACGACGTCCTTCGTGCGGAACGGCTGGCGTATGCTGAGGATGATGCTGGCGAGATAGTTCTCGGCGAGGTCGCGGAACGCGAGTCCGAGCGCGAGGCTGACGACGCCGACGCTGCCCAGGACGGCGCCCACGAGCGCCGTGGCGCCCAGCAGCTCCAGCGCGAAGAACACGCCGGTGATCACGATGGCGGCCTTCACGACCTGGCGGACGAGGCTCTGGATCAGCGCGTTGCCCGAAAGCCGCCGGAAGAGCCGTTGGCTGCCAGCCACGCGACCGGCAAGTCGAGAGAAGGCCCAGATGAGGAGCAGCGCGACCACGAGGAGCGGCAGCGTGGCGATGAAGCCGCGAACCTTCGACGAGAACCGCTCGACGTTGGGTAGGAGTCGGTCCTTGAGCCGGGTGGCTTCCTGGGTGTCGTTGTCCACGAGCAGAACGCCATCGATGGACTTCGCGAGGTCGGCTGCCTGGGTGCGTGCCGCGGAGTCGAACACCGTGCCCGTGAGATGTACCACGCCCCCCGCCACGTCCACTTTCACCTCGTCGAGTTCATCCACGCGGTCGAAGACGCTTTGCAGGCGGCCCTGAATTCTACGGTCTTCGTTGGAGATGCCGTCGTCGCTCTCCTCGGTCGGCGGCGGTCCGTCGGCAGGCGGCTTGGCGCCTTCTTCATGCTCGACGCTCGCCAGCTTGACCAGGTTCTCGACGTAGCGAACCCCCTCGAAGGAGCCGGCCACTCGGCCGGCTTCCTCGCGTGCTTCGGCGTTGGGTACGGTGCCCCCGAGTTCGACGACGCCGTGGCGGACCTTGACCTCGATCGAGTCGAAGGCCGCCACCTCGGCGAAGGTGGCGCGGAGCTCCTTCTCGATGGGAGGGACCTCTTCCTCGGTCACGGCGGGTGGACTGGCCTGTGCGGCTTCCAGAGGGACCTGGATCGCCAGCGCCGAGGAGAAGAGCGTGGTGCCGAGAAGTAGGCTCGCGAGGAGGCGGCCAGCAATCATCGTGTTCATGACTGCTACATTCCGCCCCGACCTAAAGCGCGCCTCAATTGCGTCGTGCTCTCTGGGTTAACCGCGAAGCGAAGCGCTTCGCCGCGGGCTGGGAATCCCCGCGGCGTCTACTTCTGAAGCAGGGCCCAGACGTACCCGGTTCCGCGCTCCTCGATGAACTCGGAGCGCTTCTGGTAAAGAGCCTGGATCTTCTCGTTGAACGCCTCCTGGGCCTCCGACTCTTCCGGCGTCATGTTCTCCCAGTCCGCGATGTCCGGTGACGTCTCGTAAACCGCGGATGCCTCCTTGTCCCACGCGGCGCAGCGCTCCAGGCACTCTTCCTCGGTGAGGCCCTTCGCGGGAAACGACAGCTGGGCGGAGTCGCCGAGCAAGAGATCCAGCTTGCCGTCTCCGTTGAGGTCGGCGACCTCGACGCGGGTCGAGGATCCCGGGGCCTTGATATGCTCGTCGCCGAAGACGGTGACTCCGTTGGAAGCCGCCTCGGGCGTAGGGACGAGCACCACGTTGTCACCGAAACGCGCTTCGGTCTTCGTGCCGATGTTGGGGAACATGGAAACACCGCCGAAACCTGAACCCGTGACCAGGTCGAGGTCGCCGTCCGCGTCCCAGTCGACCAGCACGGGGTCGCTGTGGTGATGGACGGTCAGCTCTTTCCCGTCGCTTCCCTTCAGCATGACGGAGACGGGGTCGAAGCCCTCGTTCGTGCCCCAGAAGACAGCGAAGCTACCGCCGAAGTTGCCGGTCACGATGTCGAGCAGTCCGTCGCCATCGAGATCGGCGGCGGTGGGGCGGGTGCAGATCTTGCGAACGTCGACGTCCTCCGCCTCTCCTGCGACCTGGATGATGAGCGGCTCCTCATCGGTCCCCAGCACGGGCGTCGGCTTCCGAAATCCGCCGCCCTCGACGCCGTAGAGCACCTGGAAGAGGCCAGCCATGCTCTCCTCCATGCGCGAGTAGCTGCCCGAGAGAATGTCGACGATGCCGTCACGGTTGAGATCCACGAACTGTGGAGTGGAACTCGTGCATCACCAGACGCCCGGGACCTCGGCCACCTCGCCTTCGGCCATGAGCCAGGAGCCCTCGCCGAGGGTTCCGTCTTCGGTCTGGTGGTAAACGCGCATCTTGCCGTCCTTGAACTGTCCAACGACGAGGTCGGATCGACCATCGCCATCGACATCGTACCAGGCCGGGCTCGCGTAGCCGGGCGCTTCGGTCGACACCGGAGTTCCTGCGCTCAGCATCAGAACGGGCTCGGCGAACTCGGGTGCCTCGAGGACGGCTGCCTGGACGCCGTCTTCGCCAGGCGAGACAGGGAGCGCTCCAGCGGCGAGGACGGTGACGGCAGAGAGGGGGAGGAGATGTGTTTCCATGGCCCCACGGTACCGCCGTTTTCCCATCAGTCGCGGCTGCGATAGCCGAACTTCAGCAGTCGTGCTGGCCCGTCCTGGCCCTCGCTCGTGAGGAGAAGGTCGCCGCTCGGCTCGAACGCCAGACCCTCTGGCTGGGGGAGGATCGACTTCGGAAACACGGCCGTCCCCTCGAGGTCGCCGTTCCGGTCCAGGACGAGGAGCGTTCGGTCGGGGCCGCAGAGCACGTAGAGTTGGCCGGTGATCGGATGGACCGCCATGTCGGAGATGCGGCAGCCGAAGTCGACCTTGCGGCCGCCCTTCTTCGTCGTCTTCTCCGGAAGAGGCCAGCCCTTGGCTCCGGCGCGTTCGATCAGCTGCTTCACCGAGACGGTCAGCACCGGGTCGACGCTCACCTTCATCGCCCCCAGATCTACCCCGAACACGGGGATGTCTTGGTCGCCGTCCCTCGCCCCGACCTTGGGCGCGAAGAGGAGCCGCTCGGCCTCGGGCTGGAAGCAAAGGCTCTCGTACTCGGCGTCCGGCAAGTTCGCGCCGAGTTCCACGGCACCCCCGCGCGCTCGTCCCTCCAGATCGAGCTCTTGCAGGACCCCGTCGCTCCGCAGCACGAAGAGTCGGTCGTCGGCGCGAGTCAGCGCCTCGTAGTCACCCTTTGGACCGAATGGGGTTCGAGCCAGCGCAACCGGGCTGGCCAGCGCATCCGGGCTGGCCAGCGAGAAGCGATAGAGATCACCGCGCTCGTCCTGGATGCACCCGACCGAGCCCGCTCCGAGGGACACGATGCCCGAGATCTCACGGAGTTCGTCCGGCAGCCGGAGATCCAGCTCAGGTTCTTCCAGTCGGTAGCCCGACAGCCCGCCCTGCCTGACCGCTGCCTCGGCCGGAGCCACGCCTGGCACGAGCTTCAGGTCCATGGCTTCCAGTCGTTGCACCAGATCCGCCGTGAGTCTCGTCGCGGTATCGGTCGTCACATGGGAGCCGTCTGCGGTCACTCCCGTCGTTCCGAAGTCGACGTACGGAACGCCGACGATCTCGGCGATCTCCGCCAGCCAAGCCGCAGGCGCCGTCTCGTCCTCGGCCGCCCTCACCTGGGGCGACAGGGGGAAGCGCACGACGACCGTCGGAGTCTTCGCAGCGACGACGCGCAGGCGATCGATGATCTCTTGCCGGAAGCCCTCTCGACCCTCCTGGAATCGATCGGTACCGAGCCTCATTCGATAGGGCGCTTCGTCGATGGTGGGGTCATTGACGGATAGCCAGGAGCGACGCCAGCGAGCGGGCTTCACGGTGTAGACGTGGTCGAAGCGGAAGCGCTGGACCTTCGCATCGAGCCACGCCTCGAGGCGGGCCCGCGGATCGCGATGGAGAGCCCGCTCGCGCAGGAATTGATTCTGGAGCCGATCCAGGAAGATCGATACGAGGTTCGCCGGGAAGCCGAGGCCTTCGAGGTGCACCTGCTCCTCGCGCCGCCACCTGCGTACGCTGGATGGCGACGCTTCTTTCGCCCGAAACACGGGGAACCGCTCGCGCGCCACTTCGGTGAAGACCCGGTTGCTGTCGGGCCCCATGGAGTGCGGCGAAAGGCCGACGACGAGCCGCTCCGGGCTCCGCTTCGCCGCTTCGTCGAGCAGTACGCGCAGGTCGCCGCCGCTCCCCCAGAGCACGCACGAGGGTCCGAAGCGAGACCCGTCGAGCACGGCGCGATCCACCGCCATCCACGTCCGCGAGTCGCCGATCACCAGCGTGCTCGCGCCCTCCAGTCGCCCCTCGATGGTGAGGGGGACCTCGCCGTCCTTCACCCAGTGCGTGATTCCCCGCGCCTGCGAGGGGCGTTCGATTCGCTCGGGAAACGACCGCGCCAGCGACGCCCAGACGGCGAGCGCACCCGCATAGGTCGCGGCCGTCAGCCCGGCCAGCACGGCCCAGCCCACCCAGGGCCTTCGATGGAATCGAGCGCGCATCAGAACTGGAAGTAGATGAACTGGTAGACCTCGCTGCGGCGGAACACCGTGATCGCGAACAGCATCAGGCCGGCCGCGATCGCGCGCAGAAGTTCGCTGCGCGGTATCGAGAAGCGTTCATGGAGCCACTGCGCCAGGTGCATGACCGCGATCGGCACGAGCAGCACCGCAAAGCGCCAGCTCGGCGATCGGGTGCCGACGCTCATGTCTCCGCCCGCCAGTACCTTGAACGGATCGACGAGCATCGCGTGCGCGATGGCCCGCGCCGTCTCCAGGTCCTGCGCGCGGAAGAACACCCACGTGACCTGCACGAAGCCGAAGACCGCCACGCCCGCGAACACCCTGGCCCAGCCGGGGAGCGGCCGCTTTCTCCACGACGACACCGCGCGCACCAGCGCCAGCGCGCCTCCGTGCAGGCCGCCCCAGATCACGAAGCTCCAGGACGCGCCGTGCCAGAGCCCGCCGAGCAACATCACGAGCATCAGGTTGACGTAGGTCCTGATCCGACCCTTGCGGTTGCCACCGAGCGGCACGTAGAGGTAGTCACGGAGCCAGGTCGAGAGCGAGATGTGCCAGCGGCTCCAGAACTCGGAGAGGCTCGTCGAAAGGTACGGCGCGCGGAAGTTCTCGGGGAAGCGCAGGCCGAGCAAGCACGCCACTCCGATCGCGATCCCGGTGTAGCCAGCGAAGTCGGCGAAAATCTGGCCGCCGAAGAGGACCGCCGAGTACCAGGCACCCACGGGCGAGAGTGCCGCGGCCGTCTGATCGAAGCCCTGGCTGACCGCCGGCGCGAGTCCGTCCGCGACGACGATCTTGAGGAACAGCCCTTCGATGCAGCGATAGGCTCCGTAGCGAATGCGCAGGGCGGAGAGCGGCGCGCGATGCTCCAGCTGGGGGAGGAACGTCCGTGCGCGAACGATCGGTCCCGCGACGAGCTGGGGGAAGAACGCGACGTACAGGAGGAAGTCCCGGAAGCTCTGCGCCGGGTCGACGCGCCTGCGATACAGATCGATCGAGTAGCTGAGCGTCTGGAACGTGAAGAAGGAGATTCCGACGGGAACGATCCACGATTCCAGGAAGTCGGGATCGGGAGCAAAGCCTCCCAGCGCGCCGGCCGTGCGCGCGATCATCGGCGTGTATTTGAAGACGCCGAGGAGCCCGAGGTTCAGCACCACGCTGAGCGTCACCAGCCGCTTGCGCCGTCGCGCGTCGTCGGTCGCCGCAAGCGCCGCTCCGATGCGGTAGTCGATGGCGGCCGACGCGAGGATCAGGAGGACGTACGCCGGATTCCACCACGCGTAGAAGACAAGACTCAGGATCACCAGCGCCGTCCGCGCCATCCCGAACGGCAGACCACGCCACGCGATCCACGCCAGCGGCAGGAACAGCCAGAAGACTACGGAGTCGAACGTCATGGAAGAGGCTCGGGGCGAGGAACGCCGCAGGCGCGCTCAGGCGCCCCGGCGACGATCAGGTTCCCGCGGAAATGGGCGGAACCGATCCGCCGCTCTCGCGGGCGATCGCTGCCTCGTAGTCCGCCCGGGCCTGGGTCATCCGAATCCGTCCGTCCGAGAGTCGCCGGTTGGCGATCTCCACCTCGCGCTCGTAGAACTGCACGGCGTCGCGAACATCTTCGAGGGCCACGGCTTGTTCGGCGGGCACGTCGAGTTCGGAGACGGCGATGGCGCGAGCCAGCTCCACTCGCGCATCGGCGAGACGTGACTCTTCCAGTGCCAGCCGCTCGCGCAGCGCCGCCAGTTCGTGCTCACGACGCGAGAGCGAGAGCCCGAGGCGGGCTATGCGGCCGATTCCCAGGAGGTTGGCGTACTCGGCTTCCGCGCGATCCAGCGCCGGACCCGCGCCCTCGCGCCTCGCCGAGGCCAGGTCGATCCGTGCCGCGCCGATCCGGTCGGTCACCACGGAGAGCTCCTGGAGCGCTAGCTCCACGCCGTCGCTGGAGACGCGCGTCTGCGCCCTGGCGTTGTCGTAGGCAGCGCGGGCGATGGCGCTTCCCTCGAGTGCCGTCGTGATCGGCTGCATCCGCGCCTTCGGCACCTCGCGCAGGAGGTTTGCGTCGATACGGGAGGGGACCTTGTAGGCGGAGCTGCAGGCGCTGAGGAGCAGCGCAGCAGCGCAGAGGAGAGCGGACGACTTCATGGCTGCGAAGCCTAATCTCTGGGGGCGAGGGAGCGGTCAAAAACAGCGGCTGCCGCGGACGCGACGGCGAGGAAGGCGCTCCAGGCCGGCAGGCCGTACCAGGCGTAGGCCTCCGGCGTTCCGAGGGCGCGGAGCGCCACGATCGAGCCGGCGGCGAACGAGGCTGCGGCGAGCCAACCGCTGACCCGCGACGAGGAGTTCGCGGCGATCCACCAGGCAGCGGGGACCCAGAGGAGCCCGTGGGGCCAGGTGGGGCTCACGGCCGCCCACGGAACGGCGGCCAGGAAAACGAAAGCGGCCAGCATCCGCGGCGTGCCGGATTCTCGCGAGCGCAGCGCGCGAACGGCGAGCCAGACGAGGAAAACGCCGATCGTCCAGCCCACCGCCTTCCGCGCCAGATGGGAGTCGAGTGGAACAGCTCTTCCGAGGATCGCCGGTAGGTCCTGGCTCCCGCGTCCGCCTTCCTTCGTCATGACCCAGGCGTTCATGGCCCCGAGCCTCTCGAACACCGCGCGGTGAAACCGCAGGAACGCGTCGGATCCCATGGCGACCCACGGCAGTCCGACCGTGAACAGGCACCATGAGATGGCCGCGGTCACGGCGCCCACGGTGGAGCGTCCGCTTCCTCGACGGGGCACCACGAGTGCGACGACTCCGATCAGCGGATGGAGCTTGAGCGCGCCGGCGAACCCGATGGCGGCCCCACCAAGAACGGGCCGATCCTTCTGGAACAGCGCTAGCCCCGCCGCCAGTCCCGCGATCGCGGGCAGGCTCGCCTGGGCCCAGTACCCGCCATGGATCGGCGCATGGGCGAGCCCGAACACGGCGCCCGCCGCGGCGGCGATCCAGAGCGATTGGGGGCGGAGCATCGAGAAAACGCTCGCGATCAGGACGGCGAGCGATCCCAGGACGAACGCGACCGCTGCCCAGGACGCGGCCATCGAGCCGCCACCCAGCCGCGCGTCGAGCCACGCGCCGAGCCACGCGATGGGCGCGAGGAGCCAGGCAAGCGTCGAGGGGTAAAGGTAGCCGGCGGCCGGCTCCTGGCTCGCCGTGAGAAGGTTGTGCGCCGTCGCCCAGTAGGGCCCGAGGAAGTCCTCGAAGAGAGCGGCGTTGAAGTCGAGGGCGGCCAGCGTGCGCGCACCTGAACGCCAGAGCAGCAGGGCGGCGAACGCGAACGTCGCGCACGCGGCCGCGAGCGCGATCGCCACCGAGGCGACGAGTCCCGGGGCCCTGGACGTGGGGTGGCTCACCTGCTCACCCATGGCCTCTCCCCGAGCTTGCGAAACGTCCAGGCGCGGAACCAGCGCGGGCCGATCCAAAAGCTCGGCTCGTCGATGCATGCCTCGAGCTGAAGATCCGCTCGGTCCGCAAGGTCCGCCCCGTGATCGTAGATCGGGTGCATGGCGTTGCGCGTCAGCAGCGAGCAGCCGCCGAGCGGGATGACGTGGTGCAGCGCCTGCGCCGCGCGCGCCGGTCGGGCGCGATCGGTTCGAAGCGGCGTGAAGTCCGCGATCGCGAAGACGCCGCCCGGCTTCGTCAGCTCGATCAGGCGGTCGCGAACGGCGGGCATGGTGTCGGGACGAAAGACGTTGAGGAAGTGCTCGGCTGCGACGACGTCGAAGCCCTCGGGCGCCTCGAGTTCGGCGAGGGACTGCTCACGTAGCTCCAGCTCGATCGCAGGAGCGCCTGGACCCCGGCGAGCCCGGTCGCGTGCCAGTCGGCGGCGCGCGCGGGCGAGCATCGCCGGAGAGTGGTCGATCGCCAGGGTGCGGGCGCCTCGACCTGCGGCCTCCAGCGCAAGCCGCCCCGTGCCTGTGCCCGGTACGAAAAAGGTCTTGCCTGGCTTCGCGTGCTCGAGCGCGTGCGCCCTCGTCCGCCAGATCGCGCCTCCGCTCCACGCGAGGGTCGCGAGGTCATAGATCGGAGCCGCGAGGCGATAGAGATCCAAAGAAGAGGCGCGCGCTGACACCAGAGAAGTATGTCAGCGCGCGCTCGAATTGTCGCCAGGCAGGGGCAACGGAGAAGGTCAGAGCGAGAACGCCAGGCCCCAGAGAACGAGGAATTCCTCGGAGTCGCCGCCCGCAGCGGTGTCGAAGTTGGCGCGCAGGTAGGTCGGCTCGACGGTGACAGCCACACGCTCGGTCAGCCAGTGCCGGATGCCTCCGGAGAGGCCCCAGGTGAGCGCCGAGTCGTTCGTGTTCTTGTCGTCGAAGAACACCGCACCGAGGGAGGGGCCTGCGTAGATCGAGGTTCGCTCGGAGAGGTGGAGGTGGTAGTGATAGTGGAGACCGCCCCAGAGCTGCTCGTTGCCGTCGGGCTCCGAGGACATGTTGTTGAATTGCCCGAGGGCGTAGGCGCCGATGACGTGCTCGTCCGTCAAGAACTGGTCGATGGTGGCGCGGGCGGCGAACCATTCGCTCTCGGTCCGATCCGTCTCCTGATAGGAGTAGCTCCCTGAGAAGCCGACGACGCGGCCGCCTTCGCCGACCCAGGGCCTACCACCGCCTTCGTCGAATTCTTCATCGACGAGGGCGCAGCCGGTGACGGCGCCAGCCAGCAGCAGGGCGGGGAGGGCTCGGGCGAAGAACGCCGAGGCGGCCGCGCCACGGCGGGGGGGGGAGGGGCGTTGGAACATGGGAATGAAGAGAGTTGGGGGAGTCGGAGGGATCCGATCGATCGGGGCTCGAGCTGTTCGAGCGGCTCGAGGGGGACTCTCGCGCCATGAAAGCTATCCCGCCGGGGACGTGGTGCGCTATTTCGCAGAAGGCGGACTTTTTCGCCCTGGCACAGCTTGAGAATGCGGAGTCTCAGAACGTGTCGAACCGTTCATCTTGGGCGAGTCTACGCACTCTGGCCCCCTGCATCCGGGCTGCTGCGCGGATCATGCCGTTCCCCCGATGGCGTCTTTCCATGGGACAAAAGCCAGATCCGCTTCCCACTCAGCCCTTTTGAGGGGAAGCTATCAGGGTCCACTCCGGCGGTGCCAAGGCGCTCCGCCCCCCGGCCTCCGAATCCTCATCAAGCCATGCGTTCGATCGAACACCTCTCCCAGCGAGGCGCCTTGCGCGCGACCGCTGCCTGTTTCCTCGCGCTCGTCGCGAGCTGTCACTCCCACGACGACGGCAACAACATCGCCAACTCGGGCCCGCCGGCCGGGTCCAGCGGCGACTTCCTGTTCAGTGGCGACAACGGGTCGCTACAGCGCGGCGAGTTCTTCGACTGCGTCGCCCGACTCAACAACGGGAATCTGGCCAACATCGACACGTGGAGCATCGTGGCCGCTCCCGCCAGCTCGGGTGCGTCTCTCACGAGCCTCGGCGCAGCGGACTCCGTTCGCTTCGTGGCGGGCATCCCCGGCTTCTACGCGATCCAGGCGGTCGACGTCAACAACCTCGTGGGCACCTACGGCTTCAGCGTCGAGAACGACCTGGCGAGCCTCATGGTCGTCGACGTGATTCCTGGCACCGATTCGAGCCCCGTCGCGGCGAGCCTCGCCACGAGCGGCAACGCTGATCTCTTCATCGCCGAGCGCATTGGGGGGCCGTCGGCCCCCCAGGTCATCGCGCGCGCGAATCGCGCGGGCGACCGCGTGGCTTTCGTCGGCGACCTTCCGTACAAGATCCAGGACATGGCGGCCGACGACCTCGGCAACGTCACGGTGATTCGCACCGAGTCGAGCCTGACGGCGGCGCTCGTGCGACTGGACCGCGACCTCAATGAGGTCGCCACGTTCTCCGCTCCAGACCTCGGCACGACCGCCTGGCGCGACATCGTGGCGATGACTCGCAGCGGCGAGACCCTCGTTCCGGTCGACCTCGAAGGCGGCAGCCTCTTGCGCCTCGACGCCGTAGGCGCGCCCGCCGGCGGCACGCCCGAGCAGAGCCTCATCGCCCTGGGCGTCCCTTTCGCCGACGTGATCGACGTCGCCACCGATATCGATGGGGCTGCCTACGTCGCCACCGACACCCGGATCGTGCGCGTCGGAACCGACGGGGCCGTGGACTCGCTCTACTGGCAGCCACAGGATCAGACCGCCATCCGCGGGATCGCCACGGACGAAGACGGCGTGGTCTACGTCGCGCTACAGGACGCCGACGGCGGTCAGTGCGGCAGCGTCCGCAAGCTCGACTGGCGCGGGACTCAGTTCCGCCGCATCATCGAGTTCAGTGACGGCTCCGAGTTCGCGGCGCGCAAGATCCTCTCCCCCGTGGCGCTCGGCGTCTTCCCGGACGGGGCCTGGCGCCTCTACGACGACATCGTCACGCTCAACCCGTCGTTCCAGAAAGCTGCCTGGATCCTGGCGTCCGAGCCGCTCATCACCGAGTAGTCTCCGAGGTACTTCCCCAGGTCGATGCTCGGGTCGATGCTCGGGGTCCATTCTCGGGGTCCATTCTCGGGGTCCATTCTCGGGGCACCAACCACCGGAACCCAAGCGAGCGGGCTCGTGCATCCAGGATGCACGAGCCCGCTCGCTTGGGATGGCACGTCGCCCGTTGATCAGGCGCTGGTCTCTCCCACCTTGGCCTGGTGGGCCTCCCTGGCCTTCTCGATCCACTCGTCGTTCCGGATCCGGTCCAGCGGTACGTCGATCTTCTCCGCGAGCGCCTCGAGGTCCGCGGCAGTCAGCGTCGCAAGGTCTTGGAACGTCTGGATGCCGGCCTTCCGAAGTGCTTTTTCGAAGCTCGGCCCGATCCCCGTGATCTCCTTCAAATCGTCGCGAGCGGGTTTGGCCTGACCGGAGGTCCTGGCTCGCTTGATCGTCTTGGCCGTGGCCTTCGCGGCGCCCTTCGACGAGGTCTTGGAACCTGGCTTGGAAGTCGACTTGGAGGACGTCTTGGGCACAGCCTGTCGGGGCTGAGGCTTCAGCGTCTTCACCTGTTCCGAGGCCGACTCGGCCGCGGGGTCCACGCTGAGGGTGCTGGCCGCTCCGTTCAGCTCCGAGTTCTTTCCAGAGGCCTGCAGGGGCGCGGCCTTCGCCGCCGGAGTGCTCTTCGACCTGGCGGCTGCTTTCGATCCTTCGGCCTTCTGGAGCTTCTTCTCCAGCGCCAGCGCTTCCTTGCGCGCCGCTGCCGCCTCTTGCTTGGCCTCCGCCAGTTTCTCCACGTGCTCTTCCAGCTTGAGTTCCGCGCTCGCAAGGCGCGTCTTCAGCTTGCCCAGCTGGCTCGACGCCTCGTGGGCCTCGCGCTGGTCCGCTTTCTGCAGCGCCTGAACCTCCGCGAGCCGTGAGCGAAGCTGCTGGATCTCGCGCTTGCGCTCCTCGACGGTCGACTGCGCGGCCTCCAGTCGGCGGTTGCGCTGCTCGACCTCGCGGCCTTCGCGGCTCACTTCCTTACGTAGCTCCGCGATCTCCTTGCGCGCTTCGTCGAGCCCTTCATCCGCGCCCTGCAGGGCGTCGAGGCGCTTCGTGATCTGGGCGCGCTCCGCTTCGAACTGGCGGCGTTCGGCCTCCAGCGTCGACTTCACGTCCTCCAGCTCGGCCTCTCGCTCCTGCAGCTTGACGGGGACCGGCTCCAGCGTCTTGACGCGCTCGCGCAGGACGCGCAGCTCGCCTTCCGCCTGGGCAATCTCCACCCGCAGCGGCTCGAGTTCGCCCACCTTGCCCTGGAGCGAGCCGATCTCCTTCGTCGAGGTTTGCTCGACGGCCGCCGCACGCGCCAGCGCCGCCTCCAGCTCGGTCTCGACCTTCGCGAGCCTCGGGACCAGCGGCTCCAGCGTCTGGAGTCGCGCCTTCGAGGTCTCCAGGGACGCACGCGCTGCGTCCAGCTCGGCCGGCAAAGGCTCCAGCTCGTCGAGGCGCTTCGTCAGGCCCCTGATCTCCAGGTTGGCCTGCTTTCGCTCCGCGTCCAGTTCGGCGCGGAGGCGCTCCAGATCCTTCTCGCGATCGGAGAGACGCGGTTCCAGCGGCTCCAGTTCGGAGAGGCGCGCACGCAGCGCCGAGATCTCCTCGGCGGAGTTCCGCGCGAGCAGGTCGCGTTCCTTGCGAAGCTCGCCGAGTTCCTCGACCGTTCTGTTGAGGGAGTCGGGAAGCGGACCCAGCTCCTGGACGCGGGCGGACAGCGTCGCGATCTCGACCGCGGTCTCACGCTCGAGTGCGGCCTTCGCGGCGCGCGTGGCGTCCAGTTCTTGACTCGTCTCGCGCAGCTTCTCGGGAAGCGGCTCCAGCTGAGCGAGCGACGACCGCAGCTCCAGGATCAACTCCGACGTGGAGGCCTCGAGGTTGGCGTGGCGCTCCGTGAGCACCGCAAGGCGCTCTTCGGTCTCCGCGAGCCTGGACGGGAACGGCTGCAGCTCCTGAACGCGGTTCTGCAGCTCCACGATCTCGGCGGTGCTATCGGACTCGAGTTCGTCCTTCGCCGCGCGGACCGAATCCAGCTCCTTGCGCGTCGCTTCCAGCTGGGCCGGGAGTGGCTCGAGTTCCTCCACTTGGCTCTGCAGCGCGTCGATCTCGCTGGACGTCGACGATTCCAGTTCGTCCTTGGCCGTGCGGATCGTTTCCAGCTCGGTCCGAGTGGCTTCCAGCTGCGCGGGCACGGGCTCGAGTTCGTCGATGCGGCTACGAAGGGACTCGATCTCGCTGGAGCTTGCGTCGTCGAGGGCATCCTTGGCGGCCCGAATCTCCTCGAGTTCGGCGCGCGTCGCCTCGAGCTGAGCGGGGAGCGGCTGGAGCTCGGCCAGCGAGGCCCGCAGCTCCTGGATCATCTCGGAGGTCGACGTGTCGAGGTTCGAGTGTTCGTCGGTCAGCGACGTGATGCGTGCTTCGGCCTTCTCCAGAAGTTCCGGGTAGGGAGCGAGTTCGGTCACCCGTGCGCGCAGCGAGCTGATCTCCTGCGCCGTTTCCGAGCGCAGATCCTCGTAGTTCTTCTCGAGGGACTCGAACTCCTCGGTTTTCGCGGTGAGCTTGTCCGGCAGGCCTACGAGGGACTTGAGGCGCGCGTGCAGCTCCTCGGTTTCCATCGTCGTACTGGCGAGCAGCTCATCGCGCTCGGACTTGACCATCTCGAGTTCGATCGTGACGCCCTCGAGCTTCTCCGGCAGGTCGACCAGCTTCTCCAGCTGGGTGCGAAGGCCCGAGATCTCCTGGGTCGACTCACGGACGACCTGGTCGCGCGCTGTCCGCGCCTCGTGCAGCTCCTTCTCGACGTGGGCGAGCTTGGCGGGCAAGGGCTCCAGCTGGGCCAGTCGCGTCGCGAGCTGCCCCTTGGTGTCCTCGGCCTCGCCGGTCACGGTCTGGACCGTGTACGTGGCTTCCGCCTCGGCGGCGGCGACGCGCTCGGCGGCCTCCTTCTCGATGCGCTCGATCTCACGGGCGCTCTTCTCGGCAAGAATGGCCTTCGCGGCGCGGATCTCGTCGAGTTCCTGGCGCGTGGTCTCCAGCTCCTCAGGGAGCGGCTCCAGCTCGGCGAGGCGCGCGCGGAGGTCCTTGAGTTCCTGGGTGGACGACCCTTCGAGCTTCGCGTAGCGCTGGCGCCAGTCCTCGATGGCGAGTTCCGCGTTGCGCAGCTTGGCCGGGATCGGCTCCAGCTCCAGGATGCGCTCTTCCAGGCCGGTCAGGGCCGCACTCGTGGCCTCGTGGTCCTCCCCTGCGCGGCGCTGCCACGACGCGAGCTGGGTCTCGCGCTTGCGGAGCTCGTCCTGGAGCGCCTTCGCCTCGACGCGGTGCTGCTCGTGGGCGGCCGCCATCTGCTTCTGCAGGCGGTCGACCTCGACGCTCAGGCGATCGCGATCCTCGGAGAGGTCTTTGAATACACGCGTCTTACGATCGGATTCGGCCTTGGTGGACGCGACGGCGGTCTCGATCTTGCCGCGTTCGCCCTGGAGGCGGCCCAGGATGTTCCGCTGCTCCTCGTAGGCGGCGCGGATGTCCTGGGACCCCTTGCGCTCGGCCTCGATCTGCTGGCGCAGGCTCGCGATCTGCTGGACCTGGGTCTCGAAGGTCCCCTTGATCTTCCGGACGTCGATGTTGTTCTGGTTGAGCGCGGCGACGGCCGCCTCGCGATCCGCCTCGGCGAGGCGGAACTTGCGGTCCCAGAGTTCCTGCTGGACCCGGTGCTGGGTCAGGCTCTGGCGCTTGGAGTACACCCAGGCGAAGAGACCGCCCAGGATGGCCCCGCCCAGGATGACCGGAATCGCGTCCAGGATGGGCGAGCCCTGCGCGGCAACGGGTGCGGCCGATGCCGATGCAGTGGATGCCAGTGCAATCGTTGCTGGCGCAATAGCGAAGATCGTCCACAGCGTGGACGAAAGCCATGACCCCATGGTCATGAGCGGTTGAGCAAGGCCCATCATGATTCTGTATTTGGAGCGCGACGCGCGCGATCCGTTTCCCCTTGGGCCGAGCGTAGCGATTCGAAACGCCAGATTCCCGCCTCCTGTTCCCGGGTTCTGCGAAGCTGTGAAGAACCCCGCCCATGAAGCTCAAGCCCATCCTCACCGTGACGACCCTCGCCCTCGCCCTCCTCGCCATCTCCCTCATCGGCTGCGCCGGTCCCGTGACCGCCTACAACGGCACCCGGCTGGGGGACTGTCCGTCGTCTCCGAACTGCGTTTGCAGCGAGATGGCCCCCGAAAAGGGCGCCCACGTCGACCCATTCACGATCCCCGAGGGCACCGCGCCGGCCTCGGCCTTCGAGGCCCTGGCGGGCCTCGTCTCCGAGAAGGCCTCGATCGAGACCCGGGAGCCCGGCTACTTCCACGCCGTCTACAAGACCCGCTGGCTCCGCTTCCGCGATGATTTCGAGGCCCGGCTGGACGCCGAGGCGGGGGTGATCCACGTGAGGTCCGCTTCACGCCTCGGCTACTCGGACCTCGGGATGAACGCGCGGCGGGTGAAGAACCTGCGCCAGCGATTCGCGGAAGCCCTGAAATAGCCGGTTCGCGTAATCGCTGAAGAAGCGGAAACGCCGGTGCGGTCGGCTCCGCTCAGTCTGCCATGAGCCCCTCCCACGATTCCATCGAACCTGAGTCGACCTGGACGCCCGAGCAGCTACTCGCCCATGCCGGCTGGATGCGGGCGCTCGCTGCGGGCTTGCTCTCCTCGCAGGATCGGGGTGAAGACCTCGTTCAGGACGCGCTGGTGGGGGCGATCGAGCGGCCCCCGCGGCACGAAGGACACGGAGGGCAGGTGCGCGCGTGGCTGCGCAAGGCCGTCGTTCACCGCGCCCGTGATCTGGTGAGGTCGGAGACGAGCCGGCGCTGGCGGGAGCATCGCGCCTTCCGGGGGGGAAGCGCGCCTTCCGCCCTGGAGCTGGCGGCCAGCGCCGAACTGCACCGCCGGCTGGTCGAGGCCGTGCTGCGCCTGGAGGAACCCTATCGGTCCACCGTGCTGCTGCGGTTCTACCACGGCTTCGAGCCGCGTCAGATCGCGGCCGCAGCCGACGTGCCGGCGGCGACCGTTCGGACGAGGATTCGAAGGGGTCTCGAGCGGCTCCGTGTCGCGCTGGATTCGGCCTACGACGGGGAGTCGCAGCACTGGACCGCCGTCGCCCTCGCGGGGAGCGGTACCGTCGCCGTTCGGTCGGCCGCGCTCGGGCTTCTGCCCGCGTCCCTTGCTCTCGTGTGCGCCCTGGGTCTTGTGCTCACGGCTACGGTGCTGGTCCTTCGGCGTCCCGTGGCCGGAGTGGAGCGGCCTGGCGACGGCGCGGTGATGGCCGGGGCCGATCCGGCCCCGGCGGAACGGAGCGGCCTGGTCCCGTCACCGGCGCACGGATCCGAGAACCGCGAAGCGCTCGTTCTCGTCAGCGACGCGGACCCTCTGCCGGAAGGCCCGGTCGAGCGAGCCGAAGGCCAGGGGAGGACCCCCAGGACCGTCCGTTCGACGCGGCTCACGGGCCAGGTTCGTGACGCCGAGACCGGTGTTCCGCTGGCGGGAGTCGAGCTGCGCATGGGCCGCCGGCTCTCCGTGGTCACCGACCATGCGGGCCACTACGTCTGGGAGCACGCTCCCGCTGACACGCCCATGGATCTCCGTGTCTTCCACCCGGACTACGCGCTCGGGGAACTGCGAACCCTGTCGCTCCCGTTCCCTTCCGCGACGCGGGACATCGAGCTGGAAGCCGGGTCGCCTTGCCGGATCACTTGCCTCGACGCGTTCACCCGGGAGCCCGTCGAGGGAGTGGTGCTGGAGGGGATCCTGGAGTCCAAGTTCGGGAGGACCGACCGGGAGGGAGTCCTTTCGCTTCGCGTCCGCCGCGGTCAGGAGCTGCACGTCGAGTTCCATCACGACGACTACGCGAGGGCAAAGTGGTACGGGACCGTCAAGGAGGTGAGTGCGTTCGAGGAAGTGGTGATTCCGCTGAAGCGTTTCACCTTGATCCAGGGCACCGCGAGGGACCGGTCCGGTGCTGCGCTCGAAGACGCCCATGTCATGGCCTACGCGCCCGATGAGCCGCGATTCCTGTCGGCGCTCGCCGTTGGCCTGCCCGGCCCCTGGGCGTTCCCCGGTTACCTCAAGCACGAAACTCCCATCTCGGATCTGGCTCGCGTGGACGCGGGCGGATCGTTCACGGTACCCGTTGTGCCGTCGACGCATCCCTTCCGCGTCAGCGTTCATCGCAGGACGTCGAACCACGAGCAGGAAACGCTGATCGTGCGGACCGGAGTCGTCGTGGAATCACCGGAGGCGCGCACGACGCTGAGCCTCGTCCTGCCTGACGCCGGGGCGCTGGAAGGTCGCGTGACCGCGGCCGACGCTCCTGTCCGCGGCGCCGACGTTCTCCTGCAGCATGCTTCGGGTTGGTCGCACCGAGCCCGCTCCGACGAGAACGGAGCGTACGCCGTGGGGCACGTCCCGGTTGGAGAGATCGAAATGACCGTTCGAGACTCTTCCAACGCCGCGCGGGTTGACCGTCGAAAGGCGTTCGTTCGAAGCGCGGAGACGAGCCGCGTGGACACGGCCTGGAACGAAGCGGTCGCGGCGATTCGCGGCGTGGCGACCCGCTGGGACGGAACGCCGGCAGCAGGGGAGCCGGTCCTGGTCGTCCGCTATCTCGGCGCGCAGTTCGGCGGTACGGTCAAGGGGTCCACGGACTCGGAAGGTCGGTTCCTCGTCGAAGTGCCCGTCCAGGGGCGGCACGTCGTCCAGGTGGGAAAGCGCCCGTCGTCGGTCGAGGTCGAGGTCGAGGTCGAGCCGGGAGGCGAGCCTGAGGTCGAGCCCGTCGAGGTCGTCGTGCCGGAGGCCGGCTGGATCGCGGTTCGCGTGGAGGACGCTCTCTCCGGCGAGCCCGTCGAGCCGTCCGCGTTCCGGCACGACTCTGCGAGCTGGAGCAGCGATGCCTGCGCCCGTTCCTCGCTCTTCGGCTCAGGTCCCGTGGACCCGATGCGTATCGACGATGGCGGCGAGATCGAAGACGGGGTGGCCTACTTCCAGGTGGCAGGGAAGACGCCCGCCAGCCGGATCACGCTGGAGCTGCACCTGTCGGAACTCGGCTACGCACCTCTGGTGCTCCGCGAACTTTCGTTCGTCGGCGACCGAAGCGCGGCGACTCCCGTGATCGCCCGGGTTTCCCGCGGCCAGAGCCTCGCGGTCAAGCTCCAGGGCGAGGAGCCCTTCACCCGAGAGCGGGCCGAGGGGGTGCGCTTCTTCTTCCTGGAACGAGGCGATCTGAACGCGGTGGCCGGTCCGCTTCCCGTGGGAAGCCCTGAGTGCAACATCCAGCTGGACGGCGTTCCGATGCGGCTGGACCGGATGACGCTGCTGCAGAATCAAGCGGACCTCGGGACGGACGGCACGGCGCTCTTCCAGGGCCTCGCGCCGGGCCAGTACAGCCTTCGATCGTTCCCGGCCAGGTTCCGATTCGAGCCCGAGTGGATCGAAGTTTCCGAGGATGGTGGGACCGTCTTTCTGACCTGGAGCGAACCCTGAGAGCCCGAGCAAGTTGGAACTTTCCTCACGCTGTGAGCGCGGGCGGGGATTCAACTCGAAGCCCAGGGCCCGGCGCTATGATCGACCATGGAGTGCGCCGTGCCCGCAGCTTCTGCTGAAGACCCGGAAGATCTTCACCGCGTACCGCGGGTATCGGCGACGCTCCCTCTCCAGACTTCTTCTCGGCACCACGGTGAGTCCCCATGCACCCGTCCGATTCCCACCCTGACGCCGACGGCGTCGAATCCTCGCTCTCGTCAGACTCCGTGACGCCGAAGCCTGATCACGGAGAACACGTCGGCGAGTGGATCGGCCGCTACCGGCTTCTCCAGAAGATCGGAGAGGGCGGCTTCGGCGTCGTCTGGATGGCAGAGCAGACCGAGCCCGTTCGGCGCAAGGTGGCGCTCAAGGTCATCAAGCTAGTGCCCCGAATCAGAAGTTCGTCGCATTAGTTTCGCCTGTTTCGCTCCGTAGCTGCGTTGGCGAACCTTGGACGGAACTACTGCTACGCACTGCGGTTCGGACGCCTTGCTACGAAACGAAACAGACTGAAACTAATACGACGAACTTCTGATTCGGGGCACTAGGGATGGACACGCGCCAGGTCGTCGCGCGCTTCGAGGCCGAGCGGCAGGCCCTCGCGCTGATGGACCATCCGCACATCGCGAAGGTGATGGACGTGGGCGCCACGGACCGCGGGCGACCCTACTTCGTGATGGAACTCGTCAAGGGCAAGCCCATCGTCGAGTACTGCGACCAGAACAGTCTGCCCGTCCACGAACGCCTCGCTCTCATGGCCGAGGTCTGCCGCGCCGTCCAGCACGCGCACGGCAAGGGGATCATCCACCGTGACCTCAAGCCCACCAACGTGCTGGTGGGTACCCAGGACGGCCAGCCCAGCGTGAAGGTGATCGACTTCGGCATCGCCAAGGCGACGTCGCAGACGTTGACCGAGAAGACGCTCTTCACCGAGATGGGGCAGATCATCGGCTCGCTCCAGTACATGAGCCCCGAGCAGGCGGAGGGGTCCCTCGACGTCGACACTCGAACGGACGTCTACTCCCTCGGGATCATGCTGTACGAGCTGCTCACAGGAGGCACGCCGTTCGACCTCCGGAAGATGCGCGGCGTGCTGTTCGGCGAGATCCAGCGGCTCATTTGCGAGGTCGACCCGCCGAAGCCGTCGACGCGTATGAGCGAGTCGGCGGAGGTGCTGGACCATGTGGCCGCGCGACGCCGCGTCGCCCCGGAGCGGCTTGGTCTCGTGCTCCGCGGCGAGCTCGACTGGATCGTGATGAAGGCGCTGGAGAAGGACCGTTCTCGGCGCTACGGCACTGCGAACGAGCTGGGTCTCGACATCGAGCGCTACCTCGCCGGTGACGCCGTGCTCGCGGCCCCGCCCGGCGCGGGCTATCGCCTGCGCAAGCTGGTCCGTCGGCACCGTCTGCTCGTGGGCGCAGCGGCCGCGGTCGCGGTGGCGCTCCTGGCCGGCGTGATCGCGTTCGCCTGGCAGGCGCGCGTGGCCACCGGCCAGCGCGATCGCGCTCTTCAGGCCGAGGCCGAGGCCGAGGCCGAGGCGCGCGCGGATGAGCTGGAGGTCGTCGCGAGCTTCCAGGCGAACATGCTGGAGCAGCTCGATGCGACGACGGCGGGTCAGATGCTGACCGAGGATGTCATGTCGCGTCTCGAGTCCGCGCTGGAGAGTATCGAACCGACGAAAGAAGAGCGCAGCGAGAGGCTCGAGAGCTTCCGCCGCCAGTGGACGCTCGTGAACGCCGCGGACGCGGCGCGTGAGCTCATCGATCGGCTGCTCCTGCGTCCCGCTCTCACGGCGATCGACGAAGAGTTTGCGGAACAGCCGCTCGTGGATGCTCGGCTGCGCCAGGTCCTCGCGGACCGCTACCGCAAGCTCGGCCTCTACGACGCGGCGCTGCCGCCGCAGCTGCGAGCGCTGAAGATCCGGCGCGAGACGCTCGGGGAGGACGATCCGCGCACGCTGTCCTCGCTGGATCATCTGGGTCTCCTGCGCAACGCGCGCGGCGAGTACGATGCCGCCGAGAGAGACTTTCGCGCGGCGCTGGAGGGGGCGAGCCGCGTGCTCGGGGAAGAGCATCCCCAGACCCTGGAAGCCCTTTCCAACGTCGGGACGGTGCTCGCGTCGAAGGGGGAGTTCGGCGAGGCCGAGTCGTTCTATCGCGACGCCCTGGAGAAGCACAGGAGAGTGCTCGGCGACGACCATCGCGAGACGATCACCGCGATCAACAACGTGGGCTTCGTCCTGGACATGGCCGGCAAGCTGGAGGAGGCCGAGTCCTACTACCGAGACGCGCTGGAGACCGCGCGCCGCGTGCTCGGCGAGGAAGACGCCTACACGATGGCCTCCATGAACAGTCTCGCGGTGCTGCTGCACGTGGCGAGGCGCCTCGACGAGGCGGAACCGCTCTATCGGGAAGCGCTGGAGAAGCGCCGCAGGCTGCTCGGCGCAGAGCATCCCGACACGCTTTCCTCGCTCGCGAATCTGGGCGCGCTTCTCAAGTACCAGGGCAACCTCGAGGAGGCCGAGACGCTCTATCGCGAGGCGCTCGAGAAGAAGCGGCGCATCCTCGGCGAGGACCACCCCGAGACGCTCATCTCGCTGCAGAACCTCGGTTCCCTGCTGCGAGCGGACGGGCGTCGGGACGAGGCCGTGGCCGCGTACCGTGAGGCGCTCGCGGGCAGAACGAGGGTGCTGGGCCCGGCGCATCCGAGCACGCTGAACACCCTCTTCTCGCTCGCCAGCCTGCTGGCCGAAGGCGGCGACGACGCGGCGACCGCAGAGCTTCTTTTCCTCGCCGAAGTCGAACTACGAATCCTGGCCAGCGGGACCGGGGAGGGGGCCAGCGCCGCCGCTGACGCCCTCGCCGAGCTGCGAGCGCGCGCGTCGGCGAACGGAACCGAGAACGTCGACCAAGATCACCAGCGATAGCGCAGCCCGAGCGCCAGCACGTTCGACCCGCCGTCCACTCCGTCGAACGTTCCGAGAATTCCCGAGCGATGGTGGACGCGCACGAACGTGGCCCAGCTGTCCATCCAGGACGGCTTCCCTGCTCGCCTCGGCCGCGCGAACTCGAACTCGATCGCGATATGCCAGAGCAGCTGGGTGGATCCTGTGTCCGGGTGGAAGGCCTCCTCCAGCTCGGGGGTCTTCGTCGCCCAGGAGAGTCCGTTGCCGAATCCGAAGCTCGTGTCGACCCAGTGGTCCCAGGGAAAAGCCATCCAGCGAAAGAGCGCGAGGCCGCCGAGCTGCTGGTGATCCTGTTCGCCGAACCACTGGACGACGTTGCCCTCGACCTCCCATCGGTAGTAGGGCGACGAGTCCTCGATGACCTGGCTGTACGCAGCGGCCACGAGCGTGGCATCCTCGAAGCTGAGCGGCTTGAAGAGGCCGATCTCCTCCGGCAGAGAGTTGTCCGTGTAGGGGCCCGCGTAAACGCTGATGGCCTGCTCCTTCGGCGACTGGCAGGCGACCATGGACGCCAGGCCAAGCCCGGCGAGGAGGATGGGCACTGGGCTACCTGAAATGGGACGTGTCCTCATCCTGGCAGCGTATCTCATCTCCGATCCGGGTCCAGTTCAGGGAGCCCGGTTCTGGCCGCACCTTCGGCCCTTGCCATGGCATCAAAGAGAGAGATCCGTTGCCGAACGGCGTGCGGCGGAGTAGAACTCCGCCGCGCTTCCCAGCGCCTGACTGTTGCGCCCATTTCGGGAGCGAGGCCCGGCAGGGGCGTACGCATGCAAGACTCCGTCGTTCGCGTCAGGGATCGCTTCGTCGCCGTGGATCTGGAACTCGCTGCCTTCGCGAGCAGTTCCGGACTGGCCTGTCCGCCAGCGTGCGGCGCCTGCTGCCTCTCGCCCGAGGTGGAGGCCACGGTGCTGGAGATGGGGCCCATGGCCCAGGATCTTACGGAGGAAGGACGCGCGGACGCCATGCTTCAAGCGCTCGCCCTGGCCGACCTGGCTCCGGCCGCCAGGCCAGGCCGGTGCGTGATGTACCAACCGGACGCCGCCGATCCGAAGCGCGGCCGCTGCGGCGCGTACGCGGCCCGGCCTCTCATCTGCCGCGTCTTCGCCTTCGGAACGAGGCGCGAACGGAGCGGTCGCGTCGCGCTCGTCTCGTGCCGCACCATGCGGGACCTGGACCCCGTGGCGATGGCTAACGTGGAGGCCAACGACGTACTTCTCTCCAGGGCCCCCGTGATGTCGGACCACGCCCACGCGCTCGGGACGGACTTCCCCGGGTCGGAGGCGTACGCCCTTCCCATCAACGAGGCGCTTCGCATCGCTCTGGAGCGCGAACTTCTCCTTCGCCGGATGAGCGCCGCCAGCGATCGAGACGAACCGGAGACGGACGATTTCGACGGTGATGCCCCCGAACCCCCGGCCTCCGCTGCCTGAGGGGAGCCGCCGCGCCTGGGCAGGCGAACAGTTCACCCACAGTCCAGGCGCAGTCCAGGCATTTGGGAGGACGATTCGTTCCAATGGTCCCCCCATGTCTTCCCTCGAGCGCCTTCCGATCGACGATCTTCTGCCGGAGATCGTCTCGGCCATGCTGCCAGCCAGCACGGCCGGCACCTCCGGCGGAGGCGTGGCGGTGCTGGTCGCGGCGCCAGGCGCTGGCAAGACGACCCGCGTTCCGCCCGCCCTGGAAGCGGCCGGGCTCGGGCCGATCGTCGTGCTGGAGCCGCGCCGGATCGCGGCGCGCGCCGCCGCCCGTCGCGTCGCCGAAGAGCAGGGCTGGCGCGTCGGCGAGGAGGTCGGCTACCACGTTCGCTTCGACAGGAAGTGCGGGCCGAAAACCCGCGTGCTGTTCTGCACCGAGGGCATCCTGCTGGCGAGGCTTCAGGCCGATCCGTTCCTGGAGGGCGTCGGTTGCCTCGTCTTCGACGAGTTCCACGAACGCAGCCTCGACGCGGACCTCGCGCTCGCCATGGCGCGCCGCGTGCGCGCCGACGTGCGCCCCGATCTCGGCATTCTCGTGACGTCAGCGACGCTCGACCCGGATCCCGTGTCGCGCTTCCTCGGCGGCGCGCCCGTGCTGACCAGCGAAGGTCGGTCCTATCCGATCGATCAGCGCTTCCTGCCGCCGATCGCGGCGGCCGCCGGGTCGTTCACGGGCTCCGGGAGATCCGAGTCGCTGGAGGACCAAGTGGCCCGGGGCGTGAACATGGCGCTCGCCGAGACCGACGGTGACGTGCTCGTGTTCCTCGCGGGCGTGGGGGAGATCCAGCGCTGCGCCGAGCGGCTCGCGCGCATTCCGAAGATCGAGGTGCATCAGCTCTACGGCGACCTCGATCCGGCGGCCCAGGACGCCGCGCTGCGCGCCGGGCCGAAGCGCCGGGTGGTCCTCGCGACGAACGTCGCCGAGTCGAGCGTGACCGTCGGCGGCGTGCGCGCGGTCGTCGATAGCGGCGAGGCGCGCGTGCTTCGCCACGACGCGGGCTCGGGGGTCGACCGGCTCGTCGTCGAGCGCATCGATCGCGCCGCCGCCGATCAGCGCGCAGGTCGTGCTGGCCGTCTCGGGCCCGGCCTCTGCGTGCGTCTCTGGAGCCAGATCGACGACCGCACGCTCGATCCGTTCCTCGTGCCCGAGGTGCGGCGTCTCGATGTGGCCGCGCCGGTGCTGGAACTCGCGAACTGGGGCGAGACCGACGTGTCCGCGTTTCCGTGGTTCGAGCGGCCGCGCCCCGGTGCGATCGAGGGCGCGGTCGAACTGCTGCGCGGACTCGGCGCGCTCGACCGGCGCGGGCACATCACCGAGAAGGGGCGAGCGATGTCGCGGCTGCCGCTCCCGCCGCGGCTCGCCGCGCTCGTGCTGGCCGGCGCCGAACTCGGGGCGCTGGAGATCGCCGCGCTGGCGGCGGCGCTGCTCTCGGAGCGCGATCCGTTCCGCCGCCCGGGCGGCGGCGGGCCGCCGGGAGCCTCGCGGCGTGACGCCACGGAGTCGGACGTGTTCGAGCGCTGCGTGGCGCTGGACGGCGGACCTTCTGGACGGCACCTCGACGTCTCCCGTCAGGCCGCGCGCCAGGTCCAGCGCGTGCGCGATCAGATCCTGCGCAGCGTCAAGGAGCCGAAGGGCCAGCGCGCCCGGAGCGACGAGACCGCGCTGGCGAAGGCGCTCTTCGCGGCGTTCCCCGACAGGCTCTGCGTCAGGCGACGCGATGACCGGGAGCGCGCCGTGATGGCGGGCGGCAAGGGGCTCCGCATGGGCTTCGAGTGTGGCGTCACCGAGGCCGAGTTCTTCGTCGCGGTGCGGTTGATGTCGGGGCGCAGGCCCGGCGAGGAGGACATCGTGGTGATGGCCTCGGCGGTGGACCGCAGCTGGATCGACGGCGGCGAGGTGCGCGTGTCGCGGCGGCCCGTGTTCGACGCGGCCAGGGGCCGCGTCGTCGGGCGGCGGCGCGAGATGCTCGGGCCGCTCGTGCTCTCCGAGGCCGATCATCCGGACTGTCCCTCGGCCGAAGCCGAGGAGGTGCTCGTCGAGGCCGCGCAGAAGGATCCATCCCGCGCGCTGGGTCTCGATCGCCCGGAGGTCGCTTCGGTGCTGGAGCGCCTTCGCTTCCTGCGCGCGCACGTCCCCGACGTCGGCCTCCCGGACCCGAGCGAGGAGGCCTTCCGCGAGTTGATTCCGCAGATCGCAGGCGGCGCGCGGAGCTTCGCCGATCTGACGAGGCGCCCCGTGCTCGACCTCTTTCTGGGTTCGCTGACCCATCAGCAGCGCGTGGCCCTCGAACGCGAAGCACCCGAGCGACTGACCGTTCCGAGTGGAAGTCACATCCGACTGGCCTACGATGGCGAGCGTCCACCCGTGCTCGCGGTGCGCATCCAGGAGATGTTCGGCCTCGCCGAAACGCCGCGGGTCGCCAGCGGTCGCGTCCCGGTGCTGCTTCATCTTCTGGCTCCCAACGGAAGGCCGCAGCAGGTCACCGGCGACCTCGCGAGCTTCTGGAAGGACGCCTACCACCACGTGCGCAAGGACCTGCGCTCGCGCTATCCCAAGCACCCGTGGCCCGAGGACCCGCTGACCGCGCCGCCCACGGCGCGGGCCCGGCGGCGTCGGCGCTGACGTCTCCACTCTCGTTCCCCTGACCCCACCAGATCCATGACCACCCAAGAATCTCCTCTCCAGGGCAAGCGCGTCCTCGTCACCGGCGGCAGCAGCGGCATCGGCAAGGCGATCGCCGTCAAGCTCAAGGGACTCGGCGCCCACGTCGCGATCAACGGCCGCGACAAGGCCTCGCTCGACGCCGCTTCGCTGGAACTCGGTACGCGCGGCCTCCAGGGGGATGTCGGCGATGCTGGCGACGCGGAGCGCATCGTCGCGACGTTCGTCAAGGAGGCGGGCGGCATCGATATTCTGATCAACAACGCGGGCTTCGGGAGCTTCAACACCCTCCTCGAAACGACCGCGGAGGAGATGGAGTCGGTCTGGCGCACCAACGTGCTCGGCGCGTTCATGGTCGGCAAGGCGGCGGCCCGTCACATGGTCGATCAGCGCTCCGGCACGATCGTGAACATCGCGTCGACGGCGGGCCTCAAGGGATTCGCGCGCGGCTCGGCCTACGCGTCGAGCAAGTTCGCGCTGCGCGGGATGACCGAGTGCTGGCGCGATGAACTGAGGCGCCATGACGTGCGCGTCGTGCTCTGCAACCCGAGCGAGGTCATCACCGATTTCTCGCGTCGCGCCGGCGGATCCCAGCAGCCGAGCCCGAAGAAGCTGATCCCCGAGGACATCGCGGACGCGGTCGCGGGGGCGCTGGTGACGGACCCGCGCGGCTTCATTCCGGAGTTCTCGGTCTTCGCGACGAATCCGTTCTGATTTACGCTCCGGGTGTAACCGGAGCGAGAGGTCGATCGATCGAGACCGTGGAGCGGCGCACGTGCGTCGCCTGACATTTCACGGCTTGATTCCCACAGGAGAAGCGCCCCCATGGCCCTTCCACGACCGACTTTCTTCGTCGCCGCGCTCGCGGCGTCGATGCTGCCCGCGGCAGCTTTCCAGGACGCCCACGTACACTTCGGCGGAGCCTTCGCGGACGCGCCGCCGCTCATGCTCACGGGGCCCGGCACGGCCGCGGCGGGCCTCGGTAGCGGCGCGCCCGCCGCCGTCTTCAGCAACGTGCCGGGCTCGCCGTCGGCCCTCGTGCCAGGCCTCGGCGGCGTCGAGTTCGAGCCCGGGGTCCTGACCAATCACTTCGATCGGATCTACGGACACCCGAGCGGCCACTGGGTGCTGACGGCCCTCGCAGACCTGCCCTCGGCGCGGGACGAGTGCCTGATCGTCAGCGGCCAGCTCGTGATCCAGGAGGGGGCACCGGCGCCCTGGATCGGCGGTGCGGAGAACTGCGGGACGATCGATACGCGCTGCGCGGTGAACGCCTCGGGGGACGTGGCGTTCGCGACCAACACCTCGGGCACCGTGGACGACGACTTCGTGGCGACGCGGATCGCGGGCGTCTGGGGCCATGGTGCACGCGAGGGGGACACGCTGCCGGACGGTAGCGGCGCGGTGCTCGACGATACGATCGACTCCAGCGTGCTGCTCGACGACGGCTCGGTGGGCTACGCCGCGGACGGGCTCGACGGGACGGCGACGACGGACGTGGACGATGACGCGCTCGTGCTGGGTCAACAGGTGCTGATGCGCAAGGGCGTGACGGCGCCGACCGGCCAGCTCTCCGGTGGATCGGAGTTCATCGAGAGCTTCGATCTCGGCGACTTCTGGACCTCGGGCAGCGGGCTGCGGTGGCTCGTTCAAGGGGACCTGGAGGGGCCGACCTCCTCGGATGACGTCGTGATCGTCAACGGGGCGGTCGTGCTTCAGGAAGGCTATCCCGTTCCGAACTCAGGCTTCACGGAGCCCATCGATACCACGGGGATCGCGGGCGTCGCCATGGACGCAGCCGGCCATTGGTTCGCGCGCGGAGACAACGACCAGACGAACGTCGACTGGGTGGTGCGGGACGGAGACCTGGTCGCCGTCACCGGGAGCGTCGTGGTCCCCGGTGGGACCGAGCGCTGGAGCGACGCGCTCCTCGATGGCTGCTTCTTTGGCCACGTCGGCAACGCGAACGGGGACTACGTCGTGGCCGGGATGACGGATCATCCGGATCCTGCGCTCGACGCGGTCATCGTGCTGAACAACGGTGAGGTCGTCGCGCGCGAGAGCGATCCGATCGACCTCGACGGCAACGGGCTGCTCGATGACGGGGCCTTCATCGATGCGTTCGGAGACGACGATCTCTATCTCAGCGATGCCCGCGAACTCTACGTCGTCGCCACGCTCAAGGATGGCCTGGGGCAGCGAATCGGGCAGGCGCTGCTCCGCTTCGAACTCCGTCCGACCGTGGGCGTCGCGTACTGCGACGTCGAGCCGAACTCCCTGGGCCTTCAGGCCTCGCTCGGGGCGTATGGCTCGAGCTTCGCGGCCGACAACGAACTCACGCTCCTGGCGGGGAACCTGCCGCCGACGGCCAACGTGCTGTTCATGGTGTCGCGCACCCGCGGCTTCATCGGCCAGTGGTGGACCAGCGCCGGGAACCTCTGTCTCGGGGCTTCGGTGGCTCGCTTCGCCGGCCCCGGAGAAGTGCTGTCCGCAGGAAGCGCGGGCGACGCTTGCCTCCACGTGGATCTGAACGCGATTCCATCCTCCAGCGGCGCCGTGGCGGCGACCGCCGGCGACACGTTCACGTTCCAGTGCTGGTACCGCGACCACGACGGTCTGGGAGCGACCACCACGAACCTGACGAACGCGGTGGAGGTGCTGTTCAGGTAGCGGCGGTGTAGGAGCTCGCGAGCTGCGACCGAAGGCGGCCCAGGTGGTGATTCTGGAGGGCGCGCTTTCGCGCGGTCTCGCCGAGCTCGTGCCGGAAAGCCTCGTCGGCCAGGCGGTCGAGGGCCTGGATCACGGCGTCCACGTCGCCGGGGGGCGTGAAGAGCGCAGCGTCGCGGCCCACCAGCTCGGCCACGCCGCCGGGGTCGGCGACGGTCGCGGCGCGGCCGCAGGCGAGGGACTCCAGCAGCGCGACCGGGATCAGCTCGGTCGCCGAGTGCAGGGCGAAGGCGTCGATACGGCCGAAGAAGCCGGGCGCGTCGAGGACTCGGCGGCGTACGAAGAGCACATCAGAGCCCTTCGACTCCTCCCGAAGAGACGGGTAGAGGGAGCCGTCGCCGACGAGCATGAGGGCAGTCGGGCGGCCGCTGGCGTGGCGCCTCTGGACGGCATCGATCAAGACGCGATGGTCCTTGCCGGGCTCCGCCCGCATGAGCGAACCCACGAGCAGGGTGCCGGGGTCGGGGAGGCGGGCGCTGCGCCAGGAGGACTGGACGTTCTGGGGGTGAAAGCGCTGGGTGTCGACGGCGGCGGCGCGCAAGACGGGGGTGGCGCCGGCGGCGTGCCAGGGAGCCAGCAGGGCAGGGCTGGCCACGAAGAACTCATCGACCTCGCTGAGGTCGAGGGACGGTTCGCTACGGGCGCCGAAGACGCGGCCGAGCAGACCCCTGGGCTCCCGGGCAGGGATCAGGGGCGCGTCGAACAGCTGGGTGACGACGCGGAGCGCGCCCTTCGTGCCGGAGATCGTGTGGCGCCTGGCGGCGAGCGCCAGCGGAAGGTCGGCCGCGCGATAGACGAGGAGAGTCTGGGCGGAGCGTGACTCGGCCAGGTCGGCCAGGCGTTTCGCGCGGACGGCCGTGCTCTCGCCCAGGAGGCCAAGGAAGTGGGCGGGGGTCGCGGGCGCGAGGAAGTCGCGTTCGACGTCGAGAGGGCGCTCGGTGAGAACGATCTCGTCGGAGGCCTGATCCATGCGCTCATGACGCACGAGCTCGATGACGAAGCGCTGGATGCCGCCGACGCCCTGGTCCGGAAGGAGGTGCAGGACGCGAACGTCTTGCATGGGGGCGGAAGCGGAAGGCATCTTTTGGGGGGTCGGGGTCAGAGGAGGCCGAGTCGATGGAGTTCGGCAGCGAGGGTCGTCGCCAGGAGCGCGGTGCCGTCGTTGGAGAGGTGGACGCTGTCGGCGAAGAGAGTTTGCTGGCCGGTTTCCGCGACCTGCGCGGCGGCGGCGGCCTCGAGAACGGGCTTCAGTTCGACCAGGGGGACGCCGCGCTCCTTGGCCACCGTGCGGACGATCTCGGTCATCCGGCCCTGGGCGGCGCGACGAGTCTTGCCGGAATCGAGGTGCTCTCCCTCCGGATCGGGGGAAAAGATGCCCTGGGTCATGAGCACCGGGCGCGCGCCATGGGCTTCTGCGACGGCCAGGAGGGATACGAGGTTGCGCTGGAAGTTGATGAAGCCCGTCTCGGGAGGAGAGCGGAGTTCGGGAGGAAGCTCACGGCGCGCGAGAGCCAGGCCGGTTTCGCCGGGCGGGACGACCTTGGTGACGTAGCCGAGATCGGCGCGCTGGCTGAGGTAGTCCGTCGCGTACTTGCGCCACGCGAGGTAGAGCATGCTCTTCTCCAGAATGGGTTCGATCGGAGAGGGGCGGTAGGTGGACCAGCTGAGCCGGTAGTGACGGTTGTCGAAGGTCGGGTCGGGCCAGAGAGCGCACTCGGCATCGTTCGTCGAGAGATAGATGAGTACGATGTCGGGCCGGTAGGGGAGGACGCGGAAGGCGAGGTTGCCGAGGGACTCGAAGCTGTTGAACGAGGGAACGCCCGCGTTGATGACGTCGACCGCGCGCGGACTGAGTTCGTCGGAGAGGATCGCCTGGAGGCGCGCGGGCCAGGCAAACTCGTCTTTCGTGGGGCCGGTGCCGTAGGTGCTGGAGCCGCCGATGCAGGCGATACGGAGGCCGCCTTCGGGCTTCGCGAGTGGGACCTCGGCGCCGCGGAAGCCCGCCGAGTTGTGGGAGACCTCCTTCTTCCTGGGGTTGCCGTATCTGCCCGGCTTGGGCGTGAGGATCAGGTAGGGGTGGGGCTCGAACTTTTGGTGCTCGAGGCTCGTGAGGTAGACGGGGTCGAGCGTTTCGCGCTTCAGGCCGGGGATCTCGAGGAACCTCGGGACCGTCTCGAAGAGCGCGAGGAACGCGATCAGCACGAGAAACAGCTTGCCGAGAACGCGGCCGAGGACGGCGCCGCTGTCTCCGCGGCGTGCGCCGGGCAGACGGCCGAGAGAGGCGTGACAACTTCTGGGGGAGACGGTGCGCATGGGCCCCGAATCGTAGAGACTTGGGGGCCATGGGAAAGACACGAATTGCAACGGCTGCGCTGGTCACGCGCGGATCGGGACACGGCGTCGAAGTGCTCTGTGTCCGTCGGAATCCGATCCTTCGATTCTTCGGAGGCTACTGGGCGTTTCCGGGCGGCGGCGTCGACCTTGCGGACCATGACGGCGAGCCAGATGCAGACGTGGCTCACCAGCGGTGCTCGTTCCGGGAACTGTTCGAGGAAGTGGGTCTGCTGGATGCGCGGCTGGCGCCCGCAGGGTCGCTGCGCGCGGGACTTCTGGAGCGGGACAGTGCGCCTGCGAGCCGGGCCTTCCGTGGCTACCTCGATGGGGCCGTGGAGGTCCTGGAGGCGGCTGTTCCCTTTGCGCGTCTGACGACGCCGCCGTTCGCGCCCGTGCTTTACCGGACGCGCTTCGTGCACGTGGCGCTGGAGAGTCTCGACCTCGGAGGCCTGGGAGCATCTGGGTGGGAGCCGGAGGTGATCGAGGGAGAGCTGGTGGAGGGCTCGTTCTGGACGCCCGCCGAGCTACTCGCGTCCTGGACGCGGGGCGAGCGCCTTGTCGCACCGCCCGTGGTGTTCATGCTGGAGCACCTCGCAGAGCTGGGGCTGGAAGGCTTCCTGGAGGAGATGCCGGGGCTGGCGGCGGGCCTGGAAGCGGGCAAGCTCCATCCGATCCGGAATGTGCCCGGGATCATCATGGCTCCGCTGGCGACGAAGACGCTGCCGCCGGCCACGACGACGAACTGCTACCTAGTGGGTGAGGAGCGCTTCTTCGCGGTCGATCCCGCGCCGGTGGACGAGGCGGAGCAGGCGCGGCTCTTCGATCTGATCGACGAGCGGATCGCGGGAGAGGGTGGGGAAGCGCCGCGGGATTTCGTCGGCGTGCTCCTGACCCATCACCACCCCGATCACGTGGGAGCCGTGGAGGCGACGGCGCGGCGCTACGACGTACCGGTGCTGGCGCACGAGGAGACGTTCGCGCGGCTCGCGCTATCGGTCGAGAACCAGCGTCCCTTGAACGATGGCGTGAAGCTGCCGCTCGGCACCGCGCCGGACGGAACCCCTGGCTGGGTGCTCACCGCTCACCACACGCCGGGCCATGCCCCGGGTCACCTCGTGTTCACCGAGTCGCGCTACGGAGCGATGATCGCGGGAGATCTCGTCTCGACGGTGTCGACGATCGTGATCGATCCGCCGGAGGGGAACATGGGGCAATACCTGGAGAGCCTGGAGCGGGCGGCGTCCCTCCTGGGCGAGAACGCGGTGCTACACCCGGCCCATGGCCCGGTGGCGAGCGACGGCCGGACGCTGCTGCACCGCTACGTGGAGCACCGCCAGCGCCGCGAGGATGCGCTTGTGAAGGCGCTGGAGGAGGGCGTGTCGGAAGAGTCGGATCTGGTCGCCCGCGTTTACGCCGACGTGGAAGCGCATCTCCACCCGATCGCAGCGAGGTCGCTGCGAGCGGGTCTGGAGAAGCTGGCCGAAGAGGGTCGAGCCGAGGAGCTGAGTTCCACGCGGTGGACGTCCGGGAGCGCCGGTCAGTGCCCGCCCGCCAGGTAGAACAGATCGACGCCCATCGATTCGAACAGCGTCGTCAGTAGCACCAGAGCGATACTGACGAGCGCGGCGGCGGCGAACACGGACGCGCCCGCGAGCATCGTGTCGTTGTCGCCGTCCTCGCGCCGGGAAGCCCTCTCCTCGTCGTTCTTGCCGGCGGTGTAGACGCGCATCACGACCCACTTGATCATCCCGCCGAGGAAGATCGCCGCCGATGCTGGCACCCCGATCAGCATGCCGATGCCGAACCCGAACAGTGACGGCATCCACGCTGCTGTCTTCGGCCAAACCGTCAGGAACGCGTAGAAGGAGCCGATCACGCTCACGAGTACGATCGCCCAGATCAGCTCCGACGACGGGCTGAACCCGCCTGCCGCCGTCTCTCCCATCGCCGCCCAGATGGTCGCACCTGGCGCGGGAAGGGAACTCTCCGCGCCGATGCCGAGCTGTTCCAGAAGCAGGTTCAGGATCGGGATCGACGCGATCGCGCCCACCGCCGTACCCACGAACTGCACCGAGGTCTGGTGCGTGGGGTTGGCGTCGACGAGGTAGCCCGTGCGGTAGTCCTGCATCATGTCCACCGCGGTGCTCGCGAGCGTTCCGCCGACGACCGCCATGCCGAGCATCGCGAGCACGCGGTACTCCCCGATGTCATCGGAGATGAGCCAGAAGAACGCGGACAGCAGCACGATCGCCACGAGGCGCACGGGGTTGATGTCCGTATCGCCGGTCACGCGCCCGTTCACCACGCACATCGGCCAGGCCACCGCCGCGACGATCGCTGATACGTGGTACGGCATGTGAAAGACCGACTTGGCCAGGATGGCCACCGTGATCGCCCCTGCGAGGAACATCAGCCCGAAGAGCGGGAATCGGCCCTTGGGCGTTGCGTGGTGCGTCACGCCCGGCGTGAAGCCCGAGGGAACCACGGCGGGCTGGCGATAGAAGTAGGCGAACAGGATGGTCGCGAACGTCGGGATCGTCAGCACGGCGATCGCGGTCCATTTCACCCAGTCGCCGGTTTCCCCTTCGAGCGCTCCGCCTGCCAGTCCGTCGACGATCAGAAAGGGCGTGACGAGTGCGCCGAGCAGCATCCCGATCCCGACCCGCGGGCCGACGACGATGCCGATGCCGTAGTACAGGGGATCGATCCCGACGCCCATGTCGTGACCGCCCAGCTTGAAGTTCAGGTCACCGACGAGCGCGTGCCCACCCCTCGAGCCGGTGATCTTCGACGGGATCGTCAGCACCGAAGCGATCAGGCCCCAGAAGGTGAGAAGCCACACCGGCCGGTTTCGCTCGCCCGGCGCCAGCTCCCTCGCGACCGAGGTCTGGATGACCGCGCACGCGGTGCCCGACGGAAAGAAGTACCCGACCATCGATCTGCGCACCGATGAACCGACGATCGCTCCCATCCAGCCCATCCCGATGAACAGGATGATGAGCTGCCACGTGGGCGGCCGAAACGTTGGATCGACGATGTACACGGCCGCGTAGTTCGCGACCGCGAAGCCGACGCTGCCGCCCGCGCTCGCCATCGTCTGGCCGAGGTTCAGCGTGTGCACCGATGTTCGCTGGCCGCTGATCACCTTCAGCACGGCGAACGCCGCGAGCACCGCCACGATCGACCCGGTGTCGCCCCAGCCGATCAAGAGCGTCGTGTAGATGTTCGTGGAGGCCAGGGCTGCCGCCAGCACGGCGAAGGTGATCCACGCGCCAGGGCTGAGGGTCGGGAAGACACGCGAATCCGGGCCCGAGGTTCCGTAGTACACGGAGCCGGCGGCCGGGGCGTGGGGGACTTCAGCCGGGCCGCCCTGGGGAGGCAAAGGGGGCGGGCCGCTCGGGAATGATTCGCTCATTCTGCCATTGAACCGATCGACGCCGTGGGACGCCAGCGGCGACCGTTTGCAGCCTCCCGATCATTCCTCGGCTGCGCGCGGGCTCGTGCTGTCATCGGCCTTCGCCATCTCGGCGAACACGCGGGCTGCGGGCCGGTAGCCGACGTAGGCCGAGAACCAGTTGATCAGCACGACGAGCCGCGAGCGGAAGCCGATCAGGAAGATGAGGTGGATGAAGAGCCAGGCCATCCAGGCCAGGAATCCGCTGAGGTGCCTGCCGCGGAAATTGGCCACGGCGGAGGCCCGACCGATCGTCGCCATCGAACCCTTGTCGGTGTAGTGAAAGGCCTCGGTCCCGCGACTCTTCATGAGCCGCTGGATCTGGTCGCCCGCGTGTCGGCCCATCTGCATTGCGGCAGGAGCGACTCCAGGGATCTGCGCCCCGTACTGTTCGAAGTGCGCCGCGTCTCCGATCACGAAGACCTCCGGATGCCCGGGCATGGAGAGGTCCCGCTCGACCTGCACTCTCCCCGCGCGATCCGTCTTCGCACCTGTGGCGCCGAGCATCCTGGACGCCTGGACACCGGCGGCCCAGAGGACCGTCTTCGCTGGCAGGAACTCCGCTTCTCCGATGGTCACGCCCTCTTCGGTGATGTTGGAGACCATGGCGCCCTTGCGCACGGTCACGCCGAGCGACCGCAGCTGATCCTCTGCCTTCTCGGAGAGGTCTTCGGGGTAGGCGAGCAGAACCCTCGGGCCGCCCTCGATCAAGAGGACCTCCGTTCCGCGCGGATCGAAGTGTCGAAAGTCCTTGTCGAGGATCTTGCGCGAGAGTTCCGCCAGCGCACCCGCCAGCTCCACGCCCGTCGGTCCCGCGCCCACGACGACCATCCGAAGCCAGGCGCGCTGCTCCTCCGCGTCATCGGTGACCTCCGCACTCTCGAACGCGCGGAGCACCTTCGCCCGGATCTCGTGCGCGTCCTCCAGGGTCTTCAGGCCGGGGGCGACCGCGCCCCACTGGTCGTTGCCGAAGTACGAATGGGTGGCTCCGGTGGCGATGACCAGATAGTCGTATCCGAGGCTTCGATCGCCCATGGCGATCGTCTTCGTCTCGGGGTCGATTGCGGTCACCTCCGCGTAGCGAACCTCGGTGTTCTTTTGCTTGCGCAGGATCCGGCGGATCGGCGAGGCGATGTCCGGTGCCGCCAGCCCCGCCGTGGCCACCTGGTAGAGCAGCGGCTGGAACAGATGGTGGTTCTGTCGGTCGATGACGACGATCCGGGCCTTGACCTTCCGAAGGGCCTTCGCCGCCGCCAGTCCTCCGAACCCGCCTCCGAGAACGACGATCGTGGGAAGGGCACTTTCGCCCGCGAATTTCGGCTCTCGTTGGATGGTTGGGGTCACCCGGGGAGCATAGGACGGCAGCCGGGGAATCCAGCCGCGCCCGCGCCGATCCTGCGGCGTGATTCCGCGCGGCACGGATCGAATGAGGGCCACTCGGATCCGTTCCAGGCCCCGGAAGGCACCGCATACGAGGATATGGCAGCCCGGTGAAGCTATTAAGTGATTTCCCTAATTGGGGCTATGCCTCGAGGCCAATAGCCCCTGTCAGCCAGGGAAGCAAGTACGCGACGTGCTCGTCAACTGGCTCGGCCCCAGGCCGACCTCTCATCCAGATCACCCACCCGCACTTCATGGAACCCACTGCCTTCGAAAGTCATGGGGGGTTGGAGCATCAGCTCGCAGCCCTCTACCAGGAGCGTGAAACCCTCGAGCAGGTGCTCGGCGTTTCCGACGCCCAGCAGCTCGTGGACATGGTCCAGAGCATGTCTGCCCAGCTCGAGTCGCTGTACGCGGAGCGAGAAGCACAGTCGAAGGAAGACGTCCAGGTCTCGCTCAGCTCGCAGCTCGTTCCGCTGGCCTCGGGCCTCTCGGCCGCACTCGGCAAGGTCGAGGTTTCACTCGAGGGCAAAACCGGCCCGCTGACGTGGCGCATGCGCTGCCGCGCGATCTGATTCGACGACTCGCCACCCACCTGTTTCTGTCGACCCCCCAAGACTCTTTCCAAACCCCAGCATCATGTCCGCGACTCTCAACACCGCCATGGCCTCCCAGGCCTCCAAGCTTGCCGGCAACAGCTTCTGCGACCCGTCACTCGCGCAGAGCATCCCGACCATGTCTCCTGCCGGTATCGACGGCCTCGACTTCGGCGTCGTCAAGGTCGACGACGAAGGCAGCATCCAGCTTTACAACAAGTACGAGTCCGAGCTCGGCGGCCGCACCCCGGCTTCCGTGGCCGGCAAGAACTTCTTCACCGAAGTCGCCGTCTGCACGAACAACGCGCTCTTCCGCGGCATCTTCAAGGAGGGTGTCGAAGCCGGCACGCTGAACCACCTGTTTCCCTACACGTTCACCTACAAGATGAGCCCGACGCCGGTGAAGGTCCACCTCTACCGGGACGCTGCGAGCAAGACCAACTGGATCTTCGTGAAGAAAAGCTGAGAGCCGCACGTCTTCTAGCTGCTCCAGCAACCGATGAAATGCAAATCCCTGTCGCACCGCCCCTGAAGTCGACGCTCTTCGCACGATTTCATGATCAGTCGACGCCTCTCTTTCGCTCCAACGAAGAGATGATTCCTGCCGCGTCCCTTTGGACCGGATCACGGGTATGGGTCGAACGAATGCGTGGGCTGGGGTTTCGAGCTGGCGATACCGTGGGCGTCGACCTCGCGCCCGGCGCGGCGGTGATGCAGGTGTTGCTCGCTTGCTGTTGGATCGAATGCGACGTGCTCCTTGGCTCACGGTGCCCCGGCGGCGACTCGCCCGCGGGGGATCAGGAGCCCGGTGGTCGCGTGTTCCTCCACGGCGATGGATCCGGCCAGAGCTCGCTGATCCCCTCGGGGATCGCCGGGCCTCTACCGAAAGGAACTGAACCTGATCGGCCTGCGCCTGCTTCATTGCACCCGGCATGGGCCCTCTCCATCGATCGCGTGCGAACCGCCTTTACCAACGCCTCTCACGCAGGCGAAGGCAAGGTCGTGCTCGTGCCCACTGGCTGGACGGAGCAGGCGGCCTTTCTGCGCCAAGTGCTCCCTGCTCTCGCCAGCGGCTCCATCCTCATCGAGGAGTCGGCCGCTGATCAGAGCGCTCACCTCTCACCGGAGATTCACTCCGGTCACGCTTACCTGGCGCCCTTCAGCGCCTGACCCCAAACCTACCCCATGGCCAACTACACCAACTGCCGAGCCGCTCTCGTCTCCTCTGATATCGAAAAGAGCTGGGCGACCATCATGCGCGACCTTCCCGAGGATTCCTCGGCGGCCGCCAACGAGCTTCAGTCCTGGATCGAGTCCGTTCGTGACGAGACCGTCCACCTGATCGATGACATCTCCTCGCTCGATTCGAGCTCCCTTCACCTGGCGCTGCGCCTCGTGGAACTCCGGAGCCAGTGGGCGATGCTCAACACGCGCCTCAACTTCAAGATGATGAAGGGAGAGCCCTACGACACGCCAATGGCTTTCCGCGGATCGCTTCTGACCACGGTCACCGAGGTGATCGAGAACGCCCTTCCCCAGGACGACATCGACGTGATCACGCGCTTCCTGGGGAACCCCGTCAAGTCGGACGTGGTCGAACTGGGCGTCGTCAAGGCAGCCTGATCATTGGATGGAAAGTGGCGGCACCGAACCCGGCTCGATTCCTCCACCTCCAGCCGTTTCCCGGGGGGCGTCAGCGCCGGATCGCGAGCACCGTCTTCAGGAGGCCCGCCGTGAACGGCGTCAGCTTGGTCCGATTGAACCGATCGCCCGCTCGCCGTATCGCGTCGGCGACGGTCGGGTAGGGGTGAATCACTCCGCTGAGCGTACCCAGGGTCGTTCCGTGCTGGACCGCCGTGACCAGCTCGCCGATCATCTCCCCGGCATGGGAGGCGACGACGGTGCCGCCGAGCACCTTGCCCTTCTTGTCGTGCAGGATCTTGACGAAGCCTGACGTCTCGGCATCGACGACCGCGCGATCGTTGTCCTCGAGTTCGATCTCGATGACCGCATGCGCCACGCCCTCGGCCTTGGCCTGAGCTTCGGTGAGACCCACGTGGGCCACCTCGGGATCCGTGTAGGTCGCCCACGGGATGACGAGATCGCTCGCCTTCTGGCGACCGAAGAACAGCGCGTTTCGGATCACGGTTCGCGCCAGGAAGTCCGCCGCATGGGTGAACTGGTACTTCGAGGCCACGTCGCCCGCCGCGTAGATCCGATCGTTCGAGGTCTTCAGGCGATCGTCCACGGTGACGCCCTTGCGTGGATCGAAATCCACTCCTGCCGTCTCCAGTCCGATCCCCTGAACGTTGGGAGCACGTCCGATGGCGAGCAGGATCTCCGCCGCCTCGATCGTTTCGGCTTCCGAGCCGCTCCCGACGACCACGCGCTTCCTGCCGTCGGTGGTGGGGGCCTCGAACCGCTCGACCCTCGTGCTCAGCCGCAGCTCGACGCCGTCCTGGAGCAGCGCCGCCTGAACGACCTCGGCCGCCTTCGGATCGTCGTTCGACATGATCCTCGGACCACCCTCGACGAGGGTCACCTTCGAGCCGAAGCGCGCAAACGTCTGGGCCATCTCGCAGCCGATCGGCCCGCCGCCCACGACGATCAAGGACTCCGGGAGCTCGGTCAGCGAGAACAGCGTCTGGTTCGTCAGAACGCCCGCGTCGGCAAGCCCCGGGATCGGCGGCATCGCGGCCTTCGCGCCGGTGGCCACGACGGCGCGAGCGAATTCCAGGGTCTGTCCGCCGACCTCCAGCGTGCTCTGACCGGTGAACCGGCCCTCGCCGAGGAACACGTCCACGCCGAGTTCGGTGAAGCGCTTCGCCGAGTCGTTCCGCGCGATCTCGGATCGACGGGCGCGCATGCGCTCCATGATCGCTGCGAAGTCGACCGTGACCCCTTCGGCATGGACCCCGAGGTGGCCCGAGTTCCGCGCTTCCTTCGCGGCGCGGGCCGACCGAATCAGCGCCTTGGACGGCACGCATCCGGTGACGAGGCAGTCGCCGCCGAGCAGGTCTTTCTCGACGAGCGCAACGCGCGCGCCGACGCCTGCGGCTCCAGCGGCTGCCACGAGGCCGGCGGTCCCGCCGCCGAGCACGACGAGGTTGTAGCGTCCCTTCGGCGTCGGCTGCGGCCAGCCCTTGGGATGAACGAGATCTCGTAGCTTCTGATTGGCCTCGTTCAGCGGACGAAGCTCGGGCAGTGTGTTCGAATCCATGGTGGGGTCGCTTCCTGGCGGGGGATCAGGCGTCGGCGGAGAGGTCCGTGTCGGCTTGCATGCGCGAGCGCGCCATGCGAGTGAGCACCACGGTCACGACGAGCGTCGCGAGAAGGCCTGCGATCATCAGCGCCCACTCGAAGGGGCCGCGCTCCTTCCCGCCCGCCACGTCGCGACCGATCGCTCCGAAGTAGACGTAGAGCAGCGTGCCGGGCAGCATCGCGACCCAGCTCACGAGGATCGCCGGCACGTAGCGTACGTTCGTGAGCCCGAGCAGGTAGTTGAGCGCGCTGAAGGGTACGACGGGCGACAGTCGCAGCAGTCCCACGATCTTCCAGCCGCCGTCGGCGATGGCGCGGTCGATGGCCTGGAACGACTTCCGCTCGCTGGCGAAGCTCTGGACGCGCTTCCGGAACAGGCTTCGCGCCAGCGGAAAGGCGAGCGCCGCGGTGGCGGTCGACGCGATCGAGACCACGACCGTTCCGAGCCCGAGGCCGAACAGCGCGCCCGCGCCGATCGTGATCGCGGAGCCCGGGATGAAAGCCAGCGCCGCCACGATGTAGAACGCGCCGTAGGCCAGCGGACCCCAGGCGCCGAGGGACTCGACCTGGCCGTTGACGGCCTCGATCCAATCGGCGGTGGGGAGCAGGCGAACGCCGGCGATCAGGGCCGCCGCGCCCGCGACCCAGGCCACGCGCTGGGGCCATCTGGAGCCTGAGCTCGAATCAGGGGCGGCCCCGGAAGTGGATCCGGAAGTGGATCCGGGTTCGGTAACGGACGGGCCGGTTTCGTGGCTGGCACTCATGGTGATCTCGTGACTGCTCATGGTGAGCAGGGATTCGCGCCGCTTTTTGGCCTGTGACGGAAAATCGCAGGTCGCTACTTCGTGGTCTCCGGGTAGGCGACCGAGACGATCTGCTTCTCGCCCGAAGCGGCCTGCGCCTCCAGCCAGAGCATGGGGCTTTGCATGGCCTCCGCCGGGATCTCCACGTCGACGTGCAAATGATCGTCGTGCACGTCGGCCTTCGCCTTCATCGAGCCGACGGCCGATTCGAGTCCGTACCACATGCGCAGGGTCTCCGGGAGCTTGCCCGACTTCACGTTGGCATTGATCGTCACCGTCTCGCCGGGGGTGGGAGAGGCCGCCGCGTCGAGGACGAGCGTGGCCCCTGCGATCTCGATGGACCCGAGATCGACCGCACCGCGCTCCTCCATCTCCGCCGCGTGATCGTTCGGCTGCTCTGCGCCGTCTACGTGCTCTCCGGGCGCATGGTCATGCCCCGCGTGTTCGTCGTGCGCCTCGCCGCCTCCGCAGCTGCCGAGGACGAAGAGGCTGGACGCGCAGAGAAGGCTGACGAATGGAAGCGAGTTACGCATGACGAATAGGGGCGCCCTGGGCGCTGGAGGTCGGGACGGATCGACGACGCTGGAACACGAGAGAATACCCCGCGGGCACGACGACGAGATTCAGGAACGTGGAGGTAATGAGGCCGCCGAGGGTGACGATGGCCAGGGGCGCGAGCAGCTCGCTGCCTGGCTTGCCCGCCGCCATGGCCAGTGGAACGAGGCCCAGCGCCGCGGAGATGGCGGTCATCAGGATCGGCACCAGCCGCTCCATCGAGCCCTGGAAAACGGCGGTGGTCACGTCCGCGCCCTCGGTTTCGATGAGGTGGTTGTAGTGTCCGATCAGGAGGATCCCGTTGCGGACCGCGATGCCGAACAGCGTGATGAAGCCGACCATCCCGGCGATGGACAGGATGGGCGGGGAGTAGTTCGGGCTGCCGCCGAGGAGGGCCGCGAGGTTCGCCAGCGCCGGAGCGGGCGACGCGATGAAGATCGAGGCGATCCCGCCGATCAGGGCGAGCGGCATGTTGAGCATCACGAGCACCGCTGCGCGCAGCGAGCCGGTCGAGATCTGCAGCAGCATGAGCATGAGGATCGCCACGAGACCGCCCGCCACCGCGATGGTGCGGGCCGCGGCCTGCTGGGCCTCGAACTGGCCGCCGTAGTTCACCGTGAAGCCGGACGCGGACACGATCGGATCCACGCGCGCCTTCACTGCCGCCACCAGGTCGCCGAGGTTGGAGCCCTCCGCCACGTTCAGGGAGATGACCGCCTTCCGCTGGGCGTTCTCCCGCGTGATCAGGTTGCTGGATCGCTCGGGCCCGATACTCGCCACATCGCCGAGGCGAACGATCGCGCCCTCGATGCCCTCGAGCTGGAGATCGCGGACCTGGCGGATCGATTCACGCTCCGCTGGATCCAGCCGCACGACGAGGTCGTACTGGCGAACGCCCTGGTTGACCTTGGCGACGACCTCGCCGTAGATCGCCTGGCTGACCTGCTCGGCCGCCATGCCCGGCGTCAGGCCGGCCGCCGCGAGATCGCGCCGACGGTACTCGACGGGCAGGGACGTGATCATGACCTCGCGGTTCGCGTTGACGTCGCGGGCGCCCGGCAGCTCCTTCAGCTCTTCCTCGATCTCCTTGGCCACGGCCCGCAGACCGGCGAGGTTCTCGCCGTAGACGCTGATCGCCACGGCCGCCGGCGTCCCGGAGAGCACATGGCTCAGGCGATGCTCGATCGGCTGCCCGATCATCGTCGTGATCCCCGGAACCGAGGCGAGCAGCGCGTCGATCTCGTCGCGCACCCGGTGGGCATCCGCGCCGTCCTCGAGGCTCACCTCGACCTCGGAGTTGCTCACGGGTTCGGCGTGCTCGTCGCGCTCGGCTCGCCCGGTTCGACGCACCACGGCGTGAACACCCTCGATCGCCGCGAGCTGGCGCTCCACGCCGGTGGCGAGGCGGTCGCTCTCTTCGAGCGAAGTCCCCGGTGGCGCCAGCAGGAAGATCGTGAACGTGCCCTCGTTGAACGAGGGCAGGAACGACGTCCCGAAGCTGGCGGCCACCCAGAGCGCCGCGACCGTGGCCGCCGCGGCGGCCCCCAGCACCGGCACCCGCAGGCGGATCGCCAGGCGCAGCGTCGGTGCATAGGCTCCTTTGATCGCGCGCACCACGAATCCCTCGCGCGTGGCGTCCTCGGATCCGAGCTTCCCGCGCAGCAGCAGCTGGCAGAGCGCAGGCGTGACCGTGAGAGCCACGAGCAGCGACGCGAGGATCGACACGATGTAGGTGAGCGCGAGCGGCTGGAAGAAGCGGCCTTCGAGCCCTTGCAGGAACAGGAGCGGGAGGAAGACCATCACGATGATGATCGTCGCGAAGACCATCGCAGGGCGTATCTCGTTGCTCGCGTCGAAGATCACGTCCGGGACGGCGCGGCGCTCGGCCTCCGGCAGCCCGCGATTCTGGCGCAGCCTTCGGAAGACGTTCTCCACGTCGATGATCGCATCGTCGACGATCACGCCGATCGCCACGGCGAGACCGCCGAGGCTCATGACGTTGAGCCCGAGGTTCATCCCGTCCATGAGCAGCAGTCCGACCGCGAGGGAGATCGGCATCGCCGTCAGGGTGATGATCGTCGTGCGAAGGTTCATCAGGAACAGGACGAGCACGAGCAGCACGATGATCACCGCCTCGGCGAGCACCTTCGTCACGTTGTCGACGGCTCGCTCGATGAAGTGCGATTGACGCACCACGTCCCGATTGAGCTCCATGCCCGGAGGCAGCGTGGTCTCGATCTGATCGAACAGTGCGTCCAAGGCGGCCGTCAGGGCGAGCGTGTTCGTGCCCGGCGACTTCTGAATGGTGAGGACGACGGCCTTCGCGCCGTTCTCGGAGGCCGTGCCGCGCTTGAGCGCCGGGCCGAGCTGCACGTCAGCCACCTGCCCGATCGTCAGGGGCACGCCGTCCTCGAAGCGCACGACCGTGTCCGCGATATCCTCGGCGGCCGTGACGCGGCTCTTCTGGCGGATCGGGATCTCCTGGCTGTCGACGTTCGTGAGGTAGCCCGCGCTCGCGGTGCTGTGGGCCTCGCGCGCCGCGTCCGCGACGTCGCCGATGGTGAGCCCGTGGAGCCGCAGGCGATCCTGGCTGACGTTGACCTGGTACTCGGGCAAGTCCCCGCCGATCGCGACCGCCTGGGCCACGCCGGGGACGGCAAGCACCTTGTTGCGCAGATCGAACTCCGCGTAGGAGCGCAGCTCCAGCGGGCTGATCTCACCTCCAGGTGACGAGAGCGAGATCAGCATGATCTCGCCCGCGATCGACGTGATCGGCGTGATGAACGGGATCACCTCGGCCGGCAGATTCTCACGAACGGTCGAGAGCCGCTCGGCCACGAGCTGGCGCGCGTCGTACAGATCCGCGCCCCAGTCGAGGTCGACCCAGACGATGGAGAGGCCGATCGCACTCGCGCTGCGAACGCGGCGCACGCCCGTCATGCCGTTGACGGCCGACTCGATGGGGAAGCTGACGTATTGCTCCACCTCGTCGGCCGCGAGCCCGCCCGCCTCCGCCATGATCGTCACGGTGGGGGCGTTGAGCTCGGGGAACACGTCCACGCTCATCTCGGGCAGCCGGAGACCCGCGTAGCCGACGATGAGGAGCGCCGAGAGCAGCACCAGCGAGGAGTACTGCAGCGAGAAGCGAATGAGCGCGCGCAGCATCAGTCCTCCCCTTCGTGGAAGGTGCCGTCCGCGTGAAAGTGTCCGCCCTTCTGCATCGTTCCGCTCGTGGCGAGCATGAGCTGGAACGAACCGTCGAGCACGACCTCGTCGCCGTCGCGCAGGCCGCTCAGCACGGAGATCCAGCGCCCGTCGTTCGCGCCGAAGTCGCCCTCGACGCGGATCACCTCGGCGGGGTTCTTCGGGTCGCGCCGGAAGAAGACCGAGTGGAGTCCATCCTGACGGACGGCCGCCAGCGGGATCGCGAGCTCTTCGCTCTCGGAGGCCCGGAGCACGATCTCCATCTGCGCCGTGACCCCCGGACGTGCCCAGGGAAGGAGCGCCTCGGGTTCGACGAACAGGTCGATCGTCCGGTTCTGCGAGTTGCCGCCAAGACCGATCTGAAGCGGCCCGGACATGGTCTCCTGCAGGCTCACGGAGCCCACGGCGTTCGATGTTCCCGGCGGCGTGATGCGAGCCATGAGCCCGTCGTCGAGCGCGCCGAGATCGCTCTGGAGTCCCATGCCGTGGAACCGGAGCAGCTCCGGCCGCACGGTCGTCAAGATCAGCGCTCGCTCGTCGACCCAGGTGCCGCTCGTCACCCCGAGCGACTCGACGCGGCTCGCGTTCTGGGCCATCACCACGATTTCCGTGAGCGCGCGCCAGCGCGGCTGAACCTTGCCATCCGGGCCGGTCACTTCCTCGAGCAGGGCGGCGCGCGTCAGGCCCGTATCGGCGGCGAGCGACCCGAGGAGGATCATCCGCAGATTCGACAGACCGTCGACCTCCACCTGGTTCTTCGTCTGGGCCACCCTGATCTCGGCCTCCTTCTCGTGGGCACCGGCGAGGTCAGCGCGCGCCGTCGCCAGAGCCCCACGCGCGGTGAGGAGCTCGGTGACGCGACCGCCCCCGGCCTCGCCGAGCTGCTCGAGTCGCTCGACGCGGCTCTCCTGGATCTGGATGCTCTCCTCGAGGCGCGCCTCGTGCTGCGCATGGGCTGACATCAGAGACGCGTACGCATCGATCTCGGACTGGAGCTTCAGTACGGCGGCCTCGGTTTCCGCCAGCCGCTCCTGGAGACCATGGAGGCTCGGCGAGCTCAGGGTGTAGAGCGGCTGGCCCGCCTCGACGCGCTCCAGCTCTCGTACATGGAGCTCGACTCGACCCGCGATCGCGGTTCGGTACTCGTCGTGCGCCGAGGGCAAGAGCTCGAAGCGCCCGGGCACGCGCAGCGTGCTCTCGATGGCACGCCGCTCGACGCGGACAAAGGTGATGCCGAGGTTCTGTCGAACGGCGGGCGGGACCGCGATCCGATTCGCATCTGCGTTGGCCGCTTCCCCGGCCGCGTCGTGCGCGTGGTCGTGTTCGTCGGGAGTGGATTCGGCCCGCTGGTCGCAGCTCCAGAGGGAGAGAGAGACGAGGCAGCCGAGGAGTACCTGCCGGAGGAGAGTGGGAGTCATCATGGCTGGTGCGCTTCCGTGGCGGCTGAGCTGGCATCCTGTGCAGCGGGCTCGGGGTTGGGTGGCCCGACGAGCTGGGCGAATTGAATCGGTGGCCCGACGAGCTGGGCGAGTTGAATTCGGGCGGTCGCCTCGCTGACCTCGAGGTCGAGCAGTCGCGAGGCGGCGTCGTAGCGACGGCTCACGGTCTCCAGTAGCAAGAAGGCGTCGACATCGCCGAGGCCGGCGAGTTCGTCGATGGTGCGCGACTGTTCTTCGAGGAGCGGGCTCAGCTCGCCTTCGATGGCCTCGCGCTGCTCCCGGACGGAGCGCAGTGTCATCGAGGCGCGCTCTGCGTCCCGGACGATGCGCTCCAGGGCGACCTCCGCGGCCACGCGCGCGACCTCACGGCTCGCGCGCGCCTTCGCGATCGCCTGGGCGTTGCGATTCAGAAGCGGGATCGGCAGGGAAAGCTGGAACGGGATCCGCGTGTCCTCGCCTTCGCTGCCGGGGCCGACGCCGAGGCTCAGGTCCGGGTACTGCTGTCGGATCGCGAGGCGCAGGGTCTCCTCGGAGAGCTCGTACTCGGCGTGCAGCACGGCGAGTTCCGTGCTCGTGGCCAGGATTCGCTCGGGCGTCAGGGCACCTGTATCCTCGAGGCTTTCGACGGAGGGAGCGAGCAGCTCGATCGGCGCGTCCGGGGCCAGCCCGATCAGTCCGAAGACCCTCACGCGCGCCAGGTCGGCCTCCAGCTGGACCCGGAGCAGCTCCGCGCGCCGACCCACGAGCTCGATCCGGATCAGGCGGCTCTGTGCGCGACTGAGCACGCCGGCGGTCTCCAGCTGGCTGGCGATGCTGCCGATCCGTCCAACCTGATCGAGGAGCTCCCTGAGCAGAGCGCGACGACGGTCCAGGGCGGACCACTGGAAGTAAGCGGTCCGAAGTTCGGCACGAACGCGCCATTCCGCGTCCGCGATACGGCGCAGTTCCACGTCGAGAGCCGCGTTCGCTCGATCCTTCTGGACCTGGAGGCGGCCCGAAACGGGCAGGGTCAGGAACAGCAGGCCGCTGTAGTCGAGGCCGGACTTCGGCGAGAGGATCTGGCCGCCGCTGAACTGAAACACGGGGTCGTTCCAGAGTCCGGCGTTGTCATGGCTGGCCCGCGCGACGCCGGCGCGCTCACGCGCGAGGCGCAGGTCCGCGTTGTAGAACTGCGAGAGCGCCTCGCATTCGGCAAGGCTCGCGCCGTCCTCGAGATCGAAGGCGTCGGTCCGGGGCGGAGAGGCCTTCGGAGGCAGGACGATACGCTCCCTCACGCGATCCATGTGATCGGCGAGCTGGAGCGGGATCGGCTCGTAGGACTGGCACGCCAGCGTGAAGCTGGCGAGCGACCATCCGATGAGCTGAAAGGTGATTCGGCGGCCCGCCTGGAAAGAAGGCGGGCACGGGCCGTCCGCAGGGACGGCGCGGTAGGGATGCATGGGAGTTCCGCGAAGCGAAGGAGAAAACGGAGGCGCAGCGATGGCCTCGTCGGATCACTCCGGACGGGCCAGGCGACTGGTATCCGCTCAAATTCGCAGGGGGAACGTTCCGGGCAGGAGCCCGTGAGGTCGCACGCAGCCGGGCGGCGCGCGCGAAAGCGGCGGCGCAGCCGTCATGGGGGCAGGGGCCGGCAGCGCGGTCCACGCCGTCAGGGGCACCAAGGCCAGGACGGGGCTGAAGTCGAGGCTCCGCGCCTCGAAGGCATCGTCCGAGCCGTCCACGGCGACCTGGAAGCAGGTCGAGCAGCCGTCGCTGTCCTCGAGGGAGGGCTGTCGTTGCTCGGGCCGGGCGGGCGTCGCTTCGTGCTCGTGGGAGCAGCTGCAGGCCACGGGCGCAGACTCCTCGGCGCCGCAGCAGGACTCACCGGACGGCGCCGCCCATTGCAGTCTTCCGTGGCACACGTCCAGCGTGAGTCCAGCCGGCCCGAGGGCCGCCTGGATCACGAGCGCGACCAGCAAAAGAGTGCGGTGGAAGAGAGCCATCAGAAGAAGGTCGGCAGTGGGGACGAGCAGCTCAAGGCCGAACCGAGAAATTCAAGAACACCTGGGGCATCGAGTCTACTTCCCCCGCGCGGCGGCCCGCCGGGCGCGCGCCGCCATGCGGGCGGCGTGGCGCTCCCGGAGCGGCTCGATCCGCTCCAGCGCTCGCTGCTTGACCACCGCGCAGTCGAACACGAAGTCCGCGGGACCCGCGCCTTCGAGCCGGGCGATCGCATCGGCCACGGACAGGGCGGTCATCACGGAACCATCGACGTTCGGATGAAGGAAGTCCGGCTGGAGGGCGTCGGTGACGTCACCGACCTCCCAGGTCTGGCCTCGGATCTCGATCGCCTCGCCTGCGACGATCGCGTGGAACGACGCCGAGAGGTCCACGACCGCGACGTTCTGGCGTTCGGACGCCCACTCCAGAATCCGCGCGTTCATGGCGAGGCGATCCTCCTCGCTGGGCAGCTGGAAGAAATGGATGATCGGTCCACCCAGAGGTCCCTTTCCGTCGAGTGCATGGGTGACATCCGGGATCGTGCCGATGATCAGGGGGCAGTCGATGGTCTCCAGCCACTGGAGCCCCTTCTCCAGGCCCGTCATCCGGCGCGGGTCCCTCTGGCGATCGACGCCGCAGCCGTACCAGAAGAGAAAGTCGAGGGCGACCACGAGGCTCGGCTCGCCCCTGCGTGCCCAGGTGACCTGCCGGGCGCCGATGACCGTGGGGGCCATGAAGAACTGGCTGGTGCTCTTCTCGCTGAGGCGGACCCCGGCGTTCGCGTCCGAGAGGCAGGCGGACAGAAACGTGGCGAGCGGGACGTTCCCTTCGGTTCCCAGCTCGGAGGCGTTGCCGAATCCATCGGTGGCGCTCGCACCGATCAGCCGAACGTCCCGAAGGAGGGGAGAGGCGACATCGGCAGGGCGGGTCGATCGGGTGGGGGCCGCTTCTTGTCGCAGTGCGGCGAGGGTGGGTGGGCCTGCAGCGGCTGCGGCGAGAACGAAAGCGGCGAGTCTCGAGTAGTTCATGACGGCGTGGGGGAGGCAGCCGGCTGGGTGGGAACGCCGACTTCGACCTGCTCCAACAGGATACGTTTAGGGACGGCCCACCGCGTTCTAAAGTGAGACTCATGACGTGAGGCTTCGCTCCTGGCGTGTTCCCCTCCATCGGGGTGAACCTGCCCCGACGTCCCTCCGTCCACCGGTCCCGAAGATCCGCGCTCCACGCCTGCCTCGCCACCATGTCCATCCTCCACCGAGCCCTCGCCAAACCCGTGCTTTCCGGGCTGGCCTTCGTCGCAATCAGCGCGGTGTCCGCGCCGGCCGCAAGCCAGATCACGCCTTCCAGGAGCGTCTCGATCCCGCCGGCCGTGAATCGTCCGCCGACCTCGGCGACGTACGTGCTGTCCGACCTCACGCCGCTCTTCACCGAGGGCAGCCTCGGCCCGGTCGAGCGCAACCAGAGCGTCGGCGGCCTCGGTGCGAACGACGGCACGCCGCTCGTGATCGGTGGACAGTCCTTCAGCAAGGGCCTCGGGACGCGCGCGCCGAGCGTCATCGCCTACGACCTCGGCGGCACGGGGGTGTACTTCTCTGCCTGGGTAGGGCTCGATGACGCCGCGCCTGCGGGTGGTTCGGCGCGCTTTCAGGTCCTCGGCGACGGCGCGCTGCTCTACGACTCGGGGCTTCGGCTCGACACGAATCCCGCGCTGTTCACCGGGCGAATCGACGTGCGAGGCGTGCGCGAGCTGCTCCTCGTCACGCTGGACGCCGACGACGGGTTCACCTCCGATCACGCGGACTGGGCGCAGCCCGTTCTGGTCAGCAAGGGCCGGCAGCCCGTTCGCGACGGGCGCGCGATTCGCCGCGTTCGTGGCCAGTGGGAGCCGGTGCTCAGCTGGCCGGTCCAGCCGATCCACGCGACGCTTCTTCCCGACGGCTCGATCCTGAGTCACGCGGGCGTCGCCGCGTCCGGCCCGGGCGATCCCTCGCCCGGGGCGAGCCACGATTCGACGCGCGTGGACGTCAGCGATCCAGCGACGTTCTCGCACTTCACCGTCGATCATCCGACCGAGGAACTCTACGGCTCGGGGCAAGCGCGCCTCGCCGATGGCACGCTGCTCGGGCTCGGTGGCTTCGCCGGACGCAACGGCGGCGCCGCTTCCGGGCAGCCGTTCGGTCGCGATCAGGCGAGCCTGTTTCTGGAGGGTTCAGGCGCGTGGATCCCCGCCGCGACGATGGAGTCGGCGCGCTGGGGCACGACGGCGCTGACGCTCGGCGATGGAAGCGTGCTCGCGCTCGGCGGCAGCGATGCCGCCGCGCCGGGAGCGCTGCGACCTGAGGTGTTCCTGGGCGGCGCCTGGCGAACGCTTCTCGGCGTCGATCTTTCGGGCTACCTGAGCGTCGGCAACGCGCCGCTCGATCTCACGTATCCGCGCGCCCACGTCGCGCCGGACGGTCGCGTCTTCTGGTCCGGCTGGGACGAGAAGATGGGGATGATCGACGCGCGGACGGGGACGGGCGCGTGGAGCTTCCAGTCCACGCGCGAGGGCATTCGCCGCGCGTGGGGCACCTCCACCCAGGTGCGGCCCGACTACGTGGTTCTGAGCGGTGGCGTGGATCAGATCGCCTCCAACGGAAGCGCGGTGCGCTCCGCTCTGCGCTGCTCGCTGGGCGGAGCCAACCCGACGGTGCAGGCCGTCGATCCGATGCTGTTCCGCCGCGCCGACCACAACGCGACGATCCTGGCGGACGGAACGATGCTGGTCACCGGCGGCAACGCCGGGCATGCCGACGGCGTGAGCGCGTCCCCTTGGCGCGTCGGGGAGATCTTCGATCCGGTCACCGGGAAGTGGAGCCTGACGTCGCGCGCGCGGCGCGCGCGCGGCTTCCGCTCCGCCGCGCTTCTGCTTCCCGACGGCCGCGTCTGGACCGGAGGCGGCCAGGATCCGCTCAGCGCCCAGGTCTACACGCCGCCGTATCTCTTTCGCTCGGACACGAGCGGTAGCCTCGCTCCGCGGCCGCTGATCCAATCGGCGCCCGACGTCGCTGCGTACAGCCAGACCTTCGCCGTCGGCATGGCGTCGGGGGCTGCGATCTCCCGCGTGACGCTGGTGCGGCTCGGGAGTTCGACCCACGGCACCAACTCGGACCAGCGCTTCCTCGAACTCGGGTTCAGCCAGGCGGGCGCGACGCTTTCGGTCACCGCGCCCGCGCGGGGCCACGAGGCGCCGCCCGGCCACTACATGCTTTTCGCGTTCGACGGCGTGGGCGTGCCCTCGGTGGCGCGGATCGTCCGCTTCGGTCCGCCGCGGCCGACCGCGTGGCAGCTTCTGACCTCGACGAACGGCAGCGCACCGCTGGCGCGTCACGAGACGGCGGCGGTCACGGTCGGCGGCAAGTTCTACCTGATCGGCGGCCGCGGCTTCCGCCCGACGCAGGAGTACGATCCCGTGAACCGCACGTGGACGAGCGTCGGCGTGCCTCCGTTCGAAATGCACCACTTCCAGCCCGTCGTCGTGGATGGGCTCGTCTACGTGGTGGGGGCCTTCACCGGCGGCTACCCCAACGAGCAGAACGTCGTCTCGGTGTACACGTGGGATCCGCAGACGAACGTCTGGCAGGTCGTTTCGTCGGTGCCGGCTGCGCGAGCGCGCGGCAGCGCCGGGACCGCGATCCATGACGGCAAGATCTACCTCGTCGGCGGCAACAACCAGGGACACAACGGCGGCGCGCGGCCTTGGTTCGACTGCTTCGATCCGGCCACGAACACGTGGACCGTTCTGCCGGACGCGCCGCGGGCGCGGGATCACTTCCTCGCGTCGGTGGTGGGGAATCGGCTCGTGCTCGCGGGCGGCCGGACGACGGATCTTCCGAACCCCTTCGACAAGACGATCCCCGAGGTCGACGTGTACGACTTCACCACCGGCCTGTGGAAGACGCTGGCCGAGAACCTGCCGACGGAACGGGCAGGTACGATGGCGGTGCCGATCGGCAGGCACGTCGTCGTGATGGGGGGCGAGAGCAACGCGATGACGCCCGCGCACGGAGAGGTCGAGGCGCTCGACGTCTTCGCGGAGCGCTGGACGACGCTGCCGTCGCTCGTGACGCCGCGGCATAGTGGCGGCGTCGGCGTGCTCGACGGGCGCGTGTTCCTCGCGGCCGGTTCGGGCAATCAGGGGGGGACCCCGGAGCTCGGGACGGCGGAGCTGCTCGCCGCATCCGACGTGCTCGCCGCGGAGCCGCTGAACCTGATCGTGAACGGCGGGTTCCAGCGAGGTCTCGACGGCTGGGCCGTGGCGGGCGGCGGCGAACTCGTGGCCGACGCCGGGATCGCAGCTCCCTCGCTGCGGCTCGTCGCGGGCAGCGTGCAGAGAACCGCGCCGGGCCAGCCCGGTCAGGCCTATGCGTCCCGCATGCTCTATCGTCTGACGGCCGGCGGGTCCGCGGCCCTGCGCATCGAGTACCTGAACTCGGGCGGTTCGGTGATCGGTCAGGCGCAGAGCGCGCTGTCCGTGAGCGCGGCCTGGCGGACGGCGGAGGTGCTCTTCTCCGCTCCGGCTGGTACGGCGGCTCTGCGCGTCGTCGCGGCGGTGTCCGGGTCGGCCGAGCTGACCGTGGACGACCTGACGCTCGCGCTGAGGTAGCTCCAGGGTTCCGGGGAAAGCGCGGGAAGGGCGCGTTGGAGCTCCCGGCGTGGAGTACAACGGGGCCCATGCAGATCTCCTCATTCCGACGAACTCTCCCGACGGCCGCGTCCTGTGGGCTCGCTCTCCTCTCCCTTGGCCTGGGCGCCTGCGCCGCGTCCGACGAACAGGTGCGAGAGGACGTCCTCATCGAGGCCGTCGTGCCGGCCGCCACGATTTCCCACGACGTCTTCTTCACCTTCCGCGAGCCGACCGACGCCAGCATCGACGGGCTGATCGCTGCCTGTGAGAAACTCCGGATTCTACCGGGGGTCATGCACCTGACCGCAGGCCGACGGGATCCGGCGCAGACGCGGGACGTGAACGAGCAGACCTTTCACGTCGCGCTGCACGTGGAGTTCGAGGACCAGGCCGCTTACGACGCCTACAGCCCTCATCCCGTCCATCAGGCCCTCGTCAAGGAATTCATCCCCCTGACGAGCGCGGTGGTCGTCTACGACGCACTGATCGGGGACATGTAGCCCCGCGCGATGGCCGCGGCGCGTGATCCGTTGTGGCGCCGCGGAGAAAGCTGGTGTAAAACCCCGCGGATGTCCGTTCCCGAAGACCCCGCCCTCGTGGCGACCGAGTTCCTGGAGTCCATCCAGGGCGACTTCAAGATTCTGGCCAGCCTGGATCCCGAGCTCCGCGAGCGCCTCCTCAAGGCCGCCGGCCTCGTTTCGAAGCCGGATCGCCTCTCGCGGCGGAACCTCTCGCGCGAGCGCCGGCGCCTGAAGAAGATCGAGCGCCGCGAGTCGGAGCGGGCGCTCCTGAACCAGGCGGGCATCCGGCAGCTCCGTGAGAACCCGATCTTCCAGACGCCTCGCCGTCGCGCTCTTGCGGGCCAGGACATCCAGCTTCAGCTCGGGCATGCGCAGGATGGGGCGCCCGAGCGAGAGGAGCTTCCGCCGCCGATCGGGGAGGCCGCCAGCGATCGCCACTGCTACACGTGCCAGCAGCCGTATCGGAAGATTCATTTCTTCTACGATCAGCTCTGCCCCGAGTGCGGCGACTTCAACTACGCCAAGCGCGAGCCTGTGTTCGACCTGACGGGTCGCGTCGCCCTCGTGACGGGCGCGCGCGTGAAGATCGGCTACCAGGCCGCGATCATGCTGCTTCGCCAGGGCGCCCACGTGATCGTCGTCACGCGGTTTCCCCGCGACGCGGCCAGCCGCTATGCCAGGGAAGAGGACTTCGCCGAATGGGGGCACCGCCTCGAAGTGCACGGGATCGACCTCCGTCACATCCCCAACGTCGAAGCGCTCTGCGCGCACCTCCTGGAAACGCACGATCGCCTCGATTTCCTGATCAACAACGCGTGCCAGACCGTTCGCCGCCCACCGGGGTTCTACGGCCACCTGATGGATACCGAACTCGACGCATCGCGCCAGCTCGGGTCGAAGGAGAAGCAGATCCTGCGCCTGGACACGGGCCTCGCGATCGTCGATCACGGCCCGGGTTTACCCGCGGCGGCCCTGAGCCAGGTGCCGCTCGTCGCCGGCGACGACGACCACAGCGAGGCGCTCTTTCCGAAGAACGCCTTCGACGCGGACCTCCAGCAGGTCGACCTGCGCGACGTCAATAGCTGGCGTCTCAAGATGGCCGAGGTGCCTACGGTCGAACTCCTGGAGGTCCACCTCGTCAACGCGGTCGCGCCGTTCATCATGAACGCGCGCCTCAAGCCGCTGATGATGGCACCGGGCACGCGCGACGCGCATATCGTGAACGTCTCCGCCATGGAGGGCCAGTTCTACCGCACCTTCAAGACGGACCGCCACCCGCACACGAACATGGCGAAGGCGTCGCTCAACATGATGACGCGCACGTCGGCGATGGATTACGTCGAAGACGGCATCCACATGAACAGCGTGGATACGGGCTGGGTCACCGACGAGGATCCCGCGCGCCAGGCCGCGATGAAGCGCGAGATGCACGGCTTTCATCCGCCGCTCGACATCGTCGACGGTGCGGCGCGCATCGTGGATCCGATCTTCGATGGTCTCCAGACGGGCAAGCACGTCTGGGGCCAGCTGTTGAAAGACTACCGGCCCACCGACTGGTAGCGCTGGTCAGGCTCCGAGGCCGATGTCGAAGGCTTCCAGGTCTTCGTCGTCGAGCTCTGCGCGAAGGTCCTCCAGGCGCGTCCCTAGCCACTTGCTGCGACGCTTGCGGGGTGCTGCCGACCAGCGCTCCCTGGCGAATCGGCCCATGGCGTCGTCGTCCCACACGTCATCCGCGTGTAGCTCGAAGTGGCCGTCTTCCGGCTCATACACCTCGCCTCTGTGTCGATCGGGGCCCCGGTTGGCCTTCCAGCTGTGGCTCATCTTGGTTCTCCTCGTGAGCATGTTGCGACCGTCAGCCGTACCCCACAACGGGGCCCTGGCTCGGTGCTTTTCCACTCACCCCCTAGCTCCGGAAGGCGTGCCTGCCGAATGGCGAATTTCTGAGATTCTTGTGGGACCACCAGAGGAGGATCCCTGATGCAAGGGCTCGTGAACTGATTGGGCAGCGGACGCACTTCCTGGTAGATAAGCCGCCCTCTCCGACGAGGCCGCCCAAGATGACCGAGTTCTTCACCACTGCCCTGCTCCTGACCATTTTCGGGAGCCTGCTGATCACGAGTGCCTCGCTCAGTCGAACCCTCGAGCGGGTGGGCATTCCCGTGGCGCTGCTCTTCCTCTTCCTGGGGATGCTGGCGGGCGAGCAGGGCATCGGGGGGATCGCCTTCGAGGACTACCGTTTCAGCTTCATCGTGGGGACGATCGCCCTCGTCCTCATCGTGTTCGACGGTGGATTCAATACCACGTACGCGTCCATCCGGGAGGGGATCCGTCCCGCGCTTCTACTGGCGACGGTCGGGGTGCTCCTCACGGCGGCGCTGACGGCCGTCTTCGCGCGCGCCATCGGCCTGTCGTGGGCAGAGGCGGTCCTGCTTGGCGCGGTCGTCTCTTCGACGGACGCTGCCACGGTCTTTGCCGTGATGCGCGGGAGCAAGCTCTCTCTGCAGCGAAGGGTGGGTACCACTCTCGAGCTCGAGTCAGGCCTGAACGACGCGGTGGCCGTGCTTCTCACGATCGGAGCCACCCAGGCCGTGGCGACCGGTGAAGTTCCCGGGGTTTCGGCCCTCTGGGGAGTGCCGTGGCAAATGGCCGTCGGGAGCCTGACAGGACTCGCCCTCGGGCGACTCGGGCGCTGGTTGCTCGTGCGCGTTCGTATCTCGACGGGCGGCCTCTACGCGGTCGTCACGATGGGCCTCGCCCTCTTCTCGTTCGGCATCGCGACGCTTCTCGGTGGGTCGGGTTTTCTCTCCGTCTTCGCCACGGCCAGCGTCCTCGGCAACGGGCGCATTCCCTACCAATCAGGTCTGCGCAGGATCCACGACGCCATGGCATGGCTGAGCCAGGTGGCCATGTTCCTGATGCTCGGCTTCCTGGTGTTCCCGAGCCGTATCCTCTCGGTCGCGCTACCCGGCGTACTCCTCGCGCTCTTCCTGGCATTCGTGGCTCGGCCGATCGCGGTGGCGGCCTGCCTCCTGCCCTTCCGTTTCCCTGCCAAAGAGGTCGGCTACATCGGCTGGGTGGGCTTGCGGGGCGCCGTGCCGATCATTCTCGCGACCTACCCGGTGCTCTCGGGAGTCTCGGGCGCCGAGCGAGTGTTCGACATCGTCTTCGTTCTCGTGGTGGTCAACTCCCTCGTTCCGGGCGCAACGATTCGCAGGGTGACGAAGTGGCTCGATCTCGATGTTCCGCCCGCCGCCGAGCTCCATGCCACGCTGGAGATCACGTCGATGGGTGAGATCGACGGTGACCTCCTTCTGTTCCATATCGATTCCAGCGTCCTCGCCTGCGACGGCGCGATCCGCGACCTGCATCTACCAGAGGGCGCCTCGATCGCGCTGATCGTCCGAGGATCGAAGCTGCTCGCGGCCCGGGGCCCGACGATTCTTCGCGCGGACGACCAGGTGTACGTCTTCAGTCAGCACGAGGACAGGGCGCTGGTGACGCTGATCTTCGGTCAGCCCAAGGATGTCTGAGGCCGGGTTGAGATTCGAACGAGCGATCAGGCCAGGAGGCCGCGCACGACCGTTCCGTGTACGTCCGTCAGCCGGTATCGGCGTCCCTGGTGGCGGTAGGTCAGGCGCTCGTGGTCGATTCCCAGAAGATGGAGCAGCGTCGCGTTCAGGTCGTGGACGTGCACCGGGTTCTCCGTGACGTTGTAGCTGAAGTCGTCCGTCGTGCCCCAGATCTGGCCCGCGCGCGAACCGCCGCCCGCCATCCACATCGACGTGCAGCGCGGATGGTGATCGCGGCCGTAGGTGGTCGGGGTCAGCGTGCCCTGGCAGTAGGCCGTGCGGCCGAACTCGCCGCCCCAGACGACGAGCGTGTCGTCGAGGAGGCCGAGGCGCTTGAGGTCCGTCACGAGCGCAGCGGACGCCTGGTCGACATCCTTGCACTGGGTTCGGATGCCTGCGGGTAGGCCCTCGTGCTGATCCCAGCCCTGGTGGAAGAGCTGGACGAAGCGCACGTCGCGCTCGAGCAGGCGGCGCGCCAGGAGGCAGTTCGCGGCGAACGTGCCGGGCTTGCGCGCGTCCTCACCGTAGAGCGCGAACGTCGAGTCGGGCTCCTCCGCGAAGTTCGCTGCTTCGGGGACGGACTCCTGCATCCGGTAGGCAAGTTCGGCCTGGTTCCAGCGGTCCAGCGCGGCCGTGTCACCCGTCTCCTGGAACATCGCGTCGGCCGCCCTGTGCTGTGCGTCGAGCATCCGGCGGCGCGTCGCGCGATCGATCCCCGCGGGGTCGCCGAGGAACAGCACGGGGTCGGCGCCTGCACGGAGCTGGACGCCCGCGTGCCGCGCGCTCAGGAACCCCGAGCCCCAGAGGCGATCGTAGAGCGGCTGGCCGCCCTTGCCCTGGGTCACGAGGGAACAGAACTGCGGCAGATCCGGGTTCAGCGTGCCGAGCCCGTAGCTCAACCAGGCGCCGAGGGAAGGGCGGCCCGCGATCTGCGAACCCGTGAGCGCGAAGGTGGCGGCGGGGTCGTGGTTGATCGCATCCGTGACGAGGGTACGCACGAGGCAGAGGTCGTCGGCGATCTTCGCGGTATGGGGGAGGAGGTCGGAGACCTCCATGCCGCACTCACCGTGGCGCGCGAACGGGAAGTGAGAACCGGCGAGCGGCAGCGACGCCTGGTTCCCCGACATCCCGGTGAGGCGCTGGCCCTTGCGCACCGACTCCGGAAGCTCCTCGCCGTTGCGCGACTGGAGGATCGGCTTGTGATCGAACAGGTCGATCTGCGAGGGGCCGCCGCTCATGAAGAGATGGACGACGCGGCGCGCGCGCGGAGCGTGGTGTGGCCCGTTCTGGCGCGCCGTTCCTGGGTTTGCCTGGGTGGGCGGAGTCTCGCCGAGCGCGAGACCGGCCAGCCCCGCGCCCGCGCCACGGAGCAGTGTGCGCCGATCGATTCGGAGGTCTTCGTGCATCGGGGTCACCTGGTTCATGGGGGAGGGCACGATCAACGCCTCTGGACGACGTCCTGGAAACCGAGCAGGGTGCTCGCCACGACTGCGGTCGCGGCGACCTCGATGCTGACGGTCTCGTCGACTGGCTCACTGCGCGCCGTTTCTGCGTCCGCCACGACGGGATGAACGGCTCGCTCCAGATCGAATCCAGCGAGAGCGACCGCTTCGGCCGGCGCTGCGCGGTAGATCTCGCGCTGCTCGTCGAGAAGCTCCGCCATGGCGTTGCGCTCGCCCTCCAGCGGCTCTCGCGTCAGCAGCGCGCGGAAGAGGTAGTCGACGCGCTTGCCGATGTCGTCGCCGCCCGCGTCCACGGCGGCCGCCCCGAGGGCGGCCGCCACCGCCACGAACTGGGGATCGTTCCAGAGCGCGAGGGTCTGGAGCGGCGTCGACGTGGAGCCTCGCTTCACGGTGCAGACCTCGCGCGAGGGCGCATTGAACATCGTCATCGTCGGTGGCGGCGAGGTGCGGCGCCAGAACGAGTACATGCTGCGCCGCGTCAGGTCCTGTCCGCGGCCGACGGGGTAGACGACGCCGCGCTTCTCCTGCCAGAGCCCCGGGGGCTGATAGGGGTAGACGGACGGACCGCCGCGCTGCTCGCGCAGGAGGCCCGCGGCGAACAGCGCAGCGTCGCGCACGACCTCGGCCGAGCGGCGCGTGGTCGCCGCCCGCGAGAAGAGCGAGCCGTCCGGGTCGCCCGTGAGGCTGGCCTCCGACGCGCGGCTCGACTGCCGATAGGTGGCGGACAGCGCGAAGCGCCGCAGCATCGCGCGGTAGTCCCAGCCGGAGTCGACGAAGTCCCGCGTGAGCGTGTCGAGCAGCGCGAGGTGCACGGGCTCCTGGCACTGGCTTCCCATGTCCTCGGGCGTGGGGACGAGGCCCACGCCGAAGGCCTGGCGCCACAGCCGGTCGATCTGGACGCGGGTGGTGAGCGGGTGATCCGGGTGCGTCAGCCAGCGGGCGAGATCGAGCCGCGTGGAAGGCGCTTCGTCCGTGAAGCGGGGCAGAGCCTCCGGCGTGGCAGGTTCCACCGCGTCGCCGCGGTTCTTGTAGTCGCCGCGATGCAGCACGTGGGCGACGTGCCTGGCGGCGGGGAGATCCGGTGATGCTTCCATCGCCATGATCTGGCGTATCCCATCGCGGAGTCGGTCTCGCCGCTCGCGCGCTGCCTGGAGCTCCGCGAGTGCGTTCGCGTACTCTTCCGGAAGGCTCTCGGGCAGAGGAGCGCCGCCGCGAGCGGCCACAGCGATCGACTCGTCGCTGGCGACGTGCCCGCAGACGAAGACGTCGTCGACCCCGCCGCCGCGGAAGCCCTTGTCGCGGAAGCGGCTGCCGATCGTGAGGTCGCCGATGGAGCCGCCGCGGATCGTGCGGGTCAGGTGATCGCGGATCACCTCGACCGGCGCCTCGACGCCGTCGAGGTAGAGCTTCAGCCCGGCCGCGCGGCTCGAACCGTCGTAGGTGAAGGCGACGTGGGTCCAGGCCTCGATCGGCAGCGGGTCTGCCGAGCGAATCGCGATGGCGTCGCCGGGCCAGAAGTGAACGAGGGCGACGAGCAGGTGCCCGTCATCGATCAGCATCTGGTAGCCGCGGCTGCCGGAGTCGGTCCACGACTTCGTCCGATGGATGACGACAGCGCGCTCCAGCACCTGGGCATCGTTCGGAACGCAGAGGCGCAGGCCCACCGAGATGGGCTCGCTGCGCTCGATGATCCCCGTTCCAGGGAACGCGACGGCGTTCTCGCCGGACAGTCGGTACGCGACGCCGCCTGCGCGCTCGATGGCCGCTGGCTCGCCGCCGAGCACGTAGTGTGCGTTCGGCTTGCGCGCGGGTGATTCGAAGTCGACGAAGACCGGCAGGTCCAGCGCGACGAGGCTATCGCTCTCCGGGTCGAGCGGAGGGAGCGTCGCCTCGAGTTCGGCGACCCGTGCTTCTAGTTCGGAAAGCTCCGTGACCTGCTCGTCGGTCGGCAGATCGAGCGCCGGCGTCGGCACCGCGTTCGTGAAGTGCGAGTAGAGACCGGACTCGTCGATGTCGTCGAAGAACGCGAACAGGCTGAAGTAGTCCTTCTGGGTGATCGGATCGAACTTGTGGTCGTGGCAGCGCGCGCAGCCGATCGTGAGGCCCAGGAACGCGCCCGCCATCGTCTCGACGCGATCGCAGACCGACTCGACGCGGTACTCTTCCTCGACGCTCCCGCCCTCGTTGGTCTGACGGTGCAGTCGGTTGAAGGCCGTCGCGAGCCGGGTCTCCTGCGTTGCTTCGGGGAGCAGATCCCCTGCGAGCTGCTGGGTCACGAACTCGTCGTAGGGCAGGTTGGCGGCGAACGCACCGATCAACCAGTCGCGCCACGGCCAGACGTTCATGCCGACGTCGGACTGGTAGCCGAACGTGTCCGCGTAGCGCGCCACGTCGAGCCAGCCCGCCGCCATGTGCTCGGCGTGTCGCTGGCTCGCGAGCAGGCGTTCGACCGCGCGCTCGTAGCGATCGGCGCCCTCGTCGCGGAGGTAGGCATCGAGTTCCAGGACGGTGGGCGGGAGGCCCGTCAGGTCGAGATGGACGCGGCGGAGGAGCGTCGCCGGGTCCGCGGGTGGCGCGGGGGCAAGGCCGGCTTCCTCTAGCTTTGCGTGCACGAAGAGATCGAGCGGGTCGCGGGCCCAGGCGGCGCCTGCTTCGGTGTCGGGTGCTCCATGGCGGATCGGCGCTGCGAAGGACCAGTGCTCCGTGTACTCGGCTCCCTCATCGATCCAGCGCGCGAGCAGGCCGATCTCCTCGTCGGTCAGGGAGAGCTTCGACTCGGGCGGCGGCATCACGCGCTTCGCGCTCGCGTGCGTGATGCGGCTCAGCAGTTCACTGCCCGCGCTGTCCCCCGGAACGATGGCAGCGGGCACCCGGGCGAGGTCGTCGATCGCGGAGTCGCGAACGTCGAGACGAAGATCGGCGGCCACGCTCGCAGCATCCGGTCCGTGGCACTGGAAGCAGCGATCGGTGAGGATCGGGCGGATCTGCGACGCGAAGTCGATGCGGCCCGTGGTCGCCTGTGGGGGCGACGCCGGGGCGCTCGTCAGGAGCAAAAGGAAACTGAGCAGCGGCACCATGGGGTGAGCCTACTTGAACACTTCCGCGTTCTTGTTGCCTCCCGACATCAGGTAGGCGACGAGGTCCTTGAGCTCATCTGGGTTGAGCGTGTTCAGGAGACCCACCGGCATCTGCGAAAGCTCGGCCTCCTTGATCCCCGTGACCTCGGAAGCCAGGAACACCACCGGATCAGCCGCCGGGTCGCGGGGGTAGACGACGATCTCGCCCTCTTCCTCGACCATGATGCCCTCGGCGATCTGTCCGTTTCCGTCCGCGACCACGTGCGCGCCGTACTGGTCCGAGATGATCTTGCTCGGTTCCACGATCGCCTCGACGAGGTCACCCATCGAGAACTTGTTGGCGACGGTCGAGAGATCGGGCCCGATGGCGCCGCCGGCTCCGTCGAAGCGGTGGCACGCGCTGCACGAGATCGCGTGGTAGAGGTTCTGTCCATGGTCGAAGCTGCGTCCCGAAAGACCGGAGTCGACGACCGCCATGACGTCCTCGACCGTCCAGTCGCGGCCGGGCCCCGTGGGCGGCGTGACCTCGAAGTCGAGCTTGGCGATGAGCGGCTGGCCGAGGAGACCGGCGAGCGCGCGCTCCTCGGCGGGCTCGAGTGTGTCGATGGCGTCCAGGCGTATGTTCTCCAGGAAGCCCGAGTAGCTCGCGCCTCCCGGGTGCTGGGCCGCCACGGGGAAGAACTGGAAGTACTCCTTCCGCAGGGGAAGCGTCCAGCCCGCCGTGGCCGTGCGGAGGCTGAGCGCCACCTGGATGTCCTCGAGCGGCGGCATGTTCGCCAGCATCTTCGCGATGGGCCCGCCGTAGCCGTCGTTCCGCTGGATGAGGTCGGCCCAGGGAGGGAGTTCGGTGGTCTGTTCCTGACGCATGAACGCGATCCCCTTCGCGACGACGTCCGGAGAGTCCAGGGCGACCAGCAGGGGCACCAGTTCAGCGTTCAGTGCGCTGGAAGCGGCGGGGTACAGGGGCTCGATGGCTTCGAGGACTGCGCTGCGCAGCTCCCCTTCCGGGACGCCGAGGCGGATGAACGCCAGGGAGCACGCGCGGAGCGCGCCGAGCTGCACGGACTCGTCCAGCGCGTTCCAGTCGAGGGTGCCCAGGCGGGCGAGGACTTCAGGGAGGTCGTCCGGGGAGCCCTGGCGCGCCAGCGCGACCATGGCGGTCACGAGCGCCTGGGAGCGGGCCTCCTGGAGGGCTCGCTGGCGCCAGGATTCGACGGGCTGATTCTCGATCGCGATGCGCGCGGCGAAGCGAACGAAACGGTCGGTGGAGTCGAGATGCGGCCAGGCGGCATCGACGGCGCGCGGGTCGATGCGTCCGTGGAACGCCTCGAGCTGGCGTCGCAGCTTGCGGGCGTCGTCGGTGCCAGCGAGGTCCGAAGGCGATTCGGGCTGGACGGGGTCGGTGGACTCCTCGCCGCGGTACACGATGCGATACAGCGCGGACTCGGTCCCGCGCCCGCCGACCGTGAAGTAGAGCGCGCCGTCGGTTCCGACGATCGTGTCGGTCACCGGGAGCGGCTTGGCCCAGGCGAAATCCTCCTTGGTCGCGACGTAGGTCGATCCCTTCTCCTCCGTGTGGATCGCGTAGATCGTCCCGTAGGTCCAGTCGAGGATGAAGAGCGCCCGCTGGTATCGAGCCGGGAATCTGGCGCCGGTTCCGAAGACGATACCGGTGGGGGACCCCGGTCCGATCTCGATGACGGGCGGGAGCGAGTCCTCGTAGTAGGGCGGCCACTTACCGGTCCCGCCGCGCCAGCCGAACTCGGAGCCGCTCGTCGCGTGGCACACGCGGGTGGGGCGGTACCACGGCAGGCCCGTGTCGTACTCCATGTCCGCGTCGTACGTGAATATCTCGCCGTCCTGGTTGAGGGCGATGTCGTACTGGTTGCGATAGCCGTTGCTCAGGATCTCGACGTTCGTTCCGTCTGGATCACAGCGCGCGATCCAGCCCGCGGGCGCCATCATCCCGACCGCGTGGCCGTTGGCGTCCCAGAGGCGGGGGAGGAGCAGGTCCTCGTCCCAGTTCGAGGGGGCGCGTGAGCGGTCGAAGTCGGGGACGTCGGTGTGGTTGCCGCCGATGAAGTAGAGCCCCTTGCCATCCTCGGTCGGGATGACGGCGTGGACGCCGTGTTCGCCGCCGCTCTTGGACTGGTTCACGATCTTCGTCGCGCTGTCGAGCCGGTCGTCGCCGTCGGTGTCGCGGATGCGCCAGAGGCCTTGACCGTAGACGTTGGCGTAGAGGGAGTCGAAGGCCCAGCAGAGCCCCTGGGCTCCGCTGACGCCCGCGTCGACTCGCTCGACGGTCGTGACCGCGTCCGGATCGCCGAGTGACGCGGGCGTGATGCGGTAGATGCCCGCGCCCGCCTGGTCGCTGGCGTAGAGCCGTCCCCTGTCGTCCGTGGTCAGCGAGACCCAGGAACCCTGGATCTTGCGCGGAACCTCGTACAGCAGCTCTGCTTCGAAGCCGCCTTGGAGGTGCAGGCCAGGCGCAGCGCGCACCTGCTGGGTCCGTGGCCGCGTCGCTTCCTCCGAGAGGATGCCGAAGTTCTGGAGGCCCACCTCGCCCGTCCAGGGGAGATCCTGATCCCCGACCATGCCGAGGACGTCAGCCTTCGACCAGATGCCGGCCCGCGCGTTCTCGGGGCTGGCGGCGTCCCATGTGCCGTCCGTGACCAGGACCGTCTCCTTGCCGATCGCGAGCCGAAGGGCGAGGCCCGCGGGTCCTCCCTCGTTCGTCCCGCGGATCTCGATCGTGTTCGTCCCGACCACCAGCGAACCGGAGACATCGGTGGCGAGGACGCGGTTCCAGCTGGAGTGGTTCGCGACGGTCTGATCGTTGACGATCACCATCATGACGTTGTCGCAGCTCGCGGTCAGCATGGCCGCGACCTCCACCTCGTCCTCGAGGTCGAAGGATGTCCTGAACATCACCCGCTCGTTCGCGCTGACGGGCTCGAGCCAGACCCACGCGGGCCTCGCCTGATCCTGTGACATCTGTTCCCGAGGCTGCACTTCCGTGAAGGCCTCGGTCGGAACGAGGAGAGCCCACGGGGTCGCTGCGGTCAATGCTGCCAGGAGCAGGGGAAGTTGGGTCATCGGTCTCTGGGCTCAAGCCCGTGCGGGGCGGGGAGAGGGGCGGGGATCGTTCCATGAAGGCAAGCCTGGGCCAGCTCTCCGTTCGGAACAGGGAGATCCTACTGCGTCCCCCGGCGCGCGCCCACGCTCCGAACCTCTTCGCCCGATCCGCCCGGCTGGACCTTTACTTCCCTCGATCACTCCCGACGGTACATTCACGCCCATGGCCCATGCCGCACCTGGAGATCGACCTGCCCGAGAGGTGCACTGCGCCGACGCGCTGGAATGGCTTCCTACGAACCCGCTCTCGGATGATTGCGCGTTGCTGACCTCGCTCCCCGACCTCTCCGAGTTTCGCAGGACGACGATCGACGAATGGGTGGCCTGGTTCGACGCTGCGGCAGAAGCGGTCCTGCGGGCGACGCCCGACGGCTCGGTCGCGATGTTCTACCAGTCCGACGTGCGCCTCGACGGCCGCTGGATCGACAAGGGGTACCTCGTGCAGCGCGCAGCTGAGCGCACCGGTGACTCACTGCAATGGCACCGGATCGTTTGCCGTGCACCGGCAGGAACGCCGACCGGTCGTCGTCCGGGCTATGCCCATCTGCTGTGCTTCTCGCGCGGATTCCGAGCGCCAGAAGCGGACGGCGCACCTGACGTCGTGCCGGAGATGGGAAGCATGATCTGGTCCCGCGCCACGGGAACCGCCGCGTGCGAGTTTGCGCTGGAATGGCTGCGCCAGCACACGAAGGCGCGGGTCGTGGTCGATCCCTTCTGCGGCCACGGGACGGTGCTGGCGATCGCCAATCGCCTCGGGTTGGGGGCCATCGGCGTCGAGCGATCACCGGGGCGGGCGAAGAAGGCCCGCCAGCTACAGCTCTGATTTCGCGGAGAACGACGCATTCAGGACCTCTCGGCCTGGTGCTACCGGTCTGGTGCTACCGATCTGGCCGGTCCTCCATCTCACTCCGTCGCATCGGCATCGCGTCGATCGTCTCGAAGGCTTCCACGGGCTCGAAGGGCTTCGCCCAGCGCTTCTTGACCTCCCCGTCCTTGCCGACCAGCGCGCACGACCACTCACCTGCCGCGAGACCCCAGTGCTCGCGGAGTTCCTTCGCCGCCGTCGAGTCGAGCTGGCGTCCGGCCACGATCGCCGCGCGTTCACCCAGAAGGTGAACGACGCGCAGGTCGCGGGCGACGAGCCCGTCCAGGGAAGCGATCAAGCGGCCCCGCTGGATCGAAGCGTCCTTACCGTAGTCGTCTCCCTTCAGTGGCTCGCCGATCACGAGGACTCGCTCGGACCATCGGAGAGCTGAGAGGAGCCTGTCCGCCGACGGAGCCTCGTCGAGTGCCTTTCCGAGGGCCTCCGTTCGACGCTCGCTCGCGCCGATCGTTCCGGCCGCTCCGTCGGCGACTCCGTCGGCGGCGCTGGCGGCCCAGGCGTCGATCGACAGCACGTCCAGGGTGTAATCGCCCTCCTGCCCGTCCGAGACCTGCAGACCCACGTTCGCGATGTTCGCGCGATCCATGGGCTCCGCCGTGGGCGCGTATCGGCCGTGGAACACGGGCACGAAGGCGTCGAAGGGGATCGTGACCTCCTGCCATTCGGGACCACCCTCGGAGGGACGGCGCGTCTGGAACGGCGCCTGCCAGTTGTGATCGCTGCGTCCCTTTCCCGTGCGGAGGTCCTGTCCTGTGCGCAAGCTCACGCTCCAGTTCCTTCCGTCTCCGCGGACACGGAGTCGCAGCCCGTCGAAGTCGGAGAGGGCCAGAGGTTCGGTCGGCTGCACGCGGAACGAGGCGAAGCCCCCGTTGTTCTCCAGGCTGAGTTCGCCCGCGAAGCGAGCATGCTCGTCCGTCCAGGAGGCCTTGCCCGTGGAGACCCCTCCCATGACGCGGTCATGGTTCGAGGTCCATGGGTCGATCGAAGCGGCCTTCTCGAACCGGAAGAGCTCGCGGGTCTGGACGTCGTCGGTCATCTGGGATGAGATGGCTGCAAAAGCGGCGCATGCCGCCCACGAAAGGATGCCTGGATTCATGGGATGTCCCTCCAAGGGCCTGTTCGATCGGGACGCCGTCGCGGATCCATGGGACTTGTCATGGATCACTCGCTTTCACGAAATCGCGGTCCCTACCACGAGAATCTGGCGCCCAAGAGCAGCGCGCTGTGTCCGTACTCCGTTTCCACGCGAAGGCCTTCGTTGGAGGCTCCGCTCTCGCGTCCCATCTCCGGATCGAACGCTCGAAAGAAGCGTCCTTCCGCGAACAGGGCCACGCCAGCAGAGACCTCGCGAATCGCCCCAAGCATGAACTGAGCAGCGGGCGTTTCGGTGGAGTAGCTTCCGTCAGCGCCTGTGTTGCCGCCGCGTAGATCCATGTCGACCTCTTGCGCCAGCCCGAATCCCAGTCCCACGTAGGGGTCGAGGGCCCAGCCCGTATCGAAGCGGTAGAAGGCGTTGAGCATCACGGCGACCGACGCGAGATCGCCGTCGGTCCCGAGCACTGTCGATCCCGCGCGAGCCTCGTCCAGGTCGTTCGAGCGGTACATGTACTCGAGTTCCAGCGACCAGTTGCGGTCGATGTCGTACCCGAGAGCAGCGCCGAACATGAGGCCGGCGTCGAAGCTGCCCTCGGTCGCATCGATGACGCTGCCGCCCCGAAGGGTATCGACCTCCGTGTCCTCGAGCGAACCGTAGCCCGCCAGTGCCTTGCCATAGAAGCCGCGGTCCCGGCGAGGAGCTTGTCCGCCAAGAATGTCAGAAGTGGCGCAAGCGGTGAGGGGCAGTGCGGCGAGTCCGAGCGACGAGAGCTGGACGAGGAACTGGGTTGCTGCGTGGCGCATTGGCATTGGTTCGGGCAGGGACCGCGAAGGTCCGTGGGAGCTCCGATGGAGCTTTGGGAGACGGGCCACCGGGTGGGGCCCACACCCTCAGAGGTTCGAGCCCTGGACGGCAGATGGCGATGACACCAGCGTCATTCCCTTTGGCCGCCCTCGTTCGAAGACCCGATTCTGTGAAGAACCTGAGAAATGACGGGCTCGTCATTCCCCGGCGAGCGACGGGGGTCGAGACTGGGGCCATGCCCTTGCTCCTCCTGGTGGACGACGATGCCAAGCTCGCGCGTGACCTGAGCGTTGGCCTCGCGGTCTACGGTTTCTCCGTCGTGACCGTCGGGACGCTGGAAGAAGCGCGCACGCGGCTCGCGGGCGTGGAGTCCTTCGCTCTCATCTTGCTGGATGTGACGCTCCCGGACGAGGATGGCTGGGTGCTCGTCGAAGAACTCCGTGGCGCAGGCGACCACGTCCCCGTGATCTTTCTCACCGCCCGAAGCGTGCTGGGCGATCGCGTGCGAGGCCTTCGTCTCGGAGCGGACGACTACGTGGTGAAGCCCTTTGAACTGGAGGAACTCAACGCACGGATCGAGGCTAACCTGAGGCGGCATCGGCCTGATGAGGTCTACATGGTCGATGGTGTTCAGGTGAACATGGATGCGAGAACCGTGGTGCGGGATGGCCGGCGGCTGGAACTCAGCCAGAGAGAATTCGGTGTGCTGGCCGCGCTGATCCGAGCCGAGGGTCGCGTGCTCACCCGACGGGAGCTCTTGCTCGAGGTCTGGGAGATGAGCTTCGACCCTGGCACCAACGTCGTGGATGTCGTGGTGCTTCGACTGCGCAGGAAGCTGGACATCGGCGGGCGACACACGATTCAGACTGCGATCGGCCAGGGGTACTCGGTTCGTGCAGAGCGCGTTCAGTCATGAAGGGCCACGGCTGGTCGATTCGATCGTCGGCAGGAGCTCTGTTCGCGGGCACGGCCAGCGTCTTCCTGGTCGTCGCGGGCATCGTTCTCTCGGGCGCCTATTTCCTGATCATGGCCTCGGAGCTCGATGAGGAGCTGCTCGAGGTGATCGCCAGTATGAAGCCGCGACTGGAAGAGGCGGGGGACGACCGGTCTTTCTTCTCGGCAGCCGTGGGCGCGACGATCAGCTCGGAGCTCGAGACTCCGATGGCCTGGCGCTTGCGCGGCTCGAACGGCGAGGTGCTTCATTCGGTGGGGCCTGCGTCACTGCTGGCCGTTCTGGCAGCGACCCCGGAGGGCGTGGGGCCGCTCGAGGTCTGGCGGCCCACACTGACGACGCGTCAGACGTTCGTGGCTCTGCCCGGGAGCTGCAAGGCTGACGCCATTCTCGACGGAGCCGGCTGGCTGGGGCGGACGCGGATCTTCGCCGCTTCCATGGGAGCCGTCGCCATCCTGGGATCGCTGCTCTCCCTTCTCGTGGGCCGGGCCTTCGGCCGACGAATCTCCGAACTCGTCACGCGAGTCGCAGACGAGGTTTCGACTCAAGGGGATCAGGTCGAGCTCAGCGGCACCCGAACGCCGGGAACGCCGGTCGAGGTTCGGGCCGTCGCGCTGGCGATGGAAGCGAGGCTCTTGGCCCACCGGACCGAGATGGAGCGTAGCCAGATCCTCGTCGCCGGCCTCGCGCACGATCTGAGGGCTCCGGTTCAAGCGCTCCTGACGAGCACCCAGGTCGCGCTCATGGAGGGCGGAGGCACGGATCCAGGGAAGGTCCTCCAGCGCCACCTCTCCGAGATCAGAAGCCTTGCGCGCGCCATCGACAACATCATGGAATGGGGCGCACCCCGGCACGCCGCAGCGGCGGCAACCTCCGTCGCGTTCGACCTCAGAGTCGAAGTGCGAGATCGATTGAGAGGCGAGGAAGAAGCCGCTGCGCGGAAAGGTGTCTTCCTGGACCGCATAGAGAAAGGAGAGCTCGCCTACTCGGGAAGTCCTGATTCGATCGTTCTTGCGATCCGCAACCTCGTGGGCAATGCGATCGACTGGTCGGCGCCGGGGGGCGAGGTGACTCTGACGCTCGAGGGGCGAGCTGATCGAATCGTGATCAGCGTCGAGGACCAAGGGCCCGGATTCCAGGCCGATGAGATCGATCGTCTCTTCGAACCATTCATCCGAGGCGTCGCTGCGCCGGGAAAGCGAGCGGGCTACGGCCTCGGCCTGGCGATCGTGGCGGCCGTCGCGAGGCGTCATGGCGGCGAAGTGACTGCCGGGAATCGACCTCCGAAGCCGCAGGGCTCTCTTGGCGCCACGCCCGGAGCTCGTGTGATCATGACCTTGCCGAAATAGCAGGTAGAGCGAGTCCCTCGCCGTTTCCGTCTGCGCAAGGCAGGCGTCCTGGGCACCGCGCGACCGTCCTCGTTCATGGCGCAGAGGTCTCGAGGACGCGTTCCTCGAAGCGGCCAGCTTCGAGTTGCCACGCGCGAACGGATCCGATCGAACCACCCCTCGCTTCTGCGATCACGTAGCACCAGCTCGAGTAGGCGCCTGCCCGGTCGGATTCGCTCGGGATCGCGGGCTCGTCGGGGTGGGAATGCCAGACGCCCAGGACGATCAGGCCTTCGTCCTCGGCTCGGAGTTCCGCCGCGAGGAAGTCCTCGGGGTGGACCTCGAAGCGCTTCGGAGCCGCGGCGAGGTTGCGGCAACGGGCGGCGACGGTCGCCTCGTCGCGATCGTGCCCGCGGGACCCGAGGAGAAGGCCGCACGCCTCCCTCGGGTAGGCCGCCTGGCTCTCCTCGGCGATGGCGGCGCAGACCTCGGCGCTGAGGCGCAGGGGCTTCATCGGCCTACCGGTTCCAGACCGGAGCCAGCAGCGACCGCTTCCCGTCCAGCGACAAGGCGCGGCCCGCGTGCTCCGGCTCCATCGACGGCTCACGCTCGCGCGCCTTGTCCCAGAGCTGGCAGGTCACTTCCTTGTGCTTCTGGTCCAGGCCCTCGCAGTAGTTCGTGAAGATGCAGCGGCGCACCTCGGCGCCCTGTCCGGTGCGGACCTTGTGCCACCAGTCCGGGTCCGCGAGCGACTGGCGCGCCGCCGCGACCATGTCGCAGTCGCCTTCGACGAGGGCCGCCTCCGCCGCGTCGAACGTTCCGATCCCGCCGCAGCCGATCACGGGCACGATCGGATCGACCGCGCGCACGGCGTCGCGGATCGCGCGGGAGAGCGGCAGGTTCCGGCCGAACGGCCCCGGCGCGTCGATGCGCACCGTCGGCATGCACTCGTGACCGCTCGGGCCCGTGTACGGATAGGCGGCGGCGCCGACCCGGGGCTGCTTCGCGTCCTCGAACTTGCCGCCCTTGCTGACGGAGACGAAGTCCATGCCGTGCTCGGCGAACTGCGCCGCGAACCAGGCCGCGTCCTCGACCCGCGTGCCCCCTTCGATGACCTCGTCGCCCAGCATCCGGCAGCCGACGGTAGCGCCCTGGCCGACGCGGGCGCGGACCGCCGCGAGGACCTCCAGCGCCAGTCGCACGCGCCCCTCACGCGTCGTCCCGTAGCCGTCGTCCCGGACGTTTCGGGCCGAGAGGAAGCTCGCCATCGTGTACGCGTGGGCGAAGTGGAGCTCGACGCCGTCGAAGCCCGCGGCGATCGCCCGCTCGGCCGCATCGGCGAAGAGCCCGGGCAGTACCTCTGGCAGCTCGCGGATATGGGGCTGGTCCATGTCGAAGACTCGCTCCCGCTCCCCGTACTCCAGCGCCTCGCGTTCGCGCGGATTCAGGGCGCCGAGAAGGTCTTCGTGGGGGAGCGCCAGGAGCGCGTCCCGGACCTCGGCTTCGGTCGCCGACTCCGTGAGCCCGGCCGCCAGGCGATGACGGTCGGAGACCGCCAGGAAGCGTCCGACGAACGACGCCTTCTCGGGCCGGCGCCGGATCCGCAGGAAGTCGATCAGCTGGATCAGGAGACGAGTCTGCCCCTGGCTCCGCTCGGCGACGTGCTCGACCAGCTTCCGAAGGCCGGGAACGTAGCGGTCGTGACCGATGCGCAGAAGCGGCCCGGACGGCACGTCGCGGATGCCCGTCGCCTCGACGACCAGGACGCCGGGCCGCCCGTCGGCGAAGCGTCCGTACCAGTCGATCACCTCGGGGGTGGCGTCTCCCTCCTCGGTCGACCGCCACGGGACCATGGCCGGAACCCAGGTTCGCGAACGGGCCGTGAAGGCGCCGACGCGGACGGGCGAATAGAGCCGGCTCATGTTCGCCTCGGCCGAGGTGGGCCATACGGCCCGCGGAAGTGGGTAGGGCTGGGCCCTGTCCGTCGAGGGTTCCTGGGATTTGGTCACGGAAGGACGATAGCGGAATGCCGTTCTCTTGGGGTGGATTGACAGGCGAGGACGCTACCCTGAACGCCATGGAGATCGCACTGGTCACAGGCGCCACGGGCGGAATCGGCGGCGCCATTGCGAGGCGCCTGGCCGCCATGGGCATGCACGTGCTCGCCACGGGGCGCAGCCTGGAGAAGGTGGAGGCGTTCGCAGAGGGCGTCAACGCCAACGAGCTGATCGAAGGGAAGTGCACGCCGCTCCGGCTCGACGTGACGAGCGGGGACAGTGTCGCCCAGCTCGTGAAGCGCCTCGATGAACTCGAGATCGGGGACATCGACTGGCTCATCAACAATGCTGGCGCGGCCGATACGGCGCCGGGCACCCGCGAGGGCAACCATGCCCTCACGCGGCGCCTCATGGAGATCAACCTCTACGGCCCGATGCGGCTCTTCGATGTCTTCGGCCGGGGCATGCTCGATCGCCAGACCGGCGGGATGATCCAGGTCGCCTCGTCGGCGGGCCTCAAGGGTTACGCCTACGTTTCTGCCTACGCGGCGAGCAAGCACGCGCTGCTCGGCTGGACGCGCTCGCTCGCCCTGGAGTGCGCCCCCAAGGGAGTCATCGTGTCCGCGGTTTGCCCGCACTATGTCGATACGCCCATGACGGACCGTAGCATCGAGACGATGAAGCTGCGGTCCGGGCGGAGCGCCGAGGACCTGCGTTCGTTCGTGGCGTCCGAGAATCCCGGTGGCGTCATGGTCACCCCCGAAGAGGTCGCCGACTCGATCGTCGATCTCATGGGCGCCCACAACGGAGGCGTGGTCATCGAACTTCCGGGCGGATCGCGCCAGATCATCGAGACCGGAATTCCGCTCGAATCGAGTCACCGAGGAGGCCGCTGATGCTGCACAAGATCTTTCGACGCACCCGCACGACTCGCTTTGGACCCGATGGCGCGCCGACGCGGCTCAAGCGCTGGGCCGTGCGACCTGAAGGCTGGAAGGCCGCCCAGGGCTACGAGAACGGCGTGGTCGTGGAGAGCGGCGGCCGGATGCTCTTCATCGCTGGCCAGATCGCCTGGGACCAGAACCAGAAGCTCGTCGGCAAGGGGAACATGGCGGAGCAGTTCATCCAGGCCCTCGACAACGTGCTCGTCGTCGTGGACGAGGCGGGCGGCCGACCCGAGGAGATCGTTCGCATGACGGTCTACGTGACGGACAAGAAGGCCTACCTGGAGGCAACCCGTGAGATCGGGGCCGCCTGGCGCAAGCGACTCGGAAAGCACTATCCGGCGATGGCCCTCGTGCAGGTCGCGGACCTTCTCGAGGAGCACGCGCTCGTGGAGATCGAAGCGACGGCCGTGATCGGCTGACCGCCAGGCTCATCGGGCTCTGTCGCTTGCTATGATTCGGGGCATGACCGCCCACGGAATCAGCCCCGACAGGATCCAGCCCGAGCACTTCCACTACGAAGAAGCGGACGGTGTCGCCACGATCCGCCTGAATCGCCCCGATCGCCTGAATGCGCTGACGTTCGACTCCTACGCAGAGCTGCGCGATACGTTCGCCGCGCTTCGGACCCGCGATTCGGTGCACAGCGTGCTGCTGATCGGCAGCGGGCGGGCCTTTTGCTCCGGGGGCGATGTGCGCGACATCATCGGGCGTCTCTTCAACGTGCCCGACTCGACGCTCGTCGCTTTCACCCGGATGACGTGCGATCTGATCGAGAACATGCGCCTTCTGGAGAAGCCCATCGTCGCCGGCCTCAACGGGCTCACCTGCGGCGCAGGCGCCGTCATGGCGGCGGCGGCCGATATCCGGGTGGCGGCGAAATCGGCGAAGATCGCGTTCCTTTTCACCCAGGTCGGGCTCTGTGGAGCCGACATGGGGGCCGCGTGGCTCCTGCCCCGAATCGTGGGGCTCGGTCACGCGTCCGAGCTGCTCATGACCGGCGACTTCATCACGGCGGAGCGCGCGGGCGAGATCGGGCTGTACAACCATGTCGTCGAGGACGACGCGCTGGAGGCTCGCGCGATGGAGCTGGCGCAGAAGCTCGCGAAGGGACCGGGGATGGGCCTCGCCGTCACGAAGCGCATGCTGAACGCGGAGGCACACATGAGCCTTCGGGACGCGATGCAGGCCGAGGGCTGGGTCCAGGCAGAATGCATGAAGCACCCCGACTACCGCGAGGCGTTCGAGGCCTTCACGGAGAAGCGCGAGAAGGACTTCGGGAAGAACCGCTGATGGGCGCGATCGATTCGACCGGGCTCGATCTCACCGCGCTGGAGCGCGAGGCCGCCGCGTTCGCCGCGCAGTTCGAAGCGGACTTCGATCGCTTCGAAGGCACCGCCTCGGTGGAAGCCGAGATCGAGGCCTTCCGGCATGCGCACGGGCGCGTGCGCGAGGGCGGCTGGTTCTCCCACGTCGTGCCCGAGGATTTTGGCGGCAGTGCCGTTAGCGGCCGTGCCCTCGGCGACAGTGCCCTTGGCGGCAGTGCTTCTGGCGGCAGTGCTTCTGGCGGTGGGGCGCTCGGCGAGGGCGCGACCTCCGACACGGTCTGCGTGCGGGCGCTCTGTGCGATCCGCCAGGCCTTCGCGTTCCGCCACGCGATGCTCGACCTCGCGTTCGTCGAGCAGGGACTGGGGTCCTTTCCCATCGCGCTCGGTTCCCGGTTCGGCGGAGCGCTGGACGCGGAGCTGACGGACGTGCTCGCGCGGACGGCGCGCGGCGAGCTGATCCCGGCGCTCGGCTTGACCGAAGCCGGCGCGGGCTCGGACCTCGCGGGCGTCGCCACGCGGGCCGAGCGGCAGTCGGACGGTGACTACCTCATCAGCGGCGCGAAGACCTACATCACCAACGTCGGCGTCGCGGACTACTACACGGTGCTCGCGCGGACGAGCGGTGCAGCCGGTGAGCGAGCCGGTCTCACGATGTTCTACGTGCCGCATGCTTCGGAAGGCCTCGGAACGCGCTCGTTCCGCGTGATGGCGCCGCATCCGATCGGCGAGGTGCTCTTCGATTCCGTGCGCGTGCCCGCGCGCCACGTGCTCGGGGAGGTCGGCGCCGGGATGGACCTCGCGCTCGGCAACCTCGCGCGCTTCAGGATCACCGTCGCCGCCGCCGCCAACGGTTTCGCGCGCCGCGCGCTGACCGAATCCGTCTCGCATCTCTCCCGGCGCGAGCAGTTCGGCCGTCCGCTCTCGACGTTCCAGGGGCTGCGCTTCGACCTGGCCGAGATGGACGTCAAGCTGCGCGCGGCGGAGCTCTTGACCGCCGAGGCGGCGGCCCGCGTGGACTCGGGCGCGGACGCCACCGCCGAGGTCGCGCGCGCCAAGCTGTTCTCGACCGAGTCCGCGTCCTGGATCTGCGACCGCGCGGTCCAGCACCACGGCGGCCTCGGAGTCCGCGTGGGCAGCGTGGTGGAGCGGCTCTTCCGTGACACGCGCGCGCTGCGCATCTACGAGGGGACGAGCGAGGTGCAGAAGCTCGTTCTCGCCAAGCACGTCCTCAAGACCACTCCGATCGAACCCGCGAAGCCCGAACAGGTCCCCGGTGAGGGGCACAACGACTGATGCCAACCTACCAGCGCATGCTCTTCGTCTGTCTCAACGACCGCGGCGACGGCCACCCCAGGGGATCCTGCTCCCGCAGCGGCGGCGAAGAGCTTCTCGACAGGCTGCGTGGCGATCTCGCCGACCGCGGCCTGAAGGGCCACGTGCGAGCGGTCGGGACGCGGTGCCTTGGCCAGTGCGCCCACGGCCCGGTCGTCAACGTTCAGTCCGAGGACGTCTGGTACGGGGGCGTCCAGGCGTCCGACGTGCCGGATCTGATCGACCGCCACGTCCTGAAAGGGGAGATTCTGGAGCATCTGGTGGTGCCGGACGAGGCGCTCATCGGCAAGGACCACGCCGAACAGCCGCTTCCGCCCGTCAAGCGATAGCGATCGTCTGCCCGGGGTACTGGAACAGGGGCTCGTCTGTCATACTGACGGCCCCCTATCCCAGGCACAGCCATGACGACCACGCGACTCAGTCTCTTCGACCTTGCACCGGACAAGGTCCTCCTCGATCGATACCGGATCCACAGCGGGCACCGCGAGAACGGCATGTCCGCCGCCTTCAGGGTCCACGACCTGAAGCACAAGGAGGCGGAGCGCGAACTCCAGGCTTTCCCCGCGTCGCTCTTCGAGAACGTCAAGCAGGCCGAGGCGTTCGCGAGCACCCTGCGCGGCTGGTCGAAGCTCGACAGCAGCGCCATCCTCTCGCTGCACGACGTCGTGGTGCTCGATGACGGCGCGGTGCTGTCGATCTCGGACTTTCCTCCGGGCGAGGGGCTGCGGGACCTCATGGCCGAGCGCAAGACGATGCCGGAGGACGAGGTCGTGGCGCTCGGGATCGCGCTGCTCGATGGACTCGAGGTGGCGCACGATGCGGGGCTGATCCACGGCGACATCAAGCCGGGGACGATCTTCATGGGGGCCAAGGGCGGCGCGGGACCCGTGCTCGTCGATGGGGGCGTGACGCCCGGCCTGTGGGCTGCCAAGCATCTGGGAACCCGCACGGCCCTGATCGGCACCCCGTACTACGCGCCTCTGGAGCAGTTCGGCGGCGACTCGCCGGACGAACGCTCCGACATGTACAACCTGGCGACCGTGATGTACCAGCTCATCACCGGCGTGATGCCCTGGCGCGGGAAGTCCTACATCGAGGTGTTCCAGTCGAAGATGCAGCCCGCGGCACCGTCGATGCGATCGGTCGCGCCGAGCATCGAGGTGAACTCCGACCTGGAAGCGGCCATCGCCACGGCTCTGCGCGGCAAGCGCATGGAGCGCCACGAGTCCGCGGCGGCGTTCCGCGAGGCGCTCTCCGAGATCGACTTCGAATAGCGAGGAAGGCGGCGATGACAGGCTTCGACGCGACGTTCCTGCATGAGCTCCCCCGGGAGTTCAACCTCTGCACGTACTACCTCGACCGGAACCTCGAAGAGGGGCGAGCGGACAAGGTGGCCGTGCGCGTGGGCGAGGAGGGGCGCACGTACCGCGAGGTGCACGAGCGCGTGCTGCGCCTGACCGCGGCGCTCCGCGTTGGATCTGATGCGCGGGAGGGGCTGCGTCCGGAAGAGCGCGTCCTCATCGTCCTGCCGGACGGATTCGAGTTCGTCGAGACGTGGTTCGCCGCGCTGCGTGCGGGCGGCGTGTTCGCGATGGTGAACCCGCTCCTGAAGGCGAAGGACTACGCCTACTACCTCGAGTACACGAAGGCCGCGGTCGTGATCACGCACGAGAGCGTGCTGCCGGAGATCGCCGAGCCACTGAAGGGCGCGCGCTTCTGCCGTCAGGTGCTCGTCGTGGGCGAGGACGCCGGCGGCTTCACGCCGTACGAGGACGCCCTGGGGGGCGCGCCGTCCGATGCAGCCGCGAGCGCCGTCGAGCCGACGGGGCCGGACGATCTCGCGGGCTGGCTCTTCACCTCGGGCTCCACGGGCGAGCCCAAGGCCTGCGTGCACGCACATCGCGACTTCGCCTATGCGACCGAAACCTATGCACTGCAGGTCGCAGGCTACCGCGAGAGCGATATCTGTCTCTCGGTGCCCAAGCTCTTCTTCGGCTACGCGACGGGCACCAACCTGATGTTCCCGTTCCGCGTCGGCGCGACGGTCGTGCTCTTCGAGGGGCGCGCCACTGCGGACGAGGTGCTCGACCAGATCGAGCGGCACCGGCCGACGTTCCTCACGGGCGTACCGACGCTCTTCAACAACGTCCTGCGCTCCGAGCGCGCGGCGGCCATGGACCTCTCCTCGCTGCGCGTCGCGCTGTCGGCGGGGGAAGCGCTGCCGCCGAAGCTCTACGTCGACTGGAAGGAGCGCACGGGCGTCGAGATCCTCGACGGCATCGGCTCGGCCGAGATGTTCCACATCTACATCTCCAACAAGGAAGGCTCGGTCGTCCCCGGCGCGCTCGGCCGACTCGTGCCCGGGTACGAGGCGCAGATCGTGGACCCCGACGGGAATCCGATCGAAGGCGACGAGCCAGGTCGGCTGCGGATCGCGGGTGGCTCCACGGCGCTCTGCTACTGGGGCGACAAGCAGAAGTCCAACGAGACCTACCAGGGCGCATGGTGCACGACGGCGGATGTCTTCCGCCGCGATGCCGACGGCGTGTTCTGGTACGTGGGTCGCGGCGATGATCTTCTGAAGGTCAGCGGGATCTGGGTGTCGCCGCTGGAGATCGAGAACGCGCTCCTCGGGCACGACTCCGTGCACGAATGCTGCGTGATCGGACGCGAGGACAGCGATGGCCTCGTCAAGGCCCACGCCATCGTGGTGTGCGCGGAAGGCGCGGCGGGCTGCGACGAGCTGGGGGCCGAACTCAAGGCGTTCCTCAAGGATCGTCTCGCGCCGCACAAGTATCCCCGCAGCTTCGAGTGGCGCACCGAGGCGCTGCCGCGGAACGACCGCGGCAAGGTCGCGCGGAAGCTCCTCGTTTGAGACGCCCTCCCGCGCACGCTCTGCCGACACTCCTCACAGCGGCCGCCGCCGGCGGCCCATTGCCCCATGCATGAATTCGCCAAGCTCACCTGGCCCGAGGCCAGGGAGCTCTTCGCTGCCGATCCGGTGGCTCTCCTGCCCGTCGGGGCCACCGAGGCCCACGGCCCGCACCTGCCGCTCGATACCGACGTCACGATCGCCGTGGCCCAGGCGCGGCGGGCGGCGGAGATGCTGGCGGCCGAGGGCGTCAAGCCCATCGTGATGCCGCCGGTCGCCTACTCGGTGGCGCAGTTCGCCTTCGGCTTCCCCGGGACGATCACGGTGCGGCCCTCGACGCTCTGGAACCTCGTGGAGGACATCGTCGAGAGCCTCGAGCAGCACGGGGTCCGCCGCGTGGTGCTCTGCAACTCGCACCTGGAGCTCCAGCACGTCCAGCTGCTCCGGGGCGTCGCCACGGACCACGCGAAGAAGACGGAGCGGCACGCGAAGCTGCTCTTCCCCGATATCACGCGGAGGCGGTGGGCCAGCACGCTGGGGGAGGAGTTCCTGTCCGGCGAGTGCCACGCGGGTCGCTACGAGACGAGCATCGTGCTCCAGGCTGACGCAGGCCACGTGCGCGAGGCGGAGCGGGCGGCGCTGGAGCCCAAGGCCGTCGGCCTCGTCCAGAAGATGCTCGCGGGGGCCAAGGACTTCCTGGAGGTCGGGGCCGACGAGGCCTGGTGCGGCGATCCGGCGTCGGCCACGGCCGAGGAAGGCGAGCGGCTCATCGAGCAGCTCGCGCGCATCTCCGTCGAGACCATCCGCGAAGAATGGCCGGAACTATTCTCATGACCGCCTACAGCACTGTCCTCCAGGTCCGGTTCGGCCACGTCGACCCCGCCGGGATCGCCTACTTCCCGCGCATTTTCGACTACGTCCACGACGTCTTCGAGGAGGTCTGGGAACTCCACGTGGGGACCCGGTACTACCATCTCCTCCTGGAGGAGAAGATCGGTTTCCCGCTGGTCCACTCCGAGGTCGACTTCAAGAAGCCGCTCCGCTTCGGAGATCGGCCGATCGTCAGCGTGACCTGTTTCAAGCTCGGCCGTACCTCGATCGGCCTTCGGTATCGATTCATGCTCGGGGATGAGGTGCACCTGGAGGCCCGAATGATTACCGTTTCCACGCACCTGGAGACCATGGAGCCCTTCCCGATCTCGGACGAGTTCCGGAAGCGCTTCGAGCTTCTGCTCGAGCCGGGCGCCACGGTAGCGTCCGGAACTCGGGCCGAGCCCACCACCGCATCCCAAAGGCCCCACCCATGACCGCAGGCCAGCGAATCGCCGAGATCTACGCATCCGGCAAGCCCGTCTTCAGCTTCGAGTTCTTCCCGCCCAAGACCGATCAGGGCGCGGAGAACCTCATGCGGACGGCGGCGGATCTCAAGGAGAGCGTCGAGCCTGACTTCATCTCCGTCACCTACGGAGCCGGCGGCACGACCCGGGACCGGACCCACTCGGTGGTGACGCAGATCCAGGACGACCTCGGGATCACCGGGCTCGCGCACCTGACCTGCGTCGGCGCGTCCTCCGAGGAGATTCAGTCGGTGGTCCAGCGGTTGGAGGACGCGGGCGTCCGCAACGTGCTGGCGCTCCGCGGAGATCCGCCGGAGGGCGCCGAGCGCTTCGAGGTCCACGAGGGCGGCTTCGGCCACGCGACCGACCTCATCGCCTTCCTCCAGGAGAATCACGACGTCTGCATCGGTGGCGCGTGCTATCCGGAGTCGCACCCGGAGGCGACCTCCGCCGAGGAGGACCTGCGCTTCGCGAAGGCCAAGCAGGACGCGGGCGCGGACTTCCTCACGACGCAGCTCTTCTTCGACGACCGCCTCTACCTCGCCTTTGTCGAGCGCGCGCGCGCCGCAGGCATCACGATTCCGATCGTGCCGGGGATCATGCCGATCACGAATGTCGCTCAGATCCAGCGCTTCACGAAGATGTGCGGAGCGAGCCTTCCGGAGAAGCTGCTGGATCGGCTTCGCCCGGTCCAGGACGACCCCGCCGCCGTGATGGCGACGGGCATCGAGTTCGCGATCACGCAGTGTCGCGAACTCCTGGAGAAGGGGGCGCCCGGCATCCACTTCTACACGCTGAACAAGAGCCACGCGACGCGCTCGGTGCTCGCCGCGCTCAGGTAGCTCTTCGGTCACTCCACCGTCTTCAGGATCGGCTCGGGATCGAGTTCGATCCGCAGGTCCTTGAAGCTCACCTCGAAGGGGTTCGCGCTGGAGTGGATCTGGAACGCGAGGATTCCGCGGTACGTCGGTTCCGGGTCGGTGAAATCGACGCAGAGGTGGCCGTTGATGGCGGTCTGGATCCGATCTCCGACGGCGAGGATCTCGTAGGTGTTCCAGTCGCCGGTCTCGACCGGCACGTCCTCGGCCTGGACGAGCATGGCGCGGCCGTGCTCGTCGTAGAGCGAGCCCCACCAGCCCACGCCCATGTCGGCCTGGTAGCCGGCCACGCCGCTCTCCTCGTTGAGGTGGCTACGGAACTGGATCCCGCTGTTGCCTCCATCAGGATCGAGCTTGACGTCCACGATCAGGCGAAAATCGCCGACCTCGAAGTCACTGATGAGGAACTCGTTCGAGGCGATGCCCGGCGTCGTTCCGACGATCGCACCTTCCCTGACGCTCCAGAGGTCCTCGTCGCCGATCCATCCGGCCAGCGTCTCTCCGTCGAAGACATGGTCGAGGCCGCTTTCGGTGAGGCGCATCGGCACCTGGCGCTCGCTCTGCAGGTACGCGACGAGCGCGACGGCCTCGTCCTCGGCGAGCGTCTCCAGCTGTCCCATGGGCATGAGGGAGTTCGGATCGATCCGGCGCGCCTGTATGTCCGCTTTCTCGATGAAGACGTCCTCGTTCTCACCGCGGAGGGTCAGCGTCTCGTCGTCTTCCTCGAGGGCGATTCCGTTCAGGAGCTGGCCGTCGTTCGTCAGCACCACGGTCATCTGATACTCCTTCGGGATGATCGCGTTCGGAGCGACCATGTTGTGGAGCAGGTAGTCGAGGTCCGAGCGGTTCGCACCCGTGATGTCGGGGCCGATGTCGAGTCCCTCGCCGTACAGGGAGTGGCAGCGCTGGCACGTGCGGCTGAAGACCTCGCGTCCGTGAGCCAGGTCGGCGCTCGCGAGCCTTTCCTCGGTGAGCCTTTCCTTCCACGCCGCGATCTGCTCCATCACGTTGCTCTCGTCGGGCTTGACGGTGCCCCAGACCTCCTCGATCCGGGCGCTGAGGGCGTCGCTCTCCATGGCGCTCATCTTCCGCAGGCTGTAGGCCGTGATCGCAGCGCGATCGACGATGCCGTTCTCGACGCCGTCGAGGAGCGCGAGCGCGGAGTCGGCGCGCGAGGTCAGTGTGGCGATCGCGTCCCGGCGCTCGCCCTCGTCGAAAGACTCGAAGCGCTCCAGGATCGCCGCGGGGACCCGCGCATCGTCGAACACGCTGAGCGCTTTGAGGGCTGCGGACCGGAGGTCTTCATCCGCGAGGGCATCGCAAAGGAGAGGCAGTGACGGAACGTCCTTGCCGGCTCGAAGGCTCGCGACGGCGAGGAGGCGACGCTCCAGCGGCGCGTTCGGATCGGCCAGGGCTGCGCGGAGCGCCGGAAAGGCCGCCGGGTCACCGAACATCGCGGCGAGCACCAGCGAGGTGTCGCGGACGCGGTCGTCCTCGCTCTTGGCCAGCGACGGGTACGCATCGCTCCAGCCCCTGGGCATGTCGAGCCGGCTGCGCTGCCCGATCGCGTCCATCATTGCTCCGAGGATCTGGCGGCGCTCGGCGTCGTCCGAGGTCCGAGCCAGCAGCGCCACGATCGTCTCGCGGCCGTCCTCTTCGTGGGCGGCGCGGCGGATGATCCAGTCCTTGATCACGGGGAGCTTCGATCGCGCGGCGAGGCCCATGGCGCGCGCGGGATCCTTCGCCACAAGCGGTTCGATTCCGTACCAGAGAAGGAACGGTACGTTCTGATCTCCGGCGTCGACCGCGTGCTGGACGAGGCTGTCAGCGAGGTTCCAGCGGTAGGGCAAGGGCAGGCGCTGCAGCGCGCAGGCCATGTGGAGTCGAACCACCGGCGACGATTCTTCGGGCGCGAGTCTCTGCATCTCGAGCAGGAATCGCGGCAAGGGGGCGCGGTCTTCGCAGGCGAGCTGAATGGCCCAGGCGCGAAGCTCGGGCTCCTGGCTCTTCAGCTGCTCCAGCAGGAGATCGGTGCCCGACTCGCCGCGGGTTGCGCCCGCCGCGTGGAGGGTCCAGAGCGCGCGGAGCCTGCGCGTGAGATCTTCGTTTCCGTCGAGGATCAGACGCAGCTGGGCCACGCCCGCGCCGGAGAGCCCACGCTCTTGCAGAAGGCGCCGCGCCGTACGGACGTACCAGTCGTTCCCGTTCAGCTGGAGCTGGATCAGCTCCGACTCGTTCAGAGCACCGAGGTCCACGTGGACGGGGTCGAGGTCCCCGTACGAGATCCGGTACATGCGTCCGTTGGTACGGTTCCAGATCTCATCGGAGGGGTAGTGGCACGCCTGTTCGTCGTACCAGTCGATGAGCACCACCGAACCATCGGGGCCGTAGCGCATGTTGATCCCGCGGAACCAGAAGTCGTTGGCGAGCAGGAGGTCCTGGCCGTGCTTGCCCACGTAGCCGGAACGATCCTTCTCGAGGATCTCGCGGTTCACGCGGTTGCCGTGGACGTTGTTGACGAATAGGTTGTTCCGGTACTCGTCAGGCCAGTCGCCGCCGAGGTAGATCATCGCGCCGCAGTGCGCGTGTCCGCCGCCCACGTCGGACGAGACGCCGTTGCCGTCGTGGGGCAGGTCTCCGAGGTAGTGCAGGTGATCGGCGGCGGTGCCGATGTCGGCGTAGATGTGATCGTTGAAGTGATCGCCTGCCTGGCGCTGGTAGCGGCCGCCAGGCACGAGGTGGAAGAGGTGGGGGATCACGCAGGCGGTGACGAAGGCGCGCCCGTGGTCGTCGAAGTCAAGGCCCCACGGGTTGCTCGTACCCCAGGCAAAGACCTCGAAGTCACGGCGCGTCGGGTGGTAGCGCCAGACGCCTGCGTTGATCGGGACCCGCGCGTGATCGGGCGTACCTGGCTTGCCGACATCTGAGTAGGTGAAGACGCCGTGGCAGCCGTAGAGCCAGCCGTCCGGGCCCCAGGTGAACGCGTTGAGCGTTTCGTGGGTGTCCTCGTAGCCCCAGCCGTCGAGCAGCACCTCGGGCGGTCCGTCCGGGACGTCGTCGCCGTTCGCGTCAGGAATGAAGAGAAGCTCCGGCGCGGCGCCGATGAAGACGCCGCCGAAGCCGACTTCGATGCCGCTGACGAGGTTGAGCCCGTCGGCGAAGAGCGTGCGCTTCTCGTAGGACCCGTTGCCGTCCGCGTCCTCGAAGATGATGACCTTGTCCTCGCCTTCGCCCTCCTCGCGCTTGAAGGGGTAGGCGTAGGCCTCGAGCACCCAGATGCGTCCCCGCTCGTCGAACGTGAAGGCGATCGGCTGGTGCAGATCCGGTTCGGCCGCGAGGACATCGACCTGGAAGCCACCGGGAAGCGTCATCGCGCGGACGGCTTCCTGCGGCGTGAGCCCCGCGTTCTCGATTTCGTCCGGCACGCTGGACAGCTCCAGGCCCGGCGCGAACTCCGGACGCTCGGCGTAGAGGCGGAAGTGGTCGAAGTTGATGTGGCCCCAGTGGCCCGTCAGGTCGTCGACGATTCGAAGGAAGACCACCTTGCCCACATGACCGGTCAGATCGAGGACCGTCGGACGGAGAGTCTCGTGGTCGTAGCCCGTCGAGGTGCCGATCGTGACGCCGTCCTCCTGGGTGACGACATCGACGTGGAGCTGCCGACGGCGGCCGCCGGCGATCAGGAAGGCGGCGAAGGGCTCCGTGAGGACGAAGGGAGCGGACGTGAGCTTGCCGGTCTTGTTGTCGCCGTGGAGCTCGTAGCCTCCGATCCAGTAGGCGCCGTGGTGAGCGCTGTTCATGTCCTTGCGCTCGGCGACCGTGTCGCCGAGGATCGGCTGGCCCTCGAAGGCCTCGCCTTCCACGGTCCAGTCGGAGAGGTCGCCGCGCTCGAAGTCGAGGTTCAGCGGCTTGCCGTCGGTGCCGCGCGGTGCGATCGCACCGGCGGGGAAGCGCTCGTCCGGCGCAGGAGCTGCCGGGGCTGGCACGGTGACGACGCGGGCAGTCGGTGAGCCAGCGTCGCGCTGGAGGTGCACGGAGGTGCCGGTCTTGTTGCCGACGACCACATCGGTGCGGCCGTCGCCGTCGATATCGCCGGCGACGATCTGCGTGCCGACGCCAGACGCGTCGTCGATGAGGTGGGGGAGGAACGCGACCGCGTCGCCTTCGGAGCGCCGAAGCTCGAACCACATCAGGTAGGGCGGATCCGAGGAACCGGGCTCCCGACGGCCGTGGGAGAGGTAGCGCTTGCCAGTGACGACGTCGAGAAGCCCGTCCCCGTTGACGTCGACGAGGTCCAGCGCGTGCAGCTCGGACACCGCCATGGGGCAGTCGTGCTCCCCCTCCTTGGAACCCATGATCGGGTGCTCGACGAACGTGCGCGCGCCGTCCTCGGCAATGGACTCGAACCAGGAGAGGCCATAAGAGTGGGCGCGGAGGCTTCCGATCACGTCTTGGTCGCCGTCGCCATCCACGTCGGTGACGAGCATCTGAGCGCCGCCGTAGTCGGGGCTGAACGTCTGCTTGTGGAAGGTCCACTCCGGGTCGCCCTCCAGGCTCTCGGGCTGCTCGAACCAGCCGAAGTTCAGCAGCACGTCGGGGCGGCCGTCGCCGCTGAGATCGCCGACGCCCATGCCGTGGGTGAACTTCCCGAGGCCGAGGTTGCGCGAGAAGTCGTGACGCGTCCACCGAGCGAACGGATCCGCCTTGTCGCGCCCGAACCAGCACATGAGGCCCTGGGAATGGCAGACGAGATCCTCCAGTCCGTCCCCGTCGATGTCGGTGAAGGCGGGCGACTCGTTGTCCACCGCGTCGTGAACGACCGAGCGCCTCCAGTGAACGTGCTCCTCGCCCTCGGGCGTGTCGCCGGGGTTCTGGAACCACCAGGCCTCCTGCCCCGGGAACCCGATGACGAACAGGTCCAGCCACCCGTCCCCGTCGATGTCGGTGCTCCAGTCGAAGAAGTGGTCCGAGTACCCTGCGACGTCGAAGGCCTTCGGCTCGTAGATCTCGTGGCGCTCGGCGAAGCCAGGTCCTTCGTACCAGTAAGGTCCGGAGGCCACGTCAGGGGCGCCGTCGCGGTTGAAGTCGCCGAAGGTGGCGCCCTCCCCGAAGAACTCCGAGGTGAGGCGATGGGCTCCCCACGCGAGTTCAGGCCCGGCTTCCTGCGGGCAGGCCGTTGCCGGGAGGATGAGCAGCGTCAGGGATGAGAGGATCATGAAGGACGTTATACCCCACCTTCGGGGTATCGCCGCGATCGGGCGATGCCGATACCGTGCGCTTACCTGGAGAGTCGCGTTGTCTCCGGTGGCATGCCGTGATCTCTCGGAGGTCGCGCGGCGCTGCTCTCCGTTCCTTCGATGACAACGCCGTTTCGCGCAGGACCCCGTGATGGCCACCTTTGCGCTCGCCCCTGACGCGCCGCTCATCGTTTACAGAGCGGTTGCTCGTTCATCGGTAACCTCAGCGGCCCTGTGGTTCTAACATGCCCACTCCCCCGCCCCTGACTCTTCACCCGTCGTCCGCCCGTAAAGGGAATTCCATGCACGTTCTTTGCGCTCGCGCTTTCGCACTCCTCTCACTCTTTGCGCTCACCTCCCTGGCATCCAGCGCGGCGCCTTCTCAGCAGAAAGATGTCCCCTTCGAGGAACTTGGGAAGGCTTTCGTGAAAGAGAACTGCCCCGAGGGCTCAGGAGGTGCCGCCTGTCCGCTGGAGGACGTGCTGGCCAGGCGCTACGCGACGCTCCGAGCGGGCGCGTTCGATCTCTCGTTTCCCCTCGACTTCTTCGGGGACAAGCGCAGCGGCGAGATTGAGGTGGTGGTTCAGGCGGTCCTCGACCTCCAGGGCGAGTGGTTCAAGCGCTTCGCCAGGGAGCCGGCCACCCTGGAGGCGGCGCAGAAGGACATGCTCGTCCTCACGGACTGGGTCGACGGCTGGAGCAAGGGCGATCTCAAGAAGGTGTCGAAGGGCGAAGGAGGCTCTCTCTTCGATCTCATGGAGGCCGGGGAGGGCGTTCGCGAGGCCTCCGCGCGCCTCGCGCCGATGATCTACGACGAGGAGACCATGGCCGTCACCCCGCAGTTCATCCAGGACATCCGGATGGTCTTCTGCCCGACCCGACTCAGCTTCATGGAGATGGTGGGCTACGGCGGTATGGTCTCTCCTGCCGTTCGCCAGTCGGCCTGGCACTCGGGGACCGCCGAGTGGACGCAGCTCTGGATCGACCAGACCATGGTCGTCGCCCTCGAGTACTCGCCGTGGACGGATGATCCGAAGTTCCAGCTCGGCATGTCGATGAACAAGTTCGACAAGCAAGGTCAGCGTCAATTCGTGGTCCAGCAGGCAGCCGCCGCGCTCCTCACGAAGACGCTGAACCGCATGGACCTTCCCTTGCTGGACAAGGGCCTCGCGGTGCACATGACCATCGCCGTTTGTGGCGCGGCCAACACGATCGACGGGGAAGGCTCGATCAGCTCGACGGGCGCGACGACGGCACCCTACGAGCGCTTCGTTCCAGGGGGTAACTCCAACGGCGGAACGCTGCCGGCGATTCCCGCGATCGGCTTCGACTCCATTCAGGAGAGCCACTGGCGCAAGACGAAGTCCGGCGGGCTTTTCTTCGCCGCTCTCGAGGCGGGTCAGAAGCAGGGCGGCAAGCGAGCGAAGAAGGACAACAAGCGCGACCTCTTCAAGCGGCCCGAAGCCCACTTCGAGCTGACGTCGCCCACCGGAAAGCACATCGCCGTGACCGCGCCGTTCCTGGGGCAGCCCGCGACGCAGCGGCCCTATCCGGAGCCGGAGTACCTCAACGACTACCGTGAGTTCTTCCGCTCCTACCAGGCTTGCTTCCTCGACTGGCTCCGCAACACCGGATCGGAAGGCGACAGTGAAGAGGTGGCCAGGGGCAAGTTCCAGCAGCTTCTCTCCAAGCTCTCGCTCGAGAGGGAGGTGAACCTGGACAACGCCGTGCAGGAGATCTACCAGGAGCCGCTCACGACGCTCGACGGAAGCGCCGGACTCGAGTGGCGCTTCCTCACCTGGCTCGAAGATCAGTGAGCTCCTGCCGGTCGTCAGCCCCATGCGAACGGGCCTCCTTACCGCGCTGACGCTGATCGCGTTCGCTGGCAATTCGATTCTCTGCCGCATGGCGCTCCTGCCCGGAAGCGACGGCGCAGGTGCGATCGGCGCGCCTGCGTTCACGGCGCTGCGGCTGCTCTCGGGGGCGCTGGTGCTCGCTCCGCTGCTCCTTCTTGCTGGATCGAAGCAGGCGCTTCCCGTGCGCGAGACCGCGCCGCGGTCACCCTGGCGATCCGCGGGCTGGCCAGCGCTCATGCTCGCCACCTACGCGCTCACGTTCTCACTCAGCTACGTGACCGTGCCCGCCGGGATCGGCGCGCTCATTCTCTTCGGCACCGTTCAGATCCTGATGCTGGGTGTCGCCTTGGCGCGCGGCGAGCGCATGAGCGCGGCCCAGGTCGGCGGATTCCTGGCGGCCATCGCAGGGATCGTGGTGCTCGTCGGACCGTCGGCGGCCAATTCAGCGGCCAGCTCAGGAGACCGGCTCGACTGGGCAGGAGCGGTCCTCATGGTTCTGGCCGGCGTGGCGTGGGGTTTCTACACGCTCCTTGGACGGGGCTCCGCCGATCCCGTCAGACGGACGGCGCAGAACTTCGTCGCCTGCGTTCCCTTCGGCCTGGCTCTTGGCGCGTACGCGCTGTGGGGGGACGATGCCCGGGCGACCACGCGCGGCGTCCTCCTCAGCGTGACCTCGGGGGCCTTGACTTCGGGCGCGGGGTACGCGCTCTGGTACGCGGCGCTACGAGGTCATTCGCGCTCCAGCGCTGCCGCCGTGCAGCTGCTCGTCCCGGTGCTCGCGGCGCTCGGCGGCATGGTCTTCCTCGGGGAAGAGCCCGGCGTCCGCTTCGCGGTGGCGTCCGTGCTGGTGCTCGGCGGGGTCGGCGCTGCGGTCTTGCTTCCCTCGGCTCCTCGGGCACGCCCGTAGCGCCCCTGGCGCTTCAGCCGTGCGGGTCGAAGGCCACGTCGAGGTCGTACCCGCGGGCACAGCGCACGTCGGTCGACTCTTCCGCTTCGCGGATCAGCCTCAGCGTCTCTTCGGACTTCTCGCGCTCGGTGTGATGCAGGTGAAAGACGATCCCCCGGTTGAGCAGCGCCTTCCTGGGGATGCCGGCACGGATCAGACGCAGTTCGAGATCGCGGTCCTCGTGGCCGTAGACGTTCCAGTCCTCGTTGTAGCCGTTGACGGCCACGAAGGCCGACTTCGGGAGGCTGAAGTTCACGCCCATCAGCTTGCGCGGGCGCGGATGCAGCAGACGTGCGATCGGGCGGGGGAGGCGGACGCCGAGGCCCAGGCGCCTGGTGTCGCCCGCCAGGCTGCTGCGCATCAGAGTGGGGGTGAGGAAGCTGTCGAAGCTCCCGCGCATGATCTGGTCCGTCGTGACGGCGGGCGACAGCTCGGGGCCGAGCTTGACGCGCCTTCCGCAAAGCACGTGGCGCCCATCGGCGCTCGCCAGGTGATCCGCCACCCATTCGGGGTGGGGGAACGAGTCGCCGTCCAGGAAGATGAGCTGTTCGCCCTGCGCGCGGCGAGCGCATTCGTTCATCACGCGTGCCTTGCGATAGCCCACGTCTTCCTGCCAGACGTGGTGGAGCGGGAACGGCAGGTCCGCCGCGTAGCGCTGCACGAGGTTGCGCGTCTCCACACGCGAGCCGTCGTCGCCCACGATCACCTCCAGCGGAGGGCGGCTCTGGCGCAGGAGCGCCACGAGCGCCAGCTCCAGCTCGCGCGGCTGGTTGTAGGTCGCGATGATGACCGACGCTGTGATCGAAGGAGGCATGGAGCGCGTATCGTAAAACCGCAATGTAAGAGAAGCGGACGCAGCTCCGAAGAACTGCGTCCGCTTCCGCCGGACAGATTCAGATCAGAAGATCTAAATCAGCCGTCCAGCTCGCTCGGCTTCCAGCCGGTCACGGTGCGCTCTGCGCCGCTGACCTGCTTGTACTCGTAGGCGGTGCCGACGCGGTCCCAGGCGTCCTTGGACCAGAACTGGATCGGGTTCAGGATCAGGGTGTCGCCGATGGCGGCCACGAAGCCGACGATCGGGTAAGCCGGAAGGATGTCCTGAAGGAGGGCGCCGTGGATCCAGGAATCCTCGGAGTACTTCTGGTTCACGTAGGTGTCCCAGGTGCGGCTGAGGCGCTTGGGACCCGACTGGCAGGACGTCGTGGCGAAAGTAGTGGCCGCAAGGGCGGCGATCAGCAGTGAACGCTTCATGTCGTTAGTTGCGGCCGACGCGGGTGCGCGGCCGAGGGGGTTTCCAAATCAGTGATTCGGGGGGGGATGGGCGAGAGACGATAGCCGAGCCCGCCGAAGATCGGGGGGCTCGATTGGGCGATTCGGCCCATGTGGCCGGAAATTCGCGGCTCTCCCGCGTGCCCTGTGGATGGGTTCGGGAGTCATTCGCTGGAACTGGCCCCCTGTTTCATGGAAATGCGGCCGAGACGGACACAGAGGCCCATCTCGGCCGCATTAAGGGCCGCTCATGTTGGCCGAAAGGTCAGTCTCGCTCGGCCTCGGCGGAGTTCGCTTCGAACAGGGCTTGCAGCTCTTCCTCCTCGTCCTCGAACGCGATCCATTCCGTCGTTTGCTGCTCCGGGTCGTTGTGCACCTCGAACGTCTGGGTCTGCACCGTACCGTTCACGCTGAGACGAGCCGTGAACACGCCCGGGCCTACCCGGCGGGCGCGGCGACGTCGGCCGCTCTCCTGGGCGCCACTGGACTGGCGCAGGTCCCAGCGCGCCAGGTGCAGTCCGCGATCCTCGGCGACGTCCAGCGTGGCGACCACGTTGCCGCCCGCTCCCAGGATCTCCAGGGTCGCGTCCTTCGGCTTCTTCGTGAAGGAGTAATAGATCGCCGCGCCTTCGGTCGGGTTCGTCGCCTGGAAGGCGTGCAGCCCGATCGTGCCACGGTCCTTCCCGCGCGCGCGCATGTGCACGTCCGTCGGCTCGAGCAGCGTGGCGTCCGCCTCCAGCACCTCCTTGTCGATCTGGCGCAGCGCCGAGACATCCGCGATCCAGACACTGCGTCCGTGGGTGCCTGCGACGAGCTCGTTGAGCTCCTCGTGCAGCGCGAGGTCGTGCACAGGAACGGTGGGCAGGTTGCTGTTGAAGCGCGTCCAGGACTCACCGCGATCGATGGAGACAAAGACGCCGAACTCGGCGCCGAGGTACAGGAGGTCTTCGTTCTCGGGATCCTCCAGGATGGCACGGACCGAGCCGGCTTCGTCGGGCAGGTTCGAGCGCAGGGACTTCCAGGAACGGCCCAGGTTCTCCGACACGTAGACGTGGGGGAGCGTGTCGTCCGAGCGGTGCCCGTCGAAGGTGGCGTAGACACGCTTCGACTTGTGCGCCGAGGCTTTCAGGTCGCTGACGTAGCGGCGACCCGGCAGGAGCTGATCGAGCGTGTCCTTGACAGGCTTCTTCTTCTTGGCCTTCTTCGGCTTGTCGCCCTCTTCTTTCCCTTCGTCGTCCTTCCCTTCTTCTGCCTCGCCGGAGTCCTTGGCGTCGACCACCTCGGACCCCTTATTCGATTCAGCTTCCGTTTCCGCCTTGGCCTCGGCCTTGGTGGCCGCCGCGGCCCGGGCGTTCGCGCTCGTTTCAGCTTGGCCCTCGGTCGCGCCGTCCCGGGTTCCGGTCCATTCGAAGCGGAACGCATCGTCCGCCGCAGTGATCGTGCCCGACATGGTGCCCGCGGCGACGTCCACGTCCGCGCTGAACTCGAGGGTCAACGCATCGCCCTTGAAGCGGAACGCGAGATCGCCAGTGGACTCTTTCCACCGGACGCGGCTCAGGGAACCCGAACCGATATCCGAGTCCATCTTGCCCGTGACCTTGCCCAGTGGATCGATCTCGATGGTCAGCGTGAACTTCCCGTCGTCGTCGGTGTCGATGCCCTCGCCCTTGGCCTTGCAGGACCACGTGCCCGAGAGCGTCGTGTCCACGGCCGCGGCGGGCGCAGCGGCCGGCTCGAGGACGCGCGACACGCGCTTCGCCGACTCAGAGGTCGTGATCGCCTTCACGGCGTCGGCCTTTGCCTTGTCCTCTTCGAACGCCGGCTCGCCGTTCAGCGCCATCAGGTCGACCCATTCGGCGCCGCCGTTCTCGGTCATCCAGAGCGCTCCGTCGTCCGTGCCGACGTAGAGAACGTCCTGGTCCATCGGAGACTCGGCGAGCGCCACGGCGGCGCCGCGGTCCGTCGCGGAGATCTCCGGCGAGATCCGGCGCTGGCCGCTGCCCATCTCGACGGAGCGGAAGACGTAGTTGCCCGCGCTGTAGTAGATCTGGCTGTTGAAGTTCGACAGCAGGAACGGCGTGTTCCAGTTGAACCGGAACTCGACCTCGTCGTCGCCGCCCGGGGAGCGGGGTTTCAGGTAGCCGCCCTGGCCGCTGCCGAAATCACGTCGGCCCATGCCGCCGTTCTGGCTCTCGTAGTAGACGAGGTCCGCGTTGTTCGGATCCACGATGCAGCGGAAGCCGTCGCCGCCGCCGACGCGGAACCAGTCGAGGTTCGTCGCGCCACCATCGGTCGTTCTCGACGGGCCGCCCCAGGAGCCGTTGTCCTGGAGGCCGCCGTAGATGTTGTACATCGTGCGCGGCCCGACCGTCACGTTGTAGAACTGCCCGAGCGCAACCTTGTTGTGGTGCTCCCAGGTCTTCATGCGATCGCGCGTGACGTAGATCCCGCCGTCGTTGCCGAGGATGATGCGCCGACCGTCGGTCGGATCGATCCAGAGGGCGTGGTGGTCCACGTGGACGTCGTTCCCGTGGCCGTCGGAGCTGAAGGTCTCGCCGCCGTCCTCCGAGCGGTGGAGGTAGGTCCCGAGCACGTAGACGTAGCGCTCATCGCTCGGATCGACGCGGATCTCGCTGTAGTACATCGGGCGCGGGTTGAGGGAGTTGATCCGCTTCCACGTGGTACCCGCATCGGTCGACTTGAAGATGCCGCCGTACTCGAATCCGTCGGGGCCCTGCTCGTCCTGGGCGTTCGAGCGCTGGCCGCCGAGGCCGATGCCGAACGGTCCCTCGCGCCTGCGCCCATGGATGTCGGTGCTGTCCTCCTCGTCTGCGGGGCGCTTATCGAAGGTGATCTCCAGCTCGAGGAGCTTGCCGTCGCGCACGACCTCCAGCTTCGCCGTGTCGCCCGCGAAGAAGTCGCGCAGTTTGCGACGTAGCCTGTCTTGATCGAGGATGGCGGTGTCCGCGATCCTGAGGATGATGTCTCCTTCCTTCAATTCGGCTTTCGCCGCAGGCGACCCTTCCTCCGTGGAATTCACGAGCGCGCCAAGGTCCGACCTTCCCATGGAGACGCCGAACCAGGCCGCGTTGTCGGGTTCCTGGGTGATCTTCTCCGTCTCGACCACCGCGAAGAGGTGGTCCGGCTCGGAGGCAGACCAGGACATTCCGATCCGGCCGAGGATCCCCGTCGGAAGTCCCGCCGTGGGCTTCTCCCAGGTCTTGCCGCCGTCCCGCGTCAGGAAGATGCCGGAGCCGTCGCCCCACTTGATCGCGGGGTCGTTCGTGTCGAACATGTCGCGTCGACGCTCGTAGGTCGCGATCGCGATCGTGTCGGGATCCGTCGGGTGCATCTTGACCTCGACGACGCCCGTGTCCTCGTCGACGTAGTGGATCTTCTCCCAGGTGTAGCCGCCGTCCACCGTCTTGTAGAGCCCGCGTTCTTCGTTCGGACCCCAGAGGCGTCCGAGGGCGCCGACGTAGACCGTGTTCGGGTCCTCGGGGTGCACGACGATGGTGCTGATCTGGAACGTGTCGGAAAGACCCGCATGGCGCCAGGTCGCGCCGCTGTCCCGCGAAACGTAGACACCGTCGCCCCAGGAGACGGAGTTGCGCGGGTTGGTCTCGCCGGTGCCGACCCAGAGGACCGTGGGGTCCGAAGGAGCCACGCAGATCGCCCCGATGGAGGAGACACGCTGGTTCGTGAACTGGTGCTCGTACGTCACGCCGCCGTTCGTCGTGTGGACGATGCCGCCGGTCGCGGTGCCGATCCAGTACTCGGCCGGGTCGTTCGGGTTCGAGGTGATGTCGGAGATCCGCCCGCCCATGTTGGCCGGGCCGACCGACCGCCACGTGTGGGCAGCGGCCCAGTCCGCCGGGAGAGCACCCTTGACCTCGATCGGGCCGCGTTCTGGCAGCGGGTCCTTCTCCTCCGCCTTTTCCTCTGCCTGATCCGCGGGGGTGGCTTCCGCGCTGGGCGCACTTGCCTCCTGAGCATGGGCCTGAAGGGAGGGCAGCGCCAGCGCGGCGGCTGCGATCAGGGCCAGCCTTGCCAGGGAGCGGCCAGGCGAGGAACTCTCCGGAGAAGCGGATGAAATAGGATCGATCATGGGTCGAGTCAGCTTGGAGGGACGGGTGAATTCGCGCACGTGGACGATAACGCCAGAGCCGCATGGGCTCGGTTCGGGTTGTGTCTCACCCTTGCTTCAGCGGTTCCGCGGCCCGAGGTGGGGAGCTACAGACTCATCCAGGCTCGGATTGAGTCGTTCGCCGGGCCCGGGGAGGTCGGCCGTGGCACGAGGGGAGATCGATGCGGAGAAGGGGCCAGAGAGGTTGCGCATGGCTGGCAGGGCGTCAGACTGACAGGATGCGACCGCACCGCGCCCCGGAGACTTGCTTCTCCCTCCTCGGCCAGATTGGGCTCTGGCCCATGGCTGTCTGCCTGATTCTCGGCGGGTGCTCGCTGCCGCCGCCTGCCGAGGACAAGCCTCTTACAGGGGAACTCGACGACGCCTTTCACGTGGACTCGAGCGTTGCGGGAGCAGGCGCGGACGTGACCTCGGATCGGACCGGTTCGGGGCCGGTGCGGCCTGAAGGACCGTCGGCTGCCGTCGATTCCAGACTCCTTCCCGATGATGTTGAATCGCAAGCCGCCAGCGACGGAACTCTGGCGGCGGGCGCAGAAGGGCCCTCTGGAGCCGCGGCCGATTCGCCGGGAGGTGGACCAGCGGCAACGCAGCCCCCCACGGACACGAAACCGCGCCCGACGACTGGCTCGGTCGGAGGCTCAGTCGGAGGCTCAGTCGGAGGCTCGGTCGGCATCTCGCTCGGTGACCCGTCGACTTCGGTCATCGTGGTCCAGGAGTCGTCCGGGTCGAGCCTGGAGCCCGTGGGGGACGCCACGGAAACGGTGACGGGTGGAAGCGCCGAGGTCGACGCGAAAGCCGTCGAGCGCGATCCGGACGTGGACCCACCCGTGGGCGTCGAGTCGGAGCTCGAACCGAGAGATCTCGGCGCGACCGTTTCCGATGGGAAGCTGACGGAAACCGGCAGCTCGGCGGAGCGCGCAGGTGGGGTGGGTACGCCTCCCGTAAGTCCTGCCGGCGCCGCTGCGGCCGAGGGAACCGTCGACGCTACGGACGCCGCGCTTGCCTCGGGTTCGAGGGCCTCAGGTTCGACGGGCTCAGGTTCGACGGGCTCGGGCGCGTCAGGCCCAGGCGCAGCGGACCCGGTCCCAGCAGGCTCGGGCGCGACTGGTTCGGGCGGGGCGACCAGGGGGCCCTTCACCTTGGGCAAGTTCACGACGGACGAAGGGGCGGCGATGACGTACGAGGTCGGTGACGCCGCCGCGACGACTTCGTCGGCGACGTCGACCGAAGCCGGGGCGCGCAGTCCAGCGACGATCGTGTTCATTCACGGCTGGTGCGGCAACCGGACCCAGTGGCGAAGTCACATGGAGGCGCTCGTCTCCGACTACCGCGTTCTCAGCATGGACCTGCTCGGACACGGAGAGTCCCCGGGCACGGAGCGCGTCGAATGGACCATCCCTCGCTACGGCCGAGACATCGCCGGACTGATCGAGGCGCGCGATCTGCACGACGTGATTCTCGTCGGGCACGCGATGGGTGGACAGGTGGCCCTGGAAGTGGCGCTTCGGGTTCCCGAGCGAGTGCTCGGCGTGATCGGAGTGGAGTCCCTCCACGAGCTCAACGTCGACCCGGCAGGGGCCGCGGACGCGCAAGGGCTGGAGGACTACCTGAAGAAGTTCCAGAAGGACTTCACGGCGGAGTTCAAGAGCTTCATCGAATCAGCGGTGCACCCGGAGACGTCGGACTCGATCCGCGACGCCATCGCCGAAGACGCCGCTGGGTGCCAACCCGAGGTCGCGATCAAGCTCATGAAGCACTTCCAGACGCGCGACCTCAAGAGCGTCGTTCGCGCCATCGAATGCCCCGTTCGATGCATCAATTCGAGCATCTTCAAGACCGACGTCAAGGGCAATCAGTTGCTGCTGCCAGGCTTCGACGCCGAGGAAATGAAAGGCGTCGGTTTCTGGCCGCATATGGAGCAGCCGCAGGCATTTCAGACCATGCTCGTTCCGCAGCTCAAGAAGCTGGCCGCGCCGACGAAGTTAGCAGAGCCCGCGGCCCTGACGGCCCTGAGGCCGGTGCTCTTCTGCGATGATGCGGACATGGAGCGTCTCAGTGCGTTCTACGAGGAGAGGCTTCAGTTCCAGGTGCAGCTGCGGCTGCCGCAGGACCTCGAACAGCCCGCCAGCTTGATCACCCTGGAACGGGACGGTGTGCGCCTTCAGCTCCAGTCGAACGCGTCGCTGGCGACGGACCTCCCGGACGTCAAGAGCGTCGTGACCGGCGGCCAGCTCCTGTTCTTGACCGTGACCGACCTCGCGAGTGAACGTCAGAGGCTCGGCACGGGCGCCGAGCTGCTGATTCCGATTCGCGCGCTTCCCACGGGATCGCAGCAGACGGTGCTGCGCGACCCCGTCGGCAACGTGATCATCCTTCAGCAGGCCGCCAGGCGCGAGGGATGATCAGCGCGAAGGTTGACCAGTCGCGAAGGATGATCAGTCGAGGATCGGAAGGCTGCTGAAGGCCTTGACGGCGAGCCGCTGCGCGAGCCGCCCCGCTGCCGCTCGGAGCGCGTCCGCAGCCACCGACCGCCCTTCCTTCTCCACCGAAACGATCGGCTCGCCGCCGTCGCCGCCGGCGCGCACGCCCGGATCGACGGGCACCTTGCCGAGCACCGGGAAACCGTGCTTCTGGCCCAGCGCTTCCGCGCCGCCCGAGCCGAACACCTCGAACGTCGCGTGGAACACACCGTTCGCTTCGAGGACGACGTTCTGCGTTTCGGAGCCCAGTTCGATCGAGACCTCGGATCCGGCCTCGCCGCCCTCCACCTTGCCCTTGAGCACGAGCCCGGACATGTTCTCGATGATGCCGAGGATCGGCACGTCCACCTGGCGGAACATCGAGATCGCCTTCGTGACGTCGAAGGCGGCGACGGCCTGGGGCGTCGTGACGAGCACCGCGCCGGAGAGCGGCACCTCCTGGGCCAGCGAGAGCTGCGCGTCGCCCGTGCCGGGCGGCATGTCGACGAGCAGGTAGTCGAGTTCGCCCCAGAGGACATCGGTCAGCATCTGGCGAATGAAGCTATGGACCATGGGCCCGCGCCAGATCACCGGCTGCTCATCGGGCACGAGGTACCCGATCGACATGGTCTTCACGCCCCGGCGCTCCTTCGGCACCAGCTTCGTCTTTCCGTCGACCTCGATCTGTTCCGGGTTGCCCGCGAGGCCCATCATCATGGGGACGTCCGGTCCATGGACGTCGCAGTCGAGGAGCCCGACGCGGGCCCCCGTCTGGGCGAGCGCGCAGGCCAGGTTCACCGCGACCGTGCTCTTGCCCACGCCGCCCTTGCCCGAGGACACGGCGACGATGTGCTTGACGCCTTTCGCGGCGTCCCGCGCAGGTCCGCTCGGCCCCTTCACTTCGGCCGTCATCTCGATCTCGACCGAGGTGACCCCGGGAAGTGCCTCGATGAAGCCGCGCGCCTGATCGCGCATCAGGTCCTTCACAGGACAGGCCGGGGTCGTCAGGTTGATGACGACGTCGACGGCGCCGGCGTCCGTCACCTCACAGCGGGTGACGAAGCCGAGGCTCACGATGTCCTGGCTGAGGTCGGGGTCGATCACGCCACGGAGGGCATCGAGGACGGCGTCGCGGGTGGGGGCGGTCACGTTCAATCGGCGGCTGGGCCGCGTGGGGTGGTCTGCGGGTCACCGCCCTTCTCCGGGCGGATTCGTGGACAGGGAGCGTAGTGCCCTGCCCGAAAACTTCGCCTCATTTGTCCGAGGATCCTGCCCGCCCGCCGGAGATGGACGCGAGATCGCTATCCTTGGCCCCCTCGTGACTGAATCGAATCGACAAGAGGCCCCGAAGGCAGTCTGCCTGGTTTCCGGGGGGATGGACTCGGCGGTGGTGCTGGCAGAGGCCCTGGCGCGGGGATTCACCGCGTACGCCCTGAGCTTTCGCTACGGCCAGCGACACGGGATCGAGCTGCTCGCGGCGGATCGAGTCGCGAAGGCTCTGGGGGCGGCGGATCACCGCACCGTGACGGTGGATCTGTCGGCCCTCGGCGGCTCCGCTCTGACCGACGACATCGACGTCCCGAAGGACCGCTCCGGCGAGTCCATCGGCCACGGCGTCCCCGCCACCTACGTGCCCGCGCGGAACACGATCTTCCTCAGCATCGCGCTGGGCTGGGCCGAGGTGCTGGGCGCGACCGACCTGTTCGTCGGCGTCAATGCCGTGGACTACTCGGGCTATCCGGACTGCCGCCCCGACTTCATCGCCGCCTTCGAGGCGCTCGCCGATCTGGCGACGGCCGCAGGCGCGGAGGGCGGCGCGAAGTTCCGCGTGCACGCCCCCTTGATGGAACTCTCGAAGGCGGGCATCGTCCGGCGCGCCGCGGAACTCGGCGTGGATCTCGGGATCACGCACACCTGCTACGACCCCGTCGTGCGGGACGGTGAAGCCATCGCCTGCGGCCGCTGCGACGCCTGCATCCTGCGGCTCGCGGGCTTTGCGGAGGCGGGCGTTCCCGACCCTGTTCCTTACGCCACCGGAGCGGCGCGACCATGACGGACCCGGCGCCAGAACCGGACCCGAGTTCCGCTCCCGCGAGCGCGCTGGAAGGCGTGGCTGCCGGGGGGTCGGCGCTGGAGCGAGCGGCTCGAACCTGCCAGCGCGCCGTCGGCGCGGGCTTCCACTGGAAAGAAGCCCGCGGCGCGCTCGGCAAGCTCGAGGAGGAGGTCGAGGAGCTCAAGGAGGTCCTTCCGACCGATATCCTGAAGGGCGCCATGACGGGGAGTCCGAATCCGATCCCGCCCGGCAGGGCGCGCGATCGGATCGAGGACGAACTCGGCGACGTCCTCATGGCCGCAGCCTTCGTGGGCGGCTACCTCGGCCTCGATCCCGAGGCCCTCTGCCACCGCGCGCTGGACCGATTCCACGCGCGCTTCCGAATCATGGAGGAGGACCTCGGCGGGTCGTTCTCCGACGCCACGATGGACGAGATGCTGGTCGCGTGGACGCGGGCCAAGCGCCTCCTCGACGGCGACGCCCCAGCCCACCGAGAGGCTTGACGCCCATGACGAATCTGCTCCAGGTCCACGACCTCTACAAGATCCACGCCGGTTCCGGCGAGGATCAGCCCGTCCTGCGCGGCGTGACGTTCGATGTGGCCGAGGGAGACTTCGTCTGCATCATGGGGCCCTCGGGTTCCGGCAAGACGACGCTGCTGCACCTGCTCTCCGGGCTCGATGAACCATCCGCTGGCTCGGTGATCCTCGCTGGCAAGGACCTCGCGAAGGCGAAGGAAGAGGAGCGGACGCGCCAGCGACGCGACCAGGTCGGCTACGTCTTCCAGTTCTTCCACCTCATGCCGAACCTGTCGGTGATGGAGAACATCGGGCTGCCGCTCGCGATCGCAGGGCAGAATCCTGACCGGGACGCAGCCCGCATCCGCGAACTCGGCAAGAAGCTCGGGATCGAGGATCGCCTCGGCGCCTTTCCCCACGAACTCTCCGGCGGTGAGATGCAGCGCGCTTCGATCGCGCGCGCGCTGATCGGCGGCCAGCCGCTGCTCCTCTGCGACGAGCCCACGGGCAACCTCGCCCAGGCGGCGGGCCGCGAGGTGATGGAGGAACTCCAGCGAGCGAATCGCGAGGAGGGCCGGACCGTCGTGCTCGTGACCCACAATCCGAGGGACGCGGCGTTCGCGCACCGCGTGCTCTTCCTCGTCGACGGCGAACTCTCGGGTGATACGCTGGAAGGCGACGCGGTCAGCGAGACCGCGGTGGTGGCCGCCCTCCAGCGCCTCTCGATCTGATCATGGGACTCAGCCTCATGATCGCCCGGCGCAGCCTGCTGCAGCGCCCGGGCCGGACCTTCTTCTCGATCCTGGGCGTCGCCCTCGGCGTGGCGACCGTCGTGGGCGTCGTGACGCTCGATCACGCGACGATCGAGGGCTACGCGCGTCCCCGGCAGGCCCAGGACCGGCCCGACATCGAGCTGACGGCGGCGCGCGGCGAGACCGCGACCTCGGATCTGCTGGAGGGCCTGGAGGGAATCTCGGCAGCCTCCAAGTTCTTCCAGAACGAGGTGATGGTCGGGATCGAGGGCGATGCCACCGTCCCCGCTGGCCGAGGTGGCGCCGCCGCGGGCGGAGCCTCACCCCGGGCCCAGCTCCTCGCCATCGAAGCGCGCTACGCCGCGTCGTTCGGACAGTTCGGGCTCGCGGCGGGCGCCGACCTGTCCCCGGACGCCACCGAGAACGAGGTGCTCATCGGGCCGTATCTCGTGGAGGAGTTCGGCCTCGATCTCGGCGACGAGATCTTCCTTTCGCGCCCCGTGCGCGCTGCGCGTCAGCGCTGCGAGGACGGCCAGCTCGTCGCCGTGCCGAGGGGCGAGACCGACCGGCCCAACGTGCTTCCGTTCCGCGTGGTCGGCATCCTGACGCGCGAGGGAACGGGCAGGGCCGCGGGCGGCAACGTGGCCGTCGTGGACTACGAGGTCGGGCGCGAACTCTATCGCGGCGTCGAGATTCAACCTCGCTTCTGGGCGGTGAAGGACCCCGGCGTGGATCTCGAAAGGCTCCAGCGCTCGCTGGGCGCGACGTACTCCTATGCGCTGAACCGCGGCATCGTCGTGGGGCAGGCCGCGGACGAGCGCGCGTTCCGCACGGGGGTACGGATGCTGGGTCTGCTCGCGCTGGTCCTCGGCCTGTACGTCATCTTTCATACGCTTTCGATGTCGCTCACCGAGCGCGTTCTGGAGGTGGGCACCCTCCACGCGCTCGGCGCGACGCGCGGCCAGATCGGGCGCGTCTTCTTCACCGAGGCGGTGCTGCTCGCGGGCGCAGGGGCCCTCGTCGGCGTGCTCTTCGGCGTGCTGCTGGCCTTCGTCGCGGTCAAGTTCGGCATCACGACGCTCGGCGTCGGGAAGTACGTCCAGGGCTTCGTCGTTCCGTGGGGGCTCGTGGGCACGCTGGCGCTCCTCGGTTTTCTCGTGGCGCTCGTGGGATCGGTGTACCCGCTGGTCGCGATCGGTGGCGCGAACACGCTCAGCGCCCTTCGCGGGGACGACGCGCTGCGCCAGAACAAGAAGGCGACCCGCCGGTTCCATCTGATCTACGCCGGACTCCTGGCCGTGCTGGTCCCGGGGCTTTACCTCGTGCTGGTCCCCGTCGTGGGGGAGATGACCGGGGAGCTCGTGACCGTGCTGCTGGGTGTGGTCGGGCTGCTGACGCTCGTCGTCGTGCTGTCACTCGTGCTGCCCGTGGCGCTCTCGGCGCTCTGCGCGGCGATCGTTCGGCCGCTGACCTCGTTCTATCCGCTGGCGGGTCGGCTGGCGACCCGCGCCATGCAGGACGCGCCCGCGCGTGTGGGCGTCTCAGCCTGCGCACTGGGCCTCGTGGCCGCCGGCTTCGTCGGCCTCCACGGGATGACGGCGAGCCTCTCCGCCGAGGTCACGAACTGGGCGGAGGAAGCCGTCGACGACAAGGTCTGGGCACGGAACCTTCCCCCGACGAACTACGAGGAGCTCAGCGCGCGGCTGGCCGAATTCCCGGGTGTCGTCGGCGTGGAGAAGGCGTCTGCTCGCCAGTTCGCGCCGTTCCTCGTGATCGGCATGTCCTCGTCGACGATGGGAAGCTACGGGGTCTTCGCGGAGGAGGCCGCGCTCGCGGATCGCTTCGAAACCGAGCGCACCATCATCCTGTCGCGGCGCCTCGCCCGGGACCTCGACTACGCGATCGGCGATTCCGTCCAGATGAAGAGCCACAACGGCGTCGTCCTCGGCTTCGAGGTCCTCGCGATCTCCGACGCGTACGGGTTCTGGCCGAGCCCGGACGAACGCATGTACGGCGTGATCAGCGACCACTGGATGCGCCAGGACTTCTGCCTCGCGAGCGACGTCGTAACCGAGGTCTGCGTGCGCTTCGACGACTCTGCGCCGATGACGGATGCGGGGCATCTCGGGGTGCTGAAGGCGGCGCTCCGCGACGTCTTCCCCGAGGCCGACGACGTCCAGTACCGGATCGGCGAGGAGATTCGCGACTACGCCCTGAAGGACATCGGTCGGGACTTCTTCGTCTTCGACCTGCTGCTGCTCCTGATGGCCGGGCTCGCTTCGCTCGGCGTCCTGAACGGCCAGCTGCTCGCGACGCTGGAGCGTTCCCGCGAACTCGGTGTGCTGAAGGCGCTGGGCGCCGACCGTGGCCAGGTCGGGGGCGCTATGCTCCTGGAGGCCATCGTGGTCGGCGTGGCGGGCGGAGGGCTCGGGGTTCTGCTCGGGCTGGCCGCCACCCCGTTCGTCGTGGACGCGCTCGATACGATCGCGGGGCTCAGCCTGCCGAAGGCCTCGGCGGGCTGGTGGATCCCGATGTCGTTCGCGGGCGCCGTGTTCGTATCCGCTGTCGCGTCGCTCTATCCGATCCGTCGAGCCCGTGAGTTCGACGCCGTGCGCGCCGTTCGAACGAAGTGAAGCAGGCTTCCTGATTCTCTCCCCCCCCAACCGTGCTGCCGACCGCGCCGCCCACCATGCTGCAAAGACTCCTTCCAGGCGTTCTCCTACTTGTCGCGGCGGCCCCGGGCTGCGGCGTTCTTGCGCTGGCGCCCGATGCCCCTGCCTCGACCTTCCGGAGCGACTGGCACGAACTCCAGGATCGCACCTGGATCGGCGAGAAGCACTGGGCCAACCGCCTTCAGGACTGGCGAGTCGCCGAGGGAACGCTGGAGTGCGTCGAGGCGCGGCCCGCGTTCGGCATGCGCACGCTGCATCTTCTGACCCACAGGCTCGTCGATGGAAAGGAGGGGTCGTTCCGGTCGAGGGTCCAGGTCGACGCCGTGGACGGGAGCCGGGCTGGAAGCGCTGCGGGGTTCCTCGTCGGCGCGGGCGGCGAGCACGTGGACTACCGGCTGACGTCCCAGGTGCACGGGACCTCGGCCGAGGACGGCGGGTTCCTCGCGCTCCTGGACGGCGACGGAAAGGTGTTCTTCGCCGACTTCGAGCAGCCCATCGAAGCCGGCGGGGGGAATCAGTGGGTGATGCAAACGAACCGCGAGCTGGTCGACTTCGGCCGGCCTGCGACCGGCGTCACGTTCACGGGTGACGGATTCGGCGCAGCGGGTCCCGTGCCGGTGGAGCTGGAGCTCGTCGGTGCTTCGTTCGACGGACGGCGCACGTTCATCCTGACGGCGCGCGAGGCCCGCAACGGCGGGGAAGTGCTCTCGACGGCGAGCTGGGAAGATGTGCCGGTTTCCGCCTTCGACGGCGCCGTCGCGCTCGTTTCGCACCGCGGCCCCGAGGGGGCGGATCGAGGCTATCGCTTCGCGGAGTGGACCCTCGCGGGCGAGCTGGTGGCGAGCGCTCCCGAGCGCGCGTTCGGGCCGATTCTGTTCGTGCACTACACGGTCGATGTCGACGCGGACGTCGAGCCGGAGACGAGCGGTCGACTCGGGCTGACCGCGCAGGCGGGGCCCCTCGGGGTCGAGGACGCACGCACCGCGACGCTCGAACTGGCGGAGGGGAGCGGTCGCTTCCGCGAGGTGGCCGAGGCGAAGTTCGTGCCCGATAGCGCGACGTTCCATTTCGTGGTGGAGGGGCTCGACCCCGGTCGCGAGCATCGGTTCCGCGTTCGCTACGCTCCCGTCGACGAGGACGGCGACGAGATCGCGAAGCGCGTCTCGTACTACGAGGGCGTCATCGCCGCAGAGCCCGACAGCGAGGAGCTCACGATCGCTTCGCTCAGCTGCCAGAAGTCCTTCACCGGCGGTCTGCGCTGGAACGAGAGCGGGCTGTGGTTCCCGCACACGGAGGTGCGTGACCACGTGGCCGCGCACGGGCCGCACCTGCTCTACTTCGCCGGCGACCAGATCTACGAGGGAGACCTCACGGCGCCGGCTCGCGGGTCGAACGTGCCGCTGGAGACGTCGATCCACGACTACCTGCACAAGTGGTATCGCCACGGCTGGTCGTTCGGCGACCTGACCCGTCGGTTGCCCACGGTGGTCGTCACGGACGATCACGACGTCTTCCACGGCAACATCTGGGGCAATGCAGGCGTGCGGATGAAGGGTCCTGAGGGCACCAGCGCCCAGGACAGCGGCGGCTACGTGATGTCACCTGCCTTCGTGAACGCCGTCCACCGGACGCAGGTGGCGCACCTACCGCCGACCAGGGATTCGATCGGGACGCTGGCGAACGGCATCACGACGTACCACACGGAGCTGACGTGGGGCGGTGGGAGCTTCGCGATCCTGAACGATCGAATGTACAAGTCGCCGCCCGCGATCCTCGTGCCGGAAGGAAAGGTCAAGAACGGCTGGTTCCAGGCCGAGGGCTTCGATCCAGCGAAGCGGGCGGACGTGCCGGGCGCGGTGCTGCTCGGTCAGGGCCAGGAGGACTTCCTCGCCGAGTGGGCCAGCGACCGGAGCGGCGCCTGGTTCAAGGCGTGCCTGTCCCAGACGCCTCTGGCGAACGTGGCGACGCTGCCCGCGGGCGCCAGCGGTGGCAGCGTGATCCCGAGTCTCGCCGTGCCGCTGCCGGGAGAGTACGTCGAGGGGGACGAGCGCGCGGCCGACACGGATTCGAACGGCTGGCCGCAGACGCCGCGGAACCGAGCGGTGGCGCTGCTGCGCCGTGCGAGCGCGTTTCACCTGACGGGCGATCAGCACCTCGGGTCGACGCTCAGGTACGGCGTCGACGACTTCGACGACGCGGGCTTCGTGCTGTCGTCGCCCGCGGTGGCGAATACGTGGCCGCGGCGCTGGTTCCCCGACCCGTCCGAGCGACAGGCCGGGCCGCCGATCGCGACCGACGCGCCGGACTACACGGGTCGGTACTTCGACGGCTTCGGCAATCGCATGACCGTCCTCGCCGTGGCGAATCCCCGGGCGAACGGCGTCGAGCCGGAGCGGTTGCACGGTCGTGCTCCTGGCTATGGCATCGTGCGCGTGACGCGCGACTCCGAAGCCGCTGGCGGTGGTCGAGTGACCTTCGAGGCGTGGCCGCGTCACGTCGACCCGAAGGCGGAAGGGGCGGCGCCCTTCGAGGGCTGGCCGGTGCGATTCTCGCTGGGAGACGGGGGCGAACGCCGAGCGTCCCCGGAGCGTCGCTGAAATTCCCTGCGCAAAAAAAGGAACGCGGGCTAGACATGGCTGGCGGACGTTGTATTCTTCCGCCCACAACCGCGGGGATGTAGCTCAATTGGTTAGAGTGCCGGCCTGTCACGCCGGAGGTTGCGGGTTCAAGTCCCGTCATCCTCGCCATCCCGCTCGCCCGAAAGACTTCTTCGGAAGCCGCTTTCGAGGCTCGAGCGCTCTGGCGAGCCCCGCAGGTGCTTCAGACCCGCAGCAGGTGCTTCAGACCCGCAGCAGGTGCTTCAGACCCGCAGCAGGTGCTTCAGACCCGCAGCAGGTGCTTCGGACCCGCGGGCGTCTTGGACCCGCAGGTCGCTCGACCTCGGAAGACGGGTCGTCGCCCGCGCCGTGGCCATGTCGGTTGATTCAAGGCCCCCGGGGTCTCTATGGTGATCCCAATGGACGTACGCATCGAAGAGCTCCCACCGCCGATCCTCGTGGAGAGCCAAGAGGACTTCGAAGATCTGCTGGACGTCCTCGAGCAGGAAGACGAGATCGCCGTCGACACCGAGGCGGACTCCTTCTACAGCTTTCGCGACAAGGTCTGCTTGCTGCAGATCACGGCGCGCGGGCAGGACTGGCTCGTCGATCCGCTCGGTGATCTCGATCTGGCGGATCTGGGACCGATCCTGGCGGATCCGAGCAAGACGAAGGTCTTCCACGACGCCGAATACGACGTTCTGATTCTCGGTCGAGAGTTCGGCTTCCGCTTTGCGGGCCTCTTCGATACGCGGGTGGCGGCGGCCGTGCTCGGGAGCGCGGCCCCTGGACTTGCCTCGGTCTTGAGTGATCGCTTCGGTGTCCAGCTCGACAAGTCCCAGCAGCGATCCAACTGGGCGAAGCGTCCGCTCACGCCGAAGCAGATCGCCTACGCTCGACTCGATACCCGGTTCCTTCTTCCGTTGATGCACGAGCAGAAAGAGGAGCTCGCGCGGCAGGGGCGGTCCATGATCGTCGAGACCGAGTGCCGTCGACTGGAGGCCCTGGAGCCCCCGCCCCTCGAGTCCCATCCGAACGACTTCGTGAAGATCAAGGGCGCCCGCGCGCTCGATCCCAAGGGGGTCAGCGCGCTCAAGGAGCTGTATGCCGTGCGACAGAAGCTGGCGGAGCGCTACGATCTTCCGCCGTTCCGGATCCTCGGCAACAAGCCGATGCTGGACGTGGCGCGCAAGCGTCCGCGGAACGAGGCCGAACTCCTTCGCATCGAGGGCATCACGCCGAAGGTGCTCGGGCGTCTCGGCAATCGCGTGCAGCGAGCGCTGGACCGAGCGGCGCGCAAGGGTCCGATCGCCAGGCTTCCGATGTCGCCCAAGCGCGCGGGAGAGGGGCAGCTCGACGAGATCCAGTCCGAACTCCACGATCGCCTCAAGACGCTTCGGAAGGAGGCATCGGAGCGAATGGGCATCGAGTCGGCCTACCTGCTGAATCGGCACCTGCTGCAAAAGCTGGCGGAGGATCGTCCGGCCAGCGCGGAGTCCCTCCGCTCGGTCGACGGCATCGAGCCGTGGCAACTGGAGGCCTTCGGCGACGACATCGTGGCGACGGTGACGCGCTTCGAGCGCGATGTCGCAGCGGGGACGGTGCCGTCCGCACCTTCGCGACGTCGGAGGTAGGGCACCCGCAGGGTTAGCTGCAGCGGCAGTGGCAGCGCACCTGCTAACGGGCCACCGGGAAAGGGCCACCGGGAAAGGGCCACCGCCGAAGGTGAAGGATGGTGGAGACGAGGGGGTTCGAACCCCTGACCTTTGCATTGCGAACGCAACGCTCTACCAACTGAGCTACGTCCCCACACATGGCGCCCTCTGGCGCCGCGCGGGATGATAAGGAGCCGGGCGGCGTTGCCACAGATGGAAGAGCGGCTTTTTTTGGGACCGTGGAGTTCGCGTCCCCTGGCGACCGACTGAACCCGATCGGGGTAGTCTTCCCCCATGAAGTCCTTCCGGCCACGCCGAATTCCTGGCCAGAGCAGGGTGAGCGGGGTGAGCAGGGCCATCAGGGCGGTCGCGCGGCTCGTCCTGCTCGTGCCGATCTGGGGCGGCGCGCTTTTCGCGCTCGGCGCGGCCGCAGCGGCCTCGCCAGGGCAGGTTTCCATCCTTCCGGACGAGATCGTCCACGACTGGCGTCCGGCCTCGACCCTGCGCCTCGGTGAAACCATCGGGCTCTTGGGCCACGAACTCGGTCTGGCGCTGGACTCGGGCCACAAGCTGCAGTCCGGAGCGGACGTTCCCGGGGGAAGGCTGGCTCCGCTGCGTCTCAAGACCGACCTGGCCCTCGCCGTCCGGGCCAAACCGGGTCTGCGGCCCGTCCCGCTTCGCGTGGCGGCACCCTCGGATCTCGAGCCACTGGGAGGGGCGCCCCCGCTGCTCGGCCCGGGCGCGGAGTTCCTGTTCTGGGTCCCAGGCGATGCAGGGGGCGAATGGGCCTTTGCTCGCCTTCTCGACGTGGGATCGGATCACGTGCGCCTCGAACTCGTCGAATGCGTCCCGGGCTGCGAGGCCTTCGAGCGGGATCCGCTCGGACTGGAATTCGAGAAGACCGGCGCGCTGACCTGGATCGCGTCTGCCTCCCACACCCCCGAGGGGGTCCCCGTTCATCCGGCGTTCGCGATCGACCGACGCGCGCTGGGGGAGGCGAGCTGGACGCCGATGGCCGAGGTCGCCGCTCCTGACGCGGACGGGGTCTATCGCTGGCTCGGAGTCGAAGGCGCTGGGGGAAGCCGGCTCGAAACCGCCGCGGTCTTCGAGTACCGGGTCCAGCGCAAGGAGCCGACGCCCGCGCCGATCTCGACGCACGTCGGTGCCACGGCGCGCCATCTGCCGTTCCAAGAAGAAGCCACGACGGTGGCGCCCGGGTCGTCCGTACACCTCGTCTCCGGCCTGACCGTCGAATCGGGACGACCTGCGCACGTCGAGGTGGGGCGGGCGTCGCCGGGCGCGATCGTTCTGACGCCTGCCCCGGGGGTGCGCTTCTCCAGCGTGGCCTTCGCGGCTGCGAAGACCGAAGCCAAGGGCGAAGTCGATGCCGGCAGCTGGCGTCTGCCCGATCGGGCGGATGCGAGCTGGCTTTCGGGTAAGCCCGTGGCGCTTCGCGACGGAGGCGAAGTGGCGTTTTTGCTGGAGAGCGGCCTTCGCGGCCGTATCTCGGTGACCGAGATCGGGTCCGAGCGCTGGCTCTTTGGACGGGAACTCAGCGTCGACGACACGGGTCTTCTCCCGCGTCCACCCGCGCCGCCCCTGAAGACCGTCGTGGAGCCCGCGGCCGACCCTGAAGTCGGTCGACTGATCTTCTCCCTGGCCGCGCCGTCGCGGGCGACGGAGGTCGCGTCCTCCGACGTCTCCTTCGTTCTGGAGCGGGAGTATCCCCTCGGGTCGGGGGACTGGCAGGTGCTGGCGATGACCGGGCCCGGAAGCTCCGTTTTGGATGTGCCGCGGGCTTTCCGTTCGGACGACGGAACGCGGCTTCCTTTGCTTCGACTTCGGTTTCGCCATCGGGTCTCGTTCGGTCCCGACTCGATCCCCGGGGACTCCTTCGGGGTGCTCTCCTCGGGGAGCGATTCGAGGCTGCGTGACGCCGACCTTCAGGCGGCGATCGCGGCCATCGCTTCGGACTCCTTCGTGGAGCGTCTCGAAGCGCGCGCCGTCATCGAGGCGATCGGCGACGACGCGCGTGGAGCTCTCGAGGCCGTCGCTGCGACTTCGGGTGGCTCGCCCGAAGGGCTCGCGGCCATGGAAATCCTGCGCGCATTCGACGAGCGAAGCGGGGGAGGAGCGCGGCTCGCGGCTCAGCTTCGGCGTCACGCCATCGAATCCCTGCGTTCGCGTGGGTTCCCGCCGGAGAGCGGGGAGGTCGACGCCTGGCTGGGAGAACTCCCCGATGGACTCGCTTCGGCGCGCGCCGACCGGCGGGCCCATGCGCTTCTTCTCCTGGCGGATCGCGCGGAGCGCGGCGCCGCGGCGTCGCGATCCGGTGGGGTCGCCACCGGACCTGTGGGCGATGACTGCGAGCGCGCGCTCGCGTGGGCAGATGCCGTGGCTCTGGTCGATCCCGACGAGGGAGTCCGATGGCTCGCGCGCTTCCTCGGGGAGATTGGCCTGACGCCTTCCATCGCCAGCTTCGAATCCGAAGGGCCCGCCTGGCTCCTCGCTCCCGAACGCCGTTCGTCGGCCGAGCGACTGGACTTCGGCTGGGGAGAACAGCCCGGTACGGCGGAGGAGCTTCGCTGGCAGCTGGAGGCGCGCCCCGAGCTGGCGAGTCTAGAGCTCGGCTTCGCGCTCTCGCGTCTGCACGCTTCGCTTCTGCGCCCGGCGTGGAATGGGCCGGAGGCGGACGGCCAGGCCGGCCGGGGCGACGTGTCCCACGACGCCTCGGCCGCGCTCTTCGACTACGACGCGAAGACGGCCGAGCTGGTCCTGCGGCTCGTGGAGCGGTCCCGTACCTCCTCGTCGGAGGAGGCGCTGTTGAAGGCGGCGGAGGTGCTCATCCCAGGCGAGCGTTTCACGCTCGATGCGTGGCGCTCGGTGACCGATCGCAGGCTCGCTTCACCGAGCGCCGTGGTGTCGGGTCGTGAACGCATCGCCCTCGGGAGCCTCGATCTCGGCGACGTGGCCGCAGCGCTTCTGGAGCTGGACGGTCACGTGGGCGTGGACATCGTGCTGGCGGAGGGCGACTGGTTCTTCGGGGAAGCCGGTGGCAGCGATCCCGGAGGCGTGCCCCGAGCAGGCGCTCCCGCGCTCGAGCTTCGGACGGATGGCGTTCGGCTGATGGCGGCCGACGGAGCCCGGGTTCGGCTGCACGCCGGCCTGCGAATCCACGCTCGCAACATCGTGCTGGAGAACCTGATCGTGGAACAGTCGGTCGGCCAGGCCATCACCGTTCTCGACGGCGGCCACGGGGTCGTCCTCGGAGGGGAACTCAGGGGCGTGGGGACGGTGATCCATCTCCAGAGCGGCGACCTCGAGATCTACGAGGCGAGCGTCACCTCGGCCGACCCGGCCAGTCCGCCCGCGACGTCGGCGCGGCTCATCCTGGATAGCCGGCTCCTTGCGCGGGCCACGCTCTTCGATTCCGGCTCGCTCTTCGTCTCCGGCGGTGCCGAGGCATGGCTGGATCGGTGCGTGCTCGACGCGGGCCCGCGAATGCTGGTGCAGTCCCAGGAGAACGGTCGGCTCTTCGTCCGGGAATCGCTCCTGCGAGGGGAGGGCTCGGGCCTCTTTCGGGTGAGTTCCGGGATCCTGGCGGGGACGGTGATCGATGTGCCGCGCGACCCGCTGGGGCGACTCCCGCAGAGCCTCCAGGACGGAGGGCTCCGGGTCAGCCCGCGATTCCTGCACCTCGTGCAGGAAGGGCAAGAGGTACCGCCCGACATGAAGCTCCAGGCCGAGCCCCTGGGCCGTTAGCCCAGTTGAGGTGAGCGCGGCGAGGGGAAGTTGGGTAAAATGCTGCCCCGAAATCCAGCCCAGGAACCTCGATCATGCAAGACACCTTCCAAGCCCGCGGCTCGTTCGAAGCGGCCGGCAAGAGCCACAAAATCGCTCGCCTGTCAGCACTGGAGAGCCAGGGACATCCCGTCTCCCAGCTGCCCTTCGCGCTCCGCGTTCTCCTCGAGAACCTCCTGCGCCACGAGGACGGCGTGACGGTCACCGCCAGCGACATCGAGGCCCTCGTGAAGTGGGACCCGAAGGCGGTGCCTTCGACGGAGATCGCGTTCCGCCCCGCCCGCGTGCTGATGCAGGATTTCACGGGCGTCCCCGCCGTCGTCGACCTCGCCGCCATGCGGGACGCGATGAAGGAACTCGGCGGTGATCCCTCGCGGATCAACCCGCTGCAGCCGGGCGAACTCGTGATCGACCACTCGGTTCAGGTCGACGCTTTCGGCGGACCGGACGCGGCGCGCAAGAACCTCGAGCTGGAGTTCGAACGCAACGGCGAGCGCTATGCGTTCCTCAAGTGGGGCCAGGGTGCCTTCAAGAACTTCAAGGTGGTCCCGCCGGAGACAGGGATCTGCCACCAGGTCAACCTCGAGTATCTCGCGCGCGTCGTGATGCAAGGCGACGACACGAATGGGGGCTACGCGTACCCCGATACGCTCGTCGGGACCGATTCGCACACGACGATGATCAACGGTCTCGGCGTTCTTGGCTGGGGCGTCGGCGGGATCGAGGCCGAGGCGGCCATGCTGGGTCAGCCGGTGTCGATGCTGATCCCCCAGGTCGTCGGTGTCAAGCTGACCGGGCAGCTTCCGGAGGGCGCGACCGCGACCGACCTCGTGCTCCGCGTCACCGAGATGCTGCGCGCCCACGGCGTCGTCGGCAAGTTCGTCGAGTTCGTCGGGCCGGGCCTCCAGCACCTGTCGCTGGCCGACCGCGCGACGATCGCGAACATGGCGCCCGAGTACGGCGCCACGTGCGGTCTCTTCCCGGTCGACGACGAGACGCTCAAGTACCTGCGCCTCTCCGGTCGCTCCGAGGAGCAGATCGATCTCGTCAAGGCGTACATGACCGAGCAGGGGATGTTCCACACCGCGGAGTCGGCCACGCCGAACTACACGGACCTCCTGGAACTCGACATGGGGGAGATCGAGCCGAGCCTCGCGGGGCCGAAGCGTCCCCAGGATCTCGTCAAGCTCAAGGATCTCGCGAAGCAGTTCCAGGACGACCGCAAGAGCATCCTGGAGGCCGCTGGCGCCAAGGATCACGATCACCGCGTCACGGTGACGAGCGGCGGAGAGACCTTCGAGCTGAAGAATGGCTCGGTCGTCATCGCGGCCATCACGTCCTGCACGAACACGTCGAACCCGTCGGTCATGGTCGCGGCGGGGCTCGTCGCCAAGAAGGCCGCCCTCAAGGGCCTGCGCACGAAGCCGTGGGTCAAGACGAGCCTCGCGCCCGGATCCAAGGTCGTTACCGATTACCTCGACAAGGGAGGCCTGACGCCGCACCTCAACGCGCTCGGCTTCGACGTCGTTGGCTACGGCTGCACGACCTGCATCGGCAACTCCGGCCCGCTCCCCGACGAGATCGTCGCGGCGATCGACGAGGGCAACCTCGTCGCTTCCTCGGTGCTCTCGGGCAACCGCAACTTCGAGGGCCGGGTCCACGCGAAGACGCGGGCCAACTATCTCGCATCGCCGCCGCTCGTCGTGGCCTACGCGCTGGCAGGTGACGTGAACATCGACCTGATCCATGAGCCGATCGGCAAGGCCGACGACGGCAGCGACGTGTTCCTCAAGGATATCTGGCCGACCAACGCCGAGATTCAGGAGATCGTGAGCAGCAACGTCACGCGCCAGATGTTCGCGGAGAGCTACGCGAACGTCTACGACGGCCCGCCCGCGTGGCAGAGCATCCACAGCCCGGCGACCGCGACGTTCGACTGGCAGGAAGACAGCTCCTACGTTCGTTTGCCACCGTACTTCGAGGGCATGGGCCCGAACCCCGGCGAGGTTCACGACATCGACGGAGCGCGCGTCCTCGGGCTCTTCGGCGACAACATCACGACCGACCACATCTCCCCGGCAGGATCGATTCCGGTCGACAGCCCGGCAGGCAAATACCTGATCTCCCTCGGCGTCGAGAAGAAGGACTTCAACTCCTTCGGTTCACGCCGCGGCAATCACGAGGTGATGATGCGCGGCACATTCGGGAACGTGCGCATCAAGAACCGGCTCGTGCCCGGTGTGGAAGGCGGCGTGACCGTGCACTTCCCGTCCTCCGAGCGCATGTCGATCTACGACGCGGCGATGAAGTACAAGGCGGACAACGTTCCGTCGATCGTCATCGGCGGCAAGGAGTACGGCATGGGATCGTCGCGTGACTGGGCCGCCAAGGGGCCGTCGCTCCAGGGGGTGCGCGCTGTCATCGTCGAGAGCTACGAGCGGATCCACCGTTCGAACCTCGTCGGGATGGGCATCCTGCCGCTGCAGTTCGAGGACGGCGTCGACGCCGACAGCCTCGGCCTCGACGGCTCGGAGTCGTACAGCATCCACGGCTTCGCGGAGCGCTTCCAGAAGGAAGCGACCCCGACCGGCGGAACCGTCGACGTCACGGCCACCGCGAAGGACGGCTCGGTCAAGAAGTTCCAGGCACTGATGCGGATCGACACGCCCGCGGAAGCCGAGTACTTCCGGCACGGCGGGATTCTCAACTACGTGCTGCGCCGCCTCGCGGCGATGAGCTGATCGTCCAGGCCCGCCACCTTGGAAAGAGGGGGCTCCATGGAAGAAGGCGCCGCTCCCCGAACGGGGGAGTGGCGCATTCTGCATGTGACCGATCCCGGCGAATCACCAGCACCCGTAGAAGCTGGACGCGTAGCCGAATCCCCAGTTGTTCCCAAAACCCGGTCCCCAGCCACCACGCCAGCCCGTGCCCCAGACGACCGATTGACGGGCGTTGTAGCGCTGGATCTGGTCCACACGTTCCATGGTCGCGCTGACCTCGACGGCGTCGCGGCCGACAGGGCGGCCTTCCAGGTCCAGCTCGAAGCGCAGATTCACGCCAGTCAGGAGCGGCGCGTCCAGGCTACCGTCCTGGGGGAAGGGATAGCGGACGAGGAGCGACTCGGTTCGCCCAGCCGGGATCTCGAGGACGCCCGCGGGTTCCGATCGGGCCGGGCCGAACTGGGCGAGGTCCGACCCCAGCAGAGTCGATCGCGCCGGGTCGAACCGGATGCCGTTCTCCGACTGGTTCTCGATGCGAATCCGGACGAGAAGCTCGGGGATCCCGCTGCTCCGTCCGCCCTCACGCTCCGCGCCGGGAATGCCCACGAGTACACGGGCCAGCGCTGGTTCATCATCGGACTGGGTGACCAGGACCTCCAGGGGGCTCGGGGTGAACTGGTAGCTCGTGCTCGTCGAGCGGCAACTTGTCGCGAGGAGCACCGTCGCCAACGCGAAGAGGGAGGTGGGGAAGAAGTTTCGCATGGGATTTTTTGATCGGGGCCTCCGAGAAGATAAGCCCTCGTTCCGTCCCACAAGGGGGAATTCGGCGTCCCATCGAGCCGATCCGGAGCTGAGCCAGGGAAACGCTTTCCGAGCGGTCTCGGAAATCTCCCTGCAGAGCGGGAAACGATGTGTGGGAGAGCTTTTACGTCGGCGGTGCGTGAGGCGCTGAATCCGTCGGGACTCGCACTATGTCTCAAACTCGCGAGTCTCGCGAGCCGACATAGAACGAGTCCAAGAGGCCCTTCTCCGGGCCCCACCCCAGGCACCTCCCGCGGTCCCAGCCGCGGGGCACCCACCCGGCCCATCTTCTATGTCGACCGCTCCACTCTTCGTCGCGCTCCAGAACCAGGATGTCCTCCAGCGACTCACCCAGGAACTCCAGGCTGTCGGCCGCGAGTACACGGTGGCGTCCAGCGGCAGGGAACTCCTCGAATCCATTCGCGGTGCCACGGACCTGATCGTCGACGCTCGCTGCGCACCCGAGGGGCAGGAGCCGGGGTCCTTCCTCGCTGCGCTCGCCTCCCGAGCCCGCGGCGGCAAGGTCCTGGCTCAATCTCAACCGGTCAGCGAGAGAGGCTATCTCACCGACGAGGCCCTGCTCGACCTTGGAGCCTCCGATGTGTTCAGCGTTGCGGCGAGCGCGCGCGTGGTCATCTCTCGGCTGGGATCGGCGCGGCCATCGACGGGGGGACCGCAGGCGGGGGTGGCGCTTCCGGAACTCGTGCTCGGACAGGAGAAACAGGCGCAGGTCTCGTCCGCGGGTGGGACCGAGGCATCGCAGGCCATGGACGGCGCGGATGGAGAAGCCGTCGAGTCCGCGATCGAGGCCACTCTGTCCGAGGATTGTCACCCGAGCGCGAAGCCCTCGGCCGAAGCGATCGAGGGTTTCACCGAGCGCGTGGCTGTCCGCCTGACGCGTGCGCGCGACCGGGAACGGACCGTCGCTGTGTTCTGTGCATCGGTGCGCGGCCTCAACGTCCCGAACCCGAAGCGGGAGATTCAGGGCGTCCTCGAAACGGTGCTGGAGGAACTCGACAGCACTCAGGAGATGTCGTACTCGGCCTCGCGCATCGCGGTTGCGGCGCTCGGCGACGACGTGTTTTCGCTTCTGGTGCCCGACATCGAGCGCGTTCAGGATGCGGCTCGACTCGCCGTTCGACTGCATGAAGCGCTGGCGCTCAAGGCCGGGGTCACCGCGCATATCGGCATCGCCTGCTCGCCCGACGATGGCACCGCCGCGGGTGAACTCATCCGGCGCGCCCAGGAAGCCGTGCTTCGCGCGCGACAGGCCGGCGAGAACCACATCGAGTTCTTCTCGGAGTCGATGAGCCGCTGGGCCTTCGAGCGCCTGACGCTGGAGCAGAGCCTGCGCGATGCGCTCCGCAACCGAGAACTCGTGGTCTACTACCAGCCCCGCATCGATATCGAGACGCGCAAGATCCTCGGCATGGAGGCGCTCGTTCGCTGGATCCATCCGCAGTTCGGCCTCGTTTCGCCCGGTCAGTTCATTCCACTCGCGGAGGAAACCGGCCTGATCGTACCGATCGGTGAGTGGATCCTTCGCGATGCGTGCCGCCAGAACGCCGCCTGGCGCGCCATGGGACTCCCGTCCATCCGCGTGTCGGTGAACCTGTCACCGGTGCAGTTCCGCAAGCCGAACCTGCACGAGTCCGTCTACGACGCGCTCGACGATGCAGGTCTCGATGCGGACGGCCTGGAGCTGGAGGTCACGGAGAGCCTGCTCATGAACGACCCGTCCGAAACGGCGGCGATCCTCGGCAAGCTCAAGTCGCGCGGGATTCATATCTCGATCGACGATTTCGGCACCGGCTACTCCTCGCTGTCGTACCTCAAGCGGTTCCCGATCAACGCGCTGAAGATCGACCGCTCCTTCATCACGGACGTGACGAGCAACCCGGATGACGCCGCGATCGCGACCGCCATCATTCTGATGGGCCACAGCCTCAAGCTCTCGGTCGTCGCCGAAGGCGTCGAGACCGAGAATCAGCTCGCGTTCCTGAAGGTGCTGCAGTGCAACGAGGTCCAGGGCTATCTCTTCAGCCCGCCGGTGCCCGCGGAGCGCGCCCAGGAGATGCTGGCCGAGCAGATCTTCGCCAGAGCGGCTGCGGCCTGAGGCGAGCGGAACGGAACCATCCCCTGGCCGTGACCGGCCTGGTAACCTCGACGCGATGAACCCGGATCATCCCGCCGACGTCGACGACGACTCCTCCTCCCCTGGGGCGGCTCCCGCGGCAGCCGGCGCGCTCGCAGCGACGGCGCCTCAGCGCCGCTTATCTCTCGACGTCATGCGCGGCGCCACGATCGCCGGCATGATCCTTGTGAACAATCCGGGCTCGTGGAGCCACATCTACGGGCCGTTGAAGCACGCTGCGTGGCACGGGTGGACGCCGACGGACCTCGTCTTCCCGTTCTTCCTGTTCATGGTCGGCGTGGCGATCCCGCTGGGGCTCGGCAAGCGCCTCGAAGCCGGGCACGGACCCGGGGCCGCCGTTCCGAAGGTACTGCGACGCGGCGTGCTGCTGTTCGCCCTCGGGATGATGCTCGCGGGCTTCCCGAAGTACGACCTCTCCACGATCCGAATCATGGGGGTGCTCCAGCGGATCTCGATCTGCTATGTGCTGGCCGCGCTGCTGTTTCTCTTCACGTCCGCGCGCACGATGGTCGTCGCCGCCGGGCTCTGCCTCGTGATCTACTGGCCGCTGGTGACGCTCGTGCCGGTGCCTGGCCTCGGTGAACCCAGCCTGGAGAGGGCGGGCCCGCACCTCGTGGGCTGGCTCGATCGCAAGGTGCTCGGAGCCCACGTCTGGCGCGGGGGGACCTACGATCCCGAAGGGCTGCTCTCCACGATCCCTGCGCTGGCGACGGCTTTGATGGGCGTGCTGGCGGGAATACGCCTTCGCGCCGTCGGATCCGAGGGAAGCCTCCTACGATCGTTCGTACCCGCGGGTCTCGCCATGGTCGCGGTCGGGCTGCTCTGGGATCGCTGGTTCCCGATCAACAAGCCGCTCTGGACGAGCTCCTACGCCGTTTTCACGGGTGGTCTTGCGCTGCTCTTCCTCTCGACGTGCAGCGCTCTCTTCGACGGCCCGCGTGGACGCGCGGTCGAGGCGATCGCGCGGCCATTCCGCGTCTACGGAGTCAATGCGCTCTTGGTCTTCGTCGGTAGCGGACTCCTGGCCCGCGTCGTCGGGCGACTCTGGACGCTCGACGACGGTCGGAGCGCGCAGAAGGCGCTGTTCGAAGGGCTGCAGTCAGGGCTCCACCTGACCCCGATCAACGCGTCACTCGGCTACGCCCTGATCTGGATCGGAGGCTGGTACCTCGTGCTCGAAGTGCTGTATCGTCGGCGGATCTTCCTGAGGGTTTGACGCAGCTCTGCGCCTGATGAGGAGCACCTCCGGGCGACCGGCCGCGCCGTCCCCTGCGTCTCGGATGTGATGGACTCGAACCCTGGGCGATGCCTGTTCCGCGGACCAGGCACGCAGGGTCGCCGCCTCTTCGGCGCCGCCCGGGTGACCCGTGTACAGCGCCATGCAAAGGAGGCCATCCGGCGCCAGCAGCTCGAGAGCGGCGGCCGCCGCGGCGCGCGAGGAACCGGCCCGCGTGGTGACGGCACGGCTCCCGCCCGGCAAGTAGCCGAGGTTGAACACCACGAGGGAGACGCGGCCTGCCCAGGAGGTCGGCGTGAGGTCCGCCAGGGTCGCGTGATCTCCCTCGATCACGCGTACGCGCCGCGCCAGATCGGGGTCTCCGGCGAGCCGTCGTCGCGTGGCCTCGACCGCGGACGCCTGAAGGTCGATCGCGAGCACCTCGCCGGACGCGCCCACGGCGCGCGCGAGAAACTCGGTGTCATGGCCGTTGCCCGCCGTCGCGTCGACCACGAGAGCGCCTTCCAGCGTCTCTTCCGCCATCCGTTCGTGGAGCAGCGCGACGACGTTGCGCTGGTCGAGCGCCTCTTCGGTCCAGTGGAGAACGCGAGCGGAGTCCATGGGAGCCGATCAGGCGGTGGCCAGGGAGATCCCGTCGCCCGTTCGAGCCCGCGCCTTCGCCGCGCGCTTCGTGACGCTGCGCGCGACCACGATGTGCAGCGCCGGGACCAGCGTGATCGCGATGAGCGTCGCGCCAGCGACCCCGCCCGCGATCGCGACCGCCAGAGGCGGCCAGAAGGCGCCGCCGGCCACGATGAGAGGCGCGAAACCGGCCATCGTGGTCAGGGAGGTCGAGAAGACGTGACGCGAGGCGCGTCGCACGATCTGAACGGTTGCGTCGATGTCTCCACGGTCAGCCCCCTCGTCTTCGCGAAGGGCGGCGAGCACGACGATCGAGTCGTTGATCGCGACGCCGATCAGGCCCATCGCTCCCACGATCGTCATGAATCCGAACGGAGCTCCGTAGACGGCGACCGCGAGAAGCGCGAGGCCCACGGCCAGGAACCCGACGATCGCGATGATGCCCGCCATCCGGAACGAGTTGAAGGTCAAGACGAGCGCTGCGGCCATCAGCACCAGCAGCAGCGCGGCAGAACCCGCGAGGTTGCCGACCGCCTCGTCGCGCTTTGCGCTCTCGCCGCCGACCTCCAGCTCGTAGCCGTCGGGGGCCTCGAAGCCCTCCGATTCCAGGGCCTCCAGCAGCTGGCCGAGGACCTCGCTCGGGAGCGTGCCCGCTTCGAGGAACCCCTGGGTCGTGTTCACGCGGCGACGGTTTCGGTGCGCGATGACCGCGGTCTCGGGGACCAGCGTCAGGTCGCCGAGGGAGGCGAGGTTCGTCCAGCCCTCGGCCGTCGGAAGGATGAGCGTCTCGACCTGGCGCGCCGAGCCGCGGACGAGATCGCCCACGCGCACGCGCACCGGAAGCTCTTCGGTCGCTTCGATGAGCGAGCCGCCCGTCACGCCGGTGAGGCTCTGCTCCAGGGCGGCGGCGACGCCGCGGTTGTCGGTGCCGACGAGCCGAGCCGTCTCGTCGTCGAGGTCCAGCCGCAGCTTCGGGGCACCGCCGTCCAAGGTCGAGCGAACGTGCGTCACGTTGGGCAGTCGCGTCAGCGCGAGGCGCACCTCGTCGCCGAGTGCGCGGAGACGCTGCAGGTCGGGCCCGTAGAGGTGCATCTCGACGGGCGCGTCGAAGGGCGGTCCCTGCTCGATCTGCTGGGCGAGCACGACGGCCTGGGGCACGGCCTCGTCGAGGGCCGCCTGGATGTCTCGCACCACCTGGATGGAGTCCTCCGGGCCATCGAGCTGGATGAGCGCCTGGGCAAAGAACGGCGCGTCGCGCTGGGTCTCGACCAGGTTGTAGTAGTACTTGGGGCTGCTCTGCCCGACGAAAAGATGGACGCGCTCCACGCGAGGGTGCGCGACGGCGACGTCCCGTGCACGGAGCGCGAGTTCCCTCGTCGTCTCGAGCGAGGAGACCGGCGCGAGCAGGAGCTTCACGTTGAACTGGTCGCGGTCCGCGGGCGGAAAGAACTGCTCGGGGAGCCGCGGCGCGGCGAGGAAGCCTAGAAACGGTGCAAGGATGGCCAGGGCCACCGCCAGAACCGGCCTTCCGAAGAGAAAGCCGAGCGCGCCGGAGTAAGCACGGTCGAGCCGCGGGAAATAGAGACCGCGTCCGAGGAACGTGTCCGCGCCCTTGGCCGGAAAGACCTTGTCCAGGAGCCCCGTGAGCGCGGGCGTGATCGTGAGGGCGAGGAAGAACGAGCAGGCGATCGCCAGGATCACGCTCAGCGCGATGGGGCCGACGAATTCCCCGGCGCCGCCGGGCATCAGCGCGATCGGCGCGAAGGCCATGCAGGTCGTCAGCGTGGAGCCGAACAGCGGCACGGCCAGGTGTTTGACCGCAGCGCCGACGGCCTCGGCGCGATCGTCGCCGCGCTGGAGCCTGTGCCGTACCTCGTCCACCACGACGATCGCGTTGTCGATCAAGAGGCCGAGCGCGATGATCATCCCGGTCACGGACATCTGGTGGAGCGGCACGCCGATCGTGCGCAGGCCCTGGAGCACCATGAGGGTGGTCAGCGGCAGCGCGGTCCCGACGAGAATGGCCGAGCGCCATCCCATCGTGAAGAACAGCACGACCATCACGAGAACGGCGCCGAACAGGAAGTTGAAGACGAGGTTGCCGAGCCGCTCCTCCGTGTACTTGCTCTGGTCGAACAGGACCTCTCCACCGACGCCCGCAGGAAGCGCTTCGTGGAAGGAGTCGGTCACGGCTCGGGCGCGCTCCGACCACACGTCGACGCGGCGTCCCACCTCCATGCGCGCCGCCACGACGACGCCCTCTTCGCCATCGATCAGCGCGAGGCTTTCGATGGGCTGCACCTCGGACTTGGTGATCGTCGCGATGTCCCCGAGGCGCACGAATGCGTCGCCTCCGCCACCGCGATCGATGAGCACGTCGCGGATTCTGTCGAGGGATTCGATCTCGCCCGAGACCTCCAGCTGGATCTCGTTCGTCGCGCCGGAGACTTCCCCCGCCGCGACCTTGGAGTCGCTGCGTTCGATCGCGGCCGAGACGAGCCTCGCGTCGAGGCCGAGGGACGCCATCTGGGCGGGATCGAGCTCCACGAGTACCTCTTCCTGGGGCGCCCCGGACAGCGCCACGTCGTGGGTTCCGGGAACCGCGCGAAGCTTGTCGGCGAGCTCCTCGGCGAGACGGCCGAGGATCGTGCGATTGGGCGTCGAATCGAGCTCCCACGTCAGCCCGACGAGCAGCGTGTAGGCGCTGAGTTCGAACTCGACGAAGTCGGGCTCGCGCGCCCCGGGCGGAAGGTCTGGGACGATCCCGGCGAGGTCGTCGCGGATCTCGGTCCACACGGGGCCGACGTTGGCGATCTCGTCGCGCAGCTCGATGGCGACCGTCGACAGGCCCGCGCGGGAGACGGACTTGATCTCCTTGATCTCCTCGAACTCGGCGAGCATGTCCTCGACGACGTCGGTGACGAGGGCCTCGACGCGGGACGCGTCGGCGCCAGGGAAGGCCGTGAAGATCTGCGCGTTGCGCGAGGTGAGTTCGGGGTCCTCCGCGCGCGGGAGCAGCTGGAACGACGCGAAGCCCGCGACCAGGATCAGCATCAGCGTCAGCGTGAGCAGACGCGGGTTCCGGTAGTAGAGGTTCGAGAGATCCATGGCGCTCAGCGAGTCCCCTGGTCGATCGGCTGGATCGCCTGCCCCGTCACGATGCGTCCGGCGCCGGACGCCACGATGGTCGTTTCCCCGTCGAAGGTGCCCCGGACGAACGCTTCGGACTCGTTGGCGGTCAGCACCTCCAGTTCGATGCGCACGGCCGTCGCGGGGCCGGATCCGCTCGCAGGCGCCTGGACCCCGAACGCACTCCAGAGCCCCCGCGCGCTCTCGGTGAGCGCGCCGATCGGGATCCAGGCCCCGTGCTCCTCTCGCTCCACCACGGTGTGGAGCGTGATGACGTCGCCGGGGCGCGCGCTGGCCTTCGTCGCCGACTCCTGGGACAGATCGAAGATCAGCGTGACCGTTCTCGTGCCGGGTGCGACCGTCCCGAGGGCGACCGTGCGGGTGGACTCGATCGTCTGGTCCCTGAGCTGCAGCCTACCGCGACCGTCCTCGGAGACGATTCTTTCGGCGAGTTCCACGGGCACGCCGACGTGGGCTTCGAGGACCCCGGCTTCCACGAGCCGCACCGCGGCGCTCGGCACCTGCTGGGAGACGACGGCTCCCTCGTCGAGATAGCGCGCCGTGATGGTGCCCGCGAAAGGCGCCTTCAGGATCGTCTTCTCCAGGGACACGTCGATCGTGTGGAGCGACGCGTCGAGTTCGAGGAGAGCGCCGCGCTGGGCGGCGATCGTCTCGTCGCGGGTTCCGTTCTCCAGCTCGGCGAGCTGAGCGCGGGCGGCCGCGAGGCGCGCGGCCAGCTGCTTCACGAGCGCTCGGGTCGAGTCGAGCTGCTCGGCGCTGATCGTGCCCTTCTCGGCCAGCTCTTCGCGTCGATCGCTCTGGAGCTTCGCCAGGTCCAGCTCTTCCTGGATCGCCTCCACGTTCGAGCGGGCAGCGTCGATGCTCTCCTTCCGCGGACCCTCCAGGAGTTCGTCGAGCACGGCCTGCAGGCGAATGCGCCGCGCCTCGACCTCTTCCCTTCGAGCCTCGAGTTCGGCCCGGTCGAGCGAGCCGATCGTCTCGCCCGCTTCCACCGTGTCGCCTTCATCGACGAGCAGCGCCGAGATCCTGCCGGATCCCTCGAACGCCAGGTCGGTGCTCTGTCGGGCGGTGATCTGGCCGGTGAACGTCCGCGGCACGTCGATCGTGTCGGTGGGCACGAGGCGCATGGTCTCCACGGGTAGAGCTCGGACCTCGGCGCCGGCGCCGGGTTCTCTTTCGCGAGCGTGGGCGGAGCGAGCGGCGACGAGGGCGTTCGCCCCGAAGCCGACGGCGACGAGGAGCAGGAGCCCCAGCAGCGTGGGTAGGAAGGACTTCCCGGAACTGGATCTCTTCAAAGTGAGCGAAGCTGGCTGCGGTTAGAAAGTTTCTTGACGAAACGTCGATTTTGGGCCGTTCAGAAAGGTCTGAGAGGTGGGGGGCGGGTCAGGCGGGGAGGAGTCCCGCGGCTTTCGCCTCGGTGGGAAAGACCTCTTCGAAGACCCTGAGGCGCGCGGACTCGTAGTCGTGTTCGGTGGACAGCGCCCTCCAGCCGAATCCGTCGAGGAGGACCTGGGAGTTGGCGACCAGAGCGGGCATGGGGTCCGTGACCGCAGGGATGTTGAGATGGCTCTCCAGATCGCGCATGAGGAACGCGCCGGTGTAGAGGTTCCAGAGGCCGACGCAGACCTGCTCGACGCTCTGGCCGGGGCGCAGCGCGAGGTCGCCGGAGGCGACGGCGTCGCGGATGACCCCGGTCGCCGTCCCGAAACAGCGAAACACGCACGTATCCAGGGATAACGACCGTTCTGGAGTGATCTTCTCCGAGCCCGAGGAGCTCTTGATCACCCGCTCCGCTTGCTCATGGTGGGGGAATAGCGTGAAAAAAAGCTCGGCGGCGGCGCCGATCGCGCCCATGCGCTCACGCGTGGTTCCGCGGAAGGTCGCAGCCCGCTCGAAGAGTTCGGCCCGCGTGTTGGCGCTCCGAACGGCGACCGCAGCGAGGAGGTCCTCCTTGCTCACGAAGTGCTGGTAGACCGTGCCCTTCGAGACGCCCACTTCTTCTGCGATCCGGTCCATGGAGAGGCCGAGGTAGCCGCGCTCCAGCAACATCGCCTGGGCCAGATCGAGGATCGTCTGTTCCCGTTCGCGGATCTCTTGCTGCTTGGCACTCACAGTTCGCATGGGGGCCAGCATGGCCCAGATTCCTGACGGAATGTCAATAAATTGCCACGAATCGCAAAAGACCTGCGGCGCGGCAGACTGACCCGGTCCCTCGTGGGCCCATGTCCGTTAGATTGCCCGGGCCATGACCCTGCAAACGAACGACGCGAAAGCCACCACCGAGAGCGCCACCATGAGCCCCTTCAGCCACATCCCGACCGGGCCGCAGAAGGCCCCTCGTGGGAACGAGCGAACCTGCAAGACCTGGGCGGCCGAGGCCGCCATGCGGATGCTCATGAACAACCTCGACGCGGAGGTCGCCGAGATCCCGGAGGAGCTGGTCGTCTACGGGGGGACGGGCAAGGCGGCCCGCAACTGGCCCGCGTTCCAGGCGATCATCGGGACGCTCCAGCGGCTGGAGCCCGACGAGACCCTCCTCGTGCAATCGGGCAAGCCCGTCGGCGTGTTCCGCACCCATGAGCGCGCGCCGCGCGTCCTCATCGCGAACTCGAACCTCGTCGGCAACTGGGCGAACTGGGATCACTTCCGCAAGCTGGAGGAGGCCGGGAAGATGATGTACGGGCAGATGACCGCCGGGTCCTGGATCTACATCGGGACCCAGGGGATCCTTCAGGGTACCTACGAGACGTTTGCTGCGTCGGCGCGCAAGCACTTCGGCGGTACCCTGAAGAATCGGCTCGTCGTGACGGCCGGGCTCGGCGGGATGGGCGGGGCGCAGCCGCTGGCCGCGACCATGAACGAGGGCACCTGTCTCGCCGCGGACATCGACCCGGCGCGGATCGACTTCCGCCTTCGCACGCGTTATGTGGACCAGCGCATCGATGACCTCGACGAAGCCATCGACACAGCGCTTGCGTGGAAGCAGGAAGGGCGCGCTCAGTCGATCGGCGTCCCCTGCAACGCGGTCACCTTGCTGCGGCGTTTGATCGAGCGCGACATCGTTCCCGATGTGCTGACGGACCAGACGAGCGCCCACGACCCGCTCGCTGGCTATGTGCCGGACGGGCTGACCGAGGAAGAGGCGGTCGCCCTGCGCGCGAGCGATCCAAAGGACTACGAGCACCGCTCGTATGAGACGATGAAGGAGCACTGCCTGCTCATGATCGAGCTGCAGAAGCGCGGGGCGGACACCTTCGACTATGGCAACAATCTCCGCGGCCACGCCAAGGAAGCGGGGCTCGAGAACGCGTTCGACTTCGAGGGATTCGTTCCGAAGTACATCCGGCCGCAGTTCTGCGAGGGGCGCGGGCCGTTCCGCTGGGTCGCCCTCTCGGGGGATCCGGCCGACATCCACAAGACGGACCAGATCCTGCTGGACCTGTTCCCCGTGGACGAGGCGCTGGGCCGCTGGCTTCGGATGGCCCAGGAGCGTGTGGCGTTCCAGGGGCTTCCGGCGCGGATCTGCTGGCTCGGGTACGGCGAGCGCGCGAAGGCCGGGAAGGCATTCAACGAGGCCGTTCGGAGCGGAGAGCTGTCCGCCCCGATCGTCATCGGGCGGGATCACCTCGACTGCGGCTCGGTGGCCTCGCCGAACCGTGAGACCGAAGCGATGAAAGATGGAACGGATGCCGTGGCGGATTGGGCGATCCTCAACGCCCTCGTGAACACGGCGTCCGGGGCCAGCTGGGTCAGCTTCCACCACGGCGGCGGCGTAGGGATGGGCTACAGCCTCCACGCGGGCCAGGTCACGGTGGCCGATGGCACCGACGAGGCGGGAGAGGCCCTCGATCGCGTCCTCACCGCGGATCCAGGCATGGGCGTGATCCGGCACGTCGACGCTGGCTACGACGAGGCCATTGCGTGCGCGAACGAGCGAGGCGTGGACGTCCCGATGGGGCTGTAGTCGCTTCGGGCACAAGTCGTCCCCCCCTGGAGGGCGGGGCGCCCCTGCGAGGGCTGGCCGTGGGAAACCGCGGCCGGCCCTCGTTCGTTTTCGCTGGCTTCGAAAGTCTCGGATCCGGGAAAGTTCGCGCAACCGTCCGGGGGGTTGCCCCATGAACCCCACGTCCGGCGTCTCCCAGGGCGGTGTTCCCCTGCCGGCACTTTTTCTCTCTCTTCGTTTCTCATCCCTCGATATCGAGTCACTCTGACCATGACCTACTGCCACACTGCCGATCCAATCGCCCGGGACGAACGTTCCAAGCGGCTGCTGCCTTTCCTGATCGCGGCTTCCGCTTTCTCCGTGATTTCCTCCTCGGCGCTGGCTGCTGGCGAGAGGGGCGAGAGTTCGCCCGCGGCGGGCCAGCTGCTTCAGCTCCGCTGTGAAGCCGCCGAGGAGGCTACCGGTGTGATCGGGCGGACCGTGGCGTTCCACACCGATGGCGACGGTCGGCTCGACCTGATCGCGAAGGTCAGCGATGAGCTGATCTGGGTCACGGCTCCCGACCCGCTTCAGCACTCCTCGACCCTCGGGATCGCGGGCGTGACGGCGTTCGCAGCCTTCGAGCGAGTCGGTACGGGCATCGGTGCTCTCGTCGTGGCCCATGCGGGCGGAGTCGAACTCGTGGTTCGCGACCTCGCGCAGATGCGGGTCTTCGCGCCGATCCGCACGCCCCTGGGCACATCGAGCTGGGCTCACGCGCGCTCCGTGGTCGCTGCGGATGTCGACGGCGATGGCGACATGGACATCTTCGGTTTGAGCGCGGACGGCACGCAGCTTCTGCAGCTCGAGCAATCCGCGCCGGACGTCTTCGTGGAGCTGGCGGCGGTCTCGCTCGGCGCGGAACTCGATGAACTCCGTGCGATTCAGTGGAGCGCGGGTCAAACCGCGCTCGCCGCGATTCTCCGGAGCGCGCTGGATTCCGCGTGTGTGATCGGAGGCGACGGTACGCTCTATCGCGCCGAGTCCTTCGCGGGCAGCATCGACGACATCGCCGTCGTTCGTGACGCCCATGCCGCTGGTGTGGACGGCCTCGCCGTTCTCAGCGGCGCGGCGATCACGTTCATGCGTCCCTCGACTCCGCTGGAATCGCCCGTCAACGTGGCTCCGGTGGCACCCACGAGCATCAGCGCGGCGGATGTGGACGCCGACGGGCGCGTCGACGTGCTCTTGAACTCATCGACCGTGGACCAGGTGACCGCGCTCCTCGGACAGGACCGCTCGTCCACCGGTGGTGCCACCTTCGTCGCGCCCAACGCGGCGACGGCGATCTCGATTCCCCTGGAGCAAACGGGCGCCTCGATGGCGGGCCAGCTCGCCAATCCGGTAGGCGCTGACTTCGACCGCGACGGTGATATCGATATCTTTCAGCTGATCGAGTCCACGCGGGGGGCCTGCGTTCAGCGGAACGTCGCCATGGACGAGACGACGCTGACGCCCGTGATGACCAACTTCGAGTACTTCAACACCCCGACCGGGCCGCTCGCGTTCGTCTACGTCGATGCCCTCGTCATGGGCGATGGCGCCGCGCCGAATCGCCTCGAGATCACGATCAGCACGCAGCCCCAGGGAGCCGCGCCGGAAGACGAGGAACAGCACTGTTTGCACCTGCTCTACGAGGTGGGGTCTTCCACGAGTGGCACCGGTGACATGGTGACCTTGCCTCTTCCGGTCGATCTCGGGGACTACTCGACGCTGCTCATCCGCGGCTTCCGAGAAGACGCTGGAACCCAGGCGGTGGAGAGCGCCGGCGTGGAAGCCTGCTATCGACTGATTCGAACGTACAACTCGCTTCAGCGGGGAACGGACAGTGGCTTCGACTGGATAAGGACGAACGGTGGTCCGCAGGGAACCCCGCCCCCGCCCCCGCCCAAGCCCATCGACCCCTTTGCGTGAGAGCCACGGGGAGCCTGAGCTAGTGCCCTGAATCAGAAGTTCGTCGCATTAGTTTTAGTCTGTTTCGTTTCGTAGCAAGGCGTCCGAACCACAGTGCGTAGCAGTAGTTCCGTCCAAGGTTCGGCAACGCAGCTACGGAGCGAAACAGGCGAAACTAATGCGACGAACTTCTGATTCAGGGCACTAGCTTCCATTTTGCAGGCTGTTCGACGTTCCAGGCGTATCCGCCAACGCGGATACGCGTCGAGCCAGCGCCATTCTTGCTCAGGCCCTCACCGAACGCGGGTGTCGCTCCAGCCGAAGAGCTGAAGCGTCGCCCAGAAGTGGGGATGGTAGAAGCCGTCGATCGAGGCCACTTCCCGTCGGGCGAGCAGCATGGCGCTACCCGCTGACAGTTTCTCTCGCAGGTACCCCCTGGCGAATGCCTTGATGAACGCCTTGGCGGCGTCCTGATCGATCGGCGCGCGGGCCGTTAGCGCGACGGGGATGCCCGCCTGGAGGAGTGCGCCGCTGAAGTCGCTGGCTCCCGCGTCACCCAGGCGTCGCGGTCCGAATCCCGCAGAGCAAACAGCGAGAAGGGCGACCGCCGGTCGATCGACGGCGGACGAGGAAGGCAGCAGCTGGAGGAGAGAGTCCGCACGGATGACTTCCCGTGACTGCCGTGCGCCGGAATCACTGCGAACATAGATGCCAGGCACATCACCGTCGCCAGCCCCCTCGCTTCCGTGGGTGAGCGCGATGAACAGGTCCGGGCCAGACTCCAGCGCTGAGACGAGGCCCTGCGCCGTTTCTGTCATTGGCCGCTCGAAGGACGTCTTGCTGCCGGAGGCCTCTTGCAGCTCGACGAAGTCCTTCAATCCGAACTGGATCGCGCGGAGCCGCGTCCCCGTTCTCGGCTCTTCCCCGGCGTCGGACAGGGCGAAGATGGAGAGGCTTGGTCGGTCACGGGGCGCACGACTGGCCGCGACGTCCTGGAGCTTCACGAGGGCGTTGACGGAGGGTGTTTGGGTCACTTCGCGGGTCAGGCCTATGGGATGCCCGTCTCGATCCGGCAGGACCTCGACCGCGTGGAAGCCAAAACCGTCCAGGCCCGCGTAGATCAGCGTATCGCTGGCTCCTTCTGGAACCATGCGCTTTGCAAGCCAACGAAGGTCTTCTTCGATGGAAGGTGGTGGCCATGGAGCCTCCGCTTTCGGTCGCTGGCGCAGCTCATTCAGAACGGGACCGAAGTGTCGACGGAACTCCGCGGTGCCCTCCAGCCTCGTGTGCTCGACGCCTTCTGCTCGAACCAGAAAGCGGTGGGTCGTCAACTCCGTGGGGACGAAGTACAAGAGCGTTGCGTTCAAATCGCCGCAGAGAGCCACCACGTCCGCCGGAGAGGCTGCGCGGGCATCGAGATGGCGCGCCACGGTCGAGCAGCTATCCGCGGCCAGGAGCCAGTCGAAGGCTCGTGCTTCGCGGCCTTGACCGGAGAGAAGCGCCGACTCCAGAACGAGTTGAAGCGCGTGGCGACGCTCTGCATACTGCAGAAAACCGATGCCGCTAGGCTGGACCGCTATCGTGGCCCATGCGTCCAGCAGGGAGTTGAACGCGGTCCTCAGCTCGGTCGCCGATCGTTCGATCGCTTCCACGTCACCAATGGCAAGCGCCACTTCGAAGCACTTCGCTGCGAGCCTCGTGGCGAGGAGCGGGTTCGCACTGGTTTGCTCCGATGGACGGGCCAGCGGAGAGCTGGGCGTCACGATCGTCTGAACGGATCGGAGCAAGCGCAAGGCTTCCAGGTCCTCCCCCTGGGCATGGAGGATCTCAGCGTGAATCAGGGTCGCCAGGTGCCTCGTGTGTCGGTCGATGTACGCCTGGCCTTCGAGGTAGCGGGCCGTTTCCAGAGTGGCGTAGGTTGCCCGGGAGAAGTCGCGTGGCGGCCGCTGCAGCCGCATTTCAGCCAGCGCCGCCAGGTAGAGGACCTCGTCCCTGCGCCTCATCCCGTCGGCAGAGAGTGCGAGGTCATCCCCCAGTTCGTCGAGTGTCCTGTCGGCGTATCGCAGCGCCTGTGCGTTGTTGCCCGTCGAGAGCAACTGCTTGATGCGTGCTTCCCACAGAAGGCCGGTGAGTTGAGGAGACGCCGTCTCGCCGCGACTCTCGATGAGCCTGGTCATCGCGCCGAGGGCCAGGTCGGCCAACTCGAGCCGGCCGAGGTCCGTCTCGGTACTGAAGCGGGCCTGGGCGATGACGAGCTGGGTGGCCCAGTCCGCGCCTTGAAGATCCGCTACGGAGAGGTCCAGGTCGCCGAGCGCTCGCTCGAATGCACCGCCCAGGCGGTAGAGGCTCGCACGCGCGGCTCTGAGGCGAAGGTCCCAGGGAGTCGTGGCCTCTTCGATCCGGACCTCGCCATCGTGTCCGATGAGTCGAAGCGCTTCCTGAAGGTCGCCGATCCTCGCCAGGAACTGCACCCGTCGATGGAGTTCACGCCATCGTACTCGTGGTCCAAAGACGCCGCCGGAATCGGAGTCCGAGAGCACGAAGTCCAGCCATCGCCCCTGGAATCCACTGATGCTCTCTTCACTGACCCAGCGTCCCGCATACTCGGCCAGGAAGTGAATGGCCTCGGCGACGGCTTCCGCCCCATCGCAGGCTTCCTCCGGGATGGGGACGTGCGCCGCCTCCAGCCACTCCTTCGCAAACTTGCCGAGGTCGCCGAGGATGGCGTATCGCGATTCGTCGTCCAGCTTCTCGTCATGGAACCGGGCGATGCGCGAAGCCACGTAGAGAAGGGGCGCAGCCTTGGGCCGTTCGACCCCGACGACCTCTTCGGAGTCAAATTCCTGCGCGCCGTACTCGAAGCCCTGCACCTCTTCGTCGAAGCCCTGCACCCCGTCGTCGAAGCCCTGCACGCTCGGCCCGACCGCGATCGCAGCGGTCAGGAAGCCTGCGAGAACGACCGCTATTGCCTCGCGTAGACCCGCGACCACATGGGCGGCGCGTAGGGAGGCTCGACCTCGCGATGGACTTCGAAGCGCATCACCTCCGGAAGCTGGGCTCGCGTTGATTCGGAACAGATCCATCGGGGCTCGTAAGTGGTATCGTCGAACGTGACGTCGTCCAATCGCTTGTCCTTCGTCACGTCGTGAATCTCGATGCGGAACGTCACGTGCTCCGGCACCTCACCACTGAAGTCTACGATCTCCGGAAGAACTTCCGGTCGCGTAGATGCGCCTCTAAATGAAACCTCGATCTCACCATCGGACGGTCCGAGGTAGACCGGCGTGTCGTTCTCGACGGTCCTCGACGCTCCCCAGGTCAACAGGAACAGCGCCGCAGCAGCCGCTGCCAGCGGCCAGTAGGGGAGCGGCGACCCGTGGTGCCGCGCAATTCGTTCGCCCCAGGGCCGATCTGCCGCGGGGCTGATCCGGGGCCCCAGGCGTCCCGGCGGGGACGGTGTTCCGGGCGCAGGAGTGGCCAGCAGCGCCGTTTTTCCGGTCGAGGACCGCCCCGGGGCACGCTCGACGAACATTGGCTCGACGCGTGCCTCTTGACGGACCTCCGCCAGCCATCTGTCCTTCAGCGAATCCACGAACGACTGGGTTTCCTCAGCGTCGGCTCCCAGAACCTCCAGCCTCTCCAGCTCGGTGAGCGCTTCGGACTCTTCCCGGGCGAGATCTTCGAGGAGCACGCGTTCGATGGCCCGGATCTCGGCGCTGGCGAGCCTGTCGTCCAGCTCATCGAAGAAGTCGAGCCCGCGGGCGTCGTCCTGCAAGCCATCTTCTCCAGGACCTTGCCAGGACTCCGGCGACTTCTTCGCCGGGAGGCCGTCGAAGGCCGAGTCGTCTGTTCGCGGGTCGTTCATCATTCTCTCTCCAGGTGAATGTCAGCGGGCGTTCCGCCGACCGGTTGTGCGAGGCTTCGATCGCTGCGAGCGTTCGGGTTCACGGATGGTCCCGGTGTTTGCCTCGGCATTCCGAGGGCCATGGGTCAATCGTCAGCCAGGCAGTCATCTCGGCCGCGGTCGGTTTTCGGCAGGTAGCTCTTCGCAGTTTCGTCCGCGCGAATCGCCCGCTGGAGCGCGGTCAGGGCCCGGTAATAGCGTGCCTTGATGGTGTTGATGTTCTCGCCGAGTTCGTCCGCAAGGAAGCTGAACGGCTGGTCCAGGAAGAGCTTTCGCTCGATGAGCTCGACCTGGCTCGGCGGCAGGTGACGCATGGCCTGGCGAATTCTGCCGGCCTCGGTGTCGAGGTGGAGCTGATCGCTCGCGTCGAGATCCGACGCCAGGATCGTGTGGATCTCCTCGTGCTCGGCGCGGCGGAACTCCGCCTTCGACTGAGCCTTCAATGACTCCTGAAACACGTGCGCGGAGTAGCGGTAGACCCATGTTTCGATCACGGAATGCCCCGTGAACGCACTTCGATCCCTCCAGACCCTCAGCGCGACCTCCTGGCTCGCCTCCTGCAACCTCTCGATGGAGAGACTGCGGTGAGCACGGCGGTTGATGCTGCCCAGGAATCGGGGGATACACTTCATTCGATCCGCGAACCGGGCAACGGCCTCCTCGTCGCCATCCAGCGTTTGCCGGATCAGCGCGAGGTCACGTTTCCATTGCTTCTCGTTCGTCACAGAGTTGAGTGATCACACGGCGTGATCGGTTGCCCAGGATCCAGGGATTTCTTCGGTGGGGGGGGCCCGGGGCCGTCAGCCCTCCCGACGGATGCCTCACCGAGGGGCTCGGACGCCGAATTTCGCCCGGTAGGTCTCAATCCGAGCCATATCCGAAGCGTCGAGTCGGTGGGCGGAGTCGCCCTCGGGCCGCAGTCGTTCGATGATCTGCTCGACGTTGACGATCGCCTGGGTCGGCATCCCGAACTCCAGTCCCACCTCCTCCAGGGCGCTCCGGTGTTCGTCGCGGCCTCGCTCCATCCGGTCGACGCTGACGATCAGCCCCGCGAGCCGAACGTCGGCAGCCGCCTTCAGGATCGGTACGGTCTCACGGATCGAGGTTCCCGCGGTGGTCACATCCTCGACGATGAGCACGCGGTCGCCGTCCCGGAGCGGATGGCCCACGAGAACTCCGCCCTCGCCGTGACCCTTCGCCTCCTTGCGATTGAAGCAGAACGGCACGTCGAGGCCGTGATCGCGGAAGAGGGCCTCGGCGATGGAGACGGCCAGCGGGATTCCCTTGTAGGCCGGCCCGAAGAGGACGTCGTACTGTCCGTGGAAGCGCTCTTCGAGGGCGCTGGCGTAGTACGCGCCGAGCGCAGACATCTGACCGCCCGTCGTGTAGCGGCCCGTGTTGACGAAGTACGGAGTCGGCCTTCCGGACTTCGTGACGAAGTCGCCGAAGGTCAAGACGCCGGATTCGCACATGAAGTCGATGAACTCACCCGTGTTGGCTGACATGGGAAGGAGGCTACCACGCCGGTCGGTTCTTCGACTATCTGGGGTTCACCCGCGCGCCGCTCATCCGGTAGATCCTGCGGCGTTGCGCTCCGGTCTCGGTTTCGCGCATCTCCGGGTTCAGGAACTCCCAGATCACGTTTCCGGCGACATCGATCTCGTAGGCGCGCCCCTCCTCGGACTCGGTGACGAGAACGTTGCCGCCAGCGAGCCGCTCTGCGAACCCGCGAACGCGGCTCCAGAGAGGCCGTCCCGCGGGGCCGCGCCACTCCCAGAGAATGGCCCGGTCGTCGACGTCGATCTCGATCACCCTGGACCAGCCCCGGTGCGTGCCGTTGTCGAAGACCATGAGGCGGTGCCCGCCGCTCGGCCCGGCGAGGATCGAGGGCGCGTGCGGCCAGTCGAGGAGTGCTGGGCCCAGTGACCACTCCAGGCCTCCGCCCGGAACGCTCACGCCTGCGATGAGGCTCACGTTCCGGAGGCAAACGACCATCGTCATGCCCGAGCCAGCCTCCTCCTCCGCAGCGGTAGAGCGAGCGAAATCGATTCCGTTCAGGTGGAAGTAGTCGTACGTCGCTTCCGTCCTCCCGGATGCTTCGCTCGCGTGCGCCGCTGGCTTCGACAGCGGATGCGGATCGCCGCCGACCGCGCGTTCCAGCGCCTCCCGGTGCTCCCAGGTCGACCAGCTCGGCCAGGCGGGGTCCTCGGTGAAGCGCCCGGTCGCCTCCTCCAGGTAAGCGACCTCGTCGAAGCGAACCCTCCGGCCGCGGAAGTCGTAGGCGTGGTGCAGCGCCACCGCGAACAGCCGGCCGCCGGGCTCGTCGCCGGGTCGCGGCGCGACCGTGATCTCATGGTGGCACGGCGCGGCCACCTGCCAGACCACCGTTCCATCGGGCTCCAGAAGCGTCACGCCTTCATCCACGGAGAGCGTCACGAATCGACCCCCCTCCAGGGAGCGAGCGAACTCGACCTGCCCGTGATCCGGCACATGAAGTGTCCGATGGCTGCGCCCGCCTGGGCTCATCACATGGATCTTGCTCCGGTCGTCGGCCCAGACCCGGTCGGCGGGTGCGCACCGTTTGGGGTCCCACCGCACGACCCCGCTTGCGAGGGACGTCTCCGCTGCCTCCACGTCGTTCCAGCCCCCGTAGCCGAGCGCGCGAAGCTCGTCAGGAACCCCGATCGTTTGGGCGGCTCGCCGGCCCAGCTTCGCCCCCTCTGGCGATGCATCTCCCGGCTCTCGGGAGGAAGGGGGTGCAGGGTCGCCGCCGCACCCCGAAGAGCAGGCGAGCGCCACCGCGATCGAAATCGCAGCGGCACTCACCTGGATCGGCTTCCGGACCGGAAGCCCTGGGTTCAGCCTCAGCCCGTCCCGCAATCCCGGGAGGGCGGCGCCGAGCTGGACGCGGGCACGTTGACGGCGTGTCGGCGGCTCGACGGCACGCCGAGCTTGGCCGCCGAGACCTGCTTCTTGACCTTCTTCGAACCGCACTCCGGACACTCGATGGTCTCCGACCCGAGCACGAGTTCTTCGAAGGCCTTCGAGCATGACGCGCAGAGGAAGTCGAAGGTCGGCATCAGAAGTTGCGCATGAACTGCGGAGCGCCTGCGGCCAGGACCGCGGGAAGGAGGATGAAGGTTCCGTACTCCGTCATGAAGCCCGTCAGGATCGCCGTCTGGACCACGATCGAACCGTCGGAAGTCTGGCGCGTGATGAGGTCGTCGCCCTGGAGCTCCGAGTACCCCACGGTGTCCTGGATGCCGTCCTGGAAGACATGGTACACCGGCATGACCGGGCCCGGGTCGCGCATCGCATCCATGCGCGAGCGAACGCCGTTGCTGACGCTGGAGAACATCATCGAGGTGAGGCCGTAGCCCTCGCGCGCGAAGTGCTCGCCATCCATGAAGCTCACGCCGGACTTGGTGCCGTCGGCGACGATCCGCGCGACGCTCGGTTTCGTGGCGAGCGACGGGCCGCTTCCCGCGATCTGATCCATGGCTCCCATGGCTGCCTGGGGCGTCGCGGCGATGACCAGCCAGTTTTCACCCATCGCCATGGTGGGCTCGAAGGGGATCGGAAGGCCCGGGAACATCACGGTGGTGTACTCATCGTCGCCGCGGGTCCAGGAGCGAATGTTGACGTAGCCGTCGGTCTCACCGGCAGCGATGCCGTTCAGGACCTCTTCGAGCTGCTCCTTCGTCTCGAGCAGCGCCTCGCTGTCGCGCAGCGAGAAGAAGAGGACCGTCGAGCTGATCCCGCCGCCGCCGGTCGACTCGGAAGCGTACATCCCGTAGGTGTCGCCGAGCGCGCCGAAGAGGCCGCTCCGCAGGTCGATGCCGATCAGCCCCTTGACGGTTTCCGCGATGTCGGCGCTGTCGCCCATCTGCTCCTTCATGTACTCGCCCGCCAGCGCGTTGATCGCGTCGAAGACGGCTTCCATGTCCATGCGCTGGACGCTCGCCCAGGTCGCATCGGCAGGAACGGGAGCGAGGTGAGCGGCGGTCAGCCCGCCTTCCGGGAGAATGCCCGCCGCCTTCATCCGACCACCGATGCCGGTCAGGATCGACGCCGTCTGGCTGGTCGTCCCGTCACCGCTCGACGCGACCTCGATGACCGCGTTGTCGAGACCCATCCGCGAGAGGACGTCGAACACCACCATCGCCTCGTAGGGCGCGCCGGAGTCCATCATCATTCCCTGGACGAAGCGCAGGTAGCCGCCGACGTTCATCTCCATTTCGAACGAGGGCTGCTCGCTCCCCAGCATCTGAGCGGCGCGGGTGTGTCCCATCGGCGCGAGTTCCGCGCCCATGTTCACCTGCAGCGCCGAGCCTTCGCGCTGGATCATCTCCATCGGGAAGGGCGCCTGCATGCGCTGGAGGAGTCCCTTCAGGGCGCCCTCGTACCGGGCCGCCGCCTCGTCACTGGCCTCGTCGACCGCCACGCTCATCAGGAAAGGCATCTGGCCGCGCTGCGGCGGAGCGCCGAGGGCCGAGATCGCGAACCGCTTCTGGGCGGTCAGGAGGCGGAGCCAGACCGGGATGGAGTCCGCTTCGAAGGCGGGCTGGAGTTCGCGGGGGAGGTCGCGACCGAGTTCGGACGGGAGTTCCGCCAGGCGCTCATCGAGCCATCCGAGGGCGCGGACGAGCGCCGCGTCCTTGGGGTGAACGGGACCCTTCGTGAGGTCGCCCATGCCCATGGTCATCAGCGGGATCGGTCCGGGCTGGGAAGCGGGCTCCTGACCTGCCTGGGGTGCGGAAGCCTCCACCGGGGTGGCGGCGCCTTCCTGGGAGGGCGATGTGGTCGCCAGCGGGCCGAGATTCGCAGCGGAACAAAGAGGGGCGGCTAGCAGGGCGAGGAGAGCAGGGTGAGTCATGGTGTCTGGGGAGTCGGCGTGGGGGACGTGGGTGACCGGTCGTAGGGGCCCGGTGGTAGTGGACCTGTGGTAAAGGCCCGGTTCAGGATGTTTCTGTCGAGGAGAGGCGGGCACGCGGCGAAATGGCCCAGGGAAGAGAATTTTCTTCCGGGAGGTGACACGGTCCCGCGCGTCGGCGGGGAGCCTGGTGCGCGCCCCGAGTTGCGCTGCTACGCTTCTCGGGGGCCATTGTTCATTGTCGTCGCAGAAAGTTCTGTACCCAATCCCTTTCCGAAACTGGCTGCGGGCGAATCCCACGTGGGCCTCGTCTTGGCCTGCACGAACCTCTCCGCAGGACACTTGAATTCTTCGAACTTTCCCGTGAGCGACTCGGATGCCACCAGCGCCCTCGCCGAGGAAGCCTCGCATGAGTCAGGACCCCAGGAGCTTCCCGAGACCATTCGACGGGACCTCCCCCGGCTCGCTCCGGCGGCGCTCGAGGCGTTCTTCGACCACTACTTCGGGCGGGTCTACGGCTTCATACGCCGTCTCGTGCGGGAGGAGCATCTGGCCGAGGACCTCACCCAGGACGTCTTTCTCCATGTCCAGCGTTCGCTCCCTGGCTATGACCCGACGCGCCCCCTTTCGCCCTGGGTTTACACCATCGCGACGAACAAGGTCCGCGACCTCTGGCGCAGTCGGCGACACCAGGAAGAGCGCCACATGCAGAGCCTCGACGCCGACGAGGACGGCTCGCCGCACCTGCCTTCCCAGGGCGATCGGCCCTCGGATGCCCTCGAAGCGAACGAGGTCCGTGACGAGGTTCGCGCCGCGATCGAGGCCCTTCCCGAGATGCTTCGAGCCACCTTCGTCCTGCGCTTCTACGAGGGGCTTTCCTTCGAGGAAATCGGGCGGATGGTGGACCGGAACGAGCCCGCCGTTCGCAAGCGGTACTCGCGGGCGCTCGCCGAGCTTCGCGAGGCATTGTCGGGTCTCGACCAGTCAAGAGGGCGCCCGTGATTCACTCCACCAGGGACCGCGGCCATCACCCGGTCGAGCTGATTTCAGACGATTTTGGTCAAAGAGTCTTTCACAGGGGCCCTGTGACTCCGAAGGAGCAGACGAGTTGAAGCCATCACCAGATCCCCGGAAGTCCCGCGAGGAGCCAGAGCCCCGGCGGGACGCGACAGGCCCGGAGGCCCCGGCAGCAGATTCGGAGGCCCCGGCACGTTCGGATACATGGCCGGAGAGCACCGGAACCGACGCAGAAATCGCGGACTCGGAAGAGGCGTTGCTGGACGCCATGGGTCGCCAGCCAGCTGGATCGGGCCCGATCGAGTTCACCCGTGGTGGCCGAGCTTCCGCAGAGTTCCAGGCGCGCGTGCGCGCTCGGTTCCTCGGTGGCGCGGACGCGAAGCTGGAGGACTGGACACCCGAGTCGCCGCGTGCGGAATTTCGCGCGCGGCTCAAGGACTCGTTCCTCGCGGTCGAGCCGACACCCGTCGTGGTGCGGCGTGCTCCCCGGGTCGTTCACACGCGGCCCACGCGAACGCGCTGGGCGGCGGCCGGGGTCTTCCTCGCAGCGGCTGCGGCGGTTCTCCTCTTCCTTCGGCGGGGCCCCGAGCCCATAGAGACCGTCACGGGAGACGAGCGGGCCGTCGATGCGCGCAGCGTGGCCGCCGCCGAATCGCCAGGCTGGTCGCTCGACGCCTCGTCGGGCGACGAAGCCACGCTCCTCGCGTCCGTTCTCGTGGACGGCCAAGCGGTGGCATCGCTGGCCGATTTCGTGGCGCGCATGGCCAGCGCTCAGCGCGTCGAGAGCCTCGATCGAGCGATTCGAATCCGCCACGAAGACAGCTTCGTTCTCGAGCTGGCCGCCGACTCGGTCGTTCGAATGGACGGCTGGACGGATGCGCCCAAGGCGGGGCAGGCGCAGGTCCTGTACCTCGACCTCGGAGGCGTACGGGTCGCCACCGGTCCAGGGTTCGATGCCGCATCGCCCCTCGTCGTCGAGACGGCGCACGTCCGCGCCGAGGTGATGGGGACGATCTTTGGCGTGGATGTCGGGAGCGACTACAGCTGCGTCTGTTGCCTCGAGGGCTCGGTGCGGACCACCGCCCTGCACGGAGAGCACCCCTCTATCACGATCGGGTCCGAGCGAACGCGCGTCGTTCTCCAGGACGAGCAGGGGCTTCCGATGGAGGCTCCGCTCGTGGAGGGGCATCGCGATCCGCTGGAGCGTCTCGTCGGCTATTGGGCCTGATCCCCGATCAGGATGACGTCGGCGCGAGGCCCGATGCCGCCATCCCGGCCTGCGGGAACGGCCTTCCGCGCAGTCGATAGCGCTGGCGCTCCAGCTTCCGAAGCTCCGCCCGTCGCGCTTCCTCGATGGAACGGAGCCATCGCATCCAGCTGGAGAGTGGCCGTCCGTTGTCGGAGCGAGCGTCCGCGTAGGCGTGGAGGAACTCCTTGAGGAAGCGCTCCGAGAGGCCCGGTTCGAAGTCGGCCAGCCAGGTACCCAGATCGGTCTTGAGCCGACGCAGGGAACCATTGCGCCACGCCGTGGCACCGCCCGCCCAGGAATCGATGAACCACAGGTCTCGGCCTGGGACCCTTCTGGCGTCTTCGGTCGGAGCCGCGGGCTTCACCAGGACGTTGCGTGGGTAGAGGTCCGCGTGAAGAAAGTGGAGCGCGTGCATCCGTCCCAGCTCGCCACCAAGCTCCTGACAGAGGTGTAATCTGCGCACGCTCGACGCCTCCTCCCAGGCCCTGTCGAACGGCGTGGCGCCAGAAATCTCGGAAGAGATGAAGAGCTGAGCATGCGGGCGCTTCCACCTCCGCGGTCCGATCCCCCTGCGGACGGTCACGGCGGCGAGGGGTTCGGGGGCCTGGAACAGTCGTTCTCGAAGCCACGCCGCGGCTCGGAATTCTGCGAGGGCCGGCGATGACGCGCCTAGTAAAATGCCTCGGAGCTGATGGCGTCGCGCTCCTTTCGTCGAGAAGGGCCCGCCCTTCAAGAACACGCTGAATGGGCCGATTCGACGCCGTTCTCCGCTGATCCGCCCATCGAGTGACAGGCAGAGGGAGAGAACTTCCTCCTCGAAGTCCCGCAGCCGCGCGCTCGTCAAGACGCTCACGTCGAGCCGCTCGGATGTCTGTCTCTCGTTGGAGTTCATTTCCTTGTCCGAGGGGCTCCCAGCGGACGCTCCGGAGCCCACGCCTGGAAACTAGCGAGGTTGCCCCTTCCTTTGACGCAAGAAGGCGCTAAGTTTGTGGCGAGAGAGGTAGCGCGCGCGTCGGACCGAATGGCGAGCAGGCGTCGCGCTGCGCTCCGATCCTCCCTTAGAAAGGGTTCCGGTCACTCGGGTTTCTTGGCAGGCGACCCGTCTCTCCCGATCGGTTCCCAGCCCCCAGCTTTCGCTTCCCGCGAGGCTGGGGGTTTTTTTTGTTATCAGCTTTCTCCCTGAAGCGCGGGAGGGTGGATGGCTCAACTTCGCATCAGAGCCGGCTGGCGAGCGAATGGGGGAGGGCAGCGCGCGTCTCGATGCGGTACGCCGTAGAATCCTGGCCGCATGGATTGGCTCGACTTGAAGGAAGCAACGGCGCCCTCGGCGCTCTCCGGGGCGCCGAACGCCGACGCAGTGGCGGAATCCCAGCTCCTCGAGGGGCTCAACGACGCCCAGCGTGAGGCGGTGCTCGCGGGCAGCGGGCCGCTCTTGATCGTCGCTGGTCCCGGATCGGGCAAGACCCGGGTCGTCACGACCCGAATCGCGCACCTCGTGACCCAGCGTGGCATCGCGCCCTGGGAGATCCTGGCGATCACGTTCACGAACAAGGCGGCCAAGGAAATGCGCGAGCGGGTCGACCGGCTCATCCCGCCGCCCGAGGCGGAGCAGGGGCGGGGCGGCGGGTCCTGGATCGGGACCTTCCACTCGATGTGCGCGCGCATCCTGCGCCGCGAGATCGACGTGCTCGAGGGCTACACCCGGGACTTCTCCATCCACGACACGGGCGATCGGAACAACCTGATCAAGACGATCGTGAAGGACCTCGGGTTCGACCCCAAGCAGTTCCGCGCTCCCCAGATCGGTAGCTGGATCTCCGCTCGCAAGAACCGGCGCGGCCGGGACGACGGCTTCGAACTCTCCGACGGCAGCATGGAGGAAGACGTCTTCCTCGCCGTCGAGAAGAAGTACCGCGAGCGCATGCGCCAGCAGAACGCCCTCGACTTCGACGACCTCCTGCTCAAGGTGCTCGAGATCTTCGATCATCACCACGGGGTCCGCGACGCCTACGCCAGGCGCTTCCGGCAGGTGCTCGTCGACGAGTACCAGGACACGAACCGCGTGCAGTACCGCCTGGTCAAGCACTTCGCGTCGTTCCACGGCAACCTGACCGTCTGCGGCGACCCCGATCAGTCGATCTACGCCTGGCGCGGCGCCGACATCCGGAACATCCTCGACTTCGAGGAGGACTATCCCGGAGCCCAGACCGTGCGGCTGGAGCAGAACTACCGCAGCACCGGCCGCATCCTCGAGGCGGCCAACGCCGTGATCTCCAACAACACGGCGCGCAAGGACAAGGACCTGTTCACCGACGGCGAGCAGGGCGAGCGAGTGGTCGTCATCGAGTGCGGCGACGAGAATGACGAGGCGCGGGAGATCGCGGCTCAGATTCGCTCGCACGTGGCGCGCGGCGGGAACTACGGCGACTGCGCCGTGCTCTACCGGGCGGGCTTCCTCCAGCGCGCGATCGAGGCGGCGCTGCGCTACGACGCCGTGCCCTACCAGGTCGTGGCCGGCCTCGAGTTCTACCAGCGCAAGGAGATCAAGGACCTCGTGGCGCTCCTGCGCCTGGCGCTGAACCCCGCCGACGACGTGGCCTTCGTGCGAGTGGTCAACACGCCTGCACGGGGCGTGGGGGACACGAGTCTCGCGCGGCTCGCGCACTTCGCGCAGGAGCGTGGCCTGTCGATGGCCAACGCGCTCGGCGAGGCCGACGCCCTGAACGAAATCCGCGGTCGCGCCAAGAAGGGGCTCGCGGAGTTCGCGGGGGCTCTGGAGGAGCTGGCGCTCGCGCGCGAACTCGACGCGGCGGTGGCCCTCGACGTCGTCCTGGAGTCGCTGGACGTCGATCGCTGGCTCGCGGAGATGGACGACGGCAGCGGAACGGCCGATCGCGCTGCGAACGTCGAGGAGTTCCGAGCCTTCGCGTCCGACTACGACGAGCGTAGCCCCGAGGGCAAGCTGCGCGGCTTTCTGGAGGAAGTGGCGCTCGTGTCCGATACGGACGCGTACGAGGGCGACGAGGACCGGGTCAAGCTGATGACGTTGCACGCCTGCAAGGGCCTGGAGTTTCGGTTCGTGGCGATCGCCGGCGTCGAGGACGAACTACTTCCCCACGAGCGCGCGGTGGACGAGGCCGCCGATCCCGACGTGGCGATCGAGGAGGAGCGACGCCTCTTCTACGTCGGCATCACGCGCGCGAAGGAGCGGCTCCTGGTGACCTACACGACGTACCGGAGCTTCTTTGGCGGCGGTCGGCCCGTGCTTCCCTCTCGGTACCTCCGCGAGCTGCCCGAGGCTGAGATCGAGGGCGTGGGGCCCGAGGAACGCGAGGAGGAAGCGCTCGGCGCGTTCGATCCTGCGAAGGGAGCCGGCGCGGGACTGGAAGTGGGGGCGATCGTCATGCACCCGCACTTCGGCCGAGGCAAGATCGAGCAGCTCACCGGCGCCGGTATCAACGCGCGGGCAACGGTCGACTTCGTCCGGGAAGGACGCAAGCAGCTCCTGCTCCAGTACGCATCCCTCGAGAGGCTCGACCGATGACGAGCAAGGAACTCAGCGCCGACCTGCGGACTGCTCTGGATGGCGTCCTCGAGAAAGCGGCCGACCGCGGCGAATGGGACGTGCTCCGCGCCCATGCGGAGATGCGCTTTGCAGCGGGTGAGCCAGCCAAGGAAGGTAAGGCAGCGGGTCCCGGGACGAAGACGCGCTTCGGCATGATCGGTGACTCACCGGCAATGCGCGCACTCTACGACCTCCTGGCCAAGGTGGCTCCGTCGAGCGTCCCGGTGCTCATCCAGGGCGAAACCGGCACGGGCAAGGAACTCGTCGCCAAGGCGCTGCACGCGAACAGTCCGAGGGCGAAGAAGCGGCTTCTCGCCGAGAATTGCGCCGCGGTGCCAGAGAACCTCCTGGAGAGCGAACTCTTCGGTCACAAGAAGGGGGCCTTCACCGGTGCGGTCGAGGATCGCGCCGGGCACTTCGTTGCAGCCGACGGCGGCACCGTCTTCCTCGACGAGATCGGCGACATGCCGCTGACGATGCAGTCGAAGCTCCTGCGGGTGCTCCAGGATGGCGAGGTTCGCCCGGTCGGATCCAACGTCTCGAAGAAGGTGGACGTGCGCGTGGTGGCCGCGACCCACAAGGACCTGCCCCAGGCGGTCAAGGCGGGCACCTTCCGCGAGGATCTCCTGTTCCGACTGAACGTCATCACGCTCTACCTGCCGCCGCTGCGGGAGCGCGAAGGGGACATCCGGATGCTCGCCCAGGGGCTCCTGCCCGGGATTTGCGCCGAGGTCGGGCGTGAGGCCACGCTGACCGAGGGAGCGCTCGAAGCGCTGGAGGCGTGGAGCTGGCCGGGTAACGTGCGCGAGCTGGAGAACGAGCTGCGGCGAGCTGTCGCTCTATCGGACGGAACAATTCGCGCGGTGGATCTGTCCCCGAGGCTGACGGCCGCGGTATAGGAGGGCATGCGCTCTCCTACTTCCCGAAGGTCGACGCTCTTCCTCGCTCTCGTGGTCTCGGTCCTGGCATGGCCTGCCGAGGCGAACGCACGCACGTTCCAAAGAACGGCCCCGGTGGAGTCGGACGAAGAACCAGAAACGGACGCCAAGCTCGAAGCCGTTCGTGGACTCGCCGAGCAGATGGTCAGGGTGCCGTCGAATGAGCGGAGGACCGAGCTCCTCGAGCAGATCATCGAGGAGGCCCGTGGGCACACGGCCTCGGCCGAAGTCCTTCGCGGGGCGATCCTGGAACTCTGGGAAAGGAGCAACCGCCGCCTGCGCGCCAGGTCCAGCCTCAGGCCTTTCGACAAGCTCCTCAAGGCACGCAAGCAGCTGGACGAACTGCGAAAGTCGACGATCGCGTTGATTCGTAACGAGGTCCTCTACCCTTACCCATGCAAGGCCCCCGACGCGACTCCGGAGGCCATCCAGCGATTCCAAAGAGCCCAGGCCACGATCGATGGCGCCGTCGAAAAGATGCGCTCCATCTGGCACAAGAGCCCCGAGGTGAAGGTCCCGAGTGCGCTGCAAGAGCCACTGGCCCTGGCGCTGTGGACGAAGCGGGCCAATCGTCGAATCGATCAGGAGCTGGCGGTGAAGGCCCATCTGCCGCGCCCGGACCTGCCGCCCTGGGTCTACGGCCTTCCGCTGAAGGGTGAGATTCCAGGTGACACCGTTTCACTCGCCACGTTCGGGAGTTCGCTCGACGAAGCGCGGGCGCTCGCCCTGGGCCGTGCGATCCTCGAGCTGAACGGCCGCCACCTGGAGGAGGCGCTGGGGGCTGCCGAGGGCCGCTTCGAAAAGGTGCGCATCGGCCATGAATTTGATCAGGTGCGGATCACGAACGACTATCGCCAGCTGTTCGGCCTCCAGGTGCTCGCCTGGGATGCGCGGCTCTTCGCGGCCACGAGGCAGCACGCTGACTACATCTGGGAATCCGGGCAGTTCGGCCACCATCAGCCCAGCGTGGAGTTCGGGACGTTCACGGCGCGAGCCCGGCGCGCCGGATACCCCGCGATGGTGTACGAGAACTGTCACCAGGGCTCGAATGACCCCTTCGACGTCCTCGTGGCCCTGACCCATTCCAGCGAGCATCACCGGACGATCCTGCTGGAAACGGCGGGCGAGATGGCGACCGCGAGGTCAGGACTTGCCTGGGTCCAGAATTACGGGCTCGACACAGGGTTCCGGTCCGCGATTCAATGGGAGGCATGGCGAGACTGATCCTCGAAGAAGGCGGCGAAATACGTCGGTTCAAACTTTCCCAGGGCAAGCTGACGTTCGGCAGCGGCGACAAGGCGACCCTGACGCTCGCGTCGGAAGACGTGGCTGCGCTGCATGGCCAGATCGAGATGGGGGACGACGGCGCGGTTCTGCGCGTCGCCAAGGGCGTGATGCCCCCGAAAATCGGTGGCCGCCCCGTCCAGGGAGCCCACGTTTTCAAGGAAGGGGAGGTCGTGTCCATCGGCAGCTCCAGGCTCAGCGTGGAGTACGACGAAGGGGAAGGGCCGGCGGGTGCCGCTGGCGCGGTGGCGGCTCGTCCCACCGGGCGAACGGGAGCACGGGCGACCGGACGGACTGGCGCGGCACGCTCGGGCGGGCAGGTCGAACGCAAGCGCCCGAAGGCCCAGCGCTCCGGGATCCCCGGCTGGCTCACGGCGGTGCTGGTGCTGGCCGTCATCGGGGGCCTCGGCTACGCGATCCTCGGCAAGACGGCGGACTCGATGGGCAACAACTTCGACTTCGACGTTCGTTTCTCCCAGTACGAGCGCGTCAAGGACGAGGACCCCGGTGCGGCGCGCAAGCAGCTCATCGAAATCCAGAAGCAGGAGCTGACGCCGGCCCAGGAAGCCAAGGTCGAAAACGAGTTCCTGCTCCTCGGGGATCGACTCGCGTCCCTCGACGACGCGGCCCGCAACGCCGAGGCATCGAACTACCTCAAGATGCGGATCTTCGACTACGCGGAGAAGTTCGACGTCAACGAGGATCGCTCCTACGCACGGCTCTTCGTGAAGCGGGCCGAGAAGTTCATGAAGGACTACCCGACCCACCCGGACCTCGCCCGGGTCGAGCGACTCATGCGCCGGGCGAAGATCGCCGCGGTGGAGAGTGAGCCCGCGGTCTTCCGGGACCTGGAGGTCGAGGTCAAGGGATTCACGGGCGCCAAGCCCATGGACTTCCCGACGGCGTTCGCGGCGATCGACAGGTTCATCGCCGAGACGAACGACACCGAGGCGATCGCCCAGGCGGAGCAGCTGCGGGCGGAGACGCGGCAGGCGGAACTCGAGTTCTTCGAAGCTCAGCTGGACCTCGCCGCGATCGTCTACGACCGCTCGAAGTACCCGGACAAGTTCGATCCGAGCCGGGCCGTCGCCGACATGATCGTCATCATCACGTCGGTGGAGAACCCCGAGTTCAAGGCGGACGCCGCCCGGCGGATCACCGGCATCACCGAGATCGACGCCTCGTTCCTGCGCGGCTACAAGCGGCAGCGCCCCGATACCTGGGACGAGATGATGAAGGTCCCGGCGCTCCTCGAGTTCGCGAAGGCGAACGGACTGGAGGAGTAGCGAGCCGCCTTGTTCCTGCCTCTCCGAGATGCCCCCAATCCCGGCGGGGTGCCGCTGATCAACTACCTGCTGATCGGCCTCAACGTCCTGGTCTATCTGGCGGTGACGCTGCCGACCTCGGCCGTCGTCCCCGACGTGCTGGATCCGGCGGTCCAGGAGTACGTGCGCTTCCTGAGCGAGCACGTCGGCAGGAACCTGCACCCGGCGGAGGCGCTGGCGGGGGTCAGCGCCTACGACATCCTCATCTACGAGTGGGGCTACCGCCCGGCCCATGGATCGATCCAGACGATGTTCACGTCGCTGTTCCTGCACGGGGGGCTCATGCACCTCGCCGGGAACATGCTGTTCCTCTGGATCTACGGGGACAACGTCGAGCATCGGCTCGGCAAAGTCCGCTACCTCATCGCGTACCTCCTGACAGGCGTCGCCGCGACGCTCTTCTACTCGGCGTTCGAGATGGATTCGAACGTTCCTCTCGTGGGAGCGTCGGGCGCGATCTCGGGCGTGCTCGGGTTCTACTTCCTCTTCTTTCCGCGCAACACCGTCCGGGTCTTCCTGGTGCTGTTCCCGTTCTTCGTGGACGTCGTCACGATCCCCGCGCGCATCGTGCTCGGGGTGTACCTCGTGGTCGACAATCTGTTCCCGGCGCTCTTCGCGAGCGGCGGCGGCGTGGCCCATGGCGCGCACATCGGCGGGTTCATCGCGGGCCTCGGCGCGGCGTGGCTCATCGATCGAAGGGAGCTGACCTCGACCCCGCGCGAGTACCGCGAGACGCCTGTCCATCCTGGACCGGGCTTCCCCGGTCGACCCAGGTCCGCTGCGAGGCCGACCGAGAATGCCTCGGTGGCCATCTCCCAGCTGATCCGGCAGGGCCAGATGGCGGACGCAGCGAAGGTGTACTTCACGAGCACCGAAGGCGCCGGTCCGGAGCCTGTGCCTGCGGACGCGCTGGTGCTCGGGCGCTGGCTCGCCGAGAACGGCCATCCGACCGCAGCGCTCACGGTGTTCCGGCGGGTCCTCAAGCTCGTGCCGAAGGGACCCCAGGCCGCCTGGGCCCACATCGGTGCGGGCCTCGTGCAGCTGGAGGATCTCGACCGGCCCACGGCCGCGTACCAGCACTTCCTCGACGCCATCGACCTCGAGCCGAGCGGCGAGCCCGCCCGGATCGCCCGCGCCGGGATCGCGCAGATCGACGCGCAAGGCTCCGCTTGAGCACGCAGCGTGATGCCGCAGGCGTCGTGGCTGGCGACCGCACGGCCGAGGCCGGCTCGGGTTCCAGTCCGGGTTCCAGTCCGGGTTCCAGTCCGGGCCCGAGCCTGGCCCGGCTGACCTTCGGGCTGGGTACGAGCTGGCTGGCCGTCTCCAGCTCCGCCGTCGTGATCGTGCTCGCGGCGCCCGTGCCGCCGATCTCCATCGCGGCCATGCGCGTCGCCATCTCTGGCCTCGTCTGGTGGAGTCTCTCCCTCAGGCGCCCGGCACCCGGCGCCTCGACGCCGGCCCGCGCGGCCGCGCTGGCTCCGTCCGCCTGGCCGTGGGGGAAGATCGCCCTCTCCGGACTTCTCCTGGGGCTGCATTTCGGGCTCTGGATCGGGAGCCTCACCCTGACCTCGGTGCCCCATGCGGCCGTGCTCGTGGGCGTTCAGCCGCTCTTCGCGGGGATCTTCGGCCGCTTCCTGGGCGACCGCGCGACCTGGCGCCTGCCTGCGGGCGTGGCCGTCGCGCTCTTCGGCACGCACCTGATGACGAGCGCCGAGGCGGTGGGCGTCACGCTGATCGGGGATGCGCTCGCCGTTCTTGCGGCGGCCTGTTCCGCGGCGTACCTGACGGTCAATCGAAGCATCGGGCGCCAGGTCCCGCTTCCGAAGCTCCTCGCGCTCGTGAACGGCTTCGCCGCGCTGAGTCTGGGCGTCGGCGTGCTTCTCTTCGGCGGGCAGGCCTTCTGGCACGTGGACGCGGGCTGGCGCGAGGTCCTCGCGATTTTCTGGCTCGGCCTCGGCCCGGGTCTGATCGGTCACGGCCTCATGAACTGGGCCGCGCGCGCCGTGCCGGTTCACGTCGTTTCGATGGTGATCCTCCTGGAGCCGATCGGCGCGGCGCTGCTCGCCTGGTTCGTGCTTCACCAGGGCGTGACGCCCCTGGAGATCGGCGGCGCGCTCCTGCTACTCGCTGGCGCCGCTCTCACCCTCGAGCGCTCCGAGTGACTGCAGCGTCCAGTAGCGCCGGTACAGCTCGGACGCTTCGATGAGCTCGGAGTGGGTGCCCGAGGCGGTGACCGCGCCACCGTCGAGCACGTAGATCCGGTCGGCTCGCCTCGCGGTCGCCAGTCGGTGGGCGATGACGATCGTCGTCCTGCCGTCGAAGAGCCGCTGAAGCGCCTCCTGCACGAGCGCCTCCGAGTCCGGATCGAGGGAACTCGTCGCCTCGTCGAGGAGCAGGATCGTCGGGTCTTCCAGGAACGCGCGCGCGATGGCGAGGCGCTGGCGCTGACCCCCTGAGAGGCGCATGCCGCGCTCGCCGACCTCGGTCTCGATGCCCTCGGCGAGCGCGCGCACGAAGTCGAGGGCTCCGGCCGCCTTCAGGGCGTCTTCGACCTCGGAGTCCGACGCGTCGGGTCGGCCGAGTCGCAGGTTGTCGGCGACCGTGCCGCTGAAGAGGAAGACCTCCTGGGGCACGAGGCCCATCGCCCGGCGCAGGTCCTCGATGCGGATCGTGCGAAGCTCGCGTCCGTCGACGCGGACCTCACCGCTCGTGGGGTCGTAGAAGCGCAGCAGTAGCGAGAGGAGCGTGCTCTTACCCGAACCGCTGGGCCCGACGAGCGCGATCATCGAACCCGGTTCGACCTCGATGCTGACGCCGTCGAGCGCCCGCGCCCCCTCTTCGTATTCGAAGACGACGGAGTCGATGGAGATCGCGCCGCTCGTCGCAGTGAACGGCTCGGCGCCCTCGGGGTCGACGACGCTCGACTTCGTGTCGAGGAGCTCGAAGAGCCTCGCGCTGGCGCCCTTCAGCCGCTTGTAGCCCGCGTAGAGGCTGCCTAGCTGGCCGACCGTCATCGCGATCGAGAACGTGTAGAGCAGGAAGGACGTCAGCTCGCCCGCGGTCAGCTTCTTGTCCAGCATCAGCTCGCCTCCGTAGCCGAGCACCAGCGCGAACGACGTGAAGCCTGCGAACGTCATGACGCCCGCGAACGCCGACTGGAGCCGGGCGTTGCGGACCTGGACGCCGAGCAGGTCGGCGAGGCGATCGCCGTAGCGCTGGAGGGTCCGCGGCTCGGCGCCCGAAGCTTGCACGGTGCGAATACCCGCGAGCGACTCCTCGGCCAGTGATGACGTGTCGGCGGTCGCGTCGCGCTCCTTCTTCGAGAGCTTCTCCAGTCGGATCCCGACGACCAGAGCGATGATCACGACGGGCGGTACGATCAAGAGCGCGACGAGGGTCAGGCGCGTCTGCAGGACGAACAGGACGATGAGCGTGCCGACGAAGCGCAGGAGCGCCTGGATGCCGGAGGGAATTTGCTCGGTGATCGAGGCCTGGACGACGGTGAGGTCCGATCCGAGGCGGGAGAGCAGCTCGCCCACGCGGCGCTGGTCGAAGAAGCCGGGCGAGAGGCCTACCAGTCTTTCGAAGAGGCTCCGGCGCAGATCGCGCAGCAGCCGGGCGCCCGCGAGACCGAGCAGATAGAACTCGATGAAGCCGAGGAAGCCCATCAGGGCGAAGAGCCCGATGAGGAAGGCCACGACCGAGCGGAGTTCGGAGCGCGTGGCCGACTCCAGCGCAGTGTCGACGACGTCGCCCGCGAGCTTCGGCACGGCGAGACCGATGAGGCTCATGACCAGCATCAGCCCGGTCGCCGTCAGGATCAGCGTGAGGTGGGGGCGCGCGAGGCCGTAGAGGCGGCCGAAGGAAACCGTGGCTTCCTCCGTGGAGGGTGGGGGAGGAGACTCTTCGCTCATGGGGGCCCAGAGACTGCCAGGGAGAGTGGCCGGGCGGTGGCACTCATCACCGCTTTCCTGATGCTCCAGTTTTGGGGGCGTTGGACCGATATTGAGGGAGACCGATGTCGAACGATTTTCCGCCCTACGAGCTGACGAACCCGTCGGCGGCCCATGAGGTCCAGGAGGCCGCACCGCCCTCGGACGCGCCCGTGTCCGTCTACAGCGGTCTCGTCTTCGCGACGACGGGCCAGATGGCGTGCTACGAGCTGAACGCTCCGCTGGATCAGGTCGCCCTGACGCCTGCGGTGGCCCTGCGCATCGCGGCGGTCCTGCGCGAGACGCTGCAGTACGGGGATCTCCGGGAGCGGGACCACGCGGTCCAGGTCTGGAGCGCGAGCGAGGCTGCGGCGATGCCGCACGGGCGTGTCCTCGTCTCCGAGTCCTGCATCCAGTTCGGGATCGAGCCCCTCGGCGCGGGCGCGCTCGTCACGGTGCAGTGGGCCTACGTGCCCGGGCTCATCCTCGCGCTGGAGAACGCCGCGAACTGGCTCATCAGCCAGCGGTGAGGCCCTGCGCGGGGCTTCGATCAGCCCTCGTTCCAGCGCCGCTGATGCCACGCCCATTGCTCGGGTGAGTCCATGATCCAGCGCTCGAACGTCCGGTTCTGGCGCTCCAGGAGGTCGAGCGCGGCGGTCTGGCGATCGAGGGTTCTGTCCAGCGCGAGCGGTTCGTCCACGCTGAGTCGGTAGCTTCCTCCGGAGTCCTCGCGCACGCAGCGAATCGGCACCAGCGGAGCTCGATGGAGTCGAGCGATGCCAGCGGCCGCGGTCACCGTGCGAGCAGGAATGCCGAAGAACGGGACGTCGACGCCGTCGATCCGGCGCACGTGCAGGTCGGTGAGCAGGCCGAGGACGCCGCCTTCCTGGAGCACGCGGAGCGGCGCTCTCGCCGACGCATCCTGCGGCAGCGTTTCGACGCCGTACGCGCGGCGCATGTCGACGAGCCACCGGTGGCTGGAGTCGCGCTCTCGCACCCGGCCGACCACGGCCCCGCGCGCGCCGCGGCGGCTGAGCCGGGCGCACAGGAGTTCCCAGTTCCCGATGTGCGCCGTGATGACGATCGCGCCGCGTCCCTCGCTCAGCACGCGGTCCAGGCGCTCGATCGAGGGGTCGATCTCGACGAGCTCGTCCACCCAGCCGCCGCGCGTGGATCCGGGAGCGGCGCCGCGGGCGAGCTGGATCCAGTGGGCCGCTTGCTCGGCCGTGAAGTCGGCGACCTGGCGCGTGAACATCCGCCGGTTCCCCAGGCGCTCGGCCAGGGCCGGGTCGCGCCGGCGAATCTCGGGGAGCGCGCGCGCGACGTTCTGCGTCACGACGTCGCCATAGCGCGCGGCGAAGCCGGCTCGGCTCAGGGGGACGAGCCCCGCGCCCAGGGCAGCGCGGGGCACCCATCCCGCCGTGCCGACGAGCGCACGCAGAGCCCGGGCCCGAAGCCTGCGACGTAGCGGCTCGTCCCGGCTCAAGGTCGTCCTCCCTCGGACGGACTTTCACGAACTTCGACGAGCCTCGTGAACGGGCTGATGCGCGCGATTCCGTCCGGACCGGCGAAGAACCGCTCGCCTCCCTCGCGAAGGGGCTCCACGGTGAGTCCGCGGTCTCTGAGCTGCTGACGCACGATCCTGACGGCTTCCGGGGAAGGGGGGCTCGTGGCCGCGGGCATATCGAACTGGACCCTGAACGGAGCCGTGAGGGAGAGCGAACGGGGTTCGCCGCAGGGCAATCGATGGAGCTTCGTTCGTACGAGCGTATCCCAGATGGCGTGGATGTGGGATTCGGGGCCGGACTCCAGCCGCGTCATCCAGCCCCGCGGCGCGGTCGGACCTCGCTCTCGAACGTGAACGGCGCGGCCGGGGCCGGGGCCGGGGCCGCCATGGATGGCTCGCACCTCGGTCGCCGAGCTGTCTCGCCGCCAGACGGCCACCCGCTCACGCATCTCACGGACGCGAAAGAGCGTGGCGTCCGCCTCGATCCGTCGACTCCATTCCGCGTCGGCTCGCACGCCTCGCCAGGCGAGGGCCACACGGCGCCGAAAGGTCCTCGGCGTCAGTTCGCGCATGCGGCTCAGCGCCTTCTCGATCGAGGCCTCGACGCGGGCGCCGCTGGCGCCGACGCGGCTGCGGGCCACGTCGATGATCCAGAGCTTGCCGTCGGCGTCCATGAGGACATTTCCCGGATGGGGGTCGGCGTGAACGAATCCTGCGGCTTCGACGAGGAGGAGCAGTGCGCCGAGCTGTTCGGCCAGCCGGTGAACGGGTTCCTGCAGGGCGCCAGAGGCCTCCATCGGACGCGCGAAGAGGTCCTCGAGCACGTCGCTCAGCGGCCTGGCGTCTCGGATCGCTTCCATCGTCAGTTCCCAGCTCCCTCGGGCAGAGCGCTCGACGGCCGTGGGCCTGGGCACGGGAAGCCCGGCCTTCCGCGCGTGGGCGAGGGCGCTCCGTTCGCTGCTGGCTCGACGCCAATCGCCGGGAGCGCCGATCCATGCGACGCCACCGAGACCTTGGCCATGGAACTCCTTCGTGACGCGCGGCCCTCCGGGGCCTTCGCTTTGGAGGTAGACGGTGCGCTTGACGCCGGTCTTCAAGACCGTTTCGGAGGAGTCGTGTCGAGGGGCCGGCATCCCCCGAATTTTACTCGGGAATGGGAAGGGATGAGGGGCGAGATCCTGGGCCCTCACCTCGCTACACTGCTCGGCCATCCTGAGGGGAGTGCCCCAGCTGCAGACGCCAGCTGCCTCGACGCTCCATGCTGCCAGCGGCGACTTGAAGATCCATCTCTACATCCTGCGCCAGCTGCTGGTGGCCTTCGTGTTCGCGATCGCGGCGCTGCTCTTCATTGCGCTGCCGGGGATCGCCGTCAACACGGTTCACAAGCTGCCGAACGTCGACGCGGGGATTCTCCTGCGCTTCCTGCCGCTCATCCTGCAGTCGCTGGCGCCGTACGTGCTGCCGCTCTGCTTCATGCTCAGCACGGTGGCGGTCTTCGGTCGGCTCGCCGCCGACAACGAGTGGGTCGCCATTCACATGGCGGGCATCCACCCGCTCAAAACGCTCTTCATGCCGTTCGTTCTGGCGACGGCCCTGGGAGGTGCGACGTACTGGATGGTCTCCAACGAGCTTCCTCAGCTCAAGAAGCGCCAGACGCAGTTCATGGTCGAGGCCACGGCCTCGGTGATCAAGAACCTGCAGCCGGGGAAGACGAGCCTCCAGATCGGCGACTTCATGCTGATGGCGGAGTTTCGGGATTCCCGAACCGGCATCTTCGAGGGCGTCTACCTGAGGATCCCCGAGACGGGCGATGAAGGAGAGGGGCAGTGGGATGTCTTCGCGAGGCTCGTGGATATCCAGATCGAAGAGCGGAAAGGCGCGAAGTTCCTCCTCATCGACATGGAGGACATCCAGGTCTACGACCCGGAAACAGGAGACTTCAAGCAGCGGGACAAGTTCCAGAGCACGGTCAACATCGGGGAGAGGATCGACAAGAAGAAGAATCGGACGTACACGCGGGCGAAGTACCTCGTTTCCTCCGAGGTCCGGGAGAGGATCGCGAGCGGAGAATTGGATCCGAAACAGGAGCGCGAGTACCGGTTCATGCTCCACTATCGCATGTCGATGTTCGCGATCTTCTACCTCTTCCTCGGGCTCGGTGCTGCGACGGGTCTCCTGATGCGTAGGGGAACTCAGCTCGGTGCGCTGGCCGTCGCAGCGGGCTACGGCATCGTGTACTACGTGTTCAGCATGCGCCTTGGACAGCAGATTGGCCTCGGCGGCACCTTTCCGCCCGGCGTCGGAGCATGGGCCGCCACCGTGCTTGGCGGTGGCGTGGCGATGATTCTCTTGAAGAAGGCGATGCGCCGATGAGCGAGGACAGTTCCGAGAGCGACCCCGAGGCGAGCGGCGCAGCGAAGGCGCCGAAGCCTGCGCGGGACCCCGCGGCGACCACGACCTGGGTCCGCCCGCGTCGGCCGAAGTCGTCCGCGACCCGGGAGATGTCGGCTCGTGAGCTGGCAGCCCGCGCCGTGGAGGCGCGCAGGCCATCGATCCTCCGCCGCAGGCTGCCCTTCATGGGCCGGCTCGATCGATACGTGCTGAACCACTTCGTCCAGTCGTACCTGACCGCGATGCTGCTCATGACGGGGCTCTTCATGGTCATCGACATGGCGTCGAACCTGGACAACTACCTGGAGCCTTGGCCCGACGGTACGACCGTGCCGGCGTCGATCCTTCTGCGCTTCTACATCCTGAACCTGCCCTATCTGTTCCTGCAGGTCGCGCCGTTCGTGACGCTGATCGCCGGGATGTTCACGGTCTCGAAGCTTCTGAAGGCACGCGAGGTGACGGCGGTGCTGAGCGCCGGGGTGAGCGCGCGGCGCATGCTGCTCCCCGTGTTCTTCTCCGGGCTGATGCTCGCTCTGGGCATGTTTGCCCTGCGCGAGTTCGTGGGCATGGGAGTGGCGTCGGAGCGTGACTCCCTGCGCGATGTGCTGGAGGAGAAGCGCCTGGAGCCCGAGTACGAGAACCTCGCGGTGATCGAGGAGTCGGGGAGCGTCGTGATCCTCGACCGCTTCTACCCCAAGCCGGTGGACGGTAGCCCTCCGCGCGTGGAGGGTCTCGTGGCCATCCTCCGCACGGACGCTGACTACGGCGTGGCGAAGTACAACCGAATCGACGCGGAGACGGCCGTCTACGAGGACCGCCACTGGAACCTCACGGGCGGTCGCCGAACCAGGATCGACCCCGAGGATCAGTCGAACCTGCGCCGTCAGGACAAGGTGAATACCCTCGACGGCTACGAGTTCACGCCCGAACTCGCCATGACCTTCAAGCGCGCAAAGGACGCGCCGCTGGAGCTGACCTTCTCCGAAGTGCAGTCCTTGATGGAGCGGGATCCGGCGGATACGTCGTATCAGACGCTCTGGCACTACCACCTGACGTTCCCCCTGGCGAACGTCATCCTGCTGCTCGTCGGGATCCCGCTCATGTTCACCTACGAGCGGGGCCGCGGCTCCGAGCGGATGGCGATCGGCGGGTTGCTCTGCATCTTCTACTACGCCGCGGACTTCGTGTTCCGGACCCTCGGCATCAAGGGCCAGCTCTCGCCGCTCCTGTCCGCGTGGATTCCGGTCCTGATCTTCGGGGCGATCGGCGTGATGCTGTATGACTCCCTGAAGAGCTGACGGGTGGACCCGGCGAGAACGATGCCGCAGGAACGCTGCCACGGGATCGCTGCTAAGGGGAGGCTGCGACAAGCCGCCAGGACCCTCCAAACAGGGAAGAAATCAGCCCCGGATTCGTATGCTCGGCCTCCCCGGGCCACTTCCTGTTCCGATTCGGATAGCCATGACCACTGATCGATACGCACCATTTCAGCCTAAGTTCCTCGGCGGTAAAGCTTTGCGCCTGAAGCGCTCCGCCGCCATCGGCGCGGGGCTGGCGGCGCTCGCTCTGCTCCAGGGCTGCGCCTCAGGGCCGAGCGGCTTCCAGAAGCGTATCGACAAGATCGAGCGCCTGACGCGCGAGCGAGCCTACATCGAGGCCGCCGAGGCCAGCGTCGATCTGATCGAGGATACGCCCACCCGGTCCGCCCGCTACGAGACGGCGCTGGAGGCCCAGCGCGCCGTCTCGCTGGCGTCCCAGCTCGATCGCGCGCGCGACCTGACGCTCAAGGGAAAGGACGTCGACGCCCTGGACCTCCTGTCGAGGCTTCGCGCGGAGTACCCGAACACCAGCCAGGTCGTGGCCTGGCAGGAGCGGACGCGTCGCAAGCTCGCCGACAAGTGGTTCGGTGTCGCCCGCGAGGCGCTGGCGAACGAGACTTTCGATGCGGCCCGGGCGGCTTACCGGCGCGTCCTGGAGTACGATCCGAATCACCCGGTGGCGGGGCTGTCGCTGGAGGATTTGAAGCGACTCGAGCAGTACCGCGCGGAACTCGCGGACGATTACTACAACAGCGGAGTTCGCGGTGTGGTGGAGCAGCGCTTGAGCGAGGCCCGCACGAGCTTCGCCAAGGGCCTCAAGTACGACCAGGAGAACGTGAAGGCCAAGCGCCGCATCAGCGAGGTGGACCGTGAGCGGTCGATCGCGCGGGTCGCGTCGGCGGAGAAGCTCGTGAAGGAGAAGCACTACGCGGCGGCCGCCCAGGAGTACCAGACGGCGGCTCTCTTGAATCCCGAGTCCGAGGAGATCCAGCAGCAGGTGGAAGCCCTCGAGGCAGAAGCCCGCGCCTTCGAGCTCAAGAGCGAGGCCGAGTTCCAGGTGCTGCGCGGCGAGATCGACCGCGCGGAAGAGCTCCTGAAGGAGGGGGCCGCCATGACGAAGCTCCAGACGGCGGATTTCGAGAAGGCGATTGCCGGGATCGACGGAGCGCGGATCGAGAAGCGCTACCAGAGCGCCCTCGACCTGGAGCACGACTTCCGCTTCCCCGAGGCGATCGAAGCCTACAAGGGCCTCCTGGAGTCCCGTGACTTCTACAAGGACACCCGTGCTCGCATCGATGCGCTGGAGGGCTACGTGGCATCGGCGGAGCGCCTGTACGCAGAGGCAGCGGCCGCGACGAACGACGAGGCCAAGCTGGAACTGCTCCAGCAGATCGATCTCTTCTGGCCCGAGTACAAGGACGTGGCGGACAAGATCCGCGCGCTGAAGTAGACGCCCTGGCGCCTACTTCAGCGACTTCAGCGCGGCCATGAACTCGGCCAGGATCGGCTCGGCGACCTCGGCTCCGACGTAGGCAGGGTCGCCTGCGCCGCTGAACCGCCCGACCCAGACGCCAACGCTGAACTCGCCGTTGTGTCCAACGGCCCAGGCGTCGCGGTGGCCCGAGCTCGTCCCCGTCTTCCACATGAAGCCGACGCCGCCGACGTGGCTGCCGCCGCCGTGGATTCGTGGGGCGCGGTGCTCATCGCTCAGGATGTCGTTCAGTACCTCGCAGGTGGTCTCGGAGATCGCGCGGACAGCCTCCAGAGTCCCGTCACTCCCGTCGGCCCAGAGCCCCGTGGGCCGGTAGAGACCGCCGCGCGCGAGCGTGGCGTAAGCGTTCACGAGGTCCACGAGCCGCACGCGCGTTCCGCCCGTCACGAGCGCGAGCCCGGATTCTCGGCGAGCCGACTCCGGCAGCACGACGCCTGCGGCCTCGATGAGCCCCAGGCAGCGATCGAGGCCGGCGATCTGGCCCGCGCGCAGGGCCGGAAGGTTCAGGGATCGGCGCAGCGCGTCCGCGACCGTCACCCTGCCCCCGAAGCTGCCGAACGCTCCGTCGAAGTTGGTCGGGCGCCATCCGTCGAGGTCGAGCGCCGTGTCGTCGAGCAGCGTGTCGGCGTCGATCAGGCCCGCCTCCATCGCCGCAGCGTAGACGAACGGCTTCAGCGTCGAGCCCGGGCTGCGCCACGCGCGCGCGCCATCGACCTGGCCGTCCAGCGGATCGTTCTGGGCCGCGGATCCGATGTGCGCGACTACCCGGGCGCCCGCCACGTCGATCGCGAGCAGCGCGATCTCAGTACCCGGAGCCAGCCGCTCGCAATGGGCACGGACGAGACGATCCGCCAGAGTCTGGAGTTCGGGCCGCAGCGCCGTGGTGCCGCCGCTCGGCCGCTCGCCGAGGCTCCACGCCGCGGCGTGCAGGGTCGCCGGTAGCGGCGGCGCGCCGCTGCGGCCCGGCCAGAGTCGCTGGGGGACAGGAACCTCGCGCGCGGCGATCGCCTCGTCCTCGGTGATCAGCCCGGCCCTACGCATGGCAGAGAGCACGGCCTCGCGCCGCGCGCGCGCTCGCTCCGGATGGCGGTCGGGCTGGAGCCGGGAGGGCGCCTGGGGCAGTCCGGCGAGCAGCGCCGCCTCACCCAGGGAGAGATCCGCCGCGGAGCAGCCAAACCAGGCTTCGGCTCCCATGGCGGCGCCGACGACGTTGGCGCCGTAGGGGACCGCGTTGAGGTAGCGCTCCAGGATCTCGTCCTTCGAGAGGCGGTCCTCCACCTGCAGCGCACGAAACGCCTCGATCGCCTTGCCGCGCAGCGTGCGGGGCGTCCGGTGAGTCATGCCGACGAGCTGCATCGTGAGCGTGCTGGCGCCCTCGCGCACGCGCAGGGATCGAACGTTCCGCACGGCCGCGCGCGCCACGGCGCGGGCATCGACGCCGCCGTGCTCGCGGAAGCGAACGTCCTCGATCGCGATCGTCGCGAGCGGCAGCCATCGACCCATCTCCGAGAGCGGCACTGGGCGGCGCCACTGCTCGTCCTTCGCCACGCGGCGCGCGAACTCGGGGCCGCCCTCCGCCGCGCTCACGTGGCCGCTCGGCGGTAGCTCCAGCGAAGCGAGGGACAGCGGATAGCGTGCGTCGAGCAGCCGATAGCCCAGCGGCGCCGCCAGCCATGCGGCGGCGATCGCCAGGCCGCCGCCAGCGGCGGCGCGCACGAGCCACCGGCGGAGCCGACCTCGCCGCGTCGATCCCCCGGACGGCTCCGCACGGACGATGCTCTCTTTCATTCCGTGACGTGGATCTGGCCGGTGCTTCCACCTACGGACGAGACCTCGGGCGCGTACATGGCCTCTGCCTGCACGGGTCCGTGCTCGAAGCTGCCCAGCGCGACGGCGCGTGCGGCGTATCGGAACGCGCGGACCTCGGTCCGGGCGGTCGCGTAGAGAAGGACGCGATCGTCCAGGAACTCGACCCGGTCCTCGCTCCCCGAAGGCGTCGCGCGGAAGTCCGACTCCTTCTGCTGCTTCGCTGCGTGCCACGGGAACTCCGTGAGCAGCTTCGGCGTCTCGATCTCGAGGCCGCCAGGGAGCGGATCGACCATCGCGACGTCCCTGACGTCGCTCCGGCCATCGGTCGCGAGCGTCAGTTCGACGAAGACGAGGTCCCCGTGGCGGACGTTCCTGGAGTCGAGTTCGAGCCCTTGCCCGTCGAACAGGCGACGCCTGCAGCGGAGCCCGCGGTCCGCGCCCGGGGCGCTGGCCGAGCATTGGCCCGTCGCGCTCAAGCGGAGGAACACCGGGCCGCTTCCGGTGACGTCGAAGTCGAGCGCGCTGACGCCGGCGGGGATCGCGACCAGCGACTCCGCGTCCGAGGTCACCTCGACCACGTCGAGGCCGCTCGTCCCTTCTGGAGTCGAGAGCCTGGCGGCCAGCTGCCAGTCCGCCTGACCGGCGTCGAACACCTGCGCATGCCTGGCGAGCGCCGCCAGCGCCGCGGCGTTGTCGACGGTGTTGCGCCAGCGTCCGCTCGACCCGGATCGTTCGGCCTCCAGCAGGGCCACGCGCTCGTGGACGCCCCGGTGATAGGGATCGATCGACAGCAGGACGCGGAGCTCCAGCGCGACCGTTCGAACGAGCGAGTCGAGGTACGCGAAGGAGTCCGCCGTTACGGGCTCCGCCTCCTCGGAACGTGATTCGATCAGGGCCAGCGCTCGGCGTTTCTCTCCCGCGAGGCCGAGCGCCGCCGCGAGGTACGCGCGCCCGGCGCGCCCCAGCGACGCCTGTTGCTCCTCCAGCCTTCGCATCCAGCCCGCGTGCATCGTCCCGAGCGCGGCCGCAGCATGCACGAGGCGCGCGCGCTCTGCTGCGCTCTTCGTGGATCGTAGCTCGGCGTCGAGGTACCCTGCGAGCCGTTCCGTCAGGCGCGCCGGCACCTCGAACCCGAGGTCCCTGGCGGCCGCGATCACGTCGGCCACATGGAGGGTCGCCCAGTCGGAGGACGAGCGGCTTCCGGGCCAGTAGCCGATGCCGCCGTCCATGACCTGCATCGATGCCAGTCGCAGGAATCCGCGCGTGACCCGATCGGCCGTCTCGGTGCGCGCATGGCTTTCGTCGTCGCTCTTGGCCCGCAGCGCGTGGAGTGAGAGCGCCGCGAAGATGCGGCTGGCCGTTTGCTCGGCGCAGCCGTGGGGGTACTCGGAGAGGTAGGCGCCCGCCGGGTGGAGCGAAAGGCCCGCGGACGAGGAGACGCGCAGCTCGCAGTTCCCCCGCTCGCCAGCGCTGATTCCAAGGCGCTCGGCGAGGTCCAGCGAGAGCCCGCGCCCTTCACTCGCGTCGAGGCTCACGCCGGAAGAGTACGTCACGAACGGCCGGCCGCTGCGGACCGGGAGATCGATCGCCACGCGCTCATGGGCCGCGCGGCCGTCCGCGAACTGGCCTTCCAGCCAGGCCGCACCCTCGATGCGCCCGCTGCGCGTCGCCTCGATCGAGAACCAGGCGACGTGCCGTTCACCGGGCTCCAGCGTGAGCACGCCTTCGTCGGGCCCGTCGATGACCTCGCCCGCGCCGGTCACTTCGAGCCGGGGTCGAACGCTCGCCGCGGACTCGCCGGTGTTCTCGAACGCCATCTTGACTCGCAGCTGGTCCCCGGGCGCCGCGAAGCGCGGGAGGCCGAGGGCGATCGGAATCTCGCCCGCGACCGTGGTCGCCTCCTGCCAGGATCCGTAGCGATCCCCGTCCACGACGACGGCCATCCACGTCAGCTCTCCGGTGAAGTCCGGCACGCGCAGCGTGGTGGTCATTCGCCCGTCGTCCCCGAGCCGCACCGCCTCGTTCCACACGATCGCGGGGGTCACGCGGACGGCTTCGGGGGCGCGGCGGCGAGCCTCGTGGGCCAGCCCGGAGTCACCGCCGATGCGCGAGATCGAAGCGGGCAGCTCCACGTCGGGGAGCAGCGTCGACCACGTATCCGTGGCGCTGCCCCGGAACGCGCGCGCACCCAGGAAGTGCTCCAGCGGATCGGGCGTTCGGTGCCCGCCCGCGAGGCGCAGGCCTTCGTCCACTGCCCAGAGATGGACGGCGGCGCGGGGTGAGGTCGGAGCCTCGACGGTGACCGTCGCCATTTCGCCCGGGCGCACGCGTTCGGGAGCTGCGATCGAAACGCCGAGCTGATGGTCATGGTGGAGCGTCTCGATCCGCGCCCAGCCGTAGGCGCGGTGGGGGCGCCAGGTGTCGGCCTTCGAATTCAAGGGGCGCGTCACCTGGCAGGAAACGACGAGTCCGCCGCGCACGTCGTCCGCCATCGGGATCTCGATCTCTCCGCGGCCGTTCTCGAGCTGGATCCGCTGCTGCCAGCGCAGACGCCCATCTTCGGCTGTCACGAGCGCGCTGCCGTCGAAGGGGCTCTCGATGCGGAATCCGACGGAGGAACCAGGCGACACGGCGCGGAACTCGGGCGTCAGGGTGACGCGCTCGCTCGGCTGCGTGGGCTGGAATCGGTCGGGGTTCTCCGCCGCGTGGAACCCCAGGATCGTGGCGGTCTTCGCGTCCTCGCCGCGTAGCGTCAGCCGGTACTCGCCCGCTTCGGGGCACGTGAGAGCCGCGCGGAGCACGCCGAACGGATCGGGCTCCAGCGCCAGGCTGGCAACGGCGGTCACTGTCTTTTCGAGGGTCCAGCGCAGCCCGCCACCGGCCGAGTCGAGCACATAGCGCGATTCGATCCGATCGACGGAGAGATAGAGCACCTCCTCGGCCATCGGCAGGTCGTCGGCGCCCACGCAGAGGCCGAGGACGTGGAACGGCTCGCCCACGCCGACGACGCCCGTGCCGGCCCCTTTCGTGGCCTCGGTGGCGTCCGGCCCGAGTCCGGCGACGCGGTCGATGCGCAGTCCGCGATGTTCCTTCCCGGTGTCGACCTTCAGGGCGGAGTTCGCGACGGCCGAGCGGCTTCCCGGCTCCGTCACCGTCCACGTGTTCGACGCTCGCCAGAGGCCGGGCGCCAGATCGCGGAAGCCGGGCAGTTCCGCCGCGGCGGAGCCGTCGGCCAAGAGGGCGACTTGGCTGCTGTCACGGCGCTCGGAGCGATCGTCCGATTCGGCCTCGAAGGAGAAGAGCGGAAAGCGCGTCGAGGTGAACCGCAGCGGCGACCAGCGCGTGCTCAGCTCGGCCTCGAAGCCCTCCGTCGAGGTTCCGGCGAGGGAGCGCGCCACGACCCGCGACGACGGTGCTGCCTCGGCCGTCTCGCGCTCGGAGGTCGATGTCAGCGCCATGCGCGCCGGGAGGAACGCCTCGACGCCGAACGTCATCGAACCGATCGATTCGCCGGAGGCCGAGTCGCGGAAGGCGAACTTCCAGGTGCCGGTGCGTGCGTTCTGCGACGTGGTGTGGACGAGATGGAACAGCCCCTGGCCCGGGTCCGGGAGCACCGTCTCCTCCAGCATCACCGCGCCGTCAGGGCGAGTCAGCGTGACGTCCACCGGGCGAGCGTGGACGACGCCCGCGTTCGAGCGCGCGATGCCCGTGAGGTACACGCGATCGCCGGGACGATAGAGGTTGCGCTCGGTGTAGGCGAAGACGTCGGCTGCCCCGGGGATCGTTCGGCCGCATGCGACTTCACGCGGCACGTCCCAGGTGGAGCTCTCGAGTTCCAGGTAGGCCAGGTCTTGGCCTGTCTCGATCACCGCGAGGAAAGGCGCGGTGCCGTCGCCTGCCCCCTGGCTCGAGTCTGTCCGTGGGCACGCGATGAACGCGTACCCGTCGCCGTTCGTCGTGGCCCGGCCAAGGGTCTGGTCCTGGACCGTCAGCGCGGTGATCGTCGCGTTCTCGACTGCGGCGCCGGTGGCGATCGAGTGGACCCAGAAATGCAGCCCCTCCGCGTCGCGCCGGGCGGTCGTGCCGAGGTCCGAGATGCGGACCGAAGCGTAGTCGCTGATCCAGCGGCTCTCCGTCGACGAGACTTCGAGGTGATAGACACCCGCGAGCGTCTCGCCGTCCCGTTCGAGGAGGCTTCGCAGGTCCAGCGCGTGGCGCTCCGTGGGGCCACCCGCTGCGGAACCGGGCAGTCGATAGGTCTCCGAGAGGACCTGGGCCGACGTGTAGCGCCGCGACTCGCCGCGGACGTGCTCGACCAGGTTGCCGGGCAGCACCTTGGTGGCCTTGACGCGGACGGCGTCGACGGCGGTGGCCATGAGCTCCAGGGAGAGGTGACCCTCCGGGCTGAGCGTGCCTCGCCAGACGGGGATCGCGAGCTGCGGCTCACGCCGGGGCATTTCGATCGACACGATGCGCGCTGCGTTCAGCGTCTCACCGTTCGAAGCCAGGACGTTTTCCGGCAGGGTGACCGAGTAGGTGGCGCCCGCCTCGAAGTCTCCTTCGACGACCAGTCGCGTTCCGGAGGAGCGGACGGAGAGGTGGGGGACGAGGGGGCGGACCTCGATCTCGGGCGCGTCGGCCGTGGGTTCGAGGCTCGCGCTGAACTCGAAGTCGATGCGCCCGCCGTCCCTGTCGCTGAACACTCGCTCGCCGTGCCGGAGGAGCGCGAAGCGCCTGGGCACCTCGAGCAACGGCGGAGCCTTCCGGCGCGTTCGCCAGATCAGGCCCTTCGACTCGCCAAGGTGGCAGAGCGGGTGGTCGAAGTGCCACTCGAGGTGGGTGGCCTCGCCGTCCGGCCGGGGGAAGCGGAAATCGTGGTGGAAGCCGCTTCCCTGGCCGTCGCCGTTCCTGGTGAGGCTCGCGACCGGGGTCAGCGCGAGGGCCTCCGTGGCGCCGGGCAGCGTGAGCTTCAGCGCGGCGAGCACCTCGGACGGGTCGAGTTCCGCGTTGAGGGTGACCCTTGCGGTCACCGTGTCCTTTCCGACCGACATGACATGGACCGCCTGGATCTCCAGAGGAGCGGAGGTCCAGCGCGCCTCGAATTTCGGATCCACGGCGCGACCGAGCAGCTTCTCCAGCGCCGCGGTCGGCCGCATGCGGACCTCCTTGCACTCGCCGAGCGGCTCGTCGAGCAGGAACGCGAGTCGCGTTCTGCTCTCCCATTCCCACCGGCCGTCGAGGAAAGGTTCGACCGTGAACGGTGGGTCGAGTAGATCCGGAAGCGGCTCGTCGTCGGCGCTGTTCGGGTCCACCTCGGCGGTCCCGCCGAGGGCGACGATCAGGCGGTCGGCCTGCCCGACGTCCCGCGTCGGTAGAGCGGCCGCAAGGGTGACGAAGGGCTGACCGGACGCAGAGATCGTGTCGGTCGTGCCGAAGTCTCCTTCCGTCGCGGCGGCAGCGAGGACCGTCGACGAGCGCTCTCCGTAGAGCTTCCAGCCGGCGGCATTCAGGACGAGGAGAGCCGCGAATGCGGCGACGAAGGTGCTCCGCGGTGCGGCGCGGAAGGGTGTGCGGCCCATGGTTCGAAAGGACCTCCGAGGAGGCCCACGCTGGCAGACGAATGGCGCTCCCCCCCTGGGCGCGCCTGGCCCTTCAGATACCAGTGGGGATCCGCCGGTCCAAGGAACTTCTGGAGGGCCTGCCGCGCTCCCTGGTACCGCTCGCTGCTGAGGGGTACCACATGTTGCGTATGTGGGCAGCGGTCCCACGATGCAGCGGACCCTCGAAATCAGGCGGCAGGCGCCCGGAATCGTCGATCCCGGGCGCCTGCCGTCCCCTCGAAGTCCCGTCAGGAGATCAGCGGAACGTCACCGAGTAGCCCCGCGTGAAGTTCGAGGTCGGCATCGGGTTCGCGTCTCGGTGCCAGCACTGGAAGTTCCAGGTGTCGCCGGGCAGAGTCCCGACCGTCGACATCGGCTGGGGGATCGCGCCGGAGTCGACGATCAGTCGGATTTCACCGGTCGTTCCCGAGTTGCCCACCTGGGCAAGGTAGCGCCCGGTGTTGGCGCCCACGCAGAGGTTGCCCTGGCTCCCGCCCACCGCAGGGACGAACGCCTGTGCGCTCGAGACGACGAAGAAGCCGGTCTGGGACGTCGGGAGGCCCGAGGCGACCAGCTGGAGATCATTGCGGGTCAGGAAGGCCGAGCCCTCGGCCGCGATCTCTCCGGTGCCGCCGGAGGAGTTCGGCTCTGCCGCGCAGTAGGCCGTGCCCACGGGGTCTCCGCAGATCGCGTCGATGATGCGGAAGTCGTCGATCGCGGCCTCCACGATGTTCGTGTTGCCCGTGTCGGAGGCGATGAAGCGGAGCTGCATCTGGGATGTCGGCACGATGACCTCCGGAACGAGGACGGAGGAGCGGATCCAGCCGCCCGACGTTCCAGGACCGAGCGGGCCGATCGCCTCGAGGGTCTGCCAGGTCGCTCCGGCATCGTTCGAGATCTCGATCAGGAAGAGGTCGTCCGGCGGGTTCTGTCCCACGTTGTTGGAGTACCAGCGGTAGTACTCCAGCGTCGGGTAGGCGAGCTGCGACATGTCGAAGATCGGCGTCAGCAGCGTGGTGAAGCCGAAGTCCACGTCCGCATCCGAGTTGTTGGCAATCTGCCCCTGGGCGGTGAACCAGCAGCGGCGTCCGTCCTCCGAGTGGTCGCTCGAAGGCTCTGCGTCCGTACCGATCGGCGCGTCGAGGACCCAGGCGCCGCGCAGCGCCGTGTCGCCGGGAAGCCCGCCGACCCAGCCGGCCGCATCCTGCATGTCGTCCTCGCGGACCGTCGTCAGCGCCGTGCCGACGTAGGACACGAAGGGCCACGCCGGAGCGTACTTCGGGTACGTCGATTCGACGCCGGACGTGGTCAGCGCAGACACGTACCAGGACACTTCCGTACCGCACACGTAGCCTGGAATCGACGCCGTGAACTCACCAGGGGCACCCGTCGGCGCAAGGGCCACATCCAGGGTGCCTGCGCCCGTCTCGACGATGAGCTTGGCCGAGGCCGCATCGAGACTGCCCGCCGTGAACTCGTCGATCTGGACGGTGACGGCCTCGCCGGCGCTGTCCACCGTTTCGAGCTGGACCGTGTTCACGTCCACGCGGAGCGGGTCCACGGTCCAGACGAAGAGTCCGCGTTCGAGGTCGCTGCCGATCACCGTGCCGCTCGGGAAGTTCGGGTAGCAGCTCCAGAGTCCGTTGAACGACTCCGCGGTCAGGTCGGGCGCGGTATCGAAGAACGCGATCTCCTCCGGGTTGTCCGGGGACGAAGCAATGTCGAAGATGCGCAGTCCTGACGTGTAGTTCGCCTGGTAGAGGTAGCCGTCGCGCTCGTACATGTTGTGGCTGATGCTCGACACGCCGTTGTCGAACGAGCCGGTGAACGTGACGTTGCTCGGGTTGCTCACGTCGAAGACGCGGGTCACCGTGGTGTTGATGCCACCGCGCTCGTCGAGTTCATCGCCGAGGTAGAATCGCGTGCGATCGGCGGAGAGCCAGCCCTGGTGGCTGTAGCGCCGATCGGGGTAGGCGACCTGGCTGAGCGACTGGATGTTCGATTTGTTCGTGACGTCGAGGACCGAGAGTCCCGTGTCACCGGAGCCGTTGTTGAAGCCGCTGCAGCAGTAGGCAATCTGGCGTCCGGCGTAGGGGCCCGACGTGTAGGTCACGACCTGCGCGTCGTGGACGTAGCGCGAGTTCCACGAACCGACGAACTGGGGCGAGCCCGGGTTGGCGAGGCTGTAGATGCGCAGTCCGTTGCCCGCGCCGCCCGTGCGATAGAGGTAGCCGCTGACCTCGTCGATCACGACGTTGTGGGTCGCGTTCGTTCCCTGGCCCGTGATCGTGTTCTCCAGCGTCACCACGCCGGCGTCGACGTTCGAGAGGTTGATCACCTGGATGCCGCTACCGCCTTCACTGACCGCGTACGCCCGGTCGCGGTAGACCTTGACGTCGCGCCAGAGGCTGGAGGGGCCGTCGATCCGCTCGATCACCTGCGCGTTGGCGGGGTCCGTGACCTCCACGATGACGGTGGCGTTCGACGTGCCGATCAGCGCATACTCCCGGCCGGACGGCGAGACGTAGCCCCAGCAGTCGTTGCCGGAATCATTCGCTCCGCCGAGATCGCCGAGGGTGAGCCAGGACTCGAGCCTCACGCCCTGGGCAGCGAACTCGAGCCCGCCCGCCGCCGCGGAGCCGCGTTCGGCGCTCTGTGCCCCGCGTCGAAACCCTGTCCCCTGGATCGCCGGGCGACGATCGAAGATCTTGGGGTCGTCCTCGTGGGGGGGAAGCGGGCTCGCGGCAGCCGCGGGTGCGATCGTTCCGACGAAGAGAGCGACCGTGCCGGTCAGCATCGAGAGGGAGCGCAGGGAACCAGGTGCGAACGGACTCATGGATCGAGGGAGGAGAAATGGAGGGAGGCGGAGAATCGACGCGGACCCAGAAGGTCCGACGGTTCGCCGCCGACTTCGGTTCCACCGCGAAGCCTATCGGTCTGCCACCGACAGCGCATCTTCCACCGTCACGGCACCGATCGGCCTCGCAGTCCAGGCGGTCAGGCCACCGGCGGGCACCAGGCGATGGGGAGTCTCGGAAGACGTCACCAGCGGCCACGGACCGGTTCGCTCCGGATCCTCCGGCCCCGCGAGGAGGCGAACGGGCAGCCCGACCGACGCCGCCACGTGGGCCGGGCCACTGTCGCTCACGAAGATCTGGCCGTCTCCCTTTGCGACGGCGTGCAGGATCGCGCAGAGGTCGCGCAGGCCGCGCTGGCCCACCAGGTGCGCGGCGCCGGGGACAGCGGCACCCAGGGCACGTCCGGTCTCGGCTTCCCCCGGTCCCGTCAGGTAGAGGACGCGCTCGCCTCGCTCCAGGAGCCTCCGGCCGAGCGCTTCGAAGGACTCGGCGGGCCAGGTTCGTGGGTCGCCAGCGACCCCCGGGTGCAGCACCGTCCACGACGTGCGAGCTGCGCCTTCCCGCACGCTTTCCAGGATCCCTCTTCCACGCGCGATCTCCGCCTCGGAGAGGAGCGGGTCGATCCGTTCTGCCAGCGCCGCGTCCCCGGTGATGAACGCCGCGATGGAGCGGCAAAGGGCCACGAGGTGTCGCCCCGACGATTCAGGCGGCGGCGCATGGACGAGCCCGGCGACACGCGCGGCGAACGGCTCCTGCCAGGCGCGGCGCTCGAAGCCGTGGCGCCGCGGTGCGCCGGACAAGCGCGTGCAAACCGCGCTCTTCCAGTTGCCCTGGGCGTCCAGGGTCATGTCGGGCCGCCAGGCGCGCATCTCGGATCGGAGGCGTGGCCAGGCGCGTGCGCCCCCGCGGCGATCGAAGGGGAAGATCTTCGCGAAGGGCTCGACCAGCGGCGCGAACTCGGGCTGGATCGCCCACCCGATCTCCGCACCGGGCCAGGCCGCGCGGATCGCGTGCACGAGCGGCATGGTCTGCACGATGTCCCCCAGGTGGGACATGCGAACGATCAGCACGCGTTCGGGGGACGGAGAGGAAGTCGGCACGGGGGAGGTCGGATGGCACTTGGCGGATCCATCATGACAGCGATCGGTCCTACAATCCTCCCCATGATCCGAAGGATCTCCACCAAGTGGCTTCTGGCCGTTCTCGCCGTCGTGGTCCTGCCGTTCCTCGGGTTCGCCTGGTTCGTCGACGCGTTCGTTTCCCAGCGGTTCTCGGAGGACGTGGTCCGCTACCACCTCCTCGGTCACGCGGCAGAACTCTCGGAGCGGCTCGACAGCATCGTCGCGGAGAGTCGCAAGAACGCCCAGATCCTGGCGGCCGTCCAGGACGTGAGCTACTGCCTGGCGGGCTACAACGACGATTCGATGATCTTCGGCCGACCCGCCGAACAGCTCTTCGACGAGCTGGTCTCGGAGATCGGCTCCGCGGAGTTCGTCCTCGCGATCGACAACGACGGGCATGTCGTCGCCTCCAATACGCTGAGGGTGGGTGGGGCGGAGCTCGACAAGTGGACCAGCAGCGCCCTCCGCTCCTACCCCTGGGCCGAGAAGACCTGGTTCCAGAACGCACTCGAGAACGGGTCCGCGTCGATCGATGTCACGCGCTTCGGCTTCGTCCATGAGGATACGGACGTGCCGCCTGAAGCGCGCTATCACTTTGGATTCGCCCACAGGGTCCTGGGCAAGCGCTCCACCTTCAGCGAGGTGGTGCCGGTGGGGATGGTGGTGACCCTCGTTCCGTGGTCCGTCGTCCAGAACGAGATCTCCACCTACGGCGTCACCCGGCGTCGGAAGGAGGAGCTCGGCAACCTCCAGTCCGAGAATCTCTACGCCACGTCCTACGCCTGGGTCTGGGGAGACGACGCGCGGACGATCCTCGCGCACAAGGATCGGTCGCTCTACGGAATGCACGTGGACGAGCCGCCCGTGAATTTGCCCGCGATGGTGGAGGCGGCGAGCACTCACAAGTGGGGGATGTATCCCGAGTACGACTTCAACGGCGAGCACAAGAAGGCCGCGTTCCGCCACGGACGATCCCGGAAGGAAGGCGGCTTTGGCTGGGTCGTGGGGGTGGGCGTGGACACCCGCGAGGTCTACGGGCCGATCCGGAGCATGACTCGCACCATCGCGCAGGCGAGCGCGCTCGTGCTGCTCCTCGCTGTCGTCGTGACTTTCGTCGTCGCGCGCAGGACAACGCGTCCGATCCAGGACCTCGAGGCCTTCACACGCCGCGTCGCGAGCGGCGATCTGGATGCTCAGGTGCCCGTGCACGGCCACGACGAACTCGCCGATCTGACGCGCTCGTTCAACCGCATGACGCTGCGGCTGAAGGACAACAGCGACCAGCTCGTCAAGGCCGAGAAGGACGCGGCCTGGCGCGAGATGGCGCGGCAGGTGGCCCACGAGATCAAGAACCCGCTGACGCCGATCCAGCTCTGGGCCTCGCTCCTGAAGCGCGCCCACGACGACAAGTCGCCGGAGTTCGAGGGGATCCTCGAGAAGTCGATCGACGTGATCCAGCGCCAGGTTCGAACGATGCGCGATATTGCGAGGGACTTCTATCGATTCGCAGGAGAGCATCGGGACCCGGTCGAGGTCGAACTCCGAACGATCGTTGCGGAGGTCGTCGAGATCAACGACGCGTGGGCCCAGGAGGAAGGCGTCGAGCTGATCGGCGAGCGGCCTCTGGAGAGCGGGATCCGGGAGCCCGCGATCGTCATGGCCGACCCGGACGAACTCCGGCGCGCGCTGGTGAACCTCGTGAGCAACGCGATGGAGGCGATCGACGGCGTCGAGCCGCCGCCGGGCAAGAGCGCGCATCGCATCGAGGTGCGGGTGGATCGCGACGGAGACTTCATCGAGGTGGAGATCCGCGACACCGGCAAGGGAATCAGCGACGAAGCCGCGACCGCGCTCTTCGAGCCGTACTTCACGACCCGGAGCAGCGGAACGGGCCTCGGACTCGCCATCGTGCGTCGGATCGTCGAGGACCGCGGCGGGAGCATCACGCTGGAGAACCGGGCCGATACGCGCGGGGCCATCGCGACGCTCCGCCTTCCCGTCCATAAGCGCTCTTCCAGCCGCGCGGTCTCGTGAGGAAGGCCAGCGGGAAACTCGCGGGCGCCCTGGCGCTAGCGCTGGCCGTGCTCGCGGGGCTCCTCTACTTCCGTTTCGAGGACGGGGGCGCGAGCGTCGGGGGCGAGTCCCTTTCGTTCGAAGGTCCAGAGGTTGACCATGACCCCGGGCTGGAGACCGGACGGTCCGCGCTCGCCGAGATCGCCGAGGTAGGGCCACTTCGGAGCGACGGAGAGACGAGGGACGCCAGCGTTCGCCTGCGCGGCCCGGGCCGTCTCCGCGGACGCGTTCTGGAGCGGGGCTCCGAGCGCGGACTCGAAGGGGTGACCGTCGAACTCCTCCCCGTTCCGCCCGCGGGCGCCGAGATCATGGCGCAGGTTTCCCAATTCATCGGATCCGGTTCGGACTTCAGCCAGCGCGTCAGGCCGGCCGCGACCACGGTGACGGCTTTCGGCGGTGAGTTCTCCTTCGAAGGCGTGCGAGAGGGGCGCTGGTACCTCGGCGCGACCGCCCCGCATCACGTCGCCGACGCGCCCGTTTCCGCCAGGGTTCTGCGCTCCGGCGATGGGGGCCCGGTGGACGTCTGGATGCGGTCGGGTGGCCGCGTGATCGGCCAGGTGCTGGACGGGCGCGGTCGGCCCGTGGCGAAGGCGCAGATCGCGTTGACGACCAGTTCGATGGGCCTGCTCGAGGCGGCGGCCGATGGGGTCACGGCTTTCCTGCGCGCGGAGGCGGATCGCGATGGGCGGTTCGCGTTCGCGGGCGTCTCGCCCGCAGAGGGCTACGAGCTGGCCGCGATCGGCGAGGGGATGGCGATCACGCATGTCCTGGACCTGGAGGTCCGAGCGGGTGAAGACACGGTCGTGGAGGTCCGAGGCACGATCGGCGCGCAGGTTCGCGGGCGGATCGTGAGCGCGAGTTCGAGTCCCGGCTCCGGCGCGGAGCCAGGTACCGCGCCGGTGGCAGGCGCGCAGGTCGCTGCGCTGCCGCGGGGCCTTCGGAACCTGAAGCTGGCCAAGGAACTCCTCATGGCCACGCACACGGTCACGGGGGAGGACGGCTGCTACCTGCTCACAGGAGTTCCGCCGGGCGCGGTGGATCTGCTCGCCATGGCGGACGATCACGTTCCGGCGCGTGGGCCGCTGGTGCAGGTGCCGAATTCGCCGGGAGCCGAGGTCCAGGCCCGGGACTTCGCTCTCCTTCGCGGACCCAAGGTGCGCGGCCGCGCGGTCGACGTCAGCGGTGCTCCGGTCCCCGGCGCGCGCATCCTCTGGAACGTGATCGACGTCGCTTCCGTGGAGGGGCAGCCTTCGCTCGCACCGCTCTTCGCCGCGGGCATGAAGGAATTCGAGTTCCCCGTGTCGGACCATGAAGGCGCCTTCGTGGCAGGCCCGCTCGGCGGTGACTCGCCCTTCGAAATCCGCGCGCTGAAGAGCGGCTACGAGGTGGGGCGCGCTCGCTGGGAGCCAGGTGACGAGGAAGCGACGGTCGAGGTCGTCCTGCACCGCGGCGGGGCGATCCTCGGTTCCGTCAGCGATGCGCTGACGGAAGCGCCGGTGGCGAGCTTCACGGTCTCCGTGTCGGGCCGGATCGAAGCGGACCCCGCGGCGCCGAGTCGATTCAATCCGTTTGCTGGCGGCGTGGAGTTCGAAGGAGAGGACGGTCGCTTCGAACTCGCCGGGATCGCGGGCGGGGAGCAGGAGCTGACGGTTCTGGCGCGAGGTTACCTTCCCAAAAGAGCCGTGGTGCACGTACCCGAGGGGGGCGCGGCGCCCGAACTCGAGCTGAAACTGGAGCCTGGCGCCACGCTCCGCGGCCTCGTCGTCGACGCCGAGGGCGAGCCTATCGCCGGCGCGCAGGTCACGACCGAAGCGCTCATCGCGACGGCGTTCGAACGCCTGGAGGACGGACGCGGTTCGATCGAATCGGCGCTGGCCGTAAAGGGGCGGCGGAGGCAGCGTCGCGCCCCACCGGTCGGGCTTCTGCGGCACCTCGTGGCGCTCGGTTTCCTCGGAGAAGGAGCGGTTAGCACCGCGAGGGACGGCTCCTTCGAACTCGTCGGCCTCGACGCCGGACCCGCCGAGATCCTCGCCTTCCACCGCGACTACCGCGCGGGCGCCGTGCTCACGAGCGTGGAGCGAGGCGACGGAAACTCTCCTGTCACGATCACGTTGACGGAGGGCGGAGGGCTCCGTGGAAAGGTCACCGACCGCTTCGGGCAGCCCGTTCGCGATGCGATGGTGCTGGCCGTTTCGCCGGGAATGGCCGGCGGCCCCACGTCGAACGGTGAGTTGCACCAGGCTCGTTCGCGCGTCGATGGAGCCTACGAGATGCTCCACATGGAGGGTGGTCCCTACCTGATCGTCGCGACGCGCGGCGACGAGAACCTCTCGATCATGAGCTTCCTCGGGACGCTGAACTTCGGGCTCGTCCACGTCCCCGAGGAGCGGGTCGTGACCCACCATCTCGTGGATACGTCGGCCAGCGCCTGCCGCGTCACCGGGTTGGTCACGCGCGGTGGTGCGCCCGTCTCGAGCGGGATGCTGCTGGCGCTGAACCTCGAGTCCGAGGGGCTCCTGGGGCTCGACTTCAAGGCGGCACCCGTCGAGAACGACGGGAGCTACGTCTTCGAGGGGCTCAGCCCAGGCGAGTATCAGGTGACCTTCGAGGGCGACGGGCCGAGCGGCGAGTTCCTGATCGATGTGCCCGATGCGCCGCAGCTGGTGGAGGACCTGGAGCTACCCGAAGGCGTGGTTCGGGGACGCTTCGTTTCCGCCGAGTCGGGGGAAGCGGTACAGGGGCTGCGGCTTCGACTGGAGCGCACGGGACGCTCTGGTAGCGGGGGACTGCTCACGGGCCTGACGCGGCGCCTCTCGCAGGGCATGACCGGTGGTCGCGGGAGCGGCGGGCGGTGGCGGGACGGATCGAAGGCGACCGGCCGGCAGGGAGGCTTCCGGTTCGACGGCCTCGACGAAGGGCGCTATCGCCTGGTGCTGGTCGGGGATGCGCGCTCCGCGGACTTTGCGCCGCCCGAAGACGTCGAGATTCGGGTCGGAGAGGATGAGACCGTGGACCTCGGGACGATCGTTCTCGACCCCGGCCGTTCCCTCCGCGGGCTCGTGCTCGACGGCGCCGGAGACGGAGTCGAGGGGGCCGAGGTGCTCGCCATTCCCGTGGGCGCCGACGGCCTCGCGCCGCGCAGGGCGCTCGCGGATGCCGAAGGAGCGTTCGAAGTCCGAGGGCTCGGTGTTGGCACGTGGAAGGTTCGACCGAGCGCGGAAGGATTCGCGGCCGGCTCCTTGCGTGAGGTCGTGGTGGAGGAAGGGCGGGACTCGGAGGAGCTACGCCTCACGCTGGTCCTCGGCCTGGAGATCGAGGTCCGCGTGGTCGACGGATCGGGGACGCCTCGGGCAGGGGTCGCATGCTTCCTGAGTCGAGCGGAGGACGAAGCGACAACCGCTGCGGCGAGCGGCTCGAGCACGTTCCTGAGCCAGTTCTTCAGCGGTTCGAATACGACGGATTCAGAGGGGCTCATGCCGCTAGGGCGCTTCGAGCCGGGTGTCTATCGGCTTCGGGCGAGCCAGGGATTTTCGTCCACGGAACGTCAGGTAGAGCTCGAGGGGACCGGCACCAGGCGTCTCGAAATCGTCCTTCGCTGAAGGGTGATCTGCGGCGGCAGCGTCTTCCAGCGCGGCCAGGCGGGCGTCCACCAGGGAGGACGCCGCCCTCGGCAAGTCGGACAGGCTGGTTCGCAGTCCACCGGCCCAGGTCGGGACGCTGCGGCGCAGAACCAGTCCCCGTGGGACCGATGGACGCAGGTGGACCGTCCGGAGAGGGGCACCAGGGCCATTTGTGCGGAGTCAAAGGGATCCGAAGTTCGGGTGAAGGCGCCTCCATACCATTCCATGGCGCTGCCCTGGGCGGACGGCATAGGATTTGATCCCGTCGGACACGCGCCCCGCGTTCCCAACTGGACCATGACCATGAATGACTCCATTCCCACCCCGCGCCTGATCCCGGTACTTCGACTCCGGTCGAAGATCGCGCTGATCGGCGTTCTGCTCGGCTCGATCGCCTGGACGGCGCCACTGGGTGCCAGTCCAGCGGCTGAGGCATCCGCTCAACGCGGACGCACCGGGACCAGCCGACCGGCCTCCAGGCCGCAGTCCACCCAGCGCTCGCGGCCTCAGACGTCGAGACCCCAGACGTCGAGACCTCAAACATCAAGGCCAGCCTCGAGGCCGCAGACGTCGAGACCACAAACGTCCAGGCCGCAGACCTCGCGTCCCGCTCCGTCGAGACCTTCCACATCGAGGCCCGCGCCGACCCGGCCCAGCACGTCGAGGCCCGCGCCTTCTCGCCCGCCGGTCGTGACGTCGCGCCCGTCGTCCAGTCGTCCAAGCACTGGCCGTCCCTCGACGACCTCGCCCCCGGTCACGTCGACTCCGTCCCGCCCTGCGCCCTCGGCGTCCCGGCCCGACGCCAGCCGTCCCGCTCCGACGGGTCGTCCTTCGACGCCATCGCTCGTTCCTTCACGCGGGCCCTCATCCTCGAGTCCCCCCGCCGGTCGTCCATCGGCCAGTTCAGGCAGCTCTTCCACCACGGGTCGTCCGTCCTCCGGTCGCGGTTCGACGGTCATCGACTTCGGTGAAGCGGTCGTCCCGTCCCGCGCGCCCATTCCTCGCCCTTCCGTCAACGCGGCGGGCAGCGGCCGTCCGATGGCACCAGGTTCGGCTCGTTCGCTGAGCCAGCGCGTTCGCAGCACCAGCTCCGCCGCCGAGCTGGATCAGGCGCGACGTCGTATCACGGCAGCGCGCACCAAGGCGGCGGAAGCGGGTCGGCCCGGCGCCCCCGCGAATTCGTCGCGCCCGATCACTCCGCGCGACGTGGCAGACCGCTACGACAGCCAGAAGGGTGGAGGCCCCGCGGGTCGACCCGCTGGGAATCCAGCGGATCCGACGGTCGGTCGTCCGGTGCGCGACTCAAAAGAGAGCTCGGGCGACGTCCGAGGGCTCTCCGACCAGCGCGGGAACCTCTCCCGTCCCAGCGGCTCGGATCAAGCGGCCTCCAACGCCGCTCGCATCGAGGCCGTCCGCCGGGATGCCGCCGCTCGCTCGGCAGCGGCACGCACCCAGGCGGCTCGCGAAAAGGCGGCGAATGCTTCCCGCGACGTGCGCATCACGAACGCCCGCATCAAGCAGAGCGCCCAGGATGCGAAGGCGGCGTCGAACAACGCCAGGATCGAGACGGCCCGCCAGCAGTATGCGAACCGGGTCGCCGCAGCGCGTCGCAAGTCGGCCGTGGGGGCAGTGGGTTCCACCGATGGCCGCGGCGGCCGTGGTAACCCCTCTGTGATCGGGAACGGTCGCCCGATCCAGGCGGGCAACCAGGCCGCGCGCGGCTGGAACGGCGGCTTCAACGGTGGCTACGGCTATGGCGGCTACGTCGATCCCTACTACAACAGCTGCTTCTGGAACTACTGGGGAGGCAACTACTCGAACGGCTGGTGTAGCTTCTTCTGGTCGCCCTTCTACGTGACCGGGCTCTGCTGGCAGAACTACTGGCTCTACGGAGGAAACTGGGGGGGGTACTACGGCTGGACGCCGCTCAGGTACCGTCGCAACAACTGCATCTGGCTCGGCCCTTTCCTTCCGGCCAGCACGTCGTTCATCGTCTACGACGATCCCGAGCCCGAGATCATCTACATCGAGGTCCCTGCCGAGGAGCAGCCGGTCGTGGGCGAGGTGGTCGTTCAGCCCGAGTACGTCGAAGCCGCGGTCCCGTCGACGGCCCTGCCGCCCGAAGCGACCGATCCGGGTCTTCAGCGCGAACTCAACCGTGCCGCCGCGTACTACTTGACCCAGGGCGACCGCGCGTTCCGCGAGGCTCGCTTCGGAGACGCAGCGCACTTCTACGCGAAGGCCGTCGAGTTCTCGTCCGACAGCGGCATCCTTTATCTCGTGCTGTCGGATGCGCTCTTCGCGACGGGCGACTATCGCTACGCGGCCTATGCACTGCGCCAGGCGTTCGATCGTGAGCCTGACCTGGCTCGCAACCTCGTCGACAAGCGTGAGTTCTACGCGGATCCCGCGCAGTTCGATCGTCAGCTGGCGACGCTGGAGCGCTACGTCGAGGACCACGTGCTCGACATGGATGCACGGCTCGTCTTGTCCGCCAATTATCTCTTCGGTGGCCGACCAGATGCCGCGTGGAGTCTGCTGGAGAATCCATTCAGCGAAGAGCTTCGCAACACGAACGAGGGCAAGCTGATTCAGAGCAGCGCGCACCGGATCATGTTTGGTGAGGAGGCCTCTTCCGAAGAGCGCCCAGCCACCGAGTCTGGCTCCTCACAGTTCTGATTCAGATCCTGCGGGGACCCTCGTCCCCCTGGAAGAATGCCACAGGCGGCGTTCGTCCGTATCGCTTCTCGAAGGCGATCTGGACGGACGCCGTCGCCTGTTCCGTCGCGTCCGCGTCGACCAGCATGACGATGCAGCCGCCAAATCCTGCGCCAGTGAGGCGTGCGCCGAACACGCCGTCGCACGCCACGGCCGCGTCGACGAGGACGTCCAGTTCTTCGCAGCTGCACTCGTAGAGCGTCTGGAAGGAACGGTGGGTGGCGGTCATCAGCTCGCCGAGCTTCGTGAAGTCATTCACGAGAAGGGCTTCGCGGGCGAGGAAGGTGCGCTGGACCTCTTCGAGGACGTGGGTCGCGCGTTTCGCGACGGTGGGATCGAGTTCGCCCACGTGGGCGTCGAGGACATCGCGTGGGACGTCCCGCATGACCTCGGAGCCTGGCGCGTGGGGCTGGAGGACATCGAAGGCGGTCTTGCATTCCGCGACGCGCCGGTTGAATTCGCCCCGGGCGAGTGCGCGCTGGACGCCCGTGTCGACGACGCCGATCGAGAGTCGGTCGAAGTCGAGGGGCAGGTGTTCGAACGAGCGGTCCTTGCAGTCGAGCCAGAGGACGCGGCGCGGACGGGCGAACCCGACGGCGTAGGGATCCATGATCCCGCACTGCACCCCGACGAACTCTCGCTCCGAGGCCAGTGCCGCCGAGACGCGGTCGACGGGATCGAGCCCAAGCTCGAAGGCGTTGTCCAGCGCGAACGCCGTGCCGACGCAGATCGAAGCGGAGGAGGAAAGACCGGCACCGACCGGGAGATTGCCGCCGAACAGGAGGTCGAAGCCTCCCCGCAGGCGCTCTTTCTGCCCGATCGTCCCGATCAGCTCGCGAACCACGCCCAGCGGGTAGTCGAACCAGGCACCCTGACGTACGTCGGGTAGTGACCCCAGGGTTCCGTCGAAGCCCTGGTCCCCGAAAGTGGAAACGAGTCGCACGCGTCCGTCCTTGCGCGGCGCGAGGCACAGGAACGTTCCTCGATCGATGGCCGTGGGGACCACGGGGCCTCCGTTGTAGTCGAGGTGCCCGCCAAAGAGGTTCACCCGCCCGGGGGAGAAGTAGGACAGGATCCTCGTCGCGGGCCCGAATGCGGCCCGGAAAGCGGTCCTGTGGGCGGCCAGGCTGGCCTCCAGGCCCCCTTCCAGAGCGCCATCGGCGCTGGAGCCGAGGGTCGGAGTCGGCGATGAGGAAAGGGGTCCCATGGAAGGAAAGGCGTAGAGTGACGGGAGGACGGGGGAACTATCGGCAGGAAGCCCGTCGAAGGACAGTGGTTTGCGAGATTGCGCCCCTGATTTCGGATCGCCCGGACGGGTAAGGTAACAGCCCCGAGATGACGATGAACCCCAAGACGATGAAGCCCTTCTACCCGACGCGACTCCAGAGGCCCACTTCTGCTGACGGCTCTGCTGACGGCTCTGCTGACGGCACCGCTGTTGGCTCTACACAGGGCCCCACTGAGGGCTTCGCCCAGGGCCCGACTGAGGGCTTCGCCCAGGGCCCGGCTCTTCGCGCGGGCCTCGGCCCCCGCCGCCGCGGTGCGATCCTGATGACGGCCGTGCTGGCCTTCAGCTCGTGCGCGTCCCTGAGCGTGAAGCGTGACACCGAGACATCGGGCACGTTCAACTCGTCCGCCCGGTCCTTCACGCTGGTCTCCTATTCGTTCCCACGGCCGGCGATTCAGGTGGCGCACGAGAACATCGCGGACGCAGGCCTTCCCAACACCCACGCCACGTCCGTGAGCCAGACGGATTGGGGCTGGTTCGACTGGATCCTGGAGCTGATCTCGATCCGCAGTGCCCGCGTCAAGGGCACGTGGGGCTTCAACGGTGAGTCGCTCGGGCTCAGCCCGGAAGAAGCTGCCGACGCTTCCAGGTAGGGCAGGACGGCCGACCTATCAGCGCGCCGATAGCGGCTACTTGACGGGCTCCTTTACCGGTGACTCTTGGCCGGGCGGGGCGTCCGCCACCAGCTCGAGATCGATGCCGACGCTGCGCGTGACGTCGCCGAGGGATTCCTCTCCGACCCGGAAGCGCAGTCGACTGCCGACTGGAGCGCCTTGCTTCGCTTTCGTCGCTTCCGCGAGTGCCGAGCGCGCGACTGACAGGGCGTCCAGGTCCCTCTCCTTCGTCGTCAGATCGAGTGCATAGGCCCAGACGATACTCGGCGGACGATAGGTGAGTCGACTGCCGGGCAGCTTCTGCGGCCCGCTGCTGATGATCTCGTACTCGAGCGCGGTGGGTCGCCCTTTCTCGTCGAGGATCAGCTCGACGAAGGGCGAAGCGGTGAGACCAGGTAGCTCCCGCCCGAGTATGTCGACCAAGGTCAGGATCGATGTCCAGCTGGCGGCTCCTGCATTCGCCGCCTCCTGGAGGCTCGTAGCCTCCGTCGAAAGGGGGTTCTCGGTCAGATCCCAGCGATAGATCCACGCGCCGTGCAGAGCTTGGACCCGCAGCTTGTCCGTCGCTTCCACGCCAATCACGCTGGTGACCCGGTCTCTCGGAAGAAACCACACGTCCGAGAAGAGCCACTCGTCCTCGACGTTCTCGACGGCTTCTTTCCAGAGGTCGCTGCCGCCGGCGGCGAAGACGAACGAGGCGGGCCAAGCCCTTGCGTCCTCGGATCCCGGCCGCGCCCAGACGATCGAGTGAAACTCGGCCGCGATCTTCCCGTCCCGTCCGAACGAGCTGATCTTGGTCGGAAGTCCTGATGTCTCCTCGACCGTCGCCAGCAGCACGCCGAGGTCTTCGATCTTCGCCGTGAACGTGGTGCCGCTGCCCGTGAACTCGGGGGCGTCCGGCCAGAAGAACAGCGCGCGACGAAGCTCGATATCCAGCAGCGTCTCCGTACGGCCATTCTTCGTCAGGACATAGCTCGGCGTCGCCTCGGCAGCCACGCCCCCGCGGAGGTCGCGTCCGAAGAGCGTGGCGCCCACCTGATAGCGCTCGAACGCTCCGTCGGCGCTGGAAAGGATCACCCGGCTGCGCTGGGGAGCGCTGAACGAGCCTTCCAAGGTGAAGACCGTGTCCGGCAAGGAGACGAATCTGACCTCGGAGCGGGCGTTCAGACCGCGGATCCGCCCGATCTTCTGGCGCCGGGGAAGCGCCGCGAACGCCTCGCGAGCGGCGCGGTCGACCGGATCCTCCAGGGATTCCCCTTGCTGGATCCCCGCGGGGAGCCGTCCCGCGGAACGGGCAGCCTCCATCGGAAACAGGGTCGAGGAGAGGCCCAGGAGCAGGAAAGCGGGAATGGGGGAGCGCATGCTGGGCCTTAGTCACCCGACGTCGGGTGGTTTCAACCTGACGGTGTTTGGCCCTAGGGCAGCTTGTGAGCGTACTCCATCCAGGCCTCGGTATCTTCTCCGTAGTTGACCTGGGCCATGCGCTGGAGGTCATCCAGGAGGGCCCGGCGGACGTTCTTGCGGTCCACCTTGTCGATGAACGCGGCCAGGGCGCGAGCGGCCCGGCCCTTGAGGGTCGAGTCCACGCTGCCGATCCGGGCGATCGATCGGCTCGCGGCGCGGGCCACGAGGGGAGAGGGGTCGGTCAGGAGAAGGCTGAGCCGCTGGATCGCCTCGGGGTCGACCAGCTCGGCCAGGATCAGTGATCCGTGGACGCGCACGGAGGCTTCCTCGTCCCCGAGGGCCAGCCTGGAAGCGTCGATCACCTGGGCGCGGGATACTTCGTCGAGGTTACCGAGGGGGATCGCGCGTAGCGTTCGGCCCGCGTTGCTGCGGATGTTCACTGGCTTGGTCGAGTCGGCGAACAGGCTGGCGATCCCGCCGACCTGGGTGCGAGGCGAATGCAGCGTCGAGAGCCCGAGCAGCGCATTGGCGACCACATCCTCGTTCGGGTCCTGGAGCGCGCCGAGGAGCGGGCCCAGGGAGTCGGGGTTGTTGCTGAATCCGAGGGCGGCAGCGGCGATCTGGCGGTTGATCAGCGGACCGGTCTGGAGCTGATCGACGAGGAGCTGGTGATGCCGGCTGACGTCGTGGCGGAGGGTGCTCTCCAGGAGGTCCAGCCGCGTCAGATCCTGGGACGCCTTGCCGTCGAGCACGATGTTGTTCCAGGCTCGCATGGACTTGTCGAGCTCGGCGAGCAGAAGGCCGGCGGAGCGCCGGTCCTGGATGAGCTTGGCGTCGTACGGCTCGATTTCGGTCGGTCCCAGGTACTCGACGGGCGTCCCATCCTCCCGAGCGGCTCCGGACTTTCCGGCGCCGTCCCCCGAGGCTGCGCAGCCGAAGAGCAGGCCTGCGGTGATCGCGAGGCCGACGGAGTGGATCAAGCATTGGGTAGACATGGTGAAATCGAGCGTTGCGGGGCGCGCCAGAATAGGCGGAGACGCGTCCCACTTCGATTTCTTCCCGCCATCCTCGACAGCATCTCCGGATCGCGCGCTTCGAATCGCCGTCGGGGTCAGTACCCTTCGCCGCACTCATGTCCATCCACATCCTCGATGCCATGGCCCGAGAGGGCTTCGAGCAGGTCGTCGCCCTACACGACCGCCAGTCCGGTCTACGCGGCTTTCTGGGCGTTCACGACACGGTGCGCGGCCCGGCCTTCGGAGGCATCCGGCGCCGTGAATACCGTGACGAGAAAGAAGCCCTCCTCGACTGCCTGCGGCTCTCCCGGGCGATGACCCACAAATCGGCGCTCCTCGACCTCCCGGCCGGGGGGGGCAAGATCGTGCTGATGGACCGAGAAGGGGTGGACTGGCCGGGTGCCTACCGCCATGTGGGCGAGTTCGTGGAGCAAATGGGGGGCCGTTTCTACACGGGCCCGGACCTGAACACGGGCCCCACCGAACTGGCGCTCGTTACCGAGAAGACGCGATTCGTCACGGATCCGGGCGTGAATGGCCCGGGTGAGCTCCCCGAGGCGACCGCTGAGGGCGTGTTCATGGGGATCGCTGCCGCGCTCCGCTCGAAGTTCGGTGAAACGGACTGGGCCAATCGCCGGATCGTCGTGCAGGGGCTCGGCGCGCTGGGGGAAGGACTCGTCCGACGCCTCGTCCGCGAGGGGGCCGAGGTGGTCGGCGCGGACCTCGACGACGAGCGCGCGGAGGAGGTTCGGGACCGCCATGGGATCCAAATCGTGGACGCCTCGATGGCGCTCGATGAGCCCTGCGACGTCTTCAGCCCCAACGCGATCGGCGGCAATCTACACGACCTTTCGATCAGTCGACTGCGCTGTCAGATCATCGCCGGGGGCGCGAACAACCAGCTCGCACGGGCGATCATCGGCGACGAGCTGTTCGACATGGAGATTCTCTACGTGCCGGACTTCGTGATCAACTCGGGCGCACTCGTGCGCGGGACGATCTTCCATCTGGAGAATCGAAGGGAGCCCGTCGAGTCCATCGGACTACGCATCGGCGCGGCCGCGGACAAGGTGCTCTCCAGGGCGATCGAGGAAGATGACGCGCCGCTCCGGGTGGCCATTCGGATCGCCGAGGAGCGGATTGCTGCCTGGCGCGCGTGAGCGCGTGAACTGGCACGTCGGCGCGCGAGAACGCTGACGGTGATGCTGATCGCAAGACCCACGGCGCCGCCGAGGAGCGTGGCACCCGCATGGGTGGAAGGGTCGGCTCCTTGCAAGCAGACCGTTGTCAGGGCCAAGCCAGCTCCCAGCGCCATGGCGGGCAGACACTCGACCGGCAGTTCGGCCCAGATCGAGGAGTGGGGGGCAGGGGACGCAGGGACTCCTCCCCCTGCCTGGCTATCGGTGAACGATCGACTCATGGGAGTACCATGGATCGCCCCCATTTCAGCGAAGGTAAGGCCGGGTGATTCTTTGCTTAAGCTGGCCGGGGGGCCAACGACTGTCTCAGTCCTGGAGCACCGCCGTCGCGCCGGTCTCCCCGAGCAGGAACTCGGTCCCAGGCTCCTGGTGCTTGCGCTTCAGGTAGCCCAAGACGACGCCCCCATCGGCTTCGAACGAATACGCCCAGGTCGTCACCACGCCAAGATCTCGGGATTCGCCGTCGATCGATCGAAGGATCCTGGTGCCCGGGGCGACGGGATCGTCGTGGCTGACGCGCAGTCGGAAGAGACGCTTGTTCAGCCCGCCGTAGGTGTCGATCTTCGCCACGACTTCCTGCCCGATATAGCAGCCCTTCGTGAGCGAGAAAGCATCCTCCAGCCGCGCCTCCTGGGGGTAGACGTCGTCGGTGATATCGCGGCCGAATTCGCCCGCGACCGATTCGGCGCGCAGGCTGTCGTAGGCCACGAGACCGCCGGGGGTGGCGCCGAATTCCTGGAGGACGCGCCAGAGTTCGGCCACGTGTTCCGGCTCGGTCTCCAGCCGGAAGCCCGATCTCCCAGCCACGAGCATCGGCGTGACCTTGGTCATCGCGGCGGCGTCCGAGTCATCCGAGTCGTCGAGGTGGAACGGGACGAACTGGAAAGTATGCGGCGTGTCCGATGTGGGGTCGAAGTCCGGGAGAACGCTCTCGATGATCTCAGCCGCGCCTGGGCCGACGATCTCGATGGGCGCATGGGCCTCGGTCTCGTCCGCCAGCGTCACGTCCTCGGTGAAAAGGTACATGTCGAGCGCGTCGCGTAGCGGCCCCGCCTGGCCGGGCGGCGTGGACAGCAGGAAGCCCTGGCCGAGGCAGCAGAGGTCGAACATCGACACGATCTTGCCCTTGCCCGTGAGGAGCAGGTTCCGATTGCCCTGTCCGCTGGTCAGTCCCTTGATGTCGTTGGCGAGAATACGGTGGAGGAAGTCCCTCGCATCCTTGCCCATGACGGTCAGGAGACCGCGCGTCGTGACATCCAGGAGGAGCGCGCCCTCCTGCGTACCGGCGGCGTACTCGGCCGGGACATCGCCGTAGGTAATGACCTGGCCGCCAGCCTCCTCCGGGCGAAGTCGGGCACCGGCGGACTCGTGGACTGCGCGTAGGGGGCTCTTCTGCATGGGCCAAGGATCGTAGGTCCTCGCACGGGTGGCGCAACCTCGAGTCCGAGAGGATTGACGGTCTCCTTCTGTCACCACGTCGCTCCTGGTACTGGATCTGGACCGCGGCTCGCTCGGGTCCACTCGGGGCCGGTCCTCGCCCGTGCGGCCGGTCGCCGGGCGGTCGCGGCCATGACCGCTCTCTGCGGGGAAGGGTGCCCCTTCGGGAGCGCCATCCGCCACAACCTCGCGGTCGTGGAACCCCTGATAGAGGAGTCGCCGCCGCGCTCTCTCACACTCGGTGATGGAGCAGGTCTCGGACGCGGCTCTCGGCCCTGGCTTGCTTCGTGTCGGTGGCCTACGGCCTCAACCTCTTCAGCCGCTTCGCGCTGCGTGCGTTCGGCCGTCGCCCCCCGGTGCGTGCTGGCTACGCCCCCGTCGCCGCCGTGGCGGTGGCCATCACCTGGGCCGCGAACCTCCTCGAAATCATCGCCTGAGCGTCGAGTGCGTTCGTCCTGTACCACGGCCTGCAGTCCGCGACAGCCGCCCGCCCGTGGCTCAAACGCTCCCGGCGAGAGCTCCGGACGGGGCGGTCTCACCGTTGCGCGCGAGCCAATCGAGCAGCGCCCTGATGCTGGCCGTGGCGAGCGCGATGCTCGTATCGGCGGCGCCATAGTAGAGATGGAGCGTGTCGCCGTCATCTCCGATCGTATAGCCGCATGGGAACGCCACATTGCCCACGTCGCCGTGGCATTCGTAGCTGGTCTCGGGGCCGAAGACCCACGAGTCGCCGCGCGCGAGGCAGATGTCCGGGCGGTCCAGCGCGAAGAGGGCGAGGCCCAGGCGATAGAGCGCTCCGGCCGCCGTGTGGCGAACTCCGTGGTAGATCATCAGCCAGCCTTCGGGCGTCTCGATCAGCGGCGGAGAGAGCCCGATCTTGTTGGCGTCCCACCAGGCGCCCTTGCGAGCCGGCAGCATCAGCTTGTGCCCGCCCCAGTTGCGCAGGTCCGGCGAGTAGGAGATCCAGATGTGCGTGCCGATCTCGTGCATCGGCCGGTGGACGAGGGCGAAGTTGCCGTCGATCCGGTGAGGCAGGAGGCAGGCGTCCTTGTCGTCGGGCTGCATCACCATCCCGTAGCGCTCGAAGGTCTTGAAGTCCTTCGTGAGCGCCAGAGCGACCCCCGGCCCGTCCTCGCTGAACGCCGTATGGGGTCACGTAGACGTCCGTTGCCGAGAGGAAGTCGTTGAGTTCCGTCTGACTGACGAAGCGGTTGTGGAAGACCACGTGGGCCTCGACACCAAGCTTGCGACCGCGCGCCTCCAGCATCCTTCGATACGCCTCGCCCTCCCGCTCCCGCTCCCGGATGTGGGGGTGAGTGGCGCCCAGGACGATGTAGATCGTGTCAGGGAAGCGCTCGACGATGGCCGGCAGCGCGTCGATCACGTACTCGATGCCTTTGTCGGGCGAGAGCAGCCCGAAGGTGAGGATCACCCGCTGACCTTCCACGCCGATGCGCGCCTTGCTGGCATTGCCAGCGGGGAGCATCGGAATCCCGTGGGGGATCAGATCGATCTTGCTCGCGGGAACCCCGTGAACGCGCCGAAGCAGCTCGATCGCGTGTTCGCTCATGACCACGAGGCGATCGGAGAGCGCGATCAGCTTGTCCATGACCGCGCGCTGATCGTCACCGGGCTCCGCGAGGATGGTGTGCAGCGTCGTGACGATGGGCATGCGCAGCTCACGCAAAAGCGCGATCAGGTAGGTGCCCGCACGGCCCCCGAAGATCCCGTACTCGTGCTGGACGCTGACCACGTCGACGGTGTTGACGTTCAGGAAGTCGGCGGCGCGGCGATAGGAAGCGAGCTCGCGCTCCTCGATCTCGAAGCGCACCGCGTCCGGGTAGTCGTACCGCTCTCCCATGTCGTTCATCGCCAGGACGAAGCAATCGACGTCCGCGAGGTTCTCTCGTATCGCCTCGCCGAGGTGCGTCGTGAACGTGGCGATTCCGCACTGGCGCGGCAGGTGATTGCCGATCATCGCGATCTTGCGGATCGAGGATGAGAGCGGGCAGTTCCGCCCGCGTTCGTCGTGCGGCATTCCGCTGGAGCGTTCAGGCCGTTCTACCTGGGCCTCGGATGGAGCGGGGGGGGATTGGGGACGCTCCAACGGCGGACGAGGGGTCAATCCTGCACCATGGGCGCTTTCGCTATCGGGTCGGTGATACTGGGCGGCGCTTGGGAGGTTTTCATGGCTCTGACGGGGTCTCTGGGGGCGGGCTCGGGGATCGCTTGGTGGATGCGGAGACCACGGGTGTGTCGGGCGTTTCCGCCTCGACGCGTTCCAGCTCCCTGCAGCGGTCACGGGTGGAGCGGAACGGCATCCCGCCCGAACGCCGGTACCGTTCGGCCCGGAGGAACCAGAGGGCCAGGCCGCCGGTGTTGTGATCGGGACTCGCAGAGTCGCCGGCCGGGCCGCGCACACCGAGCGAGCCCTTCTTCCCGGTGGTTTGCCAGCCCCGTCGCTCCATGATCAGTCGAACGAGGACGCCGATGGCCTGTCGGAGCCGGGTGCTGCGGCGCCGGTCGACGCTGGCGAAATAGCCGCCGATGGCGGAGTCGGCCTCCAGCTCGCGGACGACGCCAGCGAGCGGGGCGCGGTCGTGGTGGATCTCGGCGTCCTCCATTCGCTGCTGTCGGAAGGCGTCGTTGAAGAAGGCCAGCACCTCGTCGAAGGGGGCCGCCGGGTCCTCCAGGACGTCCAGGAAGGTCTTCCCATGGCGATCCGCCAGGAATTCCCCGGTGGTAATCGCCCTGGCGGGTCGTGGGGAGTCGGCAGAGCTCAAGATCCCTAAGTCGTAGGTGCAAATCCTGCATCTGCAACGGGGAGTACAGGATCCCCTGCAATTTGGGCCGCGCGTCTCGGAAGACTGGCCGGGCGAAGCCGCCCAGTGTTCGGTCCCGTCGCAGCCAACTCGTCCAACGATCGCACCCCCTCAAGCCTCCCGCCCCGTCCCTTCGTGGTTGCGCACGTTCAAGCCGAAGATGGAGCCGCTGCCGAGGCGGTCTTTGACCGTCATGGAAATGACCGGCAGTTCCTCGAGCTTCATCCAGGCGGCGACCGTCACTGCCGCCGTGGGGCTGAGCCCGGCGTTTCCCCGAAAGGGCGGAACGCAGTTCTGCGCGAGGCTCTCAGACGGCTGAACGAGGTACAGGAGGGCGGCAGCGGCGGCGAAGAGAGTTCTCTCCGCCTGCCAAGAGTCTTGCCTTCTCCGCGGCTTCCCTCTTTCGCCTGGCCACGGCGAGCCCGTTGCTCCGAGTGCGCTGGATCCATCGACCATGAGTCGCGAAGCTCAGAACCCAGCTGGATCAGCACCCAGCTGCATCAGCACCCAGCTGGATCAGAACCCAGCGGGATCAGAACCCAGCGGGATCAAAACGCAGCGGGATCAAAACGCAGCGGGATCAAAACCCAACGGGATCAGAACTTGAAGCCCAGACCCACCGTTCCGATCAGCCCGTCGATATCGACGTCGGTCGGGCCCGCGTCCACCGACGTCGTGTCGTACATCACCCTGAAGTTCAGGAACATCGAGTCGTTCAGGTCGACGAGGGCGCCGAAGCCTGCGTTGTAGCCGAAGTAGTCCTCCGACACGTTGCGGGTCTCCAGGTCGAAGCCGTAGCGCAGGTTCGCTTCGACGTAGGCCTGCAGCTTCCAGAGGCTGATCAGGCGCTTGCGGAGACCGAGGTCGAGTTCGGGCGTGTCCGAGGACTCGAACTCGCGCTGGTCGATACCGGCGACGACGTCGACGATGCCCGTCATGAAGGCCGCGTGGACCCCGTAGCCCGTGAGGTCGACGTCCTCCTCGCCCAGACCGGAGAGGTCTGCCTCGGCATCGTTGACCACGATCGCCCGCGCCTCGACGCTGAGGATGTCGGAAGGAATGACCTGGCAGCTGCCGAGGGTCGAGGCGGCCGTGAGGACCGCGATGAGAGAGGTGTTTCGCATGGTTGGGTGGCTCCGGATGGGACGGCAGCTTAGCGGAGTGCCCCACGGGAATACACCGCTTCTCGGGTTGGACCATCCGTCCCGGCGCCACCTCGAGGAATACCCCTTATCGATGGGGAACGGTGTTCCGCCCGGTCGATGGACCCGGCGAGGAAAGAGCGCCTACCCCGCTCGCCTCGACCTCGCTCCGTGTCCATCCACACCCAAAACAGTCCTCGTCGTCGGCCCCGTGGTCCGCTCGCTTCCCCTGGGACGCGAGGCGGAATGACGCTCGTCGAGCTCTCGGTCGCGATCGTCATCTTCACGGTCGCCACGGGCATGCTGCTTCAGCTCATCGCCTCGGGACGGGGACTCCGTGAGACCACTCGCCAAGAATGGCTCGCGACTTCGGTCGCGCAGAACGTCCTGGAACAGATGCGTGCGCTCGACTTCCACGACATCTCGGCCTGCTACGACGCGGACCCATTCAACGATCCGGGCGGACCTGGAACCGCCCCTGGTGCGGCCTTTGCCGTCGACGGGCTCGAGCCCACCGCGGCCGACCTGGACGGCCTCGAAGGGGAGATCGTTCTGCCCGTGGTCAACCTCGGCACCGAAGTCGCCCCCGACTGGCAGGTGCGCGAAGACCAAGGGGATCCGCTCCTGGGGCTTCCGCGGGACCTCAACGGCGACGCCATCATCAACGCCGCCGACCACCGGGCGGACTACACGATCCTGCCGGTGCTCGTTCGGATTCGCTGGCGCGGCCGCTACGGGCCGCGCGAGCTGAGGTTCTTCTCGTCCATGACCCAGATGAAGCCCTGATGTCAGCGCCACGAAACCGAAGGAATCGAACGGGACCGGAGGGCGACATGCGCTCTGGCTTCACGCTCCTGGAAATGGTGATGACGATCGCGCTGCTCGCCGTCTTCGCCGTGAAGATCACCTCCGTGATCGATACGACGACCAAGACGACCGAGTCGGACATCATGCGGACCACGGTCGATGCTCAGGCTCGTCAGGTGCTCCGTCAGATCGGCTTCGCCGTCATGGGGTCCCACCCGGAATCCCTCGACCCACGCATGCCCGCTCCGCTGAACCAGGCCAGCCTGAAGTATCAGGTCAACCTGGGCATCTCCGACGGCAAGGTCGTCTGGAGCGACGCCGAGGAGATCGCGCTGGAGGAGGGACGCCGACAGATCTACTGGAGCGACAACCCCGACGCCGCCGACGAGCGGCGCGTGGTCTGGACCAGCCTCGTGGCTCCCTACCTGGAAGGGGAGATCCCGAACGGCATGGATGACAACGGCAACGGTCTGATCGATGAGAAAGGCCTGTCGTTCACGATCGCCGGCCAGGCCATCTCGATGAAGCTCACGCTCGAGCGGGAGCGCGAGGGTCAAGAGCCCCTGGTCACGACCGTCGAGACCGTGGTGACCTGCCGGAACATGGTCGAAGGCTGGGCCCGGGCCGAATAGATGCACATGAAGCAGCAGCACAAGAGCCGACCGAACTCGTCCACCTCGCTCGCAGCACGGGTGTCCGCCGGTGCGGTCCGTCGGCCCGCGCGAGGATGGCGCGCGTTTCTGGCCAGCGTTTGCGTGCTACTCGCCGCGCCCGTCGCTTCCCACGCCGCCGCGTCTCCCTCGTCACACTTCCCCGCACGCTCTTCGGCTTCGATGCCGGACGGGCCAGGGGGGCCACGGCTCGCCAAACTTCTTCTCGACGCCAGCCGAGGTGAGTACTCCGTGGACCGGATCCGCGACGCGGCCGCCGCCTTCGGATCAGCTTCGATTCCGGCGGTGCTCGACGTGCTCGAAGAGGGCACGTTCCACGAGAGGCGAAAGCAAGGCGGGATCGTCGTTCACGCCCTGGACGAGGACGCCCGCCTGGGCCTTGCCCGTGCGCTCGGAACGTTCCAGTGGGAGAGCGTTCGCCGCTGGATCGAGCACCGTCTTCAGGGTGATCCCAGCCTGAAGGCGCGGTCGACGCTCCTCTTCGTCGTGGGCGCCGCTGCGCCCGACGAATCCCTGGGCGACCTCCTGATGCCCATCGCCGATGTTCCGCGGGGCCAGGAACGAGCGCTTCGCCAGCCGTTGGAAGACGCGTTGGCCTCGGCGCTTGCGCGGGAGTCGAACCTCCAGGACGAACTCAGAGCGCTCTTCGTGAACACGCCGCCCACGTTTCTGCGGTCGGTCATCGCCGGGATCAAGAAGGGCGGCGATCAGGCTTCGCTCGACGGGCTGTCGCGACTCCTGGACTCGGTCCCGGAAGCGGACCCGCTGCTGATGATCGAGATATCGGATCTCGCCAAGACCGTCGTGCGTCCCGTGCCTGGACGGACGCTCGATCGGATCCGGGCTGCCCTGATCAGCCGCAACGAATCGGTCCAGGTCGAGGCGGCCAAGGCGCTCGGTCGACTGGACGACGTCGCCGCCGTTCCGATGCTGATCGAAGCGCTCCTGTCCACCAGCGGCGCGCTTCGGATCGAGGCGAAGGTCGCCCTGGATCGGCTGAGCGCCGAGCGCTTCGGCTCCGATGCGGCCGCGTGGTCGCAGTGGCACAGTGACTCCCAGCGCTGGCTCCAGGGCGAGGCGCCGCGCTGGAAGGCGGATCTCCGGACCGGGGACCAGAGCCGGGTCTCCCGCGCGCTCCTTCAGGTCGCGCGCTTCCGCATCTATCGCTACGAGTTCGTCGAGGACGTCGCTGCCGCCCTGGCCAACGGCAACGAGAACACCTGCGTCGTGGCGTGCGCCGTCCTGGGGCACTTCGCCACCTCGGGGTCGATCGAGCCGCTGCTCAAGGCGCTCGACCATCCGATCATCGCGGTCAGGAAGGCGGCGCTCGAGGCACTCGTCCGGGCGACGGGAGCCGATCATGGCGAACACGCGTCCGAATGGCGCGCGGCAGGCTGGCCACGCACCTGAGATCGATACGCAACGGGGGGCCTCGAGGAGGCCTCCCAGAGCGTTCCAGAGCGATCCTGCGAGCGATCCTGGCGACTCACTTCATTGAGTCGCCAGGATCGTTGAAGTTCCGGGCTGTGTGGCGCATCTACAGGGCATCCGGCGGGTATCCTGCTCGCCGAATCCTGCGGCGAAGTACCAGCCATGAACGCCACGACCACAGCCCAAGCCAGCGCCACGCGCACGCGCCTCCGCAACGTCCTGATCGCACTTTTCGCGATCGGCGTTCCGCTCGCCTGGATGCGCGACCCCCAGCTCGTCTGGCAACCGCTCCTCCCGATCCCGCTGCTGTTTCTGACGCCGCGCGGAACCACCCGCGTACTTGCGTTCTTCGCCGCGGTGCTGGTCGTCCTCGGTGGGGGGGTCACGACCTACCGTGAGGGCATGGCCGTGCCCGACTGGCCCGCGACGTTCGACCAGAACATGTGGACCTATCCATACGCGGAGATGTTGAACGAGGGCAAGGGCGTCACGCTCGAGCACGTCCACCGCCTCTGGGCTTCGGCCCTCGGCCTCGTGGCGATCTGCGTGCTCCTTTCCTGCTTCATCTATCGAGCGCGCACCACCGTCACGGTCTTCGCCAGCCTCGTGCTGCTGGCGATCATCGGCCAAGGCCTCCTCGGCGGCACGCGAGTCCTGGAGAACAGCCAGAACCTCGCGTTCCTTCACGGCGCGATCGCCCAGGCCGTCGTGGCGAGCATCGTCGCCCTGGCGGTTTTCTGCAGCCGTACCTGGCAGCGTGCGGAGCGGGTCGGCTCCGAGTACGCGCGAGGCGCCCACTTCCTCGGGCCCTGGGTCGCCGGGTCGGTCTATACCCAGATCGCGCTCGGCGCATGGCTTCGCCATCAGGGGCAGACCATTGCGCTGCTGATCCACATCACGCTCGCGCTCTTCGTCGTGGTGGCGGTGCTGGTCCTGGCGAAGCAGCTCGGCGTCGCCGCCAAGGAAGCGCCGGCCGCGGCCTCCGCCAGCGTGCGCCCGCTCGCCCGCCTCCAGAGCTGGCTCCTGGGATCGCTCATCGCACAGTTTCTTCTGGGCGTGCTCGCGACCTACGGCATCTACAGTCTCTCGGGTGGCATGCAGGCGCAGGTCTCCCTCGGCGAGGCCGTGTTCGCCACGGCCCACGTATTCGTGGGCGCCGTTCTCCTTTCGTCCACCGTCGTCGGCACCATGTACGCCCGTCGCGTCCTCCGACCACCCGTGGTCGCTTCCGCTGGCGTCTCCGCTGGCGTCTCTTCTGGCGCCCCGTCTCCGGCGCACCACGCGCCGCTCCATTCCGGGTCATGACCAGCACCTCTCGAATCTACACCGGCGAGCCCCGCGGGCTCGTGGCCCCCTGGGCCGAGCTCCTGCGCGTGCGCGTCGCCGTGATGGTCTTCCTGACGGGCGCCCTCGGAGGCTGGCTCGCGACGCGTGACCCCTCGCTCGGGAACCTCGCGCGCTGCGCCGAGGCGGCGTTCTACATCCTGCTCGTCACCGGCAGCGCGAGCATCCTGAACCAGGTCATCGAACGCGACCTCGACGGCCTGATGGAGCGAACGAAGAACCGACCGCTCGTCACGGGTGAGGTCTCCGTGCTCGCAGCCGTCGTCGTCGCGTCGGTCATGGGAGTGCTGGGCACGGCCGGGCTGGCGCTGTCGTTCAACCTGCTCTCCGCGGTGCTGATCCTCGCGACGCTGCTCGTCTACGTGGCGATCTACACGCCGCTCAAGCGCGTGAGCACCCTGAACACCGTCATCGGCGCCGTGCCGGGGGCCGCGCCCGTGCTGATCGGCTACGCCGCGCTCGCGGGTGAGATCGGCCCGCTCGGCTGGGCGCTCTTCGCGACGATCTTCGCCTGGCAGTTCCCGCACTTCATGGCCATCGCCTGGATGTACCGCAAGGACTACGCGCTGGCCGGGCACAAGATGGTGCCGACGGAGCCTGGCTCCGAGGGCGCCGCCGGTCGGTACGCGCTGCTCTACTCGCTCAGCATCGTGCCCGTCACCCTGATGCCCGCGCTCAGCGGCCTCGCGGGACCGACGTACGTCATCGGCGCACTGGTCCTGGGCATCATGTACATCATTCCGTCGTACCAGTTTTCGCGGGAGGAGAACCTCCCGAACGCGAAGCGACTGCTCCTGGTCTCGATCATCTACCTGCCCGCGCTGATGGCGCTGCTCTTCATCGATCCCGTGCTGCGCGGCGTCTGATCCATTCCATGAATACGCCCCGCTTCGTGTGGTCTTCGCTCCTGTTCGTCGTTCTGGCCTGGAGTGCCTCCACGGCGTCGGCTGCAGCACCTCCTGCGGCACCGGCCTCGAGCCAGGACGGCTTCACGAGCGCTGGGGCCCCCGCGCCTGACTCGGCCGATCGTTTCGGCGAGGTGCCCGAGTTCCAGTTCGAGGACAGCCGCGGAGGCACGCTCTCGAAGAAGGACCTTCTCGGCGCGCCCTGGATCGCCGTCCCTTTCTTCCTGCGCTGCACCGGGCCCTGCCCCAGCATCACGCGGGACATCCGGGCTCGTCTGCACGACGAGTTCCAGGGGACGCCCGTTCGCATCGTCTCGTTCTCGATCGACCCCGAGATCGACACGCCCGAAGAGCTGCGCGCCTACGCCGACTCGATCGAGGCGGATCCCGAGCGCTGGCTCTTCGTGCGTTCGAGGACCGAGTTCGAGATGCACGACTTCATCCGCGATGGGTTGATGGTGCCGCTGCAGCGCAACGCTGACGCCGAGGATCCGGGCGCCGCGATCACCCACGGCACCCGGATGCCCGTGATCGACGCGGAGGGAAAGATCGCAGGGATGTACGAACTCGCCGACCCCGCGCTGGGGGAGAACGGGCTGCCCCTGGAAGAGTCGGAGCCGATCCTCGAGGGACGGTACGGGCTGCTCATCGCTCGAGCACGGGCGCTCGCGGGCCTGGAGTACCTCTGGCCGCTGCCCCCGGCCAAGGGCGAGACCTCGCGCATCCCGCTCCTGAACGCGATCCTGAACGGAACGGCCTTCGTCCTTCTGATCTGCGGCATCTTTGCGATCAAGAGCGGCGCGAAGAAGACCCACGAGGTCTTCATGAAGCTGGCGTTCGTCTTCAGCGCGGCGTTCCTGGGTTTCTACCTCTACTACCACTTCAAGGTGCAGCCGATCCAGGGCGGGCCCACCCCGTACCACGGCGCGGGGGCGCTCAAGATCGGCTACCTCGTGATGCTGCTGACGCACATCGTGCTCGCCGTCGTGAACCTGCCGATGGTGCTCCGGACGTTCTGGCTGGCGCACAAGGAGGACTGGGTCCGGCACAAGCGACTCGCGCGCTGGACGTTCCCGATCTGGGCGTACGTTTCCCTCACGGGAGTCCTCGTCTACCTGATGCTGTATCCGCTCAACCCGCCCGCGTAGTCGCGCGTGCGCCCGGCGTTCAGCCGCCGAAGCGTTCGCCCTTGCGCGCCCGCTCGGCGTTCGTCCTTTCGACGCGCGCGCTCACGCGGCGCCAGAGTCGGGGCGACGAGCGGATCGTCCGCGCGTACCCCGCGCCCGCGTAGTCCCGAACGAAGCGCGCCAGGTCCGTTCGGCTGAGCCCGTGGTTCTGCGCCGCGAATCCGAGCGCGCCGAGGTCCTTGGCGAGCCAGCGCTCGGGGATCCGCGTCCAGACCTGCGCGCGATGGAGATCGATCAGGACAATCTCGGGGTTCCGGTCCTCGCCGCGTACCAGGAGGTGACCGAAGTACAGGTCGCGGTGGTTGACGCCCGCCGCGTGCATGCCGGCGACCAGCCGGGCGACGCGCCGGATCCAGGCCCTGCGGGCGCGGAAGTCCCCGGGGCGAAGGGAGGCGGCCACCTCTCCCAGGGTTCGCTGCGTCCCGACGTCCTCGGTGACGAGGAACGAGCGACGCCGGAGCCAGCGCTGGCCTCGCACTCCCCATCCGATGAGCGTGGGAGCTGCCACGCCGCTGGACCGGAGCGTCTGCAGGGCGTGCGCCTCGCGGCTCGCGTCGAGGGGCGGGGTCCGCAGGGACGTGAGTTCCTTCAGCGCTTCACGGACGCCGATTCCGGAGGCGAGCTTCGCGAAATAGCTCTGGCCGCCCTGGTCGAATCGGAAGGTCCTGCGCCCGCCTTTCTCACGGAACGTCTCGCCGGACCGGGCCGCCAGCCACTCGTAGGGGTCGCCTTCTCCAATCGCCGAGCGAAGCGGTTCGATCGCGGTCCAGTGGTTCATCCGTTGCCCGCCGCGCGGCTACTCATCATCGGGCGAGGTGGCCTGCGAAGAGTCCTCGGAAGGCACGTCTCCGGTCTCGCCGGACTTCTTGGACTGGCTCACCGCCGTGTAGAGCAGGAAGGCGAGGATCAGGAGCGTGGGGATCCCCGCCACGAGCCAGAGGTGGCTGCTGGACTGTCGAACGGCTTCGGTGGTTTCGCTGGGCATGGAGCGGAGTGTTCGCGGTCGGTGCGCCGGGCGCAAGCTCAAGCCCGTTCCACTTCTCGAATCACCGCGTCGACCATGGCGTCGGGGTCGCGCGTTTCCATGTAGGCGAGAGCGCGTTGCCGAATGGGCTCGAGCGGCGCGGCCCCGAGCTCGTGGAGGGCGTGGGTGAGCTCGGCGGGCTGGAAAGGCTCTCCCAGGACCACCCCCGCCTTGGCGGCCGAGACGTGGTGTGCGTAACCGGCGCAGGCGGAGACGACGACCGGGGTTCCGGCGCTGAGCGCCTCCAGCAGGACCATGCCTGCCGGTTCGGATCGGCAAGGGTGGACGAGCACGTCGGCCGCCTGGAGGAGTGCGGGGACGTCGTCGCGGGCCCCCAGGCAGTGGAGGAGGTCGCTCACGCCGAGTTCTTTCGCTTGGCGGCGCAGGCGCGCCGGATCCCCCGAGCCCGCGACGACGAGGACGACGCGTCGGCCCGGTAGTGCGGCTCGCAGGTCGGGGAGAGCCGCCACGGCACGATCGAAGCCTTTTCGATGGAAGTCGGAGCCGAGCGCCAGCAACAGGAAGGCCTCTTCACCTGCTTCCAGCGCTTCCTGCTTTTCCCCGGGCCCCCCGGCCCCCCCGAGCCCCAGCTCGGCCCTGACAGCGGCGCGTAGCTCTCTGGCGCGGCCGTCGCGACGCCGCGTCGCCGAGTAGCCGGGGGGAAGCGCCGTGAAACGCGCGCTTGGCGTTCCGTACTCACTCTGGATCACGGCCTGCTCGGCGCCGTTCATGAGCAGGATGTGCGTCTCGGACTCCGGTCCGAAGACGCCGCGCTCCATCGCAAGGAACGTCCGCGCGCGCGGCGTCCAGCGGTGAAGGGCGCCGCGGTCGCGTCGGAGCCTGGCGCGGAAACAGGGGTCCGCGCAGAAGTGGAGATCGAGGCCAGGGAGTCGGTCGAAGCCGAGGACCACGTCCGCGCCAGCCCTGGAGAGCCTCTCCTGCAGCGCCCTGCCGAAGCGGGCTGCTCGGGCATGGTTCGAGACGCCAGGAACGGTCAGGACCTCGACGTTCAGCGTGGGCTGCCCGGCGTCGCTTGCGGGCATCGGCCCTTCCCATTCGCGGACGAAGAGCGTCACGCGATGGCCCCGTCGCAAGAGGGCCTCGGCGGTGTCGTACGCGATCCGCTGGAGCCCTCCATGGGGGAAATAGCGCAGCAGTGCGAGGGCGATGTGCAGCGACCGGGGCGCGCGCGAGGTCTTGTGTGATGGACTCATGGGCCAGTGCCGGTCGGGCCCGTGACCTTAGCGCGTCCCGATCGATCCTCCCCAGGCATGCGTCGAGATTCAGGAGAGGAGAGCTGGGGGCGCCCCGCGGAGCCGGCGACGTCGAAGGTGAAGGTAGCGCCAGCGTCGGCGTCCAGCCGTGCGCTGGTGGCCTGGGCGCTGATCGCCGCCTGTACGGTGGTTCTTGCGGGTCCTGTCGGTAGGGGCTGGCTGCGACCGGGCCCAGCGCGTTCGGTCGAACTCTGGGCCCTCGATAGGGCGGCCCACGCGGCCTTTGCGATCGACTCCGACGGGATGGTGGTCTCGAGGGTGAGCGTGGGGCTGGAAGTCGCCGTCCCGAAGGTCGTCGCTCCAGCGCGCTGGCTCCTCGACGATTGGATCGACTCGTTCGGCGAGCGGTACGTGGCGCACGCCGCGGACGACCCGCGCTGGGAGCGCGCGCGACCCGGCGCGTGGGTACTTCTGCGATCACCAGACGCGCCCAGGACGTCGGCGGCCTCGCTTCCCGTGGGCGGCGCGTTCCTGGAGCGCTGGGTGCGGAGGGGCACGCCGGCGGAATGGACCCGGGCCTTTCGAATCCCTCTCGAATGGTCTGCGCGCGCGATGGCCAGCTCGGAGGAAGGGGTCTGGGTCGCAGCGGAGCGCATCTGTGCCCTGAAGTTCTCGACCCACGCGGGGCGACCACTCTTCGAGCGAACGCTCGCGGACGCGGACGGAGTCGAGGCGCTCTGCGTGGCTTCGACCGCCGCAGGGGGCGGCGTCTGGATCGCCGCCGGTGGCGCGGTTCTACGACTCGACCGAACAGGTCGTCGCCTGCCCGGTCAGGGTGGTTTTGCTCATCTGGTCGCGCTCTTTCCGGGAACAACGCGCACCGAGGCTTCGATCAGTCGATCGCGTTGACTTGCCGCTCGGTCACGGAGAGGACACCGAGCACGGAGTTCGCTATGTCCTGCCGCTTCTCATCGGCACACGCTTGTACGAACCGAGCGGCCTGCTTCTTGAACCGCTCGAACTCCTTGTGAAGCGGAGAGGATTTGACCTCCCTGCGCTTCATGCGCTCCTCGACCTCGCGGATCTTCGACTCGAGATCTTCGATCAACTGGTCTTCCGAACGGCGCTGGGAAGAGCGTGATTTTGACGCTCGACCGCCCGTGCCGTTGTGCACGTTCGTGGTCATACTTATAGGAGGGTTCGATGGCCGCTTGGTTTCGGGCGGCGGGACCTGGAGGCACTCACAAGAGTTGCCTCGACCTGTCCTCGGACTAGGCTAGCACTCGAATTTCGGGGTTCAAGGGCTGGATCCGAGACTTATCCCGGTCGCCCCAACCTGAAACCCGCGTCCAGGGACCCCTCGTTCGCGAGCTTCGCATAGAATCTTACGCTCCAAAATGCAAAACGTTCACGCAGACATCGAAAGCGTCCTCTTCTCCGAAGACGTGATCCGCGCAGGCATCGCCCGCGTGGGAGCCGCCGTCACGGAGCGCTTCCGCGGGCGGGACTTCACGGTCGTTTCGATCCTGAAAGGCTCCTGCATCTTTTCGGCCGACCTCATTCGACAGATTCCGATTCCCCTGGAGCTTGCTTTCGTTTCCGCTTCCTCGTACGGCGATCGAACGACGTCCGGGGATCTCGAGATCAACTTCTTTCCGACGGGCGAGATCGAGGGGCGAAACATCCTGCTGGTGGATGACATTCTGGACACTGGTCAGACCATGAGTCGGCTGCGTGAGGAGTTCTTGCGGCGCGGTGCCAGCGAGATCGCGACCTGCGTCTTCCTCGACAAGCCGAGCCGCCGTTCGGTCGAACTCGACGCGGACTTCCGCGTGCTGGAGGTCGAGGACAAGTTCGTCGTTGGATACGGACTCGACTTCGCCGGGCGCTACCGGAACCTGCCGTACGTCGGCGTGCTCAAGCCCGAGATCTACGGGGCGAGAGCGTCCGTGGTCGGGGAGGGCTGAGCGTTGACCGAGATGGATACGTTCGTCATCCCCGATGAGCGCGCGGGTCTGGAACTCGATGAGTTCCTCTGCCTGCAGTACCCGGGGCTGTCGAAGGGGTTCCTTCGCCAGGAGATCGGCGCCGGTCGCATTCTCGTGGACGGTGCTGCCGCGATCGCGGGCAAGCGCCTTCGCGCCAGCCAGGTCGTCATGGCGACGATCGACTGGGATCGCGCGCCGCAGCGCCCCGTCAGCCCGGGCATCGAGGTGCCCGTGCTCTTCGAAAACGACCAGCTGCTCGTCGTGGACAAGCCAGCGGGCCTCGCGGTCGAGCCCGAGCGGTGGATGCGAGAGCTCGGTTCGCTCGCGGGCGCGCTGCTCCAGCTCGCCGAGGATCGAACCGAGGAACTCGACGGCAGCCTCGAGAACGGCCTCGCCTTCCGGCCGCGCCTCGTTCACCGCATCGACAAGGACACGACCGGCGCGGTCCTCGTGGCAAAGACCATCGAGGCCGAGCGTGTGCTGCGCGAGGCCTTCCATTCCGGCGGGATCAAGAAGACCTACCTCGCTCTCGTCGAGGGCGAGCCGTACCTCGATGACGACGAGGACATGATCGTGGATCAGCCCATCGGGCCGGTCCTGAAGAAGAGCGGCCGCATGCGCATCGCGCCCGACGGAAAACCCTCGCAGACGCGCGTCAGCATCGCCGAGCGCTTCGATGGCTACACGCTCCTGCGCTGTGAGCCCATCACCGGCAGGACCCACCAGATCCGCGTGCACATGGCCCACGAGGGCTTCCCCCTCGTGGTCGACGCCTTCTACGGCAGACGAACCGAGTTCAAGCTATCCGAGTTCAAGGCCGGCTACCGCTCCAAGCGGGGTCGCCCGGAGAAGCCGCTCATCGATCGACTGACGCTTCACGCTTACGAGGTCCTCTTGGCGCAGGAAGTCGCCGGTCCGCTCGGCGTGGCAGAGGGGGAATCGCTTCGCGTCTTGGCGCCGATCCCGAAGGACTTCGAGACGCTCCTGAAGCAGCTACGCAAGGTGCGCCCTCCGAGGTAGCACCGTTCCATCGCGCCCCCCCCCGATCTCACAGCCTGAGCGAAGTTGCCTCTTGCAGGCTGTTCGATGTCCCTGGCGCCTCCGCTAACGCGGACGCGCGTCGGCCAGAGCCTTTCTCGCTCTGGCTCTCACTGCATAATCAAACGTGAAACTCAAAGTAAGACCCTCTGACTTCAAGGTCACCGAACGCCTCAAAGAAGGCATCATCACACCGGGCGGCGGTCACCGCGTCTATCGCGTCATCAAGGAGAAGCTGACCTCGATGGAGGCGGCGACGGAGCTTGCTGCGCACACAGGCGTTTCCACCGGCGACATCGGTATGGCGGGACTCAAGGACCGCCAGGGCGTCACCACCCAGTTCATGAGCGTGGCGCGCGGACCGAGCGTTTCCGTCTCCGCTGGCGCGCAGAGTCAGTCCCTCGGGATCCAGAGCATCGGCTTCTGCGAGGAAGCGATCACGGCAGAGGCCTCCGACGGCAATGACTTCCAGATCGTGATCCGCGACCTCCGCGACGGGGAAGTCGATCACCTTCGCACGGCGCTGGAGCCGGTTCGGGCTTCGGGGCTGCCGAACTACTTCGACTCCCAGCGCTTCGGCAATCTGCGCCACGGCCAGGGATGGATCGTGCTCGATCTTCTGCAGGGCGATGTCAGCGGCGCACTGAAGCGTCTTGTGGCGAGCACTTCCTCCTTCGAACCGCCCGCGCGGAGGCGCCTCAAGGAGGCGCTCGGACGTAGCTGGGGCGATTGGAGCGCCTGCCGCTCGATCGCGGGCAAGCTCGGCCGCCATCACTCGGTCTTCGAGCATCTGAAGCGCGACCCTGACGACTTCGAAGGCGCCTTCGACCGCGTCGGCACGCGCGAGCGTCTCATCCACCTGTACGCCTTCCAGTCGCACCTCTGGAACCGCGCGCTGGCGCTCTGGGTCCAGGATCACTTCGAGGAGCGCATCAGCCTCCGCGGGATCGAGGGCATGCTCCGTTTCCCGGTGGGGGAGTTCCAGCTTCCGCCCGAGTGGGGCGGTCAGTTCATGCTGGCGGGCAGCCAGCTCGACGGCGTCACCGACCCTCTCCAGCGCGAACTCTACGAGCGGACGCTGGAGCGGCTCGGCTTGACCGTGCAGGCGCTCGACATGCCGAACCTGGCCGGGTTCCAGCTCAAGCCGGAGCCGCGGCCAGCGATCGTGCATCCGCTCAAGCTGCGCGTTCGTCCGGCGGAGGAAGACAACCTCCATCGCGGTGCGCGGATGGTCAAGGTCGAGTTCGGTCTGCCGCGCGGCGCCTACGCCACGATGGTGATCCAGCGACTCGTCGGCCAGTCGACGGGGGGCGTGGACGAGCGCCCGCCGGCCGCGTTCCAGCCCTCCCGCGAGGAGCGGGGCGAGCGCGGTGGAGGCCATGATTTCGGCGGCGACCGATCGGATGCCTACGGCGATCCGCGCGGGAACGACCGCGGAGATTCCTACGGGGGCGAATACGGCGGCGATCGTCGTGGTGGAGCCCGGCGTGGTGGCGTTCGGGGCGGTGGCGCCCGGAGGGGCGGATCCCGAAGGGGCGCGCCGCGAAGCGGTGGCGGAGGCTACCGCGGTGGCGGTTTCGGGCCCACGGAGGACAGGAACTTCGAAAGGCCCGATCGAGGACCTCGCCCCGACGGTGGCGAGCAGGACTTCGGCGGAGACTTCCGTCCCCGAGGCGGAGCTCGCCGATCGCGCGGCGGTTCTTCCCGTCGAGGTGGGGGTGGACCCAGAGGTGGGCCCAGAGGTGCCAGCTCAAGGGGCGGCAGCTCCAGGGGAGGCGGGTCACGCGGAGGCGGGCCACGGGGCGCAGGACCCAGGGGTGGCGGAGCACGTCGCCGCGGCGGCAGCCGCCGCCGCTAACCTGCATTATTCACGAGTTTGCACCACCAGCACGCCCAAACCACGCCGTGGCGGCGTCAGACGGCAGCCTTTGGCTGCCGCCCGCTTCGCGGGCTCCCTCACAGAATGCTCGACGGGCCTACGGGCCCGCCTCCGCTTCGTTCGGTCGTCTTCCTTGCCACGCCGCGGTTTGAACGCACTGGTGGAGCAAACTCGTGAATAATGCCGGCTAAGAGCCTGAGCAAGTAGGGCTCTGGCTCGACGCGCATCCGCGCTGGCGGATGCGCCAGGGACGTCGAACAGGCTGGAAAATGGGGTTTCGCTCAGGCTATGAGCATGCCGCATCGGTCGCCGGCCTCTGTTACCCTCGGCGACCGTTCTGATCCGTCCCTTTCAGCCTGAAGCTCCGCCATGAGATCGAGTAACCCCGTCCTCAGAGATTCCGCGTTCCAGTCGTCGATCGAGGGCGCTCGATTCGGAAGCGCCGAGCAGGACCAGCTCGCCCGCGGCCTCATGACCGTCCAGGGAACCATGGCGAAGACCGCCATGCTCCTGGCCGCGGTCGTCGTCGCGGCGTCGTTCACCTGGCGCAAGTTCATGCTGGCCGCCGACGGTCTCCCATCGGGGTCCAGCATCATGCCGTGGATGCTCGGCGGCGTGATCGCTGGCTTCGCCCTGTCGCTGATCATCATGTGGAAGCCGAAGCTCGCGCCGAGCCTCGCGCTGCCCTATGCGCTCGCCGAGGGCCTCTTTCTCGGGGCGATCTCCGCGGTCTACGCCAGGAGCTTCAGCGGCGAGAACGCGGTCGCGGGTCTCGGCGGCGGCATCGTCTTCCAGGCGGTGACGCTGACCTTCACGGTCGCGCTCTCCATGTTCGGGCTCTACGCCTTCCGCATCATCCGGGTGACCGAGCGCCTGCGCTCGATCGTCTTCGCCGCGACCGGCGGCATCGCGCTCTTCTACCTGCTCAGCTTCGTTCTCGGCTTCTTCGGCATTCACATGCCCTTGATCCACTCCAGCGGCATGGCCGGTATCGGCTTCTCGATGTTCGTGGTTGGCCTGGCGGCGTTCAACCTCCTGCTGGACTTCGATCTGATCGAGCGCGGGGCCAGGGGCGGCGCGCCGAAGTACATGGAGTGGTACGGCGCGGTGGCCCTGCTCATCACGCTGGTCTGGCTCTATATCGAGATCCTGCGGCTCCTCGGGAAGCTGCGGTCGGACGACTGAGGGGTCGCGCCGGGGCCGGTGGGCGGCGTAGGATGGAGCCATGAGCCCCTCCTCCCCACAACCAGCGGCGCCCCCGGCCGAGGAAGTCTCGGTCGGCGTCATCGGAGGCTCAGGCCTCTACGAAATCGACGGTCTCACCGGGATCGAAGAGATCGTTCTCTCCACGCCCTTCGGTGAGCCCAGCGACTCCTTCGTCGTCGGGCGCCTCGAGGGCGTTCGCATGGTCTTTCTGCCCCGGCACGGCCGCGGTCACAGGATCTCGCCCAGCGAGATCAACTACCGCGCGAACATCTGGGGCATGAAGCGCCTTGGCGTGAACCGCATCCTCGGCGTCGGCGCCGTCGGATCCTTGAAGGAGGAGATCCCGCCCGGCGACTTCGTGGCCGTCGACCAGTTCATCGATCGCACCCGGCACCGCGCGGACACCTTCTTCGAAGGAGGCGTCGTCGCCCACGTGATGTTCGGGGACCCCGTCTGCGCCGGGCTCCGCGGAGTCCTCCGGGATGCCGCGACAGAAGCCGGGGTCAAGGTCCACGACGGAGGCACCTACGTCTGCATGGAGGGCCCACAGTTCTCCACGCGCGCCGAGTCGCAGATGTACCGGGGCCTCGGCGCCCACGTCATCGGCATGACGAACCTCCAGGAGGCGAAGCTCGCCCGCGAGGCCGAGATCTGCTACGCGACGCTCGCCATGTCCACCGACTACGACTGCTGGTTCGAGGGGCACGACGACGTCACCGTCGACGCGATCCTGGCGGTCATGGCCAAGAACGTCGGCTTCGCGCGGGAAGCCGTTCGCCTGGCCGCGCCGCGCGCTCACGCGCTCGGCAGCTGCGGCTGTCATCGCTCCCTCGAGACGGCCATTCTCACCTCGCCCGCCGCGATCTCCGAGGAGGCGCGCTTGCGCCTCGGGCTGCTCCTGGAGCGCCCCCTCGGAGCGCGCAAGGGCTGATGCCCCGCCCTGGCCCGCTCGCTCCACCGCCACGTCATGAACCACCTCGATCCAGTCCGCTTCGCTCGTCCAATCCTCACGACCGGGGGGCTGCTCCTCCTGGCCGCCGCCTGTAGCTCCAGCGGTCGCGGCGCCGGCGCCCCGACCGACGCCGGCCTCGGACCACTTCTGGGCGGACACATCGGGCCAGCCGTCGCGTCGTCGCCCGCTGGCGGTAGCGGGCCGTCGCGCTTCGTTCCGCCCCTGCTTGGAATCTTCGAGCAGGGCGCGGCCATGGCGATCGCGACCGATCTCGATGCGTTCTATCGCTCTCCGGCGAGCGATGGCTACGAGCGTGCGATCGATCGCGTGATCGCAGGTCTTTACGGGGCGGGCTTCGGAGCCGAGGACGGGTTCGAACTCCAGGTCCTGTCGAATTCGATGTCGGAGCCAGCATGGACGCCCATCTCGGCCGAGATCAACGTCCTGGGAATGCGCGGCGGAGACATCGTCGCGCGGGTGCCCCTGGCGGGCTTCACCGATCCCGCCGACGAGTTCCGCCTGCTGATCGCCGAGGGCGCGCCGTCCTGCAGCGTGCAGGGCGCGGCGGTGTTCCGACTGGAAGACGTGATCCCGGGTGCCATCCTCGTCACGGACCAGTCCGTTCGAAGCGTCGAGCAAGAGGCGGTCAAGAGGGGGGCCAGCGCCATCGTCTCGTGGTTCCAGCTTCCCTACTGTGACGACCCGACGGGCCAGGAACGTCAAATCGAGGCCATCTTCCAGGGGTCGGTCAGGCCCGGCGCGACGATCCCGAGCTTCTACGTCTCGCCTCGGATCGCCGACATCATGGAGGTGGGCTCGAAGCAAGGTTCGACCTTCGAGCTGGTCGCACGCGTACGGCGCGAGGTTCGCCCGCTCCGGACCGCGGTGGCGAGCATTCGCGGCGCCGAGCGGCCGAACGAGTCGGTCTACGTGGTGTCCGCGGTGAGCGGCGCCGGCGCGAACGACAACGCGGCGGGGGCGGCGGGAATCCTGGAAGGGGCGCGGGCTCTCAAGCGGCTCATCGCGTCCGGTCAGATCGAGCGACCGCGGCGTACGATCCACTTCGTCTTCGGCAAGGAGGCCGAGGCTGGCGGAACCGCGCTGGACGAAAAAGCAGACACGCCTGTCGCGGCGATCGTGGCCGATATGATCGGTGCGAGCTACGAGAAGACGGGGGCGATCTGTCTCCTCGAGCGTGGCTGGGACCCGGCCGCGATCGTGAGCCTTCCGCCGGATGCGCATACGCCCTGGGGAGCGGGAAGCGTGGCCGAGGAGGACATCCTGCCCAATGGGCTCTCCATCGTCCTGCGCGAGGCGCTCGTGGACGTGGGGCTCGCCATCGCGGACGAGTCCGGCCCGCCCTGGTCCACCCGTGAGCACCCGTGGGAAGGGGGCAGCGACCACGATACGTTCCTCGGCCGAGGGATCGCGGCGGCGCTCGTCTGGCACTTCACCGACTTCGCGTACTCCACGAGCCTCGATCGGATGGATCTCGTGGACGCAGAAGAGCTGCGCCGCACATCGGTGGCGATCCTCGCAGCGGCGGCGGCCGTGGCGGACGCGCGCCCAGGGGACCTCAACCGGTACATGGCCTCCCTGGCGATCGAGCGAGACCTTCGCCTGAAGGCGTCGACGGCGGAGGGAGCGCCCTCAGGCCTGCGGGAGATCTGGGTGGACTGGTTCGCAGGGACGGAAGCCTGGTTGCGGGCCCTGACGGCCGGAAAAGCGCTGCCCGAGTTCGAGGGCCTGAGGGCGCTCGATTCGATCTCCACGTCCGCTGATAGGTAGTCGAGGCGCGGCGCGCTCCCAGTTCTTAAGCTGGAAGCATGCCTCACGATCAGCACCCAAGCGGCGATCACGCCGACCGAAACTCCATCGATCCCCTGGACGGACCGGCAGGGTCGCCCTCGCGGCGAACTCTGCTCCGTGGGGCAGCGGCCGCCGCGGCCGGTGCGCTCACCGCGGGTGCCGCCGCTGGCCAGAAGAAGGTCGGCCCGGTCCTCCCTCGTCCGGGAAGGCCTGGACCGGGCGGACCCGGCAAGGACGGCCCGCGTCCGACGTCGCCGGTCCTCATTGGCTCGGCGAACGCGCTCCCGGGAATGCAGCGCTACTACACTGACCTGCAGAAGGGGGCCGAGCCCCTCGACGTCGCCATCGAAGTGGTGAAGATCGCGGAAGCCGATCCGGCCGACCACTCGGTGGGCCTCGGCGGCCTGCCCGACGAGGATGGCAACATCACCCTCGACGCCGCGTGCATGCACGGACCGACGCACAACTCGGGCGCCGTCGCCTGCATCAAGAACATCCTGCATCCTTCCGAGGTGGCGCGCCTCGTGATGGAGCGAACGGATCACTGCTTGATCGTCGACCAGGGCGCGTACCGCTTCGCACGCGACCACGGCCACCCGCACACCGATCTGATGACGGAGGAGACGCGCCGGATCTGGATGCAGTGGAAGGAGTCCATGAGCGACCGCGACGATCGTCTTCCCCCGCGGAAGAAGTCGAGGCCCCTCGAGGAGGGCAAGAGCCAGAAGTCCGGCATGCTGATCGACGTCCACGGCGAGAAGGTGGCCGTGGAGGATCTCCTTTGGGACAAGCGCATCACCGGCACGATTCACTGCTCGGCGCTGAGTGCTGCAGGAGAAGTCGCCTGCACCACGACCACGTCAGGGCTGTCCTGGAAGATTCCGGGCCGCGTCGGGGACTCACCGATCGTGGGGGCAGGGCTCTACTGCGACCAGGAAGTGGGCAGCGCGGGTGGTACCGGCCGCGGCGAGTCCGCGATCCTGGCGAACGCCAGCTTCGCCGTGGTGGAGCTGATGCGCCAGGGCGCCAGTCCGCGCGAGGCCCTGCGTGAGGTGCTGCATCGAGTGGAGCGACAGGCGCTGCGGATGGCGCAGTGGCAGCCCGCTCTCGTGGACGCCCAGGGCCAGCCGACGTTCGACCTCCAGCTCTACTGCGTCAACCTCCAGGGAGAGACGGCGGGTATGAGCCTGAAGGGTCAGGGGAGCTACGCCGTGGCGGACGCCGCACGTGGCCCTCGCCTGGAGAAGCTGGAACACGTCTGAGCGGTGCGTCCGCGGTGGGCGCTCTTCAGCGGGGCGGGGCCATGCTCGCGAGGAACTCCGCCTCGCTGAGCCGCCCGTCGTAGTCGATGTCGAGCATGTTCAGCACGCTCTTCAGTCGAATGGGATTGAAGGAGCGGCCTTCGAGTCGCTCCAGATCCTCCAGCTCGACGAAGCCGTCGTTGTCGATGTCGAGGCGACGGAAGGGCGGGACCGGGCCGGCGATCCGCGGCGGGTGGGAATCGCCCATGTCCTGGACAGCGCCGAAGAGGTCGAGCACCGTGCTGGCGCCGGGCATCACGGGCTTGGGGGCTGCGCTGCTCCCGCCGAGCGGGCTCAGGTACGACGCGAGCCGATCGAGTTCATCGACGCCGAGCGTCTTGCTGCCGTCGACGTCCAGACGAAGGAAGACGTCCTTGCTCTCGAATACGCGTGCTTCCTGATCGTAGTCCCGCAGGATCGTCTCGAACTCGAAGCGACTGATCGCGCCGTCCCCGTCGGTGTCGTAGGCCACGCGAAGCTGCCCCGCGTTTCTCCGGCGGGGCGCGCCGTCCAGGTCGGCGAGCACTGGCTCGACGATGCGCCGGTTCTTCGACGCCTCCTCCTCGACGTAGCCGCTGAACTCTTCGAACGTCATCCGGCCGTCGTTGTCCTTGTCGAAGAAGCAGAACCGCGGCGCGTCGAAGCGCATCGATGCGGCGGCCTCGCGGAACGAAATCCATTCACTGCTGTCCGCGTCGGCGACGCTGAACCAGAGCTTCTGCTGGCGCTCGGGTGGGTGGCCGAAGACCGGGTTGTTCGGATCGTCCAGGCCACCGAGGGGGCCATTGCCCGTCCGGTCGCCGTCCGGGTTGGTCGTGGGCGCGCCATAGGCGCCGCCTGATCGGCGGATCGCGTCGATCGCAGTGGGCTTGCCGATGCCCCGCGGAATCGACGGGCCCGTGGCCGCCCCCCTCTTCGAGCGTGGCTTCCCTCCTGCACGGCCTCGCTGGGGCAAGGCGCTTCCCGCTGCGCCGGTGACCGGGTCGGCCCCAGGGACCGCTGCGTGGGCCGCTCCGGAAGAAATGGTCGCGGGGAGGCCCAGCGAGAGGACCAGCGCGGCGGAAAGGGCGATCTGACGGGGCGTGGGGCCTTTGCGAAGCATGACGGAAGTATCGGCCGGATCAGGGCGACGGGGGAGGGTCTGACACGAAAAACGGCCCGGAGGTCCCAGCGGGAACCTCCGGGCCGCGCGCCCGCAGGCGTCAGCCGTCACGCGCCGGGGGTCTGCTTCATCTCGCCCGACTTCTTCTTGGCCACGTACTCGTCCAGCTGCGCCTTGACCTTGCCCGACAGAAGGATCACCCCGAGGACGTTGGGGATGGCCATGCCGAGGATCATCAGGTCACCGAAGTTCAGGACCGCTTTCGCCGTGATGACGGAGCCGAGGAACGTGAAGGTCAGGAAGAGCGCCTTGTAGAGGAGTCCGAGGCCGTCTCCGAAGAGCCAGGCGAAGCAGCGCTCGCCGTAGTAGGACCACGAGATCATCGTGGAGAACGCGAAGAGGGCGACCGCGATGCTGAGGACGTAGGGGAACCAGCTCAGGGTGGTCCCGAAGGCCTGGCTCGTGAGGGCCGCGCCGTTCTTGGAATCGATGAAGTTGGCGAACTGGGTCAGCTCACCGGCTTCGTCGACCCGCACGTAGGCATCGGTGATCACGATCACGAGGGCGGTCATCGTGCAGACGATGATGGTGTCGATGAGCGGCTCCAGAAGGGCCACGATGCCTTCTCGAACCGGGTACTCCGTCTTGGCAGCGGAGTGTGCGATCGCCGCGGAGCCCACGCCCGCTTCGTTGGAAAACGCGGCCCTCTGGAAGCCGACGATCAGGACGCCGACGATGCCGCCGAGGGCGGCGTCGGGGTTGAACGCCCCGTCGATGATCGTCTGGAAGGCGGGGCCGACATGGCCGACGTTGGAAAGAATCACGAAGAGGCAGGCAGCCACGTAGATCCCGCACATGAGCGGCACGATCTTGGACGCAACGTCCGCGATCCGGCGGAGGCCGCCGAGGATGACGGCGCCCACGGCCACCGTCATGATGGCGCCGTAGATCCAGCCGTTCTCACGCACGCCGTCGGCGTTCTCGCCGAAGAACGAGACCGTTTCCCCGATGGCGCCGAGGGACTGGTTGACCTGGAAGCTGTTGCCGCCCGCCAGCGACCCTCCGATGCAGAGGATCGCGAACATGACGGCGAGGACCTTGCCGAGGCCGCCCATGCCCTGCTCCTTCAGACCGTGGGAGAGGTAGTACATCGCGCCGCCCATCACGCTGCCGTCGCTGCGCGTCTGGCGGTACATCTGGCCCAGGGAGCACTCGGTGAACTTGGACGCCATGCCGAGGAAGCCCGCGAGGATCATCCAGAGCGTCGCGCCCGGTCCACCGAGGGAGATGGCGATGGCCACGCCCGCGATGTTGCCGAGTCCGACCGTGGCGGAGAGCGCGGCGGAGAGCGCTTCGAAGTGGCTGACTTCGCCCTCCTCCGCGAGATCGGGATCGTCCCACTTGCCCCGGGTCACCGCGATCGCGTGCCCCACGAGGCGGAGCTGGACGAAGCCCATCCGCACGGTGAAGAAGATCGCGCCGAGGACGAGCCAGAGCACCGCGAAGGGAATCGTCTGCTGGCTGAACGTCTTCTCGCCGTTCGTGAACGGAATCGCGGTCGGCGAGACGCCGGTCGTCCCGGGAATCGGGATGGGGAAGAAGAAGATGCCCTCGATGACGGTGTTGACCGCCGTCATCTTCTTGTCGACCGTGGTCTGCCAGTCTTCTCCGCTGTCCTGCGAGACGCTGTCTTCCACGACGTCCGAGACGGCGCCAGCGGCGTTCTGGACGGCGTCCGTGGCTTCTCCTGCGGCGTTCTCGACCGCATCGACGGTCTCCTGGAGGGCTCCATCGGCCTCCTGGGAGGCCGGCGCGTCGGCGTGGGAAGAGGCGGCGGCTGGGCTCGAAGCTGCGGCGCAGAAAAGCGACAGGACGAGCGGGATCAGCAGACGATGGGGGGATCGCATGGGCGTCGGGGAGGGATGTGGAAAAGAGGGGGCCGCGCAGTTTGCCAAAACCGGAGCCCCATCGGAGGTCCCGCGTACCGGACGCTTACTTCGAGCGTCGCTTGGGCAGCCCGCCCGCGATGCGTCCGGTGAACATGAAGGTGCCCTCGATCCGCATTCCGGGCTGGGGCGGAGGGTGTCCATCGCAGTGGAGTTGCCAGGGCGACAGAAAGAGCAGCAGCGGTCGATCGGGCGCGTCGCAGATCGCGATTTCGACCGGCTCCGAGGTGAGTTCGTTCTGGATCCGGCGGATTTCTCGGATCCTGAGGGAGACGTCGCAGCAGCCGCCGGGCTCGTCGGGTGACCCGAGCGGGCGAATGTACGCGCCCGCGGGGCGATCGAGGATCGAAGCGGGCTCGACCTCCTCGTTGGCGATCACCCGCTCCACGTGAACGGCGAACCCGGCGACGCTGACCGCCAGCACGTGGCCAGGCGAGACCCTCGATCCGAGACGGCGTGCGTCCGTGATCCAGGTCGAGAGCCGGTACGCACCCCCGGGCTCATCGTCTTCGGCGGGCCCGATCGGCGGTGAGGCCCATCCCGAGAGCAGCGCATCGAAGGGGCTGTCGGGCTGGCGGACGATCGAGGTCACGGCGAGCCGAAGCCGGTGGGGGACCTTGAAATGCGGTGTGAGGGTCCAGAACGAGCGATCTGGAGCGCGGTCCGCGCGGAGTTCCAGCCCGCTCCCGAGGGACAGCGTGCGGTGGTCTGCGGGGTCACCCCGCCAGGCGGCGGCCTCTCCGCGCGTCCGGACGATATCGACCAGGTCCTCCTCACCGATGGCTGGCGAGAATCCAATGCATTCGAGCAGGAAGTCCATGGGGTGCGGCCGGATACCATGTATCGATGGCCTTGCTGACCGACATTCTAGGGACTGCGCGACCCGCGCGAGACCCTCTTCTTCATGCCCGGGTGACCTCGGACCCGGTCTTACGCTTTCGATGCGGCGCGGCCCTGGCGATCGGGGCGGCTTTCGGCTGCCAGGGCCCCTCGCCAGAGGCGGAGGCCGTCCGCGTGAAGGACGTCGCGGCGGCCGATCCCGGCCGGGCTCTGGTCGAGCGACTGGCTGGAATCGACGTGCTTCACGTGGACCTCTGGGAGAGCGGCGAGCGAGCCGCGAGGATCGAGGGTCTGGCGCAGCTCGATCGCACCCCTTCGGTCGCGGGCGGCTACGCGCTGGCCGGTCGCCCCGTCAGGCTCTCGTTCCTCCACGATCCCGACGCCGATGCCGCGGCCGATGGGTCGCTTCGACGGGTGGTGGTCGAGCTGAACTGGCTCGGGGTGGACGCGAGCGCCCTTCCTGCGGCCAGCGTTCCAGCCTCGGTCGAGCCGCTGCTCCGCGGTCTGGATCCGGCCGATCGCGCGACGCTCGTTGTCCACACGGCCGGCGGTCGTCCATGGGACCTCGGCCTCGCGCCGCTTTCCTACCACGCCGAGCAGCTGCGCGAGATGGCTCTCGCCGAGGACGCTGCGCGAAGCGCCGCCATTCCTTCCGCCGCGCCGTTCGCGGACTCGGAGCCCGCCGGCGATGCTCTCCAGCGGGCCGCGCTCGATCCCTTCCTTCGCTTCTGCGAGGCCGAGCTGCTCGTGCGTCGTCCGGACGTGCAGCAGCCGTACGGTGCCTCGCCCGCCAGCGTCTGGTTCGGCGACGTCGTCGCCATCGATCCGGGACCCGACGGCGCGGCGCTCCGATGCCTTTCGGGCCTGATGCACCGGCTCTTTCTCGAGGACCTGCCCGGGGGTGTGGCGGCCGAAGAGGCGGAGCGCGCTCACACGCCGAGTCTCGACGAGGACTGGGCGGTGCCGCGCTTTCTGGCCCTGCGCGAGATGATGGGGAAGGAAGCGTTTCGCGGCCTCCTTCGCGCCTTCGTGGATGCCCATCGCGGCGGGAAAGCCGTGACCTGGGATGACCTGGCGACGGCCGCCGAGGCCGTCGCGCCGGACCTCGGCGCGCGCTTCGTTCGAGCCTGGCTGCGGAATCCGTCGGAGGCGCGCGTGAAGACCCGCTGGCGCTACGACGAGGCGCGCGGCCGAGTGCTCCTCCGCGTGGACCAGGTGCATGAGCTTCAGGGCGGCCAGGTCGCGCCGGCCTTTCCATTCCTTCTGCCGGTGAGCATCACGGACGCAGCCGGCAACGTGACCCGGGAGGTGCTGGAGATCGACAAGCGCCGTGACCTCCTCGAGATCGACGCGCCGACGCTGCCCGTGCGCTTCGACGTGGACCCGGACGAAACCCTTGCTCCGCTCCTGACGCTGGAGCCATCGGACCCCGAGGATCCAGAAGCCCGTTAGTGATCCTCGGCGACGCCACAGCCCCGGGCCGTCCTGACACGACGTTCGCGACTCCACCGAAGGAGCTGCGGCGCGCGTATCGGAGTCTCGTTGCGGACGTCAAGCTGGCGCTCCTCTCGGAGATCGGCGCTCGTTCGGTGTTCGATCACATCGCGCGGCGCGCGCGGGATCCTGAGCTGGCGGTGGTCGCGAAGCAGCTGAACGAGGACGGGATCTGGCTCGTGGCCCGCGTTCAGGAGCTCATCCGCAGCATGGGAGGAAAGCCGCGCCGTACGAGTTTTCGGCGACGTGCGCTGGCGCGCGTTCTCGTGCACGGCGTCCCGATCACAGGGCCGCGGCCCGCCCTGCGCCTGATCCGTCACGCCGAGGAAACCGTGGCGCGCTGGTACGCGCAGTACGCGCTCTTCCTCGTCCGCATCGGCGATCATGAGCGGGCCCAGGCCTTCGAAGACCTGCGCGCCATCAAGATCCGGCACGCCCAGACGATCGGCGCCTGGGTGGACAACATCGGCCGAGGTCACGGCCGCTCCTTCTGAGTCTCCCGCCATGCCCTGGATTCGCACCATCTCCGTCGACGAGGCCACGGGGCGCCTCGCCAGGACCTACCAGGCCGCCATCCAGCGCGCGGGGCGCGTCTTCGGCATCCTGCGTGCCCAGAGCCTGTCGCCGCCGATCCTCGATGCGTCGATGGGCCTTTACCAGAAGATCATGTACGCGGCCGAGGGAATCAGCCGCCGCCAGCGCGAGATGCTGGCGACGGTCGTGAGCCAGGTGAACGCGTGCCACTACTGAACCTGTAGCCACGCCGATGACCTCCGTGTCGAGGTCGACCGGGAATGGTCCGAGCAAGAGGAGAGCGAGCGCGCTGCGTTCGTCGAAGGCATCCGCGTGGGCTGGCGCTCGCTGTCTGGAATCAGCGCGGAAGATCGCGCCCTCTGCGTCTTCGCCGAGGCGCTCACGCGCGAGCCGGCGGGAATGCGCGAGTCGCACGTGCAGGCGCTGCGCGCCGAGGGTTTCGATGACGTGGCGATCCACGACGCGATCCAGGTGATCGCGTACTTCAACTACATCAACCGCATCGCAGACGCGGTCGACGTCGAGCTGGAGCCCGAGTACCCGCCGCATCCGAGGGACGCTGACCGTTGAGCGCGAACTTTCACGTACCCGGGCTCGATGCGAGCGAGCCGCAGCCCGCGCTTCTGCTCCACAGCGATCCGTCGGAGCTGATGGTGGTGCTCGAGGCGTGCCCTGGGCTTCGCTGGAGAGCGGCGTCCAGCGGACCGGAAGTCCTGGCGGCGCTGGAGGCTCACCGGCCAACGGTCGTCTTTTCGCTGAAGCACTCGGGCTTCCCCGGCGACGAGCATCGGCCCGCGATCATGGCGCCGTCGGTGCGCTGGTTCCACGTCGGCGGCTCCGGCGTCGATCATCTCGCGGGCTACGACTGGAGCCGGGTGACGATGACGACCTGCGCGGGCGTGCTGGCGCCGTTCCTGGCGGAGCGCGCGGCGGCGGCGCTCTTGTATCTCTCCACTCGTCTCGACGAAACGGTGCGTTCGACGGCCGAGCGGCGGTGGGAGCCCACGCGGTTCGCGTCGCTCCAGGGAAAGACCGCGGTGATCGTCGGCGCGGGGGCGGCGGGCACGGAGCTGGCGCTGCGCCTGCGGCCCTTCGGGCTGCGGCTCGTCGGCGTGCGGGCGAGCGGCGAGCCGCATCCCGCCTTCGACGAGATGCATGGACCGGGCGCGCTGGCCGAACTTCTGCCGCGCGCCGATGTGCTGTCGCTGCACGTGCCGCTGAACGCTGCTACCCGGCATCTGATAGGCCAGGCCGAGCTGGAGCGTCTGCCCGCGGGCGCGATCCTCTTGAACTCCGCCCGCGGCGCGGTCCTGGAGGAGCGGGCGCTCCCCGGCGCGCTCGACCGAGGGCTCGGAGCCGCCTGGCTCGACGTCTTCGAGGTCGAGCCGCTGCCGGTGTCGAGCCCGCTCTGGTCGCACCCCCGCGTCTTGATCACGCCGCACCAGGCGGATCAGGTCGGAGACTATCCGATGCGTTTCGCCAGGCGATTCGCGGAACTCTGGGCGGAGCTTACCGCCCGCCGTCCGCGATGAGGGCGGCCCCGATCATTCGAGTACCACCTCGATCGCGTCCGTGAAGTTCGAGGTGATCGTGGGATTTGCGTCCCGGAACCAGCACTGGAAGTTCCAGCTTTCGCCGGCCGCTCCGACGACGGGCCCGGTCGGCTGGGGGATCTGCGTCAAGTCCACCGTGACGGCGATTTCACCCGTGGCACCTGAGTTCTGAATCTGGCCGATGAAGCGTCCCACGGCGCCGCCGACGCAGAGGTTGCCCTGGCTGCCGCCCGGGTTGGCCGCGAAGCCCTGGGTGCTGGAGACGATGAAGAAGCCAAAGCTGGAGGTCGGCAGAGCCGACGCCAGCAGGCCGAGGTCGTTGTTCGCGACGAAAGGCGAACCGGTGGCACGCACCGTCCCGGAGGCGCCCGACGAGTTCGGTACGGCGGGCCCGCAGTAGTTCGTGCCGAACATCGGTTCGAAGATCGCGACGTCCGGAAGGGAGAACTCGATGAAGTTGCCGGCGCCGAAGAAGCCGAAGTTGTAGGAGGTCCACGTCGAACTCGGCCAGGAGCCGAGTTCGGTCGTGATGTCGGTCGAGCTGAACAGGGTGCCCGTGCTATCGCCTGCTTCCAGGGTCACTCCGCCGCCGTTCATGGCAGGCGCGTTCATCATCTGAATCCGATCGGCCACGGGGAAGTCGTTGATGATGCCGACCTGGCCGCCGGTGAGCATCTCGCGGTAGCCGCCGATCTCGACGTAGGAGGCCGCGCCGTCGATCGTGTAGTTCGTGTACTGGCCGGCGACGAGGTCCATCCCGGGGACGGACACCTCGACGTGCAGAAGCGCAGCATCGCCGACGACGACGGTGCTGAAGACGCCTCCACCGGAGGGGTTGGCCGTCACGACCACGCCTGTCGCCTCCAGAATGATGTCTCCGGCGGCCGCTGTGGGGGCAAGAAGGAGCGCGAAGGCGGTGCAGGCGAGAGCGCCGAGGCGGCCGGTTCGAGTCGGGATGAGGTGCTTCATGGCCCGTACGATACCCTCCCTTTCTTTTCCTGGATAGTTTCCGGAGGGTTTCGGGCGGATGGGGATCGATCCCAGGCCTTCAGCGTGACTTGCGCTGGCGTTTCGCCTCCTCCGAGACGATGCGACGCGCGCGGGCCCGGACCGAGGCTTTCGGATCGTCGGCTCCCGCCTCCAGAGCGCGCCGCGCGGGCTCCTCGTACCGTGGGTGCTGAAGGCTGAGGCGGTAGAGTCCGTCCATTGCCCAGGCGCGCAGGAAGGCGTGCTCGGACTGGCAGCCGTTCGTCAGGAACTCGGCGAGAGGCTTCGCGCACGTCGCGGGGATCTCCAGGTGCTGAATGAGCTGCGCGAGGTGGAGCCGCGCGTCGACGGGGTCATTCTCGTAGGGGGCTCTCTCATGGGGGTCTCTCTCATGAGGGTCTGCGTCTAGCCCACGTCGAGCGAGGCGCTCGACCGACGCCGCGGGGATCGCTCGACCGCTGCGGGCGTGCCGCAGCAGGAGCCAGGACGCCGGTACGGAGAACTCCGGGTCACCGCAGCCCGCGATCAACTCGTCGACCCAGCCGTGTCCACCCTCCGGCGGCATGCGCCGATCCGCTTCCGTCGCGAGGGCGTCGACGCCGCCTTCGCGGTAGGCATCGGCCAGGGCCCGCAGAAGGGCCGTCACAGCTCGGTGTCCTCCGACACGAATTCCTCGAGCACCGCGGCCAGCCCCAGGGTCACTCGGGCGAGGCTCTCCGTGTCGAGCCGTTCCGGCAGGTCCTCGCTCGTGTGATAGTACGGGTCGCGGAACACCGCGGTGTCCGTCACCATGAGCGCGCGGTAGCCGACCTGGGCGAACGACCAGTGGTCGGACCACCCGACACCCGCGATCGCCGATGGCAGCGAAGCGCCTTCGCTGGGAAACTCGCTCAGCGCGCGGAACCGACCGATCGTCCTGCGAACGAGTCCGGAGGAAAGCAGGTTCCCGACGAACGCGACGAAGTTGCCGCGGCTCGGGTAGGCGGCGCGCAGGATCGTCGACGGATAGTTCTGGGAGCCGTCCTCGTCGGTGTAGTAGCCGAGGGTTTCCAGGCTCCACATCGCGCGGATGTCGTCCTTGCGGTCGCGGCACGCGCGAGCGTAGACGAGGCTCCCCATCGTGTCCTGCTGGAAGTGTGGCGGCTCTTCGTTCGTGAAGAAGACGAAGCGCAAGGTACGATCGCACGGCGCGCCTGCGAATCGCTTCGCGAGCGCCAGCAGCGCGGCCGTCCCCGAGCCGTTGTCGTTCGCCGCAGGCACTCCGTAGAAGCCGTCGTAGTGAGCACCGACGACGACGATCTCCTCGGGAAGGGTTCGGCCGATGATCTCGACTTCGAGGTTCGCGGTCGTCTGGCCGGCCACTTCGAAGGGGATGCGGAGTGGGTCGTAGCCGTGGGCCGTCAGCTGCCGTTCGAGGTAGACCAGCGCCGCTTCGAGACCCACCGGGTGTTCGAGGCTCCGCGCTCCGATGACGCGGCCGAGTTGATGCAGGTGCGCCGCGAGTTCTTCGGCCAGCGTTTGCTCGGGGACGGTGGCAGGGGCCGTCTCTCCCGAGAAGCTCCGCCCCGGCATTCTGACGCTGAAGAACCAGCCGGCGCCAGCCAGTGCGAGGATCGTGAGCACGAAGCCACGCCGGATCCTGAAGTGCCGCCAGGCGGATCTGCGAGGAGCGTCTGGCCCGGAAGCACCGTCGGGTTCGTGGCTGATCGGGTCGGAGGCATCGACTGGCATGCGCTGGTAGCTTCCGGACTGCACTCACGGCTGTCAAAGGTCGTCTTTAGGCTCGGCCTGGTAATCTGATCCCCATGAAACTCTTCGATCCAGGCCCGCGCGACCGTTCCACCTCACTGGGCCTGCTGCTCCTCCGCCTCGCCGCTGGCGGAATGATGATGAGCCACGGCATTCCGAAGCTCGCCAAGTTCAGCGAGCTGAAAGGCAGCTTCCCTGATCCGCTGGGGATCGGCCATCTGCTGTCGCTCGTCAGCGCGATCGGCTGCGAGGTGGGCTGTGGACTGCTCGTGGTTCTGGGACTGGGAACGCGTATCGCCACCCTGCCCGTCGTCTTCACGATGGGCGTGGCCGCGTTCATCGTCCATGGCTCGGATCCCTGGGCGAAGAAGGAGCTGGCCGTGCTCTACGGGCTCGTGTTCCTCGCGTTCTTCTTCACGGGTGCGGGGCGCTTCTCCATCGACGGCAAGAACGCGAAGTCCGGCTGAAGCGTGTAGCCAGGGCGGAAGAGTCCTGGTGCGACCCGTGGGGTGGCTCTTGCGTTTGAGTTAGTCTTCTTGGATGGCCGATCGACCGTCCCTTTCCTCCGTGCCGACCCTGGCTCTCGTGGCCACCTCGGTGCTCTTCGCCAGTCTGGGTACGACCCTCGCGCTGCGTGGATTCGTTCTGGGCGAGTCTGGACGCGGGACGCAAGAGCCGACCCTCGACGCCGCGGCCGCGCTCATCGATCACCCCAGGATCGAGATTCGGGCTGGCTCGAGTGAGGAGTCCGTCGTCCGCGGCGCGGCGCTGCGCCTGGCATCCGCATGGAGGGATCTCGGCCACGCGGGCGCACTGGCGTCGAGTGCCGAGAGCGACGCGGAGACTGCCGGGCACATGGTGGTGACGCGCCCCTTTCCCGAATCGCTGCCCGCTGAATCGAAGTTCTGGGCCTCCCTCGGTCTGACCCGGGAGGGCGATCTCCTGGTGACGGGAGAGGGCCATGCGTGGCCCATGGAGTCCGCGGGAGTCGCGATCACGCTGATGCCCGCTCATCTGGAGCGCGCGGGCGAGAGGCTGGCCCCGCTGGAACTCGCGGACGTCGCGTCGGCCTGCGCGGGCGCGATCACCGTGATCATCGGGAAGACCGCCGATTCCGCTTCGGTCGTCCACGGACTCGATGCCCTCGGGCGCGGCGGCCCTCCCGTTGCGCCCAGGCTCGTTCTCTGGAGCGAGGGGCAGCGGGTTTTCGAGGCTCGGCTCGACGAGCGAGGCGGAGCCATTCTTCCGGGGGCCGAGTTCTCCGTCGTGTCCGGCCCGAGACCGGCGGGGGAGCGGTTTCAGGAGCTGTCTCAGCGAGCAGCGGGCATCGTATCCACGATCGGGTCCTTCGGATGGGAGAGCCAGGCACCGCGCGTGCTGGAGTGGTCGAGCCTCGCGGCACGCGCCCGTGATGGTGCCGCGCAGCGCGCGGGTTGGTACGACGCGGCCGTGCATGCGCTCGTGGTCAAGGCAGGCGTGCCTGCGAGCGAGGACGACGCTCTCTTCGCCTTCGCCGAAGCGGAGCTGCTCAGCGCCTTCGGGCCGCCCGGGACTCCTTGGTTGGCGCGCGGCCTCGTCCACGAGCTGGTCCGGAGCAGCGGTGGATTTACGCTCGAGGAGATCGAGTCGCGTTCGGGCGCGGTGACCTTCGACGAGATCGTCGGGCCTGGACGTGGGAGGAATCGGATGGTTCTGGCGCCTGCGGAAGCGCGACTCGCGCGGTGTCTGTGCGAAGAACTCGGAATGGGAGTCGCCGAAGCCTGGGGCTTGGCGGTGGCCGGGAACGTGGATCTGGATCGGTCGCTGCGCGAGCGCTGGAAGGCGAGCCTCCAGCGCTTCCCGATCGAACGGAGGTCGCCCTCGATGCGGCTGACGAAGAGTGGGGCGCGGGTCGAGGTGAAGGCGACCGCGAGTGAGCTCGCGAGCCCGGATTTCCTGCGGGAACTCGACCGGATCGCAGCCCTTGGTTTTCGGGGGATCGCCCTCGAGGTGCACGTTCCCGTGGCGCCGCCGGGAGCGACGGAGCGGCGGCATGCGCTGGACGGTCTCGGCGGCTGGGGGCGGGACGTCACGATTCAAGGAGACGGGCTCGTTCTGGCCTGTGCGCTGGAAGCGCGGTCTCGCGGTCTGGATGTGACGCTGGCGCCGCGCTTCGTCACCAGCGCCTCCGGGGGGGCCGGGCGACAGCAGATCCACGGTAGCTCCGAGCGGCTTCTGCTGTACGGCGAGCGTCGCGCGCTGGCGATGGAAGGGATGGCGTGGCTTGCGGAGCAGGCGGAGGCCACTGGACTGGTCGTGCTGGACTCCGAGGACATGCCGTGGATCTATCCCGACGCGGCGTCGGTGCCCGATCCCGAGGCGCTGGCTGCGCTGGAGAACACGCGGCGTCAGGCGCTCGTGTACTCGGCGCCCTTCGCGGGTGAGCGTTTCGTCTTCACCCCCGCGCCGAGGGTGCGCGACCTGGCCCTCGAGAACCTGGCGAGTCCGGCCTTGCGCGGGCTGCTCCAGGGGCCGCTCGCTCACGTGAAGCTCCGCGTCGGTCTGGACGTTCAGCGAAGGCTTCAGGGTTCCGGGTGGAGGGAGCGTTCGAGTTCGAGCGAGGTGGCCGCGGAGCCCGCGCGCTCGGAGTTCGCGCTCGTCGGGCCCTGGTACGTTCGGGCGCGGGACGCTGACCGATCAGGCGTGGACGCACCAGACCTCAGCTTCGAGGAAGATGCGCGCCTCCGGGACCTGAGCGGCGCGATCAGCGCGGAAGCTGTTCCAGGAGCCGCTGGATCAGATCGGCCGAGGTGAGCTCCGTGGCGGCCGTGGGGTCAGGGTGGGTGGAGCAATCGAAGAGTCGCGGCTCGGCCCAGCCGTTGTCGGTGCGCCGGGCCACGAGGCGGTAGCGGTCGGTGCGAACCGTGCCCCACGGTCCGAAGTAGGCGGCGACGGAGGTGCGCGGCGCTCGACCTGGATCGCGCAGGACCGGAGTGAGGTCGATGCCGTCGAGGGGGGCCGCCATCGGTGCCTCGGAAAGGCTCGCGAGGGCCAGGAGTGTCGGTGCCAGATCGATGGACGCGACCAGCGATGCGGTCGCCGAGCCCGCTTTCGTCACGCCGGGTGCGCGCACGATGAGGACGCTGCGGAGCGATCGATCGAGGACCGTGTGCTTGCCCCAGACGCCGGACTCACCGAGGTGCCAGCCGTGGTCGCCCCAGAGCACGACGATGGTGGAGTCCGCGAGGTCTTCGGACTCGAGCGCGTCGAGGACGACGCCGACCTGGCGGTCGACGTAGCGGACGCAAGCGAGATAGGCGCGACGCGCGGTGATCGCTTCCTGTGCGTCGAGGGGAAGACGCGGCCCAGGCCCATCGAAGAGGTCTGAATCGTAGCGCGTGAACTCTGCGCTCCTGTGGGTCGATGGCACGCGGAGGTCCGGCGGTGAAGCGGGCGCTTCGATCTCGATGCCCGCCATCGCTTCCCAGTCCGCGCGGGGGGCGACGAAGGGCAGGTGAGGCTTGTAGAAGCCGACGCCCAGGAAGAAGGGCGAATCGGCGGCCTTCAGTTCGCGAAGTTTCTGCGCGGCCGCTGCGGCCATGAGGCCATCGGGAAGGTCGGTGTCCTTCTCCGCGGTGAACTGCATCAGCGCGCGGTGGTTCTCGCCGTCTTCGCGATGCTCTCCGTTCGCGTAGGCGAAGAACGCGCCCCAGCCGCGCTTCCAGGGGCCGAACGGCGTGGCCAGTTCGTCCCAGGCATGGGGGAGTTCATGATCTCCGTCGCCCTGGCCCGAATAGGCGAACACGCGGCCATCGGGCGTGTGTGAGATCTTTCCGATGCAGACCGTGTGGTAGCCGCCGCGGCGGAAGGCCTCGGGCAGGCTCTGTGCGACCGGTCGACCGCCGGAGTCAGAGAGGGCGGCGGGCCTCAGCTTCGTGGCGCCCTGGTAGAGCGCTTCGTTGGCGAGCGCGCCGGAGGCGGCGGGGCTGCGGCCGGTGAGCAGCGCATAGCGCGAGGGGCCGCACGAGGGAGCCTGGACGAAGTGACGATCGAAGCGTAGCGCGGTCGCGGCGAACGCGTCCATGTGTGGAGTGCGCGCGGCCGTTGAACCATAGCAGCCGAGTTCGGGGCGGAGATCGTCGATCGCGATGAACAGGACGTTCATCGGCGCGGGAGAATCCGGTTCCTGCGCGCTGCAGGGTGCCGCGAGCTGGAGTCCGAAAAGGGACGTCCCGAGGAAGGTCGCGAGGAGGCTGGCGACCTCCATGCTCAGCTCTCCTTGGCGGCGTCTTCCGCAGCGATCTTCCCGCGCTTGCGAGGGGCGACGCCCTGGATCTCGATGGATCCATCGTCGAGGAGAGCCTTGATGGCGGGCTCCTCCGCCTGCTTGGGCGAGATTTGCCCCTTGCCGCCGGGCACGAGAAAACAGCGCTTGCCGCCCGCGAGGGGCAGCCGAATGGGCTTGGTGGTCTTGTTCTTGATGTCCATGATCGGGGACGACGGTAAGCAAACCGGCCGCGAAGCGCGCACCCGGATCCAAGATCCCCACCAAAACCCCTCACCCGCCAAGCCGATACAAACGGACCAGGTGCATCCATTCCGGAACAAACGGACCAGGTGCATCCATTCCGGTACAAACGGACCAGGTCCGTTTGTACCGGAATGGATGTACCTGGTCCGTTTGTTCCGGAATGGATGCACCTGGTCCGTTTGTATCGGCTTAGCGGGTCAGGGTTTGCCAGGTGTTGAGGGGGGCCTCGTGGGTTGTTTTTTGGCCACCTGGCCAGGTCACTTCGATCGAGTCGATCGCGGTGGCCTTGCCCAGGCCGAAGTGGAGTTCGGGGGCGTTGCCCGTCAGGTAGCCCTGGCCCGCTCGCAGGGACTGGCGGTGGGTTTCGTCGTTGGTGAGCTTGATGGTGACGGTCGCGCCGATGGCGTAGGGATTGAGGCCCGGTTGGCGCAGACGGATTCCCTTCCATTCACCCAATCGGGGAGAATCGTTTCTCAGGAGGATGACGCGGCCGTTGTTCGAGGTAACCAGAAGGTCCACGTCTCCGTCCTGGTCGTGGTCCGCGCCGATCGCTCCCCGGGACGACTGTGCGATCGTGGTGACCGCCGGCGGGAGGGGGTCAGCGAGGCGGAACTTGCCCGTTCCATCGCCGAGAAAGAGCTGGTCCGTCTGGCCCACGCAGATCCCCGTGCTCTCGTAGTCCGGGCTCGTGTAGCCGTTCGCCACGTAGAGGTCCAGGTCTCCGTCGAGGTCCAGGTCGAAGAGCTCCGCTCCCCACGACGTCTTCCCGATTCCGCTCGGGCCCAGGCCCGAACGCACCGTGTAGTCATGGAAAGAGGCGCGTCGGCGCTTCGAAGAACGGTCCGAGACCACGCTGTTGAGGTAGAGCGCGTTCGCCTCCAGCTCCCAGTTCGTCAGGAACACATCCTCGTCCCCGTCGCGGTCCACGTCGCCGACCGCGAGCCCCATCCCGCCCCGCGGGTCGTCCAGGCCCGTCGAGAACGACACGTCCTTGAAGGTTCCATCGCCTTCATTCCGAAAGAGGACGTTGAACGAAACGTCGTTCGCCACGTACAGGTCCTCGTCGCCGTCCTGGTCGAAGTCCCAGAAAACCGACTGCATCCCGCGACCCTGCACGTCCAGAAGACCGAGGGCCTCCGTCGCATCCTCGAAGGCCAGCTCGCCTCTCTCAGCCAGCAGGTTTCTGAGGTACACGTTCCGCTGGCCCGGGAAAGCGAACGGCAGCATTTCGACCGGATCCTCGCGCTGGTAGCGGCCGAGCTCCTCCGCGGGCGGCATCTTCTCGAGGTCGTACTCGAGGTAGCTCGTGATGTAGAGATCCAGATCGCCGTCTCCGTCCGCATCCGCCGCCGTGACGCTCGCGCTCCAGAGATCCAGCTTCGGCAGAAGCTCCGTCGCCTCGGTGAACGCGCCGTTGCCCTTGCCGAGGTACAGGCGGTCCGGTCCGTAGTTCGCGCAATAGAGGTCGAGATGGCCGTCGCCATCGACGTCCACGAAGAGCGCTCCCATCCCCGCGTCGCCGCGGCCGAGCCCCGCCGCCAGCGTGATGTCCTCGAAGCGCCCGCCTCTTAGACCACGGTAGAGCCGATCGGGAAGGGGATCGGTTCCGGGCCGCCCCGCGCCCTGCAGGATCACCAGGTCGAGCCATCCATCTCCGTCCACGTCACCCCAGGCCGCACCCGGCCCCATGGTGGGGCGGATGTCGAGCTGCTCCGCCGCGCCCTCGAAGTGCACCACGTCGATACCGCTTTCCCGCGTGGCGTCGACCAACGCCGCGCCCGGAGTCCTCGCTGGATCCCCCCGAAACGGCGCTTCTCGGTTGGGCTGTTTCTCGGCCGAGTCCACGTGGAGAAAGAGCGTCATCCCGATACCGGGTAGCTCGAGTGCTTCCGCCAGCCCCTCGGGCATCGCGAAAGCGAGTTTCGACGCATCGTTGCCGCGAGGCGTGAGGGCCGCCACCTTTCGCGGCTTGACCTGCTGCACGAACATGGCCGCGTCCAGCGGCGCCTCGGTGGCCAGATCGAAACTCCCTCCCTCCAGCTCGAGCGTCAGATCGATCGTCAACTCCGTCCCGTCCGAATCCAGCACCAGCGGTCGCAGCGGATCCGCGCGCAGGAACGCCTCGACGCCTTCCACTGCCATCCGCCACCCGAGGTCCGAAGGCGACTCGGGCGCGCGACTCGGAGGTCCGAACAGCAGCAGAGTGGACACCTGCCCCGCCTCCGGCGGCGTCAGGACGACCCTGCCGCCGCGAACGCAGTGGCCGTCTCGCCGAATCAGATGCCCAAGGTCCCAGCTGGCGTTCGCCCCCCCGGATCGAGCCGCCCTGGGTGCCGTCGACCCCTTCACGACGACCGGCCTCGACCCATCGAGGATCACGAACTCGTCGCGGCCGTGCAGGAGCGCCGTCACCGACACCTCCGGCGGCTTGCCCGGCGTACTCAGTCTCACCTGGAACTCCCCACGCACCAGCGCCCCGCGCGTGACCTCGGGGGACAGCGAGGTCAGCGGGGCGAGAAAGCTATCCGACGCGAGCGGGGACCCCAGGACCTGAACTCCCTCCGGCGTCGAGATCGAGATCGTGCTCTTCACCGAGCCCGAAGGTTCGGGCTGGGTGCCTGCGCCATCTTGCGAAACGAGGGAGCCCGGCGAGGGAGCAGGCGGACGGACGGGAGCGAGGAGGGCCGGGACGGCAAGAAGGCACATCGGCGGGATCAAGCACTGCATGACGTGGATCCTACGGCTTCCGCGCCGGCCTCCCACCCCGTGGTGGACGTCCCTTTCTCAGGCCCCCCGTAATTCGCGGTAAACTGGCGCCATCCAGCGGGGTAGCCCCTCCGGAAACCCACGAAAACCAGCCTCCACCCAGGAGTCCTCCATGCTTGAACGCTTCCCTTCCACGCGTGCGCTCGCCGCTCCATGGCTCGCCCTCGCAGGCTTCGCCTCACCCGCGCTGGCTCTATCGCCCGCACCCCAGAGCCAGGCCCTTTTCCAGGACGCCTACGTCAAGGCGTCCAATACCGACCCTGCGGATTATTTTGGCTACTCGATCGCAGTCTTCGGGGATCGCGTGGTGGTCGGCGCCCGCGATGAGGACAGCGCCGCCACGGGCGTCAACGGTGATCAGTTCAGCAATGCAGCCCCGAATTCAGGCGCAGTCTACGTCTATCGACTGGTCGCTGGCCAGTGGACACAGGAGGCGTACCTCAAGGCCTCGAACGCGGAGGCGGGCGACCGGTTCGGTGCCGCCGTGGCGCTTGGGGGCGACATCCTTGTCGTTGGTGCACCGGGCGAAGCCAGCGGCGGCTCCTCGCCCTTCCTGAACAATGCTCCCGGGGCAGGCGCGGTGTACGTCTTCCGCTTCATCGACGGCGGCAGCGGCGGGGAGTGGGTGCAAACCCACTACCTGAAGCCCTCCAATCCCGGCGCCCAGGACGAGTTTGGCACGGCCCTGGACCTCGATGGCCCGCGCCTCATCGTGGGAGCCGAGGGTGAGGATAGCGGCGATCCGCTGAACCCTCTCGATGACACGTCCATCGATGCGGGAGCCGCCTACATCTTCCTGGAGACGTCCTCGCAGAACTGGATCCAGTCCGCCTACCTCAAGTCGCCGAGCCCCGACAGCGGTGACAACTTCGGCGTGTCCGTCGGCGTCGGGGCCACCCCGTCGCCAGGCGTCTTCCGCGCGGTCGTCGGGGCTCGCTACGAGGACAGCAACGCTACGGGAATCGGCGGCGACTTCTCCAACAACAGCGCTGCCAACGCAGGGGCCGCTTATGTCTTCCAGGAAAACGCATCGACCTGGCAGTTCGATACGTACCTCAAGGGATCGAACACGGGCACGGGCGATAGCTTCGGCTACTCGGTCACGATCGATCGAGACCGTATCCTCGTGGGAGCTCCCTTCGAAGACAGCTCGGTCGGAGGCGTGAATCCGTCGCAGTCGGACAACGTCTTGAACAGCGCCGGCGCCGTCTACAGCTTCAGGCTCGGCTCCGGCGGCTGGACCGAGGATGCTTACGTGAAGGCCTCCAATCCCGGGGCATCCGACTACTTCGGCGTGAGCGTCGCCCTCGCGGGAACCCACATGGTCGTAGGCGCCTCCCGGGAGGCCAGCACCTCCACGGCGATCGACGGTGACCAGACCAGCAACGGCGCCGGAGGATCGGGCGCCAGCTACCTCTTCTCCAACCGGCTTACTCCGAACTGGGTCCAGGACGCCTACATCAAGGCCTCGAACGCCCAGGCCAACGACTACTTCAGCATCCCCGCCGCGTTGACCGACCGCTGGCTCGTGGTCGGCGCTGTTCGCGAAGACGGTAGCGGCTCGGGGATCGGCGCCAACCAGTTCTCCAACGGTTCCTCCGAGTCCGGCGCCGCCTACTTCTTCCGCCTCGGCGACGGGCCTTTCCTCAACTACTGCTTGCCGACGATCAACAGCACGTTCCAGCCCGGCCGGATGTCGGGTACCGGATCTGGCCTCGTGATCGCCAACGACGTGGTCCTGACCGCTTCTGCGCTCCCCGCCAATGCCTTTGGCTTCTTCATCGTCGGACGGGATCGCGCCTACGTGATCCAGCCCGGCGGTAGCTCGGGGAACCTCTGCATCGGCGGCGGTGCCCTCGGACGCTACGTCGGCCCCGGCCAGGTCCAGAACGCGGGTCCCGGCGGAACGATCTCCCTGGCCATCAACTCGGCTGCCATCCCGAGCGCAGTGGGATTCCTCGCTGCGCTGCCCGGCGACGAGTTCCACTTCCAGGCCTGGTACCGCGACTCCGTCGGCGGGACCCCTGTCTCCAATTTCACCGATGGATTGACGGTGCTCTTCCGCTGAGGAGTCGCCACGCTCCAAAAGGAAAGCGGCCCCGCCAGGACTCGAGTCCTGGCGGGGCCGCTTTCCTTTCGGCGCGATCGCAGCAGCGATTACGCCAGCTTCAGCTCACGAATCGTGTCGATCAGGAAATCGATCGATGTCTCCTTGTCCACGTCGATGACGCGGCCGCTTCCCTTGAAGGGGTTGAAGATCAGCGCGCCGGTGGCGGCCCGTCCATCCTTGAAGTAGACGGTGACCTTGTCGGCCGTGCGTGCGCCCTGGAGGGCGTCATAGATCTTCTCTTGCGTCATTTGGCGGGCCTTGCGGACCGAGGTCGGGGCAGATGCGGTGAATGCCATGTTGGTGACGGTGCGCTTGCGCGCGATTCTCCTGTGCGGTGCGCTCTCGATGAAAAACCATCGCGATCGCGGAAAGTGGCGCCTTCGAAAACGAACGTCCTTGCAGAATCCACCGGCGTGCGAACCGGCGGCTTCGGACTCAGACGGTTGCGGTCGCTTTCTCGGACGTCGTGGAATGGGTGGGGCCGCCATCCTCGTGCGCGGTGGACCCTTCGGAAGAGGCACCGTTCGAGGAGAGGGCGAGGATCTGATCCAGGTGGGGTACAAGGAGGCTGGACCAGGTCTCGAAGTTGGCGCCGCCCTCGAGCCGCGACTGCAGCTCGGCAAAGGGGACGAACTCACCCTGGAGCTGCTCGACCTCGCGGATCCGCGCGTCCCCACCGAGAAGGTGGAGGACCTGAACGAAGCCAACGTGGACGGCGCCCACCGGGTTGGTGTCATCGTTGATGAGCCCCACCGGGACCAGGCGAGTCTCGCCGGTCACGATAAGCTCTTCTTCCATGACTTCACGGCGCGTGGCCGCGGGTAACGGGTCCAGAACTCGCTCGGCCCTTGGGCCAGCGGACGCGCCAGCGGGGACGCCAGCGGGGACTACAGCGGGGACTACAGCGGGGACAGCATCGATGGGGTTCACGTGACCCCCGACGCCAAGGGTCAACTTGTCGTGAAGGCGGGCGTCGCCGCCGCCTTTCGTCCGCTGGAGAAGGAGCACCTCCTCTCCACGAACCACGACGGTGTAAGGGATCACCTGCTTGAGGCTCGGCGTGCGCTCGGCGTACGGACGCTCGACGAAGAATCCTTCCTCTCGGACACACGAGTCGAATTGCTCTCGCGACCAAAGGGGTCCCGTCCAGCCACCCGTCCCGCTGCCGAAGAGGCAAAGGCCGTGCGGAGCATGCTCCGGGAACAGCGCGGTCCTGGGGACGACGAAAACGAATTCCATGGCGTCGAGTCGGTGGCGAGGGCTGGGGAAAAGTGAGGGATCGTGGGGGACTCGCTCCCGAGGCCACGCATCCAGGGCGTCCGAAGAAATTTCGAACCTTCTGGAAAGGTGGGCTGGAACCAGGCCGATGCACACGGCTCAGAGGCGATCGGGAGGCGGCTGTGCGAAGCGCGCCTCTCGCAGTGGGCAGCGCGGAACCCGTCCCAAAGAGACGGTCCCAAAGGATGATCCCAAGGATCATCCCAGCGGGATGGTCCGCAAGGAGGATCGGGTGAACCCCTGGTGGGTGATCCCCGGGTCACCCCGCGCAGCTCGCTGGGGAAGGTCATGTGCGGTGGCCTTCCCAAGCCTTGTTTTTTTCGGGCCCCGGGGAGCGCAAGCGCTGCCCCGCATCGCGCTGCCGATCAAGAAAGATCGGCCACGCGTCCTCAGAATGAGGGGATCAGCAAGATCCGTCAAGGCACCCAGTGCAAGATCCTGCGTGGGAAGAGGGTGCATGCGCTAGATGAAGTGCCTTCGTCGCGCAGCAGCGGGCCGCGGAACTTCCCTCGGCCGTCCGTTCCCAAGTCACTGCAATACAACCCGTTGGGGGTGTGCTGCGACGCTGGGGCAGACCGCGCATCGACTGGGCAGGTTCCTAAAATTTTCGTTAGGAAAGAAAATGGTGCGAGAAGCCTTGTAAGCCGGGTCCTGTACGCCGTTCCCGAGGGAGCGACGCGACAGTCATTTCTCTGGGACCGACGTCGCCGCCGGCCTCGAACGACCAACCCGAAAGGAAACTGGACGCAGGCTGGCGCCACATGCCCTTCCCTATTTGGTCTTTCTCCAGGTGGGGTTTACCAAGCCGCTCCCGTCACCGGGAGCGCTGGTGCGCTCTTACCGCACCGTTTCACCCTTGCCTCTGCGCCCCTTTCGGAGCGTGATCGGCGGTCTCCTCTCTGTTGCACTTTCCCTGGCCTCACGACCGGTTGCCGTTAACAACCACCTTCGCCCATGGAGCCCGGACTTTCCTCCCCGCGATCGTCCCCAAAAATGGAGGCTCCGCGGAGCGACTGCCCCAGCTTCTCGCACCGCGCGGCATCATACTGCCCGAACGCGGAGAGCATCACGCTGATCCGCACATCTGAACGGACCACCTCTCTTCCACGGCCCTCCCCGCGGCCCACCCTTCCCTGGCGAAACGATGGCGATCGAAGACGACTTCTTCCTCACGAACCTGGAGCTGCGCGACTCGACCGAGACGGGGGAGGTGGCCGAAGGTCTATCGCACTCCTCGATGAAGGGGATGTTCTTGCTCACCGTGCTCGAGCTGGCGGCTCGCGGCGAGCCGAAGGGCGCGGTCACGGTGATCCACGACGCAGGGGACACCGGCGACCGCTACAAGTCGCTGGCCAGCGATCTCGCTGAGGCGGGCTGGGCCGTCGCGCTCCCCGATCTGCGCGGTCATGGGTTGACCGAAGGGACCCGCGGTCATTCGAACGGCCTGCGCGAGGTGTGTCGCGACATCCAGGAGATCCAGGACCACCTCGCCTACCGCATGCCGCACGAGCCGAAGGTTCTCGTGGGCATCGGGCTCGGGGCCAACTACGCGGCCACCTACGCGGTCGACCATCCCGGTGTTCTCGCGGGACTCGTCCTGATCGCTCCGCTCTGGAAGCCAGCCTTCGTGCGTCCAGCGGCGCCCAAGGGCTTCTCGAAGTTCTTCAAGAAGATCGGCCCCGACAGCGTCGGAAGCACCGGCTACACGGCCGACGCCCTGACGTCTGCGGCCGCCCAGGCGACCGCGTGGTCCGCTTCGGAGCTGACCCACGACCAGATCACGCTGCGCGCCATCGATGAGGCGGAGCGCAGCGCCCGAGAGCACCTGCCGAAGGTCAGCGCGCTGAACGTGCCGACGCTCTTCTTGCACGGCAGCGAAGATTCGATCAGTGACCCCGGCCCCACGGCGGCGCAGTCAGGCTCGAAGGTCGAGGTCCGGATCCTCGACGGTCAGCGCCATCATCCGGTTCACGACAAGAAGAGCGCCGAGGTGCGCGCCGGCATCGTGAGCTGGCTTGCGGGCCTCCTGTAGCCCGGCGCGTCAGGCCGGTTCGCCCTCGCGGATCCAGTCCTCGAGCAGCACCATCGCGCTCCACGGGTCACGTCGCGCCTTGCGATCCTTCCCGTGATAGCCGGCCTCGCGCAGCCGCTCTTCTGCTTCCTTGGTGGAGAGTCGCTCGTCCTGGCGGACGATCACGAGTTCCGGGTAGCGCGCCTCCACCTCGGCGATGAAGCGGTCCACCTCGGCGGCCCGCCCGCCCTTCGTGCCGTCCATGTTCCACGGATAGCCGACGACTAGGTGGCTGATGTCGCGCTCGCCCAGGAGCTTCGCGAGCTCCTTCAGCGCAGCCGGATCGCCGCCCTCGGGCGCGTCCAGCGGCGTGATGACGAGCCTCATCGTGTCGGTGGCGGCGAAGCCCGTTCGCTTCGAGCCGTGGTCGACGCCGAGCGCGCCCTTCCTGGGGCCTTTCTTGGGACCCGGAGTCCCCTGGGAAGCTGTCATCAGAAGCGCGCGGGCCGTTCGCTGAAGCCCGGCAAGGGAAGTCGGTCGCGCTCGTCGCTCGGCGCGAAGAACTGGGAGATCAGGCCGCGCAGCACCACCGTCGGGCGGTCCATCGTTCCGCGGACCGAGACCCGCAGCAGGCTGTTCTGAATGCGGTACAGCAGCCGCGTGAGAGGACCCAGCGCGTCGACGAGCCGATAGCGCACTTCCAGGTCACTGGTCACGTCGCCCTCGAACGTCATCGAGGCGCTTCCCACGAGCGAGAGCAGGTCACTGTCCACGCGCATCCGGTCGAGCAGCAGCGCACCGTCCTCGATGGTGTACTCGCAGATGAGTTCCCGGAACAGCACCGTGGTGTCGATGCCGAGGCGCTGGGAGAGCGCCTGGAAGACCGGGATGGCCCAGAGCGCCGAGTCCCGGATCGTGATCTTGCCGCCGCCGCGCATCTCGATGAGGTGCTCGAAGTCGCCTGCGAGCCTCATCGATAGGTCCATCTCACCTCGGTTGGCGAAGTTGGAGTCGAAGACGCCGCGGAGGAACTCGCCGATGTCGACGGTGCTCATCTGGGCGGCGAGGCGGAAGGGGAAGGGAGCCTTCAGGTCCATGGCGAAGAGGTCGGCCCCCCGCGCGACGTCGCTCCCGAGCGCGCGCAGGCGACCGCCCTCGAAGCCACCGTCGAAGGCCTCGATCACGAGCCGCTGGCCGACATAGGTCATCTGCATCCGGGCGTTCTCCAGGCGCCTGCCGGCGATCGCGCCGAAGAGGCCGTCGATGGTCGCGCGAGAGCGGAGTTCCTTTCCCTCGTGGTTCAGGTGCAGGTCCATCGACTCGATGAGCGCGACCTCGATCGGAGCGCCCAGGTTGATGAAGGCGTCCTCGATCCGGATCTGTCCGTCGAGTTCGACGTGCCGGGTTCCGTCGCGGCGCTCGGTCAACTCGAGCCAGGCTCCGTCGATGTCGAAGGTGCCGCTCGCTCGAAGATCGTCGAGAACCGTGCGCAGGGTCTCCTCGTCGAGGAAGAAGCTCAGGTGCTCACGGTCGATGGGGAGTCCCCTTGCGCTCAGGCGAGCGCGCAGCGTCGACCCGTCGGGCTCAGGCTGGTAGACGAGCCCCGACAGCTGGATCGCCGTTTCGCCGAGACGAGCGTCGATCTCTTCACCGATCCACTCCTCGGTCGCGGCGTCGAATCGGAAGTGCGCGGACACATCTCGCAGGATCTGGCTGCCGCCGACGCCGAGCTTGTCGAGGCGCGCTTCGACTCCGATCACGCTATCGGTGGTGGGCAGGCCCGGGGCTTCGGGTAGCGTGAAGGCGGCGGCGAAGTCCACGCGTCCCGCGACGTCGATGCCGTCCGTGTCCACGGGGTCCATCCCGCCCTCCGCCGAACTCGCCGCGCGCGCCGCGTTCGTGAGGGACCCGACGAGGCTTCGGTTCGCGATGTCGAGCCCTGCGCCGAACGCTGACAGGCGAACGGGGCCGTCGCCGGAGGTGGTGATGCGCGAGACGATCGGAACGCTCGGGCCGACCTGGCGCCATTGGCCCTGAATGGCCGCCGACATGGCCATGTGCGGCGCGTCGGGGCCCGAGGGGTCCGGGAGAACCTCGGGCGGCATCAGCGCCGTCGCGAGGAGTCGTCCCTGCACCTCGCGGGTGATGATCGGGAACTGGGTCGGCTGGACGCTCAGGCCGCCGCGGGAGTCGTTCGGCCGGATCTCGGCGTGAATCTCCATGCCCCCGAGGTAGGCGTCGAGGCCTGGCAACTCGCCGGTGTCGGGGCTCGCGAGGCTCGCCCGAAGAGCGGCGGCTTCGAGCGATGGCAGGGGCTGAACGGCCGTGAGGAAGAGGTCCACGAAGCCCGAGACGCCCGTGGCGTCGAGGCTTGCGGCAGCGTCGGGGCTCTTGCGCGCCAGTTCCTCCCGGAGCTCCGGGGATCGACCGTTCACGCGACGGGCGTCCACTTCGATCCAGCTGACGCTGCGCGCGTTCCCTTCCGGCGCACCCTGGCCCGCCACGCGTCCGTGCACGTGCAGCGGTTCGCGAGCGATCGGGGTCGTCGCCTCCAGGTCGAACTGCACGAGGGCTCGCCCGCGCTCCGGCCCTCCGCCATCGGTCTGGATCCTGAGGCTCCCCGTCGCGCCCTCGATCGGAATGGGCAGCTCGCGCCAGCGAAAGCCCACGCCGGCGAGCGTCGTATCGAGGTCCATGCTGAGTTCGCGCCGGTCGACGGTGCGCCACAGCTCGAGCTGGAGATCGAGCGTGCCGCCTCCGGGGCTCCAAGTGGGGATGAGCTCGGCGACCTCCGGAACGCCGTACAGCCCGCGCATCGCCGTCTCGAAGTCCCGGTCGAGGGGAAGGCGCTGGCTCGTCACCACGAGGTGGAACGGCGTCGGGACGAGGTCGATGAGGGATTCGTCGGCGAAGCGCCAGATGGGGGTGAAGTGGAGCGAACCCTGAACGTCGACGGGACCGCCGGAGTGCGTGCCCGACATATCGTAGAACGCGAGCTGTCCGGGGAAGCGGCCTTCGGGCCGGATGCTCCACGTCACGTCGCCGACGACGCGGCGGACCGGGAGGGGGAAACCGATGTCGCGACGTCCGGTGCGCCGATCGATTCCACCGTGGTATGCGAGGCTCGCGTCGCCGCGGGCGCGAATGAGGATCAGGCGTTCCAGCGACCGCGAGACGGGCTGGTCAGGCACTTGAACCGTCGGGATCCTGACGCCGATCGATACGTCCGCGGACCCTTCCGGCGCGAGCATGCGATCCAGCTCGACGATGCCCTCCTGCCCGGCGGCGAGTTCACTCAGCCTCTCCCCGAGCGGCGCGCCGGGGATATCGACCCAGACTTCGAGGGTCGACCCCTGCGGCGCGCGGGTCCCCGCGCGGAACGCGGCGTTTCCCTCGAGTTCCTCCCACTGTGCGGTCAGCGTGCCGCCGGCGCTCCATGCGCTCGGGTCGAGCGCGTCGGACGCGCCTTCAGGGTCGAACCCGACCTCGGCGAGGAGGTCGACGCCCGTCACAGGGCGCGAGCGCGACCCTTCCAGCCAGGGGAGCACCAGGCTGCCCTCGCGCATCTGAATCCTGGCGGCCACGGCCGGGAGCACCGAATGATCGAGTTCGTAAGTGGCTTCCAGCGTGAGATCGAGCCGAGCTCTCGGTTCGAATCGAGCCAGCGCACTCACGGGCGCGATGTCGCCCACGGGCTCGAGGGAGAGCGCCAGCGACCTCGCCACGCCGCTGACGCGTGCGATCCGATCGGCGCCGACGGTTCCGCTGATCCATATATTGCCCTGGCCGTCCTCCTGGGGCGGGGGGTCGCCGAACTCGCCGATCCGGAGGCTCGGAGTAAAGCGTCCAGAGATTCGAGTTCCCACCGAACCGGTCGCCTCACTGGAAGGCTGGGTCAGTGACACGTTGGCCGTCCCGAGGTGCATCGTTCGGCCCCCTGGGAGGGCCAGCGCAATCGCGAAGTCGCGCAGGGCGACCTCGGGGCTCTGGGCGAGGAGGTCGACGGTAGAACCCTCGGATTCAGACCCTGAATCCTGGAGCCCGCGGGACATGGACTCGGACAGGAGGATCGAGCCGCCGTCGACATCGACTCGGTCTGCGTAGACTCCGCGGGTGAGCGACCACCCGAAGCGGAGGCTGATCTGGCGAGCCATGAGCCCTTGCCGGGGGTCCTCGCGCGGGACTTCGGCGCCTCCGCCGCGCGGGTTCACGCCGGCGCTCGGTCCCATGGAAAGGCCGGTGATGGCGACGCTTCGCTTAAGCCAGAGGACGTCCACATCGTCGATCTCGACCTTCTGGCCGAGCGGGCCTTCGACGCGCTCCGCGACGGCGTCCGCGATCCAGCGCTCGAGGTTCGGGTGGTGCTCGATGATCGTGGCGACGGCGATCAGCGCGAAGGAAAGCCACCCAAGGCCGAGAATCGCCCGGAAAACGCCGCGCTGGACGGATTTCCCGACTCTCGCGGTTCGCGACGGATACGCCTTCAGATCGGTGTTCGCTGCACCGTCTCCGTCGTTCGTATCGGGGGCGTTTTGGGGCTTCACGGGGCTCTATCGGCCGTTTCGGGCCACTTCACCAGGGCTATCGTCGACCGAAGCGGTACGAACCATGACCCGCCATCCTGCGGATTCGCGGCTGAAATGCCAGATACCCTTCGATTCTGATCGTTGACATTGCCATTTCCGGTAGCCAACCTCGCGCAGCGTCACGGATTCCAACATGCCACCGCACACCGGAAACCACCCCCCAAGAACCCTTGCCGTTCCAAAGGAGCGGCCCACGAACCATGGCTAAGAAAAAAGCCTCACGCTCGACCAAGAAAGCGTCCAAGAAAGCTCCCGCCCGCAAGGCCCCCGCACGCAAGGCTGCTGGCAAGAAGGGCTCGAAGAAGAAGGCCGCAACCGGCGACCTCATCATCAGCAAGAGCCGCACGAAGGCGATGGCGTCCCTCAACGTCTCGTCCGACTTCTACGGTGCGCTTGACGCCAAGGTCCGCGAGATGATCACGATGGCCGAGCACCGCGCCACCGAGAACCGCCGCGCCACGCTGCGTCCGCAGGACCTGTAAAGGTCACGCGGTTCGTTCGAACCGACCCTGCCCCGGGGCGGTTGCTGGCGACAGCGATGGGCGCGGGGCAGGGTTTTTTCGTGCCCCGGTTCTGGGCTCGGTTCTGGGCTCGGTCCTGGGCCCGCTTCCGAACCGGGCGCGAACTCCTACCGCCCGCGCTGCGTCAAGGCGAGCACATCGAAGAGCCGCCCGTCCTCGTCCATCGCCTGGAGTTCGAGCTGGTCGCCGTGGATGGCCACGTGCACGAAGTGGTGCCGCCGCATCTTCTTGTGCCCGAACCAGGTGTTCGTCGCGTCGAAGTCCTCCAGGTGTCCCCCGCCCCCGGCCGCGGTCACGTAGATGACGCCTCCGTCGGCGTAGGAGGTCACCTTGCCGTCCTTGATGGGGAAGGTCCGCTCGTAGTCATGGACATGTCCCGAGAAGCACAGGTCGACGCCGTGCGCCTCCAGCAAGCCGAGGATGTTCTGGACGTTGAGGTCACCACGGGTGGAGCCCGTTTCGGTCGTGTCACCGTAGTCGTCGGAGTCCGACGTGTACGGCGGCTGGTGCAGGACCGCGAAGCGCCAGGTGGCCTCGGAGTCGGCGAGCGCGCCCTTCAGCCACTCCAACTGCTCCGACTGGTCCGCCAGGGAGCGGTTGCCGTCGAGCAGGAAGAACTCCGCGTGCCCGTAGCGCAGTGAGTACCAGCGCTCTGGCTCGGGCAGCGACATCAGGTCGTAGTACAGGCGAGCGTCCTGCTCGTGGTTCCCGAGCACGGGCACGAGGGGCGCGTGCTCGATGAGCGGGCGCATGCTCGGGAAGAAAGTGTCGGTCCAGTCCGCGTGCGTGGATCCGGTGTCGACGAGGTCGCCGCAGTGAACGACGAAGTTCGGGCGGTGCTCGAAAGCGAGGTCCGACACGCGCTTCGCCACGTCGCCCTGGGACTGGGTATCGCCGACGACGGTGAAGGTGAACGCTCGGTCGTCGCGGTCGGGTGCGGTGCGGAAGGAGCGCGTCTCGCTATCCACCGTGGTCTCCTGTCGCCCGCCGATCGCTTCGGTTGCGGACATGCGGTAGAAGTACTTCGTGTCCGGCTCGAGGCCCCTGACGACGAACTCGTGGATCGTGCTTGGCGTCGGGGTCGCGGGCTCGAACTCGACCCAGGCGCGCTCGTCGTCCATTCGGACGTAGAGGCGGGCGAGACCGGGGAGGCGAGTCTCCGCCAAGACGCTCACGCCGTCGGTTCGGGGCCAGGTCAGGTACGGCGGGATCGTCCACTCGAAGAGCGCGTCGGTCCAGGGCTCGCGGCCAGCGCGGTCCGCGCCCTCGGCGGCAGCCGCCTGAAGCTCGGGCTCGTCGAGGGCGCGGTCGTAGAAGCGCAGGTCGGCGAGGCGACCGTCGTGGGGATAGAACTCGTCTGAGTCGCGGTACGCGCCGACGGTCAGCCGCGCGGAGTCGGACATCAGGGCGGGGCCCTGCGTCTCGGTGGACTCGGCGGAGAGGACGCCGTCGACGTAGAGGCGCGAGGTGCTTCCGTCGTAGGTCGCTGCGACGTGGTGCCAGCGGCCGACCAGGTAAGGGGATGCGGCGCGGAGGTAGACGAGGCGCCCGTCGCCGTCGTCGGTGGACGCCGTCGAGATCCCGAAGGTGAAGGCCGAGTCGTCGTAGCCGAGGAGCCAGCCCTTCTCGAAGGCGCCGTTGTCCTCGATCGCGCCCAGGATGCCGCCCCAGCGCCGGGGCGTTTCGACGGCGACCCAGCCCTCGACCGTGAAGGCCGAGGTCGGCAATTCGAGGAAGTCCTCTGCGACGAACGCGTCGTCCGCCACGTTGAAGATGGTGCCGCCACCCGCTTCGAGTGGCGCTACTTCGACACGGGACTCCCGCCTCAGTCGGCCCGCCATCGAACCTCCGAGCCGGCCCTGGCCATCGAGCTCCAAGAGGAGCTCCGCCGCGGAGGCGCTCCTGGCCCGATCCGGGCTCCAGCTCGCGACGACGAAGGGGACAGAGAGAAGGGCGGTGACGCCGAGAGAGCCACGTATCATGGGCCCAGGTTAGCCGATTCTTCGGCGCCAGGATGCCATTGGGGTTGGGCGCAACGCCGCGAGCGCGGATCCGGGCGGTGCTCGCGGAATCGCATTCTATGGCGCAGACTCCTGGCTCACGCGGAGAAGATCTGCTGGCCGCCGGACTCCCTGGCCGTACGGTCCGCGATCTCCTGGCAGGCCTCGTCGGTCGGGATCGTGAGCAGCACGCGCCCTCGTTCGATCTCGTCATCCACCTGCCGGAGCGCGTGATCGAGCGGCTGGTGGCGCGAGAAGAGCACGGCGAGCGTTCCGAGCGCGATCCCCAGGGATCCCAGTCCCATCGTTGCGACCAGTCCGATGTCCCCCAGCCAACCGGAGAGGTCGATGATGAGACCTGCCAGCACGCTCGCTCCGAAAATGACCGCGAAGCGTCTCAGCACATCCTCCTCCCTGGCGAGCTGGGCGGAGGTCCCGTCGAGGTCGACTCCGAGCAGGGGATCGAGGTCCCGGTCGTGAACCCTGGTGTCCTGCAGGCGCGAGTAGGGGGGCTGCACGACCAGTTGACGGCGAGCTTCTTCTGCTTTGGCCCGGGTCGAGTAGACGACGAAGAGAACGCCTTTCATGGCCAGGAATACGCCGGGGCAGGCACCCCGGATGCGCTGCCTTCTTCGAAACCGGGTTTGGGTGCCACGCCGCGGGCGCGGGCTCTGCAAGGACTCGAGAAACGGCAATCCGTGGCGCAGACTCCTGGCCATGGCGCCCTTCGTTCTCACTGCTGTCTTGGTGGATCCCTCCGCGAAGAGCATACTGGTGGGGTTTCACCATGAACCAGAGCCAGCCCCTTCTACCACGCGGCTTCCGCGCTTCCGCCGTCCACTCCGGCATCCGCAAGAACAAGCAGCGCCTCGACCTCGCGCTGATGGTGGCGGATGAGCCGCGCCCACTCGCGGCCGTGTTCACGAAGAGCCTGTTGCTCGGCGCGCACATTCCGGTGTCCCGCGCCTCGCTGGAAGCCTCCGGGGGGCACGTCCGCGCCATCGTGGTGAACGCCGGGAACGCCAACTGCTCGACGGGCCCCCAGGGGCTGGAGGACAACCGCACCGTGACCCGCCGCACGGCCGAGCGGCTCGGCTGCGCTCCGGAAGAGGTCCTGTTCTTCTCGACGGGCGTGATCGGAGCGCTCCTGCCGATGGATCGAATCCTCACGGCGCTTCCCGGGCTTTGCGACAGCTTGAGCGAAGGGGGAGCGGAGGAGTTCTCGCGCGCCATCATGACCACCGACCTCGTGCCGAAGATGGTGGTCGATTCCCTCGGTCAGGACGGCGACGGTCCGCGCCTCATGGGCTTCGCCAAGGGCTCGGGCATGATCCATCCGGACATGGCCACCATGTTCGGTTTCCTCCTCACGGACGCGTCCCTGGGGGAGGATCCGCGCGGGCTCCTGCAGCGCGTCAACGGGCGCTCCTTCCAGCGCATGACCGTGGACGGCGACACCTCGCCCAACGACTCCGTCGTTCTATGGGGCACCGGTCTGGCCGGCGAGGCGCCCGACATCGAACCCGCGGTCACTCGAATGGCACAGGACCTCGCGCGCAAGATCGCCGCGGACGGAGAGGGTGCCACGCGACTTCTCTCGATCCGCGTCACCGGCGCTCCGGACGAGGCGGCTGCGGTCCTGGTGGGCCGCACGGTGGGGACGAGCCCGCTGGTCAAGACTGCCGTGCACGGACGCGATCCGAACTGGGGACGCATCGTCGCCGCCGCCGCGCGGGCGGGCGTCCCTTTCGACCCCCAGCGATCGTCGCTGCGCATCGGCGGAGCCGAGGTCTACCGCGCGGGCGTCCCGTGCCCCGAGAACGAGAACGCCGCGCACGAGCACATGCTGAAGGATCACGAGGTCCGCATCGAACTCGACCTCGCCGCTGGCACGGAAGAAGCCGAGTGCTGGACCTGTGACTATTCGGCGGACTACGTGCGCATCAACGCGGACTATCGGAGCTGAGCGGGCCGTCTCCGTCTTCGGCCGACTTGCGATAGATGCGCACGTCGTAGCCCCGGTAGTCGAGCGGCCAGTCGGACCGCTCGATGGTCTCCACGAGGTCGTACCTGTACCCGCGCCGCCGCTCGAAGAGCACGTCCTCGAAGAAGTCGAAGTCCCTGGGGCCGAGGCGGCCGAGCGTGCGCTTCACCGGGTCGAACGGGAACCTCGGGTAGTAGTTCGGGTCCTCGAAGACGTTGTAGATCGGCAGGAAGCGGCGCCGGGGGAACACGATCCATTCGGGCTTCGTGTGGACGTCGACGAACTCGTAGCCGGCGGGGGCCCGAAGCGCCGTTCGTTTCTTGCCGAGCGCCGAGGGCGGGAACCCGAGCGGGCCCGGGGGGATGTGCGCCTTGATCCAGTCGTCGGCCCGGTATCGCGTGTCCGACGCATAGCGCTGATACACGGTCGCTGCGGTCATGCCGAGGGCGCAGAGCACGTACGCCGCGGCGATGGCGCGGCCCGCTCCCGCTGGCCGCCACCGTGACAACGTGCTCAGGGTGATTCCCGTGCAGGCGGCGGCGAGCGGCATGAGCGGCATGCAGTAGTCCGGAACGAGCGCCTTGGCGGCGGTCGCGAAGTAAGCGCTGAGCGACAGGATCGCTCCGAGCAGAGCGGCGGATCGGTGGCCGCGCCCAAGGAGAGCCAGGCCGACCGCCGACGGGACCAGGATCCAGACGGGCGCGCACTGGGTGAGCGCGTCCCAGAACTGATCGAGATCCCACGAGGTGATCTCCTGCTTGCTGCGATACTCGTAGACGATCGAGTTCTTGAAGTCCTCGAACCGGTAGACGCAGCCGGGGACGATCGCCACGAAGGTCGCCAGGGAGACGGCGCCGGTCTTCGCGAGGAAGGCCGCGCCGCGGCTGATCGAGAGGTCACCCCGGCGCACCGCTGCCGCGGCGATCGTGAGGACTGCGACCACGCCGATGCCGGACGTGTAGCGCGCCGCAACGGCCGCGCCGAGCGCCAGGCCGAGGCGAAGCGCGTCGCTCCCTTCGAACCGCTTTCGCTGGTCCACGACGAGCGCGACGTGGAACACGAGAAGCAGCATGAACGCGCCTGCCGTATCGGTCTGTACCACGGCGTTGGTGACCACGGGCCACGGCTGGAGCGCGGTCGCCGCAGCGATCCAAGGGCCTGCTCGGCCGAAGCCGAGCCGCCGGGCGTAGGCCAGGATCAGCAGCGTTCCACCGAGGCCGAAGATCAGCACGAGGAGCGCGCGCAGGAACAGGAGCGCGCGTTCGTAGCTCCAGTCGCCGACCATCGATGCCCCGTCGGGCATCCAGTCCTGATCCTCGGAGTACTTCACGAGCACGCCGTCGTCGCCCCAGCCGAACGCGGTCTTGACGGGCCACCAGGCGAGGGAGCCCACGTGGTGGACGAGCAGCGGATACCGGAAGTCCTCGTTCGTCGCGAGGGAGTCCGGGAAGTCGTCGGCGTAGCGAACGATCTTCGACTCGTCGGGGTGCAGGGCGAACTGGTCCGGATCGTGGATCGCGGAGCCCCAGAGGATGGGATAGAGGCGCAGCGCGAGGCCGATGAGAAGCCATAGCGCGATCCAGCCGCGGCCCGAGAGTGGCGCGGGAGAGGGGAGAGCGAGGGGCGGGGCGGAGGACATCGACGCCACCTACCTGCGCCGTAGCTTGGCCTCGAACGCGCGCAGGTAGAGAGGCTTCACGCCGTCCGCGCCGCGGTGCTCGTCCCAGGTGCCCTTCGTCGGAGACTCCAGCGCGCCGAGGGAGAGCAGAGCCGCGGCATTCGGGTCCTCGCTCCGAACCTCCATGCTTCCGCGGCGGCTCTCGGGGATCACGGCGTCGATGGCCTTGAGGGCCCCGTCGTCCGCCAGCCAGATCCGCTCCGACCCGAGGATCTCCACGGCCTCCTCGGCCGCGCAGCAGATCGGTTCCTGGAACTGGATGAGTCCCGTGAGCGAGCGGCCGTAGGCGGCCAGGTAGACGCTGCCGCCGAAGGCGTTGCGAAGGACAGCGGCGCGCTCTCCGGCGCGAAGGGCCGCGTAGGCGAGCGCCTCGAAGGAGGAGATGCCGAGCAGCTCCGGGCCGGAGCCCTCCCCGGAGAGCCCGATCGAGAGCCCGAGGGCCGTCGACGAGCCCACGCGCAGCCCGGTGTAGCTGCCTGGCCCCGTGCCCACGACGATGCGCTCGATGTCCGAGGCCTCGGCGCCAGCGCTGCGGACGATCTCGTCGAGGAGCGGGAGCAGGTCGCTCGCGTGCGACTTCGACTCGTCCAGGCTCGAAAGCCGGGGCGGACCTCCATCGATGGATACGGCGATGGATGACGGGCGCGAAGAGGTCTCGAGGGCGACGGCGAGGCGGGGCATCCGGGGAGTATCGCAGGCGAGTGGGCGTGGGGGGGCAGTTCCCTTGCTCGTTTCGAGGTCGCACGAGCGTTTGCGATCGCGCCAGGGCGGCCGACGCGCCCTGGAGATGGTGGGGTAGCGGAGCAGGGGCCCAAAGCAAGGGGCCGGTCCGAACGGGGGGGATCCCGTAGAGCGTAGCCCTGAATCCAGAGTTTCTCTGCGGTCTCCCGGAGCGGCCTGCGGTGAAGCCTCGAGCGAGCCTCTTGCTCGCGACCCTCACCTCACGCGGGGCGGATTCCTGCGATCGCCAACCGGGCACTCTTCACCATGAACGCCACGACTCTCACGCTCTTTCTTCCCATGGCTCTCTTCGGATCGCCTCTCGCGGTCGGGCAGTTCGCGTCCCCTGCTCTCGAATTCCTCGACTCTCCGGGAGAGGCGGAAGGCTCTTCCGTAGAGCTTCCTCTGGAGTCCGACGTCGTGGTGTTCCAGGAGCACGACGGGACTCTCTGGTGCCGCGGGCGGCACTTCAAGGCCTCCGCCGATATCGGTGGTTTCACCTACGTGCCCTTCTTCGGTAGCGAAGCACCGCGCAACTTCCCCGTCCGGTTCGGGCTCGCGAGCGTGACCGCCGCCGGTGAGCCGATGCCAATTCCGGAAGCCACTCGCGTCCGTCTCCAGGGGAATCGGGTCATTCTCGGACGGGGCCCGATCGACGAGGTCTACGACGTCTCGATGGGATCCGTCGAGCAGAGCTTCGTTCTGAATGCCGCGGGACTGCGGGGCAACCTCGTCCTTCACGTGGACGTCGACACGGACCTCGTTGCCAGGGAATCCTCCTCCGGTGTTCGGTTCGAGAACGCCTGGGGCGCGGTGGACTACGAGCACGCGGTCGTCTTCGACGCTGCGGGGAGCCGACTCGAGCTACCCATTCACCTGATCGAGGGGCAGGTCCGTCTCGAAGTGCCCCGGGCTTTCCTCGCGGGGGCGAGCGACCCCATCACCGTGGATCCAGTCATCTCGTCGACGAGCCTGTACCTCAACCTGGCGAAGGACGCGATCACGCCCGACGTTGCTTTTCTGGGGGCGACGTCCAGCATGGGCTCCACGAGCACCGGCTACGTCTTCGACGTTCCGTTCTCGGCCACCGATCACGACGTTCGCTTCGTCCAGGTGAACGCGAATACCACGGCCATCTGGGTGGACTTCACCACGGCGAACTGGGTTCTGCCGAAGGTGGCTAGCGACTCTGGATCCCGGCAGTACCTCGTCACGGCGCTCGGCGCGAACGCGAGCGGACTCAACGACGTCTACGCGGTCGCCATCCGCTCCAGCAACCTCGACCTGAGCCCACGGGTCATCGTCGGCGATACGTTCGTGGGGCAGTGGAACAACCACGCATGCGACGTCGCCGGAAAGTCGAGCGGGCCCTCGCTCTTCAAGATCGTCTGGGAGCGCGAACTCCTGGTCCCCGGCCGACGCGTCATCCGAAGCGCTGCCGTGACGCCCGTCCAGCCGCACAGCACCGCGACGCCGCCCTCGGTATCGACCCTCGAGTCCGTGACGGGTCCATCCGCGACCGAGGACTTCACGCTCCCCGCGATCTCCAGGTCATCGGGGGGCCCAGGCAACGGGGAATGGCGCTGCGTCTTCCTGCGTGAGGACTTCGCCACGGGAGTTCAGAAGATCTACGGCGCCCGCTGGACGGACACCAACCAGCTCTCGAGTCCGCCCGTTTCTCTATTCACCCCTTCGATCGGATTTCGGATCCAAGGACTCGATGTTTCGGAGGGTCTAACGAGCCGGCCGGGTCCGCTGTTCGGTGAGGCTCTCTACTGCGTGACGGCGTCCATGACGAACCCGTCGGGCGGCGACGACGTGTGGGTCTACGGAGCGGAGCGCGACGAGATCTTCGGGGCCTCTCTCTTGAGCTCCCGCGAGCACCGTCCGCTCAATCCCGAGCAGGCGTACCCGAGCGTGGGGGCCACGGCGTCCCAGTTCGTGGTCTCCTATCGCGAGTACGACCCCGCATCGAATCACTACCAGTACCTCTTCAGCGGCGTTCACATGACGAACTCCGGCAAGGTCGGTGTGAGCGAACGTCGAACGCTCCTCCTGGACGCAGGTGATCGCGAACCGCTGTTCCCAGCTTCGATCGCCACCTCCTTCTCTGCGGGCTTGCCGGGAGAGACCTTCCGCGTGATCGCTCCCGTACGAACGGGAACGGGCACCTTCGAGATGCGGGGGATCGTCGCCAGCGTCGGAGAACCGGCAACCATCGGCTACCAGTACTGCAACGGCACCCTGAACTCCACGGGAGACTACGGTTTCATCTCGATCTCGGGCGGCGCGGGCCCGGTCGCGTCCAAGACCCTGCACGCGTCGAGCCTGCCCCTGAGTCAGTTCGGCTTCTTCCTCACGAGCCAGGGCGGCTTCGACACGGTGCCGGCCGCAGGGAGCGCAGGTCGCGTCTGCATCTCGGGCGCGCCGATCGGACGCTACTCGCAGAGCGCGGAGATCTTCACGACAGGGTCGACGGGGCGCGCGACGTTGGCGATCGATCCCATGGCTCTGCGGGCACCAAGCGGAAACGTGGTCGGAGCGGCCGGGCAGACCTGGAACTTCCAGGCCTGGCACCGCGATTCGCCGGGGGGAAGCAACTTCACGAACGCGGTGTCGCTGCTGCTCTGACGCGCATGCGCGCGAGCTACCTCGACTGCTTGGCCAGAGAGTCGCGGAAGTCGACGCGAGCTGCGTGCTTCGGATCTTTCTCGTCCGTGAGTTCGACGAGCTCACGGGCGAGCGCCAGCGCCTCCGACGTTTCGCCCTTCTCGGCGAGATACTGCACGAGCATGCCGAGCGCCGTGAGGGTGTTGAAGCCTCTCTCTCCGCCGGTCGCCTTGCGGAGGTCCCATTCCTCTCGCGCGGTAGAGATTGCCTCGTCGAGCCGCCCCGCGCTGCGGTGGATCTTGCCCTCCAGTCGCAGGAAGTCCGTGCGATGGGCCTCCGCGCTGCCGAAGACCTTCGCGCTGTGTTCGCGGCTCCGCTCCAGCAGCGGCTCGGCCTCCTCGAAACGCTCCATGCGAACGAGGAAGTCCGCCTTGGTGAGGGCCAGCATGAACGTCGCATGGTTCGGCTCATCGCCGAACGCGGTGGTGAACGCCTCCGCCTCCTCGATCTCGGTAAGCGCTTCTTCCGTTCGGCCCGCATCGCTCAAAGCGCTCGCGAGAGCCGCGCGCACCTGTAGCTGGTTCCGGCCAGATCCCTCGAGCCGTTCGTAGTCCGACTTGCACGTCAACAGCTCGCTCACTGCGTCCCTGCTCCGTCCCATCAGCCGGAGGTTCGTGGCCCGGTCCATGCGGATCGTGACGGGGAAGAGGCTGGTCGCGGCGACGTGATCTCTCGCGATTTGAAGCGCTTCCACGTAGTACGCCTCCGCCTCGTCACGACGGTCCCTGGTCGAGGCGTTCTGGCCCAGTCGGTGCAGGTCGGCCATGACCATCGACTCGTTCGCCGGCTGCATCGCACGCGCCACTTCCAGGCACTCCTGCAGGACCGCCTCCGCTTCCTCGAGCTGGCCAGAGCGGCCGTAGCAGATGCCCAGGTTCACCAGAACATAGTGATACTGGGGGTGGTTCCAGCCGAAGGCCTGCTCGACTCGCGGTTTGATCAGCTTCGTGAACTCGATCGCTTCCGAATAGCGGCCAATCACCTCGAGAAGGTCCGCCCACATGAGGTCGATGTCGAGGCGGTATTCCGACATGGGCTCGAACAGCAAAGCCGCTTCGTCCTTGGCCGATTCGAGCAGCTCGACGGCTTTCGGGAGTGCTCCGAGTCGAAAGTACCCTCGCCCGAGCTGGCTCTTCGCGATCAGTCGAGCCCTTGGGTCCTCGATCTTCTCTAGCTTCGGGACGTGGTCGTCGAGGAGGTCGCGGACGCGAACATCGCTGCCCATGGCGTAGCTCCCGAGGGCCTCGAACATGCGCGTCTGGAACTGGTTGAGCGTGCGCGAGATGTTCCCCTGCTCCGTCGCTTCGTCGCGCGCCGAGATGGCGTCGAGGCGATCCTTCTCACTGCGGGCGGTTGCCTGATTCGCGCGGACGAGGCCGAAGCTCAGAGCGGCGATGATGCTGGCGATCGTGAGCAGGAACGCGCGGTACTTGCGGGCCATTCGGTGTATGCGATACCAGCTGCTCGGCGGCGCCGCTTCGATGGGTTCGTGTGCGCGGAAGCGCGCGAGGTCCTCGGCGAACTCCGCCGCCGATCCGTAGCGGCGCGAAGGATCCCGCGACACGGCCTTCGACAGGATCCAGCGGAGCTCCTGGGGGAGCGCCGCGTCCGGCCGAGGATCGGCCTGCTGGAGCTGGGCGATCGCCCGCAGGAAGCTCATGTCGCGGAGCGGAACCGGTGGCTGCCCGGAGAGGAGTTCCCACAGGATACATCCGAGTGAGTAGACGTCACTTCGGACATCGATCGCGAGGGGCTTGCCGCTGAGGTGCTCGGGACTCATGTAGGGAAGCGTGCCCATGAGGCTGCCCTCCGCTGTCTCGAGCGCCGACAGGCCGAGCGCGCCCGAGTCCTGGGGGCGCGCGAGACCGAAATCGATGACCTTCGCCGTGCCTTCGCGATCGACCAGGAGATTGTTCGGCTTGAGGTCGCGGTGGATCACGCCCTTCATGTGTCCGTGGTGGACGGCCTTTGCGCACTGCTCCATGAGCTCGAGCCGGGCCTCCTGGGGGAGGCGCTGGCGGGCCGCGTAGGTGGTGATAGCGAGGCCGTCCTCGACGAGTTCCATCGTGTAGTAGGGGAGCGGCTGCCCCGCGACGACGTGGGTGCCCGCTTCATAGAAGCGCGCGATGCCCGGGTGGTTGAGCTGGGCGAGGAGCTGGAACTCGTGCCGGAACCGCCGCATCTCGTCCTCGCTGGCGAAGATACCCCTTAGCGTCTTGAGCGCGACGACGCGCTTCGAGCCGTCGTGCGCCGCCTTGAAGACGAGCCCCATCCCGCCGGAGCCGAGCAGCTCCTGGATCTCGTAGTCGCCCACACGGCCGTTCTTCAGCGTCTCAGGATCGATCTGGTCGGTGCGATCGGGGATGAAGATACGGGGCGCGACGCCCTCCAGGAACCTCGAGTCCATCCTGGCAGCGGCGCCCAGCAGCCGCTGCAAGCGCTCCAGTTGCTCCGGCCGACCCTCGCACCGTTCTCTCAAGAACGCCTCTCGCGCCTCGTCATCCAGGGGGAGAGCGGCATCGTAGAGCTGCCGGAGTTCGGTCCAATCGTCTTGGTTCATCCTGGTGAGGTCGGTTCGTAGGGTGAGCGTCCTGCAGCTTGCCAGTTCTGGTTCGGGCCAGGACAATGGTATTCGTGGCCGACGAACTGACCCATCTCATGCGACGAATGTCCGCCGGGGACCCCGCTGCGTCCGAGGCGGTGTGGTCGACGGTCTACGACCAGCTCCGAGCGATCGCGCGTCATCAGATGGTCACCGGGCCGAAGGGTGCTTCCCTCCACCCCACCATGCTCGTGAACGAGGCGTGGCTCAAGCTGGCGGGCAAGGAGGTGGCCTGGAGCGACCGCAAGCACTTCTTCCTGCTGGCGAGCCAGGTCATGCGGTCGGTGCTCGTCGACGCCGCGCGTCGTCGCGGCGCAGCGAAGCGGGGTGGAGATCTTCACCTCATCGATGTCGAGATCGACCTGATGCCGGGGGGCGGGACCCCATTCGACATCCTCGAACTCGACGAGACACTCCAGCGACTGGCCGTCCACAGCGCGCGCATGGCGAAAATCGTCGAGCTTCGCGTCTTCGGTGGACTCGATCACGCGGAATGCGCGGAGTCACTCGGTTGTTCGCTGCGTTCCGTGGAGAGCGACTGGCATTTCGCCAAGGTCTGGCTGTACAGCGAGCTTGCGCCCTGACGGGCGGGTCGGAGCAGCGTGCGGCCGTTCGAGGGTCACTGAAACAGCAGCGAAACCGCGTTCGTGAAGTTCGACGTGATGACGCCCTGCACGCGATCGCGGTGCCAGAGCTGAACGAAGAGGCGCTGGCCCGACACCGCCGCCATCGTCGCGGCGCTGGTCGGCAGGAATCTCGGGTCCATGTTGAGGCTGATCACCCCCGTGGAACCGCTCGATGCGACGAAGTTCGAATACCGCCCGATCGCTCCGCCGACGCACAGGACGCCCTGGCTTCCACCGGGGTGGATCACGTAGACCTGGGCTGTTCCGGTGAAGAAGAATCCGGAGGAGTAGCGCGGAAGGTCCACGGCGACGAGCGCTTTCGGGTCGCTGGTCGAGCGGTTGCCATAGAGCGCGATGAAGCCGCGGCGGCCCGTGCTGTTCGGCGCTCCGGAGCAGTACTGGTACGCGGCGGAGTCGGGCCCGCTGGCGAGGTGGGTGGCTCCCATGATCTCGTAGTCCTGCTGGACCGGATCCTTCCCGGACCACGCCATCGCCGACTCACGGCTCGCTCGCCCTCCGGACGCCTGGGAAGCGATCATCGGACCACCTCTCGGATAGCGAGGCGACGTGCCGAGCTGTGTACGCCTCTCCGAGATCGCGGCCCGACTACCTTCTACGAGGTCGAACGTCGTCGTGTAGAAGGCGTAGTCCGTCGTACCGGGCACTGACTCCGAGTATCCCACGAGAAACTCCTCGTTGGTGGTTCCAAGGGTCGCGGTCTCGCGGAGCTCACCTGGACGCGCATGTTCGACGTCGATCAGGTTGGAGGAATAGACTCGACTCGTCTGCCGGCAGAGAAGGATCTGGTGGACCTGGACGAGGCTGAAGGGGCTCGAAAGGAAACTGACGGCGTAGACCGGGTCGCTGGATCCGACGCGCAGCGCGTCCGAGACGTCGACGCCATCGAAGTCGATGCCCCAGGAAAGGTAGGGGGAGCTATAGATGTGAGCCGGACCGCTGACGAGCACGCCGGCCGCGCTGACCTGGGCGGCGTCCACGTGCTCGTCGTTCGTACCTGTATCCCGATAGATGTACGCCAGGTTCCACGTGTTGACCGTCAGCGGGTCTCCGGTCGACTTCGAGACCGCGATGTCGAACGTCACGACCTGGCTGGAGGTGCCAAGGAAGTGCTCCTGCCCCAGCTGGCCGTCGTAGGTGACGGTCCGGTAGCGGCCGTAGTACTGGGACGACGAGAGCCCCCTGCACCAGGCCACCAGGAAGGTGGGGCCCGTGGATAGGGAGCGATTGCCGCCGACGTCCGGGCTCGTGTTGTTCGCGCCGCCCGCCGCGGAACCGATGATGATCTCCGGTCCGAGGATGCGCGTGACTTCGCCGAAGATCCTGCCCACGATCTCGTTCGACCCCGCGGAGCCAAGGCGCTCTGCCACGATGAGCGACCGATCGGCCCAGTTCAAGTTCGCGATCTTGGGTCAATACCAATTCGCGGAGCTTCCATCGATGTAGCCGCTGTGAGCGAAGGTCCCCGAAGAGGTCAGGGTCGTCCGGAAGATATCGTTGTCCGTGCCTGAGAAGCGGTCCTCGTAGACGTAGGTGTAGTGGTCCGTCGTCGCGTCGTAGGCCACGTCCGGATAGCTCTGATCCTGGCTCGCCGTATCGACCGCGAAGGTGGTCAGCAGGGGATCGACGACGACGCCGCCGCAGGGCCTCGCGGAGGAACGCAGCGGGAACCGTGATCTCGATGGCACTTCCCGTGAAGCGTATGGGTGCGGAAGCACTACGGCCTCCGCCGTCGATCGCAGTGGCGAGGCCGTAGTCCATACCGCCGAGTCCGGACTCGAAGCGGAGCCCCGAAGCGTTCGCCAGGCCATCCAGTGGTGAGACGACGCCCAGGACGAGCACCAGGTCACCGTTCGCGCCGGCAGCGTCGACCGAGAAACTCTGCTCGACGGACTCCAGCGCGAAGTCGTACAGGACTTCGACGGCGCCGCGATCGAGGACAAATCGATCTCCTCTCCGGGAAACGCTGGCCGCTTCGGAAAGGGCGAGCGCTTCGCCCCCGAGTGTCGCGGCCTTCAGCCTGAAATCGATCGGGTAGTTCTCAGGGGCCGCCGACCCGAGGAAGGGGATGTAGGTGAAGCCCGACCCGGACACGCGCGCCTTGTAGGTCCGCCCCCGAACCCAGGTTCCGTCCGCGTGCTCCGTGAAGTGAAGCGCCGCGTGCCGATCGTGGTCGCCTGCGAAAAGCTCCGCCGACAGCATGGGGGAGGTCTCCAGCAGGGCGCTCGACTGGGCCCCGGCCATCGGAATTAGCTGAACTGAGGCCCAGAGGAGCGACAGGCCGAGTGACAGGGAACGCGCGGGGAGGGAACGCGGATGATTCATGGCGATGGGAGGAGCCAGCGGCGAGGCTGGCTCTCGGAGGAAGCGGGGGAGGTCGTCCGTTCGAGACGATTCCGCGGAGTTCTGGCCGTCAGGCCAGCCCCGCACCCCGTCTCTGCTCCTCCACCGCAATCCGGACCGCAGACCCGCAAAGGAATCACCCAATCCCGTGATGCGACGCCCCGCCCCTTCCTCTCACAGCCTGAGCAAAAGTCCATTTTGCTCATCGTTGGATGCCCCTGGCGCATCCGCTAACGCGGATGCGCGTCGAGCATGAGCCATCTTTGCTCAGGTTCTCAAGTGCTCGCCCGCGCCGCGATCTCCTCGCGCAGCGTGTCCACGAGGTCGTCGCCGATCTCCTGGATGCGCGCTGCGTCCGGTCCTTCCACCATCACGCGCGCCTTGGACTCCGTGCCCGAGTAGCGCACGTTCACGCGGCCGTCGGCGCCGAGCTCCTCTTCGTAGCGCATCCGCTTCTCCTGGAAGATCGGGAGCGTCTCCAGCGCTGGCTTGGCGGCCACCTTGAGGCCCAGGAGCACCTGGGGGAAAGGAACGAACGGTGCAGCCAGCTCGGAGAGCGTCTTGCCCGTGCGCGCGCGGACGCCGAGCACGTGCAGCGCTGTCAGTAGCCCGTCGCCGATGAAGCCGCTGTCGGCTCCGAAGATGATGTGGCCGGATTTCTCCCCGCCGAGGCGCAGTCCGTTCTGGCGCAGGCCCTCGACGACCTGGCGGTCGCCGACGCCCACCTCGACCACGCCGACGCCCACGGGCTCCAGGGCTCGATGCAGGCCGCGATTGCTCATGACCGTGGCCACGATGCGCAGGTCGCTCCAGAGGCCGCGGGCCGCCGCGTCGCGGGCCAGGATCGCCATGATCGCGTCGCCGTCGACGAGATCACCCTTCTCGTCCACCAGCAGGCAGCGGTCTGCGTCACCGTCGAGGGCCACGCCGAAGTCGGCGCCGAGGGCCTTGACGCGCTCCTGCAGCGGCTCCGGGTAGGTCGATCCGCAGCCTTCGTTGATGTTCGTTCCGGTCGGTGCCCCGAAGAGCGTGGTGACCTCGGCGCCGATCGCCTCGAGCACGCGCGGGCCGACGTGACTGGCGGCGCCGTTCGCGCAGTCGATCACGACCTTCGCGCCCGCGAGGTCGAGCGGCTCGCCGCTCTTCGCGAGCTGGATGAGGTGCTCGGCGTAGAGGTCCTCGAGGTGTGCGTCGTGGGTGAGATCCAGGGAGCCGGCCGCCTGGCCGCCGGGATCGACGCGGTTCATCTCCTCGCGGAGACGCATCTCGATCTCCGACTGCTGCGCGTCGGTCAGCTTCGAGCCCGCGCCCGCGAAGAGCTTGATGCCGTTGTCTTCGGCCGGGTTGTGCGAGGCGCTGATCATCACGCCGAGGGACACGTCCTGGGTCGCCGTCAGCCACGCGAGACCCGGCGTCGGGAGGAGCCCAGCGGTTCGAGCGGCGACGCCCGAGGCCGCGAGCCCCCGCGCGAGCGCTTCCTGGAGCGCCTTCGCCGACGCGCGCCCATCATGGGCGATCAGCGCCTCGGCCGCGTGCCCCGAGCCGACGCCGAGGACCGTGCCCGCCGCTCGCCCCAGGGCCTCGACGGCCTCGACCGACAGCCACCCTTCCAGCGCCTTCCCGCGAATCCCGTCCGTCCCGAAGATCTCCTGGCTCATCACTGCTTGCATCCTACTCATCCTGTCCCTTCTCTTCGGGCGCTCGCGTGAGCGCAACTGTCCGGTCCGACTCATCGAGTTCCAGGCGCAAGGACGCTCCTGGATTTTCCTTGGCGGCCCCGAAGAGGGGGCCCAGCGACGCGCGCCAGAGCGGGTCGAGAGAACCGACCTCGACCTCCGTTCGCAGTCCTGGCGAGGCCGCAGCGCGCTCCGTGTCGACGAACACGCGCGCGTTCTCGCGCACGAACTGGAGGATCTCCAGGCGCATCGTCGTCTGCAGCGACTCGTCGATTCCGTCGCTGATCAGGCCGCGTGTCTTCACGAAAGCGGTGACCGTTTCCGTCGGCGGCAAGAACCTCGGAGCGGCGTCTCCCGCGGCCGCATCGAACGATACGAGCGCGACTTCCAGCTCCAGTTGACCGACGACGGTCTCCCGCGGCAGGAGCCTGCCGCGCAGGAAGAGCTCCTCGCCGAGCATCACCTCGCCCAGCTGGCGAGCCTCCATCGCCTCACGATCAGGAACGAGGCGGACGACGAAGCCCGTCCCGGTCGAGCGAGAGAGGTCGATCGGCTCGAACGCCAGGAGCGCGGGGTTCTCGGTCAGCCGAGCCACGTCCTCCTTCGGGCCGCGCACGGTGACCACGCCAGGGTTGAACTCCACCGAGGCGGTGTCGAGCTCGGCACCGATCGGCGTCTGAATGCCAATCAAGCTGGCTTCCACCGGTGAGTCCAGGGGGCTGCCCGCCGCTGTGCCTCCGCCGAAGGAGGCCAGCGTCGGCGAGATCGCGCTCTCGTCGTAGCGCTCGACCCTCACGGCGAGGAACCCGCCAGGTGTGCGCAGATCGACGTCGAGCCCACGAATCGGTCGATCGACGCCCCATGTGATCTCACCGGGCCTCACGTTCTTCTCCGTGCCGACCCAGTCGTCCGTGACGATCAGCACGCCGCCGAGTTCGCCGCCGACCAGCGCCAGATCCGCCTGGGCGGCGGTCGCGTCGATCATGATCGAGTCGCCTGACCGCGGCGACGCCAGGTGCAGGTCCCTGGACGGCAGGACGATGCGCAGGATGCCGCGGGTGGGCGTGAGCTTGGCGTCCTCGCCGGCCTCCACGCGGACCTCCAGCGTGTACTCCTTGGACGTTCGGATCGAGCGGAACGCCAGCAGGAAGAGGCCGACGCCGACGGCGAGCGCCATCGCCTTCTGGCCAGGATTGGCGATGAGCCCCTTCAGGAACTTCATCACGGGATGGAAGCGTCCACCCGCATGGCGCCCGTCCTTCCCCGCTTTCACGTCGTCGTCGCCCCCGAGGCGAGAGCGCAGCACGGCCCCGAGTTCGTCGCGGAGCACGCGACGCTCCATCTTGCCGTTCTGGCAAACGGTGATGAGCCCCGTCTCCTCCGAGACGGCGACGACCACGGCGTCCGTTTCCTCGGAGAGACCGAGGGCGGCGCGGTGGCGGGTGCCCACGGACTGCGCGAGACGGTCGTTCTCGGACAGCGGAAGGATCGCGCCCGCGGCGGCGATCCGGTCCTCGCGGATGATGACGGCGCCGTCGTGCAGCGCGCTGTCGGTGTGGAAGATGCTGTCCAGGAGAAACCGGTTGACGCGAGCATCGACGCGCTGGGCCGTCTGCGTCCACGGATCGAGCGGCGTCTGCCGCTCGAAGGCGATGAGCGCGCCGCGCTTGCGCTTGGCCATCGACACGCACGCGCTCGCGACCTCGTCCACGACGTCCTTGGCGCGCGAGCCGATCACTCGACTCAGCAGCGGATTGTCCCCGAGGCTGATGATGCCTCGCCGAAGCTCGGGCTGGAACACGATCGCGAGGATCACCACGGCGAAGCCCGTGACTCCTTCGACGATGAACTGCAGCTCCGAGAGGCCGAGCCAGCGAGCGACGCCCAGGAGCGCTCCGAACACGACGATCAGCGCGATGACGACGCCGCGGATCAGGCCGCTCCCACGGGTCGTCCGCAGGAACGACAGCACGATGTGCGACCCGACCGTCAGAACCAGGATCTGACCAATCGTCTTGGGGTCGAGCAACATCGTGAGAGCAGGGAGTGAGAGGGGAGAGCGGGAGGGTCAGGTATCCGGGAGCGCGGCCCGAAACGAGTCATCGAATGATGCCCTCCGAGGCCCCGGATTCGCGCTGGTTCCGCGTCGAATTGTGGTTGGGGGCTTGCCCCATCACGGATTTCATCGACAGGCGGGAGGCGCACGTCGGAGGGAGATCGACGCCGTTCCCCGGGTCCTGCCCAACTACGGGAGCTCCCGGGCGAATCCGTCCCGATCAGGAACAGCCACGCGCGATCGCGCGCGCCACCAGTACCGCCTCGCGCATGACGGACACGTCATGAATTCGAAGGATCTCGACGCCTTGCTGGACGCCCAGGACGATGGCGGCGGCCGTCCCGCCGATGCGGTCCGAGGGCGTATCGAGCCGCTCCGCGGCCAGCCAGTCCCCGGGATCCTCGGCTCCGGTGATGTGCCCGATGAAGGACTTTCGCGATGCGCCGAGGAGGATCGGATAGCCCAGCTCCCGCAGTTCTCCGAGCCGGCCGAGCAGCGCGAGGTTGTGGGGGAGGCGTTTGCCGAAACCGATCCCCGGGTCCAGCGCGATCCGATTCGCCGGGATCCCGACCGCCAGGGCCGCGTCGGCCCGCGCCTTCAGATGCCCTGCGACCTCCGCGACGGGGTCCGAGTAGCGAGGGTCGACCTGCATCGTCCTGGGATCTCCCTGGCGATGCATCAGGACGATGTGAACATCCCGCGCTCTTGGACCCCGCCGTAGGTCGGCGACCGCCTGGAGCATGCGAGGATCCGCGAGGCCGGCGCTGACGTCGTTCACGATCCGAGCGCCCGCCTCGACGGCGGCTTCGGCGACGCCGGCCTTCATGGTGTCGATGGAGATCACGGCTCGCGTCTCGTTCGCGATCGCGCGGATCACGGGCACCACCCGCCGTAGCTCTTCGTCTTCGGCCACGGGGTCCGCGCCGGGTCGCGTCGACTCGCCGCCGATGTCCAGCACGTCGGCCCCCTCGGCGATCAGCGCCTTGGCCCGCGCGACCGCGGCCGCGGGTTCGAGGTATTTGCCGCCGTCCGAGAAGCTATCGGGCGTCACGTTGAGGATACCCATGAAGCACGGGCGCCGTAGCGCCCGTGCTTCCTCGGTCGGAGCGTCCCAGGGCCAAGGTGGTTGAGACTTCATTTCGCCGTTCGCCCCGGTCAGGCGGGGGAAAGACCCGAGAGGGACGGGCCTTCGCCTCCGAGTTCCGTACCGAGGCCCGTCTCCGGGCGCGGGGGCGGCGTGGCCTTCTTGGTTCTGCGCTCCTCGCGCAGCTCCTCGGCCGTCTTCTCACGGAGCCCTTCCGGCGCCGTGCCTGCGATGAGCTTCTGGATCTCGGTCTTGTCGAGGGTCTCGTAGAGCAAGAGACCCTTGGTCAGGCGCTCCACGGCCTCCTTCTCCTCACCGACGAGCTTCTTGGCGAGTTCGTACGCGTCCTTCAGGAAGCGCTTGATCTCCTCGTCGATCTCGCGAGCGGTCTCCTCGGAATGCCACTTGCTGTTGCCCAGCTCGGTCCCGAGGAAGTCGGAGCCCTGGCGCTCGGCGTAGTTGATCGGACCGATCTTCTCGCTCATGCCCAGCTCGGTGACCATCGCTCGCGTCAGCTCGGTCGCGCGGCGGATGTCGTCCGACGCACCGGCGGAGATGTCGCCGCAGAAGATCTCCTCGGCGACGCGGCCGCCGAAGAGCATGGCGAGCTGGCCCAGGAGACGCTTCTTCTGGGTGTGGTAGCTCTCCTTCATCGGGAGCATCATCGTGGCGCCGAGCGCGCGGCCCCGCGGCACGATCGTGACCTTGTGCGGCACGTCGATCTGGCCTTCCAGCTTGGCCGCCACGATCGTGTGACCGGCCTCGTGGTAGGCGGTGATCTCGAGATCGTCGGCCTCGACGTTGCGCGAGATCTTCTGGCGCCCGTAGCGCACCTTCGCGGCGGCCTCTTCGAGGTGCGACATTTCGATCTCGTCCTTCTTGTCGAGCACGGCCATGATCGCCGCCTCGTTCACGATGGCCGCGAGATCCGCGCCGGAGTACCCGGGCGTCGCGCGGGCGAGGTCGATGGCGTCGATGTTCTTGTCGACCTTCACCTTCTTCAGGTGCACGTTCAGGATGGCCTCGCGGCCCTCCATGTCGGGCAGATCGATCGTGACCTCGCGGTCGAAGCGGCCGGGGCGCAGAAGCGCCGGGTCCAGCACGTCAGGGCGGTTGGTGGCCGCGACGACGATGATGCCCTCGTCGGTGCTGAAGCCGTCCATCTCGACCAGTATGGCGTTGAGGGTTTGCTCCCTCTCGTCATGACCGCCGCCCATGCCGCTGCCGCGGCGGCGACCGACGGCGTCGATCTCGTCGAGGAAGATGATGCACGGAGAGTTCTCGCGCGCGGTCTTGAACAGGTCACGCACACGGCTCGCGCCCACGCCCACGAACATCTCGACGAAGTCCGAGCCGGAGATCGAGAAGAAGGGCACCTCGGCCTCACCGGCGATCGCCTTGGCGAGCAGCGTCTTGCCGCAGCCCGGTGAGCCGACCAGCAGCACTCCGCGCGGGATGCGCCCGCCGATCCGCGTGAACTTGCCGGGGTTCTTCAGGAACTCGACCACCTCGCGCACTTCTGCCTTGGCTTCCTGCGCACCGGCGACGTCCTCGAAGGTGACGCCGGTGTGGTTCTCCTTCGTGTACATCTGAGCGCGGCTGCGGCCGAAGCTCATGACGCCCGCGCCCGACCCCTGACTGCGCATCTGGCGCATGAAGAGCAGGAAGACGGCGAAGATGAGGATCCAGGGACCCCACGCCAGGAGCATCATCGTGAGCGAGCCGTCAGCGGGTCCATGGACCGTGCCAGCGTCTTCGCGCAGGTCGAAGCTGAAGACCTCGGGGGTGACGTTCTTGTCCTCCAGCGCCTGGGTGAGCGACGCGAGCCGCGGCGAGACCTTGGTGACCTGGAGGCCCACCACCTGGTCCGACTCGGGGCTCCCACCGAGGATCTTCTCGAAGCTGGCGCCTGCCTTGGCGGTTCCGAATACGAACAGCTTGTCCGTGTGGCGCGTCGCCCCGCGCGGCTTGGTGTCACCAGCTGCGCCGGGAGTCTCGGCTCCTGGGGTCAGTGGGGCAGAGGTCGAGCCCTTGGGGTCGTTCGCATTGGCGAGCGCGGGGCTCGAAGGATCCTGGGTCACCTCGGTGACGATCCACGCCTCGCTGGGCACGAACGTGCCGGCGTTGATGGCTGCTTCGACGTCCGGCGCCTGGACGGGCGTGTAGCGCGCTTTCGCCTTGATCTCCCGCCAGAGGCCTTCGTTGGCCCCGAGGCTGGCGACGGACAGATGGAAACGCTGGCCGTTCTCCAGCACCCCCTCGATGTCGGACTGTCCCTTGAACTCCAGGCGCTGGATGGCGCCCGTCCGGAGTGAATGGAGGAAGACGTCCTGGCTGAATTCCTTCTCGTTGCGCAGCTGGCTGCCGCTGAACGCGACGAGCACCACGACGATGACGGTGAGGAACAGTAGGAAGGAGCCGAAGGGTCGCGGCTTGCGCGCCTTCTCCCCCTGGTTTTGCGAATCGGCCATGGCTTGGTTATCGACTCGACCCGGGCCATTCTCCAGTGGACAAGTCTCAGGAGGGCAGTGCGCCTGTGTAATGCGCTGGCTCGTGGTCGGCTACCCGAGTGTAGGCCATCGGGCACCGGCTACCGACCTGTACGAGGGATCCTTCGCCACCGAAGGGGCGATTTTTGCCTGCACCGACGCGCTGGACGTCATTTTCGATGCGTCAGACGGTCCAGGTGCTACTTCGGAGCGACCTTCTGACCGTCCGTGAGAGGCACTGGCGGGTCCCCTACGCCCTGTAGCCCGGGTCCGAGCGGGCTCTCGGCCAGCGGCTTTCGAATCTCGGGAAGTAGCGGATCGCCGGGGCGCGTCACGCCGTATTCCAGACCCGCGAGAAGCAGCAGGAGAAGGCGATCAGCGGCGTTCGAGAGGGCTCGCTCGCGCTGCTCGACCTCCCGTCCGGGAACGTCGATCGCCGCGCCCACGGTGGGCTGCGCCTGGGCCCGACCGAGGACCGCACCGGTCTCGCCGTCGATCAGCTCCGCCTCGATCGTCAGGATCTCCAGCGTCTCGACGACCTGGTTGTCCGCGAGGCGGGCGCCCGCTCCACGGCGGAAGTTGGCGATTCGGCCTCGGATGAAGAGATCGGCGCGGCTCGGCGAAACCAGTCGCAGGGCCACGTGCCGACGCGCTGCGTCGCTGAAGGCGGAGTGGAGGTCGCGTTCCAGGTTCGGCAGGAGCGACTCGTTGCCGAAGATCTGAATCCCGATCGTGCGGGTGACCGAGGTCGCGTTCGCATCCATGGCCGTGCCCTCCAGTCCCAGACGGGCCGGGTCGTCGAGCGCGTCCTCGGGGAGCGCCGCGCGCGGAACCCGGGGCGCCAGTCCCGTCCGATAGCCGCAGCTGGCCCCGAGGAACGGGACGCTCGTCAGGAAGACAACGAGGAAGAGGGGCAGGAAAGGGTCGAGCCGGAAGGGAGCGGAGCGCGACCCATCCGTCCGCGCTGCTCCGCCGTGGAAGAGCCTGGCCGCCATCACTGATTGCCTCCTTCGCCCGACCCGCCGGGCGCGTCGCCGGACGCATCGCCTTCGTTCGCCGGCTCTTCTTTCGGCTCGTTCCGCTTGGGCTGAGTCGGCAGGGAATTGCTCAGGCCCGCCGGGCCCGTGATCCCGAGCCCGTTGTCGCCGAGGAACGCGTCGTTGATCCCGCCATCGAGGATGAGAGGGGCGTCCACGCGCTCGATCTCGTCGATGCTCGCCAGGAACGTGCGGATCTCCTCTTGCTGCTCCGGATTGCCGGCTCGTTTCCCGAACTCCAGGGCTCGGACCGCGTGCTGGCGCGCCCCCTCGGGGCTCTTCACGGTGGAATAGAACCTGGCCACGATCAGGTCATTGTCCGCGAGCCGCTGCAGGCAGTCCACCAGCGTACGGTCGACTTCGCCGCGGAGTTCGTGGTTGCCATAGCTCGCGATCCAGGCCTCGAGTTCGCTCAAGGCGAGCAGCATCGCGTCACGGTCGTAGGCCGGGCCGTCCAGGTCCGCGAGTCGCAGGCGGGGAATCTCGGCCTCGCTCTTGATGCGGTAGGGGGATCCAGGGGACCAGAGCACCAGCTCGCGGTGTTTCTCGATCGCCACGTCGAACAGGCGATCCTTCGTATAGATCTGCGCGAGCTTCACGAGCGCATCGTCGCTCTTCTCATGCGTGGGGTACTCCGTCGCGAGGTACTCGAAGACGCCCGGTGCACGGTTGGAATAGGGGAACAGGAAGAGGCGCCGCCGCTTGTCGTTCGCGTAGGACTCGCCGATCTCCCACAGAAGGTCGCCCGCTTCGTCCCTGAGGGCGTGGCTCGGGTAGCGCTGGTCAACGCGCTGGATCAGGCGGTAGGCGTCGCTGCGCTCGTCGTCCTCGAAGAGGAGTCGCGCGCCGCGCAGGCCCGCCGGCACGGAGATCCGTGAGGGCAGGTCGCTCAGCGCCAGGTCCTCGAGGTCCTCGGCGTTCTGACTTCGTGCAGCGAGTTCCTCTGCGCCGACTTCCAGGATCGACTGCGCCGTGGCGCGCTGATCCGTCTCGATCTTCGGTGTCTTCAGCACCGAGAGCATCGAACCCACCGTCTTCGCGAGGTCGCGATCGTCCGACGCCGTCAGGTTGACGCCCGTCGCGGCTTCGAGCGCCGGCGGCACCTCGTCGAGGTCCAGGGCCTTGGCGCCACCGATGGGCCCGGACTGGCAGCCCGTGGCGGCGAGCACGAGCAGCGCGGTGAGGAGGAGGAGTCGAATGGATGGCATCGGGGAGGGGAGGGGTCGCTGTGTCAGCCTTCGGTCGCTCGTTCGTCCGGACCGGTCGCCCGCGCGCGGCGGTTGCGATCGGGCGCTCCGAGGAACTCTGCGTGGCTCTTGGGCCGGGTCTGGAGCTGATGGTCCAGGAATCGGCTCGCGAAATCGAGGACGCGCTCCCCGAACTCCGGTCCGTCCGGCTCCTTGGCCCGTGCGAGGGCTTCCTGGCCGCCGTGGAGCAGTTCATGGGCGGCCTCGAGAACGGCCACCGGAAGGGTCCCGATGCGCACCCCTCGGGCGTGGACCTCGCTCGCGTGGCGGGGGCAGAGCCTCCCGCCCGCCTGGGGAGAGAACGGCGCGCGCGGCTCGGGGACGCCCGTTGCAGGAACGGCGGGCGCGGGGTCCCCGCAGGTGGCGCAAACGCGCATCGACGGCTCGAGCCCGAGGACCTGAAGCAATCGGAGCTCGAAGCGCGCGAGGCGAAGGGGGAGGTGAGCGAGACGAGAGAGGTCCGGTGCCTCCGACGCCCGCGCCGCATCGGAGAGCGCGCGCCCGATCAGGTTGAGTTCATCGAGTGCGCCCGCGAGCAGCGAGTAGATCCCGCCATCGACGAAGCCTGACCGGGTGCAGTGCTCCACGAGTTCGATCGCGGTGTGTGCGGCTCGGTACGTCTCCAGGGACCCGGTGATCCAGCGGCGTCGGACGTCGACGTCGCCCGTGCGAAGGGTTCCGAGGCTGCTGATGCGTGCCGTTTCGGTCCGCGAGGTGGACGCCTCCCGCGGCGGATTCCAGTCGAGGCCCAGCGTGTCGAACCAATCGAGCACGCCCGAGAAGCGCGACTTCGGACGGTGCGCGCCCTTGGCGATCAGCTCCACCCTCCCGTGCTTCGCGGACAGGACGTGCACCACGAGCGAGGACTCGCCGTAGGGCGTCCTCTTCAGTAGAAGCGCCGAGTCCTGCGCTGGCCTCGGTGGCAGTCGGTCCTGGACCGGCCTTCCTGACCGGTTCGTCGACCCGGAGCGGGCGCTCATGACGCCATCGGCGGCCGCGTCCGGTCGGAGGTCGAGCGCGAGCCGCGCGAGTCTCGATCTCTCGCGCCCGCGCCATTCGCTCCTTGACTCTTCCCGCTGGCAGACGTCGATTCCCGAGAGCCCCCGGTCGAAGCGTCGACTCCGCCCTCCACGTCCCGACCCCCCGAGGCGGCCTCTCGATCTTGCTTGAGCTGCTTCTCCTGGGCGGCGAGTTCCTCGCTCAGCTGGATCCGACCCGTCGTCGAGGCGAGGATCACCTTGAGCACGCGGCGGTCGGTCGCCTCGGAAACCTGATAGGTCACGCCATCACGGGTGAACGATTCGCCCGCTCGCGGGAACCTCCCGAACTCAGCGAGCACGAAGCCCGCCAGCGTCTCGTAGTCCTCTTCCTCTGGAATGGAGAGGAACGCCTCTTCGTTGATATCGGCCACGTGCTCGGTGGCATCGACCTGAACGCGGCCATCGGGCAAGCGCTGGAACGCGGGCGGCTCTTCCTCTTCGAACTCATCCTGGACGTGGCCGACGATCTCCGCCATCACGTCGGCGAGCGTGACGAGTCCGGCGGTGCCCCCGTATTCGTCGACGACGATCGCCATCTTCTGGCGCTGTTCACGGAATTCGGCCAGCAGCTCCGGGACGAGCTGAGTCTCCGGTACGAGCAGAGGCGGTCGCATGACCGAGCGGATCGACGTCGTTTCGACGCGGTCTTCGGCCACGGCTTTTGCTGCTTCCAGCGCGGTCAGCGTTCCGATGATCGTATCGATCGTGTCGACATAGACGGGAATACGGCTGAATCCGCATTCGGCGAAGACGGCGATGGCTTCGCGGAGGGTCGCGTTCGCCTCGATGGCGTCGATCTCGGTGCGCGGCGTCATGACCTCCGCGGCATCCGCTGCGCCGAACTCGATGACGTTCGCGATGAGTTCCCGCGTGTCGGCACCGAGTTCGCCCTTCATCTCGGCGTCCTCGACCATGGCGCGGAAGCCCTCCACCAGGCGTCGGGTTCCGTAGTTCGCGTCGGGGGTGCCGATCGCGCGCAGGAGCATGCGCCTGATGAGCGTCAGTCCCCGTACGACCCAGGCCATCGGGCCGAGGACGGCGCCGAAGAGAGGCAGGCCCGTTCGAAGGATTCGCTCCGCGTGCGTTTGCGCGAGGGCGAGGGGAATCGACATCGTCGCGAGGTGAAGGCCGAGCCCGCCGACCGCTCCCGTGAAGGCGAGCGCCTGCGCGAAGCGGATGGGCGCCGTCGCGCTGGGCGGGAAGAGGCGCAGCGAGAGAGTGAAGACCAGGGCGGCCGCGACCGCGCGTGCCACGAAGGCGAGGACGCCAGCGCTTGCCGCGAAGGTCTCGGCCTTGCCGGACGAGCGGGCTCCCAGCGCTGCTGCGGGAGCGTTTCCGCCGTAGCCGTTCTGCTGCTGGGAGCTGTCCTCTGGCTCTTCGTGAGCGGGACCCAGGTGACCCGGAAGCGCGCGCAGAAGGCTCGTGCTGAGCGTCGCGAAGATGGCCGCGATGGCGACGGATCCGGTGAGGGCGAAGAGCAGCGTCGCGTTCGCAGGCGTGGCGAGGTGGACGGTGTGGTGGTGGAGACCTTCCTCCACCTGCTTGACCTCACCCGGCCAGCTCTGAGGCGCCTGGGCCGCCGCCCCCGGTTGCGCTGACTGGCCGGCAGGGACTCCCGCCGACAGGTCGGCAGGGATGATAGAGGGAGGCTCGTCCGCGTCCTGCGAAGGCTCGTCGGACGGGATCTGTAGGGAGGGGTGCGTCACTGGGGGCGGATAGCGCAGGGCGCTCGTTGGAGCCAAGAGCATAGCCCATGGCGCGAGGCCTTCCGCCCTGGAAAGGTCATGTCCTCGGCGGGGACGAGGCGGGGACAGTTCGTTACGGAACCGGAACGCTAGCCGAAGGTTCGGGCTCCCCGTGTAAGGAGGTCGCGTGCGTAAGAGTTTATCGGGATTGGACTTACGGCGATTTATCGCGGGGCGCTGGATGGCTGGCACGCGGCTCGCCTCTGTCGGTTCCCAAGGCAAATCCTCCTCCCCGAGCCTTCCTCCGATCATGAGCATTGCAGTCCACGCCCCGGTCCTTACCGCGACCCATGCGCCCGCATCGACCTACTCGGTCCTCTCCAGAGACGATGAGACGTCGCTCATGGTCGCGTTCCAGGCGAGGCGCTCGACGGAGACCTTCGAGGCGCTCTACCGCGCCACGGCGCCTGGACTTTTGCACTGGATCGAGCAGCTCCATCTCCAAGGGCGCCTCAAGGGAGACCCGATGGACGCACTGCAGGACACCTTCGTGAATGTGTACCGCTACGCCGGCTCGTTCCGTGAGTCGGCGGCCGGCGGCTTCCGAGCCTGGGCTCGCACCATCGCTTCCAACGCTCTGCGTCGTGCTCGGCGGCGGCCCCGGTCCCTCGGCGTGCTCTTCAGCGAACTCGATGAGGCGGTCCTTCCCGACCCGGAGGACCGGGCCGCGGGGCCCGCGAGGATGGCTGAAAGCCGTGAGAACACGCTCGATCTGCGCAAGGCGTATGCGCTCATGCTCCTCCAGTACGCCCAGGCGTACCGGACGCTGAAGCCACGCGACCAGGAGGCTCTCGCCATGGTGGAGGTGGAGGGACTGAACTACGCACAGGTGGGGGAACGTCTCGGGGTGGGACGGTCCAACACGAAGATGATCGTCTTCCGGGCGCGCCAGCGACTGCGGTCGCGCATCGCCGCGTTCAGCGCTGCCGCCTGTTCCGCCGATGATGCCGCCCATGGTGAGACCGTCGATGCGCCAGAACGGAACTCGCGCGCCGTGGCGTAGCGTCCCTCCGACCGGTTCATCCGTTACCATGCCGGGTCATGCAGGCCCCCACAGACTCCCCCGAGACGGTCGATCTCCTGATCACCGGGATCGGTGAACTCGCGACGCCGCTCGGCGACGTGGCGGTGGCCGGAAGTGCGCTCGGGCGGATTTCGGTTCGGAGAGGCGTGGCGATCGCCTGCTCGAAAGGGCGCATCGTGGCGGTGGGGCCCGAAAGCGAGCTGCGACGTTCGTACGCCGCCATGGAAGAGCTGAGTGCCGAAGGCGGACTCGTGATCCCGGGCCTCGTCGACTCGCACACTCACCCCGTTTTCGCGGATACGCGCGAGTCGGAGTTCGAGGCACGCGTGGCCGGCAAGTCGTACGTTCAGATCGCCGCCGAGGGCGGCGGAATTCGTTCCAGCTTGCGCGGTGTTCGTGAGTCGAGCGTCGAGGACCTGACCCTGGGCCTCCTGGGACGCCTCGATCGTTTCCTGGCCCTTGGAACGACCACGCTCGAAGCGAAGACCGGCTACGGTTTGACCGTCGCGGACGAACTCAAGGGGCTCGACGCGATCCATGCGGCCGACCGCTCCCATGCGGTCGATCTCATCGCCACTTGCCTCGGTGGCCACGACGTGCCCCCGGAGTTCGAAGGCCGCAAGGAGGCGTGGATCGACGTCGTCGTGAACGAACTCTGGCCCGCGGCGCAAGGGCGAGCAGCGTTCGCGGATGTGTTCACGGAGAGCCACGTCTTCGGCCTCGCGGACTCGCGGCGGATGATGGAAGCGGCGCGCGAGCTGGGCTTCGGGATTCGCATGCACGTCGATCAGCTCACGTCGCTCGGAGGCGCGGAACTCGCCGCAGAACTCGGCGCCGCGAGCGCCGATCACCTCGAGCACGTTTCCGAACGCGGCATGCGAGCCCTCGCGGAAAGCGGCGTTCAACCCGTCCTTTGTCCCATGGTCCCGCTCTTCCTGAGGGAGACCCAGGAAGCGCCCGCGCGCGCCATGGTCGAAGCGGGCTGTGCGCCTGCGCTGTCCACCGACTTCAATCCGGGCTCTTGCTACTGCATGAGTCTCTTCGAGGTCATGAGCTGGGCCGCGCTGCGCTACGGATTCTCCGCCGCCGAGGCGCTCACCGCGGCGACGTTGAATGCCGCTGCGACTCTGCGGCTCGCCGAGGATCGCGGAACCATCGAGCCCGGAAAGCGGGCCGACCTGGTCCTCACGGACCTCCCCAACTACCATCACCTTACCTATGAGCTGGGTCGTCCCCCCGTCCGCGCCGTCGTCAAGAACGGCGCGGTCGTGTTCCAGCCAAGCGCTCTTCCCAGGCACTTCTGATGACGGCACCCGGTCTTCTCGTACGTTCGTTTCGGTTCTTTCCTCTCCTGGCGCTGCTCGCCGTTTCGAGCTGTGGCGGTTCCGTGGAGGCTCGCCAGGTCGGCGAGGGTCAAGGTAGCCAAGGCGCGGGAAGCGGGCCCGGCTCAGTCTCAGTATCTGGCTCTGGCTCTGGCTTCGTATCCGAGAAGGAAGCGGCGCGGCTCCGGGCCGCCGCCCGCAGCACCGATAGGATGGCCGCAATCCCCGCAGGAACGGTGAAGGTCGAGGGGAAGACGGTGACGGTAGAGCCATTCCTGATGGACCGCTTCGAGGTCACGAATCGCGAGTTCGAGTCGTTCGTGAAGGCCACCGGCTTCGTGACCGAGTCGGAGAGGATCGGGAATTCGGTGGTGTTCTTCCACGAGAATGCGAGGCGGGGGCTGCATCCCTTCGAGGTCGTCAAGGGGGCCACTTGGCGCCATCCATCGGGCCCTGACTCCGACCTTCGGGGCAAGTCCGACCATCCCGTGACGCATGTCTCCTGGAACGACGCGGCGGCCTACGCCGAGTGGTGTGGCAAAAGGCTCGCGACGCGAGCGGAGTGGATTCACGCGGCTTCCGGCGGAGAAGAGGGGCGTCTGTATCCCTGGGGCGACGAAGTCCTGCCCGGGCGGCGTCACATGATGAACTGCTGGCAGGGCACGTTCCCGCTGGAGGACGAGGGCCTCGACGGGTACCGGGGAACGGCTCCCGTCGGGACGTTCCCGCCGAACGGCTATGGGCTCCACGACGTCGCGGGCAACGTCTGGGAATGGATGGGCGAGCGGGCCACGGTGGGGGACGGGCCCGACGACGAGCTGGCCATGACGCGCGGCGGCAGCTTCCTGTGCCGCGAGGAAGCCGCGCCAGGCTTCCACGCATGCCACGGCTACCAGCTCGACAGGTTCGAGTGGAACCCGATCAGCAACGGCAACGACAACATCGGCTTCCGCTGCGTGAAGTCGCTCCCCGTGGACGGGAAGAAGTAGCCGTCTGGGGGACAAGAAGGGAGGAACCCGGGGCTGGACACGGTTAGGCTCTACGCCGAACCATGTCCAACAAGCCCACCTTGATCCAGCCGCGCACCCTGCGCGGGTTCCGAGACTTCACGCCGAACCTGATGATCCCGCGCGAGCGGCTCATCGACACGGCGAAGCGCGTCTACCGGTCTTTCGGATTCAGCCCGATCGATACGCCTGCCCTGGAATACACCGAGATCCTGCTCGGCAAGGGTGGCGATGAGACCGACAAGCAGATGTATCGCTTCGAGGATCAGGGCGGACGCGACGTCGGGATGCGCTTCGATCTCACGATTCCCTTCGCGCGGTTCGCGGCCCAGCACATCGGCCAGCTCGGAACACCGTTCAAGCGCTACCACGTCGGCAACGTCTGGCGCGGTGAGAAGGCCCAGCGCGGTCGCTACCGCGAGTTCATCCAGTGCGACTTCGACACGATCGGAACCACGAGTCGCACCAGTGACGTCGAGACGGGGCTCGTGATCTACGAACTCTTCCGCGCGCTTGGCTTCGAGCGTTTCACGATCCGAATCAACGATCGACGCCTCCTCTCCGGCGTGCTCGATCACCTCGGCCTGGTCGAGCGCCAGACGGACGTGCTCCGCGTGCTGGACAAGCTCGGCAAGGTCGGGCCGCAGAAGGTGACCGAGGAGCTTCGTGACGCCGTCGGGCTCAGCGAAGTGCAGGCCGCCGACGTCCTGCGCTTCGCAGGGCTCAGTGGCTCGCCGGCGGAGATCCTCGGCGAAGCGCGCGAACTGGTGGGGGATTCGGAGATCGGAGCCGCGGGTCTCGAAGCGCTGGCCGCGCTATTCGAGAGCGTGGCGGCGGCCGGCGCCGACGTCTCCCGTTTCGCGCTCGATCCCTCGATCGCGCGCGGTCTCGACTACTACACCGGCGTGATCTTCGAGACGTTCCTCGACGATCTGCCCGAGATCGGCAGCTGCTGCAGCGGCGGACGCTACGACGACCTGGCGAGCCTCTACACGAAGGAGAAGCTCCCCGGTGTCGGCGCCTCGCTGGGCGTGGATCGCCTGCTGGCGGCCATGGAGGAGCTGAAGATGATCGAGGAAACCGCGGCGCCGTGCCCGGTGTTCCTGCCGCTCTTCGAGAAGGGGCGTGACGGCGACTACCTCGCGCTGGCCCAGGAGCTTCGCGCCGCCGGGATAGGGGTCGAAGTGTACCCCGAGCCGAAGAAGCTCGGGGCGCAGCTCAAGTACGCCGACCGCCGCGGCTTCCCGCTGGCGCTCGTCGTCGGAAGCTCGGAATTCAGCGCGGGGACGGTCCAGGTCAAGGACCTGAAGACCGGCGAAAAAGAAGACGTCGCCCGGGCTGACCTCGTCAGCCACTTGAGGCAGCGAATCTGAACCCGGTCGTCGGTGGCGCGATCAGTTGGTCAGCACCACGCGGATCGCGTTCGAGAAGTTCGAGGACGTGGCGCCCGCAGCAGTCACGTCGCGGTGCCAGGCCTGGAAGTGCCAGGTCTGCCCCGCCATCGCGTTGATGGAGCCGGTCGGTTGCGGCACGGCGCCGAGGTTCACGTTGATCGCGATGCGGCCCCCGCCTCCCGTGTTCAGGATCTGGTCGTTGAACCGTCCGATCGAACCGCCGAGGCACAGGTTGCCTTCGCTTCCGCCCGCGTTCGGGACGAATCCCTGGTCGAGGCTGGCGAGGAAGAAGCCGAAGGCGTTCTGGGGGAGCTGCTTGGCGGAGAGACGCAGGTTGTTCAAGCTGCGAGAGGTCGTGCCTGCGGCGCTGATCAGGCCGACGACGCCCGTCGAATTGACGTTGGTGAGGCAGTAGTTGCTGCCGATACCGCCGCCCGCGATATCGAGTTCCATGTCGTAGAAATTGCACGAGCTGTTCTCGAAGACGTTGACGTGCAGGATCAGCAGGCGCGCGGTCGTGCCGGTGTTCGACCAGATGATTCTCTCGTTGTCGGTCTGGGTGAATCCGCTCGCGAGTTCGCCGGTCTGGAACCCGTCACCGCACGGCCCGCTGGCGTCGTAGAGGAAGAGGTCCAGGTCGGAGAGAACGTCGCTGAAGAAGATCTGTGCGTCGATCGCTTCGCCCGGCTGAACGGTGAAGCTCCAGAAGTCCGGGTCGTCCCGCGACACCCAGAGATCTCGGGTCAAACCGAGGGGGGCGGGGTGCGCCGCCATGCAGACGTCGTTGTCCTCGAACGGGTCGTCGCTCGCGTTCGGATCGCACGGGTTGACCGGCGGAGCGATCGTGACCTGCATGTCGTAGTTGTTGCAGAGCGCGATCGAACCGGGGTAGACCAACACCTTGATCGCCACGTCGACGGGGGCGGTTCCGGTATTGAGCCAGGTGATCGCCTCGTCGTCGCTGCTCGAGATGCTGTTCGAAAGGTAATTCAAGAGGCCGCCGCAGGCGCCGCTCAGGTCGTAGACGAAGAGGTCGAGATCCGCGACCGCATCGCTGAAGAAGATGTCGACCTGGAGCTCCTGGCCCGGCGGGACGGTGACCGAGTAGTAGTCGTTGTCCGTCTTGTAGACCGCGAGCCCCGACGCGGAGAACGGAGTGCTGATCCGTCTGGCCGTGGCACACGAATCGTTGTTCTCCAGGTTGTCTTCCCCGCATTGAACCGGCGAACGGAGGGGGGTCCAGGCCAGGGCGGTGCCGCCGAGGAGCTCGCCCGCGCCGAGGAGGAGAAGCGCGAGCGTTTGGAGGCGAGGTCCCGTGGACCGGAGCGCTACGGACTTGGATCGTGGAAACGTCATGGGAAGTGGTTGCCTCGTGGGCGGTGGCCTCACCGGATCGTCGAGACGATTCCGGTCGAGGTAGAGTAGTGCAGCGGGCGGGCACGATGACATCGACGTTCGATGAGGATCGTGTGGCGACCTGTTCAATCGGCTCTCATCTCGCGTCGTGAGCAAGACTTCATTTTGCAGGCTCATCGATACCCCTTGCGCATCCGCTGCCGCGGAGGCGCGTCGAGCCACGGCCATTCTTGCCCAGGGTCTCAGCGCGAGACACGACTCCTGTGATGAGGGCTCCGTGATGGCAGTGGATGGTCGGACACCAGCTGCCGACGCCGATGGGTCAGGGACGTTTCTCCGAACCGCTACGTTCCATCGAATCCGCACCGGTACGGAGGCGCTGCGTGAGTTCCTTGAGATCGGTCTTCTGTCCGGACGTCAGAGGCCTGTGGGTCGAGGCGTGCCCCAGCAGGGCGCGGAACGCGCGCAGGAGTCCCTTGGCCTCACCATGCCGCTGCTCAACGCCTCGAGCGAACGCGCTCGGCGTCTCGGTGCGCGCCTGGCGCAGGCCGCGGGCCTCGAGCGCCGCCAGCAAGGCCCTGGCCTCGGGCAACGGCGGCGGTCCGATCCCGAGGGCAGGCTCCCCTGACGCGTCGCTGGTGGGCGCCCTGGGGGCCGCAGCCGCTTCGTCCTTCCCGAGGCGTCGTCTCAGCCACCGGACGACGGCGAGCAGGGCGCCCAGCGCCAGAACGACTATCAGCACGCCATCAGCGGCACGGCCGGTACGGCTCCTGGCCAGTTGTCCGAAGGCCAGCCGAAGCTCCTCCACGGCCCGCCCGGCGCTCCCCGCGACCCAATCGCCGAGGGTCGACGTACGGGCGCCTGCGCGTCCTCCTTGTTCGCCTGTCCAGATCGCCAGGTCCTTGTCGGAGTCGGTGACCGGTGCCCACCGGAAGTCGGCTCCCGCGGACGTGCTGTCCTCGGGCGTACCGTCGAAGGTCAGCCAGCCGAGGTCCTCGAAATGCACCTCGATCCAGGCGTGCCCGTCGTTCGATCGAACCAGGAAGCCGTTCTCGTCGGGAAGGGGCTCGCTCGCCAGGTATCCGATCGCAATACGCGTCGGGATCCCCTGCAGTCGAAGGAGGATCGCAGCCAGGGACGCGAAGTGCGAGCATGACCCCGCGCCGCGTTCCAGGAGCGTGAGGCATCGCTCCGGCGAGAGGAGGCTGGTGTCGTAGAGTTCGTAGCCGAAAGCGTTTCGGAGCTGGCCGAGGACGTCGAGGACATCCTCGAGATCCGACGTGTTGCCGAACGTCAGCGACTCGGAATAGGCGCGAAGGGCGCGAAGGGCATGGTCGCGGTCGGAGCCTTCTTCGAAGGGCGGTAGCTCGGTGAAGGCGTCCCCTGGAAGCGATCCGGCGGAGCGCTTCTTCTCGAGCACGCGTAGAGGCCACGCGGTGGATTCGGATCGCACGCCGTACCGGTGCTTGTCGTTCCCCGTGAGACTCCAGATCTCCGCGCCCGGCGCGAACTGGATCGACTCGGTTCGGATGGCCCGCAGGTGCGAGGGAGCAAAGACGAGCCCGTTCGAGGCATGGAGGAACTCCACGGTGAGCTCGGTGGGTGGCTCAGCCGGGGGCATCGTCGCACCCTTCGTTCCGCTCGAACCTGGATTCAGCTGGATCCAGCCATCTGCTCCTGCATCGGCCAGCACGGCGCGCGCGGACCTGCGCTCGCGCAGCGTCCCGTTCGCTCCGTACTCGTCCAGGACCAGGCCCCGGAGATAGTGTCCGGGCCCGTCCGCGGGGCCCGAGGTGGTGACCCGCAGGACCGGCTCGTCCGAGAGCAGGTCTCCGACGGGGGCGCGTACCCCCGACTCCCCAGTCTCCGACTCGGTCGCGTCCGCCCGACCGCTGCCGGGTCCCACGAGACCGCCGGTCCGTCTCGGCCAGCGCTCCGTCTCCGCATCGTCGCTCTCCGGAAGGGCCTCGCGACGTCTCTCGATGGCCTTCTCGATGGCCTCGACCCGCGAGGCCTTCTTGCCGGGCTCCGGGTCCGAAACCACGGTCCTCGCGACCACTTCGAGCCCCGCCATCAGCACCAGCGTCAGCAGAAGGCACTGGAGAGCCACCACCCCGGCCGCTATCCACGCGGGAGTCCAGGCGCCGGCCAGGACCGCGCGCCCGCGGGTGGCCCGCTCCGTTTCCCGTCGCAGGGTCCGAGAGGTCACGAAGAGCGCGACAGCCAGGAAGAAGGCCGACTTCATGAACTTCGACAAGATCCGAGCGCTCTCAGGGGGCTGACCGCGCGCGGCCTCCGCGCCCACCGTGGCGAGAATCACGAGGGACGTGACCGTCGCCACGGCGACGAATGCGTAGGCAGCGAGATGGCGCTCTCTCCCCGAACTCTCCGGGCGCGACCCCCTCAAGGCATCACCTCGGCCAGCGTGCGCCCATGGGCGTCTGCCCACACCGTGATCTGTACTTCGAAACCGAGTCGTCGGCACTCTGGCCGGTGGAGCAAAGATTGGACCGGGATGACGAGCGCGCCGAGGGGCGTGACCCCCAGCCCGGGGCCCATCGGCCGAGACTCCCTCCGCGGTCCAGGGTCGTGCGAGAGATCGGTCAGCGCGTTCAGGTGGTGCAGCGGATTCTGCGAGACGCAGAGGCTATTCGGGTCGTGGTCGAGGAGCCCCGACGCATGGGGGTGAGGCTCGCCGGTGAGCAGCTCGACCTCCAGGCCGCGACCGGTCCAGGCCTGGACGATCGACGCGGCGACCGAAACGGCGACTTCGAACGCTGCGGCGGCGCGCGAGGACATTCCGCCCGCTCCGCTCGGAAAGCAAAGGATGACGCTCGCGCTGTCGTTCGTGAGTCTCGGGCGTTCGACGGCAGTCCAGCGCGCTCGCCGAAGGCTGGAGCGCAGATGGAGGTCGCGCACGGAGTCGCCGTGCCTCGCGTCTCGCAGGGAAACCGGTAGACCTTGCCCGCGGGCGAGGTGTCTCTGCGTGGCTTCGTTCTCCCGGGCGAGCACCTGCCGCAGGACGCGGCGCGCGTCGATGTCGCGGTCCGGCATCAGCCGAGGGAGCGCGATCAAGAGCGCCTCGACCCCGAGCGAGCGGCTCGCGGTGACGAGACCGAAGGGGTACCCAGAGCTGATGAGGAGCCTGAGGCCCTCCGAGCGCCCGCGAACCGGAACGCGCAGCGGAAGCTCCAGCGGATAGCCCTCGCGACGGCGCCCGATGGCCGCGATGAGGAGTCGAGGGGCGCGCTCGCGTGATGCGCGGTCATCGCTCGCGCGAACGAGGGCGACCGTGACGAGTCTTGCCGCTCGCCTGGTGACGAGCCGCGTGCCGACGCCGACCGTCTTTCCAGCATGAACGGTGATCCTGGACGGAGTGTGCACGCGCTCGATGGCCAGGACCTGCCGGCGCGCGAGCCAGGGCGCCAGAATCAAAACGCTGAGGCCGAAGCTCACCACGAGCCAGGCGAGCTCCATGCCGGCGAGCGCCGCGGGTGTCGCGCCTATCACGGTGGCGAGGAGGATGCCCATCCCCGCACCGAACGACAGTCGAATGGGCCCCGCCTCCATGGAATCGTGCCGCGCTACCGCTCGATCGCGCCGTCCCGGGAGAGCCGCGGAACCGGAATCGTTCGGATGATCTGCAGGAGGAGCGAGGCGCTGTCCGATCGGCCGTCGTAGCCTGCTTCGGCCGGGACGAGGCGGTGGGCCAGTACGGGAACGATCAGCTCGAAGACGTCTTCGGGAATCACGTGGTCGCGCCCTTCCAGAAGAGCGCGGGCCCGCGCTGCGCGGTCCAGATCGAGGGCTGCGCGGGGACTGACTCCGAGGAGGAAGGGGGACGTGCGGAGGCTTTCGACTTCCTGGTCCAGGTGCGGAGCGCCCGCCGTTCGCGTCGCCGCGACGAGGTCGAGGAGGTAGTCGAGGATCGGCTCGGCGACCGTGATGTGATCGACGGCGGCCATCGCGTCGCGGATCGCGTCACGGACGGAGGGCGCCGAGGCGCTGCCGATGAGTGCGTCCAGGGGATCCCGGGAGCGGCGGTCGCGCATCAGCTGGCGCTCCGCGTCGCGATGGGGGTAGCCGGGCGAGAGGCGCATCATGAAGCGGTCGAGCTGCGACTCCGGCAACGGGAAGGTACCCGCGAACTCGATCGGATTCTGCGTGGCGATCACGAAGAACGGCCATGGGAGAGGGTGACGCTCCCCTTCGATCGTGACGGCGCGCTCGGCCATGGCTTCCAGCAGCGCCGATTGCGTTCTCGGTGGAGTGCGATTGAGCTCGTCCGCGAGCAACAGCTCGCTGAAGACGGGGCCGGGGAGGAAGCGGAAATGCGCCCTTCCACGGCTCGCGTCCGGCGCGGAATCCAGCGCAGGATAGGACGCCCCCGTGAGGTCCTGTGGCAGGAGGTCCGAGGTCATCTGGATACGCTGGAGGCCGAGCCCGCTCGCGACCGCCAGGGCCTTGGCCAGCGTGGTCTTGCCCGTGCCCGGCACGTCCTCCAGGAGCAGGTGCCCGCCTGCGATCAGGCATGTGACGGCGTTGCGGAGAACCTCCTCCTTGCCCTGGATGACCCGGCCCAGGGAGGCCAGCAACGGGGCGAGGCGGGCGGGTAGATCGGCCGAGACCTCAGCCGGGAATTTCTTTCCGGGGACCGGACTGTGCTCGGCCACCGGGTGGGTGGGGCTTCCGTCTGGGGACTCATCAGGCTCCATTGCCGCACTCTACCCGTGCTCTGTCCCAGGTCACTCAAGTTTGGGGCTGATGTGGTCGAAGGCCGTATCGAAAGTGCGTCTCCGCAGCTGGTCCCTGTTCTCGAATTCACTGCGCTGAAGCCGCTTTCTTCCCCGCGATGTCGCAGCCTCCTCCTCCCATGAGTTTTCACGATCCAGAAGCGGACGTTGCCGCTGCCGAGCGGCGTTCCCAGACACGCAATGATTCGGAGCAGCGAGGTCGGATCAGCTTGCAGGCCGGGGATGTGGACGTCCGGGTCGAGAATGAATCTCCTGCGGGGCTCTTCGTGGTCCTCGATGAGGCGCTGGAGGTGGACGTACGCTGGCAGACCGACGAAGGGGAGCGCCGTTCGCGGGCGCGACTGAAGCGTGTGACGACGCTGCCCGGGCAGCAGAGCGGCTGGGGCCTCGAGCTGATTGGCCAGGAGCGGTGCGCGTGAGCCCGTTCAGATCCGGTGCGGGGGCAGGCCGCACTCTCAGGCAGCGCATGGTCGTCAGCGTGGTGCTGGGGTCGGCCCTGTTCCTTGGGGTCACCGTGCTGCTGCGCGCCTCCATCCAGGGGAAGTCGGACTCGCTGGAGGGGGCGGTCCAGGCCAAGCTCGGAGCCGAGGATGGGCTCTTCGAGGTCGAGCGTCAGGTCAGTTCGCTGCATCGTCGTCTGGCGAAGTGGCGCTCCGAAGCGTACTCGGTCAGCGGGGTCGCGCAGGGGCTCGAGCCTTTCTGGCAGACGCTCCAGGCGAATACGGACCTTCGGCCTGACGAAACGCTTGCGCTCGTCTCTCCGACGGGCGAGATGTTGGCCGCCGTGGGGCCGCTCGCGAGCGATCCACGCGAACTCAATTCCCTGCTGCGCATCCGCGCTCTCGTCGGACGAACGGGCTCCGCCGGCCTTCGGTCTGGCATGGTCCTGCCCGGTCCAGAGCCGACGATCGGCGTCTCCGTACCCGTCCACGAGGTCAGCGCAGGGGAAGGCAACCCCGTGGGCAGTCTCCCCGGCGCCAGCCCGCGCGTCGTGCTCATCAGCTCGTTCGAGTCGCGCGGCGGTAGGATGCGCGACGACGACATCGCGCTGACTTTCTACCCGCTCCACGGCGACGGTCTTCCGCCGGAGCTGGCCCACGTTCCGGCCAAGCTCTGGCGTCAGAACGGCATGTTCGAGGAGCCGTCCGATGACGGCGCCCGATCGTTCCGTGCCGTCGAGGATGCCTCCGAGCGCCCGACGTTCCTCCTGGTCGCCCAGGCACGCCAGCCAGTCTCCGGCGTCTTCGGACCCGCCATGGGGGACAGCCTCATCTGGGAAGTCCTCGCGATTCTCGTCACGCTTCTCCTGAGCGTCCGGTTCGTGAACCGCGATATCCTCAAGCCGCTGCTCGGCATGGAGCGCCATGCTTCGAGGCTCGCGCGCACCGAGCATGGCCGCCTCGAGTTTCACTCGCGCGAGGACGGCGAGATCGGTGCGCTCGCGAGATCTCTCGACGAGATGCTGCACAAGATCCAGGCAGATCGCTCGGAGTTCGTTCGCAGCGCCCGGATCGCCGGCATGTCGGACGTCTCGATGGGCGTGGTGCATAGCGCTGGCAACATTCTCAATAGCGTCAACGTTTCCACCAAGCTCCTCGCGAAGGAGCTCGGCGAGATCGGGATCAGCGACCTGAGGGCCATGATTGCCGAGCTCAAGGATCATCAGGACGACCTCGCCACCTACGTGACCGAAGACCCGAACGGCAAGTTCCTGCTGCCGTTCCTCTTCGCGACCACGGAAGCGCTCGACGATCTGCGGACGCGCTGTCTCGTGGAGCTCGAGTCCGTCGAGCATGGCGTCGGTCACGTGATCGATCTGATCCGTAGCCAGGAGAAGTACGCCATCGGCGCGGCGGTCGTGGAGTCGACCAGCATCGAGGCGGTGATCGATCAGGCGCTGAACATCGCGACGCTTGCGGGTGAAGACGCCAGCGAGATTCACATCGAGCGTTCCTACTCCCGTATCGGCGAGGTCTTCATCGACCGCCACAAGCTGACGAGCATCCTGATCAACATCATCTCCAACGCCGTGGAGGCTCTGAATAGCGCGGACGTCAAGGAGAAGCGGCTAGAGCTCGCGCTCTACCCCATGACCGATGACCGCTTCGTGATCGAAGTGATGGACACCGGCGTGGGGATCGCGCCGGAGAACCTCGACCTGATCTTCACGGCGGCGTTCTCGACCAAGAAGAACTCCTCCGGTCAGGGACTCCACACGACCGCCAACCTCTGCAAGGAGCTCGGCATCGCCATCGGGACCGTGAGCGAAGGCGAGGGCTTCGGAAGCGTCTTCAAGCTGCGGGTTCCATATTCGCCCCCGGACGGGATTCAGGAGGCCGGGCGGGCCGTCGAACCTGGGAGCGGCGCGCACGGCCAAACCGTCGCCGGTGGCGCGGAAGGCAGCGGCCAGGCGCTGGCCGGGCAGGGTCCGTCTTCGGCTGGCACGCCCGGATCCGCCACCGACGGAACTGCGCTCGAGGATCCGGCCCCGGCGCTGCCCTCGGATTCAGAGGGGGGGTCGGGCCAGATCAGCGAGGAGCGATCCTGGAGCAGCCACTCGGAGCGAGGGGATCTGTACCGGGACAACAGCTACCGAGATCGGAAGCCGTTCTGACCCGGAGCGCTTCCGGTGATGGCACTCCTTTATCGGCACCCTGTGGCCGCGGACTCCCGGGCGGCGGAATGGACTACTTGTCGAAGACGTTCGTCTCGCTCGGGCTGATCCGTTCCTCCACGGTCTCCACCGTCAGGTCCAGCCCCTCCAGGTCGAGGTCCCCCTGGTGATGGTCTCCCGCGGCAAGGCGTTCGCCGGCGGCGTCCTGTCCACTGGCACTCTGCCCGGCGGCACCCGAGGTCACGTCAGCGGCGCCTGCAGCACGGCCAGCGCCAGAGGCATTCGATTTCTGTTCACGATTCACGGCCATGGGATCTCGTCCTGGTGTTCTGGCGTTCAGCGAACGGCGGCGTAGTCCGTCTCGTTCTCGACGCGTAGTGCGCCGAGTCTATGGAGTTCCGCGGCGAACGTCCGGACCTTCTCCAGCGCTTCCTCGGAGGCGCCGCGGTCGCGGCTCCGCTCCAGCAGCGCGCCGAGGCTTCCTGCGGCCTCCAGCGCCTTCAGCACCTTGAGCCCATCCGGACGCACTTCGATGAACTCTCCGTTCTCGGGGTCGTAGAGAAGCACGCGGTCGGTCGGCGGGAGAGGCTTCAGCCTCTCCGCGGCCACGGCCTCGGCGTCCTTCACGAAGCGCCCGGTGAGGAAGTCGGGACGAGCCGCGCGCGCCAGCGGATCACCCATCGTCCGGACCGCGTCCGAGTGGCTGAAGGCCAGGGGGACGGAGGCGAGACCAGGGCTCACGCTGAGTCCGTCCTCCGCGCCGCGCGCCGTCCGTGAGTTCGTTCGATCGATGCAGCGCTCGACGAACTGGTCCGGCGTCGTGCCGTTCGCCAGGTGGAGGAAGTAGTGGCTCTTCTGCATGAAGTAGAAGATGTTGTCGCCGGAGAAGATCGGGAGGTTGCGCCGGAACGACGCCATCATCTCCTCGAACATCTCCGCCGCCTCTTCCTGGGTCATGCCGGACTCGCAGACGTAGTCGTGGTAGAGCGCCAGGTCCCCGTCGGCCTCCAGCACGCGGATGCCGAACTCGTCCGGCTGCTTGTAGGTCTTCGCGACCTCGTCGATGTGAAAGGTCTGAAGCGAAACCTCGCGCACGATGTCCCGATGCTCCTCCAGGAACCGCAGGGTTTCGCGCGCCTCTTCGCGGGTCTCCGTCGGGAAGCCGACCATCGCGTAGAACGTCACCGAGATATCCGCTTGCGTGCAGCTCCGTGCGACCTCGACGACGGACTTGAGGCTCTGCCCCTTCATCATCAGCTTCAGGAGCCTCTTGACCGACGTCTCGAAGCCGAAGAGCAGCTTCCGGCAGCCCGACTCGTAGAGCCGCTTCGCGCCCTCGTCGTTGTACGCCTTCGGCTCGATCCGCGCGTCGGCCCACCAGGTGATCCCGGCCTTCGTCTCGATCAGCCTCTCGGGGAGGTCCTGGATCATCCCCGGCGGCATGCAGTCGGTGATGAAGTTGAAGTGGGTCGAGCCGTACCGGTCCCGCAGGATCGCGACGTGCTCCGCGATGGTCTCGGCCTTGCGCGTGCGGTAGCCGGGACCGATGACGGTCGGCAGGGTGCAGAACGTGCACTCGCCGTAGTAGCAGCCGCGGTTCACGTCGTAGGGGATGACGAGATCCGGCGAGAAGTACTTGTCGAGGGGCAGCCCGTCGAGGTCCGGGGGGGGCGCGGCGTCGAGCTTGATCGGGTGGGCAGGCGTGTTCCGCCTCGACTTCGGGGTACCGCTTTCTCTGCGGTCCCACCACGCGAGGCTACCGATCTCACCGAGGTCCGACTCGCCGCGAAGAAGAGCATCGCAAAGCATCGTGAGCGGCCGCTCGCCCTCGTGAAAGATCATGGAGTCCATGCACTCCGCCATGCCCGGGACCGACATGACCTTCTCGCCGATGTAGGCGAGGAAGCCGCCGCCCATGGTCATGTGGCACTCCGGCAGCGCCGCCTTCACCATGCGACCCAGCGTGAGCGCGGGGATGAGCTGGCTGCCGTAGAGGACCGAGAGCCCGAGCACGCGTGGTCGCTGCTCCATGATCCGGGGCAGAATCACGTCGCGATAGAACGCGATGAAGGGGTTTTGCTCCTCGTCCAGCGTCGCCGCGAGCACCTCTTCGGAGCGCTCGTTCGAGTACGCCATCGTGAAGTTGTGGGGCGTCAGCTCGCTCGGATAGTGCGCCGCGGAGATCAGCCGCAGCCCGTGGTACAGCGTGCGCGTCGCCGGGATGTAGCGGTCTGGATTCCAGAAGCCGCGCTCGGCCTTGATGGGCGTGTCCTGCCCGCGAAGGACCCGCTTGGCCTCATCGATCCCTGCGATGAGGGCCTCCGCCGAAACGGTGCTCTCTGCCGCAGCCCGCCACGCACGCATCGACTCGAAGTCGAGTTCGTCGGCCTCGAAGCTCGCGAGCGGGATGCGCTCCTGCACGCGATCGCGGGCCGCCTTCAGGGAGGCGGGGGAGAGGAAATGGTCGAACGCCTCGACGGAGAGGTCCATCTGCTCGACGGCTCCGTACCCCGACTGGTGCAACCAGGCCTTCAGGCAAGGGAGCGCCAGGTGAGGCTGCGTCCAGTGCCCCTGCGGCGGAAACGCGAGCAGGACCGGGAACTCGGCGGCTCCCTCGGGGATCTGGCGCGGCTCGCCGGCCTGGGTCTTGTCGTCGCTGCGCTGAATCATCGGGAAATCGTGTCGCCTGGAACGGTGTAGGAGAGGACGCCGGACTGTACGAGATTCCGCACGGCATGTTGAGCTTTGTCGGAGGAGAGCATGGCCTCGAGCGCGTCCTGGCTGGCCTCCGGCGCGACGACCGCGTCGATCAGTCGCGTGACGCCGGAGCCGAGGCGAAGCGTGCGCACCCCGCCGAGCCTTCCGGGTGCGCTCACCGGCGCCGCCACGGCGTAGGTCTGTGGCGCATCGGGCGCAGCGATGGGGGATGGCGCGGACGCCGCTTCCACGCGGCGGCCGGCCCGTTCATCGAGGCACCGAGAAAGATGGGCGGTCCACTCGGTCAGCGGGAGCTTCGAAGTGAACAGCTCGGCGTTGAGCCGGTAGCGACCGGGAACCGCGCGGCGCGCGCCCCTGGCCCCGACGCGAACGAGTGCCGTCTCCCACGCGAGCAGTTCGTCGATGATGGCCGGCGTCTCCACCGAGCAGGAACGATCGGCGGCGGCGCGCTCCCGGGCAAACGTCTCGAACGTGCGCCCGTCCCGGCGCCAGGCTCTCGCCAGCTCCAGTGCGCCGCATGAACCATCGGCCATGAGCTGGGCAAAGGTCCGCGGGAAGCGCATGAGGACCTTCGGGAAGTCGAGGCTCAGGAACGTCAGTTCCCGGAGACGGTCTTCCTCGTAGGGGAGCAGCGACCAGGTCGAGAACAGGTCGGGATGAGCTTCGATCAGGGCGCGCTCCCGCGCGGAAAGACCCGCTCCCAGCGCCATGTCTGGCGGGATGCCTTCGACGGGTCGCGATACGGCGGCGAACTCCTCGCCGAGCGCGCAGCCGGGCTGGGGATTCACGAGATGCAGCGACAGGTTGACCCCGGCTCGCAGCGCTGCCGCGGCGCAGAAGGTCAACGATTCGTCGAGCTCTGCGTCGGTCTCGCCGGGGAGCCCGAGGATCAAGGAGAGGATCGGAGTGATACCCGCCGCGGCGCAGTCGTCCACGACGCCGAGGAGGTCGATCGTCTCGGCCATGCCCTTCTGATTGCGTGCCCGCACGCTCGGCGAGGCGGACTCGATCCCCAGCAGCACGCGGTCGCAGCCCGCTCGGCCCATGGCCAGAAGGAGCTCTGCGTCGAGATGGTCCGCGCGCGCGCGGACTTCCCACGGGATCTGGATTTGCTCCGCGATCATACGTTCCGTGAACGCCATCGCGTGCTTGCGGTCCGCGCCGAAGATGTCGTGGCACAGGTAGGCGCGCCGGGCGCCGGGGATCCCGCGGAGTTCGGCGATCTCCTGGACGAGGCGCTCCGGAGGCAGCGGCCGAGAGCGCCGGCTCCACGTTCGGCCGATCGAGCAGAACGAGCAGTCGTAGACGCAGCCTCGGCCCGAGTCCAGGGGAACGAGCCCGTCTTCCTCGCCGGTGACCGCCTTGTACTCGGTGATCGTGGGAAGCAGGTCCCAGGCGTAGCGCGGGAGCGTGCCGAGGTCCTGGATCATCGCTCGATCCGGCGTGCGCTTCGGCGTGCCGTCGGGGCCCCTGTAGGTCACGCCGTCCACTTCGAAGGGCGTGTCACGGCGGCGCAGCGCATCGGCCATCTGGACCACGGTGACCTCGCCTTCACCACGGACGATCCCGTCGATCCACGGGAACCGCTCGAGGATCCAGTGGTCGGTGCCGTTGACGCCCGGGCCGCCGAGAACGAAGGGCACTCCGGGCCAGAGGGGTCGCAGCTCCCGCGCGATCTCCAGCGCAATGGGGAGGGTGGCGCCCATCACGGACAGGCCGAAGAGGTCGGGCTGCCCTCTCGGGAGAAGGTACTTCGCCGCCGACACGGCGAGCTCCTCTCCGCCCGCGATGGCGCCCGTCGCCAGGCGATGGGCGAGGTCCTCCAGCGCTGGCTGATGACCGGCGTCGCGCAGAGCGCCGCCAAGTCGCAGGAGCCCGGGGGGCGGCATCGAATAGCCGAACGTATCAGCGTGGGGTGCGGAGACGAGGAGGATCTTCAAGTGGGGCGGCAAGCAGCAGGAAAGGGGGACCTGGTCCGGGAGGGACCTTCAAGTTCTGCAGGAGCGAACGCAGTGGGTGCAGGCGCACCGCGGTTACGATTCCCGTGGATGCTTCAGAAGAGCGCACTTACTCCCGGGGTGGAATACGGCGGCCGGCCCGAAGTGCCTACGAAATCGCCAGGTTTTCTCCTGGGCCTTTCGTTCCTTGCCGTGATCGCAGCGCTCCACGTCGTCTGGCTCGTCCTGGAGGGTGTCGGGCCGGTGGACGACGACTACATCGTTTACCGCTACGCCCGCCAGTGGCTGGGGACCGGCACGCTCGCTTTCAATGATACGGGGCCGGGAAGCGCCGCCTGGTCGTCCGAGGGATTCACGTCGCCGCTCTGGCTTCTCCTCTGCACGCTCGCCGAGGCGCTCGGCGTTCGACCCGGCCTCTGGACGCCCGCGGTCGGGGCCTTCTCGTCGGCGCTCACCGCAGCTTTCGTCGGACTCGCCGCGCGGCGCGCCTGCCGCCGTGCGGTCGCGGGGGCCCCTGCTCAGGCCAGCGAAACGTGGGGGCTGGCGGCAGCGGCTCTGATGACGGTTTCCCCGTCGCTTTCCTGGCACGCGGTTTCCGGACTCGGGACGGTGCCGATGGCGGCTGCCGTGGCCGTCGGACTCTGGGCGGCTAGCGCGCGCCGACCCGCCGCTTTCGGAGCCGCCATGGTGATCGCCGTCTGGTTTCGCATGGAAGCGCTGCTCGTCGCGCTGCCGGTCGGACTCCTCGTGGCGCAGGGTGGCTCTTGCGACATCGCGTCTGCCCGTGCGAAGCGCTACCTGACGTGGCTCGCGCCGGTGGCCCTCTCCGCGGCCGTTCTCATGCTGCTTCGGTGGCAGCTCTTCCATCGCTGGCTGCCGGCCACCTACTTCGCCAAGCGGCTCCCGCTCGCCGAGGAGCTCGGCTACGGCGCCCGCTATCTCGTGCGCTCGACGCTGGAAGGTGGGCTTCCGCTGCTGGGGCTGATCGCCATCGCCGGGATGGGGGATCGGAGGCTCACCCTCTTCGTCCGTGGACTCGGCGTCGTCTCGCTGCTGGCGCTTTCCTACGTCGTTTCCTGCGGCGGCGACTGGATGGTGTACGGTCGCTTCCTGGTGCCGTTCGCTCCGGCGTTCGTTCTGGGTGCCACCGGCGTCGTCGCTGGCGCCCACCACCGGGCCGTCCGCTTCGCCGGTGCGACGGCGATGCTGGTGCTCGTGCTCGCGGGTCTGCGGCCCGAGGTTCGCTCGCAGGCGATCTTCGAGCACCGCTTCTTCGAGGCGTGGTGGCTGCGCGTGGGCGACGAGCTTCGAGCGCGAGCCCCCGAGGACGCGAGCGTGGCGGTCTCGCCGATCGGCGCCATCGGCTGGCGCTCGAAGCTCTCGATCATCGACATCCTAGGACTGACGCACGATGCGTTCCTGGACCTCGCGCCGGACCTCGAGGGGGTCGAGGTCAAGGGGCATCATCGGCACAGCGGGGCGTGGGTGCTGGATCAGGAGCCGACCTACCTGCTCCTCGGCAACGCCGTGGTGCAGCCGGGCGCCGGATCGCTCGACGTGAATCCCTGGGAGCGCGACATCGTGGCAGACCCGCGATTTCGGCGCGACTACGTGCGGGAGTCCGCCTGGGTCGATGAGCCGGATGGTTCCCGTCGGCCGTTGCCGTACTTCCGCCGATCGAGCGCGCCGCCCCTCACCAGGGCGTCGAAGTAGGCGAGCGATTCACGGACTCCGGTCTTGGCGTAGGGTTCTGTTAGGGTTACAAAGCCCTACCATGGCGCAGGACGTTCAGGACAAGCTCAAGATTCTCGCCGATGCGGCGAAGTACGACGCCTCCTGCGCGAGCAGCGGCGTCAAGCGCTCCAACGGCGGCAAGGGTGTGGGCAACGCGACGGGCTCGGGGATCTGCCACAGCTACACCCCCGACGGTCGCTGCGTTTCGCTCCTGAAGATCCTGCTCACCAACCGCTGCATCTACGACTGCCGCTACTGCGTGAACCGCGTGTCCAACGACGTGCCGCGGGCCGCCTTCACGGTCGAGGAGGTCGTCAGGCTCACGATCGAGTTCTACCGGCGGAACTACATCGAGGGGCTCTTCCTGAGTTCCGGCGTGACGATGAGCTCCGATCGCACCATGGATCTGCTCGCCGAGGTCGCGCGGAAGCTGCGGGAGGAAGAGGACTTCCACGGCTACATCCACCTGAAGGGAGTGGTGGGGGCCTCGACCGAAGCGCTGGAGAAGGCGGGGCGCTATGCGGATCGCGTCAGTGCGAACATCGAGCTGCCTCTGCAGTCGGACCTCGACCGCCTCGCGCCTGAGAAGTCGATCGACGAGGCGGAGGGAGCGATGCGATTCCTGAAAGAGGGGATCGACGAGAGTCGCGCTCGCGCGAGCCGTCCGAGCATCCAGTCGACGAACTCGGGGCCGCGTCGACAGAGTCGGCCGCCGCGCCGTTTCGCGCCCGCCGGGCAGAGCACGCAGATGATCGTCGGGGCGACTCCGTCCAGCGACTCCAGCGTGCTCTCGACGGCGGATCGACTCTACCGCAGCCATGGCCTTCGGCGGGTCTATTACACCGCCTACAGCCCCATCCCGAATGCGCACCAGGACCTGCCGCTGGAGCCCCGCGTGACGGACTTCGTGGGTGGCAGTCCCCCTGCACTCGTTCGCGAGCACAGGCTCTACCAGGCCGACTGGCTCCTGCGCTTCTACGGCTTCACGATCGACGAGGTCGTGACCCGAGGCGACGGCAATCTCGAACTCGAGATCGACCCGAAGATGGCGTGGGCGCTCGCTCACCGGGAGTTCTTTCCGGTCGACGTGAATCGTGCGCCCAGGGAAGCGCTGCTGCGGGTGCCAGGTCTTGGAACCCGATCGGTCGAGAAGATCCTGAAGGCTCGGGCGAGGCGTAGGCTGCGCGAGGTGGACCTGCGCCAGCTGAGGGCGCCGATTCGACGGGTGATGCCCTTCATCGTCGCGGCGGACACCTGGGAGGTCGCGGCCCGGTCGCTGGATGGGGAGGGGCTCGCAGGCGACGTGCGGAAGGACGGACAGCAGCTGCTTCTGTTCGAAGCAGCGGCCTCTGCGCGTTCGGGGCAGGTCTGAGGATGAGGGGCGCAAGGTCGATTCGGATTGTCCTCGACGGGACCCTGGATCACTGGCGATCGGTGGTTCGAGGGCTCGTCGCCGAGCACGTGGAGCCGGAGCGAGTGACCTGGTGCGACGGGACGCGGGAGCAGATCGAGCCTACCACCGCGGAGGGCGGGCTTTTCGATGGAGCTCCCGGCGTCGGGTCGCTCGTTCCCACCGCCCCCCTCGAAGCTCCCGCGCTTCGACTTCCGCGCGCGTTCGTCGATAGGCTTCGAGTGGTCCACTGTTTTCGCTCGCCGGAGATGTGGGCTGTCGCCTATCGGCTGCTCTTTCGGATCGTGGACGGCGAGCGTGATCTCCTCGACGATCCGCTCGACCCCGACGTGGTGTCCTTTCACCGGATGGAGAAGGCGATCCGGAGGGACGCCCACAAGATGCATGCGTTCGTGCGCTTTCGACGCGTCGAGTCGGCCGGGGATCGCGGAGGCGAACGCTTCGTGGCGTGGTACGAGCCGTCCCACTTGATCGTTCACCGGGAGGCAGACTTCTTTCGCCGCCGTTTTCCGTCGATGGACTGGTCGATCCTGACGCCCGATGGGTGCGCGCACTGGGACGGAGCGGAGGTCTCTTTCACGTCGGGCGTTCCGCGTTCGGACGCTCCGCTGACGGACGAGCTGGAACCTTACTGGTGCACCTACTACGCGTCGATCTTCAATCCGGCGCGGGTGAAGCTGAAGGCCATGACGGCGGAGATGCCGAAGAAGTTCTGGCACACGCTGCCCGAGACCGCGCAGATCCCCGAGCTGCTCAGCGCCGTTCCGGCGCGGCTCGAGGAGATGCGGCAAACGTCGCGGCGCACGGCGGATTCCGCGCTTCCGTTCGTGCCCCAGGGAGTGCCCCAGGGAGTATCCGTCGAAGCGCTTCGCGAGGCCGTCTCTGACTGCGAGGGCTGCGAGCTCTTCCGCGATCACACGCGGCCGGTGCTCAGCGAGGGGCCCGAGGGCGCAAAGCTGGTCTTGCTGGGTGAGCAGCCTGGTGACATGGAGGAGCGAGCGGGGCGACCGTTCGTGGGACCGGCGGGGGAGGTCCTGAACGCCGCCCTCGAGGTCGCTCTGGCGGGTTCCGGTCTGTCGCGCGCGGATCTTTACCTGACGAACACCGTGAAGCACTTTCGGCACGAGATCGACGTGCGGCCCGGCGAACGAGGCAAGCGGCGCCTGCACAAGCGGCCCACCATCGAGCACGTGTCGCGCTGCCAGCCCTGGCTGGACGCCGAGATGCTGCGGGTTCGTCCCGAGGTCCTCGTTTGCCTCGGGGTGACGGCGGCGCGAGCGGTCTTCGGGCCTACGTTTCGCTCGCCTCTCGCGGGCGAGCCGCCCGTCGAACGCAGCTCACGCTACGCGCTCAAGACGGTGGTGACGTTTCACCCGGCCGCGATTCTGCGCGCGACGGCGAGGGCCGAGGCGGACCGCATGCGCGACCATCTGATCGCTGCGCTCGCTCTGGCGCGCGCGGGGATGGAAGGAGCATGAGAGCGGCCCGCGATCACCCGTCGGGTGATCGCGGGCCGCTTGATTCGGGGCTTGCCTCGGCCCCACGGGCGTCGGCCAAGGCCTCGACTCGCCAGGAAGGCTACTGGCGCATACGCGGCGCGCTCAGGCGACGGGTGATCACGAGACCGCTATCCGCGGTGATCGAGAGGGCGCGTGCTCCTCGGCCGTCGTAGTTGACCTGGGTACCCATGGGAGCCAGGAGTCCGACGTCCGCGGCGACGATGCCGCCGTTGACGTGCAGCTTGCCGTTCGTGAGGTTGGTGTCGCTACCTGGCGTCATGCCGATGATGGCGTTGGCGCTGTAGAGCGTCGCGTTGACCTCGAAGGTCTTGTCGCCGCCGGGCTTCCCGTTGAGGGCGTGATGGATCACGTCCGCCATGACCTCTTCGGAGATCCAGCCGTCCTTCGGGCCGATCGACGAGATCACGGCTTTCGGAGTCCGGTCCGGGTTGTAGAGGATCGAATCCCTCGTGTTGTCGGGGTTCGCGATCGTGAGCTTGCTCGTGTCCCAGGTTCCGTCGTCGTTGCCTGCGCGCTCGTCGCTGACCCAGTGCTCGGTGGCAGGATCGAAGTAGCCCTTCTTGTTGAAGATTGGCACCTTGGTATCCTCCGAGAAGCTGTAGTAGCGCGGAGTGTGCAGGGAGTTGTACTTCGGGTTGTCCACCTGGGGAGTGACCCAGGCCATGATCGGGTCGATGCGGGTGAGCATTCTGCCCGTGTTGACCGTCCGAGTCTTCCAGACCTTCCTGGTGCCGCTCTGGACCTTGACCTTCTTGTCGACCCAGACGAAGTAGTCCTTCACCCTCGTGGTGGTGGTCTTCGTGTACGGAGCAGGAAGACCGTTCGACGTGGTGACGTTCTTGTAGTACCACTTCTTCGTCTTCTCGCCGTTCGGGACCCACTTGTAAGTGGGCACTTCCTGCTGGTACCGCTCGGTCGTCGTTTCCGGGTACTCGACGGTCTTCTCGCCCGTCTGGATGTACTCGCTCTTCCCGGGCAGGGTCGGCTGGGTCTTGATCCACTCCATGCGGTTGAAGATCGCCAGCTCGTCCATCGTGAAGTTGAAGCTGCCGCTCGTCGTTCCGTCGGCCGGATCGCCCTTGCCCCAGGCGCGGTGGAAGTAATCGCCCATGACGATGTTTCCGCCGGCCGCGATGGCCAGACTGTTCTCCGTGCCGTCGCTCGCCATGCCGTAGGTACGGCTCGTGCCGCTGCCGCCGTCCGCGTAGAGAACGTCTCCAGGGATGTATACGTTGCCGCGCGCCTTGATCGAGCCGCTGCCCTTCACGTAGCCGGAGATGATGACGTCTCCGTCGATGGCCACCTGGCCGTCCAGGATGATCGGATCGTTCTTCGTGCCGTGCAGGTAGACGTTGCCCTGGGTGATGCCGCTGATGCTCGGGTCGGACCCGTTCTTCATGGCGGCCCACTCGTTGGACCTGTCGATCTTGTCCCCGTACGGGATGACCGAGATGTCGCCGCCAGCCAGCTTGCCGTTCGAGCCGAGGACGGTGGAGTAGAACTCCGTGTCGTCGATCACGCCGTTGTCGGCAAGATCCGTCCGGGGCTGACCCGTGGCAGGATCGTAGCCCCCGTCGTCAGGGAACGGAGACGGGAACGAGGTGGGCAGGTTGTAATCCGTGAGGTCGATGTTCTCGTAGAAGTCGAGGAACATGTTGGCGCTCGACGACGGCGAGTTTGGATCGAAAATATCCAGGCCGCCGTAGAGGGCGTTGCCGAAGATGTCTTCCATGATCTTCTCGACGCTACCACCAGCCGAGGGTGCGGCACCCTCGAGGTTGAACGCGGACCAGTCGCTGATCTCGTGTCCGTCCCCGAGCAGCGCGTCCGCTCCGATCAGCATGACGCCCGCGACCTTGCTGTCCGGGTCGGCGCGGAAGTGAATGCTCTCGATCGTGCCGACCTTGACGCTGTCGAAGCTCCCCGCCAGCATGCCGTTGGTGTTGTAGAATCGCTCCGCGCTGTCGATGTTCGTATGGCAGAGGAGGCAGTTGATGTTGTTCGCGAGGAGCGCGTAGTCCAGTCCGTCCCACTCGGGGGCCGCGATCTGGAAGACTTCCTGGATCGAGCTGCGCCGCTCGCGCGTCGAGCCGTCCTTGCCGCGGCGCGTCACGGCGTCCACTTCGATCACGATGTCGGTGGAATCCCAGTTGTCGACGCGATAGACGTCGAGGCGCTCGATCTCGACGCCGTCGATCTCGAACCGACCTTCCTTGTTGGCGGCCAGCCCCACGCTATCGATGTACTTCGAACCCTTGGGGTTCACGGCCTCCGACTGGTTGGACATTCCCTGGGATTCCAGGTGGGTGCGAAGCCTCCAGAGCTGCTCCTGGCCCTGGGCGATGGCCTCGAAATCGCCCCAGATGTCCGCGATGGCGATCGAGGCGGCGTTCTGTGCCGCCGCGCGGACCCTGAATGCATCGCTGTCCGCGACGTTCGCGCGACTCGTTTCCACGCTCGTTCCGACGAATGCCACCATCAGTGACATCATGAGGATCGCAATGGGGACAACCGCAAAGAGTGCGGTGCCGCGCTGGTCCCCTCGCGGCTGATACTCATGTCTTCGAAATCTCTGGCGGCTCATCTTGGTCTCCCTTCGGCTCCTCTGGATCGGATGGGACGCTGCACACCGGCGCCCCGCATCCGATTCGGCGGAAGCGAGAGTCCAACTTGCATCGATCTTGACCCGGCGACTCATCGGGCGCGCCGTTCCGGGACTTTGGACCGATTCGTCCCGAATCAGCGCTCTTTCTGTTCCAGAGCGCGACGCAGTAGGTCGCCCAGCTTCGTACTCGCGCCCGGCGGTGGAGCCTCGGACGCGCCCATCACCCGCGCCACCTCGGGCGACTGGCGGATGATCTCGAAGGCGCGCGAGGTCTCCGCCTCGTCTCGCTCGATGGCGCGGCCATGGTCGTGGGTCAGGGAGAACGCGATGCGCTCGATGTCGACGTCGAGCTCCATGATGCGGGCGGATCGTTGATCTCCGCGCAGGAGGCCGCGCCCCGGCGCGAGGCCCGCGCACTCGGAGATCGGGACGATGCCTTCGATGCCCGGCAAGAGCCTCGCCACCGCGCCGAAGGTGCCGACCCGCACGAGTTCGACGGGGACGATCTGCCCTTCCCAGTGCTCTCGCTCGACGCGTATCCAGGGGCTCTCCTGGGTTTGCTTCAGGCCGAGGCCGATCCGCTTGCCGCCCTGGCGAACGTAGAGCACGCGCGCCTCCACGACCTCGCCCTTCGACACCACGTCCGAGGGATGGTCGACACGGTCGACCGAGAGGTTCGATATATGGCAGAGTCCCTCGCGGCCGTTGCCGAAGCGAATGAAAACGCCGTAGGCTTCGATGCGGCTGACTCGGCCCTGGATCGTCTGGCCGGGTACGACCGAGTTCGGTGCACCGCCGTCCCGCTGCATCTGCAAGACCGCCTTGCGTGAGACGATGGCGCGCTGCTTGTCGTCATCCACATCCATCACGAGGACGACCACGGCGCGCCCGAGGAGCGCCTTGCGATCGCGCGACCGGCGAACGCCGCTCGCCGAGAAGGGCATGTAGGCGTGGAGCTGGCCGATCTTCAGCTGGAAGCCGTCGTGGGTGAGCCCGGTGACCCGTCCCGTGATCAGGCTGCCTTCCTCCAGATCCTCCCAGACCTCGAGCGTCTCTTCCTCGGCGAGGTTCAGGATCCAGAGCGCGTCTTCACGGCCGCGCAGGGTGAAGCGACGGACCTCACCGACCTTCGGGGTGCGCTGGAACGCGCGCACGTCGATGACACCCTGCTTGCGGACGCCGAGTTCGACGAAGACATCGTTCCCGCTGAGGCCGACGACGGTTCCCTCCACGACCTCCAGGGTGTGGGCGCCGCGCTCCTTGAGCTCGCCGCGGGCCTCGGCCTCGCGCAGGGACTTCGGGCGAAAGCGTGACATTCAGGTAGGTCAGAATCGGGGCTGGTCTCGGCGGGATTCGGGGACCCAGCGCTCGCTCTCGTAGACCCCGACTCGACGGAGTTCGTCGGCCAAAACCACGCGGTTGATGGTCATGTAGTGGAATCCGCTGCGCACGAGGCCCTCGGCCGCCTCGTGGCCGTCCATGGAGCGGTATCGGCTGGCAAGTCGACGCATCCCGAAGAAGCCGAGCACAGCGAGTACGGGATCCAGGAGCCGGCGCGCCCAGGTCTCCAGCGGGCGGGACTCCGGGCGGTCCGGGCCGGTGATGAGTGGCGCCCGGCAGAGGGTGAAGGGGAGTCCGCTCTTGCGCAGGTACTGCTCGGCGCGGCCGCGGGCGGCGAGGTAGTCGCCGCGGGCCTCTGGATCGGCGCCCATGGAGGACAGGTAGACCATTCGCGGGCCGAGACCGGGGTCGCCCTCGAGGCGAGCGGCAGCGTCGGCGAATTTGCGGGTGATCCCGAGGTCCACGGTTTCGTACGGATCCCGGATCCCCTCGGACCTGGCGCGCCGGGCCGTCGTGCCGTGGCAGAGGAAGACATGGGTGGGTCCATGGCGCTCCAGGAGCGCCGCGATCGGCTCCGGCTCCAGCGCGCATTCCTCGATGCGGACGCGGTCGTCGCCGGAGAAGGCGGTCTCGAGGCGAAAGCGTCCCGATGATCCAGGGCGGACATGGGCGATCACCTTCTGCACACGCTCCATGGCGGCGGCGGCCCTGACGGTCTCCAGCCCCACGTAGCCCGTGGCTCCGATGACGAGTACGACAGGATCGGCGGGAAGCATGACAGAAGCGTAGCAGGCGGCTTCGCTAAGTCGGCTCACCGACCTATTCTTCCTTCATGCCTCAAGGACTCATCCCCTGGATCATGCTGCCGCTCGTCGGCGCCCTCATCGGATACGTGACCAATCGCCTCGCCGTTCACATGATCTTCCGGCCCGTCGAGCCGAAGCGCTTCCTGGGGATGACCTTCCAGGGGCTCGTGCCGCGGCGCCAGGCGGACCTGGCGAAGAGCATCGGGGGCGTCGTGGGGGACCACCTCGTGCGGCCCGAGGACCTGCGGGGCGCTCTGGATCAAGTGGACCTCGAGGGCGTGGTGGATCGCGCGCTGGACAAGGGGCTCGGCGCCAAGCTCGCGGAACTCCGGAAGCTCCCCCTCGTCGGGAGCTTCCTCACGGACGAGCGCGTGAATGAGCTGCGCCGACACGCCGTCCAGGGGATCGTGAAGAACAAGGACGACATCGCCGACGCCCTCCAGCAGGGCCTGGAGAAAGGCGTGAACGTACACGCGCTCGTCGAGGCCAAGGTCAAGGCCTTCCCGGTGACCCGCATGGAGGAGCTGATTCTCCAGGTGGCCTCGCGGGAGCTGAAGTCGATCGAGATCCTGGGCGGCGTGCTGGGCGGGATCGTCGGCCTCGTTCAGGCGGGCCTCCTGGCGCTTCTTTGATTCTCCTGCCTGGTTCCTCCCTGCGCTGATTCGAGACCGGCCGTACCATCATGGATTCGGACCCTATCCGGGGCTTTTTCGCGGCTTTTCCGGAGCCGGCGAAACTCCTTCCGCCCGGTTGGTCGACGTCAGGGGAGGACTTCATGTCCCGCTCCAACGAATCGCAGGAGGCCTCGTCCCCGGAGACCTCCGCACACCACGCTTTGCCGTTCATGTACCTCTTCTCGCAGAGTCCAGCCTGCCGCTGGCGAGATCCCCTGGGGGCCACCCTCGTGGCCCTGCTGTTGGCTGGATGCTCCGACCCGGCTCCCTCCTCGGCTCCCTCCTCGGGTCGCGACGGGGCCAGCGTGGCCGCCAGGGCGGAATTCACCGCGTCGGAAGCCGCCGGGAGTGGGCGGGTGGAGCTTCCCGAGATCGAGCGCCTCTATCGCGGCCCCACCGACAACGAAAATTTGGCGGACACGCTGGATGGTTGGCTGGGGACGATCGCGAACAAGGTGCGCATTCGTGACTTCGACGGCATCACGACGGCGTTCACGGAAGAGTTCCAGGGGGAGCGCCTCTTCCCCGAATCGGGGGCCACGGTCGAGGGCGACGCGACGGGAGAGGAAGCCCTGCCGATGGGAGTCCGCAGCCTCCTGGCCGATCCCCCGGTAGAGGTGCTGACGCGCGACGCCTTCATGGCGGACCTCGAGGAGAATCTCAGCGCATGGTCCCGGGTGTCGCAGTCGAGCTGGCGCCTCGCGGACGTTCAGTTCCAGCACTTCAAGCTCGGCGAGACGGTCGAGTGGGGCATCGGCAAGCTGCGCATTCACATCGTCGGTCATCCCGAGAATCCATCGGGGACGGCGGAGAGCGGAGGCACGGTCGTGCTGAACGCCCTCGCCACGGCGCTGGTGGAGAACAGGGAAGGGCGCTGGGTCATCAGTCGATTCCGGGTCGACGAGCGTGAACTGCTGGTCCACTCTGGCTCGATCTACTCGGAGGTCAGCCGTGCCGTCGGCGTCGCCTACGACGGGCTTCGGTTCGGCGAACCCGGCAACGACGATGTCGCCTGGAATGGGATGGCGTCGGCCGATGTCGACGGCGACGGGTTGCTGGATGTCTATCTCCCCGGGGAAGCACAGGGGTTTCTCTATCGAGCCACGGGGAAAGGGACCTTCCAGGAGGAAGCGGCGGCGCGGGGTCTCGCGGCCACGCGGGGCGGGACGGGCGCGGTGTTCTTCGACTACGACCGGGATGGCGATCAGGATCTGGCGGTGGCCTTCGTCGGGTGGCGCGAACTCGACGATTCGCTCGCCGGGCGGCCAATCTCGATCTTCGAGAACGATGGCACCGGGCACTTCACCGATGTGACGAAGGCGATGGGTCTTTGGCCGATCCGCATCCCCGCGTACTCCCTCACCGCCTTTGACGCCGATGGTGACGGCTGGACCGATCTCTTCGCCTGCGGGTACGGCCGCATGGAAGACAAGACGAACAACAGCTGGAACGAGGCTTCGAACGGAGCGAGCGACCTGATGCTGCGCAACGATGGGGGCGAGCGCTTTCGGGACGTCACCGAGGCCTCTGGCCTGTCGGACCGCCGGTGGAGCTACGCCAGCGCCGCCGCCGACTACGACGAGGACGGCGACATCGACCTCTACGTCGGCAACAACTTCGGTACGAGCCGCCTCTGGCGAAACCGCGGTGATGGCACCTTCGAAGACGTCGCCGAAGAGCTGGGCGTGAACGTTCAGGGCAACGTGATGGGGGTGCTCTGGACCGATGTCGACGGCGACGGGCGGCTCGATCTGTACCTCTCCAGCCCGACGTCGACCTCGGGCAAGCGTATCCTCCACGGGGTCGAGCGCGACTTTGGCCAGGGAGCGGCACGCGGGATGATGCAGATGGCGAACGGGAACAAGCTGTTCCTCGGGCGTCTCGTGGATCCGCTCGCAGCGGGAGGAGAGGGCGCAACCGAAGAGCAAGGCGCCGCGGACGGTGGATCCGCCGAGCCGCCGGCGAAGATCGCGTCGTTCGTGAAGGGCGACATGGGAGGAACGAGCGCGGGCTGGTCCTGGTCGGCTGCGTCCCCGGACGTGGACCTCGACGGGCACCTCGATATCGTCTGCGTGAACGGCTTCGTGACCGGTGAGATCACCGGAGACACATGAAGTGCCTTCTGGCGCCGCGTGGTGGCGACAACACTTTTGGAGGGCGCCGAGTTTGCGCCGGGAATCGACGAGCACCCTGGGCACGATCAGGCACCGGACAGGGACCTGCACCCGTGGGCGCGCGAGATGTATCGCCGCGGGTTCAACTTCAACGGCGGTGAGCGCAACAAGCTGTTCCTCGGCACCGGGTCCGAGCTGGTGGACGTGTCGGACTTCTCGGAGGCGAATTCGCCGCTCGACGGGCGCGGACTCGTGGCTGCGGACTTCGATGACGACGGCGATGTGGATCTCTTCGTTCACAACATCCAGCGCGAGCGACATCACCTGTTCCGCAACGAGGTCAACCCGGGTGCCGGCGGCTTCGTCAGCCTGAGCCTGTTCAGCGAGGCGAGGGAGCCGATCGGCGCGACCGTTTACGTGACGCCCGAGGGGGCCGGTGCTCCGACCGCGCAGGTCCTGTCCAGGGGATCCGGCTATGCGTCTTGCCAGCCCAATTCGCTGGTGTTCGGCCTCGGGGAGGCGAAGTCGGCGCGAGTCAGCGTCCGCTGGCCCTACGGCGCCGTCGAGGACTTCGGCGTCCTCGCGGGAGGATCGCGCGCGCGATTGATGGAGGGCTCAGGGAAGGCAGAGCTTCGGCCGCGCGCTCGCTGCGCCTCGCTGGCGGATCCTCTGCCGCCCGGCCTCAAGCTGGCGCTCGGTGCCCGGGTTCCGGTTCTCCTCTTCGAAGGCTCGGACGGCGGGCGGCATCGCCTCGATCCCGAGGCGATCACGAAAGATGGGCCGGTGACGATCGAGGTCTGGGCGTCTTACTGCAGGCCCTGCGTCGAGAAATTCCCCGAGCTGATCAGGCGCCACGGGGAGGGGGAGCGGATCATCGCGCTCAGCGTGGACATGCCTTCGGAGCGGGCCAGAGCGGAAAGGCTCTTGCTCGGGGCCGGCGTGTCGTTTCCGAATTTTTTCCTCGTGATGGACGACGAGGGGAACGAGACCGGCTTCGACACCATGATCGACCTCATGCGGCTTCCGATTCCGACCGAGCTGACCCTGCACCCTGGGGGCATCCTCGGAGGGGTCAGGACCGGTCGGGCGGAGCGGTAACCCGGGCTTCTGTCTCATGCTGGATCGCCGCTTCGGTCGAAGGAAGCCCTGGGTGTGCCCCCGCCCTCGTTTGCCCTTTCCTACCCCTGTCCCTGGCCGCGCGCTCCCATGATCCGCAGCACCGTATTCGCACTCACGCTTCTTCTCCTCGCCTCCAGCTGCTCGACGGCCCAGGGCCCGAGGCTGGCCAGCATCGCTCCCGTGATCAACGCGACGCTCCGCCAGGGCGAGAACGTCATCGAGCCGGGCGACCTCATCCAGATCCGTCTGATCTCCGAGGATTCACCCGGTGTCGGAGCGGTGTCCACGGACCCGGCGTTCCAGCTCAACCAGGACATTCGCGTCCAGGCGGATGGACGTGCGTCGTTCATCGGACTGGATGACATGCCGGTGGCGGGTCTCTTGCCCGCGGTTCTGGACGAGATCCTCACGGGGCGCTACACGGGGCTCCTGGACGAGGAGCCGATTCTCAGCGTCGTGGTCGCCGAACAGGCGGCCCGGACGGTGACGGTGTTCGGTGAGGTGCTCAGGCCCGGCCTCGTCGTCGTCCCGCCGGACGGGCATCTGACGCTGGTGGACGCGCTGGGTCGCGCTGGCGGTCCGTCGACGCGGACCGCGTGGCTGTCGAGTACGCTGCTGGTGCGCTGGGATCCGGAGACGGAGACCCAGATGGCGTGGAAGATCGACGCCCGGAGGAAGTTCTGGGATTCTGAAGAAACCGTCATTCTTCAGCCGCGCGACATCCTTTGGGTGCCTAACACGAACATCGATCACATCGCAATCGCCATCGACAACTTCGTGCGTCGTATGATCCCGCTTCCGAACATCGTCGCTCCGATCAACTGATCCGCACGTCTCCGGATCAGGCTGGCCACTTTCGCCGAAAGGGCAGGTCGATCCGGTCCGACTATCCGGGAATGGCGAGCGGAACCCCCTACAAGAAATCGAACGTGGACGACTTCGCACATGCACAGCTGGACCTCGACGAGGCCAAGAATCCTTTTGATCTGAAGGTTCTGGTTCTCTACGCGGTGGCGCGCTTCCGTGGCCTGATCCTGGCCCTCGGGATCCTTGGCGCCATCCTGGGACTCTTTGCCGGTGCCGCGCAGCCGAACGTGTACTCGTCCCTGACGAAGCTGCACTTCGAGCCGAGCGTTCGTCAGCTGATCCGAGAGGAGCAGGCGTGGGGCGTCGAGACGGGTGAGGTTCGGATCAACGCGAACACCGCGATTCTGGAGGAGCTGGAGCTCCTCAAGGATCCGAGCATCCTCGAGGCGGTAGTCGACAAGATCGGGGCGCGTGAGATCCTTCGCGTTGCGGATCCGAGCTCCGCCGACGGACCAGGTACGTCGATGCCGGTCCGGCTCATGCACTCGCTTCAGGCGGGGTTGATTCGTCTGAAGGGGCTCGACGATCCGTTTCCGGAGGGGCCGGAGTCGGAAGCCAAGGTGGCTGCCTACGATCGGCTGAAGGCCAACGTGATGATCGCCAACCAGCGCAGCACGCAGATCATCGACGTCAAGTACTCGGATTCGTCGCCGGCCAAAGCGAAGCAGATCCTCGACGAGATCATCACGCAGATGCGCGCCCGTCACCTGACGGCGTTCTCGGCGCGAGGCAGCCTCGATATCGTTCGCGAGAACCAGAACCTCGCGTTCCAGGAACTCAGCAAGGCGAAGAACGATCTCAACGAGTTCAAGGCGCAGTGCGGCTTCCACGACCTGGAGAACGAGTGGGCGCAGTGCAACGAGGAGATCCTCATGCGCGAGCGCGAACTCTCGGACATGCACGCCGAGCGCGGGGCGCTCCTCGGCAAGGTGAAGAGCCTCTCGAAGGACCTCGGCATCGGAGTCTCGGCCGAGGATGAGGTCGTGGCGGACGGCGTGAACGCCCAGGGGGAAGAGGTGCGTGGGGGCAGGGTGCTCAACCCGGCGTACACCCGGCTGAGGCGTCAGCTGGAGGACGCGCAAGGGGACCTTCGCGACCTTCAGAACCTGAACTCGGATCCGACTCCAGGGAGTCTTCCCTGGCGCGCCCAGGGCAAGCTCACCAACCTGATCGCGCAGCTGGAGAACGACCTGCAGGGCACAGACCCCTACGGCAAGGTGGACGGCATCCTCGGCGATGGTCTGGATGATTCGCGCTCGGAGACGCTCACGCTCCTCTCGGTGGCGCGCGGCGAGCTCGAGGGCTTGATCAACAAGATCGAGACGACCGAGGAACGTATCGCCGAGCTGGAGGAACGAAGGCTCGCGATGGAGGAGTGCGAGGTCGAGTACAACCAGAGCCTCCAGGCCGCCGAGATGATCAAGCTCAAGGTGGACACGCTGGCGGCCCAGGAGCGCCAGCTCACCGGTCTCGCCTACATGGACGACGACCGGCGCTCGGAGCTCAAGGTGTTCCTTCCGGCGCGCCTCGCCAAGGACAAGGAAGGGCCCCAGCGCAGCAAGCCGCTCCTGATCGGGCTCATCGGCGGCATGGTGCTCGGCATCGGCATCGCCATTCTCAGGCAGCTCCTCGAGCGCAACGTGCGCTACCAGGAAACCGTCGAGAACTCGCTCGGACTGCGCGTGCTTTGCGTGGTGCCGGATCTCTCGTCGAATCCTGGCTTCGGCCGCAAGGGCGCCTCCGGGAAGCCAGCCGCCAAGGACCCGTCCACGAAGGGAGCGGCCTGACGGCCCGCTGGATCCCCATGAGCCGTTCATCGACGACCTACACTGCCGTTCCCATGACTCACCCAGACTCCGATTCGGAGCGCGACCCGGGACTCGCCATGTTTGGCGGACATGCCATGCAAGATCAACTCGAGGTCGTCGCGCCGCTGGTCGACGCCGTCTGGACGCAGATCGCGGCGCTGAAGGAAGGGAAGTCCCACGTGCGCATCGCTTTCACGAGCCCGGAGAACCAGTCGGGGACGACGCTGCTTTGCGCGGCCACCGCCGTCTCGCTCGCTCGAAACATGCGTTCGGACGTTCTGATGGTGGAGACGCACATGCGTCACCCGGCGGCGGCCGGCTACCTCGGCGCGGAGTCCACGCCTGGCTTCTCGGACCTGCTGCTCGGACACACGGATCTGGAGACGGCGATCAAGACCGTTCCGGGTGTGCCGGGCCTGCGTCTTCTGCCCGGCGGGACGGCCCGTCCGGCGATCGCGGGAGAGCTGGCGGCGCGCAACGCCCAGGAGATCCTTCGCACGCTGATGACCAGCGCGAGCTTCGTGCTCTTCGACGCGCCACCCCTGGTGACCTATCAGGAGGCGCGCGGGCTGCTGTCGTTCGTCGATTCTTCCGTGCTGGTGCTTCGCTCACGTTCGTCCAGCAAGAAGGGCACGATCCAGCTCGCGGAGCTGATCGAGACCGCACGCGTGCCGATCCTCGGGACCGTCCTGAACCGGCACGAGTCAGACTTCGGTTTCCTCGAAGGCAAGCTCGGCATCAACGGGTGATTCAGGGCGGTCTTCCCTCCCGCCCGCGTGTCTCGCGGCGGGCGGTGGTGGACCGACGTTTTGGCCACGATCCCTTCGACCGATGACGCCCTCGCACCGCGATCCACGAGCAGGCTCTCCCGAGGGCGGAGACGGCGTGGATCCCGGCATCCACGCGGACTCTGACGCGGGAAAAGTCCAGTTCGGTTTGAAGTGGACGGCGCTCTCGATGGTCCTGTTCCGGTTCGCCCGGCTCGGTACGACGATCGTGCTCGCGCGGATCCTGACGAAGCCGGACTTCGGCCTCGTCACCATGGCGATGGCGTTCATCATGGCGTTCCAGGCGCTGCGCGACATCGGCTTCGGGCCGGCGTTCGTCCAGCGCAAGGATCTCGACGCCGAGGAAGAGCAGACGTTCACGAGCACGATGTTCTGGGTCGTCGGCGCGATCAACGTGGTGATGTTCTTGGTCGGCTACGCGATGGCCCCGTATGCCGCCACGTACTTCGACAAGCTGGACGGGCTGGCGCCGATCCTGCAGGGCGTCTTCTGCCTGCTTCTGATCGAGGCGCTGTCCACCGTGCCGACGGCGATCCTCCAGAAGCGCCTCGAGTTCGGCATGATCGCGACGGGGGAGATGGTGGGGATCGTGCTGCACACGGTGCTGTCGATCGCGCTTGCGCTCCTCGGCTTCGGCGCGTGGTCGATCGTCCTGGGGACACTTGGTTCCCGTTTGGCCCAGACCCTGCTCGTCGTGAGGATGAGCGGGTGGCGACCGACGAGGACCTTCAGCGCCCACGCCGCGAAGGAACTCTTCGGTTTCGGCCGCTATCTGTGGGGCAACTCCTTGCTGGGCGCCTCCTCCAAGGTGGTCGATAAGATGGTGGTGGGCAAGATCCTGGGTGACACCGCGCTCGGCTACTACGGCAACGCCTACAACCTCTGTACGACGGCGTCGAAGCCGATCTTCTCGATCATCCTGCGTGTGACCTTCCCGGCGCTCTCGCGGATCCAGGACGACGCGCCGGCGATCCGAAGGGCGATTCTGACCGCTATCACCAGCGTCTCCCTGGTAACGGTTCCGCTCTCCTTCGGACTTTCGGCCGTCGCGACGGATTTCGTCACGGTGGTTTATGGCCCGAGTTGGGCGCCGATGGGCCCGATCGTCCAGATCCTGGCCGCCTACGGCATCGTGGCCTCGGTCGGCTCCATCACGTCCCCGATCTTGATGGCGACGGGTCGAGTCCGGAACCTCTTCTACTATTCGCTGCTGGGGCAGGCCCTGATGGTGGCTCTCTTCCTCTGGTTCGGCCGCTACGACGCCGTGGGCATCGCCTGTGGCCTCCTGGGCGCGACCTTCAGCGCCGAACTCTTTGCCTTCTGTTTCGCGATGCGAAGCATCGGCCTCCCCTTGCGCCAGGGAGCCGCTCCGATCGCGAGATCCCTGGCCGCCGCCACGATCATGTACGCCGCGGTCCTGGTCACCGAGCGAACCCTCGCCACCCTGACGCCCCTCCAGCGTCTCCCCATCTCCGTCCTGGTAGGAATCCTGACCTACGCCGCCGCCACTTTCCTCCTCAACCGAAGGGCCGCCCAAACCTCCCTGAAAGGCGTCAAAGGCGTCCTTCTCTCCAAAGGCCGCCTGGCCTGACCCCCCCCTCCATTCCGACACAAACGGACCAGGTCCGTCCATTCCGGAACAAACGGACCAGGTCCGTCCATTCCGGAACAAACGGACCAGGTCCGTCCATTCCGGAACAAACGGACCTGGTCCGTTTGTTCCGGAATGGACGGACCTGGTCCGTTTGTATCGGAATGGACGGACCTGGTCCGTTTGTGTCGGGTCAGGACGCGCTCAGGATGGCCTCGAACTGGGCGTTCAGGGTGGATTCGATTTTTGGGAGGGCCGCGGCGAGGGGCGTTCGGGAACTGGCGCGCGCTTCGTAGGAAGACCTCAGGGTTTGGAGGGCCTCTTCTTCCGACAGGGTCGTGGGGTCGGCCACGCCGGGGGATTGGTTCGCGATTTCGAAGACTCCCAGGAATTTGGGGCTGTAGGCGATCGCCGAAGCGGGCACTCCCGTGGAGAGGGCCGCGATCGTGGCGTGCATTCGCGTTCCGTTGAACCAGTCCAGGCGGCCGATCTCGTGCTTGATCTCCGCTGGCTCGAACGGAGGAGAGAGGATCGTCACTCGATCTCGGTGCTCCTTGGGTAGGGTCTCCAGAAGTTCGCGGGACGCCTGCGGGTCCGACTCGTAGTGGCCCTCCGGTTCGATCACGTGTGGGACCAGCGCCACGCGGGCATCCGTGGAGGTGGTCAACCACGTCAGGAAGCGGGTGACCAGGGAGCGGTAGTCGAGGATGAAGCCGTAGCTCTTCGCGCGTTCGGGGCTGCCCCAGACGAGCCCGCTCACGTTCAAGCCCACGACGGGAGGGCCGTTCGAGCCGTCGCGCTCTTCGATCCAGCGGTCGAGGATCGGGCTGATCCCGCCGGGCCGCCGGCGAGGGCGCATGCCGAACGCCACGTCTACGCCGAGACGGTGGCGCGATGCATCGAACGTGTCTCCGAGGAGGGACTTCAGGACCTCGAAGCTGCGCGCATCACGGGCCCACGCGGAAGAAGCACCGCGGCAGAGGTCCGCCGCCTCGGCTCGCATCCCCGCGTCCACGAACGGCCCGTAGGTCTGTGGGAGGAGGACCAGCGGCACGCCCAGGTCGAGGCTCAGTCGCTTCGGGAGCGAGACCGTTTCGAACCGATGTCGACCGTAGAGATCCGTGAACGAATCGCCGCCCGACAGGTCGAGGACCGCCGTCGCCCTCTTCATCGCCTCGACGCCCGCGTTCGGCAGTCTCAGGCGGCCTGCGATCTGCATCACCTTCAGCGTATCCCCACGCCACATGCGCCTGGAGTGGTTGGCGCCGAGCAGGTCGTAGCTGACGGACCGTTCAGAAGCATCAGGGGTCGTCATCACGAAGGACCCCGAGCGCTGCCCGCGGCGGTAGTCGAACACCGTGAAGGTCGCGCCAGGACAGCGCGCGGCGATCCCCCCGAGAACTCCCTGGGAAAGAGCGTCCACGCCAAGGTTGTTCGTTCCAGGCGCCGCGCCGAAGAGGCAGAAATGGGGTGTCGATGACGTATTCACGATGGGGGAGACTATCCTCTTCAGCACCCGGAAATCCCTTCCCGTCGTCCGAAACAGTGAGCCGAGGAAAGCCTCCAATCGGTGCCTGAGCCCCGCGCAGATTCTGCCGATGATGCAGGAGACCAGGGCTCTCCATCACCTCGCCCTGGAGCTTCCACCCCGATGAATTCCGCGATCCAGAGCATCCGAGACGTCGCCGAGCGCCAGCTCTGTAGCGGCTGCGGCGCCTGCGCCTACATGCAGCCCGACGCGGTTCGCATGGTGGACGATCTCGGCCAGGGCCGTCGCCCGATCATGCTGGGGGATGCTGACACCACGGAAGCCCTCGCCGCCTGCCCGGGGGCGGAGCTCGTCCACGACTATGACCGGACCGAAGTCATGGCCGAGCTGCACCGCGGCTGGGGACCCGTTCGCGAGATCTGGGAGGGCTGGGCCAGCGACCAGGAGATCCGCTTCGAAGCCAGCTCCGGCGGAGCCGCGACCGCGCTCGCGCTCTTCGGTCTCGAGCACGACGGGGCCGGTGGCGTCCTCCACATCGCCGCCCGGGAGGACGTCCCGACGCTCAACGAAACGCGCCTCTCTCGGACGCGCGCCGAAGTGACCGCCGCGACAGGCTCGCGCTACGCCCCGGCGAGTCCCTGCGACTCGCTGGCCCTCGCCGAGTCCGCCGACGCTCCCGTCGTCTTCATCGGCAAACCCTGCGACGCTGCCGCCGTCAAGAAGGCCCGCGCTCTCCGCCCCGCCCTCGACGCGAAAATCTCGGTCACGATCGCGATCTTCTGCGCTGGCGCTCCGTCGACCGAAGGCACCCACGAGATGCTCAAGCTGATGGGCTTCGAGGATCCCCTCGCGGTCGACTCCGTTCGCTACCGCGGGCGAGGCTGGCCCGGCCGCGCCCGAGGCGTGCAAGCCGATCGCGAGGAGAGCCTTAGCTACCACGAGTCCTGGGGACAGGTTCTCCAGCGCTTCGTTCCGTGGCGCTGCCGCATCTGCCCGGACCACACCGGCGAGTTCGCCGACATCTCCGTCGGCGATCCCTGGTACCACGGGACCATCCCCGAGGGCGAGTCCGGCCGAAGCCTCGTGATCGCGCGAACGCAGCGAGGCGTCGACTTCCTTCGCCGCGCCCGCGAGGCTGGCGCCCTCGAGCTGGTGCCCCGCGGAGCGGAAGCGCTCACCCGGTCCCAGCCGAATCTGCTGCACGTGCGCGGCGCCGTCTTCGGCCGCGTCCTGACGAGCCGCCTTCTCGGCGCCGCCACCCCGCGCTACCGCGGCTTCCACGTCTTCGACGCATGGCTCAAGCACCTTTCCGTCAAGCAGCGCGCGCAGGCCTTCTACGGGACGGTGAAGCGCGTGTTCACCAAGGGGCTGCGCAAGCGCTTGCCCGTCGTTCCCTACGAGCCTGCCGTACGGAACGCAGCGATTGAGGCCACGGGCCAGCGGGAGCCGATGCCGGGGAGCGACGTCGCATGATCTCCGCCACCCTGGCGCTCGCCGACGCCTACGTCCGCGAGGGATTCGGCACGCGCGAGTTCTTCAATCAGACGACCGTGCACCCGCTCGGGCTCGCCGTCCTCGGCGTCCTCGGACTCGCAACGTGTCTCGTCCACCGTCGCTACCTCCTGCTGCCGCTGCTCGCACTCGCCTGCGTCGTACCCCAGGGCCAGCGCATCGTGATCGCAGGTCTCGACTTCAACTTCGTCCGCCTGCTGCTCCTCGTGGGCATCGCGCGCGTCGTGGCCTTCAGTGAATGGACGCACATCCGCCCCAAGGCGCTCGACAGAATCGTCGTGGCGTGGACGCTGATCGGCGCGATCGGATACGTCCTTCAGGTAGGGGAGTTCAGCGCCGTGATCTACCGCCTCGGACTTGGCTTCGACATCCTCGGCATGTACTTCATGTGCCGGGTCGCATTCCGTGACTGGCGAGACGTCGACATCGCGGTAACAGGTTTCGCGGTGATGGCCTGCTTCTCGTTCTTCTTCTTCATGGTCGAGAAGCTCACGGGCCGCAACCCCTTCTCGATCATGGGCGGCGTGCCGGAGTTCACGGGTATGCGCGAGGGGAAGCTCCGGACCCAGGGCCCGTTCGTTCACGCCATCCTCGCGGGTTGCTTCTGGGCGTTGCTGCTTCCGATAGTCGCCGCCAAGGTGCTCAGCAAGCGCCGGTCCCAGCGCATGCTCGGTTTGTTCGGGTCCCTGGCGATCCTCAGCATCGTGCTGTTCTGTGCCTCCAGCACGCCCCTTATCGTGCTGGGCTGCAACGGACTGGGAGCCATCATCTACCGCTACCGCCGACACATGCGCCTGATCCGCTGGACGACGGGTCTCGGACTCCTGGCGCTTCATCTCTACATGAAGCAGCCGGTTTGGCACCTGATCGCCCGCATCGACGTCGTGGGGGGCTCCACGGGCTGGCACCGCTACAAGCTGATCCAAAGCGCGATCGACAACTTCCACGAGTGGTGGCTCTGCGGGATTCCCTCGACCGCTCACTGGGGCTACTTCATGTTCGATGTGACGAACCAGTACGTGCTGGAAGGCGTCCGCGCCGGGATCGTGGCCGTGATAGCCTTCGTCTGGGTGCTCGTCTACGCCTTCAAGCATGTGGGAGAAACGTGGCCGACCGTGCGGCGAAACGACTATCTCTGCCTCCTTTCCTGGGCATTCGGCGTATCGATCTTCGCCCACGTCAACGTCTTCCTGGCGGTCTCGATCTCGCACTCCGCCCAGAGCCTGCTCGCGCTGCTCTTCGTCCTCGCAGCCATCGCATCCATGGCGCCAGATCCGGTGGCGCAGCCGCTCGGGGAGTGGCTGCGACCGCGTCGCATGAGGCTTCTACGGGCGCGGGTGGCCGCCGCGCGTGCCTCGATGGAACGTGCTTCGTCCAGAGATCCGCTTGGCACGGCGTGACATGCAATCCATGACGTCGCCGAAGGTCAGAGCTGTTGCCCACACATCCGCCGATCGGTCTGATCGACAGGCCGCCGTGGACGTGACGGTCGTCGTGGTCAGTTACCGCACCCGAGAGATCACGCTGGAGTGCCTGCGCTCTTTCGTGGCGGAGCTCGGATCCCTGACCGCAGACCTGATCGTCGTCGACAACGCCTCGCCCGATGGATCGGCGGCGGCGATCGCAGAGCTCTTCGCGGGAGTCTCCAGTCCAGGTATCACCACGACGCTCCATGCGCTCCACGAGAACGTCGGCTTCGGTGCTGCCTGCAACTTCGGTGCAGAGAGCGCGCGCGGGCGCTACGTCCTGATGCTGAATCCGGACACCGTCACCCTGCGCGGCGGCGTCGAGCGGCTCGTCCGGTTCGCGGATGCGCACCCGGGCGCGCGCATGTGGGGCGGGCGCACCCTGCACGAGGACGGCGCGCTGAACCCCGCCTCCGCATGGGCCCAGCCCACGCCCTGGAGTTCGCTCTCCTGCGCGCTCGGGCTCGCCTCGCTCTTTCCGAACAGCCCGCTGTTCAACCCCGAGGGGTACGGCGGCTGGGATCGCGACTCCGTCCGCGAGGTGGATATCGTCTCTGGTTGCTTCATGCTCGTCGAAGCCGATCTCTGGCGGGACCTGGGCGGATTCCATCCTGACTTCTGGATGTACGGCGAGGACGCGGATATCTCGCTCCGCGCGCGCGCCTCCCACGGCGCGCGGCCCACGATCGACCCGTCCTCGGAGATCGTGCATATCGGTGGTGCGTCCGAGTCCGTGCGCGAGGATCAGATGGTGCGCCTCTTCAGCGGCAAGGCCCAGCTCTACGCGAAGTTCAGCGGGCCGTTCGCTGGCCGCTTCGAGCTCTACTGCCTCGACCTGTGGGCGCTCGTTCGCGCCGCCCTCCTCACGCCGGCCTCGCTGATCGTGCGAGGCAAGAGACCCTCCGCGCGCGCGTGGCGCGGCATCCTCGCCCGCCGCCGCGAGTGGCACGCGGCCTTCGAGCGTACGGGGCGCTACGACTCCTCGGTCCGCGAAGCCTCGCGCGCCCGGTCGGGACGGCCCTCTCGTCCGACCGGGGACTCCGGGCCCAGGGGGCGCCGCCGCCTTCTCGCGGTTGCCTCTGCGGGCGGACACTGGGCAGAGCTCATCCGACTGCGTCCGCTCTTCGACGAGTACGACGTCACCTACGTGACCACCCACGCGGGCTACGCCTCCGAGGTCCAGGGACGGCCATTTCGAACCGTCACGGAAGCCAGTCGCTGGGACAAGCTTCGCCTCATGCGCTCGGCTCTCAAGATCGCATGGCTCCTGGTACGCCTGCGCCCAGGCGCCGTGGTGACGACGGGAGCAGCGCCCGGCTGGTTCGCCCTCTACTTCGGCAAGAAGCTCGGCGCCAAGACGGTCTGGATCGACAGCCTCGCGAACGGGGAGGAGCTGTCCATGAGCGGCCAGCGTGCCGCGAAGCACGCGGACCTCTGGCTGACCCAGTGGCCCGAACTCGCCCAGGAAGGAGGACCGGAGTACGCCGGGAGCGTCCTTTGAAGATCTTCGTCACCGTGGGAAGCCAGCTGCCCTTCGATCGCCTCGTTCGCGCCGTGGACACCTGGGCCGCCAAGTCCGGCCGCGGCTCGGAGATCGTGGCGCAGGTAGGGGCAACGGCCACGACGTTCCAGCACTTCGGCGCCACCGCCGAGCTGGATCCAGCGGCGTTCCGCGCGGCCGCCGAGTCTGCGGACATCCTCGTGGGCCATGCGGGTACGGGGACGATCATGGCCGCGCTGTGTGCGGGGAAGCCCGTCGTCGTTCTCGCGCGGCGCGAGTCGCTGCACGAGACGCGGAACGATCACCAGGTCGCCACCATCGAACGTTTCCGACACCTTCCCGGATTCCACGGGACCATCCGCGAGGAGGAGATCCCCGCCCTGATCGATGCCGCTCTCACCGAGGCCAGGTCTCTCCCGCCCGAGGCCCAGCCCCTGCGTTCCCACGCGTCCGGCGCGATCGTCGACCGCCTGCGCTCGTTCCTCGACGAGGCCCTGTCATGAGCGAGCCATCTCCCGCCGGTGTCGCTGAGTTCGACGGGGTCATCTGCTTCGGCGGAGAGGACTGGTGGTACCACAACCGCGCGCACTACGACATGCAGATGATGCGTGAGATGTCGCGCCATATGCCCGTGCTCTACGTCAATTCGATCGGCATGCGCGTGCCGACGATGACCGAGGGCGGCATGTTCTTCAAGCGGGTCCAGCGCAAGCTGAAGAGCTTTTCCCGTGGCCTCGTTCGAGTGCGGGAGGACTTCTCCGTGCAGAGCCCCGTCGTGGTCCCGGGGCGGCGCGGCATGAAGCTCTCGGGCTGGCTGCTGCCGCGCCAGGTCGCGCGCGCTGCTCGCAAGGTCGGTATCCACCATCCGTTGATCTGGGTGGCCTGTCCCCCCGGGATCGCCGCGGCCCGCCAGATGAAGCACGCGGGCCTCGTCTACCAGCGAACCGATCGATTCGAGTGCTACGAGGGCGTCGATGCGGATCTGATCCGCGGGTTCGACGCCGAACTCAAGCGTGACGCTGACCTCGTGCTCTACTGTTCACGGCATCTCTTCGACTCGGAGTCCTCGGCGGGGCACGCTGCGGCCTTTATCGACCACGGGGTCGACTTTGGCGACTTCGTGACGGCAGGAGATCATCCCGACGCCAGGGGCTCCGCTGCACCCGCCGTGGTTCGCGCCGCACTCCAGGGCCGCAGTGGACCACGCTGCGGTTTCATCGGAGACCTCGATTCCGCGGTGTTCGACGCGGACCTTCTCCTGAAGACGGCCGCTCTGATGCCTGACGTCGAGTTCGTGCTCGTGGGCGCCTGTACCCTGCCCGAAGGATGGGCGGATGGCGCGCCCAACGTGCATCTCACGGGCCGCGTACCCTACGAGGACGTCGCAGCCACGATGGCGTCGATGGACGTGCTGATGATGCCGTGGCATCGTTCGGAATGGATCGATGCCTGCAATCCGATCAAGCTCAAGGAGTACCTCGCGACCGGTCGGCCGATCGTATCGACGGACTTCCCTGAGCTTCGGCATTACGAGGGGCTCGTCGCCGTGGGCAATGAGCCGGAGACGTTCTCCGCCGCGGTTCGCGCAGCGATCGACGCGCCCGACCCCGAGGTGCGCGACCGCGGGCGCGAGCGCATCGCCGAGGCGACGTGGACCTCGCGGGCAGAGTCGGCCCTTCAGGAGCTGGAGGCCCGCGCCGGGCTCATCGGCAGACGTGGGCCGAGCAGGAGCGGCCGATCCATCTGATCGGCGACCGGATCAGTAAGCGCCCTTGCCCGAGAAGACGGCGCCGAACGTCTTCCAGACGAGCTTCAGGTCGAGCCCGAGCGTACGCTTCTTGCGATAGCGTACGTCCATTCTCATCCATTCACGGAAGGTCACCTCACTTCGGCCGCTGACTTGCCAGATGCAAGTGATGCCGCCGGTGATGTCGAGTCGCTGTCGCTGCCACGTTTCGTACTCCCTGATCTCGTCCATGACGGGGGGGCGCGGGCCCACCAGCGTCATGTCGCCTTTCAAGACGTTGAAGAGCTGAGGCAGTTCATCGATGCTGAACTTACGGAGCATCTTGCCGACGGGCGTGATGCGAGGATCGTTCTTGATCTTGAAGATCGGGCCGTCCTTCTCGTTCACGAGCCGGAGCGCATTCTTCCGGTCCTCTGCGTCCCGGTACATGGAGCGAAGCTTGTAGAACTGAAACGGTCGCCCGCCGCGGCCCGCGCGGGCCTGCGCGAAGATAATCGGACCTGGCGACGTGAGCTTCACGAGCAAGGCCGCCGTCAACAGCACGGGGGAGACGAGCGCGAGCGCGGAACCTGCGACCACCACGTCTATGGCGCGGCGGTAGGTCGGCAGGCGCTCTTCGAAGTACGGCGCCAGATCGCGGATGGGACGCGTTTCGGTGTGTACCGCTTCAGCAGGGACGGCCTCGACGGCATCGGCCTCGACCTTGGCCGTCCCGGGCCATCGCAGCGCAGGCGAAATGGAGGGCGACTTCGGCAGTTGAATTGCCACCGAGGCGAGCGCGGAGGATCCCGAGGAGAGGCCGAAGGCCGTGGCTCTCGTGGCTCTCGCCTCACGCCCTTGGCCGCGAACGCTCTCGACGCGGGCGAGCGAATGAATGTGGCGCTCGGGCTGGGGCTGCCGCTGTTCGGGCCGTTCGATCACGGACGTGGCCGCGAGCGTGGCCTTCAGCGACAGCCGCGTGGGCGCCTCGAGGCTGGCTATCCGTCCGTCACCCGAAGCGCCCTCTGACGTGGGATGCTCCACCCGCCCGTAGTCGTGGAACGGGTGACCGTGGTCGTCTTGGCCCTCGTCACTGGTGGCCCGCGGCCCGCTCTGCGTCGAGTGGTTCTGTGTCGAGAAGTTCTGTGTCGATATGTGAGGTCTGTGGCCAGGCCTGTGATCGTTCGACGTTCCGGACTGGTCTGTCCCGCTGGAGATGCCAGTGCCCGTGCCATGGTCTGGGTGCGGGTACGTGTAGACCTCGCAGCTGGCCGTCAGACCATACTCACCGAGGTCCGCGAGCGCGTAGTCGGCGAAGGTCCACGTATCGACGCCGGTCGTCTCAGGGAGCAGGACCGCCAGGCTGCCTTCTTCCACGATCCCGACGTCGTCGTACGTGCGGATTCGGTTCAAGAGGATCGCTGCGGTCTTCTCCATCGCCTCGCGCATCGTTCCCACCGTCTTCGCTTCCGGAAGCCGGAACACGGCCAGTGAGAAGCACTGATGATTCCGTTCCACCCGCGCGCGCTCGCGCTGGAATGCCCGCTCCAGCTGCACCGCATCAAGAATGCCGTGCGCTGTCAGCGTGTCGACGAGCGCTGGCTCAGAGGCGCTGTTCGAGCGACTCCGTCGGGTCTTCCGCAGGGACCATTTCGGTCGAGACTTCATTCGAGCGGCGGGCTGGTCAGGTGACGAGACGGCAGGGAGTTCCTGGAGCCAGCCCGCGGGGACGGCTGAACTTCCAGCAACGAAAGATATCCGGCTGGCGGGCGAAAAGGGTCTTTCAGGAGCGGCTCCTCACCGATTCTTCATCCACCTCTGCTTCTATCGGAGCCACGACTGCCTCATCTGGAAGGAGACTTGCGCGGGGCTGGTGGCCGCCATGGGGCAGCGAACCCTCGGTGGTAGGCATGAAAGGCTCGCGGGAAGGGCGACGGGCTCTCCGCCCTGCAGGATCACGTGTCCGCGTCCGAAGGGGCCTGTCCGTAGCGGGTCACTGGGTCCGAAAATCGCCACGGTGGGCACGCTGAGGGCCGCTGCCATGTGCATGGCGCCGGTATCGCCGGTCACCATCCCTCTGGACAGAGAAAGGAGTGCCGTGAGCTGGCGGAGACTCGTCTCGCCCGTCAGTACGTGCCACTTCGAGACAGCCTGGCCAAGCGCTCGACCCATCTGGACGTCTTGGGGTCCTCCCGTCACCACGACAGGGACGTCGGGAAAGTCCCGTTCCAGGTCGGGAGCCAGGGCTCGGAATGAGGCTTCGGGCCAGAGCTTCTCCGGCTTGGAGGCGCCGATGTTGAGCAGGATCGGGGCGGCGCCGCCGCACGCCTCTGCGACGAAGCGTACGGCCCACGCCTCGCTCTCGCTGTCGGTCGCCAGCGTGCGAAGGAGTGGGGCACGGGGCAGTCCCAAGAGGTCGAGGAAGCGCTGGTACTGAAGCACCATGTGTTCACGCGGATGACCGGAGAGGATCCTCTCCTTCGTCCAGAGCCAGCTCTGCTCCTTGGCCCTCCCGCGATCGAATCCCAGGACTCGCGGCGCTCCGGAGAACCGGGCGAGGAGGGCGCTCTTCTGCAGTCGCTGAAGATCCAGCGCCACGTCGTAGGAAGAGTCTCGGACCTCGCGGACGACGCCGCGGAAGCCCCGCAGTCCGTCCCCTTTCTTCCAGACATGGATCCGGTCGACGGCCGGATGGCCCTCGAGGAGCGGCTTCGAAAGTGGATGCACTGCCCAGCCGATCGTCGCCGCCGGGAGGTGGTGCCGAATGCCGTTGGCGACGATCAGCGCGTTGACGACATCGCCTATGGCGCCCAGTCGAACGAGGAGGATTCGGGGCGCAACGAAAGGCTCGAGGTCGCTCGCTGCGCTGCTTCGATGCTGCCCGCTCAATGGTGAAGGTGCGTCCCGCAGCGCTTGCAGAACATCGCGTCGCTCTGGTGCCCTTCCAATCCGCATCCGGTGCAGACCTGGCCGCTCACCCGCTCCCGCGGCGAGCTGCGCGCGATCTCTGCGCTCACGATGCCCGTGGGCACGGCGATGACGCCATAGCCCATGATCATCAGCAGCGAGGAAACGAACTGCCCCAGCGGCGTCTCCGGGGAGATGTCACCGTAGCCCACGGTCGTCAACGTGACGATCGCCCAGTAGACGCTCTTGGGGATGTTGTCGTAGCCATGCTCCGCTCCTTCGATCAGGTACATCACGGAGCCGGAAATCGTCGTCAGGATCACCACCGAGATCATGAACACGATGATCTTCGGCAGGCTCGCCCGGAGCGCGAGCGTCAGCTCATCCGCCTGCCGCACGAAGTGAGCGAGCTTCAGGACGCGGAAGACGCGCAGGAGCCGCAGCATCCGGACGACCACCAGCGCTTGCGCCCCCGGGACGATGGCCGCGATGAAGGTCGGGGCGATCGACAGGACATCGACGAGGCCGAAGAAGCTACGCGCGTAGACGGCCGGCTTCGGATGACACGCGAGACGCGTCACGTACTCCAGCGTGAAGATCCAGGTCAGAACCCACTCGGTGACGCGTAGTTCGTCGCCATACTGCGCGTGGAAGCTCTGGACCGTCTCCAGCATGACCACGACGATACTGAGGACGATGACGATGAGGAGAGCGACATCGAAATGGAGGCCGGGTCGGGTGTCGTGCTCGAAGATCGTCTCGTAGAGCCACTTTCGCACGCCCCTGCCCGAGGATGGAGGCAGCGGCGAGGGGGGAGGCTGCGACGGAGGCGGTGTACTGGCGGGGGGCGGGACTTCAGGTGGCGTGGCCATGACCCGCGATGATGGGGTATGGCCACGTCACTTCACAAGGATATGGTTCCGTGGTCAGAATCCGGCAGCCTGGCTCCGCTGCGCTCGACGAGGTCACCCGAGGCGCGTGGCCCGATCAGCTCGCCGAGGCCGAGGTTCCTGAAGTACCGGGGGACGGCGACGTCTGCCCCTGCAGAATGCTTGGGTCTTTGGGTCTTTGGGTCTTTGGATCTTCAGCAGAATCTGTGGGCCTGAAGCGCTCCAGTCCTGCTGCGAACTGGGACCGCCGGGCCTTGGCTTGAGTCCGCTGGACTCCGGAACTCCTGCCAATGCAACCAAGGAAGCGGAGGAGGCGGGATTGTCGAGGGGGCGCGGCGCCCCTGTGGGGGATGGAGGATTGGGAGTACGCGAGCCCGGGCCTGGCCTCCGCCTTGAGAGACAAAAGCAAGAAGTAGAGTCGCGGAGGCGAAGAGTGGAAGTCGCGAAGCCGGTCCGCAACGGGTCGCCACAGAGCCGCGAGCTACGCCCGAAGAGCCCCGGTGACACGCGGGAGGTCATGGATCGTGAGCAGCCCCTTGGCCCCGCCCTTCGTCCAGCCCGTTCGCAGGAGCCATGTCTGCGCCTCCACGCTTACGCAATCGACCTTGTCCAGACCCTGACGCTCTGCAAAGCCGCCAAAGGACATAGCGCTCGAGCAAGGATCCAGAATCCCCAAACCGAGCCCGCGGTGCACATCATTTCGCAACACGTACTTCAAAACGTTCCGCATCTGCGTCGGCGACTTGATCACCTCCAGATGGAAGCGCTCTGCAAAAACGCTCCCTTGTCTCACCCGCCCCCAACGCCCTCCCCCAACGCCCTCCCCATGCGCGCTTTTGCCATGCATTACCATAGCCCAAACGAGCCAATCCATCAACTCCAAATAGCCTCCAAATCACGCTTTAAAGCTCAAACTCGCCACTTTAGCCAAATCCCCCATCCACCCTCGAACAATATACTCGGCAGACCATTCCCACCGGCCAACTCGCACTCCGCGCCCCCGAACCTCCCAGTCTTGCCTCCCCGTCACAAGGCGTGGGCCAGGGCCAAGCTCGCACCCTGACAACTCCCCATCCCTCCCAAGGCCGCCGCGCCTGCCAAGCTCCCGCTCCTCCCGCTTCCTTGGTTGTATTGGTAGCAGCCCAGCAGCCCAGCAGACTGCCTCCCCCCCCGAGCCCCAAGCCCTTGGCAGTCACATGAACAGGGTGCGAGCTTGGCCCTGGCCCACGCCTTGTGACGGGGAGGCAAGAGTGGGAGGTTCGGGGGCGCGGAGTGCGAGTTGGCCGGTGAACCAGGCTCCCAAGATACGCTCGGGGCAGCTAGCTTATGGGGATGAAGCTCTCACTCCGGCACCTTTCAGTCCTCGCCCTCGCGTCCTCGCTCCTGCCGTCCGCAGGAATTGCTCAGATCACCTGGACCGGCGCCGTCGGGCCGGGGATCTTCGTCGAAGGCAACTGGGACCTCACCGCCTCGACGGTCACCATGCTCGATCCTGGCGTGCCGATCCTCGATAACGTGCGCTTCATCGGCCCTGCCCCCGACGCGCGAATTCCCGATCTTGCGGGACAGGGCTCCTTCCAGGTCGGAGATGGCTTCGGCGTGGTGATCGACGGCATGCGCGTGTTCGCAGCGGCCGACGACGGACTCGGATCCGAACCGGGCGCCTCCGTTGGAATCACGGTCGAGGTCGTGAACGGCGCGAGCTTCGAGCCGTACTTCGTCGTGAACGATACCTGGATCGATATCGATTCGAGCAGCCAGGTGATCCTCGGCGGACCCGGGGACCCGTTGAATCAGTCGTATGTCAACATGACGCTCGGTGCCCGGCTCGAGTTCCGCCTGGAAGACCCGACGGAGTTCCGGAACGAGCATCTCACCAGTCTGACGGTGGACGGGCAGCCCGCCGTCGAGGGCACCAACATTCGGGTCGATGCGGTTGGGAACCAGGGGTCCCTCGTGACGGTTCTCGCCGCGCCGCTCGGGACCAACTACTGCGCGGCCAACGTGAACAGCTCCGGCGTGGCCGCACGGATGGCCGCTTCCGGCTCCGCTGCGGTCGGAGCGAACCAGCTGAGCCTCGAGTGCCTCTCGATGCCCCAGCTCGTCTTCGGATTCTTCATCGTGTCCGAGACGGCCGGCTTTGCCGCGAATCCGGGTGGCTCCGCCGGCAACCTCTGCTTGAGCGGCGCCGTCGGGCGCTACATCGGTGCCGGGCAGATCCAGAATTCGGGCCCGGGCGGGACCATCGGGCTCTCCGTGGATCTGACGGCCATTCCGCAGCCCAACGGATTCGTCTCGGTGAATGCGGGCGAGACCTGGCGCTTCCAGTGCTGGTTCCGCGACTCATCAGGGGGTGCACCGACGTCCAACTTCTCCGACGGGATCGAGATCCCGTTTTCCTGAGAGAGCACTCCGTCGCCGTGCCGAAGCCGTCAGCTGGTGAGGCGCAGCTGCCACGCCTCGATCGCTTCCCGGCGCGCTTCCACGTAGCGCAGGAATTCGGCGCGACGCTTCTTCATCGGGGAATCTGCGAGGAGGTCGAACTCGATGCCGAGCACGACGTCCGGGCCGCTGCGATAGCCGTGCTTGATGACCGCGGGGCCTTCGAACGGCTCCTTGATGCCCGGGACGTCCACGAAAATGGTAACGCGTTCCCCGCTGCGGAAAATGGCCGCCTGGACGAGCGGCAGGGAAACGCCGAGTCCCGTGCGAGAGAGATCCTGGGCCTCGCCGCGGACGCGGTGGGGGCCGTAAGCGATCTTGACGCGGACGACGGAGTCGATGTCAGGCTTCACGCGCATCGCCGAGCGACGGTTGAAGTAGCGGCCGAGCGCGTCGTCCAGCTGGGCGTACAGGTCGCCGAGCTGCGAGAACTGGATCTCGATCAGGACCATGGCATCGTCCCATTGGTCGAGGCGCCGAACTCGTCCGATCGCTCGGACGCGCCAGCCGTCCTTTGGGTGGTAGATGTCGAGTTCCACGACCTCCCCTTCGCCCCCGAGCGGCGCCAGATGGAACGGGAGCACGATCTCGGCGCCCTGGATGTTCATGTCGTACAGCTCCACGCGGAACGGCTGATGGCCGTCGAGCAGCAGCTGGACGTGCAGGTCCTCCGCTTCCGGAAGAGCCGCGTGCTGCGGCCGCGTCGACTCTCTGGGAGCGGGAGCCGACGAATGGCGCTTGGCTCTTTTGAAGAGGCTGAACTTCATGGGATGACTCGGAGTGGGGGGGCTCCGACGGGCGATTCTTCGGCCAGCTCTGGCGTGCTGATGAAGCCCACCGCCGAAACTGGACCCTGCCGGAAGAATCTTCGTCCCAGGTCGAGACGGCGGTCGGCCTGCGGCTCATGGGCGTGGGTCAGCCCGTCGCGGTACGATCCCCTCGTGGAAACTTATTGCCGCGCATTTCGAGCCCCCCGCGTCAGCCGCGTGCTGGTGGGGTAGCGTTGGACAACGCCATGAAGCCACATCTGCCGAAATCTGCCCTTTCTCCCTCCGAGACGGCCTCATCCACAGCCCCTGATGGGGCAACCGATGAGGCGGTACGCCCCGGTGTTGCCACCCCTGACATGGCCGCCGATTTCTCACACCGCATCGCCGTCGCGGAGAACCTCAATCTTCGTGAGCGTATCGGGCGACTCGAAGCTTCGATCGCGTCCTGGGCGGCCGATGTGGACGAAGCCAACGAGGAGAGCCAGAGGCTTCGCACGGAGATCGAATCGCTCCGCGCTCAGGCGCGTGCCTCCGAGGACGCCCGCCTCGCGGCCGAAGCAGAGCGCTCGCGGCTCTACGAAGCGGTGAGCCTGCGTGACGCGCACATCGCGGAGCTCGAGGCTCGCATCGTGACCCACGATATGGACGATGTGAATACCCGTCGCACCCGCTCGCGCCTCGTCGCCCTTCGCAAGCGTGCACGCGCTCGATTCACCGCGCAAGCGGAAGAGATCGAGAGCCTCCGACGTATGCTGGCGCTCGGGCACGCCGCTCGTCGGCAGATCGAGGATGAACTCGCCGAGATGCGAATGGACGCAGAGCGCAACGCGCGCTACCTGGACAAGCTGGAGCGCAGGCTCGAGGAGACCGAAAGCGAGCTCGCGGATCGCAGGAATTAATGCCATTGGGGTCCGGCGCGCCTTGCGAGCGCGAATCCTGACGGCACTCGCGAAACCGCATTCTGTGGCGCAGACTCCTAGCCCATGACCGTTCCGGTGACACTGATTGCGGGCTTCCTCGGCTCGGGCAAAACGACCCTCGTTCGACGGATTCTGGCGGGGTCGCACGGCGTCCGCTGCGCCGTCATCGTCAACGAGTTCGGTGAGGTCGGCATCGATGGGGATCTCCTGCAGCGCGCCAACGTGAAGCGCGCCGACTCGCAGGGAGGTGGGGCCGTCGTCGAGCTGGCGAATGGCTGCATTTGCTGCGAGATCCAGGATGATCTTCGGACCACTCTTCTCGGGCTCGTCCCCGAGGACCCCGCTCGGGCTCCTTTCGATCGCGTCCTCGTGGAGGCATCGGGGGCTGCGTCACCGGGTCCGGCCGCGCAGACTTTCCTGATCGACGGCGTTCTCCAGGCGCGCGTGCATCTGGACGGCATCGTGGCTCTCGTTCACGCGGGGCTGATCGATCATCTGCTGCGCGAAACGGCCGAAGCCGAGGCCCAGATCGCCTACGCGGATCGGATCGTGCTGAACCACGCGGATCGAGTCGAAGCCGAGGAGGCGGAGCGCGTGGCCGGGCTCATGCGGTCGCTCAACCCGCTGGCGGACGTTCGGACCGCCGTGCGCGCGGAGGTACCGCTCGATTGGGTCCTGGGCCAAAAGGGCGCGGTCGAGCGCGAGCCACCGGGGCCACGGGTGACGCGCGCCGCGGACCGCGAAGTGGCCAGGCATACGAAGGGGCTCGGATCTGTCTCGCTCGTGGCGAAGGGGGCCGTCGATGTGGACGCACTCGTGATCTGGCTCGAGTTCCTTGCCAAACGGCGGTCGCACGAGCTGATGCGCGCCAAGGGCGTCGTCGCTGCCCGCTCCCGGCAAGGTGGCCAGCAGGGAGTCCCGCCGAGATGCCTGGAGATCCAGGGCGTCTATCGCTGGCTCGAGGTCACCGATGGTGAAGGTGAGGCCCCGGAGCGATCACAGCTCGTCCTGATCGGTCGAGACCTGGACGAGGCCGAGATTCGCAGGGGCTGGGCGGCGATCACCGGAGCCGGCTGATCGCGACGAGAGCCCGCAGAGGCTACGATGCCCGTGCGATGGCGCGAGCGCGGCATCGCCCCGTTTCACCTCGTCTCCACGTCAGGCCTCCACGTCACGCCATGACCCTCCCTGCATCCGCCCTCTCCCGCCGCCACTTCGTCACCGGAACGGCGGGCCTTCTGGCCGCCGGTATCGGAGGGGAGATAGGGGCAGCAGCCAATTCCCTCCTGGACACCGGGGAACGACTCCGCCACGCACCCAGCATGAACTCCAAGGACGACCCCTGGTTCAAGATCTCCCTCGCCGAGTGGTCCCTGCATCGCACCCTCCGCAAGCCCACGAACGAGGGTGGAATCCGCAATCTGGACTTCCCTTCGGTGGCGAAGGCGCAGTTCGGATGCGACGGGATCGAGTACGTCAACGCGTTCTTCCGTTCGCCGAACGCCAGCGGTGAGGACGTCGCTCGCGGGACGGACTTCGGCTACCTCGAAGAGCTCCGTGCTGCCTGCACCGATGCGGGCGTGCAAAGCCTTCTGATCATGGTCGATGGGGAAGGACAGCTCGCGGACGCCGACGATGCGCATCGTCGAGACGCGGTCGAGAATCACTTCAAGTGGGTCGCCGCTGCGGCGTATCTCGGCTGCCACTCCATTCGCGTCAACGCGGGGGGGCAGGGCGAGCGGGACGAGATGGCTGCGCGCGCCGCCGACTCTCTTCGTCGCATCGCCCGCGTCAGCGACGCGTACGACATCAACGTCATCGTCGAGAACCATGGCGGCCTGTCCTCGGACGGCGCATGGCTCGCCGACGTGATGAAGCGCGCGGATCATCCGCGGGTCGGAACGCTGCCGGACTTCGGCAACTTCTACGACTACGACCGTTATCAGGGCGTCGCGGACCTCATGCCGTATGCGAAGGCCGTGAGCGCGAAGACCCACGACTTCGACGCGTCTGGAAACGAGACGAAGACCGACTACAAACGAATGCTCCAGATCGTCCAGGACGCTGGCTACAGGGGCTGGGTCGGCATTGAGTACGAGGGAGGCAACGGCGACGAGGCGGCTGGAATCCTCGCGACGAAAGCTCTTCTGGAGCGCGTCCGGGCCGAGCTGGGCTGAGCCGGATACCCTTGAGCCTGATCGCCATGAACCTCGCTGCGCTCGTTCTCCTCGCCGCTTCGGCCCCTTCGATTTCCGGCCCGCCGCAGACCGGTCGTGGGGTCGAGGTCCCGGCGATGGAGGCTGTAAAGGAAGCGGTGCAGCAAGCCGCGCAGGAGGCGCGCTGGTACGCCGACATCGACGAGGCGCGCCGGATCGCCGGGGCCGAGGGCAAGCACGTGCTGGTGGACTTCACCGGCACGGGGTGGTGTTCGTGGTGCAAGAAGCTCGACGCCCAGGTGCTCGGGACACCGCTCTTCGCGGAGGCAGCCGCTTCGAACTTCGTTCTCGTGAAGGCGGACTTCGACGCCCAGGGGAACGCGCGCCGCGATCTACCCTGCGCCGACAAGAACGATGCGCTGAAGAAATCGCTGGGCGTGTCCGGCTTCCCGAGCATCATCCTGATGACGGCGGATGGCACGGCGTACGCCGCCATGGGCTACGAGCGCGGCGGCGCAGGACCCTACGTGGACAAGCTCGTCGAACAGCAGCGTCGGGCCCGTGAACTGGAGGCTGCGGTGGCGGCCGTGAAGTCGGCGGTGGCGTCGGCGAGTTCGAAGGAGGAGGCCCTGGCCGCCGCCTTGGCCGCGGTCGATGGGCTCCAATCCGCCGGCCCACATCAGCTGGGTCGACCGCTGGTGCCGATCGTGCGGGCCTTCCTCTCGGGTATCCCCGTCTCCGGCGCGACGCCGGCGGAGTCCGACGCTGAGGCGCAGGCCATTCTGGCGCTGTCCGGCGCCAACGTGGTCGATGACGCACTCGTCGACCGTGCGTTCCGCGCGGACCCGAAGAACGCAGCGGGCCTCCCCGAGGCGGCGCTCGCTGCGGCCATGCGGACCGTCGGGGACCCGTCCGAAGTGGCGCCGCTGATCCTACGGGCGGAGGCCATGCTCGCCACGGTTCCCGTTCACGATCGCCAGGTGGCGGCGCAGCTCTACGGAGACTGCGCCTACTGGATCAAGAACTGGCAGCAGGACGCTGAGCGCGCGCGGATCATGGCCACCTTTGCCCTGCGCCTGGATCCGGTCGACGAGAACCTGCGGCGCATGCTCAAGGATCTGGCCGGGAAGTAGGCCTACTTCGCGAAGGGTGCGAACCACTCGTTCACGCCGTCGCACCACCTGTCCCACGCGGCGGCTGCCGCCGTGTTCTTGTCCGTCGCTGCGGCCTCCTTGCGCAGCTTCCTTTCCAGCTCGTTCGACGCCAGGTGCCTCGGAACGTCCGCGGGCCTGAGGTCCGCCAGGGCGAGCCCTGCGCTGACGATGGCCGTACAGGTGTTATGAAGCTCGCGCGCATCGATCATCCCCATCCGGTCCAGGCTGGTGTGATAGGTGAAGTCCGTGAAGTGCCACATGAGCGCCGCTGGAATCGTGGCATCGTTGAAAACGTCGTGATCGCTGCCGCCCTCCCAGGGGTTTTCCGAGGTATGCCAGCCGCCGACGTGCGCGGCGACGTCGATCAACGCCTCGCGGCAGATCACGTTGACTCCGTTGGGTCTCATGTCCTCCTCGGACACGCGGCCGGCTCCCCACGGGGTGTGCTCGTCCGGCAGGATCGTATAGAGAGCGCCGGGGTCCGGCGTTCGCTCGAGGAGAGCCACCGCCCCCGTTCGTTCCGGCGACTGACCGAGCATGTCGGCCGAAAGGGCCGCGATCGTCTTTCGATCGGTCGCTTCCAGCCAGATGCGCGACTGCTCCATCTCGTTTCCGAAGACGAAGGCGAGGGTTCGACTCGGCGGCGCGATCTTGCGCTCGTCCATCAGCGTCGCGATGGCGACCGCGGCCGAGCAGAGCCCCGCGGCTCCAGCGGCGTTGTCCCCGGCTCCGGGCTCCTGAAGGTGGGATGCGATGGCGACCGCCTCGCCCGGCGTTTCCTCACCCAGAATCTCAGCGATGAGCGTACGGAGGGGCCGCTGGGCCGTCTTCGTCTTGGCGATGAACCGTAGCGTCGACGCGTCGTCGGCGGCCTTCGCGGCTTCGATGCGGTCGAGGATCCGAGGCGAGATCTTGCCGACGGCGATCGTGGCGCCGCGCGGCGCGGTTTCGAAGCGGATCGCGTCGAGGTGACGATCGGCGCCAGTGGGGTCGATCGTGAAGGGGAAGAGCGCGCTCGAGAGGACGCAGACCGCGCCGCGCGAGGCAGCTTTCCCGACGAGCTGGCCGCTCAGCGGGGCTCTTGTCGCGAGCACGGAGCCCGGGGTCACGTCCTTCAGCGACAGGGCCACGGGCCCCTCCACGTCGGCCTCGGGGGCACCCACGGGGAGCATCGTCCGATGCGCGTCGCCGGGCGACCCGAACGCCAGGAGAAGCTCTGACCCCGCCGCGCTGTCGAGGGTGAGGGAGCCGCCGAGCGGCCACCAGGCGGGGCGGCCCATGTCCGTTTCCACGATCTTCAGGGTGAGACGGTCCGAGATCCCGAAGCCCGCGGCCTCGAGGCGCGCATGCAGGCGATCGATCACGGCGTCGTAGAGGGGGCTCCCGGGGGTCCGGTAGAACCCATCGATGAAGAGCGTGTCCTCGAGCGCCGTCCCGACGTCGAAAGCGTCGTAGACGAGGCCTGTGAATCGGGCCGGACCTGCCACTTCACCTGCCGGGGCGCCTGCCGAAGGGTCCTCCAGCTCGTCCGGCAGGGGACGGCCTGCCACGGTGATGGGGGGGGCCACCGCCGGTCCGCTGTGGTCCCGGCCGCCGATCGAGGCCCCCGGGAAGGGTCCGATCGTGGTCCTGCTGGATTTAGGTAGCAGGCTCAGCTCCGAGCTGGAGCCGGGCGCCTGGGCGGCGCCGCCGGGGCAAAAGAGTGCGATCGGAAGCGCGAGGAAGGCGATTCTGACGATTTTTTGGGTCGGATAGATCATCTGGGCGGATGCTGGATTGCCAGTGGAGCCGCGCCACCGTATCTTTTTCGGCTCGATCGACGGCGGACGGGTTACCCGGAACGTTCGTCTGCCCCCCCGGATTCCCATCGGATTCCAGGCGCCCGCGCGATGCGTCCGCCTTCCAGGAGTCCTCCACCGAACCAACCGTCAGCGTCCCGACCCCCGGGCCGTCCGAAGCACCAGAACATGGCCAAGACCTCAGCCGTCCAGAAGAACGAGCGCCGCCGCGCTCTCGCCGCAAAGTACGCCGACCGTCGTGCCGAGTACAAGGCGACCATTCGCTCCACGAAGTCGAGCGAAGAGGACAAGGACGCGGCCCGCGAGGCCCTCGCGAAGATCCCGCGCAACGCCAACCCGAACCGGGTCCGCCTCCGCTGCTCCTTCACGGGGCGCCCCCGCGCGGTGTACCGCCGCTTCGGCGTCTGCCGTATCGTGCTGCGCGACCTCGCCCACGAGGGCAAGGTCCCCGGCATGCGCAAGGCCAGCTGGTAAGCAGCCGGTCGACCGCCACGGAAAGAGGCCGGGACGCATGAGCGTCCCGGCCTCTTTTTTTTGGGGGGGGTCCTGGCTTCGGGCCTGCACGAGCTCCGCGAGGGGAGCCCGAGCAGGCCCGTCGTGCGGATCACTCGATCAGCGTACCGTCGGTCACGGTCACGTCCTGCCCGTTCGACGCGTGGAAGCTCCGGATCTGGCCCTGGATCTCCGCATAGGCGGCGTTCTCGCTGGCGCTTGCGCCAGGAGTCACCAGGGACCCGTGCGACCCCTCGTTGAAGCGAACGGCTCCGTAGATGCCGCCGGTCGCGGTCGCCGAGATCGAGTTCAGTCCGAGAGCCGAGATCAGCGGCTCGGTCCCGGCGAAGGGGGCGCCCGCGACCGCGTTCGGCACCACGATGTCGCTTACCCCGCCGAGGGCTCCACCGCCCACGATCTCCAGAAGGAGAAGCTGGACGCCGCTCGCCTGGACCCCTGCCGCGTGGTTGATCGGGTCGACCGTGTCCACGACCGTTTGCGCGGCCGCGAGGAACTGGGCGTACTCCGAGGTGCCGGGGGTCACGCCCGCGGCGGCCAGGCCGCCCTGGATGACGGGCCCGAAGGCGACCGAGCCGTCCAGAAGGTAGGGGATCGAGGCGCCTGGCATGCCCAGGGTCGCGGCGGTGATGCCCGACTGGAGCGCGAGGAACGGCGTGCCGACGATGCCGCCGAGCGAGTGCCCCATGAAGTGCACGTTCGTCTCGTCGAACATGTCCACGCCCATCACCGTGAGGCTACCGAGGGACTCCTTCAGGTTCATCAGGTCCGCGACGGCCTGCTGGAGGTTGTCCCGGGAGACGGCGAGGTTCTGGAGGTTGATGAAGTGCGTGCCAGAGCTGTCCGGCTCTCCGTCAGGTCCGGGGGTGGTCACGCCCAGGGCCTGGGTAGCGAGGTCCATCCCGAACGTGCGCTCCCAGGCGTCCGCGGGGGAGCCCATGGTGACCTGGCGGTAGCCCGAGAAGATCGAGACGCCGCCCGCCAGCATGCCGGTCGTCTCATCGACACCGTGGAGCGGCAGGTCGATGGCGACCGCGGCGAAGCCCTCGGCGGCCAGCGACTCGGCGACTCCCAGCAGAGCGGTCCGGTTGGACGTGATGCCGTGCTGGAAAATGACGATGGGGTAGCCGTTCACGGGCATGGCCACCGTCGGAACCGAAAGAAGGAGCGGCATGCGCTGGGCGCTCGTCGCATTCGGGAGCGGATTGAAGCGAGAGAGGTTGTTGTCCGTTGCGACGGGGTTGGCTGCGTAGCGGGACGACCAGGGCGTGTTCAGCGGGGCCGTATCGTTCGTGAGCCCGTTGAACATCAGGGAGAGGTTCTCGGCCTGCGTGAGGTAGTACGGCGACTCGAAGACGCCGACGTAGATCTCGGCCTGGCCCGGAGGGCCGCCCACCAGCTCACTGGCGGTGCCGATCGTCATCGCGTTCATGTTGACGCGGATCATCGCGTCCGAGAACGGATTGTCGGCGGTGTCGCCGCCACAGGTGCCGAGCTGGCCGCAGAGACCGCTGATCACGGCAGACTCGTTCCCCTGGGCGATCTGGGAGATCGTCTCGAGCGCGGTGCCGACCGACTGGATGGTGAAGGTGTAGGAGACCACGACCTCATCGCGATCTGCGTTGGGCTGCGCGTCGTAGTTCGCCAGATGCGAATTGATGAGGCCTTGGAGCTGAACGAGCTGCGGGGGCGTGGTGACCGGGTCGAAGGGCGTCTCCTCGGACGCGAAAAGGTATTCCGTGTCCTTCGAGACGGCCACGCCAGCGGAGTCCGTCACGCCGTTCGTCACGACGACCAGGTAGACGCTGTTGCTCACGGCGGTGCTGGGCGTCAGCGGAGCCAGGGGCAGGACCGCGATGCTGTTGCCGCCCGAAACCACCGCGGCGAACTCGACGCCCGCGACGAGCTCGCGATCGATCGAGGCGACCGGGCCTCCGACTGGGCTGGACGCGGTGCTGACCGTGACCTCGAACATCCGCACGGTATCCCCGGGGATGACGGTTGCGGGGTCGAGGGGCCGGGTGAAAGTGACGCTTCCGGGGGCCACCGGCGAGAATCCATCGAGCGTGTTGAGCGCGATGAACGGATCCGTGGGATCCGTCGGGTCGGCGACCGGAAGGTTGAGCGTTCCGTCGAGCGAACCCGAGTAGAGCAGATCGTTCGGAAAGGGGATCTCGCCAGCGGAAGGCGCGAAGCGCGCCACGGTGGGGACGCGAATCTGGGAGGTGGGGTTGTCGTCGTCCGCGCAGCTCGCCGCGAGGAGGCCGAAGCCGATAAGGAGTCCGCGGCCGATCGTTCCGGCGTGGGCTCGTGTCCAGTGCAGTTGGGTCATGGCGCTTCGGTGGGGCCCGGATCGGCCAGGCTCCTGGGGTGAAACTGGGGATAGGAATCGATGAAGGGACCGCTGGGGCGTTCGGCTCCGAGGCTGCCAGGCGTCATCAGGGCGCCTGGCCTCCGTCCACGAGCTTAGCAGGCGACTCCACGGATTGCCCTCGTCGGATGCCCTGCCGCCAGCGTTTTGGACTGCCGTAGGCGTCCGTACCGTCCGCAGCTCCGCTACGATCCTGTGACTGGACGCTCGCTGCGACCCTCCGGAACTGCCCAGGCTCCCATGAACATGAACTCGCCACATCTTGGCTCTCAAGAACCCTCCGCTCTTACCGCGACCGCGTGGCTGCTGGTGGCGGGCCTCGCAGCCTGCGCGGATGGTGAGCGAATGGACCCCGCAGTGGTCGAACCGAGCGCCCCGGGGAAGGAAGCCGCGGCCTCTGATAGCCAAGAAGCTGCCGAGGAGGCTTCCGAAGACGTTCCACCCGCGAAGCCGGCCGAACCCAGGCTCTATACGTACGACGTCGTGGCCCGCTATCCGCACGATCGCGGCGCCTACACCCAGGGCCTTCTCTGGCTGGACGGCAAGCTCTACGAGAGCACGGGTCAGCGTGGCGAGTCGTCGCTTCGTATCGTCGATCTGGAGACCGGCGAGGTCCAGAAGAAGCGAGACATCGATCGGCGGCTCTTCGGCGAGGGCCTCGCGGCCGTCAACGGCCTCTTCTACATGCTGACCTGGAAGGCCGGTCAGGCGCTCCTCTTCGATATCAACACGCTGCGGCCTCTCTCCTACGGCTACAGCTATCCGGGCGAGGGGTGGGGGCTGACGACCTGTGACGAGGGCCTCGTGATGAGCGACGGAACGAGTCAGATCCGGTTCCTGGATCCCAAGGGCATGAAGCCCATCCGCTCGATCCAGGTGAGCGATCGTGGCCGTCCCATCGATCAGCTCAACGAACTGGAGTGGATCCGGGGCGAGATCTGGGCCAATCTCTGGAAGTCCAACCTGATCGCGCGCATCGACCCGGCGACCGGAAAGGTCAATGCCTGGGTCGACATGACGGGCTTGCTCGGGACCGAGCGGGTCAACTACCCCGAAGAGGATGTGCTCAACGGAATCGCCTGGGACGAGGAGGGAGAGCGACTCTTCCTGACGGGCAAGCGCTGGCCCTACCTCTACCAGGTCGAGCTTCGGGAGAAGTAGACGGCGCCCGGGTTAGCAGGGCGCCCGGATTGGCAGGGCGCTCAGTCGGCGGGGCACCCGGTCAGCAGAGCGTCAGTTGAGCAGCGATCGCGTGTCGTGCCGCTTGAGCCAGGCCATCACGCGGCTCCGCCAATCGTCCTGTTGCTCCAGGAGGTCGTGGTTGGCGTAGCCGTAGATCAGCGCTTCGATCGGCGTGCCGCTCTTCCGAACGCGCGTCGTCACGCAGAGGGCCTGGGCGACCGGCACCGTCTCGTCGAGACGTCCGTGGATCACGAGCAACGGCGTCGTGCAGTCGTCCGCGCGGATACGCGGATTGCGTCGTTCCAGCTGGCGGCGCTTTTCCGGGCCACCCCAGCCGCCATGGATCTCGGCGAGGCCCGGCCACCCGCCGGAGTCCTCGAAGCCGTTCGAGATCTCCGGGTCGAAGCTCTCGATCTCTTCGATGTCGGCGGCGCCGGAGATCACGGCTGCAGCGCGGACCGGTGCGCCCATCTCCAGAGCGCGATAGGTCATGAGACCGCCGCGTCCGAACCCCACCATGAAGATACGCGCGGGGTCCACGTAGTCGAGTCGCTGCAGCAGCGCGACCATCGAGAGTACATCGTGGACGTCGTCGCCGCCGAGTTCGTCGACGCCCTGGCTCAGGCGGTTGCCGCGGTACGCGCTGGCGGCCGCGACGAAGCCCTCCCTCGCGTAGCGCGCGAGGTCCGCGAGGAGCAGGTCCTCGTCGAGTCCGCGGCCCGCGAGCCCATCGCGGTTCACGACGACCGCCCCGAGACGGCGGCCCTCCGTCGACGCGGGTCGGACGATGAGACCGCCGATCCGAAGCCCGTCGCTCGAATAGGTGAGAAGCTCGGCGTGCCCGTCGACGGAGTCCGTCGCGGCCTCCCACTCGTCTTCGGTGAACAGCGTGCGGCCCTTGGGAGTGAGCTCCTCGTAGTTCTTCGTGATTCCCGTCTCGAGCGCGGAGATGATCGTGCCGTCCTCGGGCGCGAGTCTCTCCAGCAGGGGGATCTCACGCTGCTCCGGAGCGAGCACATCCGCCGAGGCCGCCCCCCCCCCGGATGCGCACCCCGCGGACATGACGAGCGTGACGGAGAGACACGCCGTGGCAAGAAGAGAGGGGGAGGAGAGCAATGGGTAGCGCATGGAAAATCGTGGCCGCGTGTTCAGACTGTGTGTTCTTCGGCGACGACGCCGAGGCTCTGGCGGCGGCGAAGCGAGACGGACCGCTGCAGGCGTTGGGGCGAATCGTAGGGGGTCTCGGGGCCCAGAGCGCCACTTTGGTCGTGGGATCGGCCCATCGACAGAGCGCTCGTCTCTCTTCTGTATCGTCATGGGGCGGCGATTTCCTCAAGGCATCCGTGGTCGCCTCGGGACCGGGACCTCTTGAAGCGACGGACCGCGTCTCCCACAAGCCTTCGCCACAGGTGGAGACGCCGGAAGAGCTCGGCTCGCCTTCTGAGGCGCAGACTCCTCGCCCGATTTTTTTTGCCTGTCCGCTACTCTGACTCCGGACCCAAGTTCGTAGGCAGGGAACCCACCCAACGACAACCGCATGAAGAACCAATTTCGCACTCTCCGCTCGACGGCGTCCCTGAGCCTGCTCGGCTCCGCGATCGGATTCGGACTGGCCGTCGGTAGCGCGATCGTTCCTGACGCCAAGGGCCCGGACCCCGACGACATTGGCCTCACGACTGCGCGTGAGGTGTCCTCGGCCTTCGAAGCGGCCAGCCGCAAGATCGCCCCGGCGGTCGTACGCATCGAGAGCTTTCAGAGTGGTGGTGGCGGCCTGTTCCCCGCAGGACAGGGAAGCGGCGTCATCATCGACGAGGACGGTCTCATCGCCACGAATGCCCACGTCGTTCGAGGGGCCACGACCCTGAGGATCGTGCTGGTCGACGGGCGCACCTTCGACGGCAGGATCGTCGGCCTCGACAACGAGACGGACCTGGCGCTCGTCGAGATCCAGGCAGACGATCTGGTCTCGGCGAGGCTCCGCGACGATCGACCGGCCACGGTCGGTGAGTGGGTGATCGCCGTCGGCAACCCGATGGGGCTCGGCCACAGCGTCACGGCGGGCATCGTCAGCGGACGGGGCCGTAGCCAGGGCATCACGAGCTACGACAACTTCATTCAGACCGACGCGGCCATCAACCCCGGGAACAGCGGCGGGCCGCTGGTCGACCTCGATGGACAGGTCCTTGGTATCAACACGGCGGTCATCGATACGCGCCGTGGCGGGCAGGGCATAGGCTTCGCGATCCCCGCGTCCATGGTCTCCGACGTGGTCGCGCAGCTTGCGACGAACGGACGCGTCTCGCGCGGATACCTCGGCGTCAACCTGAGCGAGGTCTCCAGCGAGGGGCTGGCTTCCCTCGGCTACGAAGGGCAGAGCCAGGTCCGCATCGCCAGCGTGCGAAGGGACGGGCCCGCCGCCAGCGCTGGCCTGCGAGCGCTCGACATCATCGACCGCGTCGACGGGGAGCCCGTCACGACGCTGCAGCAGCTGATGACCACGATCGCTCACGTGAAGCCGGGCACCGAGGTGCCCGTCGAGGTGATCCGCAGCGGCGAGCGGATGAGCATCCCGGTTCGGCTCGCGGAGCGACCTCTCTCCGTGGCCCGCGACTAAGTTCCGTCCAAGGTTCGGCAACGCAGCTACGGAGCGAAACAGGCGAAACTAATGCGACGAACTTCTGATTCAGGGCACTGGTGCCCCGAATCAGAAGTTCGTCGCATTAGTTTCGCCTGTTTCGCTCCGTAGCTGCGTTGCCGAACCTTGGACGGAACTACTGCTACGCACTGCGGTCCGGACGCCTTGCTACGAAACGAAACAGACTGAAACTAATACGACGAACTTCTGATTCAGGGCACTAGCCCGCCATCGGGCTTTGGCGCATCGCCGCCGGCTCGGATCCGGGCTCGGATCCTGGCGGTGCTCGCGGAATCGCGCTCTGTGGCGCAGACCCCAAGGCGCGTCCTCACCGTGAGCGTCGCCTGGCCGGGATGATGCCGTCAGGCGACCTCCGGTGAGGCGGTCCCCCCGCTCTCGAGTTCACTGGCCTCGAGGTCTTGGGCGGAGCGGCCCTCCTTCCGCTTCTTCGCCTCGGCCTCCGCCACGGCGAGCCGAACCTGCATCGCCGTGTCCGGCGTCACCGAGATCGAGCTGATCCCGCAGTCCACGAGGAACGGCGGCACTTCATCGGGGTGATCGCTCGGCGCCTGACCGCAGATGCCGATCTCGAGGCCCCGGTCGCGGAAGGACTTCACCGCACTCTCGATCATGATCTTGACGGCGGGGGAGCGCGCATCGACGGGATGGCGGTAGCCCTCCAGGTCATCGCGGCTGACCGCGTAGACCGTTTGCACGAGGTCGTTGGAGCCGATCGATCCGCCCGCGAGTCCCATCGCATCGATGAACTCATCCGCGAGGATGACGTTGCTCGGGAGTTCGATCATCAGGAACAGCTTCACGCCCGCTTCGGCGCCGAGGCCGCGGTCGGTGAGGAGGCGCTGGACGGCGGCGCCTTCCTCGGGACTACGGCAGAACGGCACCATCAGCTCGAGGTTGTCGAGGCCGAGGCGACGCTTGACGAGGCGAAGCGCGTCGCACTCCATCTCGAAGGCCGGAAGGAAATCGGGGTCGACGTAGCGACTCGCGCCGCGCCACGCGATCATCGGGTTCTCCTCCACCGGCTCGAAGATCCGGCCACCGAGGAGCTGTCGGTATTCGTTCGACTTGAGGTCGGAAAGTCGCACGAGCACGGGGCGTGGGTGGAAGGCAGCGCAGATCAGGCCCACGCCTTCCATGACGCGGTCGACGAAGAACTGGCGCTTGTCGGCGTACGCGCCTGTGCGGCGATCGATGGCGCCGATGAGCCCGCGGAGTTCTTCCTCACCTTCGGCCTCGATGGCCTCGCGGAAGCGCTCGAGCTCCGGGACCATGACGCCGCGCTCCAGGTAGTCCTGGAGTTCCTGGCGGTAGAGCAGCGCGAGCGGGTGCACGCCGACCTCGGACGTGAGAATGAACTCGAGGCGAGCCAGGCCGACGCCGTCGACGGGGAGCTGGCTGTCCTCCAGAGCTTTCGCCGGGAAGCCAACGTTCAGCTTGATCTTCGTGTCGAGCTGGACGCTGGTGTCGATCTCCTGGCGCTCGATCTCGAAGGGGTGAATCCCATCGAAGACGAGCGCGATGTCGCCTTCCGCGCAGGAGCCCGTGACTTCCTGCATGGGCTTCAGCTTCTTGGTGGCGTCCTCGCAGCCAACGATCGCAGGGATGCCGAACTCGCGTGCGATGATGGCCGCGTGGGAGGTGCGACCGCCCTTCTCCGTGACGATGAGCGAAGCGTCCTTCATCAGGGGCTCCCAGTCCGGCGTCGTCATCTCGGTGACGAGCACGTCGCCCTTGTCGAAGACGTGCTGCGCGGGGGGGATGTCTTCGAGCCGCTCGCCCGCGGCGAGGCGTTCGCGTAGCGCGCGCTTCTTGAGGATGACCTCTTCGTAGCTCTTGTAGAGCCGCACGACGCCGGAGCCGATGCGGGTGCCGACGGCCTGGCCCTCGGCGATCACGGCGCCATCGGCCGCGAGCTGGCGAGCGAGTCCCGCTGGCATGTGGTAGCGCACGATCTCGTTCACCGACGCGCGCGCGTGAACGGTCTCCGGCCGCGCCTGAACGATGAAGAGGTCCTGGCTGCGTCCGTCCTTGGCCCACTCGATGTCCATCGGCTGGCCGTAGTGCTCTTCGATGGTCAGCGCCATCCGAGCGAGTTCCCCGATCTCCTCGCGGGTGAGCGACCACTGGCGGCGGCGCGCGCTCGACGTGTCCATGCTCTCGGTGCTCGTCGCGCCCTGGGCTGCATAGACCATATGGAGGTCCTTCGCGCCGAGGTGACGGTGCACGATCGCCGCGTAGCCGCTCTTCAGGCCTTCCTTCCACACGGTGAAGTGGTCGGGGGAAACGCTGCCCTGCACGACGAGTTCGCCGAGCCCGTAGCTCGAGGAAATATGGATGACGCCGCGGTGCCCGGAGTCCGGATCGAGCGTGAACATCACGCCCGAGGTCGCAAGGTCGCTGCGCACCATCTTCATCACGACCACCGCGAGCGAGGCGTCGAGCGGGTCCATGTTCTTCGCCACCTGATAGGAAACGGCGCGCTCGGTGAAGAGGCTGGCACAGCAGTGCTTCCACATGAGCACGACGTTCTCGGGCCCATGCACGTTCAGGTAGCTCTCGCACTGGCCCGCGAAGCTGGCCTCGTCCGAGTCCTCGACCGTGGCGGAGGAGCGAACGGCGACGTCGACCTCGGCGCCATACTCCGTACAGAGCTCGGCGTAGGCGCCGCGAAGCGCCGACTCGACCTCCGCAGGCACGGGCGTCGCCACGACGATGTCCCGTGCCAGCTGGGTGCGCGCGTGCATCTCGAGGTGGTCCTCGGGGTTGGCGTCCTGGAAGCACGCGGTCAACGCATCGCTCAGGCAGCCCGCCTGCACGGCCGTGCGCCGGAGCATGGGAAGCCCCTCGGCGTCCGGGACGTCCAGCCAGGCCTCGCGGGGCGTGGGCGCGTCCAGGAACCTTCGGTAGGCGGTCGCCGTCGACGTGAAACCATTGGGCACCCGCACGCCGCGCGGAACGAGTTCACAGTAGAGCTCCCCGAGCGATGCCCCCTTGCCGCCGACGAGGTCCGCGTCGTTCTTGCCGACCTCGTTGAACCACAGGAGGAGGGCGTCTTCACGGGGGAGGAGCGTGGGGGAGGTCATGGGGTGCCTGGGTGTCGACGGCAATGCGATGGGGCGCCCAGGGCGGGCGCGTCTCATGCAGGTTCATCGGATCGAGTGACGGATCCCTTGAAAGCTCGTGAGAATTGGCGCGTCATGGCGCCACGTTTTCGCTCGGCAAAGTTTGGCTTCCTGGGCTGCGGCGTTTTGTCTCGATCGTGATTTGGACCGTCCAAAAGGGTGCCGGGCGTCGAATGATGGTGTGAGAGGGCCGCGAGCCCTCCGTTCGTCCACACCACGGCGCCCCCGACGGGCGCCCATTCAGCCAACAGCCCATTCAATCCATGAAGGCAACACCGTTCATCCTGAGCCTCCTCGGCCTCGCTGCCGTTGGGATCGCCGCCAGTTCGCTGGTCGGTGACCCCTCCGACGCGGCCGCACAGGAGATCCAGGACAAGAAGAAACCCGAGGACGCCTCGAAAGGCACCGACAAGGACAAGGAGAAGAAGGCCGAGAAGATCACGGTCTGGATCATGGACGCTACCGGCTCAGGCTGAAGCGCGGCCAGGAACGCCCGTGCGGCGGTCGAGGCCACGATCAAAGACGACATCGAGAAGCTCTTCATGAGCGGCACCCGAGCGACCTTCACGCTGAAGAAGGACGCCAAGGTGGACGAAAAGGCCCTCAAGGCCGCCATCGAGAAGAAGCGGCTCAAATTCGTCAGTCTGACGAGCCGGGAGACCCAGAGGGCAGCTGCGGCCTACGTGGCCGCTACCCCCGGGCTCACATGAAGCGTGAAATCCGGCGAGGTCCGTGAGACCTTGATGAAGACGCTGGGTGACGATGTGGAGGAGATCTTCGCAGGTCCCGAGATCATCGTTCACATGAAGACGAAGGACGCCAAGCTCGACGAGGAGGCGCTGAAGGCAGCGCTGGCCAAGCACGAGCTGAAGCTGAAAGGAGACGTCAAGAAGGACGACGCCTACATCCTCTGATCCCCATCTTCCGGACCCGGGCACCGTTGTCTCGCCCGGGGACGGCCCGAAGTCCGTCCCTGCACCGCCGGGACGGACTTTTTTCGTGTCGTCGCGACTTTTCCAGAGTTTGCCGAGACGATTTCGGCCCCGCAGGACACTCCTAGGTACCGAGCGTGGGAGCGCCCGGTACCTCGACGGTCGGAGCGATCCGGCCTGGCGAGATCGGTCTCCGGAGCCCCTGGCCCCGGGGCCGCGCTCACCGACCCGGGGGACGAGAGACGGAGCCCCTCCTGTGAAAACCAGGTTGGGACCTAGATCCTGGACGCGGCTTCGCAGGCCCCGTCCGGGGGGCCAGGTTCCAGCCCGCGGATCGCAGGTGGGGCTACGCATGCTTTAATGCCTCGGTGAATTCCCAACCTTCTCAACCGCCCGCTGCCGGTCCACCCGCTGCTGGCGAAGAACTCTGGCTGGGCCTCGATGTAGGGACCCAGGGCACCAAGGCACTTCTGGTCGACGTCAGTGGGCCCGGCGGCAGCTGCGTGCGAGGCCGAGGCGCCACCGGCTACGACCTGATCGCCGGCCTACCGCCAGGCCACATGGAACAGCATCCGACGATCTGGATCGACGCGATCCAGCGGGCCGTTCGGGCGGCGCTGGCTGACGCCGTCGCAGGAGGTGTGGCCGGGACCGCCGCTCTCGTCGCGGATCGAGTGCGCGGCATCGGCGTCTCGGGCCAGCAGCACGGCGCCGTGCTCCTGGACGCCGCCCTCGAGCCCGTACGCGCGGCGAAGCTCTGGTGCGACACCTCCACGGCTGCCGAAGCGCGGGAGATCAGCGCGGAACTCGGCCGCACCGTGCCCGCTGGCTTCACGGCACCCAAGCTCAGGTACGTGGCCCGGCGTGAGCCCTCCGTCTGGGAGCAGGTTCGCCATGTGGCTCTGCCCCACGACTACGTGAACGCCTGGCTCTCCGGGGACCTATTCACCGAAGCGGGCGACGCTTCCGGTACTGGCTACCTGCGGGAAGGCGTGCTGCGCGGAAGCGAGGATCCCTACGTGGGCGCTCTGGACGACATCGCGGCCGGCCTGTCGGAGAAGGTTCCCCGCGTGCTGGCTTCCAATGCCGTCGTGGCGACGCTGCGGAAGAGCGCCGCCGACGCGCTCGGGCTCCGCGAGGGCATCGCGATTTCCGGCGGGGGCGGAGACAACATGATGAGCGCGATCGGTTCCGGAGCCACGCGTCCGGGCGTCGTGACCTGCAGCCTCGGGACCTCGGGAACGGTCTTCGCCTACAGCGCGGAGCCCCTGGACGATCCGACGGGCGCGATCGCGGCGTTCAGGAGCTCCAGCGAGGGTGAGAATCGAGAGCCCGGGCATCTCCCGCTCCTCTGCATCATGAACTGCACCAGCGTCCTGAACGAGGTGTGCGATCTCACCGGGAAGGGCCACGGAGAACTCACTCTCGCGGCGGAAGCCGTGCCGCCAGGCTGCGATGGGATGCTGTTCGTGCCGTACCTGGTAGGGGAGCGGGTGCCTGACCTTCCGAACGCCCGTGGGCGGCTCGTCGGCATTCCGGGGTCGATCCAGGCGGCGGCCCTGTATCGCGCCGCCATGGAGGGCGTCTCGCTCAGCCTCGGGCTCGGAGTCGATCGAATGCGTGAGCTCGGACTCGGGGTGGACGAGGTTCGACTCGTCGGCGGCGCCGCTGGCAACTGGCTCTGGCGGAGCGTTCTCGCCGACGTCTTCGGCTGTCCCGTACGGCTCGTCGTGGAGACCGAGACGGCGGCGATGGGCGCGGCGCTGCAGGTGGCGAGCGCCGTGGCTGGCGATCCGAGTTCGGATGCGATGAGTCAGCGCGTCGTGGCCCTGGCGGACGAGGTGGCGGAGCCTTCCTCCGATCGCTCGGAGCTCGTCGCGGAGATGAAGCGCCGGTTCGCGGCCGAGGTGAAGACACTTTCCTAGGAGCGCGATGGGCTTCGAGAGATTCGTGCCAATAGCAGCGAGCCCCGCTGTCCCAGCGGGGACAGCGGGGCTCGCTGCGTGACCAGCCACCCGCGATGCAAGACCGCGGGAAGCCAGTTCAACCGATCCGATCAGGGGAACTGAACGCGGACGCCGTCCGAGAAGTTCGACGTTGCGATGCCGAGGATCGCGTCCCGGTGCCAGGACTGGAAGTAGCGCGTCTCGCCGGCCATCACCGAGGTCGTGCCGGTCGGGGTCGGGATCATGTCGAGGTCGACGATTCCGGTGAAGGAACCTGCGGTGCCCGAGCTGAGGACGCCTCCGCCGACGCCGCGGCCGATGTTGCCAGCGACGCAGAGGTTACCGGAGCTTCCACCCGGGTTCGCGACGAAGCCCTGGCTGAGCGACGTGATGAAGAAGCCGAAGGCGTTCTGCGGCATGTTCAGCGAGTCGAGCTGCATCGTGCGAGCCATGAGGTCGACGTTGGAGGCCACGATAGCGGTGGGCTGTCCGGTCGAGTTCGAGTTCGCCATGCAGTAGTTGTTGATCACGACGCTGCTGCCGTTGCCGTCACCGGGGCCGATAAGAGCCACGTTCTGGTCGCCAGGGTTGCCCGGCTTGAAGAGGCCGAGGCTGGCCGTCACCGTCTGGGGTGCCGCATTCGCGGTGAACCAGAAGCTGTACGTCGTGCCCCAGCGAAGCGCGTTGGCGTTCGCGTTCTGCATGAAGCCTTCGGTCTCCCAGGAAACGTTGCCAGCGTTGATCGTGCCGGTCCAGGCGATGTTGGTGTACGGCTCGCCCGAGTGGTACATCGGGAACGACATGCCGACGTCGGACACGGTCACGTTCATGCCGAACGGGACGGTGAACTGACGGCCGGAGAAGTCGCTGTTGATGTTGCAGACGGCGTAGTTGTAGGTCCAGGTGCCATCGTTGTTGTCGATCGCGTTGCTGCCCGCGACGAAGAGGCCTTCACCGGGGACCTGAATGTCCTCGGCGACGACGCCCGAGTCAGCGGCTTCCCAGCCACGGATGGCGCAAAGCTCACGGACGGTGGAACCGTTAACGGTGTTGAGGCGGTAGGCGCCACCCGTCGTGCTGTTCGAGCGGTTGAGATCGCAGTACGAGATGCTGTTGGCACCGTGGCCTGCGGCTGAGTCGTCGGGGGTGACGTACTGGGCTTCGCCGAAGTAGCGAGCGGTCGGGTGCATCGAGGGGTTCACGTCGTCCGTGAGGACCTGGATCCGCTTGTAGATCGCGTCACCCGTCTGTCCCTGGAACAGGAAGGGGTAAGAGAACGCACCGGTGAAGGCGTTCACCTGGGAGCGCGGGCCGAGACCGCTCTGGCTGCCGTTGAGGCCCGATCCGTACGGGTCGGAGCAGCCGACGCCGAGGCGCGTACCGGTGCCGGAGTTGTTGCAATCGCAGCAGAGGTTCTGCTGGAGGGCCGTGAAGCCGTGCTTGAGCCAGCCAAGGCCGATCTGCTCGAAGCGGCCGTCTTCCATGCGGAAGATGTTCTGGCCGATCACCGGGTGCTGGTTGTTACCGGCGATCCAGAGGAGTTCCTGGTCACCGACGTTGCAGGAGGTCGTGCCGAGCGAATAGGCGCTCATGTTGCCGACGGTGCCGAAGGTCGAAGCTCCGTTGATGTCGCCGACGATGACGTCAGGACCGGTGGAGGGGTTCGTGCAGCCGCCGCTTCCGCTGCCCGCTTGGGCGACCGTGAAGGTGCCCGTTCCGCCGGACTGGCCGTTGTAGGCGCCAGCGCGCAGGAAGTAGGTTTGACCCGCCATCGCGCTGATCTGAACCCGGGACTGGAGGCCGCAATCGTCGTCGTTGCAGTCGAGCAGGGTGAGGCTGCCACAGGTGCCGCCGTAGATGGCGAGAGCCGTGTCCCAGCCTGCTCCGCCGCAGGTGGAGAATTGAACCGACTCAGTCGCCGAAGCCGTCCAGGCGAACCAGACGTCCTGGCCGATACCGCCGCACGGCGAGCTGCCGCTGTTCGTGGCTGCCGTGGTGTCCATGGCGAACGTGCCGAGGCCCGCCACCGGCGTGGCGGTGGAGCATTCATCGCTGTTCTGAGCCGAGGCCAGCCCGGACAGGATGAAGGCGCCGCATGCTGCAGCGCCGAGGGTTGAGAGAACTCGCATAGAGCGTCGTAGTGAAGAGTAGGCCGGCGGAACGAGCGAGGAAGCTGAACCGGACAGGCTGATGTTGAGAACAGAGGAGAAATGCCCCGGCCCGCGGGGGCCCGGATGCACCACTCACACTTGGGTGCAGTGAAGTCTCCGCCCCTACCCGGACGTAGGCAAGGATGAAGGTGTTCCCTTACACAGGCGATCCGCCGCAATGGGGCAGTTCGCCGCGTGTGAGGGGCCTTCAAGCGCACTTTTCGCTCATTGAGACGCGCTCTTTTCCTGCCCCTGGAGCCAGACGAGGAATCCGTAGCTCCGGGCCGCCTTCCGGAGTCGGTCGTACCGTCCTGAGACGCCGCCGTGGCCGGCCTCCATTTCGCAGTCGAACAGGAGGAGCGAGTCGCCCGTCATGGTCGCGCGCAGCTTGGCGACCCATTTGGCGGGCTCCCAGTACTGCACCTGGCTATCGTGGAAGCCCGTTGTGACTAGCATATTGGGGTAAGGCTGGCGGCTCACCTGGTCGTAGGGCGAGTACTCGAGCATCGTCCGATAGGCGAGCTTTTCGTTCGGATTGCCCCATTCGTCGTACTCGAACGTCGTCAGAGGAATGGTCTCGTCCAGCATCGTGGTCACGACGTCGACGAACGGCACGTCGGCGATCAGGCCATGGAACAGGTCGGGGCGCATGTTCGCCACGGCTCCGATGAGGAGGCCCCCTGCGCTACCGCCCTGGGCGTAGAGCTGGCCAGGATCCGTGAGCCCTTCGGCCACGAGGTGCTCGGCGCATGCGATGAAGTCGGTGAAGGTGTTGCGCTTGTGCTCGAGCTTCCCGAACTCGTACCAGGCACGACCGAGTTCCTGTCCGCCTCGCACGTGCGCGATGGCGTAGGCGAAGCCGCGATCGAGGAGCGAGATCACGTTCGGTCGGAAGGTGGCGTCGAGGCTGTTGCCGTAGGAGCCGTAGCCGTAGAGCAGGAGCGGACCCGGGCTCTCTCCGCGATCCTTCCGGTAGACGATCGAGAGGGGGATCTGCGCGCCGTCTTCTGCTTCGGCGAAGATCCTTTGGGCCTCGTACTCGTCAGCATCGAAGCCGCCGCCGATCTGCGCCTCCTTCAGAACGACCGGCGCCTCCTGATCCAGGTCGAATTCGATCGTCCGGGGCGGCGTCCGCAGCGAGCTGTACTCATAGCGAATCCGACGGGTGTCGAACGCTTCGTTGCCCGTCAGTCGCACCGTGTAGGCCGGGTCCTCGAAGGGAATCTCGAAGGACCGAAAGCCCGAGTCCATCGTCGTCGGATGGACGACCAGGTGGACGAGGCCGCCCCTCCGCTCCGTCGCGACGAGGTGATCGGAAAACACCTCGAAACCCATGAAAAGGGTCTCGGAACGATGTCGGAGCACCGTGGTCCACTGGTCGGGCGCGCCCAGCGGAGCGATGACAAGCTTGAAGTTCTCGGCGTCCCGGTTCGTCCGGATGTAAAGTCGTTCGCGCACGGGCTCCACGCTGTATTCGTGACCTCTCTCGCGTGGGATCAACACCTGCCAGGCGCCGAGCGGATCGTCTGCGCGCAGCATTCGAACCTCGGTGGAGAGCGTCTGCTGCGAGACGATCATCAGGTACTCGTTCGAGCGTGACTTCGTCACCTCGCAGGAGAACGTCTCGTCGGCCTCCTCGTAGACAAGTTCGTCGAGCGCCGCGGGCGTGTTCATTCGGTGGCGCCAGACCTGGAACGCGCGCAGGGTGACCGGGTCGCGCTTGACGTAGAAGAGGTACGCCCCCTCCGCCGACCACTCCATGCTCCCCGAGGTGCCGGTGATCCCGCGCGCGATGTCGCCGCGCTCGATGTTCTTGATCTCGACGTCGAAGATCCTCCGACCCACGCGGTCCAACGCGTACGCGATGTGCGCGTGGTCTTCCGAGGGCACTTGCGCCCCGAGGCGGAAGAACTCCGAGCCTCGCGCCATGGCGTTGACGTCGAAGAGGACGGTCTCGGCGTCGCTGATCTCACCCGGCGCCGGAGCCTCGATCGAATCCACCGCGGCCGAAGCGGGCCGGCGGCAGTACACGGGGTAGGGCTTCCCCGCAAACGTCCGCGCGTAGTATTCGAACGGGCCGCTCGTCACCGGGACCGTGACGTCGGTCTCCTGGATCCGGCCGACGAACTCCCGGAAGAGATCCTCCTGGACGTCCGCGAAGCGGCTCAGGTTGCCCTCCGCGTAGGCGTTCTCCTCGGCGAGGTAGGCGAGCACCTCGGGGTTCGCGCGTTCGCGCATCCAGTAGTAGTCGTCGATCCGCGTATCCCCGTGGGCGCTGAGTTCCTTCGGCTGTTTCCTCGCCACTGGGGCCAGTCCCACGGGCTCCGGATTGGCGCGGCCCCGGGCGGCTTCCCGCGCGAACGAGTCGGAGGCAACGGAGGGCCCATCGGACGGCGTGCCCGGGCTCCGGGAGCCCGAGGCGCAGGCCCAGGTGCCGGCGCAGCCGAGCAGGAGGAGGGCGAGAGCGAGACGAGGAGTAGAGATGGTCGAGGGCATGACGGGTCCAGGATGGGAGGCGATCCGAGGTTTGCCTGACGGTGGTGTTGAGGTGGGCGCAGGCCGGCGCATCCTCAGGGAGGATCGAGCGCTCAGGGCCGACTCCGCATCCTTTTCTGCGATCTGTGCATTCGATCGGTCGGGGCGAGCGATTCCTTCCTGTCATAACGCACGAGCCAGCATGGAACACCCCCAGGAAACAGAGGTCCCTCGAATGGACCCGGACCGCATCGACCAGCACGTCGATTGGCTGCGCCGACTCGCCCGCAGCCTCGTGCATGACGTTTCGCTCGCAGAAGATCTGGTTCAGGAGACCGCGCTGGCCGCTCTCCAGGCACCGCCCCTTCTCAGCGAAGGAAGTCCGCGGCCGTGGCTCTCGCGGGTGCTTCGGCGGCGCGCGGCCGACGCGGCGCGGCGGGCGACCGGCCGCGGTGATCTCGCCGCGTGGAAGGGTGAGGAACTCCGCCGCGAGGCCAGCGCCAGTGCTTCCAAGGAGCTCGTGTCCGAGGTGGAGACCGGGCAGCGCCTCGCCAGGCTGGTTCTCGGCATGGCGGAGCCGACCCGCTCCACGCTCCTCCTGCGCTTCTGGGAGGGCCTTCCGCCCCGCAAGATCGCGCAGCGCCAGGGCGTTCCCGTCGCCACGGTCAAGAGCCGGCTGGCGCGGGGCCTCGAGCGGCTTCGCCTCGAACTTGATCAAGAGAGCGGAGGCGACCGCACGGCGTGGCTCCTCGCCGTTCTGCCCATGGCGCGGGACGTCCGTTCCGCCGCCACCATCACCGTCCTTGGAGGAATCGGAATGAACGTCAAGATCCTGTCTGTTGTCGCAGGTGCGGCCATCATCAGCGGCACGCTTTACCTGGCTTACCCGAGTCCCGCGGACCAGGAGGAGCGGGAGGCAGCCACGTCGCCACGGGCGGTGAAAACGGACGAGGGGCCTCTGCCGGACGAAGGTCAAGCGGCCAACGAACCGTCGATCATGGGGGAGACGCCTGGCTCGAGGGAGTCGATTTCTCTCGGCGAGGCGGGCCCGGGGCCCAGTCCTCCCGCGTCGGCTCCCATCTACTCCATCGAAGGTCAGGTACTCAGGGCCGACGCCATCCCCGTGGCCGGCGTTCGCATTCAGAGTGTTCAGAGCGCCCGGGTGCAGGTCGAGGGGCGTCCGAGGGCCGAAGATTCGTTCCCCGACGCAGCGACCAGTGGCCCCCAGGGGCGCTTCATGATGGAGACAGCACTCGCCTCGGGGAGTCTCCAAGCCTCGGTCGGGGGAGGCTGGGTCACCGTTCGTCCCGGCGTGTTTCGCGTGGAGTCGGGAGAGGAGCCGCTGGTGATCGTGGCGAGCGCCATCGATCTTGCCGGCACCGTCGTCGATGACTGGGGCGCAGGTGTGCCAGGCATCGAGGTCATTCTCGATCTGCCTGCGGACTTCGTCACGCGCTTCGACGCCTCGACGGCCCGTTCCCTTCGGAGGGACTGGCGCACGACGACCGACGACGAGGGAGCGTTTCGAATGACGGACGTGCCTGCGGCCAGCGGAGCGACTCTCGAAGCCACCACCATCGAAGGAGCCTCGGCGCAGATCGAGGCGCCTGTCACGACCCAGGAGGGGCTTCGGATCACGCTTGCGGAACCGCCGATCCCCGAAGGGACGCGTTTGAGCGGCCGGGTCCTCCTTTCCACCGGCGTCGGAGCGGCGGCTGCGCGCATCGCCATGGGGGACGAGATGGTGCGAGCCGACGAGGACGGCCGCTTCGAAATCGACCTCGCGCGCAGCGGCGACGTCAGCGAACTTCGCGCCATTGCGTTCGGAACGCAGCCCGAAACCTTCCCGCGCCCGGGTGACACGGCGGGGCCTCGCCGCGGCTGGCCCGAGGACGTCGAGATCCGTCTTCGCCGCGCTTCCATGTCGATCGCGGGGGAGGTCGTGGATGCGGAGGGAAACCCGAAGGCTGGCGCGCGCGTCTGGCTCCACGATCCCACCGAATTCGGCGTACTCGGCGCGTACCCCGTTCGCGCCGAGGGGCTCGCGTCGGGTCTGGGCGATCCGTTCGAAGCCGCGCGCTCCCGGGGTGAGCTGCGGCGCAGCCGCGAGCCCCAGGAGTCGAGTTCCGCCACGGGCGTGGGGGAGTCGACCTCCATGCTGCCGTACGTACTCACGGACGATCGGGGCCGCTTCGAAGTCACGGGCCTGCTCGATCGAAGCTACGTCCTCAACGTGCTCGGTCCGAACCTGGACTTCGGCTTTCAAAGCGACCCCCTCCGTGCTGGCAGTCGTGGCGTGGTGCTTCGGGTGCCGACAGGAGGCGTCTATCCGGAGATTCGAGGCCGTCTCGTGACGCGGCGCGGTGATCCGCTGCCGGGCGTGAATGTGACGCCATGGGTCACGGCACTCTCGAAGGACCTGAGCGTTCAAGGGGGAAGTTCCTCGGTCACGCGCTTCTTCTACGGCGGGGGAGTTCGTTCCGACGACGAGGGCCGTTTCACGCTCCGAAGCATCCCGCAGTCCCACGTGAACTTCTGGATTGCGGGGGACGGTGTGACGCCACTCTCCGTGTCCGTGGAGGAAGTCGACGACCCTCTCGACTTCCTGATCGAGATGGCCGCTCGGATCGAGGTTTCCGTGCAGATCTTGGATCCGAGCCTCGGTATCGACGGAGTGACGGTCCAGGGCTTCGACGGTGAGCCCCAGGAGATCCTGCGCCTCTTCGCCGACGGCTCGTCGAACATGCTGCGTCTCCCCGTGGAGGCCGGCCGGACCGGGGTCTTTGCGCTGACGACTGACGCGGACACGATCACTCTCATGCGCGGTTCGGAAGCCGTTGAGTCCATTCCCCTTGACGGCGATACCGAGACCGTTCAGGAGATTCTCCGCTGATTTGAGCCGAATGAACCCTCCGCGTCCGCAGGACGCACTGGAGCTCACTTTCGAGACCACTCGCCCCTACAGAGTCAGCGAAAGCTGTAGCGCCGCTCCGAGGGAATGATTGCCCAGCTGGCCCGCCAGGTCCAGACGGACCGTCTCCGCCGGCGAAACCCCGAGACCGAAGGTGAACACGTCCTGGATGGTGTTGATGAAGTCATGGCTGAAGCCCGCGCGGAGCTGGCCCCAGCCGAACGCGTCGTACTCGAAGCCCATGCGGAGGAACTGCGAGTCGCCGATCCCACGGAAGCGCGTGGTCTTGATGAGGTCGAGGTCCGCGGTGAAGGTGAAGCCCAGCTGACTCAGAGCGATGCCCGCCGTCGGCCGTGGCTCGATCCAGTAGGTGAACTCGCGCCCGCCCTGATTCACCGTGGTGTAGGAGTCCCGCAGAACGTTGAGCGCGGCAAGGCCCACGGTGGCGCCGGGCTGGAGCTCGTAGGCGATACCGAGGTCGACGTTGTAGTCGTTGAAGTGGTTGCGGTAGGGGGCGCTGCGGAACTCGTCGAGGACGCTGCCATCCTCGAAGCTCGTCACGCCCGTCGAATAGTTGTAGGTCTCGATCCACTGGGCCTTCGGCGTGAGGCCGGCGGAGATTCGGTGGCCGTTGATCTCCCCTTCGATGGCGAACGTCGCGCCGAACTCGGTCACGGAAGCGCCGACCACACCGGCTTCGGAAAGGAGACTGTCGAGGTCCGCCGACGTGCTGTTCAGGTCGCTGATCGTGGCCACGTCGGAGGGGTCGATGAACGGGAGCGCGCGCGCGTCGACCCGGGTGCGCGCGCTCAAGGTGACCGTGTAGTCGACGTTCGGGATCAGCACGGCGATCCCCGTATCGGCCGTGACATCGATGGCGCTCGAGCCCAGGCCGGCGAGCTGGCTGGCGGCGAACGGACGCAGGGTCGCGGCGGTCGGGTCGCCGGCGGCTACCAGAGCTTCCAGGGTGGAGAGCGTCGACTGGAACTCATCGAGCGCATTGAGTAGTTCCTCCGGATCCCGAGCCGTCACCGTCACGAACGGCGCCACGACCGATAGACCGATGGCCTCATCTCGGAACCGAGTGAGCGCAGGGTTCACGAAGGCGGCGGCGGTCGGCAGCGCGGAGGCGACGCCCGCGCCTCCCATCGCGTCGCTGCGAGCGCCCGAGGAAATCTGGGCGGAGGCGCTCGGCGCCAGCAGGACCGCCGCTGCGGCGACCGGCCACCCGGAGAGCCGCCATCCCTCCGCCAACAGGCCTCCCCACGCGCCTTTCTTCGCTGAATCGGCCATGGCTCGCACCATAGCTTTCCGTCCGCTGGCGCCCAATCGAGCGTCGGTCGTATTCCCATGGAATCGAAGAGTTTCGACGGAGCAAACACGCCGTGCCGGCAGCCGCCGAGCGTACGATCCCCGGCCCTTTCTCCCCCCAGGAGCCTGCGCGGCAGACTCCTGAACGACCCCACGCCGATCATGAGCGCCAGCATCTACTACATCCTCCACGTCGTCAGCGGCTTCCTGCTCACCGCGCTGACCTTCGGCGCCTTTGCGGCGCCCACGCCTGAGACGCGCAAGCGGACGATGGCCTTCACGGGCATCTTCAGCCTCGTGATGCTCGTCGGGGGCTTCGGGCTCCTCGCCCGGCTCGGCTACAGCGCCGCGGCCCCCTGGGTGATCATCAAGATCGTCTGCTGGCTCGGGCTCTCCGCGCTCGCGGGCATGGCCTACCGCATGCCGAAGAAGACCGGACTGCTCTCGGTCCTCGCCGCAGTGCTCGTCGCCATCGCGGTCTCGACTGTGTACCTGGCCGACAAGACCGTCGGCTGATCGTCATCTCTTTCGGCGCCCGCTCCTGTCCGTTTCCCCGAGGGGACGCAGCGGCTTGCCCGAGGTGTTGATCGCGTTCCAGTCCTCGCGGAGACGGCCGTCGAGCTCGAGAACCTCGAGGGACCACTTCGCGCGGTCGCGTCCGTAGCGCGACTCCAGGTGCTCCAGGAGATTCGCGATCGCCGTGGCCTGTCCGGTGACCTGCAGGTCCTCGAGTTCTGCGGGCGAGGCGAGTTCGAGGCCCGTCGACAGCCTCGCCGCGCGGCCCACCGCGTCGAGCAAGTCCGACGTCGGGGCATAGAGTCCGTCGACGTGCTTGAACTGGTCCTGCAGGAGTTCGTAGATGTGGCAGGCCGCGCGCTTGCCCTTCAGCGCGCTGTTGCTCCAGACGGACTGATAGACGAGCGAGCGGACGCGCTGGGGGAAGGCGTAGGCCGCCACGGCTTCCAGCGACTTGCCACGGGTCTGGAACGCCTCTATGGCGTCGCGCACGCGGACGCGCTGGATCGAGCGCCACGCTTTTTTGCCCACATGGGGCTTCAGCGGGGAGAAAGCCTGGCTGATGACGCGCCGCACGTAGAGGATCCCGACGATCAGCGTCAGCGCCACCGCGATGGGCACGCCGAACGCGATCGCGTCGACGGGCCAGCGAAAGTCGTTGATCGTGCGCTCGGCCTCGACTTTTTTCCAGGTCAGGAAGATCGAGGCGCACGCACCGAGGATCGCGAGCCACGAGAGCGCCGACACGTGCCAGATCTTGAACGTGGGGCTCCAGCGGTTCTTGCGCCTGGGCGTACGCGCTTCCGGGGCTTCGAGTCGGCGCTCGGCGTCCGACACGAAGAAGAGGTCGATCGGACTCCCGCTCGAAGCCGTCGCGCCGCTGATGCGCTTCGCCGCTAGGAGCATGGAGCTAATGCCCTGGTTGTCGTGGACGCCGCCGTCGACGAGTCCCGTTGGAGCGCCCGTGAACGATTCAGCGGCGGCCTCGGCGAGCTCCAGATCCGGCCAGGTGAAGTCGTTCGGCATCACCATGGGCTCGAAGGCCCCCGGAAAGGCGCACGAGGCAGCGACCACGTCGGAGAGCCGGAGGTGCTGGGCCACCTTGCGCGGAAGGTGCGTGTCCTGGTTCCCGATCCTGGCGCTGTTCCCGCGGCTGAAGGTGAAGCGGAAGGGCTGCCCGTTGCGGCCGATCGTGGCGTTGAAGCTGCCTTCCTCGATCGAGGTACGAGACTCGTAGATCTCGCGGAGCGTCGGGGAGCTGAAGCGCGAGTCGTCGAAGAGCGTCGCCTCCAGTTCCTCCGCGAAAGCCTGGGTCAGCGTGAGCCGCTCGCGGGCGGCCCGGCGGATGGCGCTGCGAAGGGGCTGCGACTCGGTCAGGTAATGGGCGACCTGGTAGTGGCTCTCGGCGAAGGGCTCGTTGCGCGCCATGCCGAGGAGCCAGCGGGCCCCGAGGAGCGTTCCGCCGGAGGCCGTGGACAGCACCCGGACCTGGCCGAGCAGGTCGGCCCTCTGGAGTGCCGTCAGAACGCCCAGGTGAAAACCCGCAGCTCGAAATCCGCCGCCGGAAAGGGATAGCGCGATGGGGCCGATCGGTGGTTCTTCCGTGTCGCTCATGGGAGGGTTGGGGGCGGGGCTCTGACCCTGAAGTTTGCCCGCTGAGCGGAGCACCTTAAGGGGCGCGGGGGAGCGATCAGCAACCTTATCGGCCGCGAATCGGTCGCCTGGGTGCAGTTCGTCAGGAATGGCCCGGGTCAGGGCCTCGGCGGACGCGCAAGTTCCGAGGAGCTGCCGGCTCCCTCCTCTGCCATGCGGACCACGATCACCCGTCCTCCCTTCCTTTCGATTCTGCCCTGCCTCCCGATTCTCCTGAGTGTGATCCCGGCGCTGGCGCCCCCTGCTACCTCGTTTCAGCGCCGCGAGACGCTCCGCGAGGTGAAGGAGCTGGAGTCGAAGCTGCGGGCTCCGTACGCCGACGCGCGCCGTCGCGCGGTCACCCGGCTCGGCGTGCTGGGCTCGCGTGAGGCGTTCGAGCTCGTGCTGGAGGCGCTCGCCGACGATCTCGCCGAGCCGGCGGACGAGGCCCAGCTGGTGCTGCCTGCGTTTGAGGCGACGCTCGGGTCGAAGGTCGTTCAGAAGGAGCTGTTCGGTCCCCGCGGCCTTCGCTCCCGGGACACGCTGGTTCGCCTGCGCGTCGCGGAGGCGTTCGGGCGCATGGAGGGGCCCATCGACGGCGAGGACCTCGTCGACCGGGTCGATCGACGGGAGGGGGAGGTCGCGCGGGCGCTGCTCTGGTCGATCGAGCGCCTGGCCGCGGCAGGCCGCCTGGAGGGAGACCCCACGAAGCTGGCGAAGGATCTATCGGCGCTGCTATCGCGGCGCGTCGGGGATCCGATTCGAGCCGCGGCCATCCAGGCGATCGTACGGCTCGATCCTGCCTCGATCCTGGCGGACGATCCGGACCTGGCGCGGATCTCCGGAGGGGAATCCCTCGGGTCGCTGCTCCTCGGGCGGATCCACGCGGGGCGAGCGATCGGCGACCTCACGGGGGCCCGGCATGGGGTCGTGGCCGCGCTGGCCCACGAGGAGCCCGGCCTGCGGGCCATGGCGATCCGGCTCGTCCCCGAGATGGAGCCCACGCGCGACGATCTCGCGGCGCTGGCGGCCCGGCTGGAGACCGAGCCGCGCGTCGCGTTGCGCGGCCGGATCGTGGCGACGCTGCAGGGATTGACCGGGCTCAAGCATCAGGACCACGCAGCCGCCTGGGCCCATGCCGTGAGCGGACTGCCCGACGACTGGGTCGGCTCGATCGCGGCGGCGGCCGGGCGCCCTTCCGGATCGGAATCCGGACCCGAGCGGGAATCTGCCGCCACCCTGGAGCGCCTCGGGCCTGAGAGCGATCGCCTCGCGGTCCTCGTCGACTTCTCGGGGTCGCTCTGGAACGAACGGGAGGACGGATCCTGCCGGAAGGACCTGCTGGACCCCGAGATGGACCGCCTCCTCGACCGCATCGATCCCGAGAGCCGGTTCTTACTCGTTCCGTTCACGGGCGAGCCCCATCCATTCTCCGTCGAGCCCCTGGAAGCCAGCCGGCGCGAACTCAGCGCGGCGAAGCGCTTCTTCCGGAAGGCCACCATGCGCGGTCAGGGGAACCTCTACGCGGCGGCCCAGGTGGCGCTCAGCGCGCCAGGGATCGATCGAATCCTGGTCCTCACGGACGGCGCGCCCACGGGTGGGCACCGATGGGACGTCGAGCTCATGGGGGAGCTACTCCTTGAACAAACTCGCTTTCGTCCCGTCATCTTCGACTTCGTACTGCTGGACGCGCCGCCTCGGCTCCAACGCGCATGGGCGAGCGTGGCGGAGCGAACCGGTGGTCGAACGCTCTGTCTTCGAATGTGACACGAAGGCTCTCTGGGAATCGCGGATCCGCCCCCTCCCGTGGATGCGACGTGAAGACATGGGTCAGCCTTGCGCTGGCGACCCGGAAACACGACCGTAGAGTCCGTGAAGCCAAGTCCCCCCCGTTCAGAAGGCACCTCTCCCGTCCCCCCGGATCCTGTCGACTGGTCCGCGCGCTACGCGGCGGAGGACACCCCATGGGACAACGGAGCGCCGCACCCCGAACTATCCCTGGCGCTCCAGGACGGTCGTCTCGCGCCTCCGCACGAAGGTGCGCGCGTGTTCGTTCCGGGCGCCGGTCGAGGGCACGACGCGATCGCGCTGGCGCGGCGTGGCTGGGTGGTCACGGCGGTCGACGTGGTGGAGAGCCTCGTGGCCGAGGTCGCGCCGCAGCTGGAGAAGCTCGGCGGGACGTTCGTCGTGGGCGACGCGCTGGAAATCGGAGAGGCCCAGGAGTTCGACCTCATCTGGGACCACACGTTCTTCTGTGCGATCCAGCCCCGTGATCGGGCGCGCTGGGGGAAACAGGCCGCTCGGATCCTCAAGCCCGCCGGTCACTACGCGGCGCTGGTCTTTCCGGTAGGCAAGCCCGTGGAGGACGGCGGTCCACCGTTCGGGATGAGCTGCGAGGCGCTGATGCAAGCGCTCGGCCCGCTGTTCCGGGAGCGCGTTTCCGAGCCCGTGTCGCGGCCGTTGAAGCGCCGAACCTGGCAAGAGTTCTGGCTTCGCGCGGAAAAAACGGGCCTCGCTCCTGCCCAGTAACGAGACACGCGGAGCAGGCGGTCCGTGTTTTCGACGCTGAATCGCGTGGTCGGGCGACCAGGCGTCGCGCATGAGGCTCATCCCATGAAGGGCTGTGAATCCGAGGGTGCCTATAACCCGCCCTGTCCCGACGGAGTGAATGGTTCGCTCGTCGGCGACAAGGGGAATCAGCATCCATGCAAACAGGAACCACATCCGGGATCGACGCCTCGGCGCCGACTCGATCGGGAACGACGGCCTCCGCCAGCGTGATCGGCGCAGCCGGCCTTCGGCGCAGCCTCATGGCGCGCGCGACCTTCGGCCATAGGCGAGAGGATCGAGCCGAGCTCGACGCGCTCGGTCAAGATGCGTGGCTCGACCTGCAGCTTCAACCCGAGCTGATCGACGATTCGAGCATGGACGCGCGCCTCGGTGCGTATCCGTGGCTCGGCGTGGGCGCCGTCCAGGGCATGGACTCTGCCACGCTTCGCCAGAACTACGGCGGCGGCGGGTGGCGCCTTTCCGAGGAGTCGAAGTCCGTGCGTATCCTGCGCGCGAAGGACTCCAGACGCCAGCTCTTCGAACGAGTGGTCGACTTCTGGAACGATCACTTCAACGTGCCGTTCACCGCGCAGGACGCCAACTACCTGCGTCCCGTTCACGAGGAGCGAGTGATCCGTCGTCATGCGTTCGGCAAGTTCCCGGAGTTCCTGGCGGCCGTCGCCATGAGCCCGGCCATGGGCGCGTTCCTCGATCAGGACTCGAACCGGGCAGGGCTGCCCAACGAGAACTACGCGCGCGAACTTCTGGAGCTTCACACCCTCGGTGAGGGGAACGGCTACACCGAGGAGGACGTGCGAGAGGTCGCGCGTTGCTTCACCGGCTGGACCTACGTGCGTCACTGGGAGCCCGGCGCGTTCGGCACGTTCCGCTTCGATAGCTCCGTGCATGATCAGGGCTACAAGACCGTACTCGGTCGCCTGATTCCGAACGGTGGACAGCTCGACGGAGTGCGCGTGCTGCGGCTCCTGGCGCTCGACCCGCGCACGGCGAGGCACGTGTCGTCCAAGCTGGTGCGCTGGTTCCTGGGCGAGGACGCTGCCGCGGGACTCGTGATGGTCTCCGGTCAGTCGATCGTCGATCGCGTCACGGGGGTCTTCCTCGCGACGGACGGTGACATCCGGGCGATGCTGCGCGAGATCCTCAGCGTGGAGTCCCTCCGCGCGGTCCAGCCCTGGCGGCGCAGGCGCCTCAAGCAGCCGTTCCACTTTGGCATGTCGTTCCTGCGCGCGCTGGAGATCGAGATCACGAATCCGTCGACGGCCGTCTACGGGCTGGCGGGGCTCGGGCAAGTGCCCTTCGAATGGCCGGATCCGGACGGTTATCCCGACGAGACCGACGCGTGGGCGTCGAACCTGGCGCCGCGCTGGCGCTTCGCCTCGGCGATCCTCAACGGCTGGACGAGCTGGTCGAGCGTGCCGAGCGGCAAGCTCGCTTCGTTCTGCCAGGGCGTGGGGCCCGAGGCCTGGGGGCGCTGCGTATCCGCGGCGCTCACCGGCGGCGAGATGGACACCTCCGACGTCGAAGCCATCCAGGCGTTCGTCGACGGGGCCCCGTCCACTCCCGGCGCAGCGGACCTCCTCGCTGCCTTCGAACTCGGTGCCTCCAGCCCGAGCTTTCAGACCATCTGATCCGCCGCTCTCCCACGCTTTCACCACAGATATGTTCGATTCCACTCAGTCCATGCCGAGCGGCTCCGGCTCCCTTCGACCCAGCCGACGTGCCTTCACCCTCGGCGCCGCCGCCGCACTCGGCGCGGCCCGAACCGGCGGCCTCGCCAGCGCGGCTCCGAGTCCCTCCGGTGGCTCCCGCGACACGCTCGTCCTCGTCTACCTCCGGGGCGGGCTCGACGGTCTCTCCGCCGTCGTGCCCGCCTTCGAGGCGAGCGCGCTCCAGGCGCAGCGTCCGGGCCTGCTCGTTCCCACCTCCGCCTCCCAGGGCGCCGTTCAGCTCGACGGCATGTTCACGCTCCACCCGTCACTGGCGCCGCTGGAAGGCATGTTCCGCGACGGGGAACTCGCCGTCCTCCACGCGGTCGGTAGCCAGGATCCGACCCGGTCGCACTTCGCCGCGCGTCGCGCCATCGACGCGGGCGTCATCGGTCAGGCCGTTTCCGGAACGCCGGGCGGCTGGGCGGGACGCGCCCTCCGGCGCGTCCCGGAGGCCGCGTCGAATGCCCCCCGGGGCCTCGCGCTCGGCGCCGTGCTCCCGCGAACCCTCCAGGGCGGCCCTCGCGTCATTCCCGTCAACGATCCGGGGAACTTCGCCGACTACGGGGACGCCTCGACCTCGGCCCGTCGCCGCGCGGCGCTCGCCGCGATGCATCTGAACGCGATCGGCGCGCCCGGGAGTCAGTCCGTCCGCACCCGAGTCGCCCAGTCCGGCATGTCGGCGGTCGCGGCGCTCGACGTGCTCGGCGGAATCGACTTCGGCCGCACGCCCGCTCCGCTGGCCGCCTACCCGGACACGCTGCTCGGTTCGCGCATGAGGGACGCGGCCACGCTCTTGATCGAGAACATCGGAACCGAGGTCATCCACGTCGAGCACGGTGACTGGGACGATCACGATGACATGGGGCCGAACAGCGGAGATCTCGCGTCCCGCCTCGACGACCTCGGCCGGTCGCTGGCCGCGTTCCGCGCGGACCTCGGCCCGGACCTCGATCGGACCACCGTGCTCGTCTACAGCGAGTTCGGCCGCCGCGTCGACGAGAACGGAAGCCGCGGCACCGATCACGGCCGCGGCGGGGTGGCGTTCGCCCTCGGCGGCGCGGTCAACGGCGGTCAGGTCTTCGGAACCTGGCCGGGCCTCGTGCCCGCCGCGCTCGAAGGCGGCGCGCTGGCCGTGACGACGGACCTGCGCGACGTCTTCGCCGAGGCGCTGGAGCGAAGGCTCGGGCTGCAGAACGCGGCCCTCGCCTTCCCCGGTCACAGCCACACGCCGGTCGGCCTCTTCTCGTAGCCGGTCAGCGCTGGCGCTCGCCGCGCGCGACGACGACCCCTTCGATCACGGTGCCGACGCAGTGCGTCGTGTACTCGAAGGGGTCGCCGTCGAACAGCGCGACGTCGCCGTCCATGCCGACGGCCAGGGTACCGACGCGGTCCTGGAGTCCGAGGATCCGCGCGGCGCCGCTCGTGATCGACGCGAGCGCCGCGTCGAACCCGAGGCCATGGCTGGCCGCCACGGCCGCCTCGAACAGCACGACGCGCGTCTTCGGTACGTAGGCCTCGTACCCCGACTGGATCGCGAACGGGATGCTGGCTTCGTGCAGCTTCGCGGCCGTCTGAAACGACAGGTTCTCGGCTTCACCGACCGAGCGCTTCATGGTCGCGTGCAGACTGACGGGGAAGCCCGACGCCTTGATCTCGTCGAGCATCAGGTACGACTCGGAGGCACCGTCGAGCACGAGCTGGACCTTGAACTCGTCCGCGAGGCGCAGCGCCGACGCGATGTCCTGGGCCCGGTGCGCCGTGACGACGAGCGGAAGCTCGCCGCGCAGCACGGCGGCGATCGCGTCGAGGGCGAGGTCTCGCTTGGGAGCGTCCTTGTCTTCATCGGCCGAGGCGCGGTTCTGGGATTCCACGTAGGCCTGGCCCTCGATGAGCTTCGCGCGCAGGAGCGCCATCATCTTGCCCCGGGTTCCCGGTGAGTCCTTGCCGCTGCGAACGGCCGCCTCGCCGATCGTCGCGGCGACGCCGGAAACCGTTTTCACGGCGTCCGCATCGGCGCTGACGCCGCGCGTCTTCACGATGAACAGCTGGCCTGGGACGAGCTCCTCCGGGGCGTGCCCGGTCTGGACCGTCGTGACGCCGAAGCCGCGTACCCAGGCCACGAGTTCGTCGCGCGGATTGTAGGCATCGAGCGCGCGGAGCTCCGGCTGGATCGCGGAGCCCTCTTCGACCTGGTCCTGGTCCTTGCCCTCGATGGCGTAGGCGCCCGCGAGGCCGACGACCGAGCGGACGTCGACGAGCCCGGGCGTCACGACGGCGGCGGAGAGGACTTCGAAGCCTCCGGGAATGACGATGTCGGCCGCGGGGCCCATGGCGCTGATCTTGCCGTCCTCGATGACGAGGACGCCGTTCTGGAGGCGTCCACCGTCACCGGTGTGGATGACGTCGCCTCGGATGGCGACCTGGGCCGACGCGTTCGAGACGAGGCCCCCGGAGAGAAGACTCGCCAGCGTGAGCGCGGCGCTTCCGAAGAGTCGTGGAAGAGTCATCACTGGCCACCTGCCTGGAGCCCGAAGCAGCAGAAGTAGGGTTCTTGATCGTGGGCGGCGCCGTAGCCGCCTTCGGCGTACAGGGCGTGCTCGGGAAGGCCGCGGTCGAAGCGCTTCTCGCCCTCGACCCACGTCTCCAGGACCTTCGTGTAGACGCTGAACGGGTCACCGTCGAGGATCGTGAAGTCGGCGTCCTTGCCGGGCTCGAGGCTGCCGATGCGGTCCTCCAGCTCCAGGATCTCGGCGCCCGAAAGCGTCAGCGCGCGGAGCGCTCCCTCGCGCGACATGCCCGCGCGCACGGCGAGCGCGCCCATGCGCAGGAAGAGCCGCGAGTCCGTGATCCAGTCGTCCGTGTGGAACGCGACCTTGACGCCCGCGCGCTCCAGCACGCCGCCGGTCTTGAACGCGACGTCGATGGCCTCGGGCTTGCCGCCCGGGCTGTCGACGAGGATGATCGAGCAGGCCGCGCCGCTCGCGGCGATCTCGTCGGCGACCTTCCATGCCTCGCTGACGTGGTGGAGCACGACCCGGAAGTGGAACTCCTCGGCGAGTCGCAGGACGGTCAAGATATCGTCGTGACGGTGGGTGTGGTGATGGACGACGCGCTTGCCCGAGAGCACCTCGGCGAGGGCTTCCATGCCGATGTGGCGGTTCGGAAGCTTGGTCTCGTCGTCGCCCGCGGCTTCGATCTTGGCCATGTATTCCTGGGCTGCGATGAACTGCTGGCGCACGAGCGCGGCCGAGCGGCCGCGGGTGCCAGGGAAGGCGCCGCCCCTCATCGGGTTGGTGCCGTTGGCCATCTTGATGCCGCCCGTGGGCGCGCCGTCGGCGTCGCGGATGAACATGTCCTCGATGGTCGATGCGTCCGCGCGGAGCTTGAGGTAGCACGTCTGGCCGCTCAGGAGGTGCCCCGAGCCGGGCATCACGTTCAGCGCCGTGAGGCCGCCGGCGAGCGCGCGCATGTAGCCCGCGTCGCGCACGTTGATCGAGTCGGAGACGCGCACGTCGGGCTGGATCGGGCCGCTGCCGTCCGCGCCGCCGATGCCTCCGAGGTGGCTGTGGGTGCAGACGAGGCCGGGCATGATGGTCTTGCCGGCGGCGTCGATGACCTCCGCTCCTTCAGGGACGGCACCACCCGCGGTCACGCTGACGATCTTGCCGTCCGAGACCACGAGAACACCGGTCTCGATCTCTGGACCCGAGATCGGAAGGATGCGCGCACCGACGAACGCGCGCGTGGTGGCGGTGGCCCCGGGTTCTGCTGGTCCTGCTGGTCCCCCTGGTGCTCCGGGGCCCTGCGCGAGTGGAGGAGCGGCGGTGGCCGCGAGACTGAGCAAGAGCGGGAGGATCATGGGGACCGATGGGGGGGTCAGGGGAATCGGATGCAGAGGAACTGGAACCTGCTGCGACCCTGGGAGAGTGCAGGGATCTTGTCGGCCATTCGGGCGACGCTGGCCGCCGTGCGGATCGCCTTGCCGGAGAGCCCCTGCATGTTACGCGTTCGGAAGTCGACTTCTTCAGGGGCAGGGGCGGCCTGCGCTCGAAAGCGCGCTTCGACGGTGCCGCCGGCCTCCTGGAGCAGCGAATCGACGCTCTTCGGCGTAAGGGCTTCGAAAGGGCCGATGTTCGGGTCGGGCGACAGCACGTACTCCACGCCCTTGGGGCCGCTGCCACGTGCGCGCAGGGCTTCCGTCAGCCCGTGGAAGGAGCGCGCGTTGACGTAGCCGAGGAGCAGCCGGCCGCCGGGCTTCAGCCAGCTCGCCATCGCGCGCACGAGGTCGGCCCGGTGCTCGGGGCGCAGGCCCTCCAGCCGGAAGAAGCACGAGACGACGTCGTAGGTGTCGGGCGTCGGGGCCGGAAAGGTCTCCGCGGCGTCGGTGTCCGTCGAAGTGGGCCACGCGAGCGCCTGGCCCCGCGGGCTGACGCGGTTCGCGCAGAATTCGGCGACCTCGAGCGAGCGCTCGACCACGTCGAACGCGAAGCCCTTGCGGATCGTTCCGAGCTTGGCGGTGAGGATGCCGGTGCAAGGGAGAACGTCGAGCCAGCGCTGGCGCGCCTCGCCCTCCGCCGGCTTCTCCTTGCCGTCCGGAAGCAGCGCGTCGAGGGCGTCCACGAGCGCGCGCTGTTCCCACGCGCGCGGCTTGTTGTGGCGCAGGCCGTTGAGCACGCGCGCGCGCTGGTAGATCGCGAGCAGGTCGGCGTCCCAGTCGGAGGGATTCGTGGACGACGGGATGGGGCGCCCGGCGTAGTGCTCGAAGTGGGTGACCTGGTCGAGGGGGCGGCGCTTGGGGCCGCGTTTCGGGATGACCTTGGGCCAGCCGAGCGCGAGCACGGCGATCACGATGCGATCGTAGGGAAGGCCGACGGCTTCCCGCACCTTCTCCGCGCCGCCGGTCTGCGTGATCCAGAAAGTGCCGAGGCCCAGCGCGTGGGCGGCGAGGCTCATGTTCTGGATGAGCGCGGACGCGGACTGGATGTTGGCCCACGCCTCCTCGGAGAAGTCGCGCCCGTAGCTGATGATGACGTTCACCGGGGCGTTGGCCATCTGGGTCGAGAGCGCTGCGAGCTGGCCGTTGATCCCGGGGTCGGTGACGGCCACGAGGTCCCACATCTGATAGTTGCAGGAGCTCGGGGCCCAGATCCCCGCGTGCATGACCTGTTCGATCAGGGCGCGGTCGACGGGGCGATCCTCGAACTTGCGGATCGAGCGGCGGCCGTAGAGCACGTCCCAGAAGTTGACGTCCGGGAGGTCGTGGAGAGGACGCGACGAACCGTCGTCGGCCGCGGACGCATCGAACGTCCGGTTGCCTGCCGGCGCGTCGGGGATCCCGGACGCGTCTTTTTCTGGGTCCCCGTGGGGGTCACTCGTGGGTTCAGCCGCCATGATCTGGGGTATGCACCCCGCGCCGAAGTCTATGCGAGTGAAGGGCCCGGTGACGAGCCCCAGGATGGGTCTGGTCCCCTGGCTGCCGTGCCTTCTGCTGGTCGCCGCCTGTTCGTCCGCTTCCGACGACCTCTATCGGGCGGAGCTGTTCGTCCAGAGGGAACGGGAGCGAGCCGAAGCCGCGGAGGCGCGACGGGTGGTGGAGGTGAGGGATCCTCGGACGAAGAAGGTCGTGGAGGTCCACGAGCTCGGGCAGCTGGAGGACGGGTCCGAGGTGCCCTCCGGCAGGGAGCGGCTCTACTGGCCCGAGGGCACGATCAAATCCGTGCGCGGCTACGTGAACGGTGAGCCGTCGGGGCTCTGGTGGTCCTGGTGGAGGACCGGCGCGCTGCGTTCGGCCTACGTGCACGTGCCGGGCGAGGCGACGCGGATGACGTGGTGGCACGCCAACGGTTTCGTCGCGGCCGAGGGCATGGCGATCGAGGGACGGCGCGTCGGCGAGTGGAGCTACTACCACGAGAACGGCGCGCTGGAGAGCCGCGGCGAGATGGGCGGCGGAAATCGCGTGGGGCCCTGGACGTTCTACGACGAGAACGGGGAGTGGGCGGAGCGAGGGGAGTACATCGGTGGAAGGCGCGCGGCGGGCTGGGAGTTCCGCGGAGCGCTCTCCCGGTAGGGTCACGGGGACCCTACCGGGGAACTCCCGGCGTCCTACTCGTACTTCTTGCCCTTGTGGAGCAGCCAGCCGTGCGGGTGCTTGTTGGTGGTTCCCTGGGTGCGGTGCGTCCAGTGCACCACGCCGCCCTTGCTGTTGTACTCGTACTCGCCGTAGAAGCGGATCGTGTCGCCCTTCTTGATCGGCACGTACGGAGCCACCTTCGTGTTGTGGCTGATCTTCAGCGTGATGCCGTTCGAGAGCTCGACCAGGAATAGCTGGTGCGGCGTTTCATCCGTGTCATCGGGAAGGATGTGAACGATCTCGCCCTCGGCTTCGACCTGCCGATCGGAGACCATGCCGTTGAACAGCTGGCGAATCAGCGCGGTGTCGTCGCGCTGCTTCGGGGCCGGCGTTTCGGCCTTGGGCTCTTCGACGACCGGCTTCTTCGGCGCGGGCTTCTCCGCCGTCGGGGTGCCGGGCTTGGGCTTCTCGGTCTTCAGACCTGCGCCGTCCTGGGCCTTCGGGGGCGCCGGGTCGTTCCGGGCGACCTCTTTCTGGCCTGGCTTCTGGCCTGACTTCTGGCCAGGCTCCGCGGGCGCGGTCACCGGCGGGTTGCCGTCCTTGCCGGAGCTGCCGCCGGTCAGCGCCGACAGGTCGATCCCGAGAACCTGGGAGACGAGGTACACCAGACCCGCGCCGATGACAGCGAGGATCCCCTTGAGCGTCGTGGGCTTCTTCTTCGTTTCGGACATGGGGGAAGGGTACTAAGCGCCCGATCTCATCGCTTTCAGAACCCGGTCGATCGCGGCGCCCGTCCAGCCTTTTCGCTCCAGGCTGGCTCGCACGCGGAGGTCCTGGCGGTGCCGGGCGACCCCGTGGCGGCGCGCGCGGATCTTCGTGCGGAAGACGCGGCGCGTGCCCACCGCTCCGAGCGCGCTGGCCATCGAGAGGCGCGGGGATTCGGCCGCGCCCATCAGCTGGTCCACGCGCCGGGCCCGCTCCATGGCGTTCTGCCGGGCCTGGGTGATCCGCAGCGTCCGCGGCGACGGCGTGATCGTCGGGAAACCGGCTCCTTCGATGACGACGCCCCAGACCTCGACCTTCTCGGCGAGGTTTCTGGCGAGCTTCTCGTCGAGGCCCACGCCGGACTGGAGGTCGCGCAGGGTCGCCTCGCGCAGAACCTCCTGGACGCCCAGGGTCAGCATCTGATTCATGCCGCGAAGGAGGTTGTCCACGACGATGAGCGCCTTCCGCACGTCCACGATGCGGAACACGATATTGGCGTCGGCATGGAACACGTAGCCCTCGAAGGTCGCGACCCGCTGGGCCGGCAGGTCCATGGTTCGCTGACGCGTCGGCACGCGGCGGACGCGCTGGAGAAACGGGATCAGGGGGTGGAATCCGGGCTCCAGGACAGCGCTGCGCTCGCCCTTGAGGACGCCGAGCTGGCGCAGGAGCGCGGCGAAGGGTCGGAAGACGATCGGCAGCGGCCGGTCGACCTCGCCCAGGGTATAGCAGAGGCCCGTGTACCCCGACTCGATCGTGACGCCGCTGGCGCGCACGATCGCGCTGATCACGCCCAGGATGATGTAGAGCGCGTCGTAGCCGATCGAGAAGATGTCCATGCCTGGGGTCCGGGTTGGGGCGATCTACGCGAGCGGGTCGTCGCTCTCCGGCGCGCCCGGCTTCTTGCCCTGTTCTTCCTCGGCGAACGGATCGGACTCCTTCGGGTCGGCGAGGCCCTCCAGCTCGTTGCGCTTGGCCTTGCGCTTGAGCGCCTCCTTCTCGTTCTCCTCCAGCTTCTCTTCGGCCTCGGCGACGAGGGCTTTCTCGGGGCGGCGCTGCTCCTTGCGCATCGGCAGCGGCTCGTCCGGGTGGACGGAGACGACCGCGCCGGACACGAGAGCCACCGAGGCCTCCTCGCTCAGCCCGCGCTCGCGGAGTTCGGCGTAGAGCCTGCGCTTCTCCTGGGTCAGAAGCTCCAGCTGCGTGATCTCCAGCGTCGTGGGGGACGGCGAGATGTTCGAGAACCCGAACTTCAGGATCCTGACGCCCCAGGTGTCCTCGACCGGCTCCAGCTCCTTCCTGATCTCGTCGCACATGCCGTCCACGTCGGTCACGGTCGCGCGGGTGCGGCGGGCGACGACGGACTGGACCGCGATCACCACGCGGTTCTGGAGGCCCGTGACGAGGTCGTCGATCTCGATGATCGCCTTGCGGAGGTTCACGATCTTGTAGACGACCTTGGCGTCGACCTCGTAGACGAGGTCGTCGTCGAGCTGGATGACCTGGGGCTCGAGGTCCAGGGTCGTGTGCTTCGTTTCCTCGACCTTGAACGTCTGCAGGAGCGGCCACTTGAAGTGGATGCCGGGGCCGACGACCGCTCTGGCGCGCCCGAGGGTGAAGCGCAGGGCGTGCTGGCCGTCGTAGACGACGACGAAGAGGCCGGTGATGGCGCCGAGGATGTCGAGGGACATGGCGGGGGGGCTGGGTGCGGTGTCGGAGTCGGGGGCGGAGAAATCGTGAGCAGCGCTGACGCTAACCGATGAGGTAGGCCGCCCGTTACGCTGCCGCCAGCCAGACATGGAAAAGAAATCAAACGGAAGAGGCTCAGAGGACGGGTCGCGAGCGGCCACGGGAGGCCTCGGCAAGCTCCCCCGCGGGCCGCGCGACGAGGACCACGACGCCCGCTGGGTCGAGGCGCGGATGGCGGCGGCCCGCGGGGCCGCGGGCATGGATCTACCGCACCTCGGCGGCGAGCGAGTGCCGCACGCGGCGGCGCGGGGCAACATCGAGGGGCTGACGGGCTGGGCGCAGGTGCCTCTGGGGCTCGCGGGACCGCTGGAACTCGACGGTTCGGCCGGGCGGAGGTCCGTCTACGTACCGATGGCGACGACCGAGGGCGCGCTCGTGGCCTCGACGTCGCGGGGCATGGCCATGCTGGCGGCTGGCGGAGGGGCCTACGCACGGGTGACGAGGTCCGAGCTGTCGCAGCATCCGATGCTCGTCTACGGGAGCGTCGAGGCGGCGCTGGCGGCCGCGCGGGAAGCCAAGGCGAGCGAGGAGCGCTTTCGCGGGATCGTCGCGGGGATCACGGCCCACGGAGCGCTGGCGAGGGTCGAGACCCAGGTGCTCGGGCGGCGGCTGCTCCTGCGCCTGCTCTTCACGACCGGGGACGCCATCGGCATCAATATGGCAGCCCACGGGGCGGAGCTTTGCTCTCGCGACCTGGCCGAGCGGACCGGCGCGGTGGAGCGGTTCGTACATGGTCAGGACGTCGAGAAGCGCGCCAATGCCCGCGCTCTGGTGGAGGGACGGGGCCGCAGCGCGGTGGCGGACGTCGTGGTCCCGAGGCCGTTCTTGATCGAGAAGGCGCGGACGACGCCCGAGGCCATGGTCCGGGTGATGCGGACCTACGCGGTCGGCTTCGCCCACCTCGGGACCCAGAACTGGACGATCCAGGCGGCGAACACCCTGTCGGCCGTCTTCCTGGCCTGCGGGCAGGACGTCGCGTACGTCACCGAGTGCGCGACGGGCCTCCTGGACTTCGATGTGACCGACTCGGGCGACCTTCACGCCTCCGTCACGCTTCCGAGCCTGCTCGTGGGGACCGTGGGCGGCGGGAGCGGTCAGGGGACGGCCCGGGAGTGCCTGCAGATCCTTGGGTGCGAGGGGGCAGGCCAGGCCAACACCTTCGCGGAGATCGTGGCTGCCACGGTCCTGGCGGGCGATCTCTCGCTCGTGGCGGCCTTCGCCAGCCATGAGTTCGTCGAAGCCCACGAGGCCCTGGGGCGCAACCGGCCCGGCACGTAGCGCCTCACGAGGAAGAGCCCCCGAGAAGGGGCGGCAGGGTCCCGCGAAGGCGAAACCTCACATCCTTTCCCATTCTTAAGGGAGCGATTCTTGACGCGGCCAGGGCTGAGTCTACGCTTGTCGGCTCCAATCTCGCGCGGGAGGACTGGCAGCCCAGTCTCCCGGGTCCGGGCTATTGCCTCGGATTCCTCAGCGCCTGATCCATGATTTTCGCCGCAGCTCGATGGTTCGAGTGACGCGGCGCTGACCGCCGAGCGCCCGAGCGCGCTCTCACGAGTTCCGATGAGCACCACAGTGGAGAAAAAAGACGTCTCCCCGCGAGTCTTCGCGGCCAAGAAAAACGATCCCCTGCTGAAGCGCAACATCGGGATCATGGCACACATCGATGCCGGAAAGACCACCGTCACCGAGCGGATCCTGTTCCTGACGGGTCTCGTCCACAAGATGGGCGAGGTTCACGACGGCGGCGCCACGATGGACTACCTCGAGGAGGAGCAGAAGCGCGGCATCACGATCCAGTCGGCCGCGACGACTTGCTCGTGGAACAACCACGTCATCAACATCATCGATACGCCGGGCCACGTGGACTTCACCGTCGAGGTGGAGCGCTCGCTCCGCGTTCTCGACGGCGCCGTCGCCGTGTTCGACGGCAAGCAGGGTGTCGAGGCGCAGTCGGAGACGGTCTGGCGCCAGGCCGACCGCTACGGCGTGCCGCGTATTTGCTTCATCAACAAGATGGACAAGATCGGCGCGAACTTCGAGTTCTCCGTCGGCACCATCCGCGACCGCCTCGGCGCCAACCCGATTCCGATCCAGCTCCCGATCGGCGCAGAGAAGGATTTCGTCGGTTTCGTCGACCTGATCCGCATGAAGTACATCGAGTTCATCGATCCTTCGAACGACGCGGGTAAGACCTACCTCGAAGGCCCGGTGCCGGAAGAGCACATGGACGCGGCTCTCGAAGCGCGCGGCAAGATGATCGAAGCCGCCGCGGAAGGCAGCGACGAGCTCATGAACAAGTTCTTCGAGGGTGAAGAGCTCACCGAAGAGGAGATCATCAAGGGCCTGCGCCTTTCGTGCATCGCCATGAAGTGCGTTCCGGTCCTTGCGGGCTCCGCGCTCAAGGACAAGGGCGTGCGCTTCGTCCTCGACGCCGCGATCGACTTCCTTCCTGCCCCGATCGAGGCCGGCGACATCAAGGGAACGCTCCCCTACAAGGAGGAGCAGATCACCCGCAAGCCGGTCACGGACGAGCACGTCTCGCTGATGGCGTTCAAGACGATCGCCGAGCCCACGGGCGACATGACGTTCATCCGCGTCTACTCCGGCGTGCTGGAGAAGGGCGCCAAGCTCCTGAACCCGCGCACCGGCAAGACCGAGCGGATCGGCCGCCTCGTGCGGGTACATGCCAACAAGCGTGAGGCCGTCGAGTCCGTGCCCGCCGGCGACATCGCCGCCGTCATCGGTCTCAAGAACACGGTGACCGGAGATACGCTCTGCGACGAGGACAACCCGATCGTGCTGATGAAGATGACCTTCCCGGAGTCGGTCATCTCGATGTCGCTGGAGCCGGAAAGTGCTGGCGACCGTGACAAGCTCTCGGAGATCATCGGCCGGATGATGCGCGAGGACCCGACCTTCAAGGCGTTCACCAACGAGGCGACGGGCGACCTGATCATCTCAGGGATGGGCGAGCTTCACCTGGAGATCATGGTGGGCCGCATCATCAAGGACCACAAGTGCAACGTGCGCACCGGTCGTCCGAAGGTGGCGTTCAAGCAGCGGATCAAGAAGCAGGTCGACCTCGAGGCACGTCACGTGCGTCAGTCGGGTGGTTCGGGTCAGTACGCCGTCATCAACGTCGTCATCGAGTACGACGAGAGCGTCAACGGCTTCGAGTTCGTCGACGGCGTCAAGGGTGGCTCCGTTCCGCGCGAGTACATCCCGAGCGTCGAGGCGGGTCTCCGCGAGTCGTTCCTCACCGGCGGCAACACCGGCATCCCGTTCGTGTCGACGAAGGCTCGCCTGTACGACGGCAAGAGCCACGACGTCGACTCCAGCGAGATGGCGTTCCGCGCGGCGGCCAACCTGGCCTTCCGTCAGTCGATCGAGGACAACACCGTTCTTCTCGAGCCGATCATGAAGGTCGAGGTCTCGGTGCCCGAGGAGTTCGTCGGCTCGGTCGTCGGCGACCTCAACTCGCGCCGCGGTGAGATCGCGGAGATCGAGAACCAGGGCGACATGCGCCTCGTGAAGGCCATCGTGCCGATCGCGGAGATGTTCGCGTACAGCTCGGCGCTCCGGGGCTCGACCCAGGGCCGTGGCCAGTTCTCGATGGAACTCGCCATGTACCGCGACGTTCCGGCGGGCATCGCTGCCAAGCTGATGGCGAACTGATCGGCGAAAGCCGATCCGGCTGCTGCTGAGCGCAAGGGGCGCCGCGACGAGAGTCGCGGCGCCCCCTTTTTTGTTCGCAGGACCTTTTGTTCGCAGGGCCCTTTGTTCGCAGGGCTTTTTGTTCGCGGGGCGGCTAAATGCCACGGCCGCCATCGATGGCGGCCTGAAATCGCCAAGAGGAGGCCGCTCCCTCCACGGATACGGCCACTGACTCCAGATGGACCGAAAGGCGAGGCGGCGTGGAAACAGGCCACGCAAGGAGAGGTACCTACCGGGTCGCCGTGTGGAGCACTCCGTTTCGGACGCGACCCCATGCACTCGCAACTTTCCCAACCCTGATCCGTCATGAAGAATCGCACTCCTTTCCAGCTACTGATGGGCTCCGTCGCAGGCGCACTGCCTGTGGCGGCCTTCCCGCAGATCAGCACACAATCCCAGGCCGTCTACGTCGAAGTGGCGCCTTTCACCGTTCTTGACCACGACGGAGACGGCGTCGATGAGTTGCTGGCCATCCCGGGTGGTGGGTCGGGCGTGAATGCCTACACCGTCGCGCCCGATGGATCGCTTGTCTTCGAGAAGCGTCTGATCGACGTGGCCGATGACGTGCGGGAACTTGCCCTCGCCGATATGGATGGTGACGGTCTCGCCGACCTGGTGGGCGTGAGAGAGTCTCCGAACGGCGTGGTCAGCCTCGTGGTCGCCTACGATCGAGGGGGCACCCGGTTCGAGAACGCCCAGAGTGTGGTCCAGGCTGTCCGCGACCTGGACGGGCTCACGACGACTGATTTCGATCAGGACGGCGACATGGACATCGTCCTCTATCCTGCGTCGGTCGATCTGGCCGCTTCCTCCTTCGGCGGCGGCACGATCGTGGTGGCGCTGAATCGGGGGGGCGGCGCGTTCGATCACCCCGTCGATGTACAGTCGTTCGCCGAGCCCCTTCGCTCGGCTGCGCCCGTCGATCTCGGGCAGAACGGCGACCTCGACTTCGTGGCGCTTCGGAACGGCTCCGGCACCCTGGTGGTGGCCCGGCGCCAGGGCGGCGTGCTGCAGATCCAAGCCGTCGGAACTTCGCCCATGAGCTACCAGGACCTCGCCGTTGGCGATGTGGACGGCAACGGGTTCTCGGACGTCGTGGCCTTCCGCCAGGCGGCGCCGGGAGCGCCAGCAGATCTCGACTTCTACCGCGGCAACGCGGGGGGCGGCTTCGATCCCCGGGTAACAGTGCTCGCGGGCGCCATCGGGCTCGCGCCGGACGTGTCGCTGCTGGACATCGATGGTGACGGTGATCTGGACCTGGCCGTGGCCAGCGTGGGAGCGACACCGGACGCCACCGCTGGCGTGAGAGTGCTGGCAGGCAACGGCCTGGGCGGTTTCTCGATGAGCGGTGAGTTCGGCCTGGTCGATGGCTCGTTGAGCGGGCGCAGTCGCGTCGGCGACTTCGACGGCGACGGCCGCGGCGACCTCCTGGGTCGTGTCGAGATCGAGGCCCTGGTTGCAGACAGCTTCGGCGTGATCCGCCTCGGTGAAGCAGGGCCTGCTCTCGGAGGCGCGATCGAGGTCGGCCGTTTCGAAGTTGGCACGGACGTCTTGGCCGGAGACATCGACGGCGACGGCATTCAGGACCTGTTGAACCAGGCGCGAGGGGAGGTCTTCTGGTTCCGCGGCGCGCCCGGCGAACTCGAGGCTCCCGCTTCGGTCGGTCTGGCGGAGGAGGTCGTGCTCGTGGCGAACTTCGATGGTGATGCGGCGGACGAGATTCTGGTTCGGACGGCGACGGGGTTCGGGCTGATCGACAGCCTCGGCGTTGGCCTGTTCTCATCGGTGCTTCCGCTCGATCTCGGGTCGACAACCCCGGCTAGAGGGATTCTTCCTTCCGATATCGACGGAGACGGAGACCTCGACCTCCTGGTCGTCCCGGCAGGTGGGACCGGACTCGCTTCGATCACCAACCTGGGCGGACTTCAGTTCGGTGCTCAAGTTCCTGTTCCTCTTGCAGGAGGTCAGGGGGGTAGCTTCTTCCAGGTCGGAGACTTCAATGGCGATGGCGTGGTGGACCTGCATACGCTGATCTTCGGAGTTCCGTTCTTCACGTCCTTCAGCCAGGGGTGGTACGAGGGGCTCGGCGGCGGTCAGTTCGGTCCCCAGCAGTTCGTGGGGATCTCGAGCACGAATCGGGTCATCCTCGACCTCGACGGAGACGGTTTCGACGACGTGGTCTGGGCGGGGTCCGACCAGCCGCCCGGGATCTATCTCGCGACCGGCGGCCCGATCGGGACGCTTCCCACGGACGGTGATCTGCTCGTGGCCACGCAAGGAGGCCAGTTTCCGCTCGGTTCCATGGACTTCAACGGCGACGGGCTCGGGGACCTTCTCACCTACCGCAGCAACGGGCAGGTCTTCGGGTATCCGCGACTCGCTGGCAGCGGGCTTGCTTTCGGCATGACCGGGATCCAGCTGGCGCCTGCACTGACCAACGCGTCGGGTTCGCCCGTCTCCGGTGCGAGCGTCCTGCTCACCGATCTCCGGGGTGATGGCGATCTCGACCTGGTCGTCAGTTCCTCCGAGGCAGGGATCTTCTGGTACGAGGGCGGGAACCTCGATTCGGTCGGCACGACTTTCTGTGGTCCAGGCATCGCGAACAGTACCGGCGTGGCCGGGCAGATCATGGCGATGGGCACGGACTGGGTCGCCGCGAACGACATCACGTTGAGCGCCACGAACCTTCCACCCCTCGCCTTCGGGTTCTTCATCACGAGCCAGACCCAAAGCCCCGCAACGCCGGTCATCGGCTCCGCTGGCCGCATCTGCCTCGGCGGCTCGGTCGGGCGCTACGTTGGCCCAGGGCAGGTGCAGCAGAGCGGCACGAATGGTTCCTTCCAGCTCGCCATCGACTTGACGGCGATCCCGACGCCGCTCGGATTCGTGTCGGCGATGCCTGGATCGAGCTGGAGCTTCCAGGCATGGCACCGTGATAGCTCGATCGTCGGCCCGCTGTCGAACTTCACCGACGGGCTGGAGATCATGTTCCAGTAGAGCGCCCCGGTGAGTTCGGACGTGCACGCAGAGCCGCGCCAGGTAGGCGCGGCTCCGCTATCCCGCCCGAACGCCAAAAAAAGACGCATCCGCGTCGGCCCCTGTCGGGAGAGTGAGAACCACGAAGCCTCCGAGGCGGCACCTCCAGCCGGAACAAACGGACCAGGTACGAACGTACCGGAACAAACGGACCAGGTACGAACGTGTCGGAACAAACGGACCAGGTGCGGACGTGTCGGGTCAGGAGCGGGTCGTTCTGGACCGTGGCCGAATGGGTCTCGCGGAGGCATCATCCTGTCCATGCCACAAACAGTCTCCCTGGCAGGGATCGCCCCCATCGCCTTGCTGTTCGCATCGAACGTTTTCATGACCTTCGCCTGGTACGGTCATCTGAAGCATCCGGGGCGGACGCTCTGGACGGTCGTGCTGGCCAGCTGGGGCATTGCGTTCTTCGAGTACTGCTTGGCGGTTCCGGCGAACCGGATCGGTCGAGCGGTCTGGTCGACGGCCGAACTGAAGACGATCCAGGAGGTGATCACCCTGACCGTATTCGCAGGCTTCTCGGTGCTCTACCTGGACGAGGCACTGACCTGGAATCACCTCGTCGGCTTCGCGTTGATCGCAGCGGGAGCCTTCTTCGTGATCGTCGGTCCGATCCGATGAAGGTGTTGCTCTTGGTCGTTTTCGTCCTTCTTGCGGGGGCTGGTGGCGTCTGGCTTCTCCGTGCCACACCGCTGGAGATGCATGGCCGGGATCACGCACAGGAAGTCACGCCGTCCGCCGGTACGCCGATGAATGCAGCTGTCCCGGTCGAGGCGGAGATTTCTCCGGCTTCGACTGCCATTCGAACGGCGGCAACGGCGGAAGGTTCCGAAGCGCAGCGCACGACCGTCGAGTCCGAGTTCGTGGCGCAGGCTCCTGACCCGAGCCATCCCGTGCAGGGAAGGGTGCTGGACGAAGGGGGTGGCCCGGTGCCGGACGCCACGATCTGGGTGACCCAGGGGAACAGCTCGCGTCTGGGCTTCAAGGAAACCGCGGCACGCTCGGATTCCGAAGGGCGGTTCAGCCTCGTCGCGCCTCGATTTCGCGTGTTCGGTCTCCTCGCCGTTGCCGAGCATCGCGGTGGGGCCGTCGGCGGGACCTTCACCTTGCTGGAGCGCGAGGGGCTCGACGTGGTGCTGCGCTTTCGCTCCGAGCCTCGCGTCGGCGGGCGGGTGATCTTGGACGGCGCGCCTCCGGGGGGACGTGTGGCCGGGGACGTGGCCATCGATCTTTACGGAACGCTCCTTGGAGAGCAATTCGTGGAGCCAGACTCGGAGGTCCGCGACCGCGCCGAGGGCTTCGCTCGACTCGGAGGGACGCGAGTGGACGCCGACGGGCGCTTCTCCTTCGAGGGCGTGGTCGGGAAGAGCCTACGCCTCCGGGCCACCGGGAAGGATCACGAGGGGACGACCTGGATCGGCTTCGCCGAACACGTCGTCGTCGCATCCGAGGACGTTCTGATCCGGCTTCGGCCCGCAGGTTCCGTGGCGCTGGTCGTCACGGATGACCGCGGCTTGCCGGTGGAGGACTTTCGCGTTCAGGCCACACCTCTCTTCGAATCCGGTCCGAGCCAGTGGGACCCCGAGGAGAAACTGCAGCCTTTCACCTCGAGCGGTGGCGCCGCCACCATGGAAGAGCTGTTCGCCGGAAGATGGCGACTTCGCGTCCACGCGGAGGGGCACTGCAGGGTGTCCGGCGCGGAGTGGCCCGTGGTCCACGTGCCCTCGGCGGATCCTCTGTTCCTTCGCCTCGCGCGGCTTGCGTCTCTCGCGGGGTCCGTGCGGGCGGCGGATGGATCCGCCTCGGCAGGAGTTCCGGTCAGCCTTTGGCAGGCCGGGCAGAGGTCCGACCGACCGCGAGCCAAGACCACCACGGACCGCGAGGGACGATTCTCGTTCGAAGGACTCGATCCGGGGTCGATCTACTCGATCCAGCTGAATGAGGCGACGGCGCGAGCGAGGAGCGACGTGGCGCTACGGCCAGGTGAGCGGAACGAGCTGGCGCCTCTCACCTTGGAAGGCGGCGGCGATCTTCGCGTCACGGTCTTCGATGCAGCGGGCGAGCGGTGGGCGAAGCGCCCGGTGCTCATTATCCGCCGGAGCGGAGGTTCCTCACGCCCCACTCCGGAGCAGCACACGGACGACGAGGGGGAACTGCTCCTGTCGCAGGTGCCGCCTGGCCGCGTGCTCGTGCTGGCATCGGGAAAGAACAGGGTGGCCGTCACCGGGAGCCCGGAGGACGCGGAGCTGATGCGTGCGGAGCTGGACGTTGTCGCCGGCCGAACCGAGGAGGTCGAGCTGCACGCGGTGACGCTGGCGGAGATCCGGTTTCGGGGAACGGTGCGGGTCGACGGAGAGCTGGCCCCTGGTCGCGGGGTCTCGTTCCTCCGCGACGGCGCGATGAGGATCGAAAGCGGCTCGGGGCATCGCACGGACTCGGGCGGGGCGTACTCGGCCTCGGTTCCAATGCCGGGGCTCTACCGCTGGACCGTGGCCGGCGAGACGCCGCGCGAGCCGGCTGTCGGAACCGGGCTGGTGGAGATCACAGGGGAGACCCGCGAAGGGGTGGATCTGGAGGTTCGGACCGGCTCGCTCGAGATCTCCAGCGCCAGCCCGAGCCCGAGTCCTAGTCCCGGCGCGACGGATTGGACGGTGATGGTCACGCCGCGGTGCGGCGCTCTGGCTGGCGATCAGTTCCTTCTGGCGCGCGCATCGGCGGCGGGATGGAGCCTGGACCGCCTTCGCCCCGGTCCCTATCGAATCCGCGCCATCCAGGCTCCGGACAAGGTCATCGTGGCGTCCCAGGAGATCGAGATCGAAGAGAGCGTCGTCACGCGAGTCGCGCTCGAACCGATGGAGCTCACCGCGATCGAACTCGATCTCGGCGCTCTTCTGTCGGCGGAGAGCGACGTTCCCAACCGGCTCTCTCTCGCCGTGTGGGGCGAAGGGCCGGAGCTCCTCTCGGAGATTCCGCTGCGTCCACAAAGCGGGTCCGCGCGCATCCAGCTTCCCCTCGGGGCGTCGTACCTCGCCGTGGCGGCTGGCGAACGATTGGCGACGTGCGAGCTCGGACCACACCCCTGGCCGGAGCGGGTCGAGCTGGTCGCCACGGAAGGAGGCCGTATAGAGATCCAGCTCCCCAGGGCCGGCTTGACCGATCCCGGGTCGATCTCGAGCTTGCTGGATTCGAGCGGACGGAACTGGGCCCACACCCCGTCGGGCATCACCCAGCCATGGCCGTGGATGGCCGAGCCAGCGGTGGTGGGCCGCTGGACGTCCCCGCCTTTGCCGCCCGGCGACTACACGCTGGAAGCGGAGGGGCTGCCCCGGCGCATCCGCGTGCGAGCCCGCGAATGGGCGCAGGTGGAAACGGGTCGATAGGTCAACCGCCGCCCCTTCGTTCTCACGATGCACCTTCCAGATCGACTGGTTGACGAGCGGGTGTCCGACAGGCGTCTGGACCCCACCAATCGCACCGTGCTTTAGCCGACACAAACGGACCAGGTACAAACGTTTCGCTACCAACGTGTCGCGAAGTCGTTTCCCATCCGAGCTCTACTCGCTTCAGCAGATGCCAGCTGGCTTCGAATTCGTCCGGTGGCTGGCGGCGGCTTCTTTCTGTCCAGCGGCGACGTCGCGGCGCACGACCACAGCTTGTCGATACCATGGCAGGATGCGAGCTCTACTTCTTGCGGCACTACTCGCCGCAGCCCCGGCCTGTCGAAGCGTCATGACACATGCCCCGAGAGCTTCGGTAGATGTACCCGCTGGCGTCGTGGAGGCCATCGCGGCCGCGACGACGAGGTCCGATGGCGAGGTCTTCGTCGCCTATCGGGACCTCGGTGACGGCGCTTCCTGGGACGTCCGAGGCGACACCGTGGTCCACGCCGCCAGCACCATGAAGGTGCCGGTGATGGTCGCCCTGCACCGTCGCGCCTTCGAGGGCCGATTCGATCTCGAAGCGCCGATGAACGTGCACAACGGGTTCTCGAGCATCGTCGACGGTTCCCCCTACACGCTCGATCCCGCCGACGATTCGGACGCCGGGCTCTACGACCGCGTGGGCGAGAGCCTCCCCGCGTCGGAACTCTGCCGCCGGATGATCGTGAGGTCGAGCAACCTCGCGACGAACCTCCTCGTGGACGAACTCGGAGCGGACCAGATCCAGCGAACGATCGAGGGGCTGGGCGTCCGTCACATGCGCGTGCTGCGGGGCGTCGAGGACGGCAAGGCGTATCGCGCCGGCCTCTCCAACACGGCCACGGCGAGCGATCTCCGCGAGCTGCTCACGGCGATCGCCGAGGGCGTCGCGGTGAGCCCCGAACACTCGGACGCGATGCTGGAAACGCTCGCCGCCCAGGAGTTCTCCGAGCTGATCCCGGCGGGCCTGCCCGAGGGGATCCGGGTCGCCCACAAGACGGGGTCCATCACCGGGATTCTCCACGACGCGGCCATCGTGATGCCCGAGGGCGTGCCTCCGTACGTGCTGGTGATCCTGACGCGCGATTTCGCGGACTCCAAAGACGCAGCGGACGCCATCCGCGAAGTGACTCGCCGTGTCCACGCGAGCCGCGAACAAGAGGCCGCCGCCGGGGCGCCGCGCTCCACGCAGTAGGGTTCACCACGGATTGGAGGAGTTTCGTGAAGTGAATGAGCGGCGGCCTGCGACTGCCGGGGTGAACCCTGTTTCTCGATCCCGGAGGTACCCCATGACCACTTCACCTTCCCCTTCCCTCGAATCTCTCATGCACGCGCACGGGCCGTTCCTGCGGCGCCTGGCGCGCGCGCTCGTTCGGGATGAGCATCTCGCGGAGGAGCTGGTGCAGGACACCTGGCTCGCAGCCCATGCGGCGGCGGAGCCGATCCGCGAGCAGCGCGCCTGGCTGGGCACGGTCCTGCGCCGCCGCGCCGCTTCGGTCCAGAGGAGCGCATCCTCCGCTCTTGCGCTGAAGGGCGCGGGAAGCCTACCGAACGCCGTGCCCGGTGAAGAGAAAACGAGCGCCAGCAGCTCCGACGTGCTCGCTCTGCTCGAACGAGAGCGCCTGCTCGCCGCCGCCGTGGAGCGGCTCGAGGAACCCTACCGGACCGCGGTGTTCCTGCGCTACCACGAGGACCTGCTGCCGCGCCGCATCGCGAAGGAGACGGGCGCGCCCGTGAAAACGGTCATGACGAGGATTCGACGTGGGCTCGAGAAGCTGAAGGTCGACCTCGACCGGGAGCTCGGCGCGGACGACGAAGGCCGGTCGCTCTGGTTCAGCGCGATCGCGCCCCTGGGGCTGGAGTGGGGTGGGAGCGCGCCAGCCGCCGGACCCGCAACGTCCTCGGGTTCTGCCGTGTGGCCGATCAAGGCGACGGGCCTGGCTGTGCTGGGAGCGGCCGCCGCCATCGCTCTGGTGGTGGCGCTTCAGGCTCCAGAGATCCGGTCCATGCCGGTGCTCGAAGCTCCCACCCGGCCGACCGCCGTGCTCCCGGGCGAGATGGCTCTGGGGGCAATCGGTGCGCCCGCCAGCAGCCCCGCGGCGGAGCCGCTCTCCGTGGCCGTGACCACGGGCTCGGCCCGCCAGGCCGAGACGAGCACGCTTCGAGTGCGCGTGGTGGACGCGGAGGGCGAACCCGCGAGCGGCGAGAACGTGCTGTTCACGTCAGGAGGCTACGGTGGCGAGGTCTCCAGCGTCTGGCTGGCAGTGTCCGAGGCGGGCGGGGTGGCAACGTTCACGGTGCCGCCGGGCATCCGAGGGGTGGCGCGTCATGCGGCGAGCGCGGGCGACCTCGTCGTCGAGTCGACGCCTGGTTCCGGCGAGGCCGCCGAGGTGACGCTGCCCATGGCCAAAATGGCTCCTGTGGTCGGGCGCGTGCTCGGGGCCGATGGCGAACCCGTGGCGGGCGCGCGGGTGTACCTCGTTTCGACGGGGACGACCCCGGCGAACCCGACATTCGCGGCCATCTCCGGTCCAGATGGCGCCTACTCGCTGCGATCTGGCAGCGAGAACTCACTCATGGCGGTGCATGGGGCCCTGGCGCCTTCCGATCTTCAGAGACTCCGGCTGGTTCCGTGGGACAACGATCGCTGGAGCGGCGTGGACCTCGTGCTGGGGGAAGCCGGCAGCGCGCTCACGGGTCGCGTCGTGGACGAGAACGGCGACCCGATCGCAGGAGCCGCCGTGCACGCGGGGCCGCGTGGTGGGGTCATCGGCGGTTCGCATCCAGGGGGCACACCGTACCCGGTGCTCGCGATGACGGACGAAGAGGGGCGGTTCGCTTACCCGGCCGCGATCTCTCCGGGTGAGCATCCTGTCACCGTGACGCGCGCAGGGCTCGCGCCCTCGGTGAGGAAGGTGGACTTCAGCGGCGCCCCCGTTGAACTCGAGATCACGATGGTGGGCGGCACTCTGGTGCAAGGGCAGGTGCTCGCCGCCGACGGAACCCCTGCGGTCCAGGCCTGGGTGGACTACGTCGAGCCCGGCGCCCGAACCCTGGATCGACTGACCACGTACTCGCACGGTAGCTCGACGGACGAGAACGGTCACTTCGCGCTTCATCACGTTCCTTCAGGTACGCACGAACTGCGCGCCGTTTCCCAGCGCGACGAGGAGCTGGCCCGGGCCAGCGCGGTGATCGCCCCAGAGGACGAGACACTGGAGCAGAACCTGCAGCTGAGCCTGGAGCCCATGATCGCAGGGCGCGTGGTGGACATGGGGGGCCAGCCCATCACGGGGCTCTACATCGGTGCGGAGCCGCCTTTCGGGAATGCCTACCGGCGCGAGGTTCGCACCGACGCGGAGGGGCGCTTTCGCCTGACCGCGCTGCCACCACTGGAGCAAGCGCCTCTCCCGGATCGCTTCTGGACGGTGAGCGTCAGCAGTCCCGGCAAGAAGCCCAGGCCCGTTCTCGCCACCCGGGAGCTCGTCGCGCCTGGGACCCTGGACCTCGAGTTCGAGGTGCCCTTTGCCGGGGAATCTGCCGCCGTGCTCGTCGGGAGCGTGGACAGTTCATTGATGGGGGCCCTCGTGCTCCTGATGCCCGCTGGCTGGGCACCCGGAGTCGGGCCCAGCGGGGCGCCCGTTCTTTACTCCAGCGACGATGGCCGCTTCGAGCATGGTCCTGTCGCGCCGGGAACCTACTACCTGGAAGCGCGCCGCAACCAGGAGATCATCGCGTCAAGAACCGGCATCGAGGTGGGAATCGCCGGGCTGGTGGACGTCGGTACCTTGGCCGAGACACCGGGAGCGACGCTGGAGTTCGAACTCGCCTTCGAGATGCCCGACGGGTTCCCCGAGGCCGTACGCGAGCCGCTCTTGAGCCAGCAGCACATCGTCATCGAGCGCGGCGGGCGAACGGTGGTCCTCGACCGCACGGAGAGTGGCTGGCGCTCCCAGGGACACCTGGAGGCGGGGGAATGGAGCGTGCGCATCCTTCGGGGAGAGCGACTCCTCCTCCCGCCGACGACCGTCACGCTGGTGGAGGGGGAGACCACGTCCCTGGTGGGTCAGGGTGCTGTGGGCGCCCATGTCCCGGTCCGCGTGCTGATGCCTGATGCGGAAGCCTGGAGCCGCGCTTCCGTCCGCGCCTATTCAACCTCGGGGACCCTGCTGTCGACGACGAACGAGTGGTCGCCCGCTGACTTGAAAGAGAACGGCGCGCTGTCGTTCCATGCGCTGGCAATCCCCGGTGAGTGCGACCTCGCGCTCGTGATCGACGGCGTCGAGGCGGCGACTCGCCAGCGCGCGACGGTGCTCCCGATCTTCGAGCCATCGGTCGAGGTGGAGATCGACGCGCGGTGAGTAAAGCAGTCATCACGCGTTTCGCGGGATGTCTCCCGGCGCTGGCGTCCCTCGAGACTGACCGATGAAGCGGAGCGGCTGCCGCGAGTCCTCTGGCCCGCGGCAACTTTCAGTGCGCTTCTTCGCCGGGGCAGCATGCCCAGCCTGGGCGCTCCTCGTGGGACACCAGGGACGGTACTCGGTACGCTATGGGCATGCTACTCGATGTCCAAGCGTTCCGACGCCGCGTTCAGTTCGACCTGGATGGACTCGTCGGTGACCTCCAGCAGGAGACACGCCGTGCCTCGCCAGGTGAAGCGGGCGCCTGGCGAAATTCTCTCCCCGCCCTTTCGGATGTCCTCGTCAGCGACGACCTGCAGTCTTTCCACGTCCAAGTTGGAAGCCTTGGTAGCCTCGCCTTGGAGTACCGACTCCCGGCTTCGACCTCTTGGGCCGACGCGGTGCTCCTCGGCCGCGGCGAGACGCGGCCCTCCGCCGTCATCGTCGAACTCAAGGACTGGCGCACGGACGGAGACGAACCAGGCCCTACCGAAGGACTGATCCGGCACGCCAAACGCGAACAACTCCACCCCTCGGATCAGGTGCGGGGATACGCCGAGTACAGCCAGCGTTTTCATAGCGTCGTGCAGGACGAGGAGGCGGACGTCTCGGGCTGCGTCTTCTTCACCTTCGCTTCAGATGTGCAGCCGTACCGAGAGAAGCCCCATGAGATCTTGGCAGGGCACTACCCGATCTTTGCCCGTTCAGAGTCGGATGTGCTGAAGCGCTTCCCTGCCTTTCTGAAGGCAAGGCTTCGAAAGCCTGACCCGGGATTCGCCGAGCGATTTACGCGGGGCGCTTACAGACAGGATCGAGGTTTCATGGTCCAGGTTTCCAAAGCCCTGCAGGACGAAGCCACAAGTCCGTTCGTCTTGCTGGACGAGCAGCGAACCGGCTTCGAGAAGTGCATGAAACAGGTCAACCGGTCCCTCAGGCCAGCCAAGTCGAAGGTCCGGCAGAAGCCCGGTTCGAAGTCCGTCGTGATCATCAAGGGCCCACCCGGGTCAGGCAAGTCCGCTATAGCGGCTCACCTCTGGGCGCGCCTGGCCGCGGACGAAAGCATCGACGGGGCGGTCGTCATGACCACGACTTCGGGGTCCCAGCGCTCCAACTGGGAGACCCTCTTCGAGCGAGCGACCAAGACGCGCCTGGCCCGCGGCGTCATCAAGAAGGCCAACCAATACAATCCTGGTCTGTCGCCGCGCTGGGTCAAGGAGCGGCGCGACCGAGGGCAGGAGACGGAGATCGAAACCTGGCGCGAGAACCTGAGAGCCCATCGAATCGAGGTCCAAGAGTTGCGCTGCCCCGACAATGCCTATGCGATCTCCATCGTCGACGAGGCCCACGCCCTGATCGACCCCACGGCCGCCGGTAAGCGAGGCATTCCGCCTTCCGGCTGGGCCATGCACGCGGGGCCCCAGGCCTATCACATCCTGCGCGCCTCCAAGGTGAGCGTCTTCCTCTTGGATGGTGACCAGAGCTACCGCGACAACGAAACCACGACGATCGACTCGATCAAACGCTTCGCCAAAGAGCTTGGAGCCACAGAGATCGAAGAGGTCGACCTTTCGGGCCACCAGTTCCGCTGCGCAGGTGCCGCCGAATACGTGGACTGGATCGAGCAGACCCTTGGGCTCAAAGAATCGAACGGCACGAACCTCCGCTGGCGTTCAAGTGCCGGCGGACCTTTCCGGTTCGAGGTCGCTGCGACGCCGTCCGAGCTGGAAGAGAAGCTGAGGTTCGAGAATGAACGCGGCCATTCGGTCCGCCTCTTGGCCTCCTATGCGCGCCCCTGGATTACCAAGAAGGCCGCAAGCCCGAACGGACTTCCCCGGGAAGCCCGTGACTTTCAAATCACCTACGATGGGGCCGACGGTCCTTCCACCTGGTCCGCTGTTTGGAACTTCGCCCCGGAGCAGGACTACACCCTCTTCGTCCAGGCGCCGCCGGGAAGCTACATGGCAAAAGAACCCCTGGGCGAAGTCGGCTGCCCCTATGTCGTACGCGGGTTCGACTTCGACTACATCGGGCTCCTGTGGCTAGAGGACCTTGTTTGGCGCGAGGATCGCTGGGTCATCCAGCTGGATCACGTGCATGAGTCCGCTTGGAAGAAGACCAAATCCGAGGCCAAGAAGGAGAAGGCCCCCGGGCCCGCCACCGCGGAGCTCTTGCAGCGACTCCAGCGTGGCTACCGAATCCTCCTGACCCACGCCATGCTTGGGGCCTACGTCTGGTTCGCAGACGAAGAGACGCGGCTTCACGTTGAGTGGCTCCTCGCGCACTGATGCCACGGATAGGCAGCCCCACGATTCTCCGCGAGTGGCAGGTCTCCGCGAGTGGCAGGCGAAGCCGCTTTCTCGGCTCCCGCGTCACAAAATCAGCTGGCGGCTTGACGCGCGGCGTGCTCCTTCGCCACATGCTTCCATGGAAACGCTCTTCGACGAAACCTCGCCAAGGCACTTCACGGATCGGATTCAGGCCCTCGGCCCTGACAGCTCGGCCCGGTGGGGGAAGATGAACGTCCAGGAGATGCTCGAGCACTGCGTGCTCGGCGTCGGCGTGCCGCTCGGCAAGGTCGTGATCCCGCGCAGGATGGTCGGACGCCTCTTCGGATGGCTGGGGAAGCGCCTGGCCATCGATAGCGATAAGCCCTTCTCCAGGAACGCGCCCACGGACCCCGCCCTCCTGATGAAGGCACCGAGCGTCGACGCCGGGCGCGTCGAGGCGCTCAAGGCGGAGCTGATCGCGGACGTTCTCGAGCTACATCGCCGCGGGCCGGCGGGGATGCCGGAGGCGCCGCATCCTTTCTTCGGGAAGCTCACGCCGGCGGAGTGGGACAAGCTGAGCGCGAAGCACCTCGACCATCATCTGCGTCAGTTCGGCTGCTGAGACGAGGTCCCTGCGGAGAGCGCCCGCGCGAGTGGGCACCTCGAGGGGTCCACTCGCTCGCCGCGCCGGTAGCCGTCCAGCAGCTCGGACGACCGTTGCGCCAGCTCGCGCCGGACCTCGCGGCGCCGGCCCTTGACCCTCGCGATCTTCATCGAGTCGTAGGCCGTCGTCTGGTGCCGCATCCACGCGATCACGGCGGCCTCCGCGCGGCGGTCCGTCGAGATCCGCTTCGTCCTCGCGACCGTTCCGCTGCCGACCGGCGTCGCGTGCTCGGTGACGGCCCTGGCCAGCGCTCGAGACAGTTCGTCGTGGGTCAGCGGGAAGTCCAGGAAGCGCAGGACTTCCTCGTTGAACTCCTCCACGTAGGCGGCCTGCTCGCGCTCGCGGCGGGCCCTGCCGGCGTCCAGCTTCTTCCGGTACGCGGGGTCCTCGCGCTCGCCCTCCAGGGCCGCCGTCACCTCGGCGATGACCGAGCGGGACGCCCAGACGCCGCGGCCGAACCGCTTTCGCCCGCGCTTTTCGGACATGACCCAGTGGTCTGTGGACTTCTTCACACGGCGGGTGGCCGCCGCGTCGCCGGGAGGCAGGAGGTCCCAGTCGGCGGGCACCTCCAGGACCTCGCCTTTCTCGTTCCGGACGGTACGTGCACGGGGGCCGGGCTCAACCTGTAGCTGGTTCATGGGGGATCTCGCTGGCGGGGCGGAGATGAATACTAGCCAGTCCACGAAAGTCCTCTCCGCCATCGTTACCATTTCGTCATGACCAGCACCGCGAAGAGGCGATGGAGCCGCGAACTCGAAACCGAGGTCGATGGAATTGCATTCGATTCCACCGGACCTGTTCTGCTGCACGGGTACGACCCGCCAGCGGGCGGCAAGTGGCTCGACGACGTGATTCCAGGGAAGCTCGGCGCCTTCGATCGCTCGACCGGCGAGCGACTCTGGATCGCCCCTTGTGAGGTCGGCTACGGACGCGGCTTCGGCGCGGGGATCGGCCAGCAGGGTCAGGTCATCGTGCTCGGTCCGAGCCAGGGCGGACACCGCATCGTGCGGATGTCGGTCGCGAACGGCGAACTCCTGGAGGCCGCGGACATCCAGGCCTTCGATACCGCGCTCGTCAGCGCCGACGCCGTGGTTTGCAGCAACGCGCGGCTCGTCTGGGGCCTCGATGCGCTCCGTCTCTCGGAAACGTGGAGCTACGGCCGCGAGGGCGAGCGCTATCACGGGGTCGTGCGGCTCGGCGGCACGGTCTTCGTCGTCGTTTCGAACACCGACAGCGGCAAGTACGGCGTCATCAGGCTCGATGCCAGGACGGGCGCCTTCAAGGGCAACCTGGTAGGGCTGTCGCTGCCGATCATCCGCGGTATCGGCGCCACCGCCGAGACGGTCGTGCTCGTCACCAGCGAGCTCGACCTCATCCTGGAGAACGATCAGCGCATGGACTTCATGATGAAGCTCGCCTCGCACCCGGACGAAGGTCCGCGCGATACGCTGAGCCTCGTCGCGCTACGGGCCGACGCGTCGCCAGGAGAAGCTCCGCTCTGGTACTCGATCCTCGAAACCAAGCCAATCGACGACCTCCCGGACGCCTCCATCACGGCGAACAGCGGCAAGGTCTACGTCGAGCGCCGCGCGCATCTCAGGGCGCTCGACGCGCTCACGGGGCGCGAACTCGGGGCGTGGACGGTTCCCGGCCTCGACGAGAAGATCGCGTGGACCGTCGTGGACGGCGCGGGCCTTCTCGCCGAGGAGACCCGGGTGTCCGTTTTCGAGCTTCCCGCCTGACTCTTCCTCCCGGCGATCGCGGCTCGGACCCGCTTATGGCGAGGCCTTCCCCCCGGCGGCGATTCTTTTTGGTATCTCTCTGATCTGACGTCCCGGCCAGCCGGCCCAGGGGCGCATCCACCCGAGCGGGCTACTTCCGTCGATCGACTCCAGGCTGGGCGCCGTTCCATCCGCCGTCATCGAGTCGTGGTCTGCTGCCAATCCCCAACGGCCAGCTGGCATCTGCCAGCGCCTCGAAGAAAAACAGCGTGACTGCTCAACCCATCCTGGAGACCCTCGCGAAGGAGTTCTCCACCGACGTTCCCTCCATGCAGGCCGTGTTCGAGATGCTCGACGCGGGGCTTTCTGCACCCTTCATCGGTCGCTTCCGCCGTGGTCGCACCGGCGCGATGTCCGAGGTCCATGTCCGGCGGGTCGCGCTGCGTCGCGAGGAGCTCCAGGAGCTCGATCGTCGCCGCGGTACGGTGCTGCGCTCCATGGAACGTATCGAGGGCATCTCGGAGAAGGCCCTCGACGAGGTCCGCCAGTGCATGGACCGCTTCGAACTCGAGGACCTGTACGTTCCGTACCGGCGTCCGGAGCCCGAGGTGCAGCTCGCGATGGATCGAGGGCTCGGAGCGCTCGCGGATCTGATCGTCAAGCCGATGCCCAAGGAAGAGCGGGTCGCTGGCGAGGCCGTGGAAGCGGCCGAGGAGGCAGCGGTCGAGGAGGCAGCGGTCGGCGAGGCAGCGGTCGAGGCGCCTCGTGCGGAAGAGTCTGCGGCGGAAGAGTCCCCTGCCGCCGACGTGCCAGCTGAGGAGCCGTCCACCGAGGCGGTAGCAGAAGAGTCCCAGCAGGAAGGGCCCAAGGCGGAAGAGCCTGTGGCCGAAGCGCCCGTCGCCGACGCGGCCGATTCCGCGGATTCCGCGGATTCCACCGGCGATGCCGACGCGGCCGACCACGCCGCTCCCGGCGAAAGCGAAGCGTCCTCCGAGGACAACACGCCGAGCGCCCAGCCCGAGCCGCTCGTCATGACGGCCGAGCTCTCCAAGCTCTGTGAGCCCTTCGTGAACCCCGACAAGGGTGTTCACACGGACGTCGAAGCCCTCGCTGGCGCCATCCGGATCCTCTCGGATCGCATCGGCAGGGACTCCCGCCTTCGCGGTCACGTCCGCCGCATCATGCGCAAGAAGGGCATCCTGCGCATCAAGCCGATCGTCGACGAGAAGAAGGCGGGCCGCCACAAGAACCTGCTCAAGGTCAAGGCGCCGCTGCGCCAGCTCCAAGGCCATCGCCTCACCGCGATCCGCCAGGCGCAGAAGGAGCGGATCGTCAACACGTTCGTCGAACTCGATCCGAAGGAAGTCATCCAGCGCGTTCGCGCTTCGATGGGCAAGCACACCCGGCCCGAGTTCGAAGCGCTCCTGAACGACGTCGCCCGCAAGGCGCTGCGCCAGCGGCTCTTGCCAGTGGTCGAGGCGGACATTCGTCTGGAGATGAAGGAGCGCGGCGACGCGGAAGCTCTTCGTTTCCTGGCCGCCCACCTGCGCCAGATCCTCCTGACGCCTTTCTTCGGGCGCTTGCCCGTTGTGGGCATGGACGTCAGCGCCAAGGGCGATATGGCGTTCGCCTTCCTCGACATGCACGGCAACCTGACCGCCGAGGCACGTGTCGAAGTGGGCGAGAAGGACGACGCCACGCTCGGTGCCGAACTCGTCGCTCTCCTGGAAGCAAACGGCCCCGAGGCCATCGCGGTCGGTAGCGGCAAGTCGGCCCGCGCGGCCGGCCAGAAGATTCGCGCCGCGCTCCGCGCCGTGAACTCCGAGGTCCCCGTGATGGTCGTCAACGACGCCGGCGCCACCAGCTATGCGAACGGCCAGCTGGCCCGCGAGGAGCTGGCGGAGGTCGCGGTCCCGATCCGTCTCGCGATCACGATGGGGCGCAGGCTCCAGGACCCGATGGGGGAGTTCCTCAAGGTCGATTCCAAGCAGCTCAGCCTCGGCGCCGAGCAGCGTCTCGTCAGCAAGGCCAACCTGCGCCGCGCTCTCGACGAGGCCGTGGCGTCCGCCATCGCCTTCGTCGGCTGCGATTTCGATACGGCTCCGCGCTCGGTGATCCTGAACCTTCCGGGCCTCACGCCGGAGTCGGCGAAGAACCTCGCGGACAAGCGCGACGCGGGCGAGATCGAGTCGCGTGAGCAGATCCGCGCCGACGGAATCCTGACCGAGGCGGAGTGGACCAGCGTCGCTGCCTTCCTGCGCATCCGTCAGTCCAGCGAGCCGCTCGACCGCACGTCGCTGCACCCGGAGCAATATGCGCTCGCCCGTCAGCTCCTGGAGAGCGCGGGCGGCAGCGTCGAGGAGACGCTCGGCCGTCCCGGCGGGACGAAGGGTCTGCGCCGTCAATCCTTCGAAGTGGACGAGTTCACCTGGCGCGACCTCATGCGCGAGCTGAGTTTCCCGGGTCGTGACCCGCGCGGGCGCAACCGCGTACCAGCCTACATCTCGGACGACACGGATCCCGTTCGTCTGCAGAAGGGGCGAGTGCTCGAAGGCATCGTGACCAACGTGGCCAGCTTCGGCGCTTTCATCGACGTCGGCACGAAGCAGGACGCGATGATTCACATCTCGGAGCTCGCGAGCCGCTACGTTCGCGACGCGCGCGAACTGCTTTCCATCGGAGCCACGACGCGTGCGCGCATCGTGGACGGGAGTTCGGCACGGATGGCGCTGTCCCTCAAGGACGTGCCGGCGCCCGAGCGCGACGGCGGCGGAGGCGGCTCCCATCGCGGAGGCGCTCGCCGTGGCGGGTCGAGGCGAGCCCGTGGCGGACGTCGTGGGGAGCCCCGCGAGGACGCGCAGCCGAAGGGCCCGGCGGGTCGGATCTACCGGCGCGACGGCGCGGCCGGAGCCTCGACTCGGAGCGGCGGCGCGCGCCGCGGCGGACCGCGGCGCGGTGGCGCCGATCGCTTCGATCGTGGCGAGCGCGTGGATCTGAGCAAGCTCAACTCGGCCGCGGAGACGCCCGCGAACAACCCGTTCGCGTCGTTCTTCAAGAAGGACCAGAAGGAGCAGCCGAAGCCGGCGGCCCCTAAAGCCCCTAAAGCCCCGAAGGCACAGGAAGCTCCCCAGGCCCCCAAAGAGGAGCCGAAGACCGAAGCCCCGGCCGAGTGACCGGTGCCCCTGACCGGGTCGTCTGGATTCCGTGGAGTCCTCGAAGATCCGAACAACGAGCGCGGCCCCGCAGGATGGATCCTGCGGGGCCGCTCTCGTTCATCGTCTTCCGCTGTTCGTTAGACGTCGGGGAAGAGCGGCGGCGTGATGTCCGCCAGGCGCGCCGTATCCTCGTCCATCTCGTCGATGAGCGTCAGGCCTTCGCTGGGCTTCGGCATCGGAGCGGGCGGCTCCGGGAAGCCGAGGCTCTCCATGTTCACGCCGAGCTTCGGCTGCTCCGGCGCCTTCGACTCGGTCTCGGTCTTTGCCTCGGTCTCGGCCTCGTCGTCGTGCTGGAAACCCTGGTACTGGGGCTCGTCCGTGGTGCTCTCGGGTGCGGATGCCCGGGAGTCCGTCGGGATCGGTGCCTTCGGCTCGCTGGTCTCCGGTGCGGACGCCGCGTCCTCGCTCAGCTCCCTCGGCAGGGCGGGCGCGGCCGGCGCCGAGGCTGGCTCGCTCGCGACCGGTTCCGAAACGGGCTTGGGCTCCTCGACCGAGGGAACGACAGCCGCCTCGATCGGGGCAGCGGCCTCCTGTTCGGCCAGCTTGCTGGCGATCTCGTTGACGGCTCCGTTGGTGCTCGTCACGTCGCCGGACACGCGCGTCAGCTGGGCGCGAAGGTCGGCGATGTCCATCCTGACGGAGTCGACTTCCTTCGACACCTCCTTGAACGAGGCCTCTCGCTGCTGGGCACTCACCTCAGCGGTGTTCGCCACGCTGGAGATGGCGTCGACCATCTCGCGGCGCGCCTTGTCGATGCGCTTGTCGATGTGAGCACCCATCTGGTCGAGGCTCGCTGCGAGACGGAAGAGCGGGTCGCTCGCCTCCCCGTGACCGTTGCTCGTGTCCTGGCGCGCTTCGGTGGCCTCGTGGCGCGCCGTGGCGATCTCGTGGCGGATCTGGCCAAGCTCTGCCTGGACGGACCCGAGGATCTCGCCCTGGAGTTCGATGCCACTGGCGTTGGACTGGGCGAAGTCGGCCGCATCGAGTGCGGCGATGCCGCCCTGACTCGCCTTCTCGAGGCGCGCGAGAGCGAATCCCATGGCCGTGCTCAGGAGGCCGAACATGAGGAGAGGGCCCTTGTCGAGGCCCACTCGATCGAGGATCTCGGCCACCTTCCCGATGGCTCCGATGGACGGAGGCGCCACGGCGGTGAGAACTGCGACGCCCATGGTGCCCGCCCCGAAGGCCAGGAATCCCAGGGGGAGAATGCTCCCGAAGGAGGGGCTCTGTCCTCCGCCGTTGAAGGCCTTGGCTCCGGAGTAGTTGGCTTGTCCCGTTTTCGACATCTGTTGCTGTGGATCGTCTGCTGGATCGCCGTGCGGGGGTCTGACGAGTGCCCTCAACGGCGTCACGTGGCAGGACCTGCTGGCTTCAGGTAGCCGCTCTTCGCGCCGAAGAGCTTTTGGCTGACCTGCCGGGGACTTCGGCGCACTGCGAGACCGATCTTGATGCGATTCGCGGCCACTCGGGGATCCGTCCCGACGTGGCGCTAGACTGTCCCGTTCCGGCGCAGAGCTCCGGACCCGACCACTATGCCCCAAATCCAAGGACTCATCGTCGCACCCGGTCTCGGACTGGGCCCTGTCCACGTGGTTCGAGCGAGGCTCGACTCGGCCCCCGTCTGGTCCCTGCGCGCGGACGAGACGGGCGCGGAGATCGAGCGCCTCGACGCCGCGATCGACCAGGTCTTCGAGGTGCTCGGACGTCGTCAGAAGGAAGTCGCCAAGGCGGTGGGGGAGCGCGACGCCGGGATCCTGGGCGTCCATCAGATGATCCTGCGCGACCCCGGCGCACGAGCGGACGTCGACCGGGCCATCCGGGACGAACGCCTCAACGCGGAGGCCGCGGTCGATCGGCTCATCCATACGCTGGAAGAGACGATGGGGCGTCTCGACGGTGACTCCATCCGGGGCTACGCCGCTGACGTGACGGAGCCCTGGCGCGCCGTCGTCAAGGCGCTCATGCAAACCGATCAGGAGAGCTTCGCGCAGAGCGAGGACAAGGTCGTGATCGCGGCCGCCGAGCTCACGCCCGAGGCCGTGACCTTCCTCGGGCGGGAGCGCATCCACGCGATCGTGACGGAGGCCGGCGGGCGCTTCTCCCACGGAGCGGTTCTCGCGCGTTCCTTCGGTATCCCGTGCGTCGTCGGCATTCCGAACCTGCTCGCGCGGCTGGAGCAGAACATGCAGGTGCTCGTGGACGGCGATCACGGGACGATCGTGCTCGACCCGGACGAAGCCACGATCGCTGCGTTCATGACCCGCTGCGATCAGCGCTCCACTCGCACGAGCGCCCTCAGTTCCCACGCCGGGAAGCCAGCCGTCACGCCCGACGGAACGAAGCTGGACGTCCTCGTCAATCTGGAGAGCGTCCGCGACCTCGACACGTTCGACGTGTCGCACTGTGATGGGGTCGGGCTCCTGCGTACGGAGTTCCTGTACATGGAGCGGACGGTCTTCCCCTCGGAGGAGGAGCAGTTTCGGCTGTATCGGCGCGTGGTCGACTCCATGCAGGGGCGTCCCGTCACGATCCGCACGCTCGACATCGGCGGGGACAAGCAGCTCCCTTACTTCAAGACGCCGAAAGAGGCGAACCCTGCGCTCGGATGGCGCGGCACGCGCGTGACGCTCGAGTGGCAGGACCTGCTTCGCGTTCAGCTCCGTGCCGTGATGCGTGCCACCGCCCACGGTCCCGTGCGCCTTTTGATCCCGATGATCTCCTCGCTGGACGAGGTGCACAGCGTCTTCAAGATCTTCGACGAGACGCGCCTGCAGCTCACGGAGCAGGGCTACGACGTCGCGCCCGACATTCCGGTCGGGATCATGATCGAGGTCCCATCGACCCTCTGGATCCTTGACGACCTGCTCGCCGAGGTCGACTTCATCAGCGTGGGAACGAACGATCTCGTTCAGTATCTGCTCGCCGTGGACCGCGACAACGTCTTCGTCTCCGGGCTCTACGAGCCCATGCATCCGGCGGTGATCCGGGCTCTGGCGGAGATCGGACGCGCGGCGAAACGTGCAGGCAAGAGCGTCTGCGTCTGCGGAGAGATCGCGGGCGACGAGGCCGTGGCCGTCCTCCTCGCAGGGATGGGCTACGACTCCCTCAGCGTCGCGCCCAATTTCCTGGCGGTCCTGAAGTTCGCCATCCGTGCCATTCCCCTGGCGGAGGCCCAGGGGATCGTGGAGCACGTCCTGAGGCTCCGGTCGGCCACGGAGATCAAAGCGAGCCTGGAGGGCATCAGGAAGCGCCTGGGGGAGGCCATCCTGGCCCATGAGGCAGGGTGATTTTCCTCACTCATCAAATTTGCTTATCGTGCCGATAGAATCTGGATACTGCCGAACTCGCCCTGCCAAGCCTTGCCAAACCCCCTTTCCCATTGCGACTTCCCACGGAAAACCCCCAGTCGTTTGATTCCGCCCCCGCCGAGACCCAGGCCACTGGAACCTCGGGTGGGATGACCGTCCAGCCCCGCGGCAAGGAGCTGGCTGCCTCGCAGCGCAGCCCTTCGGCCGGCCCTGCGGCTGCCCCTGCGGCTGGCGGCCCTGCGGCTGGTTCCCACGCGGGCTCGGGAGCCACCCGGGAACAGCCCGCCAGCTCCGATCCGGCGTACCACTGGTCCAGCGCGGACACCGAGCATCTGCTGGAGAACTTCGGAGAGAAGGACCATCGCGTCCTCGCCCGAGAGATCGGCTGCACGCCCGAGCAGCTCCACGCGGAAGCGCGGCGAATCTACGGCGCCCGCCAGACCGAACTGAGGTCCGGCCCCTGGAGTCCGGACGAATTGAATGCCCTGAAGCGCTACCTGGGGGCGGTCGAGACCGATCTCATCGCGCGCATGATCGGCCGTAGCGTCGAATCGATCGACGCCAAGCTCGTCGAGCTCGCCGCCAACCTCAAGGACGAAGAGCTCGAAACCCGGGCTCACGTCGACTTCAAGCGGCTCTACGGCACGCGCGCAGACGAGGATCTGGCGCTGATCTTCGATCGCCAGGTCGGCATCGTTCGAGCCCTGGCGGCTGAGCTCTGTCTCTCCAAGGACAAGGGCTTCATGCGCCGCAAGGCCGGGAAGGGCAATCGGACCAAGATGCCTCGGTGGTCGGCGGAAGAGCTGGATCAGCTGCGCGAGATCTACCCGAAGCTCAGCAACCTCGACATCGCCAAGGAACTCGGACGCTCCGTGAAGAGCATCGTCTCCAAGGCCCATTCCCTTCGGCTGAAGAAGGACAAGGCTCGACTTCGCAAGATGGGCCAGGAGAACGTCCAGCTGCGCCACGACCGATAGGTTCGGCCGAGGCGGCGTTCTCGCTGATCAAGCGCGCGGGCGAACGCGCGCCGCGAGGTATTGCCTGGGCCAGTACTGATCCCGCGCGCCGAATTCGTTCGCCGCGCGGAGCATCAGATGCGGGTCCTCCAGGTGGGGGCGTGCGAGCGCGCACAGATCCGCCCGGCCCGCGGCGAGGACCGTGTTGACGTGATCGATCCCCTGGATCGCCCCGACCGCCATGACCGGAACGCTGGCCGCGTAGCGGATCCGCTCGGCGAATGGGACCTGGTACATCCTGCCGTAGTCTGGTTTGGATTCGGGAATATTCCCAGCGCTGGACACATCGATCACGTCCACGCCACGGGTCTTGAAGAGCTTCGCCAGGGCCACCGAGTCCTCGATCGTCTGGCCCTCCTCGCCGATCCAATCGGACGCCGAGATGCGCACGAACAGCGGCATGTCCTCGGGCATCACCGAGCGCAGGGTGTCGACGACCTCGAGGGGGAAGCGCGCGCGATCCGCGAGCTCCGGGCCACCGTATTCGTCCGTCCGGTCGTTGACGGCGGGGGACAGGAAGCTGGATAGAAGATAGCCGTGCGCCGCGTGGATCTCGATGAGGTCGAATCCGGCGCGCAGCGAGCGCTCGGCGGCCTTCCTGTAGTCCTCGAGCGCCTGATCCATGTCCTTACGCGTCATGGCGCGAGGAGCGGGCGCGCCGGCCCGGAACGGCCGGTCGGTCGGCCCGAGCGTCTGCCATGCGGTCGCGTCGGTCAGGGGAGCATCGCCATCCCACGGCGCGGAGTAGCTGGCCTTGCGGCCCGCGTGGCCGAGCTGAACCCCGATCTTCGCCGCCGAGTGCGCGTGCGCGAAGTCGACGATCTCCTTCCAGCGCGCTTCGTGCTCGTCGGTGTAGATCCCGGTGCATCCGGGAGTGATCCTTCCCTGCGCGGAGATGTTGGTGGCCTCCGTCCAGACCAGCCCCGCGCCGCCGACGGCCAGCGCGCCGTAGTGGACGTCGTGCCAGCGGCCGGGCGTCCCGTCGATCGCGCTGTACTGGCACATGGGGGAGACGACGACGCGGTTGGGCAGCGTGACACCGCGCACGCGGAACGGAGCGAACGCCGGGCAGCTGAGCGTTTCCGGATCGGCGTCGACGCTCCTCGCGTAGGCGCGGCGCGTCCGTTCGATGAGCTCCGGATCGCGCTTCTTCAGATTGTCGTAGGTGATGCGCTTCGAGCGCGTCATCAGGTTGAACGTGAAGAGCACGGGGTCCTGCTGCATGTAGCGATCGGAGTGCTCGAACCACTCCAGGCTCGTCTGCGCGGCCTTCTGGGTCTTGATGACGTCGACGCTCCTCGATGCCTGGTACGCGGCCAGCGCCGCGGGGATATCGACGGTTCGGTCACCGTTCGCGAGGTCTGTCGCGTGGGCGTCGAGCGCCTCGACGAGCGCGATCGAGTCTTCCATCGCGAGCTTCGTTCCGGATCCGATGGAAAAGTGTGCCGTATGCGCCGAGTCGCCGAGCAGCACCGTCTTGCCGTCGACCCAGGCTCCGCACTTGACGGTGGGGAACGTGCGCCAGATCGATCGATTCGTGAGCAGCTCGTAGCCTTCCAGGTGATCCTGGAAGAGGTGCTGCACGTACGCGACCGTTTCCTCTTCCGTCGCATTCTCGAGGCCGGCGCGGCGCCAGGTTTCCTCGCTCGCCTCGACGATCCACGTGGACCGCGGCTTGTCGCCGCGCTCGAACGGATAGGCGTGGATGTTCCAGACGCCGTGCTCGTTCTCCCGGAAGATGAACGTGAATGCGGAGAGCGGCTTGTTGGTCCCGAGCCAGCAGAACTTGCAGTGGCGCCAGTCGATGCTGGGGTCGAAGCGTTCTTCCGCGTCGTTGCGTACCTGGCTGTTCAATCCGTCGCTTGCGATCACGAGGTCGGCCCGGGCCTCGAGTTCGGCGCGCGTGACCTCTGTTTCGTAGTGCAGGTTCACGCCGAGGTCGCGGGCGCGCGCGTCGAGGATGCCGAGCAGCGTTTTGCGGGCGAGGCCGCAGAAACCGTGGCCGGTCGAGCGCACGAGCTCGTCGCCGACGTAGGTGTCGATATCGGTCCAGTAGGCGAACTCGGCCCGGATCTTCTCGAAGCTCTCGGGGTCCGCTCCCTCGACATTGCCGAGCGTTTCATCGCTGAAGACGACGCCCCAGCCGAAGGTGTCGCCGGCGAGATTTCGCTCGTACACGTGAATGCCGGCGCCGGGGAACGCCTTCGCGGCCAGGATGGCCGCGAAGAGGCCGCCTGGGCCTCCACCGATGACTGCGATGTCCATGGCGAACAGGTTACGCGCCCGGGACGCTCTCTCCGAGAGCCATTTGGTTCCGTTGGGTGCTGCTGCGGAAGCGGGCGAAATTCCGCCGATCGAGTGCCATGAAGCGGCCATCACGCGCCAGATGCGGGGAATCCCATCCCTGCGGCCACATGTCTCCGATCGGGCTTATGGTGCCTCTGGCGGCTCACAATGCGTCATCCAGGTGTCGGGACGAGCCACCGGGCGGTTTTGTCTCCACCGTGGCGCCGCGCGACCCCCGTTGAGCCGCGTACGATCCAGGTGTCCCCCGGGCGCCATTTTTGCACCCGGCCTCTCCTGCTCCTTCCAAGCGTCCTCTTCCGGCCCCTCCGGACTGCCTCCCTCTTCCGTAACCATTGGCATGACTCTCCGCTCTTCTTCCGTTTCAACGTCCGAGGTGTTCACGAAGCGCCCTGGTGCGCTCTTGATCGGCCTCGCCATCCTCGGCGCGACCAGCTGTGCCACGGGTCGATACAGCGACTCCAGCTATGAGGGCAGCGGACGATCGCTCACGTCCAATGACTCCACGGAGACAGGCAGCTCCTCATCGTCCGAGAGTCTGGACGACATCACGCTCGGCCTCATGGACGCCGACGGTGCGGATGAGTCGACTCCGCGTACGCTCGAGCCGATGGTGGCTGGGCGCAAGACCGCCCTGGCGTTCCCGACGGGCGACAAGCGCACGAGCGCCGTGCTGCTGGAGAAGGAGATGCCCGCCGAGGTGATCCTCGGCGCGCCCTTCGAGTACCGCATCATGGTCGAGAACCTGACGGACCGCGCGCTCGATACCGTGCGCGTGACCGATCAGATCCCGGCGTCGCTTGCCGTCTCCAGCACGGAGCCCAAGGCGGACGTCGCGGGGGGGTACGCGACCTGGAATCTCGGAGTGCTGCCAGCCCGCTCGACGAAGACCCTCGTGGTCCGCGCGCAGGCGTCGAGCGCTGGCGCCGTCGCCACCTGCGCTTCGGTCGCCTACGAGTCGAGCCTCTGCTCGACGACGACCGTCGTGTCGCCTTCTCTTCAGGTCGCGCTGAGCGCACCCGAGGTGGGCCTTGCCTGTGACGCGTTCGACCTCACGGTGAGTGTCACGAACTCGGGAACGGGCGATGCCCGTGACGTGGTGGTGATCGACGAGCTGCCCGAGGGTCTGACGACCCTCACGGGCCAGCGTCGCATCGAGATGGAGTTCGGCACGCTCGCCGGCGCCCAGACGAAAGAGAAGTCGGTCAAGGTCAAGGCCGCCGGTCAGGGCTCTTACACCCACAACGCTCGCGCCGAAGCCAAGGGCGGCCTCCAGGCCTCCGCAGCGTCCATCCAGACGGTTCTTCGCGCGCCGATCTTGACCCTCGACATGTCCGCGACGGAGAAGGTCACGGCGGGTCGTCCGATCGAGACCGTTCTGACGGTCGCGAACACGGGCAACGCCGTCTCGGACAAGACGACGGTTCAGGTGAAACTGCCCCAGGGCGCCAAGGTCGAGAGTTCGACCGAGGGAGCGCGCGCGACCTCCACGTTCGTCAAGTGGGACGTCGGGGCTCTCGAGCCGGGCGAGAAGCGCACGTTCAACCTGGGTCTCACGAGCAACATGAGTGGCAGCGTCGTCACCGAAGCGACGGCCGCGGGCTACTGCGCCGACGAGGTCACCGCCACTGCCCGCTCCGAGGTCCGCGGCCTCCCGGCCCTTCTCCTCGAAGTCCGCGACGAGTCCGACCTCATCATCGTGGGTGAGCCGGTGAGCTACGTCATCGAGATCACGAACCAGGGCAGCGCCCCGGACCTGAACATCGGCATCAACTGCCAGGTCGAAGACGGTATCGAGATCGTCAGCGCGGGAGGCGACGCCCAAGCCACGGTCACGGGCAAGGAGATCCAGTTCACGCAAATCCCGTCGCTCGCCCCGGGCGAGATGGTGTCCCTCAGGGTCACCGTGAAGTCGACGAAGGAGCTGAACAGCCGTTTCCTCGTCAGCCTGACGAGTGACGACATGACCCGTCCCGTGACGGAAACCGAGTCGACCCGCTTCGTGCAGTGATTTCCCAAGCGTCTGAGAGTCTGAGAATCTGAGTGAGAAGGAGAGGGCTTGTCACCTGTTGGCAAGCTCCACGGGATCCCCTGGGCGGTAGTGCGATCGAAAGGTCGTCTACCGCCCTTTTCTTGCTGTTTGTCTCTACGCTGTACGCCTCTTGGCGCAAGCCGCTCCCTGCGTCCGCAGGACGCCCGGGCCTCGCTCGGCCCCGCAGGGGCTGAGCTGCCCGCGCGAGGCTCGCCCTCGCGGCCCGTGCGGCGAGCACGCCCGCCCGGCGAGGGCGCCTGTCCGGCGAGGACGCCCGTCCGGCGAGGACGCCTGCGCGGCGAGCGCCACGCGGTGCAACCGCTATTTCGCCGTCAGGCGAAATGCCAGAGATACTGCGCGCTGTCACAGCGATAGGACGGCCCGGCTCCACTTGCCTTGGCAGCCGTCCCGCCCGCCGCTGACCTCCCGAGACGGACTACCTGCCGTTCGCGCGAAGCGTCGAACGCGTGGGCTAAGTTCTCCCGCTAAAGGCGTCGGTGCTGCCCGCTGACCGAAGCCGCAGCAGGGCTCCCGATACAGTTCTCTCGGTACAGGCTGCCTGCCGTTCGCGCGAAGCGCCGAACGCGTGGTCTCAGGTCTCCCGCTGAAGACTTCGGTGCTCCCCGCTAGAGGGCTCGCCCGTCAGGGCGAGCTGGGCAGGCTTCTGACTGGACTCTGAGACCTGAGACCTGAGACCTGAGACCTGAGACCTGAGACCCCAGACCCGCCGAGCTCGCCCATGCGGGCGAGCGCTCCAGCGGGCAGCACCGAGGTCGTCAGCGGGAAGCCTGAGCCCACGCGTTCGGCGCTTCGCGCGAACGGCAGGCAGTCTGCGGCGGGAGACCTGCGGCGGGAGACCTGCGGCGGTCGGCGGTCAGCGGTCGGGTCTGCTGCCAAGGCATCGAATGCCGAACCGGGCGATTGCTGCAACAGCGCGCAGTATCTCTGGCATTTCGCCTGACGGCGAAATAGCGGTTGCACCGCTGTGCGCTCGCCGCGCAGGCGTCCTCGCCGGACGGGCGCGCTCGCCGCGCGGGCGTGCTCGCCGCACGGCGTCCTCGCCGGACGGGCCGCGAGGGCGAGCCTCGCGCGGGCGGCTCAGCCCCCTGCGGGGGCCGAGCGAGGCCCGGGCGTCCTGGCGGACGCATGGAGCTGAGGGGGACTGACTCAACCGGACTGAATTGCCCACCGCGCTCTTGTTGGTAACGGCCAAGCACCAGCCCGTAGACTGACCCAACACCATGACACGACACCTGACCCTTCTGTGCGCCCTGGCGCTCGCCGCCTGTGGTTCTACCTCCGGTAGAGGAGAGCGTCCTGCCAAGGCTCTGACGACTGAGGAAGAGGCCAGCGAGATGGCGGCCCTGGCGACGGCAGGCTCGCCCCTTCTCGATCAGCGCCTACCGTCGACGGATTTCGTCCTCTTCGACCAGGAAGGATTTCCCTTCCCGCTCGCCGAGCAAGAAGGGAGCTGGCTGGTCCTGCACTTCTTCCCCGAGTCCGATACACCAGACTGCGCCTGTGACGCCACGGCCTTCACCGGGCACCTCTGGCGCTTCAACGACATGGACGCCGAGGTCGCGTGCGTCACGAGTGCGCCCAGGGACCGGACGCTGCGGTACGCGAAGAAGTACGGTTTGCAAAGCCCTCTGCTTTCGGACGTCGATCTGGCCGTGGCCTCGGCCTATGGCGCCGTCTCCGCGTCAGGTGAACTCGTGCGGACGACGTTTCTCCTGGACCCTGAACTGCGCATCGCGGCGCGCTGGGACGACGTCAAGTCGAACGAACACGTCGAGGACATCCTGGAGACGCTGGCGGTCGTTCGGAAATAGGCCTCAGTTCCTGCGTTCCGTCTCGTGGACGTGGACCCATGAGAGGCCGCCGGGCGCGTTGGGGTCGCGCTCGAAAAGCACCGTGCTCACGATCACTCGCGTCGCGCCGGCCTCGGTGCTGTGCTCTTCATAGGTCGCCAGCACCCTGACGCCATCCAGGATCTTCACGGTCAAGGGCTTCGTCTCGATCGACACCTCCCGCTGGCCGTGCGCCCGGCGGAGTCGGTCGATCAGCTGCTTCCTGTCCAGCACATCACCCCTGGGCGTGATCATCTGGAACCCGGGGGCGAGCGCCTTCTCCAGCGCCATGAACGCCTCGTCGGTGGCTGGCGCCGTGCCGTTGAACCAGTCCACGAAGAACCGGTGCAGCCGGGCGATCTCCGCCTTCGTCTTGCGTTCGAGCATGCTCAGATCGTCTTGCATTCGCTGGGGCTCCGCCTTCCATAACTCGGTCACGAGCGCCGCGCCCTCGGGATCCACCGCCATCAGCTCGCCGCGCACGAAGGGATAGAAGTCGTTCACGCCGAAGAGAGCCTCCGTCGTCTCCGCGAAGTACTCGTCCTCGTTCGTCAGGGCGTAGTGTCCGTCGACGTTGCCCATGAAGCGGACGACGCGGTCGAACCTTCCGCTGGCGCGCGCCCGTCGCAGCGCTTCCGTGAGCCCGGCGTGCGGCTTGCCGAGGACCTGGTCGTGGTAGGCATGGCTCAGCTCGTGCATGAGCATCGAGGGCTGCGCCCCGCGCCAGCTCAGGAACGTCAGCGCGCTCGCGATCTCCACGGCCTTCGCCTTCGCGGGATCGAAACCGTTGCGGCGCAGCCATTCGGGGCTCACGTGGTAGCACGCGCAGGGCGCGACCGGATCGGCCACCCCGACGTAGATGGGCACCGATCGAAGGAACGCGTGGGCCGACTCGGGCAGCTGGTCGAGCAGGTCGCCGAGGTCGCGATCGATCGCGTCGAGCGCCCGCTGACCAGTTTCCGCCTGGTCTCCGCCCTCGGTGAGCGCGGCCACGATGCGCACGTCGAAGCCCCGGATCGGATGCGCCATGTACTCCTTGGCGGGGACCGAAAAACGGTTGAGCGGCTCGTCGTTCGACTGGGGTCGCTCGGGGCGCATCCCGAAGGTGGCGAGCAGGACGCACCACGTGAAGGTCCAGCCGCTCATGCTCCCAGCTCCGCCACCAGTCGCGCGACCGTCGTCTGGAGTTCGGCGACCTGGGCTTCGAGCGTCTCGACTCGCTCGGCGAGTTCCTCCGGCGGTGCCGCTGGCGCAGACGAGGCCGTGGGGGCGTCCATCGGGGATGGGCGCGCTCCCGCGAGCCTCTCGGCGGGCCTTTCCGGGGGCGCCACCGGCTCAGGCTCCCCGTCCGGATGCAGGGTCCCGCACAGGCTCTGCTTGTACTTGGTCGCGCGCCCACCCGGTACCTCGCGGACGAAGCCAGCGGCTTCGAGCTCCGCCAGCAACTGCGCGAGGTCCTCCAGGGTCGGGATGTCGCGCATCCGCTTGGCGCGCGTTCGAATCTCGCCTGCGGTCTGCGGTCCACGCAGCAAGAGCTCGGCCAGCACCGCGATCGCCCTCTCACCGACCTTCAGGATCTCGCGCGCGTTGTGGCGGTACTTCTCCACGCGGCTCCCTGTTTGCATGGAACCACCGATCAGCCCCTTCATCCGAAGGCCCTGGAGGGCGATGCGCACCTCGGCCTCGGAAAAATCGACCTGGGGGTCGCGGTTGCTCTTCTGATTGCAGCCGTTCGTCGCGGCGTTGAGCGAAAGCGGGTACTGATCCGGCGTCGTGTAGCCCTTTTCGATCAGGACGCCGAACACGCGGGCCTCGTGGCTGTTGAGCGAGATGTCCATGGGGAAAGGCTAGCACGAATCCCCCGGGCGCTCTCCGGTCTATTGCCCCCAGAACGCCCGCGCTTCCTCGGGCGTGGCGCGCTCCAGGAGCGCCAGCGTCAGGCCAGCCGCCGCGCCCTCACGGATCGGGAACAGGCGCAGCACGGTTCGGCCGTAGAGTTCGCGCTCGGGCGGCTTGCCCACCACGGCGTCCTGGCGCATCGCGCGTTTTGCCTCCTGGACCTGCGGGCCGCTCGTCGTGTCGAAGAGTCCGGGCAGAAGCTTCGCGAACATCCACCTGGGCGCTGGCTCTCCGGCGTCGAGGAAGAACGCGTGGGCGACGCGCTTCTCGTGGCCCGCCGTGCCATCGCCGAGGTCGACCTCGCGTCGCGCGACGATGGGCGTCACCAGACCGTTCCGGTCGAGGAAGTCGAGTCGCGGCGCGTACCAGCCGGGGGAGCCGATCGCGCCGAAGGCGAGCACGTCACCGGGCTCGGTGGCGAGGGCGAGGGCCGCGCCGAGCTGTCCGAAGTACCCGGCGTTCAGGCGCGCCGCGTCGATGCGCTGGAGTTCGGTGCGGTAGCCGCCCTTGAAGCTCCGGAACCGAAGCGACTCGCGGAGGGACTCTGGCGCCACGTGGTGGTCGAAGAGCGTGAGGGGCTGCAGGGCGACGACGCCGAGACCGAGCACGGGGCCGGCGGCCTTCGGGATTCGATCGAGGCCGATCGCGATCAGCAGCGCGAGCATCGGCGCGACCGGCGCGAGGAACCGGAAGTACGGCATCCAGTCCCCGCCGGTGATCACGTTGTAGAAAACGAAACCGAGGGCGGTGAAGAACGCGGCCAGCGCGGCGCAGCGCGCGCGCTTCGAGCCGTGACCGAGCGCCGATGGGAGGGCGAGGACCGCAGCGATCGGCGTGAGCGTGACGAGGCACCAGCTCGCGACCTGACGCAGCCCGCGCCCGTACACCTCGGAGCCCGCGCCGCCGGTCTTGGCGGTCACCGTATTGGAGATCCACTCGCCGTAGACGGCCTTGCGGAACGCGAGCTGTCCGGCGAGCACGAGCGCGGCCAGGCCGAGCCCGATCCAGAGCCGCCGCTTCTCCGCGAGCACACCCGACAGCCCGCGACCGTTGAGGCACTCCGCTGCCGTCACCGCGGCGAGCGTGCCGATCACCCACGCCATGCCCTCCACGCGAACGAGGGCCACCAGCCCGCCGAGAAGCCCGAGCTGGAGGCCGCGGCGGTCGCCGGTCGTTCGCAGGCCAGAGAGAAAGAACGCGGTCAGGAGAAGCGTGAAGAGCCCGGTCTCCATCCCACCGGTCGTCCAGGCGGCGAAGGGAGCGGCCGTCGCCAGCAGGACCGGAGCGGAGAACGCGCCGACCACCCCGAGTCCGAGGGACAGCCCCGCCGCCCGGGCCACGAGGGCCAGGGTGAGCACACCCGTTCCTGCCTGGAGTACCGGCGTGACCGTCTCCAGGTTCGCGCCGAGCCCGTGCAGCAGGCTGAGGAGCGCCATCCAGAGGAAGTTGCTGTACCCCTCGGCGCGCTCGAAGCCGTCCTGCAGCTCGAAGCTGTTGAAAACGGGCAGGCCCCATTCCGACCAATTGCGCGAGTAGCGAAACGTGATGAATGCGTCGTCGACGAAATACGCCAGCCTGTCAGCCAGGAAGAGCAGGATCCCTGCCGCCGCGATGAACCCGACGGCCGCCGCCACGCGCGATCCTCTCTCCGTGGAGCCTGCGGCTGCTCGGTCGTGGGAGATGAGGTCGCTCATGGGGTCGTCGTTGAATTTCGCGCGGTGGAGAAGGGCGGGCCGCAGGGAATGTGGCGCACGGTGGGGCCAGAAGCGTACGCTGTGGCACCCCCTGGTGTCAGGCCGCCCTGGACCCGAATCGTGGGGGATCCAACCCATGCCCCATACGCCGCCCAGCTCGGACGCAGCTTCCGTCCCGCCCAGCCCCCACGCGCAGGCGCCATCGACATCGGTGGAGTCCCCAGTGGAGTCCAAAGGGGGGTCCACATGGGAGGAGCGCAGGCCCCACAAGAACGAACTCGTCGACGTTCTCATCGAGCGCATCGACGATCGCGGCCGCGGCGTGGGACCCGTGCCGAAGGCGAAGCTCACCGTGCGCTTCGCCAACCCCGGCGCGACGATCCAGGCGCGCGTCCTCGGCCGGTCCAAGAAGCGACTCGACGGTCGCATCGAACAGATCCTCGATCCCGGCCCGCACGCGTCGCCCGCGCGGTGCCCTCACGCGGGAGTCTGCGGCGGCTGCGCGCTTCCGACGCTCGACTACGCCGAGCAGCTGCGCCAGAAGCGCCTGCTCGTGGAGGACGCCGTGGTGCGCGCGTTCGAGGCCCGCGGCGTCGCGCTCACCGCCGAGGTCGGTGACGTGGTCCCCGCGCCGCGCCTGGAGGGCTACCGGAACAAGATGGACTTCACCTTCGGGTCGAAGCGCTACATCCTGGAGCACGAGCCCCAGGGCGTCGACGCGTCGTTCGGGCTCGGGCTCCATGCGCCCGGGCTCTACCAGAAGGTCCTCGACGTAGAACACTGCGCGATCGCCTTCGAGGGCGCGAGCGAGATCGTGCGCGCCGCGCGCGAGCTGGCGATCGAGCGGGGCCTCAGCCCCTGGGATCTCAAGAGCCATACGGGCCTGCTCCGGCATCTCGTTCTGCGCCGCGGCGAGCGAACCGGGGAGACGATGATCAATCTGGTGACCTCGGAGCGAGCCGCGGCTCAAATCGACGCCTACGTCGCCACCCTGATCGAGCGCTTCCCAGGCGTCACGACCGTGGTCCAGAACCTCACGACGCGCGAGGCGACCGTGGCCTATGGCGAGGAGCAGCACGTGCTCATGGGCCCGGGCACGATCTCGGACATCATCAGCGGCAAGCGCTTCCTCATCTCCGCGGACTCGTTCTTCCAGACCAACACGGCCCAGGCCGAGCGGCTCTTCGAGATCGTCCGGGAGCGCGCGGCGCTGGAAGCGCGGGACACCCTCTTCGACGTGTACTGCGGCGCGGGCACGATCGGGCTGGTGATCGGCGAGGACGCCGGCGCCATCGTCGGCTTCGAATCCGCGCCGACGGCGGTGCGCGATGCGCGGCTCAACGCGGAGCGCAACGGCGTCGCCAACGCGACCTACCACGAGGGCGACGTCCTCGCGACCATGCGCGAGGCGCTCGACGAGCGCAGCGTGCGCCCCGACGTACTCGTCGTGGATCCGCCGCGCGCGGGTCTCCACCCCAAGGTGCCCGCGCAGCTGATCGATCTCGGAAGCCCCCGCGTCGTCTACGTTTCCTGCAACCCAAAAACCGGCGCCCAGGACGTGGCGGCTTTCGTCGAGGCCGGCTACGAGCTCCAATCGGTCGAGCCGGTCGACCTCTTCCCGCACACTCCGCACGTGGAGGCTGTCTTCTCCCTTCGTCGGAGCGGAGGCCGACGATGAGCTTCCCCAGCCTCAGGGGGCATCTGCTGCTGAGCGCACCGAGCATGCAGGACCCGAACTTCATGCACACGGTCGTGCTGATCTGTCAGCACGACGAGAACGGAGCCTTCGGCATGACCGTCAATCGCACCAGTCGTGCGATGATCAAGGACGTGTTTCCGGAGAGCCCTGTGCTGGGTGGCCTGGACCTTCCGATCCGGAGCGGCGGTCCCGTGAGCCCCAATTCGCTGCAGATCCTTCATCGACTGCCGCCGGGGATCGGCGTGGGGGAGCTCGAACTGGAGTCGGTCGAGGACGAACTCAGCGCGGCCATGCTGGAGGCGGAAGCCGGTCATGGGGCAGGATCTGGCTCTGACTCCGACTGGGGTTCGCCGCTGGCCTCCATGCGAGCGGGCGTCGAGGTCGCGCCGGGCGTACGGCTAGGCGCCGATCTCGATCAGGTCGCCGAGTTCCTCGCCGGTCAGCCCGACGGAGACTCGTTCGCACGCTTCGTCGTCGGCTACTCCGGCTGGGGGGAAGGACAGCTCGACGCCGAAATGCGGATGGGATCCTGGCTTCCGGTCCCCGCGACGGCCGACCTCGTCTTCGCCGAGGGGACGGGGGAATCGGTGTGGCGCGCTGCGCTGGCCAGGGTTCCGGGAGGGGGCGAATCCCTCGCTCATCTTCCCCCGGATCCGAGCTGGAACTGACGGGTCCGAAGACCGCTTCCACGATGTCCGTCAGACCATCATCCGATCAGGAGTCGACCGGGACCGCCTCCGACGCGGCCGCCGGGGCACCCCCGAAGCGCTCGTCGAGGCGAGGCTGCTGGGGTTCGCTGGTTTCCGGCGGCTGCGGGTGCATGGCGTTCCTCGTCGGAGCGGCGCTGGCGATCGCAGCGGCGGCGCCCCAGCTTCTGTCGGGCTGGGGAGGGCGCCTGATCGAGCGGGCGATCGAGGCACGGGTCGACGCGGACGTCGAGGTCTACGATCTCGAGCTGCACTGGAAGAGGCCCCAGCGAGCCCGTCGCATCACGCTCATGACGCGCCCGGACGAGTCGGGTCAGCAGGAGAAGGTCGCGGAGTTTGCCCTGCGGTTTCCGTCCCTGCTGGAGCTGCTGGACTCGGCGTCGACGGAGTGGGAGTTCAAGGTCACCGATGCGGAGATCACGGCGCGCGTCGACGCGGACGGCACGTCGGATCTCGGGCGCTGCCTCGGCATCGACGCCGGGGACGGACGTTCGGAGCTCGGCGTTCTGCTGAGCGCCCTGGGGCGCGGCCTCGATGAAGAGGGGGACGAGGACCAGCGCTCGATTCAGACCACGATCCAGGTGCGCAGGGCTCGCTTCGTCGACATGGCGTCGGAGGCCACGATCGGCGCGGGGTCAGGTCGGCTGGAGGCGACGGTCTCGGACCTCGTGATCCAGGCCACGAAGAGCCGGGTGGGGTACCAGGTGAAGCTGAAGGACGCGCGCGTCGAGTACGGCCGGTCCCGTGAAGCGCTCGTCTCCTTCGCGCTGAACTTCGGCGGGCCGGTGGGGGATGCCCATGGGCTCAGGTCGGCTTCGGTCGAGGCGCAGCCGATCCCGCTCGCCACGCTGAGGCTTCTCGGGCTCGTGCCCCGGGGCGCCGCGGTGGGATCGGCGGGGAACGGTTCGTCCGATGGCGCCGATCGCGGGTTCACGTCGCGGGACACCTACGGTTCGATGGCGAGCACGTTGCTGGCCGCGGCTGCGCTCTACTTCGAGAACGGGGCGAGCGTCGACTTCCGCTACGGGATGCTGCCGCTCATGGATCCGACGGGTCCGGTCGCGGAGGACGGTGGTGCGGAGGGAGCGCGATTCTCCCTGAAGCTCGACGGCGACCTCGGCCGCGTGGCTGTCCTCGGCAGGCGTCGGGGAGATCAGCTCATCGCCGAGCCGGCGGTGGGTGAGGACAACGCGATCGAAGCGAGCCTCCGGCTCCCATCCGCTCGACTCTCTCGGTTCATGGGGAGCCTCGTCCCGCCCGACACCATCGTCTTCGAAGACGTTCGTGACGAGGCGGACTGGTCCGTCCGGAGCCGCAGCTTTCAGCTCCCGCTCGCGGCGCAGGCTCTCACGGTGGAGAGGCTTTTCGGGTCTGTGCGGTCCAGCGAGAGACAGGGCACCGACGGGCCCACGGGACGTCGACAGGCCCGTGCCGCCAGCCTGGCTCGAGCGGTGGCTGGAGTGCTTCGGAGGACCGACGCCGACCTGAGTCTGACGTCGACGGAGCCCTCGGGCGCAGCGCTCACGCTGTGGCCAGCGGGTGTCACGGAGCGCCGCGCCGAGGACCGTCTGCAGTGGACGCACTGGTGGACGAGCGTGGTGCTGACAGGCGAACTCGGCGCCACGGTGCAGTCTCGCTGGCGCGTGGAGCCACCGGCCGGAACGGCGCCCTCGCGACAGTTCGCCAGGCTGAGCCTCTCCATCCCGGGCTCCGCGCTGACGCCAGGAGAGGATCTGTCCCCGAGGCTGGACCTGACCTTGCCGCAGATTCCGCTGGCGCTCGTTCAGAAGCTGGCACCCCTTCCCGCTGACCTGGCGGTGCTCCTTCCGGCGCGTTTCGATCGCCTCGTTCTGGAGGGCATCGGCATGCCCAGGTTCCTCGCGGGGCCCGCCCGCGGCGCCGGGAGTGGCCGCGGGTTCTCGTCGCCGATCGTGGTCAGGGCGCTGCTGGACGGATCGGATCGCATCGAGGGCGTCTACGAGTCCGGAACCATGACGATCCCCCGGGCCAGCGTCTCGGTTCCGCTCGATGATCTGTTCTGCGAGCGGATCCTGCGGGCGTACATGCCCTGGTTCGAAGAGATCCATGCGAGCGAAGGAGGCGGAGGCGGCCGCTCCCTCGATATCGAGATGCGTGACTTCGTGTTCACCATGGGAGAGGAGGAGTTCGAGCAGGAAGGCGAGGTCGAACTCCGTCCGGGGCCCCTGCGCGTCAAGCTCCACCCGTCCATCGCGAGCGAACTCTGCGCGAGCGACACGGAGCTGCGCTCCCAGGGAGAAGGCGGCGCGCTGAACGGAATCCGATGGACGCCCGGTCCGATGCGCCTTTCGCTCAAGGGGCTCTCCGTGTACTACGATCGGGTGGAACTGCCGATCTCCGATGACTACGTGACCACGCTGGAAGGCTCGCTCTACCGCGAGAACGGTTCGTACTCGCTCAGCGGGATGGTGGAGACCGATTTCATCATGGGTCACTCGGAGGGCGACGCGGTGCGTGCCGTGGCGATCAACCGATCGTCTGCGACGAGCGGGGGGGCGGTGCGGGTGACCTTCTCCCAGGGGACGATCGACCCGAACATCGCCGAGCTGGTGCGCAAGGCAGCGGAGATCGGAGAGAAGGTGAAGTAGGCACGGGTCCGCCGGCGATCATTCGATCGTGCCGGAGTGGTACAGCCATCGGCCGCCCTCCTTCAAAAAGCGGCTGTGTTCGGTGAACGAGGCGTCCTTTCCCGCGTGCAGGAGCATCGCGCGGAAACTCACGTGGCCCTCGTCGCCATCGATATCCGACGACAGGATTTCGAGGCCTGCGAACTCGATGCCGTCGGAAAAGGTCTGGATCGATCGCTCCCACGCGGCTCGGTCGGCCTCGAAGGCGGTGCCGTCGGGATGCGTCGTGTCCATGACGTGGCGGCTGAGGCCGCAGGCGAAAGCCGAAAAGCGCGAGCGCATCAGAGCGGCGGGCGTCTCGGCCGCCGATCCCCGGTGGAGGGGCCGGCAGCAGCGTTTGTATTTCGTACCGCTGTGGCAGGGGCACTCTTCGTTGGGGGGCCAGTTCATCGGAGTGGTACGGTACCAGCCCTGCCCCGCCTCGACCGCTCCACGGACCCCCCGGAACATGAGAACACAGCATCCCTTCTGGCTCGCCCTCCTCGCCTGGCTCTCCGGCTGTGGGGGCCATGGCGCGGCGCTCGGGCCGATCACGCCCCAGGCCGTCCTCCCTGGATTCGAACCCGCGCGCTTCACGGACCCGGAGCGCCGCGCGCGGATCGAGGCGGTGCTGCCCGAGATTCGCGCGTTGTTCGAGCGGAACGCGCGCGACCACCACTATCCAGGCCACGCGTTCGGGGTCCTCGTGGACGGTGAACTCGTGCTGGCGGACGGCGTCGGCTTCGTGAACCTGGAGACCCGCGAACCCGTGACCGCCGACTCGGAGTTCCACATCGCCTCGATGACGAAGAGCTTCACGTCGATGGCGATCCTGAAGCTGCGCGACGAGGGGGAGCTATCGCTCCAGGATTCCGTCGTCGACTACCTCCCCGAGATCCGGAACCTGCGGTACCCGACGAGCGACTCGCCGCCGATCACCCTGGCGAACCTGATGACGATGTCCTCCGGTTTCCCCGAGGACAATCCCTGGGCGGACCGGCACCTCGAGGATTCCGACGCCGAGTTCATGGCGTTCCTGGAGGCGGGCCTCTCCATGTCGACCGTTCCCTCGACGGGCTACGAGTACAGCAACCTCGGGTACGGGATGCTGGGGACGATCATCACGCGCGTCGCGGGAAGGCCCTACCAGGACTACATCACGGATGAGATCCTCGCCCCGCTCGGGATGAACGAGACCTACTGGGAGTACGAGGACGTGCCCGCGGATCGTCTCGCCCAGGGCTACCTCTGGCAGGACGGCGAGTGGATCCCCGAGCCGATGCTGCACACCGGAGCCTTCGGCGCGATCGGCGGCCTGATCACCTCGATCCACGACTTCGGCAAGTACGTCGCGTTCCACATGTCGGCGTGGCCAGCGCACAGCGGACCCGACGATGGCCCCGTGAAGCGCAGCACCCTGCGCGAGATGCACAGTCCCACTCATCTGCGCCTCTCCCCGGACGCCAAGGACGCGAGCGGAGCCCCGTGCCCGAGCATGCGCGGCTACGGCTACGGGCTGATCGCGCGCACCGACTGCCGCGGCGTCCGCCGCATCGAGCACACGGGCGGCCTGCCCGGCTTCGGCAGCAACTACCAGTTCTTCCCCGACCACGGCGTGGCGATCCTCTCGTTCTCCAATCACCGCTACGGAGCCTCGCGCCCCGCGCACGAGGCGGTGGGGCAGCTGCTCTTCGAGAAGGCCCAGCTCCCGGAGCGCGTGCTCCCGATCTCCGACACGCTCCGCTCGCGTGTACCGCAGGTGGTCGAGCTGATGAAGACCTGGGACATGGCCCTCGGCGACGAGATCCTCGCCGACAACTTCTACCTGGACGAGCCGCGTGAGCTGCGCATGGCGAGCGTCCAGAAGCTCCTCCAGGAAGCGGGCCCGATCCTCTCCGTGGACCCGATCGTCCCCGTGAACCAGCTGCGCGGCACCTTCGTGATCCGGGCCATGAATCAGGACCTGCGGGTGTTCTTCACGCTGTCCCCGGAGCGCGAGGCCCGCGTTCAACGGCTGGACGTTCGACTTCAGGACAAGTGAGGCCGGGACGCTGGGAAAGGTCTGCGGAGTATGCTGCAGTCGGGCGAGGAGCTGGCGATACCTGGACTGCCGAGCGTGGGCTCTAAACGTTGGTTTGGAGGCCAGTGCCAAGCTCGGGGACTCCCCACATCACTTAACAGGGACTTCGAGCGCAGAACGACGTTCTGCCCGAGGCGACGACGACCGCGCAGGTCTCGGAGAGTGGTCGCTAAGCCGAATCGGCGTCGCGGGACACGAGCTGCCGCGTCAGGCGGTGCAGGGTCGCGCTCGCGTCCTCGGTGAATCCCATGTGTGACAGGGACGTCTGGATCATCGAGCTGCGCAGCGCGGTCAGCCAGTGGTAGCGTGCGCGTCGGGACAGCGCTCCGATCGGTCCGGAACCGGGGCCCCCTGCGCAGATCTGGACGATCGACTCCAGGTGCTTCTCGATTCTTGGCAGGTCGGCGCCCGGGTCCATCCGCAGCAGGCAGTCGCGATCCAGGTCGATGCGGGCCTCCAGGAAGTCCTCGCCCTCGCAGGAGAGGATCACGCCCGCGTTCAGGAACTCCTCGCGATGAACACGGGGCACGACGCGCACGACCGCGTAGTCGTAGCTATGCGCCTCGGGCACGGAGCACCTCCTGCACGAACGCCGCGCGGCCTTCGAGGCGGCGCTGGAAGTAAGCGACGTAGGTGGCGCGCAGCGCAGGCGGATCTCCGAAGGCGCCTTCGGAGGCGAGCCAGTCGTCCGGAACCTGCGCCAGGGTCTCCTCGAAGAAGGCCGCGGTCAAACGCGGCGCGAGCTCCGCGTCGGCGGCCTCGATCTCCGTCGCCTGGGGCAGCAGGACGTGGTCCTGGATGTGAGTGAAAGGCGCCGCTGCCTTCTCGAGCGAGCCGTTCCAGCCGTGATGGAAGTACAGCGAGGCGCCGTGGTCGATCAGCCAGAGCTTCCCGTGCCAGATCAGCATGTTCGTGTTCCGCGGCGTGCGGTCCACGTTGCTGATGAACGCATCGAACCAGACGATCCGCGACGCGAGCGTCGTGTTCGTCGCATCGAGATCCGCGAGCGGATCGAAGTTGACCGAGCCCGGCAGGTAGTCGAGGGCGAGGTTCGTGCCGCCGCTCGCCTGCACCAGCTCCTGGACCTCCGGATCGGCCTCGGTGCGGCCGAGATCCGTGTCGACCTCCGCGAAGACGCGCTCCGGAATCGGCAGGCCGAGGGCGTCCGCGATCGCCCCCGAGACGAGTTCTGCGATCAGCGCCTTGGTTCCCTGGCCTGCGCCTCGGAACTTCAGGACGTAGAGGCCGTCGTCGTCGGCCTCGACGATGGCGGGCATCGAGCCGCCTTCGCGCAGCGGCGTGACGTAGCGGGTAATGGAGACGGTGCGCATCAGCGTTCGATCTTCGGGGCCGCTTCGAGCATGGCGTCGAGAAGCGGATTCTCCGGCGTGTTCTTGCGCCACGCCGCCACGATCTCGAAGGCGGGACCCTCGTTCTGGCCGGGCGCTTGGATCGGCAGCGGCGCGGACACCACGCCCTCCACGTCGAAGGTGGCGCCGTCCGGCGCGATCGCGGGCAGGATGGACCATCCGAGGCCCGCCGAGACGAAGCCCATGATCACCTCGGCGCTCGTGCCCGACAGCATCGACGGCGGCGTGATCTCCTCCTGGGCGAGGGCCATGAACTGGAGGTCGCGGGCGCGCTGGCCCGGTGCGTACGCCACGAAGGGCGTCTGGTCCAGCCGCGCGAGTTCGAAGGGCCGTTTCCCGGAGAGAATCGCCTTCGCTTCAGGATGCGACGCAGGCAGCACCACGCGGGGCTCCACCAGCGCGACCGGCATCGTCGCGATATCCGAAGGCACCTCGTAGAGGTGATCGATCGCGAGGTCGACCGAGCCCTTGCGCAGGAGGTCGATCGCGTCGTCCGCGGTCTCCTCCAGATGCACCATCACGTCCGGATGGTTCGCGTGCAGACGCTGGATCCATGCGGGCACGAGATGGCGGAGGAGGAGGCTCGTCGAGGTGACGCGCAGCTCGCCGCCGAACTCGCCGCCGCGCACCGAGCGCAGCACCGTGGGCAGCGCTTCGTAGAAGGGGCGCACGAAGTCGTACAGGCGCTGGCCCGCAGCGGTCGGGGCCATCCGGTCCTTCGCGACGCGCTCGAAGAGGGAGACGCCGAGTTCGTCCTCGAGCTTCTTGACCTGGTTGTGAACCGCGGGCTGCGTGATCGGATAGGGGAACGCGCGCGCCGCCTTTGCGTACCCGCCCGTGCGTGCGACCCAGAAGAATCCCTCGAGTCGGTGAAGCTGGATGGGCTCGTGGCTCATGTGGAAGTGATGGCGCTATTCGGGGTCGATCCGGACGTCGCGTCCGAGCTTCTTCGACACGGTCTCCGAGATCTTCGCGAAGAGTTCGTGCTCGTCCTTGTCGGCACGCCACTCACCGGACGCCTCGTCGAGGTTGTAGTGCCAGGCGCGGTCGCCTGCCGCGTACCAGATCTGATCCGCTGCCGTCTGTCGGTTCAGCACGTACGTGGGCCCGCCCGGGAACTGGATCTTGATCAGGCCGTCGGCCGTCTCGAAGTCGACCTCGTCGGGATCGAAGTCCTCGAGCCAGTCTTCGACTCGTCGGATGATCGCGTCCACGCGCTGGAGAAAGCTGGTTGGTTCCATGGTGAGGCCCCTCGCGGGGGCCCGAGGGGGGGCTCTTTGAAGATCAGGCGAGGCCCATCGCGGCCACTTCGTCCTCGTCCAATCCTAGGAGGTGACCGATCTCATGGAAGAGCGTGACCCGGATCTCGATGGCGAGCTCCTCGGGACCCCTGGCCATGCGCTCCAGGTTGCGCTGGAAGAGGTAGATCGTGGGAGGGAGCTCGCCCGAGACCGCGTCGGCCAGCTCGTGGATCGTGGGGCCCACGAAGAGGCCGAGCACGTCCGGTGGGACCATCGCCTCCTCCGACTGATCGTCGAGCTCGACGAACGGGACGGGCTCGCTGACGATGCGAGCGGACTCCACCGCTTTCTTGAACTCCGGGGGCATGTCGGCGAGCGCCTCGTCCACGACGGACGCAAACGCCTCCTCGGACAGGCGGATCGGCTCCGGGCGCTCCGGGTCGAGTTCGCGGGCCTTCTCCATCAATGCGTGCGATGCGTCCTCGTCCCCCGCGAGGTCGGCCAGGAGCGCAAGACGCTCCAGGATGTAGGGATCGTCCTCGACCTCGGCGATGGCTTCGAAGCACTCGGTGGCGTGCTCCAGCTCCCAGTTCAGGAGCGCGATTTCGCCCTCGATCTCCACCACGTCGACGTCATCGTCGCCCAGCGCTTCGACGGCGCGTCCATGGGCGCCCTCGGCCGCTTCCAGCATGCCCATCGCCATGTAGGCGCGGACCTCCATCAGCGCTCGCTCGCCGGGGTCCTTCGCCCGCGCCGCTTCGACGAGCGCGGACTCCGGGTCTCCGTTGTCCAGCGCGTCGCCTGCCGCCCTGATAGCGGGATCGATGGCCTCTTCGGAAGAGTCTGGGTCAGGGTCGTGCTCGGGTTGGATCATCGGTGGCTCGCTTGCCAGGGGTTGGGGGCGGAAGAAGATGAGCTGTGGACCCCGTTCGCACCAGGATTCCGGGGGGAAAGCGGATGAGCCCTTCGATTTCACCTCAGCGCGAATTCAACGCGAGTTCAGAGCTAGATGCTATGGGGCAGGCCTTTCCAGGACGCCGCGCGAAAGCGAAAGTGTCCTGCACGGCAGCTTTGACCGCCCCGGTAGTGGACCGGAGTGGAAGAGAGGCTGCCTGAACCAGCCAGCGCCCCGAGTTTTGACGGCGAAGGGCAACTGGCGAGCACGGAGCTACTCATGGCCCAGGCAGCCGTTCAAAATACTACTGCAACCCCCGTCCTCTACGTCGCCCTCGAGCTGAGCAAAGATACTTGGAAGCTCGGCATCACCCTCGACAGAGTGTCCAAAGCGAAGATCCGCGACGTTCGCGCCAGGGACCTCGATGGGTTTCTCGCGGAGATCGAAGCGGCCAAGAAGCACTTCAATCTTCCAGAGAACACTCTGGTCAAGAGCTGCTACGAAGCGGGTCGCGACGGCTTCTGGATCCACCGATTCCTGCTCGCCCACGGCATCGAGAACGTCATCATCGATCCCGCGAGCATTGAGGTCGATAGGCGGAGTCGGAAGGTCAAGACCGACAGGGTGGACGCCCAGAAGATGGCGCAACTTCTCGCTCGACATGGCGATGGAGAGCGCGTTCTCCGCGTCGTACGAGTCCCTCCGCTCGAGTCAGTCGATAAGCGGATCTTGCCCCGGGACCTCAAGGCCCTCAAAAAGCGACGAGAGCAGGCCGCCAACAAGATCCAAGCGAGCCTGTTCGAGCACGGAGTAGACCTCAATCCCCGCCTGGGCAGCTTTAGGGACAAGGACTTCCTCACCGCGCTCAAGGCCGCCCGACAGTGGGATGGCAAACGACTCCCACCTGAGTGCTTGCGAAGCGTCAAGCGAAGCTGGCAGCTGTACTCCCTTCTCACCAAGCAGATCAAAGAGCTCGAGCAGCGGCAGCGCCAGGTCCTTCGCGAGGCACGCGCCGAGCCAGAGAAGGCCACCTCTGCAGCCCGCAAGGCCGCCATCCTCAGTCAGCTCCGTGGGGTGGGCGACATTGGAAGCTACGTGCTGACCACGGAGTTCTTCGGCTGGAGAGACTTTGACAACCGAAGTCAGGTGGGCGCACTCGCCGGTTTGACGGGCACACCGTTCCAGAGTGGCAACATGGGACGAGACCAAGGCATTTCGAAGAGCGGCAATCCGCGCGTTCGGACGCTCATGGTCGAACTCGGATGGCTATGGCTACGCTGGCAGCCTGATAGCCGGACGACGAAGTGGTACCACGAGCACGTCGGCAAGGGAGGAAGCCGCGCGAAGCGAAAAGCGATCGTCGCGGTGGCGAGGAAACTACTCGTCGAGTTCTGGCACTTCGTCGAACACGGCGTAGTCCCCACCGGTGCCGTACTCAAGACAACGAACGCGGAGGGGAGTCCCGCGTGACTCGCACCGGTGCTCCAGGAGACTCGCTTGCAGTGCGGGCGGAGGCGCTTCATCGAGGCCGCTTCGTTTGCCTAGATGAAGCAGTCGCCAGGGGCACTTTTCGAACAGGACGACGAATCGGAGGCCAACGAGAACACATAGAGCGCAGGACGCCACGAGGGAAATCAGCTCGTCATCGCCCGGCTGGGTGGGATGCTCATCGCATCCGCCGGTGGGCCACGACTTAGAAGGAGCGGTTTCTTCACTGGCTTTCGCAACGCCTTCGGGCGAACGCAGCATTAGGCCTTCGGGGCACAGACCCCGAGACGGATAGGAGCTTGTCGCGCGGCGACCCTCCCAAGCCAGCCTCTGGCGCGTCCACGCTACTACGCAAGAAAGCTATGAAGACTCCGAGCGTGCTTGCACTTTGTGCGCCGCCTTCGTGGTGGAAGAACAGACCAAAGAAAGGTAGCGCTCTGGGCGGCTGCGGCCGCCCAGCGCCCTTTGGAGGCACAGGGACTGTGACGTTCTCTAGCTCAGGTCAGACTCCGCCCGCGAAGCCGCAGGCGAGATTGCACGCGCGGGTTGGGCGGAGATGGGTATCACGCAGCAGATTCCAAAGGTCTGCCGAGATACATCCTGCCCAGGGCTGCCAACCGCCCAACGATTCAATCATCCAGGAGCAGGACGACGACCAAAATTCACTACAACGACCTTGACGAGGCCGTGCTCATAGGAGCCTGCATTGTTCACGAGTTTGCACCACCAGCACGCCCAAACCACGCCGTGGCGGCGTCAGACGGCAGCCTTTGGCTGCCGCCCGCTTCGCGGGCTCCCTCACAGAATGCTCGACGGGCCTACGGGCCCGCCTCCGCTTCGTTCGGTCGTCTTCCTTGCCACACCGCGGTTTGAACGCACTGGTGGAGCAAACTCGTGAATAATGCAGGCTAGGAGTCTGCGCCACAGAATGCGATTCCGCGAGCACCGCCAGGATCCACGCTCGCGGCGTTGCGCCAAACCCCAATGGCATCAAACCATGGGGGGGCCGGCGCGCCTTGCGAGCGCGAATCCTGACGGCACTCGCGAAACCGCATTCAGTGGCGCAGACTCCTAGAGGGGGCAAAGCCGGCCCGGTGAGCCCAGAGCTGAATGGCGGCCTGTTCCGGAGGCGCGTCGCCGGAGCCAGGCCCCGGCCAGATGAACTCCTGTCCGGGGGCGATCGTATGCCACGGGCCGTCCGGACCTAGCCTGTAGGCGAGCGAAGCGCCGGGAGTCGAGCTCTTGAGCACCCATCCGCCACCTTCCGCGCGCTCGACGCTCGGAGCGGCCGTCTGCGGCTGTTCGCCGTCCGGCGGCCAGAGGAAACGTCGGATCATCTCCTCCTCGGGGGCGACCAGGCCCAGGTCACCGGTGTCGGTCATCCAGGCTTCCAGCGCCGCGTCGAGCGCCCCGAAGGCAGCGCGCTCCTCGGCCACCAGTCCCTCCGAGCCCGCCAGGTTGCGGACCTCCCAGGGGTCGCCCGTTCGGTCGTACCATTCGACCTCGGGCCGCCGCGTCGAGCCGACCTGCCACTGCGCGGGCGCGCGGGTCCAAGCTCGGTCCCCGCCGTCGCGGAGCGCATAGAGATCCCACGTCATCGGGATCCGCTCGCGGTAGGCGTTCGCGATCAGGTGCGGCACCTCGGGCATCAGGTTGCGGATCACGAGCCGCGTGCCATCGGTCACCGCGCGCGTCCGGTCCATGGCCGAGTCGAATCGATCCGCGTGGAAGAACGCCAGCTCGCGCGGCGGCGCCGCGTGGGCCCCGAGGAAGGCGCGACCGTCGAGACGCAGGTCCGGTGCGATGCCCGCGAGGCTCAGCACGGTGGGGCCGAAGTCGATGAAGCTCACGATCCGATCGGTGGCGCTTCCGGGCGGAAGGTCCTGGGGGCCGCGCCCCTTGGGAAAACGGACGAGGAGCGGCACACGCGTTCCCGTTCCGTAGAGCGAGCGCTTGCCGCGCGGGAGCCCCACGCCGTGGTCCGAGAAGAAGAATACGACGGTCGACTCGGCCAGTCCTTCCTTCTCCAGTCGCTCCAGGTGTCCGCCGAACCAGCGGTCCATCGCGGCGATGTTGTCGTAGGTGCGCTTCAGAGCATCGCGCACCCTCGGCGTATCCGGGTAGATCGGAGGGATCGGTACGGAGTCATCTTCGACCGCGGACGGGCGGCGCTTCGCCTCGGGGAAGGCCTGACTCTCGTGCGTGCCACCGTGGTTGAAGACGCTGAAGAACGGCGTGCCTGAAGGGCGATTCGCGTAGTCGGCCTTTCGGCTGGAGTCGTTCCAGGTCCACGCCGGCGCGCGGAACTGGTAGTCCTCCTTGGCGCAGTTCGTCGTGTAGTAGCCCGCGAGCTGAAGCGTCTCCGGGAAGCATCGGGCGTGGACCGGCGGCACCGCCTCGTAGATCGGCGTGGTGTCGCTCGGGAGGGAGCGCGATCGAACGCGCATGTGCATCGCGCCCATGCGCGTCGGATAGGTCCCGGTGATGAGCGCCGTCCGAGCGGGCGCGCACACCGGCGAATCGGCGAACGCGTTGTCGTAGCGAATGGCCTCACGGGCGAAGCCGTCGAGCGCCGGGGTCGGTACCGTGCGATCTCCGTAGGGGCCGATCCAGGGGCTCATGTCCTCGACGCTCAGCCACAGGACGTTCAGCGGCTCCTGCGATTGCGCCAGCGGAGCGAGCGCGAGCCAGAGGGTCCCGATGAGCGACGCGACCAGGGAGCGAGAGTCCTTCATCATGTTTCCGGATCAGCGACCGACGGCGTCGAGGGCCCTGTCGAGGGCCCTGTCGAGGGCACTGTCGAGGGCACTGTGTAGATCCGCGCGACTGACGGAGAACGGCTGGTCCTGGTTGAGTTCCGCGATTCGCTTCAGCGCAGCTCCCAGGGTGAGATCCGCTTCCCGCTGGTTCGGCGTGACCATGTACCGGCGCTTGGGCGTCTCCGACGTCATCGCATCGAGGAACGCCTTGGCGACGGGCAGGGGGTCGGCCGCATCCGAGCGGCTCTGGTCGCGCGCCAGGAAACCCTTCAGCTGCGCTTCGTAGCGCGAACCTTCGGCCGTGTAGCCCCTGGCCTGCAGGCGCTCGACCGTGCTCTGGAAGATCTGCGACCGAAAGTTGCCGGGCTCGACGATGCTGACCTTCACGCCGAGCGGCTCCAGCTCCAGCGCGAGCACGTCGGTGTAGGCCTCCACCGCGTGCTTCGACATCGTGTAGGGGCCCCCGAGCCCCCAGGTGGCATGGCCGCTGATGGACCCCGTCGTGGAGACGCGACCCTGGCTCTCGATCAGGAGATCCGCGAACGCCTTCGTCACGCGGTAGGGACCGTAGACATTGACGTTCATCTGGAAGTGCAGGTCCTCCTCGGTAACCTCGGCGAGAGGCGCCAGCACGAACACTCCCGCGTTGTTGATGAGCCCGTGAAGCCCGCGGCCCGCTTCGCGCACGGTCTTCACGGCGGCGGCGATCTGATCCGGCTTCGTGACGTCGAGCCGGATGCCCTGGACGTTCTCCAGCGCATCGAGCTCCGCGAGATCGGCGTCCTTGCGCGCTCCCGCGTAAACGAAGAATTCGTTCTCGGCGAGGTACTCCGCCGTCCTGCGACCGATGCCGCTGCTCGCACCGGTGACGAGCACGGCGCGCCTCGGTGCCTCGCTGGCGGGCTCCTGGCCGGTGGGGGACGCAGCGCGGGGCGCGACCGGTTTCGTCGCGGAGCTGAGGAGCGGTAGTGAGATCAGCGGCAGCGCCGCGAGCGCCAGGGTGATGAGCTTCATCTCTCCACCGTAACGGATCCGGGGAAAGGCGCATCTCCCCCGTGTGACATCCATGACGTCACATCATTGGGCCAGGTCACGCGCTCTCGCTAAGGGCGTCCGGGGCTCTGCGGGCGCCGCTTCTTGGCGACGCTCGCATCCCTTCGCTTCTCCTGCGCTTGCCTCGTCTTCGAGGATGCCCACGCGCAGATGGGACACGTGCTGAGATCGTGGTACCGAGCCGGGCAGTGCTCGCGCCCGAAGAAGATGATCTGCAGGTGGACCTTGTTCCAGGTCTCCCGGGGGAACACCGCCTTCAGGTCGGCCTCGGTCTTCTCGACCGTCGTATCGTTCGAGAGGCCCCAGCGCGCGGCGAGTCGATGGATGTGCGTATCCACCGGGAAGGTGGGGACGCCGAAGCTCTGCGCCATCACCACGCTGGCGGTCTTGTGTCCGACGCCGGGCAGCGCCTCCAGCGCCTCCAGGGACGCAGGCACCTCGCCGCCATGCTCTTCGACCAGCATCTCCGCGAGTCGCCTGATGTTCTTCGCCTTGGTGGGCGCGAGACCGCAGGTCTTGATGGACGCCAGGATATCGTCGACCTCCAGGCGTGCCATCGCTGCAGGTGTGTTCGCCTTGCGGAAGAGGTCCGGCGTGACGAGGTTCACGCGCAGGTCCGTCGTCTGGGCCGACAGGAGCACCGCCACGAGGAGCTCGAACGGACTCGTGTGGTCCAGGGGGACCGGAGTCTCGGGGTAGAACCCCTCGAGCTGAGCCAGGATCCTGTGGGCCTTCTCCGAGCGCTTCAAGCCGAGATCGTCACTGGCCTGCGACCTTCCACTCGACGCCCACCTTCAGCTGCGGAGCTTCCGGGTCCTCGGGACGGTCCTTCAGCTGGAGCGTCGCCAGCGCGTTCTGGTGGAACCCCGGCTCGAGCGTCGGGGGCGGCAGAACGACGGAGCCGATGGCGCGCTGTTCCTTGCGCATTCGAATCGGAGCCGGGGTGGCGATCCGCTCGGCCCCGCGCACGAAGAGGAATCTGAGGTCCTTGTTCGTGGGAAGGTCGTTGAAGACGACCTCGCCGTTCGCGTCGACGCTACGGCTTCCGATGCTGCGCCAGCCTGGTTCGAAGAGCGGCACGCGTGTATCGCCTCCCTGGCCCGAGCCTTCCATCGAGTCGAAGTCGGCGTTCTGCATCTTCGCGTTCTCCTCGGACATCGTGCGCGCGGTTCCGCCGCGTTGACCGCCCTTCCCCCCATTTCTTCCGGCGCTCCCGTTTCTTCCGGCGCCCCCGTTCTTGCCCGTCTTTCCTTCTCCGGCGGCTTCGAGCGCTGCCTCCTTGGCCGCGCGCTGCGCCTCTTCCAGCGTCTGGGCCGGCTGATCGGATCGCACGTTTCTGGCCTGGGTTTGCGCCTGCATCATGGCGGCGCGCTCCGCGTCGAAGATGTACGCGCTCATCGCGGTGGGGCGCTCCTCCTTCGGACCAGCGAAGCGAACCGTCATCTCGGCGCGCGCTGGAACCGTGGTGATCACGTGGTCCGGTCCGCCGTAGGTCAGCTCCACGCCCGTCGGCTGGGTCCAGCGCACCGCATCGTTTCCCCGGGGCGTTCCCACGGAGATGCGATACTCGCCCGCTTCCGGAAGGCGCGTCTTGAAGCGCCCGGCCGCATCCGTCTGAACGGCGATCGCACCGTCGGTCGTTCCTTGGATCCCGGTCTTGACGTCACGCTGCAGCTCCTCCTCCGTTGGGTGCTGGGCGCCCTTGGGGAGGAGGAAGACCGGCGTGTTCCGGGGCAGCGGCGCCCCGTTGGAATCGCGAACCTCGCCGGTGATGCGCAGCTCGTTGCCGACGTAGACCGGCGTGCGCAGGGCGTCGTCGGCCTCGACGAGGACCTCGCGGGTCCAGGTCGGTTCGCCCTCCACTTCGACCTTGAGGCTCCAGGTGCCAGCGGGCACGGAGGTCCACCGGGTGCGGCCCGTCGCTTCCAGTGCTGCGGCAGCGCCCTCGAGTTCATCGGCGGGCGTCGCCGTCACGACCGCGCTGTCGATCCGCTGGCCGAGCGCGTTCATGGGGATCACCTCCCAGTATCTCGCCGCGCCGCCCCTGGTCGTCGCGGAGCGAGGCACGTCCTGGATCGTCGCGAGCGTCGTCGGCCTGGGGGCGTCCTCGGATGCCGCCTCCGACCGTGTCGTCTCGTCGGGCAGACCGATCGTTTCCGCCGGATCCGAGAGCCGGGGGATCGTCTCCTCCGGGCTCGTCTTGAGCGCCAGGAAGGCCAGCCCGCCGCCGAAGGCGGCGATGGCTACGAAGAGTGGGATGGCGCGGTTCATTCGTATGGGCGGCGGTCTATGGGGCCGTGGTGGGGGGGCAGGCGGTCCGGGTCCGGACGAACGGCCCGCACTGGACTTCCCAGGCACCCCACGCGTCGGGGCCTAACTAGCTATCGGGGCATCACTAACTATGTGTCAGGCGGGCTCGATCTCAAGGAGAGGCATGCCGGATTCGACGTCGCCTCCGTCCTCCACGATCCACCTCACCACCTTACCCCGCGCAGGAAGCCCGTCCTGGGCTTTGTAGGGAACGGTGGAGAACGTCTTCATGACCTCGATCAGGCACAGGGCCTGGCCCGCTTCGACCGTGGAGCCAGCCGTGCAGAACACCGGCTCCCCGGGTGCGGGGGAGTGCCAGACGCGGCCTGATTGGCCGGCTCGAACGAACAATCCGTCCCCCGCGGCGCCCGAACTCGCCGCGCCGACGCCCGCGCCGCCTGCGGCGATGCCCTCGGGATCGAGCCTGTACAGCGTCGTTCCGAAGCCGACCGGCGCCATCATGGACTTCGGCGGATCCGAGACGATCGCGCCGCCCGCGCCCGCAGGCACCACGAGTTCGAAGGACTTTCCGAGCTGGTGCAGGACGCCCGCCGTCATGCCGGGGCTGAGCGTCGCTCCGCGCGGAAGCGCCGCCGCGAACTCGCCGACGTCCGGCGAGGCCAGCCCGACGTTCCCGTCCTCGAGCGCGACGATCCGAAGCTCTCGTTTCGCGTGTACCTGGCTCATCCTCGCACCTCCGTGAGCGCAGCGAGGTCGTGGAGCGACCAGATGCGCGGGTTCTTGATTCGACGCGTGCCGCTCGACTGGTAGGCGGCTTCCGCGAACACCTCCAGCCAGCCGCGCAGCTCCGACGTCTGCACGATCTCGTCCGTGTCCATCTGCGACGCCGACTTGTAGGGATCCATGTCGCCCTCGATCCGCGCCTCGGTCTCTGCCATGCCCTTCTCGATCTCGGCGCGCTCCTCGGGATCCGTGCTCAGGATCTCGAAGTCGTCGTCGAGCTTGGTGTTGAACGCCGCGATGCTGAGCGTGCGGCCTTCCATCACGGATTGACGCGTCAGCGGCGTCGAGAGCTGGACGACCGGTTCGTACGGTAGGCCCGCCATGGCGTAGTAGCCCGCGCCCGACGCCTTGCGCAGCAGCACCGTGAACATCGGAACGGTGTTCGTGCTGTTCGTGTAGATCAAGGACGAGCCGTAGCCGAGGAGGCCCTGCCGCTCGGCCTCGACGCCGATGTCGAAGCCCGAGATGTCCTGGAGCCAGCAGATCGGAATGCCGTCGTCGTTGCATGCGCGGCTGAACGCGGCCACCTTCGCGATGCCCTCGCGGTAGAGAATGCCCGCGGGCTTCTGGGAGCCGCGTTCCGACGCGTCGTCGATGAGCCCCTGGCGGTTGGCGACGAAGCCCATGTAGAGCCCGCCCACGCGACCGACGCCGACGATCATCTCGCGGCCGCGGTCGGGGAGCAGCTCCCAGAACAGGCTGCGGTCGACCAGTCGCGCGATGACGTCTTCGGCGGCGTAGGTCATACGGTGGTCCGGCGGGAAGAGCCCGTCGAGTTCACGCGTATCGAAGAACGGAGACGCAGGATCCGCGCCGTAGCGGTAGTAGTCGATCGCCGACGAGCCGAGCTTCTCGACCTCTCGGCGGATCGCGATCAACGCCGTGTCATCGTCCGGAACGCGCATGTCCGCGCAACCCGACTGATGGACGTGGACCTCGGGCCCGCCGATATCGAGGCTGGAGAGCTTCTGGCTCTTCGCGCCCTTGATGAGCGCTGCGCCCGCGATGACCATGTACGCCTGCTCCGTCATCACGACGCGGTCGGAGATGATCGGCATGTAGCCGCCGCCTGCGATGCAGTCACCGAAGACGCCTGCGATCTGCGGCACGCCCTTGGCCGAGAGCTCGGCGTTCTTCTTGAAGATGTGGCCCGCGCCGGTGAGCCCCGGGAACGAGCGCGACTGCTCGGGCAGGAACAGGCCGGAGCAATCGACCAGGTAGACGACGGGGATCGACAGCCGCAGCGCCATTTCCTGGGCGCGCTCGATCTTCTCGGGCGTCTTCGGCCACCAGGACCCGGAGGCGACGGTGTTGTCGTTCGCGATCACCATGGTCCAGCGCCCGGCGATCCGACAGAACGCGGTGACCACGCCCGCGGCGGGACACTTCAGCTTGCCGAACTGGACGCCGTGATTGACGAACGTGCCGACCTCGCGGATCGGCGTGTCCTGGTCGCGCAGCGCCTCGATGCGCTCGCGCGCCGTCAGCTTGCTCTTCTGGTGGACGCGCTCGATGTACTTCTCGCCCCAGCCCTTCGCGACCTCGTCGCGAAGTCCGCGGAGCGTTTCGTTCTTCTCGGCCATCGCGGACGCGTGGCGCCGGTAGCTCGCGTCGTCGAGGGCGGTGGTTCTCGGGTTTCCGAGGGGGGTCAGCGGTACGTGTGCCATGGTGCTGTCTCAGGCCGGCCAGCCAGGGATGGTGCGCGTGTCGTACTGACCGCTTCGGAACTCAGGGGAACCCAGCACGGCGAGGTGCAGGGGGATCGTCGTGGCGATGCCTTCGATGCGCGCGGCGCCGAGGGTGTTCTCCATCGTCGTGATCGCGTCCGCGCGCGTGGCGGCGTGCACGATCACCTTGGCGATGAGCGAGTCGTAGTAGGGGGAGACCTCGGCGCCTTCCGTCATGTGCGTGTCCACGCGCACGCGGCCGGGGCCCTGGTCGAGCGGGATGTCGAAGACGTCGACCTTGCCCGGCGAGGGTTTGAAACCGTCGGACGGATCCTCGGCGTTGATGCGGCATTCGATGGCGTGGCCCTCCAGGCTCACGCCTTGCTGGGTGAAGCCAAGGGGCCCGGCGGCGGCGACGCGCAGCTGCTCGCGCACGATGTCGATGCCGGTCACCATCTCCGTGACGGGATGCTCGACCTGAAGGCGCGTGTTCATCTCCATGAAGCAGAGCTTGCCCGCGGTCGCGCCTTCGCCCTCGGGGTGCATCAGGAACTCGATGGTGCCCGCGCCCGTGTAGCCGATCGAAGCGGCGGCCTGGGCCGCGCGCTCACCGAGCGCCTTGCGCGTCGCGTCGTCGAGTGCGGGGGAGGGGCTCTCCTCGATCAGCTTCTGGTGGTTGCGCTGGATGGAGCACTCGCGCTCGTAGAGGTGCACGGCGGCGCCGTAGCTGTCGCCGATCACCTGGAACTCGATGTGCCTTCCGCCCGTGACGTACTTCTCCAGGAACATGGCGCCGTTGCCGAAGGCCGAGATCGCTTCCGCGCGGGCGGAGGGGAACTCGGTACGGACCTCGTCGGCGGAGTGACAGATCCTCATGCCCCGGCCGCCGCCGCCCGCGTCCGCCTTGAGGATCACCGGGTAGCCGGTGGATTCGGCGACGGAGACGGCCTCTTCGACGGTTTCGAGCAGGCCCTCGCTGCCGGGCGTGAGGTCGAGCCCCGCGGCGCGCATCGCGACCTTCGCGGGCCACTTGAGGCCCATGCGCTCCATGATGCTCGGGCGCGGCCCGATGAAGGTCAGCCCGTGCTGCTCGCAGAGCGCGGCGAAGCGCGCGTTCTCGGCGAGGAAGCCCCAGCCCGGGTGCACGGCCGAGCAGCCCGCTTGACGCGCCGCCTGCACGACCGCGTCAGCGCGCAGGTAGCTGCTGCCGGGCGCCGGACCGCCGATGCAGACCGTCTCGTCGAACTCCTCGGTCCACGGTGCGCCTTCGTCCGCGCTGGACACCACGCACATCGTGCGTGCGCCCGCCTGTCGCGCGGCTCGGGCGATACGCACGGCCACTTCGCCGCGATTCGCGATGCAGAGCTTCCTGAACATGGCGGGGAGGGTAGCAGGTCGAGGGGGTGATCGGCGACAATCCGGGCCGCTCACTCGATCCCCATGAGAAACCTCCTGCTCGCTCTCGCTGTTTCCTTCACTCCGATCGCCGCGGCCTCGGTAGGGGCCTCGGTAGGGCTTTCGGCGGGACATTCGGCGGGACCGGGTGCGCTCTTGCGCGAATCGGGGCATCCAGCGCGCGACCTGGGAGATCTCGTGCGCGGCTTGGGTGCGCCGCGACTCGAAGAGCGGGTTCAGGCGGAGGCGGAGATCGCGACGGTTCTCCGGCAAACCCTCGGCGGGGCGGGGGGCGGTGCTTCCGCCGGGACGCCGCGAGATCGCTACGAATCGGCGATCCGCGAGCTTCGCGCGAGCCTGATCGCCCTTTCGGGTCCCGGAGGCCCTCCTTCCAGCGAAGAGACCCACGCGGGTGCGGCTGCCTCGCGCCGTCGACTCAGCGTCATCCTCGGCGGGGACGATCGCCTGCTCGGGTTCGCGGTCCAGCTCGCCGCGGACGGGCATCCCGCCGTGCGACCCGTGGGTAAGGATGCGCTGATCGCGCAGCTCAATCGCTGGAGCCGAAGCGCGCTGTCGGAGCCCTCGAACGGTGCCTTTGACGTTCCGCGCCAGGAGCTGGGCCTCCCTGAACCGATGCTCCAGCGCGCTTCGTTCCGCGTGGCGCTGGACCCGAACGGTACCGAGCCCGACGCGGCGACGGATAGCAGCGGAGCGTCCGCCTTCGACCTGCTGGACCGGCGGGGCGGTGCGCCGGTCCCCATCGTCGTGGATCCCTCCTTCGTCGAGCGCATGGCGCGGCGTCCCGCCGTTCGCCTCGGCGCAGCGCGCATCGAGGGATCGTGGGACGAGCTACTCGAGCAGCTTTGCGTGATCCATGACGGCGCGTTTCAGCTGCAGGGATATCGCTATCCTGGCGAGGTCTTTCCGTCCGATCGCGTCGAAGCGGGCGACGAGCAGCCGCCTGCGCGCGCGTGGATCCACGTCGTGCAGCGCGGTACGACGCAGCTTGCGCCAGAGGGGCGAGGCCTGCGCGAGCTGGGCGCCGAGCGGATCGCCGCGTGGTGTCGGGACGTGATCACCGAGGGCAACCTGATCCGGCAGTCAGCGGCAGCGCGCGCCCTCGGTGTGCTCGACTGGCCGGCGGCCGTGCACTGGCTGGAGCAGCGCTGGGCCTGGTACGGCGATGTGGTCGCCCTCGAAGGACTGATGGCGGCTGCGGCCCGCGGACGTGTGGCTCCGTCGCTGCAGGATCCGCGCTGCCTGCGTTCGATCCTGGACCTCGTGGAGAGAGACGCGCGTTCGCTGGCGAGCCTGGCGGAGGCCCGTTCGCTGGCGCTCGCGCCCGAGACGATCCAGGGGACCGGTGATGCCTACGCGGCCTCCGCGCGCGGCTTCGAAGAGCGCCTTCATCGACTCTCGATCGGTTTGCGCCAGCTCGTGCCGATGCTCGTCGTCGGGCAGGGCGCGGAGGAAGCGCGCGTCGTGCCGGCGGACGGATTTCTGTTCGAGGACTTCGAGCGAGCGAGTCCGGAGGGCCAGTGGCTGAGGCTCGCGGTGGCCGAAGGGCTGGGCGTCGAATCCTCCGTGGCGGCGGCCGCGGCGCGACGGGTTCTCTCGGAGCCGAGCCCGGTCGCGAGTCCGATCGGGGCGGTCAAGCAAAGGGCGGTCCTCCGCCAGGCCCTGCGCACCCTCGGGATCGTGCAGCCCCGCGGAGATCGTCGGGCAGAGGTGAAGATTCCGCAGCTGAATCGTCTTTTCTCCGAGGACGGCCCCGGGGCGAGGGATCTGCGGGGGCTTGGCCTGGAGCTGGCTCGTCTCCGATTCTTCGACAGGGAAGAGACGCCCGGGTTCCCGTCCCCGGAGCTCCGGCGACAGCGCGAGCCGCTGACTCAGCTCATCATCTGGGCGGCGCTCGTCGCCGAAGAGCGCGCGCCCGAGGTAGCCAAGGGGCCGTCGAAGGGGCCGGGCTGGGCGTCCGTCATCCTCCGCTCGGCGGTCGAGGATCTCCAGCCCGGGCCCTCACCCGATGTCCGACAGATCGAGCGATCGGCGCTCTGGAAAGCGGCTCAGGAACTCCGTGCGCTGGGTGGGCACCCGCTTCAGGCGCTCAACCGCTGGGTCGGCGGCAGCCTGGGGACCGCGAAGGGCCAGGTCCTCGACTCCGCGCTGCTGCGGGTCGGTGCTGCCGGCGCCGAGGCCCGTAACGAGGCCATGGAGCGCTCGGTCAGGGTGCTCGAGTCCGCGGGGGCTCTGGCAGCCGTCGAAGGGGAGCTGGTGGAGCGTGCCTGGCTCGACCTGGCGGCCCTGGTGGGGGACGAGGCCCTCGGCCGTCGGGCTCGGCGCCTTCTGCTGGAGTCCCTGACGAGAGGCATGGACAAGAGTGCTCAGCCATCAGGCACGTCGTCGACGCTGGTCTACGCCGCCGAGCGAGCGCTGAGGTCGCTCCAGGAGGCCCGTCTGGACGCGGACGCCGAGGATTTCCGTCAGGCGCTGCGACAGGCCGCCCAGCGGGCCGACCACCCGCTGGCCCAGCGCTTCCTGCAGATCGACTGGCCGCCGTCGCCCACGGCGGTGGCCAGGGATCTCGAGCGCCTGGAGCCGGTCCATCCGCCCGTCTATTCGTTCTGACCACCCTTTCTGGTCCGGTCCGCCCGATATTCTTCAACGATTCCGCATCAGGGCTTTCGGACCCGCCGTCGATGGGGAAGATGAGCGCAGTCATGGCACTAAATTCCAGAGCAAAGGCGGGCGGCCTCCGCCCCGCAGAACCCGACGAGGCTCGCAAGACGCCCATCCGCCGGGAAGAGCTGAGCGTTCACGTGGACCCACGTGGGCAGATTGCGGAGCAGTTTCGTAGCCTCAGGAACTCGGTGCATGCGATGAACCCGGACGGGGCCTCGCACACGCTGGTGATGACGAGCGCACTCCGCGGGGAGGGCAAGACGGTCGGCACGCTGAACCTGGCGCTCGCCCTGGCCGAGCTGCCGGGCATGCAGGTGCTGGTGCTGGACGCCGATCTGCACAACCCGTCCATCGAGGGCTACCTCGGACTGCCGCGTCGCCAGGGTCTGACGGAGGTTCTCGGGGGCGGTCTGTCGATTGGAGCCGCGATCCGCCAGACCTCCGTGAACGGAGTCTCTGTGATGGGTGCGGGCGCGCTTCCGCGCAACCCGTCGGAGCTCATCGGATCGGAGCGCATGCGCACCGTGCTGAACGCGCTGCGCCAGCGTTTCACCTATGTGCTGATCGATACGCCCCAGGCGATGACGATCTCCGACGCCAGCTTGCTCGGCGCGATGGCCGACGGGATCCTCGTAGTCGTGCGCTTGAACGAGACGCCGCGCCACTACGTGGAGCAGACGATCAACGCGCTCGAGGGACTCGGCGGCAACGTCCTCGGGACCTGCCTCACCGGCGCGAACGTCGAGGATACGGCGCAGGGCTACAGCTCCCGCTGAAGCCCGACAGTGATCGGATCAGCTAAAAGGCAGGTCCGGTTGACGAGCTCTCTCGAACGCATCGGGGCTCGCCTGCGGAGAATCTGCGGCGGGCGGCTCGGCGGGAGATTCGGCGGGCAACTCCACGGGCCCGGAGCTGGCCTGCGGATCGGGATCGATCAAGTCCTCGGGGCGCACCCTCAGCTTCGTGCCTTCCCGCGCTGATCGAATGAGCCGCGCCAGGTTCTTCGACTCCCAGTGGAGCGCCGCCTCGTACTCGGGCCAGCTCGCTTCGCGCCGTCGAAACTCGGGGCCATGGTGGACCCAGCGCCCGGTTCGGTCGCGGTAGGTCTCGATCACCGCGTGGAGGATCTCGTGCTTCAGGACGAAGCGAACGAACCACTCCGGCACGCCCTCCTGATCGAGCACGGGATGGACTCGCACGATGCGGGACGTGGGCTCGAAGCTGCCGAGTCGCAGCGACCGTCTGGATCGGCTGAGAGCGCGGCGGCCCCAGCTGATCCTGGGTCGAGTCACGTCGTTCGCGGGCTCGAAGTCGTTCTCGAACTCGGTCTCGAAGAGCGGCTCTGCGATGGCTCGAAGGTCATGGGCCTCGCCGCCATCATCCAGGGAAATCCTCCGCTCGCGTGGCGGGAGGCTGGCGATCTCCGAGTGGATCCACGCGTCTAGCACCGGCCCCGCCTTGGTCGCGCGGCGTCCAGCGCGGAGCCAGGTGGCCAGCGCGTCTCGGACCTCATGGGGCGCCGACTGGAAGCGATGGTGCAGGCGGAGCTCCCAGCCTTCGATGACGCGTGCGGCGCCGTGTCGCCTGGAGGCGCGAAGGGCGCGCGCCTGGACGGGCGCGCTGCGAGATCGACCGTAGATCACTCGAATGGGGAAGTCGAAGCGCCCCTCCAGGAAGGCTTCCCACTGGGCGACGGACCAGATGCGGTCGTCGGTGGAGCGGCTCCGGTCCATTCAGGAAGCATCCACTGGGACAGTGGGTTCCGCAACCAAAAGCGCGCGTCGTTTCGGAAGGGACTTCGTCGGTACCTGGTGCGGTCCCGACGGAGTCCCCTCCGAGTGGCCTATCGATCCGTCAGCTTGAAGTCCTGTCCAGCCAGGTTGCTGCCGTTCTGAACGGTCACCGTGCGCTGGGTGTTCTTCAGATCGATGTTCTCCTGGAAGGGGTTGTCAGCGGCCGTCCGTGGGCGGGTCGCATGCACCTTGTAGGAGCCCTGACGGACGTTCTTGATGCGATACTCGCCGTTCTTGTTGGTCTGAGCCGTGTAGGTCTTCGCGTTCGGCGTCGTCGGGAACATCTTCACCGTCGCGCCAGCGAGCGGGCTGCCACCCGGGCCGATGATCGTGCCCGAGAGCTCGGCGCCCACGGGAAGCACGCAGTCCGCCACGCGGGACGTCTGCCCTTCGGTCACGGTCAGGTCCTTCATGATCTCCTGGGCGTAGTCGCGGTGGCGAACCACCAGCTGGTACGAGGCCGGAGTCAAGAACGGGATCGTGTAGGTTCCGTCGTCGCCCGTGCGGACGGTCGTCTCCGTCGCGCTGCCGGGAGCTCCGGCTCCGAGCGACTGCCAGAAGAGATCGTCGGACCACTCCTTGTCGTGGGTGGCGACCGTAGCGCCAGCGAGCGGCTGGCCGTTCGAGCCGACGACGCGGCCGGTGAGAGTGCCGCCCTTGGTCATCCGAACCGTGATCGTCGGGGCGTTGGCTCCCATGACGGTCGTGAACGCTTCCGAAGTGCTGTTGGCATAGCCGGGCGCGATGCCCTCGACCATGAAGTCACCGGCGCGCGGGACCACCAGTTCGAAGCGGCCCTCCGGGTCCTTGACCGTCATCCGGGTGCTCGGATCCGCGGTGGAAAGCTCGTTCTGCCCGCCGGCGACCGGCTGGCGAAGCTGGACCTCGAAGGTCGTGAGGGGAGCTCCGGTGGTGAAGTCGACGATGCGCCCGGAAACCCTTGGCAGCGGCTCCAGCTCGATCGTCACGTTCATGTCTCCGGACTTGGCGCGTGAGCGGGCGTCCGGCTTGAACAGAGGGTGGCGAGCCACGATCTGGAAGTCGCCGGGCGGGATGTCCGTGATCTCGAAGTAGCCGGTCTCGTCGCTGACCGTGGAGGAGTTGGTGCTCGGCTTGCTCTTGTCGACCAGATAGGCCTGGATGGTCACTCCCTGGATCACCTCGCCGGAGGTGCTCGTCACGAGGCCTGCGAGCATCGAGGCGACCTCGAGCTTGATGTCGTGGGTCGTATCGTCGGTTTCCAGCACGGCGAGCGGCGGGGTGTTGATCCCACCGTAGCCATCCGCGCTGACCTCGATCACGTAGTTCTGACCGGGCGAGACGTTCTTGAACTCGTACTTGCCCAGCTTGTCGGTCGTCGTCGTGACTGCCTCCGCATCCGCCTGGGAGCCGTCGAACGCAGCCATCATCATGTTCTCGTTCAGCTTCAGGGTCGCGTTCGGGACGGCGTTGCCGCCGGTGTCCGTCACGATGCCGTGAATCATCCGTCCGGGAACGAGCACGAGCGCGGGCGCGTCCGTCTGGTTGCCGTCCTGGATGATGACGTTCGAGTTTTCGGTGCGGCTGTAGTCCGGGTGGGTCGCGATCAGCGCGTATCCGTCGTAGGCCTCGACGCGCTCGAACGCGTACACGCCCTCGCTGTTGGTGGTGGCCACGACGTCCGTGGAGCGGTCGATGTCGTCGAAGAAGAAGGACTGGCTGCCGTAGCGGGTCAGCGTGACCTTGGCATCCTGGATCGGCTGGCCCTTCGCGTCGGTGACGAGTCCGGTGAGCTGCCCGAAGCCCAGGACGGCGCTCAGATCGTCGGTTTGCTGGGTGGCGACGGTGGGTTGCACCTGGGTGGCGGCCTCGGTCCGGTCGCCTCCGGTGCTGATCCCGACGAGCGAAGCTTCGTCCTCGGTGGTGGTCTCGGCGGGAGCATCGACCGTCGTGTTCGACACCGTCACGGCAAGGCCCTGGCCATCCTGAGGCGACTTATCGCCCCCCTGGAGGACGAAGAAGAGACCGGCTGCCGCGGCAGCGACGGCGATGAGTACGAGGAGAGGCTTCATAGGAACGCGTGAGACGAAGTGAGTAGGATCGGTGCCCCGGAAAGGCCCTCGGGATGAACGGGGGCCGGGCGGAGGGCTGGACGGGCCGTGGGACCCGTTCTTCCCGGGGAGGAGAAAAACGTTCTCTTCCCTGAACGAACGGTCAGGCCGTGGCCGGGGTTCCCCGGTCGACGGATTCCACCGAGGTGGGCAGAGCGCTCTCCCAGAGCGCCAGCCCGCCGATGAAATAGGCAAAGATCAGAAGCTCGAAGTCGATCTTCCGGAAGGTCGCGATCTTCGCCGAGCGCCCGAGGAGGGCGTGCTCGATCTGGGCCACGACGCCTGATTTCGCGCCCACGATGCGCCAGCCGCGCCCGAATTCGAGCCTCGGGACGAGGCGCAGCGGCTTACCGCCCGTCCACATCTCGATGGTGCGCCGGGCGACGCCGGGCCGGATCGAGGATCCCAGCCACTCTCGGCCTTCTGTCCAGCAAGCGAATTGGGCCCTGAGGAGCCCAGGGTCGCGCTTGATCTCCAGCACCTCACCCTTTTCGGGCTTCCAGGTCGCGCCCACGATCAGGCCGAGGCGGCTTCGCTGGACCTCCAGAACACCCAGGTCCTTGCCGTTTTCGTCGAGGACGGTGTGGCGGGGACGAAGGAATCCGGAGACGCGGGTGGTGTAGGTCTTGAGCTGTTCGGCCATGGGGCTGATGGGGAGAGCGCGTGCTGGGGACGCGGACGGGCGTCCGGGAAGATTACCCCCGAGATCCCGGCCATGCTGGAACAGTCACCGATTCGGGATTTCGTCAGAGGTCCTCCAGGTTTTCATCCCTTGAGGGCGGCCAGAGCGCCGTGGGCTTCCAGGACCCTGGCTATGCAATCCGAGACCTCTTCATCGGTCGCCGCGTCGGGCATCCCCGCAGCCGCAATGGAGAAACGGAGCGCGCTGGAGGCCGTCTGGTCGTCGCAGCCCATCGCGCGAAGGACCGGCGAAGGCGCCATTTTCGAGGAGTTGCAGGCGGAACCTGCGCTGACCTCGAGGCCGCCGTCGTGCAGCATTCCCAGCAGCGCGGTCGCGTCCAGGCCGGTTCCAGCCAGGTCGAATCCGATGCTGGAGGTGTTCGAGGCGCGCCGCCGGGCGCCTCCCCCGTGCACGAACGACCCCGGGCAACCCTCCAGGATGGCGGCCTCCAGGCGGTCGCGGCGGGCGGCGATCTCGGCCTGGGACGGAGTGGACAGCGCCCGCTCCCGAGCCGCCTCCGCCGCCACCCCCATGCCGACGATCCCGGGGACGTTTTCGGTTCCGGCGCGGCGCTCTTCCTCCTGGGGGCCACCCAGGAACAGCGGGGTGATCGGCGCGCCGGGTCTCACGTAAAGGGCGCCGATGCCCCGCGGTCCGTGGAACTTGTGGGCCGACAGGCTCAGGTAGTCACAGTCGAGCGCCGCCACGTCGATCGGCGTCTTTCCGGGCGCCTGGACGGCATCGACGTGAAAGAGGACGCCGTGGTTGCGGGCGGCGGCTCCCAGGCCCTCGAGGTCGCTGATCACGCCGGTCTCGTTGTTCAGGAGAATGAGCGACAGCAGCGCGGGTCGCCTGGCGATCGCCGCCAGGGCGGCCTCTCGATCGAGTTCCCCGTCGCGGTTCACGGGAACGGTGATCACCTCGGTCCCGGCCGCGGCGCGCGCGGCGCACTTGCGTGTGGCGCTGTGCTCGGCCGTGCTGATGGCCATCGGTCGCGGCTCACCTGAGTTGGACTCGAGGGCGGCGGCCCTGGCGCTCCCGAAGGCCATGGCGGTGCTCTCGGACCCCGAGGAGGTGAACACCACACTGGTGGGCTCGGCGGCTCCGATCATGGCCGCGACCTGGGCCCTCGCCTCGCGGACGGCCCGCCCGGCCGCGCGTCCCGACGGGTGGGTCGCGGAGGGGTTGGCACCGGGGCGTCCGAGCCAGGGCAGCATGGCGGCGATGACGGGCTCGGACGCGGCCGTCGTGGCATTGCAGTCGAAGTGGAGGATCTTCACGCCTGGATTATAGGGACGCTCGCGAGGGACCGCGGGGCGGGCCGACTCACTCCGCCCGACGATTCCTGTAGTCCGAGCCGCGCTTGGCCTATGTTCGCCTGCAACCACCTACCCGACAGGCGCCAGCCTGCTCCCAGACCATGTTCTTCGACCCCGTCTATTTTCTGTTCGTCTTGCCCCCGATGCTCCTGGGCATCTGGGCCTCGTCCCGGGTGAAATCGACGTTCCAGCAGTACGCCCAGGTCCCTGTAAGCAGCCGGATGACCGGTGCGGAAGCGGCGGCAGCCGTCTGTCGCGCAGGCGGCGCCAACGTGACCGTGGAGCGCGTCGGCGGCTTTCTCTCGGACCACTACGACCCCCGCACGAAGACGCTCCGGCTCTCGCCCGAGGTCTACGACGGGCGTTCGATCTCCTCGATCGCCGTCGGCGCTCACGAGGCCGGTCACGCGATTCAGGACGTCGAGCGCTATCCCTGGCTCGGCTTCCGTTCGGCGATGGTGCCGGTCACGAGCTTCGGATCCAGGTTCTGGATCATCCCGCTCATCGCCGGCGGCATCTTCCAGATGCAGCCCCTGATCGTGGCGGGGATCGTGCTCTTCGCGGCGACGGTGGTCTTCCAGCTGGTCACGCTGCCCGTGGAATTCGACGCGTCGAACCGCGCCAAGGCCGTTCTCACGCAGGCGGGAATCGCGCGCACGGATGCGGAGCGCCATGGCGTCTCCAAGGTCCTCGGAGCGGCAGCGCTCACCTACGTCGCCGGCGCGCTGTCGTCGGTCGCGACCCTTGCCTACCTCGTTTTCCGCTACATGGGTGGCTCGAACAACGACTGATCGCCACGAGCCAGGTCGTCATGGATGGGCCAGCGCCTTTGCGCTGGCCCATTTTCGTGCCTGCGGCGTCGGCCGCCCCTCTCCGTTCGCCTTTTGGGTCCAAGACTCCTAGGCTTACGGTCTCGACCGGTCACCAGCGTCCCCAGCCGCCCGCCTCCGGCGGCTCCTCTTGGAGCGTTCCAGGGCCTCCGGTGGATCATCACCCTCGAATGCCACCACTTCCTCGAAGGATCCGAAGACGGTCGGAACACTCATCGTGAACGAACTACAGCAAATCACGGTCGGTATCGGCCTTCATCCGCGAACCGGTGTGCCCGACGCTGGCTCGATGCGAGCGGCCCGCCAGGCGGCCTGGGTGGCCTCGCGGGTCGGGGCCAAGGTGACCCTGCTGCACGCGGCGTGGGCGGAAGACGGCACGGGCCCGATCGATGTCGCACCGGGTGCCGAGGCCGAACTCGACGAACTCTGCATGCTCATGGGGGCGGACGGCGCGCGTGCCGGCTACGAGTTCGTGAAGGGCCATCCTTGGCACATGCTCGTGCGTCGCGCGCTCGCGGGCGACGCGGATCTGATCGTGGCGGGGAAGCGCTCGACGACCGAGCGCACTCGCCGCCGCGTTGGAAGCACGGCGATGCGGGTGATGCGCAAGTCTCCAGCGCCGGTGTGGCTCGTGAAGCCCGATCATGATCTGACGCACCGGCATGTCCTCGCGTCCACGGACCTGTCCGCGGTTTCCGAGCTGGCGGTCGAGTCGGCTGCGTGGATCGCCGGTCAATCGAAGGGCGAGCTCCACGTGCTCCACGCCTGGAACCTGACGCCCGAGCAGCAGCGCGACTCGTCCTCCATGACCGAGAGCGAGTACAACGCGCTCGTCGAGGACGCGCGCGCGCACGCGCTCAGCGCACTGGAGCATTCCGTCTCCGGGCTGGAGACCGATCCTGAGCTCCAGCTCGAACGGGGCGTCGCGCACCTCGAGATCATGAAGGAGGTCGAGGAGCAGCACCCCGATCTCCTCGTCATGGGTAGCCTCTCGATCGGGGGCCGCCCGGGTTTCCACATGGGGACGGTGGCCGAGCGGGTGCTCGGGCAGGTGGACGAGTCGATCCTGGCGTTCAAGCCGGGCGACTTCGTTTGCCCGGTCGCGCTGGACTGACGCGCGACCGGTAGAGCCGTCAGGTGTTCGCGCCGTTCGCGGCGCTCACGGAGACGCTCGTCGGAAGCACGCGGGGTCCGATCGAGATCCTTCAGCGGAAGTCACTGGCCCGAGCGTTCCCGCTGGTACCTGTGGAGTCGCAGCGTCAGCGTCCACCAGGTGGCATGGAATAGAAGCGTGGCCAGGGGGGCGCTGCGCAGGGCGAACTGGAGCTGGACGAGCGTCGAGTTCGCCCGCGCTTCCGTCAGCCAGCGAGCCAGTGCCAGGGAATCTTCTCGGTGGGCGGTCTCCAGCGTGAGGATGAGGCCGGAGAGCAAGCCGTCGCCGAAGTAGACCGCGAGCACCGTGAGGAGCACGAGCGAGCTCAGGGGTTGACCGAGGCCGAGGCGCCAGGCGGCCGCTTCGAGGGTCACCCCACCGATCAGCGCGCCGAGCGGCCAGAGCAGGGTGGCCCAAGCGAAGGCCGTGTTGCCGCCGCCGAACGAGGTCGCGGAGGCCGTGAGCGCCGCTGCCGCCAGCCAGAGAACGGCGGGGGCGCGCGCGGCCCACGACCTTGACGACGTCGGGACGCTCAGCCATGCGCAGGCGCTCGCCACCAGCAGGATCGGCGCGACCCATTGGCGCGGAATCTGCTGCAGCGGAACCAAGAGAATCAAGAGGCCCATGAGCACTCCGAGCATGACCTGGGCCGATCGGCGGCAGATGATTCGCACGCTCACTTCCGCACGTCGGGCCCGCCGGAAACCATCGACGATCCCGAAGAGGGCCGAGACGCCGAGGAACGCCAGGAGAATGCGGACGATCCACTTTCTCTGGGGGGACATCGTCTTCGGCGTGGATGCGGCGCGGGCAGGAGCGGCATTTCCCTGCTCGATCTCCAGGTAGCGGGATCGCAGGTGGTCGAGCGTGTTCGAGTCGAGCCACTCTGGCAACGCCGTATGCGGGAGGTCGAGCCGGGCGGCGAAGATCTCCAGCACCTCCTCGCCGTCGGCGTCGGAGTGCCGGTACTTCATGAGCGGCTCCGTGGTCTCCGGCGCGAGCCCTCGCCAGGCGCCGGCGACGAAGGAGGCCATCGGACCGGCTCGACCGCTGTCGCCTGGAAGCGGCTCGAAGTGAAGGACTGGGCCGCCAGGGGGGAGCTCGACTCGGCCGGTCAAGAGCACCTCCGCGGGCTTCGCAGGTCTCTTCACGGACTGCCAGAGGAGCGCGGGTGGAGGGGCCTTGTCGAGAAATCCCCCGTTGATGAGTGGTGTCCTCCAGGCGGTCCCTTCGACGTCGCGAAGGGCGCGGACGAAAAACGGTCTACCCGGCATCACGACCTGCGCGTCTTGTTCGATCAGCAGCGGCTGCTCCGCGGGCTCCGTCGCGTCGAACCAGGCCCAGCGCACACGGAAGCCGAGATCGCGGCCCGTGCCGCTCTCCTCCGCGACCAGGCGATACCAGTCGCTGGCGAGCGACGTGGGCTCCGGGCCCGGGTAGCCCGTCTCGAGCGCAGGCCAGAGCGGCGTTCGACGTCCGAGCTTGTGCGCGAGGAGCCGTTGGAGCGGAGCGCGCATCGAACTCTTCGCCTTCAGAAACTGCTCCTGCAGATCCGCTGCGCCCATCGACTCGAAGGTCCCGGTGAGCCCGAGTGCGTCATGCATGCGCTGGCTCAGCTCTGCGGCCGATGCCGGAAGTGGGTTCACGAGTTGATCGCTCCCGTACCGCGTGAAGAGAAGACCCGACCAGGCCTCCCGCGTGCGCTGCGGCGAGCCGCTGAGGTCTACCATCCAACGCAGTAGCTCCAGGTCCCACTCTGCGGGCGAGGTGGAACTCCACGCGGTGAGCCGCGCCGTGAGTTCCTCCGGGCCCAGGGCGGTAGCGACCCCGATGCGACCGCTCCAGGGGGAGCCCGGGAAGCCCGTGATGGCGCACGCGATGTGCCGCGCCGCCTCACGCACGGCGGGGTTGGGGTCGTCGATCGAGCGGATCCACCCGGGGAGCGCAGCCGCGCCGCGCTCGGAAAGATGGTCCATGAATTCCTGGGTTCGCACGCATTTCCCGAGCACGGGTTGCAGCGTGCTGCGGGTCAGCGCGCCGTCTTCGACCCAGAGAAGCAGGAGCTGATCGGCCGCGTGGCCCTGGCGTGACATCCACCCGATCAGGGGCTTCGCCAGACGGGTCTGGAGGAGGGCCACTGCCACCTCGCTCCACGTCTGGTGATCAGCGCCGAGCCATGCGGGTACGAAGGCGTCGAGCACTTCGGTCCAGCCCCCGGCCCGGTCCAGGAAGATCTCCTCGTCGGCCTGGATCGGGCGAGCGTCACCTCTTCCTTCGAGCTGGCGGGAGGCCAGGTGCAGGAGCTTCCAGCTGCTATCGGCGCGGCCCTTCGCCGAGTCTTGTTCTTCCAGGGCGACGCGGATTCGCCGGTGTACGTCCTCGTCGCCGCTCACGAGCTTTTGCGCCAGGGCCGCCTGGAGTTCGCCGTCGTCGAGCGCCGCTCCTTCGTCGAGCGCCTGGCGCAGCAGCAGACGTGACGCCGCGGCCTCGCCGTTCGCCGCCATCGTGCGCGCGGCTCGCAGAACGGCGGGGATCTCCGGGCCGGGCGAGTCTGGCCGGAGGGAAGACAGCGCCAGTGCCGTGACGATGACGCTCACCAGAATGGCCGCGAGCGTTGTTCGATGGCGCTTCGTCCAGAACCCGAGCCCCCTCATGACGGACGGTGGCTCCGCGAGCACGCGCGCTCCCGCTTCGAAGCGCTCGAGGTCCTCTAGGAGCGCGCGCGCCGTCGGGTAGCGGTCGGCGGGCGACTTGGCCATGGCCTTGTGCGCGATACGCGCCAGCGGGAGAGGCACGCTGGACCTCGTGCGCATGAGCGAGAGAGGCTCGCGTCGCTCGATGCTCTGGACGAGGTCCATGAGCCCGAGTCCAGCGAAGGGCGCCTTGCCCTCCAGGCACTCGTACAGGATAGCTCCCATCGCGTAGATGTCGCTCGTCTCTCCGATGAGCGCCCGGTCGCCGCGGATCTGCTCGGGGGCCATGTACGCAGGCGTCCCGAGAAGGTGCCCGGTCACGGTCAGGTCGGTCGCCGCCGTTCGATCGAGGGCGAGGCCGAAGTCCACGACGTAGGCGTCGCCGTCGCCATCGATCAGGATGTTGGCGGGCTTGAGGTCGCGGTGGACGATTCCGCGCTCGTGGACGTAGGCGATCGCGCTCGCGACCTGGCGCAGAAGCCGGACGGCGCGGGCTGGATTCATGGCGCCGCCGCGCTTCAGGGCGGCAGCGAGGCTCTCTCCTTCGATGAGATCCATCACGAAGTAGAGGTGCCCGTCGCTGGTGCCCACGTCGTGGATGCGAACGATGTGGCGGTGGCGCAGGCGGGCGAGGCTCTTGGCCTCACGCTGAAACCGTTCCAGTGCGGCGCCGAAGACGATCTCGGTCGGCATCAGGACCTTGACGGCCACGTCGCGGTCGAGGCTCACCTGGTGAGCGCGCCAGACGACGCCCATGCCGCCGCGCCCGAGTTCCCCGCGGACCGCCAGGTCGGCCGGGAGCTTCGGAGCCTGCAAATCCTGTGGAAAGGGCGAGGCGGGCGGGCGCCCGGCACCCGCCTCAGCCCCAGGGCGGAGCCCCTCCAGTGCGCGCAGGGCGGCCTCCACGTCCTCTAGCTCCAGGTCGTAGCGCTTCGCCCACTGCTCGGGGCGCACGGACTCTCCGGCGCGCAGCGCGTGGCCGAGGGACTCACCGAGCTCGAAAAGGCGCTCGTCGCGGTTGTTGTCTTCTGGACTCATGGCAGGGGGCGAAGCGTCAACGCCCGATCCATCCGCCGGGTGACTTCCATCTTTCTCGGAACGACCGGGTTTCGAGTGGACTGGTCGTCATGGCATGAGCCCTGCTGAGCCCACCAGGGAGGCTACGCCGCGGCGGTCCGCGGGTAAAGATGGAGGCCGTTTGGATGGATGATCATCAGGGACTCACGGTGCCAAAGCCGCCGTGCCTGGCGATGGCGATGAACGCGGACCTTTGCCTTCAGGTGGGGCGGGCCCAGGCGAAGGAGCCTCCGCCTGAACGGCTCAGGAAAGCCCGTCGAGGAGGCGATTGTCGTCCTTGGGAGGGGGCGTCCAGCCTCTCGAGGTCGAGTCGTGTCGCTCGGTGAGGCGGTCCGACTCCATCAGCGCCGAGAGGCCCGCCACTCGAGCGCGAAGGGTGCTGACGAAAGCCGCGTCCATCCCGTTCTCGGTCCAGTAGGCGCGCAGATCGTTCTGGATGGCATCGTCGTAGAGCCGAAAGCTGCGCGATTGACGCTCGGCCTTGAAAGGATGGACACCCATCGCCACCAGCGCCTGGCGGCCCGCAGCGATCGCTGATTCGCGAACTTCCCGAATGACCTCCTGGGCGCCCGCCCGCTCCAGCTCGATGACCTCCTCGTAGTGGAAGGCCCGCGCGATGATGTGGATGTCCGGGCGCTGACGACGGACCAGCTCGACGAGCTCGACCTGCTTCTGATGATCGTCGAGCGCCGCGACGAAGAGCTGCGCCTCATGCAGTCCGGCGGCTTCAAGGAGGTCCGAACGCGTCGCATTCCCGAAGTAGGCCTTGATTCCGATCTTGCGGAGGAGCTCGATTCGATCCGCGCTGTGATCGAGCACCACGACGCGCTGCCCGTTGGCCACCAGCATGCGGCTCACCACGACCCCGAAGCGGCCCACGCCGGCAACGACCGCCGATCCGTGCTCATCGATGCTGTCCGCCGGACGCTCGGGCTCACCGATGGACCGAGGCGCCACCACGTGTTCGTAGAAGAGGAAGAGCAGGGGCGTCAGCATCATCGTGACCGCCACCGCGAGGATCAGAAGCCTTGTGAGATCACCCTCGATGACGCCCGAACTCCTGGCGAAGCCGAACAGGACGAACGCGAACTCACCTGCCTGCGCAAGGCTGAGGCCCAGGAGCCACAGCGGGGCGCCGCGCATACCGAAGATTCGCCCCACGCCCAGCACCACGAGGAGCTTCACGAGCATGATCCCGATCGCGATACCGAAGATCGTTCCGGGTGCATCGGCAATGAGCGCGAAGTCGATCCCTGCGCCCACGGTCAGGAAGAAGAGCCCGAGCAGCAGTCCTTTGAACGGCTCGATGTTGCCCTCTAGTTCGTGTCGGTACTCGCTGTCCGAGAGCACCACGCCCGCCAGGAACGTACCGAGCGCAGGGGAGAGCCCGATCTTCGTCATGAGAATGGCCACGCCGATGACGAGCAGGAGCGCCGCGGCCGTGAAGATCTCGCGCAGACGCGCCGCCGCGATGAAGCGGAAGACGGGCCGCACCAGGAAGCGGCCGGCCACGACGATGCCCACCATCACGCCCACGATCACGGGGGCCTGGGCCCAGCCGGGTAATGCGTCCAGACCGCTCCCGTGATGGCCGTCGGCGATCGACGCCGACGACGGGAGCACGGCCAGAAGTGGAATCACCGCGAGCATCGGAATGACGGCGATGTCCTGGAAGAGCAGCACCGAGAACGCCGACTGACCCGCAGGCGACTTCAGCCAGCTCTTCTCGCCGAGAGTCTGGAGCACGATCGCCGTGGATGAGAGCGCGAGCGTCATCCCGATCGCGAGCGATGTCTGCCACGGAACCCCCATGGCCATGGCGGCTCCACCCAGAAGCGCCACGGAGAAGACCACCTGGAGCCCGCCGAGACCCAGGAGCTTGCCTCGCATCTCCCAGAGCATCGAGGGACGCAGCTCGAGTCCCACGAGGAAGAGCATCATCACGACGCCGAACTCGGCGAAGTGCTGGATGTCCTCGGTCTCGGAGCCCACGAGTCCGAGGCCCGGTCCGATCACCACGCCTGAAAGCAGGTATCCGAGCACCGATCCAAGCCCCAGGCGCTTCGCCAGCGGGACCGCGATGACAGCCGCCAGGAGGTAGATGAAGGCATCGTTGAGCGGTCCCATCAGCGCATTCCACCTGAGCCTTGGATCCCACCCGAAGTCTCACCGCCGAGGTGGGTGGCGAGGCAGTCCACTCGCTCGGCCAGGTCCAGGTCGAGCCGTTCCTCGACCAGCGCCTCCAGAAGCTGCCTGTAGCGCTCGAGGTGCGGACCGAGGCGCCCTTCCTCCACGGAGTGCCCGGCCCCGAAGAGCACGAACGGAGAGAGGTAGCGCATGCCGCAGAGCTGGGCCGTGTACTCGAACGGCGCGAAGAAGCGGCGCAGGCTCATGTTGTAGCTGCCCTGCTCGGTGTAGACATGGCTGGGCGCGCCGGCCGACACCACGCTGATGAGCGTCTTGCCGCGCAGCGCCGTTCCCTCCGTGCCGTAGGCAAACCCGTACTCGAGGACGAGGTCCTGCCACTCCTTGAGTAGCGCCGGGCTCGAGTACCAGTAGACGGGGTGCTGGAACACGATGACATCGTGCTCGACGAGCCGCCTTTGTTCGGCGTCCACGTCGATGTCGAAGCGTGGGTACTCCGCGTAGAGGTCGACCAGGGTGACCCCCGGGGTCTCCCGGGCGACCCGAGCCAGATGCGTGTTGACCTCCGAGCGATCGGCTCGAGGATGGGCGAAGAGGACGAGGACGTGGCTCATGGCCTTGATTTTGGACGTACCCGCTCAGGAGTCCGTCGAAAATCGGCGATTCGCGGAGCATAGGTGTCCGGCCGCGACTCTGCGTTGACGTGGCCGCCCAGATGACATCCAGCGACAGGTCGAACGCGACCGGCCTGCCCGGCTCTTCCCGCTGCGTCCTCTCCCTCCATCGCTTCGGACGACGTCGATCTCTGGAGGCGCGTCGAGACGTTCCTGGCGGGGTCAGTACCGTTCAGAGCAGGGCTGTACGGTAGAGCTTCATGGACATGCGATTGTAGGGTCACCGGCACGTCGTTGTGAGCGGTCGCTGCACCGTGGAACGGCCGTTCCGCACCCGTGCCGGTCGCCCCGCATCTACCTGGGCTTTGGCTATTCTGGGCTTCGACTACTCTGGGCTTCGACTACTCTGGGCTTTGGCTACTCTGGGCTTCGGCCGAGACCGGCGCCGAGAAGGCCGAGTACGCGCCCCAGTCTTCGGCGTACCGCCGTCGGAGAAGCTCCCGTGCGATCGGCGATCTCCTCGAGCGTCAGCTCTTCGAAGTGGCGCATCAAGAGCGTCTCGCGGTCACGCTCGTCGAGGCGGCCGACGGCGTCGGTCAGCGCGCCATGGGACTCGAGGCGGGCGGCGGCGGAGAAAGGACCGGTGGCCGACGTTCGCGCGACCTCCAGCCACCGGCTCACGGGCTGTCGCTGGCCCGGGGGCGTTCGCTTCCTTCGGGCGCCGTGGCGCCCGAGGTCGACGATGCGATGTTCGGCGATGCGGCAGAGCCATGCGCCGAACGAACCCTCGCCCCGGGGCTCGAAGCGTTCGAGACCCTCGAGCGCCGCGACCCATGTTTCCTGGACGACGTCGTTCGGCTCGAATTCCGTCCTGAGCCGCGCGCCCATACGGAGCTCGACGAACAGCTGGAGCCGCTCGCCAGCGCTGGCGAACAACGACTCGAGAGCCGAGCGCTCCCCCGCCCGCGCGCGAAGGAAGAGCTGCTCCGTCACCTCGGGAGACTCGCTGTCGGAAAGCGTCATTCGATGTCCTCGTGAATGGTTCGGGCTAACCGCCCGGCGGCAGCTCGTAGATTCCGCGCCTGCCGCCGGCGAGGCGGCCCTGGTGGACGAGCTGGTCCCAGACTTCTAGCGGGTACCGGCGCGGCGGCATGATGCCGGTGATCGTCGATCTGCGGCCTGAACTCATGGGACCGCCGCCCAGCGAGGACTCGGCGTCGAGGATCGTGACCTTCAGCGACTTGCGGTACGCCTTCATGGCGCGCTTGAGCACGGAGCGATCGTGCTCGAGCATCACGCGGTCGCCGGAGTGCCAGCCCTGGACGATGCGCGCGAGGGAGTCAGCGTCGCGTCCTTCGATGGCGGAGGTGAGCTGGGGGTCCGTGTCGCGGGGAATTCCGTAGTGAGCGAGCGCCTCACGGGCGGTCCCCCAAGCGGTATCGCTGTGGGGATCGGCCTCCAGTTCCGTCGCGACTCCGGTGAGTACCGAATGGACCAGGGACATGTCGGGTTCGTGCATGGGGGCAGCGCCGGATCGACCGGTCGGAGAGCGGGAACCCACGCACGGTATCAACCATCGATCCGGAACGTAACCGGCACGATGACGACATCCGGAACCGGTCGGCCCACGGGGCGTCCACCCGAACCCCGGGTACAGTGGCGCCGCGCGGCTCGTCCGTGGCGATGTGGGGCCAGTGCCCATCAATGACCTCGCCGAAAGAGCAGCGATGCCGTGGGCCCGCGGCGGGCGAGAGGCGAAGTGGAAGACTCTGCACTTGAGAACCGCTACCGTGTGGGTCGAATGGCAGCCGCCCCTGAACAGACGTCCACTTCGCTGTGCGAGAGCTGGAGCACGCGCACGATGCGTTGGCGATTCAACCTGCACCCCGCTTACCGCGGAACGGGCGCGCGGATCACGTTCATCGCATCGGACTGGAGCGAGGTGAGACTGCGCCTCCCTCTCAGCTGGCGAACACGCAATATCGTCGGCACCATCTTCGGCGGGAGCCTCTACGCGGCGCTGGATCCGATCTACATGATTCAGCTGATGCGCGGCCTGGGACCCGACTTCATCGTCTGGGACAAGGCGGCCACGATCCGCTTCAAGCGCCCGGGTCGAAGCACGCTCCACGCCACGTTCCGGATGCCGAGCGCCGAGGTCGAGTCCGTGCGCAAAGACGTGCTCGAGCAGGGGAAGATCGAGCGCACCTATTCCGTGGTCCTGGTGGATGGGTCCGGGCTGGTGCACGCCGAGTGCGAGAAGGTGATCAGCCTTCGAAGAGCGTAACGATTCGGTACGATGGGACGACGCCCTGGCGGATCGACGAAAAAACTCCGTCTGGTTTCCCAGGAACTGATCATGCCACGCTTTCATCTCGCCGGTCCCTGGCTCCTCACCAGTGCTCTGGCCTGTGCCGCGGCCCTTGCTCAGGCCTCGGCTCAGGCCTCGGCTCAGGCCGGTGCCCAGGTCGGACCTCTGACGGATGCTGACCCGCGCCAGGAAACAGGCTCGGCGCTGAAGTCGTCGCAGGTCTCGCTGCTGGAGGCTCGGCGCGGATTCGTCACGAAGCTCACCGAGGAAGCCCGAGAAAGCCAGGCGCTTCCCGTGCCTCCGGAAGGCAGCGACTTTGCCATCGTCGAATACGTTGCGCCCGTCGGAAAGCTCTCCGCCTACCTTTGCGTGCCGCGGTCGATCCCGGACGCGCGAGTGCCGTCCGAGAAGGGCCGTACTGCGATCGTCTGGATCACGGGCGGCTATCCGACAGCGCGGGGCGGCGCCTACGTCTTCGAGAAGGGGCCGCCGGAGAACGACCAGTCCGCGGCACCGTTTCGCGAGGCTGGCATCGTCATGCTCTTTCCGACCGTGCGTGGAACTGCCACCAATCCGGGTCTGCAGGAAGGCATGTTCGGCGAGGTCGACGATGTGATCGCCGCCGGCGAGTACCTGCGGAGTGTTCCGGGCATCGACCCCGAGCGCGTCTATCTCGGCGGGCATAGCACGGGCGGAACGCTCGTGCTGCTGGTCGCCGAATCGACGGATCTATTCCGCGCGACCTTCTCGTTCGGACCCGTGGGGGAGCTAGCCGACTACGGCGGGCGAACGTGGACCTTCGACGCCGGGGATGAACGCGAATGGCGCCTGCGGTCGCCGCTGCATTACCTCGGCGCGATCACCGCGCCGACCTATGTGTTCGAAGGAGATGGTGGCAACATCGAGGACCTCGTCAAGCTTCGGGAAGGGAACGGGAATCCGCGCGTGCGGATGATCGATCTCGAGGGCGCGGATCACTTCGAGGCCCTGACGCCCATCAACCGCCTGCTGGCGGAGAAGATCGCCGCAGGCCACCGGGGTGAGTTCTTTCTCGGGGCCGCGCGTGCGCGGGCCGCGTACGCGAAGTTCGCTTCGGAGAGGCGCTGAACGGGGGGCCGCTCGGCGGGCACCTATCGAGGACGGATGCCGAGACGGCGGTACATGGTCGCCGCCTCGCGCATCAGGTCCACTCCTTCCTTCGCGTCCTCTTCGGCGAGCACGCTGCCCAGGTTTAAAAGGCTCCACGCCAGGTCCGGGTGATCAGGAGCCGCATGGGCGCCGCGCCGGAACGCGAGCGCCTGGCGCAGGAGTTCAATCCCTTCCGGTTTTCGCCCTTCCACGCAGTAGGCGAGCCCGAGGCACTCCGCGGTTCGCGCGTAGTCGGGATGATTCTCTCCGTGGAGCGCACGCCAGATGCCGAGTGCCTCTTCCAGGGCGGCGATCGCCTCGCCGTTCTGGGAACTCTGGACGAGGAACTCCCCTCGAGCCTGAAGTGCGTGGCCGCGGGCCTCGCTCAGGGTGCCGGTATTGGTGCCGGTATTGGTGCCGGTATTGCTGCCGGTATTGGTGCCGGTCGGGGTGCCGTTGGGGGCTTCGCGCGAACTCGGTGCGCCCACGCCCAGCGTGGTCCTTCCATGGGCGAACTTCGGCTCGTTCCTCCGAAGGGCGAGCTGGCCGCCGAGGCCGATCGCGACGACCGTGACGCTGGTGAGAACGGTCGACTTCCTGTTCCGGCGCAGGAAGCCCGCTGCATGGTCGAGGCTGCTTCGCTGGCGCGCATGGACCGGGAACCGGTTGAGGTATCGGCGGATTTCATCGCCCAGCTCGGCGGAGTCCCCGTAGCGGCGGTGAGGCTGCTTGCGAAGCGCCTTCAGCGTGACGGCATCGAGGTCGCCCTGGATTCTGCGATAGGGGGCCTGATCCGCGGACTGCGCGACGCGTTCGCTCGGGGGAGGGAAGGGCTCGTGGAAGATCGCCTCGCGAAGCGCTGCGGGGGAGTCGAGCGCTGACTCGTGGGGATGAGCCCCCGCCAGGAGCAGGTGGAGCAGGCATCCGAGGGAGTACACGTCGCTCGCGGTCGTGCCCTGGCCACCCCGCAGCTGCTCGGGGCTCGCGTACGCCTGAGTCTCTACGGTCGTCGCTTCCGGCTGAGCGTAGCCGCCGTGTGCTCGAGTGAAATTCGCGACCCCGCAGTCGAGGATTCGCACGTGCCCATCGGACTTCACGAGCACGTGGGCCGGCTTGATGTCCCCGTGGATGACGCCGCGCAGCTGAGCGTGGGTGACGGCTTCGCAGGCCTGCAGGAAGAGGCGCAGCCGCTGGTCGACGTCGAGACCGTGCTCCTCGCAGTACGCGTCGATGGGGAGGCCCACGACGTGCTCCATGACGAGATAGGGCCTCGTCTCCTCGAGGAAGCCGCCGTCCAGAAGCTTCGCGATATGCGGGTGGCGTAGCTGTGCGAGCCTCTCGCGCCCCGCCTGGAAGTCCTCTTGATCCGACGCCTCGGCCATGCGGATCGTGAGGACCTTGATGGCCACGTGCCGCGCGCCTCCCCCTTGAATCCGACGTGCGCGCCAAACGCTTCCCATGCGGCTGGAGCCGAGGAACGACTCCACCTCGAAAGCTCCGAGGCGCTCGCCGCAGAGGTCCTTCACGCGATGAGCCGCACCCTGGGCGCGCTGGGTTCCAGTCCCTTCATGGCGAAGGAATGGTGATGAGGATTTCGTGCTGGCCTGCGGTCGACGGCATGACGTTCGATCCTATCACGGCCCGGGGAAATGCGAAGTTTTCCCATCCCAGGATGCCCGGGGCAGCGATTCGCCCGTGCTGGCTGGCCGGGGATGGGGCCCGCGGATAGGCTCCTCGCCAATATGGCGGAGCGCATTGTCTATCAGGTCGAGAACCTGCACAAGTTCTACGAGCAGCGGGAGATCCTGAAGGGCATCACCTTGGCCCTTCACGAGACCTCGAAGATCGGTCTGATCGGCGCGAACGGAGCGGGCAAGAGCACCTTCCTGCGCATCCTCGCCGGGGTCGACAAGGAGTTCGAGGGCATCGCGCGGACCAACGGTGACATCAGCGTCGGGTACCTGTCCCAGGAGCCCCAGCTCAATCCCGCGAAGACCGTCAAGGGCAACATCGACGAGGCCGTCGATCACCTCCGGGCCACCGAAGCGCGCTACTACGAGGTCATGACCCTGATGGGCGAGGCGGAGGGCGCACAGCTCGACAAGCTCAGCGCCGAGTTCGACCACCTCCAGCACGAGATGGACGTCAAGGACATCTGGAACCTCGAGCAGCATCTGGAACAGGCCATGCACGCTCTCCAGGTACCCCCGCCGGACCGCGACGTGGAGAGTCTTTCCGGGGGCGAGAAGCGACGCGTCGGCCTGTGCCGGCTGCTCCTCGAACACCCTGACATGCTTCTCCTCGACGAGCCGACCAACCACCTCGACGCTGATTCGATTCTCTGGCTGGAGACCTACCTGCTGGAGTACGAGGGCCTCGTCGTTCTGATCACCCACGATCGTTACTTCCTCGACAACGTGGTCGACTGCATGATCGAGGTCGCTGGCGGCCTCGCCACGGCGCACCCGGGCAACTACAGTGACTTCCTGGAGTTCGAGCGCACGCGCCTGGACGTCAAGCGCAAGCACGATGCGCTCCGTGACAAGCGCCTGGAGAAGGAGCTGGAGTGGATCCGCCGCACGCCGAAGGCCCAGACCAAGCAGTCCAACTCGCGGCTTCGACGCTACCAGGAGCTGGCGGACGAGGTCAGCGCCGAGGAGCAGGTGCAGTCGGTCGAACTGCGCATCCCCCCGGGGCCGCGTCTGGGCGAGAAGGTCGTCCACGTTCGCAACCTGAAGAAGGGCTACGGCGATCGGGTCCTCTTCGAAGGCCTGACCTTCGACATCCCGCCGCAAGCGAAGCTGGGCGTCATCGGTGGCAATGGGCGAGGCAAGACCACTCTCCTGCGGATCATCCTGGGCGAGGAGCAGCCCGACGAGGGGCACGTGGAGATCGGCCCGACGGTCGTCACCTCGGTCATCGAGCAGTCCCGCGACTCCCTCGACGACACGAAGACCGTCTTCGAGAACGTGACCGAAGGCAACCAGATCCTGCCCTTCGGCCGCACGACCATGGACGCACGCGCTTACGTGGCTCGCTTCAACTTCAAGGGCGAAGACCAGGCTCGTATCCTCGGCGAGTGCTCGGGCGGGATGCGGAACCGCGTGCTGCTGGCCCGGATGCTGCGCAAGCCCGCGAACCTCGTGATCATGGACGAGCCGACGAACGATCTCGATCTCGACACCCTACGCGTCCTGGAAGAGGGCATCGCGAACTACCCGGGCTGCATGATCATCGTGACCCACGATCGCTACTTCCTCGACAAGGTCGCCACGCACATCCTTGCGTTCGAGGAGGACGGCCACGTGGTCTTCCACCAGGGTGACTTCCAGTCCTATCAGAGCCACAGGCTCGAGGCGCAAAAGGACGCGGCGAGCCCGCATCGAAAGTTCGCGCGGCGATAGCCACGCGGCTCCCCCAGGGGAGGCGGCCTACCAGATCCGTCCTTCGCCGACGTAGAGGGAGTACCACCCCCCGCCCCCGCGGAAGAGGGCCATCCCGGTGGATGTGTTGCCGTCGTCGATGATCGAGTCGATGGCGGTAGCCGTCGCCTGATCCAGGCCGATCAAGGAGACCACGCATTCGTTCCCCGCGGTCCCGTCGTAGTTGAACTCGGGAATGTTGCCCTGGCCGTAGTCGTAGTCGCCGCCCCAGGGGTTCTCTCCGGGCCAAACTTCCAGGTACGGGCCCTTCCAGTTCGCGCGGATGGACGAGGGCACCTGGGCGCTGTTGATCAGACCGGGATCCACGCCGTTGTTGGTCGTAGTGGGGTAGCGACCGAGGTCTTCCTGCATCATCTGCACGGCGCGCTTGATGGCCTTCATGTCGCTTGCGGCCCGCGCGATACGTCCTTTTTCGATGGTACCGCTCACCCTTGGTACCGCGAGGCCCACCAGTATGGTCAGGATCGTGACGACCGTCACCAGTTCCACGAGGGTGAACCCGTCCTGTCTATGTCGAGTGTTGAGCGGAGTGGGTCGCATGTGGAGGGTGTTGCACGGCGGCTGAAAGGATTCGCCTTCGCCTGAGGGTCTTCGGCATGCAGTGCGGCCCGTTTTGAGGGCAGCGCCCTCGTTTCCTGTGGCTTAGGCTCCTGGAGTCTCAATCCGAGTTCGAGACCGCAGCGACACGCTGGCTGGGCTCGGCGACCACATGTCGGGACGCATGGCTCATCGCTTGCCTCAGGTCCTCCAGCAGATCGTCCGGTGATTCCAGGCCGATCGACAGTCGGACGAGGTTCTCGCCGGGCCGGGGCGCCGCCCCCCGGGGAACGGAGGCGTGGGACATGTGGTGGGGGAGCGAGATCGAGGACGACACGCCGCCGAAGCTGACCGCGGTCGAGAAGAGGCGTGCGCCTCGCACCAGCGCTTCGGCGCGCTCGGCCGTGTCGGCTTCCAGCGTGATCAGCACGCCTGCACCGGTCGCCTGGCTCTGGTGCAGCGCATGACCCGGGTGACTCTCCAGACCTGGATAGTGCACGGCCTCGAGTCCGGGCCCACGCTGGAGCGCCTTCGCCAGCTGGAGCGCAGTCGCCTGCGCGCGCTCGATGCGCACGCCGAGCGTCCGAACGCCGCGGGCCAGGAGCCAAGACTCGAACGGCGCGAGCGCCGAACCGTCCGTGTTGCGCTTCTTCTGCAGCGTTTCCGCCAGCTCGGCCGACTGCGTCGCGACCACACCGGCCGTGACGTCGCCGTGGCCAGCGAGGCCCTTCGTCGCCGAATGAATGACGACGTCGGCTCCGAGGTCCAATGGGCGCTGGAGCCATGGCGTCATCACCGTCCCGTCCACGACCACAAGCGCGTCGTGCCGGTGGGCGATCGCCGCGACGGCCGCGATGTCCGTGATCGCGAGGCGCGGGTTCGAGGGCGTTTCGAAGAGCACGAGGCGGACTCCGCCGCGTCGAAGAGCCGCTTCGAGTTGGACCCGACGGCCGAACTCATCGGGTTCGAGGTCCACATGCTCGACCTGGACGCCCGGAAGGTGCCCATGGGCGAAGCGCTGCGTTCCCCCGTAGAGATCGCGCCCGAGCAGCACGCGCTCGCCTGGCTGCACGAGTCGCAGGACCGCTGCGATCGCCGCCATGCCGCTCGCGTAGCACAGCGCGTGCGCCGCGCCTTCGAGTTCCGCCAGCAGCGCCTCGGTGCTGCGGCGCGTCGGATTGTCGGTGCGCGTGTAGTCGAACTCGCCAAACTCGGTCGGGCTCTCCTGGGCGAAGGTCGCCGTCTGGTAGAGCGGCGCCGAGGTCGCGCGGTACGGATCGGTTTCGACGGCGGAGCCGGTTCGTACGCTGGTCGTCCAGCGCGAGGGAGAAGCGCTCACCGTGCGTCCTCCGGCTCGATCTGCTGCGTGGACGGGATCGCGCCTTCCACGAGGCGCAGCCGTCTGCAGACGGCGAATACGTCGCCCATGACCGAGGTGGCCGTGGGCCAGGCGCCCGCGCCGATCCCGCGAAGGACCGTGGGCGGAGACTCGGCGTGCTCCAGCACGACCGCGTTGGCGGCGCCGCTCAGCTCGAAGAGCGGATGCCCGGGAGCGACGGACTGCAGAACGATGCTCGCGATGGAGCCGATCTCGGTCAGGTGAACGGCACCGACGAGGCGCAGTCGGCGACCCTCCTCGCAGGTGATCCCGGCGGGCACGCCGGACGCGAGCGAGTCGCGACGGATCCAGCGCAGCTTCGCGTTCGGCGCGTCGAGCCAGCCCGCGGCGCGCGCGAGAAGTTCGAGCTTGCAAGCGACGTCGCTACCGTCGAGGTCGCTCGTCGGGTCGGCCTCGGCGAGGCCGGCCGCGCGTGCCTCGTCGATCGCGGCTTCCCACGAGCAGCCAAGTCGAAGGCTCTCCAGGATCGCGTTGCTCGTTCCGTTGAGCACGCCCGTGATCCCGACCAGGCGTTCGGCGGGCGAGCTGGACGCCGCGCAGCGTGCCACCGTCTCGAGCGCAGGCACGGAGCCGCCGACCGCGGCCGAGGCGAGGAACTGCACGCCGTGCTGGCGCGCGACGCCGCTCAGACGCGTGCTCGCCCTGGCGACCGCGACCTTGTTCGCGGTGACCACGTGGAGGCCGCGCTCCATGAGCTGGGCCATCCAGGACGCTGCGGGCTCCGCGCCACCGGTCGCCTCGACGACGAGTTCCGGGCCGCTGGCGAGGACGTCGTCGAAGGACTCCACGATCAGCGGCCGCGCGGCCCTGGGGCGATCGATGTCGCTCCCGCGTCGGACGAGGATGGCGGTCACGTGGAAGAGGTGCGGCGCGCTGGAAAGCTCGGCGAACACGCGGCGGCCCACGGTGCCGAGTCCGAGCAGCGCGACGCGGAGCGGACGGCGAGGCGCGGTCGGACTCTGGGCCGACGTCGGCGGCGCGCCGACGGTCGTGCCGCGTGCGCCCACGAGGGCGCCGGGCCCGACGACGCGGATCTCCTGGCCCCTGCTCTCCGCGAAGGCGAGCGCGCGCCGCTGGAGCACGCTCGCGTCCAGTGACTTCGCGTCCGCATAGCTGACTCGGGCGAGGCGGCGCGGGGGCGCGCCTTTCGCGTCCGCGACCTGCTGCGAGGGATCGCTCGTGTAGAGGCCTTCGACGTCCTTCACGAGGACCACCGGCGCGCCGATCGCGTCGGCGACGAACACGGCGGTCAGGTCCGAGCCCCCGCGTCCGAGCAGCGCAAGGTCTCGGTTCACGTTGTCCTCGGCGGCGATGAAGCCGGGCAGGCAGACCACGGGGGCCTCGGCCAGCAGCGCCTCCAGCGCGACGATGTCCATGTGGGTCGGCTCGCACGCGTCCTCGTCGACGGGCTCGCCGCGATCCAGCGACTCGACGAAGGGCCCGGTGTTACGAACGTCGGCGATGCGCGCCGGGAGGCCCGAGCGCTCCAGCGTGGCGGCGAGCAGCGAGGCGGTTTCGATCTCACCTGTGCCGAGCAGCGCGGCGCGCTTGCGGCGCGCTGCGTGCGGATCGCCGGACGCGCCGCGCGTCTCGCGCTCCAGCGCGTCGAGCGTGCTGGCGAGTTCGTCGGTGCGTCCGTAGAACGCCGAGGTGACCGCGATGACGCGACGGCCCTCGCGCACTTCGCGGTAGATCGCGTGGACGGCGCGAACGAGGTCGGCGTGGCCGCGCAGGAAAGAGCCTCCGAACTTCAGCACGATGACGGAACTCACGACGCCACCTCCTCGGAGACCTTCGCCGACCCTCGCGAGGGAGTTTCCCTCTGGGACGCGTCCAGCGCTCGGCAGAGGTCCGCGATCAGATCGGCCGGATCCTCGAGGCCGATGGACAGACGCACGAGACCCTCGTCGATGCCGGCGGCCTTGCGCTGGTCAGCTGGGACGTCGCCGTGGGTCATGGATGCAGGGTGAGTGGCGAGCGTTCCGGGGGCGCCGAGGTTCTCGGCCACGAGGACGAGCCGCAGGCTGCCGAGGAAGCGAACGGCCGCGTCGAAGCCGCCGCGGATCTGAAGCGTCACGATACCGCCGTGGAGCTGGATGCGCCGCCCGAAGCGGTGCTGCTGTTCGGCGAGTTCCCTCTGGGGGAAGCTCGCGAGGCCGGGGTGACGGACGGTCTCCGTGAACGGATGGGCCTCCAGGGCCTCGGCGACGACGAGCGCGCTCTCGCAGTGCTGCTCGTAGCGGAGGGGCAGCGTCGTCAGGCCGCGCAGCGTGAGCCATGCCTCGAACGGGGACTGGGTGCTGCCGACCGACTTGGTGATGCGACGAAGGCGTGTCAGCAGGGCCTCATCACGCGCTACGAGGGCGCCGCCGAGCGTCGCGTCGTGCCCCTCGATGAACTTGGTCGTCGAGTACACCGAGACGTCGGCGCCGAGCTCCAGCGGCTGCAGGCCGAGCGGTGTCTGGAAGGTGTTGTCGACCGCGAGCAGCGCGCCGGCCGCGCGGGCGGCGATGGCGGCCACGTCGACGAGTTCGAGCGTCGGGTTGGCGGGCGTCTCGATGAAGACGAGGCGGGGAGCGCCCGCGAGGGCGGCGTCGACGCTCTCGGCGTCCGTGGGGTCGAAGAAGGTCGCCTCGATCCCGAGTGGGTCGAGGATCTCCCGGGCGAGTCGGACGGTGCCGCCGTAGACGGCCCGGGCGATGGCGACGCGGTCGCCGCCCTGGAGGACGCCGAGGAAGAGCGCCGTGATCGCGGCCATGCCGGTCTTGTGGCAGACGGCGGGCGGGGCGCCCTCGAGCGCGCCGAGGGCTTCCTCCAGGGCCGCGACGGTGGGGTTGCCGGCCCGGCTGTAGGTGAAGCCGAGGTCGCCTCCGAGGCCGGCCTGCGCGAAGGTGGTCGTCTGGTGGATGGGGGCGACGACGGCGCCGGTGCTGGGGTCGGGGCGGCGGCCGGCGCGGACGTAGGCGGTTCGCTCGGAGGTGCCCGTCCGGCGAGGGGCGGGGGGTGGTGTGGTGGTCGGTCGGGGGCTCATGGCGGCAAGGGGGGACTTCACGTCGATTTCGATCTTCGATGGGGGCCGCGGCTCGCGGCTCCTCCATGACCCTCGGTTCGGCGCCGGGATCGGTCAATGCAGCCTGGGGGGTCCTTTAGTAGATTTATTTCCCTTGATATCCGGATATGATTATATGTTGATTTTTAGATGGGTTGCTCGCGCGGCGCTCCGGGTGCCCGTTGACCAGCTCGGCAGCTGACAGGGCCGATGCTGCCCGGCCACACTCGGCGGAGCCTCCGGAACCGGGTCCACATATGTCGTGATCCGGATATGGACTTCTTTGCGTCCGGAGCGTCTCTATGATCGCCCACGCATGACCTCCACCGCTCGCAGTCTCCGCCCTCGCCAGCAATTCGGGCAGTACAGGATCCAACGCCGTCTAGCTGCAGGCGGGTTCGCCACCGTCTATGCCGCCACCGACACGATCGCGGATCGGACGGTCGCGCTGAAGGTGCTGCACGAGGAAGACGTGTCGTTCACGGCGATTCAATCGGCCACGTCCGGACCACTGGCCGACATCAAGCGCGAGGTGCGAATGGCCGCTCGCCTGGAGCACCCGAACGTGCTCGGGATCCGAAACGCCACGGTGATCGAAGGGCGCTTCGTCCTCGTGACGGAGCTCGCGACGGAGTCGCTCGACGACCGGCTCGGGAGACGGCTCGGCCCGCGCGCGGCGCTCGACATCGCAGGGCAGATGCTCGAGGGGCTTGCGCATGCCCACGAGTGCAAGGTCGTGCACTGCGACGTCAAGCCGGACAACGTTCTTCTGTTCCCCGAGGGCAACGTGCGGATCGGGGACTTCGGCCTGGCGCGGCTCGACAAGGGAAGGCTGGAAGGCTCCGGGTCGGGGACCATCGGCTACATGGCGCCCGAGCAGGCGTTCGGGCGGCCCAGCGTTCGCTCGGATGTGTTTTCGGCCGGGCTCGTCATCTATCGGATGCTCGCGGGCGAGACGCCTGAATGGCCGTTCGAGTGGCCCTACGCGGGTGCGACGAGGATCCGGGCCGCCGTGCACCGCGACATGATCGACGTGCTCAAGCGTGCGATTCAGGTTCCCGAGCGCAAGCGCTTCGCCTCGTGCGTGACGATGCTGGCGGCGTTCCAGAAGGCGCGGCGGCACGCGCTTCGCTCGACCCAGCGAGGTGCCTGATGGACTCCCATTCCAAATGGATTCGTTACCCGAAGACCGAGGGGACGGACACGGAGCCGACGTTGCTCCATGGCGAGGGGTTTCAGGTGTGCTGGGTGAGCGCGCGTGATCCGCTCAAGGACGTGAACCAGGACGGGGCTCTCGTCATCGATCTCGGGCCCCGCGGCATCATCGCCTGCGCGGTCGATGGCATGGGCGGGATGGCGAACGGAGCTGAGGCGGCCGCCATCACCGTGGAGTGCTTGCAGGCCGCGTTCGCGGGGCCGGTGGAGAGCCGCCGCAGCGCGCTCGTCGATGGGTTCGAGGCGGCGAACGAGCGGGTCGCGCGCGAGCTCAAGGGCGCGGGTGCGACGGCGGTGGCGGTGCTCGTCGACGTTGAGTTCGTCCAGACGATCCACGCGGGCGACGCGGAGGCGCTGGTGATGGGGCAGCGCGGGAAGCTGAAGTTCAGGACCGTCGCGCATTCGCCGGTCGGCTACGCGATGGAGGCGGGGCTGCTGGACGAAGAGTCCGCGCTCGCGCATCCGGAGCGACACATCGTGTCCAACGGCATCGGGCTCGAAGGCATGCAGATCCAGATCGGGCCGCGGATCGATCTCTCCGCGAAGGACACCGTGATGGTGTGCAGCGACGGCATCACCGACAATGCCTTCGAAGGGGAGATCGTCGATACGCTGCGGCGTGGGGCCCTGGAGGCGTCGACGCGGAAGCTCTACGAACTCTGCCGCCACCGGGCGATGCAGGCGAGTCAGGGGCTGGGCGAGCCCGGCGTGCCGGGGAAGTCCGATGACATCACGCTGATCACGATCCGGCGGCGCTGAGACATGGAGCGGCTGCTTTGCGCCGCGCTGCGCTGCGGAGCCGGTCGAACCGGTCCGCAGCTGAGGTCTTCGAACGGGGTGCTAGTGCCCTGAATCAGAAGTTCGTCGCTTTAGTTTCAGTCTGTTTCGTTTCGTAGCAAGGCGTCCGAACCGCAGTGCGTAGCAGTAGTTCCGTCCAAGGTTCGGCAACGCAGCTACGGAGCGAAACAGGCGAAACTAATGCGACGAACTTCTGATTCAGGGCACTAGCCGCGCCTGCGCTTCTTGCTCTTTTGCGGCGCCTCGTCGTCCAGTAGAGACGACTCGCTGAAGTTCTCCTCCCATTCATCGGAGTCGTAGCGCCAGGCTTCCGAGCCGATGTCTTCCATGCCGTAGCCGTCGTCGTCGCTGTACTCGACTTCGCCCAGACCCTTCGGCCCCTTGCGACTCCGGCGGAACCGTGAACGTTGACGCTGGCTCTTCGAGGGAGACCAGTCGCCGTCGTTGTCGGAGGATTGCCAGTACTCGCTCTTTTTCTTACCCATCTGAAGGACGCGATTGAATCGCTGGTTCAAGGAGCCCCGCCGCGCCAGGGGCGCGAGCCTCGGAGCTCCCGTTCGGATCTTAGCTCGACTTCAAGTATCTTGATATCAAGGAATCCTCGCAGAAATGCGAGGTGTGCCTCAGGGCGGATCTCGCGCCTCCCTATGCTGCCTCGATGCAGGAGAGGGAGGACAACGTGGACCGGATGCTGGCCCAGTGGGGGAAAGAGCGACCGGACATCGATACGTCCGGGATGGCGGTGGTCCTGCGGGTCCTGAGGGTCGCCAGCCACCTTTCGGAGCGCCTCAAGGCCGTCATGGCGCCTTCAGGTTTGGCTCCTTTTGAGTACGACGTCCTCTCGGCCCTCCGGCGTGCGGGCCAGCAGGGCGGCCTGACCCCCACGGAGCTGTGCGAGGCCGCCCAGCTCACCTCGGGCGCCATGACCCACCGAATCAACCGCCTAGAAACCCGGGGCCTCGTGAGGCGCGTGGCCAGCGGCTCGGACCGCCGAAGCGTGACGGTCACCCTGACCCCGAACGGCCAGACCCTGGTGGACGGAATCGTGGGTGCGCGAATGAGCGACGCCATCGACTCCCTCTCCGCCCTGAACAAAAAAGACCGCGCCGACCTCGCCCGCCTCCTGCGAAAGATCAACGCGAACCTCCCCTGACCCGACCCGTCCCTAGCCGACACAAACGCACCTGGTCCGTTTGTTCCGGAACAAACGGACCAGGTGCGTTTGTTCCGGAACGGACGGACCAGGTGCGTTTGTGTCGGGTTCGTCAGAGGCCGCAGCGGTTTTCTAGCGTGTTGCGGGTCTTGATGCCCAGCATCGAGCGCGTTTCCAGCATTTTGCGGACCGCTTCTTCTGGGAGGGGTTCGAGGCCGCCTTTGGCCACGTGGGCCAGCCAGAGGATCTTGGCGGTGTGCTCGAGCATGTCCAGCTTCTTGTACGCGTCCATCAGGTTCGCGCCGAGCGTGACCGAACCGTGGTTCTGCATCATCATCACGTCGCTGCACCGGACCAGGCTCCGGATCGTTTCCGGGAGTTCGGGCGTTCCTGGCGTTCCGAACGGCGCGGTCGGGATCCCGCCGATCGTCACGATGATCTCCGGGATCACCGGCATCTGCATGTCGATGCCTGCGATCGTGAGTGCCACCGCGTGCGGCGGATGTGCGTGGAAGATCGCCTTGCAGTCCGGCCGCTCCGAATAGGCGACCAGGTGAATGCCCACCTCGCTGGAGGGGCGCGGGCCGTCGTCCAATGCGCGGCCCGTCATGTCCACGTGGGCGATGTGGTCCGGCTCGAGGAAACCCTTCATGGCCCCCGTCGGCGTGATCAGGATCGTCCCGTCCGACATCATCGCGCTGATGTTCCCGTCCGCTCCGACGATGTAGCTCCGGTCATAGCCGAGCTTGCCAATCCTGCAGATCGCCGTCCGGATCCGGGCCTCTTCTTCGCTCCAGCGCATCGCGTGCATCAGATCGTCTCCGCTTCCTTTTGGGCCCTGTGGTCGTAGACCACGCGGCCTCCGATCTCGACCTCGTCGACGAAGCCGACGATCAGTGTTTTGACCGGCGCATCTCTTGCACCGAGGATCTGCCGACCCGAGTTGCCCTCGTCGATGACCAGGACCCGATCGCCGACGCCCGCTCCAATCGTGTCGATGGCGACTCGGGGCTTGCGCTGGACCGCGGATCCCTCCGGTGTCACCGGACGCACCAGAAGCAGCGTCCGACCGCGGAGCGCAGGCACGACTTCCGCCTGGGCCACCACCGTTCCAATGACGTCTGCGAGGATCACGCCGGGCCTCCTGGCGTAGGGTCCAGATCCAGCTCGCGCCCGCCGCTCGTCACCTGCTCGACGAAACCGGTGATCGCCACGTCCACGGGCACGAAGGTCTCGTCCGGCAGCGCGAGCGCAGCCTCGCGACCGTCGATGAAGTGCACCAGATCCCCCGGTCCGACGTCGAGCGCACACGCCGCCACGAGCTGCTCTCCCGTCGACTCGCCGTCCTCGTCCAGCGTCTCCAGGAGCTGGAGCTTCACGCCCTCCAGCCCTTCGTAGCGGACGGTCGCCACGAGGCGCCCGGTGACTCTACCGATGTACATCGAAGGCCAGCGCTACGCGCCGCTCCACTTCTCGTACACGTTCTTGCCCGACACGTCCCACGAGTCCACGATCGCCATCACGACCGCATCGCAGGGCTTGTCCTTGGTGATGTTCGTCTGACGCGCCGAAGATCCCGTCGCGTAGAGCACCAGATCGCCGGGCCCTGCGCCGACCGAATCGACCGCGATCACGTACTGATCCCTGGGCTGGTTCTCGTGACTGCGGACCTGGACGACCAGGAGCTTGTGGGATTCGAGCTGCGGATCCTTCTGGGTCGCAACGACGCTTCCGACGACTTCGCCTATGAGCATGGGGGAGAGGGGCTTCCTGGGAACCTGGGGGAGGCTTGGGTGAAAGGCCGAAAGTCGACGTCAGCGGGGATCGAGGTACGTGGCGACCGACCTGCGGTCGAGCGTTTCGTTCAGGAAGCGACCGCGCAGTTCGCGGTGCACGTGATCGCGCATCTCCGGCCAGGTCGGCGCCGGAGTGCGGGCTCCGAGCATGCCCAGCAGGACGCCATTCTCGATGCGGATCGGTCCGATGATCGTTCCAGCGATATCGTCGGGGGTCGCGTCCACGACCGCGAAGGCCGCGCTGCGCAGGTCGGCGAGTTCTTTCGAGGACCCCGCGCGCGTGATCTGGCCGAGGAGGCCGCCGCGTTCGCGCGTCGACTTGTCCTGGCTGTGTATCTCGACGACGCGGGCAAAGTCCTCCGGCCCCGCGATCGCGGCCTTCATCTCCCGCAGCTCCCGCTCGACCTTGCGGAACGAGGGCACCAGCGGGTTGTCCTCTTCTTCGGTCGCGTTCTTGAAGAGCACGCTCAGCTCCACCGCCTCACCGAAGCGACTATCGAAGAAGTCGCGCTCCTCTTCGTAGACCTTGCGCAGCGACTCGTCGTCGTGGCGCCGGTCGACGGCCTCGTGGGCGAGGGCCGCCGCGCGGATGGCGGGATCGAGCCGCAACGCCTCGATGGAGAGACCGCGCGCTTCCAGAAGCCGGTCGTACGCGACCCCCTGGTAGTCCGGATTGGCCGAGGCCTCGGCGGCGCGCCGCTCGATCTCGCGATCCAGCGCCTTGTTGGCGCCCTCGGCCGTGACCTCTGGCATGCGCGCACGGACGGCGCGCTCCAGCAGGATGAGGTAGCACGCTTCACGCTCATCCGCGTCGTCGACCTGGGACCTCAGGTGATCGCCGAATTCCTTGCGCGTGATGACCACGTCGCCGGAGATGCAGACGACGCCCTCGTCCCAGGGATGCTCGCGCGGCTCGAAGCCGCGGTCCTTGAGCTCTTGCTCCAGCCAGATCTGCTGCTGGTCGCCGCTGACCTCACCGCCCGCCGGGATGCCGAGGGCGCGGCGCGTCAGCGTTTCATGGATCATCGAGAGCTCGAGGTACTCACGGAACTGCTCGAGTTCCACGCCCTGGGACGCGATGAACTCCTTCAGCCCGCCCGCCGATCCGGCGGCCTTGGCCTCCACATCGAGTTCGCGGTACCGATCGTCGAGCATCGCCTCGGTGATCTCGATCCCCTCGGCCCGGCCCTTGGCCCGGATCACGCGCAGCTCGAGGAGCTGGCGCAGCGCTGCGTCGCCGTTCGGTCCCTTGCCGTCCCGCCAGATCAGGAGGGTGTTCAGGTCCTCGAAGGTCACGATGCCGGCATCGCCCTCGAGCAGCCCGCCTGGGCCAGCGACCTCACCGACGGCGCGTGCGGCGAAACCCTCTTCGTTCACCGTGACGGAAGCGCCAGCGTCCTGGGCCACGGCGGAAGGGTGCGCCAGGGGGAAAAGGACTGCGGAAGCTGCAGGAAAGGCGGCCGGGCCGTGGGCGGCCAGAGCGAGCCAGGCCGCGGTCGCGGCGGTCGAGCGGGACATCATGGTGCCGCACAGCATACGGCCGCTGGACGGCAGCGGGAAGATGTACTGGCCGCACCTCTCCAACTCGTCGCGGCTCTTCTGGAGGTACGGGACACGTTTTCTACACCGTGATGGCCTGTTTCTGCGACAACCGCGCGGACCGCATGGTCTCGAACGACAACTTCGGCGGCCTGTCAGCGATCGACAACGTGACGGGCCTTCGGGAGGTCAACGACGTGAACTCCGGGCAGTTCATGCACCCGGGCGTGACCTACCGATTCACGATCTGGTCCGAATCACGAAGCTCTCTATCGAGGGCGTGCTGGAGGGCGCGTCGAGCATGAAGCATCTTGCTCAGGCTCTCATTCGATCGGCCGCTCGACCTGGGCCGATAGCGCTCCCGCGAGCGGTCCAGAATCGAAGTCGACCCGCAGAGTCAGCATGTCCCGTTCGGAATCATCGAGGTCGGGCACTTCCACGAAGGCCGGGCAGAGCGTGCCTCACAAGAACTGCGACGTGTAGGTGACGAGGGGGTCCTCGCCCGCTCCGAGCAAGGACACGGTGCCCTTCAACTGGGACGGGCCGATCCAGCCGCGGCTGCCGCGGTAGGCGTTTCGGATCAGCAGTCGGTCGGCTCCCAGGTAGAGGTAGGGCTGCGCGCGGACGGAGTCGGCGATGGTGAGCGTCTTGGCGTTCTCAGGAAGCGCAAGCTCGAGGCTGAGCGCTTCCCGCACGGGGTCCAGCGTGAGGGCGCCGCCCGCGGCGACCCGTCGCCAGGAGGCCTCGGTGGGCCGGAACGCCTCGGAGAAGACGAAGGTCCAGTCGGGCTGTTCAGGGTCCTCCTCCGACGGGGAAAGCTGAAGCGTCAGCGTCGAGAGCCGGTAGTCGCCCGTCGGCACCTCGGTGGCGCGGGCGTGCTCTCGGACGGACACGACCGTGCCGTCACGGCCCACGAGGATCGCCTCCACGGAGCGGACGTCGTCGCGGATTTCGGCGCCGGCACGGTGCAGCGCGATCTCGATCGTTCCGAACTCGTTCGCTTCCGTGAGGCGCAGGCGATCGCCCTCTCGGTTGGACCGGACCGCGTAGCGCACGCGGCCGCGTTCCTCGGGGAGCGTCAGGAACGGGAGCGATGAGTAGAGCTCACCGAAGGCCGCCCATTCGCCGTCGCCGTTCCGATCGATCCAGAGCTGGTCGCCGTGGTCGCCAAAGAAGCCGTTCACGTTGCTGTCACGGCGCCTGACGCGTGTTGCGTCCTCGCCGATCGAGATCTCGCCTTCCAGCCAGCCCAGCGTCGACGCCGCGAGGATCGAGGCGGACTCGTTCAGCTCGAAGCAGAGCCGCCTCGGCAGCGGGTTCGTCTCGCCCTCGGCATTGCGTACGTGGGCGCTGAGCGACACGTCCCAGGCGCGCGCGTCCTCGGAAACCTCCGGGACGAGTTCGTCGTTCGTGATGACGAGATCGCGGTTCTGATCCAGGTAGAGCGCCGCTGCGCCGGATTCGTGGAGGTCCAGCACTGCGGTGACGCGAACGGAGTCCGGTTCGCCGTAACGAAGGCGCGCGAAGCGCTGCCTGTCTCCGGTCAGCGCGACAGCGATGCGGACGTCCTCGAAAGCGGTGCTCACCAGCGGAAGCGCCACGGGTGACGGATGGCGCATCGGCGCGCCCTCGGGCGGCACGATGTACGCGAGCTGGGCGGCGAAGAGGAGCGAGGAGACGAACATCAGAGCCCCTCCTCACCGGGCCACCAGCTGGCGGGAAGCAGCTTGCAGGATGGGAACAACCGCCCGATCGGATCCGACGACCTCGCGAGCGCGCTCACGCCCGCCCGGAGAGCGAGGTCCCGGAGGTCTCCCGGGAGGTCCTCGAGCCTGGCTTCCAGGTTCTCACGATGGATGAGCGCCAGTGCCGTGCCGATCGTATGGATCTGGCTGCGCGCGCCCCGAGTTCGCGGCCCGTCCGAGGCGAGGGCGACGATCCAGGGCTCGAGGATGGCCTGCGCGATCGGAGGGCTGTGTCCGCTGAGCGCGATGGCGAGGCAAGCTTCCGCGTTGGCGAGCGCCTCGGCGTCGAACGATGTGTAACCACCCGAGTGGCGGGGTACGCCCAGCGCGCGGACCTGCCAGCCCTCGAAACCCGCCGGATCCACGACGTCGGCGATGCCCATGAGGAACGCGGCCACGGCCACGGGATGATGCCTTCGGACGTAGCTCGCACGCGCGTCTTCGTCGAGCCGATCGAAGGCCCGCAGAAGCGCCTCGATCGCCTCGTCTCGCGAACCCCGCTCTGCCAGGGCGAGCGCGATCAGGCCGTAAGGAATGCCCGACGTCGCGTATCGATCGGCGATCTCGCTCGCGCGGCGCGCGTCGCTCTCCGCCATGTGGTACACGATGGCCGGGAGCGCTCGGTCGATGTAGAACTGCACGTGCTCGCCCTTCAGGCTGGCCAGCATCTCCTCGCTCGCCTCGATGTCGACCTTCGCTAGCCACGCGGCGGCCCGTGCGATCGCCCGGTGGCGGTCGGAGTCCTGCCGGGCGGACACGACCAGCTCCAGGCCGACCTCGCGGTTCTCCAGGAAGACGACTGCGCCCAGCTCCGCCGCATCGAAGGTGGATCTACCGCTCTTGGCGAGCTTCTTCGCCGTCTCGATGGCGGGCTCCCATACGGTGCGAGCCGCCTCACCCTCGCCCAGCTCGACGAGGCCCCGCGCGATGAACGCCGCCCGAAGGACCTGCCCCGAGGCGTCAGAATCCTCGGGGACCTCCGCGCTGGCGCGGGACAGCGCTTCCCATGCCGCCGGTTTCTCGAGGTAGGGGGCCGCTCGATACGCGATGCGGGCGCGGCTCCGAGCGATCTCTTCGCGGCCAACGAGCGCCAGCGCTTCGCCGGGGCGCCGGATGGCCACCCTTGCCGCGAGCATCGACAAGGCGCGGCTCGAGATCGTCGGGTCCTCGCACACGCCGGAATCGAGGAAGGCCAGGACGCCATCGGGGTCGGCGTGCATGAGGGGTTCGAGCCATTGGACGACGCTCTTCGGATCCGCGGCCAGTGACTCCGTTACCCTGGACCAGGCGAGCTTCTTCACCAGGAGCGTGTCGGCGTCCTCCGCTCTGGACGGACGCGCAGCCGTCAGTTCGTGGGCCTCCAGGTCGACGTCGGACGATTCTGCCGTCCGCAGGTTCTGCCCGAGAATGGCTGCCTCGATCAGACCATCACGTTCGAAGAGCACGATATCGGAATCGGACTCGCCCCCGAGGGCGGTGAACGTGCCGTCGCTCTCCACGGGCGACCAGAACTCGCTGGTTCGCAGCCGGACGCGCAGTTCGCCTTGGTCGACGATGTCCACGCCGGACGCGGTGAGCTCCGGAGTGATCCACCGCTCGATGGCTGGAAGAGTGATGCCCGCGGCGAGTTCTTCCGCCGGGAGAAAGGCCGTCATACCGGGGAGGACCCGGCGCCTGTCGGCATCACTCCAACCCTCGAAGCGAATCGCGTAGAGGCCTCCGGGCGCGAGCGCGCGCTCCAGAACGATCGCTTCGTCCGCGCCGCTCGCCCGGGAGAGGCTACCGCCCACGATCAGAGCTCCCTCGACGTTCACGTACGTCAGCGCGTCTTCGCCCACGAGTGTCAGCCGAAGGCGGGGCGCGGGTTCATCGCCCTGCCAGACGGACTCGACCCGTGCGCACGGCGCAGGAGCGAGTTTCAGCTTCGCAGGCTTGACCGCGCTCCCATCGCGGGGTGCGGTGACGCCCACGCGTCCGATGCGGCCCCCTCGATGGCCGATCAGTTCGAAGGGATCCTCCGGGACGACGGGGCCGACCCGGAAGGACCCGTCGGGCCCCGCGACGGCGGTCAATACGCGAAACTGTCGAGCTTCTCCCCTGCGCGCGGCCGTGATCCACGCACCCGCAGCCGCGCTCCCGTCTTCGTTCATGGCCCGCCCGTGAATCCAGGAGCTGGCGCCGGGCCGAGTCCCGGCGAGGCTCGCCGGGAGCACGCCTTCTCCCTCGGGCCTCAGCAGCAGCTGACCGAGATGGTCAGGAACGGACGCCGTCCAGGGACCGTCGCCCTTCAGCTCGAGCACGTCGTGAAACTCTGCCGTCAGCGTCCGCGCTTCGAAGGAGGGAACCTGAAGCCAGGCACGCAGGGAAGTGCGAGTCCCCGCCTCGATCGTGGCGGCGCCCGCGTCGGGCCCGCTGATCGCCCTCTCTGTCGGCCGCGGCAGGACCAGCGTGCCCGGGAAGTCCCCGGCGCTTCGGTCCATCCAGGTCAGCCCGAAGCGCCCTGATTCGGGCAAGGCGATGATCAGCTCCACGATCGCTTCGGATGCGAAAGGGAGCGTCACGCGCCCCTCACCGTCCGTTCGAAAGAGGCAAGCGTCCGACCAGATCTCCGGAGAGATGCGCAGGCCGCTGCCGGAGTCGGGATAGGTGAGCGCGGTCGGGAAGACTCGCACTCCGCGGTAGGGGGTGCCGGACGGATCCTCGACGGTGAACTCCGTGGAGCGGAGCTCTGGCAGCCAGGGTTCGAAGGGGACGCCAGCCGGCACGTCATCCGGCGCCCATGAGGCCCGGAACGCGCCGTGCCCTTCCTTCCAGACGAGGACCGATAGGTCGCACAGGACGCCGGCCCTTTCGATCCATTCCGTTGGAATCGTCAGCTCGAACCCGCCGGTATCCGTGCTCGTGGCCGAGGCAACGAGTTCCCACTGGGGCCCGGTGGGCACTGCCTCCTGGGAGCTGAGCCAGAGCCTTGCGCCGCCGACGGGTTGGCCCTCGCAGTCGAGGACGCGGCCCATGATGAGGTGGCCGGGGGAGAGAACGGCGAGAGCGAGCGGGACGAGGCTTGGCAGCATGGATGCTGCCAACGTACGTGTCCCGGCGCGGTTCAGCCTTTCCGCGGGGCCGAATTCGACCGGTTTCTTCTGTCAAAGATCGCCCAGTCGACCCGCGCGCTCCAGGATCGCTCCCAGGGTGCGACCGCCGCGCAGGTAGGGGCCGAACGCCGCGTCCATGTGCAGGAGCAAGATCGTGTCGTCGTCGGCCTGGAAGCGGCGAGCGGGCCGGAAGGACTCACCCACATAGCGGGCGCCTTTCGAGAGTCGAACCTCGTCGAGGTCGCCGTCGAGCGTCGAGTCCGACCCGTTCGTGCGCGTGATGTCGCCGCCGACGATGAGGTCGAGTTCGTTCCTGGTTCGCTTGCCGCTGCCGGTCTGGCTGGCGATCTGCTGGCCGTTCAGGTAAAGGCGCACCTCCGATCCGTCGTACACGCCCCCGCCGCCAGGTGGCTCCATTCGCCGAGTGGAAGCGTGGCCTCGGGGGCTTTCGCAGTGACGTACGCGCCGTCGAGGTGCACGACGAAGCTGAGTTCGCCTCCGCTGGCGAACAGACCGTACTCCGACGACTCGGTCTTGCAGACGATGCCCTGACGGCTCGCGATCCGGTTCGGGTTGACCCACGTCTCCAGGGTGAAGGGGCCGTCCGGGAGGTCGATGGACTTCGACGGGATCCGCGCGCAGTCGCCGCCACCTGTCATCCGCAGAACGCGCTCGCGCTCGGGGATGGCGACCTCCGGCAGGGTCGACATGTCGAAGGGCAGGTAGAAGTCGCGTCGCGGGATCGCGAAGCGCGCGGTTTCGGTGAGGTAGTCGAAGCCGAGGTCCATCACCGGCAGCGTGATGCCGCCGTCCATCGAGTTCGGGGGGGCGCGAGACCTGGATCTCGCCGCGGAAGGAGCCCTCCGGTCCGATCGTGCCGTGCAGGTGATCGGGCACGAAGCGCCAGCGCGGATCGGGGCTCGTGAAGCGCGCTTCCATCTCGACCGAAGCGGCGACCGGGTTCGTGATGGTGAACTTGATCGTGTCGTCGGACGAGCCGTCGGCGCCGAGTCGGACGGTGGACTGCCAGTGCGGCTCCACGGACGTGAGCTTCGGCGCTTCGAGGCTGACGCGTCCCGTGATCTCACGCGGATCCATCACCGCGCCGAGGGGCAACGTCGCGCGTTCGATTCGGTCCTTGCGCACGGTGACGAGGTCGTAGCAGTGCAGGAAACCGGCTTCGGGGACGGTGCCGTTCTGGTGTCCGCCGATCGTGGCGAGGGCGAAGTATTCGATGCCGTCCTTCGGGTCGTAGCGCATCTGGTGGATGTGCCCGCCGAAGACGCCCGAAACGTTGCCGGCGCGCACGAGGCGCTCGTGGACCTGGTCCCAGTCGTCGCCGTACTTGCCGCCGATCCAGCGCGGGTGGTGGCAGAAGACGAACACATGCTGGGCGTCCTTCGTGACTTCCAGCGTCTCATCGAGCCAGGCCAGCTGCTCGGGGCTCATGCGCTGGCACTCGGCCTTGTTGAAGTTGCGTTCGCCCGTGTCCGGGTTGGCCTCGTCCGTGTAGAGCACGATGAACCAAGCGGACTTGTGCTGGAAGGCGTACCAGAGGGGGCCGAAGTGCATTTCGTACCGGCCCTCGTGTTCCTCGGCGGGGGAAGCTGACCGATCTCTGGAGCGGTAGTAGATGTCGTGGTTGCCAGCCACGGGGAACCACGGCATCCGCAGCGGCTTCATCGCGTCGTGGTACTCCTCCATCTGCGTCATCCACTCAGCCGGCTCGTTTGTAGCCCTGAACGAGGTCGCCGACGGTCAGGACGAGGTCGGGGTCGATGAGGTTCGTCTCCTCGACGGCCTGGCGCAGCAGCGCCACACCCGACGCCGGACCTCCCGTCCTGTCGCCGTACACCATGAAGAAAAAGGCGTCTTCTTCGTCGGGAAGCGGCAACTCGATGGGACTCTTGCGGCTCGTCAGAAAGCGCGCTGTGTCCGTGGCTGCGGGTCTCGCGACGTGGTCACTTTCCGCGGAGCGCTCCTGGGGGGACAGCGCGAGGGAGCAGAGGGCGATGAGGAGTGGGTTCATGCGGCCGAGCATAAGGTGCTTGGGAGGGGCTCATGGCCACTTTGGTCGGCCTTGATGCAGGTCCCATGGACGTTGAACCGGAGCTACACATGGTGGGTCTTTTTGACGGAAGTAAGGTCCGGGCCGTCCCATGGCGTCCGTCAGGACGCCCGGGCCCCGCGCAGCCCCGGAGGGGCCCGAGCCGCCCGCGCGAGGCTCGCCCTCGCGGCCCGTGCGGCGAGCACGCCCCGCCCGGCGAGGGCGCCTGTCCGGCGAGGACGCCTGTCCGGCGAGGACGCCTGTCCGGCGAGGACGCCTGCGCGGCGAGCGCCAAGCGATGCAATCGCTATTTCGCCGTCAGGCGAAATGCCAGAGATACTGCGCGCTGTCACGGCGATAGGACGGCCCGGCTCCACTTGCATTGGCAGCAAGACCCGCCCGCTGCAGGTCTCCCGATATCGACTGCCTGCCGTTCGCGGCGAAGCGTCGAACGCGTGGGCTGAGGCTTCCCGCTCGCGGCTTGCGGCCTGCCCGCTGGCGGCTTCCCCAGCAGGTCTCCCGGTAGAGACTACCTGCCGTTCGCGCGAAGCGCCGAACGCGTGGGCTGAGGTTTCCCGGTAGCGGCTGGTGGGCTACCCGCTGGAGCGCTCGCCCGTCAGGGCGAGCTGGGCGGGTCGGAGGTCGGAGGTCGGAGGTCTGAGGTCTGAGAGGCAAGTCCGACATCTGCCCAGCTCGCCCATGCGGGCGAGCGCTCCAGCGGGCAGGCCGTAAGCCGACATCGGGAGAACTCAGCCCACGCGTTCGGCGCTTCGCGCGAACGGCAGGCAGTCGGTATCGGGAAGTCGGTAGCGGGCGGGTCTGCTGCCAATGCAAGTGGAGCCGAGCCGCCCTATCGCCGTGACAGCGCGCAGTATCTCTGGCATTTCGCCTGACGGCGAAAATAGCGATTGCATCGCTTGGCGCTCGCCGCGCAGGCGTCCTCGCCGGACAGGCGTCCTCGCCGGACAGGCGTCCTCGCCGGACGGGCGCCCTCGCCGGGCGGGCGTGCTCGCCGCACGGGCCGCGAGGGCGAGCCTCGCGCGGGCGGCCCAGCCCCTTCGGGGCCGAGCGAAGCCCGTGCGTCCTGGCGGACGCAGGACGGCAAGTACTGGACGTGTCCTTGGCCTAGCCTTCGAAGACCAGGCGGCCTTTCGAAGCACGGACCACCAGGGACCGGCGACCCGCCGACCCAGCCGTCAAGAGCCTCTCGGACAGCTCAGGCTCCAGCTCTTTCTGGATGATACGCCGGAGCTCCCGGGGCGCCCGTCTCCGGGCGGAAACCCCGCTCGGCCACCCAGGCGGCGACCGCGGGGGTGAACCGGACATCCATTCCTCGGGCAGAGGCCCGGGCACGAAGCTCGGCCAGCTTGATCGCGGCGATGCGCTCGACGGACTTCTTTCCGAGCTCGTCGAACAGGACCACTTCTCCAATGCGGCCGAGGAACTCGGGCGTGAACGTGCGCTCCAGTGCGTGGCCCGTGATGTCTTCCATCGTGGCGCGGCCAAGCGTCGGGGCGCCGCCGAAGCCCACGGCCCGGCTGGCCGAGGTGACCTCTTCCGCGCCGCAGTTCGACGTCATCACGATGGTGGTACGGGCAAACGAAACGCGGCGACCCTTGCCGTCCGTGAGGGCTCCCTCCTCGAGGATCTGCAGCATGAGGTTGTGCAGCTTCGGGTGCGCCTTTTCGATCTCGTCGAAGAGGACGACGGACTCGGGGTTCTCGGCGACCGCGTCCGTGAGCTGGCCTCCCTCGTCGTGACCGATGTAACCCGGCGGGGAGCCGATGAGCTTCGAATACTCGTGCGCGAGGCCGAACTCCGAGCAGTCGATCCGGATAAGACCCGCGTGCTCGGGGGTACGGAAGACGTGGTCGGCGAGGCAGCGCGCGAGTTCGGTCTTGCCCGTGCCCGTGCGGCCCGTGAAGAGAAACGACGCGAGCGGGCGCTGGGGCTCGCCCAGGCCGGCGGCGGCGGAGCGGATGGCTCGGGCCACCGACGTGACCGCGCGGTCCTGGCCGATGATGTGCCGGTGAAGATACGCCTCCAGGCTGATGGCCCGGTCGCGGAGACGGTTCAAGGTGTCGTCGCGCTCCAGGTCGGCCGCGTCCTGGGTCAGCGTGACCGGCGCCTCGACGGGAGCCCTTCCGTCGACGGTCAGCCGAACCTCGTGGATGTCCAGGGCGGGATTCACCTCGACGCAGAGCTGGTAGAGGAGATCCTCGACCATGAGCGGATCGTCGGGGAACAGCTGGTCGAGCCCGGTCATCGAGGTCGTCGCTGAAGTCGGGCATGCAGGCCTCGATCACCAGCTTGCGGTAGCCAGCGCGGCCAAGCCCCGGGCGTTCGCCCAGGCACAGTCCTGCTTCCTCGAACGCCATGATCTGCACGAAGCAGTCAGCGAGATCGAAGTAGCGGTAGACGCTCCGTTCCTGTGCAGTTCCAGTCAACGATCGATGGGTGATTGGGGGCCCATGGCGATGGGCCCGGTCGACGCGGCGTCGGGGGGGGGCGGAACCGTCCAGCCCCTGGCCGCCCGGTCCGGATGAACTCCGCTTGCCGTGTGGATCGACCTCGCCTCTCGGCGATCTTGACGCGTGAAGCCCTCCGAAGAGCTCTTATGCGCCCTGTGGCGCAGCGTGGAGCACATCTCGCCCACAAGAGAGACAGAACCACCGCCGCCGCTGTATCCCCGCACCATTCAGGGACTAAGATGGGCTCGTATAGAGATCATGAGTGCACAAGAAGACGTCCGATTCCTCGCCAAGCTCGTTCACCGCAGCCACCTCTCCAGGGAAGAGGCGGAACCGCTCCTTCCACGCCTCAAGGAGGGCGCGGAACTCGACGACTTGCTCGAGGCGCTCCCCGGATGGGACGCCGAACGGGTCGACAAGATGCGCCGCACCGAGGCCGGTGAGCGACCCGAGATCCCGGGCCACGAGATCCTCGGGACGCTGGGGGTGGGTGGCACGGCCGAGGTGTTCCGGGCCCGCGCCAAGAAGACTGGCCAGAGCCTCGCGCTCAAGATTCTCTCCGCGAGCTACGCGAGGAACCCGGTGGAAGTGAAGGCCTTCATCGACGAGGCCAAGCTGCTGGAGCGCCTCGATCACCCGGGGCTCGTCAAGGGCTACGGGCCGGCCCGCGCCGACGGTACCTACCTGTCTCGAATGGAGGTCGTGGAGGGCAAGACGCTCCTCGAGTACCTCGATGAGGGACATCTCTTCGACGAGGACGCGGCGCTTCGCATCGTGCTCGAAGTCGCGGAAGTTCTTTCCTACATGGCGTCCGAGGGGCTCGTGCACCGCGACATCAAGCCCGGGAACATCATGCTCTCGGACAGCGGTCGCGTGAAGCTGATCGACCTCGGCTTCTGCGCTGCGGGAGGCGAGATGGACCAGGAAGGGAGCGCGCGCGGCACCGTGCAGTACCTCTCGCCCGAACAAGCGGAAGGCGGCGCGGTGGCCGATCTCCGCAGCGATATCTACGCGCTCGGCGTCACGCTCTATCAGCTCACGATTGGCTCGCTCCCGTTCGAGGGGGACTGCGACCAGGACGTACTCCGTAAGCACGTCATGGAGCGGCTTTCCTCGCCGGAGCTGAAGGGTCGCGGGCACTCCCCGCACCTCCACTACTTCATCGAGAAGATGATGTCGAAGGACGCGGAACTCCGTTATCAGAGCTGGGACGAGCTTCTGAAGGATGTGCGTGAGCAGGTCGAGGGTCGCGCGAGCCTCGACTTCAAGTCAGCGGCTTCACGGGGTCGAGGGCGCGGTCGCGGCATTGGCCGCGGCAGTGAGAGCCGCGGCGGTGAGAGCCGCGGCGGTGAGAGCCGCGGAACCGGCAGGTCCACCGGGCGTTCTTCCGGTCGCGGTCGACGTGACTGAGTTCGATGAAGTTCAGAACCTCGGCGCCATGGCCGTGGACCCAGGCTCGAAGGGCGTCGTTCCCTTCCGGTTCTCCTGCCATCGCTGCGGCCACTGCTGCACGGGTGGTGAGGGGCACGTGTGGCTCGACCAGGGCGAGGCGGAGCGCATGGCCGAGTTCCTCGGCATGACCGCGGATGCCTTTCGGCGGATGCACGTCCGGACCGTCCCGGATCCCAACAGGGGCGGCGAGCTGCGTGAGACGCTCCGCGAGAGGGAGGAAGGCGGGGGCGGGCGCTGCACCCTCCTCGAAGGCCGCAACGACTGCTCGGTCTACACGGCGCGTCCGGAGCACTGCCGGACCTTTCCGTACTGGCCAAGCGTGATGGAGGACGAGGCGGGGTTCGAGCGCGCTCGTGGGACGTGCCCCGGGATCCGCTTGGAGCCCACTTCCGCCCAGCGCGAGGCCGCGTTTGCGCGCCTTGAAGCGATCTACGCCGAGCTCGAAGAGCTGCTCGCCGCGGTTCGGCCGGTGTGTATCGCGAGGGGCGTCTGCTGCCGCTTCGAAGAGGCAGATCACGTGCTCTACTCCACCGGGCTGGAGGCTGACTATGCCGCCGCGAAGAAGCCGGTCGCGCCCGCCCCTGAGGCGGAAGGACGCTGCCCATACCACGTGGCGGGCCGCTGCACGGCGCGGGAGGGAAGGCCGCTCGGCTGTCGCACCTACTACTGCGACCCCACCCTCCAGGACGCCCTCGAGGCCACCCACGAGCGCCTGCTCGGGGAAATTCGACAGATCGAGCGAGATCTGGACTATCCGGCGAGCTATGCACCCTTCCCAGCTCTGCTGGCAGACCGCAACGTGGGGGTCCATGCAGCAACGCTTACCCACGAAACGCAAACCGAGGGAAGAACCCCGTAGCGGGTTCGTTTTTCGGCCCATGGAGAGAACCAAGCCGAGTTTCGTGTGCCGGGGACGGGGCCGCCGATCTGGATCAGCGCAGGTTCGCATCCTGGTAGGGGCGGCCCTGATCTCCGCGCTGGGTCTTGCGCTGGTCTCCGGTGCCTTCGATTCCGGCCTGCTCAGTCTGCGGGAGCGGTTCAGGGGCGGGGACAGGACGGCCGCGGCCGAAGGAGCCACCGCGACAAGCACCGAGGAGGCGCCTTCGATCGTCGAGAGCGCGCCCTCCCCGGACACCAGCGCTTCGCTGGAGGAGGAGCTCCCTCCGCTGGCAGGTCCGAGTTCGTTCGATCGCAACGAGAGCGCGGTCGAGGCGATCCATGAGGGGCGCTACGACGAAGCCATCGAACTACTGGAGGCCGCCGTCGCCGAGGAAGGCGAGGTGGAGGCCTACCACACGAACCTGACCACGGCCTACGTTCGTCGCGCGCGGTCCCGGAGCGTCGAGGACTTCGCGCTGGCGCGCGCGGACTTCGAAGCGGCACTGGAGCATTGTCACGACGAAGAGCGCGCCGAAAGGATCCGGGGCTGGATGGACCGCACGGAGACGATCGCGCGCGAGGAGGCGGACTTCAGCGTCGAGGAAACGCTGCACTACACGTTCAAGTTCGACGCGTCGCGGACGGAGATCCGCGAGGGCGTCGATCGCCTCCAGGTGCTCCTCGAGGAGACCTATCAGGAGTACGGGGAGCTCTTCGGGCGGCGTCCTGTCGAGGCGGGCGAGAAGAAGATCGCGGTCGTTCTCTACGGATCCGAAGGGTTCAACAACGTCACCGGGCTGGGCGACTGGGCGGGTGGAGCTTTCGATGGAACGATTCGCGTCCCCGCCGACGATCTACGCGATCCACGGAGGGTCGCGCGGCTCCGCGACGTGCTTCGCCATGAAGTGGCCCACGCCTTTTGTCAGTCCATCGGGGGCAACGATGTCCCGTCCTGGCTGAACGAGGGGATCGCCCAGTGGCTCGAGAATCCCGAGCGCAGGCTCGCCGGGCTGCAGGTGGCGCGGGCCCGGCTGGCCAACGCGCGGGACAACGGCGGCAAGGAACTGTTCAAGCTCACGGAGGTCCAGGGATCCCTCGTGACCTGGAGCAACACCGCGGAGATCACCCGCGCCTACGACCAGGCGCTTGCCTTCGTCGACTACCTGGCGGAGCAGTACGGTGCACGACTCCTCTTCGACCTCGTCGCCGAGTGCAAGAACGAGGGGATCCGCGGCGCCGAGATCGCGTTCGAGCGACAGATCCTCGTCGACCTGAACACGGTTCTCGCCGACTTCTCGGCGGCGCTTCGATAGCCGAGTGAACGGCTGCAACCCGGGGGAAGCGGCGCCAGTCCTCTCTCAGGCATGGATCAGCTGAATTCGGAAGGGATGGGTCTCGACGCGCCGCTACGTGAGGCGCTTTGGGCGGTCGTGGGGAACGGCCGCAGGGCGGGAAGGGGAACGCGCGCGGCGGTGGAGCAAGCGCTCCGAGACCACGGTCTCGGTGTCCTCGCTCGCCTGCAGCGTGACGCTCTCGCCGAGGTGTGCGGGCTCACGGAGTCCCAGGCCGCGCGGCTGGCCGCTTCGTTCCAGCTCGGGCGTGCGGCAGAGCGAGCCCGCATGGGGGAGCGGCCCTCGCTCAAGCGGCCCGACGACGTGGCGCGCTTTCTGGCGCCTGAGCTACGTGGATTGGAGATCGAGACGTTCCAGGCGCTCGTGCTCGATGCGCGTCATCGTCTCAAGGTGCGTGTCGAGGTGAGCCGCGGGACGCTCACCATGGCTCCCGTGCACCCGCGCGAGGTCTTCGCGCCCGCACTCCGGCTGCGGGGCGCCGCCGTGATCGTCGCTCACAATCACCCCTCCGGGGATCCGGAGCCCAGCGCGGAGGACTTCGAGGTGACCGCGCGGCTCGTGGAGGCGGGCCGTGTCGTCGGCGTGCCGCTGCTCGATCACGTCGTTTGCGCGGGGGAGCGCTGGGTCTCGATCCGCGAGTCGGGTCGCTGGCCGAGGGAGACGTAGAGAGCCGGTGTCGAAGGCCGCGTTCCGCCAGCGAGTCGCCTCAGGCGGCATCCCGTTCGGCGGAGCTTGCGCGGGCCAGTGCTTCCTGAAGCTCGGCGACCCGAAGTGGTTTCTGAACGTAGTCGTTCATCCCCGCCGCCAGGCAGCGCTCGCGATCGCCTTCCATCGACAGAGCCGTCAGCGCGACGATGTGGACCCGGCTCCTCGGGCTGTTCGAGCGCCGGATGCGCTCGGTCGCCTGGAACCCGTCGACATCCGGCATCGAGCAGTCCATCAGCACAGCGTCCCAGTCTTCTTCGAGGGCTCTCTGGGCGCCTTCCGCGCCTCCCGTGGCGAGTCCTACCGTGCAGCCGAGACGCTCGATCAGCTTGGCGCCGACCTTGCGGTTCACGGGGTTGTCGTCGACCAGGAGGACTCGAAGGCCCGCCACGTCTTGCGCGCTGATGATCTCCGCGAGGCTCTGCTTGGCGGGAACCTTCGACTCTTCCTCCCGGCTGTCCGGCGCGGGAAGTGCAAGCGGGATCGAGAAGTAGAAGCAGGACCCGACGCCCACTTCGCTGGACACCTCGATCTGGCCGCCCATCGCGCGCACCAGCGCGGAGCTGATGGCGAGACCGAGGCCCGTGCCACCGAATCGACGAGCCGTGGTCTCATCGGCCTGGGTGAAGGCTGCGAAGATCGAGCCCAGGACCTCTGGCTTCATGCCGATGCCGGTATCGCGGACCTCGAATCTCAGCTGCTGGCCGCCGTCGGTCACGGCGACCGACAGGGTGATCGAGCCGTGCTCGGTGAACTTGACGGCATTGCCCATGAGGTTGCTGAGCACCTGCCGAAGCCGGTGTTCATCGCCGAGGAGAGCCTGCGGAACGGCGGGGTCCACGGCGAAGAGCACGTCGATTCCCTTGGAACTGCAGCGAGCTTTCTCCGAGCTGGCGACGCTCGCGACGAGGTGGGCCACGTCGAGGCGCCTCGATTCGATGACCGTTTGATCTTCCTGGAGCTTGGCGAAGTCGAGGATGTCGTTGAGCAGCGTCATCATCGTCTCCGCGGAGTCCTTGAGCGTCATGACGAGGCTCCGGTCTTCCTGTTCGAGGTCGCTGAGCGTGAGCAGGTCGATGCATCCGATCACGCCGTTCATCGGCGTGCGGATCTCGTGGCTCATGGTCGCGAGGAAGCGATCCTTGGCGGCCAGACCTGCCTCGGCGGCTTCCTTGGCGGCTTCCAGGTCGGTGGTGCGCTCTCGAAGCCCGTCGAGGGATCGCTCCATCACGGACTTCGATTGGCGCGCCATCATCTCTGACGTACGGACGAGACGCTCGAGCTGCCGAACCCGGCGCTCCATGCGTTTGTTCTCCTTCCGAAGAGCCTTCAGCTCATCGGGGCCGGATGCCTCGCCCGCGCTCATTTCAGCCCAGGACGATCGACACGCAGGTCTCGTTGTGGAAACTGTTCTTCGTTCCACCGTGGCTCGGCGCGATCTCGCCGAAGCAGTAGAGCCCGGCGAGGATGATCTCCGTGAGGCCGCGGTCGAGGGCGACGCTCTTGAGAAGGTCGATCTCCTTCTCGGCTTCCGAGCCCAAAACCCACTTGCGAGCGGCGCAGCTGAAGAACAGTGCGATGCTCGGGGATTCTCCCTCGAAGGCCGAGAGCGCGCGCGTCAAGGATTCCTCGGACCCGCTCAAGAGACCTTCCTCGAGTACCTGGGTGAAGCGTACGGTCGAACCCACCGGGATGGCGCCCGCGAACGTGAGCGTCTCGTTGTCGTGGTCCATCGAGAGAGTCGCCCGCAGCACCCAGGTACCGGAATCGTCGATGAAGGCGAGTGGGTACTCGCCGAGCGAGTTCGAGGGGACTTCACCGTAGTTGTCCCGGTATACGGCGAGAGCAGGGCGCCCGTCGATCTCCTTGACGACCGAGCCTTCGGAGCTCGTGATCGTCATCTCTCCGCCGATCGGAAACCATCCCGAGCCCACGCCCCAGCTGGACGCGATCTTGCCCTGGATCAAGAGGATCGGAAGGGAGTCGCTCAGCACCTCGTTGCCGAAGAACTCGCGCGTTCTTTGGAACTCTCGGTGATCGGCGCTCAGCCCGCCCAGGACGGGGCATCGGACGTCGGGAAGGTGCTTCGCCAGCTTCGAGATGACCGCACTCGCGTCGGTGGTCGGCGCAAACGCGGTCAGGCACACGCTGGGCGTGAAGTCCTGTGCGCCCTCCATTCCCGCACCTTCCATGGCCGCCTTCACCGCAGCGTCCATGTCGCCCGAGAGGTCGCGGCCCATCCCGGCGTGGACGACAAGGTCGTCTCCGGAGAAGACGGTCATGAGGACGGAGTCCTCACAGAATCCGAGGCTCGAGGAGAACTCCCCGTCGCTGGTCCCACCGACGAGCGGAAGACCCGGCCACTGCTCCTGGATCCGGTCGAGGAGCACCTGGTGCTCGTACTCGACGCTACAGAAGAGGAGCGCGGCTTTCGGTTCTGCGCCCGCAAGGTCCGTCATGATCTGATCGATGACCTCGTTGACGGCATCCAGGCTGTCAGGGTCGTCGCTGTGTCCCAGGTGTGCAAGCATCGGCGGTGGGGGTGGAAGAGTTTTCCGGGTGGCCATGGGCTCCCGGGGGAATCCCTGGGCCGCCACATGGGGGAAACCTTCGACCTCGTTTGCCTTGCACCTCAACCCGATCTTTACGGCGCCGCGCTCGTCGCTCTCTGAGTCACCGCCGTGCGCCATTTCGACCCATCGATCAGGTCGAGAGCAGGCCTTCCTGAATCGCGATGCGCGCCAGCTCCGCGGGGGAATGGGCGTCCAGCTTGCGCTGGAGGTTCTCGCGATGCTTCTTGACCGTTCCCAGCGTGATGTCGAGCTTGATGGCGACTTCCTTGTTCGTCTTCCCGATGGCCAAGAGGTGGAAAACCTCGCGCTCGCGGGGCGTGAGCGCCCCGAGACGGCCCGTGGTCTCTTCGGTAGGATCGGGCCTCTCGCCGCTCATCAGTCGCTCGACCAGCGCATTGGTCACGCGCGGCGTGACGTAGTTCCGGCCCTCGAAGACGGCCTCGACGGCGACCTTCAGCTCCTGCGGCTCCGAATCCTTGGTCAGGAATCCGGACGCGCCCGCCTTCAGAGCCTCTTCGAGGAATCGGCCCGACTCGTGATTGGTGAGCACCAGGAAACGCGTTCGGGGCGAAGCCGCGTGCAGCTTGGGGAGCGCGTCGATTCCCGACAGTCCGGGCATCGTGATGTCGACCGTGGCCACGTCCGGACGGAGTCTGCTCATGTCCGCGATGGCCTCACGCGCGTCGCCGGAGTCACCGATGACATCGAACCCGCACTCGTCGGAGAGGAGCCTGCGGAGAGCAGCGCGGACGATGGCCTGGTCGTCCAGGACGAAGACTCGGATGGGGGCGGCGTCGTTCATGGCAGTCAGTGGGAGTGGGGTGCGGTCGGCCAGTCCAGGATGACGGACAGGCCGTGGCCGTGCTCGCCGGTGGTCAGGCGGACGGTGGCGCTGTGTTCGTCGGCGATCTTGCGGACGAGGGCGAGGCCGAGGCCCGTGCCGTCTTCCTTCTCGGTGCGGAAGAGCCGGAACATCGCTTCGCGCTCGGACTCCGGAATGCCGGGGCCCTCGTCCGTGACCGACAGACGGACCATGCCCGGCGCCGTCGGGCTCGGTCTCGCGAGCAGAGAGATGCTGCCGCCGCCCGGCTGGGCCTCGACCGCATTGCGCACGAGGTTGGACAGGAGGTCGTTCAGCGCCGCGGGGTCAGCCAGGAGAGAAGGGGTCCCGGGCTCGACCGACACGATCGCTCGGTAGGAGCCCTTCTTGATCGCGGCCGCTTCGTGGTTGAGGGCAGCGCCGAACGCGGCGCCCGGCGTGATTTCCTCGAGCCGCAGTTCGAGCGGACGGGAGAAGCGAAGGGTTCGGTTCAGCAGTTCTTCGAGCCGACGCATGCGCGCCGCGAGCTCGACGAGAATCGCATTGTCTTCTTCTCCCAGGTGGCGGCCTACGGCCTTCAGTGCCAGTTCCAGCGCGGAAACGGGACTGCGTAGCTCGTGGGCCAAGACGGCGGACTCCTCGCCGACGCGCGCGAGCGAGCGAATGACCGCTGATTCCCGTCGTTCCGACTCCACGAGGTCCGTGATATCACGAACCTCCACGATCGCAGACGGAGCACCGTCGCTCGCCGAAGGGACCACGCGCACGGACACTTCGTGGGAGTAGGGAAGTGCGCCGTGGCAGAGCCCGACAGGATCCGCAGGAACGCTTCGGCCCGCTCCCATCGAATCGGCGGCCTTTCCTTGGCCCGCCAGTGCGTGGGGGATGCAGACGTTCGCGCGCGTGATCGCGAGGCCCGATTGCCTCGCCGCCTCGAGCGCGCGGGCCACGGCATCGCGATTTCCGGGGAGGCTGCTCCAGAACGGCGCCTCGTGGAGTGGAAGGCCGATCACCGCGCCGGGCAGCACGCCGATCCGGGCCAGTGCGGGTGCATTCGCCTCGGTCACAAGGCCGTCTTCGTCGAGCAGAAGCACGATCTGGTTCTCGTGTTCGAACACGCCGCGGAACTTCGCCTCGCTCCTTCGCAAGGCCTGCCGAGCGCGCGTCCGATCGGTCACGTCCCGGAAGCTGCCGCAGTAGAGCGCCCCCCGCGCGCCGTCGCTGGGGATCTCGGACACGCTGAGTTCGCACATCACGTGGGACCCGTCCTTGCGCACCACTTCGAACTCCCGGACCGTACCAAGGATCCAGGTCTTGCCCGTCTTGCGGAATCGTTCGAGGTAGGCGTCGTGGTTCGAGTGATGCGGTTCGGGGACCAGCACCTTGATGTTCTGGCCCTCCAGTTCGGAGGCGGTCCACCCGAAATGCGCTTCGACCGATCGACTCGCCCGCTGGATCGCGCCGAAGGCGTCGATCACGATGACGGCGTCGATCAGCCCTTCCAGAAGCGCGTCCAGAAGCTCGATCTTGGAATGTGCCCAACCGCTATCCATGGCGGCACTCTATCAGTCGCCGGCCCCACGCATGGGACTTTTGCACGACTCCTGATCGCAGAGCGACACGTGCAAGGCCGAGTTGAGACGCACGCCTACGAACAGGTGCGTAGCCGGTTCGCTTCCAGTGCGAAGCCTGGCGACTGGCCGCGTTCCCGGGCGCTCCGTGCCGATAGCTTGACCTACACCATGCAGTTCACCTCATCCGTCAAGAACCAGCTCAAGGGCTCCCTCTTCGTCAGCCGCGTGGCCGCGCGCCTTCGGACGCGGCGGGAGCGCAAGGACCATCCCCACGGGATCGTTCCGGATCGGCCGCGTCGCGTCATCGTCGAGCCGACGAATGCCTGCAACCTGGCCTGTTCGTACTGCGGGAACAAGAGCATGGATCGGCGCCTGACGATGCTTCCGATGCCGCTCTACGCCCAGTTGATCGAGGAGATGCAGTCGCTCGGCATCGACAGGCTCACGCTGCACACCATCGGCGAGCCCACGCTGCACAGGGAGCTGCCGAAGATGATCTCGATGGCGCGCGCCGCGGGGATCCAGGTGTCCGTCTCGACGAACGGTACCCGGCTGACACCGGAGTACGTGCGAGAACTCGTGGCGGCCGGGCCGGACATCATCAACCTGTCCATCGACGCGGCGGACCCGGAGAAGATCAAGGCCCTTCGGCCCGGGCTCGATCCCGAGGCATTCTATCGCGGGATGAAGGAGCTCAAGGCCGTGCGCGATGCCGAGGGCCCCTTCAAGTCGACCCCGTGGGGGAGGGTTCGCGTCCCGAGCATCGTCGCGACGTGCGTGGTCACGAAGGCGTTCGACGCCGAGGAGGAGAGGGCCTGGTTCGAGCGCTATCGCGACCACGTCGATGACGTGGATCTCCATTGGCCCAACAGTCACGCCGGGTACGCCGAGGGCGAGGTTCACGGGGGAGGCGGCCGGCTGGCGCGCTTCCTCGGCAGGCCGATCCAACGTCTCCGCGATCGCTTCTATCGGCGTATGCGGATCTCGTGCCCTTATCCGTGGGACGCGCTGTTCCTCCTGTCGAACGGCCAGGTTTCCGCGTGCCACTTCGACTTCGACGCGCGGCTCGTCGTCGGGCGTTTCGGGCCTTCTTCGATCGAGGAGATCTGGAAGAGCGAAGAGATGCAGAGCATTCGCAAGGCGCATATGAACTTCGACTTCCAGGACTGGGAGCAGTGCGGGGACTGCAGCGCTGCGCTGTACACCAATCGCCACCAGGACGATCTGATGTCCCGCCGCGTGAAGCGTCGGAATCGGTTCGTGCCCACGCGCGACATGTGGACCGGGCGCGCGCCCGATGCGCAGGTGAACGGAGATCTCGCCGAACCGAGCGAGTGATCTGCGAACGAGCCCGAACGATTCACGAGATGAAACCACCAGCACGCCCAAACGACGCCGCGGCGGCGTCAGACGGCAGCCTTTGGCTGCCGCCCGCTTCGCGGGCTCCCTCACAGAATGCTCGACGGGCCTGGTGCCCCGAATCAGAAGTTCGTCGCATTAGTTTCGCCTGTTTCGCTCCGTAGCTGCGTTGCCGAACCTTGGACGGAGCTACTGCTACGCACTGCGGTTCGGACGCCTTGCTACGAAACGAAACAGACTGAAACGAATACGACGAACTTCTGATTCAGGGCACGGGGGCCCGCCTCCGCTCCGTTCGCGAATCTTCCTTGCCACAGCGCCGTTTGGGCGCACTGGCGCTTCCCTCTCGCGAATCATCCGAACTAGGGCCCAGGGCGTACTCTACCAGTGCGTAGACAGCTGGTTCTTCGCGAGTCGCGGGCCTCCTCCCTGTCCAGGGCTGCCTATCGTGCGGGCAGAGCGAACGCTTCAAGCATCGGTCTGCCGCCTCAGCCCGCGGAGGCGGCGGCAGGCCTACCTCCCCCCTGAAACCGAACCGCGCGAATCGAAGCCGGCACTCCGCGCATACCGACTGGCGCACCCCATCCGATGGAACTCAAGAACCCCCTGCCCACGGTCTTCCCTGTCCGTTTCCTCCTGGCTGCTGGCGTCGCATCCCAGCTCCTCGTCGGCGCCTACGCGCAGGCCGCCGAGACCGTTCTCTTCGGAGAGCAAGACCGCGAGGGCCTCGCCTTGCCCGCCGAGCGCCAGGCCGTCCACCCGATCACGTCGCCCTACTACAACGAGGACAGCTTCATCACCTCGGACGTTCGCGCTTGGTACGTGCGCCATTCGTTCCCGGGCAACAGTCCGATCGACGGCGGTAGCGCGACGGTCTACGCCGTGCAGGTGCGCGCTGCTCTGACCGAGTCTCTGCAGCTGGTCGCCTACAAGGACGGCTTCGTGAACTTCAACTCCGGCCTCATCGACGATTCGGGCATGAACGATCTCGCGGCCGGCCTCAAATGGGCCTTCCTTCAGAACTGGGAGACCGACACGCACGCCGCGGTCGGTATCGGCTACGAACTCGGCATCGGAGACGAAGAAGTCCTCCAGGGCGACGACGAGGTCCGGCTCTGGGGCTCGGTCAACAAGGGCTTCGACCGACTGCACCTCGGCGCCAACGTGAACTTCACCACGCCCGTGGGGAGCGAGGACGCGCTCGGCGACAGCGACCGTCTGTCCTGGCACCTGCACGCGGACTACCACGTCAACGAGACCTTCAGTCCCGTCGTGGAGATCAACGGCTACTCGACCCTCAACGAGGGGAACAACGTGGCCGTGCCGTTCTCGGGCGTCGATGTCGCCAACCTCGGTGGGGGTGAGGGCGAAGACGTGGTGACCGCGGGCCTCGGGTTCGAGGTGCGGACCCCGAACCTCGGCGCCCTGCGCCTCGCCTACGAGTCGCCGCTGACCGACAAAGAGGACCTGCTCGGCTACCGCTGGACGGCCTCGATCGTGTTCGGGTTCTGATTCTCCCCGCTTCTGCCTGTCGTCTCCCAGGGCGCTGTCTCCGGTGGCCCACCGGCGGCAGCGCCCAGTTCGTGAGGGTTGGCCCGCCCGCTGGGGTTTCGATGTCGCACGCTGGATTATGTGCCTGAATTCAGTCGCGTTAGGGGCGAAGCGAGGGCGCGACACCGGCTCCCTCCTGTTTGGATCCTGTTCGTACCGCCTGGGGAGCCACGGAACCGGGTTCGGTCACGCGATCGGGGTTCGCTGTCTGTAACCTGTGCCGCCGCCGCGGGTATCCGCCTTTCCCGAGGTGCCCCGCCTGGTCCCCCCGTAGCCCGGATGACCCATCCGAGCGGCCGTTTTACTCCCATCAGCCCGGACCCACCCACGTCCGGGCGTCCTCCATGACGTTCCAGTACTCGCTGCGCTTCGAATCCGGAGAGCGCCGCGGCGAAGTCGTACCCCTCACGATTGTCGCGGCCCGCGGTGGCTCCTTTACCATCGGGCGCAAGCCAGGCAATTCCCTCCAGGTGACGGATGTGTCGATCTCGGGTCGTCATGCCGAGCTGGAGATCAGTGAAGACGGGGTGTCGCTCCGCGACCTCAACAGCACGAACGGAACGCTGGTGGGGGGCCGCAAGGTTCGCCAGACGTCCCTGGAGCCCGGGGATGAGTTCACGCTGGGCGCGGTGGAGTTTTCGCTCCTGGAGTCCGTGGGGGCCTCGGGCGGTTCAGGCGGCGCCGGATTCGATGACTCCTCGGGCGAGCTCGACGAGCTGGTCTTGGAAGGCGAGGACGAGGTCGCGCCCGCGGTCTCGATGCCCAGGAAGATGCCCTCCGCCACTCCGTCGGCCCCTCCGGCCTCGAAGCCTGCTCCTCCCCCCCGGATAGCCACGCACCCGCCGGCCGCGGAAGGGCTCGGCGCGACCCAGCTCATGCCCCACGAGGAAGGGCTGGAGATCACGGCGGAGGACCTTGCGCGGTCCGCGAAGTCCTCGAAGCTCGGCCCGATCCTGCTCGTCGGTCTCGCGGCGATCGGTGGCGGCGCCTGGTGGTGGCTCGGTCAGCGTTCCGAAGGCGAGGGCGGAGGGCGCGCCGCATCGGTGACGCCGCCCAGTGCGCCGGACGGGAATCTGCTGACCGCGGGCTACTCGTTCGAGAACTCCGAGGGGTGGACCTCGGATCCAGACGTGACGGCCGAGTTCCTGCCCGCTCGTTCCGCGCGCCGCACCGGCACCCGTGGGATCCAGGCGGACCTCGCGGGCGGCGAATCGGCGCTCATGGAATCGGAAGCGGTTCGCCTCTCCGGTGGCTCGCGCTCCCTCAGGGCCGTCGGCCATGTCCAGGCCGACGCGGGGATCGAGTTCCGCTTCGGGCTCCGCTATTCCAGTGGCCCAGGCGAGGACGCGATCACGACCACGGTCTGGTCGGACGCCTGCGCAACGGGCGAAGATTTCGTCGAGGTCAGCCTCGCCGGAACGGCGCCCGCGGGGATGAGTCTCGTCCAGGTCCTTCTTCGGGCGGAGAGCACCGCTGCGCCCGCCGCGGTCGCCGAGGGATCTGCGGCCGGTGACGCCAGCGACGACGACGCCTTCGCGGACCTCAAGAGCGTCAGCGTCGACGACGTGGCGCTCGTCCCCGCGAGCGACCTGCCCGCCTCCATCGTCCAGGACTCGTTCACGCTGACGCCGATCGGCGTCCAGGGCGCGACGAAGGCCGTCTCGCTGACGTCGCTGGATCAGATGCTCGTGTCGCTGCTCCGCGTGGCGCGCGCCGGGGACGTCGACGGCAGCTCGCTCGGAAGTCAGGACCTGCTTCTGAAGGGCGATGGCGGCGCCGTCCAGCTCAATCCGGCAGCGGCAGGGTCGCTTCATCTGCGCGTCGAGGAAGCGCTCGCCTCTGGCGGCATCGCCACGCTGAGCGACTCTGGCTACGCCGCCCACGGTTCGACGTTCGAGCGCTCGGGCGTGACGGGCCTGATCCTCGGGGAGGGGGCTCGGATGGTCGCGCTCAGCTTCCCCGCGCCGGTCGATCTCGTCGCGCGCGGCGGCGACTCGGGGGTGACCTTCCGGATCGAGCTTCCGACCGCGGATCCGGTGGTGCTCAAGACGAGCTTCATGGAGGAGCGCACGCGCGCCCAGCGCCTCGCGCGGCGAGCGAAAGAGGAACGGAGTGCCGGCGACAGCGGCTCGGCCCTCGCCAGCTGGAACGAGTTGCTCACCGAAGTTCCCTACGATTCACGCCTGATCGGCGAGGCGGCGGCGGGTCAGACCGAGCTGCTCGGCGAAGGTCGCTCGCAGCTGAAGGAACTCACGGCCGAGGTCGAGCGCGCTCGATTCTTCGGCCTCGCGGACCTCTTCCGCGAAAAGCTGGTCCGCGCCGAGGACCTCGGTCGCAGGTTCCGCGGGACCGACGTCGAAACTCAGGCGGTGGCGCTCCGTGACGTGATCCAGCAGGAACTCGCGGCGCTCGACTCCAGCAACGAGCGAGACGAACTCCAGCGACTGGAGGCCATCGAAACGGTCCTCCGTCGCAGCGGCGCCGAGGATCTCGCGCAGCGTCTCGACGAGTACAAGAACAGTCAGGCGAGCGGCAGCCGGGATTCGGCCGCCAGCAGCTCGAAACAGAACTCCGCGGGAGGCCAGTGATGGCGAGAACAGCAACCGGAATCGATGTCGGCGCACGCTCGGCCGTGGCACTGAAGGGCTCCTGGAAGGGCGGCACCTTCCACGTCACGAACGTGGCGATCGCTGAGAACCACGCGGGGGATCTGGGCTCGGGCTGGGCCGGGCTCGCGCCTGATTTCAAGCTCGGGCGCTCGCGGATCGGCATCAGCGGACGCGAGGTCAACGTGCGCTACACGCGCGTCCCCGCCGTGCCGGACTGGCAGCTGCGCAACCTCATGCGCTTCGAGGTCCAGGAGATCGGCGATCAGTCAGGGGCCGAGGTCGCGTCGGACTTCAACCTCCTGCCGCGCCCGCCTGAGATCGACGGCGAGGACGTCGTGCTGCTCGCGATGAGCCGCGAGACGCTCCTCGACGAGCACCAGAAGGGCCTGGAGGCGGCGGGGGGCACGCTCGACGCGTTCTCGCCGGCATCGATCGCGCTCTACAACGCGTTCGTCCGCTACGGCGTCGTCCAGGACGACACCGTTCTGGTGGCGAACATCGGCCACGAGACCACCGATGTCGTGCTGGTGCGCGGCGCGGATCTCCTGTTCGCGAGGAACCTGTCGGGCGGCTCCAGGCTGTTCGACGAGGCGCTGATGCAGCGCCTCGGGATGGGCGCCTCGCAGGCGGAATCCGTCAAGATCGACCATGTGGACCTCACTCCCGGCGCGCGTCCACGCTCGGCCGAGAGCGAGAAGGCCACGCGCGCCGTGATGGGCGCGGCCGGTCAGCTCACCTCGCTGCTGCAGAGCGCGGTGATGTTCTGCAAGACTCAGGTGAAGCTCTCCGGTCTCAAGGTCGATCGGGTGCTGATCTGCGGCGGCGGCGCTGCGCTGGCCGGACTGCCGGAGTACCTCTCGGCCGGGATGGGCGTGCCCGTGCATCTCTTCGACGCGTTCCACGTCGTGGATACGTCGGCGCTCACGCCGGAGGAGAGCGAGGTACTGGAGGCCCACGAACTGGAGGCCGTCGTGGCGCTCGGCCTCGCGACCATGGCGTCGGACAAGGACGCCTACTCACTGGAGATCGTGCCGTCCGGGCTCGCGAAGAAGCGCGAGTTCTTCGGCGGGACGCTCTGGCTGATCGCGGCGGGCCTGCTCGGCATCGGCTTCCTCGGTTTCCGCGTCCAGCACCTCGCCGCGAAGCTCGATCGGGTCGAGGGCGTGAGCCGTGGGCTCGCGTCGAAGGTCAAGCGCGCCCGGGCGATCCACGAGAGCACGGAAGAACTCGTCGCGGCGAACGCGGAGCTGGCCGTGCGCACGGAGTCGCTCCAGGGCATCGCCGGATCGGGCGAGCAGGTGGCGCGCGCGCTCGCCTTCTTCGACGACCATCTGCCGCAGGATTTCTGGATCACGCGGATCGAGAGTTCCTTCGAGTCCGACCAGGAACTCGGCATCGAGCGCCAGCAGGAGCGCCCGGTTCTCGTGGTGCGTGGCAGCCTGCGCGAGGGCGTGGATTCGCCGACGGAGCAGTTCCAGGCCATGGTCAACAAGCTTCAGGAGACGATGCCGAAGGCCGTCCTGAACCCGGGTCTGGATCGCCAGGCCTTCAGCATCGACATGTCCCTTTTTGCGCCCGTGGAAACACCCGCTAACAACAACGAGGACGCCTGATGGACGCGAGCGAAGTCTGGCAAGAGAACAAGAAGTTCATCATCACGGTGGGCTCCGGCCTCTTCGTGTTCCTGATCGGAACGATGGTGATCAACAGCCTCTACATGGGCGATATCAGCAATATCCAGCGGGCCACGAGCAAGGCGCAGAGGGAGCTGAGCGGCGAGATGTTCAGCGCCTCCGACCTGGGCATGGCCGAGGACGAGAACGAGGCGCTGCGGAAGCTGTATGAAACCGCCCGTGCCGCCGCTGAGTTCCGGCCGCGGCCCGAGTTCATGCTCGATCCTTCGGGCGGCTCGGCGCAGGCGGCCTATCAGACCGCCCAGGCTCTGATCCGTGATCGCCTCGGCGACCTGGCGAGCCGCAAGCGCGCGTTTCTCCCGGACGGGCTCGACCTCGAGATGCAGAAGACGCGCAACGTCGACGCCCTCGAGCGCCACATGCACGCCCTCGACATGCTCGAGCGCACGCTCGTCCTGGCCCTGGAGTCCGGCGTTCGTCAGGTCCGTGCGATCGAGATCAAGCTCGACCCGACCTTTCAGCGCGGCCGCGGCCTCGGGGCGATCGAGCGTACGGAAGTGACCCTCGACTGCGTCGCGCCCTCCGAGGCGATCACTCGCTGGCTCAGCCTCTGCGAGACGCCTCTGGCGGCAGCCGACTCGGAGAGTTCCTCCCTGGCGGCCATTCGTGCGCAGGCGCTTCCGGTCCGAGAGCTCGACCTGAAGAGCAGCCAGTCGAAGAAGGACGATGACGTCCGAGCCCGGGTCACGTTCGACGTGGTTCGGATCCATGAGATCGAAGAAGCCGACGAGGACGAAGGCTGATCATGCGCGTGAAAGTCCTTCCAGATCCATCGCTGTATCCAGCCCCGTATGGTTCGCCAGAGGGCCCAAGGGCCTGCGACCCGCGTGACCACAACCGAGCTTCGAGTCGTTTCCGAGAGGTGAGCCGTGCGTAAGGAACCCATCGTTTTCCTCGTCTTCGCCGCCTTCATCGGGTGGAAGTCCAGCGAGATGCTCGGCGATACCACGCGGGCTCCTCGCGACCGTGCGAAGCAGAAGGAGTACATCAACGCGTACCTGCCGGACGTCGATCTGGCGCTCGCCGATACGTCGCGTGACGCGACGTTCGAGCGCGACCTGTTCGCGCCGCCTTCGCCGACGTCTCCGCTGCCGGCGCTTCCGGTTCGTCTGCCGCCGCTGGAGCCGCTGACGGCGCTGGCTCCGCCCACGGGCTGGGGCCCGGCGCCGGCCCACTACGGCAAGCTTCTGCGCCAGCCTGTCATGCCCGCGAATGCGAGCGAAGAGCCAGGGCTTTTCGCCATCGGCGCCGCGGACGACGTCGAGGCAGGCGAAGAAGAGGCAGCCGAGGTTCTCGATCTGGAGGAGCTTCCCGACGATCCGGATGCGCGCGCGGCGCGCATCGCGGGCTTCAAGAAGCAGTTCGACTGGATCTACCTGAACAGCTTCCGGTTCGGACGCATCCTCAACGAGGATCGCTACACCCTCGACGTGGCGTCGGGTCCTGAGATCGACTTCCTCGAGCTGGACCCCGCGACGGGAGCGCCACGGTTCGGCGCCAGCGTCAAGTACGGCCCCGATCGCTACGACGAGTTCGGGCTCGTGGACAGCCCGCTCACGACCATCGAGGTCGGGTTCGCGAAGTTTGGTGATCCGCTGCTGGAGACGAGGATGGACGCGGCTCTCGCCTTTGCGGAACGCTGCCTGCTCCTGCGCAACGAGACGCCCCGTGCTCTCGAGGTGGCGGCCGAGCTCTTCCGTCGCGCCGAAGCGGTCAACACCCAGGACAGCCCGCGCCCGCGGCTCGGGCTGGCGCGGACCATGGAACTCGGGTTCCAGCTCGATCAGGCGTTCGAGGTCTACCAGGATCTCCTGACGTCGGGGCATGAGTCCAATCCCTCGGTGCACGCACGCCTAGGGAGCCTCTACGCCACGCTGCGGATGGACGGGATGGCCCGGACGAGCTTCGAGACGGCGCTGAAGATCGCGCGCACGGACTGGGAGGCCCGCCTTCGATTTGGCGAGTTCCTGAGTTCGCTCGGGCTCCACGACCAGGCGCTGGAGCATCTGCGCGAGGCCGTCTTGCGCGAGCCGAAAGCGCCCGAGGACAAGCCCTGGCGCGTCGAGATTCGACTCGCGAACGCAGGGGCTCTGCTGGCCGCCGGTCGCGTCGACGAGGCGTTCGACGCGTTCGCCACGGCGGTCTCCGCGGATCAGGCCAACGAGGTCGGACGACGGGCCGAGGCCGAGGCCGGCCAGCTCTCGGCGGCACGGCTTTCGAAGAAGCCGGCGGCCAAGGAGTTCCTCGCCGCGGCGGGCACCGAGGCGGCCGACGGTAGCTTCGACGTGCTCCTTGCCCAGGGTCTGCTGGCGATGGATCAGGGCCGCTGGGAGGAATCGGCCCAGGCGCTGGCGCTCGCGGTGAACTCGGATCCGTTCCGCGCCCACGAGGCGCTCCGCGCGCTGAGCCGGCTGGCGGAGATCACCGGGAACCCCGAGGACGCAGCGACGTTCGCCAGCGATGCGCTCAGCGCCAATCCTTCCGACCCGTGGACGCTCTTCCAGCTCGGCCGACTGGCCGAGCGCGATGGGGACGAGGGGCAGGCGCGCAACGCCTACCGCGCGGCGCTGGACCTCGAGCTCGACTTCGCGCCGGCGCTGGAGCGCATGGGAGCTCTCCTGCACGATGCGGGCGAGCACGAGGCGGCCGAGCGCTACTACGACCGCGCCGTTTCCATCGAGCCGGACGCCGCCGCTGTCTGGTCGCGACGGGGCTGGAACGCGCTCAGCCTCGATCAGCTCGATCTCGCTCGGACGTCGTTCGACGAGGCGCGCAGGCTGCAGCCCACGCTGGAATCCGCGCGGGCGGGCCTCGCCTGGTGGAACTACGCTTCGGGCGAGACCGAGGAGGCGATCACGCTGTTCGGTGAGATCGTCGACGACCGTCGCGCCGTCGGGGAAGAGGATCGGGTCGTACGCTACGCCGAGGCGACGGCGGCCGCGATCAAGGACAACGACGCGAAGGAGGTCTTCCGGGACCGCTTCGACCGGACGAACGGGCGGGTCGGGAACGGCTGGACCCTGGACCAGGGCTTCGGGCCGCTCGCGGACCTCGTGGAAGGCCATGTCGAGATCCAGGGAAACCAGGATCGCGGCGGACGGACCCGCGTGTTCCGATCGCTGCCACCGGATCGCTTCATCGCGTTCTCCGCGGAGATCACGGTCGGGCCGGAGGCCAAGGGCACGCGCGTCGGGCTCTTTATCTCCTCCGAGCGGCTCCGTTCCGGCGGCGCGTCGGAGGTCCAGTCGGAGATCACGATCAGCCGAAGCCGCGACGGTGATCTGCAGGTCCGCGTTCTCAAGGCCGTCACCGACGAGGAAGCGGTGCAGCGCACGGTCAACGGACCCGTGTGGCCGATCGGCGAGCCGATCAACGTGGCCATCGAGCGCACCGGCGATGACCTCGACTCGGCCTTCACCGTGTACGTGGACGGCGAGCCCGTGGCTGCGGGCCTCGAATCGGACCGGCTCACGGCTTCGCGGACCCCGGTCAACTTCGGTGTCTTCGTCGAGGGCGAAACCGGCCGCCGCGCAGATGTCAGCTTCGATAACGTCCGCGTCGTGAGGCGCAAATGATCCTGCCCTACATGCCTGGACGACACCAAACCCTCTCCCTTGCCGGGCGCCCGCGCGCTGGCTTCACGCTCGTCGAGATCCTCGCGGTGATCATCATCATCGCGGTGCTCGTCGCCTTCCTCATCCCGAACCTGCTCGCGGGCGGGGATGCGGTGAACGTCAGCGCCACGCGGACGTTCCTCGGTCAACTCACCAGTGAGATCGAGAGCTACGAGCGCCAGGAGGGAGCCTACCCTGCCTCGACCTTCCCGAAGGACATGGACCCGAAGCCATCGGCCGTTAACATGGGGATCGAGGCGCTCGTCATCGCGCTCATGCCGGCGGACGGTAGCTACAGCGCAGCCGCCGCGTACGACGACAAGCTCTGCAACACCGATGGCGACAACACGAAGCGCAGCCTGACTCGCTTCACCAGCGCCGACGCGTTCGAGCTCCGGGACAGCTGGGAGAATCCCATCGTGTACCTCCACCGTCGCGACTACGAGAAGGGCTGTGCCTACCTCGCATTCGTCGAGGAGGAGTCGGACTTCATCGAGGTGAAGGTGACCGCTGCGATCAATCCCGCGACCGGTGATCCGTACCGGCAGGATTCGTTCCAGCTCCTCTCGGCGGGCCCCGACGGACTCTTTGGAACCGACGACGACATTGGGAATTTCAGCCGCAACTGAGCGCCACTCGGAGGGCGAACCCGACCTTCGGTCGGGCTTCACGCTGCTCGAACTGCTGCTCGTGATGACGCTTCTCGGCACGATCCTGGGGGTCGGGCTCGGGGCGTTTGCCTCGTTCGACCCCGGCCGGCGCGCGGCCCGGGGACTCGTCGCCAATGCGCTTCGTCAAGCCAGGAACGAGGCCATCGCCCATCGCGCACCGGCGCGCGTTCTTTTCGACCCGGCCACGCGAACGATCACGTCCGAAGGGACGGCAGTCGCGGGCACGTGGCGCTTCGAAACGCCCGCGATGGAAGGAGCGCGGGGCATCAGCGGACTGGCGCAGGGCTTCCCCGGGACGCCGCTCACCGACGATGGCTTCGTGGGGAAGGCCCTCGATATGGATGTGGGGGGGCGCGGTGCGAAGGTGGTGTTCGACCTGTCCAGCGAGCCCCTTTTTCGGGTGCGCCGCGGCTTCCGTCTCTCCTGCGCTCTCCGCCCCAAGACGCTCGAGGCCGCGCAGATCCTCGATTTCGGCGGCGTGGTGGAGATGAGTTCCTTCGAGGACGGGTCGATTGGCTTCAGCGTCGTCACGCGCCGCGTGGACGAACTCGGCCGTTCGATCCCCGGGGAAACCATCAATGTTCGCACCTCCCCGGGTGCCATCGAAGCGGGTCGCTGGAGCCAGGTCGAAGTGCGCTACGACGGCGCCTGGCTCAGCGCGCTTTCGGACGGCGTGCCGGTCGCGATGCGCGCCGAGACGAGGGAACTCTGGGACGTGGAGAAGCCTCTGGTGATCGGCGGCGGTCGCAGCGGCTACGACGGCCAGATCGACGATCTCGTGATCCTCGTCGCGCGGGAAGGCGAGACGTTCATCTTGCCCTCCAGCGTCGAGTTCGACGCGAGGGAACCCTTCGAGGTTCGCTTCGACGAGGGCGGTGGACTCGACCCCATCGCCCATGCGCGTCCGGTGGAGATCGGGCTGAAGTTCGACGACGGGACCAGCGATGGACTCGTCGTGCAGGTATTCGGAACGGTGGAGACACGCTGATGAAGGCTTCCTTCCAGACCCCTCGGCGCCGTGACGCCGAGCAGGGCTTCGTGCTCCTCGTCGTCCTGTTCGTGCTGCTCGCGCTGTTCGCGCTCACCGCGCCGTTCCTGGCGACGGCGAGGAACGCCGACGCCGCGAGCCACTTCGACAAGGACGGCGCCCAGCTGCGCCTCGCCCTCGACGGCGCCTCGCGCCACGCGCGCTACTCGCTGGAGGGGACGCACCCGGCCCTGGACCTCACGCCCTACTTCGACAGCGAGGACGAGCTGGAGGTCAAGATCGACTTCCCCGAGGGCACGAAGGGCGTGAACGACGTGAACGGCGTGGCCTGGGACGTCGAGGCCGACGACCTCGCGGGTCGTATCGATCTGAACAGCGCACCGCCCCAGGTCATCGCCAACCTGCTCGGGGCGGTGGCACGGCTCTCGGAGCCTTCGGCCGGCGGCGACGCCACGCTGAAAGTCTCGAACGCCGCGATCTTCAGCCCCGAAGAGGTGGTCGTGATCGAGGGCGAACTCATCAAGCTGGGCGAGGCGGACGAGAAGCTGAACCGCAGCGGCGCGCTGAAGGTCGGGCAGCGCGGCGTCGGCGCGGTCCAGAACAAGGACGGCCAGTGGGAAACCACGGGGCCGCTGCCTCCCAAGACCCACGGCGTGGGGGCGTACGTCTTCGACCAGCGCGCGCTCGCGCCCGTGACCTGGCGGACGCTGACGGTCGATGGGCGGCCCGCGATGCTGGATTCGGTCGAGGAGATCCGAGCCTCCGAGGACTTCTCGATGTCCGGCGGCTTCACCGATCCGGACCTGCGCGTGCTCCGTCGCACGACGACGCCGTTCGGCAACATCGCGGCTGGCCCGGAGTGGCAGAGACCGACCCGCCTGACCGCACCGCTCGAGGGGGGGACGACCTTCGCGCTTCGCGTCACCCAGGGGCGCTGGCTCGTCCCCGGCGCGACGGTCCGGATCCAGAACGGGATCTCCTCGGAGCTCCGCGTCGTGATGGCCCGCGGAGACGATGGCACCGTGATTCTCGATCGCGCGGTGGACTTCGACTACGAGGCGTTCGTGACCGAGATCTCGGTGCTCGCGAAGCGTCCCGTGAACGTGAACACGGCGTCTCCCGAGGTGCTCACCGCGCTTTTCGCGAACCTCAAGCTCACGCAGGAGAACCACCGCATCACCGAAGCGGAGGCCGCTGCGCTCGCTGCGATGGTGGTGGAGTCCAGGCCGCTGGTTTCGTTCGAGGACTTCGTCAAGCGTATCGTGCTGCCTGCGGGCGGAATCGACGTCCTGCCGAAGGATGCTCCGAGGCTTCCGAGCGCGCTGGAGAGCGGGGATCGCGTCCTCGACGACGCTCGGGACGCGGTGGCGCTGCTCTACAACTCTTTGAACGCGAACGACGCGCGCCTGGAGTTCGCGACGATGCCGATCTCGTTCACGTCGCGCAACGTGTTCGAGCTGGAGCTGCGCGCGAACATCAGCGCGAAGAGCGGCGTCCAGCGGGCCGCCGGGGTCCGCGAGCGCATCGAGCTTCTGGTTCCCCAGAAGGGTGAGCTTCTCCAGGTCTTTGCACGCCAGGAGGACTTCGACGATCAGCTTCGCTTGACGCGGGCTGCTCCCTACTGGCTCACGGGTCCGAACCCGACGGGTCGCTACGACTCGGGCGTCTATCCTCCCTCGCGGGGGATCCCCTACATGGGGACGCTGCAGGGCTCCAGCTACGTGCCGGGGATTAACGAGCCGGTCCTGGACAGCAACGAGAATCTCATCCAGGCCCAGCGCGTGTTCGCCTCGCTCAACGAGGAGTCGTACGTTCAGCTCGATCCGATCCGCCTGCTGGTGAACGGTCGAACGAACGGCCGGGTCCTGCACTTCGATCTGGAGAGCCGTTCGCTGGAAGGGCGCTTCCTTCCCGACGAGCCCATCCTGCGCGATCCGACCGATGGGATGGTGCGCTGGGTGGCCGACCAGCGCTCCGCCGTGGTCCAGCCTCTGTCGCTTTCCATGTGGATCAAGCCCCAGGGGGGCGCGGTCGGCACGCTCATGTCCATGGGCAGCCGCGGGCCCGATTCGGATCGCATCGTGCTCGGCATGGACGGGACGAACCTCGTGCTCCAGGTCTACGACGGCATGGGGGACCACCGGGACACGGCGTTCCGTGAGGTGGCCGAGGTCAAGATGCCGCTCGGCGGCGCGCAGGGCGCGGCGGGGATCCCGACCGATATCTGGAGTCACGTCGATATCGACGTGCGCGGTAATCGGCCGGACCAGATGTCGATGATCGTCAACGGGAACGCGAACGGCGTTCAGGTCCAGGGGATGACGCGACTCGTAGGAGGGCTCGGGTCCGGCACGAGCACGATCCAGGTGGAGTCCACGGACGGCTTTCCGGCGCGCTGCACGCTCCGCATCGGGACGGAGATCATCGAAGCGACGGTCGCCGGGCCGAACGCGTTCCTGGTGCAGCACAACACTTCGGGCGCCGAAGCCGGCTACGGCGGGCGACTCGCGCGGATTCCCTTCGACGTGGAGGGGTCTCCCACCGCCGTGCCCAGCGCGACGGCCGCGGCGACGATCAGCGGCTCCTACGATCCGGGCACACCGGTGATGCACTATGGCTACAGCCTGCCGATCACCAAGGACATCCCACCCGGAGGCGGCCAGCTCGGCGGAGCCCTCGGGCCCTTCCGTCTCGGTCGCGTCGAGGCAGCGTCGAACGACAACACGCTCCAGCCGATCTTCATTGCGGCCGGGCTCGGAACGCTTCAGCTAGGTCGAGGCTGGGTCGAGGACCAGATCGGTACGCTTCCATTGAGCCTGGGTGATGCACCCACGCAGGATCCTACCGGCACGCTGGTCATGCAGGGGTTCAGCTCCACGGGCGGCTATGCGGCGCTCTTCGGGCGAAGCGGCGTCACCGTCGATGGCAACCCGACCCTGATCTCTCCCTCCGGTGCGCCTATCCATGGCGTCGAGGTCATTCAGTATTCAGGCATCGCAGGCAATGCGCTGCAGGTGGTTCGGCGCGGGGTACAGCTCCAGCGTTTCGCCAATCTCCAGGGCTCCGCGATCATCGGTGGCGCTCGACAGTGGGTGTTCGAATGGAACCCGGGCTTCGTCGATGCGAGCGGCAACCTGCTCCAGAATCGCCTGGACTGGCAGACGTTCTGCATGCCGATCTCGGTGGCCGTCCCCGGTGCCAGTTCGTTCTCCTTCGTCGAGCCGGTTCCGCCAAGGTCCGAGTTCGCTCAGATCACTCGACTCGATGATCCCGAGCAGACGGAGTGGATCCGCTACGACGAGATCGACACATCCGCGGGCCAGCTCGTTCGAAGCGATCCCGTGGCGCTCACGAACGTTTACAACCTCCTCTACTACAGCGCGAACGAGAACATCGTGACTCCGGGTGGCGGCGGCGGCGGCGGTGGCTCTGGCGGGTTGCCAGGCGGGTCGTCCGGTGGCGGATCGGGAGGCGCCCCGGGAGGCGTCTCTGGCGGCGGTCCACCGAGCGGGGCAGGGCGCATGGCGGCGTCTGCCGCGGTGGGGGCCAGTGTTCCGGTCGCGGCTCCGGCTGCGACCCTGGCAGCGGGCGCGGATTGGGATCCCATTCGCGGGACCGACCCGAACAACCTCTATCCGCTCTCGCGAGCCGTCGCTTCGGTCTTTCACTTCCGCGGGGTGCTGGGCACCAGCAACGGTGATCATCCAGCGGGGGCCACGGTCCTTCCGGTCGTGCCGATTCGCATCGCCGGAGGAGACTTCGAGCAGGGGCGACCCGGCGCGAAGGATCCGGTGTTCATCGTGAACGGGGACCTCGGCGCCCTCGGCTTCCCGGTCACCATGCATCGGGCCCACTACCCGGCGGAGAACCGACAGCTGTACTCGTGGTCCACGAGTCCGGGTATCGGCCTCACCAGCGCCGTGGGCGCCGACCAGGCCGTTCCGGTACTCGAGAACGAGTACGACTTCCGGAACGTGGTCTACGTCGCGTTCGAATCGATCATCAACCTGCCGACGTCACCCGGCAGCAACGGAAGCGGGCCTCCGAACGTGACCGATCCGAGGTTCCTGGGGCGCATCGTGAAGTTCCCGAGCGGCGAACTCCCGCGCGTCGGAGGCCAGGTCTCGATCGGCGTGGGAGCGAGCGGCGCGGTCGACTTCGGCCCCTCGACGGCGCAGGTCGACGAGGTCGTCTTCGGGAACAGCACCGTCTTCGCCGGCGCAGGCGGCACGGCCCCCCTGGCCCACGCGGCGGGCGGCGCCCTGATTCTTTCGGGACCCGTCGGAGCCAGTGATCTCGTTCTTCCAGTCCTCTCGAATTCGGTTCGACTGGCCGATCGGACGCTCACGGTCCCGGGCACAGCGGTGGGGATGCTCCCCGCGGATGGAGGGATCGTCCGGATCGGCGAGGAGCTGATCGCGTACCAGCAGATCCAGGGCGCGATCGCCGTCGCGGTCAATGGGCGCGGCTTGATGGGAACGTTGCCCCAGGCGCACGCGGCGGGCGAGGCCGTGCACTGGCTGGAGGGCTGGGAAGTCACGACGCTGGTGGCCGCCATCGGACCGGACGACGCCGCGCTCCCCGTCAGCTCGATCCAGGATTTCGGGACGAACGGAACCGTGCTCATCGACGATGAGCTGATCCACTACACGCGGGTCTTCGGTGGAGCGCTGGTCATGCCGCGGTCCTCCGGCGAGCCAGGCGCGATGGATGAACTCGGCCCCGGTGTGTTCCGCGGCCGCTTCGGCACGACGCCCGCGAGCCACAGCTCGGGCGCGGCGATCATCTCGTTCCCCGCGCGCTACTGGGACCGGTACGCCCCGCGCTACGACGGGCCGGACCTCGCGTTCTTCGGGCTCAGCGTGAACCAGCCCGGTGCCTTCTGGAACGGCGTGATCTGGGATGCCCAGGAAGGACAGACCGGCGGCGCCGAGATCGTCGTGCTCCAGCGCACGGATCCGAACGTTCCCTGGGACGCGGATCCCGAGGACACGGAGGGGCTCACGCTGATGGAGCAGGGCGACCTGGAAGGCGGGCTGATCCCGATCGGCGGCCAGTCTGACCGGGCCGAGTGGCGCGTCTTTGCGCGCTACGCCGCCGGTGCCTTCGATCCAGCCTTCGGCGCGAGTCACGGCTGGAAGGACACGCCGCGCTTCATTCAGCTGGGCGTGACCTACTCCGCTCCGCCGCGCGTCTACCGGAGCATCGACCGATGAGAACCCCACGCCAGGTCAAGGACCGCCGCGCTCGCTCGCAGGCGGGCATGACCCTCGCCGAGCTGATCCTCGCGACGGGCCTCGCGGCGATCGTGATGGCTTCCATGATCTCGATCGTCGACAGCGCGCTCACCCTTTGGACGAAGGGCGAGACGTCCCGCCAGGGTCGCGAGGCCAGCGCGGCGATCGCCTCGATGATGGCCCACGACCTCCGGCAGCTCCATGGGAGCGCGGAGGGCGACGTGCTGATCGACTGGGAGGTCTTCGACGTGGACCGCGATGGACAGGTCGAGCGCCTCTGGCCGCGCATGCGCTTCATCCGTGATGCTTCGGCGCGCGAGGCCGCCTGGATCGGCCGCAGGGCGCTGGCGGAAGCCGCGCGCATCGAGCGTGATCGGAAGCGACTGGAGGCTGGCGACGACGCCGAGGTGCTCGCCGAGCAGCTTTCGGAGGAAGAGATCCTGAACGCCGCCGGCGTGTCGCGCCAGGACATGGCGCTGGGGCAAGGAGCTGCCGTGGACACGAGCGCGTCAGAGCTTCTCGAGATCCTCTACGCCGTCGTCCCCGAGGGCGATACCGGATGGAAGAAGTACTCGGGGAGGCTGGTCCGGGCGGAGCGCGTTCATCGCGCCGGGTCGCCGCCGGTTCTGCTGCGGGCGGACGCCTTCGACAGCCGCGGGCTGCCGGATCCTACCCTCGCGAAAGAGGTCGCCACGGGTGTGCTCTGGATGCGCCCCCTGATGGCGACCCAGACGACGCGCATCGTGCCGCCCGCCACGAACGAGGAGCGGCCCGCGTGGACGACCGGCGCGAAGTCGCTGCTCGACGCGGCGACGTCCTGGGACGCGTGGGGCCGGGGTCGGCCTTCGCTGGAGGTCACGGACTGGAACGAACCCGCCCCCGGCATGCCGAAGCCCGGGATCAAGCCGCTCCTGCCGCGCAGGATTCGGCTGGAGCTGGAGATGCAGCGGCCGAGCGACGCGAAGCGCGCGCCGGAGCTGCTCGATGTCCTCGACGAAGCCGCCACGAGCTTCGACGTCACCGCCGGTCGCAGGCTGGCCGAAGCCGTGGGCCGCGACGTCATGGTCGGCGGCGAATGGATGAAGATCACCTCCATCCAGGGGGACTCCGTGACCGTCCGGCGCGGCACGCGCTCCACCAAAGCGCGGGTTCACGCTTCCGGCGAGAAGGTGATGCTGGGATACCCCGTGATCCTCGACCTGCCGATCGTCATGTACGAGGACGACTGGCGGGTGGGTCAGAGCTCCGTCGACAAGCGGGACGCGAAGAAAGCGGGCGATGCGAAGACGGAGGGATCCCGATGAGGCGGTCGAAGGAACGAAGGAGGCGTCCACGTCGGGACGGCACCCGCCATCGCCAGGCCGCCGCAGGCTTCACCCTCATCGAGGTCCTGCTCGCGGCGGGGCTGCTCGTCGCCGGCATGTCGATGATCCTCGGGGTCTTCAACTTTGGCTCGGCGATGTCTCGAACGGCGGAGCTGCGCTCGCTGGCGTCAGGGACCGTCGAGGCCGTGATGCACGATCTGGAGGACTCGCTCTTCCTGGTGAACGACGACGGGACCATCGGCGAACCGCGCGCCATCGTGGATCGACCGGTTCCCGGGCGGAACGGCGTGGTTTATACGGTCACGGCGACCGGGAACCCCAAGAGCTTCGACCCGGAAGAGGTCGGGCTCGGGGCCGGGCTTCCGCGGGAGTACATCGTCGAGGTCACGGTGAAGTGGCAGGCGAGCGGCGTGAAGAAGAACGAAACCTGGACGACGATCATGCTGCGGGAGCAGCCCTTCGGGGCCCGCATGCGCCGGCTCGTGGGATCCGGGAGCTGACGCGATGAGTGTGGAAGTACAACGCGGCCCGGGTGCACCCGGACCTGGCCCCATGGAAGAGCAGAACTGGACAAGACGATGAAGAACCATCACCACCACCATCCCCTTCTTCGCTGGACGGAGAGCGTCCGTCGACAGGGTCGAGCCGTGCTCGGCATGGCGCTCGCGGCGCTCGTGCTCTTCCCCTTCGGCCTGACGGCCCTGGGTGTCGCGTCGCCGGGGTCCGCCCTGGCGCTGCAGGAAGGCGGCGGCCTCCCCAACCCGTTCACGAACACGAACGCCTTCACGCCGCCGGCGCCGCCCGCGCCGGACGACGTGATCATGCTCCAGCTGCGTGACGGCACCATCCGGTGGGGCGCGATCGAGAGCCACGGGCCGAACTCGATCGAGATCAAGCGTCTCGACACGAGCGGCAAGGCCATCGTTCCCTGGTCGATGCTCGATCCACGCCAGGCGGAGGACCTGCGGAAGCAGTACGGCTACGTCGAGGTCGAGGTCAACGAGGCCTACGTTCTCGGCGATCGCCTCGTCCTGGAGGGCGGCGGGACGGTCGACGGCGTGATCGTCTCCCGCGAAGGCAAGTCGTTCCTCGTCAAGACGGAGGGGACGCTTCAGATGGTGCCGAAGTCGCGGGTTCGTGGGATCGAGTCGGGGCTCCAGCTCGCGGCCCTCGACGTGTATTCGCGCGAAGAACTCTACGGCCTTTACCTGGCGGAGTCGGATCCTGAATCGGCGGAGTCGATGCTTCAACTCGCCCGCAAGTGCGAGAGCATCCTCGACTTCGTGCACGCGGCCGAGCACTACAAGTCTGCGCTCGAACTCGGGCTGGAGACGGACCGTGCCGCCGTCGAGGGCATGCTGGCGCGCGCGGAGGTCAAGGCCGCGAACCAGGAGCAGGTCGAGTACCTGCGCAGCGTCGACCAGCTACGCAAGCGCGGTCAGTTCGACAAGGCGGTGGAGAAGATCGACGCGTTCGAGACGGTCTTCAAGGGGAGCGCGCTGATCGAGGACGCCCGCAAGCAGAGGGGCAAGCTGCTCCTGGCGCGGGACGAGGCGGCCAAGGAGCTGGTGCAGCGGCGCTGGCCCTACTGGGCCAAGATCCTCACGCGCCAGAAGTCGGTCGAGGACAGCTTCGAGGCAGCGCGCGGTTGGGCTTCGGAAACGGCGAGCAGCGAGATCCAATCGCTCGTGCACTCGGATGTCCAGGCCAAGATCACCCAGGCGGTCACGCTCGAAGAGATTCGCAAGCTCTGGGAGGAGCGCAGGCGGCTGCGCTACTCACCCGCGAGTTACCGCGAGGATGGGACCTGGCTGCTCGGGATCGAGGCGGCCCAGAAGGGCATCGACGACGAGGGGCAGGTCGAACGGAAGGGCCCGGTGTCCGAAGTCGACGCCCAGCGCGTCGCGATCGAAGAGCGCATCAAGCGCTACATGGACAACCAGCGCCTCGCGCGACGGTCCGCCAGCGGCGGCCAGGAACAGGACGAGTACCAGGTCTTCTGGCAGACGTACTCCCAGGGTGCGCGTGCGGGCTGGCTTTTGGCCTACTACGTGGAGAACGGCGGTGACTTCGAGATTCGACCGAGGCCCGATCTGCGCGCCTGCAAGACCTGCGGTGGCAAGGGCGCGGTTGAGCTGCTCGTGACAGGCACCGTCCGCGGTGACCAGACCGATGGCGTCGCGACCTGCCCCCTTTGCCGGGGTGTCCAGTACTCCAGGCGGATCTACTACCGATGAGACGAGGCGTTTTTCCGCGGCTCGGCCGCGCGTCGTGCGCGCCTGCCGTGACGATTCTGGCGGCGGTCCTGTCGGGTGCGTGCGCCACGACGGAGAACCGTGAGGTGGTCGGGGAGGCGAAGCCCGTGCTCTCGGCCCCCAGGACGATGTCGGACGAGGAGCTGGAGGAAACTCGGGCGATCGAGCGGGCCGCGGCAGAATCGGCCGATCGGGCGGCGGCGGCCTCGGGGGATGCGGAAGCGATGCAGCTGGACTCGATCGCGGCCGGAGCACCGGCTGGACCCCCGGCGGGTGACACCGCAGGCGGGCCCGCGAAGGGCGCAGCCGCGCCGGACGTGGGGGCGGCGGGCCGGTCCGTCAGCTGGCCGTCCGGCGTCGATGCGACCCCCGACGACATCGCCAATTACACGATCGGAAGCGTCGCAGGGAGGAAGATCCCGCTTTCGGATCTCGTCGCCAAGTGGATCTGGCGGGAGCCCGCGCGGGTTCGCGCCATCCTCGACGACATCGTGCTCTCGCGGATCATCATCTTCGAAGCCGCGGCGCTCCAGATCGAACTCCCGGACGGCGCGATCAAGAAGGAGGTCGAGACCCGCCTCGCCCGGCTCCAGAAGGAAGCGGACGCGGCCGGGAAGACGTCCCTGGAGGCCTACATCCAGGAGGCTCTGGGCATGGAGCCCGAGACCTACCTCCGGTGCGCCCAGGAGGAAGCCGCCATCGATCTGCTCGCCCCTCGCTGCGTGCGCGCGTGGCTCCTGGCGAGCGATCACCGGGAGATCCGAGCGATCACGGTGAAGACGACGGCCGACGTGGACCAGGTGCAGGCCCGGCTGGCCCGCGGCGAGGCCTTTGCCGACGTGGCGAGGGCGCTCTCCATCGATCCTTCGAAGGAAGAGGGGGGCAGGCTTCCTCCGGTCGTCCGCGGGGGAGACCTCGCGCTGACCCGGACCGCTTTTGCCACCGAGGTGGGGGAGGTCGCCGGCCCCATCAAGGACCGCGAGAGCATGCTCTTCGTCTACGTGGAGGCTGCGCCTCCGCTCATCGAGGGCATGTGGTCCGAGGTCGGGGCGGAGGTCGAGGCGAGCCTCAAGGCCCGGGACATCGAGGATCCTGAATTCTGGCAGTGGAAGGCCCAGATGCTTGGCCGGTACGACGTGAACATGGACCCGTTCCTCGACCTGGTGAAATGAGCCCGGCTTTCGGGGCTCCGGCTTGAACTGGAGCCCGCGGATCGCGAACCTCGGGCCATGTCGGACGCGCTCGTGAGTGAGGACAAGATGGAAGACGTCGATTCATCGGACGAGTACGAGGTCGTGGAAGACGAACTCGACGAAGATCCCGAGGAGGAGGCGGCGCCGCGAGTCGAGGCCGAGTCAGACCTCGTCGACGATGACTACGTCGATGCGGACGACGAGTTCGATGGCGACGTCGACTCCGAAGGGCAGCTCGACGAGCCCGAAGAGGACGACTCCGAAGAGGGCGATGGCTGGGCGGATGATGCACCAGCGGTCGACGAGGCGGTCGCCGATGTCTCCGAAGTCTCGACCACCGAAGGGGACCCCGTCGCGCAGGTCGAAGGCGAGGGCGAAGCCGAGGACGACGACAGCCGCGGTCCAGGGCCCGGCGCTAACCTCTCGGACGAGCAGATTACCGAGCGTATCTACGCGCTCCTCTTTGCGTCCCCGGAACCGCTCTCCGTCGGCAAGCTCGTGACGCTCCTCGAGCGTCCACAGGCGGCGCGTGTGCGGTCTGCCCTCGAGTCGATCGGTCGCCAGCTGGACTCCGGTCCGCTCCCGTATCAGCTGCGCGGCATCAAAGGGGGCTATACCCTGATGACCGTTCCGGAGATGGGCGAGGTCGTCGGCCGGCTGGCCAAGGGCGCCGCCGTCGAGCGCATCAGCCCCGCCGCGCTCGAGACGCTGGCGATCGTGGCCTATCGCCAGCCCGTGACGAAGGCCGAGATCGAGGCGATCCGCGGCGTCCAGGCCGGGCCGATCCTCCGTTCGCTCGTGGACCGCTCTCTCGTCCGCGTCACGGGTCGGGCCGACGTACCCGGGCATCCGCTCCAGTACGGAACGACGAAGGACTTCCTCGATCGCTTCGGCCTGATGGGTCTCGGTGATCTCCCCAGGGACGCCGAACTCGCGAAGGACTGAGACGGCAGACTCGAAGGGCGCGGCTCCCCGCTCCGGACGATACGGATCCCGTTGCGCCCGATCCGAGACGGCGCACTGTCGTGAATGGAGAATCGTGCGGTGCCGCACCAGCCTCAGGGATCCGAGCAAGGTTATCTACCGGGTGGGCGCATCACGCTCCGAGGCGGAAGTACATCCAATCCGCCTCAGCGCCGCGATGCTCGATCGAGCGTCGCGGTGACCGCTTCTCCTGAATTCTGTCCCCATGAGATCTCTGCTCACCGTCCTCGTCGCCTCCGTCGTCCTCGCTGTTCCCGCGGCTGCCCAATGCTGGACCAACAGTCTCTGGCACGGGCTCTCCGGGCTCCCCTCCACCGCCAACGGTGGTTACGGCAACGTCGACCTGAGCGGCGCCTCCATGGTCAGTCCGGGCGTGATGCGCCTCGACAACAACGCCAACACAGGCAACGGCCAGGCCTTCCCGTGCCCGACGCAGCTCGACGAGCCGCCGTTCATGGTCATCGAGGGCGAGACGCGCTGGATCTCCGGGACGAACACCGTTGGACTCGCGACCACCACGCAGGTCTCGATCCACACCACGGCTTTTCCGGTTCTCCAGCTATCCTTCGAAGCGGATCGACTCGCGCTGAAGCGCGGCAATTTCATCGTTGGCGAGCGCCTGACGGACTGGAGCCAGTTCCACTCCTGGCGCGTCGAGATCGAGGTCGCGACGGACACGGCGCGGTTCTTCGTCGATGGCCAGATGCTCGGCGAAATGGTCGGGATCCAGTTCGGCGGCGCGAGCCAGCTCCGGATCACCTGGGGCAACGTGATCAAGACGTTCACGACGAACGCCGTCTCGGACTGGAAGCGCTTCAGCTTCAACGCCGCCTACACGTCCGAGATCGGCACGTACTGCGAGGGCAAGTCCGGCTCCAACGGCTGCGTCCCCGAAATCGGCTGGACCGGCTTCCCGAACCTGAGTTCGATCGGGCCCTTCGAGATCACGCTCGCCGAGGTCCCCGCGACGACCTACGGGATCCTCGCCTACTCCATCGATCAGGCGGCGGCCGCCCCGTTCCAGGGCGGCTATCGCTGCATCGGAGGCACGCGCATCTTCCGGACCCCGGTCCAGTTCGCGGCCCTCTCCGGCGGCACGTGCGACGACGGACTGATCCGCTACGACTTCCGAGACGCCTACGCGAGCAACATGGCTCTGGCCCAGGGCACGTCCGTTTACGCCCAGTGGTTCTATCGCGACCCGGCGGGCGGCGGCTGGGGGCTCTCCAACGGGCTTCAGTTCACGATCTGTCCCTGAAAGGAGCGGAGCGGAGCCGGTGCGGGCCCGTGAGCCGTCTCCAGAGCCCGCCCGATCTCTCCGAGCTCCCCCGGGGCTCGGCCAGACGGCCCCAAATCTCGTCTCCCGGGGTGGATCTTGGGGCCAGCCGTCCTTGCCACGCAGGAAAGGGCCCCCGTAGACTGTTGGGCCGCAGATTCACCGAAGGGCGCGTGGCCATGCCGCCACGCGCCCTTCGTCAGCCCTCCTGCATTCCCACCGCTCTCCATCCGGGGGCCACTCCATGTCTGACAAGACCGAAAAGGTAACGCCAGAGGTGCTCGACGAGCACGGCGACGAGCTGATCCACGTTCCCACGGGGCAGAGCCGGCTGCGGTACATCGCGACCATCGGCCTGGTTCTCTTCCTCCTGATCATCTTCGTCGTCGCGGATCTCTTCCAGAGCTCGCTCACGGGCGGGGGCGGCGGCTCCGACGAGATCTTCCTCACCTGGCAGGATCCAGCGGACGGCGAGAAGCACGAGGTCAAGGAGTCGGAGTTCTTCGAGACGGCTCGCTTCCTCAGCAACATGGCGGCCTTCGGGATCTACACGCCCTACAGCCTCATCTTCGGGGAGCAGACGCAGAAGCGCAGCTCTCGTCCTGAACCGACGGAGCAGGACGTGGCTTCGTTCCTGATCTACGAGGAGATGGCCAAAGACGCAGGCATCGCCGTGTCGGACCAGGAGCATATCGATTTCCTTCGTTCGCGCTTCGGTTCGAACGAAGGTCTTGAGGCGGCGGCACGCCAGGCCCGCACCACGCGACTCGCGATCTCCGAGGACGCCCGACGCATCGAGCGCGTGGCCAAGCTCAATGGCCTGATGTTCTCGACGCTCGGCATTCCGGATCCGGACGCCGTCGTCAAGACCTGGCAGGAAGGCCGTCCTGAGTTCAAGTTCCAGTCGATCAGCGTCAACCGCGACGATTTCCTCGCGACCGCCGAGGCCGAGGTGCCGGATGACGAGGCACTGGCCACCTGGTTCCACGAGCGTCCTGACTTCGAACAGCGCAAGCTCTACACCGAGGAGAAAGTCGTCCCGCGCGTGGCCTACGTGGTCCCCGGCGATGACTTCGACCCGGCGAAGCTCTTCGAGGCCTACCCCGCCCCGGAAGGCGTCGACCTCGACCAGCAGGCCCAGAGCTACTTCAGCCAGTTCCGGACCACTCGCTTCAAGGCGCCGGAGAAGGCCAAGCCCGAAGGCGACGAAGAGGTGGCCGAGCCCGATGAGATCCCGGAGAAGCCCTTCTACGACTTCGAAGAGGTCGAGGAAGAGGTTCGAGCGGAGGCTCCGATCCACGCTGCCCTGACGGCGTTCGTGACGGACATGCAGGACCGCTCCGCCGAGGGCGCGACCGTCGACCTCGCCGCCGAGGCCGAGGCGCTGGGTCTTACCGTGGTGGAAGGTGGTGAGCCGATGACCCGCGAGGAGATGACGGCCGCCGATACCTGGGGAAGCGCTCAGATCGCGAGCCAGCTCGCGTTCAGCTCCGCCAATGCGATCGTTCCCCGCGTGACCGCGACGCCTGACGCCCTCGTGGTGGCCCAGGTCGCTTCCAAGATCGAGCGCGCCGAACCGCCGTTCGAAGACATCCGGGATCAGGTGGCCACCCTGTGGGCCGAGCAACGCGCCGCCGAACTGGCGGTGGAATCCCTCGACTACCTGCGCCAGACGCTTGCCGCGAAGCCCGACGACGTGGAGAACGCGGACTGGACTCCGGAGATCGCCTGGATCGACCTCCAGAAGGCGGCCGGGGAGGCTGGCTACGCGACCTACGATCGCCCGTGGCTGGAGCGATCCGCCATGCCGGAGGGCCAGACCTTCCAGACGGCCACGCCGGTGAACCGCTACATGATGATGACGCCGACGGTCTACGACATGGAGCCCGGAACGGTCGGACCGGCCGCCAAGGGCTCCGATGGGAAGACGGCGTTCCTGATCCGCTTCGACAGCCAGCGCGAGAAGGACGTGTCCGAGATCGACGCGAACACGGTGTTTCAGCTTCGCGGCCAGGCGGCCAACGAGCAGCTGCGTGAGTTCGGTGCCCAGGTTCTCCTCGGAGACGGCGCGTGGCTCGCGGAGCGCGCAGCGATCCGCTTCCCGAAGAACGAGGCGCGCGAGGCCGAGAAGAAGGCCAAGGAAGCGAACCCGACCGCCGGGTAGGTCGCCTCGAGATCAGCGCCCGGGCCCGAGGCCACGGGCGTGGCGCGAAGCGGCGGCGCGGGCTCCACGGAGCCCGCGCCGCCTCTTTCTATAAGGTGGGCGAGCGGCGGGAGGGGCGCTCCCTTGACGTAGGGCCGGCTCAGGCCCGCGTGGCCCGCTTCAGCTGGACCTGGAACACCGTTCCGCCGCCCTCTCTGGGTAGCGCTCGTACCTTGCCTCGCATGGCACGGGCCTGCAGGGCGACGAGGTGCAGGCCGAGGCCGGTGCCTTTGGTCGAGCGCGTCGACTCATCCCCGAGCCGGAGGAACGCCTCGAAGACTCTGGTTCGGTCCTTCTCGGGGATGCCTGGTCCGCGGTCCAGGACTTCCAGGAGCACGTGGCCCTTCTCACTCATCCGGGTTCGCACCAGGATCGGCTCGCCCGCGGGACCTTCCGCTCCGACGCTCACGGGGGCGTACTTGCGTGCGTTCTCCACGAGGTTCTGGACGATGACGTGGATCCCGTCCTGGAGGACCAGGACGTGGGGGAGGCCCGGCGACAGGTCGAAGCGAATGTCGCCGATCGAGCGGCCGCCGACCATCTCCAGGTCTTCCTGCTGCTGGCGGATCTCCTCGTTGAGGTCGCCTGGCACCGGGTGGTGATTCTGGTCGAAGAGCTTGCGCCGGAGCAGCACGCGGTCCACCAGGCCGTCGAGGCGGTCGGACTCGCTCACGATGCGCGCCAGGTACTCGTTGCGCTTCTCCTCGCCCTGGACCCAGCCGTCGTGCAGCATTTCGCCGTAGAGCTTCACCGCTGCGATCGGCGTACGAAGCTCGTGGGTGACCGAGGCGACGAAGTTGCGCGTGCGCTCCGCTTCGATTCGGCTCGCGCGGATGCTGGAGAGGAGGAGGCGGATCCCGATCATCATCGAGATCGTGAGGATGAACGCCATGCCGCCGAACCAGGAGTTCTGGACCCGGAAGTCGCGTCTGAGCGAACTGGCGTCGGTCTTGATCCGCAGGATGTCAGGTGGCCAGTCGCTGCTCAGATGCCCGACGTAGCTGAGGCGTTCGAAGACCTTGACCTCCGCGACCGTCACGTCCGGGTTCGGGGGGATCTCCTGGTCGGCGAGGACCAGTTCCGGCGAGAGGCTGAGCACGCGTTCGGCCACGTCGGTCGGCATCGTCTCGAACATCCACTCGGAGTCGATCACGAAGCCCTGCACGAGATGGACGGTACGTTCCAGGGCGTCGATGCACGACGGGAGCTGGGTCTGATCCTCGAGCTTCGGGATCGCGATGTTGCGGCTGGCGATGATCGACGGGTACTTCTGATCCTCGCGAGGGATCACCCGCAGGAGCATCGGCTGGACGTAGATCGCGTGATGATCGCGCCCGTCCTCTTTCTCTTCCGAGGCGAGTCCCGGGCGGTCCCTGAGAGCCGCCTTGCATTCGTCCAGTGTGCCGGTCGAGAGGTTGAGCACGACCGTCCGTACGAACGGGTACTCCAGGACGGAGTAGCCCTCTTCCTGCTGCGCGCGCAGGAGTTCATCTTCCGCGACGATGGAGTCCCTGATGAGTGGGGCGGCGACCACTTCGGCCACGAGGTCCCGGATTCGCTGGGCAATCGGGTCCGGCCCCGGGAGCGCGTCGCCGCGGAGCACTTCGATCTCCGGCATGCCGCTCCTCGCACCCACCGAGAACGAGAACCAGCCCACGATGCCCGGGGGAGGATCGCCCGAGATCAGGGGTGACGGGGAGAGCTGCAGCGGCCCGAGGTCGTTGCGGTAGTACCAGCTGCGGTACTCCCAGAACGGCCGCCCGGCTTCCCCGTCGAGCAGAGCGAGAACACGGACCGCGACCGATTCGCCGAGGCGCTCGGCCGCGTCCTCGCACTCGGCGGGAAGCTCGGCAAGGAGTCGCTGCTGGTCCCGCGTGAGCTGGCGAAAGAGCAGCGCACCGAAGACCACGGCCGGGAGTCCGACGAGCACGACGTAGAGAAAGAGCGCGGTCCTCCTGGAGGAGAACCTGCGCGCCATCCCGCCCCCGAATACGCCGCTCAGTGGCAAGACTCTGTCAGGCGTACCAGCGGTAGCCCTTGCCCCGGACCGTTTGGATCAGCTGCGGCTTGCTGGGCTCGGGCTCGACCTTGCGGCGCAGACCGACGATGTGAATATCGACCGTGCGCGTTTCGACGTTGGCGCTCTGGTAGTGCCACACGTCGAGGAGCAGGTCCTCGCGCGTCACGACACGGTCGTTGTGCTGGATGAGGTAGGCGAGGATGTCGCCCTCGCGCGGGGTGAGGGGGATGGTCTCGCCGTCTCGATGGACCTCGAGGCGCGCGAGATCGACCTTGATATCACCGGGCAGGTCCATGACCTGGGGCGCGGCTTCGCCCATGGTCTCGCGGCGGAACTGGGCCTCGATCCGCGCCAGGAGTTCGCGCGGCGAGAACGGCTTCTTCATGTAGTCGTCGGCGCCGGCCTCGAAGCCGCGCACGATGTCTTCCTCGTCGGCGAGGGCCGTCAGCACCAGGACGCGCACCGTGTGGTTGTCGGCGCGCAGCTTCTTCAGCACGTCGAGTCCGCTCTGGCCAGGGAGCATCAGGTCGAGGACGATCAGGTCGAAGCCGCCGTTCCGGGCGACGTCCAGCGCCGTGTTCCCGTCATGGGCAACGGCGGCCTCGAAGCCCGCGTGCTCGACGGCGTCCCGGATCCCGATCGCGAGGGCCTCTTCGTCTTCGACGACGAGGATGCGGCGCTTGGATCCGTTGGGGGAGATGGAGGCTGGGTTCGTTTCCGAGGTCATGGGATGTGGGAACGCGGTGGGTGGTGACGGTCCTGGGGGCTGGAAAGGTAGCACGTTACGTGCGTCATCCATGGGCCTTACGCTTCAACCTGACGTCCATCGAAGGCTATTTTCTGAAACGAATCGGGAGAGAGGGGCTTTGGCAACAGGGCTCTTACTTGCCTCGGTTTCCAGGAGCGCGTTCCGCCTCCGAGAGGGGCGCTTCGATCTCGGATCGGGCCTGGAAGAGTCCTGCCGATCGGAGGATCCGCTTCTCGATCTCGCTGAGATGCGCTCGGTCCACCGGGCGGATTGGTTGCTCTGCGAGGATGTCCTTCGCCTCCTGGAGAAGTCTCGGATCCGGCGAGCCATCGGCCACGGCCGCCGCCGCCTTCGCCGCCGCCTTGCGGAGCAGGATCGGACCGAGATCGAGGTCGCGGCCCCGCGCTGACTGGAGCGCCTGATGGGCGGAGATCGCTGCCTGGGCAGGGAGCCCCGCTTCCAGGTGATCGAGGGCCATCACCATCTGGAACGCGACGTTGAAGGCGTCGGCGAGCAGCTCGTCGCCGGCCTCCTTGGCGAGCTTGCGCGCTGGATAGGTCGAGTTCGCGTCGAGCACGTCCACGGGTCCGCCCTGGAGTGAGCTCGGGCGCAGCTGGCCGTCCGCGGGGCCGCCGGGCGCTTCGGTCGTCAGCCGCCGAACGAGCGGAGCCGCCACATCGAGTCTGCCGGAGAGCATTCGCTCGGCCGCATCCAGCCGCAGGGCGTCGATCTCGAGGAGCTCTGCGCTCTCGAGGTCCGCAAGCGCCGCCTCCACTCGCTCGGGCGAGCGGAGGTCGCAAGCGACGCGCAGGAGGCTCCGGAGCACGAGTGGGTTGCCCGGGTCGACGGAGCGCGCTCGTTCGAACGAGCTGCTTGCGGATTCGAAGTCGCCTTCCTTGGCCTGGAGGACGCCTGCGGCGTAGTTGGAGGGGAAGCCCAGGGGCCGCACGCGCTGCCAGTGATCGATCACGCCCTTCTGGACCGAGAGCGGCGCACCCTGGCGGCTCAGGAGCTGCGCCTGCTTCTCCAGTACGACGGGGCTATCCGGTGCGGCGCGGCCTGCTCGCTCCAGGATCAGCGCGAGCCGCTGGCCGTCGAGCTGCTCTCGGCCGTCCGGCAGCACCACGCGGGCTTCCGGGGTCTCGGCGAGCGCGCGGCCATACTCCACGAGCGCGATCCCATGGGAGGCGAAGAGCGCGAGCACGAGGAGCGTCAGCGCGGGGACCCCATGGCGCACCGCGCGACCGAGCTTGTCGGTGGCTCCCTTCTCCTCGGCTTCCTTGCTCGCGGAGCGCGCGGGCGGAGCTCCGACCACGCCGAAGATCGCGAAGGCGATGGCGGGCGCGGCCGGACCGTAGAACAGGGGAGAGTTGAAGGCGGCGTTCACGAGGATCGCGATCGCGGCGAAGCCGAAGTCCCGCTGGGATCGGTCCTCGCCCCACGTCGCGCGGCAGCCACGCCACAGGATGATCAAAAGGAAGAGCACGAAGGCGCCGCCCCCCACGGGCCCGTGCTCGGCGATGGCCGTGAGCCAGTCGTTGTGGGCGTGCTCGACCTCGTTGGGCGTCGGCTCCCTGCGCCGGAACGACGACAGCTCGATTTCGGCCGGGTCGCGATAGGGGGGGAAGGCCGCCTGGAACTGGCCGGGGCCCACGCCGAACTCCAGGTGGTCGGCGATCATGGCGGGCACGCGCGCCCAGGTGAGGCGACGGAAGGCGATGCCGCCCGTCGTGCTGTCCGAAGCGGTCGCGGTGATCGCCGTCTCGGGCGCCGTTTCCGTGGCGGTCTCTTGCTCCCCAGGGGGCGCGTAGGCGTGGTACGCGATGGGGAGCAGGCTGAGCAGCAGCGCGACCAGCAGGATCCGGAGGCGCTTCGCCGCGCCCTTGCGGCCGATCTCGCCGCCGTGCCGGCCTGCGACGGCGCCGAACGCCGCCACGATCACGGCCGCTGTGAGGCCCGCGAGGCCCGCGTAGACGGGCACGAAGCCCGCGTAGAGACCGTAGAGCAGGATCGCGGCGAAGCCCGCGAACGCGAGGATGCCTTCGGCGGTCAGGAAGGCCCCAGCGCCGAGGATGGCGCAGGGAAGCGCCGCCTCGGAGAGGTCCCCGGTGTTGCCCAGCGCGCCCGTCCAGGCCGCGCCCAAGGGCGCCGAGAGCAGGAGCACCAGCGCGAGGACCCCGAGCCCGAGCTGGAGCACTCGCCTTCCGGACGCACCGAGGCTTGCGCCGCTGACGACGAAGCCCGCGGCCGCGGCCACGCCCGTGAGGCTCTTCCAGGCACCGAACGTGTCGACGGCTTTGGGAAGCATCACGGCGGCTGAGATCAAGACGATCCAGAGGGGCGCCATGGGAAGCGCGCGGTCGCCGCGCCCGCGCAGCAGCGCGAGGAGCAGCGCGGGGATCACTCCGAGCGCCGCGATCCCCGTCCCGATCGCCGTCGTGTCCGGCGCTCCGTCGAACGGGCTGAAGCCAGGAGGAGCGCACAGCACCGCGAGCGGCGCCAGCACCAACCAGCCCTGGAGGGTGTCGAGCGAAGTGTTCCTTGAGTCCATGGCGGGTCAGCGTCGGTCCTACGTTCAGCGCCCGGCGTTCGCGATGCAAACCCCGGGCGCCGGCAGTTCAGAATGTGCGCCTGGACGGTCCACGGCGCACGATCTTTCGTGGAAGAGCTTCTTACTTGGCCTTGGCGAAACGCTCGGCCACGGCGTCGAAGTCGACGACGTTCCACCACGCCTTCAGGTACTCGGGGCGGCGGTTCTCGTAGGTGAGGTAGTACGCGTGTTCCCAGACGTCGTTGCCCATGATGACCTTGTGGCCGTCGCTCATGGGGCTGTCCTGGTTCGCGGTCGCGACCACGTCGAGCTTGCCGTCGGCGGTCATGACGAGCCAGACCCAGCCGGATCCGAACTGTCCGCCGCCGGCGCTGTTGAACTTCTCCTTGAAGTTATCGAAGGAGCCGAACGTGCTCTTGATCGCGTCACCGAGCTCGCCGCTCGGCTCGCCGCCCTTGTTCGGGCCCATGATCGACCAGAAGATCGAGTGGTTGACGTGGCCGCCGCCGTGGTTCCGGACAGCGGTGCGGATGTTCTCCGGCACGCTGTCGAGGTTCTCGATGATCTCTTCCGCGTCCTTGCCCGCGAGGTCCGTGCCCTCGACGGCGGCGTTGAACTTGTTCACGTACGCGGCGTGGTGGAGTCCGTGGTGGAGCTCCATCGTGCGCTTGTTGATGTACGGCTCGAGAGCGTCGTGGGCAAAGGTGAGGTCGGGAACTTCGAAGGCCATGGGCTTGGAGGGGTGGAGGAGCGGGCTGCGATTCAGTGTTCGAGGGGACAAGGATCGCCGCCTCGGCGAGATTGTTCAACCCCCAACACGCGCCCATAATTTCTTTCGTTTCGACCACGTTGCGTCACTCATCGCGCGTTCATCGCGCCATGATGCTGCGCTATGAACGCTTTCCGCTTTCTCAGCCTTCTCACGGTCGGTTTTAGCCTTCTGGTCCTCGTCTTTCTCCTGAATGCGACGCAGGGACGGCTGGAGTCCGAGGCATTTCGCGTCCTGGAGGGGCCAGAAGTCGCCTTGGAGCCGGGGCAGACCGCGCAGTGGACCCTCGAGCTGGGGGGTTCCCGCATCGAGGAGGCATGGCCTGCGGCACAACGCCAGCCACGGATTTTCCTGGTGGGCGATCCGAGCGGCGGGCTCGGCGACGCGAGCGTCGCGGTGAGCGCGACTTACGTCGACGAGGACGACACCCCGCGGTCCGCGTTCGTCAGCGGCGCCGCCGAGGTGACAGGCGTGGCGGGCGAGGATCCGGGCGAACTCGAGTTCGGGCCTCTCTGGATGAACTGGGAGCAGGAACTCCAGCTCGAGGTGCGGGTGCTCGAAGCTGTGGCCAGCGGGGGGGCGGGGGCCAGCGGCGAAGCGGGGGCCAGCGGCGGGGCGGCCCGACTGGTGATGCGCGGCGAGGCGAGCCTCGACTACCTGGCGGCTCGGTCCATGGCGCGGACGCTCTGGTTCGTGTTCACGGCGATCGCCGCCGCGGGCTTCGCGGGCCTGATGCTGACCGTGCGCGAGGATGCCGCCGCGGCCAGCCAGCGCACGAAGTCGCCTCCTCAGGCTTGAAAGCTACGAAACCGCGCCGACCGACTTCGACACGATCGCGTCGACGAACGGCTCGGGCTCGAACGCCTCCAGCAGCTCCAGCGATTCCCCGGTCCCGATGTACCGGATCGGCAGTCCGAGCTCGTCCTTGATCGCGAACACGGCGCCGCCGCGCGCGGTCCCGTCGAGCTTGGCGACGATCAGGCCCGTCACGTCCACCGCGGCCGTGAACTCCTTGGCCTGACGGATCGCGTTCTGGCCGTTGGTCCCGTCGATGACGAGCCAGGTCTCGTGGGGCGCGCCCGGGATCTTCTTGTCGATCACGCGGCGCACCTTGTCGAGTTCCTGCATCAGGTTCGACTGGGTGTGGAGCCTGCCCGCCGTGTCGATGATCGCCACGTCCATCCCACGGGCGATCGCCGCCGAGCACGTGTCGAAGGCGATCGCGGCGGGATCGGCGTTGTCCTTGTGCTGGCGCACGATGTCGGCGCCGTTGCGCTCGGCCCAGATCTGCAGCTGGTCCGCGGCGGCGGCGCGGAACGTATCGCCCGCACCGAGAATGACCTTCTTGCCCTGGGACTGGAAGCGGTGGGCGAGCTTGGCGATCGAGGTCGTCTTGCCGGAGCCGTTCACGCCGACCACGAGGATGATGGTGGGCTTCGCGGTCATCACCGGATCGCCGCCGCCAGAGCCCTCTAGCTTGGCGAGGAGCTTCGCGCGCATGGCCTGGCGAACGTCCTCTTCGCCCTTGAGTTCACCGCGCTTGTGCAGGCGCGCGAGGTCTTCGGTCAGCTCGCCCGCGAGGGGACCGAGGTCGCTCGTGTAGAGCAGTTCCTCGAGCTCGTCGAGCAGCTCCTGGTCGATCTTGCGGCCGCCCTTGAAGAGGCCGGTGAGGCCGTCGGAGATGGCCGTGCGCGTCTTGGAGAGGCGCTCCTTGAACCGGTCGAAAAGTCCCATATCAGGCGTCCTTGGCGGGAATGCGGTTCTTGATCTTGTCGAGGATGCCGTTGATGAACGCGCCCGAGTTCTGGGTGGAGAAACGCTTGCCGAGTTCGATGCCCTCGTTGATCGCGACCTTGGGCGGGATCTCGTCGCAGTGAAGGAGCTCGAAGGCCGCGATCCGAAGGACATTGCGGTCGATGACGGCCATGCGCTCGATCTGCCAGTTCTGGGCGACGGCCTGGATCTCCGCGTCGATCTCGGAGACCGAATCGTGGGTCCCTTCGATCAGCACGCGCGCGTACTGGGCGGTCTCCGGATCGCCGCCTTCTTCGCGGAGAAACTCCGTGAGGTCGCTCATCTTGTCGGCGCCGAGGAGGTCGACCTGGTAGAGGAACTGGAGCGCGAGCTCGCGGGAGCGGGTGCGTTTCTTCATGGGGACGCTCTTCTAAAAGCCCATTCGGGGCTTGGTATTCGGCTGGTGGTCGCACTCGTCGAGCGCGATGAGGGATGCGACCGCTGCGCGTGCCACCTCCCTGCCCTTGTCCTCGGTGCCGCCCTCGGAAGTCGGGAGCGCGCGGGCTTTTGCCTGGTCGAGGGTCTGGCACGTCAGCACGCCGAAGAGGATCGGTTTGCCGGTCTCCATCATTGCGAGCTGGATGCCCTGGGTCGCGCCCATGGAGACCCAGTGATCGTGGGTCGTCTCGCCGGTCAGCACGAGGCCGAAGCACATGACGGCGTCGATGTCCTTGCGACGCGCGAGGCGGCGGGCGATGAGCGGAAGCTCGAAGGCACCGGGGGCCCAGACGACGTGGAGGGCGTCTTCCTCCATCCCCGAGAGGTGGAGTTCGGCCTCGGCCGAGCGCAGCATGGCGCCGGTCAGATCCTCGTGGAAGCGAGACACGACGGCGCCCACGCGGAGGCCAGGGCGCTGGAGACGTTCGCGGTCTCCGCTTTTCGGATCGAGAGCCATGGGAGGAAAGAGCTGGGCGAGAGGAGGTCGCCTGGGGAGGATCGTGACGTGACGGATCGGAGGAGCCGTTCGGCCCTCGAAATCGCGGAAGAGTGTAAGCCCAATCGGCGCCCATGCCAGCAACTTCCCTATCCTTGGGCGGTCCCATGGAGTCACCTTTCGATCCGATTGCCCCGCTTCGGGAAGCCCTTGCCGCGTCGCCGGACAACGTGCCACTGCGAAGGCACCTGGCCGACCAGCTGGCGCGGCTGACGCGCTTCGAGGAGGCCGAACTCGAGTACCGCGATCTCCTCGCTCGTACGCCTGACGATGATGGGATTCGGCTGGCCCTGGCCCAGGCCTACCTCGGTCAGGGGAAGGCGGCCCACGCCGACATCCTGGTCGAACTCGTGACCGGGCGGGATGATCCGCCCGCCCGGGCATTCGTGATCCTGGCGCAGATCCGAATCGCCGAGCGGGACTTCCAGGGGGCGCGGGTCGCGTTTCGCTCCGCGTGCGAACTGGAGCCGGCCCTGGAGGCCAGCGACGTCGCGGCGGAGCTCGGCGTCGGACCCTCGAACCCCTTCGAGCTGGAGGAGGACCTCGACGATCTGGACCTCGGGATTGCGCCTGTCGAGACCCAGGTGCCGGGTTTCGGCGGGTTCGATGCGCTCGACCCGGCGCGCAGGCTGGAGCTGCCAGCGCGACCCCGTGTGTCGTTCCGTGACGCGGGCGGGTTTGCGGCGGAGAAGTCGAAGCTCTCGCTGCTCGTCACCGCTCCGCTCCTGAGGCCGGATCTGTTCCAGGCCTACGGGAGGGACGCGGGCATCGGCACGATCGTTTTCGGCCCGCCCGGTTCGGGGAAGACTCATCTCGTTCGCTGCCTGGCGGGCGAGGCGGGGATGCACCTCGCCTCCCTGGATCTACGGGAACTCGGCGAGCACGGGCGGCAGGCCGGGGTAGAGCCGCTCCAGGGCTTCTTCGACGCCGCGCGCCGCGCGTCGCCATGCATCGTGCTGATCGAGAACCTCGATGCGTTCGATGGGGCCGCGGGGGAGAGAGAGGGTGGCGCCGCGATGGAGGCGGTGCGCGGGCTTTTGGCCGAGTTCGAGGGGCGGCCCCTGGCGGCGCGCGGCCTCGCGATCGTGGCGACGACAGAGCGGCCGTGGGATCTCGACCCTTTGTTCATCCGACCGGGAAGGTTCCAGCGCGCGGTCGCCATCGGGCTGCCCGGAGACGTGGGGCGAAGGGAGATCCTGCAGCGGCTGCTCGACGGCAAGCCCTCTACGTCGATCGATCTCAAGAAGCTGGCTCGGAAGGCAAGTGGGCGAACGGTGGCGGATCTCGTGGAGATCGTCGACGTCGCGACGGAGCTCGCGCTGGAGGAGGCGCTCGCGTTGGGAGACCCGGTGCCGATTCGGGAGAAGACGCTGGCGATCGCGATCCGGGAGGTGCCCGCGACCGCCGCTGGCTGGTACGAGACGCTGAGAGCGCGGGCGGCGGAATCGGGCCTGCGCGGATCGGCGCGGCATCTGGCCCAGGTGCTCACCCGGGCGATGCGTTCCGCGGACCTGCGGGAGTAGCGGCGGCGCGGCGGCGCTCGGCTATTCTTCGAAGGAGGGAAAGAGTGCGATCAGTCGGGCTCGCGCGTCGCTCGCTTCCTCGCGCTTCGCTTCGTCGTCGGACGGTGTGGCCACCAGGTCCAGCTCTTCGTAGGGGTCAGCGTCGAGGTCGAAGAGTTCGAAGGTGCCAGCGCGCCGATCTTCGATGATCTTCCAGCGCAGGGTCCGGAGAGCCCGGTGATCGGGGCCCTTCGCGCCCTCGTGGGGGAAGCGGTGGACGTAGAGATAGGCGCGCGCGCCGGGGAGGCTCGGGTCGCGGAGCTGGGGAGCGAAAGAGATGGAGTCTTCGGCGCCGCGGGTCGGCGGACCGAGGCCGCTGAGTTCGCGAACGGTGGCGAAGAGGTCGGTGACCTCGACCAGTTCTTCGCAGGTCTTGCCCTGCGCCACGCCCGGGCCTGCGACGATCATGGGAACGTTGAGGCTGCCCTCGTAGAGCGAGCCCTTGTTCTTCTTGATGACGAACGGTGGTTCGACGGCGTGGCCGGGCGAGCCGTTGTCGCCGAGCACGAAGACGTAGGTCTCCGTCAGGTCGACGCTGGCGAGGATCCTGCCGAGCAGCGTGTCGATGGTCTCGACCATCGCCTTGTGCTGGCGGAGCGGGTAGGCGGGCGCCTCTTCCTGGGAATGGAACTCCTTCGGTGGATCGTGGAAGGGAACGTGGGCGAGCTTGGGGCAGTAGTAGAGGAAGAAGGGGGCGGCTGGTTCGTTCGGGGTGGCCGGCGCGGCGGTGACCGCGGCGATCACGTGCTCCGCCATGGACTCCGGGAAGTAGCCGGTCTTCGGCGTCAGCTTGCCGTCAGCGCATTCGTTCCAGCGAAAGTAGTCGTTCGGGCCGTCCCAGCCGATCGAGGCGTCGAAGCCCGAGAGGATCGGGTGGTCGAGTGGTGCGCTGGTATCGCCGAGGTGCCACTTGCCCACGTGGGTGGTTCGGTAGCCGGGGAGGTCTTCGGGGAGCAGGTGCTCGGAGAGGGCGAGCGGGGTGTTGCGATCGTCGTCGGGCTTGACGACGCCGCCGATGCCGGTCCGGTCGGAGTAGCGGCCGGTGAGGAGCGCGGCGCGGGTGGGGCTGCAGGCGTGGTAGGCCCAGGTGCGGCGGAAGACGACGCCCTGGGCGGCGAGGGCGTCCAGGTGCGGGGTGGGCGGTGGATCCTTGCCCACGCCGTACAGGCCGATCTTGTCGCGGCCGACGTCGTCCATCAGGACGATGAGGAAGTTCGGTGGGGCAGCCGCGCGTTCTTCGGCCTGGAAGGCGGTGCAGGCGATGAGCAGTCCGGCGATCAGCATGGCGCCACCCTAACTCACGGACACCCTTGGCGCACCGTACCCCTTGCGCGTAGCGCTCCCCGAGGCAGGGTCCCCTGCTGTCTGGCACAATGGCAGACATGCAAGCTTCTCGCACTCGCAGCGCTGGATGGCGCTTTCGTCTCGCACTTCTGCTCGCCGGGTGGGTCCTTTCTTCGTACGCGCTCGCAGGCGGGAACCTCGTGTCCAACCCCGGCTTCGAGCGCGGTGGGAAGGAAATCGACGGCTGGGAACGGAACGTTCCGATCTCGGTGGCGACCGTCAAGCCGAAGTTCACCGTGAACGAGGTCGAGCCTGCAGAGGGCAAGCGCAGCGCCAGTGTGCGCGCGGACTATCAGGGGGGATTGACGGCGTATACCCAGGTGTTGCGCGTTCCGCCGCGCGGGAAGTCGATGCACTTCGAGGCGCAGGTGCGGCTCGATCGGATCGCGTACGAGGGCGGAGCGAAGCTGAAGCTGTCCTTCGTCGGACCCGAGCTGCCGGGCGGTCGAGTGGAATCGGAGTCGAGGTTGCTCACGGGCGTCTCGGACTGGACGTTGCTGGCGATCGATGCGTCGATTCCTGAAGGCACGAAGTCGATCGAGGTTCGCTGTGGGGTGGTGGGGCCGTGCGTGGCTTCCTTCGACGAGGTGGTCGTGACGGCGAGCGACGAGGATTCGCTGGATACGGTCTTCGGGACGGTCCACAGCGACTACACGGTGCGTCTGCCCGCCAATGCGGTCGAGCAGATGCTGGAGCCGTTCGTTCGGTTGCCGCTGCCGCTGGTCTCGGACACGCAGCGGCCGATCGCGCTGCGGATCAACTCTCGGCCCGAGGAGAGGGTCTCGACGCTCCGCATCTTCCGACAGGGGGCGAATCGGATGCTGGAGATTCACTTTCACCCGATGTTCCCAGGAGACGAGATCAAGTTCCGGCTGGAGACGCTCGTCATGATCGATGCGGCCTTGCGGCTGCCCTCGGGCATGGTCCGTCTGCCGCGTCCGGCGCAGATCCATGGGGACGAAGCGATCTATCTGGAACCAGCGCCCGGAATCGATCCGGCGAACGAGGCGATCGTCGAGGCGCTGCGCGAGATGAAGGGGAACGACCTGCCGGACGTGCTGGAGAAGGTTCATGCCTGGGTCGGTTCGAAGATCCAGCTGCGACGCTCCCCGTCGGATGAGGACGCCCGCATGCCCGAGCCGTCCGAGCCCGACGAGAGCGTGGCCGCGTGCCTGGCCACGGGGGAGGCGGGTCCGGTGGGTTTCGCGAACGCGCTGGCGTCGGTACTGCGAGGGTACGGCCTTCCCGCCCGTCTGATGATCGGAACGTCCCATGACGGCCAGGCGGATGAGCACTACTACGTGGACGTCTGGACGCCATCGCTTGGCTGGACGCGTATGGATCCGCTGACGGGTCGCTGGCCGGTGGCTGCGACGGAGGCGGTGATCCACCGCCAGGTGGATCCCCTGGACGCGCGTCCGAACGGCCACACCCCCTATGACCCGAAGGTGGGCTCGGTCGGCCTCATCCTGGAAGCGAGACCCGACCGCCTGAACCGAGCGCGCCTCTACCGCTACGCTGCCCCGGTCCCGGTGATGGAGAGCGGCCTCACGGCCCTCCGAACCCGAGTCGACACCGCCTACGACGACCTGGTCGGCGACCCCCTCTCAAAGGACGAGTGGACTCCCATCCCAGGCATCGACGCCACGCTCCCACAAATCCCCGGAGCCTCCCGAGCGCACCTGGAAATCCAACGCTGGCTCAACGCCCCCCGCCTGGTGGGCCAGTAAACCGATACAAACGGACCAGGTGCATCCATTCCGGAACAAACGGACCAGGTACATCCATTCCGGAACGAACGGACCTGGTCCGTTTGTTCCGGAATGGATGTACCTGGTCCGTTTGTATCGGAAGAGGGGCTATTGGGTCAGGGCTGGCAGGAGGACGTGGGCGTCGGGTTGGGTCAGGTCCTCCAGTGTCTTGTTCGGGGGGAGGAGGATCATCGAGGGTTGGCCCGTCGGGACGTGGAGCTGGATCACTCCGGGGCCCCCGTTGCCGCCTGCGCCCGGGATGTCATTGCCGAAAGGGCCGCCCGGGAAACGGTTTTCTCGGCCCTCGCCGCCTCGGCCGCCCAGCGCCGTGATCGAGGCGTCCGACGCCTGGCTCAGGTTCATCATGGGGGACTCCAGCACGATCCAGCCGCCGGAGCCGCCGCCCGAGCCGCCGCCGACTCGGTCGAAGAAGATCGTGTTCTCGCCGCCGCCGCCGTGGCCGCCGTTGGCCATCAGGCGGCCTTCTTCGCCGAGCCGGAACGTGCGTGCCACGATCAGAACGAGGCCGCCGCCGCCGCCGCCACCCGCGCCCTTCTCATCACCACCGGCGAAAAAGGGACTCAGGGGGAACGTGGCCGATGCCACCGCGTCGCCGCCGGCTCCGCCGCCGCGGCCCGGAAGGGGGCGGCGAACCTCGCCGATGATCGTGCCCGTCGGAGTGACCTTCATGCCCCAGAAGTCGTTGTCGGGGTTTCCGTCCTGGAAGACAGGAAGGCCCGGAAGACCGCCCGCCGCGCGCATCGTTCCGCTGATGGCGCCCGTTCCGTTCGGGCCACCGTCCATGCCGGGCAGCGCGATGAGCCCGATGTTCTCCTCGGCGAAAGGATCCATGGAAACCGGCTGGTTGGCGGCGAGCGCTCCGCCACCGCCACCGGCGCCGCGACGGTTCTCCTTGGCCATGGGGCCCAAGGGCGCATAGCCCGTCTCGCCGCCCTGACCGCCGCCCGGCGGGAGGCCCGGGAACTGGATGCCGTACGCTTCGTCGCCGGGGAGACCTGCGGGCGTCGAAGCGTTCGTGAGGACGCTTCCCGTCCCGCCGCTGCCGCCGCCCGCTGCGCCCGGTGAGCCGATGGAAGGCTGGTTCGTCGTGTTGAGCGTCGTGACCCCGCTGTTGTTCTGGCCGCTGGCGGACAGCGTTCCGTCGATCTCGACGCTGGCCGCGGAGATCTTCAGCGGCAGCGTTCCCACCACGGCGAACGTCGCATCGCGCTCGATGATGAAGCGATTGACCTCGATGGGGCCGCTCACGGCGGTGTTGTAAACCACCGTGCTGCCGGACGGGATGATGAGATCCTGGCCCTGGGCAGCCGCGAGCGGTGCGAGTGCGAGTGCAGCGAGACCGGCGAGCAGAGGCTGGCGGAGGGGCGCGGGAAGGAACTGGCGAGACGATGGGTGGTTCATGGCGATGGGGTTGAGGGACAAGGGACCGTCAGGTACAGGTCGAAGAGCTAGCAACCACCGTGCCAGAACGGTTAGCGACCCAAGCTTTGCGAGGAGGCGCCGGGGAAGGGGGGACTGCTATTCCCGGTCCGAAGTCACACGAACCATGCGTGCGCAACCGCCCATTCGAGCCGCCACGGCCGGCTTACCCCCGGGAGTCGCGGATGACCAGACTCCGGATCGCGGTCATGTCTTCCGTGGCAAAGCGAAGTCCCTCGCCGCGCTTTCCGCTGCTGAAGACACGCTGGAAGAGCCACGTCAGCCAGAGCGAGAGATCGTCGATCAACGTGTAGGCCAGCGGCACGACCCATAGCGTGAAGAAGGTGCAGATCGCGAGGCCACCAGCCACGCACGTCGAGAGCGCGCGGTAGTCGATGCCCTGGGTCGGAGCATCTCCCATCGCCATCGGCAGGAGCCCGAATACCGTCGTCAGCGCGGTCATCAAGATCGGCCGCACGCGCGCCGACGCACCCTCGATCACCGCGTCCTTCCGGGGCAGCCCTTCCTCCAGCCGCAGTCGGTGGATCTTGTCGATGAGGACGATACCGTTGTTCACGACCACGCCTACGAGGATGATGATGCCGATGTAGCCAATGGAGTCCATCGGAGTTCCCGTGATGTAGAGCGTCCAGAAGGCCCCGAGGCCCGCGAAGGGAATCGTCGTCAGCACGCTGAGGGGAAGCAGAACGGACTCGAAGAGAATCCCCATGAGCAGGAACACGAGAACGATCGCCAGGTAGCCCGCGTTCGCAAGGTCCTTCATCTCCTGGAGGCCCTGGGTCACGACGCTCGTGTCGCGGCCAAGGCTGTAGCCGCGGGGAAGATCGAGCCCATCGAGCGCCGCGTAGCCTTCTTCGACCAGTTCGGCTTGACGGGTCGGGTCGGCGACGCGCGCCGTGATCTGGAAGCTGATCTGTCCGTTCCGCCGGGAGATGCTGGAAGGCGACGGCTCGAAGCGGATCGTGCTGAACGTCGCCAGCGGGACGGCGCCGTTCTCGCCCCACACGGAAAGGTCCTTCAGCGTGTCCAGGCCCGCATACGCCGTGTCGTCGTACTCGATGATCAGCGGCGTCTCCTTGTCCTCTTCCTGGAAACGCGGCAGCTGCGAACCCCGGAGGGCCCAGCCGACGTTCCTGAGCGCGGACTGTGAGTTGAGCCCGTAGGAGAAAGCCGTGTCTCCATCGACCTCGAGCAAGAGCTGATCGGGAGCGTCTTCCGTGGCCGTCCGCACGTCGGTGAGGCCGGGAACCTTCTCCAGGATCGCGACCGCCGCTTCCCCGAGGTCACTGAGCTTGTCAGGGTCGGTTCCCCGCAGCTCGAACGAGACGAACTGCTTCGAGCCCTCCGCCGCCGCAGGGTCGCCGCTGAACGACACCCGATGCCCGGCGAACTTCGGAAGGATCGAGCGCAAGCGCGTTCGATGCGCTTCCAGCACCTTGGGATCGAGTCGCTCGGCCCAGCGCAGGTCCACGTCGCCGCCGCCCGAGTCGAAGCGAGCGACGACGTTCTCGAAGCCCATCTCCTCCTTCAGCGGTTCGACGAACTCCTCGTAGCGCTGGATCTCACGGCTCGCCTCGCCGAGCGTGAAGTTGTTCTCGAGGTCGACGTCGAAAGACAGCTCGCTGGTGTCCTCGTCGTCACCGAACGCCGTGAGGCTCGTGTTCGTCGCCGGTATCACGATCGAGAAAGCGGCGATGACCGAAAGCAAGAAGGCGAGCGGGCGGTGGGCCAGCGTCCACTCCAGGAGCGATCGATTGAGTGCCTGGACCCAGGCGACCACGGACGTGCCTTCGGGGACGAAGCTCTCCGGCCGCGCCGGTCCGCGGGCCGCGCGCTTCCAGAGGTGCGGCAGGAGGAACACGATGATGGCCGCGAGGATCCTGGGGACCCACTGGAGGATCGGACCGGTCTTCATCAGGGTGCCCACAGTCCCGGCCGGTGCGCCGAGGGACTCGAGGTCCTTCCCGACGGAGCCCAGGTCACTCACCTCGGAGCCGGCACGAATCCCGAGGTAGACGACGCCACAGGCGAGCGCAAAGCGCAGGGGGGATCCTGCCACCCGGAGGACCATCTTTTCGATGCGGAAGAGAACCCAGAACACCACGAACGCGGCCATCCGGGCGGCTCCGATCGTATAGGCCAGGAGTCGCGCCGGCGCGGCCACCACGGGCGCCATCCGGTCGGCGATCCGCTGGGCCCATGCCGGACGCTCTCCGATCACGCGCGCGGCGGCTGTCGGGATGAAGAACAGGGCGACGAAGAGGCTGAAGATCAGCGAAGCACACAGCGGAACGCCCATCGCCTGAAGGAAGATGCTCATGCGCTGTCCGCCCATGAAGATCAGCGGCAGGAACACCACGACCGTGGTCATCGTCGCGAGCGAGACGGCGAGGCCGACGTCCCGCGCCCCGAGCACCGCCGAGCGCTTGGGCGACTCGCCGAGGGAGCGCTGGCGCGCGATGCTCTCGATCACGACGACGGCGTTATCGACCAGCATGCCGATGCCCAGCGTCAGGCCCGTCATCGTCAGCACGTTGAAGGAAAGCCCGCGAGCGGACTCGAAAGCGATCGCCAGCAGCGCCGACACCGGGATGCAGAGCGCCACGCAGAACGTCATCCGCGCGCGCCGCAGGAAGAGGAACAGAACCAGCACCGCGAGTCCGCCGCCCTGAACCGCCGTCCCTTCCAGCCTCTCCAGGGACGACTTGATGAAGTCGGCCTGATTGAAGAACACCTCGGCCTTGAGCTTGCCCTCCAGCCGGGGATCGGTCTCGAATCCGTCCATCACGGCCTGCAGCTCCTCGCCGACCGCCACCACGTTGGCACTGCCCTCTTTCTGGACCATGCCGTAGTAGGCATAGCCGCCGTTGATTCGCGTGACGCGATCGCGCACCGAGTTCACGCGCTCGACCGTGGCGAGCTCACCGAGCCGGAGGCCCGGCCTCACCGGGTACTGGCGGATGTCGTCGAGGTCCTTGAAGCGCATGTCCGAGCGCAGGATGAACTCGCGGCCGCCCTCCGAGACCTCGCCGAGCGGCTGGGCGAAGTTGTCCGTGCTCAGTCGTTGGACGAGTGACCCGAGGTCGAGCCTCGCAGCCGCCACTTTCTCCTCGTCGAGGAAGATGCGAATCGACTCGTCGAGCAGCCCGAAGATGTTCACGCGGCTGACGCCGTCCACCGCCTCGAGGCTCTTCTGGACCCGCTTGTCGATGAGCGTGGCGATATCGTCCGACCGCTCGTCCGCCACGATCGCGAACCACATGATCGGCATGTCGCCATCATCGCTGGCCCAAACGTAGATCTCGTCCACCGTGTCCGGAAGCTCGGGGCGCGCGCGCTCGATACGGTCGCGGAGCTCGGCCTTCGCGAGGTCCGTGTTGGCCTCGCCGTTGTACTTGACCCGGATCCGAACCGTTCCGGCGGACGACCGCGAGGAGATCTCGTCGATCTCGGGGAGCGTGCTGAACTGCTCCTCCAGGATCCGCGCGACCTTATCCACGTTCTCCTGGGCCGTGGAGCCAGGGTTCGGAACGATCACGGTGAAGCGCGAGCCCTGGATGCCTCCGGGCAGGAACTGCAGCGGAATGCGCGTGTAGGCGATCACGCCCAGCAGGACGAGCGTTACGAAGATGACGCCCATCGCGATGGGGCGGGAGACGGTCATCCCGAAGAAGCCGCGGTTCGCGGCTTTCTGCTTCCGTGTGGGCTGTGCGCTCATGATCGTCGTGGCGAGGTCGGGGTCAGGCAGCCTGGGGGTCGGCCTTCGGATCGTGGATCGACGGTCGCCGATCGCGGATCAGGAGTCGGTAGACGACGGGAATGACGAGGAGCGTCAGCAGCGTCGAACTGACGAGGCCGCCGATCACGGCGATGGCCATGGGGGCGCGAAGCTCGGCGCCCTCGGCGCCCACGAAACGCTCGATGCCGGGGATACCCATGAGCCAGCCCGTCAGCGGCACGAGGCCCAGAACGGTGGTCGCCGTCGTCATCAGGATCGGGCGCAGACGAGCGCGGCCGGCTTCGAGGATCGCGTCGCGCACGAGCAGACCCTCGCCGCGCTTCTGGTTGATCCGGTCGACGAGCACGATCGCGTTGTTCACGACGATGCCCGCGAGGAGAATCAGGCCGATGAAGACGACGACCGAGAGGGGCACGCTGAGTGCGTCGAGCAGCAGCACCGCGCCGACGCCGGCCAGCGGTACGCTGAAGAGGATCACAAAGGGCTGAACCAGCGATTCGAACTGACACGCCATCACGACATAGACGAGGAAGATGGCGAGGATCAGCGCGAAGTAGAGGCTCTTCGTGCCTTCATCGAGTTCGCGCTTCTGTCCGCCGAGTTCGACGGTCACCTCGCCGGGCGGTACGAGCGTGTCGATGGCCGCCTGGACGCGATCGTTGAGTCCGCCGACGTCGTCGCCGCTGCTCGCGGCCGTCACGAGCACCGCTCGCTGGCCACCGATCCGGCGAATCTCGGCCGGGCCCTGCACGCGAGTGATGGACGCAACCGCAGAGAGCGGCACCGGCTGGCTCGCCGTCGGGTTGATGATCAGCTCGGACACGTCGTCGATCGATCCGAGCAGGATCTCGTCGCCGCGCACGCGCACGTCGATGCGGTCGTCGCCGTCGACGAAGCGCGTGCTCACGCTACCGAGCACCTGGTCGCGCACGTAGTTCGAGACGGCGCTGAGATCGAGGTCGTAGGCCAGCGTCTTGTCGCGATCGAAGGTCACGCGCGCTTCCGGATAGCCGGGACGCACGGAGGAGCGCACGTCGGTGAGCCCAGGGATCCCGTCCAGGCGCGCGGCGACCTGGAGGGCCGCCGCCTCGAGGTCCTCGAGGTTCCAGCCCTTGATCTCGACCGCCACGGCCGCGTCCAACGCGAAGGGAGTCGGGCGCCGCACATCCACGACCTCCATCTCGGGAAGGCCGGTCACGAGGCTGCGGACGGCGAAGATCAGCTCGTCTTCCACCTCCGAGCCGAGCTTCGGATCGAGCCGGACCGTCAGGCGCGCCGTGTGCTCGTCCTCGATCTCGCGGGTCAGCGTGTCCTTCTCGACGCCCACCGTGAGCGATGTGACGTCCACGTGGTCCATGCGGCGAACCTCCTCCTCCAGCGCCGAGTACACGTACTCCGACTCCTCGATCGGGGTGCCTACGGGAAGCGCCAGGAAGGCGGTGAACTCGCCCTGGTGCACCTCGGGGATCAGCTCCAGCCCGAGGTGCTTGGCCCGCTCGGTGGCGTACCAGCCGAGCACGCCAACGGCGACGAGGATCAGGAGAGGTGCGCCGAGGGCGAAGCGCAGAAGGGGGGGGTAGACGGCGTCGACGGCCCGCCAGAGGAGGTCGAAGAGTGCCTTGAAAGGCCAGGTCAGGACGAAGAGCACGGCGCCGATGGCGATGCCGATGAGCAGGATCGCGCGAAGGCCGAGGAACGCGAGGAGCGTCAGCGTTCCCGTGAAAGGGGCCACGATGCGCTGGAACAGCGTGGCGTTCTCCCGCCTGGGATAGAACGCGCCGAAGAACGGCCCTTCCCGCTTGCCGCGGAACGAATCCAGCGGGTTCGTCTCACCGGCGAGGAACTTCCGGCTCGCCAGCATCGGGATGAACAGCACCGCGACGAGCAGCGAGACCAGCAGAGACGAGACGACGGTCACGGCCTGGTCGCCGAAGATCTGGCCCGCGATGCCCTGGACGAAGACGATGGGGGCGAACACCGACACCGTGGTCAGCGTCGACGCCGTGATCGCGCCCGCGACCTCCGCGACGCCGCGAACCGCCGCCACCTGCAGGCTGTCGCCCTCCTCGCGGCAGCGCGTGATCGACTCCAGCACGACGATCGCGTTGTCGACGAGCATCCCGACCCCGAGCGCGAGGCCCCCGAGCGACATGATGTTGAGGCTCACGTCGAGCAGGAACATCGGCGCGAAGGTCACGACGACCGAGATCGGAATGGCGACGGCGATGATGAGCGTCGCGCTGAGCTTGCGCAGGAACAACCACATCACGATAACGGCGAACAGCGCCCCGAGGATGGCGGACTGCTTCACCTCGTTCACGGCGTCCGCGATGAACGTCGACTGGTCCGAGAGCAGCTCCAGCGTGGCCTCGTCCCGATGCTTCCAGCCGAGGAACGCGAGCTTCGAGCGGTCCGACCACTGGATCTGATCCGACTTCTTGTCCTTGTTCTTCTCGGCGAGGGCCTGCTGCTCCGCGGTGCCGACCACCGCGTTTCGGACGCGCTCGGCGATGTCGACGATGTTGGCGCCCGCCTCGCGATAGATCGCGATCTCGACGGCCTCGCGCCCGTTGAGCTTGGTGATGACCTCGCGCTCCGCGTGGGTGCGGTCCACCTGGGCGATGTCGCGAACGCGCACGACGGCGCCGTTCACCCGCGCGACCGCGAGGTCGCGGATCTCCTCGACGCTCTGGAATTCGTTGAGCGTGCGGACGAGGTAGTCGGTCGACCCTTCGCGGATCTGTCCGCCCGACGCGTTCAGGTTCTCCTGCGCGAGTCGCTGGCCGATGATCGCCGGGTCGAGGTCGAGCGCCGCCATGCGGAACGGGTCCACGCGCACGCGGATCTCCTCTTCCATGCCGCCGCGGACCTGCACCGCTGCGACGCCGGAGATGCCCTCCAGCTCACGCTTGATGCGCTTGTCCGCGAGCCAGCGCAGGCGAATCAGCGTCTCCTCGTCGGTGACCTCCACGCCTTCCGCCGGAGCCACTCCGAAGCGGAGGATCGGATCGAGGTTCGGGTCGTAGCGCAGGATCAGCGGCTTGTCCGCCTCGTTCGGCAGGAAGACGCCGTCGAGGCGGTCGCGGACCTCCTGGACCGCGAACGTCATCTCGGTGCCCCAGTCGAACTCCAGCAGCACATCGCTCGTGCCCGCGCGGCTGATCGACGTCGTATCGATCAGGTTGGGGAGGGTCGCCAGCGCTTCCTGTAGTCGGACGGAGAGCCGATCCTCGACGTCCTCCGGTGCGGCGCCCGGGAACGTGGTCCGCACGGTCAGGGTCGGGTAGCTGATCTCGGGGAGCAGGTCCACCGGCAGCTTCGCGAACGAGACGATCCCGAACACGCCGAGCGCGAACATCAGCATCGTGATCGCGACCGGCCGTGTCGCGACGAAGGCCAGTGCGCTCCGGGTCGCGTCGGAGGTGCTCTTCCCCGTCAGCTCGAACTCAGGCTCGGTCCGGTCAGGCGTCATCGCTTTCCTTCTTCGCGTCGCTGTTCGAGTCCTGACTCTCCGCTTCGTCCGCTGCGCTGGAAGGCGCCTGACGCGCGGCCCAGGGCGCGGGCTCGATGCTGTCGCCGTCCTCCAAATCGCGGTTGCCGACGACGATCACCTGATCCCCCGGAGTGAGCGCGCCATCCATGGTCGGGACGACCTCGACGTCCTCGTCGGTCGAGAAACCCTCTTCGACGCGAACGCGGCGGGCCTTCTGTCCATCGGCGATGAAGATGAAGTAGCTGTCGCCCTCGCGGAGGAGCGCGCGCTTCGGCACCGCCAGGGCGTCCGGGTGGCGCTCGGTCACGATCCGGACGCGCAGCAGCATGCCCGGTAGCACCGGCGGGCGATCCACCTCGGCGGCGGGCTGCTCGATGCCGAGCGTCACGCGGAACTGTCCGGAGGCGGCGTCGATCGTCGGACTCACGAAGAGGATCTCGCCCGTGTAGACCTCTCCCGGCAGGGCCTCGGGTTCGATCTCGATGTCGAGTGAACCGCTCGCCTCGGTGCCCGCGTCGGACGCGGGTCGGGCCCGCAGCTCCGCGGCGCGGAAGAAACCGAGCTCGCGCTGGGGGCGAGAGACCACCGCGCGGACGTTGTCCGGGTCGGTCAGCATGAAGGCCGCGGCCGAGTTGGACGTCAGGTCGCCGAGCCGAACGCTCCGGCTCGCGATGACACCGTCGAAGGGAGCCTTGACCTCGGTGAACGACAGGTTGAGCTCCGCCGTCGCGATCTGCAGATTCGCGCGCTCCACGGCGATGGCCTGGCTGGCGAGAGCTGCGTCCGCGCGCTCCTTGGCGACGCGCTGCGCCGCCACGTTCGATTCGTTCGTCCGGACCGTGAGGCGCAGGTTCTCCAGTTCGTTCTGGGAAATGATGCCGACGCCGATCGCCTCCTTGCGGTCCAGCTCTTTCTTCGACTGCTCGTAGGTCAGCTCCGCACGTTCCACGACCGACTCGGCCTCCGTGACCGCCAGCTCCAGGGCGCGCTTCGAATCGATGGCCTCGCGCAGCGCGATCTTCGCCTCGTCGAGCGCCGCCTGCAGCTCGCGCGGGTCCAGCCGCATGAGCACGTCCCCAGCGGCCACCCGATCACCCTCCTCGACGGTCACGTCGACGACGACGCCGGACGTTCGCGGGAAGATCGAAATCTCCTTCTCGGAGACCGCGTTCACGGTGGTCGAGATGGCGCGCACCATCTCACGCTGTTCCAGCGGAGCGGTCAGGACCTTGGTCCGCGAGAGCTTCTCGAGGGCCCCTTCGAAGGCCGCGCCGTTTCCCTGTGCCGGCGAGGAAGGCGCCGAGGCGGAGTCTCCGCTTCCCGCGTCCGCGCCCTGGGCCGGGCGGCCGCACGCCGAGAGCAAGAGCGCCACGGCGCAGGCTGCCATGGGTAGTGCCCGCGGACGACCGAACCCGGTCACCAGGAGGCTCCGGTCTTGGGGTGGACGCGAATCGAAGGCAGGTGGAATGAGCTGGACCAAGGCAACCCCGAGGTGGAGTGGTGTGGAGAGGGGAGAGGATGGCTTCGCGACATCGGCTCCGGAGAGCCGCTGGCAGGTGACGCGATGGGGGAGACCCGCACGGAGTTTTCCCGGGCGCCGAGGCCGGGCCGAGACGGGGCCAGGACCCAGGGCGGCGAGAGACGTCATGCGACCGACGAGCACCATCCTTGTTCGCCGCGTCAGGAATCCGGCGACGACTTTCCGGTGCTTCCCGGTCGTGCCCGGCTCCCGAGTCGGCAGCATGGCGGCCCCAGTGTCACCGGTAGCGCTCCCAGTCCCTTTATGTCCCCGCGAAAAACGTCTGTAACGACGCCATGCCAGCCCCTTCCGAAGGAACTTCAGCCGGACCCTCCGCGGGTCCTTCGACCGGGAATGCCCCGCCCATGACCCCGCCGATCTGGACTTCTCGGTCGACGCCGCTGGCTCCGCTTCGGCGGCTGGCGCTCGTACTTCTTACGTGGGGGATGATCGGTCTGGCTCAGCCCGGGATCCTCCGGCCGGATGGCTTCGGCCATCTCGCCTTCTTCGCGATCGGCCCCTGGGCGTTCGCGGCGTCCCGCCCCGGGCGGAGAGCGTTCCTCGCGGAGTGGCTCGGGCACAGCCTCGGGCTCGCCATCGTCTTCCACTGGATGATCGCCTTCATGCCAGTGATTCTGGCGCCGATGTCGATCGTTCCGGCGCTGTACCCGGCGTTCGCGGGCGTGCTGCTCCGGCGGTGCAGGCGCTGGCCCCTGGCGCTCCTCGCGCCCGCGGCCTGGCTCTTCGCCGAGGCCCTGCGCTGGTACCTGCCCGTGCCGTTCTCCTTCGGTTGGTTCCGCCTCGGGATGCTGATGCACGACACCGAGTGGATCGTCGGGAGCGCGGCGTGGCTCGGCACCTGGGGTCTCTCGTGGGGAATCGCGGCCCTCGGGGGGCTGGCCGCTGACCTCTATACCGCCGTGACTCGTCCCCAGGGGACGCGCTATCCGACCGTGGCGGCGCTCGTCTTCGGGCTCGCTCCGCTCCTCGGGCTGATCGGCCTGAGCGTGGTGGCCGATCGGTCCCTGCAGATGTCGGCGACCGGCTCGGACCGCTTCGAGGAAGGCCCGGACCTGCTCATCGTTCAGCCGGGGATCTCCCAGGAGATCAAGGCCGCGCGGCGCGACCCCCTGGCCGATCGCTTCGTCCCCCAGGTGACGCGCACCCTGCAGGCGCTCTACGAGACGCGGCCCGCGGACCGGAGCGGCGACGACGCCCAGCCGGACCTCGTTCTCTGGGGGGAAACGTTTCTTCCTGGCAAGCTCTCGAGCCCGGAGGTCCAGTCGGCCTTCCGGGAGGGGGCCCGGCCCGCGGACTGGGCCTGGCCGTACCCTGCGCCGCTGGATGAGCGGAACTTCATGGGGCAGGACGCCTCCGCCCGTGAGATGGTGGGGGCGCTGTTCGGCCAGGCCTCGATGCGGGCGCTCTGGAAAGGACTCTTCGACGGCGGGCTCGCGGTCGACTGGGCCGAGCGGGTCATGATCGGCCAGCGTCTGCTTCCGCCGGGGACCTCGTTCCTGTCGGGCGTCGAGGCCTGGACGACCGTGGGGGAGGGCGCCGAGCGTGAGCTCCGAAGCGTCAATGGCGTGGTCCTCTGGGACGCCATGGGCCAGGGGTCCGGGGTCGCCTCCAAGGTCCACATCGTCCCCGGAGGCGAGACCGGCGAGCCGCTTCGCGCGGTGCCCTTCGTCCTCGATGCCGTGAAGAAGGTCGCGCGGGCCATCCCGGACTTCGTGGGGACCGACGAACCCTCGGTCCTGACGCTCCTCACCCGCGACGGCGGCGCCTACCGGATGGGCATCGCCGTTTGCTTCGACAACGCCTTCGACGATCCTTTCACGGCTCCCCTCGCCCGCGGCCCGGTCGATTTCTTCGTCGTGGCCAGCAACGAGGCCTGGTACGACGACAGCGCCTTGATGGACCACATGCTGGCCTTCACCCGGATCGCAGCGGCCTCGACCCAGCGTTCGATCGTGCGCGCCACCAACTCCGGGATCTCCTGCGTCGTGGGCCCGGACGGTAGGGTTCGGGCGATCTTGACGGTCCCCGGCGACGATCCCGAGGCCGATCGGAAGCGAAAAATGGTGGCCGGCGTGCTTCGGAGTCGAGTGCCCGTGCCGCGGCGCAGTGCCGGCGTGGAGGCCGCGCCCGCCACGTTCTTCGTCCACGCGGAGCGCTGGCTCGGGCCCTCGATGGGGGGCTTCGGCCTCGCTCTGCTCCTTCTTGGCGGGCTCCTCGGCGCGGCTTCCCGCGGAATCGTGGTGAAATCGAAGGAGGACGGTTACCCCGCCGCATGAGGTCGTTAGCGACTCCTGCTGGGATCGAATCGCCCCCGAGGGGCGCCTGATCCCGGCTTTCGTTCGTACGTGAAGCAGTTCGCTGCGCCGCGTATTCCCTGGTCGCTCAGGCGGGTATTTCCAAGATCCACGAGAGCGGCCTTCCTGACCCTTGACCCTGTCCCCGGGACGCCTCTACACTCCGCGCCCCACGTTGGAGACCCTGCCGGGCGCCTCGCGTCCCATGGCCTTCGCCGTTCCCCCCACAACTCCCCTGGCTCCCCCGCCCCAAAGCTTTTCTAGGGCGAGCGCTTTTTCACCCCCTCCAGCAGTCAACTCAGCCTGCTGATGGCCGCGTGAGGCCTCGTCTCCGGACGAGCTTCTCCCGCTCCATCTACGAGCCAAGTTCAACTCGACCAACGCTATGAGCCCGATCGGACGGATTTTTGTCGTCATCAACCTAGTTCTCGCTGGCCTGTTCCTTGGCTCGGCGGCCACCAACCTCGCCTCGGCCCAGAAGTACCGCGGGTCCTTCGAGAAAGAAGTGGCGGCCAAGCAGGCCCTCGAGCGGGAACTCAATGCCAGCATCGAGTCGCTGCGCGCCGAGAAGACCGCGGCGGAGAACATCCGCAACGAGATCAAGAATCAGAAGGACGCCCTGGAGACCCAGAAGGCAGCCCTCGACCAGGATATCGCCGCCAAGACGGACGAGATGAACCAGCTCAAGTCCAACATGGGCAACATCGACTCGCGCCTCGAGGACATGGCCACGCAGCTGGAGAACCAGAGCAGCCAGGTCGAGCAAGCCAACAACGAGCGGGTCGCCGCCGTCGAGGCTCGTCGCAACGCTGAGCAAGAGCGTGACGACGCCTTGGAAGAGAAGGCCTCGGCTTCCGACATGGCCAACGACCTCGAGATGCAGATCGCCCAGCTTCGCACGCAGCTGAACGAAACTCGCAGCGAACTCCAGAGCACCGAGACTCTCCTGACGGTCGCCGTCGAGAAGGCCGGCCTCACGGTGGCGGAACTCGGTGGCGCTGCCCCGAAGATCGAAGGCGCTGTCCTCCAGGTCGCCACGAACGTCAAGCCGGGCCTCGTTCACATCAACCGTGGATCGGCCGATGAGGTCAAGACGGGCTACGTCTTCGACATCTACAGCAGCGGCGTCTACAAGGGCCGCGCCCGCGTGGAGATCGTCAACTCGAACTCCTGCACCGCTCGCATCCTGAACGTCGTCGACGGTACGACGATCATGCAGGGCGATACGGCTTCGACCCGCATCTAGGTCGGACTCCTCGTTTTCACCCCCGTACCCAGGAGATCCACAAATGGCCAAATCCAAAGGACGTTCCGGCGGCGCTCGCCGCGGCGGAGCCGCGAAGCCAGCAGCCGCACCCGCGCGCCGCGAAGTCGTGGTTGACGAGATCGAAGTCGTCGAAGAGGAAGGCGGCATGGGCATCGATGACGGCATCGTCTTCATGACCACGCTCCTCCTGCTCGTCGCTCTTCTCATGGTCGACTACAACCGCGGCAAGAACTACGGCGAAGGCATGCTCTTCAAGGGCAAGTACGAAGCCGCGACCGCCGTCAAGTAGCGCCTGTTCTCCGGGAGGTCCGCTACGCCGACCTGTCTTGAGAAGCAACGAGGCCCGCCGCGCACCCGCGCGGCGGGCTTTTTCGTGCCAGGAAAGTGGGGCGACGACCCCGCGCCAGGTGGCCCGGCGCGGACTTGCCCGAAACTTCGGATCTTTTCGCGCCTCAAAAGAAACGGCGCTATTGAACGGCCCTCTCCGGTCCTTCACACTCCAGCCGCAGGGACAGCAGAAAGCGGTTGAGGGGCCGCCTTGTTCTTGTTCGGACGGCCGCACCTGTCCGAGAGCACCCGCGGACTCTATTCCAGAGATTCGTGGTCGTGCCTGCAGCCCCATCACCGCACAAGATCCATGAGGCACACTTCCACCGTTCCGTTCCAGCCCGAGGGGGCCCGCCCCCGACAGGGAAGGTCACCCATTGCCCGGCTGGCTGCTGTGTTTTTCGCTGGGTTCCGCACTGGGTTCCGCACTGGGTTCCCCGCTGGATTCCGCAATGGCTCGACCCTCGACTTCGCTCCTGATTCCCTCACGGGTGAGGAGCTGGCTTGATGAACTTCGTCAAGCCCATGGAGATGCTCTTCGGGCACCTCTCCACCGACATGGGGATCGACCTCGGCACCGCCAACACCCTCGTGTGCACGCGCGGCCGCGGCATCATCCTGAACGAGCCGAGCGTCGTCGCCGTCAAGAAGGGCACCAAGGAGGTGCTCCTCGACGGCATGGCCGTTGGTAACACGGCCAAGGAAATGCTGGGCCGTACGCCGGGCAACATCCAGGCGATCCGCCCGCTGAAGCACGGCGTCATCGCGGACTTCGACGTGACGGAGAAGATGCTCCGCTACTTCATCACCAAGGTGCACGATGGCCGCCACTGGGTGAAGCCCCAGGTCGTCATCGCGGTCCCCGTCGGGATCACCGCGGTCGAGCGACGAGCCGTCATCCACTCCGCCGAGCGCGCGGGCGCGCGGCGCGTGTACCTGATCGACGAGCCGATGGCCGCCGGCATCGGCTGCGACATGCCCGTGACGGAAGCGCGCGGCTCGCTCATCGTCGACATCGGCGGCGGCACCACCGAGATCGCCGTGCTCTCGCTGGCAGGCGCCGTCGTGTCGACGTCGCTGCGCATCGCAGGCGATGAGATGGACGAGGCGATCCTTTCTCACCTTCGTCGCCACCACAACCTGCTCATCGGCGAGCAGTCCGCGGAGCGCATCAAGCTCACCATCGGTTCGGCCTGGCCCATGGAGCAAGAACTCTCCATGGAGGTCAAGGGACGCGACTCGATCCAGGGCCTGCCGCGCCGCACCACGGTCACGTCGATCGAGATCCGCGAGGCGCTCAATCATCCCGTCCGGCTCATCTGCGAGGCGATTCGCGGGATCCTGGAGGAAGCTCCGCCCGAGATCAGCGCGGACCTCGTCGACACCGGCATCACGCTCGTGGGCGGTGGCGCTTTGCTTTACGGCATGAGCCAGGCGATCTCCGATCACCTCGGCGTTCCAGCGCGTGTCGCCGAGGATCCGCTGACGGCCGTGGCGCGCGGCACCGGGATCTTCCTCGACAAGCTGGACGTGTTCAGTCGCGTGCTCGCGACGGAAGAAGACGACTACCGCTGATCTTCGTCCGCCGCTGGCACCCGCTCGATCCCCGGATCGCGTTCGGCGCCAGCGCGTGGAAGGAGGCGTTTCGCCGGAGTAGAGGGGCTCCGTCACGATGGCCATGCGAGGACGATCACTGGGGGCATTCATTGGATTCGGGGCTGCGCTCTTCGCGCTGCGCCCTGTGGGTCCCGTGGAGCGTGTCCTTGGCCTCGTGTTGCTACCCGTTCGCGTCGTGGCCCCCCTCGGCACGCTTTCGACTCCCTTCGCGGGTACGTTCGACGAGCCGCTCGACCCGGAGACGCTAGCCCAGGAGGCGGTGCTCTCCCTCCAGCTGGAGCGCGCCGTGCTTCGCTCGGCGTGGCCGCAGCATTCGACGATCCCGGCCGGCGTCGTCGCGATCCCTGGCGAGGTGGACGCGCGCCAGGGAACGAAGCGAGATCACATCATGGTTCGCGTCCGGGATGACGCGTCCATTCGCCTCGACCATCCCGTCGTAGCGGGCGACGTGTACGTCGGCCGCGTCGAGCGGATTCCGCACCGTCAGCCGGCCCCGGACAACCCGGGGACGTTCACGCGCTGGATGCGACGGTTGAAGCTGGCCTCACCGCCGGTCCGGCCTCCGCGCAACGTGGTGGAGGTGGCGCTGATCACGGGAGCCTCCGAGCGCGTCGGCGGAGTCGTTCCGAAGGATCAGGACGGGCGGTCCTGTCGCCTCGTGGCCGGAGGTCTCAGCCCCCGAAACGATCGAACCTGGCTGGCCGTTCACAACCCCGAGAGCCGCGCGACGCGCTCGGGCTCCGTCGTCGTGCAGGAGCCTTTCAGCCGCGTGAACGGATTCGACTCGCTGGCCGAGGGGTTCTTGATCGGAGAGCTCAAGGAGGAGCCCTATCAGCGCGAAGGGGAAAGCTTCCAGCGGCCCATCATCGGCATTCAGCCTCCGGTGGACTTCGCGTCGGGGCTGAACCAGGTTCTCGTGCTGACGGACGGGGCCGCTCCTACGTCAGGGACGGCTGCGACGTCCGCCGCGACGCGCGCCCAGCGCGAAGCCGCCGGTGCGACCGCCGTGCCCGTCCTCGAGTCGGCGCGCTGGCTGTCGGTGCGCCTGTTCGCGTACGGAGATACGGCCCCATGGCGTTCGACGGCCCGGCTCCATCTCGGGTCGCGCTCGGGGGTTCGCGCGGGGGCGGCGGTCGTCTCCGGCGTGCGGCTCGCGGGCCGCATCGCGCGCTGCGACGAGGCAGGTTCCACCGTGGCGCTGGTGGATGATCCAGGGTTCGAGGTGGATGTCCTCGCGCAGGCGATCTCCGATCCCGACAGCGAGCCGCTCGTGCTCGGCCGGATTCGATCCGTCGGTCGGGCCCGCAACGTGATCCGGTTCGAGTGGCGACCGGAGGGCGGCAGTCTCCACGGGGAATGGTCCGCGCGCCACGCGGATGACGACGGCGTGGACGTCCGGCTCTGGACAGGTTCGGGCCTCGTGGCGACCCCGCGCGGGCTGCTCCTGGGGACGACCCGACTCCCGCTCGAGCTGCCGCCCGAGGAGAGCGTGTACCTCGACCTCGTCGAGACGGGGAGCGTCGGCGAGGAACTCTTCGTCCATGCCGGTGCAAGAGAGCGCGACCTCGATTCCCGGGGAGAGGGCGAGCGATGAGACGAGCGATCGGCTACAGCCTGCTGCTCTTCTGGACGGCACTGGCCGCCGCCGTCCATCTGACGCTGGCTGGATTCTCCGTCTCCCTTTTCTCGGGCATCGGCGCCGACTCGGTGCCGACGCTGCGTGCGTTCGTCCCCGATCTCGTCACGCTGCTGCTCGTCGCGACCGTCGGGCGGCTGTCGCGCCGGGATACGCTCATGATCGCGCTGGTGGTTTTCGTGGGCCGAAGCGCCTTCACGGGCTCGCCGCCGTTCGCCGTACTGGCAGGCACGATCCTGACGGCCTACGTGGCCGATACGTTGAGAACCGTCGCGGAGCTCGATCGCCCCTTCCTTCGCATCGTCAGCGCCGGCCTCGGGTCGCTCCTGTACGGCTACTGGCTCGTTTTTGTCGACCACGCGCTCGCGCGTGAGTCCCAGGCGCTCGGTGAACTGCACTTCGGCTCCCCGGACGCCGCGGCGGTCGGGCTGCCCATCGTGACGGCGGTAGCCACGGCCCTGTGCGCCCTCGCTTTCTGGCCTGTCTTCACGCGACTGCCCGGGCAGAAGCGCCTGGAAAGGAGAGCCTTCTGATGCTTCGCAGATTCGTCCCGCTCCTCGTGCTCCTCGGCGTGAGCCTTCTGGTCCTTCTCGCGCGGCTGTGGGACATCCAGATCGTTCAGCACGAAGTCTGGTCCACGGAGGCCGTGAACCTCGTGCGCTCCTACGGTGTCGATCCGTACGTTCGCGGAGCGCTCAAGGACCGCGATGGGCGACTCATCGCGCGCGATGAGGAGGTGTACGCGCTGGAGTTCGTCTGGAGGGATTTCCGCCGGGGTCATCCGCTGGGCCAGGTCGCGATGATGCGATCCCTGATGCTGATGCGGCCGGTCGGGCTGGACGAGGCGCGTCCGACGCTGGCGGAAGCCGCCCAGAGCTACGCGGCGCTGACGCCGAATGCGATCGACGGGTTTGCCGAAGGGCTCGAACTCGATGCCGGGATCGACTACGTGCCGGCTCTCGCGGCGACGAGCGATGAGGAGCGGCGGGAGGCGGCGGTCCGCGAGCGCCGCGGGCCGCGCGCCGGAGATCTCCGCTACTACATCATGCGGCTGCTCCATCTCTCGCCGCGCCAGATCAAGACGCTCGGCGAGAGGATCGAGAATGGTGGGGGAGATCACTCCTTCCTCGCGCTGGCGGCCGAGCTGCGCGAGCAGCCCATCGAGGCGGCGCGCCAGGCGCTGGAGGACGGCGTGGTCAAGGCGGATCTCAACCTGTCACGCCTGGCCTCCCTCATCGATTGGAGCGAGGAGATCGAGCGCGGAGAGGTCTCTGCGGTGATGGCTCCCGGGGATCGTCTCATTCCGCTGATCGAGGAGCGCAGGCGCGAGGTCGACGACGATACGGCGGACGCGCTCTTTCGAATCGCGGCGGGATTCTCGTCGATGCGGGTCAGCACCGAGAGCCTGGAGCAGTTCGACCTGCGCTGGCTCCGCGCCGCGCTCGACTGGGACGAGAGCCGGCTCGCCGAGTGGCAGCAGAGGCGCGGCGGCGCGTTCCGGGACGCGACCCGATCCTGGATGGCGGGGACGATGATCGCGCGGGCGAAGATCGGTGAGGGGCAGATGTGGGCCGGCGACCGGGTCCTGTCGGCCTTCGCGCACGCGTTTCGAACGGGTTCGGATGCCTGGGCGCGCGAGCACGGCGCGGCGGAGGACTGGCGCCTGATCGATGAACTCGACGTTCTTGCGGCCCTGCCAGAGCGCCTGGCTGCCGGTGCGGAGCTTCCGCCGGAGCTGATGGACGCGCCCGTGTTCCCGTTCCAGACCCGGGAGCTTCGGACGGCGGGGCTGGAGGGCGCTGACCTCGTCTTCGCGGCCTTCGAGGACACGCTGCTGCGCGAGAATCGCTCGCCGTCCCTGGACGACGGGCCGCTCGCCAGGGTTCGGGACGCCGAGTCGCCTGCCGAGGCCAGGGCCGCGGCCATGGCGGCCGCCGTGCAGATCACCAAAGTGGCGGAGCGGCGAGCCCGGGAATGGGGACCCGACGACGAGGCGCTCTACGCGGTGATCCTGGAGGGCGGATACGACCGCTTTCAGGTGCGGCTCGCCGAGATCCTGGACGCGGCACTCGCGCAGAGTCCCGAGGAGCAGCGGCCCCACGGCATCGCCTTCGGCGAACCCTTCGTCGAGAAGGCGCTGGAGACGCGCCGCTACGCGATCCGTGACCGCGGGGCCCGGGCCCGACTCGTCGGCGGCGAGCCGAGCACGGATCTTGTGCTTCTCGTCACCCGGTACAGCGAGGACTTCTCGGGCTTTCGGGTGGCCTCCAAGACCCGGCGTATTCCCATTGCGATAGGGCCCGATCACGAGACGCCGCTGGCCTCGAAGCTCATCGGTGCCGTACGAAGTCCTTTCCTCGTCGAGGTGATGCAGCGGGCGCCGGACCGCGAGGAGCTGAGCGATCTCAAGCGCAAGTACCGCCTGCCCGAGGAGGACCGGGCCCGCATCCTGAGCTTGCTCGACGCGGCGTTCCTGGCGGACGAACCCATCGGCGGCTCCGGGCTGGAGGCGTGGTTCGACGAGGAGCTCTCAGGCACGGCGGGCTATCAGGAGGTCCAGGGACTCCAGGACCGCATCGAGGGCAATCGCGAGCCGATTTATCGGCCGAAGGTGGACGGCAGGGACGTCACGCTCACGTTCGACATCGACCTGCAATACGCGGCGGAGGACGTGCTGCAGCATCCCGAGCCGCCGCCTGCCTCGGATCGCGCCGTGGATGATCTGTGGTTCGAGTATCCAGTGGGTGCGATCGTGCTGGCCACGGTGGGGGGCGAGATTCTGGCGGCGGCGTCCGTGCCCGTGAAGAACGGTGAGCCGGTCGGGCCGCCCGTGACCGACGGCGAGCGCGCGTATGCGATCGATCGGACGCTCGTTCGACCCCGGGGTCAGGCTCCGGGATCCGTCATGAAGCCGCTCCTGGCTGCCTACGCGCTGGAGTACCTGGGGCTCGATCCGGAGGTTGGGCTGGAGTACTGTGACGTGGACAGGCCGCGGCCGGGCCTGAGCCCAAAGAAGAGCAAGAACGCCGGATACGGCATCGTGGACTGCAATTCGACCTACGGCCATTCCCATGGCTCAGGGCGAAAGCTCGCCCTCATGGAAGCTCTCGGTGTCTCGTGCAACGTGTACTTCGCCGCCCTCGGCGAGAGGTACTTCGATCCGGCGTCGATGCGCGCTGCCTACGGCATGTTCGGCTTCGGCCAGCCCACTGGCGTCCAGTACGACGGGAACCAGAAGCGCGGCGGGATCATCGATAGCTACTGGCACAGTCCCAAGAGCCCACTGAACCCGAAGGCGCCGGATTCGGAGCCGGGTCCGGTGGATCGTCAGTACCTCGGCAACGGCCTCGTTCACGTGGACGTCAACGTGGTTCAGATGACCCGTGCTTACGCGGGGCTCGCCACGGGCTTCTTGCCGGAGATGACGTTCGTGAAGAAGATCGGGGACGAGGCCGTCCCCCGAACGATCTCCGCGCTCGACATCAGCAACGAGCACCTGGAGCTGGTCCGAGAGGCACTCTTTCGCGTCGTGAACGTCTCGGGGGGCTCGGCGTTCGGCAAGGGGCTCTCGGAGTCGGAGCTTGGCTTTGCCTTCGCGGCGAAGACGGGGAGCGCGGACTATCTCAAGGGACTCGTTCCTGGCAAGTACAACCGAGGCGCTCCGCTCGACCAGTACAAGGGGGGTGGGACACGCAAGCACACCTGGATGGCGGGATGGTTCCCGGCCCGTGAACCACGCTACGTCGTCGTGGTGTACGTGCACGATACTTCGGCGACGGCGAGCCACTCTGCCGTCTATCTGGCCGGGCAGTTCCTGAAGCGACCCGAGATCAAGGAGCTGATGAAGCTGGAACGCGAGGTGGACGCGCAGGCGGCGACGGAACCTGCGCGGGCCCTTGGAACCCAGGCGGAGCGTCGATGATCCGTGCGATCCGAGAGACGGTCGGGAGCGTCTTCTCCACCCGGCACATCCGCTGGATGGAGTTCGCGTGGCCCGCGCTCCTGCTGGCGGCCGGGCTGCTCTTCATCGGGCTCGTCTTCATCGATGCGATGTCCCTGTCCCAGAGCAACCTCGGCGGATCGGGGGCCGCCGGCCGCATCGACTTCGAGAACCACAAGCAGAAGGTCCTGGTGGCGATCCCCGTGTTCTTCGCCGGGCTCTTCCTGCGGCCCATGTGGCTGCGGCGGTTCACGCCGCTGATCTACCTCGCCTGTATCGCGCTCCTCGTGCTCGTTCAACTCATCGGTGACGAGCGGAACAACGCCAAGCGCTGGATTCAGCTTCCGCGCTTCGATCTTCAGCCCTCGGAGCTCGCCAAGGTCGGAACGATCCTCATGCTGGCGAAGGTGCTTCAGTCCAGTCGCCTCGACACGCTGGGGGAGTGGCTGAAGCCGCTTCTGGTCGCCCTGCTGCCGATGGTGCTCGTGGCGATCCAGCCGGACCTCGGGACAGCCCTGACGATCGTGCCGGTCACGCTCGGGCTGATCTATCTGGCGGGCGGAAGCGGTGTGGTGATCTCAGCCATGCTCGGGGCGACGGCGCTCTCGGGTTTCCTCGCGTTCCAGTCCGGTCTGCTCCAGGGGTATCAGATGGAGCGCGTGGAAACGTGGATCGAGTCGTTCGATACCGACGACCTGATCGCCGCGCGGAACGGAACCGCCTTCCACACGTTCTACGCGCGCACGTTCACCGGGAACGGGGGCGCGTTCGGCCGAGGCCTCGGCGAAGGCGTCGCGAACGAGACGGGCCTCCTGCCGGAGCGGGACTGCGATTCGATCATCGCGGTGATCGCGGAGGAGTGGGGGTTCTATCGGACGGCCGCGCTGATCCTCGCTTACGGGCTGATGGTGGTGTTCCTGATGATCTCGGCCTCCGGGCTGCGCGATCGATATGCCCGGCTCGTGGTCGGCGGCGTGGCCATCTACTTCGCGGCGCACCTCTTCATCAACGTCAGCGTGAACGTGGGCCTTCTCCCGATGACCGGGCTGACGCTGCCGCTGCTCTCCACCGGAGGGTCCTCTCTGCTCGCGACGTTCCTGGCGCTGGGGCTGGCGCTCGGGCTCGGGTCCCACCACGAGCGAGACCTCGGGAGCGACGCGTTCCGCCGGTATTGACCCTGACCGGGATTCGCATTTTGGAGCACTTTCGGGCTCTGGATTGGGCGCGGATGAAACGTTGGTCAAGCGCGGCAACTCGGTATGGCGCGGTCGGAGGAGCCCCGTAACACTTATCGGCGAAAAGGAGCTCTGCATCAGAAGTCTCCGCTCTCTCCAATTTGCAGTCCAACACCATGAAGAACCTACTCGCACTCGGCCTCGCGCTTTCGGCCGCCTCCACCGGCCAGGCGCTCGCCCTCCAGGGCGCCGGCAACCCGATCCTCCTGATCAACGAAATTCGCATCGACGAGCCTGGCACGGACGTCGAGGAATACTTCGAGCTGCTCAGTATTCCGAGCAACGTCTCCCTTGATGGCTACACCTACCTCGTGATCGGAGACGGCAGCGGCGGCTCAGGCGTGATCGAGTCGGTCTCCGACCTCACGGGAGGCATCACGGGCGCAGACGGCCTTTTCGTTGGTGGCACATCCAACGTCACGCTGACCGTTCCGGACCTCGTGCTGACCCTTCAGTTCGAGAACAGCGACAACGTCACCCACCTTCTGGTTCAAGGTTTCACCGGGGCGAACGGCGACGACCTCGATACGGATGATGACGGCGTTCTCGACGTGATGCCGTGGACGAGCGTGGTCGACGCGGTGTCGCTGGTCGAGAACACGGACACCCCTACCTCGGGCGAGTTCTACTACGGTGCGTCCCTCGGGTTCAACGATGTCGGTCCGGACGGCACGTTCGTTCCGAGCCACGTGTTCCGCTGCCTCACGTCGCTCAGCGACTGGCGCATCGGTCTCTTCGATGTCGCGGGAGGGAGCGATACGCCCGGCATGTTCAACGCCAACTGCAACGGCACCGGCTCCGTCTTCTGCGATCCGGGCGTGGCCAACGAGGTCAGCGCCACCGGTGGCAAGATCACGTACGCCGGCAGCCTGAGCTTCCAGCGCAACGACACGACGCTCATCGCGACCGACGTGCCGAACAACTTCGGCCTCTTCATCCAGTCGGACACGATGATGCCCGCTGCGGCGGCCCAGGTCGGCGGCAACCTCTGCCTCGGCGGCACGCTCGTTCGTCTGAACCAGATCCTGCTCGCGTCGAACAACGCGGTCTCGCTCCAGCTCGACGTTCAGCACATGGGCCTCAACGAGTTCGGCACGATCGCCGGCTCGACGGTGTTCTACCAGTACTACTTCCGCGACTCCGCGACGGCCGGTGGAGGCAACTTCTCCAACGGTCTGATGGCGACCTGGACGCTGTAGTCACCGTAGGGTAGTCGCTCCGAGGACGGCGGTACGGTACCTGGTACCGTGCCGCCGCTCTCGTTTCACCGGGTCAGGACAGCAGGAACTCCAGGTCCTCGGTCCCGAGGTCTGACAGCGTGGCCGCCGCGCCGCCGAGTACGGCCGCCGCGAGGTCGCGCTTCTTCTCCTGGAGTTCGCGCACGCGCTCTTCGATCGTGTCCTTGGCGATGATCCGGTACACGTGCACCGGGTTCTCGCGGCCGATCCGGTGCGCCCGGTCGATCGCCTGCGCTTCCACGGCGGGGTTCCACCACGGATCGAGCAGGAAGACGTAGTCGGCAGCCGTCAGGTTCAGGCCGGTGCCGCCCGCCTTCAGGCTGACGAGGAAGATCGGGGTATCCGGGTCCTTCTGGAACGAGTTGACCTCGTCCTCACGCTTGCGCGTGCTGCCGTCGAGGTAGGCGTACTTGATCTTTCGCGCGTCGAGCGCCCGGCGAACGATGCCGAGGAAGCCGGTGAACTGCGAGAAGATCAGCGCCTTGTGCCCCTGGTCCACGAGTTCCTCCACGAGGGGAAGAACCACGTCCAGCTTGGCCGACGACTCGTCCATGCGCGTCTCGTCGACGAGACCCGGGTGACAGGAGGTCTGGCGAAGACGAAGGAGCGCCTGGAGGACTTCGACGCCCCCCCGCGAGCCGCTCTGCGTGAAGCGACTGCGGAAGTGCGAGCGGAGCTCCTCGTAGTCGGCGCGCTGCTTGCCGTCGAGGATGCACTCCAGGACCTGCTCGGTCTTGGGTGGGAGATCGTCGAGGACCTCGTCCTTCGTTCGTCGAAGGAGGAACGGGCGCACGGCGCGCACCAGGATCCCGCGCGACTCGTCGTCCAGGCGCGGTGAACGACCCTTCGCGCGAAGGCGCTTGCCGAGCCTCGTTCCCTCCAGCGTGCCAGGGTTCAGGAACTCCAGGAGAGAGCCGAGTTCACCGAGGTGGTTCTCGACGGGAGTACCCGAGAGCGCCAGCCGCTGCCGGGCCTTCAGGCCCCTGGCGGCCGCCGCCGTCTGGCTGGCCGCGTTCTTGATCGCCTGGGCTTCGTCGAGGACGACGAGGTCGAACTCGATCTCCGCCAGTTCGGCGGCGTCCCGGCGCAGCGTTCCGTAGGTCGTGAGGACGATGTCGGGCCGCTCGGACGAGATCAGCGCGTGCTCGCGCTCCGGTCCGGTGTAGTCGACGACGCCCAGCTTCGGAGCGAACTTCTCGGCTTCCGCGCGCCAGTTGAAGACGAGCGATCGCGGCGCGACGACCAGCGAGGGCCGACGGTGGGGGCCACGCTCCGGAACGGGCTCGCCCGCCGCCTTCGCTACCTCCGCGTCCATCGCATCGGCTGCGTTGGCCCGGTGGATCAGGTACGCCAGGATCTGAACGGTCTTACCGAGACCCATGTCGTCCGCGAGGCAGCCACCGAGTCCGAGGCCCGAAAGCTGGTTCAGCCAACCGAGGCCTTCGCGCTGGTACGGACGGAGTTCGCCGATGAAGTCCTCGGGCTCCTGAATGGACTCCGGGGTCGAGGCGTCGCTGAGGAGCGCGCGCAGGTTGGCGAACGGCTCGTCGACCGTCAGCCCGTCCGTCGAGGGCTGACGCTCCAGGAGGGCGGAGAGCACCCACCCCTGGTCCTTCTTGAAGCGGATCTTGCCGTCCTCCAGGTCACCGACCTCGAGGAGCTTCCAGCGCGACACCCAGTCCTTCGGAAGCAGGCCTCGGGAGCCATCGGGCAGCGTCACGAACTTGGCGCCGCGCTGGGCGGCGGCCAAGAGCTCCGGGAAGGGCACCTCCTGGCCCTCGAAGATCACGTTGCCCTCGAGGTCGAACCAGTCGATTCCCGAGCGCACCGAGGCGTTCGAGCCGGTGCTGCTGCGGACGCGCTTGCCGTCGGCTTCGACGGACCAGCCCTCTTCGATGAGACGCGCAATCACGAGTTCGAGATCCTTCGCAGGAACGCGGGCCGAGGCGATCTCGTCCTCGGCGTCGAGTTTGCGTGAGCCGCCCGCGTCCAGGAACTGGCGCAGGGCCGTCCGCTCGGCGTCCAGGTCACGCGAGAAGACGCGGCCCGTTTCGTCCTCGAGGGACCATCCGTAGGTGTCGGCGGCGACGCTGCGCGTGCCGTACTGGAAGGTGATTTCTGCCTCCAGGGTTCGCCCCGGGGCCTCGTCCGTGGGGACACGGACCACCAGAAGTGGAGACATCCGAGGACCGACCTCCAGGGAGCCAGGGGCCATGGCTCCCTGCCCTAGCTGGGCGAGGGAGCGACGGAGCCGAGCCTCACCGCCGCTGGGTGTGCGAAGTTCCCCTCGCTGACGGAGGACCGAAGCCACGCCCGCGGCCGCATGGGGCACGACGGTCGTGAAGGCGCCGTCGATGATCGCATGGCCGTCGGAGGACAGCATCGTGACGTCGCCGATCGCCTTCTGCTCGTCGCCGCGCTCCAGCATCCCGCTGAGCACGAGCGTGGCGTCATCGCCTTCATCGTGTCCGATGGCGAGTCGCACGCGCCAGGGATGGTCGATTTCGCAGCGCAGGGCGGTGGGGAGGTCGCTGGCCTCGCGCTCCTGGGCCTCCTCTTCCGAGAGCGGAATCGGCTCGGCAGGGACCGGGCCGTCGGCCCCTCGGCCGGTGCTCTCGCTGCCGACTCCGAGGTAGAGACGGCCGGTCTCGGCGATCACTCGCATGGCGGCGGTGGAGCCGGGGCCGCCGAGGTGCCAGACGGTGGGGGCGGCTTCGTAGCCCGACGCCGCCCGACCCTTGCCGCCGGGCCCATCCAGGAGCGCCACGATCTCGACGTCCTCGGGGCGTGCCATTCGGATGTCGTCCCAGTCCTTGCGGCCGAGGTCCAGGGACGCGCCCCAGGTGTTGTCGGCGCGGCGCCTGCGCCGCCGGATATGGAGTGAGAAGCCTGCCTGGGTGCCGGGCGAGGGCACGTCGAGAACGTACTCCACGCGGAGGAAAGCCTCCTTTTCGAGGCCTTCCCAGGGGCTGGCGCCCTCTTCCGCGCCCGCCGCGTCCACGATGGCGTCGAGGTGCTCGCGCCGCTCACGATCGTCCTTGCGGACCTCGGTCTTCTCGGCCCGCCAGCCGCCCAGGCCGAGCTGGCGCGCGGCCACCACGAGGGCGGCCCAGACGTGGCGACAGCCGCCCTCGATGGAGAACTTCTGGCACGTACAATGGGCGTCCACGAGGCCGCCGCGGCCGATCCGGACCTCTTCGACGGCGTCCCGATCGGTCACCGTGGTGGAGAAGCCCCGGGTCTCCAGCTTGATGTCACCCACGAGGTCCCGGCGGGCCATGCCCTCTCCGCGACCGCGCTCGGGCCCTTTCAGGCGCCGCAGCATCGCCTGACGCGTGTCGTCGACGATCGCACGAAGCTCCTCGCTGACGTCCAGTGAGTCCGCGATCTCGGCCAGCTCGGCGTCCTCGCTTACCTCGGACCGGCTGACGGTCTCCGTCAGCGAGGTGGATTCCTCGATGTCCCGTTCGGAGGTCTCGCTCGCGTTCTCTTCGGACGGAGATCCAGCCGTGGACTGAAACGAAGGGAAGCCGGAAGTCGGACCGGAAGACGTGGTCGGGTCGCCGCTGGGGATACTCATCAAATAATCGCGCTGCTGCCTGCGTTGCGCTCAGGCCGGCCGAACATTGTGGTTCCAGAGAAGGGCGAAGGCCACCGCTAAACCCAACCTTCCTCGGGGTCACGGTCCTGGGGCCAAGTCGTCGCGATCCGGGGTTCTATCTCCTGGAGACCGACCGGCTCCACGGAACGTAGGTCGCCGCGCCGAGAGCGAGCACCAGCACGCCGAGCAGAGTGACCGCGGGCTCCGACCTCGTCGTGGCGAAGAGGTTTCCGATCACGACGGCCGCCGCGATCAACGCGTAGGTGACGGGGAACAGCGGGTAGAGCGGACTCTTGAACGGCCTGTCCGCCGTGCCCCTTCGGACCAGGACGATGAGCGCCAGCCCCGCGAGGCAGTGGAAGATCCACTCCGCAAAGACCACGGCCTTGGTGAGGGTGCCGATGGCGGTCTGGTCGAACAGGCTGTACGCGAGGTAGGCGAGCACCAGGCCGCACTGCGTAAGAAGAGCCAGGGCCGGTGCGCCCGTCGTAGGGTGAACCCGACCGAACGCCTTGACGAAGAGACCCTCACGCGCCATGGCCACGTAGATCCCCGGGGTGGTGATGAGGGTCGCGACCAGGAAACCCAGGGCCGAGACCGCGATGGCGGCGTTCACGAACGTGGCCCCGTGGCTGGCCCCGAGGATGGCCTCTGCCATGCGGACGGCCATCGATCCCACCTCTTCGGTGTCCGAGACGGCCAGGCCGCCCAGTCCGAGGACCCGCAGGTAGGCGAGGTTGACGAGGAAGTAGATGCCCGCCACGGCCGCGACGCCGATGACGATCGCGCGCGGCAGGTTCTTCTGCGGATCCTTCACCGATGGCGCGATGTAGCTGAGCAGCTGCCAGCCACCGAAGGAGAAGAGGACGCTGAGGGAGGCCGCCAGCATGCCGCCGCCCAGCGTCTTGGAGGTTCTGTCCACGGCCGCCACTTCGACGGCCGCAGGAGGATCCGCGAAGAGCGCGAGGCCGCCGATCACGAACGTGAAGACCGCGCCGAGCTTCGCCAGCATGCAGAGGTTCTGGAACAGCGCGCTGCTCTTGAGCCCCGAGAGTGCGAGCGCCGTCACGCCGACCACCGCCAGCGCCGCCGAGCCCACCTCGACCCGCAGGCCTCCGCCGAAGAGCGCCGAGATCTGCTCTCCCATGAAGCGCGCCACCAGGGCGCAGGCACCCGTCGAGACGACCAGCAGCACGACCCAGGCGAAGAGGAACGCGGTCATCCCCCCGAACGCTTCCCGCAGCCAGACGTACCAGCCCCCGGTCCTGGGAAAAGAGGCCGAGAGTTCGGCGAAGGTCATCGCACCGCTCAGCGCCGCGACCGTGCCCAGGCCCCACATGAGGAGGTAGGCGCCCTCGCTCGGGACGGCGCGGGCGATGCTGGCCGGGTTGAAGAAGATGCCGATACCGATGATGCCGCCCATGACGAGCATCGTGGCATCGAAGAGGCTGAGCTGACGCGGGGCCTGGGACATGCAGCGAAACGGGAGCTTGCATCCCGTCGAGAAACAGCGGTTCGCGGAGCAGCGCCGTCCGATCCCGACTCTGCGTGGAAGTCACTCTCCAAGCGACCCCGAGGTTGCGATCGATCGGAGAGCCGAGACATCCTACCCGTCGGCCCATGTTTCGAGGCCTCGTGGTTTACCGCACGATTCCAGGTCCCGCGGGGTTCGATATCCTCCGTGGATTCGCAGCGTCCGCGGTCTTTCGCGCGGGCCACTCCCTTTCCGGAAGCACCATGAAGCCATCGATCCTCTTTCTCGTCCTCCCTCTCGCCGCCGCGAGCTGCAGGTCCGCTGAACCGGCGGTCACCGAGCCCGTCAGTTCGGGCACCCCAACGGCAGAACCATCGTCAGGTGATACGACGCGAGGTGATACGACGCCAGCGGCCGAGCCCGCCACCCTGACGGACCTACGCTGGGAACTCGTGCAGCTGAACGGCGAGGCCGTTCGCACGACGGAGGTCCAGAAAGAAGCCGCCTGCATGCTCATGGAGATCGAAGCCCGGCGCGTCACGGGGTTCGGCGGCTGCAACAGGTTCTTCGGTACCTACCGGCTCCGTGACGGCGGTGAACTCGAGTTCTCACAGATGGTGGCGACGCGCATGGCGTGCCCCGGCGTCGAAGTCGACGAGAGCGCCTTCCTGAAGATGTTCACCAGCGTCGAGGGCCACGTGATCGACGGGGACGAGCTCCTGCTGAAAGGGGCCGAGGGAGCGACGCTCGCCGTTTTCCGGGCCGCGGCTCCGGCTGCTTCCGAAGCGACGGAATAGCCGCGCGGAGGTCCGTCTTCAGGAGAGCAGAAACGCGAGATCGTCCGTGGAGAGATCCGTCAGCGTCGAGGTCGCGCCGCTCAGGATCTCTTCCGCGAGCTCGCTCTTCTTCGACTGCAGGTCGACGACGCGCGCCTCGACCGTGTCCTCGGTCAGAACGCGGTAGACGTGCACGGGGCGCGTCCTGCCCATGCGGTGGGCGCGGTCGACCGCCTGCGCTTCCACCGCTGGGTTCCACCAGGGATCGAGCAGGAACACGTAGTCCGCGGCCGTCAGGTTGAGGCCCGCGCCGCCCGCCTTGATGCTGATGAGGAAGACCGTGCCGTTCTCGGCGGTCTGGAAGCGCTGCACGAGGTCTCCCCGGTTCTTGGTCTTTCCGTCGAGCGTCAGGTAGGGGACGCGCTCGGTCTCCAGGCGAGTCCGAACGAGATCGAGCAGGCGCGTGAACGAGGAGAACACGATCGCCTTGGCGCCGCGCTGGGTGAGGTCCGTCAGCATCGGGATCACGACATCGAGCTTGCCCGAGCGCTCGGCGATCATGCCGGTGTCGACGAGGCCCGGGTGGCAGGCGCACTGTCGAAGCCGGGTGAGCGCCGCGAGGACGTTCAGGTCGAGCTTCTCCGGGTCCTCGAACTTCTCCTTGCGCTTCTGCCCCTTGCTCTTCGAGAGCTCCGACTTGTAGTAGCGGCTGAGTTCGTCGTAGGCGGTCTTCTGGGCGCCCTTCAGGGGAACGCGGAGGATCTGCTCGGTCTTCGGCGGGAGCTCCGCGAGCACCTCGGACTTCTTGCGCCGGAGCAGGAACGGTCGGAGCGCTCGCGCGAGCAGCTCGCGCCCCTCGTCGATGAGATCCTCCTTGTTCCTCGGTGCGCCCACCCGCTCGAACGCCGACGCCTTGCCGAGCATCCCGGGATTCAGGAACTCCAGCTGGGACCAGAGTTCGCCCAGGTGGTTCTCGATGGGGGTTCCCGTCAGCGCCACGCGACGCCTCGCCTTGAGGAGGCGCGCGGCCTTCGCCGTCTGGCTTCCACGCGTCTTGATCGCCTGGGCCTCGTCGAGGATGGCGACGTCGAACTCGAACTCGCGCAGCTGGATCGCGTCGCGACGCAGGGCTCCATAGGTCGTGACCAGGAGCGAACCCGGCGCGGCCTCCTCCAGGCGTCGCCAGCGGGCCGCACCGGTGAAGTCCACGGTCGGGATCGAAGGCGCGAAGCGCTTCGCCTCGGCCAGCCAGTTGAAGACGAGCGAGAGCGGCGCGACGACGAGGCAGTGGCGCTCCGCATCTTGCGCCCTCGCGCTTTCCCGCCGATGGAGAAGATAGGCGAGGAGCTGAACCGTCTTGCCGAGTCCCATGTCGTCGGCGAGGCAGCCGGAGAGCCCGACCTCGTCGAGGAGCGCGAGCCAGCCGAGTCCCTCTTGCTGGTAGTGACGCAGCTCTCCCTGGAACGTCCCAGGCGGCGCGAGCGCCGCCGGAGCGCCGAGCGTCCCCAGCTTCTCACGCAGGTTCAGGAACGGATCGTCGACCTGGCCGTCGAGTTCATCGACGAGCGACGTGAGCATCCAGGCCTGACTCTCGTCGAAGCGAATCTTGTCGCCCTCTTGCCTGCCGATGGTCGCCAGCTTCCAGCGCGAGAGCCAGGAGTCGGGCAGGATCCCGTGGGATCCGTCGCCGAGTTCGACGTAGCCGCGCTGCTGGGCAGCGGCGCCGAGGACGGTGGGGAACGGGATCACCTCGTCCCCGAACTTCACGCCGCCTTCGAGGTCGAACCAGTCGACGCCTGAGCGCACCGAAGCGCTGACCGCGGTCGCTCCCCGGAGCAGCCGGTCCTCGGCGACGACGCGCCAGCCCTCGTCGAGCAGCGTCGCCGCCATCCCGGGGAACTGGTGCCCTTGCACCGAAGCGTCGCATTCCTCGCGTCGGTCCGTCTGCGTGCGCCTGCCGCCGAGGTCGAAGAAGCGTTCGATGGCGGCGCGCTCGAACTCCCTTCGCCGCGGCGTTGCGCGTCCGTTCAGGGTCTGGACCATGGGCGCGGGGTCGTCGAACTTCACCCGGCTGCCGGCGTAGTCGAAGTGCAGGTAGCACTCCATGCGAACCCCGCGGCCTGCGCGAAGCGGTGCGTCCACGCGCAAGCAAGGGGTGGGCTCGACGGCGCGGGCAGCGGACTGCAGTCCGTCCCCTAGGAGCGTGGCGACGCCCGAAAGGACGGAGAGCGTCTCGATGTCGGAGGCGGGGATGCGCAGCGGCGCGCCCGACAGATCGAGGGCGATCGGGCCGGCGCCGGGCGCCTCCAGAACCGCGAGGATCGCCGCGCTGTCGTTCGTGCTCCTCTCCGTCACGACGATGCCGTCGGTGGAGATCGCAGCGATCTCGGTCGCATCGACCACGCTGCCGCCCGGAAGCCTGAGCTGGCCGCGAATGGTCCAGATCGGCTTCGCCTCGTCGTCCGAGAACAGCTCCAGATGGGCGTACCCGTCGAGGCGCAGGTCGAGTGCCATCGGGTCCTCGCGGTTCGAAAGGGACAGCACGACCGGTGCCGCTTCGGAGGCGGCTCGCAGAAGCGGGACGACGATCGATCGTTCGACGCGAGCGAGCGCGACGTCGCGGGCGAGGGACTCGAGGTACCAGCTGGAATCCGGGACGCCCGTGGCGATCGCGGCGACGCGCGCGTGGGGTTCGCCGAGTTCCTGGAGTTCGGGCGTTCTCTGGGACCCTTGGCTGCGCGCCGTTCGATGGGTGCGGTCGCCGTCCGAGAACGGGATGGTCTTCCAGGCACCGTCCTTGACGGCGTCCGAGCCGGAGGCGACGGATACGTCGGCGGGAGCCGCACCGCCCCGGCGGCGGATCTGTGCCTCGAGCTGGGCGACCTGGCCGCCGCGGCGCTCGACGAATCGAAGCACGTAGCGAACGTCGAACGCGCTGGCGTGCGGCGCGTCCCACGGATCGAGCACCGCGCCGCGTCGCCGGGATTCGGTCCGGCTCGCGTCGAGCGCCTCGCGGTAGCTCTCCACGCGCTGGAGCCAGAGCTGGTCATCGACGCCGCTCGAGGGCGGCTCGGGATCGGTTTCCGCTTCCGTGGTCGACCGGACCGATCCACCGAGGGCCGCGATCAGCGCATCCAGCAGGCCAATGACGTGGGGGCAGGTCGCGCGCCGCGCGAACGCGGAGCAGCTGCAGCGCCCCGCGGTCGCGTCGGACCACACGAGCTTGACGCGGCCCACGCTGCTGCCGTCGTTGGCCAGCACCGTGGCGCCCTGCTCGTTGATCTCCGCGTCGCCGAGGCGACCGCTCGCGCCCAGTACGCGCGCCTTCTGCCGAACCGGCCCGGAGCCGAGCGCACGAAAGTGCTGGAGCTGCAGGCGCGCGGCCGTGCGTACTTCCTCGCGGGACTCCGGACTCAGCTTCTTGATCGACGCCTGCATGGGATGGGACGGACCTTAGCGGGCCGTCCCCCCATGGGCTATCCCGAAACCAGCTCGCCGTCGATCCGCAGCCCTTCGATGTTGGCGTCGGTGATATTCACGTTCGACAGGTCCACGTCCTTCAGGGTGGCGCCGGCGAAGGTTACGTTCGTGAACTTCGCTCCGGCGAGGCTGACGTCGTTGAAGTCTGCGCCCGTGAGCGCGACGTCATGGAAAACGGATTCGGCGAGGTCCTGGGACTGGAAGCGTGTGGGCGTAGGGCCGCTGGAGCTGGTGGCGACCGGCGCCGCCGCTGCGGAGTCCGGGCCGAGTCCCTCGAAGTAGCGGGCGGCCGGTGCCGGCGAACCCTGGATGCGGCGCCACGAGGTGACCTGGCCGACGTGGGTCAGGAAATCGGCGAGCGGTCCGTGGAGCACGCTCCAGAAGGGAGACGCAGGTGCGTCCGGTCCACGCCGGACGGTGGTGCTGGCCAAGGCGCTCGACGGCGTTTCGAGGACGGCCACGGCAGCAGCGGCGAGCGAGTTCAGGGTCGCGGTTCGCATGTCCGCGAAGGCGCTATCGGGCCGCGGCTGCGGCGCCCGATCGGCGAAGGTGCCCTCGAGCCACCACGCGAGCCGGTGCATGTGATGGAGCAGCTCCTGAAGCGACATCGAGCCGGGCGAGGGGCGGAAGGGAAGCGCCTCGGCCGGAAGATCGGCGGTGGCCCAGTGGTAGCGGAAACCTGCGGCCCGCAGCATCGTCGCCAGCAGCGACGGTGCGGTGAGTTCGGACGGCGGTGCGGCGGGCATCGTCGCGAAATTGGTTGTGTCCATGCGCGGCAGCTTAGCAGGCGCCACGCCACGGCTACAGCGGTCCGTCGGCCGAGCCGGAGCACCTGCCCTCGATCAGTTCTCTGACGGTTGCAAGGAGCTCCTTCGCCTCGTACGGTTTGGTCATGAACGCGGCGTCGGGGAAGGCTTCGGCCTTTTTCCGGAGTTCCGGAAGCATGCTCGCGGTCAGGAACACGACCGGAAGGTCCCGGGTCTTCGGCTCCTTGCGAAGCCGGTCGGCCACCATGAAACCGTCGCCGCCTGGAACGTTGACATCCAGGATGGCGCAGTCCGGTTCATGCTCGCGCGCGGTCTCGAGGGCCGCGTTGGCGTCGGTCGCCGTGCAGCTTCGGAATCCCTGCACCTTCAGTCGGATGGCGAGAGAGCAGGCGATACTGGAGTCGTCCTCGACGATGAGCACCATCGGTGCGACGGAGGTGCCGGTCGTCGTCGATCTGTCGTCCGGGGGACTCGACCCCAGCGTGGTGATCCATTCTTGAATGTTGTCGGTCCCGTATTTCGCGTCCAAGGTCATGGTAGCTGGCAGGTGAACTCTGCTCCTCCGAGCGGGCTGCGGCCTCCGGAGAGCTGGCCGCCGTGAAGGTGAACGATCTGCTGCGAGATGAAGAGTCCCATACCGAGGCCACCGAGTACGGCGGCGTCATTGGCGTGGGACTGGTAGAGACGATCGAAGACGCGGCCCTCGTCGCCCGATTCGATCCCGGGGCCTGAGTCGCCGATCCGGACGAGCGCGCCGCCGCCGGGTGCCCTGGCAATGACCACCTCGATCTGCCCGTTGTCCGGCGTGAACTTGATCGCGTTGGACAGGAGGTTCGCAACGACCTGGTAGATCCGGTTCGGGTCGATATCCCGCTCGAGGGGGCCGTCCATTCCCTCCGTTGTCACCGTGATGCCCCTCGAGAGAGCGCCGGCGCGGACACTCTCCAAGGCGTCACGAACCACCGCAACGAGGTCATGTGACCTGCGCGTGAGGATCAGCTTGCCCGTCTCCACTCGCGCGGCGTCGAGCATGTCGTTGACACAATGGGTGATTCGATCGCAGTTCCGAACCGCAGCGGCGAGAAGGTCCGCCTGGCATTCGGTGAGAGGTCCGGCGGTGCCGTCTTGGACGATGGAAACGAATTCGCGCGCGCCGGTGAGTGGCGTCTTTAGCTCGTGGCTGACCGTGTGATAGAAGCGCTCGATCTCTTCGCCGCGGCGCTTCAGGCATTCGACCGTGTGTTCGAGCTCTCCTGCTTTCGCTGGATACGTCGATGGAGCTCCGCCTTGGCGAGCACGCTCCTGATGGTCTGGCCCACGAGATCGTTGCTGATTCGTTCTTTGGGGAGGTAGTCCATCACGCCGGCGCGCATGGCTTCGTGCAGCATCTGCTCACCGTGGCTGCCGGTCAGGAGGATGGCGGGAGCCTGGCATCCTCCGGCCCGTAGCTCCTCCAGCGCTTCGAGGCCTGTCATCCTTCCCAGGTGATAATCGATGAAGAGGAGGTCGATGGGCTCAGCCTCCAAGGCGACCAGCGCGTCCTCGATGTCGCTGCAGCCGATGGGTTCGGCCCAGGGCCCCGGCAGGGAGGCGAGGCAGCGGCGCATGGCCTGGATGTCCAACGCGTCGTCATCGAGGATCATGATCCGGATGGCTGGATCCACGGTGGGGGCCGGCGAGTCGGCCTTCCGGGACTGTGGGGGACGGGTCTTGATTTTCATGGCAGTGGCAAAGGGCTTCAGCCGCTATCGGCGGAGCTAGGTGGAAACCCGAAGCAGGTGTCAGGCCTTTACACAGATCTGTCGCCTCTCTGTCTCCTCCGGGCAAGGAGGGGCCCGTTTGGGGAAAAGTCCGGTCGGCACGGCGAGGTGCGGGGGCTTCGGCGGTCTCCGCCGGTCGGAAGTCGGGACGCTTCGTTCGCTTTGCGTTAAGGCTTTCGTGGGTCATCAAGGCACCGCTTCAGCGGGGTCGAAACCCCATCCGTGGCCCGCGTTCAGGCGGCTCGCACGAACCGCGCTGCGAGGCCTATCCCTCGCACGCCCAAGACACGGAATAGAATCGAATGCGTAATACAGCGATGAAGAGCCAGTGGGCCTCGGATGCCCTTTTCGACCTGACGGACCAGGGAAGTTCTCTCCCGAGGCTCCACAACCCCGTCGTGATGCGAGAGCGAGTCCTCATGGTCGAGGACGATGAGGCGCTGAGGACGGGGATGGCCGAGCACCTCGACGCTCGTGGCTTCGATGTCACCTGCGTGGCCGACGGGTTGACCGCGCTGGAGCAGCTCCTCTTCGCGGACTTCGATGTCATCCTGCTCGACCTCGGGATCCCGCGGATGTCCGGACAGAAGCTCCTGCACGAGCTGCGGAGAGAGCGTGAGATTCCACGCCTGCCGATCGTGCTCCTCACGGGCTCCGACATCCAGGACGCGGAGCGCGCAGCGCGCCACGGGGTCTTCGCCGTCCATCGCAAGCCCGCAAAGGCTCGCCACATCGCGCAGAGCCTTCGGTCGGCCGTCTACTATGGTTGATTCCATCGTCCCCGCGCTCGCGAACCAGTCCGCAGCGACCTCATCGGCTCCTGGCCCCGCGTCGCCCGGTCTCACGCCCGGCCTGACGGTCTTCTCGATGACGGAGTTCGTTCCCGCGTGGGCTCTTCACCTCGACGAAACGGCGCCGCCATCGAAGGCTCGTGCCTCTACCCCCGACCTTTGCGTCGTCCTGATCGATGCTGCGCTTCTGGGCGAACATGACGTGGACTGGCTGATGGGTATCGAGGCCGAACTCGGACCGGTGATCGCCGTCGGCGCGATGACCCGTGGGGGCGTGCGCGTCAGGCCTCGGGGGGTGCGCGGCTGCGTGCCGCGCTCGGTACTGACGGCGCCCGCCGAGCTGGCCCTCGACATCCTGCGCGACCTCGTGGACGGGCCCGGCCTGGACTCTTGCGCGATGGAGCGCTACATGCGGGATGCCATCCATGAGTTCCGCACGCCGCTCACGGTGATCTCCGAGTTCGCCGGACTTTGCCAGGACGGGATCGGGGGGCCGCTCACGGAGCGACAGGAGACGTACATGGAGTACATCCAGGCCGCCGTCGACCGAATGGGCGAGCACTTCGATGACTTCCGGGACGGAGTTCGAATGCGCTTCGGGAGTCTGGTTCACGGAAGCGATCGGGGTTTCCTCCCCGAGGTGGTTCGCTCCGCAGCGGCCTCCATGGGAGTGGGGGAGATAGACCTCTCGAGCGTCTCCGGAGTTCGGCTCGACCATGTCGACTGCGACCGTATGACCGAAGCTCTCCGGCGAGTGATGGCCGGCGCCCGGAAGCTGAGTGCCGCCGGCGGGACGATCTCGGTTTCAGCGGCCCCGAGCGGGAGCGATGCAGCCGAGATTCGGGTCGGCTACCGCGGCGTGGTGCTGTCCGAGGACGATGTCCGGGTGATGGAAGAGGGCACCCTGATGCGAGAGGACGGCTTCTACCGGAGCGTCGCACGGGTCTTCGGACTCGGGATTTCGATGGCGAGGCTCTTTCTGATGCAGTCCGGAGGCCAGCTGCGCCTGGAGGTCGAGCCCGGGGTCGGCGGTACGTTCGTGGCCACCGTGCCGGCCGAGCTGTCGGCCGAGGTCAAGCTCTTGGGGACCGATTGGGCACCCGGCGCGAGGTCCGGGGCCGCCTGATCGGCTCCTCCGCCCAACCTTCCTCCGAGATTTGCGCGCCCGCGGCCTGAGCGTCGGCGCGCGCAGACGTTAGACTCCGCGGCCCGCCTGGGATCCAGGCGCGGCCGCGGTTCCCTGCTATTGGAGGGCTCCGCTGGCGCGTCACCCGGGTCGGCGATCGTCTTCTCCCCATCCGTACACCCGTACGGCACAACTCCCACGAGCCTCAAAGCTCCCGAATCCGATGGCGAAGCCCGCCACCTCCCCGAAGCGGCCCATGGCCCTCGGCATGGTTGAGACAAAAGGACTGGTCGGCGCGATCGAAGCCGCCGACGCGATGGTGAAGGCCGCCATGGTCGAACTGTCCGGCCACGAGCGCGTCACCGCCGGGCTCGTCACCTTCTTCGTTCAGGGCGAAGTGGGGGCCGTGAAGGCCGCGACCGACGCCGGTGCTGCCGCTGCGCGCCGCGTGGGTGAACTGGTCAGCGTGCACGTGATCCCGCGCCCGCACGAGCAGCTCTACAAGATCCTGCCGCCGATGACGCCGATCTCCAAGTAGGCGAGGCCCGTCCGATGGCCGTGTCTGGCTTTTCCAGGCCGCGTACAGCCGTTTCCAGCCATTGGGGGGACCCCACGTTGTCTTGAAAGGACTCGATCCCGACCTTCGCGCCTTGCAAGAGGTGCGTGACGCCGTCCGCCGGGCCAAGGAGGCCCAGACGATCGCGGCTTCGTGGAGCCAGGAGCAGACGGACCGCGTCTGCGAGGCCATGTCGAAAGCCGCCGCTGCCGCGTCCCACGACCTTGCGCGGCTCGCGGTCGAGGAGACCGGGATCGGCAGGGTTCACTACAAGATCCTGAAGAACCTGTTCGGCTCCGAGGGGGTCTGGGACTCGATCAAGAACGAGCGCACCGTCGGCTTCGTCAGCCGCGACGAGCGCGCCGGTGTCCACGAGGTCGCTTCGCCGGTGGGGGTCGTGGCGGGCATCGTGCCGACCACGAACCCGACGTCGACGACGATGTACAAGGCCCTCATCTCCGTGAAGGGGCGCAACTCGGTCGTCATCAGTCCCCATCCGCGGGCCAAGCGCTGCATCGGCGAAACCGTCGAGGTCATGCGCCGTGCGATCGAGCGCGCCGGCGGCCCGCCCGACCTCGTCGTTTGCCTCGCGAACCCCACGATCGAGTCGACGGGCGCGCTCATGAAGCACCGCGACGTCGCCGTGATCCTTAGCACGGGAGGCAGCGGCCTCGTGCGCGCGGCCTACTCCAGCGGCAAGCCTGCCTACGGCGTCGGCCCCGGCAACGTGCCGTGCTACGTCGATCGCTCGGCGAATCTCGGCGCAGCGGCCGAAGCCGTCGTGGCGAGCCAGAGCTTCGACAACGCGACGCTCTGCTGCTCCGAGCAGGCGCTCGTACTCGATCGCCCCGTCGCCCAGCGCTTCCTGGCCGAGATGCAGATGCGCGGCGCCCACGTCGCGAACGAAGCCGAGCGCAAGAAGCTGGAGACGTTCTGCAACCAGGGCGGCCACATGAACCCGGACATCGTCGGCATCGATCCCTGGCGGATCGCCGAGATGGCGGGCTTCCACGTGCCGCAGTCCACGACGGTGCTTCTGGCCTTCCAGGACGGCGTCGGTAAGGCGCATCCGCTCAGCATCGAGATCCTCTGCCCGCTGCTTTCGATCCACGTGATCGACGGGTGGGAACAGGGCTGCGCGGTGTCCAAGGAGCTGCTGCACTTCGGCGGCCTCGGGCACACGCTCAGCGTTCACGCCGAGGATCGAGCGATCCTGGACGCGTTCTTCCTCGCGAAGCCTGCGAGTCGGATCGTCGTCAACGGTCCGTCCTCGATGGGGGCCGTTGGGTTCTCGACGAACCTCGTGCCGTCGTTCTCGCTGGGCTGCGGTCCGCAGGCCGGCAACATCACGAGCGACAATATTTCGGCGCGGCACCTCGTCAACCTCAAGCGCGTGGCGTTCCCCACGGGCGACTGGAAAGAGCGCGAACGCCGCGCGCACGAGCGCGCCGCCGCCATGACCGGCGCAGGGATGCCGCGCGGTTCGATGATGGACGGCGATCCTGGCTTCCGCCGCGGAGCCGAGGTCTCGGCCGTGGAGCTGCCGAAGGCGGCATCGTCGATGCCCGCACCGAAGATGTCCAGCCCGCCGCCGCCCGCGCCCGTCGTGCGCGCCAGGCCGGTGCAGACCGGTCCGCTCTCCGGTCCGCTCTCCGGCCCGCGCGATATTCCGATCGGGCTGGGCCCGTCGCTCGCTCCTGGCGGGTCTCCTCTCTCCGGCGGAGCCCCTCGCTTCACCCGCCCGGCCAGCGGCGCCCCGCCTGCGCATATTCCGGTGGCTCCCGCGCGGAGCGCGCCGATGCGGGCCGGAGCGGAGCCCAGCGCGGGTCCGTCCTCGTTCGGAGCCGAACAGGGCATCTCGCTCTCCTCGATCGAGATCGAGGCGATGCTCAAGAACGCCGGCGCAGGCTGCCCCATGGGGCCCTGCGGTGGTTGCCCTCACCACGACGCCACCCATCACACCTGCGGGGCCTGAACCTCGCGCCGGGCCGAGTCTCCACTGGAGGCCTCCGGTGCTCTCCGCTCACTTCCGTTGAATCGCTCGTCACGAGCACACTCCCATGGCTAAAGAAACTGAAATTGCGCTCGGCTTGATCGAGACCAAAGGACTCGTAGGGTCCATCGAGGCCGCCGACGCCATGTGCAAGGCCGCCAAGGTGACGCTGCTCACGAAGGAGAAGTCGGGCGCAGGCCTCGTGACCGTCATGGTCCGCGGCGAGGTTGGCGCGGTGAAAGCAGCGACCGAGGCCGGTGCTGCCGCGGCCCGCCGCGTCGGCGAGCTGGTCAGCGTCCACGTGATCCCGCGTCCGGCCGCGGACCTCGAGAACTTCCTCCCGGGCGACGGCGCCTGAGGCCGAGGTTGCTCCCTCTCTTCTCCAAGCTTCGCTGATCACCACGCGTGCCATTATCCCTGACCTCCGTCGAGCTTCGCGGCGCGGTGCATCTCGACCAGATGCAGCCGCAGTTCGCCGCGATCAGCGCCATGAAGTCGGACGGCTACTTCCCTGTCGAAGGGGAGAGCGCGTTCTGGCTGGAGGTGCGTCCCGGCATCGTCGTGAACCGACTGCTCGACATCGCGCTGAAGCGCTGTGACGTGATGCCAGGCGCGCTGATGACGGAGCGGCATTACGGCTCCTTGGAGGTCCACGGGCCCGATCAGGGCCAGGTGCTCCAGGCCGGTCAGGAGATCCTCAAGGCGATCGGGAAGACGTGGGCGGATCAGCCGAGGCCTGAGGTTCTGAACGACGAGGTGATCCACAAGATCACGCCGCAGCACGCCATGCTGCTCAACCAGGCTCGCGGCGGCATGCTCGTCCTCGGCGACGACACGCTCTACACGCTCGAGGTCTCTCCGGCCATTCACGTGGTGCGCTGCGCTAATGAGGCCGAGAAGGCGGCTCCGATCAGGATCGCCTCGATGAACACGTCGGGCGCGGTGGGCCGACTTCGACTTTGCGGCGGTGACGCCGAGATCGAAGAGGCGGCGAAGGCCGTCAGGCTCAGTCTCGAAACGTGGCGCAACGATCCGCAGTCTTCCGGCTTCGCCGGCGGAGGACGCTAGCCATGTTTCTCGGGAAGGTCGTCGGCCAGGTCTGGGCCACGAAGGAAGTCTCGGACCTGCGCGGCAAGCGGCTCCTCGTCGTCGAGGCGCTGGACGAAAGCCGCGACCCCGGCGCGTCCAAGGTCACGCCCGTGGTCGTGGTGGACCCCATCGGAGCCGCCATCGGCGAGCACGTGATCGTGGCGTTCGGCAAGGCGGCCCGCGTCGCCTGTGGTGGCGACGGTGACCTCGCTTACGAGGCGGCGATCGTCGGTATCGTCGACGACGTTCACGCTCCCGGCGCGCCGGAGTCCTGGCGTCCGGAAGGCATGGTTCAGTCCGCCGGGCCAGAGGAGCAACGCTGATGCACGTCGCCACCGTCATTGGATCGGTCTGGGCTACCCAGAAAGATCCCTCTCTCCAGGGACTGCGATTCCTCGTTGTGCGGCCCTTCACCACGGACGGCAAGGAGTCGGCGGAGACGATGATCGCGGCCGACCCGATCGGTGCCGGTATCGGTGAGCGCGTCCTGGTTGTTCATGGGCGCGCGGCGCGCCACGTGATTGGCCACGGCCACGACATCGGATTCCAGACCGCCATCGCGGGGATCATCGATCGCATGGACCTCGCGGACGGGCGTGTCATCGGGCCACATGTCGATTTTGACTCGGAACAAGACTGAGCCTCGCGGCTGACGAACAGAACACCATGACGAAGAACGACTACAACCCGACGATCGGCAGCGCCGTGATCCAGCCGGCCATCGCGATGCTGGAGACCCAGAGCGTGGCCGCCGGGATCGAGATGACGGACGCGATCCTCTGGGAGTCCGACATCGAACTCCTCTTCGCGACCCACGTGCAGCCAGGCAAGTACGTCGTGCTCTTCACGGGCTCGATCGACGCCCTGCGCAGCGCGCTGCGCCGCGGCGTCGAGGTCGCGCGCGGCGACCTCGTCGATCAGCTGCTGATCCCCCAGATCGACCCGCGCGTCTGCGAGGCGCTGCGTCGACGCGACGAGCCCCTGTCGCCCGCGGACGGCGAGCTGGACGCGGTGGGCGTCATCGAGACGACCACGGTGTCCTCGTGCATCGCAGCGGCCGATATCGCGCTCAAGGAAGCCAACGTCGAACTCCTGGAGCTGCGCATCGCGAACGGTCTCGGTGGCAAGAGCTACGTCTCGATGACCGGTGAGGTCAGCGACGTGCGCAGCTCGATCCAGGCTGGCGCGCGCCACGCCGAAAGCTCGGCTCGTCTCGCGCGTCACGTCGTGATCGCGAAGCCGCACCCCGAACTCGTGGCCTACCTGTAGCCCCCGCGCCCGGCGGCGTCTCTCGGCGCGGCCAGGCTCATCGACGATGGCGTCCAAGAAGCAGCTCATAACCGAAGCCGACGTGCGCCGCATGGCGCCGGGCGTTCGTGAGCTCATTCTCGGTGACCAGCGGATCGCGACCCCCGCTGCCCTCGATCTCGCCTTCGCGCGCGGGATGAAGGTGGTGTACGGAGAGGTGGATGGAAGCGGGCCGTCGGGACCCATCCCATCGGACCTCTGGCAACGAATGAAGTCACAGGACGGCACCTACGTCGTTCAAATCGAAAGCGGGCGAGCGACGGTGTCGCGGCTCGGAGCGGGCGGCCCGGAGCTGTTCGGGAGTGAAGGCTGATGACGAAACGATTCCTGACGGCGGAAGACGTCCGCCGACTCGGCGGTCCCGAGATCCAGCTGGAGAGCGGCACCGTGGTGACGCCCCAGGCGGCCGAGGTCGCGGCGGCAGCCGGCATCCGGCTGGTCGGAGCGACCGGCCCCTACGTGCCGCCGATCCCGGACCGCGGGCCCGATGCGTCCCGCGCCAACGACGTGCTTCCGGAGCCCATCTCCACGGACGGAATCGGTCTCATCGTGACCGTCGTGGGGCGCAACCGCCCCGGCGTGCTCGCGGAGGTGACGGCGACCCTCGCCGCCGCCGAGTGCGACGTGATCGACATCAGCCAGCGAACGGTCGGCGCGCACTTCCACATGGTGCTCACGTGCGCGGTGGCACCGGGCCGCGAGTTCGCTCCGATCAAGGACACGCTCCAGTGCCTCGGCGGTGAGGGCGACTACGTCGTCCGCGTCATGCACGAGAAGGTGTTCCGTTTCATGCACCGCGTCTAAGGACCGAACCTCTCCCGATGCCATTCACCGACCAGGAAATCCTCGAGACCGTGAGGATGTTCGAACTCGAAACGTTCGACATCCGCACCACGACCCTCGGGATCAGTCTGATGGACTGCGCCGATCCGGACCTCGAGTCCTCGGCCGAGAAGGTCTACGCCAAGATCGTCCACCACGGCCGCCGCCTGGTGGAGGTCGGGAAGAGCATCGAGGCGGACTTCGGCGTCCCGATCATCAACAAGCGCGTCGCGACGACGCCGATCGCGCTGGTGGCGGCGGCCTGCGGGTCGAAGGACCTCGTGCCCTTCGCCCGCGCCATGGATGCAGCGGCGGCCGAGATCGGCATCGACTACATCGGCGGCTTCACCGCCTACGTGCACAAGGGCTTCACGCGCGCGGACGAGGCGCTGTTCCTGTCGATCCCCGAGGCGCTCGCGGAGACCAAGCGCGTCTGCGCTTCCGTGTCGCTGGCGACCACCAAGGCCGGCATCAACATGGACGCGGTCGCGAAGTTCGCGGACGTCGTGCTGAAGACGGCGGCCTTGACGGCCTCCGAAGGGGGCCTCGGCTGCGCCAAGCTCGTCTGCTTCTCGAACCCGGTCGAGGACAACCCGTTCATCGCCGGCGCGCACCTGGGGATCGGCGAGGGGGAAACCGTGCTGAACGTCGGCGTGTCCGGCCCCGGCGTGGTTCGCTCCGCGCTGGAGCGCCTCGGGCCGGATGCGAGTCTCCTCGCGGTCGCCGAGACCATCAAGCGCACGGCCTTCAAGATCACGCGGATGGGCGAGCTCGTCGGCCGCGAGGCGGCGCGCCGCCTCGGCACGGTCTTCGGGATCGTGGACGTCTCCCTGGCACCGACGCCAGCCGTCGGTGACTCCGTCGCGGATATCCTGGAACTCATCGGCGTCGAGCGGACCGGGGCCCCGGGTACGACGGCCGCGCTCGCGCTCCTGACCGACGCGGTCAAGAAGGGGGGCGCCATGGCGTCGTCAAGCGTCGGCGGACTGTCCGGCGCGTTCATTCCTGTGTCCGAGGACCAGGGCATGATCGACGCGGTGGCCTGCGGTGCGCTCTCCCTCGCCAAGCTGGAGGCCATGACCACCGTCTGTTCGGTGGGCCTCGACATGGTGGCGGTCCCGGGGGACATCACGGCGTCCAAGCTCTCCGGCATCATCGCCGACGAGATGGCGATCGGCATGGTGAACCAGAAAACGACGGCCGTGCGCGCGATTCCGGTTCCAGGCAAGGGCCCGGGCGAGAAGCACGACTGGGGCGGACTCCTCGGGACGGCGATCGTCCAGGATCCGGGCGCCTTCGACTGCGAGGTCATGTGGCGCCGTGGCGGTCGCATTCCTGCGCCGCTGCAGAGCTATCGAAACTGAGGCCTGGCCCCGGGTCTGGATCAGGCGTTGACGTCGACCTGGCCGCCCTTGCCGCTGAGCTGAACCTCGGCGGCGGAGCTCATCAGCTTGAGAGCGGCCTGGCCGTCACGCTTCGTCTGGTCCTGCTCCATCTTCATGACCGAGACGGTCATGTGGTCCTTGACGGTGGCGACGGGCTGCATGGCGGCGGCGGTCGCGCTGGTGCTTTGGATTCCGTTCATGGAGGGGACATCGAGCGCCGTGCCGGCCCATCTTGACCCCATGTGCGGGAGTTCCCGAGGGCGCACAATCTGAGGCACAGGGCGTGCGTTATCGCTCGGTTTTGGGACAGAGTGGCGTTCCGGAGCCGCACAGCGGGGTTCGAAAGCGGAACATGGATTGCAGCCCCCCGCACGGATCCCGGCCCGCTGCCAACCCCATTCCCCCCCAAGGCCTGCGTTTCTTCGCAGGTGATCCAAGACCTTGAGCTTGTCCAATACTCAGCCCTCCCCCGGGGCGCGACCGTTCGTCTCTCCCCTGTTCGCCGCCTCTTGCATCGGTCTTCTTGGCCTGGCCGCCTGCTCCGATAGCGGCGGCACGGGGGACCAGGCGCCGCCCTCTGAGGATCCCGAGTTCACCCTCGAATCCGTTTCGAACGGGTTCGGGCAGCAGCTGCCGCACCGCGTCCTCGTGGAGACGACTCCCGGCAACCCTGTCCCGGTTCCACTGCGCACGCTGGAGGACGTCGTGGCCCTCGTAAGTAGCCAGAGCCCCGTCCTTCCGCCTGAGGCATTCCCGGCCGACGCGGTGCTGCCCGACGGACGAGCAGGCAATCAGTTTTTCCTCGCGAAGTTCACGGACGCCGTCGATCCGGCCTCGGACTGCTTCAATGCTTGCACCGGGACAGGTCCCTGCGACCTGGATACCCTCGAGGTCGTCACCTTCGATCCTTCGAGCCACGAGCCGGTCGTCGTTCCAGCTCGCGTCTTCGTGGGCGGGTCGACCTGGAACGCGAACGGAGACCTGGAGCAGTGGGTCGAGCTCGACCCCGCCACGGGGCGGATCACGACTTTGACGGACGAGGCCCACGGCTTTCCGGGCTCCGAGGCACCGCTCTTCGGCGCCGCGGACTTCGTCGCGCCGAGTTCGATCATGGTGGTCATGGACGCGGACGGAGACCTGTCCACCCTGGAGGCGTTCCCGAACGCAGAGAGCCTTCAGCTGAGGATTCCGGCCTCGCTCTGCAGCACCACGCAGCAGTTCCTCGGGACGACCGCCGTGGCGGCCACGAGCGTCGGGGGCAACCCCGCGGGGCCCAGCGTCGTGACCCGGATGGGGGACCCCGCGACGGAGCCATCCGATGGGATGCAGAACGTGGATCCATCGAAGGTCTTGCGCATCCGCTTCACCGAGTCCATTCAGCCGTGGACGCTCGGGACGTTCGTCGAGCCCTCGATCTCGCCGAGCCTCACGATCACCCAGGCGCCGAACGTCGCTCCGGTTCCGCACGCCTATACCGTGATGCCGAATTCGGCCTACGATCTGACGGAGTGGGCGATCACCCCCGATCGAACGTTCGACGGACTCAACGCCGAAGGACCGCCCAACTTCCTGGAGCTTGCGGAAGTGAAGGTAGAGGTGGGCGGAGCGACGCTCGGCGACCTGGTGGGCGAGCCTTCCGCAGACCGGATCGAGTTCTCGTTCCTTGTCGGTCGCGGGCCCGCGATGGTCAACGCACCGGTGGTCCCGGAGTCGCTCTTGATCTCCCGCGCGGGGACGCGCCCGGGCCTTTCGGTGATCGACCTCAACGGCTTCGGACAGTCGACGGGATCGCCGACGTACTCGCAGCCTTATCCGCTGGCGGGACAGACGCGCTTTCCGTTCGATCCGAACGTGACGCAGAATCCGACGGTACGTCCGGTGCTCAGCCCTGGATCGACGACGCTGGATGGTGGCTCGGCGGGTGTCTTCACCCTGACGCGCGACGCGAACCTGAACACGGTGCTCGCAGGGGCACCGATCCTCGCCGATGCCGCGGACCTCCAGTTCGGGGCGTCCCTCGACACCGTCTTCGACAACTCACCGCCGCCGTTCGGATGCCAGGCCGGCGGGGGCAACGTCTGCGCTCTCTCTGGATTGAAGACGGTCGGCCAGAATCCGGACCTGACACTGGCGCCAGGTTTCCCGAACCTCGTGAGCTTCGCGCCGCACCCGAACCCTCCGCCGCTCATGTTCCCGGCGATGTGCTGGCAGCCGTCCATCGTCGGACGGGAGCCGAGCAGCATCGACTTCTCTGGCTCGACGAACCTGCTCGACACGGGCAACCCGTTCCCCGATCCCGTCGCCGCGACTCCGCCCACCGGCCTCCTGGATGGAAGGCGCGGAGCCCAGCCCTTCTACGGCCCGAGCTTCGGCCAGCAGGCCGTGCAGGACTGCCAGAGCTACGGCGTGCGCCAGCAGATCGGACAGTTCCTCTACGTCGCCGATCGGATTCGCGGTGAAGTGGTGGCGCTGAACTCAAATCGCATGCTCAGCATCGACCGCCTGCCCGTGGCCGGTGTCACCAGCATGGCGCTCGGCCCGAACCTCGACGTTCTCGCCGTGACGAGCCAGGACACGGACACCGTCACGATCATCGACGTCGACCCGAACTCGGCGACGTTCCACACGATCCTCGCGGTGGTGAGCGTGGGGGACGGGCCGCGCGGAATCGCGTTCGATCCCCTGGACGAGGACATCCTCGTCTGCAACGAGGTGGACAGCACGATATCCGTCATCAGTGCGCTGACGCTGACGGTTCGCAAGACGGTGCCGTCCCAGGTGGACGCGCCCTTCGAGCTGGCGGTGACGCCGCGCATGCAGGGCTTCGGGCTCGAGCGCGGGGTCTACTTCGCCTACGTGCTCGGACGCAACGGCGAACTCGCGGTCTTCGAATCAGGCCCGGACGGGCCGGGCGGCTTTGGCTACGACTCCGTGATCGGCGTTCTGCCCTGGGTCTTCCAGGCGCCGCGCGCGATCGTGCTGGATCCCCTGAACCTGGATGCCAGCGTGTTCGTCGCCTACGAAGGACCGGTCGATCCAGCCACGGGCGCGAGTGGCGCCCTCGGCGTCGGGGCGATTTCGCGGGTCCGGCTCGAGAGCGCGGACTTCGGAACCCAGCTCCTTCAGGCCGGTTCTTCGCCCTCGCTGCGTGACCTGCAGTTCGGGGTGGCGCTGACGCTCTCCGAGGCCAGCGGCGAGATCAGCGGCATCCCCTCGTCTCTCGCCTTCGACGAGCTGCGAAACTTCGCCGACTATCCCGCGCCAGCCTCGCTGTTCACGTCAGGGGGGGCCGCTCCGGTCAACGGAAAATGCGCGGTCCGTGAAGTCAATCCCGGCACGCTCAGTCCGACGAATCAGCCGAAGTTCCTCTTCGCGGCCATCCCCGACGCACACGTCGTGGACGTGATGCAGGTCACGGGGCAAAGTGCGCCGCTCCTCGACGTCAACGTGTACGACGCGGGGGTCCAGTCGATCCCCGCGCCGAACGTTCGCTTCCTCACCGGCTACTTCAGCCAGTGAGGCCCGGCCGGCCGCAGCCGACCCCAGCGGATCCCTGACGGATCAGTTCGTGAAGGTCAGGCTGAGGCCGTCCGAGAAGTTCGACGTCGGCACGCCCATGGACGCGTCACGGAACCAGGCCTGGAAGTTCCAGGTCTGGCCCGCCGATGCCTGCACGAGGCCGGTCGGCGTCGGGATCTGGTTGAGGTCGATGGAGAGGCTGATCGAGCCGATGGTTCCCGAGTTCTGAATCTGGCCCGGACCGACGTAGCGGCCGATGCCGCCCGCGAGGCACAGGTTGCCTGCGCTGCCCGCCGGGTTCATGACGAAGCCCTGGGTCTGGCTCGTGATGAAGAACCCGAAGGCCAGGTTCGGCATGCCGGTCGACGTGAGAACGGTGTCGTTCGTGGCGATGGACAGGGACGACATCGCCGACATCGAGGCGGCCGCGCCCGAGGAGTTCACGTTCGCGGTGCAGTAGTTTCCGCCGGGGCCAGCCGAATCGAAGGTCCACGAGATCACGTCGTGGTTCTCGACGCTCGATCCCGAGGATCCGGTGAAGCCGACGTAGGCCGACGTGCCGCCGATCAGGTTGAGCCCGCCGACCGCGTTGCCGGTGTCGATGTGGGTGCCGCCCGTGCTGAAGCTGTAGGACGTGCTGAGCACCATGACGCCGTCGAGGTACACGTCGAGCGTGCCCGGGACGTAGTGAACGCGCACGGTGTGGTCCTGACCGTCGCTCATGTTTACACCGCCAAGGGCGCTGTTGGGCGCACGGCCGATGGACCAGTCTTCACGCTGGTCGTTTTCGCCGCTTCCGCCGGTGTGGATGCTGATGTGGTTGCCATCCGGATCCATGATCGGTGCGGCGGCTGGCTGGTTCGAGTTCAGGAACGTGTCGATCTCGATGGCGAGGGAGTTGTCGATCGACTCGCCCGGGTTCGAGGTGGGGAAGATCCCGTATCCGATCGCGGATGCGTGGCGACCGATGCCGCTCAGCCCGACGCCGCCGGTGTCGCCGGCGACGAGGTCGTTCTGGATGACGAAGGCCATTCCGTCACCGCCGCCGCTCGCGCTGCCGCCCTGGTTGATGTTGAACACGAAGGTCGTGTCGAATCCGTTCGCGACGGACACCGGCGAGCCGAACCAGGCTGCGCCCCGGTTGCCAGCGCCCTGGGGGGCCGCCTGGTCGTGCACGCGGAGGATCGCGCCGGAGCCCGCGGCGCGCTCCACCAGCTGGAGACCCGCCGTGCTGTTGAAGTCGGAGTACTGGAAGCTCTGGGCGGCGGCGAAGGGAGCCAGAGCGACGATGCAGGCAGCACCGAGTACGGGGCGTTGAATCATGGCAGTAGACGGACCGTGCCGTCGGGGTGAGAGTGGGGGAGGTGAGGGCTCGGCGTTCCGGCCTGCACCTGTGGCATTCTGTACTCAGAAGCTTTCCAGGAAACAATCGGGGCCAAGGTTCATGGCTGTGTCGTCTCATTTTGGGGCCAAGCCCTCCTCAGAGGTGCTTCCGAACGAGTTCCGGGATCATCTGCATGCACTCGACGTGGATGTAGGGCTCGGCCACATCGAAGGTGTACAGGTGGAAATCGCCCACGTGGGCCTCGCTGGCGGTGGTGAAGCCGCGCTCGTTCGTCCACGCCTTCGGCACGCGCTGCCCGGCGACGCTCCACAGGATGGCGTCTGCGCACTCGGCGGTGGATGCGTACGGCGTCTGGTACATTCCGTGGACGAGCACGAACGATTTCTCTCCGCGGGCGGCGGCCTGGGCGAAGCGCTGGAAATCCACCATCTGCGCCGCCTCGGGAGCGCGGACTTCATCGCTGACGACGGAGGCGTAGATCGAGTCCGCAGAGACGAGACCCTGGATGCGATCGAAGTGCGCGGGGTGCTTGAGGAACTCGCGGACGGCCCCGTAGCCCGCGCTGAAGAAGGTGATCACCACGGGCTCGCTTCGGATGGGCCGACCGGCGCGCTCCGAGAGCGCGGCGTCGACCGAGTCGAGCAGATCGGAGAACGCGGCGGGGTCCTCGTAGGGCGTCCGGAACGCACTGGAGAATCCGGCCAGGGTCGAGGCGAGAAGAACGCCGCGCCGCTCCATGCGAGCGAAGTTCTTCTTCGCCGCGGAGACGCCGCCCTGGAAGTGGATGTAGAGGGGCACCGTTTCGCCCTCGGTGAGATCGAGGTCGTCGGGGAGGAACAGCTGGCTGTTCGCGAGCTCGATCGGCTTCCAGCGGGCCGGGTCGATCGCGCGGAGGCCCGGCGTCCAGTCCGCGAGCACGCTCCAGGAATAGGTGCGCTTCCGTGCGGCGGCCTCGCCCGCCGCCTCCCACGTCGAGCGGGACTCGATATCGGGGAACCGCGCCCACGCTGCGCCGGCGGGCTCGCCGACGACCGGGCCGACATGGGAAGCGTGGCGCGGCGCGAAGGCGATGGAGGACGGGCGAGGGGCGACCCTTTCCGCGCGCGTAACGACGGCGCGGTTCCGATCGAGGTACTCGGCGATCCGTCGCCCTTCGAGCGAGGGATCGCGGGATGCATCGGGGAAATGGCCGACGAACAGCGCGCCATCGAGCCGACCGTCCCCGTCGAAAGCGCGCAGCACCTCGCGCAGAGCGAGAGCGAACCGTTCGTCCCGGGGGAGTGAGTCCGGCGAGAGGGTGATCGCGAGCGTCAGGGCTTCGTGGCCGTCCCGCGTCAGCTCTTCCTGGAGCCGGGCCAGGGGGGAGAGAAGCGCCGCGCCGCGCGCGCTCTTCAATAGCAGTCGATTCTCGACGAACACCAGCAGGCGGCGCCGAGCCGGCAGATCCGGCCGATCCACCGGGGGGGACTCCCTCGTCGAGGGCTCGAGGTCGAATCCCAGCGGAACGATCCGCTCGATCTCGACCTTTCCGTCGCGGTCCTGGTCGAATCCTTCGAAGCGAGAGCAGACTTCGGCCGCGGTCTGTGGAACCGGAGCGGCCAGGGAGAGAAGGAGCGCTAGCATGGGGAACATGCCCCCATGGTAGGCCCCTTCGGGACAGCGGGGCTACTTGAGGCCGACGCGCGCTTCGATCTTGAAGGGGACGGTCCGGCGCCTGGGGTTGTCCCAGGCTTCGATCTCGATGGCGGCTCTCGTCCCGAGGTCGGTCTCGCAGCTGAGCGTCAGCTCGGTCGCGTCGTTGAAGCTCATGGTGGAGCGTCGCTCGAGCGGGATGCGGCGACCATCCTCGAGAACCGCCGCGATCCGGGTGATCTCCGTCAGGGCCGAGTTCGTCCCGACGCGGAGTTCGAATCCGTCGCCCCAGGTCGATGGCTCGAAAGCCTGGATCGTCATCTGGAACGGGCCCGCTTCGATGGCGCTCCCGGCCTCGAGGTACATCGGCGGACTCAGGTGAGTCTGCTTCTCGTGGGCGATCGACACGTCGATCGTTCCGCTGGCGAGGACCGAGCTGGCGCCGGGTGCTGGCGCTTGCTGGCTTTCGATTTCGAGGGCGAGCCTGCGGCCGTCCTGGACGATGCGGCTGCCGTAGGTGAAGGGGCTGAACGGCGACCCGGGGTCGACGAGCGACTTCCCGGTGCTATCCTCGAAGCGCGTGACCTTCGACGTATCGCGGTCGAAGCCGATGATCCCTCCCTCCGGGCTGTCGACCACGAGGGCGACGCGCGTCCGGGCGAGCGTGCCCTGGAAGGCCAGGGACGGCATCCCGTTCTCGTCCTCGGCGATGGGATGGTTCACCATGATCCCGGCCGCGCTGGCGGTCGGGAGGGCGCGGGCGGCTGCCTGGAGCGGTCTGATGGACCCCGTGATGACCACGGCGGCGAGGCTCAGGGTGGGGAGCAGGACGAAGGTGGCGGCGCGGAGAGCATTCATATCGGCCCGTTCGGCAAGATCTTTCTAAAGCTTGAGGGAAGTGCAGGCGGGAGCCGGGAGCGCTTGGGAGAATGGGCTTCATGCACCGAATTCCTGGCACTGCTCTCTCCCTTCTGCTCCTTGGCCTCGCCGGCGCCTCCGCCCCTGCGGGCCCGTCTCCCCAGGAGCGTCCGCCCCAGGCCGCGCCCACGGCGCTCCTCGCCGATTGCATGGTCGAGAAGCCGACCGAGCTCTTTCCCGTGGCCTGGGTCGTCGACGGCGACACGATCCACGTCGACCGGGACGGCAAGAGGGAGAAGCTCCGGCTCCTCTCGATCGACACCGAAGAGAAGTACATGCCGAAGAACGACAGCGAGACCAAGCCGTCGACGCGCTTCGGCGATCTGACCGCGGGCTGGGCCCAGGGCTTCTTCATGCCACGCAGTCCGTCGGAGGGCGCGGTGGAGGTCGGCCTTCGCTTCCCCGGCGGCGTCGAGGCGCGCGATCCGTACGGCCGGCTGCTCTGCCACGTCGTGACGAGCGAAGGCGTCGATTTCAACCTGCTCATGGTGCGTACGGGCCTGAGCCCCTACTTCAACAAGTACGGCAATAGCCGGATCGATCACGAGCGCTTCGTCGCTGCGCAGAAAGCCGCGATGGCCGAGCAGCGGGGGATCTGGGATCCCCGGACCAACGACGGCGGGAGCCGTCGCCCCTACGACCGCCTGCTTCCCTGGTGGGATGCGCGCGCCGAGGCGGTGAATGCTCATCGCGCGCTCGCTGCGTCCGATCCGATGCGGTTCCTGGCAGCCGATGAGCCCGATCAGCTCAGCGCCGCGATCGCGAAGGGGCCGCGGGAGGTGACGGTTCTCGCGCTGATCGATCGGTTCTTCGAAGAAGACGATGGCTCGCGAACGGTGCTCCTTCGCGGGGGAGACAAGCGGCGGTCGGTCCGGGTCTCCATCCCCAAGGAGCTGCGCGGGGCGATGGAGAAGCTCGATCTCGATCACTCCTACGAAGACTTCCGGCAGAACTACTTTCTCATCGACGGGACGCTTCAGATGGGCGCGAGGGGCTTCGACCTGGTCGGGGTCGGCGTGGAGGACTGGCGCCTCGCGGGTCCCGAGCCAGCGATTCCCGGGCGTGCTCCGTCGAGCCCCGCGGATCTTGTTCGCCGAAGGTAAAGGGGGCGTGGGGGCCAACGGGCGACTCCCGGAGACGATCTATTCCCGGAGGAAGGGAAGATTCTTCGCTTCGGTACACTATGACAAACCTCGCACGTTCGCCTTCGACCCACTCACTCATCATGCTCCAAAGGTTCACCCCGAGAACCCTCGCTCTCGCCCTTGTGTTCACGCCTGCCGCCGTCGCGCTGAATGCCCTGGCAGCCGCGTCACCAGCTGCGTCACCAGCTGCGTCACCAGCTGCGTCACCAGCTGGCCCGGCCCCCTTGCAGAAGATGGCCAGGACGTACGTGGACTGCCCCACGGAAGGGTTCCGCTTCAAGCCGCTCGACGACTACGACGCCATCCCGGTCAACACGTCGCGCGGCGGCGCCGAGGTCCTTCGATTCGGTGAGGATCAGAACACCATCACGGCCTACGCCGCTCGCAACGCGGAGGTCGACGAGAAGTCCAAGAAGGGGGAGTCCGTCGCCAAGAAGGCGCGGCCCAGCATGACCTCTATCATCGGCGACATCGGCTACAAGGGGCTGAGCAAGAAGATCCTCAAGGAGCCGAAGATCGAGGAGGAGGTCGAGATCTCCGGGCTCACCGTCAAGCACGTTCAATACCAGTGGACCATGGCGGGGGACCCCAAGCCGATCCCGCTGTCGCTCGACGTCTGGAGCTTCCCGCTGGATCACGCCGACATTCACCTCTGCTACTTCGTGACCGAGGAGCTGGAGGGCAAGCTGGAGACCGTGATCCGCCGATCGGCCGAGTCGTTCGAGCTGATCGATCGCACCAAGCCGGTCGAGGTCGATACCAGCGAGCGAACGTACGAATCGCAGATGGCCTGGGCCGAGCAAGAGGCGGCGAAGACGCCCGGCTGGTCCGCGATCGGCACGCCCTCGGAGCGCTTCGTCATCCTGACCAATTCGACGAAGGTCCCCTTCATCAAGGAAGTGGTCGAACGGCTGGAGATCAGCCGCGACGTCTATGAAGCGGACTTTCCGCCTCCCCCCGGCTTCAAGGCCGTGTCCGTCGTCCGGATCTGCTCCAGCCGGGAGGAGTTCCAGCAATTCAGCGGCATGGGCGGAGGTACTGCCGGCTACTTCAGCCCCAGGTCGGTGGAGCTCGTTCTCTACGACGCCCTGGAGGTCGACCGGAACTCCACGTATGCCGTCGTGAGCCACGAAGCGTTCCACCAGTACTGCCACTTCCTCTTCAACCAGTCAGAAGCTCACCGCTGGTTCGACGAAGGGCACGGTGACTACTACGGAGGCATGAAGATCAAGGGCAAGCGCGGCTTCATCACGCCCAAGATGCCGGCCGGCCTCGACCGACTCCGGATCATCCAGCAGATGGTCCGCGAAGAGTCGACCACGCCCCTCGAAGATCACCTGAACTTCAGCCACCAGCAGTGGCAGTCGACCCAGGGCTCCACCGGCGTCGGCGGCTACTGCCAGTCCTGGTCGATCATCTACATGCTGCGCCAGGGCGCTCTCCGGAAGGTCAACCGGAAGGTGTGGAAGGACGAGTACGCGGACATCATCCCGAACTACGTCAAGACCCTGAACGATGGCTTCGAGGCCGCCTACGAAAAGATCCGCCAGGAGCGGATCGAGAAGGCGAAGAAGCGTGACAAGGAACTCGACCCCGAGGAACTCGAGGTCAACCGGTTCGACCTGGACCCCCGCGACAAGCAGAAGATCTGGGAGGACGCCATGGCGGCCTCCTGGGGCCCGATCGACCTCGAAGAGTTCGAGGCCAACTGGAAGCTCTACATCGAGAAGTACCTGAAGTAGGGCTGTCCTGGGCGCTCTACTTTCGCCCCTGGAGGACGAGCGCGCAGGTCCCGAGGGCCGCGACGGCAAACGCCGCTAGCCATGAGGCCCGGCTACTCGTCGGGTCCTCCTCTTCGCGGACTGGTAGGCGCTTCAGTGGAGCCTTCAGCTGAGGCTGGTCATCGCCCCGGTAGGCCGGAAGACTCGCGCCGATGTAGGTGGCTCGATCCTCCAGCATGGCCAGCTGCCTTTCGTAGGCCGCTTCGGCGTCCACCAGCACCGGTGTGAAGCTGGAACGCTGAATGGCACCACGGTTGGCGGCCAGGTTGTTTTCGTCCTCGAAGGCGCCGCTCAGCTTCAGGGGGTCGCTCGGGTGCGAGAGGTCGCGACGACGTTCTTGGAGGAGGCGGAAAGCATCGCTCGAGTCCGGCGAGTCTGCGTGCTGAGTCCCGTCCTCCAGTGGTGTTTCGTTCTGTAGCGCCGATGGGGCGCCCACGGCCACTCCCGCGGACAGCGCGACAGCAGCCACCAGGGGAGCCCATCCGGCCTTCATGGGAAATCGATCGATCATGGCATCACCACGGCGCGATGGGGATCCTCCTGGAGGCGGCGCCATTGGACGACTCGCATGGGGGCGGCTGTGTTAGGCAGCATGTCGCCTACGAAGCCGTCACCGCCGCCGAGGAGGCGAGCGTCATAGTTCATGATGGCCCGGGGCGTGCCGTAGACGATGCTCTCGTTGCGGGCGACGACCGAGCCGTTGATCTCCGCGTTCTGGCTGCCGAAGACCACCCATGCGAAGGCGTGGTTGGTGTAGAACGTGGCGTCCAGGTGGTTCGCGTACATCGAGGCGATGTCCGAGTAGCGCTCGATCCCACCGCTGGGCATGTTGCCGTCCCACTTGGAGCTCTCCAGGTCGTCCTCGAAGGCGAAGTCCGCGACGTTGAGAGTGTCGTCGTACTGCCCGTCTCCGTCGATGTCTTCCCCGGTCCCCGGTATGGCATCGCCCACGCTGAATCCGTCCGGGATCAAGCCCGCGGCTGCGTCGTCAGCGGAATAGTGCTCGACGGTGAACACGCCATCGCCCTCGAGGAAATCGTCGTCCGCCGTTCCCATGATGCCGTCCCGTCCAGCCCTGGTGTTGGCGATGAGGTCCAGACCTGAGTCCTCGCGGGAGGAGTTCATGGGTGACTGGAGCCAACCGTTCACGTAGTTGGACCAGCTGCGCTGGGTGAAGTCTCCCACCACGATGCTCTCGCGGGCGAAGAGCCCAAGGAAGTCAGCGTTCCAGTTCTGCGTGAGCCAGGCTTCGGTCTCGGCGCGTGAGTCGCCGCTGGGCCGTTCAGAGGTCGGGCCGTTGAGATAGCGAACGGAGTCCGGCACGTAGACGTTGCCCCCCGAGTAGATCGTTCCCTGGCCGGTCACGTAGCCGCTGATGATCAGGTCACCGCGCACGACGACCGGACCGTTGAGAACGATCGGGTTCGCAGCGGTTCCGTGCAGGTAGAGGTGTTTTTTCTCGCCGCCTTCGTCGCCAGTGATGCCGTCGGAGACAACCACGCCGCCGATGGTGATGGATGAAGACTCGGTGGTCGCCATCTCCTCGTACCGGCTGAGGTCCGTCAAGTTGGGCATTTCGACCTGATCCTGGAAGTCGCGCTTGTCGGGCGATCCGCCCTGGCCGTCGCGAACGCGGTCGGCGTTCACGATGTCCCAGCCTGACGACAGTCCCTCGCCGTCGACGGCGTCGCCCAGGGACGCGCTGGTCCCGTCGAACGTGGCCGAGTCGAAGAGCGGCTGGCCCGTGATGATCGGCTGATAGCCCCCGATGTCCATCTGGCCGTTGCTTCGCGCGTTGCCATTGACCTCGATGGTGTTGCCATAGAGCCAGCCCCAGTTGTTGACGAAGTACGCGTTGTCGAAGACTTCGCTTGCCTTGAGGGTGTACTCGACCGTGACCTCGATGGAGTCCCAGGCCTGGAGCTTCTCCTTCGGTCCGAGGTTCTGCGGCGCACGCGGGATGTAGCCGGTGGAGGTGATCGTGACCAGGACGCGGCGCGCGCCGTCCTGGCGGAAGGTCATCGACGTGGTGTACTCGCCAACGTTGGCTGCGCCGTCCATCAAGGGCTCTGCATCGAACGTCTGGCGCGTGCTCCCCGCCCCCTGGGGGAAGAGTGCTCGCACGCCGTCCAGAGGGCTGCTGATGCTGTTCTTTCTGACGGCGTCGGCCAGCATGGCCTTGTTCTGCTCGATCCCGGCCTCGGCGATGGCCGTCGCGCGGACCTTGTCGATCGACCGGCGCGAGGCCGTGACCTCCACCCCGGAGAGCTGCGACGAGGCGAGCACGAGCCCGGTCACGCCAACGAAGACGATCAACGTGGCCGCGAGTGCACTGCCTCGACGGCCTGGATCGGCCGAGAGCCGCACCGTGGTTCGGCTCGGGCGCTGCTCAGACCGCCGCGTCTGGCGCTGATCGCCACTATTCATTTCGGATTCGCACATCGAATTCATCCTCTCTTCTGCCCTCGTCGCCCAAGGTCTCGAGTCGAACGACCCAGACCTCCCCTGTACTGTCCACGGAGAAGCGCACCACGTTCGTGGCCATGACATGCATGAGCTGCGTGTCTCCGTTCGTATCGATCACGCGCCGCACGAGTTCGTTCAGGGCCAAACCGCCCTGTTCCACCGCGTACTGGATGAACCAGCCATCGCGGTTGCATGCGGCCTCGTCCGGTGACAACCGCCGGTCGAAGACGCCCCAGGCCTCGGCGCCGCCGCCATTGATGGCGGTCTGAAATCGAAGGGTCGCATTGCCTGCTGCGGGTTGGTCGAGCACCAGCGTCTCGCGGTTCGCCGAGCGCAGCTCGTCCTGGAAGTGATCCGTGAACTCCCGCAGCGTTCCGTTGGACTCCACGTTCATGGAGACCGTGCGGTGCGACTGCTGGCTCGCCTGCGATGACATGAGCAAGACGTAGCCCACGCCCACGAAGAGCGTGCTGGCAAGGATCGTCTCGACCAGAGTGAAGCCCGCGCGGCCCCGGGAGTCTCGGCCGTGGCGGGATGTGTTTCTTGGCTTCACGATTCTCATCCAATCGCCCTCAACGAGTTGACGGTGGCGACGCGCCTTCCGGTCGACTGATCGATCAGCGCAAGTCGGATCTGAACGAGGTCGATGCTCGCCATGAAGGTGGTGATGTCGACGCGGTACTTCGCGTCAGCCCTGGGCTCGGTCGCGAAGATCTGCTGGCCGTTCATGGAGAGCAGGTCCGACGAGGCCACCGCGGTCAGGTCCTCCTGGACCGACTCGAGGAAGAGTGCTCCCTGGGTGAGGTTGCGGGACAGCTTCGTCGAGTCCACGCTCTCGCCCATGGCGCCGGCGGATGCGAGGAGCAGGACGGCCATGATTCCTGCGGCGATGACGAGCTCGACGATGGTCAAGCCCGCGCGACTCTTGGTAGGGGGTCGGTGCCCGTATGCGGGGCAGCGGACCCTGCTGGAACTTCGTATCAATTTCATGGCTCTGGGGGGGCACGTAGGGAGACGCCCACTTGTACGCATGCCCCGACGTGGGGGACTCTTCGTCGCGGCTGGTACGGGCTCTGGAAGGGAATTCGAGGCAGGCCGTGGATGGGGCAGAATCGAGACCCTGGGCTCTCGATCCGGTGCACCGGGGCCTCTTCCTGGCAGTCCGTTTGATGTACCCTGCGTCCTTCTGCGCGCTTGCCTCCCCCGGGATTCCCCCGAAGCACGCCCCCCCCGACAGGAACACCCAAGAGAACGAAGGCCGCGCCATGCAGTGGAAGGGACGACGGAAGAGTGAGAACGTAGTGGATGCAGGCGGTGATGCGTCAGCCGCGCCCAGGGGCAAGCAGGCCGCCGTGGGCGGGGGACTCGGGGTGATCGTGCTCGCCGTCATCATGCTGCTCATGGGCAAGAACCCGCTGGCGCTCCTGTCCCAGCTACCGACGCAAGCCGCGGGGCCTCAGACCCAGCAGCGCGGCGGCGACGGGGTGGTGGCGAACTCCCCCGCCGAGCAGGAGATGCTGGATATGATCAGCGTCGTTCTGGCCAGCACCGAAGACGTCTGGAACGACCTCTTTCGCCAGGGAGGACAGAAGTATCAGGAGCCAACGCTCGTTCGCTTCCGCGACATGGTCAGCTCGGCCTGCGGAACGCAGTCGTCCGCGGTCGGTCCGTTCTATTGCTCCGGAGACGACACCATCTACCTGGACCTGACCTTCTTCAGTGAGCTCGCGAAGCGGCACAGCGCGGCGGGGGATTTCGCCCAGGCGTACGTGATCGCGCACGAGGTGGGGCACCACCTTCAGAATCTGCTCGGGATCACGCAGATGGTCGCGCAGAAGAAGCAGGGCCTCTCGGAGGCGCGAGCCAACCAGTGGTCGGTTCGCCAGGAGCTGCACGCGGACTTTCTGGCGGGCGTCTGGGCCTATTATGCCAAGGAAGAGCAGAAGATGCTCGATCCGGGGGATCGCGAGGAAGCGCTCAACGCGGCCAAGCAGATCGGGGACGACACGCTCCAGCGCAAGGCGCGGGGCTACGTTCAGCCCGAGGGCTTCACCCACGGCACGGCCGCCCAGCGCCAGCGCTGGTTCAAGCTCGGCATGGACACCGGCGACATGCGCGCGGGCGAGCGGGTCTACGACATGCCCTACGAGGATCTGTAAGGGGTAACCCCTACGCACTGCGAGGGCGCTGAACCCGCGCATGTGTCCATGGGCGTGGCGACGGCTCGGCGGGAAGATGGTGAGGCAGACGCGGCATCCGAGCCCGCGTGCACTCGTTCGTCAGACAACCTTGCCGGTCCGTCCCCGGAGCCTCCCATGAACCCGAAGCACATCCTGCTGCCCACCGATCTCTCCGAGCTGTCCCTGCGCCCGATCGAGCGAGCGCCCGAGCTGTTCGAGGGCAAGAAGGTCACCCTCCTGCACACGGTGGAGAGCATCCCCGTGATGGCGACGGGCTCGCCCTTCGCCCCGCCGCTCGAGGATCCGGCCGTCGGGCCGAAGCTGGAGGAGGCCAGGGAGTCGCTCCAGGAACTCGCCAAGACGTTGCCCTCGAGCCGTGAAGTGGTGGTCGAGGCGATCAGCTGCCGCCACGGGGGCAAGGACATTGCCCGCTACGCCCAGGACCATGACGTGGACCTGATCGTGCTTTCCACCCACGGCCGCACCGGTCTGCGTCGCTTTGCACTCGGCAGCGTCGCCGAGTCGATCTTGCGCCATGCCACGATGCCCGTGCTGGCGTTCCCCGCCAAGGAAGGCACCTTCGACGAGGAAGAGTAACCCGGAATATGGACCACTCGATGGCGTGGGCAGCCCCCGCGCTTAAGGTGTTCTACAGGTTTATCCATTCTCCCTTCCGTAGCTAATCGAGGTCATGAGCCCATCCATTTTTCCACAGGCCGTGGTAGGCGACGACGGCCGAATCGGCGGTGACTGCGCGCTCGCAGCCGCCGCGTTCCTGCACCAGCGACTCGGCACGAAGACCCACGTGGTGCATTCGATCGACCTGCCCATGGCGCACTCGGGAAGCCACCCCGAGGAGGTCGCCACGATGCGCGCCGAGGTGGCGGGTCGGGCGGAGACCTGGCTCACCGACCGCGTGAAGTCCAAAGTGGGCGACGGCGCCACGTGCCAGGTAAAACTGGGGCGCCCGTCGGAGGCGCTCCTGCGCGCCGCCCGCTCGCTTCCGGCCGATCTCATGGTCGTCGGGCCGCACGAGAAGTCGGGCTTCATCGACTTCGGCGGCACCCAGCGCAGCGTGTTCGGCAACCAGGTGGCCCACGTCTGGAGTCAGCCCAAGCCGGACGTTTCGGTCCAGCGGATCCTCGTGCCCTTCGCCTTCGACGAGAAGTCGGAGGCGGCGATCGCCATGGGGCTCCGGCTCGCGGGCGCACTCTCCGTCCCCCTGATCGTCATTCACTGCAGCGAGGCGATCGGATTCGTCGATCCCATGCCCGCCTACGCGGGCGACGCGGGCATGCCGGTCTACGTGATCGACGCCATCCACGACGCGGCGAAGAAGCGCTTCGAATCGTGGTTCGAGAGCTACGCATGGGGCGATGCCGACGTGGAAAGCCGCTTCATCATGGGGAGCCCGTCGCTCGCGATCATCGAGGAGCAGCGCCCGTCTGACCTGATGGTCATGGGCACCAACGGGCACACGGGGGTCGCCGCCGCGTTCCTCGGGGGCGTGACCTACAGCGTCCTCAAGGAGCACAAGGGGCCGATCCTGGCCATGATTCAGTAGTCGGGTGGCCGAGACGCTACGCTGTTGGCTCAGCGTGCTCTCGTCCCCCCTGCACCGGCCTCTCGTCGGTGTCGCTGCGCGCTGGGTTTTTCCAAACTCCAGGTAGCGTCCCCGAACGGGCGGCGCGGCGATCGATGATTCGACTCCTTGATTCTGGCCGGCGGCGAGGGTTCCTCCTCGCCGGTGTGCTCGGCCTCGGGCTTTCTGCGTGCGGTGGCGGCAGCGACAGCGGCGGCGATCCCGGCGCCGGCGACCGCCTCACCGGCACGCTCAGCGTTCTCGCCTCGGAGGACACGGTCCTCGAGGCCGAGCCCAACGACGTGCTCTCCCAGGCCCACATCCTCGGCGAGCTTCGCGCAGGCCAGACGAAGACGGTCGTCGGCGCGACCGCGACGACGGATCAGGACATCTTCCAGGTCGTGGTGCCCGAGCGCGCCGAGATCGCGGTCAGCCTGAACGGTCAGGACGTGACCTCGGACATCGACGTCTACTTCTTCGATCCCGTGAGCCTCCAGCAGGTGGCCGCGTTCGCGAGCAACTCCTCGTCGGAATCCGGCGCGATCGTGGCGCGCGGGACGTTCCTGGCGCTCGTCGAGGCCGCGGCCGGCAGCTCGGACTACGAGTTCGTCATGACCGCGAGCGCACCCGGCGCATCGATTGCGGAGGTCGAACCCAACGACAGCGCGGCGGCCGGTCAGTACGTCGGCATGTTCGACAACACCGACAGCCTGACCTTCACGGGCAATGGTTCCGGCGCGAGCAGCGACTTCCTCCTCCTCTCGGTGGCGGAGGCGTCGACCTTCAACGTCTCGCTCTCCTTCGACGGAGCCGAGGACTACGACGTGTTCGCCTATGACGTTTCGGCGAACCTCGGGAGTCCCCTGCTGATCGATTCGCTCACCGGCATCGCCGTTCCCGAGGTGGGCCAGATCGATGTCAGCGCCATGACGCTGGTGGCGCTGGAGATCCGGCCGATCAACGGCGCGGTGTCGGCGTACACGCTTCAGCTAGACGGCAATCTCGCGCGCCTTTCGGGTGGGAGTCAGGCGGGCACTGCGCTGGCTACCCCATTGGCCAGGCTGTCCACGGCGGCGCGCGGATCCAGGCTGCCGTCCAGGTTTCCGTCGTTCCGCGGCGACGTCATCGTCCAGCTTCGCCCCGATGGGGACGTCTCCGGCGAGCCAGGCCTCTCCGGAGCCAGCGCCAGGATGGGCCGCACGGTCCAGCGCCTAGACGACGTCGTGCGCTCCTTCGGCGGCCAGGTCGTCGACGCCGTCCCCGACGGCCCCGGCAAGGTGCACTTCGACCTGCCGGCGGAGCTCTCGGACGAAGAGGCCCAGCGCTACACGTTCGCGCTCGCCGCGAGCCTGCGGGGCAAACCCGACGTTCTCATCGCGGAGCCCGACTTCGTCCTGACGGCGTTCGCGGCGCAGCAGACTCCGAACGACCCGTTCTACAACCTCCAGTGGCACTACGAGCAGATCCAGCTGCCCGCGGCCTGGGGCCTGACCACGGGCAGCGGCACCGTCCGCGTGGCGGTGCTCGATACCGGTTCGGCGCCCTCCAGTGACCTCCCGTTCGGCACGGCCGGCGGCTACGACATGATCGCGGATCCGTCGATCGCCGGTGACGGAAACGGCCGTGACAACGACCCGACGGACGTGGGCGACTCCACCGGCATTCAGCCCTCGAGTTTCCACGGCGCCCACGTGGCGGGCACCATCGGCGCATTGAGCGACAACAACAAGGGCGTCGCCGGAGTGTCCTGGCAGAGTTCGATCTTCCACGTGCGTTGCCTGGGCAAAGGGGGCGGCTCGACCTTCGACATCCTGAACGCCGTGCTCTACGCGGCCGGGCTTTCGAACGCCTCGAACCAGACGACGACGCTCGCACACGTTCAGAACATGAGCCTCGGTGGCGGCGGCTTCAGCCAGACCTTCCAGAACGCGATCAACGACGCGACGGCAGCGGGCTCCCTGATCATCGCGGCGGCGGGCAACGAGAACAGCTCCTCGCCTTCCTACCCCGCGGCCTATGGCAACGTGATCTCGGTCGCGGCCGTGGACTACGACCAGCGCCGCGCGCCGTACTCGAACTTCCACCCGACCGTCGACATCGCGGCCCCGGGCGGCGACGTCTCGGCGGACCGCAACGGCGATGGCTACGCGGACGGCGTGCTCTCGACGAAGCCGGACGACTCGGTCACCCCGACGAACTTCGAGAACTACAGCTTTTACCAGGGCACGTCCATGGCGGCGCCCCACGTGGCGGGAGTGGCGGCGTTGATGCTGGCGCTCGATCCGACGCTGACGCCGGCGGAGCTCACGACGATTCTGACCTCGACGGCCACGGACCTCGGCGCGGCGGGCCGCGACAACCTCTATGGAGAGGGCCTCGTCAACGCGTTCGCGGCGTGCCAGGCGGCCGCGGGCGGCGGCGGAGGCGGCGGACCCGTGCTGTCCCTCGACGAGTCGATCGTGCTGTTCCAGACGGCCACCGGTACCCGCCGCGTAGGAGTGGCGAACGTGGGGGACGGGCTGCTCGACGTGACGAGCGTCTCGGCCACCACGAACACGGGCGGCAACTGGCTCTCCGCGAGCCGCGTGATCGTGCCCCAGGCGGGCTCCACCAACACGTCCGCGGTCGAGCTGACCGTGAGCGCCAGCGGACTCGCGAACGGTGTCTACTCAGGGTCGGTGACGGTCCAGTCGAACGGTGGGACGGCCATGCTCGGAGTGACTCTCTCACTCGGCGGATCGACCACGACGACGGCCTACGAGGTCTTCGTGATCGCGGTGGACGCTGTCTCCTACAACTCGGTGGCCCAGGACGTGGTCGTCACGAACGGTTCCCTGGGCTACGCGCTGAGCGGTGTTCCCGCCGGCACCTACATCATCGTGGCGGGCACGGACGAGGACGGCGACGACTTCATCTGTGACGAGGGCGAACCGCTCTGCGGCCTCTACCCTTCGCTCGGCCTTCCGGTGGAGGTGACCGTCAGCGAGACCGGAACGATCTCCGGCCTCAACTTCCCGCTGGAGCAGGCGACGTTCAGCTCCGCTTCTGTCGGAGGCCAGCAGGGCTTCCGCCTTCCCGTGTCGCACCTTCGAGCGAAGGGCGATGACGCCTCCACGTCCGACACAGACCTCGACAACCCCACGGCCGCTCTTCTGGAGGCCCACCAATGATCCCCACCTGGATTCTCGGAACGACCGGCGCCGCCGTCGCTCTCTCCGTCATCGTGCTCGCCGCCTGCCGTTCAACGAACCAGGGCGCAGGCGCCCCGGGCGAGGAGCCCGCGCCCCAACCCCATGAGGTCCTCGTGCTGGAGGACCTCGGAACCGGCGCGACGAGCGGCATCACGGCGGCGGGCCTCCACGTCGTGCGCGATCAGGCGTCCCTCGACGCGCTCTGGAAGAAGCACATGCGCCTCCAGCTCCCGACCCCGCCCGCCCCGGAGATCGACTTCGAAGATTCGATGGTCGTGGCGGCGTTCGTGGGCCAGAAGCCAACCGGCGGCTACTCCGTTCGGATCGAAGAGATCGTGCGCATGCCAGCGACCGCGAATCAACCCGGCCGAATCGTGGTCCGCACGTCAGAGACGCTCCCCGATGAGGACGCGATGGTGACCCAGATGCTGACGTCACCGTTCCACATGGTGCGCGTCGAGAAGGCGGACGGAGAGGGCGTGCTCGCGGCCGACTGATCGGGGTCCTGGTCTCGTCTCGTCGGGCGCGGCGACTCGATGCCGTCGGATGACGTCATCGGTGGGGGCGGGATACGCCTGCGTGATCTTTCTTCGGGTTTTTCCGAGGGAAGATGACGCGCCGTGCGAGATACGAGCAGAGGCCGAGCGAATCGTGCCTCTGCTCCTCATCGTCTACGCCCGCATCGAGCTTCCCGAGCACTTCTCCGACGTCTCCATCTCCGAGGGGATGACCGTTCAGGTGACGCCGCGCTCGAACGCCTACTGCGGCAGGCGCATGTAGCGCACCACGAAGTCGTTCGTGTCCCCGTCGCCGTTGAAGTCCGTGCCTTCGAGGAACTCCTCCGTCAGGAACGCCGCGAACTCCGCGTCGCCCGTGCCCGTTTCGACCGAGTCGCTGTTCACGTTCGTCGACGTACCCATCAGAGCGCGCTGGAACGAGTTCACGAGGCTGAAGCGCTGGACCACGAAGTCGTTCGTGTCACCGTCGCCGTTGAGGTCCGAGTTGCCCTGGTCCGCCTCGCTGACGCGGTGGAAGCCGATGTTCTCCTCCACCGTGATGCCTGCGTTGTTGCGGGTCGTCGCCGTGGCGACGCCGGGGAAGGTCAGCTGGTTGCCCGTCTGGATGCGGGGGATCGTCGGGACCGAGTCAGCGGCGTCGCCGTCACCGTTGAGGTCGCCGTTCCCGCCGCCGATCGTGCCAAAGTTCTCGGAGAACGCGGCGAAGAAGCGGCTGGAGCTCTCGGGATCCTCGGCCATCCAGGTCACGCCGACCGGGCGCGGGTTGGACGCACCGTGCATGAAGTTCCAGTTCTGGCTGGCGTTCGACGGGTTGTGGGCCGCGATGACCATTCGGTCCACGCCAGGCTCACCGTCATGATCGCGGCCATCGGCGGCCTCGTCCACGCTGATCACCCAGGTGTCACTCAGGCGAACCACGCCGCCCGAGCCGCCAGCGACGGCCGTGTCGACGGCGAAGAGCCGCCCGCTGTTCGTCACGGGCAGGACGGGGTCGGCGGGGTTCGACGCGTCGACCCAGCGGAACACCGAGTCCAGCGAATCGCCGTCGTCGTTCAGATCGCAACCGCCCTCAAAGGCCTCCGGCGAGACGACGCCCACGAATCCCGATCGAACGGCGTACGCCGTGGCGGTGCCCGCGCCGACGAGTCCCGTGTTCTTGGCGGCGGTCCCCATGGTCAGATCGGTGAGCTGGAACCAGTGAAGCACCGCGTCCGCCATGTCCGTGTCCGGCACGCCCGAGCAGTTCGCGGGCTGCCAGGTACCGGAGAAGAGCGCGGGGTCGTTCAGGTTCTCGTTCTGCGCAGCTTCGTCCACGAGAAAGGCCACGAGCCATTCCCCTCCACTGGAGATCGGAACAGCCGTCGGGGTGCTGGCGGAGGCGATCGGCAGACAGCTGCAGATCGCCTCGGGCGTATCGGACCCTGCGTCCAGGACTCCGAAGATGAAGCCATCGGTAGCGTCGCCATCGCCGTTCAGGTCGCCCTCGAGCCCTTCGTCGGAGAGCAGGAAGATGACGTCTCCGTCGCTTCCATCGAGTTCGAACGTGATGCCGTCCATGCTCGGATCGATCGTCGCCGGGACCATCGTGGGAGCCCCGGGCACCGCGCCGCTGCTGGCCACGGTGACGACCCGGAGGTTCGACTCCATGTCGAGGGTCGGCGCGGTGTCACTCGCGTAGGTGAGCGTTCCGCCGATCGAGATGGCGGCCAGTCCCGTGGGGGTCACCGTGTCGAGGAAGACCGGCTCCGTCGCGTTGGGCGTCAGGTAGAGCAGCACGCGATCGGTCATGTCCGTATCCGCGTTCCAGTCGCGTCCGTCGGCGGACTCGGAGACGACCATGAACATCGTCCGACGAACGAGGTGCAGCGCATCCGCCGCCACGTCGAGGATCTCCCGCGACTGCGTGGCGGTGTTCACGCGAACGGCGATCGAGTCGAGCGTATCCCCGTCCTCGTTGAAGTCGGTTCCACCGGCTCCCTGGCTGGCTTCCGAGATCCGGTAGGCCAGCCACGGGCCGTCCCCGAGCAGGGGAGTGGTACTCGAAGCGGCGGCATGCCCGGTCGAGCGCACGACGAAGGCGTTCGGGTCGGGGTCGTCGCTGTCACTGGAGCAGGCAGAGGCTGCGAGGACGATGCCTCCGAGGAGGCCCGCCCGAAGAACGGACGCGGCAAGCCGCTGGCCAGGAACAGAGGTGGGGGCCAAACGCGCGCGGTTCGCGCCAGTGGAATCGATCATGGGAGTAGGCGGCGCATCGCGCGCCGGGTTGGCTCGACCGGGATGGGTGGTCACGCGCATACCCTAACAGGTCGCGGGCCGCTATTCCCTCAAGCCCTCCAGCTCCTCCCACCGCGCGTAGGTGGCATCGAGGGTCGCCTGGGCCGCATCTCGCTCCTTCTGGAGCGATTTCGCCAGGTTCGGATCCGTTCCGACCTTGTAGAGGTCGCCGCTGGCCAGCTTCACGTCCAGCTCGGCGACCACGGCCTCCTGGGCCGCGATCTTGCCCTCGATCTGGGCGAGTTCCTTCTCCTGCCAGGGGGTCAAGCGAGCCTTCTTCGGCTTCGCGGCGGCCGTGGCCGCCGGCGCCGCTGCGGGCTCCGCTTTCTCGCTGCCGCCCTTGCGCTGGCGCACCGCCGCGAGGCGGTCTTGCTCGCGCTCGGCCGCGATCCGCTTGATCAGGTCCGCGACGTCCCCGTGGTGGAGGTACGTACCGCCCTTGCCGTCCACGTAGAGGATGTGGGTCGCGATCCGGTCGAGGAACCAGCGATCGTGGCTGACGACGATCGCCGCGCCAGGGAAGACCGAGAGCGCCTCCTCCAGCGCGCGCAGCGTCGCGAGGTCGAGGTCGTTCGTGGGCTCGTCCAGCACCAGCATGTTGCCGTCGGCCAGGAGCAGCCTCGCGAGCAGCACGCGATTGCGCTCGCCGCCCGACAGCGTCTTGACCGGCGATGTCCGCATCCTCGCATCGAAGCCGAACTTGTCCAGGAAGCTCTCGATCCGGACGGTCTTGTCGCCGACGCGCACCACGTCCTGCTTGCCCGCGACGTTCTCCATGACCGTCGCATTCGGGTCGATATCGACGCGCTCCTGGTCGATGCCCATGAAGCGCACGGTCTCGCCGATCTCGCGCGATCCGGCGTCGGGCTGCAGCATCCCCGTCACGATCTTGACGAACGTGCTCTTGCCCGCGCCGTTCGGCCCGATCACGCCGAGGCGCATCCCCGGCGTCATCTCCAGGTCGAGGGAGTGGATGATCTCGCGGTCGCCGTAGGCCTTGGAGATGCCCTTCATCGTGACGACGCGCGTGCCGAGGCGCGGGCCCGGCGGGATCATGAATTCGAGGTTCGCGGGCGAGATGTCGGGCGCGGCGTCGACGAGTTCGTCGTAGCGCTGGATCCGCGCCTTGGACTTGGTCGTCCGCGCGGGCGGGCCGCGGCGGATCCACGCGGTCTCCCGGCGCAGGAGCGTGAGGCGCGTCGCCTCCAGGCGGTTCTCCGCGCTGATGCGCTCGGCCCGCGCCTCCAGGTAGTCGCTGTAGCCGCCGGCATACGAGTGAAGTGCACCGCCGTCGATCTCGACGATCCGATCGACCACGCGCTCGAGGAGGTAGCGGTCGTGGGTGACGAGCACGAGCGGGCTCTTGGTCTCCAGGAACCAGTCCTCCAGCCAGTCGGTGACGAAGGCGTCGAGGTGGTTGGTGGGCTCGTCGAGCAGGAGCACGTCGGGGCGGCCCACGAGGAGCTGGCACAGGGCGACGCGGCGGCGCTCGCCGCCGGAGAGAGAGCCCGCGAGGGCCTCGGGGTCACGGATGTCCAGGGCGTCCAGCGTCGCTTCGATCCGGTGCTCGACGTCGTGGCCGCCGCGGGATTCCAGCTCGCGCTCCAGGTTCTCCAGCCGCGTGAGCAGGCGCTCCAGGGCGTCGCCCTCTGCCGTCGCCATCTTCGTGTGGACCTCGTCGATGGCCGCGAGGGTCTCGGCGCGGCCGGTCAGTCCGTCCCGGACCACCTCGCGGATGCGGCGGGTGGGGTCGAGGGCGGGCTCTTGCTCGAGGTAGCCGACCCGGTGGCCCTTCTTGACCGTCACGACGCCCTCGTCCGGCACCTCGGCGCCCGCCAGGATCTTGAGCAGGGAGGACTTTCCGCAGCCGTTCCGGCCCACGAGGCCCACGCGCTCGCCCTCGCCGAGTTCGAAGTTCGCGCCGGAGAACAGAGTGCGGTCGTTGAACCCCTTGGAGCCGCCTTCGAGGCTGATGAGCGTCATGGCGCAGAGCATATCGAGCCCGCGAGTAGGGACAGCCCGAAGATCGAGGGATCGCTCGGGGCCCGGTGGTGGGGCCAGGGGGGGGGGGCGGGCCACTCTCCGATTCATCCAGGAATGCGATATTGCCAGAAAAGTGAGATTGACGGTTACTGGTCGGGGCGGGCGGGGTACAACGTGTCAGTGGACGTCAGCTGGCCAACGGCCATTCCCGACAATCGCTTCCCAACCTGCTTCCCACGGCTCGAGCCGATCCGGTCTTCCCCGGTGAGCTCGAGGGCCCCGCGGCTGGCTGGCGTCCACGCTCGCACTGCTCCTTGTTCCGATTCCCATCCCGGCCCCGACTCCATTCTGGCGAGCGCGGAATTCCTCCCAAGAATTCCAAGGTCGCTGTGACCCCGGCCCGATCGCGGGGTACTTACCAGCAGAACCGGTCAGCCGTGCCGCTTCCTCGCACGCGGCGCCTCTGACTTCCGCTCTGCAGTCCACGCCCGGCCGTCGCTTCCCGCGGCCGAGCCACCGACGACTATCGATATCTGTCTTGGGAGAGGCGATGTCGATTCCCTTGAACCAGCCGCCGCTTCCCGCGGCTGCTGGTTCATCTCTTTCAACGAGAGGTGAGAACCGCCTCGAACGACGCGCCGGTCCCGCTCAGTTCCAGGGAGCCAGCCCCGGAGCGGGCCTTCTCTTCTTCAGGGACCCTGAGGTCGATGGCCGCCTCGCTCTGGCTGCCCGCTCGCAGCGTGTAGAGGCCGCGCGGAACGCTTCCGAAGTCGAAGGTTCCGGCCGCGTCGAGGAAGGCGATGGGGGCGGCCCGCGTCATGAACCGGCGCTGCTCCATGATGGCTTCCTCGCTCGCGGGCACGAGAACGATCAGGTCGCCGACGCCCGCGTTCTGCGGGCTCCGCTTCCAGGTCCCGGAGAGTTCCACTCGGTCGCCGGGCACGATGACTCCCGCGGCGCTCCCTGCGCCCGGCTCCGGCCGCGCCAGGCTCACCTGGTCCGCCACCGAGTCGACCAGGCAGAGCGCCACGGAGTCCGCGCGGATCCCCTCGACGTGGATGACCCCATCCGCGCCCGTGATCCCACGGGCGAGCAGCGATCCCGGCGCGGCCACGAGCACCTCGACGTACGGGCGCACTGCGCCTTCGGCGTCGCGGACCGTGACGGCTGCTTGCCAGGCCGCTCCGCTGCCTGCGCCAGCGACGAGGACGCGGCTGGGCGCCGGATGTTCGATGCCGGTCAGCATCTTCATGCCCTGAACCGTGTTCGACAGGAAGGAGAGGCCCCCGCGCGCCTGATCGATCCAGCCGCCCGCCGCCTCCGGCAACCGGATCTTGAGGCCGGGATCCACCGTGAACAGAAGTTCCATGGGCGCACGATCCACGAAGCGTTCAGCGCCTTCGACCTCGTCCGGGAGTTCGAGGGCCGGGAGTGCCAGCGGCACGTCGACCGCGCGCAGGAGCTGCTTCGGGAGCCTCATGGGCGGGATCTCGGAGGGCGCGTTCGCCGCTCCCGTGACGACCGCGATGCGCGAGGGAAGGCGCAGCGGCGACGCATCGAAGGCGAACTCTCCGATGACCGTGCGGCCGTCGGGGGCGAGGGCCTCGATCCGCTGGAAGGGGATCATGTCGAAGGGCGCCAGGAGCCGCGTGGTGGGGCCCTCCAGGAAGCGAACCGCCACGCTGGCCGTTCCGCCGGGGGCCACGGCGACCATCAGGGGGCTGTCGCGGGTGAGCACGGGCGCGCCGACGTATCCCTCCTGGTAGAGGTAGACGGTGCCTCGGCCGGCGGGGACCCGGAACGAACCCGAGCCGCCGGTGAAGCTTCCGCTGGCGACGACGTTCCGGTGGCTTTCGGGCTCAGGCCGCTGGTCCAGGAACGTCGCGTGGAAACGGTCGCTTTCCCTGGCGCCTGCCACCTGCACCTGGATCGTGCCGCTCTCTTCGACCACGCAGACGATGTCCTCGGACAGGTCATAGACGCGCGGCTTCGCGCCATCGAGGTCAGCCCCCGCGTTCTCGTCGATCAGGCGCTTTCCGTGCACGTAGCGAATGGCCCAGGGCGACCCGCCGTCCACGGTGGCCAGCCGGAGATCGATCGGCGGACGCTTGATGTCCTCCAGCGAGATCCGGCCCTCGTCATCGCTCGTCAGAAGAAGCGGCAGGTCCGACTCGCTGAACGTGCCCAGCTGCCGGTCGACGATCTCCAGCGTGACGCCTGCCACGGGCTTCCCTTCGGGATCGACGACCCGGAGATCGGAGGTCGCGCTGGCGATCGAGGCGCCGTGGAGCGCGACGACCAGCGCGAGAGTCCGCGCGGAAACCGCCATGGAGACCCGTCGGAACAGCTGGCGGGGCAGGCGGGAAGGAGCGGCCGGAGTGCGATTCATGGGGGCAGGATACCGGTGTGGGAGTCGTGGGAGTGGAGATCCGCGCGTTCTACCGCGCGGTCCCGTCTCGGTTTCGCGACCCGCCGCAGCGGGGCGCCGACTCCGAGCCGCCACAGGGGACTTTCGGACGGAACGGCAGGATCGGTGGCAACCCACGCGGGTGCCGGGCACTCTCTTCGCTCCTCTACCCATGGAATCCAGCTGGAAACGCACGTACTGGGTCGTCTGGACCGCGAATCTCGTCACCTCGATCGGGATGATGAGCTTCCTGCCCTTCTTCCCGAGCCTCCTCAAGGAGATGGGGCTAGAGGGCGAGAGCGCGATCAGTTTCTGGTCGGGCCTGTGCTTCGCGGCCGCTCCGCTCTCGGCGACGTTTTCGGCTCCGATCTGGGGCGCGCTCGGCGACCGCTTCGGGCGCAAGGTGATGGTCTGTCGCGCCATGCTGGCGATCGCGTTCTTCGTCGGCGGGATGGGCTTCGTGCAGACGCCGCTGCAGCTCCTCGCGATGCGCCTGGGCCAGGGGCTCTTCTCTGGCTTCATCCCCCCGAGCATCACGCTCGTCAGCATCGCCGCGCCCGCGGACCGGCAGGGCCGCGTCGCAGGTAACCTCGCCACGGCGCTCGCGATCGGCGGGCTCATCGGGCCCATGTTCGGCGGCTTCGTGGCGACGCTGCTCGGGAGCCGCAAGTCCGTGTTCTTCGTCGTCGGCGCGCTGGCCTTGATCTCGGCCGCCGTCGTCTGGTTCGGCGCGGAAGAGGACGTGTCGAAGCGCCAGCAGAAAGGCGAGGGGCCGCGGGGCGTCCAGGCGACGCTCCGGCAGACCGGTCGCGACATCGGCGACGTGCTCGCGAATCCCGCGCTGCGCGCGACCGCGCTCGTCGTCTTCGCGCTCCAGTTCGGCCTCGGATCCATCAACCCGGTCATCGAGCTGCACGTCGAGTCGATGTTCGCGGGGGCCGACCTCCAGGGCAGCGTCTGGGAGACGGTCACGGAGTTCTTCGCCTCCGACGGCACGACCCTGGAGGAGCGCGCGCAGACCCTCGCCACGAGCCTGCTCTTCGGCGTGATGGCGGTGGCGAACCTGATCTCGCTGTCGGCGTGGGGCCGCTACGGCGATCGCGTGGGGCATCGCCGTGCCCTCCGGAACTGCGCGATCCTCTGCGTCGTCGCGCTGGGCCTCCAGGCAGCCACCGCGTACTACCTCGTGCTGCTCGCGGGTCGCTTCGTGATGGGCATCGCGATGGCGGGGATCGGTCCGCTGGCCTTCGGGCTCGCGGCGGGCCAGGCGTCCCAGGAGCGCCGCGGCGGCGCCTTCGGCGTCGTCTTCTCGGCGCGCACCTTCGCGGTCGCGGTGGGGGGCACGTTCGGAGGCTTCCTGAATCCCTACATCGGAATCCGGGGCGTGATGCTCCTCTCGGCCGCGCTACTCGTGGGGACGGTGGTGCTGTTCCGGCAGTCCCGGAGCGAGGATGCTTCGTCGAAGGACCTCCCGCTTCGCTGAGCGAAAGCGACCGAGACGGGCACCTAATTTAGGAATGCCTATTCGCAAGGGGCTCATTCACAGTGGCGTCCGTTTTTGAAGTGGAGCACCATAACGGACGCATCTTGATCGTCGCTTGATGCCCACGATCCGCCCAGATCCCTATCGTTCACCTGTCGCCAGTGCTCAGCGGTTTTTCGGAGTCTGCCAGCTCCCTGCTCGAGACGGGTGCCAGCAGTGGCACCGCCTGAAGAGAATCAACTTCGTCCTCCACCCAGTGGCGACCGCTCGTGCGGTGGAGCTTGCCAAGGACAACACCATGCCTCTCGCCTCTCGCCTCTCGCGTCACTCGTAGCACTGGCCATCAGTGGCTCTTCTTTGGTCTCCGCTCAGGTCTACGTCGACGGTAGCTTCGCCGTCGACGGCGATGGATCGGGCTGGGGGACGCCGCGGAACACGTTGCAAGGCGCCCTGAATCAGGTCGCTACGCTGCCGTCTGGTAACCGAATCATCTACGTCGCTGCTTGGGAGTACCAGCCGACCGCGACGGAGACGTCGGATCCGCGCACGGCTAGGTTCCTCATACCGGATGATACTGAGCTCTACGGGGGCTTCAGGAACGGAGATCCTTCGGTGGATAGTCGGTCGGGTCTGTTCCGCCAGACGGTCCTCTCAGGGGAGACCGACTTGCTCACCATCCCCACCACCACCGCCGACAACGCCTACAATGTGGTGGTGGTGGAACCTGGCACTCAAGGCGTCCTGATCGACGGCTTCACGATCCGAGATGGAAACGCGAACGGGTCCTCGGATCCCAAGTACCGCTCGGGTGCAGCCCTCCATGTCACGGGGAACGAGGTGACCGTGAGGAACCTCTTCGCCGAACTCAATGTCGCCTCGGAGAACGGCGGCGCGATCGCCTTCGACGGAGGCTTCACCAAAGCGTTCCGAATGTACCGCTCCTACCTCTCGAGCAACCGCGCGTCGGACAAGGGTGGAGCACTCTACCTCGAGGGCGCTGCGGAGGCCGAGGAGGCCGGTATCCATGGCGTCGAGCCGTCGTGGATCTTCAACAGCGTCTTCTATCGAAATCTGGCCGGCGAGCAGGGCGTGACTGCGGTGGAACTTGCCCGTAACGGCGGCGGCGCAGTGTTCGTCGAGTCGCTCGCGGGCGGCCCCGATCTTCTCGGCGCCTTGGGGACGTCGGTGCCAGACGTCGGGCTCCTCGTCATGAACAGCATTTTCAACGACAACCTCTGCCATGGGGGGGGCGCCGCGGTGCGACTCGAGAACGGTGGCTCCGCCAATTCGTCGCTTTGGCTCAACTGCACCATGGCTTACAACCAGGTCCTGACCAACCCTCCTGGCGTAGGAGGGGGTGGGACTGTGTACACGGTCGTGGATTCCACGCTTCAGCCCTACTTCATCAACAGCATCGTGGGGCTGACGTTCGATCCCACGCGAACTCTCGACGTGATCGACGCCATCGCGGGCTCAGGTAGTCGCAGCGTATTCGGCAATCCCTTGAGCTGGACCCTTGAAGCGTTCGGGAGCGACATCTTCACCGTGGCGACGGGCACCTATCCCACCGCCGGCTTTGCCAACTTCGACGTACCCCCCGGCTACCAGGATGCTCCAGGCCGTGACTTCAGGCTGAGCGCCGGCTCTGCACTGATCGATGCCGGCGTCGACCCTGCGCTGACGCTTCCGTTCGACTACCCGGACATGAACGGCAATATGGTGCCGTTCGAGCTCACGCCGTACTTCTACACGACTTCTCCCACGAGTGCTCGCGTGGTGGACTTGGTTCCTGGCGGCGGAACCCTCGACATCGGCGCCTACGAACGTCTGTAGCCATTGCCTGGCTCCCCGGAGCCGGCTGCCTTATCGGTCTTGAGTCCTTCGATCCGTTCGCTGATCGAGGGACGCCGAGATAATCCTTCGCGCATCTCACCCACCTCACTCGATGTCAAAGTCCTCTCTCACTCTTCTCGTCTGGGTGTTCCTTTCGAGCTGGGCCAGCGCCCAGGTCACGACACTCGTGGGCTCCGAAACCATTCGACCCGTGGGCAACCTCGACCTGTATGATCGACACGGCTGGCAAGTGGAACTCGATGGAGATCGGCTTGCGGTGACCTCGCGAGCGGATGACGCCGCGTCGCTGAACTCAGGATCCGTTTCGATTTTCCAGCGGCGCCAAGATGGCGTCTTTGCTTTCTGCCAGAAGATCGCGCTTCCGTCAAGCGCAACTGGCCTCGCGTACATTGGGACGAGGCTGCTGATGTACGACGATTGGCTGTTCGTCTCAGCCTTCAACTACACGGTCAGTGGAGCTCCGTGCAACGGCGCCCTTCTGGCGTACCGTTGGGTTGGAGGATGCTATGCCCATCACCAGACGCTGGCTCCTCCGAGTGGTTCCCAGTACTGCGCTTTCGGGAGTCACTGCGACTTTGACGGTGAGTACCTATTTGTGGGAGCATCCATCGATGCAGAGTTTGGTTTCAACCACGGCTCCCTCTATCGATACTGTCTTCGCGGAGGTATTTTTGAACTTCAGCATCGATTCTACGATACGAATCTCTCGTACATTGGGCAAGGCCTTAAGCTGACCGGCGATGGACGTCTACTCGCGGGTGGCAACTCTAAGGTCGCCCTGCTCAGTGGCGTCTACAGCTCCAATTGGGTAGTCGAGGAGGTCATCTACGGCGAGTCAGTCCTCGCCGAGGACATTGAAATCTATGGCGACGAAATTCTGATCGGTAGCCCACGTTTTGGTACTAGTCTGATCAAGGGAGCAGTGGCGATTCTTGATCTGCATCCGGTTGGGATGAGCTTTCGAGAGTTCCTCTACGCACCCGGGCAGACTGTGGGCTCTAATGTCGGGGACGACTTCGGTAGCACGTTCGAGATTCAAGGTGACTGGCTCTTCGTCGGCGCCCACGCCGCCTTCGATCCAGCGCAGAACGCGGTGACTGGCGCGGCCTTCGTGTTCGAGCGCGTGGGCAACACCTGGGAGCCGCGGTACCGCCTTTTATCGGCGCCAGGCATGGGCAACTTTGATGGCATGGGGAAGGGCATCACGGTGGACGGAAGCCGGCTGATCGTGGGAGCTCCTTACACTTTTGTGAACGGGTTGGCCCAGGTCGGTCTCTCGTACGTGTTCGAGATCGGATTCGGAAACACCGTCTGCACGCCGCTCACCCCGAACTCACTGGGAGAGACGCCCCGGCTGCGTGCCTACGGGAGCAACAACGCGGCGATGCAGGACCTGGAGCTACGGACCGAGGGGGTGCCAGGGAATGGGCTCGCAGTGCTGCTCGCTGCCTCAACGGCGTCGGCGGGGATGCCCATGGCTCATGGCGATGGCCAGCTCTGCCTTGGGAGCCAGGTACGTCGGCTTGCACTTGGACAGGTTTCCATGGGCGTGGCCCGCTTCCCGATTTCATGGCAGCACCCGCTCATTTCATCCACGGCCTGGCTCGATGCGGGGACGACGACCTATTTCCAGGCCTGGTACCGGGACTCGAACCCGCAGCCCACGTCGAACCTGACCGGGGCGGTCGCTGTGCTGATGGAGTAGAAGCCGATCTCGGCTTCGGTCGCCTGGTTCGGCGCGGATGAGGACTCCTCCAAGCGCCAGCAGAAAGGCGAAGGGCCGCGCGGCGTGAGGGCAACCCTGAAGCAGACCGGTCGCGACATCGGCGACGTGCTCGCGAATCCCACGCTGCGCGCGACCGCGCTTGTCGTCTTCGCGCTCCAGTTCGGCCTCGGATCCATCAACCCGGTCATCGAGCTGCACGTCGAGTCGATATTCGCGGGCGCCGACCTCCAGGGCAGCGTCTGGGAGAGAATGACGGGGCTGTTCGCCTCCGACGGCACGACCCTGGAGGAGCGCGCGCAGACCCTCGCCACGAGCCTCCTCTTCGGCGTGATGGCGGTGGCGAACCTGATCTCGCTGTCGGCGTGGGGTCACTACGGCGATCGCGTGGGGCATCGCCGTGCCCTCCGGAACTGCGCGATCCTCTGCGTCGTCGCGCTGGGCCTCCAGGCAGCCACCGCGTACTACCTCGTGCTGCTCGCGGGTCGCTTCGTGATGGGCATCGCGATGGCGGGGATCGGTCCGCTGGCCTTCGGGCTCGCGGCGGGTCAGGCGTCCCAGGAGCGCCGCGGCGGCGCCTTCGGCGTCGTCTTCTCGGCGCGCACCTTCGCGGTCGCGGTGGGGGGCACGGTCGGAGGCTTCCTGAATCCCTACATCGGAATCCGGGGCGTGATGCTCCTGTCGGCCGCGCTGCTCGTGGGAACGGTGGTGCTGTTCCGGGAGTCCCGGCGCGAGGACGCTCCATCTGATAGCCTCCCGCTGCCGTGAACGAAGACGACGAAGACGAAAGCGAAGGGTCCCTCGCCGAGGGGCAGCCTGCCCCGCTCCGCCTGCGGCGCGCGGAGGCGATCCTCCGGCGCCGCACCTCGCGCCTCGTGCTGGTGATGGAGCGCCCCTGGAACGACGACAACGTCCAGGCCGTGCTGCGGACCGCCGAGGCCTTCGGGGTTCAGCACGTCTGGACGATCCGGCACCCGGGCAAGAAGGCGCGGCTCGCGAAGTCGGTGACGAAGGGCAGCCACCGCTGGCTCACGCGCCGGCTCTTCGAATCGATCGAGGAGTGCCTCGCCGCCGCGCAGGAAGAGAACCTCGCCATCTGGGCCACGGACCTCGGGCCGGGCGCGCTGGAGATCACGGAACCGGCGTCGCTCCAGCCGTTCCCCGAGCGCGTGGCCCTCGTCATCGGCCGCGAACTCCAGGGCGTCTCCGAGAAGATCCTGGAGGTCGCCGACCGGCGGATCTTCCTGCCGATGCACGGCTTCACCGAATCGTTCAATCTCTCGGTCGCGACGGCGCTGGTGCTCCAGCGCTGCTTCGACTCCGAGCCGTCTCTCGTGGGCGCGATGGCGTCCGAAGAGCGCGATGCCCTGCGCTTCGAGTGGTTCGACCGGCTGGCGAAGTTCAAGCCGGGCAAGATGACGGCGTTCCGCCGGTTCGCGAACGATCCGCCCGAGCCGCTGGAGACGCTGCGCCCCTCGGAGGAAGCGCGGGCGCCGCGGCTTCGGAAGGAAGACCTCGAGCGACTGAACGAGATCGAGGGCTGATCGCTGGCGACTCTACCGGCTCCTTCGGCGGCGTGCGCTCCCGTTCAGGCGGCGCTGCGAAGCGACTGGAGGATGGCTTCGAGGCGATCGACGGTGCCGTGGCTCGCGCTCGCGGGAAGCGCAGGCTTGCGACGTTCGACGGGGGTCATCGCTTCGGGCTCGGTGCGACGGCCCGTCCATGGGTCGAGGCCGAACATGTCCTGGAAGAGCGCGAGATCGTGGTCGAGCTCCCTGTGCAGGTGTTCCACGATCTCGGGGCCCGGGGTGATATCCCGCTGGAGTTCCCGCTGGAGGACCTCTTCCGTGGGGTGCTGGCCGGCAGCCTGCGCCCGCTGCAGAGCGAGCTGTCGCCAAAGCGCGCGGTGCTCGGCCGCCTCGTTCACCCGCGGAAGGACGGAGGGAATGCCTTCGGGATCGAGATCGAGGAACGCGCAGACGTCCCGCAGCGTCGCCGCGGGGTCGCCCATCAGCTCCTCGTGGGAAAGCACGTGAATCGAGTCGCGGCCGAAGCAGTCGACGAACGGCTTGAGCTGCTGGTAGTAGTTGGAGAACCACACGGTCGTGGGGTCGAGCTCGACATGGATCGGGTGCTTGATCCATCCGTGCGCGAGCGCCATCTCGTAGTTCGAGCGGACGCGCTCGACCGGGTTGCGCGTCACGAAGAGGAATCGCAGCTCTGCGTCGAGGTTTCGAAGTCGCGGCGCAGGGGAGCACTCGACCGGCACCTTGGCGTAGTCCGTCGAAGCTTCCATCCACCAGAGGGCGCCGGGCTTGGTCCCCGGATCCCAGCACGCGAGGTAGGGCTCCAGGCCCCGTCCGCGCGCCGCTTCCCTGTTCCAATAGGCCGGCTCCTTGTCGAGGGAGCCGAGGATCCGAGGGTGCTCGGCCAGCCCGTGGAAGAGGGCGCTCGTGCCCGCCTTCATGGCACCGAGGAGCATCAGGAAGTGCCTCTTTTGCTGGATCATCCCTAGTGGTTCGACCTGACCTCGAGAACGCTTGACGGAAAGTTCTTCCGGGCCAGGCTCCCGCACGGCGACGTCCGACATCGCGGTCGAATTTTGATCCCCGCAGGTCCCATGCGCGGATGCAGGGTCAGCGAACGAAGCCCCTGAGAGGCAAAGTCAGGCCCGTCGCCGCGTCGCCATCGACCCTCTGTACCTGGAGGACGTGCGGCCCCGGCATCCCCGGCTGGATCACGAGCGACTGGGTCCAGTATTGCGCGCCTGCAGTCGGCCAGACCCTCGTGGCCACGTCGGGTCGGCGGAACGCAAACTCCTCGGCGCCGGGTGCTTTCGTCACCTGGACGGTGGGGAGCCATTCCTCGAGACCAGCCGTGTCCACCCTCAGCTCGCCAATCTCTGCGATGGCGCCAGACTCCTTTTCGAGCACTCGAACGCGATGATTCACCGGTCCGGCAAGCAGGACCTCCATGTTGCGCTTTCCCGAGGGCGGAACCATGACGGTACCGAAAGTGGGGAGCGCCTCGACGACGAGCACATAGGCCCCTGGCGGGACGGTTCCCGCGTCGAACGGATACCGGGTTATGGAGGCCGTGGATCCAGGCTCCTGAAGTCCCGTACCGTCGTCCGCGGAAAGTCGCGCTACCTCCGTGCGGAATCGAAGCGCCTCGATGTCCTGGCCCTGGGTGGGATGCAGCGCGACGGCAAGCTGCTGGGCGCGCTCCGTCCATTCGTTCGGCACGAGGATCGTGCCCGAGAGTGGAGCGTGCGCCAGGGCGGCTTCGGCGTCCGAGCGAAGCGTCACTTGCGTCTCGCCGCCGCTCTCGAGCAGCACTTCCCTCATGTCGATCAAACGATCGACCTCGGGGCTCCTCGACCCCGCGCCGAAGGACGTGAGGGTTCTTGCCGTGGCCTGGAGTTCGAGCCGAACCATCGAGCGACCGGCCACGAGATCCTTGAAAACCAGCTCTCTTTCGCGCGTGACTTGGGCCGTCTTGTAGGCACTGGACGATCCCACCTTGACGACGAGCCCTGCGTCCATGGACAGAGGCACGGCCCCCTGCACGCGGACGACCAGTGTCGCACCCCGGTCGAGGGAGAGCTTGATCTCGCCGCCGCTTCCGAAATCCGCCTGGAACCTCGCGGGCGCGAAGCCGCGCTTCTTCGTCTCCAGATCGGCCGATTCGGTGGAGCCGATCTTGCCGAGCAGGTAGTCGCCATGGTCCAGGTTCACCGCCACGGGACGGGTCGACGATCCAAAGCCCGGCGGGTCCACATCCTGTGCTCCTGCCCGATACACGTCGATGTCGTCCAGGGCCTCGCCCGTCCTTCGATCGAAGGCGAACAGGCGGACCCGCGGCGGAGCGGCCAGCGTGACCACGACGTTCGTCGACCCGAGGGGAAGGGTGATGGACTTGGATACCGCGTCCAGACTCGCGGCTTCTGGCACGAGGAACCCGAGCCCGTCCCCGACCCGGGAGATCTTGGGTGCGAACAGAGTGATCTCGCCCTGGTCCTCCGCGACAGGAAGGATCCCGATGGGCCGCGTCCCGTTCGGGAGCGCGTACTCGCCGTTGGGCTGACGAACGAAGCGCAGCTCGAAGCCTCCCCGGGTGACGGGAACGGGAAGAAGAACGGCGCGTTCTCCAATCGTGATCCGGGCGCCGATCTGGCGGAACTCGGTGACGTCGATGAACTCGCTCCCCACGTGGGTCGCGAGGACCCCGCTCAGGGCCACGAAGGATTCGGGCTGGCCTTCGACATCCAGGTCAGGCTCTTTGGGCTCTTTCGACTCTTCTGGCTCGGTGCCCAGTGGCTCTTCCACCTGGACGGCGGTCCGCGCCTCTCCGCCGTCCGGCACGGGCCCGATGGACGCGGGTGATTGCCAGGATGGGAGCGCCGCGGAGGATCCGACCGTCAGAGTCTCCGCGGCTCCCTCCAGCCCGGGCTCAAGTCTCCACCAGGCCAGGAGGACCGCAGCGGCCACGGCGAGCGCCGCCAGTGCCCAGCGCGCGGCAGCGGAGTTTCTCCGGAGCGAGTGAGAGCCCATGGGAAGAGCCTACTCCATCAGCTCCTTCTGCACCCGGCGCGCATTGTCCGCGTCCTGGTGCGCCTTGCGCCCGAGGTCGACGCCGCGGCGTTCGGTCATGGCCGCAGCGCACGCGTGAAGCAGCCTGTGACCGGTGACGCCGAGGGCCATCTGGCGCCGGACTTCGGTCCGCAGGAAGCGGAAGTAGCTGAGCTCTTCCTCGATGGCGGAGAGCGCGGCGCCGCGGCTCTCCAGGAGGTCGTTGTGGGCGGGGACGACGCGGTCGATGTCGAACTCTTCGATGAACTCGGAGAGACGCTCGTTCGCCCGCTCGAACGGCGCGGGTTCCCAGCGGCAGTAGGGGAGGCCCGGCGATACGAGGTAGTCGGCCGAGAGCAGCGTCCTGAGCTTTGGGATCACGACGACGCTGGAGCAGTCCGAGTGTCCGGGGAGCGAGCGCAGAAGAAGGCTCAGATGGCCCACCCGGAGTTCGTGGGCTTCGCCGAACGTGACGTCGACGGAGGGGTACTCGAAGCTCGAATCGGCGACGCCCATGCGTTCGTCGACCTTGGCCTTGCCCGCGAGGATCCGGGCGCGCGAGTCCGCTGGCTTGCTGGCCACGGCGCTCGGCGCGACGATCGTCGCGCCCTCGAACGCGTCCCACCCTCGGATGTGATCGTGGTGGCTGTGGGTGATCACGACGTGGGTCACGCGGCGCGCTCCGTTCGCGAGGAGTGCCGCGCGGAACGAGGCGATTTCTTCCGGCGTGATCCCCGGATCGACGGCGATCGCCTCGTCCCCGGAGACGACGCCGATGGCGTTGTAGCCCCAGAGCTGGCAGCGCTGGACCACGAGGCCATCCGCGCCCGCGGCCGTGTCCACGAGCAGGGTCATACCGCGAAGATGTCCTCGTCCTCGTCGGCTTCGTCGTCGTCGTGGGGGAGCGGCCAGGTATCCCGCACCGCGTCGATGCAGAAGCCCTTGATCTCCTCGGGCGTGAGGCGGCTCTTGCCGAGGAATTCGCCCGCGTGCTCCGCGTAGAGCGGCAGCCCTTCCTTCCCGAACCAGAGCTCCGGCGAGGCGCCGCGCACGTCCTGGTAGCGCCACGCGGCGGCGTCCGCGTCGGCTGTGCCCTCCGCTTCGTTGAGCTTCTTGCACAGGGCCTCGAGGTCCGGCCGCGGCGACGGCTTCGTGGTCACGACGTCGAAGAACGAGCGCGTCCCGATGACGAACCGCGCGGTCGTTCCCCCGGGGGTCTGGCCGAGCAGAAGCGCGCGATCGGCGCGGCCGTCGGCGAAGAACGCGTGCCGACCCGGATCGAACGGCGGCGTTCCCGAGCCGCGAAGCGGGCTCGTCCAGAGGGCCATATCCAGGTAGATGAGGTCGTCGAACAGCGCCGCTCCGAGGGCCGCACGATCCTGCTGGTAGCGCTCCAGGTCCGCCGCGGCCCGGTCGCGCGCCGCGTGCGCGCTGGCGAGCAGAGCACCGAGCAGTTCGAGCGCCTCGTGGACGAGCGCCACCTTGTCCGTCCCATGCAGCCCACGCAGCGCCGCGTCGATGCAGAACGCGTGCTCCGAGCGAACCTCGTGGAAGTCCCCGGACGCCGCAGTCTCGACGAGAAGCTCGCGACGCTCCAGGGCCTCGTCCGGCCTGACCAGCACGAAGAGCGCGCAGATCCCGTCGGTGTCGTAGTGATTCAGCGCGATGACCTCGGCGCCGTTCAGGAGCGCGTCGCGCTCGCCTTCGCTCAAGGCCAGGAAGGCGAAGGCGATCTCCGTCGACAGATCCCGGCGCAGTTCGTCGGGCGTGTGGTTGCCCGGCCAGTGCGCGAGGTGCAATCCGCCCCCGGGAGCGGGCAGCCCTGCGGGAAAGGCCCCGTCCAGAATGAGCGCGGGCACGCCCTTCGGAAGTTCCGACGGACGCGCCGCGAAGTGAATCGGAAGCATGGAGCTAAGATCTACTTGCCCGTGCCGCCAGCACCGTCCCCGCCTTCCCCGTCGCCCTCCTTGGGGGCTTCTTTCTTCTTGGCCTTCTCGATCTTGGCCATCAGCTTCTTGCGGTTGTCCTTCGAGTCACGCAATGCGATCTCGACCAGCGGCTTCTCCTCGGCGCTCAGCCCGCCCTTCTCCAGGCGAGCCGATGCCATGGCCTCGGCCTCGTTGTACATGGCGATCGCCTCGTCGTAGTCACGCTCGAGGTAGTAGTGGAGCAGCACCGCCGCGTCGTTCAAGTGGTAGGACGTCCGGGCCATCTCCAGCGCCTTCTGGTAGGCCTCCCACGAACGCTCGTAGTGCTCCATGGCCGTCATCTGCGGCTCGTAGTCCTTCGTCCGAGCCGTGAGCTGGGCCACGACCTGGCCCGCGTCGCGGTGGAAGAGTCCGACGTTGTTCCAGTACTTGGCGTTCGACGGGTCCGTCATCAGCACGAGTTCGTAGATGTCGGCGGCCGCCTCCATTCCCATCCCGTTATTGTTTCGCCCCATCCCGTTGCCGTAGAGCTTCGCGCCCGCGAAGTCGAGGATCCGGATGTTGGTCGGATCGCCGTTCACCGTGGCGATGAAGCCGTCGCGGTCGACCGTGGCGTACTGGCGCCAGCTCTTGGCCGCGTCCTCGTAGTTCTCGATGCCCTTGTTGTACTTCGACAGGCCGATGTACCAGTACGAGTTGGCGAAGGCCGGGAACTTCTGGACGGCGGCTTCGAAGTTCGCGATGGCGTCGTCGTAGTCGCCGAGGCGCTGCTGGCCGTAGCCGAGCCACCAGCGGAGGCCCGCGTCCGATGCGATGTTCTTGCCCCAGTGCGACTCGAACTTCGTCGCGCCGGCATCCAGAGCGTCCACGAACGGTCGCGAGGTCCCTTCAGCGTCCGTGAAGATCCCGAAGAGTTGGCCGTAGTCGACCTGGGTCGGATCCCAGCCCATGGCCTCGGCGTAGGCATCGGCCGCCTCGTCCTTCTTCTCCAGGAAGAGCAGGCCAACGCCGAGCTGCAGGTTCAGGTCGGCGAGCGCCACCGCGTTCTCCTTCTTCGCGCCGAGGGCCTTGATCGCGGCGCGCGCGTCCTCGACTCCCTGCGTGATCATGCGCTTGCCGGCGTCCTTCGTGTCGTCGCTACCGAGCATCGCGGAGCCCGCGGCCACGCGGATCTTCGCGGCGAGGCCGAGGGTCGCGGCGTCCTTCGACGTCTCGAGGGCCCGGCCGATCGCCATGGAGGCCGTGTCCTGGTCACCGACCCAGCGCGCTGACTCGGCCAGCATCCGCCACGCGTCCGGGAACGCGTCGGGCGCCACGTCGATGGCGTCCTTCAGGTAGCCCCGCGCCTCGTCGAACGCGCCGCCGGGATCCCCGCCCCGTGCCTCTTCGCGCTTGGCGAAGAGGTAGCGCCCCGTGCCGATCGCGTAGGCCATGAGCGACGGGTCCTCGACCGTCGACTCCAGCTCGAGGATCATCTCGAACGCTTCGTCGAGCGCTCCGTTCGCCATGCGGGCGCGCTGGACCCAGACGTCGGTCTCGGCCTTGCCGCCGCTCTTCTCGTGGGCCGCCTCGAAGCTGGCGAGGGCCTCGGCGTTCTTGCCGGCGACGAGTTCCTTCTGGCCCTTCGCGATGAGGTCCGAAACGGCGTCCAGGGTCGCCAACGTCGGCGCGGGTCCGAGGGACAGCGCGGAAATTGGGGTGCTGGCGGCGGGCGCGGCGGCGCCGAGGAGGAGGCCGAAGAGAGAGGCGGTGAACAGCATGGGCTGGATCGTGGGGGGGATGGGTGGGAGAGGGAGCGGAGAGCCCGGGCCAGAGGGGCCTGGATTCAGTCGCGCGGGGGATTATGGGGCCAGACGGTCCGGGCTTCGATGGTTTCGATCTCGGCAGGTTTCTCGCCGGTCTCGATCCAGGTATCCAGCACGGGCAGGACCGAACGGAGCCAGTTCCGGGACGGTGGCCCGATCTCCAGGGCCTTCTCGAACCAGATCTTGGCCTCGGCCGGGCGGTCTCGCAGGGTCATCTCCAGGATGCCCAGGTTCTGGTGAGCGTCGCCCCAGGCCTCGTTGAGGGCCTCGCGCTCGGCTTCCCCCAGGTTCGGATCGGCGAGCTGCGGCTCCCCGTCCTTGACGGAATCGAGAAGGTACGCCTCGGCGGCCTCGGGATCGGTGCGGAGGTAGTACGTCATGATGAGACCCGCATCGTTCACGACGCGGACGTCATCCGGTACGAGCCTCGCCGCGACCTGATAGGCCGCGTAGCTCCGTTCCATCAGCTCCTGGGCCCGGGCGCGTCCGGCGGCGGCCTTCGCCGGGTCCGGGTCGGTGGCGCGGAAGCGCTCCCAGAGCACGGCCGCGTCCCGGTTCAGGAAGCCCGCGTTGTTCGCGAGGTTCGCGTTCTCCGGCCGGAGCTCGAACATCATGTCGCCGATCGCAGCGGCGCGGGTCAGCGCTTCCACGTCGTTCGGGTCGGCGAGGAACCGGCGCGTGACGAAGTCGAGGCCCGCGAGCGCGGACGGGAGCCGATCGGTGCCGTCGCCGCGGGGAAGCCGCACTTCCATGCCGGCGGCCCGGCCGCTCATCTGCGCTTCCTCCAGGGACCGAAGCTCGTTCGAACTCATGAAGAGGCGGATCGCCTCCTCGTTGTTCTCCGCCTGGTAGGCGCACCAGCCCTGGCCGTTGCGGCAGAGCACCTCGAAGTCCACGCAGGCGCCCGCGTATCCGGGATTCAGCTCGCGGCAGCGTCGGAAGAGCGCCTCCGCGTCGGCGAAGTCCGTGGCCACACCTTCGCCGGTCTCGAACGTGTTGAGCGCGTCGTAGAACTGCTCGAACCCGCCGTACCAGTAGCCGAGCGCGTTCTCCGGGTGGATCTGCCTGAAGGCGGCGTAGCGCCCGATGATCCCATCGAAGCGAGCCTGGAGGGCTTCTGCGTCGTCCGCGCCGTTCCCGCGGGCGGTCGCTTCCGCGTCGTCGCCGAGCGCTTTCACGAACGCCGTGTGTACGGCCTCGTCGGCGGGCTGCACGGCGAGCGCTGACTCCAGGGCTTTCAGCGATTCCTGGCGCCGTCCTTCCCAGAGGAAGAGGTTGGAGAGCTCGCGGTACGCCCACGTGTCGGTCGGCGCGAGACCGATCGTCTTCTCCAGGGCCACGCGGGTCTCGTCGAACAGGGCGGCGCGCGCGGCCTTCTCCTTCTCGGTTTCCCGGGGAGCGGCCAGGTAGCTGGAGAAGGCGGCCTCGGCGAGCGTCCGGGTGTAGAGCTGATCGAGGCCGAGCCCGTCCGCGCGCTCTTCGGCCGCCTGGACCCAGCCGGCGCCCGCGCGCGCGAGGTCCAGCGCGGTCGCGTGGTCGCCGATCATGCGCGCGGCCCGGCTCGCGCGGAACGCGGCCGAAACGCCAGCGCCGGTGCGGGCGGCTTCCTCGAAGTTCGAAAGGGCCTCTTCGAAGAGATAGGCGCGGCCGGAGTCGCTCGCCGCTGCCGCGAAGGCAGCGCGCCCGCGGTCCTCCAGCAGTTTCGCCCGCTCGGCTCGGCTGAGCGAAGGGACCGCCAGCGCCTGATCGGCGGCCTCCAGGGCCTCCATGGACTGCCCGGCCTCGCGCAGGGAGACGGTGGCCGCCATCTGGTCGGCGATCAGGAGGCGGTCGATGAGCTTCTTGGCCGTGACGTAGTCGCCGTTCTGGAGCGCGCGGACCGCTTCGGTCACGCCAGCGGGGGTTGCCGCAGGAGCCTCAGCGGGGCTTGTCTGTCCGAAAGAGAGGGCGCAGAGGGTGAAGGCCGCGAGAAGCGCCGGGGCAAGGGAGCGGATCAACGTCATGGATACGTATACAGGTGAGGGGTGGTGTGCCCCAGCGGGCTATCGGCGCCCTTAGTCACGGACGGCGAGTCGGTCACGGCGCGTTTCCGGGGCCGGGATTCTACTTCACAGGATGTCTGGACCTCACCCGACGCGATCGTTCATCCTGTGGGAGCCTGGATTTTCTGCGTTGCCCCGCCGGGGATGAACTCTGCGGAAGAACAGCCCCCGTCCGGTCGTCCGGCCCTGCTAACGCGTCTCTCCTGACGTCACTCCGCTCGCTCGAGCGCCAGTCGACCTCCCCCGCGACTCCCCACGCCCATGCCCTTCAGGTTCCAAGCTCTCCGCCTCCCGTCGCTTTCGTTCCTTTCCTCACCTGCGGCCGGGGCGGGCTCATGGGGATCCGCCTTCCTGGGGGCGATGCTCCTCGGGCTCGGCGGCTGCGACAGTCCGGTCTGCGTCTTTGCGGACGGCTGCACCAGCGGGCCCGGTGGCGGTGGCGACGACGGGGGGGACCCAAACTCCCTGGGCGGTCGCAGCGCGGTCTTCCCGGGTGAGGGTTCCATCATGCGCTCCGGCGCACCGGAACTCCTTGCGGTGGCTCCCGGTTCGGCGACGGCGAACCAGGCGCATCCCGAGACGCCGATTTTCCTGGAGTTCTCGGAGAGCCTCAACCCCGCGTCGCTCTTCGATCTGCAGAACCAGACGAGCGCCTTCCGCGTCGTCGACTTCACCTTCCAGCAGGACTATCCGATGGCCCCGCCCCAGCTTGTGGGCGACGGTCGCGTCGTGGTCCTTCTTCCGCTCGTTTCCTACCGAGAGGGTGGGTCCTACCAGGTCTTCTTCTCCGCGGACCAGAGGATCGCCGACCTCAACGGCCAGCTCATCGTCGATCCCTCGGACCAGCTCCTGGTGGAGATCTTCGTGGACTCCAGCAGCGTCATGGACGAGCCGCGACTGATCTACAGCTACCCGCCAGACGGCTCCTTCAACAACCCGGACACCTCCGAGATCGTCATCGGCTTCGATCGCCAGATGGACGATTCGACGATCGACACGAACTCGTTCGACGTCAAGGTCGGCGGCGTGACGCCCGCCTTCAATCCGCAGCCGATGGCGCTCACGACCTTCAACGGCACGACGCTGGTGCCGGTGACCCAGGTCTACACGTGGACGCCCCAGCAGTCGGGACAGGTCCGGCCCTACGGCATCGATTCGGACGTCGTCGTGCGGCTCTCCGACACGCCGAACGAGATCGTCTCCCAGGACGGCGACACGCTCACTCCCTACGAGACCGCGTTCCGGACGGCGGACTTCAGCCTGCCGGATGCCGTGATGAAGGCCGCCGGCTCGCGGCCCGCCAACGGATTCGGCCGTGCGGATGTGTTCGGCAGCGCCCCGATCGTGGACGTGATGCTCTCGGCGGCCGCGCCGGCGGGAACCGAGGCCGATTTCTTCCTCTTCGGTCGCAGTCCCCTGGATTCGACCTTCGTCAAGTCGATCGTCCGCACCGTGCCCATCCCGAACGGGGCCACGACCTTCTCTGCGACGAGCGACCAGCTTCAGCTGTTCGATGCCCTCGGCGACGTGCAGTTCGCCGACGGCACGGCCCAGGTGGCTGTCCAGCTTAGGAACGGCGGAGCGCGCAGCTCGGCGCGCCGCTTCGACGCGGACCCGGCCACCTCGGCGATCGACGCGCCCATCTTCGATACCACGGCGCCGGTCTTCCTCGGCCTCGGCGGCAGCGGTGCAGTGACCTCCGAGCTCGTGGGGGAGGTCCGTGACTTCGCTGCGTTCGGCCGCGCCAGTGAGCCCATCGCCTACGCCTTCGTCGACGCCGGGGCCGATGGCACGAACGGCGGGTCCCTCTCGGATCCGCCGCGCATCGCGTTCTCGACGCCGTCTCCGGAAGCGGACGAGGCCCTGTTCATCGCGGCCCCCGTGGCGGTGGGCGCGGTCGACCCGCTCGGTCCGGGCGTGTCCTACGAGGTCACCATCTACGACGAGGCCTACAACGCCGCCACGCTGACGGCCGTGGGCGTTTTCACCCAGCGCGGCGTCGTCGGGCCGGGCGGTGCGCCCACCGGGAGCACGGTCGACGTGCGGGTGTTCGATGCGCTGACCCTGGAGCCGCTCGACGGAGCGCTCGTGCTGAGTCACCAGGAATCGGGTGGCGCGACGAGCTTCGTGGCGAGCGCGACGACCGTCGGCGGAGCCGCGTCGGTGGCGGGCGCGGGTGGGGGAAGCACCGTCATCACGGTGGATGCGTCCGGCTATGACCTCTTCACGTTCCACGGCGTCCCGCGCGACTCGGTGGACATCATGCTCCAGCCGACGATGGCGATGAGCGCGGAGATCTCGGGCACGGTTTCGGCCTTGATCACCGCTCAGCTGCAGACGACCGACAACGTCCTCCAGGACACGCGCGCCCTGAGCCCATCGCGCCTCTCGGGCTTGAGCGGCTGCGGGACGATCAACGGAAGTACGGGGGCAGAGTGTGATTTCGGTCCCGTTCTCATCCGGCCGGGGCGTCTGGGCGGCATCTCGTCGATCGGCACCCGGGATAGCCTCACGCAGGCGGATATCCTCACGCAGGGGGCGCCCGGCTTCCTCCTGAACTTCGCGCTGGCCGCGCCTTTCGCGCCGGTGCCTGCGGGCGGCAGCACCCTGGGCGCCGTCCTCGATGCGGGCGCGTCGCTCGGCTTTCCGCCGTCTTCCACGGCGGCGACGCTTCTGAGCGCGACGTCGCTGTCGCTGGGGGGCGTCCCCGGTTTCGGCGCGCTCGCCGAGGACCCCAAGGTCACGGTCGAGGCGGCGGGCACGGGCCTGGCGGGTCCCTTGCTGGTCGGCGCGGGCCTCAGCTTTCCCCAGGGCGGCAGCAACTACGCGGTCTTCTCGGCGGTCCCAGGCGTCGCAGCCCCAGGTGGTTCGCTGGAGACCAGCGGCTCGATCGAACCGGACGTGTTCGTGAAGCTTCGTTCGGTCGACATGTCGGGCAACGAGGTCGTCGCGCGCCCGAGGGCGTCCAGCGTCGGCGCCGTCACGGCTCCGATGGGGGTGCCCACGCTCCTCTTGCCTGCCCCCGGCGGCATGTCGGGCGGGGCGGCCTACAACGTGGTCGTCCAGGACACCCTCCTCGACGCGGTGGGCCTGGCATTCGGTCTCTATCGCGTTCACCTGACGGACTCGACCGGGAGGACCTGGACCCTCGTCGGCCTGGATACCGACGATGCGGGCGGTGACATCCTCATGTCCCTGCCAGACATTGCTGCCCAGGGCGGGACCCCCCTCATGGGCGGTCAGATCACCGCCGAGGTCGAGGCCTTCGGCGCCGATCTCGATCGGGGTGAATTCCTCTGGACGGATCTGGAGCGGTCGCACGAACTCTTCAGCCGTGCGGCGGCGGTGACGTTCACTCAGAACTGATTTTGGGCCAGGTCGGACCCTGCTGGGTCGGGAGCCAAGCCCCATGCCGTTCCACGCGTCCGCAGGGCGCCCGGGCCCCGCTCGGCCCCCGCAGGGGGCTGAGCTGCCCGCGCGAGGCTCGCCCTCGCGGCCCGTGCGGCGAGCACGCCTGCCCGGCGAGGGCGCCCGTCCGGCGAGGACGCCTGCGCGGCGAGCGCCACGCGATGCAATCGCTATTTCGCCGTCAGGCGAAATGCCAGAGATACTGCGCGCTGTCACAGCGACAGGACGGCCCGGCTCCATTTGCATTGGCAGCAGACCCGCCCGCCGCCGACTTCCCGATATCGACTACCTGCCGTTCGCGCGAAGCGTCGAACGCGTGGGCTGAGGTCTCCCGCTGGAGGGTTGAGGGCTGCCCGTTAGCGGATGCCCCAGCAGACCCGCCCGCTGCCGACTTCCCGATATCGACTGCCTGCCGTTCGCGCGAAGCGCCGAACGCGTGGGCTGAGGCTTCCCGGTAGCGGCTGGTGGGCTGCTCGCTGGAGCGCTCGCCCGTCAGGGCGAGCTGGGCAGATGTCGGACTCGTCCGTCGCAGTTCTCGGGTCTCGGGTCTCGGACCTCAGACCTCGGACCTCAGACCTCAGACCTCAGACCTCGGACCTCAGACCTCAGACCTCAGACCTCAGACCTCAGACCTCAGACCTCAGACCTCAGACCTCAGACCTCAGACCTGCCCAGCTCGCCCTGACGGGCGAGCGCTCCAGCGGGCAGGCCACCAGCCGCTACCGGGAAGCCTCAGCCCACGCGTTCGGCGCTTCGCGCGAACGGCAGGCAGTCTGTGTCGGGAGACCTGTGGCGGGAGACCTGCAGGGGCGGCGGTCAGCGGTCGGGTCTGCTGCCAATGCAAGTGGAGCCGGGCCGCGCGAGCGTTGTGGCAGCGAAATGCCGGGCCGTCCGATCGTTGTGACAGCGCGCAGTATCTCTGGCATTTCGCCTGACGGCGAAATAGCGATTGCATCGCGTGGCGCTCGCCGCGCAGGCGTCCTCGCCGGACGGGCGCCCTCGCCGGGCGGGCGTGCTCGCCGCACGGGCCGCGCGGGCGAGCCGCGCGCGGGCCACTCAGCGCCCTGCGGGCGCCGAGGTGGGCCCGGGGCGTCCTGCGGACGCCATGGAGCCGAGCGGGAAGACGATGGGGGCCCAAGGGCCCAAACCCCAAACGACCGCCCAAAACGAAGATTGGCGGAAACAGGCGAAACAAACGTGAGGAATCGGGTCTCGGGATCACTAGCATCGGGGGATGCGTACCAACTATCGAAAGGGGGGGCTCGGTCTCGAGTCGGGTTGTAGTACAGGAGCTCGCGTCTTCCGGACAGCGGGCGGTGTCCTGGTGCTGGCGGCGTTCATCTCTGCACTGACGCTGACCTCGTGTCAGACGACGCCCCGGATCAAGGGCCGGGATACCCAGGTCCTCGCCCAGGGGCGACTGGCGGCTCTCAACCCGACCGACGTGGCCGTGGCACCGGTGATCTTGGCCTCCGCCGACATCGTGGCGCCCGTCGAGCACATCCGGCGCGGGGCCCAGTACGGGCTGGCGACCAGGCTCTACAGCCCGATCTCGACCGAGATCGTGGACCAGAGCCTCGGCGGTGGGGTGGACGCCGCTCCGATGACGTTCACGCCCGGCACGATCCAGGCGAGCTACGTTCCCGGCGACCTCGCCGAGGACGCGGTGCTGGAGATCTTCGTCGAGCGCTGGGACACGACCAACTGGGATATCCGCCGGAGCATGGACGTGGCCGTCGAGGTCCGCATGATCGATCCGCGGGACCCCACGGGTCCTGAGCTCTGGGCAGCGCGGATCGACAGGAAGTTCGATTTCACCTCGGCGATCGAGACCCGGACGACGGGTTCGAAGGCCACTCAGCTCGCCTGCGACCGAATTTTCCGGGAGCTGATGGCGAAGCTGCCCGTCCGCGACACCACTCCGCGGTCGCCGCTGGCTGGCGAAGTTCCCAGCCGCTGACCGCCTTTTCCGCCGCTGGGGCCTTGGGAAAGAGCTGCGGAAGGACGATGACGGCTCCGGAGAGCGAGGATTCCCCAAGAGTTGGGATCCTCCCGGGCCTTCGGTCGCTAAGATCGTCCGCCAGTAAGCCGCCCGGATCGCTCCGCGCGGCCGTTCATTCCCGCTCTCCAGCACCCCGGACCCAGCGGTCCCCGAGGTTCCTTCATCGCTTCCCCGCCGACGAGTCATCGTTCGAGCTGGGTCGGGTGATCGCAGGACTCGGATCTGCATCCGGGGCAAGTCCGCTCGAGGTTCGGCGCCATGGCGCACGGACACGGGCCATCCCCACCGAAACGAACCATGGCCATCGAAGCCACCCGCAAGGCCGAAGTCATCAAGGAATACGCGGTCAAGGACGGCGACAACGGATCTCCCGAGGTCCAGGTCGCCCTTCTCACCGAGGACATCCGCAGCCTGACGGAGCACCTGAAGGTGCACCGCAAAGACTTCACGTCGCGCCGCGGCCTTCTCAAGAAGGTGGGCCGTCGTACCAAGCTCCTGCGCTACATGCGCGAGAACACGCCGGACCGCTACGCGAGCGTCATCGCTCGATTGGGCCTCCGTCGCTGATGCCGGGAATCCTCATTTCCTAGGCAGCCGCATGCGCACCCCTTGACGCCGTTGCGGCTCGGGGTGCGCTCGCATTTGGCGCTGAAGTCCCGGTGCGGATCCGCGTGACGCGGAGTCCGGGACCGGAAGAGCGCAAAGAGAACATCACCAAAACTGGACAAGACAAGACAAGACACAACATGACCATGAAACCGACACGCGTCGAAGCGACGATCGCAGGCAAGAAGCTCACCCTCGAGACCGGCCAGGTGGCCCGTCAGGCCGGTGGCGCCGTGATCGCAACGCTCGGCGAGACCCGTTGCTTCGCCGCAACGACCGCCGGCGCCGGACGCGACGACATCGACTTCTTCCCGCTCGTCTGCGACTACCGCGAGAAGACCGAAGCGGCGGGCAAGATCCCCGGCGGCTTCTTCAAGCGCGAAGGGCGCCCGACGACCAAAGAGATCCTCACGATGCGCCTGATCGACCGCTCGATCCGGCCCATGTTCCCCGACGGCTACAAGTCGGAAGTGCAGGTCATGACCTCGGTCATGCAGTACGACGGGATGAACAACCCCGACGTCGTCGCGATGATCGCGGCGTTCGCCTCGATCCGCATCGCGGGTCTGCCCTTCGAGACGACCCTCGGCGCCATCCGCGTCTGTCACATCGACGGGAAGCTCGTCGCGTTCCCGAACGACAAGGACCGCCGTGACAACAGCCGCCTCGATCTCGTGGTCTCCGGCCACGAAGACGGCATCTGCATGGTGGAGTCCTCCGCCAAGGAACTCACCGAGGACGAGATGATCGACGCGCTGACGGAGGCCCACGAGGTCATCCTGCAGATCGTGGACCTCGTCAACGAGCTCGTCGATCGCGCGGGCAAGCCGCAAATGGAGTTCAAGGCCCCGAGCATCGACCAGGGGCTTCGCGCCGAGGTCTTCCGCTACGAGAAGGACCTCTCGAAGGCGATGCTGACCGACGGCAAGCACGAGCGCGGCGCGGCGGTCAGCTCGGTCCGCGATCGCGTGATCGAAGACCTCACCCGCGGCGTGGCCGAGGAAGAGCTCAAGAACACGACGAAGAACATCAAGGAGTTCTTCGGCGACCTCAAGAAGCACTGCGAGCGCGCCGCGATTCTCAGCGGACGCCGCGTGGACGGCCGCAAGTGGGACGACATTCGCCAGATCACGATCGCGCCGAACTTCAACCCGCGCCAGCACGGCTCGGTTCTGTTCACGCGCGGCGAGACCCAGGCGATGGTCAGCGCCACGCTCGGTACGCCCGACGACGAGCAGGTCATCGACGGCGTGGAGGAGGAGTACAAGAAGAACTTCTACCTGCACTACAACTTCCCGGCCTACTCGGTCGGTGAGACCCGCCGCATCATGGGCCCGGGTCGTCGCGAGATCGGCCACGGCATGCTCGCGGAGCGCGCGCTCACGTCGGTGATGCCGTCGCGCGAGTCGTTCCCGTATACGACCCGAATCGTTTCCGACATCACCGAGTCCAACGGCTCGTCGTCGATGGCTTCGGTCTGCGGCGGCTGCCTCGCGATGATGCTCGCGGGCGTTCCGCTGTCCCAGCCGGTCGCCGGTATCGCCATGGGCCTCGTGTCCGACGGCGATGAGCCCGCGATCCTCTCGGACATCCTCGGATCCGAGGATCACTGCGGCGACATGGACTTCAAGGTCGCAGGTTCGGGCGTCGGGATCACCGCGCTCCAGATGGACATCAAGATCACCGGCGTGAGCCGTGAGCTTCTGTCCGCCGCTCTGGAGCAGGCTCGTGTCGGCCGGATCCACATCCTCCGCGAGATGCTGAAGGCGGTTCCGTCACCGTCGGCGGAGGTCTCGGAGTTCGCGCCGCGCATGGAGACGATCAAGATCCCGAGCGATCGCATCGGTTTCCTGATCGGCCCGGGTGGCAAGAACATCCGTCAGATGCAGGCTGACTACGAGGTCCGCATCTCCATCGTCGATGACGAGGGCAACGTGCAGATCTATGGCACCAACGCCGAGAAGGTGAAGAAGTGCCGCGACGCGATCTCCGCCACCATGGAGACGCCGGAAGTCGGCTCGCGCTACAACGGCACGGTCAAGAGCGTCCGTGACTTCGGCGCGTTCATCGAGATCCTGCCGGGCGTCGAGGCGCTTTGCCATATCTCCGAACTGGGCGAGGGCTTCATCGAGAACGTCACGGACGTGGTGAACGTCGGTGACGAGATCGACGTGATCATCATCAACGTGGACGACCGCGGGAAGATCAAGGTCAGCCACAAGGCGACGCTCGAAGGGGCCGAGAGCTCCGACGAGGAGAAGGGTGACGACGATGGGGGCGACGACGATCGTCCGCGCCGTGACCGGGGTGACCGCGAGGACCGCGGCGGCGACGACCGTGGCGCACGCAGGCCCCGCCGCTCGCGTCGCCGTTCCTCGGCGCGCTGATCGTTGCCTGCGCCCCTTTCGGGGGTGACCTGCGCTCCCTTCGGGGGTGATCAGCGCTCCCTCCGGAGGTAACTCGGGGCGGTCCGGCGAAGGCTCGCCGGTTCCGTCTCACGAAAGAACGCGCCCGCGTTCCCCGCCAGGGGACGCGGGCGCGTTCGTCTCATTCCGGGGCGTGCGCTTTCCTGGAGAGCTTCTTTGGCTTGATGTGCCAGTCAGATCGGGGCTTATCCAGGATTCACAAAGGAAATGAGCAGACACGTAGGGATTCCTGACGAAAGCCCCTATAACGAAAGCTTCATTTCGCGACGCGCTGACCGACGGCGCCCGAAACGGGTTGTCCCCAGCTCGAACCATTGATCGTGCAGATTCTACTCAGCCTCCTCGCCGTGCTCTCCCTCGGCCATGTACAGGTGCCCGCAAGCACCGCTCAGACCTCGACGATTCAAGCCAGTGAGTCGGTCGACCTAGCGGGCTCCTCTGCGGCGCAGACCGAGTATGACGGCGTGTTCATGGCTCCGGCGGTCGACGATGGGCGTGGTACGCCCTATATCGTCGAGAAGTCGGACAACATCTGCGGTCTGGATGAGCCTCGTCAGCTCACGAATCCGGCGGTCGTGGACTACGACTCGTTGATCGAGGCGACGGACGAGTACAGGAAGATCCAGAAGGACAAGATCGATCCGACGTCTTCCGAGGGAATCACCCTGATGACGAAGGCGCGGGCGCGCGTCCTGAAGGCCTGTGAGTCCGTGCGAGCCTCCCAGGGGCACTGCAGCGTCTGGAAGGACATCAAGCGGCGGGACAAGCGCTCCGTCGACGACATCACCGATGAGGTGAAGCGGCAGCTCTGAGCACGATCACTCGGCCATGCCGGGCCGATGTCACGAATCGAACGAACGCAGGACGCCGCCATTGTTTGGCGGCGTTTTGCTTTCCAAGATGCAGCCTCCACCCATGAACCGTGCTCTCCTCCCACTGATGTTCACCGTCGCAGCCTCTGGCTGCGTCTTCGGCGGAAAGGACACCCCCGATCAGGATCGGCGGGCGAAGACGATGTTCGAGGACCTGATCTCGCGCGGTCGCAATCAGCCCGCGGGGATCGATGACTTCCTGGAAGACGAAGACTCGTTCCGGAAGGTGGCAGAGTCCTATGCGGACCAGCCTCAGCTCGGTTCCGACGAGCGGCGCAGCGTTCGCATCGACCGGGACCTCGGCGGCGGCGAGGGCAACGATCTCGTCGCGAGCGCGACGTCGGAGCGCACCGAGTCCGAGGCCAGCGAGCCGATCGACGAACTCGATCTGCTCGGGGAGCTGGTCGACGCCTCGACTCCCGTGCAACTCCCGCCGGAGCCGACGATCAACCCGTACCTGGAGTTCGGCAAGAGCATCGTCTGGTATCCCCTGCGTGACGGCGACACCGAGCGGCTCATCATGAAGCCGTACACGTTCCCGGCGGGCACCGGCGACAGGATCTTCAGTCTCCTGAAGTCGTACTCCGTCGTGCCGATCCACGCCGCGGTGCTGGACGGAGCTGTTCCCGACGGACTGGGGCCCCAGCCGGAGGGGTCGGTGCTCCTGGACCTGCGACTGGGATTCTCCGTCGAGGCCTATTCGGACCCGCGCGGCCCGCAGCTCCGGTCGCCGGAGGCGGTTCCACTCAGCGACGTCCTCTTCGTGACGGCAGCGGCCTATCAGCTCGCCGAGATCGAGCACTTCATCGATCTCTTCGCGGCCGACGTGCGGCAGATCGAGATCGAGGCGAAGATCGTCGAGGTCACGACGCGCGAATCGCTGGACCTCGGCGTGAAGCCGCTCGGTGACGGCACGCCGATCTTCGGGCTTCCGAACCCCGGGACGTTCATCAACAGCATCGACTTCTCCTTCGAGAACACCGTCGATGTGTCGGAGACCCTCTTCGGTCTGGGCGCGGTCTTCGACGGCGTGACGTTCAACGCGGTGCTGGAGGCGGTCTCGGCGTTCGAGAACGTCTCGATCATCTCCCGTCCGAAGGTGGCGGTTCGCGAGGGCGCCCGCGCCGACATCGTCAACGTCACCCGGATCCCGTTCTACGAGGTGTCGGCGATCAGTGCCTCGGGGGTGCCGAACCTGAAGCTGACGTTCCAGGACATCGGTGTGCAGATGTACGTGATCCCGCGCGTGATCGGGCGCGACACGGTGATCCTGAACATCGACATCGAGGCCTCGCAGTCGACGGGAACCGCGGTGAGCTTCAACTTCGGCGGGAGCGACGTCGAGGTGCCGCAGCTCTCCAAGCGCAACGCCCGGACGATCGTTCGCCTCGAGCCCGGCCAGGCCGTCATCCTCGGCGGGTTGATCTCGGAGCGGACGCTGGACAGGGTGCGTAAGGTGCCTCTCCTCGGCGACATCCCCCTCCTGGGCACGCTCTTCCGGAGCAAGATCACGAGCAAGGAGCAGTCCAACGTTCTGTTCTTCATCCGGCCGCGGATCCTCGAGGGCAGCGACCTCAACTCGCCGTTCTGATTCCCTTCCCCGGAGAGGCCTGTAGCCTGCCCCGGCAGCTTGCTCCGGCAGCCTCCTGCGACAGCCTCCTGCGACAGGCCGGTCGGAATTCGGGAAGACCGGCGGACCCAGTCCGTATCCTCTGGGAGCCTTGAAGACCTTCCATCCACGACTCCGCCAGGCGAATGACTCCAAGCGGGGCGCCGCGCTGCTCCTCGCCTTCCTGGTCCTGATCGTCATCATCGCGATCGTCTACCAGATCTACACCGTCACCCAGTCGGATGCGCGGATCTCACGGAACGAGATCACTCGCTCCCAGATGGACCTGGCCATCCGATCGGCCATGCTCCAGGTCTACGAGGACCTCGCCGAGGACGGGCGGGCCGCGATGGCCTCCGAGGCCGACAGCGGTGCGCCTCCGGGCGGTGGCGGCCAGGATCCCACGGCGGGCGCCACGGATCCTGCCGCCGCGACCGGAGAGCCCGGCGAGCCCGCGCGAAACCCCGACTCGGTCGACTCCCAGATGGACAGCTGGTACACACCCCAGTCGACCAACTTCGAGGACATCCAGATTCGGATCATGATCCGGGACGAGAACAGCAAGTACAACGTTCTCAACATGCTGAACCCGGACGAGGAGGTGGCGGACGCAGCCTACGCCACGGTCGTTCGCATCCTCGACAAGGCGCGGGGTGATACCGACTACGACATCGGGCTCACGGAGGCCGAGCAGATGGCCGATGCGATGCGCCAGCACATGCGGAAGCGCACGTCGTCCGACCTGCCGCGCCCACGGCTCCTCACCGAAAGCTCCGAGGACGAGGAAGCAGCGCTGCCCCTTTCCTTCGCGGAGTTCCGCGCTCTGGAGCCGTTCTCCGAGGACCTCTTCCGCGATTTCTTCGACACGGACGATACGCGGATCCACGGGATCCAGTCGTTCCTGACGATCTTCACCTCACCTACCGTTGGCACCGAAGAGCCAGGCGAAGGAATCCCCCAGGGTTCCGGAGGCTTCGCGGTCAACGTGAACACCGCGCCGCTCGCGGTGCTCGCCTCGCTGCTGGAGAGCCGCGACGTCAGCTACCGGCTCTGGGACGAGATCCTCGAGTACCGGAACATGGAGGAGGATCCGATCGAGGGCGAGGAGGAGGGCGTCGAGGAGGTCGAGCCCGAGCCGATGCTCGATGAGTACGGCGAGGAGATCCTCCCCAAGCAGATCTTCGATTCGCTCGACGAGCTGGAGGAGGTCTTCGAATTCAAGGGACTGCTCGAGGCCGAGAAGACGAAGGTGCGCGATCGCCTGCAGGTGACGAGCGACGTCTTCGAGATCATCCTTGCCGCGCGCATCTCGACCGCCTCGGAGGCCCAGGAGCGCCTCGAGTTCGATTCGCGCCGCGAACAGGAGGAGTACTTCCGGTCGGGTAAGCACCTGGTCCGGATCGTGCGTACCGTGATCTGGCGCCGTCAGTCGGAAGACGACATTCTCATCACGCCGCTGGTGCCGTGGGAGGTGATCGACAACGCGCCGCTCCAGGTCCTCGATTACCCCGACGAGGATCGGTGATGGTCGAGGCGTCGGAAGAGGTTCGTTTCGACCCGCTGAAGGTCGAGGTCTTCCATCATCTCTTCGCCGCCGCAGCGGAGGAGATGGGCGTATCGCTTCAGCGGTCGGCGTTCAGCGTCAACATCAAGGAGCGCCTCGACTTCTCGTGCGCGATCTTCACCGCCGATGGCGCGATGGCCGCGCAGGCCGCGCACCTGCCGGTTCACCTCGGCGCGACGCCGCTCTCGGTCGCGGCCGCGATCGCGCGGCATCGGCTCGCGCCAGGGGACGTCGTCTTCCTGAACGATCCCTTCGACGGCGGGACGCACCTTCCTGACATCACGTCGGTGGAAGGGGTGTTCGATCCCGACGCAATGAACGCGGGCGAGGATCCGGAGCCGCTCTTCTACTGCGTATCGCGCGCTCACCACGCGGACGTCGGCGGTGCGTTTCCTGGCTCGATGGCGCCCGCCCGCGACGTCCACGGGGAGGGGCTCCGCATGCCGCCCGTGAAGCTCGTCCGGCGCGGAACGATCGACCAGGATCTCCTGGAGATGTTCCTTGCCAACGTCCGGGTTCCGGCCGAGCGCCGCGCCGATCTCCTCGCGCAGCTTGCCGCCAGTCGTGCGGGTGTCGTGCGCCTGCGGGCGATGATGCGGGAGCACGGGGCCGCCGAACTCACGGCGCGCGCCCGGGATCTCGTCGCCTGGACGGCGTCCCTCACGAAGGACCGGATCGCCAGCCTGAAGCCCGGCACATGGCGCTTCGAGGACGTCCTGGAGGGCGGAGCTGACGGTCGGGGCGAACTCCTGCCGCTGCGGCTGGCTCTCCTGTCCGACGGCGAGCGCCTCGTCTTCGACTTCAGGGATTCCGCCGCCCAGGCCATGGATGGCGCGCCGGTGAACACGACCCGCGCGGTCACCGTGTCGGCGGTTTTCTACTGCCTGCGCCTCCTGCTGCCCGAGGGCACGCCGACGAACGCTGGAATCCTGGAGCGCGTCGAAATCCTGACGACGCCTGGCACGGTGGTGGACGCCGCCTATCCTGCTGCGGTGGCCGCGGGCAACGTCGAGACGAGCCAGCGACTCGTGGACGTGATCCTCGGCGCGATGGCCCGGATGCTTCCCCTGGACGTGCCTGCCGCAAGCGCGGGGACGATGAACAACCTCTCCTTCGGCGGCACCACGGCGTCCGGGCGATCCTTCACGCACTACGAGACCCATGGAGGGGGCGCAGGCGCAGGCCCCCGCTTCGCCGGGGCGCACGCCGTGCAAACGCACATGACGAACACCCGGAACACGCCCATCGAGGCGCTGGAGACCGAAATGCCGGTTCGGGTGCTGAGTCAAACGGTGCGGCGGGACAGCGGAGGCAAGGGGGCGCGCGCCGGAGGAGACGGAATCGTGCGGCGGCTGCGCTTTCTCGTCGACGTTCGCCTCGCCTGGATGGGAGAGCGCCAGCGCCAGGCGCCCTACGGCCTCCAGGGCGGACAGCGGGGCAGCCTGGGCACCGCATCGGTGCAGCCTCCGGGTGAGCCAGCCCGGACGCTGGATCCGAAAGCAGCGCTCGACCTGCCGGCCGGCGCTGAATTCGAGGTTCGTACCCCGGGAGGTGGGGGTCACGGAGACCTCCCACCTGTATGATCGTGGCCCCCTGCTGCCCGGACCGCCGGGTGGCCTTCGTGACGCCCACTTCTCTTCCGCCAAGCGACCCCTCCTTTCATGCCTTCACTCAGCGTCTTTGGAGCCCAGTGGGGCGACGAAGGAAAAGGCAAGATCATCGATCTTCTCAGTGACCGCGTCGACCTCGTCGTGCGCTACCAAGGTGGGGCCAACGCGGGCCACACCGTCGTCGTGGACGGCGAGAAATGGGTTCTGCACCTCATCCCCTCGGGGATTCTCCACGAGGGCAAGCTCAACATCATCGGATCCGGCGTCGCCATCGATCCGGTCAAGCTCCTCGGGGAACTCGATGGGCTCAAGGAGCGCGGCGTCCACGTGGGCCCGGATCGCCTGAAGATCGCGGCCAACGCCCACGTGATCTTCGAGCAGCACAAGCACATCGACGGGCTGTCGGAGCGCTGGAAGGGGTCGGGGCGCATCGGCACCACCGGCCGCGGCATAGGGCCCGCCTACGCGGACAAGGCGGCTCGGACGGGCCTGCGGATCTGCGACCTCCTCGACCCCGTGCGCTGCGCCGAGCGTCTGCGCGCCAACCTCGCCGAGAAGAACGCGCTGATCCAGCGCGTGCACGAGGAGCCGCCCCTCCCGGTGGACGAACTGGTCGACCGCTACAGCGCACTCGGTGCGCGCTTGCGTCCCTTCGTGGCGGACACGGGAGCGCTTCTTCGTCAGGCGTATCGTGACGGCCGACGCATCCTCTTCGAGGGCGCCCAGGGAATCATGCTTGACCTCGACCACGGCACCTATCCGTACGTGACGTCGTCCAGCACCGGCTCGGGGGGGATCCCCTCGGGCGCAGGCGTGCCGCCCAGCATGGTGGGCCGTCCGATCGGGATCGCGAAGGCGTACTGCACGCGGGTCGGTGAAGGGCCCTTCCCGAGCGAGATGAAGGATGCGGCCGAGGCCGAGCGCCTGCGGGCCGCCGGCCATGAGTACGGGGCGACGACCGGTCGTCCGCGGCGCGCCGGTTTCTTCGACGCGGTCGCCGTCCGCTACGGCCTGGAACTCTGCGGGGCCGAAGGCTGGATCATGACCAAGCTCGACGTGCTGGCGGGGCTCGGTGACCTGGAGATCGTGACGAGCTATCGGTGCGGAGAGGACACCTACACCGAGTACCCGGCCCACCTCGCGTCCCTCGACGGCATCGAAACGGTGACCGAGGCCATCCCCGGATGGACCGAGGATATTTCTGACTGTCGCTCCTTCGGCGAGCTGCCCGATGGCGCGCGCAAGTACGTGGAGCGAGTCGAGGAGCTGATCGGAGTGCCGATCGTTCTCGTCTCGGTCGGGGCAGATCGCGGAGCCAACATCGTTCGTGGATCCATCTTCGGGGATGGCTGGGAAGCGTCGGCGAAGGCCCGCGCGGCTGCGGCACCGGAGGGCGCGCTGTCGTGACCGGGGCGTCGGGCGAAATCCCGGGGGGCGTTCGTCCCGTCGGCGGCGCTCCAGGTAGCGCGGTGGGGGACCTGACTCCAGAGGCGCGGGCCTTCCGCGATTCGCTGAAGGGTCCGTTCGCCGAGCACGTGGCCATCATCATGGACGGCAACGGGCGCTGGGCCCAGGAGCGTGGCTGGCTGCGGGTCCGCGGGCACAAGGAAGGCACGGACTCCGTGCGAGAGATCACGACGACGGCTGCCAAGCTGGGTATCAAGAGCCTCACGCTGTACGCGTTCAGCCGCGAGAACTGGAAGCGGCCTGACTTCGAGGTGTCGACGCTGATGCGGCTCCTTCGTCTCTACCTGCGGCGAGAGCGGAAGACGCTCATGGACAACGGCATCCGGCTGCTGGCGATCGGGCGCATGGAGGACCTGCCGCGGTTCGCGCGCCGTGCGCTGGAGGAGACCATCGCGCTCACGGCGGGGAATCGCCGTATGACGCTGCGGCTGGCGCTCTCCTATGGCGGACGCACGGAGATCGCGGATGCCGCGCTGGCCATGTCCCGTGACCTGGCCTCGGGGACGCTCCTCGAGGCGGACGTGGACGAGGACACCCTGCGCCGCTACCTGTATGACCCCGGCACGCCCGATCCCGACCTGGTGATCCGCACGGCTGGCGAAATGCGGCTTTCGAACTTCCTCCTCTGGCAGGCTTCCTACGCGGAGTTCTACATGACGCAGGTCTGCTGGCCGGACTTCCGGCGTAAGGAGTTCGAGGAGGCCCTGCGCGCCTACGCGGGCCGCAAGAGGAAGTTCGGCGGACTCCTGAACGACGGACCGCAGGAGTCGGCGCCGGATGAGGAGGCAGACGAGGAGGCAGACGCAGCGCTCGGAGCGGGCTCGTCGGCGGGGGCCCAATCCGCATGAGCGGCGCGGACACGTCCTCGGAGTTCGAGCAGCCGGTCGCGGGCGACCAGGAGAAGGGCGCAGCAGACCAGGCGAAGGGCGCAGGAGACCAAGCGCAGGGAATGACCCGGCGCCAGAAGGTGGTGCAGCGAACCAAGGTCGGCGGTGGACTCGCGGTCGTCGTCGCGGGGCTTCTGTACGCTGCGTCGCTCGGGCCAGGTCCCCAGATCACGCTCGGGCTGGGGGTCGTCCTCTCCCTCTGGTCGCTCGTCGAGGTCAGGCGCATGGGGCTCTTCCTGTCGCCGCTCGGCTTCGTCGTCGCAGCGCTCTCCACGATCGGCTTCGCCGCCATGCAGGTGCTCGAACCCGATGCCGTGGGCGCGGCAGCGCGAGGGCTGGCTTCGAACCCGTTCCTGGTCATTGCAGGCCTCTCCCTGCCGCTGGCAGCCCTGACGTTCCGTACGACGGTGCGACACGCCCGCGCGGGAACGAAGCCTCCCGTCAAGGCCGTTTCCACCGTGCTGCTGCTCGTCACCGTCGCGCTGCCTCTGCTCGCGCTGTACCCCATCCGGCTCGCCGGCGGGGCGGCGGGGCTGGCGGCGTACATCGGGCTCGCGAAGATCGGCGACATCGCGGGGTACTACTTCGGGAACCTGATGGGCAAGCGGAAGCCCTTCCCGAGCATCAGTCCAGGCAAGACCGTCGCAGGCTGCAATGCCTCCCTCATCACCGCCGTTCTCGTGGGGGCGCTGTTCGTTCAGATGGGCGTCCTCGATGGCGCCCGGTACGGTCTCGTTTCGGGCGCAGCGCTCGGCGCGGCGGTGAACCTGCTCGCGCAGGCTGGGGATCTCCTCGAGAGCGCCTATAAGCGTCGCGCGGGCTTCAAGGATTCGGGGACCACCTTCGGCCCCTCCGGTGGCATGTTCGATCTCATCGACAGCCTGATCCTGTCGGCACCGGTCGCCGCACTTCTCTGGCCCTACCTGTTCCAGTCCCGCGCTCTGCAACCCTGACGACGTCCTTGCCTGAACTCACGATTCCGCTGCGCTCCCACGAGGAGGCCATACTGATCCTCGGTCCGTACGACCGGTACGCTCGCCTCTTGCGTCAGGACCTCGATATCGAGATCTTCGCGCGGGGTGGAAACCTGCGTCTGAAGGGGCAAGAGGACGGAATCCAGGAGGCTTCGCTGCGGATTCAGCACCTCCTCGGAAAAGCGCGCAAGGGGCGCGAGCTCGGGGTACGTGAGATCGAGGCGATCTTGCTCGACCGGACGGTTCAGACCGCCGAGAGCGCCAGGGGCAGCACCGGTGGAGGCAGCGGTGGAAGCCGCTCGACCCGACTTGGGGCGGACAGGAACACGAACGGGAGCGGTCGCTCCGGCGGAATGGGGTCACTGAGTGGTGCCGGCCCTACGAATCGCTGGCAGGGGTCCCATCGTCCGGGTTCGGTTCGCTTTCGTCCGCGGGGCGTCGAGCCGCGCAGCGACAACCAGCGCCGTTACATGGACGCGATCGAGAAGCACGATCTCGTCTTCGGATTGGGCGCGGCAGGTACCGGGAAGACGTATCTGGCGGTGGCGGCCGCCGTGCAGCGGCTCCGGAAGGGGCGCGTGCGCCGCATCATCATCACGCGTCCTGTGGTCGAAGCGGGCGAGCACCTCGGGTTCCTGCCGGGTGACCTCCAGCAGAAGCTCGACCCCTACCTGCGTCCGATCTACGACGCGCTCCGCGATATGATCGAACCGGAGGACCTCGAGCGACTGGAGGAGGCGGGGGTCATCGAGATCGCGCCCCTGGCCTACATGCGCGGTCGAACGCTCTCGAACGCGTTCGTGATTCTCGACGAGGGCCAGAACACGACGGTGAGCCAGATGAAGATGTTCCTGACCCGACTGGGCGAGGACTCCTGCATGGTGGTGACCGGCGACCCGAGTCAGAACGATCTGTCCAAGCAGCAGCGCAGCGGGCTCAGCGACGCGGTCCGAAGGCTTCGGGGGCTTGACGCGGTCGGGGTCGTGGAGTTCGATTCGTCGGACGTGGTTCGGCACCCGCTCGTCGGGAAGATCGTGCGCGCCTACGAGAAGAACGAAATGGGGCCCGAGCGCGCCGGGCAGTCCGGGCCGAGACCCGTCGATCGCGAGGCGCGCGAAGACGGTCGCGAGGACTGAGGTTGAGTTCGTTCACCTGGACGCAGGAGGCGGGTGAGCCCTTTCTCTCGGAGGCGGAAGCGCTGCGGGCGCTGGAAGCTGCGCTCGAACATGGGGGGCGAGCGGGAGCTGCCGTCGACCTCGTGGTGGTGGGGGCGAGGACCCTCGCGGATATGCACGGGCAGTTCCTCGAAGACCCGTCGGAAACCGACGTGATCACGTTCGACCTTGCCGACGACGATCTTCCTGCCGACGTGCCCCGCGGCCCGGAAGGGGAGATCTACCTCAGCGCGGATCGCGCTCGGGACGAGAGCGCGCGTCGGGAGGTCTCCGCGGCGAGAGAGCTGTCTCTCTACATCGTGCACGGCGCGCTCCATCTCTGCGGTATGGACGACCACTCCGAAGAGGATCGGCTGGCCATGCGCCTCGCCGAGAGGTCCGTCATGGCTCGACTCGGGTACGCCGAGGACACCGCGCCGCACGATCGAGCGGAATGAGAGCCCGGACGCGGCCTGCCCGGGAGCCCGTGTTTCGGGGGCAAAAATGCTCGAAAATCTCACGGGGGCCGGGCAAATCCGGATCATGCATAAACCCTCATCCTCGGCCGTTATTGGCTTATCGGGGCGGGTTTGGGACACCTGGGCGACGCCTCCATGGCGCCAATCGTCAAGGTCATGGGACGAGGCAGTTGATCCCGATGGCCTCGGATCGGTACGAAGGACCCAGCGGAGGGCGGTTTTTGTCGCCCTCCGTTCTCCACTGACCTCGCCACCGCACCCTCCTCGAACTCCTTTCGCCGTTGTCTTCCGATCAGGAATCCCCGGATGCCCAGCCGCTCGCCAGCGCGGCGGAGCTCAAGGCTGTAGAAGCCAAACGGCTCTGGGACGAGTTTTTCAAAGTCCCAGGCGATGAGACGCGCAACTCGCTGGTCGAGTGGTATCAGGGACTGATCGCGCAGATCGTTCGACGCTTCGGGTCGCGGCTGCCGAGGTCCGTCGATCGCGGAGATCTGGTGACCGCCGCGAACATGGGGCTCATCAGCGCCATCCATGGCTTCGATCCGGAGCGCGGTGTGCGGTTCGAGTCGTATTGCGAGCTGCGCGTGAAGGGAGCTCTCCTCGATGAGCTGCGGTCCCAGGACTGGCTACCGCGCCCCTGGCGCCAGAAGATCGAGCAGCAGAAGCGTACGGTCGAGCACCTTCGCCGTGAACTCGGGCGCGAGCCCGGTGACGGGGAGATCGCTTCGGCGATGGGCTTCGCGCTGGACGTGTATCAGCAAACCTTCGGCGTGGGGCTGCCCGGTACGCCGAGCGGGTCCATGCCGTCGGGGGAGAGTGGCAGCGATGATGGGGGATCCCAGGTCAGCGCGCTCGACATCGTCCAGGATCGAAGCGTCGAGACCCCCGGGGATCAGCTCTCCAGGGATGAGCTGCTCCAGCTCGCTTCGCAGCGCATGACCGACCAGGAGCGTCGCATCGTCTACCTCAAGTACTGGGAAGAGATGCCCATGCGCGAGATCGGTGAGCTGACGGGACTCTCCGAGTCCAGGGTCTGCAAGATTCACACGCGACTGATCGACCGTCTGCAAGATCGCTTCCGGGTCAACCAGGAAGACGACCGCAGCGTGATCGAGTCGGGCTACTGAGAGTCTCCGCGCCGGCGAGTGGCGCGAGGAATCGGAACGAAAAAAAAGGAGGCCCGAGCCAAAGCTCGGGCCTCCCGCGAAGATTTCTCGGAACCGAGCGCCGCCGAAGCTGCGCGCGGGAACCGTCGATCACACAGCGCCCGAAGACGCGGTGGTTTCCCCCCGACGATTCGGTCCCCGGCCGAAGCCAGCGACCCGAGGTGCAGCCGGTGCAGAGGATTCCCAATCCCCGGCGAGGCGCACGTCTCCTTCTCGTTGGGACCCGAGGCCATGACGCTGTCCCCACAGCGACCTCAGGGTCCACTCCTCCATTCGAGAACCTGCGCATATCCCCACACGCGCAGGCCTCACCATCGGAACTCCGCCACCGAGGCAGCCGAGAACCGCTGGGCCCTTCATGGTTCCGTCGACGCAGTCGCTCTGGCGACCGCGAGCCGGAAGCTCGTCCAGTGGGCGAGGCCCCTGGACGCCTTGCTCGGATCCGAGGCTGGATCCAGCCAGCCGCACAGCGCAGGCGCCCTCGTCCATCGTGGAGGCGAGGAGCACGATGACTCCGCCTTCGATGGCTGGGTGGGCGTTGGCGGTGTGGGTGAGGCTATTCAGCATGGGATCTTTGCGTTGGGAGTCCTGGTGGACTCCGAATGACAGGATCGGGCTGATGCGCCCCACCGTTCCCGGGGCGCTGGATCGCGCCTGGGGAGGGTAGGTGCCGACCTGGAAACGGAGTGAGCCGAGTCCAGGCCGGAGGGCAGATGAGGAACAGCAACGTTCCCACCGACCGATCAAGTCCTTTCCATCCGAGATGAAGCCCCCGAAGGGGATTCACGGCGCTCCTCGGACGACAGACCCGAAAGATCGGGGCTTTGAGCGACGTTCGGTAGCTCGGCTACCCCCGAAGGGGCCCGTGGCTTTGCGTCCCGAGCTTGCACTCGGTTTGCCGTTCTCGTGTCGCCGTTGGAGCAGGACAGAATACCTAGGAAATCGCAATTGGCAAATGGAAGCGGCGTTTCGGTGGGCGGAAATTCGGCCTGGCGGTCTCATGTGCCGCAGGGCACTGGATTTACGCTCGATATACATTTCGATCTGTGCCCGGAATCCTGGTCGAACACGTGCATCGGGCCCATGACAGGGGAGAATCCGGCCTCTCCATCTCCCCTGGGACATCGCTCCCCCTTGCCCATGCCCCGCCCGTTGCTGTTTCTTGTCTATTCCGGATCTGTGGCTGTCTCCCGGATCACTGCTGGCCTGGCGGCCCTGGGGGCTGCCTCGCCCCTGGCAGTCGCCCTCCAGGGCGAACCTGCAGCCCAGGTTGCCCCCCCAGCGACAGAGCTTCGCCTCGTCGTGATGCTCGCCGTGGATCAGATGATCCCTGAACAGCTCGAGCGTCTGGCGCCTCAGCTGGAAGGGGGGCTGGGTCGGCTGTACCGCCAGGGGACCGTCTACCGGGACGCGATGCTTCCGTATGCCCGAACGGAGACGGGAGCAGGCCACGTGACCTTCTCGACTGGCTGTCTCCCCCGCAGCCATGGCGTGGTTGGAAACGGTTTCTGGGATCGGGGCCTCGGGCGCGAGGTCTATTGCGTCGAGGACCTCGAGGTCTGCCAGGTGCTCGGGTCCGGTCCCGTCGAAGGTTCCGGTCAGCGTTCCCCGAAGAACCTCGACCGTCCCACGATCGGCGAGATCATGCAGGCCAAGAACCCGGCCTCCCGGGTCGTCTCGATCTCGGCGAAGGACCGCGCGGCCATCGGCATGGCGGGTCGGTCCCAGGGCCTCGTGCTCTGGTGGGACAAGAATGGTGGCGGCTTCCAAACGTCGACCTTCTACTCGCCTTCGATCCCTGACTATGTCTCCCACTGGAACGACGGCTGGCTGGAGCGCAACCGCGGGTTCGTCTGGGAGCCCGTGGGAAATCGCACCGAGCGCGACTTTCGGCTGATCGGCTCCGACGTCGACGACCGGGAGGGGGAGCGACCTTTCTCGGGGCTCGGGGTCACGTTTCCCTATTCGATCGCGAAGGACGCCAGCGAGAAGGCCATGGGCAACTTTGCCTTCGAAACGCCGCTCTGCGACCGGTTCGTGGCGGAACTCGCTCGCGAGGCGATCCGCCAGGAAAGCCTCGGCGCGGACGATGACGTGGACCTGCTCTGCGTCAGCTTCTCGAGTTGCGACGTCATCGGTCACGCCAACGGCCCGTTCAGCCGTGAGGTCACCGATGTACTCTTTCGCCTGGATCGCGAACTCGGCCTCCTCTTCGACGAGCTCGACAAGCGGGTGGGCGCGGACCGCTGGGCGCTCGCGCTCACCGCGGATCACGGAATTCTGCCGCTTCCCGAGTACCTTCGGCCGCGCGGCGTCGATGCATTTCGCGTGCCGAGGGGCGAGTCCTCGGCGTTCCGCGGGGAGTTCGTGGAGCGGCTCCAGGAGAGGCTCGGTTCCCGGGTGCGGCATCGTTCTGCTCCGGGCGGCTTCCGTCTGGACGAGGAAGAGATGAAGGCGGCGGGTCTTGACCCCGCGACGACGCGGCAGGTCGCCGCCGAGGTCTGCAGGGAGGTGGCTCAGCGGTATCCCTGGGTGCAAACGGTCTACTCCTACGAGGAGATCCAGGCGTTCGACGAGAGCGCCGACGGCCTCGAGAAGCTGCTGCGCAACTCGTTCCAGCCCGATCGCACGGCCGACCTCGTCGTCGTCAACCGCCCCTACGTCCTCGAAGGAATCGAGAAGGGGACGAACCACGGCTCTCCCCACGAGTACGACCGTCGCATTCCGCTGGTGTTCTACGGCGCAGCCTTCCCGAAACGGATTTCGAGTCGCCCTGCGGGGAGCCAAGACGTCGTTCCCACGCTCCTCGGCCTGCTCGGCGTCCCGGCTCCGGGAACGGGCCTGGACGGCGTCGACCTCGGCAGCGACCTCTAGCCTGCATTATTCACGAGTTTGCTCCACCAGTGCGTTCAAACCGCGGCGTGGCAAGGAAGACGACCGAACGAAGCGGAGGCGGGCCCGTAGGCCCGTCGAGCATTCTGTGAGGGAGCCCGCGAAGCGTGCGGCAGCCAAAGGCTGCCGTCTGACGCCGCCACGGCGTGGTTTGGGCGTGCTGGTGGTGCAATCTCGTGAATAATGCAGGCTAGTGCCCTGAATCAGAAGTTCGTCGCATTAGTTTCGCCTGTTTCGCTCCGTAGCTGCGTTGCCGAACCTTGGACGGAACTACTGCTACGCACTGCGGTTCGGACGCCTTGCTACGAAACAAAACAGACTGAAACTAATACGACGAACTTCTGATTCAGGGCACTAGGAGTTTGCGCCACAGAATGCGATTCCGCGAGCACCGCCAGGATCCGCGCTCGCGGCGTTGCGCCAAACCCCAATGGCATCAAACCATGGGGGGTCCGGCGCGCCTTGCGAGCGCGAATCCTGACGGCACTCGCGAAACCGCATTCTGTGGCGCAGACTCCTAGCTCGTCGCGTTCACGGGACTTCCGGTGAGATTTCAAGAGTCCGTGATGGGCGCCCACCAGCCCGTGCGATGAGTCCTGGGAGGGGTTGGCGCTCTCCCGCTTCGTACCTGGCAGGACAGCGCCTTCCACGGGACGAGGTTTCTACCCCTCTTCCCCGGAGGACCTTGCATGACGCGGCCGATCGATCCTGGTGCCTGGCTGTCGAAAATCGACCCCATCTGCGAGCGATTCGAGGAAGCGCTCGTGGAGCGACCGGGCGGGAGAGCTCCGAGTCTCGAGGCGTTCCTGGGAGGGGCGGAGGGTGAGTTCCGAAGGGCACTGTTCGAGGAACTCCTCGCGCTCGAGGTGTATCACGCGTTCCAGGACGACTCGTTCCCGGGAATCGACGCGTATCTGGTTCGCTTTCCCGGGTTCGAGTCGGAGGTTCGGAGAGTGGTGGCCGCGGCCTCCGGTGCTTCGGTCGAGCCGGTCCCGGGGCTGGCGCCAGGCACGAAGTTCGGTCATTACGTGATCAAGCAGGAGATCGGGCGTGGCGGGATGGGCGTGGTCTACGAGGCGCGTCACGACACCCTCGATCGCGATGTCGCGCTGAAGGTGCTACCCGACGAGATCCACTCTCATCCCCAGGCACGAGCGCGATTTGCACGGGAAGCCAGGGCGATCGCGAGGCTTCACCACAGCAGCATCGTTCCCGTGTTCGAGTTCGGGGCGGCGGCGGGCGCCCATTACTTCGCGATGCAGCTCATCGAGGGTGGCTCGCTCGGGGATCAAATCGACCTGCGTAGCGCGGCCTCCGCGAAGCTCGACGAGGCCCAGGTGCGACGCCTGTGCGGTCAGATCGCGGACATCGCTCGCGCGCTGCAGTTCGCGCACGACGCGGGCATCGTCCATCGGGACGTCAAGCCGAGCAACGTGCTGATCGATTCGGCGGGTAAGGCATGGCTCGTGGACTTCGGCGTGGCACGGGTGGAGGCGAGCGATCTCACGACGGCCGAGGATCTGCTGGGGACGATCCGCTACATGCCGCCAGAGAGATTCTCCGGCGTGAGCGGAGCCGCCGGGGACGTCTATTCGCTCGGAGTCACGCTCTTCGAGGCGCTCTCACTCCGCTCGGCCTTCGGCGAGAGCAGCGCGGCCGAACTCATGCGCGAGGTCATGCATACGGACCTCCCTCGCCTGCGGTCGCTCGTGCCGGGCGCCTCCGTCGACCTCGACACGGTGGTGGCCTGTGCCACCCACCGAGACCCGGCGCGGCGCTACCCCACGGCGGCGGCTCTCGCGGACGATCTCCAGAGGTTCCTGAACGGCGAGCCGGTCCTCGCACGTCGGCAGGGCGGCGTCGAAAGGGTCGCGCGATGGGTCGGGAAGAACCGTGGGCCCGCGGCGATCATCGGCCTGCTGGGCCTCCTGGTCATGGGCACAACGCTGCTCTCTTCCGCCCTCGGGGCGAAGAACCGCAAGATCACCCGGTTGTCCGACGACGTGGGGCAGCTCCTCGACGAGTCCGAGGAAGCGCGCGGGAGGCTTCGGAAGGAGCTCTACACCGCGGATATGATCGTGTGCGCTTTCGAGGCCTCGAGGAGTCAGGGTGCCTCGCTCGCGGCCCTGCTGAATCGCTGGCTGCCGAAGGCCGACCTGCCCGATCTTCGCGGATGGGAGTGGTTCGTGCTCCGTTCGATCATCGGGTGGGACGAGGACCGACTCTGGTTCAGGAACTCAAGCGGCAAGTGCGTCGACGCGTGCGAGGCCACCGGCCAGGTCGCCGTAGGTGGGCGCTCAGGGATCACGATCTTGAACGGGACCACGCGGGCGGTGGTCGCGCAGATCATGGAGTTCGCCCATCCTCGATCGGTTCGATTCGACGCATCGGGCGACCGAATTCTCGTCACCGACATGAACGCCGTCTCGGTCTACTCGATCCGCACGGGCGAAGAACTGGCCCGTCGAGAGTCCAGGACCTACTACCCGGCCGAGTGGCATCCCGACGGACAGCGCGTCGTCTTCATGGATCCCGCGCCGAGCTTCTGGAACGTCGAGACCGACGCGGTGGAGCGTATTCCAGGGGCCGAGCCGACGGCGTGGGGAGTGCACCAGAGCCGCGACGGCGCGCGGCTCGCGGTGCTCCAGGCACCCGGTGTCATGCGCGTGACCCGGATGGGTCCCGTCGAGTCCACTGGAGGGGATCCGCTGATCCGAGAGATCGACACCGCGTCGGGGGACCCGGGGCGCGTGGTTCGGTTCATGAGGCTGTCGCCGAACGGAGAGAAGATCGTTGGCCTGACCAGGGATGATGGGTTCCGGGTGTTTCGGGTCGAAGACGGCGTGGAGATCGCTTCCCAGAGCCACGCGCACCGATCGGCGATCGCGATGGTCCGCTGGAGCCCGGATGGGCGCTGGGTGGTCACCGCCGCGACCGACTCGATGGTGAAAATCTGGAATGCCGACACCGGAGAGCTCGTCCGGGAGCTGCGGGGTCACCAGGGGAACGCTCGGGAGGCCTGCTTCATGCGGGGGGCGACTTCCGTCATCTCCACGTGTGAACTCGGTGACCTTCGCTTCTGGGACCTGACCGAGCCGGCCGGGCGTCTCCAGTGGAACGGCGGCGTCACCAAGCATCGTCGCAAGGGCCTGCGCGTGGAGTGGACTTCGGACGACGAGCGGCTGGTCCTCCACAGCGAGATCGACTTCGTCGAGTGGGACGTGGGCGGGCCCGGCGTTCGCCGGGTGGGGGGCGGGGAAGAGGAGGTGCGTCTCGCGAGCCCCGACGGTAGCCGCGCTCTGCTCATCAGTCCGAGCCGCTTCGCCATCCTGGATCTTGCCACCGGGAAGGATCTCCTGGACGGTCGTTTCGATCCAGGCGAACGGCCCGCGGACCTCTTGCTTGCCGGCAGCGGGGCGCGCTGGGCCCCTGATGGCGAGCGCCTCTACGCGACCGGGCGTGACCATGCCTGGATCTTCGACGAGTTCGAGAGCGGCGTACGGATCCGCCCGATCCTCGAATCGGGCGAGCCCTACCACGGATTCGACGTCCGTCCGGACGGGACGGAGATCGTGCTCGCGAGGATCGATGGGCTCCTGGTGCTCGACGCCGTATCCGCGAAGGTCGTGGCCAGGGTCGAACTCCCCGATCGCGGGTACGGCGATACCTACAACGCCAGCCTGAGCTTCGATCCGGCGGGGCAGCGTCTTCTGGTATCGCACCGTTCGCGAGTGATGATCCTGGACGCCCGCGATTATTCGCTCCTTGCGAACTTCGAAGGAGACGCCGACGAGCACCAGGTCAGCTGCTGGAGCCCGGATGGAGAGCGAATCGCCACCGCGACCCGGGAGGGAACGATCCAGCTATTCGATCCCGAAGATGGACTCGTGGTCTCCTTTCCTTGCTCCGAGGTCATCCACGGGCTGTCATGGGACGCGCGCGGTCGCCGGCTGGCCGGGATCGATATCAAGGGTGGTGGGCACCTCTGGAACGCGGCTACGGCCATGGATCGTGAAGAATGAAATCGGACGAGACGGTGACGCAGTGGATCCAGGGGATCAAAGGCGGGGACGAGCACGCGGCGGAGATGATCTGGCAGCGCTTCTTCCAGCGCGTCTGCGGCCTGGCGAATCAGCGGCTCGGGAGTACGCCGAGAGCTGCCAGCGATTCGGAAGACGTCGCGCTCAGTGCGATTCACGCCCTCTACCGAGGGGCCAGGGACGACCGCTTCCGACAGCTTCAGTCCAGGGAAGACCTCTGGAACCTTCTGGCCGTGATTACCATCCGGAAGTCGATCGACGCGCGTCGCAGGTCCCACGCGCGGGAGGGTGTGTCGGGCTCGAGCGGCTCCGACGTGGATGATGTGGCCGATCCCTTGAGCCTGTTCGGTGGCGCGAACACCTGTAGCCTGGACGCCCTCTGCGCGACGGGCCACGAGATGGTCGAGTCGCTGGAGGAGAAGCTGCGGCCTGTCGCCATGCTCCGGCTCGAGGGCTACTCCAACCAGGAAATCGCCAGCAAGCTCGGGCGCTCGCTCCCCACGATCGAGCGCTACCTGCGAATGATCCGCCACCAGTGGCAGGAATGACCAGAGGCCAGCGACCCGAATGGGGCGCTGGCCTCTGGTTGGTGGGCGAGCCCCCGCAGGGGGCGGGCTCGTTACCGATGGGGGATCACTGGAACGTGATGCTGATCGCGCTCGAGAAGTTCGAGGTTGCGCCGCCGCCCATCGCCGTGTCACGCGTCCAGTACTGGAAGCTGCGGGTGTCGCCGGCGAGAATCGCGAGCGGGCCGGACGTGGTGGGGAGGGACGTGAGGTCGATGGCCATCGAGACGGAGCCCGCTGCGCCGGAGTTCTGCGGCGTCATGCTGAAGCGGCCCATGTCGAAGCTCGCGATGCAGATGTGACCCTCGCTCATGCCCGGGTTGTAGACGAGCTGGCCGCCGCTGGAGTGGACGAAGTACCCGATGGCGTTCATCGGAAGTCCGTCGACGTTGAGGGTCAGGTCGTTGTCGGCGGCGACGTCGCTACCGACGGCCGTCAGGGGGGCATCGAAACCGGTCGAGGTCGGGTTGCCGAGGCAGACGATCGAGCCGAGGCCCGGGTTGCTCACGGGGCCCCACTGGATGTTGTCGTAGTAGCGTCCCGAGTCGGCGTAGTTCGTGGCGAAGCTGCTGTAGCCGAACTGAAGGACTTCACCCGCGAAGGTCGGATCGATCAGGATGTCGAGGGCCATGGATGCCCAGGCGGCCGTGGACGCGCTCGTGCTGTCGAACTCGTTCAGGAAGAGCGTGGCGAACGAGCCGTCGGAGACCTTGATCACCTTGATGAAGGCCTGGGTCGTGGTGGCGCCGTCGCCGTTCGTGACGGTCGCGTTCTTGCGGTAGTCGAAGGCGAAGCGCCAGGTGTTGCCGACGTCCACCGCCCCGATGGTTTGCTCCTGGAAGACGTTTGCGTTGATGACGTTGCCGTTGGCGTGGTCCGCGTTGCCGTAGTCGCTGTATGCGTTCAGGTACTGGAGCATCTGGGTCGGGCCGCCGTCGCCGGTGGCGATGGCCGAGAAGCCCGCGCCGCCGTTCGGAGCGTCGAAGACGCCATAGCCGTAGAGGTAGCCGCCCATCGGGTCGAAGACGTTGGCGAAGATATTCCAGCTGTCGCCCGCGAGAGCAGCGGGGTCGGCGAGGCCGAGGTTCTCGAAGTCCTGGGCGTAGGGGCTGAGGCTCGGGGGCATGCTGCCCGGGGCATCGAACGAGATGTTGTCGTAGTAGCGGCCGGTGTCGTTGTACGCGGTAGCGGTGCTCGAGAAGCCGACCTGCAGAAGCTCACCCGCCCAGGTCGGATCGATGGTGAGCGAGATGCTCCCCGAAGCCCAGTTGATGTCCGAGGCGCCCGTCGTGTCGACCGTGGGGAACGCGAGCGTCGAGAAGCTGCCGTCCGACAGCTTGAGGACCTTGATGAAAGCGATCGTCGTCGAGTCGCCGTCGCCGTTGGTGAACGGGGCCTTCAGGTAGTCGAAGTCGAACGTCCAGGTATTGCCGACGTCGGCGGCACCGATCGTCTGCTCCTGGAAGAGGTTCGCCTCGATGTAGTTGCCGTTGCCGTGGTCGACGTTGTTGTAGTCGCTGTAGGCGTTCACGTACTGCGCGCCCTGGGCCGCGCCGCCGAGGCCGGAGGCGATGGCCGAGAAGCCGGGGCCTCCGTTCGGAGCGGCGAACGTGCCGTATCCGTAGAGGTAGCCGCCGGTGGCGTTGAACACGTTGGCGAAGATCTTCCAGCCGTCCGCGTCGAGCGCGGTCGGGCTGGCGATGTCGAGGCCTTCGAAGTCCTGGGTGTAGGTCGTGAGGTCAGCGGCTGCGCTGGGGGCGAGCGCGAGCAGCGCAGCGGCTGCGGCCGGAAGCGTGAAGTTCATGGGGATGTGGCGTGGACCTGGAGAGGAGAGTGGAAGAAGCTGGTGACGACCCCTATCGATTCGTGGGTCCGCACATGAGTTCTGTCCAGAAAGCCTAGTCCATCAGAGCGTGTCGTGACCTGTCCCGTTGGATAGATGGGCGGCGCCGTGGCTCGAACTGGAGCGACTTCGCGGCAGATGGTCGCTTTGCCACTCTGTCTCTCATGCTCTTCTCATGCTGCGCGCGTCGCCGGTCTCATTCGGAGCGGACAGCCGCGTGGACGGCCATCAGCTCGTCCAGGACCCGCGGCAGCTCGTCGAGCGGCACCATGTTCGGTCCATCCGACGGTGACGTGTCGGGATCCGGGTGCGTCTCGAGGAAGAGTCCGTGCACGCATCCGGTGGCCACGGCCGCGCGCGCTAGCAGGGGAACGAGCGTGCGATCTCCACCCGTCCGATCGCCGAGCGCGCCAGGGCGCTGCACCGAGTGCGTCGCGTCGAAGACGACAGGATGCCCGGTCTCCGCCATGTCGCGCAGGCCGGCCATATCGACGACCAGACGCCCGTAGCCGAAGGTCGTCCCGCGTTCGGTCACCATGACGCGCGGGTTTCCGCTCTCTGTCACCTTGGCTGCGACGTTGCCCATGTCCCAGGGGCTCAGGAACTGACCTTTCTTGACGTTGACGACGCAGCCGGTCTTCGCGGCCGCGACGAGCAGGTCGGTCTGACGACAGAGGAACGCGGGGATCTGGAGTACGTCCACGACTTCGGCTGCCACGGCGCACTGCTCGGGATGGTGAACGTCCGTGACGACGGGGACACCGATCTCGCGCTTGACCTCGGCGAGCCAGGTGAGGCCCTCCTCGATGCCTGGACCGCGTCCGCCCGTGAGGCTGGACCGATTGGCCTTGTCGAAGCTGGCCTTGAAGACGTAGGGGAGGCCGCGCGCCGCCATGAGCTCGGCCACGGTGCCTGCGATCTCCAGGGTCAGGCCGCGCGACTGAAGCACGCAGGGTCCCGCGAGAAAGAAAAGAGGGCCGGCGCCGAAGCGGTGCCCGGCAAGATCGAAGGCTCTGGGGGCGCCTTGGCCGGGTAGACCGAAGGCGTGGTCAGAGTCGTCTGCGGCCGAAGGGCGTGGGGGATCGGATGGGGCCATGGGTCGTTCGTTCGAGGGCAATGGGTCTCACTTTGGAACGTGAGGGCGTCGGGTTGGCACAGATTAGCTGTCACATTCGTCAACTGCCGGGATCAATCGAGTGAACGCTGGTCCAAGACGTGAAAGACCAGGGTTCATTGAGGTGTCGGGCTGGCCTTCCCCACGGTTCGACACTGCACGTCGTCAGCTCTGGCGCCGTGTTCCGCGTCGCTTCTCTCGTAGGTCTCGCCATGTCGGTACTTTGCAGTCTCTCCCTGGGTTGCCTCTCCCTGGCCGCGCCTCCGCAGGGCCCGGCAGTGGTCTTCAACAATACGGCCCCGACCGGGCTCTTCCACGACATCTCGTCGGGGATCACGGTGTTTGACGAGGGGCGAATTCCCTCGACGTCGGCGCCCGAGCTGGGCGCCCAGGATACCTACTCGATCACGCGGGTTGAGCTTGGTTACACGACGAGGGCGCAGGCTGCTTCTCTGGGCGGGCCAGGGGCTCGGGTGATCCTCTCGTTCTATGGGACGGGGGACGTCAGTGACGATCCATCGGAGCTGGGGAGCCCACTCGCGGTCTTCGATGTGACCGGCCTACCAGGGTCCACGGCGACAGGCAGTCTTTCCTCTCACAGGGTTCCGTATCTCCTGCCTTTCCCGGTTTGCTTCCGTGCGGATGGGAACGGACGCTTCGATCCCAGTGCGGGCAACGACTTCGTCTGGTCTCTTTCGATGCCGGACGAAGTGAATGGATCCGCAGGGCCGCTGATCGCGGGGGATCCTCAGAGCTGCGCCAAGGGGGATGGAACGTACTTCCAGGCGGCAGGTGCCTGCGGCACGGGTCTGGGCAGCATCGACGGTTTCGGCGAGCTCACCGCATCGGGTGACTATGTCTTCCGGGACTTCGGCGGCTACCCCCAAAATGCCTATGGCTCGTTCCACCTGATGGCGGAGGCGCCGCTCTCGGGTGAGTGTTCAGGGTGCGGTATCGCGGACCCCTACCTGGAGCCCAACGATTCGTGTGCGACGGCGCTTCCGATCGGGCTGCTTCCTATCTTTGGTCTCATCGCAGAACCGGGTGATGACGATTTCTTCGAACTGTCGATTCCCAGTTCGTCCACCTTGATCGTGGACGCGCTCTTCGACGGTGCGTTGGGCGATCTTGATCTCGAGCTCTACGCGGCGAATTGCGGCGCGCTGCTCGCGTCCAGTTCGACGATCGGAAGGCAGGAATCGCTGGAATACTTCGTTTGTAGCGGAGCCCCCGAGGATGTCGTTTTACGGGTGATAGCGCCCACGTCTTCGTGTCTTTCCTATGACCTGAAGCTCCAGGCGACGCCCGTGGTGGACGACGCCTTCGAGGACAACGACATTTGCTCGCAGTCTGCGCTCGGCGGGATCAGCACCTTCACCACGCGTGACCTTCTGGTGTCCGAGTGCGACTCCGACTACTTCCTTCTGAGGGTCGCTGACCAGCGTGAGGTTCGGATCGATTTGTTCTTCGCTCACTCGGACAGCAACGTGGATGTCCAGCTCTGGGATGCCAGCTGTCAGACGCTTCTCGGTAGCAGCACCGGTCTGGGCGACACCGAGACCATCACCTCCTACAACGGCACCGGGGTGACCGTCGACGTCATCGCAGAGATCTTCTGTGACGGCGGGAAGGGGAACGCGGAGTACAGCCTCTCTGCGTGCTATTCGATCGGCGACCTGATCAGCTTTCAGACGTGTACCGGGGTTTCGAATTCCACGGGGCGACCGGCGACGATGTGCGCCCGAGGGAGCGACGTGGCGGCCGACAACTTCGTGCTCTTCTATGCGGTCGACCTGCCGGCCTTTGCCTTCGGGTACTTCATCACGTCGCTGACGACGGACAGCGTTCCTCGGCCCGGCGGAGCCACGGGGACGCTTTGCCTGGGCGCGTCGGGCGTGGGCCGATACGCCTACGACGTGCTCCAGACGTCGAACAGCAACGCGGCGTTCTATCAGCCTGACCTGAGGAACACACCGACAGGGCTGGGGCCTGTCTCGGTCATGCCCGGGGAGACGCGCTACTGGCAGTTCTGGTATCGCGATACGACGCCGTCCGGCGGAACGACGTCGAACTTCACGGGTGGTGTGGGCGTGACCTTCCAGTGATCGGAACCCAGGAGGCGGCGCGTTTCCCTCAGGCGAGCCGTGACATGACGAGTTCCGTCCAGTAACGGACGCCGAGCGGGATGACGCGGTCGTTGAAGTCGTAGCGCGGATGGTGCACGTCGAACTCGCCGCCTGCGCCGAGCCAGGCGTAGCAGCCGGGGACCTTCTCCAGCATGAACGCGAAGTCCTCGCCGCCCATGCTGGGCGCCGCGTCGTGGATGAGGTTGTTCTCGCCGACGACGGCGGCCGCGGCGCGGCCTGCGATCTCGACCTGGGCGGCATGGTTGACGGTGGGCGGGTAGCCTCGGGTGTAGGTGACGCGCGCCGTGGCACCGTGGGCGCTGGCGGTGTGGGTCGCGATGCGCTCGATGCCTGCTTCCATCGCCATGCGGGTCTCGGGGCGGAACGTGCGGCACGTGCCGGAGAGTTTCGCCAGGCGTGGGATGACGTTTGTGGTCGAGCCCGCTTCGACCTTCGTGATCGAGACCACGGCCGCGTCCTGGGGATCGAGGGTTCGCGAAACGAGGGACTGGAGGCCCGAGATGACCTGGCTCGCGACGTACACGGGGTCGATGCCGCGGTGGGGCATGGCGGCGTGGGCGCCGACGCCTTCGATCTCGATCTCGATGCGGTCGCTGGCGGCCATGACGGGGCCGGCGCGCAGGGCGATCTGGCCGAGCGGAATCTGGGGCCAGTTGTGCATGCCGTAGACCTCGTCGCAGGGGAAGCGCTCGAAGAGACCGTCCTGCATCATCGCTCTCGCGCCGGCGAGGCCCTCCTCGGCGGGCTGGAAGATGAAGTGCACGGTTCCCGCGAAGGCCGGGTTCCTGGCAAGGGCCTGGGCGGCGCCGAGGAGCATCGTGGTGTGTCCGTCGTGTCCGCAGCCGTGGAAGACGCCGGGGGACGCGGACGCGTGCGGTGCGCCCGTCTCCTCGGTCATGGGGAGCGCGTCCATGTCGGCGCGAAGACCGAGGGTCGGTCCATCGCCGAGGGTGCCGGAGAGGGTGCCGACGACGCCGGTGATGCCCAGGCCGGTGTGGACGTCGAGGCCGAAGGACCGGAGGCGCTCGGCGACGAGGCGGGCGGTGCGGGTCTCGTGGTAGCCGAGTTCGGGGTGGCGGTGGAAGTCATGGCGCCACTCGGTGAGCTGGGCGGTCGTGTCGTCGATGTCGGTGGAAGGCTGCATGCCGTCACGCTAACGAATCGCACTCGGGCTCCGGGCGGTTAAGATCGTTCCCATGAGTGACGGAATGGAGCGGACGACCCTGGTGACGGGGGCGAGTGGATTTCTCGGGGCGCATGTGGTCGCGGCGGCCTGTGCGCGGAGCCAGCGAGAGGGGACTTTCAGCGACCCGCTGGGGCCACTGGTGGTCGCGCAGACCCGCTCCCCGGCTCTTCTGGCGCCCCGCTTCACGACGCCGCGGGACGCGGCCCAGTGGATCGAGACGGAGCTGCTGGATGGGGGAGCCGAGCGCCTCCTCGACCGCGTTCGTCCCACGGAGGTGATCCATTGCGCGGCTCTCTCGCGAGCAGCCGCCTGCGAGGAGGATTCCGAGCTGGCCCAGGCGCTGAACGGCGTCCTTCCGGGCCTGATCGCCGCGTGGTGCCAGGCCCACGGGGCGCGGCTCATTCACGTCTCGACGGACCTGGTTTTCGGCGCAGAGGATGCCCCGAAGGGCGGTTTCAAGGAGACCGCGACCCCGGCCCCGGTTTCCACGTACGGGGTGACGAAGCTGGCGGGCGAGCGCGCCGCGCTCTCGGCCTACCCCGACACCACGATCGCGCGTCTGCCGCTGCTCTACGGAAACTCGGGAGGCCGCGGCCTGGGGGCGAGCGATTCGATCCTGGAGCAGGTGGAGCGCTCCGAGTCCCCGCGTCTCTTCGTGGACGAGTGGCGCACGCCCCTGGAGGTCACGAACGCGGCCGCGGCGTTGATCGAGCTCCTGGACTTCGACCATCCGGGCCCGATCCACCTGGCCGGCACGACCCGAACGAGCCGCTACGACTTCGGCATTGCGGTCCTGAGAGCGATGGGAATGCCAGAACCCGAAGCCCGCGCCGAAATCACCCCGACCCTGCAATCCGACCTCCCCACGAAGGCGCCCCGCCCCAAGGACGTCTCCCTGAACGCGACCCTGGCCCAGACCCACCTCACCACGCCCCTTCAATCCCTGAAACAAGGCCTCACGACCGCCCTGGGCGAGTAGCCCCCGCAAGCGACACGTCCGTACCAGGTCCATCCATTCCGGAACGTCCGGACCAGGTCCGTCCATTCCGGAATGGACGGACCTGGTCCGAACGTTCCGGAATGGACGGACCTGGTACGGACGTGTCGGGATGAGGAGGAAGATGGGGCTCGGGCTTGACCCTCGACTTGGTCGCGGGTGGCATGGGGGGCCCGGAGTTGGGGGCTCGGGTGATTCGAGCCCCTCTTTTCATTTCCGGGCCTCTCGACATGGAACTCTCGACCCGCTACACGCCCAAAGAAATCGAAGGTCCGCTCTACGAGCGCTGGGAGCAGTCTGGCTGCTTCACACCGCCCGCCGAGCCCGTGGAGGGGAGGAAGACGTTCACCGTCATGATTCCTCCGCCCAACGTGACCGGTGTTTTGCATATGGGCCACGCCTTGAACGGGACCATCCAGGACATCGTCGTTCGCCACCGGCGCAAGGATGGGTACGACACCCTCTGGGTTCCCGGGACCGACCACGCGGGCATCGCCACCCAGGCCGTCGTCGAGAAGAAGATCTACGCCGAGGAGGGGAAGACCCGGGACGACCTGGGGCGGGAAGAGTTCCTCCAGCGCATCTGGGACTGGAAGGACAAGCACGGCGCCATGATCCTCCACCAGTTCCGGAGCCTCGGCTGCTCCTGTGACTGGACCCGCACCAAGTTCACCATGGACGAGGACCTCTCCCTCGCCGTGCGGACCGCCTTCGTCGAACTCTGGGAGCGACAGCTCATCTACCGCGGCGCACGCCTCGTCAACTGGGACTGCGTGCTTCAGACCGCCGTCAGCGACGACGAGATCGAGTACGTCCAGAAGAAGGGCAAGCTCTGGCACATGAGGTATCCGCTCGTGGACAGGCCCGGCGAATTCCTCGTCGTGGCGACCACGCGCCCCGAGACGATGCTGGGCGATACCGGCGTGGCCGTGCACCCGAGCGACGAGCGCTACCGGGACCTCGTCGGCACCAAGGTCCGCCTGCCCTTCGTGGATCGCGAGATCCCGATCGTGGCGGACGAGTCGGTGGATCCAGAGTATGGCTCGGGCGCGGTCAAGATCACGCCCGGCCACGACCCCGCCGACTACGAGCGCGGCCAGCGCCACAACCTCCCGATCATCAGCCTCCTCAACAAGGATGGCTCCTTCAACGAGCACGGCGGGCCCTTCGCGGGCAAGTCGCGCGAAGTCGTGCGCAAGGAGCTGGTCGCCCAGCTCGACGAGAGGGGGCTCCTCGCCGAGGTCGAGGACATCACCCACAACGTCTCCACCTCGGACCGCTCCAAGTCACCGATCGAGCCGCTCATCAGCGAGCAGTGGTTCGTCAAGATGCAGCCCCTCGCCGAGCCCGCCATCGGCGCGCTCAGGAAGGGAGACCTCCAGTTCCGCCCGGAGCGCTGGGGCAAGGTCTACCTCCACTGGCTGGAGAACGTCCAGGACTGGTGCATCAGCCGCCAGCTCTGGTGGGGCCACCGCATCCCCGTCTGGTACGACGAGGACGACGTCGGCGTCGCGTCCATCGAGACGCTGGAGATCGGCGCTCCCCACCCGAAGACCGGCAAGCCCATCGTGCGCCAGGACCCCGACGTCCTCGACACGTGGGCCTCGTCATGGCTCTGGCCGCTCGCGACCCTCGGCTGGCCCACCCCCGGCGCTCCCGACCTCGCGCGCTTCTACCCGACGCAGTTCCTGTCCACGGCCCAGGAGATCATCTATCTCTGGGTCGCGCGCATGGTGATGGCGGGCTACGCCTTCCTTCCCGAGCTTCCGGAGGCCGACCGCAATCCGTTCAGCACCTGCTACATCCACGCCACCGTGCTGGACGGCAAGGGCAAGCGCATGAGCAAGTCGGCTGGCAACGGCATCGACCCGCTAACCATGATCGAGCAGTACGGCGCCGACGCCGTGCGCTACAGCCTCGTGCTCCTCACGAAGGAGGGCCAGGACGTCCGCCTCTCGCCCGACCGCTTCGACCAGGGCAGCCGCTTCTGCAACAAGGTCTGGAACGCCGCGCGCTTCGTGATGATGAACCTCGGCGGCGACCGCGCCACCGGGCCGTCCACGCGCTTCGAGGATCGCTGGATCCTGAGCCGTCTCGCGCGCACCGTGGTCGAGGTCTCCGCGGGCCTCAACGAGTATCGCTTCAACGATGCGGCCCAGACCATGTACCGCTTCGTCTGGAACGACTTCTGCGACTGGTACGTCGAGCTCTCCAAGCACCGCCTCACCGGCGAGGACGAGGCCTCGGCCCAGGACGCCCGCGCGACCCTGACGCGCGTCTTGAAGGACACCCTGGGTCTCCTGCATCCGTTCACGCCGTACCTCACCGAAGCCCTCTGGGAATCGCTCCACGAGACCCTGGGCGAAACCGCCCCGAGCATGCTCGTGTCCGCGCCGTGGCCCACGGGCGAGGGCCTCGGCATCGACGAGGCGGCCGAGTCCGAGATGGAGAGCGTCCAGGATCTCGTCGGCTGCGTGCGCCGCGTGCGCGCGCTCACGATGGCGGCCGAGCGCCGCCTCCTCCCCGTCGTCGTGAACGCCCCGCGTCCCGAGCTCCGCGAGGTGCTCCAGCGCCACGCCGAAGCCGCGGCGTCGCTGGGCTTCATCGAGTCGCTGGAGATCACGGAGGGGGCACCCCAGCCGCCGCAGAGCGCCGTCGCCATCGGCAACGGGATCGAGACCTACGTGATCCTCGGCGAGGACGTGGACTTCGCCAAGCTGAAGACCGTGCTGGAGGGCCGCGCCGCCAAGGTCGCGAAGGCGCTCATGGGCACGGAGAAGAAGCTCCAGAACCCCGGCTTCCTCTCCCAGGCCGATGACGACGTCGTCGCCGCCGAGAAGGAGAAGCTCGAAGAGCTGAGGCTCGAGAAGGAGCTCCTCGAGCGCAACGCCGCCGCGTTCTGATCCGGTGCCGCTCCCCGAGCCCTTTTCCCGGGAAGGCGGCGCGATCCTCTACAGGGGTCGCGCCGTCAAGGGAGTGAAGATCGATGCCGACACCTTCGAGGTGCTCGGGGCCTCGCACGCCCGCGACGCCCACCAGGTGTTTCTGGTAATGGAGACGAAGCTGAAGCCCATCAAGCGGGCGGACGCCGCGTCCTTCCAGAGCCTCGGCCAGAGCTACGGCCGCGACGCCGGGGCGGCGTTCTTCCTGGACAAGCCGATCCGGCTGAAGAAGGGCGCAGGCTCCCTCGAGGCTTTCCGCGAACTCGATCCCCACTACGCGACCGATGGCGGATGGCTCTACTTCGGGACCCAGCAGGTCGAGCCTCCGAAGGATCTCGCGCCCTTCGACTGGCAGGCCGCCGAGTACCGCCCGTTCAGCGTCAACGCCGTCAATCGCTCCGACGCGCTCCTCACCGATGGCCGGCGGACGTTCCTCAGCCAGTGGGGCCAGCCATGGGTCGAGCTGCAGGACGTGCGGCTCGACGCGGTCACACGTCTCGGTGAGGACCTCCCCGGTCTGCATCGACAGTCTTACCTGACCGATGGACGTAGCGTCTGGTACCGCGGCGAGCGCATCGACGGGATCGACGCGCGCTCCGCGCGCCAGCTGGGCATCTCCGCGGTGGAGGACGATCGCAGAGTCTACGTCGGCGCAGAGCCAGCCGCTCCCGCTCCGGGAACGCTCGCCTGGATGACGGCAGACCTCTACCGAACCGAGGAGTCTCTTCTCCAACTGAGCCCCGGCGCTCCCGCGCGAACGCTGGCCGCGGGGCCCGGGTCGCCGGCGCCCTCCGTCGAGGCCGCCTTCGAAGCACTTCTCCGCGCCGTCATCGCGCCTGCGTTCACTGCCTTCGATCGCCATCTTCCGCTCGAGGTCACGCCCGGCGATCTCGATCTCTCGGTGCCTCCGCCAGCCGGAGTTCCCGCGTTCACCGTCACACGACTTCCGAACGGGCTCTTCGAGGTCTCGAGCGGTGACCACGTCGTCACCGCGGCCCCGAGTGCGTGGTACTCGGCGCTCTCTCGACTCTGGTCGCAGCTCCGCAGGCGAGCCGACGGCCACCTCGTCTTCGTGGGCCACGGAACGATGATGCCGGACGCCGACTCCCTCCAGATCCAGCTGGCGAAGCTCGCGTTCGGTGAGATCCTCGCCCTCGCTTCGGCGCTCTTCGAGGACCCAGGTCCACCCGGTTACCGCGACGAAGCGCGCGCCCTCGTTCACCTGGCGCTCTTCCGCATCGATCCGTTCCATCACCTCCGAGGTGTCGATGCACAGATCCTTCATCCTGCGCTGGCCCGCGTTCCGTTCGAGCTCGTCGGGTTCGCTCGCTTCGATCGTCCACGCAATCAGTTCACCGCGACCACCAATCTGGCCGCCGCCAAGGCGGTGATCCAGGGTGCGCTCCCGGCGGATTCGGACGTTCGCGTGCGATGGGAGGCGGCCAATCTCTTGAACGGCGTGATCTGTGATTCCCCGAAGACCGCGGCGATCCTCGGGGTCGCGCTGGAGGCGATTCTGGATCGGATCGCGACCGAGCCGGTGGGGCTACTCGTCGAACTCTGGTGGGCGGTGCTCGATTCGGCAGCGGTTCACCTCACCGTCTCCGCCGATATCCGCCGTTCCTTCGACTACGGGCTGCTGGCACGGGTCGCGCGCGCACTCATCGATGGGGGAGTCAACGTGAACCAGAACCGCGTACGGCTGGTCGAGGCGCTCTTCGGCCAGGGGGAGGAGGCCGAGGCCGAAGCGTACATCGAAGTCCTGCGAGCCGAAGATCGATCCGATCTCGCGTTCGGTGAGACCTGGCGTCCCTGGCCGACGTCAGGCCCGTACTGCCATCGCACGCGGTTTTCGAGCCTGGAGTCCGCGGCCCTCGGCGCTTGCGTTCGCTCGCTCTTCCGCCCGAATCTGGAGGCCTCGGCCCGCGCGGCCTCCGTCGATCGACTCGCCTCCGAACTCGAATCGCTTGCCGGGCGGGAAGCGGAACACTTCGGTCCGAAGACCGGACGCCCGGATCTGATGGGGATCGCGGACGACCTTGCGCGGCTACGCGGGTGATCGGGTCAGCGGGCGCTTCCGTTCAGCAAGCTGAGCCGCCGCCGCTCCAGCCAGGCCCCTGGCCTTGCCGCCTGCGCCAGCTCGATCAGGTTCTCGGCGTCCTTGCCCAGCGCCGTCAGCGCCCGGTGCACGAGAACGTACCAGTCCGGCGCGACGTCCTTGCGATCGACGTGAAGCGCGAGCCGCTCCATGGCCTTGTCCGGCTTCCCCTGGGCCAGCTCGATCTCCGCCAGCACGAGGTCGACGGGGTAGATCCACTTGCCCGCGCGCGGCGGCAGCTCCTGGCGCGCCAGCTCGAGGTCGCCGCGCTCCAGGGCGATCCCCGCGAGTTTCAGCATGGAGAGTTCCGACGTGATCGCAGGCAGCACCGGCTGGGCGAATCCGCGGCCGTCGACCGCTCGGGTGGCGCGGAAGAGCCGCTCCGCTTCGTCCAGGTCCCCGAGCAGAAGCTGCCCGAGACCTTCGATGTAGTCCAGGTTCGGGTGCCCGTCGGGCGTGTGCCGCCGCGAGGCCTGCGTCGTCCGAATCGCGTCCGCGGGCCTTCCGACCTCCACCTGGGCGAGGCCGAGCGAGTACCCGATCCGGACCATGTTCTCGGGCAGAAAGCCAGGCAGCCTGTTCTCGTTGCGCGCGAGGAACGGAGCGAAGTGTCGCTCGCCGACCTCCAGCGCCTCTTGCACTTCGCCCCGACGAATCAGATCGACGACGAGGTAGCCCGCCACCTCGCCGTCGGCGGGGTCCTCCTCCAGGCACTTGCGCAAGAGTGCCTGGTTGCGATCATCCTTGGCCATCCCCGCGCGGTGGGTGGGGACATCGCCGTAGTGAACGAGCGCGGCGCCGACGGCCTTCGAGATCCCCACGCCTTTGGCCTGCAGCGAATTGAACCCCCAGGTCAGCGACTCGTGAACGCGGCGCTGGAAGCGCATCTCCGGAAGGTTGCGGAAGAGCCTCGGAACGAACGCGACCTCGCCCAGTCGCTTGACGCCGTCGAGCACCTCGTCGAACGTCGCGGTCATCTCGCTGGCGTTGTAGAGCGCGAGGCAGCCGAGGAGCAGCTCGGGGTCGGCGGCGGCCTTCAGGAGGTTCGGGCCCATCCCCGGCGCCAGGCGCTCGTCGGCATCCAGCACGAGGATGTGCGTTCCCGTCGCGAGTTCGACGCCCACGTTGCGCGCCGCCGCGAAGTCGTCGCACCAGGGGAAGTCGACGACGCGCGCGCCCGCTTCGGCCGCGATCGTCTTGGTCCGGTCCGTGCTGCCGGTATCGACCACGATGCTCTCGGCGACGACTCCGCGGACCGAGCGCAGGCACTCCGCCAGGAACCTCTCCTCGTTCCTGGCGATCATGCAGAGGGAAATCGATACGCGGCCCTTCGGCCTTCCAGGCAGGATCGTCGTTTCCATGGGGCAAGCGTGCCGTTTTCGAGCGTCCAATGACAGCGTCCGCCCCGAAACCAAGAGAGGGCGAGCCGCACGGTGCAGGTGCGGCTCGCCCTCGTCTTCCGGCGCGAGTTTTCAGGCCGCGGGAATGTTCCCGTTCGACCCGCAAAGGTTGGCTACTTGCCGGTGGGGCTGATGCGCTCCGTGCGCCACTTCGTCCCGAGTGCTGCGCCGTCCACCTTCATGTCGAACTCGATGGGGATCACCCGTGAGCTGGAGCGGCGGATGTTCGCCTTGAACTTCATCCAGTCCTCCTGGATCTTCTCCTTGTTCTCGTCGAAGGCGGCCTTCTTCGAGAAGATGATCTCGCCGTCGTCGGCCTTCGTGGCCTTGACGTCCGTCTTGATCTGCGGGAACTCCATGGACGTGACGTACTCGCCGGTGTCGACCGTCGTGAAGATCAGGAGGTCTTTCTTGAGGTCGATCTGGCGCAGGAGGCGCTCGGCGGGCGTGAGAAGCTCGAGCGGGATCTCGTCGCCTGCCTCCGGCGTTTCGTCCTCGCCCTCGCCCTCGTCGTCACCTTCCTTCTTCTTCTCGTCGCCTTCGGCGGGCATCTCCTCGGCTCCAGACACCATCATGCGACCCTTCTCGCGGTACGCGACGAAGTAGGTCCCCGGCGCAAGCGCGGGCTCCAGGATGGGCACCGTGGTGGCGAAGATGCCGAGGACCACGGGCTGCTTCCGGCTCTCGCGGTTGAGTTCGCCGCCGGGAGTGGTCTCGAACTCGTTGCGCGGTGCGAAGAGGATGTGGTCGTAGCCCTTGATCACGGAGTAGCCGTCCGCGCGCTTGTCCGGCGTATCGGCGGACCAGCGATCGAGCGCGACCACGCCGTCGAAGTCGAAGACCTCGCCCTGGGTGCGCGCCTGGCTGGGCTGGACATCGGTCTCCCAGATGGCCCGGGCCCGGTCGACGCCAGGCGTGACGCTGGAGGCGACTCGCATCCCGACGGCGTTCGTCGTCTGGGTGCGCTTGGCTCCTTGTCGCGTGGCAATCCTGGCCGCGAGCATGGGCACCTGCGGCGAGCCTCCTTTGATGATGCGGAAGCTCGAGTTGAAGTTCGGCTCCGGCGTGACCTTCTCCTTGCCGCTCGACTTCTTGAACTTGTAGGTGTTCGGCTTGAAGTCTTTGAAGGGGTTGTACGGGTCCGCCGTCCATTCCCAGACGCTGCCCGCCATGTCCTGGACGCCGAAGGGGCTCGCGCCGTCCGGGAACGAGCCGACCGGACGCGGCTTCTCGCTGCCCGTTTCACTCGTGTGAGCTCGCTTCTCGCCGTTCCAGTCGTCGCCCCACGGGAAGACGCTCTTCTTGTCGCTGCGGGCCGCGAAGACCCACTCCTCCTCGGTGGGGAGGCGCAGACCTGCCCATCGGGCGTAGCCGACGGCGTCGTCGAAGTCGATGTAGCAAACGGGCATGGCCTCCTGGCCCTCCGGGATGGCCCAGTCGACTTCCTGCCAGTTGCTGCGCCACCAGGCGTCTTTCTTGGCCTCGTCCCACTTCTGGCGATCGTAGGACTTGTCGGCCATCGCCTTCTCGGCTTCGGCCTTGCCGAAGGCCGCACGGGCTTCATCGAGGGCCTTGCCCGCCCAGTTCTCCGGCGGGCGCTTGCCGGTCGCCTTCACGTACTCGAGGTACTGCTCGTTGGTGACCTCGTACTTGCCGATGGCGAAGGACCCCACCCGCGACGAGTGCTCCGGCGTTTCGCCGTCCAGCACGCGAATCATCTTCTGGTTCGAGGCGTTCGTCATGAGCTCCTCGATGGCCTTGGGCGTCGACCCCATGGTGACTTTCCCACCCTTGAGGTCGATCATGCCCGGCGGGAGCTCCTCGCTGGGGGACACGGTGAGGGTATCGTCGCCCATCGAGCCGGCCGTCGCGGAGCCGTTGGTGCTGCCGATGGCCAGCCCGGTCCCGGCGGTCAGGAGGGCTACGGAAAGGGGCGCTGCCAGCGTCAAGCGGCGATTTAGCGTCTTCATGCTCATCATGGTGTCTGTTCGAGAAGGCGTCTCTAAGGGGGCGATCGTCGGAAGGGGGAACCTGGGCCCGCGTGCCTCATAGGACACACCGCCGCCGCGGTTTCGATCGTTCCGCCGCGGATCTGGATTCTGTCGCCCAGGCTCCTGTCCCGGTGGAACGGGCCGCACAGGTTAGCGGGCCGACGTCCGACTCGCCGCCCAACAGGAGGGAATCGGGTGTGGCGGACGCTCCGGGGCCGCGTGTATCCGAGGGACAGGCGAGCCTTCTTGCCCGGACTCGACCCGGATTGGACCTGGATCAGGCCTGTTGGGTCAAAATGCCGCTGCCGATCGTCCCTGCGGCGATCCTGGGCGGGCTTGGAAGCTCCCCGCGCTCGGCGGGGACCAGGAGCCCGGCCGCGGTCAGATCCGCCTTGGGGGCCTCCAGCCACGAAGCTCCATGGGCTTCCAGGAGGCGGAGGAAGGTATCCAGAATCTCGGGGTCGAAGGCGCGCCCGGCCTGCGACTCGAAGTAGTCGATGGTCTTCTGGAGAGACCAGGCGTTCTTGTAGGAGCGACGGGTCGTGAGCGAATCGAACACTTCCACGACGCAGAGGATGCGGCCGGGGCGTGAGATCTCTCGCCCCTTGATCCGAAAGGGATAGCCCGTTCCGTCCCAGCGCTCGTGGTGTTCGGCCACGAACTGGACCACCTCGGCGAGCTGGGGATGGGCGCCGAGCCGCTCTGCGCCGACGAGCGGGTGGCGCTTCATCTCCATCCGTTCCCTGGGGGAGAGGGCGCCCTGTTTCGTGAGGAAGCCCAGGTCGTCGAGGAAGATCTTCCCATAGTCGTGGGCGATGGCCGCGAGTTCGAGCCGCTCGACGGTCTTTGCATCGAGGCCGAAGTCCTCCGCCACGAGGCGGCAATAGCGCCGCGTTCGCTCCCCGTGGCCCGCCGTGTAGGGATCCACCCGTTCGATGGACTTGGCGACGAGACCGGAGAGGATGTCGACGAGGTCCTGGAACGGAAGCTCCTCCTTGGCGAGCCGCTTCTCGCTCACGGCCCGCTGGATCGTGGCGGCGAGGACCTTGGGTTCGACAGGCTTCTGCAGGTAGTCCACCGCGCCGACCTTCATAGCCTGAACGGCGGCATCCACCCGCGGGTAGCCGGTCATGAGGAGGCAGATCGCCTGGGGCTGAAGCTTTCGCGTTGCGGCGAGGATCTCCTCACCGGCGCTTCGGCCATCGAAGACGACGTCGGTGACGACGGCATCGAACCTCTCTCTCTCGATCGACGCGATCGCGTCTACGGGGGTGGTCGAAAGGTGAACCTGGAAGCCGTGGGCCTCGAGGACGGTCCCGAGGATCTCGAGCGTCAGACGCTCGTCATCTGCCAGCAGGATGTGAAGGGGCCTTTCGGTTTCCATGGGGGCTTCCATAGATACCGGTTGGGCGACACGAATGAAAGAGTGCAAATGCGTAGCGTTTCGGCCTCTGTCCGCATCTAGAATGGCCGGAATCATGGCGGAAACGATTCAAACCTTCGAAGTCGCGGAGTCTCTCGGCGGCGCGAGGCTGGACGTCGTCCTCGCGGACGCCGTTTCGAGCTGGTCACGGAGCCGCCTGCAGAAGGCCGTCAAGTCCGGGTCCGTCGAGGTGGACGGAGTGCCGATCACGCGGCCGAACACGGCCATGAAGGCGGGGCAGAAAGTCTCGATCCGCCTCGACGACGAGCGCGAGACCTCCACGGACACGCGCGGCGGGATCATCAACGACCTGACGGTGCTCTACGAGGACGACGAAATCGCCGTGATCGACAAGCCGGCGGGCCTGGTGACTCACCCGAACCCCCGGCAGATCGCGGGCACCGTCTCCGACCTGGCGGTGGAGCGTTACGGCCCGCTTCCCGAAGTCCAGGGCGAGAATCGCCCGGGCATCGTCCATCGCCTCGACCGCCTCACCAGCGGAGTGCTGGTGCTTGGCCGCACCGAATCGGCGCTCCAGAACCTGAAGGCCCAGTTCCAGGCGCGAACGGTCCAGAAAACCTACAACGCGATCGTCCACGGCGTGCCGCGCTTCGATACGGAGTGGCTCACCGGCGCCATCGCCACCTCGACCCAGAGCCCTGACCGAATGCGCGTGGTCCCTGAGCACCTGCGCGAGGACATGCTGGAGGCCGGCGAGGCCCGGACCGCCGAGACGATGATCGAGACGCTGGAGACCTTCGGCTTCGCGTCTTTTATCGCCGCGATGCCCAAGACCGGCCGCACGCACCAGATCCGTGTCCACCTGCTGGCGGCGGGCATGCCCATTCTCTACGACCGTGTCTACAAGATCGGCGGCGCCCCGAAGCTGCCCATCCCGGCGGGTGTGCCGCGCATGGAGCGGCCAGCACTCCATGCCAGGCGGCTGGAGATCGACCATCCCAAAACGGGCGAGCGCATGACCTTCGAGGCCGATCTCCCGGCGGACATGGCCGGCCTCCTGGCCTGGATGCGGGCACGGTGAGGCAGGGCACTTTCGTCCCCTGCGTCCCCTGCGTCCCCTGCGTCCGCCATGACGCCCGGCCGTGAACTGCCGCGGAGCCACCACAGGGGATGGCCTGAACCCTGTGAGCCATCAGTCCTTGAACTTCACCCGAACCGACGTCTCATCACGATCGCGGACCGTGACCTTCTTGGTCGCCGTCCGGCCGTCCTGGGCCGTCGCGGTCACGGTGTAACGGCCAGGCGTCAGCGGCCCAATCTTCTGCTCGGTGGTCGAAAGGCCGGTGCCCATGCTTCGGAAGGAGCGCAGGCCCACCAGGCCCGTCATCTCTCGGCCGTCACTGTCGCGCACGGAGAGCTGGGCGCGGACCGGCTCTTGATCGTCGTCCACCGTCGTGACGACCAGCATGCTCGCGTCGGACAGCTCCAGCTCGACCTCGGCGTCCTCGCTCTCCTTGACGATGACGCCGCTGACGTCCGGCGCTGCGGCCGTGTCGGTCTGGGCGCTCACGCTGTAGGTGCCCGGCGAGAGGCGTGAGTAGGTGAACCTGCCCGACGCTCCCGTGGTCGTCGTCGAGATCGAGTCGACCGGCCTGCCCGATCGGTCGCGGACGAAGATCGTCGCGCCGGGGACCGGATCTCCCTGGAGATCCCTGACGATGCCCGTGATGCGGCCCGCGCCAGGAAGCTCCACGTTCAGGCCCGCCTTGACCTCCGAGCGGGTGACGACGACATCGTCGACCACCACGCGGCCCAGACCAGCGGCCGAGTCGTTTCCGCCCCTGGCGCGCGGCCCGAAGGTCTCGCTGCCGAACCGGAGCGTGTAGGTGCCCGGATCCAGCTCGAGAATCTCGTAGCCGCCGTTCTCGTCCGTGATGGCTCCGCGCGGGTTGAACCTCGCGAAGGACAGCGACGACTGGCCTTCCACCGAAACACGAACGCCCGCAACGGCGTTGCCCTCCGAGTCTCGCACGCGACCCGCGACGCCTCCCTCGGGGAGTTCCAGGTCCACGCGCTGCTCCTCGCCGCTCGCGATATCGACGAAGAACTGGTTCCTACCGGATCCGCGCTCGACCGCGAAGATGTAGGCCCCGGGCCGATCCAGTTCGATCCGGTACGTACCGTCCTGGCCGATGTCGGCGCGCTTGAGGTTGGCGAACAGGTCGGCTCCCTCGCGCGCGAGCGTCACGTTCCCCTCGCGGACCGCGTCGCCCCGCACCGTCACGGTTCCGAACACCGTGACCGGATCCCGCGCCTCGGCGCCGAGGTCCACGCGGACTTCCTGTCCGTCCTCGACCACCACGTCGGCCGACAGGTTCTTCGAGAGGAGGTCGAAGAACGCCGACTGCCGATCGCCGGACTGCATCGTCTCCATCATCTCCGCCTCGCCGGGCGCCGCGTTCACGACCCACTTGCCCGGCGCGACGTGGTCGAAGCGGAACGCGCCCCGCGCGTCCGTATCCGTGGCCGACTCGGCGCCGAACATGGCGATGGGGCCGCCGCCGCTCGCGTAGGTCACTCGACGGCCCGGCCAGGGGTTCCCGGCGTCATCGCGGACGACGCCCACGATCGTGCCTCCGAGGCGCAGCGTCAGCACCGCCCCGAGCGTATCGGCGCCCGGAACGACCTCGAAGGTGGTGGGCTCCGAAGGCGCCCAGTCGTCGCTGTTCGCCACGAGGACCTGGCTACCCGGGGAAAGCGCGGCGAGTTCGAAGGTGCCGTCCTTCGCGCTCTTGACGCTGCCGCCGCCGCCCCCTGGACCGCCCCGGCCGCCGAACCCGAAGCCGCCCGCGTCGCGCCGCACCTCGGCGCCGGCCACGGGCGCGCCGCTCGGGTCCACGACCACCCCGCGAACCGCGCCGAGCCGCGTCAGCGTGAACTCGAGCGGAGGACCTTCCTGGGGCAGCTGAACGGTCAGCGTCTGGTCCTCGGGGGACTCCAGCCCTTCGGCTGCGATGCTGACCTGCCAGGTTCCGACGGCCGCTCCCTCGAGTTCGAAGGTGCCGTCTTCGCGCGCCGCGAAGGACCCGCGCACGCCGTCTCCGGCGCCAGAGCGTGAGGTGAAGCCCTCGCGAGCCGCGCGCACATCGAACTCGGTCACGGCCTCGCCGCGATCGTCGAGAACGCGCCCGCGGATCGTGACGGTGGGGGCGAGACGCAGCTCCACGGGCTTCGACGAGCCCGGAGGCGCGGGCTGGAGCTTCTCCGCTGATGCCGCGAGCAAGGCCCCGCCTTCCACGTCGGGCACCATCGAAGCCGCGATCCGCGCGGGCGTCCTCGCCAGCGCGGTGAAACGAAACGTCCCGAGGGAGTCGGCGACGGCTTCCTTGCGCTCGCTCCGCTCGCGGCGCTGGCCCCACGGCATGCCGCCACGATCGTCGCTCCCCGGTTCAGGCTGGGTCAGCCGAAGTCGCGCACCACCCGCCGGAGCTCCGTCGGGCATCAGCACGCGTCCGACGATCTCGAGGCCCGGGTCGAGCCGGATCAGCACGTCGCTGAGCGTCACGTCCTCCGCCAGCTCGATCGCTTCCTCGACGCGGCCGCTTCGCCAGCCCTCCAGCGCCGCGGTGGGGGAATAGCTGCCCGCTTCCAGGCCCGTGATCAAGAAGCGGCCCTTCGCATCGGAGGTCGCCTCGCGGCGGGCGCCGCCACGACCGAACATGCCTCCGTTCTTCCCGGCCGAAACGAGCGCGCCCGCGATCGGGTCGCCCGAGGGATCGAGGACCCGGCCCGAAAGGGCGCTGCCGCGGCGCACGCGGATCGAGCAGAACGTCCGGGCGCCGGGGTTGAGTTCCAGGGCATCGCTCGTCATCGGCGCGTTGCCGGGCACGTCCGCCGTCACCCGCAGAACGAGGCCGGGATTCACGCCGTGGAAGTCGAACGTCAGGTCCTCGCCGAGCGGGACCTCGCGATCGGTGAAGTTCATCCTGCGCCCGGGCCCGCCGCCGAGCGTTCCGCCGCGCAGCGAGACCGTTCCGTACTGGCCGTCGGCGTCCGCCTGGACCTTCGCAGCGTCAGGTGCCACACGGCCCGTCACCCAGGCGCCGACCTCGGGCTCCAGGCGCACGACCGCGGGCGCCGAGGCCAGCTGGAGGGTGGGGGCTTCGGGCAGGTAGAGGTAGCGCGACGCGAGCTGCAGTCGCCCCTCGACGGCGCTCCCATCGAAGAGAACTTCCACGCGCGAGACGCCACCCTCCAGCGTGACGACGTCGAAGCGCACCTCGTCCTCGGAGGCACGCCGCCCGATCGAAAGCAGCGCGGCCTGCCCCGAGCTGCGGCGGCGCATCCTGCGCTGCATCGCTGGGTCCTGCCAGTCGAAGTTCTCGGCGTCGATCGCCTCGTCCGACCAGGCGATCAGCCGGCGTTCCCCTTGTTCGGCTTCCAGCGAGGGCGTGCCGGCGGGCCAGGCGATCTCGACGATCACGCGTCGCGCCGTCGCCGGGTCGACGTTGCGATCGGCGGCCGCGCTCGCCGCGGCATCCGTCGACGGGGGAAGCGCGGCGATCTCGGCTTCCGTCCGCACGGAGGCGCTCTCGGCGCCCTTGAGCGCGGGCACGTCCGGGTCCATTTCGCCGGAGGGATCGCCGGCCTCGGACGAATCTCCCATGGAGAGCGTGAGCCCCGCCGTGCCTGAGCCAGAAGACGCCTCGTCGGAGCTGGCGAGAAAGAAGAAGGCGCCGCAGCCGATCACGAGTGCGGCGGCTCCAAGGAGAGCGAGGGTTGGCTTCACGGATGGGGTGGGGGCGGGAGAGAGGAGGAGATCGCTCCAGGATCGTGAACTACTTGAGGAGCAGCGTCACCGTCTTTTCCTCCCCGGCCTCCAGATCGACGCGACGCCGCGCCGTCAGGCCCTCGGCCGTCGTGGCCAAAAGGGTGTACCGGCCAGGGGCGAGCGGGCCCACGCGTCGCTCGTAGAGCCCGACAGCCCGGTCCGAGTTCTTGGATCGCATGTCCACCATCCCCATTCTTCGCGTGACGTCGAAGCCTTGATCATCGAGGACCTGAACGTTGGCGACGGGGGCCTCGTCGCTGCCCTTGACCTTGAGGGTGGCGATGAAAACGCCGCCCGGCTCCAGCAGCAGCTCCACGGGCGTCCTTTCCCCGGATCGGACCTCGAAGAAGGGGCTCTCCTGGCTGGCCGTCGTCTCGGCGCGGGCGGCCACCGAATAGCGTCCGGGCGCGATGCCCTGGAGCGTGGCCTTGCCGGAGCTGTTCGTGACGATCATCGAGATCAACTCCGTGTGCCGGCCCTTGTCGTCCCGCAGGAAGAGGCTGCACCCGGCAGCCGGTGTTCCGCCGGCTTCGCGGACCGTCACGAGGGCCTCTCCCGGCTCCTCGAGCTCCAGGTCGACGTCGTCTACCCGGTTGTTCTCGCCGACCGTGATCTCGCGGGAGATCACGCGGGCCGTCGTCGTCACCGAGTCGTTCATGGGCATCGCGCCGCCCGCCATGACCTGGTAGGTGCCCGGTCCGATCCCCTCGACCTCGTAGCTTCCGTCCGCTCTCGTCAGGGTCTCGGCGTAGCTGCCGCCCATGAGCCTGTCGGTCCGGATGGCGCCCGAGCCCGATACCGTGAGCCGCACGCCAGCCGCCGGCTTCCCGTCCGGCAGAGTCACGCGTCCTGCGATAGCGCCACCGGGTACCTCGAAGTCGCGCTTGGCCTCTTCGGTACCCAGGGGAATCTTCGTGGAGAACTCGGACGTCTTTTGCTGGCCGGTCCCGCCCGCGTCGACCTTCGACACCTGCACCATGTAGTCGCCCGCGTCGTCGAGCGTCAGCGTGAACTGTCCGTCGGCGCCACTCGTCGCGATCTTCATCTTCTCGAAGAAGCCGGTGGAGGCGGGCATGAAGGCCACCATCGCCCCGCTGACCGGCTCGCCGGCGCGTGTGATCTGGCCCGTCACTTCGACGGGTGACGACGGCGGCGCGCCGAGGAAGAGGTACTCGGTCGCACCTTCCTCGACCGTGGCCATCGCCATCTCCATGTTCTCCATCATCGAAGCGAAGCCCGAAGCGTCCGCGTCCTTCGACGAGTCCATCTCCATGTCGATGGCGACGACCTGGTACCGGCCGGGCGTCAGGCCCGTTTGCCGGAAGGTCCCGTCGGCATCGGTCGAGAGCGTGCGCATCAGGTCCATCGACATCGACTGGATGGTCACGAGTCGACCGCTCGCGGTCTTCCCTTCGCTGTCGAAGCACACGCCCTCGATCGTGCCGCCGCGGCTCATTCGCAGGGTGACCCCCTCGAGCAGGCCGCCCGGCGCAGCGGTTAGCTCCTCCGTCACGGCAGGGGCGAACTCGTTGGACGTTGCCTGGAGCTTGACCTGCCCGGGCACCACGCCGAGCAGCTTGTAGGTGCCGTCCTCCTGGCTCGTCGTCGGCTCCGGAAAGGACGTGCCTGACAGCGCAGCGCGCCAGACCGGCTCGTCCGAGAACTGGCCCACGCGCACCCCGCTCGCCGGATTGCCGTCGGGATCGACGACGGTGCCGCTGATCGTGCAGCTTCTGAGCGCCACGATCTCGAGGTCTTCTTCTTCGCCACGGACCACGACGCGGACCTCCTGGGGCGTGACGTGCGTTTCGGAGACGAGGCTGATCCCCCAGGTGCCCGACACGAGACCCTCGAAGGCGAAGGCTCCCTCGTCGTCCGTCTGCGCCTGGCGCCGATCGAGGCGCACATCGCCGAGACTGCCCGGGACGATGCGATGGCAGGTGAGTTTCCGGTCTCGCACCGGCATCCCCACGTCGTCCACGCAGAGGCCCGTGATGCGTGCCGCTGGAAGGAGGATCAGCTCGACGTTGTCCTGGCCGGGCTGGACGCCATCCAGGCGCGCCTTTCGAACGCCTGCTTCGCTTGCGGGGCTCGGAGTGCCGATCGGAGGTCCCGTGGAGATCGTGAGCATGAACGGTCCAGAGCCGAGCCCGGTCACCGTGAAGGACCCATCGTCCCGTACCGTGGTTTCATTGGTGGCTCCTCGCGCCGCGCCGAGCGCCGACGGGCCACCCATGTGAGCGAGGTCGAACGTCGCCTGCACGATCAGGCCCCGAGCCGGCTTTCCGTCGGCGAACTTCGCCACGCCCTCGATCGACTTGCCGGATTCGAGCACGAGGGTGAGATCGTCCGAGTCTGCGGCCCCGTCGATCTCGATGCGCGCCCGTCCGCTTTGCAGCGCGCCTTCCTTCGACGCGCGCACGATGACGGCCGGTGCTGGCAGGCCGCTGAGCCGGAAAGCGCCGTCCGGGCCGGAGAGGACCTCGCGGAAGACCTCGTCGTCCATGCCGAAGGTCCGTCCGGGAAGAGCGGCGGTCACGGCGGCGCCGGCGACCGACCGGCCCTCGGCATCCAGAACTCGCCCGGAGAGCGTGGACCCCCTGGTGATGGGCAAGCTGATCTCCATCGACTCGCCGGCTGCGGGTGCCGTGAATTTGACCTCGGCGGGGGGAAGCGTGTCGTGCAGGACGATCAGCTTGAGGGCGCTTTCGGGGGGGACGCCGATGAAGGTCGCGGTTCCTTCCACATCGAGAGCGCGTTCCGCCTGATACCGCGTCTCCCGGTCCGATCCCGCTCCCATGGTGCCGCTCGCGTTCACTTCGAGTTCGGCTCGGACGAGGGCACCGGTGAGCAGCGCGCCTGGCACCTCGGTGCTCGCGCGCAGGGTCACGGTCGCCCGCTGAAGAGGTTCGAGGGTGACGGTGGGATCGTCGAGCAGGACCTCGTAGGAACGAGTCGTGCCGTAGCCGCCGCCGAAGGCGTGCAGGAAGACGCGCTGGCGGCCGCGGGGAAAGGGGAACTCCGCGGCCCATTCCGTGCCCTCGCGCGTGGTCCCCGGCGTGGCCTTGCGGCGACTGACCTGGCCCTTGGCCAGCGCCTCGTCGAGTACGTTGTCACTCTTGATGCCCCGCCGGCTCTCCATCCCTTCGAAGAGACGATTCTCGTGGCGTTCGTAGGTGACGGAGGAGGTGTCGGAGCTCAGGGCAGCCTGGACCGTCGCGCTGGCGACCTGCGCGGCGAACGCGTAGACGACGAGGTCTTCGGTGGGGGTGACGCCGTCGGGCCAGCGGATGAAGGCCGTGATGGTGCTGGAGATGGAGGAGTCGGGCAGGAGGGTCTCCGCTGTCTCGGCCAGCTCCGACTTCGTTCCTGCCACAAGAGTCTTCCGCGACTCCCCGTCGGTACTCACTGAGAGGCGGCCGTCCAGACCGCCTGGCCCGCCCGGTTCGTCTCCGGCTTCCTCTTCGGAGTTCATCACTCCCACCTCACTGCCCGATGAGCTGTTCGACTGGGGCAGAAAGCGAATCGCCCCGATGACAAGGGCAGCACAGACAGCTAGCAGCGCAAGGAACTTGGGCTTCATGGGGTCACGAAGGGGAGAAGGCGGGGTCCTGGCCTGATCGGCAGAGTGGCGGTCGAGTGACATCATGCGCAGGGTGTCCCTCTCACGCCTCATCCGATTCGGTTGCGCGGGACGATCCGTGGTCTCGGCTTCCTGCGTCCGTCAGGACGCCCGGGCTCTCGCGCGTCAGCGCGAGGCCCGCGCGCGGCTTGCCCGCGCGGCCCGTGCGGCGAGCACGCCCGTCCGGCGAGGGCGCCTGCGCGGCGAGGGCGCCTGCGCGGCGAGGACGCCTGTCCGGCGAGGACGCCTGCGCGGCGAGCGCCACGCGGTGTAACCGCTATTTCGCCGTCAGGCGAAATGCCAGAGATACTGCGCGCTGTCACAACGATCGGACGGCCCGGCATTTCGCTGCCACAACGCTCGCACGGCCCGGCTCCACTTGCCTTGGCAGCAGACCTCCCGCCGACCGCTGCCCCGGCAGGTCTCCCGGCGCAGGTCTCCCGACACAGACTGCCTGCCGTTCGCGCGAAGCGTCGAACGCGTGGGCTGAGGCTTCCCGGTGACGGCTTGTGCGCTGTCCGCTGGAGCGCTCGCCCGCATGGGCGAGCTGGGCAGATGTCGGACTGGCCCTTCAGACTTCAGGACTCAGGACTCAGGACTCAGGACTCAGGCCTCAGACCTCAGCACTCAGACCCGCCCAGCTCGCCCTCACGGGCGAGCGCTCCAGCGGGCAGCCCACCAGCCGCTACCGGGAAGCCTCAGCCCACGCGTTCGGCGCTTCGCGCGAACGGCAGGCAGTCTGTGTCGGGAGACCTGCGGCGGGCGGCGGTCAGCGGTCGGGTCTGCTGCCAATGCAAGTGGAGCCGGGCCGCGCGAGCGTTGTGGCAGCGAAATGCCGGGCCGTCCGATCGTTGTGACAGCGCGCAGTATCTCTGGCATTTCGCCTGACGGCGAAATAGCGGTTACACCGCGTGGCGCTCGCCGCGCAGGCGTCCTCGCCGGACGGGCGCCCTCGCCGGGCGGGCGTCCTCGCCGGACGGGCGTGCTCGCCGCACGGGCCGCGAGGGCGAGCCTCGCGCGGGCCACTCAGCGCCCTGCGGGCGCCGAGGTGGGCCCGGGCGTCCTGGCGGACGCACGGGACGGCAAGGGTGGTCCGTTGTTACATCGATCGTCCGGTTCGGCATTCGATGGATTGGCGGCAGACTGCCCGCCGACCGCCGACCCAGCAGGTCTCCCGGCGCAGGTCTCCCGACGCAGACTGCCTGCCGTTCGCGCGAAGCGTCGAACGCGTGGGCTGAGGCTTCCCGGTGACGGCTTGTGGGCTGTCCGCTGGAGCGCTCGCTCGCATGGGCGAGCTGGGCAGATGTCGGACTGGCCCGCAAGACGTCAGACCTCAGACCTCAGACCTCAGACCTCAGACCTCAGACCTCAGGCCCGCCCAGCTCGCCCTGACGGGCGAGCGCTCCAGCGGGCAGCACCAAAGTCTTTAGCGGGAGGTCACAGCGGGCGCCGACTTGGACCCGGACGTCCTGCGGACGCGTGGAGCAAAGGTCGCTACGGCCGAAACAGGGCTCCCCGGATCAGGTCCAGGGCCACCGTCGGCGTGAAGTTCGCCTGGGCGAGGAGCAGGGTGCCGCTCTCTTGAAGGATCTGGAGGCGGGTGAGTTCGGCGGTTTCGGCGGCGATGTCCACGTCCTGGACGCGGGAGAGGGCCTCTGCCATCGCCTCTCGCCGAGAGGAGATGACGCGGCCCGCCGACTCCAGCCGGTTCTGCAGTGCCCCGACCTCGCCGCGTGTGGACGAGACCATGTCCAGGCCCACGTCCAAGGAGTCAAGGCTGCGGCTTGCCTGGTTGGATGAGCTGAAGCGGATCGACTGGAGGACCTCCAGCACGCGTGAGATGTCCGACACCTTGAGGTCCACGGTCTCACCCCTTTCGGTGCCGACCTGGATGGCGATGCCGTTGTTGAAGAAGTCGCCGCCCTCTGCGAAGAGGTCGATGCCGTTGAACCTCGCGGAGTCGACGAGACGCGCGGCGTCCTCGGCGAGCGAGGCTCGCTCCGAATCGATCACCTGGCGATCCCGCTGGCTGAGCGTCTCGCTCGCGGCCTTGACGCCGAGTTCGCGCGTCCGCTCGATGATCTCGGATAGCTCGGAGAGCGTGCCATCGGCGACCTTGAGGAGGCTGACGCCGTCCTCCGTATTGCGCCTGGCGACCACCAGCGAGCGGACCTCGCTGCGCATGCGCGCGGCAATCCCGACGCCCGCCGGGTCGTCCGCCGCTGTGGCGATCCGAAGTCCACTGGCGAGCCTCGCGTAGCTCCGACCTAGCAAGCGATCCGTTTCCCCCAGACGCCGGGCCATGCTCAAGCCCAGGACGTTGGATCCAATTCTGATGCCCATCTCCTTTCCCCTCGGAGAGCGCGACTTCGACCTCTTGCCGAGCGATCGCGTGGGGAGCGGGATCGGGCCGCGACGGTGGGGGAAGAGAGCCCGGTTGGAGACGGGGAAGACTTCCAGGGAAAGTCACGAGCGAGACTACCGAGGGCGACCAGGGGCAACCGTGGGCCTGCTGGGGGGAAACGCCCGGTGTCGCTGAGGCTCCTCGCCGGGGATCGTGGCGCGCCCGGAGCCCCTTTGGGCTATGCTCATCGACCCATGAAGAGCCCCCAGGACTCATCCAGCGCCGCCCACGCCGCGCCCCAGCCGGCGACACCGCCGGCCACGCCGCCGGACGCCCTCGCGCCGGTCGTGCTCGGTCTCCACCACGTCGCCATCGCCGTCCCCTCGATCGCGGACGCCCGCCCCGTCTACGAGGCGGCCCTCGGTATGCGCGCCACCGAGGTGGAGCACGTCGCCGACCAGCGCGTCGACGTTCTCGTCCTGGTCGCGGGCAGCCAGCGCATCGAACTCGTCGAACCCAGCACCGAGGACTCCCCGATCTCCAAGTTCCTCGAGCGCTCGGGAGGCCGCGCCGGTCTCCATCACCTCGCCTGGCACGTCGCGGATGTCGCAGCCGCGATTCAGAGGCTGAAAGCGGCCGGGGTCCAGATGATCGATGACTCGCCGCGCGACGGATCGCATCATACGCGCATCGCCTTCGTCCATCCGCGCTCCACCGGCGGCGTGCTCATGGAACTCGTGGAAGATCCTGCGCTGTAACGACGCAGCGCAAGCCACCGACCGCGCCCTTCTCCTCGGCGCCCTTTTCCTCGGCGCCCTTTTCCTCCGCGCCCGCCGGCGACCTGACTCCCTCCTTCGCCCGAACCGCTCTCCACGATGACCATCGACTCCGGTACCCCGAAGAACGCCACCTCCCCGTCGCGCGACCCTCTCCAGCGCCTGCGCGACATGCGCGAGCAGAGCCTCGTCGGCGGCGGAGAGAAACGCATCGCAGGACAGCACGCCAAGGGCAAGATGACGGCGCGCGAGCGCATCGACTTCCTCGTCGACGAGGGCTCCTTCACCGAGCTCGATCGCTTCGTCACGCACCGCTGCACGGACTTCGGCATGGAGGATCAGAAGATCCTCGGCGACGGCGTCGTCACCGGCCACGCGCGCATCGATGGCCGCCCTGTCTACCTCTTCAGCCAGGACTTCACGGTCTTCGGGGGCAGCCTCTCCGAGACGCACGCCGAGAAGATCTGCAAGATCATGGACCTCGCGCTCAAGGTCGGGGTGCCGGTGATCGGACTCAATGACTCCGGAGGAGCCCGGATCCAGGAAGGCGTTCAGAGCCTCGGCGGCTACGCCGAGATCTTCTGGCGCAATACCCAGGCGTCCGGCGTGATCCCGCAGCTGTCGGGCATCCTCGGCCCGTGCGCGGGCGGCGCGGTCTACAGCCCCGCGCTCACGGACTTCGTCGCGATGGTGGAGGGGAACTCCTACATGCATATCACGGGTCCCGACGTCGTCAAGACGGTGACCCACGAGGAAGTCACGAGCGAGGACCTCGGCGGCGCGTCCGTGCACAACTCGAAGTCGGGCGTCGCGCACTTCGCGACCTCCGACGACAAGAGCTGCCTGCTGCTCCTGCGCAAGCTGCTTTCGTACCTGCCGCTGAACAACGCCGAAGAGCCCCCGTTCGTGGAGACCGACGATCCTTCGGATCGCGAGGACGAAGCCCTCGACTCGATCGTGCCGGCGGACCCACAGAAACCCTACGACATGACGAAGGTCATCGACCGCATCGTCGACGAGGGCTCGTGGATGGAGGTCCAGGAGGGCTGGGCGCGCAACATGCTGATCGGCTTCGCGCGCCTCGGTGGCCGCGTCGTCGGCATCGTCGCGAATCAGCCAGCGGTCCTCGCAGGGTGCCTGGATATCGACGCCAGCGAGAAGGGCGCGCGCTTCATTCGCTTCTGCGATGCGTTCAACATCCCCATCGTGACGTTCGAGGACGTTCCGGGCTTCCTGCCGGGGACCGTCCAGGAGCACATGGGGATCATCCGCCGCGGGGCCAAGCTGCTCTACGCGTACTGCGAGGCGACCGTCCCGCTCCTGACCGTCATCACCCGCAAGGCCTACGGTGGCGCGTACGACGTCATGGCGTCGAAGCACATCCGCGCGGACGTCAACATCGCCTGGCCGGGCGCAATGGTCGCGGTGATGGGGGCGGCGGGCGCTGCCAAGATCATCCATCGCCGCGAGATCCAGGAGTCGAGCGATCCGGCCGCCACCGAGAAGCAGCGCGCGGACGAGTACGATGCCACGTTCAACAACCCCTACCGCGCGGCGGCCCGCGGCTTCGTGGACGACGTCATCGAGGCCTCCAAGACGCGTCCGTACCTGATCCGGTCCCTCGAGCTCTTGCGCACCAAGAACGAGAATCGACCGGTCCGTAAGCACGGGAACATACCTCTCTAAGGGCGGAACCGCACGGGCTGGTCGGATGGGAAAGTGGAGTCGTCGCCTTCTGATTCTCGCCGTTTCGTGCGGGGCCTCGCTCCTCGTGATCGAGGCCAGCTTCCGGGCGCTCATGGTTCGGCGCTTCGAAAAGGCGACGGCTGCGTACCGGCATGATCTCTGGCGCATCGATCCAGGAACCGGCCACCTCTACTCGATGCACCCGGGGGCGGCGCGAGTCAATCGCGTCTCCGAGGAGCCCGACGCCTGGACGTGGAGCTACACGATCGGAGACGACGGACTGCGGGCGGATCCCATGGGCGACTCGACGGAAACTTCGACGGAAACTCCGACGGGCGCCCTCGACATCATCGTGATCGGCGACTCGTACACGTTCGGCTGGGGCGTCGAGGACGATGAGACGTTTCCGGTCCTGCTGGCCCAGCGCCTGAAAGAGGGCGAAGGACTCTCGAACGTGAGGGTCAAGAATGCCGGCGTCTCCGGCTTCAACACCATGCAGGAAGCGTCCTTCCTGGAGTCCCGGTGGGAGGAGTGGCAGCCCGATGTGGTTGTGCTCGGTTTCGTCATGAACGACGCGGAGCCGCCGCGGCTCGTGCCCCGGGACCCGCGTGAGAGGTACGGCGATTCGCCCCTGTGGGTTCTGGAAGAGCTGCTCCTCCGCACCGGACTCGAGGTTCCGGGGTGGGCGGAGCACCGCTCCCATCGGCAACGACCGTACCTGGAGCAGTTTCGAGACGGGGCCGTCGAGGGAGCGCGTTGTCGCCGCTCTCTGGCCAGGATCGCGGCGCTCTGCGCGGAGCATTCCGTGCCGCTTCTGCTGTTCGTACTTCCGGACATGACCGAGCTTCCACGCCAGCCGGGCCAGTCGTATCGGTACGCCAGCATCCATCACCGGATGAGCGGATGGGCCGGCGACCTCGGGATCGAGGCCCACGACCTCGGGCCACTGTTCGAAGGCGCGGACCGCGACGCAATGATGATTCCCGGTGACGGGCATCCGACGGCCCTGGCGCTGGATCTCATGGCAGGGGCGATGGTGGTACCGGTCGCGCGAGTCGCCCGACTCTTCTCCCTTCGCCGCTAAATCTGGTCCCGCAGAGGCGATTCTGGCGGCTTTCGGGCCGTTCCGGCATACACATGGCGGGCAAGGGGACTATTCTCTTTGGCTCGACTGGCCGCCCGCCATTCGTCGAGAGCCCACTGGCCTGGCTCTACCGCCCCTTTTCTGGAATTTATTCCGTAGGTGCCCCGAGTTTTGGCCGAGCCACTTCCGCGCAGCGAACCTGCGCGAACCAAGCCCCATGGAACTCACTCTTCCCCAGCGCCTCCAGCAGTCCGTTCAGGGCTCCTTCCACAAGACCGCGCTCCTGCAAAAGCGCGTGCGTGAGCTGATCCGCGGCGCGTCGCCGCTCGTCGAAACCCGCGAGACCAACCCCATCAAGGTCGCGTTCCTCGAGATGGAGCGAGGGCTCATCGAGTTGATCCCGGACGAAGAGGGCCAGGCGCCCCCGCCGCAGGAGTAGCGGCCCACGCATGGATCCTGACCGGCGACGCGATCGCGGGGTCGGATCCAGCTCCGCCATGAATGCCCGACCCGATCGGCGTCTCGCCCAGCGGGGTGGATGGATCGAATGCTTGCGCGCTCCTGCGATGCTCTTCGGGGCGATCGCGCGGGCGCGCAGCGCGATGTATACGCGGCGGCTTCTGCCCTCGTACGACGTAGGCACACCCGTGATCTCGGTAGGTAACGTCGTGGCGGGCGGAACCGGGAAGACGCCGATGATCGTCTGGCTGGCGAAGGAGCTGAAGGCCCGCGGTCGAACGCCCGGGATCATCTCCCGGGGCTACCGCGCGCCAGGGGATTTCGCCCGCGGCGCGAGCCATGAGAGGGAACGCGGGGACGGGAATCGCAATGACGAGGCCCGTATGCTGGACGACATGCTCCCCGGCGTCCTTCACGTTCAGAACCGCGACCGCGTCGCGGCCGCGAGGCAGCTGGCCGAAGTGGGGGTCGATGCGATCCTCGTGGACGACGGCTTCCAGCACCGCAGGCTGGCCCGCGACGTCGATATCGTGCTCGTGGATGCGCTCCGTCCTTTCGGACTTCCGGCGCCGCCCGAGGGCGGAGAACCGGTCCGAGCCTTTCTCCCGCGCGGCCTGATGCGCGAGCCGCTCGTCGCGCTCCAGCGCGCGGACGCGATCGTTCTGACGCGCGTGGACACGGTTTCGGGCGAGACACTGGAGCGCCTGGAGGCGCTGCTGGGCGAAGCCGCGCCCGGCGTGCCGCTCGTGCACAGCCAGCATCGCCCGACCTGCCTTCGCGAGGCGGGTACGCTGCATTCCCTCGGGGAGCTGCGAGGCGCCGAAGTCGACCTGTTCAGCGGCATCGGGAATCCCGGCGCCTTCGAGCGCACGGTCCACGACCTCGGAGGCAAAGTGATCTCGCACCGCGCGTTCGGGGACCACCACGCCTTCCGGCCCGAGGACCTCGCGGGCCTCGGCGTCGATCGTCCCGCGCTCACGACGGCCAAGGACGCGGCGCGGCTCACGCTCCAGGCCGAAGTTCAGCCCGAGATCCAGGCGCCCCCGCGCCTCTGGGTCCTCGATGTCGAGCTCGCGATCGTCGAGAACGAGGCCGCGCTCTCGGCGATTCTCGACCGATTGCCCGAGTCGGACGCGGGGCGCATGCGCGCGTCCATCCACGGGGGCCTCCATGGTTGATTCGATGGTGGGCGCTCCCGAAGCTCTGCCGCGCGTCACGCGGTTCGACGACCAGCGCATCGAGCTCCCGAAGGAAGGCTGGCCCGTGGAGGTGCCACCGTTCCGCGACGAACGCTTCCGATCGCTCTGGCACCGATTCCTGTACGTCGCCATGCGAGGGGCGCAGCGGACGGTGTACGTGATGCCGTCCCCGGTGCGCGCGGCGATCGTGAACACGCTCGCGTTCTTCGGCCGCGTCTTCGATCGTCGGCACACGGAGGCCGCGCGCGACTACATCTCCAGCGCGCTACCGAAGGCCACGCCGGGCGAGGTCGACGGTCTCATCCAGCGCGCCTGGCGCCACCTGCTTCGGATGGCGGTCGTTTCGGAGGGAGTGAGTTCGCGTCTCATGGGGCAGCGACTCGGCGACCACTACGAGGTCTACATGTGCCCCGAGGCCGAGGAGCTGATCGCTGCGAAATCGCCTGCGATCTTCGTCACGGCTCACGCGGGCTACTGGGAGGCGAGCTGCCCGGGCGTGATCGGCCTCGGCGTCCCGCCTGCCTACGCCATCGGCAAGGCGCCGCGGAACGACTTCGTGGCGCAGCACATCCAGGAGATGCGCGAGAGCCAGGGGATGCGCCTGATCCCGCGCAACGGCGCCATGTCTGCCGTGCCCGCCGCCCTCAGGGCAGGTTCCATCGTGGGGATGCTGATGGATCATCGCCCGCGGCAGAAGCCGGTCTACGCCCCCTTCTTCGGCCGCCCCGCCGCCTGCGATCGCAGCGCCGGCGTGCTCCTGCGCCGTGTGAAGGTCCCGCTCGTGTTTTACGGCTGCTACAGCGTCCCCGGAACGGACCCGCTGAAGAACTGGCGCTTCCAGCTGCGCTTTCCGCGCGTGATCCAGCCCGAGGAACTCAGCGGGCTCGGGCCGGAAGAGATCGCCGCCGCCGTCAACGCCGAGCTGGAAGGCCTGATTCTCCACCGGCCCGATGAAGTCTTTTGGCTGCACGACCGATTCAAGGGTGCGCCTGCGCCCTGACCGCCATGTCTCTATCCCCCGCTTCCGATTTGACCAGCCACGGCCCTGACCTTCATCCGTTCCCCGAGATGCGGAGCGTTTCGCTCTATCCGCTGGATACGCGCGAGAGCCTCGTCACGACGCGGGACTTCTGCTCGGTGCCTGATCCCGTGCCAGGCTTCGAGGGGTTCGTCGACGCGCTGCCCGACATCTACGCGGGCACCCATTTCAAGGACCTCGTGAACCGCATCGTCGCCGCACGCCTCGCGGGCAAGCCGGTGGCCTTCGCGATGGGGGCGCACGTGCTGAAGGTCGGCCTCGCGCCGCTCCTGATCGACCTGATGGAGCGTGGCGTCATCACCCACGTGGCGCTCAACTCCGCGGGTGCCATCCACGACTTCGAGATCGCGACGGCTGGCCACACCTCGGAGCGCGTGGACACGCAGCTTCCTGCGGGGCTCTTCGGCTTCGCCGACGAGACGGGGCGCGGGATCGCCGAGGGAGCTCGCCGCGGAGCGCATCCTGATGACGGCGAGGAAGCGGGCTTCGGCCGCGGTCTCGGCCGCAATCTTCTGGGACTGGCTCCGAAGAACGTGCACCTCTCGGTGCCAGCGAACGCGGTGAGGCTCGGCGTCGGCGTCACCTGCCACGTGTCGATCGGCGCGGACATCGTGCACATGCACCCCGCCTGCAACGGGGCCGACCTCGGCGCGGCGGCGCTGGCCGACTTCCAGCACGTGTGCCGCACGGTATCCCAGCTGGGATTCGCGAAGGGAGAGGACGCGAGCGGACCCGGCGGAGTCTGGCTGAACGTCGGCTGCGCCGTGATCTTGCCCGAGATCTTCCTGAAGGCGGTCAGCGTCGCGATCAACCTCGGGTACGACCTCGGGAACATCACGACGGGCAACCTCGACATGATCCGTCAGTACCGCGCCGAGACCAACGTCGTTCGTCGTCCGCCCGGCACCGGCATCACGCTCGTCGGCCAGCACGAACTCCTCCTTCCGCTCCTCCGTATGGCCGTTCTCTCGAAGCTTCCGGGGGGCCGCGTCAGCGCCTGATCCATGCCTGATACTCAATCGCTTCTGGCCCTCCTCGAAGTCGCCCGTACACCGCGGGTCGTCATCATCGGCGACCTGATCATCGACCGATATGTGTCCGGCGACGTGCGCCGAATCTCGCCGGAGGCGCCGATCCCGGTGCTGGCCGCGAAGTCGTCCGAACTTCGACTGGGCGGCGCGGGGAACGTGGCGGCGAACCTGCGCGCGATGGACGCCGTGGTCGAGATCGTCGGGATCGTCGGCGACGACGGCCATGGCCGAGCGATGCGGGAGCTCTTCGACAAGGTCCAGATCGGCCACAAGGGCGTCGTCATCGACCCGACTCGCCCGACGATCGAGAAGACGCGGATGCTCAGCGGCGTCCACCAGATGATCCGCGTCGACTGGGAGGACCCGAGGCCGCTCGATGGAGCGGCGCTTCGGAGCGTCCTCGGCGGCCTCGAAGCCGCGATCGAAGGAGCGGATGCCGTCGTCCTTTCGGACTATGGGAAGGGCATGCTGCCCCCCGAGGTCCTGGCCGCCGCCATCCGCGCGTGTCGCCAGCGAAGCATTCCCGTGCTGGTCGATCCGAAGGGGACGGACTATTCGCGCTACTCCGGTGCGACGCTCATCACGCCGAACCGCAAGGAGGCGGAGGAGGCGCTGGGCTACAAGATCGAGCCGCTCTCCAGGCTGGCGGAGGCGGCGGACGAGCTCATCCGCGTGGCCAATCTCGACGAGACGCTCATCACGCTCGGTGCCGACGGCATCTACTATCGCACGAAGGACGGCCGCCTGGAGGGGCGCGTTCCCACGCAGGCGCGGGCGGTCTTCGACGTGACCGGCGCGGGTGACACCGTGGTCGCGCACCTGGCGTTCCATCTCGGATGCAGGGTCGACCTCCCGGCCGCCGTGGCCCTGGCGAACCACGCAGCTGGCATCGTCGTCGCCAAGCTCGGGACGCACTCGGTCACGCGGGCGGAGCTGACGGACAGGCTCAGCCAGCACCTGCCCCACGAGGGCAAGGTCGTGGCCCGGGCCAACGTCGGCTCGGTGATCGACGCCTGGCGCGCCGACGGCAAGCGCGTGGTGTTCACGAACGGTTGCTTCGACGTTCTCCACGCAGGGCACGTCCGGTACCTGCGCTTCTCGCGTTCCAAGGGGGACGCGCTGATCGTGGGCATCAACGACGATGCCAGCGTGACGCGGCTCAAGGGACCTTCGCGTCCCGTGAATGGCCTCGAGGATCGGATGGAGGTTCTCGCCGCGCTGGAGTTCGTCGACGCCGTGGTGTCCTTCGAAGAAGACACGCCCAAGAAGCTCGTCGAGCAAGTCTCGCCGGACGTGCTCGTCAAGGGAGAGGACTACGCGAACAAGCTCGTCGTGGGGGCCGACTGGGTCGAAGCCCACGGAGGCCAGGTGGTTCTCGCGCCCCTCCTCGACGGGCGCTCCACCACCGGCATCTTGAGCCGAGCCAGTCAAGCGGGTCAGGCCGGGGCCTCGCCGGAGGGCCAAGCGTAATCGGCCGAGCCCTTCTTCTCACCGGTCTCGCCCTGACGATCGCCTTCGTCGGCGCGGTATGCGGCATCGGCGGCGGTCTCTTTGCGGTCCCGCTCCTGCACTACGGCTTCAAGCTCCCGCTTCGTCAGTCCGTGGCGACGGCACTCTGTCTTGTGGCCGCGACCGCGATCGCTTCGACGACCACCGAGTTCCTGCACTCGGAGAGCGCGCTCATGTGGGATATCGTCGCGCCGCTCGTGGGCGGCGCGCTCTTCGGCGCGCAGTTCGGTTTCCTGCTCTCCAGGCGGATCGACGAGCGGCTCCTCAAGGGGATCTTCTGCTTCGTGCTCCTGGGGATCGGCCTGCGCATGCTTCTGGCGATGTCGGTCCAGGCGGAGCCCGGGGAGTTCCACTCCGGCTATAGCTTCCTTCGTGCGTCAGGCGTGGCGCTCATCGGCGTCATGGCCGGGACGCTCTCGCCGCTGCTCGGCATCGGTGGCGGCCTGATCGTCGTGCCAGGACTTCTGCTCTCGATGCCTGCCATCGGCGGGAACGGGGCGCGCGCGGCCTCCCTGGCCGTCGCCTGCGTCACGTCGCTCCGTTCCATTCATCTCTACGCAAAGGAGCGCAGCATCGACCCGCGAATCGCCCTCTGGTTCGCCCTCGGCGGCCTCATGGGCGCGGCTCTGGGCGTTCAGTTCGCCCATCTGCCGGGCGTCTCTGCCTACGGTCAGCGCACGCTGGGTGTCATCCTCGTCGTGACCGCCCTACGCTTTGCGCGGGACGCCTTCGGCCCGCGTGTCCCGGTCGCGGAACCCTCCAACTGACGCGGCATTTCGGAACCCGAACGGCGGGGGCGGCGTCTACTCTGGGCGCGGCCCACGCGCTCGGCAACGGTCCACTGCTTTGAACAAATCACCCCATCATATCGATCTCGAGGAGCGCCTCGCTTTCCAGGAGGACGCGCTCGAGAAGCTGAATCGAGTCGTCGCCGAGCAGCAGCTGGAGCTGGACGGCCTCCAGCGTGAGGTGCGGGAGCTTAGGCGTACGGCCCGCGCCGCAGGCGACGCCAAGGACGGCGAGACACGGACGCTGGAAGACGACCGCCCGCCGCACTACTGATGGGTGTGAAGAAGAACGAGGCTGGTAAGGGAGACTGCAGCGCCCCGGGGGCCCCGAGAAAGTCCAAGGCCACTCGCTGGCGCGCGGCGGTTCTGATCGGGCTCCACGTGCTGGCGGCGATCCACATCGCCCACTGGATGTCCACGGGCCGCACGGTGTCTCCGCTGGAGCCGTCGGAGGCGATGGACTTCGCGAAGTACTCCGTCGTGAACGCGGGGCTGATCTTCTTTGCCCTCACGATCGTCTCGACGCTGATCCTGGGCCGCTGGTTCTGCGGCTGGGCCTGCCACGTGGTCGCGCTCCAGGACCTGTCGCGCGCGCTCTTGATCAAGTTCGGCATCCGGCCGCGCCCGCTGCGGTCGCGCTGGATGGCGCTGCTGCCGATGCTCGCGGCGTTCTACATGTTTCTCTGGCCGCTCGTCTACCGGATCTACATCGAGGACCCGCTCGCCGTTCGCTCCGTCGAGCTGGAGAAGAGCGGCTTTTGGGATACATTCCCGACCTGGGGGCCCGCCATCCTCACCTTCTTCATCGCGGGCTTCGTCGCGGTGTATTTCCTCGGCGCCAAGGGCTTCTGCACGTACGCGTGCCCCTACGGCGCGGTCTTTGGTGTCATGGACCGCGTGGCGCCCGGCCGGATTCGCGTGACGGACGCCTGCAAGGGATGTGGGCACTGCACCCTCACCTGCACGTCGAACGTCGACGTGTCGCGGGAGGTGCACGACTACGGCATGGTCGTGGATCCCGGCTGCATGAAGTGCATGGACTGCGTGTCGGTGTGTCCCGAGAACGCGCTCTACTTCGGGATGGGGAAGCCCGCGCTGCTGGCGAAACCTCGCCAGGAGAAGCGTCCCGCGCGCCCGCCGATGCCGCTCGTCGAGGAAATCGCCGGGACCGCGGCCGCGTTCTTCGGCTACTTCGCCGTGCGCGGTTACTACCAGGAGCGAGGCTTCCTGCTCTCGGTCGGGATCGCAGCGTGCTTCGCGTACCTCGTGATCCTGCTGGTGCGGATGGTGCGGCGCAGCGACGTTCAGGTGCCAGGCATCGTGCTCAAGAAGGCTGGCAAGGCCAGGCCGATGGGCGTGCTCGTCGGGCTCGCGACCCTCGGAATCGCCGCCTGTGCGGTGCCCTACGGCATCGTGCCGGAGGTCAGCCATCGCCGCGCGTCCGCTGCCTGGAGCGTTCTGGCGGATGCGCGGGCGCGCTGGTTCGAGCCGGGACGGGCGGAGCTCTCGAGCGAGGAAGGCGCGGCGGCGGAGGCGCTGCTCGACAACGCGCGGACCGTGCGTGAGCGGAGCGGCGTCCGATCGATGGAGAACACGGAGCACCTCATCTGGGGCGAACTCCTCACCGGCGACGAAGAGGCCTTCGATGGCTACCTTCGAGAAGCCCTGGGCTTCCCCGGAGCGGGCGTCGGCCTGCTGATGCTTCGCGCGGCCCAATACGGCAAGACCGGCGAGCTGAATGGCGCTGAGGCGGCCTATCGATCAGCCCTGGAGGCGGAACCCGGCTATCTTCCCGCCACCAATGGACTGATGGGACTGCTGGTTCAGCAGGACAGGATCGAGGAAGCGAGGAAGGTGGCGGATGCCGCCCTCGAGGTGGAGCCGGAGGCGGTTCACGTTCTGGTCCAGCGGGGGTTCATCCGCGGCAGTACCTCGGATGTGGAGGGTGGGGTCGCTGACCTCAGAGAGGCCCTGCGCCTGGATCCAGGGCTCGTGGATGCGCGCAATCTGCTGTTTCGTCTCTTGATGCAGTCCCAGAATGCGGGGGCGGCGGAGGCCGTCCTTCGGGAAGGGATCGCGCTGGAGAATTCGCCGGTGGAGCTTCGGGCTCACCTGGCCCAGGTTCTTCTCGTATCGGGTCAGCGGGACGCTGCCATCCAGGAGGCCGTGGACCTGGCGCGCCTCGCCGAGGGGGATCCCGCGCTCCTCGGGGTAGCCCGCGCCGTTCTGAGTCAGGCCGGAGCCACGGCGGAGCTGAAGGCGCTGCCTGGGGCCCCCGGGAAGTCGTCCGGGAAGTAGCCTTGAAGTAGCCCGGCCCGCTGCCGACCTGTCCAACGCCGCGTACACTTCCCACGCGATGTCACCTCACACGATGTCACCCCACACGATGTCACCCGCTCGCTCCTCACGAATCTGGCTCAGTCTCGGGCTCGTTGCGGCCGGGGCGCTTCTCGCGTCCACGTCCGCGCTGGCCCAGGGGAGCGACTCCTGCGCCAGCGCCCAGGGCATCACCGGGACCGGCCAGTACTTCTTCGATAACTCGGTCGCGACCGTCGACGGCGTGGACAACGGCTGCAACATGGGGCGCGACGTCTGGTTCCGCTGGACCGCTCCCGCGTCCGCGACCTTCACGCTTTCCACCTGCGGGGGCACGACGGTGGACAGCGCGCTGGCCGTCTACGTCGACAACGGCTGCCCGAACGGGATGCCGCTCGCCTGCGGCGACGACCAGTGCGGACTCCAGTCCAGCGCGGCCTTCGGCGCGACGGCGGGCCAGGACTACCTGATCCGGCTGGGAACCTGGGTGTCCGCTGGCTCGGGCGGCACCGGATTCCTCACGATCCAGGCTGGTGGCACGCTAGGCGGCTGCGTCGATCCTTCGGTCGGCGCCAACGTCGTGGCGGGGGATCTCGATGAAGCGGTCGCCTACGGCGACGTCGGCGGCGTCTCCTCCTACTCCCTCGCGATCACGGCCTGCAACGTCGGCGACGAGGAGATCCTCTGGGTGAGCGGCCACGGAGATCACCCCGTGGTGGGCCAGAACCTCTACCGCCTCGAGAACGGTCGCTTCGAGCAGCTCGGCGCGGCCTGGGTGAAGCACGGCTTCGCCGCTCTCCAGCGCGACCTCTGCTGCACTTGCATCCCGTCGGCCTCCATCTCGGCCCTGGGTGTCGGGTGCTCGGACCCCTACGGAGCTTCGCTGAACGGTTCCCAGCAGACGCTGGCGCCGCGCGGTGAGGTCGACCCGTTCACCGGCGTCTCCAGCTGGCCGCCGGGCGCTGCCACGGGCGTGCCTGCGCCGTCCGGCATCCTCGATCGGCGCCTTCAGGTGCCGACCGACGCCATGGATCCGGCGCTGCACCCGAACGCGCTGTACTTCGGCGAGGCCATCTACGCGGCGCCGGACGACGCGCTGAACGGTCACGGCTTCGACAACGCTTCCTACCGTCCCTATCAACGCACCGGCGCCACCGTGCAAGGCGCGTACGTCCTCGCGCCGACCTCCGTGACGGAGCGCGGCGTGCCCGCCCTCGCCGCCTGGGCCCAGAGCGATCCCACGGTGCGCCTCGAGGAGGTACGTATCCCGGGCGAGGGCGCCTTCTGGGTGGCTAGCCACGCCCGCGCTCTCGGCGGTGGGCGCTACCGCTATTCCTACGCGATCTTCAACGTGAACAGCAGCCGCGGCGGGGCAGCCCTCGCCGTTCCCGCAGGCACGCAGCCCGGGGCCTTCGACATGGCGTTCCCGCGGGCGCACTCCGGTGACCCCCGCTCCAACGCGCCCTGGGGAGCCAGCCAGGTGGGGGACCGAGTCGTGTGGTCGGCGCCCCAGTTCCAAATCGACCCGAACGCCAACGCGATCCTCTGGGGGACGACCTACTCGTTCTTCTTCGAATCATCCTCGCCGCCGGTGGACGCCCAGGGCACGCTCGTGCTCTTCCGCTCCCAGGGCGGCCCGCCGTCGGTCCAGCTGCCGATCCGCGCTCCCAGGGCGCCGGGCGCCCCGACGACGAGTATCGAATGCACGCCGGTCGCGAATTCCGGCGGGACGGCAGGGCACCTTCTGCCCGGCGCATTCAGCGCCGCAGGGAACACGCTCGGTCTGACGGCCACCGGACTTCCGGCGGGTTCGCTCGGCTATGTGCTGACCTCGCGCACGCCGGGATTCTCCGCCTTCCCGGGCGGTAGCTCCGGCAACCTGTGCCTCGCGGGATCCATCGGTCGCTACGTCGGGGCGAACGCGCGCGCGGCGAGCGCCGCCGGCGCGTTCTCGGTGACGGCCAACCTGAGCGCTCTACCGCAGCCCCTGGGGCCTGTCGCCGTGCAGCCCGGCGATACGTGGTACTTCCAGTGCTGGCACCGGGACCAGGGCCCGACCGGCCCCACATCGAACTTCACCGCGTCGCTCTCGGTACGGTTCTGATCGCCCGTTGATCGAGGGAGCCCGATCGAGCCGGGCCGAAGGGGCCAGCCCATGGGGAGCCGCTCATGGGGGCGGTACCAGGTCAGAGTCCTGCCGGTACCGCCATCCTCACGCGTAGACGCCCCGTGACGACTCCGCTTCCGCCACCCGGCGCACGGCCAGGATGTGCGTGGCGGAGCGCAGCGAGCAGTCGTACTCCAGCTGGACCGCGCGGGTGGCGTCCCAGGCTTCTCGCATGTAGCGACGGAGCCTGCCGGCGACCACATCCTCGATCCATGCGTAGCCCGTCCGGTTCTGGATCCACTCGAAGTAGGAGACGACCACGCCGCCGCCGTTCGCGAGGATGTCCGGCACGACCGGTATGCCCCGGCGATCGAGGATTGCGTCGGCGCGTGGGCTGACCGGGCCGTGGGCACCCTCGACGATCATTCGGGCCTGGATGTCCTCGGCGTTGCGCGAGTGAATCGCCATCGGGATCGCGCAGGGCGCGAGCACGTCGCAGGGAAGCTTCAGGAAGTCACCCTCGGGTACCACGGTCGTTCCGCCGGTCTCCTGATTCGGCAGGCGGCCGTTCTCGTCCCGCCACTTCAGCAGCATCGGAATGTCGAGACCCTTGGGGTTGTAGAGCGCCGTGTGCACGTCGGATAGACCGACCACCCGGTGCCCTTCGGCGTGAAGAATGCGCGCGAGGTTACCGCCGACCACGCCGGCGCCCTGGATCACGACCGAGAGGCCGCCCTTGGGGCCGAGCCCGAAGTGGGAGGCCGCGACCCGGAGAATCACGCGGAGGCCGTTCGCCACCGCGTCCTCGTGGCAGGCGCTGCCGCCCATCTCGCGCGGCTTGCCCGTCACGGCGGAGTTTGCGGCGCCGTCCGTGTGGCCTGCCATCGTGTCGAGGGCCCAGGCCATCAGGTCCGCGTCGTCGGCGAACTCCGGCGCGAGCACGTCGCGATCGGGGCCGATGTCCCCGAGCATGCTGGCGGTCCAGCGGCGCACGACGCGCTCCAGCTCGCTCGCCGAGAGCGTCTGCCGATCGACGACCACGCCGCCGGCCGCGCCGCCGAACGGAATCCCGAGCAGCGCGCACTTCCACGTCATCCAGGCGGCGAGCGCGCGGAGTTCGTCGATCTTGAGCGTTCCGTCGATCCGAAGCGGGCCGAGGAAGGGACCAAGCCCCGCGTTGTGCTGGATGCGGTAGCCGTCCAGGAGTCGCAGCGAGCCGTCGTCCATCATGACGGGAACGGTCACCGCGATCTCACGGTCCGATTTGCGCAGCAGCTTGTACTGCTGGTCGTCGAGGCCGATGCGACGAGCGGCTTCGTCGAAGCTCGCCATCATCGTCTTGAACGGCGTCTCCTCGTCCAGAACGGGCGTGCTCCGCAGGCCCGTCTGGTGGAGACCCATGTGGTGGAGACCACCCGGGTCCTTCTCTTTGCCTGTCGACATCAGTGGCTACTCCTCTCGAAGAAACGAGCCAGGCTCAGGAGAAAAGACCACGCATCCGGTACACGGAAGCGACGCGGCCGATGGAGAGGATGTAGGCGCCCGTGCGCAGGTCGACCTTGTACTTCTCGGCCGTCTCGCGGACCTCCGCGAAGGACGTGACCATGATCTGCTCGAGGCGACTGTTCACGATCTCTTCGGTCCAGAAGTAGCCCATGCGGTCCTGGACCCACTCGAAGTACGAGACGGTGACGCCGCCCGCGTTCGCGAGGATGTCGGGGACGATCGTGACGCCGCGCGCGGCCAGCATCTGGGAGGCGATCGCCGTGGTGGGGCCGTTAGCGCCCTCGACGATCAGCTTCGCCTTGATGCGGTCGGCGTTCTCCGACGTGATCTGGTTCTCGGTCGCGGCGGGGACGAGCGCATCGCAGTCGAGCTCCAGCTGGGCCTTGCCGTCCGTCGCGTACTCGGCCTCCTTGTAGCCCTCCAGCGTGCGGTTGGCGTTGAGGTGCGCGAGCACCGCCGGCATGTCGAGCCCGCGGTCGTTGACGAGGTACCCGTACATGTCGCTGATCGACGTGATCTTGTAGCCCTCGCGGTGCAGCAGCATGGCGCCCAGTCCACCCACGTTGCCCGATCCCTGCACGACCACGCGCGTGTCCTCGGGGCGCTTGCCGATCATCTTAAGCGCCTCGTTCGCGCTGATCATCACGCCGCGCCCGGTCGCCTCGCGGCGTCCGCGCGATCCGCCGATGCTGAGCGGCTTGCCCGTGACCACGGCCGTCGTCGTCTTCCGCTGGTGCATGGAGTAGGTGTCCATGATCCACGCCATCGTCTGGTCGTTCGTGTTCATGTCCGGAGCGGGCACGTCACGATCGGGACCGATGATGTCGAGGATGGCCGCGGTGTACCGGCGCGTGAGGCGCTCGAGTTCACCGTTCGACATGGTGCGCGGATCGCAGATCACGCCGCCCTTGCCGCCACCGAAGGGCACGTTCACGACCGAACACTTCCACGTCATCCACGCGGAGAGCGCGCGAACCTCGTCGAGGTTGACGTCCGGGCTGAAGCGGATACCGCCCTTGCTAGGACCGCGCAGCGTGTTGTGCTGGACTCGGTAGCCCGTGAAGACTCGCACCGTCCCGTCGTCCATGAGGACCGGCACGTTGACGGTGAGTTCACGGTCCGGCATCGAGAGCACGTCGCGGACGCCTCCTTCGAGGCCGAGGAAGTCGGCGGCGGTATCGAAACCGTCCTGCATGGACAGGAACGGGTTGAACTCGTCGTTCTTGGGGTCGTGGGACGCGACAGCGGAGCCAGTGGCCATGAAGCGGGCAGGCCGAGGGAGTTCCGCGATCGGAACGAGTCAGGCCTGGTCTTGGGGCTAGTGGAGAAGTGAGAGGAGTTTCGGGACGAGAGCATTCGATCCATCCGGAGGGCGCGGTGGAACCCCCTTCCCCGGAATTCGTCGGCGATCCCTCATCGCGTCATCGGGCGCGCTTCAGATCGCGGACCCAGATGTTGCGAAAGGAGACCGGATTTCCGTGATCCTGGAGCGCAATCGGCCCCTTTTCACCGTGTTCCGCGTAGCTGGCGACGTTCCGGTAGACGGTGGCCCCGAGCAGCGTGCGGGCGTGATGAAGGGCGACTCCGTTCAGGAGGACCGTGACCTGGGCGGGCGACTCCAGGGCGCCGTCTTCCGAGAAGCGGGGCGCCTGGAAGAGGATGTCGTAGCTCTGCCACTCTCCGGCGGGCAGGCACGCGTTGGCCATCGGCGGCTCCTGGCCGTAGACGGCGCCGGTCATCCCGTCAGGGTAAGTCCGGTTCTCGAAGCAGTCGAGAACCTGGATCTCGTAGCGGCCGAAGAGGAAAACGCCCGAGTTGTGGCGCCCTTGACCCCGGAGGTTCTCGCCTTCCTTCGGCAGGGGCGAGCGCCATTCCACGTGGAGCTGGCAGTCGCCGAAGGAGTCCTTCGTCTGGATCTGGCCGGTGCCGTTGACGGTCATGACGCCGTCCTTCAGCTCCCAGGGACCGCCCTCCCAGGCATCCAGGCTGGATCCGTCGAAGAGGATCGTGGCGTCGCTCGGCGCCTCGCCCGCGCTGGCGCCAGGCGTCACGACGGGGGGCTGGGGGCGCAGGCCGTCATGGACGTGCCATTCGGTTCCCGGAAGGGTCGGGGTGTCCTGGAAGCCAAGCTTGTCCTCTTGCCCCGTGACGGCGAGGAGCGTGGCGCTGGACGCGAGGAGGGCGGTCAGGAGGATCTTGTGGTCGAGCATGTCGTTTGACGCGGGGGCGATAGAGTCCGTGGAGGTAGGGGAGCCAGCATAAGGAGGAGCCGTTACTCTTGTGCCCATGACACCCGAACCCACCGTTCTCGAACAGTTCCCGAGCGACGTGCCCGATCAGCCCGAGCTGGTCACCATGAGCCGCGAGGGCGACCTCGTTTGGCTGACGATCGACCGTCCCGAGGTCATGAACTGCCTCTCCTTTCCAACGCTACGGCGTTTCAGGACGCTCCTCGAGGAGCTTCGCGGGGACCTTTCGATCCGCTGCATCCTGATCACCGGCGCGGGCGAGCGCGCTTTCTGCGCCGGAGCCGACCTGAAGGAGCGCAAGACGATGCCCGCCGAGCGCGTGCCCGACTTCGTCAGGAACATCCGCGGCGTCATGGACGACGTCGCGAACATGCCCCAGCCGACCGTGGCCGTCGTCCAGGGGTTCGCCTTCGGCGGGGGCACCGAGCTGATGCTCGCCTGCGACCTGCGGATCGCGGCCAGCGAAGCGACGTTCGGTCTGACCGAGACCACGCTCGCGATCATTCCGGGGGCTGGCGGCACCCAGCGCCTTCCGCGCCTGATCGGCTCCAGCCGCGCCAAGGACCTGATTCTGACCGGTCGCAAGCTGGATGCAGCCGAGGCCGAGCGGATCGGGCTCTTGAATCGAGTGGCGCCCCGCGCGGAGTTGCGCGCAGCCGCGACCGAGCTGGCTGAGACCATCGCTTCCAACGGTCCGGTCGCGGTCCGCGCAGCCAAAGCGGCGATCGACCTCGGAACCGAGGCGCCGATCCAGGAGGGACTGGAGATCGAGGCGAAGTGCTACGAGCGCGTGTTGCCGACCCAGGATCGTCTGGAAGCGCTGGCCGCGTTCGCGGAGAAGCGCAAGCCCAGGTACGAGGGGCGGTGATGGGCCCGGATGGTTCGGTAGGGGGCGGCTCGGAAGCGGACCTCGAGGCACTCGCGGAGCGGCTCGTCGAACTGCGCGAAGAAAAGCGCTATGTCGAAGGGGAGATCGAAACCGTGGCGGCGCGGCTCGCGGCGGCCGTGGGTGAGGGTTCGAAGAGGATGCTGGGAAGCGTGGAGATCCGCGTGACCGCCGCGCGTCCGGGCCTTCGGATCCTTGTGGAAGGCGACGTGCCTTCGGCGTTCCTGACGGCGAAGCCGGACAGGAAGCTTTTGCTGAGCCATATTCGCGAAACGGGGGAGGTGCCCCTGGGTGTGGAGGTCACGGAAGGGCGCCCTACGGTCTTTGCGAAGCTGATTCACCCCAGTAGTGGGAGTTGACGGCTTCGGCGTTCCAGGCCATCCTTGTCCCGGCCTGAGCCAGCCGAATCGTCCCCTCGGTGGTGCTCGCCTCTCGCACTGCCAACCGTTGAAATTCGATGGGACCATTCTCTGCCGCCTCGCGCCTGCCGCGCCGTGTTCTCGCGTTCGCTTTTCTTGCCAGCTGGTGCGTGGGGGTCACGGCCGGTCAGCCGCCGCGGCGCGCCGCTGGCAGAACGGTCGGGCAGCTGTCCAGCGCGACCGGCAGAGGCGCCGCCGGTCATGTGGGCCCACCGGCCCATGTGCCCTCCTGGCACCCCGTGGGCCATGCCGTTCATTCGGGGCCTTCGATGAATCCAAGCCTGTGCGAGGGCCCTGGCGGCGTGCTCCTCTGCGCGTTCCAGGACGAAGCGCTCAGCGGGCGAGGATCGACGAGCCTCTACAACGATCAGAGCGGGCGCTGGGAATCCGTCGGTCTCCCCGGCAATGCTTCTGCTGGACGAGACTGGTGGCCCAAGATGGCCCTCGATCACAGCGGGGAGATCTTTCGCGTCAACTACGACTACGGGCTCGACGGGCGACTCGGCGTTCGAAGGCTCGATCTGACGTCGCAGTCGAATCCAGGCTGGATACTCCCTTTCGGTGCCGCGCTCAGCTCAGGCCAGTCGCACACGCCGGACTTGGAGATCGACTCGCAGAACCGGCTGATCATCTCCTATCAGGATGGTCCTGGCGGCAACGGGGCAAGCCTTACGCAGGGAGGGATCACGGTCCTCAGGGTCAATCCACAGACGGGGCAGTCGGTGGCGCTGGGTCATCCGGGATTCAGCGACGACTTCATGCCGCCGGGACTGAACAGCGTGACCTGGCATACCCAGGTCGAGCGAGCGGCGGATGGAACGATCTATGCGGCGTGGAGCGAGAAGGCTTTCGGCAACACGCGCAATCGTCTTTATGTTGCGCGCTATTCCGAGGTTCAGCAGCGGTGGAAGTTGATCGGGTCGCCGGGCCTCGACCGTCTCGCGGAGGGCATCAACCTGAGCTTGGAGCTCGATGCGTCCGGTGTGCCGGTGGTCGCGTACCGCGGCGAAGATCCGGTCTCGCTGCGCGTCCTCCGGTGGATTCCCGGGACGTATGACTGGGAGCAGATTGGTGACGACATCGCTGTCCACGACCTGAGCCTCCAGATCGGGTACTACGGCTTTTCGCCGGATGGCGGCTACCGGGAGTCGGTTCCTTTCACGATCGATGCGCTCGGTCGGATCTACATCGCGTGCCGTGCCCATGACGCCTTCGGTGAGATCCGCATGAAGACCTGGCGGTTCGAAGGCGCAGCGGGCTGGCAGCCGTTGGGGCCCCACGGTGGTTTCTTGCCGGGGTCAGGTGACGAGGACTACGGCTTTCTTATCACTTCCCAGGGGACGGTTCCGGTCATGAGCTGTCGGCGTCGGCCTGGCTCTTTTCAGGAGCAGGTCGTGGTCCATCGGTTCTATTAGGAACGGGTAGCCCTGCCGTCTCACGCGTCCGAAGGACGCCCGGGCCTGGCTTGGCCCCCGCAGGGGGCAGAGCTGCCCGCGCGAGGCTCGCCCTCGCGGCCCGTGCGGCGAGCACGCCTGCCCGGCGAGGGCGCCCGTCCGGCGAGGACGCCTGCGCGGCGAGGACGCCTGTCCGGCGAGGACGCCTGCGCGGCGAGCGCCACGCGGTGTAACCGCTATTTCGCCGTCAGGCGAAATGCCAGAGATACTGCGCGCTGTCACAGCGATAGGACGGCCCGGCTCCACTTGCATTGGCAGCAGACCTGTCCGCCGCCGACCCTCCCGCTGCTGACTTCCCGATATCGACTGCCTGCCGTTCGCGCGAAGCGCCGAACGCGTGGGCTGAGGTCTCCCGCTGGAGGGTTGAGGGCTGCCCGTTAGCGGATGCCCCAGCAGACTCGCCCGCTGCCGACTTCCCGATATCGACTACCTGCCGTTCGCGCGAAGCGTCGAACGCGTGGGCTGAGGCTTCCCGGTAGCGGCTGGTGGGCTTCCCGCTGGAGCGCTCGCCCGCATGGGCGAGCTGGGCAGATGTCGGACTCATCCGTCGCAGGTGTCGGGTCTCAGACCTCAGACCTCAGACCCGCCCAGCTCGCCCTGTCGGGCGAGCCCTCCAGCGGGCAGGCCACAAGCCGCCAGCGGGAGACCCCAGCCCACGCGTTCGACGCTTCGCGCGAACGGCAGGCAGTCTGTCTCGGGAGGCCTGTGTCGGGAGACCTGCGGCGGTCGGCGGTCAGTGGTCGGGTCTGCTGCCAAGGCAAGTGGAGCCGGGCCGCGCGACCCTTGTGACAGCGAAATGCCGGGCCGTCCGATCGTTGTGACAGCGCGCAGTATCTCTGGCATTTCGCCTGACGGCGAAATAGCGATTGCATCGCGTGGCGCTCGCCGCGCAGGCGTCCTCGCCGGACGGGCGTCCTCGCCGGACGGGCGTCCTCGCCGGACGGGCGTGCTCGCCGCACGGGCCGCGAGGGCGAGCCTCGCGCGGGCCACTCAGCCCCTGCGGGACCGAGCCGGGCCCGGGCGTCCTGGCGAACGCACGGGGCTGTGCCGACCTGCGCCAAGGTCTGAGGGGAGATCGGTGGCTACAATTCGTGCGAGGTGCCAGGCCATTGCTCGAGACGGTCCTCGTACCAGTCCTCCGTCGCCTTCGCGATCTGCTGGATACGGTCCGGAGGATGTAGGTCGCTGACCTTTCCATCACGGGAGCCCGGGCAGATGCCGTTGACCTCCTTGCGCCAGGTTGTCTCCACGAGGTTGATCTCCCAGAAGGGCCAGGTTCGGCACTGCACGGGCCGGACCGGGTAGATCCCGCACTTTCGGTCCGCGGTGAGGAACTGGCACTCCGGCAGGTCCGGCTGGAGCGAGATCCAGCCATCCTCCACGACGAGCTGCTCCCTCAGGAAGAGGACGGGGTCCACGTCCAGGTGGTCTGCGATGGCGGCGACCTCCTCCTCCCTGAGGTAGACGTGGGAATACTCGCCGTTGCTCTTGCAGCAGTTGCCGCACGCCGTGCAAGAGAAGGGGAGGCCGGCTTCGTACCACCGCTCCGTTTTCCCCTCGAGTTCTCCCCCAGGTTCCCCCTCAGGGCTCTCATCTGGACTGTTATGGGACATGGTGGTGCTGCTGGGCGACGGGCGAGCGCCGTCTCAAGTGCCTTTCTGGGAAGTGTTTGTGGAAAAAATGGGCGTAAAGTGTGCGAAATGCGAACGGTCTGTCATCGTCTTCGGCTTCCCTGTGCGCTAGCGCTCAATTGGCCTGACCCGACAGGCACGCTTGCAACGGACTCCCCGCCCGCTGATCCGCCGACCCCCAGGGTGGATCCTGCCCATGAAGCTAACCGTGATCGAAGACGGCGTCCGCGCCGATCTGGAACTCATTCAGTCCGTCATCACGATCGGGCGCTCGCTCGACAACGATATCCGGCTCCAAAGTTCCCGGGTCTCGCGCCACCACACCCGCCTGGAGATCGACGACGGCGACGCCTGGATCATCGATCTTGGCTCCGCAAACGGCACGCTCGTCAACGGCGAACGCGTGGATCGGCGCCTGATCGACGTGGGAGATCGCATCACGATCGGCGGCGTCGATCTCGTGGTCGAAGAGCCCAACGCGGCCTCGTTCGGCGCTGCCCCCGATAGCGGTATGGCGACCATGACGGGGGAGGCCCGTCGGGAGCGCGAGAACCTGCGCGTCTTCGCCAAGATCACGCGCCAGCTCACGAGTGAAACCGAGCTGGTTCGGCTCCTGAGGCTCATCGTCGACTCGGCCGTCGCGCTCGTGGGGGGCGAGCGCGGATTCATCCTCCTCGAGGACGAGCAGGCCTCGTCGGACCGCATCAAGGCGCGGCCCAAGCAGGACCCGAACGTCGAGAAGATGACCGTCAGCGTCGCGCGAAGCTTCGACCACAGCGATATCGTGGTGCCACGGTCGCGGCTCTCCATGGGCATCGCCGGGCGAGCTGCCCGCGAGAAGAAGCCGGTTCTCTCGGTGGACGCCAAGGACGACGATCGATTCGAAGGAATGGCGAGCGTCGAGGAGCTGCGTCTGCGCTCGGTCATGTCGCTTCCGATCTTCGTGGACGGCGAGGTGATTGGCGTCCTCTACGTGGACAACCGGCTGCAGTACGGTGCATTCAGCGCCGACGATCTCGAGCTGATGGAGCTGTTCAGCGGTCAGGCCTCGATCGCTCTCAAGAACGCGCGCCTCGTCGCCAGCCTCCGCGAGCGCAATGGGCGCCTCGACGCCTCGAGGCAGCAGATCGAACGCCTCAACGAGCAGCTCGGGCGTAAGGTGCGCGATCAGGGCAACGAGCTGGCGGTGGTCCGGCGCGAGCTGGAGTCCGAGCGGAGCCGCTATGACTACAGCTCGATGATCGGCGCTTCTGACGCCATGCGGAACGTGTTCCGCTCGCTCGACAAGATCGTCGAGTCCGACCTGCCCGTCCTCATCCACGGGGAAAGCGGTACCGGGAAGGAACTCATCACCAAGGCCATCCACCGCAACGGCGCGCGCAAGGACAAGCCTTTCGTCAGCGAGAACTGCGCGGCCCTCCCCGATACGCTGCTCGAGTCCGAGCTCTTCGGCCACGTTCGCGGCGCGTTCACGGGCGCGTACAAGAACAAGAAGGGCCTCTTGGAGCAGGCCGACGGAGGCACGCTCTTCCTCGACGAGATCGGGGACATGAGCCCCGAGATGCAGAAGAAGCTCCTGCGCGTCCTTCAGGAGGGCGAGTTCCGGGTGCTCGGTTCCGATCGGATGGTCAAGGTCAATGTCCGGATCCTCGCCGCGTCGCACTGCAACCTGGAGGAAATGGTGCGCGACGGCAAGTTCCGGGAAGACCTCTACTATCGAATGGCGGTCCTGTCGGTCGATCTTCCCGCGCTCCGCGAGCGTCGCGACGATATCCCGTTGCTCGCCGAACATCTCCTGATGCTGGCGGCGCGCGAGGCCGGAAGGTCCGCTCCGGTTCTGCCCCACGAGGTGATGGTGGCGCTGTGCAGCCACGACTGGCCCGGCAACGTCCGCGAGCTGGAGAACGAGATGCGACGGCTGCTGGTGCTCGCGGAGGAAGAGGTGCGCCTCGAGCATCTCTCCGAGTCGGTTCGCATGGGCCGCGGAAAGGACGGGCAAGGGCACTCGGCCGCCCAGGTCATCGAGTCCGGCGATATTCGCGAGGCCGTGGCGGACCTCGAGAAGCGTTCGATCGAGGCCTCGCTGGCCCAGGCCGGCGGCAACAAGAGTCGCGCCGCCGAGACGCTCGGGATCAGCCGTTTCGCGCTTCAGCGCAAGCTGGACAAGTACGGGATCGGAAAGACGAAGCGTAGGCCCAGCAGTTCGGACGATGAGGAATCCGACGAAGGAGACTCGTTCGATGGGAACTCGACCGGCGACGGAGCGAACGACGACGCTACCACGGGCGCTTCCATGGCAGAGACCATCGAAGAGCGCGGCGGGAAGGGACGCTCCTGATCTCTGGTTCGATGGAGACTCCCGCTCCCGAGGACTCGCAGGAAGGCGAACGGCCGCTTCCACCGGAGGCACCATCGGCCGAATCCTCGATCGATGAGGATGAACCTATCGTCGAACTGAATCCGTTCGAGATCGAGGCCTTCTTCAGCGGCGAAGGCCTCCAGGCTCGCCCCGACATTTCGCGAGAGGCCTCGCCGGAGCAGGACGTGGAGCCAGAAGGACGGCCCGCTGCGATCCACCTGGACCCCTCCGAAAGCGCCGCGCTGGACCCGGACTTTCCGGTGATTCCCGGCTTCCGCATCGAGGGCCTGATCGGGCGCGGAGCGACGGGCGTCGTCTATCGGGCCAGGCAGACGGCGGTGGACCGAGCGGTCGCGCTCAAGGTCCTGCACTCCGAGCTGATCGCGAATCCTCGCGCCGTCAAGCGGCTGAAGCGTGAGGCGCGGCTCGCGGCGAAGCTCGCGCATCCCAGCATCATCTCGGCCATCGACATGGGCAGCGTGGGTGGCCTCTGGTGGTACGCAATGGAGCTGGTCGAGGGCGTGCCCATGAGCCGGCGGATTGCCGAGCGTCGCTCGCTGTCGGAGCGCGAGTGCCTGCGTCTTTTCAGTCCGCTATGCGACGCGCTTCAGCACGCCCACGAGGTGGGCGTCGTCCACCGGGACATCAAGCCGGCGAACATCCTGATCGACCAGCGAGGCCGCGCGCGACTCGTCGACCTCGGGCTCGCGATGAGCGAGAACGATCCCTCGATCACGAGGACGGGCACCACGCTGGGGACGCCGCACTACGTGAGTCCGGAGCAGGCCCGCGATCCCAGCCAGGCGGATATTCGCAGCGACCTCTGGTCCCTCGGGGCCACGATGTACCACGCGATCTGCGGGCATCCGCCGTTCCACTCGGACGAGCCCGAGTCGGGCGGCGTCGCCGAGATCCTGAGCCGCGTGCTCTACGAGCCCATCATCGATCCGCGCGAGTTCGCGCCGAGCCTCTCGAAGGGTTTCTCCCTAGTCCTGCGCAAGTGCCTCACGCGTGATCCGAGCCAGCGCTATCAGGAGCCGTGGGAGCTCGTGGCCGATATCGAGCTCCTGCGTGAACGCCGGCGCGTCGACGTCAGCGCGAGCCAGCTCGACTCCTACGCCTCGCGCCGTCAGGACTGGGTGGTGCCCGCCCTGCTCGTCGCGGGCCTCTTCACGGCGATCGGCGGGACCTGGCTCCTGACCGCGCGCCCCTGGGAGGAGCAGGTCGCGCCGGTGGTCATCGAGAGAATGGCCACGCTCAGCGACTGGCCCGCGCTCGAGGCGGTCCGGAACGGATTCGACAGCGGCGCCTTGACCCCCGCCGATGCCCTGGAGGAACTCGACACGCCCGCGCTGCTCGACCTGCCCGAGAGCGCGCAGTACCTCCGCAACAAGCTCGTCGTGGACGTTCGAGCGGTGCTCGACGAGCGCCTTCGCTCGTTCATGGAGTCGACGGATCGCGCGGTCGACGAAGCGCTGGAGGCCAGGGACTTCCAGCTGGCGGCGACGATCAGCGACGACTCGTTTTCGTCGCGGCTGCGAGCCGCGACGGGCTACGGCACGCTGGCGGAGCTGCCCAAGGGCAGCTCGCAGCGCCGCGCCCTCGACTGGCGCGCTGCCACGCAGCAGCGGGTCGCGAGTGAGCGTATCGAAGCGCTTCGGACGGCGGAGCAGGGGCTGATCACGCGCTACGGCATGCTCGCCAACGCCGAGCTCGACAAGGCCCTGGGTGTGAACCGATGGCGTGACGCGATCGAGTGGCTCAATCCGGACGATCCGGAGGTGTGGTTGACGCGTGCGGCCGAGCTGGGAACGTCCACGCACGCAGGCGGCGAGGGGCAGGGGGGCGGCGGAGCGCACAGGGGCGTGGACGGAGCGCGCCTCGCAGCCTTCGATCTTTCGGGGCTCACGTCGGAGGAGCGTCGTCGTCTCGTGCGGGTGATCGAGGGTCAGGTCCGGTCGGCGGAGTCGCAGATCAAGTATCGCGTGGGTCAGGCGCTGAGCGATGTCCGCCAGTTCGTGCAGTTCCAGGCTGGCAGGCTGAGGGAGGAGATCGAGGAGTCCACCCTCCGGGGCGACGAGTCGGTCGTCGACCAGTTCGACGCCGCGGTGGAAGCGAAGCACGCGAGCGAAAACCTGGACCTCGAGCAGCTGCCCGAGGAGTTCGCGCGCTCCTACGGCGATGAGATCGTGAAGGCGCGTGATGACCTGGCCTACGCCGAGAAGCGCGCCCAGGAGAGCCTGGCGGAGCTCGGCGTCGAGCAGCTCGACGCGAGCGCCCTGCCGCTTCTGGAAGCGCGTGACTATGGGGCCGCGCGGGCGCTGTACCTGGCGGCGCGCGAGGAAGGCTGGCGACGTTCCACGTTCGATCTGCTCGATCTGCGGCTTCGCGAGATGGAGATCCTGGGCGACGTCCTGCAGCGCGCGGCCGCGGGTGTGGAGGCGGCGAGCGGGGATCGGCGCGAGCTCACGTTCGGTCAGATCCCGCGCCTTGGAAGGATCGACGCGCGCGCCGGAGAGGTCCTGCGGCTCGGTTTTGTCTTCGTGCCGGAGTTTGGCACGGATGGCCGGATCCTGATCCTCCTGCGCGGGGCCGGCGTCGACGGAACCGCGCTCGGTTCGTCGAGGTTGACGAAGCTCCTGGAGACGGAGGACCTTCTCGAGTTCGCAGGGCTCGGCGTGCGCGGGACGCGTGCGGTGGGGGCGGCGGAGCTTCAGCCCGGCGACGCGCTGGCGGCGGCGGCGTTCCTCCGTGCCGAGGGGCGTCACGGTCGGGCCCACGCGCTCCTCCGGCTGGAGGACTACCCGGCGGACGAAGGCCTCGCGGCGGACCTCGAGCGCCGCGCTCGTCGCGCCGCGGTGGGCACGCGCGCTGAGGGGCCGACGCGAGACGAAGGAGCGGAAGCTCCCGAGGGCGCGGGGCGAACGGCGCCGAGGCCCAGGCCGGCGGATGCGAGGAGCGGCCCGGGCGGTACCTCGGCGCTCTCCTCCGATGGCGTGGACGCAGCGAGGCGTGAGCGGGCCGCCGAGCCGTTCCTGGAGTTCTTCGGCACGCCGAATCAGGCGGTGAACGCCCGCGACGTTCACCTCGTCTGGAGAATGGCCATCGATTCCCAGATCGGTGGTGATCGGTTGAGATTCCCGGTCCCCGCAGGAGACGACCGCGCCAACGGCTGGAACCTCAAGCGCTGGAGGCTCGAAGCCGACGGCATGGAACTCATCAGTGCGTTGTCCGAGGTCACGCACTTCGCCCAGGACGTGGGCCCTTCGCTACCGCTGGGAGCGCCCCTCGATATCGATCGCCGCATCCGTCTGGATGTGGACCTGCTGCCTGGCAACGAGCGTCCTGACGGCCACATCGTGGGCGTCTCGCTCCGCGGCTATCACGCCCTCATCGCCCGCAACAAGATCTGGTTCGGTGGTGGCAACCTGCATGACCTCTACGAGTTCGTTCGGCGCCGCGGTCGTGGCAAGCATGAGGGATTCGAGGTCCGTCCGTGTCCCCCTCTCGTGGAAGGTCAGCTGTTCCATCTGACGATCGAGATCTCCCCTGGCGCCCTGGACAAGCTGGACGTGAACGGCGAGTCACTGCAGTTCAATCGGTTCCTGACAGAACCCGATCGGCCTGATTCCTTCGTCCGAATTCGGTCCCTTCGGCCCATGGCGGTGGGGGGTGTTGAGTTGAGGGGAGATCGGGAGCACTGAGTGCCGTCCCCTTTTGCCCTTGCGCCCCTTGAGCCCCTGGGCCCTCTGCGTCCGCCAGGACGCCCGGGCCCACCTCGGCGCCCGCAGGGCGCCGAGCGGCCCGCGCGAGGCTCGCCCTCGCGGCCCGTGCGGCGAGCACGCCCGCCCGGCGAGGGCGCCCGTCCGGCGAGGACGCCTGCGCGGCGAGCGCCACGCGATGCAATCGCTATTTCGCCGTCAGGCGAAATGCCAGAGATACTGCGCGCTGTCACGGCGATAGGACGGCCCGGCTTCACTTGCCTTGGCAGCAGTCCCGCCCGCCGCCGACTTCCCGATATCGACTACCTGCCGTTCGCGCGAAGCGCCGAACGCGTGGGCTGAGGCTTCCCGCTGACGGCTTGTGGCTTGCCCGCTGGCCGATGCCCCTGCCGATCTCCCGACACGGACTTCCCGACATCGACTGCCTGCCGTTGGCGCGAAGCGTCGAACGCGTGGGCTGAGGCTTCCCGGTAGCGGCTGGCGGGCTGTCCGCTAGAGCGCTCGCCCGCATGGGCGAGCTGAATAGATGTCGGACTCGCCTGCTGCAGGTGTCGGGTCTCGGGTCTCAGGTCTCAGGTCTCAGACCTCAGACCCGCCCAGCTCGCCCTGACGGGCGAGCGCTCTAGCGGACAGCCCGCCAGCCGCTGCCGGGAAGCCTCAGCCCACGCGTTCGGCGCTTCGCGCGAACGGCAGGCAGTCTGTGTCGGAAGACCTGCGGCGGGAGACCTGTGGCGGTCGGCGGTCAGCGGTCGGGTCTGCTGCCAATGCAAGTGGAGCCGGGCCGCGCGAGCGTTGTTGCAGCGAAATGCCGAGCCGTCCGATCGTTGTGACAGCGCGCAGTATCTCTGGCATTTCCTCTAACGAGGAAATAGCGGTTACACCGCGTGGCGCTCGCCGCGCAGGCGTCCTCGCCGGACGGGCGCCCTCGCCGGGCAGGCGTCCTCGCCGGACGGGCGTGCTCGCCGCACGGGCCGCGAGGGCGAGCCTCGCGCGGGCCACTCAGCGCCCTGCGGGCGCCGAGGTGGGCCCGGGCGTCCTGGCGGACGCAGGGGACGGCAAGGGTGGTCCGTTGTTACATCGATCGTCCGGTTCGGCATTCGATGGATTGGCGGCAGACTGCCCGCCGACCGCCGACCGCCGACCCAGCAGGTCTCCCGGCGCAGGTCTCCCGACACAGACTGCCTGCCGTTCGCGCGAAGCGTCGAACGCGTGGGCTGAGGCTTCCCGGTGACGGCTTGTGGGCTGTCCGCTGGAGCGCTCGCCCGCATGGGCGAGCTGGGCAGATGTCGGACTGGCCCGCAAGACCTCAGACCTCAGACCTCAGACCTCAGACCTCAGACCCGCCCAGCTCGCCCTGACGGGCGAGCGCTCTAGCGGACAGCCCGCCAGCCGCTACCGGGAAGTCTCAGCCCACGCGTTCGGCGCTTCGCGCGAACGGCAGGCAGTCTGTGTCGGGAGACCTGTGGCGGGAGACCTGCAGGGTCGGCGGTCAGCGGTCGGGTCTGCTGCCAATGCAAGTGGAGCCGGGCCGCGCGAGCGTTGTGGCAGCGAAATGCCGAGCCGTCCGATCGTTGTGACAGCGCGCAGTATCTCTGGCATTTCGCCTGACGGCGAAATAGCGATTGCATCGCGTGGCGCTCGCCGCGCAGGCGTCCTCGCCGGACGGGCGTCCTCGCCGGACAGGCGCCCTCGCCGGGCGGGCGTGCTCGCCGCACGGGCCGCGAGGGCGAGCCTCGCGCGGGCCGCTCGGCGCCCTGCGGGCGCCGAGCCGGGCCCGTGCCCCAACCCAACCCACACTCACTCCCGGGAAAAGCGCAGGGCCACCGCCCGAGCTCTCTCGGCGCGATCGGCCGGAATGAGCCCCTGCAGCTGATCGATCACACCCATCACGTCTTCCGGCCGGGCACCACACCGAATTGCCCCCCGCACGTGACTGGCGAGCTGGCGATCGTGCCCGGTCGCCGCCAGGGCGACCACCGCCAGGCACTCACGCTCCGCCGGATGGAGTCCGGGACGGGAGAGCACCCGCCCGTAGGCGTGCTCCGCGATCCAGGTCGCGAAAGTGGGGGAGAGCCCCGCCAGGTGATCGCGGACTCGCCCTGCACCGTCCCCATAGATGCTGTCGAAGAGCCGGGCCCCAGCGCCCTCGGCGGGATCGTCGAAGCCCGGGTCCTTCAGCTTCATCCCGGCATCGCTGAGCACGTCCAGAGCCGACAGGGTTCTGGGGAAGCCGCAGAAGAGGTGGCACTGCATCGCCGTCTCATGGAAAACGTCGGCATGGCCCAGCCGGCCAAAGCGCCTTGCGAACTCGCGCAGCGCCTCCACGTCGTGGAGCACGATCGCGGCCGTGAGACGGATCAGGTCGGCGAATTCGATCGGTTCCATGGCGACGGGGCTATCCGAGGGTGGCGATCGCCTGACCGAGCTTGATCGAGTCACCCTCCTGAACGCCGTCCAGCGGCTTCAGGAACCCCGGTGGGGTCACGAGCACGACCGTGGACCCCATCTCGAAACGGCCGAGTTCCTCGCCGCGGGCGAAGAACCTGGGGGGGGTCACCTGACCCACATGGAAGGGCTCCAGGCCGACGACCCGGATCCGGCCGACGACGATGGCCCCGACCAGGACCATGAAGAACGGCCCGTGCTCGGACTCCAACCTCAGGACCACGCGCTCGTTGATGGGGAGCACACGCCTCTTGGCCAGCACCTTGGGCTGCACGCTGAAGCGATCCCCCGCCACGTGCTTCGACTCGAAGAGGGTGGCATCGAGCGGGCTGTGGATCCGGTGGTAGTCCTTGGGACCGAGGTAAAGAGTGAACTGGTGGCCACCCTCCAGGTCGATCTCCTCTCCGACGCCCGCCAGCAGATCGCGCACCGGGTAGTTCCGCCCCTTCGCCTCGATGACGGCGCCCTCGTGAACTGGAGACATGGCCTGGACCATCGAATCGACGGGGGAGGGCATCCGCCCCGGGTCAGCATCGATCACCCGGACGCCGTCCTTCAGTCGGCGGACGAAGAAGGCTCCCAGGCTGCCGTGGTCCCTCAGATGCCCCCGCATGTCTGCCAGCTCGGCGCCGGTGAGTCGGGCGTAGGTCCTGTAGACAGGCGACCGGAGGGCGCCCGGGATGCGGCGGTCCGCGGCCCAGCCGATGAGAAGCGAGAGACGACGCTTGAACTGAAAGAGACTCATGGAGCCGAAGACAGTAGCGACCCGTCGCCCACGGCGCACCCCTCGCACGGCCTTCACGATCCGGCGGGGCCCGACCCTCGCGGCGTTGCCCCAGGCCACTCTCCCTGTACCTTTCTTCAAGTCGCGCGAGGTTCCTCTGGCGCATTCCTTGACGCCCATTTCCAGCCCCGGATAGGGTCGCCGCCCGAAAGCCGCCGCTCGTGCGGCTTCCCCACCGAATTCCACGGAAGGCGCCCTGCCGGCGCACCCTGAACAGCATGAGTAGCGGAACGACCGTCGTGATCCTGGCAGCGGGCAAGGGCACCCGGATGAAGAGCGAGCGACCCAAGGTGCTGCACGAACTCTGCGGACGCTCGATGCTCGGCTGGGTGCTGGACGCCTGCGCGGGCGTGAAACCCGACCGGATCGTCGTCGTGGTGGGACACCGCGCCGCTGACGTCGAGGCCAACGCCCGCGCCGAAATGCCGGACATGGACCTGCAGTTCGTGCTCCAGGAGCCCCAGCTCGGCACCGGGCACGCCCTCCAGGTCGCCGCTCCGGCGATCGGGGACTGCGAGCGCGTCGTCGTCACCTACGGTGACATGCCGCTCCTCACCACGGAGAGCCTGGAGGCCCTCATCGAGGCCCAGAACGGCTTCAGCGAGGACGATGCCGCCGATTCCGTGTCGCTCCTGACCGCCCTCGTCGACGACCCCTTCGGCTACGGCCGCGTCGTCCGCGGCGAGGACGATCTCTTCGAGCGCATCGTCGAGCAGAAGGACGCCAGCGAGGCCGAACAGATGCTCAACGAGATCAACCTCGGCGTCTACTGCTTCGCGCGCCAGCACCTGGACCGCGACCTGGGCCGCCTCAAGAACGACAACGCCCAGAAGGAGTACTACATCACGGACCTCGCGGGCATGGCCGCCGCCGATGGTCGCCGGGTCATCCCGGTGGTCCTGGAGGACGCCGCCGAGGCCCAGGGCGTCAACGATCTCGCCCAGCTCGCCGACGTCCGCTGGCAGATCCAGCTTCGCATCCTCGAGCAGCACATGGCGAACGGCGTCCGCATCATGGACCCGTCCACGACCTTCATCGACCACGGCGTCACGATCGGTACCGGCACCGAAATCCTGCCCTGCACCGTGATCCGAGGCGGCGTGGTCATCGGAGAAGACTGCGAAGTGGGCCCGTTCAGCCACCTGCGGGTCGGGGCGGTGCTGGAGAACCGTGCCGAGGTCGGCAACTTCACCGAAATGAAGAAGTCGCGTCTCGGGGAAGGGTCCAAGGCCAAGCATCTCTCGTACCTCGGCGACGCCGAGATCGGGGCGGGTGCGAACATCGGCGCGGGGACGATCTTCGCCAACTACGACGGCACCCACAAGCACAAGAGCGTCGTCGGCGACGGCGCGTTCGTCGGCAGCGGGACGATCATCGTGGCCCCGAACGTGGTGCCGAAAGGAGCCACGACCGGAGCCGGCGCCGTGCTGACGCGTTCGGCCGAAATGGCCGAAGACGAGACGTGGGTCGGCCTTCCTGCCCGGAAGCTCCCCAGGAAGTAGACGCCGATTCCCCCCCCGCGAGCCCCTCGCGTAAGCTCGGGTCCCCCCCCTCCCGCTCCCCCCACCTGAATCGTCCGCGGACGCCGCGGCACCCTCTTTCGTGACCAGCGCATACGGATACGGCGACATCACCCTCATCGCAGGCACGGCCCACCCCGCCCTCGCCAAGGCGATCTCCGCCGAACTCGGACAGCCCCTCGCGGAGGCCCGCGTGGCGCGCTTCTCCGACGGCGAGGTGGATATCAAGCTGGACGAGGACATCCGCGGCCGGGACGTCTTCGTCCTCCAGCCGACCTGCCCGCCGGTGAACGAGGCCTGGATCGAGCTGCTGCTCCTGCTCGATACGCTGCGCCGCGCCAGCGCGGGGCGGATCACGGCGGTGATGCCCTACTACGGCTACGCGCGAAAAGATCGCAAGGACGAGGGCCGGGTGCCGATCAGCGCCAAGGTCGTGGCCAACACCCTCGTCACCAGCGGCGCGGACCGGGTCGTGACCCTCGACATGCACGCCGCCCAGATCCAGGGCTTCTTCGACATCCCCGTCGACCACCTCTACGCCCGGCCGGTGCTCCTCGACGAGGTGATCGCCATGGGAATCGAGGATCCGGTCGTCGTGACTCCGGACGTGGGGGGGACCAAGATGGCCCGCGCCTATGCCAAGCGTCTCAATGCGGATCTAGCGATCGTGGACAAGCGCCGGATCTCGGGCACCGAGACGACTATCGAGCACGTCATCGGGGACGTGAGGGGGCGGAACTGCGTGATCGTCGACGACCTGATCTCGACGGGGGGCTCGATCACCCAGGCGGCGTCGACCCTGAAAGCCCAGGGCGCCAAGGCGATCGTGATCGCCGTCAGCCACGCCGTTTTCTGCGGTCCGGCGGTCGAGCGCCTCGATGCGGCCCCCGTGGACGCCATCCTGGTCACGGACTCGATTCCGCCGAAGCAGCCGAGCCCCAAGAAGCTGAAGGTCTGCAGCGTGGCCCCGCTGATCGCCCAGACGATCCAGAGCATCCACCATTCGAAGTCGGTCAGCTCCCTGTTCGAGTAGTTCGTGATTGCGGGCCGGGGTGGGGGCCTGTACCCTCCTCCGCTCCAATCCCTGTGAGCTGCCGATCTGGCAGCGCCCGAACCACCCAGGACACCAGACATGACTGACGGAAAACTCTCCTGCGAAGTGCGCAAGACCCTCGGCTCGCGCAGCGCCCGCCGACTCCGCGCCTACGGCCGCATGGTCGCCTCGCTCCAGGCCCACGACAAGGACGAGCACGTGAACCTGCACTTCGACGAGGCCTCCTTCCACGCGCTTCGCCGGAACCACGTGCACCTCTTCGACCTCGAGTTCGACGGCAAGTCCGAGGCCGCCATCGTCGGTGAGCTCCAGTGGGACTCCTTCGGGGACACCCTGCAGCACGTGGAGTTCAAGCGCGTCGTGCGCGGTGAGAAGACCGAGTCCGAGGTCCCGCTCAAGTTCCGCGGCACTCCGGTCGGCGTGCTGACGCACGACCTGAACGAGGTGACGATCCTCTGCCTTCCCTCGGTCATCCCGGATGCGATCATCGTCAACGTGGACGGTCTGGAGCCGGGCACCCACGTCAAGGCCAAGGACGTCAAGCTGCCTGACGGCGTCGAACTCGTGATCGATCCCGAGCACGACCTCGCCGTCATCACCGAACTTCGCTCCGGACCCCAGTCCGACGGTGAAGAAAAGGGTGAGGGCGAGGGCGAAGACGCCTGATCCGGACACGGATTTCTGGACCGAATTCCCTTCTGCTCCGCGCCTCCGGGGTTTCCCCGGACGGCCCATGGCATTAGGCTCTTACACCGCGAAGCGGGCCCCAGGGCTCGCGTCGCGGTTTCCTTTCCGCTTCTTCGAGACGAGATCCCTGTCTTCGCTGCTCTGGATTGACCCGATGGATTCCTCCAAGGCTCAGTCTCCCGCACGATTGATCGTCGGTCTCGGCAACCCCGGCAAGGAGTACGAATGGACCCGGCACAACGTCGGATTCCACGTGCTCGACCGCCTGGCTGAGAAACGGGGAGTGCTCTTTCGCGGACCCTCTCGGCTCGAAGGCTGGGACGGGCCCCGTGGTTTCGAATGGGGAGAAGCACCGGCGAACGCCGACGCTCTCGAGGCAGGCCGACCGGCCTCCGCCTCGTTCCTGTTGAAGCCCGGGACCTACATGAATCGTTCGGGTGACATCGTCGCTCCAATCGCACGCTGGCTGGCCAGGCGCTCCTTTCTGGACGTTCGGCCCGCTGCGCTACCGGCGGAAGGAGAGATCGACTCTGGCCCTTCGGCTCTGCCTGACTTCGAACCGGATCCGGCTTCGATCCTCGTCGTCTACGACGATATGGACCTGGAGCCCGGTCGGCTCCGTCTCCGCCCCCATGGCGGACACGGTGGCCAGAACGGAATGCGATCCATCATGGACCGCCTGCAGACCCGAGACTTCCCGCGCCTTCGCGTGGGGATCGGGCGAGCGGGCACCGACGCGGCGCGCCATGTGCTGAGTCCGTTCTCCCCCGCCGAACGCGAGGACCTCGAGATCACGATCGCGGAAGCAGTCGAGTCCCTCGAGGCCTGGCTCGACGGAGAGACGTTCGCAGACGTCATGACGCGGTTCCACAGCCGCTGGAACTAGGTGTACTCGCACCACGTCGAAACAATCTTCAGGAGACATCCACATTGACCCAGATCTATGAAACCATGGTCCTGCTCGACAACGACGTCGTGCGTGCGGACTGGAAAAAAGCGAAGTCGATCGTGACCGACACGATCACGAAGTACGACGGCACGATCCACAGCTGCCGCCGGTGGGACGAGAAGCGCCTCGCGTACCCGATCAACCGCAAGAACCGTGCGACCTACTACCTCGCGTACTTCGAGATGGCCGGGGACAAGATCCCGGGCTTCCGTCGTGACTTCGAGCTGAACGAGCGCGTGCTCCGTTCGCTCATCGTCTGCGTCGACGAGGTCTCCGAGGACGAGAAGAAGCTCGCTGCCGAAGAAGATGGCACCGAGTACACGGTGCCGGAACCGCCGGAAGACGACGCCCTCGAGGCGCCGGACGAGGTGGAAGAGGACGACGACGACGATCTCGACATGGACGTTCCTGCGGAAGCAGGCGCCATGGACAACGGCCGCTGATTCGAGGACGAAGAAAGAACACACATCATGAAGCGTCGAATTCGCACCACCATCGGTTCCAAGAACTGCGATGACCCCGTCATCGACTACAAGAACATCGAATACCTCGAGAAGTTCCTGACCCCCCAGGGCCAGATCCTCTCACGCCGTAGGACCGGCTTCTGCAACCAGTGCCAGAAGCAGCTCAAGACGGCCATCAAGCGTGCCCGGCACGTCGGACTCCTGCCCTTCGTGGGCTGATTCTCAAAAGGAGCACAGCACTATGAAAGACGTCGAAGTCCTACTGCAGCAAAGCGTCAAGCACCTCGGTCTCGTCGGAGACGTGGTGAAGGTCAAGCCCGGCTACGCGCGGAACTACCTGTTCCCGCAGAAGCTGGGTGTCATGGCCACCGAAGACGCCAAGCGCCAGATCGCCCGTCGCGCCGCCAAGGTGCGCGAGGCCGAGAAGCTGCGCCTCGCCGAGGTCGCAGCCCTCGTCGAGAAGCTCGAAGAGATCGAGCTCAATGTCACGATGAAGTCCGATCCGAACGGCAACCTCTACGGCTCGGTCAACGCGGCGAGAATCGTCGAGCTGGCCGCCGAGCAGGGCGCGACCTTCACCGAGAAGGACGTGCGCCTCGACGCGCCGATCAAGACCGTGGGCGAGCACCAGATCAAGGTGCACGTGCGCGACGACGACTACGGCACGGTTCAGCTGAACGTGATCGCCGAGGGGCGTACGAAGGCCGAAGAGGCCGCGCTCGAGGCCGCCGAGATGGCGGCCGAAGCGGAAGCGGAGGCCGAAGGCGGCCACGACCGCGACTGATCGCCAGTCGACGACTCTGCACAGAAGAGGGCCTGCTCGGGAGACCGCAGCAGGCCCTCTCGCGTTAAGCTCGAGCGGAACGGCGACCCTGGAGGGGGGGACGATGAAGAACGAAGACGATGACGACGAGCCGCGCGCGGCAGGGAGCTCGATGGGGGACGTGAACTCGATGGGTGAAGACGGTCACGACGAGGAGGACGACGATACGTCGGACTTCGACGACCACATCAGCGCCTTCACCGGCAGCGGTTTCAACGCGGCCCAGTGGTCGAACGACGACCTGCCTCCGCCGACAGCGCCGATCTATGGCGCTTTTGGTGACGAGGCCGAGGAAGCGGAGCAGGACGAGGAAGAGGACGTCCTGGATCCCCCCCGTGCGGCGTCTGCTCCGGTTCCGGCGCAGGGAAGCGACGACGCATCGGGAGAGGCCGGCCACGCCTCCTCCGACGAGTGGGAACCGAACGTGGATGACTACAGCCCGTCGGCGGAGGACGACGAGGAGTTCGGCGGCGAGGCGCTCCCCAGCTGGGGCGCGATCGAGAGTGAACCCGCCCTCGCGGCCGTCGAGCTTCGTTCGAGCGCTCAGATCGTGCCGCCAGCCTCCGCTCTCGAAGGGTCGATGGCGGAAGCGTTCGCGGGCTTCGAGCAAGCGGGCGACGCCCAGCAGGCCCGCGACGCGCGCCAGGGAAACCAGCAGCAGACCGGATTCGGCGGCCAGCGAAACGGCCGCGGCAAGAAGGGCAAGGCGCTCAGCCTGCGCGAGCGCGGCCACCAGGCCGGCGGTCGCGTCACGCCCCACGACCTGCAGGCGGAGAAGTGCGTGCTGGGCGCGCTGCTGCTCACCCCCGATCGCCTCGTGGAGGTGACCGAGATCTGCAAGCCGCCGGACTTCTACGACCGCCGGAACCGCACGATCTTCGAGTGCATGATCCAGCTGGACGAGCGCGGCCAGGTGGTCGACGGCGTGCACCTGATCGCGACGCTGCGGGCCATGAACACGCTGGGGGAGATCGGCGGGGTAACGTACCTCGCGGAGATCACGTCGTCGGTCAGCACGTCGGCGCACGTCAAGCACCACGCGGCGCTGATCTCGGAGACGGCGAAGCTCCGCGGTTTGATCGAGGCGTCGAACGGCATCATCGAGCGCGCGTTCGAGACCGCGCCGGACGCGGACGAGGTCCAGGAGCTGATCGACGAGTCGGAGGCCGCGATCTTCGCGATCGCTTCCCAGGGCGAGGCGCGCGGCGCGACGGGCGTCAGCTCGATCCTCGACGAGGTCTTCCACAGCATCGAGGCCCAGCGCGACCGCGGTGAGTTCACGGGGATCCCGAGCGGCTTCTACGAACTCGACGACATGCTCGGCGGCTTCAACCCCGGCGAGATGACCGTGATCGCGGCGCGCCCCGCCATGGGCAAGACCGCGTTCGTGCTGAACATCATGGACCACGCGGCGACGCACCAGGCGGACTGCCTCGGCTACGCGCCGTCGGTCCTCTTCTTCAGCCTGGAGATGGGTCGCGCCTCCATCGTCCAGCGGATGCTGGTCGCGCGCGCCGGCGTCGAGGCGCACCGCCTGCGCTCTGGCCACCTGCACGATCGCGAGTACGCGGACCTCGTGGAGGCCGCGGGTGTGCTGAAGAACGCGCGCCTCTTCATCGACGACACGCCGGGCCTGTCGATCATGGCGCTGCGCAGCCGCGCGCGCCGCCTCAAGGCCGAGCATGGCCTCGACATGATCGTGATCGACTACCTCCAGCTCCTGTCCGCGAAGGCGGAGAGCCGCCAGCAGGAGATCTCGGTGATCTCGCGGTCGCTGAAGGAGATCAGCCGTGAGCTGGAAGTGCCGCTCCTGACCCTCGCCCAGCTCAGCCGTAGCGTGGAGTCGCGCGAGAACAAGCGTCCCCAGCTCTCCGACCTCCGTGAATCGGGCTCGATCGAGCAGGACGCCGACGTGGTGATGATGCTCTTCCGCGAGGAGTACTACGCCCCGACGGACGAGAACAAGGGCAAGGCCGAGGCGATCATCGTCAAGCACCGAAACGGAGCGACCGGGGACGTGAGCCTGCAGTTCCAGGGCGCCATGCTGCGATTCTCGAACCGAGAAGCGTCCATGGCGGAGCCGATCACGGGGCTGTAGCCTCAGAACTTCGAGCCGCCCCTCCCTCGGTCACTTCCCACGCCAGTTTCCCATGAACGTCTTTCACAGCCGCGCCCTCCTCGTTTCCAGCCTCTTCGCGACGGCGGTCGCGCCGATGGCCCAGGCCCAGTGGAGCACGGACACGGCCGCCAATCAGATCGTTGCTGACGCGGCATCGGATCAGAACCAGGTCAAGGTCGTCGCGACCAAGGACGGCGGCTACTGGATGAGCTGGTTCGACGGGATCGCCAGTGGGTGGGACGTCAGGCTCCAGCGCTTCGATGTCGACGGAGTGGCGGCTTTCCCGGCGGGGGGGATCCTGGTCGCGGATCGCAGCTTCTCTTCCACGCAGGACTACGGTCTCGACGTCGCCTTCAACGGCGATGCGCTGCTCGCCTTCAGGGATGACCGGAGCGGAGGGGTCGAGGTCACGGCGGCGCGGTTTCGGCCGGACGGCACGCCCGTCTACGGGCCGAACGGAGTCACCCTCACCAGCTCCCCCGGATTCGTGGCCTCGCCGAAGATCACGAGCGGCCTCTTCTTCACGTTCGTGGGCTGGACGGAGAACTCCAGCGCGCGCGTGCGGACGCTGGACCCGGCCGGGGCACCCGCGACCGTGGACCTGACCTGGACGCCGCCCGCCGGCTCCTACCTGGTCGCCGAGATGCAGACGTTCGGGCAGAGCGCCGTGGTATCGATGGTGCTTCAGACCGGCGGGTTTACCGCTCCGCGCCACCTCGTCGCCCAGCGCGTCGCCCCCGACGGTACGACCCTCTGGGGCCCGACGCCCATCCCCATCTTCGACGGCGGCTCGCTCCAGATCGGCTCGTTCCCGAGCTTCTCGGTGAACGCCACCGGCGACTCGCTCTTCAGCTGGTACTCCTCCAGTCCGACGCTGCAGTGCTTCGTCCAGCGCGTCCGCAGCGACGGGATCGAGCTCTGGCCCCATGGGGGCGTTCCGGTGGCGACCGCCCCGGGCCGCGTCCGGGTCAATCCGTCGGCGGCCTTCGACGACTTCGGAAGCGGCGTGATCGTCGGCTGGAAGGAGCAGAGCAGCAACCAGTCCCAGAGCGGCATCTCCGTCCAGCGCATCAGCTTCAACGGACAGCGGCTCTGGTCCGATGCCGGCGTCGCGCTCGTGCCGCTCGGGACGGCCGACGCCGACTTCGCCCGCGTGTCGTCGATTCCGCCCCGGGGCGACGCCCTCGTGGTCTGGAAGGAGGCGCCTTCCTTCGGCGCGGATCAGATCTTCGGGGCCCGTGTGGATGTCTCTGGCGCCGCCGCGATCCCGCGCTTCGACGTCGCGTCGACGCCCAGCGGCAAGGCGCGCATGGCGGTCACGGCTGGCGCGCTCGAAGGCGTCCTCGTCGCCTGGAGCGACGGTCGCGTGGACGGCGGCGATATCTACGCCCAGCAGCTGAGCTTCGACGCACAGCCCGGCGATCCAGGCGTGTTCTCCACCCAGACCTGTGTGGGCGTCCCCAACAGCAGCGGACTCCCCGGGCAGCTGTTCGTCGCTGGGGACCGAGCGGTTGCTGGTAACCGCGTGCGATTGTCCGCGGTGGACCTTCCGCTCAACGTCGCGGGCTTCTTCCTGACCAGCCTCGCGCCAGGCCTCGTCGTGGGTCCTGCGGGAAGCGTCGGCAACCTGTGCCTCGGCGGCGCCATCGGGCGCTTCTCGGCCCTCGACCAGATCCGATCCTCGGGGACGTCGACGTGCTTTCAGCTACAGATCGACCTGACGCGCCAGCCCACGCCGACGGGCTTCGTCTCCGTGACGGCGGGCCAGACGTGGTTCTTCCAGGCGTGGCACCGCGATAGCAGCGCGAGCGGGCCGGTCTCGAACTTCACGGGCGCCGCGAGCGCCGTCTTCCAGTAGCTCTGCGCTCGGCCGCTACAGGAGTCGGTACGAGATCCACGCCATGAAGCGGTTCGCGTACTCGAAGCCGCCCTGGCCGTTGAAGTCCGCGTAGCGCATGCCGGCGGAGAACTGATCGGTGATGACGGCCTGGACGTCGAGGTCGAGTTCTCGACCGTAGGTCGTGCTGCCTGCATCGGAGTCGAACCAGTGGTAGGTCACCTCCAGGTGGAGAGGGAACGGCAGCCGGCTGAGGCGCACGTCCGTGTCGAAGCCGAGGCGGCGGTCGACGAGCCCGGCGTCCGGCGTTCCCTGGAACTGGTCGGCGTAGCCATTGAACCAGTGCAGGGACGCGAGGGGCGTGCTGAAGCTGTCGTTCGGGTCGCCGCTGCCCCCCAGCGTTTCGGAGGCGAGCGTGAGGCGGAAGCCGGAGAAGTCGGCCGAACCCTCGATCAGCAGGTAGTCGGCGCTGATGTCCGTCGGGTTGTCGCCTGCGTCGGTCTGGTGCGCGTACTCCAAGGCGACGCCCCAGTCGGCGCGGTTCCAGAAGGCGTCCTTGCCGCCGAGCTCGTCACCCTGGATCACCCGATCGAACCGGCCGCCGAACGTATTCGTCGAGAGGAGATCGAGTTCGTCGTAGTCGGTCAGGTAGGCGTAGCCCGCGAAGTTCCCGACGCCCTTCTGGGTCTTGCGTACGTCGAGGAAGTGCCCGGCCATGTCCTCGCGGCCAAACGGGCTATCGTTGCCGACGACGCGGTTCACGCCGAAGGCGAACGAGTAGTCCAGGGTGAGGGTCTCGTCGACCTGGTACGAAAGACGCAGCGCGTCGAAGCTCTGGTGGTTCTGGCGCCAGGGGTCGATGCCGACGAAGCGCTGGTTGCCGAGCGCGATCTCCTGGCGCCCGAGGCGGGCGTCGAGGTCCTCGTGGCCGTCGTAGGCCACGTAGAGCTGGTGGATCTCGAGTCCCTCCGGGTCGGGGATGGGAGCGCGGTCGACGTTGCCGTTCACGGTGTCGTTGTACGACGGGTTCAGGATCGGCGCGATCGCCTCGATCTCGCCGAGGGCGCGGAAGCCGTGGAAGCTCTGGGTCTCGTGCCCGACGGCGGTTCGGAGCGTGGAGGCCCACGAACGCCTGGGGAAGACCAGGTAGTCTGCGCCCTCATAGCGATAGCGGAAGTCCACCCAGGACCGGCCGTGTATCACCGCCTCCAGGAGCGTTTCGGGCCCCGTGGCCTCTCTGTCGGTCGCGGCGACCTCCGCAGCATGGGCGTCTTCCGCGGGCGCGGGGAATACATCCGAAATGTCCGGCGCCTCCCTGATTCGCAGAGTGTCCGGATCGGACTGCTGCCAGACGTTCGCTGCGCTCCCCGCGGCAGGCGTCATCAGGGCGTTCGCAGCCAGGAGGATGAGGGGGCAGGCTGGGGGGATGGGCATGGCGATGGACCCGCCGGGTTGGGCAAGCGGGAAAGGGCGGCGGATTCCCCGGGGGAGGGGAGCGCCGGATGAGCTTCCTCGAGCGGCGATGGGAACGGTCCCTGGGGCTATCGTCGGCCCTCACGGGACCCTGAAGGGGTTTTCGGTGGATCGTCCCCTGGAAGACGGCGTCAGGCAGGAGTCCATGGCCGGGCGCTCCTGGCAACAAGCTCGCTCTGATCCGTGAAACGAAGGCGCTTCCTCGCTAGTCTTCCGGACCCGTCCAGCCAGCCTACGGGCCTGCCGTCTTCCCGAACGCTGCCCTTTCGAGACCTCCGCCCACCTCCCTTGCGACCCGCCATCACCGCCGCTTGTGCTCTGATCTTCGGGCTCCTCCCGGCGAATTCCCTCGGGCAGCAAAGGACCGACATCAGCGCCGCTGAGCAGGCCCTCTCCACCGAGCAGCCGTTCGAGGACGCGTTCGACGATCGACCGATCATCAGGGGGATCGACGTCCGGGGCCTGACGGCCCACGATCCGATCAAGATCGCCGGGCGCCTGGGGCTCAAGGTCGGTCAGCCCATTCCGGTTTCCATCGACGCGGCCCAGAAGCGGCTCTGGACGGACTTCTTCATCCTGATCGCGGCGAACGGCTACGGTTTCGAGGAGGTCGAGGACGGGGTGATCGTGCATCTGAACCTCATCGAAACGCCCGTCGACCTCGACCCTCAGTTCATCGGCAACGTCCACTTCGATGTCGATCAGCTGCGCGAGTGGGCGCTCCTCGATGATCGCGTCGAAGTTCGGATCGACGAGGCCGAGCGCATCGAAGACCGCATTCGCCGCGCCTACAAGCGCCAGGGCTATCACTTCGTCGAGGTCGGCCATGTCCTCGGCGGTGACGGTGTGCGCCGACGCGAGATGATCTTCGAGATCGTCGAGGGACCGAAGGTTTACGTGAAGGGCGTGACCATCGAGGGCAACGAGTCGATCCAGGACGAGGGCATCCTCCTCTGGAAGAAGACCCTCAAGAAGCTCGCCGGCGTCGGCACGAAGGGACGCGGCATCTTCGCCTGGTGGGGCCACCGCTTCGACGAGGAGGTGATGGAGGCCGACCGCATCGCGTTGGCCCGCGTCTACCGCGAGCGCGGCTTCGTGGATGTCGTCGTCGACGCCGAGATCTCCTTCACCCCCGACCGTAGCGGCGTGTACGTCAAATACGTGATCGACGAAGGGGAGCAGTACACCGTCGAGTCGATCCACATCCGCGCCGTCGAGTTCGAGGAGGTCGAGATCTTCCCGGGTCAGACCGAACGCCAGGAGCGCAGCGTCGAGCTGACGATCCCCGAGGAGGAGCTGAAGGAACTCCTCGCCCTCAGGGTCGGCGAGCCCCTCGAGCAGGTGCGTGTCCAGGTCGACCAGCGCAAGCTCCTCGATCGCTACGGCGAAGAAGGGCATATCCCGTCGTCGAGCTTCGAGGAACGGAGCGGCAATGCCGGATGGCGCTTCCTCGTGCCCGATCAGGTGTGGGACTACGAGAAAAAGACCGTCGCGATCACCTACGTGATCCAGCAGGGTCGTCCGTTCTACCTGCGCTTCCTGGAGATCGCGGGCAACGAGAACACCAAGGATCACGTGATCCGCAAGAACTTCGCCCAGTTCGCCGGGGAGCTCGTGGACACCGTCAAGATGCAGGACGGCATGCGCCGCGTCCGCGGGTCGGGCTATTTCGACGACCCGTACGGCCGCGGCCAGCACCCGCCCCCACAGCTCAGCTACCGGACCGTCGAGGGCGCCCCGGACCAGGTGGACGCGTTCATCACCGTCAAGGAGGGCCGCACGATCAACGCGAACCTCTCGGGCGGCGTCGCGAGTGACCAGGGCCTCGTCGGCATCGTATCGGTGCAGATCAGCAACTTCGACGCCCAGAAGTTCCCGCGCAGCTGGCCAGGCGTCTTCGGCGAGATCTATCGCAAGGAAGCGTTCAACGGCGACGGAGAAACCTTCGGCGTCGATGTCTCGCCGGGCTCCCAGGTCAGCTACTGGCGACTCTTCTACCAGCACCCGGACATCTTCAGCCGCTACTTCGACCCGATCGGGTTCGTGAGCGAGATCCAGCAGCGGGACCGGATCTTCCGAAGCAACGACGAGCGCCGCACCTTCGCACGATTCGCCGTCACCCGGGCCCTCGGCCAGGGAGACGTCCAGCTCAGCGCGGGCCTGCGCTGGCAGGAACTCGACATCGGAGACTTCGATCCGAATGATGCTCTGCCACGGACCCTCGTCAGCTCCCAGGGGCGCGAACAGTTCATGGGTATCACCGGGTCGATCAGCGCCAACAGGCTCGACAACAACCGGCTGCCGCGTAGCGGCTGGACCGCGCGCTGGACCAACGAGCTCTACGGCGAGGCGCTCGGCAGCGACAACAACCTCTGGAAGTCCGAGGCGTCCTACGACCGCTACTTTCACTTCGCCGAGGACACCACCGAGGCGGCCCCCGGGATCTACCTCAACCTCGGGGCGGGCCTCGCGGTCCCGGTCGACGGCAACAAGGGCTCCGTCAACTACGGCGAGCGCTTCTTCTTCGGTGGCGCGCGCTTCGGCCGCGGTTTCCGCTTCCGGGGCTGGGGTCCCTACGAGGGGCAGTACCCGCTCGGTGGGGAGACGTACCTGCGCTCGACGATGGAGTACCGCTTCCCGATCTACGCGCAAACCGTGCCCGGCACGTCGTCCAGACGGGAGGTCTTCCGCGGCTCGTTCTTCGTGGACGCGGGCATCCTCGACCCGAGCGCCTACGAGCTGGACTTCGGCAACCGCCGTGCGACGGCGGGCTTCGCGCTGGGCCTGATCGAACCCTTCCCGGTCACCTTCAGCTTCGGTTGGCCCATCGAGAGCGGCCCGGGCGACGAGCGCCAGGTCTTCGCCTTCAGCCTTTCGCTGCGATAGGAACGGAAGGGGCCTCCGGGGGACGTGGGTCCCCCAAACGAACGTTCCGAGGCAGCGCAGGTTTGACTTACGGGTCTTGCGCCGTCACGCTCCACGGCTACAGGAACGAATCATGAGCACGATTGGGGGGCAGAAAACGGTCGCGGAGCTCGCAGAGCTCTGCGGAGCGACGGTCGAGGGTCGCGGTGATCTCGTCATCACGGGGCCCGCGGGTTTGCGCGATGCGACGGCGGGCGAGATTTCCTTCCTGTCCCAGGAGAAGTATGCCGCTCAGCTCGGGACGACCCATGCCAGCGCGGTGCTCGTGGCGCCCGGCCAGAAGGTCGAGCGCGAGGGGCTCGTGCTGCTGCGCGTCGAGAATCCCGAGGCGGCCTTCACGCGCGTGATCCTCGCGTTCGCGCCGGAGATCCCCGAGCTTCGGTCCGGGGTTTCGCCGCTGGCGAGCATCGACGAGTCCGCCAGCGTCCACCCCGGGGCGCGGATCGCGGCCCACGTTTGCATCGGTCCGGGCGCTTCGGTCGCCGACGGCGCCGTGCTCCATCCCGGCGTCATCGTCTCGGCCCACGCCCGCGTCGGAGAAGGGTCGGTCCTGCACCCGAACGTCGTTCTGTATCCCTTCTGCGAGGTCGGCGCTCGCTGCATCCTCCACGCTGGCGCCGTCATCGGCGCCGACGGCTTCGGCTTCCACCCCGTGCCCGCCGGGCTCCCCGAAAAGCCGCTCTGGCAGAAGACGCCCCAGGTGGGCAACGCCGTCATCGAGGACGACTGCGAGATCGGCGCGAACACGACGATCGACTGCGCGCGCTTCGGGTCCACGCGGATCGGTCGCGGCTGTAAGGTGGACAACCTCGTGCACGTCGGCCACAACGTCCAGGTCGCCGAGAACACGCTGCTCCTGGCGCTCGCCGGGATCGCGGGCTCTTCGACCATCGGCAAGAACGTCATCATCGCGGGCCAGGCCGGCATCACCGGGCACGTGCACGTCGGTGACGGCGCGATCGTCATGGGCGGCGCAGGGATCATCGCGGACGTCGAGCCGGGCGCCGAGATGTTCGGCTACCCCGCGGGCCCGCGGCGCGAGAAGATGCGCAGCCTCGTCAGCGCCGAGAAAGCGGGCAAGGACGTTCGCGCTCTGAAGAAAGAGATCAAGGAGCTACGCTCCCAGCTGGAAGGGCTCATCGCCCTCCAGGCCCCATCGGGAGATTCGAAAGCATGAGTCGTAGACAGCACACCCTGCGGACGCCGGTGGAAACGCGCGGGATCGGTCTGCACTCGGGTGAGGAGACGCGCGTGCGCATCACGCCCTCGCCGCCCAATCACGGGATCGAGTTCGTTCGCACGGACATCGAGGACGCGCCGTCCGTGCCCGCTTCGATCGAGCATCAGTCGCCCAAGGACCGGCGCACGCGGCTGATCCGCGGGGACGTCGAGGTCGAAACGGTCGAGCACTTCCTCGCGGCGGCGAAGGCCCTGGGCGTCGACAACCTGCGCGTCGAGATGACGGGCTCGGAGTTCCCGGGGATCGACGGAAGCGCACTGCCGTTCCTGGACCTTTTGGAGAGCGGCGGCCTCGTCGAGCAGCGCGCGGAGGCCAAGGTGCTGCGCCTCGACGAGCCGATCTTCGTGCGGGACGGCAACGCGACCCTGGTGGCGCTGCCGACGGACAAGGATTGCCTGACGCTCCAGTACGTGGCGTCCTTCGAGGAGCCGGGCGTGGACTCCGGCAGCTACCAGTTCGACATCACGCCGGAGACGTTCCGCAAGGAGATCGCGCCCGCGCGGACGTTCTGTCTCGCGTCCGAGGTGGAGGCGCTCCAGGCGATGGGCCTCGGCAAGGGAGCGACCCGTGAGAACACCGTCGTGCTCGGCGACCCGGACACGAAGCTGCGCATGAAGGGTGAACCGGTGCGGCACAAGATGCTGGACCTGCTCGGCGATCTGTCGCTCCTCGGCTCGGACCTCGTGGCCCACGTGATCGCGACGCGGAGCGGCCACTCCACGAACGCCGAACTCGTGCGCAGGCTTCTCACGATCGTCAAGGAGAAGGAGAACGCGGGCCTCTTGCAGCGCGACTCCGGCATGGATATCCGCCGGATCCTGGAGCAGCTGCCGCACCGCTACCCGTTCCTCCTGATCGATCGCGTGATCGAGGTCGAGGGCTTCAGTCGCGCGGTCGGGATCAAGAACGTGACGATCAACGAGCCGTTCTTCCAGGGGCACTTTCCGCAGATGCCCTTGATGCCGGGGGTCCTTCAGCTGGAGGCGATGGCCCAGCTCGCCGGGATGTTGCTGCTCCGGAAGCTGGAGTTCAGCGGCAAGCTCGCCGTCCTCTGGTCCATGGACAAGGTCAAGCTGCGCGGCGGTGTAACGCCGGGCGATCAGCTCCGCCTCGAGGTGGAGACGGTCCGCATCAAGGGCGAGACGATCAAGGTCAAGGGCTCGGGTTCGGTCGCAGGCCGTCCGGTGTGCGAGGCCGATTTCATGTTCACCATGATCGAGGCGTAGGGAGAGACTTCGCATGGCTACCAGGATTCACCACACGGCGCAGGTCGCCGACGGCGCCGAGATCGGCGAGGATGTGATCATCGGCCCGTCGGCCGTGATCGGACCGCACGTCAAGATCGGGAACGGAACCCGCATCGGCCCTCTGTCCGTGGTCGACGGTCATACCACGCTGGGGGAGGAGAACGTGATCGTCGGCCAGGCGAGCCTCGGCGGCGCGCCCCAGGATCTCTCCTACCGCGGCGAGCCCACTCTCTTGGAGATCGGAGACCGCAACACGATCCGGGAGTTCGTCAGCATCAACCTGGGCACGGTCAAGGGCGGCGGCATCACGCGGATCGGTTCCGACAACCTGATCATGGCCTGCTGCCACGTGGCCCACGACTGCCACCTGGAGGACCACATCGTCCTCTCCAACGGCAGCGGCCTCGCGGGCCACGTCAAGATCGGTCGCAACGCGAACCTCTCCGGCATGTGCGGCGTCGTGCACTTCGTGAGCGTGGGGGAGTTCTCTTTCCTCGCGGGCATGACTCGCCAGGCCCTCGATGTTCCGCCCTACATGATCGTGGAAGGCCATGAGGGCCGCGTCCGCGGTGTCAACATGGTGGGTCTCCAGCGCGGCGGCGTCCCCAAGGAGGACCAGGAAGCCCTCCGGCAGGCCCATCGCCGCCTCTTTCGGGGCAACACCGCCCGCGGCGCCGTCCTCGAGGAGATGCGTGCCGAGCAGATCGAAAGCCCTTACGTCCGCAACCTCGTCGACGCGATGACGGCCCGTGAGAACGCGGTCCGCGGGCGGGCGAGGGAGGTTCTCCGTGAGACCTATGAGGTCGAGGGGCGTGAGCTGATGAAGCGGATGGGTGTGCCGGGGTACGCGGGCTAGTCTGCCTGAGCCTGGCCCGCTCGGCTCCATGCGTCCGCCAGGACGCCCGGGCCCACCTCGGCCCCGTAGGGGCTGAGTGGCCCGCGCGCGGCTCGCCCGCGCGGCCCGTGCGGCGAGCACGCCCGCCCGGCGAGGGCGCCCGTCCGGCGAGGACGCCTGCGCGGCGAGCGCCAAGCGATGCAATCGCTATTTCGCCGTCAGGCGAAATGCCAGAGATACTGCGCGCTGTCACGGCGATAGGACGGCCCGGCTCCACTTGCCTTGGTCGCAGTCCTGCCCGCCGCTGACTTCCCGACACCGACTGCCTGCCGTTCGCGCGAAGCGCCGAACGCGTGGGCTGAGACTTCCCGCTGGCGGCTTGTGGGCTGCCCGCTGACGGCTGCCCCAGCAGGTCTCCCGGTACAGACTGCCTGCCGTTCGCGCGAAGCGTCGAACGCGTGGGCTGAGACTTCCCGCTGGCGGCTTGTGGGCTGCCCGCTGACGGCTGCCCCAGCAGGTCTCCCGGTACAGACTGCCTGCCGTTCGCGCGAAGCGTCGAACGCGTGGGCTGAGACTTCCCGCTGGCGGCTTGTGGGCTGCCCGCTGACGGCTGCCCCAGCAGGTCTCCCGGTACAGACTGCCTGCCGTTCGCGCGAAGCGTCGAACGCGTGGGCTGAGACTTCCCGCTGAAGGCTTCGGCGCTGCCCGCTGGAGCGCTCGCCCGCATGGGCGAGCTGGGCAGATGTCGGGCTTGTCTCTCAGACCTGAGACCTGAGACCTGAGACCTCACACCTCACACCTCAGACCTCAGACCTCAGACCTCAGACCTCAGACCTCAGACCTCAGACCTCAGACCCGCCCAGCTCGCCCTGGCGGGCGAGCGCTCCAGCGGGCAGCACCGAAGCCTTCAGCGGGAGACCTCAGCCCACGCGTTCGACGCTTCGCGCGAACGGCAGGCAGTCTGTACCGAGAGACCTGTATCGGGAGCGCTGCTGGGGCTTCGGTCGGCGGGCAGCCCACAAGCCGCCAGCGGGAAGTCTCAGCCCACGCGTTCGGCGCTTCGCGCGAACGGCAGGCAGTCTGTGTCGGGAGACCTGTGGCGGGAGACCTGCAGGGGCGGCGGTCAGCGGTCGGGTCTGCTGCCAATGCAAGTGGAGCCGGGCCGCGCGAGCGTTGTGGCAGCGAAATGCCGGGCCGTCCGATCGTTGTGACAGCGCGCAGTATCTCTGGCATTTCGCCTGACGGCGAAATAGCGATTGCATCGCGTGGCGCTCGCCGCGCAGGCGTCCTCGCCGGACGGGCGTCCTCGCCGGACAGGCGCCCTCGCCGGGCGGGCGTGCTCGCCGCACGGGCCGCGAGGGCGAGCCTCGCGCGGGCCGCTCGGCGCCCTGCGGGCGCCGAGGTGGGCCCTGGGCGTCCTGGCGGACGCGTTGGACGGCTTCGGGCCAGGCAGGGGCCAGGCAAGGGCCCAGGTAGGAGGTCGACCGCTCACGTCTCGGCAGAGCTTTCGCTATCCTCCGCCCGCCATGAAACTCAAAGCGGTTCAGCCCGAGGTCCACTTCCCCGCCCTGGAAGAGCGAGTGCTCCAGTCCTGGGACGCCACCGGGGCGTTCCAGCGAAGCATCGACGAGCGACCCGAGTCGGAGAGCTACGTGTTCTACGACGGGCCGCCGTTTGCGACCGGCAAGCCCCACTACGGGCACTTCGTGGCCTCCGTGCTGAAAGACATCGTGCCGCGGTACTGGGCGATGAAGGGCAAGCGGGTCGAGCGGCGCTGGGGCTGGGACTGCCACGGCCTGCCCGTCGAGAACGAGACCCAGAAGGACCTGGGGCTCGTTTCGAAGGCAGACGTGGACAAGCTCGGGATCGAGAAGTTCAACGAGGCCTGTCGGGGGATCGTGCTGAGGTACACCGAGGAGTGGAAGGGCACCATTCGCCGACTCGGGCGCTGGGTCGACCACGACCGCGGCTACAAGACCATGGACGCCGACTTCATGGAGTCGGTGTGGTGGGTCTTCTCGAAGCTCTGGCAGGACGGCCGGATCTACGAGGGCTACCGCGTCCAGCCGGTGTCGCCGGCCCTCGGGACGCCGCTTTCGAACTTCGAGGTCGCGCTCGGCCCCCAGGAAAGGGACCCGGTGACCAAGAAGGAAGGGCACAAGCGGCGGCAGGATCCGAGCCTGACCGTTCGATTCGCGCTGGAGGACGAGGAGGCGAGCCTCTGGGCCTGGACGACGACTCCCTGGACGCTGCCTTCGAACCTCGCTCTGGCCGTCAACCCGGGGACCGAGTACGTGAAGGTGCGGGTCGTCGAGACCGGCGAGGTCGCGTACCTGGAACCGTCGCGGCTCGCGGACTACCAGGCGCGCGGCCGGGTGGGGGAGACCGAAGAACTCGAGCGGCTGCCCGGGTCGGCGCTCGTCGGGCGGCCGTATCGGCCCTTGCTTCCGTACTTCAAAGAACACGCGGAGCCGGTGAACGGCAAGCGACCCGCGTTCTACGTGGTGGCGGCCGAGTACGTCGAGACGACGTCCGGTACCGGCATCGTCCACCAGGCGCCGGCCTTCGGCGAGGACGACTTCCAGACCGGCAAGGACAACGACCTGCCGCTCGTGAACCCGCTGTCGCTCACCGGGCACTTCGACGCCACGGTGCCCGACTTCGAGGGCCAGTTCGCGAAGGACGCCGACAAGGCGATCATGGCGAAGCTGAAGGACCAGGGCTCCGTCGTCGACCAGGACACCTTCGTCCACCCGTACCCGCACTGCTACCGGACCGGCGTGCCGCTCCTGTACATGGCGATCTCGACCTGGTTCATGAAGGTCGAGGAGCTGCGTGACCAGCTCGTCGCCAACAACGAACAGACCCACTGGGTGCCCCAGGCGGTCGGGACCGGGCGCTTCGGCAACTGGCTCGCGGCGGCGCGGGACTGGAACCTCTCGCGGAACCGCTTCTGGGGCACGCCGCTGCCGATCTGGCGCTGCGACGAGAACCCCGACGAGATGGTCTGCGTCGGCAGCCGCAAGGAGCTGGCCGAGCTCTGTGGGATGGCGGAGAGCGAACTCGTGGACCTGCACCGGGACAAGATCGACGGGCTGACGTTCCCCTCGAAGAGCACCCCCGGCGGCACGATGCGGCGGATCCCCGAGGTCTTCGACTGCTGGTTCGAGTCGGGCTCGATGCCCTACGCCGAGCACCACTACCCGTTCGAGAACAAGGCGTCCGTCGAGGCGAACCTGCCGGCCGAGTTCATCGCCGAGGGGCTCGATCAGACGCGCGGGTGGTTCTACACGCTGACCGTGCTGTCGACGGCGCTCTTCGGGCGGCCCGCGTTCAAGAACGTGATCGTCAACGGCATGGTGCTGGCGGAGGACGGGGCGAAGATGTCCAAGTCCAAGCAGAACTTCCCGGACCCGAACGGGGTGCTGGAGAGGCTTGGTGCGGACGCGCTGCGGATCTACCTGGCGTCGTCGCCGGTGGTGAACGCGAAACCGCTTCGCTTCAGCGAGGCGGGCGTTCAGGACCACGTGCGGAGCGTGATGCTGCCGCTCTGGAACGCGTACTCGTTCCTGACCCGCTACGCCAACGTCGACGGGTGGGAGCCGGACGGCGTCGCGCCGGATCCGGGCGTCAACGAACTCGACGGCTGGGTGCTGTCGCGGCTCCAGACGCTTCTTTCTGAGGTCGAGGAGCGCATGGCGGCGTACGAGCTCTTCCGAGTGATCCCGGCTCTGCTCGGGTTCATCGACGACCTCACCAACTGGTACATCCGGCGTAGCCGCCGGCGCTTCTGGCGCGGGGCGGACGATGGGGACGATGGCGGCGACAAGCTCAACGCCTACCGGACGCTGCACCACGTGCTGCTGGAGGTCTCGAAGGCGCTCGCGCCGTTCCTGCCCTTCATCACCGAGGAGATGTACGGGAACCTGGCGGCGCCGCTGCCCGGTGGGGCCAGGGATTCGGTGCACCTGGAGGACTATCCGGTCGCGAACGCTGCGTTCGTCGACGCGGGCCTGGAGGCGCGGATGCAGCTCGCGCGCACGGCGGTCGGGCTCGGGCGGGGTTTGCGCGCGAAGCACGACGTGCGGACGCGGCAGCCGCTGCCGTCGATGACCGTGGTCCTCGCCGACGCGGACAGCCGGGCCGGCATGGAGCGCATGATCGACATCGTGCGGGACGAGCTGAACGTCAAGGAGGTCCACGTACAGGCCGACGAAGGTGAGTTCGTGACGTACTCGGCGCGGCCGAACCTGAAGCTCCTCGGGCCGAAGTTCGGCAAGGAGATCGGGAAGATCAAGGCCGAGGCCCTGGCGCTCGCCAGCGACGATCTGGCGCGCGTCGTGGCGGGTGGATCGATACCGAGCGCGTCGATCGACGGGCTCGTGTACGACTCGGACTCGCTGCTCGTCGATCGGGCCTCGAAGGAGGGCACGGTGGTGGACACCCTGGATGGCGTGACGGTGGCGCTCGATGTCACGCTGACCGAGGAGCTGATCGTGGAAGGCCTTGCGCGCGAACTCGTCACGCGCATCCAGAACCTGCGGAAGGAGACCGGGCTCGAACTCGACGATCGCATCGAGGTCACGGCGTCCTGTGACGGGCCGCTCGCCGACGCGCTCGTCGCGCACTGGGAACTGATTGCGGGGGAAGTGCTGGCGAAGGGCGCGTGCCCGGACCCTTCGGCTTCGGTCGATGCATCGGCCGTAGGCGCGAGCGCGTTCGACATCGACGGTGCAGAGATCACGCTGCGAGTGAAGAAAGTTTGAGGGAGATCTGCGCGTTGTGGGGGCGGCTCCGAGGTGCTACGTTGGCGCCTCGGGGGTGACCCTCGCGCCGCAGGTGACTCATTACGCGCCCGGAGCCGAATAATCACGTATTGGGCCAACTACCGGTTGCGGACGTGGCAACCCCACGTCGGGCCTGGCCCACCTTGGAGCTGGTTGGTTCCAGGGCCGTCTCGAGCACGGCAGCATTGGGGCCCCCCGAATTCCCTTCCTCTCGATCGGATCGACGATGCGTGAACTGCCAAGTGGGATCTGGCGTCCCAGGTCGCTAGGATCGCAGGGGCACGTCGAGCGAGGGGTTCGGCGCGCTCACCGCAACTGCGTTCGCCACCGAGGTGGCCGAGGGGAAACGATCCGTGAAGGGTTTAGCTGTTCTCGCCCTGGGGGCGATTTTGATCTGGTTCGGCCTGAGCCGAAACGCGGACGCACCGGAGGACACGGTGCATGCCGCAGACCCTTCGCGCGTCGAAGAGGATCGCTCCGACTCCTCCGATAGCACGGACTCGAGGATGGTGCTGCAGCAGCGGCGCGACCCCTCGGGCCGCGCGGAAGCACGGGAGCCACGTGGGGACTCGCGGAGCGCTCCTCCGGAGGAGCCTGCGGTCCGCGACGCGGCGGAACAGGACAGGAGCATCGCCCAGGAGGTCGTGGCCCCGCAGGACCCCGTGCGGGCTACCGAGAATCAAGCCGATCCTGTAGCTGCGAGCCCGCCGGATCGCCGTACGGGCTTCGCGGGTGGTTCCCAGGGAGAGCCGCTTCGACAGGCCGATGATGGCCGTGCTGGCCTGATGTTCAGCGCAGGGCCAGACCCTGAGCGCGTGGCGACGTTCCTGCTCAACTCCTGGATCGCTGGCGATGAGGGGGACCTCGAGACCTTCCTGAAGCAGGGCGAGGGCGCCGATCTTCCGGACGCCAAGCGCCAGCTCGTGGCCTCGTTCTGGCAGGCGATCAGCGGCTACCCGGATCAAGCCAAGGAGGGGCTCGATCGAATCCGCGGCGCGGAGGGGATCACGACGGCTCAGGAGAGTCTGCTCAGCGCGGCCCTCGATCTGCCCGGCAGCCGCGCGGTTCCGCGGGCGGCTTCCTCGGGGCGGCCCGAGCCGCTCGCCTACGCGATGCGGATGATGCTCCTCGGCGACGAGGCCGAAGAGCTTCTGCGCAAGCGCGAGTACGGTGCGTCGGCGGTCGCGTGGTCCGACCTGATTCAGTCCGAGATCCATGCGCCCTGGGCGCCGAACCAGAAAGCGCTGGTCCAGTGGGGCGAGGGGCTCGATCGCGCGCAGGCGAATCACCGGTTCAACGTGAACGGTTCCTGGCCTTCGATCGAGGAGAAGGTCCAGAACGGCGACAGCCTGACCGTTCTGCGGAAGCGGGTGCTCCAGCGACGGAACGACATCGTGATCTGCACGGGCCTCATCAGCCAGGTCAACGGCGTCCGGGGCTACGTGCATCCGGGGGACGTGATGCGCATCCCCACGGATCGTGTGAACGTGATCGTGGATCTGGAGGCGCGCGTGCTCCTGTATCGCCACGGGGACGAGGTGGTGAAGCTATGGGCCGTCGGGATCGGCAAGCCGGGGAACGAGACGCCGATCGGCGTCTACGAGATCGGGCACAAGATCGAGAAGCCGGCGCATACGACCAATGGGCTGCCCTACGGCGATCCGGACAACGAGCTGGGCAGCCGCTGGATGGGGCTGCGCAGGCCCGGACAGAGCAGCGACACGAGCTATGGCATCCACGGGACGACGTTCCCGGATAGCGTGGGTGGCGCCGTCAGTCTTGGCTGCGTTCGGATGCGGAACGAGCAGGTGGATGAGCTGTTCGAGATCCTCCCGCGCGGCGCGGAAGTCGTGATCCAGCAGTAGCGCAGGGCTCTGCTTGCCGTGCAGAGGAGGCGCCGCGCGAGCCAGGGGTTCGCGCGGCGCCTTTTTCGTGGGCTATGCAAGTAGGCGCCCGTTCAGCCGGTCGAGGATATGGCGCGCGATCGCGAAGGAGGCGGTGGCGGCTGGCGAGGGGGCGTTGAGCACGTGGAGGATGGGGCCCTGGGACTCGAGCGCGAAGTCATCGAGTAGAGCGCCGTCTCGCGTCAGCGCTTGGGCGCGGACGCCTGCCGGGATGCGGATCAGGTGCTCCTGCCGGATCTCCGGCACGAGCCGCTGGAGGGCTTTCACGAAGGCGGCGCGGGAGAGGGAGCGGCGGGTCTCGCCGAGTCCGGTCTTCCAGTGACGCGCGAAGAGGCGCCAGGTACCGGGCCATGAAAAGGCGCTGGCGAGGTCGCGGGCGGAGATGTCGCCCCAGGTATAGCCTTCGCGCGCGAGAGCGAAGACGGCGTTGGGGCCGCACTCGATGCCTCCGTGGACCATGCGCGTGAAATGCACGCCCAGGAAGGGGAAGCGGGGGGCGGGGACCGGGTAGATGAGGTTCCGAACCAGGTGTTCGGCGTCCGGAACGAGGCGGAAGTACTCACCGCGGAACGGGACGATGCGGGCGGTGGGGGAGGCGCCGGAGCGACGGGCGAGGCGGTCGCAGTGGAGGCCCGCGCAATTCACGGCGTGGGTGCCTTCCAGATTCGAGCCGTCTGCGAGGTGAGCTTTCACGCTCTTCCCATCGGGCATGGGCTCGAAGGCCGAGACCTCGACGCCGGTGCGGACGGTACCGCGGCCGGTGGCTTCGATCAGCCGCTGGAGGGTCTTGCAGACACCGAGGTAGTCGACGATGCCTGTTTCCGGGACGTGGAGGGCGGCGATACCCGCCACGTGGGGTTCGAGCGAGCGGAGTTCCTCGAGGTCGATTCGCCGTGATTCGACGCCGTTAGCGGTCGCGCGCTGCTCGAGAGTGGCGAGTCGGGGTAGCTCGGACTCGTCCGTGGCGACGACCACCTTGCCGCAGCGGTCCATGGCGACGCGGTGGTCCTGGCAGAAAGCCTCCAGCAGTCCCTTCCCGGAGCGGCAGGTCTCTGCCTTCATGGAGCCAGGCTGGTAGTAGAGACCGCTGTGGATGACACCCGAGTTGCGCCCCGTCTGGTGCGTGGCCACGCTGGATTCCTTCTCCAGAACGACCACCGAGGTCCCGGAATCGCGTTGCAGGGCCTCCCAGGCGGCTGTCAGGCCGAGTATGCCGCCGCCGGCGATCAGGATTCGGGACATCGAGGAGTGGGGGAGGGGAACGCTGGGTGGTCTGGGAGGAAGAGAATCGGGCTTCTGGGGTCTTCTTCGGTGCTCCAGGGACGCCAAATGCGACCCCGAACGGGGAAACTCACGACCGGGCTGAGTTTCAGCGGGCACCTAACCTTCTGCTAATGGAGCCTTTACGCTCACGGGCATCAAAATGGGGCGGAAAACGATTCAGGCGGGTTGACGGGGGGAGCGCCATCCCTATGATTCCCCCCACGAAGACGCGCCCAGCGCTGCTTCGCACACCGCACCGCGCGCAGCACGGCGCCCACCGGAGACCCCAGCAGTCATGCTGAGGTCCCCCAGAGGGAGACCGGCCGTGAGCGAGCTGAACTCGTTTAGCTCTCTCGGTACCGCGCAGTTCCGTTCAGCACCACTGGATCGCTGCTCGGGAGGAGTTGTCCCTCACAGGATAATTTCGTGTTTGTGTCCCCCGCGCAGCGAGCTGCGTACGGACACAGGTGTCGACCAGTTCTTTGAAAACAGAGTGACTCTTGAATTTGAGTGCGAGCGTGTCTGCGCTTCGTATCGGTCAATACCTCTCCTGCTGTGACCATCGTGTCGGGGCGGGGGAAAGGGTTGGCGGGTCAGCGCGGACTCAACAAAAAACAAAAGCCAAATCAACTCAACTGAAGGGTTTGATCCTGGCTCAGAACGAACGCTAGCGGTGTGGATTAGGCATGCAAGTCGTGCGCGAAAGTCTTCGGACGAGTAAAGCGGCGAAAGGGTGAGTAACACGTAACCAACGTACCCCTTAGATTGGAATAACCTCTGGAAACGGTGGGTAATGCCAAATGGTCCGCCGGCAGGCATCTGCTGGACGGTAAACGGCGGCTTCGGCTGTTGCTAAGGGAGCGGGTTGCGGCCTATCAGCTTGTTGGTGGGGTAACGGCCTACCAAGGCGATGACGGGTAGCGGGTCTGAGAGGATGATCCGTCACACTGGGACTGAGACACTGCCCAGACTCCTACGGGAGGCTGCAGTCGAGAATCTTCCACAATGGACGAAAGTCTGATGGAGCGACACCGCGTGCAGGATGAAGGCCTTAGGGTTGTAAACTGCTGTCACGCTATAGGAACCGCTGGTAGTGAATAGCTGCCAGTCTGACCAAAGCGAGAGGAAGCACCGGCTAACTCCGTGCCAGCAGCCGCGGTAATACGGAGGGTGCAAGCGTTGTTCGGATTCACTGGGCATAAAGAGCACGTAGGCGGCTCGCTCAGTCAGGTGTGAAAGCCCACGGCCCAACCGTGGAACTGCATCTGATACTGGCGAGCTCGAGGATGGAAGGGGTGAGTGGAACTCCAGGTGGAACGGTGAAATGTATAGATATCTGGAGGAACACCGGTGGCGAAAGCGGCTCACTGGTCCATTTCTGACGCTGAGGTGCGAAAGCTAGGGTAGCGAACGGGATTAGATACCCCGGTAGTCCTAGCCGTAAACGATGGGTACTAGGCAATGGGACAACCTATGTGTTTCATTGCCGCAGCTAATGTGTTAAGTACCCCGCCTGGGGAGTACGCTCGCAAGGGTAAAACTCAAAGGAATTGACGGGGGATCACACAAGCAGTGGAGCATGTTGTTTAATTCGAAGCAACGCGAAGAACCTTACCAGGCCTTGACATGCATGGATTAGCTTCCTGAAAGGGAAGTGACGCCTCTTCGGAGGTGGAACATGTGCAGGTGTTGCATGGCTGTCGTCAGCTCGTGCCGTGAGGTGTTGGGTTAAGTCCCGTAACGAGCGAAACCCTTATTGTTAGTTGCCAGCGGGTTATGCCGGGGACTCTAGCGAGACTGCCGTTGTCAAAACGGAGGAAGGTGGGGACGACGTCAAGTCATCATGGCCCTTATGGCCTGGGCTACAAACGTGCTACAATGGTCCGTACAAAGGGTTCCGAAGCCGCGAGGTGTAGGCAATCCCATCAAAGCGGGCCCCAGTTCGGATTGCAGGCTGCAATTCGCCTGCATGAAGCCGGAATTGCTAGTAATCGCGTATCAGCCATGACGCGGTGAATATGTTCCTGATCCTTGTACACACCGCCCGTCAAGCCACGGGAGCGGGTAGCGCTCGAAGTCGTTTTGTCTAACCGCAAGGGGGACGGCGCCGAAAGCGAGATCCGTGACTGGGACTAAGTCGTAACAAGGTAGCCGTAGGGGAACCTGCGGCTGGATCACCTCCTTTCTAACGGATGCGTTAGACTCATGGAGTGATCGTAGCAGCTAGAGATTCGTCGATAGCTGATGCCGAAATTCCATGAGCGAGCATAGGACGCCGCATTCAAGGACGAGAGTCACTCTACTTTATTCAGTGTGCGCCTGGACAGGCGCCGCGCCGATCCGCCTTCGGGTGGCTCTGGCTAGCGGTGTCTGTCTTGGAGCATGACGGAACCTCGGGCCTGTAGCTCAGTTGGTTAGAGCGTTCGCCTGATAAGCGAGAGGTCAGAGGTTCGAATCCTCTCAGGCCCACCACTCTATCCGCTGGCTTCCAAGCCCGACGACTTCCGGTTGAAAGACCGGGCATCCGATGGGGGCTTAGCTCAGTTGGTAGAGCATCTGCTTTGCAAGCAGAGGGTCAACGGTTCAAGTCCGTTAGCCTCCACCACTTACACCGCACTCGCGGCCATCCGAAAGGTCAGGCCGCTCGAGTGGGTGAGTGGGACAGAGTCACACTGAATAGAAAACGTACAGCGTGCGGTACTCACCGACGTCCTACGGGATGTCACCGGGTGACCGTGCAGCTCTTTTAAAACAAGGTGAATCGAGAGAACGTGGCGAACACAATTTCAAAGAAGCGTAGTTAAGCTACAAAGGGTGTATGGTGGATGCCTTGGCGTCCAGAGCCGAAGAAGGTCGTGGGATAGCTGCGAAAAGCTTCGGGGAGCCGCTAACCAGGCTTTGATCCGGAGATGACCGACATTGGGAAACCAAATGGAGAAACCTCCATTATCGACATTGTTCGATGGGAACGCGGAGAACTGAAACATCTAAGTACCCGCAGGAAAGTAAAGAAAACTCGACTCCCTCAGTAGCGGCGAGCGAACGGGGACCAGCCTAAACCGGTGTAGTGTCAAGCTCACAGGCGTTGCTTCACCGGTGTCGTGGGACCATCTGATCCAACTGTGACAGGGTCAAGGAGTTACAAAGAGATAAGCTAGGTAAATGGCATGGGAAGGCCAACCGTAGAAGGTGACAGTCCTGTAACCGAAAGCTTTGATCCTCCTGATGTAATCCCGAGTAGCGCCAGACACGAGAAACCTGGTGTGAATTCGCGGGGACCACCCCGTAAGGCTAAGTACTACTGGACGACCGATAGCGTAATAGTAGCGCGAGCGAAAGGTGAAAAGTACCCCTGTTAGGGGAGTGAAATAGTACCTGAAACCATATACCTACAAGCTGTCGAAGGCCTATGACTCTTCGGAGTAACGGCTAACGGCGTGCCTTTTGCATAATGATCCGGCGAGTTACGCTGTATGGCAAGGTTAAGAGTCTCAGGCTCGAAGCCGAAGGGAAACCGAGTGTGAATAGCGCGAATTAAGTCATGCGGCGTAGACCCGAAAGCAAGTGATCTATCCATGGGCAGGGTGAAGCGGATGTAACAGTCCGTGGAGGCCCGAACGGGTATAGGTTGAAAACTGTTCCGATGACCTGTGGATAGGAGTGAAAGGCTAATCAAACTTGCAGATAGCTGGTTCTCCCCGAAATAGCTTTCGGGCTAGCGTCAGGTAATAGCACATGGGGGTAGAGACACTGATTGGGATAGGGGCCCCTCGGGGTACCCTACCCAGCCAAACTCCGAATACCATGTGTGGTATCCTGGCAGTCAGACTACGGGCGATAAGGTCCGTGGTCGAGAGGGAAACAGCCCAGACCGCCAGCTAAGGTCCCTAATGTGTGCTAAGTGCAGAAAAGGAACTGAAGTCTCTAAGACAGCCAGGATGTTGGCTTAGAAGCAGCCATCATTTAAAGAGTGCGTAACAGCTCACTGGTCGAGAGGCTTTGGGCCGAAAATGAACGGGGCTCAAGTGCACAACCGAAGCTGCGGCTTGTGCAGAATCGTTGATTCTGTGCAGGGGTAGGGGAGCGTTCTAACTGGGTGAAGGGATACGGTAACGAGTCCTGGACGGTTTAGAAGTGATTATGCCGGAATGAGTAGCGATAAAGCAGGTGAGAATCCTGCTCGCCGAAAACCTAAGGTTTCCTGGGCACGGTAAATCCGCCCAGGGTTAGTCGGTCCCTAAGGCGAGGCCGAAAGGCGTAGTCGATGGGTAACGGGTTAATATTCCCGTACTGCTGACAGGCGTTTGACCAATGGGGTGACGCGGGAGTGATAGCAATCAGGGTGACAGATGTCCCTGTGTAAGGCCGAGGGTGGTGTGTAGGAAAATCCGCACACGTAAGCCCGGAGTTGATGCCGAGTGCGTATGCGCGAAGTTGCCTGATCAACCGCCGAGAAAAACCTCTAGGGAGTCTTGTTAGTAACCGTACCAAAACTGACACAGGTAGGTGGGGTGAGAATCCTAAGGCGCTCGAGATAACTGCTGTTAAGGAACTCGGCAAAATGACCCCGTAACTTCGGGAGAAGGGGTGCCGTTGAGTGTGTAGGTCCTCGCGATCGAAGCATTTGGCGGCCGCAGAGAATTGGCCCAACCAACTGTTTACTAAAAACACAGGTCTGTGCTAACTCCTAACGAGGAAGTATACAGACTGACGCCTGCCCAATGCCGGAAGGTTAAGAGGAGCGGTTAGCGCAAGCGAAGCTGCGAATTGAAGCCCCGGTGAATGGCGGCCGTAACTATGACGGTCCTAAGGTAGCGAAGTTCCTTGTCGGGTAAGTTCCGACCCGCACGAAAGGCGTAATGAGTTGGGCACTGTCTCAACAGCAGACTCGGCGAAATTGTAGTCGTGGTGAAGATGCCACGTTCCCGCATTAAGACGGAAAGACCCCGTGAACCTTTACTGCAGCCTGATATTGGTGCTTGATGCATAGTGTGTAGCATAGGTGGGAGGCGTCGAAGCGGAGCTTTCGGGCTTTGTGGAGCCATCAGTGAAATACCACTCTCTATGTATTAGGTCTCTAACGCGCATGTCTGAATCGGCTGCGCGAACAGTTTCAGGTGGGTAGTTTGGCTGGGGCGGTCTCCTCCGAAAAGGTAACGGAGGAGCGCGATGGTACACTCAGCGTGGTTAGCAATCACGCGTAGAGCGCAAGGGTATAAGTGTGCCTGACTGCGAGAGATATAGCTCGAGCAGATACGAAAGTAGGTCCTAGTGATCCGGCGGATTCCGAGTGGAAGGGCCGTCGCTCATCAGATAAAAGGTACTCCGGGGATAACAGGCTGATCTCCCCCAAGAGTTCATATCGACGGGGAGGTTTGGCACCTCGATGTCGGCTCATCGCATCCTGGGGCTGAAGGCGGTCCCAAGGGTTTGGCTGTTCGCCAATTAAAGCGGTACGTGAGCTGGGTTTAGACCGTCGTGAGACAGGTCGGTCCCTATCTAGTGCGGGTGTAGGATGATTGAGGAGGTTTTCCCCTAGTACGAGAGGATTGGGGAGGACGAACCGCTGGTGCTCCAGTTATCACGCTAGTGGTACAGCTGGGTAGCTACGTTCGGAACGGATAAGCGCTGAATGCATCTAAGCGCGAAGCCTTCTCCAAGACGAGTCATCCCAATGAGTCCCCTGGAAGACTACCAGGTTGATAGGCAGGCGGTGTACGCGCAGCAATGCGTTTAGCTTACCTGTACTAATCGGACCAACGGCTTAACTACTTTCTCTCTTGTCGTCTGTCCCCTGAGCCCTTGTGGTTCGTGAACAGGCGGTGTGAGAGGAAGTTGCAACTAAGAAAGTGCAACAAGCCATGTTCAATCGATTCACCTTTCTATCACCGGGCTGGCCCGGAGCGTGAGCTCTGGCCAGCCTGGTACAAAACTCCCGGTGACTATAGGTTCCTGGCCATACCCGTTCCCATTCCGAACACGGTCGTCAAGCAGGCTCCGCCGATGATAGTGCTTATGCGCGAAAGTAGGTTATTGCCGGGTTCTTCCAAACACGCCCTGGTCGGACATTTTCCTGCCGGGGCGTGTTCTTTTGTCTCTGGAGGAATGGCTGTCTCCGGAGGCATGGCCCGGGACGGTCCTGCGGAAATAGGACCTCCTTCTCCCGCCCTGCCCGCGCTGGTGAGGTATCTTTTGTGGCCGCAGCCCTCCGCAAACCGCCCATCAACCCCGTCCCCATGACGCCTGACGCCACGACTACCGACGCCTCCACGGCTGCTTCTTCTCCGCAGAGGCGCACGGAGTGCCCCCAGTGCGGCTCCAAGCTCCCGGACATTCCGGTTTCGCTGTGCCCTTACTGTGCCAGCCCGCTGGAGACAGCCGCAGACCGCAAAAAGCTCGAGAGTATCAACGCGAGTCGGATCGGCCGAGTGCGCGAGCACGCGACGTTTGCCGAGGCCGAGGCCTGGGATCCGCCGGAGAGTCAGGACTGGCACCAGGGGGCACGAAGAGTCTGGTGGATGCTGCCACTCATTCTTCTGGCCGCAGCCTTCATGGTTTTGATCGTTCTGCCGCCCCTCGGTCGGGGATTCGACGGCGGCGGGGTCTTTGCGACGGTGATCGCCGCGGTCATGGCGGGCTACGGGTTATTCCTCGGTGCGACCGGTAAGGCGATGCAGGCGGAAGCCGTGGCGCGCCCGTTGATGAAGCGCCCGGGGCTGATCGTCGATCGCCGTAGTGACACCCGTATCCGCGGCTGGAACGGTGACACGATCTACTACTTCAAGATCGAGTTCGAGGATGGGGTGGTCGGTGAGTTCCGGTTCCCTGGGCTGGGTGCCAAGGAAGATCCCTACGCGACCAATCTTCCGGGCGTCGCCTACACCCGCGGGACCGAGCTGCTCCACTTCCGCCACGTTCGAGTCTGAGAGCCATTCTTGCTCTGGCTCTCGGGAATGACCACAGAGTCGACCTCAGGGCCTTCTTCAGGGCCTTCTTCAGGGCCTTCTTCAGGGCCTATTTCAGGGCCTATTTCAGGGCCTATTTCAGGGCTGAAAGAGGAGGCAGGTCAGGCGCCGTTCGGCTGCCTGGTACTCGACTCTTCCCGCGTCCATCCAGCCACCGGCGACTCCATTGTCGAAGGCGCGATCCACCCTTTCTGCCACGTCTTCCTCGACGTCCCAGAAGGTCATGATGGAGCCGTTGGTTCCGGTCACGTCGGCCGTTCCGTCACCGTCCAGGTCGATCCCGTTGTTGTTCGTGTAACCCGGGACGACGTAGTTGAAGACGTGGACGGATCCACCCGTCGGGTTCCAGGATCGGCGAATGGGGTCGGAAATGTAGGGTCCGTTCCAGCCCGTCACGCCTGGATCGGTGGAGAGCCGGTGGTAGGTGGATCCCTGCCAGCCGCTGTATTCGATCGGGAGCTGCCCCGTGTCCTGGTGATAGAGCATCACTGGCGACATCAGGTTCTCGATCGTTGCGATGATCTTGGTCGACCTCGCCTTGTCCGTCACGCCGGTCGCTCTGAGGGAAACCACACCGACCAAGATCGCCATGATCGTCATCGTGATGACGAGCTCGACCAGTGAAAAGCCGGCGCGTCGAAGCGTAGCCTTCGGGCTGGTGTGGCCTAGAGTAAGCATGATGGAATGTCTGGACTGGGAGGGGGGGCGATCGGCGGAGAACACGAGTGCTTCCTCCCGAATCGTCGGCAGAACAACCTCCCGATCTGGAGCAGGGAAGGCCGTTCTTGCGCCGCAGCTGACACCCCTGTCTACAAGGGAGACAGGTTCAGGCCTGACGCGCCGCGGTACCAGTCGGCCGTCAGAGTCTCGACGTCCGGCTGCCGGCTGGTTGGGAAGGTGCCTGACGCTCTCCTGGATCCTCATTGGCGGGTTCATGTCGGCTCCGGCCCTTCAGGCGCGAACAATTTTCGCGGTGTCCGTTTCCCAGGGGCTCGAGCATCGACTGGGATCGATCGAATCCTCGATCGATCTCTGGGGCCGCGTGCCTGCGGGCTGGAATGGGCTGACGACTCCAGGCGTGGACCGATTCATGGAGAGCCTGGAGGTCGTCTGTGATCCCTCCCGGAGCGAGGCCACCCGACAGACGGTGCTGCGTGGGCGAGAGTTTGCGCTTCGCGCGGCTGCGCTCATGGAAGAAGGCATGGAGAGCGAGGGCCTCCAGGCCGTCAGTGCTCGTTCCGAGGCGCTCCTCGAGAGGGCGCTGGCCAAGGACGAATCGGTCGTCGACTGGGGGCTCATGGAAATCGTTGCCTGGGATTCCTCACAGAACGAATCTCGGCGCCCGGGCTCGGACTGGCGACCGACGACTCGGGAGCGTCGCCTCATGCTGGAGCTCCTGGCCGGGCAGAAAGTGGAGAAGCTACGGGGACCCCTCCTTGCGATCGCGCGCCGCGACGCCGATCCGCTGCGAGAAGCAGCACTCGGCCACCTGGCCCGCTGGGCGACCGATTTCGAACCGGACGAGGTCGTCGATCTCTTCCTCGTGAAGTTACTCGGCCGGTCCTCCGACTACCGTCACGGTCCACAGCCGATGAACGTGATCCTGGAGAGGATCGACTCTTCGGACGTCCCGCTCGGAGTGCGCGCTCAGGAAGCGCTACGGTCGCGCATCGCGCAGCTCCTCATCTCTCCTGATTGGCGCAACGCGGCCATCGGTTTGCGACTCTCGGCCGGTCTCGACGTCTCGAACCGGGTTCCCATGCTTCTCGACGGTCTCAACGTCTGGAACCAGCGGCACCTGTCGAAGCGCCCGTTCACGAGCATGGTGAGAATCCGCGGCGACCTGGTTCGTGCGCTCCGTGGAATCAGCGATCTGAAGCATGGACCCCAGCCCGGTCCCTGGATCGACTGGTGGGTCGAGGTCCGACAGGGCAAGCGCCCCATGCCAGGAACGGCCGAGTTCGAGGAGGAGCGCTCCGCTCGCAGGGCGGAGCCCAGGTCCAGCGCGGGGTTCTTCGGTCTCAAACCCACGACGGATCGCGTGACGTTCATCATCGACCACTCGGGCAGCATGGACAACACGTGGGGCACGACGGACAGGACCAGGTACGAACAGGCGATCGATCAGATGCTCAGGTTTCTGCAGGGCTCCGAGCCAGGGACGGAGTTCAACGTCATCCTTTTCGACGATGTGCCCCTTCGTTCCTCGCTGGGCCTCGTGGAAGCCACACCCGAGAATCTGGAGCGAGCTCGGAAGTCCCTTCTGGACCGCTCTCCCGGTGGCAGCACGCACCTGCGGCCCGCGATAGAGCTCGCTCTGGGTCTGGGGCCAGATGGTCTTCCGGTGCCGCTCGAAGAAGGATCCGATGGGGGCTCGCTCGCCGACACCATCGTGGTCCTCTGTGACGGAGCCACGGCGGAGGGCGCCCGCTGGGTGGAGCCCGTGTTGAAGCGCGCGCTGCCTCTCTATCCCGTTGTCTTCCACACGGTGCATCTCGGCCCGTCCGACGACGGTGCGTTGAGCGCTCTGGCGAGGATATCGGGCGGCGAGTTCATGCGCGTGGGGAGCTGAATCCAGAGCGTCTGGACATCGTCCGAACGCGTCAGCGTTCTCGGGTGATACTCATCGCGTCAGCGCGAAGGCCCAGGCACCGACGATCAGGATCACAGCCGCCGTACCCATGGACCATTGGGCTGCACGGCCCGTTCGTTCCGGCAGCCGGATCAGGCCCACGATGGCACCCAGAGCGGCGCCACACACGAACCCCGTGGCGTGGGCCATGACGTCGACCCGACCGGTTCCGTCGCCCACGCCGAGCCAGCCAAAGAGGACTGCGCCGCCGAAGAGCGGGGCGACTCTTCGCACCCATGGTGCGCGCGACTGCCCGCGCCGCGACCACTCAGCCGCCGTGAGCAGTCCGAGCGTTCCGAAGATCGCGGTCGACGCACCCACGGCCAGGTGTTCCGGTCTCACCAGATAGGACTCGACCCAGTTGCCCAACGCTCCTGCGAGAACCGTTCCGAGCCACGCGGTTCCGGTGCCGAGAGCCTGGGCCGCCAGCACTCCGAACATCGATCCGAAGATGACGTTGCTGACGAGGTGCTGCAGGTCGACGTGGAGAGTGAGCGCCGTCAGCGTCCTCCAGATCTCGCCATCGACGACGCCGCCCGCGTGCATGCGACCGACCGACCACCAGTCGTGGCCGAATCCACCCCGCTGCCCGATCGGGTAGAGGAGGCCCACAAGGATGACGAAGGCGATCGCTCCCTGAACGGAGCCCGCGTGCACCGTCGGGACCGCAGGCCTCGGCGGCGGCCAGGCGTCGTTGTCCACGTCGTAGTCGTGGAGTTCCGCGCGCGCGCGATCTCCGTCGAGCGCCGAGACGAGGATCCTGGCTCCATTCGAGCCGACCTCCACGGCGTGTTCGATTCCCATGGCCTGGAGAACGAGCGCACCCTCCCCGACGCTCTTTCGCGAGCGGCCGCGCAGGACCTCTTCATGCCCGAATGGAACGGGAGCGAACCCATCTCCACGCGGTCCTGCTCCACCGTACTGAGGGCCCCGCGATCTCATGTTCTCGAGGGGGGGCTCATTCATCGCGATGGTGTTGGCAGGCGGGGTGGGTCAGGCGAAGCGTAGCCCGCAATCGGGACAGCGCATGTTCCCCTGGGGGATCGCACTGCCGCAAGCAGGGCACGCGGACTCGTCCGCGTCGAGGTCGATGACATGGTCAGCGGCCTTGAGCGCAGCTCCGTCCGGGTCGAGCCTGGCAAGCTCTTCGCGGGCCGCCTCCTTTAGCACACCAGAGGCTTTTTCAACATCAGGCTTCGCGACCGCGAGCCAAAGTTGCGCGCCTCAGCCGTTCGTGTCGACGCCCGGGGGGCAGATGACGGCGGCTGTGACTCCTTTCGAGGCGAGGCGCTTGCGATGGCCCTCCACCGTCTGGAACCCGCCCTGGGCAATGACGTGGGTCATTCCCTTCCCGTCGGATAATTCGGTGGAGAGTCCTTCGTTCTGGTCGTTCATGGCTCGAAATCAGGGGCGTGAGGCGTCTTCCTCGGGCTCGATCGCGTACTTCGTGATCAGTGGGCCCTGGAGCACGAGGAACAGAATGGTCAAGGGCAGGATGCCGAACGTCTTGTAGCTGAGCCAGGTGTCCGTGGAGTAGTTCCGCCAGACCACCTCGTTCATGCCTGCGAGGGCCAGAAGAAAGATACCCCACCGGAGCGTGAGCTTCCTCCATCCCTCATCCCGCATCTGAATGGCCCCCTGCATGAGGAGCTTCACGAGCGGCTTTCCCATGGCGAGACCGCCGAGGAGGACCGCCCCGAGGAACCCGCTGACGTAGGTCGGCTTGCGCTTGATGAAGGTCTCGTCGTCGAGGTAGATCGTCAGCGCCCCCAGGCCCGTCACCAGGATCGCCGTCACCAGGGTGACCATCGGCACCTTGCGCTCGATGAAGTACGACGTCGCGAGCGCGATCAGGGTGACGACGACGAAGACGCCGGTCGCATAGATCAGGCCTTGGTGCTCCCCGTAGAAGCGTTTTCCGACGAAGTACGTCACGAAGAACACGAGAACAGGTCCCATCTCCACGATGAACTTGATCGCAGGGCTCATCTTCGGGGGATCCGGTCCCAGGGCAGGCGCTGTTTCGGGCGGATTGGGCGTCGACAAGGTCGGTGGAACGAAGGGGGAGACGGACTTGGGCAGGTGAGGGCGAGCAGTGTACGGACTCGCCCCTCCGGTGTATCCACCCTCGCCGGCCGGGATCAGTACCGCCGCACGACCCCGATCACCACGCCTCGGATCTCCACGTCCTTCACGTAGATCGGCTCCATCGAGGAGTTCGCGGGCTGCAGGCGGATCCGCCCTTTCTCGCGGTAGAAGCGCTTGAGCGTTGCCTCACCGTCAGGGAGTACCGCGACCACGGTCTCGCCGTCGCGGGCCGTCGACTTTCGCTCGATCAGCACGATGTCGCCATCGGCGATCGCATCCTCGATCATCGAGGTCCCGGAGACCTCCAGCGCGTAGATGTCGCGATCGTCCGGCAGGAAATCCGCGAAGTCGATCTCCTCAGGCTCCTCGATCGTCTCGATCGGTGAACCCGCCGCGATCTTGCCGAGGATCGACAGTCGCGGAGTCGGCGGGCCCGAGTCTTCGTCTTGATCGACGATCTCCAGTCCGCGGCTGATCCCGCGGGCGCGACGCCGGATCACGCCCTTGCGCTCCATCTCGGCGACGTGCCCGAACACGGTCACCTTGTTGACATCGAAGTGAGCCGCGATCTCTTCGAGCGTCGGGCTGATCCCGTGCTCTTCGACGTAATCACGGAGGAAGTCGAGGATGTCTCGCTGGCGTCTGGTCAGCGGAAGGGCAGAGGTCATACCTGAATCAGGTGGGGGTGAAGTGAAGCTTCGTGGACAGGTCCCATCGCTGGGGCAGTCACGAAGCGGCGATTAACGTCAGGTGGGAGCCGTTTGCGCGCACAACGCAAACGGCCCCCAGGGGAAGCGCCACGATCCGCCGAGGAGGAGAAGCGGAGTTCGGGGCAGGGTGAGCGGCCCATCGGACGGGAAGCCATCGGAGGGGAGGGCAGCATGGACCGCTCGGACGTAGATGGGCCGTTCGCACGCGGCCCATCCCGTGGATCTGGGGCAGTTCGTTCACACGAGGAAAGTGCAGGCCAGGGTGACCGCCACGAATACATAGGAGAGGGCGGCGGACGACAGCGGGCGGAGAGCCGGCGCTTGGAGGTCGATTTCCTGGCTCATGACCGGGAGCGCACGCGGAGCGGCCGCCTTGGCGATCCGCCTGACTCGCTTCGGGCAGGCATGCTTCGGCGCAGAACGCTGGGTCCTGGCGCCATGCTTGAGGCTGACGAGAGAAGAAGCGGCGCCGCCCGCCAGCTGCGCTGGTTCGGGCGGAGTGACCATCAGCGAGCGCTCCGCCTCAAACCCCTTGAACGTGAGGAGCGAGCTGCTGACTTGCCGCACCCTCCGGACGCGCCGGCCCGGACGGAGTTCGATTTCGTGGGACGCTGGAGCGCTCAGCTTCGCTGGCTGGCTCCGGTGGGTCTCGGCCGACCGCGCGTTCGCCCTTTCGCCGAAGAGGTCGAGCTGTTGGGCATCTTGGAGAGCAGCGTTGGATTTCATGGCGATCGGGTGGAAGGTGGCGGGGGAGCTCGGCGCGTTGGGCTGGGCGCCGAACGGACACCTAACTTATCGTTCGGCGCGACCCGAACGGGTCCCGAACTTCGAAATTTTGCCGTACGGATCCCTAACGCCTTTGGGTTCAAGGGTTAGGAGAACGTTTGGGTTCTTGTTTCCCATGGGCCGCCCCCGGTGGGCCTACAATGGAATCCCGCTCACACCGCATCACTTGCGCCCCATCGGCGCGCCACACGCTTGGACGAACAGACTTCCACGGATCCCCACCGTCTCGACCTCGACCGGTACCTCGTACCGTTCGCTCTCCGCCAGGTTCCCCAGTACCGCTACGACGTGATCGTGGTCGGCAGCGGCGCAGCGGGGAGCTTCGCCGCCCTTTCCGCTGCCGCGGCCGGCGCGTCCGTCGCCGTCGTCGTCAAGGACAAGGTCGGTCGGACGAACACCTCCTGGGCCCAGGGTGGCGTCGCCGCTGTCCTCGGCGCGACCGATTCCGTGGACTCCCACGTCGCCGATACGCTCGCCGTGGGGTGCGGTCTCTCCGATCCGGAAGTGACGCGGCGCATCATCGAGGGCGGTCCGGACACGATCCGCCGGCTCCTCGACCTCGGAGCCCAGTTCGATTCCAAGCCGGACGGAACCTTCGATCTCTCGATGGAAGGCGGCCACAGTCACGCGCGGATCCTGCACGCCCGCGGCGATGCGACCGGCGCCGAGATCCAGGCCACGCTGACTCGCGCGATCGAGAATCATCCCTCGATCGACGTATTCCCCGACGTCTTCTGCGTCGACGTCCTGACCGATGACGATGGCCGCGCGGTGGGCGTTCTCGCCCGCGATCGCGGCCGAGGTGAACTCGTCGCCTACGGCTCGTCCCAGGTGGTGCTCGCCACCGGTGGCGGCGGCCAGATCTACCGCGAGACGACCAACCCGACGATCGCGACCGCCGACGGCGTCGCCATGGGGCTTCGCGCCGGCGCGTCCGTTCGGGACCTCGAATTCGTTCAGTTCCACCCGACCTGCCTCTACATCGCAGGCGCGGCGCGCGTGCTCATCTCCGAGATCGTGCGCGGCGCAGGCGGCATTCTCCGCGATCGCGACGGACAGCGCTTCATGGTCGATGCGCACCCCGACGCGGAACTCGCACCGCGTGACATCGTCAGCCGCGAGGTCTCCCGCCGCATGGTCGCCACCGGGGCGACCAGCGTCGGCCTCGATCTCTCCGCCATCGACCGCGACCCCCACGTGGCGTTCCCCGGGATCAGTCGCATCTGCCGCTTCTTCGGGATCGACATCGCGAAGGATCCGATCCCCGTCCGGCCTGGCTGCCACTACATGGTCGGCGGACTCAAGGTCGATCACGAGGGTCGCACGACCGTCCCCGGTCTCTGGGCCGTGGGAGAGTGCTCCAGCACGGGGCTCCACGGCGCCAACCGCATGGGGTCGAACTCACTCCTCGAGGCGCTCGTCCTCGGCGAGGTCGTGGGCGAACTCGCTGCCCAGGACGCGGCCAGGTCGGGCCGCCCCGAGATCCGCAGCGTTTCCGGCCGCCAGCACGACGCGGCGCCTCCGGGCGTCCAGGTCAACATCGCGGACCTCACCTACTCCATGAAGTCGATGATGTGGCGCCAGATGGGCGTCGAACGAAGCGACTCGACGATGCGTGAGGCGCTGGCGACGTTCGCCTTCTGGTCCCGCGCGGTCGGCTCGCTACCGCTCGACTCCGACAACTCGATCGAACTCGTCAACATGTTGACCGTCGCGCGCCTGGCGACGTTCGGCGCTCTCGAGCGCACCGAATCCCGCGGCACGCACTTCCGGACGGACTATCCGGGGCGTAACGACGAGGAGTGGTGCGCCCATCTGGAGCAGGTGCCGATCACCGGTCGCAATGGCTCGGTGAAACGCGTCGACCTCCGCCGCGAACAGGTAGAAACTTCGGACGCCCCCGGGTCGGTCCACGCATGAGCCAGCGCGATCGAACGATCAGCACCGATCGTCATAAGGAAAGAGTCTTCCCCTGCGGTGTCATTCTTCCGGACCAGCCTGACGAATCAGGCGGCCCGCTCTCGGAGGTCTGCGCTCTCGTCAAGGCCGCAGACGCCGAGGTCGTCGGCGATGGCCTCGTCCAGGCGCGCTCGCGTCCGAACCCCGCGACGCTCTTCGGCAAGGGCAAGGTCGAGGAGATCGGCGATGAGGCCAGGCGCGTCGGCGCAGACGCGATCGTCGTGGACAACGACCTCACGCCCGCCCAGGGACGCAACCTGGAGAAGGCGTGGGAGATGCGCGTCATCGATCGCTCCGAACTCATCCTCGACATCTTCTCCCGCCGTGCCCAGACGCAGCAAGCGCGCCTCCAGGTCGAGCTTGCGCAGAACATCTACATGATGCCGCGCCTGCGTCGCATGTGGACGCACCTCGAGCGAATGGAAGGCGCCATCGGAACGCGGGGTCCGGGTGAGACCCAGCTCGAAACGGACAAGCGCCTTCTCAACAAGCGCGTGACCGATCTCAAGCGCGAACTCTCCACGATCGAGCGCCGCAAGCAGCGCGAGGTCAAGGCGAGGACCGGTGAGTTCGTCGTCGGGCTCGTCGGCTACACGAACGCGGGCAAGTCCACGCTGCTCAACTACCTGACCGGGTCGACCGAGTTCGCGGCTGACATGCCCTTCGCGACGCTCGATACGCGGACGCGCCGCTGGGTCCTTCCGGACAAGCGGACAGTCTTGCTCTCGGATACGGTCGGCTTCCTCCAGCGCCTTCCGCACCACCTCGTCGCGTCGTTCCATGCGACCCTGGAGGAGACGCTGCACGCGGATCTTCTACTGCACGTGGTGGACGCCTCCAATCCCGACGCCGATCACCAGATGAACGCCGTCGACGAGGTGCTGGAGGAGGTGTCTCCGCACCTGAAGCCCGACATCGTCGTCTTCAACAAGATGGATCGCGTGAGCGACCGACTCGAACTCGCCGTGTTGACGGAGCGCCTTGCGGGACAGCAGGTCGATGTCGTCCACATGAGTTCCAAGACGGGCGACGGGGTCCAGGAGCTCATCAGTCTCGTGACCCAGCGGCTCGACGAGCGCTCCGGCCTCGTGGACGTCTTTGCGGAGCCCGGCGACGGCAAGACCGTCGCCCTCGTGCGCAGCATGGGGGCGCTCCTGGAGGAGCAGGTCGAGGACGACGGCGCCATGCGCCTCCGGATCCGCCTCAGCCCCGGCGCCCTCGGCGTTCTGAAGCGCCAGGTCTCCCCTGGGGCTCGAATCGAGACGGCGATACCCTGAAGGAACTCTGATTTCCCGGGGCCCGCCGTTTGGGTCAAGTCTGGGACCTCGGACGGTCCGACAGAGATTGAGCAGGTGTCCCCACGCCTGCCAACCCCATGTCTCCCCCGTCCGACCCTACCGACGCGATGCCCCCCATGGAGCCAGACTCCGCCGATCCGTCCGTTGAAGAGGCTGTCACCCAGGCTCTCGATCGACTGACCCCCGAGCCCGTGGACCCGCGGCAGGCGGCTGCTGCGGCGCGGGACGCGCAGATCGTGGACTTCGAGAGCACGCTGCCCGAGCGCCGTGAGCGAGATCGCGCGGCAGCCGAGGAGCTCGCCCACGCTGCGCGTAGCCGCAACAGCGCGGAGGCTTCCCTCCAGGCCAGGGCCGCCTGCGTCATCTTCCTGACGGCGCTCGTGGCCGTGATCGCGGTGGTCGGAGTCGTTCTCTCCAGCGAGCGCAGCGCTCTGCGCCGAGCGGACGCCGACCTCTTCGGGGCCCTCGCCGATCAAGCTGCGCAGGCGATCATCGGTCACGTCGACGCCGCCCATGGGGATCTGAGCGGTTCTGCCTTCGAGGCCATTCGCTCCGAGGTGGCACGGCTCGCTGATCTGAAGGGCGTGCGCCAGGCGGCCCTCATCATGGGAGATGGCGAGGAAGTCCTTTCCGCTCGCTCGTCCGCCGCGGCCGAAGCGAGCGGCGGCGCGCTGCCGCTCCCGTCCGTTCCAGGCCCAGGGCGGACCCTCCGCGCGGACCATCTCGTCGTGGCGCGCGCCTTCCGCATGCGCTCGTCCGATCAGTCCGACGTCATGCTCGTCGTCGAAGCTGGCTACCCGGGCCTCGAGCGACGCATGCGTGACCTGGTCGCCCTCAGCGGCCGCATCGTCGGGCTGTCGGCCATCCTGCTCGTCTTCCTCGTTCCGCTGCTCGCACGCTGGCTTCTGGCTGGCCTGGTGCGCTCCGCGGCGCTGGCGCGCTCCGGCGGGCCTCTGGCTGTCCAGGCGGTCGAGGGATGCGGCTCGGAGGTCGTCGATCTGGTCAGGCGGCTCGAAGCGGACCAGCTGCGGATCAGCGTGCTCGAGCGCTCCAGCGCCGGCATGGTCGAGTCGGCGCGCGAACACATCCAGTCCCTGCGCGACCAGCGCGCGGTCAGCGATCGGGCCGCAGAGGCGGCGCGCCTCGAAGCACGCGCGGCCACGGCCGCCAAGGCGGCCTTCGTGGCCAACACGAGCCACGAGGTCCGCACTCCGCTGCACGCCGTCCTCGGCGCGAACGCGCTGCTCCTCGAGACGGATCTCGACGCGGAGCAGATCGCCCTCGCGGAGCGCTCCATGCGAGCGTCCGAGATGCTGCTCTCCCTGGTCGAAGACGTCCTGGATCTCGCGCGCTTCGATGCCCGCGAGATCAAGCTGGAGCTCGCCGCGTTCGATCCCGGCAAGCTGGTCGAGGAGGTCGCGGAGCTCAGCGCTCCGCTGGCCGCCACCAAGGGGCTAGAGGTGACGGTCTACGTCTCGCCGAACTGTCCCGGCCGGCTCGTCGGCGATGCGCGCCGTATTCGCCAGGCGCTCATGCGCCTCACGGACAACGCCATCAAGTTCACCGAGTCCGGGGAGATCTGCGTCGACCTTTCGTGGGAGATGGGCGAAGACCAGCTCCCGCGCGCGATCTTCACCGTCTCGGACACGGGCCTCGGCATCGACGAGGAAGAGCGCGCGCGCCTCTTCCGCGCCTTCGAGCAGCTCGACTCCTCGAACACGCGCCGCCACGGCGGCGTCGGGCTCGGCCTGGCGCTCGTCGCTCGCATCGCGCGGGCGGCTGGCGGAGAGGTCCGGCTCGAGAGCCGGCGCGGCCGCGGTTCGACGTTCCGCCTCGCGCTGCCGCTCCAGGTGGACGTCGACGAAGCGCGTCGTATCACCCGCGGTGAGCGTCCCCACGAGAGGCCGCTCGCGGGGATCACGGTGCTCGTCCTGGACGATTCACCGCTCGCCTCGAAGACCATCGGCAGGACGCTGCAGGACCTCGGCGCGACGGCCATCGTCGAGTCGAGCACCTACGCTGGCTTCGAGAACCTCCTTCGCTCGGACGTCGACGTGGTGATGCTCGATTCGCTGCTGGCGGGCCGTGACGCGTTCCTCGGCGCCATCGAGTCGAATGAGACCCGCAAGCCGAGGCCCGTGGTGCTCATGACGCCTGCGCATGCGACGAAGCTCGCCCAGGAGTCGAGCGATGAAGCGGTCACGGCGACGGTCGCGAAGCCGCTACTGCGCGACGGCCTCGTCGCGGTCCTGAAGCGCGTGCTGGAGCCTGGCGTCGATCCGGAGGCGGCGCAGATCGAAGCCCGCGAGGCGGCCAGGAAGGAGTTGCTCGACAGCAGCATCCGTCGCCGGGTCCATATCCTCCTCGTGGAGGACAACCACACGAACCAGCAGCTCGTGCAGTACATCCTCGGCAAGCGCGGCTACCAGGTCGACGTCGCATCGAACGGTCGCCGGGCCGTCGACGCCTGCGCCGTGGGGGAGTACGACGCGATCCTGATGGACTGTCAGATGCCCGAGATGGATGGCTACGAGGCCACGTGCCGCATTCGAGCGCTCGAAGCGCCGCGAGGAAGGCGCACGCCCATCCTCGCGATGACGGCGAGCGTGCTCGAGAGCGATCGAGATCGCTGCCTCACCGCTGGCATGGACGACATGATTTCCAAGCCGTTCCAGCCGCACAAGATGGTGCAGTGGCTGGAGACCTGGCTGTCTCGATCGGCCTACTCCGAGGACGCCACCGGGCCCTCGCGGAAGCGCGTCACCCGTAGCCAGGTCGAGGAGGAGCTCGCCCAGCTCGAGGGCAAGAAGGGCGCACACGCGGCACCGACGGAAACCCAGCTCGCCGAGCGTCAGGCCGAGGAGGACGAACTGGAACGGTCCTTGGAAGGTGCGCTCGACCGGGATGTTCTCGGCGTTCTCCTCGAGGACGAGGAAGGGCGCGTGCTCGCGTCGGAGCTGATCGAGGGCTTCCTGGAGATCACTCCCGAGAAGCTTCGGCAGATGGAGCACGCGGTCGAAGCGGGCGACCTCAACGCCTGCGCGATGATCGCACACGGGCTGGTTTCGACCAGTGGCACGGTGGGGGCGATTCGCCTCGCTCTCATGCTGCGGGACATCGAGCGCTTCGCCCGCGGCGGCAATGGCATCGACTCGGCTCGAATCGTTGCCAGCTGCAGGGAAGAGGTGGAGCTCGCCAGGCGGGCGCTGCTCCGGGCCATCGCGGCCGACTGATCGGTCAGGTCGCGAAACGCCCCGTCAGCGGTCGGGGAAGAGCACGGCCGCGTCCGGCAGAAGGATCGTCTTTCCAACGCGGATGGCGTTCGGACTCTTCAGGTCGTTGTACAGCGCCACGGCCTCGACGAGCTTGTGGAGCGGTCGTTCGTCGTAGTGCTTTCGGCAGATCTCGCCCAGCGAGTCGTTCGGCCGGACGATGTATTCGAAGTCGCGGGCGTAGCGCGGCGCGACGGTCGCCTCGACCCCCACGGGGCGTATCGAGCTCGGATCGACTGCGCTCCGTGAGGCCACTCCAGCACTTCCCTCCTCGCCGCCACGGTACGTCGCGGATCCGTCGAGGAAGTCCATGCTCGATCCCGGGCGCAGGCTCGGCGGCGGCTCGGGAATCGGCAGCGGTTCCGATCCGCTGGGACGACCGAGGATCAACCGGCTCCAGCCAGCCGTGTCGGCGTTCGCGGCGTCGGCCGGAGCCGCGTACCGCAGGGAGCGGCGGCTCTGCAGCTCGGCGGTCGTACGGTTCTGCCACGACGCCGCCATGACGAAGAGGCAGCCGAGTACGAGGAGTCCGATGAGCGCGCGCATGGTGGGGAAAGGATTGTGCACCTTGCGGGCGCCGCTGCCCAGCCTCCGCCGCTGTTCGCCGGTAAGGATCGGATCACGCGGATAGAGAGCGGGCCCGCCTGCACCCCGGGTCGGGGTGCGGGCGGGCCCGCTCGCCATCGATTCGCAGCGCGTCCTCTGTCCGGGCGCGCCAGCATTCGCCTCGATCAGGCGTCAGCGCTCTTCAGCGAGGGCGTCGCGGCGCCTTCCACCGGCTCGTTCGCCAGTCGGTCGAGGCGCTTGCCCTCGAGCCAGAGGAGCGCCGGGCTCGCGATGAACATCGACGAGTAGGTACCGACGATCACACCGATGATGACCGCGTAGGAGAAACCCTCGAGGTCGCTTCGGCTGCCGACGTTGAAGAAGAACAGGATCATCACGGTGATCATCGTCGTGAGCGACGTGAGGACCGTACGGGCCAGGGTCTGGTTGATCGAGCGGTTGATGATCTCCGAGAGCTTGATCTTGCCGGAGAGCGGCTTGAGGTTCTCTCGGATACGGTCGAACACGACGATCGTATCGTTCAGCGAGTAGCCGATGATGGTGAGGAACGCGGCGATCATGACCAGGGAGACCTGGGCGTTGATCAGCTGGGTCTTGATGGCGATCGCCAGGAAGCCGACCGTCATGAGCACGTCGTGCAGGAGCGCGATCACGGCCGCGAAGCCGTAGCTGTACTCCGCGAAGCGGAAGCGGATGTACATGACGACCGCGAACAGCGAAAGGATGATCGCAAGGATGGCGTCGTCCCGGAGCTGCTGCACAACCTGCGGGCCGACCGACGCGGACTGCGGAATCGGCTGCGCGAGGGTGAAGTCGACGCCGTTCGGGTCCTTCTTGTTGGCGAACGCGTCCAGGATCTTCTGGCCCGCGACGTTGCTCGACATCTTCTCCGGCGTTTCGAACCGGAACGTCCGCTGGCTGCCGTCGACGGGAGTGACGGTCAGGTCGCCCATGTCGGTGCCGCTGAGCACCGCCTGGATGTTCTCCGCCGTGTGCTCGTTCTCGAAGTAGATCGTGCCGCTCGTGCCTGTCCCGTTCTCGTCGAAGACGAAGCGGTTGGGGGCGAGGAAGTCGACGAGCCGGGTCTCGACCTCGGCGCGGTACTTGCCCGCGGCCGCGCTGTCGGCGGTCTCCTCGGACTTGAACTCGACCTGGAACTTCCGGTATCCGCCCTCAGCGGCCGACGAGAGGAGCGGCTGGACCGTCGCCGAGGTGAAAACATCACCGAGGCCGGCGATCTTCGACGCGACGGACTCCTGGGTCTCCGCCTTGGCCGTCGTCAGCTGCATCGAGTTGCCACCAAGGAAGTCGATGCTGTACTTCTCGACCCGTGGGATGGTGGAGAAGAAGACCACGCCGAGCACGATCAAGACGGCGGAGCCGATCATGGACTTCTTGGCAATGCCCATGAAGTCGATGTTCGTGTCCTGGACGGCGCGGGCCATGTCCCAGCGCTCGACGCCCTTCTCGAGGGCGTAGTGCACCATGACGCGGGTCACCACGAGGGCCGAGAACATCGAGGTCAGGATGCCGACGATGAGCGTCGTCGCGAAGCCCTGGACCGGACCCGAACCGAACTTGTAGAGGATCACGGCCGTGATCAGCGTCGTCAGGTTGGCGTCGACGATGGTCGAGAGCGCGTTGGCGAAACCGTCCTTGGCGGACTGCGCCGGACGGCGACCCTTGAGAGCCTCCTCGCGGATTCGCTCGTAGATGAGGATGTTGGCGTCGACCGCCATACCGACCGTCAGGATGATGCCCGCGACGCCCGGGAGCGTGAGGGTCGCCTGGAGGACGGCCATCGCGCCCATGAGGAGCACGAGGTTGAACACGAGCGAGATCGCCGCGTAGACGCCGAGTCGCTTGTAGTACACGGCGATGAAGGCGAGCACCGCAACGAGGCCGATCACCACGCTGAAGAAGCCCTGCTTGACGTAGGTCGCGCCGAGGGTGGCGCCGACCGTCTCGCGGTCCTCGAACTGGGGCTCCAGGTCGAGCGAGCCGGAGTTGAGCACGTTGACGAGGTCGTTGACCTCGGCCTGGGCGAAGCCGAAGGAGCCGCCCGTGATGATGCCGCCGGTCCGGAGAGGCTGGTTGAGGTTCGGGTCCGTCACGATCTCGTTGTCGATCACGATGGCCATCTGCTCGCCTTCGTGCTCGGTCGTGAACTGCTCGAAGTCTTCGTGGCGGTTCGTGGCGATGTCGAAGCCGACGGCCGGGCGGCCGTTGCGGTCGAAGCTGCCGAAAACACGCGTGAAGTCGCTACCCGAGAAGATCCACTTCGGGTTGGACTCGACGATGAGGGCGACCAGGCGATCCGCGACCTGGGTGTCGGCGTTCGAAGCCTCCAGCTTGCGAGGGAAGAACCTGAGGCGGCCGAGGGCTGTCTCCGGGTTCTGCTCGGCGAGCTTGGCGTTGTAGTCGGTGATGCTCGCGTTCGGGTTGGCGCGGGACCACTCACGGGCCTTGTCGGTCTCGGTGGTGAGGTCGAACCCGCCGGCGGCGTCCGCAGTGGTCGCGTGCATCATCACCTCCATGCGACCCGTGTTCTCGATCAAGCTCCGCCAGGGGTCGCTCGCCTCGAGATCAGTGGCTGCGCCCGCCGGAATCGCCGCGCGCTCCGTGGGGTCCACGAAGGTGACGCTGTAGAGGGTCTTTCCGATCCGGCGACCGTAGCGGAGCGTCTTGCCCGCGACCTGGATCCGGCCGCCCGAGGCGGGGAAGTCCGCCGCGCTGGTGTCATCCGCCAGCACGAGGGCGCTATCATCGCCCTCGACGGTCGCGCCGACCTTGAAGTCCTGGGCCAGGGTGGAGTTCGCCTTCTTGGCGACGACCGACTCGCTGCCAGGCAGCTCGATTACGATGCGGTTCGAGCCCTCCTTGCGGAGCGTGACGCCCTTGACACCCTTCGGGTCGACGCGTTCACGCCAGACCTTGATGATCTCTTCGATCGCGGCGGCGTCGGTCTGACCATCGGGGATCAGCTTCTCCGCGCGCGCCTTCTCCAGATCGACGCTGTAGGTGAGTCGGGTGCCACCCTGGAGGTCCAGTCCCAGTCGGAACGGGAGCAGGAGCAGCGAGATCACAGCGACGGCGAGCGCGCCAAAGATCAGGATGAGCTTGCGGTTGAGATTGTCGACCATGGAACGATTGCGGCTGCGCGGAGCCTTTTGGGCGTCCCTGGGGAACGCCCGGTGCGCGACCGGTCAGACCTCGGGTTCCGAATCCTGGGTTGCCCAGGATCCGGAACGTCATGGCCCGGTCGCGCGGGGGAGGGGAGGGGAGGGGAAGCGGCGTGGGCGGGCTACGATCTACTCGTCGCCAGCGCTCGCGGCCTCGGCCGCCTTGGCCGCCGCAGCGGCTTCGGCGCGGCGTGCCTTCTCGGCCTCGCGCTCGTTCCGGACCTTGTCGCCAAGACGCTCCTTGGTACGCGTCGACTTGCCGACGCGATCGCGCATGTAGTAGAGCCTCGACCGACGGACGCGGCCGCGCTTGGTCACGCGGATGTCGTGGACGCGGGGGCTGTGCAGCGGGAACGTACGCTCGACGCCCTCGCCCTGAACGATTCGGCGCACGACCATCGTCTTGCGGATGCCTCGGCCCTGGATCGTGAGGATCAGGCCCTTGAAGGTCTGGATCCGCTCCTTCTCGCCCTCGCGGATGAGGTAGTCGATCTCGACGTCGTCGCCGACGTTGAGGTGGGGAAGGGTGCCCTGGGGCTTGCCGAGTTCGGACTCGATTTGTGCGACGATGTTCATGGTGGTGGTTGGCATGGCGACGGGCCGGGACGCGCATCGTGGGCCGAGCGGAAGTGCTCGGAGCCGATCGCGACGCGGGTAGGTGCGCCTGTTCCGTGGGTGACGAGACCGTCTCGCCCCCAGAGGGAACGCCCTTGCTTGGGGCTTGGATTCAGATTGTGTATCGGGTCGATCAGCGTTCGTCAGAACTCTGATTGTATTTCGTGCCAGCGTGTGACGACTCTTCCTTGGCTTTCGTGCGCGCTTCGCTCTGCGCGCGGCGCCATGCGTCGATGCCTGCGTGATCGCCGCTCAAGAGCACGTCCGGAACGCCGATGCCGCGGAACACGCGCGGGCGCGTGAAGTGCGGGTGGTCGAGGCCGCCGCCGTTCGAGTAGCTGTCTTCGACGGCGGAGCGATCGTCGCCGAGCACGCCGGGGACGAGCCGCGCTGCGGCTTCGATGACGACGAGTGCGCCGAGTTCGCCGCCCGCGAGGACGAAGTTTCCGATGGAGAGGCGTTCGAAGTCGAGCAGCGTGAGGGCGCGATCGTCGAACCCCTCGTAGCGTCCGCACAAGAGGAGGACAGGTCGGGGATCGGTGTCGCCGGAGGATCCGGTGAGGGCCGGGGCGGCCAGAGCTTCCGCGTGGCTTTGATCGAACGTGACGCCGTCGGGGGTCAGCGCGATGCGGCGGTGGGGCCCGTACCGACCTTCGAGCCATTCGACGGCTTCGACGATGGGTTCTGGTTTCAGAACCATGCCGGGCCCGCCACCGAAGGGGCGGTCGTCGACGGTCCGGTGCCGATCGCGGGTGAAGTCACGGAAGTCCACGACGCGGGTCTGCACGAGGCCGCGGGCGCGAGCGATCCCGAGGACGCCCACGTCGAGGTAGGACTCGACGGCATCGGGGAAGAGTGTGAGGATGGAAAAGAGCACCGGTTGGCACGGTAAAAGGCCCAGCAGGGTAGAGCCGGGGCTCCTGGCGGTCAATGATCGGGCCATGTTCACTGGATTAGTTGAAGCCGCCGTCCCGGTCCGTGCCTTCGTCAAGCGGGGGACGGGCGCCCGTCTGATCCTCCCCGCGCCCCGCGAGGAGGACCTGGCCCTGGCCCCCGAAGCTGGATCCTGGGGCGGAGCGACCTCCGACGAGCCCTGGGAGGCCGGTATCGGGGATAGTATTGCCATCGCGGGGGCCTGCCTGACGGTCGCTGAACTTCTGGACCCCCCGGACGGGGCCAAGAAGCCCGATATGGCCTTCGATCTGACCCAGGAGACCCTGGACCGGACCTGGCTCGCCGCCCTCGAGCCGGGCCGCATCGTCAACCTGGAGAGGGCCCTCAAGCTGGGCGCCCGCCTCGGCGGCCACATGGTCAGCGGCCACGTGGACGTCTGCGGCCACGCCGTGGGCCGCGAGGACGTGGGCGATGGCGGGGCTGTTTTCACCTTCGAGGTCCCCGAGGGCTTCGAGCGCTTCCTCATCGACAAGGGCAGCATCACCATCGATGGGATCAGTTTGACCGTGGTGTCCCCCCAGGGGCGCCAGTTCCAGGTGGCGGTCATTCCGCATACCCTTCAGCGGACCCATCTGGGGCACCTGGCGGCCGGGGACCCGGTCCACCTGGAGGCTGACCTGGTGGCTAAATGGGTGGAGAGGCTGGTGGTTCGGTAGGTCGGGGTTGGGCTCCGGGCTCTGGGCACTGGGCTTTGTACGTCAGCCAAAGCTCGAGCCCGAGACCGTCCCCCGCGTCCGCAGGACGCCCGGGCCCTACCTCGGCCCCGCAGGGGCTGAGCGGCCCGCGCGAGGCTCGCCCTCGCGGCCCGTGCGGCGAGCACGCCCGCCCGGCGAGGGCGCCTGCGCGGCGAGCGCGCCCGTCCGGCGAGGACGCCTGCGCGGCGAGCGCCAAGCGATGCAATCGCTATTTCGCCGTCAGGCGAAATGCCAGAGATACTGCGCGCTGCCACAGCGATCGGGCGGCTCGGCTCCACTTGCCTTGGCAGCAGTCCCGCCCGCTGCCGACTTCCCGATACCGACTACCTGCCGTTCGCGCGAAGCGTCGAACGCGTGGGCTGAGGCTTCCCGGTAGCGGCTGGTGGGCAGCCCGTTAGCGGATGCCCGAGCAGTCCCGCCCGTGGCTGACTTCCCGATACCGACTACCTGCCGTTCGCGCGAAGCGTCGAACGCGTGGGCTGAGGTCTCCCGGTAGCGGCTGGTGGGCTGCCCGTTAGCGGATGCCCCAGCAGACCCGCCCGTGGCTGACTTCACGATACCGACTACCTGCCGTTCGCGCGAAGCGTCGAACGCGTGGGCTGAGGTCTCCCGGTAGCGGCTGGTGGGCAGCCCGTTAGCGGATGCCCCAGCAGACCCGCCCGTGGCTGACTTCCCGATACCGACTACCTGCCGTTCGCGCGAAGCGTCGAACGCGTGGGCTGAGGCTTCCCGGTAGCGGCTGGTGGGCAGCCCGTTAGCGGATGCCCGAGCAGTCCCGCCCGTGGCTGACTTCCCGATACCGACTACCTGCCGTTCGCGCGAAGCGTCGAACGCGTGGGCTGAGGTCTCCCGCTGACGACTTCGGTCCTGCCCGCTGGAGCGCTCGCCCGCATGGGCGAGCTGGGCGGATGTCGGACTTGTCGTTCAGACCTCAGACCTCAGACCTCAGACCCGCCAAGCTCGCCCCTGCGGGCGAGCGCTCCAGCGGACAGCCCACAAGCCGTCAGCGGGAAGCCTCAGCCCACGCGTTCGGCGCTTCGCGCGAACGGCAGGCAGTCTGTGTCGGGAAGCCGGCAGCGGGCGGGTCTGCTGCCAAGGCAAGTGGAGCCGAACCGCCCTATCGCTGTGACAGCGCGCAGTATCTCTGGCATTTCGCCTGACGGCGAAATAGCGGTTGCACCGCTTGGCGCTCGCCGCGCAGGCGTCCTCGCCGGACGGGCGCGCTCGCCGCGCAGGCGCCCTCGCCGGGCGGGCGTGCTCGCCGCACGGGCCGCGAGGGCGAGCCTCGCGCGGGCGGCTCAGCCCCTTCGGGGCCGAGCGAAGCCCGTGCGTCCTTCGGACGCTTGGGACGACTGGGTCGGGACGACTGGGTCGGGACGACTGGGTCGGAACGACAGGGTCAGGACCACGGGATACCGGGTCAAGAGACGCAGTGTCCTGACCAACCCGTCAGTTACACCCCGCCGCATGAGACAAATCGCATCCAATCCCCATCACTTCCTGAGTCCTGAGTGCTCTATTCCCGCCGAGCTACCGCACCAACCGCCCGGCACCGCGGTCCGACATCCCAGCCCGCCGGGCAGGCTCCCTTTCCAAGAAAGACCCATGAAGACCCAACGACTTTCCATCGCACTCGCCGCCTGCCTCATCGGTACCTCGGCCGTTTCCTTCAGCCAGGAGCCGGTGAAGACCCCGGACCAAAAGCCCGCACGCCAGCGCCGCGTCGATGGTGCCGAAGCCGAAGCCGGCCGCCCGGGCATGGGGCAGCGCAACCTCTTCCTTCCCAGCACCGAGGTCATGGGCCACGCCGTGACCGCCATGGCCGGTGAAGCTGCCGTTGAACTCGGCACCGTCGCCAACCTCGTCGTCGACACGAAGGACGGATCGATCAGCCACGTCATCATCCAGGGAGGCGAGAAGACCTCCCAGCCCGGACAGCTTCGGGCCGTTCCTTTCGATGCGCTGAACTGGAGCGCGGGTGAAGACGGCAAGAACACCGCGGTGCTCGACCTCGATCCGCGCGCCTTCGACGCCACGCCCGCTTTCGATCCGACCATGATCGATCAGCTCACCGGTTCCAGCGCGGTCGACGCCGCTGCCAAGCGTCTGGGCGACGCTGGCAAGGACATGACCGACGAGCAAAAAGCCGAGATGAACAAGAAGGCTCGCGAGGCCACCGCGGGCGCCGTCCGGAGCGTCCTGGCCACGAACCTGGCCGGCGTCGGTGTCCGTGCCAAGGACGAGCGCCAGCCGTTCAGCCGTCTCAGCAACCTCATCGTCGACTGCGGCCGCGGCCAGATCGCCTTCGCCACCGTCGTCACCGGGGAAGGCAACTACCTCGTGCCGTTCCAGGTCCTCGAGGTCGCCTCGACTCCAGGTGCCGACGGCGCCGCTGCGACCTACTCGGTCATCGCCCCGACGAACGCGGAAGGCATGGTCGGTGCTCCGATGATCAACGCCGATGCCGAAGAGACCGCCAGCAACCCGCGCTTCCGCGCCAGCGTCTACAAGCACTACGGCGTCGACGCCCCGATGGGCCGCCGCGGCAAGAAGCGCGACGGTGACATGGAGCGCGGAGAAGGCCCCGGCAAGGAACGCGCTCGCGCTCCCAAGGAAGGCAAAACCCGCAAGATCAAGAAGGACGACGGCGGCCGCTGATCCCGAGGTTCCCTGAAACGCACGGCGCCGCCGCGCTTCCTTCGGAGGCGCGGCGGCGCTTTTCGTCAGGTCAACGGAGCTCGGCCAGCGCCGACCGAAGCGCGATCAGCGTCGCGGCCGAAAACCCGGCGTCGTGGAACCACCGGATCACTCCTTCGCCGTCGAGCAGAAGCACGCGCGCGTTACGCGGCCGCTCCGTCCCCGTCACCTTCGCGATCGTGTCCGCGGTCTTCCCGTAGGTCGTCACGACCGCACCCCACTCGGTCTGCGGGATTCCCTTGCGCATGCCGCTGTCGATGAAGCCCGACGCCAGGCTGGCCGCCATCCCACGGGCCGCTGGCACCTCGCGCAGCGCGACTCCGAGCTCGGCGTCCAGCACGCCGAAGAGCCAGCGGTCGATGTCGAACTGCGCGTCCTGAACGTAGCCGACGAGCAGCAGCAGCGGCGCGCCCGCGAAGTCCCCGGGGATCCGCACCTCGCCGCTTCCCTCGCCCTCCGCATCCAGAGGAGTGGCTTCGATGGTCGGGAAAACCTCGCCGATGGGATTCCTGTTGGGAACGGGCGAGGAGCACCCGCCGAAGCTGAAGAGAGCGGCGGAGAGAAATCCGACGAAGAGGACGGTGAAGAGAAGCTTGCGCATGACGCTGATCATAGCGCCCGGCGTCGCCCGCGGGGCGGCCGTCACCTGCGCCCCAGCCGAGCGCGCAAGCGCTCGCTCAACATCGGCCATTCATCGTCCAGGATCGAGTAGTACACGGAGTTCCGCACGCCTCCTCCTGCCGTGACCATGTGCTTCCGGAGCGTCCCTTCGAACTTGGCGCCGAGCGCCTCCATCGCGTTCCGCGAGCGCTCGTTCCGCTCGTCCGTCTTCAGCTCGACGCGGCGGAGGCCGAGCGTTTCGAAGGCGAAGGTCAGCATCAGGAGCTTCGCCTCCACGTTCGCTCCCGTCCGCCACTGCGCCGGCTCCAGCCAGGTCCAGCCGATCTCCGCCCGCAGATCCGCCAGGGCCACGTTCGCGAAGCGGGTGGAGCCGATGATCGCTCCGGTCTCCGTCAGGCGCGTCGTGAAGGGAAGCGCCCGCATGGCGGCGCGCTCCGCGAGGGCCGTCTCGACGTAAGCCGCCATGTGGGCTTCGCTCTCCATCGGCTGCGCGTTGAAGGTCCAGATCCGAGGGTCGAGGCCCACGCTCGCCAGCCCGGAGGCATCTTCCCGGCGCAGTGGCGACAGCGTCACGCGCGCTCCGAAGAGGCTGCGATCGAAGTGAGGCAATAGAGCGTCGTTCATGGCAGCCAGACTACCGGAACACCTCATCCGGATATCCGCGGATCTTACCGGGGGCTACTCTCTCGCCATGACGAGCCCATACGACGAGGAACTCCGCCAGCTTTCCGCCCTGGAAGCCAGGAGCCGCGAACTCCAGGAACCCGCCGAGGTCCGGCGGGAATGGACCGACCTCGCCGTCGAGTTCGTCCACGGCGTGGTGGACGGGCTGGACGAGCGGCGCGCCTGGGAGACCGAAGGCGGAGCACGCGAGGAGCTCCTCGCCCTGGGCGTCCCCGAAGAGCCCGCGAGCGCTGCGACCGTCATGGACCTCGTGGAGCGCGAGATCGACGGGCCGGGCCTCCAGCCCGCGTCGGGCGGGCACCTCGGCTACATCCCCGGCGGCGGCGTGTTCCCGGGAGCGCTGGGGGACCTGATCGCCGCGGCCACGAACCGTTACTCGGGGGTTCGCTACGCAGGCCCCGGCGCGGTCGCGGTCGAGAACCTGATGCTGCGCTGGCTTCGGGACGAAATCGGTCTTCCGAAGAGCGCCCACGGAACGCTGACCTCGGGCGGCTCCATCGCGACGCTGGTGGCCTTCGTCGCCGCGCGTGACGCGAAGGGAATCCGCGCGCGCGACGTCGAGCAGTCGGTGGTCTACACGACGAGCCAGGCGCACCACTGCGTCGCGAAGGCCCTCGCGATCGCGGGCCTCTCGGAGTGCGTCCAGCGGACCCTTCCGGTCGATGCCCGCTACTCGATGGACGTCGAAGCGCTGCAGGCCCAGGTCGCCGCGGACCGCGCGAGCGGCCTCACGCCGTTCCTGCTCGTCGGCACCGCTGGCACGACGGACACGGGCGCTGTCGATCCGCTGAACGCTCTCGCAGACATCGCCGCCCAGGAGAACCTCTGGTACCACGTGGACGGAGCCTACGGCGCAGCGTTCGCGCTCGTGTCGGAGCTCCGTTCGAAGCTTGCAGGCATCGAACGCGCCGATTCGGTGGTGATGGATCCCCACAAGGGCCTCTTCCTGCCCTACGGAACGGGCGCCGTGCTCGTGCGAGACCCCGCGCACCTCGCCCGGAGCCACGGCCACCGCGGCGCGTACCTCCAGGACATCACCGACATCGAGGACGAGCCCTCGCCCGCCGATCTCTCGCCGGAACTCACGCGTCACTTCCGCGGCCTCCGGATGTGGCTGCCGCTCGTGCTCCACGGCGCGCAGAGGTTCCGCGCCGCGCTGCACGAGAAGCACCTTCTCGCACGCTACTTCCACCGCCGCGCGAGCGCACTCGGCTTCGAGGTCGGTCCCGAGCCCGCGCTGTCCGTCGCGCTGTTCCGCTGGGTCCCGCCCGCCGAGGCCCCCGTCGAAGAGGTCAACCGGATCAATGCCGACATCCTGAAGGCGGTGCTCGACGATGGCCGGGTGTTCCTGTCGTCCACGCGCATCGAAGGCCGCTTCTGGATCCGCGCGGCGATCCTGTGCTTCCGGACCCACCGCGAGCACGTGGATCACGTGCTCGGAATCCTCGAACGGGTGACCCAAGAGCCTCGACTTGCGTGGGCGCCGCCTGCACCGAAATAGCCCATCAGCCGTCGACGGTCACGCGCGCCTTCGCGCCCGCTTCCAACCGGACCTGCAGCGGCCTCGAAGTGAACTGCGCCCTGTCACTGACGTCGGTGAAGCGCAGCTCGAGCTTCCGTACCGTGACGGGGACCCCCGGGAACAGCAGACGAAGGTGCCCTTCCGGGTCGGCCGTTTGACGATCCCGTGAAATGGCTCGTGCGTGCTGGATGGGGGCCATGGCAGGTCCCCGATCCGTGTGGTAGTGGAGCGACGCCAGGGAGGACCCAGAGGGCAAGATCTCACGGGGAAAGGCCACCTCCAGCACGCCAGTTTCGACCGAAATTTCCAGGGGCTCTCCGTCATGAGTGGCGAAGGTCCATGTCCCGTCGAACTCCACGACCTGACCCGACATGACCGTCTGCCCGGCGGGCGTGTCGATCCTGGTCACGTCCGCTCCATCGGCATGGATCAGGCAGGCGATGTAGGGAGTATCGGGGGTCAGTGCCGCAGTCGCCTCGCTGGCCGATGGGGTGCTTGTCATGGCCAGCACAGGGTCGCCGTCTCCGGGGAGCGCCGGTACGAGGAGCAGACGGAACTGTTCCTGGAGCACGCCGTTGAGGCGAAGTGTGACGCTTTTCAGAAGCTGGGGCTCCTGGGCGGCGCGCAAGGTCCAGTCCCGGGTCTCCCCGGGTTGGAGGAAGAGCAGCTGGTCTCGCCAGCGCTCGGTGCCCCCGCTGAGTCCCCGAATCCGTACGAGGTGCGGGCCAGGCAGGAGCTCCCGCAGCTCGAACGAGCGATCCATGCGCACGCTCACGGGCTGTCGATCCTGGGTGGCGGCGGTCACGGTGGCCCGACCCAGGCTGCTCTCGTCCGCTCCCGCGATTTGACCGCGCAGGCGGCACGTTGCCACGACCTCGAGGTCGCCGAGGTCCACGGGCCCATCGGCTGGCCGCGCAAGCTGAACGGCGGACCGCGCGGCGAGACCAGGAGCGATCGACGCCACCACGCGAGTCAGCTGACCCGTCGGGACCTCGAGCTGGAAGCGACCACCGGCGTCGGCGGTCGCTGGCGTGACGCCGTCCACCAGGAAGAGGTGATCCACGGGCAGCTCGTCGACCTGGACCGCATCGAGCGGCCTCACCGAGCGGTAGGTCTTGAGCCAAGCGGCTGTACTCGGCAAGGCGCGCCAATCGCTGGTACGAGGGGAATGGAGCTGCCCCACGCTCATTCTCTGCATCCAGAGGCTCGCATGGGGGACGGGAGCTCCACCATGAACGACGCGTCCCGTGATCGAGACAGTTCGGTTGGGTCGGAGCCGTATGCGCTGCCCTTCCCCCGCAAAGGCCGACGCACTGACGCGCCGCTGGACCTCCTGGTAGCCGGGTGCCCAGGCGCGCAGCCTGTCCAGCCCCGCCAGGCCGCGAATCTCGACGGATCCAGGCGGAAGCGGTGGACCCCCCTCGGGCCGCACTTCGGGCGCCCTCGCCAGCGAGGCACCCAACGGCTCCTGGGACGCCTGATGGGACTCTTTCAGGGTCAGCCTCGCGTTCTCGATGGGGGCGCCGGACTCGGCGTCGACGATCGTGAAGCGCCCGACGCTCCCGAGCGGAGCCAGCCGTAGCTCGACGACGGCGCCGGGTTCGAACTCCACGGCGAGGCCCGGCCGGTAGCCATTCGCCACGGCGCGGATCGCCTGGGCGCCCGGGCGGTCGAGTGGCAGCTCGAACGAGCCATCGCCAAGGCTATGGGTGCTGGCCCGACCCGGTCGTGGTGAACGCAGCGCCGGTGCGCTCCGAGGCTCAGTCAGCTCGATCCGCGCGTCGGCGACGGGCTCTCCTCCGTCGTCGAGGACGCGGCCCGTCACGATGTCACCTGGGCGCAGCGAGACTTGACCCACGTCGCGGAACTCACCGGGCGTCACCTCCAGGTGGACCTTGGACGCGAGGTATCCGGGAGCTTCGCAAAGTAGATCGAGTTCACCTGGCCGAAGGCTCGCGATCTGGAAGTGACCGTCGGGTCCGGTTTCTGCGAGCCGCTGGTTCACCGTGGACCAGACCTGCGCCCCACCGATGGGCAAGCCGCCGGCGTCCAGAATCGTCCCCGTGACGCCGCCGGCGGAGCGCATGACCAGTTCGCCGAGATCGACGAAGGGCTGGTCCAGCGACGCAAAAGTGGACTGTTCGAAGGCGCCAGCGAGACGCTGGGTCCGCTGGTAGAAGGGAGGACATTCCACCGAGATGGTGATGCTCGCGCTCTCTTGCTCCGGGCATTCGAGCGTGAAGGTGCCGTCGCTTGCGGAAACGGCGCTGACGTCCCACGAGGAGTGTTCGCGCAACCTGACGTCAGCGCCGGCCACGCCTCGACCGGACGCATCCACGATGCGGCCGGCGACCCGCACGGTGGGAACGCTGGGGAGCGGCTCGGAAGAGTCGCGGGCCATCCCGGCTGGCGTGCGTTCGCTCCGGCTCATCCCCTGCGGCTCTGGCGAAGTCTCCGCCTCGCCAGCGTCGGCAAGCGTCGTCGCGCTCGACGCGGTTGCGGCGTTGGAGGGCGCGCTGGAAGCGTCAAGAGATGCGGGTCTCTCGTCGGAGGCGTGACCCGAAAGTGAGATCCAGAAGAGTCCGAGGGCCACCGCGGCGATTGCGCCTGTGAGTTTCATCATGATCACTACCCCGGGTACCAGGAGGAGTCGTGCCGGCGCGCTGCCGGCGGCGAAGAACGCAAGGGCCTGGAGTTCGCCGCCGCGCTCCAGCGTTTCCCTGAGCCGCGCACGCCCCTTGCGCAGCCGCCAGCGAACGCTGTCCTCGGCGATCCCGAGGCGCGACGCCAGTTCGGATACGCTGATCTCCTCGCCGTAGTGAAGCAGCAGCGTGGAGCGAAGCGGCTCATCCAGTTCGCGCACGTGGCGCCAGAGCGTGGCGCAGTGTTCTCCCTGCACCAGGAGATCGGCGGTGGACGGTAGCTCGCCCCGACGCGCTCCCTGGGCCTCGTGCCATCGACGCCGCGTTTCACTGCGCCGGCGCCGAAACATGGCGCTCTTCAGGGAACGGATCAGTGAGCCTCGATCCGGTGGTGCCTGGGAGCCCCCCGACCGCGCGGCCTTCACGGCGCTGATCCAGGCTTCCTGGCAGGCATCATCGATCAGGCCGGGGTCCCGGGCGAGCCGCTCCGCGAAGCGTCGTAGCCAGACGAAGTCCTCAGGGAAGGCAGGTTGGGATGGGAAGGGAGCGTCCATGCATCACCTGGGCTCCCGTCAGCGCGGAAACGCGAACAGGACTTCGGGAATTCTCGGCATCAGAAGCCCTGTCGTCCTGGAGAGACCGGCATGGGGCCGCCGAGAGTGACTTTTGCGGCCCATGGTACGCCCTCTGTCGGCCCTGACCTTCCACCGTTCTCAAAGCGATCCACCGCCCGCGGGCCCAAGTGGCTCGACGCTCCTTGACTACGACGTGGTCGGCGCCTGCCGCGGGGGCGAGGTATTCCGCAAGCCCCTGAGGGGAACCAGCGCGATCAGTGAGGCAGCCGCCATCGCCATCATCGCCGCTCCGTAGCCGTGATCGGCCTGCAGAATACCGGCGACGCGTCCGGCCCAGGCCTCGCACGCGTTCGTCATGCCCATGAAGGCGCTGAAGATGGTCGCCGCGAGCGGGCCGGCCGCGTGGCCCATGAAGAGCGCATAGCTGGCTGCCGTCATCGCGCCGAGGGCGAGGTAGACGCCGCCGTAGCCCGCCAGGGCCAGCGGCGGGGAGCCTGCGTTCAGAAGCGCTGCCACGGCGACGACGAGGGCGACGGAAACGAGCGTGAGGGAGGTGGCGCGCAGGGCGCCCACGCGTCCCGCAAGCCAGCCTCCTGCGACGGCCCCAGCCGCCATCAACCCGGCGCTGATCAAGCGGAACGTGGCGATGCCGTCATCCGTCAGGCCGCGGTCCACGAGCCAGCTGCCCGAGAGGGAGCCCGCTGCCTCGAAGCCCGCGCCGCCGATCAACGCCACGGCCACGAGCCGCAGGACGGAGCGGCTGGTGATCAGTGATCGAAGGGCCGCCAGGGTGGATCTCCAGCTCGGCCGCTCCTCGACGTGGGCTCCCTCGCGCGCAGGACTCGCTGAAAGCGGCGCGAACACGACCATCGCGAGCGTGATGCCGAGCACGGCGAGCAGCATCGGAACGGCGACGCCGTTCGCATCACCCGCCGAGAGGTACAGCACGCCGGAAGAGAAGAGCACGCGCCCGCCGATCATGCCGACCTGCATGGCGGCGTTGAGTTCCCCGCGCTCTTCCTCTGGAACGGCGCGAATCGCCCAGCCGTCGATCGCGACGTCCTGGGTGGCGGCGAAGAAGGCGTGGGTGAGTAGAAGTCCGTAGAGAAGGCCCCAGTCGTTCGCAGGATCGAGCCCGAGGATCGGCACCAGCGTCGCGATCATCCCGAGCTGCGCCAGGATGACCCAGCCACGCAGGCCGAACCGCGGCCCGCGCAGGAGGTCGACCGCGGGCGCCCAGAGGAACTTCAGCGACCAGGGAATGGCGAGGGCCGACGTCAGCGCGGTGATCTCGACCACGCTGATCTCCGCCCGCCGAAGCTGCGTCGGTAGAGTCCACCAGAGCCAGCCGATGGGGGCGCCTTCGCTGAAGTAGAGGAGCGCGAAGAAGAGCTGCCTCCGGCGTCGGCCCGGTGCCGCAACGGGGGCGGTACCGGGGCCAGGAGTCGGCTGGGGGACCGTGGACATCGAGCCAGGGTAGCAGAGACGCCGCGGGTCGAAGATCGTCGGAGCTGCGCCCTTCGCCGCCCTGCCTGACTACTTCTCTTCTTCGCCATCCATGGGGCGCCGTCATCGATGCTGATCACTCCTGCGTCGATGATTTTGCCCGAGGCGGATTCGATCCGCTCCACGACGAGATCAACGGGCACGCTGTTCGGCCGCACGCCGCTATGGGTTGCCATGGTGCGGGTCGTGGCTCCGGTCCATGCGCGGACGACCAGTTCCCAATCGTCGGCGGCCTCGTCCGCGGGGTAGGGAATCGCCGTGAGTCGGAAGGGTCCGTCCTCACCCGTGACGCCGTCGTTCGACCTCAGCGGAGGGCAGAACGCGGCGACGATCATGCCTGACACGCCGTAGCCGTCCTCATCGATCGTGTGTCCGCAGATCGTGCGGCCTGCCTCGAGCAGTACCCGCAGGCCCTCGATGAAGCTTTGCAGGATGCTGACCGCCTCAGCACCACGCGCCAGCTCCTCGGACCAGCCAGCTCGATGGGCTCGCTGCGACGAGCTCGACGCCGATGGGATGCGACCCGCCGCTGGGGAACGGTGGAGAGCCACGCGCGTACGTCGCGGACGTCCTCAGCGGATCGGGGATTCCCTGGGCGCGCGACCTTCCCTTGTGAGGAATCAACGGAGCACGCGAAACGCCGTCGGGCTACCAGGGGATGGTCGTGGGTGTCGTAGTCGGTGATCGGATTGCCGGGTGCTATTTTCCGGAATTGTGGTTGCAAGGTTGTTGGCCGCGGTAGCTTGGATCCATGGCGCGCGCCAGGACCTACCCTGGCGCGCTCCCAGCTCGAACCCCTGAACACCATGAAGCTCGCACTGCTGGCGCTCTTGTCACTGGCCGCCACCGCGGCCGCCCAGTCGCCCCCGACCCCCAGCGCCCCGGCTCCGGGCTCCCCGGCCCCCCTCATGGAGAAGCCCGAGCGCCAGCTCTCGCCAGCGAGGCATGCTGGCACCTACCACGTCACGACGGGAACATGGACACGTCGTACCTCGAGTACGGCGGCCTTCGGGCCGGACGTCGTCTACGACAACACGGCGTACTCCGGGTACTTCACGTCTGCCGGAAGCGTGGGCGGCTTCATGAGCGGCGGCATGGTCGTGGATGAAGGTGGGCTGCCTGGCACGGCGAACGGTCATGCCTTTCCCGGCACCCCCGACCGGGACCTCTACTCCGTCGATGGCTTCGAGATCAGCTACTGCGACATGAACGGACCGGGTACGTCGGGCTGGGAGATCAGTTTCTACCAGTCCTACGAGCCCTGCGAGTTCCAGCCGTCGCTCATCCCCGATGCAACCGTCCGCCTGACGGGGCTTCCTGCGAACGGCGGCTGCTGGGTGATGCAGATCGACCTCAGCGGCGGATCTGAGTTCTGCATGGGCGCGGACGGTGGCCACGCGAATCCCCTCTGGGAGGATGATCCCGAGAAGGACTCCTTTGGATGGAGCACGCACTACCTCGGTTCGGGCACGCAAAGCGCGGGCTTCATGCTGGCGGGTGATCCGCTGTCCACCGATCCGGGATTCGTGCTCGCGGGGCCCTTCTCCGTTCCCACGTTCGGAGCGGGGACCTACTTCGGCCCCACGAGCGCGTGCGGGAATCCCACTGGATACCTCACCAGGGACATTCTCTCGTTCCGTCCGGCCAGCGGGACCGGGTACGCCTCGTGCAACTCGTATTTCTATCGCAACCAGAACCCCTGTAGCGGCACATCGGGTCCGTATTCGTCCTTGCACCTGCGCTTGTCGGCAGATTCACAGGCACCTAGCGGGAGCCTCTGCAGTTCCAGCTGCACGGAGACGGTCGGGATCGGAACGGCGTACTGCTCCCAGCCGAACACATCGGCCGGGCGTCCGGGCCTCCTCTGCGCTGGCGGTTCCGCGGCCGTGGCCGACGCCTACGTGATCCTGCATGCGGCCCGACTTCCCACGGGCAGCTTCGGCTTCTTCATCACCTCCTTGACCCAGGGCTTCGTGGCGCAGCCGGGTGGAAGTCGCGGCAACCTTTGCCTCGGTGGCGATATCGGTCGTTTCGTCGCGCCCCATCAGATCCGTGTGGCCAACGAAGCCGGGACCTTCGCGCTGGACACGCGGGTTGGCGACTGGAGTGTGACCAGCATTCCGATCTCGACGGGAAATTACGCCGCGTCAGCGGGCGTGACGTCGAACTTCCAGGCCTGGTTCCGAGATGTGTGGAATCAGCAGCCGACTTCGAACTTCACGAACGCTTCCGCCATCACCTGGGAGTGATGGCGGAATGGAGGAGGGTTGTCGAGGCCGGGGCGCGTCGTGCACTACGCGACCGAAAGGGCGCTCGATGGCCTCTTTGCGAAAGTGGCCGAGGAAGAGGCCGCGATCCGAACGGATCCAGTGGCGCGGACCACCGATCTCTTCAAACGGGTCATCGGGAACAGAGGCTTGTGAGAGACCAAGACGCGATGGGGTCCTTGGCCGTCCTGTTGCGCGACATCCAGCTCGAGTCCGGGCCGTCGGCTGGCTTTGGGACGTAGGGAACCGATTTTCGGGGACCGTGCTAACCTACTCCTCCGAGATTTGTTCGCAATTCCCCGCCCAAACCTGAACAGGTACTTCCATGAATGGTCTCGCCGCGCTCGCCCTCGTCTCCGTCCCTCTCTCCGCTGCTCCCGCCCTGGCCCAGTACGGACCCACTTGGTCCGATGCGGAGCTGCTCCCCGGTGTCAGAACCGTACTCCACTACGGCGTGCACGCCCTCGACGACGGAGGCGCCATGACCTTCGTGGGCGAGGCGCCTCCCACGGCCGGCGGGTTCCCCGATGAGCTCGTGGTGACCCGCTACGATCGAGACGGAGGGATCGAATGGCGCGCGCGAGAACCGATCACTCCGTTCATTCCTTTCCCGGGCTTCGGACCCGCGGAGCCGACCCTCGACGTCCGAGGGGACGGCACTTCGGCCTTCGCCGTTTCGAGTGGCGACGATCTGCAGGTCCTCGTCTTCGGTCCGGACGGAGCGGTGCGGTGGCGCACCATCCTCCAGGCGACCCGCACCGCCTACTACCTGACGGCCGTCAGGCCCTTCGTGGACGCCGGCGGTGAGGTCGTGCTCGCCACGCGCGAGTCGCGCGCTTTCTTCGACTGGACGACCGACGCGGAGCTGATGGCCATCGAGCGCTTCGACGCGAGCGGCGCGTCGGTCTACCGCGTTGAATCCCTGGGCCGCCAGCTCGAGGCCTTCATGGGGACGCCTTCCGGCGACGCCCTGATCGTATCGAACGACAGTGCCTCACCGTTCGCCCCCTGGTTCCGTGAAATTCGGCGCTACGACCGGGCCGGCAACGTGGTGTCGATGGCGAACCAGGCCGGAGACTCGCAGCTCTTGAATGCGATGTATGACCCGCGCACCGATGGTGTGCTCTTCGTGACGCAAGGCGCTGCCGCCGGAGGCGGAACGTCGCTCGAAGTGGAGGTCTACAGCGCCACGGGCTCCCCCTTGGCCACCGGAGCGTTCGGGACTTCGAGCTTCGGCACGCTGGGCTCCGCGATCGATGTCGCGTCAGGGATCGCGTACTTCGGAGGGATCGACGGAACGTTCGGGGAGGTCGTCGGCTACGACCTCGGTGCGAACGAAGTGGTCTCGGCGTTGTTCTCCGGGGCGAACGCCGTGACGGTGATCGGTCTACGTCCCGGCGGCGGTCTGGTGACGCTGGAGAGCCGGTCCACCGGCGCCCACGTGGCGGCCGTCTCCGCGACGGGCGTCCGGCTGTCGTCCACGTCGATCGCGCCGCTCGATCAGGCTCCCGAGCTCACCCAGGCGTACGCGGCTGGCGCCGACGGCCGCTTCTGGTTCGCCGAAGCTCGTTCGCGTGTCCTGGGTTCTGGCGTCCCGTCGTCGCGGCACGTCGACCAGTGGGTCGAGGGAGTCGCTGGAACGGAATACTGCTCGAGCCCGGCCAATTCGACCGGAAGCCCTGGCCACCTCGTGGCGCGCGGGAGCGATGTCGCGACGGAGAACCGAATCACGCTGGCCGCCGATAGCCTGCCCCCGTTCCAGCTCGCGCTGTTCCTCGGGAGCCAGACCCAGGGGCTGACGCCGGGCGTGGGCGGCGGCCAGGGCACGCTGTGCCTCGGCGGAGCCATCGGTCGCTACGTCGCGCCGGGTCAGGCCAGGCCGATCGAGCCCGACGGGCGGACGTCCCTGGAGATTGACCTGACGGAGATCCCGACGCCGACGGGGTTCATCGCGCTCGCAGCGGGCCAGACCTGGAACTTCCAGCTCTGGCATCGCGATGCGAACCCCTCAGGTACGTCGAATCTGACGAACGGCGTCCAGGTGATGCTGCAGTAGCAGGCCAAATCCGAAGGGCCTGGCCTGCATGATTCGCGAGACGAAACCGCCAGAGCGCCCAAACGGCGCCGTGGCGGCGTTTGGGCGCATTGGCGATTCCCTCTCGCGAACAATGCAGGCCAGGAGTCTGCGCCACAGAAGGCGATTCCGCGAGCACCGCCAGGATTCGCGCTCGCGGCGTTGCGCCAAACCCCAATGGCATCAAAGTCTGCGCCAGACCTGGTTGGGAGGGATGACCCAGTTGGTTGAACCGGTTGGATGGCGGGTGGCGCCAGTGGGCGGGTTACCGGAGCCTTCCGAGAGCGGGATGCATCGGGGGGGAGCCTGCCACCGAAAGCAAACCCGGAGGCGACTTGAGACGTTCTTGAACCCCAGAGTGTCCCCTCCGACCCCACGCCAGCCGTCCGCGCACGTTCGCCGGGCAGCCCTCTGCACGAAGCACTGCACCATGCAAAACGAGCTCACCCCGGAACGCCTCTCGAAACTCGAGGTCAATGAACGTCCCTCCCAGGCGGCGGGCCTCCGGGCCGTCAAGGTCTCGCTGCAGCACGTCGAGGAGTATTCGGCTCTCGGGGACAGCATGAAAGCGCTCCTCAAGATGAATCAGAAGGGAGGCTTCGATTGCCCCGGGTGCGCATGGCCGGATCCTGACGGGCGGCGAAGTGCCATCGGGGAGTACTGCGAGAACGGTGCCAAGGCGATCGCCGAGGAAGCGACGAACCGGCGCGTCGGGCCCGAGTGGTTCGCCCGGCACAGCGTCGCCGCGATGGGGGAGATGACCGACTTCGAGCTCGGGAAGTCGGGACGTATCACCCATCCGATGTATCTCGCTCCGGATGCCACGCACTACGCGCCTGTCAGCTGGGAGGAGGCCTTTCGCCTCATCGCAGAGCAGCTTCGAACGCTCGACCCCGACGAGGCGATCTTCTACACCAGCGGGCGCGCGAGCAACGAGGCTGCGTTCCTTTACCAGCTTTTCGTGCGCCAGTACGGCACGAACAACCTGCCCGACTGCTCCAACATGTGCCATGAAAGCACAGGGCACGCTCTCGCCGAGGTACTCGGGCTGGGCAAGGGGACCGTCACGCTGGAAGACGTCCACGACGCCGAACTCCTGATCGTGGTGGGCCAGAATCCTGGCACCAATCACCCGAGGATGCTGTCAGCGCTCAAGGAATGCAAGGACCGCGGCGGTCGCATGATCAGCATCAACCCGCTGCCCGAAACGGGGCTGATGGGCTTCATCGATCCCCAGAGCCCACTCAGTATTCTGAAGCGTGGTACGGACCTGAGCGATCTCTTCCTGCAGGTCAGGATCAACGAGGACATCAGCCTCGTACGTGCGATCTGCAAGCTTCTCTGGATGGAAGAACAGGCCGCTCCCGGCACGGTGTTCGACGAGGAGTTCATCGAGGCTCACACCTCCGGGTTCGGGGAATGGACCGCGATGCTCGACGCCACGGACTTCGACGAATGCGTCGCCGCCAGCGGCGTCCCGGCACCGAAGATCCGCGAGGCGGTCGACATGATCGCCCGTTCGAAGAAGATCGTGCTCAGCTACGCGATGGGTCTCACGCAGCACGAGAACAGCGTGGACGTGATCAAGGAGATGGTGAACCTGCTGCTCTGCATGGGGGCGATGGGGAAGCCGGGCGCCGGGATCTGTCCGACGCGCGGCCACTCCAACGTGCAGGGCGACCGCACGGTGGGCGTCTGGGAGAAGCTGACCCCCGAGCTCCGGAAGAGTCTCCAGAACTACTTCAACTTCAAGCCGCCGGAGCACGATGGATTCGACGTCGTGAACAGCCTCAAGGCGATGCACGAAGGCAAGGCGAAGTTCTTCATGGGGCTCGGCGGCAACATCATCTCGGCCGTACCCGATACGGTCTACGCGGCGAAAGGGCTACGCCAGTGCGAGATGACCGTGCACGTCAGCACCAAGCCGAACCGGAGCCACGTCGTTCACGGGAAGAAGGCGCTGATCCTGCCCTGCCTGGGGCGGACCGAGAAGGATGTGCGCGCGAGCGGTCCGCAGTTCGTGAGCTGCGAGAACTCGATGGGCGTCGTCCAGTCGAGCCAGGGCGTCCTCGAGCCCCGGGGGCCTGAGTTGCGCAGCGAGGTGGCCATCCTGTGCGGGCTGGCGGCGGCGACTCTTCGCGGGAACACGACCGTCGACTGGGAGGAGATGGCAGGCAACTACGACCGGATCCGCGACGCCATCGCGGCGTGCATTCCCGGGTTCGAGCGCTACAACGAGAAGGTGCGGGAGCCCGGTGGCTTCTATCTGCCCAACGGACCGCGCAATCGTCGCTTCGCCACGTCGGACGGCAAGGCGCAGTTCAGCGTCACCGATCGAAGCCATCACGCGCTCGGGAGGGACGAGTTCCTGATGATGACGGTGCGCAGCCACGACCAGTACAACACGACGATCTACGGCATGAACGATCGCTACCGGGGGATCCACGGCGAGCGACGCGTCGTGATGATGAGCGAGGAGGACATGGCGCGGGCCGGGTTCGAGCCAGGCGCCAGCGTGGACCTTTCGAGCGAGTACGACGGCGAGGTCCGAACGGCGCGCCTCTTCCAGGTCGTGCCTTACCCCATCCCCCCCGGCAACGTCGCCACGTACTTCCCCGAGGCGAACGTGCTTGTGCCCATCACTCGGACGACGCGGGGCAGCAACACGCCGATCTCCAAGTCCGTCAGGGTCCGGGTCCAGAGACACAAGGCGATGGAGTGAGAGGGCGCAATCGTTCCCCCGTGAGGCGAGTCAGGTGAAGTCTCGAGAGCACCGCCGCTCTGGCCCCTGAACTGGATGCGTCGATCCGTGGCGCAGACTCCCAGGGCCGGCCGTCGACCTGGTCGGCCGGAAGCCTGGGATCTTCGGCAAGATCTGTGGGTCGGAAGCGCATCAGTGATTGTGGCTGGCTTGAAGCGGCGCACCATCGGACCGGGATGCTGCCGGTGCGTGCCGCTGCCCTATCGATGGGCTCACCCGCGCTGTTCTGCTGCGTGCTGGTCTCGCGATGATCTCTTATGGGCGCTGAAGGTCGAAGCTGAGACGCTCCGCCGGACACGGGCTGCACGAGTTGAGTGCTGGCTGGATTGGTGGTAGCTTCCGTTCATGTCCCCACGACCCTCTTCACTGGTCAAGCGATGAAGGTAGCTCGCGCAACGGCCGTCCGGGTTTCGGGGATCTTCCTGTTCGGGACCTTCACCTGCTGCTGCCTTGCATGGCTCGCGCTGCTTTCGTCGACTTCCTGCGGGCCTCGCGGCGAGGGCGCCGGCGACGGAGGTCCGCGATGGGTGCGCGTGGATTGGCTGCCGCTCACCGAGCGTCCATCGGGCGATGAGATTCCGGTCGCGCAGTTCGGGGCCCGAGACTTCGACGCTGCCTGGCGCGTCGAACCGGGCGTCGGGCAGGTGATGCTGGCGCTGACAGAGGACGAGGAAGCACTTTCGGAGCTTCTGCTGGAGGGAGCAGGCGCGCGGCTCGCTTCGCTGCCGTTGGATCTGGTGGCCGCAGATCTGCATCGCGCCACCCTCCTCCTCGATGTGCCGCCCGGAGAAAAGGAGATGATTCGCCTCGCCTTTCTCACCGGCCCGCGGGTTCGCGCCTATTCCGAGCTCCTGACGGTGGAAGGAGGGAGCGGGCAGGAACGCGCCGAACTCGACCTGGCCCAGGTGAGACCCCTCGAGGGCCGCTTCGACTCGATCGTTCTCGAGACAGCGGGAAACGCCGCCGCCTGCGAGGTCCGCTCGCTCCAGTTCACGAGGACGTCGCTGCTTCAGTTCCTGCCGACGCCCCACGACGGTGCGGGACTCGTGTCCGTGGGCGACGACGGGCGCCTCGGCGTCGCGCTCGACGGGGAGCACCCGGTGGAGTTCGAACTGGAGGCCCCAGCGGGCGCCGCTTTCCAGATGTCGTACCGCGTGGGACCCGGAGCTTCCTACGGCGATGCCGTGCTCGTGCTGGAGGGCGACGGCTTCGCGCAAGAGCGTCTGCCCCTCGGGGTAGCGGCGTCGGAGGAGTGGCGCGTCTTCCGTCGGACGCTGACGGAAGCCCTGTCGGGCCCGGTCCGCGTCAGTCTGGAGGGCGGAGGCTCCACGGATGGAGACGTCATCGCGCTCGTCGCCGACGCGGGCGCACTCGTGGGTCGGGGCGAGACGCCCCCTTCGACGGTGCTGCTCATCACCTCGGATACCCATCGGGGAGAGCTGATCGGCATGACCTCCGGTGGTCTCGTACGGACCCCAGCGCTCGATGCCCTGGGCGCACGGGGACTCGTCTTCCTCGACGCCGCGGCGACCTCGAACGCCACCAATCCATCGCACGTGGCCCTGATGACGGGGATGCACCCGCGGGACACGCACGTGGTCACGAATCGGGATCCATTGGGCCAGCGAGCGCAGACCCTGGCCGAGTACTTCGCGTCTGCAGGCTACCGCACGGCCGCCGCCTTCAGCGCGTTTCACCTCGGCGACGAGACGAGTGGACTGGCCCAGGGCTTCGACCGCTACGACGGACCCGCCGCGCCCACCGGCGGGAACTTCGATGCTTTCGCTGGCGCGGCGTCGGCCACACGGGACGGAAGCGAGACCGTAGCGCGAGCCCTGGCGAACCTCGAGGACGCGGAGGGCGCGCCGCTCTTCTTCTGGGTCCATGTGTTCGATGCGCACGCGCCCTACAAGCCGAAGGGCGCCTTCGACGGGCGCTACCTGGGTCGTCAGAAAGGCGCGGACATCACGGGGCCGGGGTTACCGGTTCCTCCTGAAAAGGTCCCGCGCTTCCTCCAGGGCGTGACGGATCCCGAGGTTCCCTGGGCGCAGTACCGCGCGCTCGTCGACTACGTGGACCACTTGCTCACGCCTCTTCTGCAGACGCCGCGCGTGGCAGCGGGCATCATCGCCTTCACGTCGGATCACGGGGAATCGTTCGGTGAGCACGGCGTCTGGTGGAACCACGCGGGCGTCTACCCCGCGACGACCCAGGTGCCGCTGATCCTCGCCTGGCCGGGTTCGGAGGCGCGGACCATCGACGTGCCGGTTCGGCAAGCGGATCTGGGGAAGACGATCCTTCGTCTCGCTGGCCTGGAGGCGCCGGATTTTGGCGGCAGGGATCTGCGTCTCGCGCTGGAGCCGGAGCCTCGAACGTCGCCGCGCTTCACGCTCGGGTATCACGCCCGGTCGGCTTCAATCGACGATGGGCGCTGGTGCCTCGTGCTTCATCTCCAGGAGGAGTCGAACGACGAGGGGACCCGGACGTGGCGTCCGGGCGAGGTCGAGCTGTTCGATCGGCTGACCGACCCGACCTGCGAACGGGACCTGGTCGAGAGCCGGATCGAGACGGCCCGCTCGCTCCGGGCGAGGCTCCTCCAGTGCCTCGCATCGGGAGACGTCGAGGGCTATCGGGCGGAGTACCGTGTGAAGGCGGGGATCGACTCCGTGCTCGCCGAACTCGGCTACTCCGGCGGCGCCGAGCTGACCGGGAAGTGGTACGACCCGGACCGCGGCGACGCTTTCCTGGAGCGCTTTGGTGACGATTGAAGGCCGTGCAAAGTAGATCGAACGAGTCGAAGCGCCCGCTGGCCGTCGGAGCCCTGATCCTGGCCGTGGCTCTTTTTGCCTTCGGCCTCGCCTGGACCGCGTGGCTCTCGGACGATGCGTTCATCACGTTCCGCTGCATGGACCAGTTCGTGCATGGGGAGGGGCTTCGCTGGAACCAGGGCGAGCGCGTTCAGGCCTTCACGAACCCGCTCTGGCTCCTGCTGCTCGCGCCGTTCTACGCCCTGACGGAGAACATCGCCGCGGTGGCGTACGGGGCGAGCTTCCTGGCGACCGCGGTGGCGCTGTTCCTCGTGGCACGCGCCGCCACCGGGCCCGTCGTCGCCGCGTTCGGGATCCTCGTTCTCGCGGGCTCGAAGGCCTTCCTCGACTACTCCAGCTCGGGCCTGGAGAATCCGCTCCTGCACGTCGCGCTTCTGCTCGGTGTCGGAGCGTTCCTCGGCGGCGGTGATCCCGCGCGCCGAGCGGGTCGCGTGGCGCTGGCCACCTCGATGGCTTTCGTCACCCGCCCGGACTCGGCGCTCTTCATGGGGGTCCTGTGCGTCGCGGCCTGGGTCCAGAGCCCGACGCTGTCCACGACCCGGCGGATGCTGATCGGGTGGGCTCCGGCGCTGGGCTGGGAGGCCTTTTCACTCGTCTACTTCGGCACCTGGGTTCCGAACACCGCGATCGCCAAGGTCGGGGCGGGGCTCCCGCGCGACGAGGTGCTGGCGCAGGGGGCTCGCTACCTGTTGAACTCAATGCGCTGGGATCCGTTGACGCTCGGGACCCTGGCTTGCGTGGTGCTCGTCACGCTCTTGCGGGGCCTGCGTCGGAGGGAATCGATCGTCGCCCTCGGGCTCATCCTGCATCTCGCCTACGTGGTTCGCGTGGGCGGGGACTTCATGTCCGGTCGCTTCTTGACCGCGCCGTTCGTCGTGGCGGTGTTCCTGATGGTTCGCCTCCGGCTGGACAGGCGCGTGATGGGGGCGGCGGCTCTCGCGATCGTCGCACTGGCGACGTTTCATCCGCGCAGCTCATGGGGGCCGCGGCCCGACGCGTTGGCGTTCCTCGACGCCGGCGCCTCCGGAGGTATCACGGACGAGCGCACGATCTACTACGGCTACACGGGGCTTCTGTCGAAGGGCCACCCTGCCTGGGGGCGGCTCGTCGACGGAGACCCATATCCGCCGGCAGGAAAGGCGCGCGAGCGCTTCGAGGCGGGCGAGCGCGTCCAGCAGCAGACCCAGGTGGGCTTGCTCGGCTTCCTGGCTCCGCGCGAACTGCACCTGATCGACGTCTTTGGCCTCGGTGACCCGCTCCTCGCGCGCCTGCCGCTGACCAACGCCCGGGGGGCGCCGATCTTTCGGCACAAGCTGGATGAGTTCGGCCGATTCTGGCGGCCAGGACACCTGCGTCGCAACCCGCCCGCGGGCTACCGACAGAGCCTGGAGACGAACGAGAACCGGATCCAGGACCCGGCTCTCGCGCGGTACTACGGTGCCGTTCGCAGCCTCACGCGTGCGCCGATCTGGAGCCGCCAACGCTGGGAAGTCCTCGTGGGGTTCCACCGGGGACGCTATGGCGGGGACCTTGCGAAGTGGCGGAGCGAACAGCCTGCACGCGATCCGGGCTGACGCGCTCCGCCATCGCCGGCGCTGGGATCAACGGAACCGAATGGAGATCGCGTCCGAGAAGTTGCTCGTCACCGTCGAGCTGGACCCGTCGCGGTACCAGAGCTGGGCGTACCAGGTGTCACCGGGCTGGACAGCGCGCGGGCCGTTCGGCTGCGGGATCACGTTGAGGAAGATGTCGACGGAACCAGAGCCGTAGTTGCCTCCGTTGAGCAGTGAGTACTGCGCGCGCCCGATGGCGCCGCCGAGGCAGAGCGTGCCGACGCTTCCCGGGGGCTGCACGCCGTTGCCAGGCGTCAGGGAGAAGAGCGGCAGGCAGAGGCTGCCGCTCCGAAGTCCCGTGGCCACGAGCTTCATCTTGTTGAAGGCGATGACGTCGGAGCCCACGGAGGAAAGCCGCGCGGGACGGCCCGTCACGTTGACCTCGCCGGCGCAGTACTGGTTGCCTTCCTGAACGAAGGTACTGCGGAAGATCGCCTGGTAGGCACTCGTCCCACCCGGGATCTCGAGGTTGGCGAGGCCGTAGATACCGCCCGCACCGTTCATGGCCGTCGCACCCTCCAAGACGATCGATGGATAGATCCTATAGCCCGGATCCGCGTATCCGTCGCCGTCGAAGTCCACCTCGAGACTCGAGGTGGCCAGTGGGATTCCCTCGAAGGTGGCGCCGGGGAGGGTGTCGCTGGGGACGGCTGTCAGGGCGAATCCGCGCTCATCGAGGTGGGTGGCGCCGATCGTAGCGAGGGCGTAGGGGCCGCTCGGCATTTCACGTCCGTTTCGAAGTCCCACCGTTTGATAGGAGGCGCCACGAGTCAGGGTACCTGCGAAGACGATGTCGCCCTGGCTGTTGATCTGCGGCGCGTAGAATCCGAGCCAGGTTTCACCGGGAGAGGCGTTCAGCAGGGTACCGATTCCGATGGGGTCCCCCGAGCGTGCCTCTCCTCCGTTGGGAAACGTGTAGATCTCACCGTTGACGAGAATGGCGGAATGCTGGGAGGGGGCGAGCCGAACCCGGGCGATGAGGTTCTGGCCATCAGCAGACACGTCCGCTTCGTACACGCGGTCCACCGTTTCCGACGTTCCGGGCACCGCCTGTCCATGTTGCAGCAGGATCTCGCCGGCGGGATAGCGTGCCCAGGTGAGGGGGCCGGTGGTCGACGAGTTGGCTCGCCCGCGCAGGATCACGTCCCCAGGTACGGTGTTGATGACGTCTTCGAGGAGCGCCCAGGTGTCACCAGAGCTTCCGATCTCGGAGCCGATTCGCGCGAGAAGGCTGTCCTCGAGCCAGGCGGCTCGGGTGCTGTTCACCACGCCTGACTGGGAAAGGTAGGCGAGCTGCTCGCCCGCGAGACTGGGTCGAAGAAGGCTTTCCTGGTCGATACCAGCGAGAACCTGCGGACGGCGCAGGATGCGCGGGCCGCCCGCATCCGCAGCGGACAGCTCACCGTAGAGAACCGACTCCTGAGCGCCAGCGGCGTTGACGTAGCTCGCTCTCGAGATCCAGCCGGAATCAGCACCCGCGCGAAACTCGAGGATGAAGTTCAGCGTGTCGGGGGTGGTGGTCAAGATGTCAGCGACGGCGATGACTTCGGCCGACGGCACCTGTGCGGACGCGAGGGGAGCGAGGCTCAGCAGCAGCGCAGCAGAGCGAGAAGCGGCGCGTGTGAAGCGAGTTAGCATGGGGAAGATTGGGTGGGGGACGGAATGGGAAGGAGCCTGACGGCTGCGGGTCTCCAGAGTACCTCGTTACCATTGTTTCGGGAGTGTTCGAGGGAAAGGGCGGTGGCTCGGGACCCTTTCTAGTGCTCATCACTGGGCATTCCGATCTTCGAAGTCTCCGTTACGGGCCGATCCCTCCGTCCGTATCCCCGGCATGAAGCACACTCCTCTCGTCCTCGCAGCAGTCCTTTCCATCCACGGCGCCAACGAGGCGCGCTGGGTTCAGTCAATCTTCGAAAGTTTGGGATCCGCTCCCGGCACGCATCGCGTTCGAGGGAGCGCTTTCCCCTCGATCACCCAGACGGGAGAGGATAAGGCGTCGCCCTTCGACGGGCTTCGATGGTCCAGCGGCCTGCCCGAGGTCGACGTCGAGGGCACCTGGTATCGGCCCGTCTCGATCGACGGAGTCAGCGTCGCATCGATCCTCGAGTTCTGCGAGAAACGCTGGCCGGGGAAGCGGGAGAAACGCTTCGGTGAGGACCTCGTGGAAGCGATGGCGCTGATGGGGCACGGGACCGGCCGATCCGTGAGCTTGGATCTCGTGCGCCTTGCAGACGGCGTCAAGATCGAACTCGCAGCGGTGGCGATGACGAAGGCCAAGCGTCAGGCGATCTGGGCATCGAACCAGACCCATCGTTCGAGCGGACGCGTCTCTCCTGCCGCGCCTTCCGCCGTTCCCGTCGAACTCGCGCGCCGCGACCTGGAGCGATTCGGAGCCGGTTTGCGTGATCGCTTCGCCTACGTCTCGCTCAAGGGGATCGACCTGGAAGCAGAACTCGAATCGCTCTCCGAAACCCTTCGCGCCGAAGTGGACGTGGCGTCGCTGGCGAACGCGCTGAACCGCCTTCTCATGCGCTTCGGCGATGGACACGCCCGCGTCGAAGCTCCTCGCCCGCGCGATCCGGGTCGACACCTTCCGTTTCTTCTCGACACGGCCCAGGGCGGCATCGTCGCCTTCGATCCTGATCGCACGCGATTCGTCGATCGCAGCCGGCCGTACGTTCAGGCGATCGACGGCGACCCCGTCGCGCATTGGATCGGGGCGATGTCCGAGCAGGTCGTCGCCGGGAGCCCGCAGCTGGTGCAGCACCGCGCGCTCCGCGCCTTGCGTGAGATCGAGCGTGCGCGTGAAGCAAAGGGCTACGACGCCAGCGACGTGATCGAGTTGACGCTTTCGTCGAAACCCAAGGGGGGCCGCAAGAAGACGATCACGCTCGATCTCCAGCCGCGAAGGCCCACGTACGGTACGTGGCCAAGGACCGAGACGCGCCTCGTCACCGCGCAAGAAGCGGGCGGCGCGAAGGGCGGGATCGGCGTGATTCGTCTCGCCGAGATGGACGATGAACTCATTCCGGAGGTTCGCCGTGCGATGCAGCGATTCCGCGGCACTGCAGGTCTGATCCTCGACGTGCGCGGGAACGGCGGCGGACAGCGCGGGCTCTGCGCAGCGCTCGCGGGCTACCTCGTGGATGAAGTGACCGGACCGGTGGTCGGCAACGTCGCCGCCTACCGACTCGCGCCGGCGTTCCGGGAGGATCATCTCGGGGGCTCGAGGCTCCTCTACCGGGCCGATGATCCGCACTGGAGCGGCGCGCAGAGCCGGGCGATCGCGGACTTCGCGGCCACCTTCGAGCCGGAGTGGAAGCTGCCCGATGGATTCAGCGAGTGGCACTACCTCGTCCTCGATCGGACAGGGCACCCGGACGAGTTCCACTACGACAGGCCGGTGATCGTGCTGACGGACGAGGCCTCGTTCAGCGCGACGGATATCTTCGCGGCGGCGCTGGGCGAGCTGTCTGGAGTGACGCTTCTGGGAACGGCCACGGGCGGAGGCAGCGCTCGCGTCCAGACCTTCGACCTGCCCGAGACCGGCATCCGGGTCCGCTGCGCGTCGATGGCCTCGTTCCAGCCGAATGGCCAGCTCTACGACGGACACGGCGTGGCCGTGGACGTCGAGGTAGAGCGCGCGCCCGCAGATCTACTGCTCGGCGGTGGCGACGCCCAGATGCAGGCGGCGATTCGCCTGATCTCGGAGTCCGGCGGTTCACCGAAGTAGCTTGGGCAGATCGGTTCCGAAGGTCGGAAACGCGAACACGGTTTTTGCCAGGTCGCTCGCTCCGATGCCGTGCTGCATCGCGAGCGCGATCAGATTGATGAACTCGGATGCGCCGGGCCCGAGAAAGTGCGCCCCGACAATCTCATCGCTGTCGTCGGCGATCAGGATCTTGTAGCGCGCATGGGTTTCGCCGCGTTTCTTCACGGTGCCCCAGCTGCTTCGGTCGCCCTCCTCGACGCGCAGGTCGGCGTATCGCTCGCGCGCGTCCTGCTCGCTCAGCCCGATCCTGGAAAGGTTCGGCGCCGTGAAGACCACGGAGGGGACCTGGTTCGAGGTGGCGACCAGCCTGGGCTCGGCGGCTTCGAGCCCCAGCGCCCGGGTCACCGCAGCCACGACCCTGTCGGCCTCGACGTTCGCCGCCATCGTGAGGTGCGGCATCGACGTCTGGGCGCAGTCCCCGACGGCAAAGATGTGATCCGTACCGACGCAGACGAGATGGTCGTCGACGACGAACCCGCGGTCCTTCGTGAGTCCCGCGCTTTCGATCCCGAGGCCGTCGACGTCGACGGCTCGGCCCAGGCCGAGGACGACGCGGTCGCACTCCAGCGTGGCGTCGTGGGCCTCCGTGTGGGAGGTGCCCATCGTGACTCGATAGCGCTCTCCAGCCTTCTCGATGCTCTTCAAGTCGCGATCGGTGTGGAAAGAAATGCCCGCCCGCTGGCTACGCTCGACCAGCGCGTCGACGAGCTCCGGCTCGAAGCCGTCCAGCGGCCGCGGGTTCGATTCGATCACATCGACCTCGCAGCCCGCTCTCGTTGCCAGGTGAGCGAACTCCATCGAGATGTAGCCACCTCCCGCGAAGACGATCTTTCCGGCGAGCGTGGGCAGGTCGAAGAAGTCGTCGCTGGTCACGGCGTGTTCGATCCCCGGGAGGTCGGGGACCACGGGCTGGGCTCCGATGGCGAGACAGATCCGCTCGCCCCGCAGGACCGAGTCGCCGACGCGTAGGCGGTGGGGGTCCAGGAACGTCGGCGGGCCAACGAAGAGATCGATCCCGTCCTCGGCGAAGCCCTCTCGGGTGCTGTCAGGAACTTCCTCGGTGAATCGACTCGTGAAGTCTCGAAGCTGGTTCCAGTCGATCGTGGCCGGGTCGCTCGCGATGAGCTTCCCGCCGGCGATGTCGGTCCAGTCCACGAGTTCGGCGGCCAGCGCGAGGACCTTCTTGGGGTTGCAGCCGCGTAGAGCGCAGGTACCTCCCGGAACCCGGGATTCGATCACGGCGACGCGCGCGCCCGCCCTGGCGCAGCGGCGAGCGACCGTACCTCCGGCCGGTCCGGTGCCCAGGACGATCAAATCGTAGGAAGACTCATTTGGGGTGTGCGTCATGGGAAGAGTTTGGCGGAGGCCCTATGGCGCTCCTTGGATCGAGATGAGGACCGCCCGGGCGAGTGGTGAGACTCCCCTGTCAAGCCAATGGCCGCCCGCAGCCGATGGACTCAGGGACAACCCCAGCTCCATCGGCCCATCCTTCCCTCTCGCTCCGATCTCCCATGACCTCCGCCCTTTCCCACGGGTCGAAGACCGCACTCACCGGTGTCGAACGGCGCTTCGACTCCGACGAGATCCTGGTCAGCAAGACGGATCCCAAGGGCCGCATCACCTACGCCAATCGGACGTTCTTGCGGCTGGCGCAGTACTCCGAGCAGGAGCTTCTCGGTGCTCCCCACAGCATCATCCGTCACCCGGACATGCCAGGCTGCGTATTCCAGCTCCTCTGGGACACGGTGATGGCCGGGGAGGAGATCTTCGCGTACGTCGTCAACCGCTCGAAGAGCGGCGACTTCTACTGGGTGCTCGCCCACGTCACGCCCACCTTCGGGGGCGACGGGCGGATCCTCGGCTATCACTCGAACCGACGCTGTCCGTCGCGCGAGGCCATCAAGACCGCGAGCCAGCTATACGGGGAGCTGAGGGCCTTGGAGCGCGCCGCAACGTCCCCTGCTGCAGGCCGCGCGCAGGCCGCGGCGCGCCTCGGGCAGATCCTCGACTCCTGCGGTCAAACCTACTCACAGTTCGTCTTCGGCTTATGAGCGAGTTTACTGGCAAGGAACGACTGGAGAGACGCTGCGCCGAGCTCCAGCGGAGGCTTCAGTCCCAGACGGAATGGACCGACCGGCTCCACCGGGTCTGCTCCGAGGCAGCGCGCGGCAATCTGGAGCCTCGCATTCTTTGTATCGAAGCCTGCGAGGACCTGGCGCCGGAGTTCGCGGAGGCGCTGCACTCCGTCAATCAACTCCTCGATCTGACCGACGCTTGCCTGCGCGAGTCGGGAGCTGCGCTGGGTGCCGCCGCCAGGAACGAGTTCCACCGACGAGTGCTGGGCGCCGGGTTGCACGGCTCCTTTTCACGAACGGCGCACCTGATCAATCGGGCCAGCGAGCAGATGGCCGAGCGCCACTCGGCGCTGCAGTCCGCCAAGGATGCCCAGAAGCAGCTCGCGCTCGACTTCGAGCGAGAGGTCAAGGGAGGGCTCGATTCGGTCGTCCAGGCGTCCGCCGCCTTGCGCGAGACCGCCACTTCGCTCAGCCAATCGGTGTCAGCCACGAGCGCCGAGGCGACGCGCGTGAAGAGCGCGGCCAGCGCCGTTTCGACGAGCATGCAGGAGATCACCGCGGCCGCAGAGCAGATCTCGGGCTCGATGGCCGACGTCGCCGGGCGTGTTCAGGAGTCCACGGACGTTGTCCGTCGCGCCCGCGGCATCTCGGCGTCCTCGCGTCGAGACGTGGCGGGCTTGACGGCGTCCTCCGATGAGATTCGCTCCGTCGTCAAGCTCATCGACGAGGTGTCGTCCCAGACGAACCTGCTCGCGCTGAACGCGGCGATCGAAGCGGCGCGCGCGGGGCAGGTCGGAAAGGGCTTCGCCGTGGTCGCGGGCGAGGTCAAGAGCTTGTCGGGCCAGACCAAGGACGCGGCGGCGCAGATCGCCGGCGATATCGAGGGAGTGCGCGAGGCCGCAGGCGTGGTTGCCTCCTCGATCATCGAGATCGATACGACCCTGGATCAGCTGGACGCGTTCACGCAGGTCGTGGACGGCTCGGTCCACGAGCAGTCGAAAGTGACGCGCGAGCTGACGGACGCGACGCGGGTCGCACTGGAAGGCGCGCGGGACGTGACCTCCAGCATCGAGCAGGTCGATCACGCCGTTCAGGACGCGGACCGGTCCTCCGAGCGCGTTCGCGAATCCGCCGCGTGCCTGGAGGAGCTGGCGGCTGACCTCGATCGGCGGATCACCAGCTTCTTGAGCACGATCCAGTGACCGCCGCCGCCGCCGGGGAGAGAGCGTCAGGCTCGGCTCAGGCGCGCGGGTGCGCCTTTTCGTAGATCTCGGCGAGTCGGGCGACCGACACGTGGGTGTAGATCTGCGTCGTGACGAGATTCTCGTGGCCCAGCAGCTCCTGGACGGAGCGAAGGTCTGCGCCCGAATCCAGGAGATGCGTGGCGAAGCTGTGCCGCAGCGTGTGCGGCGTCGCCTTGCGGGTGATGCCCGCGGCCAGCACGTGCTTCGCCACCACGTTCTCCAGGCTGCGCGTCGTCAGTCGCCCGCCGCGGCGGTTGAGAAACAGCGCGTCGCCGGCGGCCTGCGCGGGCTTCGGACGCTCGGGGTCGGAGAGGTAGAGGGTGAGCGCTTCCCGCGCGAAGCTGCCGACGGCGATCAGCCGCTCCTTGCGGCCCTTGCCGACCACGCGTGCGATCCCGCGGCCAAGATCGACGTGCGCGCGATCGAGGCCGACCGTTTCCGCCGCGCGGGTGCCGCCGGAGTACATGACCTCGAGGATCGCGCGATCGCGTCGCCCGAGCGCCGTGGTCGGATCGGGGGCCAGGAGAAGCGACTCGACCTCCTTCGGACTGAGGACCCCGGGCAGGTGGCGCGCGCTTCGTCGCTGGCGCAGCCCGACCGCCGGGTTGGCCTCCAGCAGTCCGCGCTCCACGAGTCCCTTGAGGAACGTGCGCGCGGCGGAGAGTCTGCGCTGGATCGTCGCGCGCGCGAGGCTGCGGTCGTCGAGGCTCCCGAGCCATCCGCGCAAGGAGCGTGGCGTGACCATGGCGGGGGAGGTGACCCCGCGCGACGCCAGGAACGAGACGAGGTCGGAGAGATCGCTGCCGTAGGCGCGGAGCGTGTGCTCGGAGGCGCCGCGGGACGAGCGAAGCCTCTCCAGGAAGCTATCCACGAGAGGCCAAAGATCCGACTCCAGAGCGTCGGCGCCCTGTATGGGCAGAGTCTTCAGCGACAGCGCCTCTGCCGCCTTTTTGGCCGGCGGTCCGGTGTTCGTTCGGGGGCGGTCCGTCACTCGATGTCCGCCCTCCAGGCGCGTCGATGCCTACTTGATGCTGCCGCGTCGGCGGCCACGCATGCTGCCCTTGTCCTCGGGCTGCTCGTCGTCACTGCTGCCGCCACCAGCTTGCATGGCTGCGGCCTGGGCGCGAAGACCCTTCAGGAGGATCTCGCGGGATCCAGGGTTGATGCCCGCCGTGAAGCCTTCGGCCTCCGACTTCGTCAGGGCGGCTTCGAGTTCCTTGCCAGCCTTCTCCTGGGCGGTGAGGAACTTCTCGAACGACTCCACCTTCCTGGTGAGAGCCTCGACCTCGGCCTGCAGGGCGACGACCTGGGGGTCGGTGACCTGGCTGGTGGGGGCAGTGGCGAAGTTCGAGGTGAACAGCGCGCCGAGGGCGCACGTGACGGCGATGGATTTGCTGATCATGGCGTGGAGCTTATCGACGCGTTTGAGCAGGACATGAAGGGGGAACCTGCCAGGACTCACCCGATCCGAAGATCGCCCTCTCGAATCAGGAACGATTTTCCCTGTGCCAGGGGCCGCAAGGCTCAGGTGGGGGTGGAAACCGGGGTCGCGACAGGTTCCGGCAGCTTCTTCGACAGCGCCAAGGGGACGAGCAGCACGAAGGCTCCGAGGGCGTATGGGGCATAGCTGCCGAAGCCGTAGTAGAGGAGCCCGCCCGCCAGCGGACCCAGGACCCGCGCGAGGCTGCCGAAGCTGCGGAACACCCCGAGGGCGAATCCCTGGCGATCGTCCGGCACGTAGCGGCTGGCGAGCGAGGAGAAGCTGGGCATCACGAGCGAGCTACCGACCGACACCAGCGCCAGCGAGGCGTAGAGCAGCGCGGCCGATTCCACCCGCGTGACGGCCGCGATCCCGATGAAGCCGGGCACCGTCAGGGCCATCCCGAGCCACGCGACCTTCCGCTCGCCGACCTTCGGCACGAGGCGCCGGACGATCCCGCCCTGGACGAAGGCGATGGTCAGGCCGATGAAGACGAACATGTACGCGTTCTGGCGCGGCCCGTAGCCAAGGTGCTCGGCGGCGAGGAACACGAGGGTGAACTCCATGGCGCCGAACGCCGTGAAGTAGATGAAGTACGCGATGTTCAGGGTGTGCACACCCGGGAACGTGAGGCGCCTCAGCGAGGCGAACGGGTTGATGCCGCGGCGATGCTCGGGCGGCGCGGTGGCGGGGCGCATGTCCTTGGTCTCCGGGAAGCGCAGGGCCGCCCAGAGCAGGTTGATCACCGCGAGGCCGAACGCCACCGTCGCCGCGCCGCTGAACGGGTTGACGCCCATGGACGAGGCGCTGGCCCAGGCGTCCGTCAGGTCCCAGCCCGACGCCAGTCCGCCCAGCGCGGGCCCGACGACGAAGCCGAGCCCGATGCCCGCGCCGAGCACGCCCATGCCCTTCGCTCGATCCTTGCCTGCGTGCGTGTCGGCGACCGCGGCGGAGGCCGTCGAGATGTTGCCCGCCATGAGCCCGCCCACGAGTCGCGCGATGACGAGCAGCGCGAACGTCCCGGCGAAGAACCAGATCACGTACGACAGCGCGGTGCCGAGCAGCGTGAAGAGCAGGGTGGGCCTACGACCGATCTTGTCGGAGACAGCGCCCCAGATCGGCGCGAAGAGGAACTGGAGCCCCGAGTACAGCGACCCCAGGATGCCGCCGAAGAGCACGATGACGGCGAAGTCATCGTTGACGATTCCCTGGAGCCAGCTCGCGAGCCGACCGATGGCGCTGGCCGCTCCCTCGCGGTCGACGTACCACTCGAGCATCTTCGGGAAGAGGGGGAAGATGATCGAGAATCCGACCATGTCCAGGAAGACGGTCAGGAAGATCAGGCCGAGGACCTTGGGCTTCCTGGGCGAGGATTCGATCGGTGAGGTGGGCTCCATGGCGAACGTTTTACCCGCTGGGGGGCGGGGTCCTCACCGGCCTGGCGGAATTCCGGGCGAGGTTCGGGACCCGCGCTGGCGTTAGACTCGAGGGACAGATGGAGAAGCGCACTTTGACGCCGGTCGTTCATCGGCTGGAACTGCCCGAAGGGGACGTCTTGCCGCTGCTGCTGCGACGCCTCCGGGATCGGCCCGGCCTTCTGGTGCTGGATAGCGCGGGCGGGTCGCCGCGGCACTGGTCGCTCCTCGGCTTCGATCCGTTCCTCTCCTTCGACGATCCCCGCGTGGCGCCCACCAGCCTCGACGGGCTGGAGTCTCTTCTCTCGGACGTTCGTCTCGCTCCGGGTTCCACAGCCGAGGAAGGCCTCGGTCCCTTTGCCGGCGGCTTCCTCGGTGCGCTCGCCTACGAGCTAGGCGTGCGCGGCGAAGCCCTCGACCTACCCGAGCCCGCCTGGCCTCAGCCTCGGATCGTCGGCGGCCTCTATCGCGACTGGATCTGGTGGGAGCCCGCGTCCGAAGGACCGCCACGGGCATGGTTGATCGTCTCCGAGGATTCCGCTCACGGGATGAGCGCAGCGGAAGATGCCGCGCGACGGGCGCGGGAGATCCTGCGGTTGATCGAGCCGGCGCCGCGCGCCGAGGAGTGGAAGAGCCCGTGGCCTCTCGAGGGCACGTCGGAGGCGCCCGGCGATCGAACGGTTCCGCGAAAGACCCACTGCGCTCGGGTCGCCGCGGTCCGCGATTCCATCGGACGCGGTGAGGTGTACCAGGCGAACATCAGCCATCGGATGATCTCCACGGCGCCGTCGGATCCGCTGGAGCTGTACCTGCGGCTACGGGAAACGAACCCGGCGCCCTACATGGGCTTCCTCCGATTCCGGTCCGGCGAGGACGCGTGCGCGCTGCTCTCGTCGTCGCCTGAACTCTTGCTCGAGCTGGAGGTCGACCCCTTGGGCCAGCGCATCGCCCGGACTCGACCCATCAAGGGCACGGTCGCCCGCGGCGCCACCCCTGAAGAGGATGCGCGCCTGCGTGATTCGCTCTTGACGAGCGAGAAAGACCTCGCCGAGCTGGCGATGATCGTCGATCTGGAGCGCAACGATCTGGGCCGGATCGCCGAACCCGGGCAGGTCACCGTCGGGCCGTTCCCGGAACTCGAAACCTACGCGGCCGTCCATCATCTGGTCGCCGACGTTCGCGCACGGGTGGCGAGCGCTGCGACGGCCATGGACGTGGTCGCGGCGCTCTTCCCGGGCGGCTCCATCACGGGTGCTCCGAAGCTCCGGAGCATGGAGGTCATCGCCGAGCTGGAGGAGGAGGGCCGCGGCTTCTTCACCGGCTCGATGGGCTTCCTCGATCTTCGTGGCCACGCCGCGTTGAGCATCCTCATCCGAACGATGGTCCACAGGGTTCAGGAGGGGGAGGCCGCGGTGTCTTTCCACGTGGGCGGCGGGATCACCTGGAATTCAGATCCCGGCCATGAGGATGATGAGACTCTCTGGAAGGCTGCGGGGATGCTCCGTGCTCTGACCTCGTCCGGAACGTCCCCCGTGACCTCTCCAGTGGACTCACAAGCGCGTTAGACGCACGTATGGCAGACTCGCTCCGGTTCTTCGACCTGCCACAGTGGCGCTTCGCGGACCCCTCGAGGCCCTTGGCGTTCTGCTGCTTGGCCCCTGGAGGGACGGCACGCAACTTGCCATCCTATCCATGAACCCGTACCCCCGGGTCGAATCGCCACGGCCCTCACATCAGGACTCATCCATGATCACGATCGCTTCCCTACTTCTCCTGATCGCTCCCAATGGAGCTCCCGAGAGCCTCGCCTACGGCCTCTCCCCTTCCTCGGTGCTCGAAGCCCTTCAGCCATCCGTTTCGCTGATCCAGGACGACGAAGAGGGTGAGAAGCCCGACAAGCGCGAGGAGATCAAGGAAGCGCTGAAGGAGCTCAAGGGTCACGCGGGCAAGCGCGGCGACGAGGACGCCCAGGCGCTCGCGATCATCGACACGCTGCTCCAGGAGTTTCCGAACTCCGGGCCCAAGGATCGTAAAGACATCGTCAAGGGCCTTGGCGACTGCATGAAGCAGAAGCGCAAGCCGACGAAAGAAGGCGTCGTCGACAACAAGCTTCACATCGCGGCGGCCACCGCGCTCGGACGCATGGCGCCAGAGAGCGTCAAGGAACTCATCACCTGGGTGGATCACAAGAACTTCGCCAAGGACTACGCGGCCAAGCGAGCGATCATCCTCGCGCTGGGTAACACCCAGGACGAGGACGGGATCGCCCCGCTGACGGACCTTCTGACCCACCACGAGCCCCAGGTTCAAGCGGGGGCGGCCGAAGCTCTTCAGCAGTACGTGGGAAAAGAATCCGACGTTCGCAAGGAGATCTTCAAGGAGGTCCTCGACGAGGTCTCGCGCGTGAAGAACGCGCTGGACATCGACCCGACCGATCCGATCGTACGTCAGCGGTACGACGCGATCGCTGGCCCCATGCTTCGGACGCTGACCGATCTCTCCGGCCATGAATCCAACGACCCGACGGAGTTCTTCTCCTGGTGGAACGACAACAAGAAGCGCGATTGGGACAAGGCAGAAAAGGGGAAGGATGCCTGACGGGGACCGTCCCTCCGGCATGAACGCCAGAGGGCCTTTCGCCGTGAGTACCTTTCCAGCCCGCCGCGGGCAGATTCTGGCGCGTGGGCTGCTCTTCCTACCGGCCCTCGCGTTGCTGGGATTCACTCTCTGGCAACGCGCGGAGGCTCCGCCCGTGCCGCAGGCGCACGGAGGGCCCACCGAACCCATGAGAACGGGCGAGGTGGGCTCGGTCGATGGATGGGAAGCTCGCGTGACGCGTGAGGGCGCTGCACCGTTGCGTCTGCGACTGGAGTCGCTGCATCCCGAGGCGGGGCGTCAGGCGTTCGACGCGGCCGCGCTGGCTCGGACCCTCAGGCGTCCGGCCGGAGGGGCTTCCGTTGCGGCAGATGATCGGGCCGAGCCATGGCGACTGACGGTCAGCGTGGCGGCGCGCCCGGGCGGCGCGTCGGCCGAGGGGCCCGCGGTGGTCGACGATCTGGGCGCGATCCGGCTCGACGGCCTGGAGCCGCTCGTGCCCGGGTCAATCCGCGAGGCACGGATGGCCTCGGAAGAGGGCGTGGCCGGTTCCGCCCACGACCCGCTCGTCTCGCTGTTCCGCTTTCCCCAGGCTCCGCTCCGCGAGGGGGAGGCCTGCGACCTCATTTTTTGGGGCGCTCAGCCCGAGGGGTCCGTCCGGGCCGTCGTTCCTGGATTCGGTGACGTCGAATTGATGGCGAAGGCGCGGGCCGCCAATCGTTCGTCCAGCTCGATCGCACGGCTCGACGCGCGCGGTGGTCGGGACCTTCCCGACGCTCCAGCCGCACGGGAGGGCGAGCGATGATCTCCTTTCTCCTCGTGCTGCCCCTGGCTGGCGGAGCGACGCTGCTCTCCGCTTCTTCGTTTCCAGCGCACGCCAGTAGACAGGCCAGCGGGCAGGCCAGTGGGCAAGAGGCCGGGCAGGCCAAAGCCGGGAAACCTACCGAGCGAGAGCGCGAACTCCTGGCGCGGGTTCGAGAGCTCGAGGCCGAACTCCGCGAGGTCCAGATCAACAGCCTGCGCCGCCAGGAAGAATGGATCGAGTACACGCGCGTTCTCCAGCTCTTCTCCAGGCGGATCCCCGAACCGCCTGCCTTCATCGTCGAAGCGCTGAAGCCGGCGCCGGATCCCCTGGAGGAGCATCGTGCCCGCGAAGAGGCTCTCCTCCAGGTGCGGGCCGACGAGATCCTGCGCTCCCTCCGCTCGCTGTTGATGACCGAGGGCGTTCGCAATCTCGACATCTTGGAGGTCGGGCGCCCCGTGTCGGTGGAGGGGCGGGCAGGCACGGGTCCCGTGATCGGCCGCCTCCTCGACGATCGCGGCCGCATGGTCGGCATGATCAAGGCGAATCGTATGCGGCTCGAACCGAGCCGATCCGGTCGAACGATCACGATCGTGATGGAGGATGGCTACGAGTCGCGCCAAGGCGTGAGGCAGCCGTTCGAGGGCGGCACCCGCCGTCTCTTCCTGGGCTCGGTCGACCCGGAGCCGTGGATCGAGGCTTTCCCCGATCTCATGGACGACGCCGACGTCGCCCCGGTGATCGACGATGGCCTGTGGGATCTCGTCTCCGTGCGTTCGCGTCTGGCGAGGCTGCTGGCCGCGAGTTCGGAGGCCGGCGGTGCCGTATGGCGCCTGGCGGGGATCGGCGGGATCCGAGAGGGACAACTCCGCGACGTGCAGTTCGCCGAGATCGACTCCCGGACCGGGCAGGTCTCGCGGCGCGTGTTCGCGGACAGCGGTCGCATTCGGACCATGGACGGCCGCGGCATCGAGATCTCGCTGACCGATGGAACCGTCCGTCGCGGCGACCGGGCCGCACCGTTCCTGGAGGGGCGCTTCCGCCTGATGCTTCCGTACGCCGATGCGGACGCGTGGCGCGCAGCCGAGCTGCCGGGACTGAGTCCGCCGAGGCAAGCTGCCACGCAGCCCGCCCCGGCTTCGGCGGCAGTTCCAGAGGATTCCGCTGCCATCCGCTGAAGTCGTGCCTGCCGTGCGGTAGCTTCTCCCGGGTGAGCCTCTTCGACGATTTGCCGCGCAAGCCGCGCGGTGCGAGCTACCGGCCGTCCCAGCCACCTCCCGCCAGGAGACCCGCACACGCTCCTGCGCCCCCGGGGTCTTCTTCTGGGTCCACACCCGATCCCGCTGCCACCGGTGCCGCAGGGGGCCCGGCGCCCGAAACCGTGGGGGAACTCACCGCGCGGATCGACGCCGCCCTCAAGCGCTTCGGTCGCGTCGCCGTCGAGGGCGAGATCAGCCGGCCGAAGACCGTGGCCTCGGGCCACGTGTTCTTCACGCTGAAGGACGCGCGCGCCGCGATCGACGCGAAGATCTGGCGCGGTCAGCTCCAGAAAGCGCTCCCTCCGGGGATGAAGCTGGAGGACGGCGCGCGCGTCGTCTGCCACGGAACCCTCGACGTCTACGCGCCCTATGGCAAGCACAGCCTGATCGTGGATCGCGTCGAGGCGCGCGGGATCGGCGCGCTGCTCGCGGACCTCGAGCGCCTGAAGGCCCAGCTTCGCGAGGAAGGGCTCTTCGATCAGCGGCGCCCGCTGCCGCGGTTTCCGCGGATGGTTGGCGTGGTCACGAGCCGCGACGCCGACGCATGGCGCGATTTTCTGCGCACGCGTTCGCTCCGCTGGGCGGGCTATCCGGTTCGGATCGCGCACAGCCGGGTCCAGGGGAAGACGGCCGCGAACGAGATCGCGCGGGCGATCCAGGCGCTCGATCGAAGCGGAGTCGACGTCATCGTCGTCTGCCGCGGCGGGGGCGCCATCGAGGACCTCTGGTGCTTCAACGAAGAGGTCGTGGCGCGCGCGATCCACGCCTGCAGCGTGCCGGTCGTCACCGGCGTGGGGCACGAGACGGACACCACGCTGGCGGACTTCGTGGCGGATCACAGGGCGCACACGCCGACGGACGCGGCGCAGACGGTGCTGCCGGATCAGCGCGCGATCCGCGACGCGATCGACCGTCAGAGCGCGTACCTCGGTGACGTGATCGAGCGACTGCTGGCCCACCGCGAGGAGCGACTGGCGAGGGCCGGACGCTCGCGTGCGCTCAACTTTCCCGGGGTTCTGGTGCAGGAGCGCGCCCAGCGTCTCGACGGACTCGGGCGGCGGGCGCGGGCTTCGCTGGAGGCACGCATCGCCGAGCGAGCCACCCGGCTGGAACGAATGGCCTCGCGGCTGGAGCGCCAGAGTCCGCTGGCACGACTTGCGCGCGTCGAGGAGCGGCTCGGCGCGCTCCACGGCCGCTTGCAGAGCCACGTGGATCGCCGGCTGGAGGTCGCGGGCGAGCGGCTCGGCCGCGCGGGCGCGTCCCAGGTCGCGGCCATGGAGCGCATACTCGAGCGCGCCACCCGACGGCTGGAGCCGGCGGCTCGTACCCTCGAGGCCGTGTCGCCGCTCGCGGTTCTGGAGCGCGGCTATTCGATCACGCAGACCGCAGGTGGCGTGGTCGTGACGGACCCGACCACCCTCGCGAAGGGAGCGGTGCTGAAGACGATCGTCCGCGGCGGCGAGGTCGAGTCCACGGTGGTGGAAGCGCGCGCGAAGCCCGCGAAGGAATGAGCGCCCATCGAAACTCGGAGTCCGTCGCGGGCGCGGGGCTCTTCGACGGCCTCTTTGCGGTCGTCGTGAACTGGAACGGCGAGCTGGCCGACAACCTGCGCTGCCTGGCGTCGCTCGTGGCCGATGGCGTTCCCGAGGAACGGATCTGCGTCGTCGACAACGGATCCGACAACGGATCGCGGGAGGGCATCGACGCGGCGCATCCGCGGCTCCTGCGCATCGACAACGGAGCCAACCTGGGCTTCGGAGAGGCCGCCAATCAGGGGGCGCGCCTCGCGCTCGAGCACGGCGCCCGCGCGGTGGTCTTCATCAACAACGACCTCTGGCTGCCGATGGGGGAAGGCACGCTTCGCGTGCTGGTCGAGGCCCTCGAGTCGGACCCTCGGCTCGGGATGGTGGGCCCCCGCGTGCTCTTTCCGCCCGATGAAGGTGAGGGCGGGGCGACGCGGGTCTGGTGCGCGGGAGGGCGGCTGGACTTCCGCCAGAATCTGTCCACGCTCCTGGGCAACGGTCAGCCCGACGGTCCACCGTGGACGGAGACGCGGGACGTGGACTACATCGTCGGTTGCTCCGTGCTGGTTCGAAGGGAAGTGCTGGAAGAGGTCGGCCTGTTCCGGTCGCGCTACTTCGCTTACGTCGAGGACGTCGAACTCGGCCTCCGCGCCCGGGAGGCCGGCTGGGGGGTGCGGGTGGTGGGTGCGGTGCGGGCGTTCCACGCACCCTCCAGCGCCACCGGCGGAGGCTACGGGGCGCGCAGGAAATGGATGCAGGCGCTCAATTCGGTCCATTTCATGCGGGAGCACGGCACGCCGGGAGGATGGGTGTCATTCCTGGCTTTCGACGTGGCGACGCTCCTGCCTCTGATCCTCTGGCGCTCTCTGAGAGGAGAGGGGCGCCCGGCGCTGGCGAAGGCGAAAGGGCTCTGGGACGGCCTGCGGGGCCGTGAAGTGACCGCCGAAGCGCTGCGACCGGGTGCCTCGCGGCTCTGGCCCTGAAGCCCGGTGGAAGGCCGGGGCGGCTCGCGGAAAGGGCTTTCCCGCCCGATTGGCACGGAATTGGGGGGAACGTTCGGCCCCTGTCAGAACGTCCAAGCAAACGGTCACCGGTTGGTCTCGATGTCCTACGGACCTTACTCTGATCCTCCCCGACGATCCCCGCCTCTCTCGCCCCCTCTCTCCCTTCTCATGATGCCTCCCTTCGCACGGCTCTTGCCTGCGGCCCTCTGCCTGTTCGTTGGAACGGCAGCCGCCCAGCAGCAGCCACAACCCCTCATGGGGCTGCCGGTCCCCGGGCTCACCCCCGCGGAGTCCACGCTGTTCCTCCAGGGGCTCGCGGCCTTTTCCGCGCCGCTTCTCGAATCCGAAGGCGCAGGTCCCGTTTTCAACGAGACGACCTGCGCTGGATGTCACAACGTCCCTGCCATCGGAGGATTCGGCACGCGGCGCGTGACGCGCTTCGGCGTGGCCGCCACCGCGACGACGCCGTTCCAGGCGCTGGATCAGTTCGGCGGCACGCTGCTTCAGGACCAGTCGTTCTCGCTGACCTGTCGCGAGTCCCTTCCGCCCCAGGCGAACCACACGGCGCTCCGGGGAACGCCGATCCTCTTCGGTTCGGGGTTGATCGATTCGATCCCGGACAGCGTCCTCATCGCTCGCGCGAACCAACAGCCCTCGAACCTGGCTGGCCGCGTTCACATGGCCCAGCCCATCGAGGATCCGAACGGTCCCATGCGCGTGGGGCGCTTCGGCTGGAAAGGCGGCATTGCGACCGTCGATAGCTTCTCGCTCGATGCCGGTCTGAACGAGATGGGGCTCACGTCGCAGTTCCTTCCGTTCGAGAACGCCCCCAACGGCGACCCCGCGCTGCTCGCGCTCTGCGATACGGTGGCGGATCCCGAGGATGCGCCCGACGCCGCTGGGTTCACGCGAACGGATCGCTTCACGCACTTCCAGAAGTTCCTCGCGGCTCCGGCGCAGACCCCCCGGTCCGGCATGAGCGGCGAACTCATCTTCGAGGCCGTCGGCTGCGCCGACTGCCACGTGCCGTCGTACACGACCGGCCAGGTCGCGGATCCCGCGCTCTCCGGCCAGCACATCCAGCCGTACTCGGACTTCCTGCTGCACGACATGGGCGCCCTCGGGGACGGCATCGTCGAAGGCGAGGCCACCGAGACCGAGATGATGACGCGTCCGCTCTGGGGCCTCGCCCAGCGCGGCACCTACCTGCACGACGGCCGCGCCGTCGGTCAGTCGTTCGAAGGCAACGTCGAGATCGCGATCGCCGAGCACGGTGGGACCGCGCAGCCGTCGGCTGCCGCGTACCAGGCGCTCTCCCAGGCCGACAAGGACCTGATGCTCAGCTTCCTCGCCTCACTGGGCCGCGCCGAGTTCGACTGGGATACGAACAACACTCTCGATGAGTTCGACTGGCCCTTCCTGGAGCCGCTCGTCACCGGTCCGGATCCCTCGATTCCGGTCACGCCCGACGACCCCGGCGCCATCGGCGACCTGGATCAAGACGGCGACTTCGACCTTGTGGAATTCGGTTCTCTTCAGCGTGTGTGGACGGGTCAGTGATGGTGTTTTCTTCGATTCAAAAAGCGCGCGCTTGCGCGCTCACGCTGGCTCTCACGGCTTCGGCCGCCAGCGCTCAGGTCACGCTCGACCTCGCGGCCGTTTCCAACGCGGGCGCGACGGCGGGTGACAGCACCGTCTACGCGCTCCCCGGCGACGTGGTCGCCTACGCCGTGACGGGCCAGCTCGGCGGCGAGGCCAACCAGGGCCTCGCGATGTTCGCCTTCGATCTCTCGTTCAGCGGCGGTGCACTGACCCAGGCCAGCGCGCCTGCGAGCGGCGCACTGGCGCAGTTCGTCAGCCCGCTGGGTTTCAACAACCCCGAGGGCTTCGGCGGAACCGTGCGCGGCGGCGATCTGCTTCAGGTCGGCGGCGCGATGAACACGATCGCCAACATGTTCGCACCGTCGCCCAGCGGCACGGTGACGACCGGGATCGCCTCCGGGATGCCCGAGGTTCTCGCGACCGGTTCGCTCACGGCGCCGACGGCGCCCGGCACTTATCAGCTGACGCTGGCGAATCCTTTCGCCAACGCGCTCAACACGCTGCAGCCCGCGGGGTTCTGGTCGGTGAAGCCGGTCGAGCCGGCGGATCCGTCGCCGCTGACGCTCGTGGTGCTGGACTGCGGCATCTCGAACTACTGCACGGGCAAGCTCAATTCGGCGGGCTGCGTGCCCGCGATCAACGCCGTCGGTAGCGCGTCCATCTCCGGCGGCAGCACGGTTACGCTGACGGCCCAGGACGTGGTCAACGGCCAGACAGGGCTCTTCGTGTGGAGCCTCGAGGCCGATAGCGTGCCGCTCTACGGCGGCACTCTCTGCGTTGGACAGCCGTTGTTCCGCATGCTCGAGCCGACGACCTCTGGCGGCGCCGGGATGCCGGGTACGAGCTGCGGCGGCTCTTTCGCGCGGACGATCGACGCGGCATTCATCAGCGGCGCGGGTCTCGTGCTCGGTGATACCGTGCATGCCCAGTGGATCTATCGCGACCCGTCGAATGCGGACGGAACCGGAGCTGGCCTGACCGACGGCGTGCGCTTCACGGTTTGCCCCTGATGCGACCGAAGGGGCGACAGGTCCTCGGGCTTGTCGCCCTTCTGCTTTCACCGATCGGCGGCCGGCTGTCGGCAGCCCGGCCGGTGCTCCAGTCGGAGGTGGCGGAGGACGCTCCCGCAGCGGAAGCGCTCGACGAGATCGAGGCGCTCGCGGAGTCGGCGAAGCCCTGGCTCGAGGCATTCGAGCGCTGGCTCGGAACGGGTGGGGAACCGCCCGCTCTCGGAACCGGTGAGTTCCGAGGGGACTGGTGGGTAGCCCTCGGCCCGCATGTCCAGGGCCGGACCGAGGGGGCTCGCTGGTCTCGAGCCCGCGGCGGTGAGCCCGAGGTGCAGGATGCGGCCACGTTCGCGGCAGCGCTGCTGGGAGAGAGCTCTGACCGCGGCGAAGGGGCGGTGCATACGAAGGTGGTCGCGACCAGGGTCGACCCCGAGGGGCTGGGAATCGGGGGGGGGGGAATCGGGGCGTTCGAACTCGACGTGCGCGTCGAGATCGAGGACGCTGCTTCGCCGCCCCTGTGGCAGGTGGTCGGCGCGCTCACGATCGGGTTGCTTTCGTCGGAAGAAGACGCGGCCTCGGTCACCCACGTCGAGTTGAAGTCCGTGGAGCGAGTGGAGGTCGACTCCCCGCTCCTCGTCGAAAAGACCGCGGCGATTTTTCAGGCCCAGCCCGAGGTCGCCGAACTTCTCGGCGTCGGCATGGACCGCTGGGCGCAGCGGCTCGACGACCCGGGGCTGACCGCCTGGTTCGGTCATCAGGGGCTGGCGGTGGGGGACGCGAACGGCGACGGGCGCGACGATCTCTACGTCGCGATGCCCAGCGGACTGCCGAACCTGTTGCTCGTCCAGCAGCCCGACGGCACCGTGCTCGACCGGGCCGAAGAGCTGGGCGTCGGCTGGCTCGACGACACCAAGGGCGTCCTCTTCATCGACGTCAACGGCGACGGACGCGACGACATCGTCAGCGCGCTCGGCCACGTGATCGTCGTTCAGTACCAGGATGGCCAGGGCATGTTCCAGATCGGCGGCTGGTGCGTCGCGCCCGACGAGACGCCGTTCTACGGCATCTCGGCCACGGACTTCGACGGTGACGGCGACCTCGACCTCTTCGGCGCCCGTTACGTCACCTCGCAGTACGGCAAGTCGGTGCCCGTTCCGTTCCACGAGGCGCGCAACGGGCCGAGCAATCACTTCTTCCGCAACACCGAGCGCGGGTTCCAGGACGTGACCTTGCCGATCGGCCTGACGAGCGCGGACGGCGAGCGCTTCAGCCTCGCCGGGCACTTCCTCGACTTCGATCGCGACGGAGATGACGACCTGTACGTGGTCAACGACTTCGGCTCGAACCAGCTCTTCGAGTTCGACGGCGGCAAGTTCAGCGATGTGACGGCGACGTTCGGCGCGGCCGATCCCGGGGCCGGCATGGGCGCGGCCTGGTCGGACTACGACGCCGACGGCGACCTCGACCTCTACGTCTCGAACATGTTCTCGTCGGCGGGGCGCCGAGTCGCTTTCCAGGCCGCGTTCGCAGAGGAACGTCCGGAGTCCGAGCGCGTGGGCATCCAGCGACTGAGTCTCGGCAACACGCTTCTGCGCCGCGACGGGGACGGCTTCACCGACGTCGCCGATGCGTCGAACACGCGGATGGGGCGCTGGGCGTGGGGCGCGACGTTCGTGGACCTCAACGGCGATGGCCGCGACGACCTCGTGTCGCCTGCGGGCTTCCTGACGGGGCCCGAGCCGGGCGACTTGTGAAGCGCGTTCTGGCGGCGCGTGGCGCCGCTCGACGCCGAGGAGAAGTCCACGGGTGACGCGTATCTCGATGCGTGGGCGGCGATCAGTCGCTCGATGGAGTCGGGGATTTCGTGGAGCGGACATGAGCACAACGTCGCGTGGCTCAACGCCTGCGACGGGACGTTCGTGGAGGCGTCCGCGGTCGCTGGCTTCGACCAGGTCGAGGACGGTCGAGTGGTCTGCAAGACCGACTGGGACCGTGATGGGGACATGGACCTGTGGCTCCGCTCGCGGAACGGCGTGACCCTGCGCTATCTGGAGAACCAGTCGAATCCAGCCTCGTTCGTCGAGGTCACGGGACTGGGTCGCAGGACGGTCTTATCCATCGAGCTGGTCTCGGGTGCGAGCGGGGAAGATAGTTCCATCATCGAACGCGTGATCCCGGTCCCGGTGACCGACGGGTACCTCTCGGCGCCGACGCGTCGCGTGACGCTCGCGCTGGGGCCCGGCGAATCGGTCGCCGCCATCGAGGGTGAGAGCGTGCCTGCGTCCGGTCGCCCTGTTCGACGTTTCGATCTCGCGGGCGGTCAGGTCCCCGAACTCGAGGAGTCTGCCGTGGCCGTCGGATCTCCAGGAGAACGGGGGGTGCTGGCGGAGTCGCCGCTTCCCATGAGAACGGTGCTGCGTTCCCCGCTTCCGCTGCCGCCAGAGCGCCTCGACGCGCTGGGAGTCCCGCATGAGCGGGAACCGGCTGTGCCCGCCGCTCGTCTACTGGTGGTGCGATCCAGCGAATGCCCCACCTGTCGAGCTGTCCTCCCGGACGCTCTGGCCGAGCTCGAGAAGAGTGAGGTGCCCGTGCAGGTGATCGAGTTCCCCGTTTCGATGGACCTCGCGTCCGTGGATCCCTCCCGGGCGAGCACCGCTGCGGCGCTGTGCACGATTCTGGAGTCGGTGACGGGGCCGGCAGGGAGCGTCGAGCTGGCTCTGCCGCTGTCTGTCCTCCTCGATTCGACGGGCGCGGCACACACGATTTACCAGGGCGATCTCGACGCAGGCGCCGTGTCGCAGGATGCGACGTCCTTCGTACTCGACCCCGTGAAGGCAGCGTTCCGTCCGGCCTGGGGCCGCCCCGGTCGAGGAAGTCGCTGGTTCCATGGCGCACCGCGCTCTTTTGACTCACTCCGGGCCGCGCTCCTGTCCCAGGGACTCGACTCCGACGAACACTTCTTCGCTGCGATCTCCGCACGAAACCGCTAGCCTTTTCGCGGTAGTCCGAGCGATGCCCCTTTCGCATCCAAGGCTCCGCTTGCTCTCCCATCTCACGCCACTCCCCATGAAAACGACACTCCTACGGTTCGGCGCGGTCTCTGCCGCGCTCACCATCGCGTCCGCCAGCGCCCAGAGCATCAACTGGGCCGAGTTCTCACAGGACAACGCTCGCCTGAACGCCGCTTCCTCCGTTGGCCTCGGGGACGTCGAGGAGAAGGACTACGCCTTCGGCGATTTCGACAAGGATGGCTTCATCGATCTGATCGCGGTTCGCAAGCAGCCGTACACGAGCCAGGGCCGCCGCGTCAACGTCCTCTTCATGAACGAGGGCGGTACGCTCGTCGATCGCTCGGCGCAGTACGCGGCCGCGTCCGACGTGCCCGGCGACCAGGGGTTCCTGACGCCAACCAATGACCGCGATGTGGTCGTGGGCGACGTCAACAACGACGGCTGGCTCGACTTCGTCACGGCGACTACGTTCACGCCGAACCAGACGAAGGAACTCAGCCACCCGCGCGTGTACATCAACCTCGGGGAGTCGGGCGGTGTGTGGCAGGGATTCGTCCACGAGGCAGCGCGGATTCCGGACTGGGGCTCCTACCCGAACATGTGCGGCGTGGCGCTCGGCGACGTGACCGGCGACGGCTACCTCGACCTTTACTTCTCGCACTACGAGCAGATGGCACTCGTCGACCTGAACGACCGCCTGCTCATCAACGATGGCACGGGCTTCTTCACGGATGAGAGCTCGCTCCGCATGACGACCGCCATGCGCGGTTCGTCCTTCGGAACGTCGGCCAGTATCGCCGACATGAACGAGGACGGCGTCATGGACGTGATCTCGGTGTCGGGATCCGGCCAGACGGGGGGCTTGACGCGCTCGTCGATCGCCTACAACAACCCGAACAACGAAGGCTTCTTCAATATCCTTCAGACGCCGTACACCGGCGCGCCGTATCACGTTGCCGTGGGCGACCTGAACGCCGACGGTCATCAGGACATGATCCTGTCCGACGACTCCGACGACCGCTACCTCCTCAACGAGGGCAACGATGTGTTCGGTCGCGTCGACTGGGGTCCCGCTCAAACGTTCGGGACCGATGACGGCTTCGGCAGCAACAACTACATCACGGATATCAACGCCGACGGCTTTGCCGAAGCGGTCATCTGTGACGTGGACGTGGACCTTTCGGGCTGCAGCCGTCGGATGCACATCTTCCACAACCGTGGAACGGTGCCCGGCAGCAGCGTCGTGATCCGCGAGGAGCGCTCGGGCTCGAACTACGGCGCGCTCGGCCTTCCGCAGCTCTCCGGCGTCCACGACGTCGCCATCTTCGACATCGACAACGACGGTGACATGGACATGGTCGTCGGCCGCTGCAACGGAACGGTGGTCTACATGAACCAGCGCGACCTCGTCGGCGTGGACTACTGCAGCGAAGCGATTCCGAACTCGACCGGATCGGTCGCTGACCTTCAGGTCGTGGGTAGCCCGGTCGCGTCGGACAACGACATGACGCTGCTCTGCACGGACCTTCCGCCCAGCACGTTCGGATTCTTCCTCGTCAGCCCGGCCCGCGCGGCGATCCAGCAGCCCGGCGGTAGCGTGGGCGTGCTCTGCATCGGAGGCTCGATCGGGCGCTACGTCGGTCCGGGCCAGATCCTGGACTCGGGCGCTGCCGGCGAGTTCTCGCTGACGATCGACACCTCGGCGATCCCGACCCCGACGGTGAACGTTCAGGCGTCGGCTGGTGACACGTTCCACTTCACGGCGTGGTTCCGCGACAGCTTCCTCGGTTCGGCGACGAGCAACTTCGCGGACGCCGTGTCCGTGACGTTCCGCTGATCGGGAGCCGAGAGAATGGGGGCGGGGCGCCGATGACCAGGGTCGTCGGCGCCCCGCTTCTCTTGATCTGAATGCCGATGAATCAGGACCTCGAGGACCTCAGCCGCACGGACGTCTACCTGATCGACCAGATCCTGAAGGGTCGGATCGTTCCGGGGTCTCGACTCATCGACGTCGGCTGCGGCGGAGGCCGCAACCTGCCCTGGTTCCTGCGGAACGGCTTCGATGTGACCGCCCTCGATCCCAACCCCGAGGCTTTCGTGGTCCTCGAGGAAGAGCTTCGCTGCCGGGGCCTCGAGCTACCGGCGAGCCGCCGCGTCCTCGGCTTCGTCGAGTCCGCCGACCTGCCGGCACAGAGCTTCGACGTGGTTCTTTCCAACGCGGTTCTGCACTTCGCCCGCGGGCACGCGCACTTTCGCTCCATGCTGGACGCCACCTGGCGTCTCGTGGCGCCAGGTGGCCTGTTCTTCGCGAGGCTGACCTCGTCGGTCGGCATCGAGCCAGGGATCCGCCCCCTCGGCGACGGCCGCTTCTGGCTGCCGGACGACAGCGAGCGCTACCTCGTCACGGAGCGCGCCCTCCTCGGGGAGACCGAGCGTCTGGGGGCAGAGCTCATGGACCCGATCAAGTCGACGGTGGTCCAGAGCCTGCGGACGATGACGACCTGGGTGATGCGGCGGCCTCACCCTGGATGAGGTCGCCGCTGCCGGCCGGGCCGAGTGGGGCAGGGCTGGGTCGTTCGAAGTGGAGCGCCACGCCGTCGGTGCAGGCCCGATCGAGCACGAAGTCGACGCTGCCGGCGCTCCTGCACGGGGCATAGACCAACCTTAATGGTCGCCATACGTCGGGGAGAGGCGGCATCGGTGATATGGCGTCGCCTGGAGGCCTGTCCCTCCACCTCCACGAACCGTCGAGACCATGACCAACACCTCCCCAAGCAGCGAAGACACAGGCGAAGGGCACTCGAAGACCGCGAGCGTTGTACGCCGCGTCCTTCCCATCACCGTGCTCTTGCTCGCGGTCGCCGCAGCGTTCCTCTACTTTCGTGAGCCGAGGGGCGCACCGGAGCGAGAAACCCCGGGTCAGACGGCCGCGCAGGCGCTTCCCGTGTCCATCTACACGGTCAAGAAAGAGGACATCCCGGTTCGTCGACGATTCCTCGGTCGAACCGAGGCTTCGAAGGTCGTGGAGATCCGCGCGCGCGTCGCGGGCTACCTGCTTTCACGCTCGTTCGAAGAGGGCACGTTCATCGAAGCCGGACAGCTTCTCTTCGAGATCGATCCGCGCCCGTTCCAGAACGACCTCGCCCGCGCGGAGGCCCACCGGGCGAGCGCCGAGGCGACGCTGGAGCGCGCACGTCTCCAGGTGGCCCGCTACACGGAGCTCACGAAGAAGCAGTCCGCCACCGAGGGGGATCTGGAGGAATGGCAGCGTCAGGAGGCCGTCGCGGCCGCGGACGTAGCGCTGGCGCGGGCCGAGAAGGCCGCGGCCGACCTGAACGTCGAGTACACGCGGATCGTGGCCCCCGTCTCGGGCATGATCGGCGAGGCCCAGAAGGAGGAAGGTAGCTACGTGGACGCGGGCAGCAATGGACTGATGGCCGTGATCCAGCAGGTGGATCCGCTGCACGTGCGGTTCTCCTTCACGGAGAAGCAGATGCTCCGCTGGCGTGAACAGGAAGAGCAGGGGGTGACCGTCGCCCCGCCGCTCTCCGAGACCAACGTCCAGGTAATGCTGGCGGACGGGAGCGTCTGGCCGGAGAGCGGACGGGTGGACTACGTGGACCCGCTCTTGGACACCACGACCGGCACCGCCCAGCTGCGTGCGTCGCTCCCCAACACGAAGCGCACGCTGAAGCCCGGACAGTTCGTCCACGTGGAGATGCAGGGCATCACGCGCGTCGACGCGATCCGGGTGCCCCAGAACGTCGTGAGAATGTCGCCGACAGGAGCCAGCGTCTTCGTCGTCGATGACGAGAGCCACGTCCAGGTCCGCCCCGTGACCCTGGGTGAGTGGTCGGGCAAGGACTTCTGGATCATCGAGGAGGGCCTGAGCCCCGGCGATCGCGTCGTTACGACCCGCCTTCTCATGATGCGAGCCGGGATGCCGGTCCAGATCGTCGAGCCCTGAACTCCGATCCACTCCGAGCTCCGATCGACCCCGAATTCCGATCGACCCTGAACACCCATGATCTCACGCTTCTTCATCGACCGCCCCGTCTTCTCGATCGTGCTGTCGCTTCTGATCTCGATCGTCGGGGCCGTGTCCATCTTCGTCCTCCCGGTAGCGCAGTTCCCGGAGATCGTTCCGCCCACGATCGAGATCACGGCCGCCTATCCCGGCGCAGACGCAGAGACGGTCGCGGAGGCCGTCGCCGCTCCTATCGAGCAGGAACTCAGCGGCGCGCAGGACCTCATCTACTACCAGAGCCAGTCGAGCAACAACGGCCAGTGCAAGATCACGGTCAGCTTCGAGATCGGCGCCGACCAGGACTTCGCCGCGGTCGAGGTCCAGAACCGGCTCTCGATCGCGGAGGCGAAGCTGCCGGCCGAGGTCACGCGCCAGGGGATCACGGTGCGGAAGGTCTCCAGCAGCATCCTCGGCGTGGTCGCGCTCCAGTCGCCGGAGGGAACCTACGACGACCTCTACCTCAGCAACTTCGCGACGATCAATCTACTGGACAGACTCCGTCGCGTGGAAGGGGTCGGCGACGCGACGTCGTTCGGTAACAAGGACTACTCGATGCGGATCTGGATCGATCCGGATCGCCTCGCGCTGAAGGGGATGACCATCGCCGACGTGACGGCCAAGCTCCGCGATCAGAACGCGGTGTTCCCTGCGGGTACGGTGGGGCAGCGGCCCACCGACGGGGAGGTGCTTCTGACGCTCCCCATGCTGACGCGCGGCCGACTCCAGGACGTTTCCGAGTACGAGAAGATCATCCTGCGGGCCGAGCCCGACGGGCAGATGGTGCGGCTTGCGGACGTGGCGCGGATCGAACTCGGGCCCCAGGGGTACAACCTGACCGGTCGGCTCGACGGTCAGCCCACGGCCACGATGCTGATCTCGCAGAAGCCCGGCGCCAACGCGCTCCAGACGATGTCCGCGCTGCGCGCCGAACTGGCCCTCGCCGCCGAGAAGTTCCCCGAGGACATCACGTGGAGCATCCCCTACGACACGACGAAATTCGTGGGCGCGTCCATCAACGAAGTCGTGCGCACGCTGATCGAAGCGGTGCTGCTCGTGCTCGCCATCGTTTTTGTGTTCCTTCAGTCCTGGCGCGCCACGCTGATCCCGCTGCTGGCGGTCCCCGTCGCGATCATCGGAGCCTTCGCCGGCATGCTGGCGCTCGGTTTCTCGATCAACACGCTGACGCTGTTCGGCCTCGTCCTCGCCATCGGAATCGTCGTCGACGACGCGATCATCGTGGTGGAGAACGTCGAGCGGATCATGGAGGAAGAGGGCCTGGCCGTACGCGAGGCGACCATCAAGGCCATGGACCAGGTCACAGGGCCGGTCATCACGATCGTCCTCGTCCTCTCCGCGGTCTTCGTTCCGGTCGCCTTCCTCGGCGGATTCACGGGCCAGATGTACCAGCAGTTCGCGGTCACCATCGCCATCTCGGTGGCGATCTCGGGTCTGGTCGCGCTGACGCTGAGCCCGGCGCTCTGCCGCCTGCTCCTGCGACCGGCGCACGGCAAGAAGAACGTGCTCGCCCGCGGCTTCGACCGCGCGTTCGGCGGACTGACCGATGCCTTCGGCAAGGGGGCCCGACTCGTCATCCGGGGCGCGCTGTTCTCGCTCCTCGTCTTCGGTGGACTCCTCTATGCGACGGTGAGGATGAACGACACGGTGCCCGGCGGCTTCCTTCCCCAGGAAGACCAGGGGTACGTCATGGCGATCGCGATGCTGCCCGACGGCTCCTCGCTCGACCAGACGCAGAAGGTGGTCGAGCAGGCCGAGGCCTTCTACCTGGACCACCCCGCGGTCGATCACGTCGTCGCGCTCGTCGGGTTCGATATCCTGAACGGACGCACCACGGCGACCAACATGGGGATCATGTTCGTGCCGCTGAAGTCCTTCGAGGAGCGCGCGGAGCTGGGCGTGACCGCAGACGACATGGTGGCGCTCAGCCAGCAGCTCACGATGCAGGTCGAGGAAGGGCTCATCATCACGATCAACCCGCCCGCGATCCGGGGGCTCGGGACGCGCTCGGGCTTCACCGCCGAACTCCAGCAGCTGAGCGGCGGCACGATCGCCAAGCTCTCCGAGGTCGGCCAGAAGTTCATGGATGCGGCCCAGGCCCACCCGATGATCGAGACGCCGAACTCGACGCTACGCGTGTCCCTGCCCCAGGTCTTCGTCGACCTCGACCGGGAGAAGGCGCAGATGATGGGCATCGACCTCGCGAGCGTCTTCGAGCCGATGCAGGCATTCTTCGGTTCGCTCTACGTCAACGACTTCAACCAGTACGGCCGCGTCTGGCGCGTCCAGGTCCAGGCCGAGCCCAGCGCGCGAACGACGCCCCAGGACATCGAGGACATCTACGTGCGCAACCGCGACGGAGAGATGGTGCCGCTGGCGGCGCTGGTCGACACCCGCTTCCAGGTCGGACCGAACATCGTCACCCGCTACAACGGCTACTCGGCCATCGAGATCACGGGCGCGCCTCCGGTGGGGATCAGCAGCAGCGAGGCGATGGACGCTGTCCGCGAGATCGCGGCCGAAACGCTGCCTCCCGGCTACGGCATCGACTGGAGCGGGGCCTCGTACCAGGAGATCCGCGCGGGCAACCAGGCGCCCCTCGTCCTCATGTTCGGCCTGCTGATCGTCTTCCTCGTCCTCGCGGCGCAGTACGAGAGCTGGTCGCTTCCGGTCGCGGTGCTTCTGTCCGTTCCGCTCGCGGTTCTCGGAGCGCTGCTGGCGGCCTGGATGCGCGGCTACTCCCAGGACATCTACTTCCAGATCGGTCTCCTGACGCTCGTCGGGCTCTCGGCGAAGAACGCGATCCTCATCGTCGAGTTCTGCGTCGAGCTGCGGAGTCAAGGCAAGGGGATCGTCGAGTCGGCGGTGGAGGCCACGATCCTGCGCTTCCGGCCGATCGTCATGACCTCGCTCGCGTTCATCCTGGGCGTTCTGCCCCTCGCCATCGCCACAGGCGCCGGCGCGGCGGGCAGGCGCTCGATCGGGACAGGCGTGATCGGCGGGATGCTGATGGCCACGTTCGTGTCGATCCTCTTCGTGCCGCTGTTCTACACCCTGATCCAGCGCGCGGTGGAGTTCCTCGCCCGCGGCAAGGCCCGGGCAGGTGAGGGCGGAGAGGGGGCGTTCGCTCCCGAGCCGGCCGGGTAGACTCCGGCTCAGGCCCAGCTCACCGCGGGCTCCATGATCCGGATCGTCGCCGCGTCCGCGTCCATCTCGATCTCGGCGCCGATCGGCACCGTGAACTGATCGTCGATATGGCCGAGCATCGTGCCGCGGAAGGCCGGGATGCCCAGCGGACCGACGTGGTCCATCAGGACCTCTTCCAGCGTCAGCGAGCCGTGGCCGTTGCCCGGCGGGCAGTCGGTGCAGCGGCCGAAGATGAACCCCCGCAGCTTGGAAAGGACGCCGGACAGCGCCAGCTGGGTCATCATCCGGTCGATTCGATAAACGGCCTCGTCCACGTCCTCCAGGAACAGGATCGCGCCGTCGAAGTCGGGGAGGTACGGCGTGCCGACGATCGCCGTCAAGACGGTGGCGTTGCCCCCGAGGAGCCGGCCGCGCGCCTTGCCGCCACGCAGTGTGCGCGTGCGGTCTTCGGTCTGGACCGTCTCGTCGGACTTGATCTTCGTGGGATTCGAAAGGAGCGGCGCGGCTCCCTCCATCAGCAGAGCGCGCTGATGATCCGCCGTGAAAACGGACTTCGGGAACGGGCCGTGGAAGACCACGAGGCCCGTTCGGTGGTGGATGCCGGACAGCAGCGCGGTCGAGTCGCTGTAGCCCACGATCACCTTGGGGTTGGCGGCGATCGCCTCGTAGTCGAGGTGCGGAAGCACTCGGGCCGAACCCCAGCCGCCGCGGGCCCAGATCCCCTTGATCTCGGGATCGAGCACGAAGCGCATGATGTCGGCGGCGCGATGCTCGTCCGTCCCCGCGAAGTAGCCGCGACGATCGAAGTAGTGCTCGCTCAGCACGGGGACGAGGCCCAGGGAACGCAGCGCGTCCTGGGCGATGTCGATGCTGATCGTGTCGAAGGCGGCCGTCGCCGGATTGACGAGACCGACGCGATCGCCGGGCTTCAGACCGGCGGGGCGGATCAAGCGCTTCGCCGCCTTCGGACCACCCCTGACGTTTGGATCGGGGACGTGTGGCTGCCCGCTCGGCTCACCGCGAAGGGCCAGCAGTGGGAACCCCGCCGCGGCCGCCAGAAACGCTCTTCGGTCTTCTTGTCCCATGCTGTGGCTCCTTGCCGTTCCGTTCGTTCAGGCGAGGTCGTACTCGACCGAGGCCATGAGTTCGTCGCGGCGCGCGGCGATGTCTCCGCGCAGCGACTGTACGAGGCGGTCGCGCTCCTCGAAAAGGCGGTAGCCGTCGTCCGGACGCAGGTAGCCCTTGGCCTCCGGGTGACGCTGGAGAAGGATCTCCTCGCCGAGGTCGTCCCTGAGTCGCGCGAGGCGGTCGCGCTTGTCGAGCAGGGCCTTCGTGATGATCGGCATGACCATCGAGTAGTCGGCGGGCATCGACTCGGTCGTCTGCTGGTACACGTCCTTGTCGACCTTGCCCCAGGTCACGGCCTCGGCGGGCGGGCACGACGAGAGCGAGCCGTCCGTGACGGGCGCGGTCGTGATCTGGATGTCGTACTTGTAGCCGCCGATGTCCTCGAGGCCGAGGATCTGGCTGAGCGCGGGCTCGGGCTGGAGGTTGAAGTTCTTCGGCACGCCGCCGCCGAGCACCAGCGTTCCTAGCGCCTCGGTCTCCGACTCGCGCTGGCCCCAGACGTGGTACGCGCAGCTTTCGAAGACCTCGGCGTGGAGATCGAGGTCGAACCGGTGCTCGCCCATGCCTTCCTGGGCCATCGCCCAGAGCTTCATCGAGTTCAGGAACACGGAGCCATCCCCGGGAGCGCCGACGAAGATCGGGATCGCCTTGCGGTGGCAGAGCGCGAGCAGGCCTTCGGGCGCGCCGTTCTTGGCCTCCTGCCGGGCGTAGCGTGCGCCGAGCAGGTAGCGCATCTCGGTGCCGGTCATGCGCTTCTGGAACTCCGGCTGCCTGAGCACGGCGGACAGGAACTGATCCTGGCCCAGCAACACGTTCTCGTCGAAGCCGACGTCCGTGATGCGGATGATGCGATCGTCGCGGAGCGCACCGTCGTCGCCGAAGATCGGCACCTCGTGGATCGGGTGCTTGGCGGCGTCGTCGAGGCAGCGGTGGCCGTCGTGGTAGCAGACCGCGTCGGTCGTGGAAACGAGGCAGAACCAGCCGGTTTCCAGCAGCGGGTTCAGCCACGCGATGTGCTGGCCGCTCGCCGTCACCGGTCCTGCGACCGCGAGCGTCATGGGCACGCCCTCGCCGATCGCGCGATCGAGGAGCCCGAACACGCGGCGCATGTACCCGCCGCCGAAGCTCGGGAACGCATGCTCCAGAAGATGGTCGAGGTGGCGGATCTCCGTGACGGGGCGGTGACGGAGGGGAGCGCCGCCGGCGGCGCAGGGTTGCCCTTTCATGGGCGCACTGTCTTTTCTTGTGGGCATCAGGAGCGGCTCTCGGTGACTTCGATCATTCGTTCCAGCGCCGCACGGGCCTGGGTGACGAGCTCTGCGCGTTCTTCTTCGCTCAGACGGTCGCGCTTGCCCGTGATCTCGTTGACCGAGTCACCGGCGAGCACGCGGCACGAGTCCGGGCCCTTGCCCTGGCGAAGGAGATCGAGCATACCCGCGAGGTGGGGGGGATCGTTCCGGCTCATGGTCGCGCAGCCGCAGCCCGCGGCGAGCGAGCCGGGGACCTCGGCGAGGTGCACGATCTCGACGCCCTTCTTGGCGCCTTCGCTCTTCGCGTTGCGGACGAAGTGACCCTCGGTACCGATGGCAAGCTTATCGCCTGGCTGGGCGTCCATGACGGCGCCCCAGAGGTAGTTCGTGCTGCCGGAGCCGTCGGCCGCGCGCACGGTTTCGAGCGGCGATTCGGGGTGGACGAGCACGCGGTAGCCGCGCTCGCGCCAGTACTCGCACATCTCCGGCTTGAAGACCGTGTGGACGCCGCAGTAGGAGCCCCAGAGGATCATTTCGGAGTCGTCGAGAGCGCTGAGTCCGCCGTCGACGTCCGCCAGCGTGTAGTTCGCGCCATGGGTCTGCGGGCTCGGGAGCGCGAGCAGCCGCGACTGATCCATCTTCAGCCGATCCGCGACGTTGCGGCCGAGGTGCTGGTCGGGCACGAAGAAGAGCTTCTTGCCCTGCTCGCGCGCCCACTCGACGATGTGGTGGGCGTTCGAGCTCGTGCACACCGCGCCGCCCGTGCGACCGGCGAGCGCCTTGATGCGGCCCGAGGTGTTCATGTAGGCCACGCAGAGCAGATCGTCGCCGTAGCGCTCCAGCAGCTGATCGGCGATCGGCTCGACCATGTAGTCCTTGGCGAGCATCTCCATCGTGCAGCCCGCCTTCGGGTTCGTGATCCAGACCTCCTGATGGGGGTGGCTGAGCACCGCGACGGTTTCGGCCATGAAGTGCACGGCCGACTCGACGATCACGCGCTTCTCCGGGTTGTTCCGGGCCTGGAGCGCGAGAACGTAGCTGTCGGAGACGGAGCCGTGGTAGCGCTCGACGAGCTTCACGATCTCGCCGCCCATGTAGAAGTGCGCGAGGAGCAGGAGCTCGTCACCGAAGTGATCGAGCGCCGGAAGCGCGTAGCGATCGAGCCACGGGAGCACCGTCTCGGGCGTCCGATCGGGGAGGGCCAGGTACTCCTCCGCGTAGGGCTTGATCTCGGCCTGGTACCAGTCGAGCGGCAGGTCCGTCTGGCAGATCGGCATGTTCGCCTCCAGCGTCAGTCCCGTGGATGGGATCGCCGTGGAGGGGGTCGCCCCGGCGCCGGTCGTAGGACCAGCCCCGGTCGAATGGCCAGCTCCGGTCGAATGGCCAGCTCCGGTCGAGGCTCCGGTCGAGGCGCCGGGCGAGGAGCTGCCCTGCGCGGCGGCCGAGGAGGATGCAGAGTCTTTCATGGGGAAGTGGAGGTTCCGAGCGGCGAGCGACTACCTGCTCGCCCTTTCGGGGCCCTGGGCAGGGCCCCTTGGCTTACAAGGATACGCGGATCGGCTCCTGGGAAGGCTCCTGCGGCGGGCGGTTCTTCGCGAGGTGACATGCGGCGCCCTGATGCCACGGTCCATCGTTTGATCTACCCCCTCCTGTCCGTAAGCTCAAAGCGCCTGCACCCGCTCAGAAATGTCTGCTCCGACCGTCCTGCCTGATCACCTCCTTCACGTGCGGCTCCGCCGACCGCACCGATGCCCATGAATCTCTCCTCGGACTTCCCACGCCTCCGTGCCCTTCATGCCGGCGGCCAGCCGCTCATGGGACTGACTGCTATCGCGATCGGCCTGCTCTTCGGCGGCGCCGCCTGTTCGTCCACCGACAAGGGCCAGGGGGCGGAGATCGAGGCCGAGGCGGGGCAAGAGGCCCGCGAGGACGCCCTTCCCACGGGAGATCAGCTCCGCGAAGCGTCGCTCGGTGGCATCGAGATCCTGGAGGCCGATGGCCGACTTCGACGCTTCGCTCCCGGATCGTACCTGCGCGATCGCCGCGAGAGCGACCCTGCCGCCCTCCATTTCGCCGACCTCGATGGCCTGACCCTCGACTTCACCGGCGTCGAGCTGCGCGGGCAGGCGCCCGACGCGGACCTCGACGCGGCCACGGGCGTGGGCATCCGCCTCCTGAACTGCAAGAACGTCACGCTCAAAGGCGCCACGCTCGGCGGCTACAAGGTGTGCCTGGCCCTCGATGGCTGCTCCAACGTCACGATTCAGGACGTCACCTGCGACGCGTGGTTCGGCCAGCGCCTTCGCTCGACGCGCTTCTCCGAGGACCTCACCGACTGGCTTCGCCCGCACGAGAACGACGCGGGGGAATGGGAGCGCCAGTACGGCGCAGGCATCTCGGTCTCTCGCACCTCCGGCGCCACCATCCGCGGCTGCCGCGGCCGCCGCGGGCAGAATGGGATCCTCCTGACGCGCGTCAAGGACTCGAAGGTCTATGACAACGACTTCTCGTTCCTCTCGGGTTGGGGCCTCGGCATGTACCGGGCCACGGGCAACACGGTCAGCCACAACGTCTTCGACTACTGCGTGCGTGGCTTCAGTGACAACGTGTACTGGCGCGGTCAGGATTCGGCGGGGATCCTCATGTTCGAAAGCTGCTCGAACAACGTGATCGCGATGAACAGCGCGACGCACGGAGGCGACGGCGTCTTCCTCTACGCGGGCAACGACATCGTCGAGCGCGGGCTCGCGGGCGCCACCGGCTCGGACAACAACATCTTCTACAAGAATGATCTGCGCTTCTCCGTCGCGAACTCGATCGAGGCCACCTTCAGCCGCGGGAACGCGATCCTGTCGAACGACCTCTCCGGTTCGCATCAGCACGGCGTCTGGGGCGGGTACTCGTCGGAGATGATCATCATGGGCAACCGAATCGATGACACGATCGGTGCCGCGATCACGATCGAGCATGGCCAGGACTGCGTCATCTCCGGCAACCACATCGCGCAGAACGAGGTCGGCGTGGAGCTCTACTGGGACCCCGACCCGGCCCTTGTCGAAGGCCCGTTCGGTCGCCAGCACGAAACGGCTTCGCGGGATCACTGGATCCTCCAGAACGTCTTCGAAGCGAACGTGCTCGACCTCGTCGTCCGGCAGACGCGGGGCCTCGTCTTCCACGGCAACGAATACAGCCCTGGCACGCGCGAGCCCTACTTCGAGGGGATCTCCGCCGATGCGGACGCCACCCTCGACCCCACGACGGTCCAGCGCTGGCTCGACGCTCTCGATGGTTCCTACCCCTCGGGCAACCTCAGCGACTCGACGCTCGATCCGTGGATCGGGAACCAGCCCGAGCTGGTGCAGAAGTGGTCCGCGTGGAAGCCCGCCACGTTCCCGGGCAGCCAGGAAATCGACGCCGAGAAGCGGGACGAGTTCGGTGGCGGCCTCGAGTCCATCGTGATGGGGCCGTGGGGCCCCTGGGACTTCCGCTCCGGAGCGCCCCGCCCGGCCGAGGTGAAGGCCGGCGGCCTGCTCGCACAGTCCACCTGGAACGCGACCTGGTTCCATTGGAAGCCGAACGAGAGTGATCCGCGGACCTCGGAGCGAGCCTGGCGCGGACGCGCGAACTCGCCGATCCTCCGGGCGGAAGTCGACAGCTTCACGAACCCCTGGGTCACGGACGAGAACCGTCGCCTCATCGGCAACGACTTCTTCGGGCTCTTCGGCGCGACCAACCTGATCCTCGACAAGGCCGGCAAGTTCGATCTCTCGGTCGTTTCCGACGACGGCATCCGCGTCTTCGTCGACGAGGAACTCGTGATCGAGGACTGGACGCTGCACGCGCCCAAGCGCGACGAGCGAACGATCGAGCTGGCGCGCGGCGAGCACATCATCCGCTTCGAGTACTTCCAGATCCAGGGCGCGGCGGCGCTCGTCCTGGAGCTGCGAGAGCACTGATCCGGCCGGATGCGACGGGAAGGGTGCCGGCCAGGCCGGCCCCTCCTATCGATCGCCGACCCCTGCTATCGGTCGCCGAATTGAAAGACGTCGCCGTAGCGCGACTCTTTCATCTCGCGGAAATCGCGGTCGAAGCCGAGCTTCTGGAGTTCTTCCACCGAGATGGGGCCCTGGCTGAGGTAGCTCGCGGCGTCTCGGAACTTCTTGAGCCGCGCCAGCGAGCGGGAGATCCCGATGAAGGGCTCCTTCCGGGCCCTCGGGACCTCCTCGGCCGCGATCTGAGTCATCACGACGCGCCAGTCACGCAGGGCGGCATTCCAATCCCCGATCTCATGGTAGATCGTCGCTCGGTCCTGGTAGGCCGTGAGGGAGTTCTTGTCCTGCTTGATGCGATCATCGAACTCTTGGAGCACTTCCTTCCGGGCGCCGCGGTCGCCGAGGCGCGCCATGAGCAACCGGGCAGCCATCCTCACATCCGGGCGACTGGCATCGAGGAAGGGCGCCACATCGCGTTTGAGGCCGGTGCCGATCTTGGCGTCCGTCAGGCGAATCGTGTCGAACATTCGGACGCGGGGCTCGTTCGGGGTCGCCTCGTGAACCGCGATACTTCCGAGGGCTCGGGCGTGCTCCGGATCTTCGAGGAGCTGGTCGTGCTTCTCGTAGTAGTCAGCGATCGAAGCCGCCACGGGCTTCGGATCCTCGAGCGTCTCCAGGAGCGTCAAGATCTGCGCCGCGGACGACTCGGCGGGCGCGCCCGCCAGCGCGGACAGGGCGCCGGCGCAAAGCAGCGGGTCCGAACTCTTCAGGGCTTCGCCCATGAACGCGAGCGCGCGGTCATCGTCGAGCGCCGCCAGGGTGCGGAACGCCGCCCGGCTCATGGCTTCGATCGCCTCACGCTTGAGTCCAGCGGCACGCTCCCCGGCCGCGAGTTCGATGATCGCGGGCGCGACGCGGTGCGGCTCGCCCGTGGATTCCAGCGCGTTCAGCGCGCCGAGGCGAGCCTGGAGAGACCCCTCGCGCGCGATCTGGATCAGGGCATCCGTCGTCGTGGCGCTGGGCTTCTGCCGCAGCACGTCGCTGATGAGTTCGGAGCGGAAGACCGTCTGGCGGCTGACCTCCTTCCCGGGCTCCAGGTAGGGGACGAGCAGTGCGAGCGCACCGGGGCCGAGGGCGAAGAGTTCGTTCGCCTTGGCGCGGCTCAGGGGGCCCCTGCGTGAGGACTTGAGATCGTCGATCTCCGCGACGATCCGGGTGACTTCCGGCAGCAGGCTGGCCACCGTGCGGACGCGCTCGGCGCGAACCTCGCGGAGGAGGTCTTCCAGGCTCCGACGCCCCTGTCGGGTCGTCTCTCCCACCTGGTTCAGGGGGCCGAGGCTCGCAGTTGAAGCGCCCGGCCTGGAAGGGAGACCGAGGAGCGGATCCGGGGATCCGAGGCTCGACGATCCCAAGGGGATCAGGAGAACCGCGAGGCTGCCGGTCGTGAGAATGGCGGTCGAGAAGGCGAATGGGGCGGGTTCCATGGCTCCCGATCGTAGTTCACTGGCCCGGTCAGGTCACCGATTGGCGTCTACCTTCATGGCCGGGCATGGGGGCCATCGACACGTCCAGGCTGCCGGGAACCCGGTACATCGTACCTGGAGCGGCCGCCACGCCCGGCGGCTTCCCTCGTTCGCCTCCCTGGGCGTCGGCCCCGCGGGATCCGTGGGGGTAAGGCGGGAAGTCCCGCTCGTAGATCGGACGGAGCTGATCCAAGTGACGAAAGACCCAGGCGTGCATGTCCGTCATCTTCGGCTCGCGATTGCGGGTCCCTGCCCCTCTTCGCAGACTTACCTCCCCGAAGTTCCGGAGAGCCCCCGGAACCAGCCTTCACGCCTCCGCCCCACCACCATCGTGCCCGAAACACCGCGCAGCTACATGACCGAAGCGTCCTCGGAGTCCCGCTCCGAGCGCCGCCAGCGGCATCCCCACGGCCCGCCCGACCTCCGCGGTCCCCGGGACTTCGACGTCGTCGTGGTCGGCGGCGGGCACGCCGGCGTCGAGGCGGCCCTCGCGGCGGCGCGGCTCGGGTCGAGCGTGGCGCTCGTCAGCTTCGATCGGGCCAAGGTGGGGGAGATGTCCTGCAATCCCGCGATCGGTGGGCTCGGGAAGGGCCAGATCGTGCGCGAGATCGATGCGCTCGGCGGCGCCATGGGGCGGGTGGCGGACGCGACCGGAATCCAGTTCCGGATGCTGAACACGGCCAAGGGCGCCGCGGTGCGCGCGCCGCGCTGTCAGTCCGACCGCCATCGCTACCGCGAGGTCGCCACGGAAACGGTGCTGGGCCACGGCGGCATCGACCTGATCGAGGGCGCGGCCGTCGGCCTTCTCTTCGGCGAGCCTGCTGCCAGTGGCGGCAAGCCTTCGGTGGTCGGTGTGCGTCTGGAGAGCGGTCGCGAGCTTCGCGCGCCCTCGACGATCATGACCACGGGCACGTTCCTGCGCGCCGTCATGCACACGGGGGAAGCGAAGTCCCAGGGCGGCCGCGTGGGTGAGCGCAGCGCCGAGGGACTCTCGGGCGACGTCGAGACCCTCGGCCTGCGCCTCGGCCGGCTCAAGACGGGCACGCCACCGCGCCTCGATGCGAGGACCGTGGACTTCGGGGTGATGGAGGAGCAGCCGGGGGACGCCGTGCCGAAGCCGTTCTCCTACCTGACGGACGCGGCGCGCTTCCCGTTCCTGCCGCAGGTCCCCTGCCACATCACCTACACGTCGCCCGCCACCCACGACATCATCCGCGACAACGTGCACCGCGCGCCGATGTACATGGGCGCGATTCAGGGCGTCGGGCCGCGCTACTGCCCGTCGGTGGAGGACAAGATCATGCGCTTCCCCGATCGCGATCGGCACCAGGTGTTCGTGGAGCCCGAGGGTCTCGACACCGACGTGCTCTACGTGAATGGCGTATCGACGTCGCTGCCCGCCGAGATCCAGGAGCGGTTCATTCACACGATCCCGGGGCTGGAGTCCGCGAAGTTCCTGCGCCACGGCTACGCCGTCGAGTACGACTTCGTCCAGCCGAGCCAGCTCAGCGATACGCTGGCCGTTCAGGACGTTCCGGGTCTGTTCCTCGCCGGTCAGATCAACGGAACGTCGGGCTACGAGGAGGCGGCGGGTCAGGGGCTCATCGCGGGCGCCAATGCGGCGCTCTGGGTCCAGGACCGCGCGCCGTTCGTGCTGAAGCGCCACGAAGCGTACCTCGGCGTGATGGTGGATGACCTCGTCATCACCAACCCGAAGGAGCCCTACCGGATGTTCTCCAGTCGCGCCGAGTACCGGCTGCTGCTCCGCCAGGACAACGCGGATCGCCGGCTCGTCCCGCTGGCCGTGGAGGCGGGCCTCGTGGAGCGCTCGCGCTTCGACGCGATCGTGGCGAAGGAGGGGGCGATCGCGCGCGCGCGGCAGACGCTGTCGAAGCTTCGGAACGCGGACAACAAGCCGCTCGCGGAGGTGCTCCGTCGCCCCGAGGAGACGTTCGCGTCGGTCACGGCGGGGCTCGACGCATCGAGCGGCCTTCGGAATCTCGGCGAGGAGATCGAGGAGGCCGTGGAGATTGACGTGAAGTACGAGGGCTACATCGATCGCCAGCAGCTCCAGATCGACCGCCTCGCGCGCCAGGAGTCGGAGGAGATCCCGCGGGACCTCGACTACGCGGCGATGCAGGGGCTCGCGACGGAGGCGCGGGAGAAGCTGATGGATCTGCGCCCGCGAACCCTGGGGGCGGCCTCCCGAATCGAGGGCGTGCGCCCGAACGACGTGGCGCTGATCGGGATCCAGCTGCAGAAGCTTCGGTAGCGAACTTCCGCAGCGACGTTCTGGGGCGGGAGCTCTACTGCTTCTCAGGCACCGGGGCCTCGTAGCGTTCGACGCTGGAGGCCTCCAGGTTGTAGATCGCGGCGGCGTAGCCATACTCGTCCTCGACGCGACCCGGCGTGAACTTGCCGCGAACCGTCACCGGAACGTACATGAAGTACTCGGTGCTCTTGCCCTCTTCCATCTCGACCATGATCCACTCGTCAGGACGCGGCACGCCGCCGAAGCAGCACGACTGGAGGTCGCGGACGAGCATGAACGAGATCACGTCGTTGGTGCGCGGTTTGTACTCCAGTGCGATCATGTAGCCGACGATCGCCTTGTCGTCGCCCGCCGCAGCGAGGACCTTCTCCGGGAACTTGAAGCGCTTGGCGCGCTCGGTGTCCGGCTTGTAGATGTAATCGAGCAGCTCGTCGATGTCGGCGCCGAGCAGAGAGAGATCGCCGAAGGTGACGAGGCCATCGATGGTGCCCGCGGCGGTCTTGCCCGGGTCCTCCCGCAGGCCCGCGGCGAGGTTCGGGTCGATGAACGTCGGCATGCCGCCGCCCGGTGCGGGGCGCGCCTCCATCGGGATATCATCGCTGGTTCCGCTCGCCGCTTCGGCGATCGCCCCGTCTTCGACCGATTCCGCTTCAGGCTCCGGCGCCACATCCGTGAAGGAGCGGCCCTTGATGACTTCGCCGCCCGCAGAGTCGCCCTTCGCGTCGCCCGAGGCGGTGACGGTGGCGCTGGAGTCGATGCGCTGGGGCGTCGATTCCCCGCAGCCCGTGGCCAGGAGCGCGGCGGCTCCCGCAAGGGTCCAGGAGCACGACTGGAGGAGGCTAAGGGTCGGGAACTTCATGGCTGGATCAGGCGTGGGGGCGACGAATCAGTGCGCTTCGATTGTGGGGCGCGGGCTGCCCACATGGAAGGGGCGAGAGGGCGGGAGCTGGCGAGGTGTCTATTTCTGGCCGGAGGATTCAACGGCGCTTTCGTCGCCGCGGAGCAAGCGCATCAGCTGCTCCAGGCGCGCCTCACGTCGCAGTAGGACGTCTTCCAGCTGAGCTGCCTGACCAGCAGCGAGATCCTGGTCGCCTTCCAGCGCCGCTTTCTGAAGCCCGGGGAGCGGCCACGCGGCGTAGCCTGACGTCTCATCCGGGGCCGCGTAAAGGTTGCGATACCACGGGCGGCCCGGGAGGCCAGCCTCGCGCAGCCAGTCGCGCTCCATGCGTCGGAGGACGGCCTCGGCCTCGGCTCGCCAGGTCGCGTCGCGGTCATCGGCCTTCGCCAGGGAGGCCTCCAGGCCGCTCTGCACCCGCTCGGCTCGCTTCACCTGGGCCTCGGCGTGCGCGATCAGCGGTCCGAGGCTGGCGGTCTCCTGGAACACGGTCGGATGACTCTTCGCGAGCGCTTCTGCGGCCCGCGCGAGGGCGGCTGCGGGCGCGGCCAGATCGACCGGAGGCAGCGGCGCACACGCCGCGCGATCGACCGCGACGGCGGTGACGCGCGTCACGAGGGCGGCGGACTCGTAGTCGGGACCGACGACGCGTCGGTACCAGTCGAGGTCGTCATACAGACTGTGGTACGCGGTGCCGGGCGCGCCGCCCGCCGAGATCGAGGCGCTCGGCAGGGAGCAGAGCGCGAGGAACGAGACGTGGTCGGAGCCGCCTCCCAGGAAGCCGACCCTGGGCAGTGCCTCACCCGGGGTCCTGGCGAGCCACGCGTCGAGCGCGGTGCCTTCGTAGGTGACCTCGCCCTTCGCATCGACGACAGGCTGGGGCACGCGCGCCGCAGCTCCGGCGAGCAGGCGCGTCAGCGAAGGCGATGCCGAAACGCCGAGCCGAAGGCCCGATGCCGCTGCGTCGAGGTTCACGTAGAGCGTGCCGCCGCGGATGATCCGCATCCGGTTGCCTTCCACCCACTCGGTCGAGCCGATGACCCCGTGCTCTTCCGCGCCCCACGCGGCGAAGGTGATCGTGCGGGCTGGCGGCTCGTCCCTGATCTTGTATTGCTCCGTCAGCACGCGCGCTGCTTCCAGCACGCCGATCAGCCCCGACGTCGGATCGGACGCGCCGTAGATCCAAGCGTCATGGTGGCAGCCGACGATAAGACCCGGATCCTCCGGCTTCGAGTCGGTGCCGCGCAGGGTCGCGATCACGTTGGCGGTCTCGATGAGTTCTCGCTTCTGCTCGACGGCAAGTCGAACCCGGAGGTCCTGGCCGCCCGTGAGGCGATAGCGGAACGGCATGCCGCCCTGCCAGTCGCCGGGCACGCTGGGGCCGTCCATCGGCGCCATGATCTGGGTCGCCGCGAGCCAGCCGACGGGCTGCACGGGGATTTTCGGCAGCGCGACCTCGGCAGGGTCGAGGCGCTCGGCGTCGGCCGTGGCCTCTCGGCCCGGCGTCAGCGGATCACCGGAGTACAGGAGCGTCTTCAGCGAGCCGCGCTGGATCTGATTGCAGTTGGCCCAGCCGCCTTCGGGGGCCTCGAGGCCGCGACCGTAGCCCGAGTCCGCGGGGTCCGTGAAGATGATGAGCCCGGCCGCGCCAGCGGCCTCGGCGTACTTCGCCTTGTAGCCGCGGAAGTTCCCGCCGTAGCGGGTCATCACGATCTTGCCGGTGCAGTCGACCCCGAGGTCGCGGAGCTTCTGGAAGTCCTCCAGTCGCCCATAGTTCGCGTAGACCACCTCGCCCGTGACGTCGCCGCTCCCTGAGTAGGCGTTCCAGCCGAGACGCAGGAGGGCCGCGTCGGCATCATCGAGGTCTTCACTGAATGGATCCCCAGGGAGCACGCCCTCGGTCAGGCTCAGCGTCACCTGCGCGGGGCTCACGATCTCGAGTTCGGCGCTGACGGGGCGGCTCAGGTAGGTCGTGAACGGGTGGACCTGGACTTCGAGTCCCATTCCCTCGAAGGCGCTGGCGAGCGAGGCGATCAGTCGCTCGTCGCCCTCGGAGCCCGCCGAGTGAGGCTCGCTCGCGACGAGGTCGTGCCAGGACGAGAGTGACGCGGGATCGATGGCCTGGACCACGGCTTCGTCGTGGGCGAGCCTCGTGGCGTGGGACTCGCCCGACCAGTACTCGAGCCCCAGCGGCGCCGCTGCGCTCGCATTCTGTGGCGCCGCTGCGCTCGCATTCTGCGGCGCCGCTGCGCTCGCCTGCTGCGGCGAAGCCTGGGGAAGGAAAGAGAAGCAGGCGATCGAAAGAGAGAGCAGCATGCCACGAGCGTAACGACTCGCACGAAAAAGGCCTCCGCAAGGGAGGCCTCGTCGTCGAACTCCACCCGTCCACCTTGTGGCCGGGGAGGCGTTCGAATCGGTACGGTTCGATCAGTCCTGCGACTTCGCCTTCGGCTTGACGGCCTTGATCAGGCCAGCCTTCAGGAGCGTCGGGTACGCGCCGTTCTTGTCGATCGTGCGCATCGCCTTGGTCGAAAGGCGGACGGTGACGTACTCACCCATCTCCGGAACCCAGATGCGCTTCTTCTGAACGTTCACCTTGAACGTGCGCTTCGTATGCCCCGTGGTGCGGAGACCGACGCCGCCAGACTTCTTGGGGAGACCACGGCGGGCGATGTTTCCACCCGTTTGGGTTCCGCGATCGGTGACTTGGCAAGTACGGGACATGGCTGAAGCTCCCCTTCGGGGGAGGCTGAATGGGATTCTAAGGGGAGGGCAGCCCGTCACCACGACGGTCCGGCCCTCTCGGCCTGTGGGCGTTTGGCCTGAAAGAGTAGCGAGGGGCGCCGCTGAAGCCACCCCGAAGGTCCGAAATTTACCGGCGCTCGTCGCCGTAGATACGGACGGTGACCCGTCCCTGGGCATCGACCCAGCCCCGGTACATCCCCGGGGTCGTAAAGGGGGCGGCCAGGCGCCCCGCCGAGTCGAGGGCGATACAGCCCCCGGAGCCGCCGCCCTTCGGCAGCTCCTCCAGGACCGTCTCGCGGGCCGCGGCGCCGATTCCGGCTCCTCCGTAGAGCATCCGGCCATGGATCTGGTGGGCGATGGCCTTGCGGAGGAAGAACTCGCCCCAGCCCGTGCAGGAGACCGCGCAGGTCCGGTCGTCGGCCCAGGTCCCCGCGCCGATGATGGGGGAGTCGCCGATCCGGCCCCAGGCCTTCCGGGCCATGCCGCCGGTCGAGGTGCCCGCGGCGAGATGGCCTTCCTGATCGAGGGCGACGCAACCTACGGTGCCGAACTTGTGATCCGGGCCGAGGGCGCGCTCGAGAGAGCTTTCGCCCGTGCGCCGATCCGGAGCGCTCAGCGCTCCGACCTCGTCACCGCTCTGCTCACGGAGCAGCTCGAGCTGGCGAAGGCGATGGGGCGTGACGAACCACTCCGCTGGCATGGCCTCCAGGTTCTGCTCGGCGGCAAAACGGTCGGCGCCCTCCCCGGAGAGCAGCACGTGCTCGGTTTTCTCCATGACCGCCCGGGCGGCGCTGATCGGGTGGCGCACCGTCTTCGCGCCCGCGATCGCGCCTGCCAGGCCGCTGCGTCCCAGCATGATGGAGGCGTCCATCTCGACGGTCCCCTGGTCGGTGAGCACGGCCCCGCGCCCCGCGTTGAAGAGCGGTGAGTCCTCCAGCGGATGGATGGCGGCTTCGATCGCATCGGCGGCGCGACCTCCGTTCATGAGGACCCGGTGCCCGCGGAGCAGGGCGTCGGCGATGGTCGCGCGATAGGCCGCGTCGAGTTCAGGCGTCATGGCGTCGCGGCGGATCGTGCCCGCGCCACCGTGGATCGCCAGGACGATGCCGTCCACGACTTCGAGCTCCGGAATCTCCCGCGCGGGCGCGCTCCCATCGGGGATCAGCGCCGCGCCGTCGGGGCAGTCCACCGCCAGCGCGTACGAAGCGTCCGGAACGGCGGCGGCGCCCTCGCTCACCAGAGGGGCCACCGTCACGATCGATCCGGTCGGGCGAACGGCCTGGCACCCGATCAGCGCGAGAGCCGCAGCGCTCGCCGCCAGCCGGAGAGAAGGGGTGAGAGCACGACGGGCGGGAGAAGTCGGGGGAGCGCTGGGGCGATGCATACCCAAGAGACTAGCCCCCGCCCGCGCCCGCCGGTGGGACTCCTCGGGATGGCGTGCTTCACCTCCTCCGAAGTGTCACGTCGTGGGCTCTTCGGTCTCGTTTGGATCCACGCTCTCGAACGCCCGTAGACCTGAGACTCACCGATCCGTGTAGAAGATCGCCGGCTCTGCCGCCGTCGCGGGCATGCTGTGGATCGACGCTGCGACGTTCAGTAGCTCCTGGATCATCTCCAGCCGGCGCGCGACCGTCGCAGGGGAGTCGATGTCCCCGAGCGCCGCTTGCAGGGCCTCGAACTGGTCGGCCTCGCTCTGGGCCTCCAGCACCAGGCGCTCCGCGCGCGACCGGGCTTCCTGGAGCGTGATCTGCGCGGAGCGCCGGGCCTGGCTCACCATCTCTCCGGCGGCGGTCTCGGCCCGGTTGCGATGCTGGTCCCGCTCCGCCTTGGCGTCTTGAACCGCGCGGAAGGCGGGTTCGACGCTCGCGAGTGGACCGCTGTCGAGGAGCTGGAAGCGGACGATCTCCACGCCCAGACCCAGCTGGTCGACGTCCTCCTGGATGCGCGCCTTGGCTTCGACCGCGATGGACGCGGCGCCGCTCGTGATGACCTCGGTGACCGGCATCGAGCCGATGATCTCGGTCAGCGCAGCCTCGGCCACGCGACGGATCGCGAAGTCAGGGGAGCTCGGCTCGAGGTTGTAAGGATCGAGGTCCGTGACGCTCGACGCGCCGTAGAGATAGGCGCGCGGATCGCGGATCGCGTAGAGCACGCTGGCCTTGATCTCGACGATGTTGCTGTCGCCCGTGAGCCACTCCTTTTCGGGGCCCTTCGGGCTGCGGCCGAGCTTCTCGTCGATGAGACGATAGCCGACGGGCATGGGCAGCGAGCGCTCCGGCGCAGGCACGCGGCGAACGCGCTCGATCCCGAACGGCAGCTTGAGGTGAAGTCCGGGAAGGAGGTCGCGCACGGGGTTACCGAAGCGTTCGACGACGCCGCGCTCGTCGTTGTCGAGCGTGACGAACGACTGGTACGCGGCCATCCCGAAGAAGGCGGCAGCACCGGCCAGGATCGCGATCGTGCGCGGCTTCACTGGTCGCTCTCCCCGCCCGTTTCCGCGGGCGTCGGGCTCTCCGGCGACTCCTCGGCGACGCCTGGGAGCGAACGGCGGGCGGGATCTTCGAACACTCGCATGAGCCAGTGGTCCGAGCCGAAGACCAGGTTGGTACCGCGCATGGCCAGCAGCGCCGTCTCGTGACGCCCGACGATGTCGAAGAGTTCCGGGTTGAGCGCCCTCGACTTCACCTTGATCGCCCCGGCTTCCGCGATCGCCTTGCCGAAGATGGTGGTCGCGTCCGACTGGGCGTTCGTCTTGATCCTCTCCGCCTCGGTCTTGGCCGTCGCCATGATGGCTCCCGCGATCTCCTGGCCCCCGGCCGCGATCTCGCGCGCTTCCTTGTCGCGCGTCGTCCGCATGGCCGCTTCCACGGCGGAGCGGTTGTCGTAGGGGAAGTTGATGCGCTCGATGCCCGCCATCAGGATCTCGACGCCGTAGCCGTTGTCGCGGCAGCGCTGGCGCACCGATCGCGTCACGTCCTCGCGGACCTCCGCGAGGTTGCGCTCGTGGTCGGGGTCGAGCTGGACGAGGTCGTCGAACGGCCCGCTGTTCAGGATCTCGAGGAGCGCGGACTGCAGCACCTGGCCGATCTTCTCCTCGGCGCTCTGGCGGTCGCGCAGGCTCTTCAGGAACTGCCTGGGGTCCGCGACCTTCCAGGCGACGAACGAGTCCACGTCGACGTTCTTCTGGTCGTCGGTGAGGAACTCTTCGATCCCCGGATCGAGCACGTTCGTCCGCATGTCGATGCGGAACAGCGAGTCGACCGGCGCAGGCCACTTGAAGTGGAGCCCGGGCTCCTCGACGAGCCGGCGTGGATCGCCGAACCGGGCCACGATGGCGACCTCGCCCGCGCGGACGGTGAAGCTACCGAGGTAGAGGGCGAGGACCACGAGTGCGCCTACGAGCCAGAGCCCGGTCGTTCTCGCGAAGCCGTTGCGGCTGCTGCCGCCGCCAACGGCCGCTTCCCTGGAGGGGACTGTCTTGGGTTCAGTTGTCATCGTGCGTCTCCACGGAAGGTGCGGTCCCTCGGGTCGTCGATCCCGAAGTCACCGCCCGGCCCTGTTCGCGAGTCGCCTGTGGGCGCGCCTCGAATGATTCGGATGTGGGGGGAGATCGCGAAGTAGCGGCTCGCCTGGGAACGCTCTGGCGCGGTGAGCGCGCGTTTCTCGGCGTCGAGCATCATCAGATGCTGGATGGCGCCTTCGCTCTCCGAGTCGACGGTGGCGAGGGACTCGAAGGCCGTGGCCGTGGCCTCGGCGAGCCCACGGCGGGCGGCTGCTGCGCTCTCTGCCTGCTGGAGCGTGTCGGTCGCTTCCGTCCGGGCGAGCGAGACCATCTCGATGGCGCGCGCTTCCTTCTCGGTAATCGTGGTCTCGCGCTCGACGAGCGCGCTCGCGACGTTCCGATACGCGAGGTGGACCGCCGGTGGAGCGTGGACGCTCAGGAGTTCGACGCCCACGAGTTCCGCACCGATCTCGGCGGCCGCCATCGATCGCGCCAGGCGCTCCTCGGTTGCGCGGCGGAAGCCAGCGCTGTTTCCCACGAGGATGTCCTCGGTGGTGCGCTTGGCCGCGATCTGGCGGATGCTCTCCTGGGCGAGCCGTCGGAGCAGTTCTTCGGGCTCGCTCTGGCCGTAGAGCCACGACCGTCCGTCGCTCACGCGGTACTGAACGGCGTAGGCGATCGATACGATCCAGCCTTCGCCGGTCAGCATCTCCGCTTCCTCTCGCACCTTCTTCAGCTCCGCGCGCGCTTCCTTCAGAGCCAGCGCATCGGTCGAGCTGTCGTCGAGGTCCAGTCGCTCGACGCCGAACTCCAAGCTGTGGACCTCGCTCGTCGAAACGCGGCGCTTTGTGGCGATCGGCCAGGGGGCGTGGAAGAGCGGACCCGGCGTGGTGCGGCTCGCGGCGATGCGGCCGAACTGCTCGATGAAGACGGTCTCGCCGGGGCCGGCGGTGGTGACGGCGGTGGACGCGTAGCCAAAGAGCACGAGCGCGGCGGCAGCGACCTTCATCGGCCACGCCGTGAGGTCGAGGCCCACCGGCGCTCCGGCCTTGCGCAGCCACGCGCCGAATCGTCGATCGAGGCGCAGGCGCCAGGCGGAACGGAGGAGCAGGACGCCCAGCGTGATGCCGGCGATCGTCGAGATCACGCCGTGCTCCATCATCGCCGGATCGACGTCCATCGCCGTCGGGTCCAGGCCGAACATCGGGTAGAGCCGGTTGACCAGCGCGCCGATGGCGAGCGACATGATCGCGATCGACGTGAGGTAGAGGACGAGCGTGCGCTTGCCGAGCAGGTTCTTGACGACCAGCATCGTCGCGACGTTCGTCGCGGGGCCCGCGAGCAGGAATACGATGGCGGCCCCGGGCTCGAGTCCCTTGGCCATCATCGCGGCGGCGATGGGGGTGGAGGCGGTGGCGCAGACGTAGAGCGGGACGCCCGCGATCAGCATGGTGAGCATGCCGGTCCAGCCGCTGAGTCCCGCGCCGTTGAAGAAGCCTGCGGGCACGGCGACGACGATGAGGCCGGAGATCGCGAAGCCGATCAGGAACCAGGGGGTGAGGTCGTCGAGGAGCGTGCCGAAGGCGTAGCGGATGGCGCGCTGGAAGAGGTTGCCCTTGGTTTCGCCCGCGTGGTCGTGGGCGTGGTCGTGATCCGCGGTGGATACGGAGATCGGAGCTACCGTCTCATGGGCGCAGCAGCTCGCTTCGGGCTCGGGAGCCGGCTCGGGCTCGGGCGTCGCCATGTGGGCGCAGCAGCCCTGATCGTCCTCGCCGAACGCGGCCGGTGGGGCGAGTGCGGTGGCCGTCTCCGGCTGGTCCAGGGGCCCGGTCGATCCCTTGCCGAACAGGTTCACCGCGATCCCGGCCGCGAAGGCGGTGACGAAGGCTGCGAGCGGGCGGATCACCGTCATGAGGGGATCCATGAGCGCCCACGTCGCGCCGATCGAGTCGATGCCGGTCTCGGGCGTCGAGATCAGGAAGGCGGTGGTGGCGCCCTTGCTCGCGCCGGAGCGTCGGAGCTGGGTCGCCGTCGGGATCACCGAGCAGGAGCAGAGCGGCACCGGCACCCCGATGATCGAAGCGGTCGCGACGGACTTGACGTCGTCGCCGCCGAGGCGGCGCGCGATCCACTGGGCCGGGATCACGATCGCGAGGACGCCCGCGATGACGAATCCGACGAGGAGGAACGGCCCTGACTCCGCCAGGACCATCCAGAGGGCGCTGAGCCAATCTGCCAGGAACTGTCCTATCTCACCCATGTCGCTTGCTCACCCATGACTTGCGTGCCTCAGATGCCCCCGTAGCTGTGTGCGTACCACATGGCGACGATGCCGAGCAGGAGGAGGCCGATCTTCCATGGGCCGTCCTCGCGGTGATGGAAGACCTCGGGCAGGAGTTCGCAGAGGCAGACGTACAGGAAGGTGCCTGCGGCGAGCGAGGTCAGGATCGAGATCCCGCCCGAGCCGAGGAGGCCGCTGATCTGGCTCCCTGCGAGGAGGCCCAGGGGCGTCACGAAGGAGAACGCGACGACCATGCCGAGCACTCTGCTTCGGCTCGAGCCGGTCATCGAGAAGACGGCGGCGAGGGAGAAGGACTCGAAGCCCTTGTGGGCGAGGATCGCGAGGAGCATGACGCCCGCGATGGCGGACTGGCTCTGGACGGCGGCGAGGGCGACGCCCGCGGTCAGGGCGTGCACGGTGAGTCCGACGAGGGCGGCCCAGCCCACGGCGGAGTGACGTTCCTTGTCGTTGTGTCCGTGACCGTGTCCGTGGGTGGTGCCGGGGATGAAAACGGCCTCGATGAAGAAGACGCCGAGCAGCCCGATGAGCACCCAGAGCCAGGGGCCGATGGCGCCGTGGAGGTGGCCCGCATGGGGGTCGACGCTGGCGGTGTCCGTCCCGTGGTCATGGCCGGCGTGGGCGTCGGCCTGGCCCGCCCCTACGCTCGGAAGGGACGCCTGATAGTGCCGGAACTCTTCCGCATGGTCGCCCATGCCGGCGGCCTGTTCCTCCACCGAAACGGCCACCGCAACCACCGCTCCGTGGGCGTGCCCTGCTTCCCCTTCGCTCGTGGCGGCCGCGGCGACCCCGGGCAGGAGGTGCAGGAACACCGCTCCCAAGAAGATGCCTGTGGAGAAGGCCAGCGCGATGTGATGCTGGCGATCGCCCCACTTAAAGAAGAGGGGGACGAGACCGCCGGCGAGGCCGACGAGGAGGATCGAGAAGAATTCGAACATGGCTTCCTGGGAAGCCTACGGCGCGGCTTGCCGAACGCGAGAGGCAGGTTTCAGGTTCCGCGGCGGAGAACGACCGTCTTGACCGTGCTGATCAGGATCGAGAGGTCGAACAGGACGCTGTAGTTCTTGATGTAGAACAGGTCGTACTGGAGCTTGTGCAGCGCGTCCTGCTCGGTATTGCCGTAAGGGTAGTTGATCTGGGCCCAGCCGGTGACGCCGGGCTTCACGATGTGGCGGAGCTGGAAGTAGGGGATCCGGGCGGCGAGCTGGTCGACGAAGTGCTGTCGCTCGGGCCGGGGCCCGACGATCGACATGGAGCCCGCGAGGACGTTGAAGAGCTGGGGGAGTTCGTCCAGGCGCGTCTTGCGCATGACCTTGCCCCAGGAAGTGATCCGGGGGTCGTCCTCGCTGGCCCAGACGGGCCCAGAGAGCTTCTCGGCGTCGGCGCGCATGGACCGGAACTTCATGAGGATGAACGGCTTGCCGTCCTGCCCGACCCGTTCCTGGGTGAACAGGACCGGCCCGGGCGAGGTCATCCGCACCGCGATGGCGGTGAAGAGCATCACCGGCCACAGCAGCACCAGCATGATGATCGAGAGGATCAGGTCGGTGACGCGCTTCAGGAGCGCGGCCCACGGGTGGCGGCGGAAGCCCTCGTTGAAGATCAGGTACGAGGGGCGCATGGCCGCGACCGCGATCCTGCCGGTGACCTGCTCGTAGATCTCCTCTCTTTCCCGGACCTCGATGCCCGCGAGCTTCGCTTCCAGAAGGTCCTTGATGGGGAGGGTCATGCGCCGGTCTTCCAGCGCCACGACCACCATTTCGACGGAGAGCTTCTCCAGGAGTTCCAGGAGCGATTCTTCGCCCTGGGCCACCTCGGGTTCTCCGTTCCCGCTGCGCATGGCGGCGCCGGTGTTCTCGATCTGGCGGCCGAGCAGGGTGACCTGGTTCAGGACCAGGCGGTGGGTGGTTTCCGAGGCGGCTTCTTCCTGGGCGGTCACCAGATCCGGCCCGGGCTCCATCCGCCGTCTCCCGATCGTGGACTCGGGCTCGGGCACGAGACCGACCACCACGAAGCCCGCTTCGGGGTGCTCGATGATCTGGTTGGCGAGCGCGTGGGCCGGCCCCCGCGAGCCCAAAATCAGCACCCGCACGTCCAGGTCGGCCCGGCGCACGAGCCAGTGGAAGGCGAACCGGGAGATGTAGAGGACGCCAAACCCGACCGCCACCGTCACCGCGAGGTGCTGGATGGTCTGGGTCAGCGTCAGGCCTGGGAACGAAAGGATCCCGGTGGGGGAGGCCACCCTCGAAACGGCGGCCAGGATCAGGCACAGCACGACGCCAGCGCCCGCCGACTCGACGAACCGCGACGCTCTTTCGTACCGCGACGCCGAGATCTGGAACTCGTAGAGCCGGTTGAGGCCGAGGCAGAGCAGGCTCACGAGGGTCAGCGCGATCGCCGCGATGATGCACTTCTGGAGCCCGTCGGCCGCCGAAAGACTCTGGCGAGCCAGGGCATCCGCCGCCGACCGGGCGCCCGCGTGGGTCGTCGCGGGGTCACCCAGCAACTTCCACAAATGCTGGGTCATCCCCACGGCCATGACGGCTCCGAGGAGGCAAAGCTCGGTCGCGACCAGGAGGAACGTCCTGACGGGGAAGTAGTGCTGAAGAACGCGGAGCATCGGTCCGTCTTCGGGGCGGACGGCTTGTTCGGGCGGGGATCGGTCGGGGTACGGCCAGAGAGGGTACGGCCTGGGTCGGGCCGGTCCATGTCATTTCTTCGGGTGAGACAGCCTGGACCCTTAGTCGGAACGTCCAGGAGTGGATCTAGGACGTTCCTCGCCATGGCTTCGCCCCAGCCGCTCACCGCGTCCGCCAGGACGCCCGGGCCTCGCTCGGCCCCCTACGGGGGCCGAGCCGCCCGCGCGAGGCTTGCCCTCGCGGCCCGTGCGGCGAGCACGCCCGCCCGGCGAGGGCGCCCGTCCGGCGAGGACGCCTGCGCGGCGAGCGCCAAGCGATGCAATCGCTATTTCGCCGTCAGGCGAAATGCCAGAGATACTGCGCGCTGTCACAGCGATAGGACGGCCCGGCTCCACTTGCCTTGGCAGCGGTCCCGCCCGCTGGAGGTCTCCCGATATCGACTGCCTGCCGTTCGCGCGAAGCGCCGAACGCGTGGGCTGAGGCTTCCCGGTAGCGGCTGGTGGGCTGCCCGCTAGCGGCTGTCCCAGCAGGTTTCCCGACACGGACTGCCTGCCGTTCGCGCGAAGCGTCGAACGCGTGGGCTGAGTTCTCCCGCTAAAGGCTTCGGTACTGCCCGCTGGAGCGCTCGCCCGCATGGGCGAGCTGGGCAGATGTCGGACTTGCCTCTCAGATCTGAGACCTCAGACCTCAGACCTCAGACCCGCCCAGCTCGCCCTGACGGGCGAGCGCTCCAGCGGGCAGTACCGAAGCCTTTAGCGGGAGAACTCAGCCCACGCGTTCGGCGCTTCGCGCGAACGGCAGGCAGTCTGTACCGGGAGCCCTGTACCGGGAACCCTGCTGGGGGCTTCGGTCAGCGGGCAGCCCACCAGCCGCTACCGGGAAGCCTCAGCCCACGCGTTCGACGCTTCGCGCGAACGGCAGGCAGTCCGTGTCGGGAGACCTCCAGCGGGAGGGACTGCTGCCAAGGCAAGTGGAGCCGGGCCGCCCTATCGCTGTGACAGCGCGCAGTATCTCTGGCATTTCGCCTGACGGCGAAATAGCGATTGCATCGCTTGGCGCTCGCCGCGCAGGCGTCCTCGCCGGACGGGCGCGCTCGCCGCGCAGGCGCCCTCGCCGGGCGGGCGTGCTCGCCGCACGGGCCGCGAGGGCAAGCCTCGCGCGGGCAGCTCAGCCCCCTACGGGGGCCGAGCGGGGCCCGGGCGTCCTGCGGACGCCATGGAACGGTCGCGGGCGGGACCGAGCCCATTGGCCCAGCCCCGCCCGTCAGAATTCAGTCAAGCCCAGTAGGCAGACCCAGCCGGTAAACCCAGCCACCAGACCGAGCCCCGCCCTCAGTTCTTCTGCTTCAGAATCTCACGCAGCTCATCGGCCCGTGCCTTGCTGAGCCCATCGGCCTCGGCCGCCGCGATCAGTGCCATGGCCCTTTCGACCTCGTCGGCGGAGCGGCGCGCCGGGGGAGCGGCCTCGGCCATGGCGTCTCCGAGGGGGGTCCGGTCGTCGAAGGTGCCCGCGTACTCAGGGATGTCCTGGATGCTGGTACCTTTCTTCTCGAGGATGTTCTCGATCGCCGCCTGGAGCTGAAGGTCCTCGGCGAAATCGCCGAGCGGGAACGCGCTGCCGCGCGTGTCCTGGACGCGGCGACGGACCTCGATCCGGAGCAGGAAACGCACGTCGTCGCGGGTCAGCGTGGTGTCCAGCGAATCGTAGAGTTCGTCGAAGCCAGGATAGAGATCAGGGTTGTCGAAGTCACAGAACGCGAGCTTCTTGAACTCTTCCTGGTTGCCCTCGAACTTCTCGAGAACCCACTTGCGAAGGACGCGGGTGTCCTGGATGCGGCGCATCTCGCGCAGACGCCAGGTCTCACGGCGGCGGGCCTCCACCTCGATGTCGGGCGACAGGCCGCCGAGCGACTTGATGTTGCCCTCCTCGTCGAGCTCGCGGTGGATGGAGCGGCCGAGGGGGAGTCGGTAGCGCTCGATCGTCAGCTTGATCCTCGGCGCGAAGTCGAACTCGCCGTCGCCATCCCAGTCACGGGTGATGTTCTCCCAGTTGTCCCGGCGATGGTTCCTGTTCTCGTCGATGTACTCGTCATCGTTCTCGTTGGGCATGCGCAGGAGGTTCTGCACGGAGCCCTTGCCGAACGAACGCTGACCGATCAGGGTCGCGCGGCCGTAGTCCTGGAGGGCTCCGGAGACGATCTCCGAGGCCGACGCCGAGAAGCGGTTGATCAGCACGGCGACGGGCGTATCGGAGGGAATGAACTCATCGAGCTGCGTCTTGAAGACCTTGCTCTCCGCGATCCGGCTCTCCGTGCGGACGACGACCTCACCCTTCGGGAGGAAGAGATCCGAGACCTTCGCGGCCTCGTCCAGGAGCCCGCCCGTGTTGTTGCGCAGGTCGAGGATGACGCCGTTGAGCTTGCCCCCTTTCGTCTCCTGCTCGAGGTCGCGGAGGGCGCTCGCAATGTCGATCGCCGCGCCGCGGGTGAAGGACTGCAGCTCGACGAGACCGATGTCGCCGGGGAGTAGCTCACGATGCACGGACGGGATGCTGATCTGCGCGCGCTTGATCACCGTGATCATGTCCTCGGTGGGGCGGTCGATCAGCGTCGGGTCCATGTCGCGGCGCCAGATGTAGAGCTTGACGTCGGTGCCGGGCTTGCCCTTCAGGCGCTTGATGATCTCGTCCGTTTCCTCGCCGATCGTGGGCCAGTCGTCGATCCGCACGATCTTGTCGTCCGTCGAGAGGCCCGCCTCGTACGCAGGTCCCGAGTAGATGGGGCGCGTGATCGTGAAGATGCCGTCGTCCGGGTCGTTCTGGACGTACGCGCCGATGCCGCCGTACTCCGCCTCGAGGTTCTGCTCGAACTTCTCGTACTCCTCCGGCGTGAAGAACGACGAGTGCCGGTCGAGGCTGCTCAGCATGCCCTGGAGCGCGGCCTCCAGGAGGTCGCTTCGTTTCGCTTCGCTGCCGTCCAGGTGGTACTTCTGAATGACGTCGATCATGGTCTCGATGCGCTCGAGATCCTGGGGGATATCGGAGCCGAGGCGGCGCTCGGAGTCGTCCTCGCGGAGCCTGCGCATCGTGGACTCGAAGAACCGCGTGCTGCGGAGCTGCTCCAGGTACGCGCGCGCGAGACGACCGTTCTCGCCAGGGAGCTCCGCCAGTCGATCGAGCTCGTCCTCGACGCCGTCGACGTCCTCGACCGGAGAGATCTCGGCGAACCCGAGCGCTCCCATCGCGCGCAAATTCGGATCCGAGGAAGCGAGGAATGAGCGGAGGACTCGCCTGGCGGCAGTGATCTGTGGACTGTTACCCAGCTTGTTCGTCGCCACGGCCGCGGCCACGCGGAGCTTCGCATCGCCCTCCGGGTTCTCTGCGCTGGCGAGCAGCTCCTTCGCCACATCCTTCCGGGTATCGCGATCGGAAATCTCCCGCGCCATGCTGCCGAGGAACTCCGTCGCAGCGCCGACGAGGTCGGCGTCCTTCGACTTCAGGACCTCGGAAACGCGCATGGCGATCTTCGCGTGATCGACGTTCTCACCGGTCAGTCGAACGGTCGCGAGGAAGAGGATGTCCTTCGCTCCGAGGGACTTCTGGCCGAGCTTCTCGTCCACGACCGCATCGAAGGTCGCGCCGAACTCGTCGCCGACGAGGCCCGCCACGCGGCTCGCCTCCGACCAGATCGCGGCGGCGTCCATGCCCTGGATGGCCGTGAGACGCTCGTCGAGGATATCGGTGACCTCCTGGCTGGACGCTGCCGAGGCGGCGCCGTCCTGGTAGGCCGGAAGCCCGGTGAGGAAGGGAACGCTCGCACTCGTCGAGATAGGGGACGTGCTGGCCGCCAGAAGCCCTGCGAGGCAGGGAATAGCAGCGGTGGCGAGCAAGGCGGGGTGGACGCGTCGGATCATTCGTAGGTGCGTGCGGATGAGTGGTCGAGCCGTTCGCCGATCCTTCGGGACCGGCAGCGGTACGGCTCTCGTATCGGCTGACTCGGTCCTGGACCGGAGCCCGTGCGGGATAGAAGTAGCTGTCTCTAGGCCCGGACTCTACGCTTCACACGTCCCCTTGATGGGGCGAGGTTTCACCCTGACGAAAATCGAACGGCCGGACGGGCCTCGCATGAGCAGCGCAAAAGATCTGGAAGATGTGCCTGTGGATCCATGCGATTCGGGCGACGGCGCCGCCGAGGAGTCGCTTTCGCACGTGAGGGTGGATGGTGAGGGGCGCTCCCACTCGGTGATGGTGGACGTCGGGGGGAAGCCAGTGACCGGTCGAACCGCCCAAGCGCGGGCGCTGGTCGACTTCCCGCCCGGGCTTCTGGCGGGAATCCTGGAATCCGGCGGCCCGAAGGGGCCCATCGAGGAGGTGGCGCGGGTCGCGGGCATCCTGGCCGCCAAGCGGACGGGTGATCTGATCCCCATGTGCCATCCGGTCGGCCTCGATGTCGTGGAGATCGATTTCGCCAGGATCGGACCGGATCGGCTCGAAATTCGCTGCAAGACGGCCTGTAGTGGCCGAACCGGCGTGGAAATGGAGGCCATGACCGGGGCCTCGATCGCGGCTCTGACCGTCTACGACATGACCAAAGCCCTGGCCAAGGGAATCCGGGTCGTGGCCGTGGAACTCCTGGAGAAAACGGGCGGGAAACACGGCTCCTGGAGCCGGGAGTAGGACCCTCCGGACCCGCTCCTTGCAATTCTGAACGGAATGGGGGGCAGAACCTGCGACCCTGCGGCGGTATCGTGGGTGGCATGGATCTGAAACTCATCCGCAACCTCGTCCGGATCATGGAGCGAGGAGAAGTCGACGAACTGGAGATCGAGGACGACAAGGCCGGTCTTCGCGTTCACCTGCGTCGCGGTCCCTCCGGCCACTACGCCACCCCCTCCGTCATGATGATGCAGGGCGGTGCGAACCAGCCCATGATGTCCGGCTCCGGCTCGATGCTCTCCAGCGGCAGCGACGTCGGCGGTTCGGCGACCGAGGCTCCGGCACGCGCCGCCGGCGTCGAGGAGATCACCTCTCCGATGATCGGCACGTTCTACGCGGCGCCGTCGCCCGACGCGGACAACTTCACCGGCGTCGGCGAGCGGGTCGGCGACGAGTCGGTGATCTGCATCATCGAGGCCATGAAGGTCATGAACGAGATCAAGGCGGAGTGCTCCGGCGAGATCGTCGAGGTGCTCGTCGAGAATGGTGAGCCCGTGGAGTACGGGCAGCCGCTCTTCCTCGTGAAGACGCGCTGATTCCACGGCCACGAGCCTCACTCCGCCCGCCCTCTCCTTAGCTCAACTCTTGACTCCCAGCTCAGCACCGGAGTCGCACACGGAATGTTCAGACGAATCCTGATCGCGAACCGCGGGGAGATCGCGCAGCGGATCATCCGCGCCTGCCGTGAACTCGGCGTCGAGACCGTTGCTGTCTACAGCCAGGCGGACGCGGACGCGCTCCACCTGCGCATGGCCGACGAGACGATCTGTATCGGCCCCGCCGCCAGCTCGGCCAGCTACCTCGACATCCCCTCCATCATCTCTGCGGCCGAGATCGCGGACGTGGAGGCCATTCACCCCGGCTACGGGTTCCTGGCGGAGAACAGCCATTTCGCCGAGGTTTGCCGGTCCTGCAAGATCGAGTTCATCGGTCCCGATGCCCAGACGATCGCGGACCTCGGCAACAAGTCCCGGGCGCGTGAGATGGCGGTCGCGGCCAAGGTGCCCGTGGTTCCCGGATCCGATGGTCCGGTGAACGACGAGGCAACCGCCGCGAAGGTCGCCCAGGAAATTGGCTATCCGGTGATGATCAAGGCGTCGTCCGGCGGTGGGGGACGCGGCATGCGGATCGCCAGCAACGAGCCGAGCCTCCTGCACGGGATGCGCGCGGCCAAGGCCGAGGCGAAGGCCGCCTTCGGGGACGACACGGTCTACCTCGAGAAGTTCGTGGAGAAGGGGCGACACGTCGAGGTCCAGATCCTCGGCGACCGCCATGGCAACGTGATTCACCTGGGGGAGCGCGACTGCTCGACCCAGCGTCGACACCAGAAGCTGATCGAGGAGTCGCCTTCGCCGATCCTCTCCTCGAAGCAGCGGGACAAGATGTGCGCCGCCGCCGTCCGCCTGGCGAAGTCGGCGGGCTACCACAACGCGGGCACCGTCGAATTCCTGGTCGACAACACGGGCGCCTTCTACTTCATCGAGGTCAACGCCCGGATCCAGGTCGAGCACACCGTCACGGAGATGGTGACCGGCGTGGACCTGATCCAGGAGCAGATCCGGATCGCCTCGGGCGAGACCCTGCGCTATCGCCAGAAGGACATCGTGGTCCGGGGGCACGCCATCGAGTGCCGGATCAACGCCGAGGATCCTTCCATGGACTTCCAGCCCTCGCCGGGCCTGATCAGTCTTTTTGCACCAGCGGGCGGCCCTGCCGTGCGGGTCGACAGCCATTGCTACAGCGGTTACCGGATTCCGCCGAACTATGACTCCATGATCGGCAAGCTGCTCGTGCATCGTCCCACCCGGGACGAGGCCATCCGTTCCATGATGCGCGCCCTCGATGAATTCGTCATCGAGGGGCCCAAGACCACGATCCCGCTCTTGCGCGAGATCCTGGAGCAGGCCGAGTTCCAGAAGTCCCAGCATGACACCAAGTTCGTGGAGCGATTCCTCGCGACAGGAACCTCCCGGACCGCTGGAGCCAACAACGCGCAGACGGCCGATTCCGCCCGCTGATTCATCGGCTGGCTTGCTGCGGCTGATCCGGCCTGCCTGAACCCCTCCATGTCCATGACCGAGCCTCGCACACAGCCAGGAATGAACGCCGTCCACACGGCGGGACGCCTTCGTTCCGCGTTGCCACCGCGGCGGCAGGCTTCCGTGGTTCTGCTGGCTTGCCTGGTCCCAGCGCTCCTCAGCGGCTGCTTCACCGACACGCAGCGCTTCCCCGGGATGCTGAAGCCGCTCAGCAACCCACTGCCGGAAGGCGTGAAATCGACCTTCTTGCGCGGTCCGGAGGATGCCTACGTCATCCGGCACAGCGATCCGGTCTCCGTTCGAACGGCGGAGACGACGTCGACCGTGAGACTGACGTACTACGACAAGCGAACCCGCACCCCGGCGGGGAGCTGGGTCTACTCGGGGCCGAATGGCCACGTCGAAGTGCTGCTGCCCGGCAATACCGTGATCACGATGCGCGGTCCGTCCGCAGGCGTCGTCGGCTCGGAGAGTCGACGCGAGCCCGCGTTCACGTTCATCGATGTCGCGCACGCGACGGTGACGTTCGGCGAACTCGGGATCGTTCAGCTCCCTGGCGGAGCGCTCCTGGAGGCCTACGGGGGACCGTTCGTCCTCGAGCTGATCAGCGACGATATTCTTCGGGTACGAAATCGCTCTTCCCAGCAAGGCGCGATCGCCTACCGCGAGGAACTTTTTTCCCTCTCGCCGAGCGAGGTCGTGGACCTTGCCCTTCTGCAGGTTGGGACCGCCCCGTTCGAACTCGACGAAGCCTCCCGCGACGTGCTGACAGAGGCGGGTCGGGTCGAGATTCGCGGGACCGTGGACGTCCTCTCCTCCGGCCTGAGCGCGAGGCTCCGGGCCAGCGGCGACAGCGAGATCTCGGGCTTCGGCCAGACCCTTCGCCTCGACCCCGGTGATGAGGTCCTCTTCGAGGGGCTCGGCAGCGAAGCGGAGCGACAGGCCCGGAACTCCCCTCCCAGTGGGACCCCCTGAGGGTCCGCGGACTCAAGCTTCATGGAAATTCAGCCGAGACCTGCCCCTCCCGGATCGCGCCAGCAGCTCCGATCCCAGATACGCGAACACACCATCCACTCCCAACAGATGAAAAGAGTCCTGATCACCGGCGGCGCCGGCTTCCTCGGAAGTCACCTCTGCGAGCGTTTCCTCGCCGAAGGGTACTCCGTCATCTGCATGGACAACCTGGTGACCGGGTCGCTCGACAACATCGAGCACCTGTTCGGTCGCAAGGAGTTCCTGTTCATGAACCAGGACGTCACGGAGTTCATCCACGTCCCAGGGCACCTGGACGCTATCCTGCACTTCGCGTCGCCCGCGAGTCCGATCGACTACCTGGAGCTTCCGATCCAGACCCTCAAGGTCGGCTCCCTCGGAACGCACAAGGCGCTCGGCCTCGCGAAGGCCAAGGGCGCGCGATTCCTGCTCGCGTCCACCTCGGAGTGCTACGGTGACCCCGAGGTCCACCCCCAGAAAGAGGACTACTGGGGCAACGTCAACCCGGTCGGTCCGCGCGGCGTTTACGACGAGGCGAAGCGCTTCGCCGAGGCCATGACCATGGCCTATCACCGTTTCCACGGGGTCGAAACGCGGATCATCCGCATCTTCAACACCTACGGTCCGCGGATGCGCCTCAACGACGGGCGCGCGCTCCCTGCCTTCATGGGCCAGGCCCTCGAGGGTCGTCCGATCACGGTGTTCGGCGACGGTTCCCAGACGCGCTCCTTCTGCTTCGTCGACGATCTCGTCGAGGGCATCTGGCGCCTCCTGAATTCCAGCGAGGTTCTGCCGACCAACATCGGCAACCCCGCCGAGATGACGATCCTCGACTTCGCGAAGAAGGTGCTGGAGCTGACGGGTTCGGTCTCCACGCTCACGTTCAAGGATTTGCCGGCTGACGATCCCAAGGTCCGTCAGCCCGACATCTCGAAGGCGCGCCGCGTCCTCGGCTGGGAGCCCACGATCGATCTGGACACCGGTCTGAAGCGCACCCTCGAATACTTCCGTACCAAGGTCGACGAGCGCAGCGCTCGTCGTGGCTCGGTCGCCGCCGGCGACGCGGCCGGTTCCTAGCCCTACCGTCGTTCGACAAGGAAACGTCTAAATATGTGTGGCATCGTAGGAGCACTCGTCAGCAGCGGCTCGGTCACTCCAGGGCTGATCGCGGGTCTCAGTGTCCTGGAGTACCGCGGCTACGACAGCGCGGGCATCGCGGTGGCGCGCGGCGGGGAGATCACCGTTCGCAAGCGCCGTGGTCGCCTCGCCAACCTCGAGGAAGCGATCCTCGACGGCTCCATGGAGGGGGCGCTCGCGGGCATCGGGCACACGCGCTGGGCGACACACGGCGAGCCTTCGGACGCGAACGCTCACCCGCATACCGGACGTTCCAGCGGGCTCGCCCTCGTGCACAACGGCATCGTGGAGAACTACCTCGATCTCAAGCGCGAGCTTCTGAACGAGGGCGAGGCCTTCACGTCCGAGACGGACACCGAGGTACTGGCGCGCATGCTCGACCGTCTCTGGACGCAGGGCGGTGGAGACGAGGCCGCGCTGGTTGCAGCCGTTCGCACGGCCATCCCGCGCGTGCGCGGCTACTACGCGCTTGCGGTCCTGGCGAACTGCCCGACGGGGCCGGTTCTGCTCGCGGTGCGCCAGGGGCCGCCGCTGGTGGTCGGCGTCACGCCCGAGGGCGGCTTCCTGTCGTCCGATATGCTCGGCGTCGCGCCGCACACGCGTGAACTCGTCTACCTGGAAGACGGTGACATCGCGCTCATCGGTCCCGGGAGGCTCGACATCACGGGGTCGGACGGCAGCGTCGTCACGCGCGAGGCGCGCACCGTGCAATGGGACCCGGCGGACAGCGGAAAGGGCGGCTATCCGCACTACATGCTGAAGGAGATCCACGAGCAGCCGGACGTGATCGCGCGCACGGCCTTCGATCGGATCGACCTCGGCGCCGGTGACGTTCGCTTCGAGGGTGGAGGATTCGACGATGCCTTCTGTCGCAGCGTCGAGCGCATCCAGATCCTCGGATGCGGCACGGCGCTCCACGCCGGCCAGATCGCGAAGTACCTGATCGAAGGTCTCGCGCACATTCCCGTGGACGTCGACTTCGCCTCCGAGTTCCGCTATCGCGATCCCCGCATCGTTCCAGGGACTCTCGCGCTGGCGATCACCCAGTCCGGGGAGACGGCCGACACGCTCGCCGCGACGAGGCTGGCCCGTGAGCTAGGCGCTCGCGTGGCTTCGATCTGCAACGTGGCCGGCTCGAGCCAGGTACGCGAGTCGGACGCCACGATCTTGACCTATGCCGGGCCCGAGATCGGCGTGGCGAGCACGAAGGCCTTCACCGCCCAGGTCGCCGCGGCGACGCTGCTCGCGATCCGCCTTGCGCGTGGTCGTGGGGTGATGCACGAACACAAGGCGCGACAGCTTCTCGAAGAGTTTCGCATGATCCGGCCGAAGATCGAGTCGCTCCTCACGGACGAGGCGATCGCCCGGACGCGGGAGATCGCGCGCAAGCACGCCGGCGCGCGTGGGTTCCTGTTCCTCGGTCGCGGAGTCAACTACCCGGTCGCGCTGGAAGGAGCGCTCAAGCTCAAGGAGATCGCGTACGTGCACGCAGAGGGTTACGCCGCGGGCGAGATGAAGCACGGACCGATCGCGCTGATCGATCCGGGCATGACCATCCTCGCCATCAACTCGGTGGGCCACGTCGCCGAGAAGACGCGCGCCAACATCGAGCAGGTCAAGGCGCGCGGCGGAGTCACCGTCAGCGTCGGCTCCGACGATCTCAGTCATTCCATTGCGGACTCGGCCGTCCCCGTGCCAGCCACCGACGAGTGGCTCTCGCCGATCCTCAACTCCATTCCGCTCCAGCTCATCGCCTATCACATCGCCGAGATCCACGGCTGTGACATCGACAAGCCGCGGAACCTCGCCAAATCGGTGACCGTAGAGTAGACCGGCACGCAACCATGAAGATTCTTGTGACAGGTGGTGCGGGCTTCATCGGCTCGCACCTGGTGGAGGCCCTCGTGAAGCGCGGCGACGAAGTCGTGATCCTCGATAGCTTCAACGATTTCTATGACCCCGCGATCAAGCGGCGCAACGTGGCGGCCATCGAGAGGACCGCGGGCGCGCCGATGGGGGAGGGCCCGGTTCAGCTCGTCGAGGGGGATATCCGCGACGTCGAACTCATGGGGCGTGTTTTCGCGGAGGGGCACTTCGACGCGGTGGTGCACCTGGCCGCGATGGCGGGTGTGCGGCCGTCCCTGGAGGATCCGCTGCACTACCAGGACGTGAACCTGCGCGGAACGATGGTGATCCTGGAGGAGCTTCGCAAGCGCCCGGAGACACGCTTCGTCTTCGCGTCGTCGAGCAGCGTCTACGGCGGCAACACCGACGTGCCTTTCTCGGAGGCGAACGAGGTTCATCATCCCGTGTCGCCCTATGCCGCGACCAAGCGGGCAGGGGAGCTCCTCTGCTACACGCACCATCATCTCTACGGCATTCCGACGGCCTGCCTGCGGTTCTTCACCGTCTTCGGCCCGCGTCAGCGGCCCGAGATGGCCATCCACAAGTTCGTCCGCATGACGCTCAATGGACAGGCCCTGCCGTTCTTCGGGGACGGTACGACGAGGCGCGACTACACCTACGTCGACGACATCATCGACGGCGTCGTTCGATCGATCGATCGCTGCGAGGGGTACGAGATCTACAACCTCGGGGAGTCTCGGACCACGTCCCTCAAGGAACTCGTCGAACTCATCGGCGAGGCCACGGGGGTCGAGCCGATCCTCGACCGCCAGGGGATGCAGCCAGGCGACGTCATCGTGACCTTCGCGGACGTCTCCAAGGCGCGCGAGAAGCTCGGCTACGATCCCCATACGACCGTCGCGGAGGGCCTCGAGAAGTTCGTGGCCTGGTATCGCAGCGAGACACACGCAGGGAGCCGATCCGCCTGATGGCGCGCCTGAGGCCCTTTCCACCCAGAACGGTGCAGCTCACCGCCCTCGATTCGAGTCTCCCGGACCCACCTCTCGACTCAATCGCGACTCCTGCCCACGCCCGCCATCCCGGCCGGGTATCGTTCTGCCCCGAACTAGAACTGTCCCCCGGACCCCACCCATCATGAAAGGCGTCATCCTCGCCGGCGGCCTCGGTACGCGGCTCTTTCCGCTCACCAAGATCACCAACAAGCACCTTCTGCCCGTCTACGACAGGCCGATGATCTATTACCCGATCCAGACCCTGGTCAACGCGGGTATCGACGACATCATGATCGTGACGGGCGGCCGCAAGTCCGGCGACTTCCTGTCGCTCCTCGGCAACGGCCGGGACTTCGGGCTGAAGCACCTGAACTATACGTATCAGGAGGGCGAAGGCGGCATCGCCGAGGCCCTCGGGCTGGCGGAGCACTGGGCCCAGGGCGAGTCGATCGCGGTGGTCCTCGGCGACAACCTCATCGAGAAGAACATCAACAAGGCCGTGGCCGACTTCAAGGCCCAGGGCAAGGGCGCGAAGATCATGCTGAAGGAGGTCCATGATCCGCAGCGCTTCGGCGTGGCCACCCTCGAGGGCGACAAGGTCACCAGGATCATCGAGAAGCCGAAGAACCCCGAGTCCAATCTCGCGGTCATCGGCATCTACATGTACGACGGCCGCGTCTGGGACATCATTCATCGACTGGAGCCGTCGGACCGCGGCGAACTCGAGATCACGGACGTGAACAACTGGTTCATCGAGGACGGCACGATGACGTGCGAGGTGCTCGACGGCTGGTGGACGGACGCAGGTACGTTCGAGTCGCTCCATGCGGCTGCCAAGCTCGTGGCCGAGGGCGGCGCGAACAAGGTCGACTGAAGTCCGTTCGCAGGTGCCCCGGAAGGGGCCAGGCGGAACATCGCCGAGGCGACGTGCCAGACTGCGAATGCTGATTCGCCACGAACCATGAGTGAAAAGAAGACCGCAGGCCAAGAAGCCACTGCCTCGCCGGAGCACGATCCTTCGGGAGAGCCTTCTGGCCTTTCTGAGTCAGGCCTTCCTGGGATCGAAGGGCCCTGCAGGATCCTGATCACGGGCGCTGCCGGCATGCTCGGCAGCCAGGTGCTCATGGCCGTACCCGACAGCATCGAGGCCCTCGGGACGGACATGCGCGAGGCCCACGGAGTGGACTTCATCGGGGTCGATCTGACCGATGACGACCAGGTGGAAGCGCTCTTTCGCGAAGCTTCGCCGCTGCACGGCGTGATCCACTGCGCGGCGTACACCGCGGTGGACAAGGCAGAGGAGGAGCCGGAGCTGGCGCAGGCCGTCAACGGCGACGCCTGCGGAGTGCTGGCGCGGGCCGCCGCGAAGGCGGGGATCCCGATCGTGGTGGTCTCGACCGATTTCGTCTTCGACGGAAAGGCGTCGGAGCCCTATCGACCAGATGATGAGCCGTCTCCGATGTCCGTCTATGGCCGGACGAAGCTGAGCGGCGAAAAGCAGGCCATCGAGGCGCACCCGAGCGGCGCGCGTATCGTTCGCACCCAGTGGCTCTACGGGCCCCGCGGCGGGCACTTTCCGGGCACGATGCTGAAGCTGGCCGCCGAGAGGGATCACCTCATGGTCGTCTCCGATCAGACCGGGTCTCCGACATCGACGCTCGAGCTGGCACCCGCGCTTTGGGACGTGCTTCTGCTCGGCAGCGCCGGCATCTACCACGCGGCCTGTGAGGGTGAAGCGTCCTGGTACGACCTCGCCGTCGCGACGATCGAATCCAGCAATAACTCCGACACGCAGATCGACCCTTGCACCACGGACGAGTTCCCGCGGCCTGCGCCCAGGCCTCGCTACAGCGTCCTCGACTGCAGCAAGCTGGCCGAGCTGCGCGGAAAGACGCTCTCGCCCTGGAAAGAAGCTCTCCTCACCTACCTCGGTAGCGATTCAGAATGACCACATCCACGCGCACCGTCCTCGTCACCGGGGGCTCGGGATTCATCGGCAGCAACTTCGTCCAGATGCTGGCCGAGGATCGACCGGACTGGAAGATCATCAACCTCGATGCCCTGACCTACGCGGGCAACCCCGAGAACCTCAAGGACGTGGAGTCGTCGCCGAACTACACGTTCGTCCACGGCGACATCACGCGCCCAGAGGACGTCGTGGCGGCTTTCGACGCGGCGGGGGAGAGCGGGGTCTCCGAGGTCGTTCACTTCGCGGCCGAGAGCCACGTGGACCGGTCGATCCTGAGTGGCCTGCCGTTCGTGCAGTCGAACGTGATGGGGACGCAGATCCTGCTCGACGAGGCGCGCAAGCGCGGCATCGACCGCTTCGTGCACGTGTCCACGGACGAGGTCTACGGCTCGCTCGGCAAGACCGGATTCTTCACCGAGGAGACGCCGCTCAGCCCGAACTCGCCGTACTCGGCGAGCAAGGCAGGCAGCGACATGCTGGTCCGCGCGGCGTTCCACACCCATGGCTTCCCGACGCTCATCACGCGCTGCTCGAACAACTACGGGCCCTACCAGTTCCCCGAGAAGCTGATCCCGCTGATGATCGCGAACGCCCGCGAGGACAAGGCGCTTCCTGTCTACGGGGACGGGATGCAGATCCGCGACTGGCTCTACGTCCGCGACCACTGCGAGGCCATTCTCGCCGTGATGGAAAAGGGTGTCGCAGGCGAGGTCTACAACATCGGTGGTCACAACGAGTACCCGAACATCGACATCGTGCACGCGATCCTCAAGGTGCTCGACAAGCCTGAATCTCTCATCCAGTACGTGACCGACCGCCCAGGCCACGATCGCAGGTACGCCATCGATGCGGAGAAGATCGACCGTGAGCTGGGCTGGAAGCCCCGCTACACGTTCGAGCAGGCCCTTCCGATGACCATTCAGTGGTACCTGGACAACGACGCCTGGCTCCAGAACGTCCGCTCCGGCGCCTACCGGGACTACTACTCGGCCCAGTACGGCGCCAAGTAACTCCCTCCGGAAGGTAAGCCCCCTGTACGGAGCAGGGGTGCCCCCCCGGGGGATGCAGCGGCCCGTCAGGGGGGAGGGGGGGAGTTCCTCCGGGAAATAGATTCCCGTCGACGCGCCAGGAACCGGTCTCCAGGTCGGTTTCGATCCGCTCCGGTTCCTATCATTGCCATCAGGGAAACCGCGCCGGGCCGCTCAGCTCGGCAGGGATCTCCCATTGAGTCAATCTCCCCGGTATTTATGCCGATCTAGCCCCCGGGACGCTCTTCTCGTCCTCGAAGATCGTCCTGACGCCTCCGCCTCTCCGTGCTCCCTGCGCGACGCTCCCACGGGCATCGCCCTGAACACCATGCTGCGCCCACCCCACCTCCTGCTCGTCCTGGCCGCGCTCGTTGGCCTCCTGGACCTCACGAGCTGCAATACCTCCCCGACCAAACGGGCTCTCCAGTACATGAACCAGGACGGCTTCGGCCGCCGGTACTCGGGGAATGCGGAGGAAGAGGACTACGTGACGACGGGTGATACCGTGCGCGTTTACGACGTGAACCACCCGACGGATATCAATTTTTCGGTCAACGTGAGCTCGGACGGCACCGTGCTCCTGGACCAGGTCGGGAGGATCCACATCGCGGGCTACACCCGCTCCGATCTGGAATCGGTGCTCGCAGAGCGGTACTCCTCGTACTACACGACCCCTCCGAGCATCGTGGTGGATATCACGACCCGGGGGAAGGTGTTCTTCGTGCTGGGGGAGGTCCTGACGGAGGGCTCCAAGCCCTTCCAGGGAAACCAGACTGCCCTGGACGTCATCATCGCGGCGAAGCCCCAGCGAGACACCGCGAACATCGGCCGCGCGATGCTCATCCGGGGGGACCCCCAGGATCCGCTCCGGCTTCCGATCAACCTGAACGACATCATCAAGGGCGATACGACGACGAACTACACGATCCAGGAGGACGACATCATCTGGATCCCGCCGACCCTCTTCGCGGAGTTCGGCTACTTCCTCCGTGCGGCGCTCTACCCGGTGACGGCTGTCTTCCAGGCGATCGGCGGGGCTCTCCTCGGCGCGCAGGGAGGACGAAACGTCAACAACGGCAACAACCGCGGCCTCCTGACCTTCGGGGGGATTTTCTAGAGTCATGGCAGTCGAAGTCGAAGCCGCAGGGCAGGTGGACGAGTTCCTCCGGATCCTGCGCCGCCGTATCTGGTGGATCATCCTTCCGGTCGTGGTTCTCGGTTCACTCGGGACGTTCTTTGCCGTCGTGGTCCCGAAGAAGTACGTGGTCTCGACCTCCGTCATGGTGCGAGACGGCGACGAGCAGACAGGGCCGGTGCAAAACGCGTCGGCCACCGAGGGCGCGGTCGCCAAGATCAATATCACGTCGCCAGCTCGACTTCACACGGTGCTCAACACCATGCGTGTGGCCCGCTACGTCGGGATGACCGACACCGAGAAGCGGGAGTACAGGGATGACCTCCTGAAGGACCTCCGGGTCTCGACGCCGACGATGGCGCGCGACGCGAACCAGCAGCTGGTTGAGATCACGTTCCAGAGTACCGACAAGGACCTGGCTCTCCAGTTCATCACGAACCTTCGGGAAAGCTGGACCACCGAGGTTCTCCAGCGTCACCTGGCGCGGGAGCAGACGGAACTCGCAGAAACCCGCGAGAAGCTGAACGACCTCGTCAAGGCGCGGGCTCAGGTCGTGGAGGATCTGACGGTGCTCAGGACCGAGCACGGGATCCCACCTCCTTCCGAAACGGAACTCCTGAAGAATCGCTCGCTCCCGGCCTCCTTCGAGGATCAAGAGCGGACTCAGCGTCAGGTGGTGGAGCTCGAGGAGAAGATCGAGGAGATCGACCTGAAGATCGAGCGCGATCTGGAAGAGTGGGCGAGCATGCCGGACCAGAAGGCATCGGTCGCAGCAGCCCCAGGCGGGAACGTGGACCGGAAGATCGAGGACATCAATGACCAGATCCTCAGCCTCGAGGACGAGATTCGGAAGAACGGCTGGTCACCGAGCCACTCGAACTACCAGCTGATCCAGACCCGCATCGAAACGCTCCGAGACTCCAAGCTGGAGATCAGTCAGACGGCTAAGGTTCAATTCGAGTCGACGGACTTCGTGGTCAACGAGGAGCGGACGGAGCTTCGCAAGCTCATCGACAAGGCCGTCTTCCAGCGGGAGCAGTGGGCGCGTCAGCTCAAGGGAGCGATCGAACGGCTGGCGGAGCTCGATCGACAGAACGAGGAGCTCCAGGGCGCGATCATGCAGGCCAGGGTATTCGAACGCATGGAGGAGACGCTCAGCGCCGAGATCGGGGAGCTTCGCAAGCAGAGCAACAACCTCGACATTCGGGTTCAAAAGCTCGGCAGCCCGGAGGGTAACCCCTTCGAGATCCTCGAGGAGCCGACGCCGCCTACCAAGCCAACGTCCCCTAATGCCTGGGTCATCGCGTTCGGATCCATCTTCTTCGGGCTGGCCCTCGGCTTCGGTCTGGCGATCCTGAAGGAATACAGCAAGAGCTGTTTCCGGTCCGCACGGGAACTCAACCGGGTGATGACCCATCCTGTCCTGGGCACGATCAATTCGATCCGTACGCGCCGCGAGCGAGCGAGGGCTTTCCTGCTCCGAAGCGTGCTCGGCGGCGGCTCTCTTCTCTTCGTCCTCTCGGTGGGTTACGTGACCTGGGCTTTCGCGAACGAGTCGGAATCGCTCACAGAGCCCCTGCGCCGAGCCATCGAGAACCTCCAGGAAGCCTTGAAGTAGGGGCCTCTCCCGTGACCGCCGGATCTCGCCGGTGGTCCGGGGCGCTCCCCGGGATCCCATGCGCGATCTCCTCGTCGCTCTCTTCGTGCTCGGCGCACTGCCGGTCTCTTTCAAGAGACCGGCGGCGGGGATGCTGACGTTCTCACTCCTGGCGTACATGCGGATCCAGGACCTGACGTGGGGGTTCGCGCGCGACCAGCGCTGGTCGCTCTACGTCGCCCTTGCGATGCTTGCGGGCTGGATCTTCGCCGAGGAGAAGTCCAAGCCCATCTGGACGTTCCGGACGGCCTTGCTGATCTTCATGCCGGTCTGGATGTTCATCGGCCTGTTCGAGGAGGTCGGCGTGAAGGCGTTCCAGTCGGCCAACTTCGTCGAGTACGCGAAGATCATCTGGGTCGCGATCTTCACCACGATGGTCATCCAGAGGCGCGAGCACCTGCGCGCGCTGATGTGGATCGTGGGAGGATCCTTCGCCTTCTTCGGCCTGAAGAACGGGGCTGCCGCGATTCTCTCGGGCGGTAGCCTGCACATCATCCGGGGCCCTGGCGGGATGCTGGAGGACAACAACGACTTCGCGCTCGCGCTCGCCATGTCCATTCCCGTCCTGGTGGGGCTGGCGACGTCGGAGACGAACCTCTACTACCGCAAGTGGCTCAGGTTCTGCGTGCCGTTCACCTACCTCAGCGTGTTCGCCACGCGGTCGCGCGGCGGGTTCCTTTCGGCGGGCCTCGCCACGTTCATCCTGGTCTGGCGGTCGAAGAACCGAATCGCGGGGATCATGCTGATGGGGTTTGCCGGACTGGTCGGCATCATGGCCTTGCCTGCCGACATGTTCGAGCGGCTCCAGACCCTGCAGAATGTCGAGGAGGACGGTTCCGCCATGGGCCGGATCCGCGCGTGGAAGGTCGCGGGTCGGATGATCCAGGACCAGCCGTTCTTCGGCGTCGGATTCAACCGGTTCCAGGCGAACTACCTGAACTACGGGGACCGGGTCCACGAGCGGCAGGAGGGAACGCGCGTCGCGCACAATGCCTACCTGCAGATCTGGTCGGAGGCCGGTACGCCGGTCTTTCTCTCCTACATGCTGCTCCTGACGCTGTCCGTGATCGCCGTCCAGCGAGTCCGAAGAGAGGCGCTTCGGGTCTACGATCGAAGCTGGATCCTCTCCTATTGCACGGCCTTCGAAGGGGCTTTCTTGACCTTCATGCTGGGGTCCGCGTTCCTCAACCGGGCGCACTTCGACCTCATCTACCACTACTTCGCGATGGTGATGGTCTTCGAGAAGGTGGCTCGAAAGGAGATGGAGAACCCTCTCTCGTCCGCGGGGGAGGCCCGCCGCGGAATCGGGGGCCACCTCAGCCGATTCGAGGGCATCGGGTTCAAGCGTCCCCTCGGCGTGGGTCGAGGATTCCGTAGCACCGATCTCGCCCCCGTCAGCTACCGGACCGCACGCAGTCAGGGCGGCGGTGCCAGCAACGCATTCCGCGCCTCCGAGCGAGACGCCTGACGTCGACACGGCCTCCGACTTCCCAGAACACCATGTGCGGATTCACGGGCTTCGCCCTCCACGGCGGCGTCACCGACGAGCATCAGGCTCAGCTCCAGGCGATGTGTGACACGATCATCCATCGCGGTCCAGATGATGAAGGGCTTCTCCTTCGATCGCCCATCGCGCTGGGCTTCCGTCGACTTTCGATCATCGATCTCGCGGGTGGGCACCAGCCCATCGAGGGGATCGATCAGCGACTGGCGGTCGTCGGCAACGGGGAGATCTACAACTTCCGAGAGCTGCGGTCCGAACTCCAGGGGAGGGGCGCACGATTCGCCACTGGCTCGGACATCGAGACGATCCTGCACCTCTATGCAGAACTCGTTCCGAAGGGCATCGGCCCTGACGAGGCGGTGCGGCTCTCGGCCAAGGTTCCGAAGGCCCTGATCGGGATGTACGGCTTCGCGATCGCGGACTGGCGCGACGAGAACAACCCGCGCGTCGTTCTGGGCCGCGACAGGCTCGGGATCAAGCCTCTCTACTGGGCCGAAACAGCCGAGGGAATCGTCTTCGGCAGCGAGGTGAAGACGATCCTCGCCTCGGGCATGGTCGAGCGCGAAATGCGTCGCGAGGCGCTCCTCGACTACCTCGTCCAGGGGTATTGCGGCGGCGAGGAGAGCGCATGGACCGGTATCCATCGCCTCCCTCCCGCGAGCATTCTGACCTGGAGCAGCAAGGACGGCGTTCGCATCCAGCGCTACTGGGACCTTCCGACGGACGAACTCCGCGGCGCGCCCGAACCCGATGAGATCGTCGATCTCATGGACCGCTGCGTGCGGGACCGGCTGGTCGCCGAAGTGCCGCTCGGCGCGTTCCTGTCCGGCGGGATCGACTCCACGGCCGTCGCGCACTCGATGGCCAAGGAGCTCGATGCACCGCCCGAGCTTTGCACGGTCGGCTTCCAGGAGAAGACCCACGACGAGCTGAGCATCGCCGAGAAGACAGCGAAGAGCCTGGGCGCGATCCATCACACCGAGATCCTGGAGCCGGATCCCAAGGCGGCCATCGAGGAGCTTCCCTGGTTCTTCGACGAGCCTTTGGCGGACCCCTCGACGGTGCCGACCTGGCTGGTCAGCCGCGTCGCTCGCCAGCACGTCACCGTGGCCCTCTCCGGCGACGGGGGCGACGAGACCTTTGCGGGCTATCGCCGCTACGTCCACGACGTGGCCGAGAACCGCGTACGTTCGATGGTGGGGGCGCCAGGCCGGAGCCTGAGCCGCGCCGTGGGCTCCGTGTACCCGAAGCTCGACTGGGCGCCGAGGGTCTTTCGCGCGAAGAGCTTCCTCAGCAACGTGGGCGAGGACCCCGCGCGGGCCTACTGGCACAGCGTGGCGCACATGACGCGGGGGGCTGCCGTGGATCTCCTGAATCCGGATCTGCGGGCCGCGCTCACCGAGCACGATCCCTTCGATGCCTTTGCGGCCCACTACGAGCGTCCGAAGATCGACTGCCCGCTCTTCCGAGCCCAGTACGCCGACTTCCACACCTGGTTGCCCGACCGCATCCTGGCGAAGGTGGACCGAGCGTCGATGGCGGTGGCACTGGAGGTTCGAGTTCCTCTCCTCGATCACCGCTTCGTCGAGACCTTTGCGCACCTTCCGCGCGATCAAAAGGTCCACGGGGCGCGCGGGAAGCACGCGCTTCGCGAGGCGCTTCGCCCGCGGCTCTCCGCCGAGGTCCTCGACGGCAAGAAGCGTGGCTTCGACACGCCGCTCGAGTCGTGGCTGCGCGGCCCCCTCAAGGAGTCTGCCCGCGAGGCCATCGACTCGCTCCCTTCGGACTGGTTCGACAAGCCGAAGCTGAAGGCTCTCTTCGAGGCCCACATGACCGGCCGCGTGAACCACGACCGTCTTCTCTGGAGCCTGCTCGTGCTCGAGCACTGGCGCCGCCGGCACGCGGTCGCTCGGATCTCGGCCTGATCGCCCATGCGAGTCCGCGTCCTCACGAGCCTCTATCCGTCGCCGGAGACCCCCTTCGAGGGGATCTTTGCGGCGAGGAAGTGGGAGGGCCTCGCTCGACGCGGGCACGAGGTCGACGTCGTGGTGCCGTTGCCGTGGGCGCCGCGCGCGCTTCAGCGCTGGCTGCCCGAGCACCACGCTCGCATGGCTCGGACTCCGCGCGTCGAGAGCCGCTCGGGGCTGGAGATCGTCCGACCGCGCTACCTTCACGTGCCTTCGCGGTCGGTGGGAAACGCCGCTCGCTTCGCCCTCGTCGGCGTCGAGCAAGTGCTCCGCTCCGAGGCACCGCGCCCGGACGTGTGCGTGATCGACTACGCATGGCCGGGGGCGGCCGCAGCGCCAGCGCTGGCGGCCGCCGGCGTTCCGGTGGTCATCAACGGCCGTGGTAGCGACGTCTTGCAGGTGGCCGAGATCGCTTCCTTGAGGGCAGAGCTCAGCCGCGGGCTTCGCGCGGCAAAGGCGATCACGGCAGTCAGCCAGGACCTCCTCGACGCGATGATCGATCTCGGAGGGAGCGCAGACGCTGCGACACTGACCCCCAACGGTGTCGATACGGATCACTTCGCCCCCGGTTCACGGGACGACGCCAGGCGAAGGGTCGGCCAGCCGCCGGGGGACAGAATGGTGCTCGTGGTCGGGCACCTGATCCCGAGGAAGGACCCGATCCTCTCCCTGGAAGCCTTCCGTGCGGCGGGCGTTCCCGATGCGCGCCTCGTCTTCGTCGGCCGCGGTCCGCTCATGGAGGACGTGCGTGCCCACGCAGGTGCCATCGGGCTGGGCGATCGAGTGATCCTCCTGGGGGAACGGCCCCCGGCAGAGCTCGTCGACTGGTACCGCGCGGCGGACGCGATGCTCCTGACCAGCTCGCGGGAGGGGCGCCCGAACGTCGTCCTCGAGGCGCTCAGCACGGGCTGCCCCGTCGTGGCCACCGACGCCGGCGGCACGGGAGAGGTCGTCACGTCCGAGCGCATGCTGGCTCGAACGCGCGAAGCCGCCGTGATCGGCGCGATGCTCGCCGACATCCTTCAATCACCGCCCACGGCCGACGAGCTGCGGGCTTCCATCGAACACCTCACCTGGCGCTCGAGCCTCGATGCGCTCGAGCGCATCCTGAAGGCCGCCTCCTCTGGCTCCACGTCCGAAAGCCCATGACCACCGCACAAGAATCTGACGCCTCGGAATCCCGGGCCCCACTTCGGTCCGGCGAGGGGGAAGCGCCGCGCAAGCACAGCATCTCCTTTGACGTGGAGGAGTTCTTTCAGGTGGCGAATCTCACGCACGCCTTTCCGAAGGACCGCTGGGACGAGGTCCCCTCGCGGCTCGATGTCGGGATGGACGCGCTCCTGGAACTCCTGGAGAGGCGGGGTGCTCGCGCGACCATGTTCTTCCTGGGGTGGATCGCCAAGCGACGCCCGGACCTCGTCAAGCGTTGCTACGACGCGGGTCACGAGATCGCGAGCCATGGTTGGGAGCACGAGTTCCTGTGGGACCTCGATGGGCCCAGGGGCTTCAACGAACATCTGGCGCTGACGGAGGAAGCGATCATGGCGGCGGGCGTTCCGCGCCCCGTTGGCTTCCGGGCCTCGACCTTCACGCTCACGAGGAAGACCTGGTGGGCGTTCGACGTTCTGGTGGAGCGCGGGTACCTGTACGACTCCAGCGTCCACCCGGTGCGTCACCCGACCTACGGCGTGCCGGACTTCGATCCCGCGATTTCGATCGTGCACACGGAGAAAGGATCGATCATCGAGTTCCCCGTGACGACGCTGCCCGTGGGATCGAAGAACCTTCCGATCGGCGGCGGGGGCTACTTCCGACTGATGCCGGGCGCCGTTCATCGGGCGGCACTCTCCCGCGTCACGAAGATGGGGCGCCCGGTGGCGCTCTACCTGCACCCCTGGGAGTTCGATCCCGGCCAGCCGCGCATCGACGCGCCGGCACTCAAGAAGTTCCGGCACTACGTGGGACTCTCGAGGAGCCTCGACCGCCTTGACCGGCTCCTCGCCACGTGGAAGTTCGGAACGATGCGGGAAGTGATCGAGGGCGCGGAGATTCCCTCCGCACCGCCCTCATGAGCCGCTGGAGTCCGGCGGATCCTGCTCGAGGAGAGACTCGCTCCGGCGTAGCTCGGCGATCCGCTTGACGAGACCATGCATGGCCTGCACGACGTCCTTGGAATAGATGGCGTCCTGATCGAGTTCCACGACCTTTTCCAGTTCCGGAAGCAGTCGCTGGAGCGAGGACAGCGCGGCGGCATAGGTTTGCGATCGTTCCTCCCGGTCCCTCGTGCGCTGCTGTTGCTCTTCGAGGAGTTGCTCCGGCGAGGGCTTGGTCGCGTCCGGCAGATCCTTATTCTTCTTGTCCTGGTTGCGTTCATAATTCGCAGCGAGGACTCCAGCCCGGTCGATCGCCGAGAGCTGGCGGAAGAGCGCGTCTGCAAACAGGAGGCCGAGGTCCACCGGTTCCACGTCCTTCCGAATGCGCTGGCGCGCCTCCCACATGCCCCGGAGTCGTGGAACGATCTCGGCGAGCTTCGGCCTCCCCATCCCCGGGCGGTCCAGAAACGGATCCCGCAGGTCGGCGACGGTCTGCAGGTAAATAGGCCTCGATGACGAGCCAGCCAGCTCGGCGCTTGCGTCGCTCAAGATCTTTCTGGCGGTCGCGATGTCGGAGCCTTCCTCGATCATGATGCCCGCCAGAGCAAGCGCCGTCTTGGGACGCGGATCGATCGCCATCAGCGTCGCGTAGTACGAGCGAGCGGCCGGGTAGTCCTTCTGAAGCTCCGCGATGTCGCCGGAGAGCTGCCAAAGGTCGAGGTTTCCCGGCTCGAGAACGAGGTCGCGCTGGAGGATCTTCTGGGCCACCTCGGGAGCGTGGGGTGCCAGGTAGTCGATCCAGCGCCTCGTGCAGCCCCTGCGAAGTTGATCCAGCGGCTTACGGCCCGAATTGAGGAAGAGGCGATCGAGCGCCCGCTGCGCTCGAATTCCCCGGTCGCTTTCCACCTCGGGCGTCTCCAGCTTCAGTTCGGCGAGCGTGACCATGGGGTCCAGTGGGTAGCGCTCCGAGAGGCTCTTCAGCATCGCCAGCGCAGCCTGTTCGCTCAGCTGCCCCCGCTGGGGCGCTCCCTCTGGATTGCGGGCACGCTTGATCGACTCCTCTAGCGCGAACAGGAGAGCGTCGATGACCGTTTCCTTGAAGACACCAGGATCTTGCTGGAGGGCTCGATCGAGCTGCTGGGCAGCCAGGGAATACTGCTGCGATCGGATCATCAAGATCCCGAGGATCAGGCGGCCCTCCGTGACTCCGATCTCGCCGGCGCGGATGGCGGGCTCCAGCTCCTGGATGGCCTCCGTGTTCTTGCCGAGCCGAGCGAGTTCGCCTGCCTTGGCGAGATGGATTTCGATCGGGTTGGCGATCAGTTCCTCGCCGAGGCTCTGGAGTCGGATTCGACGTGCGCGAACGATCTGGGGATGCAATGGCTCGCTCGGATGCTGCTCTTCGAAGAGACGAACCGCCGCATCGTGTCCGGGGCCGAAGCGTGGAAAGTCCTCGGTCAAGCGCATGATCGTCTTGGCTTCGGCAAGTCGGTCACCCAATGCATGGAAGACCCTGGCACGTAGCCACAGGGTCCAGAGCGAACTGCCCGATTGCCGGACCATCTCACCGATCCTGGGAACCACCCAAGGGCTCCACTCGGGCACACTCGACAGGAAGTACAGGACCAGCGCGTCCCTCGGATCCTGGGGCTGACGATCGGCCGTCCCGCGGAGCAACTTGGCCGCGTCGCGGCCCGCCTGCGGCCCGTACCACTCGGGCAACTCGATACGGGCGTCGACCAGACTGGCGGCCGCGCACGAAAGGAAAGCCCACTCCGGATCCCTGGGGAGGCTACGCAGCCCGTCATCGGCGGCTCGGGTCCCACTCTGGAGCCTCTCGCCCAGTAGCTCCAGAGCGGCTTCTTGTTTGGCGGTCGGCTTGAAGTCCGATTCCAGCAGTCGGTCGACGAGGCCGGGAAGCTCGGTCCAGTTCCGTCCTGCGACCGCCAGGACGATGGCCGTGATATCCGGAGTGCCGTCCCGGAGGTACGGCTCGGCTCGGAGGATCGACTCTTGCACCGGAACCGCACCCCGATCGCGAATCGTCAGTGCGTCTACCAAGAGCCTGCGACGATAGAACTCCTTGGTCCGGGAGCCGGCTTGCTGGTCGAGTGGCTCCAGGTTGGCGAGGGCCAGATCGGCGCGCCCGCACATCGAGAGCTGATCGATGGCTTCCAGCTGGCTCTCGAGAACATCTTTCCGCTCCTTAGGGGTCGTCCCTTTCAGAGCGCGGAACTGGGCGGCGATGGGATCGAGTGCACGGATCATGCCCGCACCGATCGAAGCCTCGAGCTTGAGCAGCAACGCGTCGGTCCGAAGGTTGGGATCGCGCTCGAGACCCTTGAGTTCCTCAAGAGCCACCTCGAATCGGTCGCCTTCTACCAGCAGCCGCGCCCGAAGCAGCCGCAGCTCCGGCGGCGCCGTGGCGTCCTTGACGTCCACGAGGGCCTCGCCCGCACGGGCAGGGTCGTCCAGCGTCAGGTAGTAGCGCGCGACAGCAGGCTTGCCGAAGCGTAGCGGGGCAGCGCGGATGGCGCGGACGAGCTCTTCTCCGTCGAGGCGCCCCCCGTCCAGCTGCGACATGAACGCTTCGACCTGGTCGTCGATACCCGCCGCCTCGATGCGCTCGATGATGTCATCCTTGGGCGCGCGGGTCCGTGAATTGGCCAGCTTCGCTCGAATGATGATATCCAGTGGCGGGACGAGGTGGCGGTACTTCTCCCGCGCGGCCATGGCCGCGCGGCTCGCGCCATAGTGGTCTCCGATGGCCAGCTGGTGCCCCGCGATCTGGGTCCAGACGGCGGGGCCGACCACGTCCGGATTCAGCGCGCTGAAGCCGCTTCGCGAGACCTGTCCGATCAGGTCCTCGAGGCTTTCGTTGTACCGTTCCAGCTGCTTCTTGCCGGCTTGGTACCAGTCCGGAGCGAGCTCCGCAGTACGCGAGGGGTCGATGTTCATCGCCTCTGACAGAGCCTCTTCCACTTTTCTCCACTCGACCGTCGGGCCGACCACCTTCTGGAGTTCAGCGACGCGGACCCAGTCGTCGCTCGAGGGGGTGCTCGTCAGTTCCAGCGCGGTGGTGAGGGACGTCAGCTCGGCCGGGGCATCACCCTGCAATGCATGCGCCTGGGAGATCCAGAACCACGCTTCCCTGCGCGCGCCGAGGAAGGGCTCCAGTGCGTCGTCGTCGTTGGCGAACTCCTTCAGCCAGCCGATCGCCTGTTCTATCGACTCGCGACGTTTCTTGATCAGTTCAGGATCCTTGATGGGTTGAGCCGCGTTGAGCTTCGCATTCACGATGCGCGGGACGGACAGGAAGAAGAACCTCCAGGCTGCCCCGATATCTGCCCCGTAGTTGTCGAGCCCGGCGGCGACTTTCTGGAGCGCCGCATACTCCTCGGCCCGGTAGAAGACCTCACCTGCCGATCGATAGAACTCCAGGGATCCACCGTTCGTATAGTCCCACTCCTGAAGGACGCGGACTCCCTCCGGGATCCGATTGGACTTCATCAGCTGGCCGAGGAACGCCGCGAAGGCATCGGGATCGTTGGCTACCGCGGGGATGTTGCGCGCGGCACGATGAAGACGGATCGAGAGTTCGATCTGCCCCGCCCGCTCCAGGAGGTTCCCGAAGGCCACCAGGATCGAGGGTTCGACGATGAACTCCAGCGCGTTCGCGAAGTCGTTCCGTGCGCGCTGAAAGCGCAGTCGAGGTTCCGTGATCTGGGTGATGACCGTGCCCGTCGCTGCGTCGCTGCCACCATAGAAAGCTCTGCTGAGCCGGTTGATCAGGACGTCCTTGCGTGGGTCATCGGCCGCGCGCGAGGCCAGTTCCGTGATCGTCTCTCGAACGGCAGGTAGATCGCTGCTCGCGAGGCTGGCCTCAGCCGTCCTGTAGGCCCTCCGGAGAAGCTCGGTGCCCAGATCCAGCTCGAGCTGGCCGCGTAGGGCCCACGCCTCGCCGAAATCAGACCCCTCGGTCACCAGGGAAGCGATGCGGCTGAGCGCCTCAATCTTCATTCCGTCGTCCGACATCAGCTGGACGATCTCCAGGTCGAGCTCTTGGAGCTCGTCCTGGGTCATCGGCTGGACGGTCTCCGGATCGAGCTCTCGGAGCTTCTCGTCAGTCGTCAGCTGGACGGTCTCCCGACCGAGCTCTCCGGGCTCGTCCTCGGTGGCCGAACTCTCCTTCCGCAGACGCTCGAGGTCCCCCCGCGACTCGGCATACATCTTCAGCTCCCGATAGATGTCGGCGCGCATCCTCAGCAGCTTGGCTTCCAGCTTCGGATCGAGCTCCACGCGCTCGTCTTCGAGGGCAGCAGCGAGTCGATTCACGGCGGCGTCCCGGTCGAAGGCGGGGCCATCCATCTCCCGTCGGATGTCCGTGAGAACTTCGTCCGGCGTCTTGGGCTTGCGGTTCAGAACGGCCGTGACGCCCACGCCGCCGGCGGCAAGCGCCAGGAACAGGGCTGTTGCTGTGGTCCACTTCATTGGGCTTGGCCTCTCGAAGGCGTCGCGGATGGCGCCGCAGAGGACGTCGCATCGGGCTGGATGACAGGAGGCTCTCCCGAGCCAGCGGGCACGCTGAAATCCACGTGCAGAAGATCGTACTTCCGCATCTTGTTGAACAGAGTGGAACGATTGATTTCCAGTTCCCTGGCCGCGAGATCACGGCGTCCGTGATGGCGTCGCAGGGCCCCTTCGATGAGGAGTTTCTCCGGGCCCTCGAGCGCCTCCTTGAGAGCGAGCGCTCCTCCGGTCAGGTGCTCGAGCCAGTCAAGGCCCCGCTGGAGCGTCACCTGCGCATCGGGCGCGATTCCTCCCTGGTGCGGACGGTCGGTGGAGCCGGTGCCCGCGGGCTCGAAGCTCCCTCGCTGCCCCGGGTCGGTGGGCGCTCCGGAGCGACCGGGAGCACCGGCCTCGAAGGCCTCGAGGTCTCCCGCGCCCAGCTTCCGCGTGATGCTCACGCGTGGTCCGTCCGGCTGACTGGCGAGGAGCACGGCCCTCTCGAGCGCGTGCTCCAGCTGGCGGACGTTGCCAGGCCAGGGGCTTCGCGCGAGCACACCGAGGGCTGCCGGCGACAGCCCACGGACCGCCTTGCCGTACTCCTTGGCGAAGCGCTCGACGAACGCCTCGGCCAGGGGTGCGAGATCGCTCGGCCGATCCCGGAGGGGAGGGATGCGAACCTCGACGACCTTGAGACGCCAGTAGAGGTCCTCGCGGAAGGATCCGTCGGCCACGCGGGCTTCCAGGGCAGCGTTGGTGGCTGCCACGATCCGGACGTCGCTCGACCGAGTCCTCGATTCGCCCACGCGTTCGAAGACCCGATCCTGGACCACCCGGAGCAGCTTGACCTGGAGGTCGAGCGGCGCGCTGTCGATCTCGTCGAGGAAGATGGTCCCGCCGTCAGCGGCTTCGAAGCGGCCAGGACGGTCGCTGGTGGCGCCCGTGAACGACCCCTTGGCGTGGCCGAAGAGCTCGGCTTCCAGAAGTCCCGCGGGAAGGGCTCCGCAGTTCACCTCGACGTACGGGCCGTGCTTTCGGTCGGAGGCGTGGTGAAGCGTCCGAGCGAGCATCGACTTGCCCGTACCGGTTTCGCCGAGAAGCAGAACGGTTGCCCGCGTATCCGCCACCGACTCGAGCACGTTGAGAACGGAGCGAAGCGCCGGGTCCCTCGTCACCACGTTGCCGAAGGAGAATCGACCGTCGAGCTGATCGCGGAGCGAGCGATTCTCGCGCTCGAGGGAGCGCGCCTCCAGGGCCCGCGCAACACCGATGGCGAGGTCGCCCTCGGTGGGGGATTCGGGGACGGCCTGGAGGTCGAGGGCTTCGGCGCGATCCGGGTCGCCGATCAGAACGATAGAGGGTGTCCCGTGCACGCCCCCGAGTGCTTCGATGTCCTCGTCATCGACCTGCGCCGCCGGGACGAGGATGATGTCGAACGTATCCCGCCCATCGAGCAGCGCGCCGAGTCCGTCGCCGCCGCTGTGGTGGCGACTCGCGGCCGCGCGTGCGCTCAGGCAAACGGCGAACGATCTACCGCGCTGGACGTTCTCGTCGATGACGAGGACTCGGCAGCCGCGCAGGGGGGAAGATCCCGCCTCTCGGCGTGGGTAAGGCCTCGGGGCAAAAGGCTGATCCGGCCCGATCTCCGATGACGGCTCGCCGCTCGACGCCTCCGTCTGCATGGAAGCCTCCGCGGGATCGAAGTGCTCTTCCAGGTTCCGCGCGATGCGTCCGAGTCCCGCATCCGCACTCTGTCCTCTTCCGTCGACGGCCATGTCCACGTACTTCGACGTGACGCACGGGATCCTTGACCTTCGTGGGACGCCAAATCCGTCGCCAGGAGGCGCGAATCAGCGATCTTGCGGACCAGGAGGGCTCTCTGCCAGCTCCAGTGAGAAGGTCAGGGCGCCCTCCTCGTCGCGGTGAAGGGCCAGGTCGCCGCCCTGTCCAACGGCGATCGCCCCGGCCGCGGCGAGCGCGTTCGGGCCGATCCCCGGAAGGATTTTCCGAAGGCCATAGGGCGCCAGGATCTCATCCGGATGCAGATCCGCCAGCGGCCCTGCGGGGAACACGACGTCCGTCACCACGGGCTCGCCGTGCCTGCCTTCCACCGTGATCCGAACGACGTCTCCGGAGCCGGCACAGGCGATCGCCGTCTGGAGTATGGCGTCGAGCGCCGCCGCGACGAGCGACTTGTCCGCGGTGACCTCCGTTCGATCGCCACGCTTGCGGAAAAGAATGCGCGGTGCGTTGGGCGTCTTGCCAGCGAGGGCTCCCAGCGCTTCCTCCGTCAGAGTGGCCATGTCGAAGATATGCTCTCCGCGCGGCGGCGGCGAGGCGACGAATCCGACCGTCCTCGTGAACTGTCGGAGCCGCGCGAGTTCGTCTTCTAGCCCCACGTGAGCGTGATGGGCTCGGGCCTGGAGGTCCAGCGCCTGAACCAGGTCCGCGAGGTCAGCGACCTGACTCTTCAACCAGGTCGGCCGAGTTTGGTCGATGGCGGGGCGGCCGGCCACTTCCGCCTCAGCGGCGTCCGGCGCAGACTCCGTGCCCACCCCACCGTCGACCTGGAAGGGCGAGGGGCTGAAGAATGCGTCGATCTCCTCGGTGGTCAGGAGCGGCTGAGTCGGATCCTGATCCAGGAGTCCGCTCTGCCCGAAGGGCACGCTGAAATCGCCGCTGGTCTCCTGGGGATTCGGGTCCTGGAGGTCCAGACCATGGGAGGGAGGGGCCGTTCCAGGCTGACTCGAGCCTCCACGCGGCGGCCTGGCTCCCACGGCAGGACTTTGGAGGAAGGCGGTCCGTGGAGCGAAGGAGGAGGGCCGCTTGAACCGCTGGAAGGCGCGGACGGAGACCATGTGACTCTTGCCAGGAAGGGCCGATGACATGGGGTCGCCCTCCTGGCTGGCAGGTGGAAGGTGGCCCGATGAAAAGGACTTCCCGTGGGCGGCTTCTGTGGCCGCCATTCTGGACCCAGCGACGATCTGCCCGAGGAGCGCCGTTCGAGGAGTTCCCAGTGCCAGGGCGCCGAGGCCAGAGGTTTCGGGAGACTTTTCCGAGTCGGACCGTTCGGCTCGGCGACGGCCCTCCTCACCGAACGGACTCCCTTGCGGTTGCTCGAAGGGCCCTCTCGGATCCTGGCCAGAGGCGGGGTCAACCGCCGTGTAGGCCACGGGAGGCCGCACACGGGCGAGTATCGATCGTAGTCCCGCTGCGCGGGTCGGGCTGTTGCCCTGGCTATCGATGGGTGAGCGCAAGATGGCCTCTATGGCGGATAAATCCACGGAACCTACGGGTCCGTGCGACGGGATCGCGGGCGGACGGAATTCCGGCGGCTGCGTTCCACCCCCAAGGTATCGCGGATGTCGAAGCTCATGCCCCAAGGACTTCGATTCGTGGAGCCGTGAGACATCCTTCCCTCGATGACCGACAGGCCTTTCGCCGCCCCCTGTTCTTTCCCCCCCGTGCATCCACCTGAGTTTAGGAATCCGAGGGGGTCAATTTCCCGTTCCGATCCTTAAGTTCGTGCCCAACTTCCGGGGCCAGTCGATCACAGTGCCCCCAGGGGCCTTCAGTCCGCGCCCGATCGAGCCGAAATCAGTCCCAAGGCGGCTACCCTGTCGCGCCCATGTCAGATCACGAGTCAGAAGACCCTGGAGGCCCCATCGACGGGGGGCAGGCAGCGCGAGGCGAGTTTCCTGCGGCGCGAGGCAGGGAATCCGTCTTCGGCCAACCGTCTGGCAGCTCATGGGCTGACTGCCCATCGTCCGGCTTCTCCCCGCCCTCTGGCTCGAGATACGACTCAGGCTCAGCGGGCGGATCCGGGCGAGCGGAGCAGGTCGAGATCTCGCTGGTGATCCCGGTCTACGACGAGGAAGAGAATCTGCCCGTCCTCCACGCGGAGATCGCCGAGCACGTCGGGGGTATGGGGGTTTCCTGGGAGGTGATCTACGTCGACGACCGCAGCAAGGACCGCTCCTTCGAGGTCCTCCTCCAGCTTCGGGAGGAGGATCCTCACGTGCGGATCGTCCGCTTCAGGCGCAATTTTGGCCAGACGCCGGCCATGAGCGCGGGCTTCGAGCATAGCCGCGGCCGCGTCGTCGTCACCCTCGACGCCGACCTCCAGAACGACCCCAAGGACATCCCCGCGCTCGTCGCCAAGCTCCGCGAGGGCTACGACATCGTCGTGGGCTGGCGCAAGAACCGCCAGGACGGCCTGATGCTCCGCAAGGTGCCATCGCGGATTGCCAATCGGATGATCGCTCGGATCTCCGGTGCCACCGTCCATGACACCGGCTGCACGCTCAAGGCCTTTCGGCGCGAGCTGATCGCCAACCTCGCCATCTACGGGGAGCAGCATCGCTTCCTGCCGGTCCTCTCCCTCGCCAGCGGCGCACGCATCGCCGAGATGGTGGTCAACCACCGCCCTCGAATTCACGGTGTCAGCAAGTACGGTATCGGGCGAGCCGCACGCGTCGCCCTGGATCTTCTGACGATGAAGATGCTGAGTTCGTTCGCGAAGGGGCCGCTGCCCTACTTCACGATGCTTTCGCTGCCCTTCGTCGCCATTCCCATCCTGTACTTTGCGATCGGTTTCCTCGGGCCGGAGTCGCTGTCGTTCTCGACGCGCTGGGCGCAGGCGATGATCGTGACGCTCGGGCTCACCTCGATGGCCGGGGTCTACTTCATCCTTCTGGGCCTGCTCGCCGAGCTCGTCGTCAAGCTGAACATGCGCAGCGACCGTCCCATGAGCAGCAGGCACCTCTCCGTTCGCAAGGCTGCGCTCTCGGCGGGTCCAGCACCGGTGGGCAAGGCGGCGCCATCGAATGGGGGACGGACAACGTGATGAGCGAACTGGAAACCCGCAACCCGCAACCGACGCCGGTGCCCGCTTCCGAAATGGGCGGCGAGCAGCGCCTCGATCCTGCGCCGGACATCACCATTGTGTTCCCGGTGCAAACGCACAAGGCCGAGATCGAGTCCGTGCTCTCCGCTCTCGGCGGAAGCCTGGAGGCTCTCGGGTTCACCTGGGAGTGCATCCTCGTCTTCGATGGAATCAAAGGTGACCTGTGGCGCCGGGCCACGGAGCTGCAGGCGAAGACCCACGACCAGGTCCGCACGATCGCTTTGCACAAGCAGTTCGGAGAGACCGTGTGCCTTTCGAGTGCGTTCGAGCACGCGCGCGGGAGCCTGATCCTCACGACGCCAGCCTACGTCCAGGTGGACCCCCAGGAGCTCTCGAAGCTCTTCGTGGCGATCGACGACGGGGCCGACTTCGTCGCCACCTGGCGAACGCCACGCGTGGACTCGAAGCTCAATCAGCTCCAGTCGTTCGCCTTCAACTGGGTCGTTCGCAAGGTCGTCGGCGCGACGTTCCACGATCTCAACAGCACCCTGCGAGTGATGCGCCGAGAGGTGCTCGAGCAGGTCACGATCTACGGGAACATGTACCGGTACCTCCCGGCCGTCGCCTACCGCCAGGGCTTCCGCGTCGACGAGGTCAAGGTTCGCCACCTGTCCGAGTGGGGCAACGTGGGCGTCTTTGGGCCAGGCCTCTACCTGCGCCGCGCCCTCGACGTTCTGGGCCTCATGTTCCTGGCCCGGTTCACGCACAAGCCGCTGCGGTTCTTCGGAACGCTCGGGGGAGTGTTCTTGGCCCTCGGCTTTCTCCTCTCCGGTTCGCAGCTGGCCCTTTGGGCCTTCGCGAGCAGCGATTACGGCCTCTTCCAGCGTCCGTTCTTCCTCATCGGCGTGCTGCTCGGCGTCCTTGGTGCCCAGATCATCGGATTCGGTCTGGTAGGCGAGATCATCGTCTTTACCCAGGCCAAGAACGTCCGCGAGTACCGCATCGAGCGGATCTACGAATGACCCCCCCTGACGCGCCTGCCACCGAAGCCTTGACCTCGTCTACCACCTCCCCTGCCTCTACCATGGAACATCGGACCAGCGACTCGCGCGGCGCCACGGTGGTCGCGGGCCACGGGTCAGAACTGACGGTCCGTCGTTCCGCTGCGACCGACCACGCGGCCTGGGATGCGTTCGTGGAAGGCTCCCCGCGCGCGACCTTCTTCCATCTCACCGGCTGGACCCGAGCGGTCTGCGAGGAGTTCCGTCACGAGGATCGCAGCTGGATCGCCTTCGAGGGCGACCGCGTCGTCGGCGTTCTGCCCATCATCGCGTGCAAGGGCCTGCGCGGCGGGCGGGCTCTCATCTCGTCCGCGTACGGCGTCTACGGCGGACCGGCGGGCGAGTCCCAGCACATCGAACACGCGCTCTATCGTGCGGCTGAGGCGGACGCGGTGGAGCTGAAGGTCGGGCGCCTGGAGCTACGCTGTCTGGAGGATCCAGGCCTGGATCTGCCGAAGGCGGATCTGCACGCGACGTTCATTCGCGACCTTCCCGCCACTCCGGAGGACGTGCTGAAGGGCATGCCGAAGAAGGCGCGAGCGGACGCCCGGAAGGCGCGTACGAGCCACGAACTCGCGCTCTTCGAGGGCCGCTGGTTCGTCGCGGATCTCATCCGGCTCTTTCACCAGAACAAGCGCAGCCTCGGCTCGCCGGCGCTGCCCGCCAGCTTCTTCACGCGGCTTCTCGACGTCTTCGGGGACCGCGCCACGGTTCATGTGGTCAAGCGCGCGGGCGAACCACTGTCCGCCGTCATGTCGTTCCTGTTCCGCGACCAGGTCCTCGCCTACTACTCGGGCACGGCCGATGGCGTCGATCGGAGCTACAAGGCGAGCTGCTTCATGTACATGGCGCTTCAGGAATGGGCGATCGAGGCTGGCTTTCGCGTCTTCGACTTCGGACGCAGCCGCAAGGACTCGGGTCCATTCTCCTTCAAGGTTCACCAGGGCTTCGAGGCGAAGGATGTTCACTATTGTTTCAGGCTCGTGAAAGACGCGGGGCTCCCGACCCTGAACCCCTCGAATCCGAAGACCAAGATCCTCCAGGAGACCTGGAAGCGTCTTCCTCTGATGATGACCACGCGGCTCTCAGGGCCCGCGGCTCGCTATCTGCCGTGATCGCTGATTGAATAGGCGACCCCTCGTCACGTACCGTCGTCCCCACGGTTTTTGCCTTGCCCATCCCCCCCGACCACGCTGGACCCCCGAGTTCGATCTCGGCCGCGCCTGATTCGCTCGATCACGCCGTTCGTGACGACGCGTCCGGTTCGGTCGGAGTGGGCCAGGTCTGGTCCCTCGATGCGTCGGGACTCGATCCTGAGCGGCTCAGCGGTGAGGCGGGGAAGATCGCGCTCCAGGGGCTCTTCGTGGCGCTGATCGAAGCCGCCGACCTGCATCCGATCGCGCAGCCCATCTGGCATGTCTTCGGGGGCGAGCACGCGGGCGTCACCGGCATCGTGGCGCTGTCCGAATCTCACCTCGCCTGCCACACCTTTCCCGAGCACGGTGGAATGACGCTGGATCTCTACACGTGCATGACGCGCCCTGCGCCCGACTGGCAGCGGCTCATCTCCGCGCATTTGGGTGGAGCCATGCCCGTCCGACTCCAGACGCGCGTCTTCCGTCGTTTTCTCGCTGGACCCCAAACTCGGCCGTGACTCTCTACGACGACGAATCCGGATCGGCCGTGCTCCAGGTGATGAGCTGCGGGAACTGCGGCGCCGACGTGCCGATCACGTCGCCCGCGACCGTGACCGTGGCGTGCGAGCACTGCGGCACGCTGCTCCTGCGCGGGGATGTCGATCTGGAGACGATCGGTGAGGTGGCGCTCGCGGCCCCGCTGGTTTCGAACTTCCAGATCGGGACCGAAGGGTATTTCGACCGCCGCAGATTCGTCGTGCGCGGCCAGCTCCAGCTCGATCACGGCGCTGGCCTCTGGAACGAGTGGGCCGCCGAAACCGATGAAGGCTGGATCTGGATCGCCGAGGCCCAGGGCGAGATTCACGTTTACGAGGAGGTCGAGCTGCCCGAGGCAGATCTGCCTTCCCGGGACCGCCTCCCGATCCTCGATGCACACACCGGTGACATGCAGCCGCCGAAGCGCGGCAAGGGCGACCGCTGGAGCGCCGGGGACGGCGTGCCGATCGGAAACGAGGTCTGGACGATCGTCGAGCTCGGGCGCGGCCACGTCGTCGCGTGCCGCGGCGAGTTCCCGATCCAGATCGAGGTAGGCGTCCGCACGACGTACGCGGACCTCGCGCGGGGTGGCAAGCGGGTAGCCACCCTCGACTTCACCCGTTCGGGCCCGCCGGAGTTCCTGTCGGGCGTTCGCGTCGACCTCGCGGCTCTCCAGCTCGATCCCTCGACGCTCCCGGACCATCGCCCGGATCGCATCGAGTCGGTCCGCGTCAAGTGCAATGAGTGCGGCGGCACGATCGAGGTCCAGGACGCGGATCGCGCGCTGACGCTCGGCTGCGTCCACTGCGGCGCGCTCCTCTCTCGCGCTCGCCAGACCGAGGCCTACCACGCCGTCGAAGGCGAGCGGAAGATCAAGAACAAGCCGGCCATCCCGATCGGGAGCCGGGCGACTCTGTTCGGCGAAGACGTCATCGTCCTCGGCTACATGCGCCGCGGCGTGCTCGCCGACGGCAAGCTATGGCCCTGGCAGGAGTACCTGCTTCGCGCCCAGGACGGTGGGTATCGCTGGCTCGTCGAGAGCGACGGGCACTGGACGATGGCCGGATCCACGAGCCCGGCTTCGGTTCAGCAACGCGGCGCCAAGCTCCGCGTCGGCGACCTGGAGTTCCGCCACTTCAGCGGCGGCAAGGCCGTGGTGGACACGGTCCTGGGCGAGTTCTACTGGCAGGTGAAGAGCGGAGACGCCACGCGGACGGACGACTACGTCAACACGCGCACCTCGACCCTGATCTCGCTGGAGGCGGACCCGCTGGCTTCGGCGGTCTCACGCGCGATTCACGTGGACGCGAGCACGATCGAAAAGGCCTTCCCGGCGGCCAAGCTTCCGAAGCCCAAGGGCGTCGGGATCATCCAGCCCAATCCCGTCCAGGCGGCCGGGATCTGGAAGGCGGCGTTCGCGCTGATCGTGCTGTTCTTCGGCTCTTGCGTGGCCGTCCGGGTTCACCATGCGAACGAGGTCGTCTTCAGCCAGAACTTCGGCCCCACGGAGAGCGCCGTCGACAAGGAGAAGGTCGAGTTCTCGGAGCCCTTCGTCATCGAAAGGGGGGGCGCGAACGTGGAGGTCTCCCTCGCCGCGCCCTCGATCAGCCAGGGCTATCTCGCCGTCCTCGGCGCCCTGGTCAACGAAGACTCCGGCGAGGTCTTCACCTTCGAAACCGCGGCCCAGTACTACTCCGGTTCGAGCGGTGGGGAGAGCTGGAGCGAGGGCAACCGCAAGGGATCGACCCTGATCGGACGGGTGCCCCGCGGGCGCTACCGCATGCGCATCGCCTCGCGCGCCTACGATCGAGCCACGAGCACACCGTTCCAGATCTCGGTGAAGAGCCAGGTCCCGCGCCTGCTCTGGTTCTTCCTGGGCCTTCTGGCCCTGATCATCTACCCCGTCATCCAGTCCATCCGCGCCGGCGCCTTCGAGGCGCGCCGCTGGAGCAACAGCGATCACGCGGGCTGAACAGCGATCACGCGGGCTGACCGGGCTCGGGTCACCTCTTCGAACCATCCCCCATGTTCTCCACGCTCAAGAACTTCCCGGGCTACCTCGCCTTCGGCGGTGTCGTCCTCGCGCTCTACCTCTGGCTCGAGATGACGGGCGTCGCCTTCGGTGGCGCCAAGGCCCCCCAGAAGATGGACCCGAATCAGATCCGATCGTCATCTCCCGGATCCTGGACCTACATCTACTGGGCCCACGGTAGCCGCGGCAAGTAGTCCCTTTCTCCTGGTCCCCGTCGCGGCCTTCTTCACTTTCGGCTCTCACGCACCCCCTCAAGTTCTTCTTTCCCATGCCTAGCCTCTTCGCCCTCATCGATCCGTACAACGAGATCATCCGCCCGATCCTCACGATCGTGGGCATCGGCGCCGTTTCCATCGTGATGCTGCTCATCGCCGTGCGCGCGATGGAGAAAGCGCTGCCGTTCTCGGTGCGACACGAACTCGAGGAAGACCACAACCTTGCGGCCGCGATCGTGATGGCATCGATCATCCTGGGCGTGGCGATCGTGATTGCCGCCGTCGCCCAGGGGTGATGCCAGGGGTGACACACGGCGCGGGAGCCGAGGAAATCGAAGGGGACGGGCAGCGCGAGCATCCGCCGCTCGGACTCAACCTGGCGTTCGCGGTCGTCTTCCTGGTGTCCGCCTGCGGGCTCGGCTACCAGCTCGTGGCGGGGACCACGTCGTCGTACTTGCTCGGTGACTCCGTCACGCAGTTCTCGTTCACGATCGGGCTCTATCTCTTCGCCCTCGGGATCGGCAGCTACCTGTCGAAGTTCGTGGACCGCGACCTCGCGACGGTGTTCGTGCGCGTCGAGCTGGCGGTGGCCGTCGTGGGGGGCGTCTCGGCGCTCAGCCTCTTCTTCGCCTGGGAGTCCGAGCTCTGGTTCCGGCCGCTGCTCTACGGCCAGATCCTTGCCGTCGGCGCGCTCGTGGGGATCGAGATCCCTCTGCTCGTGAGGCTGCTCGAGGAGGAGCTGGAACTCAAGGAACTGATCGCGCGCGTGCTCTCGTGGGACTACGTCGGAGCGCTGATCGCGGCGCTGCTCTTTCCCCTGGTGCTCGTGCCGCGCCTCGGCCTCGCGCGCGCGGCGCTGGCGTTCGGCCTCGTGAACGCGCTGGTGGCGCTGTGGAGCGTGTCGCTCTTCCAGGGCCGCCTGCGGAGGCCCATGGCGCTCCGGATCCAGAGCGGCCTCGTCGTCGTGGCTCTGGGCGTCCTGTTCTCCCAGGCCACGACGCTCACGAGCATCGCCGAGCACACGATCTACGCGGGCGAGATCGTGCACGCGCGCACGTCGCCGTACCAGCGCGTCGTGGTGACGCGCGCGAACAAGTCCTATCAGCTGTTCCTATCGGGAGCGCTGCAGTTCAACAGCGAGGACGAGTACCGCTACCACGAGGCGCTCGTGCACCCGGCGATGGCGACCTCACCGGACCCGCGCCGCGTGCTGATCCTCGGCGGCGGTGACGGCCTCGCCTGCCGCGAGGTGCTGCGGCACCCGTCCGTCGAGAAGGTCGTTCTCGTCGATCTCGATCCCGCGGTCACGGATCTCGCACGGACGTTCCAGCCCTTCGTGGAGCTGAACGGCGGGGCGTTCGATGACCCGCGCGTGGAGATCATCAACGCGGACGCGATGGCGTGGCTCGAGGAGGGCGCGAACCTCTTCGACGTGGCCATCGTCGACTTCCCGGACCCGCATTCGTTCAGCGTCGGCAAGCTCTACACGGACACGTTCTACTCGTTGCTCATGGGGCGCGTCGCGCCCGACGGCGCCATCGTCGTCCAGAGCACCAGTCCGCGGCTCGCTCCGAACAGCTACTGGTGCATCGCGGAGACGATGGAGTCCGTGGGCCTCTACGTGCGCCCGTACCACGCGGCGGTCCCGAGCTTCGGGGAGTGGGGGTTCATGCTGGCGAGCCAGCGGGAGTTCCCGATCCCGACCGACGTGCCCGACGGCCTGCGCTTTCTCTCGGACGCGTACGTGCCGACGCTGTTCGTGCTGCCGGAGGACGCCCGGCGGCGCGAGGTCGACGTGAATCGACTCTCGACCCAGAGCCTCGTGCGGTACTACGACGACGAGCTGAGGCCATGACTCGCGGGCGGCAGCTGTTCCAGCGCGGACTCTCCAGGCGCGCGGCCCTGAAGGCGGCCGCGGCCGGTTCCCTCGGTGGGTTGCTCGCCTCGGCCGGGTGCGGCGACGTGAAGGCGTCGGCCCGTCGACGGATCGGCGGCGGGTTCGTGGACGACGGCGTCGGCGCCGGGCACCGCTTCCGCGACGGCGGGTTCGCCGGGACGGGGGGCGCGCGCGAGGAGCGCGCCCGCGTGCTTGTGATCGGCGGCGGCGTGGCGGGCCTGAGCGCGGCGTGGCGGCTCGCGCGCTCGGGCGTCGAGGACATCGCGATCGTCGAACTGGGCGGTGACCTCGGCGGCACCTCGCGCGGTGGATCGATGCCGTCCGCGAAGGGCGGCGCGTTGCGCTGTCCCTACGGCGCCCACTACCTGCCGCAGCCCCGGACGAGCCAGCGCGCGCTGGCAGCGTTCCTGAAGGACGCCGGCCTCTCCACCGGTGAAACGCCGGACGGTCGCGTCGCGTTTCCGGATCGGCTCTTCGTGCGCGATCCTGCCGAGCGTATCGGCGCGCTCGGATACTTCGAGGAAGGGCTCTGGCTGCGCAGCGGGGTTCACCCCGAGGACGATGCGTCCCTCGATCGATTCGAGGCGCTGATGGAGGGCTTCATGCGCGTGGACGGCGAAGGGCGCCGACTCTTCGACCTGCCGCTGCGCCAGTCTTCTCTGGAGGCTCGTTCTCTCGACGCCATGAGCGCCGCGGAGTGGGCTTCACAGAACGGCTTCGACTCCGACCGCATGCGCTGGTACCTCGAGTACGCGACGCGCGACGACCTTGGGGCGGCGCTCCAGGACACCTCGGCGTGGGCGCTCGTTCACTACTTCACCGCGCGAGCCGACTATCGCACGAAGGAGAGCGCCGAGTACCTGACCTGGCCCGACGGGAACGCGCGGCTCGTGCGTGGGCTGGAGGAGCTGGTCGGGCCTGCGCTGAAGGGCCGACGAACCGGCGAGGTCGCGGTCTCCGTGAGCCCTGGCGCAGAAGGGGCCGCCGCGGTGACCATGAACGCCGCCACGGGGGAGGCGACGTTCTGGACGGCGGACGCGATCGTCGTCGCGACGCCGCAGTTCGTGACGCAGAGGCTCCTGCGCGAAGACCCCGCGCGGGCCGAACGCGCGGCGTTCCGCTACAGCCCCTGGCTCGTGGCGAACCTCCATCTGAGCGAGCGCCCCGAGTCGCGCGGCTTTCCCTACGCCTGGGACAGCGTGCTCCACGGTAGCCCGAGCCTCGGCTACGTGGATGCCGGGCATCAGCTGGATCGCGCGGACGAGCTCGACACCGTCTGGACCTGGTACCTGCCGGTGATCGATTCGGACGAGCGCGCGGCGCGCGAAGCGCTGCTCGCGCGGCCCTTCGAGTCGTGGCGCGACGCGATCCTCGCCGATCTGCGCGTCGCGCACCCTGACATCGACGAGGTGGTGACGCGGATCGACGTCTGGCGCTGGGGGCACGCGATGGTGAAGCCGACGCCCGGAACGATGTGGAGCGGCCTGCGCGAGCGCGCGGCGGAGCCGCTCGGGCGCGTGCACTTCGCGCACTCGGATCTGTCGGGCATCGCGCTCTTCGAGGAGGCGAACTGGCAGGGCACGCGCGCGGCCGAGGCGATCCTCGCGCAGTTCGGCGTCGACGACGGGTCGCTCCTGTGACGCTGGCGGGGGACAGCGCGGGCGAGGCCGCCACCGGGCGCCTTGCGCGCCCCGGCTGGATCCTGGGCCCGCTCGGCGACCTCGTGATCTTCACGGGACCGGTGCTCGCGGCGCTGGCCCTGATCGCCTTCGCCTGGTCGAACGGCACGCTGCACCGGGAGATGCCGCCGTGGATGTTCGCGCTGCTCGTCGTCGCCTGCGACGTCGCCCACGTGTACGCAACGGCGTTCCGCGTCTACCTCGATCCCGAGCGCTTCAGAGCGCGGCCCGGGCTCTACCTCGGCGTGCCGGTCGCCTGCTTCGCTGCGGGCGTCATCGCCTACGGGATCAGCGCGGCCTTCTTCTGGCGCGTCCTCGCGTACCTCGCGGTCTGGCACTTCATCCGCCAGCAGTGGGGCTGGGTCGCGTTTGCGCGGGCGAAGGCAGGCGAGGGGCAGGTCGACCGACGGCTCGATCAGATGACCATCTACGCGGCGACGGTCTATCCCCTGCTCTACTGGCACACGCATCTGCCGCGCGAGTTCAGCTGGTTCATCGAAGGCGACTTCGCGCGACTGCCTGGCGCGCTGGACGTCGCTGCGTTCGCGGGGCACTGGGCGATCATGGCGACGTTCGCGGCGCGCCAGTTCCAGCGGGGCGTGCGCGGGCTCGGCGTGAACTGGGCGAAGGTGCAGATCGTGGCGACCACCTGGGTCGCGTGGTACGGCGGGATCGTGCTCTTGAACTCCGACATCGCCTTCTCTGCGCTCAACGTGCTGAGCCACGGCGTGCCCTATCTCGCGGTCGTCTGGACGATCGAGCGGCGGCACGTGGGGGAGCGGCGCGCTCCGCTTGCCCGGTTCTTCGAGCCGCGGCTGGCCGTGCTGCTCCTCGCGGTACTCGTGCTGATCGGCTACTCGGAGGAGTGGCTCTGGGATGCGCTCGTCTGGCGCGATCAGCCGGCGCTCTTCGGGCGCTGGAGTGAAGGCGCGCTGCCTGCCGCGTTGCTCGGGCTCGTCGTGCCGCTCCTGGCGACGCCCCAGGCGACGCACTACGTGCTGGACGGCTCGCTCTGGAAACGCCGGAAGCATCGGGATCTCGACGGCTTCCTGGAGGGACGGCGTTGAAGGACTGGACGGACTGGATCCTGCGATCGATCGGGCGGGCTGGGTGGGCGCCCGTTCTCGTGATGGGCCTGCACCTCCTGCTCTCGAAGGGGACGCGCGCGTACGCGACCTATCCGAGCCTGGACATCGGGATGCACTTTCTCGGCGGCGTGGCGATCGCATGGTTCTTCTGGCGGGCCGTGCAGGCGGAGTCCGGCGCCCAGGTGCTCGGACAGCTCAGTCGCAGCGGGAAGGCGCTTTTGACCTGGGCTCTCTCGGGGACCGCGACCGTCGTCTGGGAGTGCGCCGAATGGACGACGGATCGCCTGGGCGTCACGCACGCCCAGGCGGGGCTGCCGGACACGATGCTGGATCTGGCCATGGGGCTGGCCGGGGCGATCCTGGTGCTGCTGATCGTGGTTCCCAGCGCGGGTCGAATGTGATCCAATGTGATCGATTCAGGGCCCGCCTTGGACCTGGGTGATCGATGATGATCGCCGAAGCCGCCTCACGCGCGCTCTGGAGGATGCCCAAGGTGGAATTCGATCAAATGTGGCGGATTTTGGCCCAAATTTGGCCAAATTCGATCGAAGATGATCCCATGAAGATCGATCCGTTGACGCCCCAGGGGGCGATCCTGGAAGAGCTGGGGAAGCGCCTCGGGCGGGTGCGGAAGCGCCAGGGCATGACCCAGGAGGCGCTGGCGGAGGCGGCGGGGCTCGGCGTGGCCACCGTTCGCCGGATCGAGGACGGAAGCGACAGCCAGCTGGGGTCCTGGATCAAGCTCCTGAAGGCGCTTGGGATGGAGGCTTCGATCGAAGGGCTCCTTCCTGAGAGCTATCGGTCGCCGATGGAGGAAGCGCTGGGAGGAGAGTCTGCGCGGAGGGGGCGGTCTCGTCCGGGCGGCCGGCAGGAAGGGCAGGCGGAGGATCGGCCCGAGGGAGCACCTTCGGTCTTTCGCTGGGGCGACGAGCGCGTATGACGACCGCGACCGTCAAGCTATGGGGGACCGCCGTTGGCTACGTGTCGATGGAGAAAGAGGAACGGTTCGCCAGGTTCGAGTACGACCCGGACTTCGCGGCGGCCGGCATCGAGCTGGCTCCGCTGACGATGCCGGTGCAGGCCCATCGGATCTACCAGTTCTCCGGGCTGCCTCCGCGCTCCTTCCACGGCCTGCCGGGGCTCCTTTCGGACAGCCTGCCGGACCGCTACGGCAACAGTCTGATCGACGTCTGGCTGGCGCGGACGGGCCGGGATGCCAGGGAATTCAACGCGGTCGACAGGCTCTGCGCGACGGGGGTGCGCGGGATGGGAGCGCTGGAGTTCGAGCCGTCGACGGGGCTCATGGAGCAGCCGGGGAAGGCGCTGGAGGTCCAGGAACTCGTCGAACTCGCGTCCCTCGCGTTCGCTCGGAAGGAGGCGCTGGATACGCGGCTCACCCGCGACGGAGGCGAGGAGGCGCTGCTCGACATCCTGCGCGTCGGCGCTTCCGCGGGCGGTGCGCGCGCGAAGGCCGTCATCGCCTTTCACCCGGAGACGAAGGAGGTTCGTTCGGGCCAGATGGAGCTCCCCGCCGGCTTCGAGCACTGGTTGATCAAGTTCGACGGCGTCGAATTCAACGGCGACTGGGGGGTGGCCGATCCCGCTGGCTACGGCGTTCTCGAGTACTCGTACTCGGAGATCGCGCGGCGCTCTGGCATCGAGATGACCGAATGCACCCTGCTGGAGGAAGGAGGTCGTCGCCACTTCATGACGAAGCGCTTCGACCGCGACTCCGCCGGCAAGAAGAGGTTCATGCAGACGTTCGGGGCGGTGGCGCACTTCGACTACTACGAGAGCGGGCGCCATTCCTGTGAGCAGCTCTTCCTGACGATGAAGCAGCTGGGGATTCCGCAGCCCGAGATCGAGCAGCAGTTCCGCCGCGTCGTGTTCAACCTCGTGGGGTGCAACCAGGACGATCACGTGAAGAACTTCGCGTTCCTGATGGACCGCGGAGGTCGCTGGAGCCTGTCACCCGCCTACGACCTGTGCCATTCGGAGGGCAGCGACTTCACGCGCCACCATCAGCTCAGCCTGAACGGCAAGACGAACGGCTTCGACCGCGCGGACCTGAAGGCCCTGGCGGAGTACGCGGACCTGCCGCGATCACGGGACAAGCACATCCTCCAGGAGGTCTGCGATGCGTTTGCGGGCTGGGAAGCGCTGGCGAAGGAGCTGGGCGTCCCTGCGCCGCTGCAGGAACATGTGCTGAAGACGCTCCGACTCACCTGGTAGGACCGAGGGCCCCGCCGGAATGGAGGATGGGGTCCAGATACAAGAAGAGCGGCGACCCGTTTCAGGTCGCCGCTTTCCAGCCTGATGCCAGGCCACGACGATCATCCGATCGTCAGCGGATCAGGCGTCGAGGACGTCCTCGAAGGCCTCGTCGAGGTCCTCACGGAGTTCCTGGTAGGCCTTGACGGTATCGGAGCGCTCCTCGGGCCAGTCGCCCGCCATGGAGTTCTCCGCGATGGAGAGCTGGCTCTCGAAGTTCGTGCGTGCTTCGCGAAGCTCGGACTCGCACTCGGCGAAGTCGGAGAGATGCTCGCCGCCGAGCTCGTTGGCCCGGGTGCGTAGCTCCGTCATTCGCCTGTCGAAGTCCTTCAGCCCCATCTTCATGGCGTCGATGAACTCGGTCCGCTGCATCGCCTCGTAGTCCGAGGTCGTGATGTAGTTGCCCTGTGCGTCCTGGATGGTGACGTTGGGCTCGGTGGTGGAGCAAGCAGCGGTGGAGAGGAGAACGAGGCTCGCGAGAAGTTGGTTACGCATGGCGGGGGTGGTCAGGGGAGAAATGAGTGAACGGGCGCATGCTCTTGAATCACGCTTTCCCGCCGCTCAATCCGGCCTAAAACCCACCTCATCCATATTGGCCTGCTGGGTCTACCCGCCGAATCTGGGGCTCCCCCCCCCGAATCTGGGTCTACCCCTGGAATCCGGACTGGAAGGCCGCCCGCAGCTCCTCGATGCCGACGTCCACGAGGTCCCGTCCGGTCGTGCCCTTCACCGTCACACGGTTCTTCTTGGTGAAGCGGCCAATCGGCGTCGCGGCGATGCCCATCATCTTCGTCTGGAAGTTGAACTTCTTGCCCTGCTCGACCTCGACGAGGAATCGGGTGCAGGATTCGGAGAAGAGCAGCGTCGCGTCGCGGTCGTAGCCGTCCGGGAACTCGTCGTGATCGATCGCGCCGAGGTCGATGTCGGCGCCCACGTTGCCCGCCATGCACATCTCAGCGAGCGCGACGGCGAGCCCGCCCTCGGAGAGATCGTGGCACGCGCGCACCTGCTTGAGCTTCATCGCCGCGTGCAACTTCTCGAACGTCTTCGGGGCCTTCTTCAGGTCCGGGCGCGGCACCACGCCGCCGTTCTCGCCCAGCATCGCCAGGTACTCGGAGCCGCCCAGCTCCGGCCTCGTGACCCCGACCAGCAGGATCAGGTTGCCGGCGGACTTGGCGTCCATCGTCACCGCGTTCGCGACGTTCTGGACCCGCGACATCGCCGTCACGAAGAGCGTCGGCGGGATCGAGAGCGTCTCGTTGCCGACGCGGTACTCGTTGTTGAGCGAGTCCTTGCCCGACACGAACGGCGTGCGGTAGGCCATCGCCGCTTCGTAGCAGCCCATGGCCGCATGCACGAGCGCCCCGAGGCGATCTGGCTTGTCGCAATTGCCCCACGAGAAGTTGTCGAGGATCGCGGTGTGATCTGGATCGCCGCCGACGGCGACGACGTTGCGCAGGGCCTCGTCGATGACGGCCTCGGCCATCGCGCGCGGATCGAGTGCGCCGTAGCGCGGGTTGGCGCCGCAGCCGATCGCGACTCCCTTCTTCGACTCCGCCAGCGGCTTCAGCACGACGCCGTCCGAGGGCCCGTCGGCCTGGACACCGGTGAGGGGCTTCACGACGCTCATGCCCTGGACCTCGTGGTCGTACTGGCGGATGATCCACTCCTTGCTCGCCACGTTGGGCCGACCCATGAGCTGGAGAATCGCCGCCCCGAAGGGGCTGTCCTGTGAATTCAGGGCTTCGACGTTCAAGGGGCTCGGCGCGCCCGGATCGGAGAAGCCGGGATCCTTCCACTCGGCGCGACGCGTGGGGCGCGGCGTGCCCTCGTGCAGAAAGTGCATCGACATATCGCCAACGACCTCGCCGCGATAGCGCAGCAGGAGACGCCCCGTGTCCGTGAAGGTGCCGACGCGCGTCGCCTCGACCTCCTCGGACTCGAACATGGCAATGAGCTCGTCGACCTTCGAGGGATCGACCGCGAACACCATTCTCTCCTGGGCCTCGCTGATCCAGATCTCCTCGGGCGTCAGCCCGGGGTACTTCAGCGGCACGAGCTCGAGGTCGACCTCGGCGCCGCAGTCCGCGCCCATCTCGCCGACGGCCGACGACAGTCCACCGGCGCCGCAATCGGTCACTGCGCGGAACAGCTTCGCGTCGCGCGCGCGGATCAGCCCGTCCAGTACCCGCTTCTCCGTGATCGGATCGCCGATCTGCACGGCGGCGGCGGAGACCATCTCGCTCTCCTCGGAGAGCTCGATGGAAGAGAACGTCGCGCCGTGGATCCCGTCGCGGCCGGTGCGGCCGCCGACGCTGATGATCGCGTCACCGGGCTCGACCTTCTTGAACGCGGTATCCCGCGGCATCAAACCAATCGTCCCCGCATAGACCAGCGGGTTCGCGACGTAGCCCTCGTGGAACCACACGCCACCGCTGACGGTGGGGATGCCCATGCGGTTGCCGTAGTCGCGCACGCCGGCCACCACGCCGCGCAGGATCCGGCGCGGGTGCATCGTGCCCTTCGGAACGTCCTTGTCGGGAAGATCCGACGGACCGACGAAGAACGCGTCGGTGTTGGCGATGGGCTTCGCGCCGAGGCCCACGCCGAGGATGTCGCGGATCACGCCGCCGATCCCGGTTCCAGCGCCGCCGTAGGGATCGATCGCGCTCGGGTGGTTGTGGGTCTCGACCTTGATCGCGAGGCACCAGCCGCCGCGGTCCGCGTCGACCTCGGTGTCGAACTCGATCACGCCGGCGTTGTCATCGAACACCGACACGCACCAGTCGCGCGCCAGCTCGTGCGTCGCCTTTGCGATCGTCGACTTCAGGAGGTTGTCGATCGTCTCGCCCTCCATCTCGATCACGCCGCGGAACGTCTTGTGCTGGCAGTGCTCGCTCCAGGTCTGCGCGATCGTCTCGAGCTCGCAGAGGCTCGGCTCGCGGCCTTCGTTCTTGTAGTGCTTCTGGACCTCGAGCATCTCGGTGAGATTGAGCGAGAGCGCGCCCTCGGTCGAGAGCTTCACGAGGCCGTCGTGGTCGAGTCCGAGCAGCGGAACTTCGACGCGGCCATGGTCGGTGCGGGCGGCCGGCGCGCCGAAGTGCAGGCCCTCGGAGTCGATGCTGATGTCCTCGATCACCTCGTTCGCCAGCGCGGTCCGAGCGGCGCTGTCGATGTCCGCGCCCTCGGCGGCGCCGAAGATCTCCCAGGCCTGGAAAGTGGCCACCCGCGTCGCGGTGCTCGGCTCGAGGCCGATGGGAGGCTGCAGTCGATCCAGCGCTCGGTCGAGCGTGTTCGCCGTCGAGTCCATCACCCCGGGCTTCTTCGCGACGAGCACACGACGCGCGCCGCTGGCCTGCTCGGGTTCGGCGCCGGGCTCGGTCGTCCGGACCGCGTCGACCACGGGGTCGCCGAGGAGCTCGGCCGTGATCCGGTCGACGGTCGCGCGATCGAGGGAGGCCGGCAGAAGGTAGCCGCGTCCGAGACGCACTCGCTCGATGCCGTCGATCCCGAGTTCGAGGAGCGCGGCGCGCGCGTGTACGCCCTCGGGATCGTCCACGCCTTCCTTGCGAAAGACCTCGACCCTCCATGCGTGGGGGAGCGAAGCCGTGGCGGTCTGGGGGCCGTCTGAGTGCGGGGCGGTGGACGTCATGGGGATGGGAGGTCAGGTGGGCCTCGTCGGGTTGGGCCCTGGCTCGGAGGGGCCCTGGAGGAAGGCCCGCTGGAGTCTATCGGGGGGCTCCCACACAAGGAACACTTGCTCGCGCGCCCTGCGGAGACGACGATAGGGCCAGCGTGGTCTCCTCGACGGGGCCCGCGACCCATTTGCCATGGCCAACGACGACAAGAAGCCCGACACAGAGTCCAGTTCCGCCTCCGAGAGCGACGGAAGGGCCACCCAGGTCGCCGTGGGCGGCGCCAGCTCCGGTACGGTCGGGGAATCGCCCTCACCGACCTCGATCCCCGCTGGCTTGCCCTTCGAACGCGACATCCAGGAGATGGAGCGTAAGCTCGCCGACCTGGAGTACCAGGCCGGGGACGATCTGGATATCACCGCCGAAGTGGACGCGCTGCGCAAGAAGCTGCGCAAGCGCCTGGCCGACACGTACGAGGGCCTCTCCGCCTGGGACCAGGTCACCGTGGCGCGCCATCCTGATCGGCCGGTGACCGGGGACTACATCCGCGAGGCGCTGGACGACTTCGTGGAGCTGCACGGGGACAAGGCGTATGGCGACGACCCGGCGATCGTGACCGGTCTTGGCCGGATCGGAAAGCGACGCTTCATGCTCGTGGGGCACCGTAAGGGCCGTACCACGAAGGAGCGGCTCAAGTGCAACTTCGGCTGCGCGCACCCCGAGGGCTATCGCAAGGCGCTGCGCAAGATGCAGCTCGCCGAGCGCATGGGGCTGCCGATCGTCACGATGATCAACACGCCAGGCGCCTACCCGGGCATCGGCGCGGAGGAGCGCGGCCAGGCGGCTGCCATCGCCGAGAACATCCTCCGCATGTTCGAGTTCAAGGTTCCGATCGTCGCGTACGTCATCGGGGAAGGGGGGTCGGGCGGAGCGCTCGGTATCGGTATCGCCGATCGAGTGCTCATGCTCCAGTACTCGTACTACTCCGTGATCTCCCCGGAGGGCTGCGCAGCGATTCTCTGGAAAGATGGCTCTCGCAGCCCGGAAGCGGCCGAAGCGCTCGGCTTGACGGCCGGGATCCTGAGCAAGATCGGGCTGATCGACGGCGTGGTCGAGGAGCCCCTCGGCGGCGCCCACAGGGATCGCCCGAGGATGATTCAGGCCATGCGTAGCTCGATCGTCGAGCAGCTGACCGCCCTCGAATCCGTCCCCAGGGGCGAACTTGTCGCAGGGCGTCGCCAGAAATTCCGCTACCTCGGGGCCATCGAAGGCCGTTTCCCCGTCGTCGTCTGAGCGCCCTGGCGCTCTTCATCGGGCTTTTGAAGCAGATCGGGCGACGCGACGTATCAGATCGGGGCGACGAGGGAACTTCGTGGCACGGCGCGCCAACGGGCGTCGGGCCCGGACGTACACCGGCCCCATGCCGCCCCGAAGCCCCTCCAGTTCCAGCTCCGTCAGCCCACGTAGCCGTGATTCCCACCGCTATCGCGCCGTGCACCGCTCCAGGAGGTCCGTCTTGACCCCGGTGGGCGAGCCGACGGGGTCGGCCGAGGGGGCTGGAGCACTCGGAGATGGGCCACTCAGCGACGGTGAGCTGCTCGAAGGCCACGAAGCGGAACCCATGGACGAACGAGCGAGGCGCAAGGCCGAGGCGGCCATCGATCACGCGCTCATTCGCCAGGCGCTCGAAGGGGACGAGGCGGGCTTTTCTGGCCTCGTCGAGCGTCACCAGCGCCGCGCCTATCGGGTAGCGCGCAACCTGGTCCCCACGGACGAGGATGCCCAGGACCTCGCCCAGGAGGCTTTCCTGCGCGTGTTCAAGAGCCTCGATCGGTTCGACTTCGGCCACGACTTCACGACGTGGCTCTATCGGATCGTGACGAACCTCTGCATCGACTTCCTTCGCAAGCGTCGCGCGGCCGTCTCGGTCTCGGGTGGCCGCGGCGACGAGGACGAGGGCGTGAGGTTCGATCTGGAGGATCCACGTCAGGCGGCGCCTTCGGACCACGCGGAGGCCCTGGAGACCGCCGCGGAGGTCGAGGCGGTCCTCTCCACACTCGCGCCGCACTTTCAGTCGGTGCTGACCCTGCGCGAGATCGAGGGCCTCTCCTGCCCCGAGATCGCCGAGATCGTGGGGGCCACGCACGTGACCGTGCGCTGGCGCCTTCACCGCGGGCGCAAGCTCTTCCAGGAGGAGTGGGAGCGCCGCTCCCGCATGCGCAGCCAGGGGGCTGCCGACCTTTTGGAAGGCGCTGGTGCCGGCGACGGAGTGGCGGAGAACAGGTCCCAGATCGACTCTTCCTCGGATTCCCGAGGCACGACACCAACGCAGCGCAGTGGCGCGCGTACCCAGGAGCGAGACGGATCCAAGCGATCCGGAAAGAAGGCATGAAGCGCGAATCCAACGATCCATCGTTCTCGGCGAACGACCCAGGCCAAAGGCATGATCACGACGAGTCACCGCGGGATGGAAGCCCCGTCGTGTCGCGAAGTGGTTCCTCGCGTAGCGCGGGGGACATGCGGGATCTGGACAGCTGGTCGAAAGACGACTTCGAGGCGGCTCTGCCGCTCTACGTCGGCGGTGACCTGGATGGCGCGGAAGCGACACGGGTGGATGCCTGGTTGGCGGCCCACCCCGAGGACCAGAAGACCCTCGCTGCATCCGAAGCAGCGGCGGGGGTCCTGGCTCGCTACGCCCTGGCCAGTCGCCAGCGCCCGACGCCCGACCTGTGGGAGGGTATTCGCGCGGAACTCTTGGAGAGCCATCTTCTGGAGAGTGGGCGCGGGTCCCTGGGTCAGGCCGAAGAAGCGGACACTCTTGCGCCGATCCTGGGCGGTCCGCGCTGGTTCCAGCGTAAGAGCGTGGCGGCCGCAGCGGCTCTCTTGTTGACCGGATCTGCGGGGCTGTTCTTGATGTCCCGTGGGATGTCTGCCGAGAGTTCTGGTCGCGCCCCGGAAGGTGGAAACGCGCCGTCCATGGTGGGTACTCCAGCCGGAGCTCTCGCGGCAGGCGATACAGCCGGTGGTGCGGCAAGGATGGAAACGGTGGGGGCAGAAGGCCTTCGCGCTTCCTCGGGTGAGTCCTCCCGTACCGCGATGATGGGGACGGATGGCCATCCGCTCGAGGTCATGGTGGCAGGATCACAGCATGGCCCGGCTCGCTCCAGAGGCGACGTGGGCGGAGCGCCTGGCAAGACCCAACGACTTCAGCGTCCCGGGCCCGGCGCCGAGCGCTTGATCGACGATGCGCTCAACGTGCGAATCTGGCAATTCGCTCCCCTGGTCGAACCGAGCGGGATGATCTGGCAGGGTGTGGACGGGGCTCAGTTGACGAGCGGTCACTGAACGGAATGGGCCCCGGAGCGTCGGGAAGTTGAAGCGCGCCCCGCGCTCGTCCGCAGAGGACGAGGGCGGGGCGCGTGTCTGTCGAACCTGGCTTGGCGAAAGGAGGTGCCTATCCCTGCCGCGGCTTCACGATGTTCCGATCGCAGCGCTCCCGGAGCTCGAAGGCTTGCTTGATGTCCGGGTCGTTGACCGTCGACGTCGGAGCGCGCATCTCCAGGAAGCGCGTGATCGAGGCACGGGCCTTCACGAAATCCCCCGCCTCGAAGAGCAGCTGGGCTTTCTGGGAGTGTGCCTGCGCGAGGTAGGGATCGAGCGCGATGATCTGATCGAGTTCGTCGATCGCGCCGCTGAGGTCCCCTTCCCTTCGGAGGGCGGTCGCGATGTAGAGGCGGGTCTTCACCTCGAACTCCGCGTTGGAGGCTCGGTTCTTGAAGAGTCGCTCCTCGCTGGCCGCCGTGATCTCGGTGTTGTCCAGTTCATTCGCCACGAGGCGCTGGGACGCCTGGATCGCGTCCACAAGGCTGCGTGCGTGGGCGATGCTTTCCTGGGTCCTGCCGAGGAGTGCGCTCGTCCGCACGAGGCCGTTGATGGCCTCGGGCTCGCCGCTCCGTAGCTCCAGCGATCGTTGGAAGCGGTCGTGGGCTTCCGACCAGTACTTCACGGCGGTCTCGTGCAGCTCGTCGGCGCGCGCCATCGGATCGGCAGCATCCGTACTGCGGTCGCCGCTACGGATCCCTTCGGAGGCTTCCTCGTAGAACATGCCCAGGCGTTCGACTGCCGCGCCCCAGCTCGCCTGGACCTTGAAGTCGTCCTTGGTCCGGATGCGCTTGAAGGTGTCGATGGCCACCTGGATGTCCTGGGCGTTGCCGCGGAGGAGGTTGCAGCGGCCGAAGATGAGCAGGAACTTCTCGTTGCCTGGATCGACCTCGAGGCCGTTGCGCGCCTGGACCTGGGCGCGATCGATGTCACCGAGGTCGTAGTAGCGGAGCGCGTTCTCGTAGAAGAGGCCCAGCTTCTGCTTGTCGGTCAAGCCCAGGTCGTCGCCCGGCTTGCGCGGACCCGAGGAGGAGCAGGACGTGAGCGTGGAGGCGGCTCCGAGGGAGGCGCCGAAGCAGAGCGCCCCCAGGAGGAGGGTGCGCGCTAGCGAGCGCGCGGGCAGACAGGGGCGACGGAGAGACTGGATCATGACGAGAGAGTGACGACTAGCTCTTGGGATCGGGGGAGGGGCCGGAGCCGCGCAATAGAGCGCTCAGTCGCGCCGGTTGCACACGAACCTCCAGGATTCGGCCGCCCGAAAGGGTAACGAGTCCAGGCTTGGCCCCCTTGGGCTTGTGGAGATGCTTGCGCTGAACGACGTGGACCGGGGCTCGATCCGTGCCGCGGACGGGCGAGAAATGGATCGCCAGGTGGGCCGCGTCCAGGATCTCCTCCTGGTGGGGCTCCTGGCCCCGGGCGGTGCAGAGGATCACGTGGCTGCCGGGGACGTCGGCCGTGTGGAGCCAGTAGTCCGAGCCGCGGGCCAGCCGGATCGAGAGCGTGTCGTTGTCCCGGGCCGTCCGGCCCACCCGGATCTCGGAGCCCTTGCTGCCGATGAAGGTCCGGTAGGGCTTGCGCGGGGCGGGCTGCTTCTTCTTGCGGACGTCCGAGATCTGGCGCGGCTCCAGGAGACCCTGGGCGACGGCCTCGTCATCCACGGCCTCGGCGTCGAGGTCCGTGTCCTCGGCGCGCTCGGCGAGGGCCGTGAGTTCCAGGAGCCGCGACTCGGCGCGCTCGATCTCCTCCAGCACGGTCGACCGGGCACGCTCCAGCTTGTGGAAGCGATCGAACAGCTTCTGCACGTTCTCGTTGGGGGAGAGCTTCGGGTCCAGCTCGATTCTTCGCGTGGGCGCGCCTTCCTCGAACCAGTCCTGGACCTCGAGCACCGTCGCGCCGCGCGCGAACGTCCCGAGCATCGCCTTCACGAGTTCGCCGTCCTGGCGCACGCGATCGGCCTGGCTGGCGGCTTCCGCCTTGGCGCGCAAACCCCGCAGAAGGCCTTCGGCGCTGCCCATTCGCCGTTTGACGCGCTGACGCAGGGTGCGGCGTGCGTCCTCGGCGTGGGCTTCTTCGGCTTCCTGGCCCAGGGACGACTCGACCCGCCAGGAGAGCGGCGCGCGGTCCTTGACCTTGCCCGGTGGGGGCTCGGCCGGGGCGGGAAACGCCTCCTCGATCGAAGGGCCTGGATCGCTCGGCGGTGCGCCGAGTCCGGGGGCCTTCCACTCCTCGCCGATGACGAGCCGCGGTTCGGCGTTGCCCTTGCGCGGCGACTCCATCGCGACCGCCAGCACCTTGTCGCCCGAGCCGAGCAGCACCGCGTTGGCGCGACGCCCGAAGAGTTCGAGGAGGAGCGCGCGCTTGCCGCCCCCGGACTTGAACTCGACGATCACGATGCGGTCGCCCTTCACCTGGGCGATGCGGCGTAGCTCTGCGCCCAGGAGTTCGTTTTCGAGCGCCTGGAAGAACGGCCCGATCGGACCGTCGTGTCGCTTCACGCGGCCCTGCTGGAGATGGATCCGGGGTGCGTTCGGGTCCGCGGCGAGCCGCATACGCAGGATGGGTGGGCCGTCGCCTGGCTCGGCCGAACCGCCGTGGTCCGCGGCGTGGGGCGCGGCGGGCGGCTCCAGAATGAGCAGAACGTCCCGGGGCGGCAGCCCCTGGACGTCCTTCACCGTCCAGCCGACGAGGATCGGCTGGAGTTCGCCGCAGAGCTCTGCGACGTGGCGGCTGGAGAGGCTATTCAGCCTACAGCTCTTCCTTGACGCTGTAGCGCCACTCGAGGTCGGCGGGCGTCCAGTCGGACAGCTCGCCCGCGTCACTGAACCACAGGCCGAGTTCGAACTTGGCCGTGTCCTCGGCGTCGGAAGCGTGGACGAGGTTGTTCGAGAAGCTCATGCCGTAGTCGCCGCGGATCGTGCCCGGGGCGGCTTCGCGGGCGTTCGTCTTGCCGACGAGCGTGCGGACGACGGCGATGGCGTCCTTGCCCTCGAGCGCCATGGCGCAGACGGGGCCGGAGCTCATGAAGTCGACGAGGTTGCCGTAGAAGGGACGCTCCTTGTGCACCTCGTAGTGCTTCTCGAGGAGCGAGCGCTCGAACGTGCGGGCCTTGAGGCCGACGATCTTGAGTCCCTTGGACTCGAAGCGGGCGATGATGGTGCCAACGAGGCCGCGCTGGACGGCATCGGGCTTGAGAAGGACGAGCGTGCGCTCCACAGGGGTCTCCGTTCGAAGAGGGGACGGCCGCGACGTACGCGACCTGGGTATCGGGTACCCCGGACAGGATGCCCGGGGGAATTCCGGCGGAGAATAGCGGCACGGATGCCCTGTGGGGGAGCGTAGATTGGCGCAAGGCTGTCTTTTTGTTGAGCAGTCGCATCGTTTCCCGGGCCACTTCGTTGACCTCGGGGTGCGCATGCCTATCCTCGTTCGCGCAAACGCCGATTTTTCGACCCCATGTCAGCACAAGACCATGAAGACCGACCCCCGAGTCATGGGGAGGCAGGTTCGAGGATGGATGCTGACGGCAACGGATTACCCGATGCCGACTGGGTCCGCGATCAGCGCAAGCAGGTGAACGCCGCGGGCGTCGGACTTCAGTTCGGCGCGGCCATCGTGGTGTTCGCTCTCGCGGGAAACTGGGCCGACGGGCGCTTCGGAACGAAGCCCTGGCTCCTGGTCCTCGGCGTTGCCCTCGGTTTCGCGGGCGGCACCATCTCGCTCCTCAAGAAGTTCAAATAGCCCCCACGCATCCCCTCCCGTCCATGCAGCGCATCGCCACATTCACCGCCATCGCCGCCGTTCTCGGCGCGTCGGTCGTGGCGTTGACGGGGACGTTTGCGCCGGATCCTGCGGTGTTCGATGCCGCGGGCGGTGTCGCGAGCGAAACCTCGAGCGGGGGGATGGACCGAAACTCGGCGGGGATTCTCGCCGGCGCTTTCATCGGCGCGGCCGTGGCGCTCCTGTCGCACACGCTCGTGGCAACGGCGCTGAAGTTCAGCACCGAGGCGGCGTTCAAGGCGCTGACGCTCGGCTTCTTCGCGAAGTGCCTCGGGGCCGTCCTGCCCTGGGCCGCGATGAACTACCTGCCCCAGGTCGGGCGGCTGGCCGATTCGACGGCCTACCTCGTCGCTTTCGCGATCGTGGTGGTGCTCGTCCTCGGTGGCGGCCTCTTCGATCACCTCAAGGCGGTCTCGGACGGCAGCATCCTCAACGATTCGGATCGCCCCTCCGGGTCGGTCGAAGGCGGTGCGGACAAAAGTCCGACCGAAATCGAAGCCGATTCGAGCGATCCGCGTTCCGGTTCGGCATTCTCTTTGCCTCGAAAGCCCACCGACGGTCCCCGCGGGACCACCACGGTCGGCTCTGTGTCCTCGGTTGCCCAAGCCGTTTCCTCCCCAGTCCATCCTCCTGGCTCCAGCGATACGCTGGAGAGCGCGACGTGAGCATCTTCCGCCCGCTTGTGATGCTGGCCATTCTGGTCGGCGCCTGCTTCCTCGCTAACCGTCACACAGACCATCACAAGGTCCCGACGGTGACGGAGGACGGCGTCGAGCGCGTGGCGGAGCCGAGCTCCATCTTCACGACGCTCTACTACCACGTGATCCCGTCACCCATCGTCGCGGCTCACGGTGCTGACGCGCACGGTGCTGACGCGCACGGTGCTGACGCGCACGGTGCTGACGCGCACGGTGCTGACGCGCACGGTGTTGACGCGCACGGGCATGACGACCACGCGGGCGATGACCACGGCCACGCAGCCTCTGGGCCGCTCGTCTCGATCCCGTTCCCGGGCTTCCTGTCCGCCTTCGACGGCGATCCCCACAAGGACGGCACGCAGTTCGTCATGTACAACCTGCAGATCTTCCAGATCGCAGCGCTGCTCATGATTCTCGTCGCGTTCTCGGGCGTTCCGAGCTACCTGCGGACCGGCAAGGGAGACTACGTCTCGCGTCTGATGGGGGGCTTTGCCCTCTGGCTTCGCGACGATCTCGTCGAGCCCGCCATGGGCAAGGAACTCAGCGCCAAGCTACTGCCGCTGATGATGTTCCTGTTCTTCTTCATCCTGTTCATGAACGTGATGGGGCTCACGCCGATGTCGGTCACGCCGACGGCGAGCATCTTCGTCACCGGCGCGCTCGCGCTGATCACGTTCACGCTGATGATCGTGGGCGGCATCATCGCCCAGGGGCCGGTCGACTTCTTCAAGAACCTCGTGCCCCACGTGCCCGGGTTCCTCTGGCCCCTGATGTTCCTCATCGAGGTCGCCGGACTCATCATCAAGCCCGTCGCGCTGATGATTCGACTTTTCGCCACGATCACCGGCGGTCACCTCGTCGTGCTGTCGTTCATGGCGCTGATCTTCTTCTTCTGGTCTGCCTTCGGGTCGACGGTCGGTACCGCACTCAGCCCCGTCTGGGTCGGCTTCGCCGTCTTCATCATGATCATCGAGGCCTTCGTGGCGCTCGTGCAGGCCTACATCTTCACCCTCCTCTCTTCGCTGTTCATCGGCGCTGCGGTTCATCCGGAGCACTGATCGGCGACGAGCTGACCTTATCACCCTGACCGCGTTCTCGGCAGCCTAGCTGCCAGGCACGCACCCCATCGACCCAGCCGGTCCCCCAAGGACCACCACGCAACCAGGAAGCCATGATCCTTCCCGTTCAAGAGACCGTTGAAGCCTCCCTCAGCATCGCCAAAGCCGGAGCCGGCATTGGTGCTGGCCTCGCCGCAATCGGCGCTGGTATGGGCATTGGCCGCCTCGGTGGCGCCGCTGCCGAAGGCATCGCCCGCCAGCCCGAAGCCGACGGCAAGATCCGCGGCATCGCGATTATCCTCGCGGCGTTCATCGAGGGTGTTTCGCTCTTCGCCGTCGTCGTCACCCTGCTCATCGCTACCGCCTCCTCCTGAGCCGCCCTTTCGGGGCGCTGCCGCCAGCCGGATGAACGGGAGTCTTCGGGCTCGCGCCGCCGGCGAGGTCACGCGCTTCGACAGGCCAGGGTCGCAAACGGTCCGGGCTCTCCCTGCTCGATGTAGTCGTCCTTCGGGGCCTCATCGGAATGGGGGAGTCCAGGCCGGGGCAACACGACTCGAGGGTCTTCCTTCGATGCGAGCTGTCCCACTCGATCTGGCCTCCTCAGGCGCCGCAGTCCGTAGCGCCTCCCCCGTACACCCCCTTCGTTCGAGATCCCTCGATCGACTTCTCCGCTGGACCGCCTCCTTCGGACGCCATGCTGACGCACGCGATTCTAGAACGACTCCCGCTCCTCCTCGCTGAGGGCGGATTCAACGTCTTCGACCTGAACGGCGCAGGGAATTTCCTGTGGACGCTCATCATCTTCTTCCTGGCGCTGCCGCTGATGTGGAAGATGGTCTTCGGGCCGATCACGGCTGCCCTCATCGAGCGTGACTCGAAGGCGTCCGCGGCCATTCATGCCGCAGAGGCCGCGAGCGAAGCCGCCGAGCGCAGCCGCGCCGAGGTCGAACTCGCGCTGGGCAACGCCAACGCCGAGGCCAAGAAGACGATCCAGGCCGCGACCTCGCGCGCCGAGGCCCGCGAGCGTGACATCATCGACACGGCCAAGAAAGAGGCCGACGCCATGGTGACCCAGGCTCGCTCGCAGATCCAGGCCGAGCGCGACAAGGCGCTGGCCGAGATTCGCGGTGAGGTCGTCGGACTCACGATGCAGGCGGCGACCCAGGTCCTCGGCCGCTCCGTCGGCAGCGAAGACGACCGTCGTCTCGCGCAGGACATCGTCGGAGCGAACTGATGTCGAGCCCCGTCGCGATTTCGAACCCCGTCACCAGGCGCTGGGCCGAAGCTCTCTACGAGGTCGCCCAGAAGGCGAACGCCGTCGAGGACATCCAGCGCGACACCGAGCGACTGTCCTCCGAGGTCAGCTCGCCGGCCGTGGCTGCGTTCCTGTTCGGCAGCAGCGTCAGCCAGGAGGTCCGGCTCTCGAAGTTCGAGCCTCTTCTGAACGAGCTTCACCCGAAGACCCAGAGCTTCGTACGTCTGCTCTTCGAGAGGCGTCGTCTGGACGTCCTGACCGGCATCGGCCAGGCCTTCAAGGAAAAGGTCTACGCGGAAACCGGACGCGTCGAAGGCATCTGTGAGGTCGTTCGCCCGCTCTCCGACGAGGACCTCTCCGGCCTCGAGGAGTCGGTGGGCAGGCGCCTCGGCAAGACCGTTGTGCTGAGCCAGCGCACCGTCCCTGAACTCATTGGAGGCGTCCGTGTGATCGTTGGCGCCCGACTGTTCGATGCGTCCGTTCAAGGCCGCCTCGAAAAACTCCGCGAACGACTGATGTCGTCGCCGCTGCCGAGCTGACGAGACGCGCTCCGCCGAGCCCCTGGCCCGGCGAAGCGAACTCCCGGCACCCCAACCTTCCGAACACCAGCCCCTCTTCCTTCACCGGAACTCGCCCGACTCCATTTTCGGGCCCTTTGAACCATGGACCTCCGACCCGCCGAAGTGACCTCCATCCTCGAAAAGGAAATCGAGGGATTCAGCCAGGACAGCGGAATGCAGAGCGTTGGCACCGTGCTGAGCGTCGGTGACGGCGTGGCACGCGTGTACGGCCTCGACGACTGCGTCATGAACGAGCTGCTCGAGTTCGGGGACGGCGTCCGCGGCGTGGCCCTGAACCTCGAGGAAGACAACGTCGGCTGCGTGCTCCTCGGCTCCGCCACCAAGGTGAAAGAAGGCCAGCAGGTGAAGGGCACCGGCCGGATCATCTCGGTTCCGACCGGTCCGCAGCTCCTCGGCCGCGTCGTCAACGCGCTCGGTGACCCGGTGGACGGCAAGGGGCCGCTCGGGACCTCGGAGGAGGACCTGCGTCCGATCGAGCAGCCTGCTCCCTCGGTGGTCGAGCGCCAGCCGGTCGACACCCCGATGCAGACCGGCATCAAGGCCATCGACGCCATGATCCCGATCGGCCGCGGCCAGCGCGAACTCATCATCGGTGACCGCCAGACGGGTAAGACCGCGCTGCTCATCGACACGATCCTCTCGCAGAAGACCACCGGTGGAGGCGATCCCGAGAACCCCAGCCAGGTCATCTGCATCTACGTCGCCGTCGGCCAGAAGCAGTCCACGGTCGTCGACATCGTGAAGCGCCTCGAAGCCGAAGGCGCGATGAAGTACTCGATCGTCGTCAGCGCGTCGGCCATCGACGAGGCGTCCATGCAGTACCTCAGCTGCTACGCCGGCTGCACGATGGGCGAGCGCTTCCGCGACGAGGGTCGCGACGTCGTCATCTTCTACGATGACCTTTACAAGCAGGCGCTCGCGTACCGCCAGGTCATGCTGCTCCTGCGTCGTCCGCCCGGTCGCGAGGCGTTCCCGGGTGACGTGTTCAACCTGCACAGCCGCCTCCTCGAGCGCGCGGCGCGCCTTTCGGACGAGGCTCCGAAGATCAACCCGCGCTACAAGGCGGGCGGTGGCTCGCTGACGGCCCTCCCGGTCGTCGAGACCCAGGAAGGCGACGTTTCGGCGTACATCCCGACCAACGTGATCTCGATCACCGACGGCCAGATCTTCCTGGAGGGCAGCCTGTTCAACGCCGGTATCCGTCCCGCCGTGAACGCCGGTATCTCGGTGTCGCGCGTGGGTGGTGCGGCGCAGATCCCGCCGATGAAGAAGACCGCCGGTTCCCTTCGCCTCGATCTGGCCCAGTACCGCGAACTCCAGGCCTTCGCCCAGTTCGGTTCGGACCTCGATGCCGCCACGCAGCGCAAGCTGACCCGCGGTGAGCGTCTCGTCGAGATCCTCAAGCAGCACCAGTACCAGCCGGTGGAAGTCGCCGACCAGGTCATGGTCATCTTCGCCGGTACGTCCGGCGCGCTGGACTCGATCCTGGCCTCGGACGTCCGTGAGTTCGAGAAGCAGTACATCGCGTACATGCACGACACGCACCCGGAGGCCGCCGAGGCCATCCGCACCGCGAAGAAGGACATTCCCGACGAAGTGAAGGCTCAGCTCAAGGCAGCTGCCGACGTCATCAAGAAGCAAATGGGCGCGTGATCGGGCCGTGGGGGTCGACCATCCGGTTGACCGCCCGCTCCACGAATCACCCAACCGCTCAAACCCAAGTCGGCGAACGATATGGCTGGAATCAAGGAACTGCGCGTACGGATCAAGTCCGTAGGCAACATCAAGCAGATCACGCGCGCGATGGAGATGGTGGCTTCGACGAAGCTCCGACGCTTCCAGGACCGCGCGATCGCGTCGCGGCCCTACAGCCAGGAGATCGCTGGCCTGGTCAAGCGTCTCTCCTCCATGCTCGGCGACGACGTGGCAGATCAGCCGCTGTTCAACCCGGGCAAGGGCGAGCGCTCCCTCGTGCTTCTGATCACGTCGGACCGCGGGCTCTGCGGCGCCTACAACACGATGCTGTTCCGCGAGATGGAGCAGTGGCTGAAGGGCCGCGTCGCCCAGGGACTGTCCCGCGAGACCACGGACTTCTTCGTCTACGGCCGCAAGGGCGCCCAGTACCTGACGTCGCGCGGGTACTCGGTCAAGCGCTTCATCACCGATCCTCCGATGGAGGAGGTCGACTACCGCACGGCTGCCCTCACGGGTCGGATGCTCGTCGACGAGTTCGAGACCGGTGAGTACAAGGACGTCCACGTCGTCTTCACCGCCTTCGAGTCGATGGTGAAGTACGTTCCGCAGATCGTGCCGTTCCTGCCGCTGACCCCGGATTCGCTGGGCGTGGCCGATGGTGCAGGTGCTTCGGCGAACAACGATGCGATCATGGAGCCGGACGCCGCGACGATCTTCGAGTCGCTCGTGCCGCGCTACCTGGAGATCCGGATCTACAACTCGCTGCTCGAGTCCTTGACCAGCGAATACGCGAGCCGTCGGTTCGCAATGAAGAACGCGACAGATGCCGCCAACGACATGCAGAAAGAGCTGAAGGGCATCTACAACCGCAAGCGCCAGGAGAACATCACCAAGGAACTGCTCGACATCGTCGGCGGCTCCGAAGCCGTGAAGTAGGCCCCCCCCAGATTGATCCCGAGATCAACTCCGGCCCCGCTCCGTTCTCTCCCTTCCTCCCGAACAAAACAACGCCCCTTACCCCAGCGCCTCCCTCTTCGAGGCACTCCAATCCCATGAGCACGGCAACTGCGTCTTCAGGCACTCAGACCAAAGGCACGATCTCCCAGATCTTCGGCCCGGTCGTCGACGTCCGCTTCCCCTCGGGCCACCTGCCGGCGATCTACAACTCGATCACCGTCAAGAACGCAGAGCGAGACATCGACCTCGTCCTCGAGGTCGCCCAGCACCTCGGTAACGACGTCGTTCGCTGCGTCGCGATGGCGTCCACCGACGGCTGCAGCCGCGGCATGGAAGCCTTCGACACCGGCAACCCGATCATGGTGCCGGTGGGTGAGCGCACGAAGGGTCGAATCTTCAACCTGCTCGGCACCCCGCTCGACACCGTCGCCCGCGGCGGCATCGAGGACGGCGTGCACTGGCCGATCCACCGCGACGCGCCGAAGTTCGACGAGCAGGAAGCCGTTTCCGAGCTCTTCGAGACCGGCATCAAGGTCGTCGACCTCCTTTGCCCCTTCGCCAAGGGCGGCAAGATCGGCCTCTTCGGCGGTGCAGGCGTCGGCAAGACCGTTCTGATCCAGGAGCTCATCCGGATCACAGCGGTCGAGAAGGGCGGCTTCTCGGTGTTCGCCGGCGTCGGCGAGCGGACCCGCGAGGGCAACGACCTCTGGCTCGAGATGTCCGAGGCGAAGTACAGCCTTCCGGACGGGGGCGAGGCGTCGGTGATCGACAACGCCGTGCTCGTGTTCGGTCAGATGAACGAGCCCCCCGGTGCCCGTCTCCGCGTCGCGCTGACCGGCCTCACGATGGCCGAGTACTTCCGCGAAGAGAAGGGCCAGGACGTGCTGCTGTTCGTCGACAACATCTTCCGCTTCGTCCAGGCGGGTTCCGAGGTGTCGGCGCTCCTGGGCCGCATGCCCTCCGCCGTGGGCTACCAGCCGACGATGGCGTCCGAGATGGGTGCTCTTCAGGAGCGCATCACGACGACCAAGGACGGTTCCGTGACCTCGATGCAGGCCGTGTACGTCCCCGCGGACGACATCACGGACCCGGCGCCGGTGGCGACCTTCGCCCACCTCGACTCGACGATCATCCTGGACCGCGCGATCTCGGAACTCGGGATCTACCCCGCCGTGGACCCGCTGAAGTCGACGTCCCGCATGCTCGACCCCCAGGTCGTGGGTGAGGAGCACTACAACACGGCCCGTCAGGTCCAGCAGACGCTCCAGCGCTACGCTGACCTCAAGGACATCATCGCGATCCTCGGTATCGAGGAACTCTCGGACGAGGACAAGAGCGTCGTCAGCCGTGCGCGCCGGATCCAGAAGTTCCTGGCTCAGCCGTTCTTCGTGGCCGAGCAGTTCACCGGCATGGCAGGCGTGTTCGTTCCGCGCGAGGACACCGTTCGCTCGTTCCGTGAGATCCTCGACGGCAAGCACGACGCTCTGCCCGAGGATGCCTTCTACATGGTCTCCGGCATCGATGCCGCGATCGCGAAGGCCGAGAAGATGAAGTCCCAGGACTGATTCGACCTTCCCCCGTCACGACCCAGCACACCGTCTCGAACGAGCGACCGATTTCCATGGCCGGCACCCTCTCCATCCGCGTGATCACGCCCGAGCGCATCCTCCTGGATACGACTTGCTCGAGCGTCAGCTTTCCCACCGTCGACGGCAGCGTCGGTGTGCTGTCGGGGCACGCCCCGATGGTGGCGGCGATCGGTGTGGGGGAGCTGGCCTACAAGACGGAAAGCGGCGCGGCGGACTCGGTGTTCGTCGCGGGCGGCTTCGCTGAGGTGCGCGACAACGTGGTGCGCATCGTGACGGACACCTCGGAGCCTGCCTCCGAGATCGACGTGGAGCGCGCGGTGAAGGCAGCTGAACGCGCCCGTCGCCGACTCGAGCAGTTCGAGTCGAGCGAGGGCGAGAAGCTGGATATACTGCGCGCCCGCGCCTCGCTGTCTCGCGCGCTCATGCGCGAGCTGATCGCGAAGAAACGTAGATAGTCGCGCGAAGGAATTTGCGCGCTTCGGCACTCATATGACGGCAACCCAAGTCGGAGCCAGCTGGCGCCGAACGCATAACTGCGGAGAACTCCGCGAAGACCACGACGGCGCCCAGGTCACCCTCAATGGGTGGGTCCAGCAGCGGCGGAACCTCGGTGGGATCTACTTCATCGACCTGCGCGATCGCTACGGCGTGACCCAGATCGTGCTGCCGGAGGACCTCGAGGCCGAGGTCAAGCTGGCACGCGAGGACTGCATCGCCGTCACCGGCGTCGTGGCGAAGCGCGAAGCGCCGAACGATCGGATGCCCACGGGGCAGATCGAACTGCGTGCGGCGACGGTCGAGAAGCTTTCGACTTCGAAGACGCCGCCGTTCGAGATCGAGGAGAAGCTCGATACCGCCGTCGAGCTACGGCTGCAGTACCGCTACCTCGACCTGCGCCGTCCGGACATGCAGCGCGGGCTCATGCACCGCAGCCGCTTCATCGGCGCCATGCGGAACGCCTTCCTCAAGCGGGAGTTCGCCGAGGTCGAGACGCCGATCCTGACGAAGGCGACCCCGGAAGGCGCGCGCGACTACCTCGTGCCGAGCCGCGTGCACCCGGGTGAGTTCTACGCACTCCCGCAGAGCCCGCAGATCTTCAAGCAGCTTCTCATGGTGGCGGGCATGGATCGCTACTTCCAGGTGGCGCGCTGCTTCCGCGACGAGGACCTGCGCGCCGATCGCCAGCCCGAGTTCACCCAGCTCGACATGGAGATGTCCTTCGTCGAGGAAGAGGACATCTTCGCCGCGTGGGAGGGCGTGCTCTCCGAGACGTTCCGCGACTCCATGGGCGCCGAGATCCCGACGCCGTTCCCTCGCCTCAGCTGGCGCGAGGCGATGGAGCGCTTCGGCTCCGACAAGCCCGACATGCGCTACGGGATGGAACTCATCGATGCCGGTCCCTGGGTTCCGCACTCCGGCTTTGGGGTCTTCCAGTCAATCGTCGAGGGCGGTGGCCGCGTCATGGGGCTCTGCGTCAAGGGCGGCTCCGAGGGCATCAGCCGCGGCAACATCAAGAAGCTCGAGGAGGTCGTAAAGACCTACGGCGCCAAGGGCATGGCCTGGTGGAAGCCGGGCCTCGAGGGCGGCGCCGCTGGCTCCATCGTCAAGTTCTGCCAGGGCGACTCCGGGGCGAAGCTCATGGAGGTCATGGGGGCCGAGGAGGGCGATCTCTGCGTCTTCGTGGCCGACGAGGAGCCTGTGTGCTGGAAGGCGCTCGGCGCGCTTCGGACCTACGTCGCCAGGACCCTGGAGATGATCCCCTCCGTCGACGGCGCCGATCAGGGTGGCTCGGGCCCCTGGAACTTCCTCTGGGTCACCGACTTCCCGATGTTCGAGTGGGATGCCGAGCCCGCCGATGGGGGCAAGCCGCGCTACGTCTCCCAGCACCACCCGTTCACGGCCCCTGACGACTGGGAGCTGGCCGGGGACCCCGCGAAGATGGGCAGCCGCGCCTACGACCTGGTCCTGAACGGCTGGGAACTCGGCTCGGGCTCCATCCGGATCCACCGCCAGGACACCCAGGCCAAGGTTTTCGACCTTCTCGGCCTCGGCAAGGAAGAGATCGAGATGAAGTTCGGCTTCCTGCTCGAAGCACTTTCCTACGGCCCGCCGCCCCACGGCGGCTTCGCGATCGGCCTGGACCGGATCGTCGCGCTGACCCTCGGGATGGAGTCGATCCGCGACGTGGTGGCCTTCCCGAAGACCACGGCGGCGGCCGACCTCATGTGCCACGCCCCCTCGACGGTCGACCCGCATCAGATGAAAGACCTGTTCATCCAGCACGCGGATCTCCCCCGGCCCAAGGAAGACGGCTCAAAGAGCTAATCCCCCCTGGGCGAATGGGCCGATCCGTCCTATCGTTCACATAACAGACTGGCGCCTGCCGTCCGCCGCCGTGGCGGACCAGGGCCATCACGAAACCCAAAGAGAACCCACTTGGCTGTCCAGAACTTCCGACGCAACCGACGAATCCGTGTTCCCGAAGTCCGATTGATCGACGAGAACGGCGAGCAGGCCGGCGTCGTACAGACGAAAGACGCGCTCCAGCGCGCCGTGAACGCAGGGCTCGATCTCGTCGAAGTCGCCCCGACTGCTCGCCCGCCGGTGTGCAAGATCCTCGACTGGGGTAAGTTCAACTACGAGCAGAGCAAGAAGAACAAGAAGGACAAGAGCGGGACGAAGACCAAGTCCGGGCTCAAGGAGCTTCGCGTTCGGCCTGCTATCTCGGACCACGACCTTTCCTACCGTCTGACGGACGGCCGGAAGTTCCTCGACGAGGGGCACAAGGTTCTCTGCGTCTGCATCTTCAAGGGGCGTCAGATGGCGCACCCGGAGCACGGCTACGACGTGATGCGCCAGGTCGCCTCGGAACTCGCCGACATGTCGAAGGTCGAGATGCCCGCGAAGATGCAGGGCCGTCGTATGACGATGCTGCTCAGCCCGTTGCCCGTGGCCCAGCGCCGCGCTGCGACCAAAGAACGCGCCCAGAAGGCGCAGGACGCCGAGGTCGCACGCGCGCGAGGCGAGGACGTTCCGGTGGAGTAAAGCTCCCTTCAGGCTCGCGCGCTTCGTCGCGCTTGTGATTGCACACGGTCCGGTGTCTGCTATCGACATCGGACCGTTTCTCATGGCCGGCTCCCCCCGGGGCCGCAGTCTTCTCCATCCACTTTCCATCCCATGCGCTGCCTCTTCTATTCGATCGCCTCGATCCTCCTGCTGACCTTTGCGTTCGGCGTGCCCGCCGCGGGCGCGCTGACCGCCTCCACCCCTGATTCCGTCAACACCGAGTGCCCGGTTTCCGGTCAGCCCGTCAAGGCCGGCATGGAAGTCGAGACCAAGGGTGGCAACATTGGCGTCTGCTGCGGCAAGTGCAAGGCCGCCGTCGAGGGCTGGAGCGAAACCAAGAAGGCCGAGTTCGTAGCCACCTTCGCTACCCAGGACGGCGAGGCTTCGCCCGAAGCTGAGGCGGCCGCGAGCTGGGACGGTGATCCCTACCTCCTCACGACCTGCGCCGCGTCGGGCCGCCCGATCGACGTCAAGGGCACGCCGACCACGAAGGTCGTCGACGGCCGCGAACTCAAGTTCTGCTGCGGAGGCTGCGCGGAAGCCGTCGCGGCGGACCCGGCCAAGTGGCTGGAGAAGGTCGACAAGGCCCAGATCGCGGCCCAGGCTCCGATCTACCCGATGGACACTTGCTGCGTCAGCGGCGAGCCGCTGATGGAGAAGAACGACGCTGGCGAGATGGCCTACATCGGTACGGACGTCATCGTGAAGAACCGACTCTTCCGCGTGTGCTGCGCCATGTGCGCCAAGAAGGTCACGGCTGAGCCGGACGCTTTCGCGCTGCAGCTCAACGCGGCCGTGATGGAGCAGCAGGGCAAGGACTACGTGCTCGAAGCGTGCGTCGTGAACGACAAGGGCGACATCAACAAGGAGTCGGCCAAGGCGTTCGTCGTCGGTGGTCGCCTGCTCAAGACGTGCTGCGGCGGCTGCGAGGCCAAGGTGCACGCCGATCCGACCACGTACGTGGCCAAGGTCGACGCAGCCCTTGCGGCCCAGCGCGAAAAGGCAGCCGCTTCCGCTGGCAAGTAGCCTTCAGCGCACGAAGACGCAGTACATGACGCCGTCCAGCGGGAAGGCTGCATCGCGGGGTAGATTCCCCCCGATCGCGACCGCCCCCGGCTCGAACGAGCGCTCATAGACATCGAGGATCCGCGGGGAAGCCAGGCTTCCCCGCGGATCCTCGACGTTCAGGGTCTCTCCGGTGGCTGTCCAGCCCCCGAGCCAGGCGGGGAAGCCCAGGGTCGCCGTATCGTGGGCGATCGTCACGGTGGCGGTCTCGCTGACCTCGAAGCGCAGGAAGAACTCCGCGGCAGCGTTGCTTCGGACGTCCCCGATCCCTGTCTGCACGATGCGCGCGCCAACGAGCGACGCGGGCAGACTCTGGATGGTGGCGGGCGTGTCGAGCCATGGCTGAGCGCCGACGCGCGCTTCGGTGCCAGCCAGTCCGACGCCCGCGCCCGATGCGCACCGGATGTTCCGGATACCGAGCGTCTGCCACTCGTCGATGATGAGTTCGGCGCCCGCAATTGTCTGCTCGTGCCCGCCGGAGTAGAAGAGGTACGCCTTCCCGTCGATGTCGAAGAACACGTTCGGGTCGAGCGTCCGAGGACCGGGCTGGCGTTCGTAGGGTTCGATGGGACGGAGCACCTCGCGCGGAGCGGAAAGGGCCCACTCGGTCCAGTTGCGCCCGAGTCCAGGATGCGCCGGATCCGCGAGATCGATCGTGCGCAATCGGATCCGCTCCGGTCCCTCGTTCATCCGAGAGTAGAAGACGTAGAGTTCGTCGTTCCACGGCACACAGGCGTAGTGACGGACGCGGTTGTCGAACAGCTTCGGTCCCGTGGTGAAGCCCGTGAACCCGTCGCGCGAGCGGGCGAAGGGGCCGAGGCGGCCCGGCGAGTACGCGAAGCCGCGGTGCCAGAAGACCCGGAAGTAGGGTTCCCCGAGGTCCTCGTGGCTGGCGACCTCGAAGCGAGTCGCGTTGGTCGAGGTGGCGACGAAGGTCCGCTGATCGAAATCCGCGCCGTCCAGGGGCCCGTGGAAGTACATCACGAGGCGGCGGCGGGCGTCGTCCACGTGGACGTCCGGCGAGGCGACGTGGTCCTCGATGAGCCCCTCGACGTCTTCGAGGCCGAGCACCCCGGCACCCGGCGCGTGGACCGTCCAGGGACCGCGCACGTCGTCGGCGAACGCCACCCGAATGTGCCCGCCCTTGTGGTGGGCGAAGTACATGGCGTACTGCCCCGGGGCGTCCTCGATCCAGTCGGGAACGCGGATCACGGACGGCCCGGCGAAGCTCACGAAGGGCGGCTGGATCCCGGGGCGGTCGAGGTTCTGGGCGGTCTCGCGGGTGACGTTCTGGACCGAGAGAAGCGGGTTGGTGGTGAAGCGCGCGACCGTGACGCCCTGGGGCACAGGGGCGGTGGCAGCGGGGCCCGCGGGGAGCGCGAGGGTGATGACCAGAGCGAGCATGGATCCGAGCCTAGCGCACGCGCTACCGAGCGGGGATTGAATTCCGGAAATGGCCCATGGGGCCGCGGGAGGGCTCGATCCTCGGTCAATGGACAGGAACTTCCGGGAGACCGGTCAGGTCGTGCGGCCCCCGTCGGTCTCCCCGATTCCAGGGCGCGAGCGGAAGGTCGATCGTCTCTCCATCTTCGGGCGCAAGCAGGGGGCCGACGACGGTCGGGCCAGGGGGATCGTACATTCCCCACGAGTAGTCATGGAACGCGATCAGCCACGCCGGCTTCGCGTGGGGCCACGCCAGCTCGACCGTTTCTCCGCCCTGCAAGCCCAGGTGGACGCAGCCAGCGAAGGCCGTCCTCGGCCAGGCCGCGCTGTTGGAGCCAGAAGGGGACGACAGGAGACGTTCGTCCGGCTTCTCCGAGACCAGGATGACGCTGATGGGCGCAAGGTTCGCCGCCGCGGGCTCGCCGAAGCTGAGGTGGACGCGCCGGCGCGTGCGGCGGTCCAGCGGGACCGACACCTCATCGGCGCCCCGCGGAATCTCCACGGCGACGACCTCGTACCCGGGGATCTCCAGCTCGATCGAAGAGGTCCGGGCCGTTCGGCTGAGTCCCCGTGCCGGGATCGAAACCACGCCCGAGCCCACGATCGTCGCGACGAAGAGATTCGGTGAGTCGAGGGGGCGGCCGCGCAGGGTCGTCAGCTTGCGCCATCCTGCGACGCGGGGCGCGCTCTTCGGCAGATCGAGCGGCTTCCCCGGGCGCGTTCGATCCTCTAGCCGGAGGCGTACGCGGTCCTCGCCCGAGACCTGAAGGACGAGCGGCTCCGGCTCCGTGCCGCGTTCGAGCGTCGCGACGGTGGCCGTGGCGTGTCGGCCATCGGGTGCGATCGCCACGACCGTGCTGCGGGTCGCCTTCCGCTCAGGCGATCGAACGCTTTTGAGCGCAAACTCGCCGTCGGCGTCGCTGAACGTTGGGTGTACGTCGGCTCCTGATCGCCACGGATGTCGCTTTCTCCTGGCCGCTTGGTGGGCCGTCCAGGTCCAGGTCTCGGCCGAAGGGCCCGGATGAATCAGCGCTCCGCGCACGGGTGCGCCTTCCGCGTCGATCACCTTGCCCTGGAGAACCTGGTGCGCCGCAAGAGTGATATCTCCGAGTTCTTCGATCGTGGGGCCCGCTGCGCCCGGGGGAGAGACGTGACCGCCTTTCCACGTCGGGATCCTGGCGCACGGCTCGCCGGGACCCCTTCGGACCAGGAAGTCCGAGTCGCTGCACCAGACGTGAACGATGGCGCCGTCTTTGCGTCGCAGGAACTGGCGGGGGACCGAGCCGACGCCGGAGATCTCGAATCTTCCCTCTGCGTCGGTCCTGCCCACGTGCCGCTCCCTCTCGAAGAGGTCGTACTCGATGATCTCCGCGTCAGGGACCGGTGCGCCGAGCGCGTTCACGACCCGGCCCCTGGAGGTCGTTCCCACAGGTGGACTCAGGACCGTGGGTCCCGGGAAGCCAGCGCTGGAGTCGACGGCGAACGCGCCCGCCGCGTGACCCTGCCCTCGCCCGATCAGCAGCTGGTAGAGGTCGACTTCGATCGGGGGAACCACAGCGAGGCCCTGGGCGTCCGTGACACCAGCGGCGTACAGGCTCGGAGGAGGGAGGTACTCGACATCCATGGCCTCTTGGGGCTGGGGATCGTTCTCGCCCGTGGCGACGGCGTACCATTCGGCGCCCACCAGGGGCTTGCCCGTTTGCGGGTGGAGGATCTGGAACCGACGCTCTCCGCGGCCTGCGCTCGGCTCGGGGAGCGCGGCTTCGCGCTCGGGACCTGGCTGGGCGATCGGGACGACGGGGGACGACAGCGCTGCCGGCGACGCCGGACTCAGTAGCGCCAGAGACTCCCGTTCCTGCTGCGCCGGCTCGACACGCCAGAGCCCCGCGAGCATCGCTCCGGCGGAGGTGACCACCAGGAGCGCCGCCACCCATGGGAGCGAGTTCGCGCTCGCAGCGGCGGAGCCGGCAGCATGGGGGGCCACCGACCTTGAACCTTGCGCGAAAGCGATCGCCGCGGGAAGCCAGCTGGCCCGTCCGCTCTGGGTCTCTTGCTCGAGGTCCGCGCGAAGCCTGGTCATCCCCCGATGAATCCTCTGTCGAACGGCGCCGCTCGAGGTGTTCTCCAGGCGAGCCGCAATCTCCGTGGGTCGCAGCCCCTCGTAGTAGCGCAAGACGATCGCCTGCCGCTCATCGTCCGGGAGCCGCAGCACCAGTCGTGAGAGTTGCTCCCTCAGCTCCGCGCCCGCCATCGCCGACTCGGGCGTCGTCTCCACCAGGTCAGGCTGCGCAGCCGCGACTTCGCGTCTCCGGCGTCGACCTGTTCGACGTCTCGACTCCTGCGCCACTCGGCCTACCGTGATCGCCAGCCAGCCCCGGAGCTTCCCCATGGCGTGGGCCGAGGCCGCAGAATCCGCGCCGAGGGCGCGGATCATGGTCTCCTGGACGAGGTCATCCGCCTCGGCTGCATCCCGAACGAGGCGGTCACAGAGGCGCTCCAGCCACTCGCGCTCGCCGAGGAGCTGATCGATCGTGAGGACGGTGGGAGGGGTCATCGGACGGGAGGATACGGGTGCTGGGCGGGGTAGGGTTCCTGCTTCAGTGACCGCCTGGCGAAGCCCGTTACCGGATTTTGGGCGATTTCAGGCACCATCGGGGAGCGCAGCCTCGATCTCGCAGGAGCCCCGTCACAATGGGGGCCCCGCGCCGAACGGCCACGTCCCGTTGGCTGGCGCGGGCCTCCGGGGTGATTGGCGCCCTGCTCGGCGCTTCCCTCATCCACCTCCTCACCCTGTATGAAACACCTGATTCGATCCCGGGCCTTGGTCGCTCCCAGCGTTCTGGCCTGTCTCGTGGCCTTGCCCCAGGCAGCCCAGGGGCAGGTGACGTCCGCCGCGGGGGTCGTCATGGCCACGACCGCGACGTGGCAGACGCCCGTCGATAAGCCGGTGGACAAGCCGGTCGAGAAGCCGGTGGATAAGACCGGCGACTACAACGTCGACAAGAAGGGGCTCGCCCTCGATGGCTACGACCCCGTCGCCTACTTCCAGGAGTTCGGCGGTCAGGCCAAGAAGGGCGACAAGTCGATCACCACGAAGCACGAGGGGGTGATCTACCGCTTCAGCTCCGAGGCAAACAAGAAAGCGTTCCTGGCCGATCCGTCTCGTTTCCTTCCGATGTACGGCGGCTGGTGCGCATGGGCGATGGCCGACGGGAAGGGCGATAAGGTCGAGATCGATCCGAAGTCGTTCACCATCGAAGACGGCCGGCTCTACGTGTTCTTCGACGGCTTCTTCGCCGACACGCGCAAGTCGTGGAAGAAGAAGGGGGGCGCGCCGAAGCTGAAGACGATGGCCGACACCAACTGGACGCGTCTCAGCGGCGAGGCGGCGCGAGCGGGCGATACGCCCAAGCCGGCACCCAAGCCGGCCGACAAGAAGAAGTAGGGCGCTGCTAGGGCAGGAACCTGGCGCGGAGCGCGTTCGACGCATTCGACCCTGCGGGACTGCCGACGTCGCGGTACCAGAGCTGGAAGCGCACCGTCGCGCCCGCCGTGATCGCATTCGGTCCGGACGAGGCGGGTGGGGCCGCCAGGTCCACGTCCCATGTGCCGCTGCCGGTTCCATCGAAGAACGTCGGCGCGGGTGCGCGCTGGAGCGTTCCCCCGATGCAGAGCCGGCCGTCTCCGAGCGGCGCATCCGCTTCGGCGAAGCCGTAGAAGAAGAGGCCCGCACCGTTCGGGATCGCCTGATCGACGCTGAGGACGAAGTCGTTCCGTCCGATGCTGGTCGTTCCCGACGAGCGGAGTCGCGCACCCAGGCCTGTGGTGTTGGGTGTGCTCGTGCAGAAAGCTTCGACCGCGTACACGTCGAGGATACGGGTGCTGGCCTGGAGATCGACGGGACCGATCGCGACGTCGCCGCTGGAAACGCTCACCATGTCGGGGGCGAGGACAAGGCCGTCGAGGACCGCGGTCGCGCCGACGACGTCGGGTCCGACCTCGAGCCGAACCCTCGGAGTGGAACTCTCGGCGGTGACGTCCAGGGCAGGATCGTAGGCCGAGTCGGCCAGGGGAGCGAGCACCACGCTGAGCGGCGACTGCGCCGTGAGCGCGAGACCCGCGCGGTCAAGATCGAAGCCGATCTCGCCGGCGCGAGCGACCTCGGCGTGGAGCGCGTTCGCGGCAGCGTCTCTCGTGACGCGAACGGCGGCGGGCTCGGCGCTCCACGGAGCGCTGGTGAGGAGTTCGGCCCAGAAGGCGCGCCGATGCTCGTCCTCGTAGGTCTTGAAGACGATCTTCTCCGGACTGTGAACCAGCGTACGTCGCTCGAAGAAATCGTAGACGCCCAGGAGGTCGCCGGGGTTCAGCGGATCCGCGGTGCCGAAGAGGCCCGCCTGGGCCGGCGTTCCGGAGAGCCAGCGGTTGTCGCTGAAATGGCCGACGGGCGTGAACAGGTAGGCCCAGTCGTAGCCGTCCGGCTCGTTCGCGTGCAGCTCGGTGAGCGTCGGAGTATGCCCGAAGCAGAAGGTCGAGGTGCCATGGCACGCGTCGAAGGACGCATCGGTCGTGACGTGCCAGCCGTGCAGGTACTCGGACTCGGAGGTCGTGTTGCTGGCCACCGTGTCGTTTAGCCCGTGAGCGTGGTGGACGGGGATGTTGAAGGCGTTCTCGAGCAGGAAGCGCCCGCTCGTGACTTTGACCATGGTGTCGACGCGCGGCGTCGAGCCAGGAACGCCGCCGACCATGCCGTTCTTGCACTCTTCGTTCTGGGGCCTGCGCACGTGGACTTCGAACATGTCCGTGGGCGCGCCCATCGGCGCGATGGCCGCGAAGTAGTCCGGATTCTTCAGTCCGATCGCGTACGTGCCGCGTCCTCCCATGGAGAAGCCGGTGAGGTAGATCCGATCCCGATCGACCGGGTACAGGGCCGCGATCCACTCGATCGCGTCGAAGATGTCCTGTTCGCCTGGCCCGACGTTCGGGTCAGGGTTGTTCACGTAGGCGCTGGAATTCGACCAGTCGCAGCCGAGCTGGGCGAGGCCCCACTCGCGACCATCGGGGGCGATGCCGATCCATCCGCGCGCGTCGAGTTCGGCCGCCATCGCACCGGAGATGCTGCCAAGGCCGCCGCCGCCGTGAAGGTGGCAAACGATCGGCACCGGCGGCCCGTTGGGGTCGAAGCCCGCCGGGAGCCAGAGCTTCGAGTCCATCGGCGTTCCGTCCACGCTGGAGAAATACGTGAACTCCTGGAGCCCGGAGCCCGCGCCATCCACGGTCACGGTGACGCTGTCGAAGGCGGGCGTACAGGTGAAGCACTCGCGCGCTCGCGCGACCAGAGTATGGGGGCCCTGGCCGAGCGGACCCGTGTCCCAGTCGAAGGACCAGGAGTCCCGTCCCTGGGCGAGTCGCCACGGTCCACCGTCGACGGAGATGGCGACGCGGCCATTCATGAGCCCCGACGACGCTCCCGAGACCGTGATGACGCCGGACACGGTGTCTCCGGCGACCGGGTCCGAGATCGAGACGGAGACGACCTGACCGGAGGCCGAGTTGAGCACCAGCAGGAACCCGCCGAGCCAGGAGGCTCCTGACCGGAGCTGCCGGGAGAGGGCCTGGGATCGCGAATCAGGGCGAATTTTGGGTGCTTTCAAGGCAGCAGGTGGCGGTAGAAGCTGGATGCGGACGATCCTGGAACCATGGTTCTGGTTCCGGGTTCCGATGCCTCACAGGATTCTCGCCACAGGCTGGACTGGAGCGCCGTGTGGTCCGCGCGCCGCCCGCCGCGGCTCACGCAGGAGCCAGGGTGCGGCATCAGTCGTCGCCGCTGACCGGCGTCTGGCCGTAGAAGTCCACGAGGCAGCGGAACAGCTCTTCGTGGCGTTCGCGCATTCGCTCGGGCCGCTCGAAGAAGACCTCGGTCGCGACCGCGAAGAACTCGGCCTCGTTGGTGGCGCCGTAGGAGCCGAGGAGCGTGCGTTTGCCGCGGTCGGTCGATTCCTTCAGACGCTCGTACTCGCGACCTGCCACTTCGACCCACGTGTCATAGGCCTGGCGGTTGCGCGCAGGCGGCGTGCCGTCCGCGTAGCCATCGATCATGTCGAGCTTGTGCGCGAACTCGTGGTAGATGACGTTGCGCCCGTCGTCATCGTTCGCCGCGCCCTGCCGGGTCGCTCGCCAAGAGAGAACGACCGGGCCGCGGAGCCACGCTTCGCCGAGGCGGTGGCTGTCACCCTCGCCGCGGACGCCAGGCCCTTTCATGGTCCCGTCGGGTGCGCTGTAGGTGCTGGGGAAGAGGTAGACCGTGCGGACGCCTCGGTAGGCATCGTCGCCGAGGCCGAGGATCAGGCGGCAGGCCTGGGCCGCCACGCTAACGCGCATCTCGTCGGTCACTTCGAGGCCCGCGCGACCTTCCCAGTAGACCTGGTCGATCAGGACCATCGTGAGCTCCTCGAGCCGGGTGCGCTGAGCAGGGGTCAAGTGCGCCACGAACGGTAGCGACTCCATGTAGGGGAGCCACGTGGCGCGAAAGCCGCCCTCGAGGAGCCGCGCCCTCTTCCACTTCCTGTACAGGCTGATGAGCATCGGGGAAGCGTAACGGGGGGACCCTGGCTCCGGGTGAGGTACGTATCGAGGACCGGTTGGAGCCCGCCATCTTCTTCACGTTCGCCCGTTCCTTCGCGCTCTCGAGCTGCTCGTAGGCGGCGCGAATCGTGTGTGCCGCGGCGTGATCCGGGTCGGGCGTCCTCGCTTCGGCAAGCTGATTGTCCGCTCGGTCGACCCGGGTTTGCAGTCGCTCGATCTCGCGGTCGTACCTCGAAAGACCGTCCTCTATCGAAACCGCGCAGGGCGCGCCAGCGGTCGTGGAGTTCGCGGGATTCCCGAAGAGTGGGCGGAAGCTCCATCACGGCAGGCCCCATCTCATCCAATGCTACTGTGAGAGGGTCGAGTGTGCGGCCAAAGCGTCCACCAGAGCCTCACCGCCTGCAAGAGGACCCGCAAGAGCGCCAGAACCCCGAGTCAGGACCGATCCAACCCCCTCCCCAACCGAAACGTCTGTACCTGGTCCGTTTGTATCGGATAGCGCCAGGACCCGAAGCGGAACGTTTGTACCTGGTCCGTTTGTGTCGGTTGGGGGCAGGGACTGGTGGGGGGATCGGGACGTGGTGGGGACGCTTGAACGGGTGATCGTCTTGAGGAGAGTCAGGAGGAGGGAGGTCTTCCACAACAGATCTCGCAGCCGCTCTTCGTGGCTCCCGCCGCCCTTCGTTGAGCCCTATCGAGGCGTCATACTCCCCTTGACGATGACCTGGGTAGTCATCCGTCAAGGGGCAACCAGCAGGCGTCTCGGAAGGTCCTTCCGATTAGCGGACGAGGACGCTGGTAGCGTCCGAGTAGTTGAACGTGGGCACGCCGCCCACGTCCGCATCGCGGAACCAGCACTGGAAGTTCCAGGTGTCCCCCGCCATGGCCGCGACGGCGCCCGCGGGCTGCGGGATCGACGTCCAGTCGACCGAGGCAGAGATCGAACCGGCCGCACCGCTGTTGTAGATCGCGCCGCCCACGCCGCGACCGATGCTTCCACCGAGACACAGATTGCCCGCGCCGCCGCCTGCCATCGGCACGAAGTCCTGGGTGGTGCTGGCGATGAAGATCGAGAACGAGTCCGCGGGCATACCGGTACAGGTCAACACGAGATCGTTGGCGATGAGCCCCGCGCTTCCGGTCGCCACGATCGACGCGGCACCGCCGGTCGAGTTCGGCTCCGCTGCGCAGTAGTTCGTCGAGATCCCGCCGGGGATCTCCGCCTGGACGGCCATCTCGAACTCGCTGTTCGTGGGCGTCGTGTCATCGAGGATCGTCGCCACCCCCGTGGTCAGGTCGATCGCACAGAACGCTCCGGTTCCGCTCCCCGTGTAGACCGTGGCGAAGAGCGTGTCCGTGGACCAGTCGAAGTCCATGCCCTGGGCGAAGTTCGCGTTGAGGCCGATCCCGGTCCCGATCGGAGTCCCGAGGCCGGTGCTCGTGTCGATGGTATAGAGGGAGTCGTCCGAGACGGAGAAGCCGTAGAGGTTGCCCTGGGCGTCGCACGCGATGTCGATCATGAGGTTGGCGGGTGCGATCACGCCGACGAAGTCGAACACGCCCGTGTGAATGCTTCCACGGAAGAGGTTGCTGTCCATCCCGTCGTAGTCGGAGAGGTACCAGGTTCCGTCGGGCGCGCACGAGAGGCCGGAGAGCCCGGTCAGACTGGCGGGTCCCGTCAGAAGGGTTCCGGTGGGCGTGGAGACGCCCGTCGCCGGGTCGATGGTGACGATCTCGAGGGTGGCGTCATCCACGCCGTACAGCGTCGTTCCCGAAGGGTCGAAATCGATGCCATACAGGTTGCGGGCCTCGGTGCCGAGCACGCTGAGGTTGGCCAAGAAGTCGATCGTCTGGCTGGACGCGGCCTCGTTGAGTCGAAGGTTCACCAGCGAAATCGGCTTCGGCTCCGGGCCGGTCGCCACCTGGAAGATCGTCGCGCTGCGGGCGCCGAAATCCAGGATTGCCAGCGTGCTGGTGGCCGCGTCGTACGAGAAGTCGTAGTAGCCGGAGCCCGCAGCGGGGGCGAAGCCGCCCCAGTTCACCATCTGCGGCGCGCCGGTCTCGTCGATGACGTTCACGACGCTGAAGAAGTCTTGACCGCCGCCGGTGGTCGAACGGTCGTTGTAGATAACGAGCCCCTCGTTCTGGAGGTGCGCGATGTTCTGGCCCGAAACGAAATCGGCGTCGGGATCCTGATCGAAGACGATCGCCGCGTTCGTCACCGAGTTGTCGCCGTTCCGCGTGAAGGAGAGCACGTTGTTGCCCTCGCGGACCCAGACGTCACCGGTCGCGTCCTCGAAGTCGAGGTCGCGGAAGAACGACCCTTCACTCGTGAAGATCACGAACCCATTCGTGCCGTCCCAGATGTCCGCGCCCGTGGCGGCATCCTGGAGCCTCGCGCGGCCGCTTCCAAAGGTCGCCCAGGCGACGCCCTCACCCAGCGCAGGATCGCCACCAGGGAAGCCCGGGTTGAAGGCGACGCCGCTTCCGCCGCGCCCGTCCTTGACCCAGACCTGCACGCCTGCAGGATCGTAGAGAGCGATTCCCTGGGGATCGGAGGCGCCGGAGTCGTAGGCAGCCGCGATCCCGGCCCCAGAGATGTCGAGGCCAGAGTAGCCGCGCGAATTCGGAGCCGACTGCAGGCCGAACGCGGGGCCGAAGCTCGCAGCGCCGAGCGGATCGGTGACGCGAGCGATGCCCACGGGCGCGGTGGCCCCCGAGCTGTTGAGCCCCGCCGCGTAGAGGTCAGTGCCGTCCCAGGCGATGGCGGACGGGTTGCTACCGATGAACTCTGGGTTCATCGGATCGGACGTCGAGCTGAGATCGATGGTGCCGATTTCGGTCAGGCGAACCTGACCGAAGCTCAGGCAGGTAAGGGAGGCGGCGGCGCCGAGAGTGAAGAGAGAGCGCATGGGCGAGGGGTCCTTTCGGAGAGGTGGCAAAAAAGTTCCTTCAACCAGGTCCGGGCTGGCCGCTATCCTGCGGCCTTCCCGTCTGGGGCCGTCAAGGTATCAGCACTGCCCTGACTGCCGTGCTTGATCGACGACAGTACCGGGACCTCAAGCAAAACCTGAACGTGGACAGCGCCCCAAAATGAGCCCCGAAACCTTGCTCGGCATCGCGCTGGTGGTCCTGTTCACGGCCGGGGCAGCGGCGATGATCTCCCGCACGCTCCCCGCGCTGATCGTTCTGCCGATCATGGGATTCGCGATCGCAGCGGCGGCCTGGGCTATCACGGGTGAGCTCACATCACACGATGTGCTCGAGGGAGTCGTCTCGGAGGGAGCGATCAGCCTGCACAAGGCGATGATCGTCACGTTCTTCGGTGGCGCGCTCTCCTTCGTGATGCAGCGGTCGGGCGTCGCAGAGCAGCTCGTCAAGCAGGGCGCGGAACTCGTGGGAGCCGACCCCCTCGCGGTGGGCGTGTTCTCGCTCCTGCTCGTCGCCCTGCTCTTCTCCAGTCTGACGGGACTCGGCGCGGTCATCATGGTGTCGATGATCGTGCTGCCGATGCTCAGCACGGTGGGCCTCTCACCGGCGGCCGGCGCGGGCATCGTGCTGTTCGGGATGAGCCTCGGTGGCGTGGTGAACCCGGCCAACTGGGTGATCTACGTGGAAACGCTCGGCGTGCCGATCGAGGACGTCCAGCGGTTCGCGCTCGCTCTCTTCGCGATCGTCACCCTCGGCGGCGTGGCGATGATCCTCGTCGAACTCTTCCGCGGGCGGCTCATTCGACTCGATGCGCGCACGTCCGTGATCCTCCTGGGCTTTCTCGGCGTGATCGGCGGAGTGGCGCTCTGGCAGAGCGGCTGGGGCTCATCCGGCGCCCCCGACCTGGAGGCGGACGCAGGAGATTCGGCTCTGCTCCTCTGGTCCCGAAGGATCGTGCTCGCGGGCTTCGTGCTGCTGCTCCTGCGCATGCTCGTCGATCTCGTTCGGCGCGCGTCTCGCTGGCGCCACCAGACCGCCACGATTCGCGGCTGGGCCTACCTGATCCCGGTCGTGCCCCTGATCGCGATCCTGCTCTTCGACGTGCCCATCCTGGCCGCGTTCGCCATCGGCTTCGTCTACGCGATCCTTGCCACCGCCCGGCCAGGCTCGCTGGCCCTGTCCGTGCAGTGCCTGATCGAAGGCGGCGCGAGCGTCATGCCTGCCATCATCCTGATGATCGGCATCGGCATCCTCATCGCCGCGGTCAAGGGACCGGCGGACTGGGCGGCGACCCACACAGGATCGCCCTGGCCCGTGCTCGCCGCCATCGAGCCGATCCTCGAAAAGCTCGTGCCGTCGTCGCCGCTCGGCTACGTGCTGGGATTCGGCCTCGCCGCGCCGCTCGCCCTCTACCGGGGCCCCTTGAACGTCTGGGGGCTCGGGTTCGGCGTCGCCACGATCCTGCTCGGAGCGCAGTCCCTCCCCGCCGCCGCGATCATGGCGATGCTGCTGTCGGTCGGCCAGGTCCAGGGGATCTGCGACCCCACGAACACCGCCAACGTCTGGATCGCGCATCACCAGGGCGTCGACGTCAACGCGCTCATGCTGCGCACCCTCCCGTTCGTCTGGGGCGGGGTCTTCATCGGCCTGGCCCTGAGCGCCGCATGGTTCCTTTGATCCCATGACCCAGCGCAAGCTCAAGATCGGCATCGACGTCGGCGGGACGTTCACCCATGCGGTCGCCATCGACGTAACTCGCACCGAACTCGTCGGCAAGGCGGTCGTTCCCACGACGCACGGGAGCGAGGAGGGCGTCGCCGCGGGCGTCGTGCAGTCGATGCTCCGCCTCCTGGAGGAGGCCGCCATTTCACCGGACGAGGTCGTGCTGATCGCGCACTCCACGACCCAGGCCACGAACGCGCTCCTGGAGGGCGACGTCGCCAAGGTGGGGGTGCTCGGCCTCGGCAGCGGCGCGTCGGGCCTCAGGGCGCGCCGCGAGGCCAACGTCGGGCGAGTGGAACTCGGTCCGGGCGCGTTCCTGGAGACCACCTTCCGCTACCTCGACGTCACGGGCGGGCTCGATGAAGCGAAGGCCGCGGCGCTCATCGACGAGTTGATCGCAGGTGGCGCGAAGGCGATCGTGGCGGCGGAGCCGTTCAGCGTCGATCGGCCGGAGAACGAGAACCGCGTCGTCGCCCTGGCCCAGGAGCGCGGCGTGCCCGCGACGGCCACGGCCGGGCTGACCCAACTCTACGGGCTGCGCATGCGAACGCTGACCGCGGTGATCAACGCGAGCATGCTGCCGATCATGATCGAGACCGCGAATCGCACCGCCGACGCCGTCGCGCGCAGCGGCATCGACGCGCCCTTGATGGTCATGCGCTCCGACGGCGGCATCATGGATATCGACGCCATGCGCCAGCGGCCCATCCTCACGATGCTGTCGGGCCCCGCAGCGGGCGTCGCGGCCGCGCTCATGTACGAGCGCATCACGAACGGCATCTTCGTCGAGGTCGGCGGCACCTCCAGCGACATCTGCCTCATCCGGAACGGCCGGCCCGAGATCAAGGCCGCGGAGATCGGCGGGCGGCGCCTCTTCGTGCGAACGCTGGACGTGCGAACCGTGGGCGTCGCAGGCGGCTCGGTGCCGCGCGTGCGGCGCGGGAAACTCTTCGACGTCGGCCCCAGGAGCGCTCACATCGCGGGGCTCGAGTACGAGAGCTTCACGGAGGACCTCGGTGACGTCGAGTGCGCGCTCATGCGGCCGAAGCCCGGCGACCCCGAGGACTACCTCGCGCTGCGTCGCGGCGGCGATATCACCCACGCGCTCACTCCCACGGGCGCCTCCAACCTCTTGGGCCTCTCCGAGGGCTACGGTCGCGGCCACGCGGCGTCGATTCAGTCCGCCTTCGAGGCCGCGGGGCGCTACTTCGGTACGAGCGCCAAGGCGGTGGCGACGCGCATGCTGGAGCTCGGCGCTGCGCGGGTGGCCCCCGTGGTCAAGCGCCTCGTCGCCGAGCACAAGATCGCGGCCACGGATCTCGTCATGGTCGGGGGCGGAGGAGGCGCCGAGGCGGTCGTGCCCTTCACGGCGCGCTCCCTCGGGATGGAGTTCAAGATCGCCCGTCATGCGGAGGTGATTTCGGCCATCGGTGTCGCGCTGGGGATCCTCCAGGACAGCGTCGAGCGGACGCTTCTTCATCCCACCGAGTCGGAGCTGCTCGCCCTGCGCCGGGAGGCCTTCGACCGCGTGGCACGGATGGGCGCCGACCCCGAAACGATCGAGGTGCACGTCGAGATCGACCGGCGCGAGCGGCGCGTTCGCGCGACGGCGAGCGGTTCGCCGCAGCTCCGCACGAAGGATCTCTCGGGCCCGCGTCCCGGCGAGGACGAGCTGCGCGCGATCGCCGCCGGGCCGCTCGGCGTCGGCGAGACCGAGGTCTCATCGCTCGGCTCCCGCGACTCCTGGCTGCGCACCTTTACCGCCGAGCGGCGAGCGCGCGTCTTCTTCGGCCTCTTTCGCGTATGGCGCATGCCCGCGACGGTCCTCGACGCGGAGGGCGTCGTGCGCTACGTGACGAAGGACGCCTTCGCCGTGGCGACGAAGGCGGAGGACGCGGAGGGGCAGCTCTCCGAGCTGATCGAGCGCTATACGACCTGGGGCGACGGCGGCCTCGTGGTGCCCGAGGTCCAGCTCGTGAAGCCGCACCAGATCGTCGACCTCTCCGGGCTCGGGGAGGCGAATCAGCTGCTGGCGCTCGCGAGCGCCGAGCTCGCGGCGCTCGACGCCGCGGACCCGGTGACGATTCTGGTCATACCGCGCAGCTGACTCCTGGGCCTTCAGCCGCCAGCCAGCAGCGCCCGCTGGCGCTCCGCAAAGTCCGGCAGCGTGTTCGGGCAGTCCCTGTCCGGCACGATCTGTGCCCCCGCCGCGAGCAAGAGCGACTGAAGCTCGGTCACGTCGACTTCGCGGGGCTCGCAGCCGTCGCGTACCGCCAGCGCGGCGGCGGCTCCGGCGGCCTGGCCGATCAGCAGTGCCACGGGCTGCAGCCGCGAGCAACCGTTGACGATGTGCGTCGCGCCGATCGATTTCTCCGCTGCGATCAGCCCGTTGACCTCCCGCGGTAGCATGGCCGAGTACGGGATCTGGAACGGAGCGTTCGACGGGAAGCACTCGCCGAGCCGCTCACCCGGAGGACGGTGGTCCTTGTCGTGGTGGTGATCGAGGTAGTAGTCCCCGACGGCGACGCCGTCCGGCTGGACGGCATTGCGTTTCGATCCATCCCGTGGGACGACGTCCTCCTCACGTAGCCAGCGCACGGGGACGACGCGGCGGCTCTCCCGCACGTACGGCAGCAGCGGAAGATGATCGGCCGTCGGATAGACGTCCTCGGCGAGACCCCATTCCGGGTGCCCGAGTTCCGTCTGCATGTAGTGAACGTAGGCGAGCGTTCGCTCCTTCGCCGCCGCCAGGGTGGAGGCGCGCTCTTCGGGCGTGCCGAAGAGACCCTGCGCCGGATAGTCGTTCGAGTGGAACGGCCAGTTGAGCATGAAGAGATCGCCGGGCGTGCTGTCCTCGCCCGACTCCGGGAGCAGCGCGTAGGTCAAGAAGCTCTCCCACGAGTGCAGCTTGTGGTTCCAGTACGCCGGGTCCTGGATCTTCGCGTGGACGGCGGTGGAGTTGTGGAAGCGGGCGGTGTCCTGGCCGGGCGGAAGCAGCACCGGCTTCGCGCCACCCTGCACTCGCCGCAGGGTCGCGACCATCGTGAGGTCCTGGATCTCGTCGTCCGCCTCCTCGGGCGCGTGGGCCTCGCCCGTCTCCGCGCGGGACTCCCGTCCCAGGCGGAACGGGACCTCGCCGAGGGCCAGCACGTCACCGTACTCGGTGGCCTCGATCGTCACGTGCGCACGCACCTCCAGCGCGGCACCCCCGTGCTCGAACACGGCGCCCGCGATGCGCTGCTCCTCTCGCAGCACTCGAACGAGCCTCGCGCCGTGCAGGCATTCGGCCGTGGAGGCAGCCACAGCGTCGCGGAACCACGCGGCTGCGACCTGGGGCTCGAAGCAGGTGTTCGAAACCCAGCCCGTCCGCACCGCCTCAGGCCCGCCGTAGTGTTGCTCCATTGCGGCCCGAAACGCGCCGAAGATCCCTCCACCGAGGGCCCCCTCGTTCCCATCGATGCAGCTGACCCCCGCGGCCGTGATCATGCCCCCGAGCCACGGGGACTCCTCGACGACCAGGACGCGCGCGCCCATACAAACCGCTTGCAAAAGAGCCGCCACCCCGGAGCATCCGCCACCGACGATCAGCACGTCCACCTCGCGAACCCCGACGCTGTTTCCCATAGTGGGGGCATGCTAACGAGTCCCTGTCTGCCGTTGCTGCTCTCTTTGTCGATCACGATTCCGCACGTGTCAGCGCAAGAGGAGGCCGCGGTCGCCGTGCGCGGCGTCTGGATTCCGAACAGTCATTCGACGTTCTTCGAATCCCGCGCGAACGTCGCCGAGCAGATGGAGATCCTCGCGTCGTCTGGCATCAACGTCGTCTTTCCGGTGGTCTGGAGCAAGGGGCACACGCTCTTCCGAAGCGCCGTCGCCGAGAAGGTCACCGGGCACGCCGTGGACCCGCGCTACGGGGATCGGGATCCGCTGGCCGAGGTGCTCTTCGAGGCGCACGTACACGGGATCGAGGTCATTCCCTGGTTCGAGTACGGCTTCGCCGCCGGGCACGAGACCTTCCCGGGCAAGGCCCTCGTGAAGCACCCGGAGTGGGCGGCGCTGGATCAGAGCGGCGCTCCTGTCGTGAAGAACGGCTTCCAGTGGATGAACTCGCTGGATCCCGAGGTGCAGGGGTTCCTCACGGACATGGTGCTGGAGTGCGCTCGGCGCTACGACATCGACGGCGTCCAGGGCGACGACCGGTTGCCCGCGCTGCCCGCCGAGGGTGGCTACGACCCGCTCACGATCGCCCGCTACCGGCGCGAGCACCGCCGCGCGTCTCCGCCCGAGGACATTCACGACGTCGCCTGGACCCAGTGGCGCGCAGACATCCTCACGGACTACCTCGCGGAACTCAGGGCGGCGGTGAAGAAGGTTCGCCCCTCGCTGGCTTTCTCCATGGCGCCAGGCGGTCCGAGCTGGTCGCTGCGCGACTACCTGCAGGACCAGAAGACGTGGGTCGAACGCGGCCTCGTGGACGCGCTTCATCCCCAGCTCTATGCGCGTGACCTGGCGGGTTACGTGAGCCAGGCCGAGGCCATGCTGAAGATCGAGTGGCTCGGATCTCGACCCGGCGTGATCGCGCCGGGCGTCCTCGGGAGCTTCCGCGACTACCTGGTGTCGGAGGAGGACGCGCTGGGCGCGATCATGGCGAACCGAGCGCGTTCCCTGGGCGGCGAGGTCTGGTTCTACGAGACGAGCCTTCTGAGCCGCGACGGCGCTCTCGCCCGCGCGCTGGGCGAGGGGCCCTATGCCGAGCCTGCACGACTTCCCTGGCGGTCACGCGCGGGCTGGAGGCCTGCCGCCCTGGAGGGCGTGCGTAAGGCCGATGGCGAGGAGGTCGTGTTCACGCTGACGGCGCCGGAGCGGGGCACCTACGTCATCCATTCGGAGGCGCCGGAGTCCAATTCGGAGTCCGATTCGGAGCGCGAGCGCTGGACGGAGGTCGCCTCGGTCAGGCTGAGATCCGGCGTGCCCGTGGAGGTGCTGCGCGTCTCCGCCGAGGAAGCCGCTTCGATCGCGCGGGTGATCGGGCTCGTGAAGCGGGACTGAATCACGTCTTCAGGAGCCGCTCGCACAGCATGAGCGCCCGCGGCACGTGGAAGCAGCCCTTGTACGGCCCGCCCTTGAAGCGCTGGGAGACGCGGCCCTCGCGGTCGAGGTAGCCGAACCACTCTCCGTGCTCGGGGTCGGGAAAGCGCTCGTAGGCCCAGCTCGCGACCTGTTCGAAGCGCTCGAACCAGCGCGCGTCGCTGGACGCACGCCATGCCACGAGCGTCCCGACCATGGCCTCCAGGTGGGGCCACCAGAGCTTCATGCTCCACTCGAGCTGTGTCGGACTGTAGCCCTCGGAGTCGAGAAAATAGTAGAGCCCGCCGTGCTCGGTATCCCAGCCGACGTCGAGCGCTCCTTTCATCATCGCGAGACTCGAATCCACCAGCGCTGAATCGTTCACGCGCTCGGCGTACTGGACCAGGAACCACGCTGCTTCGATGACGTGCCCGGGGTTCAGAAGCCGCCCGGCGGGGGAGTCGAGTAGGCGCTCGCCGCCGGCGCCCACGGTCTCAAACACGAGCCCACGTTCGGCGTCGAAGTGGCGCAGCACCTTCGCGACGCACTCCGCTTCGATTCGGTCGTAGTCCTCGCGGTCGTCGAACGTCTCCGACCCTGGCTCGCCGCGGAGCTCGGCCACGAGGTTGAGCAGGATCATGGGGACCGCCAGTTCGGAGGTCTTCGTCTGCCCGCTGAGCACCGGGCGGCCGAGCCGCGTGGGATCTTCGATCAGCCCGAGGATCGTGTCGAAGAGGTCCAGGGCGCGCGCTCGATAGCTCTGGTCGCCGCTGGCGCGCGCAAACTCCGCGTAGGCCATCACAAGGAAACACTCGGAGAAGATCTTGCGCTGCAGCGCGATCGGCGCGCCGTCTCGCCGCAGCGCGAAGTAGGCGCGGCCGTCAGAACCGACGGCGTGGCGGCCCAAGAACTCCACGCCGAGGCGCGCCGCGTCGAGGTACCGCTCGTCCCTTCGCTCCAGGAAGACCTTGGAAAGCATCCAGACCTGACGCCCCTGGAGCCAGACGTGCTTCGTGGTGTCGAAGGGCGTGCCGTCGCGGTCGAGGCAGTTCAGGAACCCACCGTGCGCTTCGTCGAGGGAGTGCTCCATCCAGAAGGGAAGAACGCTCTTCCATAGATCGGAGCTGATCCGGTCCCGCCATGTGGCGATGCGTGATGGGAGGCCAGCGCGGTCAGCCACGTCGCTCTTCCCCGCGCTTCCACTCCATGTACATGCGATGCAGGCCCGCTGCCGAGGGGAACATCGAGTTCGGGCTCATGAAGTGGGAGTACTCGAAGGTGATGAGCTTGTCGACCTGTGCGGCGCGCGCGGCCTCGATCTTGTAGCGGAGCTTCGGCCACGCGATCGGCGGAAACTTGAGGTGGACGTCGCGGTCGAAGCTCTCGACGTTGGACCAGGACGTGATGCCGTGGCGGCGACTCAGGTCGGCGTTGGTCGCGAGGTAGTCGGGTAGCTCGGAGTAGAGCACTTGGCCGTCCTGGAAGGCGACGACGTCGACGAGCCCTTCGATCCGCTCGAAGATGCGCGACCAGTGCTGGCTGTGCTCCTCGAGCGTGAACGGCCTGTCGAACTGCTTGGCGCCGCGGGGGTAGGGAGAAATCAAGATCGGCAGATCGCGGAGCCCTTTCAGGTGGCGCGCGAGCGATTCGTACACGCGCATGACGCCATCGTCGAAGGCGTCGATCTCGTGGCTGATGTACCATCCGCCGAGGGCGGGGTGGTCGCCGTATCGCTGCGCGAACTCCTCGGTGAACGCGAGGTTCACGTCGATCTCCGCCTGGTGCTCGCCTCGCACCCAGTGCTCGCCCGAGTCGTACGTACCGAACCAAAAGGTCATCCCGTGGGTCTGCGCGAGATCCAGGAAGAGCTCCACGAGGTCGTCCTGGACGATCAGGTAGCCGTGGCGCTTCCGCAGCACGTCCGAGTGAAACGCGCAGCGGTCGCGGTAGCCAGCGCGGATGAGGATCACGGTGTCGATGCCGGCCGAAGCCATGGACTCGAAATCCTTGGCCCACTCCAGGCGACCCCAGTTGGCGGAAGGAATGTCGTGACTGATCTCGTCGAGAAAGGTGCCGGTGATCATGGCGGTACGCTACCCGCGCCCCGGTTGGCAAGCCCGCATCATTCACAAGTTTGCACCACCAGGACGCCCAAACCACGCCGTGGCGGCGTCAGACGGCAGCCTTTGGCTGCCGCCCGCTTCGCGGGCTCCCTCACAGAATGCTCGACGGGCCTACGGGCCCGCCTCCGCTTCGTTCGGTCGCCTTCCTTGCCACGCCGCGGTTTGAACGCACTGGTGGAGCAAACTCGTGAATCATGCAGGCTACGTCTCGGGCCGGACGCGCCCCATGGAATCGCGCAGGGCGTAGAGTCAGCCCTATCATGAGCATCACTCCGGCGAGGGGGACGAGGCAAAGAAACTGGCGGGCTTCCTTGGTTTCGAGAGCGTGGACACGTCGCCGATGCACAAGAATCGGAGCCCGACGGACGTGTACTCCGGCGATCGGCTGGCTCTTGCTCACGCACACCGGCTGGTCTACCAGAATCTGCGCGCTCCGGGATCGGTAGGCCAACGCATGAAAGCGGCCATTCGCGTCAAGATCCTGCGCCGGCCCTGACCGGCTGCCTTCGATGGCCCGGTCGACGACAAGGCCGACCGGGGAACTACCTTTGATGCCATTGGGTTTGGCGCTGGCGACGCAGATTGATGAATTCTTCGGGCTCGTGGTCTGGATCAGAAGTTGAGCTGAATACCGTCGGAGAAGTTCGACACGGGCTGGCCCATGACCGAATCGCGGTACCAGGTCTGGAAGTTCCAGGACTGACCGGGAACAGCGCTCACGAAGCCCGTCGGGCTCGGGATGGCCGTGAGATCGATACCCAGGGTGATAGCACCACCGGGGCCGGAGTTCTTGACCTGACCCGGGCCCACGTAGCGACCCACCTGGCCCGCCACGCAGAGGTTGCCGACGCTGCCGCCGGGGTTCATCACGAAGCCCTGGGTCTGTGAAACGATGTAGAAGCAGAAGGAGTTCGCCGGCAGGGACTCCGTGGAGAGGGAGACCTGGTTGTCGGCCACGTTCAGCGACCCGCTGGCCGACATGACCGCTGCTTGACCGGTCGAGTTGGCGACCGCCGCGCAGTAGTTCATCCCGATTCCGAAGCTCTCTTCGAAGAGATAGACCTGCCGGTTCTCGAAGTCCAGGATCGCCAGGGTGCCGCTCGCCGCGTCCCAGGAGAAGTCGTAGTAGGCGTTGCTGGTGGGGAAGGCGAAGCCGCCCCAGGTCGCGGTGGCTGCGGCGCCCGAGGGCGTGACGAACTTGATGACGTCGGTCGCCTGCTGGCCCGTGTTCGGATCGTCGCGGTCGTTGAAGACCACGTAGTCCTGGAAGGAGCGATCGAGGTAGGCGACGTTCGTTCCGTTCGTGAAGGGACGATCGACCGGATCGAAGAGGTACGTCGCGGTGCCCGTGGCGTTGTCGCCCGTGCGCTGCATCTTGACGAGGTTGTTGGCCTGGCGCAGGTATACGTCGCCCGTCGTGTCGTCGAAGTCGATGTCGCGCCAGAGCGTGCCCTGCGTGGCGTCCAGCAGCATGCCGTTCGCGGTGGTCCACACGTCGGCGCCGGTGACCGTGTCCTGCATCAAGCGGCGTCCGGAACCGAAGTTCGGATAGCCGACGCCGCGCCCAGTGGGACCACCGCCAGGTGTACCTGGATCGAAGCCGACGCCGGAGCTGCCGCGAGTGTTCTTCATCCAGATCGGCGCGAGCGTCGTGGTGTCGAAGAGGGTGATCCCCTCGGCCGTGGCGGCGCCAAAGTCATGGGCGGCCGCGAGACCGGCGGGCGAGATGTCAAGACCCGAGTACCCGCGCTGATTCATCGTATTGGGGACGATGCCGAAGGCCGGGCCGATGGTGGCGGAGCCGAGGGCGTTCGTCACCTTGACGATCGCCGTGTTCTGGACCTGGCCGCCGTTGTAGCCACCGACGTAGAGGTCCGCTCCATCCCAGGCCACGGCGGAGGGGCTGGAACCGATGAATTCGGCGTTGGCCGGGTTGGCGGTGACCGAGAGATCGACGGTCGCAAGCGGGGTGAAGCTGATCTGGCCGGCGGCTGAGCTGGCCAGCAGGCCTGCCACGCTGAGAGTGAGTGCGGATTTCAAAGTGTGGTCCGGTGTTCTGGTCTTGAAAGAGAGAGAAAGGGAAGCGGTGGGGAGGGCCGCGTGGGAGCGGCGGCGCACCTAAGCGCAGTCTCCCCGGATCATCCCACGACGGGAAGCCCTCGCGGCCCCTTCCACACACAACCCTGACGATCGGGTCCAGATGTCTCAGTTCGGACTCGCTGTCGCGCCTTGGCGCGCGCTCGACGCTGACTCCGCGAGGTCCTCCTCGGCGTCAGGATGCCTTTCCGCCATCTGCCGCCATTCCCCGGTCGGGAGCTTCCAGCGTCGTCGCTTCGAGCTGGCTTGCGGCGGCCCTCAGCGTCGACATGTCGATGACGTGACGGAAACGAACGTCCTCCGACTTCACTCTCTCGAAGGCGTCCTCGATCTCGTCCATGGCGATGCTCTGGGTCTCAGGTCGGATGTCGTGCTTCGCGCAGAAGTCGAGGACTTCCTGGGTTTGCTTCACCCCTCCGATCAGTGAGCCCATGATCTTCTTGCGCTTGAAGAGCATCGGCATCGTCGCCAGCTCTTCGATCGGCATGAAAAGGCCCACGAAGTGCAGCGTGCCATCGTGGGCTGTCATCGCGAGATACGGATTGACGTCGTGGGCGTAGGGGATCGTTGAGAGCACGAGATCGAAGCGGCCTTCGGCGGCTTCCACTTCGTCCTCGTCCTTCATCAGGATGACGTCGTCCGCACCCAGCTCCTCGATGAGCTTCTCCTTGGACGCGCTCGTGGTCAGCGCGGTCACGTGCGCACCCATCGCCTTGGCGATCTGGATCGCCATGTGGCCGAGTCCACCGATGCCCGCGATCGCGACCTTCTTCCCCGGACCCGCGTCGTGGTAGCGCAGCGGATGATAGGTGGTGACGCCAGCGCAGAGGATTGGGCCAGCTTTCTCCGGCTCGATGGCGTCCGGGATCGTGAGGCAGAACTCTTCGCGAACCACCATCGCCGTCGAGTAGCCGCCGTAGGTGTTGGTTCCGTCCGGGGCGGTCGGTCCGTTGTAGGTGAGGGTCGCGCCGCGAGGGCCGGTGCAGTACTGCTCCTCGCCGCTCTTGCACGCATCGCACGTCTGGCAGGAGTTGACCATGCATCCGACGCCCACCAGGTCGCCCACGCTGAAGCGCTTCACGCCGCTACCGACCTCGGTCACGCGCCCGACGATCTCGTGCCCCGGGACGCAGGGCCAGACCGTGTTTCCCCAGTCGTCGCGGGCCTGGTGGATATCGGAGTGGCAGACGCCGCAGTGAAGGACCTCCATCGCCACCTCGCCAGAACGGACATCGGGGCGGTCGAACTGAACGGGCTTGAGGGGCGAGCTGGCGTCAGGGGTGCCGTAGGCGTGAACTTTCATGGGAAGTCGTTTCGGGTCGATAGGGACGTGAATCGATGGCGCTCGGGGCGCGCCAGGGTTCATGAGCACACGTACCGCGCTTCGGCCTGGTGCTACTTCGACATGAAGTTCGATTAGTGCGACGGAGGTCCGCTCTCCATCAGCGCGGCCCGTGCGTCATTCAGTTCCCTTCTGGCGGCGACGGCTCGGACCAGAAGCACCGAAGCCACCGCGATGAACGAGCCGCCTGTGCTGCCCACGAGAACGGCGCGTCCATCCTGGTTCTGTGGGATGGTCACGGCGAGGCCGAGCAGCGTGAACGCGCTGCTGAAGACGAGGCCCATGCTCGCCGCGATGACTCGCTGGTGAACGAGGAGGCTCCGTCGGCGCAGGAGACCGTGGACGGCGAACGCGCTCCACGAGAACGCGATCACCAGACAGAGTCCGAACGCGACGTTCGTTCTCGCGGGAAGCGGCTCGGGCTCCGTCGCCCAGACCGACGCGAGGAAGAGCCCGCCGCCTGCGCTCACCACGAGCAAGGCGGCCATCCAGGCGGGTGAGACCGGAGAGGTCCGAGCCGCGATCAGGCTCCGCGCGCTGGCGAGCGACGAAGGTGGGACGGGTACGGTCGTGGTGAAGCGATCAGTCATGGTGCGATTCCTCGGTCGAAAGGCCCGAATTGGGCGCGAAGCTTTCGCCGCGCGCGGTGCAGGCGGGACTTGACGGTGCCGGGCGGAGCGTGGATCGCCTCGCCGATTTGGTCGATGGGGAGTCCTTCGAAGTAGTGCAGGAGAACGACTTCGCGCTCCAGGGGCGTGAGGGACTGCAGTCCCTGCTCCAGGACGTTCGGATCCAATCCTTCGGGGTCATCGGTCGAGCCGTCACTCGCCTCCGTGACCTCGATGTCTTCGGGCCAAGGCTCCTCGGGCGCATGGCGATAGCGCATGCGCATCCAGTCGAAGGCCGAGCGTCGGGCGATGCCGAAGAGCCAGGGAGCGAACGATGCGCGCTCCTTCAGTCGCGGCAGCCCTCGCAGCACGCCGAGCCAGACGTTCTGGCAAACCTCGTCCACCTCGCGCGGGTCCTGGAGGAAGCTCGCCACGTAGCGGAAAACGGACGCGTGCCAGTCGACGACCATTCGATCCAGTGCGTCTCGCTCGCCGAGCTGGCAGCGAATGACCAGGAGCGCGAGTTCGCGCTTCTGTCCTTCGATCGCGGCGGGTCTGGGTTCGTCGGAGTCGTTCACGGCCTATCAGTCGGCCGGGCTCGACACGGGTTCTCGCTTTTCCATGATTCCCGCAGCCTGCGCCATTTGGGTCTTCAGCGGAATCCGCGGCCCTGCAAGGCCCACGGGCCCAGGCAGTCCTGAGCATCGGGGCGCTCTCGGCCCGCGGACTGGCGGTGGTGAGGGCGGCGACTGCGCGTGTGAATCGGGGCGGAACGGTTCCGCGACTTCCACTCTTCGCCTCCGCGTCTCGACTCCTTGCCTGGGTCTCTCAAGGCGGAGGCCAGGCCCAAGCTCGCGTACTTCCGACCCTCCATCCCTCACAGGGGCGCCGCACCCCTGCAACCTTCCCGGCCCTCCGCTTCTTTGGTTGCGTTGGCAGGTGTTCCGGAGTTCCGGAGTCCAGCGGAGTCAACCCCAGGCCCAGCGCTCCTTGTTCGCCGCTGGACTGGAGTGTTACAGGCCCCCAGATTCTGCTGAAGACCCCTATTTCGGGTCCACGGCCTGGGAGCAGTCGAGGCGTCTCCCTTCGCCTGCCACGATGTCGAGTTCCCGGGCGTCGAGGGCGCGGGAGTAGATCCGGACCTCGTCGATGAGTCCGTCGAAAGGCCGATCGCTGGCGGGCTGATTGCCGATGGCGGCTGGAACGCTGGGGGAGGTTGAGATCGCGCCCGACTTCGCCATCGAACCGACTTCCGTGCCATCGAGGTACATTCGCATGCGCGCGCCGTCGTAGGTCGCAGCGACGAAGGTCCACTCGGCCGCGGCGAGGGGCGGACCGGTGCTGATCAAGGTGCTCGTCAAACCTCCCGCTTTGAGGCGGAAGCGCAGCCGCGGTGCGCCGCTTACCTGAATCGTGCTCAGCATCCAGTAGTGATCCTGTTCGGACACCCCCGTTGCCTTCGAGAGGATGCGGGCGTCGGGCACGCCGAAGTCGTCGGCGCGAATCCAGGCGGTCAGCGTGATCTCGGTGCCCGTGACGTCCGGCGAACCGATGAAGAGTCGGTCGTCGATTCCATCGAAGGAGAGCGCGCCACTCGTGGTGCCGGGCGTGTGGCTGGCTACGCCCTCGCTCGACCAGGTGGCCCCTGCGAGCGTCCCGTTCCACAGCCCAGCGGCGCGATCGAGGGCGACGAGGCCCGAGCCTTCTTCCATCGACCAGCGCGCCACGAGCGACTCCTGGACATCGTGGATGCAGGGCAGAACGGTCACGACCGTGAAGTCGCTGCGGCTATCCGTTCCGTCGGTGACGTCGAGGCGGAAGCGGTAGCGTCCCGTACGCACGGGGAAGAAGTAGGCCGCGGTTTCATCGGTGTTGGAGAGCTCCGCCCGGGGGCCGCTGACCTGAACCCAGTTCTCGCTCAGAAGGAGTTCGCTCCCGTCTGGGTCGTAGGTGGCCGCGCCGTTCAGGACGACCATCGTGCGGACCTCCGCGAATTGATCGGGTCCCGCGTTGACGACGGGGGGCTGATTCGTGGCGGCGCCGATCGTGTAGTCGGCCGCGGCGAGGGAGCTTGACGCGCCCCCGAGGAAGGCCCGCGAGCGCAGCGTTCCGGTTCGGCGCACGGAGAGGGGGCCGGTGTAGAGGGTCGAGGCCATCGTGGGCTCGGAGCCGTCCGCCGTCCAGCGGATCTCAGCGCCCGCGGTCGCCGTCGAGAGCGCGACCTGGATCGGTCCTGGGTAGCTACCGCCGTCCGGCGTGAACGTCGGGGTCGCGACCGAGGCCGTGCCCTCGTAGCGCACGCGCACGATGCTCCCTGCGCCCGTGAGGTAGCTCGTCATCAGATAGTAGAGCGCGCCGTCGGGGCCCACACGAAGGTGCACTGGCTTCAGGCGCGTCCCCGCTCCGTCGAAGAGTCCGACGTTCGTGTCGAAGGCGACCACGCTCGGGTCTGCCGCGGAGCGCACGTAGCTGAGCTGGCCCGGAGGCCCTCCGTTCGCGCCGTTCGTGCCCCAGAGCGCCATGAAGTACGCGCCGTGGTACTGGCTCGGGAACGGGCCGCTGGCAGGATACCAAGCGCCCCCCGCCACCATCTTGTTGCCCGCCGCGCCGCCGTCGACCCAGTGGCCGCGGGAGAGTCCGATGCCGCCGAAGTTCTGGTGCCGGTAGTTGGCGCCCGGTTCCAGACGCAGGATCTCGGCCTTGTTGCCGCCGTTGGCCTCACCGATCAGCATCCAGCCGTTCGACTCGTTGAGGGTCAGCGTGTAGGGATTGCGCAGGCCGAGCGCGTAGATGGCGCGGTAGTCCCCGGACGCCTGGCCGTAGAAGGGGTTGCTCTCGGGGATCGATCCGTCCGGCCGGATACGCAGAACCTTGCCGGTGAAGGTGGATAGGGACTGAACGCCGTCGCCGCCCGACCAGCCGTCGCCGGTCGTGATGTAGAGCAGGCCGTCGGGGCCGAAGCGCAGGGCGCCGCCGTTGTGGCTGCCGCTCGCGCTCGAGCCGTTGAAGGGCAGGTTCAGGAGCAGGGTTTCGCCGGGTAGAGCGCGGTCGGGGTTCGCCGGGTCACGCTGGATCCGGACGACCCGATTCTGGCGCGGGTTGTCCTTCATGTAGAACACGTAGACAAAGCCGTTGCTGGCGTAGTCCGGGTCGAAGGCGAAGCCGCGTACGCCAGAGGAGCGGTGGGCGGCAGGAGCGCCGTTCTCCTTCGGAATGTCGAAGCGGGCGAAGGGCTCGGGGAGAAGTCGCCACGTACCGGTGGGGGTTTCCTCCGCGAGGCGTAGGTACCCTGCGACGCGCTCGGTGACCATGAGCCGTCCGTCCGGGGTGAAGTCGAGGGCGGATGGCGACGCGAGGCCCTCGAGTACGATGGACTCCTGGAAGCCTGCGGGGAGGTCGCTGGCGACCGCAGGGGGCGCCAGGCCCCATGCGGAGGCGCCGACGAGGAAGGAGGCGGCTAGAACCGCGGACTGGAGATGGCTCATGGGGGCTCGTGGGACCTCCAGGCAACATCGCCGGAGGCTCCTTGACGCCAAAAGGCTAGCCCCCGGTCCCGGAACGGCTGGTCCCACCGAGACATCTCCGCTCTGGCGCCCTGCCCGCTGCGCAAATCGGGACACTTCTTGCTCGGAATCGAGGCACAAACTCCCGCGATTGGGGGTGCCTCCGCACGGCCGCGCCGCTATCCTGCTCGCCAGAAGTGCGGAGCGAGCCCTCGTTCCGACTCCCGCAAGTGGCGCGGCACCGCCCACGACCGGGGTTTCCAGGCTGACGTGAGCTCGATCGGATCGGGCATGTATCACGTCCGTTCCAAGGACAGAACCGTGCCAAAGATGAAATCGAAAGGAGCCGTCAAGAAGCGGTTCCGCATGACCAAGAGCGGCAAGCTCAAGTGCTCCAGGCCCAAGCGTGGCCACCAGCACGCCCCGAAGGACGCCAAGCACAAGCGCAACAAGCGCAAGGCGATCATCGTGACGGGCACCTGGGCCTATCTCCTCAAGCGCATGATGGGAGGTGGCTGATCCATGGTACGTGTCACCTACGGCGCTCCGCGTCACCAGAAGAAGGTTCGCTGGTTCAAGCGCGCTCGCGGATTCCGCGGCGGCCGCTCGAAGCTCTGGCGCACCGTTCGCGAGTCTGTCGTCCGCGCATGGGCGTACAGCTACCGCGACCGCCGTCAGAAGAAGCGCCAGTTCCGCCGCCTCTGGATCGTCCGCATCAACGCGGCCGCTCGGATGCGCGGGATGACCTACAGCCAGTTCATCGCAGGCATGAACCGCGCCGAGATCGGCCTGAACCGCAAGCAGCTCTCCGAGCTCGCGATTCACGATCCCAAGGCGTTTGACGCACTCGTCGAAGAGGCGAAGTCCGTTCTGTCCTAGGAGGATGTAGCGAATAGCTGATTCCGCCCAGCGGGCATGAGCTTTTCGCATGCGGCGTTGCCAGGAAGGCCAAGTAACTACGGCTACGAGGCGCTTCCTGGCGCCTTGCCTGCAAAAAGCTCATACCCACTGAGCGAAACCATCGATCCGCAACAGCCTCCGAGCGACTGCACGTAACGCAGCCATCGCGAGCCGCCAGACGACCGCGCCTTCTCGAAGGCCGGGTCGCTGGCGGCTCGCTTCATATCGCGCCCACCCCGCAACCACCTCACTCTCGTCTTCAGGCTCACTCCCGTGACGGATACCGACGCAACTCTCTCCGACGCCTTGGGCCGCATCTCGACGGCTCCCGACGTCGACACACTGCGCTCCATCGAGCGTGAATTCGTGGGCAAGGACGGCGTGGTCGCCTCGATGCTAGCGGCGATTCCCACGCTGCCGCCCGCCGATCGCAAGGGCGCTGGCCAGAGCGCCAACCAGCTCAAGCAGGCCGTGCTGACGGCCCTGGCGGAGCGCGAGGTCGCCCTCGGGAACGCGGCGCTGGACGCCGAGCGCAAAGGCGACGGCTTCGACGCTTCGCTGCCCCCGCCGCGCCTGGAGCGCGGGACCCTGCACCCCGTCGTGCAGGTGACCCGCGAGCTGGAGGACCTGTTCACGTCCATGGGCTACATGGTCCTCGACGGGCCCGAGGTCGAACTCGACGAGTACAACTTCGAGAAGCTCAACATCCCCGCCGATCACCCGGCGCGCGACACGCAGGACACCTTCTACTGCAACGCCCCGGGATCCAAGGCGACGCTGCTCCTGCGCACGCACACGAGCCCCGTTCAGGTGCGCGCGATGGAGCACCTCCAGCCGCCTTTCCGCGCGGTCGTACCCGGCAAGGTCTTCCGCCAGGAGACGACGGACGCGAGCCACGAGCACACCTTCCACCAGATGGAGGGCATCGTCATCGATCGAAACGTTTCGGTCGGTCACCTGATCGGCGCCATGAAGACGCTCCTCCGGGGCATCTTCAAGAAGGACATCGAGGTGCGCCTGCGCCCGGGCTACTTCCCGTTCGTCGAGCCAGGCTTCGAACTCGACGCGCGCTGCCCGTTCTGTGAAAAGGGCTGCAGCGTTTGCAAGCAGTCGACCTGGATCGAGCTTCTGCCCTGCGGCCTCGTGCACCCGAACGTGCTGAAGGCCGGTGGGCTCGACCCCGAGGAGTGGGGCGGTTTCGCCTTCGGCCTCGGTCTCTCTCGCCTCGTGATGCTGCGCTACGGCATCGATGACGTCCGCCACCTTCTGGGCGGTGACCTGCGTTTCCTGGAGCAGTTCTGATGTTGGTTTCTTTCCGCTGGCTGGCACGGCACGTCGACCTCGAGGGCATCACGCCCGAACAGCTCGGCAACGACCTCACGCTTTCGACCTGCGAGGTCGAGGGCATCGAGCCCTTCGCGCCGCACCTTTCCAACGTCACCGTCGGGCATGTGCTTGAGCGCGTGCCGCATCCGGATGCCGACAAGCTCGGCGTTTGCCAGGTCGACGTCGGCTCGGGCGAGCCGCTGCAGATCGTCTGCGGTGCGCCGAACGTGGGCGCGGGACAGCGCGTGGCCGTGGCGACGATCGGCACCGTCTTGCCGGGCGACTTCAAGATCAAGAAGAGCAAGATCCGCGGCGTCGAGTCCCACGGGATGATCTGCTCCGTGCGCGAGCTGGATCTCGGCGACGAGCACGACGGCATCTGGGTTCTGCCGGAGCCGGACGGCGAGCCGCTGGCCCTCGGCCAGTCCATCGCCAATGCGCTCGGGATGGGGGACTGGGTGATCGAGATCGACAACAAGTCGCTGACGCACCGCCCTGACCTCTGGGGTCATCGCGGTCTCGCCCGCGAAGTGGCGGCGATCTACGAGCGCCCGCTGAAGCCGATCGACCTCACGCTGCCCGATCTCGGCGGCGCGCCTGCGTTCCCCGTGAGCGTCGCAGACGCCGCGTGTAGCCGTTACATCGGCCTCGGCATCGACGGCGTCCAGAACGGCAAGTCACCTTCATGGATGCGACAGCTGCTGCTCGCGGTGGGCCAGCGCCCGATCGATCTCTTCGTGGACCTCTCGAACTTCGTCATGCTGGACCTTGGCCAGCCGAACCACGCCTTCGATCGCACCGCGCTCGACGGCGGGGGCATCGCCGTGCGTAAGGCGAAGGCCGGCGAGACGATCACGACCCTCGACGGGGAACTGCGCAAGCTGGAGACGTCCGATCTTCTGATCACGTCCGGCGACGCGCCCGTTGCGCTGGCCGGCATCATGGGCGGCGAGGAGTCGAAGATCCAGGGCGGCACCTCCAAGCTGCTCTTGGAGTGCGCGGCCTTCGACGCCGCCACCGTGCGGCGCACCTCCTCGCGGCTGGCGCTGCGCACGGATTCGTCCGCGCGCTTCGAGAAGAGCCTCGACCCGACGCTTCCCGAGAAGGCAGCCGCGCACTTCGCGCGCCTTTTGAAGGAGATCCAGCCGGGCGTTTCGTTCCCGATGATCCTGTCGGACGAAGGCCGCTGGTCCGATCCGGCCACGACGATCCACGTGCGCGGCGACGTGGTGCGCCGTGACCTCGGCGTGGATCTCAGTGACGAGGCGATCGCGGATATTCTGCGACGACTCGAGCTGACCCCGACCGCCAAGGATGGCGGGTTCGAAGTCGCCATCCCCTCGGCTCGAGCGACCAAGGACCTGACGATGGAGCGCGACCTCGTGGAAGAGGTCGGCCGCATCCATCGCTATGGCAGCGTCCCGGAGGCGCCGCTGGTCGGCGCGGTGATGCCGCCGCCCTTCGATCGTCGTCGCGCGATGGTGCGGGCGATCGAGGACCGTCTTGCGGGTGCGGCGCGCTTTCACCAGCTCCTGTCGTATTCGTTCCAGTCCGACGATCTGCTCTCGAAGGTGAACGCGGACAGCGGCGATTTCGTCACCGCCCGGAACCCGGTGGCGCCGGAGCTGTCGAAGATCCGTCGAGAGGTCCTGCCGAGCGTACTCGGGGCCCTGGAGACGGCGCGTCGTCGGCGTTCCGAGGTCCTCGTCTTCGAGGTCGGGAAGGGCTATCGGCCCGAAGAGGCCAGCGAAGACGGCATGCCGCGCGAGGTGCATCAGGTCGTGATCGCGATCGCGAGGTCGAAGGCAGCGAAGGGGGACGCCGGATTCAATGGCGGCGCGTTCTTCACGCTGCGAGCGGTCGTCGACGACGTGGTGCGCGCTGCCGGCGTGGCGGTCCCTTGCTGGTCGCCGGGCGGCGAGGCGCACGCCACGCTCCATCCGGTCAAGCAGGTGATCGGTGAGTGGACGGCGGACGGCCAGAGCGCGGGCGTGATCGGCGAGCTCGATCCCGCCGTGCGCGGCCGACTCGGTCTCGTGGGCGAGCTGGACAGCGACGTCGCGGTCGCAGTTCTCGACCTGGATGCGATGCTGGCAGCCCCGGCGGCCCCGCGTACCTACACGCCGCTGCCGAAGTTCCCGAGTGTCAAGGTGGACGTGGCGTGCGTGGCACCCGCGGAGCTACCGGCCTCGGCGCTCACGAAGGCGATCGAAGACGCGGGCAAGGGAAGCGTGGCCGACATCGAACTCTTCGACGTGTTCAAGGGCGAGTCCCTGGGCGCCGGCAAGAAGTCGTTGGCGTACCACGTCGTTCTACAGTCGGCGAACAAGACGCTGACCGATAGCGACGCGGCCAAGTTCCTGGGCCGTCTTGAACGGACGCTGGAGGCTGTCGGAGCAGCTCTCCGGCGATAGGGAGCAGGAGGCCTCACGGTCCGCCAGTCGTGAAAGGTCGACCTGCGTTATCGGGCGGCCGCCGCCCACTGGCGACGGCCGCACGCCGCTGCGGTATTCAACGGAGAAGAACTTCAGCCCGCAGCTCTGGTTCCGGTTGTGCCGGGACCATCAAGAGCGGCCGGAAGAAGCGTCTGCTCCGCCCGTGGCGACCGCGCGCTACTGGAACGTCAGCGAGACGCCGTTCGTGAAGTTCGAGGTCGGCGTTCCGACCGAGTCTCGGTGCCAGAGCTGGAAGTTCCAGGTCTGGCCCGGAAGCGCCGACACGAAGCCGTTGGGCTGCGGCATCTGCGTCAGGTTCAGCGGAAGCGAGATCTCGTTCGAGTTGCCCGAGTTCTGGATCTGACCCGGACCCACGTAGCGTCCAACGGCGCCGCTCAGGCAGAGGTTGCCCTGGCTGCCGCCGGGCATCATGACGAAACCCTGGGTCTGGGACGTGATGAAGAATCCGAAGGTGAACCGAGGAATGTCCGACGCGGTCAGCGTGACGTCGTTGGCGGCAGCGACGAGCGATCCGCTCGCCGCGATTTGCCCGCTGTTTCCCGTCGAGTTCGGGACGCCGGGGCCGCAGTACTGCGTGCCGAGTCCGCCGTTGAAGTACACGTTGTGGTGCTCGACGATCTCAGCAGGGGTCAGCATGGCCTCGTACACGGCGACGCCGCGGACCTTGCCGAAGAACGGATCGAGGTCGCGATTGTTCGGGCGGTAGATGAAGCCGATGCCTTGCTCACCCTGAAGGACCGGGGACGCGGTCGTCGTACCGGCCGAGGTGCCGTTCACGAACAGCTCCGTCTCGCCGAGCGTCGTATCGACGACGAAGACGAGGTGCAGATCCGCGTTCTCCGTGACCGTCGGGCCCAAGAACGAATAGTCCGCGATGCCGAATTCGGTGACGCCGTAGGCGAGCGTGTTGGACCACTGCTCGAACTTGAAGCCGGCGGCGTCGCCGACACCGCTGGCGAGGACACCCATGAGTCCGCTGCTGTCACCTTCGGCGGTGCCGTGAACGATGAACTCGTAGGAGACACCGTTCGCACCGTTGGTCATACCGATGTCCGCGACGGTCGGCCCGATGAGATCGGTCATCGTGAACGACGCGGGCGTGCCGGTTGCCACTGCCCCCGACCAGGCGGACACGGAGCCTGCAGCGGCGGGAAACACCAGCTGGGCGATGTTGAGTGATCCTGCGACCGTCGGGAAGGCAAACGCGTCGCCCGTGCCGACCGAGACCCAGTACGGCATGCCGGCCGTAAGGGTGACGAGTGCCGCGCTTCCGAGCAGGCAGAAGTCGTCGTTGCAGGCAAGCTCCAAAAGGGAGCCGCAGCTGCCTTCGTAGACGGCGATCGCCGTATCGGCGGATCCTCCGCAGGTGTCGATGCGGTAAGCGCCGGTCGTGCTGGGCGTGAACGTGAACCAGACTTCGTTCTGGGTCGCGCAGTAATTGCTTCCGGTCGTGGTCGCCGGAACTCCCGGTGTATCCGACGGACTGGCGGTGTCGAAGGCGGTGGTGGAGGGAAGTGCGGGGATGACGTCTGCATTCGCGCAGACGTTGGCACCCTGGGCACTGGCGGTCGCCTGGAGGGCGAGGGCAGCGAGGCCGCACGAGGCAAGGCTGTGCAGGGAGAGTCGAGGATGGATATGAAGCTTCATGGGTGAACTGGGACGGAAGGGCAGACACGAGTCATGCCGGGCAAAGATGTCCCGGCCGGCTCGAGTCCTTGGCTCCGTTCAGTCTACCGCCCTTGCCCAAATCCGCCCGGTGAGATCATTCACGCCGGATCGGCGAGCCCGATCTCGTGGAGCAGGGCCGCCATCACGGCCGCGTTGTGCAGCCGCTCGTCGGTCCGGCTCAGCTCCCGCTGGTTCCGCTCCAGCTCGTCCGCCGTCAGCAGGTTCTCCTTGACCACGATCTGCTCCAGGCAGCCGCGCTCCGCGCGGCGGTTGCAGTAGGCGGCCTTGAGGAGAAGCGTGGGCCCTTGCTCGGGCAGGTGGGAACCGATCACGTCGAGGGTGCTTCGGCTCCAGGCGGCCATCACGTCGTTCGGGCGCCGGAAGGCGCGCCAGGCGGCCCGCAGGTCCTCGATCGAACACGCCTGCTGCCTCTCCTCCTGGGACAGGCGCAGGAACGCCCACATCTCTTCGGGCTGATCCGGGCACGCGATCACCCGCTGCATTCGCTCGCCCGTCGCGGGGCGAAGCGCCGCGAAGGTCAGGAGCAGGCGCGGCTCGCCTGGCTCTCGGAAGGGGCCCATCTCGGCGTAGGTGACCACGAGCGATCCGTACGCGTCCTTGAGTTCGGGCGGGAGCGGGCTCTTCTCCTTGAAAGGCCGCGGCTTCCGACGGCGCGGCGTCGGCGTTCCCATCGCGGCCATGTGCTGGGTCTGCATCGCCTCGAACGGACGAAGGAGCGTATCGAGGCCCTGCGTGTCCGGCTCCAGGCACGCGAGCGCCGACTGGATCGCCTCGATGGTCGAGAGGCAGTAGTCCTTGGGCTGCTTGCGAATCCTGAAGCCGCTCACCTGGCCCGCTGGCAGCGTGAAGTGGGGAAGGGATTGCAGGGGCTCGATATCCCGGTACATCGCCCGGGCGTGGTGCCAGGTGCCGTCGAGGACGATCAGCTTCTCAGGACGATCCACCGGCGCCAGCTGGGAGAGATCCAGGGCGCCCGGGCGCGGATACAGGAGCCCGTAGCCCCGAAGGTCCGCAGCGAGCGCATCGTCCGCGCCCAGCTCGGCCCCGTGCCCCACGCGCACCGTCGCATTGCGTAGTGCCATCTCGGCGATGCGCGCAGTGTTGAAAGCGTGGCCGCGCTCGCGCGGATGCTGGAGGATCAAGATCTCGGTGCGATGCTCGATCGGTGTGATCAGCTCGCAGAGGCAATGTGCTGCCGGGCGATGGCAGTCGTAGCAGCGGACGCGCTCGGACATGGCGCGCCAGGATACGGTGCGAGCGCCCGCAGGTCGCACCGAAGGTCGCGCTCAGCGAATCAATTGGCCTCCTCCCGGATCGAGTAGACCTCGCCCGAGCCGGAGATCTTCGACTGGACCGCTGGCTGGCCGCGGTATCCAATCTCGCCGGAGCCGCTGACGCGCGCGGTGAGTGCGTCCCGGACCCAGAGCTTGGCCGTTCCCGAGCCCGAAAGCTCCAGGTTCGCCCGCTGTGATTCGACGTCCATGAGGTTCAGATCCCCGGACCCGCTGGTTCTCACGTCGATTCGGCCGATCGTCCCCGAGAGGGCCTCGACCTCGCCCGAGCCGCTGATCCTGACCTCGAGGTCCTCGACTTCGACGTGACCGAGATGGAACTGGCCGGAGCCGCTGGCCCTGAGACTCGAGCGAGCGGCCGCGAAGCCCGCGATCTCTGCGATGCCCGACCCGGAGAGGTGGACGTCGAGCTCGTCCCCATGAAGGGCGTTCGCCTCGAGCCACGTCGAGCCGCTCAGACGAATGCCGTTCAGTTCGCGGACGGCGATGCGGTAGACGGGGCGCTCGCTCGGGCTCCAGTTGCCGCTTTCGAAGCGGATATGAAGGACCCCGTCGTCCACGGTCGTGAGGATGTGCGGGAGCAGGTTGTCGTCGCACTCGATGTCGAGGGCTTCATCGTCACCCTGGGTCAAGAAGACGTGGGCATCCCCGGAGACCTGGATGGAGTCGAAGCCTGCCACGGCGCGGGGCTCCGTCATGACGAGCCCGGAACCGCGGACGGCGGGCAGGAAGGACTGGCAGGCCGCTGAGCTGACCAGGAGAGCGACGGCGAAGGGGTGGAGTGGCATGGGGGGGGCGGCGGTTGAGGGCGCGGGGGGGGATCCGGAAGGTGAGGCTGCCTTATTCGGTCATCGTCCGCCGCCATTTCTCCCCGGTCGGCCCGTCTACTTGTGGGGCAGCCTGGTCCGCCGACATTCCCTCACGGCATTCCCCGTGGGGGTGGGCTACACTTGGAAGCCTTGAAGGTCGTTCTCGTCAATCCGCCCAGTCCGCCCGAGTTTCGCGTCAGCCGTGGGCTGATGGGGGGCTTCGGTATGGCCGTCAACCCCGAGCTGCTCTACCCGCCCATCGAGCTCGCCCACGTCGCAGGGCTCCTGGAGTCCCGCGGCCACGAGGTCGCGATCATCGACGGTGATGCCCTCGGTGTGGATGCGGCCGGAGCGCTGACCAGGATCCAGGCGCTCGCACCGGACGTCTGCGTCCTCGACTCGTCCAGCACTTCGCTCGATCAGGACCTCGAGCTGGCAGGGCGCGTCCGAGAAGCGACGGGTGCCCTCACCGGGATGCTCGGCAGCCAGGTCACCTACACGCCGGACGAGATCTTCGAGGGCGGGCGCATCGACTTCGTGGTTCGCGGCGAGCCCGAGTTCACCGTCCTCGACGTGGTGGACCGCAGGGGCGGGGGGGGGGACCTCGCCGGTATCGAAGGCGTCACCTGGAAGGGGGCCGACGGCCAGGTCGTCCACGAGCCCGAGCGCGAGAAGATCGCCGACCTCGATGCGCTTCCGCTGCCCGCGCGGCATCTCCTCGACAACGGCGCCTACCGGTTCCCTGGCATCGACGGACCGATCACGACCGTCAAGTCGTCCCGCGGCTGCCCTCTCAACTGCAGCTTCTGCGGCTACACGCTGGCCCAGGGCCTGCGCTTCCGCTTTCGGAGCCCCGAGCACGTCCTCGCCGAGCTCAAGGATCTCTACTTCGTTCACGGACTGCGCCACGTCGTCTTCCGCGACCCGATCTTCACGACGCGGAAGGATCGCGTTGCTGCGATCTGTGACGGCATCCTCAGCCTGGGCATGTCCGATCTGGCCTGGCAGTGCGAGACCGCCGTCAAGACGCTCGACGCCGAGCTTCTCGGCAAGATGGCGGCTGCGGGCTGTACCCACGTTTCCCTCGGCGTCGAGTCGGGGAACGCGGAGATCCAGAAGAAGCACTGCGGCAACAAGCTCTCCGATCTCGACAAGGCCGCCGAGGTCTTCCGCGCTGCCCGCGCCGTCGGAATCGAGACGCGCGCGTTTTGCATGATCGGCTTCCCCGAGGAGACGCCCGCGATGGCGGACGAGACGATCGCGCTCGTCGATCGCCTCGACCCCGATCAGGTTCAGTTCTGCGCGGTGACCGCCTACCCCGGCACGCCGCTGCACACGATGCTGCGGGACAGCCGCGACTTCGACTACGCGGCGATGACGGGGTTCCAGGCGCTCGAGGGCAACGAGCACATGACCGCCGAGGAGATCCAGGACAAGATCCGTGAGGGCTATCGTCGGTTCTACCGGCGACCGAAGCGCATGCTGCGGGAACTCAAGGATCCGAAGCGGTTTGCGGCGAGGATCGCGCGCTACGCGACGCTCTTCAAGCGTCGCGCGGCGGTCTGATTCCCCGAGGTCGGGGAAAAGCGTTCCCACACCACAAGGAGAGCCCCGCGCAGGTAGGACCTGCGCGGGGCTCATGGTTGGGGTCCGGCTTCGCCTTGCCGGACCATGTGATGACTGGACGCTCTCGCGGGCCTTCTATCCAGCCACTGGAAGCACCAAGGAGGGGGGGGCGGCGCTTGCCCGGCTGGGAATAGGACTGTGAGGGAGGAGTCAGTGGTTCGTTCGATTCACGGTCGCGCGTCTTGGAGGGGGGGCGGCTCGAGCCAGCCGAAGAAATCAAAGGGGGGGATTCTTCGGTAGCGGTGAGCCAGTGCGCGTCGGATCAGTTCGTACCCGGCTCCTCCGAGCCGAAAGGGGTCAATCCACGGGAACGTCCAGGGCGAAGCTCTGATGACCCCGTATCTCCATGGTCATCCGTGAGGACGGCCGGGCTGGAGTGCACAACGATGGTCAGGGGGGGCGAGCTTCGCTTCACGGGATCGAATCCGAAGCGGGCTTCAGGCGCGGGCCAGGAATTTCGAAGAAAACAGCGCCTTCTTGGCGGACAGCCCTGGCTGCTGCTCAGCTCCCGACCTGAAGGTCCCAGCGGCTGGTCGTCAGGCCTCGGCGTAGTTCGCTTTCGACAGGTCGATCCATCGGAGCGATCCATCGCGAGGATCGCGCACCTGGACCCAGTCGTTCCAGCGGGCCACGACCTGCACGCGGACGGATTCGGTCTCGGAGACCTCGGATGAGGTCGACGTGGGGGAGTTCGTCATCGCCATCGGTTCACGTCGGAGGTTCGTTCGGCTTCTTTCCGGTCTCGCAGTCACTGCGGTGTCCGTCGGCGCCAGCGCCCAAAAAAAGTGGCCCCACCCGAGAGGGGATTCGGGTGAGGCCGTAGGTTCACTAAGAACCATGAGGGCACGGTGGTTATCGGCAGCCCGCCAGAATCCTGAAGGGGGCAGGTCAGGAAAATTGCAACTTCCTTCCTGGCCGCCTGTCAGCAGAGGTTATTGCCGAGCGATCAGGACTGCTTTCTCAGTACGTCAGGCGCGGGTTGAGGAACTTGGTCTTCCCCCAGCAGGTCAGACCGATCTGCCCCGCTACGGCGGAAGCTGCCTGTTCGATCGAGGCGAGTTCCTTGTCGTCGGCGTAGAACTTCGTGGCGTGGGGACCCACTTCGATCGACATCGTCACCTTGCCGTCCTTGACCCGCGGACCCCGCTTGAAGGCGTCCATGTCCAGCTTCGGCGCCCCGGTCTCACGGTCGAACTCCAGGAAGCCGAACGTCCCGGAGTTCCCCAGCATCACGAATGACCGATTGCCCGACGGTCCGCCGGCGAAGGTGATCCCCGGCAGCGTCATGGACTCAGGGTCGGCGACCTCGACGTCGACGTCGAAGCGGAAGGTGCTGCGCGGCGGCTTGATCAACGTGGCTTCGGCCGCGCGGTCCTCGGGATGGATGATGGTTCTGTCGGTGCCGTCTTCCTCGGCCTCCCACTCGCCCCCGGAGGTGCTCCACCCCTGGAGATCCTTGACCGGAAGTCGATAGGTGCGGCGCACGTCGACGCTGGCGCTGTCACGGATCTCAGCTGCTTTGGCGCTGAGATGGCCGTCACCGCCGACCAGTTCGGTGGCCATCGCGATGGCCTGGAGCCCGACCCGCGGATAGCCGGCCTCGACCCAGGCGTCCGCCTCTTGAAGGGTGTTCTGGACGAACGTATCGACGCCGTCCGACAGCTTCTTGCCGATCGAAGAGTCGACGTTGACGAGTCCGGCAAGCGCCGCTTCGAGGGCCTCGGCCGCCGTCCCGTCGTAGCCCCGCAGAGGCGCCTCCATGTCATCGGCTCCCCGCGCCACCATCGCGAGCTGGCGATAGGTGAAGAGGGCGGCGTCCTTGTTGTCGGTCTCCAGGTACGACTCGGCCAGAAGCTTCAGCGCGGTCGGATCTTCCGCGCGCTTGCGAAGCGCCCAGCGAAGGCTCTGGATGGCATAGCCAGGCTGTTTGTCCGCGATCTCGCGCTGTGCCTGCGCGATCAGCTTGTCCGCCTGATCGGGGCCCCCGAACTGACGACGCGCCAGCTCGGCGATCCAATCGATCCAGAGGTTCTCGAAGTCTTCGAACGTCTTGATCCCTTCGATCTCCGGTTGTTCGATGAAGTACACCACGAAGCGCTTGAGCGGGTTGTCGCCGCCCGTCTTGTAGTAGGACTTCATGAACTCCTTGTAGATGGGCGCATAGACGCGCTCGGAGTTCTCGTTCTCGTAGTTCAGGCAGAAGTACACGATTCCCCAGCCGAAGGGGTAGTACTCGCCGGGGTACGAGCCTGGCGCCATGTAGCTGACGACTGCTTTCAGGCCCGGGGATCTCGGGGCTGGCGTGTATCTGCCGGACTTCCCGACGGCCTCGCTGCCCTCGCTCTTCTCCCAGAGGTCATCGATCCCGAGGTAGTAGACGAGGCTGCTCAGTCGCGAACGTGGAATCCGGTTCGTCTCGACGACGCCGCCGGTCAAGAGCGCGGCACCTTCGAAGTAGCTTGCGGTTCCTTCGTTCAGCCACGTCGGGATCGGGTTCTTCCAGACGGCGCGCGTGAACTGGTGCGAGGCTTCGTGATAGAGCGTCGTCCAGAGATCCTCGATCGTCTTGGACGAGCCACCCGGCTCGGTCCGCGGATCGTAGGTGCTCACGCTGTTCTCGTCGGGCCGGAAGAAGCCCTTGACGTTCGGGCTGACGCCGTCGTTGAAGCCGTCGAATTCCTCGCGCGTCTTCCAGACCCGCACCTCGCAGCGGCGCATCGTGCCGCCGCGCTCCTTGTATTCGAAGATCTGTCGATAGAACTGGTTCATCTGCTCCATCGCGCTGAGCATCTGCTCGGCGATCTCGATCCCCATGTCCGTCAGCACCGTGTAGTTCTTGCCCTTGAGCTCGTGCTTGCTGGACCAGTCGGAGTGAGTCCTGTTGAGGCGCTGAATCTCCTCGTCGCTCCTGCGGCCCTTGACGTCGACCTTGATGGGGACCCCTGAGTTGAGCATCGCCTCGATGGCGTCGCTCTTCTTGAAGAGCTTCTCGAGGATGGAAATCGCCTGGCGCTCGTACGGGGAGCCCACGAGGGAGCCCAGCAGGTCGGCCGCGTTGGCGTAGTACTTCTTGCCGGAGCAGGCGCGGGCGAAGTCGAAGAGGTCCTTGGAGTAGTCGTCCACCGACTTTCCGAGCATGGGGACCTCGATCCCGATCTCGTCGCGGATCGCGCGCACCTTCTTCTCCGTGTCCCGGGCGGCGTCGGTTCCCTCGGCGGCGATGCGAGCGAGTTCCGCGTACCAGAGCGCCTGGTCGTCCTCCGCCTCAGCGAACGCCGCCTCGGAAGCCGCGAGCAGGACGGCGGGATCGTCAGGGTGCAGCTCCAGCTGCACCTGGGCAGCTTTCAGGTCCCCGTCGTCCTGCGAGATTGCGGCGTGGGCGGGGGCTCCGGAGAGCATGGCCATCCCCGCTGCGACGGGGAGCCCCAGGAAGAAGAGGGCGGCCGCGCCCGTGCGGGCTGCTGGAGGGCACAGGGGTCGTGTGGGTCGTGTCATGGGACAGTTTTCAGTGGCAGTGAAAGGCGACAGTGGCCGTGAAAAGGCGAGCTTGCGGGACATGGCTCGAGTCGCAGGGGAATCAGGTCGTGCGAGCTCGGGCCTGGACGAAAGAGTAGAAGAAGACGGCGTCGGGGTTCCGGCCGACCTCTTTGAGCTCAGCCTGCATCCCTTCGATGGTCTCGTCGTCGACCTTGCCTGCGGCGCTGAGTCCCTCGCAGCCGGAGAGGAGGAGGTCCGACCAGAACTGCAGAAATTCGGCGCGCTCGGCCGGTCTACGGTTGTCGAGGTGGATGGTTCGAACATCCGTTTCGATTTGTGAGAAGCCGACGCGCTGCAGCAGGTTGCCCAATTTGGCGCCGACGAACGGGTCTCCGCCCAGTTCGAACTGGTGGTCGTTGAAGGCGGCCCAGTATTTCAGCGTAAAAGGGCTGTACGGCGACAGGAAGAAGGTCGCGTTCTGGACCTCGTTCACGACGATGGGGGACCCGGGTTTCAGGCACCGTCGCACCTCGGAGAGCACCCGCGCGGGGTCGTTGACGTGCTCCAGGATCCAGCACAGGAACGCCGCATCGAACGTCGAGGAGGCGAAGTCCAGGGAATTCGCGTCGCCGTGCGTCGCCTCGTAACGGCCCGTCAGCCACGGGAGCGTGGAGAGGTAGCGCCTGGCCGCCTCCAGGTTGGATTCCGATGCCTCGACGCTCGTCACGTGGAGATCCGGGAACGTCCGGAGGAGGATCTCCGTCTGGGCGCCGACGCCGGATCCTACCTCCAAGAGGTTCCTGGATCGCTGAAACGGAAGCGCAACGTGAATCCGGTGCTCGATGATGCGGGCCTGCCGCCGGAGGCGCTGTTCCTCGCCTTCGCTGAAGCCGTGGAGGTAGCCGGAGGTGGTGGATCGGGTGGTCATGGGAGAGGGCGTGGGCGGTTCGGGGCGGCCCAGAGGATAACCGCGCCGAAGTGGACGAGCCCCATGGCGGTTCTTTTAGGATATCCCCCTCACTTGTCGCTCCCCCCGCAAGCCAGCCCGGCACGATCCACATGTCCGACCCCAAGTCCGAGTCGATCGAGTCCGTTCTCGCCGAGAACCGCTCCTTCCATCCTCCGAAATCCTTCGCCGAGGCCGCCCGCATCGGAACCCGGGAGACATACGAGCGGATGTGGAGTCAGTCGATCGACGATCCCGAGCGGTTCTGGGGGCGGATCGCCTGCGAGCTGCCCTGGCTGGAGCCGTTCGATGAGGTGCTCGACTGGAGCGACGCTCCCGTGGCGAAATGGTTCGGCGGGGGTAAGATCAACGCTTCCCACGTTTGCCTGGACCAGCATCTCGAGACAGAGCGCGCGGACAAGGTGGCGCTCATCTTCGAGGGCGAACCGATGGGCGACGGGGGGCCAGAGATCCGTACGTTCACCTACGCGGAGCTTCACGGCGAAGTCTGCCGCTTCGCCAACGTGCTGAAAGCGCGCGGGATCGGGAAGGGGGATCGCGTGGCGATCTACATGCCGATGATCCCCGAGGCTGCGATGGCGATGCTCGCGTGCGCACGCATCGGAGCGATTCACTCCGTAGTCTTCGGCGGATTCAGCGCGACGTCCCTCGAAGACAGGATCCTCGACGGAGGCTGCAAGGCCGTCATCACGGCGGACGGTGGGTGGCGCCGCGGCACGGTCCTCCCGCTCAAGCCCGCCGTGGATGAAGCGATCGCGAAGTGCGAGGCCACGGAGGGGGGCAGCCCCGTGGAGACCGTGCTGTGCGTCCAGCGCTGCGGCAACGAAGTCGATTGGACGGAGGGGCGCGACTTCTGGCTTCACGACGAGTTGATGGAGGTGAGCGACGAGTGCGAACCCGAGCCCATGGACTCCGAGGACGTTCTGTTCCTGCTCTATACCTCAGGATCGACCGGCAAGCCGAAAGGGATCGTGCATACGACCGGCGGCTACATGGTCGGCGCCTACCTCTCGACCCGCTTCGTCTTCGATCTGCAGGAAGACGACGTCTACTGGTGCACGGCTGACATCGGCTGGATCACCGGCCACACCTACATCGTCTACGGCCCCCTCGCGAACGGGGCGACGATGGTCATGTACGAAGGCGCGCCGAACGCACCCCACGAGGGCCGCTTCTGGGAGATCTGCGAACGGCACAAGGTCAGTGTCTTCTACACGGCGCCGACCGCCATTCGAGCCTTCATGAAGTGGGGCGACGAGCACGTCGAGAGGTACGATCTCTCGAGCCTGCGCCTGCTCGGTACCGTCGGCGAGCCGATCAACCCGGCCGCCTGGATCTGGTACCGGGACAAGGTCGGAGGCGGTCGATGCCCGATCGTCGACACCTGGTGGCAGACGGAGACGGGCGGCATCATGATCACGCCGCTCCCCGGTGTCTCCGCGACGAAGCCAGGATCGGCAACTCAGCCGTTCTTCGGCGTCGATGCTGCGATCGTCGATGAAAACGGCCGAGAGCTTCCCGACGGTCAGGGCGGGCTGCTGGCCATTCGCAAGCCGTGGCCGAGCATGCTCCGCGGGATCTGGGGCGACGAGGCGCGCTTCCGTGAGACCTATTGGTCCAAGTGGGAGCACGCGGGCAAGCCGCACTTCTACTTCCCCGGAGACGGCGCACGAAAGGATCCGGAGGGCAACTTCTGGATCATGGGGCGCGTCGATGACGTCCTGAACGTATCCGGCCATCGGCTTTCGACGATGGAGATCGAGAGCGCACTCGTCAGTCACCCGTCCGTGGTCGAGGCTGCGGTCGTCCCGCGGCCGGACGATCTGACGGGAGAGGCGATCGTCGCGTTCGTCATTCCCACGGGCAGCGTGGAGGACGTCCAGGCGATCGTCGAAGAGCTTCGCGACCACGTCGCGACGGAGATTGGCAAGCTGGCACGGCCAGCTGAGATTCGAATCACCACGCGGCTGCCGAAGACTCGCAGCGGAAAGATCATGCGCAGGTTGCTACGAGCCATCGCCGCCGGCGACGACGTCACCCAGGACACCACGACGCTGGAGGATCCGACGATCCTCGACGAACTCCGCGCAGGAGGCCCGGCTTGAGCCAGACACATCATCTCCATCGTGGGACCGTCGCCTGGGGGAGCGGCGCTCTACTGGCGTTTGGATCCCTGCTCGGCGGCGTTGCGGCCGGAGCTGGCGGGGTCCAGGACGGCCAGGCCCAGCAAGGCGAGGCCCAGCAAGGCCAGGTCCAGCAAGGCCAGGACCCTGGCGCGGAGGTCGCGGAAGAGAGGAGTCGCTCGACGGTCCCGGTGGCCGCCTCGCGCAACCGCTCGCAGCTGATTCCGCCGGTGGAGTCGCTCCTGGCGGATTTCGACTGCTTGAGCTGCCACGCGCCGGAGTCCTCGATCCGTGCGAAGCTCGATCCGGCGGTTCCGCCCGTGCTGGACGGCGTCACGCTCCGCACGAATCCGCGATGGGTGACGGATTTCCTTCTCGACCCACGCGCGACTCGACCGGGGACCACGCATCCCCACCAGCTGATCGCCATTCCGGAGAACGCCAGGGACTCGGTGGCCCTGGACCTGACTCACTTCCTTCAGTCCAGGAGCGGACCGAGGAAGGTGAGGATCCCGGTGGAGAGTTCGAGCATCGCTGCCCTGGAGACAGGGAGGAAGCTCTTCCACGAGGTCGGTTGCGCGGTGTGCCACGGGCCCCAGGAGAGCCTCGATGACCTGGGCTACTCGCTCGTGGATCTCACCCAGATGGAGCCGGCGACCGAGTCGGAAGCGGTGGACCAGCCCCTGCCGCCGGGCGTCCTCGAACCGAACTATCGGCGCATTCCCGCGGACCTCGCGCAGAAGGGGGGGCTTTCGGATCTCACGCGCTACCTGCTGGACCCGGTCGCCCAGCGCCCCGGCGGCTTCTGCCCGTCGATGTCGCTCCATCCGGTCGAGGCGCGCTCGATCGCTGCCTATCTCCTGCGCGAATCGGCCCAGCGGGTCGACGGTTCCTTCGAGCGCCGACCCGGCGTGTGGATGCAGGTCTTCGAGCCCCAGAAGGATGGAAGGGTCGGTTTCGAACTTCTGCGGCAGGGCGGAGTCACGGGCGAGCGCGCCTCACGGGGATTCGAACTCGATGCGGATCTCCCCGATGACCGATTCGCTCTCCGGTTCAGTGGCTTGATCGACCTGGAAACAGCGGGCGATTACACGTTCCACGTGGCTTCGGACGATGGATCGAGGCTCTACATCGGAGGCGAGCTGCTGCTGGACAACGGGGGAGTTCACCCGGTGCGAGAGGCCTCTGGATCGATCACGCTCGAGGCTGGCCTGCACCCGATCGTCCTCGAGTACTTCGAAGCGGAGGGCGGGCAGGCGCTTAAGGTGGAGTGGGTTCGACCGGGCGCAACGGAGCGCGAGGCGATCCCCGCGACGGCTCTGTCGCACTGGCCTCTGGAGTACAAGGTGCTGTCCCGTGATGGTCTTCCCGCAGAAGACACGTCGCTCGTCATGGACCCCGTTCGCGCGGAGCGCGGTCGCGAGGCCTTCTCGAAGCTCGGTTGCGCCACCTGTCACGTCGGCGTCCTCGATTCCGGCGAGGCGCCACCGTCGTCAGCGCCCTCGCTCGCTCAGCTCCAGGGAACTCGTCCCGGCGTGCTGATCTGTCTCCGCGCCGGGCGTCGATTCAACTTCGAGCCGGACACCGTCGGTCTCTTGCTCTCGGCGTTCGTGGATCCCGACAGCATCGCGGTCGACGCGGCCGACCCGGTGCGGGCGGTCGAGCGTCACATGACGCGCCGGAACTGCTACGGCTGCCACCGCCGCGATGGCGTCGGTGGGGTTCATCCGTCGCTGATGCCGCTCTTCACGGGCAACGAGGACGCGGAGCTCGGGGATCAGGGCCGTTTTCCGCCAACGCTCACCCAGGTGGGCCGGAAGCTTCGTCCCGCCGTGCTGCTCGCCGCCGTCAGCGGGATCGAGAAGGTGCGCCCTTACCTTCACACGCGCATGCCCATGATGGGGGTCGAGAACGTGGAGCGCCTCGCGGAGCAGCTCCAGGCCGCCGACCTTTCCGCCGCCTCCCTCGTTCAGACCAACGAGGAAGCCGGAGGTGACTTCAACTGCAGCGTGACGGACAAGGACGCGGGTCGCCGACTCGCCGGTGACCGCGGCGGCCTCGGGTGCGTTCAGTGCCATGGTTTCCTGGGGACGCGCAGTCTCGGCGTCCAGGCCGTCGACATGGGCGTCATGCACCGGCGACTGCGGTACGAGTGGTTCCACGATCTTCTACGCGATCCGAGCAGCGTGGATATGGCGTCGCGCATGGCGACGTTCTGGGTCGACGGGGAGAGCCCGATCCAGGACATCGCCGGTGGCGATATCGACGCGCAGATTCAGTCGCTCTGGTGCTGGTTGGGGGAGCGTCGGTCCATGGCGCCGCCGCCTGGGCTGGATACGGGACCGTGGGCGTACGAGGTCGATGCCTCGGAGAGCCTGCGTCTCGTTTCCGTGTTCATGGAGGGCGTATCGCCGAGCGTGCTCTGCGTGGGAACGCCCACGGGGGTTCACTTCGCGTTCGACGTGGAGAATGGCCGTCTGGCCAAGGCGTGGCGCGGTCGTTTCCTGAACGCCATGGGCACGTGGCAGGGGCGCGCTGGCGCTCTCGAGAAGCCCGGGTCCAGCGATGTCGTCGACCTCCTTCCAGGCTTCGCGATCTCGCCGATGGATCGCCTGAACGGAGAGTGGACCGAGCCGCGTGGCGAGCTGAATCCAGCGGGCCTGGTGACGCGCTCCCTGGGCCGGACGGTCGGCGAAGATGGCTCCGTCACCATGCGCTACACCGTCGGGGACCTGCGGGTGGCGGAGACGATTCGACCCGCGATGGTGGGAACTCAGATCTCCAGGCAGGCGGCCGCGGATGAGCACCTTGGACTGGAGCGTTCCTTCGAGGTGCGGATGCCGCGGAGCGGCGTGGGGCAGTCGATCGTGGCCCGCGTCGCTGTGGCGCGCACTTTCGAGCGAGCGGGCACCGGCAAGTGGCGCGTCAACGGAGGCGATTGGCCGCTCTACCAGCTGGATGCGGACAGCGTGCGCACGGCGAAGCTGGTCGAGCCCCAGTACGAGGAAGCGGCGGCATTCGGCAGCGGTGGGGCCGGTCGGCCCTCGGTCGATGCGCGCGTCCGCGGCGTGAGTCGGTCGGATCAGCACAGCGATGGTCCGGGTCCGCGAATGATCGAACTTCGAATTCCCGTCTTGATGGCTCCCGCGAACGATGGTTCCGGGGATCTGGTTGGCACCTTCTCATGGAGCTTTGCGTGGTAGCGAACTCAGATTCCGCTTCGCGGTCGTCCTTCCTGGCCTCGTCCGTTTTCCGGCGGTCCGCTCCACGAAAGCTGGCCATCTGGTTTCCTTTCTCCCTGGCAGCCCTTGCCCTCGGTGCGAGTGCAGCCGCGCAAACGGCTGGCTCTGGCGGCGAGAACGCTCCCGGCGACACGCGCATGAAGCGCGTGCGAGAGGAGCTGTCTTACCCCGTCACGCAGCTCAAGATTCCCGCGGATATCACGCTGGAGGTGGGAGGACTTTGCGTCGTTCCGGGGCCCGCCGGACCCCGTGTCTTGGCCGCGACCCGACGCGGCGATGTCTGGGGGATCGATGGATTTGCCGGGCCGAAGCCAGCGGCGACCCCGGTCTTCACGCGCGTCGCCGAGGGCCTTCATGAGCCACTCGGCCTGTTGCCCGAACCCGACGGCTCCGTGGCCGTGGCCTGCCGGGGCCAGCTCGGGCGACTGGTGGACTCCGAAGGTGACGGTCTCTTCGAGACGCTGGATACGATCAGCGACTGGTGGGATATCAGCGGCAACTACCACGAGTACAACTTCGGCCCGACGCGTGGGATCGATGGCGCGTACTGGATCACCACGAACAAGCCGTTCGGGCCGCAGCCCTTCGGCGAAGTCGACTGGCGCGGATTCGCGCTGAAGGTCATGCCAGACGGCCGCGTGAAGCCCATGTGCGCAGGTCTGCGGTCCCCCGCCGGGGTCAACACATCTCCCTGGGGTGAGGTCTTCTATACGGACAACCAAGGGGAGTGGTGCGGTGCGAGCAAGCTCAGCCTGCTTCACCCGGGGAGCTACCACGGCCATCCCCACGGCATCGAATCGACCCGCAAGGCGGAGTGGACCTTCACGGAGCCCAAGGCGCTTCCGGAGGGAGAGCTGTACGCGACGATCGCGAGCTCGGGGGACTATCCGAAGTTCCAGATGCCTGCCGTCTGGTTTCCCTACGACAAGATTGGCCGCAGTCCGTCAGGGTTCGTCTGGGATGAGACCGGCGGCGCGTTCGGACCGTTCAGCGGCCAGATGTTCGTCGGGGATCAGTACGAAGCGGCCGTGTTCCGCGTGGACCTCGAGCGAGTTCGCGGCCACTGGCAGGGCGCTTGCTTCCGGTTCCGCGACGGGCTGGCCTCGGGCGTGATCCGGCTGGCCTTCACGCCGAGCGGGGCTCTCCTCGTGGGGGAGTCCGATCGGGGATGGGGTTCCAAGGGACCGATCACCGAAGGAATGCAGAGGATCGACTTCTCGGGCACGGTGCCCTTCGAGGCGTTGAGCGTTCGGCTCACTCCTGATGGGTCTGGCTTTCGGATTCGCTTCACGCACAGGGCCGAGCCCGAGTCGTGCGCGAACGTCCTGAGCTATTCGCTGGAGAGCTACACGTACGAGGCGTCCGAGAAGTACGGCAGCGACGAACTGGATCGGCGCCAACTCGAGGTCACCGGTGCCACGCCGCACGAGGACGGGCTGGGTGTTGACCTCGCCGTCAGCGGGCTACGCGAGGGCTACGTGCACGAGCTCGGGATGGCTGGCGTGAAGAGCGCCAACGACGGCTTCCCGCTCCTGCATGCGACGGCGTACTACACGCTGATCCGCACGGCCCAATAGAGGCTTCTAGCCAGCCCGGCGCTCGGCCGAGCCCTCGAGTTCGTCGCGGTGGCGCGCTGTCTCCAGGAGCAGTCGCGTCACGTTGTAGCGCACGCGTGCTCGGGGTTCGCCTTCGAGTCCTTCGCGGAACGTGAAGCGACAGCCTCCCAGGTCGAACAGGCGGTAGAAGATGTTCTGGATCTGATACTGAAGCGCCTGGGCCAGCGCGTCCTCGCCGACCACTTCGCCGCGTCGGAGAGCGTCGCCGAGCCGCTCTGCGTCGCTCTTGCCAGCGAGCAAGCGCTCGAGCTTGGACTCCGTCAGGTGACCGAGCTTGACGAGAACCTCGCCGAGGCGATGGCCATCCGGTGAGCTGGAGCTTCCTGCATGGATGAGTTCGCCGCGCAGGTACTCGAGCGTGAACTGCTCGTGGCGCGCGTCGATCGTGAGGACGCCCGTCTTGCCCTGAAGCTGGAAGAAACCGATCAGCTCGGGGATCGAGAGTGCGTCCGTGTTGCCGATGAACTCGGGGGCAGCGAAAGGCTTGGGGGCCGTCTCCAGGTCGGGCAGGATCTCGTCGTCTCCGAACGCCGCCGTGAGCGCGCGCTGGATCTCATCGACACGGTGCTGGACCCAGACGCTGGAGCCGCCTTCCTCATCGCTGCGACCACCTTGGGCCTTCGAGTCGGAAGCGCTTGCGAGAGTCGATCTCCTGGCGACTGCGTGCTGCGAACCGCTCTCCTGGAGGTGCTCCTCCTCCGCGGGGTCCGCCTGGGATTCCCGCTGGGCATCGGCCTTCTTTCGCCTGGCCTTGCTCTTCTGACTCCAGTGATGAGACACCCGGTCTGACTTCCGTCGTCCCGCGCTCGGGGCTCCCCGCCGGTTTCCGTTCGCGGAGGTGGTGGTGGCGTCGTCCTGGGTCGACTGGGCGGCCGACTCGGTTTCACCTTCGCCGCGCGTCCGGGACCGAATGTCCTTCAGCGCCTTGTAGATATCCGAGGAGTAGAACCCCGTGATCTTCAGGGAACTCGCGGGCGTCGAGGCGAAGCCCCAGGTGGGCGTGCCCAGCGCTTCGAGCGCCAGTTCCAGGTGGTTCTTCGCCCTCAGCAGCGATCCCTGGGCGGGCCTGTCCGGCGGAGCCATACCGCCCGTTTCGGCGACGCTACGAATGGATTCGAGCTGTCGGAGTCGCGTCTTGATGTCTGCGACTCGACTGAGCAGTTCGATGATTTCCTTTGCCTCGGGGTCCTGCATGGGGGAGCGCGGTGGGGCGCTTGCACAGGGATCGGCGTAGGATGACGGTGTTCTGGAGGGAAGGTCACGAAAGAGAAGGGAGAAGCTTTTTCCGCCCCCTGGCGAAATGACCTGAATCTTCTCGCTGGACGTCGCCCGAGGGCTGAGAGACTTAAATCCCGAGGTTCTCGGTGTGGCCGGTCGCCGATCGATCCTCGCGCCACCAGTCGTCCTTCGTGATGTCCTTGACGCCCTGGGAATAGTGGCGCGGCTCCCACTTCAGCTCTTCGCGCGCCGCCGTGATGTCGTGGTCATGGTGCAAGGAGAAGTAGCCCGCGCCCCGCCGCTCCTTGGTGACGTCCCGGAACAGGCCCTTGAAGAGAATCGCCCGCTCGACCCAGCGCCTGGGGATATTACGGCGCTTCACGCCTCCACCCGTCGCGGCGATCGTGAGGTCGACGAAATCGTTGAAGGAAATACCCTCCGGGCCCGCGATCTCGAAGATGCGGAAGTCCTCGCGCCCGCGGTCATAAGTGAAGCAACGCACGATGGCCTCGACGACGTCGTCCACGTGGACCGGGTTCAGCTTCGAGAGTCCCTCGTGGTAGACCCAGAATGATCCCTTCTTGGCGCCGCACTTCCGGAGGAGCGGAGCCGTATGTCGGTAGTCGCCGCGGCCGTAGACGAGCGTTGGTCGGAACGACGCCCAGCGCAGGCTGGAGCCACGAACGATCTTCTCCTGGACGCGCTTCGAATCGCGGTAGTAGCTGTAGACGGGAACCCCGATCACGGCGGACGAAACGTTGATGAACTGGAAGTTCTCGGCCGCGTTCTCCTCGGCGTCCGCCACGAGGTGCTCGGTCCCCGCCACGTTGACCGCCTGCATGATCTCGTCCCCGAGGTGGTCGTGGGCGCTTGCCAGGTGGACGAGGAAGTCCGCGCCCTTCAGGAACCCGGAAACGCTTTCCTTCTGGGTGAGATCCCCTTCGTGGAACTGCAAACGCTCGGCAGCGCCGGGGAAGTTCTGGTCGATCAGCGCCTGGCTCCTCCCCTTCCTCACGAAGGCACGTACCGTATGGCCGTCGGCCAGAAGCCGCTTGACGATGTACTGACCGATGAAGCCGGTCGATCCTGTGACAGAGATGAGCATTGAGTTGGGCGGTTCGGGGCGTCGCGGACGCCGAAAGACTACCCTCTCGGCGGCCCCAGGCTGCATCCGTATCGATCAGAGCCGAGGAGCTCCTCCCCATGCAGGCCCCGCCACACGTCCCACATCGTCCGCTGCCCTCCTTTCGCTGCGTCGGCGTACTGGCAGCGTTACCGGGCGAACTCGGGGACTTTCTTCCGTCGCCTGGCCAGCCAGGCCACGGCGCACGGGCCGAGCTGGGGGTGGAGATTCACGCGCCGCGGCTGGACGGGTGTCCGATCGAAGTCCTCAGCGCCTGCTCGGGCGTCGGAAAGGTCGCTTCCGCCCACGCGGCGCTGGCGCTGATCTCGGCGGGCGCCGAGGCTCTCTTCGTGGTCGGGACCTGCGGTGGCCTGGCACCCTCCCACGGGGTGGGGAGATTCGTGCACCTACTGGAGGCGGTCCAGTGGGACCTGAGCGTTCGCGACGGGCGGGAGTCGCTCGCGGCCCGGGAGCTCTGGGAGCCCTGGATGGCGGCCTGTCCCGGGTTGGCCGGCCTGGCACTGACGGCCGACAGACCGGCTCTGCGCTGGATTTCGAGGCTTCGTCGAGCGCGAGCCGTCCGGTCGCGCGGCCAGGTCGAATCGGGATCTCCCCCTGGGAAGGAGGGGGGCCTCGTCCCGGTCGCGGACATGGAGACCGCGGCGGTAGGTGCGGTGGCGAGCCGCTCCGGCGTGCCCTGGGCCGCGCTGAGGGTGATTTCGGACGCACAGCGCAGTCTGCTCCACCGGGCAACCGGCCGCGGTCGAACCGCGTCTTCGTTCCATCTTCACTACCCCGTCCAGGCCGGACGAGCCGCCGCGAGCCTCGTGTCCCTCCTGGCGCCCGACCTCGGAGACTCGAATGCAGAGAAGGACAGACCCTCCGGCTGATCCCCGGGAAAACATTGCCCGTTTTTCCTGTGGGCTCCCGAGCGTTCCGGGCGGTTAAGGGGAGGCAAGCGAGGTTCTCCTCCAGGACCTTACTTGTGAATGCCTCTCTATCTTCCCCTCGGGCCCTGCCGAGATAGACTCCACGGGGAAGATCTCCTACTTCCCCCTTCCGCAGCGCTGCGTTTCGATTTTTTTCATCGTCACGTTTTGGGCCGACCAGGGTCCCTTGACGAGACGTCGCTTCCACCCCATGTGCCCACAAATCGCCCCCCAGAACGGTAGGCCGTCGATGGCTTCTCACCAGCCCCTGCTGGCGAAGGGCAGCAGGTCGTCCGCGGTGCGGTCTTCAGCAGGTGCGTCTTCAGCAGGTGCATCTTCAGCGGGGGAGGCACTCGCCGGATGAGCGCGGCCGGAACGATTCTACGCCGCAACTTCGAGCCGCTGGTCCTCTCGGTCCAGGTGGTCATCGATCTGGTCGTGGTCGTGATGGCGTGTCTCCTGGCGTGGTGGCTCCGGGAAACCCTCGTCGCCAGCGAGGTGCTCGGTCCCGTGGCCGACATGGCGCGGACGGCCGGTGAGGCGATCGCGGCCGCGCCCTCGGATGTGGCCGCGGGTGCAGGAGGTCCGTCAGCGGATCAGCTGGCAGGCGCGCCTCGCTACTCCACGCCGCTCTCCGACTACCGCGAAGTATTCTCCATCACAGCGGCAGTCTGCCTCGTCTGCTTCCACAGCTTCGGGCTCTACAGCCCGAGCAAGAGTCTCCTGAACGTCGAGGAGTACAAGGCCGTCACGAAGAGCAGCGTCTTCGCGTTCTTCGTGGTGCTCGTGCTTCTTTTCTTCCTCCGGGACGCCGCGCTTCCCGCCGAGGACGTCCGCGGGATCTACGAGCCGCTCCTGTGGCTCCACGGCGCCGTCGACCTGAACGTCGAACCCGACGAACTCAGCCGCCTGACGCTGCTGCTCTCCTTCCTGTTCATCCTCGCGTTCATGACGATCAGCCGGTTCATGTCGTTCCGGGTGATCCAGCGCCTGCACCAGCGCGGCATCGGCAACCGCAACGTCCTCGTGATCGGCGCGGGCTGGACGGGCCGCAAGCTCCAGGAGAAGTTCCTCCACGTCCCCACGCTTGGCCTCAACTTCGTCGGCTTCGTCGATCCGGATCCTGCCCTGGTCGGTACCTGGATCGGTCGCGGCCAGGTCCTCGCGACGACGGACAACCTCAAGGATACCCTCGGGCGCCACAAGGTCGGCGAGGTCTTCATCTCGCTGCCCGAGGCGAAGGAGGCCTTGGTGATGGACCTCTGCGCCCAGCTCGACGCCCTCGGCACCCCTTTCTACGTGGTGCCGCGCTTCTACCACCTGATGTCCTACAACGTGCGGATCGAGAACCTCGATTCGATCCCGCTCATCACGCGAACCGAGCGGCGGGAGTCCCTCGCCTCGCTCGCGGTCAAGCGCGTCTTCGACATCTGCGTGAGCCTGTTCGTGCTGCTCCTCACGCTCCCGCTGTTCCTCGTCATCGCGTTCGTCATCCGGCGCGAGTCCGACGGGCCGATCTTCTTCCGTCAGACACGCATCGGCCAGGGCGGCCGACCGTTCGACATGATGAAGTTCCGCACGATGCACGTGGCCAACTGCACCGACGCCGTGGCGCCCAAGAGCGAGAACGACCCCCGCGTCACCAAGGTCGGCCGGATCCTCCGCCGGTACTCCCTGGACGAACTCCCGAACTTCATCAACGTCATCAAGGGCGAGATGAGCGTCGTCGGCCCGCGCCCGGAAATGCCGTTCATCGTCGAGACGTACAACGCCGTCGATCGCGAGCGTCTCCGCGCGAAGCCCGGGATCACCGGCCTCTGGCAGATCTCGTACGCACGCCAGGACGCGATCCATTCGAACCTCGACTACGACCTCTACTACATCGAGAACCGCTCCTTCCTCCTGGACCTCGTGATCGTCGCCCTCACCGGGTTCGCCGTGGCCAAGGGCACCGGCGCTTTCTAGCCCCCGGAGCTCTTTCCAGCTCCGGAACCATCGACTGCCTCACCATGCACGTCCTACACGTCATGGAAGCGACGATCGGTGGCACTCGCCGCCATCTCGTGGACGTTGCCGCCGGCCAGATTCGGGCCGGTCTCGAGGTGTCGATCATCGTGTCGACGCTTCGTGACCCGGGGTTTGCGGCGGACCTGGAGGAGCTGGAGCGTCTGGGCGTGCATGTCACCCGCATCCCGATGGTGCGTGAGATCCGTCCGGTCAAGGACCTGAACCACATGCGCCAGATCGCAAGGGTGCTCCGGGAGCGGCGGCCCGACGTGGTCCACACCCACAGCTCGAAGGCGGGCGTCCTCGGTCGGCGCGCGTCGATGTCGACGGGCATCGGCGTCCGTGTCCACACACCGCACACGTTCGCGTTCCTCTTCGGGGCGCTCTTCGGCAGGAGCAAACGCGCACTGATCCGCTCGATCGAGCGCGCGCTCTCGAAGTCGACCCAGCGCATCGTCGCCGTTTCCGGGAGCGAAGCCGTCACGATGGAGCGCTCCGGGGTCGTGCCCGAAGGCGTCGTGCGGATCGTGCCCAACGGGGTCAACCCGGCGCGTATCGAGGGCGCTGCGCCCCTGGACCCGGCGGAGTTCGGGCTCGACCCGAAGCTTCCCATCGCGGCCGTGATCGGCCTCGTCTACTCCGCGAAGGGCCAGGATCTCGCGATCGAAGCGATCGCGCGCGAGGACCTCGACGGGCTGCAGCTGCTCTTCGTCGGCCCCGGGGATACCGAGGAGCTGGAGGAGCGTGCTCGCGCGCTGGGCGTGGCCCATCGCGTCGCGTTCACGGGTCCGCGCGACGACGTTCCGTCCGTCCTCGCGACCGTCGACTGGCTGCTTCTGCCGTCGCGCTGGGAAGGGATGCCGTACGTGGTGCTGGAGGCGATGGCCGCGAGTCTCCCGGTGGTTGCGACGCCCGTGGATGGCGCCGCGGACCTCGTGGTGGACGACGTCACCGGCTACCTCGCGGAGGCGATCTCGGCCGAGGCGATCGGGGATGCGCTGAACCGAGCGCTGATGGCAGGGAAGTCGCGGCGCAAGGTGCTCGGTCGCGCCGGGCGAGCTCGCATCGAGGGTGTGTATACCGTGGAGGCGATGGTGCTGGGGCTGGAGCGCGTCTACCAGGAAGCGCTCGGTGCCTCGCACGTTCCAGGAGTGCGGCGACCGTGAGGATCCTCCATGTCCTGACGACGCTCGACGTGGGCGGCGCCGAAATGCATGTGCTCAAACAGGTACAGGGCCAGGTCGCACGCGGCCACGAGGTCCGAGTCGCCTACCTGAAAGGCCAGGGGACGCTCGAGCCTGACTTTCGCGCGGCGGGCGCGAGCGACGTCCGTCATGTGCCTGGCGGCCCGCTGTTTCCGATCAAGCTGCGCGGCTTGCTCGGCTGGTGCGACCTCGTTCACTCCCATCTCCTGAAGGCGGACGCCCTCACGTCCGCTGCCGTTCTGCTGGCGGGCAAGCGCAAGCGCTACCTCAGCGGCAAGCACAACGACGAGCAGGTCCTGAACCGCCCGCTCGTGGGCCTCGTCCACGGCATGATCGGTCGCGTGCCGGCGCGGACGATCGTCCTCTCGGATCACGTGGGGCGCTTTATCGAGGAGAAGGGGCGCGTGCCCCGGACGCGCCAGTCGCGCGTGTACTACGGCCTCGATCCAGCGCCCTTCGAAGAGGCTGCCCGCTCCGTGGACCGGGCCGCGATCCTCGCCGAGTTCGGCTTCGCTGCCAGCGATGTCGTCTTCCTCTGCGTGGCCCGCTTCGCGAGGCAGAAGGCCCACGAGGTGCTCCTCGCGGCCACCGCGGAGGCGCGGCGAACGAACCCATCGATCAAGCTGCTACTGGTGGGCGATGATCCGTTCGGGGACGAGCGCGAGCGCGCTTTCGCGGTCGCGCGTGATCTCGGGCTCTCGGATGCGGAGGGGCGCGGCGCCGCGGTGTTCGCCGGGATTCGCCGCGACGTCCCGTCGCTCATGGCCGCCGCGGACGTCTTCGTGATGGCCTCCCGCTGGGAGGGTCTCGGGCTCGTTTTCCTGGAGGCCATGGCGACGTCCCGGCCGGTTCTCTCCACCACGGTTTCCGCGATCCCCGAGGTCGTCGTGGACGGGACGACGGGTCGCCTCGTGCCGCCGGACGATGCGGCGGCCATGGCGGCTGCGATGGTCGAACTCGCAGGTTCGGCGGAGCTGCGGTCCCGCCTCGGGACCGCCGGCCACGAGCGCGTCATCGAGCGCTTCGGTCTGGACGTCATGGTCGACGAGACCCTGCGTGTTTACGAAGAGGTGCTGCGGCGATCGGGGCACGGCGGTTAGCCTCTGGGGCATGAGTTTTCCCCTGGTTGCCGCCTTGATCCTGCTGCCGTCGCCGGTGAGTTCGACGGCTTCCGAACGTCCTGACTTCGCGACCGAGGTCCGCCCGATCCTTGCGCGGCGCTGCTTCGCGTGCCACGGGAACGACGAGGAAACGCGCGAGGCGGGCCTCCGGCTCGACAGTTTTGCGGCGGCGACTCGTGATCGCGACGGCTTCCCTGCGGTGTTGCCCGGACGCCCCGACGACTCGGAGATGATCGCTCGCATCATCGATGAGTTCGATCCGATGCCGCCGGAGTCCACGGGCGAGTCCCTCGACGCCGGGGAGATCGACGTCCTGCGGCGCTGGATCGAAGGAGGCGCGGAGTACGCGCCGCACTGGGCGTTCGTGGCGCCCGAGCGACCGGAGACCCCGGGGCCGGAGGGGGTCCATCCGATCGACGCCTTCGTGGCGGAGCAGCACGCGACCCGGGGCCTCGACTGGTCGCCGCAAGCCGACGACTACACGCTCTTCCGCCGCCTGTCGCTGGACCTGACGGGGCTCCCGCCGGAGCCGGAGGCCGCGCGCGCGTTCGCGGAGTCGCGCGATCCCGGCAAGTACGATGCGGCGGTCGAGGCTCTGCTCGACTCGCCCGCTTACGCCGAGCGCTGGGCCGCGGTCTGGTTGGACCTCGCTCGCTACGCCGACTCCTCCGGCCACGGCTCCGACCCGCTGCGCGAGATCTGGCGCTACCGCGACTGGGTCATCGACGCCTTCGATCGGAACATGCCCTTCGACGAGTTCACCGAGAAGCAGCTCGCAGGCGACCTGCTGCCGGACGCCGACGTCGAATCCCGCCTGGCGACGGCGTTCCATCGCAACACGATGACGAACACGGAGGGCGGCACGGACAACGAGGAGTTCCGCGTGCTCGCCGTCAAGGACCGCGTGAACACGACCATGTCCGTGTGGATGGGGCTCACCGCGGGCTGCGCCGAGTGCCACAGCCACAAGTACGACCCGATCAGTCACGTCGAGTACTACCAGCTCTTCGATCTCTTCAACCAGACCGAAGACGCCGACAGGGACGACGATCGACCGCGACTGGCGACGCCGACGCCCGAACAGAAGGTCCGGTACGACGCGGCCCGGAAGGACCTCGACGAGGCAGAGGCCCGACTTCGGGGGAGCCTGCCGAACGAAGGCACGCCAGCGAGGCTGGCGCGCGAACGGCAGCTTCTGGAGCGCGTCGCGCGTCAGCGCTGGACGCCCGTGATGCCGGACGACGTCCCTGGGGGGCTCGAGGGCGCGCGGCTCTACGCCGACGGCACCGTGCTCAACGCCGACACCGCGGCGCGTGCCCGCCAGCGAGTCACCTGGCTCAGCTCCGAAGCCGCGCCTCTGCGCGCGCTGCGCCTCGACGCGGTGAGTGATCCCTCGCTGCCCCGCGGCGGCCCCGGCCTCGCGCCGGAGAACGGCAACTTCGTCCTCACGGATCTTGCGCTCCGCGCGACGCGAATCGACGTCGCGCCCGTCGAGGCCGCATCGGTGCGGATCGAGCTGCCCGGCGAGTCGCGGATCCTCTCGATCGCCGAGGTCGAGTTGCTCGGCCCGGAAGGCGCGCCGATGGCGGGCGCGCTCGTGAACGCGCGCCAGTCCACGACGGGCTACGGGGGCGAAGCGGGAAGAGCCGTCGACGGGCGAACGGAGGGCTCCTACGAACTCGGCTCGGTGACGCACACGGCGGAAAGCGCGAACCCGTGGTGGGAAGCGGAACTCGCTGCGCCTCTCCTGGTCTCCGGCGTGCGCGTTTGGCCCCGAACGGACGGTACGCTGGAGTCGCGGCTTCACGGGTTCCGGGTGGTGCTGCTGGATGGTGGCGGCGCCGAGGTGTGGCGCTCCGCGCTTGCGCCTGCGCCCGCCGGAGACGGACTCGTCCCCGATGCCGACCCGTTCCAAGACGTCGGCCCCGTGGTGGGGCAGCCGCTCTTGCTGCGCGCCCTGGGCGCGACGCACGAGCAGAAGGGCTTCGACGCCGCACGCGCCGTGGACGGGATCGTTGGGAGCGAGGACGGCTGGGCCATCGGCGGTGGGCAGGGAGCGGGTCAGGCGGCGGTCTTCGCTCTGCCGGCGCTGGAGCCAGGCTACTACCGATGGGACGTCACGCTCGCCCAGGAATTCGGCGGGCATCTCCTGGGCAAGTGGCGGCTCTCGACGTCCGCCGAAGTAAACGAGCCGCTGCTGCTTTCCTCCGCGGCGGAATCGGCCCTGCGCAAGGTCGCGGAGGATCGCGACGCCGCCGAGTCGAAGGCCGCGCTCGAGGCGATCTTGGCCCACGATGCGGACTACCTGGCGCTGGTCGCGCAGAGGGACGAGGCGCGCGCTCGCCTGGAGGCGATTCGCGTCCCGACGACTCCCGTCATGGTCGAGCTGCCCGCCGAACGGCGGCGCACCACCCACGTGCTGACGCGGGGCAACTTCCTGCAGCCCGAGGACGAGGTCCGGGCGGCCGTGCCCGCGGTGTTCCCGCCGCTCCCTGACGGCGTCGAGCCCGATCGCCTCGCGCTGGCGAAGTGGCTGATGTCGGACGTCAATCCGCTCACCTCCCGCGTCACCGTGAATCGCGTGTGGGCGAGGCTCTTCGGGCGCGGGCTCGTCCCGTCGGAAGGCGACTTCGGCTCCCAGGCGGAGCTTCCGAGCCATCCGAAGCTGCTCGACTGGCTCGCCGTCGAGTTCCGCACGAGCGGCTGGGATCACAAGGCGCTTCTGCGGACCCTCGTTCACACGCGGACGTACCGGCAGTCGTCGGACGTGCGCGGAACGGACGTCGACAAGGACCCCGAGGGCGTCTGGCTCTCGCGCTATCCGCGCCAGCGCCTCGAAGCGGAGATGGTGCGGGACAGCGTGCTCGCCGCGTCGGGGCTGCTTTCCCACAAGCGCTTCGGCCCGTCGGTGTTCCCGCCACAGCCCGAGGGGCTCTGGCAGGCGGCATTCAACGGCCAGCGCAGCTGGATGGAGAGCGAAGGGGAGGATCGTTATCGCCGGGGGCTGTACGTGTTCCTGCGCCGGACGGTTCCCTATCCCATGCTGGCCACGTTCGACGCGCCGAGCCGCGAGAGCTGCACGGTCCAGCGCATCCCCACGAACACGCCGCTGCAGGCGTTCGTGACGCTGAACGATCCGGTGTTCGTCGAGGCGAGCCAGGCGCTGGCGCGGCGTTCGCTGGAAGCTACGGGAAGCGGCGGCGACGACGCGAGCGTTAAGCCCTCCGACGTGATCGAGCGGATGCTGTGGTTCTGTCTCAGCCGGCCTCCGGCCGCCGACCAGGTGGCGATCTTGGAGGCACTGCACGCGGACGCGCTCCTGGCGTTCGAAGTGGACCCGGACGCGGCCATGGACTTCGGTCATGCGTCGGTGGGGGAGACGCTCTCGCCCCCGGAGCGAGCGGCCTGGACCCTCGTGGCCAGCGCCGCCCTCAACCTGGACCGAGCTCTCACCAAGGAATGACGATGGGTCAAGCACGCAACGATCTCGCCGCCGCCACGCGGCGCACCTTCCTCAGGCAGGGGCTCTCGCTGGGGGCGATCGCGATGGGGGCCTCCGCGATGGGGGCCTCTGCGATGGGGGCGTCCGGGGGAGAGGAAGCGTCGGCCCTCGCGCCGAAGAAGCCGCCGCTTCCGGCCCGCGCCAAGCGCGTCCTCTACCTCTCGATGTCGGGCGCTCCGCCCCAGCACGAGACCTTCGATCCGAAGCCAAAGCTGAACGAACTCGATGGAACCCTCTGCCCCGAGGCGCTGATCGAGGGCAAGCGGCTCGCGTTCATCAAGGGGCATCCCAAGCTGCTCGGTTCGCCGCATCGCACGTCGAGGGTGGACCCGCTCGGGATCGAGGTCTCCGATCTTCTGCCCGGCTTCCGCGACTACGCCCACAGCGTGACGGTGATCCGGTCCATGCACACGGATCAGTTCAACCACGCGCCGGCGGAGATGCTGCTCTACACGGGCAATCAGAACGTGGGCAAGCCGTCCATGGGGTCGTGGGCCACGTGGGGCCTCGGCTCGATGAACGAGAACCTCCCGGGCTTCGTGGTGATGGTCTCCGGCGGAAGCGATCCGACGGGGGGCAAGAGCCTCTGGTCGAGCGGCTTCCTGCCCTCGGAGTACCAGGGCGTGCGGCTGCGATCCGCCGGCGACCCAGTGCTCTACGTGTCGGATCCCAAGGGCCTGTCGCGGCCGATGCGGCGCCGGATGCTCGACGCGCTGAGGGACCTCAACCGGAGCGACCACGAGCGGCACGGCGATCCCGAAACGCTCGCGAGGATCGCGCAGTTCGAACTCGCCTACCGGATGCAGGTCGCCGTGCCCGAGGTCACGGATCTGTCGATGGAGTCCCCGGAGACGCTCGCCTCCTACGGGGCGGTTCCCGGTCAGGCTTCGTTCGCCAACAACTGCTTGCTCGCGCGGAACCTCCTGCGCGAGGGCGTGCGCTTCGTCCAGCTCTACGACTGGGGCTGGGACATCCACGGCACCGGGAAGGGCGACGACCTCATCACGCACTTCCCGATGAAGTGCCGCGAGATCGACCGGCCCATCGCCGCGCTCATGCGGGACCTCGAGGCCACGGGCCTCCTGGAGGATACGCTCGTGCTCTTCGGCGGTGAGTTCGGCCGAACGCCGATGCTGGAAGCGCGGGGCGGATCGAAGTTCCTCGGACGCGATCACCAGCCCGACTGCTTCTCGATGTGGGTCGCCGGTGGAGGCGTCAAGGCCGGGCACGTCCACGGGTCCACGGACGACCTCGGCGCGTCCATCCACGAGGATCCGGTCTCCGTGCGTGACCTCCAGGCCACCGTCCTCCATCTGCTCGGCTTCGACCCCGAGACCTTCCGCTTCCCTTACCAGGGGCTGCAGCAGCGCCTGATCGGTCCGGCCCAGGGGCCCAGGGTGGTGAAGGAGATCCTCGCGTAGCGGGCGAGACTTTCACCCGATCTGAAACGAATTCGATTCTCCAGGGAGTCGACGCATACGCCGGGGCCCTCCGATGGTGCATCATCCCGCGTCGAGCCGCCTGGAGCGCGCTCGGCCCGCGATGATGTTGAACGACGATGCGTCCCCGCCCCCGAAGAACGGCGGAGCTGCGAGGGAGACAGAAGGCTACTCGAATCCAGTGGATCCGAGTCTCTCGCGACCCTTCCGTTTCAAGGCGCGCCCGGAGGACTTCATCGTCGAGGAGCTGCCGCTCGACGTCGAGGAGCCCGATCCGTCGGGCACCCACGTCTGGTTCGAGATGGAGAAGCGAGGGATCTCGACCCCCGACGCCACGCGCAGACTGGCCCGGGCGCTGAATCGACAGCCCCAGGAGATCGCGTTCGCGGGCCGGAAGGACGCGGTGGCGGTCACGCGCCAGCGCATGTCGATCGAGCACGTTTCGATCGATGAACTCCTCTCGCTGAGCCTCGACGGGATCCAGATCCGGAACCCGTATCGGTGCAGGAAGAAGCTGCGGGTGGGGCAGCTCGCCGGGAATCGGTTCCACCTTCGCCTCACAGGTGTCGAGGAAGAGACGCGGGATCGGCTGGCGGACGAGCTGGCTTCGCTTCAGCGCACCGGGGTGCCCAACGCCTACGGCGACCAGCGTTTCGGCCGCGGCGGCGGCGGGATGGCGCTCGGCCGCGCGCTCGTGAAGGGCACGCCGATGGAGTATCTGCAGTGCCTTGCCGACGAGTGCGCGCGCGGCCCGCAAACCGAGGCCGCCCACGAGCTCTTGCGCAGGATCCGCGAGGGGAACCCGAGCGAGCTCCGGCGCGCGACCGAGCTCGTTCGCTCGCTCACCGACGACCTGCGGGCGGTCGCGAGGACGCTGGCGCGGCGCCGCCCGGACGATCTCGGCGAGCTGGTGCGGGCGGTTCCGCAGCGGTCTCGCTCGTTCCACCTGGCCATCCTCCAGGCGAAGATGTTCAACGAAGTGCTCGAGCGGCGCGTGGCGGACGAGACGTTCGCGACGCCGCTCGTGGGGGACATCGTCCGCGCGGCCAACGGAAGGCACTCGGAGCTCATGGAGCTGCCAGCGCCCATCACTGGGCCCAGTGATGGGCCCAGTGAAGCGTCCGGGGAGACCATCGTGACGGGACCGATCTGGGCGGCCGATATGAAGGCGGCCACCGGAGTTCCCGGGGAGATCGAGCGTGCGGCGCTGGAGGCGGAGGGGCTCACCCCTGCGGATCTGGCGAATCCTGGCGGCCTGCGGCCCCGGGGCGCGCGCCGGCCTCTGACGGCGGCGCTCGGCGGCGCCTTGACCGAAGAATGGCGCGACGAGGCGGTCTGGATCGCGTTCGATCTCCCGGTCGGTTCCTACGCGACCGTGGTGCTCGACGAGCTGGCCCGGCGCGTCTCCGGGCGAGACTGAGGGGCTCGGACGGGCCCCTTCCCCCCGGAGATTCTTGCTACGACTTCGGATTCGGACCCCGATGGGTCGATGCCACACTGATGGCTCCTCCACCGTCCCACGTCCAGTCGCTTTCCGGCTCGAATCCGTTCGACCCGCCGGTCCAGGCCGCCACGCGCCGTCGGACCCATCCGGACCGCCGCATGGCGCCGACGCCGCGCTTCTCGCGCTTCTCGATCCGGGGAGGCCGGCGGGCCACCATCCAGCGCGGCGAGGAGGCCGAGGGCAGCTACGTCGACGTCTACTCGACCTGGGTCCTCTTCTGGGTCCTCTGGGTCGCGCTGATGAACATCGGCGACAGCTTCTTCACGATGGTCCACCTTCAGGCGGGCGGCGTCGAAGTGAACCCGGTGGCAGCGGCGATGCTGAAGACGGGCTGCTTCGGCTTCGTGTTCCTGAAGGCGGTGCTGATCGGCGTGGCGCTGTTGGTGCTGACGCTGCACAAGAACTTCCAGCTGGCGCGCTTCGGCCTGGGGCTGTCGACGGCGGCGTACACGGCGCTGGTGATCTATCACCTGACGCTGTTCGAGTGAGCGGGCGCCCTACTCGTCGTCTGCTTCGAGGATGAGAGAGAGGTCTGGCCCCACGTGGGTGAACGTGCGGGGCTGGTAGCCGGGGGCTCTGGCCGTGATGGAGACCGGCTCAGCGGGAAGCAAGAGAGTCGCTTCACCCGCCACGCTATCGCGTGCTGCGGACGGTATCGACGCGCACACGAGCGTGAGCATGAAGCGGGTAAGCGGCTGGACAGCGAGGACCCAGACGCCATTGGGCAGCTCCCCGTGGAAGTTGACCGATCCAAGCCTGCGCTCAAAGAACTCCGGCTCCGCGTCCGGCGCATCGACTCGCCTGGCTCGGCTGGCTCGGCTGGACCGCAGTCGGGACCTTTCAACTCCCGTCGTGCGCAGGGCCCTCCATCCCCACGTGGATGGGCCCCTCCTCGACCCCTTGTGAACGCGGCACGAACTCCGAAGTACCTGTCTCAGGCGCGTCCTTCGGCGAGCCTGACCGAAGGAACGCGAACACTCCCAGGAGCGTCAGAGCTGGCACCGTCAGTCGAGCGGCGCGATTCACTTACCGTCTTTGACGGGCGCGAAGTCCGGGACGAGCGCGTCCTTCAGGAGTTCGGGTGCGCCGTCTCCCTCGAAAGCGAGGCGCCAGGGGCTCTTGTCCCACTCCAGGTCCGTGAACTCCGGGGCCCACCAGCGCATGAGGGACTCTCCGCCGCTCGCGTAGCCCATCGCGGCGAGCTTGGCCTCTTCCTCGCGCGTCATGTCGCTCGCACCGTGCAGCCCCATGGGGACCGCGGCCGCGAGCCACCGCTCCAGCGCCGACCGCATGCGCATCGCGCGCGGAAAGTGTTCCAGCAGGACGTTGTTCTCGCAGTGCGGGTCGTCCGAGAGTCGGAAGAACCCGACGCTGCCCACCTCGTGGACGAGTCCCGAGGATCGGTTCACCGCTCGCTTCAGGAACATCTGCAGGAGCCAGCCTTCGGATTCGATGCTTGCGCAAAGCCCGTGGGCGGCGAGGGCGAAGCGCGGCTCGGGCGGCGGCGTGTGCGTGAAGAGCTCGCGCAGGTCCTCGCCGGGGAAGCCCTCGTCCTCCGCGCCCGCCATGCGTAGGAGCGTCTTGCCCACGTCCAGCATCTCCGTCGGAGCCTTCACGCGCGTTCCAGGCGGAACTCCGGGGCCCCTGAGGATGAGCGGCACGTGCACCGTCGAGGTGAGCACGCCGAAGTGCGTCCAGAAGGTCGACTGCTCGCCGAGGCCTTCTCCATGGTCCGCGGTGAAGGCAACGATCGCATCGCGCGTGCGCGGGGTCTGCATGAACGGCCCGAGTCGACCGTCGAGGTAGCGCACTTCGCCCGCGTACATGGCGTTGACGAACGAGGGGTCGCGGATGCCTGCGTTCTTCAGCCAGTCGGGCACGCGTGCGGGCTCGATGCCGAGGCTCACCTCCTTGCGGTAGGGGCTGGGGCGACCGCTCAGTAGCTCCTCTTTCTGATCCCTGTGAATCTTGTAAGGACTGTGGACGTCGAAGAGGTGAATCCACAGGAACACCGGCGCATCGCCCGAGTCTTCCAGCCAGCTGGCCGCGAGGTCGAGCGTCTCCGCGCCATCGCGTTCCGTGGGGAACGCGGCGTTCATGCGGTGGAATCCCTGGCCGAGTCCGCTGAGCTGATCGAACAGGTGAAAGGCGCTCAGCGCCGCGTAGCACCGATAGCCCTGGGCGTTGAATCGCTCGGCAAGCGTGTCCGCGTCCCGTGACAGTCGCGTGTTGTTGTTGACGATCTTGACGTCGCGGGGATGCAACCCCGTCATCAGCGAGATGTGCGACGGGTTCGTGTTGTTGATCGCCGCGAAGCAGTCGGTGAAGATCGCCCCTTCACCCGCCAGTGAGTCGAGGTAGGGAGTCGCGACCGGCGAGGAGGGATCGAGCGCGGAGACGTGGTCGGCGCGGTGCGTATCCGAGGTGATCAGCAGGACGGTGCGCGGCCGTGCCTCCGCACCCTTCGCGCGGCTCGGCTCGCGAAACGCGACCCACGGCTCGCTGATCCAGGTGGGGCGCGCGGGGTCGATCTCCTTCTCGAAAGCGATGAAAACCCGCGTGGCATCCGTGCCCTCCAGCGGCAGCGTGACGGTCCGCCAAGAGGACTGGGTCTCCACTCTCAGCGGCTCGCCGCCGACACCTTCCTGGGAGACGAGGAGGTCGGGACCGTTCAGCTCCGGATCCCAGAGGCCGCGTTCCTCCCCGCTGACCGGGACCGCCGAAGAGACTTCGAATCGCAGCTCGAGGGCGCGGCTCTTCGTCTGCCCTTTCGGCGCCTCCGCCGCTCCGATGTCGAGCCATTGCCCTTTCTCCGTCAGCATCACGCCCTTGCGAGCATCCCGGTACAGGTTGACCGCCTGCAGCATGCCGTCGGCGAAGGTGACCGTCGGTAGCGGCTCCAGGGGCGGCGCCGATTCCAGCGCCGGGCGCAGGGCGTCCCCCGCCGCTCCCGACCTCTCTGACCCGGGCTCCCCCGAGGCACCATCGGCAGCGCGGGAGACTCCTGCATCGCTCCCAGAAGTCGCGGGCTCGTCAACGCCTCCACAGCCCCCGAGGAGCGGGAGCGAGGCGGCCAGAAGGAGAAAGGGGGCAAATAGGGTCCGGAGCATGCCCATGAGGGTACCTATCTAGCCCTGTGTCGAGGGGGCTGGATTGGGTAGTCTCCCGACCGGAGACAGTGGCGGGAATATCCCGGGACATCGAGCGTCTCCGCCTCTTCACATGCGCGATACATCCCACGTCCTCATCACCGGAGCCGCTGGCTTGATCGGTTCCTCCGTGGCCCGAGTGCTCCGGGACCGGGGCGTCCGCGTCACGGGCCTGGACGATCTGTCCGCTGGCCACCTGAAGCGACTGGATCCCCTGATGGAGGCTCCAGAGGGCGACGGATTCCGCTTCCTCGAGGGCGACGTTCGGGATCGTGACCGCTTGCTCCAGGTGATGCTCGGCGGGCCCCTTGGCCCGGTGACCTCGGTGCTGCACCTCGCGGGTCGAGTCGGCGTCCGCCGTTTTCTGCAGGATCCTGTGGCCTGCGAGGAAGAGAACCTGGACCTCGGTCGCTCCGTCGCGGCCGCCGTCCGGCACGCGCGTGGCCAGGGCCGCACGCTGCGCGTCATCGCCGCTTCCACGTCGGAGGTGTACGCGGAATCGGATCAGCCACTGTCCGAGAAGTCCCCGCTCCGCCCGCTCGTCGCCGAAGGCCGCTGGCGCTACGCGGCCTCGAAGCTGGCCGCCGAACTCGTTCTCGATCGAGTCGTCCACGACGCCGTCCACCTGCGCTTCTTCAACGTCGTCGGACCTGGCCAGGACGGAGGCTCCGGCATGGTCCTGCCGCGCTTCATCGAGGCCGCGCGCTCGGGACAGCCCCTACGAATTCATGGCCAGGGCACCCAGGTGCGAACCTTCGCCCACGTCGATGCCGTGTCCCTCGACGTGGCGGCGCTCGCGGCGCCCGAGGCCTTTCCCCACAGCAGCGCGCTCGCGGACTTCCGGGGCGCCCTCAACGTCGGGGGTTTTGCGCGGACGACGATTCTGGGGCTCGCCGAAGAGGTGGCCCGGGCCGTGGCGCACGCTGGCGGCGTGGCGCGCGCACCCCTTCAGTTCGTGGACCCCAGCGTCGACGTGGGGGAGAACTTCGAGGACGTCCATCACCGGGTCCCGGACCTGGGCGAACTGCGCTCGCTGGGACTCGGATCCAGGCGTCTCGGGAGCGCCGCCTGGTCCCTGGAAGAGATCATTCGTGATGTCGTGCACAGGCATCCATCCGCCCGTGGGGACAGCGTCCCGAAGGACCACCCCGGGACGGAGCGGAAGCCTGACGTCAAGGGCGCCCAGGCCGTCCCATGCGAATTGCCCGTGTCCTGACGCGGCTGAACCTGGGCGGGCCGGCTCGCCAGGTTCTCGCGTCCGATCCGGTCCTTCGCGAGCGCGGCCACCGCGTCGTCGTCTTCACGGGACGGCCTGAACGGGGGGAAGGGGACCTCGCGGACCAGCTCCGGGCCGGCGGAATCGAGGTTCGAGAGGTCCCGGGCCTCCGACGGGGCCTGGGCGCCGTGCTTCGCGATGACCGACGAGCCCGGCGGTTCCTGGAGGCAGCCTTCGCCGAGCTGCAGCCCGACGTCGTTCATACCCACGCGTCGAAGGCCGGCGTGATCGGTCGTGCCGCTGCCCGGCGGGCGTGTCCCGGGGCCGGAAGAGTGCACACGTTTCACGGGCATGTTCTGGAGGGCTACTTCCCGGCTCCCGTGAGCGCGATGTTGATTCGCGTGGAGCGGAAGCTCGCCCGCAGCACCCACCGGATTCTCGCCGTCTCCGAGGCCACGCGGGCCGATCTCGTTCGACTCGGAGTCGCCGTGGCCGGGAAGATTCAGGTCTGTCCCCCGGGGATCAGGCTGGATCCGTTCCTCCACCTGGCGCTCGCGCGCGGCGCGTCTGGAGCGCCGGCGGTCTCAGGGGAGAAGCCGACGCAGAGCCTGCGCCGCGCCCACAGCATCCCGAGGTCCGCGCCCGTGATCGGCGTCATCGGACGCCTCGCCGGGGTCAAGCGCACCGTTCTGGCGGTCGAGGTCTTCGGCGCCGTCGCCGCGGAGTTCCCCGAGGCGCGGCTCCTGATCGCCGGGGACGGCGGAGAGCGCCCGCGGGTCGAGGCGCGCATCGCGCAGCTCCCGCCCGACATGGCGCGGCGAGTTCACCTGCTGGGGGCGCTGGACAACGTGGTGCCCGTGCACGAAGCGATCGACGTGCTGCTCTCGACGTCGTCCTCCGAGGGGATGCCGGTGGCCATGATCGAAGCCGCCGCCGCGGCTCGTCCCGTCGTCTCGACGGCCGTGGGCGGCGTTCCCGAGCTCGTCCAGAACGGTATCACTGGCCTGCTCGCGGTCGACCGCGACGGCCTGGCCGCCGCCGTCGGCGGCCTCCTCGGTGACGTCGACGATCGCCTCGCGATGGGCCGTCGTGCACGGACCAGAGTCCAGGAACGACACTCCGCGGGGGCCCTGGCCGATCGCCTCGAGGCGCACTATGAAGAGGTGCTGAGAAGCGTTCACGATAAGGCCGAGCCACAAGGCTCGTAGTCGAAGGGCAAAGCTTGCTAACCTGCATCCCGTGAACCTCTTGATGGTGAGCGGCGACCGACAGGTCGCCATCGGAGAGCGTGGGCCGTTCTGGTCGATGCAGCGGCATTTCTCGACCTTCTTCGAGCGTGTGGACGTGCTCGTGCCCGAGCAGGAGCGCGAGGCCACCGTGCTCACGATCCATGACAACGTGCATTTCCACCCGGCCCACGTGGGACGGGCGCAGATGCCGAAGTGGATCGAAACCTACGGGGCGGCGCTGATCGAGGAGCATCGGCACGGCCTCATCGTCAGCCACGACTACGGCACCTTCTACAACGGGCGCGGGAGCGCGCGGCTTTCCCGCAAGACGGGCGTCCCGTTCGTCTCCGAGCTGCATCACATCCCGGGTCATCCGGTGGCCAAGGGCGCGGCCGAGCGCGCCGAGAAGCTCCTCGCCCGCGCTTACGTTCGCTGGGTGAGGAACAAGGTGCGCGCCTTCCGCGTCGTCAACGAGACGGAGATGCCGCAGCTCCTGCGTACCTGGGGCGTTCCCGACGAGAAGATCGTCGTCCTGCCCTCGCAGTACCTCGACTTCGACGTCTTTCATCCGCCGCGTCGTGAGACCGCGATCCAGCGCGACCTCGTCTTCGCCGGACGCATGGTCGCCAACAAGTGCGTGGACCGGATCCTCGACGCCATGGGGATCATGGCGGGTCAGGGCAAAAGGATGCGCGCGATGCTGGTCGGCAAGGGGCCGGATCGGGCGCAGCTGATGAAGCAGGCGGAGACCCTCGGGATCGCAGGCGACATCGAATGGGTCGAGTGGATCGCGGATCCGAACGAGCTGGCCGAGGTCTATCGCTCCAGCCGCGTGTGCGTGTGCGCGTCGACCTGCGAGGGCGGGCCGCGGTTCACCGTCGAGGCGATGGCCTGCGGTACGCCGGTCGTGTCCACGCCCGTGGGCGTGATGGCGGACCTATTGAAGGACGGAAAGGCGGGCAAGCTGGCGGGCTTCGACGTCCCGAGCCTCGTGTCGGCGCTGATCGACGTCACGACCCATGAAGGGCGTCGACGCGACCGCGGCAGCGAGGCGATCCGGCGGGTGCAGAAGTTCGAGTACCACGCGGCGCTGCAGCGCTATGCGCTGGGTCTCAAGGCATTGGGGCTCCAGCCTTTGGGCCTACGGGGCGGGGAGGGCGCTGCGTGAAGCTCCTCTTCGTGACCCAGGTCCTCGACCGTGACGACGCCGTGCTCGGTTTCGTCATGCGCTGGGTCCAGGGGCTCGCCGGGCAGGTCGAATCGCTCCGTGTCCTCGCCCTGGAGGTGGGCAACGTCGAAGGCCTCCCCGGCAACGTCGACGTGCGCGAGATAGGTCGTCGCGGCTACGTCCGGCGCTTTCTCCGCTACCGCCGCTACCTTCGGGAGTCCTTCCGCTCCGGTCCGAACGGCGGCTTCGATGGGCTCCTCACGCACATGGTGCCGCGCTATTCGACCCTGGCGGCGGGTCCGGCCGCGAAAGCGATGGGTGGCAAGGGGGCGGCGCACTTCCTCTGGTACACCCATAAGGGCGTGGACAGGCGCCTGCTCTCGGCGCTGGAGGTCGTCGATGGCGCCTTCACCGCCTCCGATCTCTCCCTGCGCGTGGATACGCCGAAGAAGATCGTCACCGGCCACGGGATCGACCTCGACCACTTCGACGTGCCGCCGGTCGGCGAATTCGAGGATGGCCGGATCCAGCTCCTCTCGGTGGGGCGACTGACGCCTGCCAAGGACCCGCTCACGACGCTGGAAGCCGTCTCGCACCTGCGCGATGAAGGACTCGATGTCCGCCTGACCTGGGCGGGAAGCCCGCTCGCGCGAGGTGACGACGACTACGAGGCGATGGTGCATCGGGCTGTCTCGGGACGGGACCTCGACGGCGTCGTCGAGTTCGTCGGGGCGGTGCCCTATCCCCGCATCCCGCAGATGTTCGGGGCGGCGGACCTCTTCGTGAACGCGTCGCGAACGGGAAGCGTGGACAAGGTCGTCCTCGAGTCGATGGCGGCGCGGCGACCGTTCGTGAGCTGCAACGAGTCGATTCCACCCGTCTTGGCGGCTGATTCGGAGCTCGCGACGCGCGCAGGCGACTACGCCTTTCAGTCGGGTGACTCGATCTCGCTGGCGAGCGCGCTTCGTGTCTGGATTGATCGGTCCGCGGACGATCGGCGCGCCTCGGGCGAGCGGCTTCGCGAGATCGTGGCACGTCATCACGAAGTCGATGCGCTCATGGCGCGAATCGTTCGTAGGATGGAGGAACGTTGAGCGACTTCATTCCACAGCGTGATCGGGATCGGCGCAGGCCCATCACTCCCCCCCGGGTGGGCATGCGTCCCCATGGCGTTCGTCGTGAACGCGCCGTCGATGCCCTTGCCGGACGCCGAGGCTCCGTGGATCGAGACGCGGAGGCCCCGGCGTTCGACGGACTGCGGATCGTGCTCCACGAAAGCAACCGCAGGGGGGCGGTGCTTCGCTGTCTGGCCAGTGTGCGCTGGCTCGCCATGCGCGGCGCCGAGATCCTGCTCGTGGACGGAGTGGCCGGTCTTCCGAGTTCCGACGGAACCCGCGCCGCCGTGGGGCAGCGCTTCCCCGGTGTCCATGTGGTCGCGTCGCCTCGACAGGGCGGGCTCGAGGCCCTCTTGAGCTGCTACGCAGCGCCAGTACCCGCGCGGCCGACCGGCCCGCGCGCGGTCCTGCGCGTGAGCGCGGACCTGGAACTGGATGCCTTTCGCGTGGAGCAGCTCCTGCGCGAGCTGCGAGAGCAGCCCAAGAGCATCGTCCTCACGACGGGGTTGATCGGCACGGATGGGGCCTGGCTCACCACGTCCCGTCCGAGGTCCCAGCGCCATCACCCCGGTAGGCTCGATCGGTGGCCCGCGGCCTGGATCGCCAAGGCCAGCGACCTGGCGAGGCTTCGCTCGGCAGAGAGACTGCGCTTCGTTCCGTCCCCGGTTTCGTTCGTGACGCACAAGCCTTCATGACTCCGGCCGCGGACTCCCGTCTGGAGAACGGTGCTCTGGAACGCGGCGCCATGGGAGCCGTTCGCCGCGAGCTCCTGGATCCCCTCCATCGAGTGCTCGACTGGATGCTGCGCCAGCGCGATGAGCGCACCGGCGCGCTCGTCTGCGCCGAGCACGGAATCGAGCACACGGGCAAGTCGGCGGGCGCCATGGTGCTCGCGATCGAACTCGCTCGCCATGCCACAGGCGACGAGCGCGCGAGGCTGATCGAGGTCGTCCGGTCCCAGGGGGAGCGCCTCGTGGCGCGGCTGGAGCGCGAACCCGACAGCACCTGCTTCACGTTCCGGCCCGGGCGGCACGACGCTTACAACTGCTCCAACAGCGTGATCGACGGCGGCGCCTGCAGCGACGCGCTCGCGACGGCCGTGCTGGAACTCGGCGATGAGCTGAGCGAGGACCAGCGCGAAAGATTCCGGCACGCGGCGGTCCTGCACGCGCAGACCTACCTCCGCTACGCGATCGTCGACAAGGGCGTCCCTGCGCAGTGCGCATGGGCGATGACCGGCGCGGCCCAGGCCTATCGAGTCAGCGGGCACGAGGTGCTGCAGCTGGTGTGTCGGGTCGGGGCCGAGCGCCTGCGCGAGCAGCAACGCGGTGACGGCAGCTTCCCGTATCACCCGACCGAGTGGGGCGCAGCGCACCCCGGCGCCGCCGACGCGAGCGCGTATTACCAGTCGCGGGTGACGGCCTTCACGTCCTTCGCGCTGGAGGCGGCTTTCGGTGAGGAAGCCGGCCGCGCGCTCGACGTGGGCTTCGAATCCGGCATCGAGTTCCTGCACGGGCTGCTCGGACCGGACGGCATCAAGACCGGCGCGGTCGAGGCCAAGCCCTGGTACTGGACCGGCAGCTACGAGGTGGCCTCGCACCCCTTCGACATCGCGGCGCTCAGCCAGGAGTGGCGCCGCACGCGCGCTCCCCGGGCAGCGTCCGCGCTCCGAGCCTCCTGGCGCGCCTGGCTGCATCACCTCGGGGCCGACGGCAAGCTGATCAGTCACGACAGCCGCTACGGTGGCGCAGTCGACGGACCGATTCGCCGCGCCAAGAGCTACCAGTGCCCTTTCTTCTGGGCCGCCCACGCCTGCTGGATCGCGCGTAGCCTTCCGGAGCTCGAGGCAGCGTTCGCCGAGCCCCAAGGGCCGATCACGCACGAGAGCTCGGTGCGGCACTTCCGCGACGTCGACCTCGCGCGCATCGAAACGCCGGACGTCGTGGCGTGGGTCCGGGGCCATCGGCCGCCGGGCAATGCCTTCCATGGAAGCCCCAGCGGAGGCGGGCTCCTGCGCGTCTTCTATCGACCGAGCGGGCGCAATCTCTTCCTCGCGGATCGATTCGGCCGTCGACCGTTCGCCGCGTGGAGCGGCGCCCAGGGCGTCCCGAGCTGGGGTCGCGGCTGGCGGGCGGGGTCGGCGGACCTGCGCTTCTCGGGCTGGCTCATGCGCAATCGCTGGCGGACCGGGAACACGCTGAAGGAGAAGAGCGCCGCCTTTGCGCTACCGATCCAGGCCCTGAAGGGCGGCGTCCTCGACTTCGGATCCAGCGTGGTGAGTTCGTCGTTCGATCGGGGCAGCTGGCTCGAAGTCCAGGACGATGAGGTGCGCCTTGCGGGTCCGTTCGCTCGGCCCGATGGCACGCCGGTCGGCGGGCGCGTCGAGCGCGTGTACCGAGGGACGCCGGATGGCGTCGAGATCATCGAGCGCTGCGTCGATCGCAGCGGCATCCGCAACCTCTGGTTCCGGGCGCCCATCCATGCGGTCATGCTGGAAGAGTTCCAGGACCACGTTCGCTACCGGTTCGGCGATCTCCATGCAGAGTCCTGAGGCCCACGGGGGCACGACTTCGTCCGGTCCCGGAAGGATCAACCTTGGACCTGATCCGCGACTCGTGCTCGTCGCGAACGCCCGGATGCCCTCCCAGCGAGCGCAGTCCGGCCAGCTCGCCCGCGCCGCGCGCGCGTTCCAGCGAGCCGGCGTGGCGACCACCGTGCTCCACGCGAAGCGACGCGATACGGCCGCCGTTCCGGCGAGTGTCGTCTGGCAGAAGCTCCTCATGGACCACGATCCGAACGAGAGTGCGCCCGAACTCGTGGCGGCGCCCTGCTCCGACTGGATCGACACGGTGCCGCGCTTCGCGCAGTTCCTGCCAGCGCGGCTGCAGGAGTGGACCTTCGGACGAAGCGCGGCGCGGATCGTTCGCCGCGATTTTCGCGGTGCGCTGTGCCTCGCGCGCGACGTCGAGGTGGGGCACTGGCTCCGCGGGAGGCCCGGGTTGGCGCTGGAGATTCACCGCGTACCCGGTGGCGAGACGCGAAGGCGATGGTTGCTCGGCGCGGTCGAGGCCGGCGCGCAGGTGGTCGCGATCTCCGGCGGCGTCCGGGACGATCTCATCGCGCTGGGTGTTCCCGAGCGGCGCATCTGCGTCGAGCATGACGCGATCGATGCGGGGCTCGGCGATCGTCTGCCGACGCGCGAGGAGGCGCGGCGCGCGCTCGGGATCGATGCGTCGCGGCCGGTGGTTCTCTACGCGGGCGGGCTCCTTCGCTGGAAGGGGGTGGATGGGCTGGTGGACGCGGCCGGGCGGCTGGACGACGCGCTCGTCCTGATCGTCGGCGGCATGGAGGCCGACATCGGAGCGCTTCGCGAGCGAGCGGCGGGGATGGGGAACGTGCGGATCGACGGGTTCCAGGAGGCCGCGCGCATTCCCACCTACCTGGCGGCCGCCGACGTCGGCGTGGTGCCGAATCGCCGTACGCCGCGCATCAGCTCACACTACACGTCGCCGCTCAAGGTCTTCGAAGCGATGGCCGCGGGGCTTCCGCTGGTGGTGAGCGACCTGCCGAGCCTCCGCGACGCCGTGGGGCCCACCGGAGCCGCCGTATTCGTGGAACCCGAGGATCCCGCGGCGCTCGCCGCCGGGATTTCGGGTCTCCTGGACGATCCGGCGGCGCGGTCCTCGCTCGCCGAGCGCGCTCGTGCGGCCGTTCAGGGGTGTACCTGGGAAGCCCGCGCCCATCGAATCCTTGCCTTCATGGCCCACGAGTCCCAAGTTCATCCAACGCCATGAAGGTCGTCTTCCTCACCGATTCCCTCTCCGATCTCGACGGAGTGGGCCGCTACGCCGTGCGCCTGATCTCCGCCATGGAGGCGCTGCGCCCTGGACTGGAGGTGCACGTGCTTCTCGCGCGCAAGCATCGGCCGACCTCGGCGGACGTGCCGGGTCACTGGAAGGTCGAGGTCGCCCTGCCGCCCGACTACTTCTTCTACATGACGCCCGCGCGCTTCGCGGTGTGGCGGTTCATCGGCACCAGGAACACGAAGCGAGCGGCCCGCGACGCTGCGCTCGTTCACGCGATCAAGGACTTTCCCCACAGCCTGATCGCCGTCGATGCTGCGGACCGAGCGGGGATCCCCTGCGTCGCCACGGGGCACGGGACGTACACGATCCAGCCGGTCGTTTCGGATCGACACAAGCGAACGGCGCTGAAGGCGTACCGGCGCTTTGCCTCGCTCATCTCCGTGTCGCGCTATACGCGCAAGCGGCTGCTCGCGCTGGTGCCGCCGGAGATCCTTCCGCCGGAGAGAGTCCACGTCGTCCCCAACGCGGTCGACGCGGAGAGCTACGTCGAGCCCGTCGCGCTGGAAGGGGGAGAGCGTCCCTGGCACGGCAAGCGCTTCACCCTCGGCATCGGCGAGCTGAAGGAGCGGAAGGGGCATCATCTGGGGCTGGAGGCCTGGGCGCGGCGCGCGGCGCGAGACGGTGACCTGCACCATTTCCTCGTCGGCCATCGCGCGGGCGATGACTACGAACGCTCGCTGGCGGCCATCGCGGAGCGCCACGGCGTGCGCGATCGGCTGCACCTTCTCGGCAACGTCAGCGAGAAGGAGAAGATCGATCTGCTCCAGCGCGCCTCGGTCTTCCTGCACACGCCGGTGACGGCGGCGGACGGGGGCTTCGAGGGCTTCGGGATCGTCTACCTCGAGGCGGCCGCCGCCGGGACGACGGCGATCGGTAGCCTCGACTCGGGCGCCGAGGACGCGATCGTCGACGGCGTCAGCGGCCTGCTCGTCGAGCAGAACGTGGACGCCGTGCTCGCGGCGCTGGATTCGGTGCTGGATGATCCTGTGCGGCGAGAGTCGCTCGAGAGCGGCGGCCGCGCTCACGCCGAGAGGTCGTCCTGGGAAGAGAACGCGCGGGCGGTTCTCGCGATCTACGACCAGGCACTCGCGAAGTCGAGCGTGAGGGACCGCAAGAAGAGGCCGTCGTCGTGAGGGTGCTCTTCTTCTGCGAGATCGGCGATCCGGGCGTCGGGTCCAGCACGCGCCAGATGTACGGCCTGGCGCGGGAACTCCGTGCGCGAGGGCACCAGACGGCCGCGGTGGCGACGGTGCGCCGCGCGGAGGATGCGACGCCGACCCAGATCGAGGGCATGACGGTCTTTCGGCTCCATTCTGACTACTCGCTGCGGTGGCGCGGCTGGGTCTCCTTGCACAACCGGCAGATCGACGGACCGCTCGCGGCCGTTCTGGCGGAATGGCGCCCGGACGTGGTCCACGCCCATCTCGTTCACACGCACATCGGCTACCACGCGCTGACCCAGGCGCGGGCGGCTGGCGCCGCCGTCGTGTTCACCTCGCACGACGCGATGACGTTCTGCTACCAGAAGCTCACGTGCTTCCACGGCGGAGAGGAGCACGGCGGCCGCCTCGACGACGTCGAGGCGTACGCGGCCAAGTGCATTCCGTGCCAGCGCTTTCGGTTCCGTCCCGGTCGCAACCGCAGGATTCGCGCCGTGCTGGAACGTGACGTTCAGCGCGTGACGACGGTCTCCGACGAGCTGGGCCGCGTCATGAAAGCGAATGGACTCCCGGTCCATCGCACGGTGCATAACGCGCTGGAGACGGCCGACGAGCTGCCCTCGGCGGAAGCGCTCCGGCGCTTCCGCGAGACGCACGGGCTGGTGGGGGCCCAGGTGCTCGCCATCGGTGGACGGCTGCACGAGCAGAAGGGGGTCGGCAAGCTCCTGAAGATGCTTCAGATCCTGGCGCCGGAGTTTCCCGATCTGCGATTGATCGTGATGGGCAAGAGGGAGATCTACGACGACGAGTTCGAGCCCCAGGCCGCCGCGCTGGGCGTGGCCGATCGGGTCGTGCCGACCGGCTGGCTCGGGCCGGACGAGCTGCCGCTCGCCTACGGCATCACGGACGTGTTCGTGACGCCTTCTCTCTGCTTCGACACGTTCGGGCTCGTGAACCTGGAGGCCATGGAGCAGTCCAAGCCGGTCGTCGCGACGACGTTCGGGGGCAGCCGCGAGGTCGTGGCGCACGGCGAGTCCGGGTTCATCGAGAATCCGTTCGACGTGGAGGCCTACGCGGCGCGCATCGGGGAGCTTCTTCGGGACCCGGACCGGGCGCGCTCCATGGGGGAGGAAGGGCGCAGACGGCTGATGGAGCACTTCACGATCCGGAGGCTCGCCGACGAGTTCCTGGAGGAGTATCACGCGGCGCTCGCGGCGGTCGGGATCTCGGAAACCGCGTCGACGAGCTGACGCCCAGGGTTAGAATCGGAGTGCATGTCGCAAGCCGCCGATTCGGAGACTGGTTCGGGAACCGGGGAAGGTGCTGACAGGAGCGCTTCCGATCGGGATGCGCTGTTCGAGCGCTGCTACGCCGAACTCAGGGCCATCGCGAACCGGCGGATGGCGAGCCTTCCCGCGAACGCCACGCTCCAGCCGACGGCGCTCCTGCACGAGGCGTACCTTCGGGTTCGCGGCCGCGCCGAGCTGACGGGGCCAGCCGAGCGGCAGTTCGTGATGTATACCTCGCGAGCGATGCGCGACATCCTCGTCGAGAAAGCACGGGCGATCTCGGCGCTCCACCGTCGAGGGTCCGGGGTCGGGTTGAGCCTGGACGAAGTCAGCGAGACCCAGGTGCAGGTCGCGGATTCCACCGGCGCGAGACTGGATCTGCTCGACCTCGAACAGGCGCTCGAAGAACTCGAGGTCGCCGCACCGCAGTCCGCAGAGGTGGTCCAGTTGAGGTACTTCGGTGGGCTGTCCGTCGCCGAGGTCGCCGACTTGCTGGACGTCTCGACCAAGACGGTCGAGCGACGCTGGGAGCTGGCCCGCGCCTGGCTTGCGCGGAGCATGGCGCGCGGGCTGGGCGGGCAGGCGTCGCGGCCGCACGGCGGTCCGCAGGTGCACGGCCAGGCGGACAACGGGCGTGAGCGAGACTGAGCTTTCCCTCGAAGACCTCTTCGAACGGCTGCTGGGCGAGCCGGAGGAGGTCCGTCGGTCCTACTACGAAACGCGACGCGTGCCGCCTGGGCTCGTGGACCTGGCCGAGGAACTTTTCGCGGCCCACGCGCTGGCGGACTTCGAGATCCCGATCGCTCCGACGCTTTCCGAATTGGAGGGCGTGGAGACAGAGCCGGTGGACGATCTGGGGGCGGTGCTCGAAGGCCGCTATCGGCTCGATGCGATCCTGGGTGGCGGCTCTTTTGGAACGGTGTATCGCGCCCTGGATCTCCTCCTCGGGACGTCGGTGGCGGTCAAGGTGCCGAGCGTGGCGCCGCTGTCCCACGCGGCTCTCGAACGCGAGGCCTCGTGCCTGCGGCGGCTCGAGCACGGCGTGGCACGGCTCCGGGACCAGGGCGTTTTTCGTTCCGGGGGAGCGGACGGGTCGGAGGACGGCGAGTGGCGACACTACCTCGTGTTCGACCTGATCGAAGGAGCGCCCTTCCCAGGAAGCATCGAGCCGAGGGACGCGCTGGCGTCACTCCTCACGGCCCTGGCAGCGGTTCACGCCAGAGGCGTCGTTCACCGGGACCTCAAGCCCGCGAACGTACTGGTCACCGAGGCGGGCCACGCGTTCCTCGTCGACTTCGGAATCGCCCACGGTCCTGCCTTCGCTTCCGAGGGGGCCTCCCGGGACCTTTCGCTCGGAACCGAGGCGTTCGCGGCACCCGAGCAGCTCGCGGGTGAGATGGGGGACGCGCGAAGCGACGTCTATTCCTGGGCCTTGATGGGGCTCCATGCATTGACGGGCGTTTCGCCCGTCGAACTCCGAGGAGCGAAGAGCCTGCCGGCGCCCATCGCGAGGGAAGACACGGAACTCTGTGTCAGGCTCTTCGAGATCCTTGGCCTGGAACGCGAGGAACGACCGCGCAATGCGTGCGAGATCGGGGCTGAATGGCAGCTGCGCCGATCCTCGGCCGGAGCGGCTCCGGGCGGCGGGCTGCGTCTCGGCAAGCGCCGACCCACTGCTTACGGCGGCTTCGATCCGGAGCTTCGCGCCCTGCTGGAGCGCGCTCTCCAAGCCGAGGATCGGGAGCTTGCGCTACTGCCCGTCTTCGTCGGCTTGGAGCCGATTCACCACCTCCGTTCCGGTGCGGCCGCGGAGCTGGCGCGGCGCCTCCGAGGTACTTCGGGTACCGAGGTCGAGGCCCTTCGCGTCCTGGGCGAATGGGTCGAGCGAGGCATCGCGTTCTGGCGCGGCGGCCGACTCGAGGTGCACGCCACCGGGCTCGAGACGCTGAGGGGGGAGGCGCTGGATGGGAACCCTTTCGGCGGTCCAAGGGGCGAAGCGGCGGTGCTGGACACAGCGGGTCCTGACCCGAGCTGGGTGACCGGTATCCTGAAGCAAGCGCTCCACATGGAGCGCCGCGGCTGGGATGCACGCGCGACCTCTTTGCTCGTCGGCGCTCTGGCGCGTGTGCGGACCTGGACGATCGGGACGGTCGTCGCCGAACGTCGCCTGCTCCTTCTTCTCGTGCGCATCGCCGTGCAGGATGGAACGACGATTCCCCTGGACCGAGCGGCCTTCGAGATCGCCCGTAGCCGCGTTCGAGGATCGGCGCGCAGGAGCCTCGATCATGCCATCGAGGTGGCGCGCGCCATCGCCGTCGGCGACGAAGAGCGCGCCACGCGCGAGCTGCGGCCGGGAGGGCTGGTTCCCGAGGATGAAGAGGCATGGACCGGGCACGCTGCGCTGGACACCGAGGAGTGGGAGCGGCTCGAGGCCGCGCTCCTTTCCCACCAGTATCGCTGTTCCCTCGGGCTCGATCTCGATCGAGGTCGAAGCGTCCGGCGCGCGGCTGCGCAGCGAGTGCGCGCCCACGCGAAGGCTCGTGAGGCTCCCGAGAAGGCCAAGGGGGCGCCCCGCGGGGCGCTGTTCCAGCGACGATTCCTCTGGCTCGCACTCCGGTCCTATCGGCGCGGGCGCTTCGCGCAGGCGGCCGAGCTGCATCGCCGTGCAGGCGTCGCGTCCGAGTCCGTCCATGACCGCGCGACCGCGCTCCTGAACGCGGCCTCGTCGGCGATGGAGGCGTGGGACTTCGAGGCGGCGCATCGAGACGCGACCAGCGCGCTCCGGGCGATCGAGTCGGCGCCGTTCCCGGTGCTGGAAGCGCGCGCCGTATGGACCCTTCGTACGCTGCAGTTCCGTGGGGGAGAGTTGCCCGCCGCCGACGAGGAACTCGACGAGGCCTTCGTTGCACTCGGTTCGCCGACGCTGCAAGGGCTGCATTCGCTGACCGAGGCCGCGATCGCGCGAGTGACCGGGGACCGGTTGCGCTGTCTCGAGCACGCGGAGCTGTCATGGAGGGCGTGGACGCAGCAGCAGCACGTGGAAGCGGCTGCACTGGCGCGTGCGCTCATGATTCACGAAGGGGCCGCGCCCGCGGCTTCGGATGACGCCGTCTTCGGTGCACTCACGCGGGCGACCGACGCGGGGGTGGCGCTCCAGGTGCTCGCGCTGGCGCCCGGTGCCCGAGCGGTCTGCGCGGATCGATGGGCGGCTTGGGCCGGGGCGTTTCCCGCCGTGCCACAGGGAGTCCGGCTGGATGTCCTGGGAGTGGACGAAATCGAGACAGCCCTGAGAATGGCTGGTCTTCAGCTGCGCGGAGGGTCGATGGCCAGATCGGGGGAGTGAGGTCTGCCGGCCTTCGCTTCCCGCTTTCTCTCTCTCTCCGGGGCCCGCGAGGCCCCACAGGCCCTCCCCTCTCGCCATGAGTTCTTCCTCCGAAGCCTATTCCTACCCGTCCAGCACCTTCAGCGCGGCGGTTCCCAGCCAGCTCGACCCGCGCTTCGCCGTCAACGAGTCCATGGAGATCGTCCAGGACGGTGAGACGCGCGCCTACGGCTTCAGCTACGTGGACGCGCAGAGCGGGCGCCAGGTGAACGAATGGGTGTTCGCTTCCAGCTACAAGCTCCCGCCCGCCGGAGCCGCAACGGCCGAGGAACCCTCGAATCCAGCGCGCGTCTTCACGTCCCTCGCGGAGTGGAGTGAGGCGCTCAAGGAAACCGGCGCCGGAGCGATCTGGCAAACGGGCTCGACTTTTTCGCGTTCGTGGGTCTCGACCTACCGGGGCGTTCCTTCTGCGGACGTGAGCTACTACGCGGCGAACGAGGAGTGGCCCGTGGTGCCCGTGGCTCCGAGTGCGGAGGACAACCTCGAGCAGATCGATCCTGGCCGTTCCAACGCACCCGCCGGACCGACCGCCACCGTCACGGGGGCACCGGCTTCTAGCACGGACACGAAAGCTGATATCTGTGTCACGACGGCGGCTGGAGCAGGGCATCCCGAGCGCGGGAACACGAACGCCTACACGGTCGAGTTCTGGACGCTCTTCAGCGACTACGTCCAGCCGACGACGCAGCCGCTTCACGTCCAGCCCGGCCCGACCCCGGGCGTCACGGCGATCACGCTCGAGGCGTACCTGGCGTACTGGCATGCCGGAACGGATCCGGAGACCCCTGTTTCCCTCTGTGTGGAAACCTGCTCGCGTACGCGCGTCAATCCGTACGCGGCCTGATCTGGCTCTACGCAGCTCGCTCGCGGAGGTCTGGCTACCGCCAGATTTCCGCGGATTCTTTGGGGGGCGCCGGTGACTCCCGGACGGTACTCGAACGAAACGGCCGCGCGCGGCGTGCGCCGACTCTCCCACGAGCCCTCCCCAGGATTCCATGCAAGCCCTCAGCCCGAAGCACGTGCTTCGAACCGAACGAGGAAAGTCTTTCCACATCGATCTGGATGCTGGCTACAGCTTCGGGATGTGCCTCGACGTGGCCAAGACGCTCCTCCGGCTTCAGTCGTACGGCCGCCCGACCTTGATACCCGCGCTGAAGGACCTGAATCCAGAGAGCTGGGAGGTCATTCGAGCCAACTACGAGCCCGACCATCCCGCGGACAACAGGCATCTGATCGAGGCGAGCGGCATGAAGGTCGCTTCGCAGACGCCGCTGATCGGATTCGGGGCTCACTTCCTGAACCTCGTGTACTCCGTGATCGACGTCCCTGGAACGTCTGTCTTCAGCCTGCTGGGTTACGGCGGCAGCCACGAGCTTCTCTGGCATCGGGACGACGAGCACGGGATGTGGCTCTTCTTCGATCCCTTCAGCGGTCTCTGGCAATTCGACAGCATGGCGGGGGTCGCGCCAACGCTGGCGGCGGAACTGGTCTCTCGCTACGACGACCTCGGCCAGCTCTACCGGGTCTCCACGCTCGTCCTGAAGTAGCGACGTCCCCTCGAACGAAGCCTGGGGTGCGGTAATTTGACCGGATCTGGTCTGCCCCGAAAACGTGTCCGGGACGCTCCGTGTGAAATCCGGACCGGTCCGGAGCCCCCAGGGGCCGATTCACCATGAAGGGTGCATCAAGGTGAGATCATCTGTGGGTCGAACCCACCTCTCGGTCGATAGAATGCAATCAGCACCTATTTGCAGCCCATTGCCAGCCGCGTAGACTAAGAACGTATTCGTACATCCAGCGGAGTCCAGCAGGGCCTCGCTCGGCGCGCGATCCTGTATCTGGCTTCTCCTGCCTAGAACCGACGCTTCGATGAAAAAAACACTCCTGACCTACGTCAAGCCGCACGTGCAAGAGGATCCGCTTTCGATGATCCTCGGGATTGGCTACCTGGGGGCGATGATGGAGCGCGAAAAGCTACCCATCGCGCTGCACGACGAGCGAGTCGGAAACGATCAGGACATGAAGGCGGCCATCGACGCCAACGACATCATCGGTTTCAGCGCGCTGACCCCGAACATCCGTCGCGCGATCGCCTGGGCGAAGTACGCCAAGGAACAGGGCAAGATCACCGTCATGGGGGGGCCGCACGCCTCGGTGGACCAGGGCGTCTTCCTCGACTCCGGTCATTTCGACTACGTGCTGAAGGGCGAGGCGGAGCACACGCTCCCAGAACTCGTTCGCTCGATCGAGGGCAACGACGACAACGCTCTGCTGGAGATCCCCGGCCTCGCGTCCATGCGCGATGGTGAGCTCTGGGTGGACAACCCCGCGCCCCCGCTGATCAAGAAGCTCGACGAACTCCCGATTCCGGCGCGGCACCTCCTGCCGATGGAGTCGTACTTCAAGAACAACCCCGAGCACCTCGTCTATATCTTCACGACGCGCGGCTGCCCCTTCAAGTGCATCTTCTGCCAGAAGGAGCTGACGGGCCGCGGCTTCCGCGTCCGCTCGACCGAGGCGATCGTCGACGAGCTCGAGCACATCATCAAGACCTACGATCCGGGTGTGATCCTCTTCGTGGACGAGATCTTGACGCTGCGCAAGAAGCGGATCCACGAGATGTGCGACGAGATCATTCGACGCGGCCTCAAGTTCGAGTGGGTAGCCAACACTCGCGCGGACTGCGTCGACTATCCGCTGCTCAAGCACATGCACCGCGCTGGCTGCCGCCGCATCTACTACGGCTGGGAATCCGGGTCGCAGCGCATGCTCGACGTCCTCAAGAAGGACCTGACCCCCGAGGTGATCGTCAATGCCGCCAAGATGACCCGCCGCGCGGGGATCTGGGCCAAGGTGTACCTCATCGTCGGCTCGCCCGGCGAGACGCCCCAGGACATTGCGGAGACCGAGAAGGTCCTGCGCCTCGCGGGCCCTGACCTCATCCGGATCTCGGTGTTCAACCCGCTGATCGGCACCGAGTCGTGGGACAACTACCAGGCGTCCATCGACATCTCGGACCTCTCCGAGAACTACGTGTCGTCGAACCGCTCAGGCTACAAGCACGAGCACTTCACCCAGATCGAGCTGGAGGAGCTGCGCAAGCGCATGGTTCGCTCCTACGAGAAGTGGTACTACGCGATGCCCCAGCGCCTCCGCCGGGTGTATGAGCGTGGCCTCTACTACATCGAGAACCCGCAGCACGGCAAGAAGCGCCTTGGACGAGCGGTCGGACTGGTCCCGCCGCCCCAGCGCCACGTCGTGACGAACCACCACTGATTCGTCAGCGGCCCTGCAGTTCCGTCTGTGCAGGGTTGTTTCGTTCTGGGCTGTTCCCTTCCGGAACCTAGCCGAGTCAGCAGCGCCCGGGGCCCATCGCCAGTCGATGGGCCCCGGGCGCTCTTTTGGATCGAGTGGCGCGCGCCCCCGGCTACTGGATCTCGATGTCCCCTTCGACCGTGGAAGTGACCGGGTGAATGAAGAACGAAAGAGGCGGGAGAATGAACCAGTAGGTGAAGCTGCTCGTCTGCGAGATGCGCGTTCGGGCTCCGCCCTTGGCAGCGGCTTCCTCGGTGAAGGCGTCGATCACGGAGGCCTTTCTGGCGTCGCCGAGGAGGGGGAAGATGAACAGCCCGTGCAGCGCCCACGACGTCGTGGTCTGGTACTCGACGGGGACGCCGCGGATTCCAGCCACGCCGTGGAACTCCGTGGCGACCGAGTGGGTGACGCAGGACGTGAAGAGCGGCGCAGCGACGGCGAGGATCCCGAGGAGCGGGTGACGGAGACGTTTCATGGAGACGAGGAAGGATTCGGTTCGGCTGGAAGGCCAGTTCAGTGGAGAGCGGCTCACTTCGGCGTGACGGTGACGAGGCCGAGTGGCGGTAGCGGGTTCTTCTCGGTGCTCTTTCGGAATCGAGCTCGGCGGACATCGATTCGTCGGGCGACGGCGTCACCGACGCGCCCGACGAGGGCCAGCCTTACGCGGTCGAGTCGCTGGTTCGCGAGCGCCAGCGCCGCGTTGCGCGTCCGCATATCCGCGCGTCGCTCGGCACCCGGCCGGATGTAGGAGAAGAGATCATCGAGCGCCTTCTCGACGGCCGCGCGCTCGGAGTCGAGGGACTGAAGCCTGGCGAGGACCTCGCTTCGACTCTCCGACGGGCTCGTTCCAGCATTCAGGCCGCCTGCGACCCGGTCACTGGACATGCCAGCGGCGCCCGCGAAGACCTGGGCCCGCGCGCGCGCGGCGAGCTGGCTGCGTTCGCGCTCCAGCGATGCCTTCCGTCGGCGATTGTATTCGATGAGGCTCTCGATCGACTCACGCGGTGGGTTGCCCAGGCGTCGCGCGACGTCGAGGTCACCTTCGCCGAGTTCGGCCTGGACCACCACGCGGAGGTCCGGGTTGCCTTTGAGGGCGCGCACCACGTTCCCGAGGGGGTCAGCGTTCGTCACGAGCTGCTCGTTCCGCTCCGACTCGTCCTCGGTTCGCTCGACGGCGGCGGCCGCCATCGTTGCGGCGCCCTCGGCGAACTGGAGCGTGACGGTCTCGGCCGTCAGGGGCTCCCGCGTCAGTCCCAGCGCTCCCGCCACGTTCTGCAGGGGCCCGAGCACGCGCATCGGCGCCGAGCTGACGGCGTCCGTGATCAGGGTGCCCAGGGTGGTGGCAGCAAGGCTCGCCACCCGGGTCGCGCTGACACCGTCCGCCGGAATGTCGAGCCGGATCGGGATGACCTGCTCGCCGCTGTCGTTACGAAGCAGATAGAGAACCGTGTCGAGCGGGGCCGGGAGCTGTAGGTACTGCGTGATCGGGCCGCCCGGCGGCTCGGAAAGCGACAGGTACGAGGCGGTCGTCTTGGTGTCGAGGCTCAGGCCGCCGTCCTCGCGGAACCGTAGAGCGGTTCGATTGTCGAGGAGGCCGTCGCCGATCTTGACGCCAGCGGCGAGGGCTGGCCCACGGAAGGCGGGCAGCTCGAGGCCGAGCAGTGAAACCTGGACCCGACCGCGTAGCTCGGGGCCGAGCGAAAGCCTGCCGGAGGCCTCCAGCAGGTCCCAGACGCGTCGCGACTCGGTCTCGAACTTGTCGTCCTTGCCCGTCACGACATCGGCGGCGGAACCGAGCACGCCGAAGAGCAAGTTGTCCGCGCCGCTGCGTTCTTCGAGTTCGACCTGTCCGGCGTCGACGACGGCGCGGAAGGAGAAGGGACGTGGCTCGACGAGCGTTCGCGTCGTGAAGCGCTGGACCTCCAGCTGCAGGTCGGCGATCGGCAGGCGCAGGGTGGGCTCGACGGTCGTATCCAGGAACTCGAAGTCGAGGCCGGCGACCGTCAGGCGATCGATGGAGATCTCGGGATCGAGCGGCGCTTCTGTCTCGGTGGCGCCAGCCGAGGGCGAAGATTCCGCGGTCGAGCCGCCAGAGTCCCCGTCGAAAGGCTCCTCAACGGCTTCCTCGGTCAAGGTGTCGCTCGAGGCGGGGCGGTTGGGGAGCCGGAGGCCAGCGACGACCATGCCGTCGTTCTTCTGGTGGAAGCGCGCGCGCAGTCCGTTCAGGTCGATGGAGCTGATGCGGACGTCACCGGTGTCCGGCGACACCCGCTTGACGTCGACGTCGAGCCTGTCGAAGCCCGTCGGCTCGGCGTCCGGCGTCTCCTTGAGCGCGAACTTCTCGATGCTGAAAATCGCTCCGAAGCCGCGGTCCAGGCTGAAGTCCAGGGGGCCACGACGGGCGTACGAGAAACGCGCATCGCCTTCGACCTCGAAGCTTCCGTCGACGTAGGCGCTGGGGTCGATCTCCGCGGCGACCTCGGGCGAGATTCGAGCGAGCTGCGCTCCCGTGATGCCCTCGATGCTCAGCTGGAACGACGCGCCGGGATCGGCGGCGAAGGGCTCGAGGGAAGTCGTCAGGGAGAGCTTCTCGACGAGCGGAGAGATCGCGCCGACGGCCGAGAACTCGAGGGGCGGAAGGTCCGTGGGATCCGGGCGGCAGAGCACCTGTGGCCCCGGGGTCACGAGGGCGAGGCTCAGGTCGAGCGGGATCGCGTCCGCGCGTGTCCTGTCGATGTAGCGAAGGCGATCGATCCCGAGGTCGAGGGTTCCGAGCCGGACGGTGGGAGGCAAGGTCACGGTCGCATCGTTGCCGGGTGCGGGGCCGCTCGGTGCTGGCGTGGCCTTTTCCCTGTCGGGAGGGACGGAGCCTTCGGACGTTTCGGCGCCGTCCGCAGCCGAGTCGGAGGTGACCTCGGTGGTCGAAGCTGGCGGGCTCACGAGCGCGAGGCCGAGGACCTTGATGCGGTCGGGAGCGGTTCGTTCGGCGTCGAACGCGAAGCCCCTGGTGGCCAGCGTCTCGACCTCGAAGACGCGCGCCTCGCTGTCGATGCGCGGAGCTTCGAACACGAAGGATTGGAACGCGAGAAGCGCCTCGCCGTCGGCCCCGTCCCGGTAGTCGAGTTCGGTCACGGCGGCGCGGAGGGCCTGCCCGCCTTCCTGTCCCGGCTCCGCGGAGGCCTCGAAGGTCGCACGCAGACGTCCGTCCTCCAGGGTCACCTCCATCGAGGGCGGCAGGTACGAGGCGAGCGGCCCGGCGCGCAGGCCGTCGAGCGCCAGCGTGGCGGATGCCGTCCGGGACGGGCCGCCGAGGCTCGCCGTGCCGTCGAGGGTCATCGACCGAAGGGCGCCCTCGAGCGCCGCTTCGAGGTGGAGCTTCAGCGGGGTGGCCGAGTCGCCGCCGGAAAGGTCGATGTCGACGAGCTCGGCCGCCGCCGTGAACTCCGTCTCGACGGTCGGGCTCACGAACGCATCCGACCAGCGCGCGCTGAGACCGGCGAGCGTGACGCGGTCGATGACGAGTCCGCCGCCACCGGCGGCGGCCTCACCATCGGGGCCAGGGTTCGCAGCTGGGTCTCCAGCAGGGTCTTCAGCTGGGTCACCAGCGGATCCCGGCCGCGGGGGAGCCTGTGCCAGCTCCGCCGTGTCGGCGGCGGCTTCCTGATCGACGACGTCGGCCCCCTGGGTCGGCACGCCGATCCGCAGGCCCGCAGCGAGCAGGATCCCCGCGTCGTCGCGGGCAAGGATGACGCGCGGTGCGGACAGCTCGATCGAGTCGATGTGGGTGCCCTTCGGGCCGGTCTCCAGCCGCGTGACCTTGACCTCGTCGATGGCGACGACATCGACGCCGCGGTTCGTGAGCGCGATGTCATGGACCCTCGCCTGCACGACGGTGGTCTCCTCGTCGCTGGCTTTGGCCGAGACCTCGGCGGCCAGCCGGATCGCGCCGCCCTCGAGATCTGGCTCGATCCCCTGCGCCAGGAGGATCTCGCGGAGGCCTTCGAAGGAGACGTTCTGGCCGGACAGCGTCAGCTCGGCGTCGAGGTCGAGCGGACCTTCCCGCGTGACCACGCTTCCGTCGAGCTGGACGTCGTCGGCGATGTTCATGAGGTCGAAGCTGCCGGTCAGCGTCGCGCGGGAGCCCGCGCCGCCGAACGCGAGGTCCGTCAGGCCAATCTCGGCGGCAGCGAGCCCCAGGTCGCGGCCTTCAGCGCTGGCGTCCAGGCCCAGGGTCTCCAGGCCGAAGCCGCGGAATGCGCCGCCCGGGAAGAGCTCGATCGGAAGCGTCGCGCCCGCGAGGCCCACGCGCTCGATCGTGCTGCCTTCGTCCTGCGTGATCACCATCGAGTTCAGCTCGAGGGTTTCGAGGCCCGCGTGGAGCGTCTCGCCATCGCGGAACTCAAGACCGGAGACGGCGCCTTCGATCCGAGTCGGCGTCGCGGCGTCCGCATCGTCACCGTCGCTCCCGGGGACCATCCGGAATCGAATATCCCCCGCGATCGTCCCGGAGGTCAGCGTCGAGCGGAGCCCGGCCAGTTCCAGGTAGGGCCGCACGGTGTCCAGGGTCACGTCGGACCCGGAGAGGTTCAGGTTGGCGCTGATCTCATCGCCAGTGGGAACGGCGGTGCCGGTGAGTCCGAGCGAGCCCGCGCCTTCCACGGCGGCGTTCAAGGAAAGCTCGAGCGGGGCCCCCGGCGTCTCGGCGTCCAGCACGATCGAGCGCACCTCGGCGGAGACCCTCGAGAGGAGCGTCTGGGGCACGGCGAGCGCCTCGTCCTGGAAGGTGAGTTCGACGTTCTCCAGGGCCAAACGCTTCAGGCGAAATGACGGCGGCGCGGAAGCCGCCGCGGCCGGGTCCTCGGGTTCGTCGACCGGGGCTTCGTCGTCGGCGCTCGCGGGCGCACCGACGAAGTCGAGTCCCGCGACGCGCATGGTGCCGCCGGGTAGACGCGTCGCCTGGGCGCGCAATCCGCTGACGACCGCGCTCTCCAGATCATAGGCGGTCGTTCGGGCTCGATTCACGACCACGGTGGTCGGCAGTAGCAGAACCGCGACCTCCCCGTCCGCATCCACGGAGACGTTTCGCAGCGTCAGGGTGCCGCCCAGGTCGACCACGTCATCGTCCTCGGAATCGTTCGCGCCGGTCGCGCGGGCGAGCGGCGTGAGATCGACGCTGGCGCCGACCCGCGCGTTGAGCTTGCTGGCGCTCGGCTCGATGCCGACGAGCGCGAGGTAGGGGGCGAGCGTTCGCAGGCCCACGCCGTCGACCTCGAAGTTGAGGTCGACGAGCAGCTTCGCCTCGCCGAGGTCGGCCTCCGCCGTCAGGAGCAGAGCATCGAGCACGTGCTCGGCCCGCGCGGTGATGCGGGCCTGGATCGGGCGCTCCGGGTGCCCCACGTCGCGGATGCTCGCGTGGAGATCGAAGACGGTATCGAGGGTCGGTTTCGCGAGCGCGTCGTTCAGGTGCACGCGGATCCCGTGCAGGTCGATCGTGGAGATCTCGACCGGCGAGGAGAAGTCGATGGCGCTGGGATCGGCGGCCGGGGCTTCCTCTGCCGCGTCCGCCGCCTCTTCGATTTTCGGCGGCTCCACCGTGGTGGCTTCCTCCGGCTCGCTCCCGGCTGGCGCTGGCGTCGGCAGATGGCGCTCGAAGTTCCACGCGCCTTCAGCGTCACGGGAGAGCCAGGTCTCCAGGCCGCCGACCTCTACCCGATGCACGCGGATGTCCCCGCGAAAGAGCGCGGAGACGTCCGCGTCGAGGCCGAGATCATCGAGTCGGGCGAGCGGCTGCGCGGTGGCCAGATACTGGTCCCGCTCGTCGCCAGCAAGCTCGGTTTCGGGCAGCGGCACCACGCGCAGCCCCATCAGGTCCAGGCTGAGCCCGAGGATCGATAGGTCCAGGTCTTCCCAGGTGACGTGGAGGTCATAGGGAGCAGCAACCCGGTTGGCGAGGCTCGGAAGCCACAGGCCGATGGTCGCGCGCGCGATCAGAAGGACCACGGCCACGGCGATGACGATGCGCTTCGTCCAGCGCCAGATCCCGCGGACTGCCCTCCGCGAACGGCTGGACTCGCGTGCCTGCGTCTCTTCGGAACTCACTGGTTTCCTCCCTGGGAAGCGGACGCTTCCGCAGCCTTCTCCAGAGCGGCTTGCCGCTCCTTTCGCTCGCCCAGCGGATCGTAGTCGGCGAGCTCGACCCCGTATTCCCGGAGCCAGTCGTAGGCCCGGAGGCGCGCGGACGGAGACGGGTCCTCGAGGAAGTAGCGCTGCTCCGTCATGAGCCGTTCGTCGAATTTCGCTCGCTCGCCTCGCGCTGCTTTCAGGGCGTCCTGGATGATGTCGGGGAAGGCGGCGACGGCTCCGGCGCGGCGGTAGAAGACGCCCATGAGTTCGGGGTCCAGCGTCTCGGAGAGCGCGCGTTCGGCCAGGAGGTTCCACGCGGCGCTGTCGAGGCGCCAGCCGATGGGGACCTCTCGGGTGGGTTCCCCTGCGGGGACGGGGGTGGATCCAGCCTCCGCGGTGGGGAAGGCCCGCTCGCCCAGGGCCTGGAGGACCTCGGCGTCGGCCACGAGCGCCAGTTCCTGGGTCAGCGTGGCGTCCGACTCGACGGCCACCTGGAGGAGCGCGGATCGGCCACCGCGGAGCTGGAAGACGTCGAGGGCCTCGGTGCGCTCGATCTTGTGTCGGGTCTCCTCGGTCAGGGGACTCTGGTTCGCCGCGAGCGCGGCGGCGGCTTCAGCGAGCTCCGCCAGGGCTTCCGCCTCGTTCGATCCTTCGACCTGGTCAGGGCGCAGGGTCTCCACGACCATGGCGAGGGCCGCTCCGTTGCCCTCCGAGAAGGGCGAGTCGAGGTGGAGGACGAGCGGCGAGTCGATCTCCGGATAGCGGCCGATGTTGAGGACCTCGCGGCGGAGGACCTCGTCCTGCGCGGGCGGCGGCGGCGTCGCGGAGATGCTCGGATCTTCCAGGAAAGCCTCTCGCAAACGGGTTTCGCGCTCGGGATCGAGGTCGGTCACGCTGAGCGCAACGCGCGGTCCGTGGTTCGTGGCCGTCACGATGACGGCCACTTCGCGGGGAATGGGACCACGGTCGCGGAACTCGTCGAGCCAGTCCCGCGGGTCCTCCACGAGTTCGAAGGTCTGTACGGAAAGGCGGGAGCTGGCGCCGACCGGGACGAAGCTGGAGCGTGCGGCGATCTCCATGGACTCGGTCGCAGGGGCGGCCTCCAGGGACTTCAGCCAGGCGGCGGCCTTCGGGCCCTGCGCGAACAGGGTGCTCAGCGTGAGCACGGGCGTCGGGAGGACCGGCTGGGAGCCCTCCAGGTCCGCGATGACGGAGGCTTCGCTACCGAGCGCATCGAGCGATTCTGAACGCGGGGTACGGAGGTAGAGGATCCTGCAGCGAACAGGGATGGGGGAGGTGACAGCGCCGTCAGATGGCTCCATCGCAAGATCCGGAGATTCCTCATCCCTGGAGGCACTCGCGTTCATGCTCGACGGGATCGGTCCGAGGGAAGAACCTGGCTCCAGCTTGTGAGCGATGATCACCGCAGGCGGTTGCAGGACGAACGGCGAGGGGGCTGGAGCGCGGCAGGAAGCGGACGCGAGGCAGGCTACGGCCATCCAGCGCAGTTCTCGAAGGGGCGAGATCCCGGACGGTGGCGAAGGGGCGGTCTTCATGGGGACGTGCGGTGTAGCAAAGGGCGTTCACGGGCTGCAATACGGAGGCGGTGGAACGCGGATCCGGGAGGCTCGTCGGGAGCCTTCAGGGAAGCTGCTCGGCGCGGCCGAAGAACGATGGGCGTCGGCTCTCCCATGGGACCGATCCGGCCCGTGACACTTCCTTCTGCTCCAGTTTAGAAGTTCGACCTCGGGAGTGGTGGTTCGAAGGTCCTTGTCGGGATCCGATGGCGCGATTCCGCTATCCTCTCTCGCCCGGATCCCTCCCTCATCCTCAGCCGCTGATCCCGATGACTGCTTCCTCCGCCCAAGCCACCAAGCCCGTTCCGATCGCTGTTGCCTACGGAGACGGCATCGGCCCTTCCATCATGGAGGCGACCCTGCGGATCCTGGAGGCGGCGAAGGTGCCGATCGCGCCGGAGCGCATCGAGATCGGTGAGAAGGTGTACCTGAGCGGCGTGACGTCCGGCATGTCGCCGGACGCCTGGGAGGTCCTTCGTCGCACCCGGGTGTTCCTGAAGGCGCCGATCACGACGCCCCAGGGCGGCGGCTACAAGAGCCTTAACGTCACCACGCGCAAGACCCTCGGGTTGTACGCGAACGTGCGCCCCTGTCGCTCGTTCCACCCGTTCGTGCAGTCGCGCCACCCCGGCATGGACGTCACGATCATCCGGGAGAACGAGGAGGACACCTACGGCGGCATCGAACACCAGCAGACGCCCGAGGTCACGCAGTGCCTCAAGCTCATCTCGCGCCCGGGCTCCGAGCGCATCGTGCGCTACGCCTTCGACTACGCCGAGCGCGCGGGTCGCCGCCGCGTGACCTGCATGGTGAAGGACAACATCATGAAGATCACGGACGGGCTGTTCCGGAAGTGCTTCGAGGAGGAGGCGGCGCGCCACCCGAACATCGAGGCCGACGTGATGATCATCGACATCGGCACCGCGCGCATCGCGGACATGCCTGGCACCTTCGATGTCGTGGTGCTCCCGAACCTCTACGGCGACATCGTGTCCGACGTGGTGGCCCAGTTGACCGGCTCGGTCGGCATCGCGGGCTCCGCCAACATCGGCGATGACTTCGCGATGTTCGAGGCGATCCACGGCTCGGCCCCGGACATCGCGGGCAAGGGCATCGCGAACCCGTCTGCGCTGATCCAGGGCTCGCTGCAGATGCTGGTCCACCTCGGCTTCGCGGATCACGCGAACCTGATTCAGAACGCGTGGCTGCGCACCCTGGAGGACGGCATCATCACGGGTGACCTCGTCGATTCGCGCGGTCGCCGCGGTGATGCCACGACGGACCTCTTCGCGAACTCGGTGATCCAGCGCCTCGGCGATGAGCCGAACACGCTGTCGCGCGCGAGCTTCAAGAACGCGGCGCCCAAGTCCTTCGAAACCCGCGCGAAGGCCAGTCGCCCCACGAAGACTCTGGCGGGCGTCGACGTCTTCCTCGATTGGGACGAGGACGGCCGCGACCCGAAGGTCCTCGGCGAGAAGGTGACGAAGCTGGCCGGAGAGCGACTTGCCCTCGACACGATCGACAACCGCGGCGTGAAGGTCTACCCGGACGGCTTCCCGGAGACCTTCTGCTCGGATCACTGGCGCTGCCGCTTCGTGGCGAAGGACGACGGCGCCGTGACGCACGCGGAGGTGATCGCCCTCCTGGGCCGCTTCAGCGAGGCGGGCTTCGACTTCATCAAGACCGAGCACCTGTGCCGTTTCGACGGGAAGGATGGCTGGTCGCTCTCCCAGGGCGACTGAGTCGGATTTCCTCGGCTCGATGCGCATCCGCGTTCGCGGATGCGCCAGGAACATCGAAACGCCTGCAAAATGGGATCTTGCTCGGGCTGTGACAGCCTGCAGGGATCGTGGGAATGGGATACGCTTTCGCTCCCGGTCTCTGCTCCCACAAGGTCCTCCGTACCCTGGCATGAAGCTTCATCTGTCTCTGTTGGCTTCCATCGCGGCACTGCTCGCGTCCCCTGCGTCGGCGAACGATCTCATCATCGGGAACCTTTCCAGCGGGATCGATCCTGGGACGGCCTTCGGAGGAAGCGCTCTCGCGCAGTACAAGGCCTTCGGTTTCACGATGGGGTCGACGCCCTACACACTGGACGAGGTGATTCTCTCCTTCGATGTCACCGGAGCAGCGATCAGTCCGCTCGTGGAGATCTGGTCGGACGCCGGCGGAAGCCCTGGCAACCCCCTCTTCGCCCTGGAGAACCCAGGGAGTTTCGCTGGCCAGGGCGATTTCACGTTCTCGGTGAGCTCGCCCCACACTCTGATGGCTCTCACGAGCTACTGGCTACACCTGAAGTCGGTCCCGATGGACGGTGATGCTTTCACGTGGGACGCCTCGAGCCCCGCGACGCTGCCCACGGGGGTCGCGTCGACGGCTCTGACCTACGAGTTCAACGGCGCCGCCAGCGGTCTTTACAACCGACTCGAGATCCGCGGCACCGCGATCGAGTTCGGTACGGGGTACTGTCGCGCGAACGTGAACTCGACAGGTCAGCCTGGCCTCCTGGCGGGGTCTGGCAGCCTGTTGACCGCGGACAACTTCGTGCGATTGACGGCGTCGCAGATGCCGGCGTCCGCCTTTGGCTTCTTCCTCGTCAGTCGAACACAGGGCTTCGTGGCGAATCCCGGAGGTAGTCAGGGGAGCCTGTGCCTCGTGGGCAGTATCGGGCGCTACGACGGTTCCGGGCAGGTTCAACAGTCGGATGCCTCGGGAAGCTTCGCGCTCCACATCGACATTCTGGCGATCCCTCAACCCAACGGAACCTTCGCGGCCTTCCCGGGCGAGACCTGGAACTTCCAGGCCTGGTACCGCGACGGCGTGAACGGCTCCGCCACGTCGAACTTCAGCAACGGTCTCCAGCTCGACTTCCTGTAGCGGCACTTGACTCGGCGTTACGGTCGAGCTGACCATCGACGGAGAGGTTTCGAGTCATTGCTGCCCTCGTTTACTGCAGCGTCACCGTGAAGCCGTTCGTGAAGTTCGACGTCGGGCCGCTTGGGCTGGAGTCGCGGTACCACGCCTGGAAGCTCCACGTCTCTCCGGGTGCCGCGGCCACGAGGCCGTTGGGGGTCGGGAGCGCGGTCAAATCGAGGTCGAGTTCGACTTCACCGGCGAGGCCAGAGTTCTGGACCTGGCCCGGGCCGACGAAGCGGCCGATCGCACCACCCAGGCAAAGGTTGCCCTGGCTTCCTCCCGGATTCGCGGCGAATCCGGTGGTCCGGCTCGTGATGAAGAAGCTGAACGAGAAAACCGGAAGGTGGTCCGCCTCGAGGGTCAATGAGTTGCTGGCGACGACCACGCTGCCGGTCCCTCGAACTTGGGCGGCCGCACCCGTCGAGTTGGCCACCGCAGGGATGCAATAAGTGGTGCCGATGTCTCCCCGCTCGAAGGCGATTCCTGTGTAGGTCGGCGTCGAGAAGGTCATGGTCGCCGTCGCAGGGGAGAGCGTGATGCGATAGATGCCGCCGCCGTTGTGGACGCCCCAGAGAACGCCCGCGCCGTCGAAGTCGAGGTCATTGAACCAGGAGGAGCCCGTGTTGAGGTCCCCGAGGAACGTGGCGGCTCCTGTGGCGATGTCCACGCTGAACAGACTGTTGCCGCCGATATCCGTCACGTATCCCACGCCAGCGGTGGAGATCGCGAAGGCGGTGCCTTGATCGAGGTTCATCGCGGGCCCGACGCTCGCGATCGAAATCGCCGCGCCCGTCACCTTGTCGATGCGGAAAAGCTCGTTGTCCCGCCATCCGTACAGACCATCGTCGACCGGGTTGACGGCGACCGAGCGGAAGTTCCAATTCGAGTTGGTGTCGCCTACGACGGTTCCGGCGCCGGTGGCCGCATCGATCCGGAAGGTGCGGTCCGAAAGAGCATCGTTGTAGCCATCGATGGAATAGAGGTCTCCAGCGCCATCGATGGCGAGCCCGCCGAACAGCGCTTCATGGCCGGTGACCGGAAGCAAGTTGATGGGGGTCGCCGACACGGGATCTAGCTCGACGAGGTCGGGCATGGAGACGGGAGACGTGTCGAGGACGAAGAGGCGATCTTGCGCGTGGGCGACGCTGCCAAAGGAAGCGCCGAGGGTGACGAGGAGCCAGGTGTACTGCATGGGAGCTTTCCGGGGATGGGGAGCGAGGAGTGGGCTGTCAACATTCGCGTCAGCGTCCGCGAGAAGCAGGGATCCGATCAATCTCTGGATCCGATGAACGCCGGGAGAGCATGACCTCCAACGCCAGTGGGCCATGCCGCCGCCGATCGCGCGCGGTGCTGCCTGGAAAGTCCTACGTAAGCCGCCTCCATGTTCGCCCAGGAAGCCAAGCGGAACCGACACAAACGGACCAGGTACATCCGTTCCGGTACAAACGGACCAGGTGCATCCGTTCCGGAATGAACGGACCAGGTCCGTTCATTCCGGAACGGATGCACCTGGTCCGTTTGTGTCGGTTCGGATGCACCTGGTGCGGTGGGGCGCTGAGTTTCTTAGAGGCGCTTTCGCACCGACGTTTGCACCGCTTCGCAGCGCGTGCGGGCGTCCGCTTCCATCTTCTTGGCCTCGGAGACGTAGTGGGCCTTCGCCGCCTCGTCCTTCAGGTCCTTGGCGTTGATCGCCACGTTCAGGGCGGCTCCGCGGACGGCGGTTTCCAGGCACAGGGCTCCGACGGCGGCGTCCGAGAGCGAGGCTTCCATGCCGCGCTCGACCATCGCCTCGCAGACGTGCATCGCTTCCAGGGCCGTCGCCATGACTTGGAGCGGCACCTCGATCGCGTACTTGGTCGCCTCCTCGATCGCCGCGGCTCGGTGGGACTCGTCCGCGCGCCACGCGTCCATGATCCTGTTGAAGGCCGCGGTGTCCTCGTCCACCAGGGCCAGCAGTCGATCGTGGCAGGCCTTGCCGATCACGGCCACGTCCGAGAACTCCTTCCAGCGATCGTCCCACCCGCGCTTGTGGCTGGAAAGGTTCGCGACCATCGTTCCGAGGGCCGCGCCGAAGGCTCCCGTCGCCGCTGCGATGGAGCCGCCGCCCGGCGCAGGCGACTCGGAGGCTGTTTCGTGAACCAGGGCCTCCAGGGACATGTCGATCAGGCGCTTTTGACCCGACGCCTGGATCGCGTACTCGATCACTCGCGTCTTCGGGTCGAAGGGGGTGAGCTCGTCGAGGCCCAGCGTCCGGACCGCGATCTTGATCAGCTCGGCGTCGCTCACGCCGAGAGAGCGCTCCTGCTTCGCCAGGTAGTGACGGCCCGCGTCGAGCAGGACCTTCAGCGGCACGAGGCCCACGATCTCCGATCCGGTGACGCGGATCCCGCGCACGGCCGCGCGCTCCACGCACGCGTCGAAGGCCACGTGGACCGGGGTGACGGAGAGGTCGGTGAGGTTCATCGAGATCTGCGCGATCCCGTACTCCTCGATGAACCAGCCGATGCCCTTGCAGGCTCTCAGCATGCCCGGCGTCCAGACCTCCTGCCCTTTCTCATCGAGGACGACCTTGCCGGTGACGGGGTCGGGCTCGCGCTTGACCCGACCCTTCTCGCGCACGTCGTAGGCGATCGCGTTGGCGCGGCGGCTGGAGGTCGTGTTCAGGTTCACGTTGTAAGCGACCAGGAAGTCGCGGGCTCCGACGGCCGTGGCGCCCGTGCGGGGCTGGAACTTCGCGGGGCCGAAGTCAGGCTTCCACTCGTCCGTTCCGATGCGGGCGGCGAGGCCCTCGTACTCGCCCGCGCGGACCACGGCGAGATTCTTGCGGTTCGGCTTCAGCGCGGCGCTCTCGTAGCAGTAGATCGACAGGCCGACCTCCTCGCCGAGGCGCTTCGCCAGGGCGCGCGCATGGACGACCGTCTCCTCCATCGTGATCCCGGAGATCGGCACGAGCGGGCACACGTCCATGCCGCCGAAGCGCGGGTGCTCGCCGCTGTGCTTCGACATATCGATGCGCTCCGCGCCCACCCGCGCGGCCTGGACGGCCGCCTCGATCACGGGGCCCGGCTCGCCCACGAAGGTGAAGACGGTCCGGTTCGTCGCCTTGCCCGGATCCACGTCCAGGAGCGTCACTCCGTCCACCGCGCGCACGGCGGCGGCGATGGCGTCCAGGACGCTCTGATCACGGCCTTCGGAGAAGTTGGGTACGCATTCGATGAGCTGAGCCATGGGGGAGAAATCGGTCCGGGGTTCGGAAATCGGGTCGCAGGGAAAAGGGAGTCACCGGGTTGGCGGACTTGGCCCGGGAGGTTCTACCAGAAGGTGGCTACCATGCGGGCCCATGACCGAGCCCTCCGATGCATCAGCCGCCCGCGCCGCCAGCGGGGACGCCGACCTCGCCGCCCAGGCGGCGCTCTTCGATCGCTCCTTCGACCGCAAGGACGGGGAGACCGTCCTACCCTGGCGTTACCGAAACGGGCCCCACGGGGAAGCGCTGACGACCGTCGTCGAAGGCGGCGAGAGCGGGCTGGCGGCGAGCTACGCCTGCGGCCCACGGACCGTCCTTCAGCGCGGCGCGAACCCCGTCACCGTGGGCCAGACCGGCGACGTCATGACCGACTCCGCGTTCCGGGGCAAGGGGCTCTTCTCGAAACTCGACGCCGAAACGCTGAAGCTCGCGAAGGAAGCGGGCTGGCCCTGCGTCTTCGGACTGCCCAACCGCGCCTCCGCGGACATCTTCACCCAGAAGCTGGGCTGGGACGCCGTGGGGGAGATCCGCCCGTGGACCTTCGTGCTGGTTTCCGACGCAGGCGCACGCGAGGAGCGCATGAAGGTCAGCCGCGCGGCGGCCAGCGCCGTCCCGTGGGTCGCGTGGCGCGGCACCATGGCCCGGGGCCGCCTGCGCAAGGCGTTCTTCGGCAAGATCAACGTCGTTCCGATCGCGCGCTTCAAGCCCGAAGCCGACGACGTCCAGGCAGAGGTCGCGAAGAACTTCCCGTGGTTCGTCCAGCGCGACCACGCCTTCCTCAACTGGCGCTTCGTCGACGCACCGTCGGGCCGCTTCCGCGCCCACGGCGTCTACGAACCCGGCGGCAAGATGCAGGGCTGGTGCGTCGTGCAGCTGCCCGAACGCGGCGAGACCGCCGGGTATATCGCGGATATCACCGCAGTCGACGACGTCGCCTTCGCGGGCGCCCTCGAGGCGGGCCTCGGCCACCTCCGGAAGGCCGGCGCGTCCGTCGCGCGGGCCCACGCGATCGTGGGCTCCAGCTGGGAGCGCCAGCTCAAGGGCTCGGGCTTCCGTCCCTCCAAACCAGAAGACGTGCGCCCCATCATCCTGCACACGCTCGACCCGTCTCACCCGGTCGTGGCCGCCGCGAAGAACCCGAGTTCGTGGTTCTTCACCGACGCGGACCGCGACGCCGAGCTCATCGGCTAGGAGCCCGGGCGTTGTCGATCAAGCACAGGCTCAAGGGCGCCGCGCGCGAGGTCTTCGCCCGCATCATCTGGCACACGGGACTCCATCGCGCGTTCGACGCGATGGGGGAGCCGCGGATGCTCATCCTGTACGGACACTGCGTGGATCAACCGGCGACCAACGCGGCCCTCGGCGCGGACATGAAGATCACGGCGGGCCGGCTGGAGTCGATCCTTCGAGCGCTCGGAAGGCGCTACGACATGGTCACCGTCGGGGAGGGCGCGACGCGGCTCTCGGACGGCGCGACCCGCTCGATGGTCGCCCTCACCATGGACGACGGCTACCGAGACAATCTGCATGATCTCGTGCCGCTGCTCCAGCGCACAGGTGCACGCTGCACCGTGTTCCTGGAGGGCGGCGCGGTCGCGGAGCGGCGGCTGCCCTGGCTGCATGCGCTGGGCTGGCTCCAGGCGAAGCTCGGCGTGGCGGAACTCGGCCACAAGCTCGCAGAGCGGCTCCCCGATCACGCGGACGCGCTGCGCGCCGTCGAAGGGAGCGAGAATCGCCAGAAGCGGATCCTGAAGTACGACGTCGATCCAGCGGCGCGGGCGCGCGCCCTCGACGAGCTCGTGCTGGAGTCCGGCGGTCATCCGCGCGAGATCGTGGACGCGCTCTATCTCAGCGAGGACGAAGCGCGCGCTCTGCACGCGGCCGCGCCGATCGAGATCGGCGGCCATACCGTGAACCATCCGGTGCTGTCCTGCCTCGCGGAGGCTGATCAGCTGGCCGAGATCGCCGGCGGGCGGGCGGCTCTCGAGGAACTCCTCGGGGAGCCGGGCGCGGGCGGTGTGACGTTCGCCTACCCGTACGGCCGCCGCTGGGACTTCGATGACGCGAGCGCGCGGAGCGTTCAGGCGGCGGGCTACCGCCAAGCCGTCACGACCCACTCAGGGGTGAACCGCGCCGGAACGGATCCTTATCGGCTGCGACGCTGGCCGATCCACGATCGGACACGGCTGCATCTCGTCGGGACCGAGGCCTGCGGAGCCTTCGACTGGCTGCGCCGTCTCGGAATCGACCTCGTCGAGTGACGCCCGGGAGCGCGATCCAGGCTGGCGGCCCTTCGTCGTGCGCAGATCAGTAGGTGCGGATCAGTCGGTGCGGATCAGTAGGTGCGGATCAGTAGGTGCGGATCAGTAGGTGCGGATCAGTAGGTCTTGTACCCGCCGTCCGGGATGGTCGCTCCGTCCCCTGCCAGGTACAGGTAAGCGGCCACAGCGGCGAACAGCACGATCGGAGCGAGGACCCAGGCCCAGTTTTCTTTGAGGAACTGCATGGTGCCCCAAGCATAGCCCAAGATCGACCCCGCGGCGCGTCGAGTCCCCGGGAGAAGAGCTTCTCTACGAGTGCCTTGTCCCAGGTAGAATTCGGGCAGCATGCGCAAATTCCTCCTGCGACTCAGCATCTTCCTCGGCGTCCTCCTGGCTCTCTTCGTGGGCACGGAGGTGTACTTCCGTTTCCAGGGCTACGGCGCGCTTCCGTCGGTCTGGTTCGACCCCGAAGTCGGCACGCGCTTCCACCCGAATCAAACGCGAGACATCTACGCGGCGGGCAACGTGTACATGCACCCGGCGAAGATCAATAGCATGGGTCTTCGCGGCCACGAAGCGCGCCCCGAGGCCGACGGAGACGCCGGGCTGCGGATCGTATGCCTCGGTGACTCCTTCACCTTCGGCTGGGGTGTGGTCGACGACGAGACGTTCCCGGTCCTGGTCGAGAAGGAGCTGGACGCCGCGCTCGAGAAACCCGTCGACGTCATCAACTGTGGCCTGCCTGGCTACAACACGTACCAGGAGAAGCAGCTCTACAACAAGCTGATGGCGCCGCTGAAGCCGGACTACGTCGTCGTCGCCTGGTACCTGAACGACCTCGACCCGATGAGCTACGGCACGACGGGAACGCTCGCTCCGCTGGATCACCCGCTCGCGGGCACGGCGCTCCTCGACTACTGGTCGCGGAACCTGCGCTACAAGGTCATCGGTCTGCCCAAGTTCGAGTTCAAGGGATTCGACCAGGCGGCCGCGATGGAGATGAAGAAGGTGTACGACGCCCATCAATTCCAGATCTGGCACGACGCCGGCTCCGAGGTCGCGCGCCCGTTCGTCGAGCGCAACCTCTCGGATCTGACCGTGCTCCTCGATGCGATCGAGGCGGGCGGCGCAACGCCCATCATGGTCGTCTTCCCGACGGTGGGGCAGATGGACGACCTCAAGAAGGCGCGCGCAGAGATGTCGCCCGAGGAGTACGCGGCTGCGCGTGCCATTCGGACTCGTGCGCTGACGGACGTGGCGGAACACGCCAGGGCGCGCGGGGTTCTCACCGTCGAACTCCTGGACGCCTACATGGACAGCGAAGTTCGACCCTATGGTGACGTAGACCTGACGCACCCGAGCGCCACGGGCCAGCGGATCGCGGCGGACGCGGTCCTCGCGGCGCTCAAGGAAGCGGGCGCTTACTGACGCGCTCCTCGCACTACTTCTTCCAGGCCCGGCGGTCGGACTTCAGCATATCGCCGTGCATGTCGGCCATGAACTGGGGGAGTTCCTTCGGGGACGCCTTCATGAACGCCTCGAATTCCTTGAACGCACGATCCTCCCAGTAGCCGCGGCGGATCAGGGCGTTCATCGCGCGCACTCGATCGAACGGGTCGGCCGCCGTTCGCGAGGTGATGACGAGGTCTTCCTCCGTCGGGATGCTCAGGTAGCCAGCGGTTCCGAGGGCGACGATGGCCATGAGGAGACCCGCGGCCCACCGGCGTTCTCGGCGCAGGACGGCCTCCGGGATGGGGCCCACGGGGAGAACTTCGTCAGGTTCCATGGCTGGCCTCACGACTTCCAGAGCACGGCAAGGGCCATCTGGATCGGTCCGATGGACGGGATCCACGAAAGGATGATGAGAACGGTGAGCGTCGATAGAAGAATCTTGCGGTGCCGCGGCGGCTTCTCGCGCTGGCCCGCGAGGTAGAGCGCGCCCAGCACGATGAAGAGCGGCATCACCGGCACACGATAGCGGGTCATGCCGCTGATGGCGGCAACCGACACGGTGCAGACCGTGAGCGTCGCGGCGAGCGACCGAAGCGGCCCCGCGTCGCGCGCGTGGGTCCAGCCCCAGAGCCCGAGCAGGACGACCGCGGGGACCATCAGCACCGCGAGAACGGCGAAGAGAGTCTTCACCAAAGCACTATTCAGCGGCTCGCCGATACCGTCCGTGATGCGCAGCGAGCGCAGGATGAACGAAAGTGGAGACATCATGTCCACGAACTCGACGATCCGGCTCCGCAGGAAGAAGCCGGGGTTTGCCTTCGCGAAATCCAGTCCATCGGAAATATTGAGCTCGCTGGCGTCCGCCACGTTCGAGACCGCCCGCGGCGACCAAGGAGCCGGCTCGGGACCCCGGATCTTATCCCGGAGCGTGCCGGGTGCGTCGAGGACGTTGTCCCCTAGATCGGCGATGTCGTAGTTGATGTCGTAGGCGTTCCAGCCGACGACGGAGCTTCCCTGGGACGAGGTTGCGATCGGTACGAAGCGGTCGAAGTGCCACGCGTTCCGGATCGTCCACGGCATGACCGTGAGCAGCGCGGTGAGGCCGAAAAGCAGCGCCGGGGCGATGGCCAGCGGACCCTTTCCGTGGGCCCAGGCCTTGAATCGAGCGTTCCCCACCCGCTTTTCGGTCTCGTGGCCCCGCAGAGCGAAGGCGACCCAGACCATGCAAGGGAAGACGAAGATGAGCGTGCTCTCCCGGGTGAGTGCCGCCAGACCGAGCAAGCAGCCCGCGAGCGGCCCGCGCCAGGCGGGTGCCGCGATCCGTCCCTCCCTGGCGTAGCGCAGAAGCTGGTAGACCGAAGGGAGGAAGAAGCAGAGGAACAGCGACTCGGAGTACATGAGCGCTGCGAAGCCGGCGAGCGGCAGGTACAGCGCAAACATCCAGGCCGCGATGAGACCGGCGCGCCTACCCCCGAACATGTCGGCGATCAACGCGGTCCACACCCCGGCCCATACGGCCATGAACACCTGGACGATCCTCAGGGCATCGGCCGCGCCGTCCCCGAAGAGCCCCGAGAAATAGCTGATGAGCTTCGGGTAGAGCGGAGCCCACATCCCGGTGTAGGCGCCGAACTCCGACCAGCCCCAGCCGAGGCGCAGGTAGGCAGCCTCGTCGCCACGGCCGAGGGTCCCGATGAAAGCGACGACCAGGGCCAGGCGCAGCACGGCCCCGATGCCGAGCGGAAGGATGAGATCCGTCAGTCGGAGCGGTCGCGACCCGTCCGAAGGCGACAGCGAGCGCCGGTCGAGCTCCAATCGGCCAGGAGCATCGCCCCCGCAGTGGCCGAGAATGCGGCCACCCGTCGCGTCAGGCGTTCTGGCGTGGGGAGGATGTGAAGTCACGGATTCGAAAAGGAGAGGGTGTCCCCGTCAGATCTCCCGGCGTCAGGTGAACCAGGGTCAGGGTACCCAGGGAAGAATTCGGGCAAAAGGCACGGTTCGGAACCCAGGAGTCCCGGACCAGCACTGCGTACCGCATCCTGGGTTTCACGACTTCCAACCCTATGCCCAGGGGGGCAACGGGCCCCTGGGAGGCCTCGCCACAGACCTTGCTATCGGCTGTGCGTCACGCCCATTAGCCCGGAAAATGATTCCGGGCGTCTCAACCGTGCCTAAAAAAGCGTGTAGATGAAGGGCGCGATCAGGGGGGAGCTGGCGGCGACCACCAGGAGGCTTCCCACCGTGAGCAGCACGGTCAGGAGCGGCATCAGGTACCAGTGGCCCCGGAGCGTGAACGCCTTCATCAGCTCGGCGATCGTGCCGACCCGGTCCCCGAGCTTGTAGAGCACGAAGGTCAGGATCGCGATCACGAGCCCGATGAGCAGGAGCTGCCCATAGAAGGGCGGCACGATCGCGATCAGCTTCGTGACGCCGATCGCGGTCGCGAAGACGACGCCCAGGAGACCCGCGACCTTGAGGTAGCCGAGGCCGGTGCTCTCGTCCTTGTAGGTCTGCGTGTAGAGCGTCCCGAGGGCGGCCCAGAGGCCCAGGAACCAGAAGGGCCACTTCGGCATCTTGCCCGGCGCCGCCGGGGGCGGGCTCGAGCCGTCGAGCTGGGCCAGGTGGATCGGGGCCGCGCTCGCGCCGGCGGGTGGAACGAGGCCCGCGGTCTCCAGGTCCGTCTTCAGCGTCTCCGCCAGGATCAGGTTCCCCTGCGCGTTCAGGTGGAAGTCGCGGCCGTAGTAGGGGGTCCAGCCGCTCGCGGCAGCGGCCTTGAGCGGCTCCAGCGGAAGCGACGTCTTGGCCCCGGCCGCCTTCGCGGCGTCCACGAAGAGCTGGTAGGGACGCGCCGGGTCGGTGCCCGCGGGAAGCGTCTCGGGTGCCACCACGGCCTCGCGGCTCGGGATGGGACAGACCACGAACTCGGCGCCGAGCGCGCGGCTCGCGTCCGCCATCTTCTTCACGAGGAGGCGTGTACGCTCCTCGGCGATCTTCGTCGGCTCCGGCGGGGCGGTCAGGCGGGAGGTCTGCTCCACCGTCATCGAGCCCGCGTCCCCGACCTTCATCCGCGGCATCTTCTCCGACTTGCGGAGCAGGTTGCCGACCGCGGTCGAGCCGAACCAGCCGCGCGGCTCGCGCACCGGCAGCTCGCCGCTCACGAGGTTCCCGCTCTCGTCGAAGAGCGGCTTGCCCTCCCCGAGATACGTCGCCTGCGCGTTCCACCAGATGTCGTTCTCGTAGGGGAACAGCGCCACGACGTCCGGGTCGAACTTCGCGCCGTGCTCGCCGAGCCAGACGAGCGCCTGGTCCGTCGAGTACGCCTGGGTGCCCGCGTTGATGATCTCGACCTGGCGGCCTTCCCTCTGCCAGGCCTTCTCCAGCAGGTCCACGAAGAGGTCCTCGCGCTCGACCGTGTAGCCGAGCGTGAACGAGTCGCCGAGGAAGAGCATCCGCGTGGTGCCCTCGGGCTTCGCGGGGATCTCGGTCGAGGAGAAGTCATCCCGCAGACCGAGCGCGTCGGTCACGATCGTGACGTCGTACTCGCCGCTCTCGCGGTGGATCTTGGAGTTCGCCTGCTTTCGCCAGCCGAGGGCCGGGTCGAACTCGGTGTTGATGGCGGGCGGCGCGAAGCCGAGGAGGCGCAGACCGAGTTCGGCCACGCCGAAGGCGAGGCCGAAGCTCACGAGGAGCGCCAGGAGGACGTTGATAGCTTTCATCGGTAGAGCCTCCCTAAGAAACCATCTGGGTGACGGAGTCGCCTTCGTGGCGGAGGTGGAAGACCGTATCGGCGATCTTCTTCTTCGCGTCGGCGTCGACGATGTAGTTGTTCATGAACAGGTAGTCCATGCCCGACAGCGAGAAGGTGTTGAACGCGTGGGCGGGCGACTCGACGATCGGCTCGCCCTTGAGGTTGAACGACGTGTTCATGATCACGGGGACGCCGGTGAGTTCACCGAAGCGCTCGATGATCCTGTGGTACGCGGGGTTCGTCTGCTTGTAGACCGTTTGAAGTCGGCCGGAGCCGTCCTCGTGGGTGATCGCGGGGAGGTCGGAGCGCTTCTCCATGCGGACGGGCGCGACGTAGAGCATGAAGCGCGCGGGCCAGTGGCGCTGGGGCTCGGGGATCTCGAAGAACTCGTCGGCGCGCTCCTCGGTGACGGAGGGCGCGAACGGGCGGAAGGCCTCGCGGAACTTGATCTTCTCGTTCAGCTTCTCCTTCATCTCCATGCGGCGCGGGTCCGCGATGATCGAGCGGCTGCCCAGGGCGCGCGGGCCCCATTCGAAGCGTCCGCGCATCCAGCCGCAGACCTGGCCGTCCTGGAGCGCCCTGGCGACGAAGTCGAAGAACTCCTCGTCGTCGTCGATCTTCTTGTAGGCGATGTCGTTCTTCTCCAGGAAGTCCTGGATCTGCTGATCGGTGTGCTCGGAGCCGAGGTAGGCGTGCTGGAGGGCCGGGCCGCGGGGCTGGTCGAGCAGGTGGTTGTAGGCCCAGTAGGCCGCTCCGGCGGCGCAGCCGTCATCGCCGGGCGCGGGGTGGATGTAGACGTCCTTGAAGGGACCGTTCCGCATCAGCTTGTAGTTGGCGACGGAGTTCAGCGCGACGCCGCCCGCGAGGCACAGGTTGTCCATGCCGGTGATCTCCTTGAGGTGGTGAACCATCTTGAGGAGGATCTCTTCGGTGACGCGCTGGATGCTCGCCGCCATATCGCAGTAGTAGGGATCGAGGGACTTGTCGCCGTCCTTCGGGTCGCGGCGCGGCTTGCCGAAGTGCTTCTCGAAGGCCTCGGAGAGCGTGTCGTTGGTGGAGTGGTGGTACTGGAAGTACTCCATGTCGTGCCAGAGCGACCCGTCCTCTCCGACGTGGAGGAGCTTGTAGATCTCGTCGACGAAGCGCGGCTCACCGTAGGGGTGCATGCCCATCAGCTTGTACTCGCCCTCGTTGATCTCGAAGCCGCAGTAGGCGGTGAAGGCGGAGTAGAGGAGCCCCAGGGAGTGGGGGAAGCGCATCTCCTTGATGACCTCGATCTTGTTCCCGCGGCCGATGGCCATGGTCGAGGTGGTCCACTCGCCGGCGCCGTCGACGGTGAGGATCGCGGACTCCTCGAAGGGCGAGGTGAAGAAGCTGCTGGCGGCGTGGCTGACGTGGTGGTCGGCGAAGAGGAACTTCGAGCGCGGCAGGTCGAGGCGCTTGGCCATCATCGACTTGATCCAGAGCTTGTCGCTGATCCAGCGCTGCATGGACTCGCGGAAGACGTTGGCGCTCTTCGGGAAGGTCGCCATCGCGGTGATGAGCATGCGCTCGAACTTGATGAAGGGCTTCTCGTAGAAGACGACGTGGTCGACGTCGTGGATCGAGATGCCGCCCTGCTTGAGGCAGAAGTCGATGGCGAGTTCGGGGAAGCCGGAGTCGTGCTTCTTGCGGCTGAAGCGCTCCTCGGCGGCGGCGGCCACGAGGACGCCGTCCTTCACGAGGGCGACGGAAGAGTCGTGGTAGTAGAACGAGAGGCCGAGAACGTTCATGGAATCAGTCCTGACGCCTCGCAGCGCTCATGGTGTCGTTCTTGCCCTGCCAGGGCGTCCAGTTGCTTCCGTTGGCGGGCCGCTTGAGGTGCAGCGGATCGGCGAAGCGCTGGTAGACGAGCGCGACGGGGCCGAGCACCACGTAGTAGAGAACCGTGAGCAGCAGGCGAGAAAGCATGCTGCCGAAGCGCTCGGTGAACTGGATCAGAGACTGCATGGCAGGGGGGGAAGAGGGGGGAATGGGGCGCAGAAGTATACGTGGCTGCCCGCGAGGAGGCCTCGTCGCACGGCGCCTTTTGTCGATAGCGCGACCCTGGATCAGCCAGTAGCGCGACCCTGAAGTGGATCGTCCGTCGCTGATCCCAGGATCGTGCTGCCTTTCCCCTTCAGCGGGCTTCTATCTGCTCAAACCGGATAGACGAACTCGGACCCTGGGTCGTCCGTCAGCTTGTAGACAAGAACAGCAGCGATAATGACGAATAGAATCGGGATCACGATCCAGAGCCAGTTCTTGCGAAGGAAGTCCATGCTCCGAATCTACCATCGAGTGCGGAAGAACGGCGGTCGAGCCCATGAAGCAACGGCGGGAGATTGCGCCTCGCTCTGGAATCTCAGGGGGCTTCTCATCCCGATAGAAGACGCCTCTCCGGGCCTCGTACGGGCTCGTCAGGTGGGGGGCCCTCGATAGGGTTTTACCGCGAGCCTTCGTCAGTGATTCGATGATAGCATCCGGAGCCCGCACTCTGCGGCACGGACTCCCTGGCTGGTCGCCGGGGGGGGCGGTGCCCAGGGGCCGTTTCGCTCGCTCTCGCTCCTGCCGCCCATGAAGAAGATCGTTATTGCTGCCGTCGTTACATTGCTTTCTACCGGGGTCGCCTTCGTCGTGGTGACCGAGTTGCGAGAAAGGAGAGGCTCGAGGTCCGTCAGGTCCGTCGACACGACGAGCACCATGCAGCAGAGTCTTGACGCCTCGCGTCGCCAGGGAGGGCAGGCGGGCAGCGGGTCCGTCGCGGCTGTCGATGGACTTCCTGCGCTCGTGAATCTTCAGCCGATCGATGCCAAGACCCTTGCGGCGTTCTACCCAGGGGTCGAGGACAGCCGCTATCGAGCCGACGATCTGTGTTACGTCACCTACCGGCCGAGCCAGGGGTGGAGACGACCGTTCGAAGAACATCCGGATGGGAAGATCACCATCAAGGTGAATGGCGCCGGTCTGCGCGAACCGGAGGAAGTTCGCGAGGGCCACCCCGTCGCTCGACTTCTCGTGACGGGCGACTCCCACCTCTCAGGTGTCGTACCCCACGACGAGAACCTCGTTCACCTCATCGAGACGCTGATCGAGGCGGACGAGCCGGGCAGGGATATCGAGTCCCTCAATGCGGGGATCGGGGGCTACAACGTCTACAACTACCTTGGCGTGCTGGAACACTTTGCCTACTTGCAGCCCGAGGTCTTTCTGGTGGTCGTCTACGGAGGTAACGACTTCTACGACACGGTTCGCTTGGAGCGCTATTTTGCGGGGCGAGGTCGGTTTCGAACCTCGTCGTTGCCCAACGGTGAGCGCCTCGATGCATGGAAGCGGTCAGGCACGGTTCGGGGTCAGGAGACGAATCAGACGCGCTACCTGATCGATAACCCGGAGGATGCATCGATCGCTGCCACCACTTCCGCCGCCATCCTGGCGGAGATTGCCGAACGATGCGAGCTGAGAGGGATCGTGCCGCTGTTCGCCTACCTGCCCCCGGCTCTGGCGGTGCAGGCGGACCGTTTTCCTGATGAGATGAAAGCCACGACCGTGGCGCTCGGCGTGACGGAAGAAGACGTGTGCGTCAGCGACGCCATCGCCGACGAGATGATCGAGTGCCTGACGGCCTCAGGTCTCGGGGTGATCGATCTACGGGAGGCGTTTCGTGCTTCGGAGGATCTGCTCTACTGGAAGTCAGACTTCCACATCAACACGGCAGGTCATCGCCTGGCCGCCGAGGTGCTCGCGCCCCACGTGGAAGCTGCGTTGGCGAAGGCACCGGCCGACCGGAGCCACGTCCAGCCAGCCGCACCCCACTCGCGCTGAAAAGACCTACTGCCCCTAAAAGAGCGTGCACCCCTAGAAAAGCGTGTACCCCTAAAAGAGCGTATAGATGAACGGCGCGATCAGGGGGGAGCTGGCGGCGACCACGAGGAGGCTTCCCACCGTGAGCAGCACGGTCAGGAGTGGCATCAGGTACCAGTGGCCCCGCAGGGTGAACGCCTTCATCAGCTCGGCGATGGTCCCGACCCGGTCCCCGAGCTTGTAGAGCACGAAGGTCAGGATCACGATCACCAGGCCGATCAGCAGGAGCTGCCCGTAGAACGGCGGCAGGATCGAGATCAGCTTCGTGACGCCGATGGCGGTGGCGAAGACCACGCCCAGGAGTCCCGCGACCTTGAGGTAGCCGAGCCCCGTGTTCTCGTCCTTGTACGTCTGCGTGTAAAGCGTCCCGAGGGCCAGCCAGAGGCCGAGGAACCAGAAGGGCCATTTCGGCATCTTGCTCGGAGCCGCCGGGGGCGGGGTCGAGCCATCCAGCCGGGCCAGGTGGATCGTAGCCGCGTCCGCGCCCGCCGCGGGAACGAGGCCCGCGGCCTCCAGGTTCGACTTCAGCGTCTCCGCCAGGATCAGGTTGCCCTGGGGGTTCAGGTGGAAGTCTCGGCCGTAGTAGGGGGTCCAGCCGTTCCCGGCCGCAGCTTGGAGGGGCTCGAGGGGAAGCGCCGTCCTGGATCCGGCCGCCTTCGCGGCGTCCACGAAGAGCTGGTAGGGACGCGCCGGGTCGGTGCCCGCGGGAAGCGTCTCGGGTGCCACCACGGCCTCGCGGCTCGGGATGGGACAGACCACGAACTCGGCGCCGAGCGCGCGGCTCGCGTCCGCCATCTTCTTCACGAGGAGGCGTGTACGCTCCTCGGCGATCTTCGTCGGCTCCGGCGGGGCGGTCAGGCGGGAGGTCTGCTCCACCGTCATCGAGCCCGCGTCCCCGACCTTCATCCGCGGCATCTTCTCCGACCTGCGGAGCAGGTTGCCGACCGCGGTCGAGCCGAACCAGCCGCGCGGCTCGCGCACCGGCAGCTCGCCGCTCACGAGGTTCCCGCTCTCGTCGAAGAGCGGCTTGCCTTCCCCGAGATACGTCGCCTGAGCGTTCCACCAGATGTCGTTCTCGTAGGGGAACAGCGCCACGACGTCCGGGTCGAACTTCGCGCCGTGCTCGCCGAGCCAGACGAGCGCCTGGTCCGTCGAGTACGCCTGGGTGCCCGCGTTGATGATCTCGACCTGGCGGCCTTCCCTCTGCCAGGCCTTCTCCAGCAGGTCCACGAAGAGGTCCTCGCGCTCGACCGTGTAGCCGAGCGTGAACGAGTCGCCGAGGAAGAGCATCCGCGTCGTGCCCTCGGGCTTCGCGGGGATCTCGGTCGAGGAGAAGTCATCCCGCAGACCGAGCGCGTCGGTCACGATCGTGACGTCGTACTCGCCGCTCTCGCGGTGGATCTTGGAGTTCGCCTGCTTGCGCCAGCCGAGGGCCGGGTCGAACTCGGTGTTGATGGCGGGCGGCGCGAAGCCGAGGAGGCGCAGACCGAGTTCGGCCACGCCGAAGGCGAGGCCGAAGCTCACGAGGAGCGCCAGGAGGACGTTGATAGCTTTCATCGGTAGAGCCTCCCTAAGAAACCATCTGGGTGACGGAGTCGCCTTCGTGGCGGAGGTGGAAGACCGTATCGGCGATCTTCTTCTTCGCGTCGGCGTCGACGATGTAGTTGTTCATGAACAGGTAGTCCATGCCCGACAGCGAGAAGGTGTTGAACGCGTGGGCGGGCGACTCGACGATCGGCTCGCCCTTGAGGTTGAACGACGTGTTCATGATCACGGGGACGCCGGTGAGTTCACCGAAGCGCTCGATGATCCTGTGGTACGCGGGGTTCGTCTGCTTGTAGACCGTTTGAAGTCGGCCGGAGCCGTCCTCGTGGGTGATCGCGGGGAGGTCGGAGCGCTTCTCCATGCGGACGGGCGCGACGTAGAGCATGAAGCGCGCGGGCCAGTGGCGCTGGGGCTCGGGGATCTCGAAGAACTCGTCGGCGCGCTCCTCGGTGACGGAGGGCGCGAACGGGCGGAAGGCCTCGCGGAACTTGATCTTCTCGTTCAGCTTCTCCTTCATCTCCATGCGGCGCGGGTCCGCGATGATCGAGCGGCTGCCCAGGGCGCGCGGGCCCCATTCGAAGCGTCCGCGCATCCAGCCGCAGACCTGGCCGTCCTGGAGCGCCCTGGCGACGAAGTCGAAGAACTCCTCGTCGTCGTCGATCTTCTTGTAGGCGATGTCGTTCTTCTCCAGGAAGTCCTGGATCTGCTGGTCGGTGTGCTCGGAGCCGAGGTAGGCGTGCTGGAGGGCCGGGCCGCGGGGCTGGTCGAGCAGGTGGTTGTAGGCCCAGTAGGCCGCTCCGGCGGCGCAGCCGTCATCGCCGGGCGCGGGGTGGATGTAGACGTCCTTGAAGGGACCGTTCCGCATCAGCTTGTAGTTGGCGACGGAGTTCAGCGCGACGCCGCCCGCGAGGCAGAGGTTGTCCATGCCGGTGATCTCCTTGAGGTGGTGCACCATCTTGAGGAGGATCTCTTCGGTGACGCGCTGGATGCTCGCCGCCATATCGCAGTAGTAGGGATCGAGGGACTTGTCGCCGTCCTTCGGGTCGCGGCGCGGCTTGCCGAAGTGCTTCTCGAAGGCCTCGGAGAGCGTGTCGTTGGTGGAGTGGTGGTACTGGAAGTACTCCATGTCGTGCCAGAGCGACCCGTCCTCTCCGACGTGGAGGAGCTTGTAGATCTCGTCGACGAAGCGCGGCTCACCGTAGGGGTGCATGCCCATCAGCTTGTACTCGCCCTCGTTGATCTCGAAGCCGCAGTAGGCGGTGAAGGCGGAGTAGAGGAGCCCCAGGGAGTGGGGGAAGCGCATCTCCTTGATGACCTCGATCTTGTTCCCGCGGCCGATGGCCATGGTCGAGGTGGTCCACTCGCCGGCGCCGTCGACGGTGAGGATCGCGGACTCCTCGAAGGGCGAGGTGAAGAAGCTGCTGGCGGCGTGGCTGACGTGGTGGTCGGCGAAGAGGAACTTCGAGCGCGGCAGGTCGAGGCGCTTGGCCATCATCGACTTGATCCAGAGCTTGTCGCTGATCCAGCGCTGCATGGACTCGCGGAAGACGTTGGCGCTCTTCGGGAAGGTCGCCATCGCGGTGATGAGCATGCGCTCGAACTTGATGAAGGGCTTCTCGTAGAAGACGACGTGGTCGACGTCGTGGATCGAGATGCCGCCCTGCTTGAGGCAGAAGTCGATGGCGAGTTCGGGGAAGCCGGAGTCGTGCTTCTTGCGGCTGAAGCGCTCCTCGGCGGCGGCGGCGACGAGGACGCCGTCCTTGACGAGGGCGACGGAGGAGTCGTGGTAGTAGAACGAGAGACCGAGAACGTTCATGGAATCAGTCCTGTCGCCTCGCAGCGCTCATGGTGTCGTTCTTGCCCTGCCAGGGCGTCCAGTTGCTTCCGTTGGCGGGCCGCTTGAGGTGCAGCGGATCGGCGAAGCGCTGGTAGACGAGCGCGACGGGGCCGAGCACCACGTAGTAGAGAACCGTGAGCAGCAGGCGAGAAAGCATGCTGCCGAAGCGCTCGGTGAACTGGATCAGAGACTGCATGGCAGGGGGGAGAGAGGGGAACGGAGAATCCGCCGGGAGTGTATCCGGCCTCGGCCCCCCGGGTCCCTCACCTCTGTCTCTTCTGTGGACACCCGCTCCCGAGGGTGTCCGCTCACCGGACGTCGCCCACGCGACCCTTATCGCACCAGAACGCCCTTCAGGAGCTCGTTGTTGGAGAAGCGAAGGTCTCCGTTCATATCTCGGTAGGCGTCGATCTCGATCTCCGTGCCCGCGGGCACGCCGTCGAGGATCGTTTTGAGCGTGGCCTTGTCCGAGAGAGCGATGGCAGGGTAGCGCTGGCGCGTCCGAGGACGAGCGGCCTGCAGCAGGTCTCCTTCCAGGACCCCGAGCTCGTCCGCGGGGCTACCCGGGAGGACGGCTTCCACCTGGAGGAACGGCTGGCGATTCTGATTGAGAAGGATCTCCTTCACCGTCAATCCCACGTCGCGGAAGAAGAAGCCGTTCAGCTCATCCCAGCCCGCGATCGGAGCCGTGAACGTCTCGCCGCCCCGCGCGAACTGGATATCCACGGGGCGGCCCACGTCGACCTGAAGGGACTGCAAGAGGTAGGACTCCGCGTCCGGGACGGCCGTGCGGTCCAGGGCGACCACCCGGTCTCCCTCGCAGAGGCCCGTTCCTTCGGCGGGCCCCATGGGCCAGACCTTGGAGACGACGAGTCCCGAGGCGTCCTCGGTGACGTCGAATCCGAGCCAGGTTCGGCGCGCGTTCGGGAACAACACGTCCTCGAGCACCTGGCGCACGCGATCCACGGGGATCGCGAATCCGATGTTCTCAGCGGAAGCGTTCATCACGGTGTTGATCCCGATCAGCTCGCCGTGGATGTTCAGCAGCGGGCCACCGGAGTTGCCGAAGTTGATGGAGGCGTCGGTCTGGATGAGGCCGCGGAAGTTCAGGTCACGGCCGGGCACCGATACGTCACGGTGGAGCCCCGAGATGATGCCCGTCGACACCGTGTAGGTCTGTCCGTGGGGGCTGCCGATCGCGACGACGCGCTCGCCAGGCATGAGATCGGCGCTCGTTCCCATGCGAACGGTGGGAAAGAGGGTGGGCCCCTTCGCGTCGGTCATCCCCGCGTCTGGGTTGCCCCCGTCGGAGCGGTCTGCGCCGGCGCGGTCCGAGGCGGCGCGGAGCCCCCCGCGGGCGCGGCGGCGAAGGGGACGAGAGCCCTCGTCCTGGTCCGGCAGCTGGATCTTCAGGAGCGCGAGGTCTTCCTCGCGGACGAAGCTGATTCGTTCGGCAGGGTAGCTCTCGGGGTTGCCTTCGAACGACACGCGGATCTCTCGAGCGTTCTCCACCACGTGGTAATTGGTGATGATGAGGCCGCTCGGATGGATGACGACGCCTGAACCCGAGCCGTTCCGGGTCTCGTTCTGGAGGCCGAAGATCGTGCGGACCGGCCGGACCATCTCCGTCTCGACGTAGACCACCGAGGGGCCAACGGCCTGGGCGACCAGGGAGACAGGTGTCTCGCGGGGTAGCTTCTGGAGGGAGTCGTAGATATCGGCGCGGGCCCTTTCCTCGGGTCCGGAGGGGCCACCCGTTGCTAGTTGAGGGGCGATCTGCAGGGCGGCCGCCGGGGAGCTGGCGCCCGTGACGCTGGTGACGGCGGCGAGGGTGAGACCGCTCAAGAGGGCGGCTCCAATTCGTGGCATGGGGCTCATGGGGATGTCGTCCGGGTCGTCCAGAGGATGGCTGGCGGCGCTCTCGGGCCTCTTCCTCGGCGTGAATCCGAGTGAGTCGCGGGGCCGTGGGCGCGCTTCTGGGGGCCGTACGGCGCTCCCGTGCCTCCTGATAGGGGAAGTGCGGGCCACTTTTCCAGAGCGCGCCTCCGAGAGCCGATCCGATCACGATCAGGCGCACGAAAAAAACCGCGCGGCTCGGCCGAAGTCTCGGCGAGCCGCGCGGGTGGTGTCCAAATGGTGGACCTAACTGGATTCGAACCAGTGACCTCTACGATGTCAACGTAGCGCTCTAACCAGCTGAGCTATAGGTCCGGGGTCTCGAGCGCCACAGCGTGCCGCAGCTTCGAGGCGGGGAAGGTAGCGATGTGAGCGCGGCGGCTCAATGCTTTTTTTCGGGAGTGTGGAGTTTTCGTCGCGTCCATTTAGACTCTTCGCCCGGTTCTCCGGGCGGCGCGTCCGCCGGGAAGCCCCCGTCTGCTGTCTGCAACCCCCCCCTTCAGCGCCAAATGGCGCCCCAACGACCAGCCACTGGCTACTGGAGACTTCCTGTGAAGATCGGCGTCATCAAAGAGATCAAGAACCACGAGTACCGCGTCGCCCTCCGACCCTCGGGGGCCGAGCAGCTGATCGCTGATGGGCACCAGGTCATGGTCGAAACCGGCGCGGGCGTCGGGACCAGCCTGTCGGACGAGGAGTACCTCGCCGTCGGCTGCACGATCGGCAAGGACGCCGCCGAGGTCTGGGCCGCGGCCGACATGATCATGAAGGTGAAGGAGCCGCTCAAGTCGGAGTGGCCGCACATGAAGAAGGGGCAGACCGTCTTCACCTACTTCCACCTCGCCGCGGACAAGGAACTGACGGACGGCTGCCTCGCCACGGGCGCGCACTGCTTCGCCTACGAAACGCTGGAGCACGAAGGGCGCCTGCCGCTGCTCGAGCCCATGAGCGAGGTCGCGGGTCGTCTCTCGATCCAGGCCGGTGCGAAGTACCTGGAGAAGCCCGCGGGCGGCGTTGGCCAGCTCCTCGGCGGCGTGCCCGGCGTGGCGCCCGCGGAAGTCGTCGTGATCGGCGGTGGCGTCGTCGGCACGAACGCGGCGCGCATGGCGGCGGGCCTCGGCGCCAACGTCACGATCCTCGACGTCAACGCGGACCGCATGCGCTACCTCGACGAGATCCTGCCCGCAAACTGCACCACGCTCTTCTCGAACCCGATGAGCGTTCGTGAGAAGCTCCAGCAGGCGGACCTCGTCGTCGGCGCGATCCTGGTTCCCGGCGCGGCCGCGCCGAAGCTCATCAAGCGCGAACACCTCGCGCTGATGAAGACGGGCAGCGTCATCGCCGACGTCGCTGTCGACCAGGGCGGCTGCTGTGAGACCACGCGTCCGACCACCCACGAGAACCCGACCTTCATCGTCGACGGCGTGGTGCACTACTGCGTCGCCAACATGCCGGGCGCGGTGCCGCGCACCAGCACGTTCGCGCTCACGAACGTCACGCTGCCCTACGCGCGCACCCTGGCGCGCCTCGGTGCGAAGGACTCCATCCTCCAGAATCCGGCCCTGGCGTCGGCGGCCAACTGCGTCGGCGGCAAGCTGACGTGCCAGCCGGTCGCCCAGGCGTTCGGCATGGAGTTCATCGATCCGAAGGTCGCCGCGGAGTCCCTCTGATTCCATGGGGTTTCTCCACGCGCTCGGCGAACTGAACCTCGCACTTCCGCTGCAAGAGGCGGGAGCCGCAGCCGTGGAGGCCTCCAGCGCCTCCGCCGAGGTCGTCGAGCCCGCGTCGACGGCGGCCGTCTTCATCCTCGCGGTCGTCCAGGGCCTGACCGAGTTCCTGCCCGTGAGCAGCTCGGGGCACCTGGCGATCGGCCGAGAGGTCATGAACCTCCAGGAGGGGGGCCTCGCCCTCGACGTGGCTCTGCACGTGGGCACGCTGCTCGCGATCGTCGTCGCGTTTCGCAAGGACGTCCTCAAGCTGTTCACGGATCTCGCCAAGGGGCAGTTCGCGATGTGGATCTGGCTGATCGTCGCCACGATCCCGGTGGGGCTCGTCGGCGTACTCGGCAAGGACACGATCGAGGCCGCCGCGGGCACCGTGAGGGCGGCGGGCGTCGGGCTGTTCATCACGGCCACCGCCTTGATGGTGGGAGAGCGATTCCGGCGCAAGCACGAGGCCAACGGGGCGGCACTCGACCACTCCGAGGAGAAGGCGCCGCCCATCGGCCTCGCGCTCTTCATGGGATGCGCGCAGGCCGTGGCGATCTGGCCCGGCATCTCCCGCTCGGGGTCGACGATCTCGGCGGGTTTCGTGCGCGGACTCGGCTCGGTGGAGGCCGCGCGGCTCTCCTTCATGATGAGCTTGCCGGCGATCAGCGGGGCGGCGATCGTCGAACTCCCGCATGCGCTGGACGAGGGCTTCGGCTCGATCTCGCCGGGCATCGTTCTCGCGGCAGCAGCGGTCGCGGGCCTCGTCGGCTTCGCGGCGCTGAAGACGCTGCTCCTCGTGCTGAAGAAAGGGTCGTTCCCCTACTTTGCTGGATACTGCGCGCTGCTCGGGACCGCGGCCCTCTTGCTCGGCTCCTGAGGGCGGAAGGCAGCCACGCCCCGGGCGAGGTAGGAGCCGGTATCCTGGGCGGATGCTGATTCTTCCCCCGCTCCTGTTCGCGCTCGTGGCTCTGCCCCTTCAGGCCCAAGAGGCCCAAGAGGCCCAAGAGGCCCAAGAGGCCCAAGAGGCCGAGCCCGCGCCGAGAACGCTCGAGGTGAGCGACCTCGCCGTGGCCGGTCGAGTCATCGGGCTGGAGTTTACCGACGACGAGATCGAACTGATGCTCGACGACGTCCGCGGTCGGCTGCGTGAGTTCGACGCGCTGCGCTCGAGGGCGATCGCCAACGACGTCGCGCCCACCGGGACCTTCTCGCCGTGGATCTCGGGACTGACGCCGCGCGCGGGACAGTTCGGTCCTGCAGCGATGGAGCTCCCGACGGTCGAGCGGCCTGACGATCTCGAGGACGTGGCGTTCTGGTCCATCCCGGAGCTGGCGGCGCTCCTGCGCCAGACGAGCGTCACGTCGACCGAGTTGACGCTCATGTACCTGGCCAGGTTGAAGCGCCTCGACGAGCATCTGCACTGCGTCATCACGCTGACCGGAGAGCGCGCGCTCGAGCAGGCGGCGGCGCGCGACAAGGAGCTCGCCGACGGCCAGGACCGCGGTCTCCTGCACGGGATCCCCTGGGGAGTCAAGGACCTGATGGCGGTGGAGGGCTATCGGACCACCTGGGGCGCGAAGCCCTTCGAGAACCAGCAGATCGATCACACGGCCGAGGTGGTGGAGCGACTGGACGCGGCGGGCGCGGTGCTCATCGCCAAGCTGTCGGTCGGCGCGCTCGCCTGGGGCGACGTGTGGTTCGGCGAGAGAACGCGGAGTCCCTGGGACTTCGAGCAGGGCTCGAGCGGCTCTTCGGCGGGGTCCGCCTCGGCGACCGCGGCGGGCTGCGTCGGATTCGCGCTCGGTACGGAGACGCTTGGGTCCATCGTCTCACCTTCGGTCGTCTGCGCCACGAGCGCGCTGCGTCCGACGTTCGGGCGCGTCTCGAGGGACGGCGTCATGGCGCTCTCGTGGACGATGGACAAGGTCGGACCGATCACGCGCACCGTGGGGGACGCGGCGCTTGTCTTCGAGGCGATCCAGGGGCGGGATCCGGCGGACGACTTCTCGAGGGACGGGGCGGTGCCGGTCGCAGGTCCTCTGCCGGAGAGGGGCGGGGTCGCAGAGCCCGGGGCGAAGCTCCGCATCGGCGTGCCCGAAGGTGCGTTTCGACGGGCCGATGGTCTCGCGGAGATCCAGGCAGAGCTGGAGGCGATGGGCTTCGAGCTCGTGCCCATCGAGCTCCCGCGCTACCCCGTCCAGGCGATGCTGATCACGCTGAGCGCCGAGGCAGCCGCCGCCTTCGACGATCTCACGCGCAGCGGCGCGGACGACCAGCTCGTGCGTCAGGTGAAGAACGCCTGGCCCAATACCTTCCGGGCCGCTCGACTGATCCCGGCCGTCGAGTACCTTCAGGCCCAGCGCCTGCGTCGGCAGCTCATGCTCGATTTCGAGGCAGCGCTCGATACCGCGAACGTGATGGCTCTCGTCCATGCACCCTACGCGTCGGGTCTGCTTTCACTGACCAATCTGACCGGCCATCCGGCGGTCGTCGCACCTTTCGTACCGGCGGCTGGCCCCCGTGAGGACGGCAGCCCCCTGACGATCTCGTTCACGGGTCGTCTCGATTCGGACGAGGAGCTCATGGCCATCGTCGCCCGCTGGCAAGCGCTCCATCCGCGTCACGAGCGGCATCCCGAGCTCCCGAAGTAGGACTCATGCGCGGACTCCTATGGACACGAACAGTTGACCCCGCGCCTCCTGTCCCTCACTCTTGGCGCCATGTCCACCCTGCCACCCAATGGAGAATTCGGCGAAGCTCCGATTCTCGACTGCTCTGCCTTTGCCGCCCTGCGCGATCAGCTGGCGGGGTCCATCGTTGCGACGTCCGGCGGGTTCGATCCGATTCACCCGGGGCACGCGAGCTGCATCCTCGCCTCCAAGGACTTCGTCGAGTCGGAAACGGGCAAGCGCCCTGATCTACTGGTCGTCATCGTCAACGGCGACGGGTTCCTCCGGAACAAGAAAGGAGCGGAGTTCCAGGACCTCGCCACGCGTGCACGCCTCGTCGCCTGCATGCGCGGCGTCGACGCCGTCGTGACGTACGAGACGGCTACGGACATGTCGGTGAACGGCGCTCTCCAGGCGATCCGACCGCACTTCTTCACGAAGGGCGGGGACCGAACCGACGCTTCGAACATCGCGGAGTGGGACCTCTGCCAGGAGCTTGGCTGCGAGGTCGTGACCGGCTGCGGCCTCAGCAAGGACTGGTCGTCGTCCGACATGCTCGCGCGCTGGGGCGAACTTCTCCGCGCCGGGAAGATCAAATAGTGCGGCCGTCGCGGGAGGGCCGTTCCTTCCCATGAAGCCTCTCCTCGATTACAGGCCTGCGCTCGTCAACGGCCAGGGCATCGGTCGCTACGTCCGCGAGTTGACGCGCTCGCTCGTCGCCCTTTCCGAGGTCGACCTGGCGCTCTTCGCTCCGACCTGGGCCCGATCGGAGTTCGCGGTGGAGAGCCTGGGCATCGAGCGCGCACGGCTCTTCCGCCGGACGCTTCCGTCCAAGGCGGTGACGCGATCGCTGTCGGCGCTCGGGCTCGGCGTCGAGAGGCTGTTTCGAGGCGGGGCGGACCTCTGCCATCACACCCAGTATCGCCGGTTGCCGACGCGGCTGCCGAGCGTGGCGATGATCCACGACCTCGTGTTCCTGGACGACGAGCGCTTCATGGCGAGCGCGACGGCCTCCAGGATGTCCGAATTCGCGCGCTGGGCGGCGAGTGAGTGCGCTGCGATCACGACGCCGAGCGAGACGGTCGCCGATGAGGTGGCGTGCAGGTTGGACGTTCCGCGGGAGCGCGTCTTCGCCACGCCGCTCGGCGTGGATCACGCGCTCCCAGGGCCGCTGGTCGCGGAAGGTGCCGCGTGGGAAGCTGCAGGGGAAGCTGCGGGGACTCCGTACTTCTTCACGGCCGCGCGGATCGAGACGCGCAAGAATCTCGGCGTCGTGCTGCGGGCCTTCGAGCAACTCGATATTCCGGGGGTTCGCTGGAAGATCGCGGGGATACGCGGCGACGGAGCGGAGGTATTCGAAGAGGCTCTGCGCCGATCGCCCGCGCGGGACGCGATCGATCTCCTGGGGCATGTCAGTGAGTCCGCGCTGCGGGACCTGACGATGGGTGCGATCGCGTTCGTGCTCGTGCCACTGGACGAGGGATTCGGGCTGGCTCCGCTGGAGGCGATGGCGATGGGGACCCCCGCGGTCTCGAGCCGGGTACCCGTCGTCGAGGAGGTTTGCGGCGGCGGGGCTGTGCTCGTGAACCCGTCGGACGAAGCGGCGCTGGCGATCGAACTCCGTCGCCTGGCCGCCGAGCCCGGCGTCCGGGACGAGCGCGCTCGCCTGGGATACGAACACGCCGCTCGCTTCACGTGGTCCGTGACAGCGGAGCGAACGCTGGATGCGTACCGCTTCGCCCTTTCCCTCTGAGGGAAGCCATCGTCAGACCACCGCGAGCCCCGCCCGTGCCAACGCGTTCACCTCGAAAGGAACTTGCTGCGCGGGGTTCCGCACCCGGCTGATTCCGGTCAGCGCCCCTGAATCTGCTCGCCGTCCTCGTAGACACCCGAGCGCGCCGGCTCGATCGTCCGACCGTCCTTCTTGAAGTACGTCACGCGGCCGTTCAGCTTGCCGGCGGAGTACTCCGCCTCGCGCAGCTTCGTTCCGTCGTCGCGGTAGGAGACCCATGTGCCCGTTCGCAGACCATCCTCGTAGACACCCTGGTCCTGGAGCTTGCCGTTGCGATGGAAGGTCTGCCAAGGTCCGCTTCGCTGGCCCTTCTCGAAGGCGCCGACGCCCCTACAGCCGTCCTCGTAGCTCTGGGTCCAGTCGCCTTGCTCCAGACCGTTTTCGTAGAAGCCGCGGGCGATCTCCTCGCCGCCATCGTCGAAGAAAACGAACTCTCCGTGCTTCTGCCACTCGCCGTCTACGAATCGCTCCCTGCCCTCGACGGAGACGAGCCCGGCGCGACCCTCCTTGCGGAGCGTGCGGATCTCGCCCTCCTCGTGGGAGGGGCCGCAGCCGGTCATGGATGGGGCGACCAGGGCCAGGAGAAGAGCGATCGGACCGAAGTGCCGCACCACGTTCAGCGCCGCGTGAACCACGGCATGAGGTTCTTGCCCGGACACTTCGTTTCCTTCCACGCACTGTGCGGGCGAACGTTCTTGCGGGGGATCCTCAGCTTGCGCTGGAGCTCCAGCACGAGCTTGTCGAGGCTCGCCAGGGCCTTGCGGGAAGGATGCTCTTCTTCGAAATTCCCGAGGAGGCAGATCCCGACGTTGCCGCGGTTCTTGCTGCTGTCGCCCGCGTGAGCGCCTTGCCACTTCAGGAGTCGCCCTTCGATGACGCGGCCCTCGCGGTCGATCAGGAAGTGGTAGCCGATGTCGGCGTAGTCCTCGGCGTCCACGTGCTGACGCTGGATGCGACGCACCACGTCGAGGCTGTCGGACAGCTGGCCGGTGGCGGGAGCGAAGACGGAGTGGTGGACCGTGATCCAGTTCCATCGACCCGTCGACGGCTTCATGTTGCCAGCGTCCGCTCGCGAGGCGCTCCAGGCCGACCGGGGGACGAGCCCGCCGATCGGGACGGCAGGAGTGAGGTCCGCCGAGGCTTCGCTCGGGCCTTGCACGCCGCGGAGGATGCCGCGGGCCGTCACGATGCCTCGCTTGGCCCGAGCGATCTGTTCTCCGGTCGCGTCCGGGGCTTCCATGGCCGCCTGGAAACCGCCCAGCGCGGAGTCTCGCCGGAACGCGACGAGGTCCTGGGAGGTGGACCCGGCGCCGCGGGCGCCCTCCTGGGCGAATCGAAGCTGGCCTTCCGCCAGCTGCAGCACGCCCTCGACCTGCCAGTAGCCGCCCTCGTCGGACTCTCTGAGCCAGCGTTCGATCGAGTCCAGCTTGCCCCACGAATGGGGCTGAGTGGACCATTCCGGGGCGCGACTGGGCCCCCGGTAGGTCGAGCTGGTCGATGACGGCTGGGATTCGGTCCCGCGAACGGGCGCAGCGCTGGACCGAGGCCTGGTGGCGCACCCTGGAAGGACGATGTGTAAGAGGAATACGCAGCAGGAGATCTGAATCCAGGTTCGCCAGCGGCTCACCCGGGTCTCGATTCCCAACCCGTCCGAGGGGACGTCCCCTGCGCGCGAAGCTCGAAGCATGGCCCTTGGATACCCGAGCCGACCTTCCGGTTCAACGGCCGCCGCGGGTCTCTTGGACAATCCTTGGAGGAACGGCCATTCGGTGCCATGTTGAACCCATGAAACCGCAACCCTTCGCGCTGGTTCTCGCCCTCCTCCTCGTCCCGTCCGATGCGGCGCACGCGGGTACGGTCCGGGGCTCGAACGCTTTCCGTACGACCGGCCAGGCAGATCAGGACGAGAAAGCGCTCGTGGCAGCCGAGCGAGCCGAGGCGGACCTGCTTCGGCGGCGCGGTGACCTCGTCGGGGCGCTGGCGATCACGGACGAGCTTCTGGACGACGACGAGGAGGACGCGCTGACGCTCGCCGTCCGGGCGCGCATCCGATTCGATCGCGGCGAGCTGGAGCGTGCCGAGAAGACGGTGCTCGAGGCGCTGGCGGCCGCCCGGGATGCCGAGTCGCGCGCCGCGGCAGGGCGAGTGCTCGCGGACGTCCTGGTGCGGCTCGGGCGCGCTCCGGAGGTGCTCCCGTTGCTGGAGGCGGTTCAGTTCGAGGACGGCAAGGGAGGGAAGCCGTTCCTCAGTCCCGACACGGATCCGCGCGACGCGTGGATGCTCGTGACGCTGAAGGACGCGGTGGGCGATCGCGCGGCGGCCGAGCAGTTCGCGCGCACGGGCGCGGGAACGAATCCGGCGGAAGACGACTGGCGCGGCCTCCTCGCGAAGGCGCGCTGCCAGAGGCGGGCAGGTCTTCTGGCCGCCGCCTCCCAGGGGCTGGTCCAGGCGGACCAGGCCGCCCGGAAGGCGGAGGGGACCGAGCCGGATGTGCTGGTCGAGCTGGCCTCGCTGTACTTCGAGAGCGAGCGAGAGATCGAGGCACCGGGCAAGCGTTCCGCTGGCAACCTGCTGAGAGAGGCGCTCGAGATTCACGGAACGCACGAGGATGGGCTGCTCGTTCAGTTCGATCTGCACCGCTTCAATCGTCGGCGCGTGAGCAAGTCGCCCGACGAGATCCTCGGCGAGATTTACGCGGCCAACCCCGACTCGATCCGTGGCCTCGTCGCAGGCGCGTCGGCCGACCTCGACGACGGCAAGCTGGTCTCCGTCCGCGCGAAGCTGCAGCGGCTCGATGATCTGGCACCGAAGCGTCGTGACGTCCGCACGCTGCACGCGGCGCTGAGCTGGGTGGAGCACGATCGAGAGACGACGGCGAGTCTCCTCGAGGACCTCCTGAAGAACGCGCCGCTGGACCCGATTCCCGAGCGGACGATTGGAATGCATCTCAGCGAGCTGTACCGATTCGCCGAGTCGCTCGACTTCCTGATGGCCGCCGTCCAGCGCGATCCCCTCGACTACGAGGGTTGGACTGCGCTGGGGGAGTCGCTCGCGAACACGGGCGACGAGGACGGGGCGCGGGAGGCGCTCGCGAAGGCGGAGGAGGCGGCGCGCGGACGACGCGATGCGTTCCGCTCCAATCTGACGCTGGTGCTGGAGCGCATGCAGCGTTCGCACCGCACCGAGTCGAAGGGAGCGCTCAGCTTCAGCTGGCAGCCGGACGCCGCGGAGGTGCTCGGTACCTATCTCGTCCCGTACTACACGCAGGCCCGTGAGGAGCTGGCGAAGCGCTACGGCTTCACGCCTGGCCCGACGACGATCGCGGTGTTCCGCAAGCACGAGGACTTCTCCGTTCGCTCGGTGGGGTTCGCGGGTTTCCCTGCGCTCGGCGTGTGTTTCGGCCCCGTGGTCACCGCCGTTTCGCCCCTGTCTCGCCTGCGCGGCAGCTTCTCCTGGGCCCGCACCGGGTTCCATGAATTCAGCCACGTGATTCACCTGGGTCTCTCGAACAACCGCTGTCCGCGCTGGATCACGGAGGGCCTCGCGACGTGGGAGGAGGTCGAGCGGAACCCGACGTGGACGCGCAACATGCGCCGCGATCTCGTCGACGCCTTCGCCAGCGACGACCTGATTCCTCTGCGAGAGCTCAACCGGGCTTTCCGTGGCCCGCGCATTCTCTTCGGCTACTACCAGGGCGGCCTGCTCTGCGAGATGTTGATCGACGAGCATGGGTTCCCGCCGATGATCAAGCTTCTGCGTGCGTTCGACCTCGGTGCGGACCTCGATCAGGCGTTCAAGTCGGTGTTCGATACGACGCCGGAGCAGGTCGACGCGGACTTCCACGAGTTCGTGAAGAAGAAGGTCGAGAACCTGCACATCGAGCCGCGCTGGTCGCTCTCGCGCGTTCGTCGTCTCCAGCTACGAACCCCGGCGGAGCCTCCCGAGGGCGCTACCGCCCGCGAGTCGTGGGCAGAGGACTGGGCGACGATCGCCTACGGCTCGTGGCAGCAAGGTCGCAGGATCGACGCCGAGAGCGCGCTCCAGACCCTCAAGAATGCGGGCGCCGAGCCCGTTCGAGCGCTCTTCCTGAAGGCGGAGATGGCCGGTTCCCGCTCGGACCTCCTTCGGGCCAAGCGACTCTGGGAGGAGGCGATCGCCAGGGGCGGTCGTGATTACCGCGCGCTCATCGCGCTGGGACAGCTCTATCTCGCGGGGTCGGGCAGCGACGGCCCGGCTGACTTCGAGAAGGCAGAAGCCACGCTCCTCATGGCGGTCGAGGCCTTCCCCGGTTTCGACGACGGCGCTCGGTCCGCGGAGCGAATGCTCGTGGATCTCTATCGCCTCCAGGACAAGGGCGACGAGGCCATGCGCTGGCTGGAGGAATGGACCCGCTGGAACGCGGGCGAGTACGACGCTCGCATCGAAGTGGCGGAGTGGCACGTCGAGAACGGCCGCGACGCCCGCGCCGCAGAACTCTATGCCGAGGCCAACGAGGTGGACATGTTCCGCCGTGACCTGCACATCGACTGGGCCAAGACCCTGGAGCGTCTGGGTCGCTTTTCCGAGGCGGCGCGTGAGTATGGCGTGGCGCTGGCGGTGCCGTCGAAGCTCGATCCGGCTCATGTGGTGTTCACGGGGCCAGCGGATCAGCTACCCCAGGGTGTCGATCCCGAGAATCTGCCCGCGAGCCTCCTCGGCGACCTGCCCCAGGAGTTCCTGGAGCCCGTTCCGCTCTCGGAGGAGGAGCGGGCCGAACTCGTATCTCTGAAGGCGGCCTGCGAGGCAAAGGCGCAATAGCTCGTCCCGGCGTCCGTCAGGACGCCCGGGCCTCGCTCGGCCCCCGCAGGGGGCTGAGCCGCCCGCGCGAGGCTCGCCCTCGCGGCCCGTGCGGCGAGCACGACCGCCCGGCGAGGGCGCCTGCGCGGCGAGCGCGCCCGTCCGGCGAGGACGCCTGCGCGGCGAGCGCCCAGCGATGCAATCGCTATTTCGCCGTCAGGCGAAATGCCAGAGATACTGCGCGCTGTTGCAGCGATCGTGCGGTTCGGCATTCGATGCCTTGGTCGCAGTCCTGCCCGCTGGAGGTCTCCCGATACCGACTGCCTGCCGTTCGCGCGAAGCGCCGAACGCGTGGGCTGAGGCTTCCCGATGTCGGCTTGTGGGCTGCCCGCTGACCGCTGCCCCTGCCGATCTCCCGACACAGCCTTCCCGACATCGACTGCCTGCCGTTCGCGCGAAGCGTCGAACGCGTGGGCTCAGACCTCCCGCTGAAGACTTCGGTCCTGCCCGCTGGGGCGCTCGCCCGCATGGGCGAGCTGGGGAGGTCTCAGGTCTCAGGTCTCAGGTCTCAGGTCTCAGATCTCAGATCTCAGATCTCAGATCTCAGATCTCAGATCTCAGATCTCAGATCTCAGCGGCAAGGCCGAGGTCTGCCCAGCTCGCCCATGCGGGCGAGCGCTCCAGCGGGCAGCACCGAAGTCTTCAGCGGGAGATCTCAGCCCACGCGTTCGGCGCTTCGCGCGAACGGCAGGCAGTCCGTGTCGGGAGGCCTGTGCCGGGAGACCTGCCGGGGCGGTGGCCAGCGGTCGGGTCTGCTGCCAAGGCAAGTGGAGCCGGACCGCGCGATCGTTGCGACAGCGAAATGCCGAGCCGCCCTATCGCTGTGACAGCGCGCAGTATCTCTGGCATTTCGCCTGACGGCGAAATAGCGATTGCATCGCGTGGCGCTCGCCGCGCAGGCGTCCTCGCCGGACGGGCGCGCTCGCCGCGCGGGCGTGCTCGCCGCACGGCGTCCTCGCCGGACGGGCCGCGAGGGCGAGCCTCGCGCGGGCCGCTCGGCGCCCTGCGGGCGCCGAGGTGGGCCCGGGCTTCCTGGCGGACGCGGGGGACTGCGGGGGACTGCGGGGGACTGCGGGGGAAGGCGGGGGACTGCATCGAGCTGGGCTCTGTCAAAACCCGCCGTAACCAGTCCAGGAACCCAGCGGTTAGGATGGGGGGCCGCCAAGCACAAGGACCCATGACCACTTCCCCCGAGCTCCCCAAAACACCCGTTTTCGCCGTCCTCGACGGGATGGACGGCTGCGGGAAGACCACGCAGGCGACTCGGCTCGTGGAAGAGATCGCCAGGCTTCGGGGGGAGGGATCGGATCCCCTTCATCTCCGCGAACCGGGCAGTACGGTGGCCGGGGAACGGATTCGGGCGCTCGTGCTCGATCCCGACGTTCAGCTCGGGAGTGGGTCGCTGGCCCTTCTCTTCGCGGCGGCTCGCCGCGAAACGCTCGAGCAGCTCGTGGCTCCCGCCCTCGCGCAAGGACGGGACGTGGTGATCGAACGCTTTCACGCCTCGACGTTTGCCTACCAGGGAGGCGCGGGACTCACGGACGACGACCTGCTTTCGATGCTCCATGGATGGGCCGGCTCGCCGCGACCGACCATCGAAATCGTGCTGGAGATCGATCCGGAAGACTCCTTCGCCAGGGCGATGGCCCGCGATGGGGGCGGCAGCGACCGGTTCGAGTCCAGGGGCCTCGAATTCCAGCGTCGCGTCGCGGCGGGCATGCACCGGTACGTCGAACGGGCTCCGCTCGCCGTCGGGATCGACGGGCGTGGGTCCGAAGACGAGGTGGCAGGGAGAGTGATCGAAGCCGTGCTGCGATCGGCGGCGGAGGCGACGCTTGCCTGAACTCGTCGAACCCCTCGGTCACCAGGACCTCATCGCCGGGCTCGTTCGCTCGGCCCGGGAAAACCGGATGCCGCACGCGCTCCTCTTCGACGGACTGGAAGGCGTGGGGAAGTTCCGCGCGGCCCTCTGGCTCGCAGGGGCGCTGCTCTGCGAGCGGGGAGGGGACGTGCCCTGCCTCGTTTGCGGCTCCTGCAAGAGAATCCAGTCGGACTCCCACGCCGACCTGTTCGTGATCGACCACCGCGCTCACGCACAGAACGCCATCACCGTCGACTTCATCGCTCCGCGCGAGGGCCGGCCCAAGGACGGCTATCGCGGTCCGCCCGTCGAGCAATTCCTCGCGCTGCGCGCCGCCGAAGGGCGCGGGAAGTACATCGTCGTTCGCGAGGCCGAAGCGATGCTGGAGGAGGCCCAGAACGCCTTCCTCAAGATGCTCGAGGAGCCGCGGCCCGGCGTGCATCTGTTCCTGGAGACATCGAGCGCAGGGTCGCTTCTCGCCACGGTCCGTAGCCGCGTCGTGCCGGTCCAGTTCGGCCGCCTGACCCTGGAACAGTGCGAGGAGGTGCTCTGGCGACAGAAGCCGTTCAGGAAGGTCACCCCCGAGAACCAGGAGGCCGTGACGCGGCTGGTTCGGATCGCGGGCGGGTCCCCGGGACTGGCGCTGCGGCTGCACAAGCGCGCCGCGCCCGCGATGCAGGTCCTGATCGGCGATGCTCTGCTCGGGAAGCGGTCCGCCGGGGATATCTCGCGGGAGCTCTTCGAGCTGAAGGGGGAGTTCCCGGGGAAAACGCCCGCCGCCGAGCGGCGGACGCGGGCCCGGATCGCGCTGGACGTGGGACTGGAGGTTCTCACGGACCTGGAGCGCGCCGTGGCGGGCGTGGACCCCGATCAGCTGCCCCATGGGCTGGTGGCCGGGCCGATCGCGGCATCTGGACGGTTCAGTGACGCGAGTTCGCGTCGTAGGATCGGGGAGGCGTGGCTCCGCGCCCGCGAAGATCTCGGTCTGAATCTCTCCCCCGAGGGCCTGATCGATCGCGCTCTGCTCTCCGTTCCTCGCCACGCTCGTCAAGCCTGAGTCGGCATCCCGACCCAGAAGCCCTGCCCCTACCGGCCAATTCATGGACCCGCTTCGCAAAGTCTGGAAGAAGGACAGCCGCTATCGGCTGGAGGCCTACGTGTTCCTCTTCGACGCGCTGGACAAGACGGTCAAGTCGGCGGGTCGCGACGCGGAGACCGGGGTTTCCCGGCACGTGACCGGACAGGAGCTGCTGGAGGGCATGCGCATCCACGCCGTGCGGACGTTCGGACCGCTCGCTGCCCAGGTCTGGCGGACCTGGGGCGTCAAGAGCACCATGGACTGGGGCCAGATCGTCTTCAATCTCGTCGAGAACGAGCTTCTCCGGCGCCAGGAGACCGACTCGATCGAGGACTTCAAGGACGGCTACGACTTCGAGGAGGCCTTCGTGACGTCCTACGTCCCGAGCCTCCCGACGGAACTGGGCGCCCTTCCCAGGCTGCCGATCCAGGACGACGATTCCGCAGATGAGGCAGGCCACGGAGCCTTTGGCTGATGCTCGAGCGCCTTTCGAAGACCCACAGGAACATCGCGCTGATCGCGATCGGACTCCTTCTGGCGTGGTTCGCCTGGACCGTGAGGTCGGTCCTGAACCCTCTCATCCTCGGCTACCTGCTGGCGTACATCCTGCGCCCACTCGTCCAGAAGCTCCAGGATCGGGGTATGGGGCGGCGGCCCGCCGTCAACATCATCTTCGTCGTGTTCGGGCTTCTGCTGCTGACCGTCGGAGGAGCTGTTTTCATCCAGGCGCGGCAGTTCGTGGAGAATCAGATCGTCAACGTCCAAGGCGACGAGGACCTTTTCACGCGCGCCCAGAAGAACATCGATGGGCTGCTCGGGCGAGCGGGTTCCTGGATGGATGCGACCTTCCGCAGCGGGGCTGCCGACGCGCTCCTTCCGACCGAGGAACCCGCGAGCACGGGAGAGTCAGATGACGGGGCTCCCAGGGAGTCCGACGGCGACGCCACCGCTGCCGAGTCCGACGGAGCGTCCGACTCAGGGCAGGTGTCCGAAGGGGACGCCGAGAATGGCGCCGGTTCCGCTGAGGGACAGTCGGATGATCGAGGGCCCGCGGAGGCGGCCGAAGGAGCCGCAGAAGGTCAGGCCGCAGATGGCCAGGCCGCAGATGGCCAGGCCGCAGATGGCCGGGCCGCAGATGGCCGGGCTGCAGATGGCCGGGCTGCAGACGAGGAGCTGACCCTGGCGAGTCTCCTGAAGGCCTGGACCTCGTCGCTCACGAACGGTGATTCGTCGGGCCTGGGCCGCGCCCAGGTCGTTCTGAAATACGTGCAGCGCTTCTTCGGCGGCCTGATGAGCTTCTTTGGATTCCTCATGTTGCTGCCGGTCTACACCTACTTTCTGCTCTTCGAGCTCGAGCGGATCCACGAATTCGTGCGCATGCACGTGCCCAAGCGAGAGCGCGAGCGCGTGACCCGAATCGGCCGCCAGGTGGGCTCCGTGATCGCCAACTTCTTTCGGGGGCGCTTGCTCATCTGCCTTCTGAAGGGACTCGTCCTGGCCATCGGTCTGACGATCCTCCAGATCCCGTACGGATTCCTGCTGGGCATGGTCAGCGGCTTCCTGTCCCTCGTGCCCTTCGTCGGGCCGATGATCGGCTTCGTCATGACGTTCCTGATCTCTCTCCAGGGAGCCGATACGGAGGGTTCGGGCATCTGGGTCACGCTCGCGATCCTGGGGGGAATCTTCATGCTGGCGGAGGTCCTGGAGGGCTACGTGTTCATCCCGAAGATCCTCGGCGACTCGCTGGGCCTCCACCCGGTCGTCATTCTGCTGTCGGTTTTCGTCGGCGGGGCGGCGCTCGGTTTCTTCGGCATGCTGATCGCCATTCCCCTCGCAGCCGCGCTCATCATCCTGTTCCGGGAACTCGTCATGCCTGCTCTGAACGAGTTCGCCGAGGAGGACAGTCACGTCGATGGGCCCTATGGAGGCCCTCCCGAGGGCGGGGGGTCGGTCCCCGTAGAGGCCTGACGTCGGTTCCCGGCCGGTGCGTCCTCGAGTCCGGCGGAACTTCCTCGACAGGACGCTTCGATCGAGGGCCCCCGATCGGTACGTTTCCTTCCGAGGGGGGCGCGCGGCTCCCGACGTCCGTGGGGGCCAGGCGCGGCCCTGCCCCGGGGATCGTCATGGCCGCCGTCCAGCCACTCGACCCAGGCGGGTTCGAGTCTCTGCTGATCACGAAGAAACCACCGACGATGTCCAACACTCAAGGGTCCCACCCAAGCCGGCGCAAGATGGCCGGAATCTCCACCGTTCTCACTCGCTTCGCAGCCGTGGGGTTGATCGCCACCATGGCGTCTTGCGCCTCGCCCCAGGACGTCGCGTACACCCGCGAGCTCGCCAAGGACTACGAGAACCAGGTCTTCGATCTCGAGCGTCAGCTCGCCGAGAAGAACCTCGAACTCTCCCGAATTCAGGAGCGCTACGCCGAAGAGCGAAAGTCGTCGATCGTGAACTCGAGCTTCGACGGCAGCCTGGAGTCCCGCCTCAACAATCTCGCGTCGATGATCGATCAGCGCGGCGGCGAGGTGAAAGACGTCGAGCGTTTCGACGTCGAAGGAGGCTATCTGCTGATGATCCAGGACAAGATCCTGTTCGACTCGGGTTCAGCCGCGCTCGGAACCTCCGGCAGCCAGGCTCTCGCCGAGATCGCCGCAGAGATCGCTGCGGCACCCCACGGCGAGATCTTCGTCCGCGGGCACACCGATTCGGACCCGGTCCGCAAGCCGGAGACGCTCCGCCAGTTCCCGAACGGCAACCTCCAGCTTTCGGCCGAGCGCGCCGTTTCGGTCGCTGCCTACCTGATCGATAACTCGGCCCTGGGCGGCAAGGATGTCGTCGTCATGGGCTTCGGCTCCTGGCGTCCCGTCAAGCCGAACACGTCGGCGGAGTCCAAGCGCCTGAACCGTCGCGTGGAGATCTTCGTTTCCGACCCCGAGTCCTGATCGCGCAGCGGTCCCCGTGCTCGAACGGCTTCGCCTGATGACGGGAACCCCTCGGATGAGCCTCTGCCCGCACCGCTGGTGGGGGCTCGCTCTTGCTTCGCTGGGCCTCGCCGCCTGCGGTGAGGACGCGCAGGCACCTGGCGACGGATCCAGCGTCGTACCCGCCGCTTCTTCGGCGAGTGCGTCCGCCTCCGCAACGTCCACGAATCGCCTGGTCCTCTCGAGCGACCCCGATCTCCTGATCGAGGAGCTGGAAGGGCTGGCCTTCGTTCCATCGGGCCGGACCTTCATCGGGAGCGCGCTCGACGTGGGCTCGCCGGTCGACCTTCTCGTCGATCGCTACGAGGTCTGGAACGCGCGCTGGCTCCGCTGGACCCCGGGCGAGAATCCGATCCCTGATGCGTATCGCCCCGCGCAGCGGGTCGCCGATCCGCGTCCTCGCCCCGAAGCGTGGAGCGAACTGGTGCCAGCCGTCGGCATGACGCTGAACGAAGCGCGTGAGTTCGCCGAGAGGCGCTCGATGCGCTTATTGACCTTCGAGGAATGGCTGTGGTGCGCGGTGGGGCCCACGTGTCGCCTCGTGCCGGCAGGAAGGCGGCAGCGCGGCTTCGCGAATATCCTCGATACCGAGCTCTACCGAGCGACCCCGGTGGGCGCGTTCGAAAGCGGGCGAACCCCTGTGACGGGGATCTACGACATGCTGGGCAATGTCTGGGAGTGGATCGAGCCGCCTCCGGAGCGCATGCGCCACTGGAACATCCTGAACGACACCGCTTGGCCCGACGACGCTCGCTTCCATGCGCCCACCTGGGTCCTCGGCGGGAGCTTCATGACGCCTGATCGCTTGCTCCATACCCGCGACCACCGGCTCACCGCGCTCGCGACCACCTTCGGCCATCGCTCGAACCAGGTGGGGCTGCGCTGCTGCGTCGACGCCGATCTCTACCTCGTTTCCCTCCCGGAAGGGAGCCGCTGGAACGAGGACCGTCGCCAGCGTCTGGAGGCCGTCGGGGCGCGCTGGGGCTCACGCGCGACCGTGTTGCTGGAGGACCTCCTCGAACGTCAGCCCGCACATCCGTGGTTCGTGCCTCTACTGAATGGGGCCAAATACGGTTCTCGAAACGGAGCGAGGAGTCGCTCGACCCGATGAGTGTTCCGACATCCTCCGAGGCCGACCCGCGCGGCGACCATGGCGCTGGTCCCCGCCCTGAGCGCCCGCCCTGGGCGGAGTTCAAGCGCGCCCTCGACGCGCAGGGATTCCATCCCTCCCGTCGCTTCGGGCAGAATTTTCTCCTCGACGACAACATGGCGCGCGCCATCGCCTCGGACGCGACGGCGCGGGGCCCGAACGACGTGGGGGAGCGCTCCCTCGAGGATCGCTTCGTTCTGGAAATTGGCCCTGGCTGCGGCTTTCTTTCCGTCCACCTCGCGCACGCGGGGGCGAGGCTACTCGCGGTGGAGATCGATCCCAAGCTCGCTCCCATTGCCAGGAGGTTTCTCGCGCCGTACCCGAGAGCCGAGGTCATCGAGCACGACATTCTCGCTTCGAAGAGCGCGCTCAACGACGTGGTACTGGAGCGTCTTCCGGGCGAGGGAGAGGACTGGACGCTGTGCGCGAATCTCCCTTACTCCATCTCCGGCCCGCTCCTCGCGATCTGTAGCTTGCTTCCGAACCCGCCGGAGCGGGTGTCTTGCCTCGTGCAGAAGGAGGTCGCGGAGCGCCTCGCGGCGGTCCCGGGAACCGGCGACTGGGGCCCGCTCACCGCGGCGTTTCAGGAGACCTACCACGTCTCCATGGGACGCTCGGTGCCGCCCCAGCTCTTCTGGCCGCGGCCGAAGGTCGACAGCGCCGTCTTCATCGCCACGCGGCACCCGGTGCTGCCGCCGCTCGAGCTTCGCAAGCGGCGGGTTCTCTTCGCGCGGAAGCTCCTGGAGCGGCGGCGGCAGTCGCTTCGGCGCGTCCTCGGGGACCTTCGTGGGGCGGAAGTTGCGGACGCTGCCTTGGGCGCGCTCGGAATCGATCCTAAACGTCGCGCGGAGACGCTGGGGCTCCCCGAACTGCGGGCGCTGGAAGCCTATCCGGGAGACGCCGCGGATCCCCCGGGTGAGCATCACGGACAGTAGACTCTCCGGGTCATCAGTCCCCTGCGCCGGAGCCGGCGCCCTCTTCCCTTGGCCAACGATCACGAATTCCGGCGCGCGATCGAGGAGATCAAGCTGCGCGCGCCCCTGGAGTCCATCGTCTCGGAAACGGTGGACCTCAAGCAGAAGGGGAATCAGCTCTGGGGCTGTTGCCCGTTCCACGAGGAGCGTACGCCGTCGTTCAAGGTCGACCCACAGACGGACATCTGGTACTGCTTCGGAGCCTGCCGGAAGGGCGGCGACGTGATCAAGTTCGTGCAGGAGCGGGGGAACATGACCTTCATGGACGCGCTCTCGCTGCTCGCGGCCCAGACGGGCGTCGAGCTTCCACGAAAGGCGCCGCGCCGGTCCCGGGACAACGATCCTGGCCTGGCGGCCCTGGCGTTCGCCGTGGACTTCTTCCAGGCGGAGTTGAAGCGTCCCGAGGGCCGTGACGCGCGGGACTATATCGAGTCGCGTGGATTCGGCCAGAGCGCGATCGAGGCCTTCGGGCTGGGCTGGGCTCCCCGTGCCAGCGCCCGATTCATGGAGGCGGCCCGGCGGGAGAAGATCTCGGATCGTGCGCTGATCGACGCCGGACTGGCGCGCCAGAGCGATCGCGGGCCCGGGGACGTCTACGCGTTCTTCCGGGGTCGTTTGATGATCCCCATCCGCGATGAGCGCGGGACGACGATCGCTTTCGGCGGCCGGGTCGTGGAGGACGAGGACGGGCCGAAGTACGTCAACACGAGCGAGACCCGCTACTTTCACAAGGGCAAGGTGATCTATGCGCTCGATCGGGCGCTGGAGTCCGTCCGTAGGGGGGGGCATCTCGTGCTGGTCGAGGGCTACACCGATGTCATCGCGGCCCATGTGGCCGGGATGCCGAACGTGGGGGCCGTGCTCGGAACGGCGACGACCGAGATGCACGCCGGGCTCGTCCGCCGGGCGGGAACCCGGCGCGTGAGCCTCGTCTTCGACGGGGACGAGGCCGGGCGCCGCGCGGCCTGGCGGGGTCTCGCGGGTCTCCTGCCCCTGGATATCCAGCTGGAGGTCGTGCCGCTGCCCGAGGGGCTCGATCCGGCCGATGTCCTCATGGGACCGGACGGGGCGGCCGCCTTCGGGGCGAGGGTCGAGACCGGGATCTCCTGGTTCGACTTCATCGCCGAATGCGTTGGCGCCAAGAGATCCGAGGGCGGTCGAGCGTTGGCCTTGGAGGTCGACCGTGCGCTGGAGCTCTTTCAGCTGCTCCCTAGACCCGTGGAGATCGACGCTGCGATCGTGGATCTCGCGGCCAAGCTGGACCTTCCTGCGGCCACGCTTCGGGACCAGGCCAGGGCGATGAAGGGGACCGGGGCCAGGCGGAACGCGGCTCGCCAGCAGCGCGGGGCGGCCGGGTCGGGCGCCCGTGCCGACGGCCCCCACGGCCCCGCCGGTGCCTCCGAACGTGAATCCTCTGTCACAACCGCTCAAAAACCCCAGGTTGCCCCGATGGAGCCCTCGATTCGAAGGGCCTATGAGTGTTTGATAGCGGCAGCGTTTCTTGACGCGAGCTTGATCCCGAGGCTGAGGCCGTGGATCGCCCGGTTGACGACGGGATCGGCCACAGCCCGATTTTCGGGCGGGAACAGGACTCCTGGGAGCGGTGAGATTCCTGGAGATGCTGGTCCTCCCGAGAAAGCGAGCGGATCCCGGGACCCGGGCACTTCCGTCCGAGCCGTTTTGGGTCACATTTTTCAAACACTGATCGACCTTTATGACCACGAGGACGCGGACATCACACCTGCGCTCCTCATGACTCATCTGGCCGGTCATCCAGCCAGCGATCACGTCGCCAGAATCGCCGATCTCGGCTGGACGGCCGACAACCCGCAGCACCTTTTCCAGGGTGCGGTAGAGTTCCTCAAACAACGTGAACAACAGGCGGAGATCCGCCGTCTTCAGTCAGACATCCAGAAACTCGAAGCCCTTTCCGCCAGCGATTCATCCGCGGCGGCCGCGCTCGAGAACGCGCTCATGCGCCTGATCGAACTGAGACGGGACTCCCCAGCCTGATTCTTCCTTCCCTCTTGATCCCTCCCGGCGCCCCCGCGCCGGTCCCATTCACCGTCACCGGTTCCAGAGCTGGTTCCTGATCGAAATTTTCGGACAGGGCCCTCGGCCAGTTCTCCCATCTCGGTAGGCCCGCGAAATTGACCGCCTGGCGGCGGTCCATTCGTCGTCTACCCCTGACCGTTCCGTCCCCCAGCGGCACGGCCAACACCCATTCAATATGACCGACAAGATCGACCAGACGATCAAGCTCCTCGTTGACGAGGGGCGCCGCAAGGGTTTCCTGACCTATGCGGGCATGGCCAAGCTGATGGAGGACCAGTTCCTCCCCCCGGACAAGATGGACCAGGTGTTCATCGGTCTGGAAGATGCAGGCATCGATGTCGTGGATGACAACGACGCCGAGGTGGGGGAAGTTCTCGTCACCTCCAAGGCCGGTGGGACGACCCAGCCCCAGACGGTCAAGGCCGTCGAGGCCGTGAAGTCCGTGCTCGCCGAGAAGATCGACGACCCTGTGCGGATGTACCTGACGCAGATGGGCGAGATTCCGCTCCTCACGCGGCCCCAGGAGATCTTCCTCGCGAAGTCGATCGAGATCACCCGCAAGCGCTTCCGCAAGAAGTGCATGGGCTCGGGCGTCTGTACGGACGTTTCCATGGCGACGCTTCACGAGGTGCTCGCGGGCAACCTCGCGTTCGATCGGACGCTCAAGGTCAACCCGAACCCGAAGCCGGACGATGATCCCAAGATCGTCGAGACGCTCGGCAAGTCCTTCCTCGCCAAGCGCCTCCCCATCAACGTCGCCACGATCGAGCGCCTCATGGCGCGGATTCGCGAGGAGTACAAGCCGCTTCTGGACCGTAGCCTCGCCGGTGAGGAGCGTTCCAAGGTCCTGGCCCAGGTTCAGAACACGCGCCGCAAGCTCGTGATCCTGATGGAGGAGTGCCACCTGCAGATCAAGAAGGTGCGCCCCTACATCGAAGTCCTCGAGGATCACTACCGCGAGATGCGGTCGGTCGAGCGCAAGCTCGAGCAGTTCGACAAGGCAGGGAAGAACGATTCGGAGGGAGCCGCCGAGCTTCGTCAGCGCCTTCTCGACCTCGAACTCACGGCACTGGAGCCGATCGACCAGCTCAAGAAGCGACTCGATCACGTTCGTCTGCATTACGCCGAGTACGAAGAGGCCAAGCGCCAGCTCTCCAGCGGTAACCTTCGTCTCGTGGTCTCCATCGCCAAGAAGTACCGCAACCGCGGTCTTTCCTTCCTGGACCTCATCCAGGAAGGCAACACCGGCCTCATGAAGGCCGTGGAGAAGTACGAGTACCGTCGCGGGTACAAGTTCTCGACCTACGCCACCTGGTGGATTCGCCAGGCCATCACCCGCTCGATCGCGGACCAGGCACGGACCATCCGTATCCCGGTGCACATGATCGAGACGATGAGCAAGCTCCGGAACGTCACGAAGAAGCTCGTCCAGGCGAAGGGCCGCGAGCCGAGCGTCGAGGAAGTGGCCGAGGCGACCGGGATCACGGTCGAGGAGGCGAAGCGGGTCATGAAGATCAGCAAGCACCCGATCAGCCTGGATCGCCCCATCGGCGAGTCGGATGACAGCTACTTCGGTGACTTCATCGAGGACGAGTCGGCCGAGAGCCCGCTCCAGGCCGCTGGCCAGGAGATGCTCAAGGAGCGCATCGACGATGTGCTTTCGACCCTGACCTTCCGCGAGCGTGAGATCATCAAGCTCCGCTACGGGATCGGCGACGGCTACACCTACACCCTCGAGGAGGTGGGGCGGATCTTCCGAGTCACCCGCGAGCGCGTGCGTCAGATCGAGGCCAAGGCAGTCCGCAAGCTGCGTCACCCGGTTCGGGCGCGCCAGCTGGCGAGCTTCCTGGACGGGATTCAGATCCCGGACGATGCCGAGTACGAGCTGACGGGCGGCAAGTTCGAGTAGACGCCGCTCCGTGCTGGCCAGAGCGTGAGCCGCTGGCCAGCCGGCGGACCTGGATCGGGCGCGTCCTCCCCCCCGAGGGGAGGACGCGCCCGATCGTCGTTCTTCGAAGCCGTCCGGGGGCCGCTCCGGCCGGTTTTTCGGAGGTGAGACCATTCCTGGGGCCGCGCGGGTACGCCCGGGCAACCCCGCCCTGTATGCTGGACGGCGGCTCCCGCCACGTCCTGCCATCAGACCCAACCCATTCTCGATGAACCCCGTTCTCAGCGCACTCCTCGGTCTCCAAGAGATCGATCGTCAGATCTTCAAGGTCGAATCCGAGCTCGAACGCCTTCCCAAGGAAGAGCAGCAGCGGAGCGAGGAGCTCGGGAAACTTCGCGAAAGACTGGCGGGCAAGCAGCAGGAAGTGGCGAGTCTGAGGGCGGAGATCAAGGACATCGAGCACACGACCGTGGGCCTGCGCCAGCGACTCAAGAAGCTCGAATCGGAGTCGTCGAACGGCACGGCCGACGCCGCCCTCATCGCGAGCTATCAGCACGAGATGCGCAACATCAAGCGCAACGTCAGCGGCGCCGAGGACGATGGTCTGAAGCGGCTCGGGCGGGCCGAGATGATCGATGAGGAGATCGCCGCGCTCCAGCAGAAGCTGGCGGAGGACGAGGCGGTCTTCGCCGAGTTCCAGAAGAACGTCGCCGAGGAGACGAAGGCGGCCGAGGGCAAGCTCGCGGATCTGCACAAGGAGCGCCTCACGAAGTCGTCGGACGGCATCTCGGCCAACGAGCTGGACATTTACCGCGGTCTCCTGAAAACGCGCGAAGGAGAAGCCCTGGCCGAGCTGGGGGATGGCCTTTGCGAAGGATGCTTCGTCAACCTCCCGAAGAACATCGTGGTGCGCCTGGCGCGGGGGACAGAACTCGTCCAGTGCCCCTCCTGCGACCGCATTCTGTTCACCTATTGAGCGGTGCCCGATGGGACATCCACGCGGGATGATCGCGCGTTGATCTCCCATCGCCGGGCGGATCGGGTGAGCTGGTGCGGTCGGAACGCTCCACGCAGGGGGATACACCGCGCTTCCGTGGAGATGGAGAAGTTCTCACGGAATTGCAGACGATGACGCGGAGCGTTCGCAGTTGAAGGACCAGCGGACTTTCCACGCCCATGCTTCCCCCGTCGACGCCCCCGAGCCCAGCCCCCGATCATCGATCGGGCGATCCGTCGGGTGACCGTTCAGCTCAGTCCGGGGAGGCATCCTTCGGCCGTCGCCCCACGCCGGAGCCTGCGCGAAACCGTAGGCTCGTGATCCTGGTGGAGGCGTTCCTTAGGCAGGTCCGCCGCGGAGGTAGCCTCGATCCGGAGCCTTTTCTTGCCTCGGCGGAGGAACTCCGGGGGGAACTGGAGCCCTTGCTGCTCGGCGTGCTCCGCCTGGAAAGGATCTCCGAAGGATTCGATGCCGCCAGGCTGAACCGCCAGAGGAGCGACCCCGAGCCAGGTGCCGATGGGGCGGCCGGTCTCCGTGGTGTCCCTGATCGGTAGTCCGGGAGGATGGGATCCTGGTCAGATGCGTCCCGGCGGGCTACCGTGCACCGGTGGACGACGCGGAAGTAGAGGCGGTTCTCTCGAATGCCGTCAGGGAACGCTCGGGCGCCTTCGAGGTGGTGACACCCGTTCTCGAGTCGTACCGCGCTCGCATCGAGCGCATGGTGAGGCTCCGGATGGACCACCGCGTGGCGGGGCGACTGAGCGTTTCCGATGTGATGCAGGACGCGTACGTGGAGATCGTACGGCGCCTCCCGGCCTACCTCGATGAGCCCACCACTGGATCCCCGGAGGGGCGCTCGCGAATGCCCTTCTTCCTGTGGGTTCGCTTTCTGGCGGGCCAGGCACTTCTCCAGGCCCATCGCAAGCATCTGGGAACCGAGGCCAGGGACGCGGCTCGCGACGTGCCCCTTGGCGGGCCTCTCCACGGCGGGGGAGCGCCCGAAGCGAGTTCGTTCATGCTCGCCCACGCGCTCGTGGAGAGCGGGATCTCACCCTCGGGCGTCGCCATCCGTCAGGAAGAGCGGGAGGCCCTGGACGAGGCACTCGCGAACCTCAGCACCGAGGATCGCGAGATCCTGTTCATGCGTCACTTCGAGCAGCTCTCCAACAAGGAGATCGCGGCCATTCTCGGCCTGACGGCGGGCGGTGCCAGCCTCCGACATCTGAAGGCTCTGGGTCGGCTGCAGGCGGCGCTCTCGCGCGCGGGCCTCACCTTCGAGATCGGCCGGCTCAACGGTCCCGACGCGCCGTGACCGACTTCCATCGCGATACCAGCAGCTCCCTCCGCGATGCCCACGAGCTGGAGCTCGCTCGCCTCGTCGAAGCCTTCGAAGAGGCGCGGCAGCTCGATCCATCAGGCGTGACCATCGGGTCCTGGATGGCGCGGCATCCGCAGTATGCGCGAGAACTCGGCGAGCTCCTCCCCGGCCTGCTGCTCATGCAGTCCCTGGGCAGTGAGTCCTCCGAGGCCGCCGCTCGGCGTGAGCTGCAAGAGCAGCTCCCTGACGCGATCGGGGAGTTTCGGATCCTTCGGCGGCTCGGACGCGGCGGGATGGGCATCGTTTACCTGGCGGAGCAGGCCTCGCTCAGGAGGCAGGTGGCCCTCAAGGTGCTCCCCTCGAATCTGGAGCTGGACCGAGGCTTCGTGGAGCGGTTTCAGCGCGAGGCCCGCGCGGCGGCGCGGCTCCTGCACCCGCACATCGTGCCGGTGTACGGGGCAGGCCAGGTCGACGGGCTTCACTACTTCGCGATGCGCTACGTCGACGGATCCTCGCTGGAAGAGAGATTGCGCGAACTCCGCTGCGCCGCGTCGTCCGAGGGCGCGCGTACCGCGGATTCGCCGCGCAAGGCGCCGCGCGGCATGGGGGTGCTCGAGTCGGTCCGAATCGCCTCCGAGGTGGCGAGCGCTCTCGCCCACGCCCACGCGGGCGGTGTTCTCCACCGTGATATCAAGCCTGGCAACGTTCTCCTCGACGGGGAAGGTTGCGCCTGGGTGACCGACTTCGGGCTCTGCCGCGTCGAGGACGCGGGTCACCTCACGAGCGATGGCGCCATTCTCGGAACCCTGCGCTACATGGCCCCCGAGCAGATCGACGGTGCTGCGGACGAGAGGAGCGACGTCTACGGCGTCGGCCTGCTGCTCTTCGAACTCCTCACGCTGCGACCCGCCTACGATTCCGTGAAGCGTGGAAAGGTCGTCCACGACGTCCTGCACGCGCCGCTGCCCAGGCTGCGGCGCCTTCGCCCCGACGTTCCGCGCGAGCTGGAGACCATCGTGCAGAAGGCGGCCGCCAAGCTTCCCCAGGAGCGCTACGGGAGCGCGGCCGCCCTTCATCGCGACCTGGAAGCGTTCTTGAACCACAGGCCCATCCACGCGCGGCCGCCGAGCACGCTGTATCTCGCGCGGCTCTTCGTCAGCCGTCATCGCCTGGCGACGGCCGTCGCCGCGGTGGCGGTCTGCCTTCTGGGATTGATCGGCGCCCTCTACGTGCGCGATCTGCGCGCGAGCCAGGCGACGAGCCAACGGCGCGCCTACGCGGGTGACCTCGCGGCCGCGGAGGCCGCCCTGAGGGAGGGAGCCACCCGGCGCGCCAGGTTCCACCTCGATCAGGCGCCGGTCGCGCTTCGATCGTGGGAGTGGGCCCATCTCGATGCGCGGATCGACCAGGCACTCGGATCCGTTCAGCTATCGACGGGCGTGCTGGATGAGATCGCCCTTCGCCCGGACGGTCGGATGGTGGCCGTGGCGTCGAACGAGGGGATCAGCCTCGTCTCTCTGCCGGGCCTCGAACCGAAGGCGCTCATTCGTTGCGGTGTGACGCACGGACTGGCCTGGGACGCGGAGGGCGAGCGACTGGTCGCTGCGCTGGAGAGCGGACACCTGCATCTCTATGGGCCCGGCGAGCTATCGGCCCATGATCTCTTGAGGTCGAGCCGAGTTCCCCAGGATCGACGCCGGGATCCTGTCGAAGTTCTCGTCGTCGGCGACCGGGCCGTGGTCGGAACCAACGAGGGGAACCTCCTGGAGTGGGACCTGCTCTCGGGAACGCTGACCCATCTCGACGATCTGGCGAGCTCCATCATCGCAGTCGAGGCGGTGCGTGATGATGTCGACGCTTCGGCCACCTCGGCGTCCACCGATTCGACCGCTTTCTGGGCCGCGTCGATCGACGGCGATCTCGTGGAATATCGAGGGCGCGCGCGAAGCCGCGTCTTCAGGCTGAAAACGGGCTCTCACCAGATCCAAGGCGTCGAGATCGATGCCTCCGGCAAGGGCGTTCTGATCACCCAGGAAGGCGCCGTTCGCGGATTCCTGCTACCGAAACCCGGTGAGGTCTCGGCATCGCCGGTCTCCTCGGCCTCGCCGGTCGCCACGTACGTCATCGACTGGCTGGGCGAGAGGCTGGCGGGTCTGGCCGTGAATGGGGAGCTGGCAGCCGCGGTCGGGGTGGACAAGCTTCTCCACCTCGTCGACCTTCAGAGCGGGGGCGAGGTCCGCGCTCTCAGCGGCAGTCCCCATCCCCTGACCGACGTCGACTTCGTCGCGGGGACGCGCATGGTGCTGACGTCGGGCGAGGACGGCTGGCTGCGGGCGTTCGATCGAGTCGTCGCCGGCGGGGGCATCGCTCTCCGGGGCCACGTGAACGACGTCAACTCCCTGGCGTTCAGTCCAGACGGACGTCGGCTGGTCACCGGAGGCCGGGACGGTGTGGTCATCGTCTGGGATCTCGAGCGAGGTGAGCCACTCGAGGTGTTCACCGACCCTGTGTCCCTGGTCTCGGCGGTGGGATTCGTCGGCCCGGCGGGGTCCGAGTCGATCTTTGCGGGCACGGAGGGTGGGCACTACTTCCTCTGGCATCCGCCTGAGGACGGTGATCCGAACGGACAGCGTCGACCCGCGTACGGCAACGCCGGGGCGCGCGTCCAGTGCGCGGCTCGCGAGGATCGGGCCGGGGCTCTCTTCGTGGCCACTTCGAACGGAGTCCAGCGAATCACGGTGGACGCGCCGCGTTCCGCGGGCGGATCTGCGGCGCCTGGCGAGGTCACGTCGTCCCTGCATCTCGCCGCGGGTGAAGAGATCACCGGAATCGATTTCGCCGGTGATCGCCTCGTCTGTGTCACGCAGCCGGGGCAGGTGCTGACGTTCGACCCGATCACGGGCGAGCTCCTCGGCCAGTTCGACTCGGGCTTTCGATCGCTGAGCAGTCAGCTCTCGATGACCGGCGAGCGCGGCCACGAGCGCGGGGTCTTCGTGACCGTGAATCGGGAGGTGGTGATCTTCGACCTCGCGACCGAGACGACCCGCGTGCTGTTCGCCAGTCGCGCGAAGGACGGAGCGCTCGGCGAACTCGCGATGGCGGCGGCGTGGACTCGCGGAGGAGAGCGTGTGCTCGTCACGACCCGCAACGGACTCCTGAGCGTCTGGGATCCCCTCAAGGCAGAGCATCTGGTGGACCTGCGCGGCCACGAGTACTGGGCGATGCGAGTTCAGTGTTGTTTGGCCACCGGCTGGATCGTTTCCCTCTCGTCCTACGCGGGCGTCCGCGTCTGGAACACGGATCGCACGAGGGACTGGGCGGAGCGACTCGGACGCTCCGTTCCGCTCCGGTCGGCGGAGCTTCGCGCGCAAGCCGTCGAGACCGTCTCGCGTGCTGCCGTTCTGGACAAGATTCGCGATCAGCTCACCCGAGTTCCCGGGAAGATCCCCGGACGTGACTGGATGCTCGTGGCGTCGCTCTATCGCTCGCGTCTCGGGGACATCCGCGCCGAGGCGCTCTATTCGATCGCGCGGGCTCGATTCGACCGCAGTTCCGAGACGCTCGCGCGGCTCGAGGCCTGCCTCGAGGACCTGTCGAACGATGCGCAGTATGCTCCGCTCTTGCAGAGCACCATCGCCGGACTCTGGGACGTGGACTGCTGGCGCGGGGCGATGCGGGCGCGCGCGGCGGCGGGGGAGGTGGGGCTCCGCGGTGGCCCCCCAGCTCCCAGGCAAGCGGTCCATCGAACCCTGCTCCTGCACGCACCGTTCGTCCTGGTCACGCCGCTCTGGACGCGAGTGAGTACCCTGCGCACCTGGTTCGGCGCCAGGAGGCTGTCGGTATCGACGCCCGTTTCGGAGGGGCTCCTTACCGGCCTGCCAGCGATCCTTGCTCGGTTCCGCGGGCGCTGAGTTCGGCCGCCAGGCGCTCCCGGATCGCGTTCTTCGGCACGTTCCAGATCGGAGCGAGAAGCTTGTCGTCCGGGGAGTCCCCCGTGATCCGATGCAGAACCTGGTCGGGGCCGATTCGTTCGACGAAGTCGGCGAGCCAGTCGACGTACTCGTCGGCGGTCTGAACCTGGAGCGTACCGCAGCGCCATTGATGCGCCATCTGGGTCTTCTTCAGCACCATGAGGTGGTGGACCTTGACGCCGTCGAGGCCCGCTTCCCGAAGGGCGTTCGCGGTGGCTCTGGCTCCCTCACGTCCGTCACCGGGCAGGCCGAGGATGGCGTGCCCGACCGTCACGAGCCCGGCCTGCCGAGCACGGGTGGCCGCGTCCTCGAACTCGGTGAGCGTGTGCAGTCGATTGATGTCCAAAAGGACCGCATCGCTGGCCGATTCGAGCCCGAGTTCCAGCCAGACGTCGGTCTCCGCCGCGAGTTCCTCCAGCGCGCGGAGTGACTCGTCCGGCACACAATCGGGGCGCGTGGCGACCGCGACCGCGACGATGGGACCGCCTGCGCTCGCCAGATGAGGCCGGAACACGTCGAGGACCTCCCGGAACCGCGCCGCGTCCACGTAGGTGTTGGTGTAGCTCTGCAGGTAGGCGATCACGCCCGGTTCGACCGCCTTCTCGAGGCCCCGGCGCCTGCGGCGAGCCACGCGCTTCAGGCCGATGCCGAGCTGCTCGGTCAGCCCATCTCCCGCCTTGAGAGCCCCGGTCCCGGACCCCTCGACGTCGCAGTAGGTGCAGCCGCCGAAGCCCTTGGTTCCATCGCGGTTGGGGCAGGTGGAGCCTGCGTCGAGGGCGACGCGGTAGACCGCGCGACCGTATCGCTCCTTGAGCCAGGGCTTGAGCGTTCGGAAAGGAAGCGGCAAAGGTGCTGGGGCGGGCTCCATACCGAGGATGATACGGGCTGTTACCATCCCCCGCGCAGCTTTGGCCCGGCATCGGACCAGCTGGATCCCGTTCGGAAGCCCCAAGCCACATCCCCCTTTGGAGATTCAGCCCATCGTGATCGGCACCGCCGGTCACATCGACCACGGCAAGTCCACGCTCGTCCAGGCCCTGACCGGTACCGACCCGGATCGGTGGGCCGAGGAGAAGGCGCGCGGAATGACGATCGACCTCGGCTTCGCCCGGATGGATCTCCCCGACGGTCGCCGCGTGGGCATCGTGGACGTTCCGGGCCACGAGCGCTTCATCCGCAACATGGTGGCGGGCGCGACGGGCATCGACCTCGTGATCCTCGTGGTCGCGGCCGACGACGGCGTGATGCCGCAAACGCGGGAGCATCTATCGATCATGCAGATGCTCGGCGTGAAGCGCGGCTTCGTCGCGCTCACCAAGGTGGATATCGTCGATCCCGACATGGCGGATCTCGCCGAAGAGGACGTTCGTGAGACCGTGGAGGGGACCTTCCTGGAGGGCGCGCCGATCGTCCACGTGTCGGCGATCCAGGGGACCGGGATGGAGGAGCTCAAGGGGCTTCTCATGTCGATGGCCGCGGAGGCGGAGCCGCGCCAGGCCGAGGGCGTGTTTCGGATGCCGGTGCAGCGCGTGTTCAGCGCGCGCGGCTTCGGGACCATCCTGACCGGGATCCCGGTCAGCGGTGTGCTGTCCGTGGGTGAAATGGTCGAGGTGCTCCCGAGCGGACAGAGGGGCAAGGTGCGCGGGATTCAGGCGTACCACGAGAGTTCGGACACCGCGCGCGCGGGGCACTCGACCGCGCTCAACATCTCGGACATCGATCACCACGAGGTGCACCGCGGGGACGTCGTCGCGACGCCTGGCTTCTTCAAGCCGCAGTCGATGGTCGGCGCGCAGCTTCTGGCGCTCGAGGGACTGCCGCTTCCGATCGTGGACCGAATGCAGGTGCGCGTGCACACCGGCACGACCGACGCGATCGGCGAGATGGTCCTGCTCGACGCGGAGGAGCTCGCGGGCGGCCAGGAAGGCCTCGTTCAGTTTCGGATGGAAACACCGCTCGTCTGCGCACCTGGAGACCGCTTCGTGCTCCGACTGGCGTCCCCTGCGATGACCCTCGGCGGGGGCGTGATCCTGGAGGAGAGCCGCTACCGACTCAAGCGCTTCAAGACCTTCATCATCGATGAACTCCAGCGGCAGGCGGCCAGCCTTGGCTCCACCGCCGCGCTTCTCGAAGCGCTGCTCGTGAGGTCGCCGGAACGCTGGGCCTCCCTCGAGGACATGGCGCTCGGGATCAAACGACCGCGGCAGGAAACGGAGGAGCTTCTCCGCGAGCTGCAGTCGGAGGGGAAGGTCGCGGATCTGGGCAAGTCGAAGTGGATCCACGCGGAGACGCTGGATCTGTGCCTGACGGAGCTGAACGAGAGCCTCGCCGGATGGTTCGCGGAGCACCCGTTGCGAGGCCGGATGGATATCCGTGACCTGCGGGCGCGCCTCAAGCTCGATCCTGCGCTGATCGGCGTGCTGCTGGATCGGGAGGCTGCCGAAGGGCGCGTGGTCCTCTCGACCGGTGGCTTCGTCGCGCTCGCCGGGCGGGAAGTCACCCTCGATCCCGAGGTAGCGAAGCTGAGGGACGGCGTGCTCGCGGCGCTGCGCGAGGCGCGGTTTCAGCCGCCCAGCCCGGGCGAGCTCGCGACGGCCCTGGGGGTGCCGCGGCCGTCCGTGGATACCGTGCTGAAGCTCGGCGTGGATGAAGGGCAGGTGACGCACATCGGCGCGGAGCTCTATCTGTCTGGAGAGGTGGTGGAGGAGGCACGTCGGGCGGTGATCGCCAACTGCCAGGTCCACGGGCACCTGGAGATCCCGGATCTGCGGGATGCGCTCGGAACGACCCGGAAGTTCCTGATCCCCATCCTGGAGCAGTTCGATACCGAGGGACTCACCTTGAGACAGGCGGGCCGACGGGTGCTGAAGAAGAAGTAGGGGGAGGAAGGGCGCCAGTGCGCCCTTTGCGGGTCCCAACGAGGGACGTTCGTGCTCCGGGAACGGAATCTGACGGTGGATTCGGGCGCTTGGCTGCGGATGGGCCTCCCCGGAGGTCGATCTCCGACTTGGTTCCCAGTAGAGGGTCGGCTCCCGCGGCATGTGCAGCGGCAGGGCGCGCTCCTCGGCATGACCCACCCGCCCAAGATGTCTGACGTTCCGATGCATCCCCAGCCGCCGTCCAATGAAGACGGATACTTCGGCCGCCCCGAGCCCGACTTCGACGCCCAGAGCCTGGATGGGGGTATGGAGCCGGATGAGAACTCATGGTTGCTCGACAAGGAAAGTGATTCCGAAGCCGCGGAGTTTCCGAGCCAGCGGGAATCGTCCTTCGAGGAGGTCCACGCGCTGCCGGGTGAGTTCGGCGAGCGCGATGAGCCGATCGAAGCCTGGCTCGAGGGCGGTGGGGATGACCAGGAGCACCGAGACCCCATCGAGGGGGTCATCGAGGGGCTCGTGACCGGCGACCCGTCGCTCGGTGCTTCCTTCGTGGAGCCCGAGGCCACGTCCAAGGCTGTCTCCCGCGCGCTGGTTCCTGCGGGTGTCGCTCTGCTCGTTTCTTTCAGCGGCATCGCCGTCTGGGCGTTCGTCAAGAAGCCCGTGACGAACCATGGTGGCGTCGACCTCCAGGTCGCAGCGCCCGACGTGGTGGACGTCATGGAAGGCAACAACGTGGAACTCGTCCTGCCCCCGGGCGCCGAGGCCACCGCGTCGAGTGCGCGGGTCAGCTACCAGCGGGACGGATCGAGCAAGGTGGTCGGAGCCACACCCGGGAAGGAGACCGGGCCCAGCGCCACGGTGGTGAGCCCGCGTGAACCGGGCGAGCTCCCTCTGAACGGCCAGGCGGGCAAGATCGAGAGCCAGAAAGATCAGCGCCCGAGCTTCTCGGCCTTCGGGTCCGGTATGGCTCAGGCGGTCACTCCCAAGGATACGCTGGAGGTCGAGACGACGGACGAGGAGTTCGATGCCGTCGCGATGACCGCGGCTCGGGAATTCGACGAAGCGATCGATCCAGAGGTGGTGAAGGACGTGCTCGATGCGTTCGGCAACCTCGAGGACGACATGTTCTTGCCCCAGAGCTTCCTCGACTCCTACGTGCTCAGCATCGATCCGATCGACGACATCGCGACGATTTACGGCGATGTCGACACGCGGGACGAGGTCGATTCGTTTGCGGATCTCGGGGTCTCGCGCTCGGGTTGGTTCGCCAACCAGGGCTTCGGCGACGTTCGTCCCGTTCAGTGGGAGGGCCCCGGTGCTGGGGGTCAGCTCGCGGAGGCAGAGGAGTTCGAGGCCCAGTTCGAGTTCTTCCTGCCGTTCGGTATGTTCGAGGACGAGACGCTGGCCTCGGTCGAGGTCGGGCCTGATGCGTCGGTGACGGCCGAGTCGGTCACGGCCGAGGACACCGAGTTCCAGGAAGCTCCGACGGAGCTCTCGATGGAGGTCCCGATGGAGGTCCCGATGGAGCTGGCCATGGAACCGGTCGAGGAGCCGGTCGAGGAGCCTACGCTCGAAGGCGAAGACACGATGGCCCAGGACCTGCTCGACCTCGCTGCTCTCTTCGAGAGCGAGGAGACGGAGCGGAGCGAAGAGCAGGGCATGGAAGAGTCCGCTGCTCCGGAAGAAGCTCCCGCAGAAGTCGCGGCAGCCGAAGTCGCTCCGGAGCCCGAAGTGGTCGCCGAGGAAGTTGCGGAGGTCACGGAGGTCACGGAGGTCGCGGAGGTCACGGAGGTCGCGGAAGTCGCGGAAGTCGCGGAACTCGTGGCCGAAGCGGAGTCCGAAGAGGACACCGAGCTCGACCTGGCGGCGGCGCACGCACGACTCGACGCCATGTTCGGCCCGGTGCATGTACCCGACGAGACCGTGGCACAGCCATCCGCCGAGCCCGTCGCAGAGGAGCTCGTCGCCGTCACGGTCGAGGTGCCGGTCGAAGTGTCTGTCGATCCGGAAGTCGAGGCCGTGCCTGAAATGAGCGACGTCTATCCCGCTCCGACCGAGGTCGCCGTGGAGGGCCCGATCGACGTTCTCACGGTCGCCGTGGAGATCGTCGAGGAGCCCGCGGTCGAGGTGGCGGTGGAGCCCGTCGTCGAGGTGCCCGTGGAGACCGCGGTTGCCCAGGCCGAGCCGAGGGTCACCGAGCCGGAAACCGTGGAAGTGCTCGACAGCCTCGCGGGTAACGCGCCCTCCGGACGTCGCAAGAGCGCGCTCAAGCGTCAGGATGATGCCAATGTCTGGAAGAACCGGACGGTTCCGAAGAGCAAGCTGCAGGGAGACGAGTTCGTTCTGACCCCCAACGTCGGCAACGTGCGCGTGATCTTCGACGGGGGCGAGTCGGTCGACGGTCGCCTCCACGGAGTGGGCGATCAGAAGATCGTGCTCGATACGAAACTCGGGCGCATGACGCTCGATTCCCGCCGCGCGGAGCGGATCGACCGTCTCGGCGGTGGAAGAAGAACCGAGCTTCGTTCGCCCAGTGATTCGATGGATAGCACCAAGGGGCTCGATCGGGTGAAGGTCCGGGCGGCTGGCGGTGTGTTCTACGGGCACCTGGTCTCGCAGACGGACGAGAAGGTCACGCTGCTCCTGGACGGCGGCGTCCGGGTGACGCTCGACAGCACGAGCGTCGAGCTGGCGACCGCGCGCCGCGCGACTTCCCGGATGCGGCGCTAGCCCGAACCTGCGGACTCGAAGAGACGCCGCTCTCCCCCGATCCATGGGGGAGGGCGGCGTCGCTCGTTTCCCCCGGGAGTCGTCCGGCGGCTCAAAGCGTGAAGAGAACCTGTATCTCGACTACACTGAGGGCCTACAGAGGCCCTCGACCCCCCCCCTCTGTCTCGCTCTCGACGTTCCCAGGACTACCCGAATCGTCTTCATGGCTCACCCCGCGCTCCTAGCTCTCGCCGTCACGCTGTTCTCCCTGGCTCCGGCGGGGCCATCTCGATCGGCTGCCGTACCCAATGCTTACGTGTCGGCGCCCGGGGGCAGCGTTTCCTCTTCGGCGCTCCGCGGCAGCGTTTACTCTTCGGCGCTCGGCGGCAGCGTTTACTCTTCGGCGCCCGGCGCCAGGGGCGCGGCGGACGACACGGTCCGGGACTTCAAGAAGTACTTCCGCAAGCTGAAGGATTCGGCCTCGCGCCAAGAGGCTGTGCTCACTCTTCTCGACGTGGAGGCGCCGGATGTCGTGGACGCGCTCGTGCCGCTTCTCGGGGACAAGGACCCCGAGGTGGCGCGTGCCGCTGCGCGCGTTCTTTCCAGCTTCAAGGAGCGTCCGCCGATCGATCGATTGATCGCGGCGTTCGAGGAAGAGAAGAAGGATGATGTTCGCATCGGGCTTTTGCAGGCCATGCGAGACGGCGGCTACAAGGGGCTCGGGGAGGTCGTGGTCGAGAGCCTTCAGGACCGGAACTGGGCGATCCGTCGCCTGTGCGTGCTGGCGCTCGCCGCGGGGGGGGATCCGGCGGTGGCCCCGTCGATCGCGCCGCTTGCCGAAGACGAGGAGCCGGCCGTTCGCTGCGCCGTGATCGATGGACTCGCTTCTCTCAAGGCGAAGGACGAGGCGCTGGCCGCTGCGCGCGCCCACCTCGCCGACGAGGTCTGGCAGGTCCGAGCTTCCGCGATCAGCGCGCTCGGCAGCGTCCGCGATCGTGATTCGATTCCGCTCCTGATCGAGCGCCTTGGACTTGAAGAAGGCCGCCTCATCTCGGACGTGGGCGAGTCGCTCGACAACCTGACAGGCCGAACCTTCGGGACGCGGCTCAAGCAGTGGCAGTCTTTTTGGGAGGCCTATGGGGATCGCTACCAGATCCCGAGTGACGAGGAGCTGGCGAAGCTGCGCGCGACCCAGGCGGAGCGCAGGAAGACGTACGGTGCTGGCGGGGGGACGTCGTTCCACGGCGTCGAAACGCCCAGCCGTTCGCTCCTCTTCGTGATCGATGTTTCGGGTTCGATGGAGGACCTGGTGGTGGAGAAGGAGCGTTTCGAGGGCGCGAACTACCCTTCATGGGCGCGGATGGACATCGTGAAGACGGAGCTCGCGTCGACGATCGAGAGTCTCGAGCCGCACGTGAACTTCGGCATCATTGCCTTTGCCACGAAGACCAAGCGCTGGAAGAAAACGCTGGTGCCTGCGAACGTCATCAACAAGGAGAGCGCGCTGGATTTCGTGAAGCGCCTGGAGCCGCTGGGTGGAAACAGTAAGGCGGACCTGGCGGAGGTGGGCCTCGGTGCAGCGGCGAACCTCGGTGCGGGAAAAACCAACACCTACGGTGCGCTCAGCCTCGCCTTGGGCCTGGAGGATGGCGGTAGCCACGTGAAGCAGGACTATCTCGGGGAAGTGGACACGATCTTCTTCCTCTCCGATGGCCGCCCCACCCATGGAAAGTACATCGAGCCGAAGGAGATCGGCGAGCGGATCACGGAGGCCAACGCGCTCCGGAAGGTCGTCCTCCATACGATTGCGATCGGCAACTTCGACAAGTCGTTCATGAAGGGGCTCGCTGAGAACAATGGGGGCGTGTTCGTGGACCTGGGCAAGTAGTTGAGGGCGCAGGTGTTAGCCTGAAGCCTTCAGTCCGAGATCCGAGATCCGAGATCCGGGGGCGTCCCACGCGTCCGCCAGGACGCCCGGGCCAGGCTCGGCCCCGCCAGGGGCTGAGCGGCCCGCGCGAGGCTTGCCCTCGCGGCCCGTGCGGCGAGCACGCCTGCGCGGCGAGCGCGCCCGTCCGGCGAGGACGCCCGCCCGGCGAGGGCGCCTGCGCGGCGAGCGCACAGCGGTGCAACCGCTATTTCGCCGTCAGGCGAAATGCCAGAGATACTGCGCGCTGTTGCAGCGATAGGACGGCTCGGCATTCGATGCCTTGGTCGCAGTCCTGCCCGCTGCAGGTCTCCCGACACCGACTGCCTGCCGTTCGCGCGAAGCGCCGAACGCGTGGGCTGAGGCTTCCCGATATCGGCTGGTGGGCTGGCCGCTGACCGGTGCCCCTGCCGATCTCCCGACGCAGGTCTCCCGGTACAGACTGCCTGCCGTTCGCGCGAAGCGTCGAACGCGTGGGCTGAGGCTTCCCGATATCGGCTGGAGCGCTCGCCCGCATGGGCGAGCTGGGCAGTTGTCGGACTTGCCTCTCAGACCTCAGACCTCAGACCTCAGACCTCAGACCTCAGACCTCAGACCTCAGACCTCAGACCTCAGACCTCAGACCTCAGACCTCAGACCCGCCGAGCTCGCCCTTGCGGGCGAGCGCTCCAGCGGGCAGCCCACCAGCCGATATCGGGAAGCCTCAGCCCACGCGTTCGGCGCTTCGCGCGAACGGCAGGCAGTCGATGTCGAGAAGACTGTGTCGGGAGATCGGCAGGGGTACCGGTCAGCGGGCAGCCCAACAGCCGATATCGGGAAGCCTCAGCCCACGCGTTCGGCGCTTCGCGCGAACGGCAGGTAGTCGATGTCGAGAAGACTGTGTCGGGAGATCGGCAGGGGTACCGGTCAGCGGGCAGGCCACCAGCCGATATCGGGAAGCCTCAGCCCACGCGTTCGGCGCTTCGCGCGAACGGCAGGCAGTCGGTGTCGGGAGATCTCCAGCGGGCAGGACTGCGACCAAGGCATCGAATGCCGAACCGCACGATCGTTGTAACAGCGCGCAGTATCTCTGGCATTTCGCCTGACGGCGAAATAGCGATTGCATCGCTTGGCGCTCGCCGCGCAGGCGTCCTCGCCGGACGGGCGCGCTCGCCGCGCAGGCGCCCTCGCCGGGCGGGCGTGCTCGCCGCACGGGCCGCGAGGGCAAGCCTCGCGCGGGCGGCTCGGGCCCCTGCGGGGGCCGAGCGAGGCCCGGGCGTCCTGCGGACGCAGTGAGCGGCTGGGGCTGCGGCTGCGGCTGTGGCTGGGGCTGCGCCTTGAGCCAGGGCCGCGCGACAAGTGCCCAACCCTTTGTTTCTTTCCCGTTGACTCCTGCCCCTTGGACCACTAAATTCCTCGCCCCAGTCGGGGTGTGGCTCAGCTTGGTAGAGCGCTGCGTTCGGGACGCAGAGGTCGGAGGTTCGAATCCTCTCACCCCGACCATCCAGCACTTGGTGTGTGGCTTTGGCCGCCGGCAAGTGCTGGATGTTTTTTTTTGGGGGTTCGAGTGGGGACGAATAGGGGTCCCAGAAGGCGGTTTCGGATGCCGCAAGGCCCGACCAGGGGCTTCCCGCCTCAGATTTGGCAGAGGTTGGCCGGGCATCTGCTTGCATCATGCCCCCGGCCCGCCCAGACTGACCCCATCGCGGCTCGCCCCTTTCAGAGTGCCGCCGCGATCCAGATCGGATCCTGGGCTCGGGCCAACCCTGGCCGCACTCCCCGACTGGCGCCCCCTCGCGAGGCATCTTGTGCTCCTCGTCGCGACGCGTTGAACTGCCCAAATCCTTGGCCAGTCATGCCCCCTGCGGGCGATCGTGGACCGACCTGGTGCCCTCGGACCTCCGAAACGCTTCCTCTGTTCCCGGTCACTGACGACCAGGTACCCGGGCGGCGCTCGCTTTCGCGGAATCGACTCCGCGCTCGTTCCCGCGTCCTGCAAGGCAGGACGGGGTCCCCTGGTGCGTCCCGTGACGCCCGGACCACGGACCCTTCGTTGTCTCTATCTCGACTCCCGTGACCGCGAAAGACACCAAGAGCCTCGGTGACCACCAGGCCGCTCTCCCCTTTGGAGCGCTGCCGGATTCCGAGTCCGATGCCCCCTCCGGCACGCGGAAGAAAGCCACGCGCAAGAAGGCGACGGCGAAGAAGGCCACGACCAAGAAGCCAGCTGCGAAGAAAAAGGCAGTTCGGAAGAAGGCTGCGTCCTCTTCCCCGGAAGTCGAAAGCGACGGGCCCGCGGGCGAAGTCGAGGCCGCGAAGCCCGTTCGGGAGAAGGTCGCGAAGAAAGCCGTACGCAAGACGGCTGCCTCCAGGAAGGCCGACGAGCCCGCGCCAGTCGCCAGCGCACCCGAGACGACCAAGGCGGAATCGAACGAGGTGACGGACGCCCCGCCCGCGCGCAGAACTCGCCGGAAGCCGGTCGACGAGGCCCCCGCTGAATCGACCTCGGACGCTCGTCCGGAACGCGACGCCGAGGCGTCGCAGGAACGCGCCGACTCCGACTCGAGCGGCGATGAAGAAGGCGGACGCAAGCGTCGTCGAACCCGGAGAGGACGCCGCCGACGCAACCGCGACGGCGAAGAAGGTCAGGACGATCGCTCGGACGCCAAAGGTGCGGCCGGATCCGCGCAGAACGGCGGCGCGCCGCAGCGGCGCGAGACCTCCGAAGATCCCGCTGGAGACTCTGCTGGCGACGGCGCTCCGCGCGAGGGCTTCCAGCGTGACGGTGAGGACTCCGACCGTCCGAAACGCCGTCGTCGTCGCAGGCGCGGTCGCAAGGGTGCGCAGGAGGACGGAGGTGACCGCGAAGGGGGTCAGCAAGCCGCTCCGCCGAAAGACGGCACCCAGCACAGGAAAGAACGGCCCGCTCGACAGCGCCAGCGCGGAGAGCGCGACGCTCGCCGCGATGCCCGCCGTGACTCCCACGGGGAACCTCACCGCGACGCCCATCGGGACGGCAAGGGGGGGGGCTCGGACGGCAGCTCGGAGAACGCCGCGCGTCCTACCCACGGTGAGGGCATGTTCCTCCTCGACAAGGGCAACGTCTCCGTTCTCCGCAAGCTCGAGAACCAGTGGCTTCCGTCCAAGGACGACGTGTACGTCCCGAAGAAGCTGGTCGACAAGTACAAGCTCCACGACGGGATGTACCTGAAGGGGCCGCTCGGTCGCGGGTTCAAGCATCGCTTCCAGCTCGAGAACGTCGACGAGATCGACGGGCAGCCGCCCGCCTTCTGGAAGAACAAGCCGATCTTCAAGAACCTCACCAGCATCGACCCGGACTTCCATTACTCCGTGGGCGACGTGACCGACGACGTCTCCATGCGAATGGTCGACCTCTTGAGTCCGATCGGCCGCGGCCAGCGCGGCCTGCTCGTGGCGCCGCCGCGCAGCGGCAAGACCACGCTGATGCGCCAGTTCGCGGCGGGCATCGAGAAGGGCTACCCGGACGTCAAGCTCATGGTGCTGCTCATCGACGAACGTCCCGAAGAAGCCACGGACTGGCAGCGCAGCGTGACGACCGGCCAGGTCTTCGCGTCGACGGCCGACGAAAGCGCCAAGCACCACATCCAGCTGGCCGAGGTCGTGTGGAAGCGCGCGATGCGGATGGTGGAGATGGGGGACGACGTGATCATCCTTCTGGACTCGATCACGCGCCTCGCTCGCGCCTACAACAACCAGTCGGGCGGATCGGGCCGGACGATGTCGGGCGGCCTCGACAGCCGCGCGATGGAGCGTCCGCGGAAGATCTTCGGCTCGGCGCGGAACACCGTCGAAGCGGGCAGCCTGACGATTCTCGGCACCACGCTCGTGGATACCGGGAGCCGGATGGACCAGCTCGTCTTCGAGGAATTCAAGGGCACCGGCAACATGGAGCTGGTACTGAACCGGAAGCTCGCCGACCGCAGGATCTTCCCCGCGATCGACATCGAGCGCACGGGAACCCGCAAGGAAGAGAAACTCGTCGGCCTCCGCAGGCTAAAGCTGATCCACGTCCTCAGGCGCGTGCTCTCGCGCATGCACTTCACCGAAGCCGCCGATCTCCTGATCACCCGACTCAGCGATGTCTCTCGAACCGACGAGTTCCTCGAGCGATTCACCGTCGATCCCGAGGCCTGATCCTCCAGCTGATTCTCCTTCAGGTTCCACTGCCGGCTCCCACTCAGGCTCCCCCTCCTGCTTCCTCGGGGGCCCGAGAAGCCCAGGCGCCCGATGACATCCGCCATGATTCAGGCAGCCATGATCCAGGCCGAGGGGCTCTCCAAGTCCTTCGGCTCCGTTCGCGCCGTTCGCCAGGTCTCCTTCGAGGTCGCCCGCGGCGAACTCGTGGGCTTTCTGGGGCCGAACGGCGCCGGGAAGTCCACGACGATGAAGATGCTGACGGGGTCGCTCCTTCCTGACGAAGGGCGTGCCACCGTCGCCGGCGTACCACTCGACGGGCGCTCGATCGGCGCCCGTGCGGCCGTCGGCTACCTGCCGGAACACACGCCGCTCTATCGCGAGATGCGCGTCCATCGCTACCTCGACTTCGTCGGTCAGGTCCATGGGATGGGCCGCCGCAAGCGCCGCGACGCCTTCGATCGCGTCGTCGACGCGTGCGATCTGGAGGGCTACACGGACCGGCGGATTCACACGCTCTCCAAGGGCTACCGTCAGCGCGTCGGCCTCGCCCAGGCGCTCTTCGCCGACCCCGAGGTGCTGATCCTCGACGAACCCACGAGCGGTCTCGATCCCGGCGAGATCGTACGGATCCGCGACCTCGTCGTGCGGCTCGCCCGCTCGAAGACGATCATGCTGTCGACCCATGTGCTGCCCGAGGTCGAGGAGGTCTGCCATCGAGTGGTCATCATCGCGGGCGGCCAGCTCGTGGCCGACGGCGCCATCGGCGACCTCAGCGAAGGCCTCGCGGCGGCGATCTCCGTCACGGTGGTCGCAGAGGAGGCCGAGCTGCTGCGACTTCTCGGGGATCTTCCCGGCGCGTCTCGCCCGCGCATCGTCGCCCGCGGCGACGCCGGGCGCCTGCGCGCGATGATCGAGGTGGAGGACCGCTTCGAGGTCGCTGCGCGCGCATCGCGAACGCTTCACGATCGCGGCTTCGAGATCCTCGAGCTGCGTCACGAGGTGCCAACCCTGGAACGGGTCTTCCTGGAGAGGACGCGCATGCTGGGTTCTGCCACGGTCGACCCGGATGAAACCTCGCCCGGGCGCACTGAGAACACCGAGGTGACGGTCTGATGGGCGGCTTCCGCGTACTTCCGTTCGCGCGCCGAGAGCTGCGAAGCGCCTTCGAATCGCCCGTCGCGTACGTCGCGATCGCGCTCTTCGTGATCGTGCTCCCTGCGCTCTTCTTCTTCCTGGGCTATCCCGTGGGGCGCGTGCCGCTCCCCGGGCTCTGGGAAGGCGGGCAGGCGAGCCTCATCGTGCTCTTCCACTGGCTTCCGCTGCTTCTCGCGCTGGTGGTCCCCGCGCTGACGATGGGGGCGTGGTCCGAGGAGCGTCGCTCGGGAACCGAGGAGCTGCTGCTCACCTATCCCGTGCGCACCGGTGCCGTCGTGCTGGGCAAGTTCCTGGGCGCATGGGTGCTGACCTGCCTCATGGTCCTCCTCGCCGTCATGAGCGCCGCGATCACGGTCGATCAGATCGGCGAGCTCGACTGGAATACCGTCTGGGTCGGGCTCTTCGGCTCCGCTTTCCTCGTGGCGGCCTACGTCGCCATCAGCCAGTTCATGTCCTCGCTCAGCGGCGAGCAGCTGGTCGCCTTCCTCATCAGCTCACTGCTCCTCGGGCTCTTCTGGGCGCTGCCGCTCTTCGTCAGGATCTTTCCGGGTGGAGCCGCCTCGTTCCTCGAGGCCGCCAGCCCGACGTCCCATTTCCTCGGTGGGGCCGCCCGCGGCGTGATCGACGTCCGGGACCTCATCTACTTCGCACTCGTGACCGTGCTGGGACTCGTCGCCGGCACGCTCAGCATCGAACGCAGGCGGTGGCGCTAGCCATGGTGGATCTCGAACCTGTGGAACTCGAACCCGGACTGGCTCACCCGAGCAAGCGTGCGCTTCGCTGGAACGCCGCGCTGACCATCGTTCTGCTCGCTCTGATCGCGCTCTTCGCGAATCTCCTGGCCGACCGGCACCTGCGCATCCGCGCCGATCTTTCGGAGGATGGCCTGAACTCGATGTCGGACGCGACGAAGAGCATCGTCGCTCGCATCGAAGATCGCGTCACCGTTCGACTCTTCGTCACGGAAGACGTCGAGGACGGCCAGCTCGCGCTCAGGGGCGCGCGGATTCGAGGCCAGCTCGAGGAGATCCTTCAGCTTCGACCGGAGGCGTTCGAGCTACAAACCCTGGACCCGACCCGCTCCTCCGAAGCGCGGCGCAACGCCGACGATTCGGGCTTCCGCCCGATGCGCGCCCAGGCGGCTGCGCTCGAAGGCGGCGGAAGCGGTGAGCCCGTCTGGCTCTCCCTCGAGCTGGCGTACCGCGGCCGCACGGAGCGCATTCCGGCCCCGCGCCCCTTCGAGTTCGAGACCCAGTTTGCGTCGGCTCTGCACGGACTTCTCGCCGATCGCAAACCCGGGATCGGATGGATCGGAGCGGCGATCGAACCTTCCCCGACCCAGGATCAGAACAAGGCCCGGATCGCCGAGGCAAGCCCGACCTATCGCTACCTGCGGAGCACCCTGGAGCGGCGGAGCCATTTCACCGTTCTGGAGGGACTGGAGACGGGACGCGCCGTCCCTGACGATATTGACGTCGTCTTCGTCGTTCGGCCCTCGGGTCTGCCGGAGCGAACGGTGTACGAGATCGATCAGTTCGTCCAGCGGGGAGGCCGTTTGATCGTCTGCATCGACGATCCGGACTACAACGTGCTCGTGGGCAATGCCACCTACAGCGAGGAGGACCTCAAGACGAGCGCCTTCGGGAAGCTTCTTCGGGGGTGGGGAATCGAGGTCCTGACCTCGAAGCACATCTGGGACGGCAAGTGGAAGTCGACGCGCGCCGCCTGGACCGGCCAGGCCATCGTGGCGGTGCATTCGCCGCTTCTGATCACGGTTCCTGACGAGGGACTCTCCGACGACCTATCGCCGACCCGTGGCGTCGAGCGAGTGCAGTTCGCCTGGGCCCATCCGATCGTTCCGGCGGAGCTCAGGCCTGTTCCGGATGGGATCAAGCGGGAAGACCTCGCCTGGAGCTCCGACGATTCGCGTCTGGACGAGATTCTGCTTCAGCTGGGCACGGACTCGCGCGAGCTGCGCAATCGCATGACGTACCTGCGGCAGAAGCCGAGCGCTCGGCACGTCATCGGCGCCGTGTTCGGCGGGCTCTTCCCGAGCCCCTGGAAGGAAGCGGCGCCGCCGCCGGTCATCGGCCGCGACGGAAGGCCTTCGTCGAGCGAGGGACCCGTCTCCACCAGCGTGGGGCCACGTAGCACGAGCCAGGTGGTCGTCTTCGGCGACGCGGACTGGCTCCGGGATCCGTGGGCTCCGCAGGGGGAAGTGCTCGCTCCTTTCAGTGCTTCGGGTGGCGTGGTGCTCGCCGAGAACCTGATCGACTGGCTCACGCTGGACGAGGAACTGATCGGGCTTCGCTCACGGGCCCCGAAGCCGCGCCCGCTGCGGGACTTCTTGACGGAGGAGATGCAGAAGGCCGGCGTGTTCGAGCGTGATCCGTTCGAGACCGCGTACGAGCAGGGTATGCGGGACCAGAAGTCCGATCGTGCGCGCCAGCTGGCGCGGGGCAAGCAGTGGCTGACCATGCTCCTGCCAGCGGGGGGCGCGCTCCTCGTCCTGGGGCTCTTCGGCGCGGCCTGGAACCTGACCCAGCGATCACGGAAGACCCGGGCAGCCGGAGAGAAACGGTGAGCACGATGCCGCAGTCCCATCCTCAGTCTTCTTCGCAGGTGTCCGCTCGACGCTTTGGCCCGCCGGGCGCCAGGGCCATGGGCGCCCGCGGCGGGTTCCTCCACGTCGCCGTTCGCAACTGGATCCTCGTCCTGATCCTGGGGGCCCTGGCGGGTTCCTGGTTCGTCGGTGACGCTGGAGGTGGCATCAGCCAGCGACAGATTCAGCCTGTCCTCCCGGGCTTCGACGCCTCGCGGGCGCGCTCCATCGTTCTGGAGCGGGCCGATCTCGCCGCCGTGGAAACCGGTGGCCTCGAACGGACGACGCTGACCCGCAGGACCTCGGTCGAGACGACCGGCGACGTGGGGGCCCCCGACGTCTGGACGATCGCGGAGCTTCACGGCACGGCCGCCTTCGCGGATCGCGTCGACGACCTGCTGTCGCGGATTGGATCCATGACGACCCTCGATCTCGTCAGCGAGGAACCCGGGAGCCACGCCGGCTATGGCCTGACGAAGGCCAAGGCGCTGCAGCTTCGCGTGTCGGAGCAAGAGCGGATGGGGGACTCGCCCATGGTCGATCTCCTCATCGCACCCGCGCCGGGACGCGCCGCCTACGTGCTCGCCGCGGGAGACGACCGCGTCTGGCGCATCGCGCGATTCACGCCGCCTTCCGCGTCACCGCGCGCCTGGTTCGACGACTCGTCGCTCATGCCGCTTCCGGACCGCGGGATCAGCGCTATCCGCGCATCGGGACCTGCCCTGGAGGGCGAGCCAGTCATCGTCCGGACCTATCCCGGCGGGGACCGCTACACCAGCGCCACCGGAGAAACGCTCGTGACGCAGGCCGTCCTCGATCTCTTCAAACGTCTACGAACTCTGTTCCCCACGGACGTCGTCGCCGAGAAAGTGGCTGGCGAACCTCTGGATGGCGAGCCGTGGTTCAGCATCGAGGTCGAACCCATCGTGGGTGGAAACGATTTCCGGATCGACTTCGCTCGGCCGGAAGAGTCTCCGGAAGGAGGGGCGCGCTTCGTTCGCGCGGCGCGCTTGCAGGGGACCATCACCGTGACGGTCAGCGCGGCGACGGTGGAAAAATTGGTCGAGTCTCTCCAAAGGCTTCGCGAATAGATACAGAACCGCGCCTCGGCGTCTCAAGTCGATTACCGGCTCGGTCGATCACCCAGGACACGCGCGCCGCCGCGAGTTCCTATGATCGATTCAGAGACCCCTCAACCCGAGCCCGACAACCTCGCGGATCCGGAGCTTTCGAGCTACGGCACCGTACCTGTCGGCGCCATCACGGATGCCGAACTGGGTGCGGGTGACGCCACCAGTCCGGAGGCGGATCGCGATCCAGCCTACGAGACGTGGGATCCCGAGGTCGCGACGGACGATCCTGAGCACGGATTATCCGGCGCCGACTCCACGCTCGCGCGCTTCTCTCGAGCGGAGCCGCTCGTGGTGCTCCTGTCCCCGTCCGAAGTCGAGGTCCTGGCGCCCCGTGCGAAGGGCAGCCCCGCGCATCGGATGGCGGGAAGCTCTCGCCTCATTCAGTTCACGCACGACCTCCCGATCGGTAAGGCGCTGGCGTCTCATATCGTCACCACGCTGAAGCAGCACGGAGTCGCGCGCCGCTCCATCCGGCTGGCGCTCTCGCACGAGTTTCTCCCCGCGCAGATCATCGAGGTTCCGGACCTTCCTTCGAAGGAGCTCACCCAGGTGGTGGCGCGCCGCTCGGCGGCGCTGATCGACGCGACTCCCCAGGAGGTCACGTTCACAGGACTGGCGCTCGATGGGCCGGACCGCGAGGAGCGGCGCTGGCTCGTCCATGCCATGCTGGCGAAGCCCCTCATCGCGATGCAGACGGAGCTTCGTGCGCAGGGGTGGGTCGTTCGGGACGTCGTCCCGGCCCGAACCGCTCCCTTCCTCTCCGTCCGAAGCACGACGCTTGCGGGCGAAGGGCGGGCCACGCTCGTGCTCGTCTTCGATCGCGAATCCGCCGCGATCGGACTTGTGTCGGGTGGCCGTCTGGCACACCTGTCGACCCTTCCTGGCAGCCTTGACATGCACCTCGCCGGAGAGCAAGTCGCGCGGGCGCTGGTTCAGGAACTACGCGGCGTCGACGCGTTCTGGCGTCGCTCGAGCCGCGGTGACCAGGTGACGGACATCCTGATCCTCGGTGCCGTTCGCTCCGCCCTCGATCGGCTCGCACCGGCCATTCGAATGGCGCTCGGCGATGTCCGCGTGGCCGGCGCGATCGGCGCCATGCCGTTCCAGGCCGAAGGAGCGGGATGGATCGCCAGCGCGCCGAACGAGGCGCGGATCGACCTCCTCCGCGCGCTTCGCTCGCCGCGAGTCGCGGCGCTCGATCTGAGCCTTCCGCTGCGTCCACGGGGCCGCTCGATCGCGGCGGTCGCCATGTCCTCGCTCGTCCTCTGCAGCACGGTCGCCCTCGCCATGCGCGACGGGATGAACGGCTTGACCTCGTCGATCTCGACGGAAGCGAGGGTCGTCGAGGCGGCATCGGCCGATCTGGAGGCGCTTCGGGAGCGGCAGGCGCGAGCCTCGGCGCTGGAGGCACAGCTCATCGCAGACTGCCAGGAGCTGCAGCAGCTCGAGGGCCTCGGCATCAGCGCGACACCGATCCTGGCGGGGCTGCGGCGCGCGTTCGGCGACGGCACGCGTCTCCTCTCCATGCGTGCGATCGGCCTGGCGGTCGGCGGCGCCGCCATCTCGCCCGCCCTCGGCGAGGTCGGTGCCCTTCATGTGCGGGGCGTCGTCATCGATGATCCCGAAGAGACCACGCGAGCGCTGCACCGACTTCGAGCAGCTCTCGGACGTGTGCCGGGCGTGGTGAACGTTCAGATCGAGCCGCCCAGCCTCAGCGATCTTGGCCCGATCGGCGTCTTCGGGCCGGGGAACGGCTCACTTCGCTTCCTCGCGACGGCGCGCCTCGTGCCGGTCGGCCAGGAATCAGCGTACGGCAAGGCTCTTCGCCAGGGCCCGGAGCAGCCTGATGGCGCATTCGAAGCGCTTCCTGGAGGCAACTGATGGCTGTGACCTCACCCAACACGGTTCGGGCCCACGCCAAGGGGATGGGGCGCCGCAAGGTCAGCCTCGCGCTCTTTGCAGGCGTGGCTGCGCTTCCGCTCCTGACCATGGGGATCACGGTCCCCTCCGCCGTGGCCAAGAACCGGGCCGTCTCCGAGCGCGACGCGATGCGTGATCGCCTCGCGGAGCGCGAGTCGATCTTCCGGTCGCTTCGGGAGTACGAGAGTGACGGCGCCCTCGAGGAGCTCGAGGAGCTTCACCGGAGTCTCGTGGGCATGATCCCGAGGTCGATCGAACACCTCGACGAGTTCGGGTCGCTCCGCATGGCGGCGGCCGCGCTCGACATCGAGCTGATCTCCGTGCGGACCGTGCGCACGCACGCGGTCGGCGCCTTCACGGGAGCCGCGTCCAACCAGGGCGCGCCGGATCAGGGGGCGACGAGCGACTCGGTCACTTCGGCCCAGGGGACCGTCTTCGTCGACGAGGTCCTCATCCATCTCCATGAGTCCGTCGATGGGGTCTTCGGCCTCGTCCAGGAACTCCGCAAGCACGGCGTCCCCACGCTCATCCTCAGCTTCGACTTCACCCGAGAGACCCCGGTGTCCCGCGCCTTCGAGGCAGAGGTACGCCTCGGGTTCGTCCGGCGCGCAGCGCCATCGTCGGGTGGAGCCACCTCTCCTCGCTAATCGCCATGATCACCACCAAGCAGAAATGGGCCCTCGGAGGCCTGATCACCCTTTCGGCGGCCGTATGGACGCCACAGATCATGGCACGATTCGGCGGGACGACGAGCGCGCAGCTCGGCGTCGACGCCGGGCCTGGCGAAGACGAGATGCTGACCATCGAGCTGGGCACGACGGCTCCATCTCCCAGGCCTTCCACGGTCCGTACGAACCCGCCTCCCGCGCAGGGTCCATCCGAGGGCGCCTACGACGGCCCGGCAGGAAGCTCTCCCGCCGCTGCGGAGACAGCTACGGACCCGCTGGCGGCGCCTGCACCGGCGACGGGGTCCCGCGCCATCGTCTCCGAAGTGCTCCGGACGCTCCGTCAGTCCGAAGCATTCGGGATCGCCGAGGAGGCGGATGCCGCGACCGCTCTCATGGACAGCGAAGGACCGGTGAGTGAACCTGATCGACCGCCCGCGCTCTTCACCTACCTCGAGACCCATCCGCTTCGTGGAACCATCGTGGGTGAGACGATGAGCGTTGCGCTCATCGGTCAGAACCGCGTCCGTCTCGGCGAGATGGTCCCCGGTACCAGCGCGACGCTCGTGAGCGTGGAGCGCGGCCGCGCGACCCTCGAAGAAGGAGACATCACCATCGAACTCGAGCTGGCGCCGCTTCGGACGAGCACGAGGCTGATGGCGGAGCGCGACCTTCAGCGGCAGAACGCCGGCGCGATCGGTCAGGGATCGTCGTCCGCCGCAGGCATCGGGATGGGCGCCAGCGGCTCCTTCGACGCCGACTCCGCCTATATCCCGACCGTGACGACCCCTCTGCCCGCCGGCAATCCCTCGAACACCGTTCCCACGGGCTCCGCAGGAGACTTCTAAATGTTCCCCCGATATCCCCTCACCTGCGCGGCGCTCCTCGTGGCGGCCTCTGCTCTCTCGTGCGCTCACTCGAACAGAATGGGGGGGCCCAGGATTCAGAGCGAGATCGGTGCCAAGCAGCCGACCGTGGCTCCGTCGATCCGCCAGAGTCCGATCCTCGACGACCTCGACACGGACGAGCTCGAACGCGAGTGGAGCGCCGGATCCTCCGGCTTCCTCGATCCTTCGCTCACCGCGGAGTCGCCGGCGCTTTCGATCGGTGGCGACGAACTCGTGGGATTCGACTTTCGCGGCTCGACGCTCGGTGAGGTGATCGCGCTCATCGCCGAAACGGCGGAAGTCAACATCGTCTTCGATCCGGCGCTCGCTCAGCCGGTCGATGCCTCCTTCCCCTCGGTGAAGGTCGGGCAAGCGCTCTACGCGCTCTTGGAGCAGCACGAGATGGAGCTCGTCGAGGACCCGCCGGGCGTGTACTCGGTGCGTAGCAGCACGATGAGCGGTGGCCGCATGCGGACCTTCACGCTCTCCTCGATGTCGGCGGATACAGCGGCGAGCGCCGTGCAGATGATGCTCGGCAATCAGCAGAACGGTCAGGGAGGCGGCCAGGGATCGATCCAGGGCGGGAACCAGTTCGGTGGCATGAACGGCAACCGCTCGGTCGTGGTGGCCGACACGGCGCAGAATCTGCTCTTCGTACGCGGTACGCGGGACGAGCTGGCGGCGGTCGAGACCTATCTCCAGAGCGCGGACCGCCTCGAGCGCCAGGTGCTTGTCGAGGTCCAGATCCTCGAAGCCATCATCGACGAGAACTTCGAGCTCGGCGTGACCCACGCGATCAACGGATCGCTGGACGGCAACGCTCTCTCGATCGCCCAGAACCTGAGCACCAGCCAGGCCGGCGCCTTCAACGCGGTCTTCGACTTCGACGGCGGGGACATCAGCTCGACGATCAACGCGCTGCAGTCCTACGTGGACCTGGAGCTCATCAGCGCTCCGCGCGTGATGACCGTGTCCGGCGCCAAGGCGACGATCAACGTGATCGAGGAGATCCCGTTCATCCAGGCGACGACCTCGACGCAGACGAACGGAGGCCAGGCGATCTCTGCGATCCAGGAAGTTCAGTTCAAGGAGGCCGGCGTCAAGATGGACGTCACGCCCATCATCCAGTCGAACGGCATCCTGAAGATCGTCATCACCAAGGAGCTCAGCGAGGTGGTCGGCACGTTCCAGACGATCCCGATCCTCGACAAGCGGACGCTCAACTCGGAGTTCCTCGTGGCGGACCGCCAGACGATCGTTCTGGGCGGCCTCATGCAGGATCGTCGCTCGGACTCCGAGGACGGGGTCCCGCTCTTGAAGGACATTCCGATCCTCGGTCGCCTGTTCCGCAAGGACGTCGATGCGACGAAGAAGCGCGAGCTGCTCGTCTTCGTGACGCCGCGCATCGTCGACCCCAACGAGGCATCCGTGCTGGCACGTCGCTACCAGAGTCACTTCGAGCGCAAGCGCACGGAGTACGGGCTCACCCGCGAGACTCGATAGAGGAAGGAGCTCTTCCGTCCATCCCACCCCACCATGGCGAACGTACCAGAACCCCAATCGGCGGAGAACGGCGGCCCACCGCGTATCCGTATCGGCGACGAACTCCAGCGCCGCGGTCTCCTGACGGCTTCCCAGCTCCAGGTGGCGCTGGGCGAGCAGAAGCGGGTGCATCGTCCGCTCGGTGAGATCGTCGTCTCGCTGGGCTTCGTTCGCTCGATCGACACGGCGCGGATCCTCTCGGAGCAGCTCGGACTTCCGATCGTCAGCCCCGACGAACTGGAGCCGGAGCCAATGATCCTGGAGCAGCTCGATCGTGAACTCGTGCGCAAGGCGCGCGCGTTCCCGGTCAAGGTGGAAGCGGGAACGCTGACGGTCGCGATGGTCGACCCGAGCGATCCGAAGGCGATCGCGATGATCCGGAACGCGTTCCCGTACCCGCTGTCCATCGTGATGGTGACGGGCAACGACCTCGAGACGCTACTGCGGCGCTACAGCTCAGGCGGGGGCGTCTCGACCGAGGTGGCCGACATCCTCGCCCGCGGCATGGCCGTCGAGGACGATCGCAGGATCGCCGAGCTCGCCATCGCCGTCATCACGGACGGGATTCGCCGTGGTGCGACGGATGTGCACGTGCAGCCGGAAGAATTCCTGACCCGGATCCGCTATCGCATCGACGGTGTACTACGGAGCGCGGAGAGCCTCCCGCACGAGGTGAGCGACGCGGTGGTCTCCAGGCTCAAGATCAGCGCCCGGCTGGACATCGCCGAGCGACGTCGCCCCCAGGACGGCCGAATCCGCATGAGCGTCGATGGACGTGAAGTGGACCTTCGGATGTCCGTGATGCCCAACGTACACGGCGAGAACGTCGTGCTCAGGGTGCTCGATCGTACGGGCGGCGTGCCTCCGCTCGAGGAACTCGGCGTGGACCCGGTCGTGGCCCGCGAGCTGGCCACGCTCGCCCAGAGGCCCCACGGATTGTTTCTCGTCACGGGCCCGACGGGTTCCGGTAAGACGACGACCCTCTACGCGCTCTTGAGCCGCGTCGACTCGATCCAGCGCAACGTCGCGACGATCGAGGACCCCGTCGAATACAGCGTGCCGCTCGTCCGCCAGAGCCAGGTCGATACGGCCGTGGGCTACGGCTTCCACGAGGGCCTTCGCGCACTTCTGCGCCAGGACCCGGACGTCATCCTCGTCGGTGAGATCCGCGACGAGATCACGGCGGACATGGCGATCAAGGCGGCCATGACCGGTCACCTCGTCCTCGCCACGCTGCACACGACGGATGCGCTCGGCGCGATTCCGCGCCTCATCGATCTCGGTGTTCCGGGCTACATTCTGGAGGACACGCTTCTGGCCGTCATGGGCCAGCGTCTCGTGCGCCAGCTCTGTAGTCGCTGCTCCGTCCCGCTCGCTCCCGGCCACGAGGAATACGCTCAGACGGAACGCTGGCTCTGTGGCGATATCGGCCAGGCAAAGGCGGCTGTGGGGTGCACGGCCTGCGACGGTTCGGGATTCCTCGGCCGGCTCGCCGTGGCAGAGGTCTTCCTGCCGACCGCGGCCACCCGGCCTTACATCCGCCAGGCCAGTCACGCGAGCGGCCCGAGTCACAGTGAAGGCGGTGCGATGACCCTGGAGGAAGCGGCCGCCGCTGACGGCTTCCGGGACCTCGGTGCCGACGCCGCGAAGAAGGTGAGAGCCGGTCAGACCACGCTGACGGAGATCCTCCGTGTCCATACGCCGTCGGATCTGGCGGGCTGCTCCGTTCTCAGCGGCGACGCGACCGCGGCACGCCGTGACGGTGGGGAGCAGCGAGGCGCCGCGTGAGTCAGGCCACTCTCAAGAACTGGCGCTATGACGCGGTGGGCCCCGAGGGCCGCGTCCAGGGCTTCATGAAGGCCATGGACGAGGTCGATCTCGATCGCTCCCTGGCGAAGGAGGGGATCACGCTGGTCAGCGCGAAGTCGATCAAGCAGACCCCGCGCAAGGAGAACGAGCGAATGGTCGGCAACGACCTCGTGATCTTCACGACCCAGCTCGCCACCGTGCTGAGCGCGGGCGTACCGATCGTCGAGGGCATGCGCGATCTGGGCGTTCGCATGCGGAGCAAGGCGTCCCGCGACGTGATCCAGGACGTGGTGAAGGAGCTGGAAGCAGGCGCCTCTCTTTCCGACGCACTATCGTCGCGGCCGCGATCCTTCCCGCTGATCTATCGCTCCTCGGTCCAGGCCGGCGAGATGTCGGGTTCCATGCCGGAGGTTCTTCAGCGACTGGCGGCTCACATGGAATGGACGCGCTCGATCCGCCAGGCGACCACGCAGGCGCTGGTGTATCCGGCGATCCTCGGACTCGCCATCACGGGCCTCGTGATCACACTCGTCACGTTCCTCGTGCCGAGGATCGTCAAGATGTTCCCCGGAGGGGCGGACGAGCTGCCCTGGCAGACTCGACAGGTGCTGGAGATATCGAACTTCCTCACCGGGAACTGGCTCTTCGTGCTGCTCGGAGGGGCGCTTCTGGCGACGGCGTTCGTCCTGACCCTTCGCCATCCGAAGGGTCGCCTCTGGCTCAGCACGCGACTCCTGGAGTTCCCCAGGATCGGGGAGGTCGTCCGGATGTTCGCGACCGCGAAGTTCGCGGCCACCGCAGGCACGCTTCAGAACGCGGGCTGCTCCGTGGCGGACGTCATCGGGCTGGCGGGAGTTGCCTGCGGAAACGCGCGGATGGCGGCTTCCTTCCAGCGGGCCAACGACGAGGTCCAGCGCGGTGCGTCCATCTCGGAGGCCCTGGGAGCCGACGGGCGCATGGACCCACTCCTGCTCCAGATGGTGGCGGTCGGCGAGCGCGCTGGCGATCTCGGCGGCTGCCTGGACAAGCTCAGCGAGCACTACGACCGCGAGCTTCCCCGCGTCGTCAAGTGGATGCTCTCCTTCCTCGAGCCAGCGATGATCGTCGTGGGGGGCCTGGTGGTCGCCTACACGCTGCTCGCGGCCTTCCTCCCCCTCCTGGACATGTACGACAAGCTGTGATGCGAGCTCCCCAGAAACACACCAGGAACCAGGGTTTCACCCTCGTCGAACTCGTGGTCGTCGTCCTCATCATCACCGTCCTCGCGGGCATGGTCGTCCCGGTGGCCTCGAAGGTCTTCGACCGCGAGGCACGGAAGGCAACCAGCGCCGAGATGCAGGCCGTCGACGAGGCTGTTCGGCTCTATTTCCTCGACACCGGCGCCCTGCCCGCAGCGGCAAGCGCCCTGAGCACCGACCCCGGCGGCGTGACCGGCTGGTCCGGCCCGTACCTGTCGGGTGGCGTCGGGAACGGCGGCGCCAGCTCCACCGATTTCGATCGGGACGGCTGGCAGGAGCCCTATCAGGTGGCGATCGCAGGCGACGTCTGGACGCTCACGAGCTCGGGGCCCGACCGCACGCGCGGGACCGGCGACGACCTCGTGATCGACGTCGACATCACGCGTGAACGGCGCCGCGTCACGGACGAGCGGCTCGCCGTCATCAACCTGGCCATTCGGCTCTACAACGACGACTGGCTCTCCCCGCCGTCGCCCCAGAGCCCGGATCCGCTCTCGGATACATGGTCCACGGCCTTCGCCCAGCTCGTGGCGCGCGGCTACCTCGCGAATGCAGCGACCTATCAGTCCGACGGCTGGGGCGACGCTTTCGTTCGCGTGGGGACGTCCGGTCCGGTCGTGGCGGTCACGTCGCAGAACACCGGTTCGTAAACCCCGCCAGTGCGGGCTTTATCCCGCTCCGCCCGCCGCCCTCAACGGGTAAAATAGGCGCCACTATGCCCATCGATTTCGAGCAGGAGTACGGCGTCAACGCCGGGTACGTTCAGGAACTCTTCGACGATTGGAAAGCCGATCCTGCCCAGGTGGCAGAGAGCTGGCAAAAGATCTTCGAGCGTGCTGGAAAGAGCAGCGGCTCGGACCAGGCAGGCAAGGGGAGCGACTCGGCCTCGGCTTCCGGATCCGCAGGTGACGCGGCGGCCCCCAAGGCCGCCAGCGCCCCGGAATTCGACGCCTCCGCCGACCCCGAACTCGAGCCGCTCATCGGCATCGCCGGGCGGATCGCCACCAACATGGAGGCGAGCCTGGAGATCCCGGTCGCGACCTCGGTGCGGACCCTCTCCGCCAAGATCATGTCCGAGAACCGGGGCGTGATCAACGAGCACATGCTCGTGCGCGCCTTCGGCAAGGCCTCCTATACCCACCTCGTCGCCTTCGCGCTCGCCCGCGCTCTTGGCGAGAACAAGCGCGTTCAGTCCTCGTACGTCGAGGGCGGCGGCAAGCGCTATCGCCGCGTCCCGACCCACGTGAACCTCGGCCTCGCCATCGACGTGCCCGGGCCGAAGGGACGCATGCTCGTCGTGCCGAACATCAAGGCCGCGGAGACGCTCGACTTCGCCGCCTTCTACCGCGCGTACCAGGACATCGTCGACCGGGGTCGCGACGGCAAGCTGACCAGCGAGGACTTCGCGCATACGACCTGTACCCTGACGAACCCCGGAGGCTTCGGCACCGTGATGAGCGTGCCGAGGCTCATGCCGGGCCAGGGGATCATCGTCGCGACCGGCTCGATCGGCGTCCCGCCGGAGCTCGGCGGCATGTCCAAGGTCGCGCTCGCCCAGAGCGCGATCGGTCCGGTCATGACGATGACCAGTACCTACGACCACCGCGTGATCCAGGGCGCGGAGTCGGGCCTGCTCCTGAAGCGAGTCGACGAGCTCCTGATGGGGGCCGACGGCTTCTACGACGAGATCTTCGAGGCGCTTCGGGTTCCGTGGACGCCCGCGCGCGCGGGAAGCGATATGCGACCGCCCTCGGGCGAGGATGCCGGCGAAGTCCAGGCGAAGATCTGGAAGCTGATCCAGGCCTACCGCTCCCGCGGCGGCCAGCTCGCGGACCTCGATCCGCTCGGTTACCGCCCCGAACTGCTGGAGTCCCTCGATCCGAGCTCGTACGGGCTGACGGTCTGGGACCTCGATCGGACGTTCCTCTGCGGCGGGATGAACGGTCGCGAGAAGATGACCCTGCGCGAGATCCTGAAGACCCTGCGCCGGGCCTACTGCCGCCGCTGGACCAGTGAGGTCTCCCACATCACGAGCCGTGACCGCAAGCTCTGGCTCCGCGATCGCATCGAGAACGAGGAACACTTCGAGGAATTCGGCCAGGAGGAGCGGATGGAGATCCTGACGCGCCTGAACCGCGCCCAGAACTTCGAGCAGTTCCTCGCGAACACTTACGTCGGCAACAAGCGCTTCAGCCTCGAGGGCGGCGACACGATGATCCCCGCTCTAGCGGACATCATCGAGCGAGCGTCGCTGCGTGGCGTCGAGAAGGTCGTCATCGGGATGGCGCACCGTGGCCGTCTGAACGTGCTGGCGAACCTCATGGGCAAGTCGCACGAGCAGATCTTCCGTGAGTTCGAGGGGGGGCTGCTGCCGCTCTCGACGGAGGGATCGGGCGACGTCAAGTACCACCTCGGTCAACGCGGCGTCTTCAGGACCCGCGACGGCAAGGAGGTGGCGATCGAGCTGTCCGCCAACCCGAGCCACCTGGAGGCGGTCGATCCCGTGGTCTGCGGCATGACCCGTGCCTACCAGGACGCCATCGGGGACACCGATCGGACCAAGGTCCTGGCGGTGCTGATCCACGGCGACGCGGCGTTCTCCGGCCAGGGCGTCGTGATGGAGACGCTGAACATGAGCGGGCTCCGCGCGTTCACGAACGGCGGCACCGTGCACCTGATCGTGAACAACCAGATCGGCTTCACGGCGGGGCCGCGCGATCTTCGCTCGACGCACTACTGCTCGGATACGGCGAAGGCGATCGAAGCGCCGATCATGCACGCGAACGGGGACTTCCCCGAATCGGTGCTGCGCGCGTGCCGTCTCGCGGTGGACTACCAGGCCGAGTTCGGCGCCGACGCCGTCGTCGACATGGTCTGCTACAGGCGCTGGGGTCACAACGAAGGCGACGAGCCCGCGTACACCCAGCCCGCGCTCTACAGCCGGATCGCGAAACACCCGACCGTCTGCGAGTCCTACAGCGACCTCCTGATTCGCCGCGGCGCGATCACTCGCGAGGTGGCGGAAGCGGTTGCCGCCGAGACCGAAGCAGAGCTTCGCGAGGCGATGGCGAACCACAAGGCGGCCGAGCAGGAAGAGCTGCCGCTGGAGGAGATCGTCGACATGCATCTCGACGACGAGCGGGACTACGTGCGTTCGATCTCCCCCGAGACGGGCGTCTCCGCCGAGAAGCTCGTGGAGATCATCGACGAGCTCAATCGCATGCCGGAGGGCTTCGTCGTCCACCCGAACCTCCTGCGTCAGCTCCGCCGCCGCGAGAGCATGGTGCGCGGCGAGCAGGACGTCGACTGGGGCTGCGCGGAGGCGTTGGCCTTTGCGACGCTGCTGCAGGAGGGCGTTCCCATCCGCCTGGAGGGCCAGGACTCCGGCCGTGGCACGTTCAGTCACCGTCACGCCGTCATCCGCGACCAGGCGACCGACAAAGAGCATGTGCCGCTGCGCGCTCTCACGGATGGCAAGGTCAAATTCGAGGCGTGGGACTCGCTCCTCAGCGAGGAAGCCGCCGTCGGCTTCGAGTACGGCTACTCCCTCGTTCGCAAGGACGCGCTCGTTCTCTGGGAAGGCCAGTTCGGCGACTTCGCCAACGGCGCGCAGATCCCGATCGACCAGTTCGTCGTCTCGGGCGAGGCGAAGTGGCGTCAGCTCTCAGGCCTCATGATGCTGCTTCCACACGGGTACGACGGCCAGGGACCCGAGCACTCCTCGGCGCGACTGGAGCGCTTCCTCGTCGCTTGCTCCGGAGGCAACCTCACGGTGGTGAACTGCACGACGTCGGCGCAGGCGTTCCACCTGTATCGACGTCAGGGACTCAGCGAGGTCAAGCGCCCGGTGATCGTGATGACGCCCAAGTCGTATCTGCGGGACAAGCGCGCTGCCAGCCCGATCGCGGACATGGCGAGCGGACGCTTCCTGGAGACGATTCTCGGCGGAGGGACGGACAAGAAGAAGGTGACGCGCCTCGTGCTTTGCACCGGCAAGTTCGCGCACGAGCTGGAAACGGCGCGCGTCGAGAAGGGGGCCGATCACGTCGCGATCCTGCGAGTCGAGCAGCTGTACCCGTTCCCGAAGGACCAGGTGAAGGAAGCGATCGCAAGCTTCCCGAAGCTGAAGCAACTGATCTGGAGTCAAGAGGAGCCCCGCAACATGGGTGCCTGGGCCTTCATCATGCAGCGCTTCAGCGACCTTGGCGTGGCGATCCAGTACGCCGGACGCGCCGAGTCGTCGAGCCCGGCGACGGGCAGCTATCGCCGCCACGGCGCCGAGCAGGACTTCGTCCTGAAGATGAGCCTCGGCGAGGTCGAGCCGAAGATCATCGTCGGGTGATCAGGTTCGTCGAGCCAGGTTCGGTGAACGATCGCGAGGAATGCGGTAGCGGCCAAGGATTCTCTCCTCGGCGCTCCGCGCTTCCTCCATGTCGAACACCAGGTGACCCTGGCTCGCGGTGATGAGCGTCGCCGTTCCCGGCGAGGCCTCGACGAGGCGGACGAAGTCGGCCATGTCTCTCGGGACCACGCCGTTGACCGAAACGATCGACTCCCAGTTGAGCGGCGCGTAGCCGACCGTCACTTCGTCGGCGAGGACCTGGGACACGACGATGATCTCCTGGCGCTCTTCGGTGCGGTGCCCGAGGAAGTAGTGGGCGAGGAACTCCTTCGGCGCCTTGTCGCTCCAGTCGGCCCAGGCCTGCAGGAAGTTGCGAGAGAGCGGCTGAAAGACGATGCCTGCGAAGACGAAGTAGGTGGGCTCGATCCCGTAGCGGCTGGAAGGGACCAGTTCCCGAAGCTGAGTGAGCACGATCTCCAGTCCGAGGACCTCGCCGCCCCGGCGCACCAGGACCGGGATGCGTTCACCGATGAAGCGTTCGCCGAGGAGCACGCCGAGCGTGGTCCGAACGCCCTTGTAGCGCACGGTTCCGTTATTGGCGATGCTGTGCCCGTCGATGGAGAGGATGACGTCCCCAGGCTCGATGACGCCGTAGCACGAGTTGCCCTGGGAGATGCGCTTCACGAGCACGCCGGTCTCGCCGTCAGGGACGTGGAGGGCGCGGCGCAGGCACTCGTTCTCCAGCCCCTGGGTCTCCAGGCCAAAGCCCGGGACCTCCAGCGGCAGTCCCTCGTCGACGCCGCGCAGGAAGCGGCGGATCAGCGGCGCAGGCACCACCTCGCCCATGTTCTCGGCGTCCTCCAGCGACTGGAACGCGATGCCGACGACGCGGCCCTCGTGGACGACGGGGCCGCCGCTGTTGCCGCTGTTGATGGCGGCGTCGACGGTCATGGCGAGCAGGTCGCGCTGGGAGTGGGCATAGCGCTGGACCTCGATGCGCGAGACGACGCCCTCGGTGATGGAGAGTTCCTCGCCGCCGACGGGGTAGCCGACGACCGCGATGCGCGCGCGCCGCTCGGGCAGGTCGCCCAGCTCGGCGGGCGGGATCCCGCCGAGGGCCGCCGGATCGTGGAGGCGCAGGAGGGCGAGGTCGGAGTCATGGCAGATGGCGACCACCTCCGCGACGTGTTTGTCCGAGTCGTCGACGGTCTGGACCTGGAGGAACGTGGCGTCAGCGACGACGTGGGCTCCCGTGAGGATCCGATTGGGTCCGATGATGACGCCCGAGCCCGTGCTCGAGGAGGGGGAGTCCGTCTGCCACGGAACGTCGTAGTCGGGCTCCTGGACGGCGGCGAAGATCCTGACGACCTGGGAGGGCTCGAGAATGTCGATGGGGTCTTCCATGGCGGGCAGCATAGCGACCTTGGCTTCGGCGGTCGGTGTCTCAGCCCACGTCACGTCGGGACATCGGCGTCCCGAATCGCGATTCGCGGAACCCAGCTGCCGAAGGACCTCTCCTCGGGTCAAGAGCCCCTGGGGGAGATGGCGATAGCCGCAGGAAGGGAATCCCCGAATCCTCGCTACTGATCATGACTCTCCCCATTCAACCAAGGGCTGGCGCCCGTGCCGCGTTCACGCTCATCGAGCTCGTCGTCGTTCTCACGATCCTGATCACGCTCGCAGGCATCGTGGTCCCGCGCGTCAGCACGTGGACGGAGAAGGCCAAGTTCGCTCGCGCCGTGAGCGACATGAAGGCGATCAAGCGCTCGGTCGAATACATGTACCAGGATATGGGCTACTTCCCCGGGGACCAGTCACGTGGCATCGATCCGGGGATCGCGGTGCCGGATCGCGTTCCGAGCGCACGCCGCGGCGACTGGAAGGGGCCCTATCTGGAGATGTGGCCGCAACAGAACCCGTGGGGTGGGACGTACGACTACGAGTACTGGAACTACGCGCCCTTCAACTTCGATGGCGTGGCGGGCAACGAGGTCCTGGTCACGATCAGGGATGGCTACGACGCCTCGATGGCCCAGCGCATGGACGAGATGATCGACGACGGCAACGTGGCCACCGGTATGGCACGCTACAGCAGCGGCGCCTTCAGCCTCTTCATTGGCGAGGGCCGCCGCTGGTAGCGGACGCTACATGCGCTGAAGCTCAGGCAGCAAGAGCCGCCCGTACATCAGCGCCAGCGCAGTGAACCCATCCTGGAGCCTGCCTGCCTTCAGGAGTGCTTCGGCCTCGAGGGACGAGAAGGTCTGGACCACCATGCGCTCGCCCGGATCGAGGGACTGATCCGCGACCTTCTCACAGTCGAGCGCGCCGTAGAGGAAGCTCCAGTGCGCGCTGATGCCGTTGGTCGGGTGAAAGCCAGGCAAGGGCACCAGCCGCCCTGGGCGGTAGCCGGTTTCCTCCAGGAGTTCGCGCGCGGCTCCGGCCTCGGGGGACTCACCCGGCTCGATCCGCCCTGCGGGCACTTCCCAGTGGGTCTTGCCGTGGGGGTGTCGGTACTGGCCGATGAAGACGATCTCGCCTTGCGTGGTGATCGGCAGCACGCAGACGGCGTCCGGGATCTCGATCACATGGTGCTCTTGGAGCTCGCCGTTCTCGAGGCGCAGCATGTCCCTTCGCAGGCCGACCCAGTCCGAGTCGTACACCCGCGTCGAGGAAGCGACGGGCAGCGGTAAGAACGCGGCCGGGTTCTCGGGAACCCGGCCGCTCTTCGAATCGCTCATCCTTTCGGCGCGTCGGGCCAGAGTTCGCGCCAGTGGCCGATGCCGCCCTGGGGAGCCGCTCCGGCCACGCGGTTCAGCGTCGAGGCGGAGACCTTGATGTCCTCCATCGCGGTCTCCGAGAGCACCTTGCCACAGGCCTCGACGATCGAGGCCGCATCGAGATGCTGGTACTCGAAGATCTCGGACGGACGGCCACACTTGCTGAACTTGCGGACCGCCAGCGTTTCCTGGCGCACGCCGACGATCGATCCGATGTTGTCGAGAAGGCCCGCTTCGCCGTCGCAAACGGCCACGATCGGGACGCGGCGACCCGCGAGTCCAGCGAGGCCGGACGCATCGGCTTCACCCGAGGGCACGAGGTGCATGTTGCCGTCGATCCCGAGACCTGTGCGCAGGTGCTCGTAGCCGCTCTGGTGCCCGAGGATCCCGAACAGGAGTTCGGGCGAGCTGACGTGGATCACGTTCGCGTAGACGCCGCGCTCCAAGAGCTGCTTCGAGGCCGCGATGGCACCGTCCGCGAGGCTGCCCATCGCGAAGATGTGGACCACGTTGTCGCCGGGCTCGTAGCCGGCGTATCCGCGGTAGTCGACGAGGTAGTAGCCGCCCGCGAGCACGTCGTCGCGAACGCCCTTCAGGATCTCTTCGTCCGGGACGGTGGCGACCTTCGACTCATCGGTCGCGCCCTCCCAGTCCGCGCCCTTCGGCGCGAGCAGTCCGGCGTCGTGGCCCTTGTAGCGCGCCTGCGTCTTGAGCTGGGCGATCATCGTCTTCTGCTGGACGCCGCGCGTCACCGCGCGGATGAGAACGCCTCGGCGTCCCTCGTTGTCGTCCATCATCGAGCGCTTGATCGCGTCCGACAGGATCCAGTCCACCTCGATGGCGTAGAGCGGCTCCCAGGTGATGAGGTTCGGGATCTGGATGTCGCTCTTCCACGAGTGCTGCGCGCCCTCGGCGGACAGCGTGACGCCTGAAGGCGTGCCCATCACGACGAACTCGGCGCCCCAGTACAGGCTGTAGTAGAGCTGGTCCAGCGCCCGCTTGATGAAGAAGTCGTACACCGTCATGATCGGGAAGAACGGCAGGCCCGCGTAGTGGGCCATCTTCCCGAAGGAACCCACGGCGGTCATGGCGTTGGCTTCCGCGATCTCGAAGCGGATGTGGCGCGTCCAGGCGTCCTGGGTGGCGATCAGCTCCGGGTGCTTGTACTGCACGTCGAGCTTCTCGTGAAGCTGGCCGTCGGCGCGATCGGGGCCGTAGATCCGCTCGTTCAGGACGGACGAGATGTTGGTCGATGTGCCGACGTCCGGGGACATCGTCATGACGAACTCGGCCGCGGTCGCCCAGCGCTTCTCATGCTCCGTCAGGTCCGGGCCCTGGCCGTCGGTCTTGCGGCGGCCGCCCTCTTTGCCCTTCTGACGCTGATCCGTGATGCTCGATCCGAGGCGCACGAGCTTCGCCGCGATCTGGCCCCACATCCACTGGGTGTGGGCGAGGGGGAAGAGCGAAAGGTCGATGTCCAGCGAATCCGGGATGCCGCCCGCGGCGTCGATCGCTTCGCGGACCTTGGCCTTGTTGCGCTTTTGAAGATCCGCGTGCTCGTCCATCGACTGGCGGAAGAGATCGCGACGCTCGGCGAGGTACTTCGCCTCCTCGGTGTCTTCTGCGAAGTGCGCGAAGGGGTCGTCGAAGGAGAGTCCCGCGCTTTCCACGAGCCCCTTCACTTCCTCGCCCTTCGGCAGGGTCGAGTGGTTCGCCGGGTCGGCGAGGCACTCGAGTCCCCAGCCCTTCAGCGTGTGGGCGATGATCATGTAAGGCTCGCCCGACTCCTCGCGCGACTTCGCGAGCGCGTCGCGAATCGTGTCGTAGCAGTGGCCGCCGAGGTCGAGCAGCATGCGCAGGATCGTGTCGTCGTCGCTCGCCTTGAGGAGCGGCTTCGCGCCCGGATGCTTCTCGGCGATCATCGTGCGGATCGCTTCGGCGTCACGCTTGAGCGCGAGCATCTGGAACTCGTAGTCCGTGAGGCCGCTCTCCAGCACTTCCTTCAGCGCGTCGCCGCCCTTCTTCTTGAAGAGGGCCGTGCGGATCTTGCCGTGGCGGACCTGGATGACGCGCCAGCCGTTGGCGATGGCGGTCTTCTCGATCCGCTCGGCGTCGGTGCCCTCGAGACCGCGCTCGTTCGGAATCCGCGTGCCGTCGAGGTTCTGGCGGTTGTAGTCGATGATCCAGGTGACGTTGCCGAGCATGCGCTCGGCGAGGTCGGGCATCGCCTCGAGGAGCGAGCCTTCCCGGAACTCGGAGTCGCCGATCAGCGACCAGAAGTGGGCGCCTTCCGGCACGTCCCAGCCGTGGTCCTTGGCGTAGCGGTAGGCCAGCGCCAGGTACCCCGAGACGACGGGCGGAATCCCGACCGTGCCCGAGGGCAGGAAGTGGAAGTGGTCGGCGTCGGTCCGGGCGTGGTAGCTCTGGAAGACATGGGGGTTCTTCTCCGTGGGGAATCGTCGCAGGCCCTCCATGGCCTTCTTGGACTCTTCCTCGGTGAAGTACGCCTGGCCGCGGGCCTTCGGGTCGTCCTCGAACCAGTCCACGTGCTCGTCGTGGCGGAAGAGCCCGAGCAGGTTGTGGAGGGCGTGGTCGACCGGGGAGGCGTGCGGCTTGCAGCACACGAAGTCCTGGGGCTGGCGCACCTCGAGGTGCAGCGCGCTCAGGATGTGCATGGCGCTGGCGCAGGAGGCCGGGTGCCCCCCGACCTTGGGATCGCCCTGTTCCTTGTCCTTTCGGTTGTTGGCGAGGTGGATCATCGCCATCGCCTGGACGAAGGCGCGGTAGGTGATCTTCTCTTGGACCGAGGAGGAGGCTTCGGTCGGGGTCGCTGCTGTGATCATCGTGTGGGCTTCAGGCACCGAGGGGGCATGGAGGCCCATATCCTAGGCCCGCCCATGCCCACCTGCTACCGCGGGGCGGGGGTTCGGTGGAGCCCGGGCACAGGATTGCCAAGATTGGCCGTAACGATCGCGCTCGCTGCGTGCACAGGGCCTACCCATGAACTCACACCTCGGACCTGACTCCCGTGCCTTCGAGGCCTTTCGCCGCACCGGAGACCCGGTCGCGCTCGCCGCCGTGTTCGATGCGGTGGCCCCTGATCTCCTTCGCGTGGCGCGGCGGCTGGCGTCGGACGGCGCCGCCGCGGAGGACCTCGTCCAGGACACCTTCCTCGCGGCGATGGAGAGCCGTGAGAGCTGGGACGACGAGCGGCCGGTGGGGGCCTGGATGCTCGGGATTCTCGCCAACCGCGCACGCCGAGGGTTCCGGGATCGCGGTCGTACGAGGTCGCTGACGGAGGATCCGGAGTTCGCGCTGCGCAGCTCAGAACCGCGGCATACTCCGCTGGAAGCACTGGCGGCGGGGGAGGTGGACGGGCTGATTCGATCCGCCCTGGGGGCATTGCCCGCCGTGGAGCGGCAGGCCGTCGCGGCTCGACTCTTCGAGGGAGTGGCGCCGAGGGAGCTGGCGGAGCAGCTGGGGATTCGGGCCGGGGCGGCGCGGGTCAGGCTCCACCGAGGCATGGCGCGGCTCCGCGCGGCGCTGCCGGCGGGATTTGCGCTCGGCGCCAGCTGGACGCAGCTTCGCGGTCGCGTGCTGGAAGCAGCCAGCGGTGTGTCGCCTTCTGGAAAGACAGGAGCGGCGACGGTGGCCGCTTCGGCGGGCGTTGCGTCGATCGGAGCCCCGCGACTGGTCGCGGCCGGGTTGATTCTCCTGGGCACCATAAGCCTCGGAGTCTGGGCACTCGTCAGGACGCCCGAACCGACGGCGCCGCAGGTCACGGACGTCCTGATCGCGGCGGCGGAAGAGGCAAGCGTCCCGGTAGCAGCCGCGGCGCCACGGCCAGACGCACGTCGATCGGCGGCCCCTGTCACCGAGGTGGCGCCGGATCCGCAGGAGGTTCTGGCCCCGGATAGCGTCGCGGCCGAGGAGCCCGCGCCCCTCACCGGCGGCTTCCTCGCGGGCCGCGTGCTCGATCCGGAGGGTGGACCGCTCGCGGGCGCGGAAGTGCTGGGCTGGAATGGCTCGAGGGCGAGCGGTGATCCCGCGGCCCTGGCGACCTCAGGTGCGGACGGAAGCTATCGCGTCGGTCCGCTCGGTCCCGGGTTCGTCGTACTCGCGGAGCACCCGGACAGGGTGCAGTCGTTTGGCTTCCTTGGCACGCTGGCGGAGGGTCAGGAGGCGGGTGGTCTTGACATCACGATGGAAGCGGCGGGTCGGCTCGAAGGCACGGTCGTGGACGGTGACGATCAGCCGCAAGCGGGGGTCCGGGTCTACAGCCAGCCATCCTACGGGAGCGGCGGAGCCCGGTACCTGACCCAGCACGAGGGGATCCTCAAGCTCTACGGCTATCGGGCTGAAGCGGTGAGCGGTCCAGGCGGCTTCTTCTCGATCCGCGGAAGGGGCGGTGCCGCGTGGAAGTCGTCCCGCATCCACATCGAGCACGCGCCGTTCCTCCGGTTCTACGACGACCTGCAGCTGAACGAGAACCCTCACGTCTTGCGGCTGGATCGTGGGCTGGGCCTGCACGGTACGGTGCTCGACGCGGCCGGCCAGCCTGCCGTCGGTGCCCGCGTCGCCCTCGGCCCCGACGAGACCAACGCACTCACCGGCCAAGAGATCGAGGTCACCGATGAGCAAGGGCACTTCCGGATCCACGGAAGTCGACCCATCGAGGAGAGCCCCTTCGAGGCGCCTTATCTGCTGGTCACGCACCGGGGCTCCGCGGTGCAGGTCTTGCAGCCGGTTGAGCCGACTCGTACGCCTGAACTGACGCCGGTCACCATTCGTCTCCAGCCCGAGGCGCCGCTCTTCGGGAACCTGTTCGGAGCCGACGGGACGCCCATGGAGGGTGTGAAAATTCAGGTGTGGGGGACGCGTGAGTTCAACCCCGGCTGCACGGACGGCATGCGTCCCACGTGGGAGCGCATGGCGGAGCTGCACGAGGTCCTGACCGGTGTGGACGGTGGCTTCGAATTCCAGGGCCTCTATGCGGGCGCCTACGAGCTCAGGGTCATCGACCCGGAGAACCCGAGCCGTCATCAGTCCGAGGATGTGCAGACCGGAGACACTCCGCTGGCGCTTCGCTTCGATGCGCTGAAGATGGAGAAGGTCGTCGTCACCGGCACCGTCGTGAACGCGCGGACCGGTGAGCCGCTGAAGTCGTTCACTGTCTGTCCCATGGTGGAGAGCCACGGGCGATGGCGTGAGGTCGAGGACGAAGAGGGACGCTTCCGAATCTCGGGTCTGGAGCCAGGGAGCCTTGCGATGACCGCCTGGGCGCCGGGGTACGCTCGCACGGAGCTCCCGGCGGAGATCCTGGGGATCGGAGTGAGAGACTTCGAGCTGCGTCTTCATCCGGCCGTGACCCTGGCCTGCCGCGTGGTCGATCAGGACGGCAAGCCCTGGACGAACGGGCAGGTGGCGGTCTTCGACCTGGACGGGAATCGCGTGATGGTCGACGTCGGGGGCGGGACGCGCAGCGACTCGATTCAGATGGACCGTAGCGGCGTCACTCGACTCTTCGGCCTGCCCGCTCGTTCGCTTCGATTCACGGTCCGAGCCGACTACGAAGAGGCGGAGTTCATCCTGGACCTCGCGCTCTTCGAGGAGCCGGAAGCGGGCCTGGTCCATGAGTTCGTGCTGCCGCGGACGCCCGCGAAACCGAAGGGAAAGCTCGACCTGATGGTGCTCGTCACGGATGGAATCACGCTGCGGCAGCTCGACGAAGCGATGGAGCAGTTTCGGCAGGAAGCGATCGACGAAGAGGGGTCCGATCCCGGCGCTCTTTATCCCGGCGAGAGTGAGGAAATATCGTTCCCCGAGCGGGCCGTCACGATCGTGCTGGAGGAGGTGAACGGAGAAGAGCGCGTCGAGGTGGCGATGGACCGGCTGGAGGACGGAGAGTTCCGCGTCGGCGTGGAGCAGGTCCACTCCACGGCCACCCTCTACCGCACGGGCCAGGGATCGAGCTGGAGCGAGACCTCACCGCTTCCCACCGTCTCCCTGTACTTGAACGCCGGGGCCTGGACTCTTCGGCTGGAATCCGAAGGGCGGGATCCAGTGCTCCAGACCCTGGAGGTCCGAGCGGAGGAGCCGAGGGCGGATGGCGGAGTCTCGAAGCTCCACTTGATCGGCTGGAACGAATGAACCTACGTGCGGCGCGGCTGGGAATCCGTTCGGACTCGAACCGTGACCCGTGAACGGTGGGTGCCTCGCCTGACGGAGTCGGTCTTTGGAGGACTCTGTGGGGCGGATGCGCCGCTTTCATGTGACTGCCAAGGGCTTGGGGCTTGGGGGGGGCAGTCTGCTGGGCTGCTACCAATACAACCAAGGAAGCGGGAGGAGCGGGAGCTTGGCAGGCGCGGCGGCCTTGGGAGGGATGGGGAGTTGTCAGGGTGCGGGCTCGGCCCTGGCCCACGCGTTGTGACGGGGAGGCAAGAGTGGGAGGTTCGGGGGCGCGGAGTGCGAGTCGGCCGGTGGGAAAGGTCTGCCGAGTATACTGTTTCAGAGCGGATGGAGAATTGGGCTAGAGTGCCGATTTTGGGCTTTAAAGTGTAGTTTGGAGGGCATTTGGCGGTTGATGGATTGGATCGTTTTGGCTATGACCTTGCATGGCGAAAACGCGCATGGGGAGAGCGGTTGTTTTGCAGGCCGTGTTTGGTTTTGCGGTGCCGAAGACGCGTCGTGGGCCGAAGAGGAGTAAGGATTCGCGGGTGGCCCATGGGAGTCGGGAAGAGATGAAGGGCGGTGTGGCCCATGTCACCATCAAGCTGAAGAGGGGGTTTCGGTCCCTTCGGAAGAAAGAAGAGATGGCGGTGCTGAGGGGGGCGATTGCGCGCGTGAATCAGGGCGAGCTGGTTCGGATCGTGGAGTTTTCGGTGATGAGCAACCACGTGCACCTGATCGTGGAGGCGGAGAACTCCGGTGACCTTTCGAAGGGGATGGCGAGTTTGAATACCGGGTTGGGACTGAACCGGCTCTGGGACTGAACCGGCTTTGGGGGCGGGTGAGGCAAGGGAGCGTGTTTGCAGAGCGCTTCCATCTGGAGGTGATCACGTCGCCGACGCAGATGCGGAACGTTTTGAAGTACGTGCTCAGGAACGATGTGCACCACGGGCTCGGGTTGGGGATTCTGGATCCTTGTTCGAGCGCGATGTCGTTTGGCGGCTTTGCGGAACGGCAGGGGGCGTCCAAGGTCGATTGCGTGAGCGTGGAGGCGCAGACATGGCTCCTGCGAACGGGCTGGACAAAGGGTGGCGCCAAGGGGCTGCTCACGATCCACGACCTCCCGCGTGTCACCGGGGTTCTTCAGGCGTAGCTCGCGGCTCTGTGGCGACCCGTTGCGGAACGGTTTCGCGACTTCCACTCTTCGCCTCCGCGACTCTACTTCTTGCCTTTGTCTCTCAAGGCGGAGGCCAGGCCCGGGCTCGCGTACTCCCAATCCTCCATCCCTCACAGGGGCGCCGCGCCCCCTCGACCCTCCCGCCTCCTCCGCTTCCTTGGTTGCATTGGCAGGAGTTCGGGAGACCAGTGGACTCCGCCTCCAGGCCCAGCGCCCTGCGTCTTCATCATGGCTGGAGCGTTTTCGACCCCCAGATTCTGCTGCAGAGCCGATACTCGAGGCTATTCCCACGGCGCACACTCTTTCGAAGGCTCTTCCCGGTCTTCCCAGCCCAGAGGTTTTCCATGCGACTCTTCCCTCGCCGGTCGATCCCCGTCCGTCGTCTCGCTCACCTGATGCTGGCCTGCTGGCTGCTCACAGGCTCTTCGCTCGCGCGAACTTTCCAGGACGCAGGCGAGGTGGCGGCCGCCGTGGCCCAGCTTCGCTCCGTCCTCGCCGACGGTACGAGCGAACAGCGTCGCTCGGCCATCGAGTACCTCGCGGCCTACGGTGGATCCGAGGCGCTCGACCTCGTGGCCGATGCGCTGGGGGATCCCGACCCCTATGTCGCGGACGAGGCCCAGCTCCAGGTGACCGAGTTCGGCGCTGACGGCGCGCTCAAGCTGCTGCTGGGTCGCCGCGGGATCGGCTCGAGGGACCGCAGGGTTCGGCTGCGCGCCGCCGAAGCGATCGGTCGGATCTACGAGCCCGTGGACGCCGAGACCGTGCTCTCCCGGGTACGAGACAAGGACGTCGAACTCGCCATGACGCTGCTCTGGTCCCTCGAACGCCTCATCGAGCGAGACTCGATCACCGGGAAGAAGGAGCGCACGATCAAGTCGGTCCGTATGCGCACCGGCCGAGGCGACAACGACAGGATCCGTGCCCGCGCGATGCAGGTCCTGAGCTTGCTCGATCCCTACGACGGCGCGATCTCCGCGGACAATCTGCGCGTGGACTGCGGGCTCGAGACGGCCGCGTGCCTCATGGACACGTTCCAGCGGCTTCAGCCCGTCGGCTATCTCGGAGCGCTCCATCGAGGGTTGGAGCACGAGAACCCAGCCGTTCGCCTGCGCGCCATCGACGTCTTGCTCCGCAAGCTGGCGATTCGTCCGACCCTCGATGCGTTCGTGCATCGACTGGAGAACGAGCCGCGGGCCGCGATTCGGCGGCGGCTGGTCGAGGGCCTCCAGCTTTTCACGGGCGAGCCGCTAGAAGATGCACCGGCGGAGTGGAGGGCATACGTTTCCGCGCTGCCGTCTGCCTGGTCCAGCGGGGATGCCCCGCGTCTCCCCATCCCGCCCCAAAAAGTGGCCGGCGGCATGGACGTGCTGACCACGCTGGAGCCAGAGAGTGATCGCCTGGCCATTCTTCTCGACGTTTCGCAGAGTCTCTGGGCAGGGACGAGCAGCGAGCTGAATCTGCTGGACCTCATCACGCCGGAGATCGAGCGGCTTCTCGGCCGCGTCGATCAGAGCGGAACCTTCTACCTCCTGCCCTTCGGCGACCGGCCGCATCCGTGGAGCGAGTGTCCGGTCGAGGCCTCCGCGGCCAACGTCGAGGCGGCGCTCGCGTATCTTCGCACGGGCCTCGCGGCCCGCACTTCCAAGTCCGAGGGCTGCAACCTCCACGCGGCGATCGAAGCGGCGCTCGCCCATCAGGACATCGACCGGATCGTCGTGATCACGGGCTCATCGTTCTACGTCGGAGAACACGCGAACGTGCCTCTGATGGTGAAGCTGTTCGAGGAGCGGACGCGCTTTCGCCCCGCGATCTTCGACTTCGTGCTCCTGGGCGTGACCGAGCCAGGGCCAGCGAGCTGGGCCCAGCTCACCTCGGCGCGCGGCGGGACGCTCTTCGATGTGATCCTGAAGTGAACGGGCGGAGCCGCGAAGGCGTCAGACGATCGTCGCCGTGCGAAACGCCTCGCACCAGTCGACGACGACGGGTTCCTGGGTCGGTTCGTAGCGAAGCGTCGCGATCGATGCGTTGATGGAAAGCCGCCCGTCCAGGGCGACGTCCACGCCGTACGCCTCGTGGATGTGACCGAAGACGTGGAGTCGGACATCGAGTTCGCGGAGACGTTCCGTGAGAGCCTCGCAGCCCACGGGCTCGTTCGTCCGCGCCACCCGGTCGAGCATGCCGAACGGCGGGCCATGGGTGATGAGCACGTCGGTGGCCGGCGGAATCTTCGCCCAGACGCGCCGCAGCGGCTCGCCGCGCGCGAGGTTGAACGCCCAGTCGTGGAACCACGGCTGCCACGGAGAACCCCAGAAGTGAACGCCGTCGATCTCCACGCCTTCGTCCTGCAGGTAGGTGGCGCCCGCCGATTCGATCAGGGCGCGCCCGCGCTCCGAGTCGGACTCGAACAGGAAGTCGTGATTGCCTGCGATCACCAGCTTGTGGCGGTGATTCAGATCGGCCAGCCACTCGGCGACGCGCGTCACCTCGCGGCTCGTGCCACGTCCCGTCAGGTCGCCCGCGTGAATCAGCAGGTCGCCTTCGGGGACGACGATTTCATCGTGCATCCCATGGGTGTCGCTGAGGCAAACCATCCGCATCTCAATATCGTAGCCGCCTCGTACGCTCACCCAAAGGCCAACCATGAACCACGAACTGATCGAAGACCGGGCCCGGTCCATTGGCTCCCTGCCCGTCCTTCGCATTCTTCCGTTCCGCCATCGCCGCGCCGTCGGCCCCTTCGTCTTCCTCGACGAGATGGGACCGGTGGATTTAGGGCCAGGAGAACGGATCGACGTCCCACCGCACCCGCACATCGGCCTCTAAACGCCGACCTACATGATCGAGAACCGACGTAGGGGGGGGCAGGTCAGCGCGCCGCCCTGGATCGCCTTACGGAGGCCATCCAGTCGTCCGGGCAGAATGACCTCGTCGTTGGGAGATCGCTTCAGGCGCGACTCGATCTTCCATGGGGGACGAAGACCTCGCCCCTGGCGATTCCTCTGACGCAGTGGTTCTGGTATCCGCGGGGAGCGATTTCGTAGAGTGCTCGCGTGATCTCTTCGATACTCCTGCTCTTGATCCCTGGATCTTTCGGCACCGCCAGCCTTTTTCCGATGGGGCTGACGCAGGCCTCGGATCCCGTGCTGGCCGTGCGCCGAGCCGATCCGGCGGACTGCGTCGTCACCACCTATGGGCTGGAGCACGGGCTCCCCACGCTGAGCCTCGAGGCGGTCGGGGAGGGGCCGGATGGACGGCTCTGGCTCAGCACGGCCTCCGGCATCTTCACCTTCGATGGTCGCTGGTTTCGACCCCTCACGTCCATCGAGCCGGCGTCCGGCGTCAATGGGTTGGATTCCATTCCACCCTACACGGTCACGCTGCTAAGGGACCGACGCGGTGCCATGTGGGGTGGGGCGGCGACGGGCCGCCTCTGGTGCATCGACGAAGGGCAGCTCCACGAGATCACCACGGACGGGGCGCACGCAAGGACGCGTCTCCTGGTCGAGGGATCGGACGGCACCGTTTGGGCCGGTGGAGCCGGTCTCGTGCGGATCCATGGAGCGTCCGTCGAGGTTCTGCTCGACGCTCGAGAATTTCCCGGCATCAGCGTCACCTCGCTGCTGGAAACTCCTTCGCCGAGCGGTGCGTCGGGCGTACAGGACTTCGAGGTCGCGACCAACGACGGCCTCTTTCACTGGAGCCAGACGAGTGGACTCCAGAGAGTTGACTCCATCCCTAGCATCGCGCTCTTCCGCGACGGAGCCGGCCGCCGCTGGCGCTTCAGCGCGGAGGGTATCTCCGTCAGCGGGGTGGACGGCGTGGTGCCCTTCGAGGGAGAGTCCTCACACCTGCTGTCCACGGTGGTGATCGATCAGGATCGAACCCTGATCGCGTTCGACGCAGGGGCGTACGTCCTGGACTTCCACGGCGGAGAGCCGCGCCTGGAGCCCTATGGTGAACCCTACACGATCTCTGACCTGATGCCCGGGCCTGGCGATTCCGTGTGGGTCACGACCCGCAACTACGGCCTCCGGCTACTCAGGGTGCGATACTTCCATCCCATCGACGCCCCGGCTCCAGGACGTTCCATGTTCGTCGTCAAGCCCGGCGGCCCCGACGAGGTGCTTCTCGGTTCATGGACCGTCCCACGCCTATGGCGCTGGCGCTCCGGGTTCCCGCTGGAAGCATCCGGCGTGGAGGAGGTATGCGACTGGAGTGGTCTCGATACTCCATCGGTCCCGAGGGCCGGCGCGTTCGATGTACTCAGTGGCGATGGCCGCTCCGGGTTCATTCAAACGAGAGCCGGTCTGTTGTCTTTCGAAGGGCACTCGTCGGAGATTGTCCTGGGTCAGGACTGGGGCCGGCCGGGTCGGCTGGTCCAGGTCTCGTCCGGCGCCGTCTGGGCGAGTCATGGTGAGAAACTGGTGGAACTGGTGAGTGGTCAACGCACAGGCCGTGCCTTTGTCCTCGGTCCAGCCCTTCTTTCGGCGCTGATCGCGGACGGCAACCGCATCATCGGGTTCGAGAACGGATGCGTCTTCACCTTCGACACCGAGTCCATGACCCGTACCATCGATCTGGTGCTCGACGAAGGCCTGCTAGGCAGCCTCTATCTGCAGCCTGACGGCTCGCTCTGGGCCTTGACGGACGGCAAGGGGCTCTATCGTCGAACGACCGCAGGCATTTGGCATCACTGGACGACCGAGCAGGGGCTCCCCACGAATTCCCTCGGCTGGGCCAGCGTGGTGTCAGGTCCCACCGAATCGACGCACCTCTGGATCAATTCGAACGCGGGCGTCTTTGCGGTGAGCCTTGTATCGCTAGAAGCCACGGCTGCCGGGCGCGAGGAGTTCCTCGATTGCGCCATTCTCGGATCGCCGGAGTCTCTGGCAGGCGACGGCGTGGCCTGCTCGAATGGCACGTTCGTCGTTCCCACCTTCGAAGGACCCATCGTTGTCGATACGCGCGGGCCGCTTCCGAGGCAGACGCCTCCGGCGCTGAGCCTGGGCGATGTGCTCGTGGACGGCCTCCCGCTCGACCCGACGAACGAGCTGCGCGGGACGGCAGATGTGGTCTTCGAGTACCGCGCGGCTCAGTTTCCCTTCCAGTACGCATCCGAGGTCCAGTACCGCCTCGACGGGCACGATCGCAGCTGGTTGATGGGGAACGACGATCGCCGCGTGCGTTACACGAGTCTCGCGCCGGGGCGCTATCAGCTTCAGCTACGGTCGCGCGCGCCCGGCACAAGATTCGGACCTGTCCTCATGGGGCCGGTGCTGCAAATCCACCCGCTTTGGTACAACAGGACCTCGGTGCGACTCGGAATCGCAGCGGGGCTCGCTGCGCTCACCGTGGGCGCATTTCGAGTTCGTACGAGGTTCCTCCGCAAGCGCGCGATGGTCCTGGAGGAACTTCTGGAACGGGTCAGTCTCAGCGAGGATCGCTACCGCCGTCTGTTCCAGACGACACCCACTTCGATCGTGATGTGGAGCGAGGAGGGGCTGCTCCTCGAGTTGAACGAAGCCGCCAGTCGACTCTTCGGGTTCGAACAGCGCGAGTGGGTGAAGCTGTCCGAGCTGGCAGCGGGGGAACCGGAGAAGCAGACCCTGCGGGACGCCGTACGTCACGCTCTCGCAGGCGAGGAGTCCGAGGGCCTTCAGCTCGCGACGCTGGTGGCCGGAGGCGAGGTTCATTCCTGCTGCTGGTACCTCGTGCCTCTCGCGCGGGAGGGAGGCGAGGTCTGGGGGCTCATGACGCTCGTCGTCGACCACGAGGACGAGGTGCAGGCGGCGGAGGCCGTGCGCCAGCTCCGACGGCAGCTGGCACGCGCGGAGGAAGCCGAGCGTGCCAAGCTGGCGCGCGAACTCCACGACGACTTCTCCCAGCGACTCGCGGCCGTGTCGCTGGGTCTGCGCATCGCAGGGAGCGAGATCGACGAGCGGGTCGAACCGAGCCAGCGCCGGGCGTTCGAGGAGTGTATCGAGAACATCGAGGGACTCAGCCGCGACGTGCACAGTCTCTCGCGACAGCTTCACCCCGCGGTGCTCGACGATCTGGGCCTCTTCGCAGCGCTCCGTTCCGAATGCGTCAGGCGCTCCCAGCTGAGCGATGCCGAGATCGACTTCGAGGCAGACGGGAACTCGCACCACCTCTCCAGTGAAGCGAGTCTCGCTCTCTTTCGTGTTGCCCAGGAAGCGATGCAGAACGCCGTGAAGCACGCCAGTGCATCGCGAATCCTGGTCAAGGTTTCTGTTGTTCCCGATGGGCTCCAGCTCGTGGTCGATGACAACGGGCTGGGGTTCGAGCCACTCACCGCACAGCGCGTGGGTCTTGGTCTCTCCAGCATGCGCGAGCGGATGCATCTCGTGGAGGGGACGCTCGTCGTCGAATCGAAACCGGGACAGGGGACGACCGTGCGAGCGCATGCGCCGTTTTCACTTGCCGTGGGGCAGTGAAGTTCTGCCTTCGGAAAGGGGCTCTCCAGGCGTAGCTCGCGCCTGCGCGAAGAACCATTGGGCTTGCGGCTCCACGACTCCCACTCTTCGCCGCCGTGACTCACGTCCTTGCCTCCGTTTCTCGAGGCGGAGGCCAGGCCCAAGCTCGCGCGCCGTTAGCCCTCCATCCCGCCCAAGGGCGCCGCGCCCTCTCGAGCCTCCTCCGCTTCTCTGATTGCCTTGGTAGGAGCCAAGGAGAAAAGCGGATTCCACTCGAGGCCCAGCGTTCCCCGTTCTCGGCATGGCCGTAGGGTCAGCCGCCGAGCACCGACGAGAAGATGGTCTGGTAGGCCGCGATCATCGCTCCGTGGGAGTACTCCGCGCGGACCCGTTCGAGACCGAGGCGCGCCAGCTCGTCGCGCTTCTCCTTCGACGCGGCCAGCCTGGAGAACGCTGCGCCCAGCGTCGCCTCGACGTTCACGCCCAGGGGGACGACGTGGACTCGCGCCTCGGGCGGTAGCGTTCGCGAGATGTCACCGACGTCGGTGGTCGCCGCGGGGACGCCCGCCGCCATCGCTTCGAGGAGCGACACGGGCTGCTGCTCCGAATCGCTGGAGAGCGAGAAGACGTCGAACGCCGAGTAGGCAGGGACGAGGTCCGAGGTGTGGCCGGTGAACGTGACCTGGATCCGGCTGGTGACCTCCTGGGCGATGGCCTCCAGCTTCGCGCGCTCGGGGCCGTCGCCGACGATCACGAGGTGGGGCTTCATCCCGTCCGGAAAGGTCGCGCCCGCGGCCGCTCGGATCAGGCGGCCGAAGTTCTTGACCGGGCGCAGGTGCCCGACCGTTCCGATCACGAAGGCGTCCGCGGAGATGCCATGGCGCTCCCGGAACGCAGCGCCCTTCGCGGGATCGTTCGCGAACAGCTCCGCATCCACGCCGTTCGGGATCAGATGCACGCGCGGCAGCCGCCACGTCTTCTTCGCGATGCCTTCCAGCTTCGCGCTCGGGACGATGATCTCCGACGAGCGCAGGCTCAGCCGCCGCGTCCAGTTGCGGCGGCCCTTGAGTCCATCCGTCTCGTCCGCGTTGAAGCCGTCTTCGTGGTGGACGTGGGCGCCGAACCGCATCGACTTCGCCGCGAGCACCGCGTCCATCGCGCCCCAGTTGTAGGTGGCGAGGGCGTCCGGCTTCACCTCGGCGATCAGCTCACGGAAGTAGCGCGCCGCCGCCATCGGCCCCGAGCCGGGCGTGAAAGGCCGGTACGCCACCTCGACGCCCCGGTTGACCTGGATGAGCTGGGACGCTTCGGTCCGGTTGTCACACGCGACGATCGTATGCCGATAGCTCGCGCCCCACCCGTGCATCAGCGTGACGGTTCGCACCTGCGGCCCCGCGGGACAGAAGGTCGAGAAGACGTGCAGGAGATGCGGCGGGCGTGGCGCTTCGGTCACGGTGGTCAGGCGTCCTTCTTGCCGTAGATACGGATGGCCTTGTCGAGGAACTCTTCCTTGTCCTCGACGGGCTTCCAGCCCAGCTTCTCGCGGGCGAGATTGCTGGAGAAGGGGCTTATGAGCGCGCGTGACTTGAGGTCGCGGTACGAGGGCAGCGCAACCTTGCGACGACCGACGGTCTTGACGACCCACTTGCCGATCTCCATCACCTGGCTGGTGAGGAGGCCGCGCGGGTGGAACTCCATCTTGCGACCGGTTGCCTCGGTCAGGACCTTGACGGCCTCGTGGCCCGAGATGCCCGGGTTGGCGCAGAGGTTGATGGCTTGGCCGTCGACGCCTTCGCCTTCGGCGAGGGTCGCGGCGACCAGCGCGTCGGCCACGTCATCGGCGAGCACGAGCGGAAGCTCGTTGTCCCCCGGACCCCAGCCCACGCAGTGGTTGTCGCGCACCCAGAGGCCCAGCCCGGAGTGCTGCATCGGCGTGCCCTCGCCGAGGACGACGCCCGGACGCGCGACGACGAGCTTGAGCCCGGTGCGATCGGCCACGGCCTTCAGCGCCTTCTCGGCGGCCGCCTTGCCCTTGGAGTAGAGCGGGCGCTTCTCGGGCTCGGGGTCGGTGTCCCAGGAGTCCTGGATCTTGCCGCCAGCGGCCGCCGCCGGGCCGTCCGGACCGGTGTAGAGCGCCGCGATCGAGGAGACGTACACGAGCCGCTCGACGCCGGCCTCGGAGCACTGCTCGGCCACGCGGGCGGAGCCGTCGACCATGATCTTCTGGACCTCGGCCCAGTCGTTGCCGTTGCCGGTGGCGAGGTGGATGCAGCGACGCGCGCCCTTGAGCGCCCGCGCCATTCCTTCCTCGTCGCCGAGCGACGCCCGGACCATGCGGAGCTTGCCCGACAGCGCCGCGTCGACGATGGACGGCGGCAGGCTGTGGTTCCGGCGCGTGATGCAGGTCACGTGCTCGCCCTTCGCCAGCAGTCTCGTCACCACGCGGCGGCCGATGAAGCCCGTTCCACCGAGCACGACGATCTCGTTCTCGCGCGCCTCGCCAGGATCGGGGAATTCCGGCACCGGCGGGGGCGTCGCGGAGGTGTCGCCTGCGACGGCCTCGGCCCACTCGGTGACCCGCAGCGCGGCCCAGGAGTCATTGGGCAGCGGCTTGCCCTCGCGCAGCGCCCGGTGAAAGGCCTGGATCGAGTCGCGCATGCCCACGTAGAACGCGTCCTTGCGCTTGCCGAGGCCCAGGGTGAAGAGGCTCCAGCCCGTCAGCACCTTGCGGGCATCCTTCCTGAGCTCTTTCGCGCGCTTGGCGCCTGCGAGGTAGCTGTTCCAGAAGTCGAGATAGAGGGTCTTCTGCTCGCCGCTCAGCTGATCGTGGAAGAGATCGGCCTCGAGGGAGCCGTCCGAGCCAAGGACCTGGATCGTCGAGCGCGTGAACGGCTCGCCGAAGGCCATGTACATCTCCGCGGTGCCCTTTTCGGCGACCATCGACGTGGACCAGCGCTTGTGGAAGGTCTGGCCCGGGTGCAGCTCGGTCGTCGCGAGCTGGGTGGTCGTGGCGCTCTTGATCGGCCCGAGCAGGTGCTCCAGCTGGCTCAGCGGGTGGACGGCCTGCTCGAAGACGATGTTGCGCGGCGCGCGGAACATCCAGTGGGAGTAATCGCCTGCGTCGAGCTGGCGAAGCGGCACCGAGAGCGTCACTTGGACGTGCTCCACGCGGCCGATCTCGCCATTCTGGATCCGCTCCACCATCCGCTGGAACGACGGATGGAAGACATTGTTGTGGTTGACGCCGAGGGCGAGGCCCAGGGAATCGGCCAGCTCGGCCAGCTCCCGCGCGTCCTTCGAGTCCAGGGCGATGGGCTTCTCCACGAAGACGCCGACGCCGGACTCCAGGAGGGCCCGGGTCAGCTTGACGTGCAGGTCCGGCGGGACCGCCAGGTGGGCGATCTCGACGCCGAGCCCCTTGAGTTCCTTGAGGTCCGAGACGGCGTGGGGGGCGCCGTAGCGCTTCGCAGCGGCCTGAGCGCGCTCCTGGCTCACGTCACAGACGGCCACCAGCTCGACGTTCGGAGTCTCCTTGAGGACGTCGAGGTGGAAGTCGGCGATGTAGCCGGCGCCGACGACGGCGACCTTGGTCTTGCCCTGGGGGCGGGCCATGGGCTTTTTGGTGGAAGGAGAAGTCATCGAGGCTCCCTCGGAGCGTTCTTCGTCGAGCAAATGCGCGGAGGCCGCCTCGCCGAGCCTGGGCTCAGCGGGCGTTTTCGTGGTCTGTCCCATACATAAGCTATCGGCCAGGCTGGCGCCGAAGCCGAGTCGTCCCTTTGGTTCGCCGGAATTTCATGTTGTTTCATGGGGCGATCCGGGCCGATCCGGGGCGAGGCGGCAAATCTTTCCCGCCAAGGCGTCGGATGGGGCCGGCGGAGGATGGATTACCGCCGCGTCGCTGGTTATTCTCTTCCGTCAAATCTGCTTCCAGCTGGGGAGTCGGACTTGGCGAGTCGATGCCAGGTCGATGGCCCGCTGGGGACTCTCTCTCCTCATCCCCGCGCGGATCCCCCGCGCGCACCCGACCCCAGGTGCTGATCCATGGCCGACCTCATCGAAGGACTGACGTTTGACGACGTCCTCCTCGTGCCGAATCACTCCGACATCATGCCTGGCGATGTCGAGCTCCAGACGCGGTTCTCGGCCAACGTACCGCTGAACGTCCCGATCAGCTCCTCGGCGATGGACACGGTGACGGAGTGGCGGCTCGCCGTGGCCCTGGCCCGGGAGGGCGGGATCGGCGTGATCCACCGGAATCTTTCCATCGAGGGCCAGCGCGAGGAGGCTCTCAAGGTCAAGCGCTCCGCCAACGGAGTGATCGAAGACCCGGTCACCCTGACGCCCGACGCCACGGTGGGGGACGCGCGCCAGATCATGCGCCTCCAGAACATCAGCGGCCTGCCGATCCTCGAGAAGGGGACGCAGCGGGTGGTCGGGATCCTGACGCGGCGCGATACGAGCTTCCACCAGGACGACTCGACGCCGATCAAGGAGGTCATGACGGCGAAGGGGCTCGTCACCGCGCCGGTCGGGACCTCCCTCGACCAGGCCGGACTGCTCCTCCACCAGCACAAGGTCGAGAAGCTCCTGATCGTCGACGGGGAAGGGAACCTCGCCGGTCTGATCACGCGCAAGGACCTCGACATGCTCGCGGCCTTCCCGCGCTCGGCCTGCGACCACCGGGGCCGCCTCCGGGTCGGCGCAGCGATCGGCGTGCATGACATGGAGCGCGCCGAGGCCCTCGTCGACGTCGACGTGGACGTCCTCGTCGTGGATACGGCCCATGGACACACCTCGAACGTGATGCGCTCGGTCGCCGAACTCAAGAAGAGGCTCCAGGTCGACATCGTCGCCGGCAACGTCGCCACCGCCGAGGCGGGACGCGCACTCGTGGAGGCGGGCGTCGACGGCGTCAAGGTCGGTATCGGGCCGGGCTCGATCTGCACCACGCGCATCGTCGCGGGCATCGGGGTTCCGCAGTTCACGGCGGTCCAGTCGGTCGCGGACGAACTCAAGGGAAGCGGCATTCCGGTCATCGCCGACGGCGGGATTCGCTACTCAGGGGACATCGTCAAGGCGCTCGCGGCTGGGGCCTCCAGCGTGATGCTCGGCAGCCTGTTTGCGGGCCTCGACGAGAGCCCCGGCGAGACCTTCGTCGCGGAAGGCCGTTCCTTCAAGGCGGTGCGCGGCATGGGCAGCATCGGCGCCATGCAGAAGGGCTCCAAGGAGCGCTATCGCCAGGGCGACGTGGACGACGTCATGAAGCTCGTGCCGGAAGGCATCGAAGGCCGCGTCCCGTACAAGGGCCAGCTGAGCCCGTTCGTGTACCAGCTCTGTGGCGGCGTTCGCGCCGGCATGGGCTACTGCGGCGCCAGGACCATTCCCGACCTCTGGGAGCGCGCGCGCTTCGTCCGGATCACCGCCGCGGGCGTGCGCGAGAGCCATCCCCACGACGTCACCATCACCAAAGAATCGAGCAACTACGCGCACCGCGGATGAGCACACCCCAGTCCGAAGCCGCGGCGATCCCCGCGCACATGCAGCTCGGCGAGCGGCCCCAGGGCCTGCTCATCGTCGACCTCGGCACCCAGTACGCCCAGCTCATCGCGCGCCGCCTGCGCGAGGCGGGGACCTGGTGCGAGATCCATCCGCCCGCGCGCGCCATGGAAGCGGCGGCGGCGATGAACCTGGCGGGCATCGTGCTCTCGGGCGGCCCGGCCAGCGTCTACGCAGAGGGCGCGCCCGAAGTGCCCGCGGGACTCCTGGAACTCGGAGTTCCTGTCCTCGGCATCTGCTACGGCATGCAGTGGATGAGCCGCACGCTCGGCGGCGAGGTCGAGGGGTCCGGCAAGCGCGAGTTCGGCCACACCGAGATCCAGCGCGGCGAGGACAGTAGCGCGCTCTTCGCCGGGATCGAGGGCAGCACGATCGTCTGGATGAGCCACGGCGACAAGGTCGTGAAGCTGCCGCCGGGCTTCCACACCGTCGCGTCCTCCGCCACGTGCGAGCACGCGGCGATCGGCGACGACGAGCGGCGCTTCTACGGCGTCCAGTTCCACCCCGAGGTCAGCCACTCGGTGCGCGGAAAGGAAATCCTCGCGAACTTCGTGCTCGACGTCTGCAAGCTACCGGGCGACTGGAAGGCAGAGAACATCGCCGAGCGCGAGATCGAGAAGATCAAGAAGCTCGTCGGCGAGACCGGCGAGGTCATCCTCGGGCTCTCCGGCGGCGTCGACAGCGCGGTCGCGGCCGTCCTCGTGCACCGCGCGATCGGCGACCGTCTGCACTGCATCTTCGTGGACAACGGGCTCCTCCGCAAAGGAGAGCGCGAACTCGTCGAGCACGCCTTTCGGGATCACGTGGGGCTCGACCTCACGACGGTCGACGCGAGGAAGCGGTTCGTGGACGGCCTCGCGGGCGTCACGGACCCCGAGCGCAAGCGCAAGATCATCGGCAACGAGTTCGTCGAGGTCTTCCGCGTCGAGGCGAAGCGCTTCCAGGACGCGCGCTTCCTCGGACAGGGCACGCTGTACCCCGACGTCATCGAGTCGGTCGCCGTCCATGGCGGCAACACCGCCGTCATCAAGAGCCACCACAACGTCGGCGGATTGCCCGATGACCTCGACATGGAGCTCGTCGAGCCCCTGCGCGAACTCTTCAAGGACGAGGTGCGCGAGGTCGGTCGCTACCTCGGGCTGGACGAGCGCATCCTGATGCGCCAGCCGTTCCCCGGGCCCGGCCTCGCGGTGCGCATCGCGGGGGAGATCACCCAGGAGCGTCTGGACCTCCTGGCGGAGGCCGACGCCATCTGCACGGCCGAGATCGAGGCGGCTGGCGCCCACAAGACGCTCTGGCAGTACTTCGCCGTGCTCCTGCCCGTGAAGTCCGTGGGCGTGATGGGCGATGCCCGGACCTACGAGAACGCGTGTGCCCTGCGCATCGTCGAATCGGTGGACGGCATGACCGCCGACTGGGGCTACCTCGACCACCAGCTCCTTCGCCGGATCAGCAACCGAATCATCAACGAGGTGAAGGGGATCAACCGCGTCGTGCTCGACATCAGCAGCAAGCCGCCCGCCACGATCGAGTGGGAGTAGCCGTTCGATCGCCAGGCACCTGGACCGCGGGCGATCGCTAGTCGCTTTGAGCCCGCAGGGAGTAGACTGCAGGACCCGCGCCGTGTCTCGGCGCGGGTCCTCTTTCTTCGGCTTCCTTCACCCATGCGTCTCGCACTCGTCACCGGCCTGTTTCTGCCCCTCCTTTCCGCGCCGGACTTCACGGGCGTGACCGTCGAAGAGGGGACCAAGGTCACCAAATCCTTCGAGAGTTCCCTTCGACTGGAGCTGGTGGACATGTCGTTCACCATCGATGGGGAGGAGCAGCCGCTGCCCGCGGGCAGCGCTCCGACCATGATCCTGAGGGATGAAGAAGAGGTCGTTTTCGTGGACGAGTACGTCAAGGTGGGGGATGGGCGCGCGCTCGAGCTCGTTCGCACCTACGAGACGCTGGGGGACATCAGCACGCAGTCCATCACGCCGCCCGATAGCGACGAGGAAACGGAGGAGACGGAGATCGGGGAAAGCGTGTTCGAAGGGCAGTCGGTCCGCTTCGTCTGGGACGAGGACGACGAGACCTATGTCGCCACCTACGTGGACGAAGAGGACGCCGACGAAGACCTGCTCGACGATCTGGAGGGGGAGGCGGACTTCCTCTGCCTGCTGTCGGACGAGCCGATGGAGCAGGGCTCTCGCTGGGACATCGACGTCTCTGCTTTCCAGAGGATCTCCAGCCCCTCCGGGGATCTGCACATCGACGATCCCGCTGCGAACGAAGAAGGGGACGATGCGTTCTCCGAAGCGTTCGACGAGAACCTCACCGGTGAGATGAGCGGAACCGTCGAATCGATCGAGGATGGCAAGGCGACGATCCTGATCGAGGGCGAGGTCTCCACGGAGTTCGAGCTGGATCTCTCCGAGGACGGCTTGGAAGGGCCGACGCAGGGGTTCGAACTGACCTTCGAGATCGAAGGGACGCTGATCTGGGATCTGGAGGCGGGCCACGCCGTCGAATTTCAGTGGGGAGGCGACGTCGAGATGACCGTGACTCTCTCGGGCGAGCTGGAGATCGGCGAACTGGCGCAGATCCAGCTCTTCGAAGGCACCCTCGAGTGTTCGGCGACCTTCGAGTGACCGCCGGGGGTCTTTCGAGGGTGGCGCGGAGCGCGCCCGCACTCCTGCTGCTCGTCGCAGCGATCGGATCGATCGCGCTCCTCTTCGTCGCCGTGGCCCAGCGGATCGGGGTGCCCTTTGCGCTGGAGTGGCAGGAGCCCGCGATGCTGGAGCATGCTCTGCGCGTTCAGTCGGGCGAGCCGCTCTACGTGGAGCCCGGCGTCACGTTCGCGCCGTTTCCCTATCCGCCGCTCTTTCACTGGGTCGGAGCGGCAATGTGCGAGCTGGCGGGGCCTTCGCTTCTGGCGTTGCGGCTGGTTTCGGTGCTCGGTCTCGTGGCGGTCTTCGCGGCGCTGATCGGGTCCTTCCGATGGGTCGCGGGGGTCGCGGCCGCAGGCTGGTTCGCGGCGCTGTGGGGCTGGACGGGCTTCTGGCTCGACGTGGCGCGGGTCGACAGCCTCGCGCTCGGGCTCGGAGCGGTCGGATTCGCCCTCGTCCTGGCGGTCGAGAAGCGAGATTCGACGGGCGACTCCGGGTCGGGTCGGTGGTTCGCCGCGTTCGCTGGCGTGGCGTCCGCGATGGCGGTGCTCACGAAGCAGACCCAGCTCGGCCTCGCGGTCGCCCTGCTCGCCGCGCTCCTCGTTCGCGCGCAGACCCGGCGTGCGGGGGTCGCGTACCTCGTGGCCTTCGTCGCGGTCCTCGGGCCGACGGTCCTCTGGCTGGACCGTTCGAGTTCGGGCTGGTTCCTCTGGACGACCGTCGATCTCCTGCGCGGGAGTCCCTTCCACGGACCCGCGGTCCTCGGGTTCTGGATCGAATCGGCCGTACCCTTCGGGCTCCCCATCGTCCTTGGTCTTCTGCCCATGGTCCTACGCGACCACGGAAGACCGGGGCCTGCGCTCTCGCCGGGTCTCCTTCTCGGATGTGGCGCGCTGAGCGCGAGCGCATGGGCCGCGCGCGCGCACGAAGGAGGCTTCGACAACACCCTCCTCCCCGTCGCGCTCGCCTCCGCGTTCGCGTGCGGCGCCATCCTGCGTGACCTCGGGCAGAGGGACCGTGCCCGGTGGCTGGCCAGCGGCCTCACCGTCGGTGCCACTCTCCTGATGGTGCCGCTGCCGTGGGGTGTGATTCCGACTGACCGTGACCGGGAGGCGTACGAGGAAGCGGTCGCTCGATTGGACGCGATCGCGGGCGAAGATGCGGTCTGGCAGCCGGTCAGTGCGCTGCCTTCCACGAGGTCGGGCTTCGTCCACAAGATGGCGATCGTCGATCTGGCGAAGAGTCACGAAACCGACGAGGCTGCTCGCCTTCTGGCTTCGCTCCGCGAGGCGCTCCAGGAGCAAAGATTCTCCGCGATCGTCCTGGGTCTGCTTCCCCGTGAGGGCTGGGGCGATCTCGCGGGTCTCATCGAAGCGAGCTACGAGATCAAGGCGGACCTGCAGGCTGCAGACGCCGGGGCCGACCGTCGTCCCGCGTTGACTCCGGTTACCGGTGCGCCGCTCAAGCCGAGGTACGTGTTGACGCCTCGGCCGAGGTAGCACGTTTCGCTACCAGTACTTCTCCATGTGGATCTGGCCGGGCTCGCGCTTGCGATGGCGCGCCATGCCGAGCGCTTCCAGATCCTCTTGCACGGTGGCGACCATCTTCGGGTTGCCGCAGAGGAAAACCTGGCAGCGTTCCTTAGTCAAAGGCTTGCCGGTCAGCGCCTCGTAGGCCGCCGGGGCGAGGTGCTTCTGGACGCGGCCCCTCAGGCCGCTCCATTCCGACTCCGCCACGTCGCCCGTGAGGGTCGGGAAGAACAGGAACGAGTCATCTTCGTCCGCCATCCGCTGGAGTTCGTCGAGGTACCCGAGGTCCTTCAAGTAGCGGTCGGAGTAGAAGAGGATCGTTCGTCCGAAGCGAGCCCGGTGCTTCGCGTCCAGGAGCATCGGCCGATAGGGTGCGACGCCGGTTCCAGTCCCCACGAGCACGAGGTCTTCGGCGTCCTGCGCGCCTTCGAGGGTGAAATGGCCCGCGATTCGCTCGTCCATGTAGATCCGGTCGCCCGCGGATCTCTGGAAGATTCGAGGCGTGAGCTGGCCGTCGTCCACCCGGCGGATGTAGAAGTCGAGCACGCCGAGCCCTGGCGTCGAGGCGATCGAATAGGCGCGGCGAATGGCGTGGCCGCTCTCCTCGTCCCAGTACTCGCCCTCCGGCAGCGACAGGTTGGCGAACTGGCCCGGCTCGAAGTCGGGGAGGGTCCACCCATCCGGCCGCACGGTGAACGTCGCCAGGCCGTCCGTCCACTCCCGTCGGGCAGTGATGGTGGCGTTGGGGCCGAAGATCTTCATGGGTGCCTCGGAGGGGGAGGGGCGCGGGAAAGGACGGTCGGGAACTGAGCCGAGATCTGGGCCGCGGACAGTTCGCCCCAGGAACGGGGGGAGCGAGGCCAGCCGGCCCCAGGGGGCGGGAGCGCGGACCAACCACCAGAATCTGACGGGTTCCCGAGGCGATCAAGAGGCTTTTCTCGGCCTTTCTTGCGACGCCACGTCCGGGATCCTACCTTTCTTCCATGCTCCCGCTCTGCATCACGCGCCCCCAGGAGACCTTCTTCGGGGGGGCTGACTGGACCTCCCTGGGCCTGGTGTCGTGCATCATCGGGGCGTTCCTCATCGCGAACTCGACGCTTTTCGAGCATCCCAGGTCACTGGTCGGGCGTTATTTCGGTCGGTCCATGGGGCGCTTGCAGTCGGTGCGCGAGTACGTCTACAACCGGGTCCAGACCACGCTGGGCTTCGCGTTCCTGCTGGCCGGCTTTGGGTTCCAGTTGATCGGGCGCTTCCGCGAGGTCGTGCCCGAGGGATCGGGTCCGGTCGAGCCGCCGCTCTCCATGGCCTGGGTCGGCGTGATCGTGGCGTCTGCGATCATTCTGCTCTTCAGCGGTTGGTGGTGGTCGGTCTGGGCCTTCCGCCGCTACGTCCGCGAGTACTTCACGGACAACCCGCGCGACTTCATGGCCGAGCCAGCCGTGGCGCGCGAGGTCGGCGAACTCTTCGGCATCGAGTCGAGCGAGAACGATACGGTCGAGGACTACGTGAAGCGGCTCGTCAAGGAGACCGGTCTGCCGCAGCGCGGGGGCGGAGCTTCCATGCTGTCGGGTTCCCTGGGTGGGAGTCGAGCGGGAGCACTGGGTAGCACCCTGGGTGCGAAGCGAGGCCCCTTGCCCCCGGGCGGTGCGGCGCCGAACGTCGGCGGCTTCGCTGGTGCAGCCAGCCTGCCCGAAGACTTCGAGTAGTAGCCACGTCATGGCTTCGGGCTGCAACCCCTGAGAATGCGCGGCGGTCCCCCATGGTGAACATGGGAAGCATCGAGAGAACATGCGCGCGCACCATGGACCTGTGGGTGACGTCGCTGGCGTCGTTCGCGCTGTCAGCGGCAGACGTGATCTGGCCGCGCCGCTGCACGCTTTGCGGAGACCCCGAGCTGTTCGACGGCGACGGAGATCGGGCCGGCGTCGACGCCTGTGCTGCGCACGCGTTGACCGGTAGCCTCTGGGCGCCGGGGGCGGAGCGAATGACCGGGGGACGCTGTCCACGCTGCATGGGGCCGCTGCCGCCGGGCGTGTTCGGAACGGTCCCTTGCAAGGACTGTCGACGGAGCACCCCGGCGTTTGTCGGGACACTCGCACCCTTCGAGTACTCGTCGTCGGGGATCGCCGATTGGATCCTCCGATTCAAGCACGGCGGCCGGCGGGACCTGGCACGGCCCCTCGCGCGCCTGTTGCTCGGCGCGCTGGAAGAGCGTCCATCGAATGAGGGCCTCCCGGGCCCCGCGGCAGGAGACCTGTTCGTGCCCGTTCCGCTGCACCCGGTCCGGCTCGCCGAACGCGGGTACGATCAGGCGTCGCTGCTCGCGGGCGAAGTGGCGAGTCTCTGTGGCGGGCAGAGGCTGCTCCTCTTGAAGAGGACGCGCGTGACCCATGTGCAGGGCGCTCTCGCCGCGCCGCCCAGGCGGGTCAACGTACACGGCGCCTTCGCCGTCCGGTGCCGGCTCCCGGCGGCGGCGCATGGCGAGGCCGCCGGCCGCATCTGGCTGGTGGACGACGTGATGACCTCGGGGGCGACGGCCTCCGCGTGCGCGGCGGCGCTTCGGTCCGCGGGCCTCCCCGAGGTCCGCGTTCTGGCGATCGCGCGGGCCTGATCACGCTGCCGGGCATCCGGGCGGTTACCCTGCGCACCATGGCGCAAGATCACACGGCCTCTTCCGAATCGCCGAGGCTTCCCGGACCGGCAGGCGGCCCCACGGACCTCTTTCTCGAACCGTTCGGCGGTCTCGCGGGCGACATGCTGCTCGCCGGGCTGCTTGACCTCGGCGACGAGCGATTCCGACTCGAACACCTTCAGGAGCTGGCGGAGGCTTTCGTGCCCGGTGAGGCGAAGCTGTCGGCGTCGACCGCCTGGCGCGGATCGCTCTCCGGGACCCACCTCGACGTCGTCACGCCCGAGACGAAGGCGCCTCCGCATCGACACCTCGGTGACCTCGCGGAGATCGTGGAGCGCTCGCCGCTCTCTCCCGCGGCCAGGGCCTTCACGATGGGCGTGCTGCGGCGCATCGCCGTGGCCGAGGGGCGCGTGCACGGTTGCTCGCCGGAGGAGATCCACTTCCACGAGGTCGGTGCCGTCGACACGTTGATCGACGTCGGCGGAGTCGCGCTGGCGCTGGAGCGACTCGGCATCGAGCGAGTGTTCGCCGCTCCTCCCATCCTCGGATCGGGCGTGGTGCGCTGCGCCCACGGCGAAATGCCGGTGCCCGCGCCTGCGACCGCCGAGATTCTCCGGGGAGCCGCGACGATTGCGGGCGGCGGTGGGGGCGAGCGCTGCACGCCCACGGGGGCGGCGCTGCTCCTGGAGCTATTGGAGCTCGGGCATGTGCCGGAGTCCGCGGCCGGACGCGTTGGGGAGACGCCTGGCTCATGGACCTCGGAAGCGATCGGTTATGGAGCGGGGACGCGTGACCCTCGCGAGGGGCCTCCGAATCTCCTTCGGGTTCAGCTGGGGCAGTCCGGGGCCTGTCGGGGCACATGGCAAGGCGCCCGGGGCAGCTCGGATGGGCTGGCGGATGGCCTGCCGGATGGGCGCACGGAGACGATCGACGAGCTGCGCGTCAACGTCGACGACATGACCGCCGAGGACATCGGCTTTCTCGTGGGCAGGCTCCGGGAAGCGGGTGCGCTCGATGTGTTCACGAGCCCGATCGCCATGAAGAAGGATCGTCCGGCGGTGCTCATCACGGTCCTGAGTCGGCCGGAGGATCGGAGCGCTTTGACCTCGGTACTCTTCGAGCACTCCAGCACCTTCGGGGTGCGCTGGAGTTCGGCCGACAGGACGGTGCTGGGCCGGCGCTTCGACACCCTGGAGGTCGAAGGCGTCCCGGTCCGCATCAAGCGACGGCTCGGGCCGGGCGGCGCCGAGACGGCCTGGCTGGAGCACGACGATCTGGTGGCCCTGGCAGGCCACTTCGGGGTGTCACTGGAAGCCGCACGCCGCAGGGTCCTGGGACGCCTTCAGGATGGAGGCCAGGCGGGCTAGCGTGCTGCCGACGCGGCGCCGATGACACCACGCTCGTGGGTCTCGATTTCGCGGACGAAGCGGTTCTCGTCGTCGACGAGGATCTGCTTCGGAGCTTCCGGCTGATCACCGTAGCCGAAGGCCATCAGGATGACCTGGTCGCCCTCTCGGACAAGGTGGGCGGCCGCGCCGTTGATGCAGACGACGCCGGATCCCGCCGGACCGGGAATCGCGTAGGTTTCGAGCCTGGAGCCGTTGGTATTGTCCACGATCAGTACGCGCTCGTAGGGCGCGATATCGACGCGCTCCATGAGTTCCGAGTCGATGGTCACCGACCCAATGTACTCGAGGTTAGCTTCGGTGACGGTCGCGCGGTGGATTTTGGCTCGGAGGAACTGGCGCATAGGGCTGGTGGGACAGTGGTGAGGGCCCCGTGCGGAGCCCCTGCGTGGGGAGAGGGTAGGCGGCCGGAGCCGGCCCTTCCAGTCCTGGATGGGAGTTGAGCGTCGCGGAAAGTCCCGTGACCCTCTTCTGGACAGGAGCCACTACCGTGCGCCGGCTCCGCGCATTCATGACACGTCCGTCAGGGGCTTTCGAGCGGGACTCCGCCAGGGGCGCACTCCCGGCGCCCGGGGATGCCCTATGGATCGTGACTTCGACGCAGAGTCGGGATCGGACGGCGCTGCTCCGCGAGTCGCTGTTGGCGCAGACTCCTGGTGGCCAGGACCTTTGGGAATCCCGCCGACCGGCCCTGGAATCGGCCCTTTCAGGTTCCTAGAGTCGGCACCGGGACGCCCCGGCGTCCCCTGTCGCTAAAGCCCCTGGCCATCCGCACGGCCGGTGGGAGCTTCTTTGGCCTGGAGGGGAATCCAATCATGAAACAATCGATGGCTGTAGCGGTTCGCACGACCGCTGGCTTCGCGCTCCTGGGCGCTTTTTTTGCAGGCTCGAATCTCGCGAGCGCCGCCGCACCTGGCTCGGCCGAATCTCGCCTCGCGCCCGAATCTCGCTTCGCGGCCGAGGCTCCCCAGGCAGAAGGGCAGGTGGAGGGTGCGATCTACATGCGCACGAAAGGCTCCGCCGTGGCGCGGAACTTCCCCGATCAGAACGGTTCGGCCCTGGCCACGATCGCCCCAGGGACGATCGTGCGCGCTTACCGCTCCAGCAGCGGCAAGCCCGTCTTCCGTGAAGTCGAGGTCGGCGGTGGATTCCCTGTCTGGGTCTACGGCGCGTACCTCCAGCAGACGGACGTCGAGAACGTCCTGATGGTGACCGGTTCGCGGGTCAACATGCGACCGCTCCCCGAGCTCTCGGCTTCCGCGATGGCGCTCCGTTCCAAGCTCGAGGGCGGCGAGCGCGTGCTGATGCTGGCTCGCGCCAACAAGGCGCCGTCGTTCAACGAGGACTGGATCCGCATCCAGGCCCCGGTCAGCGCGAAGGCGTGGATCATGGATGACTCGCTGGAGCCCATCGACCGCGTTCTAGGGAAGCTGGAGTGGGCCGAGGTGAACAGGCCGCTGCCGACGACGTCGCGCGCGCGCGCTTCGGCCGGTGTGTCGAACGCGTCCACCGGCCGCGGTGCCCAGGCACCGGCGACCGTGCGGCCTGCCGCCCGCCAGTCCGCGCCCGTGGAGACGGCGGTGATCCAGGCGCTGAGCGATGCAGACAAGGCGTACGTGGCCGCCGACTCTCTCAAGACGGCCACAGCCGCCGCGTGGCGCGACGTCGTGGACGCCTACGCGAGCGTTGTCGACGAGGCCCCTGAAAACTCCATCACGCACGCCAACGCATCCGCTCGGATGACCGATGCACGCATGAAGCTCGAGGTGGCTGAAGTCCGCGAGCAGCTGCTCGCCCAGCGGGAACGCCGGGACGAAGAGCTCCGTCAGCTCGACGAGTTCTTGGACCACCAGGATCGTAAGCGGACGGCGCGGTGGGATCGCTACGAGGAGCGTGGCTGGCTCGAATCCCGCAACGTGGGTGGCCAGAAGCGCTGGTACCTCGTCTTCGCAGGCGACACCGTCGCCGAGGTACGCTGCATGAGCGAGCGATACCAGCTCGACGTGTTCGACGGCTTCGAGATCGGCGTGATCGGTCACGAGGTCGTGCCGGTGGTGCAGATGACCCAGACGAGCCTCGCCGAAGCTCGCGTGGTCGACATCCAGCGCATCGAGGTGATCTCGGCCAAGGGCCGACGCTAGGCGAAGAATCAGCCTTGAAGGTCTTCCTTCAGCTTCTGACAGCGCCGTTCCGCGCTTTGGCCCGGGCGCTCTTCCGGAGCTCGGGCGGCGGCTATCTCTGCGATACGTGCAAGTGGGACTACGGCAACGCTTGCACCCGTCCGGAGCGGCCGAACGCCAAGACGTGCCCTGACTACAAGCGGCGCTAGTGCCCTGAATCAGAAGTTCGTCGCATTAGTTTCGCCTGTTTCGCTCCGTAGCTGTGTTGCCGAACCTTGGACGGAACTACTGCTACGCACTGCGGTTCGGACGCCTTGCTACGAAACGAAATTGACTGAAACTAATGCGACGAACTTCTGATTCAGGGCACTGGCGCCGCCCGTCAGGTCAGCTCAGCTCGCCGGCGAGGAACTCCTCGGCGGTGAGCCTCCGCTCCAGCCTCGGGACCCAGTAGTCCCGCAGAGCCGTGAGTTCGCCCTTCGGGATCGCCTCTCGGATCATCACCATCAGCTGATGGAAGAGCGCGAGGTTGTGGAGCGAAAGCAGCGTCGCACCCAGCATCTCGCCGGAAAGGCAGAGGTGCCGAAGGACGCCTATCGAAACGTCCTTGACGTGCGGTGCGACGAACACGTCGTCCAGCGGCGCGTCCACGTCCTTCCAGCCCGCGTTGCGCAAGTTGATGCGGCCGCGGCTCGTCCAGACCTGATGGGTTCGTCCGTGGCGGGTCGGCGTCACGCAGTCGAACAGATCGACGCCCGCCGCGATCGCGTCGAAGAAATCGCGCGGCGTTCCGACGCCCATGAGATAGCGCGGCCGGTCGGGTGGCAGCGCGGGAGCGGCCGCTTCGACGGCCACGCGCATGCTCTCCCGATCCTCGCCGACGCTGACTCCGCCGATCGCGTTGCCGATGAAGTCGAAGCCTGCGATGACGCTCGCGGAGGCCTCGCGCAGGTCCGGGAAGGCTCCGCCCTGGACGATACCGAAGAGCGCCTGCCCGGTGCCCTCCACCCCGCCCGCCATCTCGTGCTCGGTGGCGCAGCGCGCCAGCCAGCGATGGGTCCGGGACGTGGCCTCGATCACGCCCACGCGGTCCCTCGGGTCGGGCGGGCAGTGATCGAACGCCATGAAGACGTCCGGGCCGAGGCGCTGCTGGATCTGGACCGCGCGCTCGGGCGTCAGGCGGATCCGGTTGCCGTCGACGATGGACTTGAAGGTGACGCCGTCGTCGTCGAGCGTCGAGATGTCCGCCATGCTGAACACCTGGTAGCCGCCTGAGTCCGTGAGGATCGGACCCTTCCAGGCCATGAACTTGTGCAGGCCCCCGAGCGCTGCGACCGTGTCCTCGCCGGGGCGCAGATGCAGGTGCAGCGTGTTGGCGAGGATCATGGTCGAGCCGACCTCCCCGATGTCACGGGGAAGGATGCCTTTGATCGTTCCTCGGGTACCGACCGGCATGAAGGCGGGCGTGGGCACGTCACCATGGGGCGTGGTGAAGACACCCACGCGTGCGCGCCGCGCCTCCGGATCGCCGGGCGTGGTGTCGAGCACGCGGAAGCCAAAGCCTGCGCGTTCGAAGTGGGGGAGCGTGGCGTCGTCGGTCATGGAAGCTCCGTCGAGTCGATGCGACGGATCTCGGTGCCGGGGTAGTAGTGGCGGAGGATCTCTTCGGCCGTGCTTCCGTTGCGCGCGAGGTCCCGTGCGCCTTCCTGGCAAAGGCCCACGCCGTGCCCGCGGCCGCGGCCCTGCAGACGAAGTGACGCTCCCCGGGGGATCGGTGTCCCGGCCGCGGGGGCGAGTGCGTCGATCAGTGCGCTCTTCAGCTCGCCGTAGCCGAGCGCACGGCGAATGGCATCGAAGGGGATCGTGACGGTCTTCGCCCCCGCCTGGTCCCCGATGACGCGGGCCTCCAGCCAGCGACCGAACGGATCCGTGCGAACGGCCTCGATGCGTGAGAGCGGGCCCCCGAGTTCGAAGGTCGTTCCCAGCCTGGCCAGCTGGTCGGGGCCGAGCGTCACGACCCAGCTGAGCGGGCGTTCGGCATCAGGCCAGCCGTTCGCCTGTTCCTTCTGAGCGCGCGCGCGGCAGGAGGGGCACGGGCGGCCCGTCGGGCCGCGCGCGTCATAGCGCTTCACTTCCTCCGCGAAGACGTCCGCGAAGTTCGCCGTGTGACCGCCGCACGCTGCGTGATAGCGGGCTTCCTCGAGCCGATCGCCGCGCACGAGGACCTGCCCGGTGGTGCGTTGGACGGCGGCGCGAAGGCGCGCGGCCACCGTTTCGGAGCCCCTGGAGCTGCGTCCGTCGTAGGAGCCGCGGTACGCCTGGTCGAGCACGCCGTCGGTCAGCCTGGCGGGCTCCCCGTCCTTGCGACGCTTGGCGATCGCCGCGGTGGCGAAGGTCCGGGCGGCGATGGCCTGGGCCTCGAGCTCCGCGGGCTCCGCCGACCAGATCGGGAGCTCGGCGGCCACAACGCCCGCGATGTAGGTCTCGAGCGCGAGGCGTACGGAAGCCTCGAGTCCGCCTTTCGAGTGAGTGGCGACGAACAGTTCACCTTCGTGAATGCGTCCGCGGATGACGACGGGACCGGCAAGGCGAAGGGGCTGGCCCTCGGTGACCCGTCCCACGGTTCCGTCGATCGCCACGCCTCCGCGGAGACGGGAGACGACGCGTGATCGGCCGCTCGCGTCGGCGAGTTCGATACTCTCCGTCCCATCGAGGTCCGTGAGATGGATCTGTACGGTCCGGGGAACCACGAGTTCACCCTCCGCATTCTTCGAAAGCCAGTCAGGCCCGCGCGGCGCGACGGTCGTCGGTGGGGGGGAGAGCGGGCGGACCGGCCGCGGTTCGATGGGGGCGCAGGCGACGTACGCGACCGCGAACATCGGGGCGAGAAGCACCAGCCCGATCCAGCGTGGGGAGGCGCTCATTCGAAGGGAAGGTTGGGCGTTGGGCGTTCCCCATCCGTGGTCCCGTCCCCGTTCCCGGGTGCATCGAGGCCCATCACGCGGAACCCGTCCGGCGAGATCATGCGCCCCCGCGGCGTCTTCTGGATGAAACCCGAGCGCAACAAATGCGGTTCGAAGACGTCTTCGATCGTGTCCTCGGTCTCGCCGATGACGGCGGCGATCGTCTTGAGCGCAGCTGGCTTGGGGTAATGCTGCGCGAGGCAGCGCAGGATGCGGCGGTCCATTTCCTCCAGCCCGCTGGAGTCCACGCCGATGCTGGTCAGCGTCACGCCCGCCAGCTCTTCGGTGATGGTGTCCAGGCCCATGACCTGGGCCCGGTCGCGGGCGCGCTTCAGAAAGCGACCGGCGATCCGCGGCGTACCGCGGCTCCGCTCGGCGAGCAGGCGCGCGGCCTCATCGACAAGGCCAATGCCGAGGATCCCTGCGGCTCGGTGAAGGATGGTGACGAGGTCACTCGCCGGGTAGGGGTCCAGGCGTTCGACGAGGCCGAAGCGCGCCCGGAAGGGCGCGGAGAGCAGGCCCTCGCGCGTGGTCGCGCCGACGAGCGTGAAGGGTTCGACCGTGATCGGAAGGACGCGCGCGTGGGGGCCGGAGTCGATCGTCATCTCGACGCGGAAGTCTTCCATCGCGGTATAGAGATACTCCTCGACGCTGATGGGCAGGCGGTGGATCTCGTCGATGAACATGACGTCCCCGCGCTTGAGGCTCGTCAGCAGCCCGACGAGGTCGCGCGGTTTGTCGAGGGCCGGGCCCGAGGTGGCGTGGAGATCGCTTCCCAGCTCCTCGGAAAGGATGCGGGCCAGGCTGGTCTTTCCCAGGCCCGGCGGACCACAGAACAGGACATGGTCAGGGGGCTCACTGCGACCTTTTGCCGCATTCAAGTGCACGTGGAGGTTGGCCACGATCCCGCGCTGGCCTACGAACTCGGAAAGAGATCCGGGTCGCAGGCCGATCTCCGTGATTCGTTCGGGCACGAAATCGCCGATCAGGGCCTCTCCGGGTCCGGTTCCGAGTGCGCCGGAGAGCGCTCCCGGATGAAATACGTGATCCTGGCCGCTGCCAGCCGCTTCGGTCAAGTCATCGTCGGGCTGCTGAACGTTCACGGCCGCCATTCTGGGGCCCCGCCCCGCCCAGTTGCACGCCGAATCGGTGGAGATCGCGCACTCCTTGGGAGGAGCTGCCGCGCCACTGCGTGCCTAGGAGTTTGTCGCGCATTGACGAATCCGCGTAGCGCATTTCCCGAATCGCAATACTTCGATGATTCGAACCCACGTGACTACTGCCACGCGAGGGGTCGAATCGCCTTGTCTTGCGATCCGGGCAGCGCACTACGCGAATCCGTCAATGCGCGACAAGCTCCTAGGCCCAGGGTTGCCCCGTGGGATTTCTTGACACACGGGCAAGGCGGACCCAGACTCAGCCGTCGGCTTCCGGCACAAGGGGATTCGGCATGGGTGTGCGCGATCGCTCGATCTCGCGCTGAACATGCTCTTCTCGGTGTGACAAGCCGCACGTTCGAGGTTCTTGACGGCGTCCAGCCGACGGGAGCCCACGCTCTTTGCAGAGGAATCAGGGCATGTTTAAGTCGCTGTCTACCAGCTACTTATGCGGCTCTTGGGACACCGCTGGACGCGTCTGGCGGCCCCATTCGAGGATCGGGCACGTCAATTGTGGCTTCCTATCGGCGCTCCTGAAAGGATTGGCCGCCTGGACGGGAAACTTCCGGTCCGTCACCGCCTAGATCCGGTTCGAGATTCCTGTCCAATCCCCCCCCGGCGACCCCCCGACCACCATCACTTGGCAAGCCGATCACTTCGGCGTTCTACATGCCCAGAGACAACATGACCGCGAATTCGCTCGTTCCACGATCGCGCCCAGGCCAAACGGCCCTGGCGGCGACGTCTCTCTTGATCGCCGCGTCCTGCGGAGCGTTCGACAGCAGCAAGAACTCTGTCGAGGGAGTCAGCGGCTCCGGCGCGGTTCTCCGACTGAACGAGGTCAGCAACGGCTTCGGCCAGCTGCTTCCGCACTCGGTTCTTCGGCCGGGTACCAATGAGATCATCTCCATTCGCTCGCTGGACGATATCGCGGCGAACGTGATGCGTGGCAACGCGATCCTGCCGACGGTGACGTTCCCGACGGAAGCGATCGAGCCGGACAACACGCCCGGCAACCACTTCATCTACGCGAACTTCACGCAGGTCATCGATCCGCTCACGGTGCTCAACCCGAGCCCGACGAGCAACGGCCTCTCCGGCCCGGTGAGCGTGACGACGATCGACGCTGCGACGGGTTCGTCGCTGTCGGCCGATGGCCGTGCTTTCGTGGGTGGCAAGACTCTCGTTCGACCGGCCGGCGGCGGCCAGCTGGAGCTCCAGCAGTGGGTTGTCCTCGACGAGCCAACGGGCCAGCTGGTCCCCACCGAGCAGGGGCTTGAGAACAACTTCCAGGCGCGTGGTTTCCCTGGACTCGGTTCTGCCCCGCAGAACGCGGCGACGCTCGTGTCCGACAAGACGATCCTCTTCGTCGCGGACTCCGACGCCAACCTGAACAGCTTCGAGACGTTCCCCCAGGGGGTGACGATCCGCTTCCGCGTGACGACTTCGCTCGTCGCTGCGAACGGACGGCGCCTCGCGGATCAGGTTCTGGCGGCCACGACGGTCGGCTCCGACGAACTCAGCCCTGAGCTTCTGCGCACGCCTCCGCCCGCGGAGCGTCCGTTGATCTCGCCCGGTAACGGCGATATCAACGTGGACCCCGAGACGTCGATTCGCTTCGAGTTCACCGAGCCGGTTCAGCCGTACTCGGTCGGAGAGGTCCTCGGTCAGGGACCGCCGCTTCTTTCCAGCGCGATCAAGATCTCCTTCGGTCCGGCCACCGGCCCGACGGACGTTCCGATCAATGCGGTGCCGATCAGCCCGTACGACCTTTCTACGTATCTCGTCCGGCCTGGCTTCCAGTTCCCCGGTCAGGGGCCTGAGTTCCTGACATGTGGTACGTTCTCGACCGTTTCGGTCTCGCTCTCCACGAACCAGATCGAAGACCTGGCCCTTGTGGAAGGAACCGAGCCGGGACAGCTCGTTCCGAACACCAACTCGCGCGGCGCGGACACGGACTTCGAAACGGGAGAGGGACCGGGCATCGTCAACGCACCGGTGGCTCCCGACGTGATCTACGTCGGCCGAAGCGGCGCGAACGCGGGCATTTCCGTGCTGGACCTGAACGGGTTCGGTCAGTCGACGGGTAACCCGGTCAGCAGCGCGCCGTTCCCGCTGGAGGGCGAAAGCCGCTTTCCTTACGATCCGAACGTGACGCAGAACCCGACCGTCCGTCCGATCCTCAGCCCGGGTGAGTGCACCATCGACGGTGGTTCCGCCGGCGTGTTCACGCTGACCTTGGACAGCAGTCTTTCGGACCTGCTCGCGACGGCTCCGCTCGTCAGCTCCGCCACCGACATCCACTTCGGGCACGCGCTCGACGTGACGTTCCGGAACGCACCGCCCCCGTTCGGCTGCCAGGCCGGCGGTGGCAACGTCTGCGCCCTCGACGGTATCAAGATCATCTCGATCGGCCTCACGTCCCAGGCCAACACGGTGGTGCCGACCCAGGCCAACCAGCTTGGCGGCGTGAGCCCCGGCTACGAGAACGTGATCTCCTGGGCGCCGCACCCCAACCCGCCGGGGATTTCGTTCCCGCCGGCCTGCGTGTCGCCGTTCCTGGCCGGTGCCGAGCCGACGACCGTCGACCCGCAGGTCAACCCTACCACGGGTCTGATCACGCCGGTCAACAACCTCCTGGCTCCCGGCAATCCGTTCCCCGTTCCGGCGAACAATGCTCCTCCTCGTGGTCTCCTCACGCTGGAGACGAACCAGTTCTTCCTCGGGCCGTCCTTCGGCCAGACGAACGCGCTGCTCTGCAACCCGTACCAGATTCGTCAGCAGGTGGGTCACTTCCTCTACGTCGCGGACCGGCCGCGCAACGAGGTGGTGGTGTTCAACTCCAACCGTATGCTGGTCGTGGCTCGTATCCCGGTGGCGGATCCGACGTCGTTTGCGATGGGACCGAACATCGACATCCTGGCGGTTTCGAACCAGCTTTCGGACTCGGTTACGTTCATCGACATCAACCCGGCCTCGGCTCAGTTCCACAACGTCATCAAGCAGGTCCAGGTGGGTAACTCGCCCCGCGGCCTCGCCTTCGACGGGATGAACGAGGACCTGATCGTCTGCAACGAACTCGACAGCTCGCTGTCGATCATCGCGGCCAGCAGCCTGCTCGTCCGTCGGACGATCAACTCCCAGCTCAACCGCCCGTTCGAGCTGGCCGTCTGCCCCAGGCAGCTGACCTGGTCGTTCCGCCGCGCCGTGTACTTCGCCTACATCCTGAACCGAACGGGCGCGTGCGCCTTCTTCGAGTCGGGTCCGAACGGCGTCAACGGCTGGGGCTTCGACGACGTGGTCGGTATCGTTTCCTTCGATTTCCAGGCGCCCAAGACGATCCAGCTCGATCCGATCAACCTGGACGCTTCGGTGTACATCGTTCATGAAGGGGCGATCGACGCGAACACCGGCGACGCCGGTGAGATGGGCGACGGGGCGATCTCTCGTCTTCGCATCGAGAGTGGTCCCTTCAACGCGGTCCTGATCACCCAATCCGGCTTCGCTGGTGGCTCGAACCTTCGGGGCGTCGAGTTCGGTGTTCCGCTTTCGGTCAGCCAGTCCGCAGGCCAGCTTTCGGGTATCCCGATCGACATTGCCTTTGACAACCAGCGAAACGTCGGCGCACTCCTCGGCCCGCGTAGTGACTTCACGGCTGGTTCGCCGCTGCCCGCGAACAACAAGTCCCAGGTCCGCGTGACGACCCAGTTCATCACGAACGGTCAGCAGAACACGTTCGAGGCGCAGTTCATGTTTGCTGCGGTACCCAACCCGGTCGGAGCCAGCGGCGTCATCGACGTGCTGGCGCTTGGCCAGACGGGTACGGCTCGCTACGACACGAACCCCTACATCGCGGGTGTCCAGTCGATCGACGTGCCGCAGGTTTCCGTGCTTTGCGACTTCAGCCGTCAGTAACCTGCTGTTGTGATCGGGAGGGCTCCGGGAAGGTGATCGTCCGATGAAGAGCGACCCCGTGGGACGAGCCTCTGGCTCCTCCACGGGGTCGCTTCTTTTCCAAGGGGGCCCCTCGCGGGCGTCTTTTATCGTGGCATCCCCGGGGGCGAGCGGCTCGAATGGCGAGCAGAATGGGAGAGCGGACGTTGACGGAAGCGAAGAGCGACAAGGACCCCAAAGTCGTGCAGGGGATGTTTGCGCGGATCGCCGGCCGGTACGACCTGGCGAACCGAGTGCTCTCGGGCGGAGTCGATACCCGGTGGCGACGCAGGGTGGTGAAGCGCGCAGGTGGCGACCTCTCGGGTCAGCGCGCCGTCGATGTGGCCTGCGGCACCGGGGACCTTGCGGTCGTGCTCGATCGAGCGGGGGCCGACGTCCTCGGGGTCGATTTCACCTTCGAGATGCTGGAGCACGCGCCGGCGAAGCTGCGTCCGGGCGTCTGGGTCCAGGGGGATGCGCTGGCCATGCCGGTGAGTTCCGGGAGCGCCGACGTCGTGACGATGGCCTTCGGTTTGCGCAACGTGGTGGACAGGCGCCAGTGCTTCCGGGAGTTGCTCCGGATCACGAAGCCCGGTGGCAAGGTCCTGATTCTGGAGTTCGGCATGCCGGACCGCGACCTCTTCGGGCGCGTCTACCGGTCGTATCTGACGCACGTGTTGCCACGCATTGGCGGGGCGCTTTCGGGCGACCGCGCAGCCTACCGCTACCTCGATAGCACCGTTCAGGAATGGCCCGACGCCCACCAGCTGAGCCAGGAGATGCTGGAGGATGGATTCGCGTCCGTCGATCACGAGCGTCTCTTCCGTGGCGTGGCCTGTCTGCACGTGGCCGTGGCGCCCAGCGAGGTCTGACCCGATCCGGGCGGAGCGAACAGGCTTGGCTTACGACCACGAGTACGACGAAGAGGAGGATTGGGAGGAGGAGTGGGAAGAAGAGGACGAGTGGGAGGACGACGAGGAGTCGCTCGACTGGTCCGAAGCCTGGGATGAGGACGGCGACGGGGAGGTCTCGGCGGCCGAGTTCTCGAGGACGGTCAGCTTTGGAATCCTCGCGATGATGCCTCTGTTTCTCGGCTACGAGTGGGCGCTGTCCTCGGGCGCCGCCGGTCCTTCTCCTACACGATCGATCGCAGAAGCGATCCTGAGCACGCCGCTTCGTCCGCTCGGAGCGTCGAACGCATCGATCGCCCGGATGATCATGCTCGGTCTGATCGCGCTCTACGGACTCGTCGGCTCGTTTCGAAGCGGCACCCCCCTCGTCCCGCGACTGGTGCGGGTTCTCGGCGAAGCGGCGTTAGCGGCCCTCTTGCTCGGGCCCGTTCTCGCGTTGACTGCCCGGGCTGCCGAACCATTCGTGGGTGCCATGATGATCGGCGAGGCGGCGGGCGTGCCCGAGCTCCGCAGGGCGGCCTTCGTCATGGGAGGCGCTGCCTACGAGGAGATCCTGTTCCGCGTGCTCGCCGTGGCTCTCGTGTTCCTGCTCGTCAAGAGGGGGTCGGAGTGGATGGGTTTCGGTCGACGCCTGTCGAGCCTCACCGGCGCTCTGGGCGCGACGGCTGTATCCGCCATGCTCTTCGCGTTCTTCCACACCGAGATGGCGACGCGCTGGATGGGCGGGAGCGGTGAACCTTTCGATGCCGCGCTCTTCACGTGGCGTGCTGCCTCAGGCGTCCTCCTGACGGCGATCGTCTTCTGGCGTGGCGTCGGCGTGGCCGCCTGGGCCCACGCCTTCTTCAACCTGGTGCTGCTCCTGGGCGTGAGGCCCCCGGCGCTCTTCTGAACGGATACCATCTCGGGCCCATGCATTCGGACCCATCACAGGCCAAGGTCAGCGGGCGACCGCTGCGATTCTTCGTCGGCATCACCGGAGGGAGCGGCCACGCCTACGCGGAGCGCCTGATCGTCGAGCTTCTTCGGGCGGGGTGCGAGGTCGATCTTTCCATCACGGAAGCTGGCTGCAAGGTGCTTCGACACGAACTCGGCGTCGAGGCGGGGGTGCGCGGTGAGGCATTGGAGGGATCGCTCCCGGGCTGGTTGACGGCGAAGGGAGCGACCGCCGAAGAGCTGGGTCGCGTCCGCGTCTTCCAGAGCGACGCCATCGAGGCCCCGGCGGCCTCTGGCACGTCCTTGACGGGGGGCGTCATCATCGCGCCGTGCAGCATGGGCACGCTCGCGCGCGTGACCGCGGGCTTCAGCTCGAACCTCGTCGAGCGGGCCGCCGACGTCGCGCTCAAGGAGGGGCGCAGGCTCGTGCTGATGCCGCGCGAAACGCCGCTGGGTGAGATCCACCTGGAGAACATGCTGCGGGCGGCTCGACTCGGCGCGATCCTGCTGCCTTGCATGCCCGGGTTCTATCATCGTCCGAAAACGATCGATGACCTCGTGGTGCACGTCGTCGGCAAGGTACTGGACCGACTGGGCGTCGAGCAGAGCGTCGGTGCGCGCTGGAAAGGGCTCGACGAGCCGGTCGGCGACCTGGGCACGAACCCTGAGGTCGCGCCATGACGGACCCGGACACCTTGCCGCCGCCGTCGACTCCCCTGGTCGAGGAGGAGGCGAGCAAGCTGGCGCTCACCCTTTCGATGGTGAAGTTCAGTCACTCGGTCTTCGCCTTGCCCTTCGCGTTGATGGGGGCCTGGTTGGCGGCTGGCGGCATGCCCGCGCCGAACGTGCTGGCCTGGATCGTCGTCGCGGCCGTCTCGGCGAGAACCTCCGCGATGGCCTTCAATCGCCTGGTGGACCGTGATATCGACGCTCAGAATCCGCGCACGGCCGTCCGCGAGATTCCGCGCGGCGCGCTGTCGGCGCGCTACGCTGCGGGGCTCGTGGTGGTGAGCGCTGCGGTCTTCGTCGGCGCGGCCTGGAGGCTGAATTCCCTCAGCGGCAAGCTCGCGCCGCTCGTCCTGCTGGTTCTCCTGGGCTATAGCCTGGTGAAGCGGTTCAGCGCGGCCGTGCACTTCGTGCTCGGCGTGGCCCTGGGCCTCGCGCCTCTCGGCGCGTGGATCGCCGTGCGCGGAGACTTCGAAGGCGATCTCGCGATCCCGCTGTTGCTGTTCCTGACGGTCTGGACCTGGGTGGCGGGCTTCGACCTCATTTACTCCTGTCAGGACGCCGACTTCGACGCGGGTAAGGGGCTCCACTCTTTGCCTGCGAAGATAGGGGTGGGGCGGTCGTTGATCGTGAGCCGCCTTCTGCACGTCGCGACGGTCGCCGCGCTGCTGGCGCTCGTCGTGCGCGCGGATCGCGGGCCTGTTTTCCTCGGCGCGGCGGTGCTGGCCGCGCTGCTGCTCCTGTGGGAGCAGAGTCTCGTGCGAGCGGATGACCTGAGCCGGGTCAACGTCGCGTTCTTCACGGTGAACGGCTGGGTGGGCATCGCCCTGTTCATCGGTCTGGTGGTCGATATGGCGTTCACCGGTGGAGCCGAGGCTGCGTCCGTCGCGGTGGGTGGACTCTGATGGCGAAGAAGGCGGCGAGCCGCGGCGCGGCGAAACGGAAGGATCCCCAGCCCGAAGACGGGCTCCGCATGCTGGCGCGCCAGCTGTCGGAGGGTCTTCCGCCGATCATCATCTTACGCGGTGAGGAGAGCTACTTTCGCGAGCGCGGCGTCGCACTTGCGGTCGCCGCCGCGAAGGCGGCCGGGATGGAGATCTGTCGGCACGATGCGCTCGACCCCGAATACTCGGCCGCGACGCTGCTCGACGACCTGGCGACAGGAGCCCTCTTCCAGAGCGCTCGCTGCATCGTCCTTCGTGGGGCGGAGCGCGTGATCATCGAGCGCGCGCTGCAGTTCTCGTCGGCGATCCGCGACGCGATGAGGGCTCGCCTCGAGCGGAAGGCCGAAGGACTGCTGGTGCTCTCCGCTGCGAGGCTCCTCGCCACGAACGTTCTCTCCGTCGCTGCGGACGAGGCAGGCGGAGCCAACGTGGGCTGCAGGAGGCTCTACGACAAGCCGCCCCAGTGGGACCCCGATCCGCGCAAGGCCGAACTCGTCCAGTGGTGCGCTGGACGCGCGCGCGACCTGAAGGTCGAGGTGAATCTGAACGAGGCGGCCTACATCGTGGCCGCGACGGGCAATGACCTGGCGGCGATCGACGACCAGCTGAAGCGCCTCGTGGGACGCGGAAAGGAGGGCATCCAGGAACTCGTCGCCTGGGACGCCAGCGCCTCGCCCTTCGAGGTGGCCGACCAGATCGCAGCCGGCGACGTCAAGCGAGCGCTCGTCGGGCTGGAAACGCTCTTCAGCGGCGGCGCCAGCCAGCGTGACGGATCGCGAACCGTCGACGTGGCAGGAATCGTCGCCCAGCTCTCAGCCTCGGTGTCCGGGAAGATCCGTGAAGCGTGCCGAGTCGCCGAGGCCGTCGTGGCCGGGATGGCGCCCCAGAAGGCAGCAGAGCGATGCGGGGTCAAGGGGGGGCGTTCCGGCATGGAGAGCTTTCTCCAGAGCTTCCAGGCGCGTAGCCCCGAGGAGTGGGCGCAGATGCTGGACGAGTTCGGCGAGCTGGAGCGACGCTCCCGATCGAACGTCGCGGTGGACGTGACCGACTTCGCGCAATTCGCGCTGCGCTGGCGTCGTCGTCAGAGCGCCCGCCGCTAAACTGGGGGGATGAGCGAGGCGTTGGATCGATGAGTGAAGCACTGGGCACCCCACGAATTGCCATCCTGTCCGAGGTCGTCCGCAATCAGATTGCGGCCGGGGAGGTGATCGAACGACCGTCGTCGGTCGTCCGCGAGCTTCTGGACAATGCGATCGACGCTGGCGCCTCCGAGATCACGATCGATCTGGAGGAGGGGGGAATGCGCCTCGTTCGCATCACGGACAACGGCATCGGCATGGGCCCCGAGGACCTCGAGCTCGCCTTCCAGGCCCACGCCACGAGCAAGCTTCGGACCCCCGACGACCTGGATCACATCGCGAGCCTCGGGTTCCGCGGCGAGGCCCTCGCGTCGATGGCCTCGGTCGCTCGCTGCAAGATTCGCTCGCGGCCCCGCGGCGCGGCCACGGGCGCGGAGATCATCGAAGAGGGTGGCAAGCGCGGGCGCGTCACGCCGACCGGGATGCCAGAGGGCACCGTCATCGAGGTGCGCGACCTCTTCTTCAACACGCCCGCCCGGCGTCGCTTCCTCAAGCGTGATCGAACCGAACTTGCCCGCTGCATGGCGATCATTCAGCGCGTCGCTCTGGCCCATCCGGCCGATGAGAACGGTCAGGGCGGCGTCGGCTTCGTCGTGAACCACGGCGGCAAGCGGACGTTCGACGTCGAGTCGAACATGGACCTGCTCGGGCGTATTCGCCGCATCTTCGGGGATGAACTCGCGTCGAACCTCGAGCCCGTGGAGAAGACAGGTGGCAAGTCGCGGGTCTGGGGCTACGTCGCGCCGCCGCGTTTCGCGCGTCGCGACGGCCAGCGCCAGATCTGGTTCCTGAACGGTCGGCCGCTCAACGACAAGGTCCTGACGCGCGTGCTGAAGGACGCCTACCGCGGGGTGCTCGTCGAGGGCCCGAAGCCAGTGGCGTTCCTGCACCTCTCACTCGACCCCGAGACGGTGGACGTCAACGTTCACCCCGCCAAGAGCGAGGTCCGCCTCCGCGATGAGCGCGCGCTCTTCGGGTTCCTCGTCAACGCTCTGAAGGAAGCCGTCCTTCGGACCGACATGGCGACGCCCGGCGACACGATGCTGGAGAGCATGCGCAGGCGTGACGCGCAGCAAATACCACAGCGCGAGACGCTGCCTGACCCCGGTCCGCTGTCTCGCTCCGGTCCATCGTTTAGCTCCGACTCTTCGTTTAGCTCCGATTCTTCGTCTAGCCCCGATTCTTTGGGGGGCGGGGGGAGCGCGACGGATTGGATCCCGCGGCCCGGCTCCGGCGGGGGAGCGCCCGGTCGATCGACTGGTTCCGGGGGCACCGGATGGGTCTCGCCGTACGGCCATCCCGAGACTGCTCGCGAAGGTAGCGCGAAATTCGAGGTGCGAGACGTGGAGCCCACGTCGCCCGATCACGGTCCAAGTGGCTTGAGCGCGGGCTGGCACGCCGTCGACGACCTGCGCGGGCCGTACCTCCAGATCGACAAGACGTACCTCATTCGTGCGTTGCCCGACGGCTTCGAGATCGTCGATCAGCACGCGCTGCACGAGCGTCTGACCTTCGAGGAACTCCGGCGAGAGGTCGATGCGGGCAAGGTCGAGGTCCAGAGGCTCTTGACTCCGGAGCTGGTGGACCTCTCCGCGGCGGACCTGGAGCTGATCATGATCCACCAGGAAGCGCTCGCTCGCATCGGCGTGGAGATCGAGGCCTTCGGCGACAAGACGGTGGCCGTCCACGGCCTTCCGGTTCGGATCCGGCGACCGAAAGCGGAAGCGATTATCCAGGACATCGTCGAGGTGATCGCGCGCACGGGGAAGGCCCCCGATGCCGAGGACGTGCTGGAGGAAGTTCTCCACCGCGCGTCCTGCCGGTCTTCGATCATGGCGGGCGACGCGCTCGATCAGTCCTCGATTCGCGCTCTGCTGGAGCGCGCGCGGGCTGCGGGGACCGACCAGACATGCCCGCACGCGCGCCCGACGCGCGTGCGATTCACGCTCCACGATCTCGAGAAGGCGTTCCACCGGAAGTAGCGGAAGCGCCGTGGCGTCGCGTCTCGATCACTCCTTGGGCGGGAGGAAGTCCTCGCGCCGGAGTTGAGCGTTCATGTCGCTCGTGTCTTTCAAATAGAGGTCTGCGCTGGCGGTGTTCGTGAAGCGCAGGCGGAGGCCGGTGGCGGCTTCCGTCTCGGGCGCCGTTCGGTCCGTCTCGTAGCTGAAGAAGCGTCCCGGGATCCAGGCCTTCGGCTTCCCCTCCGGCCCGGTCTGGAACCATTCGGTGCACTGCACGAGCAGAGTCCCGGGCACCTGCAGCGGCATGTCCGAACGGTGGGGGGCCACGATCACGAGCTGCGGGCGGAAGGTCTCCGGGTCCATTCCGAAGACGAGCCTGCGGACGGTCGGACCCTCCGAGTCGCGCTTCTTCTCGCCGAGATCCTTGAAGTCAGGCGTGGCGAGTTCGAGCCAGACGAGCGTCCGCGCCAGGTCAGCCACTTTGCGTTCGCGGCCGCCGACCTTTCCGGTGATGTCCGTATCCGGCAGGAGCAGCCCGGGATCGTTCTCGAAATCCAGGATGCCCATCCCGATCCGATCGGAGCCGTCCTTGACCGCGCGAAGGCGGAGCTCGACGATCCGGAAGCTCTTCGGATCCGTCAGGCGGGCGATGTCGTAGGAGATGTTGGCCCAGCGGTCCGTCTCGTTGCGGCTGTCGCGTCCGTCGCGGCCCACGAGTTCGATCCAGTCGGTCGCCGTGCTTCCCGTCAGCTTCTTGAACCAGTATTCCAGTCCATCACCCGGCCCCAGTCCGCGCATCTGCTTGCTCTTCTCCTTGCCCTTGGCGTCCAGCATGGTGGCGCGCACGAGCCCGGGACCGAGTTCGAGGTAGGCGAACTTGGCGGTGTAGTCGTTCGTTCCGGTCTCTTCGGAGCGGATGCGGCCGTCGAAGACGAGCTCGAAGCCACGGGGGCCGGAGGGGTTGGCTGCATCCGGACCTTGCGGCACGGCGATGCTGGCGAGCAGTCGGTCCCATAGATCCGCTGCTTCCTGGCTCGTGCCCTCCGGGATCCGGCCGGCTTCGGCTGGACGACTGTCGACGGCCATCACGGCCTGGGTCTGCGTCCCGGGCGCAGCGAGGCGGCCGGTGGCAGGAGCGTCTCCCTGGGGAGCACCCGAGGCGAGGGCGCACGGCAGGGCGGTGAAGGCCAGGAACAGCATGGTACGCGCGGTCGATCGGAGCGAGCGGGGCCGCTCTGCGAGGGAGTGGCGGGGGGCGAAACGTTGCATGGCCTAGATCGTGGACTCCCGCGCGAAACAGTTCCAGAGGGACGACGGATTGCCGGACGATCCTCTTACGATTCCGCCATGCCCCAAGGACTTCCCACCGGCGATTTTCCACCGAGCCAGGCCTCGAATCGAGATGTGCTGGATGCGATCCCGCTCCGGTTCATCGTCGGGACGACGGCGTCCGGCAAGACGGGGCTCGCGCTGCGGCTTGCCGAGCACCCCAGGGTCCTGGCGGCAGGCGGGCTGGAGATCGTCTCGCTCGACTCCATGAACCTCTATCGGGGCCTCGATATAGGGACCGCCAAGCCCTCCGCGGAGGAGCGCTCACGCGTTCCGCATCATCTCGTCGACGTGGCGGGTCCAGAGGAGCGATTCGATCTACAGCGCTACCTCCAGCTCGTCCGGACGGCGTGCGAGGAGATCGTCGCGAGGGGAGCTCTTCCCTTGTTCGTGGGCGGTACAGGCCTGTATCTCGCCGCGATCCTTCGCGGCCTCTTCGAGGGGCCGCCTGCGGATCTGGCGCTGCGGCAGCGGTTGCTCGACGCGTCCGCACCGGAGGGGGCCCCCTCGCTCCACGACCGCCTGCGAGAGGTGGATCCTGGGTCGGCCGAGCGGATCCATCCGAACGACACGAGGCGGACGATACGGGCCCTGGAGGTGTGGGAACAGACAGGGGAGACGATGACGTCCCTCCAGGCGCAGTGGAACGCCGCTCGATCCCCGCGCGAACGGCGCGCGCGGATGGTGGGGCTTCACGTGCCGGTCGACGCTCTCGACGGGCTCATTGCGGAGCGGACGGAGGAGATGCTGGCCCAGGGCTGGCCCGAGGAAGCCCTCGCGCTGGAGGAAGCCGGCGGTCTTGGTGACTCGGCTTCCCAGGCCCTTGGCTACGACACGGCGCTGGCCCTCGCGCAGGGCGAGATCACGCGGGAGGAGGCAGCCAGGCGGATCGTGCTCCGGACACGCCAGTTCGCTCGTCGGCAGCGAACCTGGTACCGGAAGTTCGAGATCGATTGGCTGGATGCCGCTTCGCCCGATCTGGTCGAGAAGGCGTTCGAGCGGCTCTGGCGCGGCGAGTAGGACGCCATGAAAAAAGACCGCAGCGCTGTACGCGCCGCGGTCTTCTCGGAATCCAGGAGCGAGCTGTCCACGCGCGAATTCGCGCATGCGCAACACTTCACCGGGGCCTATCCGAACGCGACGCATGCGTCGTCCACGGATCGGCCCACCCGCTCGAGGGGATTACTTGCCCTTCGACATCTCGAACGGCGGAAGCTCACCGTCTTCCCCGTAGAACGTGCGCGCGTCAGCCGACGTGATCACGCCCTTGTTGTCGAACGCCGAGCGAATGCCCGCCTTGAACTCATCGATTCCGCCACGCTCGAACGTGCCGATGATCGAGTCCACCGGGACCGGGAAACCACCTGCGATGGCGCCCCCGATGACGAGACCTTCGAAGTGGATGTAGTTCCACGGGTTAGGCAGGATCGAGTTGACAGGACGCGGCTCGTAGTACGACTTGACCGGCTCCTGGTTCGGGTTCAGCGGGTTGTGGTTCATGAAGTACCGACGGAAGGTGAGTCCGTTGGCCTTCTTCCGATTCCAGGCGAAGTCCTTGTAGGAGGATTCCTTGGAGGCGTCGTACCCGGTCAGGATGCGGGTAGCCCGCGGCGACACCGAATCGAAGTTCCAGTGGTCGTTGATCTTGTTGCCCGAAAACTGGCAGGACGCCAGTAAGGCGGCGCAAGTGGCGGCGACGGCTGCGATGGTAAGACGCATCTTGGTGATGAAGGGCCTCTAATGGAGACTCGTCCTTCTCTGATTCCCGTTCGGATCGTGCGTGCCGGTGGGCAGGTGCGCGTTCTTCAGGGAAACAGGGGCGGAGGAGTGATGGGGGGAGCCTGGGGGATTCCGGGGGACCAGATGGCCCTCCGTGGGGGGGGACGATCCACGAACGAACGTCACCGGAGACGAGTATCACGGACGGCCTGCTGCAAGTCCAGCCAGGATTGTGGAGATGCCAGGATTGTTGAGATGCCAGGATTGTGAAGTTGCCTGCGGAGCCCGGAGATCCCACAGGGCAGAATCCACGGCAGCGTGCCGTCCACGCCGCCCAACCCCGTTTCACTCGACCAGTCACCGAAAAACTCCCACAGACTTTCATGCCCGAGATCGAACCCCTGCGAGCTGCCATATTTGGCGGATCCTTCGATCCGGTCCACGAGGGGCATCTGGAGGTCGCCCGGCGGGCCCAGGAAGCCTTCCAGCTCGAACGCGTGCTCTTCATCCCGGCCGCTCAGCCGCCGCACAAGCTCGGGCGCCAGCTCGCCGAGCCTCATCTACGCCTGGCGGCGACCATGATCGCCACCGCGCTGGAGCCGTCCTGGGAGGTCCTGGCGATCGAATTGGCCCGCGAGGGTCCTTCCTACACCTACGACACCCTGCTCGAGGTCCCCGAGCACCTCAAGTTCCGGCTCGTGACCAAGAAGGACGGGGGGATCGCCAAGCGGAACCGCGATCTGGAACTCTTTCTCATCCTCGGGAGCGACAACCTCCCGGGGCTTCCCGGGTGGCGGAACGTCGAGGACATCCTCGCCATGGCCCAGCCGATCGTCGTCTGGCGCGGACATCCCGACGGCTCCGAAGGAGACCCGGGGACGGCGCTGGATGCCCTCGAAGGGCAGCTTTCGGCCAGGGCCCTCGAGCGCCTGCGTCGGGGGTTCATCGCGCTGCCCCCGAACCCGCTGAGCTCCACGGCGATCCGAGAGTCGCTGGCGCGGGGCGTCATTCCTGAAGGAGCCCTCCATCGCGAGGTGGCAGCGTTTCTCCTGGAACAGGGGATGTACGACTGGCCGGAGGAAATTCCCAACCCCTTTCTTCCGGAGCCGGAGCCCGTGGAAGAGGAGGACGTCGTGGACGATGAGGACGACGGATTCGTCGACTTCGAAGATGACGAGGGCGAGGGCGAGGACGAGGACAACGAGCCAGGTGCGCGGGAGCTGAGATCGAAATGATGAGCATTCTCGCCGCTTTTCTGGCGTCCCTGGTCGTGACAGGGCTCTTTTCGCACGTCGCCGTGCGCATCGGTTGGATCGATCAACTCGGCGATCAGGCCTATCGCAAGCTTCGGAAACAGCCGGTCGCCCTGGTCGGCGGGGCGGCGATCCTCGTGGGGGTCGGGGTCGCCGTCGTGCTCGAGGTGGCCGGGGAGCGCCGGCCCTGGGAGGCTCTTGGGCGGACCCTCGGAACGATCGCCTGGCCCGGTCTGCTGGCGGCCTTCGTCCTGGGGTTGCTCGATGATGTGGCAGAGGACGGCCTGACGGCGCGAGTCAAGTTTGGCGGCCAGCTCCTCGTCGCGGCGCTCGTGGCCTGGTACCCGGGGTCGATCTTTGCTGATGCCTCCGCGCTGGAGTGCCTCGGGCTCGGACTGCTCGCGCTCATCGCCATGAACGCGGTCAATCTTTTCGACCACGCCGACGGGCTCGCCGGGATCCTCGGCGCCTTCGCCATGTTCACCGGAACGGGGCCCATGGCGAAGCTCTTCGCCGGCGCAGCGCTCGGCTACCTGCCCTTCAACCTCTTCGTTCGGCACTCTGCGCGCGAGGCGCCCCTCGATGTCGGCGAGGAGAGATCCCGTTCCGCTCCCTACGCGATGCTGGGCGACTCCGGCAGCCACCTCGTCGGGGTGCTCATCGCCACGACGCCCGGGGCCTGGTGGTTCCTGGCGCTTCCGGTCCTGGATATGCTCCGCGTGGTGATCGGTCGGCTTCGTCGTGGCCGTCCCTTCTGGCGAGGCGACCGGACCCATATCGGCCACCTCCTCGAGGAAATCGGGTTCGCTCCGGTCACGGTGGCCATGCTGATCGCCACCGCGCTCGTGCCGCCTGTCGTCACGATGGGGCTGATGGACGGACCGGCTCCGCTCGCGGTGGGACTGCTGGCGGGGGCCGCCCTCTATTTCGGCATGCTCGTCATGGCCGACGGTGCGCTGCCGGCCGAAGGGCGGGGTCCGGAGGGGGAGCGTTCGTCCGCGGAATTCGACTCCGAGGCGCGGGTCCCGGATGCCTCCTTGTCGAGCGTGTTCGCCCGGGCGAGCGGAGCCGCAGACCGGGGAAAAGGAAGGGAGAGTGCTCTGGAAAGTCTCGACGACGGCGAAGACGCATCCGGCCCCTTCGCGGCGCCAGGGGCGGGCCCGCTAGCCGGGTCTCCGGCTGGATCTCCGCCCGAATCTCGAGCCGGGTCCCGAGAGACGCCCCGAGGGGACGCCAGCGGCACCCCGGGCGCGACCACCTGATCGCGCGACGCCCGCCGTGGGGGTTCTATTTCTGGGTTTCATTTTGGGTGAGGCATCCCGATACTCCTGGGCTCGTATCGGGCTCCCACGCTCCCTCCCACCATCGTGACCTATCCCCTGACCGCCGTCATCAGCGACCTCCACGGCAACCGTCCCGCCATGGAAGTCTGTCTGGCCGACGCCGAGCGCCGCGGCGTCCGGCGCTTCGTGTGCCTTGGAGACGTCGTCGGTTACGGGGCGGAGCCCCGGGCTTGCCTCGATGCCGTCATGGCTCGCGTCTCCGGACGCGAGGAAGGAAACGGGCTGGGCGCTCTCGAGCCGGGGCTCTGTCTCCGCGGAAATCATGAGGAGGCTCTTCTCTTCAGCGCCGAGGACTTCAACCCGAAGGCCCGCGCAGCGATCGAGTGGACGCGCGCCGAGGTCGGCCGTGATCCCGAGCGCGCGGACGACTACTGGGACTTCATCGGCGCCCTCGAGCCGAGTGCTTCCGACGATCGCGCCATGTTTGCCCACGGCAGTCCCCGCGATCCGCTGCGCGAGTACGTCGTGCCCCGTGACATCCGCGACACCGAGAAGATGGACGCGCTCTTCCGCGCCATGGACCGCGGCGTCTGCTTCATCGGGCACAGCCACGTCCCCGCCGTCTTCTTCGCTGACGGGACCTACTTCGTTCCGCGCGGCCTGGACGCGGTGCATGGGCCCTACGACCTCGGCGATCTCGAAGCCGTTCGAGCGATCGTGAACGTCGGCTCGGTCGGCCAGCCGCGCGACGGCGATCCGCGCCTCTCCTACGTGCTCTACGACGGACAGAACGTCACGTTCGTCCGTGTCGAGTACGACCACGAAGCCGCGGCGGAAGCGATCCGCGCGGTGGATGAACTACCGGCCTTTCTTGCTGATCGGCTTGCCGCTGGGCGATAGCCCTCGACCCTGACCCCTCCCTGAACATGGGCCCGGAAAAGCGCCTACCGCTGGCACTCTTCCTCTGCTTCCTCGTCCTCATGGTGGTGCAGCTCCGCAACGCGCCGGAGCCACCAGCAGGACAAGACACGGAATCGAGCAAGACCGAGACGATCCTCGAAGACATGACGCCAGGTGCGCCGGACGATTCGTCCGGCCCCCTGGCCGCTGACCTCACGCCCACGGATCCGGCTGCGGCGCCCGCGACCGCTCCCAAGGCTGCCGAGTCGACAGCACCCGCCTGGGCAGAATGGATCGAGGTCGGCGCCGACGGCGAGATCGGCCACATGTGGGTGCTGTTCGACAGCTACGGGGGCAGCATCGCCGAGATTCGCCACGCGGATCACTTCGTGCGACAGGGCCTCACCGACGAGGAGAAGCTCGATCGCGCCAACATGGTGCCGATCGTGGCTCCGGCGATCGAAGCGGCGCCGCCGCGCACGCTTCAGTCCCTCATGCTTCGGCCCGGGGTGACGGCGAAGTCGATCTTCCAGCTCGACCCGAGCCGGGTGCACTGGAGTCACGAGCGCGTGGGGCAGGCCATCGTTTTCACGCACGAGGATCCTTCCGGAATCATCCTGCAGAAGCGGATCGAGCACGTCCCCGGCCAGAACCATTTCACCGTAGATCTCTCCGTTCGTGTGACCAGCGCGGAGCACGCGAACAAGCGCGTGGACATGGGCTTCGTCGCTTCGGTGGGGATGCCACAGATCGGTGAGGACAATTTCTACGTCGAGCCCAAGGCGGTCGCCGCCCTCGTCGACAAGGACATCAAGGACGTGGCACCGGACCTGGACGGGATCCCACGGACGGAGAGCCTCCGGCAGGGCCGCCTCGCCTTCTTCGGTACCCATAACAAGTACTTCGCGATGCTGGCGCGCCCCGTGTCCGACAGCGCCAAGGAGGCGACTCGCGAGGCCAACCTGGAGCGGATCTTCGATTCGGCGTGGGCGGCAGACAAGACGCCCGACGTCTACGTGAAAGAGGGCTTCCGCAACGTCCTCGTCGAGGGTCTCGTCACGCTGACGTTCCCTCCGGTGGACGCCCCGGCGATGACCTACGGTTACACCGTCTACGCCGGCCCCAAGGACCCCGAGCAGTTCACCGAGGGCGACAAGGCCTTCAACAAGATCATCGACGAGGACCTCGGCTTCTTCGACGGCATCGCCAAGCTGATCCTCGGCTTCATGCGCTTCCTCCACGGGATCTTCGGCAACTGGGGCTGGGCCATCATCTTCCTGACGCTCACCGTCCGGCTGATGCTCTTTCCCCTGAACCGGCGCATGCAGACGTCGATGGCGCGTCACGCTTCGAAGATGAAGCGCGTCCAGCCGAAGATCGACGCGATCAAGAAGAAGTACGCGGACAAGCCCCAGCAGCTCCGCCAGGAGCAGGCGAAGATCTTCCAGGAAGAGGGCGTCATGCCGCCGCTCGGCGGATGCCTCCCGATGTTCCTGCAGATCCCGATCTTCTTCGGTCTCTTCAGCGCGCTGCGGGTGTCCTTCGACCTGCGTCACCAGCCGTTCATGGGCTGGATCAAGGACCTTTCGAAGCCCGACCGCCTGGCGCATATCGACCTGAATACGCACCTGCCGTTCATCGGGACGATCGAGTGGTTCAACCTGCTCCCGATCTTGATGGTGATCCTCTGGGTCGCGCAGCAGCGCGTGATGCCGAAGCCGACGGCCCAGGACGAGCAGGCGAAGCAGATGCAGAAGATCATGATGTGGATGCCCATCATGTTCGGCTTCTTCCTCTACAACTACGCCGCGGGCCTCTCGCTCTACATGATCACGACGTCCGCGTTCGGGATCCTGGAGTCGACGGTGATCCGCAAGATCTGGCCGATCGACGACACCGAGCAGCCCAAGAAGAAAGGGAAGTTCATGCAGCGTCTCGAGGAGCTGCAGAGGCAGGCCGAGGCTCAGCAGCGCCAGAAGGAGAAGGGCAAGGGCAAGGGCGGCGGTGGCGGGAAGCGGAAGTAGCGGGCCACTCGGTTCGCCGCTCCGGGCCGGTTCCCCCGTTGGGTCCGGTTCAACGATCGCGGCAATCGCTTCCGCCGCGGGCCCCGGCGCGCGGTCGGTGATCCGACTCTCGGGGCCCCGTTCCGCTCCGATCGTGAAGCAGCTGTGCACCGCGTCCGAGGGGGGAGCCGCTCCTGACCTCGGTTCCCGCGCCGTTTTCGAGGTCCTGTTCGACGACGGCGTCGGGCTTCTACCAGGCCGGCTCCTCTGGATGCCAGGGCCGCGGTCGTTCACGGCCGAGGACGTCGCGGAGCTGCACCTCCCCGGGCATCCAGGGCTCGTCGCGGGCGCGCTGGAGAGGCTCCTGGTCTCAGGAGCGAGGCTGGCGGAGCCCGGTGAGTTCACTCGCCGCGCCTTCCAGAACGGCCGGATCGATCTGACCCAGGCGGAGGGCGTCTCCGCGCTCGTCGCCGCCCGCTCGCGCGAGGAACGGCGCGCCGCGACCGCGCTCCTGGTCGGCGGTCTGGAGCGCCGTGTTCGGGCCATCCGCGGCGAACTTGAGGCCGTCCGGGCGCTCTCCGAGGCGAGCCTCGACTTCGATGAGGCCGACACCGGTCACGTGCCGATCGAGTCGATCGTCGAGTTCGGGACCAGCGCTCTCTCCCGGCTCCGGGAAGCGCTTGGCTGGGAGCGCCAGCGCAGCGCCTCGGATCGCGTCGCGCGCGTGGTGCTGGCGGGGGCGCCCAATGCGGGCAAGAGCACGCTCTTCAACCGCCTCGTCGGAGAGGAGGGCGCGCGCAGCTCCGGGCGAGCGATCGTCAGCGACCTCTCCGGCACGACGCGGGACGCGAAGCGCGGCGACTGGACGCTCGTTCCCGGGGCGACGGTGGCGCTCTTCGATACCGCAGGCCTCGGAGGCGACGCTCCCCGCGACTCCGAGCCCGATCGCCTCGCAGCCCGGCGCTCCGAGGAGCTGATCGAGTCGGCCGACCTGGTGCTCTGGGTGATCGACGTCCGCTGCCTCTGCAGCGGCGCCCTGCCCGAGCCGCCCGCCGGCCTGGGGGCCGATGGCGCGCGCGTGCTTCGAGTGTGGAACCAGGTCGATCGCTCGCCGACCGAGGTGGCTCCGGTGCCCGGATCGTACCTCCTGTCCGCGGAGACCGGCGAGGGCGTCGAGGCGCTGGCGGCTGCCTGCGCGCTGGCCCTCGGTTTCACCTGGGAGGCCTCGGGGGGCGCCTCGCCCTCCGAATTGGCTCATCCGGCGGCGTCCGCGGGATGGGGACTCGGACCCCGGCACCTCGCGGCTCTGGAGGCAGCGGCGCTCCGGACCACCGCCGCCCTGGAGGCGATCCAGGCCTCGGTGCCGCTCGATCTCGTCGCCGAGGATCTGAAGGTCGCCACCGACAGCCTGGACGAGATCGCGGGCAGAACGGCGCCCGAGGACCTGCTCGACCGGATTTTCGCCCAGTTCTGCCTCGGCAAGTAGACTTCGCCCTTCCAGGTTGCTCCACTCCACGGACCCTTGAAGTGTCCCCGTTGCGAAGCGGACGATGATCGCGTCGTCGACTCCAGAACCTCTGCAGACGGCATCGTCATCCGGCGCCGGCGAGAGTGTCTCTCTTGCTTCATGCGCTTCACGACGTACGAGCGGATCGAGGAGAGCCCGCTGCGGGTCATCAAGAAGAACGGCGATCGAGTGCGCTTCGACCGTGATCGCATCCTCGCGGGGATCCTCAGGGCCTGCGAGAAGCTGCCGATCTCCGCCCACGATATCGAAGAGGTCGCCATGCGCGTCGAAGCGCGGTGCCAGGGTGAGTACGACCGCGAGGTCCCCAGTTCGGTGATCGGCTCGCTCGTGATGGAGGAGCTTCGCGCGCTGCACCAGGTCGCCTACGTTCGCTTCGCCAGCGTCTACCGTGAGTTCAAGGACGTCGGGCAGTTCATGTCCGAACTGGAGACGATCCTCGACGAGGACGCGGACGAGATGGCTCGGGAAGCCGCAGGCCAACTCCATCCCGGCGGTGGCGGCAGCGGTGCGCCCGGCGATGCTCTCGGGGACGACGGCGAGACCGAAGACGGCGCGGTCTCCTGAAGCGAACACCTGGCCAAGCCATGGGCGGAGATCTCTTCAGTCAATTCGAGGAGCCTGCGAACGAGCTCGAGGGTCCGGGGGACGCACCGGGCGCCCGGGCTCCGGAGCTGCCGCTCGTTCGCAACGCGTTCGGGCGACGCTCTGCCTTCGATGAGAAGCGCCTGCGCGCCAGCATCGAGCGGGCGCAGAAGGAGGCCGGCGAGACCGTCTCGACCCTCGCGGACGAGGTGGCGGACATCGTCCGCTTCACGCTCGCGTCACGGCTCGGACGCGGTTCGGGTGCGTCGGAGGCCGGAGGCGCGGGCGCTCCGTCGGAGTCACTGCACGCGGATGAAGTCGGGGCGCTCGTCGAGCGCGCGCTCATCGAGGTGGGGGCCACCGGGACCGCTCGCAGCTATATCGTGGGCCGCGACCGCCAGCTCCGTGCGCGCAACGTCGTGCCGGCGCCGAAAGGCGCTGCTGGCGAGGGAGCGGGGGCGGCGGGCGCTTTGCCGCCCAGAGCCGGAGCCGACGCGCGGTTGCCCTCCGTCCGCGGCGCGACCGGGGCCGAGCCCTTCCAGGGCCATCGCATCGTCGCAGCCCTCATCGAGGAGGCCGGGCTCCTCCCGGCTCAGGCCGAGGAGATCGCCGCGGGCGTGGAGTCGATCCTCGCCCACGCGGGCATGGGCGTGGTCTCGACGGGACTCGTGCGCGAACTCGTGAACAGCCAGCTCCTCGCGCGCGGTCTGGGCGAGGCGCTTCGACGCCATGAGTCGGTCGGAATCCCCCGGCACGATCTCGTCCAGCTCTACCAGAACGCCACGGCCGAGTCGGTCGAAGGCGTCGGGGAGACCCGATCCTTCGAGGAGGGTGCCGGTGGTGTCCTGCTGCGTCGGTGGGTCCTCGAGGACGCCCTCCCTGCCACGGTCGTCGAAGCCCATCGGACGGGCGATCTCTTCGTGGGAGGCCTCGAAGCTCTGCACCGCGTGCGCATGCGCGCGATGCCGTCGAGTCTCCTGCTGAAGGGCAAAGGCCACTCGGCGTTCGCGGCCCTGGAGCGCGTGGCTCGCCTCGCCCGCGATACGTCCGATGGGCTCGTGATCGAGGACCTCGCGCCACTCGTCAAGTCGCTGACCGGCTCGGCGATGGTGGAGTCCTTCGTTCTGGCGGTCGGGAGCCTGGGTGAAGCGTCCGGCCGCTCGATCGATTTCTCGGCGAGCACGCGCCCCGAAGCCGCGCCGGCGCTCTTCGAGTTCCTGCACGCCATGTCTCCCTCGCTCGCCGAGGGAGCCAAGCTTCCGCGTATCTTCGCCACGCTGGAGAGCGTCGCCTCCGCGGTGGCCCTCGGGGCCGGCGACGCGGCAGAAGCGCTCCTGTGGAGCGGGCATCTGGTGCCTGCCTGGACGCGTGGGGAGGGCAGCTGGTCCGGCGTCGAACGCAGCGCCACCGAGCGCGGGTCGGTGGCGATCGGCGCGTCCGTCAGCCTCAACCTTCCGCGACTGGCCCGCCGGGCCGGGCCCTGGCGCGAGGATGTCTTCCTCTCCGTCGCCTCCGAAGCCGTGGAGCGCGCCGTCCAGGCTCTGGAGTCGATCGCCGAGTTCCAGGCGCGCGCTCGAAGCGTGCACGGCGTGGCCGTCTCCGACCGAATCTCCCATGCGCTTCTCCCGGTCGGGCTCCTGGACGCGCTGCGGATCCTGGGCGACGGCATCGCTCGCGCTGACCAGGGGTCGCGCGTGCTCGGCTTCCTCGGGGAAGCGGCGGAGCGCCTCGGCAGCGCCCGGGGCCTCGATGCCCGGCTGGGTGTGGGCTGCACGACCCCTGATGCGGAGCGCGCGGCGCTCTGGTTCGCCGGGTGTGACGCCCGGCACGGAGGGCCGGGTCAGCCGCGGCTGTTCTCGGATCTTCCGCGCCCCGAGGAGGACCGGCCACGTGCCTATCGAGCCGGCGTCGGCGAGCTGACCGCCCGTGAGGACCCGCTTCGGATCCGCGAGCGTGCGGAGGCCCTCGGGTCGCTGCTCTGCACGGTCCCCTCCGGAACGCTGGTGCCCGAACCAGTGCCTCGGCGCGGGGTCACCGCCGAGGCGGCTCGGGCGGCGGACTTCCTCGAGCTCCTGGCCCGGGCTCCGCGCGCCGTCAGGATCTCCGGAGGAGGTGGTGGAGCGGATTTCGAGGGAGAAAATCGGCCCGAAAGCCCGGTGCGAGCGCTCGAAGAAAATCGGGCCAGATGGCCGCGGTTGGCCGCCTGGGCGCGATTTGCGCAGATTCGCGCCGCGGCGATCGTGCCGCACGCCTCCGTCACCGAAACGACGCTCTTTTGATATGGGCCTCCGGATTTGTCACGCTGGCTCACCACGGAGCCTCCCTTGGGCTCCGGGTGCGTCGTCCCCTGAGCCCCTTCCTGAGAACCTCTCCGAGACCGGGACACTGATCCGGCCTCCATCGTTCCGCTCGAGCCCTGCCTCCTCGGTCGCCCCATGCGCCTCAAACGCCTAGAACTCTTCGGCTTCAAGTCCTTCGCCGATCGAACGGTGATGGACTTCGGTCAGACGACCCTGACGGGGATCGTGGGTCCGAACGGATGCGGCAAGAGCAACGTCGTGGACGCCGTGCGCTGGGTCCTGGGCGAGACCCGTCCGACCTCGATGCGCGGCTCGGGGATGACGGACGTCATCTTCAAGGGCTCGGCGAGCCGCCCCGCGATGGGCACGGCCGAGGTCACGATGATTCTCGACAACGGGGCCAACGTCCTGCCCGAGCGCGGCCCTGAGGTCGCGATCTCCCGCCGGCTGTACGCCAGCGGTGAGGGTGAGTACCTGATCGACGGTCAGCGAGTTCGCCTGAAAGACGTCAAGGATCTCCTCTTCGACACGGGCCTCGGAAGCCGTGGCTATTCGGTGCTGGAGCAGGGCCGGATCGACGCGGTGCTCTCGGCCAACCCGGCACAGCGCCGCGCGATCTTCGAGGAGGCGGCGGGCATCAGTCGCTATCGCCAGCGTCGCCACGAGACCGAGCTCCGGCTCAATCGCTGCGAGCAGGACGTCGAGCGCCTCGAGGACGTGATGGGTGAGCTGCGCAGTCGCGTGCGCTCCCTCAAGATCCAGGCGGGCAAGGCAGAGAAGTACGTGGTGGCCAAGGAGGAGTGGACGCGTGAGCGCACCCGGCTCCTGAGCCATCGACTGGTCGGCTACGACCGCACGCTGGACGGGCTCGGACCGATGATCGCCGAGCTGGAGGCCGGCCTCGGGGAACTCCGCGAGCAGCGCGCCGAGTGCGAAGGGCTGATCGAAGAGCGCGAGGCCGAGCGCAGCGAGGTCGTCGAGCAGCTGAGCTCCATCGGCGACGAAGCGTCGAGGATCTCCGGCGACCTGCGGGCCCTGGAGGAGCGCAAGAGTCAGCTGGCGATGCGGATTGCGAGCTGGGCCGCGAGCGCCTCGGAGGAGAGCGAGCGGGCGGCCGCGCTGGAAGCGCAGCTGCAGGAGCGCGAGGACGAGCTGAGCACGCTCGGCGCGGACGTCGAGGCGATCCGAGAGCGCGCGATCCAGGCCGAGGAGCGCGCCCAGGGGCTCGGGCAGCAGTTCCGCGAGCTGAACAGGACGTACAAGGACCTGCGCCAGGAGGTCCAGGCCCAGAACGATCGGGTGCTGGCGACGCTGCACGAGCGTACGGCGGCCGAGAACCGGGTCGTTCACCTGACCGAGGCGCTGCCGCCGAGCGAGGAGCGCCTGGAGCGCGTGGTTCAGCGCTTCACCGCGGCCGAGGCGCAGATCGCCGAGGTCCAGGACTCCGTGACCATCGCCGAGGAGGGCCTCGGTCTTCTGGCGGAGAACGTGCTGGAGGCCGACCAGGCCCTCGAGGCGACGCGCGAAGAGCGCGCTTCCGTCGACGAGAGCCTCGAGGAGCGCCGCAGGGCTCGCGCCGAGCGCGAGGTGCTGCGCGCGGGCCATCAGAGCCGCGTCGAGGCCCTGCTCGATCGTGAGCGCGAACTCGAGGATCTCTCCGGCGGAGCGCGTCGGGTGCTCGAAGCCGCGGAGACGGGCGACGGTCCGTGCCGCAAGGAAGAGCTGCTGGGCCTCGTCGCGGATCACCTCAAGGCCGACGTGCGCCTCGCGCGCGCGATCGACGCCGTGCTCGGGGATCGCGCCCATGCGCTCGTGGCGAGCGACGCCCACGCGGCTCGCCGCATCGTCGACTGGTGCGCGTCCGAGGAAGTCGGGCAGGTCGGCGTGGTGATCCCTCCTGGCGTCGGAGCCCCGGACTGCCCGCCGCCTTCGGACTACGCGCTCTTCGCGCGCTTCGGCGCGGGCGTCGAGGGCCGCCTCGGTGATCTCGTTCGCTGCGAAGAGTCGATGCGGCCGCTGGTACACGCGCTCTTCTGCGACGTGGTCGTCGTGTCGAGCCTCGACATCGCGCTCGATCTCGTCGGTCGCGAGCCGGGCTGGCGCTTCGTCACGCCGCGCGGCGAACTCGTCGACTCGGCGGGCATCGTCGGCGGCTACCGCGACGTGGCCCACGGTTTCGTCGGGCGCCGCTCCAGCGCCGCCGACCTGGAGCATCGGATCGAGGACCTGAACGACGCGATCGCGGCGGATGACGACGCGATCGAGGCCGCGCAGATGCGAATTTCGCGCCTGGCGGAGATCCTGAAGGTCCAGGCACAGGAGCGCGAGGCGGCTCGCAAGGCGCAGTCCGAGGCGGAGGCGTCGCTGTCCGCGGCGCGCGCTCGACTGAAGGATCTGGCATCGGCGATGGCGTCCCATGCGGACGAGCGCGGAAAGGCCGAGGCGGACGTCGCACGGATGAAGTCCGAGCTGGAGTCGGCCGTCGAGGCGAAGACCCGGGCGGGCGATGCGTTCGAGGCCGAGAACGAACGCCTGGAGCAGATGGAGAAAGGCCGTCGCCAGCTCGAGACCGAGCGCGAGGATCTCCAGCGCGAAGAAGCCAAGGCCCAGGTGGAGCTCAGCTCCGCGAAGGCCGAGCTCTCGGGCCTGGAGCAGCGCATCACCAGCCTGGAGCGGCTGCTCGTCGAGACGCGCTCGGAGATCGAACGCTCCGGAACGCGCGCCGTCACCTACGAGAACAGCGCGCAGGAAGGCCGCGTCGAGGTCGAGGGCATCGTGGTCGAGGCGGAGACGCTCGGCATCGCGCGCCAGGAACTCGACGATACGATCGAATCGCTGCGCGAGCGGGAGCGCTCCGGTGCGGCGCGGATCTCCGAGACGCGACGAGCGGCCGAGGCCGTCCAGTCGGAGCTCGATAGCCACGGCGAGCTGCTCGGGAAGCATCGTCTGGAGGCGCAGAAGGCGGACCTTGCTCGCCAGGAGATCGTCGGTCGTGCGATGGAGGAGCTGGAGCTCGCCGAGCACGATTTGCGGGAAGCCTTCGTGGCGCTGGAGGAAGAACTCGGTTCATCGGAGGAACTCAAGGCCCTCGAGAAGCACGTGGCTTCGGTCAAATCGGAGCTCGATCGCCTCGGTCCCGTCAACGTCGAGGCTGTCCACGAACTCGAGGAGGTCGGTGGCCGACTCGATCACCTGGAGACACAGTCCGCCGACCTCGCCGAGGCGCGCAAGACGCTGCTCGACACGATCAAGACCATCGACGAGGAGAGTCGCCGCCTGTTCGTCGACACGTTCGAAGAGGTCCGCGCGAACTTCCAGCGGATCTTCCGACTGCTGTTCGGCGGCGGCAAGGCTGACGTGCGCCTCGAAGAGGGCGTCGACGTTCTCGACGCGGGCGTCGAGATCGTGGCGCGGCCGCCGGGGCGCGAGCTGCTGGCGATCGGACTGCTTTCGGGCGGCCAGCGGACGATGACGGCGCTCGCGCTCCTGTTCGCTGTCTTCGAGGCTCGACCCAGCCCCTTCTGCGTGCTCGACGAGGTCGACGCGGCGCTGGACGACGCGAACGTGGATCGTTTCCTCGGCATGCTCGACGGCTTCCGTGAGACCACGCAGTTCATCGTCGTGACCCACAACAAGGGCACCATGGCGGCGTCGCAGGCGCTCTACGGCGTCACGATGCAGGTCAAGGGCGTGTCCCGGTTCGTGTCCGTGGAACTCGACGAGATCGACGAGTTCGTCCCCGAGACCATCGGCACCGCGAAGCGGCCCAAGGAAGGCGACGGGGGTGCAGGCAGCGCAGCTTCCTCCGAGGCTGCCTCGGAATCTCCAGCGAGGTCGGCTGATCGCGACCCCGAAACCGGGGAGCCCATCAAGGAGATCCCGAGTCAGCGGGCCCGCGAGCTGGCCGAGGCGGACGCGCTGACGGATTCCGTTGCTGAAAGTGAGTCCGGTTCAGAGACGGTGACCGCATCGGCGGACTCTGCGTCCCATTCGTAGACATCCGAGGCACGGGTCCGCAGGCGGCGACCACCCCGTCGCCTCGACGCTGTCTCGAAGTCGTCTCGCGGCGTCCCGATAGGGTTCGCTCCCGTCGAACGGTTCAAGGCGCGGGAGCAGAAGCCTCGAAGAGTTAGGAAATCGTAATGCCGGCTCGCCGGCTCTCGGTGATCCATGAACTCCTTCTCTCTGCCACTGCCGCGCTCGATGGGTGCGCGGAAGTCTCGTACCCGGAAGCTCTGCGGTGCTGCGCTTCTGGCTTCGTGGCTTCTCGGGATCGCGCCCGAGGGACGGGCGCAGATGGGTGACGGCGGGCTGGATCCTGCGGCGACGAGCTTCCAGAAGCCGAAGCGCGACTATCACGACTACCAGGAGATCTGTCTCCTTGTCGACGCCTGGGTCGCAGCGGATCCCCGCGTGGAGTCCATCGATCTGGGGGAGTCCCGGGAAGGGCGCAGCGTGCCGGCGTTTCGATTCTCCAGTCGCAGGCCGGAGGAGTCCTCGGGCCTCTCGATCGAGACGCGGACGGTGTTGATAGTCGGGGGGATCGATGGCCGGAGTCAGGCTGGCTGCGAGGCGGCGCTGTGGAGCGCGCATGGGCTGCTGGCAGGGATCGATCATCTCGCGTCGGACCTGTCGTTCGTGGTCGTGCCGTGGGCCTCGCCGGACGCGCTGTCTCGGACGCACGAGGGCATCGACTGGAGCGGACGGAGCATGGCGCCGACGGACGACGACGGCGATGGATCCTTTGCCGAGGACGGTCCTGATGACCTCGACGGCGACGGGTTGATCCTGGATATGGCCGTACCCGACCCGGAGCACGGAAAGTGGTGCTTCGCCGAGGACCACCGTTTCCTCGTGCCCGCGAGGCCAGGGGATGCACCGAGGTACACCTTGACCCGCGAAGGTCGGGACGACGACCGGGACGGACTCTTCAACGAGGACGGCCTGGGCGGCGTGAACTTCAACGCGCACTTTCCCGTCGGCTGGGGGTCGTCCGCCGACGCCCCGGGCCGCGGTCCGTGGCCGATGTCGGAGGGCGTGCCGCGCCGCTTCGCGGATCTAGCGCTGCGAGAGAACGTGGTGCTCTGCGTTTCCTTCGCGGGCGCGGGCGGCGGCGTCGACTTCGGACGTCCCTCTGCGGATTCGGTCGAGGGCGGAGCCTCCTCGGATGCGGAGCACAGGATCCGCCTGGCATTCGAGAGAACGACGGGGCGCATCGGCTGTTCATCGAACGTGGCGGAGCCACCTTCCGGTCGGGCGGTGGACTGGATCGTCTCCGTGCTGCCTTGCGTGGCCATGGACGTCGCTGTGTGGGGGCCTGCCGTCGTCGGTGTCGACGGCAGGCCCTTCGCGCCGCGCCTCCATCGCGGCGGCACCGGGTCCGGTGCTCTCGACCGTTCGAAAGAGGCGCTCGACGCGGGTCGCCCCCTTTGTGACAGCGATGCCGCATGGGCCTTCTGGCTCGATGACATTCGAGGGGGGGCGGGGTTCCAGGATTGGCACCCGGTCGACCTCGGCCAGGGTCGCGTGGGCTGGGTCGGCGGCTGGGAGCCGCGGACGCGCTACAACCCACCGGCGGATTGCCTGCAGGGCGCGATCGAGGGTCTGCCGCGGTTCGTGTACGAACTCGTCGCCGGTCTGCCCCGGCTGGAGCTGGAGATCTTGAGCGTCGAGCGCATGGGAGACCTCGTGCAGATCGACGCGCGGGTGACCAACCGAGGCGGTCTCGGCACGGACCTCACCCATCGAAAGGGCGCGGGTGAGGTCACGGTCGAGCTGGACCGCGTTGATCCCGCGAGCCTCGTGGCCGGTTCGATGTCGACCAGGTTTCAGAAGCTCGGGCCTTCCGAATCGTCCCGCACGCTGCGCTGGATGATCCAGGTCAAACCAGGAGCCACCGTCCGTATCCGCGCGCGGGCTGCGACGTCTCCCATGGTCATCCGTGAGGTGCGGTCGTGATGTCCAGCCTTCGAAGCGGGTGCCGAGCCGCCCTCGAGAGCGCATCCGTTCTCGTGGGAGTCATTCTCGTGGGAGCCTCGTTCGCGGGCGTCTTGCCGGGCGGCGCCGGCGGCCTGCCGACGTGGGCGGGTGAAGCGAGGGACGGCGTGGCTCTGGAGCTCGACGCACGCTGGCGTTCATTCGCGGCGGACCTGGCGTCGGCGTCCGGCTGCGACGTGACCTACCAGAGTCCCTTGGGGCAATCGCTGGGGACGAAGGATCCACAGCGGCGACTGTGGGACGACCATGGCACCGTCGGTATCCTTCGGATCGGATCCGCCGCGGGACCCGCGGTTCTGGTGATGCCCGATGGTTTCCTCAGCTGCGCTGAGGCTTCAGAGGCGTATCAGCTGTCCGGCCTCCGGGAGCCACGCAGGTTTGCTCAGGAACTCGTCGAGGCCGCTGCGTTTCCCGGTCGCGTGAGCGCTGACGCCAGCGACGCCTCGGGCCGGACGCTGGCCGAACTTCTCCAAACGCGCGCCATCCTGCTTCCGGTCTGCGTCGCAGCGGGAGATTCCGGTGCTGCGAAACGAAAGCCAGGCCTGAGGGTGGGCGACCCCCGAAGGAACTTCCCGGTTCGGTGGGAGGAGGCCGTTCGGAAGGCGCCTGAGATGGCCGGACCCTACCCGGGGAGCCACCCGGGAGTGCGGGCCCTGACGGCCTGGCTCAACACGACTCCCGAGTGTGCTGGACTGCTCGTCGTCGGCCCGGGGTCGGAGTCGAGGATTCCCGTCGGTACCCAGCAGGGCTTCGCCGCCGGGAGCCTGGAAGCGTTCTGTAGCGAGGTCCTTCGCTTCGGCGTCCAGGGCTGCACGGCGGAACAGAGCCTCGAAGCGATCACGCGAGGGCTCAGCGCCTGCGCGGAACTCGCGATCGAGAGCCCGGTTTGGACCCGACTCGGGAGCACCAACTGGTCGCTGGAAGTGACGGTCACGCGGCGCGGCATGGGGCCAGGCGGCGACGGCGCCGTCCTGTTGAACGCATCACCGATCGACTCGGAGCTGAGGTGGACTGCCGCTGCGGCGGAAAATCTGGAGTCGGTAGAGCATCCGATGGAGCTGCTGCCCCTCCGGAACCAGGGAGTTCTCCTGGAGGGCGCCCAGCGCCAGGGCGGACGCCGCGTCCGGCTGTTCTTCTCCGGGAGCCCGGGGAGCCCCGTGAAGGCCTCGACGGCCGCCATGCTCATGGTCGAGCTGAAGGCCACATCGCCCCAGGCCCAGCACGCGACCTTGAGGGCCAGTAGCCCGCGCTGACCCGTCCGGCCCCGGGAATTCGCCGTACGTTCGAGTCTCGTTCAGGGATGAAGGGCCCTTCGGCCGAAGAGGTAGATGTGGTCGCGGCGATCGTCCCGGTTCGGGTGCGTTCCCGCCGTCGCTGCACGGGCACCGTTCGTTCCGCTCCTGGATCTCGCTAGGACATTCGGGCGACGCTTCCTATCTGGTCGCCGAAGACTCCAGCCCCCTGCTCCGATGACTGAGTTCCAGCCGACTGAGTTCCAGCCCCATGGCGAGGTCGATTCCCTGACGGAGATCGTGCGTCGGACCGTCGCGAGCGCGCCGCCCGAGGAGCTGAGATGGAGCGGGTCGTTCGAGGACTACCTCGGGCTCGTGCAGCGCGATCCGAGGAACGCGCGGAATGCGTGGCAGCGGCTGAGCGACATGATCGAGTCCCACGGGTCGAGGCCCGGGGAGTCCGCGGGTGAGAGGCCGACCGACAGGGTGGAGCGCTGGCGGATCTTCGACGATCCGTTCTCGGCCCGAAGGACGGGGGACGACGATGCAGGCGATGGCTCGGTCGCCCTTGGCTCCGACGCGGTGTTCGGGCTCGATGCTTCCCTGCATCAGCTCGTGATGACGATTCGAGCGGGCGCGCGTGGGCTCGGTCCGGAGCGCCGGCTTCTCCTGCTGCACGGCCCTGTGGGATCGGCGAAGAGCACGATCGCAAGGCTCTTGAAACGCGGCCTCGAGGCGTACACCCGCACCGACGCGGGGGCGGTCTACACGTTCGACTGGGAGATCGACGGCGAGGTCATTCCGTCGCCGATGAACCAGGATCCTCTCCTGCTGCTCGACGAGGCCGCGCGACGCGCCGTGGAGCAGCGGCTGAACCGCGACGGTCAGACGGGCTACCGCCTCTGCATCGAAGGCGATCTGGATCCCGTGTCACAGTTCTGGATGAATGCTTTGCTCCAGCGCTATGACGGGGACTGGTCGAAGGCCGTGAGCCACGTCCGCGTTCGCCGCTTCGTCTTCTCGGAAGCCCGCAGGCTGGGCATCGGCACGTTCCAGCCCAAGGACGAGAAGAACCAGGACAGCACCGAGTTGACCGGCGACCTGAACTACCGGAAGATCGCCGAATACGGTTCGGACAGCGATCCGCGGGCCTTCAACTTCGACGGCGAGTTCAACGTCGCCAACCGCGGGCTCATCGAGTTCATCGAGGTGCTCAAGCTCGACGTCGCCTTCCTCTACGACCTGCTCGGGGCCACGCAAGAGCATTCGATCAAGCCCAAGAAGTTCCAGGCGACGAGCATCGACGAGGTCATCCTCGGTCACACGAACGAGCCCGAGTACCGAAAGCTCCAGAGCAACGAGCTGATGGAAGCGTTCCGCGACCGCACCATCCGGATCGATGTGCCCTACAACCTGCGCATCAGCGATGAAGCAGCGATCCACCGTCGGCGTTTCGGCGCCCTGGGTTCACGTGCACGCCGTCTGGCGCCGCATTCCCTGGAGATGGCCTCCCTGTGGGCCGTGCTCACCCGGCTCGAAGATCCGCAGCATCCGACGCTGACGCGACTGCAGAAGGCGCGGCTGTACGACGGTGACGAGGTCTCGGGTTTCACGCAGGCCCAGATCGAGGAGATTCGCGGTTCGGCGCCCCGCGAGGGCCTCGATGGCATCAGTCCGCGCTTCGTCCAGGACCGGATCGCGAGCTGCCTCGTGGAGGATCGCGCGTCGGTCGGTCCCCGTGAGGTGCTCGATTCGATCGAGAAAGGGCTGGGCGTCCACTCGATGGTGGCCAGCGAGGAGCAGCGCAAGCGCTACCTGGAGCTGGTGGCCGTTTGCCGCGACGCCTACGACGAGAGGATCCGTGAGGAAGTGGAGTCCGCCATCGCTTCGGACGGCGCCGCGCTCGATCGGCTCTGCGCGAAGTACCTCGATAACGTCCGCGCCTACACGTCGCGGTCGAAGGTCCAGACCGGGCGCGGCGACGTCGTCGAGCCGGACGAGCGCCTCATGCGGAGCATCGAGCAGCGCACCGACATTCCGGAGTCCCGCAAGGACGATTTCCGGCACGAGCTGATGAATTACATCGCCGCCGTCCACTTGGACGGCGGGCAATTCGACTACCGGGAGAACCGGCGCCTGCGGCGCGCGCTCGAGCTCAAGCTCTTCGACGATCAGAAAGACTCGATCCAGCTGACGAACCTCGTGTCCTCGGTGATCGATCCCGCCACGGAGGAGAAGATCGCGGTGATCCGGGACAGGCTCTGCGAGCGCTTCGGCTACGACGAGGCGTCGGCCACGCTGGTTCTCCAGGACGTCGCGAGCCTCTTCGCGCGCAGCGATCCTGGCGGCCCGTCCGGTGGGTCTGGCAAGGGAGAGGGCGAGGCGGCGTAGGCCGCCTTCCGGAGCACGCACATGGGTGGCCAGATCTACCGAATGGAGGCTGACCGCGCTCGCTTCAAGGAGGTGGTGCGCGGCCGGGTGCGCCGTGACCTGACGAAGTACATGGCCACGACGGAGCTCATGGGGCGGCAGGGAGGGGAGACCGTGTCCATCCCTGTGCCCGCGGTCGAACTCCCGAGGTTTCGCTTCGGCTCCAACGAGGGCGGCGTCGGTCAAGGTGACGGGGGCGAAGGCGACGAGGTGGGGCAGAAGGGCGACGGCGACGGCCAGGGCCAGGGGGCCGGAGAAGCCGGCGAACTCACTGGTGAGCACGTCCTGGAGGTCGAGGTCGAGCTGGAAGAGCTGGCGCGAATGATGGGCGAGGAGCTGGAGCTGCCCAGGATTCAGCCCCGCGGCCACAAAACGATCGAGACGAACGCGGGCCGCTGGAACGGCATCCGCAACGAGGGCCCGGGCTCGCTCCGCCACTTCCGCAGGACGTTCCGCCGTGCGCTGGTGCGCACGATTGCGTCGGGCGAGTTCGACCCCGCCGACCCGGTCGTGGTGCCGATTCGCGACGACGAGCGGTTTCGCGCGCGCAAGCCGTCGCCCCGTCCGGATTCGTCGGCGGTCATCTTCCACATGATGGACGTCTCCGGCTCGATGGGAGCCGAGCAGAAGGACATCGTCCGCATCGAGGCCTTCTGGATCGATACGTGGCTTCGCAGCCAGTACAAGTCGATCGAGGTCGTGTACATCGTGCACGACGCAGAGGCGAAGGTCGTCGACCAGGACACGTTCTTTCACCTCCGGGAGTCCGGCGGCACGAAGATCTCGTCGGCGTACGAGCTCTGCCTCGAGCTGATCAAGACGAGGTACTCGCCGGAGAACTACAACATCTATCCGTTCCACTACTCGGACGGCGACAACTGGAGTTCGCGCGACACCGAGCGCTGCATCGAGCTGATCCGCGACGAACTCCTGCCGCGCGTGAATCAGTTTTGCTACGGCCAGGTGAAGAGCGCCTACGGATCGGGGCAGTTCAAGAAAGAGCTCGACGGGCCCTTCGGTGCGGACGAGCGGATCGTGACGGCTTCGGTGAGCGATCGCGGCGGCATCCCCGCTGCGATCAAGCGCTTCCTCGGGCAGGGAAGGTAGAGAAGGCGATGGTACGTGGTCCTACCCTTTCACCGCGCCTCTTGGAGGCGGCCGAACTGGCCGAAACGGTGGCAACGGCCGCCGGGCTGACCTTCTTCGACGTCGTTTTCGAGATGCTCGACGCCGTCGACGTGAACGCGCTGGCGGCCTATGGCGGCTTCCCGACGCGCTATCCGTCTTGGCGCTTCGGCATGGAGTACGAGTGCCTCGCTCGCGGGCACGAGTGGGGCCTCTCCAAGATCTACGAGCTCGTCATCAACCACGATCCAACGATCGCCTATCTCGTGCGCTCCAACAGCTTCATGGAGCAGAAGCTCGTGATGGCGCACGTCTACGGGCACGCGGACTTCTTCCGCAACAGCGCGTGGTTCGCGCCGACGGACCGGCGGATGATCCAGCGGTTCGAGCAGCACGCGCGATGCATCAAAGAGCACTCCGCGCGACTCGGCCAGGACCGCGTGGAGGAGTTCCTCGACGCGGCGCTGTCCCTCGATACGCTCATCGATCCCTACGGAGCGCAGCGACGGATGCGGGCCAGGCAGAGTTCGGGCGGCATGCCCGACGTCGCCGGCGGGCATCGCTCGGGCCAGGGTGCGCTCGCGCGAGCTAGCCGCGATCGTCTGAATGCGCTCCAGGGAGAGGAGCCTCTACCGGATCCTCCCGAGCAGCAGCAAGCCGTAGGTTCGCCTTTCGACGTGCTTGGCTACCTGGCTGAGTTCGCGGAGGTCGAGGCCTGGCAGCGCGACATCCTGAGGATCGCAGCCTACGAGGCCGAGTACTTTGCGCCCCAGCGCATGACGAAGATCATCAACGAGGGCTGGGCTTCGTTCTGGCACAGCCGGCTCCTGACCGGCGGTCTGCTCGACGCCTCCGAGGTGATCGAGTTCGCGGACTGCCATGCCGGCGCGACCGCGTCGGCACCTGGCCAGCTCAATCCCTACAAGCTGGGGATCGATCTGTTCCGGCACGCGGAAGAGCAGGGACTCGACATCTTCCGCCTGCGCGCCGTGCACAACGACGTGTCGTTCATCGACGCCGTCGTCGACGAGGCCTTCGTTCGTCGATCGAAGCTGTTCGCGATGGAGCCCGGTTCGGGTCCGGGGCGCAAGCCCGTGATCGGGAGCCGCGACGCGGACGAGATCAAGGGAAGGCTTCTGTCGAGTCTCGCCTGGGGCGGGCTTCCGCGAATCCGCATGGAGTCCGCACCAGCAGCCGGATCGTCGGGGGCGCTCGTGCTGCGACACGAACACGATGGCCGCGACCTCAAGCTGGACGAAGCGGGTGTGCTCTTGCGCACGGTCGGGCGCATGTGGAAGGGGCCGGTGGAGCTCCTGACCCAAGAGGGGGAGGAGGGGCGGAGGCTCCTCTGCGACAAGGGCGAGCTGAGCCTGCGCGAGGCGTCCTGAAGGAGCCCGCGAGCGGATCTCGTCGGTCTTCTGCTTGCAATCCAGAGCGCGGCCACGGACCCTTGGTCCATGGCCATCGTTCACGAGCTCTCCTGGTCGACGTCGCGCGCGCGGACGTTCGATTCCTGCCGCCGGAAGTACTACCACGACTACTATCTCTCGTGGCTCGGGTGGGGGCGTAACGCCGATCCGGAGCGGCGCAAGGCGTACCTCCTGAAGAAGATGACCCGCATGCCGATGTTCGCGGGTGACGTCGTTCACCGCGCGATCGCGGAGTACTACGCGCGACGGGATCAGGGTCAGACCTGGGGCGCGGACGACGCGATCCAGTGGGCGGTGACGGAGCTTCGCCGCGGGTACAAGGAATCCCGAGACGGTGGGTGGAAAGCGAAGCCTGCGAAGTCGGTGAGGCTCGCGGAGCATCACTATCACGAGGCCCGGATCGACGAGCCGAGCGGTGAGGCGGCGAAGTACGGGAAGCGCTACGTCGACCGGATCACCGAGTGTCTGCGGACGTTCTTCGGGGCCCCCGAGCTCGCCCAGTGCCGCGATGTGCAGCCAGGGGACTGGCTGGCCTGCGAGGAGATGAGCACGTTCGAACTCTTCGATACGAAGATCTTCGCGGTGCCGGACTTCGCCTTCGTGGATCGGCAGGCGACGGCCGATGCGGGCGGCGCCACCGCGGTCCAGATCATCGACTGGAAGACCGGCGCGCCCAGGGACGCGGATCGGTTTCAGCTGGAAGTTTATGCTTTCTATGCAAAGGAGCACTGGGGCGTAGACCCGCTCCGGACGACGGCGGTCGATGTCTACCTCGGCGATGGATCTTTGGTGGAGGTCCATGTGACCGAGGACGTGCTCCAGCGAGCGCTGGCCACGATCGAGGCGTCCCTGAACGAGATGAAGGCCGTTCATTTCGATGCCGACGCCTCGAAGGGAGACCCCGCGGCTTTCCCGATGGTCCCTGAGTCCGAGGCGGCTCGGACCTGCTCGAGCTGCGGCTATCGCGAGATGTGCGACAGGGTCTGAGGCTGGCCGGTCGACGGCCCGATCGTGGTGCCCACTCCGGAGCGTTGTTTCAGCCCCAACCGGGGAGCTTCGGCGCTCGGGGGCGGCTACACTTCCCCGCGGGAGTCGTGCCCGCTCCAGCCATTGTCCATGCCCACCGAAGAACCGTCGCAGGCCCAGCGCGTACGCGTCGCTGTTCTCGTGCCGACACTGAACGCCGAGCCCGACCTCGACAGGCTTCTGCCCGCGCTCAGCCAGCAGACGCTCGCCGAGGAGGCGCAGTTTCTTGCGGTGGACTCGTCGAGCAAGGATGCCACGTTGGAGCGGCTCTCGGCGGCCGGTTTTCGCGTGGAGACCATCCAGCGCTCGGAGTTCGGCCACGGACGCACGCGCAACCTGCTGGCGCGGATGGCGACCGCTGAGTTCCTCGTGTTCCTCTCCCAGGACGCGACGCCCACGGACGAGACCTTTCTCGAATCGATCCTGGCGCCGTTCGAGGACCCGACGATCGGCGGGGTGATCGCGCGCGTCCTGCCGAATCCGGGGGACGATCCGCTCACGGCGCGGACCGTCTTGAGCGCACCGGAGGCCAGCGATCAGCCGCGTACCCGCCGCTGGACCGATCCCGCAAATTACGCGACGATGAGTTCGCGGGAGCGGTCGGACCTGCTCCGTTTCAACAACGTGGCGAGCTGCGTTCGTCGCGACGTCCTCGAGGCGATCCCGTTTCCCGATGTCCCTTTCGGTGAGGACTTCGCGTGGGCGGCCAGCGCCATGGCGAAGGGGTGGGGGATTCACTTCGAGCCCACGGCGAGCGTGTATCACGCGCACCGCTACGGCCCGATGGCTGCCCTCCGCCGCTACCGAACGGACGCCGTCTTCCAGCGGGAGTTCCACGGTACGCGGGTGCGCGCCTCGCTCCTGTCCGTGGTGAAGGGCACCCTTTACGAGATCAAGGAGGATGGTCGCCATCTGGCTCGTCTTGGCCCCATGGGTCGCGGAGTGGTTCGGGCCGCGTTGACCTCGCCGTTTTTGCGCTTTTTCCAGACGCTCGGCCAGTACCTCGGCAGTTCAGGGCGTGGGGGTGCCTCGGTCGAGGTCGCTGCCTGGGAGGCGGCCCGCGAGGCCGCTCGTGTTCGTGGTGAACTCGATCCCACTCGCCTCCCCGAGTCCTCGCTGGTTTCCTGACGCCCACCCCAGTCCATGAGTTCCCAAGAGAGCCACGCAGAAGTCACGCCCGAGGATGGCGGAGCGGAGCCCGTTCGCGTCTCCGTCCTGATGCCGACGTGGCAAGGGATGGAGTTCCTGCCGCGGGTCTGCGCCGCGCTGCGTGCGCAAAGGACCACGTTCCGCTGGGACTTCCGGATCATCGACAGCGGATCGACGGACGGGACCTGGGAGTTCCTCATCGAAGAGGCAGAGAGCTTTCCCGTTCCGCTCCAGATGGAGCGCATCCACGGCGTCGAGTTCGACCACGGGGATACGCGCAACCTTCTCGCCGCGCGCTCCCGCGGGGAGATCATGGTGTTCTTGACCCAGGACGCGATTCCGGGCTCGGAGGACTGGCTGGAGCGTTTCGTCGGCAACTTCGACAACGAAGAAGTGGGCGCCGCGTACTGCCGTAACGTGCCGCGACCCGACGCCAATCCCCTGACGAAGATCTTCAGCGCCGGGGATCCGGGCTACGCGGAAGGACGACGTGAGGTTCGCCTCCCTGCCGCCGAGGAGTACGCAGCGATGGGGCCGCACGAGCGGCGCCTGCTCTACAACTTCAACGACGTGGCGTCGGGCTTCCGTCGTTCGCTCTGGCGGCGGCATCCGTTCCCGCGGACGCCGTTCGGAGAGGACATCCTCATGGCCCGCGCGTTCCTCGAAGCGGGCTACTGCGTCGTCTACGACGATGCCGCTGTCGTCGAGCACAGCCACGACTACGACGCGCGGGAGACGCGCGCGCGCGCTTCGATCGACGCCACGTTCAACGCAGAGTGGCTGGACCGGATCTGCGTGGCCTCGGCCAAGGACGCGGCGACGCTGACGCGGCGGCTGGCGGGAGAGGACGCGCTCGCGATCGAGGGCTTGGGTCTCTCGTCGATGGAGACGGCGGAGCTGAAGAAGGAGGGCCTCGCGCTGCGTCGCGCGGCGTTCGAGGGTCTGTACGAAGGCGGGCTCACGAAGCGCAGGCGGCACACCACGAAGATGCGGGACGAGGCAACGCTCAAGCTGCTCTACGTCGTGCACGGCTTTCCCCCCGACACGTGGGCCGGGACCGAGATCTACACGTACAACATCGCCTCCGAGATGCAGCGGCGCGGGCACGAAGTTACGATTCTGACCCGCAGTGGGCCCGAGGCGGACGAGCCCGAGTTCACGCTCCGTCGTGAGGAGTTCCAGGGGCTGCGCGTCATCCGTATGACGCACCGGCTTGCGTTCGGAGATCTGCGCGAGAGCTTCCTGCGCACCGGACCGGAGATCGCCTTCCGCGAGGTGCTCGCGGAGGTCGAACCGGACCTCGTTCACTTCCAGCACCTCATCCACATGTCCGCCGGGCTCGTCGACATCGCGCGGCGACGCGGGCTCGCCACGGTGGTCACGTGCCACGACTACTGGGCGCTCTGCGCGCGCGTTCAGATGATCCGCCCGGACGGAGCGATCTGCCCGAGCAACATGGGGAGCGGCTGCTACCTCTGCATCAAGGAGCGTGGACTCGATCGCGTCGAGCAGGCGGCGAAGCTCGACGGCACGGTGCGCGCTGGCAAGATCGTGGGCCGGATGGCCGAACTCTTGAACAAGATCGGCGTCGGGCCCCAGGGGATGCAGAGCCGAGCGCAGGACTTCCGCCACCTCCAGGAGCGAGCCGAGGTCGTGCCAGCCGCCTACGCGAAGGCGGACCTCCGCATCAGTCCGAGCCGCTTCCTCAGGGACAAGTACCTGGAGTCCGGCGCGTTCGACCCCCACACGTTCCTGTTCTCCGACAACGGGATGCGCACCGACCACGTGGAAGCGCTCTCGAAGACCGCGGACCCCGAAGGCCGCATTCGCTTCGGCTTCGTGGGCTCGCTCGTCTGGTACAAGGGCGGCGAGGTGCTGATCCAGGCGATGAAGCGCATCGCGATGGGGCCGCTGAAGAACAGGATCCACCTGCACGTCTACGGTGGATTCGATCCTGAGAACGACGAGCATCACCGGGACCTTGCTGCGCTCGCCCAGGGAGCTCCCGTGACGTTCCACGGGCGTTTCGACAACAGCAGGCTCTCCGAGGTCTACGCGGACATCGACGTCCTCGTCGTGCCGAGCGTCTGGTACGAGAACTCGCCGATCACGATTCACGAGGCCTACCTCACGCGGACGCCGGTGCTCGCGAGCGACATCGGCGGCATGGCGGAGTTCGTTCGCGACGGGATCGACGGTCTCACCTTCCGGGTGGGGAGCGCGGACGACCTCGCGGCGAAGATGGCGCGCTTCATCGAGGAACCAGAGCTCCTGAAGAGCATCGATGTCTCCGACTGGATGCCGATCAAGACCCTGGCGCAGAACGGCGAGGAGATGGAAGCGCGCTATCTCGCTCTCACCACGATCGTCCGGGAGGTCGGCGCCGGCGCGGACGGCCACGAGCGAGAGATCCTGATGGACGCGCCCGGGTCCGCCGCCTCCGGTCGCCTCGGCGCCTGCGAGGTCCAGGGAGCCGCCGACCTGCTTCTACGTCCGGGTGCTTCGGCGACCTGGTCGCTGCCTGCGGCTCGCGCGGGCGTGAATCCGACCGCGGCGCTGGAGGTCGAACTCGCCTTCCTCGAGGGGGAGACCAGCGTCCAGCTGGGCGGGACGGTCTTTCTGGACGGCGAGGAGATCGGGCGCATGTCGCCCGCCGCGACCCAGGGGCCCGCCGAGACTCGCTCGCATACTTTCCGAATCCAACTGCCTGCCAGCAAGGGATCTCTTTCACTGAAGCCGGACGGCTTCGGGGAGGACCCGCTTTACCTTCGAGTGCGAAGAGTTCGGCTCTACAGCGCACCCGCTACCCCGGTCGAGAAAGGCGCCGACGGCGCCGACGCATTGCTGGAGCGCCAAGCTTGATGTCAGGACCTTATCCGAAAGAAGTCGAGAGGCAGCTCGTCGTTGCCGCGACCGAGCCGCTCTCCGAAGCGGAACTCCCGCGCGTGTCGATCGTCATCCTGAACTGGAACGGTCGTCATCACCTGGAGCCGTGCTTCAAGACGCTACGCGAGATGGATTACCCGAAGGATCGCTTCGAGGTGATCCTCATCGACAACGGGTCCGATGACGGCAGCCAGGCGGAGATGCGGGCGAAGCACTCGTGGGTGAAGCTCATCGAGAACGAGCGGAACACGGGCTTCAGCGCGGGTTGCAACCAGGGTGCTGCCATCGCGCGTGACGGGGGGTTCGACCCCGAGGTGCTCGTTTTCATCAACAACGACATCCACGTCGACAAGGGCTTCCTTCGGGCGCTCGTCGCCCCCGTCAAGCGCAAGGATGCGGTCGCGACCACGGCGAAGATGTTCTCCTGGGACGGCAAGGTGCTGAACTCGACGGGCGGGGGGATGAACTTCCACGGCATCGGGATCCAGAGGGGTTACCTGAGGGATCCCGAACCGTCCTACGATGTCCCCCGCAAGACGCTCTTCGCGTGCGGCGGAGCGATGGCCATGGACGCGCGCCTCTACTTCGAAGTCGGCGGCTTCGACGAGGAGTTCTTCGCCTACTACGAGGACGTCGACCTTGGATGGCGGACCTGGGTGATGGGCCACGAGGTTCGCTATGTCCCGAGCGCCATCTGCTATCATCACCACAGCAGTACTTCCGGGCGGGTTCCCATCGAGCGCCTCCGCGTACTCCAGATCCGGAACCCGCAGCTCGCCTGCTTCAAGAACTACGACGACGAGAACCTCCGGAAGATCCTGCCGGCGATGCTGGGTCTCGGGATCCGCCGCGCGTTCATCTCCAGCGCGATGCCGGACCAGGGCAACTACCGGATCGAAGCGATGAACACGCTCGGCTCCGGAGGGGCCGGGGGCCGTTTCTGGCGCCGGATCAAGAAGAACCTGGACACCCACGACCAGCTCGGGCGCATCGCCATCGCGGACCTCCTCGGGATCAACGACCTGCTCGGTCGCTGGGACTACTGGATGGCGCGTCGCAAGGTGATCCAAGATCAGAGAAGGACGCCCGATTCAGAGATCTTGCCGCTCTTTTTGCGCCCGATGTGGTGCATCGAGGGCGAGCCCGGCTACCAGGAGCTACAGTCAGGTATGGCCGATTTCTTCGGTCTCGATGAGCTGTTCGAAGGGCTTACCACCATGCCCGACGAGCCGCCCGCTTGAGAAAAGTTCCCGTCCCATATTGCGTCCGCTTCCCACTTTCCTGTCGTATAGCCGATCTTCCACCGTTCGCTCGGCGCACCGTTCATCACCTCTTGCCATGAAGCTCTCAGTCGTCATCCCCGTCTACAACGAGGAGCGGACTCTCGCCACGATCGTGGGAAGGGTCTTGGAGCAGCCGTTCGAGATGGAAGTGGTGCTCGTGGACGACGGTTCCAAGGACCGCTCCCGCGAGATCATGGCCGAGCTGGCCGCTGCGCACCCCGAGATCCGCTGCATCTTCCACGAGGTCAACAAGGGCAAAGGGGGGGCGCTTTCGACCGGGTTCGCCAGCGTCACCGGTGACGTCGTCCTCGTTCAGGACGCGGACCTCGAGTACGACCCGAGCGACTACGCGGCGCTTCTTCAGCCCATCATCGACGGGAACGCGGACGTGGTGTACGGCAGCCGTTTTCGGAAGGTGCCGGTCGGCCAGGTGCATGCGTTCTGGCACACGCACGGGAACCGGATGCTGACGCTCGTCAGCAACATGTTCACCGACCTGCATCTGTCGGACATGGAGACCTGCTACAAGGTCTACCGCGCCGAGGTTGCGCGCAGACTCGACATTCAATCGCGGACGTTCGCCGTCGAGCCCGAGGTCACGGCGAAGGTCGCGAAGATGGGGGTGACCGTGTGGGAGGTGCCGATCAGCTACCACGGCCGCGCCTACCACGAGGGCAAGAAGATCGGTCTCAAGGACGCGTTCATCGCCATGTGGGCGATCGTTCGCTGGCGCTTCGCCAAGCTTCCGGACGGTCCGAAGATCGTTTCCGCCGACGACCGAAAGGCCGCCGCCCACGCGAAGGCGTGAGCGGGCGGGAAAGGAGCGCGCGGATCAGCTGAGCGACGCGCCCTTCGACTCGTAGAAGCGCTTCAAGCCCGGGCGCAGCACGGTCTTGAATTTTCGCCAGATGGCGCCCGTCCAGTTGCGGCCAGCTTCACCTCGCTCGACGTAGTACCGCGCTGCGATCTCGTCGAAGCGATCGAGGGTGGCGTCGATCTCTTCTTCGGTGGGGAAGCGATCTTTCGTCCAGACGTCCCCTGGGGCGAAGCGCGGTCGCGTGCCTGGATCGTCCGCGGGCCAGCCGACGGTGAGGCCGAAGAGGGGATAGGTTCCCTCGGGAATCCCCAGGACCTCGTCCACGCCAGGCAGATCGTTGCGAAGTCCGCCGATGTAACAGGCGCCGAGTCCCATGGACTCGAAGGCCAGCACGAGGTTCTGGGCGAAGAGCGAGGCGTCGATCACCGAGAGCAGGAAGGTCTCCGTGCATTCGACGTGGCTCGTTTCGGCGCGCGCTGCGGCGCGGCGGTGGCGACGCGTGTCGCCGCAGACCACGAAGAAGGCGGGCGCCTCGCGGACCTGGGCCTGGTCGCCAGCCAGCAGACTCAGCGCGTCCCTGCGTGCGCCGCGTTCGACCTGGAGCAGGTGGTACCCCTGGACCCAGCTGGAGGTCGCGGCGCACTGCGCGGCCGCGACCGCGCGCTCGATGTCCACATCGTCGACGGGCCTTTCCGTGAACGCGCGGATCGAACGGTGCCTGCTCATCAGCGCGAGCACGGAGTCCGCGTCGGCGGGACGGGGTCCGGTGGGGGGCTGGCTCATACGAGAATGGGGGAGAGCGGGCGGTCTTGCTCGGCGACGAGGACCTCGACGTCTTTCCTGCCGAGCTGTTCGAGGGTGGCGCGAGCCGTCCGGAGCGCGATCTCCGGCCGGTTGTTCTTCTCCGACAGGTGGGCGAGGACGACCGTATGAAGGTCGGGCCCTGCGAGCCGCGTCAGCATCACGGCCATCTGATCGTTGGAAAGGTGCCCACCGGCTCCGCGGACGCGTGCCTTGAGCGCGTCGGGGTAGGGTCCCCCGCGAAGCAGCTCATCGTCGTAGTTGGACTCCAGAACGAGGAGCCCGGCACCGGCGAGAGCTCTGCCCGCGTCTTCCCTGGGCTCGCCCATGTCCGAGAGGAAGCTCAGCGTTCGTCCGCCGTGCTCGATGCGGAAAGCGACCGTCGGGTCACAGTCGTGGGGGATTTTGACGGTGGTCAAGGTCACCGGCTCCGAGCCGCGCCGTGGCTCGAGCGTCGTGCTTCCGTTGATGGGCAGGTCGCGCTTCTCGGGAGCGCGGGAGACGGAGCGGTGCTCCTGGATGCGCTGGGCGCAATGGAGCGTCGCGCCATGGCGCTTGGCCATGATGCCTGAGCTCCTGGAGTGGTCGAGATGCCCGTGGGTCACGACCACATGATCGATGCCCTTGAAGCCGATCCCTGCCTTCTCGACCCGGTCGGTCAGGGTTCGAATGGGAAGACCGGCGTCGATCAGGATCACCGTCTCATCGGCCCACAGAAGCGCAGCGTTCCCGCGGCTGCCGCTGCCGAGAATTTGAAGTCTCAACGTCCCCCCTTCCTCACTCCCGAATCATTCGATCGTCTGCGGCGGTCCAGTGACCTCGAGGAGCACCGCCATCTTGACGAGGTCCGCGAAGCTCTCCGCGCGCATCTTCTCCATCACGTGGGCGCGATGGACCTCGACCGTCTTCTGGCTGAGACCGAGGTCGGTGGCGACCACCTTGTTCGGCTTGCCCGCGACGACCAGTTCGAAGACCTGCTTCTCGCGTGCGGTCAGTCGGCCGGAGCGGCGCTCGAAGTCGGCGCGGTCCTGCTCATCGGAGCGCTCCTGCGAGTCCTTCTGAAGCGCCTGCTGGATTCGCTCCAGGAGGACCTGGTCACTGAACGGCTTCTCGATGAAGTCGAACGCGCCTGCCTTGAGAGCTCTCACCGCCATGGGGATATCGCCATGCCCGGTGATCAGGACCACCGGGGGAGCGAAGCGGTCCTCATGGAGCCTCTCCATGAGTTCGAGTCCAGAGAGACCGGGCATGCGGACGTCGAGGACGATGCAGCCGGGCCGCTCGGTGTCGTAGGCTTCGAGGAAGTCCTCGGCCGACGCATAGGTCTCGACGCGCCTTCCCACGGATCCAATGAGGAATCCGAGAGAGTCGCGCATGGCGGGATCGTCGTCAACGATGAAGACAGTCGGCTGAGCATTCATTCGAGTATTGGAGCGCTTCGAAGTGGCAGGGTGAAGTGAAAAGAGGCGCCGTCTTGACCCGGCGCGTACCACAGGCGTCCCCCATGGGATTCGACGATCGAGCGGGAAATCGTGAGCCCCAAACCGATTCCCTGGCCGCCGCGGCTGAAGAACGGATCGAACAGGCGTGCGGAGACACTCTCAGGAATGCCCGGGCCGTTGTCCTCGATCGAAATGGTGACCTGGGGACGCTCGCCCTGGGGGGCATCCCCCTCCTTCGTGCACGTGGATTCGGCGGCCGCTGACTCCTGAACGGTGGGGGACACGGTCGTTCGGATCAGGATCCGGGGCGCCGCGGCCGGGATGGAGCTCGCCCGGGGCACTGTCATGCCCGATTCGCCGTCCGATTTCCCTGGTAGGGCCCCATGGCCTGCCGGGCGCGCGGGCGAATCTTGACGCACGGCTCGGGAAGCGGTGAGCGCTTCGATCGCGTTTCGGATGAGGTTCAGCGTGACCTGCTCGATCTGGATCCCGTCGACGACCACGATGTCCGAGGTCGTCGCGAACTCGGTGTCGATTCGGATGCCAGCCTTGTGGAGGTCGGGAATCGACAGTTCGATGGCCTCGGAGAGCACGTCGGAAATGCGGAAGGGCTCACGCTTGTCGCTCTCACGCCTCGAGAACGAGCGCATGCGCCGGATGATGTCTGCCGCGCGTCGACCCTGTTCGGCAATGGCCGAAAGCCCCCGCGTGATCATCGGGTCCTCGACGCCCTGCGAACTCAGGATGCGGGCGCAACCATTGGCGTAGTTGACGATCGCCGCGAGGGGCTGATTCAACTCGTGGGCTATCCCCGAGGTCATCTCGCCAAGCGTCGAGAGGCGGGCCACGTGGGCGAGGGCGCGCTGATGGTCGCTCTCTCGTTTCTCGGCGGACCGCCGCTCGCTCAGGTCGCGCACGAAGCAGTAGTAGCGTGCACCGCTCTCGACCTCCGTGACGCGGCACGCGAGCTCGACGCGCAGCTCCTTGGGGCCCGTCGCTTCACCGTGGAGACCGCTTCCGCTCCTGCCTTCCGCGTCGGCGGAGCTGGCGGTGTGCAGCGCCGCATCGCTGACGGGCCGTCGCGTGAGGATGGCCTCGCCTCTCCAGCGTCCGAGCTTGGCGATCGATTCGAAGGAGACGGGGTCGTCCTTGATGCCGAGGAGAGGCTGCAGCTTCACGACCCCCGACTCGATCAGGTCCTCCCGCGACTCTGCGGTGAGCTCTGCAAACGCGTCGTTGCAGTCGATCAGCGTCAGGCTGCCGTCCATCACGCAGATCCCGTCGAGGGCGGTCTCGGCGATCGCCTTGTAGAACTCCTGGCTCTGACGCAGCAGGTTCTCCTCTTCCACCTTGGTGGTGACGTCGCGCTCGATGGCCCAGATGGCCTTCAGGCCAAGGCTGCTCTCGACCGGGTAGAGCGAACAGGCGAGGTGGCGTACGCGACCCTGCGCGTCGACTTCCGCGATCATCACGTCCTGTTGACGGGATCGATTCTGCGATGGTCCCGCCGCCTGCGAGGCTATCGCCTGGGAGGCTACCGCCATCGCATGGGACGGCTGCCCACTCATCCAGAATCCGGGCAGGTCCGACGGACAGCGTCCGATGACGGACTGGATCCCATGCCGCCGGGCGAACGACCGATTCCCCTCGGTGAACGTGGACTCCTCCAGGAGAATGCGCGCGCAGTCCCTCGGCGGCGTATCCTCGGGAATCGGGCGGGACGGCTCGAGGCACCAGATCGAGTCCGCGGTCACTTCTATGAAGTGCTTGTAGCGAGCTTCGCTTTCCCGAAGCTGCTCCGTCAGCAGTAGAAGCGATTCTTGGTCGTTCACGGGGGATCGTGTTCAGCGTGGGGAAGTCGGTTTGTCGAGGGGTGGGCTACGTCGATCTACGCCGCAGCGCCATCACCTTGCGGTGCCATCACTTGGGAGGGGCTTCGACGGCAGCGGGATCTTCGATCCACTCGGCGATGAAGACGTTCGTGTCACCCACCTTACCGTCGCCGCGGTTGCTGGAGAACGCGAGGTACTTGCCGTCGTGGCTGAACATCGGGAACGAGTCGAACTGCTTGCCGGGGACGTCGTCGAAGTACGTGATGCGCTCCAGGTTCCGGCCATCAAGATCACAGATGAAGAGGTCGAAGTTGAACTTCACGCCGTTGATCTCTCGGCTGTGGTGGTTGGAGGAGAAGATGATGCGCTGATCGTCCGGGAGGAAGTAGGGCGCGAAGTTGGCGCCGCCCAGCGCAGTCACCTGTTCGCGCTCCGAGCCATCGGGGCGGATGGTGTAGATCTCCATGTTGTTCGGGCGGACCTGCCAGCGCTGGAGGTCTTCCCGGTACGCGGCCTGTTCTCGGTCCTCGTCGCCCGGCGTCCACGCGGTGGTCCGGAAGACGAGTCTGTCCCCTGCATGGTTGAAGAAGGCGCCCCCGTCGTATCCGAGGGTGTCCGTGACCTGCTGCAGGTTCTGGCCATCGAGATCACAGGTCCAGAGTTCGACGTCGCCGGAGCGCGTCGAGGTGAACACGATCCGGTCTCCCTGGGGGGAAACGGTGGCCTCGGCGTCGTAGCCGTACGCTTCCACGAGCGGCTTCTCCATGCCGGTGCCCAGCTCGCGGACGTAGATGTCGTAGTCCGGCCAGAGCATCCAGGTGTAGACCTCGGACGGCGGTTTGGTGGGACAGCCGTCATGACCCGACTGGGTCGAAGCGTAGAGGACCGCCTCGTCGTCCGGCATGAAGAACGCGCACGTCGTCACGCCGACGCCGTTGGACACCTGACGCATGGAGCCGTCGGCGCCCGTGACGTAGATCCGGTCGCAGTTCCGGCCGTCCGACTTGTTCATGATCTGCAGCGACAGTTGATCGTCCGCGAAGTTCCAATACGCCTCGGCGTTCTGCCCGCCAAAGGTGACCTGCCAGAGGTTCTTGAAGTGGACCTCCTCGGGCAGGATCAGCTCGTTGACGAGCGTGCATCCGGGGACGGGTGAAACCGCTGGTGCTTCCTTGGCCTGCTTGGCCTGGTCGCCGGTGAACGCGCAGGAAAGCGTTGAGGGAGCCAGGAGCGCCACGACGACGGACGTCAGAAGGCTCGGGTGGACGAGGGTTCGCCGCGCAGGTGAAGAGGAAGAAACCGTGGAGATCATAGGACTGGTAGGGTCGGTCAATGGCGGTGGTCGGGGGTCGAGTGCGCGGGGGGCGGCACGGGATCGTAGCCGGCGCGGGCGAAGGGCTGGCAGCGCAGGAGGCGCCAGGTCACGAGTCGAATCGCTTTCAGCAGGCCGTGTGTGCGGAGGGCTTCCTCGGCGTAGGCGCTGCAGGTCGGGGAGAAGCGGCACGTGGGGACCGGCTTCAGGCGAGAGAGGAACCTGCGATACAAAAGGATCGGCAGCAGGAGCAGCGTTCGCGCGCCCGCCGAAATGGATTCGGTGAAGCCGCCCATCGCGGCCTTGCTGAACAGCACAGCCCCTCGGGAAAAACGAAGCCACCCTGGCGACGGCCCGCGGCCAAGGGAGCCCGTACCTGCGGAGGCCGTACCTGGAGAGCCCGAACCTGGGCCACCCTGACCTGTGGAGCCTGAGTCCGTCATCGGGTGACGCCTCCCGTGCGGTCCTCGGCGCTCGCCCGCTCCACTTTCTCGTGTAGCTTCCGTGCCAGCCGCGTCAGTTCCAGCACCGTGTCCTTCGTGTTCGGCAGCAGCCGCGGTTCCGCCGGGATCAGCACGAAGTCGAACGGCGGCAGGTCCGTGGTGGACAGCCGGAAGGCCTCGCGAAAGACGCGCCTCACACGATTGCGCTTGACAGCGTGTTTCCAGATCTTCTTCGAGACCGACAGGCCCAGTCTCGGATGGCCGAGCCCATTCGGGGCTCCGACGAGCAGCAGGATGGAGCCGCGTGCGCGCTTCCCGATCCGATAGACGCGACTGAAGTCGCGGGCCCGGCGGATGTGGAATGGCTTCGGAAATCGCAGTCGAGAAGGCATCGAAGGTCTGCCATTTTGCCCGCGATCAAGCCATGCTTCATCAACCCATGAAGGAATCCACGAAGGAACCGCCAGCGGCCGAAGCGGCGTCGAATCCCACGCCCTTCGGTATGGGGGTCACCGGGTCAAGCGATTCACCCTCCGCCGAGGCGGGGTGTCGTACCGCCGCACCGGCATCGCGCAGGCCCACGAGCTTTCGATGCGCGCTCGACCACCCGTGGGACCGCGCGAAAGCCGCTGACCTGGACGCCGCTCTGGACGCCGCCAGGGCCGCGGGAATCGCCTCATCGCGCGATACGGCGGCTCTGGCCTCTCGCTACCGGGAGACCCTGGGGCATACCCGCGGCGACGCTTGCTCCGCCCCACTCGACAAGATCCTCGAGCTGTTTCGGGAAGAGGAGAGGGAAGCCGAAGGGGCCGCTCACCTGGCCCTCCCGATGGCCGCGGGTGGCAACGAGGTAGCGGTGCCCGATGCCGTCGGGCCCGAAGTCGCGGTGGTGTTGATCCGGGCCAACGTGGCGGAGCCGCTCCGCGATCTCGCCTCCCGGCTGCTTCACTGGCTGGCGCTTGGGCGCCCGGTGATCGTCCTCTCGGATCCGACGCTCCCTTGTCTTGCCGCTTCGCTGGTCGATCGGATCCTCGCGGCCGATCCCGAAGCGCCGCTTTGGCTGCTGCACGATGACGGACTGGACGTGCTGCGGCACGCGGCCGTGCAGCCCGACCTCGCGATCGACTGGAGCGCGCCGGAAGCCGGACTGCAGAAGGGCGTGGCCTCGGTGCAGAGGCTTCGCGAAGATCTTGCGAACCTCCACGCCGAGCGCGCGTCCGCGAAGGCGCTGGAGCAGGAGCGCGCTGGCTGGTTCGGTACCGGCGTGGTGGCCGCTCCCCTCGCTCCGATCTTCGTTCGAACGCTCCTTCAGCCGACGCTCCAGATCGACGCGCAGATGGCCCCGGCGGAAGCCGCGGCTCTGATTCTGGAGCGAGCCTTCGGCCCGGCCGTCCTGGGGGGCTTTTCGACGTCCGCGGTCAGCCGCGTGAGCATCGCGCCGGAGTCGTTCTCCGTCGTGACCCAGGAACTCCTGGAGCGGCTCGAGGAGGTCTCCGGGGATCCCCGCTACGACCCACCTTTCTGGGTACTCGATCAGCCGGACCCCGGCGAAGTGCTGGCGCGCGCGAAGCGCCTCGGACTCGACGAGGGAGCGACGCTGATCCTCGAGCGCCAGGAAGCCCGTGACGACGGCAAGCCCTACGGACTGGTCTTTACGAACGGCGAGCACCGCATGCGGACCTCCTCCGCGGCGCGTGCCCTCGGCGTCCTCTTGCTCATGCGCGGTCCCACGCGCAGCATCCCCCGATGAAGTGGCTGACCAAGCGCCCCGAGAATGCGCCTCTTCGAATCGCGATCATCACCGACCCGGAGCACCCCGCGCTGCGTCCGGACGACGTCGGACTCTCGGCGGCGTTCGAGGCGGAAGGGGCGAGCGCCGAGCCGCTTCCCTGGGGTCGGGCCGTTGACCCTGGAGCGTTCGATCTCGTGCTCATCCGCACGCCCTGGGACTACTTCCTGCGCCCCGCCGCGTTCCTTGGCTGGCTTTCCCAGCTGAAGGTGCCCGTCCTCAATCCCGAGCGCGTTCTGCGCTGGAACCTCGACAAGAGCTACCTCGCGGAGCTCGATCTGGCGGGCTTCGCTCGCGTTCCTAAGACCCTGAGGGTCACGGCCGGAGAGCGCGAAGGAGAAACCCTGGCGATCCTGGAGGAGCTCGGGTGTCGCCGTGCCGTCGTCAAGCCTGCGGTCTCGGGCGGTGCCCACGGGACGCGCATGCTTTCCGAGGGTGAACCGCTCGCGTGGGATCGAGGGGAAGAGGGCCCGTATCTGGTGCAGGAGTTCGTCGAGTCGGTGGAGCGTAGCGGAGAGTGGTCGCTCGTCTACTTCGGCGGCGAGTATTCACACTGCGTGCTGAAGAAGGCGAAGCCCGGCGACTTCCGGGTCCAGGACGACTTCGGCGGAACGGTCCACTTCGAGCGCGCCCCCGACAAGCTCTTCGCGGCTGGCCGAAGAGCCGTGGACGGTGTGTCGAGTTTGCTGGGGCTCGCGACTCCCTTGCCCTACGCCCGCGTAGATCTCGTACAGCAGCCGGGGACCGGGGAAGGGCTGCTGATGGAGCTCGAACTCATCGAACCCGAGCTGTTCCTTCGGGCCGACGCGCTGGCGACCCGTCGTTTCGTACTCGCGGTTCTCGCAGCCGCGAGAGCGGCGGATCGTCGATCCTGATCAGGGCCGACGGGAGCGACGCGGTCAGCGCGACAGTCGAAGCTGGCCGCAGGCCGCCGCTCCATCGAGCCCGCGCGACCAGCGTATCGTGGCGATGAGCCCGCCTTCGACGAGCGCGTCGCGGAAGGCCTCGGCGCGTCCGGCGTCCGGGCGCCCGAACGGGAGCTCTGGGGTCGGGTTGTAGGGAATGATGTTGACGCTGCACCGGCGTCCGCGGAGACGCTCCACGAGCCGCTGGGCATGTCCGAGGCTGTCGTTGTCGCCGCCGAGCAGGACGTACTCGTAGGTGATCTCGCGTCCGGTCGTCTCGAACCAATGGTCGCCCGCCGCCAGCACCTCTTCGATGGGCACGCCCCGCATTGCCGGTACGAGGTAGTCGCGCTGATCCTGGTCCGGCGTGTGCAGGCTGATCGCGAGCTGGAACCTGGGATCCAGCAGAGCGACTTTCCGAAGCCGATCGGGGAAGCCGACCGTGGATACGGTGATCTTTCGGCCCCCCAGGCCCATTTCGTCGCGCACGACGCCGAGGGCAGCGTTCAGGTTCTCGAAGTTGAGGAGCGGCTCGCCGATGCCCATCACGACCGAGCGTCGCAGCGGTCCGATCTCACGGCCGCGGACGTACTGCTCGACGATCTCGTGCGCCTCCAGGTTGCGCGCGAGCCCGAGCAGGCCCGACGCGCAGAACGGACAGCCAACGGGGCAACCGGCCTGGCTCGAAACGCACAGGGTCGCCCCGCGCTCGTTGCCCTCCGCGTCCTCCCGCATGTGCGGCAGGGGAGGCATGTGGACCGTCTCGACGGAGAGGTCGCGAGCGTTCGCGTCGCCGCCGCGCGCACGTCCGAGCGGGAACGAAAGGAGCAGCTTGGTGGTCCCGTCGCGAGCACCGACTTCGTCGACCAGCGTGCTGGAGAAGACCGGGAGGTCCTCCAGCAGTCGATCCCGCAGCGCGATCGGCAGGTCCGTCATCTCGGCGTAGTCGAGGCGTCCCTTCTCCAGCACGTTGCGGCGGATGATCTTGGCCTGGAAGGCCTTGCCGCCCATGTCCTGCACGCGCTCTTTCAACTCGTCCAGCGAGAGCTGAAGCAGCGTCACGCGATCCTCGTCCGCGCCGGCTCTTTCCGTTGATTCGGCCACGTCCAGCGCTACCGCGTGAGGTGCTCGACGATCCGCTCGGCGAACTCTTCGCCGAGCTCTAGCGCCTTCTCGAGCGAGGGCGGGTTCGCGCCGCCCACGGCGCGGTGCCCGCCGCCGCCGTACTCTTCCATCATCTCGCCGACGTGCACGCCGTTCGTTGGCTTGTTCCAGGGGTTCTCGCCGCACGTGATGTGGAAACCGGCGCGCGTCGGGATGACCCCGACCGCGTAGGAAATCTCGGGATGGTGGTAGAACGGCGCGAAGCGCTCGCGGCGCACCTTGGACGAACTCGCGTCGAAGAAGACGACGCCGCCTTCGATCCAGACCACGGTCGGCGGAAACTGTTCCAGCGCCTTGTCGCGGTTGCGCGAGGCGCGGTCGTAGACCTTCTCGACGTCGCTCCGCAGCGCCACGTCACGGAGCGACTCGGTGACGAGCGCCGTGGCGAGCTTGTCGACCCACGCCGGGTTGGGAGAGGCGGTGAGCGCCCGCATCAAGCGCAGGGCGGGATCGTCCCCGAAAACGGCCTGGTCGACGCTCTCGAAGCGCGCCGCGTCGATGATGTCGGACCAGCGAGCGGCGTCCTGGAATCGCTCGGGCGCCTCGTAGCCGAGGTGCTCCTCGCAGTGCTTGATGATCAGCGGCGGGCAGGACGGAGCGGTCTCGTCCCAGAGCCAGCGATCCGACGGCGAGTAGGCGGCCCGAAGCTCGTCCGTGAGGAACGTCGTCGGGTGATGATCGAACCAGTACTCCGCGCGCGGATGGAAGTGGAAGTCGACGATGGCGAAGCGCTTACCTGCTTCGAAGGAGTCCCAGTTCTTGCGCTCGTCGTAGTTGACGCTGAGCAGAATCGGGTTTTCGCCCTCTTTGCGAAGGGCGTGGGCCAGCACGGCACCCGACACCATCCCGTCGAAGTCGCGGTGGTAGCGGATGCGTAGCTGTTGCTTTTTGGGGTCCATGGGGCGCGACGGTACGGTACCCGCCGCGAAATCGCCACAGGTACCGCGCCGTCTCGTCAGGCGCTTTCGCGCTCTGGCGACTCGGCAGCCTCCTCTTCGTCGAGGTCGGCCGCGGTCAGCCCGCGAGCCAGCTGGACCGTTCCACGAACGACTTCCTCGGTCACCACGAAGGTATCGGTGTCCTTGCGCGCCGGCAGCTCGTAGAGAAGGTCGAGGAGCATGCTCTCCAGGATGGAGCGCAGCGCGCGGACGCCGGTCTCGCGTTCGATCGCGAGGTCGGCGATGGCACCGAGGCCGCTCTCGTCGAACTCCAGCTTCTTGCCGTTCATTTCGAACAGGCGCTGGTACTGGCGCACGAGCGCGTTCTTCGGCTCGACCAGGATTCGCACGAGTTCCGCGCGGCGCAGGGTCTCGAGCGTCGCCACGATCGGCAGACGACCGATGAATTCGGGGATGAGGCCGAACTCCATCAGGTCCTTCGGGAGCAGGTAGCGAACGTACTCGTCGCGCGCCGCGTACTCATCAAACGCGGGGAGCGATCCGGCGGCGACCTTCGTCGGCACGCCGATCTCGTTCTGGAGACCCGCCTTGCGCTTGGCGTTGTCGAGCGCGTTGTTCGACGTGGAGTCGCGACCGAAGCCGATCACTTCCTGTCCGACGCGGCGCCCGATGATCTCCTCGATGCCCGAGAACGTTCCGCCGACGATGAAGAGGATGTTCGACGTGTCGATCTGGATGTACGACTGCTCCGGGTGCTTGCGGCCGCCCTGGGGCGGGACGCTGGCCACGGTGCCTTCGAGGATCTTGAGCAGCGCCTGCTGGACGCCCTCACCCGACACGTCGCGCGTGATCGACACGTTCCCGGTGGTGCGGCCAATCTTGTCGATCTCGTCGATGTAGATGATGCCCTGCTGGGCGCGTTCGACCTCGAAGTCCGAGGCCTGAAGCAGCTTCAGCAGAATGTTCTCGACGTCCTCGCCGACGTAGCCCGCTTCCGTGAGCGTCGTGGCGTCCGCCATGGCGAACGGGACGTCCAGCTGGCGCGCGAGGGTGCGGGCGAGAAGCGTCTTACCGGAACCCGTCGGCCCGACGAGAAGCACGTTCGACTTCTCGATCTCGACGCCGTCGGAGTCCCCGTTCTCGGACTCGCCTTGCTGGCGCAGGCGGTTGTAGTGGTTGTAAACGGCGACCGACAGCACCTTCTTCGCGCGGTGCTGACCGACGACGTACTCGTCGAGGCTGCGGGCGATCTCGATGGGCGTGGGCAGACGATCGACTGCGGCGATCGCGGCGGGAGCGTGGGGGACGCCTCCGCGGCTGGCTTCCGAGCGCTGGTCGGCTGCGGCCGTGGCGCTGCCAGGGTTACGACGCTGCTCTTCCTGCAGGATGGAGTTGCAGATCTCGATGCACTCGTTGCAGATGTAGACTCCGGGCGGACCAGCGATCAGCGAGGCAACCTGGTGACGGGGCTTTTCGCAGAAGGTGCAGCGTTCGACCTGACGGCCGGTTCGACGAGATGAGCTCATGCGCAGAGTTTATTCCGGGGGACGGAGCGGGGCGGCTTCAACATGAGAATCGGTCAGGTGTGACCCATGACCGGACCCATGCTCCAACGAAATGCGCTGCGCCGAGACACAAGCGTAGTTCGCCAGGCAGGCGGGTTCAAACCCGACTCGCTCCACTGATAGCAAGATCGTTGCGATCTGTCGCGGCGCTACGGAAAGGAAACGCCCGGCCAGAGGACCAGCCAGAGGACCAGTCAAAAGAAACGCCAGCGACGGAAGGGGCTCGCTGGCGTGCAGGATGGTTGGCAGATCGGGAGCCAGGTGAGGATGCCTTCGTATGAAGCCAACCTCACCCGGCGATTGGATCACGAAGCGTCGCCTTCACCTTCGGTCAGCTCGGACCGGGGAGGAGCTCCTTCCGCGCGAGCCACGATGTGGTCGATCAATCCGAACTCCTTGGCTTCCTCCGGCGACATGAAGTTGTCCCGGTTGCAGGCCTCGGAAAGTTCCTCGGGAGTCCGCCCGCTGTGGAAGGCCATGATGCCCTCCAGCTGACGCTTCATCTTGAGGATCTCGTTGACCTGGATCTCCATGTCCAGGGCCGTGCCGCCCATTCCGCCGTGGGGCTGGTGGATCATCACGCGGCTGTGGGGGAGCGCGAAGCGCTTGCCCGCCGTTCCGCCCGAGAGGAGGACCGCGCCCATGGAGGCCGCCTGTCCCAGGCAGTAGGTCGAGATATCAGGCTCGACGAGCTGCATCGTGTCGTAGATCGCCAGGCCGGCCGTCACGGAACCGCCCGGAGAGTTGATGTACATCTTGATGTCCTGGTTCCGACCGGTCTTGTCGAGAAACAGGAGCTGCGCCATGACAGCGTTGGCCACGTTGTCGTCGATGGCGGTGCCAAGGAAAATGATTCGGTCTTCGAGGAGGCGCGAGTAGATGTCGTACTGCCGCTCTCCACGACCGGTCTTCTCGATGACGAAGGGAACCGGGTAGTAGTTTTGCATGGCGCCTTCTCTAGTGGTTCTGGCTGGGGGTTTCAAGAATGAAGGCCCCAGGTCGCCGATTCTGTCGGAGACCTGGGGCCAGCAAGCAGCGATCCGCGCGGGCAGAAAAAAGTTCAGCCGCGACCGCGAGCACTACTCAGGCGCCTTGATATCGGCGTTCTCCCGCAGGAACCTGCGCACCTTCTTCTCCAGGATTTCGATCGCGAGCTGCTGGCCCAGGTTGTTCTTCGAGTAGTACTCCTGAACCTCCTGTACGGTCGTCTGATTGCGCATCGCGATGCTCTGGAGCTCCTGGCCCATGTCATCGTTGTTGACGAGCAGCTCCTCGGTCTCGCCGATCGCCTCGACGACGAGGAGCGCCTTGAGCCCTTTCTCGGCCTCGGCGTACGCAGCGTCCTTTTGTTCGGCCTTGGCGGCCTCGATCTCCTCTTCGGACGAGCCCTTCTGGGTCATTTCGGCGGCGAGCTGGTTCAGGCGCGCCTCGGTCTGCTGCTCCAGCATCGACTGGGGCAGCTCCACCTGGACCGCCTGAAGGACCTGATCGAGCAGCACCGTCTCGATCCGCTGGTTCTCGCGCTCCTGGGAGTTTTCCTCGAGGCGCTCGCGGATGAAGCGGCGGACGCCCTCCATGTCCTGGATCTCGGCGTCCGGGGCGCCGCCGCTCAGCATTTCGACGATCGTGTCGTCGGACGGCGGGACCAGCTTCATGGCCTGGGTGACGTTCAGAACGCAGGTGCCCGGCTTCCCGCGCAGCTCCTCGTTCTCCAGGAACTCCGGAAGTTCCATCGGGAACTCCAGCTTCTCGCCGTCTTTGACGCCGACGAGGCCGGCGCTGAAACTCTCGGCATCGACGCCCGGGGGCACGCTGGCGGTGTTCAGGCGCATTCCCTCGCGTTCGAAGACCTGCTCGCCCTCGTGCTCGAAGGAGATGTTCGCGATGACGAAGCCCTTCTCGTCCATGCCGTCGTCGCCGGCGGCCTCGGGGGTCGACTGCTGCTGTCGGATCTCGTCGAGCGTCGTGTCGATCTGCTCGTCCATCACCGGCTCGAGCTCGGTGGTCGTCTCGAGGCCGCGGTACTTAGGCAGGTCGAACGTCGGGCGGAGCGGCACTTCGAACGCGACCTGGAACGAGCCGTCGCCCTGGAGTTCCATCTCCTCGGGCGTCAGGCGCGGGTGGGCGATCGGCTTGAGCTTGTTCTCTTCCAGCGCCTGGCCGTACGCCTTCTGGATGAAGCGCTCCTTGACCTCGCCGCGGATCGACTCCCCGTACTGCTTTTCCAGGACCTTGAGCGGGACCTTGCCCGGCCGGAAGCCCTTCATGCGCACGTTCTGGGATGCCTGGCGCAGTCCGTTCTTGACCTCGGTCTCGAACTCTTCGGCGGGAACGTTGAAAGAGATCTTGGCGGTCGTTTGGACGGAGGTGTCGACTTCGAGTTGCACGGCGCTTCGGGCCCCCCGGAAGGGAGCGGATAGGGGAGCTGGTTGGGCTTGGCTGATTCGGACCCGGATCGGGCCCTGGCCCGGATTCGGGCCCACCGGGATCGGGTCGACCCGGTCGCGGGCCAAAGATTGAACCCGTCCTGCCTCGCCGAGTCCAGTCGCGCCGAACAATAGAATGAGGACTTCCGGCCTCGATTCGCCATCATCACGCCTTCCATGCCAGCCGAAGACCTTCCGATCGAGGGCCCTGGGGGCTCCAGGGGCCCATCCAGTCCCTGGCGCCATGGGCTCTTCGCTGCCGGGCTAGCGCTGGCGGGCGCCCTGGGGGCCCGCTGGATCATCACCTCGGCCCCGCAGCCGGCCCGAACGGACGATCTTGTGGGCCCACGGGCCGTGCCGGTCGAGACACACCTCCTGAAGGCCACCCAGGTCCCTCGGATGATCTTCGCCACGGGAACGCTCCAGGCGGCCCGGGAGGCCGTTCTCGCCTCGGAGGTCGGTGGTCGCGTGGTCTTCGTGGCCGAAGGACTGCGGGACGGTCGGACGTTCGCCGAGGGGGACGTTCTCCTGCGGGTCGACACCTCGAGCCTGGAGGCGGAGATCGCGGCCCAGGACACGGCCATCGAACTCAGCCGGGCGCGCCAGGCGGCCGCCGAGGCCGATCTGGAAGGCGCCGGGCGCAGTCTGGCCGCCCTGGAAGAGCGCCGGGACCTCCTCCGCGCCGAGGAAGAGCGCTGGGTCGGGCTCGCGGAGCGCGGAAGCACGGAGCAGGCCCGCGTCGACCTCGCCCGGAACCAGCGGCTCGCCGCGGACGCCGCCGCCAGCGATGCCGCCCGGGGGCTGGAGACGATCCGCGCCACGATCATCGCGGCGCGGCTGGAGATCCAGCTCGCCGAGAACCGCCAGGCTCTTTTGAAGGTCAACCGGGACAAGGCCGCCATTCGAGCGCCGTTCCCGGGCCGAATTTCCTCGGAGACGGCTCCGACGGTGGGGACCATGCTGGTCCCGATGGTCCCGATCGGCACCTGGCTCGACCGGACGGCCCTGCGGCTCGTCACCGACGTTCACGAGGACGATCTGGCGGCCCTCACGACCCTGTCGCGCGCGCTGGCCGCCCCGCTTTCCCGCCCGGGCGCCATCCTGGAGGGTCAGATCACAGCCCTCGGCGCCCGCGTGGACCCCCTGACGCGCTCCGTCCGCATCGAGGCGCTCTTTCCGGTGCAGACTCCCTTCGAGCGGCGCGAGAACACGCATCTGTCCTTCGCGCCCGAGATCCCGAGCGGCACGTTCGCACGCGTGGAACTCCAGGGTGAGCCCTTCCGCGAGGTCGTCTGGGTCCCCGAATCCTGGCTGACCTACCGGGACGGCCAGGCGGTGGCGTTCGTCGTGGGGCCCGGCGAGGCCGAGGGCGGCCCCGTGGCCGAACTCCGGGAAGTGACGTTCCAGAGCGGCACCTTCGACGGCGGCCGCGTGATCGAGTCCGGCCTTAGGCCGGGCGATCGCATCATCACCTCGTCGCTCCAGCTCCTCGCGCAGGACGCCGCCCTCCGGCTTCTCGACACGGAGCCCGGCGCGACCGAGCGGGCCGTATCCGCCGACGCGAAGCCCGGAGCCGGCCAGTGATCCGCTGGCTCGCCCGCATGGCGGTGGGCAATCCGGTCGGCGCGAACCTCGCGCTGATCGCACTCGCGATCAGCGGCCTGCTCGTGTATCGCAGTATGCCGCGCGAGGTCTTCCCGGATTTCTCGCTCGACGCGATCGAGGTGTTCACGCTCAGCCCCGGATCGTCGCCCGTCGACGTCGAGCGCCTCGTCACCACGCCGATCGAGGACGTGCTCGATGGGCTCGATGGCGTCAAGGAGATGCGGTCCGTCAGCCGCGAGGGCGTCTCGCGGATTCGCCTTACGCTGGAGCCCGGCGCTGACCTCGACGAGGTGCTGGCGAGCGCGCGCGATTCTGTGCGCGGCGGCGACGTACAGCTCCCCGATGGCACGGACGATCCGACGGTCTCCGAGGCGAAGAACCGCTTCCCGGTGATCGCGGTGTTCGTCTACGGCACGGCGGATGATATGACGCTCAAGGCGATCGCCGAGGAGCAGTCGCGCGCGATGGAGGCGCTGCCGGGCGTGACCTCGGTGATCGCGACGGGGCTTCTGGAACCGCGCATCTGGATCGAGGTCGATCCGCTGGAGATGGAGCGGCACGGGCTCGACCTCGAGGAGATCGGCGCGGCCGTTTCGGGCCGCGTGGCCGAGGTGCCGCTCGGGAGCCTGGAGGTCGATCGTCGCGAGAAGCTCCTGCGCGTCGGTGGCGACGTGCGCTGGGCCGAGGACCTCGCTCAGCTCCCGATCCGCTCGTCACCGACCGGCGCCGAGATCACGCTGGAGCGCGTGGCGCGCGTGGCCGAGGCGTCGCGCCGCGGCGCGTCGCGCGGCCGCTTCAACGGGCAGCCCTGCGTGCACCTGCAGGTCAACAAGTCGTCCGACGGCGACACGATCGACATCGCGCGTGAGGTGCGAGAGTACGTCGCCGCGCACGCGGACGAGATGCCGCCCGGGGTGGCCCTCGGCCTGAATAGCGACCTTTCCGTCTACGTCGAGAATCGCCTGCAGACGATGACGAACTCCGGGCTGGTCGGCGCGGTGCTCGTCATCCTGGCGCTGCTCGGATTCCTGAGTCCCCAGGTCGCGTTCGTCACCGCGCTCGGGATTCCGCTGTCGTTCCTGGGCGGTATTCTCGTCGCGGGTTCGCTCGGCGTGACCATGAACATGATCGCCATGTTCGCGCTGATCGTGGTGCTCGGGATGATCGTCGACGACGCGATCGTCGTGGGGGAGAACGTCTACCGCCGCATGGAGGAAGGCGAGGACCCCGAGACCGCCGCCGTCGAGGGCACGGTCGAGGTGGGGCGCGCGGTGTTCGCCACCATCCTGACGAGCGTCGCCGCGTTCCTGCCGATCCTGATGCTGGGCGGCACGACCGGGCTCTTCATGCGCCCGCTTCCGATCGTCGTCTCCGCGTGCCTTCTGATCTCGCTGATCGAGGCCTTCACGCTCCTGCCGTCGCACCTCGCGCACTGGACGTCGAAGCGCAGCGTCGCGAAGCTCCAGGCGCGTTCGCGCGCGGCGGGCGGCGAGGTCCAGCGCTGGTACACGCCGATCCAGTCGGGGTATCTCTGGCTGCTCACCCGCGCGATCCGCTGGCGCTACGCCACGCTCGCCGGCGCTCTCGGCGCGGGCGCGATGATCGGGGCCTACGGGGGCGTGCGCATTCCGTTCGTGCTCTTCGACGACTTCGAGAGCAAGCTGTTCTACGTGTCCTTGCGCCTGGACCCGAGTTCGTCGATCGAGCAGACCGAAAGCGTGTGCCGCGAGGTGGAGGCCGACGTCGAGAGGATCGCGAGCGGCGAGGTGGTGTCGGCCCACACGCTGCTCGGCGTCGCGGCTTCGGACGTCGCGAGCTTCGAGCTTGGCGCGCACCTCGGCCAGGTCTGGGTCGAACTCCGCGAGGGCGAAGGGCGCAAGCGCACGACGGCGGAGGTGATCGAGGCGCTTCGCCAGGAGCTGGGTGACCTGCCGCCGATCGTCGAGAGCTACGAGATCTCCCAGCCGCAGACCGGGCCCAGCGGGCGCGATATCGAGGTGTCCCTGCGCGGGCCGAAGCTCGACGTGCTGAAAGAGAAAGCGGATGCGCTCGCCCTCGACCTCGCGACTTTTGCGGGGGCGCGTGACGTTCGCATCGACCTGGAGGCGGGCAAGGGCCAGGTCGACGTGGTCCCGAACCAGCGCGGCCGCCAGGTCGGCCTGTCGGAGGCGGAGCTAGCGCGTCAGCTGCGGACGGCCTTCGAAGGAGTCGAGGTCGCGAGCGTGCGGCGCGGGACCGACGACGTCGACGTGATCGTGAAGCACCCGGAGTCGCATCGTTCCCGGGCCGGCGTGCTCGGCGACCTGCGGATCGCGCTGCCCCCTCGGCCCGGGGACGACGCGACCGGCGCCCTGCGACGCGTTCCGCTGCGAGATGTGGCCGACCTCGTCGAGACGGTGGGCCCCGCCTCGATCCGCCACGAGGACCGCATCCGAAGCGTGATCGTGAGCGCGGACGTCGACGAGAAGCAGGGCAACTCGACGCGGATCCTGCGCACGCTGGAGCGCGATCTCGAGGACCTGTTCGGGGGCCAGCCCGCGTACTCGGTGCGCATCCGCGGTCAGGCCGAAGAGCAAGCGGAATCCATGGCGGGTCTCGGCGCGGCCGCGCTGATCTCGGGGCTCCTCATCTATCTCGTGCTGGGTACGCTCTTCCAGAGTTTCCTTCAGCCGCTCGTGATCATGTTCATCATCCCATTCGCGGGCGTCGGCATGGTGTTCGGGCACGCGCTGATGGATCGCTCGATCACCCTGATGTCGCTGATCGGGCTGCTCGCGCTCGCGGGCGTGGTGGTGAACGACTCGCTGATCCTGGTGGACTTCATCGGCCAGCGGCGGCGTCAAGGCGTCGAGCTGATGCAGGCCGTGATGGACTCCGGGCGGCTGCGGTTCCGGCCGATTCTGCTGACGTCGGTCACGACGATGCTGGGTCTCTTGCCGCTGACGTTCTTCGCAACGGGCCAGGCGCGATTCCTGCAGCCGATGGCGATCAGCATCTTCTTCGGCCTGAGCCTGGCGACCCTTCTGATCCTGGTCCTCGTCCCGGTGGCCTACCTGGTTCTCGAGGATCTGGTCGCGCTGGCGCGGCGGACGCTCCGAGGCATCGCTGTTCGTGCTCGCCCGCGGTAGCGACCGTCAAGCGAACAGGCGGCGATCAGGCGGATACATGTCCGGGCACGACTGCCGCGATCTCGCGGAGAAGCGTCGCGGCGCGAATGGGTTTCTGCAACACGCCGGCGAGGCCTGCACCTCGAAAGCGGTCGAGCAGGTTCTGTTCCGCGTATCCGCTCATGAGCAGGACGCGCGCGTCAGGGCGGATGGCCCTGAGGGCCACGAAGGTCTCCTCTCCGTCGAGGATTGGCATGTTCATGTCGAGGATCACGCAATCGATCGAACCGTGATGTTCGCGGTAGACCTCGACGCCTTCCGCGCCATGGGCCGCCGTTCGGACGTCCATGCCCGCTTGTTTCAGGATTCCCGCCACGACCTTGAGCACGCCCGGTTCGTCGTCGATCACGAGAACTCGGGTGCCGGAGGCAGGCGCGGGGACCGCCGCCTGTGGAGCCTTCCTTGCTGCGTGCCTGCATCGGGGCGCAAGGACCACGAACGTGGTCCCGCGGCCAGGCACGCTCTTGACCGTCAAGGCCCAGCCGTGGGCCCTGACGATCCCCATGACAGCTGCGAGCCCCAGACCTCGGCCGTCATCCTTGGTCGAGAAAAAAGGATCGAAGATGTTCGCGCTCGTTTCCGCGTCCATGCCGCAACCTGTGTCGCGGACCGCGATTTCCACATACTGGCCAGGCGTCAGGTCTGGATCGAGACCACATTGCTGGATGACCTCGGACGTGAGATCGATCGAGCGCGTGGAGACAGTGACCTCCCCGTCTCGATGGCCGACCGCCTCCGCACCATTCGTGATCAGATTCATCAGGACCTGTCGCAGCTGGCTGCCGTCCGCCAGCACGCGCAGATCGTTCTCGAGATCCAGGCGAAGCACCGCCTTCTTCGACAGACTGACCTGGAGCAATTGCGATAGCTCGCGAATCAGAGGCGCGCACTCTATCGACTCGGTGGTCAGGTAACCTCGTCCCGCACACGTGAGCATCTGGTTGCAGATGCCGGTGGCGCCTTCCGCGGCACGGATGATGTCTTGAATCATTCCGAGGCTGGACTGGGCGACCGCATCCGTCGCCAGCGCGAGCTCCGCATTTCCGACGATCACCGCCAGCAGGTTGTTGAAGTCGTGCGCTACGCCTCCGGCGAGCACACCCAGTGCTTCGAACTTGGCCTTCTGTCGCAGCTGTGCTTCAAGTCGCTCGCGCTCGATGGCGACTCCGACCATATGTGCAGCAATCTCGAGGCCATCCATCTGGGCCATCGTGGGCGAGCTGGGCTCGTCCGAGTAGAGGGCCAGCGCTCCCAGGACTTCACCGCTGGCGCCCCGGATCGGCTGTGACCAGCACGCTTTCACTCCGGCGATGGCGGCGACGTCGAGGAGGTCACGCCACAGAGGATCCTCCGTGACGTCTTCGACGACCACCGGAAGATTCCAGTAGACGGCCGCGCCACAGGACCCGACGAAGGGACCGATCGCCATGCCTTCGAGTGCCTCGTGGTATTCGGTGGGGATGCTTGGACCGGCCCCCACGGTGATCCCGGTTCTGTGGGCGTTCACGAGCAGGATGGAGCAGCGATGGCCGGGATTCTTGCCCTCCACGATGAGCGCCATTCTTCGCAGCATCTGGGCCATCGAATCACCGTACGCTTCCATGGGGTCGCGTTCGGGCTCAGGTGTCGCCAGGCTATCGCTCGGCCAGCCGACGACCTGCGTGGAGTGGCCATCGGTTCGCACGGTCAACGTGAGCGCCAGCCATGAACCGGACCGGGTGGCATGGCGAAGCTGGACGATTCCGGACCCGGCGGCGAGTGCCGCGCGCGCTCTGGGTGTGTCTTCAGGATGAATCCAGTGAAGCAACGGCTCTCTGGCAAGTTCATCGTTCGAGTAGCCCAGTCTTTGACCGAGGGCGGCGCTTGCCCTGGCCAGGCCGCTGGAAGAGTCTCGGATGAGCATTGGATATTGGCGAGCTGGCATGGTTCGAACGGATGGCGGTGACACGGCTGGGAACCCGTGAGGGCGGTGGCGAAGGATTCCGCTTGAAGGAGTCCATGGGTGCGGGGATCGCCCATGTGTCTCTGCCTTCCGGGCGAGGAGTGGACCTACGGACCCAGGGACAGACTAAGCTATTTCGTGCACGCCGAACGGATAGCCCGTTCGCCATGGGAGCGCCAATTGCATTTTCGTAGCGTGCCGCTCCGACAGGTAAACGCTGATCCGAACCCGAATCGATGACTGCTTCGCGAGAGAATCGAGAGTCGCTGCGCGACCCAAAAACCGTCCTCGTGGTCGACGATCATGAGCTCGTGCGCAATCTGATGGTTCGCGTCCTGGAAGCGGCCGGGCTCAAGGCCGTTGCCGTGGGAACCGGCCTTGACGCGATCGAACTGGTCCGTCGCGACGACGGCCAACTCGGCTGCGTCGTCCAGGATCTCTCCATGCCAGAGATGCGGGGAGAGGAGGTGATTCGTCAGCTGAACGAGATCCGCCCCGGACTTCCCATCGTTGCGTTCAGCGCGCAGGATGAGCACTCGGCGGCGGAACGGCTGGCCGGTCTGGACGTGGCCGGGTACGAGCAAAAGCCCTTTCAGATCCAGGCCATGGTCGAGTTGATCCGCGGCCTGATCCAACGGTCGTGAGTCAACCAGTGGAGCTCTCTTCGTGGGGTCTTTGGAGGAGTCTGTGGGACGGAGCCGCCGGATTCACGCGACTGTTACGGGCTTGGGGCTTGGGGCTTGGGGGGGGCAGTCTGCTGGGCTGCTACCAAGACAACCAAGGAAGCGGAGGGAGCGGGAGCTTGGGAGGCGCGGCGGCCTTGGGAGGGATGGATAGGTGGGAGGGGGCGAGCTTGGCCCTGGCCCACGCGTTGTGACGGGGAGGCAAGAGTGGGAGGTTCGGGGGCGCGGAGTGCGAGTTGGCCCGTGGGAAAGGTCTGCCGAGTATACTGTTTCAGGGCGGATGGGGAATTGGGCTAGAGTGACGAGTTTGGGGTTTAAAGTGTAGTTTGGAGGGCATTTGGGGTTGATGGATTGGATCGTGGAGTTCTCGGTGATGAGCAACGACGTGCACCTGATCGTGGAGGCGGAGAGCTGGCTCCTGCGAGTCGGCTGGACGAAGGGTGGGGGCAAGGGGCTGCTCACGATTCACGACCTTCCGCGTGTCGCCGAAGCTCTTCGGGCGTAGCTCGCGCCTCCGGGGCGACCCGTTGCGGGACGGCTTCGCGACTTCCACTCTTCGCCTCCGCGACTCGACTTCTTGCCTGCGTCTCTCAAGGCGGAGGCCAGGCCCAAGCTCGCGTACTTCCATACCTCCATCCCTCACAGGGGCGCCGCGCCCCCTCGATCCTCCCGGCTCCTCCGCTTCTTTGGTTGCATTGGCAGGAGTCCCGGAGTCCAGCGGAGTCGGCTCCAGGCGCAGAGATCCTTGTTTGCTGCAGGACTGGAACGTTTGAGTCCCACAGATTCTGCTGAAGGCCATCTTCATGGGGTACTGATCGACTCCCGTTACACGCCGTGACGCTGATCCGAAGGGCGGCTCGCATCGGAACGGCGACCTGCGACTGGTGACGCTGTCGCAGGCTTCGTCCTTTGGCGGCTTCGATGAGGCCGACCACCTCCAGGTCGTGGTGTTGGGTAGTGCGCCTGGGCTGACGAATGCCGTTGCCTGCCTGCCCTTAGGCGCGCACTGGCGCGGCGATCGTGTAAGTTCTCGCGCATGAAAGCGACTGTCTCCGATGTGGCGAGGACTGCGCAAAGTGCGCTGGTCACGATTCGTCCCCTGCTGCCGATCACGCCCGTGCGCGAGGCCCTCGCCCTCGCGCCCGACGGCTCCCTGTTCCTGAAGATGGAGTCGTTCCAGCCCACCGGTTCGTTCAAGGTGCGCGGCGCCGTGAATCGAATCGCGGCGCTCTCGGAGGAGGAGCGCGCGGCCGGTGTGGTCGCGGCGAGCACAGGGAACCACGGCGCCGCCGTCGCGTTCGCGGCGCGCGCTGCTGGCGTGCGAGCGTCGGTCGTCGTGCCTGTCGATACCCCGGCCGGCAGAGCGGAGGCGATCGAATCGCGCGGTGCGGAGGTCATTCGATTCGGCGCTGAGTGCGGCGAGGCCGAGGCCCATGGCCGCGCACTCGCCGAGCGTACCGGTCGTGTGTTTCTATCGCCGTACAACGATGCTCTCGTGATGGCGGGGCAAGGGACCATCGGACTCGAACTCGCCGAGCAGATCCCGGATCTTCGTAGGGTGTACGTGGCCGTCGGCGGCGGGGGCCTGATCGGCGGGATCGGGTGTGCGCTGAAGGACGTGAAGCCAGGTGTCGAGGTGATCGGCTGCTCGCCCGAGGCCTCCTATCCGATGCACGCGTCGGTGGCGGCGGGCCGCTGGGTGGACACTCCGCACCTGTCCACGCTATCTCTCGCGACCGCAGGTGGCCTCGAGGAAGACACGGTCACGCTGAATCCCTGCATGGATTCGGTCGACCGCTGGGAGCTCGTGGGGGAGGCGGACATCTCGCGGGCCACGTACGAGCTGATCACGCGGGAGCGAATGATGGTGGAGGGCGCGGTCGGTGTGGCCCTGGCCGTCTGGCAGCGCGAACGCGCGGCGGGAGTCGCGGCGGAAGGTTCGTCCTGCATCGTTGTGTGCGGCGGGAACCTCGACGCGCAGCACCTGCGCACGATCCTGGCCGAGAACGTGGAGGTGAAGCCGTGACGCAGCACGTGGTGGTCTTGACGGGCGCGGGAATCTCAGCGGATTCGGGCGTCGATACGTATCGGGACTCTGGCGGCCTCTGGGAAGGCCACCGTTTCGAGGAGGTGGCGACGCCGGAGGGCTGGGCGGCGGATCGCGCGCTGGTCTGGCGCTTCTATCAGCTTCGTCGCGCCCAGATGGCGACAGTCGAGCCCAATGCGGCGCATCACGCCCTCGTGAAGCTCGCCGAGGGGCTGAAGGCCGAGGGCGGAAGCCTGACGCTCGTCACGCAGAACGTGGACGACCTGCACCAGCGCGCCGGTTCCGAGGTGCTGGCGATGCACGGTCAGCTGAGCCAGCTGCTCTGCGAGGCGTGCGATGAAGTGACCGAGGACACCGAGCACCTGGAGGTGGACGTGTTCGTCGGCTGCCCGGCGTGCGGGCACACGCCGCTGCGCCCGAACGTCGTCTGGTTCTCGGAGGTGCCGCACTACCTGGACGAGATCGAGCGAGCCGTCGCGCGCGCGACGACGTTCGTGGCGATCGGAACGAGCGGAGCGGTCTACCCAGCGGCGGCGTACCTGGCATACGCCAGGGCGAACGGCGCCAAGACAATCGTGCAGGGCCTGGCCGAGCCGGACAACCTCGCGGAGAAAGACGAGTTCCTGTGCGGCCGCGCGAGCGAGGTGGTGCCGACGCTGGTGGATCGACTCCTCATGAATCATTCAGGTTAGAACGCTACACGACCCAAGCTGCGGGGATAGAGGGCTCCCTCGGCACGGGGCAGGTACGACCGTTGGCAGGATCTGTTTCGGCGCGTCCTCGTGTTGCACTGAGAAGACTGCGCTCGGCGGCGGTTCCGGAGCTGTTTCTCTTCGCTGGCGATCGAGCGGGAACGGAGGCGTTGATCGCGGAGGTGTCGGATCCGGTCCCGCCCGTCTACCCGTGGACGTGGACCGACCTCGTCGAACTCGAGGCGCCATCGGAACGTCTTCAGGTACTCCTGAAGGCGAGCCTGCAAGCTGGCGATCTCTCGATGGCCGCACTCGTCACGGACTGCTGTACGGATCCGAAAGCTGCGCTGCTCCCGCTGGTTCGGTCCAAGTCCTCGCTGGACGGAAGCCGCCTCGACCCTGCAGAGGGATTTCGTTCGAGAAGCGATCCACGCATCGCGCAAAATCGCGCTGGGGTCAGGCTCCGCTACGTCGACCCTCTCCTGTCGGGGTTCCCTCCGCCACCGGTTCCGGTGGAGAGCGTTGGAGTGGGCATGCCGTGAAGCCCTCCGACGGCGAGCCATTCGCGTTTTTTTTGGGCTACGTGATTGTCGGTGTTAAGCGTGCCACCCCCGGGAATCGAGTCATGCCGACCCCCCAGGATCGCGCGGAAAGAAGGGATCGGTTGGGACGAGTGCGTCGCCGCTATCGGGCCGGCGTGAAGGTGGGGTTGAACGTTGGCCAGGATCTGTTCATCGTGGGGCTTCGGTCATCATGCGGTGGCATCACTCACGCCCCCGCCTTCTCCCGGTGACCGAGCGCGCTTGGCCATCAGGCGCTGCCCCATCTGCCTCGTCCTGAGGTGCCGAGCCCCGGGACACTACGCGCAGCCATCGGCTGCGGGAGTCACTCATGACAACTCGAAACCGCGCACAGCGCGGGCTTTCCCTCGCTTCCGGCGTTCTGTTCGCCGCAAGCTTGGCCTCCGCCCAGGTCACGCCGGGAACGGTGCACCAGGGCGAGCTCGTGGGGGATCCGTCCAGTCCCTTCGCGGGTGTTTTTCCCTATCCTTCGTCGCCCTACGGCAACCCGTTCTGGGAGCCCAGCCACCCCGACTTCGGGTTCGTAGAGCGCCAGGTGATGCTCGGCAAGGCGCTGTTCTGGGATGAGCAGCTCTCCAGCGACAGCACGATGGCCTGCGGCACATGCCACGCCATGACCGCGGGCGGCACCGATGGCCGCGTGGGCGCCTTCGCCCCGAACGCCAAGTTCGGCTCCCCTGGTATGTTCCCCCAGGACGGGGCCCAGCGGTACTTCTTCGAGGGGTTCAACGGCGTTCCTGCGGGCGCACCGCCCGCCCCGGTCGAGAACAAGATGAAGCGAGTGACGGAGCTGACGGCTCCGTCGATGATCAACGCGGTGTACTTCAACAAGCTCTTCTGGCAGCACCGCGCGGGGCCTGAGTTCAACGACATGAATTCAGGTGGAAGTCCGCTGCCGGGCTTCAGCGACTTCGCGGCGCCCGAGTCGCTCATCGCGTTCCCGCCGGTCAGCCCGACCGAGATGGGCCACGACGATATCGCCTGGGCCACGGGTCAGATTCAGTACAAGCTCGCCAAGTCGGAGATCCTCCGTCTTGCAACGCCTTCTTCCGTCCCGCCGGATATCGCCTGGCTCCAGGGGCAACGGTACGACGACATCTTCAACTGGCTCTACGGCAGCGATCCCAGCGGCAACCCGGTGACGCGCGAGCGCATCTCGATGTCGATCGCGCAGTACATGCGCACGCTCATCTCGGACAAGGCGCCCGTGTTCCACGAGAGCCTGATCACCGAGCGTGAGAGACACGCGATGGAGCTCCTCGAGGTCAACGGGTGCTTCCGCTGCCACTCGAGTTCGGGCAGCCCGCAGTTCGACCCCAGCGGCGCCGGTTTCGTCGACAAGTTCGACGCGCTGTTCTCCGACGGGCAGCTGCACGACATCGGCCTGCCGCCCCCGGGCGACGTGGCCACGGACCCGGTCACGGGCAACCCCGCAGCACCGGAGATGAAGACGCCGTCGTTCCTGAACATGGGGCTGCGCAACCGCTTCTTCCACTCAGGCCAGTTCACCGACGTTCCGACGCTGCTCGCCTTCTACAACCAGGAGCTCCCCGACCAGCCCCGGAACGTGTTCAACCCGCCCCTCACGCCGGACGAGAAGGACGCGATGCTCGAGCTCTGGACGCACGGCTTCACGGACCCGAGGGTGGCCAACGAAACGTTCCCGTTCGATCGCCCCGACCTCCACAGCGAGAGGCTCACGGCCATGGGGTCCCTCGAGAACCGCTACGGCACGCCGTTCGGTGGCGCCATGGGGCGCCCGCAGATCATCTCGACTCCCCCGGCCACGGATGGAGAGCCCTGGTTCAAGTCCGGCCTCGCGAACGCTCGACCCTCTGCACCGACGAGGTTCGCCCTCTCCATGACACCCGGTTCACCAGCGCCAGGCTTCCTGATTGGTGGAAGCATCAACTGGTCGCCTGGCATGACCGTCCAGCCGGACGGGATGGCGACATGGTGGGAGATGAACATGCCTCTGCTGGGCATCACCGGTATGGCGGGCTCCTCGGTCTACGGCCAGTGGTTCATCTGGGACGGCTCGACGCCCCAGGGCTACGCGACGACGCGTGGCGCGCGCTACATCGTCCAGTAGTCCGCAACGCCGCGATCGTGCTCCGTTGACAGAACTCCGTTGACAGCACTCCGCCAAGTGGGGGGGGCCGCCGGCATCGCGCCAGCGGCCCCCTGTCAGAACCCACTGTCGCCGCGTGATGCGCCTATCGACAGGGCTATATTGGATAGCCGCGGAGCACAGTTCACCCTTCTCCCGTAGGCGGCGAGCCAGGGACACCCGGGTCGGGTCGCGGCCCTGTAGACTCGAGTCCATGGTCATGAGCCAAACGGATGCAAGAGCCACGCTGGGCCGTCGGCGCCGCAAGCTCATCGAGACCTACCTGCTCATGGGATTTGGAGCGGCCGTGTTCGTTTGGGCGTGGTTCGGCGGCTTCCCGGCCGGTGAGGAGTTCTGGATGTTCATGTCGGGCATGCTCGCTCTCTTCTATGGCGAGTCGCTCCTGACGATTCGCACGGCGAAGATCGAAGAGGCGGAGGCCGTGCTCGCGGAAGCGGGTGGATCCGAGTAGCGCGCTGGATCGTCGAAGTGGCCGTCGGCGTCTTTCCGAGCCTGGCGGTACCGAGCCTGACCCAAAGCCGCCACGTTTCGGATCGATGAGAAACCACTCGAATCGAAACGTGGCGGCTTTGGGTCGGGTTCGGTACCGCCAGGTTCGGTACCGCCAAGCGTCTCCACGGGCGGGTAGCAGTCAGGCAAGAGCCGCCACTCACAGGGCCGTGAACCGCGAGCGGCGGTACCTTCGGAGTTCTCTACTTTCGCAAGGCCGGCCGCGGCGGACCCAGGTTTAGCATTCGCTGCAGCGACAGATCCAGGCCCTGCGCGGTGGCCGCTTCGGGCGTGAACCACCGGAGCTCCAGGGACTCGTCCGAGATCTGTTCCACCGCATCCGCTGGCGCCAGCGCCAGGTAGCGCACGTCCAGGTGCAGGTGCTCGGGCTCCGCCGCCCGGTCTCCCTTCGCAGGACGCGCCGGGATCGAGTGGATATCGAAGTCGATCGGCGCTGGCGTCACGAAGCTGGGCTCGATCCCGCTCTCCTCGACCGTTTCACGCGTCGCCACCCGGCGCGTATCGCCGTCGCCGTCGCAGTGGCCGCCGAACTGCAGCCACAGGCCCAGCTTCCGATGGTGGTGGAGCAGCACCTTCGTTCCGGTGGCGTTCCAGAGCAGGCACGACGCCGTCAGATGCCCCGGGACGCAGTCCCGGGTCAGCGCGATCGGGCCGTGCTCCACGAGGAACGCGTCGATCTCGTCGCGGAACGCGAGGGGCACCGCGCCGATCGAGTCTTCCTGAGTCTGGCGGAGGCAGTCGCGCGCCTCCGCCAGTGAGGCCGCTGGGTCGAGAGCCTCCATCAGCGCGCGAACTTCCGGCGCGGGCCCTTCAGCTTGTCGAGGTCCTCGCCCTTGCTCCGCTTCCAGTCCTTGAACGACTCGTAGTCGCCGTGGTGGAAGTAGACGATGCCCACGCCGTTCTCGTCCTCGCCCTCGAAGGACAGGATATGCGTCGCCACGCGGTTCAGGAAGTAGCGGTCGTGGGTCACGATGATCATGTTGCCCGGGTAGTACTCGATCGCCTCTTCCAGCACGCGCAGGGTGTCGAGGTCGAGGTCGTTCGTCGGCTCGTCCATGATGATCAGGTTCGCCGGCTCACGCAGCATCTTCGCGAGCATCACGCGGTTGCGCTGACCCCCCGAGCACTCACCGACCTTGCGCTGCTGGTCCTCGCCCTTGAAGTTGAAGCGGGCGACGTACGCGCGGCTGTCGATGACCGTACTGCCGAACGGAAGCTGCTCGTTGCCGTCCGTGATGTTCTGGAACACCGTCTGCTCGTCGTCCAGCACCGTCCGGCTCTGGTCGAGGAAACGGAGCTGCACGGTCGAGCCCAGCTCGACCGAACCGCTGTCGGGCTGCTCGGAGCCGATGATGATCTTCATCAGCGTGGATTTGCCCATGCCGTTCGCGCCGATCACGCCCAGCTTCGCCTGGGGCGGCATCGAGAAGTTGAGGTTCTTGAAGAGCGTGCGATCGCCGTAGCCCTTGGTGAGTTCCTTGATCTCCAGCACCTTATCACCGAGGCGTGGACCCGGCGGAATGCGGAGTTCCAGCGACTGCGCCTGATCCTCGGCGCGCGCTTCGGCGGCGAGGTCCTGGTAGCGCTTGAGACGCGACTTCGACTGCTTCGTCCGCGCGGCGGGCGTCTTGGAGAGCCACTCCTTCTCGCGCTCGAGGACCTTCGCACGCGTGCTATCGCTCTTGCGCTTGACGTCGAGCATCTTGGTCTTCGCGTCGAGGTAGGCGCTGTAGTTGCCCTTGTACGGACGCGCCTTGCCGCGCTCGATCTCCAGCATCCAGCCCACGACGTTGTCGAGGAAGTAGCGGTCGTGGGTGATCAGGATCACGGTGCCGTCGTACTCGCCGAGGTGGCCCTCGAGCCACGCGATCGACTCGGAGTCGAGGTGGTTGGTGGGCTCGTCGAGGAGCAGCAGGTCGGGGTGCTCCAGCAAGAGCTTGCAGAGCGCGACGCGGCGGCGTTCACCGCCCGAGAGGGTCGTGATCCCGGAGTCGAACGGCGGAACCTGGAGCGCGTGCGCGGCCTGCTCGAGGCGGCTGTCGAGGTCCCAGATGCCCTTCGTGTCCATGGCGGTCTGGAGGTCGTCGTACTCCTTGGAGAGCTTCTCGGCCGCCTCGCCCTCCGCGTCGCCCATGATCGTCATGACCTCGTAGTAGCGCGCCTCGATGGCGCGGAGCCCGGCCACGGCCAGGTCGATGTTCTCACCGACGGTCTTGGTCTCGTCGAGGGGCGGTTCCTGCTCCAGGTAGCCGACGGAGAGGCCCTGGATCGGGCGCGCGGTGCCCTCGATGTCGGTGTCGACGCCGGCGAGGATGCGCAGGAGCGTGCTCTTGCCCGCGCCATTGGGGCCGATCAGGCCGATGTTCGCGCCCTCCAGGAACGCGATCGTGATCCCGCTGAGGACCTCGCGCTGGTCGTAGAACTTCTTGAGGTCCTGGAGGTGGTAGATGATCTTGCCGTCAGACATGGTGGGACGCCCCTGGAACGGGGGCTGCGTGGGCGCTTCCGGTGCGCCCTGGGATAGGCCGGGGGTGGCCCGAGGGCGGAGGAGCGGCCCGGTGGAAAATCGTGCGGTTTCGGCCAAAGAGGATACAGGGCCGGGCCGTCCATGGCCCGCTTCACCCGCTATCCTCTTCGGCGAACCCTCCCGGAGACGGCTCCGGCACGCGTCGCGTGCCCGGGCTGCCCCAACACCCCGACAGCCCAGAGACCCATGGCCTCCGCGACCTCCTCCACCGACACCAGCTTCCTCAGCTCCCTGGGGATCCAGGACCAGAACCAGGGCGCCTACAACGGCTCCTGGATCCAGTGCACCGGGGAGGTGCTGGAATCGCGCTCTCCCGCGACCGGCGAGCTGATCGCCTCGGTCCAGATGGCCACCTCCAAGGAGTACGAAGCCGTCGTGGCCGCCGCACAGGAGGCGTTCCAGCGCTGGCGCGCGATCCCGGCGCCGCTCCGGGGCGACATCGTGCGTCGCATGGGCAACGCCATGCGTGAGCACAAGGACGCCCTCGGCCGCCTCATCACCCTGGAGATGGGCAAGAGCGTCCAGGAAGGCTGGGGCGAGGTCCAGGAGTGCATCGACATCGCCGACTTCGCCGTTGGCCTCTCCCGCCAGCTCTACGGCCTCACGATGCCGTCCGAGCGCCCCGGCCACGCCATGCGCGAGCAGTGGCACCCCCTCGGCACCATCGGCATCCTCACCGCCTTCAACTTCCCGATGGCCGTCTGGGCCTGGAACTCGATGCTGGCCTTCACCTGCGGCGACGCCTGCGTCTGGAAGCCCAGCCCCAAGACGCCGCTCACGGCGATCGGCCTCACGAACGTCATCCGCCCGATCCTGGAAGCCGAGGGCTTCGGCGCCCTCGCGGGCCTCGCGATCGGCGGCAACGAGGACGTGGCCCAGGCCATGATCGACGACGCGCGCCTGCCGCTGATCTCGTTCACCGGCTCGACCGCCATCGGCAAGCTGGTCGCGAGCCGCGTCGCCGGCCGCATGGGCCGCCTGATCCTGGAGTGCGGCGGCAACAACGGCCTCGTCGTCCTCGACGACGCCGACCTCGACATGGTCCTGCCAGCGACGCTCTTCGGCGCCGTCGGCACCGCGGGCCAGCGCTGCACCTCGACGCGTCGCCTCCTCGTCCACGAGAGCCTCGTGGAGGAGGTCACGAACCGCCTCGTTCGCGCCTACGACGACATCGTCATCGGCGACCCCATGGACCAGAAGACGCTCTGCGGGCCGCTCATCGATGAGCACGCGGTCGAGACGATGATGGCGTCCATCGAGTCCTGCAAGAAGGAGGGCGGCAAGCTCCTCCGCGGCGGCGAGCGCGCGAAGCTCGACGGCGACCTCGCGGGCGGCCACTACGTGACCCCGGCGATCATGACGGCGGAGAACCACTACCAGACGGTCCAGCACGAGACCTTCGCGCCGATCCTCTACATCATCCCGATCAAGGATCTGGAGCACGCGATCGAGGTCCACAACGGGGTGCCCCAGGGCCTCTCCAGCGCGATCTTCACGAACGACATGAAGGCGGCCGAGCGGTTCATCTCGGCGGTCGGCTCCGACTGCGGGATCGCGAACGTGAACATCGGCACCTCGGGCGCCGAGATCGGCGGCGCGTTCGGCGGCGAGAAGGACACGGGTGGGGGACGCGAGTCGGGCTCCGACGCGTGGAAGTCCTACATGCGCCGCCAGACGAACACGGTGAACTACACGAGCGAGTTGCCGCTGGCCCAGGGCATCAAGTTCGGCTGATCCGCTCGCGGGTCCGATGACACGAAACGTGGCGGGGCGCAGTCGGACTGCGCCCCGCCATTTTCGTTGGCAGACCCACGGTCGCCGGATCAGGAGAGCGTGGTCCTCTGGCCCGTGCTAATCTGCCTCCGGCGCCGGGGACCCCCCGCGCCTATTGCGTCCTGAGTCCTCCGGAGAACGAGACATGAAGTGGCCACTCAAGAGTCTGATAGGTTCGATCGTCCTCGCGATCGGCAGTCCGCTGCTTGCCCAGCACGGGATGGGCCACCCCGATGAGTGGAAACCGATCTTCGATGGGGAGACCCTCGCGGGCTGGGACGGCCACCCGGAGTTCTGGAGCGTCGAAGACGGCGCGATCACCGGGCAGACCTCGGAGGAGCACGTCACGAAGGGGAACACCTTCCTCATCTGGCGCGGTGGCGAGCCCGCGAACTTCGAGTTGAAGGCCCAGTTCCGGATCGGGGCGCACAACAGCGGGATTCAGTACCGCTCGTTCGAGACCGACGAGAGGTGGGTCGTGGGCGGCTACCAGGCCGACATCGACTTCGGCAACCAGTGGTCGGGCACGAACTACGGCGAGCGCTTCGGGGGCATCCTCGCCAGGCGCGGCGAGAAGGCCACGCGCAGCCCGGAGGGCGAGCGCACGGTGACAAGCCTTGGCGACGCGGCGAAGCTCGCGGAGGCTATCAAGGTCGGCGAGTGGAACACGTACCACATCGTGGCCCGCGGCCACCACCTCGTGCACGAGATCAACGGGACGGTGATGTCCGAGTTCATCGACCACGGGAGCGCGGCCAGGTCCAAAGGCGTACTGGCGCTGCAGCTGCACGCGGGCCCGCCGATGAAGGTCCAGTTCAAGGACCTCCAGCTCAAGACCCTGCCTGATTCACCCGACGCCACCCGCAAGGTCGTGTTCGTCGCCGGGGGCAGAAGCCACGGGAATGGCGCCCACGAGCATCGCGCAGGCTCCATGCTGCTCGCGAAGCGCATCGCCGAGCTGCCCGGCTTCGAAGCGGTCGTCGTGACGGAGGGCTGGCCCGAGGACGAGTCGGTCTTCGACGGCGCGGCCGCGGTGGTGATCTTCTGCGACGGCGGAGAGGCTCACCCGCTCAATCCCCGGCTGGAGGCCTTCGACGAGATGATGAAGCGCGGCGTCGGCCTCGGCACGATCCACTACGCGGTGGAGACGGTGAAAGGCCCGGCCGGGGACAAGTTCCTCGAATGGCAGGGCGGTTTCTTCGAGCCGTACTGGTCGATCAACCCGCACTGGAGAGCGAAGTTCGAGGCGTTCGTCGAGCACCCCGTCACGCGCGGTTTGACGCCGTTCGAGGTCCAGGACGAGTGGTACTACCACATGCGGTTCCGCGAGGGCATGGAGGGCGTCACGCCCATCCTCACCGCCATGCCGGACACGGGGACCCTGATGCGTCCCGACGGGCCCCACAGCAACAACGAGTACGTGCGCGACGCGGTCGTGAAGCGCAAGGAGCCGCAGCACCTCGCCTGGGCCGCGACCCGGGACGGTGGGGGCCGCGGCTTTGGCTTCACCGGGGGCCACAACCACATCAACTGGCAGAACGACAACTTCCGCCGCGCCGTGCTCAACGGGATCGTCTGGATCAGCCACGGTGAGGTGCCCGAGGGCGGCGTGCCCTCCGGGACGCCCGACGCGGAGGAGATGGACGCCAACCAGGACATGCACGGCGACCTCGGCGGCCAGCGCGTCTTTCCCTTTGCCCCGCGCGCGCCGCGGACGGAGAAATAGAGGCCGATGAAGTTTGGAATGAACACCCTCCTCTGGTCCGACGACGTGACCGGAGACGCCTACCTGCCGCTGTTCGAGCGCCTGAAGGAGATGGGGTTCGACTCCGTCGAGCCCGCCGTCTTGCAGACCCATACGGCCGCTTTCACCGCGCTCGGCAAGCAGCTAGATGGCCTCGGATTGGAACGTACAGCGTCCACGGCGCTCGCCCCGGAGCACAACCTCATCTCGCCCGACGCCAGCGTGCGTGCGGCGGGACTCGCCCAGCTCAAGCGCGTGATCGACTGCTGCCACGCCATGGGGGCGAAGATCCTGGTCGGCCCGCTCCAGGCGGCGCTCGGAGTCTTCAGCGGCGCCGGGCCCACCGAACAGGAGTGGGCCTGGTCGGTGGAGGGACTCAGAGCGGCCGCCGAACACGCGGAGCAGGCGGGCGTGGTCCTCGCGACCGAGTTCTTGAACCGCTTCGAGATCTACTTGCTCAACACCGCCAGCGATGCTCACCGCCTGGTGCAGGAGGTCGACCATCCGCACCTACGGATGATGTACGACACCTTCCACGCGCACATCGAGGAGAAGAACGTCGAGGAAGCGATCAAGGCCTGCGCCGAATCTCTCGTGCACGTGCACATCTCCGAGAACGATCGCGGCACGCCCGGCCAGGGTCAGGTGCGCTGGCAGGAGTCCTTCGCGGCGCTGCGGCGCATCGGCTACGACGGCTGCCTGACGATCGAGGCCTTCGGACAGTCTCTCCCCGCGATCGCGGCGGCGACGAAGATCTGGCGCAGGATGTACGAAACCGAGGATCAGCTCGCGGCGGATGGCCTCGCTTTCTTGAAGCAGACCTGGGCCTGATGCCTGCGTTTTCTTTCGTTGCCTGGTGGCGCCCGTCTTCGAATCGCGCCTGAGCGCTTCCGCCGTGCGTCCGTCCAGCTGGTTACAGCGGAGCTTCCGCTTCGCCTCGGATCGGGCGTGGCTCGTGCTTCGGCCCGGGCGCTCGGAGGCTCGCGAACTGGCACGTTGCTCGCTGGAGCTGGAGACGGCCCGCGCCGCGCTGGAAGGCGAAGACGGCGTGGCGGCCGAGGCGCGCAACGTCGTGATCTGTGGATGCCCTCGGTCCGGCACGTCGCTCCTCGCCGCGATGCTTCACCAGCCGCCCCGGATGATGACGGCGATGGAGCCATGGGAAGGCCTGCGGTTCCCACCGCACGAGGTCTTCCGCTGGCTTCGCACCGAGTGGGCTGGCGGCCGGCTCCCCAGCACGCGCCTCGACGTTCGGTTACTGGAGGCCGAGGCGCGCGTGGCCTGGACGCGAGAAGCCCGGAGCTACCGTGTGACGCCCGCGAACCCGGGTGCGCCCGTTGGCCTCAAGTGGCCCTGCTACTGGCAGCTTCTCGGCTCGTCGAAGAGCCTCAAATTCCTCGTGTGCGTGCGTGACCCCGCGAGCGTGGTCTCGTCGATGGGGCGCCAGCCCGGGAGGCTTCGAATGGGGCTGGACCATGATGTCCCCTTCAATCACGACCTCCATCGGCGCTTGCTGCAGAGCGCTTCGACCGAGGAGCAGCGGCGCGTGGCGCACTACGACGAGGTCTATGAGCGGGTCCTCCGCCATGCGCAGGACAGCAACGTGATGCTCGTTCGCTACGAGCGCTGGTTCGAGGATCCAGCCGATCTCCTCGAAGAGATTTCGACCTTCCTCGGCGCGGACCTGGCACACCCGCGCGTCCGCCTCCGCGGGGGCGCCGAGCCGCACCTCGCGCCGGGCGGCTCGCCCGCCATGGAGCTCCGCGGCATGAGTCGGACGGCCAATCGACTCGGGTACCCATCCACGAGCGCCGGGTCGGTCCGAGGGGATCGATGAGCAAGCTGGATCGACTGGCGCGTGCAGCGGACAGAACAGGGGTCCTTCGCGCCACGTCCTGGCTGAGGCAGCCCCTCGCGGCCCGCCATCTCGGCGCGTTCGGATTCCATCGTCTGGCGCTCCGCCGAGAGGACGAGACGTTCTCGGACGAGATCATCGACGCGACGCCCGATGAGTTCCGGCGATTCCTGGGTCTGGTGCGGCGGCACGGGCAAAGCGTGGAGCTCGATCGTGTCTTCGCCCTGGCGCGCGGCGAGCCCGAGGCCTGCTCCGCGCTGCGTGGAACACCGGTTCTGATCACGTTCGACGATGGCTACCGGAGCTGCCTCGACGTCGCGCTGCCCCTGCTGCTGGAGTTCGGCATGCGCGCGACGTTCTTCGTTCCCACCGCCTACATCGACGAGCGGCGGGTCTTCTGGTGGGATCGACTCGCCTACGCCTTGAAGCGTTCCAGGGTGCCCCGCCTGGAGCTCGGCCAGCCCTGGAACCTCACCCTCGACCTGGCCGATCGCTCGCGATCGACGGCGGAGATCGGGGCGCTCCTGGAGCACGGGCGCGACCTCGATCGGGAGGGCTTCCTGGACGCCGTCTGCGAGGCCCTCGGTGTCCCCTGGGACCGCGCGCTGGAGGCGGCGATCGCCGACGAGCTGCTGCTCGACTGGGAGGGGGTGGAGGCGCTCGCTGCGGCGGGCATGGACGTTCAGTCGCACACCGTCACGCATCGCTTGCTGCCCACCCTGGGAGCCGAGGAGCTGGCCCACGAGCTCGCCGGTTCTCGATCGCAGCTGGAACAGCGACTTGGCCGGGAGGTCCGGGCGCTCGCGTACCCCTCCGGCTATGCCATCCGTGGTCAGCCCGAGATCGTGGCGGCCGTGGAGGAAACGGGCTACGAGCTGGGCTTCACCTACGGCGGAGGCGCGTCTCCGATCCACGGTTTCGATCCACTGAACGTCAAGCGTATGACGATCGACCCCGCGTCGAGCGCTTCGATGCTGGCCCTGCAGGTGGCGTGGCCGTCGTGGTCCCACGAGGCCGCACGTGCCAGGGGCTACCCCGGGCCGGCCTCCTGAAGCGACGCGATTTTGTCCGCGATCGCAGCTCCCACCAGCTTCGCGCCTTTCGGCGAGTGGTGTAGGAAGTCGTAGAAGTGGTCGAAGTCACTCGGCACGAACCTGCGAAGGTCCACCCGTGCGGCTCCCATCTCGTCGGCGACCTTCACGGCGACCTCGTCGACCCTCTCCATGAGGCTGCGCACGAGGTCGATGTCGTAGTAGGCATCCAGAGCGCCGCGGTAGGGGCTGCCCTGGCCGAAGTTCCAGAGGCGCTTGGCTTCGTCCGGCGTGAAGTCGCGATCGAGCCACGGCTGCTGGGCCACCACCACGTGCTTCGCCGACTTCTGGCAGGTTTCGATCAGCGCCCGAAGGTGCGTCTCGAAGGCGTTCAGCATCGGCGCGGGGTCCGGCGTCTCCATCAGGAGGTTCTTCGTCGCCGCTCTGGCGGCCCGGTGCTTCGCGATCGTCGCGCCGACGTTCTTCTTCACCTGCACGGGGCGGCGCAGGCGGACGTTGAGCCCGCGGGCGATCTGGTAGAGCGCCAGCGTCTTCGGCTTCCATCCGAAGGGGCCCTCGGGATGCTCGGCCACGTAGTCGGCGAGCTGGAACGGGCCTTCTTCGATCACGGGCGGCGTCTTCGCCTCGAACCAGTCGACGAGGTCGCTCGCGCCGACCATCAGAACGACCACGTCGAGCGAGCGAAGCCGCGGCACCACCCGCGCCAGGATCGCGTTGATCTTGCGGCAGGTGATGAGAGAACGCGCGACGTTGCCGACGTGGACGCCCTGGCCGAGCTGGGGCCTGCGCCGGAGTTCGTCCTGGAGCGCCGCCGACCACGTGTCTTTCTGGTCGAGCAAAAAGCACTCTGCCGCGCTTCCGCCGGCCACCAGCACCCGCAGCACGCTTTCGGGGTGCTCGGGCACGGGGTCGCCGCGCTCGCCGTCTGCGTTCGCCTCGAACGTGGCCTCCCCAGGCAGCTGGGGCACGACATCGGTGGCGATCGTGAAGTGGCGCCGCGAGAAGGGCTGGTGGATGTACCAGCGGTCCCGCTTCCTGATCCAGGCGCGAGCGCCTAGTTCGGCAAGGGCGAACGCCGCAGCCGCGCCCAGCGCGGAGTACACGAGCAGGTCGATCACTACTTTCTGTTCCTGAGCTTGTCCATGAGGCGCGCCATGAGCGCATCGGTATCGAGGAACCGGTCGCCGCGGAAGACGAACATCAGCGCCAGAACCACGAAGAGAGCGCTGTAGAGAACGCCCGCTGCGACGACCCTCGGGTAGCCGTGGAGCGGGATCTGCTGGGCTCCCAGCGCGAGGGCCCCGGACGCCACGACGGTGATCGGGAGCAGCCGCCCGAAGGTGTAGCGGAACCACTCCCCTAGACTGAGGTCGAGGCGGCGGCAGGCATCCCAGAGGAACACGATCGAGAACACCACGTTCGGGATCGCCGTTCCGAAGGCGACGCCCATGATCCCGTACTCGCCGACGAGCGCGAGGCTGAGCAGGAGGTTCGCGACGCCCATGCCGAGCAGGCCGTACCCGGGCACCTTCGCGTGGCCGAGGCCCATGAGGACGGGCAGCGCCACGCCGCGGATCGGCAGGAAGAAGAAGAACGAGACCATCAGGATCTGAAGGACCCGGCCCGAGATCGGGCTGTACACGTCGCCGAGCCAGGCCTCCAGGAAGTTCGGCCCGAGCACGATCAAGTAGCCGCCGATCAGCATCACGATCGTCGCGGCGATCTTGGACCACTTCTGGAACTCGGCGCGGATGTCGTCGAGGTCGCCGCGGCTCGCCGACGAAGCGGCCATGGGCATCAGCACCATCCCGATCGCCAGGAGGATGCTGATGAACGGATCGAAGATCTTGTTGCCGTAGCCGTAGATGGCGACGTCGGCGGTGGGGGCGTTGAAGCCGATGACGAGGGCATCGATCCGGAACGCGAGGAGCGCGCCCATGTTCAGGAGGAACGCGAACACGCTGAACGACAGGAGGCTCCGTGCTTCGACCCACTCGATGCGCTGGGGCTTGAAGTGGACGAGCGGGTGGCGTTTCCGCGAGGAGAGCATCGCCACCAGGAACTCGAGCGCGGCGATGCCGATCTGCACCCACGCCAGGGTCACGAGGTCGGCGCGCCAGGAGAGCAGCGCGACGGTCGCCCCGAGCTTGGCGAGGAGGCCCCCGCCCATGATCAGGTTGCGGGCGACGAAGTCGTGGTGGGCGTCGAAGATCGCATAGGGCAGCTTCAGCGCGAACCCGAGCGCGACGTTCGCGAGCATCACGATGAGCGCGATGGTGGCCTTGTGACGCTCGGTCTCCGTCACGACGTCCCAGCGCGGATCCGCCATCAGAGGCCCCGTGAAGGCGCCGTAGGCGACGATCCCGAGGAGCGCGGCGACGACGCCGAGGACCAGCGTCAGGGACAGGCTCGTCCCAAGTGCCTTGGTGGCCGCGGGCCCGTCCTCGCGCGCAATCGCCGAGCTGAGCGCCCGTACGGTCGCCATCGGCAGCCCGAGCGAAAGGAGCTGAAGCGGCCCGGACGCCGCGACGATGATCTCCCAGATCCCGTACGTGTCGTTGCCGACGGCGTTCGCGGTGAATGGCGTCAGCACCATGAACACGACGATCTGAAGCGCGTTCAGGGACCAGTTGGAGCTGATACTTCGAAGCATGGGGAGGAAGGGGGGGAGCGGGTCGCAGAGTCTACGAACCGTTCCCTCATTCTTCGGCCAGCGAGTCCGGTTCCCCCTAACCGAGCCGAGGATTCCCTCGCCGTGAGAGGGGATCGTTCATTCCTCGAGGAGCGGTTGCAGCCACCCGGCGAAGATCGCGTACCCGGCGTCGTTCAGATGGAGCCGGTCAGCGCTGACTTCCTCGCGCAGGTGGCCCGCCGCGTCGATCAGAGGTTCGCGAGCCAGCGGCAGGAAAAAGATTCCGTCGGTGAACGCAGCCATTGCGGCCAGGCCTGCGTTGGTTTCCCGGAGGCGGTCGGCGAGTTCCGCGCCAGTTTCGCGCTCAGGCAGGATGCCGAGCAGGACGACTTTCTCGACGCCAGGCAGCTCGAGCAGTCCCGTCGCCAGCCGCCCTGCCCGCACGACGATCTCCCCCGGCGGCGTCCAGGACCCGTCGTCGATCGCGCGCCGAACGTTCACGCTGCCGGCGTAGAGGACGACCTGGGCAGGATTCAGGTCCATCGCCGTGGAAAGCGCGCGCGCCTCCAGCCCGGAGAGGTCCTCGTCCCCGATCCCCCGATTGACCGTGGCGAGACTCCCAAAGTGCTCCGCCAGCGGGAAGCGCTCGATCGTCGACGAGCCGAGGAACAGCGTGCCGCCGGGCGCGGGCTTCGTCTCGCTCGCGAATTGCTCCAACCGCGCCTGGCGGTGGGCTTCGCGCCGCCGCAGGTCCTGGACGGACTGGGGCACGATCAGCGTCCGAAGGCGCCAGCCTCCGGGGATCACGTCGAACAGCGCGAGACCGACCGCCGAGGCGCCCGTCAGAGCCAGAAAGAGACCCGCCCGGGCCAGGTGGCTCCGAACGGGTCTGCTGGAAGTCGGTTCGTTTTCGCGGATCATGGGTGGAGGATAGGGTCCCGATCCATGAACGCGGAAGCAAACGCCGCGCGGCGCGATTCGGTCTACAGCGCCTGCAGCGTGCTCAGGAGCGGCGCGATCTCATACAGAAGGTGCGTACCGTACTTCTCGAGTTCGAAGAGCGGGTTGCTCGACTCGCCGAGCGCCTCCTGGGCGCGCTGCAAGAAGATCCCGTCGCCCGTCGCCTGGAACGCGTAGGCCCAGGCCGGCATGGCGGTCGTCTTGTCGAAGTAGGGGGACTCTTCATAGCCATTCTCCGGAATGTCCGCGCAGAACTCCGGCAGGTGCAGGAAGCGCGGCCGCACTGCGATCACGCGGTACTGCGCGTTCGCCTGGAGGTTCCAGAAGGGTGTGCTCACCGTCGAGTAGGCGCCCGCTGTCACGTAGTCCTGCATCATGCTCGCCATGCCAGGACGGACTCCGTCGAGCACGGATGTCTTGATGGACTGGGCCGCGTTCAGCATGAAGCCCACCTCGAAGGACTGACGCGTGTGGTAAGCGCCCTTGAAGGCCTTTCCGATCGCCACGGCGGTGGGGTTGCCGGTGCAGGTCGACTGACCGAGGTAGGCCGTGCGCGAGACGTCTTCGAACCAGGTGCGCATCCTCGCGCGCTCGCCCCGGTCCTTGGAGGTCACGTAGTGCGCCACCGAGGCAATGAGAGCCCAGGCTTCCGGGCGACCGAAGGACGCGCCCTTACCGGGGTTCTCACCGACGTCCAGCTTCCGGCGCAGGAGGCCCGTGCCCTGGATGCTGTTATAGAAGGAGTTCTTGTACTTGTGGAAGGAGAAGCGGAACAGCGCCGAGCTGAGTTCGAGCTGGAGCTTGGCCAGGCTGTCGTTCCCCAACCAGGTCAGACCCAGCTGCGGGTTCAGGTAGCGCGTGTGGTGCGCGAAGTCGATCGGGCGGAAATCCTTGAGGTCCTTTTCGTAGAAGGGGATCCGCGCGGTCATGTACGCGGTCTCCGCCATGCTCCACTCGACGTGGTTGAAGCCGAAGTACGTGTCGCTGTAGGCGGGCTTCAGGTAGAAGTAGCCGTCGACGTAGGCGTTCGGCGTTCCCTCCAGGAACACGTGCTCTTCGACGTCCGGTGGTGTCCCGTCGAGCTGGAAGATCGCGTCGGGTTGACGGTCGATGTACGCCTTGGAGAGCTGGTCGAGGAAGCGCAGACCGACGGGTTGGCGAGCCCACGCCTCGCGGATCGCCGGGATCATCTCGATCTCGTCACCGCCCGTCATTCCGCCGTACTGGACGCCCCAGGGGTGCGCCCACCCCAGCGACGGGAAGGTCATCGGGTAGCCGCCCTCGCGGCCGGTGCGGACCTGATCCCAGACCTGGAAGTAGTCCGACTCCAGCTCGGCGGTGACCGATTCACGCGACATGTGAGTGAGCACGGGAAGGCGCGTGTTGGACGTCAGGAACCGCGCGGTGAGCGGGTTCCACCACGACCAGAGTTCGTTCTCCGGATCCGTGATTTGATGGGGCGGCGTGGCGCTCGGCACGCAGAAGCCCCGGGTCTCGCGTCTAAGCAAGCTTCGGCCCTGGGCGAGGGCCTGGGCGCCTCGCGCGATGATCAGGCGACGGTTGAACTGCGCCTGCTGGGGAACGTTGTGAAACTGGCCGTAGCGCAGGGGGCGCACAAGGGACTGCACGGTGCCGCCGGGCTCGTTGCGACGCTCTCCATACGCCGGGCTCTCGATGGCCCACGCCAGGGTCCAGCCCGCAGGGAGATGAAGGTCCAGTGAGTCGAAGTACGCGTCACAGATCGCATCATCCAGGGGGGAGTTCGATTTGCCGAAGATCCCGTTGTGCAGCGTCAGGTCGAGCGCGAGGAAATCGAGGTGCGCGTAGGAGCGGGCGAAGACGTGGACGCCCAGGAGGTGGGGGTAGGGTGCGCTGGCGCCCGTGCCGGCTCCTGGATCGGGGACCATCACCTCGTGGGAGCGCGACTCCTGGATGTACGTTCCGAACCTCGGGTTGGTGACCGAGGGGTCCTCTCTGCGCACCTTGGCGAGCAGATCGGCGGTGTAGCCATTGCCGTGGAGGTCGTTCGCGGTGAGCCGAATGGCGCCCGGGGTGTTGAGGAGCTGCTCGACGTGCGGCGAGGCGACGAAAGGCTGCACGGATTGCTGGCTCTCGACCACCTCGAACTCGATCTCGTCGCCTTCGCTCACACTGGCCGGTCGCCGGACACGCCCGATCAGCTCGATCACGTCCGCGCCGTCCTCTGGATCGGGGTACCAGCTGACGACCTCGATCTGGGTCGTGACCTCGTGGTCGTCGATCCTGAGCGCGAGCGGAACCGTGGTTTGGCCCTCGACGATCGTCCCCGGGGGCACGGGAAGCGTGGCCTCGAGGATGAAGGAGGCGGGTGCCGGTGCGATGACCGAGATCTTGGCGACGACCCGGCCGCTCTGGGCCATGACTGCCGGAACCGGAACCGGGCTCGCGGCCGCCGGACCCGCGGTGGCAGCGAGGAGGGTGACCCCGAGGCAGGCAGGTGCGAGGAAGAGACTCAGCGGAGATCGAAGGCCGAAGAGACGTGAGGGCCTACGCGAGCCGAGATTCGGTTCTTTCGGAATCTGCAGGCTCAGTGTGTGCGTATGGGACGCGGCTTGTTTCATGGTTCCCCTCTTCGATGGAAGCGAACGGCCGAAGGGGCCGTGCACGTTGGATAGCGGCTCGGTGCGAGCGCCGTTTGGGTGACGGCAAGACGCGCCTGATCGGAGCTGCGGTTCCAAGATCCCGCGTGTCTCCGACTGCAACTGTTCATCTCGTCCTCATGTCGCCTGCGGGGCTGGAGACCTCTTGGTGCAGGCCGGGAGGAGCCTGCGGAAGTCGCCATGGATCCCTGGAAGGGCCGGAGGAGCGAGCGCAGAGGCTAGGCGCAGTCCCGGGGGGGCCACAAGGCCGTGATTTTGGATTAACACCCACGGGGCTTCACGGGGGTGTCCAGGGCGATCGTGCCTCAGAATGAGTAGATCTTGAGGTTTGTGGCGGTCCTGCGAGAACGCAAGAAGGGCGCTGCATCCGAGGATGCAGCGCCCTTCTCACGCCCTGTCCCGCAGCTCATGCGAGGCGGGCTCTGGTCCGCGATCCTATCAGTGGATCGAGCTCATCGCCTGGACCGTGCCGAGCATGAAGGCCGAGTGGGGCAGACGCTGCTGGCCCAGGATGTTGAGTTCGGCTTCGAGGTTCGCCGTCGTGCCGAGGCTCGAGGCTGCGATCTGAAGGAACGCTGCGTCGCCGGAGAGCTCGTAGGCGTAGGTCCAGAGCGTCAGTGGCGTCTCGTGGTCCACGTTCGTGAGGCCGTAGCCGGCGTCGTCCGGAAGGTCGAAGCAGAAGTCCGGGATCGACATGTCGCTCATGCCGACGCCGATGACCTTGCGGAGACCGCCATGGGCGGGATCGTAGAAGGGCATGCGAATGGTCGAGTAGGCCGTTCCGACGATGATGTCGGCGAGGCGCTCGGAGACCTCTTCGTCGACGCGATCGAACACGGTCGTGCGCATGGACTCGAGGGCGTTCGTGGCGAACGACTGCTCGAAGGACTGGCGCGTGCGGTAGATGCCGTTCGCTTGCTTGCCGATGCGGACAGCGGTCAGGTTGCCGGTGCAGTCGGACTGGCCTTCGGCGCAGACGCGGCTGACTTCGGCGAACCAGGGGCGGAAGCGCTCGCGCAGATCGTCGTCGCCGGTGGCGTAGGCCGCCGAGGCAGCGAACAGACCCCAGCCCTCACCGCGACCGTACTCGATCCCGACTCCCGGGTTCTCGGTCACGCGGTTGATGCGCCACTGGAGGCTCGAACCACCCACGTAGCCGTAGTCTCCCACGTTGCCCTCGTGGTGCGTCATGCGAAACAGCTCACCGACACGGCGGATCTGCCACTTCGAAAGGCTGTCGTTCCCGAGCCAGGTCATCGTCTTCAGGTCGTTCGTGAAGCGAATGAGGTGCTGCAGGTCGATCGCCATGAACTCCTTGAGCGGCTCCTCGTAGGCGGGCTTGAGGCCCGCCGAGGCAACGTAGTCGGCCTGGAAGGTCGGCGCGTCGTCGAACCCGAAGTAGCTATCGTCGCCGACGAACTTCATCGAGAGGTCGAACGGCAGGTAGGGGCCGTTCTGTCCCGTCGTGACGAGGTGATCCTCGAACTTCGTCGGAATGCCGGCGGATGAGTAGAGGGCGGTCGGCTGGCGCTCGAGCACCATCCGGTTGCGCATCTCGATGAAGCGGAAGCCCGCCTGCGATCCCGACCAGGCGATCTCGACGCCCGGGATCTGCTCGATGTTCTCGCCGCCCGTCATGCCGCCGTAGGACGACCAGTAAGGGTGAGCCCAGCCGAGGTTCCCGCTGAGGATCGGATACGCATCACCGACACCCGTCTCGACCATGGCGGAGCGGGCCTCGTACTGGCCACGGAACTCGGCGTCGATCGCCTCGCGAGTCGTCATGCTCGCCAGGTTCGGCAATCGGTGGTTCTGGGGCAGGTAGCGCGCGGTGGCCGGGTTCCACCACGACCAGAGCTCCGAGCCATCGTCGGCTCGGCCCTCCGTGCAGAACGCGAGGGTCTGGTGCTCCAGCTCCGCGCGCGCGCGCTCGACGGCATCCGTCCGAGCGATCATGATCCGGCGAGAGAACTGCGACTGGCGATGCATCAGGTGCATGTCGCCATCGGGGATCGCCGCGATGAGCGGGACCTCCTGCATGTTGCCCGCTGCGAAAGCATCGCCCGTGAACGGATTCTCCAGCGCGTGGAGCACTTCCCAACCCTGCGGAAGACGCAGGTGAAGCTTGTCGAAGTAGAGATCGGTGAGGACTTCGTCCCATGTGACCGATTCGTCCTTGCCGTCGAAGCCGTTGTGGACGTGCAGATCGAGGGCGAAGAAGTCCTCGCCTGCGAACGTGCGAACGAAGGCGTTGACGCCCATCAGGCGCGGAAGCGTTCCTTCTGCGCCCGTGACGGGCGAAGTCGGCACCAGCACCTCGGGAACGCGGAACTCCTTGATGAGTTCGCCGTCGCGGACGACCTCGACGGTCGGGTCCGCGCTCTTGATCTTTGCGAAGAGGTCCGCGGAGTAAGGGTTGCCGAAGGGATCATTGGCGACCAGGCGGACGGCGCCCGGGGCGCGCAGGATCGTGTCGACTGCCGGTGACAGCTGGAGGTCACCCTTGGCGTGAGGAGCGTAGACGACGAGGTACTCGATCGGAGTGCCAGGGGCGACGTCGGGACGGCGCACGCGGCTGATGATCTCAACGACGTCCGCGCCGTCTTCGTTGTTTGCGTAGCGAGAGACGACTTCCACCTGGGTGGGGGAGGCCGTCGGGTCAGCGGAAGAGATGACGGCCAGGGGAACCTGGGCGTCATCAGCGGCGAACGTTCCGCGCGGGACGGGAAGCGTCGCGCGAAGCAGGAAGTCTGGAACAGCAGGAGCGTTCATCCGGACCTTGCCAACGACGTATCCGTCGTTTTCGAAGTCGAAGGTGGGCGAGCTGACGACTCCGTCGTCGCCGAGGCCCACGCTGCTACTGGTGTCACCACCGCAGCCCGCTGCAAAAATGGCGAATGCGCTGAGCGCGGTAAATCGTGCGACGTAAGCCGTCGCATACTTCTCGTCACCTTTACGCCCAGGCGTAAAGGGAGCGGAGCCCCTCATCATCGTCATGGTAGTTGTCCTCGTTTGCCCTCGAGAGACGAGACAGCTGCAGTGCGAGCGCCGCCCTGCTGATGTGTCCACGAAGGAAATCGGATTTGCCACAGGGCGGTCTGAAGCGCCGGTAAGCGAAATGTGTGGCGCGCCTCACCGAATGCGCTGGACTGGGACCGCATGGCGGGCCACGCCTGAATAGCGGCCACTTCCAGGGCCTTTCGTGGGTGCCCCAAACAGAGAAGGGGCGAGGCCGCATTCCTGCGCCCTCGCCCCTTCACTTCATTCCCGCTGACGCGGTGCTTTCTCGTGGCTCTACAGCTTCACGTACTCGAAGTCGACGTCCTGGCCGTTGATCCCGCGCAGCGGCGGCGCGATCCAGTTGGCGAACTTGCCGGGGGCCGTGACCTGAACCATCAGGCTCTTCACGTAGTCGGCTTCCTTCTGCGAGGGGAGCCAGTCGAGCGCAGCGGCCTCGTAGGCTTCCTTCGTCATCGGCTCACCGGTGTTCGGGTGGAAGAAGCCCCCTGACCACTCGCCGACCTTGCGGTTGAAGCGGCGGTTCGGGTACGTGAAGCGGAAGTCGTTGCCGGCCTTCTCGCACTCGCGGTTCCAGTAGTCGATGCCCTTCTCGTTCTCCTTGATGTACTCGTCGCGCAGGACCTCGTTCATCGCGTTGCGGAGCGGGACCTCTTCGGTCGTGATCGATCCGTCGGACCAGCGATCGAGCTGGTAGCCCTGGTCGAGGGCGGTGTGCTCGTCGTAGTTCTTCTGCTCGTACGCGCGGCCCTTGATGCCCGCGCCGAAGAAGTTGGCCGAGTTGCTGGAGACTTCCGCGCCGAATAGGTCGAGCGAAGACGAAGCCCAGTAGTTGATGTAGCGCTGGATGGTCTCCAGCGGAATCACGCCCATCTCCTCGGCGGTCTTGTCCGGGTTCTCGTTCATGGCTTCGCAGGTCCGGCGGACGACGCGCGCGATCCCCGTCTGGCCGACGAACATGTGGTGCGCTTCCTCGGTCAGCATGAAGCGAGTCGTGCGCGCGAGCGGCTCGAAGCCCGACTCGGCGAGCGAGAGCAGCTGGTATTTGCCGTCACGGTCCGTGAACATCGTGAAGCAGAAGAAGCTGAGCCAGTCGTGGCACGGCTCGTTGAACGTCGTGAGGATCCGAGGGTGATCCGCGTTGCCGGAGCGGCGCTCCAGGAGTTCGGCGGCCTCTTCGCGGCCGTCCTTGCCGAAGCTGCTGTGGAGCAGGTAGACCATGGCCCACAGGTGGCGGCCCTCCTCGACGTTCACCTGGAACAGGTTGCGCATGTCGTAGAGCGACGGCGCGGTCAGACCGAGCAGGCGCTGCTGCTCGACGGACGCGGGCTCGGTGTCGCCCTGGGTCACGATGAGACGGCGCAGCCAGTTGCGGTACTCGCCCGGCACGCTCTGCCAGACGTCCTCGCCCATGTGATCGCCGAAGCCGATCTTGCCGCCCGGCTCGGTCGGCGTCAGGAAGATGCCCCAGCGGTAGTCGGGCATCTTGACGTAGTCGAAGTTCGCCCAGCCGTCGCGATCGACGCTGACCGCCGTGCGCAGGTAGACGTCGTTCTCGTTGAAGTCCGTGGGGCCCATCTCGCGCCACCAGTTGATGTAGTCAGGAAGCCAGGCTTCGAGGGCGCGCTGGAGGCGCTTGTCCGACTTGAGATCCACGTTGTTCGGGATCTTCTGGCTGTAGTCGATGGTCGACATGGATGTTGTCTCCGTTGAAAGGAAGATGCGGCCCGGAGGCCAGGGTGAATCGTAGGGGCGAGTGAGAGCCTGAGCAGGCCTGGCTCTGGCTCGACGCGCATCTGCGTTAGCTGATGCGCCAGGGGCATCGAACAGCGAGCAAAATGGAATTTTGCTCAGGCTGTGAGCGATAGAATCAGGTTCGCTCGACCTTGAACTCAGGACGCATCGGCGTGCCGTAGCAGCTGAGCGCGCCGCGTTCGCCAACGGCGTTCGGGCGCTGGAAGATCCAGTTCTGCCAGGCGGTGAGCCGCCCGAAGATCTTGGTCTCCATGGTTTCGGGGCCGGCGAAGCGCAGGTTCGCTTCCATGCCGGTGAGGGCGTCGGGCGAGAAGCTCGCGCGCTCCTCGATGGCCATGCGAAGCTCGTCCTCCCAGTCGATGTCGTCCGGGGCGAACGTCGCGAGGCCCAGATCATTGGCCTCATCGGCCGGGATCTGACGCATGCGCTCGAGGATCATGGCGACGCGAGTCGGCTCGCCGAGGAAGCGAGTCTCCAGGCGTGAGATGCCGTTCGCCATCGGGAACATCCCCGCGTTCGCGACCGTGACGCCGAGGTGCACGTCGAAGTCGGGGTCGTCGAGCACGTAGATGCGGTCGCTCGCGAGCGCGAGCTCGAGGAACGTGCCGGTGAACGTGGTGCCGTCGCCCGCGAGGGCGTAGAAGCTCTTCGCGGTCACGTCGAGGCGCTTGAGAACGCGCTTGACGAAGTGCTTGACCTCGTTCACGAACCAGGAGTCGTGCTCCTCGTGACTGCCTGCCATGAGGCCGTCGGTCGTTTCGATGGTCTCGGCGCTTCCGGTGGCGCGCAGGAGCACCAGGGCCACGTCGCGGAGATTCGTGCGCAGGTTCAGGAGCGCGTCATCGAGTTCTCGGAACGCCTGGAAGATCCACCAGGCCGCTCCCGCCTCGTAGGCTTCGCTCACGCTTGCGGGGCGCGTGTCGGGAGCGTGGATCGAGAGGTTCGCCGTACGCTGGGCCGGGTCGATCTCCATCGTCACGTACTCGTAGGTCCACGTGTTGCCGTCGACCTTCGCGACGATGTCCGGGAGCTCGACCCCCTTGGCCTTCGGGCGAGCGTCACACTGTTCGGCCAGCTCGCGCGCCTCCTCGGCGACGACCTCGTCCCACTGGGACAGCGAGGCGATGCGGTCGACGAGGTTCCACTCGACGGCGCGCTTGCCCTTAATGCCCTCGGCGATGCTGGAGAACACGTCGCAGCGGTCGCGACGCACCTTGCGCTTGTCCGTGATTCGGGTGAGTCCGCCGGTTCCGGGAAGCACGCCGAGGAGCGGCACCTCGGGGAACGACACGGCGCTGTTGCGGTCGTCGACGAGGAGGATGCGATCGCAGGCGAGCGCCAGCTCGTAGCCGCCGCCGGACGCCGTACCATTGAGCGCGGCGAGGAAGCGCTTGTTCGAGTTCGCCGAGGCGTCCTCGATGCCGTTACGGGTCTCGTTCGTGAACTTGCAGAAGTTGACCTTCTCGCTGTGAAGGCTGCTCCGCAGCACCACGATGTTCGCGCCCGCGCAGAACACGCGATCCAGCGCTCCCGTCATGACCACGGCGCGAACCTGCGGGTACTCGAAGCGCAGGCGCTGGATGGCATCGGCGAGTTCGATGTCCACCGAGAGGTCATAGCTGTTGAGCTTGAGCTCCACGTCCTCGCGCAGGCCACCGAACGGCTCGACGTTCATCGCCAGGGTGGCGACGTCGCCGTCGACACTCAGATCCCAGTGCTTGTAGCGGCTCGGGTGCGTGGCGAACCGGATGGTCTGGGCGCTGGTCGCATCCGGGCCGGTGCCGGCCTGGCTCTGTTCTTGAGTCGTGGTCACTTGGAGATCCGAGTTGGGTGGACGGAAGTTCTGAGCAGGATATCGCTCAGGCGGAGTGCGTGGATGCACTATAGTTTCCAGGGCATGACGAAGCAAGGGGATCAGGCGCTGCTCCAGGCGCTGGGTGCGCGTATTCGCCGCACGCGGGAGGCCCTGGGCCAAACCGTGACGGGCCTGGCGGAGCGCGCGGGCGTTTCGCGGCGTTATGTCACGGAGGCAGAGGCGGGGAGGGCGAACTTGACCGTGCTCAAGCTGGCCGCCATGGCGGGGGCCCTTCGGATGTCCCTGGCGGAGCTCTGCGACCTCCCGGCGGCCTCGCCCAGGACCGAGCGGATCGCCCTCGTGGGCCTGCGCGGCGCGGGGAAGTCCACGGTGGGGCGCCTGCTGGCCCGGGAGCTGGAGACGCCCTTCGTCGAGCTGGACGAGCGGGTGGAGCGGCTCGCAGGCCTCTCGCTGACCGCTATTTTCGACATCCAGGGCGTCGAGACCTACCGCCGGCTGGAGCGCGAGGCCCTGGAGGACGTCCTCGCCGAGGGCCAGCGCCAGGTCATCGCGACCGGCGGCTCCATCGTCACGAGCCCCGAGACCTTCGCACGTCTGCGCGAATCCTGCCGGACCGTCTGGCTCCGCGCGGCGCCCGAGGCGCATCTGGCGCGCGTTCTCAGCCAGGGTGATCATCGACCCGTCGAGGGGCACCCGCGCGCCCTCGACGAACTCCGTGAGATCCTCGCCCGGCGCGAATCGCTCTACGCCCAGGCGGACGAGCATCTACAGACGGACGAGTCGGCCCCGGCGGCCGTGGTCCAGGCGCTGCTGGAGCGCCTGGGGGCCTGAGGGCCTGAGTGCCTGGGGGCCCCGTCGATCAGGGCTGCTCGGCCACGATCACGAAGTGCCCCTGGTCGAGCTCCTCTTCGGTGAGCGGCTCCAGCACGGTCGGCATCCGCTCGATCATCGACACGACGGCCACGTTCAGGGACGGGTCCCGCAGCTTGAGCCGCTCGACCGTCCCGAGGCCGAAGTCGCTGTGGAAGCGCCCGTTCCAGTGGATCACCTGTGGCTTCTGCCCCGTGACCGGGTCGGCGGCCGCGGCCTCCAGCGCCAGCGCCATGCTCTCGGCCATCGTGTCGTCCTTGAGGCACTGCGCCTCATAGACGCGGTTCATGATGGCGTCGTCGACTCCGTTCCCGTGGCCGCCCATGACCTCGGTGAAGCGGCGGTGGTACTCGCTGTCCATGGGCGCGTGGATCGTGCGGGCCGCCCAGGGATCGCCGATCGCGGCCCTCGCGCCATCGCGGGCCACACGCGAGGCGATCGGGCGATAGACGTTGGCCGCGAGGACAGGGAAGCCCTGCTCCTTGCAGAACTCGACGGCGGCGCGGTAGTGCTCGTCGTAGTTGGGCCAAAGACGCGCGATGCCCTTGAACGCCTCTTCCGACAGCGCGCCGGAGAGGTACAGATCGAGGCTCGCCTGGGCGTCCCGCTCGAACATCTCCATGGACAGGATGATGTTGCCGCGTCGCCGGCCGAGCGCTTCCGTCAGCGCCAGCTGCACCGCGTGCCCTGCCGCGTTGTCGTGCTGCTCGCCCAGGAAGACCACGTCCGCGTCGGCGAGCACGTCGACCGCTTCCTCCAGGGTGACGCTGGTGCCAGCCGGCGTTCGAATGAGGTAAGCTGGCCCGGTGGCGCCGGTCGCAGCGCGCGTCTCGGCGGAGAGCTTCAGCGGCTGCATGGACTGTCCCGGGCTGGAGCACGCAGCGGCCAGCACGAGCAGGAGGCCAGCGGGGATCCCGCGATGATGCGCCGCGCCGACTCCTGGGAGAACAGCGGCGGTTCCGTTCCGTCGTTTCATGCGGAGATCCTCGCACAACGGAACCCGGCGCGTTCGTTTCTAATAGGGCCATGCTCGTTCAGATTCTGTCTGCATGCGTCCTGTCGCTTCCCCTGCCCCTTCCAGGCGTGTCCAGCGGCTCCGCGGCGCCTCCCCTGGACTCCACGTCAGAGCTCGCGCTGGAGGCTGGCCGCGCCGCCGTGAAGCGCGGCCAGCCGGATCGGGCGCGCGAGCACTTCGAGCGCGCCCTCGCGTCGGCGGAAACACGCGCGGAGGCGGCGTTCGAACTCGGAGAACTCGCGCGCGCGGCGGGCGACGTGGACCGAATGGCCACGGCCGCGCTGATCCACGCCGAAGCGACCGTCGACCCCCGCGGTTCTGGCGTCGCCAGCCCGCGCGGCGCCTGGACCATCGGCGGGAAGGAACTCGACGTCCAGGGGCTCGCGAAACGCGCCGCCGCCGCGCGCGTCCAGCTCGCCAACGCGCTGCTCGGCGTCGCCCAGGACCACGAGTCCAAGGGCTCGCGCTCACCCGAGGACCTTCTGACGGCGGCCTGGTCCCGGCGCTTCGCGCTGGACCTCGTCCAGCGCACGGCGAGGGTCGCGGAGGCGATGGGTCCAGCGCTCAAGCCGGACGTCTCGGTTCCCGCGGGCGCCCACGGCCCTGTGCTGAAGGCGCTCGATCGCGTGGGGGCGCGCGCGATCGCGACCGGCGACCTCGGCACGGCGATCCGCGCGGGTCGGATCCTCCGGGGTCTCGGCGTCCAGGCGGACTTCAGCGACCTGCGCGGAGATCGGCCGAGCGGCATGGCGAAGTGGCGGGCCAAGGGGTCCGATATCCTCGACAAGGCGCGCGAGCGCCAGGCGGAGCGCTCGGACAAACCGTGGACGGTGGAGGATCTGGAGTGGCTCAGCCTGCACGAGGGCGAGTCGTTCACGCGCAGTCACTCGAGCTTCGCCGAACCCGGTGTCGCCGTTTCGCCGCGCGGCTACTACCGGATCGAATCGGACTGCGGGTACGAGACGCTGCTCGCGGTCGCGCGAACCATCGAGGATCACCACGAGCGGCTGGCGAACTACTTCGGGTCGGATCCGTTCGTCAGGAACGGGACGAAGGTCGAGCGCCAGGGCCTGATCCGGATCGTGCCGGACCCGAGCGGCCTCGAGGCCGAGGGTGCGCCGTTCTTCTGGGTCGGCGGCTTCCAGAGCGGAGACACGACCGTCGTGCGCCTGGCCGCGGGCACGATCGAGGGCCTCGGGCGAACGCTGACCCACGAGCTGACGCACCGCTTCGACGGGGCCCTGCACGGCGGGATTCCGGCCTGGCTCGCAGAGGGTCGCGCGGTCTGGACGGGCGGCGCGTACGCGCGAATCGAAGACCACAGCTTCGTGGACGACTACGCGTCCCACGGCACGCTCATCAGCGTCGTGAATCGTGGACTGAGCAGCCCGCGAACGCTGACGAACATCCTGAGCGGCACGCCCGGGGACTATCGGCAGAACTACAGCGCCGGCAACGCGCTCTACGTCTTCCTTTCGACGTGGTTCCCGGGCAACGCGCCGTCGATGTCCGGGGGCCAACCGCTGTTCCGCGATCTCCTGCACACGTACGAGGACCAGGGCAAGCACCCGTCGAAGCCCGACGATCTCTTCGAGGAGTTCGTCGATCACTTCTGCGACGGAAAGAACGGCCGGCCGTCTTCGTTCGACGAGTTCCAGGAGATGTTCACGGAGTTTCTCCGGGGCTTCGCGCTGCGTGAGAAGGCGCCGTTCACGAAGCGCTACATGAACACGCTGGAGGATCGTGAGGGAGCGACCTGGATCTACGACGAGCCGACCTGGACCTGGGACTGGGTGCGAGCGGAGCCGCTGTTCGGTCAGAACCAGGCGCGCGAGGCTGGCGCGCTCTTGCTGGAGTTCGGGAAGCCCGAAGAGGCGATCCGCGCGCTCGTCTGGGCGCGCGCGGTGGACGGATACGATCCGCGTACCGCGGCGTACCTCGTCGAGGCCTTCGAGAAGCTGAAGTCCCCATCGCTGCGCGAACGTGAAGCGCTGTGGACCGTTCAGCACGAGCGCAACGGCGAGCCGTTCGCCTCGCGCGTGCACGAGAAGTCGGCGCGCGCCCGGCTCGGGGCCTTCCCCGGCGATCTCAAGGCCGTCGATGCCTGTCTCGCCGAACTCGGCGCGGTGGCGGCGGCGCTGGCCGCAGGCGGAGCGCCGGAATCCGCGCGCCGGGTGGCGGGCGACGCCGAGCGCGTGGCGGCCTGGGCCGGAGAGAGGGTCGGAGAGAGGGCCGGAGAGGAGACGGCGGCCCCGGGGGCCGTTGACCAGGCGATCGCGATCCCACCAGGCGAGCCCGACGAACTCGGTGGCTGGGTCGAGGAGTCCCTGACCCGCCTCGACGAGGATCGACCCGAGGGGCTCTACTTCGTCGAGGACGACGGGACGCTGCTCCTCGGAAGGAACTCGGCGCGGACGTCGACCGGCCGCTTCGATCGAAACGGCGGCGGTCGCTCCTTCGTGCGCGCGTCGCGCTGGATGCTTCCGGGCACCTACCGAATCCAGACGCGGATGAACTTCACGACCGCCTACGCCACCGGTCTGATCGTGCTGGGCTGGTCGAGCCGCGAGCGGAACATCCGCATTCCGCTGACCGCAGGCGACGTCCAGTACGCGATCGGCGAGTCGGACGAGGAGCCGTCCTTCGACAAGGTGAACTGGCGCTTCGACGGGATGCGTACGCGGGAAGGCGGTCTCTGGACCTCCGTCCGAGGCGGCGCCATCGAGCTGGATCCGCCCAGCGCTTCCATCGAGATCGAACTGCTGATCACGGGGCCGGTGGCGAGTCTCTGGATCGCAGGGCAGTTCGCGGGCTCCTACCACACCGTCGACGGTGCGCCCATCGAGGGCTACGTCGGCTTCGGCACCATGAGCGGTACGATCGCCGTCGCGCCGCCCATCGTGCGCCGCCTGGACCGCCAGCCCGTGGCGATCCTCGACCTCGATCGCGGAACCGGCCCCGAGTTCGACCGTCTGCGCAACGTCAGCGTCTACTTCGGCGATCAGATGGAGCCGCCGACGAACGGTGCCCTCGTGCTCTGGATCCCGTCGGATGGGAAGGCGGGCTCCATCTCCAGCGCGGACGACGAGGGAGGAGAACTCTCCGCCGAAGACCAGAGGGACGACATCACGCGCGAGATCGCGCGCGCCCGCCGAACCGCGGTCCAGCTACTGGAGCGAATGTCCCGCAACGGCGTGGGCCAGCCCCTCGTGGTCGCCTTCCCCCGGCGCTTCGAGAAGGTCCTCGATCGTGCGGCGTTCGACGCCGAACTCCAGGACTCCGCGCCGGAGAACAGCGTTCCGCCCAGGATCGTGTTCCACGGGGTGACGGACCCCGCCGCTGCCGAGGACGAAGCCTCGGACGAGCACCGCTTCGAAGCGATCGACCAGGGCCGCCGCTGGCTGATCTTCGTCGACGGCTTCGGCGTCGCTCGGATGTGTCAGACGTTCACGAGCGCGGCCGCGATCAGCCAGCACCAGCTGGAGCACTGGCTGACGGTCTTCCGCGATCATGGCCGCCCGGAGCGCAAGCTGCCGGAGTTCAGCCGCCCGCCGGCCGAAGAGGACGAAGGGCAGTAGCTTGCGAGCCCGCTCGGCCCTCGGGGCGACCATCGTGGGTGCGAGGTCGGCCGGCGGGATCGCACACCACCGTCCATATCACCGTCTGCATCACTGGAACGTCACGGAGTAGCCGTCCGTGAAGTTCGACGTGGGACCGGACGGGCTGCTGTCGCGGTACCACGCCTGGAAGCTCCAGGTCTCGGAGGCCATCACCGAGACGAAGCCCGTGGGGGTCGGAGTGGCCGTCAGGTCGAGGGGCAAGCTGATCATGCCGCCGAGGCCAGAGTTCTGGATCTGCCCCGAGCCGACGTAGCGTCCGACGGCGCCGGAGAGGCAGAGGTTGCCGGAGCTGCCGCCTGGGTTCATCACGAAGCCCTGGGCCTGGCTGGTGATGAAGAAGCAGAAGGCGAGCTGGGGCAGGCTATCGGCCAGGAGCGTCACGTCATTGTCCGCAGCAGTCGCGCTTCCGGTGGCCCGGATGCGGGCCGACTGACCCGTGGAGTTCGGGTTCGCCGTGCAGTACGACGTGCCGAGACCGGCGCCCGGATCCGCGAAGGTGGCGAGGAATCGAAGGTCCTTGCTCTCGGTGTGCGGTGCACGGTTGGCGATGATCGAAGTGCCGCGATAGGCGTCGTTCGGCGCCGTCTGTCCGTCGAACTCCTGAAGGGAACGCGGCACCGTGTTGGTCGGGTTGACGTCCATCGGCGAGCTGGAGAGCACGCACCAGTATTCGGTGCCGGCGTTGAGTCTCAACGAGTCGAACGTCCAGGCGAGCTCCGTGTAGTTCGCGAGGCCTGCCGCCGAACTGGTGTCGACGAAGTTGCTGGAGGAACCAATGAGGTTGGCGGTGTCGGGGTCGCCGTCATAGACCGCGATGTAGGTGGTGGCGTGGCCGGTGCCACCCAGGTTGCCCGTCCAGAAGCTGAGGCCGATCAGGTCCAGCGTGGGCGTGTTCATGTAGCCAACGACGTCTTCCGGGAAGAACGACTGCCCCGAACCGAGGCCACCGAGGGAACTCGGGTTGTTCGTGGCGCTGAAGTCGATGGTCAATTGCATCGACGAGGCATCGCTGGCGGTCAGGCCGAGGAAGACGGCTGCGAGGAAAGAGGCTGGCAGATTCATGGTGAGCTGGAGAACGGAGAGGCCCGTGGCCCAGGTTCACCGTCGAACCAGGCGCCACATGGGGCCTCATCCTACGATCCAGGAAGATTTCCTGGTAACTTTGGGCGGCGCGATGGCACAGCAGGTACCTGAGCAGGAGACCGCTGAATGGAGCCGCCAGGCTCAACGGGCATGAGCGGGCGGCCGGCTGGCAACTCCGGGGGCTTGCTCAAGCAACCCTGGAGAGGGGCGTCGGCGGCGCCCTGAGGGGGCGCGGCGGGCTCGTGGGGGATAGCTCTCGTCCCCTCGATCGCGCGGAAGCGGGGCCTGCCGCTTGCCGATCAGGTCAGCTGGCCGAAGCGGCGCAGGTGCTTCTTCTTCACCTGAACCCAGGTGAGGAAGTCGATCGTTCCGAACTCATGATCGATGGCGGGCGGGCCGAGGACCAGCGCTCCGTTGCGCAGGTACGACGCGAAGAGCTTGGGGATCTCCACGTCGCCCGTGCCGGAACCGCCCTTGCGCAGCGGCCAGTCGAGGAGCGGGCAGGCCGTCGCGAGACGCGGCGGGGCGTAGAGCGTCGGGTGGACCTTGTCGTCGGCGAGGAGCTTCGCGTAGAGCGCGATGCCCTTGAGCGGGTCCGTTCCCGTGAGCGAGCTGCAGCCGAAGAAGGCCTCGGCGCCCACGTGCTGCTGATAGGCGATCAGACCCTGCCAGAGGAGGAACAGGACGCTCTTGTGACGGTGGGGACGCGCCACGCAGGCGCGGCCCAGCTCGACCGCGCGGTTCAGCGTATCCAGAGGAATGCGATCGAGTTCGAACTCGCCCGAGGTGTACCAGCCGTGACCGGCGGCAGCGGACTCGGCCGTTTGCATCCGGTAGGTCCCGATCACCGCGCCGGTCTCTACGTGGAGGACCATGAGATGCTGGCACTGGCGGTCGAAGGCGTCGGCATCGAGGCCGGTCTCGTGGGCGCCGTTGAGGCCCTCACCCAGCTCGACGTTGAAGACCGCGTAGCGGAGTCGGCGGACGGCTTCGAGGTCCGAGCCGGTCCGCGCGAAGCAGAGTCGGTAGGGGCCGAGCGTGACGTCGATGGACGGGACGAGATCGATGCCGTAAAGCAGATCCTCGCTGCCGGATCGGGTGGCGGCTGGCTGCATACGGGAGATCGGATCTCCGGAGAACGGGCCTTGGCTGCGTGAGGGCATGGGAAGGGGGGGCGGGTTCGCGGTGGCTATGCCTGGATGGGGGAAGGGAGAGAGGGCCGCGCCAGCCCCGGACCCGTTTATACGGTGCGTTCGGCCCGGGACGATCAAGGGGTCGTGCAGATATCGTGAGCCTTTACGGCCCCCTACGTCCTGTGGGACCGTTGTTTTCGCCGATATCGAACCCATTCGCGAAGAACCTGGCCGGCGCTCGCCTTGGGGGCCCCCGCGGCCGCGTTGCGGGCGCCGATCGAGTAGGCGAGCGCCCACTGCGCGAAGAGGATCCGATAGGAGGCCAGGATCGAGTGCTTCGGGTCGTAGAGGTTGGTCGCCTCGGACGTCACGCCGTTGAGTTCGATCACGCCGAGGCTCTCCCCCCGGGCGAGATGCTCCGCCGAGGGAGCGCGCAGATCGTAGCGGCCGAAGAAGAAGCCCTCGTAGCCGCGGGACAGCTCCTCGACCGCTGCTTCGAGCTCGGGCGTGATGAGGTGGGCGCCCTCCAGGAAGAGCGCGCCGCGCGCGTGGGTGCCGACCTTCACGAGCTGGACCTTCTCGCCGGGCGCAGGCACCTCGCTCGCGCGTTTTCCCAGCTCCTTCAGGTACGTCGCGTGGAGCGCGCACGCGCGCGGATCGTCCAGCAGCAGCTCCTCGACGGTGCGCTTCCCGTCGCCCTTGACCTCGGGCAGCACCTTGGTCGTGATCGCGAAGATCGAGCCCTTTTCCTGGCCCGGCTCGCGCGTGTAGAAAACGCCGAACTCCTCGCCGTCGAGTCGCTCTTGGAGCAGCGCGTCATGGTCGAGCGCGCGCACGCGTTCCACGAGATCTACCTCGCTCTTCACGGAGGCAACGCCGGACCCGCGCTGGCCCTCGTTGGGTTTCAGGATGACCGGATAGTCGAGCGCGTGCTTCCCCATGAACGCGAGCGCGGCCTCGGCGCGGGCGTCGGGGCCAGCGGCTGCCTCGAGCAGCACGAACAGAGGGACCTCCGGTCGATCCACCCCGAGTCCTTCCAGGATTTCCGCCTTCGATTCGCCGATCAGCCCGCCCATGGGCATGGCCGGATTCGACGCGGTGAAAGCGAACGCGCCACGGTGCTTGATCGACAGCCAGACGAGCCACGGAACGAGCGGCAGGTAGGCGACGTAGGGGGGCCAGAACTCGAAGCGTGTCAGCCTCAGCCACTTGCCGCGCAAGAGGCGCCGTCCCTTGTGCGTGAAGAGCAGCGGCAGAAGACGGTACGCCTGCAGCAGCACCACGATGAGCGCAAGGATGAACGGGAGCTGGCGCGCCCCCAGGCCTCCGATGGCTTCGGCCAGCTGCTCGCCCGCGAGCGCCGCGATACCGACGAGCGCCGGCGTCCAAAGGAGGCCGGCGACCGCGAAGAACAGCGCGAACGTCGCGAAGCGCGTTCGCAGCACGCCCGCGGCCACGTAGGTGGGGAGGCGTAGCCCTGGCGTGAAGCGCGAGAGGAAGATGACGCCGATGCCCTTGGACTCGAACCACTGGCTCGCCCGCTCGACGGCCTCATCGGACACGAACCAGCGGAACGGACGGCGGCGCAGCGCGGGGCGACCGAAGGTACGACCCAGGAGATAGAGCCCGATGTCGCCGACGAAGATCCCGACGAAGCAAGCGAGCGACGCGGCCACGAAGCCTATGCGGCCGTCGGCCACGAGGAGCCCCGCCGCGATGCACGCGAGGTCCTCGGAGACGAACGTCGCGACCGCGAGCAGCGCGAGGATCGTCAGAAGCGCCGGGCCCTCGAACGGCGGCACCTGCGCCGGATCGAAGGGCTCAGCCGCCAGCGCCCGCGCTTCGCCGGGCAGGTCCGATCGCCGCGGTGCCTCGCCAGCCTCGACGCGGTCCACGAACCGCGCGATCAAGGTCGCCACTCGCTCCGTTTGCAACCAGGGAAGGAAGTGGCTCGCGGGGCTGTCGAGCACGATGAGATCGGCCTGGGGCACGATGCGCGCGTGCTCCTCTGCGGCGGCCACGGGCACGAGGAAATCGTCTTCACCGTGGAGGATCAGCGTCGGGACGTCGAGTGCCTCCAGGATGGGCCGGAGCCGCCGCTGGTCGGTGTCGTAGAAGTTGCGGCCGTACGGGACGCCGAGCATGGCCCGGTCGAACGCGCCGAAGTGGGGGACGAGCCAGCGCAGCGCTCGGAGCGCGCCCAGCTGGAGCCCGTGGATGCCGTGGTTGAGCGTATGGCCTCCGAGGAGCTCCAGCTCGATCACGCCGATGGCGGCGAGCAGCGTCAGCGACTCGACCCGCTCGGGCGCGCGGTCGATCATCTCCAGCGCGACGCCGCCGCCCATGCTGAAGCCGACGGCGTGCACGCGCTCGATACCGAGTTCGTCCATCAGCTCGAGGCAGTAGCCCGCGTGGGCGCGCACCGAGACGTCGGGGATGTCTTTCGACGACTGTCCGAAGCCGGGCAGGTCGGGGGCGATCAGGCGGAAACGGTCGCGCAACAGCGGGACCACGTCGCGGAAATCGCTGCCGGAGCCAGGGCTGCCCTGGAGTAGCAAGAGCGCGGGCGCGGCCTTCGGCCCCGCGTCGAGGTAGGCGATCCGGACCGAGGCGTCGGTGCCGGGAGGCGAGGTCTCAAGTCCGTCCGAACCGAGAGCTGGCACGGTGGTGAAGGCAAAACCCGCGCGCGGCGCTTCGGGCGCGGGCGCTCGCCCGAGCATGGTCGCCCAGGAAACAGCGAGCGCGAGCGCGTAGAGACCGAGGACGATCTTCCAGGCGGAGAACCGGCGCTTCACGGGAGCGGACAAGTCAGCGGACAAGTCAGGCGCCGCTGCGCGGCAGGTCCAGCGCGACGGAGACCTCCGTCGCATGGGGCGGGCCCGGGCGGTACTCGAAGTGGACGTTCGACTTCGTGACGACGATGTGGCACTGGCTCCGCGTGGCTGCGTCCGCGCGCTGCATCGTCGGCGTGAAAGCCGTCGGGCCACGCTCGGCGTCCACGTGACGCTGGAAGGCAGCGAGTCTCTCGGGATCCGGCGCATCGGCGCGCTTTTTCTCCTCTCCGCCGAGGACCAGAGAGGTGTAGAGCGCGCGCCTCGAAAGCTGGACCTCGTCCTGCTCGAAGCTGGAGGACGTGAGCGGCAGCTGGCGCTCGCCGCTGACGTCGATGGCCACGGTCAGTCCATCCCAGCGCGCGACGAGCGCGGGATCGCCCGGCGCCTTCAGCACCACGACCGCCGGCCGGTAGGGCGCCAGCTCGTGCGGTGACAGCATCGCGAGCGACTCGAGCGGACGCTCCAGCGACGCCAGCAGGCGAACGAGCGCTCCGCGGCTCTGGTAGTGCTCCAGCGTCGGGCCGCGGCTCACGATGTAGCCGTTGAGGAGCGCCACCGTCAGCCCGTGTTCGTTCGCCGCGATCCAGGTACCGCCCGCCTCGCTGTCCCCCGGTGCGATGTAGCGCACGCCCTCCGGCGAGGTCTGGATCCGCGGCGGGATCTCGGGACCACGCGTCAGCAGCTCATCCCGGTTGAACCAGAGCGAATAGCCCGACTCCTCCGGATCAGGGGGCGAATCCTCACCAGCGCGCTGGCTCGTCCAGGTCAGCGTGCACACGTTTCGCTCGCCCGCTTCGCCTCGGCCTGCTGTGCCCAGTAGCGAATCGTCGAGGGCGCCACGCCGAACTCCGATCCAGGATCGCCGCCGCCCGACCGGACGGCGACGGCGATCAGCGCGTAGTGGTGGACCGTGTGGCTGACGAGCGACTGAAGTTCGCGGCTCACGTTCGACGGGACCCAGGGGGATCCGTCGGAGCGCACGCGGAGGGCCGCGTCGTTCCTGACCCGGTCGATGCTGGCGGCGCGCTGCAAGCGCTCGATCGTCGTCCGCAAGACCGCGGTCGCATACTCGGGATCGATCTCCACGCGAGGGTCGCGCTCCCGTGCGTCGTAGTCGACCTCGGGCACCTCGTTCGGGCCGAGTTCCGTCCGCTCCACCGCGGCCAGGAGGCGCTGGTAGAAGTCCACGACGTGCCGCAGGTGCGGCCCGACGCCAGACAGGGCGAGCGCGGGGGCGTTCTCCGTGAACTGGGCGGAGTCGAGGGCTGAGACGAGGGCCACTCCCTGGCGAAGGACCGCCAGGTTGTCGTCGATCAGCTGCTGTACGGTGGACGTCATCGGGACGTGATCGGAGTCGTGGGGCCGGCCGAGGAGTCAGCTTTGGAATCGGCCGCCGCGTCAGCGGCGGTGGCTCCCTGGCTGGCGGCTTCCCGAGAAGGGGTGAAGCAGCGTTCCGTGGCCAGCTGGGCGGCCTGGGCAAGCGCTTTACGGGCGCCGGCTTCGCTCTTCTCGGGCGTGCGGAGGATTTCGGGGGAGAAGGTTACGGTGGCGACGGTTCGGGGCTGATTCAAGAACGTGAGGAAATGCGACCCGAAAGGGGCGTCTCCCCACCAGCAGACGGCCTCCCAGGCCGGCCTGGGGCCCCGGGGGGCGTGATAGTGGAGAGCGGCGACCCGGACCGGCACCCCTGTTTCGACGGGGACCTCGAACAGTGACGGCTTGAATCGTTCTACCTGGGAGCCGTCGGTGCTCGTGCCCTCGGGGAAGACGATGACGCCGGGGCCGCGGGCCAGGACGCTCTTCACCTCGGTGATCACGCGGGTCAGGTCGCGCTTGCGGCTGCGGTCCACGAAGAGCGTGCCCGTGCTGCGCGCCAGGAACCCGAGGACCGGCCAGCTGGCGATCTCGCTCTTCGCCAGGAACCGAGCGTCGAGCCGGCTCAGGAGGAGCGGGATGTCGACGTACGAGAGGTGATTGGCCACCAGGAAGTAGGCTTCCTCCTCGCCGGCGCGCCTGGGCACGGGGCCCTCGAAGCGCGCTTCCACGCCCATGATCCAGAGCACCGCGCGGGCCCAGGTCCCGATCCAGAGCCGCTGCAACGGCGCATCCGTGCCAGGGATGAGCCAGGCGACGGGCCGCGTGAGGAGCCACCCGAGGAAGAGTGGGACCGTGACGCACGGCAGGAGCAGCAGTCGTAGGAGGACCCGGAGGGACATGACCTTGGGCAGTTTGCCCGCTGCGGGGTGGCCAAGTCGAGGGAAGTGCTCGAAAGCGGAGGCCAGAACGGCGGGGGGGCTGCTACTTCTTGCCCGTCCGCCCGCTGGCGGACACCTGGCTCGGCGAATCAGGTGCAGCCTTGGGAAAGGCCACCGCGACCGCCTGGCTCGGCTGGGCCGCCACGGGGGCCGTGGTGGGCTCCTGGCCGCTGGCCGTGCAGGTCACCGTCATGGGCTGACCGGGGCGGATGAGGTAGCGGCGCGGCTGAAGCGATTCCGCGTCTCGGCCCGTGAACGTGAGCGCCCGATGGTCGCCGGACAGCTCCACCGTGGCCCGGGCCCAGGCCTTGCGGCCCTCCTCGCTCTGGCGCCATTCCACGGGGCATTGAACGCTCAGGCCGACGACGGGGGCCCGCGCGACCTGCGGCCCTCCCGAGACCACGAGATTCTGGTCGAGCGGCTCCCGGTCGCCGAACGGCGACACCACGTCCACGAGGTGGATGCCGGCGTGAAGTCCCTCCAGAATGGCCTCCCCCGACGCGGTCGACTCGGCGAGCGCGCTCACCCGTGCCAGGCCGATCGGCTGGAGTTCGACCCCGCCTTTCCGACAGACCTGGGCATTCACATCCGGTGACCGCGCGGAGGACTTGACGAAGACGAATCCATCGACCTGGACAGGGAGTCCCCGGGCATCGAAAACGGAGATGACAGAGGGGTCCACTCTTGCCTGGAGCTGACAGCCCGCCACCGGTTCCTGGAAGGGATCGAGGACTTCGAAGCGGTGCCTGGGCGGCCTGATCCCTCGCAGCGTGGTCGGGACCTGCACCACGTTCTCCGGGTCGTCGTCGCCTTCCAGCAGCGCGGAGACGTCGATCAGATCCCCCGCCATCGCGGGCGATTCCGGGATCCCGAGGATGACGGTCCACGTGGACTCCGTGGTGAAGCGGAGCATCGGCGCGCGCCGCGCTTCCCTTTCGCCGAAGGAGAGCGAGTCCAGCACCTGCACGTCACCGTTCTCCCTGATCGTGACGAGGGCGCAGCGCCCCGAGAACGACTTGCGAACCTCCCCGGGCCGGGGCCGGTCGGCCGGTCTCGACGCCAGGCGCAGACGGCCATCCATCGGGACGAGCGTCACGGTGGGCGTGGCGGTGAACGTCAGGCCGTCCATGCCCCAGCTGCTGGGATAGATCTTGACGCTGGTCGGCAGCGCGTCCAAATGGTCGACGGTCAGCACGACGACAGGAGCGTCTTGAACCGGGCGATCCACGAGCTGGACCGAGGGTTGTTCCAGGAGGAACCCACTCCCCGTCGCGCGGCTGCCGCCGTAGTCCGCGATCAGCTGGACCGGATGGCCAGGATCGAAGAGGCGGATCCGATGGGCGTCGATGAGCGGGCGAATGATGAAGGAGGCTTTTATCTCAGCAGGTGCTGGCGGAAGCGCGTAGCCGAGCGTCTCGAGTTCCTTCTTCTTCGCGCGCCTCTCCCGCCGGCCGGGCCTGCTCTGGTCCCGAACCAAGTCCCCGGAGGGGGAATTCTCGGAGCGTTCGGGCGGTGGCTCCGAGCCCATCGCGCGTGCGGCGCGGTCGGGGAGATCGGTCAGGGCGACCTCAGCGGTTCGTACCTCGGCCGCTGCGGGCGGGTCGCCTGCGAAAGCAATGGTGGCGGGCAGCGTCTCGGACTGGCCGCGCTCCAACGAACGCACGACGCCGAACGCGATAAGGGCCACCGCAGCGACGGCGGCTGCGATCCTGAGAGCGTTCTTACGCTGGCGAGCGGAGCGAGCATTCATGCGGGCAGCGGGGAAGAAGTGAGGAGGTCTGCGACCTGTCGCGGTCACTCAGGCTGGGGCGGGAAGAGCCACTGCCGGTCGATTTCGGCGCAGAGGTCAAGCCAGGCGTCATGTGCGAGGGCGACGGGCGGGTCGCCTCCTTCTTCCTCGAAAAACGCGAAGGTGCCCGCCAGAGCGACGGCACGCTCGTCGGGGGAGAGGTGGCGCGTGGCCCGCTCGAAGGCCCCTGCCACGAAGCGCTGGATGCGGCGTTCCAGCTGGAGGGCTTCTCTTCCACATCTGTGAAGCGAAAGAGTCGATGAGAGGCCGGAAGGAAGCGGAAGGAGTGACACGGCTCTTGCCAACGCCGTGGCGCGGGTGACGGTCAGCTCTCGGTCACTTCGTCAGATTGACCGCCATCGCAGCCTGGGGCGTGTTCGAGCTCGTGGCCCCCCCCGACGCCGCGAATGCGACAGTCAGCCATGCCGCTTGGAAGACCTATCCGTTTTCGACGTGAGACATGGGGGCTTCTACGGAAGGAGGGTTCGTTCGTGACATGGTAGCGCAATACGGGGCCCAGAAGGCCCGACTGCGCCGGGCCGACGAACGGATACCTTGACAATCCAGGTATCACCGTCTATACCTGGATTATCAAGGTATGAGTGTATTTCCCAAAGGCGCCCTGGACCTGCTCGTGCTCAAGGTCCTCCAGTCCCAGAGCCTGCACGGCTACGGGATCGCGGCGCGCATCCAGGAGCTGAGTGAGGAGGTCCTCGCCGTCGAGGAGGGCACCCTTTACCCGGCCTTGCACAGGATGGAGCGCACGGGCTGGATCAAGTCGAGCTGGCAGCCGAGCCCCACGGGGCGGCGCGCGCGCTTCTACGAGCTGACGGGCAAGGGGCGCAAGTACCTCGCGGCCGGCGTGAGCGAGTGGGAGACCACGAACCGAGCCATCGGTCGCGTGCTGGGAACGGAGCCCGCATGAGTCGAGACCAGGCCGCCTTCGAGTTCGGTGAAGACGACGCGCCCGCGCGTTCGGAGCGCGAGCGCATCGAGCAAGAGATCGATGAGGAGATCCGCTTTCACCTCGAAGCGCGCGCCCGCGCGCTGGAGGAAGCCGGCCTCGACGCGAGGGCGGCGCATCGAACGGCGCTCGCGTACTTCGGCGACCGGCGCCGGATCCGCCGGGCCTGCCTCGTCCAACGCCAATGGAGACCCATCATGCTGCAGAGACTTCATCTCGCGACCACCGTCCTCCTGCTCGTCGCCGCGGCGATCCTCGGCGCGCGCTCCCTGCTGGCGGAAGCTGCCTACGAGTCACGCCTGGAGGAGCTTGGTGAAGCTGTCGAGCGCTTGCAGGCGTCCGCTTCGGCAAGTCTTGCTCCTGGCGCCATCGTTGCGCCCGGTCTTCCTCCAAAGCGGGTCGACCTGTCGACCATCGCTGTGGGCGACGTCCTGGAAGTGAGGAATGAGGCCCATCAAGACCTTCATGTCGTCTGCTCGGTGTGCTATGACGGCATGATTCTCTTGCCGCAGCTGGGCTGGTTCATGGCCGCTGGCAAGACACTTCCGGTCATCGATGCGGAGCTCAACACAGCCTTCTACGCCTACTACACCACGGCTCCGAAGATCGTCACGATGCTGAAAGAGGCAGCACTCATTCGGGTCGAGCCCGATTCGGATCGTCCCATCGCACCCGGCGATTACCTCCGTCTCTATGATGAGGCGCATCCATTCGACGTCAACTTCACCATCATGGTGGATCCAGACGGGACACTGCTTCTGGATCAGCTAGGCCGTTTTCACGTGGCCGGGTACACCCGCAGTGATCTGGAGACGATCCTGGTGGACCGCTCCCGACCATTCTTCACCGAGGAGCCCGTGATCCGCGTCACGGTAACGGACGCACCCCGCCCCAAATAGGCGTCCAGGGCGAGGGCTGCACGTGTTTGCCCCGCGCCTATCGCGTGATCGTCCTGTCCAGGATCCAGCGCGGTCCCGATTCGTGCTCGCGCGTCGTGGCTCGGCAGGTCGTGCCCTCTGCGATCTTCTCGAAGCTCGCCTTGTCGATGGGAGCGTACAGGTAGCCCCGTTGGCCCAACAGCCAGATGCAGCCGGGGTGGAAGCTCGCCTTGATCTCGTTGGATCCGTCCGTGGTCAGCGTCACCTCGTTGTCCGCTCGCTTCAGCTGCTTGACGAGGTCGCCCATCGATCGGGCCGAAACCGCGGCGATGAGGCCGAGGCGGCCTCGGTCCTGGTTGCTCCGAAGGATGTCGTCAGGGAGCTCCTTCGAGTCGGTCCAGTAGAGGGCCTCCACGGTGATCACCGGGTCCTCGAGCGGCGGGTTCCGGACCTTGCCATGAACACCGAAGCTGTCGCGCAGGGCCAGGGTCGAGTAGGGGTTCTGGTGGCCGAAGACGTCCTCTTCCTTGTCGTCGTTGGAGAGGGTCGAGCGGCGTCCGATCGTCTCCCACATGCGCGCGTCGGCCCAGTCGTGGAAGGTGGCCACGTGGGTCATCAGCCCGAAGAAGCCCTCGTGGAACACGCCGGCGTCCATGTCGGAGTAGTTGAGCCTGTGCCAGCGACCCTCGACGTAGACCTCGTTGAAGGTGTGCGACGACCAGCCCCGTCGAGAGCCGTCCAGCGCAGCTTCGAGCGTCGTCCGGACGCCGTTGTGATGGAGACCGCGCTCGAGCAGCTCCCACTCGCGATCATCGCCCGCGTCGATGATGGGAATGCAGAGGACGGTCCGCGTGGGAACGCCGAGGGCGCGCAGGCAGCCCGACAGGTAGATGGCCGACGAGGAGCAGCTCCCGCGTTCGCCGTGTTCGAACATGCCGGCGGCTTCGAACTCGCGGGGCCACGCGTCCTCCGCCGTGAGGCCCTCTCCGCTGGCCTTTTTCCGCGCGTACGCGGCGAGATCCTCGGGAATGAAGAATGCGCCCTTCGCGTCGACAGCCGTGATGAACGTCGTGAATCGATCCTTGTACTTCGCGTGATCGAGAAGCCACTTGGCTGCCGCAGCGACGCCGCCCGCGCCGCGGAGGTCCGGGATGCCCTCGCCGCTCTTCTTCATGGCGGCACGGATGGCTTGCCCCAGGTCACGTGACGCGTTGGACGTGGGCCCGGGCTCCAGCCAGCGCGCGACGTCTTCGGACTCGCCGTCCGCTCCGACACCTTTCAGGTCGACGAGCGGGTAGTGAATCACCTCCAGCTCGACGTACGTATCCGTCTCGTCGAGCACGCGGACGTCCTGGTACGCGTCGTTCAGGAACTCCGGGGTCACGGGCCTCATCACCTGGACGAGGGACCGCACGGTATAGGCGTACTCGCGCCGCTCCAGCCAGTCCCCGTCCGGTATCCCGTCGCCGTCCGAGTCGGCCTTCTGCGGATCCGTGAGGTACTTGTGAACTTCCAGGAAGTCGGAAAGTCCGTCGCTGTCGGAGTCGATGCCACCTGGCCCGGACGAGAGGGCCAAGGAGGCCGCAAAAAGGAGTGCATGGGAAGACGTGAGCATGCCTCGCCTACTCACTCCCCCCCGGGCAGTTTCAGCTCTGGATCCCGAAAGGCACCGAACGCGAATCGAGGTCGCCCATCCGTGCAATTGAGCCGCGCTACTTGTTCTTCTCTTCTACTTCGCTCGGGTCCGGTCCGGGGTAGCGGGAGAACCACCCGCTCGATCTCGGCGCAGAGGTCGAGCCAGGCTTCCTGTGCAAGGGCGACGGGCGGATCGCCTCCTTCGTTCGTCGAGAAACGCGAACGTGCCGGTCAGGGCCACCGCTCGCTCGTTGGGGGAGAGGTGGCGCGTGGCGCGCTCGAAGGCCCCTTCCACGCAGCGCTGGATGCGGCGCTTCAGCTGGAGGGTTTCTCTTCCACAGCTGTGAAGCGAAAGAGTCGATGAGGTGGTACTGACGTGTGCGATGGAGTGCCCAACTCCACGGGGGGAGCGCGGGACCTTGGGGGTCAAGGGAAACAGGGGCGCGGCGGCTGGGGCGATCCGGCTGGAAGCGGGCGGACTGCCTCAGATTTCCTTCGTGCTCTTCTTCGCGCGCCTCGACTCATCCATGGGGATCGCCCGGCTGGAGAGGGAACGGGAACCGAATGAAGTCGGACGGGGGGTCGTGGGGAAGGACAGGGGGTCCACGCGGGGTGGCAGAACGGCGCATGGCTCGATTCCGCGGACGATAGGCCTGGGCACGCTGGTCAGCACGACGTGACCCGCGAGCTGAAAGTGGACAGTTGCGTTCACAGATCCCGCCCCGATTCAGAGATTTGCGGGCGACTGGCTCGGTGACCACCGGGCACTTGATCGACTACAGCACTTCCCATGAATCACAGTCTCACCGCCCTCGTCACCACCTCGTGTCTGCTCATTGCGGCTACCGGTGTGGCGTCGGCTCAGTCACCAGCACCTGTCGAGGTTCCGGATCGCTCCGGGCGTGATCAGCTCTACGCCTGGCTCGACCGCCTGGACTATCCGGATGGAGTCGATCTTCGAACGGTTCGATGGACGCGACCTGGCGAGTCTGGCCTCGCGTTCGTCGTCTCGGAGTCGGATGATCGTATCGAGCTGTTCGCGTTCGGCGGTTTCTCGCTTCGCGTGCCGAAGGCGCAGGGGCCGGGTGCCGCTGACGCCATTCGGATGGAGTTCGTCGAATTCGCCGACGCGGCGGAGCGGTGGCTCCACGAGGTCCAACCGGGGAGCAGCGACGATCAGGGCGACGACGACGGCGCCTTTGGGTTCGGGAACGTCCTCCCCGTCCGCAGCCAGCTCATCATGGCGGCTCGCCGCGCCTACCGGAGCGACGCTGGGGATTTGGAGTCCCGCCTCCTCGGTGCGGCAGCGATCAGGTACGGACTCGAGGGGCGATCGAGAGGGCGGTCAGGGACGCCGTTGGCCGCCCTCCTTCGAGCGGACACCGAGGTCTTCGAGCGCGTGGCCGCATGGACCGGTTCCGGGATGACCGCTGACCTTGCCGGGAAACGAGCGCGGCTCCTGCGTTTTGCCGAGCTCTTCCCCGAGAGTCACTTCGCGGGTCCAGCAGGTTCGGAAGCCGACATCTTGGCCCGCATGATCGTCGAGGCGCCGGGGCTTCCCACCGACGAGGAACTCGAATCCTTGACCGGAGAGTCGCTGGCGCGCGCGCTGGTCCAGCGCCTGCGAGATTCGGAGGCCGTCTTCAGCATCAATGGAAGCGTGAGCCTTCATTCGCGTGGTAAGGGGTCCACGATGCTCGATCGACTGATCTCCATGGGCGATGCCTCGCTGCCGGCGCTCGTCGACGCGTTCGGCGATACCACGTTGACGCGGGCCGTATCCCATGGGCTAGGTCTCAGCCCGGAGACGATCAAGGTCGGAACGGCCGCGCAGATGGGTGTCCAAGCCATCACGGGCAAGTGGTTCGCCACTCCCCAAGCGGCGCGGGATTGGCTCTTGCGACGCCAGGCGGAGGGCGAGTCGACGCTGCTTACCGAGGAGATCTTGAACAAGGGTTGGGTGGACACAGAGGCCATCCGGCGCCTGGTCGGGAGTGATCCTGCGGCCGCCGCCCAGGCGCTCCGCTCACTCCTCGCCGCCGACATGGCGATCTCTCGTCGCGTCCAGTTGATCTCCGAACTCGGCCAGGCAGATCACGTCTCGATCGAGGCCATCATGAGTGAGCAATGCGCTCCGGAACGACCTTTCGCCGTCAGGCAGATGGCCGCACAGCGGCTCGGGCGATGGGATCCGAAGCGAGCGCGCAGTGTTGCGCTGGAAATCCTGCGAACGGACCCGGGTCATGGCTCGCCGCGCCTGCCAGCGACGCAGGCCGCGTTCTTCGACGATCAGGTTCACGAGGACGCGTGGAGGCGCCTCGCCGTCCAGCTCGTGGAGCTCGAAGCATGGGACGCCATCGCCGCCGAAACCCCGATGAAGACGGCGATCACGCGGTACGCGATAGGGAGAGAGATCGCCGCGCGCGAATCCGTTTTGACCCGCGATCCCGCGATCGCTCGAATCCTTCTCCGCGGGCTCGTCGACGGCGCCGAGGTCGCGAGCCTCATTCCGCACGGATCCCCGTACCGCGGACCCGACTCGCGCGTGTCGGACCTCGTCGGTGCCTACCTTCTCGCGCGCGGGGGAAACGCCGCGGCCTTTCCCGTCGATGCTCCACGGGAGGATCGTGACCGCGTGCTCGAGGAGATCCGCAACCGGCTCCGCGTATCCCTCGGCGAGGAGCCCGAGCCCACCCCGGTCGGCGCGCCGGCGATTCCTCCGCTCGATGACGAGGTCGTCGCACCCTTGGTGAAGGCGATGCAGTCGGCGGACCTTGACGCCCTCGACGCGGCGGAGGCCAAGATCGCCTTGGCTGGACTGGAGGCGCTCCCCGCGCTACGACGATCCATGGAGAGTTTCGAAGGTCCGCCATCCCAGCGCAGCGCACTGGAGCGCGGCATCACGCGGCTCGGAACCACCGTGAACCGGGTGATCCTCCGGCCCGACGGCGACGAGACGCTCGGTGCCGAGCTGTCGAAGCTCGAGGGCCGGCCGCTGGACCACGAAGCCATCCTTGCGTGGCTCCAGAGGACCATCACCACGGGCGCGGCCGTCAGGCTCCTCATCCATCGACCCGCGGGCGACTCGGGGTGTACCCTGGTACTCGCCGCTGGAGATCCAGAGCAGCCAGACAGGCTGCGACTCGATGGAGCAATCGGCCAAGGGTCTTACCGCGAGCTCGATGATCGAGCCTGGCAGTCCGTTCGGCGCTGGCTTCACTTCACCTCCGAGCGGCCTCCGGAACAGGGCTGGACGATTCGAATCGATCTGCGCTGAGACGGCACCTCGGCGGGTATCCAACCCTGCCCGGTGCCAACGCATTGCCTCACCTGAAATGTCATCCAGGCCGGCCTGTTGCCTCAAGCTAGATGTTACCCAAACCCACAGGAGTAACTCATGGCAGAGATCAGCAGCGAAGCACGGCGAGAACTCGTCGTAGCTTTCAGCGCCCGGTACCGAGACTCAAGCAAGAACGAGAAGACCCTGATCCTCGACGAGTTTGTCAGCGTCACAGGCTTCCACCGCAATCACTCGACACGGCTCCTGAAGGCCGGTGGAGTGAGCGCGGAGCAGAAGCCAAGGCGGCAGCACACCCGTGTCTATGACGAGGCGGTGGCGCAGTCGCTGATCGTGCTTTGGGAGGCGTCCGATCGGATCTGCGGGAAGCGCCTGAAGCGGCTGCTTCCGGTGCTGATCGACTCGCTCACGCGTCATGGACACCTCAACCTGGACGAAGAGGTTCGGTCGAAGCTGCTGCGCGCAAGCGCTTCCACCATCGACAGGATCTTGGCTCCGGCACGCTCCAAGACGAAGCGGCGGCCAGCCAAGCGACCTTTGTCGGTCGGGGGCCAGGTCCCGGTCCGAACAGCTGGAGGTTGGGACGATCCGCTGCCGGGCTTCGTGGAGGTTGACCTCTTTGCACACTGCGGTGGATCGGTCGCCGGCCGCTTCAACCACACGCTCACGGTCACGGACATCCACTCAGGGTGGACCGAGTGCATTGCGTTGGTCGTGCGAGACTCGAGCTTGGTGGTCAAGGGACTCGAATCCCTCTGCGCGACCATGCCCTTCGCACTGCGGAGCATCGACACTGACAACGGCAGCGAGTTTATCAACGACGCTGTCCTCCAGTTCTCCAAGGACCACGATCTGGACTTCACACGGTCACGCCCCTATCGGAAGAATGACCAGGCTTGGGTCGAACAGAAGAATGGGTCGGTAGTTCGACGCCTCGTAGGCTACGGCCGGCTCTCAGGCTTGGTAGCAGCTGAGTCTCTGTCACGGCTCTACAGCAGCTCGCGGCTGTTCGTTAACTTCTTTCAGCCTTCGTTCAAGCTGCTGAGCAAGGAGCGCGTCGGCGCGCGAGTCCGCAAGACATACAGCCCTCCGGCGACACCGGCCGCCAGGCTGTTGGACTCCGAACACCTCGATGCCCAGGCGAAGGACAAGCTCCGGACGGTCGTTGCGTCTTTGGATCCGCTCCAACTACTCGATGAGATCCGAACCATGCAGCGGCACCTCGCAGGTCTTGTTGCTGGCACTCTCGATCATGCACCACCTGCTCGCAGCGCCGATCTTGAACGGTTCCTCGCCTCGCTGGAGTCCGCTTGGAGGGACGGCGAAGTCCGCCCCACCCACCGTGCAAAGCAAGCAGCGGAGAGACACTGGCGCACGAGGCAAGATCCCTTCGTGGGAGTATGGCCCGAAGTGCTCGGGTGGCTTGAGCTTGAACCAGATACGACGGCCAAGGAGATCTTCGATCGTCTCTCCGAGGCGAATCCATCCAAGTTCTCAAGCGGGCAGCTGAGGACATTGCAGCGCCGCGTTGGTGAATGGCGCGCGCACGCAGTCAGACGGCTTATGTTTGCTGACGAACCTGCGCCCCCGAGCGCGCCTTGACAGACGGAGCTCCGCCCTGGGTCTGTGCTCATCGAGGAGGTTGGCGTCGGCGCACCATCACGGCCCTCCCCTGCTCTTAGGAAGCTGCAATTCCTCCCCCTGGGGGGAGGCCTACGGCCCGGTCGGCAAGAACAGCGGCGGTGGCATTCGCCGCTTCGCGACTCATGCCCAGCTTCATACGGGGCTCCGCCCAAACCAGGCTAGAAGCGGTTGCGCTCGCCTGGACTTGGGTGCGATTTCCGATGAGGCACCCGGCAACATCCAAAAATGACGCAACACGATGGGGCTTTGTAATTGACGCTGGGCAGGCAGCGCCAGGGCCTGGAGGCTCGAGGGTCGGCAAGGAGGCGGAAGATGTGTAAGTCAAACCCTGCCGCAAGCGTAAGGCACGATATGCCGCTTGAAGATGGTTCGCGCCAGAATGGAAGCGTGTCGCTCGTGGGTTCAGGCCCATTTAGGTGCCCATTTTGCAGGTGCTGGCGGAAGCGCGTAGCCGAGCTTCTCGAGTTCCTTCTTCTTCGCGCGCCTCTCCCGCCGGCCGGGCCTGCTCTGGTCCCGAACCGAGTCCCCGGAGGGGGAATTCTCGGAGCGTTCCGGCGGTGGCTCCGAGCCCGTCGCGCGTGCGGCGCGGTCGGGGAGATCGGTCAGGGCGACCTCAGCGGTTCGTACCTCGGCCGCTGCGGGCGGGTCGCCTGCGAAAGCAATGGTGGCGGGCACCGTCTCGGACTGGCCGCGCTCCAACCAGCGCACGACGCCGAACGCGATAAGGGCCACCGCAGCGACGGCGGCTGCGATCCTGAGGGCGTTCTTTCGCTGGCGAGCGGAGCGAGCATTCATGCGGGCAGCGGGGAAGAAGTGAGGAGGTCTGCGACCTGTCGCGGTCACTCAGGCTGGGGCGGGAAGAGCCCCTGCCGGTCGATCTCGGCGCAGAGGTCAAGCCAGGCGTCATGTGCGAGGGCGACGGGCGGGTCGCCTCCTTCTTCCTCGAAGAACGCGAAGGTGCCCGCGAGGGCCACCGCTCGCTCGTCGGGGGAGAGGTGGCGCGTCGCCCGCTCGAAGGCCCCTTCCACGAAGCGCTGGATGCGGCGCTCCAGCTGGAGCGCTTCCAGGGCCGACGCCTCCGCCAGCTCCATCGCCTCCGCGCAGGCCTCCGGGCCCAGTAGACCGAACGTCCCTTCGAAGGCCGTGGCACCCCGGCGGAAGGCACCCGCGAACTCCAGTCCCGGGCTGAACAGGGCGAGGCCGTCCACGTTCCCCAGGGTATCCGCCTGCTCTTCGTCGAAGCTCTCCAGCCCGAACGCGACGACGCTTCGGGACTCCTGTGCGAGGGCCATCAGCGCGCCGTGGCCTTCGGGATCGCCGCCGCGCGGGACGCCGAGGACGAGCGCCGTCTCGTTCTCGGCGGCGGCCTCATCGAGCGGCGCCAGCGCGAAGCGGAGAGCGTCCGGCTCGGGACGCTCGGGCAGATAGAGCTTGATCAGCTCGGGCTGATGCTCCAGCGCTGCGTGAAAGGTGCCGCTGGAGGTGACGTCGTCGAGGTCGATTCGAAGCGCGCCGCCAGCGGCCTCCAGCGCATCCGCGTAGGGCTCCCACCGCTCCGGGTCGGCAGCGATGGTGCTCCAGCGAACGGTGAAGCCGGTGAAGCCCTCGGGGCAAGCGGACCACGGATCCGCACCCGTGCGCACGAACGGGTCGAGCGGACGCCAGGCTCCGTCGCAGGGATGCGCTTTGCGCTTCGGCTCCATCTCGGTCGAAGAGGAGCGCGGTCAGCCGAGGGGAGTCGCTGCGTCTTCGTTCGAAGGCGCGCTCGGATCCACCGCCGGTCGGAGCACCGGAAGAAGAGCGTGCAGGTTGTCCCGTTCGGCGGCGGTGATCGCTGACCAGGCGCCCTCCATCTCCAGCTCGGCGTCTGCGCCCGCAGCGATCAGCCGCTCGGAGACCGCGCGGAACGATTGTCCGTTCGTTTCGTCGACGGCGAATCGAGCGGCGCCCGCGACCGCGCTGTGCAAGGGCGTCAGCGAGGCGCCGTTCTGCGAACGCGCGTTGGGGTCTGCGCCCATCTGGAGCAGCAGCGAAACGGCGTCGACGTGGCCGCGGTACGCGGCGCGATGGAGCGGGAAGAAGCCGGTCGGCCCCACCTCTTCGAAGACGAGCGGATCGTCGGTGAGCCGCTTCTGGACGATCCCCGCGCGGCCCATGGCGCACGCTTCGTGGATGTCGAGTTCGGTGATGCCACGGTCGTTGCGAGCGGCGACGAAGAGGTCGGCGATGTCGTCGGCCTCGCGTTCGAAGGCCTCGAGGAGGAGCGATCCCCCCCTCGTGGAAGGCGCGTTCGCCAGGCCTGGCCTGCCGCCGAGAATCCGCGAAACGGCTTCCGTGTTCCCATGGCGAACGGCGTGCTGGAGCTCAGCGAGGGGCTCCGGTCCCGTGGGGGCGCTTTCGGCGGCGAGGTCCTCGCGCGTCTCTTCTTCCGTCTCCATCGCCTGGAGTCTACGGACCGAAGGGGCCTCGATACAGACGGAGCCGGGGCTTCACTCGAAGACGCGAACCGGGAGGCCGGTTTCCCGGCGCAGGATCTCGGCGCCAGCCTGGAGTTCATCGTGGGAAAGGGCCTTCAGGTCCTTTCCACCCGACTGGTGGGAGGGGCGCCGAAGGCCGTAGAGAAGGATCCCCCGGGGCGAGGCTCCCTGATCCATGGCCTGGGTGACGATCCTGGCCACGCCCTCGGGATCGGCATGGGGATGCACGGCCATGGTCTGGATCCAGGTGTCCACGGTGGAGCTGGCGACCACGAGGGATTCGACCACGCGGTCGGTCGGGTTCCGGATGCCGTTCAGGGCCTCGCGGCGCTCGCTCGACCCGGCGTCGACCTTGAACCAGAGTTCGCCGCCGGCCGCCTGGAGTCGGGCGAGACCCGACACCACCTCGGGCCGGTGCGTTCGGCTGCCGTTGCTGATGACGACGAGCTTCGACGAATGGTCCAGACCGTGTTCGACGCGCAGGCCCGCGGCGATCTCGACGGCGGCTTCGAAGTCGGGGGAGAGCGTCGGTTCGCCGTCGCCTGCGAGGCAGAGATCGCGAACGGCCGCGGGTTCATCCCTGCCCGCCTCGCGCCACCGTCCGGCGGCCGCGTCGGAAAGAACCGAGCGGAGTTCACCCTCCAGCACCTCGAGATCGATGGAGCCAGGCGCGCCGCGCACGAGGCCCTCGACCTCGCAGTACACGCAGGCCCAGTTGCATTCCTTGCCAGGATTCAGATTGATGCCGATCGATAGCCCGCCCGCGCGCCGCGACCACACCGGATAGACGAGCGTGTACTCGGCCTTCGGCGTGTTGTGGTCGCCAGGCTCGAGGTCGCCAGGCTTGAGGTCGCCAGGCTCCGGGGCATCAGGCATGGGCCTCGACCGGAAGCCCGGTCGCCTGTTCGATGCGTGCGGCGAGACCCTGGATCCACTCGTCGTCGAGCCGATGCAGACGCTCGGCGCCGGGCTGGAGCGAGGGCCGCGCGAGGCCGTAGAGGAGCACGCCTTTCAGCGGCGTTTCCTGTTCGATCTCCTTCTGGAGGAACGCGACGTACGCGTCGAGTTCGGCCTCGGAAGGCGTCTGGCCGTCGCGGCCGAAGACGCAGGTCTGAACGAGGGTCCGGCAGGCGCTGGCGGCGGCGCGGAGGTTGGCGCTGGCGCGCTGGAGCGGCGCGTCCGTCCCGTTGATGGCGCGGCGCCCTTCGCGCGTGGCGGAGTCGATCTTGAACCAGACCTCTCCGTTGGCCTCGGCCATGCGCCGGAGGCCGCGGAGCACGTGGGGCTGGTGGGCCTGGGAACCGTTGGTGATGAGGACGGTCTTGGTGGTGGCCATGGCCGGGAACTTCGCGCGGACGGCCAGCACGCGCTGGACGATCCGATCGAAGTCCCGGGCGGTGGTGGGTTCGCCATTCCCCGAGAACGCGATGTCGTTGATCCGGCGAGCCTCGGGCGGCGCGTGGAGCTCCATCCACTCATCGGTGGTGACCTGGGCGAGGAAGCCGCGCAGCTCCGTCTCCAGCAGATCCAGATCGATGGGCGGAGCCGCGCCGAGCTGGAGGTCCGGCACCTGGCAGTACGCGCACGCCCAGTTGCAGGCGTTGTTGGGATTGAGGTTGATCCCGACGGAAACCCCGCGCGCCCGCCGTGAGACCACGGGGTAGATGTGAGTGAGGTGCGCTGCGTCGCGCGAGTGGTCTTCGGTCGTCAGTGTGTTGTTCACGGACGCCTATAGTATAAGCGGAGGGTTTTCGCAGTACCGTTCCGCGGCCAAAGCTGCGGGAATGGTACTGCGAAGGTGCCCCGGCCCCGTTAGGCAGCCCCATCAGGCGGGACCCGTCAGGCGGGATCCGTCAGCCGAGGAACGGGTAGCGCCAGTCCGTCGGCGGCGCGAACGTTTCCTTGATGGTCCGCGGGCTGACCCAGCGGAGCAGGTTCAGGATCGAGCCCGCCTTGTCGTTCGTTCCCGAGGCGCGCGAGCCACCGAAGGGCTGCTGGCCCACGACCGCGCCCGTGGGCTTGTCGTTGATGTAGAAGTTGCCCGCCGCGAAGCGCAGGGTGTTCACCGCCTTGCGGACCGCGTAGCGATCGTCCGCGAAGATCGCGCCCGTCAGCGCGTAGGGCGAGGTCGTCGCGCACAGCTCCAGCGTCTCGTCCACGCGGTCGTCGTCGTAGACGTAGAGGCCGAGGAGCGGGCCGAAGTACTCGGTGCGCATCAGGTCGTGCTTCGGATCCTGCACGACGGCGACCGTCGGCTGGATGAAGTAGCCCTCGCTGTCGTCGCACTCGCCGCCGAAGACGACCTCGACGTTCGCCTCGTCCTTGGCGCGATCGATGGCGCCCTTCAGCTTGGCGAACGACTTGTCGTCGATCACCGCGCCGATGAAGTTCGAGAAGTCGGCGACGTCGCCCATCTTCATCTCGGAGAGGATCTCAGCGAGGTGCTCCTTGACGTCCGGCCACAGCGACTTCGGCACGTAGGCGCGCGAAGCCGCCGAGCACTTCTGGCCCTGGAACTCGAAGGCTCCGCGGGCGAGCGCCACCGCGACCTCACGGGCGCCGCAGGCGCTCGGGTGCACGAACACGAAGTCCTTGCCGCCGGTTTCGCCGACGATCCGCGGGTACTGGCCGTAGCCCGAGATGTTGTCGCCGATCTCCTTCCAGATGTGCTGGAAGGTGCGCGTCGACCCGGTGAAGTGGATGCCGCCGAGGCGGTGATCCGGGATCGCCACGTTGCCCACGGTGGGGCCGTCGCCGGGAAGGAAGTTGATGACGCCCGGCGGCATGCCGGCCGCCTCCAGCATCTTCATCGTGTAGTAGTTGGACAGCAGCGCGGTGTGCGACGGCTTCCAGACGGCCGTGTTGCCCATCAGCGCCGGGGCCGTCGGCAGGTTGCCCGCGATCGACGTGAAGTTGAACGGCGTGATCGCGAGGACGTAGCCGTCGAGGGGCCGGTGCTCCAGGCGGTTCCAGACGCCCGCCGAGGATTCGGGCTGCTCCTGGTAGAGCTGCACCGCGTAGCTCGCGTTGTAGCGGAAGAAGTCCGCCATCTCGCAGGCGGCGTCGATCTCGGCCTGGTGACAGGTCTTGGACTGCCCGATCATCGTCGAGGCGTTGATCGTGTCGCGCCAGGGGCCACAGAGGAGGTCGGCGGCGCGCAGGAGAACGGCGGCGCGCTCCTCCCAGGGCAGGGCGTCCCAGTCGTGGCGCGCGGCCTCGGCGGCGTCGATCGCCTTCTTCACCTCGGCGGCGCCCGCGAGGTGGGCCTTCGCGATCACGTGCCGGTGGTTGTGCGGCATCGTGACCTCGACCACGTTGCCGGTGCGGATCTCCTCGCCCCCGATGATGAGGGGGATCTCAGGCACCTCCTTGGACATGGAGGCGACCTTGGCGGAGAGCGATGCACGCTCGGGGCTGCCGGGCGCGTAGCCCTGGATGGGCTCGTTCGTGGGAACGGGAACGCGGAAAACACCGTGTGTCATGGCTCAGATGGGACTCGTGGACCGAACTCGCCGGGGAGCAAGGGCCAGGTAAGGGGGGCGGATGAAAGTGGGTCGGCAGGAAGCGTTGGGGCCGACGGCCGGCCCGGGAGGTGCTCCAGCTGGGATTCGGGCCGGTGAGTCTCCCAAATGCGCGTTGCAGTGTCGATGCACAGTCGCATGATGGTGGCCCTGGACCGCAAGGATTGCGGATCCGGGGCCCTACACCTACCTCCAAAGCAGCTGATTCGATGAAAGCTCTCCTGATCCCCGCCGCCGCGGCCCTCCTTCTCACGGCAGGAGCCTGCCAGAGCACGGGAAATGCCGACCTGCGGCCCACTCTTCTCCAGTCGCGGGCCGTCGAGGCGGCGGCGACGCTGGGCCAGGAGGATTCGGAAGACCAGGAAGATGGGCCGAGCGACGAGGGCGTCCCAGCCGAGTCGAGCGACGGGGAGGCCGACGAGTCGAAGTCGCCCAGGGAGTGGCTCGACGACGCGATCGAGGCCAAGGTCCTGAGCGATCAGGAGCGCGCGTACAAGGAAGCGGAAGTCGAGATCGCTCGCCTGGAGCGCGAGGCCGAGGAGATCGAGATCAACGAGTCACTCCGTCAGAAGCGGGAGGCCCTCAAGGCTGCGCGGGAGGACCTGGTCCGCTTCGAGGAGCGCGAGAGTCCGCTGGAGCGGCGCAAGGCAGGGCTGTCCCTGGAGAAGGCGCGCGAGCAGCTCCTGAAGGCCGAGACGGACCTCCTCAACATGCGGGAGATCATGGACGAGGAGGCCGAGGCGGGAGCCAAGGACGAGATCATCCGCCGCTACGAGAAGTCCTTCGAATTCGCCCAGGAGAACCTGGCGATCGAGACGGAGGAGATGGCGATCGAGGTGGAGTCGAATCTGCCCGCGGAGCTCCTGGAGCTCGCGGGTGCCGTGCGGGCCGCCGAGGCGGAACTCCAGGCCGAGGAGATTCGCGCGGCGAAGAAGCGCGCGGAGTCCGAGCTGGCTGCGACCAAGGCAAGGCACGAGCTGGACCAGGCGAAGCGGGACCAGAAGAAGGCCAAGGAGGCGGTCGCGAAAGCGCGCAAGAAGCTGGAAAGCGCCCCGGCCGACGCCCCTGAAGAAGACATGTCGGACGGGGACGGGAAGTGATCGGCACCCTCACAGCTGCGATTCTCCTGGTCCTGTCGGCCGCTCCTACCCAGGAGCTCCCCGCGGCGAAGGATGTCATCGGGTCCGAGCGCGACGCGAAAGAGGTGCCCTATAGCCTGCCGCGTGAGGCCGCCGGTCCGGCGATCGATCAGGCTGCGGCGTTTCTCGTCGGCGAGATCCGCGAGGACGGATCGTGGGGCGACGACCTGCCCACGCTGGAGGAGGTCGGGTTCGCGCTCAGCACGTTCCGCTCCTGGCGGATCGCGTCCCACGGCATCGTGTGCATGGCGCTCGCCTCCCTCGACGAGACGCCCGAACGGCGCGCGGCGCTCGAGCGGGCCGTCGGGTGGCTCTGCGACTGCGAGCTGCCGAGGCGCGACAGCGACTGGGACATCGACTACGTCTGGTCGTCGCTCTACGGATTCACCGCCACGATCGAGCTGCTCCAGGACGAGCGCTTCCAGGTCGATGCCTGGCGCGCGCGGCTTCAGAAGCGCGCCAACGAGTTCCTGGCCGTACTGAAGAAGCATCAGGCCGTCTCCGGAGGCTGGGCGTACTACGACGACCCGCCGTTCAGCCGCCAGCCGACGTGGGCGACGAGCTTCTGCACGGCGCTCGTGCTCCCGGCGCTTCACGCGGCGCCGACCGTCGGCATCGAGGTCCCGGAGAAGGTCGAGGAGCGCGCGCTTCGGTACCTCAATCGCTGCGTGCTGCCGAACGGCGCCTACAGCTACGATCTCGATCCGGTCGTCCGCCTCAGCGGCGTGGAGCACATCAATCTGATGGAAGGCAGCCTCGGCCGGACCCAGGTCGGCAACTGGGCGCGCCGCGTGACCGGCGACCGCCGCGTCACCGACGAGGTGATCCGCGAGGGGCTCGAAGCGTTCTTCAAGAGCCACGGCTTCCTCGATCACGCCCGGATGCGCCCGATCCCGCACGAGGGATTCCACTCGAACGCCGGGTACTTCTACTTCTTCGCGCACTACTACGCGTCCCAGGTGATCAGCCTCCTGCCCGAGGAAGAGCGCGAGGGCTGGCACGCGCGGCTGAGACCGCATCTCATCAAAACTCAGCGGGAAAACGGTTCGACCTCGGACTTCCTCGATTCAGAGTATTCGGTGAACGCGGGCACGGCCTTCCTCGTCCTTGCCCTGCGGGAAGGGTTGAGCGCGGCGCCCGCGCGACCCGATACACCACGCTGAGTCATGAGTTCGACCGACATGCCCCCCTTGACTGCCCCCGACCTACAGAAGCTCTCCGCCTGGCTCGACGCGGCCGTGGCCGCCTGCCCGGGCTCGGGCCACGCCGCGAAGTACGCCGCCTGGAGCGAAGGAGTTCTCGCCGGTCTTGCAGCGGGGGCGTCCGACGGCCAGTTCTGCCAGGCGCTCTCGGCCGCGAGTCGCTACGCCCCGAAGGGCGCCCTGGCTCCGTCGCCGCAGCTCGTCGCAGACGCGGAAGATCTCCTCGCGGGCTGGAATCCGTCGCGCTGGACCGCGCTCGAAGCCGCGCGCGTTCGACTGATCGTCGAGCGAGCCAAGGCGGATCCGGAATCGCTGCTGTCGGCGCTCGAAGAGGCGTTCCGATACGCCGACGAGGGCGAACTTTGCGCGCTCTACCGCTCGCTCCAGTTCCTCCCGGGCCCGGAGCGTTTCGCGGTTCGATCGGCGGAAGGTTGCCGTACGAACATGAAGACGGTCTTCGAGGCGAACGGCATGGATACGCCGTTCCCCGAGGCTCACTTCGATGACGTCGCGTGGCACCAGCTCTGCATGAAGTCGCTCTTCGTCGAAGCGCCGCTCTGGCGCGTCGTGGGCTTCGACCGCCGCGTGGACGAGGAGCTGGCGCGCATGGCGCTGGACCTCGCGGACGAGCGCCGGAGCGCGGGCCGTCGCGTCTTCCCGGAGCTGTGGATGTGCATGGGCTCCGCCGAGAGCGGACTGGAGGCGACGAAGCGCAAGCTCGCGGCGATCGAGAAGGAACTCTCCGGCGACGACGAGCTTTCCCGCAAGGGAGCGATCCTCGCGCTCGGGCGCCTCGGCCAAACCGAACGACTCGAGGAGATCCAGGCCGACGGCGGCACCTACTTCGGGCCGATCGCGGGCTGGGCGCTCATGGGGCGTCACGATCAGACCGCGTTCGCGTCGATCTCGCCGCCCGAGGGCGCGGAGCCACAGACCCGCGAACACGAAGAGGGGAGGGCGCAGGGCGCGCTGCTCTTCCCCGGCGATACCGACTCCGATCCCGCTACCGATACCCCTGGCAACCCCAGCTGACGTCATGTCCTCATTCCGCTTCTTCGATCCGCACGCCCACATGACGTCGCGGACCACCGACGACTACGAACGCATGGCAAAAGCGGGTGTTCGCGCGTTGATCGAGCCAGCGTTCTGGCTGGGCCAGCCGCGCACGAACGTCGGATCCTTCGTCGACTACTTCTCCTCACTGGTCGGGTGGGAGCGCTTCCGCGCGTCCCAGTTCGGCATCCAGCACTTCTGCGCCATCGGGCTGAACTCCAAGGAGGCCAACAACGAGGGGCTCGCGAAGGACGTCCTGGAGATCCTGCCGCGCTTCGCGCTCAAGGAAGGCGTCGTCGCCATCGGCGAGATCGGCTACGACGAGATCACGCCGGCCGAGGAGCGCGCGTACCAGTGGCAGCTCGAGTTCGCGCGCGAGCACGACATGGTCGTCATGGTGCACTCGCCCCACCGGGACAAAAAGCGCGGGATCATCCGCTCGATCGACGTCGCGAAGGAGGTCGGGATCGACATGGAGAAGCTCGTGATCGATCACAACAACGAGGAGACCGTGAAGTCCGTGCTCGACGCGGGCGCGTGGGCCGCGTTCACGATCTACCCGAACACGAAGATGGGCTCCCAGCGCATGGTCGACCTGACCAAGCAGTACGGGGCCGATCGCTTCATCGTCGACTCGTCGTGCGACTGGGGCGTCAGCGATCCGCTGTCGGTGCCGAAGACCGCGAAGATGATGCTGGAGCAGGGCGTGCCCGCGGACGCCGTCGAGAAGACGACCTGGAAGAACGCGGTGACGGCCTACGGCCACTCCGGCCAGATCGACTTCGAGCTTCTCGACGCGAAGCCCGTGATCGATCAGCGCCAGCTCTTCATGGAGAACTCGGTGCTGCGCGGTCAGGAAGCCCAGGTCGACGAGGGAGTGCCGAACTGATGCTCTTTGCGCTGCTGGTCCTCATCGCGGTGGCGCCGGTGGCCAGCGCGCTCAACCAGGACGCGGGCCCGGCTTCTTCGGAGACCTTCCAGAGCGTCGAGGTCGCCGAAGACGGTGCGCTGCTCTCTCCGATCGGTCGCTTCGTGGTCGAAGGGGAAGGGGCTCTGGAGATCGTTCATCCGCCCAGGTGGGCCGAGGCCGAGCTAGCGCTCCGCCTGCCGGGCGGCGAGCGTAACCCGACGGTTCTGGAAGTCGCGCCCGGGCTGGCGGCAGGTGGCACGCTGGAGTTCGCCTGCCAGCGAGATGGTCGCAAGCAGCCGTTCGAGTTCACGGTCACGCTCCTGGACCGCGCGGGCACCGCCGAGATCCATGAACTCACCGGCCGGGTGAACGGAAAGGACGTGAGTTCGATCTCGCTCCCGCTGGGCTCGGTCCCGGTCCAGGTGCGCTTCGAGGTCACGGCACCTCTTGAGCGCGGCGTTTGGATCGACGACCTCCGATTCGTGCGCCCCACGCCGATGATCGTGGAGTCGGTGACGCTGATCCCCTCCACGAGGCCGCTGGTCGTGGGCGAGACGGTCGAGGTGGGCGTCCTGGAGGTGGTGACCTCGGGCTCCCTGGATCCGCTCGTCGTCGAGGAGGCGAGGGTGATCGAGACCTCGACCGCGCGCGGAGCGTCGAACCCAGAGGAGGGAGCAGGATCCGCCTCTGCGATCATGACCAGCGCTGCCATCGGGTCACTGGACCGGAAAGTCGAGACGGTGGAACTCTCCACGGGGCTCAATCGTCTCCCCGTGACGGTACGCGTCCGCGCGGACATCGACCTGGACGGCGATGCGTACTGGCATACGTCGGCTCGGCACGGCGTGGAGTTCGAGATCCGGGGCGAGACCTATCGGCCCCGTTCCGACGGTCCGGAACGTGATTCCTGGCTGGCCACGAGGATCACGCCTGCCGGGACGAGCGTGGGCTCGGTGTCCATGGTCACGGCTCTTGCGCACGGGTCGCGCGGGGAAGGCCTCCTCGTAGCGGTGACGGCCCAAGCCGCGGGTGAGCCTGGCGGCGTGAGCCTCTACCGAAGTCTCGATGGCGGTCGGACGTGGCCGCTCGTGCCGCTGCCGGAGGGGGCTGCGGCGTGCTCCGGCGGATCCCTCGTCTACGATCTGGAGGCGCACAGGGTCCACCTACTGGCCCAGCGCGCGGCGGGGATCGTACAGTCCCAGAGTTCGGACGGCGGCGCCACCTGGACCCCCTGGGAGGAGATCCAGCTCGCCAGCCCGAAGCCCGTGACGGCGGTCGGGAGCACCGGGATCAAGATGTCGACGGGTGAGATCGTCGTCCCGGTCATCGTTCGGGGCGGATTCCGCATCGAAGACGAGGCCTGTGCGGCCGTGATCGTGAGTGACGACGAAGGAAAGAGATGGGCCATGCACGGCGCGGCGTTCCCGAATACCACGACTTCAGCGGTGGTAGAGGTCGGACCAGGTGCGCTGCTGCTCAACATGAACGACGGGCGAGGGGCGCTCCGCAGCGAGAGAACGTCTCTCGACCTGGGCGTGACCTGGAGGGCCAAGAAGGCACTGGGCCCCACGGAGCTCCACAAGAACGCGGGCAGCGACGGCGCGCTGGTCCACCTCGGGCGCGCGCGCGGCAAGGGCTGGGACTCGCGCATGGTGTTCGCCAATCCCGCGACCGAGAGGCGCCCGAGCCGGAACCTGCTCCTGAAGGGCTCGAGCGACAACGCGGGTCACTGGCCCGCCGAGCACCGGGTGCTGCTCGACGACGGCGTGGGGGTCGACCATCCGGCGCTGGCGCCGGTGGGAACGAGCGACGTCGGCGTGGCTTACCGGTGCAGCGCCGGCGGCGTCGTCTTCCAGCGCTTGCCGGAGTCGGTGGTCGTCCCGCGCGTGGTGTCGTGGTTCGACGTGACCGGAGGCAGATGAAGAGGCAGATGAAGCTGTCTCAGAACTGCGCGCCGAAGACCAGGCTCACGGTCAGCGCACCCACATCGGCCCCGAGTCCGTCGATCATCACGTCGGCGTTGTTCAGCCAGCGCGCGTCCACGCCGACGTGCCGACCGTAGGCGAACTCCACCAGCGCTCCGGCTCGAAGGTAGCTCGTCAGCACGGTGTCGCGATCGGACTGCACCGAATTACCGAGGCGCAGGTCGGTGTCCAGGAACAGGAACGCGACGCCGCCGCCGATGTATGGCTGGAAGCGGCTCTTGTACTGAAACGGGCTGAGGATGAGGCCTGCGCTCAGATCGATCGTGCGTGAATCGAGCGACTGCACGGCGTCTCCGCCGTTCGTCGTCGAACTCCTGTCGAAGGCGTAGCGCACGCTGAAGTCGTAGCTGAGCGCACTCCAGAGGCCGGTCCGGTCGTCGACCACCGTCGTCGGGTCATCGAGGAGGATCGGCGCCTGGACGCTGACGCCGATCTCTGGCTGGGAGTCGAGTTCCTGCCAGCGGTTCTCGTCGCTGAGCTGCCGGATGCCGAGCAGCGTGTCCACGGTGAAGGGGGAACTCGACGGATCCACCTCGCGGAAGCGGGACGTGCGGGAGTACTGGCCCGTGACGCTCAGCCTCTGGGCTCCAGACGCGCTGGAGGAAACGGGCGCGCTGGGGTAAACGGGCGCGCTGGTGTAAACGGGGCCGCTGGCGCAGCTGCTGAGCAGCCATACGGCCGCGGCGGTCGCCATGGGCACCACCTGGGTCCTCGATGCGGAGCGTTGTAGCGTTCCTTTCATCACGTGGCGTGCTGCACGGTTCTGGTGGCTCCCAGCAGACGGTCGGCGGTGCCGTGGAACAGCTGAACGCACTCCGCCTCCGAGAGTCCGAGTTCGGCCGCCACCTGGCGCCATTCCGTCAAGCGCTCGGAGCGCCAGCCCTGGGGGAAGACGTTCGAGTCGGTGCCGAAGGCCACTCGATCGACGCCGAAGACGTCGAGGGCTCGCTCCAGAACGCTCGTCAGGCTCGGGTGGTCAGGCTGGGTCTTGACCCAGCCATTGGTGGATGAGGTATCCGTGATGACGTTGGAACACTGCGCGCCCGCGATCAGCGTTTCGCGGAAGAACCCCGCGCCGAAGTGCGGGATGCAGAAGGTGAGGCCCGGGTGCGCGCACGCCGCCGGGATGACCTCGAGCGGGTTCGCGTAGCGGAGGTCGTAGGGGCGCGGCAGTCCGAGCAGATCGCGCAGCTTGATCACGAGGATGCCGCAGTGGACGTAGGCGATGGCCTCGTGCTCCTCCAGGAGATCGAGCACGGGGCGAACCGCGTCGTCCGAGAGGTGGTAGTGGTGCATCGCGGGGAACAGGAGGACGCCGCGGAAGCCCCGTTCCTCCAGGAGCGGGCGAAGCCTTTCCGCGGCCCCGGGTGCAGCCGGGTTGCAGACCGCGATCGGCACGAGGCGGCCCTTCGAACGGGCCGCCATCTCGCCCACGGTCTGGATCTCCTCGGGGGCGCTGGCGAAGGCCGCGAGCCTCGTCACCCCGTGCTCGTCGAGCTGGCCGACCCAGCGCTCCAGGTGCGCGTCGATCCCTGGCTCCGGAAGTTCGATGCCCATCCGGCCCGTGACGTCCCGGAGCTTCTGCTCGACGGGTCCAGGGAGCGGGCTCTGGGAAGCGAGTGCATCGAAGAACGGCCGCGCGAAGATATGGGCGTGGAAGTCCGTGATCGGCGTGGGAATCGTCTTCGTCATGGGATTGGAGGGGCGGAGGAGCCGGGGCCCGGATCATGGTACGTGGCCAAGCAGGATTTCCACCTCGGGGCTCATTCCTTTCCCCAGGAGTCCGGGTGGAGTTTCCTTTCGAGGCCACCGCCACCCCCGGGGGCATCTGCTACAACCCGTCGCCATGAAAACAGACACCACCCTGAACACAGAGGCGCTCCAAGGGAGAGACACTCCGGGCAAGGAAGGCGCTGGCAAGGTGGCGCTCGTCACCGGGGCGGCCCAGGGCATCGGCCGCGGCATCGCAGGTGAGCTCATTCGTCGCGGCTACCTCGTTCACGCGGCCTACCACAGCGAATCGAAGGCCGAGAGCACCGAGGAGCTGGTCGGGAAGGGCCGCGCGCACCAGGCGGAACTCACGCGGGCCGAGGAGGCGCAGCGTCTCGTCGGCGCGGTGATCGAGCGTAGCGGTCGGCTCGACGTTCTCGTGCACGCCGTGGGGCCCTACCTGACGCGGCCCCTCTCGGAAACGAAGCCCGCCGACCACGAGGCGATGCTCCAGGGCAATCTCTTCACGGCGATTCACATGATCGATGCCGCGCGCTCCCCTTTGCGCGAGAGCCACGGTGCGTACCTCTTCTTCGGCTGCGCGGGCCTGGAGCGCTGGCGCGCGAGGCAGGTCACGGCGGCCTACATCGCGTCGAAGGCCGCGCTACTCGTGACGATGCGAGCGCTCAGCATCGAGGAAGCAGAGTTCGGCGTTCGGGCGAACATGATCTCCCCGGGTTTCGTGCCGCACGACGGCGCCGCGGAGGACACGCTGTCGGACGATCTACACAAGAAGATTCCAATCGGTCGTCCGGCCGAGATGGGCGAGGTGACCGAGGCGGCGGCGTTCCTGGTCTCCCAGGCAGCGTCGCACATCGTCGGTCAGAATCTCGAGGTCGCGGGCGGCTGGATGCTCTGATCGCGTCCTGGTAGGCGGTATCCGCTACGCGAGCCGCGCCGCGATATCGGCGAGTCGTTCTTTCGACTGCGGGTGTTTGAGCGAAGGGGCGACCTCCGCGCTGGGAAGCGCCGCGTGGCGCTTGGTGCCGAGATCCGGGTGCGGGACCACGACCTCGTCGTGCTTGTTGCGGATCACCTCTCCCTGGATCAGGAGGATGTCGATGTCGATCGCGACGCGGCGTGGATCGTCGCGAGTGCGGCCGAGTTCCTCTTCGAGTCGGCGCAGCTCCTTGCGGATCTCCTTGAAGGAGTCGGCCGTTCGGACGAGAACGGCGGCGTTCGAATAGACGCTGAGGTTCTCCTCGCTGGCGTCCTCGGGCGGGAGCGCGATCGGCTCACCCGTGTCGTTCGGGCCGCCTTCTGCGGGGCCGATGTAACGGGTCGACTTGACGAGCAGGTCGAACGAGTAGCTGATGCGGTCGATCGCCCGCGCGATCTGCTCCCTGCCGTTCAGGTTGGAACCGAGGCCGAGCACGACGAGCCGTGCGCCGGGCCGCGTATCGCGGCCCTTGGGGTACCGCTCCGGTGTGGGCTGGACCTGGCGGCTCATCGTGGTCGATCGATCAGGACGCCAACGGCATCGGTTCCTGGAACGGCGTCGGGCTTCTCGACGGAGACGCGGACGGCGCGGGCGCCGAAGCGCTCCAGCGCGATGCGCGCGAAGTCCTCGGCCAGCGTCTCGACGAGCAGATGCTGGGCCTGGCCCGCGTGCTCGCGGAAGGCCTTGCAGACGGCGGAGTAGTCGATCGCCTTCTCCAGGTCGTCGCCGGCCGCTGCGCCCCGCGTGTCGGTGCCCAGCCAGACGTCGATCCGAAGTTCCTGGCGCATCTCTCGCTCGTGCGGATGCACGCCGATGAGCGTCCATGCCCGGAGGTTCCGGATCGTGACCAGGTCGAGTCCCGCCAGCGGCGAGCCGCCTGTCGCGACGTGTTGGGGGTCGTTCATGGGGAGAGGGCCGGCGCTGGGCGCCGGCAGGGTCGCGATCATAGCGGTTCGGAGGCGGCGATCGCCGCCCGGGACGTCGGCCTTTTCCCTGCGGTGGAATCGGGGCTCCGCTCCGGCCGGAGTGAGTGTAATTGCTGGCCGCACCAGGGCGCGGAATCGCTAAGCTCCCGGTATGAGCGGTTCGGTGACCATTTCCAGGCGGATCGAGTGGGATATGGCCCACCGTCTAGGCCCCCGATGCACCACGAAGTGCAAGAACCTTCACGGGCACAGGTACGTCGCCATCGCGACGCTGGCGGCCGACACGACCGACGATCTCGGCATGGTGCTGGATTTCGGCGACGCCTTCCGGGTCATGAAGGCCTTCGTGGACGGGTCCCTGGACCACGCCTGCATCGTGGACCGCGGGGACGCCGATCTCCTGGCGTTTCTGATCCAGCAGGGCGACAAGCGCTGTGAGGTTGAGTTTCCTTCCACGGTAGAGAATCTCTGTAGCTGGCTGGCGGCGCGCTTCCAGGAGGGCTTCGACACCCTGCCGGCGGCCGCCGGACGCGGCGTTCAGCTCGTCGAATTGCGCGTCTTCGAGACTCCCAACTGCTACGCGGACTGGAAGGTTCAGCCGGCTTCGTGAACGCCGGTGGCGAGACCGACGCGTACGTCCTCGAGGCCCACGGCGTCGGGAAATCCTTCACCACGTTCGAACGGCAGCCGGGCTTCCTGGGGGTCCTGAAGAACTTCGTGGCTCGGAAGAGCGTCGTCGTCGATGCGCTCTCCGGGATCGATCTCACGGTGCGTCGCGGGGAAACGGTGGGTCTCATCGGCGCGAACGGCGCCGGGAAAACGACGCTGGTGAAGATCTTGACAGGGATCGTCCCGGCGACCACCGGCGCGGCGAGGCTCTTCGGGCGGGATTCCTTCCACCTGCGGAACCAGGAGAAGGCGCGGCTGGCGCTCGTCATGGGGCAGAAGAGTCAGCTCTGGTGGGACCTTCCGCCGATCGACTCCTTCAAGCTTCTGAAGGAGATCTACTCCATAGAGACCGTGGACTTCGACCGTCGCGTCGCCGAGTACACGAAGATGCTGGACGTCGAGGACCGGCTCAAGATCCAGCTGCGCCAGCTCTCGCTCGGCCAGCGGATGAAGATGGAGATCATCGGCGCGTTCCTGCACGACCCCGACGTCGTGTTCCTCGACGAGCCAACCATCGGGCTCGACCTCGTTTCGCGTGAGGTGATCCGGCAGTTCCTCGTGCGACTGGCCGAGGAGCGCGGGGTGACGTTCATGCTGACGAGCCACGACCTCGAGGACATCGAGGAAACCTGCAAGCGCATCGTGGTGCTGGATGGCGGGCGCATGGCGTTCGATGGCGATCTCGCGGCGCTCTCCGCACAGGTGATGGGCAAGCGTGCGATCGAGGTCCATGTCGACCCGCACACGCCGATCGATGAGAGCGCATTGAGTCGCGACATCGCGGCCTTCGGCGCCGTGGTGGCGGGGCGAAGCGTGGCTGCCGTGACGGTGGTCGTGGACGCAGCACGCCTGCCGGAACTCGTGCCCGCGCTCTTCCAGCTGCTCCAGGTCCGTGACCTGTCGGTCGAGCGACAGCCGCTGGAGCTGCTCGTGCGCGAGATCTACCGGCGCAGCGACCGTGAGGGATCGTCGATCGCGGGCTCGCGTCCCGAAGGAGCCTCGGTGTGACCCGGGCGGAGGCGAAGGTCAGTTCTTGGGAGTCCGATGCCAGGACGGATCTCGCGCTGCTCGTCAAGACGGTGGGCTACGAGTTCCGCAAGCGGATTCAGTTCCGCACCGGTTTCTTCGTGCGTGAGGTGCTCAACGGGATGGTGCAGCCGCTGGTGATGCTGTTCGTGTTCGCTGCGATCTACCGGAGCGCTTCCGCATCCGGTGACGCGGCCGACGCCACCCTGGGCAGCTGGCAGTATTCCGAAATCGTTCGCTACGTGGCGGGGCTTCTGATTGTGATGAAGCTCGTGTTCAACGCCCGGGGGCTGGATCTGTCGGCCGAGATCTTCGAGGGGCGGATCACGAAGTACCTCACGATGCCGTTCCGGTACTTCGTGTTGATCCAGGGCCGCTTCGTTCAGTTCACGATCATGCAGGTCGTCGTGGCGACGCTCGTCTGGTGTCTGGCCTACGCGCTGATGGGGGACCGCTGGCTCGTGCCGGTGAGCTGGCTGGCGACGGGGCAGGCGCTCACCCTGGTGCTTCTCGGGAGCTACTGCTGCTTTCTTCTGACCGTGATCTTGAACACGCTGGCGTTCTGGCTGGACGTCGTTTGGAGCCTGCTCGTCATGGCGTGGTTCGTGATCTCCTTCGTGGGCGGCGCGATCATGCCGGTCTCGCAGATGCCGGTGTGGGCGTCGAGCGCGTTCTCCTGGCTCTTCCCGTACTGGATGATCTCGGCTCCGATCGAGATCCTGATGGGGAGGCTCGGGACGGACGCGTTTCTGCGGGGTCTCGCGATCGTCACCGTGCAGCTCGTGCTGCTGGACGCTCTCAGGCGGTTCACCTGGCGGCGCGGTCTCGCGCACTACGTGGGAGCCGGGATGTGATGGGGCAGCAGAGGCCATCGAGTCTGCCGGAGCGACTCCAGTGGGGTCTCCGCGTGATGCGCGCATACGCTCGCATCGGCTGGGTCCGCAAGAGTCAGTTCCGCTGGGAGTTCTTCAATCAGGTGCTGATGGACTCCCTCTTCTACGTGTCGTCCATTGCGACGTTCACGATGCTGTACGCCCTCGGCGACGACAGCGCCTCCGGGGCGGTGTCCCTCGCCGGCTGGTCGTTCGCGGACATGAAGGTGTTCCTCGGCATGACCTTCGTTGCGGACGCGCTGATGATGACCTTCCTGGGGCAACAGTGGCACTTCGGAGGCGATCTGAAGAACGGCGCGCTGGACTCGTTCCGCGTGCGCCCGGGTCCCACGGCGTTCCTCTACTTCTATCAGCGCTTCAGTCCCGAGGGGCTCACGAACCTTCTCATCGCTTCGGGCTGGCTCGTCTACGCGCTCAGTGGAGTGGTCGGCCACCAGGTTTCCGGCTGGCACGTGGCCTGGGCTCTGCCCTGCGCCATCGGACTGATCGCGTTCGCCCAGGTCTTCGTCAGCCTCTTCTACTGCCTGGTGGAACTCTGGCTGATGAACTCAGACCTGGGCCAGCTCTCGTCGCAGCTCTTCACGACGATGGGGGAGCGACCGATCGACGTCTACCCGAGCCCGATGGCGCGGTTCCTGCTGTACGTCGTGCCGGTGGCGGCGGTGTCCTGGTTTCCGTCTTCGCTCGTGCTCGGGAAGCTGAGCGGCGGCTTCGCGCTGGCCTATCCGCTGGTGCTGGTGGTCTTCGCGCTGATCGTGGTGCGGATCTTCCGGATCGGTCTGAGACGCTACGACTCGGCGATGGGGTGAAGCCATTCGGGATCCTGACTGCGGGCAGCGGTCGTACCGGCGGTGGTTCGGCACGAGCTGCTACGGCTGGGTTAGCATGGACGAGCCCCGGCCCTACTACGACTCGATCATGCAAGGACTCAGCCAGCCAGTTCTCCTCCTCTCCCGCTTCGCGGCGCTCGTTGCCGTCGTCTCGCCTGTGGTCGCTGCCCAGGTCCCGGACGCCACGGTGGTGCTCTTCGGCGCAGACCCTTCAGCAGGGCCGAGCACGACCGGGCCAGTGTTCTTGGAGGGATTGTCCACGGGAGCGGACGGCGGCTGGGCGATTTCCGGTCGACTCGACGTGGGGCAGACCTTCAGCCGTTCTGCCCTGTTCGGCGATCTGAGTCCCAACGGCGGCGCGGCGCAGCTTCTTCGGATTCCTGCGGATATTGCTAGCTGGCCTCAGATGCACCTCCTCCAGCCGAGCCCTGCGAGTGGGCGACTGGCCTATATCGAAAGCGTCTACCCTGGGATCGGCGGCTCCCTGGGCGGGGGACGGAGCGTGTGGATCGACGACCAGCTCATGGCGCGGTCCGGAGATCCACTCGGGACGCCAGGGCGGACCTGGAGGGATTTCCGGGACATCGTTCATCTCGCGGACGGAAGCTCTTTCGTTCGCGGTCGATTCTCGGACGCCCAGCAGACTGGAGACTGCGTCGCACGCTACCCCGGTCCGGTCGATCTCCTCGGCAGCGGCGATGTCTTGCCGGGACTCCCCTCACCCGTGACGGAGATCCTGCACCTCGGGGTCAGCCCTGACGGGCGTCACTGGATCGCGCGCGTTCGCTTTGGCCTGAATACCCGCGACGCGATCGTGGTAGACGGCGCTTTGTACGATTTCGGCGGCGGGCTCGGCGCCTATCAGTGGGGCCCGGCTCCCGATTTTTTTACGGGGCCGGGCGGCACCTTCGCCTCTTTCGGTTCGATCGCGATCAACAACGGGGGTGATGCAGCGTTCACCTGCTACGTCTCGGCCTCGGGTGGCGCCAGAGGTTTCATCGTTCGGAACCGGCGTGCGGTGGAAAGCTGGCTCCCGGGCACAGTACTGGAGAGCTTCGAGGCGATGGACGCCCGCGGATTCGTTGCCACGATCAGGGAGCCGGCGGACGTGGAAGTCTCCGTGGAAGCGCTTTCCGCCGCGGCGGCCGGGTCGACGATCGACGTCGACGGCGACGGAACCGCAGACCCCGGCTGGGCGCTCGCTTCAGGTTCTTGGGCCAATGCGCTGGCATTTTCTGCCGACGGTACACGCCTCTACTGGCAAGGCCTCCTCGCGGGACCTTCCGGCGAAGAGCCCTTCGTGGTCGTTCGACTCGATCGGTACGGAGCCGCCCAGCCGATCTGTGCCGGTCAACCGAACAGCACCGGACGACCCGCTCGGATCACGGCGCTCGGTTCGCGCGCGGTGCCAGGCGGGGACCTCACGCTCCGTTGCATCGAACTCCCGGCCGCCAGTGCTGGCATGTTCCTGGTTTCGGCGACGAGCGGTTTTCAGCCCGGTGCCGGGGGAAGCGTCGGCGACCTGTGCCTGTCCGGATCCATCGGACGCTACCAGCAGGTGCCGTTTTTGGCCGGTGCAGACGGCCGCGCGGGACTCGCGATCGACCTCCTCTCCATCCCTCAGCCGAATGGCGCCGTCTCCGCCGCAGCTGGCTCGACGTGGCACTTCCAATCGTGGTACCGCGACTCGTCCATGGGGCAGCCGACGTCGAACTTCAGCGATGCGATCCGAGTGCAGTTGAGGTGAACCCCGGCGAAGGAGGTCTCCGGGTGTCATCCAGTGCCCTGCGGCAAGGGTACGCCGCATTCGTTTCGCGTCTTTAGGTCCGTAGCTGCGTTGCCGAATCTTGGGCGGGACTACTGCTAAGCACTTCGACTCGGACACCTTGCTAAGAAACGAGAGTCGCTGAAACCAATGCGACGTACCTCGGCAGCGCGCCGGGGAGCTCGTCGATTTCGACGCGATCGAGAACTCGAAGGCAGCGGTGCAGGGAAAGGCGCGAGCTAACCGTCCAGGGACGTCACGATTCGTGGTACAGGTCGTAGACCTGAACTGAGGTCACTCCGCGCCGAGTCTCGAATCGAGCGCCAAGAGCGACCTGGAGGCTCGGTCTCTTGCCCCGCGACATTCCCAGAGGCACCCGTATCCCCAGAGGAATCCATGATGAACTTGCACGTCGGCTCGCACCTACTCCCCACCCTACGCATGCGTCCTCTTTGCGTGGCCGCGTTCGCGCTTACGTGCCTTGGCCCCGCACCGGAATCGGTGCCGCCGCCGATGTTCTTGCCTGGGGCGGACCTCCAGATCGAGCGCGTCTACACCTGGAGAGAAACGTCCGCCACGACCTCGGCGGAGATTCTCCTCGACGGTGAGAAGACCCAGGACGTTCCGACCGTCACGAGCGAGTTGAAGAGTGAAGCGAGCCTGAGCGTGGTCGACACCTTCTTTCGCTCCGACGTCAATCGGCCGCTGCATCTGAGGAGGATGTTCGAGGACATCGCCTACGAATCCAGCGGCAACCTGAGGCTCGATATGGGCGCAGGCGTCGCGGAGCTGGCGATCTCCTGCGACGGGGACTCGGAGCTCGATGGGGCGGCCGTGGAGTTCCTCTGGGACGACGACTCCGAGGCCTACGTCAAGAAGTTCGCCGAGGACTACGACGGCGATGATGATCTCCTCGAGGGACTCGATCCCGACGGCGACTTCATCGCCCTCCTGCCGGTGCCCGACAGGGATATCGAGGTGGGTTCGTCCTGGAAGGTCGAGGCTTCGGCGCTTCGTCGGGTGCTGCTGCCGGGCGGGCGACTGCCCATGGAGCGCGAGTCCGACATGGACGCCGTGGACGGCGCCTTCGATCCGCTCGTCATGCCCGGCGTGATGGAGACCCTCGATGGCGACGCCTCGGGTGGGATGAGCGTGCGCCTCGTGTCCGCCGAGGATGGCACCATGACCCTCGAGCTTCTCGTGGAGGTCGAGTTCGTCTCGGATCAGGCGGAGGCGGTGGGCGACATGCTCGGGACCGTCGCACCTGAGGATGTGGACGTGGAATTGGAATCCGCGACCTACACGAGCACGCTGGAAGGCAAGGGCACGCTCGTGTGGGATACGCTGAACCACTTCGCTCGGAGTTTCCGCCTGGATCTCGAGACCGGACTCGACGTTCAGATCGCCGTTCACGTGGAAGGGATGGGCATCGATGCGCCCTTCGAGCTGAAAGAGAAGCGCGAAGGGACCCTCCGACTGGACATGGAGCGCCTGTGAAGAACTCCATCGTGACTTCCAGCGTCCTCGCTCTCGCACGGGTGACTTCGGGCTCTGCCCATGGCGAAACGCACGAAGCGGACGTCGTCGTCTATGGCGGCACGTCTGGCGCCGTCATGGCCGCCGTGACCTCGACTACGCGAAAAGAGCTGCGTCCGCGCCTCCCGTCCTCCCGTGGCCGTGGGGCAGCGCGTGCTGCCCGAGAAGACTCGTTAGCGAGCCGCGAGCAGCTCGGTGTGGATGGACGTCCGGGTTAGCTCGGCCACGACCGCTTCCTCGACGAAGGGGAGGCGGCTCAGGGCGATCGAAGCGCCGCCCTCCACGAGGCTGACGCGCACGTCGATTTGGTCGAGCCAGCCTTCCATCGGGCCGCTCGGCCGCAGCGCTTCCAGGTAGGTGGTGAGCGCGTCCACGAGGAAGTCCGGGTACATGCGCACGAGTTCGACGACCTCGTCGGGGCCCATGGCCTGGGCGGCGGCGCGGCGCCACTCGTCCGGCGTCGAGCCGAGGCCCGCGGCGGCGAGGACGTCCTTCACGGGGACTTGGTCGAGGCCCTCTTCGGCGGCTTCGAGGCACATGCGCTGAAGGCCGTCGTAGCCGTTCTCCCGCGCGGCGATGCGCGAGATCACCAGGAAGGCGAGACCGTAGTAGCCGCGCTTGGCACCCGTGTCGAGCTTCGTCGAGGAGAGGCCCGCGGAGAGACGGAAGACGTCGAGGGGATCGGTGCTGTCGGTGTCGCCCTTGAGCTTGACGCGCGCGGACCAGCCGCGGCGGGCGGGCTTGGATTCCGAGGTGGTCTCGCCGGGAATCAGCCGTGTGACGTCGACGTCGATCTCCAGGCCGCCGGTGGCGAGGCAGGCGCTGGAGAGGCGGCCGGCGCGCAGGCGCGTGGCGCCGTCTTCGACGAGCGCGGCGGAGACGTGGTCGGCGAGGCCTTCCTCGAGAGAGCCCGGCAGCAGGCTCCATGAATCGCCGAGGACGGCGTGGGTCAGCTCGTGGGCGAGCGTGCGCTCGACGTGATCGGCGTGGCGCGAGAGCATGATCCGACGATGGGTCGGGGACCAGAGTCCCTCGGCATCAGCGGTGGCGTCGGTGGCATAGCGGTAGAGGGTAGGACGCTCCTGGACCCAGACCTCCAGGTCCTCGAAGGAGCTATCGGGAAGCAGCTCCAGAAGGCGCGGCTTGAGCATCTGGAGCAGGCCTTCCACGCGCTCGGCTTCCACGGCGTCAGCGGCGCGGACGCGCCCACCGTCGAACGCCAGCACCTCGGAGGGCGGCGTCGCCATGCAGGAGAAAAAAAGAACGCCTGCGACCCCGGCGAGGGGGGCGAGGCGAAGGGCGGATCGGCGGTGGTTGCTGGCTTGGCTCACACAAAACCGTACCCCGCTTTAGGGGCTGGCGAGAACTTTGCGTCCGCCAGCCCACTTTGGGTCATTTCGATCCCGCGCGCAGGATGTCGTGCTCCTGCTTGGCTTCGAAGGGAGGCAGCGCCGCGGGGGCGAGACTCGCTTCTGCGTCGCGGCTCAGGTCGAGATTCGAGGCTTCTTTCGAGCCGTCCAGATCGCTGGAGTTGGCGCCGAGGCCCGCGCTGGTACGGCAAGCGCAGCCGTGGGGGTAGCCGACGATCTCCAGGCTCCAGGCAGAGCTGGTGTTGTAGGCCTCGATGATGAACTGGAACGGGCGGCCGGCTTCGTGGATGACGAGGGTGCCCGCCTCGTAGCGGCCGTCGGAGGCGTAGGTGCCCACGATCTGGTTGGCGATCGGGTCGTAGATCGAGACATCGACGTCACCGTAGGCTCCGAACGCTTCCAGGGTGAAGTCGACCTCCATGGGCTGGTCTGCGATGAACTCGATGTGGTCCACGATGTCATACCCGAAGGCCTCGACGTGACCTTCCACCACGAGGAAGCTGAGCTCGTCGACGTACCCGACGAAGTCCGGGAAGTCCGGGGTGTCGTTCGGCTCCAGCTCGGTGAAGTAGACGGGCTGGGGCGCGGGCGGTCCGTGGTGGTGCCGGGCGGGCTCGCAGCCGGTCAGCAGCGAGGCGGCGAGAACAGCGGCCAGGACGGCGGCGCTGCGCTTGAGGGCCGAGGGCAGGGCGGAAAGGCTGAACGGGCGAAACTGGATGTGCTTCATGGCGTGGTCTCCGAGGGGAACGCCAGGGGAAGGCAAAGGGTGTGCCAGCCGCTCTGGGGGACGGCCTGACGCCTCGTACCAGGCCTGGAGGGTCGAAATGGGCCAACTTGACGCACTTTTAAGGCCGCACGGCCGGTGTCCACTCCAGGGGAAGGTCACCGGACGTAGGACAGGAGGTGCCCACGGACGTGGTCACCTTCGCGATCTCTCCGAGGGGGGGCGATGGAAGGCCGTGTGCCCCTTTTGCCCTTCTGGGCCGGGTCCCGACGGCCCCGCGCTGGCATCATGCGCGCGATATGTCCACGAGCCGTCATCAGAGTCAAACGAGCCCCGCCCTGGAGACTTCCCCCGAAGCGGAGTCCGCTGCTGACGCAGCGGCCGCCGGAGCCGGTCAGAAGCTGCACGTCGTCACCTTCGGGTGCCAGATGAACAAGTACGACTCGGAGCTCGTGGAAGGCCGCTTCAAGCGCCGTGGCTACGAGACCGTGGCGGATATGGGGGACGCCGACATCGTTCTGTTCAATACCTGCTCGGTCCGAGACCACGCCGAGGAGCGGACCTGGTCCTGGGTCGGCGAGCTCCGGAAGGTGAAGGCCGAGCGGCCAGACCTCGTCGTCGGAGTCATGGGCTGCATGGCCCAGCGGGTCGAGAAGGAGATCTTCCGGCGCGCGGGTCACGTCGATCTCGTCGCGGGCACGCGCCAGTTCCACCTCTTGCCGAAGATGGTCGAGGAGCTCCGCGCTCGACGTCTGGCCCCCGACAAGTTCACCGCCCGCGAACGTCGCCTGCTGGCGACCGACATGGCCGAGGACGTGGTCGTCGATCGAGCCGGCGAGGAGTACACGGGCGGCCAGCACGCGTACCTCGCGGTGATGCGCGGCTGCGATCTCAACTGCACCTACTGCATCGTGCCGACCACGCGCGGGCGCGTCCGGTCGCGTCCGATCGACGAACTCGTGCGTGAGGCCGCGTGGTACGCGAGCCAGGGCGTCAAGGTGCTGACGCTCCTCGGCCAGACGATCAACAGCTACGGTGAGGACTTCGAGAAGCCCGGAACTGCGGAGCCCATGGGCCGCGGTCGCCAGGGCCGCGTGAGCCTCGCCGATCTCCTGGAGCGGCTTCAGGACGTCGACGGACTCAAGCGCATCCGCCTCATCACGCTGCACCCGAGCTACGTCAATCAGTCCTTCGCCGAGGCGATCCGCGATTACGACAAGGTCGAGAAGTTCCTGCCGCTTCCGGCCCAGGCGGGCAGCGACGACGTGCTGAAGCGCATGAAGCGCGGCTACACGCTGGACCTCTATCGCCGGCGCGCGGACATCCTGCGGGAGACCGTTCCGAACATGGAGCTGGGCAGCGACTGGATCGTCGGCTTTTCGGGCGAGACGGACGCCGACTTCAACGGTTCCGAGGCCTTCCTCGAGGAGCAGGGCTTCGTCGTCAACTACGTCTTCAAGTACGACCCGCGCCCGAACACGCGCGCGGACGAGCGCATGGAGGACGATATCCCCGAAGCGGTCAAGAAGGAACGGAACCAGCGGCTCCTGCGCATGGCCGAGAAGACCCAGCGCAAGCGCTTCGAGGTCTACCGCGGACAGACGGTGCCGGTGTTCGTCGAGTCGCTCTCCGAGCGCGACGAGAAGACGCTGCTTGGCCGTACGCCGTGGGGGATGCCCGTTTCGTTTACCGGAGCGGCGGACCTCGTCGGCCAGGACGTGGACGTCACGATCGACGAGACGACGGCCTACGGCATGGCCGGTCGTGTGCCGAAGCCCGAGTGATCTGACCGGTCCGCGGAGGGACCTACTCGGTCCGCGTCACGAAGAGGCGCTTGTCCGACATGTAGCGTCCGAAGTGAACGCGATGCTCGGCGACGAGCCGCAGTCCAGCCGCTTCGATCTCGCTCCGGATGGCCTTCGGCGAGGGATTCGAGGGTGCGCTCTTGCGGAGCCCCAGCCGATGTCGGAGGTGGCGGCCCCAGATGCGGAACGTGTGTCCGTGGCGATAGTCGACGATCACCCCGACGCGTGCCACGCGGGCAAACTCCCGAAGGAACGCCCGGCGCATTTCCGAATCGCGAACGAGGTGCATGAAGCGGATGCAGACCACCACGTCGAACGAGTCGTCGGGAAAGGGCAGATGCAGTCCGTCCACCGCGCAGTACTGGCCGGACGGGTGCTTCTCCTGCGCCTCGAGGAGCATCGCCACCGCGAGGTCGGCGCCGAGAACCTGCCCCTCGACGAGTTCGTGGAAGAGATCGGTGAACCGGCCGGTTCCCGTGGGGACATCGAGGAGGCTCCTCGGCTCAGTCCTCAGACCTTCGGGCCGATCTCGGGACCAGTCTGCGACCAAAGAAGCCCACGCCAGGCGGATGGCAGCGGCCTTGCGCCGATCCCGCTTCTGGCCGCGCGTACCGCTCCAGCGCCGGTCATAGTCTCCCGCGTAGCCGGGGTCCCGATACACCTCGAGCTTGGTGGGCCTCGGTGAGGAGTCTGGCTGTCCTGTGGACCGTGCCATCGGCAGCGGTGAGGTCTTCTGGGCGTCGGTTTCGAGGTTCACTCGAAGATGATGCGCAGTCCTTCGGTGAAGTTCGAGGTTGGAATCCCAAGGATCGCGTCGCGGTGCCAGAGCTGGAAGTACCAGGTCTCGCCCGGCTGCGCCGAGACGATGGAGGTCGGCTGCGGGAGGGCGGTCACATCGACCCCGATGGACAGCGTGCCGTCGGGGCCGACGGCTCCGGCCTGTCCGAGGTAGCGCCCGATCGGCGGGAGCAGACAGAGGTTTCCGAAGCTGCCTCCCGGGTTCTGGATGAACCCGGGGGTTTGCGACACGATGAAGTAGCCGAGCGATCCGAGCGGGAGCCTGGAGCCGGTCAGCGTGAGGTCGTTGGACGAGATGGCGGCGCTGCCGGTCGCATCCAGGCGACCGAAATCACCGGTCGAGTTGTTCACGCCGGGAGAGCAGATGTTCGAGCCCACCAAGGGGGGCCCATAGCCGAAGTGCTGCCCGGCGACCGCCTCGTCGCAAGCAAGGGTGATCGCTGCGGTGTGAGCGGACGCGGTGCCGTCGGGGTCGGTCGTCGGTCCGACGCCCGCGGGAAGCGTGCCCGTGACGACTCGCACCTCGTAGTCGCCGCGGATGGCGCCGGTCAGGGTGTAGTCTCCGTTCCCGTTCGTCACGTCGCTCGCGACCACCTCGTCGAGGAGGGTGTCCACGAGTTCGACCGTCACGCCGCTCAGCGCCGGCTCGCCGGTCGACTGCCCGTCGCCGTTCTGGTCGTTCCAGAGACGGCCCGACACGCTGCCGGTTCGACGGGTGAAGCGCCAGAGGTCCGTGCGGAAGGTGATGTCGGGGCTGCCCGCGCTGACGAGAGAGACCACCACGTTGATCAAGCGACCGTTCCCGCCTGCGAGGGTCGAGACCGGGTCGAGGACGCCGTTGCCGCCGGTGAGGAAGGTGTTGTCGTCCACGAAGCTCGACAGCGGAATCATCACGCGCTGCCAGCCGGCTCCGCTCGTCGCGCCCGGACCCTGGGACGAACCCTGCGGGCTGACCTCCAGCTCGAACTGGAATTCGTCGTCCGCGCCGTCGGGGCTCGGCGGAATCGTGTCGTCCCCGTTGTCGTCGTCCTGGAGATTGATCTCCATGGTGTAGCTCTGGCCCGGGTCAGGGTTGATCCAGAACTCCAGGTGCGTGGCGCCCTCGAGGCTCAGCTTCCTCGTGCGCCCGAAGCCGCCGAGGAAGCCGGACGAGCCGGTCCCGGTCCAGTTCACCGCCAGGGACGCCGCGCCGCCGCCCGCTGGCGGAAGGTCCGTGTAGCTGGCGCTGATGTCTCCGAAGCCGCCGCCGTTGAAGGTGAAGTAATCGGAGGCGGCGGGGTTGCCGTGTTCCATGTCATCGACGAGGGCGACGCAGTCGGCAGGGTCGTGATCTTGAAGCTGATAGACGCGAACGTAGTCGATCTCGTAGGTCGCCGGGAAGGGCGTGGAACCGTTGGGGGAGCCAGGGAGATTGCCTCCCACGGCCAGGTTGAGCAGCATGTGAAAGCGCTCGTTGAACGGCGCCGGGTACGCTGCGCCCGACGACCACCACGAGGTCTTCGTCGAGTAGAGGATGCCATCGACGTACCAGCGGATCACGTTTGGCTCCCACTCGATCGCGAAGGTGTGGAACGAGTTCGTGAAGTCGCCGGTCGGGAGCGTGTAGCTGCCGCCCGAGAACTGATTGCCCGGTGACGCTGCTCCGTAGTGGATGGTGCCGAGTACGCGGCGAGTGTCTTGCCCGACGGCTTCCATCACGTCGATCTCGCCGCTGGCGGCCCAGGTCCCGTAGAGGCTATCGGTCGGGAGCAGCCAGAACGCGGGCCAGAGACCCTGACCTGCGGGAAGCTTCGCGCGCATCTCGAAGCGGCCGTAGGTGAAGTCCGCGAGGTTCCTGGAGCGCAGGCGCGCCGACGTGTACTGGGCGCCGCCGAAGTTCTGGCGCCGCGCCGTGATCTTCAGCGTGCCGCCGCTGACGGTCGCGTTCTCCGCGCGGTAGTACTGAAGCTCGTTGTTGCCCCAGCCGCAGAGATTGGGGCAGCCGGTGCCGATCATCGGCGACCACTTCGTCGGATCCAGCGCGGTTCCGTCGAACAGGTCCTCCCAGACGAGCTGGTACTGAAGCCCCTGTGCCGGAGCCAGGCTCGGAGCCAGGCTCGGAGCCAGGCTCGGTGCCAGGATCGGTGCCGCTACTGGAGCCAGGGCCGAAGCCGCCACCGGCGCAGCCGCTGCGGCGCTGGCGAGTAGAATGGAGCCCGAGAGAAACGTCGCGGCGGTGACGGCGTGTAGGTGGGGAAGCTGGCGCATACCCAGAGGATAGCAGGGCTCGACTGAATGGGCCCGCTCCACGGCCCTCCGGATTGACCGCGAACGGCGTCAAAGCCTGCGACGATCGAGACGCTACTGGTCCTCGGTGTACCAGGCTCCCTCGTTGGGACTCTCCGACATCCCGCCATACCCGAGCTCTTGCAGGCGCTTCACCGCCTCTGGACTCATGTTGAAAACGGTGGCGTAGCCCGCCGGTCGCGCGTCATTCAGCCACCGGATCAGCGCCTTCTTCATGCGCTCTGTCCTCTGGGTCTCGACCGCGGAGAGCTCCCGTTCACAGGCTGGATCCGTCTCCACGTGGTACAGCTCGACGCCACCCTTCGGGAAATCGCGCGGGCCGAGATCGTAGTTGTGCTTCACCAAGTTCAGGATCAAAAGCCATCCCTCGTGGTCGATAGCGGCCTTGTGCCCCGAAAAGCCAAGCGCGAAGCGCGGCTCCGATGGGCGCTCTCCGGTGAGGTCGAGGGTGGGCGCGGGGTGCTCGCTCGCGTCGAGACCCGCCAGATCCATCAGCGTTGCGCCAAGGGAAATCATCTCGACCGGCGCAGCTGACTGCAGTCCTTCAGGAAGCCCTCGCCCCGCCAAGATGAGAGGAACATGAATCTGGTCCCGGTACAGACCGTGGTGCGTCCACCAGAGCTGGTGTCGCCCGAAGGACTCACCGTGGTCTGCCGTGAAGGCGACGACGCCTTCGCTGGCCATCGCGCGAGGATGAACGAAGAGCTGACCGAGCAGCTCGTCGACCTGGTCGACTGCCGCACGATAGAGGTTGTGGTTGCCGCGAACCTCCGCGGTTTTCTCCGCAGACGAGGTGATCCAATCCGGGAGCGGACCGGAAGGGACCGGATCGAGCGCGGGGTCCACCGACTCCCCCCGGCTATTCGAATAGCGCTCGACGAAGCTCGCCTCCGCCTCGTAGGGCCCGTGCACGTCGAACACGTGGACCCACAGGAACAGAGGCACGTCGTCGCGTTCTTCCATCCAGGCCAGGGCGCGCTCGACCGCCACGGCACCGGGTCGCCTTTGATTGCGATAGTCGGCTCGAACTTCGGGACCGTCGTAGCGATCGAAGCCCTGGCCGAGGCCACTGAAGGGGTGGCAGATGTGATGGACGCTGACCGCCGCAGCCGTGGCCCAGCCTGCGGCCACGAAGCGCTCCGCCAGCGTCACGGCAGCCTCGTCCAGCGGCGCTTGGTTCCCCACGATGCGGGTGTCCCGCGGAGACTCGCCCGTCATCAGCGCGACGTGCGAGGGGTTCGTCATGTTCGCGGACGCGAACGCGTTGGTGAACTGCACGCCGCGGCGACCCAGGTCGTCGATCCGCGGCGTGGAGACGAGCCCGCTCGTGCCGCCACGGCCCACGTGATCACCGCGATGGGTATCGGATGTGATCAAGAGGACGAGCGGCGCATGGGACCTCTCCGAGGGGGCCACCGCACGTTCCAGATGGAGCTCGGTCAGCGCAGCAGGACCGTCGTGCCCGGTCTCGGAAGGCATCACCCGGAAGCGAACCTCGTCGCCGGGCTTCCAGGGCGCAACGGGACGATCGAGCCGCTTCCAGAGCCGCTCGTCCCCGCCGAGATCGAGGACCAGTGCTTCTTTCGCGAGTCCGGTCACCTCCAGTCGGGCACCCTGGAGATGGGGCCCCGTCGCGTACGAAAATCGAAACCGGCGCGGGTCGCCGTCGAACGATCGGTCGGCGCGCCAGATCGCTCCCGACTCCGGGTCGAGACCCCAGCCGAGTCTGGCGTCGGAGCCGAGATCGATCAGCCGCGGCTCGCTGCCGGGCTTGGGCAGCAGCGCGGCCGCTCGCTGTCGAAGGACGTCGATCGAGCGAATCTCTGTCCAGGTGGCATCGCCTACGACCTGCACCGTGACGTCGCTGATCGTGACGTCGAGGCGCTCGATTCCGGGGAGCGGGAACTCGATCCGCTCGAACTCGCCCGTGCCCGTCACCGACTCGATACCGCTGATGAGGGCGCGCCGTGAGTTCTCGAGGAGCGTGATGCGCAGAAGCTCTGTTTCACCCTTCGGGATCCGCACGTCGAGGTCGATGCGGTCGAAGGTCCGGGTGGGCAGGGGCGCGATCACCCCGACGTTGCTCGCTCCTTCGGCTTCCACGTGCACCACGGCCCCGCCGTCGGTCTCCGTGAACTCCAGGTATTCGTCCTTTCGGCGTCGCCAGCGTCGTTCGGGATCGTCGGGCGTGTAGTGGGCGATGAGCCTGGGAGCGGGGTCGCCCTCATGATCCGAAACGACGAGGAGTCGCTCGATCGAAGGTCCGCTTCCGGCGTCCGCCTGGCGGACGATCGAGGAGTCTCGGTCCTCGTCACCGCCGCAGCCGACGAGCGCGAGGCCGGTGAGGATCAGGAGTCGCTGGAGTGTGGTGGTCATGGGCGTCCTGGATGATACCTTCATGGCCCGATGACCGTCCCCCAAGCCATCCTTGGAGCCCTGTCCGTGTACTTGGCGCTCGGCGTTCTCTTCGCGATCCCGTTCGTGCTCGTGGGCGCGGGACGACTGGATCCGGATGCCAGGCAAGGGACTTGGGGTTTTCGGGTTCTGATCTTTCCCGGGGCGACGCTGCTCTGGCCGCTCCTTGCGAAGCGCTGGGCGATGGGTGCGAGGGTTCCGACGGAGAGGACGCCTCACAAGGAAGCGTTGAGGAGGAGCGAGAGGGCCGAGCGATGATCACTCCCCTCAGGCAGCGCCACCGCTGGCTCGCTCCCGGATCGTTCGCGGTGGCACTTCTCGGGTTCGCGGCTGCGATCGCGGTGCGGCCGGACCCTTCATGGATGCAGGAGGGCGGACCCGAAACGTCTTTCGAGGAAGCGAACCTGGCTGCGGAACCGGCGGGCGGTGGAAGAACCTCGATCGAGCATTCCTCCGAGCATTCCTCGGGGCGATTCTCCGTTGCGGTCGGGCCCGTTGGCGCGGGGTTCCGTGAGGTCTGGCTCCTCCCGGCCGAGGTCCTCGACATCCCGGATCTGCTCGTCTACAGCTCCGAACGGTCCAGTGATGAACTCACCCTGCCGATTGACGCGCGGCTGCTCGGTCCCGCGGCCCAGGGCACTCCCACTCGATTCGAGGTCCCGATCGAGGCGAAGGGACTGCTGCTCTTCAGCCTCGGCCACCAGACCGTCGAAGCGGTCATCGCGCTGGAGGCTCCGTAGACGCCATGGGACACAGCTACCAGGCGGTTCAGTGGAACCCGAACAAGAAGCGCTACGACGCGCTGCTCCTCGTTTCCGTGGTGCTCTACCTCGGGGTCTTCCTCGGTGTGGGCTTCGTGTGGTTCCCGGAGGCGACCGCGGAGACGCTTCTCCTGCGAGCGCTGGGGACCGCGGGGTTCCTGGCGCTGCACGTGATCCTGTGCATCGGGCCGCTGGCGCGGCTCGATCGACGCTGGCTTCCGCTGCTCTACAACCGGAGGCATCTCGGCGTCACGATGGCGACGCTCGGGCTGCTGCACGGCGGCTTGGCGCTGCTGCAGTTCCACGGCTTTGGCGACGTCTCTGCGTTCGAGAGTCTCTTCACCTCGAACCCGCGCTGGGGGAGTCTCGCGCAGTTCCCATTCCAGCCGCTCGGTGCCGCCGCGCTCGTGATCCTCGTGCTCATGGCCGCGACGAGCCACGACTTCTGGCTCGCCAACCTCACCGCGCCGGTGTGGAAAGCGCTGCACATGCTCGTCTACGTGGCGTACGGGCTCCTTGTGATGCACGTCGCGCTGGGCGCACTCCAGGTGGAATCGAGTCCGATCCCTCTCGTGTTGCTCGGTGTCGGGATCCTGACGGTGGGTGGGCTGCAGGTGCTGGCCGCTCGTAAGGATCGTCAGGTCGACGGAGAGATCGGCGTCTCCCCTGGGAGCGATACCGGGTGGATCGATGTCTGCGCGATCGGTGAGATCGAAGACGGCCGCGCACGCCTCGTGCTCGCCTCCGGTGAGCGTATTGCCATCTTCCGGGACGGCGATCGCTACTCCGCGCTGTCCGCCGTCTGCCAGCACCAGAACGGCCCTCTCGGCGAGGGGCGGATCGTCGATGGGCTTGCGGTTTGTCCCTGGCACGGTTTCCAGTACCGGCCGAAGTGCGGTCGCTCTCCGGAGCCGTTCCAGGAGGTGGTGCCGACGTTTCCGCTGAAGATCGTCGAAGAGCGACTCTGGCTCGATCCAACGCCGCTGCCCCTGGGCGACGAGAGCGGATCGACCTCTGGAGGTGGTATCCGTGCGTGACGACTCCGCTCGCGACGAGTTCTTCATCGGCTGGCAGGCGGAAGGGCCGCCCCGCACGATGCGCTTCGTGCGAGCGCGTGTGCTTTGGTGGATCGCTCTGGCCCTTGGGGTCGCCGTCCTGGCCGCCATCTCCCAGCGTCCTTTTGCATCGTCGAACTTCGAGTTCGGAGCGGTGCGTACCTTCGAGGGAGTGCTGGAGCACGTGCCGTTTCCCGTGCTGGTCGTCGATCGGCCGGCCGCGGATCCCGCGGGCCCGTCGACCTCGCGCTGGCTCCTGACGGTGTTCGGGAAGCGCGGGGCCGAACCCCATACGCGGCCCTTCGATGGAGCCAGGGTCCGACTAAAAGGGAGCCTCATCCACCGCGATGACGCCGTGATGGTGGAGCTCTTGCCCGAGACGCTCGCGGTGCTGGAGGAACGTTCGGCGCGAGCGGATGACGCCTCGGCGGCGACTCCCATCACGCTGCGGGGCGAGATCGTCGACTCGAAGTGCTTCCTCGGCGTCATGAAGCCAGGGAACCTCAAGACGCACCGGGCGTGCGCGGCGCGTTGCATCAGCGGCGGCGTGCCGCCCGTGCTGCTGGTGCGCGACGAGTCGGGGAGAGCGACGTACTTCCTCCTCGTCGGCCCAGCCGGAGAGGCCGTGAACGAGCGCGTCCTCCCCTACGTGGCCGAACCGATCGAGGTGACGGGTTCGGTGTCGACGCGCGGCGACCTGCGCATTCTCCGCGCGGACCCCGAGGCGTTCCGGCGTCTCTGAATACGGCGTTTCCCCGACTCTCCAGGAGCTACTTCTCGGCGAGCAGGAACGTCTGCTGCGACACGAAGCGGAACGAGTGAGCCCGGGTGACGAGCCGTGCACCGGCCTCGTCCAGTTCCGCCCGCAGCACCTCGAGGGAAACCGCCTGGCGGACGTCGGGCCGCTTGCGTCGCCTGAGCGGCGAGCTGGTCCGCCGACGCCACGCGCCATAGGAGGCCGCGTCCCAGTACGAAGCGATGATGTAGCGCCGCGACACGCGCACAATCTCCTTCAGCACCGCCTGACGATCCGAGCTTTCCCGCAGGTGATGGAGGAGTCGGCAGCACACCACCAGGTCGAAGCTACCGCTGGCGAAGGGCAGGCTCGTGGCAGAACTCTGGAGGAGATTCCCATGGGAGGCCGCGGGCGGGACGTTCAGGAGCATCGATAGCGAGATGTCGCTCTGGACGACGAGGGGAGCGTCGAGGACGCCGCCCAGTCGGCCGGTTCCGCACGGCACATCGAGAATGGACTCGATGCCTGTGTCCGTCGGCATGGCGCGCAGGAGGCGCTGGATCAGCCGAGGGTCGCGCTCACGAGCTCGCTGCCCGCGCCAGCGATCATGAACGTAATGCTCGCCCGAGCCCGCGTCTTGCCAGCGTGCGTCGACCTCTTCCCTCGTACTTCCGGTGGATGGCATGGATGTCGATGGGGGTGAATCAGAAGGCGAAGTAGATGTACGGCGCGGGGTTGGTGCTGATCCAGGGGATGGCCAGCGCGACGGCCGCGCCCATGATCGCGCCGAAGGTGATCGGCGAAGCCTCCGACCAGCGCCGCTCCAGCTGGCCAGTCTGCCAGATGACGTGCACGAGGAACGCGCAGGCCAGCGTCGGGATCATCCACGTGGGAACCGGTGGGACGACCCCTGCCTCCGGCGCCGGGCCAGAGCGACCCGTCAGCATCGTCGAGACGATCGTGGTCGCCTCGCCGATGGTCGGCGAGCGGAAGAGCGTCATCGTCACCATCCAGACGAAGTGCATGTACACGGTCTGGAGCCAGCCCGGGAGCTTGCGCAGGAACTGGCCCGCGGGGATGCGCTCGAAGACGACGAACGCCCCGTGGATCATGCCGTAGACGATGTAGGTGAGGCCTGCGCCGTGCCACAGACCGCTCAGGACGAAGACCACCCAGAGGTTCCAGAGCGAGCGATAGGCGCCCTTGCGACTGCCGCCCATCGGCACGTAGACGTACTCGAAGAACCAGCGGCCCAGGGTCACGTGCCAGCGCTTCCAGAACTCGCCCACGGACTTGCCGAGGTAGGGCGCGTTGAAGTTCGTGGGCAGCCGGTAGCCGAGCAGCGCCGCGCACCCGATCGCCATGTCGGTGTAGCCCGAGAAGTCGCAGTAGATCTGACAGGAGAACGCGAAGGCGCTGATCCAGACCGTCCAGGCGTCGACGGCGCCCGGCACCGCGTGGACGGCGTCCACGAAGGGGCTCAGCGCGTCGGAGAGACAGGACTTCTTGACGAAGCCCACGAAGAAGAGGATCAGGGCCCACTGGACCGGCACCATCGCCCGTGTGCGAGCGGAGTCGAGCTGGCCGAGGAACTCCTTGGCGAGCACGATCGGCCCCGCGACGAGCTGGGGGAAGAACCCCACGAAGAGCGCGAGGTCGAGGAGCGAGCGGGCTGGCTTCAGCTTCCCGAAGTAGATGTCCAGGGAGTACGAGAGCGTCTGGAACGTGTAGAACGAGATGCCGACCGGGAGCACCAGGTTCAGGACCGGCAGGGACGCGCCCACGCCCAGCCAGTTCAGGAAACCCTCGGCGGTCTCCGAGAAGAAGTCGAAGTACTTGAACGTGCCCAGGAGCCCGAGGTTGCCCGCGAGACTGAGGCCGAGCCAGGCGCGCTGGATCCCTCGCCTGCCCTCATTGCGATGGATCCCGGCACCCGCGACCCAGTCGACGAGCGTCGAGAAGAGAATCAGGCCCAGGAATCGCCAGTCCCAGCCAGCGTAGAACGCATAGCTCGCGAGCAGCAGCCAGATCTTGCGCGCCAGGTTCCACCGCAGCCCCCAGTGAACGATCAGGACGGCCGCGAAGAAGAAGAGGAAGCGAAATTCGACGAAGAGCAACGGTCAGTCCTTGAGGGAATCGAGGTGCCTTGCGAACCGTTGCGCGAAGACCCGGGACCAGAGCGCCGCTCCTTCCGGGTTGAAGTGCCCCTCGTCGTAGTGAAGCTCCCTCGGGAGCAGCTCGGGGAACTCGGACGTGATGTGGAAGGGGAAGAGAGTCGGGATCTCGCCTCGATCGGCCAGCGACATCATCATCGTGCTCGGAAGGCCGCGCGGCGGCACATACATGATCGGCTCGGCGCCCGCGGCGCGGATGTCGGCGATCAGCTGGCGCAACGAGTCGAGGTCGTAGTGGCCTTCGGGGACGGGGCGCGCCTTCTCGAGGCGAATCATGTTGGCGACCCGCTTGTCCCACTGCTTCGGACGCGCCAGGAACTCGTCGTGGGCCTTCTTCGCGCCCGGCGCAGGATCCCGCGTGATGTCCATCCAGCCGTCGGTCTCCGCGATGGCGTCAAAGGTCGGCCAGGCCTCGTCCTCGTGGACGAGCGACTCGTAGATCCTCGGTCCCTGTCCAACGGCCAGCTCGCGACGCAGGCCCAGCTCGATGTGCTCCGCCGCAGCGCCTCGCCGCCATTCACCGTCGCCGCCCGCGAGGAGAAAACTCTCGTACTCCTCGGCCTTGTAGGCGGGCGGTTCCTTCGCGTACTCGAGCGCGCGAATGGCGCTGAGGGTGTTCCGCGCGTCGTGCCACTGGATGTAGCGCTGGTTCACGATATCCGGGTACCAGAGCAGAGCGTCGAAGAGAGGCTCCTCGTAGAAGACCCACTTCAGGCGCTTCGGACCGGCAGCCAGGACGCGCCGCAGGACCGAAATCGTCTCGAAGGACCCCATGCCACCCACGCCGAGGTTGTAGATCCTGAAGCCCGGGTAGCCGAGCTTGGCGAGTTCGTCGTTGAACTCCAGCGGTCGCAGGCCGTAGAGGGTCGCGCTCGACCCGATCCAGATGGCGTCGTAGTCCTCGAGGTGGTCGAGCAGGAACTCGGTCTTGGTCCGCATTCCGGCTTCCGGTGGCAGCGGCACGCGCGCCACGACCAGTCGATTCACGACCAGGAACGTCAGGATGAACGAGAGGACTCCGAGGGCGGGGCGCATGGCCCCGGAAGACTACCACGGACGAATCCCGCGGGGCGCTGCCAGATCGAGGAGCGCCTACCGGGACCGTTCGATCCGCGGAGCCTTCCCCGCGAGGACGGCGTCCACGTGATCACGGTAGCGCTGGAGCAAAACCTCGTAGGTGGGCTCCGTGTCCAGTTTGGGGATGTCGAGATCTGCGGTTGCCGCGCGAGCGCGCTCTCCCATTTCGAGCAGCTCGGCGTCGCTCAGCTCGGCCTGGGGTCCGCCCTCTTCCTCGGTTCGAGCGAGCGGGCCCAGCAACGCCACGAGGTCCTGGTACTTCAGGACCTGGGCGTCGGCGCCGGCTCGGAACCGGATCAGGGTCGAGCGGACTTCCGCCTTCTCTTCGGCGGTGAGGCCCGACGCCGGCAGGCGCCGGTCGAGCACATCGTCCACCACGAGCAGCGGGAGGATCGGCGATTCGAGGAGCCCGGCGACGCCGTTGAAGACGTCCCCCGGGTCCGCCTCTTCGGAATCCAGAGCCACCCGCAGCCGCTCGATCTCCGCGCCGAAGGCCGTGCGCTGAACCTCGGGGATCCCCGAGTCCAGTAGCGCCTTGTCGGCGGCCTGAAGCGCCCACGGGCCCGTGTTGTCGACGATCTTCCGCAGACCGACGTAGGCGACGGCCATCACGGCCAGGGCCAGGAACACGGGGACGAGGCAGCCCGCCGAGAGGGGCTTGAGACTCGCGGGGTGGGAGTGGGCGGCGGGCGACTCGTCGTCAGACATGGGGTGGCGTCGGCGGCGTCCCGGGGGACGCCGGAGGGAAATCGATCAGGAAAGCAGGTCAGCGACGGTCTCGCGCTCTTCCTCGAGCTCTGCGACGCTCGCCTTCAGCTTGCCGCTGAGGAAATCGCCGAGCTCGAGGCCCTGCACGATCTTGTAGCCGCCCTGGCCGTCACTCTGAACCGGGAAGGACGAGATAAGACCTTCGGTGACCCCGTAGCTTCCGTCGGACGGAACGCAGACCGAGCGCCACGAGCCGTCCGCCGTCGCGTTCACGAGATCGTGGACGTGATCGATGAGGCCGTTCGCCGCGGACATCGCGCTCGAGAGACCGCGCGCCTGGATGATCGCCGCTCCACGCTTCTGGACCGTCGAGAAGAAGTCGTTCTTCAGCCACTCGTGATCCGTGATGACCTCGTCCGCCGGCTTGCCGCCGATCGTCGCGTTCTTGAAGTCGGGCACCTGCGTCGCGGAGTGGTTGCCCCAGATCAGCATGTTGTGAACCTCCGACACGGCGACGCCCGCCTTCTGGGCGAGCTGCGCCTCGGCGCGGTTCTGGTCGAGGCGCGTCATGGCGGTGAAGCGCTCGTTCGGGACGTCCTTCGCCGCGTGCATGGCGATGAGGGCGTTCGTGTTGCACGGGTTGCCGACGACGGCGACGCGCACGTCCGCGGAGGCGTGATCGTTGATCGCGCGGCCCTGACCCACGAAGATCGGACCGTTCTCCTTGATCAGGTCGCCGCGCTCCATGCCGGGGCCGCGCGGCTTCGCGCCCACGAGAAGGGCCCAGTTGGCGTCGCGGAAGCCCTCGTTGACGTCGCTGGTCAGAACCATGTCGCGGAGGAGCGGGAACGCGCAGTCCTCGAGCTCCATCGCGACTCCCTTGAGCGCGGCCATCGCCTTCTCGTGGGGAATCTCGATGAGGCGCAGGACGACCGGCTGGTCGGGGCCGAACATCTGGCCGCTCGCGATGCGGGGGAGGAGCGCGTAGCCGATCTGGCCCGCGGCGCCGGTCACGGCTACATGAATGGGCGTCTTGGACATTTGCTTTTCACGGGCGACTGGATGGTGCCGCCGTCAGGGGGGGATGATGCCGGCCAGGACGGATCTCGACGAGCGAGGTCCAGATCTGGGTCAGCTTCGGTCGGACGATTCGTCGCATTGCTGAGCCGCCCGGGGACCGGCGAAAGGTCCTCGGCGGGTCCGAAATGCGATCTTCGCGGAAGAGTTTGCCGGGCCAGAGCGATGGGGAAGCGGAGAAACGCCCGAAAGGAGACAAGACGGCTGATTCAAGGGAGCCCCCGCGTCGACTACGATCCGTTGGCCGGGTCTCGCAGCCAACGGCGCCACGTCATGAACGGAATCTCCCAAACACTGGATCCCGCCATCGCCCGCAGCCTCCTTCGTGAACTCGGCGAGAGCGCGCGCGCTTTTCGCTTCGAGGTCGCGCCGAACCCCTGCGTCGGCGCCGCCGTCCTGGCGGGGTCGAAGGTCGTCAGCCGTGGATTCCACAGAGTCTGGGGTGGCCCGCACGCCGAGGTCGATGCGCTTCGGCTGGCCGCGGAGTCCAGCGTTCCGCAGAGCGAATGGGACACGATGCTGGTGACGCTGGAGCCCTGCTCGACGACCGGCAAGACGCCTGCGTGCGTCGACGCGATCAAGAGGTCCGGGATCCGTCGCGTGATCGTCGGCGCTCTCGATCCGGACCCGCGCCATCGCGGGCGCGGTCTGGAGATTCTGGAGGAAGCCGGGATCGAGGTCCTCGTGGACCCGGTGCCGTCGCCGCTCCAGGACGTCGCCCCGCACTTTCTTCACTGGAACGACAACGAGCGGGTCCGGCGGCCGCGTCCCTGGACGATCGCCAAGTGGGCGCAGACCCTGACCGGCCAGCTCTCGCCGCCCGAGGACATTGGCGGAGGTCGCTGGATCTCGGGGCCGACCTCGGTGGCGGAAGTCCACAAGCTCCGCGGCCGTGTGGATGCCATCGTCACGGGTGTCGGGACGGTGCTCCACGACGATCCGCGGCTGACGGTTCGTCCGATGGGTGCGCCGGGGCTCGCCGTCGATCCCTCCAACCTTTCGAAGGGGTCGCCTCCTCCCCAAGGCCCGGCCCGGATCGTGCTCGATTCCTGGCTCAGAACCTCGCCCACCGCGCGCCTCTTCGAAGAGTCCCAGGACGGTGAGCTCGCTGGGCCTGTCGTGATCGTCGCTCTTCCGGGCGCCGATCCGATCCGGCGCCGCGCTCTGGAAGCTGCGGGGGCCACTGTTCATACGAGCCGCGGGATGGACCGTTTCACCCTCGACCTGCGCGATCTCTGGAGCTGGCTCTGGTCCCAGGGATACCAGCGGGTCCTGCTGGAAACCGGCCCGACCCTGCTCCGGAACGCTCTCGACGCGGGGTTCGTGGACCAGCTTCGGATCTACACGGGCAACGTGCGCGGCGGGGAGGGTGAGTCCCTCGCTCCCTGGCTCACGGAAGCGAAGCTTCTGGAACGTCTGCATCGGGAATCCGGTCAGGACGCAGTTCTCGAAGCCTTCCTCAGGTAGCCTCCGCCGGATGCTCAAAGGTCGGAGACGGACCCCCCGGACGATCGCTCTCGTCGCGTGCGTTGGCGGCGTTTCGCTGATGTTCCTTTCGGCCTGTCGAAGCTCCTTCGCGCGCCCGGCAGAGCCCGTGCCGTCCGCGGCCTCCGAGGTTTTCTACGGGGCCTGGGTGAACGAGCGCCTCGGAGGCGAGTTCCTGGCATCGGCCCGCGATGCAGCGCTTCGGGCCGAGGCCCTGGACCCGGAATGGGTCGCCCCGAGCCGCTTTCTCGATGAGTCCGTTCATAGGGGCGCGCTGACGCTTCCTGAGCGCTACGGGCGCTACGTGACCGCGGCCGAGGACAAGGATTTGCCGCGCGGTTCCCGCGCGCGCGCCAGCTACCTCGCCGGCCGCCTCGGCGGTGACGCAGGGGATGATCGGCTCGCCAGGGCTGCACAGCTCGATCCGAGCCTCGGCTGGGCCTGGCACGGTATCGGCTGGCGCGCGTTCTCGCGCGGTGACGTCCGGAAGGCGATCTGGTCGGGGGAGCGTGCGATGGACTTCGCGCGTGATCCCCATGAGCTGACTCACTTCTCGTCGGCCCTGGCGAGCTACCTGGCGAAGGATGAGCGCAACGGCTCGGCCCAGAGGGTGCTGGCGCAGGCGCTGACGGCTCCTGCGCCCATTGCACCACGCTCGGAAGAGGCGGTGCGATTGCGCGCCGAACTCTCCGGCCTGGAACTCGAATCCCTGAGCACGGCGGACGTTCGCCGCGGCGTGCGCGGCGCGCTGGAAGTTCTTCAAACGAGCGGCCTGACCCTCAGGGAGCGGCTCACGCTCATCTTTGCGCTCAGAAGCGGCCCCGTTCGCTCCGGCGCAGTCGCCGAGGAAGAGATCGCTTTCGCCGTCCTCGAAGGAGCCGAGTCGGTCCGCGCGGCGGATCGCCCGGGAAGCGATGACCAATCGATCGAGCGCCTGATGGACGTCATCCTGCCGGATGTTCTGGCCGGCGGCCCGGAAGACGGCGGGCTCGGCGGCTTGACGTCGGCGGGGGTCTCTACGCGGGCGGGGGATGAGTTCGTCGAGGCTTTCCGCGAGCCGCTGGGCGAAGGGGCTGCGCTCTCCGCCGTCGAGGCATGGCTCGTGGACCTGCCTGCGGCCGCCAGGTCCGAGGACGGAGACTTCGCGCGGCCCGAACTCCGCTCGCTGCTGTCGGTTCTCCGTGCGGAAGCCGCTGCTCGCGAAGCCGTGCCGGAAGCGGATTCCATTTCCCTGGCCTCGCTGGAGCGGGTGGCGGCGGCGCTGATGCACGCGGGTTGGTTCCGGGAGGCGCGAGCGTTGGCCGAGGGTGCGCTGGAGGCTCTGGCGAACGGGTCGACGGCGCGTACGAGTCGAGAGGAAGCGGAGGCTTTTCGTTCGGCGGCTCGCCGGATCCAGAGCGATGCGATCCGGGCGCGCGCCATCCTCTCTGGCATCGGAGCGCTGGCCCGGCGCATCGACGCGCGCGAGGCGTTCGTTCATGCCGGTGCCACAGGATCGAGCCCTCTGGAGTCCGTGGAGGGCGGAAGGGTGGAGTCTCTCGCCGAGCTACAGGAGGAGATCGTCGATCTCTTCAGGCGCTACGAGGCGGAGCGCCTCCCGGAAGACACGGTTCATTCGCCCGTGATCCGGTACGGGCCTCTCGGCCGGATCGTCCATCCAGGCCCGCGGTTCTCGGCCGAGGACGACGCACTCGGGCGCGGTGACGAGGGCCAGTCCGTGCCCGGAATCGCCGCTCTGTTCGGGGCCATGGGGCGCTTCGCTCTGCTTGGGCTGGGCGTGGGGCAGGGCGGCCCGGATGCGACGATCCTTCGGCTCGTCGCGGTCGAAGGCCGCTCGGGCGAGCATCTCGGAAGGCCCTTCCGCGGCACCGTCTTCTGGTGTGACGGCGCCGACGTGCCGGGTCGATACGGGCGCGCAGGCGCCAGTATTTCAGGTGCGGCCCTGCACGAGGGGTACTACGTCGATCTCGCGATGGTGCGGCTCGAGCAGGATCGCTGGGAGCGTCTCCGCTCGCGCTTCGGCGGCGACACCGCCGCGATCGCCACGGCGATCACCGCCCCCGGCGCGCGCGTACCGGAGCGCTACCGAACCGAGGTTTCGCCTGCGCTCGGAGCGGGTGATCGCATGCGCCTCGTCGTCATGGGGGAGACGGGCGCCGGCTCGCTTCGACCGATGACGCTGGCCGAACTCGCCCACGTGGTGGCCGTTCACGAGGAGGGGCACCTTTGCGACCGTGCCTCGTGGTACCCGCTGTCCTTCGGCCGCGTTCTGAAGCTGATCGGCTTCGCCGGGGCCCATGGCTTCAAGGGTGGCAGGATCGGACAGGCGCTGGAGGAGCGAGCTCAGCTCGTGGCGCTCGCGGAATGCGATGACCCCAGGCTCGCCTGGATCGACCTGCTCGACGCGGCGGAGAACGCTGGCGGTGGAAGCGTGACGCCTCATGCGGCTGCCTATCGTCGGCTGCTCGGGGATCTTCTGGAGCGACTCGAGGACGAGTTCCGCACGGGCGATTGGTCAGGCGTCGAACTGGATCCGTCCATGCGCTGGATCGATCAGCTGCACCGGATTCCGCCGGAGCAGCTCCGCGGTCTCGCCGTGCGCGAGGCGGCGGCGCGGCTCTGAGGTCACTCGGGCCCGGCTCAGGCAGTCGAGCTCAAGAGACCCAGCTCAGGAGACCCAGCTCAGGAGACCCAGCTCAGGAGACCCGGCTCAGGAGACCCGGCTCAAGCGCGCATCGCCGCGCGGACCAGGGCTTCGAGGTCTTCCTCTCCGACGTCCTTCGCGGCCTTCTCGACGCTCTTGGCGGCTTCCTTCTCGGAGTAGCCGATCGATATCAGCGCGGTCACCGCGTCCGCCACGTTGCTGGAGGTCGTGGGAGCGTCCGGAGTCGTCGTCACGACCGTTGCCATGTCTCCGGAGACCGCTGCGAGCAGCGCCGTCTTGTCGCGCAGGTCGAGCAGGATCTGCTCGCCCGTCTTTTTCCCGACGCCCTTGATGCGCGTCAGCGCTTTGAGATCCTCCTGGACCACCGCGCGAGTGAGGTCGTCGGCTGAAAGCCCCGAGAGAATCCCGAGCGCCATCGACGGGCCGACACCACGGACGCGGAGCAGGATCCGGAACAGATCCCGATCTTCGCGGCGGGGAAATCCGTAGAGCGTCTGATGGTCTTCACGCACCGAGAAGTGCGTGAACACCTTGGCGCGCGAGCCCTTCGCGGGGAACGCCGCGCCTAGGGGCGCGATCAATTCGTAGCCGACACCGCCGACATCGAGGATGACGGCGGTACCGGTGCGGTCGGCGACTTCGCCGGAGATGAACTCGTACACGAGGAGGCGCCCGCGCGCTCTGGACTATTCGCCCTTGAGCGCGAGGTTGTACTCGGCCAGACGATTACGCAGCTCGAGCAACGACGTCACGCCGAAGTTGGGCATGCCGAGCAGCTCCTCTTCCGAGTGCTGGGTCACGTCACCGAGCGTCAGGCAGCCCAGGTTCTCGACCGTGCGGCGCGCGCGGATCGAGAGCTTGAGATCTCCTATAGGCTTGTTCCTCGGATCGTTCGGATCGAGGTCGCGGCCTTCTTGGGCGTTGCGCGCCTTGGCGATGCTCGCGACGGCTTCTTCGCGGGCCATGCCGAGGCGCAGCCCCTTGCTGGCGAGGATCTCCTTTATTTCAGTGAGGCTTGTCTCACCGAAGTTCTTGTAGGAGAGGAGCTCGGACTCCGTCTTCTTGACCAGGTCACCCAGGGTCATTATATCCATCTTGTTCAGGCAGTTTCGCGCGCGAACAGACAGCTCGAAGTCGGTGATCGGGATGCGCAGGATCTGGTTGAGTCGATCCTCCTTCTTCTCCAGATCCTCGTCGTAGTACATCTCCATGCCGGCTTTCGCGTCCTCGAGGTAGAGGCGCGCAAAGCGGTCGGTCGGGTCCGTACGCGTGATCGTGTCGTAGCAGGAAGCGGCCTCGGAGTCGCGGCCCATGTCCTCGTAGAGGACGCCGAGGTTGATCATCACGGCGCGGTCCACGGGCAGCATCATCGCCAGCGTCTCGTACGCGTCGAGAGCGAGGGCTTCCTGGCCCGTGCGCTCGGAGAGGTACGCGAGGCGGAAGAGGTTGCGGCGATGGGTGGGGTCGGCGGCGCGGCCGGCCTGAAACTGCTCGAGGGCTTCCTGATAGTCGCCGGAGAGTTCGGCGACGCGGCCGCGGAGGTAGCGGCCTTCGGCGCTGTCGCTGAGCATCTCGCCGTATTTGCCGAGGTCCGCTTCGAGGGCGGCCACGGCGGCCTCGACGTCTCCCTTGGAGAGGTCGTGATCGAGCTTGGCGTCCAGCATGTCGCCGCGGGGGCGCGGTTCGTCCTGGTACTTGTTGGCGAGCCGGCCGAAGATCTCGACGGCGTCTCCGGGGCGCCCGAGCGACATCAGCGCGCGAGCACGCGTGTAGCTCGCCACGTCGTCGTCGGCATAGGATTCCAGCGCAGCGGCTGCGTCCTCGTAGCGTCCGAGGAGCCAGAAGCCGAGACCGCGGCGACGGCCTGCGTCACCTGTCGTGGCCATGCCTTCGACGTGGCGCCGGAACACGTCGTGGGCGCGCTGGTTCGCGTACAGGGGAGCACGGACCGCGAGGAGCGAGCCGAAGCTCGGGATCTCGTCGTTCTCGATGTCGAACTCGAAGGTGGGCTCGGCGGGCTCTTCCTCTTCGTCGTCGGGCGAGTAGTAGCTGGCGGAGCCACCGTCGGAGCTGTAGCTCGTCGAGTACTCCTCGTCGTCATCGTCCTCGTCGTCATCATCGCTCCCGCCGTAGGACACGCTGCCCGCGTGCTCTTCCTCGCCAAGGCCAGACGCCGCAGCGCCGCGTGACTGGGAGTCCGGGACGAAGGTGCTCACCGGCTGCTCGGGCGCGCCTTCTGACCCACCGTGGGTCGTGTCGCCTGCGGTGATCTCTTGATCCTGTTCGTCGGAACGGATGTCGCTCTGGTCCATGTCTGTCGCGAGTGCTTGTGTGCGCTGCTGACGCTGATTGAGGCCGCCTCGGAGAAACCGATTCGGAAGCACGGCAGCGGTAGGCTGCTCTCCGAAAAGACCCTCGAGATGGGCAGGACGGCGTCACGCGGTGGCTCGTGAGACTCCGCCGTCCAGCTCGTAAGCGGAATATTGTAGGAACCGGACCCCGCCGCCGTCAACCCGGGCTGAAAAAGGGGGTTGCGGGGTGGAAGGAGATTCCGTATCCGCGGGACGTGGTCGTCGCCGGGGCCGAGCGACGGCGTCCCCGGGAAGAGAGGTGCAGGGGCGTTCCTGGCCACGGATCGGAGTTCCTCGGAGGTTTGGCCCGAGGACGCGTGAAATCGGGGTCCTCGCATCGGTACGCTCCGGCAGAGCGACGTCGAAACGGTCGGGCGAGGGGCCCGGATGACCGAACGACGTCGCTGCACCGCAGCGCCCGGCCCTTTGCCGGGCGGCGTTTTCGAGGGGGGAATTTCGACCGTATGGACAAGTTGATCATCGAGGGCGGAAGGCCCTTGGAGGGCACGATTCGGGCTGCAGGCTCGAAGAATGCCGTTCTGCCGATTCTGGCGGCGTCCTTGCTGAGCAGGGAGAAGGTGGAAATCACGGGCGCGCCGCGCCTGGCCGACGTGACCACCATGCTGGGGATCCTGCGGGAGCTCGGCGCCGAGGCAGAGCAGGACGCCGACGGGACGGTTCACCTGTCGGCCGCCGGGGACATCCTCGGGCGGGCGCCCTGGGACGCGGTTCGCAAGATGCGCGGGTCCGTCTGCGTCCTCGGGCCGCTCCTCACCCGCCTCGGCCGGGTGGAAGTCAGTCTTCCGGGCGGGTGCGCCTTCGGGGTTCGTCCGATCGACGTCCACCTCAAGGGGATGAGGGCGCTGGGCGCGAAGGTGCGCGTCGAGCACGGCTACGTCATCGCCGAGGCGCCTCCCGGCGGCCTGCGTGGGGCTCGGATCTTCCTGGGCTCGGCGAACGGTCCCAGCGTGCTCGGGACCGCCAACGTCGCCATGGCAGCGACGCTGGCCAGAGGCGTGACGGTCATCGAGAACGCGGCCTGCGAGCCTGAGATCGTCGATCTCTGTGATTGCCTCAACGCGATGGGGGCCAAGATCAAAGGGCACGGGTCCCCGATGCTGACGATCGAGGGTGTCGACGAGCTGGGCGGGGCGGTCCACCCCGTGATTCCCGACCGGATCGAGGCTGGCACCTACGTGCTGGCCGGCGCGCTCGCGGGTGGTCAGGTTCGAGTCGAGGGCTGCGTGCCCAATCACCTGGGGGCGCTCCTGGACCGGATGCGCGAGGCGCGCGTGCCGTTCACGGTCGGCTCGGACTGGATCCAGACGGAGGCGAACGATTTGCGGGAGCGTCCGCCGCGCTCGACGGATGTCACGACCCACGCCTATCCTGGCTTTCCCACGGACCTCCAGGCCCAGTGGATGGCGCTGATGACGCTGGCTGATGGCCTTTCCATCATCACGGAGCGGATCTTCTCGGATCGTTGGATGCACGTGCCGGAGCTGGAGCGTCTCGGGGCCCAGGTCCGTCGTCAGGAGTCGGCCGTGGTGGTCCGTGGGACGACCGAGCTTTCCGGGGCGCCCGTCATGGCTTCCGATCTGCGGGCCTCGGCCGCTCTCGTGATGGCGGGCCTGGTGGCGCGCGGAACGACGGAGGTTCACCGGGTCTACCACATCGACCGCGGCTACGAGGCGATCGAAGAGCGCCTCCAGGGAATCGGCGCGGAGATCCGCCGTGCCAAGGAGTAACGAGCCATGACCTCGAACGATGCCATCCAGGCGTTCCTCGACGGCGAGTCCTTCGCCGTCGCGGGTGCGTCGACGAATCGAGAGAAGTACGGAAACAAGGTGCTGCGCTGCTATCTCCAGCACGACAGGCGCGTCTTTCCGCTGAACCCAAGAGCGACGGAGATCGAGGGCGAGCCCTGCTACGCGAGCCTGGCGGACGTGCCAGAGCCCATCCACGGCCTCTCCATCATCACGCCCCCGAAAATCACCCTTGAGGTGGTCCAGGAGGCCCTGAAAGCGGGCATCCGCCACCTCTGGATGCAGCCCGGAGCGGAGAATCCCGAGGCCATCAAGCTCGCCGAAGCCGCCGGCGCCTCTGTAATCCACGGCGGCCCCTGCCTCCTGGTCGTCCTGGGCTACCGCGAACACCCCTAATCCGACACAAACGGACCAGGTCCATCCATTCCGGAACAAACGGACCAGGTGCATCCGTTCCGGAACAAGCGGACCTGGTCCGTTTGTTCCGGAATGGATGGACCTGGTCCGTTTGTTCCGGAACGGGTGGATGTTGATCTCGAGACGGGTCGAGACGGCGGGAGTGGGAGCTGGTAGATTCCTCGCATGTTCGAGACGCTCACGGAACGATTGACGGGGTCCTTCGGCTTCTTCAAGGGGAAGAAGGAACTCACCGAAACCAACATCGAGGAAGGCCTGAAGGCCGTTCGTCAGGCTCTCTTGGAGGCTGACGTTCACTTCAAGCTCGCCAAGGAGTTTGCGGAACGGGTCAAGGATCGGGCGCTTGGGGAGAAGCGGCTCCAGGGGGTCGATGCCTCGGATCAGTTCGTTCACGCGGTCCACGCCGAGCTCGTCGAGCTCATGGGGCCCGAGGACGCGACCCTCGAGATGGCCAAGGTCGGGCCCACCATCATCCTGATGGCTGGATTGCAGGGCGCGGGGAAGACCACGACCTGCGCCAAGCTCGCCAAGCATCTGCGGGAGCGCCATGGGAAGCGGCCCATGCTGGTCGCGGCGGACGTCAAGCGGCCCGCTGCCGTCGAGCAGCTGCGGGTCCTCGGCAAGGCCATCGGCATCCCTGTCTTCCACGAGGAAGGGGTCACGCCGCCCGTCGTATGCGAGCGCGGTGTCGCCGCAGCGAAGGCCCAGGGCTGTGACGTCGTCATTCTCGACACGGCGGGGCGCCTCCACATCGATGATGCGCTGATGGACGAGGTGGCGGAGATCGCCCGCGTGACCTCGCCACACAACCAGGTCCTCGTCGTCGACGCGATGACCGGCCAGGACGCCATCGAGTCCGCGAAGGCCTTCCACGCGCGCCTCACCCTGACGGGCGTGATCCTCACGAAGATGGACGGCGACGCGCGGGGCGGCGCGGCGGTCAGTCTCAAGGAAATCACCGGCGCGCCGATCCTCTTCCTCGGCGCCGGCGAGAAGGTCGATGACCTCGACCCGTTCATCGCCGACCGCATGGCGGGCCGGATCCTCGGCATGGGGGACGTCGTCGGGCTCGTGGAAACCGCGTCCCAGAGGATCGACGAGGACGAGGCCCAGGCGGCCTACGAGAAGATGATCATGGGCTCCTTCACCCTGGAGGACATGCTCGGCATGCTCCGGATGGTGCGGAAGATGGGGCCCATGAAGAAGGTCCTCGGGATGATGCCGGGCATGGGTAATGCCGCCAAGGACCTCGATATCGACGACAAGCAGATGAACCGCCTGGAGGCGCTGTTCACGTCGATGACCCGCCGGGAGCGGCTGGAGCCCGAGATCCTCGATATGAGCCGCAGGCGGCGCATCGCGAGGGGCTCGGGCCAGGAACTCGGCGCCGTCAACGAGCTCCTCAAGCGCTTCAAGGACATGCGCAAGATGATGAAGCAGCTCAACAAGATGGGGCTCGGTTCCATGATGGGCGGCAAGGGCAAGCGCGAGGCCCTGGCGGGCCTGTCCCCGACCGGAGAGATGGTCGATCCCAAGGCGGGGAAGGGCGGCGGTCTACTCGGCGGCCTCGGCAGCATGTTCGGCGGCGGCGGAGGCGGCCTCGGCGGCATGCAGATGCCCCCCGGGATGGAGGGCCTCGGGGCCGGCGACGGCAACCCTTTTGGCGCCGCTCGCCCCATGGGAAGCTCGGCCACCCGCGGCTCCGCCAAGGACCGCGACCGGAAGAAAGAGAAAGCCAAGGCGAAGCAGCGGAAGCAGAACCGCAAGAAGCGCTGACCCCTGACGGGCACAAATCTGACTTTTTGGGGGCCCAGGCTGGACATGGGGCCCGCATTCTAGTGTCCTCTTCGGCTTGGAACCCGGGAGGGGAGCTTCCCTTCCGGTCGATCGCAGATAGTCCGCCCACCCCGGACGACCCCCTGTGCGTTTCGACGCCTCAGGACACTGCCGTCCCGGAGCTCCCGCCCAAACTGGGAAGAGCTCCTCCCGGCTCCTTTTTCATTGCACAGGTGGCGGTCTCCGCCCGCCTCCCTCTTAGCCACCCTCCGTGGGCCACCCTCCGTGGCCTCCCGATAACATCCATGGCCGTCGTCATTCGCATGAAGCGCACGGGTCGTCGCAACCGACCCTGCTACCGCATCTCCGTCGCTGATTCACGCTTTCCGCGTGACGGCCGCTCCCTCGAAACTCTCGGGCTCTACGACCCGATCGCGGGGGACAAGGAGAAGCAGATCACGCTGAAGGTCGACCGCGCCCAGCACTGGCTCAGCGTCGGCGCGGTTCCTAGCCCGACCGTGCGATCTATCTTCAAGCGCCACGACGTCTACACCGGCGACTTCGAGCCGAAGCCCAAGGCCAAGCGTGACCGCAGCGGCCGCAAGAAGACCACCGCGACGGGCACCCGCCGCGCTGCGGACAAGAACGTTCGCACCGAGCGCAAGTCGGCCCGTCAGGCCGAGCGGATCGCCGCGAAGCGTGCCGCCGCCAAGGCGGCGGCTGCTGGCGCCGAGTAAGCGACGCCATTCCATGGCCCGGGGTCGCCAGGCGACTCCTCGGCTCGAATGCATCAAGCGGACCGCCCGACCGTCCAGGACTCGACTGTCCAGGAGTCAGGGCGGTCCGCTTGTGTGCTCCCCAATACCTCCCGCACACGAACTCGAGAACCGCACCGTGAGCAAGAAGACCGATCTCGTCGCTCGCCTCATCCAAGAGGTTGAACTCCGTCACCCCATTCCGAAGGAGCCACTCGAGGGGGTGAGCTTGCTGGAGCAGGGTGCGGTGCTGATTCTCATGCGGCACATGACCGAGACGCAGGCCAAGGCCTCCGTCAAGGCTCTCCGCGCGGCCTTCGATGACTGGAACGAGGTCCGAGTCAGCCAGTCCCAGGAGATCGCCCAGCACCTGAAGACCAGTACTCGCAAGAAGGGCGTCGAGATGCTGCGCGAGCGCAAGGACGCAGCGATGGCGCTCAGGGACTATTTGCAGGACGTCTTCCAGGAGACCCACCACCTCGATCTCGAGGAACTCCGAGAGGACGAGCAGACCGCTGGCAAGGTGGCGATGAGTCTCCGTGCGCTCGGACTTCCGGCCGCCGCTTATCTGGTCTGGGTCGCCACGGACGGTCAGGTCCCGGTGCACTCGGCCTTGATGAAGATCATGGATCGCCTCGAACTCATCAGCCGCACTTCTTCTGTCAAGAAGGCGCGTTCGGCGATCGAGCCGCTCGTTCCAAAGGGCAAGGAACTGGAGTTCACGCTCGCGTTCCATGAAATCATCGAGCGCTGGGACGACGAAAGCAACCCGATCTATCTGACGGTTCCGTCGCTTCTTGCCACGCCCTACGGCACCAAGACGATGAAGGAGCGCGAGGCATCCATCGCCCGTGCCGAGGCTGCGTCGAAGCGCGAAGAAGAGCGTATCCGCAAGGAAGAGGAGCGCGACCGCAAGAAGGCCGAGGCGGAGGCGCGCAAGCGATCCCGTGAGCTGGAGCGTAAGCGGAAGGCGGAAGAGAAGAAGCTTGCGGAGTCGAAGGCCAAGGCAGCCGCAGCAGAGAAGAAGAAGCAGGAGGCCGCTGCCAAGAAGGCCGAGATCAAGAAGGCTGCCGCCGACAAGAAGGCCGCCGAGAAGAAGGAGGCGGCTGCCAAGAAAGCTGCTTCGAAGAAGGCGGCAGCGAAGCCCGCAGACGCCAAGAAGCCGGCGGCGGCGAAAACTGCTGCCAAGGACGCCGCCGCTTCTACCAGGAAGGCTACGGCGAAGAAGGCGGCTGCGAAGAAGCCTGCGACCAGGAAGCCCGCGGCGAAGAAGGCTGCCTCCAAGGCGTCGACTTCCAAGAGCTCGTCGGATTCGAAGGTGACCACGAAGAAGGTGACCACCAAGAAGGCGACGACGAAGAAGGCGGCCGCCAAGAAGCCCGCGAGCAAGAAAGCTGCGACCAAGAAGACGACGTCGAAGAAGGTCACGAAGAAGCCCACGGTTCGTCGTCGCTAGGGGCTCTCTGGTTCCTTGGATCGTGTTCCCGAATTGGAGCGAGCGCTTGCGGGGCGGACGCTGGTCTTGGCCTCTGCCTCGCCGCGCCGCCACGATCTCCTGGGCCGCACGGGCCTGAAGTTCGAGGTCGAGCCCGCCGACGCAGACGAGACGATGAACCTCGCGCTGGGCGCGGCCGCGATCGCCGAAGATCTGGCGCTCCGGAAGGCGAGGATGGTCGCGGGCCGACGGGCCAGCGAGGCCTCTGCCAGCCCCGCGGCTGCGCTGATCCTGGGGTCGGACACCGTGGTCGTTCTGGGTGAGGACGAGAATCCCGCGCGGCGCTTTCTGGAGAAGGCGGCCCATGCTCAGGAGGCTCTGGAGATGCTCCGGGCGCTCTCGGGGACGCGGCACCGGGTGATTACCGGGGTCGCTGCCGTGCGGGTCGACGGTGACGTGTCCCTCGAGTTCGCGGATCACGAAACCACCTGGGTGACCATGCGGCGGCTGAACGATGAGGAGCTGGCTGCCTACGTCGCCAGCGGTGAGTGGGAGGGCAAGGCGGGTGCCTACGGCATTCAGGGGAGCGCGGACAGGTTCGTCGAGAGGCTCGAGGGTGGGGGATTCGACAACGTCGTCGGGCTCCCCGTCGAGCGCACCCTGGCTCTCCTCGGGAGGGCTTGCGCGGCTCTCCCGTGAACATCTGGGTTCTGGAGCGTGCAAGTCCAGGTCCCAGAGCCTATGCTCATCGCCCCTATATCCGGGCGGCTCCGTCACCATGGAACGCCTCAACGGACCGAAAACAAGCCATGAAAGCCAATACGCACCCCAACTACGTCGACTGCACCGTGACCTGCGGCTGTGGTAACTCCTTCGAGACCAAAGCCAACGTTCAAGAGCTCAAGATCGAGATCTGCAACGTGTGCCACCCCTTCTACACGGGGAACCAGAAGTTCGTCGATGCGGCCGGTCGCGTGGACCGCTTCAAGCGCAAGTTCGCCAAGAAGAGCGCGAAGACTTCCCAGGAGAGCTGATCGCTTCGCCCCGTGACTCCTGTACGTCGATTTTTGGACTGTAGCTTCTCGAACGCGAACCCCAGGCCGTGAACTTCGATCCAGTGCTCATGGAGGCGCTGCGCGAACGCGCGGCTCGGTTCGAGGAAATCACGGGGCTGATCGGTCAACCGGAAATCGCCTCGGACCAGAAAAGGCTCCCAGCGCTCCTTCGGGAGCGCGGGAGCCTTGAGCATTCCCATCAGATGTACGCGGCGGCTCGCGCGATGATCGAGCGTCGCGCGGAGGCGGAGAGCATCCTGGCGGACGGGAGCGATGCCGACCTCGTGGACCTGGCGAAGGAGGACCTTGCGGGACTCGGCGAAGAGGAGGAGGTCCTCGATCAGGAGATCAAGCTCGCCCTCATCGCCGATCCAGAGGACGAACGTTCCCGGGTCATCGTCGAGATCCGGGCCGGGACCGGTGGCGATGAGGCCACCCTCTTTGCCCACGACCTGTTCAGGATGTACGGGCGCTTCTGCGACGTCCACAAGCTGAAGGTCGAGCTACTCAACGTCAACGAAAGCGACGTCGGCGGCTTCAAGGAGGTCGTCTTCAGCGTCGCGGGCGACAACGCCTGGCGCCTCCTTCGGTTCGAGTCCGGTGGTCATCGCGTCCAGCGAGTTCCCACGACGGAGACCCAGGGGAGGATCCACACCTCTGCCGCCACGGTCGCCGTCCTACCCGAGGCTGAAGAGGCCGACGTGGACATCCTCGACACGGATCTTCGTATCGACACGATGCGGGCGGGCGGCGCGGGCGGCCAGCACGTCAACAAGGTCGAATCTGCCGTTCGGATTACCCATGAACCGACGGGGATCGTGGTCGTTTGTCAGGATGAGCGGAGCCAGGCCAAGAACAAGGCGAAGGCAATGCGAATCTTGCGATCCCGGATCATGGAGGCGGAAGTGGCCCGCCTCGCGGCCGAGCGCTCGCAGGCCCGGAAGACCCTGGTGGGCACGGGTGACCGCAACGCGCGCGTCCGAACGTACAATTTCCCCCAGAACCGCGTCACCGAGCATCGCCTCGAGGACGGAGGCGCGAAGAACTTCAATCTGGACAGCGTCATCGAAGGCCGGCTCGAGCCGGTCATCGAGGCGCTCGACGAGATGGAGAAGAAGTCCCGGCTCTCCCATCTGATCGACGCGTGATCCAAGGCGCTTCCGGCGCCCCGGCCCACGCGGCCCTTCTCATCTGACCCCTTTTCCCCCCCCCGACCGCGCCGGTCCGCTGGCGCCGACCCTGACCCAGCATCAGGGCAACGTATCCATGAGTGACGAGACACGTGAATCTTCAGCTGGCACGCCACCCAAGCGCGAGATGGAGCAGGCACCGCAGCTGCTTCGTAAGGCGAGCCTCGTGCTGATCGCTGGCGCCATCCTTCCCTGGATGACCTCGATCTCGACCCAGGGCCACATGCCGTGGACCGCCTGGGCCATCGCGACGGCGCTGACCCTGGCCGGTGGATTCGTGATGCTGGAGGCCGCCAAGGCGAACGCTGGCGCGAAGGCGAACGGCCTCGTGAAGTCGATCGCCGGCGCGCACCCGATGGCCGGCACGATCGTCGGGCTCGTGCTCTTCGTGGCGGCCCTGGTCGTCGCCTGGACGATGGGAAGCTCGTACTTCGTCAACGGTGAGTTTGCGGGACTCACGGACGCTGCGCTCGTCGGGGCCGAGGACGCGAAGGTCGAGGACCATTACAGCCTGCGCGCCCTCCTCGAGTTCGGCACGCTCTTCCTCGGCCTCGCGACCTTCGCGCACATCCAGGCCTACGAGTACGGCGGAAAGTTCAACCCCATCTTCCCGCTCATGTTCCTCGGCCCGGCCGTGGCCGGTTCCCTGCATGTCTTCACGGCGCTGGGCGGCGATGGCAGCCTGAAGATCGTGGGCATCCTCGGTTCGTTGATCGTCGCGGCCGCTGGCATCATGGCGATGTACACCATGTACGTGTCGATGCGTCAGGCGAAGGTCGAGGGCGACATCAAGAAAGCCGCCGAGCGTGAGCGTCGCAAGAACGAGCGCTCCTCTCGACGCTCCTGAGTCCACGCGAACCGTTGTCGGATCCCCGCCCAGTCTCTGATCCGGTTTCCGGACCTGGCGTCGTGCCGGGCGCCGCTCCTTCCACGGGGCGGCCGCCCGCGCCGAAGGACGCCCGGGAGATGCTGGCCCTGGCGCGTGCCTTCCTGGAGCGTAAGGGGCTGGGGGAGGCTCGCCTCGAAGCAGAGCTTCTCGTCGGCCATTCCCTCGGTCTGGATCGACTGGGGCTTTACATGCGGCTGGACCAGCCGCTACTTCCGGCGGAAGTGGATCGCGCCCGGGACCTGCTCGTGCGGCGCGGACGTCGCGAGCCCACGGCCTACATCGTGGGCGCGCGCGAGTTCTATGCGCGCGATTTCTTCGTGGGGCCTGGCGTGCTCGTCCCGAGGCCCGAAACCGAGCTCATCGTCGACCGAGCCCGGGAGATCATTTCGGGGTGGCGCGAAGCCGAGCCAGGGGGTGAGTCCCTGGAGGCCGACCGCGACGCCGTCGTCGAGCCCATTCGGCTCCTGGATATCGGGACGGGATCAGGCTGCCTGGCGGTCACGCTGGCCCTGGTGATCCCGGAAGCAGAGGTTCACGCGGTGGATCTGTCCGAGGAGGCGCTCGTCTGGGCCCGCAAGAACGCGGAAGCTCTCGGCGCGGCGGTCCGCTTCCATCACGGCGACGGACTGGAGGTGGCGCTGGCGCTCGCGAAGGAGCACGGTCCGTTCGACCTCGTGGTCAGCAATCCGCCGTACATCGAGCCCCGTGAGCGCGAGACGCTGAGTGCCGAGGTGCGTGAGCATGAGCCGCCACTCGCTCTCTACTCGCCCGCCGAAGACCCGGACTTCTGGGTGCGCTCGCTCGCAGAGCGCGCAGGCGCTCTTCTGGCAGTCGAGCGCGGTCGCTGTCTCGTGGAACTCGGGCACCTCCAGGGAGCTCGACTCGCTGGGGTGCTCGGTCAGCTGCCCGGCGGCGCAGTGGAGCTGACGCTCCACCGCGACCTCGCAGGCATCCCTCGAGTGGCCGAGTTCGGAAGGCCCACGTAGCCCGAAAGGTCCCTGCCGCGCACCGGGTGACGGGACGCGCTCGTCAGGCTGACTGCACGTACTGGGCGATCGTGTCGCGATCGGGAGAGGCCATGTCCTGCATGAACACTGCGATCTCGTAGTGATCGATGTGCTTGCCGATCTTTTCGCAGCGCACGACCGCTCCATGGCCGCTGATTCGCCGGATGCCGACGGCCACGGGAAGATCGAACTCGATCTTGAGCGCGGTCATCTCGGGTACGGGGCGATCGAGGAAGAAACAGACTCCTCCACGGCTGACGTCGCGGATCTTCGCCTCGTGCACGCCGTCGTCGAGGACCACGGTGATGGGCAGGTCGGCGCGGGCGCGGTCGTGCTTGCGACGTTCACGTCCCGTGGGGCGGTCGGCGGCGTTGGGGGATGACTGGGTCATGGGAGCAGATTTTTGGTGGGGCAGGACGGTGGGCCGCACCTTACAGGAGTGCCCTGGCGCCAGACAATGTATACACTGCCCGGGAGCCTGCGCCACAGAATGCGATTCTGCGAGCGCCGCTTGGACCCTGATCCTCGACTCACCTCCGGCCTGGCGCCGGGCGAACACCATGGCTTCATATAACAAGGTCGTCCTGATGGGCAACCTGACCCGCGACCCCGAACTTCGCTACACCCAGAGCAACCTCGCCGTCTGCAAGGTCGGGCTGGCGGTCAATCGGCGGGTGAAGGACGCCCAGACCGACCAGTGGCGCGAAGAGGCCACCTTCGTGGACGTCACGATCTTCGGGAAGCGCGGCGAGGCGTTCGAGAAGTTCCACAAGAAGGGCTCCTCCGCGTTCATCGACGGGGAGCTTCGCTTCGACCAGTGGGAGGACAAGGAGAGCGGCCAGAAGCGCAGCAAGCTCTACGTGGTGGCCAACAACTGGGAGTTCGTGGGTGGCGGCAAGGGTGAAGGCGGCGGCGGGGGCGGCGGTTACGATAGCTCGGGATCGTCCTCCGGCGGCGGCTACGGCGGAGGGAGCGGGTATCAGCAGGCTTCCTCGGGAAGTGCCGGCGGCGGGTACGGGGGCGGCGGTTACGGCGGCGCTTCCTCTGGCGGCGACTCCAGCGGCGGCGGCTCGGAGTTCCTGGGTGACGACGACACCCCGTTCTAGTGCCCCTTCCAGTGCCCCCGTCGACCCGCCGGGGGCGCGAAGCGTGCTCCGGCAGGTCCGACCCGATCCACCGCCTATGAGGGTCCAGATACGTCTTTTTGCGGCGCTTCGCGAGCGCGCGGGGCGCGGCACCCTCGAGCTGACGGATGTTCCCGTTGGGTCGACCATCGCCGACCTCAAGCGACTGGCCGCAGAGGCCGAGCCTCGCCTTGGCGACCTCGGGCCGGTCGCCGGGGTGATCGGTACGACTTATGCGAGCCCTGAGACCGTGGTGATGGAGGGCGCCGAGGTGGCATTCTTACCGCCGGTCAGCGGCGGGGCACCCTCCAGCGGTGGCACCAGCGAGCAGGGGGATTCGCTCGAGAGCGGGATCTTCGAACTCCGCGCGGATGCGCTCGATGTCGCGGCCATCCAGGCGCGCGTTTCGCACCCGAGCTGCGGCGCGATCGTGCTCTTCACCGGCGTGACCCGGGAGACCAATCGGGGCCAGGACGTCGTCGAACTCGACTACGAGGCGTTCACGGAGATGACCGGTCCCGAGATGGGGCGGATCTTCGCGGACTGCCTGGAGGCCTTCGGGCCCGAGGGCAACCAGGGGGCGGACCGCCTCCGAATGCTGGTGGTTCACCGCGTCGGCGTCGTCGGTGTCGGCGAACCCTCGGTAGCGATCGCGGTCGCCAGCCCACACCGGGATGCTGCGTTTCGCGCAGCTCGATTCCTGATCGACACCCTCAAGGAGCGTCTCCCGGTCTGGAAAAAGGAGGTGTACGGCGACGGACACCACTGGATCGGCGATCGTTCCTGAGGCCGCAGGTCCCTATACTGCTCGGCCCACTGCTCGCTGTATTCCTCGCCCGGCACCATCGATCTCACGCCCACGCTCCCCACTCGCTGGCCCTCACCCATGAAGCCCACCAAGATCTCCCTCAATGCGCCTGATGTAGAACGGGAAGAGCTTCCCGTGGACGTCTGCATCGTCGGCGCTGGACCCGCCGGGCTCTCCTGCGCCATTCACCTTTCGCGCCTCCTGAAGGAGTCCGGCGACGAGGAGCGCACGGTCTTGGTTCTCGACAAGGCCGAGGAAGTCGGGCACCACACGCTCTCCGGCGCGGTGATGAATCCCAAGGGCATCGCAGAGCTCTTCCCCGACTACAAGGCGCGGGGCTTCCCGATCCAGTCCGAGATCCGCGAGGACTGGGCAGAGATGCTCAAGCCCGGCGGTGGCAGCACGAAGCTGAAGGGGATCCTCTGCCCTCCGCCGCTCCGCAACCATGGAAACGTCATGGTGTCGCTGAACGAGGTGGTCGGCTGGCTCTCGGGACAGGCCGAAGAAATCGGCGTCGAGATCTACGCGGGCTTTCCCGTCGCGGAAACGCGCTTCGAGGAGGGGACTGACAGGGTGATCGGCGTCCAGACGCGAGACAGCGGCATCGCCAAGGATGGCTCGAAGAAGGCGACGTTCGAGCCGGGCATGGACGTCAGCGCCGAGGTGACCGTGTTCGCCGAAGGCGTGCGCGGCAACCTCGCGAAGAATCTCTTTCGTCGCCTCGACGTGATGGACGGGAAGAACCCGCAGACGTACGGCACCGGCATCAAGGAGATCTGGGAAGTCACGCCAGAGATCGGCAAGGAGATGCACGGCCAGGTCATGCACACCGGCGGCTACCCGCTGGACATGAAGTCCTACGGCGGTTCCTGGGTGTACGGCTTCGCCGAGAACAAGCTCTCGCTCGGCTTCGTCGCGGGCCTCGATCATCCGGACGCCAAGCTCGACCCCCACGCGCTCTTCGTGCAGTGGAAGCAGCACCCGAAGATTGCCCGTCTGCTCGAAGGCGGCAAGCCGATCAACTACGGTGCCAAGTGCGTGCCCGAAGGCGGCTACTTCTCCCAGCCGCGTCTCTACGGGGACGGATTCGTCTTTGTCGGCGATACGGGCGGCTTCCTGAACGCCGCCACGCTCAAGGGCATTCACCTCGCCATCAAGTCCGGCATGCTCGCCGCCGAGGCGATCTTCGCCGCGCTGAAGAAGGGCGACAGCTCGATGGCGAGCCTGAAGGGCTACCAGGACGCCTACGAGGCCTCTTGGGCCAAGGAAGAGCTCTGGAAGTACCGCAACTACCGCCAGGCCTTTGCGGGCGGGATGGTGAAAGGCGGCCTCGACTTCGCGTTCCAGATGGTCACCGGCGGCCGCGGCCTCGTCGCGCGCCGGCCCGGCCACAGCGACCATGAGACCATGGCGCCGGTCTCGAAGTCGAAGATGACCAAGCCGAAGTTCGACGACAAGGCGTCGATGGACAAGCTCACGGACGTCTATCTCTCGGGAGCGATCCACGAGGAGGACCAGCCCGCGCACCTTCTGGTCAACGACCCCTCGATCTGCACCGATCGCTGTACCAAGGAGTACGGCAATCCGTGCCAGCACTTCTGCCCGGCGGCCGTCTACGAGTGGCCCGAGGGCTCGGAGGCCGTGTTGATCAACGCCTCGAACTGCGTCCACTGCAAGACGTGCGACATCATGGATCCGTACGAGAACATCGAGTGGGTCGTGCCGGAAGGCGGCGGCGGTCCCAAGTACATCGGGATGTAGCCCAGCGGGCACCCTGTTCCTTCCCCTTCGGGGCTCGTCCCCACGGCGCCCCACGATCGCGTTATGAAACTCACCATCAAAGACGTCGGCAAGCCGACCCGAGTCGACCTCTTGGCTCTTCTGGTCGCATCAGGATCCGATGTCGACGTGCCCCAGGGCGTGGACGTCCCCGAGGGCTTCGTCGCCAAGTTCGACGCAAAGCCGCGCGCGACCCGCTCCACCTTTGCGAGCGGCGGGAGCGCGAGCGAGGTTCTTCTCATCGGGCTCGGCGAGTCCAGCAAGATCGACGCGGAGGCCATCCGGCGCGCGTCGGCCGTCGCCGTCAAAGAGGCGAAGAAGCGCAAGGTCGGTTCTGTCCACATCGAGGTCAGCGGAGTGGCGTCCGAGGCCGCGGGTGGGGGGGAGATCGCCGGGTGCGCGGCTGCCGAAGGCGCGCTGATGGCGGGCTATGAATACCTGTCCTCGAAGAGCGCCAAGGTCGCCAAGGACGCGGCTTCGCCGCTCAAGCAGATCGTCCTCGGGGGCGCCGGTTCGCAGTTCAAGAAAGGCGCGCAGCGCGGTGAGATCCTCGCCGCCGCGAACATGTTCACCCGGGACCTCCAGAACGGCGCGGGCAACGTGATCACCCCGACCGCGCTCGCCAAGGCTGCCCAGGGGATCGCCAAGCTGAGCCCCCAGGTGACGGTCAAGGTCCACGACGAGGCGGCCATGAAGAAGATGGGCATGGGCCTGCTCCTCGGCTGCTCCCAGGGCTCGACCGAGCCCGCGAAGCTCATTCACCTGACCTACAAGCCCAAGGGCAAGTCGAAGGGGACGATCGCGTTCGTCGGCAAGGGCCTGACCTTCGATGCGGGCGGGTACTCGCTGAAGCCGTCGCCCAAGATGGACGAGATGCGCTTCGACATGTCCGGTGGTGCCGCCGTGCTGGGAGCTCTTCATGCGCTCAGCCAGATGGATGTCCCGTTCGAGGTCCACGGCGTGGTTCCCTCCTCCGAGAACCTGATCGACGGAAACGCCACGAAGCCCGGTGACATCCACGAGGCGATGAACGGCACGACGGTCGAGATCCTGAACACGGACGCCGAGGGCCGCCTGATCCTGGCGGACGCCCTCAACTACGTGGAGAGCAAGATCAAGCCCGACACCATCATCGACCTCGCCACCCTCACCGGTGCGGTCATCGTCGGCCTCGGCCACGAGGTAACCGGGATGTTCGCCTCCACCACGGAACTCCGCGACGACCTCCTGGCGGCCGGGGCGATCGCCGGCGAGCCCGTTTGGCCTCTCCCGCTGCTCGATGCCCACAAGGAAGGCATGAAAGGCCAGTCGGCGGACCTCGCCAACATCGGTTCGCCAGCGATGGGAGCCGGCCCCAGCCAGGGGGCGGCATTCCTTTCCCATTTCGTATCGGATGAGCGCGCCTGGGCCCACCTGGACATCGCCGGTACGGCCTGGAACACCCGAGATCGCGACTGGGTCGGCGGGTCCACGGGATCAGGGGTCGGCGCGCGGCTTCTGGTCGAGTACCTTCTTCACCGCTCAGGCTCCAGGTAGCCTGTCCTGCAGGTCGATCCTGGCACTGCCTCCTCTTCCTGTTTCTCGATTTCCCTACTCACTTCGGAGCCTCCACGTGTCATCCCCCGAACTCGTTCCTGGTCTGGCCGGAATTCCGGCCGCGGAATCCTCGGTCAGCTTCATCGACGGCCAGGCGGGTGTCCTGGAATACCGCGGTTATCCGATCGAGGAGCTGTCCGCGCACAGCACCTACGAGGAGGTGGCCTGGCTGCTTCTCTACGGCGAGCTCCCCACGGCGGAAGAGCTGAAGGCCTTCACCGCGGACCTCGAGCGCCTTCGCGTCCTTCCCGAGGCACTCGTCTCGATGGTGAAGGCTTTCCCTCGCACCGGTCACCCGATGCAGGCCCTCCAGGCCTCGCTGGCGGGGCTCGGCATGGTGGCTCCCAAGGTGGACCTCAAGGACGCGGCGTCCCGCGACGAAGCAACGCGCCGGGTCATCGCGGCCACGCCTGTGCTCGTCGCCCTCTTCGAGCGCGTCCGCGCTGGCAAGGAGTACGTCGCGCCCAGGGAAGGGCTCGGCACCGCCGCCAACTTCCTCTGGTGTCTCGACGGCGAGGAGCCGGATGAGGTCGCGGCCAAGACGCTGGACTGCGCGCTCGTGCTGCACGCCGAGCACACGATGAACGCGTCGACGTTCGCTTGCCGCGTCGTGGCTTCGACCGAGAACGATCCCTACACGTCCTGCAGCGGCGCGGTCGGCGCCCTGTTCGGGCCGCTCCACGGCGGGGCGAACGAGCGAGTGCTGAACCAGCTCGGCACGATCGGGGATCTCTCCAACGTCGAGGCCTGGTTCGAGGGCAAGTCGGAGCGCAAGGAGAAGGTCATGGGCTTCGGGCACCGCGTCTACAAGACCAAGGATCCGCGCGCCAAGAACCTCCAGCTGCTCGCGAACGAGATGTTCGGCAAGCTCGGTAGCACGCCCAAGTACGACATCGCGCTCAAGCTCGAGCAGGTGGTCACGGAGAAGCTGGGATCACGCGGCATCTACCCCAACGTCGACTTCTTCAGCGGTCTCGTCTACGAGAAGCTTGGCCTCGCGACGGACGTCTTCACGCCGATCTTTGCGATGGCCCGCGTCGCCGGTTACTGCGCGCACTGGTCGGAGCAGATGCTGGACAACAAGCTGTTCCGTCCCGGCCAGATCTACAAGGGCAAGCGCCAGCGCGCGTACGTTTCGATCGACAAGCGCTGATTCCATCTGCCAGGAGCGTTCGCGCTCTGCCCCCATCGGAGGCTGCCGCGGATCCCGGGTCTGCGGCAGCTTCCTGTGCATTCTTCCATGGCCATTGCCGAACTTCTCTGCACGGATCTGACCTCGGTCGAGGCCGCGCTCCAGGCGGGCGCGGATCGGATCGAGCTATGCGCAGCGCTCGAGGTCGGGGGCGTCACTCCCGGGATCGGGTTCCTGCGGGCTGCGGTGGCGCTCGCGAAGAGCCATCCGACCGGCGTCGGCATCGTGGCGCTGATTCGCCCCCGGCGGGGTGACTTCCTCCTCGATGGGCCCGGAGGACTGGCGCTGCTCGTGGCGGAAATCGCTGCCGCTCGCGAGGTCGGAGCCGAGGGCGTGGCGGTGGGGGTCCTTGGGCCCGACGGTCGGGTGGATGCAGCGAGCATGGCCGCGCTCGTCGAGGCCGCCGCGCCGCTGAAGGTGACGTTTCACCGGGCCATCGATCACGTCGCGGAGCCGGTGGAGGCCGTCCGCACGCTGATCGAACTGGGGGTCGCGCGGCTTCTCACCTCGGGTGGCGCGGAGTCGGCGATCGATGGGGCCGTTCGGATCCGCAGCCTGGTCGACGCCTTCGGGCAGGATCTCGAGATCGTCGCGGCCGGAGGGATTCACGGTGGAAACGCCGCCGAGGTCCTGCGCAGCACCGGAGCGCCCGCGATCCACGGGAGCTGCAGTCGGCGCGTCCCTTCGTCGTCCCATGGCCGAACGGGCGCCGCACCCGTTCGAATGGGCGCCGCCGAAGGCTCCTTGCGCGAGGATACCCGCTCTCAACTCGATCCTTCCTCGGCCAGAGCCTTCGTAGAGGCCGCTCGATCCTCGTCTCGATAGCGGGGGGCCGGTAGACTGGGCGGCATGTTGCCAAGTGAGTCCTCTGAGAGCCGGGTCGCTGATCCGGCCAGCGCCAGTCGAGGCAGCGCCATGGAAAAGAGTAGCCGACCCCCGATCGTGACCATCCATGGGAGCGCGGACGAGGGTGCGGTTGCGGCGGCTCTCGAGCTGGCGGATCTCGTGGAGGCGAAGCCGGATGCCGTCCTCGGACTCGCGACTGGCGGAACGATGGTGGGCGTCTATGCGGCGTTCGTTCGTGAAGCCCGCGCGCGGAGCCTGGACGTCTCGCGGGTACGCACGTTCAACCTCGACGAGTACCTTGGGCTTGCCGTCGACGATGCGAAGCGGTTCCGTCACTTCATGGAGCTGCATCTGTTCGGCCCGCTCTCGATCCCGTCGGAGCACGCTCATTTTCCCGACGCAGAACGCGCGCAGACCGACGCGGTGGGCGCTGCCCGGGACTACGAATCGGCCATCGAGGCCGCGGGTGGGATCGACCTCCAGCTCCTGGGGATCGGTCGAAACGGCCACATCGCCTTCAACGAGCCGGGCTCCAGCCCGGATTCGCGAACGCGCGTGATCGAGCTTCACGGCGCGACGCGCGCTGATGCAGCGCCGAGTTTCGGTGGGCTGGCAGGAACCCCGGAGCGCGCCATCACGATGGGGATGGGAACGATCCTGGAGGCACGGGCTCTGCGGGTGCTGGCGTTCGGCGAGGCGAAGGCTCCGGTCGTGGAGCGGATGCTTCACGGTGAGGAGGATCCCGAGACTCCCTGCACCTTCCTCCGCGGTCGTCACGGAGATCTCGCCGTCCATCTCGATCGCGATGCAGCCCGGCTTCTGCATTGACGGATTCCCTTGACCCTTCGGACGGGCTTGCGATGGAGACCGCCTCCCCGTTGATCGGTGTTGTCGCCTCTCCCCAGCGCGTGGAGGCCCAGCTCGTGTCGGTCACTCCGTTCGGCAGGATGCGCTCAGCGGGCAGGCGAGTCGTCGAGGATGTGGACGGCCCGATGGATTTCCTGCCGCTCACCGTCGAGCGCCAGCTCGCAGGGAGCACCGCCGCCGGCAACGAGGCGCGCGCGGGTCAGGCCTGGGTGGAGACCGTCGCGAACAGTATCGCCAAGCTGACATTCGGCCTGCGAGGGGGGAAGCCGCGCGTCGGGCTCTGCCTCGAAGCTCGCCTGGGACCGCGAGGTCGCGAGGTCGAGGCCGCCGAAGGCGGTGCGCGGGTGAAGGACTTCGTGGCGGATCTCGAACAGGCTCTTCGCGGGCGCAACATCGACCTCGCGTCGCCGATCGGCCGGGCGCTGACCCCGGGGGAAGCGTGCGCCCTGGGTGAGATGCACTCCGCGCTCGGCGGCCTGGCAGGCGTGCCGGACGCGGTCGCCCTCATCTGGGAGAGCGACGTTCACTGGGCCAGGGTCGCCCGCGGCCGCATCGTTCAGACCGCCACCGAGCCCCACGGGGGACGCCTCGACCTGGGCCTCCGCGCACTCGATGAGCGCTTTTGCCTTCCCGGCGATCGATCCAAGCGACTCTTCGTCGCGGCGCGCGAGTCCGACCCGCGGGCTCGCGATTTACTCTGCGCCTCTGCCCTCGCGCTCGGGCAAGAGGCAGCGCGCCGATTGCTCGACTGGCCGGTGCCGGATGATCGCCATCATCCGAATCCTGCTCCGCCGCCCTCTCGGCTCTTGCTAGGCGGCCTCGTCGGTCGTCTCTCGTCGGATTCGAGGCTCCGTGGAGTTTTGCTGGATCCGTTCGAAGAGGGTCTGGCGCGAGGGCTCCACGATCGCGACGATGCGGCCAGAATTCGCGGCTTGATCGTCGCTTCCGAGCAGCCGGAAGGCTCCGGACTCCATGAATACATTCTCCCGCCTGGGTTGATCCAGGTCTCCCAGGAGGACTCGGCGGCCGTGATCGGCGCAGCCTCCACGGTGGCCCCGTCCGCCCAGACCAGACCATGACTGCCCTCGCTCTTCTTCCTGCGCTCCTCTGTCAAGCCGCGGCGGAGGTGGCTCCTTCACAGGTCCCATCCCTCGGTGGAGGCTTCAGCTGGATCGATTGGGTCGTGGTTCTCGCGGTTCTGGTGGCCATCACGATCATGGGCGAGCGCCTCGCTGGCCGCCAGGAGACCGTCCGCGACTTCTACCTCGGGGGCCGTCGCCTTCCCTGGTACGCGGTCTCGGCTTCGATCATCGCGACCGAGATCTCGGCCGTCACGTTCTTCGTGGTGCCGTCCATGATCTGGCGCACGGGTGGCACGCTCCTGTACCTCCAGGTCGGTGTCTTCAGCGCCATCGTCGCCCGGTTGATCGTCGCGTTCGTGCTGGTCCCCGCGTACTACGAGCGCGAGGTGTACAGCCCGTACGAGTACATGGGCAACCGCCTCGGCTCCGGTGTCAAGAAGATGACGACCGGGCTGTTCATGATCGGCGGCCTCCTCGCCCAGGCCTCTCGCGTCTACATCACCGCGGTCATCATCGAGGTGCTGGCGAAGGAAGAACTGGACGTCGTCGCCTCCTACACGGGGCTCTCGCCGATCGCCTCGGCGGTGGCGGCGATCGCGCTCGTGGCCCTGCTCTGGACCTGGCTCGGCGGCGTGGCGACCGTGATCTGGACCGACGCCTTCCTGTTCCTGATGTTCCTCGCGGGCCTCATCGGGATGCTCTTCGTACTCCACGCGGGAACGGACGGCGGGCTCATGGCGTCCATCGACATCGCCAGGGAATCGGGCCGTCTTCAGTTCATCGACACCGACTTTGCGTTCACCAAACCGTACACGCTCGTCGCCGTGATCTTCGCCATCAGCTGGGGCTACGTCGGCTCGTTCGGAACGGATCAGCTGATCGTTCAGCGTCTGCTCTGCTGTAAGAATGAGCGCGATGCGAAGCTCGCCATGGTCGGGAGCTACCTCTCGGTCCTCGTGATCGGCCTCGCGTTCCTCGTGGGCATCGGACTGCTCGGCTACTACTCCACGCACTCCATGAGCGACGTCGCGGCCGCACTGACGGCCGACGGTGCCAAGCCAGAGCGGATCCTCGCCGTGTTCGTGCGAGAGGAACTTCCCGTCGGGGTCCGCGGCCTCGTGCTGGCTGCGGCCTTCGCGGCCGCGATCTCCAGTCTGGATTCCATCCTGGCGGCGCTCGGGCAGACGACCCTCGCCACCCTCTGGACGCCGTGGCGCGAAAGAAAAGGGCCGTCGTACATGACCGAAGCCGAGGAGTCGCGCTCCAACCTGCGCGCCAGCCGCGTCATCGTCGCTCTTTGGGCCGGCGTGCTCGCGTTCGTGGCGCTCGCGATGCAGTCGGTCGAGGCTCGCTACGACAACCTCCTCAACCTCGCGCTCGCGATGTCGGCTCTGATCGGTGGCCCGCTCCTGGCAGGCTTCGCGCTCAGCTGGCTCCCGCAGTCCGACGATCTGAAGGACACGCGGCATGCGCGCGGTTCGGCCGGGTTCATGTGGTCGGCGCCGCTGGGCGTCCTCACGGTGCTGTTCGCCATCTGGCACGGGGACGCCGCCTATCGCGCGAGCTGGTGGGCCGTTTCGATCGTCTTCGGGCTCTGGCTCGTCGTCGGACTCCCGCGTCGGCGCCAGCCCTTCGGCGCGATCCAGACGCTCCTCTACGGGTTCTCGCTCTTCCTGCTCACGCGAGTGGCCGAGGTGGGAGACTTCGACGACGGCAAGTCGATCGCCTGGTCCTGGTACGTCCCGGTCGGGAGCACGGTCACGTTCCTCTACGCGCTGCTCCTCGACAAGCACGGCCGCCGGCGCTGATCGAGGCGAGGGCTTCTACTTGCCGCCCGAGGGCGAGTCCGAAGGCACCTCCCGCGGCACCTCCGCAGACATGCGCTGCAGGTAGCGCAGCGTCGTGATGAGACCGACCCGAGCGCACCAGCCCATGTTGTGGGGCTCCTTGTCGGTCGTGTTCTCCGGGGTGTCGCCGCTGGAGTGGTAGTGGATGTCGTAGTCCATCAGGACGCTCTCCCGGTCCCGCCACGACTCGCCTGGCATGCCCGCCGTTCGGGGATGCTCGTCCGCCTGGCCCCATGCGCTCGTGAACATCGTCACGGAAGGGAACTGCTCTTCGCGGAAACGCTTCCAGCCCGAGAAGAGGTAGCTGTCGGTCCCGCCGAGACTCTTGTTGGTGGCCCAGTTCTTCGGGAACCCTGGCTGGTCCGCGAACTGACGAAGGACCTCCGCGGCCAGTAGAACGTAGGGCTGAGTCGCTGGAAGGTCGTCGGGCTCGATGTGGAGTCGCTCGCCTGTCGTTCCGTAGCCAGCCTGGTCGAAGTTGAGGACGGCGAGCACGCCTCGTCCGAAGGCGGAGTCGCGGTAAGCCTTCGTGGAATGGATCTCGGAGCCCCAGATCGCGAAGCGAACTTCCACGGGCGGTGGCTGGATCTCGCCGGCCTCGATCGCTGCCTTCCAGGCGCGCGCCATCTCCAATACGATCGCGACGCCGCTAGCGTTGTCGTTGGCGCCGGGGCCGCCGCTGTCCGAGTCGCCGTGGGCGCAGATGAGTACGTGCCCGATCGAGGTGGATGGGGTGGTGTCGCCGATGGAGGGCAGCACCGAGACGTCCCACTCGTTTCCCGAGTCGTCTCCCGAGGGCGCAGGCGCCAGCGTCGCGACCACGGTGATCGGTGCCGCTTCCTTGACGGTCGTCACGAGGTGCCAGTCGATCGTCACCGCCTTGCCCGCTTCGAGCGCAGCACGTAGTCGCGCTGAGTCCGGCTTGGAGATCCCGAAGACGGCCACGCGCGCTTTCTGGCGCCGGGCGTGGGGGCGGCACATCGGCCATTCGCCGTCGGCCGTGGTGGCGCCGGAGTCGAGCACCACGGCGCAGGGTTCTTCGCCCCGTGGCGTCGCGCTGAACCCCTCCGCGAGGAGGGCTTTTCCGGGCGTGGACTCGAGGCTGAGTTCGACTTTTTGGCCTGCGCCAGCGGGCGAGAATCCGAGCGGCCAGGTACGCACAAGGGCCCAGTCCGGTTCCCCTTCGATGTGGGCGACCACGCTCCAATCCGTCGCCTCGTGGCACCATTTCGCGGGTGCGAGGACTCGCTCGGTCGGCAGACCGAGCCCCAGAAATGCCTGCTCGAGGTAGGTGGCCGCCGCTTCACCCGATTCGGTTCCGCCCATGCGGGCGCCGAGGGCCACGAGTTCGCGCACCGTTCGAGCCGCCCGATCGTCGCTCACTCGACCGGCGATCGCCAGCTCGACGGCTTCCGCAGCGCTCACGCCGGCGTTGACGAGGACGGGTGGACCCAGCGGGAGTTCTTCCTGGATCGCCGACGTGCAGGGGGGAGCGGAGCGACCCGCGCTGGCCGCGCCCCCCGCCGAGCCTACCGTGGTGAGAAGCACGGCCATGAGCAGGGGGAAAGGAAGGGGCGATCGGGTTTCAGGCATCGGAACTGGCCGTTGAAGGAGGTCGCTCGGGGTGGCCTGACATTCTAAGCTGCACCCATGCAAGTTCCACGGCAACCCACCCGTTCGCGCGGTGCCTCCACGTCTGCCTCCGCCCTTGGGCTCGCTCTGTTCCTGGGAGCGCCCGTTCTCTTCTTCAGCGCCGGCTGTGTCGGCCCGAATGCGGACGAGGACCGTCCGGAGGTCCAGGAAATCCTCCGCGGCGAACTGCGGGACAGCTGGGAATCCGAAGCCGCGCCCGGCGAGTATCCGACCGCCGGCGAGCAGGAATACGGCGGTCCCTTCTGGACGACGTTCGAAGACAGCGTACTGAACGACCTCGTCGTCGAGGCTCTCCAGCACAACCACGACCTCATCGCGAGCGCGCAGCGGCTCCGGGGTGCCGCGGCGAGGAGCCAGGTGGCAAGGTCGGCGCGGCTTCCGCAACTCGACGCGAATGCACAGTACGCGCGCACGAAGAACATCTTCGTGGGTCTTCCGATTCCCGGCTCGACCGGGCCGCTTTCGGCTCTGTTCAACCAGTGGAACGTGGGGCTTGGCGCGTCGTGGGAACTTGACCTCTGGGGCAAGCTCTCCGCATCGGTGGACGCTGCCGACGCCGAGGTCGCCGCATCGTTCGCGGACCTCCAGGGAGCCAGGCTCAGCATCGCGGCGCAGGTGACGAACTCCTGGTTCGCACTGCGCGAAGCCGCTCAGCAGCTGGAGCTCGCCGAGCGCACCACGAAGACCTACGAGGACAGCGCCCAGGTCGTGCGCGATCGCTTCGAGGCTGGCCTGAGCGGTGCGCTCGACCTGCGGCTCGCGGAAGCCAACGTATCGACGAGCGCAGCGTCGGCGGTCGCGGCGCGTCGGAGCTACCGAGTGGCTTCCCGGCAGATCGAGACGCTCCTCGGTCGCTTCCCCGGCGCGGAACTCGAGTCGGTGGAGGACTTCGGTCCGATGCCGCCTGCCGTGCCAGCGGGCGTACCCGCGGACGTTCTCGCCCGTCGGCCTGATCTCGTCGCCGCGGAGCATCGCATGACGGCAGCGGAGTCTCAGGCGCGCGCCGTTCGTCTCGACCGCTGGCCAGCGCTGGCTCTCACCACTTCGGGAGGTCGCACGAGCAACATGTTCGATGATCTGCTCGATGGAGACTTCACGATCTGGTCCATCGCCGGTTCACTGACCGCGCCGCTCTTCGACGGCGGTCGTCGTCGCGCGCGTATCGACGAGGCGCTCGCCGAGATGCGAGCGGCGCGCGCGCAGTTCGCGGCGCTCGCGCTCAACGCCTTCTTCGAGGTGGAGAACGCTCTGGACGCGGAGCGGCTCTTGCGCGAGAGGCTCGGGTTCTTGAGTTCGGCGGTGGAGTCAGCCACGGAGGCCACCTCGCTGAGCGACGAGCAGTACAAGGAAGGACTCGTCAGCATCGAACTCGTGCTCGAGTCGCAGCGTCGCCAGCTCGTGGCCGAGTCCGCGTATCTTGCGGCGCGCCGCGAGCTCTACCAGGCGCGCGTCGATCTCCACGTGGCGCTCGGCGGGGACTTCATGGTCGAGTCGGAGGCCGGGGAAGTGGACGTGGAAGCCGTCGGCGAGAACGTGCGAAGGGATGCAGAAGGAGAAGGTGACGCTTCCACAGAGGTGGACTCCAGCCTTTGACCGGAGGGGAGTCAGTTGGCCGATCCCCCTGGTTGATCCCGGCGGTGGCCGTCATGTGCCTGGTCTGGGGAACCACCTGGTACGTGATTCGTGAGGGGCTCGAACACATGGAGCCCCTCGGAAGCGCGGGGCTGCGCTTTGCCGTGGCGTCGCTCATCATGGTCCCGATCGCCGGGAGCATCGGCCGGCGTGAGGGCGGCACCGCGCCGACGCCGCGGTTGATCGCTGCCATGGCGCTCGGCAACTTTTCGATCAGCTATGGGATCGTGTACTGGTCGGAGCAGACGCTGCCCTCGAGCCTCGCCGCGGTGCTCTGGGGCATCTATCCGATCTTGACGGCGCTGATCGCCCACGTGTACCTGCCGGGCTCGCGGATCCAAGGCTCACAGTGGATGGGTCTCTTCGTGGGGTTTCTCGGCGTTCTGCTGCTCTTCTTCACCGACATCCGGGCGGTGGGTGGCGACGCTCTCCTTCGGGGGAGTGTGCTGCTGATCAGTCCTGTCGTCTCCGCGTTCGGCACGCTCTACATCAAGAAGCACGGCGGCGGGGTGAGTTCGGCGCTTCTCAATCGGGCTGCGCTCGTGTCAGCCGCGGTGATCCTACTCACGGTGGCCTACTTCGTGGAGGGGAGAGTCGTGCTGCCGACGGAACCCCGCGCGGTCGGCAGCATCGTGTACCTCGCCGGTATGGGGACCGTGCTGACCTTCACGCTCTACCTCTGGATTCTTCGGACATCGAGCGCGGTATCTCTGTCGTTGATTGCCTATGTCAACCCCGCGATAGCGCTCTTGATCGGCGCGGGGATCGGTGAGGAGCCGGTTACCGCGTGGACCTTGTCGGGCCTCGCGTTGATCCTCACCGGCTGCGCATTCGTCTTGCGCAAGCCGGGCACGAAGCAAGTCGCGCCTCAGGCGCTCCAGCCTGCCGGGACCCAGCAACCCCTCCCCGATACCTCCAGTTGAACGAACGATGAGCTCGAACGAGCCCAATCCTGAAAGCCTGGCGGCGTGTCCATGCTGTGGGCTGGTGAGTCACGTCGTGCTCGCGCCTGGCGTCTCGCCTGCCTCGCTGACGTCTTCCGGCTCCTTGACCGCACGCTGTGGGCGCTGCGGTGCCCGCTTGCCCCAGGTGCACGGGGCTGCGTCACGCGCCGATGATGTCTCGCGCCGCGTCGCGGCCGTGGCGATCGCCGCCCTGGTGCTCTTTCCGCCGGCGGTCACGCTCCCGATCATGCGAATCGAGGAGATGGGGCACAGCAGCAACGCGAGCATCTGGAGCGGCAGCCTCGGCCTGCTTCGGCACGGTGACTGGTTCGTCGGTGGGACGGTCTTCCTGTGCTCGATCGTCTTTCCGCTGCTGAAGATCGGTGGTCTTCTCGCCATCACGGTCGGGCGGCGCTCGCTCCAACGGCGCGCTCGTCGCTGGAGCTGGCGCATCGTTGACCTGTCGGGACGCTGGGGCATGCTGGACGTGCTGCTCGTGGCCGTGGTGGTCGCCTGGGTCAAAGTGGGCGACCTCGTCGAAATCTCGCCTGGTCCCGCAGCGTTCGCCTTCACGGCCGTCGTCCTCCTGAGCCTCTTGAGCGCGGCGCTCTTCGATCCGCATGCGCTCTGGGCAGACGCTCCCCTGACGCCGTCCAGCGGTGATCCAGAGTCTCCCCACACCTCTCCATGAATCCTTCGAATCCCATCCCGGCGACGTCCATCCCGGTGGCAGTCGCCGCACCGGAGCCGCGTCGCTCGATCTTTCGGCACTTCATCTGGCTCGTGCCGCTCGCAGCGCTCGCGGCGTCGATCGCTTTCACCTGGATCGGCGCGCGGGATCAGGGGCCAGTCATCGTCATTCATGCGGCGCACGGCTACGGCGTGGGAGAGGGAGACGCGGTTCGCTATCTGGGCATCGACGTCGGGCAGGTACGTTCCGTGATGCTCGGCTCGTCTTCGGGTGATGAAGCGAGCGTTCGAATGGAGGTTCAGCTCTTCAAGGACGCGACGGACCTCGCGCGCGCCGGCACCCAGTTCTGGGTCGTTCGGCCCCAGCTTTCGCTCGACTCGATCGAGGGGCTGGAGACGATCATCGGTGCGCGCTACCTCGCCCTGTATCCGGGCCCGAAGGACGCGGAGCGGCGCACTCAGTTCACAGCGCTGGCCGAGCCTCCACTGGAGGATGAGATCCGCGGCGGTATGGGGCTGGAGATCGTGCTGGAGGCGCCGACGCGCTTCGGGATCCAATCCGGCGCCGGGCTCACGTACCGCGGTGTGCGCATCGGGACCGTGATCGCGGTCGGCCTCGCCAGCGATGCGACATCGGTCGAGGTGCGCGTCCGGGTGCGCGAGGCCTACGCCCAGCTCGTGCGCGAGGGCTCAGTTTTCTGGGAGACAGGAGGGTTCGAGTTTGGTCTGTCTCTCACGGGTGGGCTCGACATCGATCTCGATTCGCTCAAGACCGCGCTGATCGGAGGCGTCGCGATGGCGACCCCGGTCCCGAGCGGTCCAGCCGTGGCCACGGGGACGCGCTTCCGCCTGAACGCGGACGCCAAGGAAGAGTGGCTCGAATGGGCTCCCGCTCTACCCCTGGGTAGCGAGCTTCTGCCGCCGGGTGTGGCGCTCCCGCGACTGCTTCGGGCGACGTTGACCTGGGAGGAGGGGCGCATTCTGAGGACCAAGTCGACGATTGCAGGCTGGATGCACGCGACGACCGGTGGGCTGGTCGGGCCGTGGAATCTGCTCTCCGTGCCGGAGGATGCCCGCGGGGAGAAGGCCGTTCTTGCGGTAGCCGGTCGATCGTTCGAGATCGGAGAACTCACCGTCCCTGAGATCGAAAAGCTCGGGGAGAGCCCCATGGGTAGGCTCGCCCCGGGGTTGTTCGGGGAGGAATGGAGCGGCCTCGCCCAAGGGAGCGGCGCCTCCGTCAAGGGGGTCCCCGAGCGCCGCGCCCTTTATCAGCCGGAGGACCTCATCCTCGTTCGGGACGTCGGCCGTGATCCCCTCGGCATCGACAGCTCACGGCTCCGGATCCAGGGCGACCGCGTGACCGTCGATCGGCGTATTGCGATTTCCTCGGATTGGCACGGAGCGCTGGCCATGGCGAGGAGCGACGGCGCCGTGGTGGGGGTCGTCACCGTGACGGACGACGATGTGGCGATTCATTCCATCCCGTGACGACAGAGGCGCTTCCCTGCTTGGAAGCAGGGAGGCCCTTGGGGGTTTTCCCTCGCCCCTGTGCGAATTCCGCACGGGTTTCTGGACGAAAAGCGGCTGGACTCGGAGCGCCTTCCCGAAGACTGTCCTTGGAAGGAAGCCATCGGGGAGAAGCGCAGCTTCTCCCGTCGGGAATGGAGGCCTTTGGCCGAGGATCGCGTCGAGTGGAGTTGGAAGCCGGCTCTGTAGCCCTTAGCAGGAGGCACAGCGCCGAGACCCATCGCCCCATCCATGCAAGGCCAAGGCGTCCAGTCAAAAGAACGGGCCCCGCGCACTGAGCGCGGGGCCCTTTTTCATTCCTCTGTCCCGGCCCAGCCAGCCCAGCCGGCCCAGCCGAGCTGGGAAGGCAGTTCATGGCTCGATCAGTGGCTGACCCGGACGGCCGCGGCCGCGGTCGCCCCGCAGGCTCCTCCGCCCGAGGTCGAGGCGGTGCAAGCTGGATCATTCGAGCCGTCGCTGCACGAGGCGCCGGAGCAGCTCTCGTCGTGATGGTCCCACGATGCGTTGCCGCACGCTTCTTTCCTCGTGGCGAGGCTCGAGCGCAGATAGCCCGTGCCCGGCTGGCGACGGACCCAGTACACCGCGTCGATCTCGTTGCCGCTGGCGGCAAGGCTAGCGAGCCTCGCCTCCGTCTCCTCGATGGATCCGTTCGCGAGTTCGATCTGGCGGCGTGCCCGGGTCAGGATCGCGTCCAGTTGATCACTCGTCGTCGTCCGTCCCTTCGAGTCGATACCGAGGGGGATGGCGCCGAGTTCACGGAATCGACGAACGGTCGAGCGCATCTCGGTGTCGAGGCTCGGGTCCGTGCTGTCCGTCAAGATCAGCACCCTCGCCATCGAGCCGAGGTTCGAGAGCTCCGTTTCCGTTGAAGGCGGCAGCCTCCGCGCAGGCGCGAACGGGCGAAGCGAACTCGTCTCGGTCGACGGGAGCGAGCGCTCGGCGGCTTCACGGTAGCGCGCTTCCGTGTCGTCCTGGTCCAAGAACCGAAGCGCTTCGTCGAGGGAGCCCGGGCGCTGCATCTCGGCGCTGTCGTTCATCGTTGCGCCGACGGGCATGCCGTGCACATTCTGCTCGTCGATCGACGCGATGCCGCCGGCGATCCCACCGAAGACCGCGAGGGTCGCGACGACGCGCAGCATGCCGCGACGCTGACTACGGAGATTCTTCTTCGCCTCGAGGCGCGCATCGCGCGCGGCCTCCGCCTGGACCCTGCGCTCCTCGGCAGCCGCAGCGCGGCGGGCGCGTCGTCCCGCTGGCGAATGGTGATGGGCCACGCTCGCGAGCGACTCCTTCATCCGGCCGAGGCCACGGATCTCCGCGGTCATGCCGAAGGCGTTGATTCGCTGGATGTCCTCGTCCGCGTCACGGCTCCCGTGGGAGGCAGCTCCAGACGATTGCCCTGACGGCGGCGGCGTGAAGGACGCTCGTTCGGCGCTGGGCTCGGACCTTCCGTGAACGGACGGAAGATCTGCTGGCCGCACCGTGAAGGGGTCCTCCGCCAGGACGAGCACGTCGATATCGCGTGCCATGGCGGCGGCGCTCGGATAACGCTTGTCGACATCGGCCATCGCGCGGCGCACGATCCAGCGAAGCGCTTCCGGCGTCCGCTTCGAGATCGACGAGAGGGAACCGTGCGCGGGGAAGCTGTTCTCGATCATCGAGTACAGCACCGCGCCAGCGCTGTAGAGGTCGAACTTGACGCCGTCGACGTCCTTGACGCGCTTGCCCGCGAGCGCGAGGCGAACGAGTTCCGGATCGCGGAAGAACTCGGTGCCGTGGGTCGTGAGCGTGAGCGCGGACTCCAGCGGCGTGACCAGCCCGAAGTCCACGACCTGGAGCCTGCCGCCCGCCACGAGGAGGTTGGACGGCTTCACGTCCTTGTGCCAGAGGCCTTCGCGGTGGAAGCGACCCAGTTGATCGCAGAGGTCACGGCTGTAGGCGATGACCTTCTTGAAGTCGGGGTCGGAGAGACCGTTCGGCCCGCTCATCGCGTGCATGCGCCGGGTGACCTGATCGAGATCTTCGCCCGGCACGAAAGGCATCACGTAGTGGAACGAGCCATCGCCCAGTTCGTGCTCCAGGATCAGGCCGAGGTTCTTGGCGGCCTCCAGGGAGCGGCTCTCGCGGACGATCTGTGGGATGGTCGAACCGTAGCCGAGATCGAAGGCCTTGATGACGACGCGCTGGGGGACGGAGAGGCCGCGCCGCTCGAGTTCCTTCGCTCGGGCGTCCGTCGGGATCGCGCAGAAGAGGCGCGCACCGGAGCCGCCGGCCTGAAGTTCTTCCTGGATCTGGTAGCCCTCGAAGGCGGGGGCGGCGGGCTTCTGGCCACGGCGCGGGAATGGGGCGTTCGCAACGGAGAAGCGACCCGTGCGCGGCTCTCGATCGACCACGTCGGGCAGACGACGCTCGATGCCGTCCGTGAGAGCGCCCAGGCCGAGGAGGCGCACCGGATTGCCGAGGCCGATGCGATACAGGCTGGCGAGCGCGCCGGTGAACTCGTCTTCGACGGCGCCGGCGTAGTGCTTGCCGGCCTTCCAGCGCAGGAGTCCGAAGCTCGCGAGGCACAGCGGCAGGATCAGGCAGAGCGTCAGAAGGCTGCCCGCGAACTGCGTGACGTCCCTGACCTCGGAGATCGCGAACCTGGCGACGTGGCGAACCAGGCCGGAGACGAGCTGGATCCCGCCACCGAGCAGGGCACCCAGACCCTTCAGGATCTGGACCAGGACCCAGATAACGAGTACCGGGACCGTGAGGACGACGACCGTGCCAAGGGCGAAGGCGAGGAATCCTAAGAGCGGTTGGGCCATGGGAGGAGTCGGAAGGAGAGTGTGCGGCAGGCGGGGAGGTCAGCGGGGGCGCCTCGATGGATCAGAGGCTCGATGTGCCAGGGGCTCGGCGGCCAGAGCCGTCAGGCACCCGAATGGGTCAGGCCCCGGGCGCCGAGGGCTCGGCGTGTCGCCGTCGGGCGGCGATTCGGCCGTAGATCTCGGCGATGGAGTCGTCGAAGGTGGCGTCCTCCGTCTTGTTGGGGATTCGCCCCAGTCCATTTCGCTCCATTTCCTGCCATTCGTCGTCGGAGAACGAAAAGCGCGCGAAGACATCGAAGAGGAGCCCCTGGAGCAGGGTCCTGGAGCGCGCGAGGCGGCGGCTGACCGTGGGCTCGCTGGTCCCGAGCGCCTCGGCGACCTCTCGGCCGCTTTGTCCCTCCAGAATGCGGAGGCGGAACGTCTCGAAGTCGAGCAGCTCGGCATCGCGTTCCAGCTGACGGAGGGCGGCCTCCACCTTGGCGTCGAAGACCTCCAGCTCGTAAGCCTCGTCCGGGGTCGGGAGGCCGGAACCCGGGTCCATCCCTTCCAGGCCATCGAGGGCGAGCGGTTTGACGCCGCTGCCGCGCTTCTGGGCGCCGCGGCGATCCATCTCATCGCTCAACGTGTACTTCGCGATCGCCAGGAGCCAGGTGGAGAAGCGTGCGCCCCTGGAGGGATCGTGGCGATCGATGGCTCCGGCCAGGGCCACCATCGTGTCCTGCGAGAGGTCCTGGACCGTCTCCACGCCGATGCGTCCACGGCCCCAGCGAGAGAGCTGGGATCTCAGAATAGGACCAAAGGTCTCCCAGAGCTCGAACCAGGCGGCGCCGTCGCGGGCGCGGAGGCGTCCGATGAAGTTGGTGGTGAGGTCGTGCAAGGAGGGCAGGAGGGGGCTGGAGAGAGAATCGGCGATGGATCCAGAGGGCGCCGAGGGCCGGTGGAGCCCGTTCCGTTGGCCTACGCGAGGCGGTCATCCCTATTCCATAGGAACCCATGGGGCGGCATCCGGCGGTCAAATTCGGAAGATGTTCGGGCACTTTGCGCGTGGGACGTGAAACGCCAGGAGCGGGTTTCCCAGGAACCCGGGTGAGGGCCCACTCCCGGGCCCGCTTCCCGAGACTCCTCCTGACGAATCCAAGAACATGTGCTTCATCTTCAAAACCCTCTTCCGCACGGCCGCCATCGGAGCGGCGCTCACCGCAGCCGTCGTCGGCGGCTCCGCGATGATCGTCGGCCCGGATCGGGTCGGTGCCATGGCGGATCAACTTCAAACCCGGATCGAGCAGACGTTCGACGCCAACCTCGATGACCCCGCGGCCCTGGCTCGCCAGATCGCCCAGGCCAAGGAGCAGTACCCGGCCCGCATCCGCGAAGTCCGCCAGGACCTCGCCAGTCTGCGGGACGAGCGGGTTCAGCTCGAGCAAGACCAGGCGGTCTCCGAGCGGGTCGTCGTGCTCGTCGATCATGATCTCGCGAAACTCCTGCCCGAGGTCGAGAAGGTCCAGACGGCGCTGGCGGAGGGCGCTCCTCGCGCTCAGCTGGCCTCCGTCAGCTTCGATGGTGAGGAAATGAGCTACCGTCGAGCCAGCGCCAAGGTCAAGGAGATCGAGCGGACGCGCATGGCGCATGTCGCGCGTGCGGCCGACGCCCAGCACAACCTCAAGTATCTGCGCAACCAGGAAGAGCGCTTCGAGGCCATCCTCGACAAGCTCGAAGAGGAGAACGCTCAGTTCGAGGCGCAGCTCGCCCAGCTCAACAACGAGGTCAAGTCGATCGCTCGAAACGAGCGCCTGATCAAGATGCTTGAGGCTCGTCAGTCGACGCTGGACGAAGTGGAGACGTTCGAGGCCAGCAGCCTCGATCAGATCACGACTCTGCTCGAGCGCAAGCGCCTGGCGCAGGAGCTCGAACTCGATCAGCTGGCCAGCACCGTGGAGTCGATCGACTACGAAGAGCTCGCCAGGTCGGAGCTCACCGGCAACTGATCTTCCGAGCGGACCTCTCGGAACGCTCGATCCCGCCCGCGCGGTGACGCTCCTTCGGGGGTTTCACCGCGCGGGCCTTTTCGTGGACGATGCGATGGGCGTTGGCAGCCATCCGTTCGGCCCAGTCGATCAGAACCCAGGTGGCCAATACCCAGGTGGCCAGTACCCAGGTGGCCAGTACCCAGGTGACCAGTACCCAGGTGACCAGCACCCAGAACGGGTCGGACCCTGTCCGCCCGAAGGCGAACAGGGTCCTGAGTGTTGCGGGGGACGCGCACAAGTGCGCACCCGTCGGGCGCACGTCTTATCGACGCGTCCCCTTCGTACCGTCACTCATCATCTGATCACCTCCTTGTCTAGAACATCCCGCCCGAGCTGTGACATGCACGGGTAGGGCTACGGAGACAGGCCCTGGCGTCCCTGGGCCACATGCTTCGATCATGGGGAGGCGAGCCCGTGAATGCAAGGCCAAGAATCCCGGTAGATCCGGACACGGTCAAAGCAGCGCAGGCCAACCGCCCCGGAAAGGGACGGCTGACCTGCGCTGTAGACTCGAGCGGACCATGGGCGCGCTCAGCCACTTGAGGGCGGCTTGATCAGTTGTTGGTCCAGCCGAAGCCGAGGGAGCTGACGGTCGGAACCGCGCCGGTCGCGACGTTGCTGATCAGCGAGATACGCACCTGGAAGAAGCGTGCCCCCTGGAGCTGAGCCGTATCGTTGCGCCAGTCCAGGCTGTTGCCGAGGAACGAGACGTTGTCGTTGATCTCGCTATCGCCCGTCATCGGATCGAACATCAGGTAGCGGAACGAGGCATCCCAGCACGAGGCGTTGCCTCGCCTGTTGAACTGAACGTCCTCAGGTCCGCCGTCGTAGTTCTCCGGCAGTTCTTTGAAGAAGTCGCCGTAGGGGTCCATCTTCTGACCGTTCTCGCGCTCCGGCGAGCCAGCCTGGATCTCCGCAGAGGATCCGCGGTAAGCCAGCTCGACCGCGGTGCCCTGGGGCTGATCGAGGAGCGTGGGGAAGATGACCGGCGCGACGATCGACGGGTTGCTGTAGCTCGCGTCGTAGTCCGTGTTCGGGTTGCCGGCCCCCGGGTTGAAGCTCGAGGGATCCACAGCCGCGAAGAAAATCGACGTCAGTCGGTTGACGCGCGAAACGAGGTCGAGGGCACCGTAGTAGAGCACGTTGTCGAGACCCGGGATCTCTGCACCAGGCGGCTGCGAGGTCGGGTCGTAGCCTCCGTTGGCGATCGTCTCGAGATCGGGGTCGATGATGTCGAGTACGCCAGCCTGGTTGGTTCCCCCGGCGCTATACGCGCGGAAGAAGGGCTGCATGCTCGCGTTGGCCAGTCCGTGGGCGAACGTGTTACCCGAAGAGGCCGTACCGCTGTTGAAGCAGCGGAAGTCGAGTAGGAGGGGAAGAGCCGCCGTACGCATCTGACCCGGAAGGTAGAGCGGGTTCTCCAGCACATCAGGCGACGGGGGACTCGGGATCGGAGAGAGAACGGGGCTGTTCGGCGTGGAGCAGTCCTCGCCCATCATGGTGACCACGGCGTGGCGGGGGTGCTCGAGGTTGACCTCCCAGTTCCGCAGGGGCGGAGCACCGTAGATGGTGTTGACGCCACCCAGGGTCATGATCGCCGTATCGCGCCAGGTGTAGAACTCCTTGTCGACCTCGGCCACACCCTGGTTCATGGGCAACGGAATCAACGTGGTGCCGTTGGGCGTGAGGCTCTGGTCGCCCGGATTGATGGTGTAGCCACGCTCGCGCGGGTGAACTTCTTCCAGGGGATCGGCCGTCTGATCGAGGAGGTTCTCGGTGAATCGGTTCTCGATACCGGAGCTCGCGTTCAGCAGGGCACCGTTGCTGGTGACCTCATCGGGCAGCGCCTTGGAATGGGCCATGTACATCGTGAAGTCGGGGTACGACTCGAAGATGGGGTTGCTGCCGAGCGGGCTGAGATAGGCGGCCTCGACGTCCACGTTGAGACGGTTGATATCCAGGCCCTTGGGGTAGTCGCCGTCTTCGTAGAGCGACAGACCGAAGTCGATGTAGCGCCAGACGAACTGGGTCCGTGCACCCCTCGGGTTCAGCGGGAGCTGCGTGCCAGGTCCCGGGACCATGGCGCCCGGGAGCGGTTGGTCCGTCGTCACGAAGACCTGCTCTCGAACGACGGGGCGGGGCCGGAGGCGCTCTCGCGCCACATCAACGCTGCCCTGTCCGTTCCACTCGAGCTTGGGAATCCGCTCGGTGAGCACGTCGGAGGTGAGGTCAGCGAACGGTGCTTCCTCGTCGAGGCTCGTGAAGCGAGACACCCGGCTACCGCTCTGCTGAGTCGGGGCGGATTGGAGGACCGAGTATTCGATGGGGCTCAGGAGCGCAGACAGCGGGTTGCCGGCCAGGTCCTTGGGAGCCAGGTCTCCTTCGCCGAGGCTCAGGAAGAACGTCTCGACGGTTCCGTTCGTGTGTTCCAGCGGCACGATGGGCAGGAACGAGTACGTCCGAAGGTTGAGATCTCCCCGGAGTTCGCCGGCCACGTAGTCCGCAGCCTCCTGCGCGACCACCCTGCGCCGCGTCAACTTGATCGACTCGTAGGGCTCCATCTCGTCGCGGTTCATCGGCTCGCTAAAGCGGATGGCGAACTCGGCGTTCGTGGTGATGTCCACGTTCGGGGCATCCGGGAATCCGAACGAGTTCGGCGTCACCGTCACGAAGCACTCGGGGCGGGTCAGGTCATCGCTGTCAGGGGCCGAATCGTAGGCCGAGGCGTACTGCGCCGCTCCCTGGCCGTTTCCGACGAAGCCTGCGGCGGGATCCGCGGCGAACTGCGCCGGGACGGGCTCGAGGACCCTGACCTTGACGCTGGAGGCAACGCCGGTCACGGGGTTGAAGGCACCGGAGTCCAGGCTGCCTGGAATGGCGCTATTCCTGAGGACCATCGCCGAGATCCCCACGCTGGTGGTGAGGACGTCTCCCTCGACGGGCCTCTGGGCGCAGAGGGTCGAGTTGAAGGTGATCGTCGGGATCGTGAACGCCATCGGATCCGAAGCGTCAGGCTGGAACACGCCCGCGAGATTGGCGCCCTGGGCGCCGATGATCTGGGGCATCTCGCGATCGGGGAGGAAGCCGCTGAACGGGTCACCCGTGACCTCGGCCAGTCCACCCGAGCGGAACGCGCGAACGACGTCCCGCGTGCTGCTGCCGAAGTCGAACGTGCCGTTGTCGTTCGTGACGACCGGATGGTTGCTCGGGTTGCTGAGCAGCGGGCTCACCTGGCCCACGGGCTTCACCGTGGGGATCCTGACCTGAATGTTCGCGAGTGTCGCGCTCAGGCTGGCGGGGAACCCCGTGAGGTTCGTGGCGATGTTGGTGGCGAGGGACTCTGCCGGCGAAATCGCCGGGTCGATGATGATCCGCGTGGGGTAGAACTCCGCGCCCGGTTGACCATCGAAGTCCGCGAGAGCGCCGAAGTTGGGGTCCGGGAAGATGCGGGCGAAGAAGGGGATCACCGGCGGGTTGCCCTGGATGACCTTGATGGAGGTCTGGGGCGTGATCGTGGCCGGATCGATGATGTCATCGAACTGAAGCACGAACGCAGCGTTCCTGGGCACCATCGTGTAGTTACCCGTCCCCACGAAACCGAGATCGGTCACCGGTCGAACGCCGCCTGCGGCCTCGACGAGAGCGTCGATGAATCGCTCGCGCGGGCTCGTGCCGAGGAAGGGGTCGACGGTGGTGTCCGTCACGTCCTCGGCGATGCAAAGGGTCTCCATTCCGTTCACGGGATTGGTCGTGAGCGTGAACGGTGCGGACCAGGTACTGGCCTCGCGGGGGTCGATGACGAAGTCCGTGTGGACGACCTCGATGATGGCTCCTGCGGCGTCACACGAAGCCACCGTCACGAGACGCCCGTAGTACTGGCGCGCCACGTGCACTTCGGTCGTGAGCCCGCGGAAGCTCGAGTCCACGAAGAAGTTGCGCGAACCGTCCGGAGTGGACGCATACGTGCCCTCCGGCACCAGGTCCGCGTTCGGGGACTTGGTGTTGTTGCAGCCGAGCGTGGCGAAAGCCAGAGCCGCAGCCACCGAGGTGAGTGCGGTGCGTGTGGGGTTGTGGGTCCGGTGCGTCATCTTGGAGATTGTCGTTGCGAAACCCGGCGACGGATTCGGCAGGGGCTCCGAACGGAGCGGTGAGCCGAGGGGGGTGTCGACGGTTGTGCGGGTCAGAGCCTTGCGCTCAGAATTCAGGGCTTCGTCACTCAGCGTTTCCTCCGTCGGAATGACGGTCGAAACGAAGGAGGAGACTCTTCGAAGGGGGGGAGCGGTCGGTCGAGGCGGGTGGTGGGGAGGGGCCAGGTCCGGAGGCGGGGGTCCCGTGAGATGATCCCAAGGGGGCGACCCCGAGGGAAAGATCATAGCGGCGGGAATGTCGTATCTGGGTCCTGTCTGGAACCTTCTGATCTTGGATGGACAGCAAACGGCATTCCAGGCTCCGCGGGGCGGGAGCCCGCGCAGGTCGCACGGCACGGGTTTTGGGGATCCTTGCTGAAGCAGAGACGCCAGGAGCGCCACTGGCGCGCGTCAGGTTAGGGTTGTCATGCCATGGAGGCAAAGGAGTCGGCGCACGAATGAACCGTAGCCCCCACAGATCGTGCGGTTTCGCACCTACCGACCCAAAAAGCTCGGTTCACGACCGCTCAGATGCGATTCTGTCGGAGGAATCCGTCGTTTTTGCGCCTGACGACACGGCCAGGGGCTGCCTGGCCTGGGTGGTTGCCTCCGGATTCGCGCTTCTCGCGCTGGGATTGGCGCTGGCCCACGCGCCCGTTGCGGGGAGCCTGGATGACGCCTTCGTGGTGCTTTCCGACGCGAGGGCCACCTTCCAGGGGGTCGAGCCAGGGCTTGGTGCGCCTGATGCGCAAGGCTTTTTGGGAGGTGCACGAGTCGAGGGCTCCACCAGTCTGCTGGACTGGGCCATCAAGGGCATCGGCCTCGAGCTGGCTCCGGCCATGGATCCCCTGCGTTTGGCCGGCTGGCTCGGGCTCGGCTGGTGGATCGCTGCGGTCCTGATAGCGGTTCGAGCCGCCGTTCGCTGGACCGGCTCTGCGATCGTTGCCGCCGCGGTAGGGGGCCTCGTGGCATGGTCCCCCGGTCTCGCCGAGTCCGCGGGCTACCTGCTCGAGGGCCCGCTCTTCGCCCTCCTGTGGATCCTTGCGCTCGTGGCTGCGGTGGAGGCTCGGCCTGCGCTCTGTCTCACCTGGTCTCTGCTGCTCGCGGCGGCTCGTCCGGAAGGACTGGCGCTGGCTCCGATCCTGGTCGGCTGGGCCGGCGGGCGGCAGAGTCTTGCGGCGGGCGTGCCCTTCGGAACCGGCGGCGTTCGATGGGCGGCGGCCTGGCGCTGGGCCGGCGCTGGCGTGCTCGCCGGGGCTCTCATCACGGCGGTGCGCTTTTGGCTCTACGGGGACTGGCTGCCGAACACCTTTCACGCGAAGTCGTCGAGTTCACGCTGGAGCGAGGTGGCTGACGGTGCGCGCTACCTCCTTCAGGTCCTGCGCAGCGACGCAGGGCTCTCGGCCGCAGCGGTGGGGCTCTCCTCCGCCGTCCTCGCGGTCCTCTGGCTCACGCGTCATCCCGAGGCCGAGCCCCGTGCGCGGCATTCCACGCGCTCGGCCGCCCGCGGATTGCTGGCGATGGCTGCTCTGTACGCGCTCGGCGTCCTCGTGTCCGGGGGCGATAGCTACATGGGCGCTCGGCTCTTCATGCCCATCGGGCTCCCCGTCTGGCTGGCCCTCGGCCTCGCTGTGGCGGGCCAGACTCTCCGGCGCTCTCTCGCAGCGCTGGCGCTCCCCCTGGTGGCCTGTTTCGCCTCGGCGGTCGGAGGATCGCTCGACGCCCGGCGGCCCTGGCAGGTCTTCCCCGACGCCGTGCAGGCCCTCGCAGCCGGGCCCGTCGGCCTCGAAGCCTTCGAAGGCGACGAGGAGGTCTTCCGTGCGATCGCCGCCGCTCTCGCGCCAGACGAAGTCTTCGCGCATCTTCACACGCAGCGATTCCGATGGTTCGAGCCCGCGACGCCGGTTCTGGATCTGACGGGTTTGACGGATCGCGAGGTCGCGAGACGACCCGCTTCGGGTCCGGTTCGCTTCGGAAGGACGGCCATCGAACTCGCGCTGACAAGGAAAGTGGGGGCCCTCCATCTCGACCCGTTACGCGGTCGCGTCACCTCGCTCGTGGATGCGCCCGACCTCGCAGCGGCGCTGTCCAACCCCGCCATGGCCCCTCGCTATTTCGGCGAGCCCTACTTGCGAGCGGAGCTGGCGGAGGCACTCAGTCAACACTACCTCGCCGCGAGTCGTCGGCTTCCGAAGGGCGCGGGCTACTTCAACCTGCTCGTTCGTCGTGATCTGGCGGAAGCCTTCCGCGCGCAGGGATTCCGGGTCGCGAGGGGGTGAAGGCGCGTCGCGGATCGATCGCTACTTCGAGTCCGCGCCCGTTCGCACACCGTCATCGACTTGCGTTCCCGCGGCCAGCGAAACCGTCCGCCTCGCCCATTCCATCGTTTCTCGGAGTCGAGGCGTCGACACGAACTGGGGCTCTTCCGCGAGCTTCGACGCCTTCTCCAGGTTGGAGAGCGCCTGGGCCATGTTGGCGCGCTGCACGGAATAGCCGATCGCTTGCAGTGCAAGGATGAGCGGATGCTCGCCGCTCATCCCCGTGACGCGACGGAAGTTCTCGATGAGGGAGAACAGGTTGGCGTACCTGCCCGTGCGGACCGTGAGAATGAGTTCGGCCTCGAGCATGAAGGCATCCTCTGGAGTGATCTCGAGCGCCAAACCGACGGCTTCCCGGGCGGCGAAGTAGGCGTCTGGTTCCAGGTCGTCACGGCGACAAACCGAATCCGCCTTCGCCCCGAGTTCGTCGGCCAGCACCTTCAAGAGCGCGCCGCGCGCCAGATCGTTCACCTTCGCCGACTGGATTCGGATCGTCTTGAAGCGCGTGCAAAGCATCTGCAGCGCACCGCCCATGTCTCCAGCCTGTTCGAGCTGATCCCCTGCGCTACGGAGCGTCTCGACATAGGCCGCAGAACTCTCCCCGTGGGTTCGCTTCGAGAGCGCGACTTCGCGGCGCAGCAGCTCCTTGGCCTCGTCGCTGCTGACCGCCGTGGGCGCATCCATCGACGCGCGATTGATCAGTCGCAGTGCGGAGAGTTCCAGGTCCACCGGTGCGTCGGCCACTCGCAGCAGGCTCTGTAGAACCGCTCGTGCCTCGCGGGCGGCGCCCGCCGGTTCGCCCACGCTGAGAAGCCAGCGACCGCACTCGATGTGCTTGCGCAAGACGAAGAGACTGGTCGTGGGGAGAGCCTGTTCGTAGGTCTGCAGCAGCTTCTCCCACGCCACCATGGCCGCCTGCGTGGCCTCTGGAGCGCCGCTGCGACCGTGAACCTGCACCAGGGCCTCCAGAGCTTCGGCCCGGAGCTGCCGATCCTCGGCGCCCGCGGTCTGCGCCACCCGGTCCGCCGTGATCGCCACCTCCGCGGCTCTCGCCAGCTGGTCGTCGTCGAGCAGCTGCTGAGCCAGCTCGATTCGAGCGCTGTTGAAGGCCGGCGTGCCAGGCGCGGAACGCACCGAGTCGGCGGCCACGGCCGAAGCGAGCTCCTGCTGCGCTTCGTCCCGCTGTCCCATCCTCGCGAGCTGCAGCCCTAGCGCCGCCCGCGCCAGATCCGTCTCCTCGGCGTCCTTGCCATGGATTCGAACGGCGGCCTGCAGAGCACGCCTCCGCGCTTCCAGGGACTCCGCCATCGCGCCTCGCCGTCCCAGGCGGTCTGCGAGGGTCGCCAGAGCATCGACGATGATCGGTGCGTCGGGCGAATAAACGCGCGCGATGCGCCGCTCGATATCGGCGGCCGTATCCTCGAAGCCACCGACGGCCGTCACGTCGTTCGCGGCTTCCAGAACGCTTTGAAGCACCATGCCCTGGTCTCGCTTCGAGCGAAGGGAGCCGATCGAAACGGCGACCCCCGCGAACGCTGCCGCGAGAACGGCCGCCGCTGCCGCGACGGCGACGCGGTGCCGGCGGACGAACTTGACCGAGCGCCGCACGGAGCTCGGCGGACGCGCTTCGATGGGGCGGTTCTCCAGCGCCCTCTGCACATCGCGGGCGAGCGCTGCTGCGGATTCGTAGCGCTGGTTCCGATCGCCTTCCAGCGCACAGAGCACGATGTGATCCAGGTCTCCACGAACCCTGGAGCGCAGCTCGGAGGGGGAGGCCTTCCGGGCCTTCGCGGCCTCCTCGAGGCCCTTGCGCGGCGCGTTCAGTCGCTGCGACGGAGCGAGAGGCTCGAAGTCGCGCAGGAAGCTCGCCAGATCCGCCGAGCTGGCTCGGACGTCGTCGGTGGAGAGCGGCGTGACGCCCGTGAGTAGTTCGTACAGAATCACGCCCAGCGAGTAGACGTCCGCGCGAGTATCGATGTCCGCGCCGCCGGTGGCCTGCTCCGGGCTCATGTAGATCGGCGTCCCGATGATCTGCCCGAGTTCCGTGAACATCGAGGCTTCCGCGGCATCCTCGCCGGTGGCTTTCGCGATGCCGAAGTCGATCACCTTCGGGATGATGCGGCCTTCGACGCGGGAGGCCAGCACGTTGGAGGGCTTGAGGTCGCGGTGGATGATTCCCCGCTGGTGAGCGTGCTGCATCGCATGGCAGAGGTCGATGAAGACTCGGCAGCGCTCCTCGACCGAAAGTCCCTCCCCGTCGCAGAACCTCGTCAGGTCCTGTCCGGAAGCCAGGTCCATGACGAAGTAGGGTCGTCCGTTCGTGGTCGAACCTGCATCGAGTACCCGGGCAATGCAAGGGTGATCGAGCATCGCGAGGGCCTGCCGTTCGGCTTCGAACCGCGCGATGACCTGGCGGGTGTCCATGCCGAGCTTGATCACCTTCAGCGCGACCTCGCGGCGAACGGGTTCGGTCTGCCTCGCCTTGAAAACGGTGCCGAACCCGCCTTCGCCGAGGAGTTCGGTGAGCTCGTACGGGCCGAGCCGCGTTCCGATCTGCGCGTCGATCAACGCGTCGCGCCCGGAGTCGGGCTCCTTCTCCATGGCGAGCAGCGCCCCTTTCTCCAGGAACGTGCCCGAGTTTTCATGGGCGGCGAGCAGCGCGTACACTTCGGCAAGCAGCCCGGCGTCACTCCCAGCGGCGTGCTTCAGCCACGCCTCCCGCGGTCGGCCCGCAGGGCGTTCGAGTGCCCCGGCGAACAGGGCTTCGATGGCTTTCAGCGGGTAGTTCTTGCCCATGGAATCAATGGCCTGACTCGGAATGATCAGGCGCCGAGCTCGTCGGCGTCGGCGTCGGAGTCGGCGTTCGGTCGGGCGGACAGGGGATCTTGATTCTCGGCTGCGGGGATCGCTCCCAGCTCCTTGAACAGCCACGCGCGTGCGAAGGCCCAGGCGCGATCCGCCGTCGCGCGGGAGACCCCGAGCACCTCCGCAGCCTCGACGATCGAGAGCCCCCCGAAAAACCGGAGCTCCACGATCCTGGCGCGTTCGGGGGAGATCTCCTTGAGTCGCCCGAGGGCCTCGTCCAGCTCCAATACGTCGACGTTGTCCGGCAGCACCACGAGTTCGTCAGGCTCGATATCGGCGCGCCCGAACGCTCCGCCGTGCCGCAAGCTTCGACGCTTGCGCGCCCGCTCGATCAGAATCCGTCGCATCGCCTCGGCCGCGGCACCGAGGAAGTGAGCCCGGTTCTGGAAGTCGAGCACATGTTCGCCGTCCTCGTCCCGACCCGTGATGCGCATCCAGGCTTCATGGACCAGTGCGGTGGCCTGGAGAGTCTGGCCGCGCTCCCGCGCGATCTTCGACGCCGCGAGCCGGCGAAGCTCGCCGTAGACGGCTTCGATGAGCTCATCGCTGGCGTCGCCGTCTCCGGTACGAAGCGCGTGAAGAAGTCGTGTGACGTCGGACATGGGGGATGGGACCAGCCTACGAAAGAAGCGGCGGACCATTCACGGTGCCGCCGCTCTTTATCGGGCCGACTGGAAGGGGCGTCCGAACCCGGAGGCCGCGTTGTCTTCTTACTCGAGCGTGACCCTCAGGCCCCGGCTGAAGTTCGAGGTGGGACCCGAGCCGCTCGTGTCCCGGTGCCAGAACTGATAGCGCCATACTTCCCCGACCACCGCCGCCACCGCGCCGTTCGGCTGGGGAATCGACCCCGTGTCGATCGCGAGGTCGACCGCGCCAGCGGAGCCGCTGGAGAGCACGTTCCCGACGTAGCGACCGGTCCCCGCTCCGACGCACAGGTTGCCGCTGCCGCCGCCGGCGCCCGTGACGTACGCCTCGTTGCGGGAGACGATGTAGTAGCCGAGGACGTGGTTCGGAAGCTGCTCGGTGCGGAGGGTCACATCGTTCTCGGCCAGCGAGGGATGCCCGATCGCGCTGACCACGGATGCCTGGCCGCTGCTGTTGTTCGCGGCGACGCAGTAGGCCTCGCCGAAGCGGCGGGTCGACTCGGGCGCCGAGACGTCGGTGGCGCCGGCCGCGCCAGGCAGATACAGGTGGAAGCGGTCCATCTTGAAGCCGAAGGAGCGTCCGGAGAACTCGATCCGATGGGTGCCTGGCGTGAGGACGTAGCTGGCCTGGGGCTGGTCGTTGTGCGCCAGATCGAAGCGCGACTCCCAGGTCCAGGCGCCGACGCTGCCCGCCATGTTGGAGAACACCTTGATCCAGGGATCGCTGTCCATGCGAATCCAGACGTCGTTCTGCTCGGTGGGGTCCGGGTCTTCGTGGCGGTTGTGGACCGAGAGGATCCACTCACCCGCCGTCTCGATCTCGAAGTCGAAACCGAGGATGCCGGAGGCCCCTGGCGAGAAGAAAAGGTCCGGTCCGTCCCAGCGGAAGTAGCCGTCGCCGGTGTGCCCCGGCGTGATCGTCGAGAGCGTCCAGTCGTCGATCTGGGGCGATGATTCGAACTGGATCGCGACGAGGCCGTTCTCCTCCAGGAAGGTGCCCGTCTGGGCGCTCGCGGTGGCGCCCGTGATGGTCCCCGTGATGGTCCCCGTGATGGTCATCGTGGCGAGACCGAGGAGCCCCATCCCGGGGTGGAAGCGTGCGATGCGTGATGCGGATCTGCGTGAAGTCATGGCAGCGAAGGTGTGGAAGGACCGTGCGGTATCAAAATATGGCTGACTGGCGTGATCCGGGCCGAGAACCGCCGAGGAATCCGTCGGGCATCGGTGAGGTCGTCTTTACTTGGGGCAGAGTCCATGGCACAACCCGCGGATGGCCAGGAAACAGTCGAAGCGCATTCCGCTGGACGGAACCCTCGGGAGGGCCGCGGACCGCGGCGATGGGTCACAGTCCGGTGGCTTGACGCACAACCCTTTCGCGGCGCTTCGTGCGAGGGTCGTGGGGGATTCTGTCGGCGGGGATTCTGTCCAGGAATCCCCGGGCGTTGACGCCAGGGCCGGAGCGCCAGCGGAGAGCGAGGCGAGGTCCAGGGGCGCCGGGGCGCTCGGCCTCGAGGCCGGCGCGACCCTGATCGTCCGTCACGAACGCAAGGGGCACGGCGGGAAGACCGTCACGGTGATCGATCTGAGCCGTGCAGGCGGCTCTTCGAAGGCGACCCTCGAGTCCCTGGCGAAGGACCTGCGGAAGGCGCTCGGTGCGGGTGCCCGCGCCGGGGATCAGGAGATCGTCGTTCAGGGGGATCTGGTCGAACGCGTGGCGCGCTTCCTCGAGGACAGCCACGGCGCGCGCGTCATCCTCGGGACCCGCTGATGGCGAGCCCGGACTCCGCCCCGTCCACCTCGGACGCAAAGACAGCGTCCGAATGGTGTCGCGCCTACGTGGAATCCAGCGACGTCGCGGAGAAGCTTCGGCCTGCTCCGCGACCCGGGGATGGAGACCCGAGCCTGGGCGCGGAGCGGGACCTTCCACGGCGGCTGCCGGGCCCGGGGCGCGCGGCTCACCTCCGCGTGCTCGATCGAGCGGAGAAGATCCCGAAGCCCGGTGCGCTCGTCGAGGCGTCGGCGGTGGCCAAGCTCCTGCACGTCTTTCTGCACCACGAGATCCAGGCGGCCGAGCTGTGCGCGTGGGCCTTCCTCGCGTTCCCGGAAGCGCCGTCGGAGTTTCGGGCCGGCCTGCTCGGCATCCTGGACGACGAGGTGCGGCACGCCGCGCTCTACGCCGGCCGTATCGAAGAGCTGGGCGCCTCCTACGGAGACTTCCCCGTGCGAGACTGGTTCTGGGCGAGGACGCTGACCGCCACGACGCCGCTTCAGTACGTGGCGCTCATGGGGCTCGGATTCGAGGGAGGCAACCTCGAGCACGCCGCGAGGTTCGAGGCGCTGCTGCGCGAGGCGGGCGATGAGCGCTCGGCCAGCCTGGTCGGCCAGGTCGGTCGCGAGGAAGTAAGTCACGTCCGATTCGCCGCGCGATGGTTCTCGGAGTGGACCCACGGCGACCCGACGGAGAGCCCCGATTTCGATCGCTGGCGGGCGGAGCTGCCGCCGCCCCTGACGCCCGAGGTGCTGCGTGGGAAGCCGCTCGACCGCGACCGTCGGCGCCGCGCGGGTCTTTCCGAGTCGTTCCTCGATCGGCTCGACGACTTCGTGGACCCGCTGCGTCCCGTGCGAGGAGCACGGGGGAAGGATCCAGAGGTGTCGTGAGCGTGTCCCGGGTCTGGGTACTCAACTTCGACGCGGAAGCCGAGCTGGCCACCGGCCGCAGAGCCCCGGTGCCCTTCCTCGGCAGACCCTCCTGGATCGCCCACGGGGACCTCGTGCTCGACGGCGCGGGACCCGGTCCGGGCGAAGGCGTCCTGCCCGCTTCGGGCAGGGACGGCGTCGCCTGGTGCCCCACGCCGGACGCGCTTCGGCTCCTGCGCGCGGCGGGAGCTCGCCGACTGCCCCGCGCGCCAGCGGAGCCGACTTTGCGCGCCGCGAACGCGCGCGAGACGTTCGCGGACCTGCATCCGCTGGCGGCTTTCGGAGCCTCCGTCGCGGAGACGTCCGGCGAGGTGGAGGCGGCGCTTCGACGGCCCGCGCTGCCGCGCCACTCCTCGCGCGCACCCGCCTGGTGGCTGCGCGAATCCCTGTGCGCGGCCGGTCAAGGGCGCTTCCTGGCGGAGCGCTGGACGCGGGAGTCGGCGGCATGGACCGAGCGCGCCTTTGAGTCAGGCCCCGTTCACGTGCTGCCGGTCGTCGACATCGAAGAGGAGTTCTCGGCCCACGCGTTTCTCTTCTCGTCGGGCGCGACCGCGTTCGGACGGCACGTGGGCCAGGTGGTTCGCGGCGGCTCCTGGCGCTCCGCCGAACCGCTCGCGGATTCGATCCCCGAACTCGAGACCGTCCTCGGGGAGGTCGAGGCCCGCCTGCGAGCCATGGATTACGCCGGCCCGGTGGGGGTCGACGGCTTTCGATGGCGCGACGCCGACGGGGCCTCGCACATCGCGGCGGGGACCGACATCAACGCGCGTTACACGATGTCGATGGGGGCGGCGTTTGACGAAGTCCCGACGGAGTGGGACGCGCCGCGCGGCCCGAGCCAGCTCACTCCGTGAGGTGCTCTTCCAGCGTTTCTTCCAGGCGTCGAAGGTCGGCCGCGGTGTGCTCGCTGTTGACGGCGATGCGGATCGTTCCGCCCGCCCCGGCCGTCGGGTAGTGGATCGCGGGCGCGAAGAGGCCGGCCACGTGGAGCGCCGCGCTGAGACGTTCGGCCTCCTGGCTCGTTTCGAACTTCAGGACCAGGACGGGAAAGAACGTGCCGCTCGGCGCGGCGGCGCCGATGCGCCGGGCCGAACGGTGGAGCTGGCCGGTGTTGGCGCGTAAACGCTCCAGGCGCTGCGGCTCGGATTCGATGATTTCCAGGCTGGCGAGCGCGGCCGCAGCCAGCGGTGGCGACAGCGCGGTCGTTCCGATGAAGCTCGCCGCGAAGCGCTTCACGCTGGCCACGTGTTCGGCGCTCCCTGCGATGAAGCCGCCGCCCGAGCCGATGGCCTTCGCGAGCGAACCCGTGATGAGGATGCGCTCGTCGCTGATCCCGAAGGCCTCGCACGTGCCTCGTCCGTTCGGACCGAGCACACCCACACCGTGGCAGTCGTCCACGACCAGGATGCCGCCCGTGGGGAGGTAGCGAACGAGTTCGTTGAGGGGCGCGAGGCGACCGTGCATCGCGAAGATCCCGTCCGTCAGGACGAGCGGCGACCGATCCTTGAAGCGGTCCAGCAGGGCGGTCGCATGGGTCATGTCGCCCGGGCCGTAGTGGAACGCCTCGAGGCCGGCCATACGCGCGGCGTCCGTGAGGCTCGGGTGCGCGTCCGAATCATGCAGGGCCACGCCGACGGCAGATTCGAGCGCGGAGACGAGGGCGAGGTCGGCGAGATAGCCGTCGGCGACGACGAGGGCCGCTTCGACGTCCAGGAACTCCGCCAGCCGAACTTCCAGCGTCTCGTGGATTTCCAGGTTGCCACTGGTCCCGCGCGAAGCGAGGCCGGACGGGCCATACCGGTCGATCGCGTCCTTGGCCGCTTGCCGTACGCGCGGGTCATGGGCCAGTCCGAGGTAGCCGCACCCGTGGAAGGCGAGGAGGTCGATGCCGTCCCGGCGGACCGTCGTCGCGGTGGTGGACTCGAAGGCGGGGCGGGGTCGCTTCACGGCTGGGTGGTTGCTGCGGTGGGGATCGGGCCTGCGTGGGGGATCGGGCCGCCCGCGGTGGCGATCCGGGGGCCGAACACGTACCCCACTCCGCCGTTGGCGAACCAGACCTGCTCCATATCCTCGCGCCGATAGACGCGCGGGACGTCGAGGGGCAGGCGCGCCGCGGGGTCGTTGACGTGGACCTTGCCCTTCGGGCCGAGGCCCGTCACGACGAGGAGATGTCCAGCCGTCTTGTTGTAGGGCGCGCCGCGGAGCTGGCCCTCCTTCGCGCGAATACTCGCAACGACGGGCAGCCCGCGATCGAGGTAGTCCGCCACCGCATCCCACGAGGAGACGCGGACGAGACGGCCGGGGATCCCGAGGGTGGCGGGGCCCTGGACCGCCCGATTCCAGTTGCCGTAGATATCGTGATCCGCGTCGAAGAGCGTCTCGGCCATCGTGCGCGTGGGCACGTCAGCGCCCTGGTAGGCGGAGACCATGGAGACCGACGTGGGGCTGCAGATGCGCCCGCCGATGTCGTCGCCGACGGTCCTCTGGGAGCGCGGCTCGACCTCCACCCTCGCCGTTTCGCGCCATGGCTCCTGACCCGTTGCGGCCAGCTGAATATTGAGCTGGCCCATGTCGGAGAGAACCACGCTCGCCGCCACGTCGGCGGGGTCGAGCGGCGTCTCCGTCCCGCGGAACCGAAGCTCGACCGCGCGATGCGGCTTCTGGAGCTGCAGGACGTCGACGGCCACCTTGCCGAAGTCGAACCGGGTCGGCGTGTCCTCTCCGCGCGGGGGAGCGGCCCACTCACCGATACGAAGCCAGGGGGACCAGGCTCCGTCGGTCGCTGCGGCCAGCGCGCGGATCTCGACCGTGAACGGAGTGCCCGAGGGCACGTTCCAGGACGGTAGAGCCTCGGTGAACGCGGCGCCGTCACCGATCGATTCGCTCACGAGCGTCCCGTCGGGAGTGGCGTTCAGGGTGACCTCCAGGCAGCGATGGAGCGGATCCATCGCCACGTCAGGAAGGGTCCAGGCGACGCGGGCCGGAGCGGAGGAGAGGTCGATCGCGTCCGCTCCCTCGTGGCTAGACGCGCAGGCGGAGACCAGGACTCCCGTGAGGAGCCAGGCCGCGCCGAATCGGGTGAACGGGCGGCGCGTAAGAGCTGGAGTTGGAGCAGGATCCGATGGGTCGGTCATGCAGGAGGTTATACGCTGGAGAGGATGCGGACGACGATGCACGGAGGAAGAGACCTGTTTGGAGCATGTTCAGAATCGCTCCCCGGGATGGGGGGCGCCGTGGTGGTCCTCGTCTGGCTGGGGTTGTTTCCCGGCCTTCTCGAGCCCTTGAACCCGGACGGAAGCGCGTCCGGGCTTCCGGCGCTGGCCCTCGCCGGGACCCTCGCTCCGGCTCTGGGCGCGGCCTCGGGGGCGCTGCTCCATGCGTGGACGCGGAGGAGCCGCGCGCAGGCGCGGCTCCTGGCCACAGGCCTCGTGGCTGCCCTGCCTGCGGTGTGCTTCGCCGGGCGATTCGCCTTCGGGCTGGCGCATCCGGCGCAGGCAGCGGGACTCGCGGCACTGTGGCTCATCGGTGTGGCCCTCGTGCCCGCCCATCCGGGGAGCTTCGCGGTCGGGCTAGCGCGAGCCAGCGCACTCATGGTTCTCGCCCTCGTCCTCGACGGAGCCGCCTCCGCGTGGGGTCTGTTCCAGGAGTCGCCTCCCTGGTCCCCGGAAGTCGCCGCAAGGCTCCTGGACTTTTCGCCCCGGGCGTTCACGATGGAGATCGCTGGTTTCGACTGGATGCGGCATCCATCGGTGTATGAAAGCGTCGGCACGGACCGAATCTCGCCGACCTTGCGTCAGCCCTACGGAATCGCGGGATCGGAGGCGGGCTCCTGGCGCCAGGTGGTTGCGGTGCTACCTCTCGTTGTGGTGGGATCTACGGCGCTGGCCGTTCGCCTGTTCGGTCGCCGCACCGTTCCAGCGACCCGTTCCGACGCTGCGCATCCTGACTCTGCGAATCCTCGCTGACGCCGGACCAGAATTCCCCCACACGAATACCCCATGTCCTCGCGCCAGTACTTCTGCAAGTTTCCGCAGTCGCTGATCTCGGAACCATTGATCTCCCACACCCTGGGCGCCAAGTTCGGGGTGGTGCCGAACATCCGCGCCGCGACGATCTCGGCCACCGCCGCCCACGTGGTGGTGCAGATCGAAGGTGCCGCGACGGCGATCCAGGATTCGGTGGCGTACCTCATCGAGCGCGGGGTCGAGGTTCAGGAGATCCAGGAAGGCGACGCACCGCCCGAACTCTGATGGCTGCGGAACGGTTCTCGTTCGCGGGAGCGGCTGCTCTGCTGGCGGTCGCGCTGGGCTGCACCGCCGTCGACCCCTTCGGCAAGAAGGAGGTGTTCGTCACTCCCGAGCGCGGGGCGGTGGTCTCGGAGCATCCGCTCGCGACGAAGGCCGGACTCCTCATGCTGGAGGCGGGCGGCAACGCGGCCGATGCCGCGGTCGCCACCGCGCTCGCGCTTGCGGTGGTCTACCCCCAGGCAGGCAACCTCGGCGGCGGCGGGTTCGCGCTCTGGGCAGAGCCTGGAAAGCCTCCCGAGTCGCTCGATTTCCGGGAGATGGCGCCGTCGCGATACACGGCGAGCCTTTACCTCGACGGCGATGGCGAACTGGTCAAGACACGTTCGCTCGTCACCCCGCTCGCGGTCGGCGTACCGGGTTCACCGCTCGGTCTCTTCGAACTCTACGCGAAGCACGGCTCCAAGGACGTCAGCTGGGCGAGGCTCTGTGAGAGCGCGATCCGCCTCGCCGAGGATGGCTTTACGGTCGACCCGTGGCTGGCCGCGATCCTGAGGCGCACGGAGATATCGCTTCTCCTGCGCGCGGATCCCGGCGCCGCGGAGACCTTCTATCCGGGCGGTCAGCCCCTGAAGGCCGGCGATCGACTCGTTCAGCCGCGACTCGCTCAGACCCTGCGCATCTACGCGGCGCAGGGGCCCAAGGGCTTCTACAAGGGAGTCGTTGCGCGGGCGATCGTCAGGGACCTCAAGGATGCGGACGAGCGTTCGGGGCGAGTCGCAGGGAGCGCGTTGCTCTCGGAGGCCGACCTGGAGAACTACGTCATCCACTGGAGGCAGCCGCTGATCGGGTCCTTCCGGGGGAACCAGATCGTCGCCATGGGGCCACCGAGTTCCGGCGGGGTCGCGCTGCTGCAGGTCATGGGGATGCTGGAAGGGCTGCCCCTCGACGTCGATCGCGCGGATTCGCTGCGTCGGATCGAGCTGGGGCTCGATCCAGCGCCCGTGATGGGCAGACTCGGGATTCCCTCCAGAGGTGATAGCTCCTCGACCGGAGACGGGCCCTCGATCGGCGACGGAGGAGTCCTCGACCAGCGCGAGCCGACCGGCGTCAGCGCGCGAGCGGTGCACTGGTGGATCGAGGCGATGCGTCGCGCCTTCGCGGATCGCGCGGCGCACCTCGGCGATCCAGACCAGATGGAAGTATCGGTGGCTCAGCTCCTCGATCCCCGCTGGATCGCAGAGCGTCGCGTATCCATCGGCGAGCGCGCCGACACGGACGTGCTGGCCTGGGCCCCGTCCGTGCCCGATGGTTCGGGGGAAACGACGCATCTGTCGGTCGTGGATGACGAGGGCAACGCGGTCTCCTTGACCACGACGCTCAACGGCAGCTTCGGAAGCGGGATCTTCGTCGACGAGGCCGGGTTCCTGCTCAACAACGAACTCGACGACTTCTCGATCCAGGCCGGAACGCCGAACATGTTCGGCCTCGTGGGGGCGGAGGCGAACCAGCTCCATCCCGGTCGGCGGCCGCTGTCTTCGATGTGCCCGGTGATCGTCAGGAACGAGGAAGGCAACGTTTCGCTGGTGGCCGGGAGCCCCGGCGGTCCGCGCATCATCACGGCGGTGATCCAGGTGCTGCTGCGTGTGCTCGTCTACGAGCAAGGGCTCGTCGAGGCCATACGCGCGCCGCGCGTGCACCAGCAGTGGCGGCCGATGGAGACGCGCCTGGAAGACGGCTGGGACCCCACGCTGGTTCGGTGGCTCGAGGACCTTCACGGGCAGCCGGTCTTGCCCTCGGATGGCCGCTATTTCGGTTCCGTCCAGGCGATCCGCGTGGGGCGGGACGGCGCGGTCGAGGCGTACAGCGATCCGAGGCGCGGCGGCTCCGGCGGTCTGGAAAACGGCGACGTATCGCCCCCGGCACGACTCCCCGAGTAGCGGCAGAAAACGCGGGGGCGGAGCCGATCGATCGGCTCCGCCCCCGCGATGTCTGGCGTCGACGCCAGGGATCAGTCGATCTCGATATCGCCGAGATCCAGGTCGTCGAACTCGCCGGACTTCTCCTTGGCAGCCTCTGCCGCCTTCTCCTTGGCGCGCGCCGCTGCCTCGGCCGCCACGTCGGTCTTGTCGTACTTGGCCCAGTGTTCCGGGTCCTCGAGCACCTGCGCCCAGCCTTCGTGGAAGACGATGATGAGTCGCTTGTTGAAGTACAGGTCGACCGCCTTCATCTCGCCGGTCGAGCTGTCCTGGGCCGTCCGCCAGTCGAAGGCGCGGCCCGTATCACTTCCACGAGCCCGATCGAGCGCGTCGGCCGCACGGAAGCCCATGCGGTTTTCATCGGGCTTGTCCGGGTCGAGCTTGATCATCTCGTTGATGATGGCCGGCCAGGCGTTCTTCCCCGCAGCGATGAGCTTCTTCTGGGCACGACCACCGGCGGCGCCCGCGTCAGGATCGAAGAACTCGGCGGCCTTCTCCTGGAGTTCCGCCCACTCCTCGTCCGTCGCGCCGGGTGGCTTGCCGAACGGCTTCAGCCCGGAGAGGTCGGTCTTGGCCTTCGACTGCTCGGCCTCGGTCGAGCCCTCCTCTGCCTTCGGCGCGGCCTTGGCTTTCGGCTCGTCGGCCGCAGCGACCTCGTCCGCAGCCGCGGCCGCTCCGGCGTCCGCGGCGTCCGTCGACGTCGCGGCCTCGCCCTCGGAGGCGGTGGTCGTCTCGTCTCCTGCAGCGGTATCGTCCATGCCACCGAGGGCGGCGGTATCGACGTCCCCTGCGGCTCCATCCGCGCTCGCGGCGGTCTCCTGGCCTGGCTCCGCTGCCTCGGCCTTGTCGCCATCGAATACGCCGCCGAAATAGGCGCCCGCGCCGCCGAGGACGATCACGCCCGCCGCGATCAACGGCACGGGTGATTTCTTCTTCTTCTCCGGACGCGCGCGACGACCTCCACGGGTCGTCCCGCCGTTGTCTTGGTTCTCCGCGTCGTCCTTGGCACCGCGTCCGCGGCCACCGCCCGCGCGGCGCGAGCTCGGGCGGGAGGAGCCGGCACCGCTGCGCCCGGCGCGCGAGGAAGCGGGCTTGACGTCCGCATCGCTGTCGCTCTTCGCGCTAGCGCGTGTCGATGCGGCGGCCTTGGGAGGGGCCGCTTTGGGAGCTACGGTCGGCTTCTTGGGGGCTACCTTCGCGGCGGGCTCGGCCGTCTTCTTCGCGGGCGTTCCCTTCGCGACGGCCTTCGGGGCCGGCTTGGCGACCGGCTTCGAGGCTGCCTGGGGTGCGCTGGTCTTTCCCTGGCCTTCGAGTTCGGCCTTCTTCCGCGCAGCGATCTGCTCGCGCATCGTCATGCCGCCTTTCTTCTTGTCACCAGCGGGCTGGCCTCCTGCTTGGCCGGCTGCTTGGCCACTGGGGGTCTTGCGCGGAATGGGTTTCGGCTTGTTGTCGCTCATGGAACTGGGGTCGCCCGCAGAAGGGGGCGAAGGTGGTGGGCGAGTGCGGGGATCGCAGCTCGGAGGGGTGATGTGATCGGTGGTGGGGGCGTCAGTTGCCGTCGGCTTTCTTCTTGCGCTCGCGTTCGGCCTCTTGCTTGGCCTTCTCGTAAAGGCGGCGCTCCTCGTCGGTCTCCGGCTTGAAGTCCGGGTCGTTCAGGAGCGGGTCGCCTGCGGGTTCGTCGGTCTCCTGGAACCGCTTGTACTTGCGGTCGTACCAGCCGAACCATTGCTTGATACCCGATTCGATGCGTTCCTGCGTGGAGCCCATCTCGACCGCGACGGCGAACGTCGTGCGGTGCTCGGTGATCTCTTCGAGGATCTGGTGAATGAAGTTCAGGCGGATGCGGTCCTCCTCGTTCTTGTCCATGTCGCTCGACATCGTCTCGACGATGGTGGACATCTTCGTGAGGAGCGCGGGGATGGCGGCCTTGCCCGCGATCGTCAGCTCCTCGGAGATGGGATTGCGAACGCGCGGCGGGGCGTCGATGTCCGTGACGAGGTCATCGACGAGCTTCGTCAGGCGGGCCTGGCGATCGGCGGTGACGTCGGCGTCGAAGGGGATGGCGCGGATCTTCGATTCGTAGACCTTGGAGCCGTCGGAGAGCGTCTTCTTCTCGGCCTTCACGCGAAGGCCGCGGCGACTCTGGGCGGCCTCTTCGGGCGTCACCCAGCGTTCGACGTGGGTCCAGCGCCACTGATCGTCCGCGCCGCCTGCGCCGCCGATGTTCTTCAGGTACCACTGGGTCCAGCGATCCGGAAGGCCTTCGTTGGCGTTGCGGTAGACGACCTTCAGGCGGACGATGGCCGTCACGCCATCCGTGTACTCGACCTTGCCGTCGAAGGGATCCCAATCGCGGACCGCGCCTTCTTCTCCGTCGGTCATGACGGCCTCGACGAGTTCGTCCTGGAACCGGAGCCGGGCCATCTCGTCGAGCGTGCCCCAGGCGGGTCGCTCCTCCGCCGCCGGAGCCTCTTCGGTGCCGCCGGCGGCCTCGTCCGCCCCCGGCTCTCCGGAGCTGGCGCCGAATTCGACGCTCTGCACCGGAGCAAGCTCCTCGCCCGCGAACTCCTCGTTGGGGACGTGCTCGTAGGCGGCTTGCCGATCCAGCAGCGCGCCGATCTTCGTCTCATTGACCGCGAAGGCTGCGGCGTGCAGGCTGCGGGCCAGCTTGACGGCCGGGCCTTCCCAGCCAAGAGGGTCGACGTACTCGGTGGCCTCCTTCTTGACGACCACCTCGGGCTCCTCTTCGATGACCTCGCGGTTGCCGCCGCTCTTGGAGGCCATGATCGCGACGATCGCCACGCCGACGACGATGACGCCGATCATGACGAACTTGGAGGTCGGGTCGTCACCGCGGTTCTTCGAGGCTCCCTTGGCGCCTGCGGGACGTGCGACATAGATGTGACCGCACGAGGGGCACTTCACCTTCGCTCCCTCCTTGCTGTCCGGAAGCTTGGCCTGGCTACCGCAGGAGGTGCACTTGATGATCATGAAGAGCTTGGGCCTGGACGGCCGCGAAGGGGGAAGAATTGGCGGTCTGACGGAGGGGCAGAGGGCCGCGGGGGCCGTTTTCTGCGGGTCAGGAGGCGTGAAACGTAGCGCCCGGCGTAGTCTCTCGCAACTTCTGAGGGGCTGGTCGTCGCGCACGGGCACCCTCCAGGGGAGCATGTCGCCCCATGAGTCAGATTCCTTTCGACCTGTCGTGCCCGTTCGAGCCCATGGGCCACCAGCCCCAGGCCATCGAAAAGCTGGTGTCAGGGCTGGCTGCGGGTGAGCCCCACCAGTGCCTCCTCGGGATCACCGGTAGCGGCAAGACCTTCACGATGGCCTCCACGATCGCGAGATCGGGCCGCCCGGCGCTGGTTCTCTCCCCGAACAAGACGCTGGCCGCCCAGCTCTACTCGGAGTTCAAGGAACTCTTCCCGAACAATGCGGTCGAGTACTTCGTCAGCTACTACGACTACTACCAGCCCGAGGCCTATGTGCCTTCGACCGACACGTTCATCGAAAAGGACGCCAGTCGAAACGAGAACATAGAGCGACTTCGGAACTCGGCGACCCGTTCCTTGCTGGATCGGCGCGATGTGATTCTGGTCGCTTCGGTCAGCTGCATCTACGGTCTCGGCAGTCCTTCCAACTACAGCCGGATGGCGGTGACGCTGAAGGTGGGTCAGGAGGTGGAGCGCGACGATTTGCTGCGCCAGCTGACCCAGATGCAGTACGCGCGCAACAACCTCGACTTCCGCCGGGGCACGTTCCGCGTCCGAGGAGACGTCGTCGAGGTCTTTCCTTCCTACGAGGACGACGAGGTGATCCGGATCGAGTTCTTCGGCGACGAGATCGAGAACATCACGCGGGTCAATCCGCTCGTGGGGGAGATCCTCGGGGACGTGGACGAGGTGGTCATCTATCCCCAGAACCACTACGTGGCGCCCCAGGACAAGCTGACCTCGGCGATCCCCCTGATCGAGGCCGAGCTGGCGGAGCGCCTCCAGGAACTCAAGGGCCAGAAGAAGCTCCTCGAAGCGCAGCGGCTGGAACAGCGAACGCGGCACGACCTCGAGCTCCTGCGAACGGTGGGGGTCTGCAACGGCATCGAGAACTACAGCCGCTACATGGATGGCCGCCACGCGGGCCAGCCACCGTTCACGCTCTTGCACTATTTCCCCGACGACTTCGTGATCTACATCGACGAGAGTCACGTGTCGGTGCCGCAGGTCGGAGCGATGTACAAGGGCGACCGTTCCCGCAAGGAGACCCTCGTCGAACACGGCTTCCGCCTTCCCAGCGCGCTCGACAACCGCCCCCTGAAGTGGGACGAATTCGACCGCCTCGTGAAGCAGCGCGTCTACGTCTCGGCGACGCCGTCGAAGTACGAGAAGAAGGTCGCGGAGGGGCACATGGTCGAGCAGATCGTTCGTCCTACCGGTCTTCTGGATCCGGAGATCGAGGTTCGTCCCGCGCGAACGCAGGTGGACGATCTCCTCGCCGAAGTCCGCAAGACCATCAAGGCCGGCTTCCGCGTTCTTGTGACGACGCTGACGAAGCGCATGAGTGAGGACCTCACCACGTATTACGCTGATCTCGGCGTCAAGGTGAAGTACTTGCACTCGGAGATCGATGCGCTGGAGCGCTCGGCGATCCTCCGTGATCTGCGGATGGGGGAGTTCGATGTCCTGATCGGCATCAACCTCCTCCGAGAGGGCCTCGACCTCCCGGAGGTGGCTCTCGTCGCGATCCTCGACGCTGACAAGGAAGGCTTCTTGCGCGGAGAGACCAGCCTCGTTCAGACGTGCGGCCGAGCGGCCCGTAACGTGGAGGGTCGCGTGATCTTCTACGCCGAGAAGGTCACGGACTCGATGAAGGCCGCCATGGACGAGGTCACCCGGCGCCGTATCGTACAGATCGAATACAACGCCGAGCACGGCATCACCCCGAAGACCATCATCAAGCCCATTCGTGATGGCATCGAGGCCATGTACGAGATGGACTACGTCGGTGTCCCCGACATCCCGGACAAGGTGTCCGACAAGGAGGCCGAGGACGATCCCACCACCTGGCCGACGGGCCGCCTTCGTGGTGAGATCGCTCGGACCCGGGCAGACATGCTTCTGGCGGCCAATGAGCTGCGTTTCGAAGAGGCCACAAAACTGCGGGACAAGCTCAAAACGCTGGAGGCGGCTGAGCTGGCGCGGTGAAGTCGTGCGGCAGTCCTCCGCTGTCCGCCGCGTCCGCCAGGACGCCCGGGCCCGTCTCGGCCCCGCAGGGGCTGAGCGGCCCGCGCGAGGCCTGCCCTCGCGGCCCGTGCGGCGAGCACGCCTGTCCGGCGAGGACGCCTGCCCGGCGAGGGCGCCCGTCCGGCGAGGACGCCTGCGCGGCGAGCGCACAGCGGTGCAACCGCTATTTCCTCGTCAGAGGAAATGCCAGAGATACTGCGCGCTGTTGCAGCGATAGGACGGCTCGGCATTCGATGCCTTGGTCGCAGTCCTGGCCGCTGGAGGTCTCCCGACACAGACTGCCTGCCGTTCGCGCGAAGCGTCGAACGCGTGGGCTGAGGCTTCCCGCTAACGGCTTGTGGGCTGCGCGCGGACCGATACCCCAGCAGGTCTCCCGGCGCAGGTCTCCCGGGACAGACTGCCTGCCGTTCGCGCGAAGCGTCGAACGCGTGGGCTCAGGTTTCTCGCTGACGGCTTGTGTGTTACCCGCTGGAGCGCTCGCCCGCATGGGCGAGCTGGGCGGGTCTGAGGTCTCAAGTCTCGGACCTCAGACCTCAGACCTCAGCCCTCAGCCCTCAGCAGCAACTTCGAGATCTGCCCAGCTCGCCCATGCGGGCGAGCGCTCCAGCGGCCAGCACCGAAACCGTCAGCGGGAAGCCTCAGCCCACGCGTTCGACGCTTCGCGCGAACGGCAGGCAGTCCGTATCGGGAGACCTGCGCCGGGAGACCTGCCGGGGCAGCAGTCGGCGGGAGGTCTGCTGCCAAGGCAAGTGGAGCCGGGCCGCGCGATCGTTGTGACAGCCAAATGCCGGGCCGCCCTATCGCTGTGACAGCGCGCAGTATCTCTGGCATTTCGCCTGACGGCGAAATAGCGGTTGCACCGCTGTGCGCTCGCCGCGCAGGCGCCCTCGCCGGGCAGGCGCCCTCGCCGGGCAGGCGCCCTCGCCGGGCAGGCGTCCTCGCCGGACGGGCGCGCTCGCCGCGCAGGCGTGCTCGCCGCACGGGCCGCGAGGGCGAGCCTCGCGCGGGCCTCGCGCTGACGCGCGAGAGCCCGGGTGTCCTGGCGGACACCGGAGAGCTGAGGGGTCAGGCCGGCCGTGAACTCGGCCGTGAACCCAGCCCAAGGACCCGGCAGTGAACCCACCACTGACCCTCTCGCCCGCCTACGTCTCACCCACCTCTCGGGCCGTCGCAGCCACCACCCGATCGGCGAAACGACTGAAGGGCATGGTTTGCATCCACACCCGCCCGGGACCCGTGAGGCTTGCCAGGAAAAGACCCTCTCCGCCGAAGATCTTGGACGTCACACCACCGACGAGCCGAATGGAGTAGTCCACGTTCTCGTCGAAGCCGACGAGGCAGCCGGTGTCGACGCGTAGCTGTTCGCCCTTCTCCAGCATTCGCTCGATGACGTGGCCGCCGGCGTGCATGAACGCAAGGCCGTCACCGCTCAGCTTCTGAAGGATGAAGCCCTCACCGCCGAAGAAGCCCGCGCCTAGCTTCTTGGTGAAAGCGACGGAGACGCTCACGCCCCGGGCCGCGCAGAGGAACGCGTCCTTCTGGCAGAAGACCGTTCCATGCCGGAGGTCGACCGGCTTCACGTTGCCCGGATGCTCGGAGGCAAAAGCAACGCGCCGGGGGACACGGCCCTCGTTCTCGAAGCTGGTGACGAAGAACTTCTCGCCGGCGAGCTTTCGCTTGAGGCCGGAGAACACTCCGCCGCCCGTCGACGTGCCCATGTCGATGTCTTCCTCCATGAACATGAGGGCGCCGGGCTCTGCCTGGACGGCCTCACCTGGATCGAGCGTGATGACGACGGCGTGGAAGTCCTCGCCGATGATTTCGTAGTCGATGTCGTCTGCCATGGGATCAATCTGGAACGTAAGTGGGCTCTTTCGAGGCGATCGGCCCATGGATGAGCCGGGTGTCATCCCTCGTCCTAGGCATGAGAGCCTCTGGCCTGGCATGATTCCAGGGTGACGGATGACTTCTATTGCGACGAGGTGCTCTCGGGGAAGACCCGGGTCGACGTGGTTCTGGAGACCGAAACGGTCCTCGCCTATCACCACACGCGACCGTTCTGGCCCGTCCACATCGTGGTCATCCCCAAGCGGCATGTGCCCTCGCTGACGGACCTGGGCGACGCACCCGAGGCGCTCCTCCATGAGCTGATGTCGGTGGTCCGCGTCGTGGCCAGGCAGGTGGAGGAGGAGCACGGGGCGGCCCGCGTTCTGACGAACCTGGGCCTGTACCAGGACTCCAAGCATCTCCACTTCCATGTGAATTCCGGCGACCCGCGCGCCTAGCCCCGTTTCTGTCCATGAGTGCCCTGCCCAAGCTGAGCGGTCCCGAGCTGGAGATCGCCATTCGAAAGTTCGCGCTCGAAGGCGAGCTGACAGGATTCACGGAGCTGCGGCGCGGCCACATCCATGACACCTACGTCTCGACGTGGGAGAACTGGAGCGCCGCCGGAGGCAAGAAGCGCTTCCTTCACCAGCGGATGAACGACGCGGTTTTCGAGGATATCCCCGCGCTGATGCACAACGTCGCGGTCGTGACCCAGCATCTGATCGATGCCCCGGTGGGGGAAGTCGACGACGCCACCGCGCACCTCACGGCGCTTCGGCTCGTTCGTGCACGGGACGGCGGCGACTACGTGATCGCGGGCGGCACACCCTGGCGCACCTACCACTTCGTCGAGGGCACGCTCTCCTACGATCACCCGAAGTCCGCGGAGATGGCCTTCGCGGCGGCGAGCGCGTTCGGTGACTTCCAGGTGCGGCTCAGCTCGCTGGATCCGGACGAGCTGCGCGTGACGATCCCGAACTTCTTCAACTCGGAAGCGCGGCTCAGCCAGCTCGACGACGCGTGTCGCCGGGACCCCGAGGGCCGGGCGGCGGAGGTCGCGCCCGAACTCGAGGCCATCCACGATCGGCGCGCGCAGGTGCCGATCATGGAGCGAGCGCTTCGGAATCACGTGATGCCGCGGCGCGTCGTCCACGGAGACACCAAGCTGAACAATGTGCTCTTCGACGAGAAGCGAGACGTCCCGCGCTGCATCGTGGACCTCGATACGTGCATGCCGGGCTACTCTCTCTTCGACTTCGGAGACCTCGTTCGCTTCACGGCCGCCACGGCGGACGAGGACGCGCGCGATCTCTCGACGGTGAGCATCGACATGGAGATCTACCATGCGCTGCGCGACGGCTACCTTCGGCACGCCCATCGATTCCTGTCGGCCTTCGAACGCGAGCACATGGCCTTCTCGGCTCGGCTGGTTTCCCTGACCCTGGCGATGCGGTTCCTGGCGGATCACATCCTCGGGGACGTGTACTTCAAGACGAATCGCCGCGGCCACAACCTGGACCGCGCTCGGGTCCAGCTGCGCCTGGTCGAGGAGATGGAGCGCCTGCTTCCCCGCGGTCACTGAGGCGGCCGCGGGAGGACTGCGAGGGCGGCCAGCGATTGGCCGCAGCAGGCTTGGCCTGCGCAGCGCGAGGGCCTATACAGGGGGCGTGGCGCAGCACATCGACGACCCGAAATGGTGGCCCAAGGAGGTCCCGAAGAGACCCGGGGTCTACCTCTTTCGGGCCAAGGACGGGCGTGTGCTCTACGTCGGCAAGGCGAGCAACCTTCGGAGTCGGCTGAGTAGCTACCGGCGACCCGGCGGCGACGGGCGCTACCTGATCCGGTTCTTGATCGAGGATGCGGAAAGCGTCGAGACGCTGGTCACGCGGACCGAGCAGGAGGCGCTGCTGCTGGAGGACACCCTCATCAAGCAGCACAAGCCTCCCCATAACATTCGCCTCAAGGACGACAAGTCGTTCCGGATGCTGCGCTTCGACTACTCGGACCGATTCCCGCGCCTGAAGCACGTGCGCGCGCATTCCCCGGAAGTCGGCAAGGAGGGTGGGCGCAGTCGCTACTTCGGTCCCTTCGCGAGCGCGAGTGCTCTTCGCAAGACCGTGTCCGACCTCCACCGCGTCGTGCCGCTCCGGGACTGCCCCGACTCGGTGCTGAACAACCGGAGCCGCCCGTGCCTGAAGCACCAGATCGGACTCTGCAGCGCGCCTTGTGTCGGCCTGATCGGGGAGCCCGAATACGCGGATCTCGTGCAGAGAGCCGCGCGGATCCTGTCGGGCGATGCCGAAGAGCTTTCCAGGGATCTGGAGCTGCGGATGCTGGAGGCGTCGCAGGCGCTGGAGTACGAGCGAGCGGCGGTCTGGCGGGACAGATTGGCGGCGCTGCGACGGACCATCGAAGGGCAGGGCGTTCGGCCCAAGGACGACGTGGATCGCGACGTCCTCGGCCTCGCGCGGCGCGGTGATCGGGCCGCCGTCCATCGAATCGCGTGGCGAGATCGGCGCATGGCGGAATCGCGAACGCACCACTTCCTGTCGGAGCTTCCCGACGAGGAGCTGATGCACAACGTGCTGACGGCGCTGTACGCGCCGGGCCGACGCAAGCCGCCGACGGAGATCCTTCTGCCGGTTCCGCCGGTGGAGCAGCTCTTCCTGGAGGAGACGCTCGGCTCGAAGCTCGTGATCCCGACCTCCGGCGACCGCAGGCGCATGCTGGACTTCGCCTTCGAGAACGCGACGGCGGCGCTGAAGCGCCAGGGGGACGAAGAGGACCGCGATGAGGACGCGCTGGGCCAGCTCGTCGAGCTGCTCGATCTCGATGCCTCGACCGAGGTCATGGACTGCTTCGATATCTCGAACATGCAGGGTTCGAACGTGGTCGCCAGCCGGGTGCGTTTTCGACGCGGCCATCCGGATCGCTCGGGCTATCGTCGCTACAAGATCCGCAGCGTCGACGGCCAGGATGACTTTGCTTCCATGCACGAGGTCGTCAAGCGCAGCCTGGATCGTGGCTTGAAGGACAACGACCTGCCGGACCTCATCGTGATCGATGGTGGCAAGCCGCAGCTCGAGCGGGCTCTCGAAGCACGACAGGAATCGGGTGCGTTCCACGTGGCCATGATCGGGCTCGCCAAGGCGCGCGCGGAACGGACCGTGAAGGGGCGCCGCAAGGGGCCGGTGGAGGAGCGCATCTGGCTTCCCGGCGCCGAGGGCCCGATCATCCTGACGGCCCACAGTGCGGTGCGGCACCTCTTGGAGCGCATCCGCGACGAAGCCCATCGTTTCGCGATCACCTACCATCGCAAGGAACGAGGCAAGATCACGAGCCGACTCGACTCGATTCCGGGCGTTGGCCCCGCGAAGCGGAAGGCTCTTCTTCGAACCTTCGGTTCGGTGGCCGGTGTGGCGGAAGCCAGCGTCGAGCAACTCGCGAAGATCGAGGGCGTTTCTCCAGAACTTGCTCGCGCTATCGAAACGGCGCTGCGTAAGAATCCCTGACCCCGTCTCTTTTCTCTGACCTCACTTAACCGGAAACCATGCAAATCTTCATCAATCACCCGAACTTGAAGTCTGATGAGGCCTCCATCCAGGAGTCCGTCGAGCATATTCTTGGCCGATTCGAAGCTCGCCTGACCCGTATCGAAGTGTTCATCAAGGACATCAACGGTGATAAGGGCGGAGTGGACAAGCACTGCTCCATCGAGGCGAGGCCCAAGGGCCTCGACCCGATTGCGGCCGAGCATGAGGCCGAGAACATCCCCGCGGCCGTGCAAGGGGCTGCGGAGAAGCTGAAGACTCAGCTGACGCGTCACTTCGACAAGCTCGGCCATCACTGACGTTTCGCGGCGATCGCGACGGGCGAACAGGCCCTCGAACCTCCGTGTTGCTGGTGGGACCAGGAGCTAATTGCACCTCCGGATTGGTGCAGTTTCATGGAATCTGCATCCGCGGTTGGGATAGGCTCGCGGATCGATGAAGCCAGGACCTTCGAGAGCCGGCCCCGGGGCTGATTCCGAAAGGGCGCCGTTTGCACGTGTGCCGGCGGTCTTGATCCCTGTCGTGGCGTTTCTCCTCGTCCTGTTCATGACGCTTTTTGCGGCTTCGTACGTGGAAAGTCTCGAACTGCGGAGCCATCGGGAGGCCTTCGAAAGTGCATCGCGCGATCGAACGGCCGCGGTTCGCCGTGGTTTCGAAGCCGGGCAGGCGATCGTGGAGTCTGTTGGCTCCTTCTTCGATGCGTCCTCCGATGTGTCGGATCAGGACTTCGATCTATTCGCGCGCTCTCTCATTCGGGACCACCAGATTCTCAGCGCGCTCAGCTGGGTTCCGCGGGTCCTCGCGGACGAGCGCGCGAGCCATGAAGCCCTCGGGGGGCTGACCCATCCTGGCTACCGGATCACCGAGCGCGAGGGGCCAGGTGAGATGGTGCCACGAGCCGATGCCGAAGAGTATTTTCCCGTCCGGTATATCGTCCCGGTAGAGACCAACGAGGAGGCCGTCGGTTTCGACCTCGGGTCGGATGCAACGCGCCTGTCGGCGGTGCAGGAGGCAGGTCGGCGAGGGACCGTGGTGAGCACCGCGCCCCTGGTTCTGGTGCAGGATCAGGGCCCGGGGAGAGCCATCGCGATGCATCGGCCCCTCTACGACCAGCCCCAGATCGAGCACCTCGAGCCACAGAGCTCCGACTCGTTTCGTGGTGTAGTGAGTGCCGTCTTTCAGATCCAGGACGTGGTTCTGGAGGCCATTCAAAGCCTGGAACCGATGGGGCTGGACTTCGATCTCCTCGACGTGACGGATCCTTCTGGGCCCGTGGAGGTCTGCAACCACAGGTCGGATCTTCAGGCGAGAGTCGAGAGCGCGGTTCTCGCCGATGAAGTCCCTCTACGTTCGACCGGCGGTTTTGAAATATGTGGGCGGACGTATCAGCTGGCGTTTCGACCCGCTCCCGGCGGGCTCGACCTCGGCATGAGCCCCGCCGTGCGCGGTCTCCTGATCTTTGGCACGCTCCTCGCACTGGCGATCGCCGCTCTCGTGGTCATTCTTCAGCGCTCCGATGCCCGTGCGAGGAGGAACGCGGGCGTTCTCCAGCGGCTGTCGCAGAGGCTCATCACCGTTCAAGAGTCCGAGCGGCAATTTCTGGCCCGTGAACTCCACGATCAACTCGGCCAGGATCTGACGGCGCTGCGCGTGAACATGCACGTGGTCGCCTCGACGGATCATCCGGAACGGCAGCAGCGCGCCTTCGCGGAGAGCAACTCGATCCTCGACCGCATCCTCGAACAGGTTCAAAGTATCTCGCTGGATCTCCGGCCCACGGTGCTGGACGACCTCGGCTTGCAGCCGGCACTTCAAACGTATCTTCGGCGGGAAGCCGAAAGGAGCGGCCTGAAGCTCGAGTTCCACACGAATCCACTGATCGGCCGTCTTCCGGAAGACGTCGAGACGGCGGTGTTTCGCTTCACACAGGAAGCCGTGGTCAACGTCGTCAGGCACGCCAGGGCGTCGAAGCTCCAGGTCGCGCTCTGTCAGCCCGGCCGGGAACTGCAGGTATCCATCGCGGATGATGGCGTAGGATTCGAGCCCCGGACCAAGCGAAGCGTGGCAGGAGGCTTCACCAGCTGTGGGCTCCTCGGCATGCAAGAGCGCGTCACCCTGGTGGGCGGCACGATGGAGATCGAGTCGCGCCCCGGCGGCGGAACCCTCGTGACCGCCCGCATCCCGATCGAATGACGGCCTGGTGGGGAGCTGACCCGCGCGAGGCGCCGGTCAGGGGTGTAGCCAGGCCGCTGCCGCTCTCGCGCATCGGCCTTCCAGCGAACTGGCTTCGCGGGCGAGCCATCCCGCCGCGAACGTCTCGGTTCCCGTGAGGGCGGGTCGCGCCGCAAGCCAGGCCTGAGCCGCCACGATGTCGTTCCCCTCACCCAGTGCCGCCTGGAGCGAATGGAGCTTCGATAGTTCACGCTTGTGCTCCCTGGCACTTCCGGTCGGCGCGCAAAACTCCATCAGGTAGCGCAGGCGCTTCACTCGTTTGCGGAGGCGATGCCGTGATTCTGCGTCCAGCTCCGTCCACTTCGCGGCGTGCTTGCGGGCTCTTCGCCGCCACTTCTTCAGCACACGAGCGGAGGCCCTCGACCAGCGTTCGTCGTGCGGTCCGACCCGAGACTGCGCCAGTCGTAGGAGCTGCAACCAGAGCCGCGTGGTTCCGATCTCGCGCATCGCACGCGCGAGGTCGTCCTGAGCCAGGTCGTCCCGCATCCGGGCGACGGGGTGTCCGGGCGGAGCCAGGCCCGCGGCGACGGCGGCCTCGAACGCGGGGGTGGGTGTTCTCACCAATACGTCCTCGTCCCGCGCGCGACCGAGCGTTTGGAAGAGCGCCCTGAGCGTGGCGTCGCGCTCGCGGTCCTCGGGACCGAATGCCTTCGCCACCGTTCGGATCCGCCGAAGCGCCACGCGAAGCTGGTGCACGTGCTCTGGCGAGTACCTGCCCGAGCTGATGGCCGCGGCGTTCGGCAGCGCGTGGGCGAGAGTGGCGCCCAGGAGCAGTGCGCGCGCCTGCGCTACGGATAGCTTCTTCGGCAGCTGGGCGCGCTCGAAGTACGTCGCCGGGGATGGACTACCGCCTGCTGCGAGTCGCTCACCGCGCTCGGCCTTCGAAGTGACGTCGAGAACGAGACCGAAGCGGGCCGCCCATTCCTCGGCGAGCTCGAGGAGTCCGTCGACGGGCCCGGAGAGGAGCTCGAACTCGAGTTCCGAGACGGACTCTTTCAGGGCCCCTGCGCGGATCTCGCCGACGTCCAGGGCGACTTCGACGCACGAGGCGCCGATGGGAAGAGTGCAGCGGGTGCGCAGTATGTCCGTTTCGTACCTGAGCTCAGGCTGGGCCCCGTCCAGCGCGCGCTCCAGCGCCTCGCCTGCGCCGCTCTTCCCGTGGCGAGCGAGATCCAGGGTTGGCGCAGCGCCGGGGGAGACCGAGACGTCCGCGTTGTCCTCGAGGCGGTGCATCGGGTCCTTGCCGGGACGCTTGACCGTTTGCACCCAGCGCTCGCCCTCCTGGCGCAGGCGCAGCGCGATGCGGGCCGCGGAGAGGTGTCCTTCTGCGGTGTCGTAGTAGCGCGCCCGCAGCAGCAGGCGCTCCGCCGACTCTGCGTCCAGGGCGGCTTCGAGTGCCGATCGTTGCTCTGGCGCGATCCGGAACTTCAGCTCGATCTCTGCCTCGGGTGCTCCCATGGCTGCCTACGCTACCTCGGGGCGGGGGAAGATGCTCGATCGTCCACGGGGAGTCGTGGCGCTCGATCTATCGGGAGGCTTCCACGCGCACCGTTTGGAGCGGCCGGGCGGCGTCGACGGCGATCCGAAGGCCCCGCAGGCTCCGTGGCACGTCCTCATCGGGGGCCTGCGTCCTCTCGCCGGGGCGGAAGAACATCACCCCGTAGTTTCCCGCCCTGCGCAAGCGGAACGAAACGGGTGTTCCAGCGGTAAACGCCTTTCTCCGGGAGTACGCATGATCGTAGATGTACCCGGAGCGAGCGGCGCCGGTTGGACCGGCATCCGGCGCGTCCCTGAGTGCCCCGAGACCGCCCTCGTCGAAGTGGTACATCTGGGCGCTGAATCCCTCCAGGAGGCCCTCGGGATCATCGATCAGCAGAGAGACGGTGAGCGCCGCTTCGAGGGTGACCGAGTCGCCGATGGAGGCCACGGGCAACGTGAGATCGGCGTGCTCGTGGGCCGTCAGCGTGAGCTCCTCCACGCTGTCGGGGAGCAGCATCCGAACCCGTCCTTCCGGGAACAAGAGGGACGAGGTGCCCTCGGTGGACACGCGGCAGTAGGGGAGCGGAAGACCCTCCGCGCCGAAGGCTCGGAAATCCACGGCTCGCGCGCCTGCCTGCCATTGCCACGGGTCGAGCCTGGGGTCGGGTTGAATATCCGTCAGATGTACGTCATCGACGCGCGCGGCGATCGGTCCCTGGCGCTGGCTCCGCAGGACGACGTCCACCGAGTCGCTCGTGAGTCCATCGATCAGAAAGCTCCCGTCCGCCTCCGGGTTCACCGAGATCTGGAGACTGGGCGACGGCGGGCCGGACTCCTTCACCTCGACGAAGAGCGCCTCCAGGGGAAACCCCGGCGCGGGCGCGAGCCGACCCACCACGCTCCGCGGTGCCAGGGCGATGAGTTCGATCGGCCGCTCCGGATCCGTCACCACGAGGATTGGACTGCGGATGCCGTTCTTGACCTTGGCAGACACGCCGAACTCTCCTTCGATTCGCGGGAAAGGAATCACGAACGTGCCGTCGCTGGCGCTCAGCCCCTGGGCTTTGAACTCGGGCGTCCAGGGGTAGTGCACGTCGTCTGGAGAGGCGAGCCAGACGAGAACCCGGGCACCGGGGACCGCGGCGCCCATTTCGTCCACGACTTTTCCGTGCAGGGTGCGGCTCGCCGGCACGAAGTCCAGGCTGCCGAGGTCGTACACATCGCCCGCGGCCGGGATCGAGCCGGTCACCCACACCTCCTCAGGCGGCGCGGCCTCCTTGCGGGTCGCGAGCTCCAGACGAAAGCGGCACGGCGTCCCCGCGGTCGCGGCAGTCTCCAGGCCAACGACTAGCCGGCCGCTCGCATGGTCGATCGACGAGTGACTTGTGCACGGCAGGGGCTCGCCGTCCGTGTCGAACACCTCGACCCTGAGCTGGAGCCCGGCGGCCAAGGGCAGAGGGGAGTCCAGCTTCGCCCAACCGACAAGGGTCGGGTCGGGGTCGTCCGTGCCGAGCGTGACGCGCGCCACCTCGCCGTGGACCGTCGGGCCGCCGAAGGTCGTCTGCGTGACCCCATGGCGGCTGCCGACGCGACCGGTCACGGTCCATTCGTGGCCGATGCCCACGCAAGGCACGACGATCGGAGTACCCGCGACGCCGCGGAGTATCTCGGGTAGACCACTCGAGTAGGCCGTCGCGCCACGGTGGATTTGGAGGGAGACGGCGGCTTCGGATGCCATGGGACCTGGTGCGTGGAGACCGGCGATCGCCGTCGGCTCCTGGACGAGGATCTCCAGTCGCCCGACTCCCTGCGGAAGGACGAGCGTGATCGTTTCGGTGGGAAGATCGTCGAGCTCCAGTGCGACCGGCTCGCAGACTCCTAGCCCCAGGATGCCCAGCGTGATGGTCTTGCTCGCGCTCAGCGTGCGAGCCGAACGCAGGGCTTCGGCCGGAACCTCCGCGTATCCTTCGAGATCGGTCGTTCCGGACCACAGGGACAGGGGGAGGTCGCCCCAGCTGAGCCGAAGAGGAATGTCGGAGAGGCCCGCGCCGGACCTCGATTCCACGCGAGCGCGGAGTCCGGGGCGCGGCCTTTCCGTGCCTTCCTTCGGAGGGGCATCCACCGTTGCGTCATTGGTGTCGGCCAGCGCGACCCGACCGGTCAGGTCTTGGGCCAGCGACTCGATCGCCCCCGGCCCCTCGTCGGATCCGGCGGCGGGATCCACCGGGGCCTCTTCCAGGTTCACGGCGGCCGCCGTTTCCACCAGGACCGCAGCGGGCTGTGGCCGTGGATCTCGCAGAGCGGCCAGGCTCGCGACGCCCAGCAGGGACACCCCCGCGGCGACAGCCCCGGCCTTCCAAAGGACCGGAGCCTTCGTGGAGCCATCGACCAGCGCCGCTGATCCCACCTTTCCAGGATAGGCTGCCGCCAGCCAAAGCCCGGCAGGGCTCCCGGGCGTCCTCGCGAGCTGACGGCGAAGCGCCGCGTAGGCGCGGTTCAGCCGAGACTGAACTCCGGACTCGGTCAGGCCTTCGCGGCTCGCGATGGCCTGAACGTCGAGTCCCTGGAAGTACCTCATCAGGACCGTGCGGCGGAGAGGCTCCTCGAGCTTCAGGACTCGCTCGACGAGATCGCGCTCGATGGCCACCTGGTGCTCGAGCTGGCCCGTGCCGTCGCGATCTGGCCTTGCCACGGCCGCTTCCCGCTCGCGTCGACGCAGGGCGCTCCTCCTCGTTTCGGTGCGGGTGCGATGCAGCACACCCATGAGCCAGGCGCGAGGCGCGACTCCCTCGGGCGCAGGCTTTTGGAGGGACCGGACCCAGACCTCCTGCGCGAGTTCGTCCGCCGCTTCGGGCCCCGCCACGAGCCGGCCCGCCATGCGGCGAATCCACGCAACGTTATGAAGCACGGCCTCCGTGCTCCAGCCTGACTCCTGCTCCATTCGGCTCGATTCGCTCATGGAGGGAGAAGTGTCGCCGAATCGCGGGAGGATTCTGAATTCCGGTCTTTAGAGGAATCTGTGGGACGGATGCGTCTTTTTCGCTTGGGTGACAAGGGCTTGGGGGTTTCGGCTTGGGGGTGGAGGCCGTCTGTTGGGCGGCTGGGGTGCTGGGGTGCTACCAATACAACCAAGGAAGCGGAAGGAGCGGGGAGGTTGGAAGGCGCGGCGGCCTTGGGAGGGGTGGGGAGTTGTCAGGGTGCGGGCTCGGCCCTGGCCCACGCGTTGTGACGGGGAGGCAAGAGTGGGAGGTTCGGGGGCGCGGAGTGCGAGTCGGCCGGTGGGAAAGGTCTGCCGAGTATACTGTATTAGGGCGGATGGGGAATTTGGCTAGAGTGCCGCGTTTGGGCTTTAAATTGTAGTTTGGAGGGCATTTTGGGTTGATGGATTGGATCGTGGAGTTTTCGGTGATGAGCAACCACGTGCACCTGGTCGTGGTGGCGGAGAGTTGGCTCCTGCGAACGGGCTGGACGAAGGGGGGTCAGAAGGGACTGCTCACGATCCACGACCTCCCGCGTGTCACCGGGGCTCTTCAGGCGTAGCTGGCGCCTCCGGAGCGCCTCCGGAGCGACCCGTTGCGGAACGGCTTCGCGACTCCCACTCTTCGCCTCCGCGACTCGACTTCTTGCCTCCGTCTCCCGAGGCGGAGGCCAGGCCCAAGCTCGCGTACTTTCGTCCCTCCATCCCTCACAGGGGCGCCGCGCCCCCTCGACCCTCCCGCCTCCTCTGCTTCTTTGGTTGCATTGGCAGGAGTTCCGGAGTCCAGCCGAGTCCAGCGGATTACCCTCCAGGCGCAGAGCTCCTTGTTCGCCGCAGGACGGGAGCGTTTCAGGCCCACAGATTCTGCTGAAGACCCCTGAATTCCGGCGGCAAGTCCGGCGTGACCCGGCGGGCCGCCGCCCAGGGGCTCCTCAGTTCTCCAGCTCCTTCTTCAGGTGGTTCCAGAGGGCCGTCGCCAGCGCGCCGTCCTTCAAGAGTCCCGCAGAAACCCGCAGGCGGAACGTCTTCGTGTCACCGAGGAAGCGGGCCTTCGCGTCCAGCTGCACCGAGTTTCCGGCCAGATACCCCGCCAGCTCCGCCTCGAAGCTCGCGGAATCGAGCATGAAGAGGTCGCCGTTGTGCTTCGCGATCCAGCTCGTGATCTTGCCCGCGCCCACCACGGCCTTGCCGCCGAGGAAGACCGAGCCCTTCGCCACGTTGAGCGCCCCGAGAGCGGTTTCCCGCGCAGCGATCAGCGCCGCCACCTTGGGGTCCGTCTCGATGGGCCAGACTTCCGTCATCTTCTCAGCACCCTTGAGGGTTCCGGTTGCGGCCTCGCGCGCCGTGAGAAGCGCCACCATGCGCGGGTCGGCCTCGATGGGCACCCTCAGGAGCGCCTGGTATCCAGCGTTCGACGTCTTCCAGGCGGCGAGCTTGCCCTGGTAGTCCGCAAACTTCGCGGCCTCGATGATCTTCAGCTTGGGACGCTTCTGGAGAGGAGCCTTCTTCCGGTCGCTGATGGCCTGCTGCCAGGCCTTTCGCGCGCTGTCGGCGGCGCTCTTCTTCCGATCGACCTTGGCCTTCCGTGTCTTCCGGTTGCCGAGAATCGTGGCGCGCACCTTGTCCATCTCACCGGTGAGCTTCTGCACCTCGGCCTGCGCGCTTCGCAGCGCCGAGCCCTGGCGGTCGCGGCGAGCAAGCACCTTCTTCTTCTCTGCCTCGATCGATCCGTCGAGCTGGCGAACCTGCGCCTTCGCGTCGTCGAGGTCCCTTTGAGCCCTGGCGAAGTCCCGCTCCGTTTCCTCGGCCCAGGCGCGGGCCTTGCCGGAGACCTGTTCGCTCAAGGTCCGCGAGAGCTGATTCTCCACGGTCGCAGCGACTCGCCACGCGGGCCGACCCTGCGACGGAGAACTCAGGTGATAGGCCGTCGAGTACACGCCTTTGAACTCCTCGGAGGTATCGATCACGAGGTTCGTGAGGCTACAGTTCACGTCGACGGTGCGGCTGAGAGCCAGGAGCTTCGTCGCACCTTTCAGCCGGAAGTGCTGGTCGAGCGTGGCGCCAAGTCGAACGTCGACGCTCGCGTCCTTCAGCGACACGGCGCCAAGATCCACGTCGGAGCACGCGCCGATCAGCGTCAGGTCAGGGACGAGCCCGCCCATGCTGATTGCGCCATCGACGAACGCGAGCTTCCTCCCCAGCGCGTGCAGTTCGCCTCGCAGCGCAAAGCCCTCACTCGTGCCGAGATCGCTGTCGCCTTCGGTGGGGGCGATCTTCAGGTAGAGATCGCGCAGCTCGAAGTCAGGAAGGGTGCAAGCGGGCAGCGGCTGCTTGCCCCGCGCCGCGCCGAGCGCGCTGACGAACGCCACGAGGTCCGCGGAGCCGATGGAGTCGAGCCGCCCTTCGAAGAACCCGCCGACCGGAGCGCCGGTGACCGCGTGGAGCTGGAGCTTGGCGGAGAGCGCCATGTTCCGCGCGCCGATCGCGAGGCCTCCCCGGAGGCCGAAGCCGATTCGCTGGGCCGTATCGACCTCCAGCAGAAGCCGCGGGCTCTCCAGGTGCAGGCCACGGATTCCGAGCGCGTCGCGCCACGTCCCGAGCGCCGTCCCGAGGACCTGTACCTCCGTGACGCCCGGCCGCGCCTCCGCGACGTCGACCCGGCACTCGAAGGACTGCGAGCGCCTGGCATCGCCGCCGTTCGCGACGAGCCGAAAGGAGAGGCCCACGCTGGGCTTGCCGCCGACGATGAGGCTCGTTTCCCCGGTGACGAAGCTGTCGGGGAGCCCGCCGAGATTCACGGCGGGCAGGTACGCGCGCAGCTCCATCGACTCCTCCAGCCGCTCCCGCAGGGACTCGTTCTTGTGCGCTTCCCTGAGCTCCGAGAACGACGCGTCCTTCAGGATCGTGCCCTGCAGCAGCACCCCGTCCGTCTCGATCCCGAGCATGCCGAGCGCGACGCCGAGGGGGGAGCCGCTACCGGCCTCCATCCGCGTCAGAACGTTCACACCGCCCGCGACCTCGAGCATCAGCCGCGCCGAACGAAAGTAGGGCGAGTAGAACGCGGCCACGTCGGGGCTCATCGTCGCCTCGTCGACGCGCGAGTTGCCCGTGGCGAGGAGCACTGCGGTCCTTCGAAGCTTCAGGTCGCCGGCGACGGTGCTCTTCAGCGGCGGGACGAGATCCGACAGCCGAGCGGAGGAAGCCTCGATCGCGAGCACCCACCCCGACCCGTCCCCGTCGATGCCGGTCGAGACCGGATGGAGCATCGCCCGCGACGTGGCACCCAGGAAGGAGACCGAGCCGAAGATCTCACCGCTCTTCTTGCACACGGGTCGCTCGATCTCGAACGAAGCGAGGGCCGTCCCCGCCAGTTCGGGCATGTCGCCCAGGGCCAGGACGGCGGTCTCGGCGACGGCCGCGCGAACCGGGGCAGCCGCGCGAGCCGGGCCAGGCGCGCCAGTCAGGCCCGGGGCAAGGAGGGGCAGAAAGAGGGCAGCGGACGCGAAGGTAAGCATGGGGGGCTCTGCGTGGAGCCCCCCGTGAGTCCGCAGCGGTTTTCCGGGAATCGATCTCCCGCGCCGGCCGCTCCCCGCCGCAACCCGTTCAGGACACGGTCATTCCGCCGTTCACGACCAGCGTCTGCCCGGTCACGAACCCGGCCTGTTCGCTGCACATGAAGGCGACGGCGTGCCCGATGTCGTCCGGGACGCCCCAGCGCTGCAGTGGAATCATCCGGAGGTATCCGCGCTTCGCCTCCTCGGGATCGTTCTCGTGACGCTCCACCGGAATCCAGCCCGGCGAGACCATGTTCACCGTGATCTGATACGGAGCCAGCTCGTTCGCCATCGAGCGGGTCCAGCCGCGCTGGGCCCCCTTGGCTGCCACGTAGGGGCTGAAGTTCGGCAGGCCCTTGTCGAAGACCTCGGAGCCGATGTTCAAGAAGCGGCCCCAGCGCTGCTTCTTCATGTGCGGAAGCACGGCCCGCGCGAGGAGGAAAGGGCTCTTCACGAAGAAGTCGATCATCTGCTGGTGGAAGGCCCAGTCGTACTGCTCGATGGGCTTCTGTGGCTGGTCCGGCGTCGCATTACAGACGACGACGTCCACGGGGCCGAGGGTCTTCTTGATCTCCTCGATGAGCCGTGGGACGTCGGCCTCGTCGGTGACGTCGCCGCGGAAGAGCGCTCCCTCGCCGCCGTTCTTCCGGAACGTCTCGAAGGCGGCCTCCGCGCGCTCGGTGTTGTTCGCGTAGTTCATCGCGACCTTGGCGCCGGCGTCGGCGAGGCGCGCGGCGATCGACTTGCCGAGACCGGTGGTCGAGCCGGTGACGAGGGCGACGCGGCCCTCCAGGGAAACAAGGGGCTTGGGGCTCATCGGTGGAAGAAGCGGTGGCTCGTGGTGTGGGTGTACGTCTCGCCGGGGCGAAGGACGATGCTGGGGAAATGGGCGTGGGTCGGTGCTGCGGGGAAGGCCTGGGTCTCCAGGCAGCAGGCCGAGCGCTTCGCGTACGTCTTTCCGTCCTTGCCCTCTTGCCCGAAGAGGAAGTTGCCGGTGTAGAACTGAATGCCGGGCTGGTCCGTCGTGATCTGGAGCGTGCGCCCGCTCACGGGGTCGTGCAGCTCGGCGCACGGCTTACCCGGCACCGGGTTCAGCACGAAGTTGTGGTCGTAGCCCAGCGCCTTGGTGGTGATGAGGCTGTCCAGGTCCACGCCAATGCGCTTGGACCGGCGAAAGTCGAAAGCGGTGCCCGTGACGTCCAGGATCTCCCCTGTCGGGATCAGCGTGTCATCGGCGATGGTCACGCCGTTCGCCACGAGGGTCAGCTCGTGATCGGCGATCGGGCCCGAGCCCGCTCCGCCCAGGTTGAAGTAGCTGTGGTGCGTGAGGTTGCAGAGCGTGGGGGCGTCGGTGATCGCCTCGTAGTCGAGCTTCAGCACGCCGTCGTCGGAGAGTGAGTAGGTGACCGACGTCGTCAGCGTGCCCGGGAAGCCTTCCTCCCCGGCGGGTGACACGTAGGTGAACGTGACCTCGGCGCCTCCGCCCACCTTCGCGCTCCAGAGACGCCTGCCGAAGCCCACATCGCCGCCGTGGAGCGTGTGGGGCTTGTCGTTGGCTGGCAGCTCGTAGAGTTCGCCGTCGAGTTCGAAGCGCGCGTTCTGGAGCCTGTTCGCGACCCGCCCGGCAATGCAGCCGAAGTACTGGTTGCGGTCGCTCTCGTAGCCGCTCACGTCGTCGAAGCCGAGCACGACGTCTGCGACGTCCCCGTGCTGGTCGGGCATCTCGAAGGAAACCAGCGTGGCGCCGAAGTCGGTGAGAACGGCCTTCATGCCCGCGCGGTTGCGGAGCGTATAGGCCGTGGCCTCGCGACCGTCCTGGAGCTGACCGAAGGAGGCGGTCGTGACGGGGGAGAACGTCGAAGGAGCGGAGCTCATGGTGGAGCAGGAGGCGACGAGGGCCAGAGCCACGGACGCTGAGGCCCTGGTAGCGGAAGGTGAGAATCTCATGGGGCGGAAGGGGCTGGAGGAGCCGCTCGACGACTTCGGCTGAGTCGCCTGGCATCCACGAAGCGACGGAAGGCCTCGTCGAACAGCGCCCCGATCAAGAGCACGCCCCCGACGATGGCGAACTCGAGCTGCGAGGGGATGCCGAGGAGCACGATGGAGTTATAGAGCACGCGCATGACCGCAGCGCCGACGACGACGCCCAGGATCGATCCCTCGCCGCCTCGCAGGCTGCAGCCCCCGAGCACGGCGGCCGCGATGGCGTACAGCTCGTAGAAGCTGCCCATGCTGACCGGCTGGATCGAGTTGATGTCGAGCGCGAAGAGCACGCCGCCGAGGCCAGCCAGGGTCGAACAACCGACGTAGGCGGCCGCGGTGAGGCGCTTCACGGGCAGCCCCGCGAACCGCGCGGCCTCGGGGTTGCGGCCGAGCGCAAAGAGCGCGCGCCCGTACACCGTCCGTGAGAGGACGAGGCCGGAAAGCAGCGCGACGCCCAGGAGGATCAGCGAGGGAGTCGAGATCTGAACGCCCGCGATGGCGAAGGGGCGCCCGATGCTGAGCGTGCGCAGTCCATCGAACTCCTGGCCGAAGCTCTGCGTCTGGTCCAGCACGAGCTGACGCCCTAGACCGCGATAGATCAACAGGCCGCAAAGGGTCACGACGAACGGCTGGAGGCTGAACCGCGTGATCAGAAGTCCATGGATGAGACCGATCAGCGCCGATCCCGCGAGCACGATCAGCAGCGCGACGGGGATCGGCAGCCCGACCTCGGTGAGCATCCAGGGCAGCGCTGTCGCGCTGAGCCCGACGACCGAGCCGATGGAGAGATCGATCCCGCCCGTGATGATCACGAACGCGGCGCCGATCCCGAGCAGGCCGAAGAGCGAGGTGCGCTGCAGCAGATTCTCGAGGTTCGCCGGCGCGAAGAAGCGATCGTTGGCCATGCCCGTGAAGGCGGAGATGGCGATCAGCAGCAGGATGATCGCGATGACCTTGGGCGTCGTGGTGGAGCTCATGGGGTATGGACGCGATGGGACGTGGTACCGGTGGCGAGATTCATGACAGCGGCTTCGGTGGCTTCGTCCTGGGGGAGCTCGCCGACGATTCGCCCGTCGCGCATGACGACGATCCGATGGGCGAGACGCCGAACCTCTTCGAGGTCGCTGGAGGCGAAGAGCACACCGGCGCCCTGTCGGGCCAGTTCCTCGACGACGTGGTAGATGCCCTCGCGCGCGCCGACGTCGACGCCGCGGGTGGGCTCGTCGAGCATCAGGAGCGCGAGCCCCTCGTTGATCCAGCGGCCCACGAGGATCTTCTGCTGATTCCCGCCGGAGAGCGAGTTCACCGCGACCTTCGGGGAAGCCGCGCGCACGTCGAGCTGCTCGGCCCGGGTGACGTACTCGCGCGACTCCGAGGCCTTCACGAGCCAGCCGCCCGGCGGCCAGGGGCTCCCCTTGGAGCGGCGGTGGGCCGACGGCAGCGTCAGGTTCTCGTCGACAGGGCCGCCGGTGAAGAGCCCGCAGCCGGCGCGGTCCTCGGGGACGAAACCCATACCGAGGTCGATGCGCTCGCGGACGGAGCGCTCGGCGAGGTCGGTGCCCTTCAGTCGAAGCGTCCCGGCGTGAGCCGGACGCAGGCCCGCGACGGTCTCCAGAAGCTCCGTGCGCCCGGCCCCGACGAGGCCAGCGAGCCCGACGATCTCACCGGCTCCGACCTGAAGCGACTGAACCGCTGCTGGCCACGCCTCGGTTGCGAAGCCGTCGAGTTCGAGGACCGTCGCGATCGTCCCCTCCGGTCTTGGAACGGCGAGGGGCGGATGACCTTCGGCGCGCCCGATCATGAGCTGCACCAGCGCCTCGCGCGTGAGTTCCGCGCCGACGAGTTCGCCCACGCGTCGGCCGTCGCGCAGGACGACCGCGCGGTCGGCCACGCTGGTGATCTCCGGCAGCCGGTGCGAGACGTAGAGGATGGCGATGCCTTCCTCCTTCAGGCGCTTGAGCACCTCGAGGAGTCGGTCCGAGTCGGTCTGCGTCAGCGAGGACGTCGGCTCGTCGAGGATGAGCACATCGGTCTGCTGGTCGAGCGCCTTCGCGATCTCGACGAGCTGGCGCTGGCCAATGGAGAGTTCGGCGAGCGGCGTACGCGCCTGGAAGTCCGCGCCGAGGCGCTGGAGCGCGACGTCGGCGCGCTCGTGGAGCGCTCGCTCCTGGATGAAGCCCCAGCGCGAGGGCTCGCGCCCGAGGCACACGTTCTGTCCGGCCGTCAGGTTGTCGGCGAGGCAGAGTTCCTGGTGAACGAGCGCCACGCGCACGCCGGGCGCGCACTCCACCGTTCCCTGGGTCGGCGGGTACTGACCCGCGATCATCTTCATCAGCGTGCTCTTGCCCGCGCCGTTTTCGCCCACGAGCGCGACGATCTCGCCGCGCCGAACGCGGAAGTCCACGTCGGCCACGGCGACGACGCCCGGGAAGACCTTGGTGACGCCGCGCGCGGTGACGCAGCTGTCTTGCGGCGCGGGAGCGACCGTCACTGGTCGCCCTGGCGGCGCTCTTCGAGGGCCTTGCGGAAGGCCACCACGTTATCCTTGCGGACCGCCTCCGAGGGAACGGTGATGACGCCTCCCGCGGGGATCACGCTCTTGTCGCCGTCGCAGAGCGCGTTCAGCACGCGCACCGATTCCGAACCGTACTCATAGGGGTTCTGGCTGACGGTGGCGTAGATGGTGCCGGCTTCGATGCCTTCCAGCGTGACGTCGTCTTCGTCGAAGCCGACGATCTTGACCTCGCCGAGCTTGCCCGCGCTGCGCGCCGCTTCGAGGCAGTTCGGAGGGTTGTAGGCGAAGAGCCCGACCATGCACGCGAGGTCGGGGTGCGCCGTCAGGGTGTCCTCGGCGGACGCCTTGGCCTGGGACTGGTCAGAGTTATCGACAAGCGTGCCGATGACCTCGTACTTGCCGCCCTTCGGCACAGAACCGACCTCGTCGAAGCGAGACGAATCGAAGTCTCGGTCGAGGAGTTCATCGATGACGCCCTGGCGTCGATCGCGCGAGTTCTGCTGTTCGAGGCGACCGATGAAGATCGCGACCTTCCCGCCGTCGGGGCAGGCTTCCTTGACGAGCTTGCCGACCACCCGGCCCGCCGCGTAGTTGTCCACGCCGATGAAGCAAACCCGGTCGCTCCCAGGAGCGTCCGAATCCTGGGTGATGAGGGGCATTTCCGCGGCGATGGCGTTGAGGACGTCGTTGAGGCCCGACGCATCCAGAGCGCTCACCGCGATGCCATCGACGCCTCGAATACGAAGGTCCTCGAGCTTCTGCTTCTGGTCCTGCGCGGAGCCGTCGGGAAACACGACCTCCACCTCGATCCCCAGTTCGTCTGCCTTGGCGCGGGCACCCGCGGCACAGACGTTCCAGAACGGGTCGACGCAGTTGGAGACGACGGCCACGCGTCGAACTCCTTCCTTATTACCTTGACCACACGAAACGAACGAGAACGCGGCGAGCGCGACGAGAGCAAGTAGGGGGTAACGCACGCGGTGACGGTAGCACGGCGCGGCGTGCGGGTGAAGGACCCTGCGCAGCGGCGCGGAATTTCACGGAGCCGCAGGCTCAGGATCTCCGAAGTTCGGCTCTCCATGGAAGGTCCCTGCGGCGAGGGGATCGGCCGCAGAGAGCGCCGACTCCGCTCCAGGGCCCGGCTCTGAACCCGTCGCCTCCGCTGCGGCCTTCAGGAGCATCGGCACGGCCGGCAGCGCGAACTGCTCGCCCGAATAGCCTTCCACGAATCGCCCGCCCTGCACGTCGCCGCGCAGTTCCATCAGCCGGAGCGCCCTGTGGAGGTCCCGCCAGAAAACGCCGATGCGCTCGCGCTGGCAGACCGCGCGGAAGAGCACGCCGTAGCGCCGGAGGAGAAGTCGAGCCACCTCTTCAGGGTCAGCTGCGACGTCCGGTTGGCCTTCATGCTCGGCGCGAAAGAGGCTCCAGCGACCGGTTTCGAACAGCGGCCGCGAGCGGCGCTTCGAGGGCGCGATGAGCAGCGGTCGCAGCGACGAGAACGAGTCGCTGGTGGCGAGCCCGCGGGCGATCAGCTCGTCGAGTCCCTCCTCCGCGTCCTTGGGGACGAGGCCGGGGATGCGCTCGAGGTCCGAGCGGAACATCGCGCCGCGCCGCTTCAGCTCGTTCAGCACGCGCTCGGCCCGCCACTCCATTTCGTCCGTCGAGGCGGGTCCGGCCAGTGATTCCCAGATGCCGAGCTCCGCCCGCGGGAACAGCGAGATGGGCGTGGCGCGGACCGCGGGCGTGGCGGATCCCCAGAGGCGGCCCCAGGCGACCTGGCCGCTGAGCCCGGCCTGATCGAGCCACTCCGGCTGGTAGTTCTCGACGCGGGCGCGAAGGAGAGCGCTCTCCCACAGGGGCGCCGCGGCCTCCCAGCCCGCCAGCTTCGAGACCGCTGTGACCACGCCCGCCGGGCCCTCGAAGCGGTGCCCGGGCGCGATCCCGTGCCAGCGCGCGAGGAAGGTCCTGAACGCAGCCGTCGAGACCGGGCGGACGCGGCGCCGCCGGCCCTCGCGGCTGCGACGCTGGATGCGCGCGAGCAACCGACGATGACACCAGTGCTCGACGCCGTCGATGAAGAGGCGCATGGCGAGGCCCTCGGCTTCCAGTGCCTGCTGAATCGAATCGGCATGCGGGATCGGGATCGGACCCGCGACCTCCAGTCGTCCGCGCGCCGCGTCGAGCGGGTCCTGACTCGCGCTTGCGGCGAAGTAGCGATCCTCGCGGCGAACGACGCGACCGGACACGAGGAGTTCGTCGATCCAGGGCCGCCAGTCTTGTAGCTCCGCGTCCGTGACGTACCCCATCCAGAGAAGCGCTTCATGCACCTCCTCGGCGGTCCTCGGATCCGGCCAGGCTTCGCGGCGAACGCGCTCGATCTCCTCCGGATCGAGCACGCCGATCTCGTCGACCTCGAGCCCGCCGCGGCGCACCGCGCGCGCGCGTCGCTCCTCCAGGCCCGCGTCGTCGAGATAGCCATAGGGACCGATCGCGAGCGCGCCCAGGGCGAGCGGCGAGGGCTCCGCGGTGTCGAGGCTGTGACGCTCGATGCGTCCGTCGCGGAGGCCCTCCAGGACCGCGACGAGGCCGTCGATGTCCATGGCCTCGTGGAGGCAGTCGTCGAGCGTTTGATCCAGGATCGGATGACCCTCGGGGATCGAGAGGTCGCCGGGCGGCAGGTTCTCGCCGCACGCGACCGCGTCGGGGAACGCCGCGGCGAGCAGATCGTCGGCGCGCATGCGAAGCACGGGCGCGGGCAGGCGCTTGCCCCCGGGTGCGCGCGGCGCGAGCAGCGAGCGGCTCGTGTTCCAGCGCCAGCGCGCCGTGAACATGGGGGAGTCGAGCACGGCCTGGCGCAGCGTCGCTTCGACCGTCTCGGGGCTCAGGTAGTCGAACACCTCGTCGAGCGGGAACGAGTGCATGGGACCGAGCGAGATCAGGATGGACTCTTCGTTGGCCGCCGCCTGGAGTTCGAAGCCGAAGGAGCGGCAGAACTTCTTGCGGAGAGCGAGCCCGAACGCGCGGTTGATGCGTCCGCCGAAGAGCGAGTGGATCACGAGCTGGGTGCCGCCGGAGTCGTCGGGGAAGCGCTCGATCACGAGGCGCTCCTGGGTGGGGAGCTTGCCGAGGGCCTTCTTCGCCTGGCGGAGCTGCTCGGCGAGCACTTCGTCGAGGGGCGCTTGCAGTCCGCATTGCTCGCGAATCCAGTCGACGTCGTGTCCGGCCTCGCGGACATGGCCCATGGCGCGTGAGAGTTCTTGGGAGCGGGCAGGCGCCTCTCCCAGCCAGAACGGGAGCGAGGGCGGCGCGCCCTCGGCGTCGGTCACGCGCAGGACGCCGGATTCTGCGCGGACGACGCGCCAGGCCATGTTGCCGAGCTGGAACACGTCGCCGGAGCTGGCCTCCATGGCGAAGTCCTCGTCGACGGTGCCGACGAACACGCTGCCCGGTTCGGCGAGGACGCGGTAGTCCGCCTTGTCCGGGATCGCGCCGCCGGAGGTGACCGCGATGATGCGGGCACGGCGGGTGCCGCGCACGGTGTCCGACGTCTCGTCGACGTGGAGGAGCGAGTGCCTCTCGCCGGCATGCAGCTCGAGGATGTCGTCGAGGCGTTCCCGGGAGAGATCGCGGTAGGGCCAGCAGCGGCGGATCAGCGCGAGCAAGTCGTCGACCTTCCACTCCTCGTTCACGCAGGCGGCGATCACCTGCTGGGCGAGGATGTCGAGCGGAGACGTCGGCTGAGGCGTGACGTCGAGTTCCTGGCGTGAGATGGCCAGCATCAGCGCAGCGGCCTCGGTCAGCTCGTTCGGCGAGACCGGGAACAGGACGCCCTTGGGCGTCCGTCCGACGCCGTGGCCGGAGCGTCCGATGCGCTGGAGCAGCGTCGCGATGGTGCGCGTGGTGCCGACCTGGATCACGAGGTCGACGTCGCCGATGTCGATGCCGAGTTCGAGGGACGCGGTGGCGACGAGCACGTCGAGTTCACCGGCCTTGAGGCGGTTCTCGGCGTCGAGGCGGCGTTCGACCGAGAGGCTGGAGTGATGGCTCGTCACTCGATCCGGGCCGAGGATTTCGGAGAGTTCGCGGGCGGTTCGTTCGGCGACCTTGCGCGTGTTGACGAAGACGAGCGTGCTGCGGTGCTGACGGACCAGCTCGGCGATGGCGACGTGGAGTTCGCCCCACACCTCGTGGCTGATGACGGGTTCTAGCGGCGACGCGGGAATGCGCACGGTGAGGTCCATCGGGCGCGCGTGGCCCTCGTCGATGAGGGTGCAAGCGCGATCTCGTCCGACGAGGAAGTCGGCGACGGCGGAGAGCGGTTTCTGGGTGGCGGAGAGGCCGATGCGCTGGGGGGCGCGTCCGGCGGAACCAGAGGAGGGGGCCGTGCAAAGGGCCTCCAGCCGCTCGAGGGAGAGGGCGAGGTGCGCGCCGCGCTTCGAGCCGATGACCGCGTGGATCTCGTCCACGATGACGGTGCGGACGGTCTGGAGGACGCCGCGTCCACCCTGGCTCGTGAGCAAGATGTAGAGCGATTCCGGCGTGGTCACCAGGACCTGGGGCGGGCGCCGCGCCATGCGAGCGCGGTCGCGCGCGGGCGTGTCTCCGCTGCGAACGAGCACCTCGACGGTGGGGAAGTTCGGATCGCGTGCCTGGAGGTCCGCGAGCGGCCCGAGCAGGTTCTTCTGGATGTCGTTGCCGAGGGCACGCAGGGGCGAGACGTAGAGGACCCGGGTTTCCTGGGGCAGAGGCTGGCCGCTGGCGTCCGCCTCGACGACGAGATCGTTCAGGGAGGACAGGAAGGCGGCGAGGGTCTTGCCGGAGCCGGTCGGTGCCGCGAGCAGGACGTGTTCTCCCCGCTGAATCGCGGGCCATGCGCGTGCTTGAGCCGCGGTGGGCGGGCCGAGACGCTCCGAGAACCAGGCCTCGAGGGTCGGGTGGAACCTCGCTCGGGTGGGGACGTCGATCGCCATGATTGCCTAACTTACGCGACTTACGTTCGTCGTTCTGGCCCGGGGCGCCGTACTTCGCCGCGCCCTCCCTAATCGGCTACCCTTCAGTCCAGGATGATGACCCATAGCCCAAGATCCCGCGGCCTCGCTCGCTTCGCGCCCCATTTCCTCCCGGGGCTCCTCGTGACCCCGGTGGTCGTGCCGGTTCTCGTGCCGATTCTCCTTGGGGGACCGCAGCACGTGGCCGAAGGCGAGGGGGCCCGCGTCACGGCGCTCTGGCGCTCGGAGAAGGCGCTGGACCAGTACGCGCAGGAGGGCCTCCGGATCGTGCAGGGGGTCATGGCCGCTGTCCGGGCGGAATCCAGGGAAGAAGAGGCGTTGGCGTCGGCGTCCGATCCGGTATCGGTTTTGAGTCTCGGTCTGGCGGAGTCGCCGCTGGATCTTCGCTGGCTGGAGCATCCCGAGCTGAAGGCAGACGATGTGAAGCGCCGTCGTCGCCGTCGGCGGGCGGGCCTCGACGATGACGACGACGGGGGCGAGGGCGGTTCCGAGGGGCCTGGCCAGCCACTGGTGGTTCCGTCGATTCCCGGGCTGGATTCCGTCGGGGCGGTCGTCGCCGTGGCGCCCCGCATTCATGATCGGGTGATGTTCGGAACGGGTCTTCCGCCCTCCACACGCGCTGCGCTGGCGCTGGAGGCGGCCCGCGCCCTGCTGGCAGGCGAAGGAGAGGTTCCGGCTGATTTCCTCGGCCCCGCAATTGCTGGACTGAACGCCGCCAAGTTCGGCCGAACGCTGGAGCAGGAGCCGTTCGCTTCCAGTGCGCTCGCGGATCTACAGAATGAGCTGCGAGGGCTCCCAGAGGAGGGAGGCGTGCGCGCGGAGCATCTGAAGAGTCGCGGGTCCGAGGTCTTTCCCAAGGAGCGATTCTTTGATCCCTATGCCCCTTCGGTCGCGCCGACGTCTCTCGTGGCGCGGCACGCTGCGGCGACGGGAATGTCCGTGAACGATGTGCTCGCGCTGCGGCCCGCCTGGGTGATGGAAGCGGGCGCGGTCGGCACTCATCCGTTCGGCTGGCAGACGGTCGCGACGCGCCGAACCGACGCGCTGGTGCTGAGCGCTGAACCGCTGTCGGGTGAGTCGTTCACCCTGACCACGACGGTGGTTCTTTTCGCGAACGACATGGAGGTGGCGGCCCAGGCGGATCTCGTTCTGGGGGATCGGCAGGGTGATCGGTACCTTCTCGTTTGTAACACGCGTGAAGGTGTCTACGTCTTTCACCGCGCAGGTCCCGAGGCTCCCTACGAGGCGATCGCCGAGGCGAAAGAGATCGTCCCGCCGGCGGGCCGTCCGATCGAGGTGAAGGCGCTTTGGAAGGACCAGACGCTTGTGATCACGGTCGGTGGTGTCGAGATGGCCGGAATCGTTTTGCCGGCGGACGCGATGGTCGGGGGCTATGGGTTTGGGGCCCATGCGGGGAGTACGGTGATGTTCAGCGAGATCGTGTTGGACTGATTGGTTCGGGGCGATGAGGGTTGGGGCCTTGGGGCTTTGGGGCTTTGGGTCATTGGGGCTGTACCCTGATCGTCCAGCGCGTCCGCCAGGACGCCCGGGCCCGGCTCGGCCCCGCAGGGGCTGAGCGGCCCGCGCGAGGCTTGCCCTCGCGGCCCGTGCGGCGAGCACGCCTGCGCGGCGAGCGCGCCCGTCCGGCGAGGACGCCCGCCCGGCGAGGGCGCCTGCGCGGCGAGCGCACAGCGGTGCAACCGCTATTTCGCCGTCAGGCGAAATGCCAGAGATACTGCGCGCTGTCACAGCGATAGGGCGGCTCGGCATTCGATGCCTTGGTCGCAGTCCTGCCCGCTGGAGGGCTCCCGGTACCGACTGCCTGCCGTTCGCGCGAAGCGTCGAACGCGTGGGCTGAGGCTTCCCGCTGACGGCTTGTGGGCTGCCCGCTGACCGCCGCCCTGGCTGACGGCCCGACGCAGGTCTCCCGGGACAGACTGCCTGCCGTTCGCGCGAAGCGCCGAACGCGTGGGCTCAGGTTTCCCGCTGACGGCTTGTGTGTTAACCGCTCGAGCGCTCGCCCGCATGGGCGAGCTGGGCGGGTCTGAGGTCTCAGGTCTCAGATCTGAGATCTGAGGTCTGAGGTCTCAGGTCTCAGGTCTGACAGGCAGGTCCGACATCTGCCCAGCTCGCCCATGCGGGCGAGCGCTCCAGCGGGCAGCACCGAAGTCTTCAGCGGGAGGTCTCAGCCCACGCGTTCGGCGCTTCGCGCGAACGGCAGGCAGTCTGTGTCGGGAGGTCTGTGTCGGGAGACCTGCTGGGGCAGCGGTTGGCGGGAGGTCTGCTGCCAAGGCAAGTGGAGCCAGGCCGCGCGATCGCTGTGGCAGCGAAATGCCGGGCCGTCCTATCGTGTGACAGCCGCGCAGTATCTCTGGCATTTCGCCTGACGGCGAAATAGCGGTTGCACCGCTGTGCGCTCGCCGCGCAGGCGTCCTCGCCGGACGGGCGCGCTCGCCGCAAGGCGTCCTCGCCGGACGGGCCGCGAGGGCGAGCCTCGCGCGGGCCTCGCGCTGACGCGCGAGAGCCCGGGCGTCCTGCGGACGCGGGGGACGGTTGGTGAGCTTCGTTTCAGCGATTGTCCGTCGCGGCATTGGCTGCATTGGGTGGAGTTCAGACCGTTGACGTTCTCCCGCCACAGACTGCCTGCCGTTCGCGCGAAGCGCCGAACGCGTGGGCTCAGACCTCCCGCTACCGAGTTCGGTGCTGGCCGCTGGAGCGCTCGCCCGCATGGGCGAGCTGGGTGGATCTCGGATCTCGGGTCTCAGCGGCAAGCCAGAAATCTGCCCAGCTCGCCCATGCGGGCGAGCGCTCCTGCGGGCAGCACCGAAGTCTTCAGCGGGAGGTCTCAGCCCACGCGTTCGGCGCTTCGCGCGAACGGCAGGCAGTCTGTGTCGGGAGGTCTATGTCGGGAAACCTGCTGGGGCAGCGGTCGGCGGGAGGTCTGCTGCCAAGGCAAGTGGAGCCGGGCCGCCCTATCGCTGTGACAGCGCGCAGTATCTCTGGCATTTCGCCTGACGGCGAAATAGCGGTTGCACCGCTGTGCGCTCGCCGCGCAGGCGTCCTCGCCGGACGGGCGCGCTCGCCGCGCGGGCGTGCTCGCCGCACGGGCGTCCTCGCCGGACAGGCCGCGAGGGCGAGCCTCGCGCGGGCCTCGCGCTGACGCGCGAGAGCCCGGGCGTCCTGCGGACGCGGGGGACGACTGGGTCGGGACGACTGGGTCGGGACGACTGGGTCGGGACGACTGGGCTGAACCAAGCCGCTTGGCGAACCCACCTAACCCCTCGGATGATGCATCCGGTGAACCGTCTGCACATGCTCTACATCAAGGTGGGTGTAGATCTCGGTGGTACGGATCGAGGCGTGCCCCAGCATTTCCTGAACCGCCCGGAGGTCCGCCCCGCCCGCCAGGAGATGCGTCGCGAAGGAATGCCTCAGGTCATGGGGCGAGATGGACTCTGGCAACCCCGCCAGGCGGGCGGCCTCCTTGACACGGCGCCAACCGCTGGACCGATCCAGGGGGCGGCCGCTGCGGGAGAGGAACACCGAGGAACTCGCCATCCCGGCCCCCGCCGCCTTTCGCTGTCGCACGACAGTCAGGCGGCCGTTCTCCAGCCAGCGTTCGAGCGCGGCGCGGGCGCGGCGGCCCAGGGGGACGACGCGCATCTTGTCGCCCTTGCCATGGAGCCTGAGGGAAGAGAGGTCCGGGGGTAGATCGTTCGTGGTGAGGCCAAGGGCCTCCGAGATGCGGGCACCGGCTGCGTAGAGGACCTCGAGGAGGGCCGTGTCACGCTCCGCGCGCCAGTCGGGCGGCTGGCCATCGACGAGAAAAACACCGAGGAGGCGCTCGACGTCCTCCGGGCTGAGCGTGGCCGGCAGGAGACGCTTCAGCTTCGGCGTGGGGATGCGGGCGGTGGGGTCCTTCTTGAGGCCCGACTCCAGGATGAGGAACCGGACGAGCATCCGTAAGGCGACGAGGCCGCGGGCGACCGACGTCTCGGCCGCGCCACCCGTGCGGCGATGGCCGAGCCACTCGATGATGCGATCCTCATCGAGGTCGCTCCAGTCGATCACGCCGCGCTCGCCCAGCCAGCGACCCAGGCCCTCGAGGTCCGTCCGGTAGGCAGCGAGCGTATTGCGGGCGAGACCCGCCTCGACTCGCATCGCGTCCAGGAAGTCCAGAATCGATCCGGCGAGGCCCGGTGGAAGCGGCGGAGGGCTTGGCGACTTCCTCACGGGCTGGAAGGCCGGTGGGTTCGCCCTTCGGATTCGCGCGCCGTTCCTGGGAGTCTCCTGGTTGCTCACCCCGGTACGATGGCTCCCCGCAGGGCCCCAGCGCAAGATTCGCGGCAGTCATCTCCGGGAAAGCCGCGCCGGGTCGCATTCACTACCGATACGCTGTCAGGAATATGACTGGCGTAACCGAAGCGAGCGGCGAGACCATCGCCGTGCAGCGCACACCCCCCGCGTCCGATCTGCGTGGGGCCGAACCCGCTCTGGAGCGTCCCGGAATGGGGCGCCACCTGGCACTCTTCGCCGTCGTGATCGCGCTGATCGGCCTGGATCTCTGGTCGAAATCCGCCGTCTTCAGCTGGCTGGAAGCCCCGGACGCAGGTCAGCAGGTGGGCTATTCCGAGCGCGGCCACGTCCGATACCAGATCATCGATGGCTGGGAAGGGCTCGGGTTCATGCTGAATCTGAACTACGGCGCCGCCTTCGGGAAGGCAGCGGGTGCGCCCTGGCTCCTCGTCGGCGGGCGCTGCCTCGCGGCGCTCTTTCTGACCTGGCTGATCGTCCGGACACCGAAAGGCCAGAAGGTCTACTTGAGCGCCCTCGTGCTGATCCTTTCCGGCGCCCTCGGTAACCTGTACGACAACTTCTTCTACGTTCCTGACCCGACCTTTCCCGGGGTCATCCCGGACCGGAAGTTCGGTCCCGTCCGCGACTTCATCGACGTCTACTTCTACGGCTGGGACTGGCACTTCCCGACCTTCAACGTCGCGGACTCCTGCATCACCGTGGGAGCCGTGCTCCTGCTGCTCTCCGGTTTCTTCGGGGCCAAGGCGCCCGTGAAGGAACCGGCGACGGAAGCTTCGCCTCCGACCGCCTGAACAGGCCCTCGCTTGGGCTAGCCAGGCTCCCCCCGCATTTGAATGCGGCCGTGGGCCGCTCTATCTTTCCTTACTTCGTTTCCCTCCCATACCCGGCCCCGCTCCCCGTCCCGTCCGATGAAGCTGGCACAGCTGACTCCGGCCCATGTCCGACAAGCCGTCGCGATCTATGTGGATCACGCGTGGCCGGAAGGCGTCGTCGGGGCGCCGCAGGCGAAGCTCGAAGAGCTGGGGAGCCGCAGCACGCTACGGGAGATGCGCGGGGTCTTCGTCGAGACCTCCAGCGAGGGCGGGGCCGACGGTGAGCGCGGCTGTCGACGCTTCGCGCTCAGGCTCGGCAACCGCCGGTACCCGTGGATGAAGTTCGTGATCCAGGAGTACCTCGTGGCGGGCGAGTTCTTCTTCTCGGTCGACACCCACGACGACCTCCGGGTCGACCCGGACAGCCCCGACTACCTACCCTGGTGCGATCTCCAGCGCTTCAACCGGGACCTCAAGCGCGAGATCGAGGCCGACTGGGCCGAGACCGATCTCCCGACCCACGGGGATCTCCGGGCGCTTTGCGAGGGAATCGCACGCGTCGGGGAGGTCGGAGGGGCCGCTTCGAGCCCCCTGAGCGAGGGGCTGCGAGGGAAGCGCCTTCTGGTGGTCGACGACGACGAGGACGTGGCCTTCGGCGCGGCCGCCGTCCTCACTGCACGCGGGTACCAGGTCGAAACGGCTTTCGACGGGCGCCAGGTACTGGATCGGATGGCGCTGGACCCGCTCCCGGACCTCGTCGTCCTGGACTTCGCCATGCCGGAGTTCGACGGTGAGGAGGTCATGCGCCGCCTCAGAGCCGATCCGAGGACCGAGAACGTGCCCCTCCTGCTGGCCACGGCGAGCGATATCGATCTCTCGACGATCCAGCGCGCCAGCGGGCTTCTGCGCAAGCCCTACCCCCGGAGCGTGCTTTACGGGATGATCGATCGGCTCCTGAACGATGTCCCCACGGGTGGGCCCGACCCCGGCTGAGCGGCCCCCTGGGGCTTTTTTTGCCCTTTCCCGCACGCTCATTCGATGTCTCCCTTGGCATCCGGATGAGTGGGGCCGATACTTCTCGCGCTCGCTTGGGTCCGTGGACGCCCCATTCCCGGCGCCAACCGGGGCCCAGCGGCGCACATGCCATGAGCTGGGACAACATCACAGACAAATTCTCCTCCGTGGGTGAGGGGGTCGGCCGCTTCGCGAAGCGGCTCTTCGGATCCGAGAACGAGCGCGAGATCAAGCGATTGACCCCGGTCATCGCCGAGATCAACGAACTCGAGAGCTGGGCGACCGGCCTGGACCGCGAGCAGGTGCGCGCGGAGGTCGAGGTCATGCGGCAATCGGTCCGCGACGGCAAGGCCACGCTGGATGACGTCCTGACGAAGATGTTCGCGCTGACCCGAGAGGCCAGCCAGCGGACCCTCGGCATGCGGCACTACGACGTTCAGCTCGTGGGTGGGTTCGTCCTCCACCAGGGCAAGATCGCCGAGATGATGACCGGGGAGGGCAAGACGCTCATGGCGACGCTGGCCCTGGCGCTGAACGCGCTCTCCGATCGCCCATGCTACCTCGTGACGGTCAACGACTACCTCGCGCGCCGCGACGCCGAGTGGATGAAGCCGATCTACGAGTACCTCGGTCTCACCGTCGGCTCCATTCAATCGGACCTCGATCCGAGCAGCCGCAAGCCGGTCTACGCCTGCGACATCGTCTACGCGACGAACAACGAACTCGGCTTCGACTACCTGCGCGACAACATGAAGACGTCGCTCGGTGGCCAGGTCCAGAAAGACCTTTACTTCGCCATCGTCGACGAGGTGGACTCGATCCTGATCGACGAGGCGCGGACGCCGCTCATCATCAGCGGTCCCGCCGAAGACCACGTCGGTCGCTACAAGGAAGCTGACACGGTGGCGCGCGCCCTCGTGGCCGAAGAGCACTACGAGGTCAAGGAGAAGGAGCGGATGGCTTCGCTGACCGAGGAGGGCATCGTGAAGGCCCAGGAGCTTCTCGGCGTCGAGTCGTTCTACGTCCCCGGCTTCGAGGATTGGCCCCACTACATCGAGAACGCCCTGCGTGCGCACTCGCTCTACGAACTCGACAAGGAGTACGTGGTCGAGGAGTCCGAGGATCCGCACACCGGGATGATGCGGCCCGAGGTCGTCATCGTCGACGAGTTCACGGGCCGCAAGATGGCGGGTCGACGCTGGTCCGACGGCCTGCACCAGGCGGTCGAGGTGAAGGAGGGACTGGAGCCCAAGCAGGAGACCCAGACCCTCGCGACGATCACGTTCCAGAACTACTTCCGGATGTTCGACAAGCTCGCCGGGATGACCGGAACGGCGCTCACGGAGGCGGGCGAGTTCCACAAGATCTACGAGCTGGACGTCGTCTCCGTCCCGACGAACCGCCCCATCGCCCGCGACGACAAGATCGATACGGTCTACCGGACGTTGCCCGAGAAGTGGAACGCGATCTGTGACGAGATCGAGCGTGTCCACGGAACCGGCCAGCCCGTTCTCGTGGGTACTGCCTCTGTCGACAACAGTGAGCACCTCTCGAAGCTCCTGAAGGATCGCGGCGTACCCCACGAGGTCCTGAACGCCAAGAACCACGAGCGTGAAGCGCACATCGTGGCCATGGCGGGCACGAAGGGCGCGATCACCGTCTCCACGAACATGGCGGGGCGAGGCACCGACATCAAGCTGGGCGGCAACTTCGAGTACATGCTAAGCAATGCGCTGGAAGAGGCCGGCCTCGTCGAGGGAGACCTCGAAAAGCTGGACGAAATCGCGGCGGTTCGTGAGCGCGTCGAGAAGGAGTCGGAGGCTGCGGAAGCGGAGGTCCTCGCGCTCGGCGGTCTCTACGTGCTCGGCACCGAGCGCCATGAGGCGCGCCGGATCGACAACCAGCTCCGCGGTCGTACCGGCCGCCAGGGCAACGTGGGGGAGACGCGTTTCTTCCTCTCGCTCCAGGACCCGCTGATGCGGATCTTCTACCGCGACTGGGTCGTGAACGCGATGGAGCGCCTCGGCATGAGCGAAGGCCAGCCGATCGAATCGGGCATGGTCACGCGCCAGGTCGCACGCGCCCAGAAAAAGGTCGAGGACCGCAACTTCGAGATTCGCAAGAACCTCCTCGAGTACGACGAGGTGATGGATCACCAGCGGACGGAGATCTACGCGGCGCGCCAGGCAGTCCTCGAGGGCGAGAACCTCCGCGATCGCATCCTGATCATGATGACGAACCTCGTCGACCGGACGGCGGGAATCTTCGAGGGCGACGCAGAAGGGTTCATCGACTGGTGCCAGAAGACCTTCGACGTCGAGATCTCGCCGGCGGCTGCTGCGACGGCCGTGTCGCCCGACAGGCCCTCGGTGGATTCGGTCATGGAGACCATCACGGCGCGCTACGACGAGCGTCGCGAGGAGTGGGGCGAGAAGCTCACCGAGCGCATCGAGTCCTACCTCGTTCTGACGGCGATCGACCAGAAATGGAAGGATCACCTGCACGCGATGGACGCGCTCAAGGCCGGTATCGGTCTGCGTGGCTACGCCCAGGAAGATCCGAAGATCGCCTACAAGAAGGAAGCGACCGAGCTCTTCGCCGCGAACCTCCTGCCCGCCATCGAGAGCGACGTCTCCTCCAAGATCCTGCGGATCGAGGTCGGACAGCCCGAGGGCGAGCGGCCGGCGGACCGGAGCGGTGAGGCCGCACCGGGCGGGGACCAGCTCGCGCCGCGCGGGATCGGCCAGGGTGCGGGGCGTCCGCCGCAGGGCGGACAGCCCGGGGCGGATGGTCAGCCCGAGCCGAAGAAGATCCGCTTCGACGAGCTGACCTTCGATCAGCAGAAGCAGTTCATCCACCAGCTGGACGCGAACCAGCGGCTGACGCTCATGGCGCAGATGCCGAAGGAGCTGCGCGACCCGCTCATCGAGGCGTTCGAGCCGGCGGCCGTCGAGCAGCATCGCGAGTTCGCGAGCGGGCTCGACGGCAACCAGCAGCTCTCCTTGCTGGCGCAGATGCCCCCGGCGATCCGCGGTGACCTCATGGAGCACCTCGGTTCCGAGGGTGCCGTGAAGCGCCAGGACTTCGTCAAGACGCTGGAGGTCGAGCAGCAGCTGAACGTGCTCGCCCAGGTCCCCGAAGAGCTTCGCGCGTCGTTGCTCCCCGGCGTGGAGATCGAGAAGCTCCAGGCGTTCCTGAAAGGGCTGGATCTGGACAAACAGCTCACGATTCTGGTGCAGATCCCGGCGGATCTGCGCGAGGCGATGACCCCGGGCCTCGACGAGGAAATCGTCGCGAAGATCCCCGAGGCGATCCAGCAGTTCGAGGCCTACAAGGTCCAGATGGCCCAGCAGCAGGAGGCGCAGAAGCAGCAGCAACAGCAGCAGATGCGCGGACCCGCCGCTTCGAGCGCCTTCGACGTGATGAAGCGTCAGAAGATGATCGAGGAGCAGCGCCGCCGGGCCGAGGAAGCGGCCCGTCAGCAGGCGGCCGGGGAGTCGTCGACAGTAGAGGCGAACGAGGCCCAAGCTTCTGGAACCCAAGCTTCTGGAACCCAGGCTTCTGAAACCCAGGCTTCTGGAACCCAGGCGTCTGGAACCCAGGCGTCTGGAACCCAGGCGTCTGGAACCCGGACTCCTGGCAGCGGTCCTGCGCCGGAATCTCGCCCGTCGTCGCCGCGTCCAGCGGCGACCGCCCGTCGTCCGGCGGCTGCGACGAACGCCGTCGGTGAACTCGGTCCTGAGTTCAAGAACGCGGCTCGGAACGAACCCTGCCCCTGCGGAAGCGGCAAGAAGTTCAAGAAGTGCCACGGGCGATAGCGACCCAGGTGGCTGTCCCCGATCCGATCACGTCGTCGCCGCCCATCGGGCTGCGACGACGTGCTCTTCAGGTCTTCTACGATGGCTCGATCGGCCTGATCTGGGTCCTGGCGCTGCCGTTGTTTCTGATCTGCGGCCTCTTCAAGCCGAGAATGGCACGCAAGGCTCTTTCGCTTTCGACCTGGGGTCTGGTGAAGCTTCCGCCATCCGCGCCCGAGCGTCAGCGCGTGCTCGTCCATGGCGTCTCGGTGGGGGAGATCAAGGCGTCCCAGTCGCTGGTCGCGGCGCTCGGGGAGCGCTACGAGGTCGTCATCAGCGCCTTTAGCGATACGGGCCTGCAGGTCGCGCGGCAGCTCTACCCGGAGCTCGTGATCGTCCGCTATCCCTTCGACTTCTTTCCGCTCGTTCAGCGCTTCTGGCGACTGGTTCGCCCCGACTTCGTTCTCTTGATGGAGCTGGAGGCGTGGCCTTGCTTCCTGCGCGCCGCCAATCGGCGCGGCGCTCCGGTCGCGGTCGTGAGCGGCCGGATCACGCCGGAGTCCTTCCGGCGCTACCGCATGTTCGGCCAGGTCCCCGAGTTCGAGCGAATCTCGCTCTTCGCCGCGCAGGATCAGGCGTACGGCGCCCGATTCGGCGCTCTGGCGGGGTCTTCGGATCGAGTGATGGTGACCGGCAACGTCAAGGCGGACGGGCTCCGGACGACCGATGACGATGATCCCGCGCTGGAGGCTCTCCGCGCGGCTGCCGGGTCTCCGGAGTTCGTCATCCTGGCCGGCAGCACCCACGAGCCGGAGGAGGTGTACTTCGTGAGGGCGGCCCTCGCGGTCGCGCCGCCCCACGCGAAGCTGATCGTCGTCCCCCGACACCCGGAACGCTCCGAGGGAGTGGCGCAGGCGATCGGTGAACTCCTGCCTGCGGGCGGAACGGTGGAGAGGCTGTCGCTGCTGCGCTCCACCGGCGCCCGCGGAAGCGCGGACGCGGTGCTCGTGGTGGACACGATCGGGGAGCTGGAGCGCCTGTATGGCCTGGCAGACATCGTGTTCATCGGCGGGAGCCTGATTCCCCACGGCGGGCAGAACATGATGGAACCGGCGGCGCAGGGCTGTCCGGTGGTCTACGGGCCCCATATCCAGAACTTCTTGAACGAGACGGCCATGCTGGAGAGGGCGGGGGCGGCCCGACGCGTGGCCGATCCTGAGGAACTCGAGGTCGTGCTGGCCGATCTTCTGGCTCGGCCGGACCTGCGCCTCAAAATGGGCGAAGCAGGCCGCAAAGCCGTGATCGCAGAGCGCGGTGCCACGAAAGCGACACTTGAAGCCCTGCGAGACCGTTGCGGGCTGGCTTGAGGCACCTCGCTCCGCGTATCATCCCCGGGCCAGCGGCTGCCCATCGGCTCCCTGCTCTCCCATTCCAGTCTCGCCCCTCTCCCCGCCGTCCTGGCCGGACCCCCCTGTCGGGGTTTTTTGGCCTGGCCCCTACGGGGTCCCCAACGGGGTCCCCATCGGGGGGCTCCCGCATCGATAGTCCCAAAGAAGGAGCGCGTTCGCCCCTACAAGGCACGCGTAAGCATTTATGGCCCGTTCACTCTTCACATCCGAGTCCGTGTCCATGGGGCACCCCGATAAGGTGGCGGACCAGGTCTCCGATGCCATCCTCGACGCGCTCCTTGCCCAGGACCCGAACAGTCGCGTGGCCTGCGAGACGATGGTCACGACCGGCGTTTGCATCGTGGCCGGCGAGATCACGACCAAGGCGACGGTGAACTACCAGGACATCGCCCGCGAAACCCTTCGCGAGATCGGATACACCAACGACGCGTTCGGGATCAACGCCGACACGTGCGCGGTCATGGTGACCCTCGACAAGCAGTCGCCCGACATCGCCCAGGGCGTGGACGACGACAAGGGCCTCCACGTCGAGCAGGGTGCAGGCGACCAGGGGCTGATGTTCGGCTACGCGTGCGACGAAACGGAGGAGCTCATGCCGCTCCCGATCCACCTTTCGCACCGCCTCGTCGAGAAGCTCGCGGAGCTTCGCCAGAACGGGAAGATGAGCTGGCTTCGCCCAGACAGCAAGAGCCAGGTCACGGTCGAGTACGAAGGCGACAAGCCCGTTCGCGTTCACACCGTCGTCATCTCGACCCAGCACGACCCCGAGGTCAACGGGCACTCGGAAGAGACCGCCATCCTCGCCGAGATCAAGAAGCAGGTCATCGAGCACATCATCAAGGCCGTCATTCCGGCGGAGATGCTCGACGCCGAGACGATCTATCACGTGAACCCCACCGGCAAGTTCGTCATCGGCGGTCCCCACGGCGACTGCGGCCTCACCGGTCGCAAGATCATCGTCGACACCTACGGCGGCATGGGCCGTCACGGCGGGGGCGCGTTCAGCGGCAAGGATCCGTCCAAGGTGGACCGTTCGGCCGCGTACGCCGCGCGCTGGGTCGCCAAGAACGTCGTGGCCGCCGGCCTCGCCACGCGCTGCGAAGTTCAGCTCTCCTACGCCATCGGTGTCGCCAAGCCGCTGTCGGTCCGCGTCGACACCTTCGGCACCAACACGGCACCCGAGGAGGCGATCGGTTCCGCCGTAGAGAAGGTCTTCGACCTGACCCCGCGCGGCATCATCACGGCCCTCGGCCTCAAGGCGCCGATCTTCCGCCAGACCGCCGCCCACGGCCACTTCGGTCGTAAGGGATTCCCGTGGGAGGAGACCAGCAAGGTCGACGCTCTCAAAGAAGCCGTCTCCGCGGCCGTCTGAAAAGCCGGGCCCGGAAGGTCCGTGGTGGGGCTCTCGCCATGGATACGTTCGGGCGATTTCGGGCACCTCGGGCACGCGTATTGCGTGACCGAGGCGCCGGATCGAGATAGAGCCGGGGCCCCAGCCTAACCATCGACCCCACGTGTCAGGACTCTTATCAGAGATGCAGACAGCCAAAATCAAACTCAACCCCTCGCGCGCCGTGCGCGCAGCGGTTCGTCAGACCTCCCGGGCTGGCTTCACGCTCATCGAGATCCTCGCGGTGATTCTGATCATCGGGATTCTCTCCACGTTCGTGATCCCCCAGGTCATCTCGGCCATCGGTCTCGGGCAGTCCACGGCGTGCCAGGCGAACCTGAACGCCATCCAGCGGGGCTTCCTGGAGTACCAGACGAAGTACAGCCGGGTGCCCAAAGGGAGCGGCGTCAGCTTCTTCGCGTCGCTGATCACCGAGAAGATCTGGGATCCGACGGTGAAGAACAGCAAGACGCTGACCTGCCCGGCCGTGGAACTCAGCTTCCTCACCCCGGGCCAGGACGACGTCCCCGTTCAGGACTGGTATCTGCCTGCGAACAAGGATGTGATCGACGGTGGCTACTCGTCCTACGCCGGCCGCGACCAGAAACGCCACCCGCTCAGGAGTATGAAGGGCAAGGGCAAGACGGCCCTCGTCGCGGACGACAACGACGGTGCAGGCAACCACGAGACGACCACCAACGTGCTCTGGGACGATATGTCCGTGCGTGCGCTCGAGCTCGTCGACGTTCAGACGGAAGGCCTCCTCTCGGAAGACGAGGACATCCTGTATATCCCTGTCGGGCCGGACTCTCCGGTTCCGGCTCTCCAGACGCTGACGCTCGACTGAGTCTTTAGTGAGTCCCGACTGAGTCTTTAGTGAGTCCCGACTGAGTCCTTAGTGGGTCCTGACTGAGTCTCCACAGAGTCTCGACTGGACCTTCGCTGACCGTCCACGTCCCTTCCCGGCACCCCCTTGAATCCAATTGCTCTCGTGCGGGCCATGCGCCCGCATCAGTGGGTCAAGAACGTCTTCGTTCTGGCCGCCCTCGTCTTCGCACTGGGTGAGATCGGTCCGGACGCTCCGACCGCGACGGAGCGGATCGTTCGAGTGCTATTCGCCGCCGGGGCATTTTGTCTGGGTGCGAGCGCCATCTACCTCGTCAACGACGTGGTGGACGTCGAGTCGGATCGCCTGCATCCGACGAAGCGAAACCGGCCGATCGCGGCGGGCCTGGTCAGCGTGCCCGTGGCGCTCGTCGGTTCCGTGGCCTGCGTGGCGGGGGCCCTCGTGCTGGCTCACCTGGCCACGCCGGAAGGCGGCCAGAGCGTCGTGATCGTGGTCAGCGCGTACATGTTCTCGAACCTGCTCTACTCGCTGAAGCTGAAGCAGATCGCGATCGTCGACGCGTTCATCATCGCCCTCGGATTTCTGCTCCGCGTCGTCGCAGGGGCCTACGCTGCGGCCGCTCCTGTGTCGCATTGGATTCTTCTGAGCACGCTCTTCCTCGCGCTATTCCTCGCATTCTGCAAGCGTCGCGCGGAGATCGATCTCCTCGGAGCCGAAGCCGCCCAGCACCGCAAGAACCTCGGGCAGTACACGCCGCAGTTCCTCGACCAGGCCACGACGGTGCTCGCCGCGTGCGCCATCATCACGTACTCGATGTACACGGTCGACGAGGAGACGGCGGCGAAGTTCGGCGCCGATGACCGCCTGGTCTGGACCGTGCCTTTCGTCGTCTTCGGTCTCTTCCGCTATCTGCTGCTGGTCCAGCGCCAGGAGGGCGGCGGGAGCCCCACGCGGATGCTCCTCGGAGGCGATGCGGCCTTCGTGGTGAACGCTGCCGCCTGGGGCGCAGCGGTCTTGGGCTGCTTGTTCTGGGGTAAGTAGCGCGGCCCTACCGATCGCCGATGCAGATGAGCTCGGCGGCCGTTCGGTGGAACAGCCGGCCACTGGCGTAGCTCATGGAGTTCGCGGTCCACGTCTTTCCCGCGGGCCCGAGATCGTTCACCGAGAGAAGCGCCCGTGCGTCGAAGTGGGCGGCGAAAGCGTCGAAGACGTACACCACGCCGGAGCTGAGCGTGAAGTACACGCGGTCGTTCACCCGGGTGGGCGTGCCGTTGAAGACCCAGTCCCAGCCATCCCAGTGGGAACGGTCGTCGCCCGTGACTTCCAAGCCGTGGCTGCCCAGCGCCAGCGCACTTCGCGGCTCCCGCCAGAGGAAGGTCTCCTCGACGGACCCGGCCTGCTCGACGTCCGTCGGCACCTCCAGGTACTCGACGGCGCCGCTGTCGGGATCGATCCGTCCGAACGAATAGAGCGGGCCGATCGATGGCTTGCCCCATGCCAAGGCGTAGCACTGGAAGAGCACGTAGCGTCTCGTCAGGGCGGTGAGTCCGCCGCTCGTGTCGCCGCCGCTGAACTCGGCCCGACCGCTTAGCGGTCCCGACCCCTTCTGCGCTCCAGTGGCGATGAGGGTGTACCGCGCGGGCATGACGCCCTTGTCCAGATCGACACCTGGGCGCGTCACGAGTCGGGCAGGGCCGTCCTCCGTCCCGGCTTCCTTCCCGGGCTCGTACGTCGTGCAGGTGACGCCGCGGGTCAGCGAGATCTCCTTGACCTCCTTACCAGTGGCGAGGTCGAGAACGACCAGAACGTTGGCGGGGTCCTTGAGGAGCCAATAGGCATAGGTGGCGTCGTGGGCCATCGATTGAAGAGCCGCCTCATGCCCCGGAACGTTCGCGGCGCGCGGGTCCTCGTAGCGCCAGAGGCTCTTGCCCGCGCGCTCGCCGGTCAGCTCGACCATGGACATGCCCACGGGGCGCTCCGGGACCGCGTGCGGTCCGCCGCGGCCGATCAGAACCGCCGGGCCGCTGGCTCCTTCTTCATCGCCGCGCTGAACGAGCGTCGGCGCGTTGTAGTGGGTGAGTGCGTCCTCGCTACGCCAGCGCATCTCACCGGTGCGCGCATCGAGCCCGACGAGGTAGTGCCAGCGCTGAGCACCGCCGGTTTCGGCTCCTTCTCCCTCTGGCCTGGGAGCATCGAAAGCCTCCATTTCCACGAGCACGGGGATGTCTCCGTCGCGCACGAGGAAGGGCTCGAACTGCTTGTTGAACGGCCCGTCGATCGTCGGCTCGAAGGATCGGCGCCAGAGTTCATCGCCCGCGTGCGTGAAGCAGACCGTCGTACCGCCTGCGTTCGTGAACCAGACGTGCGCACCGTCCGCCACCGGCGTGGCGCTGGTCGCGTCGGAAAAGGGGTAGCTGTAGATGGAGGGAACGGTGCCGTCGATGCGCCGGGTCCAGACAATCTTGCCGGTGTTCGCGTCAACGCAATGGGCGTCGATCGACTTCGTGACCACCTTGCGGTTCTCGGTTGCGTGGGCGAACTTTGCGGTGTCCTCGGCGCTCAGTTCACCGCTCGCTGGATCCCACGGCGCCATGGTGGCGACGAAGATTCGGTCCCCGACCACCACGATTCCGCCCTGGCCGGTTTCCGGAAGCGGCGTCTTCCACTGGATCCCGAGCCCGCTACGGACGCTGAAGGAGAGCGGCGGCTCCGGGCCGTAGGCGCCCCAGTGGCCGTGCGGCCCGGTGCCCTGGGGCCAATCCTGGGCGCTGGCCAGCGAGGCGAGGGCAAGCCAGAGGGCCAGCCAGAGGGCAAGCCAGCTAGCCGAGATCCGGGTCACGAAGAAGGAGAGATGGCGCATCGACAGAGGGTAATACATCGGCGCCCCCGGCTCACCGTAGGGTCACGCCGCTATCGAATCGCGGGTAGCAGCGTCTCGCGCAGGGTCTTGGCCCGTGCTGCCCGGCGCGCCTTGGCCTCGGCCGCGGTATGAACGACGCGATTCTGGGCGGCGTGGCCGCGCCAGGCGTCCAGGCTCGCCCTGGCGGCCTCCGAGTCCGCACGGGCCAGCCAATCCCCGAGGACCGCCTCCGCGCCCGCCGGGTCACCGACGCTCGCCTCCAGCTCGTCGATCAGCCACGGCAGTACCAGCGACTCCGAGCCCGCGCGCAGGAGCCCGGGCGCTGCCGCAAGGCGCAGATCGGACAGGGGGGTGGACTCGAAGAGCCCGCGCAGCTCCTCGGCAGGGACCTGGTCCGGCTGCATATGGCCAAGCGCTCGTACGCAGGCCACCTTGATCTCGTACGGGCACTTGGCGGTGATCCGATCCAGCAGGGCCGTACGCGCGGCGGAGGCCCGGTCCGTTCCGCGCGTGATCGCGACCAGCGCTTCGGCCGCTGCTCCGCACACGGCGTCGTGGGGATCGCGGAGGCTGGCGACGACGGAATCGAAGGCCGTCTGCCCGCGCGGGCCCATGCGCTCCAGCACCTGGGCCGTGTGCAGGCGCACGTACTCGTCGTCGTCGCCGAGCGCAAGGGCCAGCTCCTCGGCCGCCCAGGGGCCCAGGAGCGACAGCGCATGGCGCGCGTCATCCACGCCGCGGAGCTGAAAGTGCTCCCCCGAAAGGTCCGCGACCAGCATCCAGACCTCGCCGAGCAATCCGTCGGAAGCGGCGCTTCGCGCGCGCCCGAGTCGGCCCGCGTTCCAGGCGGCGAGGACGGCCTTCGTGTCCGGCGTTTCGCCGAGTCGGAGCGACTCGCCCGCGCGCTGCAGGACCAGAGCGAGCTGGCCCCGCGCCGCATCCCCGGCAGGGTCTCCTGCGGGAAGCGCCGTCGTATCGTAAAGCTGCTGGGTCCCCGCGTAGTTCTCGAACGCCGCGAGGGTGCTGCTGACCCAGACGAGGGCCTCGGGATCGCGCTCGTACTTCAGGCGTCGCAGCAAGAGCGGGACCACTCGATCGGTCCCGGGTGTCGCGGAGAGCGTTCCGAGGGCCCAGGCCGCGTAGCGGCGAAGCCAGTCCTCTTCGTGCGTCGCGGCCACGGCGGCGATCTCGGCGGCCACGTCGGGCGAGGGGCTTTGCGTCGAGAGATCGATGAGGGCCTTCAGCCCCGTCGGATCCCTCCCTTCCACGGAGAAGCCCGCCGCCATGACGGCTGCGATCTCGTCCTTCACGGCGGCGATGTCCTTCTTCGCGGTGTCGAGCGAATCCGGGCTATCGCTGACCCAGGAAATCAGGCCCTCGCGCATTTCGACGAACTCGGGATCGAGGCCCTCGTCCGCCTCGACCGCCTCTTCCGGGCTGGAAGAGCCTTCGTCCGAGGTCCGATCCTCGGTTTCTGGCGCAGAAGCATCGTCTGGCAGCAGCCCTGTATCCGCTCGCAGCTCCGCGGCAGAGAGCTCCGACACGCGCGCCTCGACGCCGAGTCGCGCGAGCGTCGAGCCAACCACGTCTTCCAGCACACGCGCGGGGACGTCCGATGGCGCGCCAGGAACCGAACCCGCCTTCGTGGCGGTCGGTTCCGAACCGGCGGAATCGCCGCAGGAGCCGAGGGTTCCCGTCAGGCCGAGGAGGAACGCGATCGGAAGGGCGCACAGCTTCATGGGGCGGGTCTCGTAGCGGAGTCGTGTGGGGGAGGCCCTTGTCTCTCGTGTCATCAGGGCTCGATGACCACGCGGTGCACGAGCTCCGAGTCGTCGAAGGGGTCGGCGACATCTTCCAGGTGCTGGGCGATGCCGGTCTCCTTGTCCCGATAGTACGGCGTGCGCTTGTAAACGAGCACGACTTCCACGGGAGAGCCCTGGGCCGCCGGATCCTCGATGGGAAGCACGCGCGACTCTCCGAAGTGGAGGAGCGTGGAGACCATGTCGGTCTCGTGGCGGTAGGGATCGCGGATCCGGTGCAGGTGATGCCACTCGCCGCCGGACTCGGCGACGCCGTCGTCCCCGACGGGAGCGTCGGCGGACACGGTTCGCCACCACAGGTCGGAAGCGCGGCTGCGCTCGTCGGTGGGGTAGGCGTGCCCGCCGCCGACGTTCGCGACGGTAACGCTGGGCTGGCCGCTCTCGTCCTTCGTCCCGGTCAGGGTCACGGCCGTCTTGACCATCTCGATGTAGTGGCCGCCGGGCATGGTGTGGAGGCGACCGCCCTCGGGGGTGCCGTCGCGGTATGGCATGTGGCACTCCATGCAGCCGTCGCGATGGTCGGCGAAGGTCGTCGCCTTCCACTGCTGCACCGTCTTGTGCTGATCGTGACAGCCAGCGCAAAGCGTGACCCGCCGCAGCTCGCGCCGGGTGACGGGCTTGCAGGCCACGCGCGGGTTGCTGATCGTGCCGGCCATCCCGCCGTCCGGAAGCATGTGGCAGGTCAGGCAGTCGACGCCCTCGGAGCGCCGGGCCGCGCGCGGAAGCACGCGCTCTCCGAGGCCCGTCTCGAAGACAGGCCGCGGCGCGTGGCAGTCGATGCAGTCCTTGTTGGCGAAGTCGTCCGACTGAACCCGCACGTCCTCGTTGTTCCAGGAGTTGGCGTGGGGGCTCTCCTTCCACTCGTTGTAGATCTGCTCGTGGCACTCGGCGCACTGCTGGGACGAGACCCACTCCGCGGGACCCTGGGCGCTGGCGGTCTCCTCCGGAGTTCCCAGGAGGGCGGAGAAGAACCAGGTGGCGGCGATGAGCACGATGATTCCGAAGACGAGGCGCATGGTGCTCATTTAGCCCGGCAGTGGCGGGGTGGTCACGGGTCAAAAGCGGATCGTGCCAAATTGCCTCAGTCAGAGTGGCTGCGGACCTTGGAGTTCGCCTCTGCGCACTTCGGCCCAGGGCCAGGGTCTTCCCCAGGGAGCATCATCGGTCGATCGCGCAGGGCGCCCTGTGCTCGCCGATCCCCTCACTCTCACCCCGAGCCTCCGATGCGAGTACGACGGTCCGTTCCCGTGCGAGCGATCCTATCCCATGCCCGTGGTGGAGGTCTCTGATGGCCCGCGTCGTCATTCTGGGTGCCGGGGTCTCCGGTCATACCGCCGCGAGCTTCGCCCGGCGCTGGCTGGGCCCCGAGCATTCGGTCACCGTCGTCTCTCCCAAGCCGACCTACAACTGGATTCCGTCGAACATCTGGGTGGGGATCGGCCTGATGCCGGAGCGAAAGGTCGTTTTCGATCTCGCGCCCATCTACGCGAAGGCGGGCATCGAGTTCCATCAGGCAGCGGCCGTTTCCATCCATCCGGAAGGGCGAGCCGAGGATCGCTCGCCCTTCGTGACGATCGAGTCCACGGAAGCGGCCACGAAGGGAAAGACGCAGGACCTGCGCTACGACTACCTGATCAACGCGACCGGTCCCAAGCTCAAGTTCGAAGCCACGCCGGGCCTCGGGCCGCACGGCGGGCACAGCCTCTCCGTGTGTACCGAAAGTCACGCGACGGAGGCGGCGAAGGCCCTGGATGTGTGCACGGAGCGCATGCGCCGCGGGGAAAGGCAGCGCTTTCTCATCGGCACCGGCCACGGGTCCTGCACGTGCCAGGGCGCCGCGTTCGAGTACGCCGTGAACCTCGAGTTCGAGCTCCGCAAGCGAAAGGTCCGCGACAAGGCCGAGATCGTCTGGATCTCGAACGAGTACGAGCTCGGGGACTTCGGCATGGGCGGGCTGCACCTCAAGCGCGGGGGCTACGTCACGCCCTCGAAGATCTTCACCGAGTCACTCTTCGCGGAGCGCGGCCTCGAGTGGATCACCCGGGCCCATGTGCAGGAGGTCCAGCCCGGCCGCGCCTTCTATGAGACGCTCGATGGGGGCCAGCATCAGATCGACTTCGACTTTGCGATGCTGCTGCCGCCCTTCTCCGGCGTTCCGTTGAAGGCGTTCGATCGAGCGGGCGAGGACATCTCCGACAGGCTGTTCGCGAAGAACGGATTCATGAAGGTCGACGCCGACTACAGCGGCAAGCCGTTCGAGAAATGGAAGGCTTCGGACTGGCCACGCACCTATCAGAGCCCCGCCTTCGACAACGTCTATGCGGTCGGAATTGCCTTCGCGCCGCCGCACGCCATTTCCCAGCCGCGGACCAGCGCTCGCGGCACCTCGATCTCACCCACGCCGCCGCGAACCGGTCAGCCCTCCGCCATGATCGGCAAGGTCGTGGCGGGGACGATCGTGGACCGGATCCAGGGCAAATCAGTCGCCCCACGGGCGGCCTCGATGGCCGAAATGGGGGCGGCCTGCGTGGCCAGCGCCGGCGCCAATCCGTTCACGGGAACGGCTGCCTCGATGGTGGTGTATCCGATCGTCCCGGACTTCGAGCGCTTCCCGCAAACGGGACGCGACACGAACCTGACGTACGGAGAGATCGGACTCGCGGGTCACTGGATCAAGATCCTGCTTCACCACATGTTCCTGCACAAGGCCAAGCTCCGTCCGGGCTGGCAGCTGGTCCCCGAATAGCCTGCACACCTCACCATGGAAGTCAGCACCCAGTCCGAAGGGAAACCGCCGGCACGCGACGTCTGGAAAGCCAGTCAGAGCGGAAAGTTCGCCACACTGCCCACGGGATGGACTCGCTTCTGCCGAATCTTCCTCCCTTACCAGATATGGCGCTTTGCGATGATCAACCTGAAGATGCTGCGGATCATCTGGAAGGGGCATCACTGAGGCTCAGACGAGCGCGCCTTCCTCGGTCATCGTGATCGTCCGCGTGGCGACGCGTGCGGCCTCATCAGGGTCGTGGGTCACGTGGATCGTCGTGAGGCCGAAACGCCTGGCCAGACTCTGCAGCTGGTCCAGGAGCGCCTCCCGGCGCGGTGCATCGAGCGGACCCAGCGGCTCGTCCAGCGCGAGGATCTTCGGCTCGGTCGCGAGCGCTCGGGCGAGCCCGAGGCGCTGGGCTTCACCGCCGGAGAGCGTCGGCGTGCGCCGCTTGTCGTAGCCCGCCAGATCGACGATCTCAAGGAGCTCGGCGATGCGACGCTTGCGAGCCGAGCGGTCCTGGCCCTTGCGCTTGAGGACGAAGTCGAGCGTGCCCGCGACGCTCATGTGGGGCCAGAGCGCCCCGCCTTGGAAGAGGAAGCCAACGCCGCGCTTGTCGGGCGCAAGAACCAGCTCCCCGGGACGACTCGCCAGCTCGCCGAACAGGTGAATCTCTCCCTTCGAGGGGACCGCGAGGCCCGCGATGGCGCGCAGCAGCGTGCTCTTGCCGGCCCCCGACGGACCCACGAGCAGCACGTGCTCCTCGGGCTCGATGCGCAGGGAAATGTCGGACAGGATCTCGGCCTTTCCGGCGCGGACGATGAGGCCCTTGCACTCGACGGCGGGCGGCGGGGGGGAGGAACTCATGGGAGAATGCGCAGTCGGGCTTTGGAGAAGAGGCTCCAGAGAAGGCCGGGCAAGAGGACCGTGAAGATCACGAGCAGCGCCAGCGCGGACACGAAGTCGTCGCGGCCGAAGTGGACGGCGTTGAAGACGCGGAACATCGCGGTGTCGTTCGCCGCGGGGACGAGGACGGCGGCGTCGAGTTCGCGCACGGACAGCGCGAAGACCACGATCCAGGCGCCGACCAGCGAGGACCAGACGCCGGGCGAGACGATGCCGAAGAGGCGCCGCAGCGGACCCGCGCCCGCGAGGTGCGCGGACTCCTCGAGTTCGGGATCGAACGAGGCCACCGCTCCGGAGCAGATGAGCGTCGCGACCGCCACGAAGCGCCCGGCGAAGAGCAGCGCGACGAGCGCGCCCGAGTCGTAGATCTGCGCCGTCCAGTCGTGGTTCCAGAACACGATCGTGCCGATGCCGAACAGCGTCGGAGGCACGATCAACGGCAGCAGCGCCACCACCTCCAGTAGCCCACCTGCTCGCCCGCGTTGGATCGCGTGCCCGAGAACCAGCGCGATCGGGAGCGAGATGGACGCCGCGATCAGCGCGAAGAGCAGGCTGGAGACGAGACTCTCGCGCGAGAGTTCGAAGGCGCGACTGAAGCTCTTCTTGAAGTTGGCCGTGAACGTCGCGAGGCCGCCACCCATGTCGGATTGGTCGTCCGTCGTCGCGGCTTCGAGCGCGGCCTTGATCTCCGGCGCGTTCATGTCGACCTTGCGCATGGGGGCCTGGGGAACCAGACCGTCGGCGCCCGCGATCGGAACCTGTCCTGCCGCGCGCAGGGCGGCGTTGTTCGCGGCTCGGACCGCTTCCTGTCGAGCCTTGGCGTCGAGCTTCACGGCCCCCGGATCCGTCGCCGCCTGCGCGCCGGCCGCGCCGGGAGCACCGGGCATGTTCTGGGCCGCGCCGCCGCCCTGGGTCCAGGCAGCACGACGGATCGAGACGCCGCTGAACACGCGCGGTCCGCCGCCCGATTCGTAGAGGAGGCGTCCGATAGGCACCAGCGATGACAGCGTGACGACGAAGAGGCAGAACAGCGTGGCAGGCACCCGGGCTCTCCCGAGCTTCAGGCGCGCCGGGGCGACGAAACGGCCGTCCACGGTCCCGTAGCGCCCTTTTCGGCGCAGTGCCATCAGGGGAACGAGGGCGAGCAGCGTGAGCACGATGAGGGGGAGCGCCGTGGCGACGGCGCGCGGCTCGTTCCCGTCGACCTGCCAGTTGCTGAAGATCTCACCGGCATAGACGTTGAACTTCTTGCCGACGGCGGACACGTAGTCGCAGAGCGCGAACTCGTTGATCGAGACGATGAACGACAGCACGGCACCGCCGAGGGCGGGGATCAGGAGGAGCGGGAACTCCATGCGCAGGATCGCGCCCAGGCCTCCGACCATGGTCGCGGCTTCTTCACGCCGCGCGTCGATCCGTTCGGCGGCGCGGCCGGTGAAGAGCGCGACGAGTGGGAAGGTGGACACCCCGAGGATCAGGGCGCACATCACCGGCCCGCGCAGCGGCAGGATCATCGTCCAGGTCATCGCCATCATGATCGGTGGGATCAGGATCGGGACGATGCCGAGGGCCCGAAGAGCCGGGGCTCCGAAGACGTTCGTGCGCGCGACGAGGAATCCGAAGGGCAACCCGAGCGTGAGAGCGATGGCGCTGGCTCCTAGCCCCAGCGCCACGGTACGCCCGAGGAGCGTCAGCGTTCGCTCGTTGAGGAGCGACTCCAGCGCCTCGGGCTCGGCCGCGAGCCGCTCGAACATGATGAGCAGCGGGCTGAGCCCGAGCACGCAGAACACGAGGAACGCGGCCGCCACGAGCCATCGGCTCGGGCGAGCGGCAGGATGAAGCGTCGCGTTCTTCGGGGCCATCGGACTCGCTCTACTGGTTGAAGGTCTTTCCGAGTTCCAGGCTGCGATCGGCGATGGTCTTGCCGAGGGCCGCGTAGTCGACTTTCATGACCTTGAAGTCGCCGATCTTGCCCACGTGCGCGGGGCGCGGAACGTCGTCGCGAACAGGGATCTGTGCGCTGGCAGATTCGGCGAGCCGCTGCTCGATCTCGCGCCGCAGGACCCAGTCGATGAATTTCTTCGCCGCGTCCGGGTGCGGCGCATCCTTCATCAGCATGATCGTGTTCGGGATCAGCAGCGTGCCGAGCGGCTCACCGTCTTTCTCCAGAACGCCTGGACCGGCCACCTGGTCCGGATAGACGCGGCGCACCGGGTAGCCCTTCTCGGACTCGGCGACGTGGTAGTCGTCCGTATCGGTCCACGCCCAGGCGAGTTCGCCCGCCCCGACCTTGCGCATCGACGTACCGTTGCTGTTCGGAAGCGCGAGCGTGTCCGCGGCGTTGGCGGCCTGCACCTTGCCGAAGAACTCGGATGCCCAGTCCTCACCCATGACCTGGTAGAGGGCGGTGGCGTGCGTCAGGGTCGTGCCCGTGAGGGGCAGGGCGATCCCGGCCTTGCCAGACCACTTCGGGTCGAGGAGATCGAGGGTCCCCGTGGGCCCCTCGCCTTCGGGCACGAGGTCCGAGTTCACGATCAGGACGCGCGCCCGCGCCGCGAAGCCGGTCCAGGTGCGAGCGGGGTCCCGGAACTGCTCGGGGATGTCCTGGGCGCTGGGGGAGTCGTAGGCCTCCAGGAGGCCGAGTTCCGCCAGGCGGATCGTCTGCGCGATCTCGTTGTTCCAGAAGACGTCCGTCCGCGGGCGGGACTTCGCTTCCTCGATGATGGCGCGGACGTGGCCGACGGTCTTGGAGGCCTCGATGTCGTACTGGGCCCGGACCTTGAGGCCGGTCTCCTTCTCGAACTCCTTGACGAGGCCCTCGGAGAAAGGCTGGTCCAGGGAGATCCGGACGACGAGGTCCTCGCCGGAGCCGCACGATGCGGCGAGGAGGCCAATGAGGCCGAGCAGTGGGAGAATGGGCTTGTCCATGATGTCGGGGAGACTAGACCCTCTGCAGGGTCCGGCCACACCCGCGAAGGCAGATCCGAGCAGAAATCCTCTCGCCGGAAGGGATTCGCGCCGGTTGGGACGCCGGGTGGGGAGGTCGAAGCGGAGCGAACCGGTACGCTGACGGCATGACGGTCCGCAGGCAACTTCAGGCATACGCACTCCTCACATTCGCCGTGGCCTGCGGAGGAATTCAGCCCGAGACGCGGGGAGTCGGCGCCGGGGTGCTGCCGGGGGCGACGGACTACGTCCGGGATTTCCCTGCTCGTCGGGCCGACGGGGCGGTGAACGTCGTGGTCGAGATCCCGGCTGGCACCGACGCGAAGTGGGAGATCACCAAGCCCGACGGCCAGCTCGCGTGGGAGATCGAGGACGGCCAGCCGCGAGTCGTTCGCTACCTCGGCTATCCGGGGAACTACGGGATGGTCCCGGGCACGCTCCTGCCGAAGGAACTCGGCGGCGACGGCGATCCGCTCGACGTGCTGGTCCTCGGGCCAGCGGTGGAGCGCGGGACCGTCATCGGCGTCCGCGTGATCGGCGTCCTGGAGCTGCTCGACGGCGGCGAGCGGGACGACAAGCTCGTGGCCGTCCTGCCGGGGACGCCGCTGGGACACCTCGAGTCCCTCGGTCAGCTGGACTCGGAGTTCCCCGGCGTGACGTCGATCGTTCGGACCTGGTTCGAGAACTACAAGGGCCGGGGTGAGGACGGTCAGCCGCGCCTCGTGGCGAGGGGTTACGCGGATCGCGCCCGCGCCGAGGAAATCCTCTGGGCCTCGATGGAGGCCTTCGGGGCCCGGCACTGATTCGAGCGGGCCCCGCCTGGTCTCGGCCGGCTCCCGCTCGGCCCACGCCCGTCGGCGAGACGGGTCGCGCTGCCGAGAAGGAGGTGCGTCCGGCGCGTCCAGCCCGCATACTGTTGCCCCACAAGTCGTCCCGGCCACCGCGAACAGCTCCCCCTGATACCAGCCATGACCCTCGCCTCCCGTATGTCGGTGCTCGGCACCGAAACCGCCTTCGAGGTCTTCGCCAAGGCCAAAGCCCTGGAAGCGAAGGGCAAGGACATCATCCACCTTCACATCGGCGCCCCGGACTTCAGCACCCCGGAGAACATCGTCGAGGCCGGGCGCAAGGCCCTGACCGACGGCTGGCACAAGTACACGCCCGCCAAGGGCCTGCCGGAGCTGCGCGAGGCTGTCGCGGAGAACATCCTGAGCTTCCGCGGGGCCGAGATCGACCCGAACAACGTGCTCATCGTGCCGGGCGGCAAGCCGACGATGTTCTACGCGATCATGATGTTCGGCGAGGCGGGCAAGGAGATCATCTATCCGAACCCGGGCTTCCCGATCTACGAGAGCATGATCCACTGGTCAGGCGCCAAGGCCGTGCCCTACGGCCTCGAGGAAGAGAAGGGCTTCGCGTTCAGCGCCGAGGCCGTGCTCGCGCTGATCACGCCGGCCACGTCCCTCCTGATCGTCAACACGCCCGCCAACCCGACGGGAGGCATCGTCCCGCGCTCGGAGATGGACAAGCTTGTCGCCGGGCTGGAGAAGCATCCCCACGTCACCGTCCTGTGCGACGAGATCTACAGCCGCCAGCTCTACGACGGCGAGGAGCACGTCTCGATCCTCCAGTACCCCTCGATGATCGATCGCTCGATCCTGCTGGACGGCTGGAGCAAGACCTACGCGATGACCGGCTGGCGCCTCGGCTACGGCGTCTGGCCGAGCCACCTGATCGCCGACGCCGAGCGGATCCAGATCAACTCCTCGTCCTGCGCGAACGCCGTGACCCAGGTGGCGGCGATCGAGGCCCTGCGCGGCCCGCAGACGGCCGTGGACGAGATGCTCGCGTCCTTCGACGAGCGCCGCAAGATCATCCACGAAGAGCTGAACGCGATCCCCGGCTTCCGCTGCGTGATGCCGAAGGGCGCGTTCTACGCGTTCCCGAACACCAGCGGCACCGGCATCGCCAGCAAGACGCTGGAGGACGAACTGCTGAACGAAGCCGGCGTTGCGTGCCTTTCGGGGAAGAGCTTCGGCAAGTTCGGCGAGGGCTACATGCGCTTCAGCTACGCCAACAGCGCGGACAACATCCGCGAGGGCCTGCGACGCGTGCGCGAGCACCTCGCGAATCGCCAGGCCTGACACCGACGTCTCTCTCCCACGCCACGACTCCCATGCGCGCTGACTTCCGTAGCGATACCGTGACCCAGCCCTCGGCCGCCATGCGCGCGGTCATGCTCGACGTGCCGGTGGGGGACGACGTCCTGGACGGCGACCCCACGGTCCGCTTGCTGGAGGATGAGGCGGCAGCCTGGCTCGGCAAGCCGCGCGCGCTCTTCGTTCCCTCGGGGACGATGGCCAACCAGGTCGCCCTCGGGGCCTGGACGCGTCCCGGCGACGAGATCGTCTGTCAGCGCTGGTCCCACATCACGACCTACGAGGGCGGCGCGCCGGGCTACCTGCACGGGGTCCAGACCCTGACCATCGGCAACCGCAGCGGCCGCATGGACCCGGCCGAGGTCGCGGAAGCCATCCGGCCCAACTTCATCCACTGCCCGAGCACCGCGCTGATCTGCCTGGAGCAGACCCACAACGTGGCGGGTGGCGTCGTGATCCCGATGGAGGAGTTCGCTGCGGTGGCAGCGGTCGGCAGGGAACGCGGGATTCCGGTGCACCTCGACGGCGCGCGGCTGGCGAACGCGGTCGTGGCCTCGGGGATCAGCGCTCCGGACTGGACAGCTCACGTGGACTCCGTATCGCTCTGTCTCTCCAAGGGGCTCGGCGCGCCGGTCGGCTCGATCGTGGCGGGCGACGACGAGTTCATCGAACGCGCGATGCGAGTGCGGAAGCGCCTCGGGGGCTGGATGCGCCAGGCCGGCTTCCTGGCGTCGGCGGCGCGGATGGCGCTCCGGGACAACGTCAGCCGGATGACGCTGGACCACGCGCTGGCCCGGAAGCTCGGCGAGCGGCTCGGCACCCTGCCCGGGCTCACCTGTGATGCCTCGGCCATCGAGACCAATATGGCGATGGTGCACGTGGCGCCCGAGATGATGACGGCCGCGGCGTTCGCCGAGGCCCTCGCCGCGCACGACGTTCACGTGCTCCCCATGGGGCCGCAGGTGCTGCGCTTCGTGACGCACCTCGACGTGGGCTCGCCGCAGCTGGAGCAGCTCGTGACGGCGGCCCAGGCGGTGACCTCCGAGCACGCCCCCGTGGCCTGATCGATCAGCTTCGCTTGAGGCGGTAGCCGACGCCGCGGATCGTTTCGATCAGCGGCGAGCCGTCTCGGTCGACCTTCTTGCGAAGGCGGCCGATGTGGACGTCAAGAACGTTGGTACCCGGATCGAAGCCAAGGTCCCAGACGTCCTCCAGGAGCGTGTCCCGCTTGACCGTCTCACCACCGCCCTTGGCGAGTCGCAGCAAAAGGTCGTACTCCCGCGGGCTCAGGTGGCAGGCTTTCCCCTCGCGCTTGACGCGGCGGTGGGCGAGGTCGAAGGTGAGGACTCCATAGTCGAGGGGAGCCAGCGAGTTCCGGCGGCGCACCACCGCGTCGATGCGCGCGAGCAGCTCGTCGGTGTCGACGGGCTTGACCATGAAATCGTCGGCACCTCCCCGCAGCGCCTTGACGCGTTCCTCGACCTCGGAGCGGCCCGAAAGGATGATGACGGGGAGCGCGTCGCCCTTCTCACGAACGTCGTAGAGAAGATCGTGCCCGCTGGCGCCCGGCATCTCCAGGTCGAGCAGGATCACGTCGAATGACCCGTCTCCCTCCGCGTCCAGAATATCCAGCCCCTCGTGGGCATTTTGGGCCTCTTTGACCTCACAGTCGATGGTCTTGAGGGCGAGGCGACAGAACGTCCTGAAGTCGGAGTCGTCGTCGACGAGAAGTGCGCGCATGGCAGGGGCCGTCCTTGGGGTGGGGGATGCTGGCGAGGGATCGAGTGGCGGTCAGGATTCTGCTGGGTGCTGCCGACGGGTGAGGCTGACAGGCCTGTCAGGCATTCGTCCGAAGGGCTTCACCGGGACCGCCTGGGGGACGCTGCGCCGGTCTCCCCCTGAGTCTGACGGACCTGTCACTTGGGATCCAGGGGGCACGCGGCAAACATGCTCACCGCAACGCAGGCGTGGGAGTGGAATCAACCCTGGGGACGGGCCTTCACTCATCAAGCGCCTACGTTGTCCGTCAATGCTGGCGGGGCCTCGGCCTCCTTCGGGTGGTCGGGGCCGCTTTCTCCCGTCCCAAAGGCCTGGTCTTGGACACCCGGTCCTCGACGGCGGAGTCTCGAAAGGGCGACGCAGGGCCGAACGAGACTCATTCAAGAGCCCCTGGGTGCCGTTGGACTTCATGATTTCCCCTGACCGAGTGGACAGAGAGCCGTGGGTGGGGTCTCCTTCGTGGAGGCCTACGTTCCCCAAGGGTTGCCGCTCCCATGAAGTCATCCGACCATTCCAAGGAGTCCTTCGGGACTCTCCCAGACGACGCCGAGACGGCCGACAGCGGTCTCCTCGTGCCCCATTCCGATTCCGACGCCAAGGATCTCCAGCGTGTCCGGGATCTGCTCTTCGGAGCCACCTCGAAGGCCCATGCGAGCCGCCTGGACTCCGTGGAGTCGGCGCTGTCGGCTCGGCTCACCGAGCTGGAGAAGGACTTCCAGCAGCGCTTGCAGAACGTCGAGTCCCAGGTCCGAGCGGACTTCCGTGCCGAAGTGACGGCGCTGACCGCGCGACTGGACGAGCACGGCACGCGGAAGGTGGAGCGCGCCGATCTACGCTCCATGCTGGCGGATCTCGCCGATCGGATCGGGCAGTAGCCAAGGGGAAGGCGCCGCGCCCTGGAAGGGGTCGCCCATGAAGTCCACCAGAGCCAACGTGCCCGAGGCGCCGACCAGGGAGACCCTCGCGGAGGTCAAGGAACTCCTTCTCCGGGGGGAGCGCTCACGACTGGATCGGCTGGAGAAGAAGGGCGTCAGCGCCGAGGCGATCGCCCACGTTCTCCCGGATGCCATCCTTGCCCGGGAGGCCCAGGACGATCGCATCGCGCGCGCCCTTGCTCCCACCGTCGAGGCCGGTCTCTTTCGCTCGGCGCGGCGGGATCCCCAGGCGCTGGCGGACGCGATTCACCCCGCCCTCGGCCCCGCGATCCGCAGCATGATCCAGGCGAGCCTGCGCCAGTCGCTGGAGTCGCTCAACGTCGCCCTGGAGAACTCGCTGTCGCCGAAGGGGATCGGCTGGCGGCTCGAAGCGGCGCGCACCGGGAAGACGTTCTCCGAGGTCGTGCTGCTCAAGACGCTGGTCTTCCGCGTCGACCAGGTGCTGCTCGTCGATCGCGACTCCGGGCTCATCATGGCGGAGGTGCACCCGCCCGGCCTCAAGACCCAGGACGCTGACATGGTGGCCGGGATGCTCAGCGCCATTCGCGAGTTCGCCGCGGACTCGTTCGGCGCGTCGCCGGACGAGTCGCCGCTCGAAGAGATCGAGTTCCAGGACCTGACGCTGATTCTTGCCCAGGGGCCCGAGGCCATCCTCGCGCTGGTCGTGCGCGGGAATCCCCCGAGGACGCTCCACGAGCGCGCGGTCGAGACGGTCGAGGCGCTGCACGTCGAGTACGGCCCGGAGATGAATGCGTTCGACGGAGAGGCGGAGGCGCTGGCCCCGATCCATCCCCTCCTGGAGGACCTGCTGGAGCAGGAGGCCCGCAAGCGTCGTCCGAATCCCTGGATCCGGCTGATCCCGCTGCTCGCGGCGGTGGGTTTCGTGGCCCTCGGGAGCTGGGCGATGGCCCGCTCCTTCCTGGCGAACCGAGATCTCGGCCGGGCGGAAGAGGCGCTCAGGCGAACCCCGGGCGTGATCGTGACGGAGGCGGACCTGGACGGTGGCGATATCGTCGTCCGCGGGCTGGCAGATCCTCTCGTCAAGGACCCCGAGCGCATCGCGCGCGCTGCCCTCGGGCGCTCGAAGCGCGGGGTCCGACTGGAGTTCGGTCCCTTCACCTCCCTGGACGAGGCCATCGTGCTCCAGAGGCTTCGCAAGCTCGTCTCGATTCCGGCGGGGGTCGGTATGGATCTCCGACAGGGGCGACTTCGCCTCAGCGGCCTCGATCCCGCCGCCTGCGAGGACGCCGCGGCAGCACTTCGCGCGCTGCGGCTGGAACTCCTGGGGATCGAAAGCGTTATCGTCAGGTCGTGATCAGGAAGAAAGTCTGCCTTCTGGGTTCCTTCGCCGTGGGGAAGACGTCCCTCGTGCGCCGGTTCGTTCACTCGATCTTCAGCGAGCGCTACCACACGACGATTGGCGTCAAGATCGACAAGAAGCTCGTTCAGGTCCGCGTGGACGACGGCCAGCTCACCGAGGTGACCCTCGTCCTCTGGGACGTCCAGGGCGAGGATCGGTTCCAGTCGATTCCCACGAGCTACTACCGAGGCAGCTCGGGCCTGCTGCTCGTCGCGGACGGGACGCGGCCCCAGACGCTCGACAGCGCTCTGCAGATCGCCGAGACCGCCACGCAATCCATCGGCAAGGACGTCCCGATGCGCCTGCTTCTCAACAAGGCCGATCTCGTGGCCCAGTGGGAAGTACCCGCGCCGGAGCTCCTTCGGAAGGTGGGCGCAGACTTCGCTCCGCGCGTGACCAGCGCCAAGACCGGCGACGGCGTCGACGAATCCTTCCGCGACCTCACCCGGGCCCTTCTTTCCGGCGACGTCCCATGAGCCAGATTCCAGAGGCCGTCCAGGCGCGGCTCGTTCGCGGTCCTTCGAAGCTGGCCTGGGCGATCTTGCGCGATCGCAAGGTGGTCGAGATCGGCGGCGCCGTCGACGCCCACGGACTCCGATGGCTCCAGGTGGGCTCTCCGGTGCCCACGGATGTTCCGTGGTCGAGCGTGGTGACGCAGGACGGGAGGGGCGACGGTGCGGTCGAGATGCGGGCCTTGCGACTCGATCCAGACGTCGAGGCGCACACGGACGTGCTCGGTTGGCACGAGGACGAGGTCACCCACGTACTGTTCCTCGACACCTCGGCAACGGTCGAGCTGCTCGACGCCTCGATGCAGCGACAGAACACGGACGATCTCCTGCGAGATCGGCTCGCAGGCGCGGAGCGCATGCGGCGGGTCGAGCGCAGGGCGCGGGGTGAGGCCTTTGCGGCGCTGGGCTACGAACTCCTCGAGGAGGGGCCGGACGGGACGTTCCGACCGCCCTCGGAGCCCGCGGCCTGGCTCGTCAGCCTTTGCGGCTGGGGGGCCGGGGAGCCGCGCGTGGTGGATCCGGGCGATCCGATCGACTACCTCTCGGGCTTCCTGGGCGACGCGGTCGAGTTCTTCCGGAAGGCTCGCTCGGGCCCGGACGGGCCCGAGGTCCGGACGCTGTCATCCGGGGTCTGGACCGAGATCCTTCCCGAGTCGCTCGCTGCCGGTGCAGCGAAGCGCGACATGTCCTTCCAGGCCCACGCGCTCGCTCTTTCGGACGGCCGCGGCGTCGTCGTGATCGAGCACAAGAACCAGAGCGTCGCGGAGATGCAGGCCTCGCTCCAGCGCCAGCGCGACGCGGAGCTCTCCTACGAGGGGCTCAGCCACGAGATGCAGGTCAAGGACGTGCTGCTGCACTGCATCGTGCACGACCTGCGCGGTCCGCTCGCGAGCCTCGTCGGGGCCTTCAGCCTCCTCAAGAAGGGGACGCTGGACAGTGCCGACGCCGAGGAGGCCATCGAGATCGGCCTGCGCCAGGCGAAGCGCCAGGACGAGATGATCCGTCACGTGCTGGACGTCTTCGCCGCGGAATACGAGGCCCTGCGGCAGTTCGACGACGACCCGGCGACCGCGCCGGATCTCGTGGCGATCGCGCGCGAAACCGCCCAGCGGCAGAGCGCCGCCTTCCAGGTCCAATCGGTGGATCTCCTCGTGACCGGGGCCACCGGCCGACTGCGCGTCGTCGGGCGGGCAGATCGCCTGGAGCGCGTCATCGCCAACCTGATCGGGAACGCGCTTCGGCACGCGCCCGCGGGCACCGCGGTCGAGGTGAACGTCGAGGAGCGGGACGCCGAGACCGTGGTCCTGTCCGTGCTGGACCGCGGCCCCGGCGTGCCGGAGGAGATCCGCGAGCGCCTCTTCCGGCGCTTCGTCCAGGGCGGGTCCGCCGGAGCAGCGGGCCTCGGCCTCTTCTACGTCCGGATGACGGTCGAACGCTGGGGCGGGACCGCCGAGTACGAGCCCCGCGAAGGCGGCGGCGCCGCGTTCCGCGTGATTCTTCGGCGCGCGGCGGTTTCGAGCTGACGGTGCGCGCTCTGGCGGCGGCTCGGCCTTATCCTTGTCGCTCCCCATGACCGCCATCTCCACCCCCAAGCTGACCGTCGTCGGCGCCGGCTACGTCGGCGCCACCTGCGCCCATCTCGCGGCGCTCAAGAATCTGGCCCCCGAGATCTGCCTGATCGACATCGCCGAGGGCCGCCCCCAGGGCATCGCGCTCGACATGAATCAGTCGGCGGCGATCGAGTGCTTCTCGTCCAGGGTCGTCGGGACGAACGACCCACGGGATACCTACGGGAGCGACGTCTTCATCGTCACCGCGGGCCTCCCCCGGAAGCCAGGGATGAGCCGCTCGGACCTCCTGGAGGTCAACGGCAACGTGATGAAGAGCGTCGCAGAGTACATCCGCGCCGGGTCGCCCGAGGCGATCGTCATCGTCGTCACGAATCCGCTCGATTCCATGGTGACCCTGATGCGGCACTCGCTCGGCTTTCCCGCGCGCCGCGTCATCGGGATGGCCGGGGTGCTCGACGCCGCGCGCTACTCATGGTTCCTCAGCGAGGCCATGGGGACCGCGGTGCAGGACGTCGACGCGATGGTGATGGGCGCCCACGGCGACTCCATGGTCCCGATGGCCGAGCGCTGCACGGTCAACGGCATCGGGGTTCTCGACCTGCTCGATCGCGACGCCATCGAGGCCATGGGAGAGCGGACGAAGGGCGGCGGCGGCGAGATCGTCAAGCTCCTGAAAACGGGCAGCGCGTGGTTCGCGCCCGCGTCGGGCGCCGTCGCCATGGCGGGCTCGATCTTGCGCGACGAGAAGCGCATGCTCCCGTGCGCGTGCCTCCTCAACGGTGAGTACGGGATCGAGAACCTCTACATGGGGGTGCCTGCGATCCTGGGCGCGAGCGGCGTCGAGCGCATCGTCGAGCTTCCGCTTCGCACCGAATCCCGCGCGCTTCTCCAGAAGACCGCGGGCGCCATTCACGAGGACGTGCTGGCGATGCGCGACCTAGGCCTCTTCTGATCCCACCAGAACTCCCCGATCCATGTCGATCCCCACACGCACCGAATCCGACTCCATGGGACCGATCGAGGTCCCCGTCAACGCTCTCTGGGGTGCGCAAACCCAGCGGTCCCGCCAGAACTTCAAGATCGGTGGCCAGCGCTTCACGCGGCCGATGATCCGGGCCCTGGGTCTCGTGAAGAAGTGCGCGGCCGTCGTGAACGCGGAGATCGGCGAACTCGACATGCTCGAGCCGCACGTGCGCGAAGCCCTGATCCGGGCCGCCGACGAGGTGATCGCCGGCGAGCATGACGCGGAGTTCCCGCTCGTCGTCTGGCAGACGGGTTCGGGGACGCAGTCGAACATGAACGCGAACGAGGTGATCTCGAACCGCGCCATTCAGCTCCTCGGCGGAGAGATGGGGTCCAAGAGCCCCGTGCACCCGAACGATCACGTGAACCGCGCGCAGTCGTCCAACGATTCGTTCCCGACCGCGATGCACGTGGCGGCGGCCGAGGAGATCGTTCACGCGCTCATTCCGTCGCTGGAGCATCTCGCGAAGGCCTTCGAGGACAAGGAAGCCGCCTGGGAAGGCATCGTCAAGATCGGGCGCACGCACCTTCAGGACGCGACGCCCCTCATGCTGAGCCAGGAGGTGTCGGGCTGGCGCCAGCAGGTGCTCGACGGCATCGGCTGCGTCAAGGCGACGCTCCCCGCTCTCTACGAGCTGGCCCAGGGCGGTACCGCCGTCGGAACCGGACTGAACACGAAGCCGGGGTTCGCCGCCAGGTTCGCCGATGAGATGGCGAAGGAGACCGGTCTGCCGTTCGTGACGGCTCCGAACAAGTTCAGCGCCCTCGCGGGACACGACGCGCTCGTGTTCGCGAGTGGCGCCCTGAGGGTCGTCGCCTGCGCGCTGATGAAGATCGCCAACGACGTCCGCTGGCTCGGCAGCGGGCCGCGCTCTGGCCTCGGCGAGCTGAAGCTCCCCGAGAACGAGCCCGGCTCGTCGATCATGCCCGGCAAGGTGAACCCGACCCAGTGCGAGGCCCTCACGATGGTCGCCGCCCAGGTGATCGGCAACGACGCTGCGGTCGGCTTTGCCGGTAGCCAGGGCAACTTCGAGCTGAACGTGTACAAGCCCGTGATGATCCACAACGTCCTGGAGTCGATCCGGCTCCTGAGCGATGGAGCTGACTCGTTCCGCGAGAACTGCATCCACGGTCTCGATGTGGACCGGGCCCGAATCGATCACCTCATGAAGCAGTCCCTGATGCTCGTGACCGCGCTGAACCGCCACATCGGCTACGACAACGCCGCCAAGGTGGCCAAGAAGGCCTATGTCGAGGGCACGACCCTCGTCGAAGCGGTGACGGCTCTGGGTCTCATGACGGCGGACGAGTTCGAGGCCGCCGTGAAGCCGGCAGAGATGACATCTCCTCAGGTCTGAGATGAGGCCTGGACGGCGGGAGCGTGATACGCTCCAGCCGTGCAGGACCCTTCTGAAGACCCGTTCCGGGACGTGGCGCTCCACGGGGACGCCGAGGCCGTCTCCGAGCTTCTGGAGGAGTTCCGGGGCCGGATCGCGCGGATGCTGGCCGTGCGCATGGACCCTCGCCTTCGGGGTCGGCTGGACGCGTCCGACGTGATCCAGGACACGTTCATCGAGGTCCATGGCCGCATCGGAGAGTACCGCAAGCGGCAGGACATGCCGTTCTTCCTCTGGGTGCGATTTCTCGCCGGGCAGAAGCTCACGCAAATGCACCGGCGCCATCTGGGCGCCGAGCAGCGTGACGCGCGACGGGAGCTCCCCGATGCGCTGCGAGGTATGCCAGGCGCGACGACCGCGACGCTCGCCGGCGCGCTGATGTCCAGCGGCATCACACCCTCGGAGGTGGCGATGCGCATGGAGGATGAAGAGCGCCTGATCTCCGTGCTCGACCAGATGCGTGAACTCGACCGAGAGGTCCTCGCTCTGCGTCATTTCGAAGGATTGTCGAACCTGGAGGTGGCGTCGCTCCTCGGGATCGAACCATCGGCGGCGAGTCGACGCTACGTTCGTGCGCTCGCGCGCATGCAGGAGAAGATGCGGCTTACCCAGGGCCGCGGGGATGGCGCCGCGTCATGACGGACCTCGGTGGCGTCGAGACCCACAGCGATTCCGACGAAGGGAACGGATCGGACGAGTGGAACGGGGTCGAAAGGCGGAACGAGTCCAGCTCGATCCTGTCGAGGCGCCGTCTGGTGGATGGACTCGACGACTCCGGCGGATTGTCCGACTCCAGCGACGTCATGGCGCTCGCGCTGGATCAGCTGATCACGGACTACTTCGATGCCCAGCGCGAAGGGCGCGCTCCCTCCGTCGAGGACTTCGTCGCGGCTCACCCCGAACACGAGCACGCGCTGCGCGCGGTCCTGCCGGGCGCGAGTCTGCTCGATCAGATCGGCAAGCGCGCCGAGGACGCATCGCCCATGGCCCGATCCGGGGATCGGCTCGGCGAGTACAAGCTCCTCGGCGTTCTTGGCCGCGGCGGTATGGGAGTCGTCTACGAGGCCGTTCAGGAAACTCTCGGCAGGCCGGTCGCGCTCAAGGTGCTGCCCGCGTCCCGCGTGGTCGATCGAAAGAGCCGCGAACGGTTCATGCGCGAGGCCCAGGCCGCCGCGAGCCTCCAGCACCCCGGCATCGTTCCGGTGTACGGGGTGGGGGAGGCGGATGGCCAGGTCTACTACGCGATGCAGCGAGTGGATGGTGTGCCGCTCGACGTACTGACGGCCGTCGCGCGCGGCGAGTCGGCAAGCGCCGAGTCCTCGGTGCTCGTGGACCGCGCGCTCAGCGTCGTGGCGCGGCTGCGCGGCGAGGCGGCCTACGCGAGGGAAGGATCCGCGAGCGACGGCCAGCACGGAGGCGATGCCAGGAGCGATGTCAACCTCAATAGCTCCGACACGGGCCGGGTCATCTCGAAGCCCTGGATCTCCAACGCGGTCCTCATCGCCCAGCAGATCGCCGAGGCGCTCAGCTACGCACACTCGCGGGGCGTGCTGCACCGGGACGTAAAGCCCTCCAACGTGATGCTCGACGAATCGGGGCGCGCGTACGTCACCGATTTTGGGCTCTGCAAGGTCGAGGACTCCAGCTCGCTAACGGCGGCCGGAGACGTCGTCGGCACCCTGCGCTATGTGCCCCCGGAGCGCTTCCAGGGTCGCGACGACGCGCGCGGGGATGTGTACGGCGTCGGGATGATCCTGTACGAGCTGCTCTGCGGTCGACCGGCGTTCGATCAGAAGGATCGAGCGACGCTCGTCCAGGCGGTCACGCTGCACGCGCCGCCGAGGCCGCGGAAGCTCAATCCCGAGATCCCGGAGGATCTCGAGCGCATCGTGTTGACCGCGATCGCGAAGCTGCCGGAGGAGCGCTACCTGTCCTCGGAAGCGCTCATCTCCGACCTCGCCGCGTTCCAGGGAGGGCGTCCGATCCGCGCTCGTGCACCGGGCAAGCTCTATCTCGCGAAGCTCTTCGCGCGGCGCAACCGGGGCCTCGTGATCACCGCGGCTGCGTCGGCGCTGATTCTCGCGGTCGTGGTGGGACTCTACGTGCGCGACCTGAGCCGGCTCCTCAAGGAGGTCGAGGCCGGGCGGGCCCGAGCGGAGCGTATGTTCTACCACGCCCAGGTCCACGCCGCCGCCGAGGCCGCGCGCAACAACAACGGCGGTACGGCTCGTGCGCTACGGATCCTGGATCGTGTGGAGCCTGAGCTGCGCGACTGGGTCTGGGAAACGATGCAAGCCCGCTGCGAGGTGGGGCTCTTGACCGTGGACGAGGGGGCGGCACCGATCCTCTCCATGGCGCTGGATTCGACCCAGGCGTCCGTGGCGGTGCTGCGGGAAGAAGGGCTTCGAGTCCACGACGGAACGACCGGTGCGCTCCTCTTCGAAGAGGCCTGCGAACTCGCGAGGGCCGTGGCATTCGTGCCTGGTTCGCTGGAGGCGCTCGTGTCGGACGGGGCGGAGGGGGAGCTGCGAGTGGTCACACCCGTGGGCGAGCCAGCGTCGGAGCGGGCTACGGCGGCGCTTGCCGTGCTACGGGACGTTTCGGCCGCGGGCGTCGTGGCCCTCGACGCGTCGGACCGTTTCCTCGCCTGTGCGTGGGACTTAGGCCGGGTCGCGGTCCTCGACATGGATGCCGAGAGCCCCTGGGCGCCCCGTCTCTACCAGGTCGATCCGGGGTCGACGGTCTCGCTTGCGCTGTACGGGAAGGAAGGGCGCGCCGCCTTCGCCGTGCGAAATCGTCCGATCCGAGTTCTCGGGCCCGAGTCTGGCCGGGTACGACGCGTGTCAGGGACCACGGCGAGCGCCGCCACGGCGCTGGCTGGGGCCTCGGGCTCCGACTACTTCGTGGCCCAGGGCGAGAACGGCTCGGCGGTCCGCTACCAGGACAAGGGCCAGGTCCAGATCCCCGACGGCGACCTCACGATCCGCGAGAGCGGAACGGTCAACCTCGCCATTTCCCCGGATGGCGAGATGGTGATCGGGCAGTTCCAGAAGGGGCGTATGCGGATCTGGTCGAAGGTGCGTGGCCCGGCGATGGTAAGGGTGGCTTCTTATCTCTCGGAGCCGAGCGCGATCCTTTGGCCCTCGGGCGGGGACGTGATCCTGACCGGTGGCCTGAGCGGCGAGTGGCGGGTGGTGCCTCGGCCGAGCTTCGACGCCGGCGTGCCCGGTGTCTCGGAGGTTCGGGGACACTACAGCGGCGTGCAGTCGCTCTCTTTCGACGAGGCGGGCGAGCACTTCGCGACGGCAGAGACGAGCGGCGCGTGGTCCATCTGGAGTACGGACCGCCACCTGCCCCAGGCCGTGCACGTGCAGAGCACGCGGTCTATCCGGTATACGGCGCTGGCCTCGGTCGGTGGGAAGCCGCGCCTCTTGGCGGCGGCCGACCAGTCCGTTGGCGTCTGGTGGATCGCGCCCGAGATGACGGCACAGGCCTACTACGACCCGGTGATCGAGGCGGTCGAGGCGCGCGGGGTGGCGTGGTTGCGGCCGGGCGGTTTGGCGCTTCCGAATCACCTCCTGACGGCAGCGGTCGACGGACGCCTGCTGCTCTCCACGTCGAGCGGCGCGAAGAACTGGACCACGCAGGAGGTCTGGAAGGTGGACGCCGTGTTGACGGCCTTCGACCACCATCGGGGCTCCGGAGTCACCGTCATCGGCGCCGAGGACGGGCGAGTCTGGAGCCTTCGGGTCAACGACGACGGAACGCTGGCGCAGGTCACGGCGCTCGCGACGTTTCCCCACCCGGTGACCTCGGCGGGGATCGGCACGCTGGCCGAGACGGTCGCCGTGCTCACGCGGGACGAGCGCTTGCACCTCATCGATATGAACGGTTCTCGTCCGTCCATTCGCTGGAGCGTCGAAGCCGCCTCCAACGGATCCCAGGTTCGATCGGCCACGGCCGTGGCGGCCGACGAGGCGAGCGGCTGGGTCGTGACGGCTGGGGCGGACGGTGCGCTCCAGCTATGGTCGGTGATCGACGGACTGCCGGGACCGCTCCTGGAGTCTCGCTACGGGACGTTCACCGGACTGGAGTTCCCGGCTCCGGACAGTCCACCGATCTCGGTCGAAGAGCGCGGGCGCGTCACGTTCATCGAGACCGAGGGCGTGGCGAGGATGCGTGAACTGGCGAGCATCGAGCCCTCGGATGCGGAGACGCTCCTGCTCGCGTTCCTGGCGCCGCGCGTGAGGCTCGTGGAGATCGAAAGAATCCTGCGGGCCGAGGAGACCACCGCCCGCGATCTGGAGGCGGCGGAGGAGGTCGCCCTCGGGCTCGCCAATCTCGGACGCTACTACAACAACGTCTCGCGGAGTCAGGCCCTCGACGTCCTCAAGCGTGTCAGGGAGCGCCGCGCCAGGGGCCAATGAAGGGCGGCCGGGGCCAGCCCTTCCGTGGGTCGATGTCGCCGGTAGACCGCAATCTGGCGGGATCTCTCTGCCGCGGGTTGCTTCCGGCGCGCACGGGGCCTAAGCTCCTCCCGAAATACGCGGATCTTTCGTCCGCGTCCCCGATCCCATGAAGCTCAAAGTCCGCAACAGCAAAGCCAAGAAGGCCAAGAAGACCGGGTTCCTGACCCGCCAGAAGTCGGCCGGTGGCCGGAAAACGAACAAGCGCCAGCGCGCTCGTCACGGCAGCTTCTAGTCGGCTTCTCCTCCCCGTAGGGTGGCTTTACCCGCCAGCCCGCCCGTTGGACCTCCAGGTCCGGGGGCGGGCTGGCGGTGTTCGTGATTCGAGGGGTGATCGGAAACGGTGATGGGAGACAATGGGGAGGCGCTCAGGCGTGGGCGGCGGTTTCCGTCCGCTGTAGGCCGCCGGAGCTTGCCGGGCTACATTGGGACCATGACCCATCCAGCACTGCTCCTCTGCCTTCTCGTTTCTCCCGCGGCCCAGGACTTCGACGCCCGCCGCGTGCCGGAACTCGGTTCGGCTTTCGAGATCTTCACCGAGCTCGCCGACCGGAACCAAGACGGTGAGGTGACCGAGGATGAGGTCGCCGGGCTCCACGATTGGCTGGCTCCCCTGGGCGGCGACATGGTGTACGAGTTCACGACCGAACTCGTCTTTCAGGGTCTCGACCGTGACACTCTCCGCGCCTGGACCAGCAACGACCTCGAGGCGACCCTGGAGTACCTGGACGCCGACGGGGACGGGGTCATCGAGGCCGGCGAGCCGACGATGGAGAGGCTCTGCAACGGGCAGATGGGAACGCGCGGGGTAATCCGTCGGCTGGCGAGCGAGCTCGTCCTGGAGGAGGGGGATGCCGATGGCGACGGCAGCGTTTCGGTCGAGGAGCGAGCCAGGCTACTGGAGGCCTGGGGTCCCCAGGCGACCACGGCGGTGGCCAAGGATTGGATCGAAGCGTCGAAGAAGCGCGAGCCCGAGGATCGGAACCGCATGGCGCCCGGGGTGGCCTTCCTGACCCTCGAGGCCGAGATCGACCAGAACAGGGACGGCCGCTACGATCTGGAGCGCTACTGGACCTGGTTCAAGGAGCGGGACACGAACGGCGATCGCACGCTCTCGATGGAGGAGCGTCGGCGTCGGCCGCAGCGCGCTGCGGACTCGGACGAAGGCTGGCGCCGCCCCAGCCCCGAGCGAATGGCGCTCCCGCCGCTCATGCCGTGGCAGCGAAGTCTGGAGGACGCCCTCGCGATTCAGAGGCGCACGGGACAGGTTCTGCTCCTTTGCGTGAACATGGATGGGGAAACGGCGTGCGACTCGCTCGCCGCCTGGCGCTATCGCGATCCTGAGTTCGCGAAGCTGGCGTCGGGCTACGTCTGCCTCGTGGTTTCCCCCGACGATCATCAGCCCTTCGAGTACGACGATCGGGGCCGACGCATGGAGAGCCCGAGGCTCGGACGCGTGACCGATCGCGAACACATCGATCTGGAGCCCACGCTCTACGAACGGTACTTCAACGGGACGCGCGTGGCCCCTCGGCACGTCGGTGTCGACGTGGATGGAACGATTCTCTTCGACGTCTACCTGCTCAGCGATCCGGCGCCCCTCGACGCGAAGCTCAGGGAGCACGCTCGTCCCGTGGAAACGCGGGACTGGGCTTCGATGGATAGCCTGGAGCTGGCCACCTTCCCCGATGCAGGGGCGCGTGAGGAGCTGGAGCGGCGGATGCTCGACCCGGACGTCGCCGTGCGCCTCGCGACGGCGATCCACTCGGGCGCCGACCCTGAAGCAGGCATGCTCGGGCTCAGGGATCCGGAGCCGCTCGTGCGTGACGTCGCCGCGATCGCGCTGGCGTCGCGCGCGGCCGATCTCGATGCTCTTCAGCGTCGTCGCCTGCTCCAGACGGCGGCGAGTCTCGACGAAGAAGCACTCCAGGCCGTGATCGACGGGCTGACTCTGGCGGTGGACGGTGACCCCGTCGCGCTGGCTTCGCTCCAGTCGCTGGATCCGTCGACGCGCCTTTCTGCCCTCGGAAGCGTGGAGGACTGGACGGCGGCGGCGTCGATGTCGGCCCTGACGGAGATTCCCTCGAAGACGCGGAACGAGGCGCTTCTTGCGCTGGAGCAGCTCGACGGCCGTGTGGCGCCGGAGGACGCCACGCCGACCCAGGCGCTGATTCGCGCCGGGGTGCTCCTTCAGCTCGCGAATGGTCTGCTGGACCAGGCCGAGGATCCACGCGATGCAGCGGCCGAGGCGATGGCCTCGGCGGAGGCGGGGGCGAGCGCGGATCCCGCGCGCGCCCAGGCGATCGTCGCCCAGGCGGCTGCGCTCAGCGGTGAGTACGCGAAGGCCTTCCGGGCCGCACGTGCCGCGCTCCCTGCCTACCAGTTGGCCAGCTCGGATCCGATGTGCGTGGGGACGCTGCGGGCGCTCGCCAAATCCGCCGCGCAGCTGGCCTACGGGCGATTGGCGGATGGCCAGGCCGTGCCGGCTTCGCTCGTGGCAGATGCGTACCTCGCGGGTCGCACGTTGCTGGCCCATCCGGTGGCGGTGGAGGACGACGCCACGCAGCTCCTGGAACTCGCGCGCGCGATCGGTGAAGCCCGGCTGATGCCGACGCTTCTGACGGAATCCCTGCGCCGTTTTCCCGCCAGCTCGGACCTGCACCAGCGCTTCCGCGCCTATCAGCTGGAGACCTCGGGCGCCGCTTCGATGGAGGCGGTCTACGTCGAGCTCGACCAGGCGATCGACGATCCGGTGCACGGCCCGACGCTCATGTGGTTCCGCGGCCTCGCGCTCCTGATTGCGGCCGAGTGGCAGACGAAGCAGGGCGACCCGGAAGCGGCGGCGTCTTCCTACGAGGGGTCGATCGCAGCCTTCGCGGACAGCGCCGACGATGAGCCGGCCTTCGCCGACTCGGCTCACCACTACATGGTCCTCGGACATGCGGCCTCCGCGTCTCTCAGCGCCGACGCGGGCGACCTGCCGGCGGCCACCGAGCACCTCCAGTCGGCGGCGACGCTTCGAACCAAGTCGCTGGACCTCGCCGACGGCCTCGGGCTGACGCCCCGGCAGCGGGCGACGAAGGTCCTGCCTGCGCTGCTGCCGACCCTCGACGAGGAGCTCCAGGCGGCGTTCCGGCGCGTCTTCCCGGAATAGAACGGGGCTTCCTGGGCCCGGCGGACCGCGTATCCTGGAGGTTTCTTCGGTCCGTTCGCTTTCCCGCTCGTGCAAGAACGGGCGCGGAACGGAATGAATCGGCGGAAATGTCCCGATCGTGTCATTTTGTGCTGGTTTCCGGAGCGCGGGCGGTCGATATTCCCGGTCGGGAAAGATCCATGCCGCAACCTATCCAGACGATCCAGGCGCTAGGGGCGCTGATCCGGCGCGAGCGCAAGGCCCAGGGCCTCAGACAGCCCGACCTCGCCGCCGCCGCGGGCACCAGCGTCCGCTTCATCGTAGAGGTCGAGGCCGGAAAGCCCACTGCTCAGATCGGCAAGGTGTTCGACGTTCTTCGCCAGCTGGGCCTCTCCGTCCTCGTGGACGGCCTGTCGGAGGACTGATCCGGTGGTGCGTACCCTGGAAGTCGCGCTCTTCGGCGAGCGCGTGGGAGAGCTGCTGCAGACCGATTCGGGGCGGCTGGAGTTCCGCTACGACGCCGCGTGGGTCGAGCGTTCTGGCGCGGCGCTGTCGCTCTCTCTTCCCGTGCGCGCCGAGCCGTTCGATCACCGGGGGGCCGAGCCCTTCTTCGGAGGACTCCTGCCCGAGGAGGGCGTTCGCGATCGCGTGGCGCGCTATCTGGGCGTGTCGGCCAGGAACGACTTCGCCTTGCTGGAGCAGATCGGGGGGGAGTGCGCCGGGGCCGTGACCCTGACGGTTCCCAGCGCGTCGTCGACTCCGTTCACGCCTGGAGCGAGCGGGGAGGAACTCCAGCCGCTCGATCCGGCGCGCCTGGCGAAGCTCCTCGATGACCTTCCCCACAGACCGCTTCTCGCCGGCGGCGAGCGGCGGCTCTCCCTCGCCGGTGCGCAGGACAAGGTGGCGGTGTCGCTCGTCGACGGACAGGTGGCGATCCCCACGGGCGATCAGGCCACGACGCACATCCTCAAGACGCCGATCCAGGGCTTCGCGGGCACGGTCGCGAACGAGCTGCTCTGCATGCGCACGGCGAGACGCGTGGGCTTGAGCGTCGCTTCGGCCGAGAGGCGCGTGGCGAGCGGCCGCGAGTTCCTGCTCGTCGAGCGATTCGACCGGACGTTCGATCCGGACGGCACGGTGCGCCGGGTCCATCAGGAAGACATGTGTCAGGCCCTCGGCGTTCCGACGCGGCTCAAGTACCAGTCGGAGGGCGGGCCTTCGCTGCCAGATTGCTTTCGCCTTCTGACGGATCACGCGCGGCGCCCCGCGGTGGATCGCCTGGCCCTCGTGCGAGCGACGGCGTTCAACGTCCTGATCGGAAACGCGGACGCACACGCCAAGAACTTCAGCCTCGTTCATGCTCCTTCAGGCATCTCGCTTTCGCCCCTTTACGATCTGCTCTCGACGCTCGTCTACGGGGACCTGAGCCCGCGGTACGCGATGAAGATCGGCAGCAAGGCGGAGTTCAAGAACATCCGCGCGCGCCACTGGGACGCGCTCAGCGAGGCGTCCGGGCTCGCGCCTGCGCAGGTGCGGCGCGAACTCAGGGAGATGGTCACCCGGCTTCCGTCGGCACTGCGATCCGAGAGAGATCAGGTCATCGACGAAGCGGAGACCGCGGGATCGGAAGCCGGCGACGGAGGCCTCGGCGACGAGGCGCTGGCCATGCTCGGGCGCCTGATCGAAGAGACGGTCGAACGGTGTGAGATCACGGGCGTTCAGCTCTTGAAGGGCGCGGACTGACGCGCGTCAGCTCGGGGGTGGATTCCGTCGCAGGACGCGTCGAGCGCTTCGGAGGCCCTTGAACAGGGTCAGTTTGGCGAGGTCGAGCGCGTTGGAGGTTCCCGGTGGGGTGGGCTCCAGTCCCAGTGAGCGCAGACGGTGGTTCATCCAGAGCACGCCGCGCTCGCGGTCCGTTGCCTCGGTCTGAAAGGTGAGGCTGAAGGAGACCGAGACCGCGGGACCGTTGACCACGAAGTGAGGCGCGTGGATCGGAACGTGAAGACCGTCGCCGGGGCTCAGTTCGTGCCCAACGGCTTCTGCGAGCGCCGAGTCCTCCAGCTGGACATGTCGGTCGCCGCCGACCGTGAATCTCTCCAGCTCTTCGAGTAGGACGAAGCGAGGATCGAGTCGCGGCAGCGTCGAGATGGACTTGGTCCCGCGGACCTGCAGGAGAAAGTTGCTCTCCGGGTCGAGGTGGCAAGGGGTCGTGGCGCCTGGGGACGACACGAAGATGAAGCCCACGGGCCGTGAGAGCGACAGCCCCTGCACGCCGAGCGCCGCCTGGATGGGCGAGAGGCATTCGTGCAGAAGTCGAGCGTAGTCCCGATCGAGCTGGACGTGCTTCAGCACGATCCAGGAGCCGCAGCGATGGATGCTTCGAAGCGTCTCCACGGCGGAGAGTCCATTCGAGCGAACATCGTCTCTGCGGACGCTCGCGGGCAGATCTCCGGCGTTCCACTCGACGCGATGGGCTGGCAAGGAGGCAGCCAGCGATGCCAGTCGCTCGATGTCGAAGAGCGGGTGGTCCACCAGGTCATGCTGGACGGGGAAGGGCGTCACGCCGTGGCAGGAGTGAAAGAGCGCCTCGGGAAAGGTGATGCGCGGGGAGCCCACAGCACGGAGCGTGCTGTGGCTGCGCTGGATTCGTCGGATGCCCACGCCTGAAACGTAGGCGGCTTCCACGCGGCAGGTCGGAGGTGGCCGAGTCTGCGGGGACCGAAGCTTCGATCCGGGATCCAGGTTGATTCGTTTCGAATCACTTGTGATCCACGCTGAGGCAAACCTATCGCGGCTTCGCGGGCGAAGCGTGCGTCCAGGCGGTGAAGCCGACGTTCTTGCCCGCGCGCGCGGTCTCCGCGGCGGGGAAGTCGGTCCCGTAGACCCGGTTGACGACGTGGATCTGCCAGACGTCGTCTCCGGTCGCGGGGTAGTCCGCTTCGTCGTGCAGCCAGCGGTAGGCACGCAGGAGCGCGCGGTCGCTCCAGCTCCATGGGTCGAAGCCTGCACGCTCCAGCAGCATCGCCTGGACGAGCGCTCCCTGGAGAGCCTCGTAGACGTAGTTCTCCTTCGGGGGCGGCCAGGAAAAGCCTCCGCCGCGGCGCTGGTCGTCGGGGAGCACGCCGTCCACCGAGTGCCCTTCCAGCCTGGACCCCGCGGCGTTGATGCCCACGGGCTTCTTCGGATCCGCCTGCCAGTCCAGCGCCCGGTACTTGAAGCCAGCGTACGCGTCGCGATCCCCGAGCCAGCCGCGGAAGACGGCGGCGGCGCGGTCCAGTTCCTCACGATCCCCCAGATAGAGCGCAGCGGCGATGCGGCTCGCCCCGGCGTGCGTGCCCCAGTTGTTCGGCCGATCCTCGTGGGTCGAGCGGATCGTGCGGCCGTCGAGTTTCTCGAGGACCACGCCACGCAGCCACTCCTTGAAGCGCCCGTCCAGCTCTGGGGGCAGGCCGACCAGGTCGGCGGCGAGCACGAATCCCCCGAGGTTCCTGCCGAGTGCGAGGGTGTTGCCGCCCTTCTCCGTGCCCATGGCGGCCTCGCAGGCGGCCACGACCTCGTCTCGATAGCGCTTCTTGCCCGTGCGCACGAACACGAGAGCCTTGGCGAGTGCGCGCGTGTTGGCCGGGTCCTCCTGGTCCGAGAGGTTCGGCTTCTCCGTCGAGGCGGAGGCGACCTCGAGGACCTGACGCCAGGCGGGACCGCTCGCGGGGAGCTCGGCGAGCTCTTCACGATCGATCCAGATCCCGCGCGCCGGGCGCACGTCGCTTCCTGGGTTCGAGGATTTCTCTGCCTGGTTCCACGAACCAGCTTCACCCGCTGCGTGGGTGAGATCGGCGGCGCCGCAGGAGGGCAGACCGGCCGCCGCGAAGCCGGTGAGCGTCAAGGCCGCGAGAGTCGAGCCGGGAAGAGTCAGGAACGCCGGGAAGGTCATGCGGTCAAGGATAACGCGCACGCCCCGTCGCGGCGTTCTCTCCCGGGTGTTCACTCCCGGGTGGCGATTGGAGCGCCAGCAGACCCGGCTTCCGGGAAGTGCTTGGCGAGAAAGCGCCGAAGGACCTGCGCGTGCTCCGGCCGGGGCACATCGGCGGATTCATAGATGTCTCTCATCGTCTCCACGGTCTCGCGTCGCACCGTCACTCCGTGCGCTTCCACGAAACGAGCCAGGCGGGTCTCCGCGTCCTCCGCCGACCCGCCGATCGAGTCGATCGTCGCCGTCACGACGAACTCGATCTCGCGATCCATCCGGGTCTGATTCGACGCCAGACGAGCGTCGAGGGACTCGCGGGTCGACCAGACGCCTGCCCGCGCGACGAGTCGAATCGTCTCCAGCGCAGCCGGGTCCACCAGGGGATCGCCGTCCACGAGAATGAGGTCCGCGACGCCCTCCGGGACGAGCTCGCCGACGAGCGGCAAACCGATGAAGGCGGCAGCCGCCGAGGTCGCGGCGACGAGGGCCGATGGGGGAGAGAGACCCATCTCGCAGAGCAGGACGATCTCGTCCACGACCGACCGGCCGACGCGAACGTAGGGGGCGCCCGCTCCCGTGCCGACGACGAGCGTGGCACCGGCTCGGTCGAGCTGTCGGACGATATCTTCCAGGAGCGGCACGGCGGCTCGGAAGCTCCGGCGGAACGAGGCGGGCAGGCTACGCCGCAGCTGGTGAGCCGCCTGGCTCCAGCAGGCGCGGGTGAGCGGAGCCACCCGGGCGAGCTCTTCCGAGGGGGCCACGAGCGCTTCGCCCGGAGCGATGTCGTAGCGGTTGCGCACGAAGTCGCTCGCGAGCAGCGCGGGCTCGGACTCCAGGGCCCGCAGCGAGGTCATGAACTCGACGAGACCGGTGAGGGTGACGCGCTCGGCTTCGACGGCCCAGGCAACGTTTCGGGCGATCTCTTCCACGGTGGGCGGCGGCCCGGGCTCTCGCTTCTTGCCGGGCTGCCGGAGCCAATCACCGAGGTAGGTCTCGATCGAGCCGATCGCGTCGCCCTCGTTCAGCACGCGGCGGAAGTAGGTCTTGCCCGGCGTGCGGATCGAGAGCGGCAGGCGATGGCGATAGGTGGCGTCCAGCACCCCCTTGAGCACCTCGGGTGACGCATCGTGCCCCAGCGTGAAGCCCGCGACTCCCTCCCGGGTCTGCCTCGCCACGTCGGCTTCGATGACCTCGCGCAGTGCCTCGCCCTGGAGTCCTTCCTGGAACGGGTTGCGCGCCACGTGCTGCCTCAGGTCGCGGCCGAACGCGACGCAGCGAGGCGTCGGGATTCCCTCTGCGTCGCGCTCGTCGAGAACGCGCGAGAGCCAGCCCGGGCTGTCCATCACACGCAGCGTCGTGACCCCCGCTGCGAGGGCGTGGTCGAGGTCGGTCGGATCGCGGAGCACGCACCAGGCATCCATCAAGCCGGGCAGAAGCGTTCCGCCCGTGCCATCGATCGTGACCACGTCCTCGGGGAGCGGCCCCAGGCTCGCGAGGTCCCCGACGGCTTCGATCCGCGCTCCGCGGCCTAGGACCGCGAGCCCTCCTCTGGAGATCAGGGTGTCGCCGTGAGGAACGATCAGGCGAGCGCCGACGACGATCCAGGGCAGAGCGGGCGCGAGCACGCTCTGCCCGGCCGAAGTGCGGGGGCGGTCGCCCAGGCCTCGGATGAGGGCAGCCGCAGCGACGAGCGTCACGAGCCAGAGGGGCCAGCGGTAGCGAAGGCCGCGTCCGCCGGAGCCGGTGGATAGCGTGACCGGCGCGGAGCGCACCGGTGAGGGGCGGCCTGGCAGGCGATCATCGTCCATGGGATCGAAGATCCCATGTCCCCGCGGCCTGTCACTCCGAAGTCGGGATTTCCGCGCTTATCAGCGCCTTCCTCTCACCAGTTCAGCCAGACGCTTCCGTCCATGAAGACGAGGCCCGACTTGCCCAGCTCGGTGTCGCCGTTGTCGATCTTCGGGAAGACGCGGGTCGCCGCGCCGCCGAGGACCACATCGCGCCCCAGGTCCCAGCGCTGCCGGGCGACGAGCACCCGGTACGCCCGCGCCAGGTCGAGCGCGCGCCTTTCGCCGGGCATCACGAGGTGGCGGAGGTCTAGGTCGCCCCCGGGGGCGGCACGCAGCACCTCGGCGCGCCTGACCTCGCCGTCCGCGTCGAAGAAGCGATCGTGTATCTCGCGGTTCGCGCGGAACTCGTCCCCGCCGCGGACGCGCTCGAAGTAGGTCAGGACCTCTGGCTGGGCGTGACCGGCCTGGGGGACGTCCTTCATCCCCGCGAGATCCTGGTAGGCCCACCCCTGGGCTCCCGGGACCTTGCGGGCGAGAGTGAACGTCTGGTCGACGGTCACGCCGATGGCCGAGTGGCAGCCCATGCAGAAGCGCTGCTCCTCGTCGGTCTGGAGGCGCAGGCGCCCCTCTCCGTCCTCGATGAAGCCCGCGAGACGCCAACCGAAATCGTTCGAGAGGCCGATGTTGGGGCGCCCCTCGAAGACCGGCAGAAGCCCCTTGTCCTTGTCGTCGTCCTCGGCGTGGTAGGCCGCGAGGTGGGCGGCGTGATCGAGCACCCGATCCTTGCGGGACCATCGAAGCTCCTTCATGCGCGTCGAGTGGCCGGTGGGAGAGCTCGGGTCGACGTAGCGGACCGAGTGCAGGTACTCGACGCCAGCGGGGTGAACGTAGCGCTCGACGCGCACGTTGGAGGCATCGCCGACGAAGGTCCGGGGCAGTCCCCGCATGACCTGGACGACGCCCTCGGCGCGGCCGTCGCGGTCGAGGTCGATCGCGACGTCCGTTTCGTCGAGGGGCTCGATCTGGCGGACGAGGGCGTCGTCGTCCTGGACCCTTGGATCGGCCGCGATGGCGGCTTCCAGGATGGAGAGATTCGCCCGCGCGACGCCTGCGTGGAACTCGCCTCCGCGCGTGCGGAACGCCCTTGGCAAACGGACGAAGACATCGTCGATCGAGCCGTTCGTGGGCCAGAAGGTCCCGGGGAAAGGCTTGTAGCGCAGGGCGCGCCAGCCGGATCCATCGCGGGCGAAGCCGAACTCGTCGAAGCCCTGGGCGAGGTCGAGATCGGGACGGTAGCCGGGATACTCGTCCGCTGGAACGTCTTGGAGCGCTTCCTTCAGCAGAGTGTAGTTGTCGCCGTCGAGCCAGGCGCGGATCTCATCGTCGCTGATCGCGGCTTCCTCCTCGCTGCGGTCTTCGAAGAGGTGATCCCAGTGATTCGTCAGTGCGACGTCGCTGAAGGCGTAGGCCGTCTGCAGGTGGAAGTCGACGAGGTAGTTGGGCTCGCGGCCGACGGTGTGACAGACCCAGCAGGGATTCGAAAGCCCCTCGGTCTTGGTGTAGCAGGCAGCGGGGACGGTGGCTTCCCAGTTGACGGTGCGCGCCTTGGAGTCGCGAGCGTGCGCCAGTGGATCGTAGTCGGCGCTGCCGGTGCCGTTTCCCATGCCGGGATCGGCGAGCGGAAGCAGAGCGGGGGTGGCCATGAAGACTGAGAGCAGGGCGGAGCGCATCACGATCGAGTGGGTGGGGAAAGTGGAGAGGGCGCGATCCGACGGATCGGATCGCGCCATTGCCAGGGACGGTCAAGGCTGGCCCTGCCGGGCCAACGAATCAGCGATCCTGGGGCCAGGTAGACGTCTGGCTCTCACCCGGGTGCTGAACCGCGATGAAGAGATCCTTCTCATCCGCGGAGAACGTCGGGCCAGTGGCCTCGGCGTCCGAGGGAACCGCGGCGACGCGGAAGGCCACGCCAAAGGTTGGCTCCACGACGCCCGGGGCGCCGGCCTTGTGGGCCGGGTCCATGTCGAGGTAGTAGAAGGCGTCCGCGGTGCCGTTCGTGCCGAAGTTGCCGTCGGTGCCGAACCACACGCCACCGATGCTATCGATCGTGATGTTGTCGGGAGCCGCCGCGTCGTGGGGGCCCTGGCCGAAGGAGCCGCGCCAGGCGGTGAAGAACGTGAACGTCATGGAAGCACCCGGGTTCTGGGCGTTGCCTTCCTGCATGGCCATGACCGAGCCCACGGCATCGCCGCGGTTCGGGGAGTTCGCGGCGTGATCGGCGGCGGGGTAGAGCACACCGCTCTGGTCGCAGGCGACCTGGCGGGTGTGGTTCGTGAAGGCGACGTAGATGCGCGGCGTACCGGAGAAGTCGTTCGCGTTGTACTCGAGGTCTTCGGGGCGGTTGAGCTCCATCACGCCGAGCTTGGTGGCGGCGGTGAAGAGGGCCTTCTTGGCGATGGTGTCGTTCGGGAACCCGCCGATCCCGTTGTAGTCCTTGTCCTGAAGAGCTTCACCGACGGTGATCGTCGGCTGGCCGAGGGCGGCCGCGTTCGGCGGCGAGTCGGTGCTCGTGGTGGAGAACTCGATCCAGCGTCCGTTGCCCGGCGCCGTGTCGGTGCCGGGGGCGCCGGTGGAGAGCAGGGTCTGGCCCGTGCTGTTGTCGAGGTCGGCGAAGTGCGCGACGTACAGCTTGCCGGAGTCGAGCATGTCGCGGACCTCGGCCTTCGTCATGCCTGAGGTGTAGTTGGCCTCGGTGACGAACTTCCAGATGCGGCCGCTGCGGCGGTCCTGGCCGGCGTACAGGACGATCGGCTGACCGTCGACGAGACGGCCGTCGGGACCCACGGCGATCGTGGCGTTCTCCCAGCGAGCGCGCCCCATGGCGCCGAGCTTGCGGTGACCGACGCCGTCGCCGCCTTCGGAGAGGCCTTCGTAGAAGTCCTGGGGTTCGGCGCCCGGATCGATCTCGACGAGGTAGCCGTAGAGGTCGCGCGTGTGGCGGCCCTGGACTTCACTGATGCGACCGAAGGCGGCCGAGCGGCTCGGTTCGAAGGTGGGGGAGACGTTGCTGCCCGGATCGTAGCCGTTGCCAGAGAGGAAGCGCTGGCCGCTGGACCAGGTGGGCTCGAAGTCACCGTAGTAGCCCTGGACGTTCTCCTCGGCGGTGAGGATCGTGCCCCACGGCGTCGTTCCGCCGGAGCAGTCGCCCATGATGCCGGACACGACGCTCGGAGCGTTGTCCGCGCCGCTCTCCGCGTGGTCACGGAAGTCCGAGGTCGGGCCGATGTCGATTCCAGTCACGCGGACCTGGGTGGCGCCGGTGGAGTCGTAGCGCTTGTTCTGGGCGCTACGGTCGACGGACCAGAGCCCCGTCTGGGCGTCCTTGACGATGCGGATCCAGGAGCCGCCGAGCTGACGCTTGTGCTCGAAGTCGTAGGCGTTGAGCGCCGACTGCTCCCAGATGTCCGACGTGACGTCGTTGTTGAGGAGACCGAGGGCTTCCAGCAGCTTGGCGTGCGTCAAGTGCTGGCCGCTCGGGGCGCTCTGCGCCTGGGGAAGGCTGTTGGAGATGTACTCGTGGTTGACCCAGAGCCAGCCCGCGTCGCCGGAGCCGCCGTACATCGGCGACGAGCCGACCGCGCCGCCGGACCAGTCGGAGTTCCAGCCGTCGCCGAAGAAGCTGACGTAGTCGCAGTTGGCGCCGAAGCGGGGCGTCTCACCCGTGTTGGTGTTGTTGAGCGGGTCGAGCCACTTCACGACCACGGCCTGGCGCGTGGCGCGGATCGAGCGAACGGTGTCGCTGGTGGTGTTGGCCAGGGGGAAGAACGCGGCGGAGGGCAGGTTGCCGTCGACCTTGAGCTGAACGAGGCGGCGCGTCAGCTGCGGAATGGTGAAGTCGGCCTCCGTCGACTGGACGACGGCGATCGAGGAGAGTGGGGCCGTGGGGTCGGCCACGGGGCCCTGCGGAAAGGCAGCTGCGGTCAGGCAGAGAAGCGTGAGAGACATGCTGTGAATCTGTTGGCGTTGAGGTGGTGCGCTTGCCGAAGTGGCTGCACGCCTTGGACGCCGAACACAACACCGTTTCGCCCTCAAGGGACGACTGCCTTCCGTTCAGGAATGGGTCAGCTTGGCGTCAAGGGCCGTTGACCTGATCCCGCTGTTCGCTGACGGAACTTTGACTCGACGTTGACGCACGCGAGTCAGCTATCGAGGCAGCTCATTGACCAGCGGTCTTCGGGCCACCAGCGCGTAGCCCTGACAAACCGCCTGGTCGTTCGACAGCTTCGACGCCAGGTGAAACACGATCTGAATCAACGCCGTCAGCGGCAGCAGCAGCACGCTGCGCCACGGCGACAGGATCACGCTTCCGTCCGACTGGCGCTTCGACGCCCCGACCGATCGAGTGAGCCACTGGGAGAGCATCGCTCCGTTGGCTGACGCGAAGTTGCCACGCGGCGTGATGGACTCGACCTCCAGCCCGGCCGACTCGGCGAACACGCGCAGACTCGAGGGCGTGAACCGGAAGTAGTCGCTGGGCAGCTCGTGGAGCGGCTGGATGAACGGCACGGTGAGGAGCAGCTTACCGCCGGGCTTCAGCACCCTCGCCATCTCATGGACGAGAGCCCTGGGCTCCGGCACGTGCTCCAGCACCTCGGTCGAGAGCACCGTGTCGATCGAGCCGTCCAGAACCGGTAGCCGGGCGCCGTCGCCGAACACCTGGACGAGCCTCTTCAGGTTCGCGATCTTCCACATGTCCGGCTGCTTGTCGAGGATCGCCTGCGGGTACTCGAGCCCGACGTACTGGCGGACCTTCGGAGAGTAGAGGTCCCGGTATGGCCCTTCCGAAACGCCGACGTCGAGCAGGTTGCCCGTCGCGTGGGGGAGCATCGCCTCGACCGAATCACGCAGGTGCTTCCAGTCCAGCCAGTACGGGTTGAGCGGCGTACGCTTGCGCCACGCATTCATCCGCTGGCCGAAACGGCCGCGATAGTGCACGACGCCGACGCGGTTGCCTGTCGGCGCTGCGGGCTCCGCCGCCATGGGTTCTGTACCTGTGACCGTCACGAATGGTGCTTATCGGCGAAAGGCGCGCGCCAGCGTGAGGTCCTGGCCCTGGTAGCTCTGACCCTCCCGTTCCTGGCCATAGAGCCGCTCCGGGCGCGCCGAAGCGCGAAAGAATTTCAGGCGGAAGAACACCTGGCCGTCCTCGACGAGGAAAGGCACATCGTGGGCCCGGACCTCGAGGACCGCTGGCGTCCCGCATAGCTTGTCCTCCCGCCAGCCGAATCCGTTGTCGAAGAATCCAGCGTAGTTGTTGCGGAGCTCCCCGATGCCGATATCGACGGGGAGCATCTCGGCCGCGAGGTCCGGCGGGATCCGCAGGCGCTCACGGCTCGCGAAGATGTAGAAGCTCTCCGGCGCCAGGATGCAGCGACCGTTCGGGGCGTGGACCGGATCCCAGAAGTGCGCTGGATCGTGGGCTCCTTCGGCGCTGAACTCCACGACCTCCGTGTGGAGCGACGCGCGCCAGCCCGCGGGGTCGCGGCCCGCCAGGCCGAGGTTCAGCTCGAGCCCGCCGTCGCTGTCGAAGCGGACCTCGTCGACCCCCAGGGGTCGATCGCCGTCGAAGACGAGCGGCGTTTCCTGGTAGCGCGCGCGCAGCTCGTCCGTGGAAAGGCCCGGGCTGCCCCGGTGGACCCGGAGCTGGCACAGTCGATCGCCGCGGCGCAGGCGCACGGGGAAGGAGAGCGGGCTGATCTCCAGCCAGAGCGGCCCGGAGTAGCCCATCGGTGCCTCGTCGAAGCGAGGATGGCCCGCGGAGAGGACTCGGGTGAAGACATCGCAGCGACCCGCGGAGCTCCGCGGATTGAAGCGCACCGCAAGGTCCGCCGGCAGGTCGAGCCGCTCCTCCAGCTGAACGAGGTAGACGAGCCCGCGCTCCAGAACGGCGCCCTCGGGCCCGTCCAGATCCAGGGTCGAAGTTCCGAGTTCCTGGATCCGCTCCTCGATCGGAACGGTCGTCGGGAGAAAACCGGCTCGGACGCGAACGGCCGTTCTACCGAGCCTGAGGTCCATGCTGGCGGGCTGGATCTGCTGGGGCCGAATCGGGAGATCCGGGTGGTGGCGGATGGAACCGGCTTCGACGAGCCTCCGAAGCTCGCTGTCCACGAGGATCTCGCCCGCGGATCGGGATCCCGCTGGTGCGGCCCCGGAGGGAGTCGCCGCGGGGTCAGGGGCGGGTCGATCGAGGGGGCTGGCGCTGGGCCGCGGGGTGTCCATGGGGCCAGGGTACGGCGTCCAGCGGCCACGGTCCCCGCGAGACCGGGCAGATTTTGGCGAAGGATGGCGGCCCAGATCACTACACTTCTCGCCCACCAACCGCGGTAGGAGCCCCCCGAGGGGCCTCGCCGGGACCCCAACACGCACCCATGAACATCCACGAGTACCAGGCCAAGGAGCTGCTCCGCAAAGCGGGGCTCGCGGTTCCGAACGGCTTCGTCTGCGACAAGCCCGAAGAGGCCGCAGAAGCGTTCGACAAGCTCGGAACGCCCGTTTGCGTCGTCAAGGCCCAGATCCACGCGGGCGGCCGCGGGAAGGGCGGCGGCGTCAAGCTCGTCAGGTCGAAGGACGAGGCCCGCGAAGCGGCTGACTCGATCCTCGGCATGATGCTGAAGACCCCGCAGACCGGACCCGAGGGCCAGCTCGTCCGCAAGGTCTGGGTCGAGGAAGGCTCCGATATCGCCAATGAGTTCTACGTCGGCGTGGTCCTCGATCGCGAGAAAGGTCTCCCGGTCGTCATGGCGTCCAGCGAGGGTGGCATGGACATCGAGGAGGTCGCCGAGCACTCCCCCGAGAAGATCCTGAAGGCGGCCTACAACCCCGACCGGGGCCTCGAGAAGCGTCAGGCCGTCGAACTCGCCAAGGGCATCGGCATTCCGGACGCCCTCGTCGATCAGGCGGTGGCTTTCCTCCAGGGCCTCAGCCGGCTCTACAACGAACTCGACTGCTCGCTCTACGAGATCAACCCGCTCGTGACCACCAACGACGGCAAGGTCCTCGCGCTCGATGCGAAGATGAACTTCGACCCGAACGCTCTCTTCCGTCACCCGGAGATCTCGGCGCTGCGCGACCTCGCCGAGGAAGATCCCAAGGAGATCGAGGCCAGCAAGTTCGACCTCTCCTACATCGCCCTGGACGGCAACATCGGCTGCATGGTGAACGGCGCGGGCCTCGCCATGGCGACCATGGACGTCATCAAGCTGTACGGCGGAGAGCCCGCCAACTTCCTGGACGTCGGCGGCGGCGCCACGACCGAGAACGTGACCGCGGCCTTCCGAATCCTCCTGGGCGACTCCCAGGTGCACGGCGTGCTGATCAACATCTTCGGCGGCATCATGAAGTGCGACGTGATCGCCAACGGCGTGATCGAAGCCGTGAAGCAGATCGAACTGAAGGTTCCGCTCGTGGTGCGCCTCGAAGGCACCAACGTCGAGAAGGGGCGCGAGCTCCTCGCGAACTCCGGTCTCCCCATCATCCCCGCCACCGACCTGGACGACGCCGCCCAGAAGATCTGCGAGGCGATCAAGTCATGAGTATTTTCGTCGACAAGAACACCAAGGTCATCTGCCAGGGTTTCACCGGCAAGACCGGTACCTTCCACAGCCAGCAGGCGATCGAGTACGGCACGAACATGGTCGGAGGCGTGAACCCGAAGAAAGCGGGTAGCACGCACCTCGGCCTGCCGGTCTACGGCACCGTGGCAGATGCACGCAAGGCGACCGGCGCGAACGCGACCGTTCTCTACGTGCCGCCCCCGTTCTGCGCCGAGGCGATCATGGAGGCCATCGAGGCCGAGATGGAGCTGATCGTCACCATCACCGAGGGCGTTCCGGTCCTCGACATGGTGCGCGTGAAGGACGCGCTCAAGGGCTCGAAGTCGCGCCTCGTGGGTCCGAACTGCCCGGGCGTCATCACGCCGGGTGAGTGCAAGATCGGCATCATGCCGGGCTACATCCACAAGCCGGGTCGAGTCGGCGTGATCTCGCGCTCGGGCACGCTCACCTACGAGGCCGTGTGGCAGTTGACCAGCCGCGGCATCGGTCAGTCGAGCTGCATCGGCATCGGCGGTGACCCGGTGAACGGCACGAACTTCATCGACGTGCTCGACGCGTTCAACAAGGACGAAGGCACCGACTCGATCATCATGATCGGAGAGATCGGCGGCTCCGCCGAGGAAGAGGCCGCCGAGTTCATCAAGGCCAACATCAAGAAGCCGATGGTCGGCTTCATCGCGGGCAACACCGCGCCCCCGGGCAAGCGCATGGGGCACGCGGGCGCGATCATCGCCGGCGGCAAGGGCACCGCGGCCGAGAAGGTCAAGGCCCTCGAGAGCGCTGGCGTGCTCATGAGCCCGAGCCCTGCTCGCCTCGGTGAGATGATGGAGAAGCGCATGCAAGACGCCGGGCTTCTGGCCAAGTAGACCGCTTCGCGATCCCTTAAGGGGCTCGTGTTTCCCCGGGCAGCTCGTGGGGAGGAGGCCAGTGACAAGGGCCACGGCGCGTCGATCCGACGCGCCGTGGCCCGTTTCTTTTTTGGGCACCGATGACTGTCATCCAGCGCCCACGAAGGCCACCATTCCTCGATCATGGAAACGGACGCAGACACCGGTCAGGAAGACTCGAAGGCTTCGATTCCCATCAAGGCGGCGGATACGGATACGGACCGCACGGTCTTCGTGGGGGTCATGATCGCTGTGGCCATGTTCTTCGTGTTCCAGGGGATGATCCTGGCCGCGTTCCAGATGCCGGTCATCCGCGAGGACGTGCCGTTCTTCGCGCCGCTTCGATTCGCCGGGATCACCCAGGGCGTCTACGCGGTCCCGACGCTCCTGCTCTTCGTCAATCGAAAGTGTCCGAAGATGGCCAAGGGTTTCGGCATCATGACCGGCGTGGTCTTCCTCGGCGGCATCGTGGCGCTCGCGACGAAGTAGGTTTCCACCGCGTACGCCCCTTCATCGGGTCTCAATCAGCAGGGAGCGGCTGGATCCGCGCGATCTTGATGCCCGCATGCCGGAAAGCGACGACCGCGTCTTCGACCGAAGACCGCACCAGGGCATTCGGGTGCTCGCGCAGCTGGAGAATCGGCTCCAGGGTCGAGGGATCCCTCAAGGTGGCGAGGCTGGCGATGGCGACTCTCACCTCGTGGGGGCGCTGCCGATCGAGAAGCTGCACGAGCTGGGCGGCGATCTCCCGCCGATAGAGCCTGCGCGTGCAGACCTCTTTCAGGACCGAAACGAGCTCTCCGCGATCTGCCGAGGAGATCGATGCGATGAGGCTAGAGCCCTTGGCGCTCCACCAGGCCTCTTGCTCGGAATACCACAGCTTCCAGCGACCCGAGTCGCCGGAGATCGTCATGCCGGTCAGCGCCTTGAGGGCTTTCAGGGCCGACGTACGTACCATGTGCTCGCTGTCGTCGAGCGCTTCGATGAGCGCTGCCACGTGACGACGATCCCCGACCATACCGAGGACGGCGGACGCCTCTCGGCGCTCGAACGCACCCTGACTACCGAGATAGGGGAGTACGGCGGCGCACGTCGCCTCAGGAACCACGGGAGCGCCGCGCTGGATCATGCCTGCGACGCGATTCAGGATGACGCCTTCCGCGCCCGTCGTCGAGTGAAGGCAGCCGACCAGCTTCATCAGAGCGCCCGCGCGAACGGCGCCGTCGACGACGGCGGCCGAGAAGGTGCTTCCACCCGCGCGGATCCATCCCGCGAGCTGCGGGGAGGAGAGCTGAGGGTCTTCGGCAAGGCGCGCGACGGTCTTCTGAAGGCCTGACGAGACCGATCCGGAGAGCCGTCTGGCTGGAGCTGCCTCCAGAAGGCTTCCGAGGAGCGGCACGGACGTCTGGATCGAACTGGCGGCGAGGACCTCCATCGCCACCGCGTAGGCGTGAGCACGATCTTTTGGGCCGAGCTGCGGGAGCGTCGCGATCTCGACGATGAGACCGGGGACGCCGTCGAGCGCGGCCCGGATTCGCTGGCGGTCCAAGGCGGTGGTGACCTCTCCTTCCATCCTGGCCTGGAACGGCTCGCCGAGGAAGGCGAGACAAGACTCCGTTTCCTCGGGGCCGGCGGCCAGCAGCGCTGACGCGAAGCGAGCCGGCGTCAGCGTACCCGCGGTGCTTGCGTCGGCAAGCGACTTCAGCAGGTCGGACGCTGCGGTCTTCTGGGCCTCTCCGACGGGAGGTTCGACCTGGCGCGCGTGGGCGCCCGTGACCGGTGCGGCGGTGCAGGCGAGGACGATCCACGCCGCGCAGGCAAGATGCCGTTCTGCTCTTCGACTCAGTTGCGACAAGTGATCACGCTCCTCTTGTTCCTGGAGAGTTCCCGCCCGTTCTCGTCCTCGCGGGCCACCGTCAGGTGAATGCTGATCGTGCGTCCGAGCATGGTGAACGCCAGTCCGCCCTCGTCGTCGAGGTTGTTGTGGTTGTCGTCCGTGCCGTTGTTCGGGATCTCGGCTTCGAAGGCGATGGGCACGTGCTTCGACCAGATGACGGCGCGCTCGAGCGCATCACCAGGATTCTCGCGCCATTGGATCTCACCCTCGTCGTTGGCGGTCGGGCGCCACCGCACGTCCTCCAGGGGACCGTGGACCACGTTGCCATCGTTCATGCCGAGGGCCGTCTGGAACCGCACGGACTCCGAGGAGAGCGGCGCGATCCTGGTACCGTCGACCTCCTTGGAGTCGGCGGCCATGAGAGCGAGCGAGACGCGGTCGATCGCCAGGTGAAGTTCATCGTCGATGCTCATCATGAATGCGCCCGCGGTGGCCGCAGAGCGCCCCGCGCCCACGACCAGATTGACGTTGACCGTGATCAGGAGAAAGACGGTCATCGCAATGAGCGCTTCGACGAGCGTGAAACCCGAGGTCGCGGACCGGCTTCGCGGAACCCTTCGCGCGGGGCCCGTTCTTTTGGGGCGTGGATTCACGGTTGGAGCCTCTGGACGTCCACGATGACGGTGCTCATCTCGATGTGGCGGTTGCCGAGCTTTCCGTTCCACTGGACGCGAATCGTCAGCGGCAAGAAGATGTACCGATCGGCGCAGTCGTCGTCCTCGATGAACATGCTGCCGTCGAGGTCACGCGGCAGACCGAAGCGAGCGTCCACGACGCTCTCGTTGAGCACGGCGCCGTTGCCGGGCATCAGGACCTGACCGACAGGAAGGTCCTGGCCCCGGGCGTTCTTCTGGGGATCGAGACCTGCGACGAGGAAGGTCGAACCTGGCCCCGTACCCGCGCCGTAGGGATCATCGATGGGCGTGTCGTTGTAGAGGGCGAAGATGTCCTGGGGCGGGCACGCGCGCAGTCGCTCGATGACGTTCGTGGCGGCTTCGACGGCGAGGTTCTTCTCGCGCTTCGAGCCCGTGTGCGCCACGGAAGCCATGATGGTGTAGGTCAGGATGTAGGTCGCCACCGTGATGACGAAGAGGGACACCATGACCTCGACGAGGGACATTCCGGAGCGGGCGGATGGGGATGGAACGACAGGGAGCTTCAAGGGGTCAGTGCCTCCAGCTGGGCGAGGAGGTCCAGCACGAGTGTCGTTGCGTCGATCGTCGCGGTGGTGAAGGCGACGGTGTCGTCCGACGCGATCTGCTTGGCCGCGCCCGTCACGCTGAGAGTCAGCGCCAGCTTGGAGTCCGCGTCGTTCGCCGCCCGCGCGGCATCGTCCTCGGCGCGGTTGAGCGCGTTGAGGAGCGCGGGCGCGTCGGGATTCGTGGCAACCGCTGGCAGGGCGGCGGCCGTGATTCGGGCTTCAGCAGCGAGGTCCGCATACTCCCGCGCAGTGGACGCAGAGCGCGTGGCCGTCAGGTCCGGGTCAGGCGTGAGTGAGACCTCGGTGGCGTCCACGCGCTGGACGGCCCACTGAACGGCCGTCGGAGCGAGGGCCAGATCGAGTCCCGCGACGCTCAGCGTGACCTCGAGGGTCGCCTCGTCATCCGATAGGGTCGCGACGTCCAGCGCGGGGCTCGCGTCCTGAAGAACCGCGCGCATCTCCTGCAGGTCGTCCCGGAGCGCCGCGAGGGCGCCCGTCGATTCACTCCCCGCTGGAGTCGTCCAGGTCCGCACCGAGCCGTCCCGCGGATCGGTCCAGCGCGCTCCGACGATTCGCGTCGCCAGCCGTGGATCGAATGCGGTGATGGAGCCCGCGTAGGAGGCTGCGCTCCCGGAGCCGTCGACGTACTGGATCTCCACGTCGGACTCGATCGATCCCCTCGAGGACGGCACGGGTGTGACGCCTCTCAAGGCGAGCGCCATCAGCGGATCGATCGGCAGATGGCGGGCCACTTCGTCGCCCAGTGGAACGACCTGCCAGGACAGCTGGCGCGGAAGCGCCGGCCAGCCGTCGCCACCGAGTCCGAGTCGTCGATCGAAGCTGATGTGGGCGCCGGGTTCGGTGACGACGACGCGGGCGACGACGCTCCCAAGGACTCTCAGGTCCGCCGGGATCCTGACGATGTCACTTGGGGCGTAGATGGCGCCGTGGAACTTCCCCGAGCACTGGAGCGTGACCCGGTCGCGCTCTTGCGCGGCACCGGACACCAGGAGGTACACGCCGCGTGAGGTGCTCTCCTCGGCGGGCGTGAAGAGGTTCGAACCGGCGCCGAAGTCGAAGCCCTCCTCCGAGTAGATGTGGATCGGGCCGTCGGTGGCATCGAGGATCAGGTTGCTCCGATCGCCGACCACGAGGCTTCGGCAGCGGAGGACCGCCGGACCGGTGACGGTGAGACGGGCTCCGCCGGTGACGTGGACGTCGTCCTCGACCCAGGTCTGGACCTGGGCGCCAATGCCGGTCCTGTCCGCTGCGATCGTCAGTGATCCGAGCAGCTTTTCGTCGGGGACTGGGAGCGTGACCATCGGGAGCGTGGGGGGCGCTTCGTAGGGGAGGATCTCGCCGTCGATGAGAGAGCGGCCGCCGGACTGAACTCGACTGCTGGATCCAGGCCGGAGCTGGCCGAAGATGTAGGTGGGTGAGGAGGGAGCGGCGGGCACGGTGTCGGAGGCGCCGCCATTGGTCCCGGTTTCGGTCGCGTCCGCAGCCGCCGCGTCCGCGGCCAGGGTGTCCCACTCCCCCGAGGAACCGAGTTCATCCGCTGCGCTGGGTCCACCGTCACGGAACGCTGGATCGGCCTCGTCGAGTTTGATGTCGGCGTCGCTGCCGATCAGCGCGAAGGCTCCGGTCGATGGGACCGCGAGCGACGGATCGACCTGGGACGCGAAGTCTCCGCGACCCGAGTGATAGCCGTCGACGATGGAGCCCCAGCCGATCGTCAGACCGTCGGAGCCGAAGAACCCCAGGCGTGTCACGGGGTTGACGTTCGGGAGGATCAGGGACCGCACCACGAACTCGGCGGTGGAGACCCGCGCGGTGCAGCGGAGGACGATGCGATTGTCGGGGAGGTCGTCGGCCTCGACCCAGTACACGCCGCCGCCGAACGACGCGGGAATGGCCTCGCTGGCGATGTTACCGGACTTGCCCTGGGAGACCGCGAGCGCAGCCTCACCGATCCCAGCCTCCGCGAGATAGAGAGCACGTCGGCGATCGATCCCGAACTCGTGGCGCCGGTCGATGGCGGTGTGAAGCTGCAAGAGACCCGCGCCCAGGCTCGCCAGCACCATCACCGCCACCAGCGACAGCACCAGGGCGCTGCCACGGCGTGTCCCTGGGACGGGCGGCGGAGTTACGAGTTTGCACATCTCTCCATGGATCGCCGTTCGACGCGAGCCAACTTGAGTCAGTCGAGCGCGTAAGCTCGATCTAGGAGTCTGCGCCACAGGATGCGATTCCGCGAGCACCGCCAGGATCCGCGCTCGCGGCGTTGCGCCAAACCCCAATGGGCTAGATCACCAGAGAATGGGCCGCTACGGCAGCAGTCCCAGTTTCGAGAGTTGCTGCTCTGCCTGGGCGGCCCACCCACGGTTCGCGATCGGGCTGGCAGGCGAGGGATGCAGCACGGTCCCCACGGGAATGCCCAGGTCCCCGAGAACTTTTTTCGCGCAGGTCTCGGCGAACTTTCCCACGCCGACGATTTGCTCGGGTTCGAGCAGCTGCACCATTTTGCGAAGCGACGCATCGCAGGCGTCGAAGAGCGGCTCGCGCTCTTCGGCGGGAAGTTTGTCAGGCGTTCGGTTCTTGCCGGACTCCTCCATGAAGATGAGTGGGCAGTAGTTCCACACGAACGTTGTGGCGAAGAAGTCCTCGGCGGTGCCGTAGCGCTCGCGCGCCCATCCGTAGAGTCGGCGACCCGACACCTCGCTCCGCTCGCAGGCAAAGCCCTCGATGGGCCGCCTGGGATGCGGAACTTTCGGCTGGCCAATCTCAGCATGAATCCCCATCCAATCACGCACGAGCTCGACTTCGCCGAAGGGCACGCCGGTTTGCGCCATGCCCCACGGTCCCGGGTTCATACCCAGCCACAGTGCCCTCGGCTGCGGATGGGCATACAGCTCGAGATATCTCCGGATCGCGGGCCTTGCGTACGCCAGCGGGTTGTACACATGCGTGGTCGGGGCTGAGAACGTGAGGCGGTCCACGGCGCTGCTCAAATCGGTCACCGCGCGCATCAGTTTCTTTGCAAGGAGGTCCTGGGCCATGCGGGCAGACTACGAAAACCCCGAGAGCCTTTGGGTGCCAGGCTCGGGGTGAGGCCCCTTGAGTTTCATGCGTCCGTCAGGACGCCCGGGCCCGGCTCGGCCCCGAAGGGGCTGAGCGGCCCGCGCGAGGCTCGCCCTCGCGGCCCGTGCGGCGAGCACGCCCGCCCGGCGAGGGCGCCCGTCCGGCCAGGGCGCCCGTCCGGCGAGGACGCCTGCGCGGCGAGCGCCACGCGATGCAATCGCTATTTCGCCGTCAGGCGAAATGCCAGAGATACTGCGCGCTGTTGCAGCGATAGGGCGGTTCGGCATTCGATGCATTGGTAGCCGTCCCGCCCGCTGGAGGTCTCCCGATACCGACTGCCTGCCGTTCGCGCGAAGCGTCGAACGCGTGGGCAGAGGCTTCCCGGTGTCGGCTTGTGGGCTGCCCGATGTCGGCTGCCCCAGCAGGTCTCTCGGTACAGACTGCCTGCCGTTCGCGCGAAGCGTCGAACGCGTGGGCTGAGTTCTCCCGCTAAAGGCCTCGGTGCTGCCCGCTTGAGCGCTCGCCCGCATGGGCGAGCTGGGCAGATGTCGGACTTGCCTCGCAGACCTCAGACCGCAGACCTCAGACCTCAGACCTCAGACCTCAGACCCGCCCAGCTCGCCCTGACGGGCGAGCGCTCTCGCGGGAAGCACCGAGGCCTTTCGCGAGAGAACTCAGCCCACGCGTTCGGCGCTTCGCGCGAACGGCAGGCAGTCTGTACCGGGAGACCTGTACCGGGAAACCTGCTGGGGGCTTCGGTCAGGGGGCAGCCCACAAGCCGTCAGCGGGAAGCCTCAGCCCACGCGTCCGGCGCTTCGCGCGAACGGCAGGCAGTCCGTGTCGGGAGACCTCCAGCGGGCGGGTCTGCTGCCAATGCAAGTGGAGCCGGGCCGTCCTATCGCTGTGACAGCGCGCAGTATCTCTGGCATTTCGCCTGACGGCGAAATAGCGATTGCATCGCTTGGCGCTCGCCGCGCAGGCGTCCTCGCCGGACGGGCGCGCTCGCCGCGCAGGCGCCCTCGCCGGGCGGGCGTGCTCGCCGCACGGGCCGCGAGGGCGAGCCTCGCGCGGGCCGCTCAGCCCCTGCGGGGCCGAGCCGGGCCCGGGCGTCCTGGCGGACGCTTGGAGCTGAAGGAGCTGAAGGGGGCTCGGGCGACCGGCTGGACTGGAGGACTGAACTAGCCGACCGAGTCGTTCCAGCACCGAACGTGACCGTTCTCCGGCTCGACCTCCAGGTGAATCTCATTGGGCCGGCAGCAGACGGGGCAGTCCTCCACGTAGTCCTGGCGCATACCCATCGTGAGGTCGATCGGGATCACGATCTCCTCGCCACACGCCCAGCAGCAGTAGCTGGCGTCCTGGTCGGCATCCAGGCCCCCCTCGGTCTCCCAGGCGGGCTCGTCGTCTTCGTCGAGAGTGAAGTCAGGGCTCATGGTGATGGTGGCGGCTGGGGACTCGTGCGGAGCGGTTCGCTGGCGCGACGCTTGAGGATTCAGTCTGGAAAACCGAGCCGATTCTTGCGGAAACGTTTTCCCGGTCGCCGGCGGATGTCCCCCGCACGGGGCCGTGGGCAAGGAAGTCGCCCCGGGAATGTTTTCCAGGGTCTGCGAAGGGCTTCTGATGCCCTCACCATGGCGGCGATCTGGCCGATAACTCGTGCATGCAGATCTCCACTCAGCGCCACGTCAACACTCCGATGCAGTCCGCGCCCGCTCAGCGGGCGGTTCCCGTGGCGGCCGCTCGTGCGGAGCGCGCCCAGGCGAACGACGCCAGCGGGATGGAAGCACCAGCCCCGATGCAAGGCCCGCCGCCGCCGGACCAGATGGCTTCGAACCTCGCGCGCCTCGACAGCTTCATGGAGGCCGCGATGTCCCGCCTGGAATCCGCCGTCGCCGATGCGCCGGAGGGCGAGGTCACCTCGTTCCGAGAAGCGGCCGAGGCCCTCGGGTCCGGCCTCTCTCGCCTCCGTGCCGGTCTACAGAACGGGACGCTCATGCCCGCCGACGTTCAGCGCGGCGTGCAGAACTCCTTCCAGGGGGCTCGCGAGATCCTCGAGGGGGCTCGCCCCGCCGGGGACGAGGACCAGAACACAGGCATGTCGATGGGGTCGAGCACCGAAGCGGGCGACGTCTCCATGACGGACAGCTCCATGCCGGCCTCCGACACAGGGGCCATCGTCCGGGGTCGCTACCAGGGCTTTACCGACAGCGTGATGGCGCGGGTCGCGGGCCTCGGGGGCTCGGATGATTCGAACTCGGCCGCGATCGAGGCCGCTGGCAGCGCCTTCGATAGCGCGACGGCCCGCCTCGACCAGGCACTCTTCAACCCGGTCAGCGGCGACTCGATCGACCGCGGGACCTTCCAGACCCTCTACAACGACGCCCTGAGCGCCCTTCAGAGCCAGTTGACCGACCTGATCGGCGGCGGCCCGGCCGAGCGCAACGGTTCGGGCGGCGTCATCTACACCGCCCAGAAGGCGGCCGAAAGCATGACCCCGTCGCGCTTCGGGCTCGACGTGGCTGGCTGATCCAGCCCCGGGACCTGGCCCTTCACGGGCCATGGGAAGCGGCGGCGCGGGCAAAGGGCCCGCGCCGCCGCTTCTTTCGTGCGGGAACTTCGCCTAACATGGGGGGGCGCGGCAGCCTGCCGGGCTCTCCGCGGGGTTTCCAATGCCCATCGCCCATGAACATCCTCAACCTAATCGGTCTGATCACTTCCCCGTCCCTCCGCGCGTTCCAGCCATGGGATGGCTCCGACGCCGCGCGCGAGCCGATGCTCGCGCTCCCGGGGGTCGCTGAGTGGTGGCCGATCCTGATCGTCGTCGTGCTCCTCTTCGGCGCTCGCAAGCTGCCCGAGCTGGCACGCGCGATGGGCACGAGCGTGACTCAGTTCCGCAAGGGCCTCGAGAATCCCGAAGAGGAAGACAAGAAGTCGATCGACGGAAAGTCCGAGCAGCCCGGCGAGTGAGACCCCCAACTCGCGGGAGGTATCTCGGTGTCGTCTTCGCGGGCGGCGGGTCCACGAGAATGGGGGAGGACAAGGCGCTCCTGCCCTGGCCGACGAGGGACGGCGAGCAGCCGCTCTTCGTGAGAGCGGCGCGCGTCCTCGAGGAAGTGAGCGCGTTCGTCGAGATCTCCGTGGGGAACGGCGACCCCAGGCCTGGCATCGAGCAGCGAGACTGGACGACCTTCCGAGACGAGTTCGACCACGCGGGTCCCCTCGCCGGACTTTCAGCAGCGCTCGATCGCGCCAGATCGCACGACCTCGATGGCGTGCTGGCGCTGGCTTGCGATATGCCTCTGGTCGATGCCGAGGACCTTAGGACGTTGCTCACCGAGCTACAAAACGGCGCCGACGCGGCGATCTGGACCGTCCCGCGCCAGGGCGGCTCTCCCCAGGATCAGCCGCTGGTCGGCGCCTACTCCGTCGTATGCGCCGCCGCGGCCCGCGACGCTTTGGCGTCTGGAGCGCGGCGCATGGTCGCCATCGAGGCGCTCCCTGTGGCCGGAGGTCGCCCTTTGCGTCTCGTCAGAGTGCCTGCGTCAGAAAACTCCTCACACCGACTGGTGAACGTGAACACGCCCTCGGACTACGATTCAGCGCTCGTAGAAGCCTCGTCTGCCCGCGCACTGGATCGAACCCCGGCCCGGGTCCAGGGAGTCGACGCTGGCGGAACCTCGCCTGAAACAGGGCACCATTCATGAGTCCCAAGGATGTCTCCCTCCAAGCCCTCGTGGCACCGATTGCCGAAGACCTCGCTTCCATGCGCGAGATCCTTGGGGGGGCCCTCGTGTCCGATGTGCCGGCCGTCTCGGACATGCTCGATCACATCGCGCGATTCCGTGGCAAGCAGCTACGCGGCGCGCTGGTTCTTCTGAACGCGAGCGCACGCGGACGTTCCTCCGCGCAGCTGGTCGATCAGGGCGAACTCCCCGTGGTCGCGGCGATCGTGGAACTCATTCACCTCGCGACGCTCGTGCACGACGACGTGCTCGATGGCGCCGACAAGCGCCGTCGCGTGGCGAGCGTCAATCGACGCTGGGACAACCAGGTCGCGGTGCTGCTCGGCGACCTGATCTACGCGCGCGCGTTCCATCTGTCGACGACGCTCCGCTCGCCGCTGGTCAGCCAGCTTCTCTCACAGATCACCCAGGAGATCTGCGCAGGGGAGATCGAGCAGGCCGCTGGTCGCTACGACTTCCAGATGACACCTGAGTCTTATGAGCGGATCGCGACGGCCAAGACGGGTGCTCTCTACGGCGCCGCCTGTGAGCTCGGTAGCCGATACCCGGACGGGTCCGAGTTCGACGGCGCCGAGATGCGCAGTTTTGGCCGCGAGATCGGGCTCGCGTTCCAGATCATCGATGACCTGATCGACCTGGAGGGCGATGAAGAAGTCGCCGGAAAGAGCACCGGCACGGACGTCGAGGACGGAAAAGTGACGCTCGCGGTATTACACGCCTATAAGGACGCAGATCCGGCCGTTCAGGCTGCCATCCGTGACGCCTATACTCTTCCTGAGCTGGAGGGCGTGCCCGGTGGACGACTCAAGTATCTGCTGGAGTCCTGCGATCTCGAGCCAGGAAAAGCGAAGGCGCGCGCCCGCGCGGCAGAGCTGGTCGAGTCTGGCCGCAAGCGTCTGACACGACTGCCCGAAGGAACCGCCCGAACCGCCCTGTACACCCTCAGCGAATTCGTTCTCGAACGACGCTGGTAACGACCCGAAAATGACGAGGATATGGCCGTGACTCTCCCAATCAAGACCCAAGGAGCGCCGCTGGCCTTCGGCGCCGCGGCGCGAAGCGCTCGCGCGCTCGTTCTCTCCCCCTCGTTGCTTCTCCTGCCTCTGGCGGTGATGGGCGGGCTTGCAGGATGCTCGAAGCCCGGCGACACCGTCGCGATCACCTCGACGCGGCTGGCGACGCGCCCGAGCCATACGCCCCGCGAGGGCCTCACGCTGATGGAGCGCGCGTACGGAAAGGAAGCCGTGGCGCGCGAGCGCATGCGCAGCGGAGGCAACCGGCCGGGATTGCCGCCCTCGGCGGCCGGGCAGAATCCGCTGCTCTACGACGTCCCAGAGGGCTGGGAAGAGCTGCCGCGCGCGCAGTTCCGCGACATCAACCTGCGGCTCGTCCGGGACCCGAGCGCGGAGATGGTCCTGACCTTCCTCGCCAATGACGGGGGCGGCCTCGTCCCGAACATCGATCGCTGGCGCGGCCAGGTCGGGCTCGGTCCGATGACGGATGCCGACATCGCCGCGCTGACCACCCGGACCGTCTTCGGACGCGAGGCGACCTACGTCGAACTCCTGGGGAGCTACCAGGGAATGAGCGGCCCGCGCATCGACGACGGCGGGCTCTTCGGCGCGATCTTCAGTCAGGGCGGCGGAACGCTCTTCGTCAAGATGACGGGCAGCCGCGAGGTGCTGGAGGCGGAGCGCGAGTCGTTCCATTCCTTCCTCGACTCGCTGGCGGTCAACATGAACATGGGGGCTCCGGCAGCACAGCCCGCACAGGGCGGAGCGGGTGCGCGCACCTCACCCCTGGAATGGGGCGCCATCGCGGGCTGGACCGAGGAAGCCTCCACCAGCCAGTTCCGCGAGGTGACGTTCCGTCGCCCCACCGCCGAAGGTGGCAGCATCGAGATGTACGTCTCCACGGCGATGGGCAATGCGCTCGACAACATCACGCGCTGGGCGGGGCAGATCGGCCAGCCGCCTCTCGACGAAGCGGCGCTCGCGAAGCTGGAGCGCGTCGATATGCTGGGACGATCCGGCTACGTCTACGAGGCGACCGGCGCTCTGAGCGGCATGGGAGGAGGCCCGGGTAAGCCGGGCCAGGCCATCCTGGCCGCTCTCGTCGAGTCGGGCGGTCAGATCGTGACCGTCAAGATGACGGGGCCCGCTGCGGAGGTCGAAGCCGCTCGTTCGGATTTCATGACGCTGGTCGGTTCGCTCCGCGCACGTCAGTCTCCTCGCTAACACGCCTCACCTCCTTTCGAACGCGCTCACGGGGATCCGACCAGGGTCCTGAGGCACCACCAAAATGGCAAAGAAACCCACAACACTTCCGGGCAAGCTCTTCGCGGCACTCGGGTCGTTCTGGCTGGCGATCGCGCTGCTGGTCAACCTGTTTCTCCTGACGTGGCTCGGCACGCTGGAGCAGGTCGAGAAGGGCATTCACGCGGTCCAAGGGGAGTACTTCGAGTCATGGCTCGTGCTCGCCAAGGCAGGGCCGATCAAGCTCCTGCTCCCTGGCGGCTACGTCACCATGGGGCTGTTCGTCGTGAACCTCTTCGTCGGTGGACTCGTTCGGATTCGGAAGACGAAGGCGACGATCGGAATCATCATCGCCCACGTGGGCATCGCGCTCATGATGGCCGGCGGGCTCGTCGAGCACATGTACTCCAGCTACGGGCGGGTCGTGCTCTACGAGGGCGATGAGGCCGATCAGTTCCAGGAGTACGCCGGGTGGGAGGTGGCGATCTGGAACGCGGACGCCGTCGGGAGCATCGAGGAATTCCTGATTCCCCAGAGCGACTTCGCCGATCTCGGTGGAAGCGCCTCGCGCACGTTCCAGCGCGCGGAGCTGCCCTTCGACATCATCCTCAAGCGGTTCATGGTGAACAGTGAGCTCGAGGAAGCCGTCGGCGTGGGCATCCCGTCGAATCCGGTGGTCGACGGGCACTTCCTCGTTGGCAAGCCGAAGGACAAGGAGGAGGAGCGCAACTTCGCGGGCGTCTACGCCACGATCGTGGCCGAAGGCGGAAAGAAGGTGGAGGACTCGCTCCTCTGGGGCATCGCGCGGAACCCGTGGGTCTTCGAGGCCGGCGGCAAGCGCTGGGCGATGGTGCTGCGCAACGCGACGCACACGATGCCGTTCTCGCTCAAGCTGGAGAAGTTCATCAAGGACGATCACCCCGGCATGGCGATGGCCCGCGCGTACAGCAGCGACGTGATCCGCACGGACCCGGACGGGACGGAGCACAAGCTGCGCATCCAGATGAACGAGCCGTTGCGCAAGGACGGGCTCATCATCTACCAGGCGAGCTATGGCCCGGCTGACGGGAAGCCCGGGGATCCCTACACCGTTCTCGCGGTATCGCGGAATCCGAGTGACCGTATCCCATGGATCTCGGTCGGCGTGATCACGCTCGGGCTCATGTGGACCTTCATCGCGCGCCTCTTGGGCTTCCTGGCCAAGCAGCAGCGAAAGGCCGTCGGTCAAGCAGGGAAATCGGGTGAGAAAGCCCGCGGGAAATCAGCAGCATGAAACAGATGATTCGCACAGGCCTCGCCGTCGCCCTCGCCCTCCTCGCCTTCGCGGGAACTTCAGGCTCCGCGTCAGCCGCGCCCCAGCGCCAGGTCCAGAAGGTCGACGTCGAGGTCGCTCGACCGAAGCCCTGGCCGAAGGAGGCCGTCGAGGCGTTCGGCAAGATTCCGATCCAGGATCGGGGTCGGGTGAAGCCGCTGTTCACGTACGCCGGCTTCCGGATGCTGAACATGAACGGCAAGCGCTCCTACACGATTCCCGAGGGCTTCGGCCTGCCGACCGGCAAGGAGCGGATCGGCCAGGTCGAATGGCTGATGGACGTGATGCTGTTCCCGGAGCAGGCGCGTCACTACGAGATCTTCCTCGTGAACGACAACGCGGTGCTGGACGCCGTGGGGCTGCGTTTCGAAGGGCGCAAGAAGCGGGACCGCTACTCGTTCCAGCAGCTTCGGCCTGGACTGGCGAAGCTGGAGTCCGAGTACCGCAAGGCGGTGGCCAAGCGTCAACGTGACGAGAAGCTCGACCCCGTCGAGACGCAGACGATCGCGCTCTTCAACGCGGTCGCCGAGTACGACCTCCTGGAGACGACGTTCTCCTCCCTCGTGACCACCCTGGGCGAGGACCCTTCGGAGCGGCTTCTGGAGCTGTACCCGGAGGGCGCGAACAACGCGCCGCTGCCCCTGGGCCTGGTGCTTTCGCGCTGGGATACGGTGACGGGCTGGATGCAGGAGGCCGGGGCAGAGGGTCGCGATGCCGTGATGCGGGAGTTCGCCGCGCTGGAGAAGGGCATCAACGCCGCGTGGGCGAATCGCGCGTTCGGGATCGCCTTCTTCCCGCCTTCGGACCAGAGCGTCGAAGAGTGGAGCACGGCGGGGGAGCTGATCGATCAGACCATGAGCTCCCGCCAGGGGGTGAACCCCGCCGAGGTCGGCCTCGTGAACGCGCTGGCCGCGATCGGAGAGAACCAGGGAGACGTGGACGGCGCGTCCGCGGCCATCATCGGCGCCCAGACGGCGGCTGAAGGGGCCGCGAAAGCGCGCGGAGAGTTCGAGAAGGTGCCGCTGGAGTTGACCTACTACCAGGGCGACTTCTTTTATCGCGCGCTCCTGTGCTTCCTCGCCGCTTTCCTCATGGCGGCCATCTCCTGGATGGTCCCGCGACGACAGACCTTCGGCAAGGTGCTCTCCCTCGGGGTCTGGGGCTTCTCCCTCGTGGGTCTCTTGCTCGCGGTGGTGGGAGTGACCATTCGCTGCGTGCTGCTGGACCGCCCTCCCGTGGCCACTCTTTACGAGACCATCCTCTTCATCACGTCGGTGGCCGTCGCGGTCTGCCTGATCACGGAGGCGCTGACGAAGGAGCGCATCGCGCTCGCCAGCGCGGCGGCGCTGGGGGCCTCCGGGATGTTCCTTTCGATGAAGTACGAACTCGTCGAGGCCGCTTCCCAGGGCGACACGATGGGGGGCCTCGTCGCGGTGCTGAACACCAACTTCTGGCTCGCCACCCACGTGACGACGGTGACGATCGGTTACGCCGCGGGCCTTCTGGCCGCCGCGCTGGCCCACGTCTGGATCGTGATGCGGCTCTTCCGGGGGATGAAGGATCAGGGCGCGGCCCTCGATACCGCGTCGGCTGCCTGGTACCGGTCCTTTGCCCGGATGATCTACGGGGTCCTCTGCTTCGGCCTTCTGTTCTCGGTGGTGGGAACGATCCTCGGCGGGGTCTGGGCCAACGATTCCTGGGGCCGGTTCTGGGGCTGGGACCCGAAGGAGAACGGCGCGCTCATGATCGTGCTGTTCGAGCTCGTGATCTTGCACGCCCGGATGGCCGGCTACATCAAGGACTTCGGGGTCTGCGTGCTGGCCGTCATGGGAGGGGCAGTCGTCGCGTTCTCGTGGTGGCACGTCAACCAGCTCGGCGTCGGCCTTCACAGCTACGGTTTCACGGCGGGCGTTCTGAAGACCCTCTGGAGCTATTACAGCTTCGTGGCGGTTTTTGCGGCACTCAGCGGCCTTGGATGGATGATGTTTCTGCGCCCGCGTCGTAGCCTCGGCGCAGCATGACCGATCTCGCGGATAAGAAATCACCCGGCGCGGAGCCGCAAACGATGACGACAGGAGCGATTCTCGACGGCAAGGCCACGGCGGCCGAGGTTCGGGGTGAGGTGGCGGCGCTGTCCGCCGACCTCGCTCGCTCGGGCCGTGCGCCCGGCTTGACGGTCGTTCTCGTCGGCGACGACCCGGCGAGCCAGGTGTACGTGGGTGCCAAGGACCGGGCGGCCACCGCAGCAGGCTTCGAGGTGCATACCGTGCGGCTCCCCGCGACGGCCTCCCAGGAGGAGGTCATGGGGACGGTGCGCTCCCTCAACGAGGACGACCGCGTCGACGGGATTCTCGTTCAGCTGCCGCTGCCGAAGGGGCTCGACTCGGACGCCGTGATCGAATCGATCGATCCCACCAAGGACGTGGACGGCCTGACCTCGTCCAGCGTGGCGAAGCTCGTGAGCGGTCGGGAGGGTCTGCTTCCTTGCACGCCTGCGGGCTGTATCGAGATCCTCGATCGCCACGGCGTGGACCTGTCGGGAAAGGACGTGGTCGTGATCGGCCGATCGATGCTGGTGGGCAAGCCGTTCGCACAGCTGGCGCTCGCGCGGAACGCGACGGTGACGATCTGCCATAGTCGGACCCGCGATCTGGCGGCCCACTGCCGCAGCGCCGATGTCATCGTCGCGGCGGTTGGCGTGCCGAAACTGGTGCAGGGCGGCTGGGTCAAGCCAGGCGCCGTGGTGCTCGATGTCGGCATCAATCGTGGCGACGACGGCAAGCTGGTCGGTGACGTGGACTTCGCCGCTGCGTCAGCCGTAGCCTCGCACATCACGCCGGTGCCGGGCGGCATCGGACCGATGACCATCGCGATGCTTCTCGCGAACACGCTTCGGGCTTCCGCAGCGCGGCAGGGAGTTCACCTCGAGGGCCGGATCCCTGGCCCCACGCTCTAACACGATGGCCAGCTACGACGATGGATACGGATCCCAGCCGCGGATGCAGCTGGCTCTTCCACCCCTGACGGAGTGGGTCAAGAAGCTGATGATCGCGAACGCGGGCATCTTCTTGGCGCTCTTCCTGCTCGGGTTCTTCTCGCTGGGCGCCCAGAACGCGGTCATCGACTTCCTCGGGATCAACCCCGGGATGTGGCGGTCGTTCATCCCTGCGATATGGCAGCCTGTGACCTACGCCTTCCTTCATGACACGCAGGGGCTCGGGCACCTCCTGTACAACATGCTGGGTCTCTTCTTCTTCGGCACGATGCTGGAGTCGATGATCGGTGGGCGGCGGTTCATCTTTTTCTACCTGACCGCGGCCGTCGTGGGCGCTCTGCTCCAGCTCGGTTTCATGCTGGCCATCGGTCGCGATACCGCGACCATCGGTGCGTCCGGCGCGGTGATGGGATTGATCGTGGCGGCGGCGACCTTGCAGCCACACGCCCAGGTGCTATTCATCTTCATTCCCCTGAAGCTCTGGGTCATGGCGTCGATCCTGGTGGCGATCGATGTCTTTCCTCTGCTGCTGGAACTCCAGAGAGGGCTGCCGCCCGGCCGGATCGCTCACATGGTCCATATCGGCGGAGCGGCGTACGGATTCCTGGCGGTGAAGCGGCGCTGGATCTGGAAGGATCCCATCGCTGTCATCGAGCGGCGGCGCGCCGTCGCCGATACCGAGCGGCGGATCAGCGACGATGCTCGCATTGATCAGCTGCTGGCGAAAATCAGCCGCGAGGGGCTCGGGTCCCTCTCCAGGTCCGAGAAAACGTTCCTGAACAAGCGGTCCGCTCGTAAGAAGTAGTGCGTACCTGACCGGCCTGCGAGGGGCCCTCGGCGAGTGTGGGGGTGTCTTTTGGGCGCTCCTGGACTACCAGAAGGGCTCCCAGAGCCGCGCCGCCGCCGTTATCATGGCTGCCTGGCCCCTCCCTTCGACCCCTGGACATGCCCATGCTTCGTCTCGCAGCTCCTTGCGCCTTCTCCGTACTCCTCGCCCTCGCGCCCGGGACGCTGGCGGCTCCTGCTGGCCTGGTCGTACCGGCGGCTGGCCTGGCAGCGGTCGCGTCCACCTCGGCGCAGTCCTCGCTGGATCGATTCCGCCTCGACTTCGATGCGGCGGTCAAGCAAGGGTCGAAGGCCAAGATGGACAAGCTCGTTCAGAGCCAGGAGGCCGACGCGATCTTCACGATCCTGATCACGGCGGAAGCGATCAGCTATGCGCCGAACGACATTCTCTACGATCGCTTCAATGCTCTCAGGGACACCTGGACGCGGCTCTACGACAACGATTTCCCGGACCGGCTAGAACTCTACTTCGTCAACCTGACCCAGGCCGAGAAGAAGATCCGCCGCAAGATCAAGGTCGAGTACGACAAGCTGGTGAAGCAGCGGACCGCGGCGGAGACCAGCAAGGACCCCGCCGAGCTCCTGAAGGTTGCCGAACGCTACGAGCGCCTCGCGGGTGAGTTCGAGAAGATCGGAGACAAGTGGTACGAGTCCGATTCGTTGATCTCTGCAGGCGCCCTCGCGGACGAGCAGTACCACAAGAAGAAGACGAACCTCCAGCGCGTCACGGAGCTGTATGAGAAGGGCCTCGCGCTGCGTGAGGAGCTCGGAGTCAAGGACCTCACCTACAAGCGTGTCCACCCGCGGTTGCGGGCGCTCGTCGGCATGGGGTTCGGTTCTGGCGCCGCGAAGAAGCCTGAGCCCGTCACCGGCAAGCCGGACGAGACGCCCAACGAGGATGATCCGAAGGACGATCCCGAGGATGGGAAAGCGCCCGTCGCCGGCGGCGCGTTGACCGCCAAGCTCTCCTTCCAGGAGATCAAGGGCCTCAAGGACGACCAGCGGCCCAACTACTACCTCGACGAGCACCGTCAGATCTGGCCTGCGGTTCAACTCCGGGCGCCGGGGAGCAAGTCTGACATCCCGCGCCTCGGGCCGAACGGTCCCCAGATCATTCGTGAAGGAGCGGCCAAGGTCATGATCGACCTCGATCGCGATGGTACCGGCGATATGGAGTGGCCTGCGAAGGGCAAGCTCGACACCGTCGTCATGGAGATCGGTGAAGGCGCGGCGAAGCGGAAGTGGGGGCTCATGGTCGAAGTCGGCCGGACCCAGGACTTCTACCAGGGTCAGCAGATGAACCTGGCGCCGACGAGCGATCAGATGAGCCTCTTCTATATCCCCGGTGGCTACATGGCGGGTGAGGTCGCCGGGGTCGAGATCGAACTGTACGACGACAACCTCGACGGCGTCTATGGCTCCATGCCGTCGGCCTGGGCCCACACGCAGCTCAAGTCAGGGATGACCCAGCCCGAGGTTGATTCCATCCGTATCGACGGGGAGAAGATGGCTCAGCCCATGAGCCAGTACGTCAACCTGGGATCCGCCGGGTGGCACGCGCTGACCGTGTTGAACGCGGGGACGGAGGTCTCCGTGGAGCCGGTCACCTTCAAGACGGGGACTCTTCAGCTCAAGGCGAAAGGGGTGAAGCCGGACATCGTGATCCTCAAAGGGAACGGCGGCGTGCTCGGCGAAACCTTCGTCAACATCGGGGGCGGCGGTAAGGTCGAGGTGCCGGAAGGGCGCTGGGACCTTTACTTCGGGATCGTGCGCGAAGGAAAGAAGATGCAGGCCATGAAGGCTGTGATCCTCCCCTCGGACAGCTCGCCCGGCTACCTGGTGAAGGAGGGGGAGAACGTCGAGGTGACCCTGGGAGCCCCCTACAGCTTCGGTTTCGACGTGTCCCGCCAGCAAGAGTCGGCCACGGTGAAGGGGATGTCGGTCCAGGTGATCGGCGCCGGGGGCGAGGCCTACGACCGGTTCTACGGAGCGGTGCCCCAGCCGGAGGCTTTCATCCGGAAGAAGGGGTCCAAGCGGGCCTTCGAGTCCGAGAAGATGCACCCCGCTGTCTCGCTGGACGATCTCACGAAGTACGGGTGGGATCAGTTCTGGAAGCCGCTCGACGTGTTGTTCGACACCAAGGGCGAAGAAGTCGAGGTTCAGCTGATCGAGAAGAAGAACAAGCTGTTCGGAAGCATCGAGTCGGAGTGGCTGTAGTAACTTCCCCCGCATGCTCGACCTGAAATTCATCGTTCAGAACCCCGACGTCGTCAAGGCCGGGGCGGCCAAGAAGCGTATCCCCTGCGACGTGGACCGAATCGTCGCGCTCGACGAGGAGCGTCGCGAGCTGGTGGGATCCGTGGATGCACTCCGCGCCGCCAAGAAGGTAGCCGGGAAGAAGATCGCGGAGGCCGCGCCGGCAGACAGGGCGGCCCTCGTCGCGGCTCAATCGGACGACACCGGCCGACTGAAGGAGCTGGAGGCCAAGCAGAAGGAGGTCCAGGAAGAACTGGACGCCCTGCTGCTCTTGGTTCCCAACGTGCCCGCGGACGAAGTCCCCGAAGGTGCTACCGACGCGGACAACGTCGAGATGCGAAAGGTGGGTGTACCCCGGGCCTTCGACTTCGAGCCGCGGTCGCACTCGGAGCTCGGCGAAATCCACCACTGGATCGACTCCGTGCGTGGGGCCAGGCTCTCGGGTTCCCGCAACTACGTGCTCCTCGGCGACATGGCGCTGCTGGAGCATGCCATCATGCGCTTCGCCTTCGACTCGATGGTCGCGCGTGGATTCACTCCGCTGTCGGTTCCGACCCTCGTGCGGCGCGAGACGATGGTGGGGACAGGCTACTTCCCGGGCGGCGAGGACCAGGCGTATCGCTGCGACGAGCGGGATGATCTCTGCCTCGTCGGAACCGCCGAGGTCCCGGTCACGGCGCTCTATCAGGACGAGATCCTGGACGGCAAGGACCTGCCCATGAAGTTCGTGGCGCAGTCGACCTGCTACCGCCGTGAGGCGGGTACGTACGGCAAGGACACCAAGGGCCTCTACCGCGTGCACCAGTTCCAGAAGGTCGAGCAGGTGATCCTCGATATTGCGGACGAAGCGCGTAGTCTCGCTCACCACGAGGCGATCCTCGGGAACTCGGAGGCGATCCTGCAGTCGCTCGATCTGCCGTACCGTGTGGTGAACGTCTGCGGCGGGGACCTCGGTCAGCCGCAGATCCAGAAGTTCGACATCGAGACCTGGATGCCCTCGCGTGAAGGCTACGGGGAGACCCACAGCGCCTCGCGTTTCCACGACTTCCAGGCGCGGAGACTCAACCTTCGGTACCGCGACGAGGAGGGGAAGGTGCGCCATGTGCACACCCTCAACAACACGGTGGCCGCCTCGACGAGGATGATCATCGCGCTGGTGGAGAATCACCAGAACGCCGACGGCACGGTTTCGATTCCCGAGGCTCTCCAGAGCTATTTGGGCGGCAGGAAGTCGATCGGGCGTCCGATAGAGTAGGCAGGAGCGCTTTCCTCGGCCGTTTCGAGGGAGGGGCGTGAGTCCTGGCTCATCCTGACAGCCATTTCATGTGTCCCTTGCTTGGGAACTATGGGGGCGGTGCATCATCCTCTTGCCTGCACGAAGCCTTTCGAGCAGCGTTAGCTGGTTCGAGGGTGGTGCAGGGCCTGGAGGCAAAATAGCGATCCAGGGGGATCCGGTGCAGTGAGCATTCGGAAGGGGGGATCGAAGGCATGAAGTTCAGAACATCGGTACGTCGCGAAGGTTCAGGGTGTCGGCGAGATGTCGCGCGGAGAGTGCCTGCTGCGGCCCTCTTGCTCGGTGTGTGGTTAACGACCGCTGCAGAAGCCGCCATTCCACAGGGGGCACCGCCCTTCAATCAGCCACTGCCATCGCCGGCCGCCACGTTCCGTGCGCGCTTCGGGACGGCCGTGGCGGCCTCGGAGAGGACCGCGATCATCGGCGCACCCGGGGACAGCGCATCCGGAGTGGACGCGGGAGCCGTGCACGTCTTCCTGCGTGAGGAGTTGACCGGTGCGTTCACGATCTCCCAGGAACTCCGCCCTACGGCGGTGAACTCTTTCGATCGCTTCGGCGAGGCGATCGCCATCGGCGGGAACCTGCTCGTCGTGGGCGCCAAGGGCGACGACCAGGCCGCTCCGAATGCCGGAGCCGCGTACGTCTTCCGCCGCTTCGGTTTTGGCTCGCCCTTCGTCCTCGTCGACAAACTCGTGGCGCCGAACGCCGGAATCAACGACGGCTTCGGCTGCTCCGTCGCGGTCCTCGCCGACAAGATTGCGGTCGGCGCACCGCGGGCTGACGAGACCGCCTTCGATGCGGGGACGGTTTACACCTACACCTTCGACCTCGCCGCCAACACGGTCACGCTCGATGGGCTGATTCAGGATCCGACCGGCCGCGCGGGGGACGGTTTCGGTGAAGCGCTCGCCGTGGCGCCCGCGACGCTGGCCGTGGGGGCCGCGCGCCTGGATGCGCCGTCGGGTCCCCAGAACTCGGGCGGCGTCGTGATCTACGAGGCGCAGGGAGCCACCGGGATGCAGAACTGGGTCAAGGTCCAGACGCTCTTCCCGAGTCAGCCGACCGCCTACGCGGGTTTCGGCAGCGCACTCGCCATGGAACCTCCCCGCCAGGGCGCGACGGGGACACTCGTGGTGGGGGCTCCGGAGGCCATGAACGGGTCACTGATCGAGAAGGGAACCGTTTCCATTTACACGTCGGCGCTGCCGGTGAGCTGGGGGCTCGTCTTTACCTACGGGCTGAACGAACCGGGCGGCGGCAATCGTCTGGGCGCGAGCGTCGCGATCCAGGATGACGTTGTGCTGGCGGGAGCTCCGGGCCGCACGGCTGCCGCGACGGCTGGCGGGCCACTGCTCACCAACCGGGGCTCCGTCGATCTCCTGCGACGGTCGCCGACCACCGGCTGGAGCAAGGAGCGCACCATTCAGCTGCCCCAGTCCGACGAGTACTGGTACGTCGGCGCGTCGGTCGCCATGCGATCTGGCTATCCCCTGATCGGCGCCCCCGGGGCGGAGTTCACCCCCGGCATCGACGAACAGGGAACGGCCTGGTCGGTTTGCTACGCGTGGGCTCCGCTGGGCGAGCTGCTCTGCGCCCCGGCGGTGCCGAACTCGACGGGGCGCGCGGCGTCACTCGTCGCGAGGGGGAGCGACGTGGCGAACGATCGCAATCTGACGCTGGAGGCAGCCTTCTTGCCACGCTTCAGCTTTGCCTATGCCCTAGCCAGCCTGAACTCCGGCTTCTCTGCCGCACCGGGCGGAAGCCAGGGCAACATCTGCCTTTCGGGTGGCGTCGGGCGCCTCGTGCAGGACTTCACCCAGGCAGGAACCGACGGCCGCATCGACATCGTCATCAACACGGCGTCGCTGCCACAGCCGATCGGTACGGCCTCGGTCTCGGCAGGTGAAACCTGGTGGTTCCAGGTGTGGTACCGCGACGCCAACCCGGCGGTCACGTCCAACTTCACGGACGCGGTTGGTATCGCGTTCAGGTAGCGAAGGAGGTCAGGCCGCTCCAAGGGCTGAAGGACGGGTTTGACCGTTCACTTCGCGTCCTTGAAGCCCTGGCCGTCTCCCCCGGGGGGCGGCGTGCTGCCGTCCTGCGTGGGCGGGGTATTATCGCCGGGCGGGACAGGCGCGTTCGGATCCGTCGCGCCGCCAGCCGACGGAGCGGGAGGAATCCCCAGTCGCGGGATGGCGCCTTCTTCGACCCGCAAGACGCTCGGGAAACGGTAGTTCCGCACGTAGGTGATCGTGCGCTTGTCCGCTCCGCTGAAGTCCATCGACTCGCGATCGATGCGGGGCTTCAGCTCGATCGTCAGCGAGATTCGGATCCACGCGGGCAGGCCGCCCACGCTGTCCTCGTTCGACCCTGCGTTCGACGTGCCGCCCACGTTGGCGACGGGGCCTGATCCAGGGAGCGGCGCCACGCTGTCCGCGTTCCACTCGTCCTCCGGCTCGGGGTCGGGACCGTCCTCGAGGAACACCTCGATATTGAGCCCCTTCACCTGGTCCGAGAGGAAGGTGTAATCGCCGCCCTCCATGGGCTCGGTGTCGACGCCGAAGTCCTCGCGGCGATAGATCTCCAGGAACTCGTCGTTCTCGGGGCTAGGGCGAAGGACGTAGCCCACCTCGTTGATGTCCGCGCGCAACGGCTCGTCGTCGTCATCGGTCAGGATCAGCAGCGAGTCCGTCGTCGTGACGAAGTCGATGCGGTCTGCGTCCTGGCCGTTGACGGTTCGATCCGTGATCTTGAGCCATTGCGTCCGCGGTCGGCCGGTGGTGATGAGCCCATCCAGGTCGCGGGTGATCATCTCCAGGACCGCGGGGCCCGCGAGCTGGGTCTCCTGGAAATTATGGATCGTGTCCCGCGTGCGGCGGGCGGCCTGCATGAGCTTCGTGATGCTGACCATCATCATGCCCATGATCATGGCGACGAGCATCACCTCCACGAGCGTGAAGCCCGATCGCATCGATCCCGGGATGGAGGACGTCGCGCGACGGCGATCTGGCATTCTGTGCTTCATCACGTCGTTCACCCGCCGCTCCTGGCCGCGTCTTCCCCGGTCCCGCCCGGCGGGTTCCCACCGGCGGGAGCCGCGGCGCCTTCGCCGGCCGCGATGTCTTCCTCGCTCGGACCGTAGATCTCCTCCCAGGGACACCATCTCTCGAGGACGATCTCGTTGGAGAAGTCCTTGACCTTCTGGAAGGTCACGCGGATGCGGATCTTCTCGAACGGCTCGGCGGGCGCTTCCCCGTCCTCGTACTCCTCTTCTTCCGAGTCCGAGCGGTTGCGCTCCTCCCAGTCGCGGCGGGCCGCGAAGTTGTCGAAGGGGCGCTCGTCGTCGGTGGCCTGCTCCTCGAAGACGTCTTCACCGAGGGCCACTTCCCACAGGAAGTCAGGCTCGTCCTGCTCCGCGAAGGTGCCGTTCATGCCGGATTCGAGCTCGTCGCGCCACAGGCCGACGGTGATCTCCCCGAGCATGCCCTGGGCCAGTTCGTAGGCCGTCTTTTTCTGGCGCGTCTGGAAGGCGCTCAGCTTGGCGCCCTCCATGCCCTGGAGCACGGTGACGAGCACGAGCGCCACGATGGCGAGCGTCAGCGCGGCTTCGACGAGCGTGAAACCTGCCCCGGCGGGGTTCGTCCGTCTGCAGCTGCGAGGAGGGGGGAGACGCATCAGTCGAAGTCTCCGTCGTCCGGAGCCTCCCGCGTGAAGATGCCGCGGTGGAACTTGAAGGTGCCCGTGAGCGCCATGACCTCCACGGTGTAGAAGTTGTCGTAGGCGGGCTGCGCGAGGACGACCTGGTGGTCCGAGGCGGCCCCGCGCGGGTCGAAGCGGGCGTAGCAGTGCCCGTCTGCGTAGATCTCGCCCGTGATCGCGACGCTGGCGAACTCCACGCCCGGCGGCAGAAGCTCCCACGCGAGGGCGAACTGTTCGTCCTCGGTCATCTCTTCCTGGATGAAGCGCGTCCCGTCCTTGGCGAACGGCGTCACCATGCGGTAGCGATGCTCGTCGAGGTCGTACTCGACGTAGAACTCGAGGCCGCGGCCCACGGATTCGGAGCGCGCATTCCGGAGCAGCGCCGTCAGGTTCCGGACCGCCGTGTTCAGGCGCTCCTTGGGCAGCATCGAGTCGAGGCTGCCGCCCACGACCGTCGCCATGAGCGCGATGACCGCCACGACGAGCATCATCTCGGTGAGCGTGAATCCCGCTCGAGCTCGCTTTGGGTGTCGTGGCGTCATGGGAGGTTCACCAGGGCGCACATCGCGTCCGCGGTCTTCGGAAAAGGACCCGAGCAGGCCCCGCTGTTCGATCCGGCGAGAATCAGATCTCCCGGTTCTTGATCATCTTCGTGCTGAAGTCGAGGTCGCCGCCTTCGCCGCCCTGGGTGCCATCGGCGCCGTAGCACCAGATCACGGGATCGCCGTTGTCGTCCTCTTCGAGGATGTACTCGTTGCCCCAGGGATCCTTCGGTACCACGTCGGTATCGAGGTACTTGCGGCCTTTGTCGTCCTCCCGGGTGAGCTCCTCGATCGAGCTCGGCATCTCGCCGTTGTTGAGCCGGAACATGTTGACCTCGTCGAGGATCGCGATCATGTCCTGCTTGGCGGCGCTGACCTGGGCACTACCGAGGCGGTCGAACAGCTTGGGCGCGACGACGGTTGCCAGGAGGCCGATGATGACGATGACGACCATCAGTTCCGCCAGGGAGAAGCCTGCCTGGGAACGCTGGAGTCGGGAGATTCGGTTTCGATTGACTTTCATGGCTGTGGGATAGGAACGCCCGAACAGGCGTCGTATTTCATTAGATCTCGCCGATCTCCAGGATCGGAACGACGATGGCGAAGACGATGTAGCCGACGACGCTGGCGAGAACGATGATCATGATGGGCTCCAGGACGCTGGTGAAGCGCTCGGCGGCCACCTCGATCTCCTCATCATACGCCGTCGCGATGCGGTCGAGCATCTGCTCGAGTTCTCCGGACTGCTCCCCGACCGCCACCATGTAGCCCACGGTCGAGGGGAAGGCGCCGCTCTTCTTGAGGGGCGTGGCGATGTCGGTGCCCTCCATGACCCTCTCGCGGACGTGGGCGGTCGCGTCCTTGATGACCCGGTTGCCCACGACGTTTTCGGTGATCTCCAGGGACTGGATCACCGGAACACCGCTCTGGAGGAGCGTGGCGAGGGTCCGGGTGAAGCGGGAGACCGCCGCGCGCCGGAGCAGGTCGCCGAGGACCGGAGTCTTCAGCAGAAACTTGTCGATCCGAAGGCGCCCGTCGCCGCCCTTGGAGTAGATCCGCTCGAAGATGAAGGAGATGATGGCGATGCCGAGGAAAATGGCCCACCACCACTGCTTGAGGAAGTCGCTGGCGCCGACCAGCACCTTGGTGGCCGGGGGCAGCTCCTTCTTCTGGTCGATGAGCATCTTGGTGATCTCGGGGACCACCTTGGCCATCAGGATGGTGACGACGATCATGCCGACCGTGATCATCATCAGGGGGTAGGTCAGCGCACCGACGATCTTCCGCCGCAGGGCGCGCTGGCCCTGGAGATAGTCCGCCAGGCGGGTGAGCACGCTGTCGAGGTTACCGGCGGCCTGGCCAGCGCGAACCATGTTGACGTACAGCGGCGTGAACCAGCCCGGGTGCTTCTGGAGCGAGTCGGCGAGGTTGGTGCCCTGCTGGATATCCTCGCGGATCTCCCGGCAGAGGGTCTCGACGCGGCGCTGTTCCGCCTGGTCGACGAGGGCGGAGAGCGACTCGTTGAGCGCGATGCCCGAGCCGAGCAGGGTCGCCAGCTGGCGCGTCATGCCCGACACGATGTCGATCTCGCGGGAGCCCGGGCCCTGGGAGCTGGCGCGCGCCGCCTTCAGCTTGCTGATGGTGCTGGTGCGATCCCGGCCGACGGCGTCGTTGGCGCCCTTCGACTTCAGCCTGCGGCCGCCCCGCGTCTCGTTGAGCTCCGACACCAGAAGACTCTGGCGCCGCAGCTTCGTGCGGGCGTCCTTCTCGGTGTCCGCATCGACGATGCCGGACTTCGTGGCTCCTCCGGGGGCGAAGGCCTTGTACTGGTAAATGGGCATATCAGACGTCGAGCTGGGTCACGCGAAGCACTTCATCAGGCGTGGTCAGGCCGACCTTGATCTTCTCGCGCCCGTCGGTCCGCAGCGTCTGGAAGCCTTGCTTGGTCTGCTCGCGCTTGATGTCGGTCGCGGACGCTCCATCCATCACGAGGGTGCGGATCTTTTCGTTCACCGGGAGGAACTCGTAGATGGCGGTTCGGCCGGCGTAGCCCGAGTGGAAGCACTCGTCGCAGCCAGGTCCGTAGGCGATCTCTCCGTGCAGCTCCTCGGCGGTCATGCCGACCTTGCGGAGCTTGGCTTCCCATTCCTCGGTGATCGGGCCGACCACCTTGCAGTGGGGGCAAACGGTCCGCACGAGGCGCTGGGCGATGATGAGAATGATCGACGAGGCGACGAGGTAGGGCTCGACGCCCTGGTCCACCATCCGAGTGATCGTGCTGGCGGCGTCGTTCGTGTGCACGGTGGAGAACACGAGGTGACCGGTGAGCGCCGCGCGGATCGCGACCTCGGCCGTCTCCAGGTCTCGAATCTCACCGACCATCATCACGTCCGGGTCCTGGCGCAGGAACGAGCGGAGACCCGACGCGAACGTCAGTCCCTTCTTCGCGTTCACCTGGACCTGGCTGATGCCGCCGATGGCGTACTCGACCGGATCCTCGATGGTGAGGATGTTCTTCTTGGTCGTATCGATCTCGGCCATCGACGCGTACAGCGTCGTCGTCTTGCCGGAACCGGTGGGCCCCGTGACGAGGATGATGCCGTGGTTGTAGTCGAGGTACTCGCGGATCATCGCGAGGTTCTCGGGCTCGAGGCCGATCTCGTGCAGGCGGTAGAGCTTGGCCGTCTTGTCCAGCATCCGCATCACGATCCGCTCGCCCTGGCTCGTCGGGACCGAGCTGATACGTACGTCGACCTCGCCGTCGCCGAGGCGAATGGTGGCGCGACCGTCCTGGGGGAGACGCCGCTCGGCGATGTCCATCTTGCCCATGACCTTGACGCGGCTGATGATCGCGTCCTGCACGCGCTTCGGAATCGCGTCCATGTCGTAGAGCAGACCATCGATCCGGAAGCGCACCTGCATCCGGTCGGGGTAGGGCTGGAAGTGAATATCCGAGGCGCGGAGCTTCAGAGCCTGGAACATGATCGTGTTCACCAGCTTGATGATCGGCGCCTTGTTCGAGACGTCGAGCACGTCCTCGGAGTCGTCGATCTCGGCGGCCAGGGAGCCGATGTCACCGTCCTCGGCGACGGCGTCGAGGGCCTCGTCCACGCCGTCGGCCTTGTGCCGGTAGGCGCGGGCGATCAGGGTCGTGATCTCGGGCTTCGGCGCGAGCACCGCGTCCACCTCGACGCCGAGAAGCGCCGAGAGGTCGTCCATCGGATGGGGATCGAGGGGCGAGCAGGTCGCCACGCGAAGCACGTCGTCGGTCTTCTCCAGGGCCACGAGGTTGTAGTTCCGCGCGAAGTGCACCGGCACGGAGTCGACGAAGCTCATCGGAACCTTCGTTCCGTCGAGGCTCTTGCGGAACTCGTAGCCGAGGGCCTTCGCGTAGATCTGAAGCAGGACGTTCTCGTCCATGTAGCCCCTCGAGAGAATGACCTTGTCGAGGGAGTCGCCGCCCGTGGCCGCCACTCCGCGGCATTCTTCGAGTCGATCGCGGGTCAAGCCTGCGTCGAGCAGCATGTCACCGATACTGACCATAGTGGAGTGCCCAAGGAGGTTGGGCCGAGTTGGGGGCCGAGTGAGGGCCGGGGAGGCGGGCCGAGGAGCGGCCGATCGGTCGCTCGAGGGAGTGAGGGCGCGGGACGGGCCGAAGGAGGTCCTCCGGGGAGGATCTCCTTCGGCCGTCGATGAAGAGGGACCGGGTCGGCTACTCCTTCTTGGTGCCATCCAGCATCGAAGCGGCTTCGAACGGCGTGATGCCGACGTCTTCGCCCTCGACTTCGCCGCGGATCGGCGCCGAGTAGAGCGGGAGGTCGAAGCCCTCCAGGCTGACGTCGGATCCGCTGCCGTCCGGGGCCCCGAAGTTCGGGTCGATCTTGCGGAGACGGTCCATGCCGATCTGCTCCGCGGCTTCCAGCTTCTTCGTGAACGAGAACTCGGCGAGGTCGGCGAACTCCGTGTCCTTCATGATGTGCGGGGTCACGAAGAAGTAGAGCACCGTGCGGTCGCGGTTCGAGGACTCGCGGCTGAACAGTCGCCCGAGGATCGGGATATCCCCGAGCACGGGGACCTGCGTGCGGGTGTCGCTTTCGTTGTCGACCACGATGCCGCCGATGACCATGGTGGCGCCATCGGGCACGTTGACCTGCGTCCGGATCGTCCGGGTGACGCGCGGGGGAGGAATGGCTCCCTGGACGCTGCCGATGAAGGTCGAGACCTCCAGGTAGATGTCGAGGCGCAGGTACCGGGAAGCGCTGATCGACGGCGAGATCTCCATGGTGATACCCGCCTCCTGGTAACCGTTGAAGTTCGTCTGGGTCTGACCCGCGCCGACACCACCGCCGGTCGCGGTGATCTGGGTCGTGGGCTGCTCGTCGAGGGTCGAGACCGTGGCGACCGAGTTGTTGTTCACGAGCACGCTCGGGACGTTCAGCACGTTCGAGTTCCGCTTCTCTTCCACGAGGGCGAGGAGCATCGGGATCGAGAAGTCGCCGCCGTCGATGATGCCGGCGGTAACGCCCTGGCCGAGGCTCGGGACGCGCACGTCGACGACGCCGTCGCCGTCCGAGTCCTCCAGGGTGGAGAGACCGAAGCCCGTCACGCCGAAGCCGCCGGTCTGGTCGGTGCCGGGGATGTCCGCAAAGCCGAGTTCCACGCCGATGTCGAGCATGTCGCGGCTCGTGAGTTCGATCAGCGCGGTCTCGATGAGCACCTGGTCCTGGCGGCGATCGAGGAGTTCGATCATGCCCTTGAGGTCCTGATAGCGCGTCCGGTTGGCGGCGATCAGAAGGGAGTTGGTCTCGTTGTCCGCGACCACGACGAACTCGCGGGCGTTGTTGCTGGAGCGCTGTGCGCCGCCGTTCCGCTGGTTGTTGCCTGCGGTCCCGCCGGCCTGCTGGTCGAGCTGGACGGCGTCCTCCAGGAAGTCGTTCAGCGTCTCCGCCAGGTCCTCGGCGCTGACGTTCTCCAGGCCGACGATATGGTAGCTGCGCTCACGTTCGACGATGTCCACGTCGAGACGCGCGATGAGTTCCTTGATCCGCGGCATCTCCTCGGGGAGCGCCACGATGATGAGCGAGTTGGTGCGCGCGTCGACGATGATCTTCGCCTCGCCCTGGTTGCGGCTGATCGTGCCCTGGGCGCCCTGGACAGCGGCGTTCTGCTGCTTGGCCTGGTTGGCGGCCTCCAGCAGCTCTTCCACCATGGCGGCGACGTCGTCCGGGACGGCGTACTCCAGCTTGATCATCTCGAATTCGGGCGTCGGCGATTCGGACTTCGAAGCCTCGTCGATGATCGAGAGCATGTTGGCGAGCGCGACCACGTTGCTGCCGAAGCCGACGAGCACCATGGAGTTCGAGTTGCCCGCGGGCAGCATCTGCTGGGTGTTCGCGTCCGTGATCATCGTGCGCATCGAGTTCGACACCTGGCGAACATCGGTGTTGGGCAGCGTGACGACGGTGGTGATCAGCGTGGCGGGCTGGTCCTGGTAGTCGGCCAGGTTCTCCGGCTCCACGTAGATCGCGCCCGACCGCAGGTTGTTGCGCGCCGTGGTCGTCAGCGAGTCGATCTTGATGACGGCGATGTCGTCCTCGCCGACCTCGGTGCAGACGAAGTCAGAGATGATCATCATCACCTGGAAGAACGAGTAGAAGCGGTCCTTCTTGATCGTCTTCTGGCCGAGCAAGCGAACCTTGTTCTGCTTGAGAAGTCCCTCGGTGTCCTGATTCCAGGTGAACTGGAGGTCGGTGACTTCCTGGCAGGCCTGGGTGAACTGGTAGAGGGACATGCTGTCCTCTTCCTCGCTCTGGGCGAAGTTGAGCACGTAGCTGCCCTCGACCTCGACGATCGTGGCGAGGTCTGCTGTGTCTTGCTGAGGGTTCTGCTGGGGAGCGGCGGCGGCCCCTGCGGCAGAAACCAGGGTCAGCGGCAGCGCCCAAAGGAAGGCCAACGCGAGGGGGGCCGGCGCGAGGCGTGCCGCCCGGGAGAAGCCGCGGGCAATGACCCGGCGAAGAGTGCGGCGAGAGGTGCGGCAATTTGCCTGGAGCATCATGATTTCCTGTGCGGAACGCGGTGTCTCCATGCAGTGGACGGTCGATTTTTCGGCGTTGCCGAGGCCAGCTACATGGGTCATGGAGTCGTTCGCGGGTCGAGGATGGGGGTGCGGGGGCGAGGGACCGTCATCGCGAGCGGCGGCTCTGCTGGGGGCAAGGGCACCAGGTGCGATGGCTGTAACTCGTTGTCGGTGTTCAGTTTCGGGTCGCTGGGCGAGGCGGGCGAGTGCCACTTCGGGACCAGCCGTCGGCCCCGAGAGGCCAGGACAGGAGATGGGGACGCCACTCCCGCGCGGTATCTTCCCGATTGGGACTCCGAGATGCACGTTTGATGTGGGTTGCCGGGTATCGGAATAGCGGCGAGTCGCGCGTTGCGCGGCCGGGGCTGCGCGGTCACCCTGTTCCGCCCATGAGCGATTCGACGATGTCACCTTCCCTCGAAGCGCCCGTTGATCCGGCCGGTCCGAGCATCTCAGGATCCTCCGGACGCGATCCGGCGTGGCCGCAGCGGGCCTGGCTGGTCGCCGGGCTCCTGGTCGGCTGGGCTGGCGCGTTCATTTCCGGGGAGTCGCCATGGGAGAGCCTCTGGCAACTGCCCGCCGCTGGCGCCGCGGCCACGCTCGTTCTGGTGCTCGTCGCGTGGGGCCTGGCCCGGGTGACGCGATCATGAGCCTGACCTTCTCTCTCGTTCAGACGCTGACTCTCCCTGGAGGCGACCCCGATCCCGCGTTCCTGGTGGAAGGCGTCCGAGCTGCCGGCCTCGCGGCGCTGGCCGCAGGCGTCCTGGTGTCGGTCCTGGCGAGCGCCACAGGTGAGCGTGTCGGGCGCCCGGCGGGTCGGCGGATCGCCCACGTCGCGGGCGGCTGGCTCGCGGCGGCCGCGGCGGCGGCCGCCATCGCGTCCCCGACGCTGGAGCGAGCCGCCGTTGCGCTGCTGATTCTGAGCGTCTGCGATCTCATTCTTTCCGTCCGCGGTCGGCGCGCGATCCCTGCCTGGCTCGTCGGAGTCCTTTCGCCTGTCGGGGTCCTTTTGGCTGGACGCCTTCGAAGGAGCGCCGGCGGCGAGAGCGCCCTGGAGTGGCTCGGAACCCCTTTCGGCGGTGATCCCTCCACGACGCTTGGCTTCGTGGCACTGGCGCTCCCGCTGGTGCTCCCGGGGCTGCTCGGCGGTGTCTGGGCCGGCCTTGCCTGTGGACCGAACGTCGAGAGGGGCGCAAGGTTCAGCTACGGGCTGACGGCCGTCCTTCGACCGATCACCTACGCGGTGCTCCTCTCATGCACGTTCGCTGGCTCCGAGTTCTTGGCTCAGATCGGGTCCATCGCCGTCTGGATCATGCCCGTCGTGGCGCTCCTCCAGCGCTGCGCCGCCCACCAGCTGAGCAGCCTCGTCTACGCCGCGTGCTGGGCCCTGATCGCGGGCCAGGGCGCGGCGACGGAGGCGTCCGCGGATGCGTTCGCCATCGGCCTCGTGGGGCTCGCTCTACCGATCAGCGCGCTCGCCGCCCTCCTCGCCTTCGTGCGCGCGGAGGAAGCGGCTCATCCTGGGCTGGCACCGAACGGTCTGGCTCAGCTCTTTCCGCTGACCTTCCTCGCGGGCCTGGTCGCCGCGGCGGATGCCGCAGGTGCGCCCTTCCTGGGTGCCTTCCACGGCCGAGCCCGGACCGTGGGCGCGCTGGAACTGAACGGCCAGGGCCCGGAATCACTGGGGCTCGCCCTTTCCGCAGCGCCGCTCTTCGCCCTGGTCGCGCTCCCCTGGGTTCACCGCGTCTTTCTCCGTACCCCGGAAACCCTCGGCCATGTGCCGCCGGGAACGCGTCGGAGGGAGCCCAAGCTCTTCCTGATCGCCGTGCTCTCCGCCGCGTTCGGCAGCCTCGCGCTCGGGCTGGCGCCCGAACTGGCCCGCGGGCTGCTCCCGTTCGGTGACGTCGCGCCGCAAGCGGCGCCGACGCCCTGGGGTCAGCTCCAGCTCCTGATGGGCGCGGCTCTCGTCGCATCGTTTTTCAAGGGACGGATCTATCTGCGGGGCTCCACGCTATCCTCCACGCCATGAAACCGAGTGAGCTCATAGGACCCGACGACCTGTTGCTCGGATTCAACCCCGCGGACAAGTGGAACTGCATCCAGGATCTGGTCGAGCACCTGGTTCAAACGGGCCGTCTGGAGAGCGAACTTGCCGATGCCGTTCGTGAGGCCGTGCTCTCGCGGGAGCGCTCGATGTCCACGGGCATGGAGGACGGGGTCGCGATTCCCCATGCGGCTCTCGAGGACGTGTCCGAGGTGATTGCGTGTCTCGGCGTGATTCAGACCGAGCAGGGCCTGGATTTCGAATCGATCGACGGGCGCCCGACCCGGCTCGTGGTGCTGCTCGTGATTCCGAAGAGCCAGAAGCTACTGCACATCCGGACGCTGGCGGACATCGCGCGGGTCCTCTCGAAGGATCTCGTCCGGAAGGAGCTCCTCGCCGCCTCGGAACCCGAACGGGCCCACGCGGTGCTCGTCGCGGGCGAAGCGTGATCCGTTCCGGGTCCCGGCCAGGCCCAGGCCTGGCGCGGGCAAGTTCTCCGCGTGGCCCCTCGAAATAGTGGGCCCTGTGATACGAATGGAAGAAGCATGACGTACCCGAGGTCGCGAATTCTGAAGGCCCTGGCCCTGAGCTCCCTGGGCGGTGCTGCCCTGGGCGGGCTGACGGCCTGTCCTGGCGGCGGGCCGACCGTGATCCGTGGGAGCGGCCCCGTGGTCCAGGAGCAGCGCACCTTCCGTCCGATCGAGCGGATCGAACTCAGGGGCCGTGTCGACCTCTCGGTGCTCGTCCTCCCCTCCGAGGAAGGCGCGCTTCTCGAGTCGACCGGACCCGAGACCGTGGTCTTTCTCGAAGGTGCCTCGGACCTTCTCTCCTGGGTGGAAACGACCCTGGACGGCACCACTCTCACGCTGCGCTTCCGCGACGACGTTCGCCTGGATCCGCTGCCGTCCATCGAGGTCCAAACCGCTCGCCTGCTCGGGATTTCCTCCGTCGGTTCCGGTGACGTGCGGCTTTCGGGCGTGACGTCGTTCGCGACCCGTGGAAGCGCCCTGAGCATCGCCATGACGGGATCCGGCGACCTCGCCGCCGAGGGAGCGGTCGATACGCTCGAGGTCCGTCACGTCGGGTCCGGCGACCTCGATCTGCGCCACCTGAGATCGCGAACGGCGAGCTACTCGGGCCTCGGTAGCGGCGACGCATGGGTTCACGTGAAAGACTCCTTGCGTTCGCGCCTCACCGGTACCGGGGACCTTTATTTGCTCGGAGACGTGCCGGACGAGCGAGTGGATTCGGAGACGATCGGATCTGCCGAACTTCGTCGCGAACGCGACAGGTGAGCCGAGGGGGATTCCCCGTGGGACTCCCGCCTGCCGACGCTCCCTGGTCTCACGACCAGGCCTTACGAGTGTCCGACCCAGGCTGGAAGCCGCGCCTCGATGAACCCTTCGATCACATCGGCCGTCCGGCGGTAGACCTCGAGCGGCCCGCCAAAGGGATCCGGAACGTCGCGGCCCGCTGGATCCAGCAACTCGACCGCATCCGCCGCACCTGGAGGGAGAACGGAGAGAAGCGCGGAACGGTGACTGCGCGTGAGGCAATAGACGCGGTCAGCGGCCGCGATCTCGCGGGGAATCGCCGGGTGCGACTGGTGCCCGGAGAGATCGATGGACCGATCATGCAGGACCGTGACGGCGTGTTCGGACGGTGGCGACCCGACGCCTGCGTAGACGCCTGCCGACGCGACGTGGAAGCCGAAGGCCGTCTCGTCCGCGCTGCCGAGGGCGCGCTGAATGGCGGCTCGCGCGATGCCCTCTGCCATCGGACTGCGGCAGGTATTGCCGGTGCAGACGAACAGGATGGACAGGCCGGTCGCGCGCCTGAGCTCAGCGGGCGTGACGATGCCCTCGCGAAGGACCTCGAACCGACCGGGTCCCAGGGCCAGAACGGTGGACGGGGTCTGGAGGGAGGCGGGGCCGCCGTCGAGGACGAGGGGCACTTCGCTCTCCGTGAAGGCATCCCGAACGCCGGACGCGGTCACGGCGGGCGCGGCCTTTCCACGGGCCGCGCTCGCAAGGACCACCGGGAAGGGGGCTGCCTCGAGCACGGCGGCCGTGCCCGCGTGTGACGGGACACGGACGCCTGTCCATCCGCCCGCTGCCAGCAGGCCATCCGTCGCCAGGAGCGCCGCGCCGACGGGTGCCTGGGACTCCTCCATCTCGCCCTCACCGCTACCCTGGTGAACGCTCCCTTGGAGAACGAGCGTCAGCGGCCCCGGCCAGTAGCGCTCCGCCAGTCGCCGTGCCAGGGAACCGAGATCGGACGACTGCAGGAGGGCCTCGGGATCGGTGGTGTGCCAGGTGAACGGTCCACTCTCGTCGTGTTCGAGGAGCGAGCCGAGCCGGGCGAGCGCGCTTTCCAGATCGGCCCTCACGGCCAGCCCGTAGACGGTCTCGGTCGGGAGCCCCACGACCTTCCCGTCAGCCAGCGCTTCCACGGCGGACCGGACCTGCTCCTCGGTGAATGGACTGGCGGCCAGAGGGGTCGATTCGGAGGAGGGGGCAGTCACGGGATGGGGGCGCGTGGTTGGAGTCCTGGAGGGTACCTTGTAGCCTTCCACGGCCCCCGAGCCAGGACCTTTGCCGCCAAAACGGCGGTAAGAAAGCCGTCGAGGGTCCGTAGGGGCACTGGAGACAGGCCCCGCTTGGGGCTCCGAAAGCTGGAAGCACGCGACATGGCAGACACGGACGAGACTGAGTCGAAGGAACGAACTGCGGACGCCTGGGGGCCTGCGGCTCCGGTCCCGCCTTCGGCGGACGACGTGGACGGCGAGCGCGGGACCGGGCACTCGCGCCGGAAGCTCCTCGGAAGGCTGGCGGGTGGACTCGCCCACGAGATCAAGAATCCGCTCTCGACCATGGCGATCAACCTCACGCTGCTGGAGGAGGAGTTCCAGCCCGCGCCCGGTGGCGACGGCGTTCAGAGCCCGAAGGACAAGCGCTCCCTCAAGCGTGTCCACACGCTCCAGCGAGAGATCAGCCGGCTGGAGGGAATCCTCGACGATTTCCTTCACTACGCCCGCGGCGGAGAGATCAACCGTGCGCCCGGTGATCTCGTGGCCCTCATCCGCGAGGTGCTGGAGTTTGCGGCTCCCGAGCTCGAGGCCGAGAACGTGCGGCTTCACGCGTCGTTGCCGAACGCTCTGCCGCTCGCGATGCTCGACTCCGGCGCGTTCCGCCAGGTCCTCATGAATTTGCTGGTGAACGCGCGGCAAGCGATGCCGGGCGGCGGCGAGCTCATCGTGGAACTCAGGCGCTCGGGTGCGCGTGCTGAGCTCGCGATCACCGACTCCGGCGTGGGGATGACCGAGGATCAGCTCGAGCACTGCTTCGACCTCTACTTCTCCACCAAGCGCGGTGGCACGGGGCTTGGCCTGGCGACGGTCCGGCGGATCATCGAGATGCATGACGGTGAGATCGGCGTGCAGAGTGAGGCGGGGCGCGGGACGCGATTCTTGATCTGGCTGCCGCTTCTGCAGGAAATTCCGATCACCAAGGGAGCCCAGGCGCCGCCGAGCGCAGAATCAGAGCCATGAGTTCCGAAGGATCAGGACGCGTTCTCGTGGTTGACGACGACCTCGGGCACGGGGAGGCGCTCGGGGACGGCCTCGAGATGGACGGCTACGACTGCGTGGTGGTCGGTTCCGGCAGCGAGGGCATTGCTCAGCTCGAAGCCCATTCCTTCGATGCGGTGCTCACCGACCTCGTGATGCACGATCGTTCGGGGCTCGAGGTCCTGCGCGAGGCGAAGAGGCTGGCGCCGGATACGCCGGTGCTTCTCGTCACCGGGCACGCGACGGTGGAGACGGCGGTCGACGCCATGCGCGAAGGCGCCGAGGACTACCTTTCGAAGCCGGTGAAGCTGACCGAACTGCGGGCCAAGCTGGCCCGCGCCGTCGAGAAGAGCAGGCTCCGCAAGGACAACGAGACGCTGCGCAACGAGAACGTGGAGCTGCGCAGGCAATTCGACAAGAGCTTCGGGTTCGAGGGTTTGCACGGGCGCTCCCCGGAGATGATTCGGGTCTTCGAAATCCTGGCGCGCGTGGCGCCTACGGACGCGACCGTCCTGATCCTGGGCGAGAGCGGTACCGGCAAGGAGCTGATCGCCCGCGCGATCCATACGAACAGCAAGCGCGCCAAGGGCAACTTCGTGGCGGTGAACTGTGCCGCGCTGACGGAAGGTCTGATCGAGAGTGAACTCTTCGGTCACGTCAAGGGCGCGTTCACGGGCGCCGTCGCCGACAAGGAAGGCCGCATCGCGTACGCCAACGGTGGGACGCTATTCCTCGACGAGATCGGGGATATGCCGCTCGTCACCCAGGCGAAGATGCTGCGCGTGCTCGAAGCGCGTGAGGTCGTCCAGGTCGGGGGCAACGAGCCGCGCAAGGTCGACATCCGTCTCGTCGCGGCGACCAACCGCGACCTGCGTGAAATGGTGAAGGCCGGCACGTTCCGTGAGGACCTGTTCCATCGCCTGCAGGTGGTCGAGCTCAATCTGCCTCCGCTGCGGGACCGCGCGGGCGACATCCCGCTTCTGATCGATCACTTCGTCGCCGAATTCCGTGAAACGCACTGCCGCGAGATCACCGGCATCGCGCCGGAGGCCCGCGCGCTCCTCGGTCGCTACCCGTGGCCGGGGAACGTGCGCGAGCTACGGAATGCTCTGGAGAACATGGTGCTTCTCGCCGGTGGCGCCGTGCTCGTGGTGGACGACGTCCCGGAGGGTATTCGCCGGGTGGCGGGCGGCGCGCGGTCGTCCGGTGCGAGCGGTGCTTCGAACGGAACCGACGCTGGTGGGTCTCTGCCGGCCTCCTCGGGTGGCTACGATCTGGCAGGGCGCTCCCATCAGGAGGTCGAGAAGGCGCTGATCCTCGCCAACCTCGAGCTGATGGAAGGCAACCGGAAGCGCGCGGCCGAGGTGCTCGGGATCGGAGAGCGGACGCTCTATCGAAAGCTCAAGGAATACGGGATGACTTGACGCGCAGTGAGGCCCCAGCTGGTACCCGATCTGTGACCCATTCGTGGGCCTCAGGGGGGCATCTCAGTCGGGGTGCTCTATCGGGGTCGCCGGTCGTGGTTCACGTCGCTCGTGCGATGGATGCGCCAGTTGCCGTCCTCGCGGATCATCTCCGCCGTGAACTCCAGGTCCCACCACGGGGCGAACTCCGTCGTCTTGAAACGGTGCTCGATCAGGCACTTGACCTGCACCGTCGCGGTGCGCGGCTTGACCCCTTCGGGCGAGTGGTCGACGAAGACCAGGCCGTCCGGCTCGACCAGCGACCCGCGGTAGCGCTCGCCCGGCGCCATCAGACCGTTGGCGTAGCGGCCGATATCGTTGCGGTTGTAGCCGCTGCCCTCATCCACGTAGTCCCGCGCGAACACGCGCCTGAGCTTCCTCGGATTTCGGCCCTCCAGCGCCTCGAGTGCGTCGAGGATCCGGGCCTCGATGTGCTGCTCGTCCGACATGAGGGCGGACCGGATCCGAACGAAGGCCACGGGCAAGAGGATGAGTCCGAGGAGGACCCATCGGCCGGATCCATCGGGGAGTCTGGGGAGTCGCATGGTTCGGTCGATCGGAAGCCGCTCGCTCTGGGCCGGCTACGGAGAGGTGGATGGCAGGCCCGACCGAGCGGATGCTCCCGTCCGATTGTGAGCCGGGCTCAAGACGGGGCACGCAGAAGCTCGATGGGTTCTGGTACCGGGCAGGGTAGAGTTTGGGGACCTGCGCCAGTCCCTGACCCCGACGTTTTCGATGAAGTCTGTCCTACTGCTCCTTTCTTTCGCCCTCTTCGCCTGCGGCCCCAAGACCGAGGCCGTCGACCCGGCTCCAGCGGAGACCGCCGCCGCGGGTCCTCGCTGGGTGGCCCCGGAGGGCTGGACGGAGCAGGAAGTGCAGCAGCCGATGCGATTCAAGCAGTTCGAGCTGGCCGGGGCCACGGAAGAGCAAAACGCTCTCTGCGTGATCGCCCACTGGCCCCAGGGCATCGGCGGCATCGAGGTCAACCTCGATCGATGGGTGGGTCAGGTGAGCGCACCGGGAAGCACGCTCAAGGCCCGCGATCTCACCGCCGATCAACGCTGGGTGAGCGAGCCGGACGGCTACCTCGTGACCAGCGTCCACGTCGAGGGCACGATCCAGCCGATGCCAGGAATGGGCTCCGACATCGCGACCCACGAGTCGGGCGCGATCCTCGCGGGCTTCATCGAGGTCGAGAATTCCCCGGAGGTGTGGACCGTCAAGATCACGGGACCTTCCAAGACGATCGCGGACCACAAGGACCGCTACCTCCAGTTCATCTCCGGGATCTGAGCCCGACGGCACTCTTCACTTTCGATCATGTTCCATCGCACCCGACGCCTCGCCGAGAAGGTCCTGCGGCGCATGCGCTCCGGCGTGCCTACCCGCAGCCTCGAGGAGTGGGAGAGCAAGCACGAGCCGCTCGTCGTCGCGGCCGTCGAGCGGATCTTGCCGCACCTGCCCGAGGGCGGGCTCTTCCTCGATATCGGCGCGAACGTGGGTGCGTTCTCCCGCGTGCTGCGGGAGCTTCGCCCCGACGCGCGCGGCATTCTCTTCGAGCCGGTCGCGAAGTACGCGGCCATCTGTCGCGAGCGTTTTGCCGATGACGACCACATCGAAGTCGTGAACATCGCTCTCGGCGACGAGAACGGCCAGCGAACGATCTTCAAGGCCCCGCACAACTACGGCGCCAACTCGCTCGTCCAGGAGATCATGCACGATCGCCGCCCGGAGGCCTTTGTGCGGCCCGACACCGTCATCGAGGAGGAGACGATCACGCTCCGGCGCGTCGCGGACTTTCTCACGGAGCGAGGGATCGAACATGTGGACGTCGTCAAGTCAGACACGGAGGGCTACGACTACGCGGTACTCGACGGCCTTCGGCCCTGGATCGAGCGAACCGGGTGCTTCCCCGTGGTGCTCGCCGAGGTCCTCCAGGAGGACTTTCATCCGCTGGTCGAAAAGCAGCGCGCAGCACTGGAGGCCATGTTCCAGCTCGGCTACGGCCGCGTCGACGTGGGCGAGGAGCTGAACTGGCTCGTCGGAGACGTGCTGCTGCTTCCGCCCGGAGGGACGCAGCAGAGCCCGGCCGGGAACGTACCCACGGCCGAGTGATCTCCCTCCTACGGCGCACACTCGGAAGCGGCTTTTTCCGACAGTCGACGACGCTCCAGGGCGCCGCCTTCGTGAACGCCGCGAGCAACCTCGCGGGGACCATCGCGCTGACGAACATTCTGGGCGTCGGGGAGCTCGCGATCTTCTACCTGGCCGTCTCCGCCTACTCGCTGCTCTGGTCGTTCATGAACCTGGGGCTGGCGTCCGTGGCCACGTCGCGGATCGCCGCCAACCTCCAGGCCGGTCGAAAGCAGCGGATGATCGGCTGGGTCGGGATTCTGCTTCGCCTGTCCCTCGCGCTCAGCGTCGTCGCCTTCCTCGTCGGCGGCCTGGTCTTGCCCCCGGCTTGCGAGGCCTACTTCGAGGAGAACCAGATTCGGATCGGAGAGCTGAGCGTTCTCTTGATGCTCATCCCTCTCCTCGATGTGCCCCGCATCGCCGCCTGTTCCGCGCTCCAGGCAGAGCGTCGCATGCTGGCGCTCGCGCGCGTCGATATCGGTCAGGAACTCTGTCGACTGGTACTCGTGCTGGCGGGCGCTCTGGCCTTCGGGAACGCCATGGGGCCGGTGGTCGGCATGCTCGCTGCTTCGGCGGCGGGCAGCGCGATCGCTCTGGATACGTTTCGTCGAGAGCGCAAGGAGCCGTCGAGCTCTCTGCCGCGCATGGGGACGGCGATCCGTGCCCGCAGCGTGCCCGCGCGTCTCGCGCTCCGCGAAGGCATCAAGGTCGGGCTCGTCCGGAACATCGATTCACTCGGTATGACGATCCTGCCCACGCTGATCCTGGGCGGCGTCGGCGACCAGAAGTGGGTGACATACCTGCGGATCGCCCAGCGGATGATCACCATGGCGCGCCTGTTCATGCAGGGCATCAACCGGACGGCGCTTCCGGCGCTTTCACAGCTCGCGGGGGTGAAGGATCTGGTCGGCCTCCGCCGCCTCTACTGGAGGGCGAGCTTCTATTCCGGCGGGGCGGTCACCCTGGGTCTTCTGGTTTTCTTGCCGCTGCTCCCCTACGTCATTGGTTTGTTCGAAGAGAGCTACGCGGAGCCGGTCTGGCTCCTGTCGCTGATCCTCGCTCCGGGGCTCGCCATCGTCTCCTTCTCCGTGGCGAACGACGTCTTCTACCTGGTGACGGGTCAGATGCGAGTGGCGATCGTCATCTCGATGGTGGGGCTCTTCGTGAACACGACGGTGATCACGGTGCTGGCGCATCAGTTTCCTCGGGTCGGAGTGGCCATGGGCCTCACGTTCACCTGCCTCTTCAGCCTCGTCCACGTGGGGTACGCTTGGCTCTGGTTCCGCCGGAACGACCACCTGTTCCTTCGTGAGACGCCTGACGGCGACGTGATGGCCGGGACCGCCGAAGAGGTGGCCGGCGGCCGCTCGGCGACCTGACGAGACCGTCAGGGACCCGGAAAGGATTTCCGGAGCGCTTCCTTGGGGCCTGGGGTGGAAAGGGGTCTCCTTGGGCCCGTTCCGCGCGGGACCGGTGAATCCCGCGAGCTTCCGTGCTCGTACACAAGTCGGCCAGTTGCCACGGTCGATGATCTCCTATCCATGGTGACTCGCCCCGATCCGACCTGGGAGCGGCCGCTGGCCGTTCTCTTCGATCTCGACGGCACGCTGTACGACCAGCGTCCGCTGAGACGCGCCATGCTCAAGGAGCTGGCGTGCGCGCCTCTCACGAAGGGGCCGCGGGGGGCCTGGAAGGTCGCCCGGTGCCTGCGAGCCTTCAGGATCCGTCGAGAAGATCTACGGGATCTGGGTGACGGATCCGAGCCCCTGCGTCTCCTGCAGTACGAACGCCCCGCCGCCGAGCTCGGGGTTCCGCCTGGCGTCGTCGAGAAGATCGTGGAGGAGTGGATGTACCGTAAACCGCTGAGGCACCTTGGCCACGCCGGATGGCCGCGGCTTCGAGCGACCCTTCAGGCGCTGAAAGACGCGGGGCTCAAGCTCGGCGTCTTCTCCGACTACCCGCCCGCTGAGAAGCTCCAGGCGCTCGGGATCGCGGACCTGTTCGACGTCGCGATCGGAGCGACGGATGAAAACGTGAACGCCTTCAAACCGCACGCCAAGGGTTTCCTCGCGGGGGCGCGCGCGCTCGGCGCGGCACCGGGGGACGTCGTCTACGTCGGTGACCGGCACGACCTCGACGGGGCAGGGGCGGAGGCCGCTGGTATGCGCCACGTGATCCTCGAAACAGGCGTGAGTCACGTCGGTGAGAGCGGCGAAGCTTCGGAGCGCACGGCCTCGCCGCGGTGCCGCACGATTCAAGACTTCTCGGAGGTACCCCATGGCGTTGGGATCTCCTGAGCACGCAACTTCGGGGAGCGCGCTTCCCTCCGGCACCGGCCTCTGGGACCGCGTACGGCCCTACGTCCAGATCGCTCGCATCGATCACTGGTTCAAGAACGCGTTCATGCTCCTCGGCGTGCTGCTCGCGTTCTTCTATCGACCCGACCTCTTCAGCGCGGCCTCGGGGTGGAAGCTCCTGGGCGCGTTCCTGATCGCTTGCCTCGTCGCCTCCAGCAACTACGTGCTGAACGAGCTCTTGGACGCGCCGCTCGACCGCGAGCATCCGACGAAGAAGAACCGGCCTGCCGCGCGAGGTGAGGTGAACCCTGCCGCGGCGATCCTTCTCTGGGGCGCGCTCGGGGCCGTGGGCGTCTCGGCGGCCTTCACCTTCAACGGTCCGTTCGGCCTGAGCGCGCTGGCTCTCTGGGTGATGGGCTGCATCTACAACGTGCCTCCGATTCGCTCCAAGGAGGTCGCTTACATCGACGTCCTTTCGGAGTCGGTCAACAATCCGATCCGTCTGGCCCTCGGATGGTTTGCGCTCGTGCCCGACAGGCTCCCGCCGCTTTCGCTCGTGCTCGCGTACTGGATGGTCGGGGCCTTCTTCATGGCGACCAAGCGGTTCGCCGAGTATCGCTCCATCGGGGACCAGGGGCGGGCGGCCCGCTACCGGCGATCGTTCTCGGTCTACAACGAGGCGCGCCTGCTGGCGAGCATGGTGTTCTACGTGACCTCGTGCGCGCTCTTCTCCGGAGTCTTCATCACCCGCTACAAGGTAGAGCTGATCCTCTGCGTCCCCTTCGCCGCGGGCTTCTTCGCGAAGTACATGTCGCTCAGCCTCAAGGACGACAGCCCGGTGCAGAACCCCGAGAAGCTGTACCGCGAGAACGGCTTCTTCGCGTACGCGATCGGCATCACGCTGCTCTTCATCGTTCTGATGTTCGTCGAGATCCCGGCGCTCTATTCATGGTTCGGCGTCGAGCCCTCCTCGTTCGAGCCGCTCTGGCGCATCGGGAGCTGAGGCGTGCCGCGCGCGACGCGAGCCGCGAGGGCCTGGACCTTCGCCGCCTACCTGGCGCTGGCGACCCTCGTCCACTTCGCCGTGGGGGCCTACCAGAGTGGGTTCGGCGGCTTCGAGGACGAGCCCGCGCACCTCGTGACGGCGCTGATGATCCGGGATTGGATCGTGGCCGGCTTCCACGATCCGTACGCGTGGCTCGATCCACGCGGGTTCGCGGAGACCTACTACATCCATTACCCGAAGGTCGCCATCGGGCAATGGCCGCCGGTGCTCCACGCCATGCTGGCCGTATGGATGCTCGTCTTCGGAGCGTCGAAGGTCGCCATCGTTTCGCTCCTCACGATCGTCACGGCGGTGCTCGCGAGTCTTGTCTGCGAGCTCGTCCGTAGGCCGCTCGGGCTCTGGGCCGGCACCGTCGCGGGCATGATGTTCCTGACCGTCCCGATCGTGCAGCTCTGCAGCGGCGCCGCGATGACCGAGCTCCCCGTCGCGCTCTTCAGCTTCCTGGCGGTCCTGTTCTTCGGCCGCTTCCTCGAAACGGGTCGGGCGCGCTGGGTCTGGTCGTTCGCAGGGGCCGCGGCAGCGACCGTTCTCACCAAGGGCACCGGGCTCGCTCTTGCGCTCGTGCCAGCGCTGGCCATCGCTTTCAGCGGGCGCTGGGAGGTTCTGAAGCGACCGTCACTCTGGGCCGCTGGCGCGCTCGTGGGGCTTCTCACGGCGCCCTGGTACCTCGTCACGGTATCGATGACGCAGGACTCCTGGGGCGGCGGAAGCTCGCCCAGCTGGGCGTATGCGAAGTTTGCCGCCACCTCGTACGCGGGCTGGTCGTGGGATCTGGCAGGTGTCCTGGGCCTGTGTCTCGTTCCGGTCGGTACGTGGTGGGGGCTTCGGGAATGCCGACGGCGCCGTCCCGAATCGGATCGCTGGGCGGCCCTCGCGGCCTGGGCGCTCGCCTTGGCGGCGCTGCATCACGTCGTCCCCAGCAGCGTAGAAGAACGACATCTCTCCGTGCTGGCCCCTGTCTGGATCGTCTTCGCCGCTCTGGGGGCAGGGCACGCGGCACTTGGCCTGGCGCGCCGCTGGCAGCGCCAGGGATTGGCGCAGGGCGAACCCACGGGCGAAGGGGCCGTGGCGGGCCTCGGCGTGGCCGTCCTTGCCGTCAGCGCGCTCCTCTGGAACGGCGCGCCACCGGTCAAGGACTTCCGCGGCTGGGATATCGCGGGCGCGGAGTGGGTCGAGCGATTGCCGGAGGGCCCCACGCGGATGCTGATCGCCTCGGATCCCGTCGGGGAGGGACTCTTCGTCGCCGGAGCGGCACTGGCGGACGAGGTGCGGCGCGGCGGAGCGGATCCCCGCGCGCTGGTGATCCGTGCGAGCAAGGCGCTGTGCCACGCCGGCTGGAGCGGTCGCAGCTATGTGCCGCTGTTCTCCGAGCAGAGGGCACTGGAGGACTGGCTCGAGTCGAAGGGGGTGGGGCTGATCGCGATCGATGAATCCGTTCGGGAAACCCGCCACTGGTACCCGCACATGGACCAGCTGCTGACGGCCATCCATGCCGACGGGTCGCCCTGGGTGGAGGTGGAGCGCTGGGACGTCGTGCGCAACGCGGCCCATGAACCAGCGGCGCTGGTGGGCTATCTTCGCCAGGGATGGAGGGATCTTCCTCTGCCTGACCTGCGCCTCGAAGAGATCCGCGCCGTCGCGCTGGACGCCGCGGATCATTAGCTCGGGTCGTTCCCATCCCAAAGAGGCGCAGTCAGGGAGATTTGGGGCCTCATTTTCGGGCGTTCGTGGCCTAATCCCTACATGGAACTCGGACAGCAGAACCGCGATTCCCTCGCGTCTGCTACAAAGTTGCTATCCCGGCCCACGCCGGGTCCCCATGACCAAATTCAGATCACCCAGCCGTGGCGGGAACCTCGTCCACAGAATCGACCTACCCGGGCTTGGCAAGTCCGCCGGGTCGCGGCGGCGTGAGACTCGGGGTCCTTCGCGTCGCAGGGGCACGGCCAATCCTTCCGAGGCTGCAGGTCAGGCATCTGCAGGTCAGGCACTCGGCGCTGCCGCACCGCCTGCACAGCCGCTCCCCGCCTACGTCCTGCCTACCCAGGGCCCCAGGGACACCGATCTGGAGCGCACTCCGGCGGTGCTGGAGGACAGTCAGGCCCGCAAGCAGATCGACGTCCTGGAGCGCCGCCTCGCCAAGATGGCGCGCCTCCTCGACCAGCGCGATGTGGAAATCGTTGCCAGGTCGCGCCAGGAAGAGGACACCGGCGTGGCTTCGATCTACCGCGGCGTCCAGGGCGTGGACGGGGTCGGCGATGAGGTGAAGCAGAAGAAGGCTCTGATGTCGAGCATCTTCGAAGCCAACCTGAAGCTCCGGGAAATGGTCACGTCGACCGCCCGGGATGCCGATTAGGGCTATTGGGGGTCCTGATTGACGTCGTCTGACGGCTAGACTCCCGAACGAAAGGTCGCCCTGGCAGCGCGTCGCCCGACAGGTAGGGTAGGGACGTGGTTTTGTCCTCATGCAGCAGTCGTTAGCCTGTGGCGTCCCCCTTCGAGAGCCCAAACCTGGGGATCGGCTCCCCAGACTGACCAGCGCCCAGCGCAGCCACAACGGACTATGACCGACATCACGACCGACGCCAGTGAGAGCGTCGATGCAGGATCGCCGAAGAAGGACCACGGCGTTCTCTACCTCGGGATCGACCTTGGCACGTCGCGGACCTCTGTCTCTGCGAGCAACGGTATCCGTGAAACGATCGAGTCGTTCGTCGGATACCCGAAGGACCCCGTCGCGCGGAAGCTGTTGAAGAAGGATGTGCTCTTCGGCGAGGAGGCGCGCGGCAAGCGTCTTTCGCTCAACCTGCACCGCCCGCTGGAGCACGGCGTGCTGAAGTTCAACGCGGACGGGTCCGAGGACAAGGAAGGCCGCCGCGCCGCCATGGACCTCGTCAAGGAGATCGTGCGACTCGCGCGCCCTCGCAAGGACGAACTCGTCTACGCCGTGATCGGCGTGCCCGCCCAGGCGCAGATCAACAACAAGGACGCGATCCTGCAGGCCGCGCGTGAGTCCGTCGACTCCGTGATGCTTTGCTCGGAGCCGTTCTCGGTCGCCTACGGCCTCGACATGCTCGAGGACGTACTCGTGATCGACATCGGCGCCGGTACCGTCGACCTCTGCCGTATGCACGGCACGATGCCCGAGGAGTCGGACCAGATCACCATGGAAACGGCCGGCGACTTCGTCGACGCCGAGCTGGGCAAGGAGATCGCGGCTGCCTTTCCCGAGGCGCAGTTCACGAAGCAGATGCTGAAGGAGCTGAAGGAGCGTTACTCCACGGTCGACAAGACGACCGAGCCGATCCTCGTTCGCTTCCCCGTCAACGGCAAGCCGACGGAGTTCGACATCACGGAGCAGATGCGGACCGCGTGTCAGCGCATCGTGCCGCCGATCGTCGAAGGCCTTGGCGAGCTGATCGGTACATTCGACCCCGAATTCCAGGACCGCCTGAAGAACCGCGTGCTGCTCGCCGGCGGCGGTAGCCAGATCAAGGGGCTCGACCGCGCCATCACCGCCGAGATGCATCGAAACCTCGGTAGCGGCAACGTCATCCGCATCGAGGAGCCGATCTACGGCGGCGCCAACGGCGCCCTGAAGATCGCCCACGACATGCCCGAGGACTACTGGGAGCAGCTCAAGTGACCGACGGCGCCAGCCGCCCTGAGTCCCACGGCGCGGCCGACCTTCCTGAGAGTCCACTGGCTCCAGAAGGTCGGCCGCGCGCTCATTCGTCGTCCCAGTTGCCCCCGTCGTCCCAGTCGCCTGCGTCCCCGGCGCTGCGGGGGCGAGACTGGCTCTGGGCCTGCGCGCCCGCGCTGCTCGGAGCGGCGGTGACGCTCGTCGCCCGCGCCATGCCGGACCGCGTGGAAGCGTTGTACTCGCGGGGCCTCTACCCGAAGATTGGCTCCGCCCTGAACGTGCTGGGGGCCCGCTGGGCGGAACTCACCGGGGCTGATCCGGGAGATCTCTCCGTGCGCCGGGCTTCCCTTTCCGAGGTTCTCCTGGGCGTATTCATCGGCGTGGTGCTGGTGGCGCTCTGGCGCTCGATGCGCCGGGGCGTGGGGCCGCTCCTTCGCCGGGTCCTCAGCCTCGGCGGGGCCGCGTACCTCGTCTTTCTCTGCGTGTGGGGCCTGAACCACGCGCGCGTCCCACTCGCACGAACGCTCGGGCTCCAGCTGCAGCCGGTCAGCGTCGAGTCACTCAACGACGCGGCGCTCGAGCTGGAGCGGGACCTGGGCCAGCTCCTTCGGGAGATTGCCGGTCTCGAGGACCTCGAGAACGTCGCCTCGGAGGCGGGGAGTCTCGCCGCCCGCGCGTGGGCCGAGGCGATCGAGGAAGAGCCCGCGCTGGGCTGGCAGCGCGCCGCCGTGACCTGCGCCCCTCTCCTGTCGGGAGCGCTCGGCGCATCCAGCATCACCGGGATCTTCAGCCCCTTCACCCAGGAAGCCCACGTCGTCGAGGGCCTGCCTGCGGTCGACCTCGCGTTCACGGCCTGTCACGAGATCGCGCACGTTCAGGGCTGGGCCCGGGAAGACGAGGCGAACTACCTCGCCTGGCGCGTGGGCTCGCGCTCCGGGAGCGTTCCGCTGCGGATCGCCGCCTACACCCTTGCGCTGGTACACGTTCACCAGGCACTGCGCAAGGCAGACCCCGCGCTCCAGAAGCGGCGCGCGCTCGACCTCGACGCGCGGATCGTCGCGGTCCTCCAGGAGCGTTCTTCGTTCTGGGAACGAACGCGTTCCCGCGTCGCCACCCGGGCCATGGAGAGGGTCAACGACACCTACCTCAGGAGCCAGGGGCACGGCGCGGGCGTCGCGTCCTATGGCCGCATGGTCGATCTCATCGTGGCAGAGCTACGCTGACGGGCAGAGCTACGCTGACGGGCAGAGCTGCGCTGACGGGCGGGGATTTGAGGTTATGCTGCGCTCATGTGCATGACCTCCGTGATCGCGACTCTCTTCCTCGGGCTGGCGCCCGCCCTCGCGCAAGGTGACTCGGACGATGGGGGCGGCCGGGATGGCAAGCCTTCGAACGGGAGCGCGCACGGGGATGGAGCGATCGAGACCGCGCCCGTGGAACTCGCCTCCGAAGCCCGCGAGGCCCTCAAGCGCTTCCGCATCCCCGAGGGCTTCCGTGCAGAACTCTTCGCCTCCGAGCCGCTGCTGGCTCACCCCGTGGCCTTCTGTTTCGACGTCTTCGGGCGCGCCTACGTGGCGGAGACCTTCCGGCACCACAAGGGGGTCACGGACATCCGGGAGCACATGGACTGGCTGGAGGACGACCTCGCCATCAAGACGGTGGAAGATCGCGTCGCGATGTTCCGCAAGCACGAGGGGGACGAGGGGCTGGCCAGGGGCTACGCCGTCGAGACCGAGCGCGTGAGCCGTATCGTGGACCGGGACGGGGACGGAGTCGCGGACGCGACCGACGTCTTCACGGCGGATCTGACGGATCCGGCGGTGGGCATCGGTGCCGGGGTTCTCGCGCGTCCGCTGGACGGGTCGGGGGCGACCGAGGTCTGGTTCACGTGCATCCCGGACGTCTGGCGTCTCATGGACGCGAATGGCGACGGCGTCGCGGAGTCGCGGATCTCGCAGTCGAGCGGCTACGGCCTGCGCGTTGCGCTCCTCGGCCATGACATGCACGGCCTCGTGATCGGTCCCGACGGGCGGATGTACTTCTCGATCGGCGATCGCGGGTTCAACATCACCACCGCGGAGGGCGTGCATCTCGTTCGCTACGGGACGGGGGCGGTCTTCCGCTGTGAACTCGACGGCAGCGGTCTGGAGATCTTCTGCGACGGGCTGCGCAACCCCCAGGAGCTGGTCTTCGACGAGGTGGGCAACCTCTTCACGCTGGACAACAACTCGGACGGAGGCGATCAGGCGCGCTGGACCTGGCTCCTGAAGGGCAGCGATACCGGCTGGCGCCAGGCCTATCAGTGGGTGGGAGAGCCAACGTCGCGCGGGCCCTGGAACCATGAGCTGCTCTGGAAGCCGTTCTCGCCCGAGCAGCCCGCGTACGTCCTGCCGCCGATCGCGAACTTCACCAGCGGCCCGTCCGGCCTGACGATCTATCCGGGCACCGGATTCGGCGAGGAGTGGCGCGGGAAGTTCTTCATCTGCGACTTCCGCGGGAACCCCGGTTACAGCGGGATCTACGCCTTCGGCAACGAGGTCCAGGGGGCTGGCTTCCGCCTCGGAAAAACCGAGGAGTTCGTCTGGGACGCGCTCCCGACGGACGTGGACTTCGGGATCGACGGGAACCTCTACTGGAGCGACTGGGTTTCGGGCTGGAACCAGACGGGCAAGGGCCGGCTCTATCGCGTGGTGCCGGAGAACCGCACGGCCGAGGAGGTGGCCGCGATCGAGGACACGCGCACGACGCTGCAGCGGCTGGCGGCGGAAGGCGCCGGCGGCAGCGGCCTCGATGCGGGCCGCGCGGCGAGCCGTTCGGGCGCTTCGGGCTACTCGGACGAGGAACTCGTGGCTCTGTTCGCTCACCGCGATCGCCGGGTCAGGCAGGAAGCTCAGCTGGCGCTGGCGCACCGCGCGATCGCCGAGCAGGATCCGGTGAATGGCCAGCGGCACATGGTCCCGGCGCTCCAGCGAATGCGCGAGCCGGCTGCCGACGACCGCGAGCGGACGGCGCGCCTGCACGCGATGTGGACGCTCTGGCACGTGGCCCGTCGCTCGGAGACGCTGGCGGGCAGCCTTCCGAAACACCTGACGGGGCTGCTCGCCGACGAAGATCCCGAGGTCGTGGCCCAGGCGTGCCGGATCTTTGGGGAGCTCGGTTGGCAGCCGGCGGCGAGCCGCCTTCCGGAGCTTCTGACCCACGGAAGCCCGCGCGTTCAGCTCTACGCCGCGGAGGGGCTCGGTGGCATGAAGGCGGAGGCGTCCGCCGGCGTGGCGGGCCTCGTCGCGCTTCTGGAGTCCTCCGGGGGCACGGATCCCTGGCTTCGTCAGGCCGCGATCCACGCTCTGGAGCAGGTCGCGAGTCCAGGCGAGATCCTCGCGCAGCTGGAGCATCCGGTCGAGCACGTGCGCCGCGCACTGGCCGTGGTGCTCCGCCGCTGGGAGGACGAGGCCATCGGGCAACTCCTTCAGGACCCGAGCCCGCTGGTGCGCGCCGAGGCCGCGCGCGCGATCTACGACGCACGCATCGAATCCGCGATGGACGAACTCAGCTCGTTCCTGGGGACGGCGCCCGACCATCAAGAGGGCGGCGGCGAGGAACGCGGCGGTACCGACGACTTCACCTGGCGCCGGGCGATCCACGCCTGCCGCGAGATCGCTACCCCCGAGTCCGCGCGGCTCCTGGCGGACTTCGCAGGCTCCATGCGAGGCCCCGCGCGTGTCCGCGCCGAGGCATTGCGGCTCCTCACCGACTGGACGAAGCCTGTGACGCGCGACGGAATCCTGCAGGATCATCGGCCTCTGCCAGGGGGCTCCGGGGCCGACATCGAGGCGCTCCGCGAACACCCGCTCTTCTCGACGTCGCAGGTCGCGCAGATCGAGGAGACCGCGAAGGGCATGGAGCCGCGGAACCGCGAACGGATCATGAATGCGCTCGTGGCGCTGCATCGTGCCTGGCCCGGGCCGACGACGATCACGGCGCTGGAGGCCATCGCCAGCTCGGAAACGTTCCGCGCGGCGCCGAGGCGAGCCGCCTTCGAGGGCCTCTTCGAGCTGGACCCGACCGGTCCGGAGACGGTTCGCACCATGGCCGCTGCGCTCGTGGATGTGGGGAGCCCCCTGAGGGCACGGGCCTTTGGAAGGCTTTCGGAGGACGAGGCAACGCTTCGACTCGTCCAGACGATTCAGAACACGGGTGCAACCTTCTCGGCCGATGACAGGGCGGAGGCCATCAAGATCCTGTCCACGCTGGGCGGCGCCGATTCGTCGGCGGCCTATGCGCGGCTGGGAGAGTGGCTGGTCGAGGGATCGGATCCGCTGCTGGTCGACTGGCTGGAGGGTGCTGCGAAGCACGAGAGCCCCGCGGTGAAGGCGGTCGAGCGAAGGCTTGTCGATTCCTGGACCACGGCGCGCGAAGGAGGTGACCTCATCGCCGAATGGCGCATGTGCCTCGACGGCGGCAACGCACGGCGCGGGGAACGAATCTTCGCGACCAAGTCGGAGACGAGCTGCACCAAGTGTCATGTCGTCGGCGGCGCAGGTGGCTCCGAGGCGGGCCCCGCGCTCGACACGGTGGGGGCTCGGCTCGAGGCCGAGTCGCTGCTGCGCGCCGTGGTGGCTCCGAACGCTGAGATCGCCGAGGGCTTCCAGAGCTGGATTCTCATGGCGGACGGAGAAGCGTTCGCGGGTCGTATCCTCGAGGAGACTGCGGATCTCATCGTCCTCGAGAACTCGAAGAAGGAGCAGCTCGAGTTCACGCCGGACGAGATCGAGGCTCGCCGCAGGGACGTCTCCGCGATGCCCGGGGATATCTCGACGCACCTGTCTCGCCGTGAGATGCAGGACCTGATGGCCTACCTGAGAAGCCTCCGGGGCGAGGCGGATGCTCCGCGTTGAGACGCCTGGAAAAGCCGTCCCTCCCGCGTCAAGCGGGGCGTACGTGAACGTCGATTTGGCTGGATAGACGGCCCGGGGTCCCCCCGGCCGCTCTCCAAGCCATGTCGAACACCGCCACGCTCAGCTTCAGCCGCACGGGCCGAGGCCTATTCACCCGGGACGAGGTCCGCGCGCTCATGCAGATCGAGTTCGAGCGGGCCGAGAGGTACAGCTACCCGATCGCGTGCATGCTGATCCAGGTGGATCACCTGGCGCAGATCCAGACGGTGCACGGCCACGAGGCCAAGGAGGAGGTGCTCTTCTCGATCATCGACCTCGTGAAAGGGGCGACCCGGGCGGGAGACCTTCTCGGCTACATCGTCGACGATCGACTGATGGCCGTGGTACCGCACACTCACCCCGTCGCGGCGAAGGCGCTGGCGGAGCGCTTGTTGAAGGGCGCGCGTGAGCTCGCCTTCGCACTGGAAGGCCGGACGATTCGCATCACGCTCTCGATCGGGCTCAGCCACAACCAGGACCCGGGCGCCAAGTCGTTCGCGACGCTGGAGCGCGTGTCCGAAGAAGGTCTCGACGTCGCCGACAATGGCGGCGGAGATCGCTGCGTCCAGACGGAGCTCTACCAGCTCTACGAGCGCGAGAAGAAGCCGGTGAGCCGCGAGGACATCGAGGATCTCCTGGCCCGCGCCGAAAAGATGGGCTATCGCCAGCGACTCGAGTCGCTGGTGCAGGGTGGCGCGGATCTGGAGGTCGCTGCGGAGACCGTCGCGGAGGAGATCATCGACCGCGCGGTGGACGCGGCGCGTCAGGACTGGGAGAAGGAGCTGGCCGAGGCCAACGCGGAGGTCGTGCGTCTCTCGGCGGAGAGCCTGAAGTCGCCGGCCGGGTCGCCCGATGAGGACCTTCGCCGCGAGGTGGAGCAGCTCCACCGACGGATCGCGAAGCTGACGGGATCCCTGGAGATGACCGAGCAGGAGATCGCTCGACTCCGAAAGCTCAAGAACGTGGACGACGGCGTCGCGTCGCTCTACCGCGACGTCCAGGGGCTCGGCGACGGCGACGCGAGGTCCGAGGTCAAGAAGGAGCTGATGGGCGAGATCTTCCGGGCCAACATGCACCTGCAGGGCAAGAAGGTCGGCTGACGCGCGGTTGAAGACCGCCCTTCTGGCGCGACGAAAAGAGCGCCCGCGCCGTCTCCGAGGAGAGGGCGCGGGCGCTCTTGTCCGTTCAGCAGATCGAGATCGGCCGTCCAGCGATCACGGGCAGAACACTGCGCTCAGGCCGTTCGTGAAGTTCCAGCTCGGCGTGCCGCCCTGGTTGTCGCGGAACCAGAACTGGAAGTTCAGGGTATCGCCCGCGTTGATGGCACCCGGTCCCATGCTCTGGTTCGGTGCGGTGAAGTCGACCTGGAGGAAAGCGCTACCGAGGATGTCCGCCTGAACCGCGGGGTAGATGCGGATCAGAGGCTTCGAAGCATTGCCAGCGACGCAAAGGTTCCCGAGGCCGCTCGTGGTCGAGGTCTGCTCGGGGCCATAGAAGAAGATACCGATCCCGTTCGACGGGACGCCACCGGCCGCAAGGCCGAAGTCGTTCGCGCCGATGCTGGTGGACCCGGTGCCTGCGATGATCGCCGGTGTTCCGGTGCTGCCCGCCACGGCCTGGCAGAAGTTGGTGTAGCCGCACGGCGGCACGTCCTCGACGATCTTCCACGCGCGCGCGCCCGAGAGGATGTAGATCTCGCCGTCGAAGTCCTCGCCGAAGGCGGTGATGTTCGAGAGCGAAGCGGAACCCGGCGGATCGAGTTCGGTCTGGCGCTCCATGAAGTCCAGCACGTTCGTGCCGTCGTAGCGGAGGCTCCAGATCCGGTTCGAGCAGTAGTCGGCGTAGAAGTACGTGCCCTGGAGGCTCGGGATGGCGGAGCCGCGGTAGATCATGCCGCCGGTGATGCTGCAGCCCTGACCGTGGGTGTACTCGATGATCGGATCGATCAGCGTCGTGTCGGTGCACACGCAGCCCGAGAGGCCCGTGCAGCGCGTGCCTTCCTTGCAGCGCCAGCCGAGGTTCAGTCCGCCCACGCCAGCGGGAATGAAGTCGACCTCTTCGCGGGCGTTCTGACCCACGTCAGCGATCCAGAGGTCGCCGGTCATGCGATCGAAGGTGAAGCGCCACGGGTTCCGGACGCCGATGTGCCAGATCTCGTCGCGAACGGTGGAGACGCCGACGAAGGGGTTGTCCGCGGGGATGAACGGCGAGGGGATGTCCACGTCGTAGCGGAGCATCTTGCCGAGGAGCTGCATGCCGTCCTGGGCGCGTCCGTTCGGGTCGTTGCCCGAGCCGCCGTCGCCCATGCCGACGTAGAGCTTGCCGTCAGGGCCGAAGCGAAGGCAGCCGCCGTTGTGGTTGCTGAAGTCCTGGTTGATCGAGTCGATGAACTGGACCACGGTCGGATCGGCGACGTTGGGATCGGCCGTGACCGCGAACTCGGTGATCCGGGTGTTGCCGCCCGTGTTCGTGAAGTTCACGAAGAAGCGGCCGTTCGTCTGGTAGTCGGGGTGGAAGGCGAGGCCGAGAAGGCCGCGCTCGCCGCCGGAGCCGACCATCGACCGGATGTCGAGGAAGGGCGCGCCAGCGGTGACGCCGTTCTCGACGACCTGGATGGTGCCGCGCTGCTCGACGATGAAGACGCGCGTGGGATCACCCGGCGCGAACGTGAGGTCGGTGGGACTGACGAGGCCGTTGACGAACAGTTCGGTCGTCAGGGGAGCCTGCCCTGCGGCGGGAGCGGCGGTCCAGGCGAGGAGCGTGGCGGCCAGTCCGGCGAGAAGAGTAGAGCGGTGCATGAAGTGAAGAGAGTGGCTGGAAGAATCGCTCGGCGGGTCGAGCGTGGGCGTCGATACGACGCCGCCAGAACAGGTCATTCTAGCGTGACCCCATGAAGGCGAACCGGATCGGCCTTCGGTTCCTACTTTTTGTCGCTATTGCGGGCGACGGGAGCCCGTAGGTTCGCTCCAGTTCACCGTTATGAGAGCCTCTTTATTCCGCCTGATTGTCGCAGCCACCGCTCGCCGTCGTTCGTCTCGTATTGCGACGGAGGCCGGGGCGATCCGTTCCATGGCACTGGCGTCATCGGTGCTGTGGCTGATCGCAGCCTGTGCGGGCGGGGGCGAAGAGCCTCCGCGCTACCGGAACGTGCTCTTCATTTCCATGGACACCACGCGTGCCGATCATCTGGGTCTCTACGGAAACGCGGAGGTGAAAACGCCAGCCATCGATGCGCTGGGCGCCGAAGGCGTCGTCTTCGACGCCTGCATGTCGGCGGCCGCGACGACTCTCGCGTCGCATACGAGCCTGCTCACCGGGACGTACCCCTTGCGTCACGGCGTCACGCGCAACGGCTTCCAGGTGAGCCCGGAGAACGAGCTGCTCCAGGAGGTGCTGCGCGACGCGGGCTTTTACTGCGCCGCCGTCCTGGGCTCCGCGGCGCTCACCCACAAGAGCGGCCTCGATCAGGGCTTCGATCACTACGACGACGACTTCGATCTCGCGGCGGAGGCCGGAGGGCGCGACCAGGATCAGCGCTCTGCGGCCGATGTCACGGAGCGCCTGCTCTCCCACGTGGACGAGGTGCTTCAGCGACGCAAGAGTGACCAGAGCGTCCCGGACCGGATGTTCCTCGTGGCGCACTACTTCGATCCGCACGCGCCGTACGCGCCGGGGGCCGAGATGGCGCAGCGCTACGGCGTCGAGCCCATGGTGGGGGACTTCGACGACATCGAGCAGGCGGTCCAGAGCCAGCAGGCGCGGATCCTTCGCGGTCCGGCCGCGGAAGGACTCACGGCTGCGCAGGCGAACATGCCGCTCGGCCAGCAGTCCGTGATTCAAAAGGGGCTGAACGAGCCGCTCGTGCGCCGGGCAGCCGGCGTTCCGACGAAGATGGGCCGCACGCTGGCGCGGCTGTATGCGGGCGAGGTGACGCGGACGGACGATGCCATCGGAACGCTCCTCGCGGGGCTCGCCGCACGCGGCGTTCTGAAGGACACGCTCGTGGTTCTGACGGCCGATCACGGGGAGACGTTCTGGGAGCACGGCAACTTCTGGAACCACGGTCTCTGGGTCTCGCAGACCGATGTGCACGTGCCGCTGATCCTTCGCTTCCCCGACGGGCGGGGCGCCGGGCGACGGGTGGACACCTCGGTTTCGGGCGTCGACGTGATGCCGACGATTCTCGAGGCCCTAGGGCTCGTGGAAGCTCGGGCGGGAGACGTCGAGCCAGCCCACGGAAGGAGCCTGATGCCCGCCATCGAGGGGCTGGCGCTCGGGGATCGAGCGACGTTCTCCGAGGCGACCCAGCCCGGTCCAATCCTGGAGGTCGCCCCGGATGGGGCGACCCTGCCCTGGGGGAACGCACGGAAACCGCAGGCGGTGCGGCTCGGGGACTGGAAGCTCATCGACGCCGGTTATCTCGGCCTTCAGCAGCTCTTCCATCTCGGCAGGGACCCGGGCGAGCGCACGGACCTCCTGGCCCCCGGGGCCAGCCCATTGTCGGAAGAAGCCCGCGGGGCGCTCGCGGATCTGCAGCTCGCCTTGAGCCGCTGGCGAGCCAGCGCCAGCCCGAAAACCTCGGCCTTCGATCCCTCGCAGATCGACACGCTGCGGGGGCTCGGCTACACCGAGGGCCAACGCAAGTAGGTGACCCCTACTCGAAGCTACCGTGGTGCCGGTAGAAGAATCGGTGCACGACGTCACCCTCACGGATGACCTCGCCGTCGATGAAGTAGAGCGGCAGGCGCTGGTCGCCCATCTCGGCCCGCTGGGCGTTCATCGCAAAGCGGATCGTGTCGCCGCGCTCGACGGGGAACGGGCGCACGGGGAAGAACGACTGGCGCCAGTGGGTGGGCACCTTCATCGGTGAGCAGGAAAGCTCGATCTTCGGGGCGAGGTCCACTTCGAACCAGCCGCCGAACCCGTGGATCGTGCCGTCGCGCTCGATGGGCATCGTCACCGCCGACGTGAAGAAGAAGTCGTCCGACGTGGCGGTGTCGAGGTCGAGATCGAGGACGATCTGGGGCGGGCCGATCAGGGAAGCTGCCTTGAGGTCGCAGGCCGCTGTCAGGAAGCTCTGGACCTCGGCCTCCACGAGCCTGGAGTAGTCGAGGCCGTAGACCGGACGCTCCCAGAGGCCGATGCCGAGGTCCATGTGGACGTGGCTATCGTCGATGGGCGCGACGGCGAGGCGGAGGTGCCGGGGCAGCATGTGCCCGCCCTCGCGCATCCAGCGGTTGCGCGCGCCGATCACGGACTCGAACATGAGCTCCGCGAGGCCGAAGAAACCCATCCATTCGGAGACGATCAGGTCGTAGTCTCCGGGCAGATCCAGGTCCTCGGCGCGGCCCCGATGGAACGTGATCTTGTCCCCGAAACCGTTGTCCTCGGCCACGTCGCGGGCCAGCTCGATGATGGCGGACGAGTCCACGGCATCGACGTGGGCCGCGCCAGCGCGCGCCGCGAACATGGAGAGGATCCCGGTGCCGGTGCCGACGTCCAGGACGCGCTTGCCCCGGGCCATCGACTCGATGGCCAGCCGATAGGCGTCCGTCCGCGCATGATCCTGGATCATCAGGCGGTGGACGCCGGGGTCTGCGTAACTGGCGAAGTAGTCGTGATCGCTTGCGTAGCCGTCGCTCATCCGCGAAGAGTGCCAAGCCGGACACCGGACGGCTCCACAATTCACGTCGATGATCGCGGGAGATGCCGTGAATTCCCGCCTCTGGATCGGCCCCGAGATCGGGCCTGATCGCAGTTGAGATGCGGGGAACGGTCTTCCTATGCTTGGGCCATGGGGCAATCGAGAGGCAACGGCGACCAGGGGACCCGCGAACCGGCGGCGGCCCACGGTCTCGATCCAGCCTCGCCTCTGACGGTCGCCGAGGCGGCCGCGCTCGCGGGTGTGCCGCTGGCGACCCTCGAGGCGCAGCTCGACGACGGGAGCCTGCTCTTCGAGACAGGCCAGGGCGGTCGCGCCGGGAATCGGATCGTCCGGCTCATGGACCTCGCCGATCTTTACCCGAAGCTCCGGCCCGGCGCCGCCGGCCCCCCGGCCGAGCCGGATCCCGAAGAACCGTCGGAGAGCACGGTTCCGGCCCGCGTGGATTCCCGCGTGAATTCCCTGGGCGCCGACGACAGCATCGCCGGCGCCGTCCGTGCTTCGGGCGCGGACCGGAACGCGCTGATCGAGCTCTGTCAGGACCTGGAGACCCGCCTCGACCTCGCCGAGCGCGAACGCCAGGCCAGCACCGCCAGTCTGCTGATGGCGCAGCGTCGGGTCCTCGACCTCGAGCGCCGCGACGAGCGACGGCCGATCGCGTGGATGGCCGCCGCCACCCTCGGCGTCTTCGGGGTGGCGCTCGCGATTCTCGCGTTCCGCCTGCCGTCCACCGTCCGGGCTGCGGCCCGCGAGGAACTCGGCGTCCTGCAGTCCGACTTCGAGGAGCGCACGGCGCGTATGCGTGAGTCGCTCGACGCGTCCATGGCGAGTCTGGCTGGGTCCATGTCCGCTGCGATGGAGACCGCGCGCGAGGAAGAGCGAGAGCTCCTCAAGTCCGAGCGTGAAGCCCAGGCGGCCCAGATCGCGGCCCTGGAGGCCCGTCTCGCCGAGGCGCGCGCGCTGCAGCTGAGCGAGACCGAGGCGCTCACGCGGGAGCTGACCAGGCAGGTGACGGACGAGGCGGCCGAGCGGCTCGCGGCCGACGTCGAAGAGCGACGCGTGCGGAACGAAGCGCTGGAGCTGCGGCTGCGCGCCGCCGAGGCGCTCGGCGACTCTGCGCGGGAAGCGCTGGCGCAGGAGCGGAGCGTCAGCGAGGCGGAACGAGAGGCCTTCCGCCAGCAGCTGGAGGAGACGCTGGAGAGGCACGATGAAGCCCTGAAGGCAGCTCTGGCTCGCCTGGAGGCGTCCGGCGAAAGGCCCGCTCCCGCCGCCGAACCCAGCGAAAAAGAAAGCACGCCCGCTCCCTGGTGGAAGCGAGCGCTCGGGGACCTGCGCGACTGACGGGTCAGGCGCGTTTCGTTCCGATCAGGGTGCGAAAACGAGGGTGATCGCGTCGGTCGTGTTGGACGTGGGGACGCCGCCGTTCTGGTCGCGGAACCAGTACTGGAAGTTCCACTGATCGCCGATGTCGAACGCCTGGCCACCCGGCAGTCCGCCGTAGGGCATCGGGAGCGCGACCTGGCCCGAGCCGCCGGACGACTGGACGAAGTTCGAGAGGCGGAACAGCTGGCCGCCGAGGCAAAGGTTGCCGGCGCTGCCGCCGAACATCGGGACGAAGGCCTGGCCCTCGGCGAACAGGAAGAACCCGAGCGAGTTCTGGGGAAGCGCGGACGCTGTGAGGGCGAGGTTGCCGCCGTTCAGCCCGGAGTTTCCGGTCGTGCCGATCGCGGCGGCGATGCCCGTGGAGTTGGCGACGGCCGTGCAGTAGTTCACCGGCTGGGGGATCGTGTGGGTCGCTAGAAGGGTTCCCATCAGGTCGATCGTGGCGGAGAGGCCCGTGGCCGGGTCGACCTCGGTGAAGCTGATGTTGAGCGGCGCCGTGAGGGTGATGATCTGGTTCGCGGCCGAGACCATGCCGGTGATGGGCTGGGGGTTCGTCTGGGCGCCCGTGAGGTCGGTGGTGGTCGTCGACTGGCCGAGGGGCGTGATCTGGACGGTGCCCGAGAGGAACGTCGCGAACGAGGTTCCAGAGAAGGCCCCCGTTGGGCCCACGGGAAGGGTCGCGGACTCGAGAGCCAGCGAGAGACCCGTGATCGAGATCTGCGCGAGCGGGGGCAAGAACGGTAGCGGATTCGGGATGGACGCGTTGATGTCGGGGCTGACGACGGCGCTACCGCCGCCCGTCAGGCGGATCGACCCGATGGGACCGGTCAGGCCGGCGGCCAGCTCAGCTTCCACGAGACCAGAGATTCCGAAGGTGTTGGGGTTGCCGACCACGGGTCCCAGCGAGGTCGTGCCGGAGAACGTGAACTGAGACGCAGGGGCGTCGATCGTGAAGGGGAGCGGGGTGCCCTGGGCGGCGGCGGTGGAAGCCAGGAGTGCGGCTCCAAGAACCTGGAAGAGGCTGCGGTTCATGTCGGATTCAGAATGGGAGGGGGCGGAGAGAACGCGGGACGCGGTTCGGTCGCTTCCTGCACCTTCATCATGCGTCATTCCGGCGGATCGGGCGGGCTCCTCCGCGGCGATCCTCGAATGCGGGCCAAAGTTCACCCGAATCGCGCCCCCGGAGGTCGCTGAGCGCGGATACGAGGTGCGCGGAGTCACACCTGGCTTCGCCATTCCCCTCTGGACCTTTCCTGCCTCGATTCGCTACACCATAGACATGGCCAACAGCAGCCCTCTCCGCGGATCCGAAGCCCCTTCAGCCGCCCACCACGCGGCGAGCCGGGGTGCGGGCGCGCGCAGGGGCGCGGTGGAACCTGGGTCGGATACGATCTGGCTGACGGCGGGAGAGGCAGCTGACGCGGCGCGTGTGGCCCACCGTCAGATCGCGGCATGGATCGAGACCGAAGAGCTGTCGGCGAGGACCGGCTGGCGAGGCGGCGCGGAGATCCGGCTCGTCCTGCTCGCGGATCTGGAGGCCCTCGTCGAGTCCATCGACATCGACTGTATCCGGGGCTCCCTGGAGGCGCGCGGCGTGTTCACCGGCCCGCGGCACTTCCTGACAGGTGCCGCTCCCAGGACTCCGGCGCCCCCTGGCGAAGCAGCGACGCCGCCCGATCCCACCGAGCCGTCTGCGGTCGCTCCCGATGAATGGAGGGCCGTGGATCGGCCATGGGCCATCGAGCTGGAGCAGGAGATCCAGAGGCTTCGTGAAGTCATCACGACACTTCGCGAAGACCACGAGTCTCTCGAGCGTCATCTCGATACTCGCGTCGCCGTGGTCAGCACCAGGAAGCTGGAAGTGCCGGGTCACTCGGTGGTGGCTGGGACTCCTCGCGGTGCTTCTTCTGGCGGTGCCTCTTCTCGCAGTGCCTTTTCCGGGGGCGCGCTGATCTCCACGGCGGGTGGACTCCTCCTCGGACTGGCGGGTGCCGCGATCGCCACGACCCTGCTCCGGTCCACCGAGGACGCAGTCGACCTCACGCCCGTCGTTCACGCGGCGAGTCGCCCAGCGACCCACAGCGTCGCACAGGATCGAAGCGGTCCCTCGGTCGCAGGCTTCTCCAGCGCGCTGTCGACGTCACCCTCGACGGTCGAGGACGAACTCGCTCCCGTCGAGGTCGCCACGGCGGAGGTCGAAAGGGTCGCGACCCATCTGGCCCCGGACCTGATCGCTCCCCCGGAGCCTGTGTCCGGTGCCGAAGGCCGTGCCAGGCGAGCGGGCCTCGCCTCCCGGGTTACAGCTGTTGGATCCAGCGTCGCACGGAAGTCGCCCGGCGCACCTGTTCGCCTGACCCCACCGATGGCGCTGGCGGAGATCGAGCCCGCGATCTTCTCGCGCAACTCCGCCGTGCTCGGCGATTGTGCCTACACCGAGCTACTGAAGGAGAGCGCGCTCAACGCCGGACCCGCCGCTGCCTTGGTGCTCGGGCCTTGCTTCGGGCCGGCTCGCCCGAGTGCTGGCCTTTCGGATTCTGGGTTGTCGGATTCTGGACTCTCGAGTTCCGGGCGCGACGACTCGTCGGACGAACTCGCCGTACCAGGGACCCACCGCGTGGGAAGCGTTTCCTGTTGCAGGCACCACGCGTTCGTCGAGCGCATGACGGCGGCGAGCGCCGATGACGCGGCGCGCGCAGGCCTCCGCACGGAAGCCGAAGCTTGCATGAAGGAAGGCGTCCTACCGCCGCTCTTCCGGCTGCGCGCCGACCGATCGGCCAGCCGTTTCCTGCGCGAGGAAACGCGCGGCTGGGAAAGCGCTGGACTCGACGGGGCTGCGGGCGGGCTGAACGCGCCGGAGGCCGTGCACGAGTGGAAGCTCGCCACGGCGCAGCCGACCGGCGAGGGGACCGACGGAATTCGCGTCCACCTGGTGTCCTGGTTGATGCCGGTCGCCGGTCTCGACCGGCAGCTCAGGGCGGCCAGCGGAGCCGGGAAGGACACGCCGAAGCTCCGGCGCTTTCGCATGACGCTGCTGATCCAGGCGGCGCCGCGGGGCGACGTCCTGGAGAGCTTCGATTGGCTGACCGACTGACGCCTGTGGTCGTCGCCCTGCTGATGGGCGTCGGCGGCCTGTTCCTGGTGTTCGAGGGGCTCGTCGCGCGCGAGAACGCGCCCCCTCCCATGCGGCCTCAGATTCCGCCGCCGGGGCTCCCCTTCGGCGAAGCCTCTTCTGGCGCGTCGATCGCCGGCGCGGAGTCGAGTCGCGCTTCGACGGGCGATCGCGAGGTCGCCACCGAGTGGAGGACGCTGCAGGCCGACAGGCAGCTCGACCCACGGCTGGGCGAGGTGGGATCGACGCTCTTCCACGCGGGGCTCGGCCTCGCCGTGGCCGCCTGGGTCCTCGCGTCGCGCGTATCCCTCGGGCGATCGCTCCAGCACCCCTGGTGGGCCCGCATTCTGGTGATTCTGTGGCTCCTGCCCGCCGCGTGGGCGCTGTGGAGAATCGGGGCCCGCGCGGGGCCCGGCGCCGCGTCCGCCCCAAGCGCGATGCTGGTCTTCCGGGCGATGGCGCCCGTCTACGCGCTCTTCCTCGTGCTCGGCCTCTACTTCACGCGATCTCGGCCGCGTGAAACCCTGCGCGGATCTCTTCGATAGCGCGGCGCTCCAGCTCGGTGGGTGTGCTCTCGAACGCTTGCACGTTGGCCAGGACCTCCCGCGCGTTCTCGCAGCCGACGAGCGTGCAGGCGATCCGTGGCTCCTGCGCGGCGAACTCCAGCGCCAGGCGCGGCAGGTCGGTCCCCGCCCTCGAGGCGATCTCGAACGCGTGCTCGGCCGCAGCGCCCGCTGGCCTGTCCGCCGCCGCGACTTCGCGCGCGTGCTCCGGATTCGAAAGCAGCCCCATGTGAAGGGGAGACGCGTTAATGACGGCGATGCCGCGCTCTTCGGCGGCGGGCAAGACGGCTTCCGCGAGGTCGGCGTTCGCGAGGTCGAAGCGCGAGTACGAGAGGATCGCGTCCACCGGAAAGGTGATGAGGATCTCCCGCAAGAGGTCGAGCGAGTTGCCGGAGGCGCCGATGTAGCGGACCTCGCCTCGCTCCCGTGCCGCCACAAGGGCGGGGAGCGTGATCTCCAGCAGTCGCCTGGCGTTCGCCGTCTCGACGTCGTGGACCTGGTACAGATCGATTCGATCGGTGCGCAAGCGCCGCAGGCTCGCCTCCAGCTGCTCGCGGACTGCCTTTTCGCTCGTGTCGAACGGCTTGCCGTCCAGAGGCGTGCATCGGGTGGACAGAAAGAGATCGTCGCGGCGATCATTCATGACGCGACCGAGCATCTCCTCGGAGTGAGCGCGAAATTCGCGCGGGGCCATGTCGACGACGTCGATACCGCAGCCCATGGCAGCGTCGAGCGTGCCCTTCCAATCGGCGTGGTCGCCGAGGCGAGCCAGGGGCCCGCAGCCGAGGCCGAAGGCGGAGACGTTCTCGCCGAGGGCTCCTAGCGGCCTTCGATGAACCCGCGACGTGGCGCCGGTCGTGCGGGGAGTCCCTTCGCCGGACTGGGGGGCCGGGGTCGGATCAGGGTCTTGTGCTTCCGGTCGCATGGGGTCCACTTCGCCAGGTGGCGACGCCCAGCGCAAGGGTGAGCAGGACAGCAGAGAGACCGAGCCTCGCGCCGTCGAAGGATTCGGAGAAGGGCGGGGCCAGCGCGACGGCCACGGCGAGCGGGACCTTCAGGTTGTTCATGACCGCGAGCGCACCGACGCCGACATCGACCGCGCCACGGTTCCAGAGGTAGAACGCGAGGCCGGAAGGAACGAGGCCGAGGTAGAGCACCTTCCAGGACTGACTCTGGTCCAGCTGCCAGTCGGCGGCCGATGTATGAAGCGCTGCCCAGGGGCCTGCGACCGCCACGGCGCCCACATACATCCAGCCGAAGAGGCGGAGCGGGAGCCGGGCTCCGGGCTCGGCGCCCGGTGGAGCCACGCGTCGATAGAGGATCTGGCCCAGAGCCCAGGCGGCATTCGCCGCGCCGACCAGGAGAAGGCCCGAGGAGTCGAGCCCGCCGAGCCCGCCCTCCTCCGGCCAGCGAAGGACGAGCGCGGCGGCCACGGCCATCCACGCGGCCAGTACGGCCCGCGCCGCCACCCGCCGAGCGAGCAGCGCCTCGAAGAGCACGATGAAGATGGGGGTGGTCACCGTCAGCAGGGCCACTTCGTGCCCCGCGAGAAACGCGTAGCTGCGCATCACGAGCACGTACATCAGTCCGAACTGGATGGCGCCGATCCCGATGAGCTTCCAGGCGAGGCTCGACGCTTCCATGGCGTTCGTCCGCTGCCTCCCGCGCACGAGAAGAGGCACGAACAAGAGCGCCGCGAGCCCGAGGCGCGCGGCGCTCAAGACGTCCGGGTGGATGCCGCTCGACTTGATGAGTGCGAAGGACACCGACCACAGGAGCGAGGCCAGGACGAGGAGAAGCAAGGATCCTTCGGTCAGACGCTCGGATCAGATGATCTCGTACTGGCCCGGCATCGGGATCGGGTAGAAGCCGTCCTTGCCCGGAAGCGACTTGGGCATCGTGTCCCAGGTGAGCTTGTCGAGGTCCATGTCGGGCGAGAGGCGGCGCGTCGAGTTCAGCGCCTTCTCCCAGGAGATCTCCTGGCCGCTGTACGTGCACATGCGGCCGAGGATGGCGGTCAGCGTGGCATGGGCGCCGTTCACGGCTTCGTTGTGCTCCTTGCCGGTGCGGATCGCGTCGAAGAGGACGTCGTGCTCGCGCTGGTAGTGGTCCGAGTCCTGGCCCTCGAAGCGCCACTTCGATCCGCCGTAGTGGGTGATCGACCCGCGGCCGAAGTCGACCGCGCCCTCGGATCCCTCGCCGAACTCGTTCACCGTCGCCTTGGTGCCCGGCATGTGGCGACACTGGCTGATCATCTTCGCACCGTTCTCGTAGGTGTACTCGACGGCGTGGTGGTCGTAGATCTCACCGTACTCCTTGCCCGTGCGCACCAGTCGGCCGCCCATTCCCTGGGCCTTGACGGGCACGCCGCCCATCATCCAGTTGCCGACGTCGAGGTTGTGGATGTGCTGCTCGACGATGTGGTCGCCGCAGAGCCAGTTGAAGTAGTACCAGTTGCGCATCTGGTAGGTCATCTCGGTCTGGTCCGCCTCGCGCGGTCGAACCCAGACGCCCGCGCTGTTCCAGTACACGCGCGCCATGACCGGGCGGCCGATCGCGCCATCTTCGATGGCCTTGATCGTCTCCTGGTACTTGTAGCTGTGGTGACGCTGCAGGCCGACACCGACGCAGAGATTCTTCGCCTTGGCGGCGTCGGCGGCGGCGAGGACCTGGCGGATGCCCGGGCCGTCGACGGCGACCGGCTTCTCCATGAATACGTGCCTGCCTTTCTCGACGGCGTACTCGAAGTGCGCGGGGCGGAAACCGGGCGGCGTGGCCATCACCACGACGTCGATGTCCTCGTCGATCGCCTTCTTGAAGGCGTCGAAGCCCACGTGCTTGCGCTCGGCGGGGACGTCGATCTTGCCGGGATGCTCGTTCTTCAGGCTCTGGATCGAACTCTCCATGCGGTCCTCGAAGGCGTCGGCCATCGTGACCAATCGGGCGTTCCCCGCAGCGCGGAGGGCCTGGGAGGCGGCTCCCGTCCCGCGGCCACCGCAGCCGATCAGCGCGATCCGCAGCTCTGCATCACCCGCGGCTCCGCCCTGACGACCGAACGTGGAGGGCATCATGCTCGCCGCGGCGGCGACGCCGGCGCCGCGGAGCAGGGTGCGTCGCGGCAGGCCGCCTGGTTGCGCGTGGTGAAGAGGAGAGTCTTGGGGCTGAGTCATGGATGTCTCGGGGGCTTTAGAGGGAGGAACCGATGGGAGTGGAGAGAGCGGCGACAGCGCACGCCGCGGAAGAGCTATCGCTTGCCCGTGCGCTGCCGCGCCTGGATGACCTCGATCTCCTCGAGGTTCGCGTCGTGGTACTTCGACCACTCCGAGAAGGGCGGCGGGTTGAGCGGGCGCACGAGGCGGATGCCGAGCCACTGGGCATCGGTGTGGTACCAGATGCTCTTGGGCAGCTGGGGATCCTGGACCTTCCAGTTCTCGCTGGAGCCGCGCCTGGCCGCGGAGCGCAGGCGATCCGGATCGTCGTCCCAGTGTCCACCGCGCGCGACGCGTGGGTAAAGAGTGGTCGGCCAGTTGAGGGGGTCGAGCACGGGTTCGCTCGGGACCTTGCCGTCCACGAGCAGGTGCTGGTACCCGTCCTTCGTGAAGGCATCGAGGCACCACTCACAGACGTTGCCGTGCATGTCGTAGAGACCGAAGGCGTTGGGCTTGAGCTGGCCGGGCGGCTGGTACTGGCCCTCGCAGTTGTCGAACCACCAGGCGTGCTCGTTGACGGCGTCGGCCTCGAAGGAGAACGGCGTCGTGGTGCCCGCGCGGCACGCGTACTCCCACTCTGCCTCGGTGGGCAGGCGATAGAAGCGGCCCGTCTTCATTGAGAGCCACTTGGTGTACTGCTTCGCCGCGAACTGCGTCATGGAGATCGCGGGGTAGCCGTCGGTGCCCATGTCGAAGTCCATGGGGACGTACGGCGGGGTCGGACGGCTGACGGCGTCGGCCCAGGCGTCCTGGGTGGCGGGATCCTCCTGATTCTGCTCGCGCCGACGCTTGTCGAGGCTGTCCATGAAGAGGCTGTACTCGTTCCAGCGGACCTCGTGCTGGCTCATCCAGAAGGGTGAGACACGCACGGGGATCTGCGGGCCTTCCCATGCCTTGCGGTCCTCCTCGTCCTCGGGGCTCCCCATGAGGAACGTGCCCCCGGGGATGGGCAGCATCTCGAAGGTGACGTCCGTGCCAGTGATGACCTCTGCGTACGGCTTCATCTCGCCGCCGGGTCCGGGCTCGGAGTTCTCGACCTTCGTGGCGGGAGGCGCGGTGGCGGGAGCGGTCGGGTACACCGACGTCTCCTTCTTCTCGGTGTCCTGCGAGACGTCGGGCCGCGGAAGCGTCCGGGCGAAGGCGGCGGTGGAGGTGGTCAGGAGCGCTCCGATGAGGAGCGCTCGGGGGACGGCGGAACGAGCGTTCTCGCGTCCAGGTTGGGAGAGGGTCATGGAGTTCTGGCTACGTTTTCGGCGGATGGATGCCTGCTCGGTAGTGTAGGGCGATGACCCGTCCATGCCATGGTTCAGCCGCAATCGCTCTCGATCCGTCTCAGGTGGACTTGGGGAAACCAGCGGTCTGGACCGTGCTGCTCCTCGCCGTGTTTCTGTCCTGTTCTAGCGACGGGCGCGCGGCGAAAAGGGCAGGTCGATCCGCGGGCGCGTCGGAGCTGGTGCGCATGGAGTTCGAGCACATCGCCATGGGGACCCTGTTCCAGCTGGTCCTCTTCGGCGAGACCGCGGAACTCGGTGCCGCAGCCGCGACGGAGGCCTTTCGGCGGATCGACGAGATCGAGCGTGTGGCCACGGACTACGACCCGAAGAGCGAGGCGCGTGAGCTCGTCTCGAGGGTCGGCGAGTGGGTGACGGTGAGCGAGGATCTGGCGCTCGTGATCCGAGCGGCGGATGAGGCCTGCAAGGCGACCGAGGGGGCCTTCGACGCGACGATCGGTCCGGCTTCGAAGCTCTGGCGAAGATCGCTGCGACAGCACGAGTGGCCGGAGGCCGCGACGTGGGATCGTGCGATGGGAGCAGTGGGCTGGAGGCAGCTCGTGGAGCTTCGCGAGGAAGGAGACGAGCTCGGCGTTCGGCTTCGAATGGCGGGAATGCGGCTCGATTTCGGCGGAATCGCCAAGGGAGTGGCCGTGGACGAGGCCCTTCGTGAGCTGGCCTCGCGCGGCGTCCTGCACGCTCTCATGGATGGCGGTGGGGACCTCGCGGCTCTCGGGCCGCCGCCGGCAAGCGATGGCTGGAAGGTCGAGGTGCGGCCGTTCGGAGACGATCCGGCGGGGCCTACGCTTCGCTTTCTCCTCTCGCGCGGCGCGATCGCGACCTCGGGGGACGCGTACCAGGGCGGCGTCCTCTGGGGCGATCCGCCGTCGGCGCTCGTGGTCGAGGGATCCGTCTCCGTGTCGCGCTTCGGGCATATCCTCGATCCGCGCTCCGGGCGAGCACTTCCGGGTCCCCGAGCCGCCGTGATGACCGCGGCCAGCGCCGCCGAGGCAGACGCGTTCGCCACGGCGCTCACGGTCCTCGGCGAGGGCGCTGCGGCGCCGTTACTTTACGAAGGCCTTTCCAATCCCGTCGACGATCGACTCCGATGCGGGATCTTCTTCGGGTCTCTCGAAACGGATCCTTGCGTCGGGCCAACCTTCCCGCACGATGGTGTGCGTCTCTTGACGCCCCATCCCGCATCATCAAAAGAATGACGACAGACAACGCGCGACCAGAAGTTCCGTCCCCGTCCATCTCTTCCTCCGCAGGTGGCGCTGCTGGCTCCGGCCAGTCCCGCCGCGACGTGCTGCGCGCGGCGAGTGCCGCGACCGCGCTCGCGGCGACCGCCGGAATGGCGAGCGGCGAGCGAGCCCAGGAGAGCGACGCCACCAAGGTGCTGCGCGTCGGCCTCATCGGATGCGGCGGCCGGGGTAGCGGCGCGGCGACGAACGCCCTGCGCGCGGACCCGAACGTCAAGCTCGTCGCGATGGGCGATGTCTTCGAGGACCAGCTCGAGAAAGCGCTCACGAACCTCAAGAACGTCGAGGACATCAAGGACCAGATCGACGTCCCGCCGGAGAACCGGATCGTGGGCTTCGACTGCCACGAGAAGATCACCGACATGTGCGACGTCGTGCTCTTCGCGTCGACGCCTCACTTCCGTCCGGCCCAGGTCGAGTACGCAGTCAAGGCGGGCAAGCACATGTTCGTCGAGAAGCCGGTGGCCGTCGACGCGCCGGGTCTCCGGCGTATCTGGCAGGCCTGCAACGACGCCAAGGACAAGGGGATCGCGGTCGTGACGGGCCTCTGCTATCGCTACGAGAACAAGAAGCGCGCGACGATCGAGAAGATCCGCGAGGGCGCGATCGGCGAGGTCATGGGGGTCGAGTGTTCTTACGACACCGGCGAACTCTGGTACCGCGAGCCCTCGCCCGACTGGACCGAGATGGAGCATCAGGTGCGCAACTGGCTCTACTACACGTGGTGCTCGGGCGACCACATCGCGGAGCAGGCGATCCACAACCTGGACAAGATGATCTGGGCCATGGACGACAAGCCGCCGATCAAGGTCAAGGCCCAGGGCGGTCGTATCGTGCGCACGGATCCCAAGTTCGGCAACGTGTTCGATCACTTCAGCGCGGTCTACGACTTCGGCGACAACAAGAAGGGCTTCTTCTCGTGCCGCCAGTGGAACGGCGCCGTCCGCGACGTGTCGGACCATGTCTACGGGACGATCGGTACCGCGCACCTCATGAGCCACAAGGTCGAGGGCCAGAACCCCTGGCGCTGGCGCGCGGAAGAGGGCGTCGTCGACAACATGTACCAGAACGAACACGATCAGATGTTCGCGTCGATCCGCGCCGGAAAGCCGATCCACGACGGCGACATCATGTGCCGGGCCACGCTGCTCGCTTTGATGGGCCGACTTTCGGCCTACACCGGTCAGGAGATCAGCTGGAACCAGGCGCTGGAGTCCAAGGAGAACCTCTCCCCTGCGAAGTACGAGTGGGGCCCGAACCCGGTGCCGCCCGTTGCCCAGCCCGGCATCACGCCGTTCGTCTGAGCGCTTAGCCATCCACCCGTGCGCGATGACTCCGTGAATGGCGACTCCGTGAATGGCAACACCGTGAAAGGCGAGCCGCTCATGACGGAGCGCCGTGTCCAGACGATCTGCCTGCTCTTGCTGGCGACGATCGCGACGGGCGCGGCGCTCCAGGCTTTGAGCGAGGTGATGATCCCCTTCGCGCTGGCGGTGTTCTTCTCGATCGCGCTGGCGCCGGTCGTGGACTTTCTGGGCGCGAAGACGCGCCTGTCGAGGCCGGTTTCCGTGGGGATCACGATGCTGCTGGGGGCGCTCATGCTGGCGATCCTGGCGGCCGTCGTGGCGCAGTCACTGGATCAGGTGGGAAGCGTCAACTTCTCCGATCCGGAGACGTGGAAGCCCGTGCGTCCTGGCTGGTTCCCCGGTCCCGATTCCACGTGGGAGACGCTCACGGAAGGGGTCCAGGCGCTGATCCCGAAGTTCGTCGGCGTGCTCGGCAGCTTCCTGTCCCAGGGGATCACGGTCCTGATCTTCCTCATGTTCCTGCTGGTGGAGCAGGGCAGGACGCGAGGTCGCGGAAGTCCCGCCTCGTTGAACGGCACGGCGACGGTCAGCGGAACCGTCGAGTCCCGGGTCAAGAAGTACATCTCGGTCAAGGTGCTGACGTCGGCGGTCACGGGAACGCTCGTGGGTTTGGCGCTGTGGGCCATCGGGGTGCCGGCCGCGGTCCTGTTCGGGCTGCTCACGTTCCTGCTCAACTTCATCCCGACCATTGGCTCGGTGATCGCGGTCCTGCTGCCGATCCCGGTCCTGATGTCGAACGACGCGTCGCTCGTGACGATGGCGCTGGCCCTCGGGATCCCCGGCGCCATTCAGTTCGTCGTCGGTCAGATCTGGGAGAACAAGCTCCTCGGCGATGCGTTCGACCTGCGCGCGTCGGTGGTGCTGCTGGCGCTCGTCTTCTGGGGCAAGATCTGGGGCATCGTCGGGATGCTGCTCGCCACGCCGATCATGGCGGTGCTCAAGACCCTGATGGAAGGCTGGGAGGTCACTCGGCCGCTCGCGAAAATGATGGGGCAAGCGGGCCCCCCGATCGAGGTCTGCGCCGCGGTCGTGATCTCCCGGGACGGCAAGATCCTGATCGCGCGCCGCACGCGCCCCGCGGACGTCGCGGGCAAGTGGGAGTTCCCTGGCGGCAAGCTGGAGGAGAACGAGTCCGCTGCGGTGTGCCTCGTGCGCGAGTTCCAGGAAGAGCTCGGCTACGCGATCGTCGTGGGGGAGCGGCTGGGCTCCTCGATGCGTGAAGGCGGCGAGGTACCGCTTCGTCTGACGGCCTTCGCCGCGAGGCCCGCCGATGAATCCGCGGTCGCCGTACCGCGCGACGGAACCCATGACGAGGTGCGCTGGGTAAGCCGCGACGAACTCGGCTCGATGGCCGAGCGGGGTGAGCTGGCTCCGCTGGACGTGCCGCTGGTGGCCACGATCCCTTCGGAAGCGTCGCTGCCTGTTCCTTCGGTCTGACGGCGAGCGCCGATCGCGGAGTTCCTCGGCATCCTGAGCCAAGAAGACCGCCGGCGGCGTGGCCCGTTCGGACGGCTCACTCGTCCTTACCAGCAGGAAGAGGATTCGGCCCAGGAGACCGAGTCCGATCTGCGACCCAGGGAGGACCCGACATGGAACGACTTGTGACCTCGATGACCCTCTGCCTTTCCTTCGGGCTTGGCGCGGCATCCGTGCTGGCCGACCCGGTGTCGAATTCGGCGTCGAATTCGGTCAGCGAGGTGCCACGCCGCCTTCCGCTGGAGGATCCTGCCGAAAAGGAAACCGTGGCGGACGTGCCTTGGTTCGTCGGAGAGGGTGACCTCGCCAGGCGCGTCGAGGCCGCGGTGAAGACTCAGGAGGAAGGCGGATTTGCAGGCGCGGTCCTGGTCGCCAGCGGCGGAAAAGTGGTCTTCGCCTCGGGCGCGGGGGCTTCGGGACCCAAGAAGGGGAGCCCGCCGAATACGGCGAACACCGTGTTCGAGATTGCGTCTCTCAGCAAGCAGTTCACCGCGGCGGCGCTGCTGGTGCTGGCCCAGGAATCCAAGCTGAGCCTCGACGATCCGATCGCCGACCACTTCAAGAAGGTCCCCCAGGAATGCCAGAAAATCACCATCCGGCACCTGCTCCAGCACACGTCGGGGATTCCTGGCACGAATTCGCAGGGAGGGGGCAAAGACGTCGATCGCGTGCTTCCGTTCTTCCTCAGGGGTGGCCCGATGCACGAACCGGGCACTCGCTTCGAGTACTGGAACCAGGGCTATGCACTGGCCTCTGCGATCGTCGATGAGATGAAGGGGCGAGGCTTTGTCGACTTCAGCCGCAAAGCGCTCTTCAAGCCCGCAGGCATGACCTCGACCGGCTTCACCGGCGATCGTCCCGGCCGCAGGGTGTCGGTGGCCACGGGGCACGGCGGCGAAGCCCCGCGTACCGCCTTCGACCATCCCTACGGCAGCTTTGGCTATCAGTACCAGGGCATGGGAGGCGTCGTGACCAACGTCTGGGACCTCTGGCGCTGGGACCGGGTGCTGGCGTCGGACGAAGTGCTGGACGAGTCCTCACGGAAGGCGATGTTCCAGCCAGGACACGGCGACTACGGCCTGGGCTGGTTTGTCCGCGAGGAGGACGGCGAGATCGTTCATTCTCACAGCGGCTCTGTCCGAGGGTTCCGCTCCGACATGAGGCGCTACCCCGCACGTGATGCGTGCGTGATCGTGCTGTCGAATCTCGAAACGGCGCCCACGCGCGAACTCGCGAGTGAGCTCGATGGCCTCGTTCGCGGCCTGGATGCCAGCTGGGCGTCCGATCTCTTCGGGACCTACCGCGATGAGAAGGGCAAGACCCTCGTCGTGTCGAGCCAGGGCGGGCGCGTGGGCGCCACGCTCCGGTGGGGGCCGTCGGCCGACGCTCCGGTAACGTGGGCGCAACTTTGCAAGGGGGCCGACGGCGAAATCCTTTTCGACGACGGGGCAGCGCCCGTGAAGGTCGAGGTGGAGCGGACGGACAGCGCCGTGGAAGCGATCGTTCTGGGCCGCTCCCGCCTGGTCCGCGCGGATGACTGACCTGAGGGCGAAGGTTCACAGCCCGAGGAAAATCTATTTTGCAGTTTGCTCGTCGTCCCTGGCGCATCTGCTATCGCGGATGCGCGTCGAGCCAGAGCCATTCTTGCTCAGGCTCTCACCAGTGGCATCCGTCAGCACTGGATCTGTGCTCCTGGACGTGCTGCTCCCATGAGTCGTCAGGAAAAGGTCCTCGCTGACCATGACCCGCGCGTTCGGAACGGGCTGACCGAAGTGATCGAGCACCCCACCCTTCACCTCGGGGAGCGTTCGCTCCACAGGGAGCTGGATGCGAATCAGGTCGTCGCGGGCTCGGACCTCTTTGACCACAATCGAGCCGGTGGATTCCAACACAGGGCAGTCGTGGGCGTATCGCGATCATGACGACATGCCGCTCAACCACTGTTTGGGGCAGAGGGGCTTCGTCACTCCGCTGGGTCCCGGTACGGCTGCTCTCGCTTCTGTTCTGCGCCGCCTGCTCCCAGGAGGCGCCTCCTTCAGGGATGGATGGGCCCGTCGCTGCTGAGGCTCCAGTCCGGTCGCTCCTGACTTCCTTCCAGGAGGTGGGCGCGCCCGTCGAGTGGGTGTCGACGGCTGCCGAAAGGGCGCCGCTACTGGGCTCCCACGGCTGCAACGATGGACTCTTCGCGACGATCTTGAATCTCGATGAGCGGGGTGATCCTCCCCAGGCCACTTTTCTTCTGCTCCGCATGGATAGCTATTGCGGTCAGTTCGAAGAGAACATGAGTGGCACCTGGGACCTGATCGATGGTGAGGTGCAGCTCTATCCGGCCTTGCAGGTGGATCCGATACGGCACGAGGCGCTGACGACGTTCAGGATCCTGCTGGTGGACGGAAAGCTGGAGCTGATCGAGAGCAGCGGCGCTATCCGGGCGATGAACTGGAAGCGATAACCGGGCGAGGCGTCACCCATCGCACACAGTATCGAAGCGCCCGCATCGCTGGCGAACGGTTGCGGACGGCCGCGGCCGAATTTGGCATGGTCTTCGGCCATGTTGACCTTTGAAGAAGCGGTGCGGGCCCTGGCGGCCCTGGATGTCGGGGCCCGTGCCACGCGGGTCGAGCGGATTCCCCTCGCACGAGCGCGCGGGCGCGTGCTCGCCGAGGACATCGCCATCGACCAGGACCAGCCCGGGTTCGATCGGGCCACCATGGACGGGTTCGCCGTCTGCCTGGACGGCCAGCAGCGCTCGTTCCGGATCCGCGGCGTCGTGACCGCGGGCACCACGTTCGAGGGGACGCTGGCCCCCGGCGAGGCGGTCCGGATCATGACCGGTGCGCCCGCGCCCGCGGAGACCACGGTGGTTCCGATCGAGCGGACCACGTTCGAGGAGGGGCAGGCGACCGTCGAGGTCGATCATGTGCCGGACGCCGGACGGAACGTCGCCTGGCGAGGAGAAGACGCCCACGCGGGGGATGTGCTCGTCGCCCGCGGGACGCGGCTCGCGCCCGCGCACCTCTCGGTCGCCGCCATGGCGGGCGCCGTGGATGCGGCGGTCTTCCAGCGGCCGGTGGTGTCGGTTGTCACCACCGGGGACGAGGTGGGCGGCACCGGGGCTGCGGCGATCCGCGACAGCAACGGGCCTCTGCTCGATGGGCTCCTCGACGCGCTCGGCGCGGACGTGCAGCGACGCCACGCGCGGGACGACGAGGGCGAACTCGCAGGGGCTCTTGAGGACGCGGCGGCCTCGGCCGACATCATCGTCACGACCGGCGGAGTGAGCATGGGGACCCACGACCTCGTGCCCTCGATGCTCGACCGTCTCGGGTTCGAGACGGTGTTCCACAAGGTGCAGGTGCAGCCCGGCAAACCCGTGCTCGTGGCGGCGCGCGGCGACGGCGCGCTCTTCATCGGCCTGCCCGGCAATCCGGTTAGCGTGCTCGCGACCGCGCACCTGTTCCTGTTCCCCGCGCTCGGGCATTTCCTCGGCGGCTGGGCCCCGCGCTGGATCGAGGTTCCCATGGCCAGCGACTACTCCCACGATGGACGTCGGCACCTGTTCCTGCCGGCCTCGATCGAGACGGGCGGTCTGCGCCCTGCGAGCTGGAACGGAAGCGGTGACCTGATCGCCGCCGCCGCGGCCGACGGGCTCGTCGAGCTTCCCGTCGGCGCCACCTTCCGCGCGGGCGATCCGGCTCGCTTCCTCCCCTACATCGGCCACTCGATCGGCGAGCGCGCGGTGCTGCCGCCGCGTCAGCGCTGACGCCCTCTCCAGCCCCACGGACCCAAGCCATGACCACACCCGCCAGAATCGGCATCGTCACCGTCTCCGATCGCGCCAGCCGCGGTGAGTACGAGGACCTCGGAGGTCCCGCCATTCGCGCCACGATGGAGGAGTACCTGACCAGCCCCTGGGAAGCCGTACCCCGCGTCATCGCGGACGATCAAGCGACGATCGAAGCGACGCTCAGGGAACTCATCGACGAGGAGGGTTGCGACCTCGTCGTCACGACCGGCGGCACCGGGCCCGCGCCCCGCGACGTGACCCCCGAAGCCACGGAAGCGGTGGTGGAGAAGCCCATGCCCGGCTTCGGCGAGCTGATGCGACAGGTCAGCCTGCAGTACGTTCCGACGGCCATCCTGTCGCGGCAGACCGCAGGCATCCGCGGCAAGGCGCTGATCGTGAACCTGCCCGGCAAACCGAGCGCGATCCGCCAGTGCCTCGACGCCGTTTTCCCGGCCATTCCTTACTGCCTGGACCTGACAGGAGCCGCGCGGCTAGAGGCGAACCCTGACGTGATCCACGTCTTCCGCCCGAAGTCGAAGTCGTGAAGAGAGACCCCGACCTGTCATCCCGTTCACAAAGGAAGTCGTATTGAGGCAGGCGCTCGCGGAGATGAGCTTCCATTGAGAATCTCCCCACGTAGTCTCGCTCCGGGCCACCCCTTCTGCGGCATGGTGCCTACACTCGTCCGCCTAAAGGCGAGCAATGAGCTGGCCCGTAACCCTGCTAATCAGATGAACACGAAACTCTTCCTCTCCCTCGCTCTCGCCCTTCCGATGTTCGCCTCCTGTGACGGAGCCGTCGACGCCGCCTCGAAGGCCGGCGACAGCGCCACCGCCGCCGCCAAGGGCGCGATGGACAAGGCCGGCGACATGATGGGAGACCTCAAGAACATGGACCTCAGCTCGCTCTCGATGGATGCGATCAAGGAGAAGGCCGGTCAGCTCACCTCGACGATGACCGAGAAGCTCGGCAGCATCAAGGACGTCGCCACCGCCGAGAAGTTCAAGGAGACCTTCGGCGGCGCCGCCGACATGCTCAGCAACATGAAGGACAAGCTGGGCGCCAGCCTCCCCGGCATGGACTCCCTCAAGAGCGCCGTCGAGAATCTCAAGAGCCAGTTCGGCGCGGACTCCAAGGTCATGGAAGTCCTGAAGCCGATGCTCGAGAAGCTCAGCAACCTGTTCAACTGATCTTCACGCGACGCCGGCTCTTCGCGCCACATCGGGCGGCCCGGCCCTTATCCTCGGCGGCATGAAGTCGCCGAAAATCAGGTTCCTGGGTGCCGCTGGCACCGTCACCGGCTCTCGTTTCCTTCTGGAGACGGGAGCCGCGCGCGTTTTGATCGACTGCGGGCTCTTCCAGGGGGAGAAGTCGATCCGCCAGCGCAACTGGGAGCCGTTCCTCGTTCCGCCCCGTGAGATCGACGCCGTCGTCCTCACGCACGCCCACATCGATCACACTGGCTACCTGCCTGCCCTTTGCCGCGACGGCTTCTCCGGGCCGATTCACTGCACGCCTGCGACGGCGGACCTGACGGAGATGCTGCTGGAGGACAGCGCGCGCATCAGCCAAGAAGACGCACGCTACGCCAATCGCAAGGGTTTCAGCCGACACCATCCCGCGCTTCCGCTCTACACGGTGGAGGACGCCAAGGAGGCCGCCGAGCAGCTCCGCACCGCCGCCTTCAACCGCTGGTTCCGCGTCGCGCCGGGCTTCGAGGTCCGCTATCGGCATGCTGGCCACATCATCGGCTCGGCGATGGTGGAGGCGCGCGTCAGCGCGGACGGCGGCGATCCGGTTCGCGTGCTCTTCTCCGGTGATATCGGACGCTACGACGCGCCGCTCGTCCCCGATCCGACGGAGCCCGAGGACTGCGACGTGCTCGTGATCGAGTCGACCTACGGGGATCGCAGCCACCCGGAGTCCCGCATCGAAGAGCAGCTCGAAGAGATCCTGCGCAAGGGGATTCCCCGCGGCGCGACGATCCTCTTCGCGGCCTTTGCGGTCGGCCGCTCCCAGCAGCTGGTCTATCTGCTCGACAAGGTGATGGATGAGATCGGTATGACCGTTCCGATTCACCTCGACAGCCCGATGGCCGCCAACGCCACGAAGATCTATCGCCGCTATCCCGAGGAGAGCGGGCTGGAGAACGTCGACATGCGCTCCGGAAGCAGTCCGGTCTTCGGCAAGAACGTCTACCTGCATCGGTCCGCCGACGAATCGCGCAGGCTCAACGATCTCACGGGACCGCGCGTCATCATCGCGAGCAGCGGGATGATGACCGGCGGCCGGATCCTGCACCATCTGAAGCGCTGCCTGCCGGACGAGAACAACCTCGTCGTACTCGGTGGCTACCAGGCCGCGGGGACCCGCGGGCGCAGGCTCCAGAACGGCGAAAAGACGATCCGCATCCACGGTCAGGAGATCGAGAACCGAGCGGAGACGGCGCAGCTGACGGGCCTTTCCGCGCACGCCGATGCGAACGAGCTCCTGCGGTGGGTCAAGGATCTACCCGCTCCGAAGCAGACCTTCATCGTTCATGGCGAGGACGACGCCCGCGAGGTCTTCGCGAAGCGTCTCCAGAACGAGCGCGGCCACCACTGCATCCTGCCCGAGCACGGCTCGACGCACGAACTGCAGAAGCTCTGATCTCATTGGCGTCGACGGGTCGGCAGGCGCGCGACGTAGTACGCGCCGAAGAGCGCGAGGCAGAGCACCATGACCGCGGGTAGGGGCTTCGCGCGCAGCGGCACCAGCAGGGCGAACGCGACGAATACCGTCATCATCGAGATGGCGGTCACCTTCACGCCCATGGAGACGCCTCGGCCCGCGCGGTAGTCGTCGATCAGCGGCCCGAAGGTCTTGTTCCGCAGGAGCCATTCGTAGAGGCGCGGGGAGCTACGCGCGAAGCACGCGGCCGCCAGGAGCAGCATCGGGGTCGTCGGAAGGCCGGGCACCACGATGCCGACGGCGCCCACGACGACGAAGCTGATGCCGCCAGCGGCCCACAGCGCGCGCTGCCAGGCGGGCCGTCCGCGCTGCAGCTCCAGCGCTTCGCGGAGGGCCGCTTCCCGGGCTTCCGCCGTATCCTCGACCATTGCCCTCTTCGAGCCGGTCCCCTTGCTGGCATCGCTCACGGACCGGTCAGCGCTGGGCGTCTCGGCTGGCGTTTCCGCTGGCGTCGCGGCTGGCATCTCGGCCGGCGTCTCGCCGGGCGCGCTCGCTCAGCAGCCACTCGCGCAGCTCCACCGACTGGATGATCTGAGGCTCCATCTCGTAGGCCTCCAGCAACGCATCCGTGCTCTCCTGATCGCGTCCCATGTGGTAGAGCGCGAGCCCGTAGTTGTTGAGCGATCCCGCGCTGCGCCCTCCCATGGAGAACAGCTGCTCGTAGAGGTCGGCCGCGTCGAGGTAGCGGCCTTCCTCGAGGGCTGCGAGCGCACGGATCTGAAGGATCGCCGCAGGGGCCACCCTGGTCCCGTCTCCAAGACGGAAGAAGATCGCGGTACCGAGGCCCACCAGGAGCAGAGGAGCCAACCAGGCGCGACGCAGACCCAGAAGGAAACCCATGGCGGCCCCACCCGCGTGAGCGCCGTTGGCGATCCGCATCACTCCGGCCTCCGTCGCGATGATGCAGAGGAAGAACCAGCCGATGAGCAGGTTGAGGGTCGAGCGATCGATGACGCCCCTGAACTTCGGGTCGTGTCGGCCGCGTGCCCACGCGAACATCGCAAAGGCGTACACCACCCCGGAGAGTCCGATGGCGTTGTTGAGCATCAGGACCTCCGTTCCGCTCGCGGCGAGGGCCGAGACGATCGTCAGGCCCGCCGTCCACGCCGGGCCGATGCGAGACTCGATCGCCCGCCCCAGCTGCCAGATCCAGAAGACGTTGAACGCAAGGTGCAGGATCCCCCCATGGGGGAAGACGGTCGTGAGGTAGCGCCACGGCTCCGTCAGCGCGTCGAGCGGAGTGAGGATCAGGTGCTGAACGCTACGACCCGTCTCCTGGGCGATGAAGGTGGCGATGGATCCCACGCACAGGATCGTGGTGACGGGGCTGCGTTCCGCTTGCTCTAGGATTCCCACAGGAAGGTGACTCCGTGTCAGGCGTCGCGGGAGGAAGCGTCGGCGCGGGCCTCGCCGAACGCGAGATGCCGACGAATCACCGACGCAACGGCGAGGGCGAACACCAGGGAGAGAACGCCGATCGTCCAGTAGGGGATCGACCGGGGCTCGGGGTCAAGGACATCGGATCCGTCGGCCATCGCAGCGGTCTCGTCGGAGGGGGGAGCGCTCCCCTGGACGACCCGCAGCGTCGGCGGGGCAGCCATGGCCAGCGCGTACCCCGGCGGCTCCCCGGAAGGGTCGAAGTACGCGAGCGAAGCCGTTGGCAGCGCGTCGACGGACGGAGACCTCGCGAGGAGTGAGATCGTCACGACCTGCGCACCGTTGGAATCGTCGGCATCGACCGTTCGGCCCTGCTCCGTGAAGGCGTCGCTGCTCGCGAGCTTGATCGATCTCGGATCGACGTCATGGGCAGGAGATCGTCCGAGTGAGCGGACGGTGACCCGGAGGTCGACCGTCTCTCCGGCGCTGGCCGTGGGAGCCGGGGTGGTGGCCTTCAGCTCGAAGCGGCCGACGGCGCCCGCGAACTCGAAGGGTCGTCCTTCTTCGGGAAGCTCCAGGATCTGAAGCTCGGCGCTCGAACCGACGGCGTCTGCGGTTCTTCGATCCACGGGAACGCGGCCCTGTACGAAGTCCTCGCGGAACTCGGTCGCGACGGCGTAGTGGGCGGTCGGAGCCGGCAGCTCGATCACGCCCGACCGCGGAGCGCGGAACCAGTGGCGAATGGTGTAGGTGGCGAGCCTGCCCGAGGGCCCCTCGGTGAGCAGCGGCCCCTGCGCGTGATCGACCTCTCCGTCGACCACGACCGTGCGGCTCGCCGGGTCGGGCGCTCCCTCGAACTCCGGCACCGCCAAGAAACGCCCGGACGCGAGAGCGTCGAATCCGCCGACCTGAAGGGGGAGATCCAGGGGCTTCGGGTAGAGCTGGAGCAGGTTCCCGCTCTCCCAGGCCGCCGGGAGCGTGATCTCCAGGGTCACAGGGATGGCCTCACCCGCGTACGGCGCTCGCTCGGGGAGCCTCCAGTTCACCGCGACATCCGGGAACGACGAACCCGGTCCCGCCCACACGACGCTGACGAGGGCGCTGAGTAAGAACGATGAGAATGTGCTGAGCCGTGCCATGGAATGGGTGAGACCGTATCTCATGGGACAGCTAAGATCGCCTCCTAAGGCCCTGATCTCCATTACCCACGCATGCTGCTTTCCTTCGTCCCGGTCCTCATCGCTCCCTTCTTCCCTCAGTCGCCTCCGGCGGCGCCCGCGCAGGGTAGCCAGGCGCCCGCGCAGGGTAGCCAGGTCACGGGCGCGGATCCCCGCGCGGCCATGTGGCCCGCCCCGACCGCAGAGGACTGGGCCAAGCCCGTCCAGATCACCTTCCAGCGAACCTGGGAGGACGCGCGCGCCGTGTCCAAGGAGACCGGCAAGCCGATCCTCGTCTGCGTCAACATGGACGGCGAGATCGCGAGCGAGCACTACGCCGGGATCCGCTACCGCGACTCCGAGATGGCGAAGTTCCACGAGCCCTACGTGAACGTGATCGCCTCGGTCTACCGCCATAATCCGCGGGACTACGACGAGAACGGCGAGCGTGTCCTGTGCCCGCGTTTTGGCAGCGTGACCTGCGGTGAACACATCGCGATGGAGCCGATCGTCTACGGCATGTTCCTGGACCAGACCCGCGTCTCGCCGCGGCACATCGGCGTCGAGCTGGACGGCACGGAGATGTATGACGTTTTCTACGCACTGGACGTGAAGTCGGTGTTCGAGGCCCTCGACGAGGGGATCAAGAACCGGCCCGACACGCGGAACCCCGATGCTGGCCGCGATCGCTCCGAGGAGGAACTCGTGGCGAGCCGCGACGTACTCCATCGCCGGATCATCGAGGAGAAGTTCCGGGTGGCGAAGCGACAGGAGCGTCAGCGGCTCCTCGATCTTTCCGCGAAACTGGGCGCCGGCGCGCCGATCGAGCTCCTGCGCATGGCGCTCTTCGGCCTCGACGTCGAACTCGCGTCCCAGGCCCGTGCGATCCTCGCGGAGCAGCGCTCGGAGGCCGCCATCGATCTGATCGCCGAGGCCCTCGCGGTGCCGATGCCTCCGTCCGATCGTGAACTTCTGCTCGGAGCACTCGAGGCGATGGCGCCGACCTATGCGCGAGCCAAATCCCTGAGCGTGACGCTGCGCGGTCTGGAAGCAGGCCCGATGCAGGAGCAGGTCCAGAAGCTCGCGGAGAAGCTCGGCAAGACCTCGGCGAGCGAGGCGGTGGTGGAGCGCTATGAGCTTGAAGCGCGGCTCGATCGAGCGCTGGAGGTGGCGAGCGCGGGACGTCCGGGGGACGCCGGTGCGGCCGCCGCCCCGCCGACGCCCGCGGAACTCGCCGAGGCGGAGACCATCCGCGCGGAGTCGATGCTGGCCCTCGCGGTCGATCCCGAAGCCGCACCTGGGATGGCGGGGAGCGCCCGCGCTCGCCGCTTCACGGAGCTGCGCTTCCTGGAGGCCAAGGAGGCCGCCGAGGCAGCTGAAGCCGCGACAGGCGCCTCCTGGAGAACCCGCGCCGTCCTGGGCCTGGTTGCGTTCTACAGCGGCGAGACCGAGGCGTGGCAGGAGCCCATCCGCGCCGCCTACAGGTCCTTGAGCGACGACCCGGAAAGCGCTGCCTCCGAGTCCGCCACGGGCTGGCTCGGCATGGCCGTCCTGTCGCTGTTCACGGACGACGGCGTCGCGCAGATCCGAGAGGCCGCGCGCGCCGGCGGCGACTGGCCGGCGGATGCGATGGCCGAGGTGAACACGGCCTTCGACCTCCTGAGTCAGCACCCCCTCGGCACCGACGAGCACGCCACGAAGCACCACGACTTCCTGATCCGGATGGGGGCGCGCCGACGCGCTTTCGATGCACTGGAGCGCGGGCTGCGCCGATTCCCCGCCAGCTGGGGTTTGCACGGTCGGTTCCGCGAGCGACTGCTCTACACGCGCGGCGTGGATGGGCTCCTTGAGGTCTATGCCCAGCGGGCCGACGCCCCGGGAGCCACGGCCAGCGACGCCTGGTACGCGGGGTTCGCGGCGCTCGTCGGCGGCGAGTTCCGCAGGCGCCGTTCCCAGCCCGACGAGGCTCTCGCCGCCTACGGTGCGGCGCTCGCGCACTTCGAGGCTTCGGTGCTTCGCAGCGAATCGACGAAGGACAGCGCGGACCACTACGCGGCGATGGCGCTGGCGGGGATGGCTCGCGTACAGCTCGACCAGGGCCAGCCGAAGCTCGCGGCCGAGCTCCTGCTCGCCTCGTTCGAGCGCAAGCCTGCGGCGGCGAACGCGCTCGATGGCCTCAACGCTTCGGGCGTGACGACGGCGTCCCTGGTGCTGCCGAAGCTCCAGGAGAACGGCGACCAGGAGACGGTTGACCGTCTGCAAGCGGGCCTCGATCGACTGCGGGAAATCGATCCCATGCTGCTGGAGAAGCCGGACTTCGAGAAGGTCCCGGACACCCCTGCGGCGCAGAACCGCGACCGGCGCGGCAGGCAGCGCTGACGCCAAGCAGACGCAGGCGTCCGGTCATCGGGAACGCTTTACCTCAATGAGACAGCATTTGAGTGCAGTCTTCGTAAGAGGATGACGACGTGGGAAGTCCAGCGGCTTCGGGATGCGATCCTACGGCCGCAACGCTCTCCTCTTCACAGGACCCCACGTCGGTACTCCATGACCAGGTCTCTTTTCGTCCCCGCTGCGCTCTGCGTGGCCGCGCTCGGCGTCGCGTACGCCAGCGCCCCTTCGCCCGCTTCCCAGGATGCGCCTCTCCGTGGTCCCCGCAAGGTCGACCCGCGCTGGCACGCGCTGGTCGGCGGCACGGTGATCCCCGAGCCCGGCCGCGTGATCGAGAACGCCACCATCGTGATCCGCGACGGCGTCATCGAGTCCGTCGTGTCCGCGGGCGAGGCGCCCGAGGGTGCGCGCATCTGGGACTGCTCGGATCTCATCATCCACGCCGGGTTCATCGAGTCCTACGTGGGCGTCGAAGCGCCGAGGCCGGAGGCCACGGCCCAGGGCGGCTACTGGCAGACGGACCTCGTCGTGCCCCAGCGGTCCGCGCTGGACGGCGGGCGCCTCGACGGCAGCGCGGCCAAGGACCTGCGCTCGGTCGGCTTCACGGCGGCCGCTTTGGCTCCCGAGGGGGCGATCCTGGGCGGTACCGCGGCCGTGGTCGCCGTCGGCTCGGAGGAGTCGGACTTCGAGGCGGCCAGCAGCGAGGTTCTGGAGGGCAACGCCTACCAGTCGATCTCCTTCCGGACCGCTGGCTGGGGCAGCGACGGCGTGCTCAGCTACCCGACCTCCGAGATGGGGGCCATCGCGCTCCTGCGCCAGGCGTTCGCGGATGCGGACCGCTACCAGCAGAGCCTGGCGGTGGATGCGCTTCAGTCGAACGGCCACGAGCCGCCGCAGCCGAGCGGAGCGCTCCAGGCGATCGCCGAGGCAGGCTCCGACAGGGCGATGATGTTCGTCAGCCGAGGTGAGCTGCAGACGCTTCGCGCGGCGAAGCTCGCCAGCGAACTGGGCCGTTCGATGATCGTGAAGGGCACGGGCACGGAGTTCCGGCGCCTCGACGCCGTCGCGAGCCTCGGGCTCCCGATGGTCGTTCCGGTGGCGTTCCCGGAGGCGCCCGACGTCTCGACGCCCGAGAAGGCCGCGGCCCAGAGCCTGCGCGATCTCTGGGGCTGGGAAGAGGCTCCGAGCAACCTGGCGCGTCTCGCGAAGGCGGGCGTGACCGTGGCGCTCACGAGCGAGGGCCTGGAGAAGCGGAGTGAGTTCCCTGGCGCGGTGCGCAAGGCGATGGAGCGCGGCTTCACGGAGGAGGAAGCGCTCCGTGCCCTCACGATCACTCCCGCGAAGCTCCTGGGCGTCGACGACCGCCTCGGCCGCGTCGCCCCTGGGATGCTGGCGCATCTCGTCGTGCGCGAAGGGCAGCCCTTTGCGAAGGACGGCAAGATCCGCGACGTCTGGGTCGGCGGAAAGCGCTTCGCGGTGAACAAGGCCACGCCGCCGAGCCTGGACGGAACCTACGCCTTCGAGATCCCGAGCTTCGGTTCGCTCGATGGCGTCACGGGTGAGGTGATCGTTCGCGATCGCAAGACGCTGGAGTTCCGGGTCGGCGAGCGCATCATCGAGGCCAAGAAGGTGAACTTCGGTCCCTTCCACGTGCACTTTCACCTCGTGGGCAAGGACATCGAGGAGGGCCTGACGGGCATCTTCAGCGGCTCGGGTCTCTTCGAGGGCGAGAGCATCCACGGAACGCTGGCGAACCCGGACGGGACCTCGCAGTTCTGGACGGCGAAGCGCACTGGCGACGCGCCCGCGGTGGAGAAGAAGGGTGGAAAGGAAGGCCGCGGTGCGAAGGCCGCCGACGAGGCTGATTCATCCGAAGAAGTCGAGGGGGACGCCGAGGCGGCGAACCCGGAAGGCGGCGCTCCAGAGGTGGACGCCGAGGAAGCTGACGAGGAAACTGCCGGGGAAGGCGACGAAGAGAACGAAGCCGACGAGGAAGCCGACGCGAACTCCGACGGGGAAGGTGAAAAGTCCTCCGCCGCCGCGACGACCACCGAGGCACTTCGCAAGCTGCCGGTGCCCTTCGGTGCCTATGGTCGCCACGGAATGCCGGAAGCACGCACCGTGATCTTCAAGGGCGCCACGGTCTGGACCTCCGCCGACGCGGGCATCGTCGAGGGCGCGGTCGTCGTCATCGAGGACGGCAAGATCCGCTACGTCGGCCCCGCCGAGTTCGCGCCGAAGATCGAGGGCGCCGAGGAGTTCGACGCCACGGGCCTTCACATCACCCCGGGCCTGATCGACTGCCACAGCCACACCGGCATCAGCGGGGGCGTCAACGAGGTCGGCCGCAGGGTCACCTCCGAGGTGCGCGTGGCCGACGTCATCGACCCGGATGACATGAACTTCTACCGTCAGCTCGCGGGCGGCCTCACGGCGGCCAACCAGCTGCACGGATCGGCCAACGCCATCGGTGGACAGAACTCGGTCGTCAAGCTCCGCTGGGGCGTCGACTACCCGGATCAGATGATCGCCGAGGGCGCGATGCCCGGCATCAAGTTCGCGCTGGGTGAGAACCCGAAGCGCGTGGCCGCTGGCACCGACCAGCCCGACGAGTACCCGACGACCCGGATGGGCGTCGAGGCGCTGATCCGCGACCGCCTCGTGGCGGGCAAGGAGTACCGCGAGGAGTGGGAGCGCTACGAGAGGCTCTCGGGCTACGAGCGCCGCAGCACGATGCCGCCGCAGGTGAACCTGGAGCTCCAGGCTCTCGGGGAGATCGTGGCCGGTGAGCGCTGGATCCACAGCCACAGCTACCGCCAGGACGAGATCCTGATGCTCGGTCGACTGGCCCAGGAGTTCGGCTTCAAGATCGGAACCTTCCAGCACGTGCTCGAGGGTTACAAGGTCGCCGACGCCATCGCGGAGTCCGCGGTGGGGGCGTCGACCTTCTCCGACTGGTGGGCCTACAAGTTCGAGGTGATCGACGCGATCCCGCACAACGCGGCCATCATGGCCTCGGTGGGCGTCAACGTCTCGATCAACTCGGACAGCGATGAGCACGCGCGCCGCCTCAACACCGAGGCCGCGAAGGCGATGAAGTACGGCGGCATGTCGCGCGCGGAGGCGCTCAAGCTCGTGACGCTGAACCCCGCGATCCAGCTGGGTCTCGGGGACCTCACCGGCTCGCTCGAGGCGGGCAAGGACGCGGACCTCGCGATCTGGTCCGGGGATCCCCTGAGCTACGCGTCGCGCTGCGTTTCCACGTGGGTCGACGGCGCGGAGCTCTTCAGCGCCGAGGAGGACCGGATGCTCCGCAAGGACGCCGAGGCCGAGCGCCAGCGGATCATCCAGAAGATCCTCGAAGAGGGCCTCGGGTCCGGTGCGAAAGGCGGTGGTCGCGGCCGGGGCAAGGGCCCGGTCGCTCTGGATGCGTCCAGCATGGAGCTGGACGAGCTTCGCGATCAGATGGAAGCGCTCTGGCGCTCCGGTGTGGATCCGTCCCTGGCGCGGCCCGGCGTATGCGGCTGCTTCGATGTCCTGTTTGAAGAAGCCGCTGCCCGCGCAGCGAGGAACCGCTGATCATGAAGACACTCCTCAAGAATGGAACCGCAGCACTGACTGCATCGCTGGCCGCAGCGCTCGCGTTCGGGACGGCTTCGGCGGCCGTCGCCCAGGACCTCGTGCCCAAGGGCGCTCCCCAGACGGCTCCGATCCTCATCCGTGGCGCGACGCTGCACACGGTGAGCGGCGACGTGATCGAGAAGGGTGACTTGCTCCTCGAAGGCGGCAAGATCAGCGCGATCGGCGCGTCTTTGAGTGCCGACGGTGCCGAGGTGATCGACGGCAAGGGCAAGCACGTGTTCCCCGGCTTTGTCGCGGCGACGAGCACGATCGGTTTGACCGAGATCGGGGCCGTGGACATGACGATCGATACGTCGGAAGCGGGGTCCCTGAACCCCGAGGTCTACGCCGCCGTGGCGGTGAACCCGGACTCCTGGCACATCCCGGTGGCGCGCCGCAACGGCGTGCTCGTCGCGGGCGTCTTTCCCCAGGGCGGACGCGTCCCGGGGCGGGTGTCGGCGATGATGATGGACGGGTGGACCTGGGAGGAGATGGCGATCGACCGCCACGCCGGCCTCGCGGTGTCGTGGCCGTTCATCGGCGAAGCGCCGAGGCGCTTCCGGCGCTTCGGCGGCGGAGGCGGCAACGCGGACGAGGAGATCGAGAAGATCGAAGGTCTCTTCGCGGCGGCCGAGGCCTACCTGGCCGCGAAGGCAGCGGACTCGACCATCAAGACCGATCTGCGCTACGAGGCGATGGCCCCGATTCTGAAGGGTGACAAGCCCGTCTACCTCTCGCTGTCGACGCGCGCGCAGGCGGAGTCCGCTCTGACGTGGGCCAAGGGCCGCGGCGTTCGGCCCGTGATCGTGGCCGGCGGCGATGCCCTGACGTACGTGGATCTGCTCAAGCGCGACGACGTGATGGTGGCCGTGACCGGCACCTTCAAGATGCCGCAGCGCCGGGACCTCTCCTACGCCAGTACGTTCGAGCTTCCGGGGCAGCTGGAGGAGGCGGGCGTTCGCTGGTGCATGACCAGCTCCGACCGCGATAGCTCCAACCTGCGGAACCTGCCCTACGAGGCGGCGGCCGCCGTGCCCTACGGCCTTGCGCCCGAGGCGGCCCTGCGCTCGATCACGCTCTCTGCCGCCGAGTTCCTCGGCATCGCAGACCGCGTGGGTTCGCTGGACGTCGGGAAGGACGCGACGCTCTTCGTCGCAGACGGTGATCCGATGGAACTGACGACGAAGATCGAGCGGGCCTTCATCCAGGGTCGGGACTCCGTGCTGAGCGACAAGCAGACCGCGCTGGCCGAGAAGTACCGGACGAAGTACCGCCAGAAGGGCCTCATCAAGTAGCGGCTGCACACACAGCCATCCGGGCGGCGGCGCGCGTAGAATGCGAGGTCATGCGTCATCTCAGCTTCTACCACGCCGCCGCCCTCGTTCTTTGCTCGGGCGTGGCTGCCGGGTCCTGCTCGGGCTTTCCGGGTTCCGGATTTCCGGCTTCGGGCCCTGAACTCGATTCAGGCGTCGACCTCCGCCGCTTCCAGCCCTCGCTCCGCTTCGAACGTCCGGTCTTCCTGACCGGCGCTGGGGACCGCAGCGGGCGGCTCTTCGTGGTCGAGCAATCCGGAGTGATCCGCGTCTTCGACGGGCGAGACGAGGCGCGCGAGGCCGAGGTCTTCCTCGACATCTCCGAGCACGTCAGCCGCGCGGGAAACGAGGAGGGGCTGCTGGGGCTCGCCTTCCATCCGGACTACGCGACCAACGGCGAGTTCTTCGTGCACTTCTCGTCGACGCGTGACGCGGACGACAAGGGCGTGGCCCGGAACGTGATCTCCCGCTTCCGGGTGGATCCCGAGAATCCGCGCCGGGCCGACGAGAGTTCGGAAGAGACGCTGCTGATGCAGCGTCAGCCCTACCGCAACCACAACGGCGGCGACATCGCCTTTGGTCCCGACGGCATGCTCTATGCTTCGTTCGGGGACGGCGGCGCTGCCAACGATCCCGAGGGGAACGGGCAGAAGCTCACCTCGATCCTCGGGTCGATCATCCGTATCGACGTCGACAGCCAGAGCGACGGACTCGCCTACGGCATCCCTGCGGACAACCCGTTCGTCGAGGTGGAGGGCGCGCGCCCGGAAATCTGGGCGATCGGCCTGCGCAACGTCTGGCGCTTCTCCTTCGACCTCGCCACGGGCGAACTCTTCGCCGGCGACGTCGGGCAGAACAAGATCGAAGAGGTCGACATCATCGTGCGCGGCGGCAACTACGGCTGGAACCGGTACGAGGCGAACGATGACTTCGCCAAGGAGACCAAGCTCGTCGCGGGCGAGCACATCGCGCCGATCGCCAGCTACCCGCATTCCGAGGGGCTCTCGATCACGGGCGGCTACGTCTATCGCGGGACGAAGTTTCCGGAGCTTCGCGGCGCGTACTTCTTCGCGGACTACGTCTCGGGGAACCTCTGGGCGACGACCCGGACCGAAGACGGCGGGTTCGAGACGGCTCTGGTTCGTCGCACGGGCCGCAGCATCTCCTCGTTCGGTGAGGACGACGCGGGCGAGCTTTACGTCACGAGCTTCGACGGCGGTCTCTATCAGGTTGTGGGCAGCGACGAGGCCGAAAAGTCCCTGGAGGACTGGCCAGCGCTGCTGTCCGAGGCGGGGCTGTACTCGTCGATGCAGCCCCGGGTTCTGTCGAGCCATCTGATCCCGTACGAGGTGAACGCCCCGTTCTGGTCGGACGGAGCGGAGAAGGCGCGGTTTATCGAGCTGCCCGAAGGGGCTCAGCTCGGCTACCGCGAGGACGGCAGCTGGGACGTCCCGGTGGGCGCTCGAATCGTGAAGACGTTCGATGACCCGCCAGCGGGGCGCCGCAAGTCGGCGCGGCCGCTGGAGACCCGCGTGATCAAGCGGACGGAGAGCGGCTGGGAGGCCGCGACCTACGTCTGGAACGGGAGGGGCACGGAGGCGGAGCTGCGGCCCGCCGGCCGGCAGTTCGAGCGGTACACGAGCGCGGGCGTCACGTCCTGGCATGCGCCCTCCTCGTCGGAGTGCGCGAGCTGCCACGTGGCCGAAGCCGGCTACGTGCTCGGGCTCGCCACCGCCCAGCTCAACCGCGGCGAGGCCGAGGACAACCAGATCGCCCGCTGGATCGCGGCGGGTCACGTCGCTGGAGCGGAGTCGTTCGATGCGGCGGGTGCGACGCGCTACTGCGCTCCCTACGGTGACGAGGGCTCGCTCGAAGAGCGCGCTCGCGTGTACCTGGACGTCAACTGCGCCATGTGCCACCGTCCCAATGGCCCCGGCAACGCCAACATCGACTTGCGCTTCGGGACCGAGCTGGCGAACACCGGGATGATCGGCGCCGCGCCCACCCAGGGAAGCCTCGGCGTGAAAGACGCGAAGGTCGTGGCACCTGGTTCTCCCGCCTCCTCGCTGCTTCTGCACCGGGTCGAAACCCTGGGCGCGGGCCGGATGCCGACGATCGGCAGCAACGTGGTGGACCGGCAGGCCGTGAATCTCCTGACGTGCTGGATCGCCTCGATGCAGTAGGACCCCTGGAACGATGGTCCGCCCGATGAAGTACCCCGATCGACCGGTCCTGTCGTCCACTCTCTCTCCGGCAGTCCGCGTCGTCGCGCTGGCGGCCCTCGTCGTCGCAGTCGCGGGTTGCGGTGGCCCTTCGGATACCGATCCCGCGACGCGGCTGGGGTCGGTTCCAGGTCGTTCGATGGGGCCTGGTGAGTGTGTCTTCTACGACATCGGCGTGGTTCATCGGAAGGTCACGACGTCGTCGCCGGAAGCGGAGCTCTGGTTCGACCGTCGGCTGGCGCTTTCGTTCGGGTTCAACCACGAGTAAGCGGTGGCCTGCTTTGATCGCGCGGCCACGGCCGACCCCGGCTGTGCGATGGCGTACCGGGGTAAGGCCTATGCGCTCGGGCCGAACTACAATAGCCCTGCGCCCGAGGCGGCGGCGTGCGAGGTCGCTTTTCAGGCGCTCCTCGAGGCACGCGCGGCCCTCGACGACGAAACCCCGGCCAAGCGCCGTCTCGTCGAGGCGCTCGAAGCGTGCTTTGCGTTGCCGACTCCGGAGGAGCGCGGCGCGCTCGACCTCGCGTATGCGTTGGAAGGGTACGGCGATCTCTTCGAGGTGTTTCACGCGACTCCCTACGAGGCCGGAGCTCAGGCGCCCTGCTCGTGAATGAGGGAGGTCAGGCGTGCGCGTGCGAAGCTCCATTCCCGGGCCACGTTTCTCTCACTCATGCCCATCGTCCTTGCGGTCTCCTCGACCGTGAGCCCCACCAGGAATCGGAGTCGTGCCACTTCGGCCGCACGATCGTCCTCCCTGGCCAGAGTCGCGAGTGCGTCACCGAGCGCGACGATCCGGTCCGAGTCCATCGGCACGGGCGCCTCGGGTACGCCGAGCGTCACCTGGAGATGACGGCCGCCGCGCTTCTCGCTCTGATGCTTGCGGGCGTGATCGATGAGCACCCGCTGCATGGCACGGGCCGCAGCCGCGTAGAACTCTCGGCGATCCTCCCAGGAGGGAAGATCGTCGTTGAGGAGCTTGCCGTACGCCTCGTGCACCAGCGCGGTCGCCTGGAGCGTGTGATTCGCTCGCTCGAGCCGCATTCGCCGCCGCGCGATGGCACGGAGTTCCTCGTAGACGAGCGGGAGGACATCACGCCTTCCGTCAGGGCCCGCTTTGAGGATGCGGGTGATGTCATCGCTGGAGCCAGGCATCAGACGATTACTGGGGCTGCTTCTCGCTGGCACTTGCGTCCACCGAGAAGCGGCGAAGTAAGCTGCGAACGGGGACGAGGCGGCTGACTCGGCGCTGATAGCCGACGTAGGGCGCACCGAGGGAAGAGGCCAGGTCCATTTCCTCCAGGGTGCTACCCACGACGATATAAGCCGAGGCTACCCCGGCGAACAACAGGTGCCCGTAGGTCATGTTCGGCGTGGACCACATGCCTATGAGCATTCCGAGATAGATCGGGTGGCGGACATGAGCATAGAGAGCGGGCATCTTGAACTCCGGCGGCGACAACTCGCGGCCCTTGATCGCGCGCCAGGGCTGGAGCAGACCGAAGAGCTCGAAGTGGTTGAGCTGGAACGAGGCGACGAGGAGAAGGCCGAAGCCCGACAGCGCCAGCACCTGAAGCGCGAGGGCCAACCAAGGGGTGGTGACCGTCCAAAGGCTACCCTCGATCGGAGACCAGAACAGAAAGAGCCCGATGAGGGCCGCGCAGGTGGCGAGGCAGTAGGTAGAGCGCTCGACGGGAGGGGGAACGAAGCGGCAGAGGAAGCGCTTGAAGGCGGGACGTGCCATCACGCTGTGCTGGAGTCCGAAGAGCGAGAGTAGCGCGAGGTTGCCGAGGATGGCGTTTGTGACTGGCCGGACGGGCCCCCTCGAAACCGAACGAGGTACGACCAGATCGAGCACGAAGCCGATCGTGTAGGCGAGTACGGCCACAGACAATCCATAGACGAGGAAACCATAGGCCATCATTCCAGCGCGGCGCCAGATCATTGGATGCCCGGGGCGGGTGGTGGTGGGAAGGTCATGCATGGGATCGCTGCTGGGAATACCGGTATACGGCGAGCGTGGATCGTGGGGGGCGCTGCTCGGGATGCCCGCAGGTTTGGCGGGCTCCGGCAGGTTCCGCGCATTCCGCTGGAAGAGCCTGCCGTGTTTCTCTGTTTTCCTGTCCGGTTCCGGAAGGGATTCTTTCGGACGAGCTGCCGCGACCTTCACGGGTCACGGTCCAAGGCGGCTACACTGGGTTCCCCATGCTGGACAGGAGGCTGCGCTCGCGCGCGAAGGAGATCTTTCTGGACGCGCTCGAAAAACCGCCGGAGCGGCGCGGGGAGTTCATCGCGAGGGCGACGGCGGGAGATCAGGAGCTGGGCGGTGCCGTCGAGCAACTCCTCGACGGGCATTCGAAAGCCGACGCGATCGCTGGCTGGTTTTCGGGCCCGCCGCAACCCGAGGACGGACTTAGCGTGGGTGAGGTTCTCGGGAACTACGAGCTTCTCGCCGAGCTCGACAGCGGATCCGACGGACGCGTCTTTCGCGCCCGACAGGAAGGTCTGGATCGCGAGGTTGCCCTGAAAGTGCCGGGTGCAGGGCGCTTCGCCTCGGCCGCCGAGGTCACTCGTTTCCGGCGCGAAGCGGAGGCGGTGGCACGCCTCGATCATCCAGGCATCGTCCCCGTCTACGACGTCGATGAGGTCGATGGGCGACACTTCTTCTCGATGAAGCTCATCGAGGGCGGAAGTCTCGCCAGTCGGATGGCGGAATTCTCGCTCCCCGAGGCCGCTGCCGGTCTGGTCGAGAAGGTGGCGCGGGCCGTACATCACGCGCACCAGCGGGGCATTCTTCACCGGGACATCAAGCCGTCCAATATCCTGCTCAGCCATTCCTCCTTGCCTGTCGTGGCTGACTTTGGAATCGCCGCAAAGCTGGGTGCCCGGGCGGAGACGTCTCGACTCGCCGTTGCTGGAACGCCAGCCTACATGGCTCCGGAGCAGGCGATGGATCTGGGTGAGCCGACGACGGCTACCGATGTGTGGGGGCTGGGGTGCGTCCTCTTCGAGCTGCTGGAGGGGAGCCCTCCCTTCCGGGGGAGCAGCGTCACGGACTCGCTGCGCAGGGCCAGAGAGGAAAGCACGCCCATGATGGCACGCGCTCACTCTGCACTGTTCCGGGGCCGCGCTGCCGACCTCGAAGCCATCGTCCGAAAGTGCCTTCAGAAGGATCCTGCGAATCGCTACGCGTCGGCTGGCGCGCTGGCAGAGGACCTTGGCTGCTGGCTGTCGCACCACCCCGTCTCCGTCCGGATACAGTCGCCGATCGAACGCCTGCAGTCGAATTGGCGTCGCCAGCCCTTTGCCTACACGCTGGCAGCCGCGTTGGCGCTGCTCGTGCTGTGCATCGCGATCTTGGCGCCCCTCGTGAGCATCGAACTCCGTCGGCGACTGGATCGCGCGCAGTTCGCAGAGGAAGTGGCGAGGACGCGCCTCCGAAGCGCGCTTCTGGCTCAATCGAAGGCGACTAGAACCAGCGATTCGCCGGGGCGCCGTGAGAATGCGCTGGTGAATCTCGCAGAGGCAGCTGCCATCGCGCCCAGCGCTGCATTGCGCGACGAAGCTATCCGGGTGCTGGCGCGGCCTGACCTTGTGGTGACGGCTGAATTTGTCTTCGAACCTGAGGCAGATGTGGCTCTCTGCGTCAGCGGTGATGGGCAATTCGTGGTTCTTGCGAATCAGAACGGCCCCTGTCGCGTCGTCGACCTCTCAAGCGGAGAGACGCAGTCCGTCTTCGTCGCCCCCCACGGGCGAGTCCGGTATGCACGACTGTCGCCTGACGGGGGGTGGATGCTGGCTCGGTCGCAGGGGGAGTTCATCCAGGACGGTCCTAAGATCTCGCTGGTCGACCTCGACACAGGTCAGGCGAGGCGAACCTGGGAAGAGGGTGGAACCTCCATTCGATTCGCCTTCGATCCCACGGGTCGATCCATCGCACTGCTGTTCGAGGATTCCAGGCTCGAGGTGGTTTCCTGCGAGACACTCCAAACAGTGATGGAGCTGGAGGTGACGTCCCTCTCCGATATCCAGTTCGGGCCGGATGGGAAGACCCTCTATGCCGCGACGGGAGAGGGGCGAAGTCTCCTCGGTATCGATCTTCTGTCCGGAACGACGAGGCGAATCGTTGAGGACCTTTCCCATCCCACCTCTACCATCGATATCGATCCGGCGGGTGAACGGATCGTTGTCGGCTACTACGCTGCGGAAGCACAGATCTTCGGCCTGGCGTCGGGGCGGCTGGTGAGCCGGTGCCTGGGACATGCCGCGGAGGTGGCTACCGTGGAATTCCTGGACGCAGGCCGCGCGGCGACCTCCGCGTGGGACGGCATGACCCGCACCTGGGACACCATGACGGGGCAGCCGTTGCTCGAGTGGCCGGGCCAGCTCTTGACAGGCAGCGACGGAACCAGGGGCGTGCTCGTCACGGCTCTGGGTGGCCGCCTCACGCGTCATTCCATCTCGCCATCCCCATTGCTCGTCACGCTCGGTGGACACGAGGGCAAGTCCCCGCGAGGCCTGGCTTGCTCCGCCGACGGAACATGGGTTGCCACCGGCGCTGTCGACGGAGTGCGCTTCTGGAACGTGAGCGCAGGTACGCTCCTCCTCCACATCGCGGATACGCGGGAGGTCTCGTCCATGGCGGCGTCCGGGAACGGGGCGTTTCTCTATATGAGCAACGGTGCGGGCGTCCAGCGCATCGACGTACGTGCCGCGCTGTCCGGTGGGTCGCCAGAGTGCGAGCAGATCATCGTGGGCGAAACGGGGGACCTGGCGGTGTCGTGGGACGGACGTCGGCTCGCTGTCGTGCGTCCCCAGGAAAGGGTCGAGGTCTACGATATCGACCGCGGCCTCCCTCGCCTGCTGCGGACGCTCGAAGCACCGGGGCGGGTCGCTGGACTGAGCCTCTCACCGGACGGGTTCAGGCTCGTCTCGGGCGCGTGGCGTGGCCGCGGCGTTCGCGGGTGGAATACCGATACCGGTGAGGTTCTGTTCGACAGACTCGCCGATTGCGGCCAGGTCCGCGTCGTCTTCGACGCCAGCGGAGATCGCGTGCTGGCGACAACTCCGGGCGCGCTGCAGGTCTGGGACCAGGAGGGACAACCGCTCTTCGAGGAGCGCTATTCGAATCGGCGGTCGTTCCGTTCCGCCGGGCATATCGCCGCCGATGCAGGGCGCCGTTGGATGGCGGCGGTGGTCGATCGTGACACGATCGAGCTGCGTGACGCTCGCACTTTCAAGATCGCGGCGCGACTGTGGAGCGACGGAGTGCCCCTCCAGTCGCTTCTCTTCGTCCCAGGCGCGTCGCTCCTGGTGGCAGGATCGACGGACGGCCGAGCCATGGTCTGGGACCTCCAGCGCATGGAGGTCGAGCTTGCGAAGCTTGGCCTGGCGCTGGAGTCGTGGCCACGGCGCGGCAGGCCACTTGTGCAGAGCCGCTGAATCGATGGCTCTTCAGCAGAATCCGTGGGTCTGCAGGGGCTCGGCGATCGTGACTGACCGGGCCTTGGGCCTCGGGGCTGGGGCCTTGGGCGGCGGGATACTGGTCTCCTACCCCTACGACCAGGAAAGTGAGCTCAGGTGCTTCAGGCCGACAGAGGCTGCAGAAAACCCGAAGCTACCGGCCGAGGGCGTGGCCGTGGTCGTACGCGGCCTCGTCCTCTTCCGTTCGGTCTTCGATCGGACCTCTTCGCTCGATCGCCTGGCCGAAGAAGATCGCGTTCAGGAGCAGCCTGCGCGTGCCGTACCAGACACCCCGGAACACCGGGTCGTCGATCATCGCGATCACGGTGCCAGAGCCGACGCGCTCGGCGCGGATGGCGGGCGTGGAGGCGATGCGCTCGACGCTGGACGCGCTCGCGAAGCCCGAGAGGAGAGGTTCGTCCGTGTATCGCAGCGGCGCGCTGAACGGATCGTTGCCTTCGGGGAGCGTTTCCTCGAAGTTGCGGAACACCGGGACCTGATCCCGGGTGAAGCCGTAGCCGAGGGGATGCGTGCGGTCGATATGGGCCTCGAAGATCGTTCCTGCGATGCGCTGTTCGGCGCGTAGAGCTTCGTAGTCTCCGTAAGGGATCGGGGCGAGCGGGCCGGGCGGCTTTTCCGTGCCCTTCGATGGCTCGACGGCCATCGGGTCGGCCTTGCGGAGCAGCTCCCTCGCGGCCCAGACGGCCGACCCTTTGGTCGCGATGAGCACGCCACCGCCGCGCACCCAGCTCGCCACGCTGGCCTGGTCGCCGTCATCCCACGCGGAGGTGGCTCCATTCACGAGGATCAGATGAGTGAAGGGCTCCAGCGTCGAAGCGCGCACTCCATCGGCAGCTTCGAGCAGGGTGACGGCCATACCCACGCGCGTGTCGAGCTCATGCCACATCTCGCCCGCCTCGTAGGAAGAGACGCGCCCGCCGACGACGAGGGCGAGATTCGGCGTCTCCAGCGCGGCGAAGCTGCCGCTCCCGAGGTCGGGGCCGTCGGGGGTCAGGCCAGAGGACAGAGGCCACGGCGTGGCCCAGCCCGCGCGCTGGACTTCCATGACGGCCTCGTGAACGCGGGCCGCGCTGAGACCCTGGGCGCCGACCGGCACCACGATGCTGCCGATCGGGAACGCGCGCGACGAGCGGTCGACGTCGGCGCGAAACGGTTTCGTTGCGACCCTGGCGCGCAAGCCTGCCTTTTGAAGGTGATGGAGCGCCCGTCCCGAATCGGCTCCATAGGGCTCGAAAGCGTACGCCACCGTATTCGCCGCTGGAAGCGGGACGTCTTCGAGAAGCGTGACGGCATCGAGCGGGAGGCCCGGCTTCAACGACGACCAGTCGCCGCGGGCCACGGGCGTGAGCGCCACGTCGAAGCTCAGCGGGAACGCCCACGCCGAAACGTCGTAGAACGTGTTGTCGTCCCAGCTCGTGCGCGTGTCGAAGAGAGCGCGGATCAGCCGGTACTGCGGCTGGTCTGCGGGCACGGTGAACGCGTATCCGCCTGGGAAGGTGGTGCCGGCGGGGAGCTGGAACGGGCCGCGCAGGGCGTGGACCTCGATCCCGTGCCAACGGAGGCGCTTCGCCATTTCGAGGGCGCGCGCGGAATCGTGCTCGTCGCCGAAGACCCAGCCGCCGATCTCAGCGCTCGCTGCGTCGGCCAGCGCGTCTCGATAGAACGCTCGTTGGTGTGCGCCGAGGCGATCCGCCATCTCTCCTACGGCCCTCAGGGTGGAGAGCGAGGTGGTGAACTGGTTCTTGATGGTGAACGGGAACGAGAGCTCGCCCCGATCGGTCTTGACCACGTGACCTCGCGAACTCGCCTGCTCGAACAGGATGCCGATGGCGCCGTGGATGTCCGGATAGGTCGAGCCCTTGCCGTAGTAGAAGTCGTCGAAGCGCTCCTCGGTGAAGTACTCCGAACCCATCGCGTCGAGCGCACGCGCGTGATAGGTGGCGATCTCCGCCGTGAGCGCATGGTTGCTCTCGGGCGTCATCGGGTTGCGCCGGCTCGGGATCCCGGGCTGGAAGAAGTAGCTCGAGCCGCTGCCCATCTCGTGGTAGTCGGTCAGCACGGTCGGTAGCCAGCGCTGGAACTGGCGGATGCGGCCGCGGGACTCCGGATGGGTGAGCAAGAGCCAGTCGCGGTTCAGGTCGAACCAGTAGTGGTTGGTCCGACCGCCCGGCCACTCCTCGTCGTGGTCGCGGTGGGCCGGTTCAACGGAGAGGTTCGTCCCGCGGTGCATGTTGGCCCAGTGGGCGAAGCGTGCGCCGCCGTCCGGATTGATGCAGGGATCGATCAGGACGACGGTCTTCTCCAGGAAGGCCTCGATCTCGGGGCCGGTGGCGGCGGCGAGGTGGTAGGCGAGCAGCAGGCTGGCGTTGCTCGCGCTGGACTCGTTGCCGTGGACGCCGTAGCCCATCCACACGATGGACGGGCCATCGTGGCTGTCGGCGCCGGTGCGGACGGCCTCGACGTGGGCGGCGCGGATCTCCTCCAGCCGCGCATGATTCGCGGGTGAGGTGACGATGCTGAGGAGCAGAGGCCGCGCTTCGTGGGTTCGCCCGTAGCGCTGGAGCGTCATTCGTGGGGACGCCTCGGCGCAGGTCTCGAACCAGTCGACGAGCTGGTCGTGCCGGACGTGCCAGGTGCCGACGGGCCAGCCGAGGATGTCCTCGGGCTTCGGAAACTCTGGATCGTAGGTTTGGCCCTCGGGGACATACTGCGCCAGGCGCGGCGGCCAGTGGCGATCGAGCTCCAGGGTGGACGATGCCACGGGGGCGAAGCTCCTGATCTCGACCTTCGGTTCCGGGGGAGTCGACTCCTGCGATAAGAGGGCAGGCGTGGAAGCGGTCACGACGCCGAGGACGCCGACGATACGGGTGAGCATGACGATCATGGCTACCAGTGTGCCTTACGGTGGGTCGGCCTGACGTTCGGAGCGCGTTTCCCGGCGCGCCTGCGGCTCGCTGCCTCGCCCGGATGGCGTATCATCACGAGCATGCGCTACCTCTGGAATCCGCTGATCGCGTCCCTCTGTCTCGCTGGCTCGGCCGCGGGCGCAACCGCTCCCACGGCCCCGGCGACGCAAGCGCGTCCAGCACGCGTCGTGTCCGCGGGTAGCGTCCAGGAACGCGCCGCGCAGGAAGCCGAGGCTTCGGCCACGGATCTGGAGGCCGTCGCGACGCGTTTGGAGGCCCTGGCGAAGGAGGCAACGCTCGCTGCCCGCGAGGCCCGGGCGAAGGCGATCGAGGCTCGACGAAGGGCTGACGGGGCAAGGAAGTCGGCGCTCCAGCTCAACCCCGCCGCGAGCGGTGAAGCTCCCCAGCTGGGTCAGGTCCCGGGCTCGATCCTGCGCGCCGCCGAGGAACGTGAGGTCGAGCGTACGCGCGAACTGGACGGTGGCGCGTCCCGTGAGGCGGAGACTCAGCCCCGCTCGGGCGCGCGCAGGCGGGGGGATGAAGGTGACGATACGCAGGTCAAGGCCATCCCGATCGAGCGCGACAAGCACGCTGCCGCGACTCGAACCGCGGACGAGAACAAGGCCATGTACTTCAAGCTCCTGCGTTCGAAGCACGACGCGGGCCCTCCGAAGACGGTGCGCCAGGAGACGTTCACGTTTCCACCCGGGGCGGCTCCCGACATGGCGGACTTCGACATCCGCGCCAAGTGGCAGTGGGGGATCAACGTCGCCCGCGGCCAGGGGAACTTCCAGGGGCCAGGGGCCGCGTCGCTCTCGAAGTCGGGCCACATCGATCTCGCACGCCTGCTCGTTCACCCGGACACGAACGTTCCGGACCACGGCGGCATGAAGTGGGGGCTTCGTCGCTACAACCTCGGGGACTCGACGGTGGTCGACTGCGACTTCGCCGACATCCCGCTGGAGCACGGCATCTACGACAACCTCTCGGGGCACGGGCTCTACCAGGGCAACACGTTCCACCACCTCGGCGGGCAGGCGATTCAGATTGCGTATCGCGACCAGAGCTACGAGCAGTACAAGGCGGACAACCTGCCGTTCCGCGGCAAGCCGCTCCTGATCCTCGAGAACAACCACGCCGCCGACTGCGGGCAGCACGCGAGCCGGTCGGGCTTCACGTGGACGTTCTTCGACTACGGCACGCACGAGTTCCCGTCGACGATCATCCTTCGCAACTGCACCTCGGTGCACGCCTGGGATTTCACGCGAACGAGCGGCGGGCAAACGGTCCAGCCAGATCATCCCCAGGCCATGCGGTCCCCTGGTGGTCTCATGGTGCATCAGTTCCAGCACGCCAAGGAGCAGAAGAAAGGCGAGCCCGTGACCTACGCGAACGAGTTCGTCGTCATCGACAACTGCCTCTTCGACCATACGCTGAACGGCAACCCCATCATGGCGATCCGGGGCGCGGAGACGATCCTGATCGAGGACTCGTGCTTTCTCTCCAGGGAGGGGCGCGGACGCTACGTGGATATCGATGACCAGCCCGATCGCCCGAGCGGGCGCGTGATCCTGGAGAACTGCGTGTCTCCACCCGAGGCCGAGGTCTTCCTACGGATTCGCGGGAAGGAGGTGATGTCGATGAACTGTCCAGGACAGCGAATCGAGATCGATGTGACAACGCTCGAGCGCACGGTGGGCGAGCCCCAGGACGACGAGATCGTGGATCTCCAGAGCCCACTGAGAGACCGGCGGCCGCCCCCGGGGATCACGGCGCAGCCGTCCGGGGTCATCACCGATCTGGCGGCTCTGGAGTCCCAGCGCGCACGCTGACCTGGTGGCTCAGCAGAGCTCGTCCGCGAGCCGCTGGAGGAACAGCCCGACGTCGGTCACGATCCCGACGGTCTGCGACGAACCGCGATCGCTGAGCTTCGTCACCACGGCCGGGTTGATGTCGACGCAGACGACGTGCACCCACGACGGCAGCATGTTGCCGACGCCGATGGAGTGCAGCATCGTGCTGAGCATCAGCACGAGGCCCGCGCCCTCCAGCTCGTTCGCGTACTGCTCCTGGGCCTCGACGAGGTCCATGACGGTATCCGGGAGCGGGCCGTCGTCGCGGATCGAGCCAGCCAGCACGAACTTGACGTCGTTCTTGACGAGGCTGTACATGAGTCCGCTCGTCAGCACGCCCTGGTGAACGGCCTCCGCGATCGATCCCGCGTGATTGATCCGATTGATCGCTCGCATGTGGTTCTTGTGCCCTTCTTCCACGGGCACGCCCTTCTCCAGGCTCACGCCCAGGGAGGTTCCGAAGAAGCAGTTCTCGATATCGTGAACCGCGATGGCGTTGCCCGAGAGCAGAACGTCGATCCAGCCCGCTTCGACGAGCCGACTGAACGGCTCGATGCCGCCCGTGTGAATCACGACGGGTCCCGCGACGACGACGATGCGCTCTCCCTTCTTGCGCACCTCTTCCATGATCTTGATGACGCGCTGGAGGCTCGTTTCGACGCGTCTCTCCGAGCTGATGTCATTGTTCATGAAGGCGAAGGTCTGCTTCTTTCGACCCGGCTGATCGAAGGTGACGCGGACGCCACCTGCGCCGCACACCACCTGTTCCCCCTGGCGGACATCGCGGAGCTTGCGGCAGATGGGGTCGCCCTCCTCGAGCACGATCACCGCGTCCATGCGCTGCTTCCCGACATTGACCCACCGCCCGTCGATTCGCACCTGGGTCTGATGGTTGGTCGTCGAGTAGAAGTCCTCGGGTACGCAGCCGTCCTTGGGCGCCTCCGCCCAGCGCGCATCACGGGCGGATTCGACCTCGCATCCGTAGGGGATGATGCCGTCGATGACGTGGTCGAGCGTCTCTCGATCCGGGGCCGTGACCTTCATGCGGACGAAGGACTCATCCTCGCCTCGCTTTCCGATATCGAACTGAAGTACCTCGTGGGTCGCACCCCGGTCCGCGATCAGGTCGAAGACGCGATCGAGGGTCTGGGTGTCGATGAGGTGGCCTTGGGCGGTGACGGTTTCGTGGAACATGCGTTGCAGGTCGGGTAGGAGACGGGCCCATGGTCCCCGAATCCGGCGATTCAACCAAGAGTGGTTCCCGGAGACTTGCGGATCGGGCTCGGAGCGAGGATCTTGGGTGGCATGTTGATTGCCTCGTATCGCCTGAGTCTCGAAGGCCTGGTGAGTCTTGCGCTTCTTGGCTCCTCGGCCGTTTCCTGCGCTTCGCCGCCCGCAGAGCCCATCGAGGTGCTCGCCGAACTCCAGGTCCGCCCGGGAAATCCGGCGGTCACGGTGGACGGGCGGCTGATCTTCAGCCAGCACCCCATGGACTCGCCCGAGTTCAAGGTGGTGGAGCTGGTCGAAGGTCCCGATGGGAAGGCGGAGGTGGTTCCGTTCCCGTCCTCCAGCTGGTCCCGCGATCGCTTCGGAGCCGTGATCGGCGTGGAGGCGCGGTCCGACGGGCTCGTCTGGATCCTCGACATGGGGGGGAGCGGCCTCACGCCGAAGCTCGTCGCCTGGGACACGAAGCGTGATTCGCTGGCGCACCAGATCCTGATCCCCGAGACCGTGAGGGTCGAGTCCTCTTTTCTCCAGGACATGGCGATCGTCGAGAAGTACGGCATGGTGGTGATCGCGGACATGACCTCGCCGGGGCCGTTCGAGACGCCGGAGCCTGCGCTGATCGTGGTGGATATCGACATGGGGACGGCGCGTCGTGTCCTTCAGGGCGACGCGAGCTTCATGCCCGACGTGGAACGGATCACGATCGGAGGTTCTCGGCTGCAGACCGTCACCAAAGGCGGGGATCTGCGAGACCTGAGGATGGCGCTGAATCCGATCACCGTGGATCCGACGCAGACCTGGATCTACTACGGCGCCATGAGTGGCGACCAGATCTATCGGATTCCGACCGAGGTCCTGGCGAACCCCGAACTCGGGGACGAGGCCCTGCGCGCCTCGATCGAGGAATACGCCACGAAGCCACCCTCCGATGGCATGCGGGTCGACGGGCAGGGACGGGTCTTCGTGACGGACCTTCAGGCCAGCGGGATCGGGGTCGCCACGCCCGAGGGATATCAGCTTCTCGACTCGGATCCGGTGCTCTTCTCCTGGCCTGACGGACTGGCGTTCGATCAGGACGGAGCGCTGATCGTGACGAGCAATCAGCTGCACCTGCACAAGGACTTTCACGGTGGCGTCGAGGGGGCAAGCCCTCCGTATCGCATCCTTCGGCTGAACGAGATCCGAGCCGAGCGGCCCTCCGGGGCGCCCTAGGAGTCTGCGCCACAGAATGCGATTCCGCGAGCAACGCCGCGAGCGTGGATCCTGGCGGTGCTCGCGGAATCGCATTCTGTGGCGCAGACTCCTAGGGCGCCCCGGAGCGGTCCATTTCTGCGTCAGACCCGGTTCCCGCCGAAGTTATCGGGGAAGTTTGACTCCGCCGGGGCCCGATTGCCCTACTCTTCGCGGGTCAGAGGCCAGATTCGGCCTTACCGACGCACAGCAGGGCGCCCCGGATTCTTCCGGCGAGGGGCCGCGTCGAGCCTAAAGTTACCGATCGTTCCCGTTGCTGTTGTATGGGTCGCGATACCTCGTCCCCGGCTGAAAAGATGCCGTCCGGCGAGGGCCAGCCCCCAACAATATGAGCCAGAGAGCACCCCGGAGGACCCAGCGGTCCCCCCAGGAGCCGAACTCTGGGCGCGCCGAACGTCGGTCCGAGGCCCCGCAAGGGATCAAGGTCAAGCGTCAGCCGTCCGGTTTCGACTCGTTTTCCCTTCGTCACGAACTCGTCCAGGCCATCGATGAGATGGGCTACACCGAGCCTCGTCCCATCCAGGTGAAGGGCGTTCCGCCCGCCATGCAGGGCCGTGATGTCCTGGGCCTCGCCCAGACCGGCACCGGCAAGACCGCAGCCTTCGTGCTGCCGATCCTTCAGCGCCTGCTGGTCGATCGCCGCCCGGGCCTTCGCGTCCTCGTGGTGACCCCGACGCGCGAACTCAGCATGCAGGTACACGCCGAGTTCGAGCGCCTCGGCCAGTTCACGCCCCTCACCGCGACCGCCATCTTCGGTGGCGTTCCGGTTGCACGTCAGATCCGCGCTCTCAAGGCGAGGCCCGACATCGTCGTGGCCTGCCCGGGGCGCCTCCTGGACCTCTTGAACCAGCGCGCCTTGAGCCTCGCCGAGGTGGAAGTGCTCGTTCTCGACGAGGCCGACCACATGTTCGACATGGGCTTCCTGCCCGACGTCCGACGCATCCTCAAGGCGCTCCCGGCGCGCCGCCAGAACCTCATGTTCTCGGCGACGATGGCCCGTGAGATCCGCAAGCTGGCCGACGAGGTGCTGCACAAGCCGGCCGTCGTCGAACTCGCGAACACGCGCCCCGCGGAGACGATCGAGCACCAGCTCGTGCCGCTGTCCGAGACGGACAAGCCGGGGGTTCTCGAGGAGCTACTGGCGGGCGACGACTTCGACTCGGCGATCGTGTTCACGCGAACGAAGCATCGCGCGAAGCGTCTGGCGAAGAAGCTGGACGCGCGCGGTCACGCGGCTGTCGCCCTGCAGGGCAACATGTCCCAGCCCCAGCGCGAGCGCGCGCTCAAGGGCTTCAAGGACGGTACCTACACGGTGATGGTGGCGACGGATATCGCGGCGCGCGGCCTCGACATCGAGGGTGTCAGCCACGTCATCAACTACGACGTGCCGATGACCCCTGACGCCTACACGCACCGCATCGGCCGTACGGGTCGCTCGGAGCGGACTGGCTCGGCTTTCACCTTCGTGACGGCGGACGACGGCAAACAGGTCAAGGACATCGAGAAGCGACTCGGTGCGAAGATCGAGCGCGTGCGCTTCCAGGGCATCGATCTGCCTGAGGTCGACGCGTCCAGCCTGGATCGCGAGCGCGGCCCGCGCGGCGGCCAGCGTGGCGGCGGCGGTGGCCGCGGCACCCGCAACAGTGGAGGAGGCTCCACGCGAGGCGGTGGACGCGGTGGCCCGCGCGGCCGCGGTCGTAGTACGGCAGGTGCAGGCGGCTCCGACTCTACCGGAGCCAAGCCGGGCCCCAAGCCGGGCCCCAAGCCAGGTACGACGCGCGTCCGCCCGGTGGCAGCCGCCGCTACGGCTGCAGAGCCGCGCCGCAGCGAACGACCCTCGCGACCCTTCGGGCTCGGTGTCGAGGGCGGTTCCGCCCGAGGCGGCGGCTCGCGCGGCGGCGGCCGACGCCGCCGCTAGTCTGGTGCCGTCGCGGATTGGAGAACGGTCCGCGACAGCCTTGGGAACCAGCGAATAGAAGCAGCCAAGAGAAACAGCGGCGCGCGAGCGGGAACCAGCCCTGGAACAGGGCGCTCGCAGAATGTGCCGACGTGTGTGGGCGAGCTCTGACAGCTCGCGAGTGCCCCGGGGGATGTGCTTTTGGGGACAGATAAGGAACGAACGTGAAATCGGGTGCCCTGAAAGCACCTCTTGAATGGCGCCCAGAGCGGTGCCCCGGGAACAACACAGATGACCGATACTCAACTGAGCGAAAGTGTGGACGCAGTGAACGACGAGAACTTCGAGGTGCGGAACGAGTCCCGCGCTGGGATTCCCCAGGATCAATTCGACGGACCGGATGGGAACCAACCCGTCCACGACCTCGAGGCGCCGGTGACGACGAGCGCGTCGGCGTTCGCCTCGCTCCCGGAGGCCCTGCGCCGGCCGCTCGAGGAGCGTGGCTTCGATTCGCTGACCTCGGTCCAAGAGGCGGTGGCCGATGCCGACGCAGCTGGCCGTGACCTGCAGATCTCGTCCCAGACCGGCTCTGGAAAGACCGTCGCGCTCGGCATCGTGCTGGCGCGTGGCGCCCTGCTGGAAGAGCGGCAGAGCGATGGACCGGAGGCGCTCGTGATCGTCCCCACGCGGGAGCTCGCGAACCAGGTCTCCGAGGAACTTGGCTGGCTCTTCGCCGGCATCCCCGGAACGCGCGTCGCTTCGGTGACGGGCGGTACGCCGATCTTCCGCGATCGTCAGACCCTCGGCAATCGGCCGCGCGTGCTCGTGGGCACGCCGGGCCGTCTCCTCGACCACGTCCGCTCGGGCGCCCTGGACCTTTCGGGGGCGCGTGAAATCGTGCTCGATGAGGCGGACCAGATGCTCGACATGGGCTTCAAGGAGGACCTCGAGGCCATCCTCGACGCGACGGCCGGAGGCCGCCGCACCCACCTGGTGTCCGCCACGTTCCCCGACGGGATCGCGCGCCTGGCGCGCCAGTACCAGAACGACCCCCTCGTCATCGAAGGCACCCGCCTCGGCGACGCCAACATCGACATCGAGCACGTCGGCCACCTCGTCAATGGCGGCGATCGGTATGCGTCGCTCGTGAACATCCTGCTCCTCAACGGCGGGACGAAGACCCTCGTCTTCGTCGAGCGCCGCGCTGACACGATGGAACTCGCCACCCGCCTGGAGGGTGACGGCTTCGCCGCGCTCCCGATCAGCGGTGATCTCGCCCAGAGTCAGCGCGAGCGCACGCTGGCCGCGTTCCGCGACGGACGCGCCACGATCCTCGTGGCGACCGACGTCGCCGCGCGCGGTCTCGACGTCCCGGACGTCGGCCTCGTCGTTCAGACGGCGCCGCCGATCGACTCCGAAATCTACACGCACCGCAGTGGCCGCACGGGCCGCGCCGGTAACAAGGGCACCTGCGTGCTCTTCGCACCTCCGCGTCGTCGTCGTCACGTCGAGCGTCTGTTGAATCAAGCGGCCGTCGAGATCGAGTGGCGCGATGTCCCAGGGGCCGACGAGGTCCAGCGCATGATCGACGAGCGCAACAAGGCGAAGATGGTTTCGCAGCTCGACGAGATCCTGGAGAAGGGCCTGCCGAAGAAGCATCGGAAGACCGCTGAAGAGCTGCTGGAGACCCGCGAGCCCCGCGACGTCGTGGCGGCGCTGCTCGCACAGCTCGAGCCAGCGGGCCGCGCTCTTCCGGTCCAGGTCGAGGGGGGCGGCTTTGCCCAGGAGCGAGGCTCCCGCCATGAAGGCGGCGGCGACGCCCGTGTTCGGGTGAGCGACACGGGCAAGGTGCGCTTCTTCATCAACTACGGCGAGAACCAGGGGGCGACCCCGGGCCGACTGCTCGCGTCGGTCTGCCGACGCGGTCAGGTCGAAGGCCACCATATCGGCGCGATCGCGATCCACCCGAACGCGAGCACGTTCGACGTCGACGGGTCGATGGCGGCGCAGTTCGAAGAGCTGGTCTCCCGACGCGACCCGCGTGATCCCCAGACGTTCATTCGCCGCGACCGCGGTCCCGTCGGCTCCTCCGGGGGCGCTCGGCGAGGCGGCGGAATGCGCGGTGCTCGCGGCGGATACGCTCGCCGAGGAGGAAGCCGCGGCTTCCCCCGCGGTCGCCGAGGGTAGTTCGAACGCTCGCGCCAGAGCTGAGTTTTGGGCACGACGCTCCGGGTGTCCGCCCTGGTAACGTGTGGCCATGAGCCTGTTCCGACGTACCTTCACGAAGCGCGGCGCTCCGCCGGGAGAGATCCAGGTGGAGCCCGGTGGCATCGCGCCCCGTGCGAGTGTGATGGAGTTCGATCTCACGGACCTCCGGGAGGTGTCCCACGCGGACCTCGCGGAGGTGCCCATCCCGACCGACGCCTCCAAGATCACCTGGGTCGATATCCAGGGCATCGGCGACGGCACGGCGATCCGGGATCTCGGGCTGCGCTTCGGCATCCATCCTCTGGCTGTCTCCGACATGGTCCATATGGGCCAGCGGCCCAAGGTCGACCGCTACGATAGCGGCATCCTCGTGGTGCTCCGCATGGTGCTCGTCGACGAGCGCGGCGTGGAGGGGCTGGTCTGGGAGCAGGTGAGCGTCTTCCTCGGACCGACCTGGGTTCTCACCGTCCAGGAGACCCACGAGGACGTCTTCGATCCACTGCGTCAGCGCATCCGCGGCGGCCGCAAGCAGATCCGCGGCAGCGGCTCGGACTACCTCGCCGCGATGGTGATCGACGCGATCGTTGACGGCTACTTCCCGGTCCTGGAAGCCTACAGCGACGAACTCGAAGAGTTCGAGGATCTCATCCTCACGGACAGCGAGGCGGAGCCTCTCGGGGACCTCTATACGACCAAGCGCGAGCTGGCGGCTCTACGGCGAGCGGCCTGGCCGCTTCGCGATGCGCTCCAGCGCCTCCTGCGCGAGAGCAGCAGCCCGCTCTCGGCCACCTCGCAGCTCCATCTGCGCGACACGCTCGATCACGTCATGCAGGTCGTCGACGTGACGGAGAGCTTCCGGGAGCTGGCATCGAGTCTCGTGGACGTTCATCTCTCGATGGTGGGTCAGCGCACCAACGACGTCATGCGTGTCTTGACGGTGATCTCCGCGATCTTCATCCCGCTGACCTTTTTGGCCGGCATCTACGGCATGAACTTCGACACCACGAAGCCGGGCAACCTGCCGGAACTCGAGTGGAAGTATGGCTATCTGTTCTTCTGGGGGGTCTGCCTGACGGTGGGCATCGGCCTGCTCGTTCTCTTCCGAAGGCTCGGCTGGCTCGGTGGCGCTCCCACGATGTCCGCGGAGAGCAATCGATGAGTCGCTGGATCCCCATGAATTGGATGGCTGTGGCCGTGGCGTCGCTCTGCTGGCTCGCGCCCGGTCTCCAGGCGGCGTCCGCGCCGATCGAGCCGCAGGTAGCGAGTTCGTCCTCTACGCCGAACGAACTGGCGAGGCTCAACGCCCACACGGAGGACGCGCGCGCCAGCACCGCGAAGTTCCGTGAGATGATCGAGTCCGCGCCAGCGCTGCGCGCATCTCTCGAGAAGGAACAGGCGGACGAGCAGCAGCGCCTCGTCGAGCAGGGACCGTCCGGCGCGACCGTCGTCGTGCCTCCCAATCCGTCGCTCGCCGATGCAGAGTCTTCGCTCGTGGAAGCTCGCGCCAAGGCGCAGGTGGCAGCGGACGCCGTGACCGCCCTGGAGGAGGAGTCGGCGCGTCGAACCTCTCGTCAGGAGCAGCTCCCCGCTGAGATCGCCCAGGCCGAAGAAGCCGTCAAGCTCGCAAGAGAGCGGAAGGATACGGCGCCTGCGGATGCGACGACTCCGGAGCGCATGGCCGAGCTGGCAGCCGAGGTGGTCCGCGCCGAGGCCTTCCTCGAAGCGGCGAGCGCGGAGCAAGACGCCTACGCGGCGCTTGGCGACGTTGTGCCTCTCCAGCGAGACGCGGCCGTCCGAAGGCGGAAGACCGCGGAGGCCGCGGTGGCTGCATGGCAGGAGGCCTACAAGGCTGCGAGTCAGCGCGATGCGGAGGCCACCAAGAAGGCCGCCGAGGCGCAGTTCAACGACACGGTGAAGCGGTATCCGACCCTCCAGAAGATCGCGTCGCAGAACTTCGAACTGGCCGCTCTGCGCTCGGGGCCCAAGGGCTTGCCGATGCAAATCTCGGCGGCGAACGAGAGCGTCCTGGAGGCGGAAGCGCTTCTGGCGGAAACGCTGCGCCGTCGAAGACTGGCTGCGCGACGCAATCGTACCGGTGCCTTGACGGAAGGCATGGCGGCGAAGCTTCGCCGTGACTTCGAGTGGCTGCCGAGCCGTGCCGACCTCGCAGCAGAGGATGCGAGTCTCGACCGTCGGCTGACCGAGGCCGAGATCCGCGAGATCAACCTCGAAGAGGATCTGGTCCTGGACCCTGAGGCGCGGGTGCAGGAGCTGATCGATCAGCGGATGAAGGAAGGGGAGAAGGCCCCCGAGGCCGGCTGGACGGAGGCCGCGCTCAAGCTTCTTCGGCAGCAGCGCGACATGCAGACCGCCGCGCTGGAGGAGGTGAGTCAACTCGAGAAGCGTCTCTACTCGGCGAGGACCTTGCGTGGCCAGGTACGAGAGGCGGTGGAGGAGTATCGTGCGTTCATCGAGGCCCGGATCGTCTGGGTGAGAAGCGCGCCTTTGAACCCGCTTTCGATGATCAGAACTGCACCCGAAGATGCGCTCGACATCGCCTCGGAGATGGCCAAGGCATTCCAAGCCGTCGAGGACGAGGACGACGGGAGTTCGCTACCCCCGCTGACGGCCGTACTCGCGCTGATCGGCTCTCTGATTCTGCTCGCGTCGAAGCGCTTTCTCGGGGGCAAACTGCGCGCGATGTCGGACTCCACTCGCTCCTACAAGAGCGACCGCTATCTGCTGACGCTCCGGGCGCTCGTCCAGACCGTGCTGCTCGCCGCCCCGCTGCCGATGATGATGTGGGCCATCGGGCGCTGGCTCGGCGCGGACCATCAGCCCGCGCTTCTCCGCTCCGCAGGGTCGGCGCTTCGCGAGGTGACCTGGCTCTATGGGGTGATGCGCTTCCTCGTCGTTCTCCTGCGGAGCGGGGGAGTCGGCATTTCGCACTTCCGATGGCGCGTGGACAGCGCGGAGCACGTGCGCAGGCATCTGCGCTGGTACGAGCCGATCCTCGTGGTACTGGCATTCGCCGCGCTCGCTCTCGATCGCCATGGCGTTCAGGCGTGGTCCGACTCCATCGGGCGCCTCGCGTTCATCGCCTGGACGCTCGTCACCGCCCTGTTCGTGAAGTGGGCGATCGGAGCCCAGAGTCCCATCTGGGAGCCCAAGAAAGGGGACGACGATGCTGGGTTCCTCCTGCGCACGAAGCGGCTCTGGTTGATCCTTGCGATCTCCATGCCGGTCGGTCTCTCGATACTCGCGCTGACCGGGTACTACTACACGGCGCTTCAGTTCGAACTCCGGATCCGAACGTCCGGCTACTTCCTGCTGGCGCTCCTTGTCGTCTATTCGATGCTGCTGCGCTGGCTCTACATCTCGCGTCGCAAGCTCGCCGTCACCCAGGCTCTCGAAGCTAGGGAACGTCGAAAGAAGGCCACGGAAACGAGCGCGGATGGCAGTCAGGCCCCCGCGCTGGATCTCGACCACGTCGATATTCCGTCCGTCGATGCGCAGACGAGGCAGCTCTTCAAGAGCAGCATGACTCTCACGAGCGTGCTGGGAATCTACCTGATCTGGACGAGCGCGCTGCCCGCTCTTCAGCAGCTCAATCGAGTCCAGTTGCTGCCGCGGCTCGCCATCATCAGCGACGAATCCGCCTCGCTCAACCCGGATTCCTTCACGAACGTCCCTCTGGCATCCGCGCCGTCTGGCGCCCCTTCGCCGTCGCCGGCGGGGTCGAGCGCGCGGGTGGCCAGCGGGCAGGCGTCGAAGAACAGCGCAGAAGCACCGACGTCCGGCGAAGGCCAGAAGGACACCGCTTCCGAATCCGGTTCGGAGGCTTCGGGCCCCAGCGCCACCGCTGGCCTACCGGGGATGCCCACGTCACAGAAGGAGTCGGCGAAAGACAGCGAGGCTCCGCCTATCTTGCTCAACACGCTGACCCTCGGGGACGTGCTGCTCGCGCTGATTTTCCTCGCGCTCACCAATGTCGCGGTGAGGAACCTGCCCGCGCTGCTGGAGCTCGCGCTTCTTCAGCGCTTGCCGCTCGACGGGGGGGCGCGCTATGCGATCACCACGATCGTGCGCTACCTGATTCTGATCGTTGGAGTCAGTGCGATCTCGGGGGCGGTCGGAATCGGCTGGCGCCAGGTGCAGTGGCTGGCAGCGGCGCTGACTTTCGGCCTGGCCTTCGGACTCCAGGAAATTTTCGCCAACTTCGTCTCGGGGCTCATCATCTTGATCGAGCGGCCGGTGCGGGTCGGTGACATCGTGACCGTCGGAGGAACCGAAGGGCGGGTGACGCAGCTGCGCATGCGCGCCACGACGATCCTCGACTGGGACCGCCGCGAGTACCTGATCCCGAACAAGGAGTTCATCACGGCGAGCGTGATCAACTGGACTCTGACCGATCCCGTGACGCGGGTGGTGATCGCCGTGGGGGTGGCCTACGGGTCGGATACGGATCTGGCGCGTAAGCTGCTCATCGAAGCGGCCAAGGAATGTCGCCAGGTGATGGACGACCCTGTCCCCAGCGCGATCTTCCGACGATTCGGTGACAGCACTCTCGACTTCGATCTGCGCGTGTACCTCGCGAACCGCGACCTCTGGCCCACGGTGATCGACGAGCTTCACAGCAAGATCGACAAGAAGTTCCGGTCGAACGGCATCGAGATCGCCTTCCCGCAGCGCGATGTGCACGTGAGCGGCGCCATTCACCTGGAGCGGCAGGGTGGATCGAAGAAGGAAGCCCAAGGACCTGGGAGCGAGGAGACCCAAGGGTGATTCTGGCTCGGATCCTTGCGCTATGGCCTGCGATCGCGGGTCAGGCAGCTCTGACGAATGAGTCCAGTGCCGTGTTCTCGGCGGATTCATTCGGAGCGACGCCGGACCAGCCCGATGACGACGACGGGCCAGCGATCCAGGCGGCCATCGACGCGGCCATCGATTACTCGAACCTGAGCGGCGAGGCGGCCACGGTGCTGCTCACCGGAGGCGCCGAGTATCGGCTGAAGACCGGCAGGCGTGGGAGGGGGTATCTCGACCTCTCCTGCCACTTCGGGGCAGGTCCCGTCGTGTTCGATGGCGCGGGGGCCACGCTGATCGTGGAGACGCCGAGGCTCGGGGTGTTCTACATCGATCGGAGCGAGCGGGTCCGCATCCAGGACGTCGTGATCGATCTGGACCCGCTGCCGCACATCGCCTGCCGGGTGACGGCGGTGCACCGGAACGCGCGAACGGTCATCGCGCAGCCGTTTCCAGGGGCGACCGACCTCGCCCAGTTCCCTGGGTACTCCGACGAGTGGGGCTGGATTCACGATCCGGACGTTCTCCATCGCCCCAAGCGCGGCGTCGCCAGCTCCTTCGCCGTGACGGAGCGCACCCAGCAGGAGCCCGGGGGACCGATCCGCTTCACCATGACGCCGCAGGTGGACCTCGGCGACTTCGCGGTCGGCGACGTCCTCTCGTTTCTGTACCGGCGCGGGAACAACTTCCGCATCCAGTACTCGTCCGGCATCGAGCTTCGCCGGGTGATCAGCTACGGCGCGGGACTCTTCTTCGTCGCGACCACCCACGACGTGGGGCTGACCGTCCGCGACTGCGCGGTGCTCGTGAAACCGGGGCGCGTGCAGGCGACCGGCGGAGACGGCGTTCACCTCAAGTACTGCCGCGATGTTTCGATCGAGAACTGCTACTTCGAGGGGCTGAGCGATGACGGTGTCAACGTGTCGGCGACGATCGGGTTTCGCGTCGAGGGCTGCGAGTTCCACAGCAAGCGTCGCCAGGCCGTGGTGCTCGACACGGATCAGGTGGCGTACCGGTCACGGAACGGGGTCCTGCGGGACAACACCGCGACCTTCAACGGCAACTCGTTTCTCTATCACGATGGAGGTGACTACCGGTCGGTTCTGGTGGCGGGTACCAAGGTCCACGGGAACAACCGAAGCACCTCGGTCGAGCAGTCCTTCACCGGTCGCCTGGTCGAGCAAGGGACCGTGGCGATCGGCGGCGAGAAGGCCTCGCTGGCCTGGTCTGCGGACGGTGACGTCGGCGTCCGGAGCGAACTCTTCGGCGCTGCGGGCGCCCACCACTGGCGATTGATTCGGATCGCCACCGAGCGTGGCCAGAGGTGGCGACTGGAGGCCTTCAGGCCTGGCGGGCCCCAGCCATGGCTCTACCTGACCTACCTGCAGCACCTGAGCGTCGAGCCGTCGCGCCTTGGCGGGCCGCGCGACGACCCCGAGCGCGCGACGATCGACGCGCAGGTCTGGATTCAGGAGCGGGTGGGGGAGGCGACCGTTCGCTTGCTGCACGAGGCCAGCGGGCTCTACTTGGCGACCAAGGCGGAGCCATCGGGCGGCGCGCTGGGCATGACGGCCGACGTCCGCGAGGCAAGCGTCTGGACGCTGCTCCTGGACTGACGGCGAGCCCTTCGAGGTCTCACCGACCCTCGGAATCGGCGGCGATCTGAGCCGCGACGGCTTCGACCTCGCGCCAGACGCGCAGGGTGTTCCCGGACCAGAGCTTCTGGATCTCGTCCGCTCCGTAGCCGCGAGCGAGCAGCTCGCGCGTCACGTTGATGGTCTCGCGGGCGTTGTTCCAGCCCTCCACGCCGCCACCGCCGTCGAAGTCGGAGCTGATCCCGACGTGATCGATCCCGATCTTCTTCACGGCGTAGTCGATGTGATTCACGAAGTCCGCCACGTTGGCCTTCGGTCGCTCCTCGTCGAACGCCTTCATTCGATCGCGTAGCTGGCGCATCTTGGCGCGCATCTCGGGGTCGTCCTCGGCGGGTTGGATGCCGCCGCGCTCCGGCAGGCCTAGCTCCTTTCGAGTCGCCTCCAGGAACTGGCTTCGACCACCGTCGTCGCGGACGTAGCTCCTGAACGCCACGCACTGGATGACGCCGCCGTTTCGCTTGAGAGCGAGCAGCTCCTCGTCGCTCAGGTTGCGCCCGTGATCGAAAACGCCGTCGACGCCCGAGTGCGAGGCGAGGACCGGAGCCTTCGAATGAGCGATGGCCTGGAGTGTCGTCGTCTTGGCGGCGTGGGAGATATCGACCATGATGCCCACGCGGTTCATCTCCTCGATCGCGCGGCGGCCGAGGTCAGAGAGGCCGCCGTGGAGCGGCTCACCCTCGGGCATGTGCGAGTCGCCGAGCTGGCTGTGACCGTTGTGGGCGAGGCTCATGTAGCGTGCACCCTTCCCGTGGAACTCCTCGATGACAGAGAGGTCCGTCCCCATGCAGTAGCCGTTCTCGATCCCGATGCACGCGATCAGCTTGCCCGCCGCATGCGCGGCTTCGACCTGATCGGCCGTCACTGCGAGGGCGATTTCTTCGGGGTACCGCTCGGCCATCCGGTGGATCGCGTCGAACTTCGCGAGGGCCTGATTTCGCGCCAGCGCGTACCCGCTCTCGTCGAGCGCTCCCTGGCCGACGTAGACGATGAAGAACGCGGCGTCGAGGCCGCCGTCCCGCATCTTCGGAAAGTCCACCTGGCTCGTCCCGTCGACCGTGGGCTCGTTCTTCTCGTAGAGCCTCTGGCCCTCGGGATCACCGGCGTCCGCGAGGGCTTTCAGGCTCGGATCCGCGAGCCGATCGGAGATGTCCTTGTGGGTGTCGAGGGTGAGAACGGCGCGATGGATCTCCCATGCCGCTTCGTCCGTGACTTCCTGGGACGCTGGACGGCTGGCGGTGAGGGCCGCGGACCCAGAGATGGCAGGGAGGCCCGAGACGACAAGGAGACTGAGCGCGCTGACGGTTCGAATGTCCATGCCTGCCATGGTAGCGTCCGAACGACTCCGCCAATGAAAGGACCCCCGAGCCCACAGGGGGCTCGGGGGTCTCGTTGTCTTATCCTGGCCATCGATGATGGAACGTGCCGTGAGGCGAGTTCCACCTGGCAGGCTCAGCTGGAGAGATCTTGTGAATCCATCAGCGGAGCCATCAGGAGGGGGGCTGATTTACCAGCCGCCGCCGCCGCCACCGCCGCGGTTTCCACCGCGGGGCTGGCGCTCCTGCGCCTCGCTCACCTTGATGTTGCGGCCGTCAAGCATCGCACCATCAAGAGATTCGATGACCGCTTGAGCTTCCTCAGCGGTCCCCATTTCGATGAAACCGAAGCCGCGGGGCTTGCCGGTTTCACGGTCGGACACGATGTGCACGTCCTTGACGGTGCGACCATCCTCGGAAAAGGTTTCGCGGAGGGTCTGGTCAGTCGTGTCCCAGGAGAGGTTGCCGACGAAGAGTCGAGTACCCATTAAGTTGTCTTTTTCGGTGGTCAGCGCGCCAGGGCCAACCACGGAATGGGGCTCGGAACACGGAACATCCGTCTTGCTAGATTCAGAGATTGATGAGCCAACCAACGATTGGTTGACCCGGTGCATCGCGTCGCTGGAAGAGTGATCTCCCCTCGGCACTTTGCGCGTACCGGCGTATCCTACGCGCCAGGAAGGGCAAAAGGGTCCATCGTTATCGGCATCGGGGAAAGGAATGGGTCAATCCTCCTGCCGCAGACCGCCCCCGGGAGGTCCCGAGGACGCGAAAGTCCGCCTGGCGCCCCCGGGAGGGGCGCCCAGGAGCCCTTTGCAACTTGGTGGAGTCCCTCGAAAAGATTCGGGATGCAGCCGGGCAAAAGCTGTGATCCAGCCTTTTCTTGGACGCGATACCGCTCCCTTGGACGGAGCGGCCCGTAACCCTGCGAGTCAGAGCTCGGTCTTCGGAGTGAACCCTTTCCTCTGGAGCTTTCCCACGATGATCGAGACCTTTCCAACCGTCCGGCTCGCGCCGCTGCCGGCCCATCGACTTCCGCCTACGAAAAGGTGGTCGCCAGCCACCACAGACCGATGGCGACGGTGACCGCGCCCACCGACTGGAAGAAGCGCGGCATCCACGTCGTGCCCAGAGAACGCGTGATCCGCCCGAGGACCGCCCCGAAGGCGGTCATGAGAACGATCGACGCCACGATGTACGCGGAGATATAGGTCGCCGCTTCGGTCCGGCCCATGGCCAGTGAGGGGAGGACCGCCCAGAAGTGCCCCGCTCCGGCAAGTCCGTGGACGAGGCCTATGCCGAGGGCTGCGTGGCGGTGCTGCTCCCCGCGGCCGTGCTTCGCACCCTTGTGCCCATGCTCATGGACGTGCAAGTGAACGTGGCGCGACTCGTCGTGGATGTGCTGGTGTTCGTGAATCACCAGCCCGCGACCGCGCCGAATGGCATGGAGCCCGAGGCCAACGAGCAGTACGCCAACGAGCCGCTCGGACCAGCCGGAAGCGACGTCGACCTGGGTGGCCGAAAGCAAGGTCTGGCCGAGGACGCCGAGGATGGCGACGCCGACGCCATGACCCACCCCCCAGCTCGCGCCCACCAGCCAGGGGCGAATCCGGCGCACCTCACCGGGGCGCGTGGCGTCCACAGCTTCCTCGACGGCGAGGGGTGCGACCCCCACGAGGTGATCGGGCCCGGTCAGAACGTGGGCGGCTCCTGCCAGGAGACCATCGATCGCGAGAATCATTCGTGGACGCCGGGTCCATGTCCCGGCGCAGCTACCAGGGGCGTCAGAGAAACTTCCATGGGACAACCCCGGCGTTTGCCGAGTCGCCAACGGCCAGCCGGTCGCCCCGGCGGTAGCTTGCCAATCTCTTGCCCGTAGGGCGCTGCCTCTTTGTTGAATCAAGCCCGGTTCTTGATCGCATTTCGCGGGGGAGCGCGCGATGAGCGCTGGGTCGGAGACGGCGAAAGCCGCGTTCACGCATACCATGACCGCCCGGCGGATCGAACTTGAGCCGGGCGGTCGGGATGCAGATACGCGGTTCCGGCGATCTCGCGGGCCACGGACGTCCGCGATGCCGGGTCAGGCGGGCTGAACCGCGCCGCGGTCCTCTACGAAGAAGAGCGCGTGGATCGCACCGGGGAGCCAGAAGATCATCGTCAAGATCAAGTTGATCCAGAACTGCTTGCCGAGGCCAACCTTCAGGAAGACGCCGAGCGGTGGGACGAGGATGCAGAAGATCAGTTGGAGGAGTGCCATAGTTCGGGAGTGTGGTTGGGCAGCGACTGGCTGCGGGTTGCGGTGAGGCGTGAAAGATCATCTGAGCGCCTTTCTTTCCCACGAGGACTGAACAGAAATTTGGCTATCCTCGATTTAGCCTGCTCCTTAGGCCTTCGCCCCCCTGGCCCGACCTCCATGCACCCGAACGAAGCCCTGCTCCATGAGTTCTACGGAGCGTTCGCACGCCGAGACGCTTCCGCCATGGCGGCCGCCTACGCAGACGACGCGCGCTTCAGCGACCCCGTTTTCCCGAACCTCGACGCGAGCGAGGTGCGCGCGATGTGGAAGATGCTGCTGGAGAGAGGCAAGGACCTCGCCGTGACGTTCGGGGGCATCTCCGCCGATGACGCCCGAGGGAAGGCCCACTGGGAAGCGACCTACACCTTCAGCGCCACGGGTCGTACGGTCCACAACGTGATCGACGCGACGTTCGAGTTTCGGGACGGCAAGATCGTCCGTCACGTGGACGCGTTCGATTTCTGGCGCTGGAGCCGGATGGCCCTCGGCGCGAAGGGGACGCTGCTGGGCTGGACGCCGCTCGTTCGGAACAAGGTCCGCGAGACCGCGGCGCGTCAGCTCGCCAAGGCGAAATGAACGCGACGCGTCTTCGGGTCGACTAACGGAACTCCGCTGGTTTCCGCGGGCGCACGTCGAGCGCCTCGTAGTCGAAGCCGCTCTTTCTCGGCTCGTAGGTTCCCACGATGTCGACGTCTAGGTCGGGCTGGATCTCGTCCTCGCGGCCAAGTCCCCAGAGGACCGCGTTCAGCAGCAGTCGGCGCATGTCCTCGCACTGGAAGTCGCGCGCGCTTCCCATCGTCGTGTTGAACACGCGGGACGTCTGGCCGCTCGCCCCGGTCCAGAGCTTCGTCCACGCGACCGGGAGCGGCTCGAGGTCGGTGTTCGGCGCGTCCGTCGGGTTCCGACTCATGAGCGGCTGGCCCATGAGGAGCGCGGTGCAGTCCCGGGGCAGCGACTCGCCCTCGGGGTACGTTCGGTAGACGTCGGTCGGTCCCCAGACGTCGTCGACGCCGCGGAGCACCGGGTGATCGGCGTTCGCAGGGACGGGCGTGGCTCGCGTCGAATCCTGGCTCCAGCGGCCGTGGTGCCCGCGGAACGCGCCGCCAGCCACGTCCTCGCCGAACCGCTGCCGCTTGCCATCGACCTGGTAGTCCCAGTCGATGAACCCGTGGTTGCCGGTCCTCACGACGAGGATCGGCTTTCCTGAATCGAGGTAACCGTAGATCGACGCGAGCTGCGCTTCCGGCAGCGACAGAAGGCGAGTGTAGAACACGACGGCGTCGGCCGAACGCAGGTACTCGAGGCCAGGGATGTCGTGTTCGACCGCCTTGTCGTCCCACTTGATCTTCGCGTTCGGTTCGACGCGGCCCTGCTCATCCTGCTGGAAGACGACGGTCGTGTGCATCCCGTGCTTCTCGGCGAAGAGCCGCGCCAGCATGGGCATGCACTCCTCGCTCCGGTACTCCTGGTCGCCTGCCAGGAAGACCACGTGGGGAGAGGCCTCCGTGGCGTCCTTGGCGCTGTAGGTGAGCCACCGCGGATCCTCCGGGACAGGGTGCGCCCGTGGGGCGGCCGCTGCCGGGATCTCGTTCACGGTGTAGTAGGCGTCGCGGTGCAGCAGCTCTTCACCCTTCGCCGAGCGCATCGCTGCGAGATCGAACTCATGGACGTGGCCCTTCTTGAGCTGATCGAGCCGGATCCGGACCGTGAGGCCGTCGTCCGACACCCTCGCGGACTTGACCTTCGGCACCGTCTGATCGACCTCGGGCCCGCCGTACCCCGCGTGGTAGATGTGCGTGAACGTACCCAGCGCCCAGGTCTTCGGATCGCTCGCCACCTCTGGATTTACCGGAAGCGTGAAGCGCACGTCGAAGCCATCCGGCAGGATGGAGATGCGCTCGATTTCGAACGGCACCTTGCCGGTCCACTCGACCCGCTCCAGCGCAAAAGGCTCGATGCCGCGCACCGGCCAGCCGCGGTTGGTTCCACCCGCGATGAGGTTGCCTTCCGGCGTGAAGGCCACGTCCAGCAGCCCGGTGGAGAGGCCCTCGCGGAACGGATAGCACGCCCCCTGCCAGACGCCGTTGACCTTCTCGGTCGTGGCACGCAGCAGGACGGAGAGGCTGAAGTCCCCGAGAAAGATCTGATCCTCGAACGGTCCGAACCTGCCGCCGGTGTGATCGAGCGCGAAGCCCATGATCGAGCGCCCCATGCGGATGTAGGGAAACACCACGGCGTAGGGGGTGAGCTCCGGAACCTTCTCGCGCTCGATGACGATCCGCGAGCCCGATTCTGGAACGGCGGGCGCGTCGCCCATGTTCGGCGCAAAGGGGTACCAGTTGTAGCTCACCGGGTGCCCGTGGAAGCTCCCCTCGGTGATCGCCTTCAGGCTGCAGGAGGAGTTCCACGGCCCCTGGCTCTCCATGTAGAAAAGGTCGCCCGTCTCGTTGAATCCGATGCCGCCGGGGCTGCGCAGGCCGCTGGCCATGGGGATCGTCTCGCCCTCCGGCGTGACCTTCATCACCCAGCCACGGAAGAGCGCGCGAGAGTGGTACGACATCGAGAGTCCCAGCGCGACGTAGCGGTTGCCTTCGTCATCGGGCCCGGCGCCAAACGCGTACTCGTGGTAGTTCTCGTAGCCCCAGCCGTCCGAGACCGTATCGAACCGGTCCGCCGTGCCGTCGCCATCGGAGTCGGTGACGCTCGTGAGCTCGCAGCTCTGGGTGACCATCAGGCCGCCCTCGATGGGGGACAGCCCGAAGATCTCGTCGAGCCCGCTGGCGAACAGCTCGTAGGTGGGCTCGGGCCGCGGGCCATCGACACCGCTTACCAGATAGATATCGCCGTGCCGCGTCCCGACGGCGATGCGGCCGTCGGGGAGCTGGGTGAACGCGCCGGCCTCGAGGACCAGCTCCTCCGGGATCGGCAGGCTGATGATGCGGTAGTACTCGCGCTCGCGGGACTCGGTGCCCCAGCGATCCCCGAGGTCCTCGGCGTGCCCGAGGGCAGCGCAGGCCAGCAGGCAGCCGGGAAGGAGACCGCGACGGATGCCGTTGGAGGGACGCATTCGAACGCGAGGATCAGTTGCCGAGGTCATAGGAGATCTCCAGGGAGGTGCGGCCAGCCGGCATGCGGAGGTCGATGAGAAGTTCTTGTTCCCCTTCGGAAGAGCCGGCGATCGGCCTCGATCGCGCGCTGCCCTCGGGGGTCCCGACGATCACGCCGCCCGATCGGTAGCGTCCACCGCCCAGGGGCTCGATCGGGCCAGACAGCAAGCGCAAGGTCAAGCTCGTGGCCGCATCGGTGCCCAGGCTGATCTGGCGGCGAAGCAGGTACCGCCCGTCGAGTTCGATCGGCGTGATCCGGTCCTCGATGGCCACGCCGTTCACCTCGTAGCGGATCGTCGGCACACCGTAGGCGTCGAGCCGGTAGCCATGGAAGCGATAGCCGTGCTGTCGCGGGTACGTCGGGTCGGCGTTGATGGGCTCTTCCTCCGTGGTGATCGGCCGAAGGGGCCAGGGCGTATCGTCCGTGATCTGCTCGAGCCAGGCGACGTCCCTCGGGAGCGCGGTCGCCTCCGTGCGTGGATAGAAGTCGCCGGCGCCCTGTCCGTTCCAGTTGACCGAGACGAAGTCGCCGCGCCAGATCGCGGCGAGCGAGCCGTTCTGGGCATCGAAGGCGTAGTGAATGCCAGCGGGGAACCCCACGGCGATGCCGCGGAACCCGGCGACGCGGCTGCGGCCGCGATAGACGACCGGCCGATCCTCGACGTCGAGGTTCCACTGGGGCTGGTAGATCCCGCGCGGGTCGCGGGCGCTGGTCCCGAGCCGGAGGTAGTGCCAGATCGCGGCGATCTGTCGATCGGTGCTCCCTTCGAGCACGTCGTCCAGCGCCGCGACGCCGCCGGGCCAGGACTCGGGCATGACGATGCCGGGGAGCTTCTTCTGGGGCGAAACGAGCAGGTCACGGAACCACCGCTCCTGCAGACGCTCCGGAGCGGTGAGGAGATCGAGGCCCTGGAAGCTCGGCGCGGGCTTGCCGTTGAAGGTGTGGCAGGTCACGCATCCGAGGCCGGTGACACCGAGCATCTTGTGTGCGGCGTCGCGCGCCTCGCGCTCGTTCTCGCCGGTTTCGGCGGGGAGTTCGAGGGACGCTTCCCCGTCGACCTCGGCGAAGAGCGCCGGGAGGTGCCCGACGTTGTCCGCGCCGAAGACGGGCATGCGCGTATGCATGTACGGGCGGACAGAGGCGCCGTCGAGGAGCACGCGCTCCATCCAGGCGGGGCGCAGCTTCGCGCCGACGCCGGTGAGGTTCGGTGGACGGCGCGCGTGGTCGCCGAGGTCCGGCTCGTCGGTGACGAGGTACGCGTCGAGTCGCTGGGGGACACCGCCCGCGTCCTCACGGACATGGCATGACGTGCAGCGAAGGGCGCCGAGGGTCGAGGCGATGTGCTCGGCGGAGGTCAGCGGCGTCCCGAGCGTCGGAAGGACTTCCCTGAACGCGGAGCGCTCTTCGTCGGTCAGCGCATACTGCGGCACGCCGGGGCCAGGCTCATCGGCCAGGCAGCCCGCGAACACGTCGCGGGCGGCAGGGGCGGCGAACGTCTCGCCCGCGGCGTCGAACCCCGCATGGCAGCTCCCGCACTGAAGGACGCGGAAGCGCTCGCGTCCGGCCGCCGCGAGGGCGGACTCGGGCACGGCTTCCGCGTCCTTGGGGGCTGCCGGAGACAGGTAGACCGCCAGATCAGCCGCTTCGCCGCGGCTCAGCTGCATGTCGGGCATCAGGCCAGAGGGCCGATGGCGGAGCGGGTCCAGCAGGAACGTCGCCAGTGCGTTCGTCCCGTACTTGTCGGCGACGTGCTCGAGGGAGCGAGCTCCCTCAGGCCCGACCGGTACGCGGGACGCTCCGTCGGTCGCGGCCATCGGGCCGTGACACATGACGCAGCCGACTTCATGGAAGAGGCGCTGCCCGCGCTCCGCTGAAGCGTCCGCATCCGCGGATGCTTCCATTCCTTCAGCGTTCGTCTCCGTTCGAAGAAACGCACTGAGCTCGGCCGCCGCGAGCGCTCGCTCTTCGGGCGGCATGGCGCCGAGCAGTTCAGGCATGCGAGTGCCGGGTTGCGCTGCGTGCGGTGAAGCGATGAAGGCCTCCAGGAAGCCCGGATCGATCAGCGGCACGGTCCTGCGTAGATCGGGTGCCGGGCGAAGACCCGCGGTCTGGAGGTCAGCGTGGCAGGCCGCGCATCCGAGGGCAGCGATCTCTTCACGAGCGCCTCCCTGGGCCAGGCCGGCCGGTCCGAAGGCAAAGCTGCCGAGCACTGCGAAGGCCATGAGGCGGACGTACATCATGGCGTGAGGATAAGGGACGGCTTCGAATTCGCCCCTTGGCGATTCGCCATAGTTGCCGCACGGCGGCGCGCGGGTCTAAATGGCCACTTCCACCCGGGGTGGGAGCCTGGTTCGCTAAGCGGCAGGCGGCTGGCCGAGCCAGCGATCGAGCGCGTCCACGATCGGGTCGTACGCCCGGATCGAGGCGAGCACCGTGACGACCACCGCGATGTAGGTGCCCGCGCCTGCGTCGTACTCAGGTGTCAGACCCCCTTCGTAGATGACCCAGTTGAGGCCGAAGAAGAACGCGATGGCCGCACCTGCGAAGACGTAGGGGGTGGCGCGGTTCGTCGAGATCGGGTGCGTTTCGCGGCTCTTCCTGGCGAGCCGATGCGCGCGCTCCCTGATCTCCGCGGAGACGGGCTGTTCGGCCTCCTCGGATGGATCGGTGGCGGCTGGATAGAACCATCGATCGAGCCGCGCCACCACCGGATCGTAGAGCCAGACCAGTCCGCAGATGGGAAGCGCCAGCGCCACGAAGAAGAGGCCGAGTTGAGCCTTGCTCCCCTGGAGGTTGATCGGGCCGAGCCACCAGAGAAGAAAGAAGAACGCGCCGATCGTAAGAACGAAGGCCACGCCGGGCGTTGCCGGATGCGAGGCGAAGGAACGTGGTCGAGCGGCGCGGGGCCTCGTCCTTGGGTTCCTGTCTGGTTCGTGCTGGGTGGGAGGCATGGCGAGAAGCCCTACGCACAGCGGGAATTCCCATTCAGGTCTGCGCCGGAGCGATCCAGAGGGTGACACAGCTCCACGGGATGCGCCACTGCCCTGTGGCTCGAGGCTTCATCGCTCCACCAGATCGACGGGAAGTGGCACGCTCGTGACACCATCCAGTTCCAACTCCTGGTCGATCACGGTTTTCAGCGAGGAGATCCTCTCCGCGACGATGCTGCACCGTACGCGGTAGGCGCCTTTCCAGAGTCCGGTGAGCTTCACCCCGGTTTCACCGCGGGAGTTCATCGAGCGGTGAATCAGCGGATCTCCCGACGGCATTCTCGCCTTCGACCAGGCCGAGGGAGCGATACGCGGCGGACTCGTTCCCTGGGCGGTTTCGATCTGGAAGTCGAGGGAGGATCCAGCGGGGAACTCCGCCCACGTCAGGTCGTTGGCGCCGTCCGTCAGCTCGATGTCCGCGAGAAGGAGCGGAGCCACGGCGTGGCCCGTGTCGATCCAGACGGAGTACCTGCCTGGAGCGAAGCCGCCGAACGCCAGGTCCTGGCCCTCCAGCGGCAGCAGAACGTGCTCCGCCTCGATGGCGGCGACGATCTCATCCGCCGTCGCGTCCGCCCCGACCCTGGACGAAAGGAGGAGCACGCGGCGGGACGGTGCACGTCCCGGTTGGATGCCCTCCGGCAGTCGGACGACGGCCGTGGGAGCGGCGGTGAGCTGGAGTTCGACGCCCTCGGCGGGGCCGGTCAACCGGACCGAGCCGCCGTCTTCCGCCGCGCGTAAGAGCGAATGCCAGGCGGTCAGTGTGAGCACCTTGCCGGCCTGCGTCGCGACTTCGAACGTGCCGTCGCCGCGTACCTGGATGGAGTTCGTTGGAGTGCCGGGAGCGTCGAGATAGCGATCGGTGCCGAGGGGCGTGTCGTCCGAGGCGGAATCGATCACGACGCGGGCCGCGCCCATGTCGCCGCCCCTGGGTAGCGCCACGCGGCCACGCACGACGCCGCCCTGCGTCAGGTCGAGAGTGATCCTGGTGGGTTCGGAACCTGGCAGGACCTCGAAGGGCTCCGTGGCGGTGCCGCTCTTCAGGTCCCGAAGCCGGTACGTGGCCGGAAACAGGGGGGCGAAGCGGAACAGGTCGTCGTCCCAGTTCGGAGCGTCGATGAAATCGCGCGAGTTCTCCACCCAGGTCCCGTCCTCGCGTCGGCCTTCTGCGGCAATTTCCACTCGAATACCGGGGCGCCTCGGCACACTCGCCAGGATGGCGCCTGCGCGCTGAAAGGCCACGTCGATCGGGCTCTCTCCTGTGAGGTCGGAAGGAGTCAGGACGAGGTTCACCGCGAGCACATCTGCGCCGCCGCGAAGCCAGAGGCTGTGCGAGGTGGCAGTTGGCGCGAGGGGCACGGCGATGCGTATTTCGCCAGCGAGGGGGTCGTCCCCGATCACTCGAGCACCGAAGACGGTGTAGGTGGATGGCAGCTGGACCACGCCGTCGATCGAAGTCCGCAGGATGAGCTCCGCGATCCGCGGAAGGGTGAACTCCAGCGCGGCTCCACCGGCCTCGAGGTCCACCGACCCCGCCAGCAGACCATCGTATCCCCGGATGGTACGGCCGACTCTGACGTCCACGAGACGACCATGAAGACCCGTCAGCTCTGCGACACCGTCGGGCCCCGTGGGGATGGCGTCCTTCATGGGGTGGTTGCCCTGGTTGAAGGCGATGACGTACCAGCCCTCGGCGGGTGTCCCGTCGGCGTTCCGCACCGTGACGGTGATCTCTCGGGCGGGAACGAAGTTCACTTCAAGACCTTCCGCCGCGGTCGGCGCCACCCGAAGCTCCGCCATGAGGCCCTGCGGTGACTCGGCGAGAGCGCCCGTGAAGCCGTCGGGTGGGCTCTCGACGACCACGCGCCGGTGCTCAATACGCGCCGTCTCCGGCGTGTGGCGGTATGCACCGGGGGCCGGACGAAGCGAGAGGATCGTTCCGTCCGGGATGGACGCGGTCAGCTCATCCTGGGCCAGCGGCCATTCCACGCGGTCTCTTCCTGGCATCGCCCGGACAGGGAGCTTCACCTCTGCGGACGCGTCGGGAACGCGAACGCGACTGTCGCTCCACGACTCTCCCGCCAGCGGGGCTTCATGGATCCAGAGCGGGCCGGCTGGCAATCCCCGGATGAGAGCCACCCCCGCTTCATCCGTGACCGCGCTGGCTCCGAGAATGGGCCGGATGTTGGGAACGGCGATCCACGGATCCTCGCTGGTACCGCGTGTCCGGCTCGGCATCACCTGCTCGTGGGCCGTGATGCGGATGCCCGCCAGCGGAACCGACTCGTCGCTGGCGTCGTGGACATACACCTTCACCGTTCGAGCTGGTTCCAGGGTCACGCGTAGAACCGACTTCGGCGAGCGTTCCGAGGAGAGCAGCTTCGCCGCGCCAACGGCCTCATCTGTTCGCACGACGGCTCGCAGGGAGCCCGCGGGCACCGACTCGAAGTTCGCCAGGCCGTCCCCGTTCGTCCGCCCACGGCCGACGATGAGGCGCCCGAAGCCCGCGTCGAGCGCGACCTCCGCCCCCGCCATCGGCTTGCCGTTTCGCACGACTTGGACCTCGACATCGGTGGCGCCGGGGCGAAGGATCACGTCGGGGGCGCGATACGGCCGGGTGGCATCTCCGTAGACGCTCATGTAGGCACAGCCCGCAAGGCCTCCAGATAGGCTGGCAAAGACGGAGCCAAATCGATCCTCCGGCGCGCTGCGACCGGGGCTATCGAGCCGATACTCGCCCTCTTCGTCGCTCACGCTCTCTCGGGTTTCACCGGTTCCGAAGAACAGCTGAACCCGCGCGCCTTCCACGGGCCTCCTACGCTCGTCCATCACCCGGCCGGTGATCTCGAGCGTCGGTTCGGTGTCCACAGGATGAGCTTCTGACGGGGCCGTCAAGACGGGCGATGTACGTTCGGCCTGATCGGCGGATGGATGGGCACTCGCAAGATCGCCATCCATCAGCGAGGCCTCTTCCGCATGGTCCACCGCCAGGGTTGCACCGCCGGGGTTCTCCGAGGGGGAGCGGAGGAACGCGAGTGCGACCAGCGCGATCAGGGCCGCAGCGGCGGCGAGTTTGGTGAGCGTCATGGCGGTGAGGAGGGCGGCCGTGCTGGCCGCGCCGACGGGCGCAGCGGTGGTCAGTGGTGCGGGGGTGGACGATCCGGGGAGGCGGGCGATCATCACGAGCGCCAGAGTCCAGCCTTCCGCGCCACGCCCCGAGGAGGCCAGTGAGTCGCGAAGGCGCTGGAGCGCGCGCGAAATGCGCTTGCGCGCGGTCGCTGGCGCGACGTCGAGGCGAGCACCGATCCAGGCGGCGTCGCGTTCGTCGAAGTAGCGCCAGACGATGAGGTCGCGATCGGCCGGATCGAGGGCGGCGATGGCCTCCGCGAGCTCGCGATGGAGAGCCAATCGATCGTGGGTACTCGGCTCGCCCTGGACTGTTTCCGGCGTTGCTGCGAGGGCTTCCGCATCCGTACGGGCGCGGACTCGAGCGCGGACCCGGCTCGCTCGGCGACGAGCGACGGTTCCGAGCCAGTGACGGAGCGGGCGCCCATCGATCGTGGGTGCGGCCACGAGCGCGGCCGTCAGGACATCCTGGGCGAGATCCTCTGCGCCGTCCTCGCCCGTGACAAGACGGCGCGCAAGTCGCCGGAGCCAGGGAGACTCGGCTAGCAGTGCATCGAGTGAAATGGAGCGATCAGGGGAGTCGGAGTGCATGGTGGTACGCCTCTGATGCTACGGCGCAGGTCGCCGTGACCCGGGCTCCTCGATTTTTCTATCGCGACACCGTGCAGAGCGGAAGGTGAGCGGCCTCGCTCGCCATTTATGGGTGACCTGCGCCACCCGTTGGGCCAAGATCTGCCCATGCCTCAACGACCCGATGCTTCCATGCGCTTCGTGCTCCCCGCCGGTTTCCTCCTCCTGACGGCCACTTTCGCGGCTCCGGGAGTCTCCGGGGGCGGCGCGGTGGCGCCGCCGCGTGCATTGGCGCTCTCCCCGGAGATGCAGGACGACGAGGCGGAGGCCCTGGCGCGACTGAACGAACTGCTCGACCTCGCGCGCTCCAAGGACCCGGTGGAGCGCGAGACGGCCGCCACGGGGCTGGGCGAGGAGCCCTCCCAGAAGGCCGATGCTGCGCTGCTCAAGCTCGCCGAGGACGAGGACGTGATCGTTCAGCTGGCGGCGATCCGGGCGATGGCGGGTCGCGAGTCCACTTCGGTCACGAAGCTGCTCACGAAGCTCGCGCTGGAGTCTCCTTTCACGCGCGTGCGGCGCGCTGCGGCGGAGTCGCTCGCGAAGACGAACGGGGAGGAGGCGCGCGATGCGCTGCTCAAGAAGGCCTCAGGGAAGACCGCGCTCCGGGCAGCCGAAGCGCTTCTGTGGGCCGAAGCCCTCGCTGCGAGCCAGCGTGGCGAGGCTGCACAGGATCCGAAGGCGGTGGAGAAAGACGTGAAGGGCCTGCGCAAGATGCAGAAGTCCAAGGACCCCGATGAGCGCGTGGCCGCGGCCGGAGCGGCCGTGGCGATCTCGACGCGTTCGGGGGAGCCGCGCGCCGAGCTGATCCAGGAGGGACTCGTGGAACATCTCGGTGACTACAAGGCCTCGGAGATGGCCTGCGCCGTCCTGGAAGCGGTCGAGAGGGCGCCCGATCCGGCCGACCTGGAGGTGCTCTCCCGCGTCATGGCGACCGACGGGCTCATGACCGTGATCGAGCGGCGGCTGGAGCGCGCGCTCCTCGCGACCCTGAAGGTCCTTCCCGAGAGTGAACGCAGCGCGGCGCTGACGAAGATGCTCGGTGGCCTGAAGGGCGACGGTGAGTTCCGCGGTGCCCGCCTCGCGCGCATCGCGGCGATCCAGGGCGAACGTGGGCTCGGCGAGGAGGAGCGCGCGAACATCCTGCGGGCGATCATGCAGGGCGGGAACGTCGATGCTCGCGCGGCCGCCGCCAAGGCCCTGGCGACGATCGGTGACGAGGGGGTTCAGCTGGCCTTGAAAGAGCTATCCAACGATTCGGTGGAGGCGCGTCTCGGCCTCCAGTGCATCCGTGTGGTCCAGCAGAACGGATCGCTCGTACCGGAAGAGGAGAGCAAGAAGGAAGACGGCGAGGCGAAGGCAGAGGCCAAGGCCGATCCGAGCGACGCCGTCAAGTTCCTCATCGTGCTGGCCGAGGATCACCCGAGTTCGCTCGTGCAGGAGCAGGCGGTCATCGCGCTCGGACAACCCGGGATCCATACGGCAGCCGTGACGGCGCTGACGGAACTCGCGAAGACCGGCCGCGGCATCGACCTGCGCAACGTGGCGACGGTGGCCCTGGGCCGCACGCGCGCGGAGACGGCCGTGGCGACGCTCGCCGAGCTGCTCCGGCACGACGACTGGATGATGCGTGCCGCAGCCGCGGAAGGCCTGCTGCAGGTTTCCCGGATGGAGTGCGTCGCGCCGCTGCTCGACGCGCTCGACGACGAGAATCCCCAGGTTGCGGCGACGGCGGAGGAAGCGCTGAAGAGGTTCTCGAACCGTGAGGGCGAGGACGTCGAGCGTTCGACGTGGCGCGATTGGTGGGCGGCGAACGGCCAGCGCGCCCGGTTCCGCACCCGCGAGGAGACCAGGGCTCGCCAGGAGCGCTACGGCTATTCGGTGAGCGATGCCCAGATCTACGAGGGCCTCGACGTGATCGTCGTCCCGGGCCTCGGTGACCATATCGAAAAGGTCCTCGAGCAGCTCGGGATCGAGTTCCGAACGGTACAGGCCGGCAAGCTGGACGAGGCAGCGCTGCATCCCGGCGCGATCCTGCTCATCGGCTGCACGGGCGAGATCTCGGCCTCCGACGTGGAGGTCGTGCAGTGGTACGTGCGAACGGGTGGCGCTCTGTTCACGTCCTGCTGGGCGCTCACCCACACGGTCGTCCCCACGAGCCCGGCGGTGATCCGCAAGGCACCAACGCCGGGCGAGGTCGTGGACCACGTGTTCGCGCGACCGACGACCTCCGCCCTGGAATCGCCGTATCTCCGCGGCGTCTTCGATGGCGGGGTCCAGCCCTTCTACAGCCTGGAAGGCGCGCATCTGATCCAGGTCGTGGATCCCGAGCGCGCCGAGGTGATCCTCGATAGTCCGTACACGGCGGCGCGGCACGGATCCGGCGATCTCAGCGCCTACTTCCGCATGGGCCACGGAGTGATCCTCGACACGGCGAATCACTTCGAGGAGCAGGGCTTCACCTCGGCCGAGGGCCTCAAGGGCGACGAGGAGTGCCAGGCCTTCGCCGTGAACCACATGGGCTACAGCCTCGAGGACCTGCGCCAGACGCGGGACGAGAAGTGGTGGAAGAGCGCGTCGAAGGCGGCGTCGGAGATCGCGGATCTCTCCGTGTTCAGGATCCTGACGAACTTCGTGCGAGAGAAGCGGATCAACGGATGACTGCGCAAGAGAAGCCTCTCGAAGCGGGAGAGAATCGCAGCAAAACGCCAGAACCCGAGTCGCCCGACCGCGAGCTGCGCCGCGACCTTCTGCGGCTCTGGGCTCCCCTGGCGCTGGTCACGTTGATGGGTGCCCTCCTGGCATTTAGGTGGGTCGGTCCCGCACCGCCGGAGCGGCTGGCGATCGCGACCGGGCCGGCGGGTGGAGGCTACGCCGAGGCTGGCGAACTCTTCGCGAAGGCGCTGCGGGACGCGGGCATCGAGGCGGACCTCGTGGCGACGCGGGGCTCGACGGAGAATCTCGACCTCCTGCGAAGGGGAGAGGTCGACGTCGCGCTCGTTCAGGGTGGACTGGCGAAGGACGAGGAGCCCGAACTGGCAGGACTCGTCTCGCTCTACCTCGAGCCGCTGTGGATGCTGGCGACCACGCCGATCACAGGGCTCGCGGAACTCCGCGGCGCGGCCGTGGAAATGGGGGCCGAGGGAAGCGGTACCCGGGCGCTCGCGGAGCAGCTTTTCGAGGCTGCCGGCGTGTCCGTGGAGGCCCGTGGAGGGGACACGGAAACTGCGGTCGCCTCGGTCCAGAGCGGCGAAGCCAAGGCCCTTCTGCGGGTGGCCGCGCCGCGTTCCGCGCTCGTGCGTGAGCTGATCGATTCGGAGGGGGGACTCGTCCCGGCCAGCCTGGAGCGCGCCGAGGGCATCGCGCGCACGCTGACCTTCCTGCGGCACGTGCGGGTGCACGCCGGGTCGATCGACCTCTCGGCGGGTGAGCCGACGCGTGATATCGAAACCGTCGCGCCAGCGGCCACGCTCCTCGCCCGGAAGGGGCTTCACCCCGCGGTGATCGGACTCCTCGTCGAGTCGGCAGGGATTCACTTCTCGAGCCGCGGTGTGCTCGAGGACGAGGGCGAATTCCCGTCCCTCGCGCTGCTCGACGTGCCGCCTTCGCTGGCCGCCAGGACCGCCCTCGAGTCCGGGCCGTCCTTTCTGTACCGGGCGTTCCCGTTCCAGATCGCGGCCTTGATCGACCGCCTGAAGTTCCTGATCTTGCCGCTGATGACGCTCCTGTTCCCGCTCTTTCGGATCGCGCCACCGCTCTATCGGTGGCGCATCCGGCGCAGGATCTTCCGCTGGTACGGCCGCATCCTTGCGCTGGAGAAGCGGCTGCACGAGGCGCAAGCCACGCCGGAGGAACTCGCGGAGGCGGCGCGGGAACTCGACCGTTTCGACGACGAACTCTACGCCGTTTCGGTCCCCCTCAGCTACGCGGACGAGCTGTACAGCCTCCGGCTGCACCTGAAGATGGTGCGGGAAGACATGCGGAGCGGGAGAGGACGCTGGGCGAGCTGAGTCCCTTCCCTCGAGTGGACCGGGACAGGCCTTGCGTGCGCGAACTGACTTGAATCCCAGGCGAAGAGTTCGGCCTGCCGCGTGCGAAACCCGGAGAGATCGGGAGAATGGAGCCCAGCATGATCTGCATCCTCCTTCGCGTCCTTCAATTCACACTCCCGTTCTATTTCCTCGGCGCGGCGTGCTTCGCCCAGGGGGACAGGTCGCGCGTCGTCTTCCTGGTGGGCGAGGAGGAGTACGGGTCGGAGCGGACGATGCCGCGGCTCGCCGAGCAGCTCGAGCGCGAGCTGGGCCTCGACGTCGACGTCCGGATCGCGAGCGGCCGCGCGATGCCTGAACCTCCCGCGCTCGACGAAGCGGACCTGCTCGTGATGTTCCTGCGCTTCCGTGAGCCGAGTGAGGCGCAGCTCGCCGCGCTCGATGCCTGGTTCGATGCCGGCAAGCCCGCGCTCGCGCTGCGGACGACGAGTCACCTGTTCTGGGAGAAGGACCTCAAGGGGTGGTTCCCGCCGCGCTTCGGCGGGCATTACAAGTCCCACGCGGACAACGGGACCGGGACCGTCACGTCGATCGCGGCGTCGGCGGCGAAGCACGTCATCCTTCGCGGGATGCCGGATGGCGATTCCATGGGCTACGGCGGGACGTACAACGCGCAGCCGCTGAGCGACGGCGCCACCGTGATGCTCTTCGGTCGGACCGGTGCGTTGCCTTCGGAGCCCGTGGCCTGGACCTTCGAGCCAGCGCCCGGCGTGCGGCGCTTCTACACGTCGCTCGGATCCGAGGGAAACTTCGAGCGTGAGTCGTTCCGTCTTCTGCTCGCGAACGCCGTGCTGTGGGGGCTCGGTAAGGACGTGCCTCCGGGAGGTGCGCCGGGGTTCGGGGGCGAGGAGCGACCGCAGCCAGGTTCCACGGCGGTGCCGCCCGCGCCGCGCTCCGGGGTGCGCGACGGCGCATCGAGCCTCTTCTCCGACGGTTCCCTGGAGGCCTGGCGTCACTGGGATCCGAGCGTGGAGCCGCGCGCGATCGGCATCGATACGCGGGCGGATTCGTCAAGCGGTGGGCCCCGCTACGACTTTCCGCGCTGGGAGACCGACGGGAACGCGCTGGTGGCGCGGCCGGGCTTCGGCGACCTCGTCACGAAGGCCGAGTTCGGCGACTATCACCTGCACCTGGACTTCCTCGTGCCCCGCGAGGACGCCGCTGCGGCTGCTGGCTTCCGCGGCACGAGCGGTGTGTATCTCTCCGGACGCTGGGAGGTACAGTTCGCTGACTCCAATGGAGCGAAGATCGACGACGCGAGCTGCGGCGCCATCCACGGCCACCGTCCGCCGCTCGTGGACGCGGCGCGTCCTGCGGGCGTCTGGCAGTCGCTCGATGTGACCTACGAGCACGCGGCGGGCGGACCCGCAAGGGTCTCCGTCTGGCTGAACGATGTGCTCGTCCAGGACGACGTGTCGCTCGAGGAACGCACGCCCTACGGCTTTCTCGACGCGTTGCCCGGCATGGTCCTCGGCGACGGCCACGCGCGCTTCATCAGCGAACCCGGGGAGCCGAGCCAGAAGCTCGACTGGTCCGCGGAGTCCTTCGCGGTCTCGGCCCGGTTCCGTTCACGCGCCGATGGAACGCTCTTCTCGAAGTGTCCGCCGGCCGGCCCCTGGGTGCCGGACGCGAAGGCGCTGTTCCTGCGCGGCGGGCGGCTCGTCTATGACATCGGCTGGATCGGGGCGGTGGAGACCGAGAGTCGTTTCGACGATGGGGAATGGCACGGGGTGGTGCTCGGCAGCGACAGGGGGCACGCGCGGATCTGGGTGGACGGAGACCTGCAGGCCGAGAGAGAGACCTTCCGCGCCGATGACCGGGACGACTTCGTCTTCAAGGTGGGGGCGGCGAACGCGGACTTCGGCGGTGCCTACGGCGGGGAAGTCGGCGACGTGCGATTCTTCGCAGGCGGTCTCTCCATTGAGGAAGCACGGGCGCTTTCCGCGGGCCGCCTTCCCGGGAAGAAGGCCGTGCTGACATGGACGGGCGAGGAGAACAGCGCGCAGCCCGCGGCGGCGCGCGGCGACTCGCTGCGCGGCCCGATCCGCCTCCAGGCGGACTCGTCCCGCGTGCGCTTCGCCAACGTCTGGGTGAAGCCCCTCGCCGATCTCGACCACGCTGGGCTGATCGCGGGCTGGGACGACGCGAGCTTCGAGCGCGGCCGTGAAACCTATATGTCGGCGTGCGTGAGCTGCCACGGCGCCGACGGCACGCGGCCCACCAATCCCCAGGCGCGCCCGTTCGCCACGGGCGTGCTGGAGCGCGGATCCGATCCTGTGAGTCTGTATCGAACGATCATGGAGGGTTTCCGCACGATGCCGAGCAATCGCTGGCTCGCACCGGAGCAGACCTACGACCTCGTGCACTTCCTGCGAGAGTCGTTCCTCAGGGAGCAGAATCCCTCCCAGTACTTCGACGTGAGTCCGGAGTACCTCGCCGCGCTGCCCAAGGGGCGCAAGCACGGCGGGCGCCTCGGCGACGCGGACGATCAGGTGGAGCGCGACTTCGGGCCCGTTCTCGCCAGTCAGCTGGGCGACGAGGTCGGTGCGAGCCTGACGGTGCGCCTGGGGCCCAGGGTCTCGATGGCCTACGACCTCCAGCTCATGGAGTCTCCGGCCGCCTGGACGGGTGGCTTCCTCGACCTCTCGGAGACCCAGCACTACCAGCAGCGCGGTGAAGGCCGTGCGCGGCCGGAGGGGGAGCCGCTCTTCGGCCTCCAGGGATACGGCTGGGGCCACGGCGGAACCCTCGACTGGGACCGCTCCGTGCGGCCGCCGCGTGGACCGCTACCGCGCGCGCTGCTCGACTACCACGGTCATTACCTCCACGGGAGCGACGTGGTGCTGAGCTACGCCATCGACGGCCGCGAGGTGCTGGAACGGCCTGGCCTCGAGGCCTCCGCAGGCCTGCCCGTCATCACGCATCGAATCCGCGTGGAGGCCGGGGAGCAGCCGCTCGTGCTTGCGCTCTGCCACGATCCACTGGGGTTGCGGCAGCCGGAGAGCGTTTTCAGCGAGGCCGGATCCGAAGACGGCTACCTGCCCTGGAACCTGATCGCCCGCGGCTCGCCGAGCGGCGAGAACCTCGCGCCGTTCGCGGCCGCTGCCGTCCTCGGCGAGGGCCACCTCACGCTCGACGACGAGCGGCGCGTGATCCTCCGCGTCCCGCCCTCCGACACGGCGCAGGAGTTCTACGTTCTACGCCTCGCCAGCGAGAGCGGCGAGGACCTCGAGGGGTTCGAGCTCATGCTCGACAGCCTGCGCGAGCGACCGCTCCCGGAGTCTCCCGCCGCCCAGGTGGCCGGAGGCCCCGCGCGCTGGGCGGAAGAACTCGTGACGCGAGGGGAACTCGGCGCGCAGAGGCCCTACGCCCTCGATACGCTCGCCCTGCCGGAATCGAATCCCTGGAACGCGTGGATTCGCACGAGCGCGCTCGACTTCTTCGAGGACGGCCGCGCTGCAGTGTCGACCTATGGAGGCGACGTGTGGATCGTGTCAGGGATCGACGATGAACTCGGCGAGCTGCGCTGGCGGCGCTTCGCCGCGGGCCTGTTCGAGCCCATGGGGCTGCGGGTCCTGGACGGCCTCGTGTACGTGACGTGCCGCGATCGCATCACGCGCTTGCACGATCTCGATGGCGACGGGGAGGCCGACTTCTACGAGAGCTTCTTCGCCGACCCCGACGTCTCACCGAACTTCCACGCGTTCAACTTCGACCTGCAAACCGACGCAGAGGGCGCTCTCTACTACGCCAAGTCAGGCCAGTACACCGATTTCGCCCTGCCCGGAGGGGTCCTGAAGGTCGCCCGTGACGGTCGAAGCTACGAGGTCTACTGCACGGGCCTGCGCACGCCGAACGGCATGGGGATGAGCCCCGAGGGGCGGCCACTCGTCAGCGACAACCAGGGCAACTGGATCCCTGCCTCGAAGATCTCGCTGGCTCGCCCCGGCGGGTTCTACGGGGTCTTCACGGCGATCGACACGAACCAGCCGGGCCGGAAGACCCGCGATGACTTCGATCCGCCGGTCATCTGGATGCCCCAGGCCCTCGATAGCTCCAGCGGGGGCCAGGTCTGGGTCGATGACGAGCGCTTTGGGCCGCTCGCGGGCCGCTACCTGCACACGAGCTTCGGCAAGGGCTGGATGTACGGCCTCGTGATCGACGAGCTGGAGCAGGGCGCGGTCTGGCGTCTGCCGTTTCAGTTCGACGCCGGGCTGCAGCGGCTGCGCGTGAACCCGAAGGACGGTCAGGTCTATGCCGTCGGCCTTTCGGGCTGGCAGGGCCCGGCCGAGGGGGCCGATGGCTGCCTGCAGAGGGTGCGCTACACGGGAGGGGAACGGCCGATTCTGATCGGGGCGCGGGTTCGCCATAAGGGCGTCGAGCTGGAGTTCAGCGCGCCGGTGGACGCGGCTCTCGCGGGGGATGCGGAGCGCTATGCGGCACGGCGCTGGAACTACCGATGGACGCGGAACTACGGATCGGCGCACTACTCGCTGGAGCACGCCGACCGCGAGGGCGAGGACGAGGTGAGGGTGCTCGCCGCGCGCGCCGACTCCAGCGGATGCAGGGTGCTCGTGGAACTCGAGAACCTGGGGCCGTGCGACCAGCTCGTGCTGCAATTCGATGTCGCAGGGACCGATGGCGGACGCCCGGGCGAGGATCGGGGTCAGGAGGTGTACCTGACGGTCCACGAGGTTCCGAAGTAGTCGCTCTACAGTGGAACCGTCGTCGCACCTGACCTCAGACCCGCCGCTCGACGCCGAGGACCTGGAAGATCAGGTCCTTCATCTCACGGAACGGCGGATCGTCCGAGTCCCTCGGGCGCGGCATGTCGACGTCCAGCACCGAATGCACCGTCGCTGGCCGACGCGTCATGATCGCGACACGGTCCGCCAGCTCCAGCGCTTCCGACACGTCGTGGGTGACGAGGATGCAGGTCTTCCCGGTCTTTTCCCAGATCCGCACGATCTCGCGTCGCATCTCGATCCGCGTGAACGCATCGAGGGCGCCGAAGGGCTCGTCGAGGAACAGGACGTCGGGCTCGACGGCGAGCGCGCGCGCGAACTCCACGCGCTGCTTCATGCCGCCGGAGAGCTCGGACGGGAACGAGCGCTCGAAGCCCTCGAGGCCCACGAGTCGGATGTACTTCATCACGTGCTCGTCCTTCGCCTCGAACGGCATCTGGCCGAGCCCGAAGCCGACGTTGTCCCAGACGCTGTACCACGGGAAGATCCCGGTCTCCTGGAAGACGAAGACGCGCTTCGGGTCGGGTCGGGTGACCTCCTCGCCATCGACCTGGATCGAGCCGCCCGAGGCACGCTCGAAGCCCGCCATGCAGTTCAGGAGGGTCGATTTTCCGCAGCCGGAGGGTCCAACGATCGCGAGGAACTCGCCCTCGCGCACCGTCAGGTTCACGCCGTCGAGCACGTGGACCTCGCCCTTCTTCGTCGGGAAGGTCTTGTCGACGCCCTCGACCGTGATCTTGTCGCGTCTCGGGGTCTTGCCCGGTTCTGGCATTGCTTCGCTCATCGGCGTGACATCCCGCGGCGCGCGAGCGCCGAGGCCTCCAGGTTCGACATGGCCATATCCAGCGCGAGCCCCACGAGCCCGATCACCACCATCGCCGCCGCGACGTAGTCCATCCGCAGGTTGTTGCGTGAGTCATTGACCTGGAAGCCGAGGCCGCTCGTGACACCGAGCATCTCCGCCGCCACGATGACCACCCACGCGATGCCGAGCGCCAGCCGCAGGCCGGTGAGGATCTGCGGCAGCGCGGCCGGCAGAATCACGCGTCGGAAGAGGCCCAGCCCGGTGACGCCGAAGTTCGCGGCCGAGCGCAGGTACTTCAGTTCGATCGAGCGCACCGCCGAGGTCGTGGCGGTGACGATGGGGAAGAAGCTCGCCAGGAAGATCAGGAAGATGGCCGAGGAGTCGGACGCGTCGAACAGGATGCGCCCGGCGAGCATGAAGTTCGCGCCCCCGAAGATGACCACGGCGAACGGGATCCATGCGATGGGTGAGATCGGCCGCATCATCTGGATTGTCGGATTGAAGAAAAGGACGACGTCGCGGTTCCATCCCATCCAGACGCCCAGCGGGATGCCGATGCCGGCGGCCAGGCAGAATCCCCAAGCCACGCGAAAGACGGACGCGGCGATGTTTCTCCACAGGACGCCGTCCGTGGCCAGCTCGCGGAGCCCCTGGAGCGTGAGCCACGGTCCGGGCACCTCGGTGATGTCGTTGCCCCAGGTGGCGACCTGCCAGAGCGCGATGGTGACGACGAATCCGAGAGAGCCCAGGGCGAACTTTCGCCACCAGGTCGCGGGCGCTTGGGAGTGGCTCATCGAGGTGCCTCCGCGCCTGAACCCGCAGCAGGTCGCAGCGGCAAGCTCCTCGCCCGTCCTCGCTCGAACCGGACGTCACAGTAGTCTTCGAAGCCGAACGGATCGTCGGCGGTCACGGGACGCTTGGAAAAGAACCCGAGGCGCTCGGCGTAGCGCTGGATCTCGGCAAAGTCCTCGCGGTTGAGAGCGAGGTCGGTGTACTTCACGCGGTCAGGCGGTTTCGACAGGACGTACTTGAGCAGATCGGTCGGCTGACCGTAGTAGAGCCCGCCTAGCTGCGCGGCCTGCATACGAGGCGAGATGCCGAAGTCACGCGGCATCGTGATGGCCTCGGGTAGCGTGCCATCGGCGGTCGCTTGCAGCTGGTCCTCGGGGACGACTTCACCTTCGAGGTAGATGCCCGCGATGAGCTGATCTTCCGGCCCCTGGTCGATCCACTCGCCGGAGGCGGTGATCCCGGAGACGAGTTCCTGGACGAGTTCGGGCTGACGGTCGATCAGTTCCTGCGTGACGACGAGGACGCACGAGATGAAGTTCGGCCAGATATCCTTGGTGTAGTACAGGATACGGCCGAACCCCGCGATCTCCGCGCGCGCGGCGTGCGGCTCGCCGACGATGTAGGCCTCGAACTGACCGGCCTTCAGACCCGCCGGCATCTCCGGCGGCGGGAAGTCGATCAGGGTCACGTCGGAGTCGTTGAATCCGTTCTGCTCCTTGAGCCGCTCGATCAGGACGCGCTGGTTCGAGTAGCGGTGGGGGATCGCGATGCGCTTGCCGCGCAGGTCGGCGAAGGTCTGGTAGGGCGAGTCCTTGGCGACGACCATGCAGGTTCCGTCGCGATGCCCGAGGTGAACGATCTTGACGGGCTTGGTGCCCTCGCGGGCGAGCACCATCGCGAGCGGCGCGAGGATGAACGCCGCGTGCAGGTTGCCCGCCTGCAGGTCCTCGGTCATGGCTGGCCAGTTCGTGTACCGCTTCGAGGCGAACACCGTGCCTGCATCCGAATGTTCGGTCACCCAACTGGTGACCGGGCAGGTGAGGTGTCATGTGACCGGGAGGTGCGCCACGGTCAAGCGGTCGCGACTCTGGTCCGCGAACCAGCCGTGGTTGAGGCCCCCGTGAAGGAACGTGATTCCCCCGAGGAAGAGGCCGAAGGCGAGGAAAATGCGCGTGGAGAGCTTCATGGGCGTGGGGCACCCGCGCCGCGGAACGACGGTCGGCCCATCCGGTGACCATCGGCCCGCCTGGTGGCTATCGGCACGCCTCGTCACTATCGGTAGAGTGCGCGGGGATCATAAGCCCTGCCTATGCCTCCCAGCAACGGAAAGTGCCCTTCCCCTGCGGCCCGGCCCGAGGTGGATCCGGGGCCGCAGGGGGCCCGGGACGGTCATGCGTCCGTCTTCTTCTTCGCCTCCCAGGCGTAACCGTCCGAATCGGGGTCGGCTTTGACGCTCCCCTTGAGCGTCCCGTCCTCGTCCAGCTTCGCGCTCGCGGTGAGGCGCCCGAAGCTCCCGGATTCGTACTCGAACGTCAGCGTCTTCTCCTCCGCGTTCCAGCGGCCCTTCTCGAGCTGGCGAGGCGTCTCCCCTGACTGCGTCGTGCCGCGGACCTCCCCCTCGGCGTTCACGACGAACGTGAGCGAGAAGGGCATGTCGGGCTCGGTGAAGACGCCGTTCCACTCGCCGCTCAGGGGCGTTTCGACGGCTTCGAAGCCGTCAGCGGCCATGGCCGCGGCGATCGCCTCCGGATCCGTCTCGGGCTCAGGCTCCGGCACGTAGCGCGGCAGCAGCGTGTCGGCCATCGCGAGGCTGTACGCTGTCACGGCCGAGCAGGTCGCTGACTGGACGAGGTACTCCTCGATCGCGTGCTCCAGGGTGTCGTTCTGCGTGTGCCAGGAGAAGCTGTATCCCATGCCTTCGAGCCCCGGACGGTTCTTCTCCGTCCAGAAGAAGCCAGGCACGCCCTTGCTGTTGAACGACGCGTGGTCCGAGCTGCCTCCGCGGGGCATCTTATCCCGGACGACGACGTCGATCGGCAGATCGGGGAACGCCTCGTGGACGGGGCGGGTCGCGGCGTTGAGCATCGGCTCCATATCGGCGACGCAGAAGAGACCGCCCTGGTAGTACGTCCCGCCGTCGTCGACGAAGCAGGCCGAGACCTTGGCGAGTTCCTCCTCCGAGAGGCTCTCCACGTAGCCGCGGCTACCGAGCAGCCCTTGCTCCTCCCCGGTCCACAGGCAGAAGCGAATCGTGCGCCGCGGCTTGGCGCCAGCGGCCATCAGGATGCGCGCGGCCTCGAGGGTCACGCTCGAGCCGGTGCCGTTGTCCTGGGTTCCCTGGGACATCGGACCGTTCCAGGAGTCGAGGTGCGCCGACACGATGACCACCTCATCGGGGAACTCGGTTCCCGGGATCTCGGCGATCGTGTTGAAAGCGCCGAACGGGCCCTCGGTGAAGTAGTGCTTCAGGTCGAATTCAAGCTCCACTTCCTCGCCGTCGGAGAGGCGCGAGTTGATCGCGTCGTAGTCCTGTCGGCGGATCGTGACCTCCACGTCCGTGGGGAGGGTCTCCATCGTCAGCTCGCGCCAGCCGCGCTTGCCGCCGGTCGTGATCTCGTCGCGACTGGCGCCGACGACCTTGCCGAGAATATGGGCCTCCTGCAGGGCGGCATCGATCTTCTCGCGCAGCTCGCGCTCGGCCTCGGCCGCCTCCTTGTCGCGGTTCCGACGGCGTCGCTGGGACTTCGTGAGGACCCATGCGCCCGTCAGCTGGTCCCGTACTTCCTCCAGACCCTCGAGGGTGAGCGGCATCTTCACCACCTTGCCGCGCAGCGGTCCGTCGGTGCCCGCGCCCCAGGCGGGCGTCGTGAACTCGAGATCGCGTTCGACCGGGGACACCATGCGCGCGCTGCTCGGCCCGCGGTCGAAGCGGACGGGGATGTCGCCCCAGCGCATGAGGTGAGAGTTCTTCAGCCCGTATTCGGTGAACTTCGCGCGCGTCCAGACGTTGGCGCGCTCCAGGCCAGCGGAGCCCGTCAGGCGCGGCCCGATCTCCTCGCTGATGTAGGTCAGCGTTTCCCACACCTTCGAGTTCTCCTTGCCCTCCTGGATGATGGCGTCGATGACGGCCGCTGGATCGGGCGCCGCCTCGGCCTTGGCCTCCGGCGCGGATTCCCCAGGAGTGGAGTCGCGGCGGGAGGAGTCCTGGGCAAAGTTCGGCGAAGCGATCGCCAGCAGGAAAGAGGCCCGAACGAAGGTGGTCCGGAGTCGAGAGTGGGAGACCATGACGGAGCTAGTGGGTGAAGAGGCCGCGCGAAGAGGCGCGGAGGGGGTGGCGAGAGCGGTCGATCGTAGCCAGTCGACGGCCATTCGAGACCGGACCTTGCCGCACCTTTACGCGGCCCGCTGCCGTTCCGCTTGCTACCCTTCCCGGGTGCTTCGCAGCGTGTCCACCTGGTTCTTGATCGTCACTCGCTCGATGCGCGAGCACGCGCTGTCGACCTCGATCACGGTCCTGGCGGCGGCGCTCGCGGGAGGGCTGGTGATGGCCGTGCTCGCGATCCACTCGGCGACCTCACGCGCATTCGGCGGGATGGACCTCGCCTACGACGCGATTCTGGGGCCAGCGGGCGGTCAGAGTCAGCTGGTGCTGAACACGCTCTTTCACCTCGACGCCTCCCAGGGGAACATCCCCTGGAGCCTCTACCGGACGATCGCGAACGATCCCGGCGTCGAGCGAGCGGTGCCCTACGCCGTCGGCGACAACTTCCGGGGCTTTCGAATCATCGGGACGACCCTGGAGGCGTTCGAAGGACGGTCGCTCGTGGAGCCCGGTACTTGGTTCGACCCAGGTAAACGCCAGGCCGTCGTGGGCGCCGCCGTCGCGCGGGAGACGGGCCTCGCGCGAGGCAGCACGTTCAGCCCGAGCCACGGGCTGACGTACGACGAGCGCGATCCCCGCCAGCACGCGGAGCGCTACGCGGTCGTGGGCGTCATGGCCCCGACCGGGACGCCTGACGACCGCGTGATCTTCATTCCCATCGAAGGCGTCTATCGCATGGGCGGCCACGAGCTCCGAGGGAGCGGCGAGGCGATCGACGCAGAGGCCTTTCACGCGCAGGAGATCCCCGATGCCCACAAGGAGGTGTCGGCGGTGCTGCTGCGATTCCGGCGCGGAGGCATGTCTCCTGGGCTGCGACTGAATCGTCAGTTCAACGTGCTCAACGAGCGGGTCACGCTCGCGTGGCCGATCGCACAGGTCCTCGCGGACCTTTACCGAAAGCTCTTCTGGGCCATCGAAGTGCTGCGCACCGTGGCAGGTATCGTCGTGGTGGTCGCGGGCGCGGGGCTCCTGGCGAGCCTTTACAACACGATGAGCGAGCGGCGCCGCGAACTCGCCGTTTTCCGCGCCCTCGGCGCGCGACGAGGGCTCGTCTTCGGCGTCGTCGTGGGAGAGGCGGTCGCCATCGCGGCCCTGGGCTCTTTGCTCGGTTTCGCCGTGTACGGCGCGATTCTGTCGCGCGTCCGGGATACGTTGCTCCAGACGACCGGTGTGGTGCTCGTGCCCACAGAGCTGGGCGCGGGTCTTCTCTGGGTACCGATCGGCATGCTGGGCGTCGGCGTCGTCGCTGGCTTGCTCCCTGCCATGAAGGCCTACACCACGGACCCGTGCAGGACTCTGGCACGATCGCTATGAACGAACGACTCTCCATCTTTTCCGTGGCCGCCCGCGGTACCGCCCGCGGGGCCGCATGCGCTGGCCTGGCGTTACTCGCTGCCTGTGGGGAGGCGCCAGTCGAGGGCGGCACCGTCGTGATCGGGTTTGAGGGCGGCGCGCTGGATGGGAGCGAGGATGCCGTGCTCGAAGCTGAGGCCGAAGCCGACGCCGGGCCGAACGCCGAGTCAGGGACGGATCCAGCCCTGGAAGCGCTCGCAGCGTCCTACCTGACCCTCCCGATCGACGAACTCCTCGCCAGCATGGGGCTGGCACGGGACGAGGCCACGCAGATGATGGACCTTCCGGACGAGACGATCCGTCAGCTCGCCATCGCCCGGCTCCGTCGGGATGCTCTCGATCCGGACGAGGGCGGCGCTCCCGAGAGGCTCGATGATGGACGACTCTCAGTTCGCTTTCGCCACCTGAGCCTCGATGCCCTCGACGACTTCGAGTTCGAAGAGGTCATGGACTCCCTGATGGAAGGGGAGGTCAGGTTCCCGCAAGAAGTGGCGGCCTTCGACGAGAAGCCGGTCGAGATCACGGGCTACATGATCCCGGTGGAGTGGCAGCGCCGCGAGGTCACCGAGTTCATGCTCGTGCGGGATCTGCTCGCCTGCTGCTTCGGGGGCGCGCCACAGCCCGATGAGTGGATCCACGTTTCGATGGAGGAGGGCAAGGGCTCACCCTACTTTCCGTTCGTCCCCGTGAGCGTCGAGGGCACGCTGCATATCGAGGGGATCGACGACGGTTCCGGCTACGCGGCCGGATGTTTCCACCTGAACGGGACGGCGGCGCGCGAGGTTCGCTGAGGATCAGCATTCATCTTGGAACCTAGCCTGTATTATTCGCGAGTTTGCACCACCAGCACGCCCAAACCACGCCGTGGCGGCGTCAGACGGCAGCCTTTGGCTGCCGCACGCTTCGCGGGCTCCCTCACAGAATGCTCGACGGGCCTACGGGCCCGCCTCCGCTTCGTTCGGTCGTCTTCCTTGCCACGCCGCGGTTTGAACGCACTGGTGGAACAAACTCGTGAATAATGCAGGCTAGCTGGTTATCGATTCTCCCTCCGGTGCTCGCCATCGTGCTGGCCATCTGGAGCAAGCAGGTCCTGCTCTCGCTCTTCGCGGGCATCTGGATGGGCTTCACGCTGCTCAGCGGCTTCAACCCGCTCCTCGGCTTCGCGGCCGGGCTGGACGGCGTCATCGACGTCTTCGGGGATGCGGATGACGCCAGGGTGCTCGTCTTCACGCTGCTGATCGGGTCGCTCATCGCCACGATCGAGCGTTCGGGAGGGGTGCGCGGCTTCGTGCACTTCCTGGAGTCCCGGCGCTGGGTCCACACGGGGCGGCGCGCGCAGCTCCTGGCCTGGTCCACCGGCATCGTCATCTTCATCGAGTCGAACATCACCTTGCTCGTGGCGGGCGCGGTCAGTCGGCCGCTCTTCGATCGCTACAGGGTGTCCCGCGAGAAGCTCGCCTACCTGATCGACGCCACATCCGCGCCCGTGTGCGTGATGATCCCCCTCAACGCATGGGGGGCCGTCATCATCGGAATCGTGTCGACGGCGGGCGTGGAGAATCCCCTGGACACGTTCATCTCGTCCATCCCGTACAACCTCTATGCGATCGCGTCCATCGTGCTCTCGCTGGTGGTCATCTGGAAGGACATCAATCTCGGTCCGATGAAGGCGGCCGAGGAGCGAACCCAGGGGGGAGACCTGCTTTGGCCAGGCGCCCTTCCGCTGGTGGAGACTGCGGCGGAAGGCGGACCCGGCGAATCGGTGGATCACGTGCCGTCCGGCTGGCTCATGCTCCTGCCCATCATGGTCATGGTCGCGATGATGCCCATCGGCCTCTACATCACCGGCGACGGAAGCCTCATCGAGGGGTCTGGATCCCGTGCCATTCTCTGGGCCATCACTGCGGCCATCCTGACGATCTGGACCATGCTCCTCGTCAAGGGGGGAACCAGCGTCCACAACCTGATGGCCGTGTTCATGAAGGGCGCGGGCAACCTGCTGCCCATCGCGACGATCCTGCTGCTCGCGCTCGCGCTGGGCGATGTGGCGAAGCTGCTGGGGACCGGTACCTACGTCGCGGGAGTGGCCAGCGCCACCGTGCCTGTCTTTCTGCTCGCGCCGCTGATCTTCCTCGTCTCCTCGTTCATCGCGTTCTCCGTCGGCTCGAGCTGGGGGACCTTCGCCATCATGATTCCGATCGCGATCCCGATCGCCACGACGCTGGGGCTGCCGATCCCGCTCCTCTTGGGGGCCGCCATCTCCGGTGCCGTCTTCGGCGACCACGCCTCACCGATCAGCGACACGACCGTGGTCGCTTCCATGGCGTCGGCCACGGACCACATCGATCACGTGCGGACGCAGCTGCCCTACGCTCTGGTGGCGGCAGGCTTTGCCACGGTCGGGTTCTTGATCCTCGGTCTTATCGGGTAGGGCCAGCGAGGAAGAGGTCCGCGACCTGCTCGCCCAGGTGGTCCACGTCCGGCTCGGCTCGGTTCGTCAGCACGATCACCGTCAGCCGCTCCTCCGGGAAGCGCTGCAGGTAGTTCCTGAAGCCGCAGGTGCTGCCGCTGTGGTGCTGTCTCACGTGACCGCGATAGCGATCGATGCGCCAGCCGAAGCCGTAGTTCTTCGGCGCGGGCGTCCACATCTGTTCCTTGGTAGCCGCGCTGATCAGCTCGTCGCGATAGAGCGCGGCATCCCAGAGGGTCAGATCCTCGAGCGATGAGTAGATACCGCCGTCGCCCAGGACGGCGCTGTGGCGGGACTGGTCGGTGAACTCTGGCCCGCCCTCGCCCACGGTGTACCCCATGGCGCGTTCCGGAACGGTAGAGATCCCATTCACGAACGCGACCGTGTGCTCCATACCGGTCGGCTCGAAGATCCTGGTCTTCAGGAAGTCCGCGAACGAGCCGCCGCTGAGCTTCTCGACGATCATCGCGAGTACGGCGTACCCCGTATTGCTGTACCGATACTCGGAGCCAGGCGTGAAGTAGCCGCCTTCCTGCTGTTTCATCAGCTCCAGGATCTCGGCGTCGTGGACCTGATCGTGTGGCCCATCGATTGCCAGGCGAACCTCGTCTTCTGGAACCAGCGGCTCGTAGTCGAGGAGGCCGGAACGGTGCTGCAAGAGGTGCTCGATCGTGATGCTGGCTCCGTAGGCGGGGAAGTCCCCGAAGATCTGGGGCAGCGTGGTATCCAGCGCCAGGCGATCCTGCTCGATGAGCATCAGGATGCTCATCGCGGTGAACTGCTTGCTGATCGACGCGAGTCGGAAGTTGCTGCTGGACGTCACCGGCTCTCGCGCCTCGAGGTCCGCCATGCCATAGCAGCGGGAGAGCAGCACTTCCCCGTCGCGGATCACCCGGACGGCAGCGCCTGGCACGGCGTCTCCTGCGTAGGCCTCGAACAGCCTGTCGACATGTTCCGCGGGATGGGTGGCGCAACTGCTCATCAGAAGGAGGGCGGTGACGGAGTGGAGGACGCGTTGCACGGTGGTCTTGATCTTCGTGGGGAAGGGAGCGGTCACAGGATTCCTCGAAAGCAGTAGGCGACCGGGCCGGACATCACGGCGTGCCCATCGCTGCGGATCTCGATGCCCACCTCACCCGCGGGCAGCTCCACGGTCAACTGAGTGGCTTCGGTCAGACCGCGTGCGCGCGCCGCGAACGCCGCGGCGCACGCGCCCGTGCCGCAGGCCTGCGTCAGGCCAGCGCCGCGTTCGTAGACGATGAGCTGGAGTCGGTCGGCCGACCGCAGCGTGGCGACGCCGACGTTGACCGAGTGGGGGAACAGCCGATCCCCCTGGACCGTGGGGGCGAGTCCCGCGACGTCGATCGCGTCGACATCGTCCACGAAGAACACTGCGTGCGGATTGCCGACGCTGAGCGCGGCTGGGTTCACCAGGGGGCCGACGTTGAGACCGAGGTTCAGGGTATCGCGTTCCTCGCTGAGCGGGACGTCCTGCCAATCCATGCTGACGCGACCCATGTCACAGCTCACCTGCCGCTCCCCGATGCGCCGGCACTCCAGCACACCGGCGAGCGTTTCGATTCGAACGTGATCTCCTCCAGTTTCCTCGAGGGCGATCCAGGCGACGCAGCGCGTGGCGTTGCCGCAGGCCTCGACCTCGCGTCCGTCGACATTGTAGAGACGCATGAAAACGTCGGCTCGGGCTGACGGCTCGATGACCACGAGCTGATCAGCGCCCACGCCGACGTCGACATCGCAAATACGGGCGATCTCCGCAGCGGCCGGGCGATAGGGCGCGACCCGGGCATCGACGATCACGAAGTGATTCTTGAGCCCGTGCATCTTGACGAACGCTCGCCCTGTCCCGCTTTCCGCATCCATCGTCCGATCTCCGGGGCCCTTGATCTCCGCCGTGTTATTCCCGCGCGAGCGTAGACGAGTCGCAGGCATGCCGTCCAGGCACGCGTCGGCGCCGTTACGTTTCTCTGACCAGGAGGTCGGGCCGGTTCCCGGATTTAGAGAAGAATCGTGCGTGGTCTTCGAAGCGCCGCGCATTCCTCTGTGGCCAGCGATGACCCACTTCTCACCAGCCTCCCTGAACGCCCTGCTCGACGAAACCGAGTGGGTTCGAGCCCTCGCGCGGCGACTCGTGGACTCGACCCACGAGGCCGAGGATCTCGCCCAGGAGACGATGACCCGAGCGCTGGTCAGTCCGCCCACCGACGGCCGCTCGATTCGGGGCTGGCTGAGCGTGGTGCTGGCGAATCGCCTCCGTGCACGCCTGCGGCGCCCGGATCCGGCGCTCGACGTCGCCCGCGACGCTGCGCCGGCCCATGAGCCTTCCGCGCTGGAGACCGTCGAGCGCGCGGAGGCGCACCAGGCCGTCGTCGACGCCGTCATGTCCCTGGCGGAGCCGTTTCGGACCACCGTCTTGCTGCGCTACTTCGAGGGATGTGGTCCCTCCGAGATCGCCGCGCTCGAGAACGTGCCTCTCGCGACGATCACCAGTCGGTTGACACGCGCCCACGCTCGCCTGCGGGCGAAGCTTCAGGACGGCGACTCCACCGCGGGTAAGGGTCTCCTTGGCCTGACTCCACTCCTGGCCCCCGCCCGCGGTTCCACGTCCGTTTCCTTACCCACGCTGGCGTCCGCCAGCCTCCTGATCACCATGTCCACGCCTCTCAAGCTTGCCATCGCCTCCGCGCTCGTCGCCCTCGGGGTGCTCTTGAGCTTCCACGACGGGAACCCTGAGCCAGCACTTCCGGGTGAGACCACCATCGTGGAGGCCGAGGCCGGTCCAGACGGCATCGCGCTCAGCGACGCGATGGAGATATCCGTCGCGGGTGAGGCAGCGCGTGTGGAGCTGAATGAGGCCGCAGAGGCCGTGCCGGAGGCTGTTTCCGACCCAGGTTCGCCGCCAGTGGAGTCGCCGATGCTGACCGGCATCGTCATGCGTCCCGACGGTACGCCGGCCCCGGGAGCCACGGTCATCATGGGCGGATTCGGCGCACTGCTGTTCATCGAGATGAAGACGTCTCCCCCTGATTTCTTCCTGAGCGTAAAGACCGAGGAAGACGGGACCTTCCGCTTCGAAGACCTTCCCGAGGAGCGCACGCTTCTGACCGCAGGATGCGCTGGCTTCGCGCCGAGCGAGTCCGTGGTCTGGGTTCCCGGGGATGCGACGGACTTGCACCTGACCCTCCGTGAAGGAGGCCGCATCTACGGCTCGGTTCACCGACGCGATGGCTCCCTCGCTCGCGGGAGGAAGGTCCGCCTCATGCAGGACGGCGGCACCATGGATCCCCTGGGACGACGCCTGATCCGCTTCGCCACGACGGACGCCCAGGGAAACTTCGACGAGCGCGGCCTTTGCCCGGGCGAGTGGGGGATCGTCAGCTATCCCGACGATGAAGAGCTCGAGGAAATCGGCGGCACGATGGTGGATCACATGATCCAGGCGACGGTGCGGCTCCAGGATGGCGGGGAGGCGCACGTGCCGCTCGGGGCTCCGAAGCCCGACCAGGTCGTGGTGACGGGGCGCGTCACGATCGCGGGGGAACCGGCCCAGGGGATCCTGCAGTGGCTTCGGGAGTGCGAGGATCCCATGGGCAGCTCGACGAACATCCAGCTCGCCAGCGACGGTTCCTACCGCGTGGAACTCGAGGAACCTGGGACGTGGTACGTGCGCGCTTCGGGACGGGGCACCGGCGAGTTTCTCCCCTCGATTCCGAAGGTGAGCGAGTACCAGCTCGACCTGGAGCTCCCCGGCGGAGAGCTGAGCGGGCTCGTGGTGGATGAAGCCGGTGAGCCTGTGAAAGGCGCCTCGGTTTCGCTTCAGGTGACGGAAGGTGAGTTCGAGCGAGGACCGCTGCGAGCTTCGGGCGACATCAAGGTCACGAACAAGAAGGGACGCTTCACCCTCCAGGGGCTCAAGGACGGCGTCTATCTCGTCGGAGCGGTTCACGACGAACTCGGCGTCGCGCCCTCGCAGCTCGTGGAGATCTCCGAGGGTCAGGCCGCAGAGGAATTGACCTTCGTTCTCCGCGGCGGCCACCGCGTCCATGGATCCATCAAGGGCCCCGAGGGCTTCCGGGCGAATGGCTGCGGGATCTGGATCTACGACGAAGAAGGACGACTCCTGAACCCGGTCGCTTCCCTCACCATCGGCAAGGGAGCGATCTTTTCGACGCCGCCGCTTCCGCCGGGGCGCTACTCCCTGTTCGTCCTTTCGGGGCTGAACGTCGCGCAGGCGGTGGACCTGAACGTCGAAGAAGCGGATCTCGAGGGCGTGGACCTGCAGCTACAGCCAGGAGCCGTTCTGACGGTCGAGACGCTCGTCGACGGCGAGCGAAGGCGCGGTCTCGTCAGCGCCACCGACGACACCGGAAGGCTGCTGACGGGCCAGCGATTCAACAGGGATCCGTGGCAGTGGCGTCACCTGCCCTTCGATTCGACGCGGAAGCGCATCGGGCCGCTTCCGCCGGGGACCTACGACGTCAGCTCCCACGTGCCAGGCGTGGGGACCGCCACCGAAACGGTGACGATCGTGGGCGCGGAGATGCTTACGCTCACGCTTCGACATGACTGAGGTCGAAGCGGTTCTGAATCAGAGGAAGCTGATCTCCAGCCCGTCCGCAAAGTTGGACGTGGCGCTACCGCCGACCGCGTCGCGGTACCAGGCCGTGAAGTTCCAGGTCTCGCCCGCTTGCACAGCCACGATGCCGGTGGGCGTCGGGTGCATCGTGAGGTCGATGGAGAGCTCGATCTCGCCCGCCAGACCAGAGTTCTGGATCTGGCCGGGCCCCACGTAGCGTCCGATGGCGCCGCCGAGGCAGAGGTTGCCCTGGCTGCCGCCTGGGTTGGCGGCGAAGCCTTGCAGCTGGCTCGTGAGGAAGAGACCGAACGAGTTGAACGGCATGCCTTCTGCCTTGAGAAGGACGTTGTTCATCGCGACCGAAGTCGACCCGATGGCAGACATAGCGGCCGGGACGCCCGTCGAGTTGGCGACAGGCGTGCAGTAGGACGTCCCGATGGTGGGAATGCCTCCGCCGCCGATGTCGCCGCCGATCGACACGAGGTTCATCCCTGTGTCGAAGATCGAGGTGGCAGCACCGGTCGCGAGGCTGAGTTCCACGACGCATCCCGCGTTGTTCTGGTCACAGATGCCATAGAGCTTGCCGCCGGCGCGGTCGTACCAGATCCCCACGATGCTGCTCATATTCGTCGGTCCGATGAGGGTCGAGCTACCCGTCACGGGATCGAGCGTGTAGATCGAGTTCGTGATGGGATTGTTCGCCACGAACGCGCCGAGGGAAGGCACGTAGTCGAGGCCGTAGATGTTGATCAGGCCGGTCACGCCGATGAGCGTCTCGGCGCCGGTGGTGGCGTCGACCTCGTAGAGGTTGCCGAGGGAGGCGGCGTAGACCTTGCCGTTGTCCTCGTTGTTGCAGAGGGCGAACATGGGCAGGCCACTACCCGTCAGTGGTGTGGTCGTTCCCGTGGTGAGGTCGACGTGGAAACGGCCAGCGGTGACGCCGGAGATCAGCAGCTCGGTGGGGCTGCTGAGGTTCGCGATGCCGAACAGCAGGTTCACGCCGGTCGCCGCCGCGGGAGTGGTGGTGAAGGCCGCGATGTCCAGCTCGTAGATCTGACCGCCGAGCGTGGCGCAGTAGGTCCGCTGGGCGGGCGCCGAAGCGCAGAGCACCGCGGACATGGCGAGTGCAAGAACGGGGTGGGCGGTGGAGAGAATCTTCATGGAGCTCAACGGTACCGCGGCGTCCATGAGCGAACCATACGAGCTGGGTAATGAACCCTGCATGGGTAAGACTTCCGTCGACGCTGCGTGCAGCCCACGTTCGCAGACTTCTGTGGTGCCTGGCTCGCCCGGCAAATGATGTCGCGAACGCAACAGGGGTGACCCGCGAACCCGAGGTCTACTCCGCGGCTCGAACCCACCAGCCGATCGTGCTCGTCAAGAAGCCGACGTCTTCTTTCACGACCCAGGGGGCCTGGCTCCCGCGGACCTCGGTCGTGTCGTGGACTCTGCAGACGACGCGGAAGCGTCCCGGGCCGAGGTCCTTTTCGGTCACTCGAAACTTGTGCACGCCATCGTGATTCGGGTGCGTGGACCTGGCAGGCTTCTCTTCGATCGGAACCGGCGGAGCGACGCGACGGCCGCCGGGGCCGACGCTCACCTGGCTCTTCACGATGGCGACGCTCTCTCCTTTCTTGGCGCGCCGACGCTTTCGCTCCGTGACATCGATGGGACGCGGCGCCCGGCCTTCCGGAAGCACCCACCAGTCCACCTGCAGCTCGTGGCTCGTGGGCTGTAACACCGTCACTTCGAAGTGAAGTCCACCGCGACCCACCAGAAGGTCGTCCTCGGAATCGAAGGGATGGGGCTGCGGCTCTGCCGCGTCGATCGGATCGCAGTAGGAATAGATGCGCAGAACGAGTTCTTCACGGCACACGGGACAGAACTCGCCGCTCGAGGCCATCGCGCATTTTCCTGCGGTCGGCCGCCACGCTCCCTGGACGAACTGCGCCCCGCCCGGGTGCATGCCGACGCCGCGCACCTTCGCCTTCAGGAAATGGTTCCATGGGCACTCCTCGGGATCCTCGCTGATCGCGATGTTGGTGTTGCGCGAGGGCTTCGCATCCTTGGGCCTTCCCGCCTGCTGGGCCGTGTACTCGTCCGAGAGTCCACCGAACGAGTGCCCGATCTCGTGGATCATGGTCGCCATGTTGCGGCCGCCGATCGTCGCGACTCCGCCGCCGCCCGTGCCGAGGATCCCGAGCTTGGCGAACACGATCGCCTGCCCGTCCTGCTCCGGCATCTCGCTCAGCATGGCCCTGACGGCGTTGCGGTCGATCCCCACGTGCCCGGCGAACGTCCCCAGGGTCTTGCCGTTCAGCGCGGTGTCGTAGTCGCGCCCGTAGCCGTCGACGCCGTTGTCCGCGCTGACGAGATCCGCCCGAAGGAAGTTGAGGTAGCGGTAGTACTCGCCGAACACCTCGTTCCGCTCGAACACGTCCGGAACGTCGGCCGCCAGCTTCGCGAACGCCGACATCTCGGTGATCTGATAGCCCTCGCCCATGAGGACGAAGTCGAGGCGGTTCTCGGATGGCCCGTGGCGGACGACGTCCCCGAAGCCGAGGTAGGCCGACGGCTTCCCGCGCCGTTCACCGATGGCGCCCTCGGGGGTGCCGGGGAACTGCTTCGCGAGTCGACGATAGAGCGCCTGCGCTTCGTCGAATTTGCCCTGCTCCGCGCGGAGCTCGGCCTTTTCGAGCATCCGCTCGGCCTTCTCCTCGGACGGGGGGGCAGCAGCGGCGAGAAAGACCAGGGCGATGATGGGCGAAACCTTCATGGCCCCATGGTAGTCCGGCCCCGCGGTGGCCGGGCAGGGCGAATTCCTGTGCGGACGCCCGGTGGTGATTTGCGACCGGCTCCCGATCGGGAGCCGGTCGACCGATCCGGGCCGGTTCAGCGGCGCGTCTCGCCTAGCGCCCAGGCGTACTCCCGCGCGATCGGCGGCGGGGTTTCGGACTCGAGGTCGACCCAGGCGCGGAGAGGCCAGTTCGGATCGCGCAGGAGTTCGCGCCCGAGGAGCACCAGGTCGGCCCGGCCGTCCGCGATGATCGCGTTGGCCTGGGCTGGCTCGGTGATGAGGCCCACGGCGCCCGTGAGGATGCCGGTCTTCCCGCGAATCTCTGCGGCGAACGGCACCTGGTAGTCCGGGCCGACGGGTATGTCCGCGTTGCGCGAGGCTCCGCCGGTGGAGCAGTCGATCAGGTCGACGCCCTCTTCCTTGACGAGTCTTGCCGCTTTCACCGAGTCTTCGAGGGTCCAGCCGCCTTCGACCCAGTCGGTGCACGAGAACCTGACGAAGAGGGGCGCCTCCTCGGGCAGCGCGGCGCGAACGGCGCGCACGCTCTCCAGGAGGAACCTCACGCGATTCTCGAACGATCCTCCGTACTCGTCGGTGCGCTCGTTCATGAGCGGCGACAGAAAGCCATGGCCGAGGTACCCGTGGGCGAAGTGGAGTTCGATCACGCGGAATCCCGCCCGGATGGACCGCTGGGCGGCTTCCGCGAAGGACCCGACGATTCCGCGGATCTCGGCGACGGTCAGCTCATGGGGGACAGGCCCGTCGTCGCGATACCGCCTGGCCGTCGGCCCGACGGGCAGCCAACCGCCCTCCTCCACCGGCACGTACTGGCCACGCTGCGGGTGCCACGGGCGGTGGCGCGAGGCCTTGACGCCCGCGTGGGCCAGCTGAATCCCCGGCACCGATCCGTGCGCCGTGATGAAGTCCGTCACGCGCCGCAGCGCCGGAATGTGCTCGTCCTTCCAGACGCCGAGGCAGTGGGGCGTGATGCGACCCTCGGGAACGACCCCCGTGGCCTCCGCGATCAGGAGCCCGGCTCCGCCGACGGCGCGCGCCGCATGGTGGGCAAGGTGCCAGTCGTTCGCGAACCCGTCCTCGCTGGAGTACTGGCACATCGGCGACATGGCGATCCGGTTGCGCAGGGTGACGCCGCGGATCTTCAGGGGCGTGAAGAGGGTCGCCGCATCCTCCCGGCGCGCCTTCGGGTGGGTGGAGGCAGCGCGCTCGCCCTTGGCCGAGACGCCGGTCGTGGCGGCGATGCCCGCGGCGATCGCGGATTGGAAGAAGTGACGTCGGTTCATGGGATCTCAGGTTGGGTTACGGGGCTCAGCGCTCGTCGCCAGAGCGCCTGGCGCGCTCCGCGCCGAGGCTCAGGGCAAGGCCTGCCATGACGATCGCGATGGGGGCCACGGTGAGGGAAAGGGCGGTCATCGTTCCGAGCGCGAGGGCGGAGAGTCCGGCGCTCACACCTGCGCCCGCGGTGTCGCCCGCGCGGTAGACGAAGGTGTCGATGAGGCTCTTCGCCTTGTAGGTTTCGTCGCGGCTGAGGACGGTGAAGAGCGTTTCCCGCGCGGGGCGCAGCACGGCGTACTTGCCCGCCCGGAACACCGCCTGGATGATCGTGATCGCTCCGAGCATCGTGGCAGCGGACCAGGCATTGATCTCGCCCATGGCCAGTAGGCCGTAGCCCGCGAGGACGAGGGCCGGCAGAAGCGCGAGCGTCCAGCCAACGCCCAGCCAGCGCATCAGTCGAGCGGTCACGAAGAGCTGGACGAGGAGGGTGGCGAGCTGGGTCCAGAAGTCGATGCTGGCGAAGGCCCCGACGCGCCCGGACTCCGATTTCTCGGCCGCCAGAACCAGCTCGTTCTGGGTGAAGTAGAGGAAGGTCGCGAGCACCGCGAGCAGGGCGATGTAGGACGCGATGAACATCAGGTAGCGCGAGCGAATGGCCAGACGCATGCCGTCCATCGCTTCGTGCAGAGCGCTGCGCCGGACCCTGCCTGAGTTCCCAGGATCGCGATACGGCCGGATCCTGCTCATGATCACCGAGGCGGCGCCTGCGACGCCCACGAAGCCCGCGGCCATCAGCATCATCTGGGGGGCGGTGAGCTTGATCTCCAGGTTGAAGAACTCCTTCCCGAAGAGCTCGAACGGATAGCCGGACACGGCCCACGCACCGGCGGATCCGAACAGCGCCCCGAGGGTCCCGCCCACGGCGATCGTCGGGAACACGCGGCGCGACTCCTCGGGCCCGAAGCAGTCGGCCATCAGGGACCAGAACAGCCCGGTCATGAAGAGGTTGATGACGCTGAGCCAGACGAAGAAGATGCGGCCTGACCAGACGCTCGCGGCCTGATCACCGGCCGAGGCGCGCCAGGCGGCCAGTCCGAGTAGCATCAGCACGATGGACCCGTAGGCGACCGGCAGGAAGACCCGCCGATCGAACCGCCCGACGAGCCACGAGAACACGGGGTTCAGGGCCAGCGACACGACCATCGTGGCCACGAACAGGGAGTAGAGGTTCGACATCCCTCTCTCGACCCCGAACGCGTCGCGCACGGGGCGGATGAAGAAGTAGCCGCAGAGGATGCAGAAGAACATCGCTCCCGCGAGCAGGACCGGTCCGACCTCGCCCGGTCGCAGGTTGAAGAACGACAGCAGAGTCCCGCCGTTCCGCGACCTTCGCGGGGCGCCGCTCTCTTCTGGTTGGATGGGTGCGTTCAAGCGGGCAGCCTCAGTAGCCCGCGGCCTTGTCTACCACGTTGAGCAGCGGCTCACCGGCGCCGAAGCGGCGCAGGTTTTCCTCGAGCAGCGTCGCTCGGCGCTCGTTCGTCAGCGTGGCCCGGCTCGCCACGTGGGGCGTGATGACCACGTTGTCCAGGCTCCAGAGCACGTGACCCGGCGGAAGGGGCTCGGGATCGGTGACGTCGAGGCAGGCCCCCGCGAGCCGCCCGGATTCGAGAGCGCCCACGAGCGCGTCGGTATCGACCACCGCTCCGCGTGCGATGTTGACGAGGTACGCACCCGGCTTCATGAGCCCGAGGGTACGCGCATCGATCATGCCTTCGGTCTCTTCGGTCAGTGGAACACAGAGCACCACGACATCCGCGAGCGGCAGCATCACCTCCAGGTCCTCGGCGGTCCCGACCCGATCCACGAACGCGGGCCGCTCCTTCCGGCTCCGCCGCGTCGCGAGCACGGTCATGTCGAACCCGTGCGCCCGGCGCGCGACCTCGCTCCCGATCCCACCGAGTCCGACGACGAGCATGGTCCGCCCACTCAAGGCCACGACCTCCCGCCCGCTGCCTTCGCGCTCCCATGCGCCGCGCCGATCGGGGTGCTGGTGGTACCCGATATCGCGGGTCAGCGTGAGCAGCATCCCGAACACATGCTCGGCGATCGCAGGCCCGTGGATCCCCTGCATGTTGGTGAGCACGATCTCGCCGCGCTCACGAATGCCATGCCGCTCGAGGAGCCAGGCGACCCCGGCGGAGGGGGACTGGACCCAGACGAGCTGCTCCGCCGCGGTCAGGAACTCAGGGGAGCAGATCCGCCCATCCGCCCCGTGAGCCTCGGGCGCAAGCCGCAGCGCCTCCTCCTCCGACTCCGGCACGACGCAGCGAACGTTCGGCGCCGCCGCTTCCAGTGCCGCAAGCTCTCCGGGCTCCATGGGACCGGCCAGGAAGAGCAGCTGGCGCGTCCCGTCGTCGGTGGGGGTGGCCACTCGAGCGCCTTCGAGGGACCCGACCGCTGGAGCAGGGAGCGAGCCTGACGTGGCCGCGCAGCCACCGAGGATGAGCGCGCCTAAAAGCGCCAAGGCGCGGAGGGGGTCGGGCTTGGGGACGGGCAATGGCTGACTCATGGGGCCGCCAAGATACCCGCTCCCGGAGGCCGGAGGGATTCGAACTACGTTCGAAGGTTCAGTGGGCGGGTGGTCGCGCGCTATCGAATCTGACTGGGGCGCGCCGCGCCGAGTTCGTCGAGCCGGTGGGTGAGGGTCTCCTTGAGCCTGGCCGCTAGCTCGGGCATCTCCTTCGCCAGGTCGGTCGACTCGCCGATGTCTTCGGCGAGATCGTAGAGTTCCAGCGAGTCGTCGTCGTAGCGGTGAATCAGCTTGTACTTCCCATCACGGATGGCGGAGCCCGGACGGTTCTCCTTGTGGAACGCCCAGTGGGGGTAGTGGAAGGTCAGGGGAGCGCGGGCGCCGTCTTGACCTTCGATCACCGGCTTCAGGGAGGCGCCATCGAGGACGTCGTCTGGCGCCAGAGTGACGCCCGTGGCGTCCAGGATCGTCGCCGTCAGGTCCATGGAGATCACGGGCGTGCGGTTGATCGTCCCCGCTTCGCTCACGCCCGGCCAGCGGATGATGAGCGGCACGCGGAGGCCTCCCTCGTAAAGATGGCCTTTTCCCTCGCGCAGCGGACGGTTGTCGGTGGCCCCGGACCAGCCGCCGTTGTCGCTCGTGAAGATGACCACGGTTTCGTTCGCGATCTCGAGCGCTTCGAGTTCGGCGAGCACGCGACCGAGGGCTCGGTCCGTCGCCTCGATCTGCGCCCCGTAGATCGCGTTCTTCAGACCTGGGCCCTCCTCGCCTTCGTACGCGGGAATCAGTTCCGCAGGCGCTTCGAACGGGTAGTGGGGGTTGTAGGTCCACAGGGTCACGAACATGGGCTGTTCGTGGTGCTCGCGCATCCACGAGATGGTCTCGTCGGCGAGGCGATCCGTCAGGTACTCGCCCTTCCTGCGCGGCTTCAGGGTCGGGATCCGATAGGGATCGAAGTAGGTCGGCGGGCCGCCGCGGCCGCAGCCGCCCACGTTCACGTCGAAGCCGTGCTGGTCGGGATAGAAGTCGGGGCCGCCCGTCGCGGGATCGTCGTCCTTCACGGCGGTTCCAGAGAGGTGCCACTTGCCGAAGAACCCTGTGGCATAGCCCGCTGCCTTGAGCCGCTCGGCCATCGTCAGCCTCGCGTGGGGCAGGATGTGCTCGACCACGGGCGGCTGAATCGTTCGATCTTCGGGCCAGAACCAGGGCGCGTCGTGTCCGTGCTGGAGGATGTTCAGCCGGGCGGGTGCCAGGCCCGTGATGAGCGCGGCGCGCGTCGGAGAACAGACCGGAGAGGCGGCGTAGGCGTCCGTGAAGCGAACGCCCTGGGACGCCAGGGCGTCCAGCTGCGGCGTGCGGAGCTTCCCGTTCCCCTGGCAGCCGAGGTCCATCCAGCCCATGTCGTCCGTCATGATGAGGAGGACGTGGGGCCGCCCTGGTTCACCGGATGGCTGAGCCCAGGCGAGGGAGGACGAGGAGAGAGACAGGCAGACGCAGACGAGGAAGAGGGCTGGGTGCATGGTCCCAAGGTAGCGTCCAGCCAGGGGTCCAGGAGCGTTTCGCGGATGTGGGTTCTGTACAGTGACGAGGGTTCGCGGATTTTCTCGTCGTCGAAAGCTGCCGGGCAACGTGCCGAGGGTTCCGACCCATAGGCCGGGCGCTGGCCCGTCGGACCCACCTCCGCCACAGATCGAACACTCACCCTTCCCGTCATGCTCTTGCTCACGGCCGCCTTCTTCGTCTTCTCCCCCGGGATCGCCCCGAAGCAAGCCAGCCCGCCGGAGGGGACTCGATTCGGGCGTTCGGTCCTGGCTCTCAGCGATCTGGATGGCGACGGCATCCGGGAGATCGCGGTGGGCGCCCCGAACGCGGACGGGAAGCGGGGCCTCGTGCTTGTGCTATCGGGCAAGACCCGAGAGATCCTCGCGACGTGGAGCGGCCCTGCGGCTAGGTCGACCTTCGGGCACACGCTACGTTCCGTCCAGGACGTGAATGGAGACGGAGTCGACGAGGTCCTCGTGGGCTTCGAGTTCTGGGAGCGCTGCGAGCTTCGTTCCGGCAAGGACGGCCAGCTCCTGCATGCGATGGATCGCGGCTGGAAGGAGGTCATTCCGGTGGGCGATTTCGACGGCGATGGAGCCGGTGACCTGCTCCTCACCACGGGCGTCCACTGGGAGGTGCGTTCGGGCCGGACGAACGAGCTCATCAACGACCGGTCCTATGCGCAGACCGGCGGCCGACTCGATCCCATCGGCGATGTGAACGGAGACGGCCTCGTCGACGGCGTGTACTTCGGGAAGAACGTCGTGCTGATGCTCAGCGTGCGACCGGATCCCAAGGACTTCACCCTCACCAGCCCGTTCCCGACGAGGAGACCTTCGACGCTCCAGGACCTATGGCCGAGCGCGTTCGTCGGGCCTGACGGAGAGACGCTTCGGCCCGTGGGCGCCGCAGCAGCGGGCGACCTCGACGGGGATGGCCGCCAGGATCTCCTGGTCGCCCTGGTGGGGAAGAAGTCCGAATGCGTCGTCGGCCTCTCCCTCGAGAAACGCGCGGCCCCCCTGACGCGCGCCGAGCGCCTCGCCCCGGATCCGCTCTTCGGCGGCGACCCGACCCTTGGTTACGCGATGCTGGGCGGCATCGACCTCGACGGGGACGGTCGCGACGACTTCGTCCTTGGCAATCCATCGCCACTTGGAGAAACCCAGGTCGTGGCCGTACCCGGGGTGGCGGATAAGCCCATCCGGCAGGGCAAGTGGCCTGACTTCCAGGGCGCCTGCTGGTTCGAGAATCTGGCCGACCACACCGCGACGTTCGGCGTCTCGCTGGCGGCGTTCGACGACGCAGACGGGGATGGAATCTGGGACGTGCTGGTGGGCCACAGCGATTGGTTCTGGACCGGCACGGTCTATCGCGGCAACTCGCTCCGCCTTCTTTCCGGTCGCACGGGAAGGGCCCTCTGGGTCGTCACCGAGGATCAGTACGACGAACTCGGAGGGTAGTCGTTCCAGCTCGCCAGAAGCGGCCAGGCGCAACCGGCCGATTCCCGTACCATCCCGGGCATGATGCTTTCGGTTCGAATCGTGGCGGCGCTCTCGTGGGGCCTGATGCTCGCGGGCTGCCGCACCCCTGTCCCTTCCGCGCAGCCGCTCCTCCCCGAGCCGGCCCGGGAGTTCCGCGCCGCCTGGGTCGCGACGGTGTCCAACATCGACTGGCCCTCGAAGCCCGGCCTTCCGTCCGACGTGCAGAAGGCCGAAGCCCTCGCGATGCTCGATCGCATGGCAGCACTCCGCATGAACGCCGTGGTGCTCCAGGTCAGGCCGCACTGCGACGCGCTCTACGAGTCCACCCTCGAGCCGTGGTCGGCGTACCTGTCCGGTGCGGAGGGCGTGCCACCGGCCCCTTTCTACGATCCATTGTCCTTCTGGATCGAGGAGGCCCACGCGCGGGGCCTCGAGCTGCACGCGTGGTTCAATCCCTATCGCGCTGCTCACCCGGGCCGCCCCGGCCTCGCGGCCGCGACGTCGATCCTGAACCAGAGGCCCGAACTCGCGGTCACGCTCGGGACGCGCGGGTACCGGTGGCTCGACCCCGCGCTGGACGCTGTGCAGGAGCACTCACTGGCCGTGGTCCTCGACGTCGTCGAGCGCTACGACGTCGATGGCGTCCACTTCGACGACTACTTCTATCCCTACGCAAGCTACCACGACGGCCAGGACTTTCCGGATGAGCAAAGCTGGGACGCCTACGTGACGAGCGGCGGACGCCTCGACCGGGGCGACTGGCGGAGGGCCTCGGTGGACCGTTTCGTCGAGGACGTGTACCGCGGCATCAAGGAGGTGAAGCCGTGGGTGGAGTTCGGGATCAGCCCGTTCGGCATCTGGCGTCCTGCCCATCCGGAGGGAATCCAGGGCCTCGATCAGTACGCGGTCCTCTACGCCGACGCAAAGAAATGGCTGGAGAAGGGCTGGGTCGACTACTTCACCCCCCAGCTCTACTGGCCGATCGCGAAGACGGCGCAGAGCTTCCCGCGCCTGCTCGCGTGGTGGAGCGAGCACAACCGCGAGGGGCGGCACCTGTGGCCCGGGCTCGCGATCAGTCGGATGAAAGGCGAATCCGGAGCCACGGAGCTGGCGGGGGAGATTCTCATCGAGCGGGCCATGGAGCCGCAGTCCCCGGGCGTGTGCTTCTTCAGCATGCGTCACCTGATGCGGGAGGACTCGCCGCTCGGCGTGAGGCTCCTGGACGACCTGTTCGCGGAGGGCGCTCTGATCCCGGCGTCGCCCTGGCTGGGGGCGAGGGTTCCCTCGCGGCCGAAGAGCACCGTCGATGCTGCGGGCGTGGACCTGATCCCCGGGAGCGAAGCGGACGTCGTTTGCCACTGGATCGTTCAGTGGGAGATCGGCGACCGATGGCGCACCCGGATCCTGCCCGGTTCGAGGGAGCGGTGGGAGTGGCCGAGTCCACCGGACCGGGTGGCCGTTCGCGCCGTGGGGCGTTCGAGGGTGGTGGGACCGCCCGTCGTGACCCGCGTGACGGGTCAACGCGTCATGGCTGAAACCTGAGCAGGTGTAAGAGTCCGCGCATCCTGTTTCGTGCCACGGGCGGGCTGAGTATGGTGCCAGGACCACTCTCCGCCCGAATTCCAGACGAACCCGAGGTCACCTTGCCCATCACCAGAAGAGTCTCACGTCGCCAGTTCCTCCATGCCACTGGCGTGGCCGCCGCAGCCCCGATGGTGGTTCCAAGGGCCATCGGCACGAGCTCGATCGAAACCCTGAACGTCGCCTGCGTGGGCGTGGGCGGCATGGGCGCGGGTGACCTCAGCGCCACCGCCAGCGGCAAGAACGTCCGCATCGTCGCGCTCTGTGACGTCGACTCCAACCATCTGGGCAGCGCGGCGAAGGACCATGCAGGCGCCAGGACCTTCCGGGACTACCGCAGGATGCTCGACGCGATGGACAAGGACATCGACGCCGTCGTGGTGGCGACGCCCGATCACATGCACGGATCGATCGCGCTCGCCGCGATGGGGCTCGGCAAGCACGTCTACTGCCAGAAGCCCATCGCCCACAACCTGCACGAGTGCCGCGAGATGGCGGCCCTGGCGGCGGACACGGGCGTGGTGACCCAGATGGGCACGCAGATCCACAGCCACACGGCCTACCGCACCGCCGTCGCGGCGCTGCGAACGGGCGTGATCGGCAAGGTTCAAGAAGCGCACCTGTGGGTGAGGAAGTCGTGGGGCGGCGACGTCGCCGGACGCCCGGACAAGTCGGACGTCGTCCCGGATCACCTGGACTGGGATCTCTGGCTCGGCGTCGCCAAGGAGCGGCCGTACGTGGACGGCCTGTACCACCCGTCCCAGTGGCGGCGCTGGCTCGATTTCGGCAGCGGCACCCTGGGCGATATGGGTTGCCACATCTTCGACCCGGTGTTCGCGGCGCTCGGCATCGGCGCGCCCAAAAGCGTGACCTCCCACGGCCCCGCGCACTTCCAGGAGATGTTCGCGCCCAACGGCGACTTCCTCTACGAGTTCCCGGGCACGGACCAGACGGCCGAAACGATCCAGTTCCGCTGGACCGACGGGGATGCCGAGATCGCGACCGAGAAGGCGCAGCTCCCGGAGGGCGAGACCCTGCCCGGCGCTGGCTCCTTCCTCGTCGGCGAGAAGGGCGTCATGGTGATTCCCCACTGGGCGGCGCCGCGCTTCTACTCGAACGGAGAGAAGATGGACGTCGAGATCGAAACGCTCCCGAGCAAGGAGCACCGCAACGAGTGGACGGACGCGTGCCGCGGAGAGGGCGAAACCTCGACCCCTTTCTCCTACGCCTGCCCGCTGACGGAGGCCGTCCTCCTGGGAACGGTCGCGGGCCACTTCCCGGGCCAGAAACTGAGCTGGAACTCGGAGGCAATGGAGTTCGACCACTACCTCGCGACGGCGCTCACGCAGCGCATCTACCGGAAGGGCTGGCAGGTCTAGCCTCGATGACGGCAGCGCGGAGCCGCTTCCGAGGGGCTCCTGATTTCCTTCAGGGAGCAGGCGTGGCTCCGCCCAGGACTGCTGCGAATTTCGCCGTGTCGACGTTGCCGCCGCAGAGCGTGAACGCACTCCGCTGCCCTCGCTGCGCCGCCGTCTCCGACAGTAGCCCCGCCAGGGCCACGGCCCCGGCGGGCTCGGCGACGTTGTGGGTGGTTCGGAAGATCAGGCGCATCGCATCGGCGGCCTCGTCGTCTGCGACTTCGATGATCCGTGCGGCGCCCTTGATCATCGCCGCGATCGCGTCCGCGTCCGGGACCCGGCACGCCACGCCGTCGACGAACGTATCGGCCGACTCGGTGGTCACGACGTGCCCAGCTTCGACCGACAGGCGTGTCGCCGGCGCAGCATTCGATACCACGCCCACGATGGCGGTATCGAGGCGGAGCAGATCACGGACCGCGATCATCGCACTGATGCCCGATCCCATCCCTACCGGGACGTATACCGTGTCCAGTGGGCCAGCGGCGTCGAACATCTCGCGCGCGTACGTCGCGACGCCCATGACGAGGTCGCGGTGGAACGGTGGGACGGATTCGAGTCCACGTTCAGCGGCGACCCGCATCGATTCCTCTCGCGCCTCCTGGAAGTCGCGACCGTGCTCGACGACCTCGGCACCGAGTGCCCGCATCGCGGCGTTCTTCTCGATGCTATTGCCGTGCGGTACGTAGATGACGACCCTGCGGCCGTACTCGCGTCCGGCGAAGGCCAGGCTCTGCCCGTGATTGCCGCGCGTCGCGCTGATCACCCCGGTGACTTCGGGGCGATTCGAGACCAGCTTGTGGAGGTAGACGAGGCCGCCGCGAACTTTGAATGCCCCGACGGGCGTGTGGTTCTCGTGCTTCACCACGACGGTCGAGCCCGCTGCTTCGCTGAGCATCGGCCACTGGTACTGCGGGGTCGGCGGAACGTGCCGCCGGACGACTTCCGTTGCGTGATCGAGTTCTTCGAGGGAGAAGGGGTGCATGGACGGAGCATGGCCGATGGACGGCGGCTCCAACAAAGGGAAACCGCTCCCTCTTGGGCATGAGGCCACACCGTGCCGCAGCTCCTACCCGCCTCAGCCGAGTTCGAGAAGACCGGCCTCGGTCTCCCATGCCGATGACAGCTCGGCGAGGCGTTCCGTGTTGGCGTTGAGCTCGCGGCCGAGTTCGTTGCTGCGCACGCCGTCCTTCCAGGTCTCGGGCAGCTCCAGTTCCCCGGTGATCACGGCGTTGCGGCTCTCCAGAGCATCGATCTCCGTCTCGAGTGCCTGCACGATCTTCTTCTGCTTCTGAACGTTGAGGCGCGGCGGATTCGCCTTCTGCAAAGCTGGCTGGCCGGACTTACCCGCGGGTTTGCCTTCGGACCTGGCGGCTGCCCCGTCGCCGACCGTGAGGGCGGCGCGCGCCGAAGCGGCGTTCGTCTTGTGGAGGTAGAACTCGTAGTCACCAAGGTACGGCGTGAGCCGGCCCCCAGCCGTGTGTATGACCTTGTTCGCGAGGCTCTTGATGAAGTGCACGTCGTGGCTGATGAAGACCAGCGTGCCTTCGAACTGGGTCATCGCCGCGACGAGCGCATCGATGCTGGAGATGTCGAGGTGCGTCGTCGGCTCGTCCATCAGCAGGAGGTTCGGCGGATCGAGCAACAGCTTCACGAGGGCGAGCCGGCTCTTCTCGCCGCCGCTCAAGACCTCGATCCGCTTGAAGACCGAGTCGCCCGAGAAGAGGAACGACCCGAGCAGGGTGCGCACGGCCTGCTCCGTCACCTTGGCCTCGGTGTCCATCGCTTCCTCGAGCACCGTCCGCCCGGGCTTCAGCATCTCGACACGATACTGCGAGTAGTAGCCGGCAGAGACGTTGTGGCCGAGGCCGCGCTCGCCCCGGTCCGGCTTGAGCTTGTCGGCGAGGAGCTTCAGGAGCGTCGACTTTCCCGCGCCGTTAGGGCCGACGAGCACGATGCGCTCACCGCGCTGGACCTCGAGGTCGACGCCGCGATAGATCCTGTTCTCGCCGTAGCCAAAGTGGACCTGATCGAGCCAGATCACCTTCTGGCCGCTGCGGGGCGGCTGGGGGAAGCGAAAGCCGACCTTCTTGTCGTCGCTCTCCGGTGCCTCAAGCACGTCCATGCGCTCGATCTGACGAAGCTTGCTCTGCGCCTGGGCGGCCTTGGTCGCCTTGGCCTTGAAGCGATCGACGAACGCCTGCAGGTGAGCGATCTCCTTCTGTTGTGTCCTGTAGGCAGCGAGGTGCTGCGCGTCGGCCGCCTCGCGTTGCTTGAGGAACTTCGTGTAGTTCCCGGTGTAGCGGACCAGCTTCTGGTGGCGGATCTCGACGATGGCGGTGGCGAGCGCGTCGAGGAACTCGCGGTCGTGGGAGATGACGAGGATCGCCCCGGGGTAGCCCTTGAGGTAGCCCTGAAACCACAGCAGCGACTCGAGGTCGAGGTGGTTCGTCGGCTCGTCGAGCATCAGGAGATCGGGCTCCTGCGTCAGCAGTCTGGCCAGGTGGGCCCGCATGACCCAGCCACCGCTCAACGTGCGGGCGGGGCGGTCGAGATCCGAGTCCCGGAAGCCGAGGCCGCTGAGGATCTGCTTGGCCTTGGCTTCGACGAAGTAGCCGTTGAGCTCGTTGTAGCGCTCGTGTACGTCGTCGTGCCCGGCTTCGTCGTGTCCTCCCTCGCCCTCCTGCGTCCCGTCGGGATGCTTCTGCTCCCGCGCCTTGATGAGGCGGTGCATGCGAACGAAATCGTCGGTGATGGCGAGGGCGATCTCGAGCACGGTCTCCTCGCCGACCGGCGCGCTCTCCTGCGGCAAGTACCCGATGACCGTGTCGCGCTCGATGCTGACCCGCCCCTCGTCCGCCGCCTCCTCCCCGAGAATCAGCGAGAACAGGGTCGACTTACCGGCCCCGTTCGGCCCCACGAGGCCGATGCGGTCGCCGCGGTTGACCTGCAGCGCCGCAGCCGCAAAAAGGGTGCGGCTTCCGTAGGACTTGGTGATGCCGTTGAGGGTCAACATGGGAGGGGAGTATGCCGGTGGCCTCCACGAATGACCATGCAAACCAGAGCGCCGACTCGAGCGAGCGAGCAACCCCGTCTCGATTCGCTTCGCGGGTTCGCTCACCGGATGCTCACCGAATGCCCGCCGGGCCCCCAGGAGCCAGCGCCACAGAGCCCCTAGAAGGTCACCGCGATCGCCGACGAGATGTTGCTCGTCAGAGTCGGATTCAGGTCGCGGTACCAGGCCTGGAAGTACCAGGTCTCGCCTGCGAGCACCGCCTGATTGGGGGTCAAAGGGAGCGCGTTCGTGTCGACGGTGGCGGAAAGGAAACCGCCTGGGCCGGTGCCCATCGCCTGCGGCAGGAAGCGACCGATCGGCTGGGACAGGCAGAGCGTTCCCTGACCGCCCCCAGCGCCCACGGTGAATCCCGGCGCCGGGGCGACGAGGAAGTACCCCATGGATGATGCCGGGAGTCCGTGCGCGACCAGGCCAAGGGGCTCACCCGCGGCGACGCGGGGCGCGTTCGCGGTCATCGCTGCCGCGGAACCCGTCGAGTTGGGAGCCGCCGGGGAGCAGTACTCCACTCCCTCGGCCAGGTCGACGAGCACCACTCCGTACGTGGGACCTGCCTGACCGGGTTCCGACAGCCAGCACTCGAGGATGACCCAGCGCCCGTTCGGCGAGACGCCCATCTTGTCGGAGCGGATACCGTTGATCGTCTTTGAGCCTAGCGTCGTGACGCCCTCCTCGATGATCAGACTGTCGTCCAGGAAGAGACCACCGCCGAGCAACACCGCGGGATGATCCCAGCGCGCTGCCCAGACCACCGAGCCAGACTCGAGTAGGTGCGGCTGATCGCCTTTTCTGGACGGGAGCGTAGAGAACCTCAGAAGGCGGTAGGGCGCGATCGCCGGATGCGAATCCAGCGCTTGATAGAGAGGTTCGCCATTCTTCACGAGGACGATCGGATTGGTCCCTGACAGTCCTGCGACGTAGGCGTGCTCGCCTCTGCTATTCACGCTCCCGAGCGCCTCGAAGAAGGTTGCGTCCCAGTTCACGCCCGGAATGACGCTGGGCAGTCCCGAACCTCCGAGAATCTCGTTCCCCTGCAGAAGGACGTAATTTCCCGAGGCGGTACGCCCCCACGTAAGGTGTCGCCCGTCTTCGCCCGCGTCGCGCACGACGAGCGAGCGTACAGCGTCGGTGCTACCCGCCGGCAGGTCACCTTGAACGGTAACGATTCTGCCGTCCGTGACCGCCTGACCTTCCAGGCGGTACTCCGCGATGACGTTCCTATTGGGGAGGCCCGGCCGCCTCATCAGACCGCTCATCACCACGCGGCCCTCGGGCGTGGTGACCGCATCGCCGATGTACGTCCACAAGGCCCCGGGCTCAGCGGCAATGGCCATCGGCCGGTACTCGTGGAGGAGGGGCGTATCGTTGACGAAGAGCGCTCTCTTCACCGGCACCCCTGCGGGGCGAATTCCAGCGACGAAGACAGCGTCTCCGTCTTCGGTGATTCCGAGATCGAGAGGCCGAAGAAGGTCCGTGGCGCCAAGTTCCGGGATCAGATCTTGGGAATACACGACAAGCCCGTGCGAGCCGAAGACAGCGTGGCCCGCGCTCATGTTGGCAGCCAGGTCGACCATGACCGCACTGATGACCCATTCGCCGCTATCGTTGACGGCCATATGCTCGAATCCGTGGATCTCTGCGGCGCCAGGGATCACGTCGAAGGACTGGTGGAGCAGCCGTATGGACTGGGCTGATGCGGGAATGGCCGAGGCAAGCGCGAGAAGGGCGCAGATCTTCATGGTGGAACGCTAGCAGCTATGCGGGAGCCTGTTGGAGAAATTCCGCTCACTGCGGTCCTCCAATGCCGCAGGACTGCTGGATTCGTCTCTTTACAGCATCGCGGGGCCCATGGTGTCACGCATTTGTTGCGAGCCGCTTCAGGGGCGGGTGAGATCGCAAGCGGGAGCCGCGTTCACTGCGATTTCCGGAAGCTATCGGCCGCCGGATTCCACGAACACTTCTGTCACGGCGCGACTCGTCAAGAATCGCCAGAGCAGGAGATTGACCGCGATGGACCCGAGCCGCAGTGCCAGCGCTTCACCCGTCCACTCCATCTTCGCCTCGCCGAAGGCCAGCCAGGCGATGAGCAAGACGAGGCTGGCGTTGGTCGCGATGGAAATCGGTGCCTGCGCAACCACCAGTGAAGCGCCCCATCGAAAGCGAGCCAGCAGCAGCAGGCCTCCGAGGCCCACCAGCGCGGAACAACCCAGCAGGACCCACATCGTGATCTCGAGGTACGTCTCGCTGAAGGGCGTGAACTGCATGAATGGGTTGTGCCAGAAACCCCAGCGCAGATCGTCTCCGTCCGTCCTGTCGTACAGATCGACATACCACACGGCGCCTCCGATGAGGCCACTGGCGATGGAGACGAGGGCGGCGATTTGGAGCCGGGGAAGGACGCGTGAGACCATGGTGCCTGTGGCGACCGGGATAGGACGCCTTGATGCTGTACTGTAAGCGCCCCGACGCAAAGGTGCGCAGAAGTGGCGAGGCGAGGCGCCCCTGGCGCGGCCTTGAACCCGTCTGCGGTACGCTCGACGAGCGATCCGAGCCTGTATAGTGGCCCGTTCCTGCTGCAGACCTGGCGTCATTGCGGAGACCAAGCATCCCATGAATACACCGTCCCACGATTCCACTCGTCGCGCCTTCCTCCAGGTTGCGGCCGCAAGCGCCGTTGGCGCCAGCCTGAGCCCGCGCGCGTTCGCGCGCCGGATGGCGGGCTCCACGCCACCACCAACGCTCCGCTGGGGCATCGTCGGCACTGGCCAGATCGCTAGCTCGATGGCAAGTTCCATCAAGGCGGCACAGAGTGCCGACCTGGCCGCGGTGTCAAGCCGCCGCCTGGAGTCGGCCCAGGCTTTCGCCGAACGGTACGGTACGGCGCACGCGTTCGACTCCTGGGAGGAGATGGCGAACTCCGACAAGGTCGACGCCCTTTACGTCGCCACACCGACCAGTGTGCGCGAGGAGATCTGCATCGCGGCGGCGCGCGGCGGCAAGCACGTGCTGGGCGAGAAGCCGCTGGCGAGTCTGGCCTCGGTGGACCGGATCCTCGCCGCGTGCCGAGAGAACGACGTGGCTTTCATGGACGGCACGCACTTCTCGCACCACCCGCGCACGCGAGAGCTGCAGGCCCGGCGCGATGGCTGGATCGGAGCGACCACCCTCGTGGATTCCTCCTGCGCCTTCAACCTTCAGGATCGCTCCAACATCCGCTACAACACCGAGCTCGAGCCGATGGGCGCGATCGGCGATGCTGGCTGGTACAACATGCGTGCCGCGGTCGAGTGCCTGCCCCCGGGCGTCAAGCTGGAGAGCGTGAGCGCCGTCCTGCGACGCGACAAGGAAACGGGCGCGGCGATGGGGGGCAGCGGTGAGCTGCGCTTCGAGGGCGGCCTGCGCTCCACCTGGACCTGCGGCTTCGACGCGTCCCCTTCCTCGATGCATGTGCACATCGAAGGGGCGGACGGCCAGATCGAGATGCCCGGCTTCCTGTTCCAGGACTCCGACCACTCAGCTCGACTCGAGGTCAAGCGGGCAGGCGGGGAGCCAACCACCCATCGCATCGCGTCGGGCAGCCCAGGTTCGGTCCTGATGTTCGAAGACATGGCCGCCGCAGCCGCCGACCCGTCCCTCCGAGCTGGCTGGGCCAATCGCACACGCCGGACGCAGGCGCTGCTCGATGCCGTGTGGCACGTGGCGCTGGCTGCGGAAGCGAGCGGAAGGTGAACTGCAACCCGCATCGCTCACCTCGTCCGTCTCACTACTGGAACCGGCACTTCCGTCATTTGATGTTACAGATCGAGCGTAACCCCAGCGTGGCCGCTGCGTTGCACCCGATCTAGACTCGTGCGGTCATGAACGAGGTCAAATGAGGAAGGCGGCAAGGTCCGGCGTAGGCTGCCCGAACGGCGAGTGCGAGCAGCATGGCCGGCATGACGCGGGCAACGTCGTCCTGCACGGCTTCTCCAAGGTCAAGGGCGGAAGGCGCCGCAGGTACCGCTGCACATCGTGCAGCAAGACGTTCGGCGCAACGACGGGCACACCGTACAAGCGGCTTCAGTACTCCAAGAGCCGTTTCGACCGTGTGGCGGCTCTCAGCGTCGAGGGTGTCAACAAGTCAGCCATCGCGCGACTAGAAGGGCTCTCCTGGAACACGGTCGCTCGCTGGCTGGAGTTGGCAGCAGCTCTCGCTCGCCGCTTCAACGCCAAGCACCTGCGCGGGCACGAGCTCATTGAGCTGCAACTCGACGAGATGAACACGTTTCTCCAGAGCCGCAAGCAGCAGACGTGGGTCTTCGCGAGCATCGACGTCTGGTCTCGGGTTTGGCCAGCCACGCTCGTCGGCGCACGTACCTCTCGTAATACGGGGCGATTCGTCCGAAGCATCGCCGATACAAGCCACGGTGGGGGAACGCCGCTGATCACGACCGACGGTTTCAAGTTCTACGCGCCGACGATTCGCCACGTGTTCGGTGTCGGGTGCGTGCTCGCGCAGGTCATCAAAAAGATCAAGCGGAACCGAGTCGTGCGGGTTGGTACAAAGCTGATTGTGGGCACCGAGTGGCGGCTTTCCGATGCGCTGAGGGAGTCCGAGGACTCGACGAAGCTCAACACCGCGTTCATCGAGCGGTTGAACCTCACGATCCGCCAGGGTTGCGCGTACCTACGTCGTCGATCGCCCTGCCATGCACGGAGGAAGCAGACGCTCGAAGACCACCTGGAGCTCTTTCGCACCGTCTACAACTTCGTGCGGCCACACAGCGCATTGAGGTTCGGGAAGGTGACGCGAACGCCGGCAATGCAGGCCGGTCTCGCGCAGAAGCGGTTCAACTTCCGGGACATCTTCACGGCGCGCTACGCCGCGGCCCGCTTTGCCATTGTCCGATTCCGGACGGTGGCGTATCACGAGGAACCTGAGAGGGTCAGATGCGCCGCGTAGCAACAACGGATGAAGGGAGCACCGCGCAGCGTTGCAGACAAAATGACCGGCTAGATGCTCAGGAGCGTGCATTGGGACACATACGGTGCGCGCCGCACCTCTTCCAGTAATTCCACCAGCCGTAGACAAATCCGCACTTGGCGCAAAGTCCACCAATGTTCGGCCCACAGCGCGTCACACAGGGCTGCGGCGCGCCTTCGCGCTCCTTTCCTTGATCGTCGAAGAAGAAGGTCACTCGCCTTTCTAATTCAACAAGTGCTTCCTCCAAGGAGGGCGCGGTGTAGTCCAATCTAGGGTCGTGAGCCTGCTCCGGTCCCGCCTCGATACGTATAGCGAGGACACAATTCCTGCTATCGTCGGCGTCTTCAAGCCCAGTCAGAGGGTTTATGAAGGGCAAGAAATCCTCGTCTACGCAATCATGGAACTCAAGGTCGCCGTCCTTTCCAGTCCAGACGGGATGCATGACGATTCTCCTGACCATATCGCGTCGCGCGATCGGATCCAGAGGCGCCGGTGCCGACAGTGGGTGAAATGTGTTCGATCCAGGGGTAAACATTTAGTCGTGCAGTCCCTCTTTCAGGTAGTTCGTGAAGGTCAAGACTCCGTTCTCAACCCCGTAGTGTCCCACTTCTCAGCCGACGCCCTTGCGGCCCTGTGAGGGCCAGTATCATACCGACATGCTGAACGACGGCCTTCCCGCTTCGCACCTCGCGATCAACCTCGCTTCGCCTGGTGGCCGGCCACGACCGCCTTGGCGGCCTTCTGAGGCACTACAGGGCCTCGGCTTGACAGTGGGACACTACGCGCTACGGGGTTGAGGGGGCCTTTTCCTAGATTTGGGGAGCTGGGGAAGACTACCAGCTGACGGTGAGCCCAAAACCGATCTCTGGCTCGGTGCTGTCGCCGATGTAGTCGTTGTAGTGATTGATCCCGCCGTGGTGGGAGCAGGTGCCTTGACCGACGCTCGTGGAGGTCGTGCCGTCGTTGCAGGTAGTGGGTTCGGTGGTGTCGAGATAGGCGCGGATTCCCGCCAGGCCGTAGAGGCCGACGCGCTCGGAGATCTGCCAATCGACCCTCAGGGCGACGCTCAGCGAGACGAGCGAGTTGCTGTTATCGAGCCCCTCGAGGTCGGCCCGTCCAAGGCCCAGGCCCAGCTGAAGGCCGGGGCGCACGGGACCGGTGGTGGGGGCGTAGAAGAGGCCGCCGAAGCTGAAATCCACGAGGTCGAGTCCCACGTCGTCGTCAGAGCGAACGTCCACCTGCACGAAGCCGCGGGTTCGGGCCTCTTTGGTGGCTGCGCCAGTGAAGCCGAAGCTCGCGCCGGAGAGGTCTGCGTCCACAACGTCGAACGAGGGCTCGTGCTGGACGTATCCGGCATAGAGGCTCTTGTGAGCACAGCCGGTGAGGGCGGGGAGGAGGATGACCGCGAGTGTTCTGAGGCGATGCGGCATCCAGCAACTGGCAGGCTGACGGTGCGTCATGGCCGTCCTATCGGCGAGATTGCCGTCGCGCTTGAGAGGTCAAGGAGTGGCACTCTCCTGGTTACGAGCGCCAGTCGGGCGTATTCCCCAACTTTCAGCCGAGGTCCCACGAGGCCGTGAGCGCTGAGATCGCCCGCACCACATCCAGGGAGCCAAGTTCCCGTCGTTGAAGACGCTGGACACGTTCGAATTCGACAAGCAGCCCGGCGTGGACAAGGACCGCGTGCTCGAGTTGGCACGCGGCGATCTCGTCGAGCGACGTGAGAACGTCTTCCTCGTTGGCGAGATCGGCACAGGCAAGACTCACCTGGCGTCGGCGATCGGATTCGCCTGCTGCCAGCGCCGGCTTGAGAGTTCCATTCATGACGGCTGCTGACCTGACAACGATGCTGGTGGAGTCGAAGTCGGTCGATCGCCTGTCGAGGCGCATTGATCAGCTTGCGCGTTTCGTCCTCGTCATCATGGATGAGCTCGGGTACGTGCCGCTCGATCGTGCCGGAGCCGACCTTCTGTTCACGTTCATCACGCGCGTGTACGAGCGAAGGAGCCTGATCGTCACCACGAACCTCGTGTTCGGGCGCTGGGCGGAGGTATTCCAGGACGCGACGGCAGCCGCGGCGGTCATCGATCGGGTTGCACACCACGCCACCATCCTGAAGACCGAGGGGCGGAGCTACCGACTGCGGGCCGCTGAGGAGGCTGGAGCTACGACGGCGGCAATCCGATAGCTACCTGTCCCCTAGGAAGACGCATTCTGTGCCCCCTAGGGGGCATCCCCGGCCACGGCCGGGGAACGAGCCCAATGCAGCGCGTCGCGCAGCATCGGGGCCCCTCGCAGGCCGAGCCAGCCACCTCGCCAAACGTCCCCAGGCCTACTGGAGTGGGGGTCCCTTTTCAGCTGTCCGGAATGGTCCCTTTTGTAGTGGCCGTTTACACCTACGGGAGCAGCGCGACAAGGCGTACCGGAGTCATGGGCGAGATCCGCGCATTGGTGGTCCGCTTCGCCAGGGAGAGCCCGAGCTGGGGCTACTCGAGGATCCAAGGCGCGATCGACGACACCTCGGACATCGAGTCGGTCGAACGACGGTCTCGCGGATCCTCAAGCGCGAGGGCATCAAGCCTGCTCCGGACCGGCCCTCGTGGTGGAGCACTTCATCAAGGCCACTTGGGGCGAGTGCGCCGCGGCCGACTTCTTCAGGGCCTACTGGTTTTTTTGAGTGGAAGTTGCCCGAATGGCAAGCCTTCTCAGGGGGCGTGTGGGGCCTGAACTCCGATGAGGTGGACTAGGCCGGTGTGGCCCTCAACCGAGCGTTGGTTTGTGCGAAACCAGGGGAGGATCAAGCAAAGGCGTCAATCGATCACCGCTGCCGCGTGAGAGCCGATCATGGCAGGGTTCTGCTGAGTCAGCGCGAGGCCTCGGCACCCAACGTATCGCCAGGGACTCACGTGTCGCGAGCCCGTTACCCGTCTTCAGGATGGGTCACGGCCTTGAGTGCCCGAACTGCGGCCCTTCCACTCTAAACCCAGTAGCGCGACATTGGGGCATTAGCACAGTTCGCCTGAGCGATCCTGCCCCAGTTCCGGAAGGTGGCTAGCTTTAGAACCCTGCGATACGAGTATCCTTCGCTTCTACAAGCGCTCTCCAGGCTAGCGATCACCTATTCCCTTCCTGCCTCTCTCGGCCAACCGCCCTCTCATGTACTCACTCCTTGCCCTTGCTGCCCCTGTCTTTGCGCCACAGGCCTGTGGAGAGTTCGTCTCTCTCAACGATTTGGAAAGCTCACTCTTCGGAATGGTTCTAGCCCGGGCGAACGGGCAGATCATTGTCGGAGACCCCAACCGTGACGAACCAGGTGCATTCGGTGGGGGAGTGACTGTCTGGGACGTGGACCCGGTGTCAGGGGACTTGACATTCGCCCAGGTCGTGGCTCCGCCGTCCCCTGCGGCAGGGATGCACTTCGGCTCAGCGCTTGCCGCCAGCTCGACGGATCTTTTCGTCGGCGCCCCCTTCGCCCAGCAGGCAGGTTCGCAGACGGGACTGGTCTTTCACTATCAGCTTGTAAGTGGAGACTGGCTCTATTCGGGTACTCTGCGCTCGTTTCAGCCTGGTGTCGCAGGTCAATTCGGAACGTCTCTTTCTCTGGATGACCAGCGGTTGGCGGTCAGCCAACCAGGCCTAGGAATTGTGGAGATCCTTGACCTGTCAAGCGGCGTCCCCAGCCTGCTGGATACAGTTGCTGATCCAGTCGGCGGCTCCGAATTCGGTCGGGGAGGCCTCGAGCTTGCCGGTTCGACACTCGCAGTAAAGACTTCTCCTTTCGGGGCAGTCGTCTTGAACCGAGAGCCCATCTTAGGAATCTGGGTGATGGAAGCGTCCATCACCGGCGTCCAGCGGTTGAAAGCGGTAGCCGATCGCGTTGAATATTCGTGGACGGATAGTCTCTACAATCCGCTCACCTGCATCTATTATGCCCCGAACTGTTGGGAGAATTCTGGTGGCATCCGCGTTCTGGAACGGCAGGTGAATGGCTCTTGGAACGTCACAAGTAGTCTCTATGGAGTTTCTAGCCGCAACGACGTTCCGATCAATTACTCGATCGATGACTGGGTGTCCACTCCGTCGGAACTCTTTGTTGCCCTTGCATATTCGGATCGGACTGTCCATCGCGTTGGAGGGACGGAATTTATCTATCCGGCCTCCGGTCCGATTCAGCTCCTCGCTAGCACGATCGTAATTGGTCACCCATTCAATGGAGCAGGCGGGGAAGTCGGCGTGTTCGATCTCGACTGCGAAGAGGTATCGAATGTGGGCTGTACTCAGACAAGCGCGAACTCGACGGGAGTTGTGGGGACAATGCTGGCCATCGGCTCGAGTGTCGTCACTCGCAACGATGTCACCCTGATAGCCTCGGATCTCCCATTCTTCTCCTTCGGTTTCTTCCTGTCGAGCCTCGGGTCTCAGGTCACCCTGAATCCTGGCGGATCCCAGGGCAACCTCTGCCTTTCTGGTGCGATCGGAAGATACGTGGGTGCAGGACAAATCATGTCGTCCGGGGCGGATGGCTCCATTGAGCTTACTATCGACCTGAGCGCTATCCCATCTCCCTCTGGGCCGGTCACCGCCCTGGCAGGAGAGCGTCGTCACTTCCAGCTATGGCATCGCGACCTCAACCCAGGCCTGACATCCAACTTTACCAACAGCCTCTCAATTCTGTTTGAGTGATGCGGATGGGCTGATGCATTGCTGGCGAAGGGGGTGATCCACGGTCGGGTGAGCTGCCGGCTCCGGCGTGCGATGCCTCCCGTTGCTGACCAAGAGGTGTGGGGGGGGCTGGCGCTCGGCGAATGATCGCCACCTGACGTACTCGAAGGGGGGGCCAGTTCGCTGCGAGGATTGTCCATCACTGTCCTTGACCTTCGGGAAGAGTCAACAGATTCATCCGCAAGGAGCAGCGAGATCAGAGCAATCCGGCAGAAATGGGGCTTCGTCTTGCAGGGGCTCGCGATTCGTCAAGCCAGCGGTCCGGGGCTCTCCGCCAATTACTGTCCCCATCGGTCAGCTGAGGCCACTGCAAGGTCGTCACGGGCCGTAGGACAAGCAGTGGCTGCCGCCACCATCAGCGTGCCTGCGATCGGTGGCACGACGCAGCCCTTCCACGGAGCAAGGTCCGTCTCTCATCTGTCAACCAGAGCCCCTGTCGAGACCAGAGACTTCCGAGACGAGTCTGCCCCCTGCGACAGGTCCTGCAGAGCCTTGAGAGGACGGGCGCGAGTCATTGAGGCGCCAGTGTTGGCGCCGTCCGCCATCTCCGGGGAGCACCTTTGCTCAACCCAGGAGAGGAGTGGCTCCCCGAGTGGGCTGGAGTTGCGAACATTCCTGGAGAGCGCCATGAAGGAAATCGCAATTGGCATCACGCGCGTGTCCAAGTGTTGGGACTCGTCGGAGGGGCGGCGGAGATGCGTCGTCGCCGGTGGAGAGCCACTCGCCGCCGACGGAGCCCGTTCACCGGACGCCCATATCGCCTCGTCAGCGTCGGCTGGACGTCGGGTGGAAGGACGGCGCCGTTGAGCGGCGCGCGGGCCATCGGGCTCGGTGAAATGAGATCAGCTCGCAATCGCGGGGAGAATCAAGTACCGCCATCCCGGATGCATCAGGAGGTTTCTCCATGGGACCAAGTTGTCGATTCACAGGCTCGGTCGATCGCCATTCGTTCCGCACATGACGGGGCTTGTGCGTGTGCACTGATGGGGGAGACCTCGTATTTTTGGAAATTTCGTAGGGTAGCGAAGGTTACTGGCTCCGCCGCGACCGCTAGACCCTGTTCAACGGCCAGTCCACCGCATCGACCGCGTAACGCGAGTCAGGGTGGGAAAGGACATCGAAGCGCCGACTCGTCGCACTTCCTGCGATAGCGCTTCGAATGCCCCGGCGCCCGGCCGCGTCGTTCGCGAATCCTCCTCGCCGCATGCGCTCAGTTCACACGCGGGTGCTTCCCCGTCGCGACAAGAGCCACCCTACACCTGCCAAGACCTCCGATGATCAAAAGAACGCTCTCTGCTCTCACGCTCGCCCTCTTGGCTCTCGCCTCCCACGCGGCCGGGCAACGAATCTACATCGACGCCGTCAACGGCGATGACAGCAACAGTGGCGCGACCGAGCAGGACGCCCTCAAGACCGTGACCGCAGGGCTCCTCGTCGGGACCCTCAATGGCTTTCGCACGGTCGTGCTGGCGCCCGGTGTCTACGGCACCAGCTCGGGCGAGACCTTCCCACTCGTCGTACCGACGCAGCGGCGACTCCTGGGCAGCACCGGTGTGATCATCGACGGAGGAGGTGCTCCTCTGGCGATTCACTCGGGGGGAGCCCTTGGCAACGCCCAGCACTACCTGCAGAACCTGACGATCAGGAACGCGGGCACCGCGATCCAGTTGAACGACCGGACGGTCTACATTCGCGGGTGCGTCATAGAAGACTGCACCACGGGCCTCCTCTACGACAACCCTCAGCAAACTCGCGTCTCTCGGTTCCTGTTCCGTGAGTCTCGCATCTCGAACTGCCAGACCGCGATCGAGACGACCGGGCTCTGTCTCGTCTCGCTCGACAGGAGCGTTCTCGAAGGGATGGGGCAGGACGCAGTCCACATGAACTACTTCGGCGGGGCCACTTCTTCGGTGGTGTCATGGTACCGGTCCGTCATCCGAGACTGTGGCGGAGCTGCGTTGCGCTTCGTGAACGTGGACTCGCACAACGCGACCTTGGAGATAGAAGGGATGCAGGTTCACCGCTGTGGTGCAGGCTTTTCCATCGGGCAGGGGACGCCCGGTGCTTCGACCCTTGTCGACATCAACAGTTCGGTGCTGCACAACGTCGCGATAGGAATCGAGACGTCGGGGAACTCGAACATGAGTGTGGATCTCACCGATCTGATTCTCTCGTCGAACGCAGTCGACCTGACTCTCGGAGGCGCGGACGTCCAGCTCTCGAATTCGCTCGTGCAGAGCGGCCAGCTCACTGGCTCGAACGGCGTGATCTCGGGGGATCCGCAGTTCGTGGATGCGCCCTCCGGAGACTTCAGACTGCAGTCGACCAGTCCGGCCATCGATCGAGTCCTTCCCGCGCTCTATTGGGTCGCGTCCCCTCGCAACATCGACGACGCTCGGCCTTCCGACGGAAACTTCGACGGTGTGATCGAGGCCGACATCGGGCCCTGGGAATTCGAGCCGCTCCAGGCGACCGGGCCTGCCGTCTCTGGCCAGCCGCTGATGCTCGAGATTTTCGGCCAGGCGGGCTCGCGGGCGGCGCTGTTCTCGGCGGACGCCCACTATCCCGCCTACCAGGGTCTTCGCACCCCCTTCGGCGTCCAGCGACTGGACCGTCATACGATGGAGTTCCTTCAGTTCATCACCATACCGGGAAACGGTCAGCCCGGAATGGCCACGGTCGAGGTCCCGGCCGACCCCGCGATGATCGGCCGAACGCTCTTCCTGCAGGCGCTCAGCACAAGCACGGCCGCACCCTTTGGCTTCGCCTGGTCCAATCCCCTGCAACAGCAGATCATCACGCCCTGATGGCCAGCGTGAGGGAGTGGGCCCCCATAGCCAGCGGGACAACGTCGGGCTGGGCACTTGGTACGGCGTGCGCTTCCTCACTTCCTGCTGCCCACGCTGTCGCTGCCTCAGGCACATGATCTCTGTGGTCACGGATCCAGAGACAGCGCGGAAGGTCTTGGAGGGGGTGAGAGCGGCGGCGAGGAGGTCATCCGATTCGCCCGGTGGGGGAGACCCGTCCTCGCCAGGTCCGAGCCGTTCCCCACCGGCAGAGGCCGAGGTTCGAATACCGATGCCGCCACGGCAGGGGCGGCTGGACTTCGGGAAGTAGGGCGCAGCAAAGCAGCGCGCGGGCTATCGGGCTCGGTGATATGAGATCAGCCAGCACTCTTGAGGAGGGTGCTGGCTGCAGGTCGTGGTGAAGCGAACCGGTGGTGCTGGTGGGCGAGGGCGAATTCGAGCGAGTTCGGCTCAGCTAGAAGCTCGATGGCCGCTCGGACGCTCCCGCGTGGCCCGCGAGGATGGGGGTAGCGAAGAATCGGGCCCCCGGGCTACGGTTACCGGGGTGTCGACACCCCGCTTGGAAGTCCTATCCGTCGGGCCATGGTGCACATCCTCGCGCATTCCGCGCTAGTTGGGGTGTCCATTTTCACTGGGCAAGGTCAGCTCGGGCCGCGGGGCCCGTGGGAGTGAGAACAGCCAGCACTCCCCGGGAGGGTGCTGGCTGGAGGTCGTTGTGCGAAGGGCCGCGAGGGAGAGCTTGGAGCGCAGGTGTACGCTTGTCGAGCGGCAGAAGCGGTCACCTCTGCGGTTGTCGGGGAGGGCGTTGGCGTAAAATCGTGCCTTGGGGTACTGTGGAGGTCTCCACGACTGCCAGCATGGAGTTCCTATCCGTCATCCCATTTTACCCCAGAGCAAATTCGCAGAAGCTTACAGAACTGGTGGAGATGTCAGGACATACAGATATGCACAGAGTGGGCCTCGATGACCTATTAATGTGGACGGTTTACGTTGGGCAGGCGCTCGAGGGCGATGAATCGTTGACGGACGCCGATCCAATAGAGGAGGTCTACTTACAGGAAGGATCTTTGCTTGGACAGGCTTATGCTGAGATCTATACCGCTCATCCAGTTCGAAGGTTTGGCTTTGGCGGGCCGGCATCCTGGGTCTATTGGGAGACCATCAGTGACTCCTATGCACTCAATGATCCCACAGAGAGATCTGCAGCTGTCAGGATGACGCTAGCTCACGAAGTGGGGCATCAGCTTGGCCTTCCGCATGTGGACAAGGAAGGGTTTTTGTACGGGCCAGGTAGCTCTCAGAATTCTCTCAAGAACCTTATGTGGCCGGACGCTGGCAGCCACAGCTTGGACTTAGATTTTTATAGCTTCAGTAACTTCCACGTCTCACTTCTTCGACTTCTGTACAAAGCGGATTAATTATGTCTATTGCCGCTAAATTCCTAATCCTCATTGCGGCGCTTCCCATTCAGTCCGATCCGGAAGTGCCTGAAAAACCATTACTAGGTTCACTGAAGCTCGAGCTGAGCTCGACCGTCGTCCAGCCCGCGCTAGGCGTTGCGGCAAGAGTTGAGTTTGAGTATCCCGGCCTAGAAGGTGAGCCAGAGCCTTTTTGGCTTGAATCGGGAGCACGCTCGACTCCGTACATCGTGATAGAAGTGCGTAACTCCGAGGGGAAGACTACCTGGCTCGACCGTCCACTTCAGGGGATGGGCGCGTCGCTGTACAAATCGATTGTCTTTGATCAAGGAGCCACGGGCGCCTGGTCCGTTAGCTTCATCCTTCACGGCACCCTCGGTCGCGACATCAGGCCGACGTATAGTGAGGATAAAGACCACGCAGTCACGGGTACCGGAAAGAGGGTTTATCAGCCGGCTTTCGTAGGTCCAGGTGAATCGAGCGTACGCGCAATTCTATATAGCGTAGGAGGGAGGCTGTTTTCTGAATGGGTTGATGTCGACGTGCTGCCATCGGCGAGGATGTTGATTTCGGAGGAGCAACTTGATGAGCTGCACTCGTCTGGCTTTTGTCTTCACCCACAGGGTCCTCTCGGTCATCGTACGAGGGCGGCACTTGCGAAGATAGATACTCTGCGTGGCCCTCTTCAGGATAGCGGGCGCGCGTTGCTGCTAATGCTTATTGACCTATACCAATCAGTAGGCATCTTAATGGAACAGCCAAGTCACTCTTATAATATTAGGAAGGCTGCCAAGAAGGAAGCCGAGCAACTGATAGCTTTGCTTGAGGAACGAGCCCCTGAGTACGGTTTTGAGCTGGCAAGGATGCGAAGAGTTGTTACTGGAACCCGGCTCATCGCCCCACATTCCAAATTTCGCTGATGAGCAAAAGTACGGATGCCGCTGGGTTGTCGCACGTGATTGACACACCCGGCGTAGGTAAGCGTTCAAGGGGGTGAAACGGGCGTTGCGAGGGCCTGAGCGGCGCCCCACAACCATCAGGATAGCATCCCGGTGGGAATCACGCTACGAACGCAGGGTCGGTGCCGGCCCCAGGCCGAGCGCCGAAGCAGCCGCTTCTCGCTTTCTCCCCGCAGACCCGCTCACGACGGACGAGGTCCAGCGCGTACACGACGACGCCATCGAGGCACCTGCTGAGTTCGCGGATTCGAGTGAGCATGAGCAGCAGCTTCTCGACTTTGGCGACGCGCGTGATGATGCGTTCTTTCCAGCCCTGAAGGCGGCCTCGGTGAAGTCGCTGGTGCCCTTCGGCCCAGGTGCTGGGCAGCCGCTCAAACGCCTCATCGACCCTGATCTTTCCAGGGCATTCCAGTCGTCGGGTTGGGGGAGTCAGTACGTGCCGCCTCCGCTGGTGATGAACGCCGACGGGTTCTCGTTGCACGCAGCGACGCTGATCCGCAAGGGCCAGCGGGCGCAGCTGGAGAAGCTCTGCCGCTATGTGACGAGGCCCGCCATCAGTCTCGAGCGCTTCGAGGTGCGTCCCGATGGGATGGTCTCGTGGCTGCTACGCAAGCCATGGAAAGATGGGACCAAGGGATTCGTCATGACGCCCTACCAGTTCCTCGCGCGGCTGGCGGCGATCGTGCCGCATCCGCGTGAGCACCAGCTGACGTATCAGGGGGTGCTTGCACCTGCTTCGCCATTGCGCGATCAGGTCGTGCCGCGGCCGGTGGTTCGGAAGGAGCCGAAGGATGTCGACGTCGCCGATGAAGACGTCTCGATGGGTTTGGGGGAGCCACCGAAGAGTCAGAGGTCTATTTGCTGGGCGGATCTTCTGAAGAGAGTTTTCGGAGAAGACGTTTTGAGATGTCCGCGCTGCCGCGGGCGTCGGCACATGATCTCCGTGATCACAGATCGGGAGACAGCGCGGAAGGTGTTGGAGGGGGTGAGAGCGGCGGCGAGGAGATCATCCGGTTCATTGGGTGGGGGAGACCCGTCATCGCCAGGGCCGAGCCGCTCACCACCAGCAGAGTCCGAAGTACGAATACCGATGCCGCTTCGGCAAGGGCGGCTGGACTTCGGGAAGTAGGGCGGCGCGGTAGAGCGGCGCGCGGGTCACCGCGCTCGGTGAAATGAGATCAGCCAGCACTCTTGGGAAGGGTGCTGGCTGCAGGTCGTGGTGAAGCGAACCGGCGGTGCCGTTCGGAGAGGCAGAACCGAGGGTGGGGGGCTCGGGGAAGAGCCCGATAGGCCCCCTTGCTCTCTCGCGTCGCCGGTGAGGAAATCGAAGAATCGGGCCTCAGTCTACCGTGGGGGCTGGGTCGAAATCCCGCTTGGAGCGCCTATCAGTTGCCTTCGATACCCGGTTTTCCTGTCGTCGAATGACCATCGGTGCCGTGAATACGACGAGGCTCATTCCCCATGCGAATTCACGTCCTGATACTCACTCTCCTGGCCATGGGCGCGGCTTATCCGCGCTTACCGGCTTACCGACCGCTGCAGGGCAAAGGACCCGTCCACGTTGGTGCTGTGCTGAGCTTCACGGAGCTCGCCGATCACGGGGACGACTTCCTTGCCCGTGGTCATACGTGGCTTCGCCTGGGCCTCATGCCGCCACGGCTCGAGGGGGACCCGCGCCTGAGCCGTGCCCGTATGAGCTGCGACGACGAGGGAGTGGAGCTGGTTGGGCTGACTCCTCTAGAGCATCAGGTCGCCTGGGAGCTTGACCACTTCGAGCCGGATCGAGCAGCGCTCGTTTCGTTGCAGGCCGAAGGCGAAGATGCCAGGGCACTCGTTTACCTGAAGGAGGATGCGATCGTCGTCGCCCGCTCGAACGCGAGTCAGGCGTTTCCCCTGGAGCGACCCGAGAGGATCTGGGACTCATGGTGCGACGCTGAGGCCGTGCACGTTCTGCTGGGCGACTCCAGGGGCCTCTTCGATCTGAAGATCCATCGGCGCTGGTGGGGGACGTCCGAGGACGACCCGGGGGATCGGATCTCGCTGACGACACTCGAAGTAGGCGAAGGGAGGAGCTTCCTCGGAGCGCGCAGGGTGACGGGTGAGTCGGGCCAACTCGGGCTCGTAGCCCGCAGAACGAGCCCGGCCTCGCCTCGATCGTTGCAGCTTGAGTTCAGCGTCCTGCCTCTTACGGCCATGCTTCGGGGGACAGGCACGGCCAGTTGGATCGCTCTCCCTGTGCTGGGAAACCAGTACAACGACGCCTCGTTCTACCGGCTGGCCTTCGACTTGGCTGTCGATGGAGCCTCGGGAGGCCACTTCGTGGCACTCGGCTTCCCGTCCTACGATTCTTTCCAGGGACGGGCCGTGGTGGCGCTGCCACCGGAGGTCCAAGGCACCGCCCACAGGATCGAAGAGCTGACCCACGGGAATGTAGGAGCCATCTTCAGTACGCCATCGAGGAACCACTTCGGACACGCGCTTGCCTTTGCTCTCTTTGGGCCAGCACCGCGGAGGGACCAGCAGGGCCTGGTCCTGCTGGTCTCAGCGCCCATGTGGTATGACTACCCGGGCCTTTATCGTTTCTCGCTGAAGACGATGCTTCCCGACTGGGTGATCTCCCCACTGACACTCGGCGACGCCTTTGGCCATGTCGGCCTCGACCTCTGCCTGGCGACCGGGCCCTCGGGTCGCCCCACCATTCAGCTGGCTCGCAACCGCAACGTGCGCGCCAAGCGCTTTCTTCGCTTGAAGAGCGCGGCCATCACCTGCGACTTGGAAAAGGGTAGGTCAGACTGGGGGCGGGGCAGCGTGCTGAGCGGACCAGACCTGAAGAGCTTTAGAGAACAGCGTTGATGGCTTCCGGCAGAGAGCGGCCCGTTCGTTAGAGCGGTGCGGGGGCCCCCTGTGTCAGGGTAGTTGCAGCCTGAGCCCAGCATGGCGCTGAGCCTCGGGAGGCCGCCGACGACGTTGAGTCTGCAGGCGTCCCTCCTCCCTTCCCAAGAAGCGAGTCTCCAGGGGAAGCGAAGGCCGTCCTGCGCACCGCCACTACCTAGAACCATCGGGGGCGATGGGAGGCATCTACGTGCCCAAATACTCCAACGGGCTGAAGGCCCGCATGATCCAACGAATGACTGGTCCCGAGGGCATTAGCGCCAACGCTCTGTCCAGGTCGGTTGGTATCTCACAAAGCACGCTCTCGCAGTGGGTTCGCGAGCGTAGTCTCGATGGCATGCGCGACAAGAACTCGAAGAAGGCGCGATCCAGGTCCGGCGCGGAGAAGCTTCGAATCGTTCAGGAGGCTGCAGCGTGCTCGGAAGAAGAGCTTGGCGCGTACCTTCGCCGTGAAGGCATTCATTCGGCGCAGCTGGATGAATGGACAGGGATTGCAGAGGCGGCAGCACTCGCGGGGCTCTCGCCTCAGAAGCGATCGAAAGGCAAGCCGTCAGTCGACGCGGACGTGGTCGACGAGCTCAGAAAAGACCTTCGCCGCAAGGAGAAGGCCCTCGCTGAAGTCACCGCCATTCTGGTGCTAAAAAAAAGGATCCAGGAGATCTGGGGGGACGGGGACGGCGACACGGACACGAGGAGCGCGACATGATCCTCGGGCTCTACGACGAGGCGGTTACCGCTGGCGCGTCCGCAGCAAGGGTGTGCGACGAGCTCGGAATCGCGGCCACCACGCTGCAGCGCTGGCGAAGGCTCGGGATCGGCGACGACCGACGGGCTGGCCCAAAGTCGACGCCGACCAACAAGCTGTCGGACCCAGAGCGTGAAATGGTAATTGAGACCTGTTGCGGCCCGGAGTTCATGGACTTGAGCCCGAAGCAGATCGTTCCCACGCTCGCCGATCGCGGCGTGTACATAGCCTCAGAGTCCACGTTCCATCGGATCCTGCGCGAAGAGAAACTCGCGACTCGACGCGGTCGCGCGAGCGCACCAACCAAACGCGCGAAGCCGCCGGAGAAGATCGCAACTGGGCCTTGCCAGCTCTGGAGCTGGGACATCACCTATCTGCGCGGCCCTGCCCGTGGCACGTTCTTCTACCTCTACGTCATCATGGACGTTTGGAGCCGCAAGATCGTCGGGCGACGAGTCCACCTACAAGAGTCGAGCGAACACGCTGCCACCTTGATCGCGCAAGCTTGCCGAGACGAGTCGGATGCGGTGCCCAGTGTGCGGCAAGACGGACTGGTGCTTGATTCGCATCGGGCTGGGTGGGGAACTCCTCTCCGCGATCTGCCCTCGCGTGGAGTCGCCGCGGCGATGGAGCGACGCTGGCTATCTCCATGAGTTCACCAGCACTCCGGGCACGCCACGCATCCCACGTCGCGCAATCCGCGTATCGATAGGCCGCGACTTCGAGCCGCTGGCCGGTCAGCTGCGGGATGCCGTCGAGCCCGATGACCTCCACGCCTTTGCCAGAGATCTCGGCGTCTCGACGCAATCATTGCGACTACTCGGAATCGGCTGGGTCAGCGGCCCCGCCCTCGTCCAGCTCGGAGTGAAGCATGCCTCCCACGCCTGGTCGTTCCCGATGTTCGACCACCGCGGGAGGACGATAGGGATACGCCTGCGGCTTCCGAACGGGCGCAAGCTTGCGGTGAAAGGCAGCAAGAACGGCCTCTTCATCCCGTCCGGATCTCCGGTCGCGGGAAGCATCTTCATCGCCGAAGGAGAGTCGGATACGGCCGCGCTACTCACGATGGGCGTCTACGCCATCGGCCGACCTGGTGCGAGGCAATGCGTTCGAGCCCTTCAGCGTCACCTCCTCGGACAGCGGGTAGGCCAGGTCGTTGTGGTAGCGGACAACGACGCTGTTGGGGGTCAGGGAGCCGCTGAATTGGTCGAAGGACTCAAGGCTCGAGGCGCCGCCGTCCGGCTCATCCGCACGCCTGAAAAGGACGTGCGGCGCTGGCTGCAAACTGGCGCTACTCGTGTGGACCTCGACCAGCTCGTTGACACGGCCAGAGCAGACTCGGGTGGCGGCCATGAATGATTCTACCGACCCGCGGGAGAACAGCGCCGATGACGGGCTCTTGCTGCCGGCGCCGCCGCTCACCGTGAGCTGGGCGCCAACCGGCTCCTCTGGGACAGGCAAGCTCCTCGTCGACCTGCCCGGCGGTGCCTTCGTCGAGAAGCTCAACATTACAAGCAACAATGCTCGTGAGAAGGTGATCGAGAAGCTCGCGTCACGCCTGACCGAGTCCGAGGCTGAGGACCTCGAAGTGCAACTCGGGTCGTTTGCGGAGGGTGCGGCCGGCGCAAGCTTCGATCGCGAGGGTGGAGGTAAGCTGGCGGAACGCCTCATGGCCACGATTCAGGAAGACCCTGCCATAGAGCTGTTCCGCGTCGACGCTCGCCAGGGTGAGGGGTTCGCGACCGTTCCCAACGGCGCCTACCTGGACACGTTTCCTATCAGATCGGAGGCGTTCGAGAACTGGCTTGCGAGACGATGCTTCACGGAGTTCAAGGAGGCCCCTTCGGCTGCCTCCCTCAAGGAGGTGACCATGCTGCTCAAGGCACATGCCGTCTTCGAAGGAGAGAGCCGTGAGCTGGGCACGAGGGTGATGGTGTTCGAGGACGGCATCGTCCTTGATCTTGCGAACGACAATAGGGAGGTTGTGCACGTCACGTCGGCAGGATGGACCATCAAGTCGAATCCGGAGGTCGCTTGCAGGTTCCTTCGCCGTGACGCAGCTCGGCCTCTTCCTCAGCCAGTGCGTGGGGGCTCGATTGCAGACCTTCGATCACTGGTCAACCTCGCCGACGAGGATCAGTGGGTTTTGCTCTGCAGCACCCTCCTGGCATTCCTCTACCCGCGGGGGCCCTTTCCAATCCTGATCGTCTCAGGTGAGCAGGGCAGCGCGAAGAGCACACTCTGCCGGCTGGTACAGGCGCTGGTGGACCCCAATCGGGGCCAGCTGCGGCGCCCGCCTGCCGGGGAGCGCGATTTGCTCATCTCCGCGAAGAACACCTGGCTCCTGGCATTCGACAACCTGTCCGGGCTGACGCCGACTCTCTCCGATGCGCTTTGTATGGTGGCCACGGGAGGCGGCTTCGCCACCCGGCGCCTCTATTCGGATGATGAGGAGACGATCATCGAGTGCCAGCGACCCGTTCTCATGAACGGCATCGACGACTTGGACGAACGGCCGGACCTCCTCGACCGGGCCGTGGTGCTACAGCTGCCCACGATCTCTGATCAGAATCGCAGGGACGAAGCCGGGCTGATGGCGACCTTCGCCAAAGCAGCGCCTGGGGTTCTCGGTGCCATTCTGGACGGCCTCGTGGTCGTCCTCCGACAGCGGAGTGCGGTCGAGATCCAGGAACTTCCACGGATGGCCGACTTCGCCAAGACGGCAACAGCAGCCGAGTCCACGCTTGGCTTCGAGCCTGGTGCCTTCATGGCAGCCTACACCCGCAACCGTGAGCTTGCGCGGCACATGGTGCTGGAGCAGGACCACTTCGCGCAAGCCGTCGTCAGGCTGGTGGAGCGGGATGGTAGCTGGTCAGGGACTGCCGCGAGCCTTCTGCGTGAAGCTGTGGCCCATGCGGACGTCGGTGCCACGAGGCAGCACACGTGGCCGAGAACGGCAGCAACTGTCGGCAAGAGAGTCCGACGGCTTCAGACATCGTGGCGCGCCGTTGGGCTCCTCGTCGAGACCGGGGAGCGCGGCGTCGGGCGCAAGCGGGACCGGATCATCCGGCTGCGGATGGACGCAGAGGCGACACTGGGCGAAGCGGCGAACCGGAGGACAGAACGGACCCGTCCACGCGAGACCGGTCCCGCAGAGGAAGGACTCGGCTTTACGGACAGGACGGACAGGACGGACAGGACGGACGGTTCCAGCGAAGAACCCAGTGTTCGAGAACTGGCAACGCTATTCGGCTGGAGAGCCCAGCGCAACGTGGTGGACACGCTCTCGACGGTCTCCCTTCCATCCTGTTCGAACATTGAGGGTTCAGGAAGGCTTGATGCGGACAGTGCGGACAGTACGGACAGGAGATCGGGCATCACCTGCGAGGAGAGCGCGCCAGGCCCCCTCGAATGGGGCGAAGTCGACGATGCCGCTGAAAACTCTTCTCCAAGTACCTGTCCGTCTTGTCCGTCCTGTCCGCAAGGGCGGGATACCGATGACCCAGGAGGGCTTGATGCGGACAGTGCGGACAGTGCGGACAGGAGATCGGACATCACCTGCGAGGCGAGCGCGCCAGGCCCCCTCGAATGGGGCGAAGTCGACGATGCCGCTGAAAACTCTTCTCCAAGTACCTGTCCGTCCTGTCCGTCCTGTCCGCAAGGGCCGGACACCGATGACCCAGGAGGGCTCATTGCGGACAGCGCGGACAGGAGATCCGCGAACTCGAATCACTACGAGGTCTTGACGGTCCCCGACTACGCTGCTGCCGACACGGAGAGCGGAACGCCTTCTCAGACCGAGCGGCCCTTCCGTACGAACCGTCGGGAAGGCCCGAGGCCACCCGCGAGCCCCGACCTCCCGGGACAGGCGACGCTCTTTGGCGACGACCTCGGGGGTGAAGCGTGATCTACGACATCAAGTTCACCCCGGGAACGGACCAGGATGCCGAGCGCGGTCTCCTCGCCTTCGTCCGGATGTGCTACGGCCCGCTGGTCGTCGACGGCGTCACCCTTCGGCGAACACGCGCCGGTTCCCTGACGCTCAGCTGGCCGTCCCGCACGGACCGCTCCGGGGCCCGCCACGCCCTTGTACGGCCGCTGAACGACTCGGCCCGCGAGGAGCTTGAAGCGGCCGTCTTCGCGGAGCTACGGCGCCAGGAGGCCGGCCAGTGATGCTGCGACGATGCGATCCAGGATCGATGAGCCCGGAGGCCCGCCTGGCCGAGGTCGCAGAGATTCTCGTCAGGGGATACCGCCGTCTCGAGCTGGTTCGCCAGAACGGGCTTGATGACGTGGGGCAGGACGAGCGTGCATGCGGGCGCACGGTGGTTGACGCCGTGCCCAACTCCAAGAGGACAGCATGAATCCAAGTACACACCCGCCCATCAAGGACGTCCTGCACGAGCTGCAGGGCGCCTCGGTGCCGCAACTCGTCGCCCGCTATCACGGCCTCTTCGGCAAGCCCCCGCGCTCGAAGCACAGGCAGTGGCTCTTCTACCGCTGCGCGTGGCAGGAGCAAGCCATCCGCTTCGGTGGCCTCAGCGGCGCCGCGAAGAAGCGCATCGCGGAGATCCAGGCGGAGCTGCAGCTTCCAGGGCTTTCGCCGAAACCGAGGTCACCGCGGAAGTCGACATCGGGCGAGCCCCCGGTCGGGACGAGGCTCGAGCGTGAATGGCGCGGGACCCTGGTCGTCGCCGTCAGAACCACCAACGGCTGGGAGGTCAACGGGATGCCCTACAGGAGCCTCTCTGCCGGCGCCAAGGCCGTCTCTGGCTCCCACGTCTCGGGGCCGGCCTTCTTCGGCCTGACTGGGCGAGGGCGAGGCTGATGGCACCGAGTATCAAGGCCAAGCAGGTCCGCGTCGCCATCTACACGCGCAAGTCCGTGAACGAGGGGCTCGACCAGCAGTTCAACTCGCTCGACGCCCAGCGGGAGTTCGTGGAAGCGTACGTCAAGAGCCATGCTGGCGATGGGTGGGTCGCGTTGGATGCGAGGTACGACGACGGCGGGTTCAGCGGGGCGACCACCGACCGGCCGGCGTTCCAGCGATTGATTCAGGACATCAAGGATGGGCAGCTCGATGTTTTGGCGGTGTACCGTCTCGATCGCCTCTCCAGGAGCATTGACGACTTCGCCCAGCTGATGCGGCTGCTCGAGAAGCGCAACGTGGCCTTCGTGAGTGTCACGGAGCGGTTCGATACCACCAGCCCGATGGGGCGGATGGTGCTCAACCTGCTGGCGTCGTTCGCCCAGTTCGAGCGCGAGACGATCGCTCAGCGAACCCGGGACAAGATGAGCGCCTCGCGCCGGCGCGGCATGTGGACCGGCGGCCGACCAGTCCTCGGGTACGACGTCTTTGAGAAGGCGCTCGTCGTGAACGAGGCGGAGGCAGTAACCGTCAGGCGGATCTTCCAGACGTACCTGGACCTGGGTGGCTGCGTCGCCGTCGCAGAGGAGCTGGGCGTTCTCGGGATTCGCAACAAGGCGTGGGTCAACCAGGCCGGCGAACAAACAGGCGGTGCGCCGTTCAACAGCTCGACGATCCACTGGCTCCTCACGAACTCGCTCTATCGCGGTCTCGTCCGAGCGCAGGACGACCTGGTGGAGGGCCAGCACGACGCCATCGTCGACGAGGAACTCTGGGACCGCGTGCAGCGGAAGCTGAAGGCTCAAGCCCCGGGAGGAAAGTCGCGCCCCAAGCGCAAGACGAGCGCCATGCTGTCCGGAATCGCGAGGTGCCGGTGCGGGGCGGCCCTGACGCCGACGAACTCCAAGCGCAAGGCCAAGGTCTACAGGTACTACATCTGCAGCCGCGCGCAGAAGCAGGGCAAAGGCGCCTGCCCTGGAACTCGCATCGGGGCGGGCAAGCTCGAGGAGCACGTGGTGGAGCAGATCCGACGGCTGGGCAAGGACCCGCGGATCGTGGAGGCCGCCCTTCTCCAGGGAGGCCAACAGCGGGCCGAGGAACGGACGAGGCTTCAGGCTGGCCTCAAGGATCTCAATCGGTCCCACGGCGAACTCCTCCGGAAGCAGAACAAGCTCGTCGCCGCGATGGGCGACCAGGGGACCTCAGCTGCTCTCTCGAAAGGGCTCAAAGAAGTCGAAGAGGCCATGGCCGATATCAATGAGCGAATTGAAGCGGCACGGCGAGACCTCCAGGCGCTCGACAAAGCAGGCACATCCGCAGACGGCCTCATTCAGGCGCTCGCCGAATTCACCGCGGTCTGGGACACCCTCACGCTTGACGAGCAAGCACGGCTCTTGGACCTCATTCTCGACGCGGTTGTCTACGACGGCCCGAGCGGGGCGATCGAGATCAGGCTTCGAGATATGGAGCCCATCGGGGCGGAGGCCGCCGCGTGACCGGGCTCTCGTTCACGTCGCGCATCGGAGGCTCCAAGGCCGACCTGCGACCGGAACGCCCGGCACGCCCTGTCACGTCGCCAGCGGCACGCTCCCTTGCCCTCGCGCACTACATCGAGGACGCTGTCGAGAAGGGCATCTATAGTTCGGCGGCGGAGGTCGCGGCGGCACTGGGCGTCACACGAGCTAGAGTCAGCCAGATCGGGATGCTCCTCCGGCTTGATCCGTCGACGCAGGAGCGGATTCTCTGCGGCGATGACACCCGCTCGGCTCGGGCGCTGCGGCCCGTCAGCGCGGAGCACTCCTGGCTGGAGCAACAAGGAGGGTCCGTCTGCCGCGCCATCGGTTCGTGTGACGATTGCCGGGCCGAGGCGCCGCCCTCTGGCCGAGCCCGTCGCCCGAGCATCGGCAAGTAGTACCATCAGCCCGAGCGGGAACCTCGGCCCCGCACTCGATCCATTCAGCTCTACCTACGTTTGCCCATGACTCTCGACGGCCTACTCCAGATGTTCTGCGACGCCTACTGGCCCTCCGGCATCCAACGCCCAACCTGGTCCGAACGTTTCGATCTCCGCTGCGAGGAAGCTGCGAAGACGACCTGGCCGAACGCTGACAGCGCCGGCGTTTACGCGCTGCTGGATGAGTCGGGTGCGGTCCTCTACATCGGCAAGGCTTCGATGGGAGCGTCGGTCGGCGGCCGAGTGTTCTGCCATGTTGCGGGTGGCGGCGCCAAGTTCGTGGCGCGGGAGGGTTTCGGCGACGTCCGGTGGCTGAGAACCGTCGGGGTTGAGGAGAGCCGGCGCTTCATCGCGCCCGCGATCGAGGAGTTCCTGATCGACCTACTGCAGCCGCCGCTGAACAGGGCTGGTCGGAACTTGCAGTAGCGCAGGATTGGGGCGAGCAGAGAGTCTTCGGGATTCTCCCTGGGACTAACCGTGCGCGCCCGCCAGCCGCTCCACGTTTCCGATTCGTGGGACGGTGCATCAACGACGGGGAGCGCCGCCTCGGTCCTGGACAGGATTCGCTCGAGTGCGATCGAGTCCAAGGTGGTACGCTTCCCCGATGGAGAGCCAGCACCTGGGACCGAAACGCAAGGGCGACATCGCAGAGCTGCATGTCGCATCCCTTCTGCTCTCCGACCCAGCGCTTGAGGTCTTCACTGCGGCTTGCGACGACGGCCATGGATCGGATATCGCCGTGCGCTCGACCCGGACCAACCGCTGGTACTCGGTTCAGGTGAAAGCGGCCGGTTCGACGGTGAACCCATGGGTGAAGGCCAACCGGTTCCGTGCCACGGCGGACTTCCTCGTCGCGGCAGTGATGCTCGATGAGCGTGGCCTCCCCGGCCAGACCTTCCTGATCCCCGGTGCGGCGTGGCTGGAGGACACCTCCCGCTGCCTCGGCAAGAACGACGACGGCGGCGCCAACGGGCCGTACGTGGAGGTTCGGACCATGGCAGCGATGCACGCGCCAGCGTTGCAGGCGTACGACGCATTGGCCATGCTCTCGAAGCTCTGATCGTCGCCTCCCACCATGCTCTACGAATTGAACGATGTCATCCATCAAGCCGGTCTTGACCTCAACGGAGTCCGGCTCGCGCGTCACAGCCGCGACGGCCTGGCCCAGCGGCGGCGGCACGTGAGGTACTTCGACGACTATGTCAGCATCCAGCCGCAAGGGAACCTATCCCGCTACAACGGCGCGTCCATCGCGTTCCAGTTCATTCCGGGACCGACTCTGGCCGACTGGGAGCCAAGCGTAATGTTCGCGCGAGCTCATCGCGTTAGCGAGTCCTGGGAGCGCAGAGACGGAGATCTAGACCACTGTCCATCCCTCCCAGATCCGAGACACCGACCCAGCGCAGGACTACTAGCCTATGACTGGGAGATTCTTCCAGACGTAGGCGAATACTCGTCTGGGGCGGGTGGCAATCTCCTATCCATGCCCCCCAAAGTGTCCAGCAGCTTGGAGGCGCTTTGGGGTAGGAAGAGATCTGCTACGGCTCGGCACCAACGCATTCGAGTTCCCCGTCAGCGACTGCTCGGCCAGGGCAGCGTTCGCAGGCTTCAAGGCTGCCCCATATGTCACGGCCGTTGTCGCCTGTACCTGCGGCTGTGGAGTGAGTCTGAGGTATTTCACTCGGCGGCATAGCTCCACCGCCCGCCCTCTTCTCCTAGATGAGAAGTAGTTGGAGTGGCGCGACTGCAGCCGAATCACAGACAACCAAGTCGTTCTTAAAGGTGTACGAGAGCAGATGTCTGCCTCGCCGCCCGACAGCTAAAAACAAGTTACGCCATGCCAAACTTCTTTGAAGTTACCCCTGAAGACATTGGATCTTTAGATGACGCCGTTCTTCGCGAGCTCATCTGCATTCTCGCTAGAGCTGAGCTAGGGCGTGACGGCCGTCCAATTGCTGGTGTTAACTGTGGTGGGGACCAGCGCGCAGCTGACGGTGGTATTGACGTCATGGTGCGTGAAGGCGGCGGGCCATCGTCCGGCGGTTTCATTCCCAGTTCGACGACCGGGATCCAGGTCAAGGCCGAGAAGATGTCAGCAGCAAAGGTGCGAAGTGAGATGCATTCCGGCGATTCCCTTCGACCGGCAATCGCTGAGATTGCAGCCAATGGAGGGGCATATATTATTGCTAGCTCAAGAGACAATGTCTCGGAGTCGATGCTCCAATCCAGGTTGGATGCGATGAAGGATGTCGTCTTAGGTGAAGTAGGCGATTCGGGTATCTCGTTATTCTTCTACGACAGCAAGAAGCTCGCACAGTGGACCAATAGCCATCCTTCGATGGTTGCGTGGGTGCAGAGCAGGACGCTTGGGCTTGCTGTTAGCGGGTGGCGACCGTTTGGGGATTGGTCAAGTTCGCCAGGTGAGTTGGACGAAGAGTTCCTCGGAGATAAGTCTGAGCGACTCGAGTTTCAGAGCAAAGTTATGGCAATGGCCGTTGGGCTAAAAGCTCTGAGGCACGAGCTTAGGCCGGGAGGTATTGCGCGGCTAGTCGGACTCTCTGGTGTGGGAAAGACGCGACTCGCCCAGGCACTTTTTGATGAGCGGATTGGAGAAGGATCACTCGATCCCAGCCTCGCTGTCTATGCTGACCTGGGTGCCGAGCCGCGCCCTGGCGCTCGCGAGTTGGTTGAACATCTGTCAAAGACTAGGCAGCGTGTAGTGCTCATCGCTGACAACTGTACTCGCGAAGAACATCGGCGGTTGGCCATCGCGTTGGGCAGCGGTAGCTCCGTGTCACTTCTTACAATCGAGCACGACGTCCGGGACGACCAGCCGGAAAGAACTGCCGTCTTCTCACTGTACCCGGACACTGCAGAGCAGCTCAACGCTGTTCTACAGAGACGCTTTCCAGACCTTTCGCCAGGTGACCGCAGCGCCATCGCGGACTTCTCAGGAGGTAACTACCGCATCGGACTGGCTCTCGCCCACGCAAGACGTGCCGGGGCGGACCTTGCGGGTGTCAGCGACGCAGAGCTCCTCGAGCGCCTGCTGTCTCAGGGTGGGGAGATCAGTGAAGAGCTCCGAAGGACCGCCGAGACTATAGCGCTAGTCGCCTCGTTTGACACCGAGCGAGAAGAGAATGGAGAGCTAGAGACATTGGCGAGTCTCGCTGAGTTGAGCAGTGCACAATTCTTCAGGAACGTGGAGCTACTCCGAGACAGACAGCTTGTCCAGAAGCGCGGCTCAGCGCGTGCATTGCTTCCGCAGGGAATTGCTCACCGTTGGGCTGCAGATGCTTTTCGGCACTTCCATCCCGACACTCTGCTTAGGGCGTTCGATGCAAAATCGCCAAGCCGGCTCGTGCGGTCATTTGCGTATCGCCTAGGTCATCTCCATACATGCGATGAGGCGAAGCGGATCGCATCAGACTGGATGTGTGCAGGAGGCCCGCTTGACTCAGCGATGAGCCTTAGTAACGAGGGTCTTGACCTCTTACTTCTCGCTGCACCTGCTGACTCAGCGGCTGCCCTTGAATTGCTCGTCCGCACAGTGCGAGAGTTGAAAGAGGGCCCAGTGGAGGAGGGGCGAGTTCACCGTATATGCACTCTCATTCGGCATTTGGCTTACCCGGCGGATTCGTTCGAGCGGTGCGCCGAACTACTCATCCAACTAGATGCGCAAGTTGGGAGCAACACTCCCGCCGAGGCCCTTGAGTCAATGTTCACCATCTCCTTGTCGGGTACGCTTGCAGACCCCACGCAGCGCACGGGTGTACTCAAGGGTTTGGCTGAGAATGGAGCTACTCAAGCTGAGAATCTGTTCTTCGGCTGTCTCTCGAAGATGCTGCTCACCGGTGGATTCAGCTCAGCCTTCCAGCCACAATTTGGTTCGCACGCGCGCACTTGGGGGTACCGCCCGGCAACGACAGAAGAGCAGGCCGACTGGTTCCGAGAGGTAGCGGCTCTATGTCTGTGGCTGGTTGAGGAGGAGCACTCTTGGACAGCGAGTGCCAAGGAACTCTTGGCAAGCGTGTTCTCCGACATCATGCCAAGAACCGGCGCTCATAAGGAGCTTCTTGAGTTGGCAAGAGCCTTTGCACAAGATGGTGGTTGGCCTGAAGGTTGGGTGGGTGCCAGTCACGCACAGAGGGAGGCTCTTGAGGAAGGGACCGCCGAGGCCCTGGCAGTTGCGCAAGCCTTAGAGGAACTTGTGAAAGCGCTTGCGCCGTCCACGGTACTGGAGCGTGTCCGTGTCTATGCATTACCAGAACAAACATCTTCGCGTGACTATGCTGCTCTAAGAGAAGCATATGGCACCGACTACCTAGATGCGGATAGAGAGGTCGCGGAGCTGTGCAATACTATCGGTCAGGAGCTTGCCGGGGACTCCGAGTCACTGATAGCCGTGCTGTCCGAAATGCTCCGATCACGGAGCACGAGACTGTACGACGTTGGATCCGGACTTGCCCAGCAGTGTGAAGAGATCCAGCCGGTGTGGCGGATTCTCGCCGACGGCTACCGAGAGCTCGTTGAAAGCGAGGGGCAGGCTACAGGACAGTTGCTTCATGGCTTCATGAAGGCGCTTGGTGAACGTGATAGTGCGACTGCTGGCAACCTTCTTGATGAGGCAATTGACGACGAAATTCTCAGCAGCATCGCACTCTCGCTTTGCTCTGTTGTCAAGTGTGACGAGGCGGGTATCCAGCGTCTAAGAGCCGCTATTCGCCTCAGGCGTCAGCCGACAAGATGCATGGTTGGCGGTCCGGCGCTAAGGTCCATGGACGCGACGGGGCTAACGGGGCTGATTGAAGAGATTCTTGCACTTGAGAATCGCGGACACGAGTCAGCGATCGAGATATGCTTCGCCGTGCTTAACCGCCTCGAAAGCGACGAAATAGAAGAGGGGGATTGGAGCGCCTTCGTTGGGGTTGGAAGGGAAATGCTCTCCCGAATTGATTTTGATGGGCTCTCATCTGACATCGATTGGAGGTTAGCCTCGCTTGCTAACTGGTGTTTCGGCGAGGAGGACGCCGCTTTTATAGACTTTATCACCCAATTTGCAGCAGCGGTTCGTGAAGGCGGACACTTGGAGGGGAAATTCTCGAGACTGGTGAGGTATTTTACGGATAAGTTTCCTTATGCTGCGCTCGACGCTCTGTGCGTGGGCAGGTCAGATTCTCACTCTCTCTGGCTGCGCGAATTCGACTCCGGACGACAAGACGGCTATCCTTTGGATGAAATGGGGGTTGAAGTCGTTCTTGGTTGGGCGGGCGCCGGTCCAGGGAGCCGGTACCTTGACCTGCTCTGCTGCGGGTCTCTGTGGTCTGAACTTGCCGGGAGTGAAGGTCCGGAATGGTTCCCGGTTGGACGGTTGCTTCTTCGCTGCTGCCCCGACAAGGATGCAGCTCTAAAGGTCGTGGTTGATCGTCTACGGGCGGTACGCTGGAGTGGGAGTCAGACTGATTCGCTGCGAAGCCATCGCTGTCTCCTTGAGGTTCTACTTGGCGAGGATCACGCCCTTTCTAGAGCAGCAAGCGATGCCCTTGGCCTTTTAGATGAGCTGGTGAGATATGCACAGCAGGCCGATGATGCAAGTAACCTTAGACGTCAAGATGCGCGCTTTTACTACTAGCATAATTTTGCAAGTCACCGTGGGGGCATCATTGCGCGGCGCTGATGCGAGAAGCCGGGATCTGGGTGTTACGTCGCGTACGGATTGCGCCGGAATTAGACCGTTACCTACGTTCTGAGCCTGCTGAAGACGGTCGAGGCGGCAGGCTCGAGTGGTTGATTGGGGCGGCGCGGACATCCTGCGCTTCAACAATATTGTTTCTGTTCCACGACACGTCTTGGCGCTGACCAAGGAGCGCGGCAATCCGCCACTCGATATCATGGAGCGCGACGGCCCCAAGTGCGCTTCTCCACCGATGAGCAGCGCGGCCAAGGTCGCCCTGGTCGCGCTCGCTCCTCTGTCATTCGTGACCGTTCACCCGGGTCGAAGTCCACTCCGACGACGAGAGAGGGGCGGACGCACGGGCCCTCGACACCCAGCCTTGACAGGATCAGGACCTGCGGATCGCATGGCGGTAGACATCAGACTTTCCGGAACGCCCCCTGTCAGACTTTACGGAACCCACACCCTAGCGCCTGAAGATGCTCGCCAGTGACAATGCCCTCTGCAACCATCCGCTCGGCCTCGCTCCAGCGTTTCTTGGCCAAAGCAACGAGAAGCTCCCGAATGGGAGAGGCGTCGGCGTCCAGCATCGCATCGCCCTCCTCAAGCGCAGCTGAAGCCACCTCCGAGAGCAGTGAAAAACGATGCGCCACCTTGTCGAGTTGTTGCTCTCTGTGCAGTAAGTTAAAGTGATCGTCATCACCGCTGAGCCTGCTTTCGACTTCTCCACGAAGGTCGTGGATGCACTGAACCTCTAGCACGAGCCCCGCGACAGTTGCCTGCACTTGCAACTGATGCAAAGGAACTAGCTGCGAGGACCACAACTGCCCCAACACTGCCGCCGGTATTTCCATGGGAACGAGGTCTTCCCACTGCTCGGCAGCTCCGTCCGCGAAGTCCGAGAGCTTGCGGGAGGGAAGGAGGTGCGCACGGTCAGAGAACCTATTACCTCGGTACAGGGGAACAAGGCAGAAGTAGTCGCCCAGGTCGTGGACGTCCTGTAAAGCCGCGGCAAGTGCTTGGACTTGAGCTCCAGAGTCACCTGGATCGACGGCTTCGAATCCAATGGGCACGTAGCGAAGGTTCCCTAGCGTGGCGACCCCCAGGGGGAGAGAGAGCACTAGACCGCGATTCTCAACTTCTTGAGTTGCGGAGCGAATGCGCGCCATGGCAGCCTCGTTCTCCTTCCTCGTGCGAGCTTGGATCCACTGTCGTATGTTCGAGGGTTTAGTCGCGGGCGGATTCACCAGCCACGGATCCACAAGTTCTCCAAGGGAGGCATAAGACTCCAACTCTCGGCTGTTCAGCGAGCGTGCGTCGAAATAGTCGAGTGCGACTCCGAACAGCGCGTCGAAGGCTCCGTGGAGGGCGGGCAGCGCAACCGCAGCGCTGTAGAAGTTCACTGAAGCGAGACGAGCAAGATCCTTCTTTGAATTATCCTCGCTGTACCCAGCGAACTGGCTCAAGAAATTCTGAAGGCTGGCGACCCATTGAGACGGGTTCTCCCTTGAGGAATGTGCAGGCGCCGCGAATTCTCTCGAGATCTTAGCCGGGGTCTGAGGAGGGAGCTTGGGCAGTTCCTGCAAGCAATTGTGAAGGCTCGCAAGCTGCCGGGAGACCTGAGACGGCGCGCTGGAGGGGACCTTCTTCCCGGACAGGGACCGCTCAAGGACGCGAGATAGGATCTCCACGAACTGCACCGCCGCCTTCCTAGCTTCAAACCAGGCCTCCTCAAACACGAAGTAGCTATCTGGCAAGTAGGCTTGCTCCACAACCGCGCGCCACAGAGCGTTCTTGTCCACATCGCTAGAAGATGGGTTGTTCTCCGCCAGCAAGTTTTTTGTCCCGTCGTCTGCGCTTGGTGTCAGCCCTTCTGGAAGCGCCCAAATTGGTCGAGATCGATACTCCTCACAAAACGGTACCGCAGAGCGAAGGCTCGCAAGACGTGAGACTGCTTGGCTGTTCACATCGCCCCCCTCCGAATCGATGACAAATTCGACCGTGAGAGTCTGCTCGACGATGTCAAGAGTCAGGCAATCGCAACTGTACTTCAGGTAACTCAGGATACGAGAGCGATTGTGCCTGAACCACTGGAGGAAGTAAGATTCATCGTAGCGATAGGCACCCTGCGATAATGCACAGTAGTCGTTCAGAGCGAGCCGGAACGGTTGGTCAGCGTCAAGCATCTCGGCTTGGGTATTGCTCCAAGATGTCAGCCGCACCCCACACAGCGTGAACCAATCTAGGACGTGGCCGACGTCTCGAAGCGATTCTGCCAGCCGCGATGATGTAATAGCTGGTTCTGCGAGCAATAGGAATTCAGTCACTCTGTCCCTTCCCCGGGGAATGTCCATAAACTGCGAGGCAAGCTCCCGAAGGCGCAACACTCTGGGGGAGCGCCCTCCACACAGTTGACTCAACTGATCAAGTATGTTGACCTGTATTACTGGCGCGGATGTCGTACAGAGCATTGTAGGACCGCTCGTCCCCGCGGCGCGTTGCGCTTCGTCGAAGAGATGGCGGTGCGTGGCAAAAAAAAGCCACTCTCCACCTTCATAAACTCCCTCGATCACGGCACGCATCTCGTCAAGTGGCCTATCCAGAGAGCTGTCGGCTAGGGCCTGAATGAACTGGCTGGTGTTTACGCTGCCTCTTGACATAACGCTGGCAATGAAGGTGCTCGCTGTCTCTCGCGGAATAGCCGGGAGGACTGCAATTGCCGTTCGCTCGACCGAGGCGTGAGTTCCATGTAGAAGCTCAACCAAGTGGCTCGAACGCACCCTGTGAAGGCCCCGAAGTGTCTCACCCTCAGCAACGAGGTACTCGCCCTCGAGTGAATCCAGGATGTGTTGCACGTCGTCTTTAGTCTCAATCGCGTCGAGAAGCTTCGCAGCCACGACTGGGCAATCTGCCGTTGCGGCAAGCGCGACGCGCCTAAGTACCTCGAGTTTGACGGGATCTTCGCCCAACTCGTAGAACTGCTGTAACTGCTCTCGAAGCCGCTCCTCCAGCATGCGGCCGTGCGTAAGAAGATAGACGTACTCCATTAGGAGGTGCGGTGTACCGATTTGCTCGTACGCCCACTCGGCTGAGAGAACCGTCTTGTGCACTCTCCTAGCCTGCCGCAGCGATCGGAAGACAGCTTTTGCCTCCTGAACGTCGAGTGTCGGCTCAACAACCTCGTAGGAGGTTCCGCTCTGCTTGGAGAATCGATACCAGTCCTCGATCCGAACGGACAGAAGCACCGGGATGCCGACTGCGACGCATTGTTCGACGACTCTGGGCCATTCGCTAGTGACCCAGCCAGCGTTGTCAATCAGGAGGAACGTTGGAAGAGTCACGCCAGCTCTGTGCTGTAGGTAACTAATGACCGCGTGAGCATCCTCCGGTGTGCGAGCGGCTTGCAGCACGAACGTGTTCTCCTTTGGCCAATGATCGTGGGCAAAGCGATAAAGTAATGTCGATTTTCCTTGACCGCTTGACGACTTCAACACACAGACACCTCCTGCAGCAAACGCTTGCTCTATTCGTTTGATCCAGCGCGGTCGGTCTATGTCGGCGCTCGCAACGATGTGTCCAGGCCTTGTTTGCTTGCCTTCGTAGAAGTCTTCAGTTTGCGCGTCCTCCTTCCAGGCAAGCCTCGTAACGAGCCCGCGCCCATAGGCCTGAAAGTGTTGTTCTCTTGAGAGTGCCTCACCGACAGATGACCGAACTTGCACAAGGTCACAAAGGGTAACCGTGGACCTCTCCTGCGCCCAGCCCAAGAACCTCGCCACCAGCACAAGTAGGTAAGTCTCCGCGGCTTCGCTACCAAGTTCGAACCTGTCCGTTATAGCGGCGAGTAGCTCGCATCGAATTTGAGCCTCGGGTGTTGAAACAATCGAGAGACCATCCAGGAGGGCCTGCGTTTCCTGAGGTGTAGCACCAAAATTTGAGGTGAGTTCACGAAACTTAGCTCTTATTCGCTTGCCCTCGGTCGCTGATAGGCTTTCATGGCAAGCGAGCTTCTCAATGTCCTTCTCTAGTCGGAAGCTCACGGCGAGTTGGAATCGGGTGCTCTCGTCAGCGCGGTGTGCTTCTAGGAAGTGCTCTACAGGGTCGCCCAGCTGGGACCACTTCCACGGCTTACCCGCGGTCTTGACCTGGATAAACTCGTTTTGAAGGCAGAAGCCGAGCAAGTCGACGTCTTCGATGCCCTCTAGGCGAACAGACGCCGAGGTGGGCAGCCCGTATAGCTCCAGGGCTCGGAGGATGGAGTACAGGACCTGGTAGCGAATCCCCCGGATATTGACTGCACCGTGATACCTGCGAGCAAGAATCGCATCCAAGGTGTCTGGAGTCTTGTCCATTGACTGCGCGGTATTCTTTCGGCCCATTTGCTTGGTATGCACTCTTGGGGCGGAGAGAGCAAGACTTGAATCGATGGGTTGAGACCACTTGCTCAAGAACTCACCCTTCATCCTTTTTCAAGTTGCGCCCACAGGGCGCGCGGAGAGAGACATGATCAAGAGCTTTGGCTCTGATCACCGCAGGCCTTCTTCCTGGACGGAACTTGCGCCGGTACGATCGGGCGAGTCTTCTTGGCACGAGGAGGCGGGCCGAGGGGTTTCCTCCGATCGCTCTTCAAGCTGATAGGGAGGGGGAGAGCGACGGCACTGACCAGAGGATCCTAGTACGTCGTAGCGCAGCGCTCGATGTGGCCCTAGCCGGCACCGTCAGGAAAAGCCCGAGCGTCCTGTTCATCCGCGGCTGCTCCGCGGCTGCTCCGCGAGCTGGTTGCGAACTCCGTGCGCCGCGGAATGACCGTTTGGCAGCGTCAACCGGCTCGTGCAAGGCAGTCGAGAGATCAGAGACCTAGGAGCAATATGGAACGCCACCCAGCCGACCCTCCTGACACGCCAAGCCGGAGAATCGAGGCTCGCGGCGGCCATGTGCGGCCTCCGGGGAGCAGCTTTGCTCAACCCAGGAGGGGAGTGGCTCCCCGAGCAGGATTCGAACCTGCGACACAGCGGTTAACAGCCGCTTGCTCTACCAACTGAGCTATCGGGGAACGCGAGGGCGAGAGGATACGCAGCGCGGGCGCTGTGTCAAGAGGGTCTCCGGGGAGACCTTCGGAAATCTTCTCTGGAGGAGGGGATCGGCTGGTGGGGGGCTAGTACTTGAGGCCCAGCTTCTTCAGCTTCGGGGCGATCACCATCCGGCAGTAGCCCTGGGAGGGGTTGTCGAAGTAGTAGCCCTGGTGCTCGTCCTTCGCCTTGTAGAAGGTCGACGCGTCCGTGATCTCCGTCACGATCGGGTCGGTGAAGGTGGGCTGCACGTCCTTCTTCGACGTTTCTGCGATCTGGCGCTGGGTCGGGCTGTGCACGAAGATCGCCGAGCGGTACTGGGTGCCCCGGTCCGCGCCCTGACGGTTCAGGGTGGTGGGGTCGTGGGACTTCCAGAACCAGTCCAGGAGGTCCTTGTAGGGCAAGATTTTGGGGTCGAAGGTCACCTGGACCACCTCCGCATGGCCCGTCGTTCCTGAGCAGACCTGGGCGTAGGTGGGGTTGTCGATCTCGCCCCCCATGAAGCCCGAGACCACCGACTCGACTCCATCGAGTTGCTCGAGGACCGCCTCGATGCACCAGTAGCAGCCGGCACCCAGGGTGGCGACCTCGAGCTGGGGGGCGGCGTCGGCAGGGGCTGGATCCGGGGCGGTGGCGTCTTCTGGGGTCATTTCAGTGCTGGCGGGGAGGGAGGTCTCGGCGGGGACCTCGGAATAGGGAGGGAGGGAAGTGGCATCGTCCATCGGGCTCGAAACGCTCTCCACTGACGCCTGGTCCGACACCTCGGACGGGCTCTCAAGGGGCTCCATCGAGCAGGACGCCAGGGACAGAGACGTGATCAGCGACGCGGCCAGCGACAGGAGGGCGTGGGGCAGGAGAGGGCTCTTCTGGGTTCTTTGCTTCATGTTCGTTTCTCGTGGGGGAGACTCTCCGGCGTACGGACCGGCTCGGCGATAGGGACCGCCTTGAGTTCGAATGCGGCCAGCCACTCGGATGCAGGGGATGGGGTAGGGGCCTCCTGGGCACCCTGGACGCCCGCCGAGGCCGCGGCCCAGGTCGCCAGTGACTCCGAGCGCACACCCGCCTCACGGAGCTCCTGGAGGGACAGGGAGCCGGCTCTCTTCGCCAATCGTAGGCCATCCGGGCCCTGGACCAAAGGCACGTGGATCTGGGTGGGGAAAGGGCGGCCCAGAGCGCTGAGGACCAGCTTCTGGCGCGCCGCACTCGGGAGGAGATCCTCACCCCGCAGGACCTCGGTGACGGACTGGAAGTCGTCGTCGAGGGGCGTCGCTAGCTGGTAGGCCGCAAGTCCATCCTTCCGGCCGATCACGAAATCGCCCGACGTGGCCGCGACGTCGATGGACTGGGCGCCGTGGAGGACGTCCTCGAAGCGCACGGGTCCGGGCTGGACGAGGAGGCGGATGGCAGGCTCCCGACCGGTGGCCGAGCGCGCCTCCTCGAGGCTCGCGAAACGGCCGCGGCACGTGCCCGGGTACCGGGTCTCCTCGTCCCCCGCATGGGGCGCGCTTGCCGCCTCCTCGATCTCCCGGCGCGTACAGACGCAGGGATAGGCGAGGCCTCGCTGGAGCAGGTGGTCGAGGGCCTCGCGATGGGCTTGGGTCCGGGCCGTCTGGAAGAGCGGCTCCCCGTCCCAATCCAGCCCGAGCCACGCGAGGTCCTCGAGGACCAGCTCCGTCGCGCCCGGTTTGACCCGCTCGCCATCCAGGTCCTCGATCCGGAGGACGACTCGTCCACCCCGCGATCGCGCCGACCACCACGCGATCAGGAACGACCGCGCATGGCCCAGGTGGAGGCGGCCCGTCGGGGACGGCGCGAGGCGTCCCACGATGTCGGACGCCGCGGAGCGGGGCGACGGCTCAGGCATCGCTCCGCACAGGAACGCGGCGCCCTTCACGGGCCGACTCCCGCGCCGCGTCCAGGACGTCCATCACATGGACGGCGTCGTCGAAGTCAGCGGCGCCCGGCAGCTCCGTCCGCCCCTCCGCCACCGCCTGGAGCACATCCCGGAAGTACGACGGCAGCACCCTCGGGAAGAAGCCCGTGCCCGGCGGCATCCCCAGCTCCCCATGGCCGGGGAGGGGATCCCGCGCCAGCACCTCCGGCGGCCCGCCGTGGGGGAGCCAGAGAAGCTTCGTCTCGCCCTCCAGGCGGAACGTGCCCCTGGAACCGCTGTACTCGACCAGCACGCCCTCACCCGCATCGCGCTTCGCCCCGAAGGCCATCAGGCTCGACTCGACCTGGCACACGAGACCGTCGTGCATCCGGCACGACATCCAGAACGCCTCGTCCGCCGTCACCTCGACGGTCGGACCATCGGGGCGCTGGCGCTCCTTCACGAAGGTGCTGAGCTCCGCGATCACCGACTCGACCCGCGTGCCGAACTGATCCATCACGCCGTCGAGCATGTGGCTGCCGATCGCCCCGAGGGTTCCGCCGCCCCGCGCCTCGTCGTACCACCACGAATAGGGCGACTGGAGGCGCTTCTCCGACGCGAAATTCATCAGCACCCGCGCGCTCCACGGGGCTCCGGCCTCTCCCGCCGCGATCCTCCGCGCCAGCTCGCGACGCAAGGGACTCCACCGCGTCTGATGGTCGATCAGCGCCAGCCGCCCGCGCGCCGCATCCCGCAGCTCCCGCGCCTCCGCTCCGTCGAGCGCAAAGGGCTTCTCGCAGAGGATCGCCACGTCCGCGTCGATCGCCGCCCGCACCATCGGCGCGTGCAGATGCACCGGCGTCGAGACGATCACGAGGTCCACCGCCCCGCCCGGCAGGGGGCTATCGAAGATGTCCTCCCAGCGATCGGTGGCCACCGGAATGCCCCAGCTCTTCGCCGTCGTCTGGGCCTTCTCCAGCCCGTGCCCCGCGATCGCGACGACCTCGTTCGGCGCTCCGTTCGCCGCCGCCCAGCGCAGCGCCGGCAGCTGAATCATGTTGGCAAACGAGTTGCCGAGCACCGCGACGCGCACAGCGCTCATCGGAGCAGCCCCCGCGGCCCGCGACCGCGCTTGTCCTCGGGGAGCGCCCGCGGCGGCTCGTCGCCAAAGGTCGTATAGCAAGCGCGCGCCGCCGCCACGAGCGGGTCGTCGGCCGGGATCGTCCGCTGGCCATGGGCCGGGTCCGCGATGTCCACGTGGGTCACGCGGCCCTCCACCCAGGCGACCATCCGGTTCGTGTGCCCATCCAGCAGCAGCTGCGTCGCCGCCGCCCCGAACTGCGTCCCGAGCACCCGGTCGTTGGCCACCGGCGACCCGCCGCGCTGCACGTGCCCGAGCGTCACGGCCCGCGACTCCACGGGCGACCGCTCGTCGATCAGGTTCGCCACGATCTCGCCGATCCCGCCCAGCTTGATGGGGTCCGGCGACGTCGGGTCGATCGCGTGGACGACCTGGTGCCCGCCGATCATCGTCGCGCCCTCGGCGATGCAGATGATCGTTGCGCGCCGCCCGAGCTTGCGCCGCCACTCGATCTGCTCGATCACGTGATCGATCGAGAAGGGGATCTCCGGCACGAGAATGCAGTCCGCGCCGCCCGCCACCCCGGCGCGCAGCGCGATCCAGCCCGCGTTCCGGCCCATCACCTCGACGACCAGCGCTCGCCCGTGGCTCTCCGCCGTCGTATGCACGCGGTCCAGCGCCTCGGTCGCGATCTCCACAGCCGACTGGAAGCCGAACGTCAGCTCGGTCCCGATCACGTCGTTGTCGATCGTCTTCGGCACGCCGATCACCGGGATCCCGGCCTTCGCGAACGGCTGCGCACAGATCATCGTCCCGTCGCCGCCGAGGACCACGAGCGCCTCGAGACCGTGCTCCTCGATCGACTGGAAGCACCGATCGGTGACGTCCTTCCAGATCACGTTCCCGTCCGCGTCCGTGCCCTCCGCGAACTTCTCGGGGTTGGCCTTGTTCGACGTCCCGAGGATCGTCCCGCCCAGCTTGAGGATGCCGGAGACGTCGTCGTAGCGCAGCTCGCGCACGCGGTTCTCGATCAGCCCGAGGAAGCCGTCCTCGATGCCGCGGACGTCGAGCCCGGCCTGGAGCGCGTGCTTGGTGACCGAGCGGAGGACCGCGTTCAGACCCGGACAGTCGCCGCCGCCCGTGAGGACGCCGATGCGTTTCGGTGTGCGTTTTGCCATAGGCCCGGCATCGTACTGGATCGGAGCGGGCGCTTCTCAGGAGCAACTAGATCGAGTAGAGGATCTGAAGCAGCGCCTTGTGGGCCTCGTCGGCCTCCCCCGACAGCGGAAGCTTGTCCAGCAGATTCACCTTCTCCTCGGGGTCCTCCTCGAGGTCGACCAGCGTGAAGAACCCCGCGCCCCGGTTCTGGAAGAGCTTGTAGCGCCGCCCCCGCACCGCGCGCTGCCACTGGATGCTGATCCGCTTGCGTGGGTCCTCTCCGAGCACGTCGAACGTCTCCGAGTACGCCCAGTACCGCGGCCCGATCATCTCGCCGCCAAAAGTCCTCGCGAACGAGAACGAGTCCGGCCCCTGGGTCTTCGGATCGCGCTCCAGCCCGAACAGCTCGGCGATCGTCGCGTAGAAGTCGACCATCGAAAGGAGCGAGCGATCGACGCCCGGCTCGATCCCGGGACCGACGGCCCACATCGGCACGACGATCCCGCTCTCCAGGAACGTCCCCTTGCCGCCCTCTTCCTCCCGCGAGTTCTGCCCGCCGTTGTCGCCGAACACGAACACGGTGTAGCCGCGCGCCTCGGCGGCCTCCAGCAAGCGGCCGAGTTCGTGGTCGCACGCCTCCAGCATCAAGAGCGTCATCTCCTCGTTCGAAAGACCCTCGGCCGAGATCTCCAGGGGCTTGCCCTCGCCGTCGAAGCGCGGCGCGAGGAGCTCGGCCGGCGGCACGTGCCAGGGCTTGTGCGGCGCGTGGTAGCTCACCGACACGAGGTCCACGCCCTGCTCGACGGCGGCGATGGCATCGTCGGTCTCGTCGGACGTGATGTAGCGCCCTTCCAGCCGCTGCTCCTTGCCATCCACGACCTTCGGGTAGGACTCGTAGGTGTCGCTGGCCACGATCAGGTTCGAGATCACGCCGCGGTAGCTCTGCCAGCCGCACTCGTTCGGATGAGCGGTCGCGCTCGCCTGGGACAGGTGCCACTTCCCGACCTTCGCCGTGCTGCGGCCGGAGGCAGCCACGAACGACGCGAGGGTCTGGAGCGGCTTCGTCGGAAGCTCGTACGCCTGGCTCCCCTTGTACTTGTTCCGCAGCACGCGCCCGAGCAGCACGTTCGGGTCCGAGCACCACGCGCCGGTCTGGAGCATCGCCCTCGAAGGCGAGCACGTCGGCGCCGTGACCAGCGTCGTGTAGAAGCGCCCGCGCGCCGCCAGCCCATCGAGGGTGGGGGTCCTGGCTTCGGCGATCATTCCGTGCCCGACGTCGTCGAGGTCGATGAGGAGCACCTTGGTCGGCCGATCGTCACCCGCCTCGGCGGGGGCGTCCTCGGAAGCCTCTGCCCGCTGGCCGCTCACGACCTCGCGCCCGCTCCCCGCGACCTCGGCCTCCATGACGGCGCGCATCTCGTCGTACGCCAGCTGCGCCTCGTCCCCGAGCTCGCCCTCGGCGATCAGGTCGTGGTCCTCGTCGGGATCGGCCACGAGATCGAACAGCGACCAGTCCTCGCCGTCCTTCCGGTTCCACACCAGCTTGAAGCGTTCCCCACGCAGCATCCGCGTCCAGCGCATGCGCTTGCGCTCCCGCGGGCTGTCGCCGATGCGCCCGAAGATCTCGGCGACCGCGAACCTCCGCGTGTGAGGCTCACCGCGCAGCGCCGGAACGAAGGACAGCGACTGCGGCCCCTGCGTCTCGGGCTGACGCTCGATCCCCATCAGCTCCGCCACCGTCGCATACACATCACAGATGGACACGAGCGCCGGATCCGTCCCCGGCTCCACGCCAGGCCCGAAGACCCAGAGCGGCGCCACGACCCCGGAGTCCGCAAATGACTTCTTCCCGCCGCCCACGAAGCCTGACGATCCGTTGTCCCCGAACACGAAGACGGTGTAGCCCTTGCCGCGCGCCTGCGCGAAGAGCCGCCCGAGCTCGCGGTCCAGCGCCTCCAGCATCAGCGGCGCGAGCGCAGCGGGCTCCAGCTTCAGCCATTCGTCCGGGCCCCCGAGCGCCACGAGTTCTGCCCGCGTCTCGGGCGAGAGCAGCTCCAGCGGCGGCACCGCCCACGGCCCGTGGCACGCGTGGTAGCTGAGGGAGACGAGATCGGTCCCGCGCTCCAGCGCCGCGATCCCGTCGTCCGTCTCGTCGGTGGTGAGGTAGCGCCCCTCGACCAGCTCCATCGCGCCCTCGATGATCTTCGGGAACCGGTGGTAGCTCACCCCGTCCTCGTTCAGGTTCCCCATGACCCCGGCGTAGGTCTCAAAGCCGAGCCGAATCGGATGCTCTGGCTCCTCGGGCATCCCGAGGTGCCACTTCCCGATCTTGGCGGTCGAGCCTCCCGCGCCCAGGACCAGGCTGCTGAGCGAGGTCAAGGTCGGCGGCTCGAGCTGGTACGCCGTGCGCTCCTTCGACTCCTCCAGGAGCACCCGCCCGAGCAGGATGTCCGGGTGCGAGGTCTGGGCGCCCATCAGAAGCATCGCCCGCGACGGAGAGCACGACGGCGACGCCACGAAGGTGGGAAAGTACCGGCCCGTCTCGGCCAGCGCATCGAGGTTCGGCGTCCGCGCCGCGTCCATGAGCAGGTGCCCGACGTCGTCGAGGTCGACGAGCAGGACCCTGGTGGGGGACTCCTCTCCGGCCTGCGCGCCCGCCGGGGTTCCGAGGAGCGCGCAGACGGCTCCGACGAGGATCGTGAGCAGCGAACGAAGCGAATGGTGGCCCATGGGGCCCAAGGCTAGCAGGAACCCGCCCACCAGGTGAAGAGGCATCGAAAGGGCGCGCGCGCCGCTCATTGCATCGTCACAGGCTTGGTGCCGCGGCGCCCTTGGGGCGGTGCGCCCTCAGCCGTCATCGTGCTCGTCTGCATCGAGAAGCACGGAGGCCTTTCCACCAGCGGGCACATGGACTCGGCGGCTTTCCCGCGGATCTCCTGCGAACGTGATCGACACCTGTCCCGTCGGCACCGGCACCGTGAGCGAATCGTTGGCCGGAACCGAGCACCGGGCGAACACCAGGCCGCCGCGACGAAGTTCGATATCGACGGATCGGGCATTCGGGGCTCGCTGAATGACGAGATCACCCGCGGGAGCCAGGGCCATTTCGATGGGTTCGCTTGCGAGCCCCGCTTCGATGGTGATGCCGCCGACGAATGCCATCAGATCATTCGGTCCCAAGGCGAGCACGCTCCAGGTCCCAGCGCTCAGGTCGTGATCGTCCACCGTTCCCCGGACGGTGATGAATACGCTTTTCTCGAGGACCTCGCCGTTCGGGCCGTGCTTTCGGAATTCGAAGCGGCACGCTACCTCCTCGGACGTGGACGCTTCGACCGTTCGCAGTGACAGCGTCCCACCGAGCGCCAGTCGCAGCTCGATCGGGTCGCTCCCGGGAAGAACGTGAACAAGCGGGCAGGTTCCCTGCTCATAGCCGTCGACCGTGATCTCCACCTCGGAAGAGGGCAAGGGGCCGAGCCGGAAGCGGCCACTCGGGCCCGTCTGGCCCCAGAAGGCGTCCGACTCACCGAAGCGGCCGCGAACGAAGGCACTCTCAACCGGCTCGCCCGCCTCATCGAGCACGACGCCCCGGATCCAGTCGCCGGGATCCAGCTCCATTCGAAGCCTCGACGTCGACAGCTCTCCGCCCAGTGAGATTTTCGTGAACGTGGGCGCATGGCGGTCCAGCGGCAGCGCATCGTCCTCTGATTCAACGGCCTCGACCTGAATTCCAGGGGGGCCGAGCAGCCAGTCTCCGGCGGGAACCAGCGTCAGCTCGAAGGATCCGTCGTGCCCCGTGGTGATCCGTCGGTCGTTCGGGGCCTCGAACGGTCCCATGAGCAGGCCCTCGTCGCCTCGATCCCGGCGTAGGACCAGCTGCGCGCCTGCGGCGGGCTCACCGTTCGGGAGGAAGGCCGTTCCCACGATGCTCCCGAGCGGCTGGACGACGACGTCGAGTTCAACGGTCTGCCCGGGCTCGAGGTCCTCATGCGCGAAGGGAACGGGAACATCCCGGCCTCCGGTGATGGTGGAGGCAACATGGAGCTCGTAGGCGCCGGCTGCGGGCAACCCGCGAAAGCTGGCCTTCCCCGAAGAATCGGTCGTGGTGCTCACCGCGTGTGTACCGAGACCGGCGGGCATCTGCGGCGTGGAGCCCGGTGCCTGGAGCTCGGGGAACTCTGTCTCGAAGCGCACCGTTGCCGCGCTCACCGGATAACCCGAGCCGTCGGAGACGGAGACCTCGAGGGAAGCGCCGCGCAGCAGCCCGACCCGCTGGGCGTACTCTCGTTTCTTCGCGGCGCGCGACTGCTCGAAAACGCCGGGCGAGTAGCCATCCATGAGAGCGGCGTATCGCTTCTGGACAAATCGGCTCCTCGGCAGTTCCGCGATCCCGTCACCTCCGACGATCGCCAGGCTCGGCCTTTCACGCCACGTTTCGAAATCCAGCGGGCCTTCCATGTGGAGCCCCTGCCCAAAGCGGTCCACCTCCACGATCCGGGCTCCGAGCAAGACCTCGTCGGTGGCGTGATCCACGATGCGGACGTAGAAGCGAGGGACACGAGATGAGTCAACGCGGAGCTCCACGTCCCGCTCTTCGCCAGGATCGAAGGGCTCCAGGAAGCCCTCGAAGAGCCTCGGGTCGGAGCCCGCGAACAAGACCCGGTACTCGAAGGCAAGGCGAGGCTGAATCTGCACCGTGAGCCTCCCGTCCCTATCCGTTTCGATGGCAGCCTGGCTGATCGGTGGGGTTTCTGGTTTCTCTGCGCCGGGTGACATGACCGGCTCGAAGTCTGCGAATACTCCGACCACGGGGGCCCCGGTCACCCGGTCGAGCACGGTCAGTTCGAGCTGAGCCCAAGGTGTCGTGTCTGCCTCCGTCGTCTGGACCGGAGCCTGCTCGACAGGCTGCGATGGTGGCGCGAGCGCGGTGCGACCAAGGTCGTCCGCCGCGGCTTGGTCCCCACCAGCAAGATGGACCCGCTCGGGGGTCGCGCGAGAATCATCGGACGCGCGCACGGCAACGGGGACGATCCCGCCCGGCCCTTCCTCGACGGAGTCGTGCCATAGCCAGCCACCCACCAGCACGGCCAGGACGAAGAGCACGGGGAGAGTCAGCTTCATCACGACGTGCGCGCCGGGAGGTGATCTCCGACAAGGATCGTGAGGATCGAACGGAGCGAATGATGGCCCATGGGTCCCAAGGCTAGCAGGAACTCGCCGGCCACGTGCACAGGCATCAAAGCAGCGCGCGCGCCGGAGCACAGGACCCGAGGGCCCAGGCTCCGGCGCGCGCGCCGTTCACGTCAGATCGTCACCGATTTAGTAGCGGTAGTGATCCGGCTTGTAGGGACCTTCGACGGGAACGCCGAGGTAGTCCGCCTGCTCCTTCGTCATCTCGGTCAGGCGCACGCCGAGCTGGTCGAGGTGCAGGCGCGCGACGCGCTCGTCGAGGTGCTTGGGAAGCGTGTACACCTTGTTCTCGTAGAGCGAGGCGTTCTGGAAGAGCTCGATCTGGGCCATCACCTGGTTGGTGAACGAGCAGCTCATCACGAAGCTCGGGTGGCCCGTGGCGCAGCCGAGGTTCAGGAGGCGGCCTTCGGCCAGCATCAGGATGCTGTGGCCGTCCGGGAACTGCCAGCGGTCGACCTGGTCCTTGATGTTCTCGCGAATCATGCCGTCCTTCGTCTCGAGTTCCGCCATCTGGATCTCGTTGTCGAAGTGGCCGATGTTGCCGACGATCGCCATGTCCTTCATCTGCTCGAGGTGCTCGAGGCGGATGATGTCCTTGTTGCCGGTCGTGGTGATGAAGAGGTCCGCCGTGGCGACCACGTCTTCGAGACGCGCGACCTGGAAGCCTTCCATCGCGGCCTGAAGCGCGCAGATCGGGTCGACCTCGGTGATGATGACGCGCGCGCCCTGGCCGCGAAGCGACTGGGCCGAGCCCTTGCCGACGTCGCCGTAGCCGCAGACGACCGCGACCTTACCGGAGAGCATCACGTCCGTGGCACGCATGATGCCGTCGGTGAGGCTGTGGCGGCAGCCGTACAGGTTGTCGAACTTCGACTTGGTGACCGAGTCGTTGACGTTCATCGCCGGGAACGGAAGCTCGCCGCGCTCGACCATCTGGTAGAGACGGTGCACGCCCGTGGTCGTCTCCTCGGAAACGCCTTTGATCTCCTTGGCGACCTTCGTCCACTTGTCCTTGTGGTTCTCGAGGCTCTTCGTGAGCGACTTGAGCACGACCTTCCACTCGCCGCTGGCGTTCGCCTCGGGCGCGGGGACCTTGCCGTCCTGCTCGTACTTGGCGCCGTTCAGGACGTACATCGTGGCGTCGCCACCGTCGTCCAGGATCATGTTCGGCATCTCGCCGTTCGACCAGGTGAGCATCTGCTCGGTGCACCACCAGTACTCCTCGAGGGTCTCGCCCTTCCAGGCGAAGACCGGGACGCCCGTGGGCTTGTCCACGGTGCCGTGGGGGCCGACGACGACGGCGGCCGCCGCGTGGTCCTGGGTCGAGAAGATGTTGCAGGAGCACCAGCGCACGTCGGCGCCAAGCTCGACGAGCGTCTCGATGAGCACGCCGGTCTGGATCGTCATGTGGAGCGACCCGGCGACCCGAGCGCCCTTGAGCGGGAACTTGCCCTTGTACTCCTCGCGGAGGGCCATGAGGCCGGGCATTTCCTTCTCGGCGATCTTGAGTTCCTTGCGCCCGTAGGCGGCAAGGTTCATGTCCTTGACCTTGAATTCGGTCACCACAGGACGCTGCGTGCTGGTAGCGGTAGAGGGAGTCATCGTTGAAGTAGGTAGAGATGGGGACCCGCGCGGCTGCGCGGATCTTCAAAGACGCGGGTTGCGTCCACGAACGAGGTAAAGAGGCAGTGCAATCAGAGGCGGAGAGATCCCGGCGTGGCTCGCGCCTGAGGGATCCTTGGAATCGGGGGCGTCGGCCGCAGAGGGCTGCGGGCAGTAGCGATCATCGAGCGGCTCGACGCGCACGTCTTCGAAGCCAGCGCGCACGAGTTCGGACTGGACGCTCGTCGGGTCGAGTCCCAGGTGGCGATCGCCGAGCTCGGCGTGCATCCAGGCTTCGCGGTGGGGCATGAGCTCGATGATCGAGAGCGTGCCGCCGGGCTTCAGGACGCGCCGCATTTCGCGGAGCGCAGGCCCGAGTTCGGGGAGGTGGTGGAGCACCATCGCGGCGGTGGCGCCGTCGAGTTCGCCGGTCTCCAGGGGCAGCGCGTCGAGCTCTCCCTGGCGGAACTCCAGTCGCGCGGACTCAGGCGCCGTCTTGCGCAGCCGCGACTCGGCCTCCTGGAGCATGCCCTCGGAGCGGTCGATACAGATCAGCCGGTCGCAGAGGCCGACCAGGGAGCGCGCCACGTAGCCCGTTCCGCAGCCGAGGTCCGCGAGCGTCAGGCCCGCGGGCAGAAGGCTCGCGGCCGCGCGCTGCCGCGCCTCGCCCGTCCGGAAGAGAGCGCCGACCTTGTCCCAGTCGCCGGCCATCCGGTCGAAGAACGCACGATCGTCCGCGTGACGCTCGGCGAGCACCGAAGCGAGGCGCAGGCGATCCGACTCATGCTCGGGGATCGAACCCAGGTCCGGGGCCACGGCCGCCCACAGACGCGCGGCTGGCGAGGTCGCGTCCGCGGAGGCCACGGCCGAGCGCAGGAACGTGCTCGTGCCCGCGCGCCGCTCGGTCAGGAGATCGTGATCCCGGAGCACCCTGAGGTGGTTGCTGACGCGGCTCTGGGCCATGGCGAGCGCCCGGCTCAGCTCGCCCACAGACAGCTCCTCGACGCCCAGGAGGGCGAGGACCCGCAGGCGGGTCGAGTCCGCCAGCACCTTCAGAAGCGCCGGTGTGGAGCCGCCTGATGCGAGGGACGGTGAGTTCGTGGGAGCGATGGTGGACATGGCGGGGGCCCGACGGGGCCTTTCAGCACTCCATCATGACACGCTGATATTCGACATTCCAGGGCTACCGCTGAATCCTCGCCAAAAAAAACGGGACCCGCCGCGGCGAAAAGCCGCGGCGGGTCCCGTTTCGGACTCGGCGCAGAGGCGCGAACTCCGATCAGCTCGCGCCGATCATCGACAGGTCTGGCGTCTCGATCGACTCGATCGTCAGCTCGATCTCCCCGCCCGGCAGCTTGACCTGGGCCTTCTCGCCCTTGCCAAGTCCCAGGAGTCCCTGGGCCAGCGGCGCGCGGTACGAGATGACCTGGGTGCCCAGCACCTGGTCACTGTCCCACGGACCGAGGATGAGGACCGTCGAGGTCTCGCCCGAGCCGTTGTCGCTGTAGGTCACACGCGTACCCGGACACACCGTGTCCTCGATCATCGCGGCCTCTTCGATGAGGTCGGTCGAGCGAAGCTCTTCCTCCATCTCCATGGCGCGCGCGGTGAGGTTGCGCTGCTCTTCGATGGCGGCTTCCCACTCGGAGTTCTCCGAGAGGTCGCCGAACGAAGCGGCGCGACCGATCGCGTCCTGGTTCTCGGGGATCTTGACCTCGCGGATCTCCTTGAGTTCGCCCGAGCGGCGACGAAGACCGGCGCGCGTCGTCCAGATGGTCGACCCTTGCCAGAAGAACCCGCCGTCCTGGGCGAAGAACTGACGGTCCTTCGACAGCGCGATCTCGGTGATCAGGTTGTCGATCTCGCTGTCGACGCCACGGCTCGCCGTCACGTTCGCGCTGCGCAGTGCCGAGATGTCGGCCGCTGCGAAGAGACGTTTGAGGATCGGCTGGCTGCCCTTCGTCAGGAAGTCCGTGAGACGTCCCGAGATCCGGGTGAGCTGCGGGTTGCCCCGACGCTCACGGAACGTGTTCTGGGCCAGGGCCAGAAGCGCCTGTCCACGCTGCACCGGCGTCGGCATGTCCTCGTGGACTTCGCAGTCCTCGAACTTGTCGGCGAGCACGATCATCAGCGTGGGGTTGCGCAGCGGACGAGCCAGGAGGCCCGAGTAGTGGTTGCGCAGGTCCTCCTCGCGACCGGCCGTCAGCAGACGCTCGACGAGCGGCCGGACCTGGCCGGGCGCCGCGTGCTGAAGGTGGGGGAGGACCTCCTCGACCCACGTGCCATCGTCCTCGGACTCAGCCGCAGCCTCTGCGGAATCGTCACCCGATTCATCCGCCGAGGCACCGTCGTCGTCCGAGTCATCGCTGGATGCGGCAGCTTCTTCGGCTGCCAGCGCCGCGTCGGCCTCTGCGCCCTCTTCGGTCCCGATCGCGTCGATCGTGGCGTTCGCTTCCGCGAGTTCCGCGTCCACGACCTCGAGGGCCAGTTTGGCTCCGCCCGAGCCGAAGAGTTCCGGCAGGATCGATACGGAACGCTCCTGGTCCTTGGCGCCCGGAAGTGCCTGGAACAGCTTCCAGATCTCCGGTGGCTGCGAAACGTCAGGCGGCTCCGGTGCTTGCAGCACCTCGTAGAGCACCTTGCGCATGAGCTTGGGCGACTGGCCCGTCTTCTCACGAAGGAAGAGCCACGCGGCGAGGCGCTCGGGCAGCGGCTCGGTCTCGAGCTTCGCGGCGTTCTCGAGCTCCTCGATCGCGATCTGCTCGAGGTTCTCCTCGACGCCTTGACCCACGAAGAGGTCACGGACGCGCTGGTGCACCTCGCTCAGGTTCGTCGAGCGCTGAAGGATCCGGCGCAGGCCTTCACCCGGGTCGGTCTTGACGAGCAGCTGCGTGACGAGGGACTTCTGCGGCGTACCGCTGACCTCGATCTCGTCGGAGTTCTCCGCCAGCTTGCGCGCCTTGCGCCACCATGCCGACCAGGCGCTGCCCTCGATGCCGATCTGCATCATGGCCGTCTTGATCGTGGTGGTCGTCGCCCGGCCATTGTGGCGCGTGAGGATGGCGTTCAGCGCCTCGATGGGATCCGCCTTGACCTCTTTCTTCAGAGCCTCGGGGTCCTTCAGCGCGCGCGCACGGAGGTCGCCTTCGCCCAGCGGGTCGAAGATGTCCATCGCCGCCGACAGCGGGAAGTTGTCCGTGCGTCCGTTCCAGAACTTGACGCGCAAGGTCTCCTTGTCGATGTCCATCTCCAGGACTTCGCCGACGCCCCAGCCGCCAGGGTGAAACAGCGTCGAGCCGGGCTGGAACGCGACCAGCTTGGCGAACTTTCGCCAGGGCTTGCGCAGGTCCGAGGCACCTTGCTTGAACCCGGTCGCTTCCTGGAAGACCGGGTACCACTTTTTGTCACCCCAGGCCTTGGTGGATGCTTCGATGAGTTCGTTGACGAGTTCGCCGGGGTTGCCGCCAGCGGCGAGCGTCGACCCGAGAATCAGGGCGGCATCGTCGGCGCGGCCCGCTTCGATCAGGGTCGTCGCGTGCTCCTTGGCCTGGGGAACCAGGCGGCCAGCGCGCTTCTTTTCTCCGGCTAGCTTGACGGCAGGCAGAAGCTCGTCGATGGGGCCGCCTGACTGGCGTAGCTCGGCCCAGGCATCATCGAACTCTTGCCACATCTCTTTGGTGGCCAGAAGGGGGAGACTCATGTGTGGTTGGGGCGGTTGCTGACTCAGCCAGTCAGCAGTGGGGCCGTCGGGTCCCTTCGCGCGGGCGGGGGCCCGTGGGAAGAGTCGACGGTGTCGGGGACAGCGGACGCCGGATGCGGCGAACGCGTAATCGATCCTAGGCGCTCAGAAAAAAATCTGAACAGAAAGCGCCCCCGTGAATGCATGTAGCAATCACGGAGGCGCGTCAAGGAGTATGCAGGGGGGCCGCGCAGGGGTCCAGCATTTGTTTCCTCAACCTTATTTTGCAGGCTCCCCCGTGGCGCGTCGCTGCGGGGAAGTCAGTCGACGGCGAGAACCAGCCCCTTCAGGTACCTCGACCGACCGAAGTCGGGACGCTGGGGGTGATCGGCGGACGCACCCAGGACTTCAATCAAGCGGACGTCGCGCTCGGCACGACGCGCGGCCTGGAAGACGATCCCGGCGAAGGAAGGCAGGTCGAGCGCCCCCGAGCACGAGAAGGTCGCGACGATACCGCCGGGTGCCACGGCCCCGATCCCGAGGGCGTTGAGGTCCCGGTACTTGGATTTGGCCTGCTCGAGGTCCCGCTTGCCCTTGGCGAGCTTGTGGGGATCGAGAATGACCGCCCCGGGCCTGCGGCGCGACTGATTGACCTCACGGAGCACATCGAAGGCGTCCGCGTGGTGAAACTCGATCTCGACGCCGTTGTGCCGAGCTGCCTCCTGGGCCCTGGCGAGCGGTTCTTCGTCCAGATCCACCGCCGTCACGCTGCGCGCTCCTCCCAGCATCGCCGGGATCGCGAAGCCGCCCGCGTGGCAGCAGAGGTCCAGGAGATCGCGCCCACGCACGTAGCTCGCCATCTTCACGCGGTTGTCCCGCTGGTCGCAGAACCAGCCGGTCTTGTGGCTCTCCCCGGGATGGACCAGGAACTTGGCGCCGAATTCCGAGATGTATCGGGGCGCCACGGTGTCGCCTTCGGCCCCCGGATCGCTTTCCGGAAAGCCCTCGGCCCCGCGGGCCGTGCGGGCGAAGCGGTGGAGGACGGCGTGCCCCGGGAAGAGTTCCCGGAGGACCGCTTCCACGTCCCCGCGCAGGTTCCAGAATCCGAGGGAGTGGTGCTGGCACACGAGCGCATCGCCGAGTTTGTCCACGATGAGACCGGGCAGGTCGTCCCCCTCGGCGTGGATCACCCGGTACGCATCCGTCACCTCGTCCAGGCGCAAAAGCTTGCGGCGGAGCCGCAGCGCCGACGCGATCTGGCGCCTCAGGAACTCCCTCGGACGGTCCAGATCGGTCCTGCGCCCCCGCGAGAGCATGCGAACCCGAATGTCCGAGGTGGAGTTGTAGAGGCCATGGCCGCAGAATCTCCCCTCACCATCGATCACCTCGACGATGGATCCGTCCGGCGCCAGGCCGCCTCCGTACCCCGCGTTGGGATCGTCCATGAGCCGGGCGTAGATCCACGGGCCCTGCGGAAGGCGTTCTAGCGCCACATGCACCTGTGCGTAGTCGGACATGGCGCGGATGCTACGGGTTTCCAGCCCCGGCCTGTGTCCCTTCCTGTCCCTCTTCCCGTCTCCCTCCCTTCACCTGTCCCATGCACGTACTCCTCCTCGAAGTCATCGCCCTCGTCGGAGCCACCGTCCACACGATGGAGCCCGCCACCGCTCCCATCGAGGGAGCGACGGTGCTGATCGAGGACGGCGTGATCCTCGAGGTCGGCGCCGACGTCGCGGTGCCTGAGAACGCCGAGATCGTCGACCTGACCGGGCTCCATCTCATCCCGGGCCTCATGGATGGCTCGGTGACCTTCGACGCCGAGCACGACGCCCTCTATCTCTCCGCGGGTATCACGCTGGTCCGAGATTCCGGGTCGCCGATCGGACAGATGCTGCCCGAGTCCACCACCAGCATGCGGGACCGCCAGCCGGGCCCGAATCTCCTGGTCGCAAGCCCGGTCTTCTCCTCCGGCGCGACGGCTACGCGCGAGGACGCGTTCCTTCTCGACGAGCCCCAGAAGGCCGCGGAGCAGATCGCCGAGCTCGTCGGGCTGCTCCAGAACGCCAGCGCCCACGTCGACTACTTCGTCTTCGAGCGAGGCATCCAGGCGCCCCAGCACTCAGTCGTCTGCGGCGCGGCCGGCCCCTACGGAGTCGACGTGTGGGGGCCGCTGCCGGAGAGGCTGAGCCTCGAGGATGCTCGCGCGGCGGGCCAGCGCTCACTCATCGGGCTCGACTCGCTCCTCAAGAAGGGCCAGCGCTTCGAGACCTTCGAGTCCGACGAGGCCTTCGATCGCTGGATGAAGGGCCAGGTGGGGACCCTGAAGGCAGGGGACTGGCGCGTCGAGCCGTTCCTGATGGGGACGGCCCGCATCCTTCGCACGGCCGCGCTGGACGAAGAGCCCGAGGCGCTCGGGGCCCTCGGCGGGCTCTATCGAACGATCTGGCGCACCGACATCGAGACCTTCGGGATGCTGCGAGCGGGCGACGCTCTCGGTCCGGTGGAGCTCTCGCTGGAGCGACAGCGCCGTTTCACCAAGGCCCTGTTCGACGCGGGCGTTCAGCTCGTCCCCGCGAGCGGCGCGCCGAGCGGCGGGATCGCCCCGGGCGCGGGTCTCGTCGACGAGCTGGAGGAGTGGAGCCTCGCCGGCATTCCTGCCGAAGCGATCCTCGACCTCGCCATTCCGAAGTCGGCCCAGGCCCTCGGCGTCCGGACGCAGTTCGGCCAGATCACCCCCGGTCGCACGGCGAGCCTCATCGCTTGTGCCAGCGACCCGCGCCGATCGGTCACGGCCCTGCGCGAGCCCGAGGTCGTCGTGGTCCGGGGCCGTGTGCTCGAGCGATTCCACCTCGATGAGGCCGTCGATGCGCTGGTCAAGCGCCAGACGCGGATCGAGGAGCAGCGCTCGCGCCCGATTCTGGTCGAGGCTCCTCCGATGCCCGATGGCGAGGTCCTCGTGCAGGGCACGGCGGACCTGATGGCGTACGGATCGCGCACGGCGATCGAACGCTACACGGTCGTGAAGATGGCCGACGGCGGGATGGCCTATGGCGCGCGCGTCCTGGTGCTTCCCACGGGCAAGTCGCTGGCGCGCGAACTGCTGCTCGTCCAGATCATCCGCGACGGCCTCGTCGAGGCCTTCGACCTGACGCTCGTCGAACTCGACGCTTCCGGCAAGCCGGTCCTGTTCGAGAACGACCAGCCCGCGTTCGCGGCGCGGGGCAGGCTCGCCGAGGCGACGCGCAAGCTCGCCATCTCCCGCTATCGCACCGGCATCGAGATCGACTCGAAGGCCGCCGAGGAGGCGATCGCCGCCATCGACGGCAGCACCGCCATCCTCGGCCTCATCGGGGCGTATCACTTCCCGGTGGGCAACAGCTTCGTCGCCGCGTTCGACGGGGTCGCCATGGAGCCGCTGGTCGATCGCGTCCGCATGGACGTGAGCGAGGAGGACGGCCGCATCTCGATGAACGACACGCGCGGCGCGCGGGTCTACGGCTTCGGTCCCGGTGGCGAACTCCGTTTCGCGGCGCGGGCCCAGGCGGGTGGGCGCCTCGACCTGCAGCCCGGCACCGCGCTGGGGGACCGAGCCGTCTCCGAGCTAGAGCTTCCCGAGGAGCGCCTGTTCACCGGCGACGCGGACACCTGGTACCAGACCGGCGCCGCGGCGCCGAAGGAGGCGGGGGCGGCCAAGGACGCGGAAGGGGCCGGCCAGGGAACCGGGGCAGCGGGGGACGGCAAGTGATCGATCGTCCAGGGCGTTTCGCCACCGAGATCAATCAGTCCGTCCCCGTCGCGGGGGACGGCGAGTTCGAGCCGCTGCGGCTGGGCGCAGGTCAGGTGTCCGAGGCCGGCGTGCTACCGGTCTGGCCGCCGGTCGTGCTGGCGCCGATGGCGGGGGTCACGAACCTCGCGTTCCGCTCGCTCTGCCGCGAGTACGGCGCGGGCCTCTACGTGTCGGAGATGATCACGGCCCGCGGTTACCTCATGGGGAACCGCCTCACGAACCTGCTCGCCTCGTCCTCGCCGGACGAGAAGCCGCGCTCGGTCCAGGTGTACGGCGCGGACCCCGTCGACCTCGGCGAGATGGTGAAGAGCCTCGTCGACGACGGCGTGCATCACCTCGACATCAACATGGGTTGCCCGGTGCCGAAGGTGACGCGCGCGGGCGGTGGCAGCGCCATCCCGGTCAAGCCGCGGCTGCTCGCGCGTCTCGTGCGCGCGATGGTCCAGAACGCGGGCGACGTGCCCGTGACCATCAAGATGCGCATGGGCATCAGCGACAGCCTGCTCACCTACGAGGAAGCCGGGCGCGCGGCCGCCGGCGAGGGCGCCTCGGCGGTCGGCCTGCACGCGCGGACCGCGTCGCAGCTCTACTCCGGAGAGGCCGACTGGTCCGCGATCGGCCGGCTCGTCGAGATCCTCGACGTTCCGGTGCTCGGCAACGGCGACATCTGGGAGCCCTACGACGCGCTACGCATGATGCGGCAGACGGGGTGCCACGGCGTGATCGTGGGGCGCGGCTGCCTGGGGCGCCCGTGGCTCTTCCGTGAGCTGAGCCAGGTGTTCAACGGCGAGGAGCCGGACCTGCCGCCGAACTTCGGCCAGATCGTGGAGATCATGGTGGACCACGCGAACCGCCTGATCGACGTGTTCGGCCCGGTCGTCGGCATGCGCCAGATGCGCAAGTGGACGGCGTGGTACACGAAGGGCTTCCACGGCTCGGCGGCGGTGCGCGGGAACCTCATGCGGATCCACACGGTCGCGGACCTCGTCGAGGCCGTGCGGCCGCTCGATCCCGAGGAACCGTTCCCGGTGGCGGCACTGCGCGCCCAGCGCGCGAAGGGGTCGAAGACGCAGTCGGTGAAGCTTCCCGAGGGCTACCTCGACGACCTCGACGACGACACGCCGCCGAAGAGCCCGCGTAGCGTCGAGGAGATCGAGGCCTGGGAGAAGGCGCTCAACGGTGGTTGATTCCAGGGACTCGGGAGCCGTGCACGACGTCCTGATCGTGGGAGCCGGTGCGGCGGGGCTCTGGTGTGCGCAGGCGCTGGGCCAGGCCCGTTCGGCGAGCGGGGCCGAGCGACTGTCGGTGGTCGTGCTCGAGAAGACGCCGCGGACGGGCACCAAGGTGCTCGCGTCCGGTGGCACCCGCTGCAACGTCACGACGACCCATGGGCCGGACGAGGCGGCGCGGCTCTTCGGGACGCGCGGGGAGCGCTTCCTGCGCCACGCCTTTCGGGAGCTGACGCCGCAGGCCGTGCGCGCGCAGTTCGAGGACTGGGGCGTGCCGATGGCGGAGGCGCCCCTCGACAAGATCTTTCCGGCCGAGGGCAACGCGCGGGACGTGCGCGATGCGCTGGAGGCCGCGGCGCGCGCCGTGGCCGAGATCCGGCTCGGGAGCGAGGTGAAGTCGATCGGCCGCGACGGGGACGCCTGGGCGGTCCGGGTGGCGGATGGATCCGTGCATCGCGGTCGCGCGCTGGTCCTCGCGGCGGGCGGCAAGAGCTATCCGTTGACGGGCACCACGGGGGACGCCTACCCGTGGCTGAGGGAACTCGGCCTGGACGTGGTCGATCCGGTGCCTGCGCTCGTGCCGCTGGCCTCGCCGGAGGGCTGGGTTCACGAGCTGACGGGGCTCGCGTGGCAGGGCGGGGAGGCCCAGCTGGAGAACGGCGAGGGCAAGGTGCTCCAGAGGCGGCGCAGGCCGCTGCTGTTCACGCACAAGGGCATCTCAGGGCCGGCCGCGATGGACGTGTCTCACCACGTCGCGCGCGAGGCCGAGGAGCACGGGGCCGCGAGCGGCTACCGGATCCGCTTCGACTTCTACCCGCACCTCGAGCGCGAGGAGATTCGCGCCGAGCTGGTGAAGGCGGCGGGGATGCCGGGGAACCCGAGGCTCCAGAAGGCGATCGCGAGACTCGCGATGGGGCCGATGCCGCGGCGGATGTTCGACGCGGTGGCGCTGAAGGCCGACGTCGATCCCGGGGTCACGGTGGGGGCGCTGCAGAAGTCCCAAAGGCACGCCTTCGTCGAGACCCTGAAAGGGCTCAGCATCGAGGTCACGCATCCGCTCGGCTGGGACCAGGCGGAGGTGACGGCGGGGGGGCTGAACCTGAAGGCGCTGAATCCGCGGACGATGGCGGTCAACGGCCACGACGGGCTCTTCGTGATCGGTGAGCTCCTCGATGTGAACGGGCCCATCGGCGGGCTCAGCTTCCAGGCGGCCTTCGCCACGGCCGAGCTGGCCGCGCGGGCTCTCGCCTGACGCAGATCAATCTCCTTCGCCGAAGGCCCCGTACTCCTTGAGGATCCCGTGGAACGTGCGGCGGGTCCAGGCCCTGGATTCGTCGAGGGCCCGGATCCTCGCGAGCGCGCGTTCACGGATGTCCTTGGAGCGGTCGACCTTCTTGCCGTCCTTCTTCCACCAGGCGTCCCACTTCTTGTCCTCGGGAAGGTACTCGGCCATCTTCTCGGGGTCCGAAACCTGGACCTCCCAGAAGCCGTGCAGGCGAACCGCCGCGGCCTCGTAACCGCCCGGCAGGATCGGCGTCCCCTGGAGGTAGCACCTCGCGAGCGAGGTCCGGAGCGCCCGGTACCGCCGCAGGGGCGTGAAATGTTCGGCGATCCGCTTGTAGAGCGAGTCCTGCTTGGACACCGGCGCCTTCCAGGTCTTCCAGTCGTCGTCCAGGGTGTGGACAATGCCGAGGCACTCGACGTCCGGCATCTCGATCGTTTGACCGGAGGACCAGGCGTCGTAGAGGGTCACGCGGCGGTAGGCGTTGCCGCTTCGATCGGAGTAGGCGTGACCGAAGGCGAACGCGGCGTCCTTCATCTCGCCCAGGTCGAGCTGCCTTTCGACCAGCGCCTCGATGAGGTCGCTCATGGGGCTGAACCCCGCGGCCGCTGTTCGGGCGATGCGTTCGGGATCGTCCCACTTCTGCACCTGGACGATGGTCTGACGCGCCCAGTCGTAGCGGAACGCGACTTCCATTTCGCGCTCGTTCCAGGCGCCGCGGAGAGCCTTGACCTTGGCGCTGTGGGTGGAGCTCGTGAGGTCCACGAAGCGGCGTCGAATGATCCGGACCGGTGTATGGATCGCGGTATCGAAGACGGGTGGATCCTCGGCCGCGGGCCAGTCGAAGGCGTCGCCCTCGAAGCGCACGTAGACGAAACGTTCCAGTTCGGCGCGGAAGTGGGTGGCGCGATCGCACTCGGCGACGAACCATTCGATCGTGTCGGCGCGATCGGTTTCAGAGAGGCTGAGCCAGGCCTGGACGAGTTCCTCGTTCGTGGGACCTGTGTCCTTCTTGGACTCCTTCTGTCCGAGCGTGAGCGTGGAGCACGCCAGCGCGATCAGAAGGGTCGTGATCCTCAGTGCGATCTGCATGCCGACAGTCTGACATGCGGCGCGGTGAAAAGAAGAACGGGGCGAGTCCGAAGACTCTGCCCTGAAATGAAGAACGGGGCGAGTCCGAAGACTCTGCCCAGAAATGAAGAACGGGGCGAGTCCGAAGACTCTGCCCGGAAATGAAGAACGGGGCGAGTCCGAAGACTCTGCCCTGAAATGAAGAACGGGGCGAGTCCGAAGACTCTGCCCTGAAATGAAGAACGGGGCGAGTCCGAAGACTCGCCCCGCGGGAGGGTGTGACCAGAACAGGGAGGGGCGTTCCGATCACAAGGCGACTTTCGTCGCCCTTGGAGGCGCAGCAACCTTTCGTGTCTGCCATCCAGCGGGCTCATCCACAACCACCGCACAGTGGTGGACGGGCCGAGGGGGGTGCTGGGGGCAGGACACGCACGGGCGCGCCTCACCGCACAGAGGAACACTACCCCCAGACCCGGTCGGGTCGGTGAATGAGGGGGGAAAAAACGGAAGCGATTCCTGGCCCGCACCCAAACTGGGGCTGGAGAGACGGAAAAAGCGGCCTGATGGGCCAAAAATCGCGGGGCATGGACATTTTGCCCCATGCCTCACGGGAAGATTCCCTATCGACTCCCACCACGCCGGCGACGCTTCCGACGGCGCTTCCGGGTGCGAGTCTTCCTGCGCTCGTCGTCGATCTCGTCGGCGGGAGCCGACTTGGCCCGCTCCCAGCGCTCACGCCACCCCTCGACGAGGTCGCGACCGACCCCGCGAGACTGGCTGTGGAGCTTGAAGAGTTCGTACGCGTCCGGGAACTCCTCCGAGCGCGCGAAGAGCACCTCGGAGAATCGCTCGGGCGGGCTCGTGAAGTTCTGCTGCGCGACCAGGATGCGGCGCGCGCTCGCGAAGTCCTTGCGCGAGAGCCGCGCCGCAGCGGACATCGGCTCGAGCACTTCCCACGCGACCGTCGATCGCGTGCGCGCGTCGAGAACCTCGACGGCCTCATGCCGATCGTACTCCTCGTTGATCGCCAGCTGGAACGGCAGCAGAAAGAGCGTCGCGATCAGCAGCCCCGAGGACGGCGGATCGTTCGGCTCGGCCTGAACCCTCGCATCGAGCGCGGAGAGCAAATCCCAGAAGGGCTCGGCGCGCTCCGGAATATCATCTTCCAGGCCGAGATACTCCTCTAGCTGGGGGATGAGCACGGCGAGAGCGTTGACGTCACGCAGCATCTGGAAGGCCGAAGACGAGGTTCCCGACCGCGTCAGGCGCATGATCTCCTCGAGCACGCGCGGCGGCGCGGCCTTCTCGAGGTCCTCGGAGACGTCGCACATCGCGTTCCAGGTCGGATCGTCGATTTCGAGGTCGAGGCGCGTCGCGAACTTGATGGCGCGAAGGATCCGCACCGGATCTTCCGCCATGCGAACCTCGGGATCGCCGATGGTCGTCAGCATTCGCGCCTCGAGGTCCTTGAGGCCGCCGACGTGATCGAGGATCTCGTGGGTCGTCGGGTCGAGGAACAGCGCGTTGACGGTGAAGTCGCGGCGGCGAGCGTCCGACTCTGCGGTCCCGTACTCGTTGTCGTCCACGATCAGAAGATCGTCGTCGTCGCTCTGCGCCTCGTCCTGGGGCGCAGCGCGGAAGGTCGCGGTCTCGATGATGTGGTCACCGTAGAAAACGTGGGCCAGCTTGAAGCGCCGACCGATGATCCGGCAGTTCCGGAAGATCCGGCGGACCTCGGAGGGGCGCGCACTGGTCGCCACGTCGAAATCCTTGGGCTGGCGACCGATCAGGAGGTCCCGCACGCAGCCACCGACGAAGTAGGCTTCGTACCCGTGCTGCTGGAGCCGTTTCACCACGCGGGTGGCGTCGCGGTCGAGTCGGTCGGGATCGATCGTGTCCGCAGGAATCCGGGGGACGTCCACCTTTTTCTTGCTGAGGCGCCCTCGCTGGCGCCGAACCACGTCGGGGGCGTCGTGAATCTGGGTCCTCGGCTTGCGGCCGCTGCCCGACCTACCGCGTGTGTTTGATGTTCGGCGACTCATGGATCGAGCCGGATCATAGGAAGAGTGGGGCCCCTCCGCACACGACCAAGTCTCACTCTGGGCGGGTGGGGGGTGACTCCCGAATCAAGCGCCCCAGCACTTCCGCCGAACTCCCTGGTTGCTCCGAGGCTCCCGCTTGGCTACTCTTCCGTTCAGAAGGGCAGTAGCTCTAATGGTAGAGCGGCTGATTCCAAATCAGTAGGCTGGGGGTTCGAATCCCTCCTGCCCTGCCACCCTCCTTCTGTCGTGGCTCAGGACCGCCTGAGCTGCCTCCTCCCGGGTGGCGCGAGTCGTCTCGCCTGCGCGAGTCCCTGCCCAGGGGCCTCCCGCCGGCGGCATGCCTGCGAGTGAGGGCCGCCGGCCTCCGGTCGCAGTACAGCCTTCCTCCCACTCACACTCGAATCTGCTCGGCGCGCGCCGGTGACCATGACCTTTGATCACGATGACGCAGGTGCCGCTTCAGGCCTGCCAGAGGACGACGACATCGATGTCGCCGGCGGGGCCTTCGAGGATGACATCGACCCCGATCTCGATTCCGAGCTGGGCGATGCCGCGATCGATCTGGAGGATGAACTCGACGTCGATGACGACGACGACGACGACGATGACGGAGAGGACGACGACGATTCGGATGACGATGATTCGTCGGACGATGACGACGACGAGGACGCTCCCAAGAAGAAGAAGGCGAAGTCCAAGAAGCGCAAGGGCTCGGACGAGGATGAGGAGATCGAGCATCCGAACACGCCCATTCCAACCAAGAAGAAGATGCGCGCCGCCCTGGACAAGGCATTTGCCGGCCAGGACGACATCGACGACCGCCTCCTGGACCTCTTCACGAACCACGCGATCGCGCTCCTCGAGGCCAACCGCCTCATGAACCTGACCGCGATCATCGAGCCGGAAGAGATCGCGGTGAAGCACTACCTGGACTCCTGGCGCGTCACGCGGATGATTCCGCTCGTCGCCCGCCGGATTCTCGACCTCGGCAGCGGGGGCGGGTTTCCTGGCCTCCCGGTCGCCATGGCGGAGCCCGACTGCTCGATGATCCTCTGCGAGGCCATCGGGAAGAAGGCGAAGTTCCTGGAGGAGGTCGTGGCGAAGCTGGGCCTCAAGAACGTCCGCGTCGAGCACATGAAGGCCGAGGACTACCTCGCCACCGAGCGCGTCGACCTCGTGCTGATCCGGGCCGTCAGCTCGGTTCGCGAGAACGTCCGAACGCTCCGCAAGGTTCGCCACTCCGTCAAGGACGTGGTGATGCTCAAGGGGAACTCCTGGGGCCGCGAGGTCCGTGCCGCCGAGCGCGAGGCCGAGCGCCTCGGGTTCAAGCTGGACACGGTCATGGAGCACGAGCTTCCGGAGGAAATGGGCAAGCGAGCCCTGGTCGTGTACCGCGCCCCTGGCGGTGACGGGCTGTAGCTCGGCATCGTTCTTCGACGAAATCGAGTCTCTGCCGCCCACAAAGGCATTGACTCACCCCCGGCGGAACCCTAACTTCTCCGCCCACACCCAGCCCGGGTGGCGGAATTGGTAGACGCGCATGGTTCAGGTCCATGTTCCCGCAAGGGAGTGGGGGTTCGACTCCCCCCCCGGGCACCATCCTGGATGGCAGCTTCGCTGCGATCCAGGATGCTTTTTTATGCCTCATCCGCTGACGCGGATGACGGGGCCTGGATGGCAGCTTCGCTGCGATCCAGGATGCTTTTTTATGCCTCATCCGCTGACGCGGATGACGGGGCCTGGATGGCAGCTTCGCTGCGATCCAGGATGCTTTTTTATGCCTCATCCGCTGACGCGGATGACGGGGCCTGGATGGCAGCTTCGCTGCGATCCAGGATGCTTTTTTATGCCTCATCCGCTGACGCGGATGAAGGGGCCTGGATGAGGGCGCAGGCTCGTTCGTGTCCGTGTCAGCCAGCGGTCACAGACACGCCGTCGACCAGAGCCCACGGGATCTGGCTGGAACCGCCCACCCGCTCGGTCGCCCGGGTGAGCTGGGTCGAGCCATTCAGAAGCTTGAAGGCGTTGCCCGACAGCATCACCTCGTTCACCGAGCGCACCACGACCCCGTTCTCGACCCAGCGCGCCGACTTCGCGGTTCCGCTGAAGTCGCCGGAGGCGGCGTCCACCGAGCCGGAGAAGCGCTGGATGTAGAGGCCCGTGCCGAGGGCGGCGAGCATCTCTGCCTCGTCGGCGAGACCATCGGCCAGCGACGACTCGATTCGGATGGCGTGGCAGCCGAGGCCAGGGACCGAGCGAGGACCGCCCTGGGCATGCCCGGTGGACTTCGTCTTGCCGACCGCCGCCGAGTAGGTGTTGTGGATGAAGGTCCGGAGCACGCCATCGTCGACGAGGTGGATCTTCCGCGCGGGGAGGCCCTCGCGGTCGAACGCCCGCGCGCCCGCGACCTTCGGATCCGTGGGATCGTCGATCAGCGTGAGGCCCGGCGCGATCTTCTCGCCGATCTTGTCGGCGAGCGCGCTGCGGCCGCGCTGGACCGCGATCGCCGAGATGCTGCCCAGCAAGGGACTCAGGAACGACGACGCGAAGGCAGCCGGGGCGAAGGCCACGGGGCCCTTGTAGGTCTTGCCCGCCGTCGCGCCCAGGTTGCCGATGCACGCGCGAGCGACCTCGCGGGCGATGCGCTGGAGTTCGGCCTCCACCTGCGAAGAGTTCCGCACGACCGCACCGCGGTAGTCGAACCCACCGGTCTCCGCGCCATCGACGGCGAGCCCCATCAGGCTCATCGTCAGCGCCGCGTCCTCGTCCGACTGGCGAATGCCGCGGGACGAGACGACGACCGAAGCGCCGGAGACGACGGAGAACGACGCCTGGTCGACGGAGACGCGCGCGTCGTGGTCGACGGCGGTCTGGCTGAGCGCCTGGGCCCGCGCGACCACCTGGGCCACGTCGATGCCCGCGAGCGCCGGATCCAGGTGATGCCGCATGCGGTGGCTGTCGTCCACCTCATCGGGCTCCGGCAGGACGTTGGCCTCGTCCGGAGGACTCAGCTTGGCGATCGCCACGGCGTCCACGGCCGCGGCGCGCAGCGCCTCAGGACGCATCTGATTGGTCGAGGCAAAACCGAGCCGGCCGTCGATCAGGACGCGTAGCCCGAGCGTGGACCCTTCATCGGCCTGCACCTGACCGAGGTCGCCTTTCTCGACCTTGGCCGATAGGCTCGTGCCGCCGTAGCCGTAGACCTCGGCGCCGGTCGCGCCGGCCTCGTGGGCCATCTGGAGCAGCTCGCTGGCGCGCTTCTCGAGATCCTCGGCGACGCTGGCCGTGCTCACCTGGGTTTCGCTGGAGGCGCTCATTGTCCACGTCCTCCGACGAGCATCTTGCAGGAGAGCCAGGGCCCACCCGCGTCGACCTTGGCCGGCTGTCCCTTGCCGCAGAACCCGGACCCGAGGTCCCAGCGGAAGTCGCGGCTCACCGCGTCGACCGTCCCGAGCACCTCGAACGCCATGCCGGAGATATTGACCCCGCGCTGAAGCTCGCCCTTCTTGCCGTTCTTGATGGGCCAGGCCTGGAGCGTGCCGAACATGAACTCGCCGTTCGCGTCGGCCTGGCCGTTCTTGGGCCCGTCGACCATCAGCCCGTCGCTGATGCCCGCGATGATCTCGTCGAGGTCCTGTTCGCCGGGGGCGATGTAGGTGTTGCGCATCCGAATCAGCGGCTCGTCGTCGTACTCCCACGCGCGGCTGTTGCCGGTGGGGGCGACGCCCTCGCGAGCCGCCGTGTGACGGTCGTGCAGGTAGCTCTTCAAAATCCCGTTCTCGATGATCGTCACGCGTTTCGCCCGAACCCCCTCGTCGTCGACGTCGAGCGTTCCACCCGCGCCGTCCGCGAACTCCGAGGCGCCGCTATCGCACAGCGTCACGAGATCCGAAGCGACCCGCGTACCGATCCTTCCCCGCGCGCAGGACCCTGCCTCGACGAAGTCCGCTTCCACCGTGTGCCCGACCGCTTCGTGGGTCAGGAGCCCGACGATGGAGGGGGAGAGCAGAACCTTCTGCCGCCCGCCTTCCGGATACGGAGCCGAAAGCAGATCCACGGCCATGCGCGCCGCGCCGTCCCCGAGTTCGTCCGCCGAAGCGCCGCGAAACAGGCAGTCCCAGGCCCCGGTCACGCCGACCGACCGCGCGCCACGCTGTAGCTCACCTGCGTCCTGCGCGACGGTCATCACCCGAAGTTCGGGCCGCGCCACCCTGGTCCACGCGCTCGCTCCGTCGCTGGTGACGATCCCCTTCTCTTCGAAGATCTCGGTGTAGCCCGAAGATGCGCTGACGATCTTGGTGCTTTGCTTGCGAGCGTGGGCTTCGAGTTCGAGGACGAGCTTGAGCCGCTCGTCGATCGAGGCCTCGCTCAGTTCCAGGAACCCGGGAGCATCGAACTGCCCGACCGCAAGCTGCACGTGCGGCGGCGGAGCCAGCTTGTCCTTCCGGGCACTCGCCGAGGCCCGCGCCGCGGCCCGAGCGGTCTCGATGGCGCGCCGAATCGCGCCCACTTCGAGCTGGTCGGTCGAAGCGAACCCGAAGGTCCCCTGACTCAGGACCCGGACCCCGACCCCGGTGTGCTCAGAAACCTTGGCCTGATCGACGCGCCCGCCCTCGACGGAGACGGAGCGGGTGCGCTTGGCGTGATAGCGAAGCTCGACGTGGTCGTCCCCGCCGTCGAGGCGGAGAGCGTCGTGAAGAATGGGGCGGGGATCGGTGGAAACCATGTGGCTAGCGTAGCCTGCAGCAAGCCCGGATCCGAGTCGCCATTCCTCACAACAGGTCGATGAACCCGATTCACGGCCTCCTGGGGGGGACCAAGCCTCGCTCGAATTCGACGCTGGTCGAATCGATCCCGAATGTCCGGATAAGGGCCGAGAAGCGGGCCTCCAGAGCTTCTATCGGAAGATCGCAGAACAAGATGGCGGCGTGGCTGATTCTTGACCTCGTCCAGCGAGCGCAGTCCTGCTCGGAAAAGCTCGAAGGGCTGGAGAACATCGCCAGAGAACGATGCAAGAAGCCATTTCGCCCGGTATCGGCGTAGGCTTCGAGGCCCGCGATCGAGGCGCGCATCCACCATTCCCAGACCCAGAGTTCCCATCTGGGGGTGGACGAGTTCTGTTTAGCGCGCCGGTACATCTGAACGGCCAGCGCTGGCAGCAGCAGATAGAACGGGCCGTTCGGGGCGCAGTTGAAGAGCCCAGAGCCTCTGACAGTCCCAAGTTTGCTCGTCGAGTCTGACGGCTCCCCTCGGGCTGGCTGTACATCGGTTGGGTCTACAAGGAGCCTGCCGGAGGCGAACCAGATCAAGTCACGTATCAAGCGCTTGCCCAGCTGGACAAGCTCCCGGCTTTGAAAGTCCAGGTCGGCCGTAGATTCAAGGTTCAGTCGCTTCGACGTGAGACGTTGAAAGGTCGTGCTGAAGCTGGCGGCAGTGGATTCGTCGAGGGGGTCGAATTCCGACGGGGGACGTCCCCCTGCGCTGGCTTCGCCGACAGCCTTGGAAAGATGAATCATCAAGGAGCCGAATTTCTGGCTGTCGAGCGAGAGATCGCTCCCGTAGATCTGCTTGATCTTGCTCGTTGCGTTCGCGCCCAGCGTCGATACTGATGGGAACAGGGCCTTGATGGAGATCAGGTCGAGCGAAAGCAGCATGGTCGCTCGAGGTTCGGTACTTGGCGTGCCCGGGTAGCGCTCCTTGACCAGCTTGACCGCTCGATCGAAAACGGCATCAGGCAGATCCTGGCGAATGATGTCCTCCGTGATCGCCTCGCTCGGCACGAGCAACTGCGTCACGGACGTGCTCTGGATGGTGACCGTAGGATCCTCCCCCAACTCATCGGATTGAACCCAGTAGGTGAGGCTCACCTGCTCGAACTTCTTGTCTCCCGCCGGTGTTCCCGCCACGCTAGGAGGTGGCTGACGATCGTAGAAGAATCGAATGTACCTGCCGGGAACAGAATCGTCTCCGGCTACGCTCCGAAAGGACTCGGGTAGGGACAGCGTCTGATAGTGCATGGGTCGAGTTAGTGAAGGGAAAGCGGTGATCCTGGGATGAACGCATGGTGGAAGCGGCGATGCGCGCACCGCGCCGCTAGCCGACCTCGAGCACAACCCCCAGAGGGCGCCAGATCTCCGTGGACTCCGGCGATTCGACCACTACGACCTTGCCGGCCTTGAAGAGCGACACGGTCATGAGGTCCTCGGAGAGAGGCACGCTCGGCCCACCGGTCCCGCTCGCCCAGCGCACCCATCGGGACCTGGAGACGGAGATGCCCCAGTCTGCTTGGGGGTCGCCTGTTGCCAGGGCTTCGAGTGCACCGTCGTGGAGCATTCGAGCCACGGCGTCATCAGGGCCATCCTCGACCTTCACCTGTCGAGCCCACTCGTCGAGGGCGGCTTCGACGTCATCGACCGCGTCAGCCGACAACCCCACAGCCAGCCAGCTACTCATGTATTTCGGATCGAACGCCCTGTTCAGTCCATACACCGTGCGTTCGCCCAACCATTCAGGCTGACCGTCCGAGTGCTGCGGGAGTTCCGGGTGCACGGCGTAGGGTGTTTCCGCCAGGACCTGAAGGCTCGCGTGGACCCCCAATTCCACGTAGGACACGGGGTCTGCTGGGATCGAATCGTAGACCACGAACCTACCCTGGAACTGTCTCTCCACGACGTGGGCGAAGATTCTCCCTGGTCGGCTGATCCACAGCCTGCCAACCGGAAACGAGTCTCCCACTGCCGCGTGATACGCGTCCCCGAAGCCGGACTTGACGATGGCCTGGTTCACTGCGTCCACAAGTCCTTTGGCAGCCGTTTCCGTCTTTTCGTCAGGAACCTCGAGCTCCATTCCCGTCTGAATGCTTCGCAGCAGCGAAAGAGCCGTGGCCTTTTCCAATGGTCCTGGCGCAGCCGTGAGCTCTATCTGCTGATGAGCGTTTCCCTCTTTCACCCAGACGTGGTCCGAGAGACGCTTGGGCAGTTCCTCCTTGAATGGGTCCAGGTTCTTGGTGAGGCGGTATTTCTTGCTTGGCATGGACACTATCGAGGTGGGGAAATGGTGGCGGCAGAGGATGAGATGGCAGGGCGAAGCCCGGCAACGTTGGACGCGTGGCCGGCTTCTACGGAACAACTTTCGTGCACGGCGAACGATGCAGCATCGGTTGATGTCAACCACGACACCCCCAAGACGGTGTGGCCGGAGCCATGGCCCAGCCGACTCCCTGTAATCGTCGGCGAGACTGCAAGCGCGAGCGTCGAGGTGAACTCCGCGACATTTCCCAGCGGGTGATAGAGCCCGAGGGGCTCGGTACGAGCCGCAGGGAGCTGGACCGGCTCCAGCTGTGAACAGACGTGAAAGTAGTAGCCCCCATGCTCTGGATTCCCGGTGAAGTCCGCGCGCCCCACCACCGGGAGCTGCGCGCCAGAAGGAGCTTCACCGATACCCGTCGAGCTCGATTGTAGGCGCAACTCGCTGCCGCGATGTCCGTACTCGAGCTCCAGATGGGTGGGGACCCGGAGGCCGAACCACTCCGCCGCCAGCCGGAGCTCCGCGTAGGGGATCAGGACGCAAGGAAGGGTCTTCCATCGATCGAAGTCAAATCCGACAGGAATGTTGGGTCCTGTGAACTCCATTCGAATGGCGTCGAATCCGGCGTCCAACCAGAACCCTGGAGCCTCCATCGACGTGCCTTTCAAGAACTCCAGGTAGTCACCATGGGAGAGCTCCGATCGCGAGAGCCAGAAGGACTCAAGCAGCGCACCTTGCTGCGGGATCCAGCACTGAGGCGTACGCTCTCCCTCGGGAAAGTCTTCAGATTCCGGCTCGACGAGGACACAGCGAGCTGCGATCTCCTCCTGCGTCCGCGGCCAGAACGTGAACCCCTGGTCCTCCGACCCGAACTCGAGTTCACGCTCGATCTCTGCGAAGCGGCCGTCGGAGAGAACCACCGTGAATCGGTAGATTCCTGGAGACAAAGGCATTCCTTTCACGGGTGTGGGCCCGAGCTCCGACACCGGAGAGAGATCACCAGTCAATGGGTCGATCAGCTGGGCGTAGACCGCTGCGGTAGAACCCTGGAGCAGTGAATCAGCCACCACCGCATCGACTCGGGGGAGAATGCCGGCAATCATGGCGCGCTTTTCGAGCCCAGCGTGACCCGGAAAGAGTGCCGCCCCCTCGTTAGCGCGAACGATCCCGTCCACCAGCTTTGCTGGCTCGGGCGCTAGCTCCAGGTCAGGGCCAAAGCGCGAGTCGAAACGCGGTCCCTTCCCCTCAAGAACCGCCTCGTCGATGCTCTTGAGCCGCCCTTGGATCTCTACCTCGATCATGCTTCTTGCCTCCAGGACCCTGGGGTGATCCCGGAGACTCGGGACGTCACCACGATCCACCTTGCCAAGGGCCGCCCAGGCGGCCGCCAGCTGACCCGGGGATGGATCGTTTGCTTGTGTCAACGCGCGAATCGAAGACAGGATGCCGTCCTGGAGGGTCCGCTTGCGTTCGGCGCGGGCCACCAGAAAGCCAGTCACGAGGACCGCCGCCGCCGCCCCGGGAATCAGCGTCTTCCAAGGGTGCTTCGCCATCCATCGCGTCGCCCGCCTCGCCAGCGGCAACGGCTGCGCCAGGATCGATTCTCCCGCCAGGAACCGATGCAGGTCCTCGGCCAGGGCGCGCGCCGTCTCGTAGCGGTCCGACGGCCGGTGCGACATGCCCGTCTCGCAGATCACGCACAGGTCCCGCGGGATCTTCGTGTTGAGCGCTCGCAGCTTCTCCGGCGTTCCCGACGAGATCTTGTTCAGGAGATCCTGCAGGTCCTCGCCCTGGAACGGACGGCGCAGCGTCAGGAGTTCGTAGAGCACGACCGAGAGCGAGTACACGTCGGTCCGCGGCCCGATCGGATCCCGGAGCGCGCGCGTCTGTTCGGGGCTCATGTAGAACGGCGTTCCCTGCAGCGCCCCCGTCTCCGTGATCGTTTGATCGCCGACCGACTTCGCGAGCCCGAAGTCCGCCAGCCACATCTCCCCATGGCGATCGATCAGGATGTTCCGCGGCTTGACGTCCCGGTGGATCACCCCCTCGCTGTGCGCATGCTCCAGCCCCTCCGCGAGGTGGGCGATCTGCTTGCAGACCGCGCTCGTGTACTCGGGCGTCCCGAAGGCCGGAAGGATCGCCGCCCCGTAGTTCGCGATCGACTGCTCCATCAGTTCCGCATGGAGGTCATGGCCTTCGATCAGCGGCATCGCGAACCAAGCGCAGTCCTCTTCCACGCCGCTGGCCATCACGCTCACGAGCGCCGAGTGGCTGAGCTTCGATGCGGCCACGGCCTCCCGCTGGAACCTCTCCAAGGCGAGCGGGTCCAGACGCCTTCCTCCCGCGAGCACCTTGACCGCGACGACCCGACCGAGACTGAGCTGCCGTGCCCGGTAGACGGTCCCCATTCCGCCTCGCCCGACTTCCTTGAGAAGCTCGAAGTCACCCAGTCGCGCGCCGCGGCTCGGCCCGGAGGCGTCGGGGTTGCCGGGCCGCGACGGCGGCTCGAGGAAGTCCATGGGAACTTCCGCCGCCACGAGCCGGCGCGCTTCCGCCAGCAGCTCAGCGTTCCCCGCGTAGGCTTCGAGCAAGTAGCTCTCCCGCTCCTCAGCCGGAAGCTGCAGCGCCTGGTCGACCACCTCGAAGAGGCGGTCCATCGGTGAATCGGTCAACTGAGCCTCTCGTGGAGCCAGCGCTTGATCCCGCTCCAGCGACGCTCCAGCGTCCGCACCGGCGTGTCCAGAATCCGAGCGATTTCTTCCATGCCCACCCCGCCGAAGAAACGCAGCTCGACCAGCTTCGCCGCGTCCGCGTCCCTTCGCCCCAGTTCCGTCAAGGCTTCATCGATGCGCTCGAGGCTCACCGCTCGCTCCGCATAGGGGCCCATGAGAAGCTCGAGATCGATATCGACGCGCCCCTGCGGCCGGGTGCTCGCCGTCCTCGCTCGGAAGTGATCCACGAGCACGTGCCGCATCGCCTTCGAGGCCGCGAGCAGGAAGTGATCACAATCGGAGTACGGGACCGTCGCGCCACCCATCAGCTTCAGGTAAGCCTCGCTGACGAGCGCGGTCGGCTGGAGCGTGTGACCCGGCCCCTGCTTCGCCATGGCGCGCGCCGCGCTTCGATAGAGGTCCTGATACAGCGCAGCGAAGAGCTTCTCCAGGCCATCTGCTTCCGTGGGGGAAGTGGAATCGCCGGTCGAGGAGGCATCGGTCGTGGATCCAGCCATGGGCGCTGTCGTTCTCAGAGAGGAATGAAGGGGCGGGATCCTCTATCACGAGTCGGCCCCTCGGTTTCCGCCAAATTTCCGATGAACCTATTCGTCCGATCCGTCACGACAGCGCGATCGGGCGGACGCTACGTACCGGATGCGTTCCTTTGAGGAAGCGTGGGCCCGGCGACTTGGCTCAAGGGACGCGTCTGCTCACATTGCGCGGAGCATCGGGCGCGCGGGGTCTCTTACGAACGCAAGACGCTCGATCCCCGCGAGCGGGGATCGAGCGTCTTGCGTTCTGCGAATCGCGCCCTACTTGAGGGTCCACGACGGCTTGGTGTTCCAAGCCGCATGGGCGTGGGTGTGGAACTCCGGGTCGGCGAAGTCGGGCCAGTTGTCCTCGTCGAAGCCCTTCATCTTCTCGAGGACGTCCTTGCGGGCATCGAGGATCAGCTCCTCGTCGCCGGTATCGAGCTTGAAGGCTTCGAAGGGCACGGCGAACAGCTTGTTGCCGAGGCCCATGAAGCCTCCGAAGGACAGAACGGCATAGGCGACTCGACCGGTGTGCAGGTTGATCATCAGGTCCTTGATGTGCCCGATGTCCTTCTTGTCGAGGTTGCGAACCTTCGTGCCTTCGAATGAGCTGGAAGAGAGAAGTCGCGGTGCTTGATGGGTGGTCATGGTGGGTGGGGGCCGGTGGAAAGGGAGCAGAATGCGGTAGACGGTTCAGCGAGAGCTCCGGACGGCTGAACGAGGGAGAGCGTTGCAGGCCAGCGCGAGCCCTCCCTCATGTCGAGGAAAAGTCTTCTTCAGACCGGTCCCTACGCGCGGCTCAGGCGTCCGCTCGCTGGACTTCGCTGGAGCCTTTCAGCACGCGGGCGCCGTCCGATTGCTCGATGAGATAGGCGGGCTCGTCCTGGGTCGCCTTGCGCGTGATCTCCGAGCCATCCAGCGTCCTGGTGACGTCTTCGTGGAAGATCTCGGCGACTGTGCCTTCGGCCGGATGGCCTGCGTGGGTCCACTGGACCTTGGTTCCTTCTCGAATCATGGGAATGCCTCCTGGGTTGGGGACCGAGGCTCCAATGGCCGGAGAAAGGGCGCCTTAACGCCTGGAAAAGTCGGCTTTAGACCCGGCTTGCAGCGGCCGTGCGGCCCGATGCGACTACGCCCGGCCTCCATGCGCTATACGCCCATGAGCCCGTAGGCGCACCGCGCGCTTGCGGCGACAGTGATCACCATGTTCACGTGCACCCGAACGATCGCCCTCCTTTCGCTCTCCACCGCTCTTCTTTCTGGCGCGCCCCAGGAGGACTCGAACGAGCCAAACGCGCTTCAGGCGCACCTCGAGAACCAGGTCGAGAGCGCCATGGAAGAGAACGATCTCGAAGGCATGATCGTTGTGATCGGGCTCGGCGACGAGACGCTCATGGAGAGGGGTTGGGGCCGTCTACCGGGAGGACACATCGCCGATCCCCAGCAGCTCGTGCGCGCCCAGGCCCTTGTCGAGCCACTCACCGCGATCGCGGCCCTCCAGCTGGTCGGGCAAGGGAAGCTCTCCCTCGACCAGCCCGTGCATTCGATCCTGGAGGATTTGAAGTGGGAAGAGGGTGAGGTCCAGATCCACCACCTCCTCGCTCAGACTTCGGGCCTGATCGGCTGGGACGCCGCGCTTCCGCCCCACGAGCGGGATGCCGCGACGGTCGCGTCCCTGTTGGAACTGGTGAAGGGCCAGGGACTGGAGGCGAAACCGGGCACGTGCTTCCAGTACTCCGAGTCGAACGCGCTGGTCCTCGGCGCCATCATCGAAAAGGTGAGCGGTGCCCCGCTCTCCGAGTGGATCACGAAGCACATCCTCGAGCCCGCAGACGCTGAATCCTCTGGCTTTGGGCTCGAAGATGCTCCGCCCACGCGCAAGGGGTCGATCGGCAGTCGCGAGATCGGGGGCGAGTCCATCTCGGTCCCCGAAGGGGTTCATCCGTTTGGCGAGGATGAGTTCTGCACCACAGCCCTTGACCTCCTGCGCCTCCGCCGCGCGCTCAGTGACGGCCTGATCCTCGAGGAGGACCAGCTCGAGGCCCTGACGGAGATGAAGCGCCTGGAGGACGGGACCCCGACCGGCTATGGCTTCGGTGTCAACCGGACCCGCGTTGGCGACCATGGCGGCATCTCCATCGGCGGCGCGGCCGAGGGCATGTCGATGCACATGGCCCATTACGCCGATCCCGACATCACGGTGATCGTGATGGCCGCCGACGAGGTGGCCCCGGTGGGCACGATCGAGCGTAACCTCACGCGCCTGGTCCTCGACCTGCCGCTCCCGGGCATCAGTGACCTCGAGCTTCCGCCCGACCAGGCGGCGCGCTGCGTCGGCGCTTACCAGCTTGGCTGCACGACGCTCTCGATCGACCTCGAGAAGTCGGGGCACCTGACCCTCTCTTCCTCCGACCGCTCCACGGAGAAGCTTCTGTACCAGGGCCAGTACCGCTTCGTCTCCTCCCGGGACCCCGAGCTCGAGGTCGAGTTCGTGGTGGTGGAGGGAGAGAAGCTGGCGGGCCACATGATCCTGAAGGAGCACGGTCGCCACACCGAGGCCGTTCGGTTTCCCCGATAGCAGCCAGAGCGGATTGAGCTAAACTCTCTCCGCCATGTCGTCTGCCTCCCCCCAGCGCGCCCGCGAGCGCCGCACCATCGCCCGCAACAAGCGCGCGACCCACGAGTACCTGGTCCTCGATGAACTCGAGACCGGGATCGTGCTCTTCGGTACGGAGGTCAAGAGCCTGCGCGCGGGCCGGGTGTCGCTCCAGGAGGCGTACTGCATGATCCGCAACGGCGAGCTCTGGCTCATGCAGATGCACATCCCCGAGTACGCCCAGGGGAACATCCACAACCACAAGATGGTGCGCGAGCGGAAGCTGCTCGCGAAGCGCCAGCAGATCAACAAGTGGGATCGGAAGGTGCGCGAGAAGGGCGTGACCTTGATCCCGCTGGAGATCCTGTGGGACGGCTCGTTCGTCAAGCTCCGCATCGGCCTCTGCAAGGGCAAGAAGATCTACGACAAGCGCCAGTCCAAGCGCGAGCGCGACGACAAGCGCGAGATCGCGCGGACGGCGAAGTCCGGCCGCTACGACAGCAACTGAGCCCGGCCGTTCGCGGCCGCGCCATGCCGCCGCTGGCGCGTCAGCGCTGAACGCTCTCCGCCATGTCGGTCCGATAGCTCGGGAAGCGCGCGAACCCTTCCTCGATACGCGCTCTGCGTTCCTCGGCTGTCGGTCGAACGAGGTCCCGCCGCCGCCAGACAACGCGCATGGGGAGCATGCCTGGGATCTCGTCGTAGCCCGCTTGGGTGCGTGGATCTTGTCGTAGCGCCGCCGCGAAGCGCCGCGCGACCGGCGCCATGCCCTGGGGCCGCGTCGGCACCAGGATGAACGCCGGGTTCATCGCGAACATGTCGTCGAGCATCGCGCGCCTGGCCTCCTCGAACTCGGGCGCCGACTCTTCCACGGGAAGGAAAGCCGCGGCCTTCGGCGTCACGAGCCCCCGGATATCCCAGATCGGATTACGCGCGAGCGCGCCGATGAAGCCGATGTCGGGGCAGGCGACCGCCTCGGCCTCCGGGGTTTCCTGGAGCACCATCAGGGCGTCGATCTCCTGGCGGCCGGGCTCCCAGGCGGCGCGCGCTCGGCTCGCCACGTGGAGCGGCCACGCGCCCCGCGGATCCACGGCGATCTCGATGTTGTGGGACCGGTCGTAGCCGCGCGTGCCCTGATCGAACGCGGCGCCGCCGATCAGCAGCGCGAGAGCCACCGGAACGGCCACGCGGTGCTGGCGGGTGAGGAGCCCCGCGAGCCGCTCCACTCCGAAGGCGCAGGCGAGCGCCAGGAACGGTAGTGGGGGAACGAAGAAGCGAAAGCGCGGCATCCAGTCGGTGAACGCGTACGCGATGAAGACAAGCCCGGCTACCGACATCGTCCACGCCACGGCCGGGATCCTGCGCAGCCCGGTCACCACGCCGACGAACCCTGCGATCCAGAGCGCGGCGAACAGCGGCCCCTGCCCGAACAGAAACCGAGTCCCGAGGAAGCGAGCGAACTTGCCGCCGAAGAACGAGGACCCGCCGCCGAGCTTGGCGGTGTGCGTGGCCGGCAGGAGCCCGCCGAAGTACGCCAGCCCAAAGACCTCGTACGCCGCAATCGGCAGCCCGGCCACCAGCACCCAGACGAGATCGGCGCGCCCGAGCGGCGGCCGCTCTCCCGCGAGAAAGCGCCGAACCACGATGTAGAGCCCGTACGCGGGAGCCTCGGGCCGGCTGGCCCAGCAAAGAAAGAACAGCGCCGCCGACACCGGCAGCGCGGACCCGCCCCGGGCGCGCGCGCGCAGCTCGTGCTCCATCCGAAGGGCGAAGAGCGTCAGCAAGAGCGCAAAGCTCGCCGTCTCCAGCCCCGCGACGGACCACAGCGCGAGCGAGGCGTTGGTCGCGACGATGGCCGCGGCCCCGAGCCCGGCCGCGCGCCCGAGCCCGACGCGCCGCCCGAGCCAGTACGTCAGGGGAACGAGCGCCAGTCCCGCGAGAAGCCCTGACCCCTTCAGCCACAGAACGACGGGCGCATGGACCACCAGTCCCAGCGCGCCCCAGAGGGTCCAGAGCGGGTTGGAGATCCCCTCCACCCGCTCCCCGAGGTTCCAGACCAGCTCGCCGTGCTCGACCAGGTTCTGGGCGTAGCGAAGGCTGATGAAGGCGTCGTCGACGGTGTAGGGCCAGAACGAAAGCGCGCTGGCCGCCAAGAACAGGGTCAGGAGCCCAAGCGCCACCCCGACGAGCCATCCGCCCGGCGACGCGGTCCCGGGGCTTGCGGGCGGATCGATTTCGTGGGCAGAGGACATGCCCCGAAGCATAGGAACCGGATCGGCGCCGCCGAGACCCTGGACGCCCTGGAAATCCCCGTCAGATCGCCAAAATCGCCAGTTGTGCCCCTGTCATCCGCGCCCTAAGCTCCCACCGCTGGCGGCGCCTCGGGCGCGAGACGCCACCGGCAAAATCGTTTGGGGGCGCACTGGTTTCGACCGGTTTACATGTGCCGCCGAGCTGCGTGTCGGGGATCCCAGGTCACCCCGCTAATCATCCCGGGAAAGGCAATTTACTTGCCGACAACAACTACGCACTGGCAGCTTGATCTGCCCGTTGCTGCAGAGAGTGCCCGTGGCTCTGCAGGAACGCCATTTAGCGGGCTGGTCACAAAGCTGCGCCTCAGGGCCGCGTGACGAGACATTTCTGAGGCTGGTGTCGAAGCAACGTGCCCACGGGCGGCTTCGACACGAGATCTTTGCCGGTGGGATACACACGTAGACGCTTGGATGAGCTCTGATTCTGGGACGGGGGTTCGACTCCCCCCGCCTCCACCATCCACAGCTGGCTGCCCCCCTGTTTCGGACCCTTCAGGGCCGTTCAGGGGGGCAGCCAGTTGCATAGAAGTGCAGGTTGAAGCGCCCTGAAACGGACCATTTTGCGGACCACTTTTTCCGGTGCCCGCGTCGTCCGTACCCGTGGCTCGCATGACCTCGTCCTCCTTGCAGGTCGACGGAAGATCGGGGAGCAACGCCAGGGCGTCCCGCTCGTCGTCACGGCCGAGCTTGGAGTAGATCCCCAGCGTCATCTCGGCGCTCGAGTGGCGGGCCATGCTCTGAACGGTGCGCGGGTTGGCGCCGGTCTTCATGAGGCCTGAGACGAACGACGCTCGAAGCGCGTGGAAGTCCGCCACCCGCTCACTGTCGTCGACGTAGGGGATCTCTGCGGCCTCCAAATCGAACTTCAGCCATCGGGTCGCCTTGTCCTTGAACGATTTGGGAAGCGCCAGCGCAGGCGCGGACGGCAGCCGGTCTCGAAGGTGGGGGAGGAGCTCCTGGACCGTTGTAGGCCTCAAGGCGATCCGTGCCTCTCTGCGGTTTTTCGCGGAGGAGGCCCGAAGGAGCAAGGTGGGCCGTTCAGAGTCGAAGTCCAGGTCTGCGGTACGCAGGGACACCAGCTCGGCGACTCGGAGCCCCGTCTCGGCGGCCAGTCGATACACGAGGGCACGCAGAGGCCCTGACACACCACGGTGCTCTGGACCGTTCGCAGCCGCCTGAATCAGCCGTGGCAGTTCATCGTCGAACGACAGGGCCCGCCGCTCTCGACGGGGGTCCATCCGAGCATTGACCGGCTTGACGGTCGTCAACGGGTCTTCAGTCACATAGCCCTGGACCACGGCCCAGGCAGTGAACCCACTGACCGATGCGAGGTAGTGATTGGACGTCCGCATGGCGAGGCCGTCGCCGCGGAGGGATGCGAGGAACATCTCAACCTTGGCAGGATGAAACTCCAGAAGCGTCTGCGCTCGGATCCCTTCGAGCACGCGCTCGACCCGTTTCCTGACCTTGCTCACGTACTTCGGGGTCCGCTCGCGGGCCAGCAAGGTGGCCGCATACTCGTCGACGATCGCGTCGATCGGCCGACTCCCGGCCATCCTGCTCCGATCGATGAGATCGATCTCACCGAGCCGCTCTCGCAGTCGGTCAGGGATCGAAGCGATGAACCTCGAGAGCTCCGCGTCGGGCGGTTCGCCGGCGGATCGAAGGGATGCCAACCGCTCCACCTTGCGGCCAAGCTCTGTCGAGGCCGCCTTGTCGGTGAATGCCGCGAGCCGGTGGACGACCTCTCGGTGATCCCGGAACTCGACGTACCACTTCTTGCACGGGACCTGAGCCCCACGGGGGCCCTTGCGGTACTTGCGGAACACTCTCATTGGCCGGCCTCCTTGGACTTCGGGATCCAGACCTCATCGAGGTAGCGCTGAGCCAGGTGACTTGGCCGCTTGCTGCCGGACTCCCAGGCCGCCAGGGTGCTCTGGGGAATGCCAAGGTCCTTCGCGGCCTCCACCTGAGACCAGCCAAACCGAGATCGGGCCTTCCTGAGGGCCTCGGCAACTTTGCCACGTGGGCGGGGCTCGAGTCGTGGACGACCAGCAGGCGAGTCAGGAACAGTCATGTGGATATAGTGATAGAGATTATCCATCGGTACAAGGATGCAGATGGGCGGATGTAGAAAGGAAAGTGGGCGCGAGGCCGATCAGGTACCTCGCGCCCACGAGAACAGGTGTTCCTGCAGCAGAGCCCGAGCCGCCGGCGCGGCACGGGCGCCAGGACTACCCTGGGTCGTCCCAATCCAGGTCGGTGACGCCATCAGCCGATGGCCGCTCATTGTCGATGATCGATGGAGCGTCCTCCTGGCTGCAGCCGGCCTGGGCGGGTGTCGTCCGTTCCTGAGTAGGGCCTATGTCAGTACCGACACCGACACTTTCGGCGATAGCAGGGGAGCCAAGGCTCGAACTGTCATCCGGCACGTCATCGTCGACCGTTCGCTTGCGATAATGCCGCGTCTTCGGGCCTTGTTCGCATACCAGTGGCCCTCCTGGACGAGAGAGCTCTTCAAGTGCAGCTTTCGCGCGCTTGGTCCCGTCCTTCCCTTTGAACCTGGCCAGACTCCGATAGACATCGCGCGCAGTCGAGTCTGGATTCTCCTCAATCCAGTCGACGAGTTCCGCAACTCTTCGATCCTCGCCGGATTGAGGCTTACTTCCACGAAGGACCTCGAAAATGCGACGGGACTCTGCCAGGTGCCATCGAGCGAGCTTCACGCCCGCAGCCATCGATACCTCATCGATCTCATCAAGCTCGACCTGGGTGCCTTTCTCCGCTGCGATGACCAGTGCAATCACCAAGGCGATGCGTGCGGCACCGCCCTCGAGCTTGCTCGCCGACGAGGCCAGATCGTCTGGCATCTGCCACATTTGGCAGGCGAGCTCATTGAACCAACCTTCGAAGATCAACAGCGCGCGCTTGCTCAACTTGAGCCTGACTGACTGAGGTCCGACGGCCCCGTCTTCGAAGAGCATCGGTACTCGCTCGAGGGCATGGAGCCGTTGGATGACGGTCGCGTAGAGCTGACTTGTTGCTTCCTTCACCACTGCGTGTGAGAAAGCAGATGGCTGAAACGACGGCATCACCCAGAGAACCCGAGCGGCGCAGCCTGAGTCAATATGTTCCCCGCCACCGAGCAAGCGCCGAAGGGTCCCCGGCTGGATTGCCCCTACAACGGAGACTGCTGCTCTGGAGACGAACACCTCACCAGCCCCCACACGATCGACCGCGGGATAGCGGCCGCCGTTCATCTCGAGCCACTTCGCGGCGTGGGAAGAGCCGCGACCGCTTGATCCATACTCGTTCCACTCATGGATCCATGCGCCAAGTTCGCCACGGATCGCGATGACCGAGGCGCGCGACGTCTCGGCGACTATCCGTGTGAGCGCCTCATAGGTCGCGTCCTGCACGACGAGACGTTCTCTCGCCGGAGCCTCGGGCTTCTCCGGTGGATCCTCCTTGTCCTTGGACTTCTTCCAGCGCGCCTCCTCCTTCAGGTAGCACTGCATGGCCGTCTCGTGTTCGCGCTTGGCAACGTCGTGCTTGCGACGTGCGGCCTCGTCGATCTCACGAAGAGGGCCTGATGCGAGGTCAAGAGCAGGATCCTTTCGCGCTCCGCTTCGAGCCACCACGGCACCCCAGAGTATGCAGGGCTCTCGCCACGACTCTTTGATGGCCACATCACGGCTGAGCCCGATCACCCCAGCACACGCAACAACGGCGGGAAGCGCGATCATAGAAGGATCGCAGCCAATCGCCACAGCCCCTTCAAGCGCGAGGTTTCGAATCGACATGGGCAGGGCATCGATTGGATACGGTGCCTGCTCTGGGATCGTCTCGCCTTGCCTGGGTCGTATAGGCTCAGAGGCTGTCAAGAGCTCCTGAAGCAACAAGCGGCCGTTGCTCCGGCAGGCATCCCCGTCGGCGAGGTCGAGACCTTCCGACACGCGGCTTGCAAGCCATTCCCGCACGTCCTTGATCTTGGCGGGAGGCAACGACCAAGGAACAGTTCGCCCCCAACGGTCGGCCAGCTTGTCTGCTACGGCAACAGCGCCGTCGCGTCCGGGCCACCGACCATCCGGTTTTTCGTCACGCTCACCGACGACGAGAACCACGCGATCCCGTAGCAGGTGCAGCAGCTGCTTGGATCCGGCGCTGTTCGACGGTCGCCCCACGGCAGGCAGACCGAGTGTCAGGCAGGCAGCGACGTCCGATGCCCCCTCGACAATCAGAACCGGTCCAGGCAGATCATCGAGGTGTTCAGGGACGACCAAGCCGCGTGCCGCCCCCTTGGGGAATCCCTTCACACCAGCTGCGGTCCGCAGGCTGAGTCCGACGTACTCTCGCCCCCCGTCCTTCTCGGGGAAGCAGTACGCACCTCCCTCCCGCGACCAACCTTCGCCGCCTCCAGCTCGAAGTCCACGAAGGTCTTCCGGTCCAACCCAGCCTATGCCAATCGCCCTGAGAGCTGCAGCGCAGACTCCGAGTGAGGTGGCAAGCTCCTCCAGCTTCTGAGACGAGCAACCTGTCGAGTAGCGGATCGCCTCGTCCCGCCAATGCCGAGGAGGAAACGCTGCGAGGCTACCCGCCTTCGGCTGCGACCTGGATCCAGTGATCTCTCGATGCGCTCGGGGGGTGATTCCGGCGCTGGTATCACTCTGAAAGACCTGACGTCCATCTTCGGCATTCTTGAGGAATCGCCATCCGGGTGGAAGACTCTCGTTCCGGCCACACACCACCGCGCCGCCATCGTCAGCAATCGAGCACCAATCGGCGTGATCGCAGAGAGGGCAACGGTCATCACGGTTCACATTGCGCCAACCACTTGAAGGACTCATGACTTCCCTCCTCTGTTGGAGCGGGTATCCCATCGGTCTCGAGTGGGGCAACCAGCCGCGATCCAGGCCTCGATTTCCTCGCGGCGCCAGCGAACGGACCTGCCAAGGCGGACAGGAGAGGGCAAACGACCCGATGACCGAAGCCCCGCGATCTGGCGCTTACTCACTCCCAGCATCTCTGCGACCTTTGGCGCAGGAAGGAGTAGCGGCTGGACAGCCTCGCCCTGATGGGCGATACTTGGGATGCTTGTGTCGCCCCCTGGTGTCCGCCTCACGGCGGCCCGGGGGTGCGCGCTTTCAGGAGGCTTCATGCGATGCCTCCCGGGTGCCCTGAGGCCTCCCCTTCTCGTCGCCTGCCGCCTTGGCAAGCAGAGCGCGCTCGACGGCGTATCGGTCAAAAAGCCGGCCATGCTGGCCAATTCGGACAAAGGGAATCTCACCTCGATCGGCCGCATCGCGGAGATCGACAACACGGACACCGAGAACCGCGGCGAGGGATGAGACCGGTAACAGTCTTGGAATCTTCATGCCCCGAGAGTGGTCCCGAGGCGTTCCTGAGTCTGCCTACGTCAATGCCTACGTCATTGCACACGTGTTGCGTGCGGCGGATTCGCACTCACCCGCCTCAGCACTCGCCGTCTCTTGGCTTGAAGATGGTCGAGTACCGCTCTCGGTCGGCCTCGGTGAGGTAGTAGCCGCAGTTCCGCCGATTCTTGAGTTCCCAACCGCGCTTTCGGAGCCCGCCCACCTGGCGCGTTCTCAAGCTTCCTACTTCAGTGCCAGGAATCCTGGCCACCAGTTGCTTTTCGAGGAGGCCTAACTCAGGAGGCAGGTCAACCAGAGTCTCGAGAAGCCTGCGCTCTAAATCAGACAGCGGCACGCGCGCGTCTCGGGGCGTCGCGTCTGGACCCAGTACGTCGAGTCGGCTCTTCCCGTCAGATGGCGCATGCGCCCTGGTATCAGAATCCAGGACCCCTCGTACCCACGACGGCGAATACTGAACCCACTGGGACCGCAGGGACTCGAGGATTCGACGCCTCAAGCTAGCGGGTTCGTGGTCGCGATACGTCCTGATCTCATCGTCCGCAGCCGCCCGCACTTCCTGTCGAATGCGCGCCAACCGAGAAAGCTCTGGATCGGCATCGCGGGAGACTGGAGCATCCACCCTGTCCATCTGAAGCCGGGCCTCAGTGAGAAGGTCTGAACTCATCTCCTCCGCGTTGAGAACGCCAACGCGACCGGCGATGTTGGTCCTGGAAGTCTTGATCGAATGGCCTTCATGGTCGAGCAAGGCGGCCACCACGAGCCCCAGTGTCAGCGAGGGTGCCTCGGTGACGAAGTGGTTGACCCCAGGGCCCACGTCAGGATCAATCCGAATGTGGCCCATGATCCGCCGTTGGTTGCGATTCATTGATGGCAGCCCCGCGCTCTCGTCGCCCATGGGGTCGTCGTGGTCATGCGAGAGGTCCTGCTCCTCGTCCCACAGAATGCCCCATTCGACTCGCTTCTCGGACTTGAGCCACTTGTTCACACGGGCTGCGGTTTCCACCTCGCTCTGTCGCCAGAATCGGTGTGGAGGATCCTGCCCCGTTCGGATCGCCCGCTCGATGGCCGCACGTCGGATGCTCTCCTCGTTGGCCGCCTTCTGCAGCTGAGCGGCCCATGCGGCTGGCTCAGCTATCTGAGTTTCGAGTGCTACCTTGTGTAAGGCGTCGCAGGCAGCCCGGGCGTCGGGCAAGTGGTCAAAGAGCGGATAGGGGAAAGACGAATTCAGTCCCTCCCACTCGCGGAAGAAAATGATGGACCGAGGCATAGCACGTTGAAGTGGGTCGCCCAGCCCCGGCTGAACGCAACGTGCAATTCCAGCCGAGGCCAAGCTCGCGCTGACCGTCATCAGCTACCCGTCGGTATTCTAAGGCAGGAGCCTGTCGCTGGGGATTTCGGCTCCTGAGGCCTGAAAACGGAGGCATTGATGAAACCAGCGGTGGAAGAGCTGGCGCGACTGGACGCCAGTGGCCTGGCCTGGACCGGAGCGTTGGCAAGACCTTGGACGCTGGCAAGTGGGGAGCCGATCCCCGAGTTCTGGGCCGTTATCGAGGTCGATGCTGTGGAAGCATGGCACTCGGGGGTTTCATCCTTCGCCTTCGCGATCGATGCCGTCCAGGTACATGGCTGGGGTGGAGGCAGGGGCGGCGCCGTAGAGATCACCCTCCAGGTGCGAGTGACGGCGTCGAGCTCGAGCCGCCTGACTCTTGGCTCGCGCTGGCGTCAGCGTGTGAAACTCCAGTCTGCGCCCGCGCCATGGGGTGGCGTCCGCTGGTGGTTCCTGTGCGGCGACTGCGGAAAACGCCGGGCACACCTGTACGGACCGCGGGTGCCCTGGACCCCATGGATGTGCCGGAAGTGCCGAGGAGCAACGTATCGCAGCCAGAGGGAGCACGGGGCGAGCGCTCGAAAGGGGCACGGGATCGGCGCGATGATGCTGCGCCTCCACCGTGACGAGGCAGCGCAAGCTGTGAGAGCCAGGCGAGCCTATCGGCGCGGGTTCCATAGGGAACGGCTGCGGTCGCGGCCGTAGCCGGGAAAATGGATGTCGCGGGCTGATGCCGCTGAATTGCGTTGCTCTCCAGGCCGACATGAGCGCGGCCCTCAAACAACGAGGAAACTGCCAAACTGTGGAGAATCACCACATACGGCACCCGGTCGAGAATGCTCTGGATTGGGCAAATTGCCAAGATACGCACGAAGAGGGCCCGTTGGTGAACTCGCACTCCACGGCGTTCATGAATGTCCTACCAGCTCATCCTGGCGGCCCCGCACTGCCACAGCGTCGTGGGAATCCGTCGCGCGAAGGTCACTTCGCCTTCGCAGGACCAGCAGCATCAGGGCGCGACGTGACAGCTCAATCGAGCACATCCTCAGCGCATCTTGGCTGCCGATAGTTGAACGCAGGGCCTCGATCCGCCGACGGCCGAGCAGATCTACAATTGGAGAATGACCATCACACCGTGTAGTTCGCCGACGTTGCATACGACCGGAATCCGGTCTGCTGTGGACGTCGAGAACTCGAGAGCCCTGATCGACATGCAGCAGGCAAAGTTCCGCGAGGGCGTGGCTTGCACCCTTCTGCCGGCCTCCATCTCCGTCGCAGGACGAACCGATCGGCGGAGCGCAACTCAGCTTCACGCCGGCGTCGTCCTCGTGGCCCCAGAGGTGGTAGGGTCGCCGCCCGAAGGGGAACCATCCGCCCGGGGGGGCTACTGTGGTTGAGCGCCGGCGAGTCCGCCGCGCGGACGGCACTCGTGGGCCCGCGAAGACCTATTCGATGCGGTTCCTGGACCAGCGAGGCAAGCGCCGCGAGCTCTTCCTCTTCGAGTCAAAGCGTGTCTCCGAGGCCTTCGAGAGGCGGGTCCGTGAGCTCCTCGCGCACCGTCAGACCGGCGAGACCCTGAGCCCGGACATGCTGCGCTGGATATCAGCGATGGCCCCCAAATACCGCAAACGACTCGTCGCCTGGGGTGTCATTGACGAGCGCCGAGTGGCCGCGGTGGGTTCGATCGAGCGCCTTGAGGCCGCTTGGGCGGCAAGTATCGAAGCGCGTGGCGTCACAGAGCAGCATCTGAGGCAGACCACGGCCCAGGTTCGCCGCATCTTCGAGGCCCTTGGGGTCGAAACGTGGCTGGACATCGACGTGCTCGAGATCCAAAACGAACTCGCGCGCCGATGCCGGGGAGACAAGGGATGGGGCGTAGCCCGACACAATCACCACGTCACGAGCCTGCGCCACTTCGGCAAGTGGTTGACGGACGAGAAGCTCGTGGTCGAGAACACCCTGGCGAGCTTGAGCAAACGAAGCCGGGGGTCGGAGATGCCGCGGCACCCTCGGCGAGACGGAACCGTGGCGGAGTTCAAGCTGTTGCTGGAGCGGACCCGCGCAAGCGACCAATCGGTGCTCGACATGACTCCAGATCTGAGGGCTCTGCTGTATTGGACGGCGGCCCTGACTGGACTACGGGCGGGGGAGCTCGGGCGGTTCAAGGTGAGCTGGATCCACTGGCGCAGAGATGACGACGGTGAGGTGACCCCCGGGTACCTGCTACCCGAGGCAAACGAGACGAAGGCCGGCAAGCAGAGCGGCAGGCGCGACCCGATCGTTCTCCAGTCAGATCTTGAGGACGCCCTGGCGGCTCACTGCGATGGCAAGGCCGTGAACGCCAAGGTCTTCCCATCCTTCCAGGTCTCGAACGCAGCGGCGATGCTGCGCGCGGACTTGGAGCTGGCGGAGATCCCCTACGTCGATGGGGCTGGGCGCTTCTTCGACTTCCACGCTCTCCGGCACACGTTCATCACATGGGCGGGCCGAAGTGGGGCGGACCCGAAGACTCATCAGACCCTCGCACGCCACGCGGACTACGCGCAGACGGCGCACTACTCGCACACGAGGCTGGATGCTCTCTCAGCGGCTGTAGAGGCCATGCCGCACCTTGGAGGGCGAGCTGAACGTTGACGGGACCCCAACTACTCACCCTCCGAAACCATCGCGTACGAGCACGAACTGGCCCCAACGAGCATCTCAGCGGGGAAAAAGCGGCGCTGACGCGCAGATAGGAAAGATCCATGGTCTTTCCCTAGGTAGGCCGCCTGGAGGGGCCGTGAACCTAGCCTCTTTCCATGGCCACCGCGAAGGGGCCTCTTGTTGCCACTCGAAGAAGTCTCCCCCCCAAAGATCTCAACTCCTGAGAGGATGAGCGATTCCATCGGATCTTCCCAGATGCACCAGAGCGCCGCTCTCGGGCTCTGTGGAGCCTGTTCATCTGACTTGAGGTCAGATCAGGCTACTCCATCAGGCCCTTGAATACTCCGTCGGTCGGATCGCTGTAGAACTCGATATTGATCTTGGTCCAGATGTCGTCGGGAAGGTCGTTGAGAGCCCGCCTAGCGGCGACCGGCATCAGAAGCGTCGTGGCCTGCTTGTCGACGGCCAGTTCTGAGATCGCGACGGGGTTCGGGAGCATCTCGATCGAGCCGCCCAGGTTGAGAGACCCGACCACGATCATGCCGCCGCGGGTGCTGCGTTCAAGCAGGGAACCCACGAGCGCGATGAGCAGCGGGAGGCCCAGGCCCGCGCCTGACTTGTCCGCGTCGAACGGGCGCAGCTGGATCGAGAACTCGTGGCTGCGCGGATCCCGGTCGCCCACAAGCTGCTTGGCTCGGGTGTAGAGGTTCTGCTCGCCTACCTTGACGCTCTCGCGGAACGCGGGCGGCTGGGGGTGGTTGAGGATCTTGGCTCCGCTGCCGGGACCGACCGCCACCTCGATGCGGTAGAGGCCCGCTCCGGCCTCACCTCCGCCCGGTCCGACGGCCCATACCTGCCCTGGGGGAAGGGGGTCGCCGTCAATGGCCTCGTCGCTGTGCAGCTCCGGCGTGGCAACGAACTGTTCCACCCCGTCGACGCCCATGGTGTAGCTGAAGTGGGTATTGCGGAACTCGCTCTTCAGGCAGCGCTTCTGCTGCTCCTTCACGCGCCGACGAGACTCCAGAGCCAGGCGGACGATCCACTCGAGGTCCTCGTCCGGCACGGGCATCTCGGGGTCGGGGAAGAGGAGCTTCAAGAGCCCGGAGGTCGTCTTCTGAACGGCGTTGATGTCGCGCCCACTGAGGGCGCCTCCCCAGAACACGCGGCCCTGGAGCGCCGAGACGCGGCTCGACTGACGCAGCCGGCTCCAGCACTCGCTGAGGAAGTCACTGACCAGTCCGAAGTGGTCGGTGAGGTGCTCCCCCGGGTTGAGCTTCGGGAAGTCCCAGCCGGGTGCGAATGCATGGATGCGGTCCTGGAACGCCGTGTCGTCGCGCATCTCCGGGGGAAGGGGGCTGAGTAGGTGACCGATGCGCTGCTGCTGCGCCACGTCGACATCAAAGTTGCCGATCATCACCATCCCGCCCTCGGCTCTGATGCTCTCCTTGCCGCGGCTGAACTCCCCGGACTCCATGTAGCCCTTCATGATGTTCACGCCGTCCTTGGAGTCGAAGGAGATCCCGGACACCTCGTCGAAGCAGACCACGTCGTACTGGCAGACGAGTCCGCGTTGGCCGCTGGCGTTGTTCACGAACATCTTCGCCACGGTGGCCTTGCCGCCCGAGATGAGGTGCGAGTACGGCGAGATCTGCTGGTAGATGTGGCTCTTGCCGGTGCCGCGCGGTCCGAGCTCGACCAGGTTGTAGTTGCGCTCGACGAACGGGATCATGCGCAACAGCACGACCCTCTGGGCGCGTTCATCGAGAGCGGTGGGCTCTAAGCCGACGGAGCGGATCAGGAAGTGTCGCCACTCCTCGGTTGTGAAGCCCTCGCGCCCCTTGGCGAAGACGGAGAGAACGTCGGGCTTCGACATCTGGATCGGGCGAATCGCCGCAATCCGGAAGGGCCGCCCGTTCTTCTCCTGCGCGATCAAGGCGTCGTACTCGAGTGTTACCTCCGCGTAGAAACCGTCGGTCAGCATCCGCTCGTTCTCCTTGACCATGCTGTCAGCAATCTGAACTCCCTTCAGGGCGAGGCTCGGAAGCTCTGCTGCGTAGCAATCGTTCTTCGTGTCGAGCTTCGCTCGAACGATGTCGATGAGCTTCACGGGCCCATCGTCCCGTGCCCTTGACTTGAAGAGCTCTTCGTCCCCGGTGCGTACCGTGCGCCCCTGGAGCTGCTTCTCGACGATCGCGAGGCCTTCCTCGATCTCCTCGGGATCCGTGCTCGCGCAATACCGGCCCAACAGGAACTCGACCACATAGGTGGGTACGGGGTATTGCCGCGAGTAGCGGCGCACGAGGTCCTTGCGGACGAGGTAGCCGTCCAGGGCTGCCGCTGCGACCTGATCCAAGTGGTCCATTTCGATTGATGTCATGCTCATGAGTCAGTTCCTAACCGCGTCGGCTTCTGGGCGGCAATGTTCCCGGACTCGTCCAACAGGACCAGAACCAGGTGCGCTTCCTCGTACTCGTCTCCGGCAAGCACCAGGCTCACCGAGCCGTCCGTTTCGACCGCCTTGGCCTTGGATACAACGGAGGCGCCTGCCGGGCTGTCGAGTCGCAAATCAGCGACGATTTTCCCTGCTCCGGTCGCGGCTTCGATGAAGCACCGCATGCCCTTCCAGGTGACTGAGTCGATGGATGCACGCGCGACTCGCTCGCCACCGTGCTCCACGAGAAGGTCCGGCGTCAGGCACTCCTGAACGCTCAAGCCCCCGTGGGCATACTCCTCGCTCTTGTTGAAACACGCGATCCCCGGCGCGACGGCGAAGGACTGGGTTGAGTTCCAGTGCCAGGGGTATCTCGGAACCTCTGGGGATGCGTCGCCGGACAGCACGGCGCAACGTGCCCAGCGGCTCGCCGTGAGATGCTTGGGAAGGTCTACCTTGGGCAGACCTCCGGGAAGGAGAAGCCACCCGTGATCCGTCACGACTCGGACACTCGTCCAGCCGGACTCCAAGAGGCTCACGATGCGATCTGCCAGTCGCTCCAGCTCTTCGTCGATCTGCCGCGCGAGCCGTCCGTTGACCTTGTGCCCGAGCGTGTCGATGTCGCCGCTCTCCAGCCAGCCATAGGCGGGGTCTTCCATCGGTGCATCCAGACCGCCACTCCCCAGGATCTGAAAGCCAGCGTTCTGCATGGCAGCTCGCAGGTTCTGAGCGTTCGCCGGCTTGCCGGACGGTTGGAGAATCGCGCCGAAGTCCTCGCCGAGCAACTCGCCCTTGATCTGATCGGCAATGGGCGTAATGGCGGGCTTGGCGGTAGCGGTCACCGTGGGCGCAGCGGCCCACCGATGCCTGAGCGAGGTTCGATAGCCACGGGCTTCGAGGCGTTCGCTCAATCTCAAGCCCAGATCGTACCTGAGGCCATCGGCAAAGAGGATGCAGCCATCTTCGCTGGCCTCCACCTGTGGCTGCTGCCCGGGCCCGGGGATTGGCGTTCGCTCCAGGGCTGCCTGAAAGGCGCGCGCTGAATCCTCGAGCCACGACTCGAGCAGGTGACGCACGGCCGAGCTGATCAGCGCCTCGTCTTTCGTGGGCGCGGCTGCCACCGACTCCCAGGCGGCCGCATCCGCTTCCCATCCACTCGCCACATAGCCCGCCGCGATCTCATCCAGTGTCGCTCCGCCAAGCACCGACCTCGACGCTTGGGCCAAGCGGCTGAGCGGTTTCAGCACTCCGGCCATGGGGGACAGGCCCAGCCGCGCCCAGATCAAGTCGCGGCGTCTGCCGTGGGCCGCCTCCAGCTGGGCGACGACATCGCAGGCCTTGTCGTGGCCCAGCCGGGTCATGTCCGAGAGAGCCTGACGGACCTTCGCCTCGTCCTCGTCATTAAGGTCTGGCCAGGGGTCCCTGTTGAACGAGAGGCTCCCACCTGGGCGGCTCCGGCGAAGCAGCTCCGCGATGCCGTCGAAGCTCGTCGGCGATTCCTCGAAGCGCCGCCACACCTCTGCCCAGGCACCTTCGGCCATGGCCAGTCGTTCGCCCGCCGTGACATCGGCTTCGCGCTCGGGGTCGAAGCCGAGCTCCTCGCGGCAGCGGCTACAAAAGGCACCCCACCCGTTCTTGCCAAGACGCGCCTTGGTTCCGCGCGGGTCTCCCATCCAGCGCAAGACGTCGCGGATCACGTCGCTGCTCAGCATGCGGTCAAAGTCGTCTGCCTCCAGGCGGCGCACCGCCAACTGTGACACGGGCGTCAGCGCCAGCTCCGGGAGCGCGCGAAGGAGAGCCTCCAGAGTCGAACCATCGCCCGAAATGTCTAGGTTGAGTGCCTTGGATGACGTCAGGAAGGTCTTCGCTGGCCAGTCGCTGCCGTTGTGCTGAAGCCACAGCGTGCCCCGATACATGAGCTCGACCAGCGGCTTCAGCTCCTCCTGGCAGGCTTCCCCCGCACGCAGATCCTGTCGCGCAACCCCAGGAAGATAGAGGATCGGGACGCGGTCCCCCGGCAGCGTCGGTTCCGCAAGGGCGCCATCCACGACGCAGCGAAGCCAAATGGCGGGACCCGTCCGATCTTCGGGGGCGTAGTCGCCCAACACGAGCAGCTCCTCGACTCGCGTCCGCATCATCTCGACCAGCGGCAGCCAATCGCGCGCGGGATCCGTCCACAGGATCGCAGCCGGCCGGTCCTGTCCGTCGAGGGCGACATCCTTGGCTCGGAGGTGCTCGATGAGGTGATCGCACACCGTGAGCTGGGCGGCCGCAGCAAGTTCTGAGTTCATGACTCCACCTCCGTGTCGTTCGTCGCCTCGCGGCGATCACGCGCTTGCTGCTTCACGGCGTTCGTGTAGTGCAAGTCGTTCCATCGGTTGCCGTCGAAGGGCTTGCCGATGGCGCGTTCGGGGGTCCAGTCGTGGCGGTCGGCGTCGAGCTTGCTGTCGCCCTTGCAGCCCCAGAACCAGGGGAATTCCAGTCGAGGCCGGATGGATTCGGGCTCCTTGCCGCGGTCCTTCGCCCACTTGATGTTGGGCTTGGCCTTGAGCAGCCCGGCGCCTTTCTTGCCACCAGATAGCGGCTGGGCGGACATGAAGGGGCGAATGTTCAGCCGCACGCCATCGTTGATGTCGGGCTCCCAGCCAATCGCCTGTTTGTGGAGCGGCTTCCAGCGCACGAACAGGTCATAGGGCGGCTCACCGTCGAGGATCTTGTGGAGCTCGCCCTGCAGATGCAGGGCCGCGGCGAGCAGGGCGTCGGCGCCTTCTTTTGCCTGCGCCACCGCTGACTTCTGTCGGTCGATCCAGTCGCCGAGGTAGGCGTAGGTGATCGATTCGAGAGTCTTGCGGCCCTCCCCGTCGGGGCCGGTGAGCTTGTGGGCGTTCACTAGGCAGTGAAAGCCGTGCTTCTGACCATCCCAGAGGTGCCAGACAAAAGGTCGGTGGTTAAAGACCTTGCAGTGCTCGGTGAAGAAGTCGTCCCGAAGCCAGTCTTCCAGGCTCCTCGCAGGGTTGACGGTCTTCTTCTCGGTCGAGTTGGCAGCTGCAATCGCGGCAAGGAATTCACGTTCGCGGTCCACCGACCAGTTGCCGGCGAGCGCCGCGGCAAGCAGCGATCGCAGCCGGCTCACGGCAGACGACTCGCCCTTGGTCGCTTCGAGACAGACGATACCGTCCTCGTCGGCGAATGGGAGCAGGTCGTTGCAACGCGAGACCCACTCGCGGGTGAGCGCGTCGAGCCGCAGATTCGTATTGACTTCAGGCGGCCAGCGGTAGCCGAGCAGCCGACCGAGCGCGACCTGCAGGAGATCGGCGGGATTCGGGTCGCGGGCATCACCCGCTTCGAGCATGCCGGCAGGATGGCCGTGGAACAGCCACTGGGTGGGGTCGTTGGACTGCGGTTCGGAGAGACCGTTGGGGTACTTCTCGGCGGCGACCTTCTGCCAGCGATCGATATCAAAGACCACGCTCGTCATTGTTGTCGTTGATGCCGCGACCTTCTGATCGAGTTCACGAATGCGTCTCTCGTACTCAGAAGACCCGAGGAAGCAGTACAGCGCTGGAAGGTGGGCTGCGTTTCTCGGAATGACCGCAACGGTTGCCTTGTCGAACGCACTACCGCCGAACCGAGTCGCCGTAATTCCTCGTATCCGCCCCAGGAGTACTCCAGAGCACGACCAAAGGTGCGTGTTCTGAATCCGTGCACCGGTGCTGCCTGCGAGATCGCCTTTACCTTGCTCCCAGTGCACAAGAAGCTCGCGACCGTGCCATGGACGTGACTTCCCGTCGCCCCCCGCGTAAGGTATCCAGTCATCTCCAGCGATCCCGAACTCCCAAGAGGAACGCACAAATCTATCGTTGTCTCCTGTAGATGTGCCCTCGCCTGCTCTTACGAAACCACTAAGTAGATCGCCGGACTTTAGGCGCCCAAGAACAATTCGTTGCTGTGGGTTGTCAAGCTGATCAAGCTGCGACAGCATCTGAAGGTTCCTAGTAGGGCCTAGTTGCTTGCCGCCGGTAAGCACCTGCATTTTCTGCGATCGAGTCACAATGGACTGCCCGAGAGGAGTCGACGCGTCGATCCCACAGAAGTGGGAGTGCATATCAGGCGTGACCCGCGACATGGACATTAGAACCGTGCGCGGGCCACGCATCCCGAAATTGCTCCATGCTTCCTCGCCCAATGAGGCCGCGAACTGCCACTCAGTACTCTTCAGCAGTGTCCGGCGACAATCTCGATAGCTAGACAGGAACCACCAGTTTTGCGGAGTGACAACGGTCAGGGTGCCGTCTGGTTGGAGTAGTGCCAGCAAGCGAACGACGAAGATTGTCGCGAGATCGGCCTTTGCTTCGACGTATTGCTCGTCGGCGAGGTTCTTGAGCTGAGCACTTTGTTGGCTTCGACCGAGGTAGGGCACATTCGTGATCGCTAACGTATACTTACCTGAGAGCAATTCCGCGGCATGCGCCATCCCTTGAGCCGCTACTGCACGTTCAGCGTTCTCGACATCCTCACCGGACGCCAGCGCCTGCTTCATCAGCGGCTGTAGCTCGGCAAAATTGGCCTCAAACATGTCGCCCTTGAACGCATTCGGGTTGATCAGGGACCCCAGTTCCGGTGCCTGCTCGAAGAGGTCGTAGAGCCGATCCATTCCCTTGCGAAGGCGTTCGTTATCACCCGCAAGTGCTGCCCAGACCTCCTTCGTCGAGCCCACCGCCAGGCCTGAGCAAGCGACGTGCATTGCTGGCAACGCAATAGGCTTCCCTACTAATTTCCACGCCGCCATCGCCAGATTGAACGCCGCGATCTGCGTGCAACGGGGATCGATCTCAATGCCGTGCAGGTTATCAGCAAGAACACCGCGGATGGCGCCCCTTAGATCCAGCCCCTCTTCATCCATCCGTAGGCGCACGAGCAGCTCGAAGCCTTCAGTCAGGAAGTGGCCGCTGCCGCAACACGGATCGAGGACTCTCAATTCTTTCGCCGTGCTCGGCCAACCTTCGAAAGTGCCGGCAGCGGGCCGCCAGGGACCGGTTGGGGTGTCGTCTTGGTCACCCTCCCTGGCCTCGCGCACAAACCGCAGATACTTGAACTCGTAGCCACCCTCCGACTGCAGACGTACCGCTCGACGCATTTCCTCTTCGCTTTCTGCAGTCGCGGCAAGGGTTGGGTTCGAGCCGAGCACCTTGCCGGCGTGCCAAGCGCCTACGGTGTTGTGGAATAGGAAGAGCACCATGTAATGCTCGGTGAAGAGTTGGGTTACTGCAGGCAACTCGTCGGCGCCGATCTTGTTGCCCGAATCGTTGACTGCTGCCTTCTTCTCCGCCTGCCAGTACTGATAGGTCCAGCCGAGGCTGTCGTCAGCGGTGAAGGCTGGAATCGGTAGGCTGTCGAGTAGCTTGTTGAGTGTAAGGCGCGTCTCTGGAGGGAGCGTAATCTCAAGCACCGGGTCGTCTTTCCGGAAGATCTGCGGCAGAGAGTCCTGGGCAAAGCGCGCAGCCATCGAGTGTGGGTCCTCACCTGCCTCGCGAGCAAGGTCTTCGCACTCGCCCATGGTGATCGACTCACCGGAATCGGATTCCACCAGCAGGTGGTTCTCCGCAAGGAATCGGGCGAACAGCATCCGGTGCCAGTGTTCGTACGCTACTTCGTGCGTGAGTCGGTCGATAGACTGCGTCCCTTGCGCTTCTCTATGGTCGCCGAGTTGTCGACCGTGAGCGCGGAGGCGATTTCGAAGCCGACGCTCGTTCGGCGTCATCGAGCCGTGGTACTCGTGGTGATCAACGGCCAATGACTGTAGTGCGTTGCGAGCGCCCGCTTCGGCTTCTCGCCGTGCGGCCTTAATTACCTTTTCGAGCTGGCTGCGAAGATCTGTGGGCAGGTGGGCCATATTGGGTGCCTCTAGTTGACGATCACGGGGCCTTTGGCGACGGCATCAAGGAGCTTGATCTCATGCTCCGCGAGCCACTGGCGGACCTGCGCTTCGTCCATCAGGGTTCCGCGTCGGATCGACACACTCGCGGTTGCCTTCCTAGGGTCTGCTGCCTTCAAGCGCTCTGCCGCAGCGCTCAGGGCGCGGGCGCCCCTTGTGTCCACTGCGTCGACCGCTTCTTGCCAGCCCGGGAGGGGGCGATGACCAAGAGTTTCTTGCAGTGCGTCGTTGCTTGCGATGGATAGTGGGGGCGGCGCTTCGAGGCATACCGCTCGGCGAATCTCTTCCTGGGCAGCAGAGTCGAGCCTCTGCCATGTGGCGTCGGCGACGAGCTGAGCTTCTGCCGAGTCGACTGCCGCAACCAACTCGGCATGCTTTGTCGTCAACGTCTCGCGCAGGGCGCCGGCGAGCTTTGCAGTCAGCGGGGAGATGTGATCCGTATCGGAGAGGAGTGAACGCTGGTCCTTGATCGCCGCGAGTTCCTTGCCGATCTCGTCCGCGACGGGTAGGGATGCAGCGTGCTTGCGAAGTCGCTCAGCGGCGTTCCAGATCGGAATGCGCTCGGCCACACGGTCGGCCAGGACGAGGCTCGTGCGCATCAGTTCCTGTAGTTCGGCCTTCTTGCCCAAGATGGCGACGAGCTGCTCAGCACCTGTTAGCTGACGTAGATCCTCGACGAGCTTTGCGTCTGGAGTAGCGGGGAGGGGCGGGGCGCCCCCTGCACTGGCGACTCGCTTCATGACGGCGTTCAGGAAGTCGGGCGCTCGGAGTTCCTCCTCTCCCGCCTTCGTGCTGATGCTCGCCTCGCTGAAGAGGCCTCGCAACCCGATGCGCTGTTTGGTGGTCAACCGCACCTTCTGGGGGCGGAACTCCGCCGCCTTCACTCCCGACTGGTCCAGCGCCCCGCTGGGAAGGGGCTGCCCGTTCTTGGTCGCGCGCAGGTGGCCGCTGCGGTGGAGGGCGATGAGAGCTGCGTCGACCGCGTCTTGGGGCCAACCAAAGGGTGCTGACTTCAGAGTCCTCTGGATGTCGGTTCCTCGCGCTCCACCGCCCACAGTCGCGAGGACTTCCTTCGCGACGGCATGGTCTTCGGTTGCTTGGTCCCAGCCCACGACCTTGAACGGCTCATCCGATCCGTCCTTGCTCCGCTTAATGGCCACCTCCCAGGCGCGGTGATCCCCGTCGTCGAAGCGGGGGAACAGCCGCGCGAGCGAGGCCTCGGCTCCTGTGTGGATCTTGTCTACGAGGCTTTCACCGAAGACTTCACTTCCGCCGCTCTGGAGAACCTTCGCCGCATGGAGCACTTCGCGAAGAATCGCGTTGCGGCTAGCCTCGGCCGCGCGTTGGCGGCTTTCCATGCTTTCGCGGGCTTCTCGTCCTTCAGGAGTCGCCGGCACGCCGTGGTGATCGAGGACTTGGCGAGCCGCTTCCGCATCGATAATGCGCCCTTTGAGGTCATCGGCGCTCTTCTTGGGGAGGTGGATGTGCAGAGTGGAATCGTCCTGGCCGAGCCGTCGGGCGTCGGCGATGGCATCCTTCTCGCTACAGGACCAGCCATCTCGCAGCCATGCCGAGATGTGATCTCCACCCGCCTTCGGAGGCTCTCCACCAAAGTGCATGTTCAAGCTGCGGCGGATCTTCGCCTTACCATGCGATAGCTTGACCTCCCCGATCACTTGCTGGACGAGTTGGCCGAACAGGTCGTCGCGGCGGGTAGAGATCTCGAGCTCGTTTTGCCGCAGTGACGCCTGCTTCTCCCGATAGGCGCGGTCCCACTCGGCTCCCTCCGTGGTTTGCAGGCGATACTCTTCGCCCACTTGCATGAGCGTGCCGTCGTCGGCGAGCTTCTCAAGCGTCTTGGCGACTTGATGGCGGAACGGGCCAGAGTCCTTGGTGACGTCGTCAACCATGAGGTCGGCGAGCGCGCTTGCATTGGCTCGAACACCGAGGTCGACGCCGGCCTCACGGGGGAGCTTCCCGATCAAGAACACCAAGCCGCACAGGTCGCGCTGCAAGCGTCCCTCCTTGGTTCCGTCGTCCAGCTTCTGAATGCGCGTGTTGATCTCGTTCAGGAGCACGCCTGTGTTCACCAGCGCAGGCGCCAAGGCGTTGTAGAGGTCGCTGGCCGGCACGACTGCGCCGAGGTCGCGCTCGCTAATGCCGTGGATCGAGTCGTGAAGAATGCGAAGCTGAGAGCGTAGCTGGCTCTGCGTGCCGGCTGCATCGGCGGCGCGGAAGCATGCTTCCCAGAATCTGCGACGCGTCGGGAGCAAGGGGTAGTCACCCACGCGGTCCTTCTGATCCTCCGGTCGCTGGCCGATCTTGGTCCCCTGGAGATGACGAGCGATCTCGCCGGCACTTCGGTCCAGAACAGCTTCGATCTCCGGCCCAGCGCTCGGCTTCTTGTGCAGCAGTACCTTGCGGGTCACGGCCTCGACGTCCGCGTCCGCGAGCTCGATGGAGATTTTGAAGCGGTCCCGGAGCCACAGGAGCGCCTGCGTGCCAGCGGAGAGAGCGGACTGGCCGGCGCCAACCAGCATCACGCGGCTGTTGAATTGTGTCTGCAGGGCCTCGGCCACCTCGGTGATCGTGGCGGCGCGGTCGCTGGCTTCGTTGATGTACTGCTGGACTTCATCCAGCACGAGGAGGGTGAGCGGGAACTCGCCGTCTTTCTCAAGGGCCTGTTTCGCGGCCTCTGTGAATTGCTCGGTGGTGATGTCCGCTGTCAGCTGGGGGCAGTGGCTCTGGAGGACCTTGCCGATACTCCGTTCGTCGGGCGCGAGGGACGGATCAGCCTGAAACAGGGCTTTCCTGATGTGCGGGCTGACATAGAGGTTGTTGAGCTCGTGATCCCAGTCACGCCCGGCGTCAGTCACGGCAGACCGAACCTGGTCAAGCGTGCCCTCCTCCCGCAGCCAGAAACAGAACTTTGCCTGCGGGTACTGTGTGGGCCAGCCGGTAGCACGCAGGAGGATCGCGAGGACCGTCTCCCGCACTCGATCGTTCCCGCCAAGAAGGGTGCCTGCGGCGGCGACCGGCGCGAGCCCGATGCGGCGTGCCTGCGTGTCCAGCTCGCGGAGGTGTGACTGGACCTCGGTGGGGAGCCCTCCACGGACCAGGCTGCGGGCCGTCGAGCCGTCGCTGAACTCGGTGTCGCTCCAAAGGTGGGTGAGCATCTTGAGAAGGTGCGACTTACCACTGCCGAAGAAGCCACTGACCCAGGCAGAGTCTTGCTTCGTATGGCCCAGGTTGCCGAGGAAGCGCTCTAAGATGAGCTGGATCGCATTGCCGAAATGGCCTTCGCATACGAAGGTCTCCAGCTCGGCTCGCAGCTCGAGGATTGCCTTCTCGTCGGTCTGGTCGGTGATTCGGGCCTGGCCGTTGTTGGCGAGGCGAGCGGTCCGCGGATCGCGGTCGAGAACTTCGTAGAGCTTCATTGGTTGACTCCCTCTCCATGGAGCGTGATGCCGTTCGCGAGGTAGTTCCAGCCGTCCCGAGCATCGAGCAGGCGGTAGTTGTTGTCGTTCTTCGTGCCGGGGAAGAAGATCAGCAGGCGGCCATTGATGGCTTGCTCGACGTCCCGGACCAGCTCGGAGATGCGCAGGAACCCGAAGAGGGATGCGGCCCCGAGGATGGCGACGACGGTGTTGTCGTTCGCTTCAGCGAGCGCGTCCGTGAGCCGCTTGCTCGCGAGGCTCTTGAACTCGCCCTCGAGCTTCATGGCGAGCAGGGAGGGCTCTTCGAAATAGGACTCGCGGTACTCGTCCGCGGCCATCCATTCGGCGAACCAGGTCGTGCAGTTGATGAGCTGCCACTCGTGTCCGCTCCGAAGCGTCGCCTGCTCGAACTCACCGAGGCGTGCGCGGAGGCTGCGCTCCAGCTCCTTCTCGTAGACGACCAGCATCACCCTTTGGGCGCCGGCGATGGTCCGTTGCCAGGGAGCGCTGACGTGCCGCTCGTAGACGGCTGCGAGGTCTTCGATCTTACCCATGGTTCAGGAACCAAGTTGAATGGCGTCAAGGCGGCTGGCGTCGATCTCGATGACGCCACCGCCGATGCGCGCGTGGATCAGGCCGAGCTGCTTGGCCTGGAGGACGATAGGAATGAGTTGGGCGCCGGTGCGGTCCAGAACACGAGCCCATTGACATTCGAGGAGCTGCTCGCCAGCGAGGCCTTCAGCGGTGCCCAGCCAGAGAGCAGCGGCGAGGGAGCCAGGCGTTGGGTCGACGCGCTGACGGACTTTGCGCACGCGACCCTCCAGGTGGCCGGACTGCGACCAGGAGCTCGCAGTGTTGCGTGCCACCTTGTCGAGGACCGAGTCGTTGAGGCGCTGACCCACCGTTTCGCGAATCACGTTGAGCAAGTTCGCGCGGATGAGTTCCGAGCCCTCGGGGAGCTGCAGGACCGCGGGGGCAGTGGCGCGGAGGAGGGGATCTCGGGCCAGAGCGCAGAGGAGGGCGATCAGAGGGCGCCCGGGTTCGTCCGCGGTCCAGAGCCGCCGGAGAACCCGGAAGAGGGGCACACCTGGGTCCAGGCCATAGAGCTCTCCCAGGCGCTGGTTCGTAAGCCGGCGAGTGGCCGCGGTCTGCTTGCCGAGGACGTTGTCCTCGATGATGGCCTCGGCGTAGGCGGCCCGGTCGGCCTCCGGCGGGGTGGCCTCCAGGAGCTCGCTGATCTCAGCCAGCATCATCGTGCGGCTGGTGTGGGTGCCCTTATCACCGAAGCGGAGGCCCGCTTTCTGGGTGGTGGGGGTGTCGAGAGGGGGCTGCCAAGTCTCCATGGGAGCGAGAATAACCCCGGACCCCCGACTGCCGGCAAGTTTGCCGGCGAAATTGAGCCGACGACTTGCCCAGCGGGCCGAAGCGCGCTACTCTTCGTCGCGCCGGCAAGTTTGCCGGCGCGAATATCATCTATCTAGCGTGGATGCCCATCCGCGTCTTTCCAGTCCGAGAGAAAATGCCATGAAGCTCGATTCCAACGGGTTGCGCCTGTCCGCAACCGACCTTGCCCAGCACCTCGGGTGCCCGCACCTGACCCAACTTGACCGTGCCGCTGCAGAGGGGCGCCTTGAAGCGCCTGTCTGGACCGACCCCGTCCTTGAGATGCTGAGGCAGCGGGGGATCGATCACGAGACTGCGTACGCCAGGTACCTAGCTGACCAGGGCCTCTCGGTGGCCGCAGTTGGCCGTGAAGGGTCGGTAGACCGCGTGGTCGAGCTCATGCACGCGGGGACGGACGTGATCCTCCAGGCGCCGCTCGCCGACGGCCGATTCGCGGGCATCGCCGACTTCCTCCGCAAGGTACCGGGCCAGAGCGAGCTGGGGGACTTCTCTTATGAGGTGATCGATACGAAGCTCGCGCTGGAGACTCGGGCGGGGACGATCCTCCAGCTCTGCATGTACACGGAGGCCGCCGCGAAGATTCAGGGGCACACGCCCGAGTACATGCATGTCGTAAAGCCCGGCGAGGAGTTCGAGCACGAGTCATTTCGGACCGCCGAGATCGGAGCCTACTTCCGACTCATCAAGGCGAAGCTCGAGGCCGTTGCGGCCGCAGCACCAGATGAGGGGACCTATCCGACGCCGGTCCCGCAGTGCAACACCTGCCGCTGGTGGCACAACTGCGATGCGCGGCGTCGCGACGACGATCATCTGTCTCTGGTCGCGGGGATGAGCACGCTTCACACCGCAGAGTTCAACAGGCAGGGTGTGACGACGCTGGGGCAGCTCGGAGAGGCCGCCGAGCCGTTGAAGGAGGAACCGGTCCGGGGGAGCGCGGCCGGATTCGAACGCCTTCATGCTCAGGCCAGGATCCAGCTACAAGGGAGGCAAGCGGGCGAACACCAGTACGAACTGCTGGACCTCGAAGATGAACGTGGGTTGTTGCGTCTGCCGGAGCCCAGCGCCGGTGACATCTTCTTCGACATCGAGGCGGCCCGCTTTTTTGAAGGTGGCGGTCTCGAGTACCTCCTGGGTTGGAGCCAAGTCGATGACCAAGGCCAGCTGGTGTACCACCGGCGCTGGGCCCACACCCGCGTTCAGGAGAAACGCGCATTCGAGGAGTTCGTCGATACGGTCATGGAGAACTGGCAAGCTCACCCTGGGATGCATGTTTACCACTTCGCTCCGTATGAGCCCTCCGCCCTCAAGAGGCTCATGGGCCGTCACGGATGCCGCGGCGAGGAGGTTGACCGACTGCTCCGCGGCAAGCGCTTGATCGACCTGCATGCTGTCGCCAAGCAGGGATTGCGCGCGAGCGTCGAGCAGTACTCACTGAAGGACCTCGAGCTGTTGGCCGGCTTCAAGCGAGCCGTCGATCTGCGGGAGGCGTCTCGGGCGCGACGACGCATCGAAGCTCTCCTCGACCTCGGGGACGTGGAAGGAATCGCGGATGCCGACAAGGAGATTGTCGAGGGGTACAACCGAGAGGATTGCGAGGCGACCGCCGTGCTTCGAAACTGGCTCGAGGGCCGGCGCAACGAGTGGCTCGAGAAGGGAGACGCCGTTCCTCGTCCGGAGCTGCTTGATGGAGAAGCGTCGGAAGGCGTCAGCGAGATGCGCGCCGAAGTCCAGGCGGTGTATGACGCGCTGACGGCGAGCCTGCCGGAGGATCGCGAGACGTGGACGGCTCCGCAGCGGGCCACGTGGCTACTGGCAGAGATGCTTGAGTACCACCGGCGCGAGATGAACTGCGCGCACTGGGAGTTCTTCCGCCTTCACGACCTCGACGATTCGGAGCTGATGGGGGAGCGCAAGGCCATCACGGCGCTGAGCTTCCTGGGGCAGGAGGGCGGTACTGCCAGCTGCCCTGTGCACCGGTATCGCTATCCGGACCAGGAGACTGCTCTCGACGCCGGAGCCAATCTGTACGAGGCTGGTGAGCGAGAGAAGGATCTGGGAGAGGTCGTTGCTGTGGATCCCGCGGCGTGCACGATCGATATCAAGAAACGGAAGCGTACGGTGGATATCCACCCAGGTTCGGTCCTCGTTGACGATCGGGTGAAACCGTGGGAGAAGGCGAATTCATTGCTGGCCTTCGCACGGTCCGTGGCGGAGAGCGGAATCGATGGTGATGGCGCGTTCCGTGCAGGGCGCGATCTACTTCTGGGGCTGCCACCTCGGATTGACGGTCACGACGGACGGCCCTTACGTCAAGAGAACGAGCTGATCCTGGATGGGGCCATACGCGTGGTCGGGAGTCTGTCGTCTGGCTGCTTGCCCCTCCAAGGGCCGCCGGGCACGGGCAAGACGTACACAGGGGCGCGGATGATCGCCGACTTGGCGAGGCAAGGAAAGCGCATCGGGGTGACCGCCGTGAGTCACAAGGTGATCCGAAATCTTCTCGATGAAGTTCATTCGGCATCCATGGATGGTGGGGCGCCGGTCATGATCGCGCACAAGATCAGCAGCAAGGCCAGGCCTGTCGCCGGTGATATCCTCGAGGTGACGAAGAACGACGAAGCCCTGAGTGCCCTAGGTGAACCGCGGGTTGTCGGCGGGACAGCGTGGCTCTGGTCGGGCGAGGCGGCAGTGGAGGCGCTCGACTACCTCTTCGTGGACGAGGCCGGCCAGATGGCCCTCGCCGACGTTCTCGCCGTCAGTCGCGCGGCCAAGAACATCGTACTCCTAGGTGACCCTCAACAACTTGAGCAGCCCCAGCAGGGCGCCCATCCAGAGGGAACAGAAGTGGCGGCGCTTGTCCACGTGCTCGGTGGGAGCAAGACGATCCCCGAGGAGCGCGGGCTGTTCCTCGACACGACATGGCGGCTTCATCCGTCCATCTGCAAGTTCACCTCGGAGCTGTACTACGAGGGGCGCCTGCACACCCGGGCCGGCAACGAATTCCAGGCGCTCGCTGGACCGACCCCTTTCGCGGGCAGCGGTCTCTTCGTCGCTCCCGTCGATCACGAGGGCAATCAGAGCAGCTCGCAAGAAGAGGTGGTTGCGGTCCAGCGCATAGTTCGAGACCTTCTGCAGGAGGGGGTGGCCTGGACGGATCGGAATGGTGTCGTTCGGCCGCTTGTCTCCGACGACATCTTGATCGTCACGCCCTACAACGCGCAGATCGCCGCGCTGCGGCGCGCCCTACCGGGCCACCGCATCGGAACCGTCGACAAGTTCCAAGGCCAGGAGGCACCCGTCGTCATCTATTCCATGGCCTCGTCCAGTCCGGAGGATGCCCCCCGCGGCATGGGATTTCTATACAACCCGAACCGGCTGAACGTGGCGACGAGTCGGGCTCGCGCTGCATGCATCCTGGTGGCCAGTTCGCGGCTGTTCGAACCGGAGTGCCGCTCGCCACAGCAGATGCGTTGGGCAAATGGGCTCTGCAGGTACCGGGAGTTGGCAGTCGAGGTTGCGTCTTCGAGGACGGCGATATGATCAAACAGTTCAAGTACATCAACAATCTGGGTCGGTTCGAGACGTTCAAAGGGTGTCCGAAAACAGCGCTTCGGCCTCTGACTCTCGTCTACTCCGAGAATGGCCGTGGAAAGACAACGCTCTGCGCTCTGCTGCGGTCGCTCTCAACAGGCGACCCTGAGCATCTGCAGGCTCGAAAGCGCGTGTCAGCCGAGAAAGGGCCCCATGCCGTGGTCACCATCGACGGAGCAGAGCGGTCCTTCGATGGGGAGAAGTGGAGTGGGACCGGGCCGAAAGTTCTCGTGTTCGACGATCACTTCACGGCCGCAAACGTCTGCTCGGGACTGGAAGTAGCCGCAGGGCATCGGCAGGGGCTCCATGAGCTTGTGGTCGGTGAAGAAGGCGTGCGTCTCCAGCGAACCGTAGAAGAGCTGACGGTAGAGATCTCGGAGCACCAGACCCTTCTCCGCGGCAAAGCACGGGAGATTCCCCAGGAAACGCTCGGCGCCTACTCGCTCGATGACTTCTGCGCTCTCGCTGAGATCGACAACATCGACGAGGAGCTGCAGGAGGCTGGCAAGAGCGCGTCGGTGCTGCGGGACCAGGAGAAGATTCGAACCACTGGGGAGTTCACAGCCATTGCGATGCCGACCGTTCCGTCTGACGAGGTCCGCGCGGTGCTAGCAAAGATCCTCCCTGACTTGGATGCTGCAGCCCTCGCTGCAGTGTCGGCTCACTTCAAGCATCTTGGAGATAAGGGTGAGCGTTGGGTCTCCGAAGGATCCCAATTCCAGGTGGGGGAGAGCTGCCCGTACTGCGGCCAGGAGACTGACGGCGTTCAGATTGTCGCGCACTATCGGCGTTACTTCTCTGACGCGTACGCTAAGCACAAGGAAGACATCGCGAGAGTCCGGACCCTGGTAGGCGAGGCGTTCGACGGAGATCGGCTGGCTCGGTTTCAACGCCTAGTCGAGCAGGCGCGTGAGCGCAGGGGGTTCTGGGTGCACTACATCGAAGGCCTGCCTGCGTTCGACGTCGATGCGGGGGCTCTAGCTGCAGCCTGGGCAGGTGCCCGTGACGCGCTCCTGGTGGCACTTGAATCCAAGTCGAGAGCGCCTCTTGATCGCCTGGCCCTGGATGATGCGGATGAGGCCAAGCTGACCCACTACACCGATTTCTCAGATCGGATGCTCGCTCTCAGTACAGCACTCCTCGATATGAACGAGGCGATTGCCGCGGCGAAGGAACACGCGACGCACGGAAATCTGGCAGCGGCAGAGGCGCAGCTCTCGAGACTCCAGGCAACGCAGCGACGGTATGAGCCCGAGGTCGCCGCCAAATGCACCGCCTACCGAGCGGCGAAGACGGCGAAGGACGCTGCCGAGACCAAAAAGGAAGACGCCCGCAAGGCTCTCGACGAGCACCGGAAGAACACCTTCGGGAAGTACCAGGGCGCCATCAACAAGTTCCTGGACCGGTTCAATGCTGACTTCCGCCTAGAGGCACTGGAGCCGTCAGATCCTCGCGGGATCCCGAGCTCCACCTACGCCCTCGGTGTAAACAAGGGGAGGGTCCCGCTGGCGAATCGAAAGGTCGGGCCTTCGTTCAGCACAGCTCTCAGCGCAGGGGACCGGAACACTCTCGCGTTGGCACTGTTCTTCGCCACGTTGACCGAGCGCGACTCACTCGACGATGTTACCGTCGTGATCGATGACCCTGTATCCAGCCTGGATGACGGCCGCTGCTTCGCTACCGTGCAGGAAATACGAAAGCTGCTCGGGAAGGCCAAGCAAGTCATCGTGCTGTCGCACGCTCGACCCTTCCTTTGCCAGCTCTGGGATCGGGCAGACAAGGGCGCGACGGCGACCATCGAGCTCCGTGACGTGGACACGGACTCGTCGACTCTGCAGCCGTGGGACGCCGAGGCCGCGGCGGTGACTGAGTACGACCGCCTCTACAAGACCGTCTCCGAGTATGCAGAGTGTTCGCAAGGAGACTCGCAGGTGGTCGCCCCATCACTCCGGAAGCTACTGGAAGGCTACAGTCGCGTCGCCTTCGTCGAACGCTTCCCGGCGGGTTGTCTACTTGGCAAGTTCATCGACGTTGCACGGCAAGCCGAGCGAGACGGTACCCCGCTCCTGTCGAACGAAAGGCTTGAGGAGCTCGATGACCTGCGCGACTACACCAACCAGTTCCATCACAATACGAGCAAGACATGGCAGGAGAACCTCGCCAATATCAACGAGACCCAGCTCAAGGGGTACGCAGGCCGCGTGATTCGTTTCGTGAGGGGCGAGTAGTGCGACGGCTGCGGTGATTGACCTTCCATGGCGTGTCCGAAGTGCGTACAACCTGTGAGGTAGGCGTGGGACGCGCTCTCCCATCAGGAAGGCAACCACATGTCAGGCGTGTCATGACCGCGGCCTCAGCGGACGGTGGACCACGTCTTGTTCTTCTTGAACACCGAGTCGTTCCGGTAGAAGATGCCGTAAAACTCCGACAGAGCTGGAATGACCTGCTCCGGTGCAAACTTGTAGCCCGCATTCCCAAGCTCAGACATTAGAACTGCAATGTGGCGTGCGATTTGCAGAACATACATACGCACGTACTTCTGAGCATACTCCACGAGGGAAAGGCTGAGGTAGAGGTCCGTTACCGAGGAGATCGGGGCCCCCTCTTCATCGGTGTGGAACACAACCGCGTAACTCCCGATGGCCGCACCCAAAGCGGAGGACCTGGCCGCTAACGCCTCAAGCCGCGGCTTGGGGCAGTGCGCATTCAAGACTCTCAAGGTGACTTCCCTGTGCCACGAAGCAATAGGGTCATCGACCTGCTCAGCGGTCTCATCTTCCTTCTGAGAAGCTGCCGAAAGCACCTCGAGATTGTAGTACCTGGTCTTGTTCGCCGCGAAGTCTGTCAGCTGCTGGACAATCGCTCTATGGATGGAGGTACGCGGCAGCTTAGCGTAATCTTCCTCGAGGCCGTAGTTGCCAGCGATTGACTCGACCTTGTCCAGGAGTGAGTCGATCTTGTGGCCATAACCGCGGAAGTCACCCTTCGTCGGAAACTCTCCGTCGTTCTCAATCGCATGGTGGACGGCGATTGCCAGCTTTGCGGAGCGTTCGAAGCCAACGCTTAGGGCGAAGAAGGCTTGGCCATAGTATGCAGCTTGCGTGAGATTTGCTCGCGAGAGAGCTGTCACTCCGATTCCGATGTGCTCCGCGGCGATGCCAGCTTCACGAGCGAGTGCGGTGCAGATTCTGTTCATAGGCGTTAAGACTACGGGATCATGAACTGAAACGCCTCTGTGGGTTCCGGAAAGTCTGACAGGGGGCGTTCCGGAACCCACACCAGTTCAGTATTATCTCGTGCCGGCCCCGTGAAGCGGAGCGCTCCGTGGACTCGTCGTGTAGCCGAGACCGCGACCATCTCTCAACTCGCCCCACAACGCCCATGCAACTCGTTAAATTTCGACGATCCCCGGTAGACGACCCTTTTACAGTCGCTCTCCTACGTACGTCCGAAGTGTTCCTCGGAGGATTCGAGTCGTTCAACGACCCCAGAGAGGGTATTTACAATTCCCGGAACGACGAATGGTCAGCCCACGAGAACGCTGTCTTGCTGGAAAAGCGTAGGATTCGAATCGGCTGCTTCTCCGACGGGTCGCGGATGCACACGGATCGGGGCTATGATCTGATGTGGGCACATTATGCTGACAGCTTCAAAGGAGTCGCTATTCAGCTGCGATTCAACAAGGAGCTCTCCGAGAAGCTTCGAGAGGTTAACTACGTGGAATGGGAGGAACTCGACCGAGAGCAAAGACAGGGGGAAGGAGCGGGCTTGAGCCCAGAGGACCTGCTAACGAGAAAATCAAGGCTATGGTCTTACGAGAAAGAGCACCGCCTCCTCATTCACTCCGATGATCTGGTCCGAGCGAAGACCGATGGACTCAGGGAAGACAGTTCAGGGACATTCGCAAGAGTTTCCATCGACAAAGTGCTTGCGGGCTGCCGAGCGACATCGGAGACCATTGACCGGCTCAATCAGATCAGGAAGGACGTGAATGGGGATTGGGCCATAGAGAAATTGAGGAGTCCATGGATGCCGCCAACTGTCGTTGATCCTTGAACCACTTCAACTCGCGACAACTGAGAGGCACGAGGTATCTCATTGCTTCGCGCTGCCCTGCGCCAGATCGGCAAGGCTTCGACGGAGGATCGCGGACAGCTCCGTCCACGCGGCCAGGAGCCGAGTGAGGTCAGCGTCCACTTCGCGGTCATTGGTGCTGCGATGTACAGACCCGATGACAGTTCCCGGATTGATGTTCACGGGAGGCCCAGAAGTGTCGGTGTCGCTGCTGGCACTGGTCAGAAGAAGGTCGCGGTCGCTATCGGCTGATTGCCCAGCAGTGGACCTGTGGGGGGCTGACTCCGCTTCGTACGCGGCACAAACGGACCATTCCGCGGACACCTGCTCTGGTGAGAGAGGCTCTGATCCGTGGTAAGAAGCTGAAGGAGTAGCACTTACACTCGCTTGCTGCTCTAGCTGGACGGGGGTTCGACTCCCCCCGCCTCCACCATCCACAGCTGGCTGCCCCCCTGTTTCGGACCCCCGAGGGCCGTTCAGGGGGGCAGCCAGTTGCATAGGAGCGCAGGTTGCAGCCCGCCCCGAAGTGGACCCTTCCGCGGGCCACTCCTACGAGGGTCGGGAACGTTCGCGGCCACCACGCTGACGCCAGGTGAAGTTCGTGGTCAGGGGAAGTAGAGTCCGTTCAGGATCCTCCCTGACCCGTTGTCCTCTCCCGGTCCGATCGATGCCCCCTTCGATCATGTGCAGCGCCTCCGCTCCTGACCCGGAGGGCGCGTCCTGCCCTGGAGGCCTTTCTCGTTGGCCTCGAACCTCGCCCATGGCAGCTTCCTCATTTCTCAATACTCGTTGGAGCGTTATCAAGCGCGCGGCCAGCACAGATTCTTCGACCAAGGACAGGGGCCTGGCCGAGTTCTGCGAGGCCTACTGGATGCCGCTCTTCGCCTACCTTCGGCGACGCGGCCGTTCGGGCGAGGCCGCGAGCGACCTGGTGCAGGGCTTCTTCTGCGCCCTGCTCGAACGGGACGGGCTCTCGTCGGTGAAGGCAAGCGATGGGGACGGCGGCAGCCGGTTTCGATCATGGCTCCTGACAAGCCTCCAAAACTATGAGCGCGACGTCCACGCGCTGGGGGCGGCAGAGAAGCGCGGGGGCGCGCTGTTTTCTTATCGCTTGACGCCAAGCTGGCCAAGGGAGGCTTCGGTCCTGAAGCGATCGGCGGCGAGACGCCCGAGGAGGCCTTCGAGCGGGCCTGGGCGCTTCAGGTGCTCGCAGTAGCGCGCCAGGCGCTGGCCGAGGAGTGTCTCGCGACTGGCAAGGGTGACCTGTTTCGCTGCCTGGAGATGACGCTCGACGGAGAGGCGACCGCTGACGATCGCGCGTCCCTCGCAAGGCGTCTGGCCATGAAACCGGTGGCCCTGCGGGTAGCGATTCACCGTCTGCGCCAGCGCTACGCCGCCCTCGTCCGTGCCGAGGTTCGCGACACGCTGGCCCTGGACGGGGGTGCATCCGGAGCGGACCTCGCGGCCCTCGAATGCGCCGAGTTCGAAGTTCTCAGGCGGGCCCTCGGATAAAAGCCCGGAACCCGTGTAACGCGGGCGCAGGAACGCCGTGCCGGCGGGGACAAGATTTCCGTTCCCACCCTGGTCAGCACCATGAATCCACCCGATTCCCAATTCAACTCCTCTGCGGGATTCGCCCTCGACGCCGCCGCAGCGGCCATGGACACCCCAGCCCTGCTGCTTCTCCGCGAGGAACTCCAAGCCGCCGTCGGTGCGGAATACACGGTCGCCGAGTGCCTCGGGCGTGGCGGCATGGGGGCTGTCTTCCGTGCGAATCAGGAGACACTTGATCGCAATGTGGCGATCAAGGTGATGCTGCCGTCGGAATCGATTCCGCGGGAGGACTGGATCGAGCGATTCCAGCGGGAGGCAAAGGCGCTCGCGGGCCTTTCCCACCCGGGCATCGTGAGAGTCTACAGCTACGGCCAGACAGAGCGCCTTGCGTGGATCGTGATGGAGTCCGTCGACGGTACGAGCTTGCGCCAGCTGATGCGGCAAGGGCAGCTGACGCCTGCCGAAGCGCTTGGGCTCGTACCCCAGATCTGCCGCGCCATCCAGTTCGCACACGATCACGGCGTGGTGCACCGGGACATCAAGCCCGAGAACGTACTGGTCGATTCAAAGGGCCAGGTCATGCTGGTGGACTTCGGCCTTGCGCTGCTGAAGCAGGGCGAGAACGGGTCGCGCATGACGGTGACAGCGGAGGTGCTCGGCACGCTGCGCTACATGGCGCCCGAGCAGCTCGATACGCCAAAGAATGTCGATCACCGAGCCGACATCTTCTCGCTGGGCGTCGTGATCTACGAGATGCTGACGGGCAAGGTCCCCCAAGGGGTGATCGAGCCACCATCCCGTCGGGTGAAGCTGGACGTACGGCTGGATGAGGTGGTGCTACGAACGCTGGAGCACGAGCCGGAGCGACGGTATCAGGCTGCCTCAGACATCGCCTGTCGAATGGAAGAGATCGAGAAGGATCCGCGGCCCAGCGAGCAAGCGGTTGAGCCGGTCCAGGGGACAGCATCGCCCTGCGTAGATCGTGTCGCCGAAGTGGCCGCACGTCTGACCCAGCACCGGACAGGGCGTCGGTACGATGCAGTGATCTTTCTGCTTACGGTTGGCCTTTTCGCCACCGCTGGCCAGATGCCTGGCGCCAAGTACGAGACCACGTGGGTCACGGTGACAGGCTTCGGAGTTGCCCTCGCCCTCGGACTCCCCTTGTTCGTCGGTAGCCTCATCGAGCCTGAATCGTCGAACGTCTCGCTACCACTGCTTCGCTTGACCTCCACGGTGCTGGCAGTCGGCGCCTTGCTGATGGGCGCTCTGGCCTTCCCGTCGACTCTCCTCACCTGGAGGGCGGATCACTTCACTTGGAGAGTGGACGCAGGACTGACGCCATCGTCCTTCACGTGTGCGCTCTCGATTCTGGTCTTTCTTCCATGTGTCGCCGCGGTGCTCACCTCGATCTATCCGATCGGATTCCAGTGGAGCCCCTTTGCCACCAGGGTCCTTGTGTGGATGGGGGTTGTCAGCGCGCTCGTGGCAGTGGTCTCTACGATTCCGCCCTGGGCTGCTGAGCGACCGCTGTTCCGCTGGGTCTTTATCGCCGGGGCTGCGCTCCTCGCTGCCATGGCGGCGAGGGGGTCGACGCAGCATGCTGCGTACCGAGTGGACAAGGCGTGCGCCTTGGGGATGGCACTGGCCGGGCCTGTTGGTGTGATACTGCTCTTGGGCACCTCCCCGGGGAGGGGCCAACGAGAACTCACGGCGGTGGCGGTTGCGCTGATGGCCAGCGTGGCGACTGGTTTTCTCGGCGGTCTTCTCGGCGCTGGGACTCGGCTGCGCGATCTCCCGCAGCCGGCTCCTGCGACACGCTCATAGCATTTCAGTCGTGCCATGGCGCATGCGCGGCGTGGGTGGGCAGAAGGGGCGATGCGAAAGCGGGCGGTTGGCGAGAAGGGTTGAGCATGGTGAGTTCGGGTGCATTGGCAGCTTGGGAAGAAGCGAGCTGGTTCCAGCCGGGCGGGCCATCCCCGTCCCAGGCCGCCCGGGCGACCGGGGGCTCCGCAGAGCCCGTATGGGGGGCGAGTTCGTCCAGTTTCCGGGCTGGACCACTGCTTGCCCGACCCGGTAACTTTCCCCCTGGAGGGCTCTTCGTCCCAAGCTTGGCCGGGGCAGGCTTGCATCCTGGTGGGGGGCTCGGGACACTCCTCCGCATGCTTCAGCGGTCAGTCCGAGGGCTTCTTGGCCCCGCCCGGGGTCTTCGGGTCCTCTTTTGTGCCTGCTTGGGCGTTTGTGTCCTCTCGGCCGGGTGTCGGACGACCACGGTGGCGACTTCGAATCTCGACGCGGTCCTGAGTTCCCGGGACACGTTTCGGTACCGGGCGGCGACCTCTGGGGTCTGGGGTGATTTGTGGCGCACCAGCGTCGGGGCGATCAGGAGCATCGGGGGGACCGGGGCTCAGGCTCCCGACGAGAAGGACGTTCGGAATCCTTCGCGCGTGGCGCTCCAGAACCTTCTCGATCTTGCGACCTCGAAAGAGGGGAACGAGGCCTGGCGGGACAATGAGAAGGTTCGGACCTTTGCTCGGTACGCGACCTCCGCGCCCAGTCAGCTCTGCCGCGAGCGCGCCGTTTTGGAGCTCGTCCCGCACGCGCTTCGGCTCAAGATCACCGAGCCCTACAAGGAACCGCCGGCGGCGGCCAATCAAGAGGAGCTGCGGCAGGCTCTGGAGGGACTGGTCGACGCCACGCGGCGCATCGTGGCCGAACGCAACGGCGTGAGCGCCACCGCCAGCGCCGACTTCGAGGCCGCGATCGAGGTACTGGAAGCGACACGCGTCAACGTCGCGGGCGGGTCGCGCTTGCTTCGGGCGATTGCGCCGTTCTTGAAAGGGAGCGCGCTGCGGGCCGGGTTGCCCGACGCGCAGCGTCAACGCCTCGAAGAGCTCTCGCTGAAGGTCCAGCGCGAGATCGTCACCGAGGCCCTGTACGCGGGCCTCGTCGATCGGACGGACGTCGTGCGCGCGGCGGCGATGCGCGCCAACGTGGCCGTGTACGGCGAGGACTTTGCCATCGAAGCGCTGCTGTCGCTGGTCCCCCGGCGCAACACCGCCGACCCCGTGGCAGAGGCCTACAGCCGGTTTGGCGCCCCGCCCGTTCCCGTACAGTTCGACATGACCTACATCGCCGTCTGTGAGGCGTTCGAGAGGTCAGGCCTGCCCTTCGCCGCCAAGAAACCCACCTCTCTGGGCGTGGAGACCCGGGGGACGATCTTTGCCACCCTCTGGCAGATCGCGATCAACGACCTCAACTTCGGCGACCGGTCGCGAATTGCGGCCATGAAGGCCCTCGACGCGGTCTCCGGGGCCCAGCTCGACACACTTCGCTCGGAAGAGTGGGATACCTGGTTCAGGGGCGTGGCTCCGGCACTCGAAGAGGAACTTCGAGCGCTCAAGAAGTCCGAGAGCGCCGCTTCGGCGCCCGACGCCTGATCCGTTGAATCCATCCGACCCCCACGAGGGCCAACCTGACGCCGAACCAGGCGCCGAACCGGACTCCGTTTTCGACGAGATTCGTCGCGAGCGCTCCTCGCAATCGTTCGCCAAGAGCGCGGCGCTGCGGCTGATCGGCCTCACCGTCGTCGCGCTGGCCGCCTGGATCATCTCTCGCAACGTATCTTGGACCGATACGCTGGTGCTGGAAAACGCGACCGGCAAGGTCGAGCTTCCGGGCACCATCGCGGGGGACTGGCGCTCGACCGAGATCGAGTTCGAGATGGACGTCGAGGCCGCGGGCGAGGCTCCGCTGGCGCCGCTCGGGCTCGACGCGGCGGACGCGGCCGCGCTCGAGGAATCGCGCGACATCGGACGGCCGTGGATGGTGCGCAAGGGCGAGCTGATCCTGCCGGGCGGTCGCGTGCTTCTCGTGGTCGAGGGCACCCCTGATGCGCAAGGTGCCCGGCCCGCGAAGCAGATCGACTGGCGCCCCGGCATGGTCCGGACGTTCCGCGAGATCCGCGTGCTCCAGCTGATCCCCGCCCTCGGCTTCCTGATCCTCGCCTCGCTCTGCGTTGCGACGCGCTGGTGGAGGATCCTGATCCTCAATCACTGCCGCACCAGCTGGTACAACGCGTTCCGCTTCACGTACTCAGGACTCTTCTTCAACGCCGTCGTGCCGGGGATCAACGGCGGCGACGTGGCGCGCGCCATCGCCGTGGTGCGCCATCATCCGACGCGCCGCGCCGAGGCCTTCATGACCGTCGTCGTCGATCGCGTGATCGGCCTGATCGGCATGATCCTCGTCGGCACCGTGCTCGTGCTCACGACGGACGAGCGCCTCGCCCCGCTGCGCCTTCCGGTCTCGCTGTTCTGCGGCGCGATCCTCCTCGGCGCCGTGCTGTTCTTCCATCCGAGCGTGCGGCGGCTCGTTCGCTTCGACGCGCTGGTCCAGAAGCTGCCCCAGAGCGAGCGGCTCCTGCGGCTCGACGCCACAGCGCGCAAGCTCCTGCATTCGCCCGCGGAACTCGGCATCGCGCTGGTGTTCTCCTTCGGCAACCACGTCTTCAACGGCCTCGCCGTCTACACGGCCGCGAGCGCCCTCGGCAGCACGCTCGGCTTCCAGGACTGGATGACGACGATGGCGATCTCGAACACGCTGGCGGCGGTGCCGCTGTCGCCGGGCGGGCTCGGCGTGGGGGAGGTGCTGTTCGGCTCGCTGGCCGAGATGCTCGGCTCCAGCTACGCCCTCGGGGTCGCCACGAGCCTCGTGTACCGGCTCTGCCTCTACGCGATGTCGCTGCTCGGTGGGCTCGTGATGCTGCTCCCGGCCGGACCCGCTCGGGGGCCCGCTTCGGGACCAGAATCGGAGCCAGAATCCAGCGCGGCCTGAGGGCACTCACAGGGCGGGCCGCGGAGAGATGCCCGCAGAAAGCCCCGGCTCTCGGGTGGTTCCGCGATTCCTGGCGTGGTCAGATACCCGCCGCGAAATCGCCTCATCCCCCCGACTGCACCCCCAAGACGCGCACTTCTTCACCAGCGCGGCACAAGCCCCATGTCCCTCGTCGTCATCGGAACCCTGGCCTACGACTCCGTGGAAACCGCCCACGACCGTCGCGAGAACGCGCTGGGCGGCTCCGCCATGTACTTCGCGGTCGCGGCTGCGCCGTACATCTCTCCGCTCCTCGTGGGCGCCGTCGGCGACGACTGGCGCGACGAGGACACCGAGCTCCTCGCCAAGCGCGGCGTCGACCTCGCCGGACTCGAGAAGGTCGCCGGCGGCAAGACGTTCCGCTGGGGCGGCCGCTACGAGCCCGACTGGAACACGCGCCACACGACCTTCACCGAGCTCAACGTACTGGAGACCTTCGACCCAAAGCTCCCCGCGAACTACCGCGACGCGAAGTTCGTGTTCCTCGCGAACGCGCACCCCGCCGTCCAGATGCAGGGCCTCAGCCAGGTCGAGGCGCCGATCTTCAGCGTCGCCGACACCATGAACCTCTGGATCGACATCGCGCGCACGGACCTCGAAGCGCTGATGCAGAAGATCGACGGGCTCATCCTCAACGACGAGGAAGCGCGCATGTTGACCGGCGAGGACAACCTGATCCGCGCGGCACAGAAGGTCCTCACGATGGGCCCGAAGTTCGTGATCCTGAAGAAGGGCGAGCACGGCGCGTTCATCATGGGCGAGGGCCTGCACTTCTCGCTGCCCGCCTACCCCGTCACCGAGGTCATCGACCCGACCGGCGCAGGCGACTCGTTCGCGGGCGGATTCATGGGTTATTGCGCGAAAGCGGGCAATCACAGCCCGGAGACGCTGAAGAAGGCCATGCTGCACGGGACGGTCGCGGCGTCGTACTGCGTCCAGGGTTTCAGCGTCGAGGACATCGGCCAGCGGACCATGGCGGACTACGACTCCCGCTACAACGACCTGATGCAGATCGTGTCCCTCTGATCCGACCCCTCGGCCAGGCACACCGTCCGAACGTTCCTGTTCCGATCTTTTTGAAACTCTTTTGCCCCGCTCGAGCGCGCGCCTCGGACTTACCCGTGAGCGGGTGTCGGATCGCCTGACTCAACGGGTTGAATAGGAGAGTCATCAGCCCTGGAGAGGAGACCGGATGGAAGCGAGCCGGGCTCCTCTCCCTATTTTTTGCCCGCATGCAACGACTCTTCTTCGGCCTGAGCGTCGACCCCGTGGTGGGGCAGTCACTGATTCGTGCGGCGAGGCGAGCGCTGGGAGCGGAGCTCTCGGAAGCCCTCTACGGCGAGGAGGTCCTGCACCTGACGCTGTGCTTCCTCGGGAGCTTTCCCAGGGACCGGGTGAAGTCGCTGGTGCAGTCGGCCCGCGATGAGTTCGTCGGCCTCTGGGCGCCGGAGCTGCTCCTGGGCGGAGAGGGCGACGCGTTTCCCGATCGCGGGACGCCGCGGACGCTGCACACGGCGGTCGAAGAAGTGGGGGACGCGACGGGCCGGCTGGGAACGATCCGCAATCGCACGATGCAGGTGGCGATGTCCCACGGCTGGCGCGCGAGCCAGGCGGAGCGCGCGCGGCCTTTCCGGCCCCACGTGACGCTCGCGCGCCTCAGCGGCCGTCCCGACTCGCCGATCCCCGAGGATTCGGGCGCTGCCGCCTTCGCGGACCTCGACGATTTCTGGGACCTCGGCGCCGAGCGGCGCTGGCTCCCCGTGGACATCACGCTCTATGAATCCCTGGGCCGGAGCGAGGACGGGGAGCGGTACCGCCAGCTCGCGGCGTGGCCGCTGGCCGTTCGACCCGGCTGAAGATTTTTGCGGCCAAGAGGCCCTCTGGCCGTAACCGGGATGGCCCTCGATCGATCTTCCCAAGGAAGTTCCGCAGAGGGTGTTCCATCCTGACGTTCGGGCTGCTATACCGAACGAACACCGAACATCCGTCGGGCGCCTGGCCGCCTTCGCGCCCGACGAATCCACCCCGCGAGATCCCTCGCCCGGGCGGGCCCGCACACAAATATCCGATAGACCCACCGCACGCCCGCAAGGGCGAAAAGAGACAGACATCATGAGCCTTCGAGGACCCAAATCAGCCAAGTCCAAGCTTCCCTCCCGCGGCGTCGGCCCCGAGGTTTCCGGCGAGGGGCGCGAAAAGGCGCTCACGGCCGCCCTCGGCGAGATCGAGAAGAGCTACGGCATCGGCTCGATCATGCGCCTGGGCGACAAGAGCGACCTGATCAGCAAGATCGAGGGCATCTCGACCGGCTCGATCAACCTGGACCTCGGCCTCGGCGGCAAGGGCCTGCCCAAGGGCCGGATCGTCGAGATCTACGGCCCGGAGAGCTCCGGTAAGACGACCCTGACGCTCCACGTCATCGCCTCCGCCCAGAAATCGGGCGACGTCTGCGCCTTCGTCGACGCCGAGCACGCCCTCGACCCGTCGTACGCTCGCAAGCTGGGCGTCAAGCTCGACGACCTGCTCGTCAGCCAGCCGGATACGGGCGAGCAGGCCCTCGAGATCGTCGAAACGCTCGTTCGCTCGAACGCGGTCAGCGTCATCGTCATCGACTCGGTGGCGGCCCTCGTGCCGCGCGCCGAGATCGAGGGCGAGATGGGGGATAGCTTCGTCGGCCTGCACGCTCGCCTGATGAGCCAGGGCCTGCGGAAGCTGACCGGAGCCATCTCCAAGTCGAACTGCCTCGTGATCTTCATCAACCAGATCCGCGAGAAGATCGGCGTGATGTTCGGCAGCCCGGAGACCACGACCGGTGGTCGCGCGCTCAAGTTCTACTCGTCGGTCCGCCTGGACATCCGCCGGATCGGCCAGCTGAAGGACGGCGACGAGGTCGTCGGCAACCGCACCAAGGTGACGGTGGTCAAGAACAAGGTGGCGCCGCCGTTCCGAAAGGTCGAGTTCGACATCCTTTACAACCGCGGCATCTCCAAGGAGGGCGAGCTGCTCGACCTCGGGATGAAGGTCGGGATCGTGCTCCGCTCGGGCACCTGGTACTCCATGAAGCACCCCACGGACGGTGAAATCCGCCTGGGCCAGGGCATGGAGCGCAGCCGGCAGTTCCTGATGGACAACCCGGACCTCGCTGTCCTCATCGAGGAAGAGATCTTCCGGAAGCTGTCGCCGGTCGAGGTGGGCCTCGTCGACGAAGAGGAAATCGCAGAGCTGGTCGCCGACGAGGCGCCTTCCGACGTGGACCCCGAGACCGAGTTCGACTCCGGCAACTCGGGTGGCTCAGGCGACGGCGCCTCGGCCGGGAAGGCCAGCGGCAAGTCCACGACCACCAAGAAGGCCAAGGCTTCCGCCAAGTAACGCGAGAATCCCTCGCGAATCCCTTCCGGACGGGCCCTGAGCCCGCCATGACCGGGCCAGCCAGCCTCCGCGCATTCCCGCGGAGTTGTGGGCTGGCCCTCTCCCGTTCCCGATTACCATCTCCCGCCCACAACCTCCCCAGCGCGCGGCTCCCGACAGCCGGGAGCGCCCTGGCGAGCCCCATTTGGTCCCTCCCCATCGAGACATGACTCCCGGCGACGTCCAGACCTTCACCGCGACTCGAGTCCGCAAAGACTTCCTTCACTTCTTCGAAGAGCGCGGCCACCGCATCGTGCCCTCGGCCCCGGTCTTCCCCCAGGACGACCCGACGCTGCTCTTCACGAACGCGGGGATGAACCAGTTCAAGGACGTCTTCCTCGGGACCGGCACGCGCCCCTACAAGCGCGCCGTCGACACCCAGAAGTGCATCCGCGTCCAGGGTAAGCACAACGACCTCGAAGAGGTCGGCCGCGACACGTACCACCACACGTTCTTCGAGATGCTCGGGAACTGGTCGTTCGGCGACTACTTCAAGGAGGACGCGATCGTGTGGTCGTGGACGCTCCTGACCGAGGTGTGGGGGATGCCCAAGGATCGCCTCTGGGTCACGGTCTTCGCGGGCGACGAGAAGGACGGGCTGCCGGCCGACACCGAGGCCGAGGAGATCTGGAAGACCAAGACGGACATCGACCCGTCCCACGTCCTGCGCTTCGACAAGTCGGACAACTTCTGGGAGATGGGGGAGACCGGTCCGTGCGGGCCGTGCACCGAGATCCACATCGACCGCGGCGGGCCGGACAGCGACCCGAACGACGGCGCCGACATCAAGATCGGCGTCAACGCCGGGAACGAGCGCTTCATCGAGCTGTGGAACAACGTGTTCATGCAGTTCAACCGCCAGGACGACGGCTCGCTCGTCGAGCTGCCGGCGAAGAGCGTCGACACGGGCATGGGCTTCGAACGCGTGCTCGCCGTGCTCCAGGGCAAGTCCTCGAACTACGACACGGACCTCTTCCAGCCGATCTTCCGCGCCATCGAGCGCGTGACCGGCAAGACCTACCACGCCACGCCCGATGACGAGGCCGACGTCGCGTTCCGCGTGTGCGCGGACCACGTTCGTGCGTTCACCTCGGCCGTGGCCGACGGCGTGACGCCTTCGAACGAGGGCCGCGGCTACGTGCTGCGCCGACTCGTGCGCCGCGCGAGCCGCTATGGCCTCCAGCACCTCGGCGCGAAGGAGCCCTTCCTGTTCGAGGTCGTCGCGGCCGTCGTCGACGTGCTCGGCGAGGCCTTCCCCGAGATGAAGACGCGCAAGGAGCACGTCCAGCTCGTGATGAAGACCGAGGAAGAGTCGTTCCGCAAGACGCTCGATCGCGGCCTCGTTCAGTTCGAGAAGCTCGCCCAGGCGACGAAGGGCATGGAGATCGACGGCAAGGACGCGTACGAGCTGTACGCGACCTACGGCTTCCCCCAGGACCTCGTCGAGCTGATGGCGCGCGAGCGCGGGATGTCGGTCGATACAGCCGGCTGGGACGCCGCGCGCGAGGCCCACAGCGAGGTCTCGAAGAGCGAGGGCAGCTTCAAGCAGATCCTGTCCGCCGAGGAACTCTCCGGGCTCCCTGGCACCGTGGCGGTCTACCACGAGGACGAAGGCGGCCGCACCGAGTGCAACGCCGAGGTGGTCCGCTACTTCCCGGCGCTGTCGGATCGCCCCGCGCGCCTGATCCTGGACCGCACGTCGTTCTACGCCGACGCCGGCGGCCAGGTGGGGGACACGGGCCTCATCGAGGCCCAGGACGGCACGTTCCGCTTCGTGGTCGAGGAGACCAAGAAGATGGGCGATGTCCACGTGCACATCGGCCAGGTCGACGGCGAGCCCGTCGCAGGCGCGGGCGCGGTCTGCCTCGTGGACGCCGCGCGCCGGAACTCGATCCGCGCGAACCACACGGCGACGCACCTTCTGCACCAGGCGCTGCGCGACGCGCTCGGCGATCACGTGGCCCAGGCGGGCTCCTACGTCGGCCCCGATCGCCTGCGCTTCGATATCAGCCACCCGAGCGCCATGTCGGAGGAGGAGATGCTCGAGGTCGAGACGGCCGTGAACGATCGCGTGGCGCGCAACCGCGCCGTCGTGACGAGCGTCGAGACGCCGGACGAGGCCAAGTCGCGGGGCGCGATGGCGCTCTTCGGCGAGAAGTACGGCGACGAGGTCCGCGTGGTCTCGATCGACGATGACGACGGCGATGCGCGCCCGTGGTCGCTGGAACTCTGCGGCGGCACCCACGTCGCGCGGACCGGCGACATCGGCCCCTTCGTGATCCTCTCCGAGCGCGCGGTCGCGGCCGGCGTGCGGCGGATCGAGGCCCTGACCCAGGCGGGCGCGGTGGCGGCGTTCCAGGAGCAGCGCAGGCTGCTCAAGGAGCTCTCGGCCAAGCTGAAGACCTCGCCAGAGGAACTCGGCGGCCGCATCGACCAGCTCCAGAAGCAGGTCAAGGAGGCCAAGAAGCAGAAGAAGTCGGCTGCGGGCGACCAGGTCACGGCGGCGTTCCAGCTCGCGAAGACCGAGCTCGAGAAGCGCGGCGGCGTCGTCGCGGGCGCGCTGGACTTCCCGGAACTCGATCGTGACGGGATCCGCCAGCTCGGCGAGCGCCTGAAGGGCGCCGAGCCGGACCTCGCCCTCGTGCTGTTCGGGCGCGGCGAGCCGGGCTCGAACGCGAGCGGCGTCCCGTTCGTGGCGCTCTGCGCCGGGGAAGCGCTCGCCAAGGGGATCAGCGCGGGCGACCTCGCGACCAAGGTCAAGGCCCTCCTCGGGGGCGGCGGCGGTGGCCGAGCGGACTCTGCCCAGGGCCAGGGGGAGCGCGCGGACGCCATCCCGGCGGCCATCCACGAGGTGGTCCAGGTCTTCCAGGTGGCCCTCCGCTGATTCTTCGGCCGATCTTTTCCGGGGACGGGCGTCCGGACCCGCAGTAGTTAGGACGATTTTCTGGCACATCGGGGGGCGAGCTTGTAGCTTGCTCCGCTTGAAACGCCCCTCCGGCTGATGTTCAGCCTGTGGGGACCTGAGCCCCGGGCTCGGTTTCGGGACTCGCTCCTGACCCCGACCCGCCAATAAGAACTGGCGCCCACCACCGCTACCACAAGCACCGGGCCCCTGGCACCCCACTGATTCCATGGCACACCCCAAGCGCAGGACCTCGAAGTCCGTCAAGAACAAGCGCCGTTCGCACCTCGCTCTCACGGCTCCGACCGTCAAGCATTGCCCCCGTTCGGGCGTTCTCAGCCGCTCGCACCGCATCAGCGAAGATGCGACGCACTACGGCTTCGAGAAAGGCGGCACCAAGGGCTTCGTCGTTTTCGAGAAGGACGACGAGTATTGATCTCGAGGTTCCGCGCCTGAGGGCTGGCGCCCCGGGACTCGATCCTTCGAGACCGGTGAGCGCGCTGGCCGGGACGCGGAACTGAACACGGTTGCCACGAGCCTCCTTCCGAGCCTCTTCCGAGCCCCAGCAGAGCCCTGCGCGCTGACCCTCAGCTCACAGGGTTTCTCGCTTATGGGCCTCTCTCTTATCTGAGATCCCGATGAACGCGAACCAGCGCATTGCTCTGGACGTCATGGGCGGCGATTCCGCGCCCGCGTGCAACCTCGACGGCGCCCTTCTGGCCGCCCAGCACGGCCTCGCTCCCGAGCGACTCCTGCTCGTCGGCAACGAAGACGTCATCCGTTCCGGACTCGAAGAGCGCGGTGGCAACCCCGGCTTCGACGTCCTGCACGCCCCCGAGGCGATCGGGATGGACGAGAAGCCCGGCGTGGCCCTCCGCGCCAAGCCCCAGTCCTCGATCGCCATCGCCACGGGCGCGGTGAAGATGGGGGCCGCGGGTGCCCACGTCAGCATGGGCAACACCGGCGCCGTCGTCGGCGCGGCGACCGTCGGGCTCAAGACGCTCCCCGGCGTGCGGCGCCCCGGGATCGCCGTGACGCTGGAACTCACGGGCGAGCCCGTGACGATCCTCGACATGGGGGCGAACGTGGTGCCGAAGCCCGAGCACCTCCTGCAGTACGGGCTCATGGGCGCGGTCCTCACGCGCGACGTCCTGCGGCGCGGGAGCGACAAGGCGGCCGAGAAGCCGCGCGTGGGCCTCCTGAACATCGGCGAGGAGCCCAGCAAGGGCACGGATCTCCTGCGCGAGGCCCACGGGCTGCTCACGGAGTCTCCGCTGAACTTCATCGGTAACATCGAGGGCGGCGACCTCTTCAAGGGCGGCGTCGACGTCGTGGTGACGGACGGCTTCACGGGCAACGTCGTGCTGAAGCTGCTTGAGGACTACTCGGGGTTCATGCTGAACCTCGTCATGCGCGAGCTGAAGGCCCACGGAGCCCAGTGGGGGCCCGAAGCGCTCAGCAACGTACGCAAGCGGATCGACTACTCCGAGTACGGGGGAGCGCTGCTCCTCGGCGTCAACGGCATCGTGGTCATCGGGCACGGCCGATCCGACGCGACGGCCGTCAGCAACGCCATCAATCTGGCGCAGCGGACCCTGGACGCCGATGTGAACGGTCACATCGTGCGCGGGCTCGAGGGCTGATCGTAGCGGCCCTCTGAGCGCTGTGAGGAGGGTGGGCCCGGGCCATCGGGCCGCCTCACATGCGCCGCTTTCAAGGGGAGAGGTTGAACCTCGCGCCCCAATGCGTGACAGTCTTGGGCTCCGCCATCGACGCGCCGAGCGCACCTTGGACCCCGTCGCGGGGTCCGCTCCACTGAATCACTGGCTCCCCGGCAACGGGAGCACCGCACCATGACGAACCTCGTCCGAGTTGGAATCGCCGGAACCGGTCACAGTGTTCCCCCGCGTGAGGTGACGAACGATGATCTCTCGAAGATCGTCGACACCAACGACGAGTGGATCACGAAGCGCACCGGCATCCGTGCTCGCCGCTTCGTGGACGAGGGAACGAACTGTTCCGATCTCTGCACGGAGGCCGCGCGCCAGGCCATCGAGGCCGCCGGGCTCCAGCCCGACGAGATCGACCTGATCATCACGGGCTCGCTCACGCAGGACCACCTGATGCCGAGCATCTCGGCGCTCGTCCAGACGAACCTCGGCTGCTCCAAGGCCGGCGCGTTCGACGTGCTGTCCGCGTGCACCGGGTTCCTCACGGCGCTCGATACCGCCGAGGCGTTCATCGCCTCCGGCCGCGCGAAGAACGTGCTGGCGATCGGCGGCGAGACGCTGTCGCGCTACCTCGACATGACGGACCGCACCTCGTGCATCCTGTTCGGCGACGGCGCGGGCGCCGCGGTGCTGCGTCCGCTCGACCAGTGCGGCGACGGCGGCGGCCAGGGCGAAATCCTCAAGCAAACCCTCGGCTGCGACGGCGAGGGCTACGAGTACATCCACATCCCGGAAGGCGGCTCCGTCCACCCGCACAACCACCCCGACTACGACAAGTCGAACCACTTCATCCGGGTGAAGGGGCGCGAGGTGTACCGGTTCGCCGTCACGAAGATGACGGAGCTGATCCAGGAAGCGGCGGACGGCTACAGCGCCGACGACATCAAGCTCGTGATCCCGCACCAGGTGAACATGCGGATCATCGAGGCCGCGCGCGAGCGCCTCGACTGGCCGATCGAGAAGTTCTTCCTGAACATCGAGAAGTACGGCAACACGTCGGCGGGCAGCGTGCCGATCGCGCTCGACGAGGCCGTTCGCGAGGGCCGACTGCACAAGGGCGACCTCGTGATCCTCGTCGCCTTCGGCGCCGGCCTCACCTGGGGCGCGACGCTCATCAAGTGGTAGTGTCGCCCTGACCTCTCAAGCACCATGACCAACGCATCGAACATGACGCCCGCACTTCTGTTCCCGGGCCAGGGCGCCCAGGCCGAAGGCATGGGCAAGGACTGGGCCGAGGCTTTCCCCGAGGCCGCTGAGATCTGGAGCCAAGCCGACGAGGTCCTCGGTTTCTCGCTCTCGAAGGCGTGCTGGGAGAGCGGCGAGGAGGTCAACCGGACCGACATCGCGCAGCCCGGCATCTTCACGACCGGCGTGGCGATCCTCAGCGTGCTCGAAGCGCGCGGGTTCGATCGCTTCTCGGCGCCGATGACGGCCGGGCTCTCGCTCGGCGAGTACACGGCGCACTGGGCGGCGGGGACCTTCGACTTCGCGTCGGGCCTGCGGCTGGTGCGCCTGCGCGGCGAGGCCATGCAGGCCGCGTCCGAGGCGAACCCGAGCGGCATGATGAGCCTGATGGGGGCGACGGACGAGCAGGCGGAAGCGCTCGCGAAGGTCGGCTCCGAGTTCGGCATCTGCCAGGTCGCGAACCTGAACGCGCCGGGCCAGCTCGTGCTGTCGGGCGAACACCCCGCGCTCGACGCGGTCGAAGCGGCCGCGAAGGATCACGGCGTGCGGCGGGTGCGGAAGCTCGTCGTCGCGGGCGGTTTCCACAGCGAGTGCATGCGGCCCGCGGCGGACAAGCTCGCGGCCGCGCTCGAGGAAACCGAGATCCACGCGCCAAAAATTCGCGTGATTTCGAACGTCACGGCGGCGCCCGTCGAGACTGTCGAGGCCGTCAGGGAAACCCTCGCCACGCAGGTTTGCGCCCCGGTGCTGTGGGAGAAATCGATGCGCTGGGCGATCGAACAGGGCCAAAACCGCTTCCTGGAGCCCGGTCCGGGCACGATTCTGGCCGGAATCCTGCGGAAGATAGACCAAGAACCGGAAGTCGTGCCCGCGGCTCAGCCGGGGGACGTCGACGCGGCCCTCGCGTCCGCGAACGCGTCTTGATGCCCGCGGAGGCGGGGGCTAGGCTCCCCGCCCTCGAAGTGCGACACTGAACGACGCCCCCTAAACATTCCTCTCCACTCTCTCATCCGTGACTGACTCGAACTCCACTGCCCGTCCGCTCCAGGGACAGGTCGCGCTCGTCACCGGCGCCAGCCGCGGCATCGGCCGCGCGATCGCCGAGACCCTCGCGAGGGCCGGCGCCCGCGTGGTCTGCGTGGCGACCTCCGAGGCCAACGTGGTCGAGACGGCGAAGGCGTGCGCGGCCCACGAGCCGGGCGCGAAGGCGTACGGCGTGGACGTGTCCGACACGAACGCCGTGGCGGACCTCGTGAAGGAAGTGACCACCGAGTACGGCGGCATCGACATCCTCGTGAACAACGCAGGGATCACGCGCGACCAGCTCCTGATGCGCATGGCCGAGGACGACTTCGACCGCGTGATCGCCGTGAACCTCAAGGGCACCTGGAACTTCGTCAAGGCGGCCGCGCGGCCCCTGATGAAGGCGGGCAGCGGCCGGATCATCAACATCGCGTCCGTCGTCGGCGTCACCGGCAACGCGGGCCAGGCCAACTACGCGGCCAGCAAGGCCGGCGTCATCGGCCTCACGAAGTCGACGGCCAAGGAACTCTCGGGCCGCGGGGTCACCTGCAACGCGATCGCGCCGGGCTTCATCGAGACCGACATGACCTCGGACATCCCCGAAAACGAGCGTGGCAAGCTCATGGGCGCCATCCCCCTGGGCCGTATGGGCTCGGCGGATGACATTGCGGCTGCTACGCTCTTCCTGGCCGGCCCGACCGGCTCCTACATCACCGGACAGACCTTGATCGTCGACGGCGGCCTCAGCCTCTAAGGAAGCTGGAGCCTCCCGGCAAGCCTGCTCCTCGGAGTGGCGCTCGCCTCGGTCAGGCCTTTTACCCACCCCCAGCGGAATCGCAATTGTCGCGACCCGCAACCCCAGCCTCGGCGCGCTCCGCGCTCCGGAGCGACAAGACCCCCCGCTACGGAGAGTACGAAGTGAGCGATTCCTCAATCGAAGACCGCGTCAAGAAGATCGTCTGTGACCAGATGGGCACGACCCCGGACAAGATCTCCCTGGAGACCTCGTTCATCAACGACCTCGGCGCGGACTCGCTTGACACGGTTGAGCTGGTCATGGAGTTCGAGGACGAGTTCGAGATCAACATCCCGGACGAAGACGCAGAGAAGATCCAGACCGTGGGCGCGGCCGTCGACTACATCGGCGCCAAGCTCCAGTAGTCCGGAACTGCCCCGGCAGTCCGAGACGCTAGCTCGACCACTCGGGAGATCCCGGGGGCCCAAGGCCCCTGGGTTTCCAACACCCCTCATCCGCTCCTTCGCCGGAGCCACCAGGCCATGCGCCGTGTCGTCATTACAGGAATCGGCACCGTCAACGCGCTCGGTCTCGACGTCGCCACTTCCTACCCGCGCATCCTCGCGGGCGAGAACGGCGTGTCGACGATCACTCGTTTTGACACCGAAGGAATCTCCGCCACCATCGCGGCCCAGGTCGACTGGGATCCAGAGGCGTGCGGCTTCGACGTGAAGGATCAGCGCAAGCTGGACCCGTTCACGATGTGGGCGATGATGGCCTCCGACGAGGCGTTGCAGGACGCCGGGATGGAGAAGCCGAACGACCTGCCCCAGGAGCAGCGCGAGCGCATCGGTACGATCATCGGAACCGGCATCGGCGGCATCACGGGCATCCTGGAGCAGCACGACGTGCTGAAGGAGCGCGGCGCGCGCCGCGTGAGCCCGCACTTCATTCCAAGGATCATGCCGAACGCCGTCAGCGGCCAGGTCGCGATCCGTCACGGGCTGATGGGCACCGCGTTCACGACCTCCAGCGCGTGCGCGTCGGCCGGTCACGCGATCGGCATGGCGTGGCGAGCGATCCAGTGGGACGACTGCGACGTCGTCGTCACGGGCGGCGCGGAGTCGGCGATGACGCCCCTGTCGATGGCGGGTTTCGCCTCGGCGAAGGCGCTCTCGACGCGCAACGACGCGCCGGAGCTGGCGAGCCGTCCGTTCGACAAGGACCGCGACGGCTTCGTGATGGGGGAGGGTGCGGGCATCCTCGTCCTCGAGGAGTACGAGCACGCGAAAGCCCGGGGCGCGAAGATCTACGCCGAGGTCAAGGGCTACGGCTCGACCGACGACGCGTTCCACATCACCGCGCCGAAGGAAGACGGCTACGGCCCGATGCGCGCGATGCAGGAAGCCCTGCGGCACGCGGGCGTGAACCCGGACCAGGTCGAGTACATCAACGCGCACGGCACGAGCACGGCGTACAACGATTCCATCGAGACCACGGCGCTGCACCGCGTTTTCGGTGATCACGCCAAGAAGCTGGCCGTGAACTCGACGAAGTCGATGGTCGGGCACCTGCTCGGCGGCGCGACCGCCGTGGAGCTCGTGGTGACGGCCCTCGCGATCAAAAACGCCGAGGTCCACCCGACGCGCAACTACACGACGCCGGATCCCGCCTGCGACCTGGACTATGTCCCAGGCTCAGCGCGCCAGCTCGTGATCCAGAACGCCCTGTGCAACTCGCTGGGCTTCGGCGGTCACAATGTGTCGATCTGCATCGGCAAGGTCTAGCAGCCATCCCCAACCCGCCCCGCGCGAGAGCGCCTCGAGAGACCATGTCGATCCCATCCCTGGAGGCGCTCCGCGCCGACTTCGAAGAAGCCGGCCAGGGCCATGTGTTCAGGCACTGGGCCGAGCTGGAGCCCTCCCAGCAGCGTACTCTCGAGCGGCAGCTCAGAGCCGTGGACCTGGCGCTCGTCGCCCGTCACGGCGCGCTCCTCCAGAGCAGTGACGCGGCGGCCGCCAGCAACCTGGCGCCGCCGGATTTCTTCCCGCTGAACCGCAGCGCGGAGCAGGAGGCCCAGGCCCGTCAGGCCGCCGCCCTCGGCGCGAACCTGCTCGCCGCGGGCAAGATCGGCTTCGTGCTGGTCGCGGGCGGCCAGGGCTCGCGCCTGGGCTTCGACGGCCCGAAGGGTGCCTTCGAGATCGGCCCGGTGACCAACAAGAGCCTCTTCGCGTGGCACGCCGCGCGCATCCAGGCGGCGTCCTACCGCTACGGCTTCGACCCCCTGTGGTTCGTGATGACGTCGGAGGCGAACGACGACGAGACGCGCGCGTTCTTCGAGGCCCAGGACTACTTCGGCCTCTCGAAGCAGAACCTCTTCTTCTTCACCCAGGACATGCTCCCGGCGCTCGATGCGAACGGGCGGATCCTGCTGGCGTCGAAGCACGAGCTCTTCCTGGCGCCGGATGGCCACGGCGGGACCCTGGCCGCGCTCTCCGCCTCGGGAGCCCTCGAGGTCATGGCCGAGGAGGGCATCGAACAGCTCAGCTACTTCCAGGTCGATAGCCCCCTGACGCGCCCCGCGGACCCGCTCTTCATCGGCCTGCACGCCGAGGCGGGCGCGCAGATGTCGAGCAAGGTGGTGCCGAAGCGCGATGCCCACGAGAAGGTCGGCGTCCTCGGCCTCGTGGACGGAAAGCTCGGGTGCATCGAGTACTCGGACCTCACGGACGATCTGCGCCATGCGCGGAACGAGGCCACGGGCGAGCTCCTCTTCAATGCCGGTAACATCGCGGCCCACATGATCCGTCGGGACTTCATCGAGTCGCTGGCGAGCGGGGGCGCGCTGGACCTGCCCTGGCACATCGCGCGCAAGTCGATCCCGTCCATCGACGCCGCCGGCGCCCCGACCCAGGTCGACGGCGTGAAGTTCGAGACCTTCGTCTTCGATGCCCTCGCCAGGACCCGGTCGTCGGTGGTCCTCGAGGTCGAGCGCGCCCAGGAGTTCAGCCCGGTGAAGAACGCGGAGGGCAGCGACTCGCCGGAGACGGCGCGCGCGGACCTGACCCGGATCGGCGCCGAACTCATGGCGGGCCATCCCGATTGGAACGCCGCGGACTTCACCGCCATCGAAATCGATCCGAGGGTCGCCGAGACGCCCGAGGAATTCCGAACCACTGCCGCCCATGGTCGAAAGGTCAACGGCGGAATCGTCTTCGAACCTGATCAAGAGGGGCCGGTTGCCGGCTAGCTCGACGTTGAGCGACTGGGAAACCTGGAACAGTCCCGCCATCAAGGCGGAGCTCCAAACCACACCGATCGTCGTGGTGATGGGGGGGGACTCGTTCGAGCGCGAGGTCTCCATGACCTCGGGTCGCTCGATCGTGGCCGCTCTCCGTGACCTTTCGGGCCCGTCGGCGGACGTCACGCCGCCGGTGACGGAGCTGGAGATCAGCGCTTCGGGCCAGTGGTGCCTCGACGGCCTCGCGCTCTCCCCGCAGCGCGCCGTCGAAGCCCTCCCCGCGAACGCGGTCTACATCCTCGCCCTCCACGGCGGGGCCGGCGAGGACGGCCGAGTGCAGGCGTTCCTCCAGCTCGCAGGCCGCCGCCACACGGGCCCCGGCACCGCCACCTCGTCGCTGTGCATGCACAAGCACCACTCGCGCCTCGTGGCCTCGGACGCAGGAGTCGCCGTGGCCCCGGGAGCCTTCGCCACGAACGGAGCCTTCAAGCTCCGCCGCGAGGACTCGCTCGCCCGTTTCCACGCCGTCCCCGGCAAGGTCAAGTTCGTGAAGCACGCCACGGCGGGCTCGTCCTTCGGAGTCTTCCGCTGCACCTCGGACGAAGAGGTCACGAAGGCCGCCGACACCATCGCTGAGGATGGGGGAGACATCCTCGTCGAGACCGAAATCTCGGGCCTGGAGACCACGTGCGGAGTGATCGGCACGGGCAACTCCGCCCACGCCCTGCCGGTCGTCGAAATCCTGCCCGCGACCTCGACGTTCTTCGACCACCAGCAGAAGTACGCGGCCCAGGGGGGAGCGGTGGAGAACTGCCCCCCGGTCTACCTCCCGTCGAACCTGGCCGAGCGAATCAAGATCCGCGCCCGCCGAGCGTGGGAATCCTTCAACGGCCACGGCTACGGCCGAATCGATTTCATCGTGCCGTGCAAGACCTCGCGCGAGGGCGAGAGGGTCTTCGAGGACGACGCCGAACCGATCATGCTGGAGGCCAACACCCTCCCCGGCTTCACGCCCCGCTCCCTACTCCCTCTGGCCGCCAAGGCCGACGGAGTGAACTACCGAGAGCTCTGCCTGGAGATCGTGGCGAGAGCCCTCTGAACCGATGCCCCAAGCTCCCCGGTTATCCAGCCCCTGCCTCGCCCCCGCCGCCCTCCTCCTCGCCCTCGCCCTATCGGCCTGCGCATCGACGAGCGAACCCACGGGCCCCCTCCAGACGGGCGTCGAAATCCAGGCCTACCCGGCGGGCATCATCCCGGCCCTCCATTTCCGCAAGACCGTCAGCGACCGAGACGTGATCACGGCCCGCCTGGGCACGAACATCACCGACCGCCGCGACTGGGGCGAGCACGACGACGAATCCGGCTCTGGTTTCGGCGGAGGCCTGGGCTGGCGCCGGTCCCTGAACCACCCAAGCCCCTTGACGGAGTCCGGCTTCCACTACGGAGCCCGCCTGGACCTCTGGAACCTGAACATCGACTGGAAGGACCCGGGCCGTTCAGGCTCGACCGACATCCTGGTCCTCCAACCCTCCGCAGAATTCGGCTACGGCTGGACCCACCCCTCCCTGGGCCGATTCGAAACCACCCTGGGCCTCGGAGTGGAGATCAACGTCGACACGGACGGAGAGGACGTGGGGGAAGGCCCGATCCTCCTCTTCGGCCTGACCTGGCTCCCCTAACCAGGAACCCAGAGCTGGAACCCCAACCCGAAGGATGGCGCCCCCCCGCCCCCTTCGCTATCCTCGCCCCACGAGAGCGAGCCGAAGTGGCGGAATGGTAGACGCGACGGATTCAAAATCCGTTTCCCGCAAGGGAGTGAGGGTTCGAGTCCCTCCTTCGGTACTCCCCCGAAGTCAGCGCTGATGGACTCGCCAAGGACGCGGGTTGGAGGTAAGGAGATGAGCAAGGCGGTCTTCATCGCTTCGTCGCATTCAGATTGGAAGGACGAGCACGGCGAGCGCTACCACTTTCCGAAGAGCAACTACCTCAGCGTCGTCGAGCGAACGATGAACGATTGGGTCGTGTTCTACGAGGGACGGCGCGGCGGCAACCGCGGCTACTACGCAACGCAGCGCGTCGTAGGCATCGAGTCCGACCCGTCAGACGCGGGGCATGCCTACGCAATCCTGGATCGCGGTACTCTGCTGGACTTCGAGACGAACGTCCCGCGAACGCGAGCCGATGGCACACGGTACGAGAGCACGCTTCCAGCGATGGGTGGCAACAACACGAGCGCGGTCCGCCTCATCTCTGAAGACGACTTCGCGGATATCATTCGAACTGGACTCCAGCCGACCATCACACCCGACGCATTGCCCCGTGACGGCGCCTACCCTGAATTGGAAAGCCGCTCCTGGCCATCCCACGACGGCAACGACGCGCGTGGGGTCGACGCGCTGCCGTTCGATGAAAGAACGCGCATTCTCACTTCGCGTGCTTTCCGGGACCAGAGTTTTGCGAGGACGGTGAAAGCCGCCTACCGCTCCCGCTGCGCCATCTCTGGTCTCGAACTCCGGAATGGTGGTGGCCGACCCGAAGTCGAGGCCGCACACATCATCCCCGTAGCTTCAAACGGGCCAGACACGGTACGCAACGGGCTCGCCTTGTCAGGGACGATCCACTGGATGTTTGACCGAGGCCTGATCTCGGTGGCCCCCGACTACACGATTCTGCTGGCGCCTGACTCCGTGGCCGCCGAAGCCGTCGAGCGTTTGATCAACCCTGCCCGCAAGCTGCTGCTTCCAGAGGACTCAAGCCTTCACCCGCATCAGTCGTACTTGGCATGGCACCGAGCGCAGTGTTTCAAGGGCTGACCAAGGAGCGGTCCGCGTCACTTCGCAGACTCTCACGCACCGCTCTTGCAAGCCTTGCCACGCTGGTGTGGAGTTCTCTAAGCGTCCCACCGAGCGCCAAGCTGACGACGTTGATGGAGATCCCTGCCTGTCGAACCACGTGATCTACCGGGACACCGTCTCCGAGATCGGCGTAGACGAGCCAGCCGCTGGTCAGTCCCAGGCGCGTGCAGTAGGCGAGCATTTGGTAGGCGTCCGCATTGGGGAAGTCGGCATGATTCGCCCGCTTGTACTTCGCATCGAGGACCGCCAGGCACCGGCCTTCGTTCCACCATGTGATGTCCGGCCTCATCGCGATCCTCCCTGCCACATCCAGATGGGTGACGTGCTGCGCTTCTACGCGACCACCGTAGGATTCGAGGACCTTGGCCAATCGCTGGGCGAGGAACGACTCGAAGACGTGGTTCATGTTGAAGAGAAACCCGAGGCCGGGAGCTTTGGCGTCGGGGAACTCTAGGGATCTCTGGTCCAGCAGGAGCCGCGCGAGCGCCAGGGCTGGGCTGTAGCGCTGATTGATCCTGGTTTCGAGAATCGGAGGGACGACTACGCCTCTTCGCCATGGCTCTACGCCGTCGAGGCGGTGGCGGAGGTGCCGAAGTCGCGCGATCCATGATGGGCTCGCCTCCATGTGCTCTGCGATCATGATCGCTGCCTTGAGCACCTGGTTCTCGATGATGTTGATCTCGTACTCTTCGTAGCGCAGCTCGTTCGGAATCAAGATGCCCGGGCGACGAGCGATCTGGCGCTCGAAGAGGACGCGCCCTCGGAGGTGGGCTTCGGCGCACTCCTTCGTCACGTATCCCTGGATGGGCGTCGGAGACAGCGCGGCTTCACCATGCCACGTAAACGCATGGAGTAGCGCGGACCAGGGGTCGTCGGCCTCGGTCAGCAGGGTCTCCGTCTCCTCCCAGGCCTTCGCCCCCGACATGAAGGTGGCCATGTAGAGCACCCTTGCGATCGGCACCTTGGGGACAATCCTCAGCTCGAGGTCGCCGTAACGAATCACTCCGACCTTGTGCCGCGCGCGGACCACGTAACGCCCCCCAGGCGCAGGGGCAATCCTCACGTGACCATCGGCGTGCATCTGTAGGGCGACGCGATCGGGGAGCTCCAGCTCGCGGGAGCTGTGCTCTTCGATCGTCTCGGACTGCAACGTCACGGGCATCGATCTAATCTTCAGCGTCTGAGGAAGTCGGATCGAGCTCAGCGGGAGGAGGTTCGATCGACCCCCTGAGTTCGGCGATCGAGAAGCGGTCGGTAGCCCCACGCTTGCCGTAGAAGTGCTCGGCCAAGAGCGGCATGATCGCGTGCTTCCAGGTGCGCTCGAGCTCAGGTGCCTGGTCCACGTTCGGGTGCATCAGGTAGGAGGGGCCGACCGCGTAGTCGGTGTCGTCCAGGCGCCGATTCAGCTCGTCCAGCAATCGCGCAGGCAGGTCACTCATTCGATGCACGGCCAGCCACTTCCTCAAGAGGTCGGAAATCGGCGGCTCGGTCGGCGAGAACTCGACGAAGAAGAAGCGCCGACGGATCGCCGCATCGACGAGCGCGATGGACCTGTCTGCGGTGTTCATCGTCCCGATCACGTAGAGGTTCTTGGGGAGTGAGAACTCGTCATCGGTTCCAGATCCATACTGAAGCACGAGGCTCTGCTCCCGGTACTCGAGCAGGAAGTAGAGCTCTCCGAAGATCTTCGCGAGATTGCCTCGGTTGATCTCGTCGATCAGGAGAAGGTACGGGTTGCCGGGGTCCTCGCGCGCGGCGTCCGCGATCTCCTTGAGAGGACCAGGCTTCAAGACGTAGGACATCTCGCCCTGGTCGTTCACCTGCGGGCGGAATCCCTCGATGAAGTCCTCGTAGGAGTACGACGGGTGAAACTGAACCAGGCGGTAGTTGCCTCCATCCGCTGTCAGGTGCTCCGCGATCCTCTGGGCGAGGTACGTCTTTCCTGTCCCTGGTGGACCGTAGAAGATCAGCTGCTTCTTGGCCGAGAGCATCTCCACGATCTCGTCGAGCCATGCGCGATCGAGCATCCATCCTGCCGCGAGGTCGGAGTCGATCTTCCGAAGCCTGGGTTCGGCGATGGAGGCCGGTTCGAGGGCCACGGGACCGTCATCGGTGGCCTCGAGCAAGCTCTCGATCTCCTCAATGAGGGGCGTGATCTCAGTCACCGTCAGGAGCGTTCGCAGCCGCGAGTACAGAGCGGGACTCACGTCACTTCGACTGATCGGCGCATCCGCGTTGGCCCAGTCCACCTCGCGGCTCCACTCATCCAGGTCTGGATCAAACGTCGCCTCGCTCTGGACGGTTCCCAAGAAGAGGCCCGCACCGCTCGGCATCAGGACGAGGTCGCCAACCTGCATCCTGGTGATGAATCGGTGGATGCTGCCCGCTTGGTTCCCAAGCTGATGGTTGGAGAGCTCCGGATAGGTGGCGAGCAAGCCGGCTTTCACGACGTCGACAGTGGAGCCAGGCGGCACGTTCACCGACCAGAAGATCCGCGTCTTTCCACTCTCGAGTGTCTCACGCGTCGCGTCTTGGCCGTCGATCTTGACGCGGACGATCCAGGCTGCTCCACCGGAGGTGGCTCGACGCGATGGGCGAGGGAGCCTCTCACCGGTGAGCTTCTCGATTGCCTCGAGTGCCGATTCACTGAAGGACCTCCTGTAGGGGGTCTTCCTCACCGCCGAGGCCCGAATGGCTGCAACGTACTCCTCCTTGAGCACATCGATCGCAGGTGCGAGAGCTCCTGGATCAACCGACTTGTAGAGCGAGACATCATCTGGAAATGAAAACGGTCTTGCAGTGGTTTCTACACCCACCCTGGCAAGGCGCGCCTGCACCCTTGTCGGCTCGCCCACGGCCATCAGGCTCCATCCTCGCTTGCCGATTGAGATCGCGCGGTTGGGCCCAACGTTCAGCGATAGGCCACTTCCGGATCCAGACTGCGAGATCGACCAAGATGCCTCGTCGACAGCGTGTGCCGTCGCGATCCCAAGGGCCACCGTGGCGGCAAAGATCTTGAGCCCTTCAGAGTCCTCGAATGCGCCCTCGAGCCTCGTCAGGTGTGAATCCGACGGGGCCTGCGCGAGAGGCTTCGCGGCTTGCTTGTCGTGGTCCCACGTGGATCGCACGTCCTCTGCGTACCAGGTGAAGTCGTCCCTCAAGCGCCCCTTGAGGGCTTCACGAATCGACAGCAGCTGGCGGTCGATATCAGGATCATCCGAGGCTTCGTCCGCATAGGCCGCCACAACGCGCGCCTTGTGATCCGGCGAGACCATGTCTTCGAAGATCATGGGGAAGAGCAAGAACTGCAGCGCATTGCGCTGGGCGGCTGCCCGCTCTTGCGGAAGACCCACGAGGAGCTTCTTGAAACCCCACGGATCTTCGAGGAGCGCCGCACGCTCCTCCTGTGGAAGCGCGCACCAGCTCTCTGCAAACTCAAGGAGGAACGCGACGAGGTAGAAGCGGTTGCTGTTGTAGCCCACCCCTCCGTTGACGAGACCGGTGGAGAGCGGCGCCAAGAGTTCGTCAGGCACCTCGAACGGCGCAGGAGCGAGCATTCCGATGCTATTGAGGATCGACAGCTTCGTCTCCAATCCAACATTGTTCAGCACCAGCAGATGGATGTAGACGAGCTCTGCCAGCAGCAACGTCTCCGCCTGGTTCGCGCCTGCCATCTGCTCTTTGAGCTTCTCCACGAACGTTCCCGTCGACTCGTCAGGATTGTCGACGATCCGCTGGCGCAGCGAGCTCGCCGTTGAGGTGGACCAGCTTTTGACCGACCCATCGAACAGGGAGCGTCCTTCCAGCAGCGACGTATTCCTCCAGCGTGTTGCCACTTCGTAGACCGATGCGTAGTCGGGGTCAGAGGCTCTTCGGACTTGGCTCATTCTTGAACTCGTGGGGATGGAGTGGTCAACACCTGTCGCGGCCGAGCTATCGGCTGACAACGATGACGAGCATGCGGAACACGTCGTTGACATGACCTTCTCGCGCTAAGGTGACTGTGGGCAGCAGCCGTACCTGGGAGTGGCACTTCAGCAGCGCCGCCGGGTCGAATCAAGCCTCCCGCACCGGGGGATAGCACAGTTCGCCCCACTCCATCTACAAGCCGTGATCGACCACCACGGCGACGAGCTGGCTCGACAGTAGGCGGACCACTCTGGCCGCCGGCTCCACCGTCACTCGGTTCATTCCGCTGCCGAGGGTCGCTCCGCCGTGGATGATCTGGCAGCGCAGGAAGTAGACCGCGATCAGCAGGCGGTGGACGGCGGCTGAGGGGCGGCCCTCCAGCAACTCGTTGCGGAACTTCGCGGAGAGGCCTCGGTTGGGGCGGACGTTGTCCCACTCGCCGCTGCGCCAGAAGTGGGAGATCAGGAAGGGGCTCTCGAGAAGTTCCTTCGCCTCATGGGTGAGGGTCTCGAGGGAGGCGGCGATTCGGCCCGCTTGGTCCACCTGGCACGCCTGCGTCGTGAAGTGGTCCAGGGCGATTCGGTCCTTCATCGGTGAACCGTACTCGGAGTTCCAGCGGCCGTAGAGGGAGTTCAGCGCGACCCAGCGGAAGACGAGCGCTGCGTCCGTCGCGCTCCTCGACTTCGACGAGGCTTCGATCCGCTCCGCTTGCTTCAGGGCCTTGCACGCGCGATGCACTCGGATTCTCAGGGGCTCGTCGCGGTCCTCCTTCACCAGCTTCGCCTTGGTCGGCGCCCACGCGGCATGGAGTTCGATGGAGGAGAGCGGTTCGGCGATCGCCAAAGATTGTGGCATGGGTGGTGGGCAGGGCTTTGTGGTTGGCCCGCGGTGGGGGCGAGGTGGAAAGCTACCAATCCTGGAAGGTCTGCGGCTTCACGTTCATCAGTTTCGCCGCCTGGGACTTGTTGCCGTTCGTCTCCGCAAGTGCCCTCTTCACGTAGTGCGAACGGAGCTCCGTCTGCAGCTCCTTCACATCGAAGGCGTCGTTGAAGGGGCGGTCCAGGATTCCCGACGTGGAGCTGCTCGGTAGGGGGAGGAGGGAGTCCTCCACGTCGCGGAGGGTGATCTTTTCTCCCGAGGCGTAGATCGCCGCGCGCACCAGCGTGGTTCGGAGCTCGCGGACGTTCCCTGGCCACGGATGGCCGACGAGGCGCGCGCGTGCGTTCTTGGCGAGGGTTCGGGGTTCGAAGTCCGGCTCGAGGTTGAGTTCTGTCTGGACCTCCGTGAAGAGGGCGTCGATGAGCTCGTGCAGGTCCTTGCCGCGCTCTCGCAGCGCGGGTAGGCGAAGGATCCCCACGGCGAGGCGGTAGAGGAGGTCGCGGCGGAAGCCTCCGTTGTCGACGGCCTCGAAGAGGTCGACGTGGGTGGCTGCGACCACCCGCACATCGACCTCGCGGGGCGCGTGCTCTCCCACTCGCGTGACCTCCCCCTCCTGCAGGGTTCGCAGGAGACGGACCTGGGCCTCCAGGGGCAGCTCCCCGATCTCGTCCAGGAGGAGCGTTCCACCGTTCGCCTCCTCGAAGACTCCCGGCCTCTCGGAGGTGGCGCCCGTGAACGCGCCCTTCGCGTGCCCGAAGAGGCGCGCGTCGATGAGTTCGGAGGGGATGGCGCCACAGTTGAGGGCGAGGAATGGGCCCTCGGCACGGCGGCTCGCGGCGTGGATCGCGCGCGCGAAAAGCTCCTTGCCCGTGCCCGACTCGCCGAGGATCAGGACCGGCACGTTTCGGGGGGCGAGGCGCGTCGCCAGGGCGATCGCCTCGTTCATCGGCCTGGAGGATCCGATGATCTGGGCGAAGGCTGGCTGGTTCGGGGTGAGGCCCTGGGTGAGGCGGACCAGGCGCTGGTCCGACCGCTCCAGGAGGCCCGTGGCGAAGTCGGTGGAGATCTCGAAGGGCAGGTCCACGACGGTGGTGCCGGACTCGATCGAGCACTTCACGAGGCGCGCGTGGAAGCGCGACTTCGCGAGCAGGAGCCAGACCGCGTGCATCGCTGGCGTGCCCGCGCTGAGGAGAAAGTGGAGGTCCGCGGTCGGGTCCTTGCGCTGCAAAGCTTCCACGCAGTCGGTGGCCGTATCGAGGATCCCGACGTGGTCGCTCGGGTCCGCGAGCGTGACGGGGGCGATCTCGACTTTGGCGCCGGACTCGGCGGCCAGCCAGGTGGCGTAGAGGTCGAGGCGCTCGAGGTCAGCTTTCGAGGTCGCGTTCGTGAGGAGCACGACCTGCTCCATGGCGAGGTCCTTCGACGCTCTGAGCGTGGGGCCGAGTTCGGCGGGATCGGGATCTTCGAGGGCGGCGAGGTCTTCCTTGGCGGCCCAGGCGAGGAGGAGGTTTCCCATGCGCGGGAATGTTATCGGGAATCCGGATGATGATCCGGAAGAAGGGATACGGGGTAGGGAAAGCGCGCTGCGACATCGTGCTCGCAACCGTGAGTAAAGGTTCAGAATCGCGATTTCGAGCGTACCGCCCCGCACTGGCACACCCCTTGCCTGGGAGGACAAAGCAAGCACGCGGCGCGTGGCCCCACTGCTAACTGCCTCGGTGGGGATCTTGCCCGCGCGCCGCGTTTTCCTATCTCCCAGCCTGCCCCCCTTCATGCCACGACCGAACCTCGCCGCCTTTCTCGCCCTCCTCCTCAGCCTCGTCTCCTGCCAGGCGGGCCCGCCGCCGGCGGGCGGCGCCGTGCTGCCCGATCGAATCTCCAAGACCACGGTGCTCGTGGGCCAGCGCCAGCTCGAAGAGTCCGAGTGGGCTCCTGTCGAAGATCAGTTCCTCCTGGGTGCCGAGTACTCGTCGATCTCCACACAGGCGAACTTCGGTCCCGAGTTCGGGTTCAACGGCTCCTACGCCAGCGAAGACCTCGGCGGCCTCACCCTCGACGCCACGCTGCTCGAAGCGTACCTCGGCGGCCGGATCCAGAGCACCACGGGCAACGCTCGCCCCTTCTTTGGAGCCGGCGGCGTCCTCACCTACGGAGAGATCGAGCTGTCGAACGGCTTCTCCTCCGCCTCGGCCGACGACACCGTCCTCGGCTTCTACCTTCACGGTGGACTCTCGGTCCGCGCTTCCGAATCCCTGGAGATCGTGTTCGACGTCAGGAAGCGGTTCGGCAGCGATGCCGAGATCGAAGGCGTCGAGATCGACGTCGATTACCTGACGTTCGCGATCGGGTTCTCCTTCTGACGGGAGTTGAGTGGCCCCGGCGTGACTGTGCGTTCGACGCAGCACGCGCGCGGAGCTCTCTCGTAGAAGTTTTTTGCAACCGTTTGGCGGCCGCATCGTGCGCCGCTCGGTTTGTCCGCGAAACGGCGGCGTGCGTCGCTCCACTCATGCGTGGCTCGAGTCCCTCGCACACGTTCACCTTTCGCTTCGTCCTGTTTGATGCGCCTTCGAGCGCCTGCCTATCTCCCAACCCATCCATGTTTTCGAGACTTTCTTTGACGGCCTTGCCTGCCGCCCTCGCCCTCACGCTCTTCACTGCGGCGCCCGCGCACGCACAGTTCTGCGATACGGAACTGATCCCCGGTTTCCCTGAGGTCAGCGCCCAGGCCGGATCTTCGGTCAGCCTCTCAGGGACCCTCGCGGCCATAGGCTCGCCGTTCGCCAGCGGCGGCCTCTCGGCGCCCGGCACCAACGGTGCTGGAAGCGTCTCCCTCTTCGAGCAATCGGGCGGCGAGTGGTCGCTGACGACCACGCTCTTCTCGCCGAACCCGGAGCCCGAGGGCCAGTTCGGCTACGACGTGGCCATCGAGGGCGACCTGCTCCTCGTCGGCGCCCCCTTCGAGGACAGCGGCGCGGTCAATTCCGGCCGCACCTACCTGTATCGCAGAATCGGCGGCGCGTGGACGCTGACGGACACCATCCTCGAGCTCTCGCAATCGCAGGAGTCGCGGTTTGGCCACAGCGTCTCCGTCTCCGGCACCCGCCTGGCGATCAGCGCCATCCGGAGCAGCTTCTTCGGTCCGAGCGCAGGTGCCGCGTACTTCTATCGCGCTGGCGGCGGCTCGGTCGTCTTCGAAGATCGCGTCGGACCGAACCCGGTGACCGCCAACGGGTTCTTCGGCACCTCGGTCTCCCTCTCCGGCAGCATCTGCGCGGTGGGGGCGGTCTTCGACGGAGCGATCGCGAACAACGAGGGCTCGGCGTACGTGTTCGAACGACAGCCGAACTCCACGTGGAACCAGTACGCCAAGGTGGTCCCACCCGTGAGCCAGTCCAGCGCCTTCTTCGGCGTCGCGGTCAAGCTCGTCGGCGGTGTTCTCGTCGTGGGCGCCGAGGGCATCAACAACGGCGCCTCCAGCGGCAGGAGCGGCTCGGCCTTCGTGTTCCGGGACCAGGGCAATGGCAGCTACGGACAAGAAGCCGAACTGGGATCGCCCACGCCGATCTCCAATGGAAACTTCGGCCGCGCCGTGACCCTGGCCCCGGGCCGGATCGCTGTAGCCGAGATTGGCGGCGGCGGCGCCGTTCACACCTACGTACGAGTGGCGAATCAGTGGACCTATGAGCAGACGATCCTCGGGCTGAACCACATGAACGGTGACGGCTTCGGGACCGATGTGGGCCTGATCGGGGACGCTCTCCTCGTCGGCGCACCGACGCGAAGCACGAGTATTCCCGTATCTGGCGCGGCGTTCGTCTACGACCTCGATTTCGAGGACTGCAACGCGAACGGGCTGAATGACTTCTGCGAGATCGCTACCACGCCAGGTCTGGACTGCGACAGCAACGGGCTCCTGGACACGTGCGAGATCGCCGCGGGGACCGGCGTCGACTGCAACGCGAACTGGGTCCTCGACAGCTGCGAGATCGCCGCGCAGTCGTTCCTCGACTGCGACTCGAACGGAGTGCTCGACACGTGCGAGATCTCGACGAACCCCGGGCTCGACTGCAACTCGAACCAGCGGCTCGACGTCTGCGATATCGCCGATGGGACCGAGCCGGACGTCAACGGCAACCTCGTGCCTGACGGATGTGAGAGCGTCGGGTTCAACCCCGGCTGCCAGACGATCAACAACTCGACCGGAGTGGTCGGCGGCTTGACCGCGTTCGGCATCGAGACCGCTCTCGCGAACGACATCGTGCTGGTGGCGAGCGACATTCCGCTTAACACCTTCGGCTACCCGATCGTGAGCCGGATGTCGGCCCAGGTGATCCCCCCGGGCGCTGCGGGCTTCCGCTGCGTGGGTGGCTCGGTGGGGCGTGACTACGGGAACATCTTCAACACGATGCAGACCGGTGGCGCGCTTCTTCCGATCGACCTGACGGCGATCCCGTCACCGAGCGGGCTCATCACGGCCACCGCGGGCGAGACGTGGTACTGGCAGCTCTGGCACCGCGATTCGTTCGGGGGCGCGCTGACGTCCACCTTCACCGACAGCATCATCTTCACCTTCCAATAGGGTGGCGATGCCATCGGGCCGGAGCGCAGCTCTGGCCCGATGAATGAGTTTCGCAGCGCGTGGCCCCATCGTGCCTGCCAGCCGGGGTACACCAAACACGCGCTGCGTTTTCCTGTTTCTTGTCGAACCGCTCGTCTGCTTCTCGCTCGCCCATGGCCCTGGCCCACGATGCCTCCGTGCATCGCTCGATCACCAAGACCAGCTATCTCCTCGGCCGCCAGTGCCCGCGCCGACAGTGGCTTGGCCACCATGGGGTGGTCGAACCCGCGGTGACGGAGGCTGCGGTTCTCGCACTGCAGATCGAAGCCAGCCGCGAGGTTGAGTCGCTCGCGGCCGAGCTCTTTCCCGGCGCCTTGCGGGTCTGTCGCGAAGGCGAAGCCACAACTCCTTACGTGGGCGTCGAGGGAACGAAGCGCGCGCTGGCGGAAGCGCAGGCCGTGCTCCAGGCGCACTTCGAGGCCGATGGTCTCGCGGCGATCTCGGACATCGTCGAGGTGCGGGCCGAAGGCCTCTACCTGTGGGAGGTCAAGTCGTCGACCTACGAGGCCGAGGGCGATGACGACGAGGCCAGGGCGAACCCGCTGTACGACTGGGACCTCGCCTACCAGGTGCATGTGGCCAGGGAAGCCGGGAACGTGGTCATCGGGGCCGGTTTGATCCTGCTTCGGAAGGAGTACGTCCGCGGTGGGGGGCCCGTGCGGGCCGAGGAGGTGCTCATCCGGCTGGATCGTTCGGCGGAGGTCGCAGCGCTGGCGGCTCGTGTGGCGGAAGAGGTCGCGGCACAGCAGTCCATGCTGCGTGGGTCCACGATGCCGACGGAGCTGCCGGGACCGCGCTGCAAGGGTGGCCGGAAGGTGGCTGCAGGCAATCGCCCCAGCGACTGCGGGCACTTCCTGCCCCACGGTGTCTGCGGCCGCGAGCTTCCGGTGTTCTGGGCGGGGAGCCTGCCGAACCTGGCGGGGGGGAAGATCGCGCTCGTCACGGGGACGCCTGGCCTGAAGATCGAGGACCTCGACCCGAACGATCCCGCGGCGAAGTGGACGGAGACCCAGCGCCGGGTGATCGAGGGCGTGCAGACCCGCGATGAGGTCGTGGACCACGTGCCCTTGCGGGAGAAGCTCGACGAGCTCGAGTGGCCCCTGTCGTTCGTGGACTTAGAGTTCGACCCGACGATGGCGATCCCGCGGCATCCTGGAATGCGCCCCTATGATCGCGTGCCGTTCCAGTGGGCGCTGGCGATCGAGGAAGAGTGTGGTGGGGGGGCTGGGGGAGGAGCGCTCCTTCCTGGAGCTCACGACAGCAGGTCCGAGTCGAGCGTTCGCAGAGTCCCTGCTGGACGCCCTGCCACCGACCGGTCACCTGGTCGCGCACCACCAGGACGCGGAGACGACGGTGCTGAAGCAGATCGCGAGGCGTCTGGGCGGAGACGTCACGGAGCGCCTGCTGGCGCTGATCCCACGCTTCGTCGACACCGAGAAGATCGCAAGGGCGGGCTACTACCACCCGGACCAGATGTCCTCCTACTCGATCAAAAAGCTGGCACCCGCCCTGACGGGCCGAGGCTACGAAGGCCTCGCCATCGGAAACGGAATGCTGGCGGTGGCGGAGTGGCGCCGAGCGCTGCGCCCCGACGTGAGCCCTGAAGTGAACCCGAAGGAACGGGAGGAGATCCGAGCGAACCTGCTGGAGTACTGCGGCCTGGACGCGGAGCTGATGCACAGCATCGTCACGCACTTGCGTATCAGGACAGCCTAAGCGGACGCTGCTCGCACCACTCGGGGAACAGCTCCCAAGGATCCCTCCAAGGGGGCCCGACGCCACCGTGGCGTTACAGGTCCGGTCCGCAAACCGCTGAATTCCCACGAGTGGGACTCTCCCCCTCATGAAGACGGCGACGCTTTCCGCCTTTCAAAGCCCGAGAGATCGGACTGAGGTCGTCGCCGGCCTTCCACGATCCGGATCTTCGAGCACTCCGTTGCGGGTTCTCGTAGCTCGGGGTAGCTTCGAAGAGATGAGCAACCCATCTTCTTCGGAGGTCGCGAATGCAATCGCCACGTGCCTTCGTGACCCGGATGGCTGGCGCCATCAACAAGGGCACAGTGAGCTGCTTGAAGAGTCGGTCAGGCAGATCGTTTTCAATCGAGGTGCTCTCGTCCCCGTTGGTCCGCTGATCACTGCGAGCCTTGTGCAAGTCGCGGCGATTCACACAGCAGAAACGTCGGTTGCCGAGGTCCTTCAGGCTTGGCGGGGCGCGGTAGGGGATTCCTGTGAATCCTATGCGCGTGAGCCGGAAGGCTGGAAGCAAGACGAGGTGCGTGAATTCGAAGCCTCCGTTGCGGCCTCCTTCGGAGTCGACGACGAGATGGTCCACGAACTCATCAGGTCCTTCCATGGCATGCGCGAGGGATCCCGCCTGGGAGCCTTGATGATGCTCGAGGAGTCGCCTTCGTTCCGCTGGCTATCCAAGGAGATCGACGCTTTCGATCGCGAGGTCGAACTAGAGGCGCCCCCCACAGCATTGCGCAGATTGCTCCGTCTCCTCTATTCTGCCCCTGAAGGTGATGGAGCTTCCTAGCGAACTCGATCTGGCCCTTGCGGATGCAGTGAACTCGGGGTGCCAAGACCTTCGCAGGTCGATGCCGCGAGAGATCTTGGCGGCAAGATCGCGCGTCGCCGCGAGACGCTTCATGCATCGGCATCCTCGCGCAGGATTGTACCTCCTCGATGGAGGACCTCGACATGCGCAGGTGTGGGGTCATGAACGTGAAACGAGCGGAGGTGCGCTGGCCAACAATCAGCGGTCGCATCGCCTCAAGACACCGGACTTCGACAGCCAGCTCGAGCTGGACGATCGAGCGGAATCCCACCTCGAGGTAGTCGCGGGCCGATTCCTGTCACGGGAGTACCGGGCATTCGAGCGCACAGTTCGTCGCGTGCTTGACCAATGCGACGAGCGGGGAATCGGGAGCGCAGTCTGGACCTGGGTCGCTCTCTATGGAGCCAACACTCGCCGGATGGATCTGGAGTTCCACGCGTACTCCATGATTGCGAAGAGCCGCTTCGAGCCAGTCCGGATCGCTGGTCTTCTCAACGGCGCCCTGCGTTCCCATATTCTTCGCCGGGACTCGGGAGCCGCGGAGCCTTTCGTAGCGGCACTTGGGGAGGAGAGTCCGTCAGCGATAATGCGTGTTTCCAGGGTCGTTCGCGAGATGAACGTCCGGCGGTATGGAGAATCCCGGGTCGGTGCCGCGGAGCGGGAACTTCAACGGACAGCTTCTCGGCGAAACCTTCCCGATGGGTTATGGTCTGCTGGAAGATGAAGATCGTGTCCTCAGGAACGGCCCGCTCGATCAGTGCGGCCTCTCAATTCTGTGTGGCGCTCCTTGCGCTACACTTGTCTGCCAACGGAGAAGCGCGAGGCTCGGCCTTCATCCGGGACCCATCGTGGCGGTCTTCCGCGACCGCCTTCGACAGAAGCGGCGGAGTCGGGAGTTCACCACCTATCAGGGCGAATACAGCCGGTGACAGGGACCCTCGCTTGCAGGGCAGCGGCGGCGGCGGCCCCGCAGGCGGCTGACCCCCACCCTGATTCGAATTAGGGTCCAGAACCAAGATGTGGTCATGATCACTCAGAGAAGTCGACTCGTCGTGCTCGCCGGTGCAGCTCTGATGGCAGCGGGAGTCATGCTCGTCCCCTGGGATGGAGGGAACGCTGGTGAAACCGACGGGGAAGGCGGCCCTGGCAACGCAACTTCAATTTCCGGCCATGCGGATGCCGTTTCTTCCACGAACGCGTCATTTCGCGCGATGGTTGAAGTTCGGGACCAAGGGGCACGGCGCACCGAAGCTTCTGTTCTTCTCGAGGATTTCCCGCTGGCAGCCGAGGGCTCGCAGAGCGCCTTCACAACAGGAAGTTCCGAGGCGATCGTCGATGACGAAGCACCGCTCCTCCGCGAAGTGACTTTCGTCACGCTCCCCGCCGAGCCGGATTTCGAGGACGCCTCGATTCTGATCCATCGAACGTCGACGGGTGAGCAGCTTGAGCAGCTGGATTGGACTGGAGCTACGTCCAGGGCGAGTGTTCCCATGCTCGATGTTTCTGCCTGTTTGCTGCTGCGAGGAGCCGGGTACGGGCGTTCGACACCGATTCCGGATGAAGTGAATCCATGCGAGGTGACGCTTGCTTGGCCAGAGCTCTGCAGCGTCAGGCTCCAAATCGTTGATGACAAGACCTGGGACCCGGTCGTCGGTGCAAGCATTCGACTCGACCAGCGAAGGGATGCTTCGGTGACCGTAGTGGCAGCCAACGTCGCCGGGGAGACGGACGTGAACGGGCAATTCCTCGCCTCGACCGTCGCGCGAGGGAGTTGGCTCTTGACCGTCGAACTGGACGGCTACGAGACGCGGACTCGTGAGCTCGAGCTAAACGCAGAAGCTGGGCAAGAGCAGGACTGGGGGAGGACGAGCTTGACTCGATTTCGTCCCCTTCCCGTTCAGCTCGTCGGCGCTCCTGCTGAGGAGACGTTTGAGGGCTACACCACGGAGCTCAACTACACGGACAACCCTTTCCCGATTGACCAAACGGGTCTCGGAGTGATCCAGGTGGGCTGGTATTCCGGGCCACTCGAGGTGATCGTCAAGTACCCGGATGGCAGGCATAAGGTTTGCACCGTACACGACGTCGAGCCCGGGACAGGGGATGTGGTTCACGTGGCGGTCCAAGGAGAGTCGGCCCTGGAGATCGAGCTGGTCTACTCGGAGGCGGCGCGAGAAGAGATTGGCGACTCCAAATGCTGGCTACGGATTGCGAGCAAGGGCAAAGGCAGCGACCGCTTCTCTTCGGGGAGAGCCGTCTACGGCGAGGGAACTTACTTTTTCCCCGACGTCATCGCTTCCGAGGCAGAGATCTCGTTCGCCACCACGTTCGGCGAATGGCCCGTGGAGTGGGCGTCTACCGTCACGGACCTGAAAGAAGGTGAGACCACCCTTGTCGCTCTTCAGGTCATAGAATCCCCGCGACCCGTCCAGTTCATCACAACGGCTGGAAGTCCGCTGGCAGACTTCAGCTTCCGCCTCACACGCGTCGGGGATCGCACGGGCTTCAGCGTCGGAAACCTGACCGATGAACAGGGCAGGACCGAGCTCATGTCTGAATTGAGTTCCGGGTTCTTGCTGACCGGTGCTGATATGGACGGCAACAACTACGCGCTCGACGTCCCGTTTTCGTTCGATCTCGATGCGGACGACGTGCCATCGTCGGTCGTTGGATCCTTCAAGGACTTCTTCCTCGATGTCGCGGTCGATGGGTCCGCAGAACCAGGCGTGAAGTTCGACTTTCACGGAAGCGTCATTGGTAGCTTCTTCACGAACCGCACCTCGGACGACCTTGGGCGGGTTGGACCCTGCCGATTCATAGACAGGAGCCAGATCCGAGTCCACCTTCATTCAGAGGACCACTGGTGGGACCTGCCGCACCTCGACCTTCAGCCGGGGCGGAACGTAGTGCTGCTGAGCAGCCGCGGTACCGTCTCCGCCTCTTCCCGCGACAAGCTTGGAAGTCTCACTTCTCAAGAGCGGGGCGTAGCAGTGAAGCAGTGGGTCCAAAGTGGAAAGGTCGCCTACGAGGAGAATGAACCAGGAAAGTGGAGCTGCCGGGTGCCAGTTGGCCTCTACTCCCTGGAGACTGGGGCTGCGGAACCGATGGTCATCCGCGTGAGCGCCGATCAGCCCGCCAAGCTTTGAGATGTCATTGCAGCCGCTGGCGTTGCGATACGGCAGATGTGGCTGTCGAAAATCTTGGCGTAAGTCCGTAGTGCGAAGAGCTGAATCGCGGGTGCTAAAGTCACCGGCGAAGGCTGGAACCGGGCGAAAGCGAGGCCTCCGCCCTGCTCAGAGTAGTTCGCCTGGGTTCTCGCCTGCGTCTCCGGTAGGTTCGACGTGTTCCCGCATTGGCTCGCCAAGCTCGGAGGCGTTGGACGATCCCCGGCAACAGCGAGTCCTTTTTCAACGCGTTGATGGAGACTTACCTGTGAACCTCATGCCCTCGATTCGCCCGATCTGCTGCCTCGTGATCCTGACGCTACTTCCGAGCGCCGCCGGTAGCTCCCATGGAAGCCAGACCTTGCCTCCCTTGGCGTTGACGATGTATGGCGGTAGCGGGACCGGCATTCCGCCGATCCGGAAGCCGCACCGGCGGCCGATCCGAGGCGGAGATGACTCTCGGCCATCCAAAGTGGATTCTCTCGCCGCGTTTGGGGGAGGGGCTACGGGCATTCCGCCTGAAGGCGCTCAGACCGCAGGTGGCACTCGGAGAAAGAGTGTTGACGCGGCCGGGAGACAGCGATGACGCGACCACTCTTCAGCCTCGGCGCGCTGGCAGTCTTGGTCCTTTGCGTCGGTGCCTTCCTCCAATGGAACGGCGGCGAGCACGGAGCGAGACCGAGGACATCGGCCGTGGCAGGGTCTGTCTTTGCGGCGGCGGCACACGTCGGCGATAGCGAGGCACAAGAAGAGATTCGTACGATCGCCGTGACAGGTAGTTCCCGGGCGTTCATGCTGCCGAGTCCAGGGTTGAACCAGCCGGCTCAGGAAGTCCTCGCCCCAGGTGCTCGCGACTCTGTCACCGCGTCGAGTGGCCTGGAAGCGGGCAGGCCCGAAGCGCGTACCGCCGTGGCTTTCAGATTGAAGAATGCGCTCGGAGCCGGCAGTTCACGTGGGGCTCAGCCGGTACTCAAGCTTGCCCGGTCCGATGGCGCGCGCGGTTCGACCTCGGAGCACCCGTGTGGCGGCGATGGGGCAGAGTTGTTGCTGCTGCCGGGGGACTACAGGGCGGCAATTCAGGAGCCTGGTGCTGAGACGATCGGACCGATCGAGACCTTCACCGTCGAGTCGGAGCCGCTCGTCGTCACGCTTGGACGACCGTTCCCGTTTGGCCTCGATCTACGACTGGTCGACCTGAATTCACACGATCCCATCCCGTTCGCAGCACTCCAACTGAATCGAGTGGATCTCCCAAAAGAATGGGACTCGCGGTCCATGGAGAGCATGACGGACACGGATGGCTTCACCGAAGTGACCGGGCTTTCGCCTGGCCAGTGGCGCTTTCGCCTCGAGCACGACGGCCATGTCACGCTCGATGAAGAGCTGTGGTTACCGCTCGATGAGGCCGAGGAAGCCCTCCTCCGCCGCGAAGGTGTCCTCCATCTCGGCGACGTCCACATGAACCCCATCACGCCGATCCAGTTTCAGCTCATTGGCACGGACGCCTGGGACGACCTGTCCGGCTTTCGGATCGCGCACACGCACCAAGGCACCCCCGTCTCGTTCGACTCTGAGGGACATGCGACCTTGCCAGTCGGAGACTACACGAGGCCCATCTATCTCAAGCTGTGGTATCCGGATGACAGGCGCGCGGTCTTCTACCTGAACAACGGTGTTCCTGGGCCCGAAGACGTTCAGCTCATCACGGTGGGAGGCAAGCAGACGCTCGAGGTCGACCTTCGATTCGCCGACGACGTGCTCGAGCAGCTCGCCGACAAGAACTGTGCGGTGCGAGTGGCTTTTCGTACCGAGGCCGGCGAGGACAAGTTCGTGAGTCGCGACATCCCCTCTGAACCAGGCGTCTTCGAATTCACCTCCGTGCAGAGCCCTGTCGCGATGCTGAATTTCGTGACCTGGGAGGAGGGGCAACTGCCCGTTGATTGGGCCACGCGCATGGTGGAGATGGAGCCTGAGGGGAGGACCAGCGCGACGCTCGTCGTCGAACGGGGGCCGCGGACGCTGCGGTTCGAGGATCGAGAAGGGGAGCCGATCGCTGGCGTCACGTACCGCATGTACCAGAACCCCAACCGCACAACCTGGGTCATTGGCGGCACCAGTGATGAGAGTGGCGAGGTGGAGGTTCCGAGGAGGTATGACCAGAAGTTGTGTTCCAGGATGACCTGATCAGGTTGCGACGTACCCTTGGTGTCAAGCACTACCACGACACCCAAGCCCCACAGCGGGGAGGATACGCCACATGACCGAGAGTACACCGGTTCACCAACTTCATCCAGCAACCATCACCCAAGACGCCCTGACCAACCTCATCCGAGGGGCGGCGCAGGCGATCCTCGCGGAGGCCATTTCAGCTGAGGCCCAGGAGCACATCGATCGGTTCCGCACGGTGGTCGACGAGAAGGGCAACCGACGGGTGGTTCTCAACGGCTACCTCCCCGAGCGCGAGATCCAGACGGGGGCAGGCGTGCTACCGATCCGACAGCCGAGAGTCCGGGTCAAGGACGCTGGGCCCGATGATGGAGAGCTCAAGTTCCAGAGCAAGCTGGTCCCGCGCTACCTGCGGAAGGCCAAGAACATCGAGGACCTGATCCCCTGGCTCTACCTCCGCGGCATCTCGACCAACGACATGACCGACGTGCTGGCAGGCCTCCTCGGCGTCGACCCTGTCGGATTCTCAGCCTCCTCAGTGGTCCGTTGCAAGAAGGTCTGGGAGGACGAGTTCAGCGCATGGGAGAAGCGCTCCCTGAAGGGCAAGCGATACGTCTACGTCTGGGCCGATGGCGTTTACTTCAATGTGCGTCTAACCGGCGAAAGGGCCTGCATTCTGGTACTTATTGGGGCAACGCCCGATGGGCGCAAGGAGGTGATTGCAATCCACGACGGGACGCGTGAGAGCGAGCAATCGTGGACCGAGATGCTGGTGGACCTGAAGGCTCGAGGCCTGGACGAAGCGCCGATGCTGGCCATCGGTGACGGAGCACTTGGCTTCTGGAAAGCGGTCAGCAAGATCTGGCCAGCGACGCGCCATCAACGCTGCTGGACTCACAAGATGGCGAACATCCTGAACAAGCTCCCGAAGTCGGCGCACGCGACGGCCAAGAGCCTGCTGCAAGCGATCTGGATGGCGGAGACCGAGGAACTCGCCCTCAAGGCGTTCGATGCCTTCATCGCGACCTACAGCGCGAAGTACCCCAAGGCGGTCGAATGCCTCGTCAAGGACAAGGAGGAGATGCTCGCCTTCTTTGACTTCCCGGCGGAGCACTGGAGGCACCTGCGCACCAGCAACCCGATCGAGTCGACATTCGCGACAGTCCGACAGAGGACCAGCCGCACGAAGGGCAGCGGCTCGCGCATGGCGACCCTGTCCATGGTCTTCAAGCTCACAATGTGCGCCCAGGCCAAGTGGCGTCGACTCAACGGACACGAACAACTGGGGGCCCTCATCTTGGGCGTTCAGTTCAAGGACGGACTCGTCCAAGGCCCCAAGGAGATCAGCGTCCCAGCCTGACCAAGAATTCTTGGAACACAACTCTTGGCAATACCTCGGTTCCGAGTTTGGATGCCTCCGCGGGGCTGGTGACGGCTCGGACTCCCGGGGACACCCACATCGCGTTCGACGTTCCCGTCGACCTGAGCCAGGGCAACCCCGATCCACACCTGGTGATGGGGGACAGCACGTCGACCTTCATCGAGGTGAGCTGCGGGGGTGAAGTGCTGGAGGGAGTCTGGTTCACCTACTTCCTCGCCAAGTCCAAGGTCTATCACATTGCGCATCGATCCGACCAGAGTGGCCGGACACGGGCTTTCCATCTCCATCCCGACAGTCAGGTCGAGGTGAAGGTCGATGACGACAGCCTCTGGGCGCCGGTGCGACAGGTTGTGCTGCAGCCGGGGCGCAACGGGTTCAAGGTCTGGAAGATGGGGGAGATTCAGGTCCCCAACCCGGCGGTTCTTGCGTCCCTGTATTCAGTGGAGTTCGGTGTGGATCTGGCGAGCTGGATGGCGGAGGGGCGCGTGAAGAGCTCCCCGATGATCGGCGGCGGCGCGTCGATTCGCGTGCCCGCGGGGCAGTACCTCCGGCAGCTCAGCGAGGAGGCCTCGGTTGATCTGGAGGTGACACCAGGGGCTGCTGTGGATCTCCGATGACCCGGTGCGGCTCGGGAAGCTGGGGACGTCGAGGGAAGGACCGCTCCCCACGACCTGCCGTTGGGATATCTTGGCCGCCCCTTGAGCCCCTCCCGAACGACCAAGCGCTTCTCCCATCACCTCCGCCCCCTCGTCGACGCCGCCTCGCGCAAGCGGGGTGAGGAGTACTTCGAATCGGACCTGGTTTCCGAACTCGAAATCGACGAGACGAGTGTCGCGGCCTACGCCCACGGAACCTGGCGCTACGAGGTCGAGGTCGACCTCGGGGACAAGCTGTATGGCGGCCAGTGCGACTGCCCGGCGTTCGAGGATCGCGGCCCCTGCAAGCATATGTGGGCGGTGGCGCTCGCGGCCGACGCCGAGGAGCTGGACTTCAAGGTGCCCAAAGCTCGGGCCGGGACGACGGGTGCCGGGCGCAAGGAGTCCCAGATGGAGGAGCTGGAACGCATCCTGCGCAAGTACGACCTGCTGTACAGCGACGATGACGAAAACGAAGACGACGACGAGGATGAAGGCGGGAACGAGCCGCGGCCGCCTGTCGTGGACCCGAACGACTGGGAGGGGCGGCTGACCTGGATCAGGCGCGAAGCTCCGCCAGAGGTGCCGGGCGTCTGGCGGCGCGCTCTACTCGAGGCCAAGAGAGTCGAGTACGTGTTCGATCTGGCGCAATCGAAGCGGGAGGGCGTTCCCGTCGTGCAGGCCTACGTTCGCACCCGCAAGAAGAACGGCGAGTTCGGGGTACGAAGTGAGTTGAAGCTCGCGTCCGCGGCGCGAAGCGAGGACTTCGGCGGCAAAGACCGCCAGATTCTCATGCTCCTCGCGCCCCACGCGACCGAGGTGCCTTCCGGGCCGCGTGGGGGAGACGGTCGTTTCGACGGTCACACAGGCAAGGAGAGCCATGAAGCGACGCTGCCTCCGCACCTGGCAACGGAGCTGATGGCGCGCATGTCGCGGACCGGTCGGCTCCTCCTCAGTGGGGAAGGGGTCCCGAGGGATGCGGTCGCGCTCCTGTGGGACGAGGGCGAGCCCTGGGCGTTCCGCTTGAAGCTCGAGCCCGGAAAGGTCGGGCGCAAACACGTGGTCACGCTCGCTGGCGATCTCGTTCGGGGCGAGGAAACGATGGCACTCCAGGCGGCCCACGGGCTTTTCGGCGCGGGGTTCCTCCTGTACGGAAGCACGTTGGCGAGGTTCGACGCGAAAGGAGCGATGCAGTGGGTCGTGGACCTCTGGCGAAACGGTCCCCTTGTCGTGCCGAAGAAAGAAGAAGCGCGACTCGTCGAGAACCTCGTCGTCACCGGGTTTGGCGCGTGGGAACGGGAGGATGACGAGGCGGAGCCACCGGAAGGGCTGGACGGAGTCGACCAGGCGGACCCACGCGGGGCACGCGTCGCGCTGGAGATAGGGACGAAGCCGGAGCACTATCGCGACATGCTCCCCTGCACCCTGCGGATCGTGTACGGCGGGCCGACGACGGGTGGACATGTCGCGGTAGATCCCATCGACGGCGCGGGCCTTGTGGCTCGCGCGGACGGCAAGGGCTGGATCAGGCGCGATCAGGACTTCGAGGTCGCGGCCCTGAGCACCCTCCATCGGATGGGAACCATGGCGCCTTCGGGCACCTGGGTGGCCTGGCATGCCCAGGTTCGTCTGCAAGACGTGCCGAAGGTGGTGGAGAAGGCGCTGGTGGCTGGCTGGGAAGTTCGGGCCGAGGGCGTGCTCTATCGAACGGGCGGAGTGTTTCAGGGTTCGGTGAGTTCGGGAGTTGACTGGTTCGATCTGAACGCCGGGCTCGGCTACGGCCAGGAAGTGGCGCCCCTGCCTGCGATCCTCGAAGCGGCGCGCAAGGGGCGGCGCTACGTGAGGCTAGGGGACGGGTCGTTCGGCGTGCTGCCGGAGAACTGGCTCAAGAGCTGGGGGCTGCTGGAGCTCGCGGGGAAGGCCAAGGGCGACAGTCTGCGCTTCCAGTCGAACCAGGGCTGGATCCTCGACGCGCTGCTGACGGGACGGGAAGGAGTCAGCGGGGACGCCGGGTTCACGGGCTACCGCGAGCGGCTCGATCGCTTCGAAGGCGTCGAACCGGAGGACGAGCCGGCATCGTTCCGGGGCGAGTTGCGGCCCTATCAGAGGCTCGCGCTGGGCTGGTTCCGGTTCCTGCGCGATCTCGGGCTCGGTGGCTGCCTGGCGGACGACATGGGGCTCGGTAAAACCGTGCAGGTGCTGGCGCTGCTAGAGGAGCGGAGGCTCGGGCAGGCGGAACTCGAGGGTGGCGCGCGGCCGACGCTGGTGGTCGCGCCGAACTCGCTGGTGTTCAACTGGGTCGCGGAGGCGGCGCGATTTTCACCGGAGCTGCGGGTGCTCGACTACACGGGGATGGATCGTTTGTCGCGCGCAGGTGACCTCGAGGATCCCGCGGAGGCTGCGCGCTGGGACCTCATCGTCACCACGTATGGAACGCTGCGGAGGGACGCGGTGAAGCTGGAAGCGGTCGCGTTCGACTACGTGGTGCTGGACGAGGCGACCGCGATCAAGAACGCATCGAGTCAGGCCGCGAAGGCGGCGCGGCTCATGCGTGGGCGGCATCGGCTGGCGCTGTCGGGGACGCCGATCGAGAATCACCTGGGCGAACTCTGGTCACTCTTCGAATTCCTGAATCCAGGGATGCTGGGGGCGTCGACGGCGTTCCAGCGCTTCGCCAAGGCGGGGCGGAGTCCTGAGGATCTGGAGGCGCTGTCCCGGGCGCTGGCACCGTTCTTCCTGAGGCGGACGAAGGGCGAGGTGCTGAAGGATCTGCCGGAGAAGACCGAGCAGGTGGTGATGTGCGAGCTGGGGAAGGCGGAGCGCAAGCGCTACGACGAGGTGCGCGCGCACTTCCGGGCCGAGCTGCTGGGGGGCGGGGGTGCGGCCGAGCCCCTACCCGGCGAGAAGAAAATCCAGGTGCTGGAGGCGCTGCTGCGGCTTCGTCAGTGCGCGTGCCATCCGGCGCTGATGGATGAGTCCTTGATCGGGGAGTCGTCGGCGAAGCTGGACGAGCTGCTGCCGCGGCTTCAGGAGCTGGCGGAGGAGGGGCACAAGGTGCTGGTCTTCTCACAGTTCACGTCGTTCCTCAAGGTACTGCGCGCGCGACTCGACGCGCTGGGGCTCACCCATGAGTACCTCGACGGGAGCACGCGGAAGCGCGGCGAAAAGGTCGAGCGTTTCCAGACGGACGACGCGTGCCAGCTCTTCCTGATCAGCATCAAGGCGGGTGGGCACGGGTTGAACCTGACCGCGGCGGACTACGTGTTCATCATGGACCCGTGGTGGAACCCGGCGGTGGAAGCGCAGGCGGTGGACCGGGCCCACCGCATGGGCCAGGTGAAGCCGGTGTTCGCGTACCGGTTGATCGCGAAGGACACGGTGGAGGAGAAGGTGCTGGAGCTGCAGAAGGACAAGCGAGAGCTGGCGGCCGCGGTGATCGGAGAGGGGGCGGGGGTGCTGAGGGATCTGACGCGGGGAGACCTGGAGCGGTTGTTGTCGTAGGAACCAGGGCGAGCAAGGGCCAAGAGCTCTCGCGATGCCACCACTTTGCCCGACAGAGGGAAGATCCGGAGATCCAAAACTTCTATGACGCATCGAACGTGTGGACCCATCAGGGAATTTGCAGCACCTGGCCCGGGTGCAGAGTCCCTTCCCAAGTCGATCCGTCCGATCGAACCATCCTGTACAAGCCGCTCGGTACGCGATACGTCGCCGTAGCTCCGCCGACCTTCTCAACCAAGCCTCGCGCGACCCAGGACTGGACACTTTGATTCTCTGCCACGTGGTAGACGTCTGCTGGTTCGCTCAGAATCAGTCGCCCCGTTTCGTAGACCCGCAACGAATTTTCGCCAGAGCGCACCTCTGCGACTCCATCGACCATCCAGAGATCAGGAGAGGCCAATCTGATTCGTGCAGTCGATTCGTTCACGACTCGAATTGGTGAGGTTTGCCCATCTTCTTCAGTCCGAAGGACCAAGAACGTCTGGTCCGAATGTGCACCGAAGAGTTCGAACTCGACGCCGGGCAAGGGCCTCCCCTCAGTTGTCGCCCTGATCCGCGTCGGGGGCATGACGTCTAGCCGAAGAATCTGTGGCCCTTCGCTTGGCTCCCAGGTGATTGTCCTGTCAACAGCCACCGTTTGGCGGTCCTTGGAAATGACTCGCATCGAAAGCTCGAGATTTGGCGGGAGAACGGCGAAGAGCTCGCCCGCATCATCTGCCGTGACCCCAAAGGCCCAAGAAGTCGATCCGTGCCGCTCTCGCAGCTCCAGATGGGCCCCTGCCAGCGGCGAGCCGTTGCCGTCGACGATCTTCAGGCGGGTCGGCAGCGCATCGACGGCCAAGACGCAACTCAAATGCTTCCCTTCCTCGAGTCGAATTCTCTCGATAGCAAGGCCTGACTCCTCTCCATCAAGTGACGCAACGAACTGAACCATCGCGCCAGTGCCGGCCAAACCGGGAACTGAGTAGACACCCGGCTCATTTGCAGCGACCGCCAACATGGTGGAATCACCGCGCGCGGTGCGAAAAGTGACGCGAAGCGTCGCCTCCGCCAAGTCGATTCGATTGAGAACCTCTTCGGGAATTCTGAGGTCGACGTCCAAGGTGACGTCCTTGGCAACATCGATGATCCAAGGCTCGCCGTCCGGCGGCATGCCGCCATCCAAGTAGGCAATTGCCTCCTGATCGTCGCCAGGGAACCACATTTTCAGATAGAGAGGTTCGGAGAACCAGCCGAGTTCCAGCTGGGCGAGTCCATCAGGGCCGAAGTAGGCTCGGTTTCCCTGATGCGTATGGGCGATGGAAAAACCAGCGGCTCCTCCCCAGTCTTCATGTCCCTTCAGCTGAACGGAAAACGGCGTCAGTCGAGTCATCGAGAGTGTCCCCAAGTCGGCTCTACCGCTAGCTTCTACTTGGCCGAAAAATGGGCCGGGAAGAGAAAGCGTGAACTCCTGCGACTCGAAACCAGGAAGCGAGGCTAAGAAATTGTACTCACCAAACTGAAACCCATCGATCTGTCCGAAGCCAGCTTCGTCGGTCTTGACCTCGTAACGGCTCGCTTCCCCTGCGGAGTCACTCAAGAAGGGCTCTGACAAGTCCACCCTTCTGGCATCCAACGAAACTCCGGACAAGCGCTCTCCGTCCGAGCCATCGATCGCCGTGAATGACATCTGGAACGTGCCGGGTGCAGCAAGTTGGACATGCACATCGGATGAGACAACGTCGAACCAACGAGCTTCACCATACGCTCCTGCCGCATCGACGAACGCCGCCACCCAGCGTCCAGGCGTGACAAGTATTACGGCTGCGACGTTCCCATCATCGGGGCATGGAACTGAATGGCCTTCGTCCCAACCTTGAGCCCAGCACACGACAGCGCCTGCACTTGGGGCACTTACGCCGAGGATAGAGAAATGGGCTTTGAAGCGACCCGACGTTGCGTCCGGTCCTCCGATGAGCGTCCCGGGAGACTTGGACGCAACTTCGCCTTGAGCGAAACTCAAGTCTTCCCGGCCGGGTCGTGCAGCCGCCGAGGACTCGAGGCCGATCGATTGTGACGGCATTACTGCAAGCGCATGCGTTCGATCGGCAAGCGAGGGCTCGCAAGTGACCATCTCGATGGTGTTTGCGTCGGAACGGCCAACGCCCATCGGCGGAGACTTGTCTTGGTGCAGCAAGAATCCGACGGAGCCACACAGAATGAACACGGCCAGGAACAGTCGCTTCATCGCCTAACCTGCTGATCCAGAGCCAGATCCCGATCCGCCGGGAGAACCGCCGAATCCTCTCGCGGGTTGCTGAGAGTTGGTCCGGCTCCCGGTTGCCCCGACGCCGAACCGGTTCACCGCTGGGGAACTCGGCTCTAGAGACGCGCAAGGCGCCACATTCTCTGCCACCACGCTCGGAGCGAACAGCAGGAGCAGTAAGCCAGCGAAAAGACGCTTCTTCAAATCAGGCATTAGGCCGAAGGGGCTTGATCCAGGAATAATGAAGCAGCTGAGCTAGTGCCCTCTCTATGCACTCGCCATCGCCGCGTTCCAAGCGTATGGTAGCAACTTGCCTGATCATGCGATGGCCAGTTTCCACGCCAAGGGCCATCAGTGCCACATAGAAGTGGCTAGCAGCGGAGAGATCGTCCCGCTCGGCTGCCGCGATGGACGCGGCCGCGAAGGCTATTCGCCGATATGAGTCAATCCGGCAGTCGTGCATCGACAGGTAGTGTGATCGAGCAGTCTCCCAATCCCCTCGCATCCGAGCGGCCATCGCTGCCGTCAAGGCGAGTAAGGCCCCTTCGGCCTGAATCCCAAACAGACGGAGTCCTTTGCAAGCTGTCGATTCGGCCTCATCGCGTTGCCCCAGCGAGAACAGTGATGCCGACGACAGCACGAACGCTCTAGGCGACATCTCCAAGGCGCAGAATGCGCGTGCGATCGTACCGACGGCGCGTTCAACCTCATGGACGCGCTCCATGGGGACCGTGCTCACTCGCACTCCTTCTCGAACCTCTGAGCGTCTCTGGCCAACATCTATATATCTGATCGCAGCGGAAGGATGCGAGTCAACGAGCTCGCAGAGCGAGCGAAGCAGACGTCCAGAGGCCTCCTCTCTGGCCCCGAGCGCCGCGACTTTCTCTATTGAGTGCGTGAAGTCGTTGAGTCCGATCGATGCAGAACGCAGTGGAGACTCACAGTAGGGCGGAGTCATAGCTCAGCGATCGTGGCGCGTAGAAGTTCGCGAAGCGATCGCGTAGGGTCCTCGAACGGCGTGCTATCCGGCGCAGCGCTGATCTGTCTCGACACGAAAACAAATGAGGGCGATCGCTCGATGGCCAGCATTACTCCTACGCGTTTCGCCTCTGCCATATCGCTGAAATTCCGGAGAAGGTTCGGGACGGCCGTTTCGTCGAGTCCAAAGACCCGGCTACATCCTCCCACGAACTCATCACAGTCTACGTCCAAAGCACCAACAGGATCGTTCAGGAACTCCTGAATCACAACGCTCAGTGATGCCTTCCAGTCTTCGAAGGCGACCTCGTCGGAGACAGCGATCTCACAGGCCTGCAAGTGATCCCGCAACGCCCTTGATGCAACGACATCTGGCGGAGCCAGTGCCCTCATGTCAAAGAGCGCAGCTTCAGCTGAGGCAATCAGGGCGTCGGCTGGACCGCGGAGGACGTCCTCGGCCAAGGCGGCGCGAAGTGCTGTCGCGACGGCAGTGCTAGGCTTGAGTTCCATGCCCCCGTCTTATCACGAATTCCTCTGCCCCGCCAGATGACTGACCAATCTGATCTGAAGAACACCTCCGTAGCGACGCTGATGCAGGGGTTGCAAGTATAGGTCGCCGTCCTCCCGGACAGACGCTATGGAGACTCAGCGATTCGTACAACGGACCCTTGTGCCGTGGCTCGTCAAGGCAAGCACCTTTGCAGACAAGGATCGCCGTAGCGAGAATGCCAGCCTTGGCCACCGCGTCCAGAGGGCCAGCAAGAGCCGGCTGCCGCGGTGAGCGGCAAGCGGGTGAGAGCCCTGAGGGATCTGAGGCGAGGAGATCTGAAGCCGGTGCTGTCCTCCATTCGCGATGAGAACCAAGTCCGTTTCTCGAAGTACTGAACGCCATCGCGGCGTTGGTGCAACCGGAGACCGGAACCCATTTCCTGCTGCGATCCGGGCGCATCTGCTTCCCGGCCTCCGTTCGACGTCGCGAGAACCCGGCGGTACCGCTACCGTTGGCAGCATCACCTACTTCGGAACGCCAACCCAAGGAACCACATGCTCGAGACGATGCTGATCCTCGCTCTCTCCCTCTTCGCAACGGCGCCGACCAGCGGCATCACATCGCAGAACTCCAGAATCAATCCAACGACGAGCGGCATGATTCCACCGATCGGGATGAGAAGCGTCCCCGATCGCCCGGCATCCCGTCCCGAGCCAGGTGAGGGTGCTCTCGCCTGCGGCGGAGTGATCGGCGACCCGACCTCTCGGCCCAGCGGCAAGGGATCCGTCGTCCAAGGGGCGCGAAAGTTGCCCTCGCCCGCCTCTCGAGCGAAGAATCGCTCAAGGAAGGGCGAGGTGGTGAGCAGGGATCTGAGAGGGGCGACCGAGCCAGTTCGAGATCGAAGCGTCGAATTGGAAGCCAGGGAATGCTCCGGGGCTTCACGGCAGCTGGCAGGTGGTGTAGTTGGCGACCCGAACTCGAGACCAAAGATCATCAGACACTCCAATCCGCCGGGCGGTGCAGGTACCGGCGAAGAGCGCCAGGTGACCGTCGAAGCGGGGGGCGTCCTGGACGTCTGATCTCGACCCAACCAGCGGGGGTAAACAGGACTTGGCCGATGACCCCTTGCCGGGCATAGGGGTGATCGGGATCATGGGCGGGCGCTCCGTTCGGGCGCGATGGTTTTCGCGGTGCTCCCAGCCAGCTCATGACGTCAGATCCTTCCCTCCGCGGCATCGGGCGCGCCATCAGTCAGCTTCATCTCAAGGTCTCTCGGATCGCCGACAGGCTGGAAGAAGGGGATGGTGGCGGTGACTTCGAGGGTGGCCATGGGGGTGGGCCGGCAGAGGCTGTCGAGGGCTGGCTCGGGCTCATCGACGCGGTGGACGCTGCGTTGACGCGGCGTGGGCGGCTTGGGGCGGTCAGGAGACGGTTCTGGCAGCGGAGTGACCGGGGTGGATCCGGGAGCGCGGCGGAAGACGAGGTCTGGCGCGGGCTTCAGATGGCGGCTGCCGACGCCCACGATCGCGTGGGGAGGATGGGCATCGAGGTCGTTCCTGAAACGGGCACGTTCGATCCGCGTTGGCACCGGGCCATCGAAACCGCGGCTGCGCCCGATCCGTCGCTGAAGGGCACCATCGCGAAGACTCACCAGCGGGGCTGGGTGCGGCGGGCCACGACGGCCGGCGGCGCGCCTGTCGTCCTGCGCACCGCACTCGTCACCGTCTACCAGGGATGAACGTCCCACTCCTACCATGAGCGACTCGGACAAGATTTACGGGATCGATCTGGGGACCACTTGCTCCGCGATCGGGGCCATCGTCGAGGGGCGGCCGCGGCTGTTCGAGATCGAGGGGTCGAGGCTGGTTCCGTCCGTGGTGACGTTTGGCGAAGAGGGCGTGCTGGTCGGGCAGACGGCGCAGAACCAGCGGCTGCTCGCCCCCGAACGGACCCTCGCGTCCACGAAGCGGCGGATCGGCACCGGGCACGTTTTTGACGTGGATGGGCGCGAGGTGACTCCGAAGGAGGCCGCGACCGAGATCCTTCGGTTTCTGGCCGATGAAGTCGAACGACAGAGCGGCGAGCGGCCGCGGCGGGTCGTCGTGACGGTGCCCGCATGGTTTCCCCAGGACGCACGGAGCGAGACCCGGAACGCCGCGGAGGCCGCGGGGCTGGAAGTGGTGAGGCTCGTGAACGAGCCGACCGCGGCCGCGCTGATGCACAGCTTCGAGGATTCGACCGAGCGGCTTTCGCTGGTTTACGACTTCGGGGGCGGGACGTTCGACGCGAGCCTCGTCCAATGCAGCGGCGAACTGGTGGAGGTGAAAGCCTCGAATGGCGACGTGCACCTGGGCGGGGACGACCTCGACGGAGCGCTCGTGATGGGGCTCCTGCAGGACCTGCGGGAAGAGGATCCTGGGTTTGCGGCTGCGATTCAAAAGAGCCCGGGCGCGCGGCAACGGTTCCTGGCGGCGGTGCGCGACGCGAAGCACGAGCTGTCGAATTCGCTCGAGGCGACGGTGCGCGCGCCGTTCCTGCTGGACCTCGATGGAACGCCGAAGCACCTGGAGCTTCCGCTGGACCGGAGGGTGCTGGAGGAGGCTCTGGAGCCGCTCCTGGAGCGCACGTTCGAGTGCGTCGACCGCGTGCTGGCGGAAGGCGGCGTCGAGGCGCGCGACGTGGACGAGGTGCTGCTCGTGGGGGGCACGAGCCGGATCCCGGCCGTTCAAGAGGCGCTGCAGAAGCGGTATGGCTGGGAAGGGGACGCCAGCGTGCCCGCGCAGGAAGCGGTCGCGCTCGGCGCCACGCTGCAGGCGGGCATCATCGAAGGCGGGCCGATCCAGTCGATCCTGCTCGACGTGGCCGTGTACCCGCTGGCGATCGCGGCCGTCGAGCCATCGATGTCCGCGGGCAGCCCGGACCACTTCGTGTCCTCGATCATCACGCCCCGGAACGCTCCGCTCCCGAGCCGGCATACCCAGCGCTTCCACACGACCCACCCCACGCAGCGGGAGCTCCGGATTCCCGTGCTGCAGGGCGGCGATCCGAATCCGCTCCGGAACACGCCGCTCGGAGTCGTGGTGATCAACGATCTACCGCCCGCGCCCGGCGGAAAGCTCCAACGACCGATTGCCGTCGAGTTCCGGCACGACCTGTCGGGGCTCGTGTCCATTCGGGTGACCGACGAGATCTCCGGTCGCTCCGTCGACGGCCAGGTGGTGGTCGGTGGCGCCGAGTCCGAAGAGGCGCGAGCGGACCTCTGGGTCGCGATCAAGGAGGAAAACATGGTCCCCGGTGACGGGACCGATCCGGATCCTTACCTGAAGCAGGACGTGGACTGGCGCGCGACCGCCGACGACCTCGAACGCTGGGAGGACGAGGGCGATGTGCCGTCGACGACCACGGTGAGCGGTGACGGCGCGCCCCTGACGGAGGATCTGCGGGAGGCCAAGGACTCGTTCGAACAGTTCCTGAAGCACGAGAAGAAGGTGGCAAGGGAGTTTCCCGACGCGGCGGCCGAGCTGGCGAAGACCGCCGGCGCGGGGCTCGTGGCGGTCAAGGGCGGAGATCGCGAGACCGCGCTGCAGCACTACGACGAACTCTCGGACCGCATGTTCGCCCTCGGGATCTACCTCTGATTCCCGATGACCTCGAGATCGCACAACGAGCTGTGGCAGCAGTGGCGCGCGGCCGAATCGGCCCTCGCGCAGAGCACGGGCCAGGCCGGGATCGAGGCCGGTGAGGCGCTGCTGCCAGAGCGGCTGCGCTGGTACTTTCGCGCCGTCGCGCTGACTCTCGCGGGCGAGGGCGATGCGCTGAAGAAACATGCCCCCAAGGCGCCCAATGTGGCGGCACGCGCGCTGGCGGAGCTTGCGCCCCAGAAGCCAGGGATGATTTCAGCGACGGATTTTCGGGCGAAACTGAAGCTCCTCGGCGTCGAGAACGCGCCTCTCCCGGCCCTGGATTTCCTGCGGCTCTGGATGGCTGCCAAGAACAGCGACCGACGCACGCGGCCGAAGAAGGTGGTGGAGGCGGCCGTCCGGAGGCCCTTGCTCGACGCGGCGCTCACGACGCTGACGGGCACGTTGCTCCATCTGGACCGGCGAGAGGCGCTGGAAGAACGCTCGATGCACGCGGCCTTGGCCTGGAAGGCCGAGACGCTGCGCCGGGAGGGAGCGATGGGGATCGCCAGCTTGCTGGCCGAGGAGTTCCGTCGCGCAGGCGCAGAGTTCCGGTCGTGGCAGGCCGCGGACTGGGTGGACCTTGACGTTCCGGAGAAGGTGGCGCCGCCGGTCCAACGCCGCGCTCGCAGGCAATTCGGCAAGGCGATGCTGGATCAATTCCTTGTGTCGCCAGCGACGGGCGTGTGGACCTCGGACATGACGTACGAGGTTTCCAGGCGCGGCGCGTCCCTTACCGAAGCGGAGCGCGAACAGCTTGCAGGACGTCTCCTGGAAGCCACGTACCTGGCACTTCACGGAGGACGCCTGGGGAGCGCGCGCGGGGCGGTGCAAAGCGCCGAGGACCTGCTGCGTGACCGTTTATCGCGACCGAAGGAGAGGACGCTCGGGGGTCAGTTCAAGAGGCTCCAGGCCGTGCTCTCCGTCCTGCTAGGCGACCCCGACAAGGACAGCCTTGGCTACCTCTGGACGCGCACGGCGGCGATGACGCTGAGGGAGCGGATCGCCTTGGCCACCCGGCTCGCCCCGCAGGCCGCCGAGGGCCTTTACGAAGGTCCGGGGCTTGGGAGCCTCCTGGCCCACGCTCTGCTCGGCGACGCCCCGGCCGAGAGCAAGAAGTTCTGGCTGGCCGAGATCGGGGCAGAGCTCTCGTTCGCCCAGTGCGAGAAGGCGCTCAAGGAGGTGGGGGACCGCTGGCTCGCGGAAGGCGGCGACGCGACGGTGCTGGCGCTCTGGCGAGGGTGGATGTTCGCGACGATCGGTCCGCCGGCGAGTGGGCTCCAGGAATGCTTGCAGCTCCTGGAACGCGGCGATTCGAAGGAGCTGGCAGAGCCGCTCGGCGTCGCCTTGACCCAGTCGGTGCGGTTCGGTGGCGGCAACCGGCAGTTCCAGAGGCAGCTGCAGCGGACGCTCGAAGCGCTCGGGAAGAAGTGGCAGACCGGCGCCAGGGTCGACCTGCAGCTTCTCTACCTCGCGCTCATGACGGCCAGCAATACCTCGGGCAAGACCGTCGACGCAGTCACCCTGGCGATGCTTGTGGAGACGGCGAAGGCCGAGGCGTCCGCGCTCGATGGGAGCGGCGGATCCGTGCTACACGAGCGGCTTCGGCTCGCGATGCTCCTCGGTGACGCACCGCTCGCCGCCGGCGCGTTCAGGGCCCTCGGGCGCTGGATCCGCAAGGCCGGCGCGGGGGAGGCCATCATCGCGGCGCTCACGATCGTCGCAGAGTGCGTGATGTACAGCGATCCCGACGCAGGCTGGTTCGTGAACCACGCCCCGGCGCGCGCCCGGTGGAGCGCGTTGCCCATGGAGGATTGGAGCACGTCCCTGACGGCGTTCCTGGATCGACAACCCGCGGAGACCGTGGGCAAGGTGGCCATCCAGCTGATGCTCGGAGGGACGGTGACGGGCGAGGCGCTGCTCACCTGGCTCCAATCCTATTCCGAACTCGAGTGGTCCCCGGCGTGGGAGAGCCTCCGCGAGATGGTGGAGGGTGGCGACGAGGAGGACGATCTGGACGGACTGCTGCAGGGAATCGACCCTCTGCAGATCGAGGTGATTCTCGAGTCGATGATGCGTGGCAACCGGAGGCGCTGAGGCGAACCATGGGAAAGAAACGGAAGCCAGCGGCATTCAAGCTCCCCAAGCTTGGCCGAGCGAAGTCCAAGCCACAGCCCTCGGCTCCGCCGGAGTCCCGATTGAGCCTGGCGGCGCAGGACACCGAGACGTCGCTGCCGCCGGTTTTTGCCGCGAGCGACCGGGAGGTCATCTACGACCCGTGGGCGCGGCTCGGGGTGGAAGCCGCCGAAGCGAGGGACGCGGCATCGATCGAAGCGGCGTTCCGAAAGGCGCTGACCGTCACGACGCCCGAGCGCGACCCGGAAGGCGCGCGGGCTCTGATGGAGGCGAGGCGGTTCCTGCTGAGCCCGGAGAACGCGCTGCTGCGGGAAGTGGGGGACCTGAGGGTGCCCAACCCGGAGAGCTTTATCGAGGGCTACACGCTATCGGATCCGGTGCGGGAGCTGGTGCAGGGCAAGGGGTCGCGCGCCGAGGAGCCAGCCGAGGCCGCTGAGACAGCTGTGCCAGCGCCGCCCGAAGTGGAGTGGTCGAGCCACGCGCGCCTGGCGACACTGATGACGCTGCTGGCTCTGGTAGAAGCGGAGATCGAGGGCGATTTCCCGAAGAAGGCCCCGAAGTCGAAGCAAGCAGAGCTGTTCTGACCGCGAGGACGATGCGGGCCTTGGCAGGAAGATGGCTTACGGCAGGCGGACGGTTTCTCCCCTGAGGACCGAGAACTTCCGGGGATCAGCCCCGGGGACCTCCAGGGTGTAGGCGCACGCTGGCACCTCGACCCGGAAGCCGCGGTCACCCTCAGCCTGGACCTCGATTGCACCGGACGCCGCCCACTCCTCGAGGCTCGGGCCGAGGGCTGAGATGCAGGCTGCGAGGAGCCGACGGTCGTTTCCCTCGATGACGCCCAGGTCCCAGGCCGTCACAAGATTCCGGCCAGGAAGCAGCTCGAACGTGCGGTCGGGCATCCAAAGTCCTGGGGTTCTGAGCGTGGCGCGCGCGCGGCTCCCGGCCACCAGTTGCATGGGGGCGGTCTTCCCCATTTCGTCGGTCTCGCGCGTGAGGAAGCGGATCTCGCAGTCGGGCCCGTGGATGTCGAAGGACGCGCCGCTTCTGGGTCGGCCGGCGACCTCGCATTCTAGTTCGACGGACTGTATGGGGGCGAGGACGACCTCGAGCGACGCGTTCGGGGTACTGAGTTGGATCCTCTGGTCGAGGAGGCTGTACGACCAGTCCCTGGAGTTCCCACGGATCGTGTAGGTACCTTCTGTGGCACGAGGGAGCCGTAGGATCCCGTTCTCATCCGATGGGCCTCCCGTCATCCACGTGGTCGTGTTCGGCACGCGGTAGACCTCCGCATGAAATCCGGCCACCGGCTCACCGTCGCCATCGACGAACTTCACCGTGAGCGGGAACTCCGCCACGTCGAGTGAGCAGTGGTTGGAGGATCCCTCGCGCAGGGCGATCGGCTCGCAACGCCAGACCATGGATAGGGCGGTGGCCTCATCCACCACGGACAGGCTTGCCACTGCTTCCCCTGGAGGAAGCCCCTCCAGCGTAACCACGCCGTCGCCCTTCACCTCCTTTCCCAGGATCACCGCGTCGCCGTTGCCGTCGAGGTAGCTCACCTGGACGGCCACGTCGGCGCCCTCGAGCTGACTGCGAATTTTGGGATCGAAGCGCACGTCGAGTTCCAGGTTGCAGTCACGTCGGACAGAGATCACGTGCTCTTCCCCGGGACCTGGCAGGCCCCCGTCCAGATAGCGCACGCTGACGGAGCCGTCCGGAAACCAGATCTTGATGTAGAGCGGCTCGCAGTTGGAAGGAACTCTAAGGCTGGCCTTCCCCATCGCATCGAAGCTGACCTTCTCGCCCATGTGTGTGTGGGCGATCTGAAAGTCCGCTTGGCTCAGTTCGGGCGGAACATCCTCCAGCCTGAAGGCGACGGAAAAAGGTGGGTGAAGTGCGAAACCGTTCAGCTGGATCTCGTGGCCTGAATCCAGTTGAGCGCTCCAGCGACCTGGAAGCTCCATGATCTCGGTGACGGTCTGGTGATCGGGCGCTGAGACGCTGATCTCGAACTGCCCGAAGGTGAGGTCCGTCACCGTCACGAGGCCCGTCGCCGTCGCAGGCAAGAAGTCTCTCCTGGGCGCCTCCAGGCCGAAGCCATCCAGGTCGACGCGCTTGACGGAGACGAGGACCCCGTCCACCAGAACTTCATCCGAGGCCGTCGGCTTGACCGGGAAGATGAGCACGAATGGAATCGGCGGGGCGAGGGATACCGAGCGTGCCTCGTCTTCGACCGTGAACTGGACTGCAGGACCATAGAGACCATCGAGCACGAGGGCGGCGCGGTAGGTGCCCGCCGCCAAGATTGCTGCCGCCGTGTCACCCTCGCCGCCCATTGCGTCAAGGCCTATCTCCAGGGAGAGCACCTCGGCTCCAGCCAGGTCGGTTCGCAGGACCTCGACCGTGGATCTGGACGCACCCGAGGTATCGGCGATGAAGGCGACTCTTGATCCCCGCGGCTTCGAGCCTTGCTCCACGGCAGCCGGGCCCTCTGGGCCTTCATCCGACTCGATCCCGGGTCGCGCGAGAGGCTCTCGTGCCACGACGTCCGTCACCGCGAGCTCGACGCGTTCCAACTCCTGACCCTCGTCTCGATTCATCCAGACGGATTCAGCGCCGCGTTTCTCCGTGCCCGTGCCAGCGAAACCGCCTCCCGACGTTCCCGCAACCATCGGTGTATTGAGCAGCGGGTCGCGGGCGTCCCTCATCAGGAAGGCCAAAACCACCGCCGCCCCGACGCCAACCAGGAGGATGAGCCCATCTCGAGCTCTCCATGCAGCCAGACGGGTCTTGGGAGTGCGGGACTTCTCTTGGGTGAGCTGCTGCTTCATTCATCCTGCGTAGCGCAAGGCAGCGCTGAAGGTCAAATCAGCGCGCTCTTCTGGCCCCCACGGGGCGCTCCCGTACTCGAATTCAGTCGTTCCGGAGCCGGACATTCAGCGGCTGGCTGGCCGGCGCTACACTGCGATCCGTATGACTCCTTCCGATCCGACGGCTCGCGTTCTTCTCCCGGTCCTACTCCACGAGGTCAACAACGCGACCCAGCTCTTGGTGGGCCTCCGGGCCATTCTCGAACTGCCGGGCGGGGAAGCGATGTTCAACAGCCGCGCTGACGATCTAGGGCGAACCTCGGCGATGATGGACGACCTCGGGTTCGCGCTCGCGGTCGTCGCAACAGCAGGCGGCGCCAACATGCTGCTCTCGCGGAGGGACGATCGCTCGGTGAGGATCCTGTGGGACCTCGCTGGCAAGGCGCTCACGCGGCACGGAGGCGCCATCCGATCGGTGGGCGACCCGCCACTCACCGCGCCGTCCGCGCTGGATGGCTGGCAGCTCGCTTGGTCGGTCGCGGCGCTACTGATCGCAGCAAGCGGAGAGGACGGAGGCCTGGCCCTGGCATGGAGATGGGAGTGGACGCGCACGGATGAGGGCGGCGCGCGTCTGGTGGGCCAGCTTGATTCCGAACACTGGTCAGCGGAGGATGTGATCGGGCGCGAGATGCTCGAATGGATTGCGGAGCGGGTCACGCCGAATGGTGCCGTGGTCGCAGACGGACACACGTTGATATGGAGCGTGGACGCTGCGTCGGTCAGACAGAACGCGTGAGATGGAAGTGCTGCCCGTCTCTTATGGAGCAAGGGCACCTATGAACATAGCCCCTGTGGATAGGGCCTCTCCGCCGAAGCGAAGAGGCCCTTCAGAGACATGTCCCTCCCCCTGAGGAGGAGACACCTGTCAGTATCAGAAGCTCGAGCGGTTGATCGTGAAGTTCGAGGTCGTCAGAAGGACACCGTTTCCGTCGAAGATCAGGAACTGCGCCAAGAGGCCGCCTTCGATGGCTGCGTCCTGGAAGAACGGCAGGGACAGGCCGCCCGCTCCGTTCAGGGGGATCATCGGGAAACGGCGGCCGAAGTTGGCCAGGGGGGCTCGCAGGGCGATGGGGGACGTGCCTCCGAGGTCCACGATCACGTCGTTCGTCGTCAGGGCGCCGGCGCGCGCGATCCAGAGGGACGCGAAGCCCAGATCAGGGCAACCCGTGAGTTCGAAGCTTGCCGAGCCGGAGGCCCCGAGGGAGGGGCCGTCGAAGGATGCGACGGGGCGGAGGGGGCGGATCTCTGCGCGGTTGAACGAACCAGAATTGAAACAGTCCGACTCGATGAAGGTGAGGCTCGTGTAGTTGGGCTGGAACGGACCGAACTCCGTTCCGATGTTCCCGTCCTGGAATTCGAGGCCGCCCGCGAAGCCCGACGTCTCCGCGATTCGCTCAAGGGTGCCGCCCACGCGCTGCTTCCACAGGATCGTGTCGAAGCCCGTGGTGCCGGTGTTCGTCTCCATCAAGAGAACCTGGTTCGCACGATCATCGAAGACGAGAGAGGAGAGGCCGTCGAGGTTCGCGACCTCCACCGTGGCGTCCGCTTCCAGCTGCAGGGTCCCAGACGCGAGATCCGCGGCCGCGAAACGGAGCACGCTCACCGAGTCGTTCGGGAAAGGGAACGTGTCGGGCAGGCGCGCGACGAGCAAATCGCCGGCGGCGTCCACCGTGACGGGACCCGAGAAGCCGATCAGGCTCACGACCTCCGTGGACGCGAAGGTGTTGAGGTCGATGCGGTGGACGGAATTGAGGCCGAAGCCCGCCGTCGCTGCGCTGACGTAGCCGAAGCCCGCTGCGTCATCGACCGCCATGTCGAAGACAAAGTTGAAGGCTCCCATGGGGGAGACGGAGCCGCTCGTGAGGTCCAGCTCGTAGACGTTGCCGTTCGAGGATTCCCCGAAGTAGGCGACGGTGGCCGCGTCGTTCAGGATCACGAAGCTCGGGAACCTGTAGAACGGAAAGCTGGCGTAGCGGCGCAGGAGAGCGCCGCTCGCGCCGCGATGCTCCACGTCGTAGCCATCGAAGACGAGGTAGGAGCCGTCCAGGAACGAGGCGTAGCTCGGGCCGTCGGCGCAGAGGTCCGAAAGGGACGCCGAGGGGCCCACCTGGTAGCCGTCCTCGACCGTCGTGAGCTGCTGCGGAGCGGCGTGAGCCGGAGCGGTGATGAGGAGGGCGGACGCGCTGAAGGAGAGCGCGAGGGACGAGAGGCGAGCGGCGGCGCCGCGCGCGATTGCGTGAAGTTGCATGGGGTGGAGTGGTTCTGTTTTCCGCAGAACGAAGCCACGCTGGCTCGGACACGCCGTACTCCACGCCATCGCCGACGGTCCTCGCACGACGCCCCTCGCTCCTCGCCGTGGACAGGCGAAGAGGAGCTTGTGCACAGGAACGCCAAAGACGCGCTCGATGCGGCGAGACCGTTACCCGCGGGCCCGCTATCCGGTTAGCGCATCGATCGAGATGTCCTGGCTCGTCACGTCGAGTGCCCGGCCCGAGCCTTCCCAGGTCGCCACGAGCTTGCGCCCGGGGCTTCCCAGTGACCGACCGAGGAGAGACCACGTCCCTCTCCGATCCAACCCCGCCGAAGCGGATCAGGAGCCGAACACCCATGCAACTTACAGTGGCGGGACCGCGCAGGAATCGCACCTGCTTCCCCCGGTTCGAACGCTGGGTGAGGTGACAGAGTAGCGCATGACAGAGCCCGCGCCCGAGGAACTCTTCAGGTTCTTCTCGGGCGCGGGCTCTGATTCGAAACAAGACCGATCCGGGGCGGAGGTCCGGGCCGCTACTACCGGATCTTGAAGCCCTTCTCCGACTCCCGCAGGCGGCGCTGGGCCTCCTCGGCGGTCGGGCGGGTTCCCGAGCCACGGACGGTCGCGCTTTCCAGGCGCGGCGGCCGGCCCTCGGACTGCGCGCTGCGGAGTTCGGCCTCATACTTCCGGCGGAATTCTTCGGCCCTGTCGAGGCGGCGGCGGCGCTCCATCTCGGCCGCCTGCTGGAGCTCCTCTGCTCGCTGGACGTCGTAGGACTGGCCCCACGGCTCCATGATTCGCTCGGCGGCCTGGGCGTCGAGGAGGACGTGGGTCTTGCGGGAGAGGTTGTCGAGCATGCTCGCGCTCGCGCTCCCCTTCAGCATGCTGGTCGCCCAGTCCGTGGTCCCCAGGGAGGTCAGCAGAACGAGGACCGCGCAGTGCAGGACGACCCCCGTGAAGGCACCGGCCAGGCCTCCGCCCATCCGATCCATCGGGCCCAGATGCACCGCCTCGAGCGCCCGGCGCCCGACCATCCCGATCATCGCCGTGATGAGCAAGGTGGCGAGGAAGACCAGGAACCACACGATTCCCTGGCACGCCCGAGTGGGGAGGTTCAGCGCCTGCTCCACGTGCGGGACGAACTCGGGGCTGAGGCTGCGCGCCAGCGTGACGGCGACCAGCATCCCGATCAAACGGGTGACCTGCCACACGAGACCGTGGCGCAGACCCAGGATGAAGAACAGGAGGACGATGCCCATGCCGACCAGGTCGATCCATGGGGTGCCGCTGAAAAGGCCACCGAAGCCGGAGGCGGGTGCCTCGGCGCCGGGCTGGGCCATGGTTTGGAGCGCGTAGATCATAGGAGGTCCCTCTTGGGGCGGGCATCGGTGAAGATCGGCCCGGACTGGCCCGGAATCACGGCTTTCCTGGCCCCCTGACCCGTGAAGAGGATGCGCTTGGTGCTACCTTTCGCGGATGGTACTTGCGATAGGAGCGATTGAGCGCTGTTTGGAGACCCTCGGAGCCGTCGTGCGGTCCGACGAGGTCCTCTCGGAGGAGTTTTCCTCGAGTATCGGATTCTTCTTCCGCGGCCCCGCCCCGCTCCACGGGGAACAGGGCATCGGCGCGACGCTGCTCGCCGCCAGGCGGCACCTGGAGTGGTTCCTGATGGAGTACCACAGCCCCACGCTCCGGGGCAGCATGCTCGACCGACTCGCCGAAGGCTACGCCGATCGCGTCGCCGAGGCGCGGAACCAGGAAGGCCCCGAGATCGCGGACGCGATGGAGCAGGCGCTCGACGCGCTCCTCCGCTCCCACGCCGGCATCTTCGAGATCGAGGAAGTGCGCAAGGGCGCGGGAGCCTGGATGCGGGACCTCACCGGCTTCGGCAGCTTCGCCCTCGGTGACGTGGCCGTGGCGGAGATCCTGAACGGCGGCGAACTCGTCGTCGGACGCCTTTACCCGGCGGGCGAGGGCGTGCACCTCGCGTCGCCCGCCGCCGCGATCCTCGCCAGCAAGGACGTGACGAAGGCGCTCCGCCGCGACCTCGACCAGATCCGCGAGACCGGCGCGAACAAGATCGTCCGCGTGAGCCAGGGCGAACTGGAGGCCATGTTCTTCGGCGCAGGCCAGCGCCGGGTCGTGGGCGCGACCGCCGTCGGCTCCGGGCTCGAAGCCTCGGCGGACCCGGTGGGGGACGCGCACGCGCGGCTCGTGGCCGCGGGACTGGGCGAGGCACGCGCGCGCGCTGCCGTCTCCCAGCTCGCCCGCGAACCACGCGATCCCGACAGCCTCGTGCACGGCGCCTCGGACGTGCTCGGCGCGATCCTGGAAGAGCTCGCCTTCGATACCGACATCGACCTCGGCGACGCGCGCACCGCCCTGCTCGAAGCCTGGGAACTCGTGTCGATGCCCTTCGAGGGCAAGGGCCCCACCCGGGCGAAGGCGGCCTCCGCCCCCGCGCCAAAGCGTGACGTGTACGACGAAGAAGAGATCGAGCCGGACGACGAACTGGACGAGGAGCAGCGCGCCGCCGCCCTCGCCGCCTTCACCGCAGGCCGAGCCCTCGGGACGGACCCGGCACAGCTCCTGCAGGCGCTCGAGTCCGAGCTCGGCATCGACGACGATCAGCTTCCTCCGGACGAAAAGGAAGACCCGGCCCCCGACTTCCCCGGCGTCGTCGGCGCGATGATCGAGGAGATGAAATGGGAACTCGGCGCGACCGATCCCGACGCCGACATCGAAGCGCTCGCTCCGCTGGAACACCTCGCCGAGTTCGCGAAGCCGATCGGCGTGTTCGAGGAACTGCGCGGCCGTGACATGTTCCGCTTCGCCACGTTCTGGCTCCAGGAGAAGGAAGTGCTGACCTCTGATGCCGAAGCCGTCGCCCTCGTCGGCGCCCTGCGCACGTTCTGCAACTGGGCCCTCGACGCCCACGAGGTTGACCTCGGCTCCGAGTTCCTCTACGCCCTCGACGGCATGGAGTTCTCGCTGCCGCGCATGCGCCACGCCAACATGCGCGTCCCGGAGGCCGACCGCGCGCGCGGCATCGCTGAATCCGGCGAGCTGTACGAGATCCTGGAGCTGGAGGGCCCCGAGCCCGGCGCCTTCGAGACCTCGCACGACAAGGTCCGCGCCAGCAACGGCGACGTCTTGACCGTGATCGTGGCGTCTCCGCTGCGCGACGCGCTGGCACCGGGTGACCGGGTCCGGGGTGAGATCACGCTCGACGGCCGCGCGCGGATCTATCGCTGCTACCCGCCCGAAGCCAAGGCGCTCGCCGCGGGCTAGCCCGCCTCCCGCACCGGCCGATGGATCACCCGGGCGACCTCCTCGGACGCTATCGCCTGCTGCGCCAGCTCGGCGCGGGCGGCATGGGATCCGTCTGGCTCGCGACGCGCGCCGACGGTTCGTTCGAGCGCGAGGTCGCGCTGAAGGTCCTTCACCAGGAACTCCAGGAAGGCGAACTAGCGGCTCGTTTCCAGCGCGAACGCGAGATCCTCGGCGCCATGGACGCACCGGGGATCGCGCGCATTCTGGACGCAGGACAGGCGCAGGACGGGCGCCCCTATTTGGTGATGGAGGCCGTCATCGGCCAGCCGATCGACGCCTGGTGCGCGACGCATCATCCGACCACGAGCGCGCGCCTGGAACTCGTGATCCAGGCTGCCCACGCGCTCGCTCACGCGCACGCCCGCGGGGTCATCCACCGGGACCTCAAGCCCGGCAATCTGCTCGTCACCGCCGCGGGACAGGTGAAGCTGATCGACTTCGGCATCGCCCGCTGGACCGAGCGCGCCCTCGGCAGCGGCGCCTTCGTCACCCAGGGTCCGCTCGGCTACCTGACCCCTGAGTTCGCGAGCCCGGAGCAGCTCGCTGCGGAAACCATCACGGCCGCGAGCGACGTGTACTCGCTCGCCAAGGTCGCGCGCTCGATCCTGCCGGAGGCCGCCGTCACCGGCGATCTCGCCATCGTTCTGGGGACGGCGCTCCAGCGCATTCCCGAGGAACGCTACGACTCCGCCGCGAGCTTCGCCCTCGACCTGGAGAACGTGGCGTCCGAGAAGCCCGTCCTGATCCGCAGGATCGGCCGCTGGAAACGCAGCCAGCGCTGGCTGTGGCGCAACCGCGACCTCGCGGGCGCCGCCGTGCTCGCCGCGGCTCTTCTGGTCGCCGCCGTGGGGGTCTCCGTGAAGCGCTTTCGAAGCGCGCGAGCCGCCCTCCAGCGCGCCGAGATCGAGCACGCCCTCATCACGTCCGCCCGCGCGGGCCTGAACCAGAGCCTCGAACGCTTCGCCCGGGCAGGGCTCGCGACGGTGCAGGCGGGAGACGCGCCGGAGCCGGTTCGCCATCAGATCCTGGGGGCCCTCACCGAGGTTGCGCTGGGTCACGGGGCGCCGGAGCTCAAGCTCACCACGGCCCAGGCCTGCGAGGACCTGCTGGAGGAGTGGCGACGCGCCCGCGATCCCGAAAGCGCGTCATCGCGGGAGTTCACGCAGCTCTCCGGTACTCTCACCGAATGGGCGACGTCCCTTCGAGCCGCAGCGGCCGCGGAGATTCCAAAGAAGCCGTGAGGGACCGGGCCGCTCGGCTGCGCTGGCCCCCCTGGGAGCGCCCCTCAACGTGCACCACTCGATCCAGAGACTCCATTCGATCCAGACCATGACTTCCACCCGATGATCCACCGCTGGCAAGAAGCTCGCGTGATCCTGGAGGAGCTCCTGGACCTGGCGCCGGAGGATCAGAGCGAGCGCCTGACCGCCCTTGCGGAGCAGGACGCTGAGCTGGCGGAGATCGTGCGCGGGCTCCTCGCCGTGGATCGGAAGGAGGCTCCCGAGCTTCCGTCCCTCACCACGCCGGACTCACGACGCCACGTGGGACGCTTTCAGCTGCGCCACCGGATGGCGACCGGCAGGCACGGCTCCGTCTGGTCGGCGGCGCGCAGCGACGGCGCCTTCGACCAGGAGGTCGCCATCAAGCTGATCGACCTCGAGTCCATGGCGAAGGAACTCGGCGGTGACCCAGCCGGAGCACCCGGCCACGAGCGGCGCGCGCTGGCGCGGATCGATAGCCCGCACGTGGTCCGGCTCATCGACGCGGGGGAACTCGACGAAGCCACCGAGTGGCTCGCGCTCGAGTTCCTCGACGCCGAGCCCCTCGACGCCTACTGCCAGCGGCGCCGGCTCGGCCTGGAAGCTCGCGTCGAGCTGATGGAGCAGGTAGCGCGCGGAATCGAAGCCTGCCACGCGGCGAGCGTGCTGCACCTCGACCTTTCGCCGTCCAACGTGCTCGTGGCCAGCGGCGTTCGCGCGAAGATCATCGACTTCGGCTCCAGCCGACGCAGCGCCTCGGTGGGGGACCTGCAGCCCGGCGGACACGCCCGTGTCTCGCCCGGCGGGTTCACGCCTGCGTACGCGAGCCCCGAGCAGTTTCGCAGCGCGGAGGACGCCGCAGTCCTCGACGAACGGGCCGATGTCTGGTCCCTCGGCGCGCTGCTCCACGGGCTGCTTGTCGGTCGCCTTCCGATCGACGTGGCCCGGGTGCCCCCGGCGGAAGCGCGGCGGCGAAAGCTGCACGAGGACCCCCTCTCCCTGCGCCGAACGCTCGCATCGATGAACGGCGACGAGCTCGAAGCAGTCGCCTCGGAGCGCGGAACCACCGGGCGAAGCCTCGCGCGCGAGCTTCGCTCCAGCGGCCTCGAAGCCGTGGTGCTCGCCGCGCTCCGGCGGGACCCCGGGGAGCGAACGTCCTCCGCTCGGGAGTTCCGAGAGGACCTCGAACGCTGGCGACGCGGCGAGCCCGTGCAGGCGCGACGGGAGACGCTGACCCAGCGCGCGACCCGGCTCGCCCGTCGCAGGCCGAGGGCGGCCGCCGCCGTGCTCGCCGTGGCGGGCTCCCTGGCGATCGGCGCCGGCGCGCTGTACTGGGCCTCGCTGCAGGCTCGACGGGCCACGGACCGAGCGACACAGCTCAGGGCGCTGGAGTCCGGGCAGATCGACGCCGCGCGCAGAACCTCGGAGACGCTCGTGCGCGAGCTCTACCAGGCGATCTCTCCGCTCGCGAACACCCATGACCAGGTCGGTCGCCTGCTGGACGCAGGGATCGAGGTCGCGCGCTCGGCGCAGGACCCGCACCTTTCGATGTGGCTCGGCGACGCGCTGGTGAAGCGAGCGCTCCACGGGATCGAGACGGCGCGCTGGTCACCCGAGATCGAGCACGAGTGCCTGCGCGCCTGCGATCGCGCACTGGGTCTGGTGGCGCCGATGCTCGAGTCAGATCCGGTCCGATTCGAGCCCGCGCGCGTCGCGCTGGAGGCCACGCAGCTGAAGAGTCTTTCGTACTTCAACCTCTGCGACGACGATGCGTGCCGAGAAGCCATGGCCGACGTCAAGGCGCGACTCGCGCGGCTGGCCGCCGCCGTCGACGATCCCTTCGCCGCGCTGCAGATCCGATCGATGCAGATCCGCGCGAACACGGTCGAGAACTTCTACGGGGAAGCCTGGGGCCAGCTCGAGCGCGTGCTGGCCAATGACCGCGCCTCGATCGAGCTGTTCGAGGCCTTTGCCGTGTCCCCGATGCACCTCGATATCGGGCTCCGCTCGCAGCGCGACTTCATCCACGTTCGCGAACGCTACCTGACGTTCCTCTCCCTCGACCCGGACGGGGACGGTGGCGACTGGCTCCCCGAAGCGATCGATCACGCGGAAGCGCTCTTTCAGCTCGTCGATCAGAAGCCGACCGTCGAACTGCTGATCTCTCGCGCAGCGAACGCGGCCATGACGCTCTCGACCTGGCTGCACCGGCTGGGCCGGGACGCCGAGGCGGACGCCTGTCTGAAGCGGGCCCTCGATCGCGCGCGCGCGCCGGGACGGGATCGGCGCGAGACCGCCCTGGAGATCCTGGCGCAGCTGGAGGCCAGCCTCGGCCTCGAAGCGACCAGCGTGATGGACGACGAGGTGCATCCGGTCGCCGCGGCAGACCTGTTGATCGCCCGCGCACGGCACGCGCTCGCACGCTCGGAGACCCTGGAAGCGGCGCGCCTCGCGGCGCGCGCGTCGGCGATCTACGACGGGTCCTCTCGTGCGTGCCCGGCGTACGCCGCCACCCGTTTGGCGCGCGCGGAGATCGAAGCCGTCCAGGGCGAGGTCGAATGGCTCCAGGCCGCAGGGCGCCCGGGGCCCGAACGGCGAGCCAGTGCGGAGCGAGCCGAGCGGCGACTGGCGAACGCGCTGGAGCTGTTCGAGGCGGTCGGTGGGGACGCACTGCATCGAACGTCCGTCCAGCCGAAGAGGGCGCGCGTGGAGGCCAGACTGGCCGAGTGCCGTGCGCTCCTCGAAGAACGATGAGCGACTACTCGTGCCCGAGCGCGTTCGCGAGCCAGATGCGCGCGAGCCGCGCCCGGCGCTCGGCCGTTGCCTTCGAGACGCCGATCGCCGCCGCGACCTCGTCCATGGTCAGACCGCCGAAGGTGCGCAGCTCCACGACCTTCGCGAGATCCGGGTCGGTGCGGCCAAGCTCCTGCAGCGCGTCGTCGAGTTCGACGAGATCGGTGCCTTCCGACTCGTAGCCGTCGAGCATCTCGTCCAGCTCGATCGAATGGGCGCCCGAGGCGGTCGCGCCGCCGCCGCGCTTGTCCGCGTTCCGAGCGCGTGCGTGGTCGACGAGCACGTGGCGCATGACCTGGGCGGCAGTCTTCAGGAAGTGCTCCCGCCCGTTGAACGCGGGCGCGTTGCCTGAACCGCCGGATGCGGACGATGGACCGAGGATTCGCATCCACGCTTCGTGGACGAGCGCCGTCGGCTGCAGCGTGTGACCGACTCGCTCGCGGCCCATGTTCTCGCGCGCGATCCGCTTGAGCTCCCCGTAGAGGATCGGGAGAAGCTCCGCGGCCGCACCCGCGTCGCCGTTCTGGACGCGGGTCAGGAGGTCGAGGGCGCGGGTGTCGTCGGTCATCGAAGGGACGACCTTATCGATCGCCGTTCCGAAAGGGTATCTGGACCTTCGTGAGATAGTCCGAGGGCGATTTGGCCATCGAAGGCGGCACGATGTAGACCTCGCGGATCGGGCCCGCGATCTCCAAGTTCCTCTGGGCCATGTAGGCGAAGAGGTGCGGGTAGCTGCGCGGAATTTCCGGGTACGGGCCGGTGACGTAGGCGTAGGCGACGCTCCGGCTCGGCAGGACGTCGTACCGCAGCGGCGTGATCGGCGACCGCGGGCTCTCGATCGGGACGCAGGCCCGGGACAGGAGCTGGTCCGCGGGCTTCGCGGCCGGGTCGTCGTAGAAGAGACAGAACGGCGGACCGCTGGGCTCCAGGCCCTGGATCCGCATCTCGCGGATCACGACCGGAAGGATCGAGCCCGTTTCGGTGTAGGGACCGTAGTGCTCCAGATAGATGTAGGGCTCGTCGAGCCGCTGGACCCAGCTGGCGTGGAACTCGTGGAAGGGAGGATTCGAGACCGGAAGCTCCGGCACAAACGTTTCGCCGCCCGTCGCATAGCCATCGGACGTCGTGCTGCCGGCGGCGAGTCTCGACTGCGCGCGGACCTGGGCCTGGGTGTCGTCGGAGGTGACGATGCACGAGGCGGCCGAGAACCAGGCGACGAGAACGAAGGCGCAGGCCGCGACCCGCAGTGCGCCGGCGAGGGCGCTGCGTGACGAAAGGGCCGACGGACGCTGCTTGAATGGGCTGGGCTGACGCTGGGGTTGCATGGGACCTGGATCGGCAGTTCCGGCGAAAAGCTTTCCTCGCACGACGTCTTTCCCGATCCAGCCGGCGGGCCCATCCCTGGGGGTGAGGCCGGAGCGGTCACCCGCTACTTCGGATAATGTATGTTATGAAGCGCAATGAATGGCGCCTCGAGCGGGTGACTGGCCACCTCGCCAGCCTTCGATTTCCGCCGCTGTCAGGGTTTATGGGCCCGCCAGCCGCTATAACGCTCGGGTGGCTACCAAGAACTGCTTCATCAACAAGGACCGGCCGTGCGACCTGACCTGCAAGGCCGCCTTCCCGGTCGACGACGCCGTCGACCCCGTGGATTGCTACATCATCTGGCTGGCGGCCCACCTTGGCGATGGAGCGATCGATTTCCGACGAATGCTCGAAGCCCAGGGACTCAGCGACGGCCCGGACTACCCGGCGGGCGAATCACCCGGCGGCGGGCCGAAGAGCAAGAAGCCTCCGGGCGGCGACTTCTCGCCGAACTGATCCGGTCCGGAGGCCGTGATCCGGAACGAGAGTCGGTCAGCCGCGAGCCAGCCCGAAACTCCTGAGGATCGGAGGCTCCGACGACGGATCCGAGTCCCCTATCGAAACGGGCCATAGGAAGTCGCAAATGCCTCCGGGTGGCAACGAGAGCTGACCAGAGCGCTCCATGGGCACCCCGAGAGCGGCCGCGACCGCGCTCCTGACGACCCAGAGGTGCGCGACCACCAGGACGGTTCCGCCCGGGAATCGCCGCGCCCAATCTCCGTACGCTGGCAGCACTCGGGCCGCCACGTCGTCCGGCGATTCACCACCGGGCGCCTGAACCGCGCCCCGGCAGGCCATCCAGCGGGCGTAGGCGTCCGGCTCGTTGGCTTCGAGGTCATCGACGGTGCGGCCCGCCCAAACGCCGCGATCCATCTCGACGAAGCGCTCATCGTCGACACGGCCCAGGTCCGGGCCCGGTCGCCGACTTCGCACCTGGGCCGCCGCCGCTTCCGCCCGGCGGAGACCCGAGCTGACGACCGCGTCGATGGGGGTCTCGGAGAGCTCCTCTCCGAGCCTGCGGGACTGCTCCAGCCCGACCGAAGAGAGCTCGACATCGAGGCGCCCATAGACGGTACGGCGCCAGTGTTCGTCGACCTCGCCGTGCCGCGCGATGAGCATCCGGGTGAAGAGCTGCGGGTGAATCGGAGCGGATCGAGTCATCGAGAAGAGCCTTGAACCGGACGTGCCGAATCAGCCCATGTGACAGCTGGTCCGACGCGAGCCGTCGCATTTGATCGCGGAAACCCCGTTGGGTGCATCCGTATGAGGGGTGGGCGCCGATACCATAGCGGGCAAAGTGGGGGCCTGACGCGGTCGATTCTGCGACTCTTCTCCCCCCTCAACTCCCCCACCCGCTCCGGCTCCGACTCGCTCAGCGCGGCGCGACCCCCGGATCCGACCCGAGCGGACCCCCCGAGGGGCGCCTGTCGCCTCGAAGCACACTCCATGAATCCTTTCGTCAAATTCCTGAACTCGTCGATCGGCCGCAAGTACGTGATGGCCGTCACGGGTCTGTCGCTGACGCTCTTCCTGCTCGTCCATATGGCGGGCAATTTGACGCTGTACGCGGGCCCCAAGGCGTTCAACGACTACGCGTATCTCCTCGAGAGCAACCCGCTGCTACCGGTCGCCGAGGCCGGGCTTGCCGCTCTCTTCTTCGTGCACGTGCTCTTCGCCGTCTTCCTGACGACGAAGAACAAGGCGTCCCGCACGGACAAGTACCGGAGCCAGCTGGGCATGGGCGCCAAGAGCGTCGCTTCGACGACGATGTGGATCACCGGGCCGCTGCTCCTCGTCTTCCTCCTCATTCACCTCTGGGACTTCCGGATCTCCAAGGAGTTCCTGGACGAGAGCGAGTACGACCTCGCCGCCATGGTCACGGCCAGGCTCAAGTCCCCCATCGGATTCGGGATCTATCTCGTCTCGATGGGTGTCCTCGGGTTCCACATGTGGCACGCGTTCCAGAGCGCGTTCCAGACCCTCGGTTTCGCCCAGCCGCGCTACCGGGGCCTCATCAAAATCACGGGCCGTGTCATCACGGTGCTTCTTGTCGCTGGATTCGGCGGCATCCCGATCTATCTGTTCTTTGCAGGCTGACCCCATGACGATCGCCGACTCTCCCACCCAATCAGCCAAGCTCGACTCCAAGGTCCCCGGTGGCCCCATGGAGGACCGCTGGACGAACTACAAGTTCGACCTCAAGCTCGTCAACCCAGCCAACCGGCGCAAGTTCGACGTCATCATCGTCGGCACCGGCCTCGCAGGCGGCTCCGCCGCAGCGACCCTCGCCGAGATGGGATACAACGTCAAGGCCTTCTGTATCCACGACAGCCCGCGCCGCGCCCACTCGATCGCTGCCCAGGGCGGCATCAACGCCGCGAAGAACTACAAGGGTGACGGAGACTCCGTTCACCGCCTGTTCTATGACACGGTCAAGGGCGGCGACTACCGCAGCCGCGAGTCCAACGTGCACCGTCTCGCCGAGGTCTCGGTGGACATCATCGACCAGTGCGTCGCGCAGGGCGTTCCGTTCGCGCGCGAGTACGGCGGCCTTCTGGACAACCGCTCCTTCGGTGGAGCCCAGGTTTCGCGGACGTTCTACGCGCGCGGCCAGACCGGCCAGCAGCTTCTTCTCGGTGCCTATGGCGCAATGAACCGCCAGATCCACGCGGGCAAGATCGAGATGCACACGCGCCAGGAGATGGTCGACCTCGTCGTCGTCAACGGCGTTGCGCGCGGCATCATCACGCGCAACCTGAAGACCGGCGAGTACGAGCGCCATTCTGCCCACACGGTGCTCATGTGCACCGGCGGCTACGGAAACGCGTTCTACCTGTCGACCAACGCCAAGAACTCCAACGTCACCGCGGCGTGGCGCGCCCACAAGCGCGGCGCCTACTTCGCGAACCCGTGCTACACGCAGATCCACCCGACCTGCATCCCGCGCTCGGGCGATTACCAGTCGAAGCTCACGTTGATGAGTGAATCGCTGCGTAACGACGGCCGCGTCTGGGTTCCGCTGACGAAGGGCGATACCCGCAAGGCGACGGAGATTCCGGAAGCCGAACGCGACTACTACCTCGAGCGCAAGTACCCGAGCTTCGGCAACCTCGTCCCCCGGGACGTGGCTTCGCGGAACGCCAAGACGGTGTGCGACGAGGGTCGCGGCGTAGGCCCGACCGGCGAGGCGGTGTACCTCGACTTCGCGGACGCGATCAAACGCGATGGCCGCTCCACGATCGAAGCCAGGTACGGCAACCTCTTCGAGATGTACGAGCGCATCACGGGCGACAACCCGTACGAGATGCCGATGCGGATCTACCCCGCGGTGCACTACACGATGGGCGGCCTCTGGGTCGACTACAACCTGGAGAGCACCATCCCAGGGCTCTTCGTGCTCGGCGAGGCGAACTTCTCCGATCACGGCGCGAACCGACTCGGCGCGAGTGCGCTGATGCAGGGGCTCGCCGACGGCTACTTCGTGATTCCGGCCACGATCGCGAGCCACCTCGCGGGTCGAAAGCTCGAGGAAGTGACCAAGGATCACCCGGCGTTCAAGGAGGCGGAAGCTTCCGCGCGCAAGCGAGCGGACGACCTCATGGCGATCAAGGGCACGCGGAGCGTCGAGTCGATGCACCGCGAACTCGGCAACCTCGTCTGGAACTACTGCGGCATGGAACGGACGGCCGAAGGGCTCAAGGAGGGCAAGCGGAAGATCGCCGACCTGCGCTCGCAGTTCTGGACGGACGTGCGCGTGATCGGGGATCAGAACACGATCAACCAGGATCTCGAGAAGGCCGGCCGCGTGGCCGACTTCATGGAGTTTGCCGAGGTGATGATGCACGACGCGCTCGTGCGCGACGAATCGTGCGGAGGTCACTTCCGCGCCGAGCACCAGACCGAAGAAGGCGAGGCGAAGCGCGACGATGAACACTTCAGCCACGTCACCGCGTGGGAGTTCAACGGCCCCGACGCCGTCCCCACCGAGCACCGCGAGCAACTGACCTTCGAAGAGGTCAAGCTCACGACGCGGAGCTACAAGTAGCCGATTTCCTGGACCTTCCACACGAGACAAAGAAGATGATTCAAAAAGCCAAACAAGGCGACATGCGCATCACGCTCGAGGTCTGGCGACAGGCTGGACCGGGCGCTCCCGGCGCATTCGAAACGCACGAGATCACCGCGAACGAGCACATGTCGTTCCTGGAGATGCTGGACGTGCTCAACCAGGAACTCGTCGAGTCCGGCAGAGAGCCGTTCGCGTTCGACCACGACTGCCGTGAGGGCATCTGCGGCTCGTGCTCGCTCACGATCGACGGCCAGCCCCACGGCCCGCGCGAGCGCACCACGGCGTGCCAGCTGCACATGCGCACGTACAGGAACGGAGATCGGATCAAGATCGAGCCGTGGCGCGCGAACGCGTTCCCGATCGTCAAGGACCTGATCACGGACCGTTCGGCGTTCGACAAGATCCAGCAGGCCGGTGGCTACGTTTCGGTGAACACCGGCGCGGCTCCGGACGCTCACGCGATTCCCGTGGCAAAGGAGAAAGCGGACCTCGCGTTCGAAGCGGCGGCCTGCATCGGCTGCGGCGCGTGCGTGGCGGCCTGCCCGAACGCTTCGGCGATGCTGTTCACGTCGGCCAAGGTCAGCCAGCTGACGCTTCTGCCCCAGGGCGAGCCCGAGCGCGAGCGCCGCGTGCTCGCCATGGTCGACGCGATGGACGACGCGGGCTTCGGCAACTGCAGCAACCACTACGAGTGTGAAGCAGCGTGTCCGAAGGGGATCTCGGTGGAGAACATCGCGCGGATGAACCGCGAGTACGCCCGCGCCACGCTGATCGAACGATAGCGGCAGGCAGGACGGCGCAACGGCTGGTCGTTGCGTCCCTCCCGCTGGTTCCACTGGCGCCGCGCCGTTCCTTCAGGGGATCGGCGCGGCGCTGTTCATTCAGGGGCCTGAACGGTCCACTCCGACCTCAGAAGCGGTGCGGCTGCGGCGGCCGACTCGACGGCCCACGCCGCCCCGAAGCGCTTTCTGAGAACCTCGATACGGCGGCGCGCCCGCCGGACGTCCGGATCCACCACCACCTGAACGGGCGACCTCAGGTCGACGATTTCCCGCAGCCAGAACGTCAGCCTCGTGCCGACGCCGGGTGCGCTTCGAACGCGCAGTGGAATGGAGCTCGCCGTGAGCGCCAGGGCGAGGCTAGCGGTCCCCAGCCCCGTGGAGGCTGGCTTGCCGCCGAGGTCATCCGCGACGGCAGAGTCCCCCACCGTCGCCCCGCGAGGATCGAGGAAGCGACGGACTTCTTGCTCGGACATCCCGACGCCCTGATCTTCGATCTCCAGCGTCACGCCGTGGCCGGACGTGGTGACCGAATCCAGCCTCTTCGCCAGCAACGAAACGGAGCCGCGCCCCACAGCCGCCTCCATCGCGTTCAGCGTCGCATTCCGAATGGCTCGCCGAAACGTCCTTTCGTGCACGAGTACGTTCACCCTCTTGGGGCACTTCAGTCGAACCGAAGGGACTCGACCCAGCGGCGCTCGGGCGGCGGCCGCTGCGGCCCGTATCTCCTCGGTCACCAGGATCCGCAGGTCGACGAGCCCGAGCGTCGTGAGTTCCGCCGCGCGCTCGTACGAATGCTGGAGCGGAGGCAAGAGCGCCGACTGAGCCAGATCACGCGCCGCGCCGAGCGCCCGCACGACCTCCGCACCATCGCCGGCGTGGCCACGGCCCGCGAACAGAAGGGCACGGGTCAGCTCGTTCCGCAGGTCATGCCCGGCTGCCGCCGTCGCATCGGCCTGGGCCAGCCGCTGCTGGGTCCTCCGTCGCTCCGCGATCAGCTCATGCTTGCGGAGCAAGGCGAGCGCCAGCGTGGCCAACTCGGAGAGAACGGCCCTCGGAGGCAAGCGTCCGGGAAGAGCAGCGGCCGCCAGAACGGCGCCGTCGACCTCCACCGATTGCTCTTCTTCACCGCCGCAGATCGACCGAGAGAGCGCACGGTAACGGCGCGGGCCCGGGTAGCTCCTGACCGCACTCCGAAGGCACGGATAGGCGAGACTGGGCTCCGTGTCGCCTCTCTCCGCCCACCAGACCAGCCGGACGAGCCCCATCCGGGCGGCGGCCTCGGTCCAGGCCTCCTGGAGAGACGCCTCCCCCAGCGAACCGCCAGAATCGGTAGACTCGCCGATCCCGTCCGTCAAGAGTCGCGTCAGAGCATGCCAGGGGTGCCTCACTCCGGGAGTCTGCCGATCTGAGGTTCCAAAAAGAAGGCTCTGCCAAGCGCCGCTCGCCATCTGAACGGTTCGTCAACGTGCACATCCGTCACGCTGCCGTAACGCGGCCATTCAGCCACGTCCAGAGTGGGGTCTTTTGCGTAACGCCTCCCCGCTTGGAAGCCGACGACGCCACGGTGACGGATTGCCGCAATTCCCGGCTTCGGTGGGCTGTGTCTCGGACGAATATGGCGTCTTTCACGCCCCAGGGCCTATCATGGGGCGCGCGCGGGCCTTCGGGTCCGCACGACTGGAGGACCGTTCAGAAAGCCATGCTCGCGTTCTAAGGCGCTGGCATACCGCTTGCACTCTCTTTGCATCACCGCCGCGGGTCTCCTCCCACCCCGGTATCACAACTTTTGTTAGCTGGTCACCGGGCCCCGATTCAGACGAGTCTCGCCTGAATCCTCGGGACCCCGAACCCCCACGACTCCGATCCCATGAAGAAACAGTTGCTCCTTGGAGCCCTCGTCGCGGCTGGCGCCCTCTGCCTCCCGGACGTGTCGACAGGCCACGGCGGTACGTACCGCGGTCCTGGCGACACCGTCCCTCCTGGCGGCGGCGGCGGCGGCGGCGGCGCAGGCGGCCCCTCCTCGCCCGGCCCCAGCGGCCCCTCGGCCCCTGGCCCGGCCGGCCCCTCTTCCCCCGGCCCCTCCAGCCCCGGTGCTCCGGCGGCCGGCCCTGCTTCCGCTGGCCCGACCTCGGGCGGCGGCTCCGCGGGCCCCGACCTTTCCATCTGGGACTTCTGGTGGGGCTTCAACAAGGAGCCGTACCTCAACCTGCGTGCTCGAGTTCGCTCCGCGGGCGTCGTCTCCAGCAGTGACGACTTCTTCCTCGGTCGCGGTGAAGAGGACCAGCGCGAAAGCTCGCTGCGTCCGAGTGAAAGCCTGATCCGCGACAAGGTGGTTCCGGCACTCATCAAGACCCTCGAGTCCGAGAAGCAGAACGACATCGTCACGGGTTGCCTCGTGGCTCTCGCGAAGATCGGCGACGTTCCCAGTGAGGACGGTAGCTCGCAGTTCGTCGAGATCATGACGCGCTTCCTGAAGTCGAAGGAGCAGCAGAACGCGGAGACCGCCGCGCTGGCCCTCGGCATCCTCGCCGATGACCGCGGCGTTCCGGCCCTCGTCTCGCTCATGCGGAGTGACGACGAAGGCCAGCGCCTCGTGGGCAAGGCCGTTCCGGTCCGTACCCGCGCCTTCGCCGCCTACGGCCTCGGCCTCGTCGGCAACAAGACCGCGAGCAACGAGATGCGTCAGACGATCGTCGAGCACCTCGTCGACACGATCCAAGGTGAGCGCGGTGCCCGCCCGGATATCAAGGTCGGTGCCATCAGCGCCCTCGGCCTGATTCCGCTCGACTGGGAGTCGGAGGTGGCCGTCACCGAAGAGGACTCGAACGCCAAGTACGCGGCCAACCGCGTGGCTCTGCTCGAGTACCTCATCGAGAACATGAACCCCGACACCCGCGGCGACGAAGGCGGAGACAAGGACTTCCGCGTTCGCTCGCAGGTTCCCATCGCTGCGGCTCGACTGCTGTCGACCCACGACAGCATCCCCGAGAGCCAGCTCGCCATTCGCGGGAAGGTGATCGATCGTCTCCTGGAGCTGGCTGACCAGAACTCCAAGGAGAAGCGCGTCGAGGTCCTGATGTCGGCGACGATCGCCCTCGGCATGATCGGCAACGCAGGCTCGACCGGCGAAGAAGGCAAGCAGAACGAGCTGATCTTCAAGGAGCTCGCACGTATCGCCAAGCAGTCTGCGGACAACCACACCGAGTACTTCGGCCTGATCGCCCTCGGCGAGATGGGCAGCCGTGCCGGCTCGACCGGTGACCGTGGCCTTCAAGGTGCTGCGGAGAAGGAGATCCTGTCCGCCCTCGCGAAGGGCAAAGGCCAGAAGCAGCCCTGGGCGGCCCTCGCCCTCGGTGTCTACGGCCACGCGCTCAACGAGGCCAGCACGCCGGCACCGCCGAACGTGGTGCTCGCGGTCCGCAGTGAAGCCAAGAAGGAGAAGCAGCCCGCCCTCATCGGTGGATACGCCATCTCGCTCGGCCTTCTGAAGGACTCCGAGTCGGCTGACGATCTCCTCGGCATGCTGGACAAGAAAGAGTTCTCGACCGACGAAGCTCGCGGCAACATCGCCGTCGGCCTCGGCCTCATGCAGGCCACCCAGGCGGTGGAAGTCCTGAACAACGTCGTCAAAAAGGCCAAGTTCCGCCCCGACCTCCTGAAGCAGACGGCGATCGCACTCGGTCTCCTCGGCGACAAGACGGCGGTTCCGGAACTGGTGTCCATGCTCCAAGACGCCAAGGGTCTTTCGGCCCAGGCCGCCATCGCGAGCGCGCTTGGCTTCATCGGTGACAAGGAGTCGGTCGAGCCCCTGACGCAGATGCTTCTCGGCGAAAGCGAGAAGAAGGCGTCGGACATCGCCCGCGGCTTCTCCGCGGTCGCGCTCGGCATCGTCTGCAGCAAGGAGCCGCTGCCCTGGAACACGAAGCTCTCGCGCAACGTGAACTACCGGGCCAACGTCGAAACGCTGACGAACTCGGACGGCACCGGCGTCCTGGATATCCTCTAGGATTTGCCTGACTGAAGCGCCCCGGCGCGTCCATCAAGGACGCGCCGGGGCGCTTTTTTTGTACGGATGCCCCGCTGGCGTAGTCACGGGGTGGAATGGGCTATAGAACGAGGTACGCCCACCACCCAGCCGCCGGGAACCTCCCATGTCACTACCCCCACCCTCGAAGATCGCATCTCGCCACCCGCTCGCGCCTTGGCTTTCCGTCGGTTCCGCGCTGCTCCTCTTCTGCACTCTGGGCTCGCCCGCTCTGGCTCAGTTCGCCCTCGCCCCACCGCGTGGCTCCAGCTTGATGCCCGGCCCCGGCGATACCACGCGCGGCGGCCCCGGTGACCCTGGCGGCTACTTCCTCGAAGGCAGCGCCAGCTGGACTCGCTGGTGGGCCTTCAATCGCGAGCCTTTCCTGGCCGAGCTTCGCTACCGCGGTGCCGGCGACGTGATGGCGATGCCCCTCGGTGGCGAGCGCCGCACCGGCTCGCTCCCTGGCCTATCGGAGCAAAAGGTCTTCACGGAGGTCGTGCCCATGCTCCAGGAACGGCTCTCCAGCACGCGGGACCTCGACCTGGCCGTCGGTTGCCTGCTCGCGCTCGGAAAGATCGGAGAGGCGCCGAAGGAGTACCTCCAGGCGGCCGACGCCATCTCGGTGGAAGCCTCCATCCTGCCCCGATTGAAAGACGCGAACGAGCGCGTACGCGATGCGGCCGTGATCGCCCTCGGACTCGTGGGTGGACCGCGCTCGACGACGCTCCTTGCGGCCCTCGTCGACGGCCGGGACGAGGGCAAGAAGGCGCTCGGCGGCGGGCGCATCGATGAGCGAACGCGCGCCTTCGCCGCCTACGCGCTCGGCCTCGTCGGCCACCATAGCCGCAGGCACTCCGAGCGAACGTTCGTCGTGGAGCATTTGCTCCAGGTGGCAGAGGTCCACGCGAAGGACACCGAAGTCGCCGCGGCAGCCATCCTGGGGATCGGATGGGCCCCCCTCCCGTTCGACGTTCCCGAAACAGGCGACGAGGCGCCGCCTGCCGGCCAGGAAGCCACCGTCCGACGACTTCTCGCGCTCTTCGATGCAGACAGCACCGACCTGCGCGCGCGGAGCCAGGCCCCGGTCGCCATCGCACGCCTCACTCGCGCGAACGTAGGGTCGCCTGAGAACTCGCACGATGTGCTCGCGGTCGCCGCGGCCCAGGAGGAACTCCGGCAGCGGATGCTGGCTCGCTTCACGCTCGCGCTGTCCCTCCGCAGCGGCGAGAAGAACGCGACCGTTCGCGAGGGAGTCTGCCAGGCCCTGGGGCTACTCGTCGAGCCGCGCGCGGACGGCAGAGACCGCGATGCCATCGAGCGGCTCCTCCAGGTCGCGAAGGAAGGTCAGGAGCGTGAAGGCGGACTCGCTCTACTGGCGCTGGCCCGCATCGCTGGCCGGGCTGGGACCGACGTCGAAAGCGTGCGCGGCGCTGTCGCCCAGGACCTGGCCGGTCTATTCCGCGGGCTCGCCTCGGAAGGCAAAGCCAGCCAGCGTCCCTGGGCGGCGCTGGCCCTCGGACTCTTCGAGCACCTGCGCCATGGCGCCGGCGCATCGGCTTCACTCCAGAACCGCGCCTTGTTGATGAAAGAGCTCGGCGACGCGGTGAGCCCCGAGGGCAAGAGCGCCGCCGCCGTCGCACTGGCGCTCGCGGGCGACGACGAGGGAACCGGCACGCTCGTGAAGGGGCTCACGACGGGCTCGTTCAGCGTTCGCGGACTCTTCGCCACCTCGCTCGCCCTGCTCCAGGCCCACGGCGCCGTCGACGCCCTCCAGGACGTGGCCGCAGACCCGCTCGTGGCCCCACAGGTCCTCCGCGAAGCCTCGATCGCGCTCGCTCTGCTGAAGGACGACGACCTCGTGGAGCTGCTCGTCACTCGGCTCGCGCGGGCTCGCCTGATGCCGGAGCGCATCGCGGCGCTTCAGGGCCTTGCCTGGTGCAACGACCCCGGCGCCGTGCCCGCGCTCCTCTACGTCATGCGCGAGGATCGCATCGGGAAGCGCAAGATCGATGACACCTCGCGCGCGTTCGCCGCGGCGGCGCTCGGGGCCATCTGCTCCAACCGGTCCCTGCCCTGGAACGCCCACCTCGCGCTGGACGTGACCTGGAGTGCAGCGCCGCCGACCCTCACGAACGAGAGAGACGGCGGCGGCGTGCTCGACCTGTTCTGACAGGTCCTGGGATCTGAATCGAACGTCTGATCAGAAAGGGGCGCCCGCGAGGATCCAGTCGCGAACCACGTTCGGGTCGCCGGCGAATGTCCCGCCGAGCGGCATCTTGCTTCCGCACGTCGGCGTGGTCAGCTTGGTGTAGAAGACGCTGCTGCTCGGGTCGTTCGGCACGACGTAGATCTCGGGGAAGCAGCAAGACGACTGGACGTTGACCAGCGAGCTGAATGCGATCTGAGCCGTCGAAAGGTCGAGTCCGCAGATGCCGCCGTGGCACGTGACGCAGGACGACGCGTTGATGTTCGGCTGCGTCAGCATCGGATAGATGTCGTTCTCGAACGTCGGGCCGGAAGCGACGGAGTCGAATGGAATCTCGAGGCCCTGGCTGAAGTTCGAGGTGGGACCGGCCGGGCTGGAGTCGCGATGCCAGAACTGGAAGTTCACGGTGTCGCCCGGCATGACGGAGTAGGTGCTCGTCGGCGCCGGCATCGAGTTGAGGTTGATGGTCAGCGAGACCGCGCCGCTCGTGCCCGAGGTGAGGATGTTGCCGGCGTAGCGGCCGATCTGACCGCCGACGCAGAGGTTGCCAGCGCTTCCTGCAGGGTTCGCGACGAACGCCTGGGTCTGGCTGGTGATGAAGTAGCCGAAGGCGTTGGTCGGAAGGCTGCCGCACTGCAGCGTGACGTCGTTGAGCATGACGTCCGTGCTGCCGACGGCGGAGATGGCGGAGATCGACCCGGAAGAGTTCGGGTTGGCCGTGCAGTAGGTGGAGCCGATCTGCGCTGACGCGGCGCTGGAAAGGGCACCGATGAGGGTCACGGCGAGGACGGAGCGAAGAGAACGCATGTGGAGCGGTGGTCTGTTGGAGGAAGGTCGTGGAGCGGCGAGCCTCTGCTGCGCCGCCGCTGCGATTCGGACGAACGCCGATGCGCGCCAGTTCCTTCGAAGCCTACCCAGTCGTGGAGGCAGACGAGGCTCCGCCCACCCTGCCCGTGAAAGCCAGTGCCAGAATGAGACCCAGCGCCGCCCCTGCCATCGCGAAAGTGGACCACCGCGACAACTTGACTGCCCTCTCCTTCGCCTGCCGCAGACGCTGCGCGTCGGCCTGCAGATCGATCAGCGGCGCGATCTGCCCTCGATACCAGTCGCGCGTTGGCGTGTCCATGGAAGCATCGGTGTCAACCACCTCCTGCAATCGCGCGAGGCGCTCGCCGGACGCCTGGCTCGCCCCCACGATCAGCCCCAGGTTGACGGCCGTCAGAAGCAGACCAGGGTCCCTTGGTACGAAGCGCAGACCCTGCGTCGCCGCATCGAGCGCTCCGAAGAGGTCGCCAGCCCCCCAGAGCAAGCGCGACTCCGCCGTCTGCCGAAGCCGAGGCGACTCGATCGCCCGGGCTGCCTCGAAGGCCAGCGCCATGTCCACGCCCTCGCCTTGCAGCGCCTGGACCGAAGCGAAGTTGGCCTCGTCGTCCTGCGTGGCCGCTGGCCCTGCGACCCTCTCCTCGGATCCGTCGCCCGACGCATCGTCGAGTTCGTGTAGATGCTTCGATGCCAGCAGAATCGACTCCAGCTGGAGTTCTTCCATCGCCGACCGATCATCGTTCTTCGCCGACTCCGCGAGCGCCTCGGGCTCCAGTCTCGCCCATGCCCCCGGGACCGAGAAGCCTTCGATCAGCTGCCCGGTGCCACCGGGCAGCGGCTGCCCCAGGGAGCCAAATTCCGACGTGGAGGGCCTCGGAACCTCGTCGTCCTTGCGCAGCCAGACCCCCAGGTTCCTGGAGAACGGAATGCGGCCGATGCTGACGGTTTCCTGGAGCCCGACAGCCGCCGCCGCGGCGACGGCTCGCACCACCGGATCCTCCAGGCCAAAACCTCCGACGTTGATCGAGATCCAGCCGCGCGGCTTGAGGATCGCTCCCATCGCCGCGAAAGCCTCGGTGCTCGCCAGGTGCGGAGGGATCTCCATGTTGTTGGCGTACGCATCGACGATGATCTGGTCGAACTGACGATCCATGTAGCGCAGGGCCGCTCGACCGTCCATTCCGCCGACGGCCACGCGATCGTCCGTTCCGCGCTCCAGGTCGAAGTACTCCGCTCCGAGTTCCACGACCTCGGGGTCGATCTCGACGCCCACCGTTCGCAGTCGCGTGCCGTCCGCCAGCGCGCCTTCGAGGACGCGCACAGCGGTTCCTGCGCCCAGCCCGATCACGAGCACGTCCCAGGTCGGAGGCGCCTCGCCGAGTTCGTGGAAGGTCCACGCATACGGGAGCGCGAAGTAGTCGTAGTAGTGCCCACCGAGGAGCAGTCCCGGCTCGGGCTTCCAGACCGACTGAAAGGAGTCGAGGCTCTCGTTCACGCGCAGGAAGCGCATGCGCTGCGCGCCCTCGCCGCTCTCGATCACGCGGAGCGATTGCATCGAGGAGTCCGCCGAGGCGAGGAGCGTCTCCCCCTCTCCAGGTGGACGCGCTTCCGCGCTCGAAGCCGACAGCGTCCCCCCACCGACGGAGAGTAGAACGAGGCCGACCGCCTGCACCGTCGAACGGGTCCCCCTCGCGCTCGCGAACCAGAGCCAGAGACCGGCCGCAGCGAGCACCACCGAGGCGGTCAGGAACGTCCCGGTCACCCCGAGGCTGGGGATGAAAAGGTGAGTCGTGCCGAACGTGCCGACCAGACTTCCGATCGTCGAGGCCGCGAGCACATGGCCACCGGCTCGGCCAGCGCCGCCCCCGCGGACGCGCTGAAGCACCTCGACCGCGAGGGGGCCCGCGCAACCCAGGGTCGCCGCCGCAGGAAGGAAGAGCACGGTCGCCGCGCCGAGGCTGCCCCACACCAGGAGCTCGGCGGCATCGTGCAGCGCCACGCCCGCGGGCATGAACCAGGCCGCGATACCCGATGCCGCGATAGGCAACCAAGCGGCAAACGCGGCACCGAGCAGCAGCACGGTCCCGAGCCTCCGCAGCGGCGAGCGACCTGACGCGAGCCGCGCGCCCAGGGCGTAGCCGAGGGCGAGCGCGGCGAGCACCACGCCGATCACATTCGTCCAGACGCTACTCGACGTCCCGAACCAGGGCGCCAGGAGCCTGACGGCGCCCAGCTCGATGACCATGGTCGCGGCCCCTGCCAGCCCCACGAGAACCGCGAGAACTGGGGTCGAGATCGCCGGCGAGGAGTGGTCGCTCACTTATCGGATTCGGTGGCGACGATCGGCAGCGTGTACTGCTTCGAAGCGACGTAGTACCGAGCCGCATCGGACTTGCTGTCTTTCAGAAGCTGAAGGAACACCGACGGCGACCGCTCGAACGTATCCACGACCGGCTCGGCACCGTTGGCGATGACGGTCACGGGCTTGGAGAGGTCGACGAATCCATCGGAGAAGTAGAGAGTGCACTCGGTGACTCCCTTGCCGGTCAGCGTGATCGTGTTCGTCTCGCGATTCACCTCGGCCTCGAGGCGCGTGTTGGCCATGTCGTCCGTCGGGGCGAACTGCGCCCAGTAGGCCCGCGTCGGAAACATCTCGCCCGGGACGATCGTGAACTTGTCGGGGTAGTTCGTGCGGCGCTTATCGGCCATCCAGGAGATGATCGCATCCTGGCCGCCTGCGGGGTCCAGGGTCACGTTCTCCAGGTCTGCCGCCTTCGCACGCTCGAGAAGAGCCGTGGCGTTCGATCCCCCACCGAGGATCAGCACGGGCACGTGGGTCAGGTTCTCGGCCGCCACCTCGGCGCCGCCGTCGCCGGCCCAGCAGAACGCGCCAGCAAAGCGATCGGGGAACATGTTGGCGATCTTGAGGGCAGCCTCGCCGCCCTTGCCGCGGCCCCCGATGAAGATGCGCTCGACGTCGATCGCATACACATCGGTGATGTCACGGAGCGTGATGAGCACGGACCCCAGCCCATCGCGCTCCAGCCAGGCGTCCGTTTCCCCGGGCATCTTCGGCGCGGCGATGACCGTTGCATCGAGCAGTCCACCGTCGATGTAGTTCTCCTTGACGTGGTTCTCCGGGGACTTCCCTTCCTCGGGGATCGTGATGATCAGCGCGAACGGGCCGTCCTTCGGCTTGTACTTGGCGGGCGTCCAGACGGCGTAGTCCACCGAGCCGCTCTGCACCCGAGAGGTCTTGTACGACTTCTCGATCACCGAACCGTTCGCTCGCTTCGGCGCCTTGCGCTCGTAGCCGTTCGACATGTAGATGGCTTGGTTCACATCGGCCGTCAGGGCCAGCAGGTCGCCATCCTTGAGCTTCTTCTCGTTGACCTTGTTGACCTCTTCGTAGAAATCGGCTTCGGCCTCCAGCATGCCTTTCCCCTCCGCGATGGCCTCGAAGTAGTCCCCCAGCGTGGACGCGACCTTCTTGATATCGGAGTCCTTGAGCTGGCGCGAGGCCTGGGTGATGAGCGGGCTGGCAGCAGCGAGCGCGGCGCAAGCGAGGCCGAGGCCTGCAGTGCCGAACGAGGTAGGAAAACGCATGGTGTTGGAAAGTTCGAGGGGGGGGGTCAGTCTTGGATGGAGAAAGGACCGCGAAGCAGCTCCAGCGAGGCCAGCGCATGTCCGCGCAGGGCCCAGGGTGCCGCTTCCGGTGGTACGTCGCGGGATGGCAGGCTCTCTATAGGCGATGACGGCATGACGGACTCGTCATCTTGGCCGTTCTCGCCCGAGGGCGCGGTGGCGGCAGGGCGCGCCATCGAGCGATCCAAAAGTGAGCCGAAGAGCCGCTCGGCCACGGCAGGACGATCCGCCAGCGCCGCCAGACCGGTGATCTGTGCGCCGTCGACGCCTCTGGATGCCAGCGAGCGACCGAGCGACGCACGCTCGACGATACGGGCCCCGAAGCCGCCTGCAAGGATGGCGATCCGGTTCGTCAGGTCCAGTTGCGCGACCGGATCCGACGCGTTCGATTCCCGTAAGCTTTCGAGAACCTCGAGCGCTTCTCGGAAGCGAGGCGACTCCGGACCGGCCTCGGAATCCGCCGACCGGCGCAGCGCGCCTTCCAGGCAGAAGGCGCTCCAGATCGCCGGATCCTCGGCGAACAGCTCTCGCGCGAGGTCGACTGCCAGGTCGCCCTGGAACGAATCCATGCTGGAGATGAACGCGTCGTACCCCGCCCGAAGCAGACGACCGCGATCCGCGAGATCACCCGAACGGGCCGCAGGGTCCTGGCGCAGGACCTCCAGCACCGCAAGGGCTGGATCCCCTTGCACCCCAGAATCGGACGCGGTCTGCGCCCCGGCGCCGACGACCACAGCAAGCGCAAGGAGACCGGCGACGACGAAAGCGCAGCGGCCGCTCCTCGGGTTCGAACCGCGCTGCCTCAAGCCCATCGAACCTCCCCTTCGTCACCGCTCGCGGCGACCGTATGTCCGATCCGAACGGCGTCCTCTCCGGCGTCACGCAAATGCGCTTCCACCGCTTCGAGGTGCTCGTCGGCCACGAAGAGCACCATCCCGATGCCCATGTTCAGCGCCTGATAGGCCTCATCCGTGCCCGCGATCCCGGCCGCGTCGACGATCATCTGGAAGAGCGCGGGCGTCTCCCAGGTCGACCGGTCGATGATCGCGTCATGGGCGCCGAGCACGCGCGGCACGTTGTCGAGCAAGCCGCCGCCGGTGATGTGCGCCAGGGCCGCGAGCTGGTTCTTCTCCAGCATCGGCCAGCAGAGCTCCAGGTAGCTTCGATGCGGGGCGAGGAGCGCTTCTGCCACGGTCTGGCCACCGAGAGCCTCAGGACGATCGTCGATCCCGAGCCCGAGGCGCTCGAAGATGACCTTCCGCGCCAGCGAGTACCCGTTCGTGTGCAGGCCGCTGGAGCGCAGCCCGATCAGCGTCTGCCCCGGCCGCACGCGGCTGCCGTCGAGCACCTTGTCCCGGGCGACGGACCCGACGATGAAGCCGACGAGGTCGAAGTCGCCTTCCCCGTAGAGGCCCGGCATCTCGGCCGTTTCCCCGCCGAGGAGCGCGAGCCCGTTGTCGCGGCACGCGTCCGCGCAGCCGCGGACCAGCGCGGAGACCACGTCCGGCTCCAGCCTGCCGGTTCCGACGTAGTCCATGAAGAACAGCGGCCGCGCCCCCTGGACCAGGATGTCGTTGATGCAGTGCTGGACGAGGTCTCGGCCGACCGTGTCGTGGATCCCCGCGCGCTTGGCGACCTCCAGTTTGGTGCCGACACCGTCCGCGCTCGCGACCAGGATGTGCCCCTCGGAGCCGACCTTGGCGAGATCGAAGAGCCCGCCGAAAAGGCCCATGTCGGAGAGGACTCCGGGCGTGAAGGTCGCGCGGACCGACGCCTTGGCGGAGGCGAGAGCCTGGTCCTGGGCGTCGATGTTGACGCCAGCATCGCGATAGGTGATGGGAGCGGGGTCGGTCACGGAGGGGCGTGGGTTGAAGGGGCCGATCGGGCCGCGGGACACACCTGTCTCACGGCCTGGCTCGGGGGGCGGTCCACTAGGTTAGTCACCCCGGCGCTGCGGTCCTACACCCCAGGCCGATTCAGCCGCCCGATCCAGCCATCCGATCGAGCCATCCGAGGGCCTCACCGCGCTCGCATTTGCCCGTGACTTCGCACCGTGACGCGGGATCGAGGCGGCTGCCTCCGGTAGACTCGGTGGTTCCTGGGCAAGAATGCCCCTCGTTTCGGTCCCTCGGATAGCCGATGAACCCCCACGGCTTCCCCTGGGAGCTCCGCTTTGAACAAACGCACCCTGATTCTCGGCAGCACTGGCTCCATCGGTCAGCAGACGGCCCAGCTCGTCCGCGAGCCCGGATCGGGGCTTCAGGTCGCTGGATTGGCAGCGCGGGGGTCCTGGAAGGAGGTCGCCGCCCAGGTGAACGAGTTCCGCCCGGCTTTCGTGAGCCTGACGGACGCCGGTGCAGCTGACGAGCTGCGGCACGTGGTGTCGCCCAGCACCACGGTGTTCTCGGGCCCTGACGCGACGCTGGAACTCATCCAAGCCGCCGATTTCGAGATCGCGATCCACGGGATCGTGGGTGCAGCGGGCCTCGCCCCGAGCCTCGCGGTCCTCGATCGCGGGAAGACCCTCGGCCTGGCGAACAAGGAGTCCCTCGTCATCGCAGGCGAGCTGGTCATGGAGCGAGCCCGCACGCGCGGCGCCGCCATCCTCCCCGTCGATTCCGAGCACTCGGCGGTCTTCCAGTGCCTGCGTGGAGAGGATACGGCTCGGATCCGTCGCGTGCACCTGACCGCCAGCGGCGGTCCCTTCCGCACGAAATCCGCCGCCGAGATCGCGGCCGCGACACCAGCCCAGGCGCTCGCCCATCCCAACTGGGACATGGGGCCGCGCGTGACCGTCGGCTCCGCGACGCTCATGAACAAGGCCCTGGAGGTGATCGAGCTCCATCATCTCTTCGGCCTCGATCGCAGCCGGATCCACGTCGCGGTCCACCCCCAGTCCATCGTCCACTCGATGGTCGAGTTCGTGGACGGCTCCGTCATGGCCCAGCTCGGCCCGCCGGACATGCGCGGCCCCATCCACTACGCGCTGCACCACCCGGACCGCGGCACGTCGTCCCTGGAGGGTTTCTCCTTCGAACTCTTCCAGAACCTCACCTTCGAGGCCCCCGACCTGGAACGATTTCCAGCCCTTGAACTCGGCTTCCGCTGCGTCGACGAGGGAGGTGCCACCGGCGCCATCCTCAATGCCGCCGATGAAGTGGCGGTGCAGGCCTTCCTCGACGGCGCCATCTCCCTTCCAGAGATCGCATCGATCTGCCGGAGCGCGCTCGACGCGGGGAAGGGCCAGGACGGCTCGACCCTCGACGGCCTTCTCCGAGCCGATGCTTTCGCCCGAGACCATGCGCGGGACGCCGTCCTCGACGCCTGCCGCAAATAGGCCTGGCTGAACAGCCTGTTCCCTAGGCCTCCTGGCCGCCCCTGATCCATGAACTTTCCCGACATCCTCAACATCGTCCTGGTCGTCTTCGGCATCGGCCTCGTCATCTTCGTGCACGAACTCGGGCACTTCATGGCGGCACGCTGGTGCGGTGCCAGGGTGGAGATCTTCTCCCTGGGCTTCGGGCCGAGGCTCTTCGGTTGGAAGCGCGGCGACACCATGTTCCAGGTCGCGGCCGTTCCGCTCGGCGGCTTCGTCAAGGTCGCAGGTGAGTACTACGACGGCACGACGGAGAAGGAAGAAGGCACGCTCTCCTCGCTCAGCGTCCCCCAGCGATTCCTCTACTACTCGGGCGGAGTCATCATGAACGTGATCTTCGCGCTCGTCGTGATGCCGCTGGTGATGTTCGCCGGTCTTCCGGCGCGCGAGGCGATCATCGGAACGCCGACGCCTGGAGCCGCCGCATGGGAAGCCGGCGTGCCAGCCGGCAGCCGCGTGCTCACGGTGAACGGCCAGAAGATCACGGACTTCGAGCACCTCGTCACGGCCGTCGCGGTGAACGGCAAGGACGGGGTGACGCTGGAGGTCCAGCCGCCGCCGGCCTCGGTCGAAGGTCCCAACGGGGGCGAAACCGGCGGCGTGAAGACCTACCAACTCCAGCCGAAGTTCGACGAGGAGTTTGGCCTCTATCGGATCGGCCTCCCCGCGGGCATCGATCCCACCGCGAAGCTCGTCGTCGCACCGGATTCGCCGGCGGCTGCGGCCGGACTCAGCCCCGAGGATCGCCTGATCGGAGTGGTTGGACAGCCCTCACTCCTTTCGCTCGAAGAGCAGATGGTCCGTGCCATGATGGCCGCCGGACCGATCGAGCTGCAACTCCGCGGCGCCGACGGCACGGAGCGAACGGTGACCGTGCAACCGAAGATGGCCGAGGGTCCGAACAAGCTCATCGGCGTCGGACCGGCCGTAACGCGCGTCGACGCCGTGCGGACGACCGGCCCGGGCGCTAGCCTCGTCCAGTCACTCGGTATCCGCGGCGGCGATCGGATCCTGAGCGTCAACGGCCAGCGCGTCTACAGCGCCTCCGCCCTCCGCGACGCCCTCATCGACGCGCCGAAGTCGGGGACGCTGGCACTCCAGGTCGAGCGCGGGAGCGCCAGGGTCGATCTCACGGCCTCGCTCGACGCGTCCACCGACCCGCTGCTGCTCGCTGGCGACCTCGCCATCGGAGCGCCGGGCCTCGGATCGATCGTCACGGTGGCGCCCGACTCCCCTGCCGAACGCGCGGGACTGAAGGACGGCGATGAGATCATCTCGGTGAACGGTGCGACGGTCGACACCTGGGACAGCCTCCTCACGTCCATTCGCGATGCGGTCGCCCAGGGCGTCCACGTCGACCTCCTCGCCTACCGCTCGCCCGAGCCTGCGGCAGCGGGCGTGCCCACGACCGGCCCGGCGCCCGCCATGGAAGAGATTCGCGTCTCCCTGAAGCCCGAGGCCCTCAGCCGACCGACCTACGGTGTCGGGCTCGCCGCCGCGATGACCATCATCCGAGCGGAGACCGTGGGCGAGGCCATGACCCAGGGATTCGCGACCACGAAGCGGTTCCTGGTGGACGTTTGGCAGCAGCTCCAGAAGATGCTGTTTAGCGAGGAGATCTCCACGAAGAACCTCGGCGGCATCATCTCGATCAGCGTGATCTCGTCCGATGCGGCGAGCCAGGGCATGAGCGTGCTGTTCAAGTTCCTCGCGATCCTCAGCATCAACCTCGCGATCCTGAACCTGCTGCCCATCCCGATCCTCGATGGCGGGCACCTTCTCTTCCTCTTGATCGAGGGAATCAAGGGCTCGCCGGTTTCGGAGCGGACCTTCGGCTACAGCCAGGTGGTCGGGCTCGTGATGATCATGTCGCTGATGGTGTACGTGACCTACCAGGACATCGTGCGCTGGTTCATCAACACGCCATGAGCGGACGGCGTTCGAGGCGCAAGCCTGACGAGAAGGACCGGACGGCGAGTGGTGAGTCGAGTGGTGGACCGGATCGCTCGAACCCGATCATCGCGTTCGGGCAGCTGATTCGGGTGGCGCTGGGTTTCAGCGCCCTCTCGGATGTGTTCGTGGGTGTCGCCATAGGTTTCGGGGCGCAGTGGCCCGGGACGGCGCTCCCCTGGCTACTGATCCCGGCGAGCCTCGGGGTCTACCACGGCGCGATGGCGCTCAACGACTGGAGCGACCGTGAGGAGGACGCCAGGGTACGACCCGAGCGACCGATTCCTTCCGGCGCCATCCCGGCGTCCATGGCGCTCGGGCTGGCCAGCATGCTGATCCTCGGCGGGATCTTCTGGGCGTTCGGCGCGGGACCACGCGCTGGAGTCTGGATGGCCGTCGTCGCGGCGCTCGCGGTGCTCTATGACCTCGCTGGCCGCGGTGAGGTCCGCGGACCACTCCTCCTCGGCCTCTGCCGCGCGGGCAACCTCGGCGCGGGGCTGATGTCGCCCTGGCTGGTGGGACTCGTGGACTCGCCGAGCCTCCCGTTGCTCGGACTCAGCGCGGTCTACGGCGCGCACGTCTTCTTCATCGGCCGCCTGGGCCGACTTGAGGACGAGGAGGACCAGCGCCCCCTCGGCCACCGCCCTTCGCGCGCGCTTCGGGGTATCGCTCTGACCGCCATGGCCGTGCCAATCGCCGGGCTGGTGGCGCTGTCCCCGGGTGGCAACGTGCTGCGCGTGGGAGAACTGGGCTTTCCGGCGGCGGCAGGGCTCGCCGCCTGCGCCGCGATCGCCGCCTGGAACGCCACAGTGCTCCTGAAGCGCGCGGCCGAGCTCGACGGAAGCAATGGCTGGACCCGCGGCACCGTCGGCGCGTCCACGGGGCTCTCCCTGCGAAGGCTGCCGCTCTTCACGGCGTCCATCGCGGCGATGGGGATGTTCATGGGGCCGGCGGCGAGCGTCGCGGGGATCGTGGCGCTGGTCGGCGCGAGGATGTCGGGCGCGATGCGGAAGGTCTTCCCGCTCACCTGAAGTCGGCGTGGCGCCGGCCAGGCTCAGCTCGGTGAGCGTGAGTCGCGCAGCCACGCGAGCGCTCCCTCACGATCCTCGAACGCACCGCCGAGCGCCGCGAGGCCCGCGCGCCGAAGGACGTCCCCCAGCTCCGGCCCCGGCTGGTAGCCGGCCTCCATCGCATCCTTCGCCGTCAGTGCCACGGGCTCCGGCGGCGCCTCCGCCGAAAGCGCGCGTAGCCGCGCCACGGCCTCACGGATCCCCTCGGAAGAGTCCGCTGCCCGGGCGATCGCAAGAGACACAGCGGCCTCGAACGACCCATCGCGGGCCAGCGCCACTCGCCGACCACGCTCCAGGACGTCCGCCGGCTCCGCTGCATCCACGAGGGCGTCGAGCTGCGTCCGCGTCCGAAGGACGGTGAGAACCGAATTCCGCAGCTCCTTGCTCGACTTCAGCCTCTCCAGTCGATCGGCGACGCTGTCGAGGTCGGTCGGGTCTGGAGCCAGGAGCACCGCGAGTCCGAGCGCGACCGCGGACACCTCTCCTCGCTCCGCGCCGGGAAGCACGCGGCCCAGCGCCGACACGGCCAGGTCGTTGCGCGACCAACCCGGCAGCGATAGATCCAGCACACCCGCGTCGGAGAGCACGCGAACGGCTCGCGCCGGATCCGGCCCGCGGAGGACCTTGGACATCTCGTCGAGGACTCGCTCCGGACTCACGCCACGGATGGACTCGCGCTCGGCTTCCATCGCCGCGAGGAGTCCCTCGGCAGGCTGCAGATCCAGGGCGGCCAGGAACCGCCCCGCGCGCAGGAGGCGCAGGCCATCCTCGCGGAAGCGCTCTTCCGGGAGCCCGACGCAGCGGAGCTGACGGGCACGAAGATCGGCCAGCCCGCCCGCGGGGTCTTCGATCTCGCCCGTCAGGGGATCGAGATAGAGCGCGTTGCAGGTGAAGTCGCGTCGCCCGGCATCGACCGCGGGCGACTCCGCGTACTCGATCAGATCCGGATGGCGGCTGTCGGAATAGCCGCGCTCCCGGCGAAAGGTCGCCATCTCGATCTCTTTGCCGTCCTTCACGATGACGATGATCCCGAAGGCCTTCCCCACGGCCACGGTCCGCTCGAAGAGCGCCTCGACACGATCGGGTAGCGCCGCCGACACGAGGTCGATGTCCTTGATCGGTCTGCCCAGGATGAGGTCTCGCACGCCCCCACCGACGATCCATGCGCGCTCCCCCGCCTCGCGCATCGTCCGCGCGATCGCCAGCGTCGGCTCGCGCCAATCGACCGGAATCGCGCTCAGGAGAGAGTTCCCGTCGATCTTGCCTGCGTCCTTCTCCATCACGTTTGCATCCAACGGTCTGGATCCCCAGACTCAGGTGCCTACCCTAGCAATGACGCCTCCAGAGAACCCCATCGAACCGGCTGCACAGCCAGAGCCCATGCCAGCATCCGATGGATGGGAGGCTTCCCGCCCCGTGGGCGGCGGCATCCCGGCGGCCCTCCTGGTCAGCGCGATCGCGATCCTGGTCGTCGTCGTGTCCATGCCCAGGTTCCGGGCGCACGTGCTGGAGGCCAATCGCGAGGACGCGAAGCTCACCATCGGACTCCTGGGGGGAGCCGTGTTCCGAAATACCCTCCCGAGAGGCGTGCCGATGATCCCTGATTCGGAGGGCGACACCCCCGGCGCGATCCCCGCGAGCCTGCGCCATCTGGACTCGGCGGACGCCGGCCTGTTCGAGCTCGTCCGGGACGTGAAGCGACTCAAGCACCGCTTTCCCGACGCGCGTCGTACCGGCACCTCCGGCGAGCTGCTCCACCACGGCTATCGATTCGCCACGGGCTACGTCTACCGCAACGCGGTCACGGAGAAAGCGCTCGTGGCCTGGCCAGACGCCTATGACAAGAGCGGCGACATCGCGTTCGCGACCGTCAGCAGCGGCGCGATCTACGGGCATCCGAACGGAGGCCTGTGGAGCGGCGCCGATCGGTCGTCGACCGTGGAGGCGCGGATCGAACTCACGCCCGGCGGTACCCAGGCGCTGTTCCACGTCGATCTCTCCGACGAGAGCTGGGTCCTGATCCAGGCACCCATCGCCACCGGCGAGTGACCTTCGGGAGAGCCGTCGTCGGCGGATGGGTTTTCGATCAGCGCCGCGCTTCGAGGTGATCGGCCAGTTCCACGAGGCCGAGCGTCCGCAGTTTGTCCGGCACATCCTCGAGGAGCCGCCTGGGCGGATCGCCCGTCCATTGGCCTCCTGTGAGGGGCAGTACGCTGGTGCTGTCGGTCCGCGCCGCGAGGGCCGCCGCATCCGCCAGCACTTCCGAGGGCCGCCAATCGCCGACGTACAGACACTCAAGGTCGCCCTCGGAGTCGAAGAGCATCCCGAGCGGCAGCGGCACGTCGTCGTACGGCGCGAGCGTTCGAGCGGTGATCAGCTCCAGCACGGCGCGGTCCATTCGGGAAACCCGTCCGCCCGAGCGCTCTCCTTCCAGTCCCGCCTGGCTGAGTCGCTCCAGAGCGCGCGCTTCCTCTCGAACGGAATCCAGCGTCAAGGGGTGGGCTCGCACCCCCGCGGTCTCCAGCGCTGCCTCGGCTCCTCGCAGATCGCTGAGCGCCGCGACGGAATCAGGCACGGCGGAGCTCCAGCAGAGCAGGAACGTCCCGTTCGCGCCGCAGGACTCGTCGATCCGACGCGCCACGGCGGATTCCTTGCCTGGACCCGCGAAGAACGGAAGCCTCCATGCACCGAGAGGAAACTCCTCTAGCAGCGGGACACGAGAGGCCGGTGGTCCCGGAGCCGCCGACTCCATCGGCGCGGGCTGCGCTCGATCGAGCGGCGGAAAGGAGGGCTCGCCGCGACTCGAAAGCCGAGGCTCGCGGGTTCCCTTCACGATCTGCCAGGATCCGTTGAGCAGCGATTCGCCGCCCGGCGAAGCGCTGAATTCCTCGACCGATCCATCGGGCCAGGTCACCGAAACCGCGTCGATCGAACGGGCTGCGCCGAGCCCGAAGTGCGCGGTCTTGGTGGAGGACCCGAGGACGCCGTCGCCTGCGGTGATGCGCGCGAACCGCTTAACGCCGTCTGCCGCGATCTCCACGCGCGCCCCGACCGCGTCCACGTTGGGGGCATCACCGATCAGCGTCAGGCTGACCCATCCGCCGCCCACATGGACGCCCTGCATCACCCGAAGGATGGGTGAGGTTCGGTTCCTGAACACGAGGTCGAGGCGTCCGTCGCGATCCAGGTCTGCGGTGACGAGCGCGCGTCCGTCGTCCGCAAAGCCGAGCCCGGTCGCGAGGGTCACGTCGTCGAACCGGAAGCCGCCGCGGTTCGCGTAGGAGAAGGTCCGTTCATGGGCGTTCCAGTGCTGACGGCCGAACTGGGAGAGGTGGCTGATCACCGCCCAGCCCGCGAGGTAGCGATCCATGCTCTCGTCGGGCGCATCGAGGCTCATCGGCGTCGTGCCGACGACCCGGCGCCAGAAGAAGCTCTGAAGGTCGGGCCCGCCGCGGCCGGTCAAGAACCCGTTCGGCACGACGATATCCATGAGGCCATCCCGGTCCCAGTCGACGAAGCGAGCTCCCCACGCCCATCCGCCCGGCGCGGCCCCGGTCATGTCGGTGACGTCTCGATAGCGTCCGCCGCCCAGTCCCTGGTAGAGCGTGTTCCCGCGCGCATGGCGGGTGAACTCCGCTCTCAGCTCGGGCGTCAGCGAGAGCCCGAACTCCTCCTCGCGGGTGATGCGCATGCCGGCCGCCGAGTGCATGTTGCTGACGACGAGATCCGACTGTCCATCCAGGTCCACGTCCGCCACGCTCAGCCCCATCCCGGCTGCCTTGTCCGTCAGGCCACTGGCCTCCGAGAACACGTCGAAGCGCGTGCCGTTCCAGGCGTAGAGGTTGTTCTGCCCGAAGTCGTTCGCGACGTAGAGGTCGAGATCCCCGTCGCCGTCGAAGTCGTCGAACACCGACGAGAGGCTGAACCGGTCGTTCTCCACATCGAGCCCGACCGCGGCCGTGTCGTCGCGGAACCGCCGCGGCTTTGCCGCGTCCCCGTCGACGAGGAGGTTGCGCCAGAACACGTTGCTCGCGCCGTTCATCGCGTCGTGGTACGGCGTGGGCGCCTGGGCGCCGTAGCTGCCCGAGCGGAAGTACCGCGTGTCGTAGAGATCGAGGTCGCCGTCACCGTCGACGTCCGCGGCGGAAAGGGAGTAGACCCTCGCGGTCCCGGAGGGCGTCGTCAGCGCGGTCCGCTCCGCGAAATGGCCACTCCCATCGTTCCAAGAGATGGCCACGTCTTGGCCCCGACCGAAGAGCACGTCCCGGTGTCCGTCGCCGTCCATGTCGGCGATGAGCATGCCCCCCGTGTCATCCAGAGCGTCCAGGGACCGCGCCGCTCCCTCTTCGTGGAGTCTGCCGCTCCGGTTCATGAAGCAAAGGTTGGGCTGCCCGCCCGCCCGCCCCACCACGATGTCTTCCCACCCGTCGCTGTCGAGGTCGCCGACGGCCGCACCGTGGAGCGCCAGATAGATGTCCGACACCGCGACGAGGCGATCGGTACGGCCCGCGGCTTCCAGCGCTCCGTGACCGAGGAGCTTCGCCAGGGAGCCATCCCGGACCTCATCGATCAGGACCACCGAGGAGGTCACATCACGAAATGGTGGCGCGATCTCGTCATGACGAAGGTGAAGGAGCGAGACTTCCGCGATCCGAACGCGACGGCCGAGACGCCACACGACCTCGATCGTCGCCTGGACCTGGGCCCGCGTCTCCGACGCGGTCTCCGGCCTGGTTCCGATTCGCACATGGGCGATCGTTCGACCCAGCCGAGCCGCCTGATCCTCGCTCGCATTCGCTTCCAGGAGCGGCGGCGCCTCGACCTCGCTGACGCTCACCTCCAGGACACCGGGATTCGACATGAGCGGATCGCCGAGTCTCAGCGCAGCGCCGAGTTTCGTGAGGAGTTCTTCGCCGGATGCCGCGACCGGTGCGCCCGCAGCGTCCAGGACCTGCCCTCGGAAGTCCCGCGTGACCATACCGCCCAGTAGTTTGGCGTCGCCTCGACGGATCGCTTCCAGGAAGACCACCAGCGAGGATTCGGCGCTCGTCGCGAGGAGTTCACCTGGCCAGGGGGCGCTCGGATGCGCGGGGTTGACCTGCGCGGCGACTTCCGCGAAGTCGGGCCGCAGGCGGGGAGCTTGCGGAGGGAAGACCCGGATGGAGGCCTCGGGGGAAGCCTGGGAGGTAGCGCTAGACCGAGGGTTTTGCCGGGTGGCGTTCTGCTGCTGCTGGACGGCCATCTCCCGGGTGGCGGGCGGCGCCGAAGACGTCCCGGATTCGTTGGGTGGCGCATCGCTCCCGCACGACGTCAGAAGCACCAGCACGGCCAGGGAGGTCCAGGCCGCCTGCCGTTCCAGCCACCGGAACGCTCGTCCGATCCTGACCCGCCCGGGCTGCCACGCGCGGCACCCGTCGTCTTTGACGTCCTCCATACCCACGAGCTTACCCTGAACGACTCCCAGAGAAAGCTCGCGAGCCGTCGCTACGTGACAGCGGGCCCGAACCAGGCCCAGAGCAAGCAGTTGAGCCCTGAACGAAGGACCTGATCCCCCGAGGTTCGGTGGATCCGTTTCATCACCGGCAGGACCCTTTCGGGCTGGCCCATCCGGAGCAGGCGGTCCGCCGCGTACAGCCGCTCGAAGCCGGACTTGGTCTCATCCTCGAGGATGTTTAGCAAGATCGAGAGGGACTCGTCGCTGAAATCCTGCCACAGGAACTGGATGAGGTCGATCCGGCGCAGCGGCTGGGTCTCGGTCTTGATCCGCTCGCGCAGCACCGTACGGGCCTCGGGCCCGGCGTTGAAGACCTGCCCGACCGCCCAGTGGAACCCGGACGTCCCCTTCACGCTGTTCTCGCCGAGCAGCTCGGCCGTGTCCGCGAGGAACAGCCCGGTCGCCTCCCCGGGGACCGCTCCGAGGGCCGTCAGAAGACTGATCATCACCTCGGGGCGCTGGGATCCCGTGACCTCGTTGTCCCATTGCGCGATCAAGACCGATCGAGCCTGATCGGCCGCCTCCGGCTGGTCCCCGAGCATATCGCGCATCGCCCGCGTCGCGAGAGCCCGCTCCTCCAGGTCACCCTGCAGAAGCTGCATCAGGTGCGCCAGCCCCTCCCCGTCGCCGCGCTTGACGAGGCCTCGCAGGGCCACTTCGCGCACTTCGGGAGCCTCGTCCTGGAGCGATCTTCGCGCGAGCGCGATCACGTCAGCCACCTGCTCGGCCGTGCGCTTCGCGTCGTAGGAGGTATCCAGCAGCGTACCGAGCGCGGTCGCTCGCTCCGACGGCGTGACGCCGGTTTCGACGAGCACGTAGCCGTCGTCCACGCGCCCGGCCGCCTCCAGCGCCTGGAACGTGTGGAACCGCACCTGGGGTTCATCGCTCGCCAGCTGGTCCTTGAGTCGCTGGATGCTCGTCTCGTTCCCCAGCGCCGCCGACGGAGCCAGCAAGTACGAACGGTGACGGTGCATGAGCCCGTCCGTCTCGGCCTCCAGCTCCAGGAACCTCTCCGCGATCTTTGGATCCCGACTGCGGGCCGCCAGCGGCAGGGCCGTATCCACGAGGACCGAAGCGATGAAGCCGTTGCGCCGACCAGCGATCTCGATCCAGCCCTCCACTCCCCGAGTGAACCGTTCCGGATCGCACGCGTGGAGACCACGCATCGCTCGCTCCAGGTGAACCTCCAGCTTGAAGCCGGGCAGGACCGCCTCGATCGCGTCGTAGTACTCCTTGCGGGGATGCTGGGACAGGACGAGGAGCGCTTCCCCCCGCACGTCGGGCGCCGAGTGCCGCAGCCCGTCCATGGCGATGGGAATCCCGAAGTCACTCTCGCTCAGCGCACACACGCCCAGGACGTTCTTGACCACGCCATTGCGCCACTTGTCTCCCATCGCCGAATCGAAGACTCGGCGTAGCGCTTCGGCCGCCTCGTCCCCCATCGCCGCCAGATCGGTCCGCGCCCGTCGCTGGGGTTCCAGCTGCGCGCCCGCGTCGAGCTTCGAGGCAAGGATCGCCGGGATGTCCGTCGTGTCGGCGTTGAACACGCCGTCGAATTGACACTCGGCGAGGACCGGTCGGAGGCGGTTGTCCTGGCGGTAGAGTTCCTCGATCGTCAGCGTCTTGGGCGAATCGGTCCCCACGGAAGAGGACTTCTGCCACGCGAAGAAGACCACTCCCCCGAGCAGAGCCAGCGCGACCACGAGGCCCACGCGCCCCTCCCTGGATGGAGCAGGGATCCTGGCTGCATGGCCCGACGGGCAGAGGTGGCGGCCATGACGACCGGCGATTCGGGTTTGACGATCCGTCGGGACTCGACGGGCTCGGGGCGGGAAGGCTCGATGCATGGATCAGGTCGAAGGAACGATTAGCGGTCGGTCGTGTTCGGGGGAAGCTCTCCGACCGTGCCCTGGGCGCGACGGAGTCCGATCAAACTCTTGGCGTACTCGGCCGCGGCGCGGCTCTTGCTGGAGAGCGCGGCGATCAAGGTCTGCTGGAACTCGAGCACCTGGAAGGTGGTCGAGAGGTCGGCGTCGAGGCGTTTTTGCTCGGCTTCCAGCTGGGCGCGCGCGAGGACGGCGCTCTGGTTGGCAGCCAGCACGGCCTGGGCGCGGAAGCGCACCTCGCGGATCGCTCGGCGCACATCGCCCAGCGCCATGATCTCGGCCTCCTCGAGGGCGATCTGGGAACCGCGCAGGCGCTCCCGCGCCGCGCGCTCGGCGTTGGACGCCGTGCGGTTCTGGAGCGGCATGTTGTACGAGAGCACAGCCTGATAGCGCGGGAACTGAAGCTCCAGCGTGTCGCTGAGGGCCTGCGGGTAGAGCGGGTCGACGGCGCCCGAAGCCACGGAGAGCTCGAGATCGAGGCCATACAGCCGCTCCGACGTCGCACGCGTGAGCGAGATCCGTGACGTGTCGACGTCGAGGCGAGCCGTTCTGAGTTCAGGACGGCGGGTGAGCGCCGTCTGGAAGGCATCTTGCCAGTGCGGCAGGTCGATTCGGTCGTCGGCCGACGGGAGATCGGTGGTCGGCCGGAGCGGGCGCGTCCATAGCGAGGCGTCCCGGTCGGCGTACACCAATCGCTTCAAATCGTCGCCACGCTGGGCCACGTCGTTTTCTGCCTGCAGGAGTGCTTCGGTTCGGGTCGCCACTTCGGTTCTCGCCTGAAGCACATCAACCTCCGTGCCATCCCCCGCGCGAATCCTCGCTTCTTCGCGGGAGACCTGGCTTCGCCCCAGGTCGAGGGCCGAGCGGGCGACATCGAGCTGCTGGAGAGCGGCGACGAGTTCCCAGTAGGCGACCTCGACGTCGTGCAGCAGCAGCTGCCGGGCGTCGCGCCGCTCTTCCAGTCTGCGCTGCTCCGTGATCTCCGCTTCCCGCTGTCGTGCCGTGGCGTAGTCCGACCCCGCCCCCCGCAGCAGAGGCTGGCTGAAAGCCGCCCTGAGGTTGTCCGTGAACAGCTCGGGAGCGTTGGAGAACTGGTTGTCCGTCTGGTTGAATTGCGAATCGAAGTGGAAGGTGAAAGAGCCGCCTGTGGTGAGTGGCCTCGTCAGGTCGAGGTTGACCACGGAGTTCTGCTGGTTCACGACCCGACCACCGAACAGCGCAGAGGCACCCTCGGACGAGGAGTCCAGGTAGCTCGCCTGTAGATCGAGCACCCAGTCGAAGGAGCCCCACGAGGACCGCGCATCGAAACGTGCGGCATCGCTCTCGATCACCGCACGCTGGAGCGTCAGGTTGTTGGACAGAGCCAGAGCAAGGGCTTCCTGGAGGCTCAGGGACCTCGGTTCCCCCTCCGAAAGATCACCGTCCGTTCCGTCGTTGCCGTCCTGGGCAAGGGATCGCTCCGATGGATGGGGCCCGACGAAAACGGACACGAACGGCCCGAGGGCAGCGGGGCCGGGGGCGATGGCGCTTCCCGGGATCGAAGGGGCCAGGGCCAGGGAGGCCCAGATCGGGGCGACAAACGTGAGAACCATGGGCGGCAAGATAGCGGGGAAACGTCCTCCTACGAGCCGCGCGCCCGATGTTATCGCCCGATCACGAGCGCTACGAATCCTGAACGATCGCCCGGCACCAGGCCTGAACGTAAGGATCACCCGGCTCAGCCGTCCGCGCAGCGTCCCCAAGGGCCCTCAGCCAGGCATCGGAGCTCCGTACCCAGACCTGATTCGTCTCCTCGATCAGAGACTGTCCTTCCGACGGCAGGGCGACTCCGAGCAGCTGAGCCCGGCGCATCGTCCGGCCCGCCAGCGACTTCAGACCTGCTTCCACCACCCTCTCCAGCGCTTCGGGGAGCCCCTCCCACCCGCCACCTGCGACCAGATGGTCGAGGCGAGCCTCGGCCGCGACGATCGCACCGAAACCGGTGGGCGCCTCACGCAATCCGCCGAGCCACTCGGCGCGGAGCGCCAAGCTCGACGGGTTTTCACGATCGGAGGTCCTCGCATCCAGCACGGCGAGCCGGGTCAGGACCCGCAGGGCCTCACCGATCCGGCTCGTCGGCTCCAGATCGTCCGGGATCGCCGACGCACGCAGCGCGAGGAAGGCATTCGCCTCCAGGAGGCTCTCCTCCAGCGCCATCCGATCCAGGGCCCGGTCAAGGGAATCGACGACGCCGTTGCCCGCTTCATCGAGGCCCAGGTCGTTGACGAGATCGTCGGCCGGGAGATCCTCCAGCGCCTTGGCCAGTTCTGCGGCGGACGGCTCGATCCCGGTCTGGAAAACGCCCGAATGGGGAGCCTTCCAGACCTGCCACGCGACGAGCGGCACGAGCGTGAGCTGCACGATCAGGAGCGCTGCGGCCACCCGGAGCAAGGCGGAATCGCGCAAGCGATCGGCGGCGAATCCGAGGATCACGCCCACGTCGGCGCGGCGCGAGATGTCCTCGCGGGTCGTGCGGGCGAGCACGCGCTGGGCCACCCGACGGGCCTGCAACTCGTCGGCCGCAGAAGTCGTCGAGCATCCGGAACGGACGCGACCCACGATCCGCGCGAGCTCTCCGTCGTCCCCGAGAGCCTGGTCCCCTCGCGGGCCCGCCGATCGCGCGAGCAGAGCTTCGAGCGCATCCGCCTCACGAAGCTGCTCAGGCGTCAGATCGCTGTCGATATCGTCCGGGCCGACCGGGGAATGGAAGTCAGTGGTCATGCTTGCAGGCTAGAGAGTACGAGGGCGGGCACTTCCGCGGAAAGGTACGCCACCCGCGGGTGCGCGCTGTTCGCGCGACACGATGGCCTCGCGAATCCGGTCGGACTCGGCGAGGGCTTCACGCACGCGATGAACCGCGTGGAACATCCGGGACTTGACGGTGCCGATGGGAATGTCGAGCGCGGTGGATATCTCCGCGTAAGGAAGTTCCTCGATCACGCCGAGTTCGAAGACGCTCCGGTGGGCGTCGGAGAGGGTGCCGACGGCCGCGCGCACGCGCTCGGCTTCCTCGAGTTGCTCGATCTGGTCGAGGGGCTGCGAAACCGACGGGTCCGGTGCGCTCAGGTCCTCCTCCACGGAGTGGGGCTCGGAGGCACGCTTCCGGGTCCGGTCGATCCAGACGTTGCGCGCGACCCGGAAGGCAAAGCCGCGGAACTGCCCACGCGACTGATAGGTCGGCCGGTCCCGGGTCGTCGGGTCTCCCCCATCGGCTCTGGAGCCGGCGTCATGGGACGTCGAAAGTGCGGCGAGGCGGAACAACTTGAGGAGCGTTTCTTGGGTCAGATCTTCCGCCTCGGAGCGACGCGCCCCGAGACGGGTGAAGAAAGCCAGGAACGTGCGGGTCTCCGCTGCCACGAAGGCCTCGAAAGGGCCGGAGCGGCCCTCCACAAGGGCCGCCAGGGGGTCCCGTTCGCCGTCCCAGGAGTCTTTCAACGGTTCAGGAAACGCTCGGCGCGCCAGGTGGTTCAGAGGGATGCCCGTTTTCCCGCGGAACGAGCCCTGCGACGGCCCCTGGGGTCCCCAGGCGCTCCAGAACGGCCTCCAGGGCCGCTCCGAGGGGCCCTGGTCCACCGATGACCGCCATCGAGATTGTCCGTTCCTCCGGTGACCGGTGGCCCAGGGTGACCTCCAATCGCGGCTCGGGGAGCCAGTCGAGGACCCGGCTCCCCCATTCCACGACGGCGATCCCGCCTGCCCCGAGGAATTCGTCCGCTCCGTCCGCCAGAAGGGCCTTCTCCCGGCCCTCCATCCACGCATCGAAGTGATAGAGCGGGACGCGGCCTCCTTCATAGGCCTGCATCAGCATGTACGTCGGACTGGAGATCGGCTCGTCGAGCCCAAGACCCCGGCCGAGCCCGCGCACGAGCGTGGTCTTGCCTGTGCCGAGGTCTCCATCGAGCGTCATGACCGTCCCTGCGGGCAGGTGCTGGCCGAGCGCCTCGCCGAGCGCCTCGGTCGCTTCGGCGTCGGTCGATACGAAGGTGCGCTTCATGGGTGGAACGCTTGGGACATCTCGGAACCGCGCTCTACAGAGCGCGTAGGAAATCCGGAACGAAGACGGCGCGGTCGGGGTCCGCGAGGACGCCGTCCAGGACCGAGACCAGGGCGTCGCGATCCTTGGGGAGAGTTCCCTTGAGCGCCAGGTAGTTCGACGCGTGGTTGGACCGGAAGATCGTGCCGCGGAGCTCCGTCGCGGCGAGGAACGTGCGAAGTTCCTGCGCCAGCTCGACGGGCGTCAGGTCGTCGACCTCCCCGCGCTCTGCGCTCTCCATGAGCGGCGTACCCTCCACCGGCGTCATCACGAGCACGCTCGCGAAGCGCGGCTGAATCGCGTTGATGACGCGCGCGCTCTCCAGCGCGTGCTCGTGGGAGCCAGCCCGCCCGCCTGCCCCCAGCAGGATCATCGTCGAGAGCTTCATGCCCGCGGCCGTCGCCTTCGCCGCCACGCGGATCATTTCCTCCGAGTCGACGCCCTTGTCGAGCGCATCGAGCACCCGGTCGGAGCCGGACTCGACGCCGAGGTACAGCTGGGTCAGCCCGGCGACCCGCAGTCGCGCGAGTTCCTCGGGCGTGCGGATCTGAAGCGACTGCGGTGACGCATAGCACGAAACGCGCCGCAGGTTCGGGAACGCCGTGCTCAGCCGGTCGAGCAGCGCTTCGAGGAAGCGTGCCTTCGCCACGAGTGCGTCACCGTCCGCGAGGAAGACCTTCGAAACGGCAGCGGCGCCGCGCGGGCCAAGGCTCCTGGCGACCTGGTCGATCTCCGCCTGCAGCTCCGCCAGGGGCCGAACCCGAAAGCGCTTGTCGCGGTACATCGCGCAGAAGGTGCAGCGGTTGTACGAGCAGCCGATGGTCGCCTGCAGGATCAGACTGTCCGCCTCGGAGGGCGGCCGATAGAGAGTGCCTTCGTACTGGATCACAGGGGCCATGATGTCAGACTTCCGCGGAGAGGTTCTTTTCCATCCGGAAGTTGATCAGGATCACCTCGCCCACGACGTTCTCTTGCTTCCGCAGGACGTGCCAGCCGCGCTTCTCCATGAACGGGCGCGCCACGAGACTGATGTCGGAGGTCAGCGTGCCCACCCCCTCGGCCCGCGCCCATGCTTCGAGCGCGTCGTAGACCCTCCCGGCAGCCCCACGGCCCGCTGCCCTCGGCAAGGCGTACGCGAAGTCCAGGTAGCCGTCGTCCTTGAGGGTCATGAAGGCGCAGGGCCCCTCGTCGTCCTCGGCGATCCAGACGTGCTGCCCGGCGAAGCGTTCACGGGCTTCCTCGCCGTCGCGCGGCGCAGGCGACCACGCGGCGCGCTCCTCCGCGGAGTAGGCGCTATCCGCCACGCCGTGCACGCTCTCGTGCATCAAGCGGGACAGCATCGAGACGTCCTCGGCATCTGTGATCGAGTGGCGAACGCGGTATTCCATCGATCACTCTCCTCCGCCGTAGTCCCATCCGCGACCCGCCCCAGGGAGCCAGGCGCTGTGCCCCTCGGGCGATCGGAGCTGAAGGTGCCCGGCCGAACGATCCATCGCTTCCACCGTTCCGATCACGTGCCAGCCAGACGCCGCGCCTTCACGCCGAAACGCAGCCCAGTCTTCGGCCGCGATCGTGGCGATCAGCTCATGGTCCTCGCCGTCGTGGAGCCCGTGATCGAGCGGCGTTCGGCCACTGGATGCCGCCGCGTCCTCGGCGTCCGGGTGGGGCTGGATCCTCTCCGTCTCCAGCCGAACCGTCACGCCGGAAGCGCGCGCCAGCCGGTAGAGATCCCAGGCCAGGCCGTCGCTGACGTCCATCATCGCCGTCGCTCCGGCAGCGGCGATCGCGACGCCTGCTTCGATCCGCGGCAGGGGCTCCAGGTGGCGATCCGACGGCAGCGAGCCTCCCACCGGCCCGCTGAGCAGCACGAGCTGCCCCGGCTGCGCGCGATCGCGTCCCACCGGAACGGTCCCGCTGGACGTGTGCCCGAGCGCCGTCACCGCCAAGGCGATCGGCCCTTCGACCATCGCCAGGTCGCCCGCCACCAGCTCCGCTCCGTGCTCGGTGGCCGCGTCATGGGCACCGGTGATCGCGGCGCGCAGCCACGCCTCCAGCGGAACGCCTTCGATCGAGCGCGGCGCCATCACGCCGAGCGTCACCGCGAACGGTACCGCCGCAGTGGCGGCGAGATCCGACAGCGTGCGCAGAACGGCCTTGCGGCCAGCAGCACGCCCGCCCGCGCCGAGTTCGAAGTGCACGCCCTCGATGCACTGATCGGTGCAGAGCACCGGGCGACCGGCGAAGGTCTCCAGCACCGCCGCGTCATGGCCCCGCGACCCCGCGAGGGTCGCTGGCCACGACTGCTCCGCCAGCCATCTGTGCAGTCGATCTTCGCTCCAGGTGGACGGCGACCCGTCTGGCGTCGGGGTTTCTGACATCAGTACTCCCAGCTCAGGAGGACCCGCCCGGTGACCGCCCGTGGGTCGATCCAACCCGCCGTCTCGGACGAAAACCCGGCGCAGTCGGCGTTGTCGGTGACGCACCAGAGCCGCCCGTCCTCGGGGCGCAACCGCTCGACGCGGCAGAGATGCTTCGCACCGCTCTGGGTCTGGATCAGGACGGCGTCGTCCACGGAGACGTCGCCCGGGCGACCATCGATCACGAGGCGATCTCCGGGCGCGAAGCGCACCAGCGGACAGCAGCGGTCCACCGGAAGCTGCGAGAACTCGAAGCGCGTCGCGATGTACACGAGGCCGACGAGCGCTGCGAGCACGGTGTAGCGACGAATGAGCTTGAGCGCCGAGCGCTGCCGCTTCAGGGTGGCACGCGGGTCAGTCATGAGCCTCTCCCACTTCGGCAACGGGCACAGAAAAATGACGGGCACACGCGGCCACGAGGTCCGTGGCTCGACGAGAGATGCCGCCGAGATCCGCCAGAGAGCGCGAGGTGCCATCGATGGACTCCGGCCCGGTCCCCCAGAGCCCACCGATCAGTGCGACGCCGTGGAGCGCGGCGAGCGAGCCTGGCTCCGCCTCGGTGAGGTGCTCCGCCGTGACCCCACCCAGGGCGAGGACCGGCACGTCGGTCGACGCCGCGAAGTCTGCCGCTCCGCTCCAGCCGAGCGTCACGCGTCCGTGACCGGACTTGGACGTCGGCTCGAAGACGGGCGCATGCAGGAGGTAGTCGGCACCTGCGAACGTGTCTCCCGTGTCGCCAAGATGGGAAGAGGCCCCGATCGCCAACGAGGACCCGACGACCGAGCGCGCCGGCCCGACCGCCAGGGACGTGCCTCCGAGATGGACCGCGTCTGCGCCTGCGGTGCCCGCAAGATGCAGGCGATCGTGCACGCCGAGCCAGCCGCGTTCAGAGAGTCCCTCTCCACGCACGTCATCCAGGCGAGCGCGCAGGCGCAGCGCCAGCTCCAGGAACGCGCCGTCTTCCAGAGACGGCTCCCGCACGATCAGCGCGCGCACGCCGCCGGAAATGGCGGCTGCGGCTGCGCGCTCGAGCGCCGCGATCGCCGCCTCCGAGGATCCACCGCGTGCGCGCTGGAGCGTCCCCGGACTCAGCACCACGAGGCACGGCGGGACCCTCCTCGCGTCGCCCGTGGCGGCACCTTGCGGCTCCCCCGCGACTGGATGCGCCTCAGTCATCCACTTCGACCAGATAGTCGAGGTCGCGGAAGAGGGTCCGATAGCGTGCGCGGCTCGTCTTCGTCTTCAGCTGAACCGAGCGATCGGAGAGCGTCGACTTGATGAACGGCCGCACACCCGCGTCGCGGGCGAATCGCGCAAGCAGCGCGGGATCCGCCGCGTGCACGACGTGATCCTTGTCGAGCATCATCACCCCGGCGTTGAGCGCCCAGCCGCGCATCGACATGAGCACGTTCTGGGGCACCGGCGTCCGCGCGTTGTTCGTCAAGGTCTCGACCATCCGGCCGAGCGTCATCCCCTCGACGAGGCCCCGGTGAACGGAGCGCTCGCCGAGCTTGAACTGGCGCATCGCGCCGTCCTTCACGCGATCCGCGAAGCGGTCGAGTTCATGCGTCAGCGTCGAATCATCGCTGCCCGGCTCCGAAAAGAGCATGATCTCCATGTCGGGCGTCACGATCAATCGGCCGAGCCCCACGGCATCCGAGCCCGGATCGCCCATGCCGAGAACGCGGGCACCGATGCGCGTCAGTCGCATCGCCACGGGGTGACCCTTCGCGTCGTAGCCGAGGTCGACGATCCCGAGCAGGTACAACCTCTTCCGCACCCAGTTGACGAGGCTCCAGGCGAGGCGCTGCAGGTCTTCCTGGGGAGTGACGTCCGAGCCCAGCTCCTGGCACTGCTCCGCGAGACCCAGCGCGTCGAGCTGAGTCAGGTAGGAGTTCCGCGCGAGGAACGGCAGGTACATGATGTCGTACCAGACCCCCACCTCCAGTCGCTTGCACATGGTGGCCAGAAGCTGACGCATCGTGGGGTGGTGGAGTGCCTGGTGAGGCTCATCCACATCGCGATGCACGTAGGCGAAGAGGCCGCCGACCTTCTCTTCCAGCGGCTGCGCCTCCCATTCGCGTCCGGCCGACGTGAGCTTGAAGGTCCGCTGCCCCGTGACCTCGATCAACCCGTGGGTACGGCAGAAACGGAAGATGAACTCGAGCACCTCCGCGCGCTCGAGTTCTCGCCCGGGGTTCGGGATGAGCTCCGTGAGGATTCGCTTCTCGGTCGTCTTGAAGATCTCGCCCTTCACGGTGAAGCGAACGGCGTGATCGATGATGTAGGCGAGGAAACGGCTGATGTTCGCCACGAGGTCGACCCCCAGCGAAGCATCGTCGTGGGGCGCGTCCGGGTCGGACGGCACGGCGACCCTCTTGAACCACGCGAAGGTGACCTCGTTGAAGACGATCAGCGTGTCGTCGTCGTGGGCGATGCCGTACCGGCTGAGTTCCATCCGCGTCGCGGTCCCCACCAGCGACTCCTCCAGGATCTTGGCCCAGCGTCGCTGGTTCCAGTGCGGAAGCTCCGTCTCCATCCGCTCGAAGAAGCGCCGCGGGAGAAGCCCGCCGAACTCGAGCACGACCTTGCCCACGAGATCCCGCAGGCCCTCCGGCAGGCGCTCGACGCGCGCCACGGCCGCCGCCTCGTTCGCGTACATCTTGAACGTCGCTCGCAGTCGGGCGGGCGACATCGGGCGCGCTGCTTCGGATCCAGCGTACGTCTTCTCCAGGTGGCCCTTCAGCGTCAAGACGCGGGACGTGGTCCCGACGTTCTTCTCCATCGACTGCACGAGCAGCGTGTTCGCCAGGTCCACCGGGATGACCCAGGCAGGCACCCCTTCTTCCTTGGCCTCATCGTCGAAGACCAGCCCCGCCCGCTTCAGGGAATCGACCTCGTTCTGGGTCTCGCCCGAGATCGCCGAATCCAGATCATCGCGCGTGCGTCGGTGCCTGGGCGCGCTCAGGAACGCGTCCAGGACGGAGCGTTCGTTGCCGGAGAGCTCCGCTGAGCGCGCGGCGACGCGTTCGGGATCGGTCATCCAGTCCGCAAGCTTGTTCCGGAGGTCGGCGACCCGAGCGGGCGGCGGAGCCGTGCTGTCGCCGGCCCAGAACTGGAACGACTGCGCGAGTTCCGCCTTGCGAAGGCGCTTGAGCGCCACCACCACGGTCAGTCCGTTGGCGCCGCCCCGGGGACCGACGATCTTCGCCGAGGGCGGCCCTTCACGGTCCGGTCCGGTCCTGGCTCGCAGCACGCGGTGCTTCGGCGCCAAGGCGTCGGGGCGGGGGTCCTCGTCCGAAGACGGGGACACTGGGTCCGATGACGGGGTCACTGGGAATCTCCTGCAGAGGTGCGGCGACGGCCGCTCTGCGTTGGGATGCTGGAGTGGGTCGCCCCGAGGTCCGTCGCGTCGACGATCTCGTAGGCGTAGCCCTGCTCCGTGAGGAAGAGCTGCCGCTTCTCGGCGAACTCCTGATCGCGGGAACTCAGGGTGACGATCGAGTAGAACGTCGCTGCGCTTCCGTCGGCCTTGGGCCTGAGCACCCGCCCGAGGCGCTGAGCCTCTTCCTGGCGCGATCCGAACGTGCCCGAGACCTGGATGGCCACCGACGCGTCGGGAAGGTCGACGGCGAAGTTGCCGACCTTGGAGAGGATCAACAGGTCGATCTCCCCGGAACGAAACGCCGAGTAGAGTCGCTCTCTCTCGGCGTTGGGCGTGCGACCCGTGAGCAGGGGCGCATCGAGGGCCGTCCGGAGGCTGCTCAGCTGATCAAGATATTGACCGATGATCAGCGTCCGCTCCCCCCGGTGCCGCTCGACGAGCTCACGGACGACTTCGATCTTGGCCGCGTTCTCCGACGCCAGCCGGAACTGCTGGCGCGACGTCGCCTGGGCGTAAGCACGCCGATCCGCATCGCTGAACGCCACGCGCACCTCGACACAGTGGGCTTCGGCAATGAATCCCCGCCCCTCCAGAACCTTCCACGGAACGTCGTAACGCTTGGGCCCGATCAGGCAGAAGACCTCGTCCTCCTTGCCGTCCTCGCGCACGAGCGTCGCCGTCAGCCCGAGCCGGCGACGCGCCTGGAGCTCCGCCGTGACGCGGAAGATGGGCGCGGGCAAGAGGTGCACCTCGTCGTACACGACGAGGCCCCAGTTCTCCTTGCGGAAGACCTCGAAGTGCTCGAAGTCATCGGTCTTCGAACGGCGCCAGGTCAGCATCTGGTAGGTGCTGACCGTGACCGGCTTGAGATCCTTGGTTTCGCCGGTGTACTCCCCGACCTCGTCCTCGGTCAGCTCGGTCTTGTCGAGCAGCTCGTCGCGCCACTGGCGCACGGCCACCGTGTTCGTGGTGAGGATCAGCGTCTTGGCGCCGACGAGACTCATGACGGCCATGCCTGTCACGGTTTTGCCCGCGCCGCACGGCAGCACGACGACGCCGGAGCCGCCGAGGACCGATCCGCCCGCGTGGAAGGCGGCCGCGGCCCCTTCCTGGTAGTCCCGCAGTCCGAACGGAGCACCACCGCGGGTTTCGCTGCGCAGCCGAATCTCCAGCGGATCGCCGTCGACGAAGCCGCCGCGGTCGTCCACAGGGAAGCCGATGCGGATGAGCCTTTGCTTCACCTCACCCCGGGAAAGGTCGTCGAGGAACGCGCGCTCCGAGCCCTTCTTGGCCGTCGCGGTCGTCAGGACGGAACGGATCGTCTTGTGCTCCAGCACGCGCGCCAGGACGTCGGGGTCCTCGGACACGAGTTCGAAGGGCAGCGGCCCATCGGCCGACGCCTCGATGCGCAGGAGCCCGTACTTGCCGATCCACTGCCCCACTTCTTCCAGCACGGCGGGAGGCACGGGCACGCAGGCGTAGCGATGGAGCGCGTCCGCGATCTCCTCGAGCGTCACGCCCACGGCCGCAGCGTTCCACACGGAAACCGGCGTGATCCGGTAGGTATGCAGATAGTCGGGGCTCTTCTCTAGCTCCGCGAACTTCGAGAGCGCGTCGCGCACCTCGGCGAACAGCGGATGCTCCTCGGTGACCGGCTGGCCACTCTCGTCGCGTCGCGGACGACCGGCGTCATCGAGGCTCGCCTGCACCGTATGGAGCATCAGCGTGCGGTCGCTCTGGACGATCAGTGGATTCGTCGGGAGCGGGATGTGGGGCGAGGCGCCGGGGTTCATCGTGTCCCTCCTCGCGGACTCTTCTTCGTGGAACGACTGGAGGAAGGCGCCTTCTTGGCTGTCTTCTTGCGCGTAGGAGCTTTCTTGGAGGGCGCCTTCTTGGCGGCCGCCATCTCCTTTGCAGCAGGCTTCTTCTTGCCAGCAGGCTTCAGCACCGAGGTGTCGGACACGAGCCGCCGCGTGCCGTCCGGCGCGCGGAACAGCCACGGCCCCGTGATCGACCCCGTCGACTCGGCGAGCTCCACAGGCGTCCCGACCGCCAGCACTTCGCCGCCGTTCGCTCCACCCTCAGGACCCAGCTCCACCAGTCGATCGCAGACCTCCAGCAGCTCCGTGTGGTGTTCGATGACCACGACCGCGCTTCCCTGACGAGCCAGTCGCCCGAGGCACCGCGCGAGGTCCTCGACGTCCGTCGCTGCCAGTCCGGTGCTCGGCTCGTCGAGGATCACCACGCTGCGCTGCTGCGCGCCCGCCGAGGAATCCGCGCGCCAGAGTTCGGACGCCAGCTTGATCCGCTGGGCCTCCCCCCCGGACAGCGTCGTCGACGACTGCCCCAGGGACATGTACCCGAGCCCGACGTCCAGGAGCGTCTGCAGGATGCGCTTGATCCCGGGCTGCGCCTCGAAGAACGCCGCCGCCTCTTCGATCGACATCGCCAAGACGTCCGCGATGGACTTGCCCCGGAAGTGCACCTGAAGCACCTCTGGCTGATAGCGCTTGCCGTCGCACTCCTCGCAGGTCAGCCAGAGGTCCGAGAGGAACTGCATCTCGACCAGCGTCGACCCGCGTCCGTCGCAGGCCATGCACCGCCCTTTGGTGGAGTTGAACGAGAAGTTCGAGGTCGTGTAGCCCTTGAGGCGCGCATCGGGCGTCCTGGCGAAGAGCTCCCGGAAGAGCGGCATCAGCTCGACGTAGGTCGCCGGCACGCTGTGCGGCGTCCGGCCGATCGGCGACGCATCCACCACCGAGAGGCGCGTGCCCTCGGGGATCTCCACGCTCTTCCAGCGTCCGCGCGGCGCCTCGCCCTTGAGCGCGGGCACCAGCGTGTCGAGCACGAGCGTGCTCTTGCCGCTACCCGACGGTCCGCAGACCCCGAGCAGCTCGCCGAAGCGCACGTCGATCCCGACGTTCTTCAGGTTGTTCCGGGACGCACCGCGCAGCGTGATCGTGTCGCCGTGATCCGCGTAGACCGCCGCCACCTCCGCGCGCCGCTGGGCGATCAGCTCGGCGTCCGGTCCCGCTGCGACGCGCGCCACATCGTCCGACAGCACGCGCGCGAGGTCGATCTCTCCCCGCAGGTAGCGCGCCGTTCCGGAGGTAGTGTGCGCGCGAACCTCGTCCGGCGTTCCCGCCACGACGACCTCGCCGCCCTTCACCCCGGAGCCCGGGCCCATGTCGACGATGTAGTCCGCGCGTCCCATGAGTTCCGCGTCGTGCTCCACCACCAGCACCGTGTTGCCGGCGTCCCGCAGGGACTCCAGCGCACCGGCGAGACGATCGATATCGCGCGGGTGAAGGCCCACGGTCGGCTCGTCGAGGACGTAGCAGACGCCCACGAGCTCGGACCCGAGGCTCGCGGAGAGCCGCACGCGCCGCGCTTCTCCGCCCGAGAGAGTCGCGGTGTTGCGATCGAGCGTCAGGTAGCCGAGCCCCACCCGATCGAGGAGCGTCAGGCGCGACTTCAGCTCGGCCGTGACCTGGCCGATGGCCTCGGCGATCGCCTTCTTCAGCTTGATCTTCGTGGCCCACTCCAGCCCGGCGCTGACCGTCATCGCCAGCACCTCAGGGATACGCTTCTGATCGACGAACACGTGGCGGTAGGCCGCTTCCAGTCGCTCGCCGTGACAGGCCGGGCAGACCTCGCGCGTCATCACCTTCTCCAGGATCGCCGCCCATTCGGGGTCGTCCGTCTTCTGGTGCCAGGCATCGATGTGACCGCATAGCCCGTTCCACTCGGACGAGTACTCCTGGTCGAAGTCAAAGTTGCGCATCTGCTTCGACACCTTGACCTCGTAGTTCTCTCGCGCTCCCACGCCGCGCATCAGGAGCGCCTGCTGCGCCTCAGTCAGCTGCTCGTAGGGCTTGTCCAGGTTCACGCGGTGCGACTTCGCGACGGTGCGCAGGAGCACCTCGTAGTAGCCCTTGCCCTTGACGAGATAGCGGCCGAGCTTGCCCCCGATCGCGCTCTCCACGAGGGACGAACCGGGATCGGTGATCAGCTTCTCGGGGTCAGCGCGCACCGTGGACCCGATGCCGTCGCAGGTCTTGCAAGCGCCGACGTGCGTGTTGAACGAGAAGTGCCGCGGCTCCAGCGGCGCGGGCAGCTGGAAGCCGCACTGGGTGCACGCACCGTGGGTGCTGAACTCGAGGCGCGGGCCGTCTTTCACGAGCACGGAGACGCGCCCGTGCGAGGCCGCAGCGGCCTGATCGACGGCGTCCGCGATCCGGGCGCGCGCGGCCGTCCCGAACGACACCCGGTCGACCACGAGGTCGACGGTGCTCGCGTTCTCGAAGCTCAAGGCCGCGTCGTCGAGACGCTTCTCGGCCCCGTCGACCATGACGCGGACGAAGCCCGCAGCGGTCCAGCTCGGCACCAGCGCTGAAAGTCGGTCCTGCAGAGCTTCCTCGTTCTGCGTCACGCGCACGCCGGAGCCGTGCACGGGTGCGAGGATCCAGCCCTTCGGGCTGCCCTCCAGCGACTCCGCGAGCTTGAGGATCTTCCGCGTCACCTTGCTCGGATCCGCGGGCTCCAGCTTCTCGCCGTGATCAGGGCAGCGCGGCTCCCCCGCGCGCGCGAAGAGCACGCGCAGCTGATCGTGGATCTCGGTGGTCGTCGCGACCGTCGAGCGCGGGTGTCCTCGGACCGTCGAGGCCTCCACGGCCACCGACGGCCCGAGGCCCGTGATCGACTCGACCGGCGGCTTGTCCTTGGTCCCGAGGAACTGGCGCGCGTAGGTCGAGAGCGACTCGACGAAGCGGCGGCGCCCCTCGGTGTAGATCGTATCGAGGGCCAGGGACGACTTGCCCGAGCCCGAAGGCCCGGTGACGACCGTCAGGCTGCCCCGCGGGATCGCCACGTCGACGCCCTTGAGATTGTGTGTGCGCGCTCCCTTCACGGTGAGCGCATCGGGCCGCTCGACGCCCTTGGAGCGCGGCAGCGGCTTCGCCGCGATCTTGCGGCTGGTCGCCAGCTCGGAGAGCGCCTTGCCCGTCGGCGTCGACGTCTTCGCGAGCTCCTCCGGCGTCCCTGCTCCAAGCACGCGACCACCCTCTGCGCCGCCTTCGGGACCGAGTTCGATCAGGTGATCCGCGGCCTGGATCAGCTCCAGGTTGTGCTCGATCACGAGCACCGTGTGGCCCTTGTCGACGAGCTTCTGGAGCGCGCCGACGAGGCGCCCCACGTCCTCCATGTGCAGGCCCGTGGTCGGCTCGTCCAGCAGGAAAAGCGTGTGCCCGCTCGGCCGCTTCGCGAGGTGCGTGACGAGCTTGATCCGCTGGGCCTCCCCCCCCGACAGCGTCGGCGACGGCTGGCCGAGGGTCAGGTAGCCGAGCCCGACGTCCATCATCAGGCGCAGCGGACGCGCGATCAGCGGGTGATCGTCGAACAGCTCGACCGCGTCCTCCACCGGCATCTTCAGGATGTCGGCGATGGAGTGCTCTCGGTAGCGCACGTCGAGGGTCTCCTCCTGGAAGCGTCTGCCGCCGCACTCGGAGCACGGCACCGTGACAGGGCTCAGGAACTGCAGCTCCATCACCTTCACGCCCGCGCCGAGGCACTCCTCGCAGCGGCCGCCGGCCGTGTTGAAGCTGAAGCGTGACTTCGTGTAGCCGCGCATCTTGGCCTCGGGGAGGCTCGCGAAGAGATCGCGGATCGGCCCGAAGACCTTGGTGTAGGTCGCCGGGTTCGAGCGCGGGGTCCGGCCGATCGGCGCTGCCGTGATCGCGATGAGGTCGTCGATGTTCTCCAGTCCGACGATGGCGTCGTGGGCGCCGGGATCGGGGGCCTCGCGCTCCAAGTGTCGAAGGACCGCGCGCTTCAGCGTGCGGTCGATGATCGTCGACTTGCCGGAACCGGACACGCCGGTGACGGCGGTGAGCGTGCCCAGCGGGATGTCGATATCGGCGCTCTTCAGGTTGAACGCGGTGGCGCCCCGCACCCCTAGGAACTGGCCGTTGCCCTCGCGCCTGTGCTCCGGCGCGGGGATCTCGATCAGGCCGCGCAGCAGGCGGCCCGTGGGCGTGTCGGTCTTCTGCTTGACGATGTCCGCAGGCGTACCGGACGCGACGATGTGACCCCCGCGACTGCCGGCGGCTGGCCCCACGTCGATGAGCCAGTCGGCGCTCCGCAGCGTGTTCTCGTCGTGCTCCACGACGATCACGCTGTTGCCCGCATCGCGGAGCTTGGCCAGCGCACCGAGGAGGCGGTCGTGATCCCGCGCGTGCAGGCCGATGGACGGCTCGTCGAGCACGTAGAGCACGCCCTGGAGGCCAGCCCCGAGCTGGGCGGCGAGGCGAATTCGCTGGGACTCGCCGCCGGACAGCGTGTCCGCGCCCCGATCGAGCGTGAGATAGCCGAGGCCGACCTCCACGAGGAACGCCGCGCGTCGCTCGATCTCCAGCAGAAGATCGCGGGCGATCCGCGTCTGGCGCTTCGAGAGCTTCATGCCGCGCAGGATCGGCACGAGTTCCTCGACCGGTCCGGAAGTGAGATCCGGGAAGCGCACGCTGTCCAGCTTCACGAACCGCGCGAACTCGTTGACGCGGCTGCCCTCGCACTCGGGACAGACCTGTTCCGAGAGGAAGCGCTCGACCATCTTCTTGCGCGAGCCCTTCTCCCAGGTCCGCTGCAGGTCGCCGAGAACGCCTCGATAGACGCGGTTCCAGGCCCCCTGGCCCTTCGAGCGCGCGCCGTTCCACTTGAAGGAATCTCGGTAGCGCTTGCCGCCGGTGCCGTAGAGCACCGCGCGCTTGCCGGGGCCGCTGACGTCCTTCCACGGCGTGTCCAGATCGAAGCCCGCCTCCTTCCCCACGGTCTCCAGGAAGTCGAAGTCGACGTTCGGGAAGAGCAGCCCGTTGCCGGTCGCCTTGGTCACTGCCAGGGCGCCCTCGCGGATGGTCAGCGCGGGGTCCTTGATCACGGCCGCCAGCGACGGCGCCTTCAGGATCCCGAGCCCTGAGCACACCGGGCACGCGCCGTGGGGCGAGTTGAACGAGAAGAGGCGCGGTTCCAGCGGCGGCAGCTCGCGACCGGTCTCGGGGCAGACGCGCTGGGTGGACCAGGTGCGTTCGTCGTCCTCGCCGATCGCCACGAGTTCGCCGTCACCGTGGGCCAGCGCCTGCTCGACCGCATCACGCAGACGAGACGGGTCCTCCCTGTCCGGCTTGATTCGATCGACGATGACCTCGATCGTGTGCCGCTTGTAGCGTTCCAGCTCGGGAGCGTCCTCCAGCCGGACGATCTCGCCGTCGATCCGGGCGCGCACGAAGCCGCGGCGCTGCAGGTCCTGGAAGAGCGCGCGGAAGCTGCCCTTGCGGTCCTTCACGAGCGGCGCGGCGATCATGAGCTTCTTCCCGGCGTGCGCATCGAGGAGCTCCTGAACCACCGCTTCGGGCGTCCGCGACTCCACCGGCAGGTCGCACCACGGGCTGTGGGCGACGCCCGCGCGGGCGTAGAGCACCCGGAGGTGATCGACGATCTCCGTCAGGGTGCCGACAGTCGAGCGGCTGCCCCGCGCGATGCTTTTTTGATCCACCGCGATCGCGGGCGACAGCCCTTCGATCGAGTCGACGTCGGGCTTCTGCAGGCCACCCAGGAACTGGCGCGCATAGGCAGAGAGCGTCTCCAGGAAGCGCCGTTGTCCCTCACGGAAGAGCGTATCGAACGCCAGAGACGACTTGCCAGAGCCCGAGACCCCCGTGATCGCCACCAGCGCGCCCCTCGGGATCACGACGTCGACGCCCTTCAAGTTGTTCTGTCGCGCGCCCCGGATGACGATGTCGGCGTCATCCGCAGCGCGTACAGCGGAGGCGGTTTGCGGTCGAGCCATGGAAGCGAGGCCCCGGGAGCGGTCGGGGTGATGAAAGGGGGCTCAGCGAAGCCCGGAAACGAGTACGGCAGCGCACCCCAGGAGAGTTGGGTCGACCACCGTGAACCGTGCAGTCTAACGGCGCGCCCGGGCACATCGAAGCAAAGACAGGCGCGGCAAGTGGTCGCATCAGGAGAAGCAAATCCGAAGATGCGTCTCCGGGAAAATGGCTGGGGCCCGCCCCGTGAAAACCTCACGGAACGGGCCCCAGGGCCACTTTCGAGCCGGCCTCCGAGGACCGCGCTCGAACTCAGAATGGGATCAGAGGCCGGAAGCGTGCTCGCGGAGGTACGCCTTGACGCCGTCGGCGGTCGCCTTCATGCCCGCCTTGCCGGGGCTCCAGTTGGCGGGGCAAACCTCGCCGTGTTCCTCGTGGAACTGGAGCGCGTCGACCATGCGGACGAGTTCGTCCATGTTGCGGCCGAGGGGCAGGTTGTTGTGCGTGGCCGCCTGGACGACGCCCTTCGTGTCGATGAGGAACGTGGCGCGGTAGCTGAGGCCACTATCGGCGTGAACCACGTCGAAGAGTTCACTGACCTTCTTGGCGTTGTCGGCGATGAGCGGGTAACCGAGTTCCCCGATGCCGCCCTCGTCGATGGCGGTGTTGCGCCACTTCGCGTGGGTTTCGGCGTCGTCCATCGACACGCCGAGGACGACCGTGTTGCGTTTCTCCAGTTCGGCGACCTTGTGGTCGAGGGCGATGAGCTCGGAGGGGCAGACGAACGTGAAGTCCTTCGGGTAGAAGACGAGGGCGACGTACTTGCCCTCGTAATCGCTGAGGCTCAGGTCCTTGGTCGAGCCATCGGGCATGACGGCGGGAGCGGTGAAGGCGGGAGCCTTGGTATTGATGAGAGATGCCATGGGGTCCTGATGAAACAGTGGATGGGGGGCGATTGCGAGCCCACAGTCTCGCCCCTTCCGGACGCGTTCTCAACCCTCAACCCGCGCCAGTCGCCGCCGGTGAAAACCTCGGCTTATCGCTGTCAGAACCGAACTCGTTCCCGGATGGCTGCGGCCAGCGGAGCATGGCCCGCCACCAGGTGGCCGGACCGCAGCCAGGTGTCTCCCCCGCCGCAGTCCGTGACCTCACCGCCTGCCTCACGGACGAGCAACGCCCCCGCGGCCATGTCGTGGGGCCCGAGGTGGAGCTCCCAAAATCCGTCGAGGCGGCCTGCGGCCACGTACGCGAGGTCCAGGGCCGCGGCCCCGAGGCGCCGGACCCCGCGAACGTCGTAGAAGAACGCGTTGAAGTTCTCCAGGTTCGAGTGCTCCAGCTCATTCCGGCGATAGGGGAACCCGGTGGCCAGGATCGCGTCGGCCAGGCCGTCGGGCCGGGAAACCCGGAGCCTCGCGACGTCCACGGGCCCATCGGGTGCGCCTGCCTGGGAGGTCAAGCAGAACGACCCTCGACCCTCCACCGCCACGAACGTCTCCCCGAGGCGCGGCGCGTGAACGACGCCGAAGAGGGGCCGCGTGGTGTTGGATCCCCCATCGGGGCCCAGAAGATGGAGCCCGATCGACACGGCGAACATCGGGATCCCGTGCACGTAGTTCACGGTGCCATCGAGGGGATCGACGATCCAGCGAGGCGCCTCGCTCTTCGCGTCCGCCGCTTCTTCCTCGGCTTCCACGGTGAAGTCCGGCGTGGCGGCCCGCAGGGCCTCGACGATCAGTCGCTCGGACCCGAGGTCCACATCCGTCACGAGATCGCGCATCGAGGACTTGGTGCGAACCTCGGAGCCCCGGAGCCTCCCGAGGGAGCTGAGCTGGAGGTCTCCCGCGCGGATCGCCGCGAAGAGAGCCGCACGAACGGCTGCCGTCGGAACCGTCGCATGGGGCCGCTCTTCCAGGCCGAGCGCGTCGAGCGCACTGGCGACGAGCGCTTCACCCCGGGCCAGATTCATCGCACCTCCGCCGGATTCCATCCGACGAGCGCGACGCAGATCTCGTCCTGCATGGGCTTCCAAACGGTGGGATTGAGCCCGCCGATCCGCGGATAGCCAACGAGGATGGAAAACACGATCAACCGCCCCCCCTGGGTTTGTGCCACTCCGGAAAGCGAGCTGGCCCCGCTCACCCAGCCTGTTTTTGCACGCACTCGGCCTTCCGCGGGCGTTCCGCTCATACGCTTTGACAGCGTGCCGCTCTCCCCCGCCACGGGAAGCGCGTCGAGGAATGCCTGAGCCGTCGCGCCCCCCGTCTTGACGACGGCCGCGACGAGGGCCACGAGCTGAATCGCCGTCGTCCGGTTGGCCTTGGACAGCCCGGAGCCGTCCACCTGTACGAGTTCGCGACCCGCGACGCCGATCTTCTCCAGCGCGTCCTTCACGGCCTTCGACGCAGCCTGGCGAGTGCCCGCCCCTTCGATCTGTGCCCCGAGGGACAGGAACAGCTGATCCGCGATCGCGTTGTGCGAGTCTTCCAGAATCGGAGCGAAGACGTCCGTGATCGGCGTCCGGATGGAGTGCACCACCGGGCCGTTCTTCTCGAAACCGTGCGTGCGCACGAAGCCGCCCTCGATCGCGAGCCCACGGTCGGCCAGCCCGCCGACGAAGGCGTGACCGAACAGATCGACCGGATCGGGAGCGGCAAACTCCGAGACGAGCACCGATACGGACGCGGGAATCGTGCCCTTCACGGTGACGCCGCTGGCATTCGCGCCGACGTTGACGGCATTGCGACTCCCGAGCTTCACCGAACCGCGGCGCTTCAAGCCATGGTGCTTCGGGGCCAAGACCACGTCGACCTTCCCGCTTTCGGGACGGGGCGTGACGGTCGCGCGGAAGGAGCCGCCGTTCACCGTGAACCCGGCGGCGAGGGCGCAGTAGTCCTTCCAGAACTCCGAGGGCGCAGGCCACTCGGGTCCCGGGCCTGGCTCGAGCCAGGTTCCCTCGTCGAGGACCAGCGCGCCCGCGACGCGCTGGATTCCGGCCTTCTTCAGATCCTCCGCCAGCGGATCCAGCCAGCGGTCGATTCGGCCGAATCCGTTTCGCTGGTACAGCGGATCACCGCCGGCTCGCACGACCAGGTCGCCCTCCAGCACGCCGTCATGGACTTCCCCGACGGCCTCGAAGTTCGTCGTGAAGCGGCCCTCCGGCCCGAGTCCCGCGAGCGCGGCGGCCACGGTCAGGAGCTTCAGGTTCGAAGCCGGGATGAGCGGCATGTCGGCCTGACGCCTCACGAGGACCTTGCCGCTCTCCACGTCGATCGCCATCACGGCCACGGCGCAGTTCCCGCCGTTGGCGTTGCCCTTGGACTCTTCTTCGGCCTTGGCCACCGAGTTGGCAATGATCCGCTCGACCTCCGACTGAAGCGCTGCGGCATCTTCCGAGGCCGCGGGCTCCTTCGGCGCCGGAGGCGAGGCGGTCATTTCGGTCCTGGCGCGTTCCGTGACAGCGGACCCGGCGGGCGCGTCCCCGGGGGCCGAGTCCCCGGGACGATAGTCCTGCACGGGCCGAAGATCGAGGTCGAGACCTCCGTCCGAGGTGGATGGGCCGCCTGCCGGATCGCCCGACCCCGTACGCTCTGCGGCGGCCACGGAGCCCTGTGCGTCCGACTCTTCCTCCTTCGTCCCCTGGCCTCCGCCGAAGAGACTCACCAGTAGCAGAATGGCCACCAGGCCCGCGACCACGAGCAGCGCTGGCCTCCGGTGCCACGATCGATGTGTTCGGTTAACAACCCCCATGGGCCCATTGTGTCAACGTGCGAGCTCGAACGCGACAAGTGCGGCGAGTCGCGCCATCGAAGCGACCTTCGGGACGCTCAATTTCTCCGGCGTGTCGAGCCACGTGTGGTAGATCCCGGGCAGATGCGGCCAGTCTTCGAACAGAAAGAGAGCAGGAATCCCCGCCTCGTAGAAGGCGTAGTGATCCGACCTCTGGAAGAACTCCGGGCTCGTCACTTCCTGGACCCGATCGAACCCGTGCAGCCCTGACGAGAGCGCGCGCTCGAAGGGCGCGCGCATCTCGGGGCATTCGGTGAGCCCCAGTACCACCGCCGACGTGGCAGGGCCGCGGCCGATCATGTCGAGATTGATCATGCCCAGACAGCGCCCCCGGGAGCCGGGCGCGACCGGCCTCGAGCGGAGACGCGCCACGAGCGCTTCGGATCCGACCCGGCCGTCTTCTTCGCCGGTGAACGCGCAGAAGAGGACCCCCGTGCCGGCCAGCCGCTGCCGCCCGTCCTCGGACATGAGCGCCCGCGCCACGGCGAGCATCGCGGCGACGCCGCTCGCGTTGTCGTCGGCGCCGGACCCGATTCTCCCCCGCGGCCCCACGCCGATGTGATCGAGGTGCGCCCCGACGACGAGGTAGCCTCGGCCTGGCTCCGACGCAATCTGTCCCACCACGTTCCGCAGCTCGACGTCCTCTCGAATCGTGGCGGCCCGCATCCGGACCTTCGTCCCGGCGGGAACCGGCGCCGCGACGGGAGCGCCTGCTCCACGGATCGCCTCCGCCAGGGCCAAGGGCGACGTCCCGAGCAGCGTGGTGGCTGCCGCCACGGAGATCCGAAGCGTCGGCAGGCCCCCGCGCACCTGATCCATCGTCGGCGGGTTCCAGTACGCCCGGGTCCAGCGATACTCCAGCGGAGCGTCTTCGGTGAAAAGATCGACGACCAGCGCGCCGGCGGCGCCCTCGCGGGCCAGCGCGTCGAGCTTGTTCCAGAGGCAAGCTTCCGCCGTCACCTCGTCGTCCTGGAATCGGCCCTCGAAGGCGCCTCCTTCCGGCTCGCCGTCGAGGACGAGCGCGATCTTCCCGCTCACGTCCACGTCGGCGAAATCGTCGTACTCGTTCGGCCTGGAGTCGATGGCGTAGCCCGCGAAGACGAGGTCGGCCTCTGCTTCGCCGCGGAAGATCGGATCCTCGGCACTGGACCTGGCGATGGGCACGAAATCCGTCCCGGCCGTGAACCGGGCGTCGCTCCGTGCAAGGATCAGCTCGCAGACAGCGTCGCCTCGTCCGGGCCCCGAAAAAAGTGGCGCCTCGTAGGGGACACGCCCGAAGAAGGCGGCGCTCGCGCGGAAGGGATGGAAGTAGGGGCGGAGCGTTTCGTCACCGAGCGGTCGCGCCAGCGGGCCCCCATGCGGTAGATCGTGCGCTGAATCGTGCGCTGAATCGTGCGTGGTCCAGGGCGCGAGCCCGATGGCTCGGAACTCCTCGGCCACCCACGCCTGCGCGCGGTCGAGGCCCGCGCTGGGCGTGTCACGGCCCCCGAGCGAAGGATCCGCCAGCCTCTCGATCCACGCCTGAAGAGTGGTCTCGTCGATCGCGCCGAGGGCCTCGATCGGAGCCTCGCTCGGCTGCGTCGGAAGCGCCAGGTCCCTCGCCCGCTCGCGACCGATCCCGCCGAGGATCCGAAGCAGCGTGATGCCACCGATCGCGATCCCGGCGGTCACCAGGAGCGCCAGCGGCAGGTAACCGAGCCAGGCGGGTCCCGTTCGACCGGTGCTCCTTCCAACGGGCTCCACCGCCAGGCGCGCCGACGCTGCGCCCGTGCCGCCGCGCCGAAAGCCGTCGGGACCGTCGGAGGAACCTGCGCGCCCTCTCCAGCGCTCCCAGGTCTCGCTGCTCTCCGCGTCGTCGTCCTGCCCGTCGCCCCACCCGTCACCACGACCGCGCTTCATTCGAGTTCGACGTCCGCGGCGTCACGGTCGATCTTCTCCAGCGCCTTGCTCAACGCGACGAATCGGAACGTGGCGCGCCACGCTTCCAGGTCGATCCGTTCATCGATCTGCGCGAGCGGTTCGATCGAGATGTCCGGCGTCAACCCCCGGCCCTGAAACGAGCCGAGCGGCGGCTGCATTCCGCCGCTGAGTCCGATGCGGAGAACGGACCCGTCCGGGGCGAGGAACTCCGCCGTCGAATACTCCGCGCCCGCGGTACGCTCGCCGATCAGCTTCGCCCCGGCCACGCCCCTCAGGGTCGCGGCGGTGATCTCGCCAGCGCTCGCGGTGTTCTGATCCACGAGCACGAAAAGCTGCTTCGGCCGCAGCCAGGGAACGTTGGCCCGCGCCAGGAACTGACGCGCTCGCGTCCGCGTTCGAAAGAACCAGTTGCCGCGCTGGCTCACCGACTCCACGGCATGGGGAACGACCTCGACGCCCGGGTCCAGGAAGTAGCTGAGCAGCAGCCCGGTCTCGACCCAGGATCCGCCGGCGTTGCCCGTCACGTCGACGATCATCGCGTCGATGGGCTCACCTGGCCCCTGACTCCACCCCGTCACGTCGAGCGCGCGGAAGGCCGATCGCAGCGTGGCATCGAGGCGCGGCTTCACGCCCTCGTCCGTCTCGATCGGACGGGTGACGACGTCCTCTCCATCGGAATCATCGCTGCCTGACGTTCGGGGCTCGAAGCGCTCGATCCGGAGGTACGCGACCCGACGCCCTTCGGGCGTCCGAAGCCGCCAGGCCTCGATACCGAAGGCTTCCGCCTCCGACTCGATCAGCGGGAATCGGCGCCCCCTGCGGAAGGCACTTTGAAGGAGCGCGAGACGCCTCGCCCGATTGGCGGAGAGCGGCGCACGACCGCTGACCAGCGTGCCTGAACCGAAGCGCGCTCGCCCGTTCCTCGACTCCAGAAGCTCCGCCAGCTCGATCGGACTGAGCCGGCGGCGAACGCTTCCCTCCCCCACTTCCGATTCAAAAACCCCGGCGTTGCGGAGCAGCGCGATCGTCACAGGCGTGCCCTCCAGGTCCACTTCGAACTCCACCGTCGAGCCCAGAGCCCCGCGAACGACGAGCTCCGCATCGTGGGGCGTCTCGACGGGAAAGCCGTCGATTCTGCGGAGTCTCAGCCACTCCAGCGGCTCCCGCGCTGCGGCGATCCCTCCCGGTCCCCCGAACGCTGCGCTCCGACGCAGAAACAGTGCGACCTCATCGGGCTCGAGATCGCCGAGGGCCCGTGGACCGAACGAGCGCGTCCAGTCCGCGACGGCGAGGGCCAGCTCCTCACGGCTTCGTATGGAAAGCGCGGGTAGGCCGACCCACACGCTTCCACGGGATAGCACGAACTGCGTCCACTCGGGCTCTGCCACGGGGGCCTGCCAGAAGCGAGGCGACACGCGGAGCACCGCGTGGGGATCGTCAAGATCGGCGAGCATCTCGCTGAGGACGCGGTAGAACTCGGCGGGCGACTCGGCGGACGCGGCCCGGGAACCGTAGCGCTCACGCAGGTCGTCGGCGGAGACCCCGGCCGCCTCCAGGCCGCCGAACTGCGTCTCGATCGCGCCGACATACGCGCGAAACGTGGCCGTTCTCAGGCGTTCATCGAAGACCGATGGATCGACGGTCGCGCAGGAGGCGATCCACGAGAGAGCCGACACGAGGGCCAATGCGAGGGCTGGCATGCGCCGCGGCGCGACACGGCTTCTCCCGGTTCGCCCGATCGTCGCGGCCTCTCTCCTGCACTGATTCCGCCCTCCCATCACTGCGCCTCCATGCGCCAAGAACTCGATCGGTTCAAGGAAGACTTGCGTAGCCGTCCGGGTGCTTCGAGTGGAACGCCCATGCGTCGCGGATCACGTCGCGTACGTCGCCCTTGGCGGGAACCCAGCCGAGCGCGTCCTTGGCCTTCGTGCCGCCCGCGACGAGCATCGCCGGGTCCCCCGGACGCCGCGGGGCGACCTCGAATGGAATGGCGTGGCCCGTGATCTCGCGCGCGGCCTCGATGATCTCCTTGACCGTGAAACCGTTACCTGTGCCGAGATGGCACTCCAGGTTCCCCTTGCCGTCCTGGAGATAGCGGAGGGCGCGCAGGTGCGCATCCCCGAGGTCATCGACGTGGATGTAGTCGCGGATGCAGGTGCCGTCGCGCGTCTCGTAGTCGTCGCCGAAGACCATGATCTTGTCGCGCTGGCCGAGGGCGACCTGGAGTACGAGCGGAATCAGGTGCGTCTCGGGGGCGTGATCCTCGCCGATCCCGCCCTCCGCGCGCGCGCCCGCGGCATTGAAGTAGCGCAGCGCGGCGTAGCGCATCTCGTACGCGTGGGCGTAGTCGCGCATCATGTGCTCCATGTGGAGCTTGGTGCGACCGTAGGGGTTGATCGGCTCCTGGGGATGATCGTCGGGGATCGGGATCTCGTTCGGCTCGCCGTAGGTGGCGCAGGTCGACGAGAACACGAGGTCGTGGACGCCGGCGGCGCGCATCTCCTCCAGAAGGTTCCACGTGTAGTGAACGTTCTCCCGGTAGTAGATCGCCGGATCGGTGACCGACTCGCCGACGTAGCACTTCGCCGCGAAGTGAATGACGGCGCGGGGCTGGTGCTCCTTCAGAGCGGCGGCGATCTGTTCGCGGTCGCCGAGTTCCCCGATCACGAGGGGAGCCGACACGGCTTCCCGATGGCCGGTCGAGAGGTTGTCGAAGACGACCACGGGAACGCCGCGCTTCTGGAGCAGAGCGGTGCAGTGGCTGCCGATGTAGCCAGCCCCTCCGCAAACGAGAACGGGGCCGTCGGGCGTGGCTTCGGAGGAGGACGTCATCGAAGGGTCGAATCAGGGGTGGTGGGGCGCTTTGGAATCGGGTCGAAGGATCGCGCCGGAGCGCGTCAGGCTGGACCAGAAGTCCGGCCAGGACTTCGCCACAGAGCGAGCGCCGCTCACCCATACCTCGTCGATGCAGAGGGAGAGGAGCGCGAAAGCAAACGCCATCCGATGGTCGCCGCAGGCGTCCAGCACGATGGGCTGCCTCCGAGGCGCGGGCTCGGTCGTGGACTGGTGGATCGTCAGCGAGCGATCGTCGTGATCGACGCTGAGACCGACGGCGCGGAGCCCCGCGGCGAGCACTTCGATCCGGGAGCTCTCCTTGCCGGGGAGCGTCTCGAGGCCCGTCAGCTTCGTACGTCCGAAGCCGCGCAGCGCGACGAAGGCCCCGACGGCGGCGAGGACCGGCGCTGCGTCCGGGATCAGCGAGCAGTCGATCGAAGCGCCGCGCGTGGGCTCGCCGGAGCACACCAGCGACTCCTGGCCAGAGGCAGTCGTGTCGCAGCCGAACTCGGCGAGCGCGCGCACGATGGCGACATCGGGCTGGCGAGAGTGCAGCCCGAGTCCCTCCACGCGGACCTCTCCGCCGCCGGAAAGCGCCGACGCCGCGAGCGCGACGGCCGCACTGCTGGCGTCGGGCTCGACGACGAAGCCCGCTTCGGGAGCGACGAGCGGCCCCTGGACGATGAACGTCTCGCCCGCGTTCGACGCGTCGTCGCTTCCGAGCGGACTGGAGCGAACGAAGGCGCCGAAGCGCGTGAGGACATCGATCGTGATGTCGACGTAGCCGCGGCTCGGGATCGGTCCGATCACGCGCAGCTGGTGCTGCTCGGAATGCGCGGCCAGCGCCATCAGAAGAGCGCTGACCTCCTGGCTCGAGCCCGGGCCGGCGAGATCGATGATGTCGGGCGGCGCGGCTGCCGTCAGAAGAACCGGCCAGGACCCCGTTTGATCCTGATGACTCCGCTCGACTCCGACGCCAGCCCTTCGAAGCGCCTCGAAGAGCGCCGGGCTCGTGCGCCTCACCAGAGAGCCGGACGGCACGACCTCGGCGCCGGAGCCCGCGGGCCGGGCCAGGGCGACGGCAGCCGTGAAGAGTCGTGCGGCCGTGCCGGATTCCCCCACCGGCAGGGTGCACCACGGGCGCGCCCCTTCGGTCACACCGTCCCGCGAGCGCATCAGCGGCGCGCCGGTCAGCTGGCCGAAGCCGCGGCGGCCCACGAGAGCCGTCTCCAGCAGGTCGTCCGGGCGTGACGCGCTCGGGAAGGCGGCGCCGGCGGCGCGGGCCGATCGAATGGCGTGGAGGACGTCGTCCGACGGGGGCAGCCCCTCGATGCGCGTGGTACCCCGGGCGAGGAGCGCGGCCACGACGGCGCGCTGCGCGATCGACTTGGACGTCGGAATCGCGATGACCCCCGCGACGCGGGACTCACAGGAGAAAGAAGCGAGTGTGCCCCTGGGGCTTCCGGAGGAATCCGACATCGGCCCCCATCGTAGCACGGCGGACCTCGGCGGCGTATCTTCCTGGCCCGACGACCCTTCACCGCTCCCCCCCCGAGCAGGCTCGCCTGCTCGAAACGCTCCCCCCAACCATGACAGACGTCTATCTTGGTCGAGACGACCGGCCCGCCCAGCTGGAGCAGATCGCCTCCGGAAAGGTTCGCGACATCTACTCCCTCGGGGCCGACCACCTGCTCTTCGTGACGACGGATCGCGTGTCGGCCTTCGACGTCGTCATGAACCAGGGCATGCCCCACAAGGGCCGGGTGCTCACGCAGATCGCGGCGCACTGGTTCGAACGCACCCGGGGGATCTGCAAGAACCACCTCGTCAGCACGTCGATCGACGAGGTCGAAGACCTCGATCCCGAGTGGCGCGAGCGCCTCCGCGGCCGGGTCATGATCGTGACCCGCTGCGAGCCCGATCCCATCGAGTGGGTCGTGCGCGGCCACATCGCCGGCTCCGGTTGGAAGGAGTACCAGGAGACCCAGTCGATCTGCGGCATCCCGCTGCCAGCGGGCCTGAAGCAGGCAGAGCGCCTGCCCGAGCCGATCGTCACGCCGACGACCAAGCAGGAGGCCCACGACCGGCCGCTCTCACCCGACGAGGCCCGCGACCTGATCGGCGAAGAGCGCTGGGAGGAGGGCAAGGCCCTGTGTCTCCGGCTGTTCCAGTTCGGCACCGAAGAGCTGGCTCCCCACGGACTCCGGCTCGCGGACACGAAGTTCGAGCTCGGGGTCCGCAACGGGAAGACGCTGCTGATCGACGAGGCGCTGACGCCGGATTCGTCGCGGATGTGGGCGGAGGCCGATTACCGCACGGGGATCAGCCCGCCGAGCTACGACAAGCAGATCCTGCGGGACTGGCTGGAGACGCTCGACTGGAACAAGGAGTATCCGGCGCCGGAGCTGGATCCCGAGGTCGTCTCGCGGGTGGCAGAGCGCTACCTGGAAGTCTGCGAGATGATCACGGGATCACGTCCGGACTGATCGGTTCACTCCCAGGGCATCGCGTACATCTGTGGCTCGATGTCCGTGATCAGCGTCGACCGGCCGAACTCGATGTCCGAGCCGACCTCGGCCACCACCTCGCGCAGACGCTCCATGCCGACGAGGTCGCTCAGGATGCCGATGGCGCGGGTCTTGGCCATCAGCCTGCGCGACTGAAGCTCGGCCACCCGCTGCTGCGTGATGTCCTGCTTCGACGCGTGGTAGCACAGGGCCACGATCGCGGTCAGATGCTCCATCGTCTTGCCGAGGCGCTGGAGCGGAATCTGCGCGCGCGTCAGCTCCAGCTGGAACCACAGGTTCAAGCCCAGGTTCTGCCAGCGCACGAAGCGCAGGCCGCGCTCGGCCCAGCGGGCCGGGCCGCGCAGGCGCTTCGGCAGCGCGCGGTAGCGCGGCATCCAGGCCGTCGGGACGAGGCGCAGCGGTAGGCGCAGAACCTCGATGAGGCCGTTCATCACGATCCAGCCGACGAGCGCCCAGAACGACGCGTTCGACAGCAGGCGACCCGTCGCCTTCACGACGCGCCCCGGATACTTGAGCGCCGTCAGGGGTGTGATGCGCAGGATCATATCCTGGGGCGCAACGGGGTTGCCGTCATCATCCACGTTGATCGACTGAATCACGCCGAGCATCCCGGCCATGTAGCGCTCGGTGAAGCCGCCCGTCACGTCCTTGACCATCCCCATCAGGATCAGGTCGTCCTCGCCCTCGACCACGCCGAAGACGTGGATGTTGGCGCGGCTGTCGCTGACGCGCTGGGACGTGTGGAACGTACGCCCGCCGAGCACGTGCTCGGTCGCGGCCTGGGACTCCATCGCGGTGCCGGAGGCCGCGGACTTCGTCAGGTCACGCAGGCCCGCGAGGTCCACCCCGTCCGCGTCCTGCTGGAGCGAGAGGTGCGAGAGCGCGCGCGACTGCAGCGCGCCGCCGAGCACCGTCCCCAGGTTGAGCCGCGGAAGCTCGTGCTTGATCACGCGGCCACCGACGCCGGTGCGCAGGCGCGCGAAGTAGGCCGCGTCGGCAGCCAGCATCCGCTGATAGCCGGCCGACATGGCGGCCAGCATGCAGCGGCCCATGCGCAGGCAGTAGAAGAGCACCTCGACGCCGTCCGCCTCGATCTGGTTGCTCCGGGGGATCGGGAAGTTCTCGAACTCCATACGCGAGTTGTGATTCGCCATGAAGGCGGACACCTCGGTGGAGTGGCACTCGAAGCCCCAGTCCGTCTTCGCGCCTTCCTTGCCCGAGCGCGGATCGTCGTCGCCGACCTTCACGTCATGCTCGGGCAACTCGACGATGAAGAGCCCGACCTTACGGCCGTTCTTTCCGATCCGCGCGACGAGCCCCGCGAGCGCGCCATGGGACGCGTTCGTGATGTACATCTTCGCGCGCGGGCCGGTGGCGTGCAGGCGATAGCAGTCGTTCTCCTCGTCGAGTTCGACGTAGGCCTGGACCTTCTTGGCGTTGACGCCGACCCCGACCTCGGTGAGGGCGAACGCCATGAGGCGCCCTTCGCTGAGCATCGGAAGGAACGTGCTCTTCTGGGCATCCGTTCCGTAGGCGAGGAGCGAGCCCGCGCCGATCGTCAGCTCGCCCGAGACCTCCACCGCGAGCGCGCCGAGACCGTTCGCGGCCAGCGCTTCCTCCGCGAGCGCCAGGTCGCCGTAGTTCGAGCCCGCGCCGCCGAACTCCTCGGGGACGGTGAAGCTGTAGCCCTTCTCCTCGGCGACGGCCTTGCGCAGCGCGGCGCTCAGCTTGGCGTCGGCCTCGAAGGCCTCGCCGCGGCCGATGCAGCCGATCGCCGCCTTCACCATGGCCTGGCCGGCCCTGGAGAGGCCCTTGCCGTCCGCACCCTTGCCGATCTTCGCGCCGGAGCTCAGCTCCTCGGCCTTGGGAGCCGGGCCGTACACCAGTCGCTGAACGAGACCCGCGCGGCTCGCGCCCAGGCGCTTCTGGGCGGCGATCGCCGAGTCGTCGAGGGCCGCGACATCACGCGCCTGCTCGGCGTCACCAGCGGCTGCGAGAGCCTGCGCGGCCGTGGAGCCGGGCCCGTCGGGCGCGTCTGTCTCGGGCGAGGATGCTCCCTCGGTCGCAGGAACGGGCGCCTTGGAAGGGTCGAGTGCTGTATCAGTCATGGCTTGCGTGAACATCGGTGCGCGGGGAGGCCGCGCCCTGGGGCTGCCTAAGAGTTAGCTCATCGGGCGACCCGATGCCCCATCTATCGTCCCAGAAGCGGCCTCGGCTTGGCTCTCTCTTCATGGTTCGCCCGTTAGGGGCCGCCGGACGCCGCAGACCCGGAGCGGGGCCGGTACTCTTCCGGCATGTCCGGATCTGAATCAAGCGCGGGCCCATCGGCCCCCATCGACGTCGAACTCCCCTTCGAGACCTTGAGCTGGGTCGGCGGCCTCGACGGGCACGTCACCATGCTCGAGCAGACGTTCCTCCCACTTCGCGAGGAGCAGCTCCTCGTCCGGACGGTGCCCGAGATGGTCGATGCCATCTATCGCCTCGCCGTCCGGGGGGCCCCCGCCATCGGCGTCGCCGCGGGCTTCGGGATGGTGCTAGGGATCGCCGGCTCGGACCGCGACGTCCTGGAGGTCGCGCGCGAGACCAAGAAGACGCTCGACGCGTCTCGGCCCACCGCGGTCAACCTCATGTGGGCGACGGCGAAGGTTCTCTCGAAGCTGGAGAGCCTCGCGGGAAGCTCATCGCAGGAGGAACTCAGGGCCGCCGCCTTCGCCGAGGCCATGGCGATCTACGAGGGCGACCGCCAGACGTGCCGCACCATGGGCCTCCTCGGGGCCGAGCTGATCCAGGACGGAGCGACGCTCCTGACCCACTGCAACGCGGGCGCCCTCGCCACCGCGGGCATCGGGACGGCCCTCGCGCCCATCTACACCGCCCATGCCCAGGGCAAGCGCGTTCACGTGTTCTCGGACGAGACGCGACCGCTGCTCCAGGGCGCTCGCATCACGACCTGGGAGCTCATGCGCGCCGGAATCGACGTCACGCTCATCACCGACAGCATGGCCGCCCGCGTCATGTCCGAGGGCAAGATCGACGCCGTCTTCGTCGGATCCGACCGCATCACACGCAACGGCGACGTCTGCAACAAGATCGGCACCTTCGGGGTCGCGCTCGCGGCGAAGCACCACGGCATTCCATTCCATGTGGTCGCGCCGCTCTCCACGGTCGACCCCTACCTGGACTCGGGGAAGCTGATCCCGATCGAGGAACGCCCTGCGTCCGAGATCACCGAGGGCTTCGGGAACCGCACCGCCCCCATGGACGCCAAGGTCTACGCGCCTGCGTTCGACGTGACCCCCGCGGAGCTCGTGACCTCGATCATCACCGAGGCCGGAATCATCGAGTCTCCCTCGATGACGGGGATCGAGGCCGCGTTGGACCGCGGCGGAGTCCAGTGGCGAAAGGGATAGGCAGCGCCGGGCCGGGTCCCATTCCCGGACAGGCTCAAGAATGGAGTGAACCGCCGCCGAAGGCACTGCATCGCATACCCCCGGTGTTAGCCATGAGCCCCAAGAAGACGACCTCCAAGAAGCCAGCCGCGAGCCGCTCTGACGCGCGTAAGAAGTCCACCAAGGCCGTCGCCAGCGGTGAGACCTCGGTGAAGTCCCCCAAGAAAGGCGGCAAGAAAGCGGCTCCCAAGCCCGCACCTGCGAGCACGAAGCCAGATCAGATGCCGGACGACGTGCTGGAGTTCATCCAGGCGATCGACGACTACAAGCGTCTGGAAGGGCGTCCGTTCCCGACCTGGTCCGAGGTCCTCGACATCGTCAAGGACCTCGGCTACCAGCGTCAGAACGGCCAGTGACGCCGGATCAGCGCCACAGGACCGGATCAGCACCAACGGATCGGTATCACCCGATCAATGGTAGATCGGCTTCCGGCCGGTCAGCTCCGCGACGGCGCCGCGGACGCGGCCAATGACGGCCTCGTCCTCCGGCGCTTTCAGCGTTTCCGCGATCCAGCCGCCCAGCGACTTCATGTCGCCCTCGTCGAGGCCCCGCGTGGTGATCGCCGCCGTGCCGAGGCGCACCCCTGAGGCCTCCATCGGAGGACGCTCGTCGAACGGGATGAGGTTCTTGTTGCACGTGATGTCGACGCGGTGAAGCGCATCCTCGGCGGCAGCGCCGGACAGGCCGATACTGCCGACGTCCACGAGCATGACGTGATTGTCCGTGCCGCCCGAGACGATGCGGATGCCGTGCTCGGTGAGGGTGTCCGCCAGCACGCTCGCGTTCCTCACGACCTGGGCCGCGTAGGCCTTGAAGGAGTCCTGCTGGGCCTCGCGAAAGGCGATGGCCTTGGCCGCGATGACGTGCATGAGCGGCCCGCCCTGGCCGCCCGGAAACAGAGCGCTGTTGATCTTCACGATCCGGTCCTTCGGGCAGAGAATCATGCCGCCGCGCGGCCCGCGGAGCGTCTTGTGCGTCGTGAGCGTGACGACGTCGGCGTGCGGAACGGGGCTTTCATGGACGCCCCCGGCCACGAGGCCCGCGATGTGGGCCATGTCGACCATGAGCAGCGCGTCGACTTCCCTGGCGATCTCGGCGAACGCGGCGAAATCGAGCGGGCGCGAATAGGCCGAGGCGCCCGCGAGGAGCAGCTTCGGCCGAACGGCTTTCGCCTGGTCGCGCACCTGGTCCATGTCGACGCGCTCCGTGCCCTTCTCCACGCCGTAGCTGTGGAACTCGTAGAACACGCCGCTGAAGTTCTTCGGGTGGCCGTGGCTCAGGTGGCCGCCGTGGTCCAGCGACATCGCCAGGACCTTGTCGCCCGGGTCGATCAGCGCCATGAAGGCCGCCATGTTGGCCTGGGTGCCGCTGTGGGGCTGAACGTTCGCGCGCTCGGAGCCGAACAGCTCCCTCGCGCGGTCGCGGGCGAGGTCCTCGACCTCGTCGACGAACTCACAGCCGCCGTAGTAGCGACGGCCCGGGTAGCCCTCCGCGTACTTGTTGGTGAGCGCCGTCCCCATGGCCGCGATGACCTCGGGCGAGGCGTGATTCTCGGAGGCGATCAGCTCGAGCTGATCCTGCTGGCGCTTCTCTTCGCGCGCGATGGACGCCCAGACGGCGTCATCGGTGCGAACGTCCTTGGAGCGGAAACCGCCGGTGGAAGAGCCAAGGGTATCGGTCGAAGGAATGGTGTCGGTCATGTTCTGGCTCGGGGCTCGTCCCGCGAGATGTCGCGGGGGCAGGGTGAAGTTCGGAATGTCGCGTGCGGCGCGACGTCGATCAGTCCTCGATCGGCTCGCCCGAGAGATCGAAGAGCTTCAGGGGATCGACCACATCGGTCTCGACGGGCATCGGCTCGGTGTTCTTCTGGAGCTGCTCGGCGCCAGCCAGTTCGTCGGCGTTCAGGGGCCGCTCGAAGGTGCCGTCGCGGAAGAAGCCGGACGCCTGGGGGTTGCCGGTGAGCAGCGTTCCCTGCGCGTCCCAGATGAACCAGGTGCCGCGCCGCTTCTCACCGTCGAGGTTGCCGAACTGCTTGCGAACCCCTGACTCGTGCCAGGTTTGATGCAGTCCGAGCGGTTGATCGGCGACGTAGTTGTCGAGGACGGCGAGCTGTCCGTTCGGGTACCAGTTGCGACCGAGTCCGACCTTCTGGCCGCTCTGGAAGGTGATGAGGCCGCCGAGCTTTCCGTCGTCGTACCATTCGCGCACGACGCCCTGGAGGACGCCGTCGACGTATCGGCCCTGGATGTGGCGGTTGCCGTTCCTGTGGTACTGAAGGTCGGGGCCCACGCGACGACCGTTCTTCCAGGTCTTGGTGTAGCGCAGCTGTCCGTTCTCCCACCACGCCTTCTCTTCGCCGTTGGGCTCACCGCCCTCCATCGGAAGGAGATGCCGCTCGGAACCGTCCTCGTGCCAGCCCTGGATCGTCCCGACGGGGACGCCGTCCTTGTACTCGGCGCGGGCGTAGAGCTGGCCGCTCGGGGTGAACCCCTCGTGGACGCCGACGCGCGTTCCGTTCTCGAAGCGACCGCGCTCCTTCACCGAACCGTCCTCGTGCCAGGCGGTGAACTCGCCGATCTCCTTCCCGGCGTCGAACCTGGCCTTGGTGGCCTCCTTGCCGTTCAGGTGCCATGTGACCCACTCACCCTCTTTCAGCCCGCCTGCGTAACGCCCTTCCTCGGCCTTCTGGCCGTTGGGGTGCCACTTGAGGAACGGGCCCTCGAGTTCGTCACGGACGTAGCTGTAGGCGGCCGAGGGAAGACCGTTCGTGCGGTGATACTCCTTCCACTCGCCCGTCATGCGGCCCTGATCGTCGTACTGGCCCTCTTTCGCGACCTGCTGATTCTTGTGCCAGAAGGTGCGCTTGCCGACGTACTTGCCGTAGAGAGTCTCGCCTTCTGACCTCTTCAGGAGCTTCGTCTCGGGATCGAAGTACTCCACGGTCATCGTGGTCCCGGAGCTCGTGATCGCGTCTGCACCGGTGGCTGAAGCCGGACGGTCCGTCCCTTGGTCGCCGCAGGCAACCGCGAGAAGAGGCAGCAGCGCCAGGACGCCCCATGCGGCGCCAAGATAGGGCCTGCCGGAGGGTTCTGATCCCTCCAGGCGGTTCGAGCGGCTGACTGGCGGGAGGCTTCGGCTCGTCCGCGGATCGCGGACGCATCGGAAAACATGGCTCATGTTCGAATCCTAGCCCGTTCCGGGAGCAGACCGAGGCCTCTCGACGAGGTTTCCACCCTTCCGCTCACTGTCCCGATCTGGCCCAGTCACTTGGCCCCACGGGAGCGTGAGAGCGCTTAGCGGTGAACAGACCTTTCTCCGAACGTAGGAAACTGCTTATTGAGCCCAAGTTCTACCCGGGGGAACCCCGACAGTCCCTTTACGGAGCGCTTGCAGGCCAGCTGGTCCAGGCAAGGGCAACCCCGGAGCCAGTCCCGGGCGCTCCATGAAGCAGGACAGCACCATGAGAACCAACACGATTCATCGGCTCTTCGCCGTGGGCTCGGCGGCCCTCGCAATCACCATGGCGCCCGCGTTCGCCCTGGGGGACGACGGCCCTTTCCTCGCGGAAAACGGGCTCCTCGTGATGGAAATGGAGTCGGGATCCCCCACGGGCAGCTGGTTGACGGAGACGAACCTCAGCGGCTTCACGGGAGAGAGCTACCTCCGCTGGAACGGCGGGAACCTCTTCAACACCCCGGGCCAGGACGTTTTCGCGTTCGACTTCGAGATCGCAGAGGCCGGGCGCTATCACTTCCGCCTGCGTAACCGCCACGACCACCCCGACAGCACCGAGGCGAACGACGTCTGGGTACGACTGGACGGTGGCGCCTGGGTCAAGACGTTCTCGTGGCAGCGCGGCCAGTGGACCTGGACGACGCAGCACGAATTCAGCCACACCGACAAGCCGGACGCCGAGTACCAGCTCACCGCCGGGCTCCACCGCCTCGAGTTCTCCGGTCGCAGCCAGGACTTCATGCTCGACCGCATCCACCTGTTCCACGACGGCGCGGCGAACCCGCTGTCGCTTGCCCACCCCGAGTCGAACCGCGGCAGCACCAACGATTCCCCCATCGCGGCTGCGCGGGTCGTTCCCGGTGAGGTTCCGGTCGACGACGGATTCTCGACCACCGTCACCCTCGACTCCTCGAACTGCGTCGACCCCGATGGAGACGCCCTGTCGGTATTCTGGCAGATCCGAGGTGCGCGCTTCGTGGACGGGACCGGTCCCCGTAGTCGCACGGCTCGCATCCGGGTCAAGGGAGACTTCGCGGTCCCGGTTCGCCTTCAGGTCACCGACACGATCTCTGCGGACGACTACGACTTCGGCTTCGTGAACCAGGTCGGCACCGCGGGACGAGTCGACGGAGCGGGCATGGTCTGGCACCCGGTCACGGTCAGCTTCCGCGGACCGGCGACCAACGAACGGGCGACCGCGCCCAACCCGTTCCTCGACTACCGGTTCAATCTGAAGCTCACCAGGCCCGATGGGACCGACATGGTCGTCCCCGGCTTCTTCGATGGCGACGGACTCGGAAACGGCGAGGGCAACGTCTGGCGAGCGCGGTTCACTCCAGACGCACCCGGCATCTGGACCTACACCGCGAGCTTTCGCTCGGGCGAGACCGTCGCCAATAGCCTCGATGATCACGCGGGTGAGGCCGTCTACTTCGACGGCGCTACCGGCCGCTTCGGTGTCCTGGAGGGCGATAGCCAGGCTCCTGGACTTCTCGGCAAGGGACGGCTCGACTACGTGAACGACTTCTATCTCCAGCACCAGGGGAGCGGCAAGCCCTTCATCAAGACCGGAACGAACAGCCCCGAGAACTTCATGGGCTACGCTGGCTTCGACGGCGTCCAGGACAACGGCGGCGTCGGCATCATCCACGAGTTCGCACCGCACGTGCAGGACTGGAACCCAGGTGACCCCCTCTTCGTTTCGTCGACGTCCGGCGTTGACTCGAAGGGCATCATCGGCGCGCTCAACTACCTCGGCGAGCAGGGCGTCAATTCGCTCTATTTCCTGCCGATGAACCTCGGCGGCGACGGCCAGGAGACGACTCCTTTCGTCGGCTACGAGAAGACTCACTTCGACAAGACCCACTACGACATCAGCCGTCTTCACCAGTGGAATCACGTGCTGAACCACGCCCAGGAGCAGGGCATCCTGGTCCAATTCGTGCTCGCCGAGACCGAGTGGGCCAACGAGCACTGGCTCGACGAAGGCGAGATGGGCACGGAGCGCAAGCTCTTCTTCCGTGAACTCGTCGCGCGGTTTGGCTACCTCAACGGCGTCAAGTGGAACCTCTGCGAAGAGAACGACTACCCGATCGAAACGCTCCGTGAAATGGCGTCGTATATGAAGGCCATCGACGCGTACCGTCACCCCGTTGCCGTGCACACGCACCCGAACGACGTGGCCATCTACCAAGACCTCGTGGGAGATCCGCTCTTCGACGCGGCCTCGGTCCAATACGCCCCGTCACTCTCCGACAACCTCACGCAGATGGTGCGGAACATGACCCAGGCCGCGGGTCGCCGGTGGATCGTCGACATGGACGAGAATGGCACCTGGAACGTGGGCGCCAACGGATCGAACTCCGACGAGATGCGCAAGGAGGTCCTCTACGACGTCCTCTTCTCCAACGGAGGCATCGAGTGGTACGCCGGGTACCACACGCTTCCCCTTGGCGGCGACGTGAAGATGGAGAACTTCCGGACACGGGAGAGCCTCTTCCGATTCAGCCGGATTGCGCGCGAGTTCCTCGAGGAGCACGTCGACTTCCAGGCGCTCGTCCCCATGGACCACATTGTCACCACGGCGACGGAGCAATTCGGCGGCGCGGAAGCCATGGGGCTCCCTGGAAACGACGTCGTCATCTTCCTGCCGGACGCACTCGACGCACCCTCCCTGAGTCTGCTGAACCTCCACGGCACGTTCCGGGTCCGCTGGTTCGATCCGCGGACGGGCGAGGAGGTCGCCCAGGGTCCGACGCTCGAAGGAGGCCAAACTCAACCACTCCAGGTGATGGTCTCCCAGCCTGAACTCGACTGGATCGTCTTCCTGGACCGCGATTGATCGCGATGCACCCTGCAGGCCAGGTGCCAGGAAGCAGCGCCCGCGCCGGATGGACCTCCGGCGCGGGCGCCTCCCGTCACCCCGGATCGGTGGGGCGCCTGTACCAACATTGGAGGCCATCCCCCGTACCCTCTGTCGCGCCGCCGCATGAAGCTCCCGTTTCCGGCCTCGGGAATAGGGCCCCAACCCGCTATTCTCCTTCCGTGATGAACGATCAAGCCCGCACGACGCTCCCCGCTCCACGACTTCTTCGGCCCTGGCTCCTGCTCGTGGCCACCGGGCTGGCTGCGGCCTGCGGCGGAAGCCAGAAGGACGGCGAGGCCGACCCCGAGACGTCGGCGAAGAAGCCGAACGTCATCCTGATCACGCTGGACACGGTCCGCGCCGACTACCTCACGTGCTACGGGGCGACGACCGGTAGCACGCCCGCGATCGACGGTCTCGCGAGCGAAGGCACGATCTTCGAGCGCGCCGTCAGCTCCTCGGGCCTGACGCCCGCGTCCCACGCGACCATCCTCACGGGCAAGTTCCAGTACAACCACGGCGTTCGTGTGCTCTCCGCGGACAGCGGTTTCAAGCTCGAGGACGAGCACGAGACGCTGGCGACGAAGTTCAAGGAAGCCGGGTACCGCACCGCTGCGGTGCACAGCGCCTTCCCGGTGTCGGCCACCTTCGGCTTCGACCGCGGCTTCGATCACTTCGACTCCTTCACCGCGAGTCTCGAAGCCAAGCCGGGACGGGACAAGGTCAGCTGGGACGTTCAGACCTTCCAGCGGCGCTCCGACGAGACCACCGAACGGACGGTGTCCTGGCTCGATGAAGCCGTCGGAGACGCCGCCCAGCAGGACCAGCCCTTCTTCCTCTGGATTCACTACTGGGATCCGCACGACCCCGTCAAGCTGCCGCCGGGCGACAGCTGGGGGCCGCTGATGAACTCGCCGGAGTTGAAGGACATCGCGGATCGTCAGACCCGCGAGTACGCGGGGGAGGTGCGCTGGCAGGACCAGAACATCGGCACGCTCCTGACGGCGCTGCGCACGAAGGGACTCCTCGACAACACGGTCATGGCCGTGACGGCGGACCACGGCCAGGGGCTCGAGGACGGAATGGAGCTGCACCGCTGGTCGAACCATCGAATGCTGTACCGCGAGCAGGTCCACGTACCGCTGATCCTGCGGGGCCCCGGCGTGCCCGCTGGCCAGCGCCTGACCGACCAGGTAAGAACGGCGGACGTGGCCCCGACCCTGCTCGACCTCGCCGGTATCTCCCCCATCGATGGCCGCATCGACGGAGAGTCGCTCGTCCCTCGGATCGAAGGACAGTCCGGCGGCGACCTCTGGGCCTACGGGGAGCAGATCAACGGCTATGACTTCAACGCGGGCATGTGGAAGCATCGCCCGGACGCGACGTTCCTGTTCATGGTCACGGATGGCGAGTGGAAGCTGATCTACAAGCCGAGCATGCCGAACATGAGCGAGCTGTTCCATGTCGGCATCGACCCCAAGGAAGTGCGGAACGTGATCGGGGAGCACCCGGAGCAGGTCGAGCGCCTTCTGGCCAATCTCTCGGAGCGCAACCCCTGGGTCACCGAGCCCTTCCCGATGACGGAGATGTCGTCCGAAGCGGACGGCGGCAAGTCGGACATTCTCATTTCGCTCGGCTACTCGGCCGCGGACAAGGGCACCGGAAACTGGTGGTGGACCTGCCCGCGCCACACCGAGGTCCACAGCGACAAGCGTCAGCGCTGCCCGGAAGAAGGCTGCGACCGCATCCTGATCCCGATGGTCCAGTGGGAAGAACCTGCGCCGAAGTAGCACCGCGTGCCTGCTGGCGCTACTCGCTACTGGCACCTCTCGCTACTGGCACCTCTTGCTACTGGCACCTCTTGCTACTGGCACCTCTTGCTACTGGCACCTCTTGCTACTGGCACTCGTCACTACTGGCACTCCTGATTGAGCTCGCCCGGGGATCCCAGGTCTCCGGCGGGCATCACATCCACCCCGCTGCACCAGGCAGCGCCGTCGACAGCGACCGACGTCCCCACGAATCGCGGCCCGAGGGCGACGCTCGCACCCGCTGCATCCGGCCAGTTCGACGTCCCGTCCTCGTACTCGACGCGGTCGATCTCATGCCCCCCGGGCGCCTCCAGGATGATCTGGTCCGCCCCGTTGCCGAGCGTGAAGCCGCTGTAGGTCGCGGCGATCATCACGCCTCCGTTGAGCGCCGGATCCGCCTGACGCCCGAGCACCACGAAACCACCTGCGGGCACGACGACGCCTGCGCCCGAGGACGACGCGGTGATCACCGTGCGGTTGCTCCCTTCATCGCGGAGCGTCCAGCCCTCCAGGTCGATGGCCGCCGCCGTTCGGTTCTGGAACTCGACCCACTCCCCTCGCGTATCGCTCACCGCCGCCGGGTCCTTCATGAACTCGGTGACGAGGATCGCTCCGCGCGGGGGCGAGGCCGCGAGCGGCTCCGCCGGGTCCCGCAAGGGGAGCGCTACACTGCTCCATCCCAGTTCGGGTCCCATCCCGCGGTGGAAGGCCGTAGCGGCGCCCCGGGCCCTCACCAGCACCCCAAGGCGCCCGCCAGACCCGAATGCCTCACTCGGAATAGGCGTTCTCAGGACCTCGCCCGAGCGGGCCGCCATCCTTCGAAGGACTCGCGCCCCGCGCAGCGCCTCAAAGAGCTCCGCGGCCGTTTTCACCTCGCCCGAGACCGCCGCCGCAGCGACGTGCGTCGTCTCCAGCAGGAGCACCTCCCACGTCCCACGGGAATCGGGGTTCGACGTGCCCAGAAGCGTCCCCAGTTCCAGCTCGAGGTGAGTCTGTCGCTCGGCGACGAGGTGGGCTCGCAGAATGGGAGAGGCGGTTCCTTCTGCGCCCGCGGGCGATGGCAGGCTCGCCGCCGTGGCGAGGCCGGCCACGGTTCCGGCGATGGTTCCGGACAGAACCCATCGACTCGCGGCCATGAACAGGGTCCCGACCGAGCGGCGAGCGAGCATGCGTTGGCGAGACGAAGGAGCGAGGGAAATCAGGGAGCTGGCTCGAAAAGTATGCATCGTTTTGATCCTCGATGGGACGGTAGGTCATTTGACGGGGCGGACCACGATGTCCACCCAGCGCGGATCGACCGATCGGGCCACCGCCTCGGTTGCACCTTTTCGCCGTAAGCTTCACGGCGCCTGCCTCCCGGAAGGGCGTACGCACATCGGCGAAGACTCGGCGCCGAGACGGCCCCATGTGCCTCATTCGCTGCGACGATTGCTCCCATCCACCCTGTTGTTTCGCGTTTCTTGGCGCTTCCAGGGGGAACCTGAGGCACTTTTAGGACGTCTCCTCAGGTCCGCTGCGCGTCCATTCCGCGCTCCGGCGGCTCTCTCACTGCAACCATCTCCATGGCTCTCTTTTCCTTCCACGGCCGCAGCGCCGCGGCCTTCGCCGCTCTGCCCGTCGCCTCGATGCTGGCCGCTGCCGTCGCAGCGCCGCCCGCGCCGGTCATGCAGACCCAGGTCCAGGCGACCCTCGACGACTTCTTCGTTCCCGGCACCCAGCCCCTCGGGCTGAACGTCCCGATCTACGAATCGTCCAACTGCGCCGCGTGCCATGGGTTCTACGATCCGGTCACCGCCCCCTACGACCAGTGGGCGACGTCGATGATGGGCCAGGCGGGCCGAGACCCGATCTTCTACGCCACCCTCGCGATCGCCAACCAGGACGTGGCGTTCGGCGGCGAGGCGTGCCTGCGCTGCCACGCGCCGGGTGCCTGGCTCGACGGCCGCTCCCAGCCGTCCGACGGATCCGCACTCGACCCGAACCTCGGGGACCTGGATGGCGTGACGTGTCACTTCTGCCACCGCATGGTGGACCCGATCGGTGACATCGCGAACCCGGCCGAGGACGTCTCGATCCTCGCTTCGCTCGCGGTTCCGGCGCTGGAAGCCCCCCACAGCGGCTCGTTCGTGATCGACCCGGACGACAATCGCCGCGGCCCGTTCCAGCTCGACCCGAACTTCTTCTATCACGAGTGGCGCGAGTCGCCGTTCCACCAGGAGAGCCTCATGTGCGCGACCTGCCACGACGTGTCGAATCCGCTGCTGGAGCTCCAGCCGGACGGCAGCTGGCAGGTAGGCCCCCTCGGCACGGCGCACCCCACCGGCGAGAAGCAGGACCAGTTCCCGGTCGAGCGCACGTTCAGCGAATGGGCGATGAGCGTCTACGCCCAGGCGCCGATCGAAACCGGCGGACGCTTCGGCGGCGACAAGCCCGCCGTCTCGTCGTGCCAGGACTGTCACATGCCCGATGCCGCCGGCACCGGCGCCAACCCGGCGTTCAACCCGATCCAGCGCCCGGACGTCCCCCAGCACGGTTTCGCAGGCGCGAACTCCTGGGTGCTCAAGGCGATCCGCGCCCAGTATCCGGACAACGAGACCGGCCTCTCCCAGGCGGGCATCGACGAAGCCATCGCCCGCAACGAGGCGATGCTCGCGGCCGCAGCTGACCTGGAGGCCGTCGTCCTCGCTGGACAGCTCAAGGTCCGCATCACGAACATGATGGGCCACAAGCTGCCGACCGGCTACGGAGAGGGCCGTCGCATGTGGATCGATGCGCGCTTCTTCGACGCCCAGGACAACCTCCTCGAGACCCGAGGCGGCTATGACCTCGTGACCGCCGATCTCGACAAGGCCAGCACCACCGTTTACGAGATCGAGCACGGTCTCGACGCACAGATGGCGGCCGCGACGGGCCTTCCCCAGGGCAAGTCACTGCACTTCCTCCTCAACAACACGATCGAGAAGGACAACCGGATCCCAGCGCGCGGCTTCACGAACCCCGGCTACGACGCCATCGGGGCGCCGGTGGTCGGAGCACTCTACGCAGACGCGCAGTACTGGTCCGAGGTTGATTTTGCCCTTCCGACCGGTGCAGTGCGCGCGGAGATGCGCCTCTTCCACCAGACCTCCTCGAAGGAGTACATCGAGTTCCTCCAGGCGGAGAACACGACCAACACGACGGGCCAGGAGGCCTACCAGCTGTGGGACATGTTCGGCCGGAGCAAGCCGGTCGAGATGGCTCTGACCCAGGTCGACCTCGCCCAGAACGTCGGCCTGATGCCGCGCCCGCTGGCGCTCGGCAAGGTGACGAGCGCGGGCGACCGACCGGAGCTCAACTTCAATGGATCGACCCTCGCGGGGTCGGCCGCTGGCGGCCAGCTGGAGATCACGGGCGGTATCCCGGGTGCCCTGGTGGTCGTCTTCCGGAGCCCGACGCAGATCAGCCAGGACTACCTCGGTGGCACGTTGAACATTGGCGCCGGCGCCCGCCGGATCGCGACCCTGACCCTCGACGGTTCAGGGGCAGCGAACGTCGTGGTCAACTACGGCGCGGGAGACGCGGGCCAGGGCTACGTCTATCAGGCCCTCTTCCGGGATGTCGCCTCCTCGGGAGGCCTCGGGATGACCGGCGGTCTGCGGGTGGACGTCACCCAGTAGCCAGCGAACGATCCGCCGGCTCCGCCCCGGCGGAGTCCGCGCGCCAGCGAGGGCCTCCAGGGAATCTCCCTGGGGGCCTTCTCCCTATCTAAAGGAGTTGTTCGGTTCCCCTCACAGGCACTCCATCCCAAGGTCGCTATCCTCTTCGCGCAACTATCGTTTCCAGCGGGGCTCCCCGAGGGCCCCGGAACTCTCGTCGACCACCGCACCCGGCTCCCTTACCTGCCGACGGTCCGACGCAACGGACCTCTCCCATGAAGCTCATCATCAAGCTCCTCGCCATCCTCGTGATCGGCCTCGTCGCCCTCGGCGTTGCCGGCTACTTCCTGATCCCGCCCGCCGCCGACAAGGCCGTGGACGAGGGCTCCCGCTACGCCTTCGGCGTGCCGGCGGAGATCGGCAAGATCACCGCATCCCCCGGCCTCAGCTCCACGAGCGTTGGCTTCGAGGACTACGTCCTCAAGGGCCCGACGGGCTTCGACTCTTCGCTGCTCTCGATCGGCAAGTTCAAGGTCGGCGTCGGGACGAAGTCCATCATCGGCGACACGAAGAGCGTTGGGGAGCTGGTCCTGAGCGACGTCAACCTCAACCTGATCCAGGACGGCCTGCAGAGCAACCTGCTCCCTGTGCTTCGCCACCTCCAGGGTCTCGGCGGCAGCGACGACAGCCAGGGCCCGGACGGGCCGCGCGAGGGCAGCGCCGGTCCGAAGCTGAAGATCGGCACCATCCGCGTGGAGAACGTGGGGGCCACGATCAGCCTCAAGGGTCTTCCCGGCGTGGAGACGATGGAGAAAACGTTCACCATCCCGACCTACACCAAGGACTGGTCGTCGATCACGGGCGAGGAAGGCAAGACCGTCGCGGAGATCGCGAGCCTGATCATCCAGGACCTGAAGAACGAGGCGCTGAGCGCCGCCGACGGCATCGTCCCCGCGCCAGCCCTCGACGCCCTCTCCAAGGTCCTCGACGGCGGCCTCGAAGGCGGCCTCAAGGGCGGCATCGATACGGCCAAGGACATGCTGAAGTCCGGAGCGGATGCCAAGCTCGACGAGGCCCAGCAGAAGGCCGCCGACGAGCTCCAGAAGGCGCAGGACAAGGCGGGCAAGGCCGTCGACGATGCCGTGAAGGACGTCCAGCAGAAGGCCGCGGAAGAGGCGAAGAAGCTTCTCGGTGGCAAGGACGGCGACGCGCTGAAGAGCATCGGCGGCTCGGCCGAGAGCGCCACCAAGAAGGCAACCGACGAAGCTAAGAAAGGCCTGAAAGGTCTTCTTGGCGGCGGGAACTGATCTCGGCTTCGTCCGAATCGGACTCCAACTCGCGGGGATCCAGGTCGAGCAGCACGCTCCCTGGGTCCTCGCTCTTTTCGAACTCCCCCAGCGACCAGATGTGGCGCCTGTAGTTGCGCACGTCGACGAGCGTCAGTGTCTGGATCGCCCGCAGCGTGACGAGCTGTTCCGTCACGCGCGCCGGATGCCGTAGCGCGGCCGCCAGGTCCTCCTCCGCCGCAGCCCTCGCCCCCGTCGCGCCCGACGGGTGTGCATGCGCAGCTCGGACCGCCGCAAGCGCTTCGCGCGCACCGTCCACGTCGGCCTGCAGCGCACGCCAGAGCGCGCGCTTGATGCGCTGCTCGGTCTTCTTCTGGCGCCTCTTCAGCTCTCTCTCGGACAGCACGTCCGCCTCGTCGCCCGTCACCGAGAGGACGCCGGAGACCTTGACCGCCTCCAGCACGCGCTGTTCACCGCCCTCCCGCGACCACCACGTCTCGTACGAAAGCCACAGCGGCACCGGCGGGAAGAGCCCCGTCTTCGGCAAACCGAACTCCAGCGCGTCGATCGCGGTCTCACACAGCACGTCGAGCCCGAACAACTTGGCACGGATCCCACGGTCGTCCGCGTGAACGAGCACGGTGAGCGCGCGCAGGCCCGTGGGATCGCCCGCGAGGTCCTTTCCGAGCCGCTCCGACAACCGCTCGACGAGCCCCCCTTTGGCCGCTCGCTCCAGGCGCCCCACGTTGCGCTGGGCACGCGCCTCGAGCGCGGCGAGCACGTCGAGGAACTCGGGATCCGCGTCCAGAAAGGCCGCGTCGCGCTGGCAGGCCGACAGCGCTCGGCGATCGAATTCCTCGGCGTCATGCAGGCCGAACGGCAGCGCGATCCCGTGGTACTCGGGGTCGAGCACCGCGCGCAAGTACAGCGCGACCTGCGCCCCCGGCCCGCGCATACGACCGATCTTCCGCGCCGCCGCGTGGAAGTCGGCCTCGACCTCGCGGTCCTGCTCGAGGTACAGCTCCGGCCTGCGGATCGCCGCCACGGCGCGCCCGACCGCCTTCACGCCCTTACCCGAGAGCCTGACTACGATCCCGGCGAGCCTCAGGGGAATCAGCAGCACGCGTCCTCCCTCGACCCACTCGGAGTAGAGCGTTCGCAGGTTGAGCACGCGCGACTCTCGCGGCAATCGATGCAGCGGGTAGGTACCGAAGACCGTGCGCACCAGCGCTCGCCTGTCTTCGCGCATCTTCTCGACGACGCGCTCGCCGAAGCGTGCCGCGACCTCCGCGTCGCGCGCGGGCGAATCGTCGAGGAAGTGAAGGACCGTGAAGGCCGTGGTGATCTCGGGTGCCTCGGTGACGAGGCGCATGTCGTCTTCCTCGCCGCTCTCACCGAGCGCTTCGTCCCTCGTCGAGCGCCCTCCGGCCAGCCATGATTCATAGCGCGCGCGCTCGTAGGGCAGCGCCAGCTCGAGTTCCGAGAGGGGGATCGCGTGCCCGTTGTAATCGACGATCAGCCGCGCCGAACGACTCGAAAGCGCACGGCTGATCGAATGGAACCACAGGTAGGGCCCCCGCACGAAGGTGCGGCGACGCTCCAGATCGATCTTGAGGATGCGCTTGCGCATCGCCTTGGAGATGCGCTTCGACTGGCCCACGAGTCGCTGGAGCGCGAGGTTACCGAGAAGCTGGCTCGTCGCGCGCGTATCGGACTCGGCCAGGAGCGCGCCGTCGAGCAAGTCACGGTGCAGCATGACCGCGCGCGCCACCGGGTCGAATCCGTCGTCGCGGGACGGGGGCGATATGCCCTCGGCCAGGAACTGATGCAGATGTCGGACGAAGCGCGCGACGTCGCGCTCGGTGGCCTCTGCGGCGCCGTGCGCCTCGAAGAGGTTGCGCTCCAGCCGGAAGACCCGCTCGCCGAGGAGTTCGGCGTCGGCTTCGCGCTGACGCGCCTTGATGCTGTCGGTGAGGTGCAGGAACTGGGCGCGCGCGACCTGCTCGTGGAAGGTGGTTGCGTCCTGGGCAAGGCGCTGGAGCCAGACCCCGAAAGCGAGGATCGCGAGACAGATCGAGCCGAGAATGGCCAGCGCGCCGCCGACGATCTTCCAGATCGACCCCGCCACCTTCTCGAGGAAGCCGATCACACCCTCGGGATCCGCGGCGTCGCCAGCGCCCGTGCCGTCGCCGAACACCAGGATGGCCAGCTTCAACAGGAGATAGAGGCCGCCGAACATCAAGAGGCGCACCGCCGGGCGCGCAGTCCGCGCCACGAGCGTCGACCCGACGCGGCCGACGAGCTCGCCCGGCGTCAGCGTCCCGCGCAGGTCCGCCCACCAGAGCACGCGGCGATGGAAGCGCCCGAGCGAGCGAGACACCGCACGGATGGTCCGCGAGGCCACCCGGCGATCCGGCAGATCCGCGGCATCGGAAGGCGCCCAGCCGCGGAGGAGTGGCAGGATCCGCAGCGGAGAGCGAGCGATGAGCCGCGCGCCGCTCGCAATTTTCTGGACCGCGTCGCCGCCGACGCGGCCTTCCACCTCTTCGCTGCGTACGACCGAAAGTCGGCCGAGCCAGTCGTCCGCCAGGGGCAGCGACTCGCGCCGCACCGTGGCTTCTGTCATCTGGTCCGAGATGGGCACGACCGCACGCGACGCATCACGGAGCGCGCTGGCGCGAAGCTGCTCGAGCCGCGCCCGCTCCTCGCCGCCCGCGTGCTCGTACAGATGCTCGAAGAGCGTGTCGAGGCTGCCGCGCAGACGCCAGAGACGCGCCTCCGTCGAGACCTTCGTGGATCGGCGAACTCGCCGCTCGTCAGGCGTCGGGAAGAGTAGCACCTCGCCTTCGAGGAGCCGCGCGTTCTGCCGCACGAGCCGGTCGAGCCCGCGGACGAGAAAGCTGACGGCCCGGAAGATGCGGATGATCTTGACGGCGCGCAGAAGCCGTAGCAGTCGCATGAAGCGCCCACCCTCGACGGGTGCATCGAGAGCCGCGCCACCCGCGACCACCGTCTCGGGGCCAAGGCCCGGGATGAACGCAAACGGAATGGCCGGGATCAGGTCCGTGAACACGTGACGCTTGAGCCACGTCGGGTGGAATCCCACGAGCCCTGCCTTCACGAAGAAGTCGACGAGGAAGAACCCGCAGATGGCCGTGTCGATCCAGAGCAGCCAGAGGGGCGTCGACGCGTGCATCAGGTCGATCGCCAGCACGAGCATCACGGCGGCGAGGCCCACGAGAATCGCGCGGTCCCAGAGTTCGACGAAGCGCTTGCCGAACTTCTTCTCGAGGCGCGCCAGCAGGTGCTGCTCGATGCGCTCGGCGTCGAGGCGACGCATGCGGCGCCTCAGTCGGCGGCGCTGCTCGCCCGACCGCGTTTCCACCGAGTCGAGGTGCCATTCCACCGCGCGCCCGGTCTCGGAGAGCTGACGCGCGGCGATGCGCGCGTCGCGCTCCCCGGCCCTGATGATCGTTTCGTCCGCGAGGTCGACGAGTCGTCCTGTCCAGACACGCCGCGTCTCCGAGCCGGGCGGGCTCGACTCGAGCGTCTTCTTGAAAGCCTTGCGGATCACGCGCTGGACCCGGCCTGCTTCCTCGCAGACGGCGCGCAGGTCGGCGTGGTTCGAAATGCCCAGCGCGGTGGCCCGGCCCTCGACGCGCTGCCGCAGCTCCTCCACGGCGAGAAGCGCCAGGAACAGTCGATCGCGAGCCTCCGCGCCAGGCGCCCCGACGAGTTCCGATTCGGGCTGCTCCTGGACATCGAGGGCGGTGCGCTCGCGCTCGCGCAGTCCATGGATCAGGATCTCGGCCCCGATGTGCTCGACCTCGTCGGCGGCCTCGGTGGAGCCAGCCCGTCGCAGGCGCTCCTCCCAGCCGAGGGCGACGCCGAGGACAGGGTGCTCCCGGGTCCCGCTGGCACGGACGGACTCGCACTGGAGGGCGCAGAGGTCCCGCTCGATCCGCGCGAGGCGCGAGTTCCGCTCGGTGATCTCCAGCGTCTCCGCCTCGCCGCTGAGCTCCCGGAGCCGCCGCTCTAGGTCCCCTAGCGTGGAAGCGATGGGGCCCTCTTCCGAAGAAGTCGTCTGGGGAGCGGAAGTCACGGTGGATGCGGGGATCGGATCACTTGGGATCGGCGATTTTGCCTTCTGGACTCCAGTGTCCCCCATCGGCCTACGGGATATCTGCACTGCGTCCGATATTTGCCGGATCCGGGCGTTAGTAGAATGGTCGCGGGATCGCCGCGTAGGCCCTTGCTACCATCCCCGCCCCCACTCGCCTTCAGCCCTGAGAGCCTGACCCACACTCTCCGATGACCGACACCCCCAACGAGCCCGCGAGCTCCCCCGAGCCCCAGGCAGCCGCCTCCAGTACCCCCTCCAAACCGAAGAAGGACCCGAGGAAGGAGTCCATCTGGGAGGTGTACTACCCGTTCAACGCGAACGAGGACAAGGACGCCGTCCCGGTCGCCTCGTTCCCGATGATCATCTACTTCTGGCCGTCGCTCGTCGCGTTCCTGACGTGCGGGCTGATCCAGATGTTCGGCGAGGCCGGCGTCCAATCGGTCACCCTCGGGTGGTGGGCCACGGCCGCGCTCGCGTTCAACCTGATGATCATCGTCACGGACCTCGATCAGAAGAAGTTCATCATCGTGGCGCTCCTGCTGGTGATGGGTGGCCTCGGCCTCTACATCGGACGGCTCAAGGGCTGGGCCGTGATCGGCGACGTCGGTCACTGGATCGCGGGGCTACAGATCTCGTACAGCACCCACGCCTACCTGGCGATCGGGCTCGTGCTGCTGTTCTTCTTCTGCATCGGCATCACGCAGCCGCGCCTCAACTACTGGCGCCTCGAGCCGAACGAGTTCGTGCACTACATCCAGCCGTGGGGCCGCGACCAGAGCGTTCCGCGTCTCGGCAGCACGGTGAGCCGCGAGGTCCCTGACGTCCTGGAGCTGATCCTCACCTTCGGCGGCGGCACGCTCGTGATCAAGCGCGAGGGCCAGGTCGTCGCGCGGATCGAGCACGTGCCGTTCCTCGGCAAGCGGATGAAGTCCATCGAGCGACTGCTCGGCGTGACGCGCGTCCGGAACACCTAGTCCCTGACAGGTCCCGTTCGACCCCCAGAGCCCCATGCCCAGCCCCGACCGCGCCGCTCCAGAGAAAGCCGCTCACCACGCGACGGCCCTCGACCTCGCTCGCTTCATCGACGCCAGCCCGTCGCCGTACCACGCGTGCGCCGAGGGCGCGCGGCGGCTGGAGGCGGCGGGCTTCCAGCGGGTACTGGAGCGCGACGCCTGGGGACAGGACGTGCCGCGGCGCGGCTACGTCCTCCGGGGCGGCGCGCTCGTGGCCTGGAGTCTCCGGGACGGCGACGCCCTCCCGGCCGAAACCGGCTTCCGGCTCGTCGGCGCTCACACGGACAGCCCGAACCTGCGCGTGAAGCCGCGTCCCGACGCGGGCACCGCAGGCTTCCGCCAGGTGGCGGTCGAGGTCTACGGCGGCGTGCTCCTGAACTCCTGGCTCGACCGCGACCTCGGGCTCTCCGGCCGCGCGTACGTGGAAGAGGACGGGAAGCTCGTCGAGAAGCTCTTCCTCGTCGACCGGCCGATCCTGCGGGTGCCACAGCTCGCGATCCACCTCGACCGCGACGTCACCGAGTCAGGCCTCAAGCTCGATAAGCAGCAGCACATGGCCCCCGTCATGGCAGTCGGTGACCGCTCCGAGGGCGCGTTCAAGGAGTTCCTGGCCGCTGAGCTCGGCACCTCGGCCGACGCGATCAAGAGCTACGACGCGATGGTCCACGACCTCACGCCGTCGAGGCTCCTCGGGGCGGACGAGAGCATGCTCGCAGCGCCCCGCCTCGACAACCTCTGCAGCTCCTACTGCGGCATCGAAGCGATGCTCCGCGCGACGAAGGCCGGCTCGGACCGCCCGATGGTGGTGGCTCTCTTCGACCATGAAGAGGTGGGCAGTGGCAGCCGCGGCGGCGCCGACGGTCCGCTCATGGGCGACGTTCTGGAGCGCCTCGTCCTGGCCCGCGGCGGCGATCGCGAGACCTACCTGCGCTGCCTCAGCGACTCGCTCTGCATCTCGGCCGACATGGCCCACGCGGTGCACCCGAACTACGCCGACCGCCATGAGCCCGGCCACCACGTGCACCTGAACAAGGGCCCGGTGATCAAGATCAACGCGAACCAGCGCTACGCCACCGAGGCGGGCACCGAGGCCCAGTTTCAGATCTCGTGCGAACGCGCGGGCGTCCCTTTCCAGAAGTGGGTCATGAAGACGAACATGGCCTGCGGCTCGACGATCGGCCCGCTCACGGCGGCTCAGCACGGCATGCCGACGGTGGACGTCGGCTGCGCCCAGCTCTCGATGCACAGCGCCCGCGAGATGTGTGGGTCGATGGATCCGGAGTGGATGATCCTGGCGCTGACCGAAGCGCTGAAGGGCTGACCTCCGGGATGCGCCTGGGAGCCACTCTCCCACCTCCCCATCTGGAAGGGCCTGAACCTCTTCAGGGGGTCAGGGGAGAGTGAACAGGTAAGCGCTTCCCGACACGTTCCCCAGGACGTCCGATCCGCGTGCGCCGGCGACCACCCGTGACCCCTCCGTATGGAGGCTCTCGCCCAGTCCGTCCCCGTCCGCGCCATCGCTCGCTTCGAGGCGTCCGCAAAGTGCCAGGGTGCTACGGTCGTAGACATGGATCACGCCTGACTGGATGCCGGCAGAGTTCCTGCCGAGGGGTTCGCCGATCAGCAGGTAGTCCTGCGTGATCGCCAGCCCATCGCCGAACTGATGGTTCACGCCCGGATCAGGGGACGTCCATCGGGCGACCCGTGCGCCGGAGGCCACGTCGTAAACGTAAACGGCTCCGCTGTCCGCCATTCCGCCGACGGAATCGATGAACGGAGCCCCCACGAGTGCGACCCCCGCATCAATCTCGACCCGGGCGCCGAAGAGGTCGTTCGCCCCGGTGTCAACGGGGACCAGCTTCCGTAGCTGGAGTCCGGTCGAAGCGTCGAAGAGATAGGCGGACCCTGAGTCCGTGCCGTTGTCGTCGTCGAACGGACATCCGACGATGACGACGGAGCCGGAGATGGCGACGGCAAAGCCGAAGTTGTCGGCGAAGCCAGGATCGGACGGAAACAGCTTCCGCCGGAAGGCTCCGGTGTTGGCGTCGAACAGGTGCGCGGAACCTCCACCTAGCTGGAGCGCAGAGTCTCCCCGGCTGCCAGCGACCAGAAGTCCGCCGTCCACGTCCATGGTCTCCCCCAGTGCGTGGGCGATTGTTCCGCCGTTGCCGGTGGCGACCGGGTCGATGCTCGGCAGCGCCAGGCCGCTGACCGCCTCGAACCCATAGATCCTGCCGGAGAGGGGCTCCATCAGGAAGTCATGACGGGGCGCGCCCGCGTACAGCGCCCGGCCATGGAGCACGACGGTGCTGCCGAGACCGTCCCTGAAGAAGGAAGAGGAGATGGGCGCCTGGAGCTTCGCGAGCTCGAGGCCCGTGACCGCATCGAACACGTAGGCGGCGCCGACGTCCGGCGTGACGATGTCGGCGAAAGGAGCTCCAACGGCGATCAGATCACCGGAGATCCAGACATCGAATCCGAAGTTGTCGCCCGCCGCGGTGTCGGCCCCCACGAAACGCAGCCGTTCCTGAATCACCGGGGTGGACAAGAGGACTGGCCCGCGACTCGCCGTGGCGCCAGCGGCGCGTTCGATCGTGACGGACTGGGCCAGTGCATGGGGAACCGCCGCGACGACCGCGACCGCGAGTGGAAGGGCTTTCATGGACAGTGCTCCAGGATCCAGATGGGTTGGGCTCAGATCTACGGTCCCCGCCGGTCCCTGTGACGGGTTTTTGTGGAAAGCCTGCGCGGCACTCCGTCGCTCCGGGGGGGAAGCGCTACTGGAAAGTCACCGCAAGTGCCGGCGTGAAGTTAGACGTGGGCACGCCGGCCGCAGCTGTGTCGCTATGCCACGCCTGAAAGCTCCAGGTGTCTCCACTCTGCACCGGAACGGCACCCACCTGGGGATCCGGGAAGGCGGCGAGATCCAGCTCGAGGTAGAACGTACCTTCGAGGCCTGCGTTCTGTACCTGGCCAGGCCCGACGAAGCGGCCGATGGCTCCGCCGAGGCAGAACCTGCCCACCGAGCCGGGGACGCTGGACACGTCCGCCTGGGTCAGACTGGTGAGGAAGAAGCCGAAGCTAGAGGCAGGCAAGCCGGACGCCCGAAGCTCCAAGCGAACCAGGCCCACCGGCCGTTGGTGATTGTCCCCGGGCCCCCCTTGACCAAGAGGTCGAGGTCGCCGTCGGCGTCCATGTCGATGAGCTCCACCAGCGTGGACCAGATCGCGCTGCCCTGCACGGGAACGAGCGCCGCCAGAGTGCCGCCACCGAGGCCGCGGAAGAAGCTCCGACCTGGAACCAGGAGATCGACGATTCCGTCGCCATCCAGGTCCCCGGTGAGCACCTGCTCCAGGGAGTTCGGTACCTGGGGCAGGCTGGCGAGGAGCGCCCAGCCCTGGAAAGAGCCGCAGAGCGTCGTTCTGGGCGCTCGATACGACCACGTCGTTGATCCCATCCCCGGTGAAGTCACCTGCGTGGGGAATGCTGTTCCACAGAGACGGCCCGCCCACGGGCAGAGGCGCACCGAACCGCCCTTGGCCTTCGCCGAGTTTTACCGCGATCGTGCCAGTCTCCAGCGCACCCGCCCCCTGGGCGACCACCAGAAGATCGAGGTCGCTGTCACCGTTCGCATCGAAGATCGCAAGTCCGTGGCCGCCGAGGCTTCTACCCAGTCCGAAGACCTCGGTGTAGGGAGCCGAGCTGGCTGGAAAGCCCGCCGGTAGATACGTGAGCCTCGGCGCGACCGAGGGCCCGGTGTCTTTCACGATGTCTGCCCTTCCGTCGCCGTTCAGATCCTCGACGTCGAGCCCCGTTTTCGAGAACGCGCCGGTGGCACCCTCATTGTGCCAGGCTCCAGGAGCCGCCCATCTGATCGTAGAGATCGAGTCGCGCTGCACTTCCGGCCGGCTGGAGCGCCGCGTAAAGGTCGAGGTCGCCATCGCCGTCGAGGTCGACCGCTTGCAACTGAACCGGCGAAAGCGGCCCGCCCACGAGATCGGCAGCGAAGAGGGTCTCCAGCCGCGACGTTGCCTGGCCAGTCCCGCTACCCGTCCCGCTACCGGGCCCCATGCCTGGCTGGCTGCGCGCGTAGAGCAAACGCCTGAGCCGATAGTCGTAGGTCAGCGTGTCACGAAGACCGTCCCCATCCCAGTCGACCGCCAACGTGGTGGAAGGGCCAGAGACGGCGCTCTCCAGAATTCGCGGGGCCGAGAAATCCTGAGTAGGTGCGATGACGAGCAGTGCAGCGAGAAGCATGACGTCCGAATCGCTTGCAAGAGTGGGAGAACGAGCGTGGGACTCCGATTGGCCGCGAGCAGAGGGGATCTCTGTGACGCGCGACTTCGAGGGTGTCCCTCGCCCAACAGTACACCGGCTCGGTCCTCTTCGACACCCCTCAAGCGCAGCCACCTCCGCCTCCGCCGGCTCGCCCAGATCGAGACCCTCAGCTGACGCCATCGCGCTTGCGTGTGATGGCTCAAGCCCGAGCATCGCGGGAGGACGGACCGTCAAGCCTTTGTCAGGCCGGCTCACTCCGCGAAATCCGGGGATTTGGGGGCTGCAAGTTCCACCGTCGCTCGCGAACATGAGGGCGCGCGGGGCGGCCAGAGCCGGTCGCTCCGATCTACCGCTTCTCGCTCACCACTCCAATCGCCATGAAAATCGCTCCCTGTTCCCTCGCCCTCGCTGGCCTCATGGCCGCCGCCTCCGCGCAGTCGGAGATCGTCGGGGTAGACGTCCGAAACAACGAGTCCTTCACCAGCTCGACCGTCAACTTCGTCAACAACTACACGGTGCTCGCACCTGAGAGCCGCAACATCTACGGTCTCGACTTCGACGCAGCTGGCAACACTCTGTACGGCGTCGACGACGCGACGCTGGAAGTCCTGACCATCGACCCCGTTACCGGGATCTCGACGGCCCTCGGGCCGTTCATCACCGGCCCAGGCCTGACGGGCCTGACGGGCCTCACCGCTGCGGCGGATGGAGTCACCTGGTACCTCAGTGACTACGATGGCGTGGACAGCAACCTGTTCCGTGGCGACATCACGACGGGAGTCTTCTCCTTCGTGGGTGTGATCGCCCCCGGCGGGATCATGATCGACATCGCCATCGATGCCAACGACAACCTCTACGGTCTGCGACTCAGCGATGACACGCTCTATTCGCTGGATACGGCGACCGGCGCGCCGACCGCCATCGGACCGATCGGCCTGAATGCCAACTTTGCCCAGGGAATGGACTTCGATCCAGCGACCGGCGAGCTGTACGCCGCCATCTATACGGGCACGGGCACGGGCAAGTTCTGCACGCTCGATCTGACGACGGGTCTTGCCAATCAGCTCGAGGACACCTTCGTCCTCAATGCGGAGATGGAGATGGCGATCCGCGCGGTCCCGGATACGGGGATCGGGACGCCCTACTGCACGGCCAACCCGAACAGCACCGGCGTCGCGGGCTCGATCTCCGCAGCGGGCTCCGATGCTGTCATCGACAACGACCTCACCCTGACCGCCGAGCAGCTTCCGAACAACTCCTTCGGCTTCTTCATCGTCAGCCCCCTCCAGGGCTTCGCTGCGAACCCCGGCGGTAGCTCGGGCAACCTTTGCCTCGCCGGTAGCATCGGTCGGTACGTCGGGCCGGGACAGATCAAGAACTCGGGCGCAGCTGGCGCGTTCTCGCTGATGATCAACCTGACGGCCATTCCGACGCCGACGGGCCCGGTGGCCGCCACGGCGGGCAGCGTGTTCAACTTCCAGTCGTGGTACCGCGACAGCAGCGGCGGCGTGCCGACCTCGAACTTTACGAACGGCCTCGAAGTCACGTTCCAATAGAGTCGAGGCCCGGATCGATGCATGAGAGGGCTCTCTCTGCCGCGTGCTCCCCACCGGAGGGTCACGGCAGAGGGAGCCCTCTCTCGAATTTCACACGGCTTCCGTTCTGACTTCGCGACGAAGCGTGACTAGCCCGAGGCGCCTGTCCTGACCGGTACCGGTGTCCTGACCGATACCGCTGTCCTGACCGATACCGCTGTCCTGACCGATACCGCTGTCCTGACCGATACCGGGCGCGCCTTTCTTCAGCGTGGTCTTGCTGGGGTGAGCTGGTCTTCGCGTTCGAACGAGGTTGCGGTGCCAAAGCGCCGTTTGGGCGCACTGGCGATTCTCTCTCGCGAATCATGCAGGCTAGAAAAAAGCGACGGTTACGGCATCCGTAAAATTCGAGGTGAGCCCAGGGTTCGCATCCCGATACCATCCCTGGAAGCTCCACGTTTCCCCCACCATGACGGGCACGAACCCGGTTGGCGTGGGGAAGCTCTGCAGTTCGAGCTGAACGGACGCGTGCCCCATCGCATTCGCGCTTCGGATCTCGCCGGGCTCGTCGAAGCGGCCGATGCTCCCGCCGAGGCAGAGCGTTCCTTGGCCCCCTCCGGCCTGCGCCGTGAGCCCCGTCGTCCTCGAAGCGAGTGGCAGAACGAACGAGCCCGGCGGCAGTTCCTCGAACACCAGGGATAGGTTGTTCACGCCCGTTCTGCTGGACCCAACCGCCGCCGTGGTCGCGGGCCTCCCGGTCGAGTTGGGAACGGCGGAACCACAGTACGCCACGCCCTGCGAGCTGGCGAAGAGCACCTTCTCCGCCGTGCTGATCCCGATCTGGGTAGCAGTCCGAGCGTCGTAGACCAGCACCACGTTTTCCCGTGAATCGAGCGCCATCGCGTGGGCGTAGAAATATGGTTCGTCCGGCATGGAGCGCTCGAAAGACCGCACGAGCGTCCCCTGGGCATCGCGCTCCTCGACGTTCATCAGATAGGGCGTCATCGGTGCCGGATACTTCGCCGAAGCAGCGATGGAGTGGCCGTTCGCGCGGCCGATGACATGTCCATAGATGTGCCCGAAGCTGTTCGCCGGCACCACGCTGGTGCGCAGTCCTCCTTGGCGGTCATAGCGGCGCATCGGCCCTGAGAACGACTCGGGCAACAGGATCGAGTCTCCGTCTGACATCAAGGTCACTCCCTTCGGGGTCACCGGCAGAGGGACCGTCCACTCCAGGTTCAGGGCCGTGTCGATCGAAGAGAGAAAGGCGTTCGCGCTGGGATCGAACCAGGCGATGACGGACCGTCCTGAGCCATCCATCGCCATCTGTACCCGGTACGCGCTTCCCGGGAGCACGACAGAACCCGTCGCGAGGCCCGCTGGACTGTAGCGTTCGAGACCCCAGTCACCGGCCGGCCCGCGGTCGATCGCGAGGTAGACATTGCCAGCGTCATCCAGCTCCATGAACACGTACTCCTGGGTCGGACCGGTCTGGCTCCAGAGCAGTGTCCCCGTGGCTGCCTCCCATCGATAGAGTCCGAAGTAGCGCGGATCCCCGTTCGCGAAGAGCCCTTCGGAAACGGAGAGCAGCACGTCCCCGTCGGGTGCCACCTCGAGGTTGGCGCGCTCGAAATGTGGCCCCACCACCGTGTCGACCGAAGCTTCCCAGCGGAGCGATCCATCCGCCTCGTACAGATGAATCTTCATGGGCCCGCTGGACCCGATCGCGACGGCGACCTCGCCGCTCTTTCCCACGGCTGTGTCGGCCCGGTATTCGCGAAAGGGATAGAGGATGTAGTCGTCCGGAAGCAGCGGGAAGGAGATCTCCCACACCAGATCACCGTTCTCGGAAAGTCGACGGACGATCGACTCTCCCGTGGCTGTCCCAACCGAACTCGAGGCTCCCACCCAGCTCATGACAGCCCCGCCGCCGGCTAGCGGAAGAACATCCTCCGTGAAACGCGATGGCCACGTCGTGGTCGGGAAGGTGCTCACCCAGGCAGAGGTAGTCTGCGCCGTGACGGTGCTCGAAACGAGCCAGCCAAGGAGGAACCAGGAGAGTGCGGCGGAGTACGCGGTGGACGGGCGGGCAAGGTGCAAATTCATGGGCGAGAGAGGCACCTGCCGAAAACTGAACGGTGCACGCTGCCCTCGATCGTAGCATGGCCCGTGCGAGGCATCGGGCCAGAGCCCATCCTGGCCCTCGGGAGCCGTCCTTCCTCGGGTCCTCAGCTGCGGCGTAGGCCTCCAGATTTTCTGTGAGGACGCCGTCAGTCCAATGGAGGCAGGTTTTCCGCAGTTCCTTGGCGTCGACCGCGACCGCACTGGGACGAAGCGGTAGTCCATCTCTACCCAGCCTACCGATGACCTCGCTCGAAACCGAACTCGCCCAGCACGCCCGTTTTCTACGCGCCCTCGCACGTCGCCTCGTCGCAGAAGACGCCGACGCGGACGATCGGGTTCAAGAGACGTATCTCGCGGCGCTCACCGCCCGGGGCGAAGCTCCCTGGCGACTTCGTGCTTGGCTCGCCTCCGTCCTGAAGCACAACGCGTCCAAAGCCCAACGCTCGGATCGGCACCGAAGCGATCGAGAGCTGATGAAGGCGCTGCCCGAGACGGCCCCGGCGACCTCCGATCCCGCTCGAGCCGCGGAGGAGATCGAACTCGCGCGGCGACTGCTCGGTCACGTCGAGGCCTTGGATGAGCCGTATCGGTCCGTCGTGTTCTTGCGCTTCTACGAAGGACTCGACCCACGCGAGATCGCGGAGCATACCGGCGTGGGCGCGGCGACCGTGAAGACCAGGCTGGGCCGAGCCCTGGCGCTGCTGCGTGGGCGGCTGGACGTGGAGGGTCCCCGGGGGCGGGAGAGCTGGCTCTCCTCCATGGTGGCCCTGGGCGGGCTCTCCGCGATCCAGGCGGCGGAGCGAGCACGTGGCGCGGTTAGCGGCCTGACGAAGGCAGCGGCATGGCTGCTGGCGGCCGTGGTGACGGCCGTGTTCGTCATTCCTGCTCTGAACCCCGGCGGAGCCGAGGGGCCTTCCGCGATCGGCGCCCTCGGTTCAGCAGCGCCGACGCCATCGAGCGATGCAGAAGCCGGGCTCGCCCTCGCCTCTCGGAAGCCCGGCAGGAGTCCTGTACGCGATGACGAGCAGCCGCCGAGTCAGCCTGCCAACCGGGTCGACCTTCGCGTACTGGACGCCCCCTTCGGAGCCCTCCCGGGGCAGGGTCTTCCCGCTGCGCAGGTCAAGGTCGAGGTGACGGTGCTGGGTCCGCGCGAAATCATCCTGGCGCTGACGGAACCCGTGGCGAGCGTGAGCCCGGCCCATGTGCATGAAGCGGCATCCGACCACGTTCATTCGTCGAGACCCTGGAGGCGCACGCTCAAGCGAGTCACCGACGCGGAAGGGCGCCTCTCGCTGTCGCTGCCGGACGGCGTGACGGTCTCCTCGTTGGTGGTCGAGGCCTCGGTCACGCACCGCAACGCTGCGTGGACTCGCGCGGCTTCGGCGCCGCCGGACCTGGCCCTCTGGCCCCGCGAGCTCGTTCGCTTCCCCAAGGGAGACCTCGTGGGAACGGTCGTGGACCTCGATGGACATCCGATAGAGGCTGCCACCGTTTCCGTCGGGTACTGGGACCGCGAGACCAAGCGCTCTTTGGAAGCGCCGTCCGACGCCGAAGGCCGCTTCCGGATCGCCCACGTACCGGACGATGGCTGGCTCCAGGCTTCACGGAACGGTTGGTTGCTGGTCGGTGCCACTCGACCGCGCCGCGATGCGACCGGCAAGTGGCAGCCCGCCGAGATCATCATGTCGCGCGAGGGTTTTCTCGACCTGGAGTTCACAGGACAGACAGAGCGTCCGCTTCCCGGTGACTTCGCGGAGGCCTCACTCCGTGAAGGCGAAAGGGCGACGACCTTCCTCCTCCATGAACTGAATCGCGGCTATCAGGCAGACGCCGCGAGTCCTGCTGGACACGCACTCTTTCGGGTTCCGTCGGGGATCCAGCTTCAGGTCGGCTACCCTCGTTTCCTGAGCGTCGCCCATCGCAGCGGCACGGTGATCCCCAGGAATGAAAAGTCGGACGCAGACTCCCCCATCGAGGTGGCCGCAGGAGAGACGCTGGCGCTCCGCGTTCCGATCGGTTTCCACCGCGTCGTCCGCGGGCGGGTCCTCGATTCAACGGGCGTGCCTGCACCGAATGCCCACGTCACCCTCGAGCCATGGGTGGAAAGTGAGATCACGTTCCTGTCGACGAAGCCCGTTGTCACCGATGAGCAGGGGGAGTTCGAATTCCCGTTCACCAGCTACGATAGCTCCGTCACGCTCTTGATCACCGCAGCCGTTGGTCGAGAGGGCGGTGAGGGTCCTTCGGCCGCCGGAGTCCATCGGCTCTCGGCGACCCACGATGGACCGCTCGAGATCCGGCTGAGCCCCGCCGCGGAACATGCCATCTCTGGAAGGGTCATGGATTCCGAGGGTCGACCGCTGAAGGCCGAGATTCACTGTGAAGGCCGGGGACCGGACGGAGAGGTACTCCGCAACTTCCGAAGAGCAGAGCCAGACGGTTCCTTCACCATCCCACGGCTACCTTCAGGCCTCTACCGGGTGACTGCCACCGCGCCCGAACTCGGCTCCGTCACTCTTGCCGATGTGCCCGCTGGAAATCCACCACTCGAACTCATCATCGAGCCCACACGAACGGCGCGCCTTCGCATCACCGCAGCCGATGGAGCCGCGCCGATCGGGAACATGAAGGTTTCCATCGGGCGACTTCCATCAGCAGCGGCGCAACCCCACGCCTACCCCGCGCTTCAGTCAGCGAGTTTTCTCCCCGCCCATGCACCGCGCCTTTGGCCCACCCCTGGAACACAGGAAGCTGCCGTCGAGTTCGACGAGGTGGGGATCCGACAGACCCTCAACGCCTCGGAGGGCGTGATCGAGTTCCACGTGGAGCCCGGAGTCCTCTGGCTGGGACTCCACCCGAGGGGGCCGGGCTACGCCCCGATGGAGCGGTTGAGCACGGACCTCGTCGAAGTGCGCGAAGGCACCCACGAGCTGAGGATTCCCATGCGTCCGACCGCCATGATCACCGGTCGAGTCCAGTTGAATCCGACGGTCAGCCCGGACGCTGGCCGCCTTTGCGCCATTCTGGAGAACACCGCGGGCCAGAGGTTCCGCGGAAGCCCCGCCTCTGCCTGGGTCCTCGAAGACCTGAGCGTCTTCCCCTGCGGTTCCCGCGGCGAATTCGGGATGCGCGACGTACCGATCGGCGACTGGAAGCTCTCCGTCGGATCCCGCGCAGAGCTCGAGTCAGGCACGCCGCGCTTCCAGGAGTGGATCGAGGTGCGTGAGGGAGAACCCAATCGGTTCGATCTGTAGGATCCTGCTTCCCTCCCTCCCAAGAATGCCCCGGTTAGCCATCATCAGGGAGGCACTTCCGACCCACGGATTCCGCTGAAGGGCCCAGATCATGGGCCGGGAGTCTGGCCCGATGCGCGAACGGGTGCCTCCGCAGCGCGTGCCTTGAAGCCCCGGCCAAGGGCGAGGGAAACGGCGACGCCCGCGCCCGCGAGGCCCACGAGGCCCCAGGCGATCGCGCTGGCGCTCACGCCCCCAGCGATGAGCGCGTACTTCAGCCACACCGAAGCCACGTCGCCGCCCCGATAGATCACCGTGTCGACCACGAGCTTCGCCTTGTACTTGTCCTCCTGCGGAACGACGGTGAACAGCGCGTCGCGGGCGGGCTTGGACACGCCGTACTCGGCGCCCCGGCGCCCCACGGCGAACACCGCGAGGACGGTGAGCGACGGATCGACCGCCAGCGCCGCAAATCCGGCCACGCCGACGAGCGGAACCGCCGCCAGTCCGATCCCGACGCCAAGCTTGCGCAGCACGTAGCCGCTCGCAAAGAGCTGGAGGAAGAGCGTCACCACGTTCGTCGCCAGATCGATCTTGCCGAAGAACGCGCGGCGCGCATCGTCGTCGGCTTCGAAGGCCGCCTTCGCGAGCCGCGCGCCCACGTCGTAGGCGAGGGTCGATCCCACCACGTAGATGGCCACGTAGACGCACGCGAGCATCAGGTAAGGAGACTGCGCCACGCGACGAAAGCCCGCCAGGACCGATCCTCCGATCGGAGCATCGCTCGACGCCGTTTCGACTCCCTCAGGTTTCGCAGGATCGAGTGGCTCCAGCGTCGCGCTCGCCCGCTGCAGCGAACGCTGGATCCAGACGCAGATCTCCAGGCAGGCCGCGCTCAAGAACGGTAGGTGCTCGGGGCCGAGGCCGACCTTCGGCAGAAGGCTGCTCGCGAAGCTCGCGATCGACGCGCCGGAGATCGCGCCGAGCGTGCCGCCGACGGCCACGAAGCCGAAGAGCCGCAGCGCGCGCTCGCGTCCGTAGAGATCGGCGAGAAGGCCCCAGAAGATCGACACGCCGACGATGCTGAACACCGAGAGCCAGCAGAAGAACACATCGCGAACGAACTGCTCGGTCGCCCCCTCGAAGCGGCCTAGCAAGAGTCCCAGCACGATCGTGATGAGGCTCAGCGCTCGATAGGAAACCGGCACGATCCGGAGCCTGCCGAACCGGGAGACGAGGGCGCCGAACGCGGGCTGAACGATCAGCGTCAGCGCAAACGTCCCCACGAACAACCAGCGAAGCCTGTCCGGATCGGACGATCCGTAGGCGTCGCGCACGGGCCGCAGCAGGTAGTACGAGCCCAGGAGCGCGAAGAAGAACGCCATCGCCAGAAGCAGCGGCTTGCCCTCGCCCCGCTGAATCAGCGAGAAGCTCAAGGGGTGGCGCTCTTTCGTTCGGGATGCGTCTGGGTTCGGCAAAGCGTCTGGCTGGGTGGGACTTCCGGCGGGCCCGGGGTCGGATAGGGCGGCTATAGTGCGATGCATGAGCCAGAACTTCACACGCCGCACGATTCTTTCCGCGGCCAGCAGCGCCGCCGCCGCCACGGCCTTCGCGCCACGGATTCTTGCCAGCAGCCACGGCCAGGGAGAGGAGCCCAAGAAGCGCCTGCTCATGCTGGGCGGAACCGCCTTCCTCGGGCCACAGATCGTCCAGGCCGCCCTCGATGCGGGCTGGGACGTCACGCTGTTCAACCGGGGCAAGACCGGCCCCGATCGATTCCCTGACCTCGACTCACGGACCGGAGATCGCAACACCGGCGACTACGCGTCCCTGGCGGAAGGGGAATGGGACCTTTGCGTCGACACCTCGTGCTACATCCCCGCCCACGTGACCGCAGCGATCGAAGCGGTGAAGGGCCGCGTGAAGCACTACGTCGTGGTCTCGACGATCTCGGTCTACGCCGACGATGCGGGCGAGAACGGCCCCGTCTCGGAAGACGGCAAGATCGGCACGATCCCCGAGGAGCTCATGGCGGACTTCCAGGAGATCCGCGATGTCAGCAAGCACGGCAGCCGCTACTACGGCGCGCTGAAGGCACTTTGCGAGAGCGCCGCGCGCGAGGCCATGACCGAGGGCGCGGTCACCGTCGTTCGCCCCGGCCTGATCGTCGGTCCCGACGATCGCTCGGACCGCTACACCTACTGGCCGGTTCGGGTCGCGAAGGGCGGCGAGGTGCTCGCGCCCGGCAACCCCGACAACAGCGTGCAGTACATCGACGTACGCGACCTCGGCCCCTTCACGTTCGACGTCGGCGCGCGCGGGACCGGCAAGACCTACAACGCCACCGGGTTCGATCGGAAGGTCACGTTCCAGGACATGATCGAGAGCTGCATCCCGCAGCACCACGGAAGCCCCGAGGACCTCACGATCACCTGGGTCGATGCTGACTTCCTGCAGGAGCAAGGCGTCGGGCAGTGGATGGAGATGCCGCTCTGGATTGCGGGCGGCGGGAACCATTACACCAACGACGCGGCCTGCCAGGATGGGCTGACCTTCCGCCCACTCACCGAGACCGCGGCGGCGACCGTGGCCTGGCACGTGGCCGAACGCGGGGAAGGTCACGCGTGGCGCGCTGTACTCGCCGCCGACAAGGAAGCGAACGTGCTAGCCGCCTGGCACGCACGACCGAAGAAGTAGCGCTCCGCTACCGGCCCTGGGTCGTGGCGGTGATGACCGCTGCCACGGCCAGGAGCAGCAGCACGAACAGCAGGATCTTGATCCACGAGTACGGCGCGCGCCCCACGATCCGGCCCGACTGTCCGTGCACCAGCACGGCGTAGGGCTTGCCGCGGAACTGGTACGTCACGCTCCACATGGGAAGCAACACGTGCTTCCAGCGGATGTCGGTGATCCGGTTCTGAACTTTAAGGGCGCGCTGGGTATCCCCGGGGACATCGCCCGCGCAGCGACTGCGCTGGGACGCCTCGATCCGGCCCTTGGCTTCCTGCCAGCCGGCTTCGAGGTCGGTTTGATACTCCTCCGCGTGCCAGCCCGCCAGGTACTCAGGTGAGTACGGCACGAGTCCCTCGGCCGCGAAGGGGCCGAGGCGCTGGCCGAGCTTGCCGTCGATGCCGCGTGACGCGATCACCAGCACGTCGTCGTAGCTGTCGTCGCGCTGGCCCCAGGCCGGACGCCAGCGCACTTTTTGGACCTGGCGCGTGCGGGTGACGCTGCGCCCGTTCTCCCTCGTGGTGTAGCGCTCCGTGACGTAGTAGTAGGTGCCCGACTGGGCCGACCAGTCCGAGTGCACCTCGGCATCGTAGGTCCAGGCGGGCACGTACACACCGATGGCATCGAAGCGCTTCGTCTCTTTCAGCGCGTTGGGCCGAAACCAGAGTCCGTGGATCCACCTGTGGAACTCGGCCTTCACCCGCTCCTGGCCCACCTCCAGCGGAATCAGGGACTCCGGCCGCAGCGCGTGCCGGTTCGCCTCCTGCGACAGCACGCCCGGCGAGCCGCAGAAGGGACAGGCCTCCGACACCGACGCGCCCTCGAAGGTCACCCGCGCATCGCAGGTCTCGCAGTTCAGCACGCGCACCTCGCGGCCCAGCCCGCGGGCCGCCGACGCGACGGCCTCCCGGGTGAGCGGCCGCTCGACGATCGTCCCCTGGGCCACGGCCACCGCCCGGTGAGCCCCGCAGTACTCGCAGGTGAGCGCCCCGACATCAGGGCTCCAGCGCAGCGGCGCCCCGCAGTCGTCGCAGGTCAGGTCCGCCTCCGCCCTCGGAGACTCCTTGCTCTGGTAGGCCACCTCCTCCAGGGTCCGCTCCGGCGGCGGCTGGACCGCCGGGCTCAGGCCGATACGCCCGCCGCCCCCGCCCTCTCCTGCGGGTCCTGTAACAGGACTGTGACTACCTGATGGACTCATGGTTTGAATAGAAAGCGCCGCGTCCCGTACATTGGCCCCAGGCTAGCCGATCCGGCAGCCACTTTTTGCCCCTCGAGATCTCAAGACTAAAGAAGAGTGTGTAACCCATGGCGGTGATGGACTGGTTCAAGCGCGGCGTCCAGGAGATGATGGTCGCTCGTCCCGATGGGACGAAATCCCAGATCGTCTGGAAGCACCCGGACAAGACGATCCCGATGAAGTCCCAGCTGACCGTCGAAGCCGACGAGAAGGCGGTCTTCTTCCGGGACGGCAAGGTCGTCGAGACCCTCGGTCCGGGCCGGCACACGCTCGACTCCTCGAACTTCCCGTTCCTCTCGAACCTGATCGACTCGGTCACGGGCGGCAACGTGTTCATCACCGAGGTGTTCTTCGTCAACACCCGTGAGCACGCCGGGATCAAGTTCGGCGGCCGGATCGGCCACGTCGAGGACCCGAAGTCCGGCATCCCCGTCGAGACCATGGTCCACGGCGAGTTCAGCTTCCGCGTCGTCGACCCCGAGAAGCTCATCGTCGGCCTCGTGGGCATGGGCCGCGCCGAGTCCTCCACCATCAACGCGTGGATGAAGGAGCAGGTGCTCAAAGTCCTGCGCGACAACATCGCCGAGCTGATCGTCAAACAATCCTGGCCGCTCCTCGACGTCACCTCCGGTGCCTACACCGAGGAGATCGAGGAGACCGTGATCGGACGCATGGACAAGCACGTCGAGGACTACGGCATCGACATCGTTCGCTTCGGCAACTTCGTCATCGGCATCGATGAAGAGGACGCCAGCAACCTCAAGGAGCTCTACCGCGACGCGGCGTACCTCCGCACGGTCGGCGGCGTCGACGGCTACCAGAAGTTCGCCGCGGGCAAGGCGATGATGGGCGCGGGTGAAGGCATGGCCAAAGGCGGCGGTGACGGCGGCGCGGGCGCGGGCGGGCTCCTTGGGGGCGCGGGCCTCGGCGTCGGCCTCGGCATGGCCCAGATGATGGTGCGCGACAACCGCGGCGGCGAGACGCTGGCCCCGGCGGCCGCGGGCGTCGTCTGCGGCGAGTGCAACAGCAACGTCGCCCCGGGCAAGTTCTGCAGCGCCTGTGGCAAGGAACTCAAGAAGGCCGTGGCCCAGGGCACGTTCTGCACCGGCTGCGGCGAGCCCGTCGCACCGGACGCCAAGTTCTGCGGATCCTGTGGGACGAAGCAGGGCGGCTGAACGGCTGGTCGATCAGTAACCGTAGGGGTCCGGTTCGCCCTTCGAAAGGTAGGCGGCGTACGCCACGACGCCCGCCACCAGGGTGAGCCGCACGACCGACGCCAGCCACGGACGGCCCGCCAGGGAACGTCCCGGCAGCAGCACGAGAAGAGGCGCCGCGAGCAGCAGGATCCCTGCGGTTCGCGGCGTCTCCGCGTAGAGAACGCCGTTGGCGACGAAGCCCGCGAAGAGCGCGGACTGCGTCGTCGCGGCCGCGCGGCCCACGGGCCGGAAGGAAACCTCCTCGGCCCGAAAGTGCAGGAGCGCGACGACCATCAGTCCGAAGAGACCGGCCGAGCTGCTCAAGGCCGCGGCGTTCATCGCGGAGAGCGCCGTTCCCGAGAGTCCCAGCGCAGGCGCCGCGGCCACGCTCGCGAGCGCCACGGCCAGCGCCGACTCCGCCGTGCGCCTCTGCGCCTCGGCGACGAGTCTACCGCCGAAGCCCACCACGGCGATGACGGAAAGACAGCCGACGTACAGCAGCACCTTGCCGTCCCAGTACCGCTCGTGGAGCGGTTCGGTGGGCAGATAGAAGAGCGCGGCTCCGCCGAGCCCGAAGAGCAAGAGCACGGCAGCGAGCGGCCAGGCGCCACGGCCGAGACCCGCGAGCACGCCCAGAAGGACCGCACCGGCCCCGGCGAGGAGCACCGCGTCCATGAACTCCCTCGGAGGGAACACGAAGCTCTGCCCCTGCAGATGATGGGTCGTCGCCACCGCCGCCGCAGGGACGAGCGCGGCCAGCACCACGGCCACCCCACGCCGACCCCGCTCTCCGCGGAGAGCGAGGACGACGAACCAGAGAACCAGCGAAACGCCAGCGCCCGCTACAGGTGGCAACAGGTCCATGGTGGCGGGCCGGGCCTACTTGGCTCCCTTGATGCCTTCGATGGAGAACATCATCTCGACGTCGTGCCCGAGCGTGTCCGGCGCGGACTCGATGCCGTAGTCCATGCGATCGATCGTGAACCCGCCGACGAAGCCAGCGCGCTGACCCATTCGCTCTCCGGCGTCCACTTCCCCCACCTTGGTGACGTCCATGGTGATCTCCTTGGTGACGCCGTGGAGCGTCAGGTCGCCGACGACGGTGTAGGCGTCGCCCTCGCCCTTCGTGATCTTGGTGGACTGGAACTTCATTTCGGGGAACTGCTTGACGTTGAAGTAGTCGGCCGAGCGAAGGTGCTTGTCACGGCCTTCGTGGTTCGTGTTCACGCTTTCGGGGTCGACCATGATCGACACGTTCGAGGACGCCGCGTCATCGCCGAGGGTGAAGGAGCCGCTGAACTTGTCGAAGCGGCCGTACTGGTACGACACACCGAGGTGCTTGCACTTGAACAGGATGTTGCTGTGGACGAGGTCGACGCCATAGGTCGTGGCCTCCAGCGACGAGATCGGGGTCACCACCGCCTCGGTAGCGGGGGTCGAGGGGCCAGCGGCGGTCAGGAAGAGGGCGCCGGCGAGGGCGACAGAGGAGAGAACGAGGAGCGTGCGCATGTTTGGAAGGGAGTGAGCGAAGAGAAAGAGGGAGAGCCGCCGCGGGGAGGCGACCCAGGACAGCCCAACCTTTCGCACAGCGATAAGGGTGGATGGTGATCTTTTGGGAAAATTGCCCTCGGTTCAGCCCGCGACTTACCCGAAACTTGTCGCCCGTTCCCCCAAGACACCATGCTCCTCGCCATCACCCAGCAAGCGATCGATGCCGGGGCAGCCGACGCAGCCCCCATCGCCTCCCGGGCCGCCTCGCCCCTCGTCGCACTCGCCCTCATCGGCGCGGCGGGCATCGGGGCCCAGTGGGCCGCCTGGAAGCTGAAGCTTCCGTCCATCCTCCTGCTTCTGCTGGCGGGCATTCTTGTCGGGCCGCTGCTCGGATGGCTCCAGCCCCACGATCTCTTCGGAGCGGTTCTCTACCCGCTGGTCTCTCTCGCCGTCGCGGTGATTCTCTACGAGGGTGGCCTCAGTCTTCATCTCCACGAGCTGGGCGCCCATGGCACGCCGATCCTGCGGCTGCTCACCGTCGGAGTCGTCACCACCTGGACGCTCGCGACGATCGCTGCGCTCACGATCGCCAAGCTTCCCTGGGAAACCGCCATGGTGCTGGGGGCGATCCTCACGGTGACCGGCCCGACCGTCATCGGGCCGCTCCTGCGCCAGATTCGCCCGCGCGGCCCTGCGGAGGCCATCGCCAAGTGGGAGGGCATCGTCGTCGATGTCGTGGGCGCGACGCTCGCCGTCCTCGTGCTGCACGTGGCCACCGAGGGGTTCGCCCAGGACGGCGCGATCCACTCCGCCACGGGCGCGCTCGTCGATCTCTTCAAGACCGCCATCGTGGGCACCGCCTTCGGCGTGCTGGGCACCTACGCGCTGGCGATCCCGCTCCGCAAGCATCTGATTCCGGACGAGCTCGAAAACGCCGTTTCCCTCGCCATCGTCCTGGGCATCTTCGTGGCCGCGGATTCTCTCGCCCATGAATCCGGCCTCCTGGCGGTCACCCTGATGGGTTTCCTCCTCGCGAACCGCAAGGACGTCTCGGTGCACCACATCATCGAGTTCAAGGAGAACCTGCGCGTCCTCTTGATCTCCACGCTCTTCATTGTCCTCGCCGCCACGATCGATCTCGGCGCGCTGCGCGCCACCGGCTGGAACGGACTCCTGTTCGTCGTGGCGCTCATCGTCGTGGTCCGGCCCGCCTCGGTGTTCCTGTCGACCCTCGGCACCACCCTGACGAGCGCCGACCGAACCTTCCTGGCTTTCCTCGCCCCCCGCGGCATCGTCGCGGCGGCCGTCTCGTCGCTCTTCGCCCTGCGAATGCAGGAGGCGAACGTCCCCGGCGCCGATCTGATGGCGCCGCTCGCCTTCCTCGTCATCGTCGTCACGGTCGCGGTCTACGGACTGGGCGCAGGACCGCTCGCCCGCAGGCTCAAGCTCTCCGATCCCGACGCCCAGGGCACCCTCATCGCCGGTGCCGGGCCGTTTGCCCTGGAGTTCGGGCGAGCGCTCAAGAAGCTGGGGATCGACGTCGTCCACGTGGACACGAACCGCGCCTCCATCGCCGAGGCGCGCCTCGGCGGACTCCCGGCGTACTACGGATCCATTCTCTCTTCGGAGGTGGTGGGTTCGCTGCCCCTCGGCGGCACCGGGCGCTTCGTGGGCCTGACTCCGAACGACGAGGTCAACGCCCTCGCGGCCGCCCACTTCTCGACTCTCTACGAGCGCGCCAACGTGTACCAGTCGGCCAGCGGCGCACGATCCGCCGACGACGCCCGCAAGGACCTGCGCGGACGCACGCTCTTCCATGGGGACTGGCCGCTCTCGCGGCTGGACGGAGCCATCCGCGCGGGCTCGGTCGTCAAGACGACCAACCTCACGGAGGAGTTCGGCTTCGCGAAGTTCCTGGAGAAGTACGGCGAAAACACCCTGCCCCTCGGGATCGTCCGTAACGGGCGCCTGGAGCTCTTCACCGCGGACAAGCCCCCTGCCCCCGAACCAGAGGCGGCTCTCCTCAGCCTGGTCCGGGAGAAAAAGGAGGAAGAGCAAGTCCAGATACGCCAGGCGGCCGCGACCAGCTCCGCCGCAGCGGTCCTACCCTGACCCCTCTCCCCCTCTTCGGGGGCATGCTAGGCTGAAAGCGTGGCCGTACGACGACCGGATGACGACCCCAGGGAGCTCCAGCTCTCTCGATCCCTGATACGGCGCGAGCCGGCCGGGATAGACGAGCTCATGGACGCGCACGCGGACGCCGTGTTCGAGTTCGTTCTTTACCGTGTCGGCAGGCGCCGCGATCTGGCCGAGGACATCGCCCAGGAGACGCTGCTGGCCGCCGTCCAGGGCCTCGAACGATTCGATGGCCGAGCGGCGCTCCGCACCTGGCTCTTCGGCATCGCCAAGAACAAGATCCGCGAGGCGCGGCGCAGCCAGGCGCGGACGCGGCCACTGGGCGACATCCTGCTGGACGCGGACGACGAGATCTTCGCGACGCTGGGCAGGATCGCCGAGGAGCCCATCCCCGACGAGATTCTCGAACGGAAAGAGACCCAGGCCATGGTCGGAGCCACTCTTTCGTCCCTGCCGGAGTCCTACCGCACGGCATTGACGGAGCGCTACGTCGAGGGACACTCGGTGCCCGAGACCGCGCGCTTGCAGGGCCGAGGCGTCAAGGCCGCCGAGTCGACGCTCCATCGCGCCAGGCGGGCCTTTGCCGAGGTCTTCACCCTTCTCAACGTGCGCGCGGCCGGCGAGGAGGAAGGAGTTTGACCCCGGACGTCCTCGACCGAAACCTCGAGAGGCTCATGGCCGTCGCGCCCCGGCGGGAGCGCCTCTCGGACGTGGCGCGCGCGCGCATTCGACGCGCCCTCCATGAGCAGGTCGCCGCTCCCCGGGCCGAACCGCCGCGGCACCGCCTTCGGCGACTGCCGCTCGTGGCAGCCGCCGCTGCGCTGCTGCTCGTGTCGCTCGGTGCCTGGCGCTGGCTTTCCCCATCGGGTGACGCGGAGAATACTGGCGCCCTCGACCCCCGCAGCGGGCTCGCGTCAGCCGGGCCGGAGGAGCCAGCGGAGCCAGGGGCAGGGACCTCCACGGCCTCGCCCGGGACGGAGCGGAGCCCTGACCCCGTGGGCCTCGACCGCACCGATCGAGTGCTCGAAGGCAGCGGCCGGGAACCGCTACTGGCTGCCGAAGATCCCGAAGAGCCGTCCCGGGAGCCGGAGCCAGCCAGAGGGGAGCCGGAGGCCGCGAACGCGCGGCCGGAGCCCGATGGAACGAGCGTCCTCGCGGCGGTGACGTTCGCAAGGGATTCTGCCGGGGCTCACTCGCCCGGTGGCATGGCAGGGCCGCTCACCGTGAAGGATCGGCTGATGGCCACTCTCTGGGTCAAGCCGATCGTCCAGCTCCCGCGCGTGGCCGGTCCCGTCGCGTTCGAGATTCGCCTCGTCTTCACCAGCAGCGAAGAAGACCCGGGGCCGGTTGCCTGGCTACGCGCCGAGGACGCCCTGGGAGTTGCCGAGCAGATGGGCGCGGAACAGGTCCTTCTCCAGCTGGAGGCCCCGGGGCTCGCGCCTGCTCGCGCTCGCGTGAGCAGGGCCGCTGCGGCCTCCGGGGACCTGAGGTTCGAACTCGAGACTGGAGTGAGCGTCTCGGGCGTGGTGATCGACGCCGTCGACCGGAACCCGGTGCCCGGCGCGCTCGTCGTGGCGCTCGACCAGCTTCCGCTCGACGCCCTCGACGTGGCGGTCGACCCCGGGGAGACGCGCCTTCCGCGCCCGCACACCGTTGCAGATTCCCTCGGCCGGTTCACGCTCGAGCACGTCGCGACCGGGAGCAGAGTCCGCATCCGCGCCTCCGCGCCGGGGCTCGCCCCCACCCTCGTCAGCACGAGCGCGAATGCCACGTCCCCAGGCCCGCTCCAGATCGAGCTCACCCAGGGCTCCACGGTGGTCGGACTCGTCGAGCGCCCCGACGGCTCGAGCTGGTCGGGGGCGTACGTCATCGTGTCGAAGCAAGAGGTCGACCCCGCCAGCATGGATCGGCCGGTGATGACCTTCGGCGCTGACACCTGCGATCGAGACGGCGAGTTCCGAATCGAGGGGCTTCCCGAGGGCCAGTACGTCGCTCTTCTGTTCGATCCGGCGCAGACGAGATCACCCCTGGAATTCCGCCAGCTACGCCTCGACGGCAAGAGCGAAACGCGGACCGATTTCCGAGCACCCGTCGCCGCCCTTGGGCTCACGCTGAAGGGAACGCTGACGGACGTTGCTGGCAAGGCCGTCGCGCGCGCGTCGCTCACCCTGGCGACGCTCGATGGCGGCCTGGAACAGGACGGCGACTGGCGGGTCACGGAGACCAGCCCGACCGGCGCGTTCCAGTTCGTGGGGATCAAGCCGTCGGACTACCTGATCTATCTCGCGAGCGATGGATTCGGACAGATGAACGTGATCTGGGAAGGTCGCATTTCGGACAGCCAGGACGTCTCCTTGGTGCTTCCAGCCACCGAGGTCATGATCGACGCACGGGGTGGAACCGGCGAGGGGCCCTCCTGGGTGGTTCTGGACCGGTGGCGTCCCGAGAGCTCCGAGTGGATCTACGGAGGGCGCTCCGCCACCGTGGACGAGGATGGGCACCGAATGGCGCGACTCGAGCACCTGCTGCCCGGCCGACACCGCGCGGTCGTCGTCGGCCCCGACCACGGAGCCACCTGGACGGAAGCCTTCGAGCTGGAGGTGGGGCGCCCGAAGAGCCTCCCTGTGGCCCTGCTCCCGGGCGGCCCGATCACCCTTCGCGCGGTGGATCAGGAAACGGGCGAGGCGCTCCCAGGGCTCGTCGTGGCGGCCCTGGACGCCGATGGAACGGCGGTTCCCCAGCAGGAGACGATCCTCACCGGGCCCGATGGCCGGGCCAGGATTCTCTCCGTCCCCCACGGGACCGTCACGCTTCGGCTTCGCGAGAAGGGCAGCGCGGAAGCGCCGCTCTGGGAAAAGGCTGTGGACTTCGACGAGTCTTCGGGCGAGTTCGAGTGCCGCGTTCCGTCGCGCTGAGCCTGGATCCGGCGAAGTTTTCTCGAACGAGGACGAAGGGAATTTCCGGTGGCGCGCACCAAGTCGCCATGAACACCACCACTGCCGCCGTCCTCTCCTGTTTCGCCCTCGGTCTCGGGGGCGTGAGCGCCTTCCTCGCCTTCGGCTCAAAAGGCGCCGTGGGAACCACCCAGGCAGCCTCCGCGATGAAGAGCGACTCAGGGGCTACGGCCGAACTCTCCCGTGCGGTCGACGATCTCCGCGCGGAGATCGCGGAGATGAAAGAACGCTCGGAACTCGCGCAGGTGACGCCCAGGGCACTGGCTCCGACCCTCGACGAGGATCAGATCGCCCGCGCCGTCGCCGCTTACTTCGAGTCCCATCCAGGCATTGAGGACGGCCCGATCGACCCCCTCGCCGTGAAAGAACTTGGCACGATGGAGGACATCGCTGCTCTCCTTGCGAGCTCCGACGAGATGATGATGGGCGGCCTCTGGAAGCGCATCGTCGAAGAGGGCCGAGACGAGGAAGTCCTCGCTTACTTCAAGGCCCTTGCCGACGCGAACCCCAACGATCCCGAGGCCCAGCTCGCCCTCGGCCAGGCCTACCTCGGACGTACCCAGGAAGCGGGCGCGAGCCCCCTCGCCGGCAAGTACGCAACCCTCGCCGACCAGGCGCTCGACGCGGCCCTCAAGGCCGACCCGCAGCACTGGGAAGCCCGCTTCACCAAGGCAACGGCGCTGAGCTTCTGGCCGCCCGTCTTCGGAAAGCAGGCGTCCGCAATCCACGAGTTCGAGACCCTGATCACGCAGCAGAGCGGTCAAACGCCGAACCCCCAGCACGCGTCCACGCACCTGCTGCTCGGCAACATGTACCACCAGACAGGTCAAGCCGAGAAGGCGCTCGCCGCATGGAAGTCTGGCCTTGAGCTGTACCCGGACAACGCCGATCTCGCTTCGCAGATCGCGCTTCTCTCGGGCCAGTGATCGGTCAGCGACCCGCAGGGACGCGAAGCTTTCGAAGCTGCTCCTCGGCCTCCCGAAGGATTTCCGGCGTGGCGAAGGGCGCCAGATCGAGCACCCGCTCGTACGCGCGGATCGCGTCCTCTCGCGGACCGATCTGCGCAAGGATCTGCCCGATCACACGCGCCACCGCGACGTTGGTGGGTTCGTCCGCGAGGAGCGCCTCGAAGCGATCGAGCGCGCCACGGGCGTTCCCTGACATCGCTTCCGCGCGAGCCACGACGAAGCGCAGAGCACCGTCCCTGGGATGCTTCGAAAGCGCCGCTCTCGCTGCGCGCAGAGCGCCCTCCGTGTCGCCGGCCGAGAGACGAGTGTCGAGGATCTGGACCTCCAGCTCGACGAGATCGGCGCCGCGCGGAAGGCTCCGAGCTTCCTCCAGGAGAAGCAGAGCACGCTCCGGGTTCTGGCCCGCTGCCACGATCGCCGACGCGAGGGCCATCCGTACCTGAACGCTGGCCGGATTGGCCCGAATGGCTTCTTCCAGGTACTCCAGTGCCTGTTCTGGCCGCCCCAGCGCCAGCTCGGCTCTCCCCAGCTCCGCGAGACCGTTCGCATCGGACTGGACGATGCCTTTTGGCATGATGAAGCTGAGCGTCAAGATCAGAAGAGCCGGGAGAGCGAGCGCACCTACCCTGACCCAGCGACCGCTGCGCAGCGCCCCCACGATCCCCGCGAGAGTCGCTCCTGTCCCGACGGACAGGATCGGAACCAGCGGTAGCCGGAAGCGCGCGTTGACGAAGAAGAGCACGATGCTGAACCCGTAGACGACCGCGAAGGACGCCAGGAGAGCCACGCCGGCGCGACGCTCCTTCGGACCGCGGAGCGCGAGCCAGACGAGTCCCACCGAGCCCAGGCCGAGCAGAATCCCCCAGCGCGCCGGCGAGTACCGCAGGGCCGGCAAGGTCCGGAACGCGACGAAGCGCATGTCCTGGTTGTTGGCGATCTCGACGTTGGCGAACAGAAGGCGGGCCTTCCACGCGAGGTGCCGGAAAGCATCGAGTGGATGGGCGCTCATCCAGTCGAAAGCGCGGCTTCGATAGTGCGCCGAGACTTCGGTCGGCCGAAGGTCTCGTCCCTCCGCCTCCTCGGCCATGGCGATCGAATCGAAGTAGCCTTCCCACCAGCCATCGCGGGTCCCCGGAACGATGGCCGCGGCGCCGTCGCTCGCCGGGTTGTTGCCGATCCAGAAGTTGACTCCACCCTGGGTGGCGATCAGCGATACATCGCCCTCGAGCGCGTTGTGCACCGTGACCGGGAGGATCGGAAGCAGCGTTCCGAGGGTGAGCCAGAGGGCCGGCATCACGCGGCGCGACTTCCAGATGGAGAAGCCGAAGAGCACCGGCATGAAAAGCAGCACGTTCGGTCGAGCGATCGCGGCGAGCCCGAACGCGGTCCCCACGATCAGACTCTGGGGGAAGCGACGACGGAACCCCGGCCCTAGATTCGGTGCTGGCGTCGCGTCACCCGTGGAATCGAACCAGACCACCGCGAGTTCCAGCGCCACCAGCAGAAGCGGCGCGAGGAGAACCGGAATCAGGAGTTCCGCGTCGAACGCGACCATCGTCCACGAGATCGCGACCATCACACCGGCGACCCTGCCAGCGGCCTCGCTCGCCACGCGGCGCCCGAGCCGATAGGTCAACGCGGCAGTCACGCCGCCCAGGAGGGCCTGAACTATCCGAACTCCGAGAAGACTCCCACCTGTGAGCTTCCAAAGGAGCGCGAGGAATCCGGGGTACAGCGGAGCCCGGAACAGCGGGCCGTCCCGGAACTCAGTGCCTGTCGCGAGCGCCTTGGCCCAGGCGAGGTGGTACCCGGCGTCCATGGCCGGAGCTTCGAACCGGGGATGATCCCTGAGCGCCAGCACATAGACCACACGAATCGCCGCGGCGAAGCCAAAGATCAGCGCCGCGACGATCCAGGTACGAGCTGGGCGCGGCTCAACCGCTCCTTTCGTGTCCTCCAATGCTGGTTCCAAGGTGTCAGAGAATAACCCGAGTCCAGGGCAACCACCGAACGCCGCGTACGAAAGCGGCCCGCCCCTCATCATCGAGGTGCAGGCCGCTGACTCCGCCCCCGTCGGGGCGCACTTCTGCGATCAGCGCGGCGAGTAGACCTCGGACACCGTCGAGAAGCCGAAGCCCGACACGAGGCCCCCGCCCAGGACGAAGATCCGAGACTCGAAGAGCGTCGGGTAGATGCCGTGGCGCGCGGTCGGCATCGGCTTGTCCATGCGCCAGGAGTCGGTGGTCGGGTTGTACACCTGAACGTCCGAGAATGCCTGCGAGGCATCTTCTCCACCCATGATGTAGAACTCGCCGCCGTAGAAGACAGCGTGACCGGTACCGCCGCGGCCCAGGGGCATCGGCGCCGCCTGGCCAGCGTCGCTGGTTTCCCAGGTGTTCGACACCGGATCGTAGATCTGGACGTCGTCGAAGCCGGCCTGAGGAACGTTCATCCCCTGTCGACCGCCAAAGACGTAGAGCTTCTCACCGTCCGTTCCCGAGGCCGCATGGTTGACCGGTGTCGGCACCATGCCGAGCGGAGTCCACGTATCGAGCGTCGGATCGTAGACCGCGAAGTTGCCCGCCGTGCCGGAGCCCTGCAGGTTGCCGCCACCGACGTAGATCTTTCCGTCGATGACGGCCGTCGCGCACGAGCCTCCGTTCCAGGGCATAGGGGTCCCGAGCGACCAAGCGTTCGCGACGGTGTCGTAGATCTGGACCCGCCCGGCGGAGCCGCTGTCGAGCCCTCCCATGAGGTAGATCTTGGTGCCGATCACCTCGATGCCGTGGTGATTGCCAGGGAACTGACGCTGGGCCAGGCCCATGCTCCAGCTCCCCTGGTAGAGGTCATGAACGAAGGTGCTGCTGTTGCCCTGACCCAGCACATAGAGCTTCTGGCCGACGATCGCCGAGGCAACCTCGCCCAGGGGAAGCGGAAGCACGGATCCATTGTGCCAGGTGCCCTTCTTCAGACCGGGCGAGGCCGGCAGGTAGCGCATCGCCTGGGTGATCGTCCTCGGGCTACCGTTGATCGTGACCGTGACATCGAGCAGCTCCGTGGCCTCGCCCGTCGGGCTCGGCGGGAACGTACCGACGATCCGGCCGTTGTTGACGGAGGTCAGCGTGGCTGGCACTCCCCCGATCGTGACCGAAACGTTCGCGAGGTTCGTGCCGAAGTTTTTGCCTCCGATGACGAATCGCTGGCCGCCACCGGCCGTCACACGCCAGGGGAAGATGTCGTAGGGCGTCGGGCCAATCGCCGCCACGTCGTCCGGAACCTGAACGCGAATCTTGCCGCTGGTGTAGTCGATCGAGATCAGCGCTCCGCCGGGTCCTGCGATCACGTCCAGGCCCCGGTTCGGCGGGAACGCCGTGTTGGCGTTGCTGTCGTGCAGAGTCTGCGTGCTCACGCGACGACCATCGGCCGAGAGAATGATTCGATAGAGGCCGGCGTTCCATTTGGACGCCACGAGATTGCCTCGCATCGCCGAGTTGAAAGCCGTCGCCCTGTACTCCTCGATGCCGTTCGTGGACGAATTCACGACGCTGATCGGGGCGCGGAACGTGTTGGCTACCGAGGGCTGCCACGCATCGCGAAAGACAGCCTGCCTGGGATCGAAGCTGCCGCGTGAGCGGTTCGCCGAACCGTAGTAGATGCCCGGCTCGACCAGGTTGATCTCGTCCGGGGAGTTGGCGCTACTCACTCCGCCCTGCGTGGTCATGCTGAGCGAAGCGGGCCCAAAGCCAGCGTTCGCGCCGTTGTCCGTGGAGTAGAGGTAGCCGTTGGTGTGCAGCACCAAGTCCAACGAGTTGCGGAATCCAGGCGCGTACACCTCGATGTCCACCCCGGGAGCAATATCCGTCAGCTCCCCGTAGACCTGATCGTCCACGTAGACGCCGGTCGCCGAGTCCTGGTAGAGGATCGCACCGTTGAAGTTCGGCCTCGAGGTGAACGCGCGAAGAACGGCGCCCGAGAACGGAGACTCAGGAATGTCCCCGAGATGCGGATCCGTCACGCCGGCGTTGGTGTTCCCACCGACGCAGAGGAGCAGGTCGCCGTTGTCGTCGAAGAAAGGACCGTTGACGGAGTGATCGTGGTTGGAGACGGGCAGCTGCGTGATGAGCGGCTGCGGGTTGTCGAAGTACGGGCCCGTCAGGACGGAAACCTGCCCCGTGAAGTACGACGGGCCCGTGAAAGCGCCGCCACCGTTCTGGAACTGTTCGCCGTGGCTGATGTACAGCTTCAGGCTCGTCGGATCCTGAGGGTTGTAGACGTCGAAGGGATTGAACGCCATACCGAGCGTATCCCGATTCGTCAGTCCCGAGACGCCGACGCGGTACTGGATGCTCGTGACCGTCCAGTTCTCGTCGTAGGTAAGGACACGGAGAGAACCATCGAGAACGCCCACGTACAGCTTGCCGTCGGGCCCCCACTGAGCGCAGGTCACGTTTGCGATGGAGACCGCCTGGCCGTTCAACAGCGTGAAACGCACCGGGATCGGCCCCGTGGGCGAGTAGTCGAACTGAACCGGGTCCGAGATCCCCTGCGGCGTTTCGACCGTCACCATGATCGAACCGCTGCCCGGAGGCGTGGTGAGCGTGATCTGCTCGCCATTCCACTCGTCGAACTGCGCCGATGTGATATCCGTCGAGCCCCAGTGCACGATCGTCTGGGCCTCGGGGAAGAAGCCGAAGCCCTTGATCTCGATGCGATTTCCTCCCAGATCGGTTCCGGACGTCGGCATCGCGTGGATGGCCGGGGGAATGGGCCCGAGGTCATACGCCAGGGCATTTTGAATGTCCGTCGCGACGGAGCCGGACTCCATGATCGTGAGCTGGAGCGGCACGTCGCTGAGCGAGCTCACCGCGAACCGAAGATCCAGTTTGTGGACGCCGGCCGCCAGGGTAACGGGTCCTGTGACCGGACCTCCGTCGACAAAGACTCGCCGCTGCACGCCGCCGGTGGCCTGGAACCCCAGGGTACGCGCCGAGGTGGTTTCGAAATGGGTGAGCCACTGGACCATGACCTTCTGGTCGAAGGGCGATGTCCCGACCTTGCCTCCTGTGGCATCGATCTGGAGCGAAGCCAGGCGCGCCGCGAAGTCGTAGCGAGCCGGAACGTTGTCGAGGAGGAAGACCTCACCGAGGGACGCACCGTCGTAGTAAAGAGCGAGAACGCCAGGCACCTGGTCCACCGGGTGCACCGTGATCGTCCGAACGTCCGAAGCCGTGGCCGCAGGCACGTTGTCGTCGCCGATCGTGAGGCCCACGGTGGTGGAACCGATGGGGAGAATCTGCACCGTGTCGACCGTCGTCGCCACAGGGACCCCGCCGATCTGCCATTCGAACGCGGTGAGCGAATGCCCGGGTTCATGGGTGTGCGACTCGGAGCCGAGCAGAGTGACGCTCTCGAAGCCGTCGTTGTCGTAGTCGACGACGAAGACCGGATCGTTGTCGGGGACGGGGTGCAGGAAGCCCCAGCCAGCCTGGGCGCCGCCCGTGCCCGTGAGGTCGACCTCGAAGAGGGCTCCGGTCACTGAGTTCTCGAACTCGAGGGTCACGAAGTGATCCTCGTGATACGTCGGAGTGAACGTCACCGGGATACTGGTGGTCCCAGGCGGCAGCAGAATCTGGGGCGTACGAACGATCGTTTCCGTGGAGCCGGTGTAGACCACACCGCCGACTTCCACGCTGAAGTCGCGGGCATCACCGATGGACGACACGCGGAACGTCAGACGATTCAGGACCCCTCCGTGGAGACCCGTGTTCTGGAAGTCGACCGTGAGCGTGCTCGACGCCCCCTGCTCGACGTCCCCGAAGGAGAGCGACGTCGTGCTGGTCCCGAGCACGGGAACCGACCGCACTTCGATCGCGCTCACGATCGCCTGACCGACCTCTCCCTCGAAGGTGAGATCGAGCACACCGTCGGAGACCGTGACGCGCTGCGGTGACGAGACATAGGCGGTCGCAGGGCCGACCTCCGCGAAGAGGTCGAGGTCGTCGATGACCTCCGCGCCTTCCATGTAGACGTCCATCACGCGGGCGCCCACCTGGGCTTGAACCGGCTCCCACGAGTGGATCTTCACGTCGTAGGCGCCGTTCGGAAGTTCGATGGCGTAGGAGAAGAGCTGGCCTGCCCGGAACGTCTGGTAGAGAGCGTCGAGCGTCGTGCCGCTGACCTCGCTGGAGTTCTCTCCGAGTGCGCCGCCGGTGGCGCCGTACTCGGGGGAGTAGTCCTGCCGCGCGGGACCGTCGAACAGCACGTCCGCGGCGTTCATGAGAATCTCTTCCCCGGTGCCGCCAAAGGCGATGCCGCTGAGGGCCACGGTCGAGGGAGCAGACGTCGTCTGCTGTGTGACCGGACTGAGTACGAGCGTGCGCTCGCCCCTTCCGACCGGCTGGAACGTCACGTCGACCCGTGCACTCGCCCCGGGCGCCAGCGTGATCGGCAGCGCCACCGGGAAGCTGAGTCCGAAGTCGCCCTTCATCGGTCCCACGCGTGCCACGTCCACAAGGGTGAGTGGCGTCGTGTGCACGTTCGTGAAGAAGACGCTCTGCGAGACGCTCGCCTGGGTCGTCCGCGTCGTCGGAAAGGACAGGCTGAACACCGAGGGTGTCAGGGCCGAGGGCACCGCGAGCGCGCCGCGGTCACCGTCTTTCAGGAGAACGAGGTGGCTCAGCGTGGTGCCGAGCGTCGCGTTCGACGGAGCGGCGCCGAGTTCGAAGAGAATCTTCTCCCCCAGTTCGGGGATGCGATCCACGACGAGCGTGACCGGAAGATCGACGAAGGCCGCCCCTGCCGGAATCATCGCCGGGCTTGGCGGAAGCGTGCAGTCGCTCGGGCCAGATCCGGTGCCACTCACGGTGAACGGCACCTGCACGGGCAGCCCAGAGACGGCGCTCAGCGCCAGGCGAACCGAGAAGCTTCCGTCCATTTCGGCCACGACGTTGCGGAACGAGGTGAACGCCACGGTCGGCTGCGGATCATCGTTCGTGATGGTGAGCGTGTGCTGCACGATCCCGCCCGGGTCGGCACCCGCGAGGGCGCCGAACGTCAGGCCGACGGTCTCGTTGTTCTCGTAGAGCGTGTCGCCGACGAGGTTGACGACGAACTGCCCCGTCGAGGCTCCCGCGGGAATCACCAGCGGGTTGGGCGTCACCGAGAAGTCCATGCCGCCTCCCATGGCCGTCCCGCTGAGCGTCACGGGTACGGTGACTGGCGCAGGAGCGGGTCCAGAAAGGACGACGTCGACGAGCTTCATCCCGGCGCCTTCGGCGGCGGACGAGGTCGGCGCGGCGAAGGTCAGGGTCGGAACCCCGTCGTTGTCCATCACGCTGATCGTGTGCTGTGCGGTCGAACCGACGCTAGCACCCGTCACCGCCCCCATCCCGAGAACGATCGTCTCCAGGGACTCCTGGGCCGCGTCGTCGACCACGGTGACCGTGGCGGTTGCGCTGAGCGAGCCGACAGGGATCGTCACCGTGGACGTTCCGAGAGTGTAGTCCGTTCCGAGGGTGGCGGTACCGCCCGTGGTGATCGGCACCACCACGGGTTGCGCGGCGTAATCGGTGGCGACCACGCTGACCTGCAGAGAGCCGATCGACTCCGGCACGGACCCTCCGGAACTTGCAAATGCCACCTGAACGAGCGGCCCATCGTCATCGATCAGACGAACCTGATGGCTCGTCCCGGCTCCGAGGGTTCCGTTGGTCGGCGCGCCGAGCGTGAAGATCGCGGTCTCCGTTCCCTCGACCGTCGAATCGAGGATCGTGCTGAGCACGACGTTCGCGGAAGTGGCGCCAGCGGGGATCATGAGCGCCCCGGACGCGCTCATGCCACCGGGAGTCCAGGTGTAGTCGGACCCCACGGTCGCGGTGCCGGTCGCCGCGACGGGAACGGTCACGTCGAAGGAGGACGGCGCGCTGAGCGTCACCGATGCCATCGTGCCCGACGCGGACTCGACGAGGAACGAGCTCGGCGCGGCGAACGCGACGGTCGGCGGAGCGTCGTCATCGGTGATGGTCAGCGTGTGCTGAGCGATCGTCCCAAGGGCGCAGTTCACGGGCGCGAGCAGCGTCACGATGAAAGTCTCGTTCGGCTCGTCGATCAGGTCCTGAACGAGGTTCGCGTTGAGCGTCGCCGTCGTGGCGCCCGCGGGAACGATGATCGGCGACATCGGGCTCGTCGACACATCGACCCCACCGGGCGTGGCGGTCCCGGTCTGCGAGAAAGACACGCGCGCTTCCTCGGTCCGGGGAGTGGACAGCGTGAGCGAGATGGCGGCAGTGCCAGCGCCTTCTCCCCTCGAACTCGAGGCCTGCGTGAAGCTGAGGGTGGCGGCGGGCTCATCGTCCACGATGACGACCTCGTGGGCGGTCGTCGCGCCGAGCGTTCCATTCGTGGGCGTGCCGAGCGTCAGGGCGACGCGCTCGCGTCCCTCCGACAGGCTGTCCTGGAGCACGGTCACGGCGATCGTGCCGGTGCTCTGCCCGACAGGAATCACCAGGGGCCCCGCGGTGACGGTCGCATCGGCGCTCGTCGCCGAGCCACCGACGGTGAAAGGGATCGAAACGGGCGCGGTCGCGGCCTGCGAGAGCACGACCTGGACGTTCACCGTCGTGGCACTTTCCGTCGCGCTGGAAGCGGCCGACGAAAAGGAGACTTCCGGGTCGACTGGCAGGGAACCCGGATGAGCGAAGATGGCTCCTGCCGAGAAGGCAGAGAGCATGGCGGCGGCAAAGATAGATTGCATGGCTCGGTCCTTGGACGTGAGCAAACGAAGCAGAGGGGCGGTTGGACAGGCAGGAGACCAGGGGGGACGCTCGCCAGGGGAAGTTGACCGAGTCATCCGAGAGAGCCCCGAGGTTTCCGGGAGAGACTGCGAACGCAGACCGGCACCGACGGGGGACTCGTGGAGCGCGGCCCCACACTGTCTTTCGACGGTGTACAGGCGGCCTTGGCTCCCTAGCTCCCTATTAACTGGGCGCTCGTCCCGATTCAGTACGGCATAGTTCCGAAAAATCGTGACGCGGCCGTGCGAGCGGGCCCATCTACGCACGATTCGAGCCGGCACTACGCCCACCGGAGGGTCTCACGCCGGTATGTCTAACACGGCATTCAGACCGAGGTTCCGCCACTCATATCGAGCATTTGCACCCCTCGGAAGCGCGCGGGCGCGGCTCCGTGACTCATCTCCGCGATCTGCATGGGATTTCCCTTACCGCAGTTCACCACGCCGTAGAGCCGCCATTCCTGCGGACCTGCGACCGCATCGCAGGAGTTCCAAAACGCGACGCTGTTCCCCTGGTAGGTCGGAAGCCGGAGGAGGCGCGAGCGGCGCCCGCCCCGGATCTCCCAGGCCACCTCGCAGGTGAATTGGAAGTTCCTGCGCTCCTGGTCGATCGACCAGGTCTTCACGGTGTCGGCGAAGATCGTTCCGTCCTCGCTGGAGGCGATCAGGTCCTCGAGCGAGCCCGAGCCCGGAACCAGCGAGAGATTCGTGATCCTGTCGATCGGGGGCGAGTACCAGCCCTCGGCCCGGGACACCGAGCCGCTTTCGGAGATCCCGGCGCGGCCCGAGCTGGCGCGCCCCCCCATCACACCGACGAAGCGGCCCTCTCGCACGACCTCGAAACGCCGCGACGCCACGCCGTCGTCGTCCCAGCCACGCGTGTCGAGACCGCCCTTCGCGGTGGAGTCCGCCACGAAGCTGACGTGCTTCGACCCGTACTGGAGGCCGCCGAGGTCCCCGAGGCCCGCGAAGCTGCCGCCGGCCAGATCGCGCTCCTCCCCGAGAATCCGGTCGAGCTCCGTCGGGTGCCCCACCGACTCGTGGATCTGCAGGGCGAGCTGAGAGCCCCCCAGGATCAGCGTGCGCTTGCCACCAGGGCAGACGTCGGCGTGGCACAGCGCGATCGCCTCATCCCGGACGCGCTCCGCGTGAACGTCGAGCTGGCTTGAGCGAATGACCTCGAACCCGCCGCCGCGGAAGTCCCCTTCGAGGGCATTCGGATAGCTCCGCCGCTCGACGACGCCGCCCGCCGAAGCGATGGCCTCGATACGTCCGCCGGCGCGCATGAGGACCTGATGGGTCGCGCCGCCCTCGCTGGTCACCTGCCACTGCTCCTCCCGCTGGATCCCGATCGACGCCAGCCTCGACACGATCTCGCGCCGACCGGACATCCCGCGGTCCGCCCGCAGAAGCAGATCGACCTTCTCCTCCAGCGGCACCAAAAACGGATTCTCGACGACCGGCGTCGCATACTCCCCACGGGCCGTCGCCTCGCCAGACATCTGAATAGGTCGGCGTCGCAGCGGAGCCAGGTCCCGGGCCAGCGCCAGCGCTCGCCGCGCGAGTCCGGGCAGCACGTCCCCGAGTCCACCGTAGGTGGTCGGAGCCGCGGCGAATCCGAAGGCGCCGTCCTTCAGAACGCGCAGCCCGACGCCGAACTCGTCGGGAGCCTCCGCGTCCGCGACGGCTCCGTTGTGGACCGTGAGGGTCTCGCGCGCGAGCCGCACGATCCGCGCATCCGCGTAGTCCGCGCCCCGCTGCATGGCGAGATCCACGGCGACCTGGGCCAGATCTTCGATGGAAGAGCCAGCGCGGGAAGACCCCGCCGTGATCCCCTTTCCTTCAGCGGTGGACGGAGTCGAACCCTGGTTTTGCATCGTGTCAGCCATGGAACTCAGGCGCGGGAGGTGAAGGCGAAGTCTCGGAGCACGATCGCGGGCGCGACGACTTCGCCACCCATGAGCGAACCGCTGCGCTGGGAGCGGTCACCGACCGCCACGACCTGCCGCAGCGATTCGACGAGAGACTGCGTGAAACGCAGGTTTTGAACCGGTTCCGCCACCTGGCCGCCACGGATGCGGAACGTGCCTCCGCGGGTCATGCCCGTGAGAGATAGCGTCTGTGGCTCGACGATGTTGACGTAGTGGAGCTGCCTCACCAGAAGGCCGTCGCCGACAGCGGCCAGCAGCTCATCGCGGCTGGAGCTCCCTGCCTCCATCACGAGGTGCTCGGCGCTCGGGCCGTAGGCCGACGGCTGCGGGACGCCGTGGCCGGTGTTCGGAAGACCGAGTTTCTGGGCCCAGCGCGAGTCGGTCACCGGCGCCCTCAGCTCCCCGGCCGAGATCATCTCGGTGCGGCCCCTGGCTGCCCCCTCGCCGTCGAAGCGCCATCCGCGCAGCGCTGGATGCAACGGGTCATCGACCAGAGAGACGTTCTCCGGGAAGAGCTTCTCACCGAGCCGCCCTGCCATGAAGGACGAGCCCTCACTGAAGGAACGCGCACCGAAGCCCGCTTCGGTCGCCATCGAGAGGAGCGCGGAGACCGCGGCGGGCTCCAGCAGCACCGTGAAGGCGCCGGGGTCGATCGGCCGGGGTTCGCGGCTGAGAACGGCCGAACGGACGGCGTCCTCGATGACCCTCTCGACCTCGACTTGATCGACGAAGCATGCGATCGACGAAGAGGCCGCAGCTCCGCCGCGGGATTCGCCGTCCGAACCACCGTCCGAACAGGTGAGCGCGAACTCGGCCCGCGAGGTCGCTCCGTGGACCTGGCGGCCAGCGGAGTTGACGAGGCTCCTGGACATCACGGTGGTCCGTGCGAGTCCGGAGGCAAAGAGTCGCTCTTTTTCGGCCGCAGCCAGCGCAGCGCCGATCCACTCGGCCTTCTCCTTGAACGTGTGATCCTGTGTCGGCCGCGAGGGCGACGTACCTTCGACGTCGACGGGACCGCCGAGCGGGAGCGCTTCCGGCCGGGGGGTGGCGATCTTCGCGAGCAGCTGGGCACGGCCCAGGGCCGCCACCGCGCTGGCGTGGTCGATCGTGCCCGAGGTCGAGCGGGCCTCACGGTAGCCGCCCGGCCCGTGGAACCGGACCCTGACGCTGAGGTCGTAGTGGTCGCGATCGGCGGACTGCGTCGGCCCTTCGTGGCCGAAGCGCACGAAGCGGTCTTCGATGCACTCGATCGAGACTTCGGTCTCGTCAGCGGAGCTGGCCGCGACGATCGCCTCGGCGAGTTCGAACGCGTGGTCTTGATCTAGGAGTGCCAAGTGGGTGGTGCCGTGGGATTTGGGTCGAGGACCCGACAGATGGAGCCCCGGATCGAGGGCCGCAGGAGGTTCTCCGCCCGGACGCGGTGCCGGGGTGAGTCGTGGAGTGTCCAAAGGCCATCGGCACCATTCAATGAAGTCATGCCCATGCCCTGACGGGTTGTCCGGAATTCCCCTTCAGACGGGGGCCGGTGGAAGGATTGAAATTCCTTTTGAACTCACCCTTGACGCTCCGCCCTGGGGTCCGCATTCTCTTCGCCTCACCGCGCGAGAGCGCGGGCGCGTGGCCGGTGCCCCCCACTTGCCAGCTGCTCACCGATCGAGCCTCGGCTCGGTCGCAAAGCGCTGCTTGACCCGGCCTGCCACGCGTTGCATCTTACAACGTCTTCTTCCGAGCCCTGCTCTCTCCGAGAGTCCGGACTCAGCCGGGAAGGCGCCCCAATCCAAGGGGGATTAGCTCAGCTGGTAGAGCGCCTGCATGGCATGCAGGAGGTCAGGGGTTCAAGTCCCCTATCCTCCATTCCACCCGCTGTACTGCACGCCGAAAGGCAACGCAGTGCAGCGGGTGGAATGCTTTTCACGGATCTCAGGCATCGCCTGGGTCGACTGGGTCGCCAGCGACGCCCGACGAACGCACCCGCTGACCGGCTGATTCTTCCAGAACGGCGGAATGGGGCCGCAGGTGCTGCCCCTATGATTTCCGGGAACCGCGCGCCACGCCCCTCCGTAGGGCGATTGCACACACGGACAGACTCCATGACGAATCTAGCCCACCCCGATCGCCTGGCCAAAATCGAGGCGATGCGCGCCGAGGGCGTCGATCCCTACCCCGCCCGCGGCGTCGACGCGACCCCGATCGCCGACCTCCTCGCCCGGGTCGGGACCCCGGACGAGCCCGGGCCGGCCATCGGCACCACGGTCACGATCGCGGGCCGCATGCTGGGTCTCCGCGACTTCGGCAAGCTCATCTTCTCCCCCATTCTCGACCGCACGGGTCGCCTGCAGATCGGGATCAAAAAGGACCAGATGGCCGACTGGTGGCCTCGCCGCAAGTGGCTGGACGGAGGCGACCTGGTGGGCGCCACCGGCGAACTCGCGTTCACCCAAAAGGGCGAGCCGACGATCTGGGTCACCGAGCTGCAATTGCTCTCCAAGAGCGTCGCCGCGCCCCCCGAGAAGTGGCACGGCTTGACCGACGTCGAGGCGCGCTATCGGCGCCGATACGTCGATCTGTGGGCCTCCGAGGGCGTTTCCGAGGTCTTCATCAAGCGCAGCCGCGCGATGTCCCTGACGCGCCGGTTCCTGGAGGACCAGGGCTACCTCGAGGTCGAAACGCCGACGCTGCACCCGATCGCCGGCGGCGCCGCGGCGCGCCCGTTCATCACCCACCACAACGCGCTCGATGCGGATCTCTACCTGCGGATCGCGCCCGAGCTCTACCTGAAGCGCCTCATCGTCGGCGGCATGGAGCGCGTGTTCGAGGTCAGCCGGAACTTCCGGAACGAGGGCCTCTCGACCCGCCACAACCCTGAGTTCACGATGCTGGAGCTGTACGAGGCCCAGGCGGACTACCGGCGGATGATGGAAATCGTCGAGGGGCTCTTCGAGCTGCTGGCGACCGAGCTGAACGGCACCACCGACATCACGTTCCGCGGCGGCGACTACTCCATGAAGGCGCCGTTCCAGAAGCTGCGCTACACGGACCTCTTCCGCGAGCACGCCGGCTGCGAATTCGACGACGAAACCGCCGTCCGCGCCAAGGCCAAGGAGCTGAAGCTCAACCACGAGTCCGACGACTACTGGAAGCTCATGAGCGATGTGTTCGACGAGACCGTCGAGCCGCACCTCTCGGGGCCGATCTTCGTGACCCACTATCCGGTCCAGATCTCGCCCCTCGCCAAGGCTGACCCCGCGGACCCGCGGCTCACCGAACGCTTCGAGGTCTTCGTCGCGTGCATGGAGCTAGGCAACGCGTTCTCGGAGCTCAACGATCCCGCCGAGCAGGAACGTCGCTTCGAGGAGCAGGTCGCGTCGAAGGACCCCGAGTCGCCGGGCGAAGTGGACGTCGACTACGTGCAGGCGCTGGAGTACGGGATGCCGCCCACGGGCGGCCTCGGGATCGGCATGGACCGGCTCGTGATGCTCCTGACGGGCCAGGACTCGATCCGCGACGTGCTGCTGTTCCCGGCGATGCGCAAGCTGCCCACAGATCAGGAAGAAACGGACGAGACGGTGGCCGCTGGCGCGGCCTCTGAAGGAGGCGCATAGCGCTTGTTCCGGACGTTCCTCAGCCTCCGCTACCTCCGGGCGCGGAAGACGAACTGGATCGGCATGGCGGGCATCTTCGTCGCGGTCGCGGCGCTCGTGCTGATCCTCTCGATCATGGCCGGATTCCTGGCGGAGCATCGGCGCACGCTGCGCGGAAACCTCGCGGACTTCGTGATCCAGCCCAGGTACACCCAGTCCGTGCGTCTGCCCAACGGCGACCTGATCGACGCCGACCACGACGTCGGGGCGATGATCGACCTGATCGAGTCGCACCCGAAGGTCGTGTCCGCGGCGCCGCAGCTCCAGTGGTACGGACTCTTCGTTCCCGACGGCGCCAAGTCCGCCATGGAGCGTCCAATGCAGGACGCCATCCAGCTCGTCGAGCTGATCGGCGTCGACGTGGAGGCCGAGACGGGGACCTCCGACTTCGCGGAGTCCCTCACGCGCGAGTATTCGCCAAAGCCGCCCGACGGCCGGATCTACTCCAGCGTCGAGCGCGTCGACGACGCCGAGGACCCCTTCGCACCGCTGGAGCGCAGCGGCCGCCGCACGAGCCGACCCGGTCGTCCGATCATCGTCGGCGAGCAGCTGGCCTACCTCTGGTCGCTCCGCAAGGGCCAGGAAGTCTCGATCATCACCGCGACATTCGATGACGGCGGCTCCCTGAACGAGGATGCGCCCGCGAACTCCCGCTTCGAGATCGTCGGCAGCTTCCGAAGCAAGGACAACGAGATGGACCAGCGGCGGGTCTACATGGACCGCGCCGAGCTGCGAGACTTCCTGCAGGACTCGCGCGGGTGGTCGGCCGTCATCGTCAAGCTGGAGGACTACGAGCGCGACAAGCTGCAGGTGCGGGAAGAGCTCTGGACCCAGCTCAACGAAGCGGGATTCCTCGGCGCACCCGGCGATAACCCCAACGAGTTCCGTACGTGGGAGGACTTCCGCGCGACTCTCCTGGCAGCGATTGAGAACGAGAAGAGCCTCATGGGCATCATGCTCAGCCTCGTGCTCGTGGTCGCCGGGTTCACGGTCTTCGCGCTCCTCTCGATGATGGTCACCGAGAAGCGCCGCGACATCGGCATCCTCACCGCGCTCGGCGCCACGTCCTGGGGCGTGATGGTTCTCTTCCTGCTGATCGGGCTATGGGAAGCGGTGATCGGTTCCGCCCTCGGGGCCGCCGTCGGCGTGCTCGGAGCGATGAAGATCGACGCGATCGAACGCTGGCTCTCCAGCACCTTCGGCTTCCAGATCTTCAACCGCGACATCTATCTGTTCGACCACATCCCGAGCGAGGTCATGCCGATCGAGGTCGCCAAGATCGTGCTCGGAGCCGTCGTCAGCACGCTGATCTTCGCCGCGATTCCCGCCTGGCGCGCTTCGCGCCTCGACCCCGTCGACGCCCTGCGCCATGAGTAGCGAAGAGCCCCTGTTCACGACGCCGGATCCGAGCGAGCCGCCCCGCGTGCCATCGACTTCCGGCAACGCAGGCGGCGTGTCGAGTCCGCTGACCAGCTCGGGGATCCGGCGCTCGTTCGAGGTCGGAGAGCGCCGTCTCGAGGTCCTCCACGGGGTCGATATGGAGCTTCGCCCGGGGGAACGGCTCGCCCTCATGGGAACCTCGGGCGCAGGGAAGACGACGCTGCTGAACATCCTCGGTCTGCTCGACCGCCCCACCGAGGGCAAGGTCCACGTCGAGGGCGTCGACGCGTGGTCACTGTCCCCCGCCAAGCGGGCGGAACTGCGCAACCGACGCATTGGCTTCGTGTTCCAGTTCTATCACCTGCTGCCCGAACTCACGGCGCTGGAGAACGCGATCCTGCCCGCCATGATCCTGTTCAAGGGCTCGGAGTTCCGCCGCCGCCGCGAGGAGTTCGAGGGCAAGGCCCACGACATGCTGGTGCGCTTCGGTCTCAGCACCCGACTCGGCCACCGCCCGGGCCAGCTCTCCGGCGGCGAGCAGCAGCGGGTCGCGATCGCGCGCGCGCTCCTGCTGGATCCGCCGATCCTCATCGCGGACGAACCGACGGGCAACCTGGACCGCGGCACCGGCGAGAAGGTGCTGGAGATCCTGCTGGATGAGCAGAAGGAACGCGATGTCTCGCTGCTACTCGTGACCCACGACGAGAGGCTCGCCAAGCGCTGCGAGCGGGTACTCTTCATGGAAGACGGGCTGATCCAGGCGGACAGCTCGGCCCCCATGCCCACCTGAGCCCTCCTCTCCACGGTTCTGAACCGGCCCCCCCCCACGAGCCTTCTGGGAACCGTTCCTCCATTTGATGCAGCGCCTACGCACGACCCCCGTGGCGATCGCCGCCACCTGCCTGGTGGTCTGGAGCCTTTGGCTCTACGGAATGATCTCCGGAGACCGCTTCTCGCTCTTCGAAGAGAACTGGTTCATGAGCATCACCATGATGTTCGGCTCCTTCATCGCAGGCGCCACGAGCGAAGGAGGCGGCGCCGTCGCGTTCCCGGTGATGACGCTCGGCTTCGAGATCAAGCCGAACGTCGCGCGCGACTTCTCGCTCCTCATTCAAGCCGTCGGGATGACAGCGGCGGGAGCGACGATCCTGTGGACGCGCGTGCCCGTCGTGGTGCCGGCGCTCATCTGGTCGACCCTCGGCGGTGCCATCGGCATCATCACGGGCCTCGAGTTCATCGTCCCCCACGTCGCGCCTCCCTACGCCAAGATGCTGTTCACGGCGTCCTGGCTGGCGTTCGCCTTCGCCCTCTTCTGGATCAACCGCTACAAGGACCGCGAGGTCCACGAGTCGATCCGGGACTTCCTGCCGCGCCACGCTGCCCTGCTCGTCGGCTTCGGCATCGTCGGAGGCATCATCAGCTCCATCACGGGCAGCGGGCTCGACATCGTCACGTTCTCGCTCCTCGTGCTGCGCCTCCGGATCTCGGAGTCCATCGCCACGCCGACGTCGGTGATCCTGATGGCGGGGAACGCCCTCGTCGGCGCCTTCTACCGCGGCTACGCCCAGGAAGCGCTGGATCCGAAGGCCTGGGAGTTCTGGTGGGTCTGCGTGCCCATCGTCGTCGTGGGCGCGCCCTTCGGGGCCCATTACATCAAGCGCCGCAGCCGCCTCTTCGTGGCCAACCTGCTCTACGCCTCGATCGCCATCCAGTTCGTGGCGGCACTCCTCATCGTGCCACAGAACGCAAAGCTGGCGACCTTCACGGCGGCGACGTTCCTGGCGGGCGTGGCGGGTTTCCGCCACATGGCCAACCGAGGCGTCCGGCGCCTCGAGTGGCTGAAGAATCGCGAAAGCTGAACCGCCGAGCGACGATGAGGGTGACCGATTCTGAGCCAGACCCATAGTTCTCCAGAAATCGCGCAGGTGTTGCGGGACTCCAGCCCTGAAGGTGTGAGTGGGGCTTCCACCCGCTATCGTCTGCTTCCCCGAGCCATCCTTTCCATGACTGTTTCCCTCAAGAGCGGCCTTGTCCTGGTGCCGCTTCTCGTCGCTGGTCTCGCACCCAGCACCCACGCCCAGATCGTCGTCACCGAGACCCTCCCCGTCAGCGGCTCATCGTTCGTATACGTGGCGCCCGGTCGAATCCTGCAGCGGGTCTACACCGGCTCCTGGACGCTCGACTGGCAATTGAGCGGCACCCTCTTCGTCGGCGATTCCACCGTTCTTCACACCCTTCGCGTGGTCGGCGTGATCGGCGGTGGCAACCTGAACTTCGGGACGAACGGCATCGACCAGGGCGGCCCGATCCCCGTGTTCTCGATGAACGAAACGTTCACGAACGTCCCGGTCGGTACGCCGCAGAGCACCTCGGGAACATTCCAGGGGAGCGTCCAGGCCTTCGCGGGCAACGCGACCAGTTCCCAGCTCAACGTCGAGACCTGGCGGATCGAAGCCAACCACCCCGACGCCAACACCTACGTCGACGGCGTGCTCGACCCGAACTTCTCCATCGGTGACTACACCGCCACGGGTCGGTTCGACGGAACCGTCACCCTCGACTACGAGGTGTTGCCGTACCCGAATACGCCGGTTTGCCAGGGCGGCGCGGCGCTGGAATCGTACGGCAGCAGCGAGGGCCTCCTCTTCCTGCGCAGCCCCAACGCATCGACCTCGACGGCCGCCATCCTGGTCGAGGGCGCGGGTCTGCCGGGGACGTCGACGGGCATTTGTCTCGGCAACCCACGCCGCGTTCCCGGGAGCCTCCAGCAAACGACGGCCTCGGGCGAGTATCGCTTCCGGATCGATCCGTTCGCCTACCCGGCGGGAACGACGTCGTCCTTCCAGCTCTGGTACAGAACGCCCACGGGCAGCGACTTCTCGGACGCGATCGAAGTGCTGATCCGCTGATCAGGATCCAGAACCTTCCGGCAAGACGGTGGTGACCCTACTCGCCGTCGAAGTGTCCCGCCCAGCCGAGGCGATCCCGCAGGCGCTGCCACGGATCGAACGAGCGGGTCGTGAGGAGCGGGTAGGCGTCTTCGCAGGCCTCCAGTCGCACGGCGTCGCCCCCTTGGAGTTCCGACACGAAACGCCCGTCGATATCGAGCGTGACCGCACCAGCGATGTCGACGACGCGCGCTTCCAGCACAGCACGTGACCCCAGGACGAGCGGCCGATGCGAGAGCGCGTGGGCGGAGATCGGCGTCAAGACGATGGCCCGCAGCGCCGGGTCGAGGATCGGGCCGCCGGCCGCGAGCGAATAGGCCGTCGAGCCGCTCGGCGTCGCGAAGATCAGGCCGTCGGCCCGGTAGCTGGTCACCGCGCGGCCGGCCGAGATGAGCTCGAACTTCGCCATGGAAGGCGTTCCGCCGCGCGAGATCACGACGTCGTTCATCGCGATGGCCGAGGCGCCCTCGGTGCCGCCGCCGCCGTCCCCGCGCAGCACGGTGGCTCGGAGCCGCATTCGCTGCTCCACCAGCGCTCGACCCTCCAGCACCTCGGTGAGGCCCTCGCGCCACGCGGAGCTCTCCAGGGAGGCCAGGAACCCCACGCGCCCGTAGTTGATGCCGATCGTCGCGACCGGCGCGTTCTGGAACAGGCGGCAGGCCGTCAGCACGCTGCCGTCCCCGCCGAGCACCACCACGAGGTCGGGCTGATCATCGAGCGCGAAGGAACCGTCGAACTGAATCTCGCGGACGTTGGTCCGCACCTCCACTCGATCGCAGGACGCCGCGAGGAGCTCCTTCACCGCACCGATGTTCTCTGTCACGAGCGGCTTCTCACCGTCCGCGAGCAAGAGAACATTCTTGACCCGACCATCCGCCGGCATCCAGAGGCTCGTGCCCGGCGGCGTGGCACCGTCGCGCGCGCCAGGCTTCGGCCCCGGCGCCTGTCCGGCGACGTTCGTCAACGGATCTCCGCGGCGGACTGGCCGCTCTGGAGCTGGCGCACGGTGCGCTCGACGCCCGCAGGATCGAGCCCGACGGACGCGAGCTGTTCCTCGCGCGTGGTCATGTGATCGACGTAGCGATCCGGGATGCCGAGGAGCTTGACCTGGGCCATGCGGCCGTCGCTTGCCCCGGGGGCCCGCGACGCGGCCTCCAGAACCGCCGATCCGAAGCCGCCCGCGCGCTGGTGATCTTCCAGCGTCACGATCGCCTTGTAGCGGCGCAGATGCTTCGCGAGGAGCTCTTCGTCCAGCGGCTTCACGAAGCGCGCGTCTACCACCGCGACCGCCGTGTCGTGGCTGGCCTGGATCGCCGCCGCCACGCGCAGCGCCGTCTCCGTCATCGAACCGTAGGCCCAGATGCAAACGCCGCCATCCACGCCGTCGCGCAGCACCTCGGCCTTGCCGACGCGCATCTCCTCACGCTCCGACGCGTGCACGTCCTCGTGCAGCGGCGCGTTCCCCCGCGGGAAGCGCATGGCCGTCGGATGATCCACCTTGAGCAGGAGCTGGAGCATCCGCTTGACGTCGGTCGCATCGCGCGGCGCGCCGAGGACGAAGTTCGGGAACGTCCGCATGTACGCGATATCGAACACGCCGTTGTGCGTCGGGCCGTCCTGCCCCACCGGCCCCGCGCGGTCGAGCGCGAAGAGCACCGGCAGGTCCTGGAGCGCGACTTCCTGGAAGACCTGGTCGTAGCCGCGCTGGAGGAACGTCGAGTAGATGGCGCAGACGGGTCGCATCCCGGCCTTCGCCATGCCCGCGGCCATGGCCACACCGTGCTGCTCGCAGATACCCACGTCGTGGAATCGCGAAGGATGCTGCTCTGCGTAGAGATCGAGGCCCGTGCCCGACGGCATCCCGGCGGTGATCGCCTGAACGCGCACATCGCGCGACGCCGCGTCGATCAAGGCCTCCGCGAAGGCGTTGGTGAACGCCACGGGCTTCGGCTCCGCCGCGCCTTGCGGCGCGGGCGGCTCCAGTTTCCCGACGGACGCCTTCTTGGGCGCCGCCTTGACCGCGTGCACCCGCTCGGGGTGGCTCGGACCGTCCGGATGTCCCTTGCCCTTCTCCGTCAGAACGTGGAGCATCACGACACCGTCGAGTTCGCGGATCCGCTCCAGCGTCTTCACGAGTCCCTCCACGTCATGGCCGTCGACGGGCCCCACGTAGCGCACGCCGAGTTCCTCGAAGACATGGCCCGGCACGAAGACGTGGCGCAGCACTTCGCCGACGTCATCCAGCGCTCGATCGACCCGCGGTCCTATGAGCGGAATCGCCTGCACGAGACTCTTCGTCTCCTGACCCGCGCGCTGCACGAGGCGGCTGCCGCGGATCTTCGTCAGGTACTTCGAGAGCGAGCCCACCGACTTCGAGATCGACCACTCGTTGTCGTTCAGGATCACGAGGAGCTTCTGCCGCGTCGCGCCCGCGTGGTTCAGCGCCTCGAAGGCGACACCGGCGCCGAGGGACGCGTCGCCGATCACGCTGACCGCATGCGGCGGGTTCTCCTGATGGGCCATGCCCATGGCGAGGCCGAGCCCGAGGCTGACGCTGGTTCCCGCGTGGCCCGTGTGAAAGAGGTCGTAGGGCGACTCGTCAGGGTGCGTGAAGCCGCAGAGGCCGTCGGTGCGACGCAGCGTGTCGAAGCGATCCTTGCGACCGGTGAGCACCTTGTGGGGATAGGCCTGGTGGGAGACGTCCCATACCAGGCGATCACGGCGGAAGTCGAAGACGCGATGCAGGGCGACCGTCAGCTCGACGACGCCGAGGTTCGACCCCAGGTGCCCGCCGGTGCGCTGAACCGTATCGAGGAGGAACTCGCGCACCTCGCGGCAGAGCCGCGGAAGCTGCTGCGGGCCGAGCGCCTTGACGTCCGCAGGACTCTCCACCCCGGAGAGCAGCGAGAGTTCGGCGTCGGCGCCGGCGTACTGCGTCGCCGAATCCTTCGTCTCACGGGAGGTGGACTTCGCCCTGGAGGCGGCGCCTGAATCGTTGTCCTTGGCCATGTATCTTGTCCTGATCTTCGCTCGTTTTCTCCCCTCAGGGTAGGCCCCGGGGCAGCCCCCAAGCACCCCTATCCCGCGCTATATCCGGAGCGGCATGACAGATCGGTCCGGACCCGATCCAGAAGGGAGACGTTCGGATCAGGCGCGACGTGCTGCCAGGAGTTCGACCAGTCCGAGACCCAGGACGCCGAACCCGGCCTTCGCGGCCAGATTTCGCGCCCCGTGAGCGTGCCGCTCGGCTTCCGCCCGAGCCCCTTCGAGCCCCAGCGCGGCCACCAGCGTCCCCTTCCTGGCGTCCTGGTCCTTCCCGGGCGTCTTGCCCAGGGTCGCCGCGTCCCCTGTGACGTCCAGGACGTCGTCCACCGCCTGGAACGTGAGCCCGATGGCCCGCCCGTAGCCCGCCGCGAGCCGCGCCTGCGCTTCCGTGCCGCCCGCCGCGATCGCGCCCAGCTCGGCGGCCGCCGCGATAAGCCGCGCGGTCTTCAGCTCGTGGATGACGCGGATACGGTCCGCGGCGAGGTCCTGGCCCTCTCCGGCGAGGTCCAGCGCCTGACCTCCGACCATCCCGGCCGGGCCCGCCGCCCTGGCGAGGGCCAGCGTGGCCCGTGCCGCCGCGGGAGCGGGCATTCCAGCGGCGAGTGTCTCGAAGGCGAGGGTCAAGAGCGCGTCTCCGGCGAGGACGGCCGCCGCTTCGCCGTACACCTTGTGCACGGTGGGCCGGCCCCGGCGGAGGTCGTCATCGTCCATGCACGGCAGGTCGTCGTGGACGAGGCTGTAGGTGTGGACGCACTCGATCGCGATCGCGGCGGCCTCGACGGCGCGTTTCGTGGCGGGATCCATGGCGTCCTGCCCGCCAGCTGCTGCCTCTCCGGCCAGGCGCACCAGAGCCGGCCGGATCCGCTTGCCGCCGCCGAGCAGCGCGTAGCGCGTCGCGTCGGCGATCTCCGGCGGCCCGAGTTCGGCCTCGCGCACGAAGCGTTCGAGCGCGGCCTCGCTCCAGAGGCGCGTCTCCTCCAGCCAGGCGCGCGCGGCCTCCACGGAATCAGTCACGGCAGTGGACGAGGCAGAGGGCCCATCGGACGGGTCCATCAGAAGGGTGCGTCAGGATCCGAAGGCACGCCAGCGGAACGGGCGCCACCCTGGGCCAGGCCCGGGCCCGGCGCAAAATCGGGATCGCCGGCGTGGGGCCGTAGACCGTCCACGCTGAGCTCTTGAACCTGGGCCCGGAACCCGGCGAGCTGCTCGCGGCAGCCCTTGAGGAGCGCGACGCCCTCCTTGTACTGCTCGAGCGAGTCCTCCAGCCCGAGGCCGCCCTGCTCCAGCTCGGCCACGATCTCTTCCAATCGGCCGAGGCTCTGATCGAACCGGGGAGCTTCGGACTTGGCGGACTTCTTCTTCGGCGCCTTGGGTGCGGGGTCGCTCATGGCACCAGCCTAACCGCGACGGCGTCCGGGAATCCATAGTCCCAGGCCGCCGAGCGGACGCCTTCGAGGAGCGCAGCGAGTTCCGCGGGCCCGGCGCCCAGGGCAGGCGCTCCCTCGACGAGCCGGTCGCGCAGCGCCACGGGGTCGAGCCGGGTGTCCGGACCCCAGTAGAGCTGCATCACGGAGCTGCGGAAGATCCGGCGGCCGAGGCCCCGGAGGAAAGGGATCTGGCCCGGCGTTTCGCGGGCCGCGTCCAGCTCGCCCTTCACGTAGGGCTCCCAGCTCAGGAAGCCGGTGCCGTACCGGCCGAGCGCTTCCGCCGCGCTCGCGTCCAGGTCGGCCCGCTCGAGTGCGCCCCGAACGTTGCCGCTGGCCTCGCGAAAAACGGCGGCGCCGAGCCCGAGCGCCACCCCGGTGGCCCCGTCGCCGGCTACCTGGCGGAGCGCCTCACCCATCGCAGCGCTGCCGAAGCCAGGCGCGGCATGCCCGACCGCGGCCGTGATCTCGGCCGCGAGGAAGTCGGGCGCGCCTTCCCCCACTCCTGCGTCCTGCCGCTTCGGGACACGGATCGAGAACAGCGGCGCCACCGCCTTCGCGTAGCCCTCCGGGGAATCGTTCTCCCGCGCGAGTCGCGGCACGACCTTGACGAACGCGCCGCGCAGCTCGTAGCCGTGCACGCTCGTCAGCGTCTGCCAGTGATCTCCCGCTCGCCGGAGACTTCCGCCATCGATGATCTGCGCCGCGTGGACCGCGCCGAGGGCCACGAGGAGCGTCACGCCGATCCGGGCCATCTTCGCGGGCGGCGTCGAGCGCGCTTCGCCCTTCGCGGACACGGCCGGTCCAGCGCTGAGTGCGACGATCATGAGCAGCGCCCAGACGAGCGGCGCGAAACGAATGAAGCGAACCCAGTGCGCGCCCTCCGCCACGGGCTCGATCATGCCGCTCGCGCCAGCGAAAGCGAGCCAGAGGAGCGCGAAGCCCCCGAACAGCGCGAGCGCCCAGGCCCGGTCGTCCCTGGGCCTGGCGAAGCTCAAGCCGCTGACGATCGCCAGTCCGGCCGACAGGATCGTGAAGGTGGGAAGCCGCTGGACGTCGGCGAGGCCGACGCGGATCGCGCCGACGAGCCGCTCCCAGCCGCCGCCTCCACCGACCTCGGACCCATGGATGTCCAGGATCTCCCTCCCGACGCTCGCGTACATGAGCATCAGCGGAGCGAGCCCGACGAGCGTTCCCACGACCAGCGGCCACGCGAAGATCCGCCGCCAGTTCGTCGCCGCGAGCAGCACGATCACGCTGAGCACCGCGATCGGCACCTGGTAGCTGAAGTAGGTGCCGAAGCCCGAGGCGAGTCCCAGCCCGAACAGCGTCAGCCGATCGGGGCGCCGATCGCGCGGCGTGCGCGCGACCTCCAGCCCCAGCCAGAACACGAACCCCATGAAGAGCAGCGCCTCGTAGTGGATGCCGAGGTGCAGGAGCGACTGCTTCTGGAAGTGGGCGGGCCCGAACGCCATGAGGAACCCTGCCAGCATGGCGGCGCCGGCGCCTGCAAAGCGCCAGGCAAGCCCCACCGAGGCGAACACGGTGCCGAGTCCCCAGGCGATGGCGGCGAGCTTGTGGGCGAGGATGTTCTGCCCCACCAGGAGAAACATCAGGGCCTTCAGGTGGCTCGCGACGAAGCCTCCCCCCTCATAGGGATGGAACGGCATCCGCGCGTAGGGGATCTCGACGCCGTCGAGCAACATCTTGGCGACGGCACCCTTCTCCAGCTCTTCCCCGTAGAAGAAGACATCCCCCATGGCGAGGACGTACGCGAGGCGCAGCACGACGTAGAGCGCGGCAGCGATGGCAAAAATCCGTATCACGGGGACCAGCCTAACGGGCGGGAGCGCCATGATCGCCTCCCCATGCCAGGAGAGATTTTCGATGCCGCCCCGGCGGATCACGGGCCCCGTAGTCCGATGCGCGGCGTCGCCCTCCTGGCGATCCTCTGGTTCGCTGGCCTCACCTGGTGGCTCGCGATCCCCGGGGCGCCGGGGTACTCGTTCGACGACCGAGAGGCCATCGTCGGCAACCCCGTGGTGGAAGGGACGCTCCCCGCCGCGGCGGCGTTCGATCGGGACTACTGGCATCACCTGGCCGACGCGGGGCACTACCGGCCGCTCGCGACCCTTCTCCTGCGCTTCGATGCCGCGCGAGTCGACGTCCGGAGGGATGCGGCGCCCCGGACCTTCCGCTACACGAACCTCGCGCTGCATCTCCTGGTGATCCTGACGCTCGGCCTCGCGCTCATCCGGATCGAGCGCGTGGGCGGTCCGGCGTTTCCCTGGTTCGGCCTGGCGCTCTTCGCGGTCCATCCAGCGAATGCCGACGCGGTCGCCTGGATCTCAGGCCGAACATCTCTCCTCTCCGGCCTCGGAGCGGCCGTTGGACTTCTGCTGCTGTCCGGAGGCGTGTCGATCCTTCGCTTCCGTCACGGATGGGTCTTCGCCGCGGGACTCGTGGGAACACTCCTTTCCCTTCTGGCCAAGGAAGACGGTGTCGTGATCGCCGCGGCGCTCCCGATCATCGCCTGGGCCCTGCCTCGGCGGGGCGCCCAAGACAGTACGCGAGGTCAACGCTGGCGCCGCGCCGGTTTCGCGCTGGTCGGTGCCGGGCTCGCCGTCCTCGCGGTCGGCTGGCTTCGCCACGGAGCGCTCGGCTCCGCGATGCCCGCTGCGCCGTCCGCGCCCCTGGCGGCCACTCCGCTGGTGGAACGTCTTGCCATCGGACTGTCCGCGTGGTGGCAAGGAGTCGGCGCGGCGCTCACGCCCTGGGCGTCGCACCCGCCGAGCCTCACGCTCGGGGACGTTCTGCCCAGGAGCGGCGCACTCCCGTCCCCCATGGGCTCGCTCCTCTTCGGAGACGGCGTCCCCGGGCCCGGGCTCGCAGGCGCCGTCGGCCTGGCGCTCCTGGTCTTCTGGCTCCTGCGCGGCCGTCGCTCCGCCCAGCTGAGCTCATGCCTGGCCCTGCTCGCGGCGCTGCCGCTGATTCAGCTCGTGCCAGCGGGCGAGCTCTTCGCGCCGCGGTTTCTCTATCAGCCTCTGCTACTCGGCGTGGTCGGAACGAGCGCACTGGCCGCGGCGTTGAGCCGGCCACTCGGCCCCCGCGTGTCCCTCGCCCTCCAGGTCGTGCTGCTCGTCGGCCTCGCGTGGTGCTCGATCGAGCGCGCGGCCCCGGTGTACGACACGCGGGAGTCCTACTGGCGCGCGCATCTTCCGGCCCACGACGGCGAGGCCAAGATCTGGAACGCGATCGGCGAATGCCAGCGCGAGCGAGGCGATCTCGAGGCCGCGCGCGCGTCGTTCCTGAAGTCGAAGACGCTCGATCCTCGCTACAGCCGTCCGCTCGCGAATCTCGGAGCCCTCGAAGCGCGCGAGGGCAACCTGGACGCCGCGGAGACCTGGCTGGAAGAGGCCATCTTCGAAGGCCCGGACGAGCCCGCGCCGCGAGCAAACCTCGCGACGATCCTTCTCCGCCAGGGCCGCGCGAACGAGGCGCTGGAGTGGTACCGCGATGCCGCAAGACTGGCGCCAGGCCGAGCCACCTATCACCGAGGCGCAGCGCGCGCAGCGCTCTCCTTGGGCGATCTCGACTCTGCGACGGAGGCCGTCCACCGGGCGCTCGAGCTCTCACCGCAAGACCCGCTCACACGCTCGCTCGCCGAGGAGGTCGAACGGGCCAGGCAAGCATCACCGTCGACGGGAACGGCTCGCGACGAGTGACTCCATCTGCCATCAGGTCGATGGCCAGAGATGCTGCGAGGAAACGCCAAGGGCTCGATTGAAACGAGCGGACGCGTTCTCCCAGGCGATCAGCTCGGTGAGCCCGACGATCTCCACGGTCGAGAAATGGGCGGCGACCCTTTCGAAGATCGCGTCCGTCACGAACGGGTCCGCCGCCGTATCGACCGTCATCGCATCCGCGTAGTCCAGGGCTGCGAGGGACCGCTCATCGAACAGCTCTCTGGGAAGTGTCGCTTCGACGACGCCCAGAAGCTGCTCCTTGGAGACGCCCATCTCGCTGCCGACCGCAGCGTTGATGTCCTGTCAGAACACGCAGCCGACGCGTGCCGCGACCCGGCGGTTCACGAGCGCCGAGAGAGCGGCGTCACGGAACACGGCCTGGTCGAGCGCCGCCCACATTCCCCGTGCGCCCCGGAAGAGGCTTTCATCGTGGGCATAGAGCAGGTGGTTGTTCAGGGGCGCGCCGAAGGTCTGCCGCTGCGCCTCGAGGATCGCGCGAACGCGAGGAGGGGTGGACTCCGGGTCGACTTCGGGGATGCGTGCCATGGCCGCAGTCTCCCGGCCAGAACCGGCGAATCCGAGCACTTTTTTCGGCGATCCCGTTGGCAGGCTGCTCGAGGCACCCGCGGCATCCTCTGACGCGGATAAGCGTCGGGTCTGGGCCCGCTCTTGCTCAGGCTCCCATTCCAGGCAAACTGGACGGAGGATCGGAGGTCTACGGTGGGAAGCGGCGCCACGAAGTCCGAAGATCATCCCATGAAGCCCCCCGTCATCATCGCTGGCATCTTACTCCTACTCCTCAGCGTCATCGGGGGCGTCGTGGCGATGATGAGCCAGGGCGGCGGCGCGGCCGCCTACGACTCGATGTCGGGCCAGGAGATCTACGCCAAGCTCTGCCAGCAGTGCCACGGTGAGCGCGGCACGGCCCCCAGGGGGCTCGCGAACAGCTACGCCCGAAAGCGCGAGTTCTGGAACGAGGAGAACCTCCTCGCCTACATCGCGTCTCCGATAAGCGTGAAGAAGAAGATGCCACACCTGCGCGACTCGAAGCGTGTGATGCCCGCCATCTCGAAGTCGATCTCCGTCGCGGCCCGCAGGAAACTCGTCGCCCACGTCCTTGGTTTGATGGACGCCCTCGAGCCGAAGACCGGCGGGCCGTCGACCCGGTCCGCCCAATAGAAGCGGCCAGCAGGAGCGACACAGGAAGCCGGAGCCCGCGCACGCCCCGGGAGTGGGCTACCGGACCTGGACCTCGTAGGACCTGGTGAAGTTGGAGGTCGGACCCGCGGGGCTCGTGTCGCGGTGCCACACCTGGAAGTACCAGGTCTCCCCCACGCCCGCCGACACGCTCCCGCCCGGCTGAGCAAGGGAGGTCAGATCGATCGATGCTTCGATCCGTCCGCTGCTTCCCGAACTCGGCGACGCGGGAAGCGATCGGCCGATGGACTGCCCAAGGCAGAGGCTACCGGCGCTGCCTCCGGGCATGGCGACGTGGCCTTCTTGCCGTGAGGTGAGCACCTGTGTGAAGGACTGCGCGGGCAAGTTGGTCGCGATCAGCGTCAGTCCACCGCCGTCGAGGTAGCGAGAGCCGTCCGCTTCCAGCTCTCCCGGAACACCCGTGGAGTTCGGGGTCACGGCGCAATCCGTCGGTCGACCCGGCTCCAGCTCCAGGATCCCGATCGAAATCGGGCTGTTCGTCAGACCTTCGATCCTCACGAAGAGTGCCAGCATGGTTCCGTCGGGCGAAAGTCCGTCGATGGTCTGGTTGTCGGATCGCCTGGGAAGGCCAACGGCGGCGAGCCGCTGGCCGCTCGGCAGCACGGCCGTCGCCGTGGACAGCACCACTTCATTCTCACGCATGATCCCGTACACCCAGGGCCCAGCGCCCGAGGGGTCGTCGACGTAGCTGAAGTCGTGGACCATGGTCCCGTCGGCGGCGAGCTGCACGCCAAAGGGGCCGTTGTTGACGGGGAATCCGCTCCCGTCCGGTGACGGGTCACCCGCCGAGAGGACGTTCACGCCGTTCTTGAACAGGTGGTAGATCAGGCCTGCGCCCGGAAAGGGTCGATGCGTTACTTCCAGTGCCCACGCGCCCCCGGGCGCGAACGAGGCGTGGGACACGGGGGTCAAGAAGAGCACCTGCCCCGGGACAGGGGCCGGGTCACCGTTGCGCACGAGCACGTTGCCACCGATGGCGAGCACGGAGCTCTCCTCGTCCCCTGCGGTGATGACCGAGCTGAGCTCGCTGACCGTCCCGTCGGCATCGACGAACGCACCGAAGCTCGTCTCGAGCGTATCCCCCGCAGCGGTGATGACATCCCCCCGCTTGATCCCGCGCTCCAGCACGAGCGCCCCCGACAGCGGATCGAGCCGGTAGAACAGCCGATGCACCACGCGCGCGGTCGATCCCGGGAGAACGAGCCTGCAGCCGATGGTCAGAACGTCCCCCGACCACTGCGGGTCGCCGAAGAAGGTGAACAAGGCGGCGCCGGAGGGAATTCCGGGAACAGCCGCCGGCGTCACGATATCCCCCTCTTTCGCGACCAGCGTGCGATTGAGCAGCAGAGCGCTGCCCTGATTCGTCTGGACCGAAGCGACCCAGTCCCCCTCGTTTCGCAGGGCGATGCCCCTCGTGAAGCCGAACGTCACACCAGGCTCGATCTCATCGGAGAGTCGGTAGAGAGTCTCGTCATCCAGGATCAAACGGGAAACCTGATTCTGGGTACGAGCGACGTAGAGGATCTGGCCGCTGTCATTGACGTTCCAGTCATCGAAGAAATAGGCACGTCCTCCGCCAGGCATGTAGTCCCCGGCGGTGATGTGGATTCGAACGGGAGCCTGGGGAACCAGGGGAACGAGCGGAGCGAGAGCAGCGAGCGCGAGTGAGGTCAGCATGGTTGGTAGAGCGAGCGGGCAGGAGAGAACTTGCGAGGTGCGACACGGTGAACCAGGGCAGCCACCGACGCCATCGTGGTCTACCGCTCGGAATCTGGAGGGTCACGGAATTCAGTCGAACTCCAACGAACCGAGAATCTCGGCGGCCGTGACAAGCTCCGGCTCCCAGGAGGATCAGCCGACGGCTTCGTCCCAGCGGAACGTGACCGGCATGTCCACGTTGGCGCCGAGAGTTGCGTGCACCGGGCAGCCGAGCGCCGCCTTTTCCAGCGCGGTTCGAACCTTGGCCTCGAACGGCCCCGGCACCCGGATCTCGACCTCCAGCCGCGCGATTCTCCGCACCGGCTCCGACGTCATCACCTTGTTCACGGAAGCCGTGGCAGCCGAAAGGTCCCAGCCGTGCCGCTCCGCCACGATCCCCATGATGGTCAGCATGCAGCTGCCCAGCGCCGTCGCGACGAGGTCCGTGGGTGAGAACGACTCCCCCTTGCCCTGGTTGTCGGTGGGTGCGTCGGTGATGAGTTCGGTGCTCGACTGAAGGTGGACGGCCTGCGTGCGGAGCTGGCCCTCGTAGCGGATCTCGATCGTTGCCATACGGAGTTGGAGCGTTCGTCGGAACGCGTGCTGAACGGAAAGGAATCAGGGACGGCGGTACGCGACCTGACCGTTGATGACGGTCGCGATGACGTTCGCCCGGAGGATCTGATCGGCCGTCGCCGGAGCGAGGCGGCCGATGTCGATATCGAACGCCGTGAAGTCTGCGGCGTAGCCGAGCGCCAGACGGCCGCGGCGATCGTCCTGGAGAGCGGCGGCTGCTGCCCCCTCCGTGTAGGCGGCGACCGCCGCGCTGGCCGAGAGGCGCTCGCTCGCGAAGAAGCCATTCTCCGGCTTGCCCTCCGCGGTCTGCCGGGCGATCGCCGCGTAGAGGCCGAGGCGAGGGTCCGGTGAGCTCGTCGGAAAGGCGCTGCCGAAGGCGATCAGCTGCGTCGCCCGTGACTGGAGGGTTCGCCACGCGTACGCGGACTGCGCGCGCTGCTCCCCGAGCCGCGCCTGGATCCAGGCGAGGTCCGCCAGAAGATGCGCGGGCTGAATCGACGCGACGACACCCAGGTCTCCCAGCCGACGGAGGTCCTGCTCGGCCACGAGCTGCAGATGCTCGATGCGCGGCGAGTAGACCCTGAATCCGTCGTAGCGCTGGGCTGCCTGATGGAAGCCTTCCAGCGCCGCTCGCACGCCGCGATCGCCCGTGGCGCGCACGGTTGGCTGCAGCCCGAGCCTCGCCGTGGCCTCGACGCTGGTACTGAGATCCTGGGTGGACCAGGCGAGCTGGCCGCTCTCGTCGGGCGCGTCCGCGTAGGGCTGCAGCAGAGCGGCCCCGCGGCTCCCGAAGCCGCCGTCCAGCGCATAGGTCACGCCGACGATGGAGAACACGTCATGCCGATCGGCGAGAGCGCGTATTCGCTCCGCGCCGAGGGATTCCGCGAGCTTCAGCGAAGACAGGTAGCCGACGACGCGGAGCTTGAGCTTCCCCGCGTCACGCAGCTCCGAAAGAACCTCCACCGCCCCTCGATCGATGGACATGTCGTGCACCGCGGTGACGCCGAAGCGAAGCAGATCGTCCTGCGCCCTGAGGATCCGGCGCGCTCGAACGGAGGGAGTCGGCGCGGGGATCACCCGCTCGATCTCTGCGAGGGCCGCGCCAGCGAAGATCCCGGAGACGCGCCGCTCCTCGTCCTCGATACCCGCCGCGACCATCGCCCGTTCATTCGCGAGGCCGACCTGCCCATCGATCCGAAGGACGAACACCGGGTGAGTGGGCACGGCCCGGGAGAGGGCCTCGTGGGTCGGGTAGTCGCTGCCCTCCCATAGCGTTTGATCCCAACCGCGGCCAAGGACCCACTCCCCTTCTGGCAGGGAACCGGCGAACTGGCGCACGCGTTCCACCGCCTCCGCAAAGCTGGCGGCGCCCAGCAGATCCACGTTCTCCAGTGATGCGCCGTGGTCCTCCAGGTAGCCGTGCGAATCCTGAAACCCCGGGTAGCAGTGCGCGCCCCCCATGTCGATGCGCTCGGCGCCGCGCGCGTCGTCCGATTCGTTGAGCTCCGCGAAGCCGCCGAGCGCCAGGATCCGACCGTCGCGGACCAGAAGCGCTTCGACGCTGCGATCGCTCAGCTCCAGCGGGTCGGGACCTCCTTCCTCCTGACGGCCGCCCGTGTAAAAGGTCCCTCCGTAAAAGAGTCGTAGGCCGCCATCGATGACCTTCTCGTCGTCCGCCGGCGACGCCGGTCTTCCACCCTGGGCCCCCCCTGCCAGCAGCGCCGACAGGAGCAGGAGAAGCGTCGAGCCTGCGCGGAATGTTCCCATGGTGTGAGCCCCGAAGCCCTGTGGGCGGCCGGGACTGCTAGGTCCATGGTGCCCTTGGCCCCGCGGAGCGGCTACAGTCCGGCCCCGAAGATTGCCCAGACGGTCACCTGGCCGGCCACGAAGACAAATCCGAGATGACGCAAGAGACCTCTTCCCGCTCCGTCCCTGGCTCCGGCCCCGGCCCCCTCACGGGCAGGCACGCCCTCATCACCGGCGCCTCGTCGGGCATCGGTGCGGCCACCGCGCGCGCCCTCTGCCGCGCCGGCGCCACGGTGGTCCTCACCGCCCGCCGCGCCGAGCGGCTCGCCGAACTCCAATCAGAGCTGAACGCGGCTCGCGCGGACTCCGCCACCGTCGCGACCTGCGACGTCCGGAAAGCAGTCGACCTGGCCCGGGTCTTCGACGCCGAGGAGGCGGCTGGCCGCCCCGTGGATCTCGTGGTGGCCAACGCCGGGCTGGGTCTCGGCGTCTCCCCCATCCAGGAGGGCGACCCGGAGGACTGGTCCACGATGATCGACACCAACGTGAAGGGAGTTCTCCACACGGTCCGGGCGGCTCTTCCGACCCTCCGGGGCCTTGGGCGCGGCGATCTCGTCCTCCTCGGCAGCGTCGCGGGCCGCCAGGTCTATCCCGGCGGCAACGTCTACAACGCCACAAAACACGCCGTGAAAGCGATCTACGACGCCCTCCGGCTCGACAACGTCGGCTCGGGCATCCGCTTCACGACGGTGGACCCCGGGATGGTCGAGACCGAGTTCAGCGTGGTCCGCCTGGGCGATCAGGCCCGCGCCGACGCCGTCTACGTGGGCATGCAGCCCCTCCGCCCGGAGGACGTCGCGGACGCGATCACCTACGCCGTGACCCGGCCCGCCCACGTGAACATCGGAGAAATCGTGCTCTGGCCGACGGATCAGGCCAGCACGAGAGACGTTCATCGTTCAAACTAAGCGACCCATGGATGGCGACTCCCCGTGAGCCGCCATCGCCCCCTTCCTTTTTCCGTCCCCCGTACCCTCCCCGTTCTCGAACGGCCCCATGTCCAACGATTCGCTCGACAAGGAGATCGAAGACGCCCTCAACGGTGTCGATCTCCAGGCCCTCGGCGCCCGCCCCGAAGACGACTCTCCGTCCGCTGGCGGCAAGCGCCGCTCCAAGTCCGATGATCTGATGCCCGGAACGGTCTCCGGGATCAGCGGCGACGACGTCGTGATCGACCTCGGGCCCCGGATGCAAGGCATCTGCGCGCTGACGGAATTCGACGAGCCGCCCGCGGTGGGTCAAGAGTTCCGGTTCATGAACCGCGGCCGCGACGACGACGATCTCTGGATCCTGTCGCTGCGCGGCGCGAAGGACCTCGAGGTCTGGGAACAGCTGGAAGTCGGCTCCCACACCAAGGCGCGCGTGACCGGCCAGAACCAGGGCGGCCTCACCCTCAAGATCGGTGGCAACGAGGCGTTCATGCCCATGAGCCAGGTCTCGATCCAGCGCGACGTGGATGCCTCGTCGCTGCTCGGTGAGACGATCGTCTGCGAGGTGATGGAGATCGACCGGAGCCGCAACCGCGTGCTCCTCTCCCGGCGTCGCGTCGAAGAAGGTGAGCGCATGGTCGCTCTCTCGGAAGCCGTCGGCAACCTGACCCCGGGCTCCAAGGTCAAGGGTAAGGTCACGCGCATCGAAGCCTTCGGTGCGTTCGTGAACATCGGGCACGGGGTCGAAGGCCTCGTCCACGTCAGCCAGATCTCGCGCCAGCGCGTCGAGAAGGTCGACGAGGTCCTGAAGGTCGGTCAGGACGTCGACGCGATGATCCTGGAGATCAAAGAGGGCGGCAAGAAGATCTCCCTCGGCATGAAGCAGCTGGAGCCGGACCCGTGGGACGAGGTTCCCCACCGTCTCAGCGTGGATAGCCAGATCACCGGCAAGGTCACGCGGCTCATGGATTTCGGCGCGTTCGTCGAGGTGATGCCCGGCATCGAGGGTCTCCTGCACGTCAGCCAGATCTCGACCGAGCGCATCCAGAACATCAGTCGCGTGCTCAACGTCGGCCAGGAAGTGACGGTCCGCGTCTCCGCCGTCGACCCGGGCTCCCAGCGCATCAGCCTCACCCGCCTCGACGCACGCGGCGCCATGATCGGCTCCGAGGACGCCGTCGACAACGCGGACATCCAGGCCGCCATGAACCCGTCGGCGAAGCCGCTCGGGACCAACCTCGGCGACCTCTTCAAGAAGGCGCTCGAGAACAAGAAGTAGCGCAGGGCGCTCGCCGGGTCGGAGCAGATCGTCAGATGGGAGGAGGCCGTCAGATCGGAACGAGAACGTCCGACTTCGGCACCATCACCACCATCTCGACGGGCGCCGCTCCGGCGATCTGCACCTTCGCGCGTCCGACCGAAAGGGTCGTTCCCTCCTCGTAGGGCAGCGCGGGGCGCACGTCGGCCCGCACGCCCTGGCACCCCTCGAAGATCACGCTGATCGCGGGCGAGCCGATGGCGCGCAGGGCCGCCTCGCCCGCGGCCGCCACGAAGTTTCCGACCTCCAGCATGGCTTCCTTGATCGCGTGATCGATCTTCGTGAGCAGGCGCAGATCCGCGACCGCGGTATCGGGCTGCATCATGAGGTAGGCAGCCAGCGAGATCGACTCCGGCAGCGGAAGGATCATCGCGCCGTGCTCCACGTCTCCGCCAGCTCCCACGATCCCGAAGCGAAAGGAGACGTGGATCAATCCTGGACCGGCCGGACGATCCGTGCGCTCCTCGTACTCGACCCCGAGGATCTCAAAGTCCCGATCGCTCAGCATGGCCAGGTCGCTGGCGACCCGGTCGAAGATCTCGTTGACGAAGAGCGACGCGGCGTGGGATTGGGAGGACATGGCTCCCAGCTGAATCGGCAGCGCACGGGGGCCCAACCCAAGGGAAACTCCCCCATGAGCCGCGCCATCTCGACCTGAGACCGTGTCGCCCTCAGTACGACTCGGATTCGTCGGGGAAGCTCCGCGCCCGGACGTCGCTGGCGTAGTGCTCGAAGGCCTTTCGCATGTCCTCGCCGATGTTCGCGTAGCGACGGACGAAGCGCGGGTTGAAACGGGTGCAGATGCCGAGCATGTCGTGACTGACCAGGATCTGCCCGTCGCAGTTCCCCCCCGCGCCGATGCCGATGACGGGCACGCTGACGCTGGCCGTGACCTCCGCCGCAAGCTCCGCCGGCACCTTCTCGAGGACGATCGAGAAGACGCCCGCTTCCTCCAGGAGCTTGGCGTCCCGCTTGAGCTCCTCGGCCTCCTCCTCTTCCTGGGCGCGCACCTGGTACGTCCCGAACTTGTGGATCGACTGGGGCGTCAGGCCAAGGTGCCCCATCACGGGGATACCGACGTCGACGATGCGTCGGACGGTATCGGCGACCACGCGGCCGCCCTCCAGCTTGACCGCCTCGGCGCCGGCTTCCTTGACCATGCGCCCCGCGTTCCGGAGCGCCTCGTCCGAGTTGACCTGGTACGACATGAACGGAAGGTCCGCCACGACCAGCGCGCGCTCGACGCCGCGCCGGACCAGCGTCGTGTGATAGACCATGTGATCCATCGTCACGGTGACCGTCGTCTCCAGCCCCTGCATCACCGTCGAGACCGAATCGCCGACGAGGATCACGTCCACGCCAGCGGCATCGACGAGCTCGGCCATGGAGTAGTCGTAGGCGGTCAGCGCCGCGATGGGAACGCCCGCCTCCTTCATCTCCTTCAGGCGATTGGTCGTGACCTTGCGCTTGGAGAACTGGGACTTCGCGCGCGGCCTGGGGGCCGGGCCGTCGCCGGAGGCGTCATCGGGGTGCTGTGACATGGACGGGTTGTACCATCTGAAGCCGCCAGCGCGACTCAGCTACGAGGCTTCGAAAGAGACTCGCGCGCTTCCAGCACCGCACTCTGGGCGCTTCGGGCTCCATCGATGGCCGCGCTCATGATCCCACCTGCGTAGCCCGCCCCCTCACCCGCGGGGAAGAGATTCTCGAAGCCCAGGGCCCGGCGCGACTCCCGATCGCGGGTCATGCGCACCGGGCCCGAGCTGCGTGTTTCGATGCCCACGAGGAGTCCCTCGGGTCCGCCGAAGCCCGGAATCGTGCGATCGAAGCGCCCGAGAGCCTCTCGAATCGCGTCGCGGACCTGCGGCGGCAAGAGCTCGTCGATGCGCCCGGGAACGGCGCCGAACCCGTAGCTGGTCTTCAGCTCCCCCCCCGAGAGCCGGCCCTCCAGGAAGTCGTCTGCGCGCTGTGCCGGGGCCTGGTACGTCTCGCCGCCGGCGACGAAGAAGCGCTCCTCCAGGTGCCTCTGGAGTTCGACCCCGGCGAGCGGCCCCTCGAAACCGAAGGACGCGAAGTCCTCCGGCGTCAGCGTGGTCACGAGCGCGGCGTTCGCCCAGCGCGACGAGTGCTTGGAGTTGCTCATCCCGTTCGTGCAGAGCCTGCGCGGCTCGTTCACGCTGGCGACGATTCGACCGCCCGGGCACATGCAGAAAGAGTGCGCTGGCGGCGCGCCTTTGCTCTGGAGGTTGTAGGAAGCCGGGCCGAGGCCGTCTCCGATCTCGGGCCCGTAGCGCCCGCGCGTGATGAGTTCCTGGGGATGCTCGATCCGCACGCCGAGCTGGAAAGGCTTGGCCTCGAGGAGCACGCCGTCTTCCAGCAGCCGCGCCCAGGTATCCCGGGCGCTGTGGCCGATGCAGAGCACGAGCGCATCGAGCGGAATCTCCCCCTCGGTGGTCGCGACGGCCCGGATGCGCGCCTCGCTCCTGGCTCCCGATGATCGGACGAGCCCGGTCACGCGGATGCCGTAGCGGAACTCGACTCCCGCCGCCTCCAGCCGCGCCCGAAGCCGCGGCAGCATCCGATGGAGTCGATCCGTGCCGATATGCGCGCGCGCGTCGTAGGCGATGTCCGGGGGGGCCCCTGCATCGATGAGCTCCTGGATGACGGTGAACTCCATGGGATCGGAGACCCGCGTGTAGAGCTTGCCGTCCGAGTAGGTGCCGGCTCCCCCGTCGCCGAAAAGCAGGTTGTTGTCCGGATCGGGCTCCCCGCCGCGGTGGAAGGCCACGACCTTGCGACCGCGGCGCTCGATGGGCTCGCCCCGCTCCAGGAGCGTCACGCGCGCACCCGACTCGGCGGCGCCGAGCGCCGCGAAGAGCCCACCGGGGCCAGCACCGACGACCACGACATGGGGCACTGCGCCACCGGATGCGCCGCCGGGCCTGCCCGCCGATTCGACCCGCAGGCTCGCGGCGGTCGGCGCCTCGCGGACCTTGCCGGAGCGGCGCAGCCGCTCGAACTTCTGGGAACGGATCGGTCCCTGTCCCGCCAGATCCACCTGCACCACGAAGTGGAGGTCAGCCCCGCGTCCGCGCGCGTCGACCGAGCGCTTGGCCAGCCTGGCGAAGGCGAGCTGGCCCGGGTCCAGACCGATCTGACGCGCAGCGCGCGCCAGAACGGCCTCGTCCGGCTCGTCGACTTCCTGCCGCAACCCGCTGACACGCCAAACGTTTCCGGCACCTGATCCTCGGCTCGATCCCATTCTGCTCGGGAGTTTACGCACGCCCCGCAGTTCTCCGTCGGATTCCTGTCCGGAAGTGACCAGCCGCTACCGAAGGCCCCGTCGGTGGGCCGCCGGCGCGCCATTTCCGGGTTTCGCACACCCCCACCTGATCCACGAGCTGAACCGCATGAGCTTCTCCCCTTCACTCCTCGTCTCTGCCGCGCTGGCAGGGGTCCTGCTCGCCCACGGCTGCGCCACCGTCTCCTCGTCGGTGATGATCCCGGAGTCGATCGAGGCGGGCCTATCGAAGGGCGGGAGCGTTCGGATCGACGCCGAGGGCTCGTCGCGGCAGGCCTTCGTTGGGCGCCGCCTCGTGGCCACCGACGCTCTGGAGTCCGCGGTTCGAGAGTCCGTTCTGAGCGCGGGCCTCTACGACGAGGTGGTCCACAAGGGCAAGGCGGATCGCGTCCTCTCCGTCACCGTGGACCGACTGGAGGAGCCAGAGATCGGGCTTGACATGACCTGTGAGGTCGCGCTCCGCTGGCGCCTCATGTCCGGCGACCGCGCGAGCACGTACTGGGAAGAGGTGATCACGACGAAGGAGACGATCAACACGTACCAGGAGACGGATTCGTCGAAGCGCGCCATGAAGGCCGTCGAAGCCGCGCTCCGGTCCAATCTGCACCGCGGGATCGTTCGACTTTCGAACGCAGGCTAATCCGGCGGGTCCCAGCTATCTGCCCCCATGACGAGCCGAGCGACGACGCTCCCGCCGTTCCGGATCTCGTCCGCGGTGGCGAGCTCTTCGGACTTCTGGACGCGGCCGATCGGGACCGCTGCCCGGGTGCTCGAGTGGTCGTTTCCGTGTCCGAGGACGATGACCCCGCCTTCATCGCCGAGGTGAACGCCCACTGCGTGGCGGCGCCGGAGCTCCAGCGCCGCGGCGCGTTCCACGGTCACTGGGCCGAACTCGACGATTCGCTCTCGTTCCACGCCAAGGAGCCGCTCGCGATCCTGAAGAAGCGCTGGGACGAGGCGCGGCCGATCGTGCTCCATGACGCACTGCCAGACGACGTGCTCGATGCCGCCGAGGAGCCGCTCGCCACGGCCGACATGGGCGGAGCTTTGCGGTCGCCCACCGGACTCAACGAATGGCTCCACAAGCGCGAGCAACTCATCGCGCCGGAGTTTCGCATCCAGCGGCCGATCGAAGAGCGCGGTCGCTCGAAGGGCGCCAACCTCCCGGACGAACGCGACCTGGCGCGGGCGTTCGTCTCGTGGAAGGCCCCCCAGGGCCGCACGATCAAGGGCCCGACGAGCGTCAGCAATCTCTGGATCAAGAGCCAGCGGCTATCGCTTCACCCGGACGACGACTCGGTGCGCGTGCGCTTCTCCTTCGGCGAGGAAGGGCCGGACGACGCGAGCCGCGACATGGCCCGCCATAAGCTGGTGCGCGAGCTCTCCAGCCGCCTCATGCCGGAAGCAGCTGCGATCAACGCCGACCCGGAGATCCTGGGTCTCCTGGAGGAGTGGATCGGGGCGACACCTCTCCTGACCCAGGGCATCGCTTACTGGAACGCTCCGAGCGGGGGAGCGCTCTTCCACCATGACGCCTTCGACGAGCCGTTGCAGGGCCGCCAGCGCGGCGTGCTCTACTCCCAGGTCACGGGCTCGACGGCCTGGCTGGCGCTGTCCGTTCAGGATCTCGTCCTGCGGGTGAGGGAGTTCGTCGAGTTCATGGAGGACGGTACGCTTCCGGCCGCGCGAACGGCGCTGATCACCGATCACCCTCGCGGTGACGACGTCCTCGCCGTCGTCGGTGATGGCGAGAGGCTCATGAAGGAACTCAGCGAACCAGGGTGCGGAATCCTGGCCCCGCTCGTGAATTACGGGCCGGATTTCACTTCGCTGTGCGCTGACGCCGGTCACGCGTTCCTGCTGGGCCCCGGCGACGTCATCTGCCTGCCCAATCATGGCTACGCTTCCACCTGCATGCACTCCGTCTTTTGCGCGAGCGAGGAGCCTGGCTTCGCGCTTTCGCTCGCCATCCGAGCGACCACGGATGGCGTGGATCCGGCTCGAATCGGAAGCCGCAGGGCAAGAGGTCGCAGAGGACCCAGAGCGGACACTGGCGGGCCGCGCCGCGGATCCGGCCCGAGGCGCTCCGGCGGCTCCCGACGCGGTCCCAGATCGAGGCGTTCGTGACCTGGTTGTCACCTTGCTCCGAGCTTCATCTCAGCCCCGGCCCGCCAAGCCGCGATACTCTTTGTCATAGACATGTCAGTCACTCTCCCCGTCACGACCTCCTCGAAGTCCGTCCCGGATCGCGCCCAGCTGGCGGCCCTCGGCCCCCACTCGCCACGGGGCCCTCTCGTCGGACCTTCGGAGCTTCGCTCCGTGTTCGAAGCCTTCGGGCTGAACCCCCTCGAGGTCCTCGAGCTGGGCACGAGCCCTGACGCCGGTGACCGTTTCCACGTCGTGGCGCCCCAGGAAATCCTCGTCGGCCGCCGTTTCGCGAGCCTCGACGCCGAACTCGACGACGACTCTGCCTTCCTCCTGGTGCTGGAAGGCAAGGTCGACGACCGTCGACTGGCCACGTGGCGCAATTCGCTGTGGCCCATGATTCACGTGGGAGCCATTCTCCGCTGCCAGGGAGGGCGCGCACGTCGCATCACGCTCGGCGGAACGGAAGAGGTCGAAGGCACGTTCGACTTCGACGGGGCCGTCCTGTTCGGCAGACGAACCGCTCACGTGATGGCCCCCGAAGCGACCGTCGAGAAGTTCGACAAGAACGCGTCCGGATGGGACGGACAGCCCGGCGGCCCCGGCTATCCCCACTTTCGCTGGATGCGCCGCTTCGTGGGACACTTCGTCCAGCCGCTGCCGGCTCCGAAGAACGGTGGTCCGCTGCGCGTCCTCGACTTCGGCTGCGGCGCTGGATGGGTCGGCATCGAGGTCGCCAAGGCCGTCGGCGACGTCTACCTGGCGTCGTTCGATCCGAGCCCGGAGATGGTCAAGATCACCGGCAAGAACGCAGAGAAGGAAGGAGTCCAGAGGTTCGAAGGCCGCGTGGGTTTCGGCGAGGCGCCCCCGTTCGGCGGCGTTCACGAGGGCGCGACGAACGAGCGCTTCGACTACGTGGTGAGCTCGGGCGTCGTGAGCTTCTCACCCGACGTGGAGGCCTGGATGGACGGCCTCGTCGCGACGCTGGCTCCGGGCGCTGACCTCGTGGTAGGCGACATCCACCCACTATCCAAGGGCTTCCTGCGCCGCCGCATGCGCAAACCGCTCCTGCCCGTGCGCGAGATGAACGCACGCACCCGCGAGGCGATCCGCGCAGGGCTCGAGGCCCGTGGCCTCAAGCACGTCCGCAGCGGCGCCTACCAGATCACACGCCCGATCCCGGAGTTGATGCACCTCAACGAGACGAAGCTGAAGGGGCTGTTGACCTACCCGCTGCTCTGGATGAACAAGCTCATGACCGCGCTGGACGGATCATTCGGTTCCCCGATGCAGGACCGCTTCGATTCCTGGGTCATGCACCTGCAGGCGCCGGGAAGCGAAGAGTAGCCTGCGACCGCTCGGCCTTCGGGCCGAGTGCACTGCAGCGGGGGGCTCACTGCAGCGGGGGGCTCACTACAGCGGAGGGCTCACTGCAGCGCAAGGCTCACTGCAGCGCAAGGGTCACTGCAGCGCAACCTGTCGCCTCGCCGCCTCCGCCCGTCAGCCCGTTGTCTCGTCGGCGTCTCGATCCGCCGCTTCCACGCCGGCGGCTGCCGCTTCCTCGCTGGCGACAGGCTCGACCTCCATCCCAGGGATCGTGACTCGCCGGGTCCCGATCTCGTCCCAGGCGTAGGTGCCGTAGTCGATCAAATTCGCCAGCGTCTCGCGCATGTCGTCGCGCGAGACGATCGCGTCGATCTGCCCCTTCTCCAGCAGGAACTCCGAGCGCTGGAATCCGGGGGGAAGCTCCTGCTTGATGGTGCTGGCGATGACGCGCGGACCCGCGAAGCCGATGAGCGCGCCCGGTTCGGCGAGCGTCAGGTCGCAGACCATCGCGAACGAAGCGGTCACACCACCGGTCGTCGGGTGGGTCAGCACGCAGATGGCAAAGCCGCCCGCCTCCTGAAGCGAGGACAGCGCCGAGCAGGTCTTGGCCATCTGCATCAGCGACAGCATCCCCTCGTGCATCCGGGCCCCGCCCGAAGCCGTGAAGAGGACGAGAGGCCGCTTCTCCAGCCGAGCGACGTCACAGGCGAGCGCGATCTTCTCTCCCACGACCTCGCCCATCGAGCCGCCGAGGAACTTGAAGTCCATGACGCCGAGAATCACGGGGCGGCCGTGGATCTCGCCGCGCCCCGCGATCAGGGCCTCGTTCTGGCCGGTCCGCTGAACCGTGCGCTCGATCTTGTCGCCGTAGGGACCGGAGTCCACGAAGTGGAGGCGGTCCATCGCCGTCAGGTCCGGGAAGAGTTCTTCCCAGGAACCTGCGTCCAGCGTGTGGCGCACCCGATCACGCCCCGGCATCGTGAAGTGGAAGTCGCAGCTCGGGCAGGTGTACGATTTCTCGACGACCTCCTTGCGATAGATCGTGGCCTCGCAGTGCTCGCACTTGAGCCAGAGCCCGGTGGGCAGCTCCTTCTTGCGGAAACGAAGCCTGTCGAGACGGCCGCGCTTGGGGGCAGCGCCGTCCTTTCCATCCGGTGAAGTGTTCTCTTTGGCCATACTGATATCGCTCATCGGACGGTTCCTGAGCCGCTGATCGGCTCCTTCATGGCCTCCACTGCGGCACGACGGAAGGACTCGATGGTCCCCCTTCGATCGGCGGCACCAAAGATGGCCGAGCCAGCGACGAATGCGTCGGCTCCAGCCGCCGCGCAAAGCGGCAGTGTCTCGGCATTGAGACCGCCGTCCATCTCGACGATGCCCCGGAAGCCCTGCTCCCGGAGCCAGCGAGTCTTCGACAGCGTATGCTCCATGAACCTTTGACCACCGAAGCCCGGGAACACGCTCATGATCAGGACGAGGTCGACCTCGTCGAGGATCGCCTCCAGAGGCTCGACCGGGGTGTTCGGGTTGATGGAGACGCCGACCATGGGCGCGCCCGCGTCGCGGAACGCCTTGTTCGCGAGCTTCGCCCCGCGGACCGTGCCACTGCCCATCGCCTCCCAGTGATAGGTCAGCACCTGGGCGCCCGCGTCGACGTAGTTCGACGCGTACGCGATGGGGTTCGACACCATCAGGTGGACGTCGAGCGGCCGAGTGGCCACCGACTTCATCGCCTGGACGAGCGGCGGACCGAACGTCATGTTTGGCACGAAGTGACCGTCCATCACGTCCACGTGCAACCAGTCCGCGCCCTCGCTTTCGATGGCGCGGATCTCGTCACCGATCCTCGTGAAGTCGCACGAGAGGAGCGACGGCGCGATGATCGGCGTACGGGGGGACGAGTCCTGCATGGCGTGAATGATAGTCGCTCCTAGTGCCCTGAATCAGGGGTTCGTCGCATTAGTTTCGCCCGTTTCGCTCCGTAGCTGCGTTGCCGAACCTTGGACGGAACTACTGCTACGCACTGCGGTTCGGACGCCTTGCTACGAAACGAAACAGACTGAAACTAATGCGACGAACCTCTGATTCAGGGCACTAGGAGCGCGATGCGGGGCCAAGGGCTTCGATTCCGGGAAGGACCTTGCCCTCCAGGAGCTCCAGGGACGCTCCACCGCCGGTGGACACATGGTCCACCCGGTCGCTGAGCCCGAGGAGGTGAATCGCCGCGACCGAGTCGCCGCCCCCCACCACGGTCGTCCCTTTACACTCGGCTAGCGCCTTGCCGACGCTCTCCGTACCGGCGCGGAAGGCCTCCAACTCGAAGACCCCCATCGGCCCGTTCCAGATCACCGTCTGCGCCGACCGGATCCTGTCCGCGTACACTTCGCGGGTCTTCGGGCCAATGTCGAGGGCCATGAGGCCCTCGGGAATATCGACGTCGGTGATCCGGGTTTCGGCGTCCGCCGCGAACCGATCGGCCACCACGTGATCCACGGGCAGGATCAGGTCGACCCCCTTCTTCTCCGCCTTGGCGAGGGCCTCCTGGCACATCACGAGGCGGTCCTCCTCGACCAGCGAGGCCCCGACGGTGTGGCCCTGAACCTTCAGGAACGTATACGCCATGCCGCCCCCGATGAGGAGCGCGTCGCAGCGATCGAGCAGGCTGTCGATCACGGTCAGCTTGTCGCTCACCTTCGCGCCGCCGAGAATGGCCACGAGGGGGCGCTCCGGGTTCGTGAGCACCTTGGCGAACGCCCGGCACTCGGCCGCGAGAAGGTCGCCGGCTGCCGACGGGAGCAATCGCGCGACGCCCGACACCGAAGCGTGATCGCGGTGGGCCGCGCCGAACGCGTCCCCCACGAACACATCCCCGAGGCGCGCGAACGCTCTGGCCAGCTCGGGATCGCCCTTGGTCTCACCCTTGTGGAAGCGAACGTTCTCGCAGAGCACCGTCGTCCCCTCGGGCGCGGACGCGATCGCGTCCTCGACCGCCGGGCCGGTGCTCTCCTTCAGCGTCAGAACCGGCGAGCCCAGCAGCTCCTGCAGGCGCTCGCCGATCACGCCGACGCGCATGGATTCGACGACCTCACCATCGGGCCGTCCGAAGTGCACCAGCACCACCGGTCGACCGCCGCGATCCAGGATCTTCCGAAGCGTGCCGATGCCCGCGCTGATGCGCGTGTCATCGGTGATCGCCCCGGTCTTCTTGTCCACGGGAACGTTGTAGTCCGCGCGAACGAGCACGCGTTTGCCGCTGAGATCACCCAGCGAGTCCAGGTCAGGTACGTCGAGATTCATGATTCAGGGTCGCCGATCAGGCGCTCTTCTTGGGCGCGGGCGCCTTGGCGGGAGCCTTCGTCGACGCCGCTTTCTTCGCGGCGGTCTTCTTCGCAGCCGCCTTCTTCGTCGGCTTCATCTTGTGCGCGAACTTCATGAGCTGAACGACGCGGTTGGAGTAGCCCCACTCGTTGTCGTACCAGGAGATGACCTTGACGGTCTTACCGCCGTCCATGGCCATGGTCGCGAGGCTATCGACGACCGAGCTGTGCGGGTTGCCGATGATGTCGCTGGAGACGAGCGGCTTGTCGCTGTACTCGAGGATGCCCTTGAGATCCCCCTTCTTCGCGGCATCCGCAAGCGCCTTGTTGACCTGCTCGATGCTCGCCGGCTTCTTGAGGCGTGCCACGAGGTCGACCACGGAGCCGTCCGGAACCGGAACGCGAAGCGCCATGCCGTCGAGCTTGCCGGCGAGCTTCGGAAGGATCTTGCCGACGGCGCGGGCGGCGCCGGTCGACGTCGGAATGATGTTCACCGCAGCGGCGCGGGCGCGACGAAGGTCCGAGTGCGGAAGGTCGAGGATCCGCTGGTCGTTCGTGTACGCGTGGGTCGTCGTCATGATGCCGTGGTCGATGCCGAAGGCGTCATCGAGGACCTTGGCGATCGGCGCGAGGCAGTTCGTGGTGCACGAGGCGTTGGAGATGATCAGGTCGTCGCCTTTCAGGACGTCGTGGTTCACGCCCATGACGATCATGGCGTCGATCTCGTCCTTCGGCGGAACCGTGAGACAGACCTTCTTGGCGCCGGCGGTGAGGTGCTTGGTGCAGGCCTCGCGCGTCGTGAAGACGCCCGTCGCTTCCACGACGAAATCGACCTTGTTCTCCCCGTGGGGAAGATTCGCGGGGTCCCGCTCGGCGGTGATGGTGATCTTCCGGCCGTTGACCGTAATGAAGCCCTTGCCGGACTTCACGGTGCCCTGAAAGCGGCCGTGGACCGAGTCGTACTCGAGGAGGTGAGCGAGGGTCGCGGCGTCGGTGAGGTCGTTGATGGCCACGACCTCCATGCCGGGGGTGTTCTCGATGATGCGGAAGACGTTTCGTCCGATTCGGCCGAAGCCGTTGATCGCGATGCGCATGAAGCTGGGTGTGGGTGGCCCCGGGGGGGCCGAAGGGGAGAGCGAGCCCGGAACGCCAAGCGAACCGGGTTGAGTGAGCGAATTCTGGCTTCCCCCACGTTCGTCCAGCGCTCCGAAGCGCGAACTTCGGGGCGAAATGGACCGGGCTGTGAGAAATCTCCAGAGAAGGCGGACAGAGCGTACGTACCTCCACCGATGGGTTCAACGAAGGGGTAGGTCTGCGCGCGCATCTCCCCTGCCCTACGGGATGGTTTCCGATCATCTGCGCCTTGCTACCCCCCCCTGCGACCCCAGCTGGCCTACCCCGGCCGCCCCGCACGGCGCCCCCCCCCCGATCGCGACTTTCCCGGCAATGCCCGCTCCATTTTCTGGCGCTGGAACCTCTTTCCCCGAACAATGCGACCTCGGCAGCTCGGGCTGCCTTTCCATCGTGACTGGACCCGCATCGAACCACCGCTCTGCCATGCACACCGAAGGATCCAACCCTGACGCCTTCTGGTCGCACCGCTGGAGCCTCCTGGGACGGCCCCTCGAGGTCGCCCCCACGACGCCGGTCGCCATCGCCCTCTCCGGCGGCGCCGACAGCGTTTACCTGGCGACGATGATCGCCCGCTCGGTCCCCCGGCCCAGGGCGCTGGCGATCCACGTGGACCACGGCCTGCGCGGTGAGGAGTCCCGCACGGACGCCGAGTTCTGCGCGCGCCTGTGCGCGAAGCTCGGCCTGCCGTTCGCCCGCCGCATGGTCGAGATCGACCCCGAGGCCAGCGACCTCGAAGGCCGCGCTCGCCAGGCCCGGTACAAGGCGCTCGCCGAGGAAGCCGCCAACGCGGGCATCTCGGTGATCCTGACCGGCCACCACGAGGATGACGCCGTCGAGACGCTCCTCATGCGCTGGATGCGCGGCACGGACATGCAGGGCCTCGCCGGCCTCCGTCGTGAGACGATCCTGGGCCCGGGCGCCTTCTCGGCGGAGACCGAGCGGCCGCTCCGCGTGCTTCGCCCGCTCATCGGCATGCGGCGCGAGGAAGTGCGCAGCGCCCTGCGTCAGCACGGAATCGAGTGGCGCGAGGACCTGACGAACTCGTCGGCAGCCTTCAGCCGCAACCGCGTTCGCTCCACCGTACTCCCCGAAATCGCTGCCCAGTGCGGCGACGAGGGCGTCGAGAACCTCCGTGCGTTCGCCCGCGCCGTGGAGTCCTTCGAGGACGAACTCGCCGATCGGACCGCCCACATCACCTGGGACCCTGTCGCCCACGAGGCGGCGCGACGCTCCGCCTCGATGCCGGATCTCGGCGGCTCGATCCGCCGCGATCGCCTCGGGGACCTGTCCCCCACGCTGATGAAGCGCGCCCTCGGCCGCCTCATCGGGGAAGGCACGGGCCAGCGCCCGGCGCGCCATGTTCTCCAGAATCTCGCCGAGGACCTGACGGAGGGCCGGACCGGCCGCCGTGAGATCCACGAGGGCTGGACCGTGCAGCTTCAGTCCGATGCGCTGCACCTCACGCCGCCGAGCGGCCTTCTCAGCCCTGGCTCCGGCGGAAGCGGCGGCGCAGCCGTGGCCGAACCAGTGGCAGAAACCCGGGCCGCGCAGAAGGTGTCCGCCCCCAAGGTGCGCACCGCCGAACGCCCCTCGATCGACTCGGAGCTTCATCCAGCGGCCCTGTCCACTCCCGAGGTGGTCTCCGCTCCGAAGCAAGCGTCGGCTTCCGGTGCGGCGGCGCCGCTCGCGGGATCCGGCCTCAGCCTCGGCATCCCCGGCGCGGTCCAGCTCCCCGACGGCCGATCGATCCACGCCACGCTGCTGAGCTCGTCGGCGGAGTTCGCTCCGAGCGTCACCTCGGTCGAGATCGACGCCGACGGCGTCGGTGATCTCCAGGTGCGATTCAGCCAGCCCGGCGACCGCTTCCGCGGCCTCGGCGCTCCCGGTCACAAGCCGCTCCGTCGCTTCCTGAGCGATATCGGGATTCCCCGCGAGGAGCGCGGCAACGTTCCACTGGTCGTCTCGTCGGCGACCGGCGAGATCCTCTGGGTCGCGGGCGTCCGCGTCGCCGAGGCGCGCAAGGTGCAGCCGAGCACCAAGAAGCGCGTGAAGCTGACGCTGGAAGGCGTCCGCGAGCGGTGACTACCGGGGTGTGGGCGGATATGCTGCCCCACCCGTGTCCAGATTCATCCCAAGCCCCATCGATGTCCCCGGAGATTCCGGCTCCCAGGAGCTGCGTTCTCTGCTGGAGCGGAACCTGAGCCGCGTGCTCACCCGAATCGGCGCGAACGTTCCGGAAGGCGGCCGCGCCCCGGAGCTGGTCGCCGTGACCAAGACCGTCTCCTCCGAGGTGACGCTGGCCCTCGTCGACGTGATGGTCGCCCGGGGGCTCACACCGCACCTGGCCGAGAATCGAGCCGACCGATTCGAGGAGAAGGTTCTGGCCTTCGAGGCGGCGGGCGTGCGTCCACGCTGGCACTTCATCGGTCATATCCAGCGCAACAAGGCTCGCCGGATTCTGGAGCGCGCGGACGTCCTGCACTCGGTCGACTCCCTCCGCCTCGCCGAAACGGTCGTTCGCATCGCGGAAGAGCTGGAGCGCGACGTCGAGGTGTTCATCGAGGTCAATTTGACCGGCGAGACCGAAAAACACGGCCTGCTCGCCGCCGGGGTTCCGGAGGTCCTTGAGGTCCTCGCCGCTTCGCCGCAGGTTCAGGTCGCAGGACTGATGGCCATGGGCCCGGCCCGCGACCTCCGCACCGTCGACGAGGTGTTCTTCGAGATAGCCGCCCTGGCCCGCGATCTCGAGCTCCAGTCACCGGACCTCCTCTCGGGCGGCAAGTGCCGTCTCTCCATGGGCATGAGCGGCGACCTCGAAGCCGCCCTCCAGCACGGCTCGCGCTTCGTCCGCATCGGTTCAGCGCTCTTCGAAGACCTGAACCTCGCCTCTCCTCCTTCCCCACGACCTGCCGACCGATGAGCGACGCTCTTTTCCTCGAGGCCCTCTCACCCGGAGGCTCCAGCGACACGACCGTCGCCCCCGCCGAGCTCCCGCGCCAGGGCCGTCTCGTCATCGGCTCGGCCAAGGACCGCGCGTCGTTTCACGTGGAGGGCCAGGGTGTCGCCCCCGTCCACTGCACCGTGGGCAGGCTCAAGTCGGGCGGCTGGGCCCTCAAGGACCTCGGCTCCGACTTCGGAACGATGGTCAACGGCAAGCGCGTCGACGCGGCCAAGCTGAGCGACGGCGACGAAATCCTGATCGGCTCCCGCAAGCTTCGTGTCTTCTCCGCGAAATCGCAGGCCGCAGGAGCGGCGCCGAAGGCGGAGCCCCGGGCGGAGCCCGCGAAGGCCAAGCCAGCGGCGTCCCAGGCCGCGGCGTCCCAGCCCAGGGCCCCCCAGCCCCGCAAGACGTCCGCCCCGGCCAGTCGACCGAAGACCCGCGAACTCGGGGGCTACCGGCTCGAACGCCCGCTCGGACGCGGCGCGATGGGCGATGTGTACCTGGCCGTACAAACCAGCCTCGACCGCAAGGTCGCTCTCAAGGTGCTCAAGGCAGACCTGGCGAAGGACGCGACCTTCGTCCGGCGGTTCCGCGACGAGGCGCGCTCCGCCGCCCGACTCAACCACCCGAACATCGTCACCGTGTTCGACGTCGGACAGGAAGGCGATCAGCACTTCCTCTCGATGGAGTACATGGACGGAAGCTCCCTCGAAGAGCAGCTGAAGAAGGGCGGGCCGATCCCGTGGCGCGAGGCGCTGGAGATCCTGCGCGACGCCGCCGCGGGCCTCGTCTACGCCGAGACGAACGGCATCGTTCACCGGGACATCAAGCCCGAGAACCTGATGCGTAACAAGGACGGCGTGACGAAGATCGCCGACCTCGGACTCGCGGTGCAGGTCGAGCAGGAGATGGTCGACTCGGGCGACGGGAAGGTGTTCGGCACGCCGCACTTCCTGGCTCCCGAGGTCGTGCGCGGCGCGTCGGCGACGTCAGCGTCGGACCTCTACTCCCTGGGCGCCACCGCCTACCGCATCCTCAGCGGGCACACTCCGTTCGAGGGCGCCAATACGCGCGAGATCCTGCGGTCCGCGCTCCAGGACGAGGCGCCTTCCCTCGCGGCGCGCGTCCCCGGTCTCCCGGCGGCGATGGCCGACACCATCCATCGCCTCCTCGCCAAGAAGCCGGAGGATCGTCACCCCTCCGCGGCCATCCTGCTGGCGGAGATCGAACGGCTGCGCCAATCGGGCGGCCAGGTCGGCGGCGCGCCTCCGCTGCAGGTGAAGTCAGGCGGCATCCCGAAACCGCTCCTCATCGGAGGCGTGGTGCTCGCGGGCGCGGTCGTGGCGATGCTCGCCCTCGGCGGCGGAGACGACCCCGCCCCTCGGACCGACGATCGCTTTCCGACCCGCAGCAGCGGAGGCAACGACGATACGTCCACGGCCATGGGCGCCGAGAGCGGATCGCCCAGGAACGGGAAAACGGACGATCCGAACGACGTCCAGATCGGAGCGGCGACTCCGGACGGGGCGATTGGGTCCACGGGACCCCAGGAAGGCTCCGGCGGCGCCGAGGCTTCCTTCGAGTACCGGGCCAGCCTCGCGTACCTCGAACTCGGGGACGAGAATCTCGCTCCCGCGCAGCGAGTCGCGCGCCTGCGCGCGCTGGCCGAGGCCTTCGCCGGCACGGACACCGCCACGAAGGCACTGGCCGAAGCTGAACAGATCGAGTCGAAGACCGCCTCGGAGGCGCTGAGCGAAGCATCGAGCACGGCGGCCCGCACCGCCGCGATCGAGGCGCTCAGGGCGGCCGCCGCGCTGGATACGACGCCGTTCCTTCCGGGTCGAGCCATCCAGGCCATGCAGGCCCTCGCCCCCAGCCAGGTGGATCTGGCGCGTGACCTCGGGCTTCGACAGGCCCGCAACCAGATCATCGACGAGGCGATGAAGCTGGGCCTCGCGCGCGGGCGTGCGGCCATGGCGGCGGCCGACGAAGCGGCCGCGGCGGGAGACTTCACCGGCACGCGGGCTCCGCTGGAGGACTTCTTGACCGCCGCCAGCCTGCCGTCCACGACGGACGCTCCGATCCTCGGCGACGAAGCGGTGCCTTCCTCCGTCGCCGAGTTTCGCGCGCTCGCCCAGGCCGTGTCGGATCGACTGCTTTCGATGGCGAGCAGCGAGGACGAGTTCGAGGAGAATCGCCTCCGCAAGGAACGCGATGAAGTGCGCTCGCTGATCGCGTCCGGCATCGAGCGCGAGCTGACGTCGTTCTCGATGGCAGCCGCTGCCTCGCGGCTGGAGAAAGCCGCAGGCATGACGAGTGAAGAGCCGCTGCGCTCACGGCTCGCCGAGCGCGCGGCCGACCTCGCTGCCGCCGATCGAGCGCTCACCGCGCTCGTCATGGGCTGGGATTCGCCAGGCTGGCGCCGGCAGAGCGTCCTGGACCCCCGGCCCGGCGCCTCGGGCAGCGTGGAGATCGTCGGGATCTCGGGCGGAGCGCTCAGGATCGCCGACGGCGGCGACTCCCAGGAGCTACCGTTCTCCGCCTGGGCAGGTCACACCGCCGAGCTGGAGAACCTCTTCCTCGGAAGACTCAACCGCGACTGGACGGCCGAGGAATCGCGGGGCATCGCCACGCTCCTGACCATCAGCGCCACGCTGGAGACGCTCGGCGGTCTGGAGGCGGCGCTCGGCGCCTCGGCGCAGCGCATCTCGCCCGCCGACCCGTCGGTGATCACCGCGGCGTTCGTCGAGGCGCGCGAGTGGGCCACGCGCGCACAGGACGATCTGGAGGCCGAAATCCGGGGTCTCATGGGCCAGCGAACGCTGCTCGATCTGATCCTCGAGCAGGAGCGCGCGGCGCGCATGCTGACCGAGGCGCTCATCGCCCGTGACGAGGGTCGCTGGGATGCGAGCGCCGAGCGACTCGAGCGACTCCTGAAGGAGCGGCGCGACGCCTGGCTCGTGATGATGCTGTCCCAGGGAGGTTCCCAATGACGGTCTCCTCCATGGACGAAGCGGTCACGCAGGCCCTCGGCGCCGTTCGATCCGCAGGGACGCCGGACCCCGACCTGCTCCTCTTCCCGGCCACCGGAACGACCGGGCTGATCGAGGCACTGGAGAGCGGCGTGAAGCTGGAGTTCGCCGACGTCGCCGGGGCGCCGGATGCCTACCGCGACCTCGCCCTCTACGCGGGGTCGCTCGGTAGCTCCAGCGTGTGGATCATCGAAGACGCGCCGAACGGAAGGGCGGGCGACGCTGCGTGGACGCGCGCGTTTCCGGTCTGGCTTGCGGCTGCGGCGGGCGCCAGGTTCCTGATCCATACGTCCGCCGGAACGGCGCTCGACGAAGAGGTCACTCGACCGGAGTCGATCGTGCGCGCGACCGATCACATCAATCTCTCGGGGACGACGCCGCTCCTGGGGCTCGGCAAGAGCCGCTTCGGGCCCCTCTTCCCGGACCAGACGCGCGTCCACGACGAGAAGCTGGCGGAACTCGCGCGTTCCGTCGCCCAGAGCGAGGGCATCGAACTCCAGGCAGCGGTCGTGGCGTGCACGATCGGCCCGGCGCTCTCGACGCCGGCGGAGATGGGCTCCTATCGGCTGGCAGGAGCGGGGATCGCAGTCCAGCGGCTCAGCGATCCCCTGATCGCTTCTGCGCACGCGGGACTCGGGGTGCTCTCGCTCACGGCGATCACGGACCTCGCGAGCGAGCAGCTCGGGATCGCGGACATGGTGCTGCGCGCGTCGCGCGTGGCTCCGTCGCTCGATCGACTCGTGACGCGGATCGCCGCCGAAGCCGGCGCTCTCGTCGCCGTCCGGCGCGAGGAGACGCCCGCTTGAAGCGCTATCGGATCGCCGTCCTCGTCTCGGGAACAGGCCGCCACCTGGAGAACCTCGCGGAGCTGTCGAAGGACCCGCGCGCGGACTTTCCGGTCGACGTGGTACTCGCGATCTCGAATCGTCCGGGCGTCCAGGCGCTCGAGCGAGCGGAGCGCTGCGGCGTCCCCGCGAGCGTGATCGCGCCGGAGCCCGACGAGACGGACGAGGCCTATGGCGCGCGCGTGTTCGACGTCATCCGTGAGGCGAACGTCGACGCGGTGGTGCTGGCGGGCTTCCTTAAGAAGCTCTGGATCCCCGACGACCACAAGGGTCGCGTGATCAACATTCACCCTTCGCTGCTGCCAGCCTTCGGGGGCAAGGGTTTCTACGGCGGCCGCGTGCATCGCGCGGTCCTGGAGCGCGGCTGCCAGGTGACCGGCTGCACGGTGCACCTCGTGGACGAGATCTACGACAACGGCCCGATCCTGCTTCAGCGCTGGTGCCCGGTGGAGCCGGGTGACACCGCGGAGACGCTGGCCCGGCGCGTCTTCGAAGAGGAACTGCTGGCGCTCCCGATCGGCGTCCTGTCGTTCCTGGAGAAGCAGTAGCCCACCCTCGACGCAGGGCGCGGCCGCGCACATGGATCCCAGAGACTTCATGAGCGCGATTTCGGACGGTCGTTAGCTTGGCTCGAAGCCGGGCGCAACTTCGGGGCATTCGGGCTCCAACGTCATGGTTGAAGACGCGCTCACGTCAGGTGAGCGCAAAGTTATCTGGACGCTGGCTCGCGCGGCGCCTCTCCTGAAGTTCGGAGCGCATCCCCTACGCGCTCGATCCCGCAGTTCAAGAGGTGCATCCATGCAAGAGAGCCAGAAGAGTTCACGGGCGCCGGCTTCCCCCACGTCGGGAGGCCCGAACCGCCGCACGGTCCTGAGGGGCAGCGCGGCGGTGGCCGCCGCCGCCGCTTCCGCGACCGTGGCGCGCGCCACACCCGCTAGCCTCCAGGCGGCGGCGACCATGGAGCCCTCGCTCGTGAACGCGTGGGCCCTGGGACGCGCGAGCTTCGGCGTGACCCGGGACATGCTGAACGACGTCGCGCAGAGGGGCCTCGACGGCTGGGTCGACTGGCAGCTCCAGCCGCTGCAGATCGACGACAGCGCGCTCGAGGCACGCCTGGCGAGCTTCGAGTGGCTCGGCTGGTCCGCGGCCGAGATGAACGATCATCCGACGAAGGAGGTCTGGGAGATCGCCCACGAAGCGCGCGCGGTTCGGCTGCTCCGCGCCACCTACTCGAAGCGGCAGCTCTTCGAGCGAATCGTCGAGTTCTGGACGGACCACTTCAGCATCTACGGATCGGCCGACGACACGTTCGTCCTGAAGATCGTCGACGACGAAGAGGTCATCCGGACCCACGCGCTGGGCCGGTTCCAGGACCTCCTGCAAGCGTCTGCGCGGAGCCCCGCGATGATCGCGTTCCTCGACAACGACACGAACGTCGTCGGAGCCGCCCAGGAGAACTACGCGCGGGAAGTGATGGAGCTGCACACGCTCGGCGTCGACGGCCCCTACACGGAGAACGACGTGCGCGAGCTGGCGCGCTGCTTCACGGGCTGGACGTACTGGAAGCCGTGGGAGTCGATGACGCAGTACGGGGAGTTCCGCTTCCGCCCCCAGCAGCACGACACGGGCGCGAAGACGGTGCTCGGCGTGCAGCTCCCGGCGGGCGGCGGCATCGAGGACGCGGAGATCCTGCTGGATCACCTCGCCGATCATCCGAGCACGATCGACTTCGTGACCACGAAGCTAGCGAAGTGGCTGCTCGGCTACGCGCCTCCCCAGGCCGCGATCGACGCGGCGCGTGCACGGTGGATCGCGACCGGCGGAGAGATCCGCGAGGTCGTGCGCTCGCTCCTCAGCGAGGAGTCGATCCGACTGGCGCGTCCTTGGCGCGAGCCGAAGCTGAAGCGCCCCTTCCACTGGATCGTCTCGCTGTATCGCGCGACGGGCATCGATCTTCCGACGCCCACCGACACGATCTGGATGATCTGGAACCTCGGGCAGCCGCCGTTCCAGTGGAAGGCGCCCAACGGCTACCCGGACGTCGAGGGCGCGTGGGCGTCGCTTCTGATGCCGCGCTGGCAGCAGGCGGCGGTCTTCGGGCAGGGCTGGTACTGGTCGTCCCCGCACACGATCGGCGACATCCGGGCACTCCTGGGCTCCACGCCCATGTCGGGCTGGGCCCAGCATCTCTCCATGCTTCTGACCGGCGGCACCATGCGGCCACGCGAGGTGAAGCGCATCCAGCAATACATCAACGGCTTCAGCCAGCCGACGGACCAGATCGTCGGTGAAGCGCTCGAACTCGTCGCATCCAGCCCCTCGTTCGGGCGCTACTAAGGAGTCTGCCATGGGAAAACACAACCGACTCGGCGTCCTTCAGGACCGCCTCCCCAGGATCACGCTCGCCGCCAGCGGCGGGCCCGCGCGCGACGTGCTCGTGTTCGTCATGCTGCGCGGCGGCATGGACGGTCTGTCGCTCTGCGTTCCGTACGCGGATCCGGACTACGCCTGGCAGCGCGGCAACCTCGCGCTTCCGGGCCCCGGCCAGGTCGACGGGGTGACCGACCTCGACGGCTTCTTCGGGCTCAGCCAGGCGGCTTCGGCGCTCTTGCCTGCGTACCTCGCGGGCGACCTGCTGTTCGTGCAAACCGCCGGCTCGCCGGACCCGACGCGCTCGCACTTCGACGCGATGAAGTTCATCGAGGGCGGCGTGCCGAATCAGGCGGCGCCGGTCATCACCACGGGCTGGCTCGGCCGGCACCTGGCGGGCGTGCCAGCCGTCAGCCCCGCAGCCAAGCTCCGCGGCGTGGCGATCGACTTCACGGCGCCGCTGACGCTGGCGGGCGCGCCGGCGACGCTGAGCATCCCGGACCCCTCGGACTTCGCGTTCAACGGCTATCAGTCGTCACGGCTCGCGCGCCAGGAAGTGCTGCGCGACCTCTACGCCTTCGAGAGCCAGCCGATCCGCGGCGCCGCCGAGGCCACGCTCGACACGATCGACCTGCTGGCGGGCCTCAACTTCGAGAACTACGTCCCGTCCGGTGGAGCGGTCTACCCGGACACAGAGTTTGGCGATCGGTTCAAGGCGGCGGCTGCGCTGATCAAGGCGGGCATCGGCATCGAGGCGATCGAGATCGACCGCGGCGGCTGGGACCACCACGACAACCTCGGGCCGGTCAGCGGGCAGATGGCGGAGATGCTGGCGGAGCTTTCGCAGACTCTTCTCGCGTTCCGCCTGGACCTCGGCGTGCTGATGAACGACGTGACCGTCGCGGCGATGAGCGAGTTCGGTCGGCGCGTGGACGCCAACGGATCCGGCGGCGTGGACCACGGCCGCGGCGGCTGCATGCTCGTGATGGGCGGCCACGTGAACGGTGGGCAGGTGCTCCACGACTGGGTCGGCCTCGACCCCGCGGTGCTGGACGACAAGGCGCTGCCGGTTCGCATCGACTACCGCGATGTGCTGATCGAGATCCTGCGGGACCGGATGGGCAATGCGGCGGCAGGGGCGCTCTTTCCGAACCACGTCCCGACCGATTGGGGCATCGTGAGTTAGTGGTCTGCAACGGTGACCAGAGCGAATCCCTATGATCGTTCCATGGTCCAACTGGCTCCCGCGCTCGCCGTTCTCGTCCTTTCGTTCCTTTCGGGTCTCGCGGCGGCCAGCGCCGCGCAGAACAAGGAGCTGCCGCGCCCGGGCGAGGTGTTCGCCATCGATGGTCACACCGCGTTCGTCATCGAGCCGGAGGAGGCGGCGCGGCGGCCAGGCCCGATGCCATGGGTCTGGTACGCGCCGACGCTGGAGGGTCTCCCGGCCGAAGAGGAGACGTGGATGTTCGATCGTTTCCTGGCCGCGGGGATCGCCGTGGCGGGGATCGACGTGGGCGAGTCCTACGGCAACCCGGAGGGGCGCGCCGCTTTCCAGGCGCTCTACGAATCGCTGACGACCGAGCGCGGCTTGGCGCGGAGGCCGGTGCTGCTCGCGCGCAGCCGGGGCGGGCTGATGCTCTACGGCTGGGCCGTCGAGCACCCTGAATCGGTCGGGGCCGTCGCGGGCATCTATCCCGTCTGCAACCTGGTCAGCTACCCGGGTCTCGATCGTGCAGCGCCCGCCTTCGGGATGAGCGCGGAGGCACTGGGAGCCGCGCTCCAAGATCACAACCCGATCGAGAAGCTGGCGGCTCTGGCGCGCGCCGGCGTACCCGTGCTGCACATCCACGGCGATGCGGACACGGTCGTTCCCCTCGACGCGAACTCCGCGCTCCTGGCCGAGCGCTACGCCACGCTCGGAGGTCCGGTCGAGATCGCGGTGATCGAGGGCCGAGGGCACGACATGTGGAGCGGCTGGTTTCGGTCGCAGAAGCTGACGGACTTCGCCGTCGCTCACGCGCTCGCGAACCAGGGCCTCACCCATCACGACCGCCTCGTGGTGCGCGGCACACTGGAGAACTGCCGCGCGCGCTTCGAGGGAGCGAAGCGCGGTCGCGTGGCGTTCCTCGGCGGCTCGATCACCCACAACCCGGGCTGGCGAGACGAGGTCTGCGCGTACCTGCGCGAGCGGTTTCCCAAGACCGAGTTCGACTTCCTCGCAGCGGGCAATCCGTCCATGGGAAGCACACCGGGCGCGTTCCGTTTCACCCGCGATGTTCTGAGCCACGGCCCCGTCGATCTTCTCTTCCAGGAAGCGGCGGTGAACGACTCCACCAACGGACGCAGCGCGGTGGAGATGGTGCGCGGGACCGAGGGCATCGTTCGCCAGGCGCTGAGGTCGAACCCTGCGATGGACGTGGTGCTCTTGCACTTCGTGGACCCGGACAAGATGGCCACCTACCGGGCGGGGGAGGTGCCGCTCGTCATCGAGCAGCACGAAGCGGTGGCCGAGCGCTACGGCCTCTCATCGGTGAATCTCGCATGGGAGGTCACCGAGCGCATCGATGCGAGTGAGTTCACCTGGGAGGACGACTTCAAGAACCTGCATCCGTCGCCCTTCGGCCAGCAACTGTATGCGGCGAGCGTGCTTCGTCTGCTCTCCAAGTGCTGGGACGGCGAGTCGGCCGTTCCTGAGTCCCCCACGCCCCATGGAATGCCAGCTGCGCTGGATCCCTTCAGCTACGACGCGGCGCGGCTCGTTCCATTGAAGGAAGCGACCACGCGAGCCGGCTTCGAGCTCGTTCCCGACTGCGATCCGCGCCAAGGCGGCATCGGAGGCGGCGTGCGCGATGGATTCGTCGACGTCCCGATGCTGGTCGCTACGAAGCCGGGCGATCAGCTGACGCTCCCGTTCGAGGGCCGCGCGGTGGGCCTCTGGGTCGCGGCTGGCCCGGACGCGGGCACGATCGAGCACCGGATCGACGGGGGCCCCTGGCGCACCACGGACCTCTTCACGCCCTGGAGCGGGGGCCTGCACCTGCCCTGGGTGCACGTACTCGAGGCCGAGCTGGACGGCGCGGCCCACCGGCTGGAGGTGCGCATCGCCGCGACGAAGAACGAGCGCAGCCGGGGGCACGCCGTACGCATTGCCCGCTTCTTGGTGAACGACTGAGCCGCGCCCCGGTCCGTCCGGCGAGGCGCACCGCGGGATTCTCGACAAACCCCGTAGCCGACTAACGACACCTGTAGTATTACAGGTGTCGTAGTTCGCCTGCCCCACTGTCATCCCTTGGAGTCCACCATGAACGTTCCGCTCGTCGCTGATGCCGCCCTCCCCTGGCTCCTGACCTATGCGCTCCACAGCCTCGCCCTGGGAGCAGCCGGGCTTCTCCTGGTCCGCCTTCTGAAGGCACCAGGGGCCCGCAGCAGCGTCGTGCTCAAGGTCGCGCTCTTCGGGGCACTGATCAGCTCGAGCGTGCCCTGGAGCGCCGTGGCGCCGCTGGAGCTCCGGGCTTCAAGACCGAGTCACCAGGCAGCGACCGGAACGCTCGCCTTCGGTCCGCGGGCGGCAGTCAGAACGGAACTCACCGCAGAGACACGTGCGATGCCCCTGGCTGGCGCCGCGTCGTCTGTCGACCCGTCGGATGACGACGGGGAGCGGAAGGCCGGTTGGCCCGCCTGGCTCTGGCTCTCCCTCGGCTCCGTTTCCGCGCTTCTCGTGGGCCGCATCCTTCGGGAGCGCTCGCGGTTTCTTCGCTCGCTCGCGCGCGAGCCTCTGAACGATCGCGCGGCCCGAGGCTTTTTGGGGTCCTGGGCCGAGGCGGCTGGCCGTCCCCCCATCGAACTGTCGGTCTCCGACGCCCTGCGCGCGCCCGTCGCGCTCTCGTCCAGCGAGATCTGCGTCCCGCGGAGCTGCTGGAACGCTCTGTCCGAACAGGACCGCCAGGCCCTGCTCGCCCACGAGTTCGCGCACGTCACGCGCTGCGATCCGGCGTGGTTCATGGCCGCTGCGATCCTCGAGCGGGCGTTCTTCTTCCTGCCCTGGCATCGACGGGTTCGCGCCGCGCTCAATGCCTCGGCGGAGGTAGCCTGCGACGCTCTCGCGGCGCGTCGAGTCGGTAGCTCGGCCGCCGTGGCGCGCTGCCTGGCGGCGGTCGCGACCTGGTCCGCCGAAACCCGCGGTGGGCTCGAGGTCCCGAACTCGGTGCCCGCGATGGCGGCGGCGCCGGGTGAGCTCGTCGGGCGTGTGCGGCACCTGCTGGAGGACACCGACCGCCCGGTGGGCCGCAGGTTCGGGGCAGGTGCAGCGCTGGCGCTCGTCGGCTTTGCCTGCTGCGCGCCCGCCGTGTCGACGGGCTCGACCGCAGAAGACAGCGCCGAGCCGGATCCCTTCGACGGCGCGATCCTGATCGAGGTAGCCGAGGACCGTACGGCGACCGCCCGCCGCTCGGCGGACTATCCTCCGATGCCGGAGATCCAGGTCGACATGGACGACCGCTTCGAGCGTGGCCGGCTCCTGGAGTGGCTCAAACTGGCAGCTCTCGACCTGCGGCCCTTCACCCAGGATGAGCTCTCGAAGAAGGGCCTCGGCGTGCCCGTGACGTGGCCGATCCGCGAAGGCGCAATCGTTGTGTCGGGCTCCGCTGACGTGGAGTTGAAGCAGCTGCTCCGAATCATGTCGTTCGCCGGAGACCGTAGCATCAGTATGGCCGACGTTCGTCTGAGGGTGAACGGCAGGACGTTTCAGACTCCCTTGCCCTACGACGCGGGCGTGGTGGTGCCGGGTCAATATCTCTCCCTCCATGTGCGCCTGGACGCAATCGATGCCGGGGATCCGGCTCGAGGCGTGACCTATACGGTGGGGAAGTCATCGGGGACCATCCGCCAGGCGCCGCTCGAGGAGTCCGAGACGGAAACAGAAGTCGCTGATACACACCCGGCCCCAAACACGTTAACGGACAAGGCCGAATTCGTGGCGGCTGCAGCGGAACTGATCGAGAGTGGGAAGGAGATGGAGGTCGTCCTGGACATTCGCAAAGGCGTCCGCTTCGGCCAGACCGCCGAGGTCCTGGCCGTTCTGCCGGAACTCGGTCTCTCCAACGTGTACTTCATGGGGAGCTACGAGAATTGAGCCCAGATCCCGAACTCCGACTCACCTCTCTCCAGCTCGCCGTACTTCGTGTGCTGTGGAGGAAGAGCGAGGCCAGCGTGAACGAGGTCCACGCCGCCCTGCAAACCGATCGCCCCCTCGCGACGACCACGGTCGCCACGTTGCTCAAGCGGCTGGAAGCGCGCGGAGTCCTGACCCACCGCACCGAAGGTCGCCAGTTCCTCTACCGCGCGCTCGTCAACGCCGACGAGGTCGGCAGAACCATGACGTCCGAGCTGGTGGAGGATGTCTACGCTGGCGACGTGACGGGACTCTTCGCGCATCTCCTGGACACCCGAAGCGTGAGCGAGAAGGACCTGGCGGAGATCCAGCGCATGATCCAAGAGCACGAGTGAAGCTCCACCGAGCGGTATCGCCGAGGACATGCTCCTGTTTCCTGGCGGTATTGCCAATGCTACCATCGCGGTCATGGTGCTCTTCCCCGAACCACTCCGCCCGGGCGACCTCATCGCAGTCACCGCGCCGTCCTCGGGTGTGCTTCCCACGATGCATTCACGCCTTGAGCTGGCGATCGAGCACCTGCGGGCCCAGGGCTTCCGCGTCATCGAGGGTGCGTGCCTGCGAGACCAGCGCCGCAGCACCAGTGCCCCACGCAACGAGCGCGCAGCCGAACTGATGCGCTTCCTCCAGGATCCGGAAGTGGCCGCTGTCATTCCGCCTTGGGGCGGCGAGCTGGCCTCCGAACTCCTCGACGTTCTCGACTTCGAGGGCCTGCGCGACTCGAAGCCGAAGTGGATGCTAGGCTATTCTGACACGAGCACGCTTCTCATGCCGTTGACGCTGGTCACCGGCTGGGCCACCGCCCACGGGCCAAACCTGATGGACTTGGTGCCTACCCAGTCGGACCCGCTAACGACCGGCGCAATGTCTGTCCTCGCGAGCCACCTCCAGGATCCCGTCGTGCAGGCTTCGTCAGAGCGTTACCAAGTGAACTTCGTGGATTACGCCGATCAGTTCGATGAGCCGCTACAGCTCACGGAACCGACGCGTTGGAAACGACTCGATGGATCGGACGAGGCCCTGGAGATTCGCGGTCGACTGATCGGCGGATGTTTCGACACGGTCACTCTCTTGGCGGGGAGCCAATACGGTGATGTCCCTGCGTTCATCCAATCCTCCGGTTCCGTGGGAGCCATTCTGTACCTGGAGAACGTCAGCCAGTCGCCCGGCGGGGTGGTTCGCTTGCTCCTCTCCTTGAGACGCCACGGCTGGCTCGAGGGCCTCAGCGGCCTGCTGCTGGGTCGTAGCACAGCCGCCCCTGAAGAAAACCCGGCCGACCTTCACTATGAAGGCGCGCTGATAAGCACCCTCGGGCAGGAGCCGTTCCCGGTCCTCTTCGACCTTGACATCGGACACAGGCCGCCGCAGATGACGCTGATCAACGGCGCCTTCGCGTCTGTGTGTTTCGAAGGAGGAGCTGGAACGATCTCCCAGGCCAGTACTGCGTTCGATCGCTGAGGCCGCGGCTTCAACAGAAAGGCGGTGACGTGCATTCGCGCTCGCTTCCCGGTCAGGAATGCTGCTTCCCCTGAAGTACCGAATTCCCGGCGGTACCGAACCCGACCCAAAGCCGCCACGTTTCCGTTCGAAGGTGATTCCTTCGAACGGAAACGTGGCGGCTTTGGGTCGGGTTCGGTACCGCCGGGAATTCGGTACCGCCGGGACTTGATCGTCGGCAGCGGCGACGGACAGCCCGTCCTGATTGCGCAGCAGGAGTGCCGTGCAGAAGGTCTCGGGCAGAGCCGGCATTCGGGTTCGGCTTCGATCGATCGTTCGTCTTCAATGCGTGGTGGCAAGCCATGCGCGGGGGAGGAAGCAGGCCGCGGGCTTCGAGTGGCTCAGCGGATGCCGACCCAGGGCCTGTCTCCCATTCCACGGACGCCGTGACCGTTCGCTTCTATTAGCGGAGGTGACTCGCGGCAGGCCGGGGCTGTTGTCAGAGCTCCCTCACCTCGAACACCTCGCGGAAGGTGTAGCGGTAGGGATGGAAGCTGAACAGGTGCTCGGACGTCGCCCGCGTCCCCCACCGTCTTCGGGCCATCTCCATCTGGACGGCCCGGCGGTTGGAATGGATGGCCGTCGACGTGGGCACCCAGACGCCCGCGCATCCCCATCGGCGCGCGAGCTGCCAGGCGTAGTCGATGGCCACGTCGAGCACGGCGCTGATCTCGACGGCGTCGAGGAACCGCAGCGACGGGTTGATTCCAGGCAGCGTCACGTACTCGACTCCCTCCTCTTCGACGATCAGCACGTGCATGCCGCCCGCGGCGATTCCGTCGGGGCCCCAGAAGATCACCTGGAAGAAGTCGGGACGGTTCCAGAGTTCCTTGTCGGTGGCGACGCAGACGCCCTCGCAGAGGCCGATGGGCGCGTGCGCCTTGCGCTTCGAGAGCTCCAGCGTGATCTCCATGGGCGGCGCCGAACTGGAGTGGACGTAGACGAGCTTCGCGGGCTGTCCATCGCCGCCGTAGAGCTCCCGATGCATCGCGCTCGAGGCCTGACCCACGAAATCAGCCATCAGCCGAGCCTGCTCCTTGCCGACCTCCACTTTGACCTCGACAGGCACCAGCGATTGCAGCAGCGCACGAACCTCGTCGCGGTCCTTGCAGGCCGCCAGCGCCGCCGGGAATTGCGCGGGATCCACCACGAAGTGGCGCAGCTGCCTCTCCAGGCGCGCCGTGACCTCGGGACCGGAGACGCGTTGCGCCGCGATCTCCTGGGCGAGGCTCCACATCGACTTCACGAGGCCCGCACCGATCGACGTGTCCGGAGCGAACTTCGCCTGGACCAGTCGGTCGTAGCGCGCGGGATCCTGCTTGCGCGCGGCGATGAGGCATTGCTCGACCACGTCGCGCACGTGGTCCCCCAGGAACTCCTTGCACTCGATGAGCTGCGTGGGCGTGTCCGCATGGGACGGCAGGTCCACGCCTCCGGCGCGCGCGTGCACGAGCACTCGACCCAGTAGCTCCCTCTGGATGACGTCCCGCCCGATGCGGCCCTCCGCCCAGCGCGCGAGCAGATCCCATCCGAGCGCGAGAGTGTTCTCGGAGGTCGGCTCCACGCCCGCGGTGCCAGGCCCGACCTCGGCCGCGGCCTCCATCAATACCGCCCAGTGCGATCGGTCGATCTCGACGCCGGGCCGCTGCTCCCAGGCACCCTGGCGCAGCGAATAGCGCCGGCGTCGATGCTCGCCTGGATCCCTCTCGAGCACGTGGTCCTCGTGGTCGTCGAAGGACGCGAAGTTCTGCACGTGCTGGTCCCGCGTCGTCGACATCGCGGGCGGAAACACGTGGTACAGCACGAGCGGAAAGAGCGGGTGCTCCATCTCCTCCCGGGAGACCTCGCCCGCGCGGACCGACTCCGAGAGGGTCAGGAGGGTCCCGTGCAGCGCCTCGACGGCCTCGCGCTTCTGCGTCTCGCTCAGGCTGCTGTCTTGCTGGATCGCGCGGAACCTCTCGTACACCTGCGGCTCGGCGAGCGGCACCTCGCGCAGGAATTGCAGGAGCAGCGCGCGTTCCCCGGTGAGGTCGGTGATCTGGCGCTCCCGCAGCCCGGGCAGAATGAGCCCGTCCATGATCTCCGGCACGCGCACACCGAACTGCGTCACGATTTCACCCAGCAGCCGGAGGTCGCTGTCCTGTTGAAGCCAGCGCTCATCGACCCATCGGAACGATCGCAGGAGCCCGGTCGATCGCGGGCCGTGGGCCGCGATGGCGGGGCGGATCAGCCCGGACCAGCCCGACGGCCAGCGCCGGACGAGCGGGGTGCACCCCGAGAGCGCGCTGACGAGTCGAGCAGCGGAGTCCCGCATGGCCTCGCCGCCAAGCTGCGCCCCGAGCCAGGTGAGCGTTTCCTCGAAGCTCACCAGCGTGGCGGGCGGAACCGCCGCCGCGAAGCGCAGGAGTTCGCGCAGGCCGTCGCTGTCCACCGCGTTCCCCGCGTCTTCCGCGTCCTCGGTTCGGAAGAGGCGAGCCACATCGAAGAGGAGCGGCAGCCCACGGCGGAATCCGGCCGGATCCCCATCCGTCACCTGCGCTAGCACCTCGAGACCCGGTGCTCGATCCCCGTGGTAGCCTCGGGAGTCGCCCTGACGCACGAGCGCCAGGCCGACGCCCACGGGCTCCGCAATGAGTCGATCGGCGACGGCGGTGAGGCAAAGGACCGCCTCCTCTGGCTGACCCGCACTGACGGAACGAAGGACGCGGAGCGCGTACCAGAGCAGGTTCGCTGGCCACCGATCGGCGGCCTTCATTCGTTCCGCCTGCAGGCGAGCCGCCTCCAGGAGTCGACCGAATGCCCCCGCGTCCTCCCCCGCGATCTCGGCCAGGAGCGGCAGCGCCGAGGCCAGCGCGTCCATGACAGGGTCTTCGTCGGACTCCAGTTCGAAGCGCTCGTGAATGAGATCGAGCACCGCCTCGAACGACGCGGGATCGCCGCCGCTCATCGACGCGGCGGTCTGGACCGCTGGCGCGAGGAACCACTTCGTCGCCGCGTCGGGGACGCGCTGGCTCTCCTTCTCCACGGCGCCGAGCAGCGCCTTGAAGCGCGCGGGCTCGCCCCGGTCCACGCCGGCGATCGCCGCCGTCGCATGCTCGAGGATGGCCGCCCCGTCGCGGCCCCCCTTCGCGAGACCTGTCGCCCAGTCGAGGCAGACGTCGAGGCGCCAGGGCTCTTCGCGCGCCTCCCTGGCGGCAGCGGGCAGACCGGCCTCCAGGAACGCCGCCGGCGACACCCCGCCTTCCGCCATGGCGAGAAGCAGAGCGCGCAGACGCCCCAGCAAGCCCCGGAACGCGTCGGCTCCCTCGTCGCCGCGCACGTCCGCCATGGCGGAGACGTGCCGGTAGAGAACGCTCCGCGGATCGACCCCCGCAGCCTCCAGGGCCGTGATGACCTCGACCAGCGTACGGCAGAGCCGCCTGAACTCCTCGGGCTCATCGCCAGCGACCTTCAGGAGCACCGGAAAGGCGCTGGACAGTGTCTTCTCGGGATCGACACCCAGGCCACCGAGTTCCTCCACGACGCCGCGCGCCTCCCCCGGCAGCCACGGGTGCGCCTCGCCGAGATTCAGCACGGTCGGCCAGCCGTAGGCGAACGTCATGCCCGGAGACACGCCTTGCTCGGCCAGCCGCGCCCCCATGCGAAGCACGTCGAGGAGTTCCGCCGGGGCGCCGCCGACTCGATCCGCCATGTAAGGCACAGCGTCCACGAAGTACTTCTGGCCACGGCCTTCGATCGCGTGCAGGGAAAGCGCCGTCTGCGTCAGGAGCTCCAGGCATTCCGCCAGAAGATCGGCGCGCTCCTCTTCGGGCCAGGCATGCGCCTGTGAACCGATCGCGGGGGCCGCGCTTTCCAGCACGGTGAACGGATCGAATCCCTCGTTGGCGAGCCTTCGCCCGAGCTCGATGGCCATCGGGGCTCCGAGCGCGTACGCGGCGGGCATGAACGCCTCGTAGAGAATCCCGCCGGGATCGATCCCGCGGTCAGCGAGGCTGACCGCAAAGCGCAGCACCTCGCTGAGTTCCCCCGGCGCGACCTCTCCAATGATGCCCCCGAGCCCGTTGCCGATGCACAGGTAGGGCGACATCCCCTGGGCCTTCATCGACCGGATCAGCGCCAGCACGAGGTCGAACCACTCCCCGAGATACGGCACCATCCCTGGCCCGTAGCGCGCGAACGTCACGACGCCGTCCGCGATCCTGGAGCCGACGTGCATGCCGGCGTCGGGAACGCGCTCCAGGAAGTCGCCGAGGAGTTCCATCGTGCGCACGAACGTCGCGCGGTCCGAGTCTTCGCCGTTGAGAAGCACGCGCGCCCACTCGCTCACCAGGAGGCTCCAGATCCAGCCAGGCTCGCCGCCGGGCGTCCCGCCCACCCGCTCGGCCAGTCGACAGACCGGCTCCAGCGCCCAGGCATGACCGGGCAGTACCTCGCCGAGCGCTCCGCTGCCGCTCGTCACCAGACGGGATGTATCGGTCCCCTGGGCCCGCAGCGTCAGGAGCGTCTCCCCGTATCGAGCCAGCCCGCCGCGAAAGACCTCGAGGTCCGCCTCCGAGAGTCGGCTCACGAAGCGCACGCCGTAGGAGATCGCGCTCCATAGCTCGATCTCGCTGGCGTGCAGGGAGCGAACGAACGACTCCACCGGCTCCAGCCACACCGCGACAGGCTCGGCGGCCGCGCCGCGGCACTTGATCGCTGCGGGAACACCGTAGGAGAGAACGCGCTCCGGATCGATGCCGTCCGCGGCGAGCCGCAGGCTGAGGTCGAGCGCTGCCTCGAAGGTCCCGGGCGCGACCTCCTCCAGCTCACGGCAGGAGCGCAGTCCGGAGTCGAGACCGGATCCGGGCAAGACACCGTGCTTCGTGAGATGGTCTCGAAGAGTCGCCACGCGGGGATCGTTCAAGAGGAAATCGTCGGCCATGGGATCGGGGATGATAACCGCGAGGACTGGCCCGACCGACGTCGCCGCTACAGAATGGCCGTCACAGGAGTGTGATGGAAAGAACATGCCGGAAAGATCGACCACGCGTCGGTCTGGCTACCGCCAGGCGACGGCACCTCGGCCAATACGTACGCCTTCAATCCGCGCGCTTCACCACCAGCGCCGACCACCAGGGGCCGTCGGTTCGGCCGCGACAGGCATCCCAGAACCATGCGGAAACCTCCGGCCACGACTGGCCGATCTCGTCATGGACTCGCTCGCGAACGACGAGTCGCTCCTCGTCGCGCTCGGCTCGAAAACATGACCAGAGCTGGCCTCTCGCATCCAGTTGCGCGTGCTCCGGCGAAATCGAATAGCCGAGCGCGCGGTAGCAGTAGCGGCCGGTGTGCAGCCCCATCCCGAGCCGCCAGGTCCATCGCAAAACAATCTCCGAGTCGCCTGCACGAAATCGCGCCATCCTGCCCTCCAGTCGATCAGCGAACGTCTCGTCGCCTTCGATGGCCGGAAGACGTTCGAGCACCTCGCCCTCGAACGCGGCCGGCCAGCCCGGGAACTCCGGCGGCTCTGGCTCCGCGCGGCTCGCCATCCTCGGGATCGGAGCCAGCGCGGCGAAGGCGCAGAGGATCAAGAAGCCGCGCATGTCGCCTCCGCCGAAATCGGATCCGAACTCATTCGATGCACGACCAGGGCCAGCGCGACGGCGGCCAGACTGTAGATCGCAAGCCCGGTCGCCGGATGCACCCACTCGGGCACCCCACCCCGCAGAATCAGGATTCCGGACTCGAGGTAGAAGAGGCTAGCCGTGCGAAGAACGTTGGCCGCCATCACCATGAGAAGCGTCCAGCCGGCCGCCAGCAGCGTCCGTCGATTGTCGAGCCGGTGCATGAGCGCCAGCGAGAACACGAGCAGGAAGCCGGTCCACAGGAAGCGAACCCCGCTACAGGGCGCGTCCACCCAGAGGAGACCACCCGCCCACTCGAGACAGGTTCCCGAGCGCGTGACCGCGATGCCACCGGCGCGGAGCAGCGGGGCGGTGAGTTCCGCGACGAGCGCGCGCAGGGGATAGCTGAGTTCGTACTGCAGGAGCGGCAGAGCCGGCAGGGCGAGGAGCCCCAGCCCGAGGATGGCCACGAAGGCGCTCCAGCCGACGAAGAGCGCGCAAACCGTCGAGGCGAGGCCCAGGACAGCGAAGGGCGCGGTCGCTCCGGTCGGCAGCCAGAGCGCGCTGAGCGCGTACAGAGCCATGAAGGCGCCGGGAAGCCTGAGGGCGCGTGGCAACGGGCGCGCGCCCTCGCCGCGTGCGCCCGCGAAGAGCACCAGAAGCCCGACGGCAATCGGCGCCAGCTCGACGAGACTCGACGTCCAGTAGAGCCGCTTTGCATACCATCCAGCGAGCGGCCAGAGCGCGACCAGCTGCAGCCCAAGAACGTGCCAGCGGTTCACGCGACCCCACCCCGCATCCTACGACGCCGCGCGAGGAACGACCCGAGGGCGACCACGGCCGCCAGCAGGACGATCAGGACGAGCTCCGGCTCCGGCAAGATCGGAACGGTCGCCCCGTCCACGGCCTCGAGACCGGCACGCCTGTACTGCGCTTCGTTCTCGAGCACGACGGCGCCCGTCACCGAGGTGACCAGCTGCTGCTCCACCGCCAGAGCCACCGCCGCTTTCCGCGCTGCTTTTCCGCGCTCGGACGCGAGACGCTCGACCTCGCCCGCCGCCCAGAGACGCGCGACGTGCTGCGATGCGTGCGGCTCGTCCGGGGGTTCCGCTGCGGCATCGAGCGGCGCGCGGTGGATCACGAATCGCTCCCCTCCGGCCACCCAGGCCTGAAGCAGGTCCGACAGATCCTGGGCCCAGGAGCCCATCCGAGGCGCAGCGAGCAGCGCACCTCGCTCGGCGAGTTCCCGCGCAATCACGTTGGGCCCCGGAGCGATCTGCATGTCGAAGAGAACTCGCCGGTCACCGGACCGATCCGCGTATTGCATCAAGGCATCGGTGGCCTGGAGGCGAACGGGCTGCGGGCCGTGAATCCACAGCACGCGCGCTTCGTCATGCCCGGCTGCCAGGTCGAGCGCCGCCGTGAGAGCCGGCACGCCATCCCTTCCGCCCTCGAAGTCGAAGGACCGGATCGCGGCCTTGGCTCGATCCGCAGTGTCTTCGCTGACCCGGCCCAATGGAATCGCGGTTTCGACGGTCTCGGCGCAGAATAGCACCGCGCATTCCCTGCCGGCGGACAGTGTCCCGATCGCGTCCGCCAGCTCGGTTGCATGGGACGCCATCGCCTTCGATCCATCGATCACAAGGATGGTGCGTGAGGCGGAACCCATGGGCTCGCTTCGGATGATCTGTTCAACGGCCTCCCTCCCTGCCACGGGCGTCCATACCCGCTGGATGTCGGCACCCCGCTCGACTCCCACGATCGCGTTCGAGTCACTCAATCGCCGGTCGTCGAGGCTCCCTCGCAGCGCATGGCGACCTGCGGCTGGCGGCTGCGGGATCAGTTCCGTGTCGCCCGGATCCAGTGCGTCATGGGCTTCGATCCAGACGGCATGCTCCACGTCTCCAGCGGCGAAGTTTCGCTCGACGAAACTCGGCAGTCGAAGGTGCCCGCGAGTGGCATTCGTCCCGGCCCCCGTGAGGCCAAGAGGTGCCGTGATGCCGATACGAATCTTCATCGGCTGCCCGCCCGGCAGCACGGGGAAGCACTGCATCAGGACGCGATCCGGGCCCGCTGTCGTCACGAGCACCGGGTCCTGCCGCTCTCGGACCACCTCCTCGTACGCCTTGCGGACCTCGGATCGAGCCGCAAACGCGGCCTCCCTCTCTTCGCCGTCCACCCACAAGGTGAGACGGGAAACCACGCCGCCCGACGGTAGCGCCAGAACCGCACGCGCCTCGAGACTGTCGACGACGGATCGGTTCCTGAACGAAAGAGTCCACTCGGTGTAGGCGAGCGCTGCGTCGGCATCGATCTGGGCGTCGATTCTCGAGGAGGCGAGTTCGAGCCCGCGCGAGCGCTGGCCGACCTGGTCGCCGCCGCGCTCGGGATCGCCTCCGATGAACGGCGCTGGGGCGGTCGACCACGGGCCATGGGACTCACCTGGTGGAGCCGAGGCATTGAAGGGCCGACCCGTGACCCTGTAGTAGATCTCTCGAGCGCCATCGGTCAGAACCGGGTCGCTCACGTCCAGCACGAGCGCCACCAGCCCGGTCGCGGACTGCGGCCCTCCATAGCAGCGGCCGAGGAGTTCATCCTCGCTGCCGAAGGTTCGGAGCCAGCGAATCCCTCGCTGACGGGTACTGGCCTCGGCGGAGGACGCCATGTGCAGACCGATGCTCGTCAGAGCACTCGGAGCATTGATCGCCGTGAGGAGGAGGATCCCGAGAAGGGCACCGGCCATCAGTCCTGGAACCGGACGAGGCGGCGTCTCTTCGCTTGGATCTGACGAACTCCGAGGCATGGCTCTTCCGAGCCGCTTGCGCATGCGAACGGTCGCCATCAGCCCGAAGAGTGGACTGAGCGGAAGGAGCCCGATGCCCCCGAAGACGACGCCTATCGCCGCCAGAGGGAGGAAAGGCAGGAATAGAAGAGCGTAGTAGCTGGTGACGACCAGCGCTGCCGCGTTGAGTGTCCCGAGATAGCGCCTCTTGACGCTTGCGGCCCTTGGGGACCGCTGCTGAACGAAGTAGAGCGCCATCGCGTTCGCGATCGGTACCAGGGCGATGGCGCCAGCATGCCCCCAGGTGGGGATCGGGTCGAAGAACTCCCGCGCGCACATGCGCGATCCCATCTCGATGAGCAGAGTCGCTGCAGGAAGCAGAACGCCAAAGAACGTGAGCCCGGTCACTCCACCCGCCCCAAGCGGCTGCGGACGCCACCCCACGAATTCCGTGTCCTTCTGCGCCTCCGGTCCGGCATGGGCGACAGGCCTGCCCATGCGCTCAAGCGCGCGGTCTACGTCCTCTCTCGTGACGACGGTGACGCCGGCCGCGTGAAGGTCGGCCTCGACGTGGTGCCTGATGTCTTCGGCGACCTCATCGGGATCCGCGCCCTCGTGGCCAGCTTCCGCAACGTCACCTCGGACGCGTTGACAGTACTCGTCGAGGGCCTTCTCTGCGCCTGCACTCCACTCCATCACTTCATCCTCTTCTATCAGGGCCGAATGGCGTCAGGGCACGCGTCGTGCGAGCCTCTCGACCCGCTTCTCCAGCGCCCCCAGCTGGCCCTTGGCCAGTCCCTTCCGGACGCCCAGCCGCTGCGCGCGCTCGGCCATCGCCAGCGCGTTCGTGAGGTCGCCGAGCGCGTGCTCCAGGAGCATCGACGCGCCCGCGAAGAGGTCCACCGCGATTCGATCGTCGCTGCATTCCTCCAGCGCCTCGCGGTAGGCCGCGCGCGCCTCGTCGCGGCGCGCCGCGCGGCGCAGGAGCTCTGCGCGCAGGAGCTGCATCCGCCGCCGGTCCATGCCCGTGGCCTCGCGCACCAGCGCTTCCTGAGCCCAGCGCAGCCGCTCCTCCGGCGTCGTCGCGGTCTCCGCCAGCGCAGCGGCTCGCCGGCAGGTGGGGCCCGCCAGAGCGCTGCCGCAGCGCCGCTCCTCCGCCACCGCTCGGCCGAGGAACGCGCTGAGCGTGACGAGCGAGAGCACATCCTCGTGGTTGTGCAGGAACACGCCCTCCAGCCGGTGCGGTCGCTCGGCGAGATAGTCGAACCACGCGGCGGGCGCGAGGCTTCCCGGCAGGTCCTTGGCCCGCCGAAAACCGAGAAGCTCGCGCTCCATCGTCTGGAGCTTCGCGTTCGGGTAGGCGCCGTGGGTCAGCCTGCGGAACGGATGATAGAGGTCGAGGTGCGGACGCCCCTCGAACGGCGGCTCGACGCCCGCGATCTTCATCTTGTCCTCCAGCCGGTGCCGATCGAACGACTTGCCGAAGAACGACACGACCGAGTCCCCCATCCGGATGCGATCGGCGACCTCGGCGAGCATCGCGCGCTCCTCCCCCGGGTGACGCAGGAAACTCTGCCAGGAGACGTAGGTGTCCCCCTCGAACCAGCCGAGTCCGACCATGTAGACGTAGACACCCGCGCCGCCCGATAGCCCGCTCGTTTCCGTATCGAGGAACACCGCGCGTCGGAGATCGATCTCGCCCAGCGCCTCGTCGCGCGCGAGGCGCGCGATCGCCGCAGGATCCGCCGCATCGATCTCGTCGAGGTCCCACTCCCCGTGGCGATAGCCCGGCTCGATCCGCGTCTCACGAACCGCGAACTCCCCCTCCGCACGCTGGATCACCCGAAGCTCCGCCGGATCTCCGACGGTGGTGTCCCAGCTGTCCGCGATGCGCTGGAGCTCCGACGTCATCGGCACGCCGCCTCCCGTGTGCGGTATCCCTTGAAGCTCCTTGCGGCGCGAAAGGCGCGCGCCGACCCACGCGGGTAGCGACTTCGCGCGCTCCGTGGCAGCGGGTGCGGCCTCCACCTGCGGAAGCTCTTGGGCTACGGCCTTCCCCTGCGCCTCGACGGCCCCGTCGCGGCGAAGCCTCGCCAGCTTCGATTTGAATGCGTCCTTCGCCATCGTTCCTCGCTACAACCCCTCGGTCGCCATCCCCCTGGGAAGAGGACCGAACTCGGCCTCGGAGGTTTCGTACAAAGCGTCGTCTTCGAAGCCCTCCCCGGAATCCGCTGCTTCAGGATCCGCTGGTTCGGGAGCAGGGCCCGCGCCGAGGTGCTCCAGCAGGCGCGTCACGATCTCCTTCCCCAGCGGCCCGACCTCGGCCACCGGCCCGACGCACGCGGGACAGCCGATCTCACAGGAGCAGCGCGACACCACGTCGAGCGCCGCCGTGAACATCGACCGGTGGGCCGCGAACAGCAGCTCGCCGAGGCCGACGCCGCCCTGGACCTTGTCGTAGAGGAAGATCGTCGGCTGGCCGAAGTGCGGCGACTTGATCTGCGACGAAAGCCCGAGATCCGACGGCTGGCACCGGATGAAGAGCGGCGCGACGCGGCGCATCAGCTCACCCAGCGCACGCCAGGCCGACCCGCGCTCGCCGCCCGCGAGCCCGATGTCGTCAGCGGCCTCCTCCGACATCGTCAGGATGAACGCCTCGGTGTCGAGTTCCTCCGGCGGCAGCTGGATGTCCCCCGAGCCGACGTTCTCGCGCGTGTAGAAACGGATCTTCTTGTAGAGCGTCGCCACGGTCGTGACGTGCACCTCGCCGCGCCAGGCGCTGTGGTCGTCGCCCGCGGCGGGCTGGCCGTCCGGATCCACGACGCCCAGGGCGGCCCGCGAACGGCGCAGGCGATCCTCCAAACGCAGCACGCGCACCTCGGTGTCGGTCTGCGCGTCGGTGTAGTAGTCCGACTCGACCTCGCGGACGTAGGCGCGGCGGTTCTTGTAGTCGAAGCGCTCGACGCGCCACGTCACCCCCTGGACCTGGTAGATCGCGCCCTCATGCACCGTCGTGATCGACGACTCGCGATCGGTCTCGCCGATCGCGCGTTCGGTCCCTGCCTCCAGGATCAGCACGTTGTCGATGTCGCCGCCCGCGAGCGAAACGTCCTGGGCCGGGTACGAATCCGCCATCCAGTACCACGTGTTCTGGCGACGGTGCAGGAAGCCCGACTCGTCGCTCAGGTAGTCGAGGATCTCCGGAACGTGCGGCGCGAGACCGAACTCGGGCTCGTTCGCGAGCTGGTCCTCCCCGTCGCCGTACTCACCGTCGCCCCCCTCTTCCGCGTGGAAAGGCAGCTCGAACGCCGCGCACTTCACGTGCTCCGAGAGCAGCACGAGGTTGTCAGGATCGACGCCCAGTTTTTCCCGCGGCGCTTCGAACAGGTACTCGGGGTGGTGCACGAGGAACTGGTCCACCGGCTCGGAGCGCGCGATCTGGATCACGAGGCTCGGCTTGCCGCGGCGTCCCACGCGGCCCGCGCGCTGCCAGAAGCTCGCCTGACTCCCCGGGTAGCCCACCAGCACCGCGACGTCGAGCGCCCCGATGTCGACGCCGAGCTCCAGCGCGTTCGTGGAGACGACGACCTTGATCTGACCGTTCTTCAGCCCGGTCTCGATCTCGCGTCGCATGTCCGGGAGGTACCCGCCGCGGTAGCCGCGGATCTCCGACGGCTTCAGCCCGAGCCGCTTCGCGTTCTCCTTGAGGTAGCGCGTGAGCACCTCGACGGCCGTGCGCCTGCCGCAGAAGAAGATGCTCTGGTGACTGGGTCCGACGACCTCTTTGGCGAGTTCCCGCGCCTCCTCCAGCGCGTTCGCCCGCAGGCCCGCGATCGAGTTCACGATCTCCGGCTCGTACACGCCGAAGATCCGCTTGCCCGAAGGCGACGCGTCCTCGTCGATGACGGTGAACGGTCGACCGAAGAGCCGCTCCGCGTGAGCCCGCGGATCCGCGATCGTCGCGGACGAGGCCAGGAACTTCGGGTTCGCGCCGTAGTGGCGCGCTATGCGCAGCAGGCGCCGCAGAACGTTCGCGACGCTGGACCCGAAGACGCCCGACAGCGTATGCACCTCGTCGACCACGACGTAGCGCAGGTCGCGGAACAGCTCGGCCCACTTCGCGTGGTTCGGCAGGATCCCCTGGTGCAGCATGTACGGATTCGTCAGCACCATGTGCCCACGATCGCGCAGCGTCCGGCGCACCGCGGGCGGCGTGTCGCCGTCGTAGGTGAACGCGTGCCAGTCGCCGGCGCCCGACTCGGGGAAGCGCTCGACCAGCTCCTCGACGAGGGCGGTCAGACCGACCGTTTGATCCTGGCTCAGGGCCTTCGTCGGATACAGAAACAGCGCGCGCGCGCTCCCGCCCGACTCCAAGAGCGACTGGATCACCGGCGCGGTGTAGCAGACGGTCTTGCCGCTGGCCGTGGGCGTCGCGACCAGCACGTCCTCGCCGCGGAGCGCCGCGTCGATGGCCTGGGCCTGATGGGCGTAGGGCTCCAGGATGCCGCGCGACTGGAAGACCTCGACGAGGCGCGGATCGAGCCGCGCGGGCCAGGCCTCGGTACGGCCGGGCCGCGCGGGAGCCTCGCGCCAGTGCACGAGTCGCTGCTTCCAGGGGACTTCGGTCTGCAGCCGCTTCGCGATCGCCTCGACGCCGCGGGCCCGGCCGCGCGCCCGGCGCTCGCCGCCCGCCCGCACGGAGGCGGCTTCCCAGCTGCTTCCTTCCGCCTGGCTGCTTCCCTCAGGCGGGTCGCCGCCCCGCGTCACGTGCTCACCGTCGTCCATCGCTGCCCCCCCTACCACGCTCCCGAACCCGAGCCGCCACGGCGGCGGCTCTCTGTTAGGGAGATGATAGGGACTGGCCGCCGCCGAATCCACGGCTGAGGCAGAGGGAGATCACTCCCGATCCGGCTTCGCGTCCATGATCGCCATGAGATCCGCGTGGAGCTGCTGGCGCTTCAGCGCGCCCCGGAGCGCTCCCATGATCACCTGGGCCTCCCCCGAAGGCGTGACGCCGATCTGCGCCTCGGAGTCGTTGCCGCTCGAGTCGGTGAACCGAATCGTCACCAGGTCGCTCAGCGACTCGCGCTCACCCTCCGGAACGTGACGACTCACCTTCAGGAAGAGCAGGTGATCGAGCACCGGGTCCAGCTCACGCGCGGGAACCTGGGCGTCCACGGGCTGCCAATCATCCTTGGGGCTGCGGCGGAACCTGCGGTCCTTGCCGTCACGCTCGATCACGAGCGCGTTCATCTGGATGTTCTGAAGTTCCCAGAGCTGTCGATCGAGGTAGTGGTCCAGCGGCCGGTCGATCCACTCCAGCACCTCGGGCGCCAGCGAGCCGACGATCGTGTCGCCCTCGCGCAGGAAGGGAGCGACCTCGGTGCCCTGGGGCGTCTTCACGACGTCGCCCACGTAGCCCCCCTGGCGCACGTCCGTTCGCGGCTGCACCCAGAGCCCCCGCAGCGCCCTTCCTCCCGGGAAGAACTCGGTCACGGGGAGATCACGGAAGTAGCGCAGCACCTCGGCCTTCTCCGTCTCGACGAGCAGATCGGTCATCACGTTCGAGTCGGCGGGCAGCTCGATCGAATACTCGTCGAAATCCTTCGGCCGCTCGGCCACCGTCCAATCGTCGCCGATCTTGGTAAAGCGCAGATCGCCGGCTTCGCGTGAGATCCACACGTGCATGACCTCCGCGCGCGGCACGCGAACGAAGGCACCCTCGAAGAAGACCTCCACGGGCTCCCGAAAGCGCTGGGCCGTGTCGAACTCAATCTCGAAGACGTTGGCCATGCCGTCGCGCTGGGCGTACACACGGTTCTGATCCGCCGCCAGGTGGATCGACTGCTCAGAGCCCCCGTTCGACGTCAGCTTGATCGTGACCCAGGGCTGGTCGAGGTTGTACTTCGAGAGGTCGACATCGGGCCGATCGCTGACGAAGCGCTTGGCCTGGGCCGAACAGAGGAAGCGGGACCAGAGCGTCAGAAGCGTCGGATCACCCTGCACGCGATACGGTTTGTGGATGCGCCAGCCGTACCCTTCGGGTCGCGCGAGGAAGTCGAGCGACTCACCCGCGCCCTGGTCGTACCACCCACCGATCCGTTCGACCTGCGCCACGGAGTTGGGGTCCAGGGTGAAGAGCCGCTTCGAGCGGAAGTCCGCGGAGGTGAGCGAGAAGAGCGTCTCCAGGTTGCGTGCCGTACGCAGCGTCTCCCCGTCGCGCCGCACGTACACCCGCATCCCGTCGAGGTCGAGGGCGCCGACCTCGATGCGCGTGCGACGTTCCTCCCCGTTCTCCAGCGTCTCGATCGTCTCCAGGAAGCCCCTGGGCGGCGAGAATGACGGAGCCGCCTCGGCCATCAGCTGCTCGGGAACGATCGAGGCACCGTTGCGCTGGATGATCTGGAAGATCTTGTCCATCAGGCCAGGCTCCGCAGGCCACGCGACCGGCTCCGTGAGGAACCAGCGCCCGCCTCCGTCCCGTTCGAAGCGCATGTGCCGCGTCGACTTGATGTCTTCCAGTCGAATCGCGGACACGCGCCGGAGCTCGACGCCCTGGAACAGCTGCGTGGCCTCGACCACCTGGTTCTCGGTCTCGCGCTCGGTTTGGCGGTACGCGAGAAAGGCGAGCACGCCGACGACGACGGCGAGGATCAGTGGGGTGAGTCGACTCATGACTTCGAAGGAGCGGCCTCGGACGAACCGATACGCCGACGACCGCTTCCGCGCGATCGGAGGATCCAGACGATCAGACCCAGCAGAAAGGTCACACCGGGCAAGTAGAAGACCGCGACGCGGGACGCCGTGACGAACGCGTCGTTGTCGGCCGAGCGAGGCAGGAATCGGAGGTCGGGGTCGCGCGGGGGCACGACGATACGATGCTCCTGATCGGTCACCCAGCTGAAGAGAGCGCGGGCGAAGCCAGCGTCACGGTTCAGCTGCCGATCCAGGTTCGTGAGAGACATCTCGGAGCCGAGCGCCACGATGCGAGTCTCCAGCTCGGCGTCCAGCCCACTCACGCTGGGAGCGTCCTCGCCGGGGGGCATCTGAACGGTCGCAGCCAGCGGGAATCGTCCGAACGATCCGTCGACCTCGGCGTCGAAGACCATGTCGACGGGCACGGAGTCGAGCCAGCTCTGGGGCTGGGACTGGAGCAGGTGCTGGGCGACGCCAGCCCTGGGCTGCTGCACGATCCGGACCTGATGCGAGAAGGAAACGACGAGGCCACGCCCGGCCGAGACATAGGGCTTGAGGATCGGGTGCGTCGTCAGAAGGCTCGGGGGCAGCTGGTGGATTTCGCACTGCTGCACGCCCTGGAGGACGCGCCCCGTCTGCGCGTCCACGTAGGGGTGCACGACCCGTCCCTCGCTGACGTCCAGACCGAAGTGCGTGAAGAGATCCGGCATATCGGAGGCACGCAGAAGGAGCGGATCGACCGGCGGTGCGAGCACGAGCCGTCCGCCGCGCTCCGCGTACTGAACGATGGCCGCATACATATCCTCGGGCCACGGCGACCGCGGACCGATGGCCACGAGCACCTCGCAGTCCTCCGGCAGCGGCCCGTCCTCGGCCATGTTCCATTTATGCGCGACGATCCCGTCCTGCTTCAGCTCCTCGACGAGCAGGCCGAGTCCCTCGCTCCCGTCGACGTCGAAGGGATCGTTCTCGCCGTACCCGGTGGTGAAGTAGGCGTGCAGCTCCTGTCGGCGCGTGACGTCGAGGATCGCTTCGGCGATCGACTCCTCCGCGTTGAACGAAACGATGCGCGGGTTGACGGGCCGATCCCCCTCCATGCGGAAGGGCTGAAACTGCGCGAGAGCGCCATCCAGCGGCAGGAACTCCCGACGCTCACCCCGACTGACGATCAAGCCGTTCTCGAAGCCCTGCAGCCGCAGCTCGCGCTGCCTCTGCTGCCAGCCGATCAGGTCTGTCGTGTCGACACGCTTGACGTCGACCTGGCCACCCGACTCGGTGGCGATCATGCCAAGGAGCTTCTCCGTACGGTACATGACCTCGGCATCGAGCTCCGCGCGCCTGCCGCCTTCAGGGCGCCAGAGGACCTCGATGAGCACCTCGTCCTCCATGCGTTCGAGCAGCCCGAGCGTGGCCGTGGCGAGCGTGTTCTTGGCCGTCGACGTCAGGTCGAAGCGCTGCCGGATCCCCGGCCGCCCCACGAGCCAGTTGAGCAGCACGACCGCTGCGACAGCGAGGAAGACCGTAAGAGTGAGCTGCAGCGCCGTTCCGAGCCGCGAGAGGCGGCCGACCGAGCCGACGCGCCTCGGGCGAGTCGTCGGAGCGGTGCCCTTTGCTTCGTTGGGATCCTCTCCGCTCATCCTCGCCACCTCCGGGCCTCGAGGGAACGCGCCGTCAAGAAGAGAAAGAGCCCGGTCCAGGCGAAGAAGAAGATCACCTCGGCCGAGTCGATCACACCGACCTGGAACGAACGCTGGAAGTGACCGATCGCGTCCATGCTGCCGACCACCGTTTCCGCCCGCTCCGAGAGCGCCTTCAGCTCCGCTCCCGTCTCTGCGAAGTATGGAAGCACGTTCGAGAGTGCCAGCAGAGCCAGCCAGGGGAGGGTCAGCCAGAGCACGCACGCCACCATGCTCAGGAACGCCGCGAGCAGGGGCGTCGCCGTGAAGGTGGACGCCAGCATACCGATGGAGACGAAGAGGCCCGAGACGAGCAGCGTGCCGACCCAGGTGCCGATGATCGCGGGCCAGTCAGGCGAACCGCCCACGTAGTCGAGCGCGCCGGCGTAGACGAGCGCCGAGGTCCATACGAGGCCCAGGAAGAGGGTCGCCGCGAGGAACTTGCCGACGACCACCGCCAGGTCACCCACGGGCGCGGTGAGCAGGTACTCCAGCGTGCCGTTGCGCGACTCCTCTGCGATCAAGCGCATCGACAGCAGCGCGGGCAGGAACACCATCCAGACCCAGAAGCTGCCTTCCGACATGGAGGCGTTCAGCGTCGCGGTGATGTTCCCTCCCGAACGGACGAGGTAGGAGTTGAAGAGCAGGCCGTTGAGCAGAAGGACGACGAGCAGGACGATCCAGGTGAACGGAGCCATGAAGAGCCCCGTCAGCTCGCGTCGGGCCACGACGAGGGCACCGGTCACGCGTCGCCTCCTTCCGGATCGAGCGGATCCAGCTTCGGCGCAGCCGGCGGAACCGGATCCACCGACACCGGCTTGCTGAGGTCGCGGCTGGCGCCGCGATCGAAGGGGTTGAGGCTGTAGATCGTCTTCGGCTGCGCGGTGCCGGGCGTGCCCAGCGGAAGCGGCTTCTTGGCGCCCTGGGGCATCGAGAGTTCGAGGCCCGAGGTCACCGGGGCTGGAGCATTGGAAGCGTTCGGTACCGCTACAGGAGCGGGAGCGGAAGACGCCCCCTCGGAAAGCACCGGGGCGACGTCGCCGATGACGAGCCGGGTGAAGATCTGCTCCAGCGTCGGCCGCTTCCACGTGAGTTCGCGGAGCGCCCAGCCCTGGGTCATGGCGAGCGCGCCGATATCCTCGCGCAGGTCGCCCTCGCCGCTCACGCGGAACGAATGGTGGATCCCCACGCGGTCGCCGAGGGTCACCGTCTCGACGCCAGGGAGCGACTTCATCAGCTCCGCCATGGCGCTCGCCTCTGCGGGCGCGGCGGCTTCGACGAGGACGTGCCCCGCACCGCCGCCCGACCCGCTGGCGCCGAGCCGCTGGATGATCTGGTCCTGGCTACCGTCCGCCACCTTCTGGCCCTCATGAATGATGATCACACGCGGCGCCATCGCTTCGATCTCGGCGAGGATGTGCGACGAGAGCAGCACCGTGTGTTCGCTGCTGAGCGCGGCGATCAGGTTGCGCACCTCTCCCCGCTGGATCGGGTCGAGGCCGCTCGTGGGCTCGTCGAGGATGAGGACCTCGGGGTCCGGCAGGAGCGCGACCGCGAGCCCGACGCGCTGCTTGAGGCCGCGCGAAAGGGTCCCGACGAGCTGCTTGCGCCGATCCAGCACGCCCACGCGATCGAGCACCTCGCCGATCCGCGTCCGCAGGTCCTGGCGCGACATCCGGTGGAGACGGCCCTGGAAGCGCATCATCTCCTCGACGCGCAGCTCCGGATAGAGCGGGACCGACTCGGGCAGGTAGCCGATGGCGCGCCGGACGGCCATGGAGTCCCTCATCACGTCGTGGCCCGCCACGAGGAGCCGTTCGGCGCGGGTCGCGGGCAGATAGCCCGCCAGGATCCGCATGGTGGTGGTCTTCCCGGCGCCGTTGGGCCCGAGGAAACCCACGACTTCGCCCTTGGCGACCTCGAAAGACAGGTCGTCGACGGCGGTAGCTGAGCCGTATCGACGCGTCAGGTGTGCGACTTCGATCATGAAAGTGGTGACGGGATCCGAAGCAAGGCTCCGGTAAAAGAGCCATGTAGAAGAGCCCGGAGGAAGAGCTCGGCGGGAGCAGGGTGAGGGCGCGACCCTCTCCTTCAGGATGCGGCGGCGTACTTTCGGATAGGAAGACTAGTGTGAGCCAGCTCGATTACAAACCGTATGCCAGCCTGAAGTTTCTCCCCTGATTCCACCGTGGCTCGCCCCGTGGCACCGCCCCGTGGCACCGGGCCGTCGCACCGGGCCGCCGGACCTGCCCCTTGGCGACCGCTGCCCCGAACGGTGCGGCCCCGCCCACCTGCACGTTCGAAGAGCACCGAAGGATATCGATCGGACCGTCCACGCCCTGGGTCTCCTTCCATGCATCGCCGAGGCGGCTGATAGGGGAAGACCACCCCTAAGCGTCGCGGCGAGCGCATGAGGCTACTTGACGGCAGCGCTCGCCCTCGTGGGGCGAGAAAGCTCGAGATAGAGCTGCTCGAACCAGGCTCCCAGGAGCTTCAGCTCCCCTTCCTCCATGCAATCGGGCCAGGTCTCCCGCAGGACGTCCAGCCGAGAAAGGGACGTAGGGGATTCGAGTAACTCGCCCAGAAGGACCTTGCGCAGCTGCTCGACGTCCCCATCGAGAATAGCCTGCGCTCGCGACTCGATCCGCTGCCGGCCAGGGCGTTCCCCAGGAAGCTCGGCAACCGTCGCCATGGCCGCCGTGGCCGACGCGCGCGCGCGCTCCGGGTCCTTCTGAATGAACTGGATCGCCTCCTCCAGTTGGACCCAGCCCAGGGCCTGGATGGCATCCAATGGCGTCGCCCCCGTATCGGTCCAGGTTCCCTCTTCGATCGCCAGACGCGCCGCATCGAAGTTCCCCGCCCGGGCCTCGGCCTCGTACAGCGAGATCGAGAATTTGTGGAAACCAGGGCGAAACCGCAGGCCCTCGCGGGCGTGATGCGCTGCGAGTTCGTGACGCCCGAGCTCGCTGGCTGCGCTCGCTGCATTGATGCGGAGCACCCATGCCGAGGGGCAGAGCTCGAGCCCCTTCTCGCAGAGCTCCAGCGCGTCGGGATAACGGTTCTGGCGAAGTCGATGGGTACCCAGGAGCGAGTAGCTCGTGGCCGTCCGGTAACCGTCCGCTTCCTCCATGCGAATGATGCGAAGCGCCAGCGCCTCGGAGACCGCGTAGAGGGCGTCCTCGTCCACCGGTTCTTGCCGCAAGAGTGCGTTGATCTCGCTGAATCCGAACAGCGCCTGGAACTCCTGGGCATGACGATTGCCCTCGAGATTCGCGGCCGCGAGAAGTGCCTCCGCCCCCTCCGACTGCCCCGCGCGCATGAGGTGGTAAGCCGCGACGTAGCGATCCTCGTCCGAGTCGGGATCAGGCAAGGAGGTCAGCTCGAGCTCCATATCTTCGCCCGCGGGCAGGCGCGTCGCGTCGGCGTAGAGCTGCGCCAGCGACTTCGAGTATTCGGTTCCTGCTGCGTCCGCAAGGGAGGCGAAGTCGCGGGCCGCACCGTCCCTGTCGCCGTGATCCCAGCGGAACGCACCGCGGAGCAGGTAGGCAGTGACCGGTCGATGCCGAGTCACCACGACACGATCTAGCGTCCGCTCGATCTCAGCTTGAAGCTCCGGATCTCTGACTCTCCGGTTGACCTTGGACACGACTCCGAGGTTCGGAGGCACTGCCGGGTAGGCGTCCGCGGCAGCGAAGCGCTCCGCCCGTGCGCTGGCCGCATGGCGCTGCCACAGGATCCCGCCCCAGATCAGTCCGAAGAGAAGCGCGGCGAGCGTCGCCCCTTGCACGAGCCTCGAACGGCGCGCTTGCCTCGCCAGGCGGGTGAAGGCGCTGGTCGGCCGCACGCTCACCGTTCGGTAGGCCAGGAACGCGCGCAGATCGTCCTCGAGTTCGTGCGCGGTCTGGTAGCGGGCCGAAGGTTGCCGCTCCAGACCGTGCTCGAGAATCGCCGCCGTGTCGCGCGGGAGTCCAGGCCGCAGGCGGCGCGCAGGAACGGGCTCCCGGGTCGCCACCGCAGCCATGACCTCCGTCGCGTTCCCCACGTAGGGCGGACTGGAGGTCAACATATGGTAGAGCGTCGCGCTCAGCCCGTAGACGTCGACGCTGCTCTGCGCCTTGACCTTGCCGAACGCGGCCTCCGGCGCCATGTAGGCGGGCGTGCCCACGGTGGATCCTCCCAGCGTGAGCGTCGCGTGGTCCGCGCGGACCGAGATCCCAAAGTCGAGGAGTACGGCGCGACCGTCGCGCCGGATCATGACGTTCGAGGGTTTGACGTCGCGATGGAAGACCCCGGCCGCGTGCGCTGCGCCGAGTCCGCCCGCCAGGCTCGCCGCCCAGCGAACGCAAAGCCTCAGGAAGTCCTCTTCGCGGATGTCCCGGAGGCCGAAGTGCTCCGTGAGCCAGGCGGTCCCGTGACTCTCCTCGCCGAGCAGCGCGGCCCGCTCCAGGACATCCGCACAGGAGGCTCCGTCGATGTACTCCATCACGAGGATCGGGGAGCCCTCCTCGGTGACCCCGCGGTCGTAGATGCGAACGACCGCGTCGTGATCGATGCTGGCCAGCGCGGTGGCCTCGCGCTCGAAGCGCTGGAGCGCCTCGCCCCGCTCGAAGAGCCCCGTGCGCAGAACCTTGATCGCCACCTTCCGCCCGAGCTCCAGGTCGTCCGCTTCGTAGACGATCCCCATGGCGCCCGCCCCGATCCGGCGCGTGACACGATAGCGGTCGCTCAGAAGCCGGCCGACCGCGGAGACATCGTCGGGCTGCTGGCCGGCGAAGCCTGGCATGCGCCCTGCGACCCGAAGTCCAGCGAGCACCTCTTCCACGAGCTCCGGGTGCTCCGCCCGGACAGAATCGATCGCGGCATCGCCTTCCCCCTCGGAGGCCGCCTCCAGGCATCGCGCGATCAACTCGGTGATCTTGGACTCGCGTTCTTCCTTCAAGGAATACGGAAGGTAGCGATTGGCGGTCGATCTCGCCAGGAGACAACTTCGTGACCGATGCCCGGTGACCGGCGCTACCTTGGTCCCTGATGTCCGCACTCAGCTCCAATCCTTCGCTCGCACGACGGGCTCCGGCCGTGGTCCTCACCCTGGGCCTCTGCAGCGCCGCCGCCCTCGGGATCGCCAGCTTCACCGACTTCGGCGATCCCCGCGTCGAGGCGCGGGCCCAGGCGAGGCTCAGCGCGGACACCCAGGCCCGGGAGATCCAGGTCCGCTGGAGCGATCTCGCCCGTGCGGAGGGACCGCTGCCGGGAACCCTCGAAACGTATCGGATCGAGGACGGGGAGGACCTCAGGGGCGTGCTGGACGAAGGCCTCTACGGGAGCGACGGACGCGCGGTGGACCCTGTACTGGCGGCGCTCGTGGCCTCGGGGAGGGCGTCGCTCCAGCGGAGGCAACCCGTCGAAGCACTCGGTGCGTTCGAGGACGCGCTGCGCCAGTCGAAGCCCGACGCGAGGGACAGGGAAAGCGCGCTCTTCGAAGCGGTTCGCGCGGCCGGCGTCGCCGGGAACGTGGACGCAGTGGGAGGCTACCGAACTCGGCTGCTGGAGTCACCGAACGACGTCGTGGTGCGTGGAACCTCGGGCCGACTGCTGTCGATGCTGGTGGCTCCCGTGAACGCCGAGGTGGCCTTCACGCTGCTGACCGAAGGGGAGCACGTGCTCCCTGCGCCAGTGGATCTTGCGCGCGTGGAGAACGGCGAACTGAGGTTCGAACTCGACCCGTGGTGGAAAGCGATCCAAGGGGCGCTGAAGCAGAACGCGCCAGCGCTCGACTGGTCGAGTGCCTTCCAGGTAGATCGAAGAAGAGCGATCGCGCTGCAGCGGCTGATCGACGTCGTGCGCGACGACTGGACCGGACACTGGACGCTCGTACAGAAAGAGGGAGCCCTGTTCGGTCTTCGGAGGTGGAACGAAGCCCTGGAGATGGCGTGCATCGACGAGGGGGCGCTGCTCGCGGAGCTCGGCCGCAACGCACACGGCGACCTGCCCATGCGCATCGCCGTCGAGCAGGCGCGAGGACTCGATCCGAAGCCGCTCCCCGGCAGCCCCTACTCCGTCACCTGCGAGCCGATCGATCCGGAGGCCGCCGCACGCCCCCAGCTGCGCCGCATCCGCTGGATCCGCGCGGGCCTCGCGGGGCTCGGCGCGCTCGTGATGCTGGCGTCGATCTTCAGTGCGCGGGCGGCCGCTCGCGCCCGTCGGCTGGCCCGACTGCGCAGCACGTTCGTCGCGAGCGTGTCCCACGATCTGCGAACGCCGACCCAGGCGATCCTGCTGCTCGCCGAAGCCCTCGAGCAGAACCTCGTCGACACGGAGGGCGCGCGCGGCCGCTACCACACGCAGATCCGGCGCGAGGCCCAGCGGCTCCGCCGGCTCGTCGAGGACCTCCTGGACGGCGCGCGCATCGATCGCGGCGGCGGCGCGCGGATCGAGCGCAGGCTCGTGCGCACCGGCCCGTTCTTCGAAGAGCTCACGAGCGCCATGCACGACCGCGCCGCGTCCTCGAACGCCGAGCTGCGCGTGACCTTGGCCTCGATGCCCGAGACGATCCATGTGGACCCGGATGGCGTCCATCGGGCGGTGTGGAACCTCTTCGAGAACGCGCTGGCCCACGGGAAGTCCCCCGAGAACGGCGCGAGGGCGGCCATCGAGGTTCGCATCGCCTGCGAGGGCGGCGTGCTCCGCTGCGAGGTGGCCGACGACGGCCCCGGCATCCCCGCGCGCCACGCGGAATCGGTGTTCGCGCCTTTCGAGAGACTCGTGGATCGCGCCGCCAAGGCGGGCATCGAGAAGGACACGGGTACGGGCCTCGGGCTCTCCATCGTGCGCGCGATCGCCGAGGGCCACGGCGGTGCCGCCAGGGTCGAGCCGAGCCCGCGCGGCGCGCGCTTGGTGGTCACGTTTCAGGCGGAAGAGAGCCATGGGGACGCCGCATGACCCGGGTGCTGGTGATCGAGGACGAGCTTTCGATTCGCATGCCGCTCGTCGACGTGCTGCGGGCGCGCGGCTACGAAGTGCTGGAAGCAGGCGACGGTGAGCGCGGGCTGGCGCTCGCTCTGCGCGAGGACCCCGACGCGATCCTCCTGGACCTGATGCTCCCTGGGCGCGACGGCTTCAGCGTGCTGCGCGCGCTGCGCGAGGATCGGCTGACCGCGACGGTGCTGATCCTGTCGGCGCGCGGGTCGGAGATGGATCGAATCCAGGGCTTCGAGTACGGCGCCGACGACTACGTGGTCAAGCCGTTCTCCATCGCCGAGGTGCTCGCGCGCCTGAAGGCCGCGCTGGCCCGCAAGGGGGGCGCGACCCCTGGCATCGGCGAGGTCGAGGACGTACGCACCGCGTCGTTCGGCAAGGTCCACGTGGACTTCGAGGCGTACAGCCTCGTGAACGACGGAGTGCGCCACGGGCTCTCGCGCCGCGAGATGGATCTTTTGCGCTACTTCCTGAGGCACGACGGCGAGACCCTGGAGCGCATACGCCTCATCGACGACGTCTGGGGGGTCCCCGACGACGACGAGAAGGCACCGACGCTGCGAACGGTGGACAACCACGTGCTGCGCCTGCGCAAGAAGATCGAGCTCGCTCCCGAGGACCCGCGGCATCTCCTGACGATCCACCGGGTGGGCTACCGCTTCCTGCGCCGCGGGCAGACGGAGGCACCCTGAGACAGCTTGTTGACAAGCGCGGACACCGAGGAGACAGGCCGCGCGCGGACGGCGCGTAGAACGGGTCCTGTGAAGCTCCCCCACCGCGGCGAGCGCCTCCTCACCCCCACGAACACAAACGCCATGAGACTCAGAGACTCGCTACTCCCGACCGCCCTCCTCGCAGCCTTACTTGTCACCTCGGCCTTCGCCCAGGAATCGACGACCGACGAAACGTCGCTTCAGGACCGCCTCGCCCGATGGGAACTAAACGCCACCGTCGGAGTGCCCGACGAGAGGGCGATGGAAGAACTCAAGGAGCTGATCGCTGCGGCGAAAATGGAGGCGAGGGCGGACGTCGTCGCCAAGGGGAAGGCCCTCCTCGCCATGTATACCATCGAGGATGCAGAGGCTCTGGGGAGCCTCCGCACGAGCGTGGCGGCGGCTACGGCTCAGCTGGAGGAACTCAAGCTGGAGGCAGAGATCCAGGCGGCCCTCGAACGGGGCGACGAGAGCTTCCTGGACTCGCTGGGTAAGTACGCCCTTCCCGTGCTGACTCGCCTTGCACTGGAAAGCAGCGGGCTCCCTTCGAAAGGAGGTTCTGTTACGGCGCTGTCGTACGTGGCGAAGGCTGCCCCGGCCGAAGCGCTCACGGTGATCGTCGCGTTGCTCGGGAGTGACAACCCGCTCTTGCGTGAGCTGGCACTAAATGCGTCGGTGCGCCCGCTCACGGGCAACTCCGGGAAGGTCTGGCTACCGGAGGGCGACTACGACTGGAGACCGGCTGACCCTGCCTGGACCATGATTGCCGAGAGCGCCGCGAAGGAGCCGGGCCTCGACCCGGTGATCCAGGGCCGAATCCTGGGAGCGTTCGCGAGGAAAGGGTGGCTCGACCCGTCGGCCAAAGCGCCTGCACTCCGGCTGGCGAACCAAGGTCTCCTGCCCCTCGGGAGCATCTGCGTCGCCCCCCGAGGGCGCTGGCTCTACGAAGAACTCTTCGAGTCAGGAAACGCCACGACCCGCTATTCCGCAGCCAAGAACCTCAGCACCTCTCCCTTTAGAGAGGTTCTGTTCCAGGCTGCAGTGGATGAGGAAGAGAGCATTCAGAAGATCGCAGCCACTTCCCTGCTCTTTGGTGCCGTGTTCGCATACACCGACGAGCGACACCAAGGTGGAGACGGTCGACCCTTCATCCCTGAGCCGTCATCCGAGCTGACGAGCGCCTTCCAAGCGCTCGTGACCTCCCCGTTTGCAGATGTCGCCGAGGCGGCCGTGATGAACGCGCGTCGTCGAATCGACGAGAGCGGTTCGCTGCCATTTGGAGGTGAAGTTCTCCTTGATCTCGTCAAGGCCGTAGCGGACACAGAGCTCAAGTGGAATCTGATCAGCCTCCTGAAGGGAATCCCCGGGGAGGAGCGCGTACCCACCTTGACGGCAGCGGTCGAGCACGTTGCGCCTCTCATGGAGGAGCTAGAACGCTGGGAGCAAGTCCTAAGGCTCATGAGCAATCTCCCCGGATACGGGATTCCTTCCTCGGAGAACTTCTGGACGCTGGCGGACTCCCTGGGAGTGTGGCTTCCGATGGAGAACCCGCGTGTTCGGCAGCAATGGTCGAGCATCGTGAATGCAGCCGTCACTTATAGAGGCGTCTCAGCGGGCCCCATGCTCGATTGGCTCGCCAGGTACGGGCTGGATGAGGAGTGGCCCTTTCAGTGGAACATGAATGGGTGGCTGAGAGCGCTCTCCCCCGAGCAACGTCTTCGCCTGATGGTGGAATTCTCGCCGCGAATCTTCGGAGACCACGAAAGCAACATCGCCGCACTGATCCGGGAGAGGTATCTCCCGGACCGGACATCATTGGAGGGCGCGATCCAGGACACACGATCTTCTGACGTCGTCCGAGTGGAGGCCGCAGAGCGTCTACTCACTCGAGTCCATGATGGCAGGCTCGATGAGGATTGGCTCCCGGCACTCGCTCGCTCCATCTACGCCTACCGACCGGGATCCTCTCAGCCCGAAGGCCTCGTGCAATCCATGACGGAGCGGCAGCGCTCGATCCTGTTCAAGCTCTGGCTCAGCGACCGTGAGGCACCGGATGGCTTCGTGCTGGCGATGTACCCGCTGATCGAGGACCAGTCGATGCTGGACGAAGTTCTGCAGCGTTTTCCGAGAGCGAGCTGGTCCGCGCTCGAGGGAGAGAACCAAAGGCTGCTGCAATCAGCCGTGGACTTTGCCGTTCAACGGTCCGAGGAGACTCTTCACCCTCTACTTCAGGGCGATCTCTCCGAGATGGTGAACGTGTACCCGGCGATCGCGGGTGCCATCTCGAACCACCGCTTCCCCTGTTTGCAGCCGGTGGCGGAGCGGATCCTCCGCGAGGCGCCGGACAACCTTGCGAGCAAGCGCAGCGCCATCCTGGCCGTGGCGGGCTACTTCAACGCCAGTGCCGCGAACGCACTCCTCGAGACTTCGCGCCTTTCGGTAGACCCCTTCGTTCGGAAGGAAGCCATGGAAGCGCTCGGTGAGATCACCGAGTGGCGAGAGACAGCTCGCATCTGGAGCCGGGCGGCGGATGCTGAAGTTCAGCGAGCGGACGCCATCGCCGAACTCGTCGCGCTCATCGAGGATCCGACTCAGTCCGGCGAAGTGCGCGCGGCTTCGATACGCGGGCTCGGGCTACTCGCCGCGGCAGAGCAGCTGCCGCTCATCATCCGGGGGATCACCTCGGATGAGCCAGAGATCCAGGCCGCAGCGCGCGCGGCGCTGGCTCGGCTAGAGCAGGAAGCGGACCGGTAGACGTGGCTACTCGAGGAGTGCGGCCTGCACCTGGCCCACTTCCTCGAAGCCCAGGCGGTTCGAAAGGGCGAGGGAGGCCCGGCTGCGCTCGTTCGCGATCCAGACCGGGCGCCTGGCTCGCTCTTGCTGGTGCAGGATGAGCGCCGCCGCACAGGAGGTGCCGTGGCCCTCGCGGCGGAAGGCCTGGAACGTGTCGATCGAGATATCGAAGTACGTCTCGGTCTCCACGAACGCGTAGGCGATCGACGCGATGCGATCCAGGGCCACCGTGCAAGCCACGGCGGGCCAGGGTTTCAGGATCGCGAACTCTGCCGCGGCGTCCGACGGAAGGGTGGCCAGGAGCGCTTCGGAAGGGTCGGGCAGGATCCGCGCGTCGTGCTGGATCAGGGACGGGAGTCGTTCGAACGGTTCCCCTCCCTGAAAGGTCTGCACGACGTTGCGGCCGAGGTTGGCCACCCCCTCCTGTGCGAGCCAGGCCTCGGCGCACTCCAGCGTAAGGTGAAGCTTGAGCCCGTCGCGCGCGCGCCCGCTTTCCGATGCCGCCACCCGGAGCGAGCCCAGCAGATCGACGGACGGAGCTCCATAGCCCACGGCCAAGCCGTATCTCGGCACCATCACGAAGCCAGACGCTGCTGGCTCGCGCGGGTCCCCTATCAGCCGGAGCTCCGCGGCACCGAAGAGCAGCCCGCGTACCTCGACGTGCATCGGGTCATCGGGCAGGGACTCCACCAGGATCTCATAGAGCGAATCCGACATCGGTCCTGGATCATAGAAAGACCCGCCGAGCGCCGTTCGCGCAGGGCGGGTCTTCCGGTGAGCTCGACGCCGAAACGCCCAGGCTCAGCTGGCATCAGCCGTTGACGGCTGGGGGACAGCGATCAGGCGAACACCGACTCCTTGCCCAGATCCTTCGTGATCAGGTAGTAGAAAACGGGACGAAGCTTCTTCGTGTTGGACTTGCCGATCTTCTCGGTGCAGCGCGCCAGACAAGCGTCCATCTCGGCGCCAGCTTCCACGCCAAGCTTCTTCGTGACCCAGTTCTTCACCGTCTGCATTTCACCTTCGTCGCCGGTCGCCACGACGAGCGCGTCTGCGTTGTAGATCGAGGGCCCGAGGGCCTTGGCGACGTTGGTCAGAAGCGTCTCATCGATCTCGATGCCCTGCTTGGTCATCTGGTCCTTGCACTTGGTGAGAACGTCGTCGAGTTTGCTCATCGGATTGGGGGGTCTGGTATCAGGGGTGTGGGGAGAGTGTAAGCGGGGTCTATGCTGCCCTTCAGGAGGCTCGATTCCAGCGAAAACGCCGGTTCCGAGGGGGAACCACCCACCAGAGGCCCTCGCAGGCTGACAAACCGTTCAGCGTGTTTCAAGCGGGGCGGGAAGCTCCGAGACCGGGATGCGCAAACTCGCGATCCAGGCCTCCTCTCCGGCCGTCCAGTGCCCGTAGGTCGTCGCCAGGATCACGGGCTCCCGGCCCGCCGGGTCCGCCGCCGCTGGGTCACCGGGGAGCAGCTCCAGGGCGGGGTACGCGCAGTCCGACCCCTTCAGGTTGTCCATGAGGCGCAGGCGAAGCTGGCCCTGGCGGCCCTCGAGGATGTCCTCGAAGGTGCCGACCCAGGCGACCCAATCCCCCCACCGCGGGCTGTCCAGGCCCATGTCGCGGAAGCTGATGAAGAGCCTGCCATCGGGGAGCCGCAGCACCTGGTGACGATCGCCCGTGAGGGCGCCTGACATGGCGCTCGGACCGCTCCAGGTCTGGCCCTCATCGGTGGACGTGACGACCTGGGAGTTCCTCTGGCGGCTGTTCTCGCGCAGGAGCAGCGCCAGGGTGCCGCCGTCTCGCACGAAGCCAGGCTCGCAGAGATGCCCGAGCGGCCAGCGAACGATGGGCTCGGGGCTCGACCACGTGACGCCTGCATCAGCGGAGCGCGTCTGAAAAACGGTGAAGCCCCGCGATCCGGGGCGCGGCCCGAAGAAGCGGCCATCGTCGTGGAACCAGGCGAGGGTCGAACCGTCCCGCACCCGCGCGTGATCGCCCATGACCACGATGCCGCCCCAGGGGGCCTGCTCTCCGCTGCCCGGCTGCGCAGGCACCTCCAGCTCGCCCCACGTCACGCCGCCGTCCGCAGACAGCGCGCGGCGCGCGGGGTAGAGTCCGCTCCAGAGGACCTCGTTCGAGGTGCTGCCGTCGGCCGCGGACACGCGCATCAGCACCGGCGTTTCCTTCGACGTGGCCCACGACTCCGGCACGGGGAGCCGCTCGCTCCAGGTGCGGCCGCCGTCGGTCGAACGCTTCATCACGATCGGCCCGCGACCGTGGCCCTTCGGATACACGCAGAGGATCGTCTTGCCGTCGGGCATCACGTCGGTGGACGGGTGGCCCAGGTACTGGCCCGGCTCGCGATCGACGGTGATGACGCGCTCCGGGCGCGTGGCGTAGTCGATCTCCGGAAGCGTCCAGCCCCGCGACGGCGCCGCGTGCGCCGACAGCACGCGCGGGCGAATGCCGCCCTCTGCCACGCGCCCCTCGATGAGGTCCGCGACCTCTTCGGCCTGCCATGCGTGGCCGGCAGAGGACGCGTGCACGCCATCGGCGCGCCAGGACTGAACGAGCTCCGCTCCGCGCAGGCGGTCGGCCGCATGCACGGCGATCACCGGCACGCGCAGCTCTTCGCCCACGCCCCGCACGATGCCCGCGTAGGCACCCAAGAGGCGATCGAAGCCCCACTCGTCGCCCGTGTCGTAGGGCGCATCGATGTCGATCCCCGGCGGCGCCGAGCCGTAGCGCGCGCGCAGCTCGTCCGTCCAGACCATCGCGCCCGGCTCGCACAGGATCACCCGCGCCCCGGAGCCCTCGATCGTCGCCACGAGGTCGACGAGGTTCGAGCGAAAGGCGCCCGGCGCGACGCGCGGGAAGTCCTCACCGGCCGGAAGCTCGACCCAGGCGTCCGACTGGCCGTACTGCAGCACGACGACGTCGGGGTCGCGCGCCAGCACGTCCCGCCTGAGCCGATGGAGCGCGGTCACGGTCGTGTCCCGCTCGACCGCTTCGTTCTCGACCTCGATCCGCACGCCGTCGAGGCGCTCGGTCAGCATGATCTCCAGACGCTCCGGCCACCCGCGACTCTTCCCGCCCGTGCCAGCGACGAACCCGTCCCCCATCGCGATCACCCGAAGGGTAGGCGGATCGACGGACTGGGGCGCGGGGCTGAGTAGCAGGACGGCGGTCAGGAGCATGGCGCGAAGGGGTGGGGTTGAATTCGGGTCGGATCAGCGGAAGAGAACGTTCTCGGGGATGGCCTGATCGCGGCCGACACCCGGGCCCGTCCAGCGGACCTCCAGCGCCGACGAGCCGCGCGCGTTGAACCACTCGACGCGAATCGGGTGGTAGCCGGCTCGCAGGGCGACCTTGCCCTCCTTGCGCACCATGCCATGGAGCCCGTCATTGTCCACGACGAGCTCGTCGTGCAGATAGAGCCGACTGCCGTCGTCGGACACCAGAGCCAGCGTGTAGAGACCATCCTGGGGAACCTGCACGAACCCGTCGAAGCGAACGGCGCACTGCTCGCGCCTCGTCACCACGCTCACATCGAAGCCCGCGGTTTCCTTCACGCCGATCGGGTCGCGACCGGCCATCTGGTCCAGGGTCTGCCAGCCTTCCTCGAAGACTGAGGCCCGCAGGCCCGGGTCCGGCGGCTTGATGAACGCGATGGCGGGCTTCCAGTCTGCGTTGCTCAGGACCTCGTAGCGCGCCACGGCTTCGAAAGGGGAAGCCTGCGCTCCGTCGAAGGCGCGCGCACGGAGCTGGCCGGTGGTCGTGATCGAGAGGGGCTCGGCGTAGAGCGGGGACTCGGCCGTGACCTCGGAACCGTCCAGCGTGTAGCGGATCTGCTGGCCTGCGCGCGAGGCGAGCGTGACGGGGATCGGATGGATCGACGTGCCCGACTTCGGCTCGACGGTGACCTTCGGCGGCGACAGGTAGAGCGACAGGCGGGACAGCGCGGGCGTCGCGAGCGTACCGTCGATCGCGATGCGAATGCGCCGCGACTTCGTCTCGGGGATCCGGAGGATTCGGCGCGCGCCGATCGTGGTGCCGGCCGCCACCTCGCGCCATCCCGCCTCGGCTCCCTGGCCCTGCTGGACCGCGAGGGCGCCTGGCTTCGGGCCGCCCTGGCCTGCCGCTTCGTCCTCGACGAGAACGCGGAAGCGCGTGATGCGCTGGCCGAGCTGGATCGGCTCCTCCAGCCACACCTCGTCGAAGATCATCGGATCCGGCAGCCGGAACTCGACCCAGGCGAGGCACTTGCCGTCGGCGTCGTGCCCGTCGTCCACGGACCAGAAGACACCACGACTCGGATCGAGGAGGCCGATCGGGTCCATGGCCTGGGCGCCACCGCGCACGTTCGAGGCGGAGTGAACCGCGCCGCCGCGCTGGACGGCAGTGTTCAGCACGTCGCGTGAGTGCGTGGCTTCCAGGATCAGGCCGAGCTGCGCCAGCCGCGCGACGTCCACGTCGACGAGCTGGCCGCGGGTATCGGGCGGCACGTTGAGGAGGAAGTTCCCGCCGCGGCCGACCGATGCATACCAGGTGTCCAGCAGAAGATCGAGGCCCTTGAGCCCGCCATCGAGCCCCGCCTTCCAGAACCAGCCGGGGCGGATCGATGTGTTGCACTCGTAGGGCACCCAGTGCGTTCCGCCCTGGTGGCCGGTGTTGAGTTCGTCCATCTTGCTCGTGCCGATGGTGATCTCATCGCGGTTGAGCGTTCCCCAGTTCGTCTCGCTGCCGATCGCGCGCTCGTTGCCGCACCAGCGCACGTCCGGACCGGCGTCGGAGAAGATCACGGCGCCGGGCTGGTGCTCGCGCACGACGCCTACGAAGCGATCCCAGTCGTAGGTCTGGCGCTTGCCGTTCGGGCCCTCGCCGTTCGCGCCGTCGAACCAGACCTCGGCCACGTCGCCGTAGCGCGTGAGCGCCTCGGTGAGCTGGGCAGCGAAGTGTTCGTTGTACTCGTCGCCGCTGCCGTAGGTGGGCTCGTGCTTGTCCCAGGGCGACAGATAGACGCCGAACCAGAGGCCTTCGTCGCGACATGCGTCGGAAAGTGCCTTCAGTACGTCGCCCTTGCCGTCCATCCAGCGGCTCGACGCCACGTCATGGGTCGTGACGTCCGAAGGCCAGAGGCAGAAGCCGTCGTGGTGCTTCGCCGTGAGGATGACGCCGGTCATGCCGGCCGCCTTGAAGGCGCGGACCCACTGGCGGGCGTCGAGGTCCGTGGGAAAGAACTCGTCGGGGTTCTCCTCGCCCTCGCCCCACTCGACGCCGGTGAAGGTGTTCGGGCCGAAGTGGACGAACGCGTAGAAGGTCCGGTCGCGCCAGGCGAGCTGGTGCTCGTTCGGGATGGCCCCAAAGGAGGGGAGCGCGGAAGACGGTGGCTCGGGAGAGGACGCCGAGGCCTCGGCCACGGGCTCCTGGACAGGCGGGAGGGTGGCGGCCTCCTGCTTCAGCATGGAGAGAGGGGCGAGTGCGACGAAGAGACCCAAGGGGACGGCTGGCATCATGATGGCCATAGGGTACCCCTATAATGCTCTCGGGCGGTAGCGAAGGCGCGTCCTCACCGCCGGTGATCCGCTACCCTGTGCGCCTATTGCCCCTTTCCTGACGAGCACCATGAGCCATAAGTTTTGCCCCGACTGCGGCTCACCGTGTGAGAGCCAGATACCCGAAGGGGACCACAAGCCCCGATCCGTCTGCACTGCCTGTGGGCACATCCACTACGTCAACCCGAACATGGTGGTCGGCTGCATCGTGGAGGCGGGGGGCGATCTGCTCCTGGCGAAGCGGGATATCGAGCCTGCCCTAGGTCGCTGGACGTTTCCGGCGGGCTACCTGGAGTGCGGCGAGTCGTGCGCCGACGGGGCGGCTCGAGAGACCATGGAGGAGACCGAAGCCAGGGTCGAAAGCCTCGGACTCTTCGCGCTCCTCGACATCCCCCACATCGCCCAGGTCTACGGCGTCTATCGCGCCCGCCTGATCGGCGAGCACTTCGCTCCCACCCCTGAGTCCAGCGAGGTCAAGCTCGTCTCGATCGACGAGATCCCCTGGGACAAGCTGGCCTTTCCCAGCGTGGCCACGGCGCTTCGCCTCTACGCCGAGGATCGCGCGAGTGGCACGATCCGTACGCACACGGGCATCGTCGAGTGGAGCGGCGAGGGCTCGCGCTTCGACCTCGCCAACTACCGCCTTCGCGAGCACCGCGCCCACTGACGCCTTAACATCGAAACCATGAAGACCGTCCTATTGCTGAATCAAGACCGGATGGGCCACGGCGACGAGGCCCTCGGCCGCCGCATCCTCAAGACCTTCCTCCAGAAGGCCATCGCCCTTAAGGGTCTCGACGCCGTGCTCATGGTGAACGGCGGCGTGAAGCTGACGGCGGCGGGGAGCGAGGTCCTCGGCGAGCTCACCATGCTGGAGGAGAACGGCGTCGACATGGTCCCCTGCGGGACGTGTCTGGAGCAGTTCGGCGTGACGCCCGCGGTCGGCAAGGTCGGGTCGATGGATGAGATCATCGGTGCGATGAACCGGGCCGACAAGGTGATCACGCTGTAGAGCCCGTCCGGATCGAACGGCAACGAAAAGAGGACGCGCTCACCGCATCGTGAGCGCGTCCTCTTCATTCCAAGAGAACCGAGCGAGGCCGCTGCGCGACCTCGCCGGGCCTGACATCAGCTCTTCACTTCGAAGTCGGCGTCCACCGGCTCGTCGCTGTCGGCGTCGGAGGTCGCACCCTCCGGGCCGCTGCCCGCACCGGCGCCAGCGCCAGGTCCACCCTGGCCGCCCTGGGCCTGCGCCTGCAGGATCTCGCCGAGCTTCTGGGCCTTCTTCGCGAAGGTATCCCGAGCCGCCTCCAGCGACGCCTTGTCGGTCGCCGTCCGCTTACTCTCGAGTTCCTCGATCGCGGCCTCGATCTCCTTGTAGTCGCTATCGGAGAGCTTGTCCTTGTTCTCCTCGAGCTGGGTCTTCGTGCTGTGCGCGAGCTGCTCGAGCTCGTTCTGCAGGTCGACCACTGCGCGGCGCTTCTTGTCCTCGTCCGCGTGGGCCTCGGCGTCACGCTTCATCTTCTCGACTTCCTCTTCCGAAAGACCGGACGAGGACTCGATGCGGATGGACTGCTCCTTGCCCGTGCCCTTGTCCTTGGCGCGAACGTTCAGGATGCCGTTGGAGTCGATATCGAAGGTCACCTCGATCTGCGGCTCGCCGCGACGTGCAGCGCCGATGCCTTCCAGGACGAAGTTCCCGAGGAGGCGGTTGTCCGCGGTGAACTCACGCTCTCCCTGGAAGACCTTGATGTCCACGGACGGCTGGTTGTCCGCCGCGGTCGAGAACACCTGGCTCTTCGAGGTCGGGATCGTCGTGTTGCGGTCCACGAGCCTCGTCATGACGCCGTTCAGCGTCTCGATGCCCAGGGACAGCGGGGTCACGTCGAGGAGCTGGACGCCCGAGACGTCGCCGCCGAGCACGCCGCCCTGGATCGCCGCGCCGAGCGCCACGACCTCGTCCGGGTTGACGCCCTTGTTGGGCTCGCGCTGGAAGAACTCCTTGACCTTCGCTTGAACGAGCGGAACTCGCGTCGAGCCGCCGACCAGGAGAACGTCATCGATGTCGCTCGGCTTGAGTCCGGCGTCCTCGAGGGCCTTGCGGCAAGGCTCGATGCTGCGCTTGACCATGTCACCGATCAGCTGCTCGAACTTCGCTCGCGTGATGTTCTGCTGGAGGTGCTTCGGCCCCGACGCGTCGGCCGTGATGAACGGCAGGTTGATGTCGGTGGAGGTACCGCTGGAAAGCTCGATCTTTGCCTTCTCGCAGGCTTCCTTCAGGCGCTGGAGCGCCATCGGGTCGTTGCGGATGTCGATGCCCTGGGCGTTCTTGAACTCGCCCGCGACGTAGGAGATCAGCGCCTCGTCGAAGTCGTCGCCGCCGAGGTGGGTGTCGCCGTTGGTGGCGAGCACTTCGAAGACGCCGTCACCGATGTCGAGCACCGAGATGTCGAAGGTACCGCCGCCGAGGTCATAGACCGCGACCTTGCCTTCCTTCTCCTTGTCGAGGCCGTAGGCGAGGGTGGCCGCCGTCGGCTCGTTGATGATGCGCTCGACCGTCAGTCCAGCGATCGCACCGGCGTCCTTGGTCGCCTGGCGCTGGCCGTCGTTGAAGTACGCGGGCACAGTGATGACGGCGCGCGTGACGGGCTCGCCGAGGTAGCGCTCGGCCGCCTCTTTGAGGTAGCCCAGCACCATCGCGCTGATTTCGGGCGCCGAGAACTGCTTGCCGTCGATGTCGACCTTCACGATCTCGTCGGGGCCGCCGACGAGGCTGTACGCGACCTGCTTCTCCTCGTCGCCCACCTCGTGGTGGCGGCGACCCATGAAGCGCTTGATCGAAGCGATGGTCTTGGTCGGGTTCGTGACGGCCTGACGCTTCGCCGGGGCTCCGACGAGTCGTGTTCCATCACCCTGGAAGGCGACCACCGACGGCGTCGTGCGGGCGCCTTCGAGGTTCGTGATTACGATCGGCTCGCCACCTTCCATCACGGCGACCACGGAGTTCGTGGTGCCGAGGTCGATGCCGATGATTTTGCCAGTGCTGCTGCTCATACTTGGAAGGTATCAGGGAGCCGGAGGGCTCCGGTTAGCCGCCTGGACGTGCTCCGGGCGGTGGATCGACGGGACAAGAACAACTCGTGTGCCAAGTCTCGTTCCGGGGCCTTGCGAGCGCCTAAATTCCACTGGCGGGGCCGTAAGGGGGCTTTTCAGGGATCCGGCGCATCGTGCCTGCCATTCTGGCAATGAGTCGCGGCCTGTGCCTGACAGAAAGGCACAGACCGCGAAAAGCCCACGGCGAAGAGAGCTGACGAGGTCCCGGCTCAGCGCCGGATCAGCCCCAGATCAGTCCTGAATCCGCTCCAGCTTCGTGATCCGCCCGAGCCGGTTCCAGTCCTGCACGTAGAGGTTGCCGTCCGCGTCGGCGCCGATGCCGTGGGGCGAGAGGAACTCGCCGTCCGCCCACTGCTCGCGCGGCACTCCGTTCTTCGCCCGCTTGCCGGGGTCGGGGTTGTCGCCGAGCTGGGCGAGGACCACGCGCTCGCCGCTCTCGTCCAGGCCCAGTAGCGTCACGCGGCCCGCGAGGTCTGCGACGGCCCAGCCGTACTGGGTGATCACCCCGTTGCAGGGACGGCGCAGGCCCGGCGTCTCCGCGCGAACGAGCTTGCCGTCCATGGCGAAGCGCTGGAGCCGGCCGTTCTCACGGTCGCACACGACGAGGTACGGCTCCGCCCCACCCAGCTCCATGAACATGCCGTGGGGCGTCTTCATCTTGCCGGGCTCGGATCCGTACCCACCGAACGAGCCGAGGTACTCCCGGTCCTTCGAGAAACGGTGGACCCAGCTCTGTCCGTAGCCGTCCGCGATGAAGATCTCCCCGTCCGGCCCCGTGACGATGGAGGTCGGCTTGTACTGCCCGGCCGACTCGTACTTGCCCGAGATTTCGGGCCAGGGCATCGTCCAGATGACCTCGCCGAGGAGCGTCGTCTTCGCGACCTCGTGGCGCTCGGTGTGCGCGAGGTACAGGAACTCCTCTTCGCCTTCCTGAACGAGCGTCATGCCGTGGAGCCCCTGCTTCCACTCCTTCCCCCACGACGTCTCGATCGTCCCGTCCGGACGCGCGATCACGATCGCGTGGTCGGAGTCGGTGTTGAAGAAGACCCTCCCCCTGGAATCGACGGCGACACAGCCGTGCGTGTTGCCGAGCTCCATGCCATCGGGCAGCTGAAGCCAGTCGCGAACCCAGCGATAGCGATGCCCCTCGGGGCCGAGGACGATGCCCTCGTCCGCGCCGATCGGAGCCGAGGCCAGGATGGGCTCCTGGAAGTGGGCGGCCGTGGGAAGGGCGAGAACGAGGGGGAGAAGAGTCAGCATGAAATTCGGGGTGAGGTGGGCGAAACGGCAGGAGCCAGTCGACGACGGAGCGCGCGTCAACCCGCGGTCCGGGGGCTTTCGCCGTGGAGGCGCTCCCTCCAGATTGCGTCAGCCGAGCCGAGCCGCGCAAGGGCTTCCCGGGACTTGTGCAGGCGATCCTGTCGGCCGTCGATGGCCGCGTGGGCAGCTCGGCCGAGCCGCTGCTCGATGTCCCCGCGGACCTCCCCGAGGAGCGCGGCACTCCGGGCGGAGAGTCGCCCCCGCACCATCACGCGCGCCAGGAAGAGCCAGGCGAACGCGATGATCACCGCGCTGACAAGAAAGTCGACGCCGACGTACTGGTCCCTGAAGAAGCCCATGCCGACGCGGAAGAGCACCCAGGCGCCCAGCCCGTACACCGGCAGATCGATCAGCAGTCTGAGCGCGCGGGGCACCGCGCGCTCGGCCGCCTTCGGCAGGTCCACGCGCACGAGCCGATCCCAGGCGTCATCCACGGCGCGGGCCGCGTGGCCGTCGAGTTCCTCTGCCGAAGGCGCCATCGCAGCTCCGGCCTCCTCGAGGTAGACGTCCTCGGCCGCGAGGCGAGCCTCGAGGAAGGCGTCACGCTGGAGCGCCTCGACCTCCGACGAGCCGGGCAGAAGCCCCGACGTCGACTCGAAGGAGCGCTCGCGCACGGCACCGCGCACGCGGTCGGCGGCGAGGCTGCCGACGGCGAGGCCCGCCGCCAGCACAGGATTGCGCCGCGCCACCGCGGCCCCGGCCCCCATGCCGATCGCCGAGAGCCCGCCGACGCGGAGCGCGTAGCCGCCTGGTCCGTCCCAGACCTTGGCGGCGTCGTTCCACAGCATGCGCGCGAGATCGGCGCGGCGCACCTCCAGTCGCTCGTGGATCGCGGCGACGAGCCCGCCGCACCACGCGTTCGCGCCTTCGCTCAGGCCGTCCTCGAGCGCGGCAGCCGCCTCCTGAAAGTCCTGCGCCTCCGAGGTGATCAGGGACCCGATCCGCGCGACGGTGCCCACGGCGTTCCGACGCCGCACGCTGCCGAGCTTCTCCGCCACGATCAGATTCGAGAGCATCGTCCGCAGCGTCGGAAGGTTGCCCGCACCCGGATCGGCCTTCGCCGCGCGCGCGCTGATCGCGACGACGGGCGCCTCGGGCGAGCGCCAGCGCTCGTCCCGAAGCTTGCGAAGCTGAGCGAGCAGTTCGTCGGTCGAGCGCTCGTCGAGTTCGTCGGTTCGCCCGAGGACGAAGACCATCCCGCGCCGCTCGGCGAAGAGGTCGATGAACGTGGCGGAGCTCAGCTCGGCGATCGACTGGCGATGGGCCACGACGACGAGGACGTCGGCGCGCGCGCTGAGCTGCTTCACGACCTCGCGGTGCACGGTCGCCACGCTGTTCGTGTCCGGAGCGTCGATCAGGATCTGCCCGCGCCAGAAGGATTCCGCCCCGCCGGCCTCCGCATCCGCTCCCTGCGACGGCTCGTAGGTCACGACGGTCGGCGGCTCGCCGGGGAGACCCTCCAGTATCGAGGACACATCGGCATCGCTCGGCCGGTAGATGACGGGCGCCGAGGTCGTGGGTCGATCGACGCCTTCCACCGCGACCTCGCGTCCGACGAGCGCGTTCAGCAGCGTGGACTTGCCCGCGCCGGTCGAGCCGACGAGGCAGATGACGGCTGCGGACTTCGCGCGGACGAGCTGGTCGTCGAGATCGTTGCGGAGCTCCCGGATCTCCGGCAGGGCTGCCTCGGCCGCGCGGAGATCACGAACCGCCCCGAGGTCGCGGTCGAGGCCCGCGAGCAAGGAGGCGACGACGGCGCGCGAGGCCCCGCTGGTGGGTGGATTGGATGACAAGCGCAGTTCCCGGAGAGGGTTGGATTCGGCGTGGAGCAGACTCGGCCACATCCTACGAACTGAAAGGTCCGCGCGCGCGACGTGCGCGCGGCGGCGTGGCCCCGGAGTACCATACCGCCGATGCTAGCCCTACCTCAGCGCGAACTCTGGACCGCCTACCTCGAACTGGAGGCTCTTGGCCAGCGCGAGGAAGCCCTGGGCACTCTGCGCGCGTTCCTCGAATCGATGAAGGAGCTGGACGAGAGCGCCCGTGAGGCGTGGGCGCTGGATCGAGCGAGGGCGATCGTCGACGCGGGCGACCCCCAGCCGCTCCGGCTGCCTCTTTTCGTCGAGGTCCTCTTCCCCGCCCTCGTGCGAGGCGTGGAAGCCGGCACTCCCGGATGCGCCCGCTGGACCGCCAGCCTGTTGCACCTCGTTCGCGGCCGGCAGGAGCGGCACTTCCTGCCGAAGGAGGCCCGCACGGAAGCGGGACTGCTGCGCCTGGCGCTCGAACTCGACCCCTCGGACGGAGCCGCTCGGCTCCAGCTGATCCAGGAGCTGAGCGCTGCGCTGGAGTACGCGACGCACGAGGCACCCGACACGGTTCTGTGGGATCAGGACGCGGTGACGACGAAGGCGCAGTGCGATGAACTCCTGGCCGAACTCGTGGAGATGGAACGGCACATGGGGATCGCTGGCGTCGCGGAGCTTCAGGAGAAGAACCTCGTGGACCTGGCGGAGTTTTGCCGCTTCCACCTCACGTCGTACCGGGCGTTCCTCGGCCAGCGTGAGGGGAAAGAGAGCTACCGCCAGTTCCTCGATCGCGCGGAACCCGAGTCTGCCACATGAGGAGGGCACATCGGCGGTCCCAGCGCCGCCCTGTTCAGCGCAAGTGAGGCGGAGGTTCAACCTTTGAATTCCTGGCACGGGATTGGCGCGTGAAGCGACGCGACGGCGCATGCGCTATCTGCGCTCACTTCCCCTCGCGTCTCCACCATGAAATCACGCCTCTGGTTGTCCGCCATCGCCGCGGCCTCGGCGCTCGTCGCAGTACTTCTCCTGTTCTTCGCTCGACCCGACGAGTCCCCTGCGCCTGGCGCCAAGGCTACCGCGCCTGAGCTGTCGCAGGACGGCAGCGACGCGATGGATACCAGGGGCGATCTGGTCCCGCTGGACCGGCCAGCCAGCGACTCCGCCGTGGACCGCCGAGTGGCCGCCGCTGCGGCGCCCGACGAGGTCGCGCCAACTCCCAAGACGATCCAGAGCGGCGGCCTCATAGAGATCGTGCTGAGCGGCCCGGCGGCGGGCCATCCCGAGGCCGTGGCCGGCGACTCCTTCGTTCTCTACGGCTCCGAGAGTCCGTATCACGGAAGCCCGCGGCAGCTGCCGGATCTGGACGCCGAGGGTCGCTACTACCTTCGCGGCGTCGAGGCAGGAGAAGTGCAATGGATCGGGCTCGACGCGGAGCTCTTCGTCCGCGCGCTCGTGCCGGTCCCGGCCATCATCGCGGGTGAGCGGCTGACGGTCGAAGTCCCCGTCGTCCGCGGCGTCACGGCCTCGGGCGTGGTCCTCGGGCCCGACGGCGCGCCGGTCGCCGACGCCCGCGTGCGCCTTGGATCCTGGGATCGACCGGACATGACGACCTCGATCGGCTACGAGGAAGAATCGCTCACGGACGAAGAAGGGCGCTTCCGCGTCGGAGGTGTTCTGCCCGGCCAGATGACGGTCCGCGTCTCCGGGAACGGCTTCGACTCCACGAGTCTGGCTCTCGGGGAAGCCGCCGACGGGGACCACCTCGAGGGGCTGGAGATCCAGCTGGCGCACGGCGGACGCCTCCTCGGTGTGGTCCGCTGGCCCGACGGCGCTCCCGCTGACAAGGCCACGGTGAAGCTGTCGAACCGCGGCCAATCCTGGAAGAAAGCCCCCGAGACGAAGACCGATGGCGAAGGCCAGTTCGAGTTCAGCGGTCTCGGTCCTGGCGACTACCGAGTGGCAGCGAGCGCCAGGAAGAAGCGCGATCTGGCGCCGTGGCAGGTCGAAACGATCGCACGGCCAGGGCAGCCGCTGGTCCTCGAGCTTCAGGAAGGCCTGAGGATCACCGGCCGCGTCACCGACGACCTCGGTCAGCCGATCTCGGACTTCCGCGTCAGCGCCACGCCCGTGGGAATCGACGAGGGGGGTAGCAGCGCCAGCGAGCGCGTTCGCAAGGGCGACGGGGACTACGAGATCACGGGTCTGGGCGCCGGGAACTTCGATCTCACCGCCACTTCCAAGGGACACGCCGCGGGGCGCCCGGTCCGCGTGAACGCTTCCGGTCCCGGTACCACCGCGAACTTCACGCTGGACCGTCTCGCGAGCGCAGCAGGCATCGTGAGGAACTCGAGCGGCTCCCCCCTGCCCGCCGCGACCCTCACCATCGGTGGCAGGTCGATCACGACGGATGGAGAGGGGCGCTTCGAGGTCGAGGGTGTCCCGCCCGGCGCTCTCCTCGTGACTCTCGTCGATCGATCCCTCGGCGTGCTTCGCAGCGAACCTGCCATCCTGGCTCCGGGCGAGCACCGGGACGACATCGAGATCGTGCTCGGTGCCGGAGGGACGGTTCGGGTGCAGCTCCACCCGTCCCTGGAGGGAGGCATCTACCAGCGCGCGACCCTTCGGGCCGAGAACTCCTATGCGATGAGCAGCAGTGCCTTCGACGAAGAGGGAACCGCGACGTTCACCGGCCTCGAAGCCGGGCGCTACTGGGTTGCGCTGCCGCCCGTGGAAGGGCGTGAGTTCGTCCTCAAGCACAGGGACACGAACCAGATCCCGGTCGAGGTCCCCAGCGATGGAGACGTCTCCGTGGTCATCGGCGATCCGGATGCGTACGGGATCACGATGTCGGGCCGAGTGACCCGAAACGGAGACGCGCAGGCGGGGCTGATGATGTACGTCTACGCGGAAGGGACGGAGCGCCTGTTCCCGAGCGTGATCGGACGCACGGACGACAGCGGCCGGTACGAGGTGAAGCTGCGCGAGCCGGGCCCCTACACGTTCAACGTCGGAGAGGGACAGGCGGCCCAGGCTCGCTTCCCGGTGGACGTCACCGGGGAGCCGCTGCAGGAGCGAGACTTCGAGCTCCCTGACCGAACCCTCGAGGGGCGAGCGATTCGGGAGGATGGCTCTCCGGTGGTCGGGGGCATGTACGTTCTCTTCCACAGGGACGCGCCGCGGGATTCGAAGAAGGCGGGGGACCTGCAGTTCGCCGGCACGAAGAACGACGGTTCGTTCGTCTTCACGGGCCTCCACCCGGGCCGCTATCGCCTGCACACGGGCAACTACTTCACCGCCCACGAGACCGATGGGCTCGTCATCGTGGAGGACATCGTGGTGCCCGCGAGCGGCGAGGGCCCGGAGGTGAACGTGGTCATTCCCCGCGCGGCCACGGTGATCGCGCGGGCGCTCGACGCCGAAGGCCGGCCGCTCGCCGACCACGCGATCACCCTCGAAACCGAGGCTGGCTCCCCCCACCACATCTATGCCAGCGCGCGCACGGATTCCCAGGGCTACCAGCGCATCGTCGGGGTCGGACCTGGCACCTGGCGCGCGCTCGTCCGCGACCGCGCTGGCCAGGTCGTGGGAGAAACGAAGATCGAGGTGGCCGCCGGCGCGGCGCGCGAACTGGAGATCCTCTGCTCGCATTGAACGGGCCCCGAAGGAAGGCAGGCCAGGGCCGTGGTTGGCGAGTGCCCCATTTTGAGTCATCCAGCGAACGGCCGCCAGTGAGTTCACTGATATTTCAATGAAACTGGCGCCCTTGATCGGGAGCGGAGCGAAGCCCCCCGGTACACAGGGGCGGTCCATGGCCGTGGAGCCTCCGCTCCGAACCCCTCTCCTTCGAACGATCCCTCCGGCGCCACGGGTGCCAAGATCCATGACCATCCGCTCCCTCCTCTGCCTTGCCAGTGCTTCCCTGCTTCTTACGCCCTGGGTCGAGGCCCAGGTGGCCTTCGCCACGGCTGGAAGCGATCTCGTCGAGGTCGACTTCGGAACCGGCACCGCGACGCCCATCGGCTCCACCGGACTGAGCAACCCCATCACCCTGTCCAGCTGGCCGAATAGCGACGAACTCTTCGTCTCGGAGCTGCTCGCGACCGAGATCTACTCCGTGAACGTGACCACGGCCGCGGCGACCCTGTTCGGCTCCACGACGATCGCCTTCGGTGGCCTGACCCTGAACGAGGACACGGGCCGGGTCTACGGTCACGACTTCTTCCGGCTTTACGAGGTCGACCCCGTCACGCTCAATGCCACGCTCGTGGGCGACAGCGGGACTCAGCTCTACTCGATGGAGTACCACCAGAGCCTGGGCAGGCTCTTCGCCTACAGCCTCGCGGGTGACACCTTCCTCGAACTCGACATGGCGTCGGGTGCGGCCACCCCCATCGGCACGACCGGCGTCTTCGGCATCACCGGCATGTGGTACGACCCGGCGACGGACGCACTCTACGGCGTGACGGATCAGAACGGCAACGGATCGCTGGTGCGGATCGACCCGGCCACGGGGGCTGCGACCGTGATCCAGGCGACGGGGCTCAACTTCCTTGCGCTGGGTGGCTTCGGAGAGCCGGGGCTCATCAAGGCGAACTTCTGCGGACCCGCCGCCGTGAATTCCACCGGACTCTCCGCCAGCATCTCAGGATTCGGAAGCAGCGTGGTTCTCGAGAACGACGTCACGCTGGCCGTGGACGATCTACCCGGCAACGCCTTCGGATTCTTCATCACGAGCCGCACGCAGGGTTTCGTCGCCAACCCCGCCGGCAGCAGCGGGAACCTCTGCCTGGCGGGCGCCATCGGCCGCTTCGTCGGTCCCGGACAGATTCAGAACTCCGGCACCGCGCGCAGGATCACGATCACCCTCGATCTGATGATGCAACCGACGCCGACGGGGTTCGTGGCCATCCAGGCCGGCGAGAGCTGGAGCTTTTCGTCCTGGTACCGGGACACGCTCGGCGGCGCGACGACGTCCAACTTCTCCGATGGGCTCGAGGTCACCTTCCTCTGATTCTCCTCTGATTCTCTTTTGGGACTCACAACGAGGCTCTCGAGACTCAGGGTCGATCGTCGCGAGAATCGACGTTCCGACGGAAGTCGAGGCGGAGGCCCGAGCCCGTCGGCGGATACTCACAGGTCAGTCGAAAGAGCGTGTAGCTGGCGACATCCAGCTGCTCGCCCTGGGCGATCGACGCGATCATCGCGGGATAGTCCGCCATGGCGTTCGAGCGGCAGGCGGCGCGCAGCGGGAGTTGTTCGAAGGCTTCGGTGGCGGCCGAGTGGATCTTCTGGGGCCCGGGGTCCAGTCGCTCCGCGGCCTGGACGGAATAGAGTCCGCCCTGAACCATGCGCGGCTCCCAGCGAATCGGCGCGATGACGTCGACCTGGAGATACTCCGCCGGAAACGAGCACGCAAGATTGAACCAGTCCTGCTCATCTGGCTCGTCGTCACGGACGACTCGCTCTCCGAAGACCAGCGAGTGCTGCGCGATCTGACCGGCCGCCTCGAAGTGGGCTCGAACGTGGGTCCAGCCGCCGGATCGCCTGCGCTCCAATCGGGGCAACACTCCGCGACAGTAGGCCGGAAGGAGCGGGTGGATCTCGAGGGGGTTGTCGGCCAGGGCGAAGCTCGTATGGCGGTCGGGGTCCTGGCTGCCATAGACGTCCCAGACGGTGCGTCGCGCAGCGGTCAGCCCGTGCATACCGCGCAGCCGAATCGCCTCGATGCGCGCGCCCGAATCCACGAACCAGAGGGTCGCAAAGGACGCCTTGGCGCTGATCCCCCATACGTGCCGGTTGGCGCGAAACGCCTGCCGGCAGTGAGCCGCCGCAGCTCCGGAAGCCGGCATGCCGCGCCACTCCGCGACCATCTCGATGAACGTCTCCCGGTCACCACCGATCGCCTTCATCCGCCTGTCGAGAGCCGCATGGCTTTCCGTCAATCGCTTGAGCGCGGCCTCCTCCACGCCATGACGTTCCGCGCCTCGGCGGAACTGTCCGAGCGTGGTGCTGCCCGGCATGTTGGAAAGCTCGGCCAGCGGCTCGACCGCATGCCCCATGCGGTAGATCTGCCAGGCGCCCTTGTGACTGAGAGTGACCACCCGTTCAAGATCGATCGCCGAGCCAATCTGCGAGGGCCAGTGGTCGTCTTCCAGAACGGCGCGAACGGCGTCGACGAACTCGGCGGCGGCCAGGGTCGCGCTCTCGCGGGCCGCGTCCAGCGCTTCGTGGGCAGACCGGTTGCGGTCCTCTTGGGTGGTTTCGGTCATCGGGAGGGATGCGCAGGTGCACCACCTGCGGGCCAGCGTGCTTCGACGGGCCCGACGGGGAGGCTTGCAGCATGAGCGCGCGGTGGAGGATACACCGTCGAGCCCCGGGCGCGGAACCGCCCTCCCCGGGGCGTCGCGAAAGCGCCCTGACGCCCTGGCGCCCAGTTCCGGTCGGCGGCTAGTCGATCTTCAGCACCCTGACCTCACCGGCCTGCAGCGTCACGTCGTGGAAGACCTCGGTCTTGCCATGGTACAGGCGAAGCCGGTACTCGCCCGGGACCGCGAGGATCCGCGTGGAATCAACCAAAAGTGGCTCTCAGCGTTCCCCGAAGACCACGCTGACCTCCCCGCCGTCGGGAACCACGACCCGCTCTTCCCGAAGCGACTCACCGGCCGCATTCAACCAGCGCAGCCGGTAGGGACCAGCCCGCAGGTGCCGTATAGTCACCTCGCCGTCCTCGATCGGAAAGGACTGCGCACTCGGGAAACGATACCGATCGATCTCGAGCTGAGCGGGCTTCTGCTCTTTCGGAAGCTGGCCTGCGCCCTCACCGAGCCTACCGGCGATCGTCGCGCCCGGATCGAGCGTGATGACCAGTTCAGGCCCAGGGATGCGGAACTCGAAGAACGGCGCTGATGGATCCGGCAAGGCGTAGTTGACGTCCTTGAGGTGATCCACATTCAACTGGATCTCGTGGGGACCCTCGCGGAGCCCGGAGATGGCGAAACGGCCCTTATCGTCACTTCGCCCCGACTTGACCTGGGCGTCCTGCAACCGAACCTTCTCGCTCAGCAGCGGCCTGATGATGACGAAAACTCCGGCGGCCGGGCGACCGTCACGCTGCAACAGCCTTCCGCTCACATGGCCGCTGAATCGAATGGCCTCCAGAGTTCGCTCCGTGACCTCGCCGGGCAGAACCTCGACAGGCGCGAGATCGCGGAGGAGTCCGAGTTCGGAGTCGGCCTTGAAGGACGCCTCGACCGAGTACAAACCGGGTGCGAGATCCGAGAAGACGTGGAATTCGCCCATCGTCACGCGTTGGCTCTTTCGCTTCCCGCCCGAGCTCCGGTCGAGCGGTGTGACCAGAAGGCCTGCGGGCTCGCTCGGATCGCCCACCACGGAGGTCCCATGATCGGCGAGGGGCGCAGCGATTCGTATCTTGACCGCTCCGTAGCGCTTCAAGACGAAGCGCACCCTGGACCGGCGATTCTCCAGAACGTCGAGGGTCCGCACTTTCGAAGAGTCGTCCAGGGCGACGCCAACGCCCTCGTCCACGTCAAGTCGAACGACGGCGCGGCCGGGCAACAGTCGCTCGGCCACCATCCTTCCCTCCGCGTCCGTCGATCCACTCCGCTGCGCCCATGAAGCCACTCGAACCTTCACGCCTTCCACCGGAGCGCCCAGGTCATCGACCACCTCCACTTCCAGGCTCGCGGAAAGGCGCCGGAGAACGAACGTCTTCTCGACGTCCTCTTCCACGACCACGACGCGCTCGAGGTATCCCATGGAAAGGTCTGCGATGGCCTCACCCTGAGCTGGCGTTCTTCGAGGACCGTTCGCGGTCACGTAGTAGCTCCCGCCCGGCACGCCCACAGCGGCCAACCCCGACGAATCGGTCAAGAGGTCAAAAACGAGATAGGGCGTGCTCGGCTCCTGGATCGTCACTGCGACGGGGCATCCAGGGACCGGCGCTCCATCCGGCCCGTTCACCTGGATACGAAGCGTGTGCGTCCTGGCGTCGTCATCGGATGGGGCGCCGGCCGATCTCGCGTCCGTCTCCACATCTCCTGGAATCTCGATGCTCTCGCGTTCTTCCGCTGGCCCGTCCGTGGAAAGATCCGCCACCTCGGCATCCAGCTCAGCATCCACCGCCGGGGCCGAGCCCTGGCCGCCCGGCTCCAGAACCACTCGCCCCTGTGCCGGCTCGCCGGGAGCGTGAATGAGCCTCCAGCCGACCAGAGCTGAGACGCCAAGTACGAGGAGAACGAGAACGAGCTTCGTCAGACGGGTGGAAATCATGGACAGAATGGAGGGGCTGGGACGGGGGTGCAGTCCTCATGTTCACCGCCGCAGATTCCGCGGCAAGTAAAAGTGGGATTTCTTCGGTGCCCCCGCGGCCTCTTCGCTGGCGGCTCCTGTGATCGGCGTCGACGTGACCCGCCGCCCATCGAGCCAACGCCCGAAGACGGTTCGGCGAATGCACCAGGCGTAGCTCAGGAACGAAATCGCGAGGGTCCCCGCGACCGAGACCGCGAACTTCGCTGGCCAGACCATGGCCACATCCAGCAGCTCGTACTGGATGGCGAACAGCACCGGGAGATGCACCAGGTAGACCCAGTAAGAGCCATCCGCCAGCCAGCGCATCGCGGGGCTGTGTCCATCCAGCCAGCGCCTGCCCGCCAGAAGGCTGGCGAGTGTCATCCAGAAGGCGGAGTAGCTCTCCAGAACCGCGTGGATGAGATGACGCCAGAGCGCCACCGATCCGTCGCTCGGAGCGTCCTGGAGCCACGCGAGCCCCGCGTACGCCGCCACCGCCCCGAACAGCATCGCGGGCAACCCAGGCCGAAGGCGGTCGAGCCATTGGGGCCGATGGAAGAGCTGGTAGCCCAGCGCGAAGTGCGCGCCGAAGTACACCAGAGCCCAGAGCGCTGGCAGGAACGACTCCGGCGCAGGCCAGGGCACCGTGACGAGCGCCAGCGCCGGCGCAAGGAGCACCGGCAACGCCAGGGGAATCACCCACGCAGGCCTGGCCGCCAGCCAGGGGCCCACGCGACCGAGTTCCAGCGTCGAGCCGACCCAGGTCAAGAGGGTGAAGAGCAGCAGGTACCAGAGGAACCACAGGTGCGCCAGGCTGAAGGACCACGGCAGCGCCCCGTTCTCCTGTACGTGGCTCCGTATCCACTCCAGCACCGGCGAAGGGTGGCCGGCCGTCTCGGCGGCGTGCAAGGTCAACAAGCGCAGACTGATGGTCACCAGAGGCAGGAACACGATCAGCGGTCTCCCAACGCGAGCGAGTCGGTTGTGAAAGAGGCCCGCCAGGCCGCCACGCCCTACCAGAAGGGCGGCGAAGAAGCCCGCCACCACGAAGAACAGCGGCATGCGGAACAGATGGAAGAACCACGCTACGACGTCCACCACCTCGGAGGACCCGGTGTCCGCCGTCGGCCAGTACGAATGCAGCAGCGGGCTGTGGGCCAGCGCCGCGTGGAAGACCACGCCCGCCAGCATCGCCAGCGCGCGCAGGTTGTCCATGTAGTGGATGCGGGTGCCAACCGTCACGGCGGTGCGCTCAAAGAAAGGACGACTTGCGCGCGTGCAGCCAGCTCGTGACCCCGATGGCGATCACCACGACCAGCACGTCGGCGGCCAAGAGCCCGATCGCGACCGGACCGAATACGAGGCTCTCCCCTTCGAGATCCAGACCTACCTGGCGGCTCCGCGTCACCCACAGGATGAACGGCCCCACGAGCGTCATCAGCGCGATCATGGTGAAGATGTTCCAGCCCTCCGACGAGCAAGAGATCGCGACGCACAGCAAAACGCAGAAGCTCGTCAGCAGAAAGGCCGCGATCAGCACCGTCCAGACCACCAGGCCGTCCGGCATCGGCGTGCTCAGCACCATCGCGATCATCCCGCCAGCCACCACGGTGAACGGCACCAGGTAGATCGCAAGATTCGCGAGCAGCTTGCCCCAGTACACGTCCATCGGCGTGACCGGAAGACTCATGATGAACGGCACGTTCTGCTGCTTGCGTTCGGTCAAGAGCAAGGTCTGGATCGAGTACGAACCGACCACCACCAGGAGCACGAGAAGCAGGAGCGCGCCCGCCCCGGCCGCCCAGGAATGACCGAGGCCAATCAGCCCCAGCGCGAGCAGCATGCCCGCCACGTAGCCAGCCAGCTGCTTCTGATAGACCTGCCAGTCCTTCAGGACCAGGCGCCTCACCATCGCAGCATCGGTTGCGAACCAGCTCATGCCTTTCCGCCTCCGCGGACGGTCGTGACGAAGATGTCTTCCAGCGACATGGGCTCGACCGAGGTGACCATAAGCCCGAGCGTCGCGAGTGTGGCCGCGAGGGAGTCGTTGTACGCGCCGGTCTTGAGCTCGACGATCGGAGCGCTATGGCGAAGGGAATGCAGGCCCGGGAGCGCGCGCAGCGCATCCCCTGGCTCGCCCTGGCAGACCACGCGTCGCCAGCGGTCCAGGAAAGTCTCCTTGTCCTCCGAGGCCACGATGCGGCCCGCGTGCAAGAACGTGATCGAATCCGCCAGCTGCTCGATGTCCGCGGTGTTGTGCGAGGAGAACAGCACCGATCGCTCCTCGTCGCGGAGCACGTAGCCGAGCGCCTCCAGCACTTCCCCGCGCGCGACCGGATCGAGGCCCGTGGTGGGCTCGTCCAGTAGCAATAGCCGCGGATGGCGCGCCAGCATGAGCAGCAGCAGCGCCTTCACGCGCTGGCCGTGCGAGGTGCCGCCCAGCTTCTGCTGCGGCTTGAGGTCGAAGCGCTTCACCAGGTCCTGGGCATACGCCTCGTCCCAGCCCGGGTAGATGCCGCGGATGAAGTCCATGTGCCAGCGCAAGGTCTGGCCCGGGTACAGCCGCATGTCGTCCGACGCATATCCAATGTCACGCTTCACCGCGACCTGGGCCTCGGGCAGGCGCTGGCCGAAGACCTCGACCTCGCCCCGGTCCGCTCGCACGAGCCCCATCAAGAGGCGCAGCAGCGTGGACTTGCCGGCGCCGTTGACGCCGACCAGCCCCATGATCTGACCGGTCGGCAGCGTCAGGTCGATGTCCTGCAGGCGAAAGTCTTCGTACTGCTTGCACACGCCTTGCATGGAAAGGGCAGCGGTCATGAAGGGGTATCTCCGGTGGGTTCGGTCGATGAATCGGGGGGGTCGGAGAGCGCTCGTTCGACCTGGTCCAGCACGTCCTGCGCGCTGAGCCCTGACTTCCTGGCGGCGCGGATCAGACTGGCGAGCTGTGCGCGGAACTCTTCCATCGCCAGCGACCGCGGTAGCTCCAGCGTCTCCGCCACGAACGAGCCCTTCCCCTGCCGGGTCACGATCACCCCAGCCCGCTCCAGCTCCTGGTACGCACGCTTGACCGTGATCACACTCACCTGGCAGTCGCTGGCGAGCTCGCGAATGGACGGCAACGCCCGCCCCGCCTCCCACGCGCCCGACATGACCTTCGCAGAGACCTGATCCACGATCTGGGCGTACATCGGCGTGGCGGAATGGGGGGAGAGTAGGAGTGAATCGCCCATGAAAGGGTCCGCACACAGTGTGCATGCTGAGTATACACAGTTAGACCCAGCCGTCAACTCCCTCCAGCGCGCCAGGGGATTTTTGCCCTCATCTCGCTCAGCGCACCGCGCTGACCCGGGCCGCTTCGGAGCGGAGCGCAGTCAGTGATTCGGCACTATCGTGGCTCGGTCCTTCTCCCAGCAGGCCCGCGACCACGGCTTCGACGATCTTGGGCGTACGCAACTCGACCCAGCGGTTGCGCGCCGACATGGCCACGCCGGTGCCGAGCGTCCGCGAGAGGCGCTCGGCGGCTGCGGCGCTGAGCGCACCTCCGCCCGCCACCGCGAGGTCCGCGCCCATTCCGCCCGTGTGCACGATCACCGCGCCCGCGACGCCGAGCGGAAGAAGATGGAGGGCGTCCACCGCCAGCTGGAGCGCCCATTCGCTCGATCCCTCGTCGAGCTCCTTCGCGATGATCTCGCGGCACGCGACGCGGTACTCGCGCATCAGATCCGGATCGAGGCCCAGCGTCGACTTCGCTCGCTCCAGCGCCTCCGACGCGGCGCGCGGTGACGTCAGTGCTTGGAGCGCGTCGCGCACCTCCTGCGGCGTGTCCTCGGCGCGGCGCATCTCGCGCAACTCCACGAGCAGCGGCTCGACGAACGCGCTCCAGCGCGAGGAGAGCTCGGCGCACTCGACCGCGTGCAGGGTCGCGGCCTTGGCGGCTTCCGCTTCGGCACCGGGCGACGTCGAGGGCGTCTGGCCACGGACCTTGTCCGAGATCCACTTCGCCGTACCAGCAACCTGGTTGCCCGTCCACTTGAGGCCGCGGCGCAGCTCACGCTGGATCGCCGTCGGGCGCTCGTCGAGGACCTCGCGGAACGCCTCCAGGAAAGGCCCCATGGGCATCGCCTCGCGGGCCACCGCCGCGGAGAGGCGGCGCGCGTGCTCCTCTGCCACCGACTGGACCCGCTCGACCGCGGCCGCGAGGTGACGAGCCTCTGCGGAGAGCGCCTCGAGGTCCCGGTCGAGGCCCGCGAGCGATGCGCTCAGCGCCCGGGCCTTCAGGTCCCCCTCGTCGCCGAGATCGCGCAGCCACTGCCCCATGGGGACGCCGGCGACCGCGCTGGCCCCATCCGCCTGGGCCCCATCCGCCTGGGCCCCATCCCCATCGGACACCAATCGCAGCGGCACGAGCGCATGCTCCCCGCGCGCCACGCCGACGTCGAACTCCGCGTGGAACACGGCCTCGGGATCACCGTCCAGATCCTCCGCGATCTTCGCCGCGTGCTTCAGGGTCGTCGCAGGATCGATCGACTCGTTGTAGACGAGCACCCAGGGTCGGCCATGTCCGAGCCAGCCCTTCAGAAACTCGATCACGTCATGGTTCTGGTACGTGTGCCGCGTCACCACCACGATGGCCACGTCGGCGACGGCCAGAAGCGCGTCGGTCACGAGGCGGTTCTCCTGGAGCACGCTGTCGAAGTCGGGCGTATCCACGAGCAGGAGCGTGGCGGGCAGCGTATCCGTCTCGACGAGCAGAAGCTCGGCGACCTCTCCCTCGCCCGCCGCTTCCGTGGCGGCCATCACGCCGTCAGGACCGGGCATGATCCCTCGCATCGGGAAGCGCTGGAGCGTCGGCTCGCTCTCCAGGATCTGACGGAGTTCGGGTGAAAGCGCACCCACCAGACGACGCGTCGCGCCGCCGGTGGGAAGGGACGGACTGATGGATCGCACCGCCGGGCTTCCGGGAAGAAGCGGTCCCGCCACGAGCGAATTGAAGAGCGCCGATTTGCCCGCGTTGTTCGGACCCACGATGCCCGCGACGAGATGCTCGTGACCCCCCGCCGTCCTCGGCAGGAGATCACGGTCCAGCCTGTCGATCGCCCGACGAACGTGACCGCCGCACGCGCCGCGCGCCGCGCCGCTCTCCAGCATCTCTGCGAGCGTCTGGCGTAGCGCGCGCAGCTCCGCCGGGCCACGTGAAGGCCCCTTGCCGCCACCGGTCCCGCTCACTTCGACTCCAGAGCCCGCGACACCGCCTGCGCGGCTTCCGAATCGGCTCCCTGCGTCGCGATCAGCACGTCGAGTTCCTCGCGCGCGATGCCGATCTCGCCTGCCTCGATCGCCGCGAACGCACGATTGACGCGCGAGTTCGGATCGGACGGATCCAGCTCGATCGCGCGGCCCCAGGCCTCGATCGAATCCACGGGGCGCTTCAGGAGCTGGAGCGTGTAGGCGCGCGCCTTGTGAGCGATCGCCGATTCCGGCTCGGATTCGATCGCCAGATCGAACGCGCGCAGCGCCTTCTCCAGCTCGTTCGAGCCGAGGTAGGTCTGCCCGAGACGAACCTGCACCTCGGCGCTCGTCGTCGCCGCCGTCGTCACCCGCGCGAGTTCGAGTTCTCGCACCGCCTCGCTGATGCCGCGGCGTTCCAGGCGGGACTTCAGGCTGGCGAGATTCGCCTCCAGCGGCGGGTTCACCCACCGACCGCCGAAGGGCGACGCGAGCGCCAGCCTCGCGTTGCCGAGCGTCTTGCAGAAGAGGAAGTCCCGTCCCGCCTCCCCCGGCACCCACGCACCCGTCCGCACGACGTCCAGTCGACCGTCCGGGCCCACGATGAGCGACCACGGCAGCGCCGGGGGCTCCGGCCGCCCCATGCGCCAGGCCACGATCTCGGCCAGGATTTCCTTCGTCGAGCCCACGGCGGCGAGTTCATCGCCGTCGAACCCCGCGCGGCTCAAGAGCGCAGCGCCACGCTGGAGCTGGGCGGGGAACGCCTCCTCGGCACCGGAGTCGCTCGCCTCCTCGGCGAGATCGATCGCGATGACCAGCGCTTCCGCCGCAGCCGCTTCCTCGGAGAGCGCACCGAGGGCCCCGAGCCGCACGATCGCGTCGGGCTCCTTCGAGTTCCAGACGACCGCCACCACCGGCTGACCCGCCCCGCGCGGACCGTCGGGCGTGATCCCGAAGAGACGCGCCGTCCGCCCGCTCACGCCGCGCACGGCGAGGCTCGGGATCGACGACGGAGCCGGCAGCGCGAGGCGGCGCCCGTTCTCCGGACTCAGGTCGAAAGCCGGCAGCTCGGCCGCTTCCAGTCGCACGGGACGCGGCGCCGTGACTTCACGGGCGACTCCTTTGCCCTGCTCCAGCACCAGGCGCTTGCTCCCCATCCGCACGAGCCCGAAGTCCTCGACCGTCGCGGATCTCGGCCAGCGCACCTGCAGATGCACGCGCTGGCCACGGCTCGGTTCGCCGTCCCACGCGTCGTCCGGGAACGCGAAACGAAGCCACGCGCTCGTCTGGGCGAGATAGCCGGAGCCGATGGTGCGCGTTCGACGCAGCGTCTTGCCCGGGACGACCCCCGCCGTCGTGGGCTCCTCCTCGCCCATCCCCTGAACAGGCGTCGCGTACACGATGCCGCCGACGGCTTCCGTTCCGGACTTCCCGGTTCCCACGAGGCGCACCGCCAGCGTCGGCACGCCGTCCGCGAGCCGGTTGCGGAAGATCTGAATCCGCGGCTCCGTGCGATTGGAGAGCACGATGTCCTCGTCACCGTCGAAGTCGATGTCGATCGACGCCGCGCTGCGGCCGTCACCGATCGCGTCGAGTCCGAGCACGCCGCCCATGTCGGCGAAATCGAGGGCCTCGCCCTGCCCGCCTGAGTTCAGGAACGCCACGTTGCGCTCGTCGCCGCTCCAGGGCTCGCCGAGCACCAGACTGCGATTCAATTCGGCCCAGCCGTCCAGGTAGTTCTGATAGGTCGCCTGATTCTCGGAGGCACCGAGAGAGCGTCCAGGAGTGCGCGACACCACGTGCCGCCAGAACGAGCTTCACAAGTCAGGCGCCTTGCCGGCCCCGTAGCCGGTCACGAAGCCGTTGGGAACGTAGATGTCGAGCGCACCGTTGCCATCGAGATCGATGGGGAGCGCGCCCCACGCCCACCGGGCTGCCGTCGCAAGCGACGACTCCTCGAAGCGTCCGCCGTCCTTCCCCAGCAGCAGCGTGTTGCCCTTGGCGTGTCGCTTGAGGATCGAGCGCTCCTCGTCCGCTGCCCGCGCCTGGAACACCTCCTGGCCGGTGATCCGTCGCCCTGCGGACGACGCCATGTTCGAAACGTAGAGATCGACCCGTCCATCGCCGTCGAAGTCCGCAAACGATGCGGCCATCCCGGCGCCGATGTCGACGGCGCCGAGGTCCTCGGCGCGCTCCGTGAAGAGTCCCGACCCGGAGTTCACGTAGAGCGCGTTCCGCCCGAAGTCGTTGGCGACGTAGAGATCCGTGTCGCCGTCCTCGTCGTAGTCCTCGAAGGTCGCGGCGAAGCTGAAGCGAGCCGCGCCCTGGCTGAGGCCGGAGCCGACGGTCGCGTCCACGAAGACGAGCTTGTCCGGCTCCTTGGTGCGATTCAGCAGGAAGATGTTGTCCTGGCCGTTCGAAGCGTCGTGATACGGAACGGGGAACGCGGTGCCGTTGTAGGGATTGGCGTAGGCGCAGGCGTAAAGATCGACGAGCCCGTCGCCGTTCGTGTCGGCTGCGGCGATCCCCGTGATCGCGCCGCGCTCGAAGGACGCCGCTTCGAGGTAGACGTCCCCCACGCGCGCGAAGATCCGGACCGTCCCGTCGAAGCCGAGGCATGCATCGCGATCGCCGTCGCCATCGAGGTCGCAGAAGATGGCGCTCGTCGTCGCGTCGGTGAAATCAAGCCCGGCGAGGGCTGCTGCTTCGATCGCCGAACCGTCCGGCTGTCGAAGCCAGAGCTGGTTCGGGATGCCGCCGGGCTGGGGCAGGTAGATGTCCTCGATGCCGTTGCCGTCGAGGTCCGCCACGGTCACGCCGTGGTGGCCGAGGATCCCGACTCCGAGGCCGTCGTCGAGCAGATCGCGAAGCGCCGGGATCGAAGGGCGCAGGAGCGCCGCACGCGGGTCCTTCAGCACCGATCCACTGACATCGACGAACCCCTCCGTATCGGCAGGGCCCGAGCTCTGCACGCGGGAGTCGATGCGCAGGCTGTAGCCGACGAGACGCGGCTCGCCGTCTGCGCCCTCGAGGGCAGCGCGCACCCTGAGCACTGACGACACGGAGATCGCGCTCTGGCCTGCGGGTGCCCGCAGGTGATGGAGGTGCAGCCTCACGTCGAAGAGAGCGTCGAAGCCTTCGACCGGCGTGACCTCCTTCGTGTGGACCTCGGCGCGGCGCGTGGTCGGGCCGCCGAGGGCCCGCTGGAGTTCGGCGTGGTCCCTCAGGAGGTCGTCGATCGCGTCTTCCATGCCGGTGGCCTCGTCGAGGGCGAAGTCGCCGATCGAAAAGCGCTCGACCGCGACCGGCCGGCCCGGGGCGCCGGCCACGAAGCTCTTGATCCGGCGCGACTCGAGCGTCTCGGGATCCGGCGGCACGATCACCGCGCGCGCGTCCTCGCTGAACCAGCCAGCGACGGCTTCACGGAAGGCGCCTGCCTCTTCGGTCCGGAACGACGACTCGATCTTCACGACCACCGCCTGCACGGCCGATGCAACCGCCTCACGGCGGTCGAGTTCCGCGCTCTCGGTGGCACGAGCCGCCGTCGCTTCCGCGCGGCCGGCCTCGTCGGTCGCGGCGCCCGTCACCTGGGTCTCGGCGCCCGTCACCTGGCTCGCTGCGGTGGAGACCGCCGCCGCGCCGGAGAGGATCGCCGCCAGGAATGCGCTGGAGAAGGACATCATGCCCAGATCATAGGCCCATGAGGGCCCGACCGAGTCCCCTTCTTGACGCCTCGGCGCCTACTTCACACCCAGCCGGCGGCCGAGGTCCTCGACCACGTTCATGACGGTCAGGAAGGCGTCGTGGGGGCTGTCGTACGGGCTGAAGTACTGGTGGACATCTCCGTCCGAGGCGCACTTCGTCGAGAGGTAGTAGACGTGGTCCGAGGTCGTGAGATCTCGCCAGGCCTCCAGGAGCTCGGGGTCGCCGCAGGAGCGGGCCGCATCGGCAAGCGCGTAGATGGCCTCGTGGGCCGAGCGCTGCATGTGGTTGCCGAGCCAGGCCGAGAGGTCACGCTCCTCGTCGGCCCAGGAGATCGGACGCGGGTAGGTCAGCGGCTCCAGCACTTTCTCGCGGCGCACGACCTCGCGGGGCGTCGCGAAGTCGAGGGGCCGGTTCGAGGCGAGCACCATCCCGGGCAGCGCGGCCATGAACTCGAAGATCCCGGTCGAGCGCGGCTGGTGCTCGCCAAACGTCTCGTAATCCATGTAGAGCCCGATGAACTGCTTGTTCGCAGGCATCGTCTCCAGCCACTCGACGAAGGTCTCCGCGTAGAGCGGGTACTGCTCCCAGTGCGGGTTGCTGAAGCGGAACGCGATGTCGTCGGAGAGCGGGTAGTCGCGCAGCATCAGCGGGAATCCGCCCGCGCCTTCCATCCCGTACAGGATGTTGGACGTGCGGCCGTGCAGAAGCTGGTCCGCGCCCTCTGCGAGCAGCACCTCGAAGCCGAGCTCCTTGACCTGCGCGGCCACGCTCTCGTCCGTGATCAGCTCGGTGTTCCGGAACGAGGTCGGCGTGACGCCGAAAAGCCGCTTCAGGAGCGCGCGCTGCTCCTCGACCTGCAGTCGGAACTCGAGGGGGTCCGCGAGGGCGGCGAGACTGTGCCGTGACGTCTCGCACAGGAACTCGACGGCGCCCGTCGCGGCGAGCCGCCGGAAGCTGTCGATGACCTCGGGGGCCCAAAGTTCGAACTGACGGAGCGCGGTCCCGGAGATCGAGAAGGAGCAGCGGAAGGCACCGTTCGTCTCCTCGATCGCGCGGAGCAGCGTCTCGTTCATCGGCAGATAGCAGAGCTGCGCCACTCGCTTCGCCACGTCCTCGTTCAGCCAGTCGTCGAAGTAGTCGTGACGCTGGCCGATCGCGTCATGGGGATACGCCTTGACGCGGAACGGCTGGTGAACCTGAAAATAGAAGACGATCGAGGTCATGGCGGAATCAGCTCTTCGCTACAGGCTCTTGGAGCGTGGGGACGACGCGGCCACCGCGGGAGATCGCGAAGGCCAGCGCTGACTCTAGCGCGGCCGCGCTCCTGTCCCACGAGAGACTCGCCATCTCGCGCTGGCCGCTGGCGACAAGTCTCTCGGCGAGGCCACCTGGCTTGCCGCGCGAATCAAGCAGAGCGCTGATCTCGGACGCCATACCGACGTAGTCCCAGGGCTCGACCGCAGGCGCGGAAGGCAAGACCTCGGCGACGCCGGAGGCCTTGCTGAGGACGACGGGAGTTCCTTCGGCCAGCGCCTCGAGGGGCGTGAGGCCGAAGGGCTCCGAGACAGAAGGAAGCACGAAGACGTCCGCTTCCCGGTACGCCTTGACCTTCGCCTCGTCGCTGATGGACCCCAGGAAGTGCACTTTGCCGGCCAGGCCGAGCTCTGCGACCATCTCGATCAAGCGAGTCCGCTCCTCCCCTTCCCCTGCAACGAGGAATCTCGCGTCCGGATGCGACATCAGCACCACCTTGGCGGCGCGCAGAAGGAAGCTGACGCCCTTCTGTCGCGTGAGGCGGCCGAGGCAGAGGACGGTCTTCTGCGTGCGCGGCGAGACCGGTCGGCCAGGGGCGGATGCCGCAGGAGATGGTGCGGCGTTCTGCCCCGAGGCCGCCCCGCTGAGCGCATGGTGCCTGCTGGGCGCATTGTGAACGACGCGGATGCGATCGGAGTCGGCGCCGTAGTGATCGACGAGTACGCGGCCGGTGTAGGCGCTCACGGCCGCGACCGCGTCGGCGGTGCGGACCCCTGCGCGCTCCACGCTGGCGATGGATCCTCGCTCGAGTCCGAGCTGACCGGCCACCTCGGGGGACCCGCCGCGGTCGTAGGCCGTCGAGTGAACGTGGAGGCAAACGGGACGGCCCGTCGCGAGTCGAAGCTGGAGCGCCGCGGGGAACGTCATCCAGTCGTGGGCGTGGATGACGTCGAAGTCAAGGTGCGCCAGGCGCTCGACGGCGCTGCGCGTGTAGGCCCGCACGGACGGGATGAGGTCACGGCCGTAGAGCCTGGCACCGGCGGCTCCCCAGCCGGCTGGCCCTCGCCCCGGGTCCTGCGTGGCCGCGTGGACCTCGTCCGACGCGTACGGATGGAAGAGTGCGCCCCGAGCGTCCTCGACTCCGGCTTCGCCGCTCGACGTTCCGAGGAAGATCGCCTCGGCTTCGCCGCTCCCGTGACCTGGCGGGTGATACGGCCTGCACGCGTCCGGCAGAGCGAGCTGAACCCCGTGACCGCGGGCCGCCAGCGCACGGGTAAGACCTTGACAGGCCGCACCCAGCCCGCCGGCGACGGCAGGCGGATACTCCCAGCCGAGCACGAGAACATTCATCTTCGAAGCCTTCATGAGCGCAGGAACGCGAGCGAAGTCTCAGCCGCCCGGACGTCGTAGTCCGGAGGAATCGCGCAGGCGGAGAGCGTGCCCGAAAGAAGCGCCATGGCTCGCGCGCCCTCGGCAGCGTTGAGTTCGAAATGAAGCGGACCGATCGGCATGGGATGACGGTGCGAGTGGATCGGCTCGAACTCCAGGTACGGCATGGGTGAGATCGAACGACCTGCAGAATGGGCCCAGGCCATGGGCGCCGTCCGCAGAGCCTGTGAATGTACCAGTTCGGCCAGCATTCGGTGCCGCCCGCGGTCTGGCCCAAAGGCTCGGAGGGACGCCTCGACGAAGGAGGCGATCAGGAACGGCCAGATCGCCCCGTTCTGGCCCGAGTGTCCGTGGAACTCGATGTCGTCGCAGTCGAGCGTGGCGATCCCGAGGCTCGGTACGAGTAGCCTCGCCTCCGTGACGCGGACGATCACGCGTCGCTGCGCCCTGGACAATGGCGCCCCTTCGAATGACGCTGCCAGTAGCATATGAGGCCGCAGGCAAAGCGCCCGAACCCGAGTCCCGGCGGCGGTTTCGGGCGCCATGCCCCGCTTCTGGCCTCGGTGCGCATCGTGGCCTTGGCCTATCGATTCGGCGTCCAGAAACGCAAGGTCTGCGGCTCGATCGGGGCGCGGGAGCCAGTACGCACGCTGGAACCACCTGCGCAGGTGGCGCGCCTGGCTCCGCGCTCGTCGAGTCAGGTCTCTCTCTCCCTGGAACGTGGCGAGGTCGGCCGCGTGCTGGCAGCTCTGGTGCAAGAGCGCCGCGTACTCGATCGGGATCTGCCGGGCATCGAAAGAGTCCGACGGGCTGCACCAGCGCGGAAGGCCGGCGGCAGCGGCGCCCGGGCAGCCAGTGGCGAGGTGATCACGCTCGATGCGGCCGACGACGCCGCGCAGAAACGGAAGCGTGACGGACGTCACGTCGCGGGTCGGCCCGGGAGCGATCAAGAAAGCAGCGCGAGCCGCCCAGAGCGCCACATCGAACCGTGGGCCGGAGACGTGCTCGGCAGCCGCGATCAGCAGCTCCCGAAGCGCCGACTCGGACTCTGACTCTGAGGTCGTCGCCTTGCCAAGCGCGAGCTGGCCCGGAAGAACCATCGCGGCGAGGCGGACATCATCGGCAGGGACGGCTCTGACGGGAACACTGGCGGCGGCAGCGGCAGCGGCAGCGGCACCCGGATCCGAGCGAAGCTGGCCCATCAGCGACCCGAGCGCGCCACCACGCTGGCCCCGTTCGGCTTCCGTGGCCCGCTGGTCTTCCGTGGCCCGCTGGGCTTCCGTGACGGGAACGATCCGAATCGAGAGTCGAACCGCACGCTCGCCCTCCGGGAGCTGCAACAAGAAGACACCCGGAGAGAATCGGTCCTCCACGCGCAGACTACCGTCCGACTCCATGACCTCGACCCCGAGCCGCCAGTCCGGGTCAGGCTCGAACGCCAGCTCTCCGCTCCCTGGCGCGATCTCGAGTTCGGGGAGCGCTGCGTACGGGCGCATCCGAGCGGCCATTCGGCCGTCGCGCGTGGCGCTGAGCCAGACCTCGCCGTCGAGGTCATCGTTGCGGAACGTGAGTTCACCGATCGGACGACACGGCAGTGTCAGTCGCATCCGGAAAGCGAGCGGCGCGCCGCCCCCGGGCTTGCCAGCGCGACGCGCGGCCTTCCAGGTGAGCTCGAGCCCAAGGCCGTCCGCGTGGAAGTCGAAGGACGGTGCCAGGAACTCGGCCGCCGCGCGCGTCGCGCATTCGAGCTCGAGATCCCCCACCCAGACGATCCGCTCGCCTCCGGTCACGGAGGACGAAGCGACGAACACTCCGTCGTCCGTGCGCTCCGCTCGCAGGGTGGTGGCCGCAGCGACTCGCCCGCTCGTCGTGGCTGGCACGCCGGTCGATCCGGTCGCGGCAGACCGGTACCAGCGAATGGGAGCCCTGCCCGGCTGGCCCGTCGTCGCAGAGGCACTTCGCAGGTTGGCGCCGAGGCCACCGGGCCGCCATGCGCGGGCACCGCCCTCCTGCTCGAGGCGCTCCAGTAGCGAAAGAATCATCGGGGGGGGCTCGGGGGCAGTCAGGGGAACGGCGACTTCGTGCCGCGCCGGATGGTCGAACCGAGAGGTCGAGCCGGGTGGTCGAAAGGGCGGTAGCGGGCGGGATGGGCAGACCCTCGGACGGGGCCAGCGCGTAAAGCCGGCGCTACGGTAGGGTTCGCGATGGGTCCGTTCAAAGGCATAAGGGAGACGCTTCTCGAAGCCGCGCCTGTTCTGACGCGGGCCGGTCTGTTCTCATGGGCCAGAGTCGCCAGCCCCCCCCAACCAGCGCGCAGCCTCCGACCGCGCAGAGCCTCGACGGAGAATCCATGATCGACAGAACCAAGCATCAGAAAGCCACGCTGACCTTCGTCCTGGCCGGTGGGCGTGGTGAGCGGCTCAGCCCCCTGACGAACGGTCGCGCCAAGCCAGCGGTTCCCTTCGGCGGTGCCTACCGCATCATCGACTTCACGCTCTCCAACACGATCCATTCAGGGCTCCGTCGAGTCTTCGTCCTGACGCAGTACCAGGCTTACTCGCTGGAGGAGCACCTGCGCTACGCCTGGAACTTCCTGCCGAGGCGACTGGCCCAGTTCATCGTTCCGCGCCCGCCCCAGCACGGCGGCAGCGGCGCGTGGTACCGCGGCACGGCGGACGCCATCTCCCAGAACCTCGAGCTGCTCGAACAGGAGCAGTGCTCCCACGTCCTCATCCTCTCCGGCGATCACATCTACAAGATGGACTACGGAGACATGCTGATGGACCACGTGAAGTCAGGGGCCAAGTGCACGATCGGCGCGGTCGAGATCAAGACCGAGGAAGCTTCCCGATTCGGTATCCTCGAGATCGATCAGGAGTCCCGGGTCACGGGCTTCCAGGAGAAGCCCAAGACGAACGCAACGGAGATCCCCGGCAAGCCAGGCCGCTGCCTGGGCTCGATGGGCATCTACATCTTCGAGAAGGACGAGCTGATGCGTCGCCTCGAAGAGGACATGGCGAAGACCAGCGGCACGAACCACGACTTCGGCCAGGACGTCCTTCCTGCGATGGTGGCCGACGGGACCAAGGTCATCACCCACTCCTTCCGCGACGTCGGCGCGCAGAATGCCGGCTCCGACGACGCACCGTACTGGCGCGACGTCGGAACGCTCGACGCGTACTACGACGCCAACCTCGACCTCTGCTCGGTGACGCCCCAGTTCAACCTCTACGACCGAAACTGGCCGATCTACACGCTCTGGCACAACGACCCGCCCGCCAAGACGGTGTTCGCAGAGCCGCAGGGGCGGAGCGCGCACGTCGTCGACTCGCTGCTCTGCAACGGGTCGATCGTGTCGGGCTCGCGCGTCCGCCGCTCGATCCTTTCGAACCGCGTCTACACCGGTGAGGATTCGGACATCGAGGACAGCATCATCATGAGCGGCGTCGAGGTCGGCGACCACGTCGTCCTCAAGAAGGTGATCGTGGACAAGTGGGTCAAGATTCCCTCCGGCACCCAGGTGGGCGTGGACCTCGAGGAGGATCGAAAGCGCTTTACCGTGACCGAGAGCGGGATCGTGGTGGTGCCGGCGGGCTACGATTTCAGCGCGCGTCGCCGAGCCTCGGACCGGATCCGTCGGAGCGACTCGGACTTCGCGGATATCGGCAACCGTGACAAGGGCTGATCGCCGCCGCTCGGCGCGCCCATGAAGGAAAGACGCCACCCCTTCCCCTGCGGATTCGCCGCAGGGGAAGGGGTGGCGTCTTTCGATCCTGACAGGTGCCGGGAATCAGCGCAGCGTCAGTGCCAGGCCGCTCGTGAAGTTCGAGGTCGAGATCCCGAGGAACGAGTCGCGGTACCAGGCCTGGAAGCGCCAGGTCTGCCCGACCATGCCTGCGACCGAGCCCAGGGGCTGCGGGATCGAGTTCAGGTTGACCGGCATCTGGTAGGTACCGGTGGCGCCTGAGTTCAGGACGTTCCCCGCGTAGCGCCCGAGCGGCATGCCGAGGCACAGCGTTCCGGAGCTTCCGCCCGCGTTCGGTACGTTGCCGGCGTTGGGGGACACGAGGAAGTAGCCCAGCGCCTGGGAGGGCAGGCTCTCGGCGATCAGAGTGACATCGTTGTCGACCAGCACCTCGGAGCCCTGGCCACGAAGGGTGGCGGCAGACCCCGTCGAGTTGATCTGAGCGGGCGCGCAGTAGATCGCGCCGATCGCCAGGGGATCACAGGTGATGGCCTGGACCGCGAAGCCGTCGATCCCCGCTTCGTGGATCGTCGCCGCGCCGCCGTCGTTCGCCGTGAAGCGCACCACGAGGTTGGAGCCGATGCCGACGCCCGCCGCCGCGAGCTGGGTCGCCGAGATCGTCTCCTCGCTCCAGCCGTTCGTCGAGGTCTGGTACGACGCCACGGCCGCGAAGGTCGAGCCGCCGTCGGCGCTCACCTCGACGAGCAGCACGTCGTCGCCGCCTTCGTCCGTCAACGACTGATAGCGAAGGAAGGACAGCTGGGTATCGGCCGCGGCCACCGTGACCGACGGCGAGATCAGAATGACCGCGCCCCCGTCGATATCGGTGTTGCCCGCTGCGTTCTGCGTGAGGTAGCAGCTGCCGCTACCGTCCCCATCGCCCGACGGATCGTAGGCCCACGAAGGATCGTTCACCGGAACGCCGCGCTCCCACTGGCCCGTCGTCGCGCCAGCGACGCCCGTGGTCCAGCCAAGGTCCAACTGGAAGTCGTCAGCAAAGCTCACCGCAGCTGCTCCGATCGCAAGGTCGAGCGGTGCCGTGGCTCCGCCGGCCGGATCGAAGACCTGGCCGCACTGGGTCGACTGGGCGCTGACGTAGAACTCGGGCGAGTCACCGCAGTCGAACGCCGGAAGGTTCGCCGCGAAGAGCCCCGAGCCGAGGTCCGCCATCGCCACGGACTGGAACAGGTCGGCCGCCGACGCACGGTAATGGAGCGTCGCCGAGCCAGCGACGATCGCGCCCGCGGACTGGAAGACGACTTGCTCGGACACGCCGCGCGCGACGAGGGTCGGAGGGTTCTGGAGGGCGATACCCGCGCCGCAGATTCCCTGGGGCGAAGCGAGGAACGCCTGGAGCCCCGGATGGTCGAAGCTGGTGCCGGAGTTCTGCCCGCCACCGGACGTGCATCCGCCGTGGGTGTGGATGCCGACCGCCATGTCCATCTGTTCCCAGATGACTGGCGAACCGGAGTTGCCACCGGTCGTGTCCGTGGCGTACTGCACCGTCGTGCTCGACGACGTCACGAGCGGACCGACATGGGTCTGCTGGGTCTGGTTGCTCGTGTTCGGCGTGTTGTCGGTGCCGAAGCCCGTGATCCGGATCTGCGCGGCGCCGACCGAAGGCGGCGAGACCAGCTGGAAGCCCGGACCCTGGGCGGCGGTGACGGTCAGGCCCGTGGTGCCGTTGGCGAAGGTGCCGAAGTAGGCGTAGTCGTTGCCGACCCCCTGGCCACCATTCGACTGGATCGAAGACGGGTCGATCGGGTATTGATCGCTCGGCGGCGGGTTCTGGATCGAGCCGTTCGAAAGGGACGGCGGGACGTTGAACTGGAGCACGTTGATGTTGCCCGTGCAGTGGCCTGCGGTGAGAGCGCAGCCGGCGCAGTCCTGTATCAGCCAGCCCGTGCAGCCGATCGGCAGGAGTCGCCCGGAGCGTGGGTCCGTGGACGCCACGCGGTCATCGAGCGAACCGCAGATGCTGCGGTCCCCCGCCGGAGCGATGCCCATGTCGATGCTCTTCACCTGCACCCGGCTCGAGCCCGTGCCCGGACGAGCCCAGACCTCGATGATGACCGCGTCGCCGTTGAAGTACGCCGTGGAGTTGTCCCAGCGCTCCAGCTCGATGGCGTTCATCACCTGGTAGCCGCCGTCCTTGAGCGCCATCAGGCGCAGCTCGGCGCCCGTTCCGGCCAGCGGATCTCCCGCGAGTACGGCGTCGTCGAAGTAGATCCGCATCCAGTCGGCGCCGGGCTGCTGGATCTGGATCGTCTCGGTCAGCGTGAGCTTCGTCGCGGCCGAGCCCGTGGGTGCCACCCAGCCGGTGTCGACGACGTAGGGAACCTGGCTGAAGGCAGGTGCCTCGACCTGGGGCAGCGGGGCCGCGGCGGCGGAAGCGGCGAGAAGCGCCGCGGCACCGACATGGACGAAGCCGCGTGCGAGCGGGTGGCTCTTGGGAGAGTGATTCATGGGGCGTGAGAGGACGGAGAAAGAGAACGTCAGGAGAGGACGCACCCCGGGGGCGCGCCGTTCCATGTTAGTCCCAAGCGTTCTGTCCCCTTGGGGCATTACATGCCCCTTACACCCTCAGTCCACGAGCCGAGACCTGAGGTAGGACGGCAACATCCGTCGCCACGTCGGCCAGTCATGATCCCACTCATCGCCCCACTCGTCGACGTGGTTCGGGATGCCCTTCGCCCCGAGCACGCGCGCCACCGCCCAGGACTCCGCGGGATCCTCCCAGCGTCCCGTGCCGTGACTCAGAAGAATGTGCCGCTCCCGAAGCTTCTTCAGCATCGGATGGTCCTCCTTCATGTTGGGCACGAAGTGCAGCGGTGAGGCGAAGTACCACGCCTCGTCCATGTCCCCGTCGATGAACTTCGAGAGCTCGTAGGTCCCCGACATGCAGATCGCAGACTGGAACAGATCGGGATGGCGACAGATGGCCGCGAGAGCGTTGTAAGCGCCGATGGAACAGCCCGTCGCGATGATATCGAGCTTCTTCGGATCGTCGGCGCCGCAGTCGCGCGCGATCATCGGCACGAGCTCATGCTCGACGAACGCGTCGAACCCCGCCTGGGCCTTCGTCGCGGTGGGCGTGCTGTTGTCTTCCTTCAGCCAGACCATGCCGGGCACCGAGTCGACCGAGTAGAGCTTGATGACCCCTTCCTCGAGCAGAGGGCCGAGGGCATCGACGAGGAGGAAGCGCTCGCACTCCTCCGCGTCGCCCGCCGCCGTCGGGAAGAACACCACCGGCGTGCCCACCTCGCCCCAGCGGACGACCTTGACCTCTCTTCCCACCCTGGGTGAGAACCACGTTTCGCTCTTTCGACTCACGACTTCGTCTCCTGCGCCGTCTCGAGGCGCCAATCCTGGATGGAACTCCAGAAGCGTTCGGTGAACTCCTCGACCTCGTGCTCCGGGAACAATGCGGCGACCTTCTCGCGGACGGCTTCCCGCGCGTCCTTCGAGCCGAAGTACTCCCACGCGACCTCTTCGAGCGGTCCGAGGTGCTCGGCGCAGAACTCCTCGAAGCGCTTCACGTCGAGCGTTTTCTCCGCCAGTGCAGCGTACTGCGGGAGCTTCTCGTCGAAGGTGCCGGGGCCGTCCGCGATCTCGATGTAGGGATCCCAGTCGAGGTTGCGCGGCTTCTTGCGCCCGGTGGCCGCGTTGAAGAGCGCCCAGCGGAGGTTCGCCAGCACGAGCCACGGGAAGTGCCGGTGGAGCGACGTCACCTGGGAGTCCGGGCATGGATTCGCGAAGTCGATCGGGTACCACTCGCCGCTCTGGTGCAGGCACTCGCAGGAGTTGAAGTCCCAGCCGAAGAACGCGTTGATCGTCAGGGTGATCTGACGCAGCCGCGTCATGTCGGCCTCGGGCAGGTGGTTGAAGTCCGTCGTGTAGCGCTCGTGGAGCGGCGCGCTCGGGTCGTACTCGACGATCCGAACGTCGGGGCCGATCCCGATGCAGCGGATGAAGTGATCGAACGGCAGGATGCCCTTCTGGAGGTGCATCACGTACTTGCCACTCTCGTCGTAGGCTTGCCGCAGATCGTCCGCGTTCTCGACCTTGCTCACGCCCACCCAGCCCCCACCGTCGTAGGGCTTCATGAACAGCGGATAGCCGACCTGATCGCCGAGCTTGTCGAGGTCGAACAGCTTGGCGTAGCGCTCGAGGGTGCGCTGCAGGTCCGGCGTGTCCACGTACTCCTTGGGCGGCACCAGCCAGGTGTCCGGGATCGGCATGCCGAGCCGCATCATCGCACAGTACGACGTCTGCTTCTCCATCGACTGGACCGACCACGGATTGTTGAGGACGTAGAGATCGTCCATCAACACCGCCTTCTTGATCCACTCGCGCGTGTTGGTGTACCAGTGCGTGAGACGATCGAGGACGATGTCGTAGCGCACGGGTGCCCGCAGGTCGAAGGGCTCGATCGTGACGCGCTCGACCTCGAAGCGTACGTCGTCGCCGCCGATCCGCAGCGTCGGATCCCAGCGTTTCATGATGCCCTCGAAGGAGCGCGGCCAGCAGAGATCCGCGCCGAGGGAGAGGCCGATTCGTCGTGTGATTGGAGCCATCGTTATTCGTACACCATCCAAAGGGGACCCGGAAAGAGCCAGGTGAGGCCGTCGCGAAGACGATCCCGCCAGTTCTCCCAGTTGTGACCGTCCTGGGATTCGACCAGAACGGCTTCCGTGCCGGTCTTCTGCAGCATGGGCAGAAGCGACCGGTTGTAGACAATCAGCGACTCGTAGATGCCGCAGGAAAGGAAAACACGCGTCGCCGGCTTCGTCGGATTCCGCCGGTAGCGGTTCACGAACTGCACGACGTTGTCGAAGACCGGGCCACGGCCGTGGGGTCCGATGTCCGTGAAGGCGAAGCTTCCTGACTGAAGGAAGAGCTTCCCGAAACGATCCGGAAACTGAAGCGCCGTGTACAGCGACGCGACCGCGCCAAAGCTCGCCCCCATCAGCGCACGGTCCGATGGGCCGTCGAGCAAGGAGAACTCGGCTTCCATCAGCGGCAGCACCTCGTTGGCGATGAACTCCGCGTGTCGCTCGTTCGCGGCGTACTCCTCGGTCCGGTTCGGGGACTGCGTGCAGCAGACGATGAGCGGCGGGATCTCCTGGAGGTCGATCAGGTTGTCCAGCACGCGCTGGAGCCCGGCGAACTCCAGGTAGTCGAGGCCGTCGTGGCAGACGAGCAGCGGGTAGCGCCGCGTCTCGCGGTAGCGCGGCGGCAAATAGATCGAAAGCGGCCGGACGTCGCCGAAGGTCTTGCAGCGGAGCTGCCGCACCAGGACCTCGCCGTGCCGCTTGGCTCGATCCTCCAGCGCCCACCACGGCTCGGTGTAGCCCGGCCCGGTCGCCACGGAGTTGGCGCCGAACGGATCTCGAGCGAGCTGATCGTTGAGCGGATCGCGCATCAGCTGACGCTGCTCGTTCTCGACGACCTCCAGCTTGTACTCGACGCGCGCCGCGTCATGGATCTCGATCTCCAGTGTCCAGACCTCGGCATGGACGCGATGGAACTCCTGGGCGGACTCGAGCCCGAAGATCCAGTGGTGCAGCCGAACTTCGTCCGCATGCCCCACGTACGCGAAGAGCGCACGATTTCCTTCGACGACGGGGAAGCCTCCCTCGACCGCCGAAACGGCCGCTGGCCCCTCGGCGACGATGCGAGCCAGCAGCGCGTCCAGCGTGTCCTTCTCCAGAACCTGATTCATGCTGTCCCTCCCGGGGAGAGTGCGGGCTCCCGCCCACTGTCGGAAGCGTCCTCGACCTGCCCGCCGGGCCGAAGGAGCCGCGCTCCTCCGCGGAAACTCCACTCGCCAGCACCGCCGAGTAGCGCGCACTGGCCGCCGTCGAGCGCCGTCACCAGCGCGGGGGCCATCCGGCGAGAGAGGATCGCCACGCGGGCCTGATCGTCGAGGTGCAGGCGCGTGGACGCGTGCGGCAGGGCCACGATTCCGTGCGCGATCCCGAAGCCTGGACCATGAACCTCGGCATCACCGGCACCACGCGGGGGCGAGTCGTGAAACAGCAGAAGCGTGTCCGTCAGCACCATGCCGCCGGCGGACCAGCCCGCGATCCCCGCGCCCGGGTTCAGATGGTCCAGCACGCGGAAGAGTCGCATGCGGTTGTAGAGGATCCCGACGTGCCCGCCAGCGATCAACAGCGTCCCCGCCCCGGCGAGCATCTCCGCCATGCGCTCGGTGCCCTCGCGCAGGCTGTCCCGCTCGTGTGCTCTCGCAAACGTCTCGTCGTTCAACGCCGCGACGCGGCCCCGATGGAGGTCATCCAGCGCGCGCAACGCTTCGAACGCGGGCTCTAGCTCGGGCCCGACGAGGTCGTCGGGCGCGGCGGGATTCGTCCGAGCAAAGAGGGTCCGCAGCGCGCCCAGTTCGGCGCTCATGCGCACGCGGTAGACGCGCGTGAGTTCCCGCATCCTGTCGTAGCGCGCGAACATCAGCTTCTTGAGCTCGCTGTCCTTCTCGAACGCTGTCTCGCAGGCGGGCCATGCTCCGAGGTTCTGCACGGACACACCGAGATGGGACTCGAGCGAGCCCGTTTCGGCCTCGCGCTCCTCCCAGCCAGCAGCGACCAGAACGTAGGGGCCGGGCATGCTCTCGGAATCGAGCACCTCACGCAGGATGGGGTTCGCGTGCTGGGGCCCGAGGATCGCGATCTTCCGGGCCGCTTCGTTCGCAGGGTCAACCATCGCAGAGAATGCGCACGTCCTGGGCGAGCCTGTCGGCGATCTGTAGCGTCGAGCCGAGATCCACGTGGCGTGCGACCATCCAGCCGTCACCGGTCACGACCTGGGTCCAGTCCCTGCGGGGCTGGCCGATCGGCACGAGGTCCACCACCGGGATGTGTTCACCGCTCTCCCCCAGCACGCGCTCGAGGCCCTCGATTCGGGTCACGAGGTTACCGTTGCCGGTCGCCCGCTTGAACACGAGCGCGGCGTTGAACTGTTTCTCCATCTTCTGCGTGGTCTCGCCGGACGTAATCGCCTCGGCCCAGAGCCGGAAGACGTCGCCGTCGCAGGTCAGGTTCATGCCGTGGGACAGGCGACCGCCCGGAGCACGGGCGCCGACCTCACCGAAGATGGCCTCGCCGGTCTTTGCGGACCGGTACCACTCCATGTGCGCCATGCCTGTCTGCAGGCCGAGCGCCTTCAGCGCGCGCCGCCCGAGTTCGACGCCGGGCGCGATGTCGTCCTGGCGGATGTCCGAGAGGCACACGGCCTGTGGGCTGATCCAGGGATTCTGACGCGCGACCAGCGGCTTGGGCCGGTACCAGGCGACGTTCTCGAACAGCGTCCGACCGCCGGAGAGGATGGCGTCGTAGGTGAATTCCTCGCCTTCGATGAACTCCTCGACGCTGACCTCGGGCACGTGCTTGACCGCCACCAGGACCCCTTCGAGTTCGCCGTCGGTGCGCACGACGTAGGTGTCCGCAGACCCCGCGCCGTCGATCGGCTTCACGATCAGGGGGTACCCGACTTTCGCGGCGGCCTCCTGGACCTCTGCGCCGGTGCTCGCGCGGTAGTGATGCGGTGTGCGGATCCCGTGGGCGTCCAGCGTCGCCTTCATCGTTTCCTTGTCGCGGAAAGCGCGCGCCTGCTCCACGCGTAGACCCGGGGCATCGAATCGCTCGCGCATGCGCGCCGCAAGCATGACGCCGGGTTCCCACAGGCACTCGACCCGGTGCGGCTGGAGCCCCTTCCTGGCGAGCCAGTCGACGGTCTGCTGGACGGTGGCCGCCTCGTCCCAGAGGTTGCGAACGACCAGGTGATCGTCGAGGGCCGCTCTTACGTCCGGCTCCATGGCCTCGAGCGGCTGATCACCGACGCCGAGCACGCGGACTCCGGGGAGCGCGTGGAGCGCCTTGGTGAAGTGCCCGTTGTCCGTGGGGAAGGACGGCGAGATCAGTACGACGTTGAGGGTCATGGCTGTAGGAAGAGGTGGAGATCAGCCTTCGAGTCCGACCCGAAGCGTTTCGACGACGAACTGCAGACCGCGCCGGACCACGTCCGTCTCCGGGTGCCGCAGGATCACGTAGCCTTCGCCCTCGTAGCTGCTGGACTTCGGCTGGCCGGGTGACGGGATGTCCGCTTCGACCACGAGATCGCCAAGGCGGGAGCGGATCTCGTCGAGGCCCGTGACGCGGGCGACGCGCTGGCCCCCACCGCCAGGCGCCCCATGACCTGGCGCCCCATGACCTGGCGCCCCGCTCGATTGACCCCGCAGGTAGGCGGCACCTGCGGCATACTTGCGCTCGGGAGCCTGGAAACGGCCGAACACCGAAGCTTCCGCCCACACGCGGTAGAAGTCGGTGTCGTGGGCGTAGGAGATCATCGTGGTGAACTGCGCGCCGGGCGGACGGGCTGCGACCTCGGAGATGGCGATGGACCCGTCGTGGCGACGGAACCACTCCATGTGCGTCATGCCTTCCACCATGCCGAGGGCATCCAGCGCCCTGGGACCGGCCTCGAGGATACTCGCGAACTCCGGCGTGCGGATCTCTCGCGGCAGCAGCACGGTCCACTGGATCCAGGGCGTCTCCATCACCTGCAAGGGCGTGGGCGCGTACTCGGAGATCGAATGGAAGACGTGCTGGCCGCCGATCGAAACGCTGTCGAACGAGTACTCCGTTCCCTGGACGAACTCCTCCAGAAGGAGCGGCCTGCTGGGACTCGGTGGCACGCGCTCCATCCAGGACTCGAGGTCCTCGATGCGCTCGACGCGGAACGTGTCCTTGGCGCCGGCGCCCGCGGGCGGCTTGGCGACGAGCGGCATCACCTCGCGGGCGAAGGCCAGCGCGGTCTCACGGTCGTGGGCGAGGACATGGCGCGCGCACGGAAGATCATTCGCGCGCAGGACGTCTTTCATGTGCGCCTTATCGCGAAAGCGTCGCGCCTCGGCCGCGTCCATTCCACGGATCCGAAGGCGCTCGCGAACGATGGCCAGGGCCTCCTGGAGCGGCTCCAGGATTCCGATCAGCGAATCGACTCGGCCGGTGCCGAGGGCGCCGGCCATCTGTCGCACGGCGGCCTCGAGCTGATCGGGATCGTGGGCGTCCTGAACCTGGACGAACCCCGCGACGCAGGCCCCCACCCTGGGGTCGACGCGCGCCAGGAACGACTCGCGTGACTCCTGAGCGATGATCCCGAACACCGTTTCCGGCAACATGGCCGCGGCCGAGACGAACTTGAGCGTGCTCGGGAGTGCATAGGGAGCGACGAAGACGGTGGAGGCTGGCATGCCCCTGAGTCTATCGACTTACCGTCGCGGCAACACGCTCTGCCAGGCTAAGCTCATGCCATGCCCTCCCCGCTCCGCATCGCGATCGCCTCGTCCGAGTGCGCCCCTTTCGCCAAGACCGGCGGTCTCGCCGACGTCGCCGCAGCCCTCGCCAAGGCCCTATGGGCCAGAGGGCACGATGTCCGGCTCTTCGTTCCGTATTACAAGCGCATCGACGCCAGCGGCCTCACGACCGTGGAGGGTCTGAAGCCCTTCGACATGGAGTTCCCCGCGCGGACCTACCGGGCAGAAACCCGCAAGGCGCCGATGCCGCTCTCGGCGGGCGGGGGCTCCAACGAGGGCCCCCTCCAGGTGGAGTTCATCAACATCCCGGACCTCTTCGGACGCGAGGAGTTCTATACCGATGATGAGGACGAGCCAGTGCGCTGGGCGGCGTTCAGTCGCGGGGTGCTCGAGGCTTGCCAGCGCAGCGGCTGGGCGCCTGACATCATTCACGTGAATGACTGGCATACCGGGCTCCTCCCGCTGTTCCTTCGCACGCGTTACGGCTGGGATACTCTCTTCCAGGGCACCCGCACGCTGCTCTCGATCCACAACCTTGGCTACCAGGGCGCCTTCAAGGCGTCGGCCATCGAGGCCGTCGGACTGGGCGACGCGCGCCAGTCCTTTCACCAGGAGCGCCTGGAAAAAGGCGTCATCAACTTTCTGGAGACAGGGATCTTGCATGCGTCCTGGCTGTCCACCGTCTCGGACACCTACGCGCGCGAGATCCAGACCCAGGAGCACGGCATGGGCCTCGACGGGCTCCTCTCCCGCCGCTCGGACCACCTCGTCGGGATCGTCAACGGCGTCGACTACGAGGAGTGGAGCCCGGACGTCGACCCCGATATCCCTGCGAAGTTCGGGCCGGACGATCTCGCCGGCAAACGAGTCTGCCGGGACAAGCTCCTCGAGGAGCTGAACCTCGCGCCGAACCCGCGCGGCCCCGTGATCGGCATCGTCTCGCGCATGACGGGGCAGAAGGGCTTCGACCTCCTGCCCGACATCCTGCCGGTGCTGCTTCGGTCCGCCGACGTGCGGCTGATCGTGCTCGGCAGCGGCGAGGAGACCTACGAGCGCTACTTCCAGTGGCTGCGCGATGCGCTGCCCCAGAAGGTAGGCGTCTACTTCGGCTACAAGAACGAGCTGTCCCACCGGATCGAAGCGGGCAGCGATCTGTTCCTGATGCCGTCACGCTACGAGCCCTGCGGCCTCAACCAGATGTACAGCCTGCGCTACGGAACGATCCCCGTCGTGCGGGCCACCGGTGGGCTCGCCGATACGGTTCAGCGCTGGGATCCGGAGACGCGCGAGGGCACGGGATTCGTCTTCTACGAGTTCTCGTCGACGGCGCTCCACGACACCCTGCGTCACGCCCTCGAGGTCTGGCAGGACCGCGACGCCTGGGCCAAGATGCAGCAGACCGGGATGCGCCAGGACTTCTCGTGGAAGGCCCAGGTGACCCGCTACGAAGACCTCTACTCCGCCATCCTCGCCGAGTTCTGAGCGGCGCCTCTCCTGCTCCGCGGAGCCCTTCTGCTACCTCCCCCTGGCCTCCCTCCACCGCGCTGATCTCCCATGCACGTCGTCTTCGTCGAACCGTCCTTTCCCCGCAACCAGCGCGAGTTCGTGCGCGCGCTCCACGCGGTCGGAGCGTCCGTTACCGCCATCGGAGAGGGCTCGGCACAAGCGCTCGACCCGGAGCTGAAGAGCTGGCTCGACGGGTACGAACAGGTGCCATCGGTCACGAACGGAGAGGCGCTCCTCGCCGCCGTCAAGCGCATCCAGTCGCGCGGCTGGGTCGACAGGCTGGAGACGACCGTGGAGGCGCACATCATGCCCTGCGCGTGGGTTCGCGAGCAGTGCACGATCCCCGGGACCTCGACGCGCACGGCGTGGCTCTGCCGCGACAAGCCGGCCATGAAGGAAGCGCTGCGGGAGGCCGGCGTGGCCACTGCCGAGAGCCTCGGTACGAACGATCCCGCCGAGGCGCGCGCCTTCGCCAAGCGCGTGGGATTCCCCGTGATCCTCAAGCCGCGAGACGGCGCCGGCGCCGCGGGGACCTACCGCGCGAACGACGAGGCTTCGCTCGAAGCCGCGATCCAGGGCAGCGGTCTCGCGGCGGGGGCCGGGGTTGCGTGCGAGGAGTTCATCGAGGGCCATGAGGGTTTCTACGACACGCTGACGGTCGGCGGCCACATCGTCCACGACTTCGTCTCGCACTACTACCCCAACGTGCTGGAGGCGATGCGCGAGCGCTGGATCTCGCCGCAGATCGTGGCGACCAACCGCGTCGACGCCGACGACACCTACGACGAGGTCAAGGCGCTGGGCCGCCGCGTGCAGGAGGTCCTGGGCGTCGAGACATCGGCCACGCACATGGAGTGGTTCTTCGGGCCGAAGGGCCTCAAGTTCAGCGAGATCGGTTGCCGCCCGCCCGGCGTTCGCATGTGGGACGTGTACGCCGCAGCGAACGAGATCGATATCTATCGGGAGTGGGCGCAGCTGATCGTGCACGGCGCACCCGCGCAAAGGCTGTCACGGCGCTACGCCGCAGGGATGGTGGCGCTCCGGCCGAGCCAGGACGGGCGGATCGTGCGCTACGAGGGACAGGCCGAGATGCAGCGCCGCTATGGGCAGCACCTGATGGACTCGCACTTCCCCGAGCCGGGGACGCGGACCCAGGGAGTCGAAGCGGGCTACCACGCCAACGCCTGGGTGCGCGCGCGTCACGAGTCGTTCGACGAGCTGCGGGCGATGCTCGACTGGATCGGAGAGAACGTCCGGGTGATCGGCGGGTAGCAAGGAGGCCGTTGAGAAACAGCGGTCTTCGCAGTAGTGCTCTCCGGTTCCGAATCAAGGCGAAGTAACTTCCCCATGGTTGGATGCCATCTGGATGGTTACTTCAACGCAGAGTCGGGACCGGAGAGCGCTGCGGCGTGGATCGCTGTTTTTCAACGGTCTCCTGGGAGCTACACGCGGCTCTTCCGGTTCCTCACGTAGTCGACGAACATCGTGGCCCCGAGGCGGTCCAGCCCGGCGAAGTACGCGCGGCCGCGGTTCGCCTCGGTGAACTCCTCCACGAAGTTCACCAGCACCGGATCATCCGTCAGCATGAACGTCGTGATCGGGATCCCGTGCCGCCGACAGATCGTCGCCTCGTCCATCGTCTTCGCAACGACCCGGCGATCGAGGCCGAACGGGTTCTTGTAGATCTCCCCGTTCCGCTCGGTCAGCGCGCTCGGCTTGCCGTCGGTGATCATGAAGATCTGCTTGTTCGCGCGCTTCTCCCGGCGCAGGAGATCCCGCGCCATCTGGAGAGCTGCTCGCGTGTTCGTGTGGAACGGGCCCACGCTGATCCGCGGGATATCGTCGAGTGCCACTTCCTCCGCGTCGTCGCCGAACGTGATCACCCGCAGGCCGTCCTTCGGATAGCGCGTCCGGATGAGTTCGGTCAGCGCGAGCGCCACGCGCTTCGCCGGGGTGATCCGGTCCTCTCCGTAGAGGATCATGGAGTGGCTGATGTCGATGAGCAGAATCGTCGCGCAGCTGGAGAGGTGCTCGGTCTCGTAGACCTCCAGGTCCTCTTCCACGAGGTGAAACGCCGAGGGATCGATGCCGCGCCGGAGCGCGTTGCGAACCGAGGCGCCCGCGTCGATGAGGTCCGACGGATCCCCGAACTCGAAGGGGCGCGTCTCCGACAGTCGCTCCTGGCCTACGCCCGGCGCGGAGACCCTGTGATCCCCCGCCGCGTCCTTGGAGAGGCCGCTGAAGATTCGATCGAGGGACTCCTGGCGCAGGGCGCGCTCGCCGCCCGGCGACATCGCGAGGCCGGCGGCCGTGTCCTCGATGAGCCGCTCCTCCTTGAGCGCGTTCTTCAGATCTTCGATCGTGAAGCCCTTGGGAAACAGCCGGTAGCGCTCCGCCAGCATCTCCAGCCAGGCGAGCGCCTGCTCGGGATCACCGTCCGCCTGCAGGAGCAGGTCGTGATAGAGATCCTTCATCCTCTTCAGGAGATCCTTCAGGGTCTCCTTCGACGGATCGTATTCGCTGTACGTGAAACGCATCGCGATCAGCGGCCCAGGCTGCGAGCCATCTGCGCAAGCATGTCGCCGAAGATCCGCACGCCCGAATCATCGTCGTCCCGGGAAAGGAGCGAGTTCTGGTGCAGCCCTTCGAGCACGAGCTCCATCAGGGACGCGCGCTCACCGACCGACATGGAAGCGGCGCCTTCGATGTGCTTGTTCACGAGGCCCTCGAGGCCCTTGACCTCCGCGAGCCTCGCGTGGTGCTGAACGTCGCTGGTCACGTCGTCGAGTTCGAGCTGACCGCCCTTGCGGAACCACTCGAGAAGCGACTCATACACGGGCGCGCTGCCGCCCGCGTCGCCTTCCGCTTCGGCGTAGCCGTCCGGGAACGCGCGCTCGAACGCGCGGCTGAGCGCCTTGCCCACGAGCGCCTTCGCGACCGTCGCGATGCCCTCGCGCTCGCCGTCGTACACGAGTTCGACCTTGCCGGTCACCGCGGACACGCCCGCGAAGAGATCCGCCGGACGCACGGTGGCGGAAGACTCTCCCGCGACGAGCGCGCGGCGCTCCGCGTTGGAAACCACGTTCTCGAAGAGCGCGATCGAGAGCCGCGCGCTCACGCCCGACGACTGATCGACGAACTCGGAGTCCCGCGCTTCGAAGGCCACGAGATCGATCGCCTCCCGGATCGGCCCGGGAATCGATACCGGCACAGCGCCGGCGCCACGGTCTTGCCAGGCCTCCTGGGTCGTGATCTCCATCGCCTGCGCGAGGTCGCGCGGATAGTGCGTCAGGATCTGCGAAGCGATGCGGTCACGCAGGGGCGTGATGATGCTGCCGCGGTTCGTGTAGTCCTCGGGGTTCGCCGTGAAGATCATCCCGAGGTCCAGCGGCATCCGGATCGGGAAGCCGCGCACCTGGATGTCGCCTTCCTCCAGGATGTTGAGCAGTCCGACCTGGATGCGCGCCTGAAGGTCGGGGAGCTCGTTCACGCAGAAGAGGCCGCGGTTCGCGCGCGGCAGGATGCCGAAGTGGATGACCTCGGGGTCCGCGAAGGTGAGCTGGCGCGTCGCGGCCTTGATGGGGTCCACGTCGCCGATGAGGTCCGCCACGCTGACGTCGGGGGTCGCGAGCTTCTCCTGGTAGCGAGCACTCCGGTGCATCCAGCGGATCGGCAGGTCGTCGCCCGCCTCGGCGGCGAGCTTGAGCGAGGGCACCGTGACCGGCGCGAACGGGTCTTCGTTGAGCTCCGACCCGTCGATCGCCGGCAGCCATTCGTCGAGCAGCCCCGTCAGGGAGCGAGCGATCCGGGTCTTCGCCTGGCCGCGCAGGCCAAGGAGAATGAAGCTATGCCCGGAGAGGATGGCGTTCTGGATCTGTGGAACGACCGAGTCCTCGTAGCCGACGATGCCGGGGAAGACGTTCTCTCCCTTACGCAGGCGCAGGATCAGGTTGCCGCGGAGTTCCTCGTGGACGGTTCGGCTCGACCAGCCGCTCTCCCGGAGGGCGCCGAGGGTCTTGAGGGCAGGAACGGGAGTCGAAGGCTCGGCTTCGGTCGCTGATTCACGTGTCATGGCCCCAAGATAGTCCGTTCTCCCCCACATCCCACCACCGAAGGTTGTGGGCTCAGAGGAGCTGGGCGATACTCCTCGCCCATGGACCCCGTCCGCGACCAGCTGGCACGTCCGCTCCGGAGCCTGCGCCTTTCCGTCACGGATCGCTGCAACCTCCGCTGTGGCTACTGCATGCCCGAGGAGAGCTACACCTGGCTCCCCCGGAAGGATCTCCTCACCCTCGAGGAGCACGCGGAGCTGGTGCAGGCCCTCGTGCCGCTCGGCGTCCGCCGCGTGCGGTTGACCGGAGGCGAGCCGCTCCTGCGAAGGAACCTGAGCGAACTCGTGGCGGGCCTCGCGCGGATCTCGGACCTCGAGGACCTCTGCCTCACCACGAACGCCGTCTTCCTCGAGGAGGCCGCCCAGGCGCTCAAGGTCGCTGGCCTTGGCAGGATCACGATCAGCCTCGACACGCTGCGCCGCGAGCGCTTCCAGCACCTCACGCGCCGTGACGACTTCGACTCCACGATGGCAGGCATCGAGGCGGCCGCTGCGGCTGGATTCACGGGAACCAAGCTCAACGCGGTCATCCTACGGGGAGAAAACGACGACGAAATCGGCGACCTCCTCCGCTTCGGGCAAGAGCACGGGATCGAGGTGCGCTTCATCGAGTACATGGACGTCGGCGGCGCGACGCGCTGGACCATGGACAAGGTGGTTCCGATCGGCGAGATCCTGCGGCAGGCCGCGCAGGCGTTCGGGGATCCAGAGCCACTGGAACCGGACCGAACCACCGCGCCCGCCGATCGCTTCGTCCTTCCGAACGGTCAGGTCTTCGGCGTGATCGCATCCACCACTCGCCCGTTCTGCGCTGGCTGCGATCGCGCGCGTATCACGGCGGATGGCCGGTTCTTCTCCTGTCTCTACGCGCGGGAGGGAACGCCGCTCCTCCAGGTGCTTCGGGAAGAGGGCCCTGAAGCGGCTGCTGCCCGCGTTGCGGCGACCTGGTCCGCGCGGAACGACCGTGGTGCCGAGAAACGCCTCCTGGCCGAACAGCGCGGTGCGCTGGCAGGCGCAGAGGAGCTGCGGGGCCAGCCCCACCTTGAGATGCACACCCGCGGCGGCTGAGAGCTCGGGCAAGGATGGCTCAAGTTCGACGCGCATCCGCGTCAGCGGATGCGCCAGGGACTCGACGCGCATCCGCGTCAGCGGATGCGCCAGGGACTCGACGCGCATCCGCGTCAGCGGATGCGCCAGGGACATCGACCAGCGAGCAAGAAAAGAACGTTGCTCAGGCTGCGCCGCCGCGCGATCTACTGAATCCGGATGCCCGCGCGGTACTCGCCCGCCTCAGCCGTGGGGATCCCGAGATCGTCGTAGAACTCCCAGCGACCTTCACGGAGCCCATTCACCAGCCGGCCTCGCTCCTTGATCTCGCCGCCGGAGTAGTACTTGACCCAGAGGCCCGTCGCGACGTTCTCTGCGTACTCCCCTTCTTCGAGCAGCCTCCCGTCTTCGGAGAACGCACGCCAGTCGCCGTGGCGACTGCCGCCTTCATATTCGACCTCGCTCAAGAGTCCGCCGCTCGCGCTGAACGACTCCCAGGTCCCGTCGCGGAGACCCTCCTCGTAGTAGCCGCGCGACCGCAAGCTTCCGTCCGCTCGCCAGGCGGTCCAGAGTCCATGACGAACGCCTTTCTCGAAGCTGCCTTCCTCGCGCGAACCCGCGCGCCTATCGCCCTGCATCTGCGGAGGCTCTGCGGCTCCGAAGGTGCCGGCACGTTTCTGACCGGGCTCCAGAGGCTCGACCGGCGAAGTCGGCGAGACGAGGGGCGACTCCGAGGGGCCGTCTCCGCGGCCTGGAGCTGATGGGATCCCACTCGCTCGCGGTTCTCCATCCAGCCGAATGGACGCAAGCTGTGGATAGACCTCCTCCGGAGCGCCATCCTGACCTTCGAGGCCATGATCCAACGGACTCCGGCCCCCTCGATCCGACGCCAGGAGCGCCCTCCCCGAGGCATCCTCGTTCCCATCGACCTCACTCGACGAGGACTCACCCGGTGAAGACCCGTGCAATCCCAGGACGAGCACGCCTATCGCCACCACGAGCACCGCCGAGAATGGCAGCTCGCCGCGACCAGCGCCAGCAGAGAGCTGGCCTGCTCGGCGAGGTCGTGGGGAAAAGGGCGCGTACATGGAAGGGAGAAGGTTGCCTGGGAAACGGGTGCCGAAGGGGATAAGAGCGAGTCAAGCCGCGGTCAAGGCATCAACGGTGGGAGAATGACCCAAGGAAGGTGATGACACGCCATGGATTGGAGGTCTGGTCGGGCAGTCTCGCCTATCGTGTCGAACCCGATATGAGTCGTCCCTCACCCTGAATCCGGAGCCGGGCACGGCGCTCCGCGATCAGCGAAGACACCAGGCCCTCCAGTTCTTCGAAGGGAAGATCTCGACCGCGGATGACGCCTGATTCGTCGATGACGAAAAGAGATCCCGCGGCTGGACGGGACCAGGCTTCGAAGATTCCGACCGGACTTGAGAGGCCCGCGCCATGGGTAAGGGCATCACCGGCCTTGGCCAGCTCGTCGAAGAGAACGGTGCTGATCGGTCCGTCGAAGAGCTGTGACCCTGCGAACGCGCGCGACTCGATCAAGCTGAGGTATCCCGTTCGGTCCTGGGAATGCGTGGCGCCCAGCAGGGCGAAGGGGGCGTCCCAGAAGCGACGAACAAGTCGCGAGTCGTCCTCGTGCGCCAGCATCGAGGCCGGGGACCCTTCCTCCCAAAATCGAAGGACCGTGACGCGGCCCGTGAGCCGTGAGGGGCGCACCTCGTTGCCTGCTGCATCTCGCGCGAGGAATCGTGGGAAAGGTTGTCCGACTCCGAGTGCTGCCAGCCTCGCCGCGGTGCGCTCTCGAAGACGGCTCAGTGGATTCTGAGCGTCCAGCGCCACGTGCTCCGCGCCCGCGAAGATCTCTTGAATACGAGCCTGCGCGAGGCACCTCGGCGACGAGCCGTCGGCGACTGCGTCCATCATCGGTGGTGTTCCGTTCACGACGGCCTCGAGCATCCGAAGCTCCGCGCGGACGGCGTTCACCCGGAGGGGTTCCGCGGGTGCGGACCAGCCGAGTTCTCGCATCGCCATGGCAAGGCCAGAGCGCTCTCTGCCCGCCAGCCGAAGACTCGCTTCGGCCAGGGCGAAAGCCGGACGCGCCTCCTCCCAGACCGCGAGGTCGGGCTCGGCGGCAGCCGTCGTGAGTAGTGCATCGACTCGATCGCCGAGTTCCCCGACATCCGATGCTGATCCCCAGGCCCATCGTGTCAGCTCGCTCGCGGCCTGCGCGAGAGCCGGGACAGGGGCGTCGACAGCGCCTTCACCGTCCGGTTGCCACGCCAGCGCCGGTGTGGCCTTGGCCGGCGACAGGGTCAGGGTTGCGGTGGCGATTCCGAGACCGAAGAGTGCTAACCACCTCGGGGAACGCTCGTGTTCTAGTTTGGCCATGGCGGGCTGATTCGACTCCACTGCTTGGGACGAGAGTGAAAGGGACGAGCTTTCGTCAGGGAGGGTTCCCTGGCAGGCGGCGGTGCGGACGCCTCCAGAAACTATGGCACAGATCGGAGGCCTCCGCGACCCCCCTTGGCCCGGGAGTCAGCGCGGTGTCGCAAGACGAAAAAAGCAGCGCCACCGCTCCGGGGAGCGATGGCGCTGCTTCGTGAGCCGATCGCAGGATCGTGGCTCAGGTCAGATCTTCATCCCACCTGACGTCCTGCGTCAACCCTCTCTCGATTACTGCCAGTCGACGTAGACGCCGTTGGTGAAGTTCGAGGTCGGGCCCTGGGGGCTGGAGTCGCGGTGCCAGAGCTGCCAGTGGGTACGGATACCGGCGGCGGCAGCGTACGGACCGCCCTGGGCGGTACGGATCGCGGCAAGGTTGATGCCGTTGGCGGTGCCGAGCGAGATGAGACCCGCCGCGCCGGAGCTAGCAGCGTTCTGCTGGTAGCGACCGATGTTGCCCGAGACGCAGATGTTACCAGCGCTGCCAGCCGGGTTCATGATGAAGCCCGCGGTCTGGGAGGTGATGAAGAAGCCGAACGAGTTCGTCGGGATGGCTGCGTTGAGCGTGAAGTCGTTGTTCGCGACGACAGCGCTACCGGCGCAGGTCAGGGTCGAGAGACCGCCCGTCGAGTTCGGGTTCGAGTTGCAGTACGAGACGCAGGGGTCCGTCGGACCCTGGTTGCAGGAACCGGTGTCGGCCTGAAGCTCGAAGTACCACGAAGCGTAGGGGTTCGAGGGACCACCGCAACCGTTGTTGTTGCTGTAGCCGCCGAAGAAGTAGCAGCCGGAGCTGGCACCCGCCGGATCCTCGAGCCACCAGAAGTCGTCGGTCGTAAGACCGGACGCAACACCTGCGCCACAGAGCGACACCGGGCCGTAGTACGTGTTCGTACCGTCGGACGGAAGTCCACCGGTCGCGTAGTTCGGGTCCGTCGACTGCGGGTCAGACGCAAGGAGGAAACCGGCCGCACCGGAACCGTCGGTACCGTTGTAGCGGTAGCTCCAGCCGAAGCTGTCGAGGGCCTGGTCGTTGTCGAAGCCGTTGCCGCCGTCAGCACCGAGGCAGAACTCGTTGCCGCCGGAGAGGTCGAACGAAACCGTCCAGCAGCCGTTGGCCGGAAGAGCGCCCGTCGCGACGAGAGCGTCCGGAGCCGCGTTGAGCGTGCAGGGCTGATAGTTGGTGTAGAAACCAAGTTCCCAGCCGCCGGTACCCGCGGCGCCGAGGTCGCAGTAGCCGATCAGGATGCAGTTGACGTTGTACTCGTCACGGTTGCCTGCGTTGTTCGGGTTCGTCGACGACGGGACCTGGCCCTCGTCGAAGTTGATGCTGCCGGGGGCGAAGCCACCTGCACCACCAGCCGACGAGAAGTAGCCCGACTCGGCCGTGTTGCTGTAGATGGTGTCCGGGCCAAAGTTGGCCACGGCACCGCCGGTGCGCGTCCACGTGCCGGTCGACACGTGGTAGATGCCGGCGTGCTTGATCGCACCCGGAACTTTTTCCGCTTTGAGAGTTTGCGGGGAATTCTGAGCGGCGGCGCCAGCCATGAGGGCAATGGCGCTGACCGTGAAGAGCGAGGAACGAAGCATCAAGCAGTCTCCAGAAGGAATGAGTTGGTCGAAAAGAACCTGCACCTGGGTGTATGGCCCTCTCCGTCGCCCGTCGATGAAGCCGGTCCCAGCCACCTGGCTGAGCCCCGAGTCCGTCGATCGAGCATTGGAAGCTATCAGGGAAGAGACGGTCACTGCGGTGAGCAGGTTCCCTTTTCTTCACCCACCTTGACGCTACCTGCCCGATCGCCCTGAGGCGAGAAGTTCATCCGGCGAGAATCAAATTTCCTGTCTCAAGTGGAGACCACGGTCAATCCTGGGACGAATCGGTTGCCCGCGGGGGGCGCGGAAGGAAGGCGCTCGTCGACTGGATGTAGTCTCGATAGGCCGGACGGCGCTCGGTGATGCTCTTCTCCGTGAGCGTCACCCCGGAAACCTTGAGGAGCATGAAAGTGATCACGATCGGCCCTGGGGCCGCCCAGAGGGCGCCCTGGGCGATGGCGACCAGTCCGATCCCCCACCAGACCACCGTTTCGCCGAAGTAGTTCGGGTGCCTCGAGTAGCGCCAGAGCCCCTTGTCCATGACGCCGCGCGCCTGGACCTCTGCACCGGTGCCCGGGGTCGACCCGGAATGAGACCCAGATGGCTGCCCTTCCTCGGATTCTCCCGGCGTGGAGCGCGAACCCGCTGAAGCCCCGTACGCCGACTCCTTCCGTTTGAAAGCGGCGAGCTGACCGTCTGCGACGGACTCGAAGGCGAATCCGAACAGCGCGACCAGAACGCCCAGCCATCCGAGAACTCCGAGGGAGAGGGTGCCGGTGACCGCCGCCATGAGAGGCAGTGCCACGACCCACGCGAGCCCGGCCTGCAGGAAGAAGACAACGAAGAGGTCCTGCCACCACCAGGCTGCCCCACGTGCCTCGCGCATCTCGCGATAGCGGCGATCTTCTCCCGTCATCGAGTGCCGGCGAGCGAGGTGCAAGCCGAGCCGTAGAGCCCAGGCCCCGACGACCAGCGCGCACACCAGCCGCGCCCCGCGGAGATCGGCCCCTGCCGCGATGCCGTAGACGATTCCCGTCCCGAAGATCGCGGGCCCCCATACGGGATCCACGATGCTCGCGTCTTCATCCCTGAGATGGAGGGCCCAGACGACGAACATGAGGAGGACGGAAAAGCCGAGGGCGATGAGAGCAGACTCGAGATCGAACATGGGAAGAGCTTCGCCGGAGGAACCTATGCGGATGAAAGTCGGCCATGAGGCTATCCTCATGGGCCATGCGAGACAGTGAACCAGGCAACCTCCGGACAGGCGCTCTGCGCGTTGCATTCTTCTTGACCCCCCTTCTGGCCGGCGGCCGGCGATCGACCTCGCCCCACCGTTGCCCCGGAACAGCCAGGAGGCCGAAGCTCCTCGCGGGGTTGCTCCTCGGCCTTGGCACATTCGCATCCGCGACGGCGGTGGCACGACCGGTACCTCTCTCCTCGGTCCAGGAACCGGTCAAGATCGAGGCGCCGAAGCCCGTCACTCAAGACGAGATCGACACCGCCATCCACAGGGCCATTCGCTTCCTTCTCTCTCGCCAGGAACTCGACGGGTCCTGGCGCCCCGACGAGGCCAAATACGTCTCGGGACAGACGGGGCTCTGCGTCTACACGCTCCTGAAGGCGGGCGTCGAGAAGAACCACCCGTCGATCGAGCGTGGTATCGCTTACCTGCGCGCCCATCCTCCGGAATGGACCTACGGGATCGCCTGCTCCCTGCTTGCGCTCCACGAATTGAGTCCCGAGAGATTCGCCGACGAGATCGAGGCATGGACGGCGGTGCTCATGGAAGGCCACGGACTTGGTTTCGCGTACCCGGCCAACGAACGCGCGCCGAACTACGAGGAGGACCTCTCCCTCACCCAGTATGGAGCGCTCGGCCTGCGCGTCGCCGAGTCCTGTGGGCTCAAGGTCCACCACACCATCTGGGAGTCGCTGATCGACTACGCGATGTCCGTCCACAACGGCGACGGATCGTTCTCCTATCGCCTCGGAACGGATCACACCGGCTCCATGACGGCCGCTGGAATCGCGGTCCTTCAGATCTCGCGCGCAGCACTCGAAGCACAGAATCGCATGGGCGCCCGAGAGTCGCGGCAGATCCAGGAGGTCATGGACCAGGCCTACGAATGGCTGGGAGAGAACCTGCGTATGGACCGCAACCCTGACCCGAACGCCGAGAACGACAACGCCGGTCACATGACCCGCTGGTCGCTCTATTACCTGTACGGTCTGGAACGCGTCGGAGGCCTGACAGGCGTGCGAACCTTCGGGGGTCGCGATTGGTACGAAGAAGCGTCGCGCTACCTGATCAGGACCCAAGGAGGCGAGGGGCAGTGGGGTACGGCCCAAGGGGAACCTCACCCGGGCACTTGTTTCGGCGTCCTCGTGCTCAAGCGCGCCACCGCCCCCACCAGCGGACAGAAGCCGCGTGGCCGGCAAAGCTACGGTGACGATGTGGAGACGCGCCCCATGAGCCTCCGCCTCACGGGCGACACGCCCCTGACGGCATGGGTTTCTTCCTTCGGTACCAAGACGCTGAAAAAGTTCGAGTGGGACGGCGAGATCGGCAAGGGGCCGAGGGTGATACGCGTCGAGTACTTCAACGACGAGACGAAAGAGATCCTCGGGGTCATCCAGGGCGACCCGGAGAGCCCCTCCAAGTCCGAGCGCTTCGCGGCTCAGTTCAAGCTGCCCCATCCAGGCACGTTCCGGGTGAGAGCCCGCGCCTTCGTGCGACCGATCAGCGATACAGAAGGCGAGGAAGTCCTCGTCCTCTCGCAGCCCGTGCAGGTGGTGGTCGACGCGGCGATCACCGAGGGGATGCGAGACGCGCAGCGGGATCTGGGGCATAACAACCTCCAGCTCACGGAGTGCGAGGTTCGCGCGTCGTCGTTCGCAACCGATGGACAGAAGCCGTCCTACGCGGCGGATGGGAAGATGTGCTACGTATGGCTCTCGAAGCCGGACGACGCCGAACGGTGGATCGAGATCGAGCCCGACAGGCCGCAGCGTGGTGACCACGTGGTCCTGACTCCCGCGCTCCAGCAGCCGGACAAGCGCCATGCCTGGGGTCGCCCGGGCAAGGTCTTCGTGAAGGTCAACGGCAAGAGCCTGGGGGAGTTCGAGATGAACCCCGACCCCTACGCCAAGACCTACATCCCCCTGAAGAAGAAGACCGTCGTCCGCGAGATCCGTGTGGAGATCCTGGAGACGATCGACGGGAAGGACGGAGGCCATGGCAAGGCGTCCGGCTTCGCCGAGATCGAGCTCCAGCTACGACAGGACTTCGCGCCCGCGCGCAAGGGGAAGTAGAGCGCGCTACTTGGCGAGCTCGAACATCACCTGCAGTCGCAGGAAGTCCACGTCCTTCACCAGCACCGAAATGGTGTAGCCCTCGGTGAAGGACAGGATGCGCTTGCCGACGGAGATCTTCAGCGTGGCACCATCGATCTGCGGCCTGTCACCGATGGATCGAGCCGGGAGAAAGCCGCTCACGTTGAGCTCCGGCAGACCGACCTCCATGCCTCCGCGGGACACGCGGATCACCTTCGCGTCGAACTTCTGATCGATACGCGGCTCCATGAACTGGCAGACCTTCAGATCCTTGACGGCGATCTCCGCCATGCCAGCCGCTTCGCTCTGGATACTGCAATGAGCGGCCGTATCGTTGAGATCTTCGACCAGCGCGAGCGTGCCCAGTTCCTCTGCGGCTTCCACCTCGCGCGTCATCACGTCGTAGAGCCAACGGTGGACGATCAGATCGGGATAGCGGCGGATCGGTGAGGTGAAGTGCAGGTACGCCTTGCGCGCGAGGCCGAAGTGGGTCGCCACGTCTTCGTGGTCCTTGACCTCGTAGACCGCGCGCTCGACGAGCCCCATGATGCGCTGGACCAGCGCCTCCGCGTTTCGCTTCCGGCGCGCGAGCCGGATCATCCGGCCGATGTCGCGACCGGTGAGTCGGTCCTTGATCGGAACCCGGATCCCATGCTTGGCGAGCATCGCCGCGACGCGCTCGATCTCCTCCTGATCCTTCTCCGGGTGCACACGGTAGATCGTCGGCAAACCCTTGGCCCGGAACCAGTCGCCGACGGCCTGGTTGGCCGCGAGCGCCGTTTCCTCGATCAGCGTTTGCGAGAAGTACTTCGGCGCGTTGACGATCGCCTTGACCTCGTGCTTCTCGTCGAAGAGGAACTTCTTCTCGCTGCTGTTGATCCGGAGTGAGCCCTTGGCGTCGCGGATGCGCTGCTGGACCCGAGTCCAGGCCGAGAACTGCTCCAACGGCTCGCGCAGGAACTCGATCTCCCGAGTCTCTTCGGAGTCGACGCCGTCGAGGAGTTCCTGGACGATGCGATAGTCGTTGCGGTGAACGCTCTTGATCACGCTCTTGGCGACGCTGGAGGAGACGCGCTCGCCCGATTCGTCGAACTCCATGAAGACGGAGAACGCGAGCCTGTCCCGATGGGGAACGAGCGAGCAGAGCCCGTTGGAGAGCTTCTCCGGCAGCATCGGAATGACCTGGTCCGGCAGGTACACGCTCGTTCCGCGCGACAGGGCCTCGTCGTCCAGCGCCGTCCCCGGTCGTACGTAGTGGCTGACGTCGGCGATGTGCACGCTGATGTGATAGCCGCCGCCATCCCGCGGCCGGATCGCGATCGCGTCGTCGTAGTCCTTCGCGTCCGCACCGTCGATCGTGAAGATCGTCTCGCCTCGCAGGTCGCGACGGCCTTCGAAGTCCTTGGGCCGCGGATCCTCGGGCAGCCCTTCGACTTCCGAGCGGACGTCATCGGGGAACACGGTGCGTAGCCTGAAAGACTTGACGAGATCCATTTCCTCCGAATGAACGTCTGCGTAGCACTTCGGGCCGTGCTCCATGGGCCCGAAGGCGCCGGGGCGGCGGGAGATTCGAGCGGGGATCGCTGAATCCGGGTCCGGGAGCCCTTCGAGGTCCGCCTCGTCGAGCTCGTACTCCTCGCCGTCGTCGGTCTCGAGAGTCCATCCGCGCGCGGCGATCTTCGCCTGCTCGGCACCGCCCTGCGCCTCAGCACTGGATGAATCGCCACTCACGTCGCCAGAAGCTTCGGGATCGTCACCCTTGAGTGCCTTCTTCAGATCGCCGAAGCTTCCGAAGCCGGACGCCTTCTTTCCATCGCCTTGTCGGCCCTTGTTCGACTGTCCCATGGGAGGAGGTTACGCCAAAGCCGTTGCTTGGCCCCAATGGATATGCGCCACAGCCTCGACCGGGTCACCCGCAGGATGAACCGATGGGTCGAGCGCTCCGAGATATGGCCCCCCGCAAGCTGGAGGCTCGATCTCCAGATAGCGATGCGGGCAGTATGAGACAGCCCACATATCTCGCGAGCTTTCTTCTGGATGCTGCTCGCCTGTTTTGGCGTCCTTGAGCGACGCTCTTTTCACCCGGATTTGAACTCGTTTCTATGCGAGGGACTCCGGGCCCCAGGAAATGACGCAGGCGTAGGCCCCGCGACAGAACCGCACACCCCTGACTTTCGCTCGCCCATTCCATCCCCATCGATGATCCAGCGTCTGGATCACTGACCTGAGCCACGGTGCTCTGCCAGCTCTTCGGCACCCACACCACGGAACGTCTCGACGTCTTCGTCTCGACGACCCACCTGCCTGGCCGCTCTCCCCCCGAGTTCTGAACCTCGCAGACCCCCCTTCCGATCCGAACATGACGCTTCCAACGATCCTGACGCCCGCCTCTCGCCCCGGAACTTCGGCCGAACATCAGGACGGATCCGGCGAAGGGCCTCGACCGGCGCTGTCTGCTCTACCTGCTCTGGCTGCTCTGGCTGGACGGCAGCGGGCCCCCTGGCGGAGGATCATCGCGACAGCAGGTCTGGTGCTGATCGCCGCCCAGACGGCCACCGCCGAGGGGGTCACGGTGACGCTGCGGGGTAGCTACATCGAGACCATCCAATCGGGAGGAACCACGGTACCTCGCTCCGACCTCCGCTCAGGCGTCTCGTCGGGCCCCATCCTCGACCACCCCTGGGGCTCGACCATCCGCAGCGTGGACGGGCGGAATCTCGAGTCGTACTTCATTCGCAACAACACGACGGGCGCCTGGAACGTCGAGATTGGCCCTTGGTCACCGGGCAGCGGTCCGGCGGCCGACTTCTTCCTCTTCGAGGTCGGCGGCAACGACGCCGTGCAGGTCAGCGCCAGATTTGCGAACGGGACGGTCGGCACGCCCGTAGCCCTCAGCGGCTGGACCCCCACGGCCGTCACCGTCACGGGGGGCCCGAACGGCGGCTCGCTCGTCCACGGGCTGGCGTTTCGGTTCGAGGATCTGAAACGCCCGAACGGCTCCCCGGTGCAGCCCGGTGACGCGGTGACGGGACTCCGCTTCCTGTCCGGTGACGTGGATGCCGCCGCCTTCCTCGTGCGCGATCCGGGCTACCACGCGGGATCCGACGGCGACGGGTCCCACGTCATTGCCCCTGCCGCACCCTGCATGTCCGCTCCCATGGAGCTGACCTTCCGCGGTCCTTGGGCCTCGGAAACCGACGAGAGTCCCAACCCCTTCCTCGACTACCGGCTCAGCGTCACCTTCACGGGTCCCGGAGGGCAGACCTTCCGCGTCCCTGGCTTCTTCGATGCTGACGGAGCGTCCGGTGACGTGGGCAACCTGTGGAAGGTTCGCTTCGTGCCTCCCACGCTGGGACAGTGGACAGCCGTCGCGAGCATGCACGCCGGTGCTGACGTGGCCATCTCTTTGATCCCTGGAGCAGGAACGCCGCTGGCCCCGATCAACGGCAAGACGATCACGTTCGAGGTCGGCGGCGTCCGCGGGGACGAGCGCGGCTTCTATCGAGTCGGCAAGCTCATGTCGTCGGGCAAGCACTACCGGCGCTTCGAGAACGGCGGCTACTTCCTGAAGGCTGGCGCGAACGGTCCGGAGAACTTCCTCGCCATCCGCGCATGCGACGACGTCACCAAGTCCGGTGGCGAGGGGCTGCTTCACAGCTACCCAGCGCACAGGGCAGACTGGAACCCAGGCGACCCCGTGCTCGACCCGTTCGGCGGCGAAGAGGACGGCAAGGGCGTCATTGGAGCCCTGAACTACCTCGGTGAGCAGGGCGTCAACTCCCTCTTCATGATGGTGATGAACCTCGGGGGCGACGGAAAGGACGTCTACCCCTTCCTCGGGCCGCGCCGCCGAAGCTTCGAGAAGCTGCACTACGACACGAGCCGTCTCCGCCAGTGGAACACGATCTTCGAGCACGCGCAGCGCTGCGGGATTTCGCTGTCGCTCGTCATGAACGAGACCGAGCCCGAAAACGAGGCCTGGCTGGACAACGGAACCCTGGGAACGGAGCGCAGGCTCTACTACCGGGAGCTCATCGCACGCTTCGGTCATCACCCGGCTATCCGCTGGAACATCTGCGAGGAGAACGACTTCAGCGTCTCGATGCTGCAGCAGTTTGCGAGCTACATCAGCACGATCGATGCGAACGACAGCACGATCTCCATTCACAACAACCCGAACGACCTCGCGCTTTTCCAGGCGCTGGCTGCCAACCCGGACTTCGATGGAGCTTCCCTGCAGTTCGACCCGAACCTGGCAGCGGGCCAGGTCGAAGCCGTCAGGCAGTGGACCGCCCAGACCGGAAGGCCCTGGATCGTCGACGCGGATGAGCAAGGTCCCTGGCAAACAGGGCTGACCGATCAGAACGCCACGTTGACGCGCAAGCAGATCCTCTACGACGCGCTCTTCAGCGGTGGCGGCGTGGAGTTCTACTTCGGCTACCACGCGCTCCCCCTCGGAGGCGACCTGAGCGTCGAGGACTTCGGGACGCGCGAGGAGATGTGGAGATCGGTCAAGCACGCTCGCTCGTTCATGGAGCAGAACTTGCCGTTTTGGGACATGACGCCGAACGACGGACTCGTCCGCAACGAGAACGGGGCCTACGGCGGCGCGGAGGTCTTCGCGAAGCTCGGCGAGATCTACGCGATCTACTACCCGAACGCCTCGGCCACGGGTCAGGTCAATCTGGGAGGCAACACCGGGCTCTACTTCGTGGAGTGGTTCAACCCGCGTACTGGTGCCTTCGAAGGCTCACGCGTCCCGCTGGGAGTCGGCGGCGGCTGGAAGAACATCGGTCCGCCTCCCGCGAACGCATCGGATGACTGGGTCGCGCTCGTACGAACGCAGGCACCTCTCTGGTCGCGAACCACCCAGGGTTCGGTTTCAGGGCGCACCGTCCAGCAGCTAGAGCTGCGACTCGGGAGCTCCTTCGCAGGCCGCAATTACTTCCTGCTCTCCAGCCTTTCCACGAGCGGCGGCGGCTTCCTCCTCGGCGGGAACCGCATCGCGATCGACTTCGATCGCTGGACTCGCTACGGCCTGAGCGACGTGAACCACCGCGTGTTCGACAATCAGATCGGCACGCTGGACGCCGACGGCGCCGCTTCGGTGGACGTGAAGCTGGATCCCACCTACGTCTCCGGTCTTGTCGGATTGACGATGTACCACGTCGCCGTGGTCACCCAGCCCTACGACTTCTCGACGAACGTCATTCCGTTCCGAATCATGCCCTGAAGGCGACCCAGAAGAACCAGAGCCCAGCGCCGATCGCGGCGACATCGAGAGTCGCCCGCAGGGGTCGCGCGGAGTACGCTCCAGAGGCGAGCTCGGCGGGCGATTCTTCGTTCCGTCCTTCCTCCACGCGCCGCACCGTTTCCCTGGAGGCGCTGCGGTCCATGAGGACCCAGGACAGAGCCACGGCGAAAGCGAAGAGGACCACGGTCCATCCGAGGGCGAAGCCCATGAGCGGCTCCCCAGCGCCGGCTTCACGGCTCAGGTCCGGAGCGAGCCGCGTGGCCTCTCGCCCACCCAGCGCGATCCCGAAGACCGACGTCTCGAGAATGCGCGTCCGGCCGCGGTTGTGCAGGAGATCATCGAGCCCCACGTAGCTGAGCGCCAGCGGAACGGTGAGCTGGAGAAAGCGCACGTGCTGGGGCAGCAGATCGGCCCTCGGCGCCAGCACCATCCCAGCCGCCGCAAACGCCAGGAAGAGCCCCGCCGAGAGCAGCGCCGACCCGCGAGAACCGCGGCGAGCGGCGGCCACGAAGAGCAGAACGAGGAGCACCACGTCGAGCGCGCGAGTCGCACGGAGCGCGCCCGCTCGGGCGAAGCGAAGGATCGGATGCTCGTTCCGTGCGAGCATCTCGTCCGTGGCTTCGAAGACGTGGGCCTCGGACCCAGCGGCGAACTGCCAGGCAGACAGCTCCAGGCCGTTCCAGACCACCGCCGACGAGTCACGGTGCTGCGGGCTGGTGACCTGGAAGAGATCGAGGTAAACGCCGAGGTTGCGGAACTCCTGGTCCTCGGGAACGGAGAAGTCGAGGACGACGTCGATCCACTGGGAGACCTCGTTCATGGGGTCGAGCGCAGGTGGCGCCTCCACCACCAGTGACGACGTGACCTTCAGCGCCCGTCCAGGATCCGCAGCCGCCTCCAGGCTCTCCGCCCCCGGCACGACGCGGTAGTGCTCCGCGATGTAGCTCGCGATGGCGTCCACGTGGGCCTCCAGCTCCCCGGGCTCCATGTTGCCGTCGAGATCCGGATCGAAAGGCCCGATGACCTCGCCGAGCGACAGGACCTGACAGCGCAGCTGCACCTGGACCGCGTGACGACGGACGTGGATCTCCGAGAGCGAATAGGAGCCCACGTGGGGCAAAACCGCCGGAGCCGAACTCAGGATCGGGTCAGGAGCCGCAAGCGCCAGCGCCGCCAGCGTGACGCAGAGCATCATGATCGGGGCTGAGTCGCCTTCGAGCCACTCGCCTTGCGGGCACGGGAAGACGGACCGGTCACCTTCTTCGCCCCCGCGGACTTCGCGGGTTCGAGCGCAGCCTCCAGCGCTTCATCGATCGTCTCCAGCGGCTGGAACGTGAGCTTCGACGACGCAGACTCAGGCAGCTCGATGAGGTCGGCCATGTTCTTCGCGGGGAGCAGCACGGTCTTGATGCCCGCAGCCAGGGCTGCCAGCGTCTTCTCCTTGAGGCCACCGACCGGCAGGACCCGCCCCCTCAAACTGATCTCGCCGGTCATCGCTACCGTGCTACGGACACGGCGGCCCGTGAACAGCGAGACGAGCGCGACGGTGATCGCCACGCCGGCCGAGGGACCGTCCTTCGGCACGGCACCGGCGGGAATGTGCATGTGGACATCCGACTTCGCGAGCATCTCCGCGTCGATCCCGAGCGCGGCCGCTCGGGTCCGGATCAAGGTCATGGCCGCGTAGGCGCTCTCCTTCATCACATCGCCGAGCTGACCCGTCAAACGCAGCTCACCCTTGCCGGGGCTGGCGGCCGCCTCGATGAAGAGGATCTCGCCCCCCACCGGCGTCCAGGCCAGGCCCGTCGCCACGCCAGGCTGGGCGGTTCGATCGGCCACCTCGTGCTCGCGCCGCTCGGGGCCGAGGATCTCTCGCACCTCGTCCGGCCCGATCGACATCAGCTTCCTGCGCCTGGAGGCAAACTTCGTGGCGGCATGCCGGCACACGGCGGCGATCTTGCGCTCCAGCTCCCGGACGCCCGCCTCACGCGTGTAGCTGGAGATGATCTCCTTCAGGCCAGCGACCGAAATCCGAAGCTGGGACGCCTTGAGCCCCGCCGCCGCACGCTGCCGCGCGAACAGGTGCTCTTTCGCGATGCTGAGCTTCTCCTCCTCGGTGTACCCGGCCAGGCGAATGACGTCCATACGGTCGTGCAGCGGATGCGGAATCCTCTCCTCCACGTTGGCCGTCGCGATGAACAGCACCTCCGACAGGTCGAAAGGAACGCCGAGGTAGTTGTCCTGGAACGTGCCGTTCTGAGCGGGATCGAGCACCTCCAGCAGCGCGGACGCGGGGTCCCCGTGCATGCCCTGGCCGAGCTTGTCGATCTCGTCGAGCAGGAACACCGGGTTCCGGGTCTTGGCCTTGCGGAGCCCCTCGATGATCTTCCCCGGCATGGCGCCCACGTAGGTGCGCCGATGGCCCCGGATCTCCGACTCGTCGTGGGTGCCGCCCAGACTGATCCGAACGAACTCACGGCCGGTCGCGCGCGCCACGCTCTGCCCCAGCGACGTCTTGCCGACGCCGGGAGGGCCGACGAGGCAGAGCGTCGGGCCCTGGCCCTCGGGGTTGAGCTTCTTCACGGCCAGGAACTCGATGATCCGGCGCTTCACCTTCTCGAGTCCATGGTGGTCCGCGTCGAGTACCTCCTGGGCGCGGTCGAGGTCGACGAGGTCGCGGCTGCGCTCGTTCCAGGGGAGCTCCGTGAAGACCTCCAGCCACGTGCGCAGCATCGAGTGCTCCGCCGCCTGCTCCGGCGTTCTCTCCAGGCGGCGCAGCTCGCGTCGGACCTCGCGTTCGGCGTCCTCGGTCAGGTCGAGTTCATCGACTCGCTCGCGCAGCTCCTGGATCTCGGAAACCACATCATCGCCTTCACCGAGCTCTCGCTGGATCTGGCGCAGCTGCTCCCGCAGGTAGTACTCCCGCTGGGCGCTGTCGAGCGTCTCCTTCGTGTCCTGGCGGATCTTCATGCTGAGCTCCAGGACGGCGTGCGCCTCGCCGAGGGCCTCCAGCAGTCGATCGAGACGCTTTTTGAGATCGAAGGTCTCCAGAAGTTCCTGCTTCTCCGACGCGGGCATGTCCAGGAAGGTCGCGACGAGATCCGCCAGCATCGCCGGGGACTCGATGCCCTGCACCGCCTGCTCGAGGTCCTCGGGTGTACCCTGGGCCATGGCGAGCACCTCCTGGGCGCGCGCCTTCAGCGCCACGAAGCGAGCCTCGAGGGCCCTCGACGGACGTTCGACCTCCTCGATGCGGCGGACGCGCGCGATCAGCACCGGGTCGGTCGCCACGAACTCGACGACCTCGAAGCGCGACTGGCCCTGGCAGATCGCCTGGTGACGTCCGTCGGGCGCCGTCCAGTAGCGCATGATGTCGCCGACCGTCCCTACCTGGTAGAGGTCGTCGGGGCCCGGCGTCTCCTCGCGCTCGTCGCGCTGGAGCAGGAGACCGATCTCGCGCTCCTCGGCCACCGCAGCTCGAACGGCGATCACGGATCGCTCACGCCCGAGCATGAGCGGGAGGACCACCCCGGGGAAGAGGATCATGTTCCGGACAGGAACGATGACGAGCTCTTCCGTATCGTCGCTCATCTGGCCGGCGCGATTCCGCGACGTCGACTTCTTCGCCCCTCTGCGCTTCGACGCTCCCTTATTCCCGGAGGGCTTCTTCCCGGCGGGCTTCTTCGCGGCAGGCTTCTTGGCGGCGGGCTTTTTGCGAATGGCCGGCTTCTTGCGGGCGCTGGCCTTCTTCGACGTCTTCTTCTCTGCCATAAAAATGAAGCGACCCGGTTCGATCAGGCGCTGGAAAGAGCCTAATCGAACCGGGCGATCCGAACACGGTCAGCGGGAGCTTTCCGGCCTGTCTATTCGCTGGCGATCGAGGCCACGAAGACGCTGTTCTCGCCCTCGAAGCTCCAGCGCCCGAGCGAGCCCGCCACGCCTTCGAATCGGCATTCACGCGGGTTGCCGACCACCGACTCGTCGACTTCGGCGAGCGGCTCGTACCAGCGCGACTCCGGCATCGTGCAGCACGACCTATCGGGAAGAGCTTCGCCTTTGACGCTGAGCGAATCTTCCACCCCCATCACGAACTGATCGTTCTCGTAGTCGACCGTGACCTCGGCCAGGTGCACGTCGAGGATCGAACCCAGGTCCGCGATCTGCGTGACGAACGCGAGCGCAGCGTTGCGCACCAGCTCGCTGGGAGCATCGACCCAGATCTGCGAAGAGACCTCGGCCTTCTCCCCGGTGGCGAACACCTCGCCGCCCTGGAGATTGCAGCTTCCCTCGAGGACCGCCACCACCTGCGTCCCGGCGAGGTCGACGCCATCGTGGCTGCCGCCCGTGAACGACCAGCCGAGCGCCGCGCGCCGGCCGCCCGAAACCGCTTCCGAGCTGATGTGGCAAGCTCCACCCCAGACCGTCGCGTCCCGGGCCTCCAGGTACACGCCTTCCGGCGCTTTCGACGAGCCCGCGACCAAAGCAGGAACCAGCCGGTGCGCCGCCCGTACCTCGGGCGTCTCACAGGAGCCGCCGTCGCAGGAGGGCCGCATGGCCCCCAAACCCAGGTAGCCCGCGCCGAGGGCGCCAGCACCGGTCAGAGCAAGGAGTGTCCACTTCATGATGATGTCAGGTGATCGCGTTACAGGAGGTCCGCCAGAGGGGACTCGAAGCAGTCGCGGCCCTTCCGGCACTCCGACGGCTCGCATTGATAGCCGTCGGGTCCGAGAACCTTATAGGTCACCCCGCACCAGCAATGCTGGCTCGCATCGAGAACGTCCGTATCGACCATCGGCGGATTCTCGGCGATCATGAGCTTCTTCGAGGAAAGATGCTGGCAATAGGGGCTGACAAGGGGTTTTGAGCCCGTCGGGTGGCCAGGGGTCATGGGTGCTGCTCCGTGTGGGTTGCTTAATGACGAGGGAAAGTCCGGAGGGGTCAAGCGAGCTGCTCCAGCGCGCGATAGAGCACACCCTTCATCAGGTGAACCTTGTAGCCGTTGTGCTCCAGCGGAACGGCCTCCGCCATCGCCGCCTCACCCGCCTCGTTCCAGGCGTTGGGGCCCATCTCCTTCCCGATCAGTGCCTGGGCGGCCTCCGGCGAGGGCCACGGGGTCGGAGCGACCCCGCCCAGCACAACGCTGGCCTCCTGGATCGTGTTTCCATCGAGCATGAGCGAGACGGCGACCGCTCCCAGAGCAAAGTCGTAGGAGGCACGCTCCTTGAACTTCATATAGGTCGATCGCAGGCCCGCCCTCGGGGCCGGAACCGTGATCTTCGTGATGATTTCGTCCGACTCCAGGACGCTCTCGCGATCGAGGGCCATGTCGGGCAAGAGGTAGTAGTTCGACAGCGCGATCTCGCGGACGCCGCGGGGCCCCTGGGCCGTCACGACGGCCCCGTAGAGCATCAGCGCCGTCGCCATGTCCGACGGATGACTGAAGTACGAGGGTCCCCCACCGAGGATCGCCGCGTACTTGTTGAAGCCGAACTCCGCGAGGCAGACGTTGCCGCCCTTCTTGAAGCAGCTCACGGCAGAGTGCCGATAGTACGGACAGCGCGGCTTCTGGTTCAGGTTGCCGCCGATCGTGGCGTGGCTGCGAATCTGCGGGCTCGCGATCGACTTCGCCGCGTCCGCGAGCGCAGGGAAACGCTCCGCGATCCTCCCGTCGTCCGCGATTTCCTGGATCGTGACGAGTGCTCCCATCTGGAGGCTCCCGTCGGCCGCGGTCTCGATGCCTCCGAGGTCGAGGCCCCCGATCTCCACGAGCGCCGACGGCGCCGCGATATCGTCCTTCATCACGGTGAGGATGTCCTGACCGCCCGCGATCACCTGGGGGGCGGTGCGCGACCGCTCCTGCGGAAGCTCGGCGATGGCCTCGTCGAGCGTCTTCGGCGTTTTCAAATCAAAGGGCTGCATCAGATCTTCCCGTAGAGGGCCTCGAGTACGTGGGCCGGGGTGAACGGCATCTTCGTGAGGCGGACGCCGCACGCGTTGTAGATCGCGTTCGCGATCGCGCAGTGACCCGGGATGATGGTGGCTTCCGCCATCCCGCAGACAGACTCGCGCTCGTCCTCGTCGTCGATCAACGAGATCATTTCCGGCATCTCCTGGCAGCCCGCGATCTTGTAGTGATCGAGGTTCTCCGAGAGGAGATAGCCGTCCTGCTCGTCGAACACGCGCTCCTCCAGAAGCCCGTAGGAGAGCGCCTGGATCATGCCGCCGTTGATCTGGCTGCGGAGCGCCATGCGGTTGAGCGGCAGTCCCTGGTCCTGGATGGCGACCATCTTCAGCACCTTGATGCGGCCGGTGAAGACGTCGATCTCGATCTTCGCCGCCTGGGCGCCGTGGATATTTCCGCGGTAGAGCGACTGCTTGAACTGGCCGCGCACGGTGAGCGGCTCACGCAGCAGCGCGCAGACGGCCTTCCAGCTGAGTGACTGGTCGTCGCCGCCGCCCTTGACGCGCACGCGTCCGTCCTTCCACTCGTAGCCGCCCACGGGCGCCCCGAGTACCGGTTCCAGCTTGGCCTCCAGCGCTTCTCGCATCTGGTGGGCACCGTCCTTGATGGCGGGCGCCGAGCTGCCCGTCGTCACACTGCCGCCCGAAGCCACGCTCGGCGGAAGCTGGCTATCGCCGATCCGCGCCGTGACGTCGGAGACCTGGAGCCCGAGTTCCTCGGCGACGATCGCCGCGACGTACGTCCGCGCGCCGGTGCCGAGGTCCTGGGTCGCGGTCGCCGAAACGACGCGACCATCCGGGTTCACGGTGACATCGCACTGGGAAGCGCGGCCACCCGGCCCCCACCCTGCCACACCGAAGCCGATGCCGACCGCGATGCCGTTTTCCGGCAAGCCGTGCTGCGTCTTGTTCGGGTGATCGGCCCAGCCGATCTCCTTCGCGACCGCGTCGAGCTGGCGGTGATGGATCGGCGACTGGAGGTTCCGCTTCCGGATCTCGATCGGGTCCATTCCCAGCGCGTAGGCGACCTCGTCGATGACCGATTCCATGCCGAACGCCGCCTGGGGATGCCCCGGAGCCCGCATGGCGCGGTTGCTGTCGGTCGCCGTCTTCACCGAGACGATCTTGCTGGAGACGTTGTCGACGTCGTAGCGATACGGCGCGCCGGGAAGCGAGCCGTTGCCCTGGCCGCCGAGCTTCTCCGCGTCGAGGTCCACGGCGATGAACTTGCCGCTCTCGTCGGCCGCGAGACGGAGACGCTGGCGCGAGCCCGAGCGGTTGCCCGCCATCGTGAACTCATCCGGTCGGGAAAGCATCAGGTGCACGGGACGGCCCGTTTCCCGCGCGATCCTCGCCGCGAGCGCTCCCTCGAGCCCGGGGCCGAACTTGGAGCCGAACCCGCCGCCCATGTGCGGCGTGAGCACCCGGATCCCGTCCGAGTCCCGCTCCAGCGGCCCGCGGAACTGGCCCGGCATACCGCTGACGTTCTGCGTCGAGGCGTAGATATGGACGAACCCGTCGCGCTCGATCGGATCGACGACGTGCCCGTGGGTCTCCAGGCAAACGTGATGCTGCACCGGGATATCGATGTTCACCTCGCCCACGGCCGCGGCGCCCTCGAAGATCTTCTCGATCTCGTTCCGGTCGCCGGACTCCGACGCGCCGGTGACGTTGCTCTCGGCCCCCCGCGAGTAGTTGACCAGCGGCGCATCGGCCTTCTTCGCGGCCTCGGGCGAGACCACCGGCTCCAGGTTCGTCGCATCGACGATGATGGCCCGGACGCCGTCGAGGGCCGCCTCGGGCGTTTCGGCGGCGACGACCGCGATCACGGAGTCATCGCCGGAGTAGCGCACCTCGGTCCCCGGCTCCTTCTCGATGTGGATGTGCACGACGCCCGGGAGCCTGCGCGCGGCCTCCACGTCCACCGCGTTGATACGGGCACGCGGCACCGGATGGCGCAGGATGCGCGCGTGCAGCATGTTCGGCAGGCGAATATCGTGCGTGTAGATCGCGCGACCGGTCACCTTGTCCGGTCCGTCGATACGCCGGATATCGCGGTTCAGCACGTCAAGGTCTGCGCGCTTGCCCCAGCTGGGCTCGGTCGTCTTCGGCTCGTCTTGAACGCTCATCGCCCGCCCTCCTTCTGGCTATCACCTGACGTCTGGCTCTCACCGGATCGGGCGCGGGACGCCTGCACTGCCTGGGCGGCGTCGAAGATGTGCGGGTAGGTACCGCAGCGACAGAAGTTCCCCGAGAGTTCGTACTTCAGCTCGTCGAGGGTCGCGTCTGGCTTGCGATCGAGTGCCGCGTGGGTCGCCACGATGAAGCCAGGCGTGCAGAAGCCGCACATCAGTCCGTCCTTCTCGCAGAACGCGTCCTGGACATCGGACATCGCCTCGGGCGAGCCGAAGCCCTCGACCGTCGTGACGGCCTTGCCCTGGCACTGGACCGCGAGGGTCAGGCAGCTGTAGGCGGGCTTGCCGTCCACCACCACCGTGCAGGCGCCGCAGGAGCCCATATCACAGACCAGCTTGGTTCCGGTCAGAGCTGGCTCCATGCGATCGCGAAGGGCCGAGAGGAGCGTCGTTCGAGGCTCGACGGTGACCTGGCGGACCTGACCATTCACGGTCAGCTCGATCTCGGTCGCTCCGGAGACGGTGGTGGCGCCCTTCGACTCCGCGGTCTCCTGGGCGGCGCCAGCGCGGGCCGCGAGGACGCCGCTGGCGGCAGCGGCCCCCCCGGCTCCCTTCAGAAAGGATCGGCGAGAGAGCGCAGAAGCGGTCTGGACCGGGCGTGTTTCGCCCTCGGACTGGGGTTCTGTCATTGGAGATAGGTCGCCTGGCAGGACCCGAGAAATGTCGGGCCGCGGGCTGGGCTCCATCCTAAGAGTCGCGTTCGGCAATCGCCAGATCGGCGGCCCCATGTAATAGAGACTCACAGAGTCATAACCCGCCCTTGACCCCGATCACGTCTTTGCGGACCGTTCGTCCATGCAACTTTCCCTGAGGTCATGGACGTCCGCGCTGCCCGCGCTCGGATGCGTCATTCTGCTCGTCGTCGCTTCCCAGCTTCTTTCCGCCTGCGGCCCGCCACAGTCGCGGCCGCCGGCTCTCCGGATCACCGCGCTCCCCGACTCGAAGACCACCGAACTCGACCCCAAGTACCGGCTGGTGGCGAGCCACCTCTCCGAGGTCCTCGGCGTCGAGGTGGAATACGTGGCGGTCACCGACTACGCCGCCTCCGTCGAGGCGTTCAAGAACGGCGACGTCCAGCTCGCCTGGTTCGGCGGCGTCTCGGGCGTCCAGGCGCGGGCGGCCGTTCCCGGCGCCCGGGCCATCGCCTTCGGCACCATCGACCCCCAGTTCCGTTCCTACTTCGTCGCCCACCAGGGCGCGGGCCTCGCGCCACGAGCCGAGTTTCCGATGGAACTTGCGGGCAAACGCTTCACCTTCGGGGACGCCGCGTCGACCTCGGGGCGCGTGATGCCGGAGCACTTCCTGCGCGAGATCACCGGCAAGACCCCTGAGGAGTTCTTCGGCGAGGTCAACCTGAATGGCGGCAAGCACGCCATCGTCGCCAAGAACGTCGAGCAGGGCGTGTATGACGCGGGGGTGCTCAATTTCCAGACCTACGAGAACATGGTGGACGCGGGTGAACTCGACCCGGAGCTCTGCCTCAAGATATGGGAGACGCCGCCCTACGCCGACTACAACTGGACCGCCCACCCGGACGTCGACTTCAAGTTCGGCAAGGGCTTCACGGATCGGCTGCAAGAAGCGCTCACGTCGATCACGGACCCGGTGCTGCTCGACGCGCTTCAGCGCCCGGACGGGCTGATCGCCGCGCAGAACAGCGACTTCGACCGGATCGAGGCGATCTGCCGTGAGCTCGGAATCATCGGTCGGTGACGATCTGCTCCAGGAAATCCCCGGCCGGCGGGATCGGGTTCGAACTCGAGGAGGTGACCGTCGCGTTCCCGGGGAAGGCGGCGCTCGAGGACGTCAGCCTGACCCTGGAGCCCGGCTCCACGGTCGCGCTCATCGGCCCGAGCGGAGCGGGCAAGACCACGCTGCTGAGACTGCTCGCCGGTGCGCTGGAGCCGACTGGCGGCGCGCTTCGTGACATGGGCGGGGTGACACGGGCCCAGCGCGCCGCCGCCACCGGGTTCATCCACCAGGACCACGCTCTCGTCCCCGTCCTGCGCGTGCTGCAGAACGTCCTCGCGGGCCGCCTCGGACGCTATGGGGCCCTTCGAGGACTCCGCTCCGTCTACTTCCCCTCCCGAGCCGACGTCGAAGCCGTGCACGCAGCACTGCTGCGCGTCGGCATCGGCGAGCTTCTGTACCGCCGGACCGACCGCCTCTCCGGCGGAGAGCAGCAGCGCGTGGCCATCGCCCGCGCTCTGTTCCAGGAGCCGTGCTTGCTCCTCTGCGACGAACCCGTGGCATCGCTCGATCCTGCGCGCAGCCGCGACGTCATCCAGCTTCTGATCGATCTCGCAGAGGAGCGCGGCGCGACGCTCGTCACCAGCGTGCATGACGAGCGCCTCGCAGGCCGCTACTTCGATCGCGTGATCGGCCTCCGGGAGGGCCGGATCGTCCTCGACTCATCGCGTTCCGAAAGCGGCCAGCACGAGGCGCTGACGCCGGCAGCACTCGAGGATCTCTACGGCATCGTGCGGGGCGACTCGTAGCCGCGATGGCCATTCGCTCGACCTCCACCATCGACGCCGGTGGACCGATTCGGCGCTTCCCCCTCGGTGCGCGCGCGCTCACGCTCGCGCTCATCGCAGCGGCGGGCGTGGTGTCCGCGCGCTACCTCGGGCTCGACCTCGCAGGACTCTGGCCGCGCGACGCCGGCTGGAATCTTGGCGGCGATCTCCTCGGCGCAGCCGTTCACCCCGCCTTCGGCTACGAGAACGAAGTGCCGCCCGGGACGCCGGCCTTTCCCTGGAGAATCCTCGGGGCGCTGTGGCGCACGGTGCTGTTCGCAGCGGGCGCGATGTCGCTCGCGCTGCCCCTCGGCCTTCTCCTGAGCGTGCTCGCGTCGGATCGATTCTGGCAGCTTCGAAGACGCTCGGGCGGGAGTCCCGCTGCGCGCATCGTCCAGGTCGCGGTGCGGATCTTGATCGCGCTGATGCGCTCGCTGCACGAGCTGCTCTGGGCCGTTCTTTTCCTGGCGGCGCTCGGGCTGAACTCCGCCGCCGCCGTGGTGTCCATCGCGATCCCGTTCGCGGGCACGCTGGCCAAGGTCGGTTCGGAGATGATCGACGAGACGTCGAAGAGCCCGGCGGCTGCGCTCCAGGATTCCGGCGCGGGTCGCTGGGCGGCGCTGCTCGTCGGCGTGCTGCCTGCGGCGCTCCCGGAGCTTCTGAGCTACGCCTTCTATCGCTTCGAGTGCGCGATCCGCTCGGCCGCGGTCCTCGGGTTCTTCGGCTACCCGACGATCGGCCTGTACGTCGCTCAGTCGTTCGAAAACTACCAGCTACGCGAGGTCTGGGCGTACCTGTACGCGCTGATCGCGCTGGTCGTTCTCGTCGAAGCCTGGAGCCGCGGTGTGCGCAGGAGGCTCTCTTGAGCGCCAAAGACGTCGAGCGGCTCCGGCGAGCGCGCGAGCGTAGCCCGTTCCTGCGCTGGACGGCGGCCGTGCTGGCGGGCACCGCGCTTCTGGCCTGGGTCGGCGGAACGGTGGACGCGACCGACCTCTTTCAGTCGCGTCGAGCCGACAACCTCGTGCGCTTTCTCAGCGTCGATGCGATGCCGCCGGCCGTGCGCGACGCCGCTGGCGCCGAGAAGCTCGGCGCGCTGTGGGCCTGGGCGCGGGATCTCGTCGCAAGCCGTTACCTCTCCGCCGCCGCCGCGACCCTGGCCGTGGCGATCGTGGCCGCGATCCTCGCGTCCTTCGCGGGCGCGTGCCTCGCGCCGCTCACAGCACGCTCGGGTCCAGGCGCATCGTCACGCCCTCGCCGCGCGGTCTCCTTCCTCGCAAGACTCGGCTGCGTGCTCTGCCGCGCCGTCCCCGAATACATGCTGGCGTTTCTGCTCGGCGCGCTCCTACCGAGCGCGGCCTGGGCGTGCATCCTCGCGCTCGCGATTCACAACGGTGGCATCCTTGGCCGTCTCTACGGCGAGACCCTCGAGAACGCCGACCAGCGCGCTGCGCGCGCCTGGCACCTCGCCGGCGCGGGCCGTCTGGTCGCGACCGTCGGCGCGCTCTTCCCTGCCGTCCTCCCGCGCTTCCTGACGTACTTCTTCTACCGCCTGGAGACCTGCGTCAGAGAGTCCACGGTCCTGGGCATGCTCGGGTTCGTTTCTCTCGGGCACTGGATCGTCCAGGCCCGGGCAGCGGGGCACTACGACGAGATGCTGCTGGCCTTCGGCATGGGCGCGATCATCGTGCTGAGCGCCGACCTGGCGTCGTGGATCGCCCGCCGGGCCGTCCGCGACGCGTCCTGAGGCCGCCGATGGAAGGAGACTGGCGCCCTGGTGGTCCCCGGCGTAGGGTTCTTGACTCCGATCTCCTTCCAGAGCGTCTCCTTCCACTGCGTCATACGACGAACCCGAGCCTCCCCATGAACAAGACTCTTCTCACCACCCTCGCGGGCTTCCTGGCTTCGGCCTCCCTCAACGCTGCGATGGCCGCTCCACAGACCAACCTCGCGGTCAACGGCGACTTCGAACTTGGCGACACGAGTTCCTGGGTCTCGTTCCCGACGCCGAATTCCACCTTCGACGTCACGATGGACGCGAACACCGGCACCTTCGCCGGCACCGTCTTCAATGACGACCAGGCCTCGGCGGCCGTCATCAAGCAGGCCAACCTCGGCGCTGGCGTCGTCGCCACGGGCGACGTCGTCACGATCACGTTTTCCGCCAAGGGCAGCGGAGCCGCTGGCGGCGTCGTGTTCGCCGAGTTCTTCTCGGAGATCGCCGGGGGCGGCGTTTCCTCCAGCGAGATCCTCAGCGGCGCTCCGCTTCCGTTGACCGGCAGCTACCAGACCTTCACCTTCACCGCGACGGCGGGCTCCGACGTCAGCGGCGGCGTCACGCTTCAGTTCGCCGTCGTCACCGGCGCCAACATCGGCAGCACCTCGGAGCTCTTCGTCGATGACGTCTCGGTCTCCGTGCCCGGGGGCGCCACGAACTACTGCACCGCGGCTCCCAACAGCACCGGCGCGACCGGCGTGATGTCGGCCTCCGGAAGCTTCGTGGCCGCGGACAACAGCCTGACGCTGACGGCCAGCGATCTACCCACGAACGCGTTCGGCTTCTTCATCACCAGCATGACGCAGGGCTTCGTCGCCAACCCGGCGGGCAGCGCGGGCAACCTCTGCGTTGCCGGGGCGATCGGACGTTTCGTGTTCCCGGGCCAGACCCAGTCGAGCGGCGCAGGCGGAAGCTTCTCACTCACCCCTGACCTGGGGCAGATCCCAACCGGCACCGTCATTGTCCCCGCGCTGCCCGGACAGACCTGGAACTTCCAGGCCTGGCACCGCGACGCCGTGGGCGGCATGACGACCTCCAACTTCACCGACGGCCTCTCGCTGACCTTCCAGTAAGGCAAGATCCGGAGCCAGCCCCGAAGGGGTTCGGTTCCTCTGCAAATGTAGCCAGAGGGCGCGCGTATCCGAGAGGACGTGCGCCCTCTTCGATTGCCGTTCGCCCCCCGGCTGGGTATCCGGCTGTTTATCCGTCTGGCCATCCGGCCGTCACGGGCATTCTGAAGGCCCGCCCTTGGCTTTCGGCTCGCGAGCGTTCATTGTGCTCCCTCGCCGCCCGCCCCATTCCCATCCGCGCGCCGCCTACCGGGCGATCCACTTTCAACTCCCCCCATGACCCAAGAGCCCATCGTCCGCATGCGCGGACTCGTGAAGCACTTCGGCGACGTCCAGGCGCTCCGCGGGATCGACATGGATCTGCCGCGCGGGCCCGTCGGGCTGCTGGGGCCGAACGGCGCCGGTAAGACGACGCTGATCGGCCTCCTGCTGGGGCTCGTGGAGCCCACCGAGGGCGAAGCGTCGATCGCCGGCCTGGTGCCGAAGTCCCGCGCCGATCGGATCGCCATCCGCAAGCGCGTCGGCTACATGCCGGAGAGTGACTGCCTGCTCCCCGGCATGACCGGCGTCGAGCTGGTCTCCACCCTCGGCAAGCTCACCGGGCTCTCCCGTGAGGACGCCATGACCCGCGCCCACGAGGTGCTGGACTACGTGGAGCTGGAGGAAGCGCGCTACCGCCCGCTCGACGGGTACTCCACCGGGATGAAGCAGCGGCTCAAGCTCGCCCAGGCGCTGGTCCACGATCCCGAGCTGCTGCTGCTCGACGAGCCGACGAACGGCCTCGATCCCAAGGGGCGCAGGCACATGCTCTCGCTGGTCGAAGACCTGGGCCGCAACCAGGGCAAGAACATCCTGCTCTGCTCTCACCTGCTCCCCGACGTCGAGAAGACCTGCGATCACGTGGTCGTGGTCGTCAAGGGACGGGTCGCGCTCCAGGGTTCGATCGCGGAGCTGACCGCCGCCGACGAGGCGCGCGTGCACGTCGAGGTCGAGGAGCGCCAGGACGAGTTCGAGATCGCGCTGCGCGCGGCCGGCATGTCGCCGGAGAAAGCGCCGACCAAGGGGCTGATCGTCACCGTGCCGGATGCGGACGACGCCGACGCGATCTGCGAGGTCGCCGCCAGCAGCGGGTTCCACCTGCGCGGTATCGATCCCGTGCGCTCCACGCTCGAACAGGTGTTCCTCAAAGCCGTGGACGGCGCCGATGTCTCCGCGACCGGATCCCGACCGATGCTCGCGAGCGAGGAGGCCGCGATCACCTCCCCATGAAAGCCGCCACCCACACCGAGGTCTACCGCCCCTTCCGGGGCGAGCTGAAGACCTTCCCGCTGCGCGCCCTCACGCTCGCCTGGTCGGGCGTGCGCATCGGGTTCCGCAAGAAGCTGCCCGCGCTCCTGCTCTTCGTCATCCCGGCCATCGCGACGATCGTGACGTGCTTCCTCGTTCAGATCACCTTCGAGGCCCAGAACCCGGACATCACCCAGGGGACGATTCCCCAGGCCAAGATCCTCGGCGCGCTCCTCCAGGAACAGCTGGGCAAGGTCGAGATTCAGGTGCTCGCGCTCCTGCGCCAGATCAAGGCGTTCGTCGTGCTCGCCATGGGCTGGTACGGATCCGGGCTCATCGCCGAGGACCGGCGCCTGCGAGCGAATCTGCTCTACTTCGCCCGTCCGCTCACGCGCTGGACGTACTTCCTCGGCAAGCTCGGCACGGTTTGCTTCTGGGGTTTCTGCGCCGTCGGGATCCCGATCCTGATGGTGTCGAGCGTGGCCTCTTTCGCGTCGCCGAACTGGAGCTTCCTCCTCGAGCGCTGGCCCGTGATCGTGAAGATGGAGGCCTACGCCATGATGTGGGTGCTGCTCCACGGGCTCCTGGTGCTGGCGATCTCGTCGGTGTGCGAGCGGCGCAACCAGGCGCTCGCGGGCCTCTTCGGCTTCTACATCCTGACGTCCATCGGCTCGACCGCGATGTCCCGCATCTTCGACGGCTCCGCCTGGCGCCTCGTGTCGATCCCCGAGAACTTCGAGCGCATCTCCGAGTCGATGTTCGGCTTCTCCAGCGGGACGCGGCCTTGGAGCCTCGAAGCGTCGCTCTGGGCGCTCGGGATCATCGTGTTCGTCTGCGTCGCGATCCTCCAGGTTCAAACCCGCAAGATGGAGTCGGGCCGATGAGCGCCATCGTTCAAGCAGAGGGCCTCGGCCGCTGGTACGGCGAGGTCGTCGGCCTCGGCGATCTCACGGTCAGCATCGAGCCAGGGATCACGGGACTCGTCGGGCCGAACGGCGCGGGCAAGTCCACGTTCATGAAGGTGATGGTGGGCGAGCTGCGCCCCCACCGCGGCCAGATCCGCGTGCTCGGCTACAGGCCGTTCGGCAGCCGGCCGCTCTACCGCCGGCTCGGTTTCTGCCCCCAGCAGGACGCGCTGTACGAGCATCAGACCGGCATGGAGTTCGTGCGCGACCTGCTGCGCCTCGGCGGCGAGTCCAAGCGCAAGGCCACCCTGATGGCCGGCGAGGCCATGGAGCGCGTGGGCCTGACCGACGCCATGAACCGCAAGGTCTCCGACTACTCGAAAGGCATGCGTCAGCGCACGCGCCTCGCCCAGTCCATCGCCCACAGCCCCGAGCTCGTGATCGCGGACGAGCCGCTCACGGGCCTCGACCCGATCGCGCGGCGCCAGGTGCTGGAACTCTTCCAGGAACTCAGCCGCGAAGGCAAGTCCGTGATTCTTTCGTCCCACGTGCTGCACGAGGTCGAGAGCCTGACGGAGACCATCGTGCTCATTCACCGGGGCAGGCTTTTGGCCCAGGGCACGGTTCGCGACGTACGTCAACTGATCTCGCGCCACCCCAGCCGCGTGCGGGTCACCGCGCGTGAACCGCGTAAGCTGGCCGCGAAGCTCTTCGACCAGCCCCACGTACGCGCCGTCTCCCTCGGGGCGGACGGTGAGTCCATTCAAATCGAGACGGACAACGTGGCGGAGTTCCACGTGACGTTCGCGGCGGCCGCCGCGAGCGCCCGGGCGGGCGTGCGCAGCCTCAGCTCCGACGATGCCTCCCTCGAAGCGGTCTTCGACTACCTGGTCGGCTAAGCCGGAATCCCCATGAGCACTCTCCTGGCCCTTCCACGCGCCACGTTCCTGATCTACCGGCTGCACATCGGCATGATCCTGGGTTCGCGGCGTAGCCTGGCCGCCATCGGCCTCGCCGTCGTTCCGCCGCTGCTCGCGTTCCTCGCGTCGAACTTCGCGCCGGACAACCGCGGAGCGACGATGATCTATCTGATCGTGGGCACCTTCGTGCTGATCCAGTTCGTCGTTCCGATGCTGAGCGTCGCGATGGGCGTCGGCGTCGTGGCCGACGAAGCCGAGTCGCGCACGATCACCTTTCCGTTCACGCGGCCCATCCCCCGGGCCTCGCTGTTCCTGGGCCGCTGGCTGGCGGCGGTGACCGCGATCCTCACGCTGATCGCCGCGAGCGGCGTGCTCTCTGCTCTGGCGGTCCGCGTCGGCGATCGGGGCGCGCCCCCCTCCAACGAGGTCATCGAGAAGCTGGTGTTCGCCGCGATGGTCGGCGGCGTGGTCTATTCCCTGGGTTCGGCCGTGATTGGCGTGCTCGCCAAGCGAGGCCTGATCTTCGCCCTCGGCTACGTCTTCGCGGTCGAGGCGCTGCTCGCCAACGTGCCGGGTTCCTCCCAGAAGCTGACGGTCCAGTACCACCTACGTTCCATGTTCGTCGACCAGGAAGGGAAGCTCTGGAAGTCACTGGAAGAAGTCTTCCCGATCTCGCTGCTGGACCCGGACGTGGCGTTCACGAAGATGATGATCGCGAGCGCGGTGCTGCTCGTATTCGGCTGCATCGCGGTGACGCGCAAGCAGTTCGTGCTGGCCTCATGATCGATCGCTCCTTCACTCGAGCGCAGCTCCTGAGGGCGTGCGCATTCTCGCTCCTACTGGCTACCGCGAGCTGCCGCTCGTCGATGCAAGAAACGATGCCGGTGCAAAGCAAAGCACCCCCATTGGACCCCATCATGCAAACGCACTACCTCGAAATCGTCACCCCGGACGTGGACGCGACCTGCAGCGCGCTCGAGCGCATCCACGGCACCACGTTCAGCGATCCCCAAATGGAGCTCGGCGACGCGCGCATCGCGGAGATGAGCGACGGGGGAACCATCGGCGTCCGCGCTCCGATGCATTCCGCGGAAGAGGCCGTCGCGCGCCCCTACGTCCTGGTGGAGGACATCGACGCGGCCGTTGAAGCCGCGCGGGAGGCCGGCGGGGAAATCGCTCTGCCACCCATGGAGATTCCTGGGCGAGGCAAGTGCGCGATCTACCTGCTGGGCGGCAACCAGTTCGGGCTCTGGCAGACGCTGCCGTAGCTCCTCAGCCCGGCCCGTCAGCGTGGCTGTCGCGCGACCCCGACCTCGAGCCGGAGCGCGTCGCGCTCGACGGCGGCGATCCGCAGCGAAGACAGCTTCACGAAGTCGAACAGTCCGCCCTCCGGCGCCCACTCGAATTCCCGCGGGTCGAGGCGGAACCGCGCCGAGAGCCCGCGCGCTGGATGGAGGCGCGACTCGACCTTCACGCGAATGTCGGTCAAGGACGCGACGAGCGCGCCGTCGTTCGGGCCACCGAGTTCCGCGGTACAGGTGAGGCGCACCTTGGCGGCGTCCTTGTCACCCTTCTGGAACCACTTCTTGTGGGACTTGAGGCCGCGCCAGAGCACGCCGAGCTGCTTGCGCTCGAAGCGAAGGCGCGCGTGCGCCTCGAGGCGCACCGTTCCAGGGCGCGGGCAGGGGCGAACGTCGAGCTGATCGAGCAGGACCCGGCCGCCCGAGAACTTCGAGGTCACCACCTGGAAGTCCTTCAGAAGCTTCCGCTCGCGAAGTTCCGTCTGGAGAAGCTGGAAGAGCTGGGACTTCGGCACCCGAAGGGGAAGCGTGAGAACCACCGGCGTGTCGGCCGTCTCGGTCGCCTCGGGCAGCGTCAATTGCCGGGGCTGAGGCGCCAGCTCGGGCGCCGCGAGCGCCCCTGCGAGGCTCACGACCATCGGAAGGAGTACGTACATGCGCACTCCACCGTAGGCCAGGAAGGCGGCAGGTGAAAGACGCGGGTGCGCTCCTTCTCCGTCCTACGGGTGAGACACGGGGTGACCACAACGCTTCCAAAGTGGACTCCACCACAGAGGACAGTGACGTGTGGGCCAGGGGGCACGAGCGGCAAAAACTGTCTTTTTGACCCCGTGAAGGCGGTTCCGCCCCGGTGGTCCGGGCCTGGCACACCGGGTGCATTCCCTCCCTCGTCAGCACGCGCTGGCCTCCACCTGGAGCGCCGGAAGCTGACAGCACCTTCAACAAAGGAAAGCACCATGAAGCATCTAGCCAACCGCCTCCTCTCCGCTCGCCGCTCGCTCCTCGGAGCCGGCTTCGCCCTGGCCCTCGCCGCGTTCGTCACCTCTGCCCCGGCCTCGGCGCAGCGACTTTCGACGAACAAGGGCGGCGCCCAGTGGGAGATCGGCATCGGCAAGGAAACCCGCTCCGGCGGGGGTGCCATCCGGGTCGGTAGCCAGGGAGTTTCCCTCGACCTTCACAGCCACGGCCAGCGCGGCGTCGCCCGCATCCCCCGGGGCTACGACGGCGGTCGCTACGAGTACCGCACCGAGCGGGTCTGGGTCCCCGGGTACGACAGGCAGGTCTGGGTCGCGCCGGTCTACGAGTGGCGCTACGACAGCTGCGGGAGACGCCACCAGGTCATGGTCTGCGCCGGCCACTACCGCACCGTCTGCGAGCCCGGCCGCTACGAGAACCGTCAGGTCAAGGTCTGGGTCCCGGCCCCCCGCATCGAGGTGCGCGGCCGAGATAGCCGCCACAGCTCGAGCCGGTCGCATCGCTCCCACCGAGTGACCTACCGCCGCTAACCGCTCCCATCGTTCGCCCGCGAAGAAAGGTGGATGGGTCTTCGCGGGTGGGGCCCCCTTGGCACTGTGCCTTGGGGGCTCTTCTTTTTTGGGTCTTCAGAGGAATCTGTGGGCCTGAAACGCTCCCGACCTGCGGCGAACAAGGAGCTCTGCGCCTGGAGTTGAATCCGTTGAACTCTGGAACTCCGGCCAATGCAACCAAGGAAGCGGAGGAGGCGGGAGGGTCGAGGGGTCGCGGAGCCCCTGTGAGGGATGGGGGGATGAAAGTACGCGAGCTTGGGCCTGGCCTCCGCCTTGAGAGACGCAGGCAAGAGGTCGAGTCGCGGAGGCGAAGAGTGGGAGTCGCGAAGCCGTTCCCCCACGGCTCGCCACGGGTCGCCACGGAGGCGCGAGCTACGCCTGAAGAACCCCGGTGACACGCGGGAGGTCGTGGATCGTGAGCAATCCCTTCTGACCCCCCTTCGTCCATCCAGTTCGCAGAAGCCATGTCTGCGCTTCCACGCTCACGCAATCGACCTTGGTTGCACCCTGCCGTTCCGCAAAACCGCCAAAGGACATCGCGCTCGAACAAGGATCCAGGATCCCCAACCCGAGCCCGTGGTGCACATCATTTCGCAACACGTACTTCAAAACGTTCCGCATCTGCGTCGGCGACTTGATCACCTCCAGATGGAAGCGCTCTGCAAAAACGCTCCCTTGCCTCACCCGACCCCAAAGCCGGTTCAGCCTCATCCCCAACCCGGTATTCAAACTCGCCATCCCCTTCGAAAGGTCACCTGAGTTCTCCGCCTCCACGATCAGGTGCACGTGGTTGCTCATCACCGAGAACTCCACGATCCGAACCAGCTTGCCCTGATTCACGCGCGCAATCGCCGCCCTCAGCACCGCCATCTCTTCTTTCTTCCGAAGGGACCGAAGCCCCATCTTCAGCTTGATCGTGACATGGGCCACACCGCCCTTCATCTCCTCCCGACTACCATGGGCCACCCGAGAATCCTTGGTCCTCTTCGGCCCACGACGCTTCTTCGGCAACGCAAAACCAAACACGGCCTGCAAAACAACCGCCCTCCCCATGCGCGCTTTCGCCATGCAAGATCATAGCCAAAACGATCCAATTCATCAACCCCAAACGCCCTCCAAACTACACTTTAAAGCCCAAACTCGGCACTCTAGCCCAATTCCCCATCCGCCCTGAAACAGTATACTCGGCAGACCTTTCCCACCGGCCGACTCGCACTCCGCGCCCCCGAACCTCTCACTCTTGCCTCCCCGTCACAACGCGTGGGCCAGGGCCAAGCTCGCACCCTGACAACTCTCCATGTCTCCCAAGGCCGCCGCGCCTCCCAAGCTCCCGCTCCTCCCGCTTCCTTGGTTGTATTGGTAGCCGCCCAGCCGCCCAACAGACTGCCTCCATCCCCAAGCCGAAACCCCCAAGCCCTTGTCACCCAAGCGAAAGAGGCGCATCCGTCCCACAGATTCCTCCAAAGACCCTCTTTTTTGGGTCTTCAGCAGAATCCGTGGGCCAGAAGCGCTCCAGCCATGATGAAGCCGAAGGGGCTGGAACCAGAGTCGAATCCCCGGGTCTCGTCCGCTCCTTGACTCCTGCCAATGCAACCAAAGAAGCGGAGGAGGCGGGAGGGTCGCAGCGGCGCGGCGCCCCTGCGGGGGATGGAGAGTTGAACGGGAGCGAGCTTGGGCCTGGCCTCCGCCTTGAGAGACGGAGGCAAGAATTCGATTCACGGAGGCGAAGAGGGGGAGTCGCGAAGCCGCACCGCAACGGGTCGCCCCGGAGGCGCAAGCTACGCCCCCAAAACAGTTTACTCGGCCGACCTTTCCCACCGGCCGACTCGCACTCCGCGCCCCCGAACCTCTCGGTCAGCGGCCCGGCACCGCCCACAGGACGACGCCATCGCGCTCGGTGTTCCCGAGCCTCACCGCCCCTCGCACCGGTGGGAACTGCGCCTGGCTGCACACCCCCACGTTCAGGTACGTCGGGTGATACTTCGCGAAGAACGCCGGCGGCACCACCTTGTCGTGCCCGGGGGAACGCAGCTCCTCGTGCGGCTCCAGCATGGCCACCTCGCGGGTCACGAGGCCGTTGCGGTCGTAGATGAAGAGGTTCGAGTAGTACCCGATCGCCCCCACCGCGCCGAAGACCACGGACGAATTCGGCGGCGCGTGGACACCGAGCGCGCGCCCCGCGAGGCTCCACTCCTGCGAGCGATCCCTCATGTTCTGCCACTGCTCGTTCTCGGACGTCGAGGGCGTCACGCCACCGAGGCGCTGGTTGTGGCGGAAGTGGTATTCGAGCTGCGTTTCCTTCGGCACGAGGTCCACGTCGAACACCGCCAGCACCGTCGTCGTCACGCCGGCGATCGCCAGCACGGCCGCCGCGATCCTGGAGCGCGACTCGATCGACGCCAAAAGCGCGCCGAAGGCCAGCGCGGCCATGGGAATCGCCGGCACGAGAAAGCGCGAGTACGCCATGAAGTCCCCGCCGGCGAGGATCGCGTAGGCGGTCACCCCGACGATCACCGCTCCCGCGCTGGCGGCCGCTCCCGCGCCGATCCGACGCGCCGCGAGCACCAGCCCGACGAGCCCGCCGGCGAACGCAAGGAAGAGCCCTGGCATCGATAGGAACGTCGAGATCACGTAATCTGCGCCGCGCCCCGTGGCGGCCGCCGAGAACCCGAGCTTGGCACGCGCCGTGTTGGGGAGCCAGTCATCGTAGTAGCTGTACCGCCACGCGACGTGCAGGCCAAAAGCCGTCGCCGATACGAGCGCTCCGAAGAGCGCGCTCAAAAAGAGCTCACGCCGCCGCGACACCGCCCCCACCACGATCGCTGGACCGAGGATCAGCGCCACGACGATCGCGGCGTCCGCCCGCATCAGCGCCAGGAGCGATGCCACGAGCCCGACGAGGAGCCCGCTGGAAGGAGCGCCCGACGCTCGACCATAGAGCAGCCAGACGAGCAGGACGCCCAGGCTCGCCGCTGGCATCGTGGCCATCCCGCCCGTCGCCCAGACGCCCAGCGGCGGCGCGCATCCCACGAGCGCGGCCGTGCCGAACACTGCGACCGGCGAAGTCGCGAAACGTCGCGCCGCCAGCGACACCACGAGCCCGACGCAGAGGACCCCGAAACCGATCGAGAGCACGCGGCTGAAGGTCTCCGGCGCCCAGCCGAACTCGAACCCGAGCCCCATGAGCAAGGCCCACAGGAACTCGCTGTAGCCCTCGACCGGAGGATCGACGCCGAGGTTGTAAACGAGTCCCTTCCCCTCGGCGAAATTGCGCGAGTAGCGGAAGGTGATGAAAGCGTCGTCGGTGACGAAGTTGAAGCGCTGAACGAGCCACGCGAACGGCCCGAGCGCCACCACGAGCGCGGCGAGGAACCTTCGCGGATCAGCCGACCTCGACGCTGTAGATATGTGGGAGTCCCCGCGCGATGCAGCGCCAGTGCTCGCCTTCGTCCCGTGAGAACCAGACGTCCCCTGTTGATGTTCCGATGTAGACACCCAGGGGATCGTAACCATCGACGGCCAGGCATTGGCGCTTCACGGTCCACCAGCAGCGCTCTTTTGGGAATCCGGCCGAGTGGGAGGTCCAGGTCCGGCCTCCGTCGACCGTGCGCGCGACGACGGGTCGGCCGTCCTTCGGCATCCGCGTCCAGGCCTCCGAGCCGTCCATGGGGACGGTCCAGGCGATGTCGGGATCGGCCGGGTGGACGGCGATCGGGAAGCCGGCGTCGAGGCGCTCTCCTCCTTCCGCTTCATCGACCCCGTCCTCACGGTTCTCGCCCACGTGCTCCCAGACGCGCTGCTCCAGGTCCATGCGATAGACCCCGAAGTGGCTCTGCATCCAGAGCCTGTCCGGGTTCGTGACGCCCATCACGAGCGAGCGCGGCTCGCGGGCTTCCGCTCGGGAAAGCCCACCGTCGAGGCGTGCCCAGGTGGCCCCGGCGTCGAAGCTCTCGACCACCCCGCCGCTCGACATGGCCACGATGAGGTGATCGGCGTCCCGGGGATCCACGAGCACCGAGTGGAGCTTGGCCCCGTCGGGCGTCTCGTCGGAGCCCGGCGCGGTCCACTCGTCGAACTCAGGGGTCTGGTGCAGGCCCTCCACGGGCTCCCAGCTGACGCCGTGATCCCTGGATCGAAAGAGCCCCTGGGGGGACGAACCTGCGTACCAGCTCCCGTACTCCGAGTCGTGCCCCGGTGTCAGCCAGAAGACCTGGTTGACCGAGCGCAGCCAGGCCGATGGCGTTGGGCCAGCTGCGTCTTCGTGGGAAGCCTCGAACGGACTCTCCGAGGCGAAGCGCGGGGGTTCGTCGGCCTCACGCCAGGTCCGTCCACCATCCCGGGAGGAGACCACCGTCGGTCGCCCGCCCGGCGTCCGCAGGCCCGCGACGACCGAATCCCGATCCCTCGGGTCGGCCACGGCGTGGAAAACGGTGCTCCCGAGCCAGTGCGGCTCGGGCTCCGTGAACTCCTCGCGCGCCTCGTCCCCGTCCACGCAGAAGAGCCCCTTGCGCGTGCCGATCCAGAGACGCATCGCACCGCGGCGCGCCCGTGGCACGCGCAGCTTGTGCTTCGGCAGCGGCTCTCGCCGCGCCGCGCCCTCGTCTGGATCTTCGAACGACATTTCGGGCTAGCGCCCCCAGGCCCGCAAACGGCGCGCGGCTTCTTCTAGAACCTCGAATTCCTTGGCGTAGCAAAAGCGCACGAGCCCCTGGCCGGACTCCTCGCCCGTCCCGGAGAAGAACGCCGTTCCGGGCACGCTGGCCACGCCTGATTCCTTCATGAGCTGCATCGCCGCCTCCTTCGCCGTGCCAGCACCGATGCGGCTGACATCGGCCAGGACGTAGTAGGCGCCCTCGGGGGTCACCGGCTGCAGACCGATATCCGAGAGCGCGCCCAGGATCAGGTCACGTTTCCTGGCATAGTCGGCCCGCATGGACTCGAAAAAGCTGTCCGGGAGGTCGAAACCGGCCGCGACGCCGTGCTGGAGCGGCGTGGGAGCGCAGATGTAGAAGAGATCGTGGACGAGCTTGAGGCGCTCGGTGAGTTCCGCGGGGGCGACCGCGTAGCCGAGGCGCCAGCCCGTGATGCTGAAGGTCTTGGAGAGGCCGAGGATCGTCACGCAGCGCTCGGCCATGGCCTTCGAGGTCGACGCCGGGGAAACGTGCTCGCGCCCGTCGTAGGTGATCGACTCGTAGATCTCGTCGGTGATCACGAAGAGGTCGAACTCCACGGCGATGCGCTCGGCCGCGTGGATCTCGCCCCGGGTGAGCATCCGGCCGGAGGGGTTCGACGGGGTGCAGAGCACGAGGCCGCGGGTCGCGGGCGTGATGGCCCGGCGCAGGGCCTCCTCGGTCAGCACGAACCCGGGGGCCGAGAGGCTCACGTACTGGGGCACGAGTCCGGCGACGCGGGCGGCGCCCACGTGGTAGCCGTAGTACGGCTCGGGGATCAGAAGCCCATCGCCTGGATCGAAGAGCCCGTGCAGAACACAGGTGAACGCGGCGGCCGAGCCCGCGGTCACGACCACGTCGGTCTCGGGGTTGGCGCGGATACCGTTGACGCGCTCGACCTTGGCCGCGATCTTGCGGCGAAGGTCTGCGTCGCCTTCCGCGTAGGTGTAGGTGCTCCGCTGGTCCTGGATCGCGCGTATGGCCGCTTCCGCCACGGGCGGCGGCGTGGGCAGGTCGCAGATCCCCTGGCCCAGGTTGATGGCCCCCGCTTCGTTGGCGGCCCGGGTCATGGCGCGGATATCGGACTGGGCCAGGCCCTCGAGGCGCTGGTTGATGCGGGCTCTCATATCGGGAGGATAGCGCCGATCCACCCGCCGCGCGTGACGAGAGGCGGGTACCTTCTCGTCATGGGTGACGAGATGATCGCAGGAAGTCGCAGAGGAGCATGGACCAGGGTGATCCTGGCCGGTGCTCTGCTTTCGGGCGCCAGCGGCTGCTGGTTCGGCGGCGGCCACGACGAGGAGAAGATCGATCCCAAAGAAGCCACGGCCCGCGAGGCGACCTTCCGCACCGACGCGGAGAAGGCGCGGGACGACCGCTTCAAGGATCGGCTCCAGAAGTGGCCGAAGCTCGACGAGCCCGTTCGATAGAACGGACTCGCCGCGCCGCCAGGCGTTCAGCCCTTCACGGACCCGAGAAGCAGCTCGGTCACGAGCTTGCTGAAGCGCTTCGGATTCTTGGGCGTGGCCCCTTCGGCGAGGAGCGCCTGACCGTGCAGGATTTCGGCCGCTTCGGCGATCCTCGGCGAGTTCGCGTCGACGCCGTGCAGCTTCGTGAGGCTCTTCACGAGTTCGTGCTCGGGGTTGAGCTCCAGGATTCGTTTCTGCTTCGGCATCTCCTGGCCGCTACGCTTGAGAAGGCGCTCCATGTGCCCGGACATGCCGCCCGCGCCCGCGACGAGAACCGCCGGGCTGTCCTTGAGTCGCGACGTGAAGCGGACCTCGGAGACCTCGTCGTCGAGCGACGACTGCAGCGCCCCCAGGAACCCCTCGTGCTCCTTCTGTAGCTCCTCTCGCTTCTCCTTGACGTCATCGTCCTCCTGGGCGTCGCCGCGATCGAGCGGAACGATCTTCTTCTCACCGTACTCCGTGAGGCGCTGGAGGACCCACTCGTCGACCGGGTCGATCAGGTAGAGCACCTCTTCGTTCTTCGCCATCACCGACTCGAGCAGCGGCGAAGCCTCGACGGTCGCCCGGTCCGCGCCCGTGAGGACGTGGATGACCTCCTGGCCTTCCTGCATGCGCTCGATGTATTCGTCGAGCGTGACCATCGCCTCGCCGTTCGACGAATGGAACAGACAGATCTTCGCGATCTTCTCGGTCTCGGCGTCGCCCGACCAGATCCCTTCCTTGATGACAGAACCGAAGGCGTCCCAGAACTCGGCGTACTCCTCGCGCTTCTGGTCGAGCAGCTTCGCGAACTCCTCGAGCGTCTTCTTCACGAGGCGCTTCTGGATCTGTCCGAGGCGCGGGTCGTCCTGGAGCGTCTCCCGCGAAACGTTGAGGGGCAGGTCCGCGCACTCGACGACGCCGCGCACGAAGCGCAGGAAGCTCGGAAGGAGCTCCTTGCACTCCTTCTGGATCAGCACGCGGCGCACGTAGAGGCTGACGTTCGAGTCGCGGTTCGACGGATCGAAGAGATCCATCGGAGCCTTCGAGGGCAGGTACAGGAGCGCCGTGTACTCCAGCGATCCCTCGGCGCTGAAGTGCATGGACGACAGCGGCTCGTTCCAGTCGTGGGTCAGGTGACGGTAGAACTCGGCGTGCTCCTCGTCCGTGATCTCGGACTTCGGGCGGGCCCAGAGCGGCTTGCGCGAGTTGAGCGTCTCGAGCTTCGTCACCGACTCCGTCTCGCCCTCGATCGGCTTGCCTTCGTCGTCGAGCTTCGGCTCGGTGCGCTCGATCTCCATCTGAACGGGGTGCTCGACGAAGTCGCTGTAGCGGCGCACGATGTCACGCAGCGTCCATTCTTCGAGGTACTTCAGCGCACCCTCGGAAGCGGGCCCGTCCTCCCCTTCTTCGCCCGGTTGGCGCAGGTGCAACGAAACAACCGTGCCCCGCGACAGACCTTCGGCGGGCTCGATCTCGTAGGAGCCGTCGCCCTTCGAACGCCAGCGGTAGCCCTCGTCCGTGCCGGCACGGCAGGTCTCCACGGTGACCTCGTCGGCGACCATGAAGGCGCTGTAGAAGCCGACACCGAACTGGCCGATCAGGTCCGGGCGCTCCGAGCCATCACCGCCCTCGGCGGCCGCCTGGAGGAAGCGCCGCGTGCCCGAGCTGGCGATCGTGCCGAGGTTCGCCACGAGTTCCTCGCGGCTCATCCCGATGCCATTGTCGGCGATCTTCAGAACGCCGCGCTCCTTATCCGCGTCGAGCACGATCCCGAGGGTCTCTCCCTCCGGGAGCAGCGACGAGTCCGTCAGGGCCTCGAAGCGGAGCTTGTCGAGCGCGTCGCTGGCGTTCGAGATGAGCTCGCGGAGGAAGATGTCCTTGTTCGTGTAGAGCGAGTGGATGACGAGGGAGAGGACCTGCTGGACCTCGGCCTCGAACGCGTGTGTCTCGGCTTGAGCAGTCATGGGTGGGGATCGCTCGAAGAGAGCTTCAAAAGGGGGTCGAAAGGGAGCGTTGGGATCGGCTGGCGAGGGGCCAGATCCCCCAATTTGGGCCACCAGTCTCCCCATCCAAACCCCAGGGTCAATTTCAGACCCGATTTTCGGGCGCGGGGCCGCGCGGAACCCCAGATGGGGCCCCGTCGTCCCCATCGTGTGCGGGGTATGTTTCGATAGCCGCTCCGCCGCCGCACCCATGAGAAGACCCACCCCGACCGCCCATCCACGCACCGATCGTCCTCGGCTTCGGGCCTCCCTCGCCGGCCCCCTCCTGAGGGCCTCCCTCGGACTGGCGGGCGCGATCGCGCTTCTCGCCCCCGCGCACACGATGGCCTTCGCCGTCTACGGGGACTTCCTGGACCTGACGCTCAGGGACTTTCGGATCCTGAACACCTTCGCGGGCGTACGGGCGAACGACAACGTCACCCCTGACCCCGATTTCCCGGGTTCCCTGGGCGCCGATCTGGCGATCCGAAAGGCCGTCGCCGAGTGGGGCTCCCGCCCCCACGGTTCAGGGCTGACCGATCCGAGCCAGGATCAGCTCGGCTCCGGCCAGTCGAACTTCGAGGCCTTCTACGCCGGTGACGCCCTCCTCGCGGGCGGGCAGAACCAGAACGTGATCTCCGTGATCGCCGGCGGCGGCGGAATCGCCTTCACGGATCTGCCGATCGGAGACGGCTGGCGAATCCGCTTCTTCGAGAACGCTCGCGACTGGAACGACGGACCCGGAGACCCCGAGGGCGGCATCGATCGCTTCGACATCCAGGGCGTCATGACCCACGAGTTCGGCCATGCGCTGGGACTGGATCATTCCCTCGTGCCGGGCGCGACCATGGAGAACAACGGCTCCCCCGACTTCGGCGTGCACCTGCGCTCCATCGAAGCGGATGACATCGCGGGCGTTCAGTTCATCTACGGTCCGGTCAGCCCGTTCAAGCCCGTCCTCGAGACCTACGAGTTCATCGGACCGGGCCGCATCAGGATCACCGGCTCGAACTTCCACGGCCAGGACAACGAGATCTGGTTCACGCCTGAAGCGCCCACGCTTCCGATGACGGACCCGACGATCCTCGTCGGCGGACTCGCGAGCTCCCAGGGCGGCACCGTCCTGGAACTCGACATTCCCGCAGCCGCCGGGCCAGGAAGCGTCGCTGTCCGGGTCCCGGGGTCGACCTCCGAGGCCCTCTCCAACGTCTTTCCGTTCGATCCCTTCCTGGAGCCCTGGGCGCCGCCGATGGCCTATGGCCAGCCCGGCGTGACGAGCGCCGGGACGACCCCGACGATCGGATGGAGCGGCCTGCCGAGCGCCTCGATCCCTTCGTTCCACATCGAGGTCGAAGGCGGCGCTAACGCGGCCTTCGCGCTCCTGATCGAGGGGACGTCGCGGAGCGCCGTGGTCACGTCCTACGGGACCCTCCTCGTCGGAGGGCAGGTCCGTCGCCGCCTCATCCTCCCGCTGAGCGGCGGCGCTGGAACCAACCTTGCACCGATCGTTCCCGCCGGACTGATCGGCGACAGGTCCTACTACCAGGTCTGGGTCCCGGACGGTGGTTCGGTGAGCGGAGGGGTCTTCACGGACGCCCTCGAAGTCGTGGTCTCACGGTAGCGTTCTCCGAAAGACCAGATCGGGGGCTCCAGTAGAGCCCGACTGCGCTTCGCCTACCTGTCCCCCGTCACGACCGTTCGCTTGACGGGTTGAAGGTCGAGCTCCTTGAAGGTCAGACCATGGGCCAGCCCGCCCTTCATGGACATGGCCTGGGAGACGACGTTCTGGCTGTCCGGGGGCAACACACGCACGGTCATGACAACGCTCTCTTCGCCGGTGACGAGGCAGCTGAAGGGTCGGCCGAGTGCGAGTCCCCAGTTAACGAACGCGACCCCTTTCACCCCCACTTCGAGTTCACCGCCCAGGACCTCGACGTCCATCTCGCCGTCTTCTTCGAGGCGACGGGCATCGACGAAGTCTTCTCGGTCCGCGCGGAACGTGAGATCGAAGTCGATCTGAATCTGACCGTAGCGCCCGTTGTCAGGGTCGACGCCGACGGTTTGAAGCCTGGCCTCGGCCGTGCCGCTGACCTCGCCGTCGAAGCCGAGCTGGAGATTGCCGCCGACGCCGCTCGTGAAGGCGCGCAGGATCTGCTGGTCCGACTCGCGCTTCTCTTCGCCCTCTTTGGGCTTCTCGGTGCGCCAGCCAAGAAAGCCAGCGGGAGCGAGGAGTGGTTCCAGAAGGGCGATGTCGAGCGTCCACTGATCCCCCAGGGCGATCATGTGCTTGCCGTCGGCGTCGGCGGGCTTCAGGTACCGGGACCAGTCCGTAGGCGCCGATAGCTTGGGAAGCGCCGACTCGCGCAGGGCGAGAGCATCGAAGTGGCGGCCAAAGCCGCCGGGCTGCGCATCGGCCGGAACGAAGGCAACGCTCGTGCCCTCGAGGGGTGACTTCAGCGCGATGGTCACCCCGTTCCACGTCCCGGCGACCTCGTCGACGGAGCCCGGGTCGATCACCTGGATCTCCCCTTCGTGCGCGAGATAGCGGCGCCGCATGGCCCCTGGCCCCTCGCCGGTATCCACGGCCTCCTCTGCCATCGCGGAGTCCATCCTCGTCCGGAGTCGCATGGCCACGGTCGAGGGAACCGGGTCCGCCTCTCCGAACTGCGTCGTCAGCGACATCAAAAGCAGGTCGTGCGTCTCCTTCACGGTGACGCCGAGCGCCTTCTGGATGGGGCGCCTGTAGAAGAACTCCTGGGGCTTCTCCTGGAGGGCTCCGCTGGAGCCTCCCGACAGGGGCGCAGCGACGAGGAGGAGGAGACCGGGGAGAGCGAAGGTCGAGGTCGTGGCCATAGGAAGGGTCGAAGTGCGTGCTCGAGAGGGCGCGGGGATTCCGCACGGGGAGGGTTCGGACTGAAGTGGGCGGCCTTGGCGCATCAACGAACGAGGTCGCCGTCCCGGTACGTGCCCGTCATGGTCGGGTCTTCACGGCCTTCTCGGTCCCAGAACGTCCACGGGCCGTCGTACCTGCCAGCCTTGAACTTGCCCTCACCCTTCTTGTCACCGGACGGCCACCACTCGACGTAGTCACCTTCCAGGAACCCATTGACGAACGTGCCGAGGTACCGGCGTTCGCCCTGCTTGTAGAAGCCCTGCCAGGCGCCGTTCGGCAGGCCGTTCTCGAAGTTCCCCACGCTCTTGCGCCGTGCATTGGCGTAGTACTCGATCCACTCGCCCGTCCGCTTACCGTCGGCGAAGGATCCTTCGGACTCGATCTCGCCGCTCGCCTGATAGATCTTCCACGGCCCCACCTGCTGACCGTTCTCGTACTGGCCCTCCTCCAGCTTGGTCTTGCCTCCGCGCGTGAACTTGAGGTTGCGGCCGTGCTTCCGACCGTTCTTGTACTCCACGAGCGCGAGGGGCTTGCCGTTCCGGGCGTAGCGCTCCTGGGACCCGTGCTTGACGCCGTGACGCCAGTGCGCGATCGAGCGGATCTCCCCCTTCGCTTTCTCTCCGGCGAAATAGGAGCGCCAGACGCCGTGCCGTCGACCGTCCCCGTCGTAGATGGCGTGGGTCACGGCTGCGCCGTCCTCGTCCACCAGGATCCAACCCCCCACCCGGTTGTAGTCGCGATACTCGCCGCTCAGCGCCAGCTCTCCGTTTTCGTACCAGGACTTCCAAAGACCGATACGTGCTCCGTCCTTGAGGTAGCCCTCGCGGGCCAGCGTTCCATCGGGATGATAGAAGCGCGTGAAGACGCCGCCTTCGATGGCCGGAGCCACGTCCGGTGGAGCGACGAAAGGTACTTCATCAGCGGCGACTTCCGCTGGAGCGGATTCCTGGGAGCCCGCGTCGGCGTGGGTCGGTGAGGCCACCGGGGCCGCGATCTCCCGTGCGGGAGCCAGCAGGACGGCGGCCAGGGTGAAAATCAGGAAGGACGTCATGGAGGGGAGTCGGTTGGCGGTGAAGATTCGGGTAGGGAGGTATCGACCGTAAGGGGCGGAAGCCACAGGGGTGGAAAGTCTTTCGGGGTCAGCGGGGCCCCTCGTCGCCGTCTTCCCCTGCGTTTCCCGCCGGGGCGGGAGGGTCGCCCGGTCCGACTCGCTGGTCCTCTGAGTACTCGCCGCTCCAGAGTTCGTTCAGCGTTCCGTCCGCCTTGTAGTAGCTCCAGTAGGCTGTGCGCAGACCGTCTTCGAGCTCTCCCTCGGACTGAACCACGCCATCGTCGTACCAGGTGCGCCGCAATCCGGTCTTGGCTCCATGGACGTACGTGACCTCCTCGATGAGGCTGCCCGCCGGGTTCCAGATCTTGGCGAGACCGTGACGACGATCGTCGACGTAGTGGACCGACTCCAGGATGACTCCGTCCTCGGAACCGCGCTGCCAGACACCCGTGCGCGCTCCCTGGTCGTAGTTTCCCCACTCGCGGGGATCCCCGTCGCCTGGATGGAAGTCGGACCAAAGGCCGTCGCGCACCCCGCGGTCGTAGCTCTCGCGCAGGACGATGAGCCCGTCCCGGTCCCAGACCTGACGCAGGCCGTCCAGAGCCCCGTTCGCGAAGGTTTCGGAGCGCATGCGCTGGCCGGACGGGAACCACTCTTCATGAACGCCGATGGCCACTCCGGCGTCATAGGCCCCCTGACTCTTCATCTGACCGTTCTTGGCGTACTCCCGCCTCAGGCCGTCGCGTTCGCCGTCCTTGAACCTTCCCTCAGACTTCTTCGTGCCGACGCGCCACCAGTGCTGCACAGGTCCGTGGGCCACGTTCTCTTTCCACCACTGGATCGATGCCAGCGCCGCGGTGTCGAAGTACGTCCACTCGGGGCCGTGCAGGACCGGTCCCGACTCGGCCTCCGCCGAATCCGCCTTGACGGTTTTGATGCGCATCAGCACCCCGGTCGACGGGTGCCGCTCGCGAACGATCTTGACGGCGACGCCCCCCACGGTCTTCGGAAGTGGATACGTCTCGGGGTCGCCCTCCATCCGGAGCGCTGGATCCGTCACGATGACCAGCTCGGCGGGAGGAACGAGGAGCTCAGCGGCCAAGGCCTCGATCGTCGGAACTTCCGTCGCCGCCGCCGTGGTCGACTCGGCGCCGTGATCCGTCGTTCCTGGGGGCCCGGGAGCCACACGGTCGTTGACCGAACGGGTACCGGTCGGTTCCGAGACGGGCGCCTCCACCGGGGTCGCCCCAGCCTCACCGTGCCGGGCGCCGGCCTCGCGACCGGGGCCACAGCCTGAGACCGCGAGCGCGAGGCCGATCGTGGCGAGAATCGCCCCGGATTTGGATCTGGGTCCCGGGAATAGAAGGCCGGGAAGGGCCTTGGGGTCACTGGAGGTGGGCATGGGGCGCGACTTTACGAAGCGCGGTGGCCGACTGTGAGCAGGGAACCGGGGCCCTTGGGCCGTCTACGGGTCCGGGCAGGGGACGGATGCGACTCGAAGGCTCGATCCGCTCGGCAGCGAACCGACCCCGGCCACGAAAAAGTTGTCCCAAAATCGACCCTAGTCCGGGAACGAAACACGGAGTGCCTCCGTCCCATCTGCGAGAGGCATCGGAAACGTTTTCCATGGCGCCCCTTCCCGCCACGTCGGCGAGCCGCCCGGCAGGATCGGTAGCTCGGTGACGCAACGGACGGGAGTGGGATCTAGCCAGGTGACGCTCGGTCATCGGCGAGATCGCTCGAAATCGTGTCCCAGGCCACCGAGAACGCAGGTTTTCAGGTCCGGGGTGCGACATCGAGAGCCATTCACCGGAGACGGGTCCGATCTTCCTCCGATCCTGAGCCCCCCCATGTAATCGCTGACTGGCCCCCAGCGCCCCGCCTGACTCGAATCCCCTCGGACGCGTCGCCGCCGGTTTCCACCGACGGAACCTTTGATCCGGCTTCATTCCGAGCCAATCGGACGACGATCCAGAAACCATGGCCAGTTTGGCCAAGCCTCTCTGCCAGCCGATGCGCCAGCCACTGAACCAACCAGTGACCCGGCCTTCGAACTGGTTCGAAACCACCGATCCAGGTGGCGGCGCAGCCGCCATCTTTTGACTCCCCAGTCCCTGCTAGAGCCTTCCGCTCGTTTCAAAGAATAGAGACCCATGACCTCCGATCAACCCCGCTCCGTCCTCTGCCTCGGGCTCAACGATGCCGACCGTAGCCGCGTGTCGGAGGAAGCCCACCGCTTCGGCTGGCTCATCCGCTTCGCAGCCAACAGCGGTGATGCCCGGGCGACCGGCAACGGCCGTCGTCCCGACCTGATCCTCTTTGACACCAAGACGAGCGACGAGGCCGCCCACGACCTCCTTCGTCAGTGCACGGCCCATCCACTCCAGGCCGTCGCCCACGAGTCGAAGCACGCGGCCCCCTCTGCGGCCGAGATCAAGGCTGTCGCAGAAGCTTCCTCCCCGGACGGTACCGTCCTTCTCGAAGCCGGCTCGATCCACCGATTCGAGGACTATGAGCAGCAGATCCTGCGCCACGCCCTTCAGACGACCGGCTGGAACGTGAAGCGTGCCGCGCAGCTCCTCGGCATCGGCCGCGCGACGCTGTATCGCAAGATCGACCGGTACAAGCTTCGCGAGTTTCAGCCCGAGCGTAACGCTGGCTAACAGTTCGGCCAGGGCGACGTAATCTTGACCAGGGCCTCAGCGGCGCCCCGCCCCCTTCTCACCAGAAGGATGCGGGGCGCTGTTCATGTCCTCCTCGATAGCCTCTTTCCGGGGCGAACTTCGCCCCCCACGAGCTACTCTGCGAGGGTCACATCGAGCCTCGACCGCCCGGCGGATCCGCCTCTTGCGATATGCCCCCAATGGTCCTCCCCATGAAGAATCACAGCTACCTCCAGATCACAGCGCTGGCCCTCGGGAGGGCTGCCGTTGGCGTCTCCATGCTCGCCGGAACGTCGTTTTCACTGGGAACCGATCCGCTGGCGCCGGGCGTCGATCTGGCCTCTGCCGAGACCTCCTTACGGGCCATGTCCGGGGCCGGAGCTGGGCTGGCCGGAGCTGGGCTGGCCGGAGCTGGGCTGGCCGGACAGGACTCCGAGAAGTCGACGACGCTGGGAGGCATCGAATTCGCGCATCTCTCCTTCGATGATGCCGTCTCCCGTGCCGAGCGGACCAAGAAGCTTCTCGTGGTCTTCTGGGCCGGCGACGCGCCTCAGAAGGAGCAGGCGTTCGGCGACCGGATCTTTGGTGACGCGAGCGTTCAGCGATGGATGTCCGAGTTTGCGGAGCCCGTGCGAATCGACGCCCTGGACCGCAAGAAGGACGCGAAGAAGAACGGCCTGGGAAGCGATCTCCTCCCTGCCATCGATATCCTCGATGTAGCGCGCGGCGGCCGGCTAGATCGACTCACCAGCGAGGCCAGCGCGACCCAGTTCCTGGCCGCCGTCTTCGGCTCCATGAGCGCGGAGAAGCCCGAGGGCGAGAACGCCAATGAACCGTTCAGCTGGCTTGCGTGGGCCAACGCGAGCTTCCGCAACGGAGCGGACCCGGCGTCAGGCGACCATGCGGTCGCCGCGTACGACTGGTGTCTCTTGAACGCCGACAGGTATCGACCTGGCTTCCGGGCCAAGTACTTCGAGTTCCTGCTCCAGCGCCTCGCGAACTGCAAGCGGCGCTCCCCCCGCGCGATCGATGTTCTGTTGCGCGAACATCGCCGACTCGCGGGTCGCATCGTGGATGGAATCGCGACCGAATCGGACGTTTACGAGCTGACGCGCGTCGATTTTTGGACCCGGCAGGAACTGACGACCCGCGACCTTTTCGTCGCGCTGTCCAGCAAGAACGAGAGCTACCGGAAGTACCAGGAGTGGCTTTTCCCGACGGTCGTCCCCGTCCTTGGACGCTTCGAGCAGTATGGAGAGATCGTTCAGCTGGTCGGCGACCGGCACCTTTCGATGTTCCAGGAGCGGATCGACGGGCTCAGTGAGGAAGCGCGGACGGCGACTGAAGACGAAGACGACGACGAGGGAAGCGCGACCGAGGCCGAGGCCGAGGCGAGCGACGCGGAGTCGAAAGGCTCGACCCGCAGAAGCGCCGCCCCATCGGACGGGACCGAGGCGACGCCCGAAGAGAAGCTCACCGCGCTCGACTATGCCCTCCCGGACAGCCGTGCGGACATCATCGAGGACGCGAGCTGGGTCTACGAGGCGCTGCTGAAGGCGGGTCGCGGCAAGGATGCCCACGATCTGATGACGCTGATCACCACGACGTTCCCCGTGAACAAGGCTTTCGGACTCTTCATGGAGCGAGCGCTCCGGGTGGAGATCTGGTCCGCGGCGGCGGAGATCGCCGATCTCGGCATGGCGGTCCTGGACGAACGCGGACAGCGACGCATGCAGCGGCTCGTGCTCCGCATCCCGCGGGACGCGGGCAAGTAAGGGAGCCTGGAAGCCTCCGCCGGAGGGAAAGGTGAAGGCTGTTGACTCGGGATCGGTGACCGGTCCCGGCGATAGCCGACCTTGCCAGGGTGAACGGCGTTCCTTCTTCGCTATGGTGATGCGCCGGCCCCTCCCCAGGAATCGCTTTGACCGACCCATCTGATCCCCCGCTTCAGGACCACCGCGGCCCCGAGCCCAGCAGCCCGATCGCGCGCCCGGGCTCGAGCCCGGCTTCGAGCCCGGCTTCGAGCTCGGCCTGCGCGCTCCCGTCAGGAAGCCAGCTCGGCGGAGTGGGCGCGTGGGAATCGGCCCGTGCGCCCTGGCGCTGGATCGTGGCGCTGGCGTTCGCCGGAGTCCTGATCCGCGCTCTCCTGGCCTGGGCGGCCATCCCGCTCGACATCCAATCGGACGAGGCAAACTATATCTACGTGGCGCTCGGCCTCGAGCGCTTCGGGATGTACGTCGATCAGCATCGCTACTTCTGGCCTCCAGGCTATTCCTGGCTGCTTTCGCTCTTCCTGGATCCGGAGAGCGGCACGGAAGGGTTGAATCGCCTGCGCGCTTTCCAGGTCCTGCTCTCGGGCGTGATCGGCGTGACGACGATGCTGTTCGCGTGGCGTCTTTTCTCCACGCGAGCGGTCATCCTCGCGGGCGCGCTCTGGGCGATCTACTTACCCCTGGGTGCCTATACACACTTCCTCTGGACCGAGACCGTCTTCCTGAGTCTGTTCCTGCCAGCGCTCTGGCATCTGCTCGTGGGGATGGATCGGGCGTCCCATGCGAGTTCGAACAGTGCCACGCGTAGACTGCTCCTGAGCGGCGTGCTCTTCGGCCTCGCCCTGTACGTCAAGGAGCTGCCGCTGTTTTTTCTTCCGCTGGCGTCGATGCTGATCCTCTGGCGTGCCGTCCATGAGTCCGCGGGGCCCGTGGAGGGGCTGCGAAGAGCGCTGCTCGTGCCGCTCGCTGCCCTCGTCGTCGTGCTTCCCTGGACGCTCCGGAATCAGGAGGTTTACGGGCGGACCGTGGTCGCGGGCGCCACGCTCGGGGAGAACGTTTACGTCGGCCTGAACGCTCGCTATTTCAACTTCGACACGCTGCCGCTGAAGAAGGTGAGAGCCCAGCGCGGCCTCCCACCGATCGAGGCCTACCAGCGTGAAGGCTTCACCTCGCCACCGGCCGCCTGGGAGCCCACGGATTCCAACGGGGATGGCGTGATCGACCCGCGCGACGCAGCGTGGGAGCGGGCCGAAGAGATCCCCCACGCCATCGATCGCCATGGCGTCCAGGTTCGCCGCGGCCTCGATTATGCGCTCGAGCACCCCGTGTGGACGCTGCGTACTCGGCTCAAGAAGTGGAGTGATCTCGTGGCGCCGGTCTCCTTCTTCACCAGGCACCACGCGCTCGGGAACTATCCAGCCGATGGCCTGCTCGGTGGTCCGCTGCGCAAAGCGTCGATCGTGCTCGCCGCCGGGCTTTCAGGGCTGATGATGCTGCTCGGACTCGCCGGGTTCTTCTTCACGCTCCAGCGCGGCCCCGGGCGACAGCTCCTCGCGCTCGTGTTCGGCTACGTTGCGCTGACGTCGCTGCTGGTCGCCATGTCGAGGTTTCGCGTCCCGGTCGAACCGTTCCTCATCGTTCTATCCGCAGGTTTCCTGGCCCATGGATGGGCGGGGCGCGGCGGGGCGCGGACGAGCGCCGCTCGCATCATAGGATTCGTCGTGTGCGTGACTCTGCTCGTCGGTCTCTGGTGGATCTCCTGGCCTGAGACCATGATGCAGCTTCAGATGGGCATGGCGGGCAGCGGGGACAATGTATGAAGCGCCATTCTTCCATCGACGGCGAAGGGAGCACGGGCGTGGCGACAGCGTCGACCGGCCTGCGGGGATGGCTCCCCCATATCGCGCTGGTGCTCGTCGCGGCTCTCATGGTCCTTGTGGGCCGAGCCCGGCACACGGCCACCGAAGACGCTCTTCGGACCGCCTTCGACCCGACGGCCGACGCTGACGAGCGGATCTGGGCCATGCATCTCATCGCGAACCGAGCCACCGAGGTCGACCCGCGCCTGGGGGTGGACCTCGTGGAGTCGTTCCTTTCGTCGGAGAGCGACAAGGTGCGTGAAGCTGCGCATCTGATCGATCTTTGCCGCCACGCGATCCAGCCGCCCGGTGCGCCTGCCGGCGCCGCGCCTCCGATTCAGGACGGCTACGCCTACGGTTCCCTGCCGGGCGACGTATGGACCCCCCACCGGATCCGCTGCCTCGTGCTTCACCGTCGCAAGGTGGGCGGCTCCGCGGTCGGCGGAATCCGCCGCATGGAACTCGCCGAGGCCGAGTGGTTCCTCGACTCGCTGGCGGGGAAGCGCTCGCCGTCGAAAAAAGAGGTCCAGCGTTACTTCAACGAGCGCGCCCGCAAGGCGGGGGCGGCCGTGGGCCCGCGCGAGTCATCCGACGATTGAAGGCCGCGAGGCCCTTTCCCTTTCCACTTCTACCCATGCAGCATCGCATCGATCGTCCGCACCGCGTCCACCTTCCCTTCGCTTGCAGTCCAGCGGGGCTGCTCGTGGGGTGTTTCTTGGGCCTCCTGACCGCGGGGTGCGGTTCGAAGGATTCGAACGAGGCGAGCACCAGCGGTGGCGTGACCCTCGGCAAGAAGATGAACGTCCTCGTCGTGACGCTGGATACGACGCGCGCGGATCGACTGAGCTGCTATGGCGGGAAGCCGGGGCTGACCCCCACGCTCGACGCGCTGGCCGCCGACGGGTCCCGCTTCGAACGCGCGATCTCCACGGCGGGCATCACGCCCATGTCGCACTCGTCGATCCTGACGGGCCTCAACAACTACAAGCACGGGATGCGGGTGTTCTACAGCGACGTGGTCAGCCACCGGCTCAAGGACAGCGTCGATACGCTCCCGGAAATCCTGAAAGCGAACGGCTACAAGACCGCGGCGCGCGTCAGCTCCTATCCGGTCTCGGAGGAATACAACCTGCATCAGGGCTTCGATAGCTTCGACGCGGGCATCGCCACGGACGAACTCGATCTCACGGAGCAGCAGCGCCATGAGACGAGCTGGGACCAGAGCGGCAAGAGCAGCACGCAGCGACGCGGGGACTTCACCACCGACGGTGCACTGGAGTGGCTCGACAAGGAGGGCAAGGACGGCCCGTGGTGCATGTGGCTACACATGTTCGACGTCCACGACTACTCGCTCGTGCCGCCCGCTGAGTTCATGAAGGGTTACGGCATCGAGTACCCGGATCCGGAGTCTGTCCGCGGGGGCGCCAAGCTGCTCGAGTGGCGCGAGAAGATGTACGACCCCGAGCTCGCCTTCATGGACATGCAGATTCGACGGGTGGTGCAGTGGCTGGAGGAGAACGGCCAGATGGACAACACCATCATCGTCGTGACGGCGGACCACGGTCAGGGCCTGAGCGAGGGAATGAAGAACCAGGGCTGGATGAAGCACCGGCTGCTCTACGAGTGGAGCGTGCACGTGCCGCTGATCATCCGGATTCCGGGGTTCGGGGCTGCGACGGTCGTGCCGGATCAGGTGCGTACGATCGACATCGTTCCGACGCTTTTGGAGGCGCTGGAAGTGCCGCTGCGCCAGGCCATCGAAGGAGAATCGGTCCTCGATCTGATCCGAGGCCAGCGGGAGAGCTCCCCTCGGATCGCCTACGCGGACGCTCTCAATGACTACGATACGCACTCGCCCGGGGCCCAGAAGCTTCCCGTGGGGCAGGCGGACAACCTGTACATGGCCTGCGACGGCCGGTGGAAACTCATCTACCACGAGCGAAACCCGCGCCTGTCGGAGCTGTATGACCTGGTGAAGGACCCGGAAGAGATCCAGAACCTCTACGCGGAGGACCACCCGGAGGCCATGCGTCTCCAGGAGTTCCTCGACGAGCGGGAGGTGACCAAGGTGGAGTTGCCCGACGGCAAGAGCAGCGGCCCGAGCGCTGCGAGGCTGGAGGCACTCGGCTACGGCGGCGGGAACGATCCCGATAGAGACGAAAAGCCCAAATGAACCAGCCCGAACGCCCCGACTCGACATGGAACGACCCCAAGGGAGCCACGCGCCGCGTGGCGCCGCTGGTGCTGCTCGCCCTGATGGCGGCCTGTGGATCCGGGTCGGAGCCGGACGCAGCGGCGGGGAGAGGCGCGAGCGAGCCGCCCGCCTACAACCCTGACGGGAAGGGGACCATCGATCTGGGAGGCGTCGACCCGGTCCCGGGAACGCCCGGTGCAGGCCTCCTGGAGGTCATCCACCCGGACATCGAAGAGCGACCCCTCTACAAGGAGTTCGGGGATGTCCCGTTCGGAACCGACCTGGAGTGGGCGACGGTCCTGGGCAACACCGGAACCGCGCCGGTCGTGATCACGAGCGCGCAGGCGGCCTGCGGATGCACGCGCTTCATGGACTACACGGTGACGGACGCGGAGGGCAACCGTCCGGCGTACCCGACCGCCTTCTCGATCGACGCGAACAAGGATCTCGCCACGGTGCCGGCGGGCGGAACGATCCTGATCCGTATGAAGCTGATGACGAAGTTCTCGAAGCCGAATCAGCGCAAGCTCGCGCTGATGCGCCTTTCGACGGACAGCGTCGCAAGGCCCTACCTGACCTTCGAGGTCGGCTTCAACCCGACGCGGGCGTTCGTCTTCGCGCCGGATCGAGCGAACCTCCTGAACGCGCCCTTCTCCAGTGGTAAGTCGGAGCGCACCAAGATCCTGGTGGACCGCGGGGGCAATCCCGGGAGGGTACTGGGCGTCCTGTCCACGCCGGAAGGCATCGAGGCTGAGCTGGTCACGGAGACCTTCGGCGGTGAGTACGTCTGGTACGTGAACGTGACGGTCCCGCCGCTTTCCCCGCTCGGGCCGATCCGCGGCGAGGTGATCTTGAAGACGACGGACGAGAACGGCGACGGAGAGGAAGGGCGCCTGGAACTCCCGGTGGTCGCGCTGGTGGTCCCGGACGTCGTGGCCACCCCGAACCTCGCCATGCTGCGAGCGTTCGACCGCACGAAGGGCAAGGAGTTCACGGGCCGCATCGCGGCCCTCGTCCCAGGCGCGCGCATAAAAATCGAATCCGCCCAACTGGACTCCGTGAATGCGGAGAAGTTCGAGGTCAGCTACGAGCCCGTCAAACCCTTCGACGATGGCCGCGCCATCGAATGGTCGTACACGATCAAAGTGCTCCCCGACCACCCCCACGGCTTCCTCTCGGGCGACCTGGTCCTCAAGCTAGAAGAGTCCTTCGGCGGCCTCCCGGAAACCGCCCCCCAAAACGAGCTGCGCATCCCACTGAGCGGCAACGCCCGCGACCCCGAGCCCGAAAACTCCTGACCGCAACCGACACAAACGGAACAGGTGCATCCATTCCGGAACAAACGGACCGGAACAAACGGACCAGGTCCGTTTGTTCCGGAATGGATGCACCTGGTCCGTTTGTTCCGGAATGGATGCACCTGGTCCGTTTGTTCCGGCTGTGGTCGGTGGTTGCAGTTCCTTTCGAGCGGGAGAGGGCTCGGAGTTTCGGACGGTCCCCACCATTGGCTAATCTAGGGGGTATGACCTCGGCCAGCGCGCCTACCTCGTTTCGGTTTCTTCACGCGGCCGACCTGCATCTTGACAGCCCCCTTCGCGGGCTGTCGACTTATCCTGGGGCACCTGCGGACCGCCTGCGCCAGGCGACTCGCGATGCTTTTGCCGCGCTCGTCGACGCCGCCCTCATCCACGAGGTTCGCTTCGTCCTCCTGGCCGGCGACCTCTTCGACGGCGAGTGGCAGGACTACAACTCGGGGCTTTGGTTCCTCAGTCAGCTCCGCCGCCTCACGACTTCAGGGATCCGCGTCTTCGTCATCCGCGGCAACCATGACGCCGAGAGCAAGGTCGCGAGTCGGCTCAGCTGGCCCGATGGCGTCACCGAGTTCAAGTCGAAGAAAGCGCACACCGTCCTGCTGGAGGACCTCGGCGTCGCCATCCACGGCCAGAGCTACCGCGAACCCCACGTGATGGAGAACCTCGCGCTCGGCTACCCTGACGCGCACCCCGAGTTCCTCAACATCGGGCTCCTTCACTCCGGACTCGAGGGCTACGAAGGGCACGGTACCTACGCGCCTTGCACCCTCGATGACCTGCGCGCTCGCGGCTACGACTACTGGGCCCTCGGCCACATCCACCAGCGCCAGGTCGTCTCGGAGGAGCCCTGGGTCGTCTTCCCGGGGAACATCCAGGGCCGACACGTCCGCGAAACCGGGCCGAAGGGCGCGACCCTCGTCCATGTCCAGGAAGGCGCCATCGAGCGACTGGAGCCGATCACCGTCGACGTGGCTCGCTGGGCCGTACTCGACGTGGACCTCGCGGGCGCCACCTCCGAGTCCGAGGCGCTTTTGTGCCTCGATCGCGAGCTTCGAAGCGCCGCCCAGACCGCCGGAGACCGCCAGCTCGCGGTGCGCGTGGTCCTCGGCGGCGCGACCGCCCTGGACCCGTTGCTGCGTACCGAGACACACCGGATGACCCAGGAGATCCGCGCGCGCGCCGCTGCGGTGTCGGACGACATCTGGATCGAACAGCTGAAGATTCGCACGTCGCTCCCGCCGGATGCGACGTCGGGGGAGGCCTCGGACGACACTCTCACCGCGTTTGCGGCGCGCCTACACCACATCGAACTCCCCGCCGACGTGCTGGACGGCATGGCCCGTGAGCTCCAGAAGCTATCCGTGAAGCTGCCCCCGGCAGTGCGCGAGCGCATCGACCCGGCGAGCCCGAACGCCCTGCGCGCCGCCTTACCCGAGGCGCGCGATTTCCTCGCCGCGCTCCTGCGCGCTGGCGACGACGAGGCGGAGGCCGAGGAGCCAGCTTGAGGTTCGAGTCTCTCCACATGCGTCCCTTCGGGACGTTCACCGACTTCGAGCTGACCTTCGGCAACACGAGCGGACTCCACCTCGTCTTCGGCACGAACGGCGCGGGCAAGAGCACGACGCTGGAAGCTCTCCGCTCGGTGCTCTACGGCATCGCGCCGAGGAAGAAAGTCCACGCGAGCTCCGACCTGCGCATTGGCGCCGCACTGCTGCGCTCCGATGGCCTCAAGATCGAGTACCTCCGACGGACTTCCCAGAAGACGCCGCTCTGGAACAAAGCCGACGATGAGCCCATGGCCATCGAGGAGCTCACTCCGTTCCTCGGAAACCTGGAGCGCACGCGCTTCGAAACGCTCTTCGGACTCGACTACGAGACGATGGTCGCGGGCGGAAGCGACCTCCTCGAGGGCAAGGGCGAAATCGGGCGCGCGCTCTTCGGCGCCATGCTCGGCGGTCAGCGACTTCGCCACGTCACGGGCCGGCTCGAGGGTGACCTGAAGAACCTCTACGTCGATCGCTCGCCGAAGGGCCGCATCAACGAACTCGTCAAGGAACACAAGGATCTCACGGCGACGCTCAAGAAAACGTCCCTCCGCCCCGCTTCTCACCAGGAGGGCGCGAAGAAGCTCAAGGCCGTCCTCGCCGAGAACGAAGCCGACATCGAAGCACGCGAGCGAGCGCGTGCCCGCGCGGAAGAACTGGTGAGCCTGCGCCGCTCAGCCATCTCGCTCGACCAGCTGGAGACCCGCCGCAAGGAGCGCCTCGCGCTCGGGGATTTGAAGCCCCTCGATGCGCCGAGGGTGCGCCGCGTCCAGGACCTCTCCCGCGAAAGCGCCACGCTCGAAGAGCGCGCGGATGAGCGCTCCCGGGAAATCAGCGGCTTGGAGGAGGCCATCGCACGCGCGAACGCGCTCGCGGGTCCCGAGCTGCTCGCGAAGGCTGCCGTCATCGAGGCTCTCGCTCAGCGCCGCGGCGCTTTCCGCGAAGCAGCCGCCGCACGCACGAAGCTCCAGCGCCAGGTCAGTGCCGCGCGCGCCAAGCGCCTCGAAGCGCAGCGCCAGGCGGGCGCGGATCACCTCGACGAGGCCGACACGGACGACCTCCGCGTGGCGCGCCCGGGCAACGCGAGTCTCGACGAGCTGAGCGACGCCGCCGATCGACTCTCCAAGGAACTCGCCGAGCGGACCAGCACTCGCAAGGTCGCCCACGAGGCCGTCTGCCGCGCAGAGCCCGTCACGCAAGAAGCCGCCGAGCGCCTCGAGCGCATCGAAGACACGCTGTCTGACAAGCTCGCCGCAGACCTCGATTCCCTGGCCCCCTTCAGGGGCACCCTGGCTGAACTCCTGGAGCTTCAGGTTCCAGCAGAAGAAGAGATCGAGCGCCGCGAACGGGAAGAGCGAGAGGATGCTGCGCGGGAGGAGGGTCTGGCTCGCGACCTTCAACGCTCCGAGGCGGACGCGCTCGACGCCCGCCAGGCGCTGGAGCGCCTCGCGGACTCAGCAGACGGCCCACCGCCGACCTCGAGCGAGCTTCAGACCGCGCGCGAAAAGCGCGACGAGCTTATTCGGACCGTCTTCGATTCCCAGGCCCGCGAGGCTTGCACCGCGCTCGACCTCCAGCGAGCCGTGAACGCAGCCGACGATCTGGTGGACCGCCGCGCGCGAGAGTCCGCGCGAGCTGCTGAACGCGAAGCCCAGGAAGGCGCGCTACAGCGCGCGAACAAGCTCTGCGTCGAACTCCGCAGTGCGCTCGACGCGGCCCGCGAGGCCACCGCCGCGCACGCGAAGAAGTGGAACGAGGAACTCGCTCTCGCGGGCCTTGCCCCCATGCCCGCGACCCGGCTACGTTCCTGGTGCGCGCGCCGCGGAGCCATTCTGCGGGAGGCGCAATCCATTCGTCAGGCGGCCACCGAGGCACTGGAACAAGCCCGCCTCCAGGAAGCCGATCATCGCGCACGCTGGAGAGCCGCTAACGACGACCTCGAAGCCGCCCGCGCCGAGTGGACCCAGTGGGCGCTCGAGCGATCGCTCGATCCCGGCGCCGGCCCCGAGTCAGCCCAGCGGCGGCTCCGGATGCTGGTCAACGTTCACGCAGCCGAACGCGAGATCACGCGTCTGGAGCAGGAGATGCTGGAGCGTAGTGAGGCCGCCGCCTCTTTCGAGCGCGACGTCGCCGCCCTCTGCGAGGAACTCAACGTGCGCCCCAGTGACCAGGTGCTCGAGGCCGCGCTCGAAGCGGCGAAGGCCGAGGGGACGCCCGAGGGCGTCGTGCTCGCGGAAGCGCGCATGGATCGACTCTCGCGGGCGCTCCGCGAGGCCGGGCAGGCGAAGTCCGAGCTGGAGCAGCTCTCGAAGAACCTCAAAGCCCAGCAGGATGCGGGCGCGGTCGCAGCGAAGCGTCTCGAGGACCTCGAAGCGACCCTCAAGAAGATGGCCGACGAGGCCTCGTGCCCGACCCTCGCCGCGCTGCTGCAGCTCGCCGAGCAATCCGAGCGTGCACGCAGCCTCGACGCGGACATTCGTCGCATCGAGTCGGAACTGAAGGCCGAGCACGGCGAGGACGTGGACCCCGCCACCCTGGGAGAGTCCATCGGCGAGCGCTCCGTCGACGAACTCAACGAAGCCCTCAAGGAAGCCCAGGCGGAGGCCCGCGCCCTGGACGCCGTCATCTCCGCGCGCGCGCGGGAAGAGGGCCTACTGAGGGGCCAGGTGGAGTCGAAGGGGTCCGCCGAGGCCGCCCACCTACAGGCACGCATCGCCCAGATCGAAACCGAGCTCGCCGAGGCCACCGCCGAGTTCCTGAGGGCTCACCTCGCGGACGAACTCCTGCGCCGGGAGATCGAGCGCAACCGGCAGGAAACCCACGGCCCTCTCCTCCAGCGCGCACAGGAGCTCTTCAAGGTCCTCACCCTGGGTGCCTACGAGCAGCTCCACCCCTCCGAATCGGCGAGCGGCAAGGAGGTGATGGTGGCGCGGCGCCCGGACGGCCGCCAGGTCGGCGTGGACGAGATGAGTTCAGGCACCTGCGACCAGCTCTACCTCGCCCTCCGCATCGCCAGCGTCGAGCACATGCTCAAGACCGTCGAACCGATGCCCTTCATCGCGGACGACCTGTTCGTGAACTTCGACGACGAGCGAACCGAAGCCGCCCTGCGGGTGCTCGCCGAGCTCTCGAAGTCGACCCAGGTGATCGTGTTCTCGCACCACGGCAGCGTCGTCGAGACCGCCCTGCGCCTGACAGACGAAGGCGTTCCCGTCGACGTACTCAGACTCCAAGGCGAGTGGAGCCGCGAGAACGAACGAACGCCTGGATCATGAGGGCCAGCGTCAGGGCAGGAGGCGCTTCACTCGCTTCTTGCCCACCTGCACGAGCACCTCGCCGCTCGGCTTCGCGACCTCGTAGGCCACGTCGTCCTGGACGTCTCCGTCGAGGCGCACGCCGCCCTGCTGGATCGCCCGGCGGGCCTCCGAGGTGGACTGGCAGAGGCCCGCTTCCTTCAGGAAGTTCGGGAGGGCCAGGGAATCGCCCCAGGAAGCGTCCCAGGTGACGGCGGGGATATCGTCCGGGAGGACCTTGTCGCGCACCTCTCGGTTGAACATCTCCGCGGCCTCGGCGGCCGCTTCGGCGCCGTGGTAGAAGGTGGTAACCTCTCCGGCGAGGCGGGCCTTCGCTTCGCGCGGGTGGCCCGCCAGGATCGCTTCGATATCATCTGGCGAGAGACGCGTGAGGTGCAGGAACCATGTCGGCATCACCTCGTCGTCCACCTGCATGATCCGGAAGGTCATCTCCTTCGCGGTCGCGGTGAGACCGACAGCGTTGCCGTAGGACTTGCTCATCTTCCGGCCATCGAGGCCGTTGATGAGCGGCTGCGTCATCACGATCTGCGGGCGCTGATTCTCCTGCTCCTGGAGGCGGCGGCCAACGAGGAGATTGAAGAGCTGGTCCGTCCCGCCGAGTTCGAGGTCGGCCTCGACGATAACCGAGTCCCAGCCCTGCATGAGAGGGTAGAGGAACTCGTTGATGCCGATGGGCTCGTTCGCCTCCATGCGCGTCTGGAACGTGTCGCGCTCGACCATCTGCGCCACCGTCATGCGCGTCGTGAGCTTGAGGAGGTCCTCGAAGTTCATCTTGTCGAACCACTCGGCGTTCTGACGGACCTCGGTCTTGGCGAGATCGAGGACGCGGGCCGCCTGGGACGTGTAGGTCTTCAGGTTCTCGTCGACGTCGGCCCGGGTCAGGATCGGGCGCAGCTTGTTGCGGCCGCTCGGGTCCCCCACCATCGCCGTGGCGTCGCCGACGATGAGGACGATCTTGTGGCCGAGGTCCTGGAGGTCGCGCAGCTTGCGAAGCTGGACCGCGTGGCCGAGGTGAAGGTCCGGCGACGAGGGGTCCATGCCGAACTTGATGCGCAGTGGCACCCCCGTCTCCAGAGACCTGGCGATCATCCCACGGAGCTGTTTCTCGTCGATGAGGTCGGTGGTTCCGCGCTTGAAGACGGCCAGCTGGCGCTCGACTTCAGGATCCTGCTCGGTGGTGGTGACGTCGGCGCTTGAGTCTTGCATGGCGCCGAAGATACTAACCCGGAGGAGCTAGCCGCCGATAGCACGACCCTCGGCCGCACGCGCCTCGTAGCGCTCGATCAGCCAATCGCGCCAGCGCTTCTCGTCGCGCCCGAACTCGTTCGTCCCCACGATCCAGCGCAGCGCGGGCACGATCGAATGGAAGGCGTCGATCGGCAGGGTCTGGACCACCTTACCCAGTCGATCCAGGGTCTCATCGCGCCGCGTGGGCGAGATCCGTACGGCACGTTCGAGGAGCGCAGCCAGGGGGGCGCCTCCGCGCTCGACCAGTTCCGCGAGTTCGACCGGCTCGACGAGGCTCGTCGGCACCCAGCCCGCCAGATCCGTCCGCCGGGTCCGCGGAAGATCCTCCTCGCGCATGGGGAGCATCAGATCCCCCTCGCTCACCGTGCCGCCGTTGAACGTCACCTGCGTCTCCATCCGCGTGGCGATCGATCCAACCGGGACCTCGACCGGGACCTCGGTCAAAAGCGCGCGAACCGTGCCCCGGGCCGGGATCTCCAGCCGGGTCCCACCTTCGAGCGCCCGGATCCGCGCCTCCCGCCGCTCGCCGCCGGTGCGCGGCTCGAGCGAGGCGCGCAGCACTTCGAGGCGCCCGGCTCCCGGCTCCAGCACGAGCGGCTGCGGCCACGTCGACTTCGCGACGAGATAGATCTCGATGACCTCGGTCCCGGGCTTGCGCTCCAGCTCGAGTTCCATCTCGATCGCGGCCATACGCAGGCGCCCCTCGATCACGCGCTCGAAGCCCTCGGCCATCTTCAGCGCGGCCTGGACGTTCTCCGCGCTCGGAAGCTCGCCGCCCAGGGTTCGGGCCGCGATGTCGTCGTCTCGCTGGCGCGCCTCCGCCAGCGTCGGTGCCGTCGCGCGATCGACGGCCAGGCGCTGCTGGAGCCGCTGGAGCGTGGACCGGGCCACCAGGAGATCGTCGGACTCAAGAGCCGCCTCCAGCGCATCGAACGCCGCGGTATAGACCCTGTGAACCACGAGGCTCGCACCGCTCGACACGGTCTCCACCTCCAGGGTCACGGGCGACGGCGCCGATCCCGGAGTGCCATGGCACCCGGCGAACAGGGCGAGACCGAAGAGCGATACGAAACGGCGGGGGCAAGCGGGAACAACCATGGCGCAGCAGGGTAGCACCCCGCGGCGCCGTTGTTTCGGAACGCTCAAGAAAGAGGCGAGGGCGGCCATTGCCGTCCTCGCCTCTCTCTTCAGGCAACCGCCCTTTCAGGCGGCAGCCATCGTGTCTTTACGGAAGCGACCTACTCGGCCTTCTCTTCCACAGGTGCTTCGGCTGGAGCTTCTGCCGCAGCTTCGGCTGGAACTTCTGCCGCAGCTTCTGCCGCTGCTTCGGCCGGAGCAGCTTCAGCAGCCGGAGCCGCCGAGTCGTCGCCCGAGGCGTCCTCGGTCGCTTCTGCCGCCGGCTCCGGGGCCGGAAGGTTCTCGTTCTCGGCGAAGTCCGAGTGAACGAACGAGAGACCGATCTTCCGCTCCTCGATGTCGACGCGGATGATGCGAACCTCGACCTTCTGACCGGGCTGGAGGATGTCCTCCGGCTTGGCCTCACGGTCGTCCGTCAGCTCCGAGATGTGGAGCAGACCTTCGAGGTCGTCGTCGAGCTTCACGAACACACCGAAGTTGGTGATCTTCGTGACATAGCCGGAGAGGAGGTCGCCGACGTGGTAGTTCGCCGGGATCGTCTCGAGCCACGGGTCCGGGGTGAGCTGCTTCTTACCGAGGGCAATCCGCTTCTTCTCCTTGTCGACCGAGAGGACGACGCACTGCAGGCGGTCGCCTTTCTTGACCATCTCGGACGGGTGCGCGACCTTCTTGGTCCACGACATGTCGGAGACGTGCAGGAGGCCGTCGATGCCCTCCTCGATCTCCACGAACGCGCCGTAGCTCGTGAGGTTGCGAACCGTGCCTTCGATGACCGTACCCATCGGGTAGTGCTCCTCGACGAGGTCCCAGGGGTTCGTCTCGGCCTGCTTCATGCCGAGCGAGATCTCCTGCTTCTGGTGGTTGAACTCCAGAACCACGACCTCGACCGGATCACCGGTCTTCACGAGCTCCGACGGGTGGTTGACGCGACGCGTCCACGACATCTCGGAGATGTGGACGAGGCCTTCGATGCCCTCCTCCAGCTTGACGAACGCACCGTAGGACATGATGTTGACCACCTCGCCCTTGTGCTTGCTGCCCGCGGGGTAGCGTGCTTCGACGCCGTCCCACGGCGACGCGGTCTTCTGCTTGAGACCGAGGGCGATGCGCTCGCGGTCGAAGTCGACGCGGAGGACCTGGACTTCCAGCTCCTGCTCCAGCTCGACCATCTCGCTGGGGTGGTTGATCCGGCCCCACGACATGTCGGTGATGTGGAGCAGACCGTCGATGCCGCCGAGGTCGACGAACACGCCGAAGTCGGCGATGTTCTTGACCGTACCCATGCGGATCTGGCCTTCGGTGATGTCCTTGAGCAGCGTCTCTTTCTGCTTCTGACGCTCTTCTTCGAGGAGCTTGCGCCGCGAAACGACGATGTTCATGCGCTCCGCATCGATCTTGATGATGCGCGCGCGCACCGGCTCGTCGATGAAGTCGGAGATGTCGTGCGTACGGCGCAGCGCGACCTGGCTCGCCGGGAGGAAGACGTTGACGCCTTCGACGTCGACGAGCAATCCACCCTTGATCTTGCGCTGGACGATGCCCTGGACCTCGTCGCCCTCGGCGTACTTCTGGCTGACGTGCTCCCAGGCGCGGAGACGATCGGCGCGGCGCTTGGAGAGCACCGACATGTCGTTCTCGTCGAGGCCCTCGAAGTACACTTCGAACGACTCGCCCTTGAGCGGAAGGTTGTCGCCGAACTCGTTCAGCGAGATCTGACCTTCTGCCTTGCCGCCGACGTCCATGATGACGAGGCCGGTGCGCTCGTCGACGGAGTCGACCTTCGCCATCACGATCTGGCCGGGGCGGATATCGACGATGGACTCGTTCAGGCTTTCTGAGAGTTCCTCGAGGGACTTGTCGCCGAAGTTCTCGGCAACCCTCCGCTCAAGCTCAGCTGGATCGAGTTCGTACTTGCGGACGCGGCGTGAAGCGACGGCCATGGGGAAGGAGTGGGGTTTCTGTGTTCGAGGGACGCTGGTCTCCTCTTCACCCCGTCGGCCGAAGCTGGAGGGTGAGGCCGCGGAGGGCCGGGAGTCCGGGTGGGGGCACGCGCGGGCCCCGACGGATCGGGGCGGCGGCTCATCACCTGCGAGGCGGGCGCTGGCTCACGCGCGATGGCGCGGAGTGGATGATGAAAAGCGCAGTCAGCCTGGCGGCAGTCTCAGGAACGGGGCCAATGGAAAAGGCGAACGGGGCGCACCCCCGCGGGCGGTAAGCTGATCGGGGTGGACGATTCCAGCCCCACGGCGAGCACCAGTCAAATGGCCTCGCCGCCGAAGCGCCGCCTACGAGGCGCTCCAGGTTGCCTTTCGGCCGAAGTGTTGTACGCCTTGAGTGCCTCGAACGCACCCTCCAGGCCCCGGAAACCGGGCAGACGAGGGCAAAACGGCCCCGAATCCATCGCCTTTGACCCACGACGACGAAGAACCGAAAGCCCGGAATCGACGCGGCGATCGTCGCCCGGGCAAGACCCGAGGCGCCGAAGGTGCGGCCAGGCTCTACCTGGCGGACGGCCTGGGTTGGCTAGCGGGGTACCCGTACGGTCCCCCGTCCGGAGGCGCCGACGACCGCGTGATCCCCTGGCGAGCGCGTCCCAGGTCCAACGGCGCGTGGCAGGACCTGACGCTCGACCGGGAGCGACTGCGCGCCAGCTTCTACACGCTGCGCGGCGCCCCGCGAAAGTTCCCCCGCGTCCTGGAGAGCGTGGTGGGCGACCTCGCGGCCTGGTCGACCCGCGTGGAGGAGCGCCTTCGCCAGCTCCAGAGCGCTGTCCACGAAGGGGATCCCGTACTCGCCCCAAGGAGCTCGGCGGCCCCCTGGCCCGAACTCGAATGCCTCGCCTGGGATGACGACGACCTGCGAGAGCGCGGAACCCTGACGCTGCAGCGCTGGGCCGCACCGCTTCTCATGCTGAGGAGTTCGCCGGGAGAGGACCTCTCGACCCGATTCGCGATGGAGGTCCTGGCAACCGGTGGGAATCCGGATCGCCTGGAAACGGCTCGCCTCCTTCTCGCGCAGCCCGGCGCCTTCGACACCAGGACCCGAAGCGGAGGCGCCCCCGCGGCGCTCCAGGCCCTGGTGACCCCGCGGGCCACGTTCTCCGCAGGCCGAGACCCCAGCGGCTTCGACCCCCTGGATCTCGGGCCGCGGCAGGCGGGTGACTCCATGGGAACCGAGCTCGTTCGCTTCCTGCTCGAAGAGCGCGACGCGACGGCCCGGGACCTGGTCCTGGGGTCACTCTCTGGACTCCACGTCCAGGAGTGGGCGGCCTGGTGGGACGGCGTGGGCTCGCTCCGGGAGGAGGCCGCGGTGCTGACGACGCTCTGGAAAGACGCTGCACGGTCGACTCGCGCGCTCCGGGACCTCTCCCGGCTCATCGCAGATCGCGCGCGAGTCCTCCTGAACGAGGTTCCCCGTGGACTTGAAGTCCCATCGTTCGCCGCGTCCGCGAGGAGAGTCTCGGCCCAGCGGGACGCAGACGTTCTCCGATCCATCCAGGGCTGCCTCGATCGCCTTCCGGATTCACCGTCCGATTTCCCCGCCGCTCGATCCCTCTTCCTCGACGCCGCCGGGAGGCCGCTGAGCTCGCTCGGCGAAGGTCGCCGGGCCGCGCTCCTCGACGGTCTAGCGCAGCGACTCGGCGGCCCGGTGGGCCGCGCGCTCCCGAATGCGCGACGCCTCGCCGCGGCTCACTTCGTGGCAGAAACGGCTCTGGAATTCGAATGGCGCTCGGATGAGGTTCCCTGGGAGCACGCGGAGGACGTCCTCGATGCCGCGTTCGAGCTGGCTTCCGAGGCCTCGAGCGACGCATGGGTCCGTCGCGCCCTCGGTGACTGGCGGTTCAGCGGCGCGTTCGAAGGCCTCGCGATCGCAGTCCGCGACCCGCGTCAGCTCGCGGAATTTGCGCGAGCGAATCTGCATCGATGCACGTGGGACAGCGCGGCGGTGGCCGCCTACCTGGCCCACGACGCTGCCGCCCTGGAGACGGAGTACTGGCAGGCGTGGGCAGCGCTGGAGGAGCGGAGCGACTCGGGGGTGCGCAAGCTTCGCCGCGTGTGCCGCGATCCCCTCATGCTGGACGAGCTGCGTCTGGCGTTCCGAGCGGGGGTCGAGCGCGCCGATCTGGCGCGATTCGCTCGCCTCTGGGTCCGGAAAGAAAAAGCCGATCGCGGCCAGGCCAGCCCGCCGCCCGCGCCGAGAAACGCCAGCGCCACCGAGCTGGAGGACCTCTGCGCCTGGATTCCCACGGGCCTGGTTCCCGCGGCCCAGGGACTGCTGGCCCACGCCGACATCGCCGCCTTACAGCGCGCGCTTGCTCCTACTCTGGTGGATCCCGCGGCCTTGCGCGACGAGCTGCTCGCGATCGAACGGCTGCTGAAGGACGAGGACCTGAGCCCGGTCAAGCGGCCGTCCCTCGAGCGCAGGCGTGCGATGCTTCGCGCGCGAATCGACGGTCGGTCGACGCTCGATCCAGGGGACTTTGAGGCATGCCGCGCGAGACTCGAATCGGCCGCCATTCGCGCTCGATTCCGGCGCTGGCTGGGAGAGCTCCAGGCTTCCACCACGGCCGCGCTTTCCGAGCGAGCGCGCACCGCGATCGACTGGTCGCAGGATCGACAGGCCGAACTCGTGGTCGCCGGGATCGAAGCGCTCCCTGGCCCCACGCGCGCACTCGGCTATCGCCTGCTCGAAGAGCGCGCGGGCCCTCGACCGTGGGACCTCCGCGACGAGCCGGCCAACCGAGCCTGGCGCGACGAAGCCGAGGCCCGCGGCCTTCGACTGGAGCGATGGTTTTCGGCAGGCGAGTTCCAGCTCGGTCAAGATGTACCTGAGACCACCGCACTCCGCTTCGCCGTCGAAGGCGACCCCCTAGAGATCATGAAGATGGGGCTCTGGTTCGACACCTGCCTGTCGCCAGGCAACGTCAACTTCTTCTCGACGACGGCGAACGCCGCCGATGCCAACAAGCAGTTGCTCGTCGGGCGAGATGCGAACGGAACGGCCCAGGCGCGATGCCTCCTGGCGATCACCGACAGCTGGCACCTCATGGGGTTTCACCTGTACGCGCACACGAAAGGCAGCGTGCTCACGGCGAGCGTTCGCGGGCTGGTGCTGGAGCTAGCGCGGTCGATCGGGATCCCGCCCGCGCCCACGGGCCGCGTCCGCACCCTCGTCGCCCCCGCCTGGTACGACGACGGGCCCGTCGATCTCACGGGACAGCTCGCGCGCCTTCAGGAGGGCGGCGACCTGGAAGCCAGCCTGAAACGCTCCCCCACGACGGCGGCCTTCCACCTGACCGCGGACGGTCTCGGCCTCGACGTCCTGGAGGCGTCCCTCGAACAAGTCCTGTCCCAGCCGGTCTTTTCGCAAAGCCCGGACCGAACCGCTTCGTTCGCCCCGCTGCTCGTGGACCGACGTCTTCCGGGCGCACTGGCCATTCGATTGATCTCCCTCCTCGCCGAATCCCATTCGGACCTCGCCCGATCGTTGCTCCGCGAGTTCCTCCGTCGAAGGCGCCTTTCACGGCTGGGGCTCGGCTACTACCAGGACCTCGAGCTGGCGAGTGCCCTGAGGCGACTCGGCGAGCCAGGGCAGGCGCTCCGACTCCTTCGCGCTCATGAGAACGCGTACGACCGGACCTGGCGGCACGAGGAGATGGCGCGCTCTTTGGAGGCGCTCGGGCGGAGCGATCAGGCAGCCGAGATCTGGCGAGAGCTGGAAGAGCAGCGACAGAGAGACGCATGAAGGTCGTCCAGGAATGGGAGTCCCGGGAAATCGAGCGCGGTGCAGCGCCCTGGTCCCGGTCAAAAACCGAGGGGCGGGCGGCCGCCGATGGGTAACCTTGGGACCAGCGAGCGGGCGACTTCCCCGCCCTTCCTTTCACCTCTGCGCCCTCTTCGATGAACCGTTCGATTCTGGCGATCCACGCCGTGGCTCTCTTCGCAGCGTCGGTCACGCTGGCTCCTTCCTCTGCGACCGCGACGCCGCTCTTGCGTTCGAGCGCCCAGGGTGCATCGCTGGACCAGGTCGGGGTTCCGTTCTGCCCTGGGGACGGCTGCCCGTGTGGCAACGAATCAGCGAATAGCGGCTGCGGCAACGATGGCTTCGACCAGGACCTCACGACGGGCGCCCTGCTCTCGAGCGCGGGGACCGGGGACGTGGTGGCGGACGACCTCGAGATCCTCATCTCCGGCATCGCACCGGGCGCGGCGACCGTCCTGTTCATGGGATCGCCCGCGAACTCGGTGCGCAACGGCGACGGACTGCTCTGCATCGGCGCCGGATCCTCGGGGCTCTACCGCTTTCCGATCCGGACCGCGGACAGCGCTGGCACCGTCACCTACGGCCAGATCGTGGCCACCTCGCAGGCCTTTGGCGCGGGCGCGCTCCAGCCCGGCGACACGCGCGCGTTCCAGGCGTTCTACCGCGACGCCATGGGACCCTGCGGCGCGGCCTTCAACGCGACGAGCGCGCTGAGCGTGACGTTCAGCGCTGCGACACCGACACGCCCGGTCGAGGTCGAGATGGGCGGTCGGCCCCTCGCGCAGTTCCCCCACTTCGAGCGCGTCGACGCGCTCAACGAAGGCGACACCCTCTCCCTGACCCTCGACGGAACACCGATCGCCCAGTCGACGGGGATGAACGTCGACATCTACGTGGTCGCCGCGCGCTCCGCCCGCGAGTGGGCGCTCGATGCCACGCTCGTCGATGCACGCGGGAGCGCCCAGGCGATCGCCGTGATCGGCGGCGCTGCCACGAACGCGATCTTCACGCTCGACGCGGGCACGCTCACCGGTACGCCTGCGCCGGGACCGGGCGGGGATCGAGTGGGAACGGCCTACGATCTCGTCGTCGACGTCGATCGCGATGGCTTGCTCGGGCCCGGCGACCTCATCGATGGCGGCGGTGACGAGCCTGCGCTCATCATCGCCAGGGACACCGTGCAGCCGTCCCAGCACGCGGTCACCTCCGTGCTCTTCAACGGCGGAAGCCTGCGTCGCCAGAAGATCTACTATCCCTCGGACATCGCCACCATGGGCGCCGTACCGCTCGTCGTGGTGAGCCACGGGAACGGGCACAACTACCAGTGGTACGACTACATCGGCGAGCACCTCGCGTCCTACGGCTACGTGGTGATGAGCCACGAGAACAACACCATGCCGGGGATCGAGAGCGCCTCGCTCACCACGCTCGTGAACACGGACCTCTTCCTGGCCGAACTCGGGACGATCGCGGGCGGCGTACTCGACGGCCACGTCGATGCCCGCAACATCGCCTGGATCGGCCACAGCCGCGGGGCCGAGGGCGTGGCCCGCGCGTACCAGCGTCTGACGCTCCAGGAGTACGTGCCCGACCACTACGGAGCCAGCGACATTCGCCTGATCTCCAGCATGGCGCCTACGGTCTTCCTGGGCCTGAACCTCTCGAATCCGCGAGGCGTTCCCTACCACGTCTGGACCGGAAGCGCCGACGACGACGTGACCGGCGCCGCGGGGAGCAGCGGCATCGTTCGCTCTTTCGTCCTCCATGAGCGTGCAGCCGGCGAGCGCATGGTGACCGCGCTGCATGGCGCGGGGCACGCGGTGTTCCACGACGAAGGCCATGGCGGCCGGGTGGCCGACGGCCCGTGCTTGCTCACCTTCAACGAGGCCCACCAGATCATCCGTGCCCACTTCACGGCCCTGATGGCCCACTACCTCCGCCGCGAGCCCGGCGTGAAGGACTTCTTCTGGAGACAGTACGAGTCGTTCGCGCCCATCGGCCGACCGCAGTCGTCGTGCGTCACGGTCAACCTCGAATATCGGGACTCCCCTCTCGCGGGGAACTTCTTCGTGGAGGACACCCAAACGAATCCCGATGAATTCCTCTCCAGCTCTGGAGGCGCGGTGAGCTTCGACGTGACCGACCTCACCGAGGAGCGCCTGCGGGACACGAACGGCTCGATGAGCGCCGGTACGTCCGATCGCTTCAACGGGATGAGCCGCGTCAAGGGCAACCTGGATGACTCACGCGGCATCACCTTCCGCTGGGACGCGCCCTCCTTTCTGCGCTACGAGGTGCCGAGCGGCGCCCGCGACCTCCGCGGCGGGCGGTTCCTTTCGTTCCGCGCGACCCAGGTCACGCGCGAGGCGGGAACGGTCGCCGCGCTGGAGGACCTCGACTTCGAGGTCTCCCTGATCGACGGCGCCGGACGGTCGAGCACCATCGCCATCGGAGCCTACGGCGGCGGCATCGAGGAACCCTACCAGCGAACCGGTGACGGCACAGGTGTCGGCTGGTCCAACGAGTTCGAGACCATTCGCATTCGCTTGAACGACTTCTCCATGGACGGCAGCGCGCTCGATCTCTCCGATATCGCGGCGATCCAGTTCGACTTCGGCAGGCCAGGTCTGCCGACGGAAGGACACCTCGGCTTCGACGACCTCCACATCACGGCTCGCTGACATGAAGTACCCACCCAGGCCACAGAGCCGCTCCCTGGCGGTATCCCGCCGCCTCCGCATCGGATCCTTGACCGCCGTCGCTGTCGCGCTGGCGGGTGTATTTCTCTGGAGTGCCACGCGGTCCGAGGGCACGGAGCGTCCGCGTTTCCCCGTCGAAGCCTCCGATGCAGAACCGTCTCCGCAGGCCGGACCGCTCGACCCTCTCGGGGTGCATCGCCTGATCCAGGCGGTGCCCTTTCGACTGGCGTCGCCCTACACCCACGCCTACCGCGCCGATCAGCCCCTGGTGAGCGAGGGCTGGCTGCTCGTCCTGGGCGTCGCCCCGGATCTCGTCCGGCCAACGAACCTCTTCCAGCCGGTGCTCTACGCCGGACTACCCGGCGGAACGCAGACCCTGGAGCGCATCAATCAGGGGCATATCGACGGCGTTTCGATCGCCCTGCTGCCCGCCGAGCTGGACACGGATCCGAGCCTCGCGGGCGTGCCGATCTGGTTCGGCGCGCCCGAGCTCCCGGAGCGCCTGACGAACGAGATGATCGAGGCCGAAGCGACACGGATCACAGGTCTGTCGATCTTCCGCATCTCCGATGCCGCTCTTCGTACAGCAGGGTTGGACGCCGGAGTGATCGAGGTCGCAGATCGGACGCGGCTGGAGGAGACGGCCGCAGAGTTGATCCTGCAATACGCTCCAGGGGAGCGCAGCCTCGCGGAAGGCATCCTGATCGACTGACCCGCGAGGTCATGACTCCTGGAGCGGATCAATACCAGGTCACGCGCCAGGCGCTGGAAAGGTTGTAGACGCCGCCGCATGGGCCGAAATCCCGGAAGACGTACTGGTAGTGCATCGTGTTACCCGCGAGGCTCGTGAAACCAAGCTTCGCGTACGTCGTCGCCCCAACGCCGTCGAGGGCCTGGATCGGTAGACGCTGGCCGACGTTCAAGCAAAGGATCCCGTCCCCCAGGACCATGACCGCGGGAGTCAACCCCTGAAGCATGAACCCCACGTGGGCCGGCGGACCGCCCGTCACGGTCAGCCGGAATGTGTCGTCGAGGACGCTGGGACTGCCCGAACCCTCAAGGCGTGCGCCGGTTCCGGACGAGGAAAGGCACCCTTCCCCGGGCTGCCCGAAGAAGAAGCAAGGGCAGCCGGCCCCGCCCTGACCGTCGCCGGCGCAGTAGATCTCCCCTGGATCGTCGTCGAAGGAATGCAGCTTGGCTTCGAGGCGCGCGCGCAGATCGGCAAGCGTCGCCGCGTACGCCGGGTTGGACGCCTGATTCGTGACCTGCTGCACATCGCCGAGCGGGGCCGCACCCATGTCGTAGAGCTCCTCTGCCCCGTTCGAGTAGCGCATGTAGGCCCAGTGCTCCGTGCGAATCAGATAACCGTTGCCCACCATGGAGAAGGCAGAGTTCCGGACGGAGTTCGCGCTCCCGGAAAGCACGGGCACGAAGGAGCGGCCCGAGCAGCTCGCCGGCACACCCAGTCCACAGAGTTCCGCAAGCGTGGGATAGAGATCCACGTGCTCGGTGAGAGCCGCGCTTCGTCCCGGCGAAAGCCCTGGTCCCGCGACGATGAGGGGAACCCGAGCCGACTCCTCGTGGAGGCTCAGCTTCTGCCACATCGTGTGCTCGCCCAGGTGGTAGCCGTGGTCCGACGTGAAGACGATGTACGTGCTGTCCGCCAGCCCGAGGGCATCGATGCGATCGAGCACGCGACCGACCTGGGCGTCCATGAAGGAAACCGCGGCGTAGTACGCACGCAGGACCTCGCGTCGATCGGCGTCGGAGTTCGGACCGCGCGCCGTCTCGTTCCAGAAGACACCGATGGAAGGGATGTCGGCGAGATCGCCGGGCACCGAGTCCGCGGGGGTCAGCTGGGCGGGATCGTAGCGCTGGAAGTCTGCGACCGGAGCGACGAGGGGCACGTGGGGACGGACGAAGCCGACGGCCAGGAAGAAAGGAGTGTGCTGAAGCGCGTCCAGTCGCTCGATCGCGCGCGTGGCCGCCTGGTAATCGGCCTGTTCGTCCCCGGATAGCGTGCTCTGAACGGTATAGAACGCGGCGCCAAAGCCTGTCCCGTAGTGCTGGTTCGGATCGAAGTTGAGCGTCTCGTTGGTGTAGTGACCGGCGACGCCAGGCGTCCTCCATTCGGGAGCAAGAATGTTGTTCGTCAGGTCCCACGAAGGCGCGTGATCCGAGCCTGCTGCGCCGCTGGTGATGTCCCCCGGGATGGCCATGTGGTAGAGCTTGGAGACGCGCGCTGCCGTGTAGCCGTTCAGCCGAAAGTGTTCCGGGAGCGTCGCCGCAGAGCCGAGCACGCTGTCGAGGTTCGTGTACGAACCGTTCGCGCCCCCGAGCTCCGGGGGATAGCGACCGGACAGGAGCGAAGCACGCGAGGGAGCGCATACCGGGTACTGGCAGTAAGCGCGGTCGAAGGTGACGCCGCGCTGCGCCAGTCGATCGATATGGGGCGTATCGACCTCGAGGTTGCCGTAGGCGCCCAGCGCTTCCGCCGTGAGATCGTCGGCGATGATGAAGACGACGTTGGGAGGACCTCCATTCCAGGAGGTGAGGGCGAGCGGAGCGAGCACGAAGGCGGCAAAGCCGAGTGAGGTCAGCATGGGGTGGGGTGGGTGAAATCGAAACGGGCGAAGCTCACGTCACGTGAGCTTCGCCCCCGCGCTTCTTGAATTCGGTCGCCAGGAATCTGCGCCACGGAATGCAATTCCGCAAGCACCGCCCGGATCCGCGCCCGCGGCGTTGCGCCCGACCCCAATGGGATCCAACGATTATTGGAAACTGACCGAGACGGCGTCGGTGAAGTTCGACACCGCCGAACCACCGACGGAGTCCCGGTGCCATGCCTGGAAGTTCCAGGTTTCACCGGACATCACCGGAACGAGACCCGTGGGCGTCGGCGTCATCGTCAGGTCGATCGGCAACGAGAACGTGCCCGTCGCGCCGGAGTTCTGGATCTGGCCGGCGCCGACGTAGCGACCCACGCCGCCCGCGACGCAGAGAACACCGAGGCTACCGCCTGGCTGGTTGACCATCCCCTGGGTCTGGCTGACGATGAAGAAGCCGAACGCGCTGGTCGGTAGCGAAGCGGCCGTCAGCGTCATGTTGTTGTCTGCAGCCAAGACACTGCCGATCGCGTCGATGCTGCCGGGCGTGCCCGTCGAGTTCGGAACACCGGGCGAGCAGTAGCGCGTAATTCCTGCGCCGAACGAAAGTGGGTTGACCGCCCCACTCGCGAGCGCCGCTGCATCCGAGGCCGACAGGATGCCGTCGTAGAACGCGAGGTCGTCGAGTCCCTGCGTCTGTGCGCCTCCGGCGTTGAGGCCGTCGTTGATGACCCCGATCTGCATGTCCTGGGTCGGGAAGACGCTGCCAGTCATCGGGGTCGTCGTTCCGTTGTTGTCGAGGGGAACCGTCGCGGTCAGGGTGCCGTTGACGTAGGCGCGAACCTCGCTCGCTCCGCGGTCGACGACGCCGACGACGTGATACCATTGGTCGACCGGGGTCACGAACGGCATGACGTTGTTGAAGATGTTGACAGCGCCATTGTCGTCGTCGACCCGGAAGTTCCATTCGTTCGCGAGCGTCGTTGCGATCTGGATTCCGGTCGAGGTGCCTGCGAGGTTGTCGAACACGCGTCCGCCGCGCGCGTCGCCGTCGGTGGCGAAATCGTCCCAGAGCCAGTAGCTGAACGAGAAGCTGTTCATCCCGAAGTCCATCTCGAGGGTGGGACCGCTGAAGACCTCGGCGAGAAGATAGCCGCTGCCGCCGTTGACACCGTTGATGAGCGTATTGAGCGTCGCGCCGGATCCGGCGTAGGCCTCACCGTAGAGCGGGCTGAGGCTCAGATCCGGCGCGCCCACCATCGTGGTGTTCACGCCGCCGACGAGGTCGGCGGTGGAGCTGAAGTCCCAGTAGTGAAGAACGGTCTGTGCAGACGCGGCAGAGGTCGCCACGGCGCAGGAGATCAACGAGGCGGTGACGGCTGTGGAAAGAGTGGGCATCGGTGGAAGGCTCGGGAGGTAGGAGAGATCCGCTTCGGATTCTGATGAGCCGCTGCGGGAGAACCCACATCCTCAGAGATCGCCCCGCGATACTACCAGGGTCATTTCCTGGAAAATTCATGTGCGCGGATCGTCTGCACAGTGGCTCGGGAAGCCCCCGCAGGCACCGCCTGGCCGCGCAGGACCGCTGTGTGCTGCTCGAGCCCAGTCGATGGTCCAGTCGATGGTCCAGTCCAGGACTCAGTCCTGGACTCAGTCTCGGGCCTCAGCTCTGACCCGCGCCAGTTCACAGAGCTCTTCGAGCACCTCGTCGGGGCTGAGACGGTCCGTATCGACCCGGACGGCATCTCTCGTCTCGGTCAGCGGAGAATCCTCGCGCGAGCTATCGAAGTCGTCCCGGCGCTGGAGGTCCTTCTCGTACTCGGCCGCGCGTTCGGGTGCACCCTCTTCCGTGGCGCGGCGCTCCGCGCGAACCCTGGGACTCGCGACCAGGAAGACCTTGAGGTCGGCCGTCGGGAACACGACCGACGTCGTGTCCCTGCCTTCGGCCACGACGCCCCCGCCGGCCGCCACGGACTCGTCCGCGATCTTGCGCTGAAGGCGCACGAGAGCCCGCCGCACGCCCGAGTGCGCGGAGACCTCGGACACGTGCCGCGTGACTTCGGGGCCGCGGATCGCGGGCTCACCGGGCATACCGCCGATGAGGATCTTGCCCTCTTCGTCGAACTCCAGCCGGATCGAGTTCGCCACGGTCTGGCAGGAGAACTCGTCGTTCGGATCGATGCCCCGATCGATGATGACCAGCGTCACCGCCCGGTACATGGCGCCAGTGTCTAGAAAGGTCAGACCGAGGCGTTTCGCCAGTGCCCGAGCCGCCGTGCTCTTGCCCGACGCGGCGGGTCCGTCGATCGCGATGATCATGGCGAGGATCTTACCTGACAGGCACGCCTCCGACCATCGGCGACCCCCTCCCCATGGGCGCTATCTGCGGTCCGAGTCCCCTTTCTTCGCCTCGACCATCTCCATCACGCACTGGCCGATGACCCCGTCCAGGCGAGCGGCCACGTCCGGGGTGTAGGCGTTGGCGGCCACGAGAAACGCGACGTCGACCTCGGGGGCCACCCAGGCGTTCGCGAACCAGAAGGTGTTGGATCCCGCGTGGCTCAGTGCCTGGCCGCCGGCCCAGCCGCGCTCCAGGAGCATCCATCCCATCCCGTAGCCGCCATCCGGGCCCGGTGCCAGGAGCGCCTTGCGGGATTCAGGGCTGAGGAACGCGCCAGGCCCTTCCAAGCCTGCGTCCTCCAGGAAAATGGTCACGAACCGACCCCAGTCGGCCATCGACAAATGAACCGTGCCCGCCGGCCCCAGGGCGGCATCGTTGTCCGCCTGAAGCGCCTCCAGCTCGCCGTCGTCGCCCTTCCGATGCCCCCATGGCTGGTCGACCTCCCCGAGTGCGCCGGGCGCCCCGAACCCCGCGGTGGTCATACCGAGCGGCCCGAAGATCTCCGCCCGCATCAGCGCCTCCCAGGTCTCTCCGCAGACGGCCTCCGCCATCAAACCGGCGATCATGACCGAGAGGTTCGAGTAGGCGTGCTGCGTCCCGGGCTCCGTCAGCGGCTTCGCCTGCATGGCAAGCCGCGCGATGCCGAGGCGCCTCGCGTGGAGGTCTTGGCCGCCGAACGCGCGCCAGCTGTCAGGGTCCGCCGGAAGCCCCGCCACGTGCCTGAGGAGCTGGGCCACGGTGACGTCGCGGTAGCCCTCGTGGATCTCGCTCGCGATCGAAGGAAGCGTCTCGGCGATCGTGGAGGTCCACTTCAACTCGCCCTTCTGTACGAGGCGCGCGATGAGCACCGCCGTCATCGCCTTGGTATCCGATCCGATGTGGACGAGATCGGCAGGCGTCATCGGGACGTCGCTGCCCGCCTTACGAAGGCCCGCCGCGCCGACTCGCGTGGGCTTGCCCAGCTGGACGATCGCGCCGACAGCGCCGGGAATCCCCGCTCCGGCAAGGGCCGCCTGAAGGCGAGCGTCCAGCGCCTCGTCCCGCTCCCACCCGGGGAGCGATCCCGACGGGAAAGAGAAGCCCGCGTCGGCGCCCGCCGTGGACGCAGCGTCACTCCGGGAGATCCCGGTCTGGCCCGCAGGATCCTGGAGCCAGGTGGAGCTGATGTCGCCGCTGCTCCCACCCAGGAGCGTCAGCACGGCTGTCGAGAGATAGAGCTTCATGTCCCCGCCGCTACGGCGCGGCCGCCTGCATCGTTCACGGAAAACGACTAATCTCCACGGGAATGTGGGACCAGCGCTCCATCCGGAACCACCCGAAAGACGTCGTGCGGCCAGCCCCACGCTCCCACCACGACGAAGCGAGGGCCTCCCTCGAGCCGCTCGTCGCGCGTATCGTGCGCGTGACCGCAGACCACGAGCTCCGCGCGGGTGGCGCGGGCCAGCGCATGCACCGCCGCAGGGCGGATCGACTTCGCCTCGGTGGGCTTGTACGCCTTACGATTCTCTGACTGTTTGCGCATGCGGTGGCCGACCCACCGCGCGAACCAGAACGGCGCGTGACGCGACATCCAGCGCACGAACGGCTTGCGCCAGATCGGCCGCAGGCGGAGGTAGTCGTGATCGAGCGTACAGAGCGAGTCCCCGTGCACGAAGGCCGCGCGCCCGCCCGTCGTCGAGAGAACTCCGATGAATCCCTCGGCGTGAAGCTCGGCCCCGGTCGCGCGCTCGAACGAGGCGTCCATGAGCGCATCGCGATTGCCCGGGATCACGTGCACGGACGCGCCGCGGGCGGTGGCTCGCAGGAGCGCGTCGAGCACCTCTTTCGTCCCGGGCAAGCGGACCTGCTTGGCTCCGACCCAGGTATCGAAGAAGTCCCCCATGATCACCAGCTGCGGCACGCCGGGACCGAGTCCATCGCACCATTCGATGAAGCCGGCCGTCCGTGCATCTCCGGTCGGAGCGAGGTGAAGATCCGCGATCACCAACGCGCCGGGGCGCAGCTCGATCTCCGCCGTCGGGATCGATCCTTCGGGCAGATCGCCTTCGGCATCGGTCTTGGAACCGGAGCTCACGCGCCTTCTTCGGGTTCGTCCGCGTCGATCCCGTGGTCACGCAGCTTTTCCCAGAGGACCTTGCGCGAGATCCCGAGGAGTTCCGCCGTCTGCGAACGATGCCCGCCCGTCGCCACGAGCGCGGCACGAATGTGCTCGACCTCTGCCTCGCGCAGCACGTCCCGCAAGGGACGCACGTCGGACTGCACCTCGGCGGTGGCTCGCCAGCGGCCATCCTGGGGTAGGAGGTCCTCGGCTTCGAGCTGAGTGCCCGTCCCCGCGAGCGCGACCGCGCGCTGGACCGCGTTCTCGAGTTCCCGCACGTTGCCTGGCCACGCGTAGCGCTCCAGCATCTTCATCGTCGAACGACTGACCTCGAAGGGGCGGCCGTGCCCGTAGCGCTCGATCATCGCCTGGACGAGCAGGGGCACGTCGCCCCGTCGATCGCGCAGGGGCGGGAGCTGAACCGGCACGACGTGGACGCGGTAGAAGAGGTCCTCGCGGAACGTCCCTTCCTTGACGAGCTTGCGGAGCGGAATCTTCGTCGCGACCACCACGCGAAAGTCGCTGCTCAGCGTCTTCTCGCCGCCGACGCGCTCGAACTGACGCTCCTGGAGCACGCGCAGGAGCTTCACCTGCAGCGGCATCGGCATGTCGTCGATATCGTCGAGGAACAGGGTGCCACCGTTCGCGAGTTCCACGCGCCCCTTGCGCGCTCCCTTGGCGTCGGTGAACGCGCCTTTCTCGTGACCGAAGAGCTCGGCCTCCAGGAGATTGGCGGGCAGCGCCCCGCAGCCGAGCGCGATGAAGGGGCCGTCCTTGCGCGCGGAGAGCGAGTGGATCGCGAGCGCGATGCGCTCCTTGCCCGTGCCGCTCTCCCCCTCGATCTCGACGGTGGCGTCGGTCCCCGCGACCGTGCGAACACGGTCGAAGACCGCGTTCATCACGTCGGATGCGCCCACGATGCCATCGAAGCCCTGGGGGGCAGCGGCGTCGAGCTTCTCACGCAGTTCCTTGTTCTCGGCGACGAGCGCGGACACGCGACCCAGGACGCTGAGCCGCTGGACGACGGCCTCGTTCCGGAAGGGCTTCTGGATGTAGTCGATCGCGCCGAGCTTCATCGCCTCGACGGCGTCGTCCACCGTCGCGTAGCCCGTCATCATGAGGACCGGCCGATCGGGATCGAGCTCCATCGCGAGCTTCAGGACGGCCATCCCGCCGTCGCCCGGCATGCGGACGTCGGTGACCACGACCTCTGGCGGCGGCTCGGTCGCGAGCGCATCGAACGCACTCTTCGTGTCGGATGCGCCGAGCACCGTGTGCCCGGCGTCCTCCAGCGCGTCCCGCAGCGTCACGAAGATCGTGACCTCATCCTCGACGAGGAGGACGCGCATCAGCCCCCCGCGGGATCGAGGCCCGCTGCACCGAGTTCATCGGGCGTCACGAAGAGCGCTCGGTCCCCCCCCGCAGCCACGGCGTCCTCGAGGGCCTCCTCGGCCGCCTGCAGGAGCGCATCGAAGAACATCGTGCGCTGGGCGTCGGTGACGCCGCCGTCGTCGCTTCCGTCGTAGGATCCGCCGATCGCGAGCGTGATCGGAATCGTCCGGCCGTCGCTCTGGAAGTCGAGCTTGCGCGTGTTCGTGATCAGGCGGTTGCACATGGCGCCGAGACCTTGCCCCCCGGTGTGAGGGATGACCGCCAGCAGCCGATCGTCCGCCATGCGACCCAGGAAGTCCGAGCTGCGCGTCGCTCCCTTCAGAAGGTTGATCACGGAGTCGACGATCTCCTCCTTGGCCTCGTAGCCATAGAGATCCCGCAGATGCCCGAGGCGGTCGACGGCCACCATGAGACAGGAAATAGGATAGCCGTAGCGCTGGGCTCGGTTGAACTCGACCCGCATGAGGTGCTGGATCTGAGCGAGCGAGAACAGGCTCTTGTCGGCGGAACTATCGGTCATGAAGCAAGAGTGAGATGCGGGAGAGGTCGCGGTGGAGAGCCTATCCAGGCGTGACGGCGTCGACCATACGGTCGATGATGCCGTCCAGGCTCCACTCGTAGTTTACGCGTGCGAGGATGAGCAGTGCGAGGATGATCGCGCTGTAGACGCTGATCGCGACCACGTTGGCGACGAAGAAGGCGGCTCCGCTACGGGCGGCCCCACGGGCCCTGCGCGAGGCCCCACGGATCCCGCGCTGGAAGGACGCCATCACGAGGTCCCGCTCCAACCGGCCCGCACGCTCGAGCAGCTTGGGGTTCGTGAGGTCTCCCCCGGACGCGGCCAGGATCTCCCGTGCGCATGCATCTGCGTCCCACTCGTTCTGCATCACGGCGCCCTGCCAGCGCTTCGTGACGCTCTTGTCCGCCAGCCCACACTCGACGAGGAGGCCAGCGGCCACCCGCTCCCAGGCTCGCTGGACGGAGGGGTCGGTCGAAAGGGTAGGCCGAGTCCCGCCGCCGGACGGAGCGCCGCGCGCCGGTTCCGGCTCCACGATCTCCTCGATCACCGGCGGAAGGTCCAGGAACCGGAACTTGACGCCCGCCCAGGCGAACTCGGTTCCGTCCTGGAGCAAGAGCTCATCGACGGATTCCCCCGACACGATGAGGGCGTCGTCCCCCTGGACGCGAACCACTTTCGGAGGGCTATCCCACACGTGAAGCTCGCCCGCAGCTCCCTCGATCCCGATATCGATTCCGCGCGCGCCCTTGGCGCCGACTCGTGTGAGTCCGGTCTGGAGGGAAACTTGCTGGGCCTTGGACCCGCGCTTGAGTTCGAGCTTGAGATTGAGCATCTGGACGGCTGGGGTATTTCGTCGGCACCCGGGAGGAGAGTCGGCGTGACCGCGGTGACTATGCCAAGCTAAGGGCATCATGACGACCTCCCGAACCGCCTTCGTCCTGTTCCTGGCAGCATTTGTCCCTGCAATCTCAGCGCCTGCCGCGATCGGTCAGGCCCCCGTGGACAAGGAGACCAGCCGGGTCATTCGGCTCCCCGCCGAGCAGGCGCCCCCGTTGCGGGGACCCCTGGAGCGGCTCGACGGGCGCCATCTCCACTGGGCGGCCTCCGATGTCGCGGATCCCACGCTCGGCCTCGGTCCGGTGATCCCGACGCGGATGCTGACGTCCGTCATCGAGCGCCGCGTCGATCAGGCGGGCGGTCGGGACGCCGGGATCTCGGTCGAGCCCCTCGGCCCATTTCTCCTCCTCCGCGGCGGAGCTGCCGGGGGTCCAGGTGCGATCCAGGGCGCGGTGAAAGCTGCGAACGACACGGTCCAGGAATTCCAGGCGATGGCGGAGGGCCTCCGCTTTCGAACGCGCGTTCGCCTCCTCAGCGGCGCTAGCGACGGGTCGCTCGACGCCGGGCCGATCGACGACGGACCGCTCACCGCCGAGGCGGCCGACAGCGTCGTCTTGATCGATGAGTCCATGGTCCTCACGTCCGGCGACCGCGGAGCGTTCGGGTCGCGCGTGCAGCGACCCGTGGTCGCCGACTTCGACGTCGAGGTGGCGGCATCCGCGTCGATCGCCGATCCGGTCAACGCCGTGGTCGAAACGGGCGAGACCGTGCACCTTTGGGCCTCGACCGTTCTCGATTCGGAAGGGCACCGGAGGCTCCACCTCCAGGGCTTGCTGGACGTCGCGAGCGAGGGTCCCTCGCGAACGTTCGATCCTGACGTCTACGAACTCGGAGAGCTGGAACAGCCGACGATCAGGTCGACCCAGGTGCTCTTCGCATCGACGGTTCTACCGGGCGAGCCACTCGTGGTCACCCTGGAGGGACTGCGGGCAGAGCAGCCTCGACGCCGACTCGAGATCACGGCCGAGGCCTTGACCGCTGGGACCCCCTCGATGGGGACCCCCTCGAATGGGGAAGGCTCGGTCGACCCTGACGGAGCGAGTCTCGATCCATACGCCGCTCGAGTGGTCGACCTCTCGCGCGGCATGTGGCGATCCGCGCTCGCGTTCCCCCACGCCCTCGGTGGGGACTCACTACAGGTCGCGATTCCCGAAGCGCGTATGCCCGCGAGCGCTGCCCAGCTCATCACCCTGATCTTCGGCCGTGAGGCGAGTGCCCGTCCAGATCTCGGTTCGTCGGTGGTGCTGCTCCCCGGCGAGAACGAGGAACGCGACCGAGACGTGCAGGCGCTCTTCGAGAGCGTGGATCCCGTCGGTCCAGCGGCCGTCCTGACGGTCGCATCGAGCGAGGACGGGTTCCGGGCGACGCTGCCCGCAGCGCGCGGGGCGCTCCTCCGGGTGGCGCACATCGAAGAGACCGTGCTCATCGTCGACTATGACCCGCAGATCGCGAGCGAAGCCGTACTCTCCGATCCGCGGGCCGAGTTCTCCCTCAGCGGCAGCGTCTTCGAGTGCGCTGTGGAATGGTCGCAGGAGGGCTTCAGGCTGGAGGGATTCGCTCACCGGCGCGCGATCACCGGTCTGACGGTTCGCAAGGCCGACCCGGTCGACGTCGGCAGGATCCAGCAGCCTGTCTCGGTGACGGAGTCGAGCCGAATCGTCCTCATCGGCGGTGGATCCACGCGCGGCGCAGGTCTCGATATCACCCTGACCCAGAGGTGAAGAGCCGACCCCGAGGTCCGAGGAGAGGCGGAACGGAGGCCGCGGGGTGAGAAGCGGATCAATGCGAGATGAAGGCCCATGGCGAGGGTCTTCGAACCACGTTCCGGGAAGAGATTTGTCCGGTGACTCTTCGCCTGGAAGGCGGTAGTCCCACCGGGATAGGCTATGGTTGGCGCTGGCGTTCCCTCACGTCACGCCACCCGCTGGAACCCAGGTCCCCTTCGCCCCGTATCCACCACTGACCGAACGCCTCCCTTTCGGGAGGATCACTCATTGAGACTCGGCCTTCACCAATCCGCCCGGATGGAGCAGCGACTGATTCAGTCGCCGCAGATGATCCAGGCCATGCAGATCCTGCAGCTTCCGCTTCTGGACCTGTCGGAGCGCATCGACCAGGAGCTGATGGAGAATCCCTTCCTGGAAGTCGTCGAGGGCGACCGCGAGAGTGGCTCGGAGGCGGCCGAACGGACCACGGACCGGGAGAGCGGCGGCGACGCGGAAGCCGAAGGGATGCTCGACTTCTTCGAGCGCATCGATCGCGACTTCGGCGATGGGTCGCGCGGCCGAATTCAGTCGACCGGTGAGGACAGCGATCGCAAGTACGAGGCGATGATGAACACGCCGGAGACGGCGGAGACCTTCGCTCACTCCGTCCTCGCCCAGGTCTCGGCGCTGGATCTGTCTCCGCGGGAGCAGACAGTCCTGGAGTACGTCATCTGGTCGCTGGATGAACGCGGTTATCTCACGGAGACGCCGTCCACGCTGGCGGCCGAGCTGACGCTGGAAGTGCAGCGCACGCTCCAGGCGTCCTCCGCGACGCGACCGATCGCTGCGGTAATCGCCGATGAGGACCCCTTCGAGAACGAGCTCCAGATCCTCCACGGAGACGGGGAGGCGCTGAAGAACGGAGACGTGACTTCGGGCGCGATCGACTCGGGCGGGAATTCCGACCAGAAGGGGGCTCCACTGCATCTCGAGGAGCAGGTTCTGAGCCTGGAGGAACAGGACCTGGCCCCTGACGAGATGGTCGTCACGGAGGACGAAGTACGCGACGCACTGGAGCGATTGCGCGAGGCCGTCCATCCTGGCCTCGGCGCTCTCGATCTGCAGGAATGTCTTCTCCTGCAGCTCCCGGCGGCCGGGCTCTGGACTCCGTTGATGCGCAAACTCGTCCAGGATCACCTCGACGACATTCGCGCCAATCGTCTGCCGCAGATCGCCAAGGCGACGGGCCAGGACATCGAGGACGTCAAGGCCTCGATCGAGCTGCTCCAGCGCCTCGACCCTGCGCCCGGATCAGGCTTCGGTGACGTCACCGCGGAAGTGATCCACCCCGAGGTGATCGTCGAGCTCGACGAGGACGAGGTCGTCGTGCGCCTGGATCGCGAGCGCACGCCCGAGCTTCGGATGGCCCCGGTCTACCAGACCCAGGATTACCGCAAGAAGCTGAAGGAGGGCTCCAAGGAAGAGCGCGACTGGGTCAAGAAGCGCCTGGAGGCCGCGAGCTGGTTCATCGACGCGCTCCTGCAGCGACAGTCTACGCTGGAGCGCATCGCCAACGCGCTCTTCCGCCGCCAGAAGCCTTTCCTGGAGCGCGGCGAGGAAGCGCTGAAGCCGCTTCGGATGCAGGAGATCGCGGACGAAGTCGGCGTTCATATCTCGACGGTTTCCCGGGCCGTCGCGGGCAAGTACGCCCAGACGCCCCGCGGGATCTTCTCGCTGAAATTCTTCTTCGTCGGCGGAACGACGAAGACCAGCGGGGAGGAGACCAGCCAGATCTCCGTGAAGGAAAGGATCAAGAAGATCGTGGCAGCCGAAGACGTGCGCAAGCCCCTTTCGGACGACGGGATCGCCAAGGCCCTCGAAGAGCAGGACGGCATCAAGATCGCCCGGAGAACGGTCACCAAGTACCGGAAGGCGCTGGAGATCCCGTCTTCGACGCAGCGACGCCAGTATTAGGCCCGTGAGACCGCCTCTACCGTTCCGGGCCAGGGGCCTGGATTTGCGTTCTGTGGCCGGGCCATCTACCCTCTGGGCGCGATGAACCTCAAGGCCACCGAACTACGCAAGGGACTCGTCCTCATCAAGGATGGACAGCTCCAGATCATCACCGAGTACAGCCACCATACGCCGGGCAACTGGCGGGCCATTATTCAGGTGAAGACCCGCAACCTGCAGACGGGTCAAAACGGATCCTTCCGTCCGGCCGCCGGGGAGCAGTTCGAGGTCGCGTACCTCGATAAGAAGAAGTGCCAGTACCTCTACCAGGAGGCGAACGGCAACTACTGCTTCATGGACGCCGAGACCTACGAGCAGTTCCAGCTCGAGAAGGAGATGGCCGAGGACAAGATGCGATTCGTTCGCGAGTCCGACGAGATCGAGGTCACGTTCCACGAGACGACGGCGGTCTCCATCGAGCTTCCGCCCCAGGTCGTCCTCGAGATCACCGAGGCCGAGCTGGCGGTCAAGGGCAACTCTGCCACCAACGTCAAGAAGGACGCCGTGCTGGAGACGGGCGCCCCGATCCGCGTTCCGCTGCACATCAACGCGGGCGAGAAGGTGAAGGTCAGCACCGACACGGGCGAGTTCATGGGGCGCGCGTCCGAGTGACTCGGGCCTGCGAGTGACTGGGGCCTGCCAGTGACTGGGGCCTGCCAGTGACTGGGGCCTGCAAGTCCCCTGGACGTAGCGGGGCTGTCAGCGCGCAGGGTCGAATTTCCAGACGCTGATCGAGAGATCACGCGCCTCGACGAGCACCGGGAAGTGTTCGACGAGGCGACATTCTTCCTCGAGGAAGCGCTCGAAGTCGGCGCGTTCCCTGCGCGGCATCGACAGGTTGTAGCCGTTCCGCACGACGAACCACACCACGCGCTCTTCCTGAGCGAGGTAAGCGTAGGGCCGCGGGTTGTAGCGATCGAGCTGAACGACGACGTCGTGATGGCGCACGTCGACCTCCCGCCCACCGGTGAGGTAGAACTCCACGACCGGCGCGGGCGCACCGACGACCACGTCCGAGGGAGCGCGCCGCGCCGCCACGAGTTCGACCGCCTCGCGCCAGCGAGCTCGCTGCCCCTTCTCGACCGTGAAGTAGAGCACCGACTGCGAGAGCAGAGGCACGACGAGTACCAGTAGCCAGAGCGGTCGCAGCTCCCTGGAGGAGCCCTTGGTCCAGCCCATCGGCCAGCTGGCCAGGAGCGCGATCCATGGGAAAAACGCGAAGGCGTACTGGGCGCTGATGGTGGCGGCGCCCGCCGCACCAGCCAGCGCCGCCCCCCCGATCACGGGAACGGCTGCCGCGAACAGAGCGACCCGCTCACGCCGGACCCAGGCACTCAGCACCACACCCAGCGCCAGGGCTGCCAGGGTGGGCGTCACGAACGAACCCGTCGTGAGCGCGAAGTGGGCCACGCCCGCGATCGGGTCCTCGATCGACTTCTGCGCCAGGTACTTGGCAAAAACCGACCATGCAAAGGGCGCTGCGAGCGCTCCGGGCAGAGCGAAGAGCAGGAGAGAGCGACGCGCGGAACGGCGCGCGGCAGCCGAACGGGCGGGCGGGATCAAGACTCCCGCGAGACCGATCGCCGCCGCCACGACGGCCCCCTGGAGATGAAAGAGGTGGCCGAGTCCCGCGATCCCCACGCCGAGCACCGACAGAATCCAGCGCGCCGACAGGAACCCGCGGATCGCGACCCCGCCACCGAGCAGGCCGAGGGCTTGGACCATCGTGTAGAAGCGCGCGGTCTGGGACCACTGGATCTCCCAGGCGCTGACTGCGACGACGAGCGCAGCCGTCGCTGCGCGGGTACGGCCGCTGAGTGGATGAAAGGCCCAGTAGGTGAGCGGTATGGCGGCGAAACCGAAGAGCGCCGGCGCGAGCCGGAGAGCCGTCTCCGTGGGGTCACCGCCGAGAGCCTCGACCGTCCATCGAATGAGGAGGTACCCCGCCTTGTTGTCCGCTGCGGCGATGTTGTGGGCATCTCCCCAGGTGAAGACCTCATCGAGCCACAGGCTCCAATGGCCGAGCCGCACGAAGCGAAGAAGGCCAGCCAGCAGCGCGGCGACGAGAATCCAGACGGCGACGGACCCGCGGGTGGATGGGACAGGTTCGGGTGAGTCTGAGCTCATGGACGGCCCATGGTCTCCGATTCGGACAGCGATCCAAATGCCGATGGCCCAGATCTGCCCTCCGCGGAGCAATTTTCGACCAGCTCCCGCCCAAATCTGACCGATACCACCAGGAATGGACCGCGGAGTGGCGTGCGCCCAGGCCTCGGCCCACAATACGCGGGTGTCGCGCCGAGGTGAGGCCACCGCGACGCGAGACTCCCACGACGCCCGTACTCATGAGAACCCCGAGCTCGACCCCGCTGGCCACCCTGGCCCTCCTGGCGCTCGCCATTCCGATGCTGCAGAGCTGCATTTCCGGGCGGCGGCCGATCGTCCTCGACTCGACGCCGCGCGGAGCGCTGGTCATCGTAGACGGTGAGGACTCAGGGCACTCGACCCCCTGCACCATCCAGCTCTCCGACAGCGCCCGCACCTTCGAGTTCCGCCTGCCCGGGTACGCCACCGAGGAACGCTATGTGCGCGTCGGCGGTCGCCGTCGGGTGGTCTACTGGCGCGACGCCATCACGGACTACAGGACGTGGGCATTTCCCCTCTGGCTCAGCGCCGAGGACTTCTTCTTCCCGATCAAGGAAGACGGCGGAGAGATGCCCAATCGAATCCACGTGCGCCTCAAGCGCTCTCGAGAGCCTGTGGCCTTTGCCAACTGAAGCCGCGAGTCTTCCCTTCCGTCCCCGAGCGAAGAGCGCGTGAGTAGAGAGATCCGTCCGGCCCGTCGCGCTGTATTCTTGGATCGCGACGGCACCATCAATCGAGAGGTCGACTACCTGTCCGACCCGGCCGATTTCGAGTTCCTTCCCGGCGCGATCGAGGCGCTCAGGGCACTCCAGGCCGCAGGCTTCGCGCTCGTGGTCGTCACCAACCAGAGCGGGATCGCGCGCGGATTGTTCGACGAGGACACGCTGCATCGGATCCACGGCAGGATGACGGACGAGCTTTCGAAAGAGGGCGTCGAGATCGACTGGATCGGCTACTGCCCCCACCACCACGGACTGGAATCGCCCTTGCCAGAGCTCGCCTCGTTCCAGGCCGACTGCTCTTGCCGCAAGCCGAGGCCCGGCCTGCTCCTCCTGGCCGCCGCCGATCTGGGGATCGACCTGGCTCGCTCGTTCTGCGTGGGCGACTCGCTGCGCGACCTGGAGGCGGGCGAGGAACTCCATGTCCCGGGCCTGCTCGTCCGAACGGGCAAGGGGGCGGCCCAGGAAGCGATCGCCCGCGCCGAGGGGAGAGACGTGCGCGTCGTGGATGACCTGGGCGCGGCCGCGCGCTACATTCTCGGGCTATGACCACCGCCCAAGCTGCGACCTCCACGCGCCCGAAAGCCCTGGTGCTTCGCGGCCCCGGTACGAACTGCGAAGACGAGACCCTACGCGCGCTCCGCATGGGCGGCGCCGACGCGGACCTCCTGCGAACCGACGTGGCGGCCAGGGAGCCCTCGCGGCTCGACGGCTACGCCGTGCTCGTGATCGCGGGCGGGTTTAGCTACGGCGACGATCTCGCGGCTGGCCGGGTCTGGGGCTCGTCCCTGCGCTCCGGCAACGGCGACGGGGGTGCACTCGGGGGAGGGCTGGGCGGGGCGCTCAAGGCCCACGTCGCCCGCGGCGGCCGCATCCTGGGCGTCTGCAACGGCTTCCAGGTCCTGGTCGAGTCGGGCCTCTTCGAGCCCGGGACGACCCACGAGGAGCGCTCGATCGCTCTCTTCGCCAATGCTTCGAACCACTACGAGTGCCGCTGGGTCACCCTGGAGGTCCAGGAGAGTCGCTGCGATTGGCTCGTGGCCGGCGAACGGATGCCGACCCCGGTGGCCCACGGCGAAGGCCGTTTCGCGGTCAAGGACGACTCGGCGCTGGAGCGCCTCCGAAGCCAGGGGCAGATCGTTCTGACCTACGTGAACGACAAGGGCAAGGCGGGCGAGCCCGCTGGCTATCCCGCGAACCCGAACGGCGCCGTGGCGGACATCGCGGGCATCTGTGACCCGACAGGGCGCGTCGTGGGCCTCATGCCTCACCCCGAGCGGAACCTGGATCCGTGGAACCACCCCCAGTGGACTCGACTCGAGGGGTCGGGACCGCGCCGAACCGAGGGAGAAGGTCTGGCCTTCTACCGGGCACTGGTGGAATCCGCCTCCCGCGCTTCCCTATAGTCGCGGTCGCCGCAGCAGCGCTCCACCCCGCCCCGGGCCCCGCACGCCCCGGACCGTCCGTCCGAGGTGCTTTCTCCTTTCGCGCAAAGCGCACAGGGGACCCGAGGGTCGACGCAGGAGCGCGCGGCCCCCAATCACCATGAGGCGCACCGCTACCACCACCGAGCTGGAGTCCCAGCCCGCGAAGAGCCCGCTGGGCACTGGATTCTCTCTTTCCCGCCCCTCGCTCCCCAGGGCGCTCGCACGCGGAATCGCGTGGCTGGCCGCTCCTGCGCTCGGCCTGGGCCTCGCCGGTCATCTCGGCGGCTGCGCCCCCATGGCGGTCGTGGGAACCGCGATCCTCGTCAACGACGAGTTCGTCGACAATGCGCAGACGGTTATCGTTCCCCACGACGTGGACGTCGTCTGGACGGGCGCGAAGAGCACCCTCTCGCACATGACCTCCGATCTGCTCGACGTCGACAACGACCTGCGAGCCATCAAGACCTACGTCGACGGCGCGGAGGTCATCGTCCAGGTCGAGACCTACGACGTCGGCCAGACCCGCATTCGCGTCGCGGCCAAGCGATATCTCGTCTACAGCGACGAGGTCGCCATCAACGTCCGCAACCGGATCGACCGCGACCTCAGATAGGAGCCGCGGGAAGCAGTGGATCGAGCGGGACTTTCCAGAAGGAACATCCTAAGATTCATGGGAGCCCATGAGCATTCCTTAATGGAGGCTCTGGCACGGCAGATGATTCTTACCTCGCACTCCTCGCTCCGTTCCCTGGTGCTGCTCTCGTCGCTGGCGCTCGCTTCCTGGCTGGGTCTTCCTTCCGGCTGTGGGACGGTGGCGATGAATTTTCCGAGCGTGATGGCGGACGAGGACTTCCAGAAGGGTGCCGCCTCGATGCGTTACAGCCACGAGGCCGACCTCGTTTGGATACATGTCAAGGAGACCCTCGCCCACCTTTCGTCGCGGAAGCCGGACTACAACGAGGACACGCTCCATGCCTTCGCGACGGTCGAAGCCGGATCGATCCAGGTCCGCGTGATTCGGCTGGGCGAAGACAACTGCCTCATGGCCGTCCGCGCCAGACAGTACGGGGTCTTCAGCGAAGAACTGGCCAGGTCCGTCCTCGACCGCATCCACCAGGAGATCGAGCCCTGAGGGCTCATCCCCGATGAAGCGCGCCTCACTGCTTGCGCCAGGTACCATTTTGCAGGCTGATCGATGCCCCTGGCGCATCCGCTGACGCGGACGCGCGTCGAGCCAGAGGAATTCTTGCTCAGGCGCTCAAAGATTTTCGAGCGTGGATTCCAGCTTCCCTTCGGCCCGTAATTGATCTGCGCAGCTGCTGCAGATCCCCGAAAGGCGCAGCATGTGGCCCGTCATGATGAAGCCGAGCGCCTTCGCATTCTTTCGCTGAAGAGCCTCGATCTGTTCGTCCTGGAACTCCGCGATCGTGCCGCAGATCCGGCAGACCATGTGATCGTGATGCTCGTGACCGAGGATGTGCTCGTAGACGACCTCGCCCCGGCCCGTTTCCACGGCCTCGATGAATCCGCCGCGCTCGAGAACCTCCAGCGTCCTGTACACCGTGGCGCGGCTGACCGCAGGCCCTTCTTCGGCCTTCAGCCATTCGTACATGCGCTCGACGCTGAAATGGTCGTGCACTGCGAATGCCTTTTCGAAGACCCGCCGCCGCTGCGGAGTCATCTTCAGGTTCTCGCCCTTGAGGAATTCCTCGAAGCGCTTCTCGATCGCGGTCTCGTTCAAGGGGCTGTTGGTGGCTGCAGGTCGTTCTCCACGTGATCCCCCCGGCCCTTGGCGGCCGCCGGGGATCCTGACCGACCGGAGAACGGCCGGTACAGGCGAACGAGGCGTTCCGGGGAGACGCCACATTCGTACATCCCCCTCAGGATCCAGTTTCTGACCGACGAGCGCAAGAGTCCCTCCTCTCTCCAGCGACGAGCGGAGATGACAAGTGTCGCGGTTTCGACGAGATGGATGCCGGATACGCGCCGGATCCGCCTCGAAAGGTCGACATCTTCGAAGAGCGGAATCTCTGCGAATCCTCCCGACTCCCGGTAGAGGTCGGCGCGTAGCGCGAGCCCTGAGTCCCCGTAGACCATCCCCCTTCGGCTGCGTGCGTTGGCCGCACGCTCGATCCAGCGAAACATCCGGCCCTCGGCCTCGATCACCTGCCGCATGGCCGTGGCGCGCACCGGCGAGTCCTCTGTAGACGCGAAAGCGGCCCGTACGGCGGCCACCGAACCCAGCCTCGGAACGCTATCGGCGTGCAGGAAAAGAAGCACGTCCAGGTCCGCTTCGAGAAGCACTTCCGCGGCGGCCCTGAGCTGGACACCGCGCCCTCTCCCGACCTTCAGCACGCGAGCGCCGCCCGCGGCCGCGATCTCCGGGGTCCCGTCGGTCGAGCCGCCGTCCGCTACCACCACGAGGTCAGCGCAATCGGCGGCGTCACGGATGGACGTCAGGCGCGTCAGGAGACGCGGGAGCGCCGCACGTTCGTTGAGCGCGCAGATTGCGACCCCGAGGGTGGGCCCCGGAATAGGCCCCGGAATGGAGCCTGGAAGGAACTCAGCCGTCACGCCCCGCCCGGAGCGCCCTGGGAGCGAGCGTCGAACGAAGCCGCGCGCGCTTCACGGCGCCTGCCGATGTCACGCCGGCAGAACTTCCCGGCGTACTTGATCTTGTCGTACGACTCGTAGGCGCGGCGACGGGCCTCCTCGGCGTCCTTCGCCATCGCCGTGACGGTGAGGACGCGTCCCCCGTTCGTCACGATCTCCTCGTTGCCGTCGAGCGTGCGGTTCCGCTTCGTCCCCGCGTGGAAGACCACGGCCGATTCGACGCGACCAGCAGCCTCCAGGCCATCGATTCGATCCCCCTTTCGCGGGCTCGCAGGATAGCCGTCTGCGGCGGCGACGACGCCGATGCAGGTCTGGTTCTCCCACTCCGGCGTTTCGATGGAACCGAGCGTCCCGTCGGCTGTCGCCAGCAGAATCGGCACGATGTCGCTCTTCAGGCGCCGAACGAGCGCCTGGCACTCGGGATCGCCGAAGCGGACGTTGTACTCGATGACGCGCGGGCCGCCGTCCGTCAGCATCAGGCCGATGAACAGCACGCCACGGAAATCGATGCGCTCGCGCCGGAGCATGTGGATCGAGGGCAGGAGCACATGCTGTTCGATCTGCTTGTAGATCCGCTTGCTCAGCTCGGGGACGGGCGAGTAGACGCCCATGCCGCCGGTGTTCGGGCCGACGTCGCCATCCCCCACCTGCTTGTGGTCTTGAACCGGCTCCAGGACGAGCACGGTCTCTCCGTCGGTCAGGGCGAAGATGCTCGCCTCCTCCCCCTGGATGAACTCTTCGATGAGGATCGAGGCGCCGGCGCTTCCGTGGCGCCCCTGCTCCATGATCCCGTCGACGGCGACCTTGGCCTCGGCGAGGTCGGCGCAGATGTAGACGCCCTTGCCCGCCGCGAGGCCGTCCGCCTTGATCACCTGGGGCCAGGTGGTGCAGCCCTCGAGGTAGCCCTTGGCTTGCCCGGATCGATTGAAGCTACGGAACGAGGCCGTCGGGATGCGGTGACGATCCATGAGTTCCTTGGAGTGCGCCTTCGAGGATTCCAGCCTGGCGCCCTCGGCGCCCGGCCCGAACACCTTGAAGCCTTCAGCGCGGAGCTTGTCCGCAAGCCCCATGGCGAGGGGATCCTCGGGTCCGATCACGATGAGGCCGGGCTGCTCGGCCTTGGCGAGTTGAATCAGCCCAGGAATATCGGTGGCCGCGACCCGCTCGATGCGCGCCACGTCGCCGATGCCGCCGTTCCCCGGTGTGCAGATCACTTCAGAAACGAGCTCCGACTTCGCGATTTTCCAGCACAGAGCGTGCTCACGGCCTCCGGAGCCAATCACGAGGACCTTGAACTTGTCGGATGTCATGGGGCGTTGCGCGTTGCAGTGAAGAGCTGAGACCACGGCCCGAAACCGGGGCCCGGGGCATGAAGGCGAAGAGTTTAGCCGATGATCCCTCCGACTGCGGGGTGGATATTTCGGGTCCAGCACCCGAATATGCCGCTCACTCGCGCCCGTAGCTCAGCTGGATAGAGCACCCGCCTTCTAAGCGGACGGTCCTTGGTTCGAATCCAAGCGGGCGCACCACTCCGATCTGAGTCCTTTGAATCCAGCGCGCTCGAGGACCGAGCGAGCCCGGCTTATCGGCCCGGCTTATCCACGCGGCCTATCCACGCTGCCTATCCACGCTGCCTATCCACGCTGGGCCATCCCGTCGTCGTCGCTGGCCTCTGCCATCGCTGCGACACGGTCCTCGGCGACGCGCTTGAGCTCTGCGTGGTCCTGGGCCATGGCCTTGCGCATCGCGCCCTTCATCATCAATCCCAGGATGGGGCCCGTCACCCTGGCCACGAGCGTGAGCGGTCTGGAGGTGGTCTCCATCGAGACCTTGGTCTCTCTCTGTCCGCCCTCGAACCGGTACACGGTCGTGTACTGGACGCCGCAGGAAATGCCCTCGACGCGGTAGGACCGCGGCGGATCGAAGGCCGTGATCTCCATCTCCTCCGTCGCCTCCTTGCCGAACATGACCCTGGTCTCCCGGAAACGGGTGCCCTTGCCTATGGGTCCTTTACCGATCACCTCGAGGCTCTGGATGGACTCGACGTGTTCGGCGGCGTGCGGGAGATCGGTGAAGAGTTCGAACACCAGCTGGATCGGTGCGGCGATCGTCTCTTCGATAGCGAGTTTCATCGGACAGGGAATCGGGAAATGGGGACTTCCTCAGGGACGTGACAGCCAGGAGGCTAGCGAATCATGGCCACCGGATGCGTGACCTCAACGTGAGCTTTGTGTGGCCCTTCGGCCGGGGCGTCGCCTTGAGCCTCCTCCGGTGACCCCTGGGGCTCCTCGCCGAAGATCTGGCGATCGAAGTAGTTCCACGTGGTGAGCGAATCGTCGGACTCCGGATGGAGAAGGTGGGCCGCCAGACGGCTGGATCGAACCCTCAGGGAGCCCGCGGGCGCCACCACATCGCGGTCTTCCCAGCGGCCCCTTACGCGGGCTTCGCGGTGGCCCTGGAACACCCGCTCGCTGCGCTCCGCCTCGTCGATGACGAAGACCTTGACCGCGAGGGTCTCTCCGTCTTCGCCGATTCGCTCGAGCGCGGCGTCGCCCAGATGGATGGCAAGAATCTCCAGGAGATCCTCCGCCGGATCGAGCACGAGGAAGGCGCCCGTGTACTCGACCTGCCGCCCTGCCTCGAATCGGGTCTGCACGTCCATCGCGACCTCCCGAACGGCGTCGGAGCCGGCTGCGACCATTCGGACCCCCTCCTGGATCCCGTCCTTCTCGGGATCGAGGTCGATCACGACCTCATCGTTGCGGCTCACCCGGATCGGGACCGAGCCGATGGACGCGAGCTCCGCATCCACGCCGAGACGGCCGCCGGACGTCGCTTCGTCGCCGGTCGGCTCGGAGAACGTCTGGATGAACTCCGCGTCGCGCGCGAGGGTCTCGAGGCACTCCAGAACGAAAGCGTACGTCGTGACCACGCGCTGCTCGTACGGGAGGTAGCTGTACGCCTCCGACAGGATGGAGACGGTGCCGCGCAGCCCCATCAGGTTGGTGCCGAATCGCGGGCGCGAATCGTAGGTGCTCCACGCGATCGGATCTCCGCGCTCCCCGCGGGATCCGGGCTGCCTCCGCGCGTAGCTGAAGTTCCCGTAGTCGTAGACGTGGATCCCGTCGCGCGACTCCAGGGTGGATCGAACGGCCGGGAAGAAGCGGTCTGCCATGTAGCTCGCGAGGTCCGGACGAACGTTCGGAGAGAGGCTAGGCGAGTAGGTCAGCTCGTAGCCGTGCGGCGAGCCGTTCGTGGTATGAAGGTCCATGAACGCGTGCGGTTGGAGTTCACGAACCAGCCCTGTGAGCGCGCGGACCTCGGGCGTTTCGAGCTTGATGAAGTCGCGGTTGAGGTCGAGGCCCATCGCGTTGGCACGCTCCCCCACGCCCTCGTCCGGACCGTTCTGTGTCACGCGGTTCGTGCGCGCGATGCGATCGTTGCCGTCCGCGTTGAAGACCGGCACGAAGGTGATCTCCAGCCGATCCAGGAGCGCCGCGTGGTAGCCGAGCGCGAACTCACGGAGGAGCATCTGGACCGCGACCTTCCCTTCGATTTCACCGCCGTGGATGTTCGCGTTGACGAGCACCCGCGCGCGGGCCGAAGGAGAGGCGTCGACAGGTTCGGCCGCCTCGTCGAGGGCGGCCCAGCGGACCGTGACCGCCGTCAGATCGCGTCCTTCGGTCGTCTCCCCGAACGAGCGAGTCGAGATTCGTCCCGCAGCCGGTAGGGCCTCGAGGGCTTCGAGAAAGGTCTCGACCTCGGCGAGGGTCGAGCTTCGGGTGAACCGACTGGACTCTGCCACCGTGAGCGGGAAGTTCGCGTTGGCATACTTCGCGGAGTCCTCGCCGCGGAAGGACTCCGACCAGTACGACACGTGCTGCTCCTGGGTGATGGGACCCCCGGACTGCAGCGCGGAGGGGTGGCCCAGGGCGAAAACGATCGACAGCAAGAGGGGGAGTAAGCTCATCGCCGCAATCTAACGGATCCGACGTCAGCTGCGCGGCGTTCCGTTGAGAGGCAGCTCCTGTTTCACCGCGGACGAACCGCGTCCTTCGGCAGCGCGAAGGGGAATCAGCTCTTTCTCCTCCACCGCAGGGACCCCAGGCTCGCGCATCCGGTCGTGATCGTCGGCAGGCGGCCGTGCGGCTTCGAGGTCACGAATCGCCCAGGTCAAACACGCCACCGCCAGTCCGACGAAGACCACGACCGCGAAGATCAGGTGCCAGGGACCCAGGCCGCTGGCGAGGTGCACGAAGAGCGCACGCTCGGGGTCGCTGACCGATAGCACCGCGAGTGGGATGAGCGCCACCACGATCAGCGTCGAGGCGACGCCGAGGCCGATCAGCAGGCGCGCTCGGAGCCCCCTCGCGTCGGCGGCGGCGGACCTCGCCGGTTCCGGGGGCCGCTGCGAGCGAGCAGCCGCGGAATCGTGGAGGGCCGTCTCGAGCGCAGCGAGTTGCTCGACGGACTGTTTCAGCGCTGAGGCCACCTCCTCCCGATGCCCGACCACGACGCGGACGAGTTCGTCGCGCGCGGCCTCACGCTCGGCCCAGGCGCGATCGGAGACGTCCCCGATCGCTCGCTCGCGCGCCGCGAGTTCTTCGGTCAAGCGACCCTCGAGGGACTCCACCCTCTGGCCGAGTTCCTTGCGGCGCGCGCCTTCCTCGGCAGCGGCGCGCAGCTCGCGGGTCGCGAGGGCCTCGAGGCGCTGCTGCTCCTGCTCGAGCGCTTCGACCTGCGCCTCCCGGCGACGCTCCGTGGCGATGGCCGCCGCGAGGACACGACGGTATTCGTCGCGCTCCTCGCGCGCCTTTCCGACCGCGAGCACGGCGCTCCGGGCGGTCTTGACCTCGGCTTCGTAGCGGTCGACGAGCGACTGCGTCTGCTCGCGCTGTGCGCTGAGTTCCTTCACGAACTCGGCGTTCTCACGGTCTTTGTTCTGTCTTTTTCCGAACATGGTCCCCCCCAGGAGAGCGCACCGTGCCAGTTCGGAAGGGGCGGAATCAAGGGGGCGGGACCTTTCCCGTCGGAATCGTCCGGGACCATCAGGCGCTCTGGCGCGCCGCGGCGGCGTTCCGCTGGGCGATCTTCGAGCGGTGGGCCACGTACTCACCGACCAGCATCAGGCGCGTGTCCGTCTCCGGGGCGCCGGAGACGCTGAACTCGAGCCCGTAGATGATGGCCCCTGTCCCGAGACAGCGGTTGCGGACGCGGCTCGTGAAGACGAGCTCCTCGGCCTGGCCGGGGAGCCGCATGCGGAGCTCGATCACGTTCTGCTTGGAAAGGGTGGCCTCGTGCTCCCAGGGGATATCGATACCGATGCCGGACTTCGAGACATCCCGGGCGGCTCCGATGATGGCGCCAGGCGTGCCGGGGACCGTGAGGGTGACGGCGACGGGCTCGTCCGGGTCGGGATGGACTCGGTAGGCGCGGCGCGGCTCCAGGAGCGAGGCCAGGCTCTGGCGCGTTCGCTCGCCGAAAAGAAAGTGGTACCCCCGCTGGGTATCACCGTCGTTTCGGTAGGCGACCTTGCCGAGGGCCGAGACGCGCTCGCCGGTGTCGGCCCGGAAGAAGGCCAGCTCGCCCGCCCGTCCGACGGGTAGGAGCGGGGCGCCGCCCAGGGGGAACTCGACCTGGACGCGCACTCCGTCCACCGCGTGCCAGACGTCGGTTACGCGGCCCGGCTGACTGCCGGGGAGGCTCGGAACGGTCACGGAAACATGGCTGGGGATGGACATACTGCTTGGGGGTATCGGCTGGAGGCCCGCGTGAGTGAAGCGACCGCGGGTGGAAAGCGATCTCCCTGGGGCGGAAACAGGACGAAACCACCTTCCCTGGGGGGCATTTCGCCCGACCTGCCAGGTGGCTCAGGTGAGGCGTGACTGCGCCCAACTCCCGCCCCTGGGACACCGCGAGCCGTCGAGATCCGGGCCTTGTCCCGCTCCTGGGACGCAGACGGGAGGGTTCCCCCGGGCCGGCCACGCGAAAGCGATCCGATTTTCCTCCAACGGTTTGAGCCAGAGGACGTAGCGCGCCGCCGGGACGAACTCCTTACCGTCCTTGTCCGCATCTGCACCGGGCTGTGGCCCGGCGCAGATTTCATTGCATTCCCCCCATCGTCACGGCCGGGCTCACCGGCCCCAAGATCCAGCCCCATGATTGAGATCCGAAACCTGACCAAGCGTTTCGGGGCCTTCACGGCGGTCAAGAACCTCAGCTTCCAGGCAGCGCCTGGTGAGGTCCTCGGCTTCCTCGGGCCCAACGGCGCGGGAAAATCCACCACCATGAAGATGGTGACCGGATTTCTGCCACCGACCGAAGGGACCGTCATCGTTTGTGGCCACGACGTCCTCGAAGATCCCCGCGCTGCCAAGGCCCGGATTGGCTACCTCCCCGAAGGTGCTCCCCTTTACCCGGACATGACCCCGCGCTCGATGATGAAATTCGTCGGGGCTGCTCGCGGCATGTCGAGCGGGCGCATCAAGGAGCGAATGGAAGTCGTCACCCGGCTCGTCGATCTGCACAAGGTCCTGGACCAGCGCATCGAGACGCTGTCCAAGGGCTTCAAGCGGCGGGTCGGTCTCGCGCTCGCGATCCTGCACGACCCGGACGTGCTCATCCTCGATGAGCCCACCGATGGTCTCGATCCGAACCAGAAGCACGAGGTGCGCCAGCTCATCCGCTCGATGGCGAAGGGCAAGGTGATCGTGCTTTCGACCCACATTCTGGAGGAGGTCGAGGCGGTCTGCACGCGCGCGATGATCGTGGCTGCGGGGCAGGTCTGCTTCGACGGGACGCCGGCCGAGCTTCGCGGACGATCGCGCTACGCCGGAGCGATCGAAGTCGCCGTGACCACGGCAGATGCAGAGGGCGCGCGAGCGGCGTTCGAGGCTCTCGCGAGCGTTCATTCCATCGGCGATCAGGCGATCTACGGCGAGGAGACCCGCTTCGTGCTCTTCCCCGTGAACGGCAGCCGGAACTCGCTGCTCGACGACGTTCAGCGGATCTCGACCGAAGCCTCCTGGCGCCTCGCCAGCCTGAGCGTGGATCGAGGACGAATGGACGATGTGTTCCGGACGGTCACGAGCGAAGGACCGCAGGGCTCCAACTCGGCTGTGCAGCCCATGAAGAGCGGAGAGGTGGCCTGATATGCGCGGTACCCTCACGATCTTCAAGCGCGAGCTGGCGGGCTACTTCGCCACGCCGGTTGCGTACGTGTTCCTCATCATCTTCCTGATGCTGGCCGGGGTCTTTACCTGGCAGATCGGCGGCTACTACGACGTCGGCCAGGCGGACCTGCGGGGCTTCTTCAGCTTCCATCCGTGGCTGTACCTTGCGCTGATTCCGGCCCTCTCCATGCGGCTGTGGGCCGAGGAGCGGCGCTCGGGGACGATCGAGCTTCTGATGACGCTGCCGATCTCCACCGCGAACGCGGTCGTCGGTAAGTTCCTCGCGGCCTGGGCGTTCACGGGCGTGGCCCTCGCGCTGACGGCCACCAACTGGCTCAGCGTCAACTACCTGGGCGACCCCGACAACGGCGTGATCCTGGCGAGCTACATCGGAAGTTTCCTGATGGCAGGCGCGTTCCTCGGCCTCGGCTCGATGCTCTCCAGCATCACCAAGAACCAGATCAGCGCCTTCGTTCTCACGTTCAGCGTCTCGCTTCTCTTCGTGCTGGCAGGGTTCCCTGCCGTGACCGACGCGGTGAGCGGCTGGGCCCCCGACGTGTTGACAGAATCGGTCCGGAACCTCTCGTTCCTGTTCCACTTCGACGCCATCACGCGGGGCGTCGTCGACGCCCGCGACGCGCTTTACTTCCTGTCCCTCATCGCCCTCTCGCTCTTCGCGACCGCGATCATCATCGATCTCAAGAAGGCGGACTGAACCATGAACGCATCCAAGCTGAGCCTCATCGGGCTCGCCCTCGGAACGCTCCTGTTCCTCGCCGTGAATCTCTTCGCAGGCCCCGCGCTTCGCGGAGTCCGAGCGGACCTGACGGAGCAGAAGCTCTACACGCTCTCCCAGGGGACTCGCAACATCGTGAGCGACCTGGAAGAGCCGATCACGCTTCGCCTGTTCTTCTCGAAGACCGTGTCGGAGGACTATCCGGTGCTCCTCCAGTACGCCGAGCGCGTGCAGGAGATGCTGGAAGAGTTCGTCGCTGCGTCCGATGGGAAGATCGACCTGGAGGTCATCGATCCGGAGCCGTATTCGGAGGCCGAGGAATTGGCCGTCGGCTACGGGATCCAGGGGAGCCCGGCGCCGAACGGTGACATGCTCTACTTCGGCCTTCTGGGGACCAACTCGGTCGACGACGAGGAGAGCCTTCCGGGGCTCGATCCGCGCCGCGAAAGCTACCTCGAGTACGAGGTGGCGGAGATGATCGACAAGCTCGAGCGGCCGGATCTGGCGGTCGTGGGATTGATCACGTCGCTGCCGCTCCAGGGCGGTTCGGTGCCGGCGCAGCAGCCGGGACAGCCGCCGCAGCCAACGGAGCCGTGGCCGATCATGGATCTGATCCAGCGGCGCTACGAGATCCGGAACCTGCCGCCCGAGACGTTGACGGAGATCCCCGAAGACGTGGATCTGCTGCTCATGGTGCACCCGAAGGGGCTCACCCCGGAGGGCCTGTACGCGGTGGACCAGTTCTGCCTCAAGGGCGGTAAGGTCGTGGCGTTCGTCGATAGCTACTGCTTCTTCGACCCGAAGCGGCAGGCGAACGATCCGATGGCCCAGCTGAACGCGGGCGTGGACTCGGGGATCGACGAGCTTCTCATGGCGTGGGGCGTGGCGATGACGCAGAGCCAGATCGTCGGCGACGAGAGCACCAAGCTCGGGGTACGAGGCGGTGACGGGCGTCAGGTCCAGATCCCGGTGGTGTTCGACGTATTCGAGGACACGCTCGATCGCGAGGACATCCTGACGTCGAACCTGAAGCAGCTCCGATTTTTCATGCCGGGCCAGCTGAAGCAGGCCGATGAGGTGCCCGAAGGGGTGAACGTCACGGTCCTGGCGACCACGACCGAAGAAGGCGGTGGACTGGTGGATTCGATGACTCTGCTCGGCGGACTCAATCCCCAGGATATCGCGGACGGCTTCGAAGCGAATCAGGGCAAGGTCGGACTGGCCGTGCGCGTGAGTGGCACCGTGAAGTCGGCCTTCCCTGACGGCGCGCCAGGTGCCGCTGAAGAGGAGAACGCGGACGGAGAGGAGGCCGCGGACGCAGAGGCGAGCACCGACGAGGCGTCGAGCGATCACCTGAGCGTCGCGACGAGCCCCTTCAACGCTCTCGTGTTCTCGGACGCGGACATGCTGAACGCGAGCGTCTGGGGTCAGCCGATGCAGACGCTCTTCGGCGGGATCCGCTACGTTCCGCAGGCCGACAACGCGGCGCTGCTCGTCAGCGCGCTGGAGAACCTCTCTGGCAGCAACGACCTGATCAGCCTTCGAAGCCGCGCCGAGTACCAGCGTCCGTTCACGCGGAAGCAGGACCTCGAAGCGGTGGCGCAGGAGCGATTCCGCGCGGAGGAGCTGGAGCTCGAAGCCCAGCTGCAGGAGACCGAGGCGAAGCTGAACGAAATGCAGGCCGCCAAGGATCCCTCGAGCGCGATGCTCTTGTCCCCTGAGCAAGAGAAGGAAGTCGAGAAGTTCCGGGCGCAGCAGGTCGAGACCAAGCGGAAGCTCCGCAAGGTCAAGCGTGACCTGCGGGCGGAGATCGATTCGCTCGGGACGCGCCTGAAGTTCCTCAACATCTTCGCCCTGCCAGCGCTGATTGCGGCGCTCGTCGCGGCGGTTCACCTCTATCGCTCCGGTTCGCGGAGCTCGTCACAGGCCTAGGCCGGAGGATCTTTCATCATGAAGCAAAGCACGATCAAGTTCCTGGCCGGTGCCACGGTGGTAGTGGCTGTCGGTGCCTTCGCAGCTTCGAAGCTGCGGAGCCGCGAGACAGCGGCGACGATGGCGGACGAGCCGGTGCTCCCGGTTCTCCAGGACCGCGTCAACGACGTGACCTCGGTGTTGATCGAGTCGAAAGATGGCTCGCTCACGCTGGAGCGCGGCTCGGAGGGCTGGATGCTGGCCGAGAAGAACGGCTACGAGGCGAACGCGACCAAGGTTCGCGAGCTGATCCTGGCGCTGCGCGAGGCGCGGGTCGTCGAGGAGAAGACCGCCAACAAGGAGCGCTTCGACAGGCTGGGTCTCGATGATATAACGGTCGCCGACTCGACCTCGAAGCGCGTCACGCTGAAGGACGACAAGGGCGAGACGATCGCGGCTCTCCTGATCGGAGACCAGCGCTTCGCCAAGGGCGGGGCCGCTCCGGCGGCGAACCCGAACGTCCAGCCGGGGCAGCAGTACTACCTGCACCCTGCGGGCGACGGCCCGGCGCTCCTGGCGACGGGCGAACTGCGTATCGACGCGCGTCCCGTCGGCTGGATCGAGCAGCAGTTCCTGGATATCGGTCGCGACCGAATCCAGGCGGCCCGCGTGATCCATCCGGACGGCACGACCGTCGAGGCGGCGCGCGCGGAGATGTCGGACGCGGAGATGCAGCCCCTGGGTGTCCCCGAGGGAATGCAGGCGAAGAAGCTGAACGGAACGCGCCCGTTCCTCGACGCTCTCGCCCGCCTGCGCTTCGATGACGTGAAGAAGGAGGACCAGGTCGACTGGGAAGCCTCGGAGATCACGACGGCCGAATTCTTCACCGAGCATGGCCTGATGGCGAAGGTGGAGACCGTCGAGATCCCGAACGAGGACGCGAAGCTGGACGAGGAGGGCAACCCCCTCCCTGGTCAGTCGAAGGTCTGGGCGCGCTTCGAGTTCCAGATGGCAGACGAGGCGAGCAAGCCCTCAATGCCAGAGCAAGAAGCCGATCCGAACCCGGAGGAGCCCGAGGGCGACGCAACCTCCACCGAGGAAGACGCCCCGGAGCCGGAGAAGGAGGGCCCTACCGCTGCAGAGCAAGCGAAGGAACTCGCCAAACTCCAGGCAAAAACGAAGGGCTGGGCCTACGCCCTCCCGAGCTGGAAATCCTCGGCGTTCCGCCTGAAGCCCGACGCGCTCTTCGAAGAAATCCCCGTACCGGAACTCCCGGACGCCCTGAAGCCAGCGGCAGAAGACCCGACGACGATCCTCGACGACAAGAACGACTGATCGCCTCCCCGCCCGCAAGCGAAACAAACGGACCAGGTGCATCCATTCCGGAACAAGTGCACCTGGTCCGTTTGTTCCGGAATGGATGCACCTGGTCCGTTTGTTTCGCTTGCGGGCGGGCGGGGGTTGCGTTGTGAGGCGTCGGGCGGCACGCTCCTCGCCGCATGGGGCACGATGGGGAGCTGGGTACGGGTGAGGTGGATGGTTGGCGCGTCTTTCGGCTTTGGTGGCCCCTGGCGGCCAGCTGGATTCTCATGGCCATGGAGCCGACGCTCGTAATCGCCACGGTTTCTCGGCTCGACGATCCCAAGCTGCACCTCGCCGCATGGAACTCCGTCGTCTTTCCCGTCAGCCTCGCGGTGGAAGGGCCCATCATCATGATGCTCGCCGCGGCGACGCGGCTCTCGAGCTCATGGGAGCGCTATCGCAAGGTGATGAGGTACGGCCACCTCATGGGGGTTGGGCTGACCCTCGTACACGCGGCGATTGCCTTTACCCCGCTCTACGACGTGGTCGCAATCGACGTCCTCGGGTCCGATCCGAGCGTCATCGAGCCCGCACGGATCGGGCTCATGATCATGCTGCCGTGGACCTACGCCATCGGGTATCGGAGAGCCCAGCAAGGAGCGCTCATCCGGTTCGAGCGTAGCGGCGTCGTCGGGCAAGGCACCCTGCTTCGACTGATCGTCACCGGAGGTGTGCTCTTGACGCTCATGTTCGTGTCGGATTTCGGCGGTGCCACCATCGCTGGATGTGGCGTGGCCGCGGGGGTCAGCGCCGAGGCGCTGTTCGCCGGATGGCGCGTGCGAGAGATCTACCCCGAGCTTCGGAAGGCTCCGCCCGGTGAGGAGATCCGGCCCGGCAGCTTCGCCCGCTTCTACGGACCCCTGGCGCTCACGCCGCTCATCACGCTGCTCATTCAGCCGCTCGGATCCGCGTCCATGAACCGGATGCCGCAGTCGCTCGACGCCGTCGCGGCCTGGGGCCCGGTGCACGCTCTCGTGTTCACGATGCGCAGCGTTGGCATGGCCTTCAATGAGGTCGTCGTCACCCTCGTCGCCATCCGCGGCGGTCGCCGGGCCCTGCTCCGCTTCGGGGCCGGCCTCGCCACGGTCACCTCCTCGATCATCCTCCTCGTGTGGGCCACGCCGCTCGCCGACTTCTGGTTCGGCACGATCCAGAGCATCCCTGGGGAATTGATTCCGGTGGCACGGGTCGGAGTCGGAATCTGCGTCCTCATGCCCGCCTACCAGGTCGCCCAGAGCTGGTTCCAGGGACTCCTCGTGCATCGCCAGGAGACCCGCGGCATCACGGAGGCGGTCCTCCTCTACTTCGTCATCGCCTTCGTCGCCCTGCGCCTCGGCATCGCGTACGCCGATGACCTCGGGTTGAACGGCCTCAGCTGGACCCTCATGTCCTTCGTCGCCGCCGGCATCCTGCAGACGCTCTATCTCTGGTGGCGCAGTCGACATAGCGCCGACTCGGACGCCGGAGCGAGCGCCGCCTGACGCGCTACCGGGATCCCAGCAGCGCCTTCACCGACTGGACCACCTGGGGGCCGATCTCGAAGGGGATCGTGTACGTCATGCTGTAGTACACGATCCTCCAGGTATCGTCCTCCCGCCGGAGGACTCCCGTGCCGCGGACGGCGTCGTAGCCGCCGCTATCGAGCTTCTCATCGAACCAGGCCACATCCATGTGCGGCCCGAAGATCAGGTGTCGATCGACGGGTTCGTTCGACCAGTTCTCCTTCCGAGCGAAGGCCTCCCGGACATAGCTCGAGAAGGTCGCGAGATCCCAGCGCTCATCCGGGTCCGGCCCCATGAACACGGCGTCGAGCGCGAAGTGGTCCAGGTAGCGGCGATCGTCACCAAGCGCCGCCGCCCTGTGCCAGTCGTCCAGCACCCTCTGCGCTTCGGCCTTCAGTCGCTCGTCCGAAGGCCCAGGGGTCGCTTCCTCGGCGAGCGCTTCCGGCGCCCCCCCCGCAGCTGCGCGCGCCGCTTCGAGCGCCGCAGCCTTCGCGTCCCCATCGGAGTTCTCCCGCGACACATCGTCCTCGGCTCTTCCGGCGCGCCCTTCGAGGAGCGGTGGCGCCGGCTGAGTGACCACTTCCGCGGGCGCGAGGCAACCGGACGTCGCCATGAGAACGAGTACCAGCCCCGCGCTCCCAGAGCGCCCCTTCCCCATGTCTCGATGGAACCACATGCGCACGAGTGTAGGCACCCACCGCCCGATCTCGTCGCAAGTTCCTGCGGCGGATGGACCTGATAGACTCTCCCCCGTGACCACCCAACGATCCGGCCCTCGCGTAGCCTTCCTCTTGCTTCTCGCCCTCGGAGCCTGCTCGGACCATGCGACCCCACGGGATCCCGAGAGCTCGACGGAGCTGGCGATCGAGGTACCCTCCGCCCCGGAGACCGATCTGGTCGCCTCGGAGGCCGCAGCCACCGCAATCGAGCGGACCCTCGCCGAAGCCTTCACGCGCCCTCTCGCAGGCCGCGCGCTCGAGGACGCCGCGGCCTGCCTCGTGGAGGCCGGCTTCCGCGGCATCAGCCCGGAACTCGGCCCGGAGGGCACCGCCGGCCCGCTCTCGATTCGCTGGCTTCAGCCAGCCGCCGGACCATCCAGTTCCACTCAGGAATTCCTCGCGGCTCTCGACGCCCTCAACCCCCTCTCTTCCGCCGAGCGGGTAGAAACGGAGCTCTTTCGCTTCGAGCTAGCGCCTTCCAAGGACCGAGCCACCGCCGTAGCCCGCCTTCGCTGGGCCGGTCTAGCCGCGGCGGATCATGACCACCCTGGAGCGCGCGTGGACCTGACGATCTTCGCCGAGATCGAGGTCAGAAAAGAGGCTCTCGGGTGGCGCCTGGCCACGTTCTTGCCCACCACCGCTCCCAGACGTGACTACCCCGCGAACGCCCTCGGCTCCGGCCTCCGCCTCGTCGGTCCGGCCACTCCGCTCTTCGTCGACCGCACCGCGTCCGTGGGTCTTCACCTCGGGACCTCGGCCGAAAACCGCAAGATCATCCAGAGCTTCATCGACCGACACCTCACGCTCGCCCTCGGCGGGCTCGGTGTCGTCGACTTCAACGGAGACGAACGACCGGACCTCATCGCGACTCGTTCCGGGGAGACATCGCTCGTTTTCCTGAACGACGGTGACTCGGGCTTCGTCCCGCTGCCCCTTCCGATCGAGGACGCGACCGATCACCCCGCATTCCTGCTCACCGTGGATCTCGACGGCGACGGGCTCGACGAACTCGTCTCCTCCCAGGTCAGTCGCTTCGACGGCCCACTCGCCTACGCAGGACTCTGGACCCGCACCGCCGAAACACCCGGCGGCGAACCAGGCCCTTGGCGCCACCTTCCTCGCGCCTTCCCCCTCCCGAATGCCGTCGGTATGCGCCGACTCGCCGTCCAGACGGTCGCCCCCCTGGACGTCGAAGGTGACGGCGACCTCGACCTCTTCTTCGCGGTCTACGGCAACGCTGCCTCCCGCGGCGAGCACTACAACTCCGTCGAGGCCCACGACGGCGCCGACAACTACCTGCTCATCAATCAAGGCAATCTGACGTTCACCGAGGAGAGCGACGCGCGAGGCATCCATGGAACCGGCTACACCTACGTCGCCCTGAGCTTCGACGCCGATCACGACGGCGACTTCGACCTCTTCGAAGGCAACGATTTTGGGCCCAACCATCTCTGGAGGAACGAAGGCGGACAGTTCGTGGACGACGAGACGATGGGCCTCGGCGGCGTGAGCGCTTACACGATGGGCGCCGCTCTCGCCGACCTGGAAGCCGACGGAGCGTGGGACCTCTACGTCTCCAACATGTCGTCCGAGGAGGGCATGCGCATGGTGCCGCACGCCGCGGACTTGAGCGACCACATGCGCAGCCGCGTCGACACGATCGCCCGCGGCAACCGCTTCTTCAGCCAGCCTCCTGCGTCCGGCGCGACCGAACCGCCACCGACCGAGACCCTCTGGCGAGAGCGCGCCCAGACCCTCGGCGTCCACGAGGGCGAATGGGCCTGGGGCTGCCAGTTCGTCGATGTCGACGGCGACGGCGCCCAGGAGATTCTCGTGACGAACGGCTTCGCCTCGCACCAGGACGCGTCGCTCGGCGACTGGCAGACGTACTACTGGCGCCAGGTGCTCGACGACGCAGCGCGGCTCGAGCGCGGCGAGCGAACCGCCGATGTGAACACGAAGGTCCGCTTCCAGGGTTCCTTCAACGGTCACGAGCGCGACCGGCTCTTCGTTCGCACCGGCGGGACCGATCCGGATCGGCCCTGGGTCGACGGGGGCTACTGCCTCGGCTTCGACGACTCCCACGATGGCCGCGCGATCGCCCCGCTCGACGCCGACGGCGACGGTGATCTCGACCTCGCCATCCTCACGCTCGGTGGCCTCGAGTTCCGGGAGAACGTCTCCGCTCCGGTCGCCAGCTGGGTACGTCTCAGGTTGCTCGACGGAAGCGGCCAGCCCGCGCTCGGCGCACGCGTGTACCTGACCGCAGGCGAGGACACGCTCGCGCGACACGTCGCGCTCGTCGAAGGATTCCAGAGCCAGGTCTCGCCCGACCTTCACATCTCGCTACCCGACGGCGCCACGGCGATCGATCGAATGCGGATTCGCTGGGTCGACGGCCACGAGGAGACGCTGGAGGGCATCCCCACCGGTCAGCTCGTGACGATCACTCGCACCTCTTCAGGACCAGCGCAAGCGTCGATGGTCGCGGCGGCAGCGGTGCCGCGCTGGGCGTCCGGGGCCCTCGCGATTCCATCCACTTGGTCCCAGGAACTCGAGCAGACGACGCGAGCCCTGAGGAGGACGAAGGGAGGAACGGGTCCGCGAGCGGTCGCCGTCCGCAGAGGAGCGACGGAAGGCAGCGACCCGTCGCCTGCGGCCACGGCGGTCATCGACAGCGACGGCGACGTACTCCGCTGGTTCCGCGGCACCGGCGACGAAGTTGCGATCGCCGCGTTCCTGGAACTCGGCACCGCAGAACGCTCGGCTCCTTCGATTCTGATCGAGCACGGAAGATTCGCACTCGCTGAGTCTCGCTATCGCGACGCGCTCGCCATCTTCGGGCGCGCTGTGGAAGGGCGCGGCGACCTCGGCGTCACGGACGCGCCGGCGTTCGAGGGAATCGCTCGCGCCCACGTCTACCTCGGCCGCATGGATCTTGCCGAGACCGCGTACCGCCGCTCCGTCGAACTCGACCCCGACTACGCCCTCGGTCACTTCAATCTCGCCGCCAGCCACGCCGCCGCAGGCCGCTTCGAAGAGGCGATCCGCTCACTTCTCGAAGTCCAGCGACTCGAGGGAAACACGGACCGTGTCGTCGGCTCGCTCGTCGAGAACGCGGGCAGCGCAGGCGCCGTCGAGCTAGCGGAAGAGTACGCCGCAATCTGGATGAAGACTCACCCGGACGACGCCGACATGCTGACGCTGATCGGCAAGGTCGAGGCGCGAGCAGGGGATCTCTTGGCGGCGAGAAGTCGCTTCGAGCGCGCCCTGCAGCTGGCTCCGCGGAATCAGGAGGCGCGCGACGCGCTCAATCTGACGCTGCAGCTCCTGTCGCGCCCCCGGACGAGCCAGAAGTAGCTCGCGCCACCCCGCCGACTCGACGATACTGCCCGGTATGAAGCCCCCCCAGGATGCGAGCGGTATGGCGACCCACAGGTTGGTCTCGAGAAACGTCCCTTCCCCGCTGCTGAAGGACGAAGCTCTTCACCGCAGGGCGATCGATCTGCACCGCGCCCACCAGGGCAAGATCGAGATCTCACTGCGCGCGCCACTCGAGACCAGGGATGATCTCAGCCTCGCGTACAGCCCCGGCGTCGCCGCTGCCTGCCGCGCCATCGAAGCGGACCCGAAGGAACTCCGGAACCTCTCGATCGCGGGCCGCGCGATCGCGGTCGTCACGGACGGAAGCGCCGTGCTCGGACTCGGAAGGATCGGCCCGGCCGCTGCGATGCCCGTGATGGAGGGCAAGGCCGCGCTCTTCCGGCGCTTCGCGGGCCTGGACGCCTGGCCGATCTGCCTCCACGCCGAATCTTCGGACGAGATCGTCGATGCCGTTCGCGCCATCGCGCCCGGCTTCGCGGGCATCAACCTGGAAGACATCGCCGCACCGGAGTGCTTCGAGGTCGAGGATCGTCTCCAGGACCTGGGGATTCCGGTGATGCACGACGACCAGCACGGGACGGCCATCGTCCTGCTGGCTGCACTGATGGGCGCCGCGAAGCTGGCAGGGAAGGAGCTCGGGGACCTTCGCGTCGTGATCGCCGGCGCTGGCGCTGCCGGGACCGCCATCGCCAAGCTCCTGCGCTGCGTCAGCTTTTCGTCCGAGGTGTGCCAGCCGGTCCAGGAGGTCATCCTCTGTGACTCGAAGGGCGCCATCCACCGCGATCGAAAGGGGCTCATCAAGGAGAAGCGCGATCTGCTCGCCTTCACGAACCTGCGCCATCGCGAGGGCACGGTTCACGAGGTCCTGGAGGGAGCGGACGTCTTCATCGGCGTCAGTCAGGGCGGGCTCCTCGACGCCGATGATGTCCGCCGCATGGCCCCCCATCCGATTCTGTTCCCCATGGCGAATCCGACGCCCGAGATCGACCCGGACGTGGCGCTCGCAGCTGGTGCGATCGTCGTGGGCACAGGCCGGAGCGACTACCCCAATCAGGTCAACAACGTGCTCGCGTTCCCCGGCGTGTTCCGGGGCGCGATCGACGCTGGCGCCACGAGCATCACCCAGGAGATGAAGCTCGCCGCTGCGAAAGCCCTCGCCGAGTTCGTGGGTGAGCCGACGCCGTCGCGCGTGCTGCCGGGGCCGTTCGAGGAGGGCGTCGCGGAAGCCGTGGCCGCCGCCGTGCGTGACGCATGGGAACGGCACCCGGGCTGAGGAAGATGCCCCTGAACGAACGCTACCAGCCGAAGATGCTGGTCGCGAGATAGCCTGCGGGCAGCGACTCGGCCGAGCGAGCAGCCTCGAGGCCGAGATCGCGCACGTCCTGGAGCAGCGCTCGCACGAGACCGCCCTCCAGGCCTTCGAGTTCCGTCACGAGTTCAGCGATCGCCTCGGCCTCGCTCTTCTTCGATTTGGCCGCCCGCGAAGCCTCCTTCACCGCCGCTTTCCAGTCCTTGTCGCCGAGCTTCACGGCCGCCGAGATCTCCTTCGTCATGGACTTCGGCAGCGGCAGGTCGGCCACCTTCGACCAGTCCCTCAGGACACGAAGGCAGGGGCCGGCCTCGACCGCTTCCACCGCGGCGAGGATCCCGCTCGGATCGTCCATGGCGGCTTCGAGCGCGGTGAGCTTGGCGGCCGCGCGCCGGACCTCGGTGAATGGCACCTCGCCAAATTCGGCGGCCGCTCGCAGCAGCGGAAGTGCGGCCTCGAGATCGCCGAGCCGTAGCGCCCTGGCACCGGAGCTCTCCCAGGACTTGCGCCACTCCGCGACTTCCAGGAGCTTGCCCCGGCCCACCAGATCCTCCATCGGAACGTCGACGTAGCTCTCGTAGGGCGGCGCGGGCAATGCGTTCGAAGAGAACCCCGGGTCGCCTTCCCAGACGACCCTGCCGTCGACACCGATCAGAATGACCCGCGGCAGATTGAAGCGCAGGATCGAGTAGGCGTCGAACGTCTCGCCGACTCCGTAGACGTTCGGCGGGCGGTGGTCCACGCCCACCGCGCCGGGGAAAGGATGCTCGGCCAGGTACGCATCCACGGCCTCGTCGTCCTCGGCCGCCACGACCGAGATCACCTCGAGCCCGACGGACTCCCAGTTCTTGGCGAAGCTGTTGAGCCACCCATCGATGGGCACGAGGTTGTTCTGGGCGATCGACCACAGCACGAGGAGCTGCGGCCTCTCCCCGATCTCCGTGAACGTGTTGCGCGTGCCCTGGGCCCAGCGCTTGATCTTCGGGAACGGCGGCACGACGCCCTGGAAGCTTCCGTCCACGGGCGACCCCGCGTCAAGGCCCGCCTGCTCCAGCCGCATCCTGCGCTCGATCCGCCCCGCGGGACTCATGGCGTCGCGGCTCTTGAAGCGGACGTTGCGGTACTTTGCCTGACCCGTGCCGGCGATGATCCCGAACGAACCCAGCAGGATGTCGCGCGAGGGAAACTCATGGCTCGCGACCATCATGCCGTCCCACCAGACGTCGACGACGCGACCCGTGACGTCGAGGCGCATCTCGTGCCATTCGCCCGTGGAGGACTCGCCCGGCTGGACCTCACGCACGGCGATCGGCACGTGACGCCAGGGCTTGTTCACGCCGCCCCCGAAGCTCGACATCACGTCGAGGTAGCCGGAGCTGGCCGTGCCCTCGGCGCCCTTCCGAGCCGGGTAGTAGAGCGCGGCGTGGAAGGCGTCGTTGCCCTTGACGCCGAAGAGAAATCCGAGATAGGCCGACTTCCCTGGCTCGGCCTGGACGTCGGCGACCATCGAGATGTCGCCACCGGTCACGCGGTCGTACGTCAGGTACTTGAAGTCGAAGTCGTTCGGATCGAACGGGCCGTTCTTCACCTCCAGGACGGTGCTCGCTGGCTGGAAGATCGGGGAGGACGCGGTCCACCCATCCAGGTTCTGCTCGTTGTAGGCGAGGTCCCAGAGCGTCAGATCCTCCCCGCGCGCCACGACGGCGTCGGCGTAGTCCTCGAACAGGTCATTGAGCCCGAACTCGGCCGCGAAGCGCCAGCTGAGGTCCTGGATCATCGCCGGACGCCCGGCCTCGCGGTAGCTGGCGATGATGGCGCGCGACGCCTCCGCGAGCTCCTCGCGAGCGCGCGTGAGCGTGCGCCTCTTCGGGTCGAGTTCCGCGAGGAGCCGCTCGGCCGCCCCGATCAGCGTCTCGTCCGGGACCTCCTGGGCGTCGAGCATCGTCAGCGCGTCGTCGACGACCTTGGCCGCCCGATCCGTGGCGCTGAACTCCTCGTGCAGGAGCCTCGCGAAGTCGATCGCGAGCTGCGCGTCTTCGGGACGGTTCGCGACCGCCTTCTCGAAGTGCTCCTTGGCGATCTCGAAGTCACCGTTGGCGGCCGCGAGTCGCGCCCACTCGGCCAGGGGCCGAGCGGTCTCCGCCTTGCCCGAGCGCTCGTCCCAGAGCTCCAGAATGTACTTCTTCCAGACGGGATCCAGTTCAGCGACGTTCTTCGGAAGCTGAAAGGCAGAGCTGACGCTCAGCGGCTCCCCGTCGAGGCCCTTGTAGGGCGCCTTCGGGTTCGCGAGCACGGTCTCCTCGAACGTCTTGATCGCGGTTTTACCGGTCTTCCCGCCCGACTTGTTGATGAAGTCCAGGAACGCATCGCGGTAGACGAATCGCCCGTCGGTCGGGTGCTGGAAGTTGTAGCAGAAGAACACGAGACCCCAGGTCGGCGCGTACCAGGCGGGCCCCCAGTCGTATGCGTTCTCCAGGATCATCGACCACGTGGGCGCGCCCTTTGGAATGGAGTTCGGGTCGTTGGGGTCCTCGGTGTCCTGGGGGTGCTCCATCCACCCTTTCTCCATCCGCCCTGCCAGCGCACCGAGCCGGTGGTCAGCGGGCTCGTTCATGATGATCGAGCCGTTCGGCAGGATACGCGTGCCCTCGAAGAAGCTCGCGAGCCCTTCGTTCAGCCAGCCCTGGGCGTTCGTCGCGAGCGACACGTACTGGTGGGCCGCCTCGTGGAACAGCGTCCCGACCATGCCGGCGAATCCGCCCTTGTCGACGTAGCACTCCACGTGGCTGCCGGTGAAGTGCCCCGCTGACCACTCGACCGGAGGACCGATCCCGAGCTTCAGGTACTCGTCGCGCGACTTGAACACGTGGACCGTGATGCGCGGGACGGAGCGGCTGTCGTCGGGGCCTCCGTAGCGAAAGAAGCGCTTGTAGAACGCCGACATCTGCTCCATCGCCTCACCGGTGCGGACGAGCACCTCGTACCCAGCGTTCGACACGGTGTGGTAGTTCGGCCGGGTCAGCTTCGCGGCCTTCTTCCAGTCGACGTGCTCCGCGTCGTGCTCGGCGATCCACTCGTCGGTGACGTCCTCGAAGAGGTCCTTGGGCTTCGCGTTCGCCGCCAGGCTCGGGTCAGGCGCCGAAGCGATGCGCTCGATCGCGGCCGCCGCTTCCGGCGCATCGGGATCGAGCGCCTGCACCTCTTTCCAGATACCGATCGCGCCGTGGGGACGATCCGCTTTCTCGTAGGCCTCCGCCACGGAGGTGAACTTGCGCGCGAAGCTGTCCTTGAGCTCGAAGAGTTCCGCCGCCACGGGGTCGAGGGCGATCAGCGCCTCGCGCTTCTCCTTGACCGTCGCGCGCGCGGCTCCCTGGGCCACCAGAAACCGCAGCTCCTTGTGGCGACAGTAGATCTCCAGGTCGACGTCGCCCGCGCCGGCTGCGGCACGGGCGCGAACGTCCCAGGCCGCCGGATTCTTGCCGTCGCGCTCCAGAGCCCGAACGGCCGCCGCTTCGGCGTCGTCCCAGCGCTTGACGGAGACCATGTTCTCCGCCGAGCGCAGCGCATTCCGGAAGCCAGCGGCAGAGTCCTGGGGAACGGACGACGTGGCCATACCCGCCGTGGCCAGCCAGCAGAGTGAGCACGTGACGAACAGGGTCCGGAGAAATCCAGGCATGACGGGGACTGAGATCAAGAAGCGGCGGACGGAAGGTCGCCGCGCCTGGGCGACCGCGAGGGGTAGAACGCGAGAAGGATCGCCAGGCACGCGAGGGAAGCGTACATGGGGACGCTGAAGAGCTTCGTGTAGTCCATCGCCTCGTTCTCCGGCGTGGCCCAGGCCCCGACCCAGGTCGCGATCCAAGAACCAAGGATGATGCCCACGCCGATGATGACCAGATTGAAGAGGTTCTGCGCCGTGGCCCGAACATCCGGCGTCGTTTCCTCATCCACGACCATAAAGGCCACGAAGATGAAGCACCCGAAGCACAGGCCGTACAGCGCCACACCGAGCAGAACCGTCGCCAGCGAGTCCGTGTAAGCGAAGAGCGCCATGCGCACTCCATAGGCCAGGAGCCCGATCGCGAGCAGCGACTTCCGAGACAGCGACTTGGCCAGGAAGGGAATGATCGCCAGGACGAGGAGTTCGCTCATCTGGCCAATGGTCATGAGCCCACCGCCGCCGACGCCGAATATCTTGTTGATCGTATTGGCTGCGTCCTGCCCGTACCCGGAGAGGAACTGCGATGTGTAAACGAAGTAGAACTGGTGAATGCAGCTCACCGGGACTGCGATGAGGAACAGGGTCAAGAGCGGCTGCCGGCGAATCTCACCCAGGGCTTCCGCAGTCGCGCTTTGCTCCTTCGCGCCCTCGCTCGGCGGTGTGTTCGGCAGCGTGAAGCAGTAGAGCCCCATGAAGACTCCCAGCAGCGCGCTCAAGCGGAACGCATCAGCGCGACCCGCGTCCTGCGCTGCCTCGATCGCCTTGGCGGTGACGTCGACGGGGGTGTGCTTCAGGAGAAGCCACTGCCCGACGGCGATACCCGCGGCAATCCAGCCGATCGTGCCCCAGAGTCGCACGCGACCGAAATCGCGGTCGCGATCCGGCAGGTGGGCGAAGCTCAGCGAGTTCGTCAACGCCAGGGTCGGCGCGTACACGAGCCCGTATACGACGCTCAGAGCAAGAAACGTCTTGAACTCCGTGGTGGTACTCAGCTTGTAGACGAGCCCTGCACCGATCAGGTGACTGATCCCGAGGAACTTCTCCGTGTTGAAGTAGCGATCCGCGATCTGCCCCGCGAGGAACGGTCCGATGATGGCCCCCACGGCGCTGCCGGACATGATCCACCCGAACTGTTCCAGCGTGAACGCACGATGCCCCGTCAAGAACGGATAGAGAATCGGCAGCCACGCCCCCCAGATCGCGTACTGCAGGAACATCATGAAGGACAGGCGGGCGTTGAGTCCCGTCGGGAGAGGTGCTGCAGTCGAGTCGTTCATGGGGGGCCGTCTGGGGGGGGGCCGTCTGGGGGGGGCCGTCTGGGGGGAGATTCGGAGTAAGAGCGCTGGGGCGTCGGGGCCTACGCCTTCTCGGCGTCCTTCTCGGCGTCCTTCGCGAACGCGGAGTCGAAGGCGGTCTTCGACGGCGCGAAGTCGAGCTTACGAAGGAAGGCCGCGGACTCGGCGGCGCCGGCCTCGCGATCCATGCCTGAATCCTCCCACTCCACCGAAAGCGGGCCGCCATAGCCGAGGCGATTGAGCCTGCGGATGATGCCCTCGAAGTCCACCTTGCCGCGCCCGACGCTCCGGAAGTCCCAGTAGCGATCGCGGTCACCGAACTCGGTGTGGCCGCCGAACACGCCCGCTTCCCTCAAGGTGTCCGACCACCACACGTCCTTCATGTGGCAGTTGTGCACGCGGTCCCCGAACTCCTCCAGGAAGGCGAGGTAGTCGACGCCCTGGTAGCCGAAGTGACTCGGGTCGTAGTTGAAGCCGAACGCCGGGTGATGACCGATCGCCTCCAGCGCGCGGCGGGTCGACGAGATGTCGAACGCGATCTCGCTCGGGTGCACCTCCAGGGCGAACAGCACGTTCTGCTGCACGAAGACGTCGAGGATCGGCTTCCAGAGCTTCGCGAATTCGGCGAAGCCCGCCTGGATCATCGCGGGCGGCACCGGCGGGAAAGAGTAGAGCAGATGCCAGATCGGCGACCCGGTGAAGCCGTTGACCACGGCCTTGCCGGGTCGTGTCAGCTTCGCCTTGATCGCATCCGGCGCGGCGTCGAAGAAGAGTCGCGCGGCGCGCGCGGTGTCCTTCATCTCCTGGGCGGCGCGCTGGCGAACGCCCTCCGGCTTGCCGTCGCCCCAGACCTCGGGCGGCAGAATCGACTCGTGACGAGAGTCGATCCGGTCGGCGACCGCCTGCCCCACCAGGTGCGCGGAGACGGCGTAGCAGCTGAGCCCGTGGAGCTTCAAGAGGTCCCAGAGCCGTGCGCAGTAGTCGGGCTCACGCAGCGCACGCTGGACGTCGAAATGCCCGCCCCAGCAGGCGAGCTCGACCCCGTCGAAGCCCATCGACTTGACCTTGGGGAGGAGTTTCTCGAGGGGCAGATCGGCCCACTGGCCGGTGAAGAGGCAAACAGCTCGGGTCATGCGACAGTCGTGTTGCGGTGCCGGGCACCAGGGTCAGGAGCCGGTGAGCCATTCGCTCGCCGGAAGGGACCATGGTAGCGCCCGGGCGCCCGCAGAACACCGGCCGTCGACCCGGCCGACGCACATTTTAGCGACAGAACAGGACTCGAACAGCGCCGGTCGTGTTCGACGTCGGGCCGGGATTCGCGTCGCGGAACCAGTACTGGAAGCTCCACGAGTCCGCGGCCGCGAACGTCTGGCCCGACGGCAGCGCGCCGAAGTCCGGCGCGAACGTGACCTCCCCCATGGGACCCGACTGCTGTACGCTCGCTGAGAAGCGATAGAGCGTGCCGCCGAGACAGAGCGTGCCCTGGCTGCCGCCGAACCCTGGAACGAGGGCCTCCGTCCTTGACATGAGCATGTAGCCGAGGGAGTTCGACGGCAAATTCGTGGCCACGAGGGCGAGATCCTGGGCGGTGACGCTCGTGGAGCCTGCGACGCCAAGCGCTCCACCAAGACCCGAGGAGTTCACGTTGCCGTCGCAAACGGGCACGGTCCGGCCGCTCGATCCAGCGCTCGCGACGAGCGACGCGGTGACGGTGCCGTCGAGCCGGAGAGCGTCGAGGCTCGCGTTGAGCAGAAGATCCGCAGTGCCGCCCGGCGGCAGAATCGTCGGCAGCGGAAGCGCCTGGTCGACGAGGTCGAAGGGGAACGGATTCGGCAGCGACTGCGACTGCACGCTGCTGGAGGTCGCGGAGAACACCGTGCCGCAATCGGCGAGATCGAACGCTCCGGTGAGCGGGAGAACGATCGGGAGCGGCCCCACGGGCGTGATGCCCGTCCCGCCGAGGGCGGAGAGGTCGACGTTGAAGCTCAGCTCGGCGGTGACCGCTGCATCGAGATCGATGCTTCCTGCGGCGGCACCGGGGACCGCCGTGCCAGCGCCCGGCCCGATCTGCGTCAGAACTACATCGGTCACGGCGGCCGCGCCGAGCGGCAGCGTCAGCGGGAACCCGCCGATGTAGACCGAATTGGGGTTGAGACTCCGGAAGGTGTCGTAGGTCAGCGTCACCGTCAGGTCCGCCGAGCTGGATCCCCCCGCGCCGATGGTCGCGAAGAGCCCGGATACGGTGGCCGCACCGAGCACGGGTTCGTAGTCGAGTTCGAACGTCCCGACCACCGCCCCGCCGATCAGCGCGTCCACGCCGAGGGTGATGGTGACCGGCACCTCGTTGTTCAGCCCGTTGTCGCCGAAGACCCCGAGGACCGTCCGCGTCCCGCCGGGGTTCGATACGGCGTCGAAGACGCCCTTCAGGCTGCCCGTCAGATCCAGCGCCACGTTGGTGTCGATCGTGATCGAGCTGGCGGCAGCATCGAAGGCGTAGTCGAAGGTCTGGGCCACCGAAGCGGCCACGAGGATCGAACTCGCGAAGAGCCGCGAGGCGGAGCGGAGGACGAAGGAGCGTGTGACCATGGGGAGGCGTCGGTGGTTGGGTGGAATCGGAACTCGGGGCGCCCAAGAGTAGCGGCCCGAGCGGCCTTGCGTTCCTGGCCCTTGCCCGGCGACGAGGAGTGCCCCGGATCAGGACAGCTCCCCCCCATCGCCCGTTCGCCGCGACGTGGGATTCAGCCCTCCCGAACGCTCCCCATCTCGACGATCGCGCCGCGCTCCGCCGCGATCAGCGCCGCCTCGAGCACCGCCTGGGTCTCGAACGCATCGGCGAAGTCCGGCAGCTTCACGCGGGGCGCCCCTCCGCCCAGCACCTGGCAGATGTCGGCCACCATGTTCGTGAAACCGTGCTCGTAGCCGATCACGTGAGCGTCCGGCCACCAGGCGCCCGCGTAGGGATGATGCTCGCCGTCCGTGCACATGATCCGGCGCCAGCCGCGGGTCCGCGGATGCTCGGTGCCGTCGATGAAATTCAGCACGTTCATGTCCTCGAAGTCGAAGCGCACCGAGCCCTTCGTCCCGTTGATCTCCAGCGTGTTTCGGTTCAGGTGCCCCTGCGCGAGTCGCGACGCTTCGAACGAAGCCGTCGCGCCGCTCTCCATCATCGCCAGGAACGAAACGACGTCGTCCACCGTCGACGGGGACATCGAGCCATCCGCGTTCTTGCGCTCCTCGACGAAGGTCTTTGCGATGGCGCCGTGGATCGCCTCGAACTCCTGGCCGGTGACGAAACGGGCCATATCGACGATGTGCGCGTTGAGGTCGCCGTGGGCGCCGCTCCCCGCGCGCTCCTTGTCGAATCGCCAGAGCATGGGCGTTTCAGGGCCTCCCCAGGACTGCAGGTAGGTCCCACGCACGTGTAGCACCTCGCCGATGCGCCCCTCCTGGACGAGTTCGTGCATCAGCGCGACCGCCGGGCAGCGCCGGTAGTTGAACCAGACGAAGGTCTGGCCAGCGCCGGGCGCGGCGGCCGCGTCGCGCATCCGACGTGCTCCCTCCAGCGTCGAGGACAGCGGCTTCTCGCAGGCGACGTGCTTGCCCGCGAGCAGCATCTCCAGCGCCGGCGCCTCGTGCAGGTCGTTGGGCGTCACGATGTCGACGAGGTCCACGTCGTCGTCGGCGGCGAGCGTCCGCCAGTCCGTCGTCGTATGCGCGAAGCCCCAGTTGTCGGCGAAGGCCTGGAGCGACTCGGGGTCGCGTCCGGCCACCGTGTGGAGCTCGGGAACCACCGGCAGGTCGAAGAACCGCGGCGCCTGCCTCCAGGCATTCGAATGGGCCTTCCCCATGAAGCGCTGACCGATCAGGCCGACGGAAAGGATGGGTTTCGGGCTCTTGGGCGGCGTCATCGGATATTCGAGTCGAGGGACTTCGGATCGGAGGCAAATCGTACGATGAGGGACAGGTTGCTCCAGGCGGAGCGCTCCTCACCCGTATCCAATCAAACCGCCCGGCCCATGGAACTCAAAGAGATCCTGAAGTTCGTCTTCGTCTTTGCGTCCCTTCCCTGGGTGCTGCCCTTCCTGAAGGCGCTCGTGAAGGACCTGCTTCAGGCCTTCGAGGAGGACGGTGGGCTCCTGGGTGAGCGGCCCAGCCAGACCGATCTGGAGAAGATCCGGGAGCGCAAGCGGCGGGAGCCGAGCCCGCTCGTCAACGAACCGCTCGCGCACGTGAAAAAGGCCATGAGCCAGCAGTCGCAGAATCGCAGCGGCGGGCCAGGGGCGACCAGCCGCCGTTGACGCGCGCCGACCGAACCGATGGAGCGGCCCCGGCGCATGGGTCTCTTCTGGACGCCACCGTCGCCCTGGACTACACCTCCGGGCCAGGTCACGCGCCCGGTGTCGGTCGCTACGTTCGGGAGCTGGTGCGCGCGCTGGTGCGCCTGCCTGCCCGGAACGCCTTTCCGCTCGAGCTTCTCGAGGTAGGTCGCGCACCGCGGCCCATGGAGGGATCTCCGCTCGGACTCGAGGACGCGCCCTCCACCGGCCCCCACTTCTCCCGCCGAATCACGCGCCTTCCCCGTCGCGCCGTCGCGCTGGGCGAGCGGGCACCGCGGCTCGCGCGCCTCGTCCTGGGGCCGAGTCGCCGAGCGGGGCTCCTCCATCGCGTCGCACCCGACTGGCCTCCCCTTGGCGCCGTTCCGTTCTCCATCGCCGTCGCGGAGTTCGCGCCACCTGGCTCGGCGGCCGCCGAGAGTCAGGCGCGTTCCTGCCTGGCCGCGGCGGGGGTCATCGTCTTCAGCGCGGATGCCGCGGCGCGCGTCGAATCGCTGTACGGCGTCCCTCCCGATCGGATCTTTCGCTCTCCGGTAGGAAGCGAGCACTGGCAGCGCGATCTCGAGGAATCGAGCGCTCAACGGGCTGTCGCGCCCCCTCCCATCCGGCCGACCCGGGACATCCTGGTCCTGGGCGCGATCCGCGCCGCACGCTTTCCAGTGGAGGCGCTGGCCGCTTTCGACGTTCTCCGCCAGCGGCGCGCGGACGCGCGGCTCCTTTTCGTTGGACGACCCGGCGATGCTGCCGCGGCCTTGCAAGAGGCCGTCGGGCACCTCGTCGTCCGTCACGGCCAGGCGGCCGTCCGATGGATCGACGAGCCCGAGGAGGCGCGGATGCCGCGGTGCGTGGCGGGCGCGACGCTCCTCCTTCACCTGGCCGAGGACGAAGCAAGCCCCGTGACGCCCCTGGAAGCCGCGCGCATGGGGCTACCGCTCATCGCTTCGAAGCTACCCGCGTTCGAAGAGGTGCTCGGCGAAAGCGCCGGTTCATGGTTCGTGTCCGAAAGTGATCCGGTCGAGATCGCCGATGCCCTGGAGCTGGGGCTCGCCGCGGGGTCGGACCCCGAGTTCCGCCGCCAGCGAGCGGATTCCGCCAAACCCTTTACGTGGGAGGCCGCAGCGCTCGCCCATTGCGCGGCCTGGAAGCGTATGCTCGGGCGTCAGTAACAACGGGTCGCCCGCGAAGGGCGACCCGGCTTCCCCTTCGATTCCTCGGTGATCCGCCGGTGCCACTCACCGGAACGACCATGATGAACCTCTCCCTCTCCACCGCTGCCCCCTTCGCCCTCGCTCTGACGATCTTCGGAGGGACCGCGATTTCCAGGAGCTTGGTCGTCGCGGACGCGAGCGCGGCCGACGCAAGCGCTCTGACGAGCCTGGCCCAGGACGGTGAGAAGCACGACGAGCATGAACACGGCGGCGTCCTGCACGAGAGCATGGAGCGGATGCAGAGCAGCATGAAGGGCCTTCGCAAGATGCTGGGCAAGCCGGACCAAAAGGCCGAGGCTATCGCCCTCTGCGTCACGATGGAGGGGGCGGCGCTCGAAGGCTTCATGCACCCGCCGGAGTCGCCGGATGGCCTCGAGGGCGCCGAACTTCATGCCTATCAGGCCGAGTTCAAGAAGCAGATGCTCTCGGTCACCGGGATGCTCGTGGACCTCGAGATCGCGCTCCAGAATGGGGACGACGACAAGGCCAAGGAGCTGTATCGCGGACTCGGAGCCATCAAGAAAGAAGGTCACGAGATCTACATCAAGTAACGGCCCCAAGATCGTCCTCGATGCAACCCACAGAAGCTCAGCTGAGATCAGACTCGCCGTTCGGCGAGGCGCTTTCGCCTTTCCACCTCGCCCTGCGCGTTCACGACCTGGAGGCGTCGAAGCAGTTCTACATCGGGCTGCTCGGGTCCAGAGTGGGACGCACGGACGTCCGCTGGATCGACTACGACATCGGGGGGCACCAGATCACGGTGCATCTCGACGAGGAGATGACCCTTCCGGAGGAAGGAGACAACCCCGTCGACGGCGATCGTGTCCCCGTGCCCCATTTCGGCATCGTGCTCGAACTCGAAAGCTGGAAGGCGCTGGGCGAGCGCCTTCGCGCTGCCGGGGCTGATTTCGTCATTGCGCCGCGCATTCGTTTCCAGGGCGAGCCGGGCGAACAAGGCACTTTTTTCCTGCGTGACCCGTCGGGCAACGCGCTGGAGTTCAAGGGCTTCAAGGATCGCTCCAGGCTCTTCGCGTCCTGATCGGCGGCTCCGGTGACACGGGAAGGTGACTCGCACGCCCCAGTCGCACCCTGGGACGCCGACACGAAGACGCAAAGGATTTGCAGTGCAGTGAGGGGAGGCCGCTGGCCGAAAACCCCTATGCCCCCCCCGGCAAGCCGAGAATCGGTTCCTGCACATGCAAATCCCACTCAAGGACCTCATGTTCGAGATGCGCAGTCTCGAGCCATTTCCCGGCGTCGCGGCCCGCGTCCTGGAGCTCTCCGGCCGCAAGGACGTCGTGCCGAGCGAGCTGATCGATCTCGTTCAGACCGACCCCGGGATCACCTCGAAGGTTCTGAAGCTCTGTAACTCCGCGTACTACGGCTTCCAGCGTGAGATCGCTTCGCTGCACGAAGCGGGCAACCTCCTCGGCGTCACGACGCTGGTCAACCTCGTCCTGACGTCCAGCGCGGGCAAGTACTTCCGTGACTACGGAAGCGCGAAGGACAGCAACATGGAGCGACGCTGGGAGATGTGCGTCGCGAACGCCATCGGCTCCCGGATCATCGCGAGCCGCCACGGCAAGGTCGACCCGGAGCGCGCCTACACGGCTGGCCTCCTGGAGAACATCGGGCACCTGGTGCTGGACCGCTTCCTCGACAGCGGCATGGAAGCCATCCGCGCCGTCGCCCTCTCGGGCTCGAGCCTGATCGACGCCGAGAAGAAAGTTCTGGGGATGCACCACGCCGAAATCGGCGCGCGCCTGACCACGCGCTGGTCGCTCCCGGAGGTTCTGGTGGACGTGATCCGCCACCACCACAGCCCCGAGATGGCGGGCGCGGACGCCGAGCTGGCTGCCACCATTCACCTCGCCGAGATCCTGACCCAGCAGGTCGAGCAGGAGAGCGAAAATGCAGATCCGCACGCGCTGCTCTACGAGATCAGCCAGGCCGCCTGCGACCTGACCGGTCTCGGACAGACGGACCTGGCCGAACTCACGGGCCTCCTGGGCTCCGAGATGTCCCGCGCCCGCGACTTCGTCAGCGGGTGACCACTCCCGGGGTCCCGGGAAAACATTCCGCAGGACCTCCGGAGTCAGGCTTGACAATCACGCCCGCGCTTTCGATCCTCTGGGCCTCGACGCGAGAACCACACTGCGTCGGGGCGGCCCGGATGGTGGATATAGCTCAGTTGGTTAGAGCGCCGGTTTGTGGTACCGGAGGTCGTGGGTTCAAGTCCCATTATCCACCCCACCCCCTTCATCGGGTTGCTTGGCGGTCGGGCCCTCCTCTTCCCTGCATCGTGTTCTCGTGGGGCTCTCGTGAGGATCAGCTATGAGCGAGTCGGAGCCCGAACGCGCGAGCCACTACCGCGAGGCCGACGGCAAGAGCTACGGCAACATGTCCGACCAGCACTGGTCGAAGACGCGCGGTGAGCGCAACGCCGAGGCCATCGACTACTACCGCAACCGGTCCCACGCCCCGGGCGTCGAGGAAGGCGGCGAGGCCCGGAACTACTACTGCATGGAGTGCGACGGCGTCATTCCATGGGACGACTTCCAGGGTGATGCCTGCCCCCACTGCGGCGCGGCCGTCGAAGGAAGCGCGCGGCGCTACTTCAACTGGGTCGAGATCGATCGAACGCCGAAGAGCGATCGCGCCGCCACGGCCATCGCCATCGGCATCGTCGCGCTGGTTCTCTGTCTCGTTGGAGCCGCCGCTTGGTGGATCTTCCACTGATGGAGCCGGAGTTCGAAAAGGAAGATCGGTTCGCACGCCAGACGCGTTTTGCGGCGCTCGGTCAGGGTGGGCAGGATGCGCTGGGACGGTCCAGCGTTCTCCTGGTCGGCTGCGGCGCGCTCGGCGGCGTGCTCGCCCAGTGGCTGGTCCGCGCCGGCATCGGGCGCATCGTGATCGTGGACCGCGACATCGTCGAAGAGACCAATCTTCCGCGTCAGGTGCTCTTCACGGCCGAGCATGCCAGGGCGGGTGCCCCGAAGGCACTTGCCGCCCGTGAGGTCCTCGCACAGGTAGAAGGACCGACCTCGATCGAAGCGCATGCCGCGCATCTCGACGCGGACCTCCTGCTGAGGCTCGGCGCCAGCGTGGACCTGATCCTCGACGGCACGGACAACATGGCCACGCGCTATCTGATCAACGACTTCTCCGTGGCGAGGGACATTCCCTGGATCTACGGCGGCGTCGTTTCCTCGGGCGGTTTGATCCTTCCGGTGCTGGCGGGTCGTGGCCCGTGTCTGCGCTGCATCTTCCGCGATCCGCCGCCGCCCGGGATGCTGCCCACGTGCGACACCGCAGGGGTGATCGGGCCCGCCGTCGGCGTCATCGCTTCGATGCAGGCGGGGCTCGCGCTCCGGATCCTTAGCGGGAACAGCGCAGGGCTCGAGCCCGCGCTTCTGGAACTCGACGCATGGTCGGGAACCGTTCGGCGCCTGACGGTGCCGCGAGCCGACGATTGCCCCACCTGCGGACTTCGAACGTTCGAGTTCCTGGACTCCAGCGGCAGCCGCACCGACGCCGTTTCCCTCTGTGGACGGAATACGGTTCAGGTGATGCCCCAGCGCGAACGGGAGCCGGGAAGCGATCCGTCGCTGGACGCGGTCGAAGTGCAGCTGAGAGACGCGGGCCTCGTGGTCCGTCGCCTCGGCCCGCTCCTGAGATTCGAAGCGGACGGCCACCGCTTCACCCATTTTCAGGATGGACGCACTCTCGTCGAGGGCACCGAGGACACCGGGCGCGCGCTGAGCCTCGTCGCCCGCTGGATCGGCGCGTGAGCCTCGCGGCCGTCATCCTCGCGGGCGGCGCGTCCTCACGACTGGGCGAGCCGAAGGCGCTGGCCACGATCGGCGGCGCGACCGTTCTCGCGCGGATGCTGGCCGCGATCGCCGAAGGGTTAACGCCCTCGAAGGTCCCTGCGCTGGTGGTGACGGGGGCCCATCACGGGCCGATCTCGGCCTTTCTTTCCACGTACGGCGAAGAGGTAGCGGTCGTCGAGAACCGGGACTGGGCATCGGGTCGTACGTCCAGCGTCCAGGCGGCGGCACGCGAACGCGAGGGGCTCGATCTGCTCCTCTGGCCTGCGGACGTGCCGCTCGTCTCCCCACGCGTCCTGCGCGCCATCGAGGAGCGCTGGCAAGCCCTGCAATGCCCGGCCACTGGCTGGCTGGCCCCTCTGGTCGAGGCGGCTGGCCGGCGTGGCGAGGGGACGCCGCCTTCGCGGTACGGACACCCGATCGTGATCGGCAGGGAACTGGTCGCCAGGGTGAGCGCGCTCTCCCCCACGGAGCCATTGCGTTCGCTGCGGCCTGCGGCGGACCCGCTAGCTGGCGTTCGCGTCGACGAGCCGGCCGTGCTCGACGACCTCGATACGCCGGAGGACCTGGCGCGCCTGCGTGCGCGCTGGACCCGTTTTCAGGAGTGAATCCAGGGGCGGCATCAGGAAAAAGATTCCGGAGGGCTCCGGAGCGTCTGGCTTCAGCCGGGGGGTGACGGGCGCCGAAGCTTGAGACGTGGCCCACGCGACCCCCATGCCTCCCCGCCAGGCGAATCTGACCCTGCCTCCATCCATGCCTCTCTATCAAGCACTCGAGCCCCTTCTGGCTTTCTTCTCATGAGCTTTCAGGGAGACGTACGAGGAATCGGCCTGGCAGAGCTGCTGCAGGGCCTGGCGCGCGGCCGGAAGGAGGGTGTCCTCACCCTCACCTCGCGTGGCGACCACCGCTCCGTGCTCGGCATGGAGGACGGGAAGGCCTGGCTCCTCCCCGACCCCGACGAGTCGCCCGACACCTGGCGCGCGCGCGCGCGCGACGCCTGGGCCGACGACCCCACGTTCACGATGGAGGCTGCGCGTCTGCAGCCAATCGTCAAGGCCGCACGACTCGAAGCGCTGTACGCCCTCCTGGATGGGGGCGGCGTTCACTTCCGCTTCGACCCCGGCCCCGTTCCAGACCGGGTCACCAAGCTGGAGGAAGACGGCTTCCCCACCACCGAGATCCACTGCGATGCCATCCCGGTCGAGTTCATGCTGCTCGAGTACGCCCGCATCGCGGACGAAATCGAGCTGGCAGGACATCCGACCCTGATCTCGCCGGAGATCATCCCGTGCGTTCAAGACGCAGATGAGCTGGGCAAGACTCCGGTTCGTCTCGTCGGCGCGTGCGACGGCAACTCGACCATCCAGGAGATCGCGGACCGCCTCGGCTGGCCGATTCGCCAGGCTCAGCTCGCGATCATCGGTGGACTGGCCACCGGCGGCCTGCGGATCGCCCACCCGATCGAGGTCCTTCGCCTCGCCCAGCACGAACTCCAGCGCAAGCACTTCAGTCGCGCTGGCTCACGCCTGACGCTCTGGTGTCGCACCGGGACGCCGGGACCGCTCGTCACCGAAGACGCCGAAGCGCTCGCCAACGAATGGCTGGCAGGCCGACTCACGTCGGCCCTGCGGCTCATGGAGCACAAGTACGTGCGCTGCCTCCTGCGCCGCCTCGACGCCACGCTCGGTAGTACGTCCCATGCGGTCGTCCACTGGATGGAGGCCACCCGCATCCGTCCGCAGGATCGCATGTCGAGGCTGCGTCTCGCGGCCATGCGGCTTCGGGATGCGGGCGAGGGCTGCGACCTCGACGTCCGCGAGATCCTCGACCTCGCGCGTGAATTGCGCGAGCACGGCTCGCCGATGCGCAGCGGACCCGCGCTTGCGATCGCCGCGTTCCTTCAGCCCGCGGCCGTTCCTCAAAGGCTCGAACTTGGCATGGGCCTCGTGCTCGCAGGCCGCGTCGAAGAGGCCGGCCCGTGGGTCGTCAGCGCTTGCACCGACATGCTGGCGGCAGGCCACGCCGACCGGATCCTGGGGCCGCTCCGCACGCTCATCGAAAAGGACCCGCGCAACCGCGATGCGCGCGATCTCCTGACGAAGGCCAAGCGCCAGTCGACCCGTACGAAGAAGATGCGTCGCCACGCGGCCATCGCTGCCTCGGTCACTCTGCTCCTCGGAGCCGGAGCCGTGGTCAAGGTCAAGGTCGAAGAAAAGCGCAAGGGACAGATCTCCGAGATCCGGACGATGCTGAACTCCCCGCAGACCGCTCTGGCTCAGCTCAACGTCCACTTCGCGAACGACACCTCGCTCGAGGTGGGCGACCTTCGCCGCGAGCTGGAGGACAGGCTTCGCGCCGAGGAGAATACTCTCCGGAACTCGTGGCTCGACGAATACCACGCGGCCCAGAAGGAAGCCGCGGAAGGCGACTACCTCCTCGCCCTGGACATGGTCCGCGCGCTACCACCTGTCCCGCGGCTGCAGCTCGTGACCGAAGCCTGGCCGAAGACGATCGAAGTCATGCTCGGTATGACGGGCCGGATGGAGGAAGAACTGAACGCCCTGGGGCGCCCCTCCATCCACGCCCCCCAGCAGGTGGTCGTCGAGGATCGTATTCGTCAACAGGCAGAACAGCTCGCGAATTCCCTCACGGACAAGGAGCTCTCCTCGCCGGATCTCGCCGAGTTCCGCAAGGCCCTGGATGGGGTCAACGAGATCATCATCAAGCGCGCCCACGAGCGCTCGGTGGCGGAGTTCGAGACGGAACAGAAGACCATCGACGCCGAGAACGACCGACTCCTGAAGCTCGCGCGCGCCTCCATCGAGCGCCATGAGTACGAGCGAGCGCTCAACCACTTCGACCTGATCCTCGCGAACGACCCGACCGGCAAGGTGCGTCGCGTCCTTGCCCAGGAGATCTCGGAGACGCGCCAGAAGCGTGATGCCGTGATCGAGGCAAGGGAACTCGCAGCGGCAGGGAAGCACACGGCGGCCCTCGAGCGCCTCAAAGAGGCGTTCGAAGAGACGGTTCGGGTGATGCTTCCCTGGCAGGTCAAGACCAACCCGGCAGGCGTCAGCGTGCAGATCACGCGCGTAGGTAGCGAAGAGGAAACGGTGACGCGTCAGAGCCCCTTCGTGATCGAAGGAACGTTCGCGGACGAGTGGCAGCTTCGCTTCGACCTCCCGGACTTCGACAGCCGCGTCCTGGTCGTGAAAGGTCCGCAGGACATCGACCTGCAGCTCTCGCGCAGCCACGAGATTCACGTCGAGTGCGAGGGTCGTGTGGATGCTGTTCCGGCCCCCATCGGCGACGGCTCCACCGGCGACTACATCATCTGCGACCGGAACGGCATGATCGTTCGCGCGGCCTGGGACGGATCGATCCGCTGGCGCCAGGACATCAAGACGGTCTCCGGTATCGCCCGCAGGCCGGTTCCGCTGCCGAGCCTGAACGGCGAGCTGCTCTTCCTGACCGAGACAGGATCCGTCTGGCTCCTCGACCCGAAAGACGGACACCTCAAAGGGCCCTGGGAGATCGGCGAACCTCCTGTCTTCGGCCCGATCGTGATCGGCGACGAGGTGCACGCTCAGCTCAGGAGCGGCAAGATCGCGCGCTGGCGCACCAGCCTGCGCCCGCTCCTCGACGATCAAGGAACGAGCAGCCGTGTCAGCGACACGGCGCTGCGCAACGGCTTCCAGGGTCTGTTCACGGTCCTTCGGCCGGACGGGACTCGCGGCCAGGAGCTCCGCGCCGCCACGGCCGACGGCTCTGGCTGGACGATCCGCGTCCTCGATGAGGCCTATGAGGTCTTCGAGGACGGGCGCGAATCCGAGTCGTTCCAGATCACCAAGAACGGGGACTGGAGCTACGTCGCATGGGAATCGCCCGCTCGGAAAGACGACCACCCCGTGCTCTGGATTGCGGACCATGCGGGGCTGCGGGCGTTCCTGCCACCGGGAATCGACCGGGTGGTGAGCATCGACGCCCTGGAAGACCTCGCTGGCCCGCCCGCGCCGGAAGGGATCGTCCCGAATGCCCCGGGCGCGCTCGACCCGTCCTTCGAGACCCAGGAACCGGACGCAGCGGATGGCGCCAAGGTACCGGAGACGATGGGCCCCGAACTCCCGTCGGACCTCCCGGTGATTCCTCCCATCGAGTCCCTCGGCAAGAAGCCCGGTGGGATGCCAGAGGAAACCAACGACTCCGCAGGCGCGCCGAAGTGATTCGGACTGGGATGTGACCTGGCGCCAGGACCCGGCTAACGTGTCCCGGTGCAGATTCTCCCGTCCGAGCCACTTCGTCTCCGCTGGCGAGCCACATCTGTGGCGATCGCCCTCATCCTTCCCGTGCTAGCCGCGGCCTCGGTGATCCGCGGGCCAGGGCTCATCGCTGCCTGGTCCGATGACGAGGCGGGGATCGAAAGCATGCTGGATGGACCCGCGGTGGGCTGGGCCGAGCGTTCGCGGCCCTGGCTCACGGAGATGGCAGCCGCGACGGGCGACCGACAGCGAGAGTCTCTGTCGGAGCTCGGTGAGCACCTCGCCTCCGATACGCCCGAACGGTCGAGCAGGGCGGGCATCCTGATCGGAGTCCTCCTGGCCGATCAGCGCATCGAATCCCCGACGCGGATCCTGGCGCAGGACCTACTGCTGGGCCAGCTCGAGCGTCGCGTCGATACGGGCGCGCGCTGGAGCGTCGGGGCGGACATCGTGTGCGCCCGAGCGCTCGATGCGAGCTCCGTGCCCGATGGGCTGTCCGACGGAGGCCCCACGATCCGGGAGCGCCTCTCCGCGGTCGCGGCCGGAGAGTTCTCCCATCCGAACCTGGCGACCCGCGTGGAATGCGCCGCGACGGCTCTCGCCCTGGCGAAGGACACGGAGCGTGGGGATCCACTCTCGAAGAGCCTGACCCACTTCCTCCTGGCGGTCCTGCGCGCGGAAACGCCCGACCAGGCGAAGAGCCCGAGAACGTGGCCGCGCATCACCACGCTCGCCTGGGTCAAGACCCGCAGCGCGGAGACGCTGGCGAGGTGGACGGGCACGAAGAACCTCTTCCGCCCGGACGGCCCGTGGGCGCACCAGATGGAAGAGGCGGATCGGTTCGAAGCGCTGCTGGATTAGCCACCCCCAGGGGGGTCGTCAGGCCCCCATCCCAAGGGCCAGAGCCTCAGGGACCCAGAGCCTCAGGGGCCCAGAGCCTCAGGGCCCAGAGCCTCAGGGGCGAATCCGCGTCATCATGCGCGGATACGGCGAGGCCTCGCGGATGTGCTCGATCCCGCAGATCCAGCGCACCAGGCGCTCGAGCCCAAGGCCGAAGCCGCCGTGGGGCACGGAGCCGAAGCGCCGCAGATCGAGGTACCACTCGAACTCCTGCATGGGCAGCTGGTGATGCGCGATCGCCGCGAGCAGCGTGTCGAGGTCCTCCTCGCGCTGGCTCCCGCCGATGAGCTCCCCTGCCCCTTCCGGGCCGATGATGTCCATCGCGAGGACGCGCGTCGGGTTCTCCGGCGCCTCCTTCATGTAGAACGCCTTGACGGCTTTGGGGTAGTGCGTGATGACGAGGGGCTGATCGTGCATCGCCGCGAGGATCTCCTCGTCCGGCGCGCCGAAGTCATCGCCTTCGACGAACTCCGAATCCGGGTGCTCCAGAAGGATCTTCGACGCATCGTCGTAGGTGATGCGCGGGAAGCCGCCCTTGCACGCCTCCAGCTTGGAGATGTCACGCTCGAGTACGTCGAGTTCCGTGCGCCGCGTCTCCAGCACGTCCGAAACCACGCGAACGATCATGTCCTCGGCCAGCGAGATCACGTCCTCCAGGGTCGCGAACGCCATTTCGGGCTCGAGCATCCAGAACTCGGTCAGGTGGCGGCGCGTCTTGCTCTTCTCCGCGCGGAACGTCGGCCCGAAGGTGTAGACGTTGCCAAAGGCCATGGCAGACGCCTCCGCATAGAGCTGGCCCGACTGCGTGAGATAGGCCTTCTCGTCGCCGAAGTAGTCGACCTCGAACAGCGTGCTCGTCCCCTCGCAGGCCGACGGCGTGAAGATCGGCGAGTCGATACAGAGGAACCCGCGCTCGTCGAAGAAGCGGCGCAGCGAGAACATGATCGCGCTGCGCGTCCGCATGATCGCCCACTGACGGCGCGAACGCAGCCAGAGGTGACGGCGAGAGAGCAGGAAGTCCGCGCCGTGCTCCTTCGGCGTGATCGGGAAGTCCGACGTCGACTGCAAGACCTCGCCGCCGGTGACGGAGATCTCATAGCCGCCGGGCGCGCGGTCGTCCGCGCGGACCTCGCCGAAGAGGCGAAGGCTGGATTCCTGGCTGGCGGCTCCGATCGTGTCGAACAGCTCGTCCGAGACGTCGTTCTTCTTGAGGACGCACTGCACGTAGCCGGTGCCGTCTCGCAGCGTCACGAAGTGGAGCTTGCCCTTCGACGTCCGATTGTGGACCCACCCGCGAAGCTCGACGTTCTGACCGGCGAATCGGTCAAGGTGCTCGATCGTCGCCAGTGGAATAGCCCGTGGAGTGGAAGATGAAGACATCGAAATCGGAGGAAGTAAGGCGCGGTCGTGCGCCGTCAGGTAAGGCCTTCAGAGAAAGCCGTCAGGGAAAGATGGAATGGCTCGGCCGCAGTTCGACGGCGGCCGGAGTGCCGTTCTGAAGGGAGACTCTACCCTTGTGGATCACACCGTCGCGCCTGGCTTCGACGATCACTTGCCCGCTATGGACGAAAGCTGCGTCGATTTCCTCGGGAGGCGTGACGATCTGGATGTCGTGGTAGCCCTTTTCCTCCAGAAACGAGGTGATCCGGCAGGAGATCGTCTGGCTGAGGGTCTCGTCCGAACCGCCCCGCGAGGGATCGGCGCCATCCGAGGCGTGCGGCCGATCCTCCCTGGAAGCGGACGGTGCCGGGTTGGCTCCCGCCGCGGCGCCCGAGGGAGTGAACTGCGTCGAGGCCATCGCCGCCAGCGTGTTGGCGAGCTGACTGGTTCCCGCCTTCTGCGCCCGTTCGAGCCGCTCGAGCGAATCGACCACTCGGTCGACGGTAGGGCTCAGCCAGTCAGGCTTCCCTGCGCTGGTCCCGCCCCCACCTCCCGAGCCAATCGCCCCCCGTGCGAGGCGGTCAGCCACCTCCTTGAGAGCGCGCTGCTGGCGCTCCTCGCGGGCGGCCGCGTCCGCTGTTTGCTTCGCCGCCTGCTTGCGGAGCAGCTCCTCGATCGCACCGAGCTTCGATACGCCCAGGAAGACCCCCGCGGCGATCGCGGAGAGCAGGATCATGGCCAGGGACGCCATCAGGATGTCGAAAGCCGTATCCGGCGGCGCCTTCAGCTGTTCGAACGGCAGGGGGGCGTCCGTGAACGGTGAACCGTTGGAGGGTCCCTGGAGCCAGACGGCGCTGAGTGCGAGGAGGTACATGGCGTGGGAAGATAGCAAAGGAGCCGCCGCTGGACGCTCCGTTCTTTGGCCTGGGCGGGTGGGATGGCGCCTCCCCGATCCCTACCATGGCGGCCATGATCCGCATCGCCTCCCTTGTGGCCTTCCTCGCCGTCGTTGCCGCGCTGGTCTTCGTCCCCGGGGTCAGCCCCTCGCGGCTCGCCACCAAGCAGGCGGGCGAGCTCCTGACCGCCACCCTCACCGTCCCGGGTCCGGATGGGAAGGACGTCGAGCGCCCACTTTGGAAGGACATCCTGGAGTCCAGAGCCGTGGTGACGGAGCTGGACGAGAATGGCCTCGAGGCAAGGGTTCTGCGCGTGGGCGGCGCGGGCTTCCTCACCGACATCCGCCGCGAAGGCGAGGGCTACGATTTCCTCTGGCCGAGCGAGGTCGCCAAGTCCGTCGTGCGCGAGCTACGCTCGATCGTCGAGGAGGAAAAGCTAGACATCTCGATCGAGGCCTACAAGAAGCCCGACCCCGACGGTTTCACGGTCCTCGCGGACGTGAAAGAAGACACCTATCGGCTGACCGCCACGATCGGCAGGTCCCCGGGCGAGGAGTTCCTCGGCTCGCGCGAGGTTCCTCGGAAGCGCGTCTCCAAGCTGTCGCTGCTGCCGCCGCTCGTCGCGATCTTCTTCGCGATTCTTCTGCGCCGACCGATCATCGCGCTCTTCTCTGGCGTCTGGGTAGGCGCCTTCCTCGTGCGCTGGCTCGCGGGCGAGTCCGCGGCCACGGCGCCGCTCGGGGGATTCAAGGACGTCTTCACGAAGTACCTCGGGGAGCAACTGAAGAGCCAGGCGCGCACGGAGATCATCCTCTTCGTCGTGTTCATGCTGGCGATGGTCGGCATCCTCACGCGTGCAGGTGGCATCCGCGGGATCATGAACTCGATCGCGGGCCTGGCGCGCGACGCTCGGAAGACCCAGATCGCCACGTGGCTGATGGGCCTGACCATCTTCTTCGACGACTACGCGAACACGATCCTCGTCGGATCCACCATGCGGCCGCTCGCGGACAAATACCGCGTCGCCCGCGAGAAGCTCGCGTACATCGTCGACAGCACCGCCGCGCCCGTCGCGGGCGTATCGATTCTCTCCACGTGGATCGCGTTCGAGGTCTCGACGTTCAGCGCCCAGCTCCCGGACGCTGGCCTCGGCGCCAACCAGGGCTACGCGATTTTCCTGCAGACCCTGCCCTTCCGCTTCTACTGCTGGTTCACGCTGATCTTCGTCGGCATGATCGTGCTCTCGGGCCGTGACTTCGGGCCGATGCTGACGGCGGAACGCCGCGCGCGCAGCGGCAAGCTACTGCGCGACGGCGCCACACCGCTGGTGGGCAAAGCCGCCACGGAACTGGAGGCTCGGGAGGGCGTGGAGCCGCGCGCGACGACGGCGCTGCTTCCGCTCGCCGTGTTCGTGTTCACGACGCTCGGCACGATCATCTATACCGGCTGCAAGGGGCTCGGCGTCTTCGCCGAGAAAGGCAGCGAGGCGGCCGCCAAGCTGGAGCTGCTCTCTCCTTTGCAGTTCGCGACCGGCATCCTCTACGAGGGAAGCGGAGAGACGCCGCTGATGTACGGCGCCATCGCTGGCTTCGTCGTGGCAGCCATCCTCGCCCTCCTGCGGGGCCTCGGCGCGGGAGAGATCCTGATGGCCGCACTCAACAGCCTGAAGGCCATGGGGGTTGCGATCGTGATCCTGTACCTGGCCTGGATGGTCGGCGCAGCTTGCAGTGATCTCAGCACTGCCGCGTACCTGTCGGCCACGCTGACGGAGGCGATCCCGTACATGCTGCTACCGGTCATCCTCTTCTTGCTGGCCGGCCTCATCGCGTTCTCGACGGGCTCGTCGTGGAGCACGATGACCATCCTCCTGCCGCTCGTCATCGGACTCGCCTACGACATCGGCTTCGCGGGCACGCCCGAGGGATTCGACCCGCGCACGTTCGGCCTCGGCCTCATGGTCATCAGCATCGGCGCGGTGCTCGAGGGCGCGATCTTCGGTGACCACTGCTCCCCCATCTCCGACACGACGGTCATGTCCTCGATCGCCTGCGCGTCGGACCACGTGGACCACGTGCGAACCCAGGCCCCCTACGCGCTCCTCACCATGTTCGTCGCGCTGTTCGTGGGCTACCTCCCGGTGACCTTCTTCCAGTTGCCCTGGTGGATCGCCCTCCTCGCCGGTTCCGCGGTCCTGTGGGGCTTCCTGATGCTGAAAGGGAAGCGCGCCGATGTCGCCTGACGAAGAGCCGGAAGCACGCACGGATTCGGAAGCTCCGGAGAAAGGGCTCGGCAGGCGCATCGCGCTCGCCGTGGTGCTCGGTCTCGGGGTCTACATCGCCATGGCCCTGTGGGCCGACATCGGCGGCATCGGAGACGCTCTCGCGGAGGTGCCGCTGTGGGCCCCCCTCGCGGCCTGCGCACTGTCGCTCCTCAACTACGCGATTCGTTTTCCCCGCTGGCAGCGCTACCTCCGGATCACGGGGTCCAGCGTGTCCGGCTGGGCCTCGGCCAGGATCTACCTCGCGGGACTCAGCCTGACGGTCTCGCCCGGCAAGGTAGGCGAGGCGATGAAGTCCTGGCTCCTGCGCGACCAGGACGGGACGCCGATCGCGCGCAGTGCGCCCATCGTGCTCGCCGAGCGCGTCACGGACCTCCTCGGCTTCCTCGTCCTCATCGCCATCTCGGCGTCGGGTAGCGAGCACCTCTGGATCACCCTCGCCACGGTGGGCCTGAGCGCCGCGGTGCTCGCGGTGGTCGCCTCTCGCAAGGTCGGCGATCTCATCGTCGCAACGGCGCGGCGCTTTCCATCGGCGATCGCGCGGCGCGCGGGCAGGATCGAGGAGACGCTGGATTCCGCGCGGGGACTGCTGGCTCCGCGGGAGCTTCCGCTCGCCACGCTGCTCGCCGCGTGCGGTTGGTTCCTGGAGTGCGTGGGCTGCTGGATCATCGCGAACTCGGTGCTTCCTGCCGCCGCCGTGGCGGTGGGCGCGCCTCCGATTCCGGAGCTGAGCCTCGCGGCCGTCACCTACGCCTTCGCCCTCGCCGCGGTCGCTGGCGCGATCGTCGTCATCGCCCCCGGCGGCCTCGGCGTGACGGAGGGGCTCCTCACCGGGCTGCTGGAGGGCGGCTACCGGACCGCAGGCTTCGCCACCCAGATCGCGCGCTCGAAGGCGCTGGCCGTGACGCTGGTCACCCGCCTCTGTACCCTCTGGTTCGCCATGGGCGTGGGGCTCCTGGCCCTGCAGCTCCACCGCCGCCTGGCGCGCCGTTCCGCGCCAGGAACGCCATCCAGCCCCCCCTCTGGCTGATTCCCAGGGCGCCCCGGGGCATCTGACGTGCCTGCGAGCCGGGGCACCTGACGGATTCTTCAGCGGAAGGCGTCCATAGATGACGCAGCGCTCACCCGACTCCGTCATGCTCACGTCCGTCATGAAAGATCCACTTGGCTCCCGCACCTCCAGCCCCTTCGCCTTCCCCTCTTTGGCGCTGCCCCTGCTGGCCCTGCCCCTGTGGGGCCTGGCGACGGCCTGCACCTCGGGCGAGGATCTGATCGACGTCGAGCCGCCGACGATCCAGCCGGAACCGGACTCGGTCCTCGACCGCGCGGCGGCTCTGGGCTTCGGCCAGTTCGTGGCGCTCGCGAAGGCCTCGACCCATCGCGCATTGCTGGAGAGCGACACGGCCGTCACGGTCTTCGCCCCTTCGGATGCGGCCTTTGCCATGCTTCCTGCAGGTGAGCTGCTCGGCCTCTTCGAGCCGGGCGCCCTGGCGGAACTCGACGCCTTCGTCGGCTACCACATCACCACGGGTGAGCTCGATACGGCGGCCCTCTCGGGGATCGACCAGGTCGCCATGCTCGGAATGGACGACGCATTCGTCGATTCCCTGGGCACCCAGTTGATCATCAACGATGCGCGCATCGTGAGCTCCGATGATGGCGGTGACAATGGCTGGCTCCATGGGGTCGACACGGTCCTCGAAAGGCCGCTTCCCGTGATCGAAACGCTGGAGCGTCGCGGCTTCGAGACGCTCGCCGAACTCATTCAGCTGAGCGGGCTCAGCGGTTCGATCCAGGGCGGCGCGCTGACCCTGCTCGCGCCGACGGACGCCGCGTTCGATGCTTTGCCCGCGGGCGAACTCGACGACCTGCGTGACCCCGCGATGCAGGCGGCGCTTCAAGACCGCCTCGAGCTCCATCTCGTCGGCGGCGCCAGCACCGGCACGACCCTCGTCGACGCCGAGTCGAGCCTGAATCTCGGGGGCTCCTTCCTCTTCTGGAACCGCGACGTCGACGGCGTCCCCACCGCCAACGGTACGGCGTTCGAATCCGTCAACATCCGCTGCACCGACGGCGTCATCCACGTCATCGGGTCCGTCTTCGCCGAGCTCCCGACGGTCGGCGAGCAGATGATGGCGCAGGGCCTCATGACGCTCGGATCACTCGCCTTTGCGGGTGGACTCGAGGCGGACTTCGGGACGCTCTCGCCGCTCACGGTCTTCGGACCGAGCGACCTCGCCCTCGAGCTGGGCCTGGCACCCGGGGTCATCGACGCGCTCGTCGTTCCGGCGAATCTCCCTCGGCTCCAGACCTTCCTTCGCGCTCACATGGTCACCGCGCCCATCGGGTACCGAAGCCTCGTTCCTGGCACGATGTGGACCGCGCTCTCCGGTGACACCATCGACGTCACGGAACTTTCGGGAGAGACCACGCTGAACGGTAGCGTCGGACTCGCGGTGCGCGACGTCTACGCCAGCAACGGCGTGCTGCACGTCATCGACGGCGTTCTGGACGACGGTCAGTAGCCAGCGCGAGCAAGGCCACGGCGAGAAGGCCGAGGAGCGCGGCGCTGCCCGCCAGTACGGAACGAAGGAGCGCCGCGAGTCGGTCCGGTCGAATGCGCTGGCTGTCTTCGGCAGCGGGCGGCGGAGGCGGAAGCACCGGAAGACGTTGAGGCGGGGCGCTGACCGGGGAGCCAGCGGCGACTCGCTCCTCGGGCGGCAGCACCCCTTGAGGAACCGGCCGCATCCGATCGAACAGGCCGATCCAGGAGACAGCGAACGCAGCGGGATCATCGGGCGGCTCCGAGAAGCCGCCAAACCCGACACGTATCTCTCCGATCCCGGCCCCGACGAGAACGCGACCGTCGCTGTCTACCCACCAGGGCGTCACTCGCCCATCGGTCGCCGCGCCGAAGACCTCGGAAACGGTGGCCTCCCAGCCGTCCCGGCCGACTCGCCTCGACTCCACGACGGTGAAGCTCCCGTCCTCGGGCGGCGGAGAACGAGTCAGGCGCAGGTCCGCCGATCGCGCGTCCCCCCCGGTCTCGGCGCTGGCCTCGGCGCTGGCCTCGGCGCTGGCCTCGGCGTTGACCTCGGCGAGGCCGCGATCCGCCGCCCAGAGTCGCATCAGCTGAACCAGAGATTCCGGCACCCGCGGTCCGATGAAGACCTTACCCGCTTCGGCGCCTCCCACGCGAAACGACGTGGTGCCATCCGCGAGCCAGTCGATGGACCCAGCAGGCCCCGCGGCGATCGGACCCGGCAGGCTCTCGCCGCCGCTCGCAAAGAGTCCCGCGTGCTTGCGCTCGTTCGAAGGGATCGCGCGATCCGTGATCCAGACGAAACCTGGCCTATCGAAGGCGGCCCAAAGGGGCTCCGCGCGTGACACCATGGGGAGGTCACCCGCTGAACCGCTGGTGAGCGCGGGCGCCGTGACCGCTCTCCAGGATGAGGGCTCCGACGACGACAGCCGCACCAGAACGGGCGTCGCGTTCTCCGCTTCGTAGCGCTCTGCCCATGCGCGAAACGCCTCCACGGCGACGTCGATACGACGTGGACCGCCCGGATCACTCCTGCGAACAGGGTGGAACATGGACGGACTCTGATCGACGACGAGATCGATGACAACGCCCGAAAGGGGCTCGGGTGGTGCGCCCGGGCGGGCGAGCGCCAGAGTCCCGAGCAGGAGCGCTACCATCGCAACGATGAGCCAGGCGGGCACCGAGCGCCGCGCCTGGCCCTCGCTGCCCTGGACGTCCGCCTCGAAGAATCTCGCGGTGCCGAGGAAGGACTCCCGCGTGGATCGGCGCACGAGGCTGAGAGCCAAGAGCGCCACCGGCGCGGCCAGCCCGAGAAGACCCCAGGGCTCCAGGAACACCAGTTCTCCCCACGCGCTCGCGAGAGGCAGCGACTCGTACCACCACGTTTCGCCGACCATCGAAGCGGCCCTGGTCATGGAAGCAGCGCCACTCATCGAAGCAACGCCGGCAGGAACCGCTCGAAGGGATCCGCGGAACTCCAGGCGGCGTGCCCCATGGCGTGGGCGCGTGCGAGAACCTCCCAGCCTTCGACGAACCGCTCGAGTCGTCGACGATACGCGCCGAGCCGGGCGGGGCCACCGGAGGCGCCTGGATGTCGTTCCCCGGTCTCTGGGTCGACCCAGGTGACGGCCTCTGCCGGGTTCCACTCCTCGGGGCTCAAGACCTGGCCCAGATGAACGCGCCTGCGTCCGCCAGCCAGCTGCAGGACCGCGTCGTACTGGACGTCGATGAAGTCGCCGAACAGGAACACGCGCCCGGCGCCGCTGCGCCTGCGCACGAGCCCGGGGACCGTCGCCGAGGGTCCCACGAGATGCGCTTCGATGCCACCCGCAGGAGGCGTGGACGACGCGACATCGTGGGAGCCGAATGTGCGCAGATCCCCGAGCGCGGCGAACATTCGCTCCAGCTCCGGCGAACGCCCCACGTGGAGCGTGCGCAGGCCAGCCTCGGGCTGGAACCAGACGAGCGTCACCTCTGCGCCGAGTCGAAGCCCGAGTGAAATCGAAGCGGCAGCCGCTTCGGCCGCCGACTGCAGCTTGCCGGGGCGTCCGATCGCCATCGACGCGCTCGTATCGATGACGACGACCCATGCCTCGGAGGCATTGGAGCGCAGGATGCGAACGAAGGGCCGGTCGAGACGAGCGAGCAGTTCCCAGTCGAGCTGCCGAAGGTCCTCACCCGGTCGATACGGACGATGGCCGACGAACTCCTGGCCTTCGCCCTGCAGAGCCCGTTTCGACCCCACATCCTCGCGCTCACGGGCCGCGGCGAGCCTGCCTGCGAAGGTCGCGATGCGGCGGATGAGGTCCGGAGTGAACTCAACGCCAGGGACAGCGCTCATGTGCGCCGGATCGCCACGATCGTGACATCGTCCTCGCGAGCGCCTTCGGCGAACTCGAGCGCCGCCTGGGCGACCGACTCGACGGTCTCACGCGCGGAGGATCCCGCGTGACCGCGATCACTGAGGACGGCGCGAACCCCCTGCTCCTCGAAGAATCGATCGGGATGATCGGGGTGCCGCGCTTCGACGAGGCCGTCGGAGAAGGCGAGGAGGATGTCGCCGACTTCGAGGTGAAGGTCTGCGCCGGTTTCGTAGGTCAGATCGTCCATCAAGCCGAGCGCCGGCCCATCACTGGAGATCGACTCGATGGTCTTGGTCGCCGCTCGCCAGATGAGCGGAGGCGTGTGGCCGGCATTGAGCGTCTGCACGCGGCCGTCGGGCTCCAGCTCGGCGATGAAGAGCGTCAGGAACATGCCGTCATCCATGCGCTCGCTGAGGTCAGCGTTGAGCATCGTCACCACAGACCCTGGGTCTTCCAGAACGCGGGCGTAGCTGCGCAGGCTGGCCTGGGCCGTGGCGGTCACGAGGGCGGGCCCCACACCGTGCCCGGTGACGTCCCCCACGACCGCTGCGACGCCGCCACTCTTGGTGCGAACGAAGTCGAAGAAGTCCCCGGAGGCATGCTCGGCGCTGCGGTACCAGCCGAAGAGGTCGTAGCCTTCCATCGCCGGCGGCGATTTGGGCATCAGACCCGCCTGGATTTCGGCCGCGATCTCCAGGGACCGCTCGAGACGTGCGCGCTCGATGGAGTGCAGGTTGAGCTGGGCGTTCTCCAGGGCGATGGCGATGTGCTGGGCGAGCGCGTGGAAGAGCGCGAGGTCCTCGGGCTGGAAGGCGCGGCTTGCGGCCTTCGAATCCACGTACAGCGCGCCGCGGGGCATCTCGGGAGCGCCGTCGGGCTGGCCAGCGGCCCCGCCGCGCGGCACCAGCGGCACGCACATGACCGCGCGAAGCTTGAGGTCGTACACGGAGTTACCGAGCGCGAGGTCGTCCGCGTTCTTTTGCACCGTCGTGCGGAGGGGCGCCTGCTCCTCGATCACGCGCTGGACCACGGACGTGCTGTACTTGACGTCGCGACCGACCGAGCGGCACTGACGATCGCCGTCGAGTTCGCGGGCGACGCGGACGACCTGCGCCTGGGCCTCGTCGTCGTAGAGGACGAGGAAGCCCCGTTCGGCGCCGGTGGCCTGGATCGAGCTGTCGACCACGTAGTCGAGGAGCGACTCCAGGTCCCGGGACAAGGAGACGCGGGCGATCGCGTCCAAGAGCACGTCCAGCGATCGGGAGTCCTCGCCGGTATCGCCACGAAGGAAAGTGGTCGAGTGGCCGTCCTCACCGCCTTCCCCCCCGGAGCCGCGCTGGACTCGATCCTGGCCAGGTCGTTGCGAGCCTCGCCCTGAAGCCGCGAGATTCGCGGCCGTGCGGGCGGCGCTGCCCGCTCCCCCAGCGCCCTGATGGCCAGCGCCCTGATGGCCAGCGCCCTTGTGGCCAGCGTCGTCAGCCGAGGAGCCCGAAGCGTTCCCCGTTGAGGTATTCGAGGTTGCCCCGATTGCGCCGTCAGGCTGCGGACGTCTCTTCCAAAAAGCCATGGGAGGATCTTACCCAACTGGCCATCGCAGGAGGCCACGCGCGTGACCTGAAAGAGAGGCCGATCGGCAGTCCCAGGGGGTCCGGAATGGCTGACCAGCCCACGATTCCCTTCGTACCCCCCTGGTTTCCCTTGCGGCGGGTGTCTGCGCCCAGGAGACTGTGCGGCCAGCCTCCGTGCTGCGTTGGACTCCGATTCCAGGGGGTCCTCTCCCCAGACGTTCCCCCAGCCCGTTTCCACTCCCGATGCATATCACAGCCGAGCCAGGCGAGAGCCACGTCGTTCTCCACCTCCGCGGAGAGTTCGATACTTACTACTGCCACCTCCTCGAGGAGGAGATTGCGGCCGTGCAGAAGAGCGGGATGCAGCTGGTGGTCCTGAATCTGCGGCTCGTCAAGTTCATCAACTCCACGGCGCTCGGAGCCATCATCAAGGCCTCCAAGGCCCTGACCAGGAATGGCGGCATGCTGGTGATCTCGCGCCCGTCCGCGTTCTGCCGAGACATCATCGAAAAGGTCGGCCTGAACCGCGTCGTTCCGGTCGCCGAGACCGACGAAGAGGCCATCACGATGCTCATCGAGAAGGCCAAGCCCGCGGCGCAGTCGGATGGCCCGTCGGAAGAGGATCCGTCGTCCGTGATCTTCCGAATGGCGGACATGGCGCGCCTGCGCCACTTCGTCGAACAGGAGAAGGCCAAGAACCCGCTGCACGGCCACGCGTTCGGTGACAACTGGGCCGGCATCGGACGGATGTCCGGACTCGATGAGGACGGGCTGCGGTTCACGTGGAACGGGGGCAAGACGGATCTCACCGCCTTCGACATGGGCCAGATGCTCAGCGTTGGCACCGAGTTGCTCGTGAAGTTCCGCCTGCCGCTGCTTCAGCGCGGCTACGTCGAAGCCAAGGTGACGGTCTCCTTCCTCGAGGAGCGGGCCGACGGCGTCAAGGTCGGATGTCGCTTCGTGGAGATCGACGACGAGACGCGCGCAGCCGTGGGTCAGTACGCGCAGGACATGGCCTTCCTCAAGGAAGAGCTGCGCAAGGCGACCGACCAGTAGAACTGGTCCTTCAGAGAGGGCCTTTCAGGGGCGGGCACACGGGACTTTCGGGGGCGGGCACAGGGAACTCTCGCGTCGAGCGCGTCTCATCCGGCGGCGAGTTCTCCCCCTTCGTGGGGTGATTCGTTCGACGCCCGCGCCGAGAGGTCCAGGGTGACCTCCTCCTGGTGCTGACGCTGGTTGGCGGGCCGGGATTGGCGCGCTGCGCGCTCCTGGACGGCTCCCAACAGGGTGGCCTCGAATCGGTCGGCGATCTTCGGCCAGGAGAAGTGCTCTTTCGCCCGAACGCGCGCGGCGTTGCCCCACCTCGCTCTTCGCTTGGGATCGGAGGAGAGCCTGGAGATGGCCTGGGTCCAGGCCTCCAGATCCCCTGCCCGGACGACGAGGCCGCTCTCGTCATGGACGACCATCCCCCCGAGGCGATCGACGTCGGACACGAGCACCGGAATGCCGCAGGCCATCGCCCGACGGATCTTCGGGCTGGCGACATCGTCGTCGATCGCCGGGACGAGCAGGGCGGTCGACGCTCCGAGAAGTCCAGGGAGCTCCTCCGTCGCAGGAACCGGCGTCCAGTGCACCCGAGCGCCAACGCCGAGCCGATCGGCCTGGGCACGGAGCACGTCGCGATGCGACCCGACGCCTGCGAAGACGAGGCTCCAATCGCCGCGACGCCCCACGGTCCTCGCGAAAGCGTCGATCAGCACCTCGATGCCTCGCCCTGGCTCGATGCGACCGATGTGCAGCAGCACCTCACCCGCCACACCGTGGCGGTAGAGGACCTGGCTGGTCAGTCCAGGCCGATAGGTGGTGGTATCCACGCCGGAACGCAGGACCGTAACCAGGCCGGGATCGAATCCCTCCTGGTGCGCTTGCGCCTCCGCGGCCGGATCCAGCGCAATCACATGGACGGCCGTGCGGCGAACGAATCTACCCCAGGCGCGGGCTCCGAAGTAGCGCAGTCCGCGCTCGACGGGCTTCCCACGGTCGGGGAACCCCTCTTCGACGAGGATCAGCGGAACGTCCAGCTTCCGCGCCGCCCGCGCGCTGCGCCAGGCAGCGGGCGAGAGTCCGTCGTACGCGACGATCACGTCGGGCTGGAATCGAACCAGTCCCGCGCGCTCCAGCGGCGCGGAGCCCTCCTCGGTGGCCGCCTCGAGCTGCGATTGCGGAATCCCGCCGATCACGTCACCGAAGGCCCGTACCGCATGTCCTCTTCCGAGCAGCTCCCGCGCCACCCACGGCGCGTGATCGCCGCCCTTGCGACGCAGCGTGAAGGGGTTGAGTACCAGCGCGATCCTGAGGCTGGCGGGCGGCGCAGGCGACTCGTCCGTCGTGGCTAGGAGCGTGTTGCGCATGGAGGGATTCGAGTCGTGCGTTGCCTGGATAGCGAGACAAGGCGATTACGATCCCACGCGTGGCCGCGGTCACGTGGGTTGGAATCTACGCAGTCTTGCGTTTCGGGAAACGTGCCAAGCGGGCTCGCCCATGCGCAGCATGCTCCCGGGGCCGGAAAGTGATTCTTTGGTTCCATCGAACGGCGGTTCCATCGCGCGGGGAATGACCGCGAGCGGCTGCGATAGGATCCCTGTGATTCAACATCGAAAGGTCGAACGGTCCAACATGAAGCCAGACCTCGCAGATCGGCCACGAGGTCACTCACTCGGCGAAATCGCCCCATGCTGGATCACGAAAGAGAGCCGATGTTGGCCCTCGGCCGAACGGTGTAATCTCGCGACATGACGGGCTCGCGCGCTGCCCAAAGTCGCAGAACGGAGACGTGGCGCCGGGTGACGTCCATGGGGATCGACATGGCGTTTTCGTTCGGTGGGTGGTGCCCCAAAAAGGTCCGCTGAATCCCTTTCGAACCGGAAGAACTGTCCGGATCCCGCGGGGATGACCGCTCCGAACATGTTCGACAGAGACGCCTTTTTCGGCTTGACCCACGCGCTGCACTGCCGACACCCAAAGGACCCGGCGGCGCACCGCCTTGACTCCCTTTTTTCGCCTCGAGACGACGCCAGTATTTTCGAATGAATCCCCATCCTCACCACCTCGGCGCGTCCTCGGAGGGCGCGGTCCCTCAGAGCCCGATTCCCCAGCAGCCGCCGAGCTGGGGACCGCCCACCCGGGGCGTATTCGTCAACGTACTCGGGACCATCGTGGCGCCCCTGGAGAACGGGAACTTCCCCGAGATTGGCGACGCTGTGTTCTACGAGGGCGTTCTGGACGGGCTCTTCAAGGTGACGCAATCCGGCTGGAACCTCTACCTGATGGGCAACATCGACTCCGTGGCCTTTGGACGACAAGGTGTCGAGGAGTGGAGGTCTTTCTCCAAGGGACTCCACGACCATCTTCGCGGGCACGGGATCAAGCTCAAGCGGGACTACTGCTGCATCGACCATCCCGAAGGCGTGAAGGGCCAGAACAACGATTCCGTGTACCTGCTGCCTGGAACGGGGGCCATGCACCACGCCGCCCAGGCGGACGGGGTCAACCTGAGCGTGTCCTGGGTCATCGGGGACAGCACGGTCGAACTCGTCGCAGGCTGGCGCGCAGACTGCCGGCTCGTGGCCGTCCAGACGGGCCAGGGCCTCCGTGACGGTGCCTTCCAGGTGGAACCGGAGCTGTGGTCGCGGACGGCCGCAGGCGCGCTCAAGGAGATCTCGAACGACCTCACGATGCTTCGCCGCGTGGCTTGACCGGATCGGCGTCTACGGATCGACAGAAAGGCGCGGCCCCGCTCGATGGTAGACATCGACGGGGCCGCGCCTTCGTTCGGGGCCACCAAACGGGGCCACCGGACGGGTCCACCGGACGGGTCCACCGGACGGGGGCACCGGACGGGGGCGCGTTACCGCGCGAGTTCGCTGAAGGATGGACGGCCGATGGCCGGCTCCTTCTCTTCGATCTCGCCGAAGCTCATGCGGAGTTCGCCGCTCCTCTCGAAGACAGCGACCGCACCAGGGCTCAGCAGGTAGTCCACGCCCGGCGCGAAGCACCAGCGCGGCGAAGGCGAACTCGCGCTGACGAAGACCTTGACGCGTCCAGCACCCAGCACGCGCACCTCGACGCCGCTGCCACGCTCGGCGGCCACTTCCCCGACTCCGTTCAGAGCAGACAGGGCCAGGCCGCGCCACTCGCTCGGGAGAAAGGGTTTCTTCGGCCGCGGTCTCGATTCGGGGTCGACGGCCTTCGACGGACTCGGGTTCTCCACGGGCCCATCGACGGCGCCGACGCCCGGGCTCTGGACGCTCGCCACGGGCCCCGTGTCGGGGCGACGCGGGAGTTCGACGCGGGCGAAGTCCACCACGCCGGGGCGGGTGACGATCTCGACCCTGGGCGTCTCGCCGGGCCGTCCACCGGGGCCGATCGGAACCTGAGCGTAGGTCTGCCCCTCGTGCCGCTGGCGCCGAAGTGGCCTCACATGGCTGGAGCCATCGGCCTGATAGACGCGGAGCCGCCCGATCTCACCGTCCGTCGCCCCCGGCAGCTCGTCGAGCCGCTGGGTCTCGTGACGCAGGACCTCTCGCTCCTTCACCTGGGCCTCGGAGTCCGCGCGCTCACGCCAGGGCCAATCCTCGTTTCCACCGTCGGACCGCCAGGCTTCAGATCGGCCCGAAGCGCCGCCTGCCCCCCCGCTCAGACCCTCCAGACGTTCGTACCGCGGGCGATCGAGCCGGACGCTCGAGCCTGGATAGACGGACACTGGCGGACGGGCGCGCGTCTCATCCCCCCGCCAGTCCAGGGTCACGGCCGAGCCGGCATCATGGCGCAGCTCGGTCGGGCCGCCCGCCAGTGAACGGAGGTGGAAAGAACTTCTGCCGAACCGCGCTCTCCAGTCCGCCGGAAGCTCCATGGAATGCACGCCAGAGCGGACATCGATGTCCGCCCACCCGAGCTCGTGGAAGACGAGCTCGATTCCCTGTGGACCGCGCCGCCACTCGATCGAGGAGGGACCGAAGACGTCCAGCGTCATCTCTCCGTCGAGGCTGATGCGCGCTTGCGAACCCGACGTGACCTCGAGCTGGGCGTCGCCCCCCGACACCCGCGAGGCGCCGCGCCGGAGCGCGACCTTTCCCTCAGACTCGGAGATCAGGGTCGATCGACCCTGGGCGACGCTGATTCGCGCCGCCAGCAGGGGCGCCGCGACCTCGACTCTGCTGTCCTGCGCGGGGAACGCGCGGGGAGCCGCGGCGAGGGGAGTCGACAGGCTCGCGGCGGCGGCCGCAAGCAGCACCGGTGTCCTCAGCGAGGATCGCCGGCCGCGCAAGGTGGCAAAACGGGAAGCAGTGGATACAGGTCGAGGCATCGGAGCGGCTGGCAGCAGGACTTCGGGGCGACAGCGGATGGGCGCCCAAAAATACACGTGCATCGGGCATGGATGCCTCGGCGCTTGGAGCGCAGGCACCGGCCTTGCCTATCGACCAAAAAATGCCGCCGGGTTGAGGATGGACCCGGGCCTCAGGACCCAGGACCCAGGACCCAGGACTCAACCAGGGGGCCTCAAGCCTCTTTGATCCCTGCCAACCGCTTTCGAAGGTAGCTTGCGCGGAGCTTGTCCCGTTCCGAGGTATCCAGGAGCTCGCCCTGGTCGCCTGGAGCGGTCAGCACCTGGATGTGCCCACGCTGCACGTGCAGACCCAGTTCGTTCAGAACGTCGATGCGAGCCCCACCGAAAAGTCCCGTGTGCAGACCCAATCGCACGTTCGAGAGGTGCGCGAGGGCGGCGTCCGTGGGCATGGCACGGGACGTTCGGAGCATGCCGAAGGACTGGGAAATGCGGTCGTGCAGCGCTGGCCGCATTTCACGCACCAGGGTCTCTCGCATGCGCCGCTCGAACCGGACGATCTCGGGCACGAGGGCGCGAAGGTCGTCGATGAGGTTGCGCTCGGAGCGGCCGAGCGTGATCTGGTTGCTGATCTGGTAGAGGTCACCGGCGGCGCGACTCCCCTCCCCGTGCATGCCTCGAACCGCCAGGCCCGTGCGCTGGGCAGCAGCGAAGACCTTCTCCAGCTCGGAACGGACCATCCCCAGCGCCGGGAGGTGGAGCATGACCGAGGCCCGCAGCCCCGTTCCCACGTTCGTGGGACAGCCGGTGAGGTACCCCAGCGTCTCGGAGGTCGCGAACGACATGCGATCCTCGAGGAAGCGGTCGAGGATCTCCGCGCGCTGCCAGGCCAGATCGAGGTCCATGCCCGCGGCCATGGCCTGGAGGCGGACGTGGTCCTCTTCATTGACCATGACCGACACGGTCTCGGACTCTCCGAACGCCACGGCCCTGCCGGGCGACGTGGACGAGGAGTCGCGTGGAAGCAGGTCTCGGCTCACCAGGTTCCGCTCCAGGAGAAGGAGCCGCAGGACGGGTGGCGCCTCGGCCATGGGGACCCACCGGGTCTCCCCGTCCAGCCTGGCGTCGAGCAGGGCGACCCTCAGCTCACCGCACAGGTCCTCGGCCTGCTCGGCCGAAATCTGCGACATGAACGGAACGCCGTCGATGTTCCTGGCGAGACGGACCCTGCACGAGACCACGACATCGGAGTCGGGGCCGTCTGAGCTGAGCCACGAACCCGCCTGGCGGGCGAGGGCGTTGCAGTCGATCGGTGAGTAGGCCACGTTGCGCGAGTTGATTCCGAGGGAGCCAGGAGGCCCCCTTTATAGCTCACCCCGCCTTCACATACACCCGATCGATTTCGGGGCGGCGGATTCTGGGGCCCGAATCCGCCTGACACTTCCGCCCACCCGAACCCTCCAACGGCTCCCTATTTGGCTCTTTCGAGGAGACTCGCGCGAGCGATTCCGGACGCCCCGGGCGGAGCGCCTCAATTCGGGGAAGCTCCGCGCCCTGAACGGTAGGTATCATCTGACCGGGGTCCCAGGACCCTGCCCCCGCGGCTCCCTTGGCCCGCTCTTCCCTGCCCGGGAGGAACGGATCCGAGTCCGTCGCGAGAGCCGAGAGGAAGCGCCGGCGCGGGCGTAATTGACAGCCCATCCCCCCACCCCAAATCCTTGCTCGAGCCGCAGACGATCGTCCTTGCCGTCCTGATAGGGAGCTTCTTGCTCTTTGTCACGGACGCCGTGCGCTATGAGCTGACCGCCCTCGGCGTCGTCGTCGTGCTCGTGCTGTCGGGTTGCCTGACCGTGGAGGAGGGCTTCCAGGGGTTCTCCAGCAACGCCGTCGTCCTCATCGCTTCGATGTACATCTTCGGGCATGCCTTCACCAAGAGCGGGCTCGCCGAGGGCCTCGGAAGGCGCATGATCGGTCGGAGCAAGCCCCAGCCCGACCCGTCGCAGGGTGGCACCCTGACCGGGCGTGTCCACGAGGCCGGGCTGGTCCTTCGAATGACCGTCGCATCGGGGGTCCTTTCGTCCGTCCTCTCCAACACGGGCGTCGTGGCGACGCTGATTCCGGTCGCCAGCTCCATCAGCCGCAAGATGCGGATCCCTCTTTCCAAGCTGCTGCTGCCCTTGGCCTTCGGCAGCCTCGTCGGCGGACTCGTCACGGTCATCGCCACCTCGACGAACATCGCGATCAATGACCTGCTCCGCGAAATCGAGGGGAGCGGCGGCCCTTTCGGGCTCTTCGAGTTCAGCCAGCTCGGGCTGGTCTTGCTGCTCGTCACCACGCTCTACTTCGCCGGTCCGGGTCGGTGGCTCCTCCCCACGTCCAGCGTCGAAGAGACCCTGTCCGAACGCTACCAGGTCCCCAAGTTCGTGACCGAAGTCCTGGTCGAACCGACCAGTGAACTCATCAACCGCAACGTCGCCGACATCGACATGTTCCAGCGGTTCAACGTCGCCGTCCTGGGGATCGTCCGTGCCGGCGGTGAGCGTCCTGTCCTGGCGCCCGGCCCCTACAACCGCGTGCGTGCCCAGGACACACTCATCCTTCAAGGTGCACCCGACGACGTACTCCGACTCTCGGAAGTGCTCCCCATACGCCGGCGGGAGTCCGTGGAGGCCGGCGATACGCGTCTCTATTCCGATGACGTGCGACTCGTCGAAGCGGTGATCCCTGCTGGCTCGGAGTACATCGGCCAGTCGCTGGCCTCCTCCGAGTTTCGTACTCGCACGGGCCTCAACGTGCTCGCGATGTCGCGGCACGGCGAACTCCAGCTGAAACGCCTCCAGGAGGTGACGCTCGATATTGGCGATACACTCCTCGTGCAAGGACACCTGCCCGACATTTCCCGCGCGCGTCGCCAGCGCCAGCTTCTCGTGCTGGACGAAGTCCAGGCTCCGATCGCGAGCCGGCGTAGCTGGATCGTGCTCGCCACGCTGGCCACGGTTCTCCTCGGAGCGGCCTTCACCGATCAACCCCTCGCGATCCTTGGCATGGCGGGAGCCCTCGTGCTCGTGCTCACCAAGGTCGTCCTGCCCGATGAGGTCCCGAAGATCATCGACCTCAAAGTCATCGCTCTCGTCGGCGGGATGCTCGCGCTGGGAACCGCGTTCCAGCGCGTCGGCCTGGACAAGTCCTTCGTCCACAGCATCTCCAGCACGGTGAACGACGGCTTCTCCCACCGCGGAGCGCTGGCCCTGCTTCTCGTCGTGACGATGATCCTGACGCAGGTCCTGAACAACGTCTCCACCGCCGTCATCATGACGGGCATCGCCGTGGAACTCGCTCAGACCCTGGGGGTCTCGCCCAGGCCTCTCCTCATGGCCGTGGTCACGGGGAGCAGCCTCGCGTTCCTGTCCCCGGTGGCGCACCAGGCGAACGCGATGGTGATGGGGCCCGGGGGCTATCGGTACAAGGACTTCTTGATCGTGGGCCTGCCTCTCGCGATCCTGACGGGCGTCACCTCGGTGCTCCTCATCCCGGTCTGGTGGCCCTTCTGACGTTGTTGCGTCCGGGAGCTGCAGCTCCTACCCACGATCGCTTGGCCGAATGGTGTGGAGGATCGTCTTTCCGAGCGCCGACAGAGCGAAATCCTTCGCCGCCACCGCCGTCCGGTTCTTCGTATCGAGGATCGGATTGATCTCGACGAGCTCCAGGCTGATCAGCGCCCCCGAGGCCGCCGCCATCTCCATCACCGTGTGCGCCTCGCGATACGTGAGCCCGCCCTCCACGGGCGTCCCCACCCCCGGGCACACGGACGGATCCGTTCCGTCGACGTCGAAGGAGAGATGAAAGCCGACGGTCCCACGCGTCACGTGGGCAATCGCCTGCTCCATCACGGCTCGAATGCCGCGCTCATCGACCTCCCGCATGGTGAAGCAAGCCACGTCGCTGTCGCGAACGCTTTCGGCTTCGGCGCGATCCACGTCCCGGATCCCGATCATCGCGACCCGCGCCGAGTCCACCATCGGAACCTGCCCACTCAGCTGCGTGAGCGCGCTCGGGCCGGACCCTGTAATGGCCGCGAGCGGCATCCCGTGCACGTTCCCGGACTCGGTGGTTTCCGGAGTGTTCATGTCGGCGTGCGCATCGAACCAGATGACGCCGATGCGCCCGTCCTGCGCATGGACGTGCTCGACGACTCCCGCCACCGTTCCGACCGCGATCGAATGGTCCCCGCCGACCACGAGCGGAAAGTGCCCTTCGTCCAGGGCCTTGCGCACTTCGTCCGAAAGGAGGCCGCAAGCCTCGGCAATCTCGGGGAGGAACTTCGCCGTGGGGTCCAGGGGGACCCTGGACTTCGGAGTCTGCACCGGGATGTCTCCCCGATCGACGAACTCGAGACCCAGGGACCGAATCCCCTCTTCGATCCCTGCGAGTCGAAAGGCACTGGGTCCCATGTCCACGCCCCGTCGATTGCCTCCGAGGTCCATGGGAACGCCGATCAGCGAAACGGTGGTAGGAGTCGGTTGCGTCACGGGCAGGTCTCGTCGAAGCGAGTGGGGCTTGGGGGGGAAGGAAGGGAGACGCGGGGCAGATCCGAAGAGCCGGACCCCACGCCGGTGAGACTATCGAGTCCTGGCGCCGAGGGCGCCAAGGATGGCACCGCGAAGCGCCGGGAGTTCCGCTCCGCTCGTCGTTCCGAGTCGGCGCTGGAGGTCCTGGACGGCGGGAAGCCCACCCCATTCGCCGATCGCGTAGCCAAGGCGCATGATATCGCTCTCGGTCGCGGTCGGAGGAGGGTCCGTGACCCAGTCCAGCAGGGTCGCCTCCCCGTAGGTAGCCCGCACGCAGCCTGCGGCCAGGACGGATTGATTGAGCGGCAGTGTCCAGACGGCCGCCTGCAGGAGCGGCTCCGGCGCACGATGCCCCGCCCGCGCCAGCGCCACCGCAAGCTCCGCGTTCATCTTGTACGCCGACTCACGCGGGAACATGCGTGCCAGGAGCTTGACGTCATCTCCATGGGAGATGCGAGCGAGGCCCCGGACGCCCCGGTGGGCCTCCGGCATGATGGGGCTGATGAGCGGGAGTTCGTGCCGAAGCGCATCGGAGCCGATGAGCGCACCGTGGATCAAGAGCAACGAATCTGCGGCCGCGCGGTCCGCGCCGTCGAGGTTCGGCGCGATCGTTTCCACGAAGCGCATCACGTTCTGGTCGGGGGCGAAACGCTCGAGGATCTCGAAGAGGAAAGACGCGACCTGGGGCGGACGGTCCTCGTAGGGGATCGCGAGCAAATCGATCGCTTTCTCGGCCCCGATCTGACTCCCCATGCGGATCAGCGCGCCGATGGCGCTGGCCTTCACCCAGGGATCGGGATCGTCGCACATCTGCTTCATCCGCTCGAGGTAGTCCTCGAGTTCGACCGCCGCCGCAGCGTAGAGCGAATACGCGCGATAGTTCGGATCCGGATGACGGAACCCCTCGTCGAGGATCTCCTTGAACTGCTTGTCCTCGCGATAGAGGAGCCCGGCAGCGATCCACCGCGTGGGTGAATTCTCGAGCGCCATCGACTTCAGAAGCGTCCTCGGAAACACCGAGTGCAACTCGTTGTTGAGTACGGTGACGACCACCCAGCGCCATTCCTTGAGGTCCTGTGGGACCCAAACCCCGGAGTCGATCAACATCTCGACCTCGAGTGGCATCAACTGAATGGACTCGACGATTCTCGGGGTCCCCTCGCCCTCGAGGAGAATCTCGAGCATGTGGTCCTTGGCTCCCGGGAAGTCGAGCTCACGGGTGAGCTGGAGCGTCACCGCCTCGAGGAAGATCTTGTTCTGGGCGAGCTCCTTCATGAGCGTCGCTCCCCAGACCTTTCCGTCCACGACGCCGTAGGTGCGCCCTGCGCCCCAGCGAAGTTCGTACAGCCGGCGGTAAGACTTCGGCGCTTCCGATCCGCGAGGATCGGCGTGGTGGGCGAGGATCTGACGCGCCTCGGGCGCCGTTTCGTCCGCGCTGCCCGCGATGCGCGCCACCGTTTGGCGCGCGGCTTGACTTCCGGTTCGGACGAGCCCGACGAGGGCCGCTGTCCGGACGAGGGGATCGGGATCGTCGGCCAGCGCGATCAGTCGGTCCATGGAGGCGCCGTCCAGCCCGCGCTCGCCCAGCTCGCCCAGCGCGTAGGCAGCCGCCGCGCGCTCGTAGGACAGATGGTCCAGGGCCGTTTCGTCCAGAAGGTAAGAGCGCCCACGCACCGACCCTGAAGCCCCCAGGGCCACGATGGCCGTGGAGCGGCCGTAATCGCCGGGAGACAGCTCTTCGAGATCGAGGCGAGCGAAGTCAGCGGACCGTTTGTCGAAGCTGACACGAGCGTCGCGCGCCACGAAATCGGCCGACTCCTCCACCGCGACGCTGTCGACCGTCTGGGGAGCCGGGGCCGCGGCCGTCGCCGTCTCCGCCGTGGCGAAACAGCCCCATACGAACGCCCCCAGGAAGGCCCCAAGGTAGGCCCCCAGGTAGGCTCGGAGCGGCCGAGACGACTTGATCGCGAACATCGACGATGTGGAGTGATGGAACATGCGGTGGGAGACGGTCTTGCGCGTTTACTCGGGCGAACCCAGAAGTGCGATGAGTTCGTCGCGCCTGGCGTCACGGGTGGACTCCTGGCGGGCCTCCAGGTTGAGTCGCAGCAGAGGCTCCGTGTTCGACATCCGAACGTTGAACCACCACCAATCATCGTCGCCGAGGTCGCCGAACTCCACCGTGATTCCATCGAGCTCGTCCTGGCGTCCCTCGCTATACCGCGCCTTGAGTTCCGCGATGGCGGCCTCCTTGTCCTCCACCACGAAGTTGATCTCACCGGTAGCGTGGTAGCGGCGCAGGTTCTCAACGAGCTTGGAGAAAGGCTTCCCCTGGTTCGTCGGCCTGGAGAGGAGGTTCAGCGCGGACACCATGGCGAGCGCGCCCGAGTCGCAGACGTAGTTGTCACGGAAATAGAAGTGACCGGACAGTTCCCCGGCGAAGATGGCGTTGTTCTTACGCATCGTCGCCTTGATGAAGCTGTGTCCGACGCGGTCGCGCAGCGCAATGCCACCGAGGCGCTGAATTTCTTCCTTCACCACCCACGAAGACCGAAGGTCGTAGACGATGTGAGCGCCCGGCTCACGCTCGAGGAATTCGCCTGCGAGCAGCGCCGTCATCAGATCCGCGGGCACCGTCTTGCCGGTCTCATCGACGAAGCAGCAGCGGTCAGCATCCCCGTCGAACCCGACGCCGATCGCCGCGGACTCGGCCTTCACCAGCTCGCGCACGTCGTCGAGGTTCTCTTCCTTGATCGGGTTCGCTTCGTGGTTCGGGAAGGTCCCATCGGGCTCCATGAAAATCGACTTCGCGTGCGCCTTCGGGAGTCGAGGAAGGATCCTGGGAAGCGTGTGCCCCGCCATCCCGTTGGCGGCGTCGATGCAGATCGACACGTCGTTCGGCATGTCGCTGAACGAACTCACGTGCTTCGCGTAGTCCTCGAGCAGATCGATCACTTCCAGTCCACCGCGCGTCTCCGCGGTCAAGCCGGGGTAGTCACCCGCACACATCCTCTCGATGTCCGCGATTCCGTTGGCCTTCGAGATCGGTGTCGCACCCCGGCCGCAGAGCTTCATCCCGTTGTACTCACCGCCGTTGTGGCTGGCCGTCACGCAGAGGCCACCGTCGACGTCCTGACTTCCAATGGCGAAGTAGGTCATCGGCGTCGAGGCAAGACCGATGGACACGACGTCCGCACCGGCATCCCGCATGCCGTTCATCACGGCCTCCGCGATCTCAGGGGAGTGAACGCGCATGTCCTGGCCGACGAGAAGTCGCTTGGCCTTCAGCAACGTTGCGAAGGCGTGGCCGATCTTGGCGGCGGTGGCGGCGTCGAGTTCGGACGGAACGATCCCACGAATGTCGTAGGCCTTGAAGATTCCCATGGGGCTCGGTGAGTCGTTAAGAGGGCGGGTGGTGGCGGATGGCTGACCAACAGGTTACAGCACCGGGACGCCACGTTCTCGCTCATCGACACCTCTTTGACGACCCTTGAGGGCCTACTGGCAGGCCGCTGGGCCACCACCAGCGGCGGTTCAGCCTTTGGTGAGGAAGTTGTCACCCTCGCGGCGCCACCAGGCGCGCCATTGCTCGATGCGCTTCTTCATCTCCAGCTCGCGCGCCGTTGGATCGAACCCGAAGTTTTTTCCCGTGAGGGTTCGCAGCGCGTCGCGCGCCGCCTCTCGAACCGTCCACCTTTCGTCCCCCAATCGATCGATCAGGTGCGGAACGGCCGGCTTGTAGCCGAGATCCCCCAGCCCCTGGACGCTGACCATCCGGACGAAGCTATCGGAATCCGTCAGCATCGGAAGAATGTACTCCGCGACCGCAGGGTCCCCGGTCTCGGCCAGTTCGAGGACCGCCGTCAGCCGCTGGGCCTCATCGGGATTGGCGAGGTCTGGAAGCAGCGTCGCCCAGGCCGCCGTCGGAGCGGCTCCCGCCGCCTGGCCTCCTCCTGCCGCGGGACCTCCGCGCCCGGCGTTGTCGGCAGCCGCCGCCGCCCCCGGTACCTGACCCGCCATGAGCTGCCCCGATGCGACGAGCGCCCCCGCTTCGCGGATCCGCTCGCGCAACTCGACCAGGCTATCCCCGTGGAATTGAACCACTTTCTGGAGGCTGGCGATCTCTGCGTCCCGCTCGTCGATCGCCTTCCTGGCCTCCGCCCGGGCATCCTCCAGCTTCTGTCGGGTCGTATCCAGAACGGCCCGGAGCTCGGTCGCCTGCGCCTCCGCCGTCGCCAGTCGAGAATGAAGCGATGTCACTTCGGCCGAGATCTCCTTCCTGACCCCCGTGGCCGCGTCGCCCGCCGCCGCCACGGCTCCTTGGATCCTTCCCTCGAGCGGCTGCAAGATCCCTGCTCGCTCGCGCCGGACCTGATCCACGGCGGCCAGGGAGGCGTGCCCGGTGGCCTGGACGGACGCCTCGACGCGATCCAGCCGTTCCGCGAGCAGCAAACCGCCCGTCCCAGCGGCGGCGAGCGCTCCCGTGGCGACGAAAAGCGCCGCTGCCCCGGCCCAGGAAGCGCGCTGAGGCGCCATGGGCCCTTCGTGATCGAGACCCATCCCGCTCGCCGCGCCTCCCCCATGATGATCCTTCCCTCCGTGATGGGTCATCGCCGTGGAGGCCCGTGAGGACCCCGGAGTCGCTCCCTCGAGCCCGGGCGCCGCCGGAAAGCCCACCGACCCTGCCCGTTCAGCGACTCTTCCGGTCGTCGCATCGGTGCCGGCAGACCCGCCCCCCATCGCCCGTTCGCAGCTGGCGCAGATCACCTTCCCCTTCCGCATGAAGGCCCGCCCCAGCGCGAAATCGGAGGCGGGGACGGATTCGTTGCAGAGGTCGCAGAAGCGAATATCCATGGGATCAGGCGGGGGTTTTTGACGCAGCGAGGGATGACGCCGCAGTGGCCAGCTCGGCGGGGAAGCGACTTCCGGACGCGATACCGAACGACCATAGGCTCAAATCCGGATCGGTCGCGACGATTTTCGACGCCTCATTCCATCGGCCGTGCAGTGAGCATGGGTCTACAGGGACTATACACGCCCCAAATTCATGCCGAGCGATCGGAGCCTCACCACGCCCGAAAGACGTATCCTTGGCCCTCGATGATGGACGCCCTTCGAATCCCGCCCGACTGCTCGGCCAAGTTCGACCGTATCGGTGAAGAGTTTCTCGCTGCGATCTACAGCGCGGCGACCGACCGACAGCCGCACAACGTGGAGGTGCTGGCCGAGCTCGGTCACGTCTACACGCGTCTCGGCCGTTACCAGGATGGGCTCGAGGTCGATCACAAGCTCGTGCGGTTCGCGCCCGAGGATCCGACGATCCGCTACAACCTCGCGTGCAGCCAGGCACTTCTCGGTCTCCACGACGAGGCCTGCAGTACCCTCGAGACCGCGCTGGAACTCGGCTATGACGATCTACACTTCCTGACGGAGGACGAGGATCTGAGATCACTGCGGGGCTATCCGCGCTTCGAAGAGCTCCTACGTAAGATCAAGGCCCCCGACTCCGGCATACAGGATTCCTGAAGACGGGACTCTTCAGCAGCGTCGAGATTCTGCCTCGGGACTAATCTCGATCGAGGAGATCGTCCTGCTGCATCTCGTTCCACCACTGTCGCCAGGCGGTCACGCCCTCGGCACGCTCCTGGTCGGACGCGGTCGCGCTGTAGGGAATCTGAACGTTGGTCCCACGCTTCAGCGCGGCGTAGCACTTCATCCGGGCATACACGTTCGGTGACTCGAGCCCTTCGATCAAGATTGGCACGCCCTCGGTATCACCGAGCATGAGGAGCGCGCGCGCCATCTCGAAGCGGTGCGCCTGATGGCTGATGGTCGAGAGGGGAGCCGCCTGGCGCAGTGGCTCCAGCATCCTCACGTCGCGCTCGGCCGCGATCACCGAGAGGGCGAATGCCTTCTGATTGTTGTCAGAAGACTTCACCATCTCCAGGAGCTTCGGATAAGCGGTCTCGCCGACCGTCTGGAACCAATCGGACAGCCGAACGAAGTCGTCCTCGTTATTGATCTGAGAGACCTCGAGCGCCTTGATTTCGATGTCGCGGGCCAGCGCCGGTGAGGGCTCCAGCCACTGGGGTGTCGCGGACCCGACCAGTTCGGAAGCCGTGGAACTCTTCGTGCTGGAACAAGCGGCCACCAGCACCACGGCGACCGCCCAGAAAGCCGAGCGGAGGGCCGGGCGGACCTGGCAGGCCGTTCGAACGATAGAACCAGAGGAGCGACGGGCAGGGAGCGGAGGAGTCATCGGAAATACGCGGGTCGGGGCCGGGCCCACCTCGAGGGAACCCGGGAGGGGGGATGCAATGAAGGGATCATCGGTGTCATCGGCCGATTACGGGGAACCCTTGCGCCCCGGACGACCGAAAGCACGGACGACCGAAAGCACGGACGACCGAAAGCCCGGACGATCAGAAGCCCGGACGAGGCGTCCACCACGCCGGGCCTGAAAGCGATCGGCCCTCGCGATGAGCTACCGGCCGCGACAGGCCATGGCCGCTCCGGTGAAGAGCGACCCGAGCCCGGCCAGAAGGAGCCACGGCAGCACGGGGTGACCACGCTGCTCATCGTCCCCGGAGAACGGAGTCTCTTCCTGACGCCGATCGCCCCCATCGAGGTCCTTGCCTCGCGCGGCGGCCAGAAGCGCCGGCGCGACCCGGTCCCGTCCAGCCCATCGCGCCTCCTGAGACCCCGGAGCCCCCATGAGAAACGGACCGGCCACGACCTCACCATCGGGCTCCGGGGCGACCAGGGAAACCCTGAATTCGGTTCCGCCGGGCTGGTCGAGTAGGACGTCAGGCGCGCCGACGACTCGCTCCGTTCGCGGATCCCGCGCGCCAGGGTTAAAGCGAACGGGCACCTTGATCCGGGTTCCGCTCGCCCCGCCTGCTCCACCCCTGGGATCCGGGCCGATTTCGAACTCGGCGATCAGGTCGAGGGGCAAGGTGGGGACCAGGTCCTCGAAGTGCAGGACAGGACCGCCATCCCCGGCCCCGGCTCCCAGGAGCCGCGACGCATCCTCGACCCACGCCGCCGTCGGCTCCCGTTCGTTCTGCCCCGCGCTGAGCTCCTCGTCCGCCACGTCGCGCAGGCGCGCGGCGGTCCGGAAGATGGGAGCGATCCAGTCCGAGCGCGCGCGCAGCCCCGGCACCCACTGGCTGACCGGAAGGCCGACCGCGCGGTCCGCGTCCTCGTCGACGAGCGGCGCGGCCAACCCAACGGTCAAGCCACGACCGCGCGCCGCCGCCGCCGCGAACGTGGCCGTTCTTCCCTGGAGCTTGAGGGCTTCCGACGCGAGCTGCAGCAGTGGGTTGGCTCCCTCCGCGGGTCTCCCGGGGAGGGCCCGCGCGATGACGATCGGATCCACCGAGGGCAGCGCGGCCTCGATCCCTCGCACCATCGGCCCCCACCACTCCGATTCAAGCCCTTCCGAATCGGCAGCGCGGCCATCTCCCACCGAATCGACGACCACGAGCCGCGCCTCCTCGACGACGGAAAGATCGTGGATGACCTCCTGCAAGAGGTCCAGGAGACCTTCGAGTTCGCCGGCGACCACGACTTCCTCCCCCTTCCGCAGGAGCCCCTTCAGGAACGTCACGCCCTTGCCTTCTCCCACGTGGATTGCGACGAAGTCGTCGCGACCCGCCGCGAGCTTCGCGCGCGCGGACTGGCGCCGCTCGTTGATCGAGCGCGTTTCTCCATCGCTGATCAGCACCACGAGACCATCGTCAGGGAGCGGCCCCGTGGCGCCTTCGGGATCGTGGTGCTCACGCGACTCGCGCGCCCGCGCCAGCTCGAAGAGTGACGCCACGATATCCGTCGCACCGCCGGGAACACGCATACGCAGGAGACGTTTCAGCGCGTCGTCCCGCTCCTTGGCCACCTCCGGACCGCCGTCGACCTGGGCCGGAAACCGGAGCTCCTCCGGACCCATCTTACGCGTGAAGAAGCGCAGCGAGAGCGTGTCGGTCGAGGGCACGCTGGGCACGAGCTTCCGGAGAGCGTCGCGCATCCTCTGCCAGCGTTCCCCCTCCATGCTGCCCGATCCATCCACGAAGAACACGATATCCCTCGGTGGCTTGGGAGTCAGGTCGGGCTCGAGGGCCGCGATGGCACGCAAGGGCGAGGGATCGATGCTCGTGAGCGGCCAACCCGCTGAATGGATCCAGCCGCCGCCACGCTCGAGGACGAAGCCGACCAGCGCGTCGGCGGGCAGACTCGCGTAGGGGACCTCGACGCTGACCACCGCATCGGGGAGCTCGACCGGCTCAACGGCCAGCGCCTCGCCGAGTTGCGCGGGCGTGACGCCGCGGAACTCGATGCCGTCGAATGCAGGACCGGTGAAGTAGGAAGCAGCGGTGCGGAGCGAGCCCTCGGACGCGCACACCACGACTCGAACCGGATCCCCCACGATCCATCGCGCCGCAGACAGGTCGTTCTCCGGGAACGGATCCGACACCACCCCATCGATACGAACGCGCGCCTGAAAACTCGCCGAGCCTTCCTTCAAACCCGGTACGGAAAGACGCGCGCGAAAAGACCGCGCACTCGCTCCGCGCACGACCCCGCAGGCTGCCTGCGGCACGACGACCTCCGACGTCCCCGCGAGCACGGTCCCGGAGACCTGCCCCTGCTCCGTGAACAGCTCGCGGCCCCGGGTGGCGGAGTCGGTTCCCGTCACCTGAATCTCCCAGTCCACGAAAATCCGGGTCCCCGGGCTGACGGCGGGCCCGAACAGAACGCAGTCGAGTTCGACCGGTACCGTGACGCCGGGCGCGACCTCTTCCGGCGCAATCGTGCGTACCACGCCGAGGTCGACGCGATCCGGCGGCGGCGGTTCGATGAACCCGAGCGTCCAGTCAGGATCCTGCAGGAGCACGGAGCTCGGGTCGGCGCCGGTCGGGACCCCGTCGCCGATCACCACGATCGAACCAGGGGCGCGCCCCTCCTCGGCGAGCAGCGCAGCTGCCGCACGCGCGGCCCCCTCCAGTTCCGTCGCAAGCTCGGACGAACCGCGGCTCTTGCCGTCGAACCAGCGCGGCGTGAGGCTCGCGATGAAGGTCTCCGCGTCCACGGGGCCGACGCGGCGCTCCACCTCGGCATCGAACGTGATCAGCGCGACCTCGTCACCGCGGGCTCGCGCCGCCCTTGCCTCGCCCTCGACCGCGCGAATCGCCCACTTCTTCCAGCCCTGACGTGCTCTCGTCACGCTCGCCGAGGTATCGATGAGCAGCGCTGTCACGGCGGGCCGCGTGAACGCCTCGTCCTCGGTTCCCTCCGAGGGCATCCGGAAGAACCACGCGCCCACGGCAGCGACGCCCAGGAGCGCCGCGCCGAGCTTCATGAGGTCGAGCCCGAGCCCCGGCCGCATCAGCGCGCGACTTCGAGGGCTTCCGGCGACTCCTGGCTGCGGGCGGCCGATTCGATCCAGCCTCCTCCAAGCGAGAGCTCCGTGCCGGCATGGGCCGCCTCGTCGAGTTCGTAGAACGCCGCCCCTTGACCGGGCGCGACGGCCATTTGCGGCTCGTCGAACGTGACGATTCCGCGGGTCCCCATGTCGTTCAGCTCCACCGTGGCTGGTGCCGCGTCGTGGCGATAGCGCACTTGCACAGCGCAGCGGAACGAGCCGCCGAGCGGAGCGTCGAAGCCCAGCCAGTTGAGATCGTCCACCACCATCGATGGCGCCTTGCAGTCCGCCTCGGTACCGACGACGACCAGCCCTTCTTCTGGATGGATCTCGACGACGTACATCGGGATTCCGACGGCGACGCCGTGACCGCGGCGCTGGCCGATCGTGAAGTGCTCGGTGCCTTCGTGCTCTCCGTGATCGCGGCCGTACACGTCCACGATGCGGCCGGGGTGCAGCTCGACGCCGCGCTCCTTCAGGAGACGGCGGTAGTCGTTCGAAGGCACGAAGCAGATCTCCTGGCTGTCCTTCTTCGCGTAGGTACGAATGCCCGCCTGCTCGGCCAGAGCGCGAACCTCGACCTTCTCCATATCGCCCAGCGGAGTCGCCGTACGCTTGAGGTCCTTCTCCTTGACGGAGAAGAGCTGGTAGGACTGATCCTTCGTCCGGTCGACGCCCCGGCGCAGGCGAACGCGTCCGTCCTCCACCGAGATACGCGCGTAGTGCCCGGTCGCGACGCCGGCGCACCCGAGTTCCTCCGCGAAGTCGAGGAGCTTACCCATCTTGAGGTCGCGATTGCAGACCGCGCACGGATTGGGCGTGCGGCCGCGCCCGTACTCCGAGACGAAGTACTGGATCACGTCCTGGAACTCGGCCGACAGGTCCATCGCCTGGAAGGGAATGCCGAGCTTGGCCGAAACCATGCGTGCGTCGCGGGCGTCACCCAGGGAGCAGCACGACTTCTTGGACACTTCGGACTCCTTGATGTCGACGCCGTTCCGCATGAAGAGGCCCACGAGATCGTGACCCGCCTCGCGGAGCATGTAGGCAACCGCCGAACTGTCCACGCCGCCGCTCATGGCGACGACGAGCCTTTGGGAGGGTGAGAATTGGGTCCGCATTCGAGGAAAGTCCAGGCAGTCGAGGGCGCTGCTTCCGGGGAAGACCCCATCCTAGTAGGCTCCCGCCTCCAAGTTTGCGTCCCTTCGACGTCGCAGACTTGTCCTGTCCCGACAAAATCCCCCATCGGGCCGCCGCCCGCGACTCTGACGGAGTCCAGAAGCAGCCCCAAAGAGCCCTCACGCACACCGTTCCATGACCGCCTTTTCACTCCTTCTCGACGGCGCCACGATCGCCATGACCAGCTCCGTCGCGTCTTCCACCGGATTCGACTCCGCATCGCCGGCCTTCTCCCTCTCGCAGGCCGCCGGTCCGGGGCAGCCGGGAGCGGCCGTTCAGGGACCCGCGACGCCCGGGACGCCGGGGGCAGATGGCGCGACGGGAGCCGCCACGCCCCAGGGCAACCCGATGCAGAGCCTGATGATGTTCGCGCTGATCGGCGCGGTCATCTGGTTCCTGATCTTCGCTCCGGAGCGCAAGGCCCGGAAGAAGCGCGAGGCCATGCTCGGGGCGGTCAAGAAAGGCGACAAGATCGTGACGACGGGCGGGCTCCATGCGGAGGTCGTGGAGGTCAAGGAGAACACCCTGACCCTCAAGGCGGGGGAGACACGGCTCACGTTCTCTCGGGCTTCTATCCACGAGGTGCTCCAGCCGAAAGAAGAGGCCGCAGGGGCCTGACGGGAGCCCCACGGCGACTGGCCCTCGCGATCGCCCTTCGAATCCTGCCCACCGCGCCGCTCTCCTGGCTGGTGGCGAGGGCGCCAGCCAGGACCGAGGCCAGAACCGGAGCGGCTGGTCGCTGGGACCTGACCCGGAGCGAACTCGGCCTCTTGGGCGAGGAGCTGGCTGCGCGGTTCCTCCGCTCTCGAGGCTGGCGGCTCGTCGGGAGGAATCTCCGGGCAGAAGAAGCGGAACTCGACCTCGTCGGGCTCGATGGACGGACGCTCGTGGTGATCGAGGTGAAAACCGGCTGGTGGCCACTCGCAGGAGCGGAGGCTCCTGGCTCCCTGGCGGGCGAGTGGGCTCGCAGACGACCTGGCGCACGCGTCACCGATCAGGCTCTGGCCCGCCGCCGGAGCGCGGCCCGTCGGCTCGCACGTAGCGAGGGCTTCCCGGGATCCCGCGTGGACGTGGTCGAGGTGATCTCGGGTCGTGGACCGTCGGCGATCGTCCTCCATCACCGCAACTTCACCCCAGGTTCGTTCAGCTCCTCGAACGGAGAGTCTCCCCGCGAGTGAGGCTCCCAACGCAAGAGAGCCCGTCGAGCGCAGGGTGCGCGCGACGGGCTCTCTTGAGGGAAGAGTGGGGTTTTCGGCCCGACTCCTCAGCGGCGCCCTACTCCTCAGCGGCCACCGCGGGCGGGGCTGCGTCATCGAAGCTGGCGCCGAAGATGCCCGCCACGCCCTTCGCGAGGCCGCCAGCGTTGCCGGTGGCGATCGACATCATCACAGGAGCGGCCAGGATCAGGACGAGCGCCGTCAGAATGGCGAAGGCCTTGACCCAGCCCGGCTCCTCCTCGACCTCGGCCGTGGCGGCTGCCACGGCGCTGGTGCGACGCACCGGAGCGGCCGCGGCCGGAGCTGCAGCGCGGCCACCGCGCGATGAGGCGCGACGGCTGGAGGGCGTGATGTCCTCGAGCTCGAGCTCAGGCACCTCTTCCACGTCGTCGACGAGGGTCTCGACGTCGAGTTCTTGGGTGGCCATGCCGGTGTCGCCACCGAGGTCGGTGTCGTCTTCGAAGACGAGCTCATCCACGGTATCGCCGAGGTCGACGACGTCGCGGTCGAGCTCGGCGCGGAGGTTCTCCACGTCTGCACGGCGCAGCTTCATGGTGTCGCCTTTACGGAATGCGCGGATCTCGCCTTCCGAGACGAGGCGCTTGAGCTCTTCTTCTTTGAGCTTCAGCTCATCGAGGGCTTCATCGAAGCTATAGAAATCGTCAGCCACAGGGACTCCTTGGGGGGATCTCGTAAGTAGGGAAACGGGTCGTTCAGTCAGAGTCGTGCGACGCAAGGGCTTCGGGGGGGAAGCCTTCGCAGCGCGCGATGGAAGAGAATCAGCGCGGCACGCCGGAGGGCGCGGTCCGCGAGTTGTCGGTGCTGTTGTTGAAGCGGCGCTCGAGGTCCTTGTAGGTGAGCGGCTGCTTGTCGACCTCGGTGCGGTCGTTGAGGCCGTCCAGCTGGAGGTCGAGGCTGATGTTGCGGGCGCCCACGAGCTTGACGTTCTGGGTGCCGGGAGCACCTCCTGAAGCCTGATAAACCGCGAGCTGCTTGTCGATCGTATCGACCAGATAGAGCACGGATTGCCCGGTGATGTCGTTGCCGGTCACCGCGATCATGCGGTTGTTCGAATCGCCCGTCACGCCGCTGCTCGTCACGGGCAGCGGTCGAACGAGATCGTTCTGGGAGCTGTTCCCGTTGGCGCCCTGGACAGCCGCAGGCGCTCCAAGGAGCAGCGAGGGAGCTGGCGCGATCGGAAGGGGAGCTGCCGAGGCGATAGGGCTCGAGAGCCGTGCCTGGGCAGAATCCAGAAGGGTGAGCGCACCGAGGGCGCAGGCCACACCGGCTCCGAACCAGGCGATGCGCTGGGCGCGTGCTCCGACGGAAGACGGGGCGGGATTCGAGGCTGTGGAGGTTCTCATGGGGCGCGCTAGCGTAACGTCCCGGGCTGGTTGCGGCCACCGCGCGAAAAAAAGCGTTTTGCGCCCGCTCATGCCACGACGACCCCCGAGATGCTGTCGAGCAGGTCGTTCACGGAGACCACGCCCCGAACCTCCTCTCCCTGGACCACCAGCCCGATCCGCCTTCCCGCCGCCCGGAACTTCCCGAGCGCGGCATCGATGGATTCGTCCGCCGAGAGCTGAAGCATCGGGCGCACCCGCTCCAGAACGTCCGGGGGCGGGCCTTCCCCGGCCCGTGACCAGTTGTGAAGCACCTCCAGCTGGTGGACGTACCCGGCCACGTGATCGGGCCGAATGGTGCCCTGGAAGTCCACCACGACGGGCAGACGGCTGAATTTCGAGGCCAGGAGCTGCTCGAAGAGCTTCTCCCGGGGAACCGGATCGTCCAACGATCGGCGCAGGTAGCCGACCTCCTCCCAGGGGACCATCACCTCGCTGACCGGCACCGATTTGAGCCTCAGCGCGTTGCTGGCCAGGGCCTCCGCCCGCTCGGACAGCGCCCCGTGCCTTCTGCCCTCCGCCAGGAATCCGAGCACCGCGTCCCGGCCTGCGAGCGGCGAAACTTCGCTGTCCTCCAGGCCCAGGATCCTCTCCAGGGCGAGGGTAGCGAGGCGGAGAATTCGCTCCAGCGGCCAGAAAACGACGCGCGAAAGCGCGATGAGAGGCGCCGCGAGCCCCGTCAGAGCGTGGGGCCGCTGGCGAAAGATGTCCTTCGGCAGCGCCTCGCCGAAGAGAAAGACGAGAGGCGTCAGGACGACCGTCACGAGGATGGCGGCGGTGGCACCGGAATCGCTGACGCCCAGCCAGGCCATCGCGAGGGACTCCCCCACATGGGTCGCCAGCTCCAGCGCCAGGTTGTTGCCGACCAGAATCGTCACGAGCAGGGCTCCTTCGTTCCGGAGCAGCCACTGCATGAGCTGCGCCCGGCGTGAACCGCCCTGCGCGTCGAGGTCGACCTGGACCGCCGAGACCGAGTAGAAGCCGATCTCCGAGCCGGAGTAGACCGCGCTGAACCCGATGAGCACGGCCAGCAAGACGATTTCGAGGGCGATTTCCATCAACTGACTCCTGCACCCGAGCGACGACTGGGGAGCATGAAGGTCCGGCCCTGGGCGCGGCTCCAGAGGGTCACCGTGAACACGCGCCGGCCGCGCACCTGATCGATCTCGGCCACCAGCCCGCCGCCGAGCTCCACCGTATCGCCCGCCTTCGGAAGCCGCCCGAGCGCCGCCGTAACGAAGCCCCCCACGGTTTCGAAAGCGCCCGGGAAGATCGCCACCCCGAGGGTCTCGTTCCAATCTCGAACCGAGAGTCCACCCGACACGCGATAGCGCCCCTCGCCGAGCGGAACGACCTCGTCGATCGCCTCCTCGTCTTCGACCCGGATGTCACCGACGAGTTCTTCGAAGACCGCTTCGAGAGTCACCACCCCTGCGGTCCCGCCCCACTCGTCGACGACCACGGCCTCCGTCACCCTGTCGATGTGGAAGCTGGAGAGCAGGGACACGAGTCGCGCCACCTCCGGCACGAACTTGACGGGCATCACCAGCGATTCCGGTGAACGGTCCGGCTTGACGAGCAGGTCACGCACCTGGATGCCGCCGGCGATGTTGTCGGCGCTCCCTCGGACCGCGATCATCCAGGTGACGCGCTCGCGCCGCGACTCATCGAGCACGCGACGACGCTCGCCGTCCTGATCCTCGGCCTCCAGATCGAAGATGACGAGATCCACCCTGGGCGTCATCGCCTCGCGAACACGCAAGTGCTCCAGCTCGACGATTTCACCGAGCAGGTCCGCCTCGTTGGCGCCGAGAACCCCCGCCGTTCGACTGCGCTCCAGAACGTCCGCGAGCGCCTCCGGCGTCACCCCCTGCTCGGTGCGCTCGTTCTCGCCGAGGACGCGATGGGACAGCTCCAGCACGAACCCCACCACGTAGCGCACGGGCCTCAGGAAACGGATCGTCCAGCCGATCGGCGTGGCGGTCACCCGCGCGATGCCGAGGGGCATGCGAAGCGCCAGCGCCTTGGGAACGATCTCCCCCGTCAACAGAAGAGTGATGAGCGCCAGCAGTCCGCCGAAGAGCGACGCTCCGCCCTGGGCGGCCAGCGGCTCACCGATTCCGAGCTGCCCCTGAAGCTGCGTGAAGGCGCGCGGTGCGATTGCGAAGAAGAGGAGGTTCACGACGAGGTTCGCGAGCAGGATCGAGACGAGCAGCGCGCGCGGGTCCTCCAGAAGTCGCTTCACGCGCTTCGGTGCCCGAGCGAGGTCCCCCTCGCCGAGCTTGAACAGCGCGGTCTCCGAGCTACTGAACGTCCCCGAGAGGAACGCCAGAACGAAAATGGCCACCCAGATCATCCTGTCGTCTCCGCCGGCAGCTCGATCGTCACGCTGAAGCCCATGCCCGCCGAGCTCTCGAGGAGAACGCGTCCACCGTGGGCCGCGACGACGTTGTGAACGATCGCGAGGCCGAGCCCTGTACCCTTGCCCTGTTCCTTCGTCGTGAAGAATGCATCCGCGACTCGATCCATCACCTCTTCGACCACGCCAGGACCGTCATCTGCGCAGACGATCTGAACCGTGTGGTCCGCTCCGGTTTCCATCGTGAGCAGGATACGACCCGGCCCCTTGGTCGCGAGGTTCTCACCACGCGCTTCCTCGATCGCGTCGAGCGCATTGACGAATAGATTGAGCAGCGCCTGGCCGAGTTCGTTCGCGGCGCCGCGGATCTGCGGCAGGGTCGCGAAGGGATCGAGGGCGCCGGGTTCGAAGCCGCTACGCGGTCCGTGCGCCTCGCCTGGACCGGACACGTCGATCGCGACCCCCATGGCTTCGGCGCGGTGCCGAACAAGACCGAGCGCATCGCCCAGGGGTCTCAGAAGCGTCACGCCCTCCAGCAGCGTCTCCCTCGGCGCGAGCCGCAGGAGCCGTCCGACCGTCTCCCCCATTCGGGCAAGTCCGCTGCTCACGAGGCTCAGGTACTCCTTGCGCCGCTCGGGCGAGAGGCTGTCTCGTCCAAGGGCCTCGACTGCGTTGGAGAGCCCGCCCAGCGGATTGTTGAGCTCGTGCGCCACCCCCGCCGCAAGTTCGCCGGTCGCGGCCAGCCGCCGCTGGGTCATCGCCGCTGCCTCGACGGCCTTGACGCGCGCCGTCGCCTCCTCGACCGCGTTCTGCAGGTCGAGGTTGTAGCGCTGCAGGCGACCTGCCATCGCGTTGAAGCCGTGCCCGAGCTCGGCGATTTCGTCGTTCCGCCCCTCGGGGATGTTCACGCGGGCCCGCAGGTTCGCGGACTCCAGGTGCCCGACCACGCCGGCGAGGTGACGCACAGGGTCCAGCACGGTTCGCTGGAGGAGCCACAGGATCAGCGCGGTGAAGAGCGCCATCGTCGCCACGAAGATGAGCGTGAGCTGTTGGTGCGGGAAGTCCCCGATGTCGACCTCCTTGCGTCGGAACCAGACCCCGCCCCATGGTTTCGCCCCGGGCAAGCCGATCGGCGCGGCAGTGCCGAAGGCCGTGGAGACCGACTGCTGCGCTGCGGCCGCGTCCAGGATCATCTGAAGGGCGTTCTGTTCGTCGAAATCAGGCGCGCGCTCGGCTCGCCCCAGCGGATTCAGGAACACGCCAGGAACGACCAGCTCGCGCCTCCCCTCGGCGCCCGTCCTCGCAGGCGGAGCCTCCTCGGGCATCTGCGCGACGATCACGTCGTCGAAGCGTCGCCAGCCGCGCCAGTTCAGCGCCTTGCCGATCCGGATCGCGCCGTCGCGGTCCACGATCTCGTCGAGCTGATCCGCCAGCCATTCGGTGTAGTCCGCGGAGATGGCCCGTTTGTTCTCGCGGGCCGCGTACTCCGTCGCCCCCATCAGCACGAGGAAGGTGACGAGGTTCGCCAGCACGACGGCGATGACGATCGGCGTCCGAAGCGACCTGGCAGGCCCGCTCCTCACGCCATCAGGTACATCCCCTCGGCGCTCGTTCGTGGAGCCCCGCGGCGGCTCTACATCCGCGTCGCCTTCCACGTCGCCCGATCAGGCCTGTCCGCCGATCGTCTGCATCATCTTCGTCAGGGGCATGATCAGCGCGATCACGAGACCGCCGATCACGATCGCCATGAAGATAAGGATCGCCGGCTCCAGCACCTTGAAGAACGAGGCGAGCTTGCGATCCACCTGGATGTCGTAGGCGTCCGCGACCTTCAGCAGCATGCCGTCGAGCTCGCCGGTCTCCTCGCCCACGTCGACCATGTTGGTCACGACGTCGTCGAACAGACCGGTCTCACCCATGGGACGAGCGATGCCCTCGCCCTCGCGGACGGTGCGGCGAATGTCCTCGACCGCATCCACGAGGACCTCGTTGCCGCTGGTGTCGCGACAGATCCCGAGCGCATCGAGGTGAGGCACGCCGGCCTGGACGAGCGTGCCGAACGTACGGGCGAACTGCGCTGTCATCGAACGGTTGAGCACGGGCCCCAGGAACGGGACCTTCAGAAGAAGAGCGTGCCAGCCGCGCCGATAGCCTCGGCTTCGGCGAACGGCGATTCCGTGGGCCACGAACGCAAGGACCGGCAGCCCGAGCACGAGGTACCACCACTGGGTCATGAACCCGCTGATCCCGAGCAAGATCCGCGTGGGCTCCGGCAGGTCGACGTTGAAGCTCTCGAAGATCTCCTTGAACTTCGGGATGACGAACATCACGACGGCTGCGATCACCAGGATCGCGAAGAGCACGAGCACCGCCGGGTAGATCAGCGCCTGTTTGATCTTCGACCGGATGTCGGCCGCCTTTTCGCGGAAGACCGCGAGGCGGTTGAGGACTCGATCGAGCACTCCGCCGACCTCTCCGGCTCTCACCATCGAGGAGTAGAGATGATCGAAGACCCGATCGTGCTTGGCCATCGCCTCGGAGAGCGGTGAGCCGCCCGAGACGTCCTCCGTGATCTCGCGCAGGATGTCCTTGAAGGGCCCTGGCGAGGTCTGGCCCTCCAGGATCGTCAGCGCCTTGACGACCGGGATGCCCGCATCGGACAGCGTCGCGAGCTGGACGGTGAAGTCCGTGACGAGGTCGCCGTCCACCCTCTTGCCGCGGCCGCTGCGGGGAGCGGCGCCGGGCGCCCCGCCTCCGGGGGAGGCGCTGGCGCGCTTGGGGGCCGGGGAATTACGCTGGATACGTCGTGCCATGGTGAACCTTGAATAGCGGAAGGGCTCTCGATCAGACGAGCGTTTCCCGGAGAACTTCTTCGATCGTCGTGCGCCCTTCGGAAGCCGCCCGGAGGCCCGCTTCACGCAGCGTTCGCATGCCGCCCGCGATGGCCGCCGTACGCAGCTCTTCGATCGACGCATTCGTCTCGATGAGGCGCCGGATCTCGTCGTCGATCGTCATGATCTCGAAGAGCCCCGTGCGGCCCGAGTAGCCGGTGTGGTGGCACCGGGTGCAGCCCTTCCCGTAGGCCAGGGTCGATCCCCGTACGAGGTGGGCATCGGGCCCGAGCTCTCCGAGGAAATCCTCGTCCGGCTCGAAGGTGACCTTGCATTCGGGACAGACGGAACGAACGAGCCGCTGGGCCACCACCGACTCCAGGGTCGCTGCGATCAGGAACGGCTCGACGCCCATGTCGACGAGGCGCGTCACCGTACTCGGCGCGTCGTTGGTGTGGATGGTCGCGAAGACCGTGTGGCCGGTCAGGCTGGCCTCGACGGCCGTCGCCCCGGTGTCACGGTCGCGGATCTCCCCCACCAGGATCTTGTCCGGGTCCTGGCGAAGGATCGAGCGCAGCACGGCCGCGTAGGTCACGCCGATATCCTCGTTGATCGGCACCTGGACGATCCCCTGGATGTCGTACTCGACCGGGTCCTCAACCGTGATGATCTTCGTCTCTGGCGTGTTCGCCTCGGACAGCATCGCGTACAGGGTCGTCGTCTTGCCGGAGCCCGTGGGGCCCGTGACGAGCACGATGCCGTGGGGAATGCGCGTCAGCGCGCGCAGCGCGCTTTCGTCCGCGGGCTGCATGCCGAGCGCCGAAAGGTTCAGGTTGACCGCGCTGCGGTCGAGCACCCGCATGACGCAGCCCTCGCCCGAGGCCCCTGGAAGCGTCGCCACGCGCAGGTCAACGGGGCGACCGTCGATCGAAACCTCGATCCGGCCGTCCTGGGGCACGCGCGTCTCGGTGATGTCCAGGTCGGCCATGACCTTGATCCGCGAGACGAGCGGCAGCGCGAGGTGCGGCGGCGGTGCTTCGACCTCGTACAGGGAGCCGTCCACGCGGTAGCGGATGCGGAACGCGTTCTCGTAGGTCTCGAAGTGCACGTCGCTCGCGCGGTCGCGGATGGCACGGTGCAGGATCGAGTTCAGGAGGCGCACCACAGGAAGGCTCTGCGCTGCGCTCTCCGCATCGGTGCCGAGCGCCGCCTTGGCGGCGTCCTTGATGGCGTCGGTGAGCGAGGCTTCCTCGCCGTAGTGCGCGAGCACGGCCGCCTTGATCGCTTCCGCGTCCGCCACGACGGCGCGCACCTCGTAGCCGGTGGTGAACGCGAGGTCCTCCAGCACCCCGGTATTCATCGGATCCGCGAGCGCCACCACGAGCGTGGCCCCTTCGATCCGGATCGGCAGCACCCCGTAGGTGTGCGCGGCGGAACCGTCCACGGCGGCGAGCGCCTCCGGGTCGGGATCGACGGTGTTCAGGTTCACGGTCTCCAGGCCCGCCTGCTCGGCGAGCGCCAGCGCGATATCCGCGGGCGTGCAAGCCCCCGTCTCGATCAGCGCCTGGCCGATCAGTCCACCGTGCGCGCGCTGCTCTGCGAGCGCCGCCTGCACCTGGCTCTCACGGATCACACCGCGCGCCTTCAGGATCTGACCGAGGAGCGGGCGCGCGCCCGCGCTATCGGGAGGCGGGGTCAAAGACGTCCCTCCAGATCCCGAGGCTCCTGGGCGAACGCGAGGGCCGTTTCGCGCGTGATCTCCTCGTCGCGCACGAGTTCGAGCAGGTAGTCGTCGAGCGTCACCATGCCCATGCGCTTGGACGTCTGGATCGTCGACTGAATCTTGTTCGTCTCGTTCTTGCGGATCAGGTTGCCGATCGCCGGGTTGTTGATCATGACCTCGAAGCCAGCGATCCTGCCGCCGCCCTTGCGGGGCATCAGCACCTGGCTCACGACCGCGACGAGCGCGACCGAAAGCTGGGCGCGCACCTGTTCCTGCTGGTTCGCGGGATAGGCGTCGATGATCCTGTTGATGGTGCGCGCGCTGCCGGTGGTGTGGAGCGTGCCGAACACGAGGTGGCCTGTCTCGGCGGCCGTCAGCGCGGCCGAGATGGTGTCGAGGTCCCGCATCTCGCCGAGGAGGATCACGTCGGGGTCCTGGCGGAGCGCCCGGCGCATCGCCTCGACGAAGTCTGGCACGTCGGAGCCGATCTCGCGCTGGGTGACGAGCCCGAGACCGTGGCGGTGATAGAACTCGATCGGGTCCTCGATCGTGATGATGTGCTTGTCGTAGCTCTGGTTGATCCAGTCGATCATCGTCGCGAGCGTCGTCGACTTACCGGAGCCCGTCGGACCCGTGACGAGGATGAGCCCGCGCGGGCGCTTGAGAAGCTCCTCGACCGCTTCGGGGAGACCGATCTGATCGAAGGTCAGAAGCTGGCTCGGGATCAGGCGCAGAATGGCCGTGAACTGACCGCGCTGCTTGAAACAGCTCACGCGGAAGCGGTTCCCGGACTCGTGCGCGAGGCCGAGGTCGGTCGTCCCGACCCTCTGGAGTTCCTCCCAGTGGACGTCGTCGCAGAGTTCGCGGCACCACTGCTCCGCCGAGGCGGCGTCGATGTCGTCCGTGGTGAGCGAGACCAGGCGTCCGTCGACGCGCCCCACCGGCGGGCGGCCAGGGTTCAGGTGCAAGTCGGAGGCGCCGGCGTCGATCGCCCGCCCCATCAGTTCCTTCACGTTCATGGGGATCAAGCGGACAGCGCTTCTTCTTCGGCGGTGGTGAGATTCGAGCCAGCGACGCGCAGGACTTCCATGACGCTGGTGAGGCCTTCGGTCACCTTGGCCGCGCCATCGGACAGAAGCCCCCTCAGCGCGCCGGACGCTTCGGCCGTATCGCGCACGTCGTCGAGCGTGGCGCCCCGGAAGGTGCGCTCGCGAATCGTCGCGTCCATCGTGAAGAGCTCGTACAGCGCGACGCGGCCCTTGTAGCCTGAGCCCTCGCAGATGCGGCAGCCCTTGGGACGTTTGAAGCGCAGGTTGGGGTTGCCCGATGCGGCCTGGGTCAGCCCCATCGCACGCAGCTCCAGCTCCGAGGGCTCGTACTCCTGGGCGCAGGAGGAACAGAGCCGGCGAACGAGGCGCTGGCCGATGATGCCCTGGACCGACGCCGCGACGAGGAACGGCTTGACGCCGAGGTCGATGAGCCGCGTCAGAGCGCTGGGCGCATCGTTCGTGTGGAGCGTGGAGAACACGAGGTGCCCGGTGAGGGCGGCCTGGATCGCGATCTCGGCCGTCTCCAGGTCGCGGATTTCTCCTACGAGGATGACGTTGGGCGCGCAGCGCAGCATCGCCTTCAGGATGCGAGCAAACGTCAGGTGGATGCGGTTCTCGACCTGAACCTGGTTGATCCCGGGGATGTGATATTCCACCGGATCCTCGGCCGTGATGATCTTCACGTCTGGCCGGTTCAGTTCCTGGAGCGCCGCGTAGAGCGTCGTCGTCTTGCCCGAACCGGTGGGTCCCGTAACGAGCACGATGCCGTTCGGCCGGTCGATCATCTTGCGGAACCAGCGCTGGTCGTCCGAGCTGAAGCCAAGCTGGGCGAGGCCCAGCAGGTTCTGTCCGCGATCCAGAAGACGCATCACCATGGTCTCGCCGTGGTTGGACGGCAGGATCGAGGCACGCACGTCGACGTCGCGACCCTCGATCTTCAGGCCGATGCGCCCGTCCTGCGGCTTGCGCTTCTCGGCGATGTCCATGCGCGCCATGATCTTGAGGCGGCTCATGAGCGGCGCACCGAGGTGCGGCGGGTGCTCGGCGACGTCCCGCAGCATGCCGTCGATGCGGAAGCGAATCCGCATCCGCCCGTGTCCCGGCTCGACGTGGATGTCCGAGGCGCGCGCGTCGAGTGCCTGCTTGAAGATACTGGAGACGAGGCGCACGATGGGCGCGTCGTCGTCCTCGCCGTCCCCGCCGATCACGGCGCCCATGGAGGCCGCGACGGCTTCTTCGGCGCCTGCGCCGTAGGCTGCTGCGATGGCCCGCTTGAGCGAGGCGGGCGCGCTGAGCGCACAGGCGATCTCCATGTCGCCGAGCAGGAACTGCAGCTGGTCCACGACGATCCGCTTCAGGGGATCGTCGATCGCCACGATCAGCTTGTCGCCCTTCTGCATCACGGGCAGCACGCCCTGCTCCTGGGCAAACTCGGCTGGAACGAGATCCAGCACCGCGTCGTTCACCTTGCCCTTCGAGAGGTCCACGAAGGGCAGGCCGTTCGCCTTCGCCAGGGCCCGATAGACGGTGGGCTCGTCGGCGAAACCCAGACCGAGAACGGCCGCCTCCAGAGAGACTCCGCCCCCGCGCTGCTGGGCCTTGGCTTCACGAAGCTGAGCTTCATCCAGCGCGCCGCTGGAAAGGAGAATGTCGCCGAGGTCTTGGCTCAAGGTTCAGGGGAGGCGCCGCATAGGGCACCCGAGTACCGGAGGGAGGTCGTCAGGGGGAGGGCGGGGCCGCTGGACGCCGCACGAGCACCTACACCATAGCGAGGGGGCCGCGGAAGTTACTCCGCGGCCCCCATAAAGACGCCGATCGGGGCCTCTCACGCACCAGGCGGTGCGCCAGACCCGGCGATCGAACCGCTACTACTGGCCAGAATCGCCCTTCTTCACCGGGGCCTTCTGGGCACCACCCGGGCGCTGGACCGGGGTCCCGCCCTCGCCGGCCAGCTTGCGGCAGACGCCGGAGAACCGGAAGAACTCCTCGGGCTTCGACGGGTGACCCGTCTTGATGTTCACGCGGCCACGGAAGGATCCGTCCGCGTCGTCCGGGAGCCCCGTGAGGCGCAGCTCGATATCGACGGCGTTGCTGCCGCTGACCGGCTTGACGCTCGCCGCGAAGCGGTCGGCCCAGGCGAGCTCCGCCGCCTGCTCACCGGTGATCTCGACGGACACGTTGGAGAGATCGAACTCCGGCTCGTGGCAGGTCAGGCGCACGTTGCGCACGACCGTCTGGCCGGGACGCACGAGGCCGAGCGAGACGTACTGCGGCTGAAGCGACAGCGCGCCGAGAATGTTGTAGTTGATGTTCGTGCTCGCCTGGTAGACCGCGACGGCACCCGGCTTGGCGGCGTGCGCCTTGGACTCCGGAAGCGGCACGTCGCTGTTGAGGCGAAGCATGTATCCCTTCGGCTCGGCGGTCGAATCCTCCGCGATCGTGAAGGTGGCGCGCCAGTGGTTCGACTTGCCCTCGTCGTTCGGATTGATCGCCTCGACGTTCAGCGAGAGGCCCTGGGGCATCGGGATCGGACGCGAATCGTCCTGGGTGAGCATGATGGCCTCGCCCGAGGAGGTACGGAAGTCCACCGAAGCGGTCTTCGAAACGCCCTCGCGAATCTCGCCGAGCTGGAGGAACTTGGGCGTCGCGTCGATGAACGGTTCGACGTTGGCCATCAGCTGAAGCTGGTTCTGGCCGGCGGTGCCGTCGTTCGAGTAGACGTTGATGCGCACGTTCGTGCGGTTGGACTTGCTGGTCGTGTCGAGGGTGGCCTCGAGCTCGATGTCGGCGCCCGGCATGATCTCGTCGCCGAACTTGTACAGCGTCGCGACCTCCTCGCCAGGCTGCTTGACCTTGACCTCACCGAGGGTACAGCCGCAGGTCGGGCTCGCCTGGCTGATGATGAGCGGCTCACTACCCGCGCTCTTCATCTCGAACACGTGGGTCAGCTGGTCGCCCTGGCGCGCCAGGCCGAAGTCGTGCTTGTCCGAGCCGAACTCGATCTCGAGCTTCGCGTTCGCGTTGCGCGGGGGGCGCGGAACGGCGCCGCGAGCGGCCCCGCCCTTGTCGGCTCCTGCGGCCTTCTGCTTGGCGAGGTACTCCTCCTGCTGCTTGAGCTGCTCGGGAGTCATGCCCTTGACAGCGCCGCCAGCCGGACCATCGTTCGCCCCGACGCCGGACTCGCCCTTGACGACTTCCACGGGGGCGGGCCCCGAGGTCACCGGCTTCTGGACGCGCTTCGCGGGCACGGTGACCGGCTTGGGCGGCGGCGTCTTGTCCGTCACGCTCCCGCGGCCCCCTTGCTGAACGAGGGCGGGCGCCGTGAGCGCAGCAGAAGTCGTCGTGGTACCGGTGGCGCTGGCGAAAGCACTGACGGCGAAGCCGCTGGCTGCGAGCAGCGCGACGGGAAGCCCGATGGAGAACTGTCGGCGAGGTGAGCTGTGATTCATGGGTCGGTGAGTCGGGTCGAGAGGGCCTCGAATGAGCTGGACCGTCGAGGGCAGTCCGGTGAGACCGGTCCGGAGGTGGGTATCGGACGTCATGGGGCCGAATCCGGAGGTCGGATCGCCTGTCAGGGGCGGGTACGGTGGGAAAAGTCAGGCTGTTAGACCAAGAATACAGATGTTTTTCTGTGAAGCAGATCGGGCAGCGCCCGCAAGGAGCCAGAACTACCTGCCGGTCGAGGAGTCAGAGCGCTACAACCTGTGGGACGCATCTCGGGGCCTGCTCCTTGACGGAGCCGTCCCGCAGGTGCCTCCCGGCTCGGACCCGTGAAAGGTCCCCACAATCGCCCACTTTCAGCCCATGACGACCGAAACCGACGTCCCCTTCCTGCAGCGTTCTCTCGGAAGCGCCTTCTGCCTGGGAGGGTTGCTCCTCGGCGGGGCGACCTCTTGCCGCGTGCCGGCCCCCACCGTCCAGCAGGGGCTCACCTACGGCTTCAATACGCCAGAACAGGCGCTCCAGTCGTTCCGCACCGCCGTCCAGGGCAACCTTCTCGAAGAGGAGTACCGCTGCTTCTCCCGCCAGTGGAAGGCGACCACCAAGGTCCGCTCCATCAACTACTACAGCGAGGTCCGCGACGAGCTGCTTTCGAAGATCCCCCAGCTGCGCTGGGCGCTCTACCGCGCCGACAATCCCGAGGTGCTCTTCCAGTCGAGCATGGACGCCGTTCTCCAGAGCCGGATCCCGGGGCCACTCTGGACCAGGGATCGGTGGCTGATCTTCCGCATGCACCGCGAGGGTTACTGGGACGCCTGGACCGAAGCCACGCCGGAGAAGCCCACCGAAGGGAACACGGTCCGCGACCCCGTCGAAGCCGGGATCCTGCAGTACATCGAGCGGTACGACGTCTATCGCGCGAACATCGACGACTTCTCGGAGGAGACCGGCAACACCGCGCCGGAGGCGATCATCGCGGTCAAGGGCGGCTGGCAGTGGAAGATCCAGGACTTCACGGTTCAGGACGACCCCATGACGTCGGAGGAGTTCGAGTCGCAGGCCCGAGCCTCCGTCCCCGTGGCTCCCGCCGACGTGAAGGGGACGGCCCCCTGACGATCACTGCTCCCGAGAGATCACTGCGCCTGAGAGATCACCGCGGCTGAATCGAGCCCAACCACTGCGCGATCTTGGCAGCGGGCATCGCTCCGCTCTGCCGAGCGACCTCGGCGCCGCCCTTGAACAGCACCAGCGTCGGGATGGATTGGATGCCGAACTGCTGCGCCGTCTGAACCGCAGCCTCGGTATCCACCTTCGCGAAGAGCACCTGGCCGAAATGCTCGCGCGCAGCGGCCTCGAACTGCGGCGCCATCGCCTTGCACGGCCCGCACCACTCGGCCCAGAAGTCGACGAGCACGGGCAGCCCGCTCCTTGCGATGTACTTCCCAAAGCTTGCGTCGTCGAGGGCCACGGGGTGGTCTGGAAGCAGCTTCGCGCTGCACCGACCGCAAACTGGCACGTCGCCGAAGCGATCATCAGGCACTCGATTGCGGGCACCGCAAGAGGCGCACGGGAGGTCGACGATGGTCTGTGACATGGCGTCAGAATAGACCCGCACCGGGAAATTCTCACCCCGGAAGCGCATTCCGAGCCCTATCCGAGCCCGCGACGCCGTCCCGACCACCCCGGACGCCCGACTTAGCGGTCGGATACCTTGCGAAGAAAGGCGTCGATCGGAAACGCCCGACGGAGCGAGTACGTGCCCGGCTCTGCCGGAACGACGACCTCCTCGACGTCGGAGAGCCTCTCGGTCTTCATGCTGTGCCTCCGGTTCTGACGAACCCTCCAGGTCAGCTGATAGCGGCCTCCGCGCGCGACGGGAATCGACACGCGCCCCGTCTTCGGATCGAGTTCGGCGTAGATGAGCCCGGGGGAAACGTCGAGCCCCTCGCGGCGGATATCGACCTTCGGCCTCAGCTCGATGGGATCCAGCACCGCGTGGACGGTCCAGCGCTCCGGATCCGGAAGCGTGCCCTCGACCTCCAGATCGACCGTCGTGCCGATGCCGAGATCGAGACTCGAGTCGAGGAAGAGTTCCTCGAAGAGTTCCGTTCGCGCGCCTGGCACGAAGCAGACCGCGTCGATCGTGCTGGAGGTCGACAGGAACCGAGCGTGACCGTCGGGTGCGATCGGAGCCAGCCCGTCGAACGTCACGTCGTCCTCGGAGCCGATCCGACGCCAGGCGAGCTGTCCTCCGGGAACGGGCGAGCCGCTCGGCCCACGCACTTCGATATCGAAGCTGAAAAGATCATCCCCGAGATCGATCGGGTCGATGCGCGGATCCAGCGTGCCGGCTCCGCCGACCACGATGTCCTCTCTCTGCCAGATCGTCTCTCCGAACCCCAGCTGGACGGACACGGTCGCGAGCCCGTAGGGCAGCGCGAGGACCTCGAACACCCCGTCGGGCTGCACGGTTCCGATCCTGCGAACGGCGAGCGTGCCAGCGGCATCGCGGGCCTCGACGTGAACCGTCAGGGTTCCCTCGGGCGGCGCGATCGACTGGCCATCGGCGTCGCGGACGTCGACGCGGCCCCGGAGCATCGCGGTGAACCGCTCCGGATTCCGCATGATGTCCTCGGGGTCCGTGATGAACCGAAGACCCGGCTCCCTGGCGGCCACGAAGGTCGACACGCCCGCCCAGACGATCACCAGGATCGCGATGAGGACGAGATAGATCTTGGTCGGGGCGCTCACGGTTACAGGATACCTCGCTCTTGGTGAAGAGTTTCGAAGAGCCGGATGTGCCCAGGCTCAGGGGCCGGAGGGCCGGTCGATTCGGGACCTCAGGAGTTTGGCGGTCGAGGCTCGAACCGAGACGAGCAGAGGGAGAAGAGCCTCTTCGTCCCTTCTAGCGAGGTCGTCTCGGTTGGCCGAACACCATTCACAGCCCATTTCGTCGACGTGGAAGGCCATGAACTCCCGTGGCCCCTCCTCCAGGGTCCCCGCGATCCAGCGGGCGAGCCAGTGTCGAGCCGGGCAGGAAACGCGCTCGTCCGACCAGACGCTGGCCACGTCCATCGGCACGTCCCCGTCCTCTGCGAGCTGGGCAAGGGCCGCGACCGCTTCGCCGTCAGGGTCCCGCTTCGCGACGAATTCACGCAGCTTCTTGAGCGCTCGGAACTTCACGCCCGCGACCGCGGTCTCGTCGCGGAGGCCGAATCGCTCCCATGTGTCACGGTTTCTCCAGCCGCCTCGGAAGAGCGCCTCCACCACCATCAGGCGATTGAACTCACCCGCTGCCCAGGTCTCCTGCACCCACTCGCGAAGCGCGTCGCGCAATAGCTCGCGACCGCGCCCCTGCACGTCGGAACGTCGCACGATCTGGCTCGGCGTATCCTCGTCGAGGGCGAGGGAGGCGAGGTCGATCCCTCCGGCTTCCTCGCCGTCGTCGGAGCCACCTTGACCCGCGCCGACCATCCGCCTCTTCCGAAGGTGATCGATCGTTCGGTTGCGGCAGATCCCGAAGAGATACTGCTCGAACGAATACTTCTCGTCGAACGTCCCGATGCCGCGCACGGCGCCCAGGAAGACCTCCTGAACGATGTCGTCGCGCGCCTCCGCATCGGACACGCGTCGCCCGATGTAGGCGATCAGTCGCCCCGCGTAGGCGCGCTCGACGCGCGCCCATTCGTCCTCGTCGAAGTCGGCGAGGCGCCGCACGTCGGGTGACCAATCTCCTGACACTGTGAATCCTGGTGTGTGACTGCGGGTCAGGGCCGTTCGAGAACGAACAGCCCGAAAAGGCCGAGGAGCGTCGCGCCGAATCCGACGCTCGCCATGATGAGCAAGAAGAGAGCGAAGCGAGCCGTGCGCCCGACCAGCCCGCCGCGGTCACTGCGGACGAGCCGGTCGGTCACGAGGCGGAACGCGTCCAGGATCGACTGAACCACCGCGACGATCGCTGCGGCGAACACGTCGAAGCCCACGCGAGTCGTCTCCATCAGGGTCGCGAACGGGCCGCCGGTGACCTTGGGCGGAACCGGGATGATCGTCGGTACGGGGGCGGCCGGTGCAGCGTGGACCTTCGCGCTCGACGGCGGCTCTTGGTAGGACGTCCGCGAGAAACGGCCCTCCTCGTCGCGGGGCAGAAGCCCCCCGCCCGATTCCCCGCGGCGCTTCTGCGCGTTCAGTTCCGCAACGAGTTCGCGCGCGCGGCTGGCTGGCCGGCCCGGCTCGATCGGCGAGGTCTTGGCCGTCGTCGCCTCGATCGCCGCGGGATCCAGAAGCGGCGAACGCTGCCGCGAACCGATGGGCGCTCCATGCTGCGGGGGCGCTCCTTCGCGAAGGTCTGAACCTGAACCTGAAGCGGGCTCCGTCGCAGGCACGACCGGACGAACGCCCAGGTCGGGCGCCGTCGTGGAAGCGGCGTTCGCGGACTGCCTGCGAGCGTGTGCAGGACGCGCCTCGGCCGGACTGAGTTGGAACGTCACGGAGTCGCCGGGCCTCGCCGTCTGCCCCAGCATCTCCAGCACTTCGGAGATCGAGTCGGGCCGATCCGCGGGGTCGAGCCGGAGGCAGGCCTCGGTCGCCGCGCGCGCGACGGCAGGGAAGTCCTCGGGAAACACCGGAGGGGCGTCGGACTCTCGCAGGATGAGTCCGCCGAACTCGTCCGGGTGAAAGGGAAGGTAGCCCGCGAGCGATTCGAACAGGATCACCCCGAGGGAGTAGATGTCGGCCCGATGATCCGCGCGACTCCGGAGCATCTCGGGCGCCATGTACATGGGCGTGCCGCGCCCGAACGAGAGCGTCGTGCGGCCGCCCTCGAGCAGCTTCGAGAGACCGTAGTCCCCCACCCGTGCGTTCTCTCCGCGCAGAAAGATGTTGCTGGGCTTCAGGTCGAAGTGAACCAGCCGCCGATCGTGGAGCGCGAGCACGCCGCGCGCGGTTTGCGTGAAGACGAGCAGCGCCTCCGCGGGGGACAGGTCGTGGAGCTTGAAACGCTTCGCGAGCGTCTCCTCGCCCGCGTAGCCCATGATGACGTAGGGCACGTCCATCACGGACCCCATGTCCTCGATCGTCACCAGGTTCGGATGGTCGATCGCGGCGAAATGTCGGACCTGATCCAGTTCGCGCTGGACGGCTTCACGCTGGTCGTCGTTTTCGACTTTCAGGAACTTGATCGCGTACGCCTTTCCAATGGACGTCTTCCGCGCCTTGTAGACGTCGCCGAACGCGCCGCCCCCGAGTCGGTTCTCGATTTCGTAGCCGGGCACGAAGTCCGGCTGTCGAAACGAGTTGTAGAACGCTTCCCAGTCCATCGTCAGGCCCAAGGCTACCCTCTGGTCGAGCCAGATGTCAGGCCTGGCGGATCGCCATGCCGAAAGGGGGTCTGCGATCGGGAGCGGCGCCGAGGGCCAGGTCGATGCGCTTCTCCAGGGGAAGGGCCAGGGCCACTGCCTGCTGCGGCTCGCCTCGGGGAGCTCGTACGCCGCCGCTGCATGAGACCGCGAGCGAGGGGCTCCCCGGCCCCTCGAGCTGCGCCACCAGCGCCACGTCATGGGCGATACCCGGGACGACGATCTGCCTCCTGCGCCGGGGGCCGAAGCGAAGGCGTCCCGCGACCCCGGGCGCCATCAGCGCCACGCGACGCGCCCCGTCGGCGTCGGTGGGCCCCTCCAGCTCGAGGACCATCGTGGCGCTGGAGGGATCGCTGAGACGGCAGGTGAAGGAAGCGGCCACCCCGAATCTCACGCGATCCCCGTCGTGAACGGACCGCGGACCGTCGGAGGACCGCAGGGAAGACCCGTCGATCTCGATCGGAGCCGCGCCTGGCTGAACGGCCAGGGCCCATTCCGCGCCACCGTGGAACGAGTCGCGCAGTCGAAACTGGCCGTGGACGCCGTCGAGATCGCCCAGGAAACGCAGGTCCGGCTCGGGCGCCGCCGTGTGCCCGACGACGACCGAGGTGCCGATGAGCAGGAGCACGTCCCCGACGTCGTCGATGCTGAGGAGCAGGCGGAGAGGACGCCGCGGTGAGAGGGTCTCGGTCAAACGCGTGGTTCGGATCAGAGAGCGGACACGACGACGCCGCCGCCTGCATGGCGCGCGTCGAGGAAGGCTTCCCGCGCAGCGGCGTAGAGGTCCTCGCGCTTCTCGATGTCCGGGCTCGGATAGTTGGCGATGCCGATGGCGACCTCGATGCGGTCGCCGACGAGGTCCATCATCCGGCGCTCCTCGGCGGTGTCGGCGACGCGGCGCGCCATGATCTCCGCACCGTCCGGACCGGTATTCGGAAGGAGGAAGAGGAAGGAGTTTTCGTCGAAGCGCCCGAGCACGTCGGTGTCGCGGGAAGCTGCCAGGAAGATCGAGCTGAGTTCCCGCAGCACGTCGTCGGATGCCTGGCTCTCGAAGCCCAGCATGGCCACCGCGAGAGGCGCGTTGAAGCGGCGGGCGCGCTTGAACTCCTCGTCCAGCTTGTACGCGAGGAACGAGTAGTTGAAGAGACCTGTGACTGGATCGATGGCGGCCTGCATCAGCGCGTTGTGACGCGGGGCAGCGACGTCGCGGGAGGGGTCGGACTCCGCAATCTGCGCGAGGATGGCCTCCGGAAGCGTGAACTCCTCGCCGGCCATTCCACGGTGCTCGGAGTCGAGGGCTGGGCGCGGGCCGGACGAGACGCCGAGCGCGGCGCGCAGCTTGGAACCGTTGACGGGGCGCTCGATGACGCCGGTGGCGCCGCAGAAGCGAGCGATCGGCTCGGCCACGTGATTGCCGTCCTCGACGACCACGAACGTCCTGCACTTCGTGCGGCCAGAGAGCTGGCGCAGGAGTTCGTAGACGTTTCGGTCCTTGAGCCAGGAGTCGATCAGCAGGACGTCGCCGGGGGCCGGCGGCGCCTCGACGAGTTCCCGCCAGGAGGAAATCTGCGCGATGCTCCAGCCACTGAGCGGGTCCTCTGCGTTCGACTCGTTCGCCGCGTCGACCGCCGCGCGCGCGCCACTGATGACCGACGTGTCCGTGGTCGCGATCCTGATGGTTCTGAGTCCGTCACCCATGTCGCAGTCCGAGGCCCGTGGCGCCCCTTGGTAGCCGTGGAAGTCGCCCTGAAAGCCAGAGCGCTGTTCAGCGTGCAAACGCGGACGCTGCGTTTCAAACAATAAAGACGATGGGCACGGCTACCTGGAGGAGACCCTGGAGAGAACTCCCAGCTCGGCGCCCTGGAGAGCGGACCTGAACACGGCGCGGCTACGCGACGCCGGGAGTTCTCCTGCGCCTGCTGCGGCACCGTGCTTCTTCAAGAGTGCCACCGCTTCGGGCCCGCCGAATTCACCGAGAGCGAGCCCGATCCGGCGGCATGATTCGATCGGAGTCGTGGCCGGCGCGTTCTCGATCCATCGGACGAGAAGCTCATCGCCGTAGCACGCGCGCGCGGCGCCCGCGGCGAGCAGCGCCTGGCTCCACGGGAGGCGGAAGGCCGCGTTGCGCAGGAGCGGCTCCACTTCGTCCGAACCGGCTTTGGCCAGGCCAGCCGCGAGATCCAGCGTCACGGTCTGGGAGTTGGGCCGATGAAAAAGCGCTTCGAGGGCCGCAGCATCTTCAGGTTTCCGCGTTCTCGCGAGCGCCCTCACGCCGCGATGCAGCTCGGGAGCGAAGGGATCCAGCTCCATGAGGACAGCCCGGATCTTCGAGGTGTCCGTCTGTGCGCCATGGATCACGAGGATGGCATCGACGGCCGCTCGATCCTGCCCCCTGAGAGTCCCCTGCATTTCCGTGACGAAGCGGAGGACGTTCGGATGCGGCGCGGCCCGGTCGAGCACCTCGAACAGGTACGAAACGGCCTCGGAGCGCCGCGCGGACGGCGGGCGACTGAAGAGATCCCTCGCCTCCTGGATCCCCTGGACGTCGTCGATGCGGACCAGGCTCGCGATCGCGTTGACCCTGGGCCAGGGATGGGGATCATCCATCATCGCACGCAGGGCCCCGATGTAGTCCTCGTGGCCGTTGGCGCTGACCGCGAGCGCGCTGTAGGCGCGGTTGTTCGGATCGTCGTTTCGGAACCCCTCGGCGAGGACGTCGAAGAGAGGCTGATCCGGCGTGAACAGGAGCCCAGCTCCGATGTACCGGGTCGGCCCGTTTTCGAGCGCCATTCCGAGTTCCAAGCTCCTCGGCATGCGCGCCTGAAGCTCGTCCCAGAGCGCGATGACGGCGAGCCACTTCCATTCCTTCAGATCGCGGGGACGCCAGCGGCCCGACGCGACGAGCTCTTCCACGTACTCCGGCATCCACTGGACCGCTTCCCGAATCCGCGGGGCACCCTCGCCCTCCATGAGGACCTCGATGAAATGCCTCTCCGCGCCGTCGAAGCGGAGTTCGCGCGCGAGCTGGAGCGTCAAGGCCTCGAGGAAGACCGCGTTGTTCCCCATGCCCGCGAGCCGGGCCCCGTGGTCATCCGCGGGAGACCCAGCGGGCGCTCCGGCCGGGGAATCAGCGGGAGCCTGCGAGAGGGCTCTTGAAGGATCCTGCGAGGCATCCGCACAGGCGGCCGCCAGAACGAGCCCGAGGGTCGCCACGACCCACTTCCTCGCATCGGATAGCGACCAGCCCATGGGTCAGGAGTTCAACTCCTCCAGCCACTCGTCCTTGATGTCGTAGTTGCTGTAGACGTTCTGAACGTCTTCGTTGTCCTCGAGCTTGTCGATGAGCTTCAGGATCTTCGCCGCGTCTTCCTTCGTCGGCACTTCGACCGTCGTCTGAGGAACATAGCCAGTCTCCGCCGAGAGCATCACGACGCCTGCCTCCTCCAGCGCCGTCTTGACGCTGAGGAATTCGGTCGCGGCCGCGAACACGGTCGCGACGTCGCCTTCGACCTGAACGTCCTCGGCACCCGCCTCCATGCCCACTTCCAGCAGCGAGTCTTCGGTGAACGCCTTGCCCGCGAAGCCCTCTTCGCCCTGCTCACCCGTCATGTCGACGACGAAGATGGACCGGAAGTCGAACATGAAGGAGACGGAGCCCGTCGAACCCATGTTGCCCCCGCCCTTCTCCAGCGCGAACTTGATGTCCGGTGCCGTGCGATTGCGGTTGTCGGTCAGGCAGGTGATGAGCATCGCCACTCCGCCCGGAGCGTAGCCCTCGTACACGAGCTCTTCGAAGTCGTCGCCGTCCTTGGATCCCTCCCCTCGCTTGATGGCGCGGAGGATGTTGTCCTTCGGCATGTTGGCGGCGCGGGCCTTCTCGACCGCATACTTCAGCTTGAGGTTCGTGTCCATCTCGGAACCGGCCTGGCGAACGGCCGAGATGATGTTCCGGGCCGCCTTGCTGAAGATTTTGGCGCGCTTCGCGTCCACCGCGTTCTTGCGGTGCTTGACGTTTGCGGCGTGTGAATGGCCAGCCATCGCTCTTGTCTCTTGGTCTCTCTTGGGTTGGGATCGAAAGGGTGGGCTTACGCGGTGAAGCAGTCCCCGAAGCAGGAAATCCCCGTCACTGACGAGATCTCCATCAATGAAGAAATCCGCCGCGATGCGCCCCTTCCAAGGTAGCGCAAAGCAGCGGATTCCGTTCCAGGGAGCTCGGCGTGATTAGCGCTTGGAGAACTGGAAGCCGCGACGGGCGCCGCGACGGCCGTACTTCTTCCGCTCTTTCATGCGCGAGTCACGGGTGAGAAGGCTGTTCTCACGGAGCGTGTCGAAGGTCGCAGGATTGATCGACTTGAGCGCGCGGGCGATGCCGAGGCTGACCGCTTCGCTCTGGCCGGAAGGACCGCCGCCCCTCACGTTGCAGAATACGTCGTAGTTCTCGAGCGAGTCCGACACGGTCAGCGGCTGGCGAGCGCGCTGACGGGTCTGGATGGTCACGAAGTACTCGTCGATCGGCTTGCCGTTGACGACAAAGCCGCCAGCGCCGGACTTGAGGCGGACGCGGGCGATCGCCGACTTGCGTCGACCGAGGCCCCAGGTCCAAGGATTGATGACTGCCATGGGTTCAGTTGAGTTGGAGAAGCGCTTAGAGCTTTTCGACCTTCACGGGCGCTTGCGCGGTGTGCGGGTGCTCTTCGGCGCCGTAGACCTTGAGGCAGCGAAGGAGATCGCGGCCGAGGCGGGTTTTCGGGAGCATCCGGCGGACAGCCAGCGTCACGATGTCGGCGGGGCGGCGCTCGGCCACCTTTTCGAGTGCGACGTACTTCTGACCGTTCGGGTAGCCCGAGTAGTGCCGATAAATCTTGTCGGAGCCTTTCGTGCCCGTGAGGCGCGGCTTGGCGCCGTTGATGACGACGACGTGGGCGCCGGTGCGCTCGCTGGGGGTCCAGGTGGGACGATCCTTGCCCTGGAGTGCCATGGCAATGGAGGCCGCCATGCGTCCGAGATTGTGCTCGGAGGCATCATAGAGTAGCCAGCGGTCCTCAGTGTCCTGGCGGCGGACATGAGTCGTATCCTGGCGTCGTACGTTTGTGGTCGTCATAGCTGTCGTATCGCGGCGGCGATCGGTCAAGCGGTTGGGGTTGGCCAACAGGCCATCGGCCGCGCGCGGAGCTTTTCCGGCGTGGAAGGCCGAAGAGAGTATGGCCCCGGGGGCTCCAAGGCAACGAAGACGAGAAATATCTGCTTCATTGCGCTCAGGATTTCGTTCAGGGCCGGAATCCCAGGAGCCTGACCCAGGTCACGGGGTGGTCCTCCGGGGTTCCGTCGCCCTGCCGGGAAAGGCGTCCGACGAAGACGGATACGCCCTGGGGCAGGCCGCTCGCGCACCAGCCGGGCATTTCTGCCTGCGATACCGTGCCCGCATCCCCGGGCGCAAGGGGGGTCGCAACTCGGTCCGGAAGCGGCTGCCCGATCCCCCAGGGTCCGATCTCGCGCCACTCTCCGCCGCCGGTCCGCTCCCAACAGGCGTCGAAAGCTCCCCAGGTATTGACGACCGGGAGGAGGATCCGGAGCCCGGCCCCGTGGGCCCTGCGCCAGTCGATCGCCGCGTCCGGTTCGGCGGCGATGATCCGTGCTGCCTCGAAGCCAGGTCGAAGATCCCGTTCGGTGCGCGCGATCCCCTGCTCGCCACCGACGACCACCTCGCCCGAGAAGGCCTCTTCCAGCGCCTCTCCGACCCATTCGAAAGCGCCAAACCTCCGCTGGACACGGATCCATTCCGTACTGCCATCCGCGAGTCGGCGACCTTCCAGAACATCGGCACCCGGAAACCGGACGCCCTCTGAGGGGACGTTCGCCAGCCAGAGCACGCCAGCCGAAGACCCTGCGCCGACGAGCAGAAGACCGAAGATCCGCGAGCCCGCGCCGACCGTCGCGGCCCGCTGGATCGCCGCGCAGCCCACCAGTCCGATGAGCGCGACCAGGACACCGGGCAGCGGCAAGCGATGACCGCCCTTCTCCAGGGCAGGCCCGGTCCGAATCGCCCACCGGGGAGCCTCGAACGCATCCGCCTGATCGAGTGGCCGCGCCGGTACTCCCCTGGCGAACACGTCCCAGTCGTCGATCCGCTCCGGCCCGACCATCCACGCCCGAACCTCTCTCTTCTCGCCGGCGAGCGACTCCCCGAACACCAAGAGCGGCGCGAACCCGTCCAACGCGCCCCCCCCATCCCGCGCCCCCTCCGCCGACACAACAACGGCCCATGCCCGCCCGAGCGCCATCCGACCTGAAACCGACACAAACGGACCAGGTCCGTTTGTGTCGGTTTCTGAGAGAGATTTATGCGGAACGGACGGACCTGGTCCGTTTGTGTCACTAACTCTGGGAGAAGTGAGTGCGGTGAAGGGGGAGGACAGCGTGACGGTCAGGAATAGGAGGGCGTAGCCGGGGTTGCGGCTCGCTTGAGTCGTCTGGATCAGGGCCGCCAGCGGTAGGAGTAGCAAGCATGCCAGGGGTAGCGGAGAACTTGGCGGTGAGAGCAGCAGCGCGGGCGCCAGGGCCGCAAGGGGGAAGAGGAAGGACGCCAGTCGATGGAGCGGTGCGGGGTCCTCGAAGGGTTCGGGGCGTACGGAAAGGGCCGGCCAGGCCAGGGCGCAGAGGGCTCCCAGGAGGGCCGGCCCAAAGGGGCCGCTGGCTTGGGACCATTCGAGGCCAAGGATCGGCGGAAGGAGGGTGACCGAAAGGATCCAGAGGGCGCCCAGCAGCGTTCGGGTCACCAGGCGTGTTCGGGTCGCGGAGCGATCGAACGCGGAAGCGTCAGGTGGAATCATCGTTCGGAGGTGGAGCCTTCCGAGCCCTTCTGGCTCCGCTCCACGATCTCCTCGACCTCAACGCGAGTCAGCTGGATCGGCTCATCGAATCGCACGTCCAGGAGAGCCCAGGGCCTGCCCGCTGCCTCCATGGCCTCCAGCGCGTTCCTGATATGAGCCCACTTGTAGCCCACGGGTAGCTCGCCGCTGTGGATCGGAATCGGCGGCCTTCCGAAGAAGATCCGCCTCCCCTCCTCCAGGTCGATCTTCACGCCCCCGGGGAGGCGCGCGGGCTTCAGCGCCGTCGCCGCCCGATCGAGCACCGGCGCGTCCTGGGCCGAGGCATCGATGACCACCCGACCGAGACGCCGGAGATCCTCGACGCCCATGTAAGCCCACATCGAGTCCGCCACCGCCAGCGCGGCCAGAACCTCGGGCACCTCGATCTTGTCTCCAGGCTCCAGGAGCCCTTGCTCCTTCTCGACGACCCCGTGGGGGCCGAGCGTCGGCAACCATCCGCCGTAGGCTTCATGGGGCGCATAGGTGTAGCCGCCCAGCACCGTTCCATCCGCGGCCACGGGCAAGAAGTCGCGCCCTCCCGTCCGAATACATGCCACCGGCTCCCGGAGACGCATGGGAAGGATCAGCCCGTCGGGCCACTGGACCGTATAAGCACCCACCTCCGCCACGAACGGAAGATCGGCCACCTCCTGCGCGAAAGCCGCCAGCTGCTCTGGATCGTCGACCGGGAGCGAACGTACCTCCACAAGGATTCGCTCGAGCTCGTCCGTCCAAGCGGCGCTAAGCCACTGGGACTGCGCCATCAGGCGGTAGCGCGTCACATCGATCCTCGCCACGCCGCGCTCACGCGCGTCGCGCTGGAGCGCATTCAATCCGACGATGAGCCCGCCGAACAGGATCAGGAGCGGGACCCACACGGGTACGGCTCCTCTCCGAGAAGCGCGGGCGCTTGGGGCGAACGAAGTCCACCTGCGATGGATCGGAACACCAGGTTGAGCGGATCGAGTGCGCAAAGAACCGGACACGGCCTCCATGCGCGTGACTCTAAGAAATCGAGGCCCGAAACGTCAGTTTCGAGCGGGGACCAGCTGCGTATCGATCGTGTGCCCGGGCATGTCGAGCGCCGTCGGGTCCGAGTGGCCCGGCGAGATCGGGCCGTAGCCCCCACCGCCACCGCTGCGACCGTTCATGCGCTTGGCCGCCTCTTCGATGAAGAGGTCCAGGGCAGTCTGGATCTCGATGACCTGATCCCTGGAAAGAGCGATCGCCTTGGACCCCCCCTGCGAGTGCAGTTCGTGGCCGAGAAGCCTCGAGACGAGCTTGAGCTGTGCGAGGTGGCGTTCCAGGTGAGTCCCGTGTTTGTGCTGTTGGTTCATGTTCATGCCCTCCCGAGGCCATGGGTTCCGAGCGAGGCGTGCGGCGCCCGCGTCGGGGTTCGTGGTGTATCGCATCGGGAGGCCCAAGAACAAGGATGGATCCCCAGGATCCTGGGTCCGCCGTGAGGCGTTGACGTAGAAAGCTGGCGGCGAGGCCTCGAAACGGGCACGCTGTCGGTCTCTATGCACGATTCCCCCCACGACGATCCTTCGGCCCCATCGGGCGGAGATCAGCCGCTTCCGTTCGGTCACCTCCCCGATGACGTCCCCGCACGGCCTTCCGCCGGGCGCCCCGCCGGCTCCACCGAAGGGAGGAAGAGAGCACCAGAGGCACGCCCCACCGAGAAGTCGTCCGACCGGAAGCCGCGAGCGCCCGAGAACGTGCCAGCGGATGTCGTCGATGTGGTCTGGCCGACATCGGGACGGGAGGTAGGCTCCGGGTCGCGCCCCGCAGCCCGCTCCGCCCAGGAAGCGCTGACCTCGGCCGCGCCCGCGAAGCGCGCCACCTCGAGCGAAGACCGCGCTGACGAAGCCGCTAATTTGCTCCCCGCACCCACCGAGGTCTTCGGCAAGGACGGCCGCGTCGTCGGCTGGAAGGGCTTCAAGCTGTCCCTGTTCCAGCTCAACGCCGTCGACGCCATCCGCCAGGGACGCAACGTCTTCGTCTCCGCCCCGACCGGCGCCGGAAAGACCCTCGTCGCCGAGTACGCCATCGAAGACGCCGTCCGCTCCGGCAACCGCTGCATTTACACCGCCCCCATCAAGGCGCTGTCGAACCAGAAGTACCGCGACTTCCAGAACGATCCCTCCATCGACGTCGGCCTCATGACCGGCGACGTCACGATCAATCCGGGCGGCCGCGTCCTGATCATGACGACGGAGATCCTGCGCAACGCGATCTTCGAGAGCCCCAGACTTCTGCAAGACGTCGACTACGTGATCTTCGACGAGGTCCACTACCTCGACGATCGCGAGCGCGGCACCGTCTGGGAGGAGAGCCTCATCTTCCTGCCGCCGAAGACGCGGGTCATTGCGCTCTCCGCGACCGTCGAGAACGTCGAAGAACTCGGCGGCTGGATCCGCGAGATCCGCCCCCAGGACCTCGACGTGATCGTGGATACGAAGCGGCCCGTTCCGCTCTCCCACTGGCTCCACACCGAGAATGCGGGGACCGTCGACGCGTCGAAAGCCGACCGTGTTCGCAAGCGCGAAGCGGAGATCGCTGCGAAAGAAGAGGCGAAGAACGGCGGACGCCGCTCATCGCGTAGGGGCAGCCGCCGCGGTCGCCGCGGCGGACGGGGCGGCGGCCGACCGATGCCGCCGGATCCCACCGCGCTCTTCGACGAGATCATCGAGCGCAAGATGCTCCCCGCTCTCGTGTTCTCGTTCTCCCGAAAGGACTGCGAGCGCCTCGCGCTGAAGAATGCGAATCGCCGCCTGCTCAGTCCGGACGAGGAGATCAAGATGGACGCGCTCCAGGAGGAGCTCATCGAGCTCTTCCAGCTGGACCGCGGACACCTCAAGGGCGAGGTCTTCAAGCTCGCCCGCGCGGGCGTCGCCTACCACCACGCGGGCATGCTGCCGATCTACAAGGAGGTCGTCGAGCGCATGTTCACGCGCGGCCTCCTGAAGATGCTCTTCACGACGGAGACCTTCGCGCTCGGCATCAACATGCCCGCGCGCGCGGTCGTCTTCGCCGGGCTGCGCAAGTACGACGGTATTTCGTTCGACTGGCTGCGCACCCGCGACTACATGCAGATGGCGGGCCGCGCCGGCCGCCAGGGCATCGACGACAAGGGCTTCGTGTTCCAGCTCCTCGCGGGCGGTGACGTGAAGGACGCGCCGATCGAGCGCTGGATCAAGGGCAAGCCGGAGCCGGTCACGAGCCGCTTCCGAATGAACTACTCGACGCTCCTGCACCTCGTTGCGCGCATCGGACGCGACAACGTCAGCGAGGCCTGGGAGAAGTCCTTCCACTCGTACCAGAACCGCGAGAAGAACAAGAAGGCGCGCGAGCGCCAGCGCCGCGACCAGATGCGGCTCATCAGCCGCCACCTCGACCTCCTGGACGAACTCGGGTACCTGGACGGCGACAAGGTCACCGCCAAGGGCGAGATCGCCCGCCGGCTCGGCGGATACGAACTCCAGGTCACCGAGTTGCTCTTCAACGGCGCCATGGAAACGCTGCCGCCCCGCGCCATCGCCATGGTGTTCGTCGCGATGATCCACGAGGAGCGACGGGCGGCCCAGCGCCCCTGGGTGCCCGCCTCGATGTTCGGCGGCACGCGCCGGAGCATCGACAACGTCATGGGCGATCTGCTGCAGGCCGAGGCCCGTTTTGGGATCGACCCGCCGATGAAGCTCCCGGACTGGGGCCTCACCCCGGCGACCCTCGCCTGGTGCGGCGGCATGTCCATGGAGGAACTCGAGGAAGAACTCGCCATCAACCCCGGCGACGTTTGCCGCGTCTTCCGAATGGCGATTCAGCTCATGAGGAACGTCAAACGCTCGATCGACCGGGACTGGGACCTCGCCGAGCACCTCGACGACGCCATCGAATCCATCAACAGGGACGAAATCGACGCGAGAAAGCAGCTCGAACTGGGCTAAGTGTGACGAGCCCCTTCGCCCGGAACGCCACGATTTTCGAGCCAGGAGGCCCGTCCGCGCCGCCCCGTCGAAAAGGACTCCGATAATTTCGAACGGATCCCGTAGCCGAGCCCCGCAGGAATTCTATTGCTGGACCCAGCGGTCCAGCTGATACCGTTCCGCCCCGAATCCGCCGCCTGGCGGGCGTCCGAGACCACAGGACACTCCTTCTTGGAGCGTCCTTCTTTTGAGCGACGTCCTTCCCCCTCCCGATTCCACCCAAGTCACACGACGCCCATGCTCTCGAACCTTGCCCTCGCGGCAGCTGCCCTCGCAGCTGGCGCCGCGTCCGCCGGTCCGTCCGCATCGACTTCCCCGCTCCTTCCCGCAGCAGCCGTTTCGGATGCCGTCGCAGCCCCGGCGATCGCCGGTGACACGGTTCCGGACAACGCCACGGCGGTGACCATCTCCACGAAGGATGGCCAGCTCCTCTCGGCCAGCTACTTCGCGCCGAAGGTTTCGAAGAAGAGCACCGCTCCCGCTCCCGCCGCGCTACTGATCCACGATGCGACCAACACGCGCGCCGCGTTCGAGCCGCTGGCCACGTACCTTCAGAAGAAGGGCTTCGCGGTGCTGTCCGTCGACCTTCGGGGTCACGGAGATAGCGTGACGGCAGAGTGCGACTTCGACAAGGCGGACGAGAAGGCCAAGCAGAACCTCTGGAGCCTCAGCATGCGCGACGTCGACGCATCGGCTGACTACCTGCTCGCGCAGGACGGCATCCATTCTTCCAACCTTTCGATCTTCGGCATCGGTGCAGGCGCGGCCCTCGCGGTCCGTCGCGCCTCCGACGACGAGAACGTTCGCTCCGTCATCCTCGTGGATCCCGAGCCCGTGGCCTTCGGCTACAACGTAGCCACCGGCATCGCTGAACTCGGTGGTCTGCCGACGCTGATCATGACGTCCAAGTCCAAGCGTGACGCCGCCGAGCGCCTGCAGGAGCAGGCCCACAAGGACAACGAAGGTCTCGAGTTCGTCGACATCTCGAAGCTCAAGGTGGAAGGCGGCGACCCTCTCGCCGACTCCAAGCTCGATACTCAGGCCGCCGCCTGGCTTCGCGAGAAGGTGATGCCGAAGAAGTAGGCTCCGACGCCCACCCACGCGAAGAGCCGCGATCTCCCCGATGGAGATCGCGGCTCTTTGCCGTTTCGAGTGCTGGACCTCTCGAGCGGCCCTATCCAGCCAGCGTGTGCGCCTGGAGGTCCGCCAGCGTCACGTGATCGAGCGCGCTCTGGTGGCAGGACTCCAGCCGCACGGGCGGCGCAAAGCCGGCGTCCAGCGCCTCCTTCCAGCGCAATACGCAAAGGCACCAGCAGTCGCCGGCCTTCAGCCCCGGAAAGCTGTACTCCGGCCGCGGCGTGATCAGATCGTTCCCGCGCGCGCGGCTGAACTCCAGGAACTCCTGCGTCATCCGCGCGCAGACGGTGTGCCTGCCGTGATCGTCCTCACCCGTCCGGCAGGAACCGTCGCGGAAGAAGCCTGTCATCGGATCGGTGCAGCAGCTGGCGATGGGCTCGCCGAGCACGTTGAATTCCTGGCGCTGAATCATGGGGACGAGAAGGAGAGAGAATCGTTCGGGAAGGGCGCGATGGCGTGACGGATCGGGATCCTAAGGGGCGCTCCTCCAGGGCCCAAGCAAAGCGACGCCGGAATAAGCTTGAACCGCGACCGAAATGCGTTGGGATCGGTCCTCCTCCTGGGTCGGGAAGCCCGGGAGGTCATCGATCTACGAGGAGGGGACAGCATGAACCGTGACAGTCGATCACCCGGCGTGGACGCCGGGATGGAGCACGAGGAGGACCTGGAGGCGACTCAGGAGCCCAGCGCGGGCGAACTCGCAGGTCTCTGGGACGAGGCTCCGGATTCGGAGTCGCGGCCGAGCGGAGCCCCCCACTCCTACGAGAACGGATGGTTCGTCGCGGAAGAGCACGGTAGTTCGGGCTCCCTGTGGGCCGACGAAGGCCCCGCGGAGCCGCTGCCGACCCCCGGGCCCATGGAGGACATCGACGCCGCCATGGACGACCTCATGGACGCGGTGGAATCGACGTGGGGCTTCCGCACCCTGCGGGAGAGTCAGGAAGAGGCGATGCGCGCGACCCTCGCCGGCCGCGACGTCCTCGTGCTGATGCCTACCGGCGGCGGCAAGAGCCTTTGCTACCAGGCGCCTGCGCTCGTGCGCCCCGGACTGACGCTCGTCGTCAGCCCGCTGATCGCGCTCATGAAGGACCAGCTCGACGGCCTGCTCGCCAACGGCGTGCGGGCGGCCATGATCTCCAGCGCGCTGGAGAGCGACGAGCGCTCGGCCGTGAACGCCGCCCTGGAGCGCCGCGAGCTCGACATCCTCTTCTGCTCGCCCGAGCGCCTCTCGTCGGAGTCGTTCATCGATCGCATCGGCCGCGCCGGGCTCACCGCCATCGCCGTCGATGAGGCCCACTGCATCAGCCACTGGGGCCACGACTTCCGCCCCGACTATCGCCAGATCGGCGCGCTTCGCGACCAGCGCCCCGACATCCCCGTGATCGCGCTCACCGCGACCGCGACGCCGCGCGTTCGCGAGGACATCGAGGCCGAGCTGCGCCTGAACGACCCCGTGCGCGTCGTCGGCGGCTTCGACCGGCCAAACCTCACGTACCGCGTGCTCCCGCGCCTCGACCTCGTCGACCAGGCGATGGCCCTGATCGGCCGCTATCCGAACCAGGCCGGCATCATTTACTGCATCCGGCGCAAGGACACCGAGAGCCTGGCGCGCGACCTCGCGCGCAAGGGCGTGCGTGCCATGCCGTACCACGCGGGCCTCGGCAGCCACGAGCGCAGCAGCGTCCAGGAGGCGTTCCTGAACGAGGGCATCGACGTCGTCGTCGCGACGGTCGCGTTCGGCATGGGCATCGACCGTCCCGACGTTCGCTTCGTGATCCACGCGAGCCTGCCGAAGGGCGTCGAGCAGTACAGCCAGGAAACAGGCCGCGCGGGCCGGGACGGGCTGCCTTCCGAGTGCCTCCTGCTCTACAGCGGCTCCGACTTCCAGGGCTGGAAGGGTATCATGGAGCGCAGCGCCCAGGAGGCCGAACTCGAGGGCGTCGAGGGCGCGATGGAGGAACTCGGCGGGTCACTCACGCGCCTCTCCGAGCTCTGGAACTTCGCGAACGGCGGCATCTGCCGTCACAAGTACCTCGTCGAGTATTTCGGCGGGCGCTACGCCGAGCCCCAGCACGAGGACCAAGAGCGCAGGGGCTGCGGCGCTTGCGACGTCTGCCTCGGTGAACTCAAGGTCGTGAAAGACAGCCAGCGCGTCGCGCAGATGATCCTGTCGTGCATCGTGCGCTGCGATCAGCGCTACGGCGCGGCCCACATCACCGAGGTCCTCCGCGGCGCCGATACCGCGCGCATCCGGGCGAAGGGCCACGAGAAGCTCTCGACCTACGGGCTGATGAAGGGCTTCCCGACCTCCGAGATCCGCGCATGGATCGATCAGCTCGTCGCCCAGGGACACGTGGGCGTGGCTTCGGGCAACTACCCCACCTTGCATCTCACGCAATCCGGCGTCGCCGTCATGAAGGCGGAGTCGGAGGTCACGCTGCTCTTGCCGCTCACCCCGAAGAAGGCGCCCTCGTCGCGACGCCGCGGAGGCTCGGTGGCCGCCGTCGCGAGCGAGGAGTCGATTGACGTGGACGAGCGCCTCTTCGAATCGCTGCGGAAGCTGCGTCGCGAAATGGCGCAGGAGCGGGACGTGCCGCCCTACATCCTCTTCAACGACCGCTCGCTCGCCCACATGGCCGCGCACAAGCCGAAGACCCACGCCGAATTCCTGGGCATAAAGGGCGTCGGCGACAAGAAGGCGGCCGATCTGGGCCCGCGCTTCATGAAGGTGATCGCCGAGCACATGGCGGCGTATCCGGATCCCGACTAGGGGCACGAAAGCAGGGATTTGGTCCCAATGCTGGAGAAGGGCGCATGCACGTGACGCTCTCCCTCCAGAACGCTGCCGCTACCTACCGATCCGACTGGTCATGGGCCCGAGGGGCGCTCGCACATCGCGGGCGCGGGCTCCCCAGCACCAGAAGGATACAAGATGGATTTGAGGGCAATTTGCGTCGCCGGTCTCGTGACCGCCGCGACGGCAGCAGCACAGGAAGCACCGCGGGTCGGTGATCGCATCGTCGGCCAGGCGATCGAGGCTTCCAGCGCAGCACGGAATGCGGGAGGCGGAAACGCCCCCGTGGTTCGCTGGGACGGTCAAGCGATCTCCCAGGACGACGAAGTCCGCGGACTGAAGGGTACGAGTCGCCGAACGCTGGAGGCCTGGCGCCGCTTCGCCGAGCGCCGCGGGTACCGAGTGGACCTCGACGCGAGCCAGCGAGTGATCGTGATCTCGGACGCCGAGCGCTTCGAGTCCTTCGCCAGCAGCGAGCGCGTCGTCGAGCGAGTCATGGAGCAGCTGGAGGAGCTGGGTGCGACCTCGGATGCGGCGCCCCTCGTCCTCCTGCGGGCCAGCACGACGGAGGACGTGGAGGACGCCAAGAAGGGCGCCTCGCTCCTCGGCCTTGGCCATCGCCTCGAGGTATTCGAGGAGACGGGCACTCTTCGGGACGTGCGCGCCGTCAACGCCCGGCTCGCCGAGTCGGTCGCCCGCGCACACCTGAACGATCATCAGCCGTACCTGTCCGAGTGGATGGTGGACGGCATCGCCAGCCTGGTTGCCGAAGAGGCGACCGGTCGGGCGATCATCGACGGAAAGGCCGTGTCGCTACGAACCGTGCTCGGCTCGGTTTCGAAGGCCCACAAACACGACCAGCAGCACACGATCGACCTCCTGAAGATCAGTGGCGCCGGATCCGACGACGGCCCGATGGAGGCCGAAGCGATGGCCGTGATGTCCTTCCTCGGTGAGGAGATCCTCCATACGATCGTTCCCGAGCTGGGCCAGCGCGATGTGTCGCAGGCCTCGTCCAAGGTCCGCGTGGAAGAGGAGGCACTCTTGAGCCATATGGGCAAGACCGCGCTCCAAGACCTGCAACGATCCTTGATGCGCGGCAAGTAGAACGGCCGGGTTCGCGCAGGAGCTGCGCGCCCAGCGCGAACATGCGGCGCGAACATAAAGTGGGTGGCAAGGGTTCCATCCGGAGAGCCGAGTCCTCAGGTTGGGGGGCATGGTGCCCCCAGCGATTCCAAGCCTCGGTCCTTCGACGGCCCGACCGCGCCTGCTCCTCGTGAGCAACCGGCTGCCGGTCAAGCTGAAACGAACGGAGAGCGGCGGCTGGACCGCCGAGCGAACGCTCGGCGGACTGGCGACCGGGCTCTCGGGGCCGCATCAGGAGAGCGGCGGCGTGTGGATCGGATGGCCCGGCGTCATGACCGAGGACGAGGCGATCCCGGCGGACGCTCAGGCGCTCCTGAAAGGCCTCGGCTTCCACGGACTCGGACTGTCCGAAGAGGAGCATGAACGCTACTACCTGCGGGCGAGCAATCGCTGCATCTGGCCGCTCTTGCACGGCTTCGTCGAGCGCGTCGAGTTCGATCGAGAGGACTGGAACACCTATCGCCGGGTGAACCAGCGCTTCGCGGACGCGGTCTGCGAGGAGGCCCAGCGCGGGGACACGGTGTTCGTCCAGGACTTCCAGCTCTGCCTGGTCCCCGCGATGATCCGCGAGAAGCGGCCGGACCTGCGGATCGGCTTCTTCCTGCACGTGCCCTTCCCCCACACGGGGATCTTCCGGGCGCTCCCCTCGCGGGCCGAAACGCTCAAGGGACTTCTGGGCGCCGACGTGATCGGTTTCCACACGCTGGAGTACCTGCGCTGCTTTCGATCGGCCGCCCGCCGTGTGCTCGGCGTCGAGACGACGTCGCACACCGTCGAGTACCAGGCTCGCCAGGTCTCCCTCGTCGCGCAGCCGCTCGGGATCGATCCGACGCCCTGGGAGCGCCCCGACGATACGCCGGAGATCGCGGAACCACTCGCGGAACTCAAGGCCGCTGCGGCGGGCCGCAAGGTGCTGCTCGGCGTCGAGCGACTCGACTACACGAAGGGCATCCTGGAGCGCCTCACGGCGTTCCGCGACCTCCTGGAGGAGCGACCCGAACTCGCCGAGAAGGTGGTGTTCTTCCAGATCGCCGTGCCGAGCCGCATCGAGGTGGACGCCTACCGCGACCTCAAGGAGAAGGCGGAGCAGCTCGCGGGCGAGATCAACAGCCGCTTCGGTCGCGTCGGGGTCCAGCCACTGCACTACCAGTTCCACGGCGTCGACCCCGGCAGGCTGACCGCGCTCTACCGCGTGGCCGACGTGTGCGTCGTGACGCCCCTGCGGGACGGCCTGAACCTCGTCGCCAAGGAGTTCGTCGCCGCTCGCCACCAGGACGACGGCGTGCTGCTGCTCAGCGAGTTCACGGGAGCCGCGTGGGAGCTCACCGAAGCCCTGCACGTGAATCCCTACGACCTGGATGCGATGAAAAGCGCGTACGTGCGCGCGCTGGAAATGTCGCCGGAGGAGCAGGCGGCGCGCATGGCGCCCATGCGCGAGCGGGTCCACCGCGACGACATCCACCACTGGACGCGTTCGATGCTCGATGCGATCGAGAACAGCCAGCGTTCGTCCGCGCCCGAGCTGATCGAGGACGAGATCCAGGAAGACTGCCTCCGGCGCTGGGGCGCGGCCAGCGATCGCTTCCTCGCGCTCGACTACGACGGGACCCTGCGCGAGCTCCAGGTCGATCCACTGACGGCAACGCCCGCTCCCGAGCTCATCGAACGGCTCGAGGCCCTCGTCGCGACGCCGGGCAATGAGGTCTGGATCGTGTCCGGACGAACGCTCGACTTCCTGACCGAGCACCTCGGTGGCACGGGCGTCGGCTTCATCGGCGAGCACGGCCGCGTCGCCCGCGCTCCGGGCGCGCGGGAGCCGGAACAGCTCGTCGTGACCCTGGATCCCTCGTGGAAGGACCGGATCCGGCCGATGCTGGAGAGCGTCACCGGCCGCGTTCACGGAAGCCACGTCGAGGAGAAGCCCGAAGGCCTCGCCTGGCACTACCGAGGCGCCGAACCCGAGTCCGCTGCCTGGCAGGCCCACGAGCTCTACCAGCACCTCGGTGAGATCATGGCCGACGAGAACCTCGAGATCATGCGGGGCAACAAGGTCCTGGAGATCCGGCCGTCCGGGATCTCGAAGGCCAACGGCCTCGCGACGGTCCTCGGGCGTCGCGCGAAGGCGCCGGACCTCGTCGTCATCGCGGGCGACGATGTCACGGACGAGTCCATGTTCCGCGCGTTCCCGGAGGCGCTCTCCGTGCTGGTGGGATCCCGCGCCTCGTCTGCTCGCTTCCGGGTCGAGGCGCCCGAAAACTTCCGCACTCTCCTCGGCCTCTGGCACGCGACCGCTCCCGCGGGCACCTCCCACGCATCATGAAACTCGACCACGGCGTCATCGGCAACGGGACGCTCCTCGCCCTCGTCAACCCGGATACGGGTATCGACTGGCTCTGCGCTCCGCGCTTCGATTCCCCGTCGCTCTTCGCCAGGCTCCTCGATGAGCAGAAAGGCGGCACGTGGCGCTTCCTCTACCAGAAGGGCGACGAGAAGCACGCTTTGCACGGCGAGCAGCGCTATGTCCGCAACACCAACGTGCTCGTCACCCGCTTCGAGGTCGGCGACGACGCCTGGGAGCAGTTCGACTTCATGCCGTACATTCAGGAGGGCCTCGGTCATCGACACCCCCCACGGATCGTGCGCTACCTGCGTCCGATCCGGGGTGCCCCGCGTCTCTCCATGGACCTCGACCTGCGGCCGGACTACGCGCGCATGGAGTCGGAGCCGCGCACGTCCGAGCGCGGCCTGGAGCTCAAGGCGCATGGTGGGATGAACATCACGCTGCACTCGAACGTACCCGGCCCGTACCTGGCGAGCGGCCGAGCGTTCCGCCTCGATCGCGGCCGGTACTTCGTCCTGGACTGCGGATCGTCGGAGCACTACATGCACATGGACGAGATCGAGCGTGACCTCGACCTGACGATCGCCACCTGGCGGCGCTGGACCCAGTCGTGCTCGCTGCCAGGCTTCAGCGACGAGGCCGTGCTGCGATCCGCGCTCTGCCTCAAGCTTCACCAGTACAGCGAGACGGGCGCGATCATCGCGGCCTCGACCACCTCGATCCCCGAGATCGTCGGAGAGCCGCGTACCTGGGACTACCGATTCTGCTGGCTGCGCGACGCGGTGTTCACGGTCGAAGCGCTGCGCCGCATCGGCCACTTCCAGGAGGGGCGCGACTTCCTGCAGTTCGTGCTCGACGTCGCCGACACGGGCGAGCTACAGCCGCTCTACGGGATCGGGGCCGAGCGTGAGCTGACGGAGATGTCCCTCGACCACCTCGCGGGGTTCCGGGGGACGAAGCCCGTGCGGATCGGCAACGCGGCAGCGGAGCAGCTCCAGACGGACCTCATGGGCGAGGTCGTCCTGTGTCTCCGGACGATGCTGACGGACGCGCGCGTCGACCCCGGAAAGCCCGAGCTCTGGATGCCACTCGTCGAGCGTATGGTGCGCGAAGCGCGCGCCGCGTTTCACGTGCCCGACCTCGGGATCTGGGAGTACCGCGGCGCGCCGCAGCTACACACCTTCAGCCGGGCCATGTGCTGGGCAGCCGCCCACCACGGCGCGGCGATCGCGCTGCACTTCGGCCTCGAGGACCAGGCGCGCGAGTGGCTGGACGCCGCCAACGAGATGCGCGAAGAGGTGCTCGAGCGCGGCTACAGCGAGGAGAAGGGCATGTTCACGCAGACCTTCGAGAACGAGGAAGCGGACGCGGCGAATCTCTTGCTGCCGTCGATCGGGCTCCTGCGCGGCGACGACCCGCGCTTCCTCGCGACGCTGACAGCCTACCGCGAGCGGCTGGTGCGCCCCACCGGGGTCATGCGTTACGTCCACGCGGATGACTTCGGCGAGCCGACGAGCACGTTCACGATCTGCTCGTTCTGGTGGGCCGAGGCCCTCGCGCTCGCGGGCGAGCTGGAGGAGTCCATCGAGTTCTTCGAACGGGTGCTCTCCCACGCGAATCCGGTCGGGCTCTTCAGCGAGGACATCGATCCAGACAGCGGCGAGCTGCTCGGCAACTTCCCCCAGGCCTACACCCACGTGGGCCTGATCCACGCGGCCATGACGATCGGGACGCAGCTGCGGGCCCGGAGCGGCCGCTACCACGCCTGGTCATGACGAGAGAAAGGGCGCGCGCCGATCCCTCGGCGCGCGCCCTCGCTTCACCGACGCTCGAACATCAGATGAAGTCGATCGAAAGGCCGTTCGTGAAGTTCGACGTCGCCTGGCCGCCGACGGAGTCGCGGTACCAGGCCTGGAAGTTCCAGGTTTGACCCGAGGTGATGCTGACGAAGCCCGTCGGCTGCGGCGTCTGGGTGAGATCGAGGTCGAGCGAGAAGGCGCCCGCCGCTCCCGAGTTCTTGATCTGCCCGCTGCCGACGTAGCGACCGATCGACCCCGCGACGCAGAGGTTGCCCGAGCTGCCGCCCGGGTTCATCACGAATCCCTGGGACTGGCTGGTGATGAAGAAGCCGAACGACAGGGGCGGTAGTGCGCTGGCGTTGAGCGCGAAGGCGTTGTCCGTGACGTCAAGGGAGCCCTCCCCCATCAGCGATGCGGCGCTACCCGTCGAGTTCACGGCCGCCGTGCAGTACTGCGTGCCCACGCCGTTCGGGAGGAGAAGGCCTGCGGTGTAGACCTCGTTCGCGCCCGTCGTGCGGTCGAGGTACACCAGCGACACGGTGTTCGTGACGTTGGAGACGGCCATGAACGTGCACTCGTTGCGGTTGACGAAGTCCGTATCGGGTCCGCTGCTCGGAACCTCCAGGTAGGGCGCGAACGTCGCACCACCGTCCTGGGACACGAAGAAGGCGATGGTGTTGGAGCCGTCGGCGCCGAGTTCCGCCGCGACGACGACGAAGCCGTTCGCCACGACGATCTCGGGGCGGTTGGCGTTGGTGTCGAAGCTGATGGGTACGTCCTTGGTCCAGGTCGCACCGCCGTCCTTCGTGTAGGCGATGTAGAGATTGTTGGCGCCGGATCCGCCGGGGAGGCCCGCGGCGACCGCTTGGCTGTCCTCGTCGTACACGACGTACATGTTGCTGGCGCTTTCGATGAAGCACTGCGGAACGTCGCAATCCGACCCGGCGACGGCCACCGCCTGAACCGAGAGAGTGACCTCGGGGCGGAAGGTGGCGCCGCCGTCGTTGGAGACCACGACGTGGACGCCTTCGCCTCCGGGTGTGGAGGCATCATTCTCGTTGTAGGTGATCAAGACGGTGCTGCCCTTGACCTCGAGCTGGGGCTCATCCACGTCGCCGGTCACGTCGGACTCGGCGATGAATGGGGCGCTGAAGGTGGCGCCACCGTCCGTGGAGCGGGCGACGGCGAGGTTGTTGTTGACGTCGACCCAGGTGACGATGACGAGGCTGCCGTCGGCGGCGACCTTGGGCTCGTCGACGTCGTCGGTGCCGGTCGCGGGGCTCACGATGATGGGCGTCGACCACGTCAGGCCAGCGTCGGTCGAGCGGGTGTAGAAGACCTCTTCGTTGCCACCTGCGCCCGCGATCGAATCCTCTTCCCAGGTGCAGTGGAAGGTGTTGCCGGAAACGGTCAGCCAGCTCCGGTCGATGTCACTGTTGACGTCGGACCCCGAGGTGCTCGTGTTGAGCGGGAGGGACGTCGGACGCCAGGTCAGGCCGCCATCGGTCGAGACGTTGTAGAAGAGATCCTGGTTGTTGGACTGAAGCGCGAAGGCGTCGCGACGCTCCTCCCAGACGACGACGAGGTTGCCGTTGTCGGCGGCGGCGATCTTCGGGAAGTCGGAGTCGTTCGCGTTGGCGGCCTCGCCGAGGTCGACGCGGATCGGAGCGCTAAAGGTGGCGCCGTCGTCGGTGGAGCGGGCGAAGTAGATGTCCTGGGTGAAGTTGGTGGTGCCGAGCTGCTCGGCCCACACGGCGTAGACGTCGGAGCCGCGGACGGCGATCGAGGTGCCGTCCTGCTGGTTGTCCCCGTTCGGGTTGAAGCCGCCGACGTTGAGTCGGCTGGCATCGCGGATCGTTTGCGCCTCGGCGGCGGGCGCCGGGAGGAGCACGGCGAGGACGGCGGTGAAGAGCGTGCTGGATAGAGCGTGTCGCATGTTCTGGTGGGGAGAGAGAAGGATCGAGGGGCTTGGCTCGGTGCGGGGCGCGCGCTGCGGGGTGCAGTTGCTTCTTCCCGTTCGAGGGGCGAGGTTGTCCCAGAACCGCGTCAGGGTCCGGTCAAGGGGCGTTGGGCTCTGTCTTGGGTTCTGATCAGCACGGCGCAGGGGTGGCATCAAGGCGGCATCAACGACCCAGGCGGCTCACCCGACCCGAACGCCCGCGTCTCCGGGCGTTTTTGGCGTGCCAGCGGCCCCTGGATCGGGACAATGGGCCCATGCGTGGAATCGAACTCGACGTCAACGGGGATCGGCTGGAGACGGCCGCCCCTGACCACTGGACCCTCCTGGAGGTCCTTCGCTACAAGCTCGGGTTGACCGGGTCGAAGCAGGGCTGCGACAAGGGCGACTGCGGTGCCTGCACGGTGCTCGTGGACGGCCAGCCGGTGCTGTCGTGCCTGACGCTGGCGGCCCAGGCGGTCGGTAAGGAGATCACGACCGTCGAGGGACTGCGCCCCATGCACCTCCAGAGCGGCGGCGTCGGCGCGGATCCGATCCAGGACGCGTTCGACCGCTGCGGCGCGCTGCAGTGCGGCTTTTGCCAGCCTGGGATGATGCTCTCGGCGCGGGCGCTCGTGGCCGCGAACGCGAGCCCGAGCCGCGAGGAGATCCAGAAGGCGCTGTCGGGCAACCTGTGCCGCTGCACCGGCTACACGCAAATTCTGGAAGCCGTCGAGACGGCCATCGCCGAGCGCGTCGGCGCGGAGGCGCCGCGCCCGGCGTGGGTGGAAGATCGCGAGCACGTTCGCGAGGGCGAACTCGAAGCACGGACCCCGGCGAAGGAGGCGAAGTAATGGCTGCCCGTGATATCCATGGCCCCGAGGCCCCCTGGAAAGAGTTCCAGGTCGTTGGCAAGAGCCACCGCAAGATCGACGGCATGGCGAAGGCGACCGGCGAGGCCGTCTACGCCGACGACATCCAGCTTCCCGGCATGCTGCACGCGAAGACGCTGCGGAGCCCCCACGCGCACGCCAAGATCGTGTCGATCGACACGTCGCGCGCGCTGGCGCTGAAGGGCGTACACGCGGTGATCACGGGGGCGGATCTGCCGATCAAGTACGGCGTGATCCCGTGGACGCCCGACGAGACGGCGCTCGCCACGGACCGCGTGCGCTTCATCGGCGACGAGGTCGCCGCCGTGGCAGCGATCGACGAGGACACCGCGAACGCGGCGCTGGAACTCATCGACGTCGAGTACGAGGTGCTGCACGCCTACTTCGATCCGCGCGAGGCGCTGGAACGCTCCGAGCCGACGATCCATGAGTCGCGGAAGAACAACAACGTCTCGAAGCACGTCGAGCTGGAGTTCGGCGATGTCGATGGCGCCGCCGAGACCGCGGACCTCGTGGTGAAAGGCGAGTATCAGTTCCATGGTTCGACCCACGGAGCGATCGAGCCCCACTGCGCCGTCGCGAAGGTCTCGCCGGAGGGCGTGCTGACGCTGTGGTCCGCGACCCAGATCTCCCACTACGTCCACCGCGCGCTCGCGCGGGTTCTGGAGTGGGAGCCCCAGAAGATCCGCGTGATCCAGCCCTGCATCGGCGGAGCCTTCGGCGGCAAGTCGGACCCCTTCAGCCTGGAGTTCTGCGTGGCCAAGCTCGCAGAGATCACCGGACGCCCGGTGAAGATGCTCTGGACGCGCGAGGAGGTGTTCTACGCGCACCGCGGGCGTCACCCGATGCAGCTCGCCTATCGCACGAGCGCCACGAAGGACGGCAAGATCACCGGCGTCGACGCGAAGATCCTGATCGATGGAGGGTCCTACAGCTCCTTCGGGCTCGTCACGACGTACTACTCGGGCCAGCTCCTCACGGGCCCCTACGACTTCCCGTCCTACCGCTTCAACTCGACGCGCGTCTTCACGAACAAGCCGCCCTGCGGGCCCAAGCGCGGGCACGGCTCGGTCCAGCCGCGCTTTGCCTTCGAGTGCCAGCTCGACGAGGTCGCGGAGCAGCTCGGGATCGATCCGATCGAGATCCGGCGCAAGAACTTCCACGGTGAGCACACTCAGACCGTGAACGGCCAGCGCATCACGTCGAGCGGCTACATGGAGTGCCTCGACAAGGTCGAGCGCGGCTCCGCGTGGCGCGAGCGACACCGCCAGCTGCCGACGGGCCAGGGGCTCGGCGTCGCCGGCTCCATGTACATCTCGGGCACGAACTACCCGATCTATCCGAACGAGATGCCCCAGGCGGGCATCCAGCTCAAGGCGGATCGCTCGGGGCTCGTGACGGTGTTCAGCGGCGCGAACGACATCGGTCAGGGCTCGAACTCGGTGGTGCGCTACATCGTGGCGGAGGAGCTCGGCATGGACCCGACGGACGTGCGCGTACTGGCCGCCGACTCAGATCTTTGCCCCGTGGACCTCGGCGCCTACTCCAGCCGCGTGACCTTCATGGTGGGCAACGCGGCGGTCGACGCGGCGCGCAAGCTGCGCGCGAAGCTCGTGGCCGCGGTGGCGGAGCACTGGGAGGTCGAGGAGAAACGCGTGCGCTTGATCATGGGCCGTGCGATCGACCTTGAGGATACCGAGAAGGTCCTCTCCACGCGTGAGGCCATCCAGCTCGCCGAGGCGAAATTCGATACGCTCGGCAGCACCGGCGCCTACAACACCCCCACCCTCGGCGGCGACTACCGCGGCGGAACGATCGGCGCGAGTCCCGCGTACTCGTTCACGGCGCACATCGTCGAGGCGCACGTGGACGAGGAGACCGGCCGCATCACGGTGCCGAAGGTGTGGTGCGCCCACGACTGCGGGCGCGCGCTCAACCCGCGCCTCGTGGCGGGCCAGATCGAGGGCTCCGTCTACATGGGCATCGCGGAGGCCCTGATGGAAGACCACAAGGTCAACCGCTTCGGGCTCCACTCGGGTCCCTCGCTGCTCGACTATCGGATGCCGACCGCCATCGATACGCCAGACATCGAGACCTACATCGTGGAGAGCGTGGACCCCGAGGGGCCGTACGGGGCGAAGGAAGCCGGGGAAGGCCCGCTGCACTCGGCGATCCCCGCGCTCGCCAACGCGATCCATGACGCCGTGGGCATCCGCCTGCGCGAGCTGCCGTTCACGCCGGCGAAGGTGCTGGCTGCCTTGGCCGAGAAGCGGATGAGCGAAGGTGCCGCCGCGGGCGGCGCGGCGGCGAAGGCCATGGCCAAGAAGGAGACCCACTGATGCTACGTCTACCGAAGTTCCGGCTCGAGGAGCCGACCGACGTCGCGGGCGCCGTCGCGCTCATGTCCGAGCACGGCGAGGACGCGATGATCGTCGCGGGCGGCACGGACCTCTACCCGAACATGAAGCACGGCCTCTTCGAACCGAAGGTCGTGGTCTCACTGGGTCGCATCGCGGAGATGCGGGGCATCGAGGCGCTCGCCGATGGCGGGCTGCGCATCGGCGCCACGACGACCCTGGCGGAGATGGCCCAGAGCGCGCTCGTGCAAGAGCGCGCGCCTGCCCTCGCGCAGGCTGCTTCCCTGGTCGCAGGGCCTCAGCTTCGCACGATGGGCACGGCGGGCGGCAACGTGATGCTGGATACGCGCTGTCAGTGGTACAACCAGACGCACTTCTGGCGGAAGTCCCTGGGCTACTGTCTGAAGAAGGACGGCACGGTCTGTCACGTGGTGGCGGGCGGGCGCAAGTGCGTCGCTGCCGCCTCGAACGACACGGCGCCGACCCTGATGACGCTGAACGCGAGCGCGACGTTCGCGAACGACGAGGGTTCCCGTGACGTCAAGATCGACGAAATGTGGAAGGCGGACGGCATCTGGAACAAGGAGCCGGGCCGCGGCGAGATCCTGACGAGCCTCCACATCCCCGCCCAGTCGAAGGGGCACCGCGGCGCCTACGGAAAGCTGCGCGACCGTGGCTCGATCGACTACCCCCTGTTCGGCTGCGCGGTGCGCCTGGACCTGGACAGCGAAGGCGTGGTCGAGGACGCGGACGTGGTGTGCGTGGCCCTGGTGGCCCGTCCACTGCGAATCAAGAAGGTCGCGGAAACCCTGCGCGGCAAGAAGGTCGGAACGGAGTCCTTCGCCGAGGCCGCGAAGGAAGCCGCGGACCTCGCGGACACCCAGGCCAAGCCCATGGACAACATCCCGGGCGAGTCCCTCTACCGCCGCCAGATGGTGCCCGTCTACGTCCGCCGAACCCTCCAAGCCGCCGCAGAAGGCAAGGGCCCGGTCCACCACGTCTAACCCAAGCCGATACAGCCGCACCTGGTCCGTTTGTTCCGGTACAACTGCACCTGGTCCGTTTGTTCCGGTACAAACGGACCAGGTGCAGTTGTGTCGGCTAGAGACTTCCAGGCCACCGACGCCAACGTCCATCAATAGCCGCGGCCGCGAACTGGCCTTGACTCATGTGGCGTCCGGGCCGCGCTGTCTTTGACCCAAAGCCCTGCCTTCCTCTCCAAGCGTTGGTTCTCCAGCGAGAACTTGCCGGATCTGGGGTGGGATCGGTCCCGCCAAACTGGACGCCGCTGGTGAACGAGTTTGCAAAAAGACTTTGCGAACGCTCAAGAAATGGCGTTTTGCCAGACTTGCGAAGGGCGATCCTTCTCTATCACTGAGTGCGGCCAGGCGCCCGATCGTCGAGCGTCCAGGTGCAACCCACCTATGTGCACTGCGTCGACCAAGCAGCCATCTCACTACGGTCGAGCCAAGGGTCGACCCGACCAGCCAGAAGAGAAGTCTACCGTTGCACGCCATGAGGAAGGAATTGAGCAGCGTCGACGGCACCTGCGGTAGAGTCCGAGCGTGCCACTGGCGAGGGCGTTTTTCCGCGCTCCTTCTTCTGTTCCTGATCGCAGGATCTGCAGGTGCACAGGAATTGTCCAGACCTGGCCCAACGCGAACGACTCTGTCGATCAGCGATGGATGTCCAACCACGACGATCGCTGCGCTTTGCTATGACGCCAGGGGATTTCTCATGGTCGGGACGACTGGCGGGCTGGCGCGTTTCGACGGCGCCCGCTTCGAGACCTTCCTCGCGGCCGATTATCCAGGATTGGAAGGCGACAGAATTCTGGCGCTCGATTGCGACTCCGCTGGCCGAATCTGGATCGGGCCCTATCTGGGGGCAGCTTGCATCTATGAGGAGGGACAATTTCATCCTGTCTGCGATGCCAAGGTCCTTCACTCAGTCAGGCAGTTCCATCGTTCCGCGGATGGCGCGACGTGGCTAGTGGGAGATCGACTGGGACGCATCCGGGACGACTCGCTCCTGGTCTTTGACGAGTCGCACGGCCTGAGCGCGTCCCTCGTTCATCGCATCGTGGAGGATCCGAATGGGACGATCTGGGCCGCCTCCGACCAGGGGGTCTATCGCCTTGACGACGCCGTCTTCGAGCGAGTCGACGAGCGACCCTCCCACTGGGTAATGACTGACTTCGATGGGTTCGTGTGGTCCCAAACGCATTCGGGCGATTTAGTTCCTCTCAACGGCCCCACCGTGGAGCCCATGGCGCTCGCCGAGGCCAGGATTCGAGGCGAATGCGAGCACGGTGAGTCCCGCCGACTTCTCGCCACGAGCCAAGGGATCTACGTGCTGACGCGGAAGCACGATGGGAGCACGGGATTTCAGATCCGTCTTTCCAAGTCTGCCGAGGAGATGAAGGGACTTCGTCGGTCGGTCAGCTGCCTTCTGTCAGGTCCGGGCCATGACCTCTGGATCGGGACAGAGCTCGACGGCCTGAAATACCTGGAGAGCCGCTACGTGGAACTATTGCCCCTCACCGAGGAGTTCCCCCGCTCCCCCGTATTCCACATTCATCCGTTGCCCGGACACCGTGCCCTCGTGAGTGGCGGAGATTTCGGGTTCGCCTTCATCCTGGACGAACGTGCAGAGCGGATCCCCGTGGAGGTCCTCGATCCTGATGACTTTCACTCCCTGGGCGCAGCTTCCACACCAGCAGGGACGTGGCTCGTGACGCGGGGTGGGCTGGCGAAGCTAGAAGGACTAAGGGTCGTCCCGGATCGACGCTGGCGTGGCCAAGCCCACTCGATCGCCGCGACGCAGGATGGCTCGATCTGGCTCGAGATCGAGGGGCACCTCCAGCAAGTCGTGCCCCCGGACGGATCCAGTGGAGACTCGAAGAGCTTCGCCCTTCCCCCCTGGGGCGTTCAGGCGATGTGCGCCGTCCGTGGCTCACTGATCATCGCAAGTCGAGGACAGCTGATGAGGCTTGACCAGTCCTCGGGGCATTGGGACCTCCTCGTCGACGTAGGGCACACCGGAATCCGTCAGCTCCGGCCTGGCCCGGGCGGGGAGATCTGGATCAGCACCTACGGGCAGGGGCTGTGCCGACTGGATTCGAAGGGGCGCCTGGATCAATGGTCTCGTGCAGCAGGTCTTCCTGACCCGTTCCTCGCGTGGATCGCCCCTCTCGACGAGAGCGGGGACCTCTGGGTGAACTCCAATAGCGGCGTCATCCGCGTTTCGATCGCCAGCCTCGATGCCCAAGCAGCCGGTCAAGTCGCCACTATTGAGGCGCAGTCCTTCCGCACGCCAGAGTGCAATGGAGTGCTGGGGGCAGCGCTCGGAAGCGACGCAATGGCTCTGCCGACTCTGGAGGGCCTCGCTATCTTCAGGCGCTCAGCGGTTCCGCCGCCAAGTGCCGCACCGCGGGTGCTGATTCGGGGCCCTCACGTCGACGGCGTGCCGGTCGACGAGAAGGGTCGCTACCATGGCCGCGTGAACCTGAGGTATGAGTTCACCGCTCCTATCTACCCGACGTCGGAACGCTCCTCGTTCCAGTACCGGATGGTGGAGTTCCACGAGCCATGGCAAGAGGCCGGCGCGGCGAGGGAGGTGCGCTTTGCCAGCCTTCCGAGCCGTACCTATACGCTGGAGGTAAGAGCCCGAACCCCCGCGAGCCACTGGTCGCTGCCGGTGCGGTCGATGACTCTCGAGGTCTCACCCTATTGGCATGAACGCCTCTGGACCCGCTGGATGCTCGCGGGCCTCGGATTGTTCGCGATACACCGCGTGTTCAGCCGTCGAACCCGCAAGCTCAGAAGTCGAAACCACGCACTCACCGTCGAGATGGAGCAGCGCAAGGCCGCGGAAGCGCGCCTCGCTTCTAGCGAAAGTCGCTTTCGTCGCCTCTTCCATACTGCGCCCTCGGCGATCATCTCATGGACTCCGTCGGGCACCTTGCTCGACAGGAACGAGCGCGCGGATCAGCTCTTTGCGTGGGGGCCATCCGATGTCCTTGACGTCCGCCCCGCAGAACTCTTCGAGGACCCGGAATTGGGGAGGGATACCATGCACCGGGCCTTTGTTTCGAGTGAAGACCTCTCCGTTGTCGCCATGACCAAGGTAGGCGACTTCCAGACGAAGCGCTGCAGGTGGCAGTTCGCCTCGACACGCTCGGAGTCTGGCGAGGTGACGTCCATCATCGCGATGATCAGCGACCTTTCCAGGCGCGATCGGGACGCCAGGACTCTGACAGAACTCCGAGAGAGCCTCGCTCGAGCGGAGGAGTCAGAGCGCAGCCGAATCGCGCGTGAACTCCACGACGACCTGTCTCAGCGATTGGCGGCTCTCTCGATCGAAGCGCATTTGCTCGATCGCAGAAATGACGCAGAGGACCATGAGTTCAGTCTTTCCGTCGGCTCGTTCCAGAGTGAGATCGATAGCGTTGCCACTCACCTCCACACCCTCTCCCGTCAGCTTCATCCGACCATCGTCGACGACCTTGGGCTCGTGGCGGCGCTCCGCTCGGAATGCTCCCGTCGAAACAACACGAACAGCGCCCGGGTCACCATGACTGTGAGCAACGACGTCGATACAGGGCCTCGGGAGACGGCCCTCGGCCTTTTTCGAATTGGCCAAGAGGCGATTCGCAATGCGGCACGCCACTCGGGAGCCAACGTGATCGATGTGAATCTCGAAGCGGTTGACGACTGGCTGGAGCTGTCCATCAGCGACGATGGCAGCGGCTTTGACGCAGACGAGTCAAGAAGTCTGAGCGGGATCGGACTCAAGAGCATGCGCGAACGCGCTCGTCTAGCGGGCGGGGAGCTATCCCTGCACTCTAACCCCGGTGGAGGAACGTGCGTCCGTGCCCGGGTACCGCGGAATGCAGATGCCCTTCGTCGGGCGTTGGCACTGCGGGAGGGCTGACCTACGGTCGCGAGTTGGGCGAACGGACCGCCGATCGCTCCCCGATCGACCCGTAGCCTCGATGCGTCACGATCGGGGTCGTGTGCGCTGCGAGAGAGCGCCGAGATTCCGCTGCTCCAGATTCATTTTGCAGGAATGGAGATCGAGAAGGTCCCCCCTGTGACCACGCCGCCGCTGAAAACTAGCTATCCGCCGCCCTCCTCGCCAAGACGCTCTTTCCGAACCCCCAACGCTCGGCTCCCCCATCCACACTGCCATGCTCGTCGTCTCCGTCACCCTTCTCGCCGCCCTCTCGCAGTCCCCCTGGGGAGAACCCGACCCCCTCGATGGCCGTGTGAGCACGGTCAGGTACCTCGACGCCGCCGACCTCGACGGCGACGGTCGAGAGGATGTCGTCATGACGGCCGTGAATCCCTTGCGGCTGGCCGCCGCGCGCGGGCTCGGTGGCGCGGAGTTTGCGCTCCCCCACGTACACGCCATTGCCCGGGAGACGACGCGGGTCGATAGCAGCTTCCAGGGACAGGTTCGCAGGATCCTCCAGGACCTTAACGGCGACGGCGCGCTCGATCTCTTCGTGTCCTACGGCTACGGACTCGCCAGCGGGCCGGCCGAGTTCTGGTGGTGCGCGGGCGACGGACAGGGCGGCTTCGGTGAGTTCGAGTACCTCGCCACCGTCCCCACCGTGGTGCTCGCCGTGGACGCCGCGGACCTCGACGGCGACGGTCTCCCTGAGATCGTGGTCGCCGGGTTCGACGGCGGCCATCTCGTCTACCTCGACGGCACCACCAGCGGTCCCGGTACCACGCTGAATCAGCTCATCGCCGGCGCGCCTGGCGGCCCCATCGTGGCCGCCGAGGACTTCGACGGCGACGGCTTCGTGGACCTTTTCGTCCGGATCGAGCCCGGCGGGACGGCGACCCCCGGGACCCAGATCCTCTTCGGCAACGGAGCCCTGCCTTTCACCCAGGCCGCCTCGGTCCCGCTCAGCTTCCAGGCGCAGAGCGTCATCGTTCGTGACCTCGACCTCGATGGAGACCTCGACCTCGTGGCGAACGGTGGCAACGGCGCGGCGACGGGGACCCTGGAGAACCTCGGCTCCCGAGCGTTCGGCCCTCTCCGCTGGTTCACCGGCAACATCCTCGGCGGCGCCCACCAGCTGGTGGATCTCGACGGCGACGGCTTGCTCGACATCCTCAGCCCGCTCTCCGCGACCGGCTATCGTGAGTCGCGCAACCTCGGCGGTATGAACTTCGGCGTCCCCATCCAGGTGAACAGCTTCCGGACGGCCGCGAGCGTGGCCTTCGACTTCACGGGCGACGGCATCGTCGACGTCGTGGGCCATGAGTCGTTCGAGCCCGACGATCGCCAGCTCCTGCGCGTCTTCGAGGGACGAGTCCCGGCCGCAGGCCCCTACGGAATGGTCGAACGGGGCATCGTCGGCGAGGCCTTCGCGGACACCTCCCTTCAGCCCATCGAAGCGAATAGCGATGGCGCCGCCGACCTCCTCGTCACGCACCGCGAGGATGGACGCGTGGCCTGGAAGCCCGCCCTCGGGAACGGCAACTACGGCCCCGAACAGGACCTCGTCTCCGTGGGTGCGAACGGCCCCGCTCCGGTGGCTGGTGACTTCAACGGGGATGGTCGGGATGATGTCGTCTTCTATTCGCCGACGGCCTCCGCTCTCAGGGCGCGGTACGGGGACGGCGCGGGAGGGTTTGGTCCGGAGGCCACCCTGCTCCCGACCTTCTTGCCTCCCACTGAGCTGCTGGCCGCCGACCTGGACGCGGACGGACGGCTGGACCTCGTCTGGTCCGTGATGTCCGGAACCTTCACCAGCCTCTTCTACTCTTTCGGCACGCCGCAGGGCGGGCAGAGCGTGCTCCAGCAGGTCCCTGGAAGCCTGGCCGCCTCCCAGGGCGTTCGCGCGGCCGACGTGAACGGCGACGGCCTCATGGATCTCGTGCTCACCTACGATCGCCGGATCGCCATCGCCGAACTCCGCCCGTTCGGCGCGAGCTTCACCTACCTGCCGCCCTTCGACGTGGTGACGCTCTCGCGCCCGTTCGAGTCCGCGGCGGTGCCAGGCGACATCGATGGCGACGGCCGGCAGGATCTCGTCTACGCGGACGACGCCCATGAGCAGGGCTGGTCGCGGGGACTTGGCAGCCTCGGCTTCGCGCCCGCCGCCACGCTCGTTCCGGAGAAGGTAGCGGGCCCGGCCGACGTGCGTGACGTGGACGGCGACGGCGACCTCGATCTCGTGACGACGCGGCTCATCGGATCGAATGATCGTCCGCTGCTGCCGAGCTGGTCCGAGAACCTCGGCGGCGCTCAGTTCACACCGTTCTTCGATGCGGTCGAAGACCCGCTCGAAGTCCGTGCCCAGGACTTCACGCTCCTCGACAGCGACGGGGACGGCGACCTCGACCTGATCGTCCAGGTGGAGACCCCCTTCAGCTCGGGTTACCGCTCCCTGTACGTCTCGTTGAACGAGACGATCGGCGCGCTAGGCAGCCAGGTGTGCTCTCCGGTGATCCCGAACTCGAGCGGCGCGATCGGGCTCTTGGAAGTCGAAGGCTCGACGGATCTTGCCCTGAACACGCTTCGCCTGCGCTCCAGCCAGCTCCCGGCCCAGGCCTTCGGCCTGTTCCTTTGCAGCCGCACCTCGACGAGCCACCAGACCGTACCCGGCTCGGTGGGAACGCTGTGCCTCGGCAACCCGGTCGGCCGCTTCGACCTGGCTTCGGAGATCCAGCAGTCCGGAGGGAGCGGCACGTTCGTCCTGAACGTCGATGTCACGTCGATCCCCACGCCGAACCTCGGCCGGATCGCCATCCAGCCGGGCGACACGTGGACCTTCCAGGCGTGGCACCGGGACGCCGCGACGGGCGGCGGAACGGTCTCGAACTTCACCCAGGCGGTGCGGATCGACTTCTGAACGAAGATCGGGCCGAGCTTTCACCGTCCAGGAATTGGCGTCATTCCGGTGGATCTGAACCGACACAAACGGACCTGGTCCGTTTGTGTCGGTTCAGATTCGCCGGGGTGACGCTGGCTTACAGGAGACGTCGAAGCGGTAGAGCCCACGCCTCGGCGCGGTCGCGTCCCGGGCCCGGATCAGAGCGTGATCTGCACCGACGCCGCCGGGGTCGCCGACGCGCTGCCGATGAGCGCGCTGAAGGAGATCTGGGTGCCGACCAGCGCATTGAAGCCGCCCGCGCGCGGCGCGAAGAGCGCCTCGGCGCGGCCTGCGCCGTCGAGGAGACCCGAGTTCCCGAGGAACGGCGCGCCGCCCGGCCAGACCTGCGTGAAGTCGAAGAAGCGGTCCGGGTTCAGGGGCACCATCACGCCGCCGAGGACCTGGCCCGGGGAGGTCCCGCTGAGGCTGCCGAGGATGCGGTAGGGCACGCTCGCGGACCCAGCTCCCACGCTGACGTAGAGCGGCAGCGGAAGGGCCGCGCTCGCCGACAGCTCGGCGCGGCCGATCAGGAGTTCCGCCGGGGCGACCGAGGTCACCTGGATCGGCGGGTAGAGCTGCACCGGCCGCGCCGTGCCGCCCGCGTCCACCAGCACCGCGAACGAACCGTCGCCGGTCTGGAAGGTCGAGACCATGTCGAAGCTGTGCGTTCCATCGCCGTGGTCGACGAAGTTATCGAAGGTCGCGATCGCGTCTCCCTCTGTCTGGGTCACCGAGAGAGCCTGGCCCCCGACGACGAGCGGCACTCCGTCGACGTCCACGAGCCGCACGTCGACGCGCGTGCGGGTCGCTCCGTCGGCCTGGAGCCGGTTCGCCCCCACCGAGACCTCCGACAGCACGTGGTCGGCGACGCCGATCAGGCCCGTGCGCCAGGCAGAGTACTGGTCACGCAGGGCCGCGATGGGCTCCTGGGACGCGTTGTTACCGACGTAGGAGAGGCGCAGGTAGTAGTCGCCGCTGGCGCAGCCGGTGGTGCCGAAGCAGGGGGCGTCCAGGTCGCCGGGGCGCGCGATCGCCATGAAGGCGTTGTAGGAAGCGTACTGGAAGCTCGGGGGCGGCGAGCCGCAGCCCTCGGGGTCCGAGGGCGTGCAGGAGCAGCGCCCGTCGCCGCCGGCGTCGCGGGCGGCTTCCATCGCGGCCACGATGCGCTCGCCGAGGTCGCCGTTCGTGCTCAGGAAGGCCGCCTCGCAGTCGAGGATCACGTTGTTGCCCGTGAGCACGTTGCCCTGGATCGCGTACTCGTACTCGCCGAACTGGCCGGTCAGGCCGTTCGCGAAATCGCCGTTCTGGGTCCCCGTGTGGGTCACCGGCGCGCCGGTGAACGTGACGATGCCGAACTGGCGGCGCTGGAAGCCGCCGTCGGTGGCCTCGATGTAGTCCAGGAGCTGCTGGGGCGTGGCGCCGCGCAGGGAGTTGCGGAAGATGATCCGACGATTCGCCGCGTTCGACACGACGAAGGACTGGGCGGCGCCAGCGGCGTAGCCGACGCGGATCACGGGCACGCCGGTCGAGATGTCGTAATTCGAGATGCACGTCGACGTTGCGACGGCCACCTCGCCCGTCAGGCGGTTCAGGACCACGATCGACCAGGTCGCGCTGGCGGGCGCCACGAGGAGCAGCGAAAGGCCAGCGATCAGCGCCGCGCGTCCGCTGCGGAGCGAATCCACGGCACGAGAGCGGAGTGAGCGGAGGAGGCCCAATGGAGCGACACGACGGGGAACACGGACGAAGTTGGGCTGACTCATGATCCAAGGATCCATCAGGGGGGGAGATCCGTCAACCTGGGGCGGCGACGGGAAGGGGCAATCGCGTGGGCTCTCCCCTAACGGGATGGCTCACTCAGCCACTGTTTCGCTCCGGACTCCCAGGCGGACGCTGTGAAGCACAGTACACGTGGCGAAGCTCGCGATCCCGAGCGGCAACGACGGCGTGACCTCGGGGCGCACACCGAGACGCTTGCCGGTCAGGTCGACATCGACGATCCCTTCACCGTTCACGAGCGCGCGCACGCGGTGGTCTTCGACCTCGATCAACACCGTTTGCCGTTTGCCATTCGGGAACTCGACGTACGTTCGCGTCGCATTCGTCGACGCGTCCTCACCGTCGATGCAAGAGAGGCCGCAAAGCGTTCCGCCCCACCCTCCGAGCACCAGCGTGAGGTGTCCATCGCGAACCGGAAACGTGACGCCGAGGAAGAAGTCGGAGCCGTACTGCCGCGTCGCCTGGACCTCGAGCGAGTAGCTCCCGGAAGGTGGTTCATCGAGGTACGTGATCCCTGTCAACGGGACGCCGATGGGAAGCACGACGCCGTCTTCCAGGACGTCGAGTTCATCGCTGTCGCCATAGACACCGGCTTGCCAACGATCCATCTCGTCGACATCGAAGAGCGTCGACCAACGCCGTGACAAGGGAAGCTCCTCGATCGCCGGCGTGTGCGTCACAGCAGCGCTAAGTACTTCACTTTCAACGCTCAAGGGCCTCTCGGCGCGCGAGAGCAACGCTCGGTCCGCACGTTCGAGCCACTCGTCGACCGGTGGAGCCGATGCCGCGCACGCGCTGAAGAGAACCAGGAGCGGCACGCCAAAAGCGACGGCCAAGATCACCGGCAAGGCCCGCAACCCGAGGGAGTCGAGACCGTTCTCCAGGGGGATGCGGAGGCGGCTCCGCCCCCCTGCCCGAACCACCGCAGCCCTGCCTCGATGTGAGGCAGCGCGGCACCATGTCCCATGTCTCATGGAGGTGCTCATCGGCCCCATCCCGGCCCCTCCAAGCCCCTTTCCGGGGCCCCGGTCGCCCCGACCTGATCCTTGCAAAGAGAAGTCCTCCAGACCCCCTTCCAAGCAGACCGAATCCGGCTAGTGTCCAGGGGCGGCCTCGCCTTATCGCCCGAATCGCCAAAGATTTTCGCATGCTCGATCCAGCCGCTCGAGCCCTTCCATTCGTCCGCCATTTCCATCGCTGTACAGCCTGATCCATGACCACCGTCGTCGTTACCAAGAAGAGCGGATTCGTCTGCATCGCCGCAGACACCCTGGCCACCTACGGCGACCTGCGGGAGAGCGCTGACCTCATCGCCAACAGCGACAAGCTCGTCCAGATTGGAGACGCGTGGGTCGCGCCGACGGGGCCCGCCTCCGCCCAGCTCGTCCTCAAGCACTTCGTCGCGGGCTACGAGGAGCTGCCGGTCCTCGAGGACATCGACAGCATCTTCGACTTCCTCAACACGTTCCAACGCGCGCTCAGGGACGACTACTTCGTGCAGGGCAAAGAGGACTCGGGCGACGACTTCGAGTCGATGCGCATGGAGCTCATCATCGCGTCCCCGGGCGGCGTGTTCGGCGCCTACCCCCAGCGCTCCGTCCAGGAATACCGGCGCTTCTACGCGTTCGGCTCGGGCGCCGAGTACGCCATGGGCGCGATGCACGCGGCCTGGGATACGGCCGTCAGCGCCGAGGAGCTGGCGCGCATCGGGATCGAGACGGCCGCCAAGTTCGACCTGGGAACCGGCCTGCCGCTCTCCCTGCGGACGATTCCGCTGCGGGAGACGAGCGATCCGCGCGAGGCGTCCCTGTTCGACACCGCCGGTTCGCGCGAGACCCGTCTCGACGAGGCCAACGGCCACGGGATCAGCAACGGCCATTCGAACGGTCATTCGAACGGGCACTCCAGCGGCGTCCGCTGAGCCGCTGGTGACGATCAGGTCGTCCCTTCGATTTTCACCACTCGCTTCCGCCGGGGGTCCACGGTCCTCCGGCGGAAGTCGCCGATACTCTCGATGGTCAGGCGCAGCGCGCGGCCCGTCCCCTCGACCTTGACGACCTGGCCGAGGTGCCGGTCGTCGACCTTGACCCAGTCGCCGCGCTGGAACGGCTGAACCCCGCGTTCGTCGTCCTCGCTGGAGGTGCGCTGATCGTCTCCAGAGCCAGAAGTTTCGGCCGTTCGCACCGCACGCGGCTCCATGTGCTCGGCGCGCCACGCCGCCGCGTCCTCGGTGTTGTCACAGCCGAACGCCTCTTCGGCGGTGAAGGGCAGGCCGAAATGCTCCGCCAGGATCTCGCGGCGAGGACGCTCGTCCGCCTTGGCGAACTCCACCATCGCGAGCAGCGCGCGCAGGTCGTCGTCCAGCTTCTCGCCGCTCCCGAGGAACTCCGGAAGCTCCGCCGGATCCAGAGCGCGCGCGATTTCCAGGTCGTGCGTCTCGAACGACCCGCGCGTCACTCCGAGCACCTCCAGCCACTTCAGCGCGATGCCGATCCGGTTGTCGCGGCGCTCCTTCACGAGTAGCTCCTTCCGCAGATCGTCCTCGTCCTTGATCGCGAGCCGCTCCCCCCACGCGGCCATCGTCTCGTAGACCATGACGACGTACTCCAGCGTGGGGTTGGCCCAGCGGACGAACGTGTTCTGGATCGCGATGTCCTCGGGGAAGTAGATCAGCTCGCACCAGGAAGGCTTGCCGTCGCGGCCCGCGCGCCCGACCTCCTGGGTCCAGGCCTCCAGCGTCCGCGGAATCTGCGCGTGCAGCACGAAGCGGATGTCGGCCTTGTCGACGCCCATCCCGAAGGCGTTCGTGGCGAGCACCACGTGGCGATCGGAGGCCATGAAGCGCTCCTGCATCTCGCGGCGCTCTTCGGCCGAGAGCTTGCCGTGATAGACGAGCGTCTGGACACCGCGGCGCAGGAGCTCGGTGTGCATGAGCTCGAGATCCTTGATGAGCGCCGAGTACACGATGCCCGGGCCGCCGATCTCCAGGATGCGCTCCAGGATCACGTCGATCTTCTCCTCGTCGCTGTTCACCTCGGTGACCGCCATGAAGAGGTTCGCGCGCTCGATCCCCGTGCGCAGGATCAGAGGATCCCTGAGTTCCAGCCGCTCCGCGATGTCGTCCGCCACCTCCGGCGTCGCGGTGGCGGTCAGCGCGATCGCCGGCACGCCGCCGAGTTGCTTCCGGTAGAGACCCAGCCGCGAGTAGTCAGGCCGAAAGTCGTGCCCCCATTGACTGATGCAGTGGGCCTCGTCCACCGCGAGCCGGGTGATCCGGAGTTCGGGGAGCGCGGCGCTGAAATCGGGCTGCCGAAAGCGCTCCGGCGTGATGAAGAGCAGGTCGATCTCTCCTCGCCGCGCTGCGTCGAGCCGCTTCGCGCGCTCCCTCCCGGAGATCGACGAGTTCACGTACGTCGCCCGGATGCCCCTGCGCCGTAGCCCGTCGACCTGGTCCTTCATCAGCGCGATCAAGGGACTGACGACGAGCGTGATCCCCTCCACGAGGAGCGCCGGAAGCTGATAAACGAGCGACTTGCCTGCGCCGGTCGGCATCGTGAGGAGCACGTCGCGCCCCGCGAGCACCGCGTCGATCGCCTCGGCCTGGCGGCCCCGGAAGGCCTCGAGCCCGAAGGTTTCGCGCAGAACGCGGAGCACCGGCTCCGAGCGGGTGTCCAGGGGCGGAGCCTCCAGCGGCCTGGAGTTCGGAGGGTCGTCGTCTGAGTCCATCGACATGGCCGGAATTGTGCCCGCTGGGCGGGCCAGATGGGTCCACTTCGTCCGTGGACGGCCCTCGATGGGCCGGGGCCCGTTCCGGGACGCCCTGGGGATTCCCCGGGTGCCCTCACGGGTGACCCAGGTTCGATCCGATACGCCTTCATGGGGCTGAGGGAAATGGAGAACCATGCATAGAAACGACCGCGCCGGATTCACGCTGATCGAACTCACCATCGTCGTCACGATCATCGCCATGATCGCGGCCGTGGCGATCCCGACCTATGTGGCCGCCCGCTCCAGCTCCAACGAGAGCGCCGCAATCGCCACCCTACGGCACATCGCAACCGCACAGGCCCAGCTCGTCGCCTGCAGCGCGATCGATTCCAACGCCAACGGCGGCGGCGAGGTGGGCTACTTCGGCGAACTCACGGGCGCGACGCCGATCCGCGTGTTCTCCGCGATGGGACCGGCCCTGGGCGGGCCGCTCCAGCGCCTCGACCCGGATCTTCTCGGTGTCCGCTTCGAGCGCATCGTCTCCGACGGAACCGATGGGGTCGCCATGGCAGGCGGCTACTACTTCAAGATGTTCCTCCCCGATGCGAGCCCGCTGCCCCCGGTCAACGGTATCGGCGAGGACCCCTTGGGCGGCGCTCGCTCCGGAACCCTGCCCGGCGCCACGAACTCGGAGCGACTCTGGGCCTGCTACGCGTGGCCCGTGAGCCACGGCCGCACCGGCCACCGCGCGTTCTTCATCAACCAGGACGGCGAGGTTCTGGCGACCCAGAACTTCCCCGCGCAAGCCGGCGGCTCGTACTCCGGCGTGGCGCGCGTACCGGCCGCGGACGCGGTCTTCTCGCAGCCCTCGGACATCAGCTCCAGGCCGGCGACCGCGCGCAGTGGGCTCGCCGCCCAGGACCAGCTCCTCTGGTCCCGCGTCGGCGGCTGATCCCTCGAGTTCACCGCAAACGATCGAAAGAGCCCTATGATGGCGGTGCGGCGCGCTCGCTTTCGCGTGCCCCCCCCATCCATGCAGAGCTTCACTCCATCGATCGCCGTGGCCCTCGCGCTCGCTGCGCTCTTCTCCTGTGCGTCGACCGGCCAGGGCCAGAGCGCATCGATCGAGCGCATTCGCGAGCGACATGCGGCCGAGCTGGACGCGTTCCACTTCGAGCAGCAGCGCCTGGCCCGTTCCGAAGGCATCCGTCAGACGCTTCATTTCGGCCCGCTCGGGGATCTCATCGTCCACGACGTCGAACTCATCGGCTGGCCCGGCGCGGAGACCCTGCGCTCGGAGTTCACCTGGGTCAACTCCGGGGTGCGTACGCGGCGACCACCGATCGTTCAGCTATCCATCATCGACGAGGCCGGCGATGACTGGCGCTCGGCGGAGTTCCCGCTCGGAGTGACGTTCGGGATCGAGTACGGGAACGGCAGCACGCACTCCGCGTGGCTGGAGGTGCCGACGGATGGGCTGCACCTTCGCCCGAACTGGTCCTGGGGCATGCAGCTCCTCGCCCCTGAAGATGCGCCTGGCCGAGATCGCGCTACTGCGAGCGCTGGTCCATCGGCGGGCTCATCGACTGGCCTGTAGGTACGGCTCCGCGCCGCTGGAGCAAACCAGCCTCCCAGCCCGCCGGCACGGCCCAGACGTCGACATACCCGCCGTCGTCGTCCGGAACTCGAACGTCGCGGCCGAGGAACACGAAGGGTTCATCCAGCGGACGTGCCTCCGCGCCCGCTCCCTGGATGACCCGGGCCGACGCTTGCTCGGGTGCCTGGGCCGCAGCCCACACCGTCAGAAAAGGAACCAGCACCGCAGCCACCGCGATCGGCAGCGGGACGACTCGCTGGCCGCGCCATGCGACGGGCAGTCCCGAGCAAGACCGCGTTTGTGCTGTGCGGGGGAGCGGGTAGGTAGGTTCGTTCATGGCGTTGGCCTCTGCGAAAGGTGAGTCCGCTACTGGATGACGTACGTGTCCGGGTCCACGCCGCCGTTGTCGCTCTCGTTGTTCTCCGTGACCGCGCCGAGGTCGTCGACGAAGGCCCCGATGCGCCAGCTACCGGGCGCGGTGCCCGCGGGGATCTGAACCGACGTGGTCGCTCCATCGGTCGCCCCGGCGAGGAGCCCCGAGAGCGTCCGCGTTCCAAGGAGCGTGTCCGTGGTGTCGATCGTCGCGTCGTCGGAGAGGTAGATCCCGATCCTGAGCGGACCGGCGTCCACCGTGCCCTCGTTCCGGATGGTCTGGTCCACCTGAAGGGTCTGGCCGGCCGTGAAGGGTCCAGCACCGACCGCCGTCACGGACGCGACGACGAGCTCGGGCCTCGGCGGCGGCGGCGTGCGCACTTCGAACTGGCCGAGCGCCACCTTCACGTTGTCCGTTTCGTCCGACTCCGCGACGACGCCCTGCCAGTCGGCGAGCATCCCGATCGTGTACAGGCCGTCGGGCAGGTTCGCGGGCACGAACACGGGGGCGCTGGCCACGGAAGCAAAGCTTGCACCGAGACCGAACGGCACGAGGCGATCGCCGATGCGCGTGTCCGTGGGCTCGATCACCCCGTCGTCGGAGAGGTAGACGCCGATGCGGAAGAGCGTCGTCGAGGCGTTGCCGGTGTTCCTGACGCGCGTCACGACCTGGAAGCTGCCTCCTGGCGCCGACACCATTCGTTCGGGATCGAAGAGTTCGGACACGAGGTTCGGCGCGGCGGCGCCGCCGCCGGTGACGTCCAGGAACGTCGTGGAGACGATCAGGTTGTTACCCTCGTTGATCTCCGGCTGCTGGTTGTTGTCGTCCACCCAGAGCCCCACGCGGTAGGAGCCCGCAGCGATTCCGCCGGGGACCGAGAGGTCGACGTTGATGCCCGCGCCCGCGCCGGGACTGAGCGCCTGAAGATCGTGGGAACCAAGGAGGATGTCGTTCGTCGTCACGGAGGAGTCCGTCGACAGGTAAACCGACACCCGCACGGGTGCGCTGTCCGCGACGCCGCGATTCTCGACGTCGTCGCTGATGCTGAGTACGCCTCCGCCGCCCGCCTGCACGATGGTCGGCGAGAAGGAGAAGGACGTCGCAACGAGGTCCGGGAGCGGCGGCACCGTCACCGTCACGCGGTTCGCCGCGACGAGGCCGTTGTTGCCCTCGTCCGTCTCCGGAACGATCAGCGACGAATCCGCGTAGACGCCCACGAAGTACTGACCGCCCGGGGTATTGCCGGGAATGACGAGACTCATCGGCCCGGAGCCAGATCCGCTGCCCACGGGGAGCGTGGAGATCGAGCGCGTTCCGACCAGGATGTCCTCGGCTGGATCGATCGTGGAGTCCTGGGAGAGGAAAACGCCGACCTGAAAGAGCGGAGATGCGTTCGCGCCCTGGTTGAGAACCGACTCCTCGACGGTGAGCGGCTGGCCCGCATCGACCGTGAGCGGCGCGAAGGAGATCGACGAGGGCGCGAGGTCCGGGAGCGGCGCAGCCGCGACGGAGAGCGTGCTGTTCGCCGCCTGGCCGTTGTTGGTCTCGTCCATCTCGACGATGGAGTCCAGGTCGTCGACGACGGCGCCGACGAAGTAGTTGCCCGCCGAGACGAAGATCGGAACGGTCATCGGCCCACTGCCCGACGCAGTCGCGCCAACGGCGAGGGATGGGACCGAGCGCTGGCCGATCAGGAGGTCCGCGCTCGTCACCAGGGCATCCGAGGACAGGTAGATCCCGACGCGGAAGGAGCCTGACGCCTCGATCCCCTGGTTGCGCACGGTGTCCGAGACGGTGATGGTCTGGCCGGCTTCGATCGCGTTGGGGCTGAATCCGACCGACTCGACCACGAGGTCCGGGTGACTCGGGGGGGCGACGTTCAGCGCCACGCTCGAGGCCACGGTGTTGTTGGTCTCGTCCGTCTCCGCGAAGGCGTTCAGGTCGTCGACGAAGAGCAGCAGTCGATAGGAACCGTCCGCGGTCGAGACGGGGATCTGGACGGTGCCAGAGGTCGAGAAGACCTCGTCGGCGGCGAGGCCGGCCGAGGTCCAGGTGCTGAGGCGGGTGTCCGCGGCGTCGAATACCACGTCGGTCGAGAGGTAGGCGCCGACGCGGAAGCCCGTGACTGCGTCCGGCCCTTCATTGACGAGGGACAGGGAGAGCGCGAGCATCTCGCCCGCTTCGAGGCCCGTGGTGGCCGGGACGATACTCACCGCGACCAGATCCGCGTCGACTTGGATGGATCCGCCGCCTCCGCTGCCGTCGCCGCTGCCGTCGCCGCTGCCGGCGCCGCTCCCGCTGCCCGATCCAGAGGAGCCGCCCTTGCAGGAAACGACCAGCGCCATCGCGGCGAGCAGGTGCCAACCGCGCCAACCCCGCATGAAATCCATGGTTCTGCAGGGTGCTCCGGTGGACGCTTCGTACGAAGAGGTGGACGCCATCGCTCCGCATCCGCAGGCGGACCGACACATGGGGCAGATCAGCCCCAGGAATGGAGCAGGATCGCCTAGATTGACGAACGTGAAGCCATCCCAACCGCAAGAAGGCGCCGAGCGCGTCCTCCACGTGGGCATCTCGACGTGCCCGAACGACACCTACCTCTTTCACGCGCTGCTCCAGGGCAAGATCGAAACCCCGGGTCTGCGCCTGAACATCGAGCTCATGGACGTCCAGGAGCTCAACGATCGACTGAGCCGCGGCGAGTTCGACGTGGCCAAAGCGAGCTACCATCTCGCCCTGCGACATGCCGACGAACTCGTAGCGCTTCCGACCGGCTCCGCGCTCGGCTTCGGCAACGGCCCGGTCCTTCTGGCGCGCACGGGGCTCGAGGACACGATCCCCGGCCCCGAGGACCGCGTGCTCTGCCCCGGTGCCGAGACCACCGCGACCCTGCTCTACCGGCTCTTCTACAGCCTTTCGGAACGCCGCTCAGCCGAGCCGGAGCAGGTCGTCTTCTCGGAGATCATGCCCGCCCTGGAGAGCGGTGAAGCCGACTACGGCGTCTGCATCCACGAGGGGCGCTTCACCTACGAGGAGAAGGAGCTCTGCCACATCGAGGACCTCGGGGCCGCCTGGGAGAGCGAGACCAAGTCACCGCTGCCCCTGGGTGGCCTCTTCGCGAGACGAACCCTCGACGATGAGACCATGGACCGCGTCCAGGACGCGCTGTGGCGCTCCCTGGCCTACGCCGACGACCATCGGGAGGAAACCCTTCCTACCATGGCAGCCCACGCGCAGGAGCTCGATGAGCACGCCCTCTGGGAGCACGTCGACCTGTATGTGAACGGCTGGACCCGGCGGCTCGGGCACGAGGGCGAAGCCGCGATCCAGGCGCTGGGCGACTTCGCCCGGGAGAAGGGCTTGCTCTCCCAGGACCAGGCGTTGGAGGTCTTCGTGCCCAGGGCAGAGCGCCGACTGTTCCACCTGATCCGCGCGGACGGTGAGTTCGAGGCTCTTTCGGTGGACGAGATCCTCGAGGGTTACCACGCAGCCTCTCTGGACGAGGAGGGCTTCGTGCACTTCTCGTTCGCCCACCAGCTCGGGGGCACGCTCGAGGCCTACTTCGCCGACGCGACCCGGGTCCTGCTCCTGGAGATCGACCGGGCCGCCGTGCTGGAGGACCTGCGCATGGAGCCCTCGCGCAGGGGCGAGGACTTCCCCCATCTCTACCGTGCGCTCGCGCCCGGGAAGGACGTGCTCCAGTGCTGGGAACTGCGCCCGAGCGACTCCCAAGAAGAAGGAGCGCCGCGCTGGCCCGAAGGCGAGCGGACGCTCCTCTTGAATCCCTGACCACCGCGGGGGTGGCGTCAGGGACGCTGAACCTTTCGATCAGCTGTTCACTTGGTGCCGCCTGCGTCGCGGATCTCGAGCATCTCCTTGCGGAGCTCCTGCGCGATCGCCTTGATTTCCTGCATCGACTTGCGGACGCGGGAGGTCGCGGCCTTGTTGCCGGCTTCGGCTTTCTCGATGTCTTCGCGGCAGGCGTTGACGGCTTCCACGAGCTGGTCGTAGTTCTGGCTCATCTGGGATGGGGGCTGTAGAGGAGAGGGGTTGGGGCGGGTGAATCCGCAGGGCTCGGGCTGTTGGGCCACCTGAGGACCCCCACAGGACGACACAGAATAGCCCCTGGATCAAGGGGCAACCCCTCCCCAGGGGCCAAAAAGGGCGATTGCGGGGCTCCGAGAACGACCTCCAAAGACTCCCTTGCGGGTCATTCAGGCCCCAAAAGAGACCCAATTAGTCCCCCAATAACACTCCCCCAACGAATCCAACCATCTCAGCCCAGATCCGCCGCCTTGAGCCCGCCCATTCGAAGGACCTCACGGAAGTGAGCGGCGCTGACCGGCTGGACCGAGAGTCGCTGGCCCCTTTGGATCACGGCCATCTCCGCCAGTTTCGCGTTCGCTTTCAGCGCGTCGAGCGGGACGTACTCGGGCAGCTCTGCCTTCGCGCGGACATCGACCACGATCCACGTCGGGTCCTCCACCTTGGCCTTCGGATCGAAGTGGCTGTCGTTCGGATCGAACTGAGTCGGGTCCGGATAGCCCTCCCTCACCACCTCCGCCACCCCCACCACGCCCGGCGGCTTCGTGTTCGAGTGGTAGTAAAGGACCAGGTCCCCCACCTTCATGTCATCGCGCATGGTGTTGCGCGCCTGGTAGTTGCGAACGCCGTCCCACAGCGTGGTGCTGTTCTTGGAGGCGACGAGGTCCGCGTACGAAAAGACGTCCGGCTCGGACTTCACGAGCCAGTAGCGCTTCTTGGTAGCCATGGAGAGATGCAGGTCTGCCGATCAGTCCGGCAGGTCGGTCAGGGTCGGGGACGGGCGGGACGAAAGAGGGGTACCGAGCACCTCCCTCAGGACGAAGGCTTTCTGCCACGGCGTGAGCGGCTTCTTCAGGCGCCCGAAGAGGACTTCGGGGTCCTCTCGGACCAGGTTCGCGGGCACGGGCGCCGCGGCCAGACGCCCCGGCTGATTCGCCACCGTGGCGGCGGTGACGCCGCGAGCCTGGGTCCCGCTCATCGGGCTTCCGGCCTCGACCTCGTCCTCGGTCGGGATGCGACGTAGCTTCGCATCCGGCACGAGGTCCCTCGTCATCGCAGCTTCGTCGTAGGGATCCCCCACGAGGTCTACCGAGTCCTCCCCGTAGGAATCGGCGTAGGAATCGCCCCCCAGGAGATCGTTCGCGCGATATACCGGCGCGGTGCTCTCACCGGCCGGACGCTCGCCGAAACGTGCCGCAGGGGGCGCCGACTTGGGGACCGTTGCGCGGCTGACGGGAGGCCTGGCTGGAGCCGCCGTCGACGCCTCGGAGGGCGCGCGGACGTCGACGTCCGCGCGCTCCAGCTTGCCCTCGAGGATCTCCTCGAGCGTACGCTTCCGACGGGCAGGGCGCGGCGGGCCGGCGGCTCCCTTCGCCTGCTTCCCTTCCTTTTCTTCGAACTCCTTCCGCTGCGTACGCGCCGTCTCCATGATCCCACGCAGGATCGGCCAGACGATCACGAAGAACACGATGATCCATCCGAGCACGTCCTTGAAGGGGCTCTCGGGTGCCTGGGGGCGCTGGAGCAGGCCCAGAGGGCCCGTCCAGTCGCAGCCTGCGAATGACGTGAGAAAGCTCACGGCTCAGTTGGTGGGCGCTTCGGTGGTGGCGCCGGTGGAGTCTCCACCGATGCTGCGGCGCATCGTCGTGTCGGACTCGAGGTTCTTGAGCCGCAGCATGTCCATCACGCCGAGGTTGCCGTTGCGAAGGGCCTCCGCCATGGCCGCGGGCACGAGGGCCTCGGCCGCGACCACCTTGGCGCGGTTCTCCTGGACCTGGGCGATGAACTCCTGCTCGGCCGCGACCGCCATGGCCCGGCGCTTCTCGGCGAGCGCCTGGGCCACGCGCTTGTCGGCCTCGGCCTGGTCGGCCTGGAGCCGCGCGCCGATGTTGTGGCCGATGTCCACGTCCGCGATGTCGATCGAGACGATCTCGAACGCCGTACCCGCATCGAGGCCGCGGTCAAGCACGGTCTTCGAGATCTGATCCGGGTTCTCCAGCGCGCGCTGGTGCGTTTCCATGGAACCGATCGTCGAGACGATACCCTCGCCCACGCGGGCGATGATGGTCTCCTCGCCGGCGCCGCCGACGAGGCGCGCGATGTTGGTTCGCACCGTCACGCGGGCCTTCGCGAGCACCTGGATACCGTCCTTCGCGACGGCCGCCACCTCGCTCTTGCCCTTCGTGGGATCCGGGCAGTCGATGACCTTGGGCGTCACGCTGGTACGCACGGCTTCCAGCACGTCACGACCCGCGAGGTCGATGCCGGTGGCCGTCTTGAAGTCGAGGTCGAGGCCCGCTTTGTTGGCCGAGATGATCGCCGCCACGACGCGCGGCACGTTGCCGCCCGCGAGGTAGTGCGCCTCCAGATCGTTCGACGAGATCCCGTTGATTCGCGCCTGCACCAGGTTGATCCGGCCCGCCACGATGATGGTCGGGTTCACCTTTCGAAGGCTCATCGCGAGCATGTCGAACAGGCCGACGTCCGCCCCGGAGAGCACGGCCTGAATGTAGAGCTTCGCGTACTTGAGGAAGAGGACGAGGAACGCGAGCAGAAAGAGAACCAGGAAGACGAGGCCGATCGTCTTGGCCAACCCCTGGAGCTGACCTTCTGCTGCAATGGGATCCTGGAGCGCGAACACGCCGAAGGCGAGTAGTTGAGACATGGTGGTTTTGGCGTTAGGGGGATACGTCAGCGGATCGCTGACCCGTGTGTTCTTGGGAGCGGACTCGAAGCCCTTCGTCAGGCCCGGGCCACGATGACGCGGTTCCCGGAGACCTCGACCACCACGATGGGCTCGCCGCGGTCGATCAATTCGCCTCGGCTGACGACGTCGACGCGCCGATCCTCGATTCGTGCGATGCCAGCCGGTCGCAGGGGCGCCTCGACGATCCCCGTTTTACCCGCCAGGCTCTGGTCGCGCCGATCGACGCCGGCGCCGTCCTCGAAGCTGTAGCCACGTGCCATGAGCTTCTTGCCCATCGGTGTGCTCGGGAAGAGCTTGATCCCGAACGTCATCACGAGCGGAACCAGCACGGCGGTCGCCACGAGCATCGTCGCGCCCGCTCCGGTGTCCTCGTAGAAGGCCATCCCGATGGAGCCAGCGATGCAGAGCGTCGCAGCCAGCCCGAGCAGGCCCATGCTCGGAACGAAGACCTCGGCGATGATGAGCACGAGGCCGGCTGCGAACAGGAGAATGATGGTGGTCGTCATGCGCGAATCAGGTGATTGGGGGCGTGGCAGCGGGCCGTACGACGAGTCGACCGGCGGCGACCTCGATCACGGTGACATGGGCGCCCGCGTCGATCAATCCTGACTCGGAGCGCGCCTCGTGCTCGACACCCGCAGGGTCGCCGTCGAGGACGACGATACCCACCGGTCGGAGCGTCGTCTTCGCGCGCCCGGCAGCCCCGCGACGAGCGTGGCTCGCATGGGTGGATCCCGGCCGGCTCTCGGGCGACGCATCGGCGTCCCCGGGCGCATCCGGCGCACCGCCCGCCAGCACCATGCGACCGAGCAGCGGCGTGTTCGGCAGGTAGCGCGAGAGGAGCCAGATCGCCGCGAGCGACACGGCCGCCGTGAGCGCCAGCTGGAACGTCGCGTCGAAGAGGATCTCGCGGTCCCAGGCGCTCTGCATGGAGAGCCCCGGGCCCACCTGGCTCATGAGAAGGCCCGCGATCAGACAAAGAGCCCCCACGAGCCCGGGCCAGATCGTTCCCGGCAACACGAAGAGTTCGGTGGCGACGAGCGCCACGCCGATGCCCGCGAGCACCATGTGCGGCACGTTGGCCAGCCCGATCAGATACTGCCCCGCGAAGAGCACCACGAACGCACACAGGCTGAGGATCCCCGGGACGCCGAACCCGGGCACCTTCAGCTCGATGTAGCCGAAGACGAGGCCCAGGAACAAGAGCAGGATCCGCATGCCGTGAAGCGAAGCGAGCAGGTCCTCGGCGCGCGTACTCTCGAGCTGGACCACCCGTACGCCCGCCATCCCGTCCTTCGCAAGGACCTCTTCGACGGTCTCGGCGAGCGCATCGGCGAAACCGTACTGGATCGCCTCGCGACCCGTGATCGCCCAGAGTTCGCCCTGTCGTACCACGGTGCCGACGAGTTCCGGTGCCTCGCCCCGTCCGACCATGTCGTTCCACTGGACGCCGCTGATCAGCTGCTCGACGCCCTCGATCTTCACGCGTCGCACCTCGGTCTCCGGGTCGATCATCGCCTGGGCGAGCAGCGGAGACTGACCGTGGGATTCCGCCCAGGCCCTGACCCAGGCGCGGTAGGCGGACGCGTACTTCTCGGCCGCGGGCGCCATGCCCCCGGGCGTGAGCTGGACCGCCTGGGCCGCTCCGATCGTCGAACGCTCGCGCATGTAGAGGGACGCGGCGCTGATGTAGATCCAGGTCCCCGCCGAGAGCGCCTCGTCGTCCACCCAGCCGATCACGTGGACGCCCTCCTTGACGGCCTGGTCGACGGAGCCCGCGAACTGTCGCATGCGCGTGATCTCGCCCCCGGGCGTGTCGAAGGCCATCACGAGGGCCGCGTCCGAAGCCTTGGCCTGGCTCACCGCCCTGAGGAACAGGGCCTGGTGCCCTGCGTCCAGCGGGCCATCGATGCGGATGACGTAGGCGCCTACGGAATCGATCGGCTCCTGGTCGGGCAGATCCGCCTGCGCGGAGGCGGCAGCGGCAGCGCTACCGAACGGCGCGAGGGCACCACCGCCCAGGAGGCAGACGAGTGCGAGGAGGGCCATGAGCCCGTATCGGGGACGAGAGGTGAGGTGGAGCATGGAGGCGTGGCCCGGAACGAGAAGCAGGGGTCCATCCTACCGATGGGCCACCCGAGCGCGGTGCGCTACCCCCTGGGGAGTCGACTATTCACGAATCCCCTTCGTGGGGTCGCTCCACCGGACGACCGGGAGCAGGCTGGGTGAGGAAGGCCACGCCGTCGGCCACCACCCCGGGGTCCTGGAGGATCTTCCGATGGCCGAGACCATCGACCTCGCGGAGACTCGCCCCCGGCCAGTGCGCCGCGACGTACCGTCCGCCTTCGATCGGAACGTCGAGGTCGTCGATGGAGTGAAGGATCCGCAGTGGCTGATCGAGTGTCTCGACGAGCTTGTGGAACTGGAACTCGTCCGCTCGTTCGCCGAATCGCTCTTCCATGAGGCGGATCAGGTCCGGCAGCAGCTCATCGCTGCCAGTGACGAGTTCCAGGTAGCGGGCGAAATACACGAGCAGATCGTCCGGCGGGGACAGATACACCACGCGCGTCTTTCGCCAGCCGTCGGCGAGCAAGAGGCTCGACGCGAATGTCCCCATGGAGTGCGCGACCAGAGCCGCAGGGCCGTCGCATCCTTCGGGAAGCACCGCCTTGGCCACGCACCGGAGCGTGTTACGCATCGTCGGCAGCGAGCAGCGCTGACCGTCGGACTCGCCGTGCCCCACGTGATCGAACGTCACGACGGAGTAGCCGGCGGCCCGGAGCGGCTCGACCCAGGCCCCGAGCTGACCGCCCCGCCCCTCCCAGCCGTGCACCAGGAGGGCCGCGCCGCGGGAAGTTCCCGCCTCGGCGTCGGGCTCGAACGTCCAGACGGCGATGCGCTTGTCACCGTACAGGACCTCCGACCGGACTCCCCGGGCGAGGATGGCCCTCTCGCGCTCCGGCACCGGGTGACGCCTCGGCTTCACGAAGAGATGGGCCACGAGCCGAGCCGCGAGCCCCCTCGAGACGAACCGAAGCGACCTGAACCCGCCGCGCATGAGGCGTAGCGACAGAGGCAGATCGTGGGGATCGATCGCTCGCTGGCTCGCGGGATGTGCGGTGACGGCCATTCGATGCGCTCCGCATCGGACGAAGCAGCGGCGGACTCGGCGAAGCAAAGAAATGGCGGGAGTGCATGGGAATCGAACCCACCGGCCCCGCTGTTCACGAGGCCCAAACCGGCTTTGAAGACCGGGCGGCACACCAGCACCGATCCACTCCCGCAGAGCGCTCAGGTGTAGCAGTTCGGCACAAGAAAAGCACTCCCGGAGTCGTCGAAAGACTCCGGGAGTGCCTACCTGTCAGGGGCCCCCTTCCGGGGAACTGCCCCCTGGAATCAGAGGTTGAAGCCGCCGTCCGTGAACTGGAGCCGTTCGATACCGAAGAGCGTGTCGAGCTGCTCGTGGCCGCCGAGGACATCCTCGACGATGACGCGGTCGGGGAGCACCTCGACCCGGTAGTCCGAGAGGGGGCCGCTGAAGACCGCCGTGTCGAAGCCGTCACCGCCGTCGATGGTGTCGTAGCCGCGGCGCCCCTTGAGGTTGTTGTTCCCGCTGTTGCCGGTCAGGATCGAGTCGAACGGTGCGCCGAAGATCTCGCCGCTGTTCGTGCCGGTCATGCGGACGTTACGCAGGTGCTGGGAGCGGGCACTGTAGGGCGTGGACTGGCGGCGGAGGCAGTCGAAGTTGCCGGTGAAGCTCTCCGGGAGGATCGCCTCGAAGGTGTGATTCGTTCCGAAGAAGTCGTCGATCCACTTGGAGGCCTGGGGCAGCGCCATCTCCAGGGACCCGCGGTCGATGGCCTCGAGCGTGCCCGCGGCGCCACGGGCGATGCCGTCGCCGCTCGGATCGTGGCCGAAGACCCCGCTGTGCACGTCCATCAGGGCGGTCAGGAAGACCCCGGTGTTCTCCGCGGCGGGCGTCCCGGCGCGCGGCGTGAAGAGACCGTTCGTGATGGCGCTGGCCGCGTGGCCATCGAGCTGGCTGGCGAAGGAAGCGCGCGCGGGAACGAGACCCGTGCGATGAACGAGGGCGGCGAGGACGCCGAACGAGTTGTCCTCGGCGGGCAGCGCCGCCATGTACTCCGGGGAGCCCTCGAGCACGATGTGATCGGCCGGAAGCGCGACGCTCGAGGCGCCGACAGCGGCGAGGAGATCGGCGATGTCCTGGTCGTTCGGATCGATCGAAGCCGTATCGGTGAAGAGCGCGGCGAGAGCACCTCGGTTCACCATGGCGGCGACGACGTCGTCCTTGTTGGCGCCTTCGGGACTGCCGGCGACGGGAGAGACGAGCTGCTTCAGGATCGAGCGGCTGCGCGTGATCTTCGCGTCGGAGACGCCCGGCTGCGCGAGGAGGTGAATTCGGCCCGCGCTCGTTTCGACCGCGGTGTAGCGGGTGAACAGCTTCGTGAAGAGAGGGTCCACCGTATCCGGCACGTCGACGATCCGGTCGCCATCGAGATCGGCGTCCAGGTCGATGTCGTCGAGGGACTCGGTCGGGGAAGCGACGCCGCCCCCGCCACCTGCGCCGCCGCCGCCGCTCCCACCGTCACCGGAGGAGGTGGAGATCCCGTCACCGCTCGTGCAGCTGACGCTGAGTAGACCGAGGGAAGCCGAGAGGAAGAGAGCGGAGAAGCGAGAGTACTGCATGGCGGTGGATGGTCTTGGTCTGCGCGAGAACGTCGGGCCCCTCCCGTGTTCGCGCCAGGTAACGACTATCCGGCTTTGAGCGAGAGCGCACCGAATCCCGCCGCGATTCCCGAAGAGGGACACGCGCTGCGCTCCCCGCCCCGCGCACCGCTATTCGTCGTCGGGCGTCCAGTCCGGTCTCTGCGTGACGCCGGAGGCCACGCCGAGCCCGCTCATCACGGAGGCCGGCAGGAAGCCGCTGAGGAATTCCTGGAGGTCCGCCATCTGGCGCTTCGAGGCCTCCGCGAAGGCACCGACGATGTCGCCGAGGCTCTCGAACGGCAGCTCGACGAGCCCCACCTTCGACAGGCCGAACCCGATCACCGCGAGACCGAAGCCCACGAGCAGGCTCAGCTTGAAGAACATTCGCAGGAGCGCGCCGAGCGCGAAGCCACCGAGGTAGCCCGCGCCGCTCTGCACGCTCGTCCACGTCATCTCCCCGCTGCCGAATTCCGAATCGGCCAGCGCGGAGTAGCCCTTGGCGGCCAGCCCCACGCCGAGAAGAAGAAGGGAACCGCGGACCATCACCTTCTTCTTGAAGGAGAGATCCGTGAAGGTCGAGGCGACGAAGTGCTTGAGGCTGATCACGGGAGTGCTGTCGGGGTGGAGTGGGCCGGGACGGTCAGCCGTGCAGGATGCCCGATAGCGCAGAGAGCAGGGCCCTGAATTCCTGCACCGGGTGGTCCCCCATGTGCCCGATCCTGACGTGGGATGCCTTGAGGACGCCGTAGCCGGGAGCGATCTCGAAGCCCGCCGCACGCATGCCCGCCAGGATGCCGGGCACCCTCGGTTCCCCGAGGCCGATGCAGGTGACGGTCGGCGATGCCGTGACGTGCGCCTGGGGGCCTGGCCGCTGCAGGCCGTGCTCGTCCAGCCACTCGGAGCTCATCGCCCGCATCTTCGCGTGGCGGGCGAAGCGCAGCTCCCATCCGCTGCGGCCCGCGGCGGGCTCGCCGAGGAGCCGCACTTCGAGGCCCCCGTCGGTGATCGTTTCGAGCTGGTACAGCAGTGCCCGCAGGAGCGGGATGGTGGGCGTCATCGGCGGGTTCTGATCCTGGTGCCCGGCCGTGATGAGCGGGAGGTCGAGGAAGAAGCCGCGGTCTGGGGCCGAGGCCGCGGCGTCGAGCATCCGACGTGAGACGGCGTACACCCCGAGCCCGGGCGGCAGCGCGAGGGCCTTCTGGGTCCCTGCGAAGACGAAGTCGAACCCGTGGCGCGCGGCGTCGATCGGCGCGGCCGCCAGGTAGGTCACCGCGTCCACGAGAAGCATGGCACCGCCGCGCCTTGCGAGCGCACCCGCGATCTCCGTGGGCTCTGTCAGCGCGCCGCTGGAGGTCTCGCTAAGACAAACCGTGATGGCGTCGAACGGGCCTTCCTGGTCGAGCGCCACGCGGGCGGCCGCGAGATCCGCGGGTGCGCCGACCTCACTCACGATCCGCGTCACCCGGGCGCCGACCGACTCGGCGATCTCGGCGTAGCGCTCCGAGAAGGAGCCGTTGACGAGGGAGAGCACCCGGACCGGAGCGGATGCGTCGCCCTCACTCGCCCGCGGCGCGAGCGCGCGCAGGCTCATCTCCATCAGTGCCGTGGCTGTACAGGAGTGCACGCCCACCTCGTGGAGCGGTGCGCCCGCCAACCCGAAGGCGAGTCGCAGATGCGGATCGAGCGCGGCGATCACGCCTCGCATCTCGGCGGTCCGGTGGCCGATCATCGGCTCGCGCAGGCGATCGAGGACCTCGGGCCGAACCCGCGTCGGGCCGGGGATCCAGAGCTGCGGGCGGCGCGCGCGCTCCACGAGCTGCGCGAACGCTCGACTCCCGGAAGCGGTGAGCCGCTCCAGCTCCTCCTCCGTACACAGCATCGGCAGCAGCGCGGCGAAGTCATCCGTTCGACAAACGGCGTCGGCTCCGCGCGCCACCTCATCTCGCTCGGCCACGGCCGTGAAGGCCACGAAGGCATCGCAAACCCGCCGAGCTTCGAGGTCGGTCGCGCCGTCGCCGACCAGGACGATGGACGAGTCCCCGAAGGCCCTCTCGACGATCTCGGCCTTACCTCCCCTGCGGGCCAGCGGCGACGCGGCATCGAAGCCCGCGTAGGCTCCCGACTCATCGAAGTCGATTCCGACCGCCCAGACGCGATCCTCCGCCACCCCGAGATAGCGCGCCACCACCTCCACGGGCGGCGCGAGGCCCCCGGAGATCACGGCGACCTCCTTGCCGAGGAACTGCAGCGCGCGCACCGTCTCCAGCGCCCCGGCTGTCAGCGTCGCCAGGTAGCGAGCACCGATGGCGTCGACCTCCGCGCGGGACGGCTGGATCAGATCGAGTCGTCTGCCGTAGACCTCCTCCAGCGGAACGCGACCGTCCATGGCGAGGTTCGTGAGCGCCGCGACGTCGTCGCGCTGGACGTCGGGAAGCTGGGCGGTCAGTTCCTCGATGCCCTCGATCGAGGAGAGGGTCGAATCGCAGTCAAAGACAACGACATCGAAAGGAGGCGCGGATGAGCGGCTGAGCATGGGCCCAGGGTCGCCTGTTCCTCCATTCGGATCAATAGCGCTCGATCTTGTAGCCCTTGGTTCGCTTGATCACGTGGCCCGCGTTCCGGAGGACGCCCTCCACGGAGCTCGTCCTCCTGGCGCCGGACGGCGTCTCACCGGTCTGGAGCTGGCTCCCCACCAGGACGACCGCGGTGATGACCAGAACGACGCAGAGCACGACCTTCACGACCGTCGACCTGGGCACGTCAGGCCGGGGAGACGCTGTCGCGGGGTGACGCACTCGCTCACGTGGCGGGTGCGAGGACGGCGACGCAGACGACGTTCTGGGTGGCAGCATGGACGGGGAGCAGGGGGAGGCGGGACGGCCCTGGTGGCTGTATCGGCTCGGGGGCACCCGCAAGCCGGTGCTCGCCCGACAAAAAAGTCGCCACAGACACCGGACGCGCCTCGACCGAGACATGCCCCGCGAAGAGAATGGCCGGGCCTTTCCTTCCGCCACCCAGCACCCACCACCCCCCATGCGTTTCGAGAACCAGACCGTCGTCGTCACCGGAGGCACCCGCGGCATCGGCCGCGCGATTTCCCTGGCCTTCCTCGCGGAAGGGGCGATCGTCCACGCCACCTACTTCGGCAACGACGCCGCCGCCGACGCCCTCAGGGTGGCGTCAGGAGACGCCCAGGAGCGGCTCCTGACGCCGAAGTTCGACGCGGCCGACCACGAGGCAGCGGCGGCGTTCTGGGAGACCCTCGCGGACGTCCCGGTCTCGGTGCTCGTGGCGAACTCGGGGATCCGCAGGGACTCGATCCTGGCGACGATGTCCCCGGACGACTGGGATGCGGTCCTGCGCACGAACCTCACGGGCGGCTTCACGATGTCCAAGTTCGCGGTGCAGAACATGATGCGCCAGCGCTATGGCCGGATCATCTTCACGACGTCTCCCGCTGGCCGCTTCGGCTTCGAGGGCCAGGGCAACTACTCGGCCTCCAAGGCGGGCCAGGTCGGCCTGATGCGCTCGCTCTGCAAGGAGGTGGCCAAGCGGAAGATCACGGTGAACTGCGTCTCGCCTGGCTTCATCGCGACCGAGCTGCTCGACGACCTGCCGGAGGCGCTCGTCGACTCCTACAAGAAGTCCGTGCCCGCGCGCCGTTTCGGCGAACCGGAGGAGGTCGCCGCTGCGGTTCTTTTCCTGGCGTCCAAGGACGCCGCCTACATCACCGGTAGCACGCTCGACGTGACGGGAGGCCTCTGATGGCCCCGCACGAAACAGGATCCATCGTCGGGCGCCCCGTGACCGACTTCATCCCCCATCGTCCCCCGTTCCTCTTCGTGACCCGCGTCGTCGAGCACGAGGGCGATCGGCTCGTCGCGGAGTGGGACGTGCCCACGGACCTGCCCGCCTTCGAGGGTCACTTCCCCGGGGAGCCTGTCCTGCCCGGCGTGCTCATTTCCGAGTTCTGCTTCCAGGCGGGCGCGGTGCTGATCTACGCCACGAGCCAAGAGGACAAGGAGGCCGAGGGCGTCCCGGTCCTCACCCGCATCGAGGACGCGCGCTTCCGCAAGATCGTGCGACCGGGCGAAACTCTGCGGGCCGAGGTCCAGCTGACCGAGCGCCTTTCCAACGCGCGCTACGTGACGGCGAAGGTGACGAGCGCGGGGCAGAACGTGGTGCGCCTCAAGTGCGTGCTCGCCGTGGCGCCACCACCAGCGGCAGAGCCTGCGGAAGGAAACGCGTGATGCCGAAAAGCAGCGACTGGCTCGGACTCGGCGGCAAGACGTTCGTGGTGATGGGCCTGAAGAACCGTAAGAGCGTCGCCTGGCACGTCGCGAAGCAGCTCGCCGAGGTCGGGGCACGCTGCCTCTTCGTCGTGCGAACGGAGGAGCGACGCGAGGAGGTCCGAAAGCTCACCGAGGACGCCCCTGTCTACGTTTGCGACGTGAGAGACGAAGCGTCGATCGAGGCCCTGGGCCAGTCCATCCATGAGGACCACGGCACGGTCCACGGACTCGTCCACAGCATCGCGTTCGCGAACTACTCGGACGGTTGGAAGCCGTTTCACGAGACGAGAAAGGACGACTTCCTCGAGGCGACCGGCGTCTCGGCGTTTTCCCTGGTGCAGGTCGCGAACGCGCTGAAGCCGAGCTTCGCCGACGACGCCTCGGTCGTCACGATCTCGATCTCCACGACGACGATGGCCGCCGAGAACTACGGCTACATGGCCCCCATCAAGGCAGCGCTCGATTCGAGCGTCGTGTTCCTGGCCAAGTCCTTCAGCGCCTTCAGCCACGTGCGTTTCAACGGCGTGCGCGCGGGCCTCTTGAAGACGAGTTCCTCGGCCGGCATCCCCGGCTACGTCGACTCGTGGATGCACGCCGAGAAGGCCACGCTGCGGAAGGCGGGCCTCGAGACCCAGGAAGTCGCCGCGACGACGCTGTTCCTGCTCTCGCCCCGCTCCAGCGGCATCAACGGCCAGGGCATCGTCGTGGACGCGGGGATGGGCAGCAACTTCTTCGATTCGGAGCTGACGGGCGGATCGTAGGAGCCGGCCACTTCTCGCGGCCGAGGAGTCTGCGCCACCGAATGCGCTTCCGCGAGCCCCAGAGGGTGGGTAGCCGCCGTCACGGATTCAGGGGCGTTCGTGCAAGAACCAGCGGTCAGAGTCGACGAGACCCCGCGAATAGTGCCGGAGCCCGATCCCCGGGAGCAAGAGGCTACAAGGGGCCACGAGGCAATGCTCTCGGCCCAGCTTCCACGCGGTCTCGATCGAGTCCGGTGGGCGCTCGACGAGGAACTGAAGCATCGTTCCGTAGTGGGAGACGAGTTCCGCGCCGAACTCTCGCTCCCAGCGTCGAGCCAGGGCGACGTCGTAGGCGGCATCGTGGTAGGTCGAGCCCCACCAGCCGACATAGGCGAGAGCCTCGGCACCCACCGATGTCGGCAAGAAGAGGAGCACCGGGTCATTCGGCTCGTACCAGACGGCCTCCATCGACGAATCCGTGACGCGCTTTCCACGTGCCAGCTCCCAGTCCAGAAAGTTGCGGTCGATCTCGAATCGGCTATCGGCGATCAGCCGGGGTCGTTCCTCGTCCGCAGGCGATTCTCCAAAGAAATAGGCCGTGGTGGCTCGCGCGGATTCCCACTCCTCTTCCCCGTTGAAGTCTTCCTGGGAAGCCCGTTCGAGCTTGTCGAGAAAGCGGTCGAGGTTCAGCCTCTTGGATCGCTCGATGATCGCTCTGGGCAACCGCTCCTTTTGAGTGCCGCTCTGTTCGAATCCGAAGCGCGAAAAAGGCTGGCTCGACGTGAGGCGCGCGAAAAGGCTCGCGTTCGGGGGACTACTCCAAAGTTCGATGACGACGGGCCAGCGCCCTGTGCGCTCAAGACATGCCCGCGCCTCGCGCCACGCACCTTCGATGTCCTCCGGATCCACGGCCACACCGAACGCAAGTTCGCCGGTGTCGAGCACGGGCAATGTCACCATCTCTTCGCCGCTGAAGCGAGTGCCCTCGAGGCAGCGCGCGAGGTCTTCCTTGGTCTCGTTCATCGTCCGCTCCGGGATCGTATCATGGCGTGGCAGTAACGGAGGAGGCGGGAGGGTCGAGGGGGCGCGTGCCACGCATGAAGGGCACCGGTGCGACGCGGGAGATCGTGAATCCGTTCCAGCCACGTTCTGCGAGCGCCTTTGGCCTGGGCTCACTCCCCCCGCTGGGCCAGCTCCGCGATCACGGGGCTGCCGTACCACTCGGAGATGTGAACCTCGATCCCGTCCTCGTTCGCAACCTCCAATCGAGCGCGCAGCTCGGCCGCCGTCGGCACGTCGAGGATGGCGAAGAGTTCGTCCTCGCGCGGCGCTCGCATGCGCGCCATGAGGACGACGGTGCTGCCGATCGCGGGGTGCTGGAAGATCGAACGGGCCGCGCGGGGACCGTCCGGGGCCGTAAGAATCGTGTACGCGCGGATGTCCGGCTTCTCCATGTCTGCGCCTTCCGCTTCGCGTCTCCGCTGGCGAGCTGTTTCCATGGAGGGCAGTACCCGGATGACGTCGAGCGTGGTGAGAGGGAGGACCTCTTGGCGCAGCACCCCGGCCTGCGTCAGCGGATCGCCGCCGCCCAGTTCACGTGCGTTCTCGACGTCTGGCTCGTCGAGGAGAAAAATACCGATCAAGTCTTCCGCGTCTTTGTCCGGACCGAACGGGCCCGCGATCAGCAGTTTCCCCTGCTCTGCCAGCTCGTTCATGAAGTCGAATTGCCCCTGCGTGAGCGCCTCCGTGGAGCCTTCCGGAGCGGACCCCGTGCGCAGGAGCACCAGCGAAAAGTCCGCCGCGGCGTAGCCCCCTGACGGCGTTCTCGACGCGGAGGCGCAGCCGGCCACCAGAAGACCTCCCAGGAAACTGACCAGGAGCGAAACGGTCGAGCGCGCGGCGGACGCGCGGTACGCGCCTGAGCGCCGCTCGGACATGGCGGGCGCCGGGCCCTTGATGGTTTGGAACATGAGCGCAGGCTAACACCGGTGCCTCCGGCGACCTACCACCGGAACCACGCGACTGTGCAATCGAAACCGGAGAGCCATAGACTGCGAGGCATGTCCCCACATACCACCACTTCCCTCGAAGACAGGCTCCGAGCCCTGGCAGACGAACTATGCACGGCGCTCGAGCAAACCCTCGCCGAGGCGCTCCACAGCGCCGAAGCAGGCTCGATTCGGCCCGTTCAACTCACGCACGAACTCGGCCTCAACAAGAGCCTCGCCAGTCGCGTGATCCGCGCGCTGCACGAAGAGGATTCCCTGCGTGCACTCCGTGGAATCCCGACGCCCCAGGGCCTCCAGTTGATCCACCACGCAGCACGGAAGGCCCAGGCAAGCGACGCGGTTCTGGAGCGTCTGAACCGTGCGACCGAGGCGTACGCGGAGCTGCTCTCCGAGTTCAGCGGCGGGCGAACCGATCTCGAAGCCACGCTCGCTGGCTGGCTGCCAGAGGAACGCGAACGCGCGGAGCGCGACGCACGCCGATCGGTATTCCGAGGAATGACGACGCTCTGCGGTACGCGAGCGGGCACGGTCTACAACTCTATCTACCTCCTTCCCTCGAGCGAGGACCCCGAGCGCCTTGACTCGCTCCTCGTAGCGATTCGACAGGACGTTCGCCGCCTTCGCGTGGGTGCGCCCCTGCTGGTCATGAGCTTCGGCCCTTTCCGGGACGACGAGGACTGGCGATCGAAGCGGCGCACACTCGGCGGACGCGAGGTTCAGGAAGATCCTCTGAGCTTTCTCCTCCCCGACCTCTGCTCCCACCCGATTCCGAAGCTGGAGGTCACACGAAGCCGATGCGACGCAACGGAGATCCGCATCGCGGAGGACTCCCTCGACGTCAACGAGTTTGCCACGCTCGGTCTCGGATGCCGGACGCTCGGCCACTTCGAGCGATTCGCCACCCCGGAATCTCGCTACGGGTGCATGCCGGTCCGCGCGGGAAGACCCGCCGAAGCCCTGACCTTCGACCTCTTCATCCACCGGGATATCGTCATCGAGGGAGACCCCATCGCGACGGTCAGCCTGGACCACCCGCTTCCCCGACGCCTGGATGCGGAGCCTCCCGCCGAGGGCTCCCCCGACCGGACGACCGCTCCTGCGGTGATCCACCTCGACGCCCACCCGAGCGGACTCAGCAGCCAGGACGTCCGCTCCTGCAAGGCGATCGCGGAGAACGCCACGCGGGAGGCCGGCCTGCAGCCCTCGGACTTCCGAAAGTTCCGGACCCGGATCGAGTTCCCGATCCAGAGCGAGGAGCTCACTCTCTGGTGGCGTCTGCCGGAGCGCGCCTGAGGATCGGCCCCCATCTCCGCCGGGCCCTCTGGGCCCGTTTGGTAACGACAGTGTGCGTAGGCCCCCTTTGAGACCCCCTCGCGTGGGTCAGACTGCCCGCTCCCGGCCGATTCGTGGGAACGAGATGGCCGCATCTTCAGTCACACCCCAATAGAATTCGCTAACGAGGGTGATTCGGTCTCCTGATCGCCCCCTGGTCCGATGGCAGGCACCGACGCCTGTGCCACTCTCCCCCCCGCAGCCCCTGATCCGAGATTCTCCCGTGCCAACCAAGCTTCGAATCCATCGCTCTCCTTCGTCGCTCCTGACCCTGACCGTAGCGGCAGCGCTGTCGGCTCCAGCAGCGACTGCCACGCCTCTCTCGTTCCAGGACGATGGCCCCGCGCTGAGCGGTCACCGAATGACCCAGACCGAGGTCGCCAGCGGCACGCTCACGCTGGACGAGCTACGCACGGCGGGGCTACGCATGTTCGCGACGCCGTTCAACAAGCAGGACGGCTACGGCGACGGCCCCATGGATCCGAACAATCCCACCGAGCCAGGCCGTCGCCCGACGCTCCAGAACAACGGCACCTTCCTGCGGGTGAACGGGCTCGACGCCCAAACGTGCATGGAGTGCCACTCGGTGGGTAGCAACGCGACGGTCCCGTTCACCTTCGCCGTTGGCGGCGTCGGAGGCTCCAACAACAACGTTCTCTTCCAGCCGCGTTTCGTCGACGTGGCAGATGCGGGCGGTAACGGCTTTGCCGATTTCGACGGGCGCTACATCAACCCTCCGTTCCTCTTCGGGTCGGGAGGAGTCGAGCTCGTGGGCGTCGAGATGACGATGGATCTCCAGCGCGCGCCCCGCGCTGCCTTCTCCTACCCGGACACGGACATTCCGCTCGTCACACACGGCGTATCGTTCGGCGTTCTTCGCTATGACTCCGCGTCCCAGGGCTTCGACTACTCCGGCGTCGAAGGGGTCGACGAGGACCTCGTCGTTCGCCCTTTCGGGCGCAAGGGTGAGTTCACGACGGTCCGTGCCTTCGACATCGACGCGATGAAGTTCCACTTCGGCATGCAGCCGATGGAAACCGCCGGCGCGGGCGTGGACAACGACTCCGACGGGGTGGTGGACGAGATCCTGGTCGGTGAGCTTTCGGCTCTCCATATCTTCAACACCAACCTGGAGCGCCCGGAGGTCCGTGACTGGAACGCCGACGCCCAGGCTGGCTTCGACCTCTTCCAGGGCATCGGCTGCGCGAACTGTCACGTTCCCTCCATCACGACCCGCGAGCGCACACTCCGCTACCGGTTCCCCGAGGTGGCGAGCGCGCCCCAGCTGAACCAGTTCTACTCGACGGATCTGACCCAGAGCACCGCCGGCTTCGACGCCGCGCCGGGCGGCGGCATCGAGGTGCCGCTCTTCAGTGACCTGAAGCGGCACGACATGGGCGCGGGTCTCGCGGAGAGCTTCGGCAGCCCGCTCGACGGCCAGTTCATCACGGCGCGCCTCTGGGGCGTCGCCGACACCGCGCCGTACCTCCACGATGGCCGCGCGACGACCCTCACGGAAGCCATCCTCGCCCACGGCGGTGAGGCCCTCGATGCCCGGAACAACTTTGCCGGCCTGGGTCAGGCCCAGCGCGTGCAGATCCTGACCTTCCTGAAGCGCCTGCGCACACCGGAGAACCCGGCCAGCGACGTGATCCAGTAATTTCGCGCCAGGCCTTCAAAAAGGCCAAAAGGAGACGCTTCGAGACGTCGATACCTGAGGCGGGCCCCACCACACCGTGGAGGGACTCGCCCTCTTTCGTTTCTCGCGGCACTACCCGACATGCGCACCCACCTCCGGACCCCCCACGCCCTCCTTCGCTGCTCCGCTGCTCTCCTCCTGGGCATCTCTGCGAGCTGCGCTTCGTCCAAGACCCAGGAAGCCGCACCCGCCGCGCCAGCCTCGGTGTCCACCACGCCGTTTGCCGGCGAGGTCGGAATGGGCATCTCCTACCTCCAAACGCGCGCTTCCGACCTGGTCAACGCCGTCGAGAGCCTGGTCGTCTCGCTGGAGAACCGCGACCTCGCGGGCGCCAAGCGCGCGTACTTCGAAGCCCGCGCTCCCTACGAGGAGATCGAGATCGTCGCCCGCGCGTTCCCCGAACTGCACCGAAACATCGACGCGCGCGCCCACGAATTCCCGTCGGGCGAGCTCGACGGCGACTTCCGCGGCTTCCACCGGATCGAGATCTTCCTTTTCTCCCGTGAAAAGGTCACGCCCGCCATGCCCTATGCCAAGGAGCTCTTGGAGGACGTCGAGGAGCTCGAGGCCGTCCTCGCGGACCGCCGCCTGTACGACGCAAAGATGGAGTTCGAGGCCATGATCGATCGCTGCAGCGAAGTCGCCTCGAAGACCATCACGAGCGAGGAGGAGATGTGGAGCGACCAGAGCCTGATGGTCATCCGTCACTCGTGGATCGGCATCCATAGCCTCTACCGCCACTTCGCCTCCGACGTCCGCGACAAGGACGTCAAGCTCGCCGAGCGGATCGACCGCGCCTACCGCCAGGCCATCGAGCTGATCCGCTCCGACTTCCCCATCGGCCAGATCGAAGGCGCACCGTTCTCGATCATCGATCGCCGCAAGCGACGTGAGATCGCGGACGCGAGCCTCAAGCTGCGCGCGCTGCTGATCCAGGCCCAGCAGGAACTCGACCTGATCGACGCATAGCAAGAAGGCTCTACGACCACGAAAAAGCAGCGAGCGCCTCCCGTGGGAGGCGCTCGCTGCTTTCGTCTCCGAGGAGATCGCTGGCTACGCGTCAGGCTTGTTGTCGAACTCCTTGATGAACGACTCGGCTTCGGCGATCGACTTCTCCATGTTGGCGATGAGCTGACCGACGTCGCCCTCGATCTTGATGACGTCGTTCTCCAGCGAGTTGATCGCGAGGGAGTTCAGCGTGTGCTTGAGCGACAGCACCTGGTCGTGGAACGCGGCGAGGACCGGCGCCATCGAGGCCTCGGCCTTCTCCATCGAGCCGATCAGCCCGGTGTAGCGCTGGCGCGTCTGGCGGAGCTGGTCCTCACTACGGCGGCGAAGGTCCGCGCTCTCGTACTGCTCGATCTCCTCTTCCCATTCCTCGAAGAGGTCCGCTGCGACCGAGCGGATCTTCTCGATGCGCTTCGACACGTCCTCGGCTGCGTCGACGGAGTCGTCGTACTCGTCGCTGAACTCTTCGTACATCTTCTGGACGTTGCCGCCGTCGAAGTTGTTGAGTTCCTGGAACTTCTGGAGGGTCGTCTTGAACTGCTCTTGGGCGTCGACCTGCTCCTCGCGGGCATCCGCCACCCGATCGACGAGGATGTCGCGCTTCTCGACGCCGAACTGCTCCATCATCGCGTAGTAAGGCGTGCTGCAGCTGGACGCGCCCAGGGTCGTGGCAAGGCTGAAAAGAAGGAGTGCGGTGCGCATGGGTCTCTTGGGTTCGAACTCGAAGAGGATGGAGGACAGGGTCCGTGCGAAAGGGAATGCACGCACCCCGCTGGTTCGGGAAGCCCGGCGGGCCGGGCGACCGCCAGATTTTAGACCCGACGCTCCCCCGGAATGCGAGCGAGCGCGCCGAATTACCGGGCTCTGCATGACAGCACGGAGATCCGCGTGCCGCAGTGGCCGACTGCAGGCTGTATCCTCGGGAGCCATGTCCGACCCAAGAATGACGAGTCCCACGCTCTCCTTGGCGTCCAAGGCCCTCTTCTGGGCCCTGGGAACGCTGCTCCCGCTGTCCCATGCGATCGGACAAGAGGCCGCTCCAGCGGAGCAGCCGGCGCCTCCGTCACCCAACGTGATTGTCATCTACGTGGACGATCTCGGGGCCGGAGAGGTCGGCTGCTACGGGCAGACGAAGATCCAGACGCCGAACATCGACGCCATCGCCGCCGTGGGCATGCGCTTCACCCAGGGCTACAGCGGGTCGCCGGTGTGCGCCCCTTCGCGCTGCTCGCTCATGACCGGGAAGCACTCAGGGCACGCCGAGGTCCGCGACAACTGGGAGAACGGCGGCTGGGGTGAGAACCAGCCCGAAGGGCAGTGGCCCCTCTCCCAGGACGAGGTCACCCTCGCCGAGCGCCTCAAGGCCCGGGGCTATTCGACCGCGGGGTACGGAAAGTGGGGCCTCGGCGGCCCCGGCACGAGAGGCGCGCCCGAGCGCCAGGGCTTCGGCCACTTCTACGGCTACCTGTGCCAGCGCAAGGCACACAACTACTACCCGACCCATCTCTGGAAGGACGGCGTCAAGGCCCCCATCGAGGGAGCCGAGTTCTTCCCCGCTCACCAGAAGCTCGACGCGCCGCTCGGTTCCATCGACGAGTACTACGAGCGCTATGGCGACGGACACGAACGCTACGCGCCGGCGCTCATCGCCGAGGACATGCTGGCGTGGACGCGGGCGAAGGCCGAAGCCGGCGAGCCCTTCTTCCTCTACTACGCCTCGGTCATCCCCCACCTGGCGCTGCAGGTGCCGCGCGAGTACGTCGAGCGCTACCCGGCCGAATGGGACACGGCGCCCTACCTCGGCAAGCCGTCGTACCTTCCGCACCCGAGCCCGCGGCGCGCCTATGCGGGCATGATTTCCTTCCTCGACGACCAGGTCGGACGGTTGCTCGACCTCATCGAGGACACGGGTCAACGCGAGAACACGATCGTCATCTTCACCAGCGACAACGGCGCGACCTACACCGGGGGCGTGGACTTCGAGTTCTTCGGGAGCCACGACGGCCGCCGCGGTCAGAAAGGGAGCCTCTACGAGGGCGGCGTTCGGATCCCGTTCCTCGCGAGCTGGCCCGGGCACATCGCGGAAGGCGCCGTTTCGGACCGCCTCGTCTCCTCCATCGACCTGACGGCGACGCTGCTGGACCTCATCGGGGCCGAGGTTCCGGTCGGGCTCGACAGCGTCAGCTTCGCGCCCGTGCTCCTCGGTGATGACGAGGCGAAGGAGCGACCGTTCCTCTACTGGGAGTTCCGACCCGCGGGCGCCCAGGCGCTCCGCGAAGGCCCATGGAAACTCTTGCGCGTCGGCCTGAAGAAGGGCGAGCCGCGACTCGAGCTCTACCAGATGGAGAAGGATCCGAAGGAGACCACCAACGTGATCGACAAGCACCCGGAAATCGCCGCGCGGATGGTGAGGCTGATGGATATGAGTCACGAGCCTTCGCGCGGTTTCCCGCTGCCGACGATCGACGGGCCAGCGGCGGAGATCATGAAGCGCAAGAAGATCGATCCGCTCGAAGGGCCGAATGGTTGAGCCACACGGTAGCTGACGAGTTGAACCACGCCACCCTTCCATCGGCCGCTCACCTCGCAGGCGCGGGCGAGGAGCTGCTGATCGCCGTCGTCCGACCGACGCCGCACCAGGAATCAACGCGCCCGGCGCCGGAGCGGGTCGCCGCCCAGCGCGCGGCCTCCCGCGCCGCGCTGCGCGAGGCCGCTCGCCTCGCGGCCTGCCCTGACACGCAGTTCCAAAAGTCCGGCGAACGCGGCCGCCCGATCCCCACGGCGAGCGGTTGGCACTGGTCCATCAGCCACGACGCGACGTTCGTGGCGGCCGTCCTCTCGAGGCGCGGACCGCTCGGGATCGATCTCGAGCGCATCGCCCTGCGTCGTCGCCTGCTCGTGGAGCGAGTGGCCGACACAAACGAGCGCGCCGAACTCGGGGAGACCGCCGATCACGCGCTGGACGCCTTCGGCTTCGCGCGACTCTGGACCTCGAAGGAGGCAGTGCTGAAGGCCGAACAGATCGGCCTTCCTGGACTCACCGAATGCAAGCTCACCGGGCTCGACGGCGAGTGGCGAACGCGGCTCACCTACCGAGGGGAACCGCGCAGCGTCGTGCACACGCGGATCGGATCGCACCTGGTCAGCCTTTCCTCGACCGCGCCCTTCAGGCGTGTCCTCTGGGACCGGCCTGCGGAGAGCTAACCCGAATCATTCATCAAACTGCGTCGCCAGCGCGCCCAAACGGCGCCATGGCTGCGTCAGACGTCAGACGTCGGCCTGCGGCCTCCGCCCGCTTCGCGGGCTCCCGTCGTGGATGCTCACCGGGCCAGTAGATCCCGCGGAAGCGGGACAGGTTCGCCGGTGCTGAGCACGATCGACATCCCGGCGTTCGCGGCCTCCAGCTCCACCGACAGAAGCTCGGCGAGTGCGTCGACCGTGGCTGGCTGATCGAGCGCGAGGTCGTGGGCCTCCCCGATGTCCACGCTGAGGTCGTAGAGCTCGAATCGCGGCTCTGGCCTCCGCACCGCTCGAGCTGGCCGCCCGTCGACCCCGCTCTCCTCCACGACGCTCGAATGGAAGTAGATGAGCTTCCAGCGCCCGAGGCGCAGCGCGCTGTAAGGCTCGATTCCGGGGCCTGCGACACCCCAGTAGTGCGGCTGGTGCCAGACGATCGGACGCGTCTCCGGAACATCGGCCCCGCCAAGGACAGGTGAGAGGTCGAGCCCGGTCGCGCCAGCGTCGCGCGCGTCCCCGCCGGCCGCAGCCAGAAGCGTCCGAAAGAGATCCTGCGTCACGACGGGTCCGCGGGCCACGCGTCCGGCCTCGGTCACCCCGGGCCAGCGCACGAAGAGCGGCACGCGAACGCCGCCCTCGTAGGCCGAGCCCTTGCCGCTCTTGAGCGGCAGGTTGTGGCTGTGCTTCTTTCCCCCGCGGCCGTGGGCCGACAGGCCTCCGTTGTCGCTCGTGAACACCACGAGCGTGGTGTCCGCGATCCCGAGATCGTCGACGGCAGCGAGGATCTGGCCGACCGCATCGTCCACGCTCGCCACGAGCGTCGCGTAGGCGAGCTCGGGTCCGTCGAGATCCGGGAAGCGATCGCGAACGCGCTCGTTCACCATCAGCGGCGCATGCACCGCGTAGGGCGCGAAGTGCAGGAACACGCGCTCTCCGTCCGCCACGCTCCTCCGCATCGCCGCCTCGGCTTCATCGGCGAGCACATCGGTGAGGAACACCTCCTTCCCGTGGTGGGCCTCCAGCCCGGGGATATCCCAGGAGTGATCGCCTGGCCCCGTGCGACCCCTGCGCTGCTCGCGGCCCGCTGCGCTGAAGGCATCGATGCCGAGGTAGCTTCCTGGGCCCCCGGCGGCCCAGCCCGCCACGTTCACGTCGAACCCGAGCTCGGTCGGATCGCCGCCGGGGCCGGTGCCGAAGTGCGCCTTTCCCACGTGAATCGTGAAGTAGCCTGCTTGCCTCAGTCGCGACGCAAGCGTCGCCTCGCCCGGCTGAATCCCGTTCATTCGCCACGCAGGCGCTCGGAGCAGAGGAGCCTCACCCGGGAAGGGAGAGGACGTGTCCTGGTCGAAGTGCCGCGTCCAATAGGTGATGCCCGTTCGGGCCGGACTCTGGCCCAGCATCAGGCTGGTGCGAGTCGGCGTGCAAACGGGCGCCGCGGCGTAGGCGTCGGCGAAGCGGACCGACCGTTCAGCGAGGCGCGCGATATGCGGCGTCAGGAAGTGCCGCGCGCTGCTCGTTTCCTGGCCTTCGGCCTCCTTGGCCCCGTTGAGCTGAGGTTCGGTAAGCTGCGTCCACGCCCCTGGCTCCAGATCACGCCAGCCAAGATCGTCGATCATGAAGAGCACGATGTGCGGCCCCTTCGGACCCGTCTCCGAGGAGGGGCCAGGCAGAAGCGGACCGACCGCCAGCGATGCCAAGAGCGGCGAGATGAGAGCGAGTATCATGGGCGCAAGCGTACTCGACGGGTCCTGGATGGGAAGCGATACCGATTCGGAGTAGCCTGTGCGCGCTTTCCACGGCAGCCCATGCGCACGCTCCTCATCCTCCTCCTCGTGTCCGTACTCACCGCCCTTGGCTGGCTCTACGTTCGGACGGGATCGGAGGCCGCGCCGGCAGCGATCGCTCCGGTGGCGATGGAGCCCGAGACTTCGCAGGCTGGCGCCGAGAACTCCCTTTCGGTGCTCCAGCCGAGTCAGGAAGATCCTCTGGATCTGGCCTTCGAGCGACAGGAGGCCGACACCGCAGGCGCGAGACCCGGGGCGCACCCGTCGCAGATCGCATGGGGTGAGCAGAGGATCCTCGGCGCGCTCATCTCCAAGGGCACGCAACGGCCAGTTCCCGACTATTCGATCCTGGTGGTTCCAACGGGCCAGGACGTCCGGGACGCAGGGGCGCTGCCGCTGCGTCAGCGAACGAAGACCGATTCAGAGGGGCACTTCGAGCTGAGAGAACTGGAGGGACCTGGGCCCTGGGACGTCTACGCGTTCGCCGAGGACCTGGGGCTCGACCGCACCCATGCATGGCGCGGGGCCAGGATCGGCTCCGTGACCGCCAGCAACCCGGAAGAGGACGGGCGGGTCACGCTCCAGGTGGTGACAGGGCCACGGGTGATCCTGGAGTCTCCGCTTCCCGAAGGCGTGAAGCCCGGCGACGTCTGGTTCGAGCTCATCCACGAGCCGGACGACACGAGCCCCTCGCGGAGGCGTCTCCCGGGAGAGGCCATGACCCGGGACCGTCGCTTCTCCCGCGGCCGCGCCGGCGAGAACGGCAGCACGATCTCTGACCTGCCCTGGCCGCCGGGCGTCCAGTTCGGGCAGAGTTACATGGTCAGAGCGGTCACGGAGAATGGCCTGTACAGCCTGCTGGACCCCAGGAGCCCGGACGCGCACGCGATGGACGAGTGGCGGATCCTGCAGCCACTGGAGGCCCGCGGGCGCGTCGCGATCGAGCTCTCCATCACCGATCCCAGGGGGGAGGCCCCCACCGACGCGGACTGGGCCGACGCCCTGGGATCCGTTCGCTGGAGGCTCCTCGCCGAGGATCCAGCCAGAAGCGGGGACAAGTTGCTCTACGGAGCCCGGACGGTCCCTTGGAATCGCCGGTGGAGGCGCACGGGCACGAGGACCTTCGAGCTCCACGATCTATCCGTGCTTTCGAGGGTAGAGATCGGCCCCAGCCCCCGGGAACCGGGGGCCCTGCTGGAGGCCGGGAGCTTCGTGACCGAGACCCTGGTGAGGACGACTCCGGTCCACGGAAGCCCGGAACCCGTGCGGGTCCGGGTTCGCAAGGTGCGCTGACCGGGGTGGAACCGCTATCCTCTCCGGCCCCTTGGGTTCTCGTGCGCCACGCTGCGACACGCCCGCTCCAGCGTCCCCCCATTCCCCGAAGAACGTGAGTTCAGAGTCCGTGTCCACTTCCGACCCCCTGGCCCGCCCCGTGGAGCCCCGATCCGGCTCCACCGCCGGGGACGAGTCGATCCGGCGGCGGGCCGAAGAGATCGCGGGTCCGATCCGCCACCTCTTCCCCTACGAGCCACACTTCGCCGAGGTCCCGAGCGGCCGGCCAGCTCCCGAGAGTCTGGCGCGGATGCACTACGTGGACGAGGGCGCGGTGGACGCCTCCGGCCCCGTGCTCTGCGTCCACGGGAATCCCACCTGGTCATTCTACTGGCGCCGGATCATCGAGGGCCTGAAGGGCGAAACCCGGGTGATCGCGCCCGACCACCTCGGCATGGGTCTCTCCGATCGCATCCCGGGCGGCGTCCTCCTGGAGGACCATATCGCGGCGCTGGTCTCCCTGATCGACCAGCTCGATCTGACGGACATCACGCTCGTCGTGCACGACTGGGGCGGCGCGATCGGCGTCGGCGCGGCCCTGGAGCGACCCGAGCGGTTCTCGCGCTTCGTGATCACCAACACGGCGGCGTTCCCCACGAGCTTCATGCCGAAACGAATCGCCGCCTGCCGCGCGCCCGTCGTCGGCCGACTCGCGGTGCAGGGCGGCAATGCGTTCGCTCGCGCCGCGACGAAGCAAACGACGGTGATTCCTCTCGAAGAGGACGTCCGGAGAGGCCTGCTCGCTCCGTATTCGAACTGGGATGCGCGCGAGCAGATCTGGCGCTTCGTCATGGACATCCCGATGAAGGAAGACCATCCGAGCTGGACGACGCTCAGCCGCATCGCCGACCGGATCGAGTCGCTGGGTGACCGGCCGATGGAGATCGTCTGGGGCATGCGCGACTGGTGCTTCACACCGCTCTTCAAGTCCCAGTGGGAGCAGCGTTTCCCGGACGCCTTCGTCTCGGAACTCCAGGGCGCGGGGCACTACGTCAACGAGGATGCTCCCGAGGTCGTCATCGGCGCGATCCGGCGGATCAGGCGCCCGCCTCCCACCGAAGCAAGTGCCAGGGGAGCGACCGAATGACGCTTCAGGATCCGAACGTTCAGATCGGACCTCGCCTGCCAGGCGTTCCGGAGATCACCAACATCGCCTCGTTCCTGCCTGCGGGTGCCGCGGCCAGGCCGGACGCCGCCGCCGTGGTGGTCCCGGGCAAGCGGCCCGGTGAGTGGCAGAGCACCTCGTACGCGGAGCTGGAAGCGCTCTCCAACCGCATCGCAAACGGGCTCGCATCCGAGGGCGTGGTCAAGGGAATGCACGCCTGCGTCTTCGTCAAACCCGGGCCCGAACTCATCGCGATCACCTACGCGCTGTTCAAGCTCGGCGCGGTCCCTGTGCTCGCGGACCCCGGCATGGGACGCGAGCGCCTGCTCGCCGCCGTCGAACGTGTCGCTCCCGAGATCTTCATCGGCATTCCACTGGCCCACGCGGTCCGCAGCGTGTTCTCGGCCGCGTTCCAAAGCGTTCAGCTCTTCGTCACCGTCGGCATGCGGCTCGGCTGGAGCGGGATCACGCTGAAGAAAATGATCGCGCGCGAGCCGGGGACGTTCGAGATCGAGCCGACGGCCAGCACCGACGCAGCGGCCATCCTCTTCACGAGCGGCAGCACGGGCCCGCCCAAGGGCGTGCTCTACACACACGGCATGTTCCATGCCCAGGTGCTCGCGCTGAAGGCCCTCTACGACTTCGAGCCCGGCGAGGTGGACCTCGCGTGCTTCCCGCTCTTCGCGCTCTTCGATATCGCCTTCGGGATGACCTCGGTCTTTCCCGACATGGACGCGACGAAGCCCGCGAAGTGCGATCCTGCGAAGATCGCGCGCGCGATCGAGGAGTCGGGCGCGACGACGTCGTTCGGCTCGCCGGCGATCTGGCGTCGCGTGCTCCCCTATTGCCACGACCAGGGGTACAAGCTGCCCGGACTGAAGCGCCTTTTGATGGCGGGCGCACCCGTGCCACCGGACTTGATCCAGCGCGCCCACGCCGTGCTCAGCATGGACGCCGACGTCTTCACGCCCTACGGCGCCACCGAGGCGCTGCCCGTCGCTTCGATCGCGGGCCGCGAGGTGGCGCCCGGACTGCTCGACGCCATGAAGAACGGCGCGGGGACGTGCGTCGGCGAGGCCGCGCCCGGCATCGAGATTCGACTGATCAAGATCAGCGACGCTCCGATCGCGACGTGGTCGGACGACCTCGTCGTGGCCCTCGGGGAGATGGGCGAGGTCTGCGTCCGCGGCCCGGTCGTGACCGAGATCTACGCGGGCGAGGAAGAGCACACGCGCGCCGCGAAGATCCACGCTGCGGACGGCTCGGTCTGGCACCGCATGGGCGATATCGGCCGCTTCGATGCCCAGGGCCGACTCTGGTTCCTGGGCCGCAAGTCGCATCGACTGCAGACCGAAACCGGCAACCGGATGCCGGTGCCGGTCGAGAACATCTTCAACCTGCATCCGCGCGTCTATCGCACGGCGCTCGTCGGGATCGGGCCGAAGGGATCGGAGACGCCGCTCCTCGTGGTCGAGGCCATCCCGGGCGAGTACCCGAAGGGCGAGACGATGACCCAGGGCTTCATCATGCAGCTGCGCGATATTGGCCGGCGAGTGCCCCGATCTGCCGACATCGAGCACTTCCTCTTCCACGAGGCGTTCCCCGTCGATCCGCGGCACAACGCGAAGATCCATCGGGAAGAGCTGAAGGCCTGGGCCGAGCGCCAGGTGCTGTGACCGTTCGGCTCTGGCTGGACCCGATTCGATGAAGGCACTGGTGACAGGCGGGGGCGGCTTCCTGGGAGGCGCCGTGGTTCGCGCGCTCGTGGCGCGCGGTGATACGGCCGTGTCGATCTCGCGCGGGCACTACCCGGCCCTGGAAGAACTCGGCGTCCCGTCGATCCAGGCGGATCTCGGCGCGGGCCCGGGGCCGATCGTGAGCGCGCTCACGAACCACGACATCGACACCGTGTTCCACTGCGCAGCCAGGCCAGGCGTCTTCGGCCCCGCCGCCGACTACGAGTACGCGAACGTCACCGCGACGAAGCACGTGATCGCCGCGTGCCTGGCGGCGGGCGTGCCGCGTCTCGTGTTCACGTCGTCGCCCAGCGTCGTGTTCGATGGGACGAGTCACCGGGACGCAGGCAGGGACCTGCCCTACCCCGAGCGCTATCTGGCGCACTACCCGAGAACGAAAGCCGAAGCGGAGCAGCTGGTGCTCGCGGCCAACGGGCAGTGCGCGGGCGAAGAGGCGCGGGTCCTCGCCACCGTCGCGCTCAGGCCCCACCTGATCTTCGGCCCGGGCGACCCGAATCTCCTGCCGAGACTGCTCGCGCGCGCCGACGCGGGCAGGCTGCGCATCGTCGGGCCGCTCGACAGCGAGGTCAGCCTCAGCTACGTCGACAACGCCGCCGAGGCGCACCTGGTGGCCGCCGATGCTCTCGTGGAGCGCGGAGCCAGGGCGGACTGCGCGGGCCGCGCGTACTTCATCAACAACGTGGAACCCGTGCGGCTCTGGGACTGGATCAACCGCGTGCTGGAAGCCACGGGACGCCCGCCGGTCACGCGCCGTGTCTCCGCCTCGCTCGCGTACGCCGTGGGCGCGGCGATGGAGGGCGCCTGGAGGCTCGTCGGAGCCAGGAGCGAGCCGCCGATGACGCGGTTCGTGGCGAAGCAGCTCTCGACCTCGCACTCCTACGACATGACGCCGTTCGTGCACGATACCGGCGGTCGGTACGTCGAGCTCGTCGACATCGACGAGGCGACGGAGAACGCCTGCCGTGCTCTGAAGTCGAACGCGAACGGCAGCTGATCCCGCGCGTTTCGGCGCGCGGCGGGTGCTGCGCTACACTGGGCGGCATGATCGGAACGATTTGCCTCCTCGCGTGCGCGCTCGCTGCGCCTGTCACGTCTGCCTCTGCTGCACAGGAACCCCAGGGGACGCTCGAGGTCCTCGTGGCGTTCCCCAAGAGCTTGCGTGCGGACCCCGTCGACGGGCGCGTCCTGCTTCTCTTCTCCACCAGCGGTGAGAAAGAACCACGCTTTCAGATCAGCGGGAACGTCGACAGCGCCCAGATCTTCGGGGTCGACGTGAACGGGCTGTCGGCCGGCTCCACCGTGCGTTTCGATGACGCGGCCTTCGGATACCCGCTGCCGAAGCTATCCGCACTGCCGCCGGGTGACTACACCGTTCAAGCGGTGCTGCACGTCTACGAGACGTTCCGGCTGGCCCATGGGGCCACGGTGCAGCTCCCGATGGATCGCGGCGAAGGACAGCACTGGAACCTCGCGCCAGGCAACCTCTACAGCACGCCGCAAAAGGTGACGATCCAGACCGCCGGCGACGCAAGGACGATCACCGTGGAGTTCGACCAGATCATCGCTCCGATCGAGCCGCCGAAGGACACGAAGTACATCCGGCACGTGCGGATACAGAGCGAACGACTGTCGGAGTTCTGGGGGCGCCCGATGCACCTTGGCGCGCACGTCCTCGTGCCAGAGGGCTTCGACGAACACCCCGACGCGCGCTATCCGGTGATGATCTTCCACGGGCATTTCTCCTCGGACTTCGGCGGCTTCCGCCCGGAGCCGCCTGATCCGGACCTCGAGCCCGACTTCGCCGCGCGCTTCGGCGTCGCGGGCTACAACCGGATCCAGCAGCAGGAGGCCCATGACTTCTACAAGCTCTGGACCTCGGACGGCTTCCCCCGGTTCCTGATCGTGGAGATCCAGCACGCGAACCCGTACTACGACGACTCGTACGCCGTCAACTCGGCGAACCTCGGCCCCTACGGTGATGCCATCACCTATGAGCTCCTCCCCCATCTCGAGGCGCAGTTCCGCGGCATCGGCAAGGGCTGGTCGCGCTTCCTTTACGGCGGCTCGACCGGCGGCTGGGAAGCGCTGGCCGTCCAGGTGTTCTACCCCGACGAGTACGGCGGATGCTTCGCGGCTTGCCCGGACCCGATCGACTTCCGCGCGTTTTGCCTCGTCGACCTCTACGGGGACGAGAACGCTTATGAGCGCCGCGGGCCCTTCGGCAGGATCGAGATTCCTGCCCACCGCGACTCCCTCGGTCAGGTCAACGGCACGATGCGCATGAGCAACCACATGGAGCTGGCGCTGGGCACGAAGAGCCGCTCCGGCGACCAGTTCGACATCTGGGAAGCGGTCTACTCGCCCGTCGGACCCGACGGCTATCCCGCGAGAATTTGGGACAAGCTCACCGGAGAGATCGATCCCACGGTCGCCGCCTACTGGCGCGAGCACTACGACCTGCGACACATTCTCGAGCGCGACTGGGCGACGCTGGGACCGAAGCTCGCGGGCAAGATCCACCTCTACTGCGGCGACATGGACAACTACTACCTGAACAACGCCGTCTACCTGATGGAGGACTTCCTGGAGAAGACGACCGACCCGCCCTACGGCGGGGTCGTGGAGTACGGCGACCGCGCGGAGCACTGCTGGAACGGCGACCACGAGAACGGCAACCATCTGTCGCGGCTGCGCTACAACACGATGTACCTTCGAAGAATCCTGGAGCTGATCCGGGAGAACGCGCCGGAGGATGCCGCGCTGGACTTCCTCGGGAAGTAGCCGAATGCCACCGCGAAGAGCTGGGTCTCAGGTCTCGAGCTGGGTCTCGAGTACCGAGATGGGCGAGAGCGAGTTCGGGCCTGGCGGTCAGCCAGCGTCGGATCTCTGCTGCTCGGTGACCTGGCCCCAGCGCGCACAGGCTCCCACCAGATCGGCGAACCGAAGCGGCTTCGTCAAGTAGTCATCGCATCCGGCTTCCAGGCACAGCTCGCGATCGCCGCTCATGGCGTTGGCGGTCAAGGCGACGATCGGCACCGCGCACCCGCGCTGGCGAAGCCTCCTGGCCGCGCCGTACCCGTCGAGCCTGGGCATCTGCATGTCCATCAGGATGACGTCGAAGCCCAGCGAGCCAGCCTGGACTCCGGAACCGTACCCGGCCGCCTCGACGGCGGCGATCCCGTCGCCGCAGACCTCGACCTCGGCGCCCGCACGGGTCAGGACGCGCGTGATGAGCCTCTGGTTGTCTCGACCGTCCTCGGCCAGGAGAATGCGAAGGCCGTCCAGCCGGATCGACGGGGCCGCGGGCGCCGCGGCCTCTCGCGGGGCTCGCGGGCCCGCACCTTGCTGAATCTCGACGCTCTCGTCGACACGGAGCGCGAGCGCAAAGGTGCTCCCCACTCCGGCTTCGGAACGGGCCTCGATGGTTCCCCCGAGAAGCTCAGCGAGCCGGGAAGAGATGGTGAGCCCGAGCCCCGTTCCACCGAAGTTGCGCGTCGTCGAGCTGTCGGCCTGCCCGAACGGACGGAAAATGCGCCCAAGCTGCTCGTCGGTCATGCCAATGCCGGTGTCTTGGACCTCGAAGACGAGCTTGCCGCCGACGGCTTCGGGCTGCCAGGAGGCGCGAAGCGTCACACAGCCCTCGTCCGTGAACTTGAGCGCGTTGCCCGCGAGGTTGACGAGGATCTGACGCAGGCGCGACGGATCGGACTCGATGGCCACAGGCAGCGGACCGTTTCGCTCCATCACGAGGTCGACGCCCTTCTCCCGCGCTCGGACGGCGAGGAGCTCGAAGACGTCGTTCAGGAGATCGAACGGTGAGCAGCTCTCGAGGGTGGCCTCGAGCTTGCCCGCTTCAACCTTCGAGAGATCGAGAATGTCGTTGATGAGTCCAAGGAGGCTCTCTCCGTTTCGCTTGATCGTGTCGAGCGCCTGACGAGACGACTCATCGGTCGCCTCCTCCAGCAGAAGTTCGGTGAACCCCAGGATCGCGGACATCGGAGTGCGAATCTCATGGCTCATGTTCGCGAGGAACGCCGACTTGGCGGCGTTGGCGTCTTCCGCCGCCCGCTTCGCGTCGCGGAGTTCCTCCTCGATCTGCTTCATCGCGGTCACGTCCGTTCGGAGGCTCACGATGCCGCCGCCCTTCGTGCGCGTGTCGCTGACTCGGATGGTCCGCGTCCCCAGCTGCTGGAACCACTCCGTCTCGCAGCGCCGATGTTGCTCCAGCCGGTCGGTGACCCAAGTCGCGGGATCGCCGACCTCAGGATGGGTGACCGCGTAGTCCCACAGGACGGCCTCGTAGGGCTCGCCGTCCCGCAGCAGGTGTTCCGGCGTGTCGTAGATCTTCCGGTACTCGTCGTTGCAGAACACGAAGCGATCTTCGCGGTCGTACATCACGATACCTGAGTCCATGGCGTGGATCGCAGCCTGCAGGTGCCCGCGCGTACGCAGGAGTTCCTCTTCGTTCTCCCTCTGCTCGGTGATGTCAGCAAAGATGCCGACGATTCCGATGACCTCGCCGGCTCCGTTGCGGAGTGGCACCTTGCTGGTGTAGATCCAGGTTCGGCGGCCCTCGCTATTGAGCTGCGTCTCCACGATGTGCAGCTTGGGCTTCTCGGACTCGATCACGGCCCGGTCATCGGCTCTGTAGGCCTCGCTCTCCTCGCGAGTCCACGGCAGATCGTAGTCCTGGAGGCCGACGATGGCCGAAGGGGAGGACAGCCCAGCCAGCCCTGCGAAGGCGGCGTTACAACCCAGGTAGCGAGAATCGCGGTCCTTCCAGAAGACCACGAACGGAATCAGCTCCAGAACGAGCGAGAGCAGCTCTTGCTCGACCCCGCTGGGGGTGGAATCATCGAAAGGGGACTGGGTAGACATTCGGCTCCTGATGTCTCAACGAGATCGACCAGCTTCGCGTGGCGACGAGAATCGAATTCCTGCGCCACAGGGAAAATCCCCAAATGAAACGGATTGACCCCTGAACCCTGGCGCTGGGGGATCGGACGAGGGCCCAGGTAGAGTGGGGCTCTCCCGAAGCGGGCGGGGCTCCGTCCGTTCCACCACCTGCCCCCCCTCCCATGCACGCCCTGATCCTGGTACTCCCCGCTCTACTTCTCCTTGGCGTTGCCGAGACGCCCGCGACCCAGGAGCCATCCATCACGGACTCCAACGCCCCCCTCCAGTTCGAGGTCGTGCGCCCCGAAGGCATGGCGGCCGGCGTCACCGGTCCGGTACTGGTCGCCCTTCCGCCAGCCGTGGAGCATCGGTCGACGGTCGAGGCCGGCCTTCCGCTCGACTGGCTGGAGGAAGCGCTGCGCCTCCGCTGGACGGTGATCATCCCGACGACCCCAGCCGCCGAAAGGACGCCCGACGGATCCAACCTCCCCGCGCTGATCGAACTCCTCGATCACGTGGTAGAGCGATTCTCCGTGGAGGGAGGCCGCGTTCACCTCGCGGGTATCGCTGACGGGGGGAGCACCGCGTCCAAGCTCGCGCTGGCCCAACCGGACCGGTTCGCTTCGCTCACGCTTCTGCCGACGTTGCCGCCCGGGCTGGACCTCGGGGACATCGGCGGCGTCGGTGGCCTTCCGATCGCCGTGTTCACCGAAGACGAAGGACAGACGCCCGGGAGCCCAACGGCCCGGACGCTCTTCCACACCCTCGAGTCCCTTCGCGTCGCGGACGCCCTACGCGACTTCCACGACGCGGCGTCGAAAGCGGACGGCGAGCGCTACTTCGCCCATTTCGCCGAGGGCGCGATCTACATGGGGACCGACGCCACCGAACGCTGGACGCTGGCCGAGTTCCGTTCGTTCGCGGAGCCCTACTTCTCGAAGGGACGTGGCTGGACCTACGTCGCGAGCGAGCGGCACGTCTACGTGTCCGAGGACGGCCAGACGGCGTGGTTCGACGAGCTGCTCGACAACAGCTCCTATGGCGTCACGCGAGGAACCGGCGTGTTCGTGCGCGGGGCGGACCGCTGGCGCATGGCGCAGTATCACCTGACGATCCCGGTGCCGAACGATCTCGCGAAGACGCTGGTCGAGCTGATCCGCGAGCAGGAGAAGTAGCGAAGTCCGTTACTTCTTCTCTTCGCTCGACGCCTCGGCGCTGGCGCCAAGCGGCGGCGCCTCGCCCGCGGAGTCGGGGATCGCCACGCCCGCGTCGCGCAGCGCCTGGATCTCAGGTGCGTCGGCCCCGTAGCGCAGGACCCGGAAGAGCGCTCTCTTCATGCGGTCGGCGTCTGGATCCTCCAGGTTCGGCCCGAGGAGCTCCAGATCGTTCTGCCACTCCCAGACGGTCTCGCCTTCCTGGGTGACCTCGAAAACGCGGCCATCCGGACCGCTGCAGATCAGCGTGTTCCCGTTCGGCAGCCGCTGGACCCCGGAGATGAACGGCGCGTGGAAGGAGTGAACCTCCTTCGCCTGGTAGCTCCACTCGTACTGCACCGGACCGAACGGCTGCCCTTCCATTCGAACGTACGTCCCGTTCTCGTCCCGCGGCGCCCACCACTCCACGATGCTCGACCACGGCCGCGGCCTCGCACCGTTGTTGAACACGAGCAGGTTGCCCTCCCCTAGGTAGCCCTTCGGGATCCACTGCACGTTGTGCTGCCCCATGAAGCGGCGCTCGCTCCAGCGCCCCATTCCGTAGGCGAATGCGTTGCCGAAGCGGTAGAGCAGATCCCCCGCTGGCCCAGCGGCTTCTTCGGTGGTCGTGGCGTGGTCGATGATCCAGATCTCGTCGAAGCGACGGCTGCTGATCGCGATCTGGTCGAGTTCGGCGTTGTAGGCCACCGCGTTGAAGTGCGTCCAGTCAGCATCGCGGACGCGATCCTTGCGGGCCTTGTCGGCGGCCTCCTTCGCCGCCTTCGCCGGGTCGACTTCGGCTTCAGGCTCGCTCTCGGCTTCCTCTGGCTCGGGCTCCGGATCGGCGCCTCCGTAGCCAGCCGCTTTCATCTGCGCGGCGAGGTCCGCCTCCTCTTTCTTGCTCGGCGGCTTGGGATCGCGCTCGCCATTGATGTCGATCCTACCTGGATGATCCGCCGGCTCGCCGTAGCCCACGAGTTCACGATCGTAATTCTGGACGAGGTGGTCCTGCGTGTGCCATGACCACACGATCTCACCTCCCACGGGCCGCGTGGGCCGCACCTCGTAGATCGCCCCCGACCACCACTCGGCGCCCTCCAGAAGCTCCGGATCGCGGCCCGCAGCGAGCGCGTCCTCCCGCGTATTCCGGTCCCACGCGACGAAGAGCACGTGGCCATTCGGCAGCTCCTCGATGTCGTGGTGCTGGAGCCCCTGATCGTTGTCCCAGAGAAACTCCCAGAGGATCTCCCCATGCGGCCCGAACTCGAAGACCCCGCCCCCGAAGCCGCCCGCGTCCTGAAACGTCGGGTGATCGGCCACTTCCCGGCATCGGAGCAGCGTCCCCCGGGTCGTGAGGTAGCAGGACTCTCCGGCCATCTCCGGGCTATCCCAGTGATGGACCTCGTTCCCCGCCATGTCGAGCAGGTGCGTTCGCTTCGAGCTGATCGGAGCCACGAGCGTGAACCCAGGGAACGGCGCGCTGTCCTCCTGCGCAGGTCGCTCCGGGGGAGGCACGAGCGCCGGAGACCCAGCAGCTCCAGCAGACCCGCCACCTTCGCCCGGGACCGCCGCGTCCCGTGTGCAGCTGGCGATCCAGCCGGTCGACAGTAGCACGGGAAGGATCAGGAGAGCGGGAACGACCCGTGCGGACGCATTCATGGGGACCGACGCTGTGCGTCAGGGGCAGAAGGTGATGGAGAGCGCGTTCGTCGTATTGGAACCGGCTCCAGCACCGGAGTCTCGGTACCAGGCCTGAAAATGCCAGCTCGATCCCGGCGTCACGGCCATGGGGCCGATGCCCAGCGGCGCGGCCGTCACGTCGATGGGAAACCGCATGACCCCGAGGTTGTTCGCGGTGACGGGGATCGGGAGCCGCGTGAGCGCGCCGCCGACACAAAGCTGACCGTTGCCGATCGTTCCCATCGCCGTCTGCGGACCATAGAAAACGAGGCCAGCAGCAAAATCCGGGACGCGCTGCACCAGAAGGCGGAGCTCATTCTCGGCCAACGAAGGACTTCCCACCGCCGACAGCTGGGCTCCCGTACCGACGCTGTTCGCGAGTCCCTCGCAGTACGGCTGGATCGGCGGGCACGCGCGCACCTGATCGAGGTAGTCGACCAGGCTCGTGAGCGAAACGTCGACAGCCGAAGAGGCATCCGCCCAGCCGATCTGGGCACCCACGTGAATATGCCCGGCGGCGATGCACCAGTCTGGCTGCGAGGGATCCGCATGCCGCGCCTGGTACCAGACTCCCTGGTACGCGATGAACTCGCTCAGGTAGCCGCCGCCTCCCTGGGTGTAGCAGATGAACGCGTTGAGGCCGAGGCCCGACGCATCGATGTCGTCGACGATCTCCTGCATCGGCAGAGCAGACAGACGCGTGGCATGGGAGGCGACCGTCGAGTCCGGCGGGGCGGGCGTGGGCTGGCGTGGCGCGACGAAGTCATCGATCCAGAACGAGTAGTTGAACTGATTGGACTCGACCTCCCATTCACGGAAGGCGCCGCCGCGGCTGAACGTGATGATGGCGATCGGGCGGTGGATGTCCGTGATGCGCGCGAAGTCGGCCGTCGTGTCCTGGTAGTCCACCTCCAGGTCGCCGAAGCCCTTCCCACAGTTGCTGCAGTTCGGATTGTTGAACTCGGGGAAGTACGAGACGACGTCGTAGCCGCGCCCCATCCAGTCGGAGCCGACCCAGCCGCCGGGGTTCTTCGTCGGGTTCTGGCTGAAGCGGCGCACGGACTCGTTCGTGGGCGGCCAGTAGCCGGTGAGCAGAATGACCGGGCGTGCGCCGCGGCGAGCTTCAACGGCGTCCGTGGCTCCGAGCCATGGCTCGCTCGGTTCGGCCGGAGCGGCGCGCTCGGTGGAAGATGGGCTCGGGCCGGACCGCGTGACCGTGGCGTGGGCGCGCTGGGGCGCGGCGGCGGCCGTCCCCGACAGCGCGAGCAGTAAAGCGAGCGGCGAGATTCGTTGGATGGAAAGCATGGGGCCAGGATAGCAGGGATCCGATTTCCCCACGACCTGGCCCCTTCGGGCCCGGCCACCGTCCCTCAGCCGAGCGGCTTACCACCGAGGAAACCTCTCCAGGCGTTCTCGCCCGCATGCCGCGCAAGATCCAGGATCGAAGCTCCCTCCAGCCGTTGAGGAGCAGGCGCCCGTTCAAGGCGCCGCCGCCGCTCCCTGGGCGAATGAAGGACGTCGTCCGGCCCGTAGTCGATCTGGCGACGCGGCGACCGTCGCGCCTTCAGGAAATTCACGGCGAGGTACATCGGCTGCGCGGCCACGGCGGCCCGCGAAAGCTCGAGCCAGAAAGGAGAACGGCTGTCCCGCTCGAACTTCCAGAACGCCTGCTCGGCGAAGCTGAAGAAGTTGGCCGAATCGGGTTCGCCTCCGAGCGATACGCCCTCCCGTTCGCCGTCACCCGTGGCGCTCTCCTCCGGCGCAGCCCGCACCGCAAGGTCCATTCGAACGAAGCCCTGAAACGCTCCGAAGAGCTCTGTGAGCGGATCGACTCCGGCGAGTTCACCGGCTGCGTTTGCGGCTCGTTCGACGAGATCTGCGAAGCCCATCATCAACCGGGGATCGAGGCCGAGCCCGCGCTCCTCCCACGCGCGCTCATCGAAGTGATGGGTCGCGACGCCGCGACCGAGATCGGCATCACCTGCGAGACGGCGAGCGGCCCATCCGCGGGTCAGCGTTCGTGACCGCAGTGTGGAAGTGACCTCGTCGAAGACAGCACGTGCCTGCGGATCGGATGTCCCTCCCTTGACGGCGGACTCGATCCCGTGGAAGAAGCGCATCCCGAAGTAGGTGCGATCGTCGAGGGTATTCCGAGCGCGCATGGTTTCGATTCGCCCCAGTCGCTTCGCCAGCGCCTGGGAGATGGGCGAAGCGGCCTGCGCGATCGATGGGAGAAGCGTCGAGCTGCCCATGCCTAGACCGCCTGCAGGAGTGAGGGCCGCGTGACCTGCACCCTGGCTTCGATGCGGATTGGCTGCTCGAATCCCCCCGGGGCGCTGTAGAAGTCCACGACCTTTCCATCCGCGTCAGCGATCTGGAAGGAGTACGTGGGATGCATCATGTAGAGGCCTCCCACCAAGATGTGCTCGGCGCCCGCGACCACGGTGAAGTGTTCTCCGTCGAAGGTCTGCCTGAGCACTCGATCCATGAAGCGCTGAACGGCCGCCTGATCCCCCCAGCGGTCCTCCACGTCGAGGTCGTACTCAGCGCGCTCCTCCTCGGGGATCGAGCCGAGGTGGGCCTCGTAGTTCTCGATGCAGTCCGCGGCGACCACCGCGGGCAATGGCAATTCGGTCAGGGTGAAGTGACGAGGCAGTCGTTCGTAGGCATCCCGGCTGATCTCGAACTCCGGCCGAAACTCCGGCTTCGGCGAGAATCCCTTCTCGGTGTCGGTCGAGATGAGGAGCGTGGCGGTGGCAGTGGCTTTGTCGGTGATGTGTTGTTTCATGAGGTGACCTCCGTGGGTTCACCCAACCGAACGGGTGAGAGCGTGAAATCCCGCCATGAACTTCTTGGGTCTTCAGCAGATTCTGTGGGCCAGAAGCGCCGCAGCCATGATGAAACCGCGGGGCGCTGCGCCTCGAGTTGAATCCGCTGGACTTCGCTCGACTCCGGAACTCCTGCCAATGCAACCAAGGAAGCGGAGGAGGCGGGAGGGTCGAGGGGGCGCGGCGCCCATGTGAGGGATGGAGGGATGGAAGTACGCGAGCTTGGGCCTGGCCTCCGCCTTGAGAGACGTAGGCAAGAAGTCGAGTCACGGAGGCGAAGAGTGCAAGTCGCGAAGCCGTCCCGCAACGGGTCGCCCCGGAGGCACCCCGGAGGCGCGAGCTACGCCTGAAGAGCCCCGGTGACACGCGGGAGGTCGTGGATCGTGAGCAGTCCCTTGCCCCCACCCTTCGTCCAGCCGACTCGCAGGAGCCAGCTCTGCGCCTCCACGCTCACGCAATCGACCTTGGACGCCCCCCGCCGTTCCACAAAGCCGCCAAACGACATCGCGCTCGAACAAGGATCCAGAATCCCCAACCCGAGCCCGTGGTGCACATCGTTCCTCAGCACGTACTTCAAAACGTTCCGCATCTGCGTCGGCGACGTGATCACCTCCAGATGGAAGCGCTCTGCAAACACGCTCCCTCGCCTCACCCGCCCCCAAAGCCGGTTCAGCCCCAGAGCCGGTTCAGTCCCAACCCGGTATTCAAACTCGCCATCCCCTTCGAAAGGTCACCGGAGTTCTCCGCCTCCACGATCAAGTGCACGTGGTTGCTCATCACCGAGAACTCCACGATCCGAACCAGCTCGCCCTGATTCACGCGCGCAATCGCCGCCCTCAGCACCGCCATCTCTTCTTTCTTCCGAAGGGACCGAAACCCCCTCTTCAGCTTGATGGTGACATGCGCCACACCGCCCTTCATCTCTTCCCGACTCCCATGGGCCACCCGAGAATCCTTCGTCCTCTTCGGCCCACGACGCTTCTTAGGCACCGCAAAACCAAACACGGCCTGCAAAACAACCGCCCTCCCCATGCGCGCTTTCGCCATGCAAAATCATAGCCAAAACGATCCAATCCATCAACCCCAAATACCCTCCAAACTACACTTTGAAGACCAAACTCGGCACTCTAGCCAAATTCCCCATCCGCCCTGAAACCGTATACTCGGCAGACCTTTCCCACCGGCCGACTCGCACTCCGCGCCCCCGAACCTCTCACTCTTGCCTCCCCGTCACAAGGCGTGGGCCAGGGCCAAGCTCGCCTCCTCCCACCTATCCATCCCTCCCAAGGCCGCCGCGCCTCCCAAGCTCCCGCTCCCTCCGCTTCCTTGGTTGTCTTGGTAGCAGCCCTTCAGCCCATCAGCCCATCAGCCCATGAGCCCGACAGCCCGACAAACTGTCCCCAAACTCCAAGACAGTCACGATCACTGAGTCGCTTCCCACCCACAGATTCTGCAGAAGAGCCAACTTCTTGAATCCTCCGCGGCACTTCTTGGCAAGACGCGGATGCCAGCGGCTCCCCTTTTGTGCATAACGGTGCCGTGGGACCGGAGACGTGGCAGCGCATGGAATCTCTCTTCGAACAGCTCGCCGAGCTGAGCGAGGAGGAGCGCGTCCAGCGACTTGACGTCGAATGTCGCGACGATCTGGAGCTCCGCGAGGCTCTGGAGAAGATGTTCCGAGCCATGGACATCGAGGATCAATTCCTCGTCTCCCCCGTGAAGGCCGCGCCGAAAATCGTCCTACCGCAGCAGCTCGGTGAGTTCGAGCTGCTGGAGGAAGTCGGACGCGGCGGCATGGGCGTGGTCTATCGCGCTCGGCAGGCCAGGCTGGGAAGAACCGTGGCTCTCAAGGTGCTGTCGCACTCGGTGCTCCAGACGACGCGGCAGCTGGAACGATTCCGACGGGAAGCGCGGGCTGCTGCCAGGCTCACTCACCCGGGCATCGTCACGATCCACGCGGAGGGAACGGTCGACGACGTTCACTTCTTCACCATGGAGTACGTCGCGGGGCCCAGCCTGGACGATCTCTTGAGAGCTCGTAGGCATCTCGAGAAGCGCCAATGGCCGGTGGAGAGCGCCGCACTCGAGCACCCCGCGGGGATCGCAGGCCTGATCGCCGGGGTGGCAGACGCGCTGCAGGCGGCGCACGACGCCGGTGTCGTTCATCGAGACGTCAAGCCGAGCAACCTTCTGATGGCGCCTGGCGGGATGCTCAAGCTGAGCGATTTCGGCCTGGTGCTCGATCAGCAGGAAGCCTCGATGTCGTACGCCGGCGAGGTGTTTGGCACGCCCCACTACATCAGCCCCGAGCAGGCCGAGGGGCGCACCGAGGAAGTGGACCGGCGCACCGATGTCTACTCCCTGGGCGTCGTGCTCTACGAACTCCTGACCGGCAGCCGACCGATCGAAGGCGAGTCGGCGATCGAGGTTCTCCGGGGGGTCGTGGAGCGCGAGCCGCGCGCGGTGCGCAGCGTGAACCGGAACGCACCGCTCGACCTCGCGATCATCTGCGAGGTCGCGATGGCCAGGCGGCCTTCCGATCGCTATCAGAGCGCGGCTGACATGGCTGCAGACTTGCGGCGCGCGCTCCACCTCGAGCCGATCCTTGCTCGTCCGCTGCCGCTCGCGAGAAAGATGGCCCGCTGGGTCCGGAGAAATCGATCGTCCATCACCGCCGCGTCCATCACCGCCATGGCCGTGATCGCCCTCGCCATGACGTTTCGAGAAGCAGCGCGACGACTGGAGATCGCCGGTCTGGTCGCGAGCGTCGACGACTACCTGACGATGGACGACCGCGAAGTGGAGGAGCTTCCAGCCCTGAGGAATCTCAGCGCCGCCGTCGTCGGACTCGGCGAGCTGACCTCCGCTTTGAGTTCGTCCGATCGGGAGGCGCTGGAGAAGGCGCTCCGGCACCTGGACGCGGCCACCGAAAGGAGGGCTTCCCGGGGTGAGGAAGAGGTCCTCGAGGCGGTTCAAGAACCCAGGGGATTGGAACCCTGGCGTACGCCCACGGCGCGCATCGTGAGGGGGACCACCGTCGTGCTGGAAATGAACGAGATTCGTCGCCAGGTGGGACTGGCCGAGCTTGTGATCGAGGACCATGCCGACAAGCGATGGGAGATCGACGCGCCGGGGGGTGTCGTCTGGCTGCAGGAGTTCGATTCCCTCACGGGCATCCCTGGCCCCGCGATCCAAATGGGCCCCTCCCCGGCCAGGTTCTCCACGCCACCAGGCCACTACCTCGTGTCCGTTCGCGTGGAGGACCGTATCGTCGCGGAGTTCGATCGCATCGCGTGGGTCACGAGCGACGCATTTCGCCTCTCACCACCGTCGGTCGAGGACGAGCGGGCAAACACCGACGAGATGGTGCTGATCGAGCCCGTACCCGTGACCTATTCAGCGGAGGATGGCACGGTGGCTCACCTCGCCGGGATCGAGTTCCACCTCGCCCCGTACTGGATCGACAAGTACGAGGTCACGAACGGTGAGTACGCGGAGTTCGTGAAGGCCACCGGCCATCGGCCCCCTCTCCTGTGGCGAGATTCCGCGAACTGGGATCCGACCCTCCCGAAGACGCCGGCGAACTACCGCGAGGACTGGGACGAGCTTCCCGTGGTCTGCGTGATGCCCTCCGACGCCCAGGCCTACGCCGAATGGCGAGGCAAACGCCTCCTGACCTACGCCGAGTGGCTCTACGCTGCTCGAGGCCCGCGAGGACGAATCTATCCCTGGACCGATGACCGGACGGTCGCCGACTACCTGGGCAATTGTAACCAGCGAATGGTGCCGACCCCGGAGGTCACGCCTCTCCTCACGATGTACCTCGGCGCTGTCGCCCCCGCTCGATCCCACCCGGAAGCCGCCACCGAGGACGGTGTCTACCACCTGCTGGGGAACGTGGACGAGATCAACGGGTCTCTCTTCATCACCGACTCCATGGAAGGCCATTTCGAATGCAACCCGAAGGAGCGATTCAAGTCGGGGGGGTCGTGGCTAGCCGGTTCCTTCAAGTACACCCTCCCTGCCTCTCACTCCCCCATCCAGGATGGTCCCGAGTTCGTCACCCATCGCATCGGGTTCCGGTGCGCCCGCAGCCAGTAGAGGTCACCTGGACCGGCGGATCACTGCTCTCCCATCAGTGCTCGCCCATTTGGGATCGCAGGAACACGCGCACCGTCTTCCATTTGCGCTCCAGCGTTCGCACCGACAGGCCGACGGCCTCGGCCGTCTCCTCCACGCTGGCGCCAGCGAAGAAGCGAAGTTCGATGGCCTGGGCCATCTGCGGATCCCTCTTCGCCAGCTCCGTCAGCTGGAAGTCGAGCGCCTCGATGTCCTCGGCGGATTCCTCGAAGGAAGCCAGCACGGAATCGAGCTCCACACGAACCCCGCTGCTCGCTCGCTTGCCCGCGCTCTTTTTCCTGGCATGATCGACCAGCAGATTCCTCATGACGCGGGCCGCGACGGAGAGAAAGTGGGTCCGATCCGAGAGCGGTTGCTCGGAGGCCGCCATCACCCGTAAGTAGGCCTCGTTCACGAGGGCCGTGGGCTGCAGCGTGTGCTCGGCCGGCTGACCCGACATGGCCCTCTCCGCCATCGCACGTAGCTCGTTGTAGAGCACGATGAACAGATCGTTGCCAGGATCCGCCGGGACGGACCCCTGACCGGGTTCCTCTTCGGGATTCCCGTCAGATGAATGAGGCGACGTGTCGAGCATGGCAGGGAGTGGGCGGATCGCCTCCATGATAGCCGATCCCGCCAGATAGGGAGGGCCTCGATCCAGCGGCTGGGCGTCCAGGGCGGTGCAAGCGCCGTTACCGCAGTCACCCCAACATGACTACTCGGATTGAGGCACGGTCTTGCGAATCTGCTCCAGTTTCTCCAGGACGGCCGGGGAGGTCTCCCGCTGTTCCATCTGTAGAAAAAGCTCGAGTTCATCCGCCCCGGGGATCCAGTCCCCCTGGGCAAAACGCTGCAGCAGACTGTGCAGCGCTGCCCGCCGGACCAGCGGGCTCAAATCCTCGGCGGCGGCCTGCTTGAGCGCGAGGTTGCAGGCTGGTCCCTGGAATCGCATCCACTGCGTCGTCCGTTCCCGAAGTGACGGCTCGGGGCTCATCCGAAGGATCCGGATCAGCGCCGCACGCGCTTCCTCGCTCGTCGCGCTCAGCTCGTCGAGACGCGGAAGAGCACGCGCGCGGTCGATCGAAGAGCGCGACAATGAGCCCTGGGCGATCCAGGACGCATCGTCTTTCTCGATCGAAAAGCTGGCGAGGACCACGCCCTCGGGGTCGATCGCGACGTCGACCACTCGATCGTCCAGCGGGACGATCACAAGGTTCGTCTTCTTGTCGATCACGAGTTCCTCGAACCGGACGATGCCTCCGGCGAAGTGCACCTCGATCGGCAGGGAGACCCGGAAGAGCGGTCCCGGCTGGACCTGGTCGACCACGATCCCGAGGGACTCCCCCACGCCCTTCACGCTGCGCCTCTGGAACCGGATGTGGAGCTCGGGAACCGTCACGCGCCCGGTCCACTGCGCGATCTCGGGACCGATGTCGAGTCCGGTGAGCGAGAGGCAGAGCCGGCGGAAGTCCTCGACCGTCACGAGCCGACCGGTGTCCCGGCCGACGAATGCCTGAATCAGCCTCCAGAACGTTTCCTCGCCCAGTCGAGCGCGGAGGATGCGCAGGACCCAGGCAGCCCGCTCGGCCATCTCTTCGCGCGCCAGCGCCACGACCACGCCCTCCGAGGACTCGACCACGAGCCGCTCCTCCGACCGACGGATCACGGAATCGCGGAGTGAATCCCACTCCAGCTCCACCTCGGGAAGGCCCCGTACGCGGGACTCGTAGTCGAGTTCGAGGGTCAGTGCCAGGCCGTCGAGGAGCCACCGATGCCGCTCCTGTAGAGGAGCTAGCCAGGCGCCGAACCACTTGCGCGCGGCGCCGCGTGCCACCGTTCGCCGGGGTCGCTCGCGGCGATCATCCAGCTCGTCGGCCACGCTCGGAAGCTCCGTCGCGTCGATCATCGTCAGGCTCGCTCCGTCCAGCATCAGGGCAGGCAGGTCGGAAAGCACCGCCTGGTCGTAGCGGGGGAACGGAAACGGTCGGCCCAGCTTGCGGGTGAAGTACTCGAGGACCGCCGTGGACTCACCGAAGGTCCGCTGGGCCGTCTCGGGGTCCGTCCCCGCCGGCAGGTGGAAGTAGAGTTCGGTCTCTCCCGCTTTGGCGGCGAACGTGTCGAACGCGCCCGCCGCGATCGCCATCGACCGGACCGGGATCTCCGTCAGCGAGCGCCACGTGAAGACTTTCTGCCCCGGTCCCGCCCCGGGCAGCGTATCCACGGCGATCAGGACACCGTTCGCCACGGCGCTGAGGTCGTCGCGCAACACGATCTGGGTGTCCATGGTGGCCAGTTCTCCGGGCGCATCCCAGGTGGGAATCCAGGGCCGCAGGCCGTCAGGGAACGAGCTTCCATGGGCGCTGGGCGCAAACTCTTCGCCGCGCGTGAGCGAGGAGTGATAGCCAGATGCCGGGGTCGCGGAAAACTCGACCTCGATGCTCGCCTCGTCGCCCACCGCCATCGGGGTCTCGAGCGAGATCTCGAGGAAGCCGTCGCGTTCGCGGTAGCCGAGCGCCTGGCCATCGCCCCCGGTGACCTCGCGGATCTCGATCCCTCGGGAGTGCAGCCGGATTCGGTCCGTTCCTGCCCGAAGCGATCGGAACGCGTTCTGAACCGTGCCGACGATGCGGCCTGACTCGAAGTCGAGGGACGCCCTGAGCGCCACGTGGATGAGATCGGCGTCCCGGGTGCCTCCTTGCCATACGGGTTCCATTCCGCCTGCCCGCGCGGGCGAGCCGTCCGGATGGACGCCGAGCGAAGGTGGCGGACTCAGCACGACCGGCGGCTCGCCGGAGAGCGCCGACAATCCCTTGACGGAAGTACCTGGCGGAAGGAAGACGCAACTGGAGCTTCCTGCCATCGCGCCCGCGAGGCAGAAGGGAAGCAGCGAAAGCCGCTTCCACGAACGAGGGAGGGGGCCGGGGCGAGTGGTGCGCGTCGTCGACATACCCGGGACATCATGACGGAGACAGGCGTCGCGCGCACCGGGTTTCCCTGCGGTCAGCCGCCCCGCGACCCGAAGAGGCCCCGTGACTCCATGAGAGGGGAATCAGGTGGCGTCCAGACCGACTTCAGGTCGCGCGTTCGACTGGTGCGGGCCTGGAAAGTCGACGGCACCGTTTCTTCGGAGCTGCGATGTCGGTACGGTCCCTCGCCGGCCGCGGCGTCCTCCATGACAGCGCTCGACCGGATGCGGCGGCTTCCAGGACATCCACCGAGCCCCAGGCTGCCCGTCGAGTGCAGCCGGGATTCAAAGCCCGGGCCCCCCTCCATCGGGGCCCAGAACACCGCCCCAGGGCTCATCGCCCCCCATACGCCATGATGGCCAGTACCCGCCAGGCCGCCGTCAGCTCCATCGCGACTGACGCGCTCTTCGACGTTCGTGAAGACATCTCCGGAATGGAGGGACAGTCGCTCTCCGACTCGTACGGTCGCTACGTTTTCGGTGACGAGGTCCAGCAAAAGCGACTTCCAGCCAACGTCTACATGGCCCTGCGGGAGACCATCGACAGCGGAAAGACGCTGTCGGCCGACATCGCGGACGAGATCGCCAACGCGATGAAGGAGTGGGCCGTCGAACATGGCGCGACCCACTACACCCACTGGTTCCAGCCCATGACCGGGCTCACCGCGGAGAAGCACGATTCCTTCCTGCGCCCGACCGAGGGCGGCACGGCGATCCTGAAGTTCTCCGGGCGTCAGCTCAGTCAGGGCGAGCCCGACGCCTCGTCCTTCCCGAGCGGCGGACTCCGCGCCACCTTCGAAGCCCGCGGGTACACGGCCTGGGACCCCTCCTCTCCGGCATTTTTGCGCAAGTCCGCCAGCGGCGCGACGCTCTGCATTCCAAGCGTGTTCTGCTCCTGGACCGGCGCCGCGCTCGACAAGAAGACGCCGCTCCTTCGCTCCTGCCAGGCGATCTCGAAGGCCGCCGTGCGCATGCTTCAGTCCGTCGGCGAGAACGCGGTGACCCGCGTCGCACCGACCACGGGCATCGAGCAGGAGTACTTCCTCGTCGACAAACAGTTCTACCACCTGCGCCCCGACCTCATGGCCACGGGACGCACGCTCTTCGGCTGCGCACCCTACAAGGGACAGGAATTCGACGACCACTACTTCGGTTCGATCTCGGTCCGCGTGCTCGACTTCATGCGCGACCTGGAGAAGGAGCTTTGGCTCCTCGGCGTCCCCGTCATGACGCGGCACAACGAGGTGGCGCCGAGCCAGTTCGAGCTCGCTCCACAGTTCTCAGGAGTCTCCGTATCCGTCGACCAGAACATGCTCACGATGAGCGTGCTCGGCGACGTCGCATCGCGCCACGGCCTCGTCGCCATGATGCATGAGAAGCCGTACCAGGGCTTCAACGGCTCGGGCAAGCACATGAACTGGTCGATCGGCGACAACCTGGGCAACAACCTGCTGGAGCCCGGCAAGACGCCCCACGAGAACCTGAAGTTCATGCTGGTCCTGACCGCGATCATCCGCGCGGTCGACCTGCACCAGGACCTGCTGCGCGTCTCGATCGCCTCCGCCGGCAACGACCATCGCCTGGGCGCGAATGAGGCGCCGCCCGCGATCATCTCGATCTTCGTCGGCGACCAGCTCAGCGAGGTCATCGACGCCATGATCGAGGGCCGGAGCCCCGACTCGCCGGACCAGGAGAGCCTGCGCCTCGGAGTCGACGCACTCCCGCAGCTTCCCAAGGACATCTCGGACCGGAACCGGACCTCTCCGTTCGCCTTCACGGGCAACAAGTTCGAGTTCCGCGCCGTCTCCTCCAACCAGTCCGTCGCCTACCCGGCCGCGTTCCTCAACACGATCGTGGCGGAGTCGATGGATCACATCACGAACGAGATCGAGGCCCGCGGCGGCTCGAGCGCCACGACGATCCAGGAGGTCGTCCGGGAAACGCTCGCCAAACACCGCCGGATTCTCTTCGACGGGGACAACTACAGCGAAGAGTGGGTCGAGGAGGCTGCGCGCCGTGAGCTTCTGAACCGCCGGACCACGCCGGAAGCTCTGGCCGCCATGGACTCCGAGAAGAACGCGGCACTGTTCGAGGCGTACCACGTGCTCACGCGCGACGAGTTCGAGTCGCGCCGGAACGTGGCGAGCGAGATCTACGTATCCAGGATTCGGGTGGAGGCCCGGGCCACCGTCGACATGGCGGCCACGATCATCCTGCCAGCAGCCATCGCCGCCCAGCGCCAGCTCGCGGAGACCACCCAGGCCGTCCGTCAGATCGACGCGAGCCTGCCGGTCGATGCACAGGTCCAGGCGCTCCGACTCACCTGCGAGCTCACAGGCCAGCTTCAGGCACGCGTCGCGGATCTGCGCGCGGCCATGGAGAAGGTCGAGGGCCTCGAGGAGGGCCACGAACCCATCGAGCATGCGCAGGCCATGCTGAAGCACGTGGTCCCGGCCATGGTCCAGGTTCGGGACGTGGCGGACCGACTGGAGAAGGAGGTCGACGACGATCTCTGGCCGCTCCCGAAATACCGGGAGCTGATGTTCATCCGATAGGCCCGGCGCACACCTGATCGGGGAACAAAGAGAGCACCCCGGCTGGACCAAGGTCCAGCCGGGGTGCTCTTGTGTAGGAATGGTAGCGGTGAAGGGATTCGAACCCCCGACACGCGGATTATGATTCCGCTGCTCTAACCAACTGAGCTACACCGCCGATCTCGAGCCGCAGCACGCGACTTTCGAGGCGCGGGAAGATAGCCGTCCGCCCTGCGATCGTCAAGCACGGGCGAAAAGTATCTGAGGCGACCGGGCCTGACGACCATGCCGCGGCAGAGAAGGTCTATTCCTCGGAACGAGTCCGCGGCTCGTCCGCGCCAGCGAAATCTGCCGGGGGCGGCCCGCTGTCCCGGGAAACGACGGTGCCGCCGTGGGCCACCGCGAAGAGGACGCATGCGGGAAGCGCCTGGCCCTCCTTCTCGACGCCCCCGAGAGCCACCGGCGTATGCTCGCTTCCGGCGGGGTAGCGGACGAAGTCTCCTGCGCGGTAGGTCCGCCCGTCCTCGTCGCGATAGCCGCCCGCGAGCACGAGCACGTCCTCGGGCCCCAGGTGTCGATGCATGGGGTACCCGCAGCCCGGCGCCATGCGGATCAGGACCGTCGAGGCCTTTCCGGGCCCCCGCCCTGAGTCCTCCGTGACGAGGTCCAGCCACTCGATCCCTGCGTGCCGGGTGGCGCGCCAGGGGAGCGACGCGAGGTCCGCTCCCTCCGCCTCCGGGTCGATTCCAAGTCCTGGGATGTTCATCCCACGAGGATAGCCGCGGAAGCCGTGGCTGCGAGTCTCTCCTGGGCCTGGGACCCGCTCAAGGCATCTGCCCATCGGCTCGATAATCCGGGGGTGAAAGAGCCAGAGAACCGCCCGGAAGACATCACCGCCTTCCTCCAGACTTCAGGAGCCGCCGACAGCGAGCTCTCGCTGGACGGGGTCGCCCTCGACCTCGTTCGTGCTGCGACGGATGAGGGGGACGACGCGGTCGTGAGGACGCTGCTCCGCGCGGTCGTCGCCCTCGGCCTGACCAGGGCAGCTACCTTCTGGACGCACTCGAACGGCGGCGCACGCTGGGAACAGCGGCGCGGCTTCGGCGGAACGACCCCCGAGCCGAACCTGCTGCCGGGCGGGACCGAAGTCAGCCATGGACCAGGCCTCACTTTCTCCCTCGGTCCGTGCGGTGCTCTGGTCGTCCTGCGCGAGACCTTCGATCGTGACGGCCAGCGCGAAGTGCGCGAGGAAGCCATCGAAACGCTCGTCCTGCTCGCGGAGACCCTGCTTTCCGAGGAATCTGGCGATGGGGAATTCTTCCAGTCCGAAGGTCCCGGTCACGACCCCCTCGGCGACGTGCCGGGCCCGCTCCCCCATCCCGAATCGGGGGGCCAGAACCGCCGCCAGGCGGGCTAGAAGGGCCGTTGCGCCGATCGACGTCTCCTTTTGGACAGCTGTGCGCATCGCCCTCATTCCCTGGCGGTCGTGGCGGCGGCGCCGGCCCAGCCGAGGGACATCTGCAATTTCTTGAACCTCCCTCTTCCCAGACCCCATTTTCACACTATCATTCAGCGCGGCCGCTCTTCGGAGTGGTCGCGCATGAGAGTCTGGCGAGAGGTGATTAGCGTTGCGAGCCGCTGATTACCCGGGAAGCTCGGTAGACTCCTCTCTCCCTCGGGTCGGTGATGCTAGCTCACCGGCCCTTTTTCGTAGGCCGCGCGAAGCGCGGGCTACGAAAAAGGGATGTTTCTGGCCCATCCGCTGACGCGGATGGAGCGTGGGATGTTTCTGGCCCATCCGCTGACGCGGATGGAGCGCCGCGCGCACGAGCATCATTCTGAGGTCTGGGGATGGGGCTTGGAGGCAGGGGATCGCCGCTGGGCCGAGTCAAGGGACCCAAGCTGCTCAGGGTCTCTGCCGGATCAAGGGCTGGGGGCGATCCGGCTGGTCGCCGGGCTCGGGTTCGCAAATCCGGCAGGGAATGGGCTGGTTTTGCTTCGATGTCGGCGGGGGTTGGCTCAGGATTCCCCCATGGCACACGCAACATTTCTCGCCGCGCTCGGCTTCTTCGTCTCGCTCCTCCCCGGGCAGTCCCCCGCTCGGAAAACGGATGGGGCGTTGAATCAGGACGTGATTTCCACTCCCTTCCTCTACCAGATCGACGGGAAAGGCACCTCCGGGTTCCTCTACGGCACCGTCCACCTCCCCGACAAGCGGGTCGTCACCCTCCCCGTCTCCGTCGTCGCCGCCTTCGACGGGTCTGACCGGTTCTACGCCGAGATCGAAGCCACCCCGGAGTCCGAGGCCCGCGGTCAGGCCGCTGCTCAGCTCCCTGCTGGCGTCAAGCTTCCCCAGCTCGTCGGTGCCGACACCTGGTCCCGGATCGAAGGCCAGTTCATCAAGGCCGGCTACCCGGCTGCGATGGCCTCCGCCCTGAGCGGCATGGAGCCCTGGGCCGTCAGCTCACTCCTCCCCATGATCGACTACCTCGCGGAGCTCCAGACGAACCCGCCGCTCGACAAGATGCTCTACCAGCGGGCGGCCGCCGACGGGAAGGCCGTCGCCGGACTCGAGACCATCGAAGAGCAGCTCTCCGTCTTCCAGGGCTTCTCCCGCGACGAACAGGTCACGATGCTCCGCGACTCCCTCGATCTCCTCGACAAGTACGAAGCCGAAGGAAGGAAGGTGATGGAAGAGATGATCGCCGCCTGGATGTCCGGCGATAGCAAGACCCTCGTCTCCCTGCTCGACGACGGATTCGGCAACGACCCTGAGATCCGCGAGCGCGCCGAAGACGAGATCCTCTGGAAGCGAAACCATCGCTTCGCCGAGCGCATCGAGAGCGAGATGTCAGCCCATCCGGACAAGACCTCTTTCTTCGCCATCGGCGCGCTGCACCTTCCCGATGCCCCGGCTGCAGAAGTCGGGCCCGACGCCCCGCTCACGAACGACGCGACCCCAGAGAGCCGCCCCGCCCAGCTGGGCGTCGTCGAGCTGATGCGTCGCCGCGGCTACACCGTCACTCGGGTCGAAGCCCGGAAGCCGGAGCCCGCGAAAGCCGGAAAGTAGCGCCCTGCGCCTCGATCCGCGAGCGACCTACTGAATCCGCCACTGGACGGAGAGGTTGCTCGTCTCGCGGATCGTGACCGTCTCCGCCAGGGCGTCGTAGCACCAACCGATCGCGTTCGCCGCGCCGCCGCAAGTGGCGCCCAGCGCGACACCGTTCCGTTGCACCGATGTCGGAGCGTTGGAATAACCGCCCATCTCGAAGGCCGTACCGGCGGACTCGGCGCTGCTGGTACGAAGGACGAGCGGCGCGCCGACCGAAAGGCCCAGCTTCGCCGGACGACAGGCCAGCGATTTCACGTTCCTGGGAAACCGAACGAGAAGTTCGTTCGTGGCCGTGTTGATCGTGAACTCGAACGAGGAGAACGCGCCCGCCAGACGCTGCTTCACGTCGAAGTTCGCCCATCGCGAGTCCCTGTCGACCAGCACCGTTCCGGCTCCGGGATTCGAGTCGAGGCTCTGGAGCGCGAGCCAATCGCAGGCACTCCCGATATCCAGCGTGCCCCAGCAGTGCTGGCCAGCGCAGAGAGGAATCCCGCCCGGAACCGTGATCATCTGGTGCTGCGTCCCGCCCAGCGACTGCATGAACGTGCTGAACTGCTGCGCCTGATTCCGCAGGTAGCCGAACATGTCCTGGCTGTTGAACCACGTCTGGACAGGCACGTGCTGCAGGTTCTTCGCCATGTGCTTCCCCTGGGGAAGCAGCGACCCGGCAGCATCGAGCTCGATCAGCGAGGACCTCTGCCACTCGAACACCGGGCCGGACGGCGGTCCGCCGAAGATCACCTCCATCACCGCCGCGATCGAAGGAGGCGCGTTGGCGTGGATATCCGCGAGAGCGACCGAGCCCGTGTGATTGACGACCGCCGCCAGCGCACCGGTGCGCCGGTCGCGATGGCGCGCCGCGTAGCTGAGGGCGTTGCCGCCCCCCATCGAGAAACCAGCCCCGTAGATCCGGTCGCGATCGATCGCGTAGGTATCTAGGATCAGCTCGATGAGCGTCTCGACGTGCAGCTGGCTCTGGACGCTCGCGTAGCTCACGTCCATGGGCCCCGTGAGGTTCGCCTGGAGCGGGGCGATCAGGAACCAGTCGCGCTGGTCGGCTTCGACGAAGAAGTCGAGCGCTCGGTAGTAGATGTCCCCGTGGGAGGTGGCCGCGCCATGGAAGGCAGCCAGGAGCGGGCGCGGCTGCGACGGCGGTGAGTCGGGAACGAACAGCGAGAAGAGTTCGACCCCCTGGGTCGCCTCCACGAAGACGCTGTAGTTCAGGATCGTCCCACCGACGCCTGCGGCAAGGAGTGGCGCGATCTCCGTCGGCGTCGCGACCGAGGTGAGCCATGCGTAGGCGGCCTGACTCTGCGTGATCTGGGCGGGACCTATGTCGTTCAGATTGCCCCCGCCCCCCAGCGTTCCCTGGAAGGCTCTCTCCAGCGTCATGCCGCCGCCCTTCGACTCCGACGCCCCAGATCCAGTGTCCGTCCCGACCTTCGCCGTTCCGGAGCATGAGATCAGTACCAGCACCGTCGCCAGCGACGTGAGCCGCACGGAAATCGAACCAGGGCGAGATCGAGGGAGTGGGCTCATGGTGGCTCCAGGGGCAAAGGATGGGCCGCCCTTCGCAGAAAGTCTCTCAGAACTGAAGGATCCAGCTGGTGAGGGTCGGCTCGTCCTCGAGCAGGGTGAGGGTCCCCTCGCTCGGGTCGTAGCACCATTGTGGGCCAGACGAGGTGCCCGAACAATCCTCGTCCAGTACCAGACTATCCCGGAGGATGGCCACGGGCGGCGAAAGAGCATTCGTGAAGACCAGGCGGCAGGTCGAGAGCCCGAACCCCTCCAGGCTGACCTTCAGGGAGGAGGCAGCATCCAGCCCCAGTGTGGCGATGGATGTCTCGATCTGACCGACGTTCTCCGGACTCGCCAGCGTGAGAGAGTTCCCGAGCGGATCGACGAAATAGTCCAGCGACGAGAACTGGCCGTTGACGTCCTGCTTGAGCTTGAAGTACTCCCAGTTCCCTGCCCGATCGGCGAGCACGGTCCCCTGGAGCGGCTGGCCGTTCAAAGAGTGCTGTTCCAGCCAGTCGCAGGCCATCGTCTGGTCTAGCGTGGACCAGCAGTGCTGCCCGTCGCAGTTCGGGATTTGCCCGGGGACGACGACCAGCGAGTGATCGGCGCCCACGAGACCCTGCATGAACTGGTCGAGCTTCTGGGACTGATTCCTGAGATGGTCGAGGTGATCATCGGAGTTGAACCACGTCTGCGTGGGGACCGGGCCCAGGTTTCGAGCCATGTGGCGCCCGCCGCTGAGGATCTCTCCCTGGGCGTCGAGTTCGATCAGCGACGAGCGCTGCCACTCGAAGGGTGTCGCCGACGGCGGTCCGCCAAAGATCAGTTCCATGATGTCGATCACGGGACTCGCGACCGGGAGGTTCGCGTACTCATTCTCGAGGGCGACGGACCCCGTGTGATTGACGACGGCCGCGAAGGCGCCCGTCGAACGATCCCTGTGTCGAGCCGCGTAGCTGAGTGCGCTGCCTCCGCCCATCGAGAAACCGACGCCATAGAGGCGATCCCGATCGATCGCGTAGTTCTCCAGCATGAACTGAATCACCGCCTCCACGTGCAGCTGGCTCTGCGCGCTCGCGTAGTTGATATCGAAGTTATCCCCCGCTGGATCCGCGAGGTTGCGCTGCAGGGGCGCCACGAGGAACCAGTCGCGGTCATCCGCTTCGACGAAGAATCTCGTACGTACGTCGATGTCCCTGTGGGACGTCCCGAAGCCGTGGAACGCCGTCAGGAGCGGACGCCGCTGCCCGGCTGGCGAGTCCGGAACGAAGAGCGCGAAGAGCTCGATCGCCTGCGTCGACTCGACGAACAGGCTGTACGTGAAGACCGTGCCTCCGATCCCCGACGGGAGAAGTGGCATCGCCTCTGCCGGTACGGCGACACGCGTGAGGTAAGCAAACGTTGCATTCCCCAGCTGAACCTGATGCGGGCCGTAGTCCTGTGACGTAGGCGCAGACTCCGGGAAGAACGGCACGGCGACGCTTCCCCCCTGATCTCCACTCGCAGGCGAAAGCGCTCCACCGGCCGCAGGCCGAGTCCCTTCGGAGTCTACGCAGGCAGAGGCGCCAAGGGCGACGAGCAGAATGGATGAGGCGATACGCATGGAGATGTCGGAGAGAACGAGTCCCGCTTCCTCTGCCCAAGGGGAGCTGAAGAAACAGCGCTCTATTGTAGAGCAGCGTCTCCCATCCGCCCCCAACTCCACTCTCGGACTTCCAAACTGAGGCAGCACCCCGGGCGGGTCCCCTTCATGACTTCGCTTTCAGAGCCACCGAGAGGCGCTTGACGCTGCCTGTCACGCTCACCACCTCCCGGTAGACCTCATGGCCTGGGTGGCTCACAACGAGACGCCACCTCGCCCTGGGAACGTTGGCTCGCCGGAAGAGACCGACCGGCTGACTCGATCGAGGGAAGTCGACGCTTCTCGGCAAACCGGTCCGACCACTCTGCCTGTCGGGCAGGCGCACGAGTTGGACCTGGGCCTCTCTCACGGGCCGCCCCTTCGCATCCTTGACCAGGACGTCCACCCGGGTGCCGAAACGCATGGTGAGCTCGCCCATATCGAGGTGCTCGCCCGGCTCGAGCCTGATCGCCGGCAGCCTGAGACTCTCGAACCGATCGCAGTGGACCACGATCTCGTGGCGCCCAGGCCGCAGCCCCCGGATCTCGAAGTCGTGCTCGTCGATCCGCACCGTGCCACCACGCAGGCCATCGAATCTCGGGCCCGGGACCAGGTCGCCGTTCGGCTGTGCCAGCCTTCCGGTGATCCGCGCCCACTCGATCCGTGGGGGCCGTTCCATGACCACCCGCCGCGCTTCCGCCGGCAACGCGTCCCCGAGGTCGACCTCCAGATCGCTCCGGGTGACGAATCCATCGGCGATCACGCGCAGACTGCAGGCGGTGCTCCCCTCGGCGTCCGCGGGAACCGGCAGCGCCAGGTACGCCCTGCCGAACTCGTCGGTTCTCGCGGTGGATGTCGGGCCGCGCCGGGATCTCTGGCCGTCGCCACCGTTCTGCAGGGACGCGACGATGCGTGCGCCGCGGATCGCCAGACCATCGCTCCCCGTCACCTCGAAGGCCACTCGAGGCTCGGGGGTCAGTTCGAAGTGCGGAACCTCTTCGACATTGGCCGCAGGCCACTCGAAGGCCCCCCGGGCGCGATCCCCCCACCAGATCCGAACCCGCTCGATCTCGCCCAGAGCGGGCGACGCGACGAAGAGGCCGTCGTGCCGCGCCTCGATCGTGTCCCGAGCCGTCCAGCGCGCGGGCGCCCGGCGGTTCGATGCCGTACTCTCCGCGTCGCCTCCGACCGTCCAGGCTCCGAGAAAGCTCGCGCGCACGTCCCCGATGATCTCACCGGTCGTGGACGTCACACGAAAGAGCCGATCCGCTCGCGGCAGGAGCACCACCTGGACGCGCTCCCGCCGTTCGCCGCGCTTCAGCTCCGACACGGTCGCGATGCCCAGCGACGTCCCCGGGGCGATCGCGTACACGACGAGCTTTCGCCCGGAGGGCACATGCTCCGCGCTGAACTCGCCCGTACGGAGGTCGACGAGGGCGAAGACGCCTGGACCGAAGCCGTCCTCGACCTGGAGGCGCCCGTCCCTGTCCTGAACCCGAGGGGCAGCATCGGCCGTGGTCACGAGGACCTGTACCCCGGAAGCCGACATCCCCTCCGGTACGGAGACCGTTCCGGCCAGTGCGGCCGAACCGCGGACCCGCAGCTCGTGGGAGCGGGTCTGATTGCCCGGGACCACGGTCACGTCACGGGGATGCGTGGCGCCGTCGACGGTCACCAGGACCGCCTGGATGACGCCGAGCGGTAGACCGGCGATCGAGAACGCTCCGCGAGCGTCCGTGAGCACGGCGGGGTACGGCAGCTCATCGATCCTCGCGGGCAGACCGGGGATCTCCGGCTTCATCTGAAGCGACACCCCCGGCACCGGCTGACGGGTTTCCAGATCGAGGACGACACCGCTGGCGATCTCGCCCTGCTTGACGGGAAGGCTCACCTGGAGCCGCTCGCCTGGCAGCAACGCGAGCGACTGCTGAAACGCGACGGGGCGCCCCCGGATCGCGAGAGCCACCGAGAACGACCCTGGCGTGAGATCTTCCAGTACGACGCGGATGCTCCCGCCTGCACCGGCTTCCACGCCAACGGCGGGTTCGCCGGTGCCGCGCTTCGGCTGGATCGGCCACTCGAGCGAAAGGTCGGGACGACGACCACGGGCGCTGTAATCGAACCAGACGGCGAGTTCGCCGGCGCTCCCTGCGGGCGCTCCGATGATGTCGAGGACGAGCGCTCCCGCGCGCTGGAGGGACACGACGCGGGGCGGAAGGATCGCGCGCGAATCGGCCGCATCACCGGATCCCGCGCTGGGCACGGCGCTCAAGCTGGAAGCGATCGCCTCGACATAGCCCGCCGCGACGATTCGAACGTCCAGGCGCAGCTCGGGCGCGACGTCGGGCCCGCTCGGAATCCAGGCGGCCACCTCGAGGCGGCCGTCCTCGCCGCTGACGGCAGCGTCCTCGCCCCTTCGAGCCTTCACGGCTTCCCCACCGCGAAAGACCTCGCCCACAGCGGCTCCCTCGATCGGCAGGCCCGTCGCCAGGTCCTGGACGAGGAGCACCGCCCGATATTCGGTCTCGATGGCGGCGGACTCGCCGAGGGACGAGCGCTGCGGGTCCAGCGAAGAGCGCGCGGCGGAGATCTCGTCCGCGCCTGGTTCCTTCGAAGCGGGGATCGCCAGATCGGCGCCCTCGGCCGGCGGCTCGCCCTGCTCGGGCTCGCTCGGTCCGATCGTCTCGGGAAAAGCAGGCCGAACTCCCCATTCTCCGTCGTCGTTGAGCGCCTGGGAGAACACCAGCCAGAGAAGTCCCGCGAAGGCCACGGCGGCGATGGCGCCGAGGCCCAGGAGCGGAGAGCGTGGGGAGGACTTCATGGATGGGGCCGGCACCGGGGCCGAGGGACTCCCACCTTACCAGCTGGTGGAACCGGCTCGCCCTCTCAAGAATGGCTCGACAGCACGCTGCCGAAGCTGCGTCCGTCGAGCGAGAAGATCTGCACGCGCTCTCCGTCCCGGTCCAGGACCGCCAGCCTCGAATCACGATCGCTGGAGGCCAGGTCGAGCGCGAGCGCCGACGGCTGCTCCACGACCGGCTCACCGCGTTCGTCCGCCAGGGCGTCGATGACCGAATCGCCGGCGAGCCTCCGGAGATAGCGCCCGCTCGCATCGAAGATGTGGAGGCCACTGATCGTCCCGGCCGTCGCGATGACGACGCGGCCGTCGCCGACCAGCGCGACCGCCTCGGGATCTCCGAGGCCTTCGGGGATGGGGAACGCATGGCGGAACACGAGCCGCCCGAGGGGATCGCCCTCGAAGAGCTGAACGCGGCGCACGCCGGACTCCACGACGACCAGCTCCGACCCGCGCCAGTCCATCCCGCGGATCCGCTCGTACGCGCCTTCCGGATCCCCCAGCGGCGGAATCGAGCGACCACGCCCCGTGCCGATGTGCAGGATCTGAAGGCCATGCCGGCGTCGTCCGGCCGAGGCAACGATCAGCGTCGTATCGTCGTCCTCGCCTAGCACGCGCAGATCGACGGGTGAGCCGATCATCCCATGACGGTCGGTGGCGCCGAGGGGTCGCGGACCGGCCGCGATCCCGGCATCCATGTCGTCCCTGACCGACGCGACCTCGACGCCGAAGAGGGTGAAGCAGCGGAGACACGAGGCCGCCCCGTCGGCGATCCAGAGCCGACGATCGGCGTCCACGTCCATGCCGCTGACGCTGGAACGCCCCGCGATCTCGTCCTTGAACGAGAAGCGAGTTTCGAGGGGACGACCGCCGAGGTCGTAGGTCGCGACCTCCGCGGTCAGGTCCTGACGACCCACGAAGAGCACGCCGCCGTGGAGTCTCAAGCTACCCTGCATCGGAGAGATTCTGGTCCGATTCGGGTCCGGACTGAAGGGTCACGAACGAGACTTCCGCTGGCGCTCCGGTGCGAAGCGGAAGCCCCACCACGCCGAGGCCGCGGGCCACGAAGACGGTGGTACCGCCCAGTTCGACGCGAAGGCCGGGGTGTGGCGGGCCCAGATCGCGCAGGAAGGGCAGGTCGACCTGGGAGCCGTGGGTATGGCCGGAGAGCACGGCGTGGACATGGGCGGCAGGGTGCCCGGCGAACGCGGGAGCGCCGCGGGGACCGTGACAGAGTCCTATGACGACGTCGGCGGCGCCGACGAGCTCCAGCGCCGCGTCCACGTCGATGACCTTGCCTTCTTCGGGGTCTTCGATGCCAGCGAAGGCGACCGTGCTCCCATCGACCTCGACGGTCTTCGAGCGGTTGCGCAGGAAGTGCCAGCCGTCGGGCTCGAGGGCCGCAACGATCTCCCACTCGCGCCGGAGCTTGTAGTCATGGTTGCCGAAGACAGCGAAGGTTCCCCGCTGTCCGACGCAGCGCCGAAGGTCGGGCAGCACCGGGAGGACGTCTTCGACTCCGTGGGTGACGTAGTCGCCGGTCCAGCAGACGAAGTCTGGCCTGCGCTGCTCGATCAGGCTGACGACGGCGGCGAGATCTGCGCCGGAGAGGAAAGGCCCGGCATGGATGTCGGAGAGGTGAGCGATGGTGATCCCCTGCAGCGCAGGCGGAAGGCCCGGGATCCGAAGAATGTGCTCCCGGACACCCAGCCTCTCCGCGCTGAGGTAGCGCCAGCGGTAGAACCGGCGCGCGCCCAGGAGGACGGTGACTCGCTCGACCGCATCGAAGGCGGCCAGGCGAAGGCGGCTGAAACGTCGGGGCTCGATCACGTCGGTACCGTACCAGTTACGGTTCCGACGAACTCCACTCTACCAGCTCACGGCCGTCATCCCGGCCGCGAGTTTCCTCTCGCCTTCCGGGCCGATCACCGCGCCCTCGCCTTCGAACTGCTCGACCACGAGGCCGACGTCGCTGCCGAGCGTCAGCCGCGCCGCGCCCGAATCGAGGTCGTACACGCCGTGGGCCGTCACCACCCGAAGCCGGCCCTCTGCGCGCGCCGTGCCGCCCAGGAGCCTGACCCGCGGCGGCAGGAGGCTCGCCACCACGGCGCGCGCTCCCGAATCCAGGAGCAGCCTGCCCTTCCCGAGTTCCAGCGTGCTCGGCGGGCCGCTCGTGGTGCCCACCACGTCGCCAGGAGCGAGTTCGATCTCGCCGGTCGCGTCGGCGCCGGACCGCTCGGCGGCGAAGACCCTGGGGCCGGCGAACGATTCACCGGCCCCCGGAGTGAAGGCCGCGTGGACGCCCAGGGGCGCTCCCGCTCGGCTTCCGAAGTGCAGGAACAGCAGGATCCCGAAGGCCGGGAGCAGGAGCGTCCGCATGCGGATCCTCGACTGCGAAACCCCGCGCTTCGCGCGCTCCTCGGCCCCGCGGCCGCCCGCGAGTCGATGGCGAACGTCCAGCAGGAGCTCCTCCCTGCGAGCGTTCAGCTCCTCTTCGGACAACCGCGCACGCTCAGGAACGTCTGGGCTCATGTCGAGAATGGGCGGGCTGTGCCGCGGCGAGTCGTCGGAGGTCGTGAACCGGGGCGGCCGGTGGAGCCGCCCCTGGATCCGATCGGCCCTTCGGACGATCCCCTTGACTGATTTACGCCAGTCGTGCCCGCCTAAACCCGCCGTTTCCGCTCATGCGAGCCGTTTCTGCCCGGCCTCGATCCGGGCCAGCGCCGACTCTCTGCCGAGCAGCTCGATGCAATCGAAAAGGTCTCGACCGCCCGCCATCCCCGTGAGGGCGCAGCGCAGCGGCTGAAAGAGAGCCGGGAACTTCAGACCCTCCTCCTTCACCCAGTCCTTCACCGCCGCGGCCATGGCCTCGGCCGACTCGGAGGCGTCCCGCCCGCGGAGCCAGTCCGCGAACCGCCCGAGCGTCTCGACGCGCCCCTCGTGCTTGCGCGCTCCCGCTTCGGCCTGGTCCTCGAAGGTGACCGCGTCGTCCGCCTCGAAGAACGGCCGCACGCGAGGTGGAAACTCCGAAAAGAGGTCGATGCGCTCCTGCTCGCCCGCGACGAGTCGCTGGAACCAGTCGCGTCGGTCTGCGATCTCGTCCGCGGTCATTTGCCCGGCCTGAATCACGAACGGCGCGACCTCCTGGCTGAGTTCTGCGACGTCCATGCGGCGGATCGTGTCGGCGCTGAGCCACCTGAACTTGTCGATGTCGAAGACCGCCCCCGCCTTCTGCACGTTCTCGATGTCGAAGTGCTCGACGAAGGTGTCGACGTCGAAGACCTCGGTCTCACCGTCCAGCGCCCAGCCCTGCAGGCACAGAAAGTTGACGATGGCAGCCTTCGGGTACCCGTTGGCGATGTAGTCCCCCAGCGACGTGTCGCCGGAGCGCTTGGAGAGCTTCTTCCGGTCCTTGCCGAGCATCAGCGGAAGGTGAGCGAAGCGCGGGGGCTCGTACCCCATCGCCTGGTACAGGAGCAGCTGCTTCGGCGTGTTGACGAGATGCTCCTCGCCGCGGAAGACATGGCTGATCTCCATGGCGACATCGTCGGACACGACCACGAAGTTGTAGGTCGGCGTGCCGTCTCTGCGAGCCATGATCCAGTCGTCGATCTCCTTGTGATCGAAGGTCACCTCGCCGCGCACGAGGTCGTGGATCGTCGTCGATCCCTCGGGAATCAGAAAGCGAATCGCAAAGGGCTCGCCCGCGTCGGCGCGCCGCTGCGACTCCGCGCCGTCCATGCCGCGGCAGTGGCCGTCATAGCGCGGGGTCTCCTTGGCGGCCTCCTGTGCCTCGCGGACCTCGGCGAGCCGCTCAGGCGTGCAGAAGCAGCGGTACGCGTGGCCGGATCCCAGGAGCGAGACGGCCTGCTTCCCATGGCCCTCCGCTCGCTCGGACTGACGATAGGGAGCATGGGGACCGCCCACGTCGGGGCCCTCGTCCCACTGGACGCCGAGCCAGCGCAGCCCCTCCACGATCGCGCGCTCGCTCTCTTCGGTGCTGCGCGTCCTGTCCGTGTCCTCGATGCGGAGAATGAACTTGCCTCCGCGCTTCTTGGCGTAGGCCCAGTTGAAGAGTGCGGTGCGGCAGAGCCCGAGGTGGACGGCGCCCGTGGGGCTCGGTGCGATGCGGACGCGAAGATCGGTCACGGTAAGTACGGCGTGAAGAGACAGCGATGGAAACGGGGTTCGGGCGGAGAGGATAGCCGAGTGGAAAGGCAAAGCCGGGCCTAATTCCCTGCCACCATCGGCCGAAGACGGGCGCGGCTCGGTCTACACTGCCCCCCATGTCCGCCCAGAGCACCCGATCCCTCCTCACCCACGACATCCTCACCCGAGCGCCCAAGGTACTCCTTCACGAGCACCTCGACGGCTGCTTGCGGCCGGAGACCGTCCTCGATCTCGCCCGTGAGATCGGCTACCTGGAGCTGCCGGAGAGCGACCCGGTCCGGCTGGGCCAGTGGTTCTTCGAGGGCGCCGACAGGGGCTCGCTCGCCCAGTACCTCGAGGGATTCCGTCACACGATCGCCGTGATGCAAACGGCCGAGGCGCTGGAGCGCGTCGCCTACGAACTGGGCGAGGACCTCGCCGCCGAGAACTGCGTCTACTTCGAGGTCCGCTTCGCCCCCGTCTTCCACACCGCCGAGAACCTCGGGCTGGACGCCGTGATGCGGGCGGTCCTCCGGGGCCTGGAGCGCGCCCGCGAGGACTTTGGAATCGAGTCAGGCGTCATCGTGTGCGCGATGCGGAACCAGTCCGCCGATCTCTCGCTGAAGCTCGCCGAACTCGCGGTCTCCTGGTTCGACCGCGGCTGCTGCGGCTTCGACCTCGCGGGCGAGGAGGCGGGGCACCCGGCCAAGCACCACATCAACGCGTTCCAGTTCATCAAGCGCAGCAACGGCTCGATCACCATCCACGCGGGCGAGAGCTTCGGGCCCGAGAGCATCTGGCAGGCTCTCCAGTTCTGCGGCGCCCACCGCATCGGACATGGCACTCACCTCATCGACGACATCGCGATCTACGAGGGCAAGGTCGTCAAGGTCGGAAGCCTCGCCACCTACGTGCTCGACCATCGGATCCCGATCGAGTGCTGTTTGCAAAGCAACGTCCACACGGGCGCCGTCAAGTCGCTGGCGGAGCACCCGTTCCCCTACCTTCTGCGCGAGGGCTACCGCGTCACCCTGAACACCGACAACCGACTCATGAGCCACACCACGATGACCGACGAATTCCGCGTCGCCGTGGAGACCTACGGCTGCGATCTCCAGGATCTCGAGCGCGTGACCATCAATGCGATGAACGCCGCGTTCTACCCCTATGCCGACCGCCACCGGATCATCGACGAGCGCATCGAGCCCGGCTACGAGGCGCTCCAAGCGGAGCTCGCCGCAGCGACGGGAGGCGTCTCCTCATGAGTCCCCTGCGCCCCGAAAAACGCGAGTCCGCCCTGCGTGGCCGAGTCGAATGGCCGAGCTTCGAGAGCGCATGCCTCGCGGGCAACCCGCTCGGTGATCCGCACGTGCGGGAGGTCCCGGTCTACCTGCCGCCCGCCGCGATCGACGGCGAACCGCTCCCCGTCGCGTTCCTGCTCTCCGGCTTCACCGGCCGCGGGCAGGCGATGCTGGAGACCCACCCCTGGAAGCGCGGCGCCGTCGCCCAGTACGACGACTACCTGGTGTCTTCCGGCGAGCGCGGCGCGATCCTCGTGATGCCCGACGCGTTCACGCGCCTCGGCGGCAGCCAGTACGTGAACAGCGCCGCGGTGGGTCAGTACGCGGACTACGTGGCGGACGAGTTGACCGCGTTCGTCGACGACCAGTACAGGACGGCCGCGAGCCGGCGCATCGTCTGCGGCAAGAGTTCGGGCGGCTTCGGCGCCCTGCACCTCGCGATGACGAAACCGGGCCGTTTCCAGGTCGCGGGCTCCATCAGCGGCGACTGCGCGTTCGAGCTACCGCTGGGTCACGAGATCGTCGCGGCTGCCCGCGCGCTTCTCCCCTACAGTGGCGATCCCCGCACCTGGATGGACGATTTCGAGAACGACTTCTCGCTCAGCGGCGACGGGCACGCGGCGATCAACGTCATCGCGATGTCTGCCTGCTATGCGCCGAGCGAGGACAGTGAGTTCGGCTTCGACCTGCCGTTCGACCCGAAGACGGCGAGGCGCCGCGAGGACGTCTGGCAGCGTTTCCTCGGCTTCGACCCCGTGGTCGTGGCCAGGGACCATGTGGCTGAGCTGAAGGCGCTGGACGGCCTCTATCTCGAGGCAGGACTCAAGGACGAATTCGGGCTCCAGTTCGGGTTGCGCCAGCTGGTCGAGGAACTCCAGCGGCTCGGCATCCCCCATGAACACGTCGAGCATGACGGCGGTCATTTCGGCCTGGACCGGCGGTATGTCGAGGTGCTTCCCAGGCTGGTCGCGATGCTGAAGTAGTTGGGCGGCTTGTCGCGTCCGCCAGGACGCCCGGGCCTGCCTCGGCCCCCGCAGGGGGCTGAGCGGCCCGCGCAGGGGGCTGAGCGGCCCGCGCGAGGCTTGCCCTCGCGGCCCGTCCGGCGAGGGCGCCCGTGCGGCGAGGGCGCCCGTGCGGCGAGCACGCCCGTCCGGCGAGGACGCCCGTCCGGCGAGGACGCCCGTCCGGCGAGGACGCCCGTCCGGCGAGGACGCCTGCGCGGCGAGCGCACAGCGGTGAAACCGCTATTTCCTCGTCAGAGGAAATGCCAGAGATACTGCGCGCTGTCACAGCGATCGCGCGGTTCGGCATTCGATGCCTTGGCAGCCGTCCTGACCGCCGACCGCCGCCCCAGCCGACTTCCCCCGGCCGACTTCCCGACACGGACTGCCTGCCGTTCGCGCGAAGCGTCGAACGCGTGGGCTCGGGTCTCCCGGTAGCGGCTGGTGGGCTGTCCGCTGGAGCGCTCGCCCGTCAGGGCGAGCTGGGCGGGTCTGAGGTCTGAGGTCTGAGAGGCAAGTCCGACATCTGCCCAGCTCGCCCGTGCGGGCGAGCGCTCCAGCGGACAGCCCACCAGCCGCTACCGGGAAGCCTCAGCCCACGCGTTCGACGCTTCGCGCGAACGGCAGGTAGTCCGTGTCGGGAGACCTGCTGGGACAGTCGCTAGCGGGCAGCCCGCAAGCCGGTAGCGGGAAGTCTCAGCCCACGCGTTCGGCGCTTCGCGCGAACGGCAGGCAGTCGGTGTCGGGAAGTCATCGGCGGGCAAGACTGCGACCAAGGCATCGAATGCCGAACCGCACGATCGTTGTAACAGCGCGCAGTATCTCTGGCATTTCGCCTGACGGCGAAATAGCGATTGCATCGCTTGGCGCTCGCCGCGCAGGCGTCCTCGCCGGACAGGCGTCCTCGCCGGACGGGCGCCCTCGCCGGGCGGGCGTGCTCGCCGCACGGGCCGCGAGGGCGAGCCTCGCGCGGGCGGCTCAGCCCCCTGCGGGGGCCGAGCGGGGCCCGGGCGTCCTTCGGACGCTTGGGGCGGCCGGGTCAGTCTGTCTGTCGGTCTGTCAGCCCAGCTTCTCCAGCAGCCAGAGCTTGGCCACCCGCCACCGGCGCTCCGCCGTGGCGAGGGAGACGCCCAGAACGCTCGCTATCTCTTCCATGGAAAGGCCGCCGAAGATCTTGAGTTCGACGACCTGCGCCAGCTCGTCGTCGGAGCTCATCAGGACCTTGAGGGCATCGTCGAACTCGACGAGGTCCGTGCCGCTCTCGTCGAAGCGGGCGACGACCTCGTCGAGTTCCAGGCTGCGCGAGGAGCCGCCGCGCTTGGCCGTTTTTTTGGCCCGAGCATGGTCGACGAGGACACGTCGCATGGTCCGCGCCACGAGTCTTACGAGATGGTCTCGACTGCCGACCTGAAGAGGGACGGCGCCGTCTTCGCGGTGGAAGAGGCGGATCCAGGCCTCATGGACGAGGGCGGTGGGCTGGAGGGTGTGGTCCCCGCGCTCGTGGCTCATGGTCTCACGGGCGACCGAACGCAGCACGCCGTAGAGATCCTGGAGAAGAGCCTCGGAAGCGCCGACATCACCGACCTCCAGGCGCGCCATGAGCGCCCGGATCTCGGGATCTTCTTCGTCGTGAGGCTCGCTCATTCCCGGGGTCAGGGGTGCTGGACCTCGACGACCGTCGTGATCCCGCCGCGGACCCAGAAGTCGCCCTCGACCACCATCTTCTTGGGCGAGATCGCCGCCACGAGATCGTCCAGGATCTTGTTCGTCACGGCCTCGTGGAATGCGCCGACCTCGCGGTACGACCAGAGGTAGAGCTTGAGGCTCTTCAGCTCGACGCAGGTCTCGTCCGGCGTGTAGCGGATGCGGATCGTGGCGAAATCGGGCTGCCCCGTCTTCGGGCAGACACAGGTGAACTCGGGGCAATCGAAGCGAATCTCGTAGTTCCGGCCCGGTCGGGGATTCGGGAACGTATCGAGCTCGGTGGAGGGCTGGGTCGACATGGCCGACAAGCTACTTTCCCCACGCGCCGACGGGGAGTTCGAGGGCCCGAAACCGCTCCTGTCTGGATCAGCGGGAGCCGCGCGCTCTTGCCACGGTGACGCCGCCGAGCTGGCGATCCAGGATCCATTCCACGGGGGCGTCATGGAAAACGCCCGCGTCCGGCACGAGGAGTCTTCCACCGGTGGTCGAGGAGGGCGCGATTTGCACGGACTCGCCGCTCACACGATCGACGATCCGGAGCACCCAGCTCTCCTCGGACGAAGGATCCAGTGGCCGCAGCGCTGGCACCCCGGTCACGTCGAAGCTCCAGTCCTTTCCGTCGCTGACGAGGCGCGGCTGGACCTCGTTCGACAGCTTGGACGGTGCGACCATCACGCGCGTCGACGTCGCGAACTGCAGCTCACCCAGGAACCAGACCGACCGCAGCGGACCCGCCAGTAGCCAGCTCGGGTTCGTCGAGAGCGAGAAGAGAGCCTCTGGCCCGGCCGCGCCCGCCACCCAGACCCCCCGCTCGGTGCCATCGACCTCCAGATCGGAGGACCCTCGGAAACGGACCAGCGGCGTCTCGGTCGGGTCGATCACGGTCGAGTCCTTGCCGGACAGCGTCGCAGCGATCGCCGTCAGCTCCAGCGGATCGACGCGGACGCCCGCCGGGGACGCCCCTTCTCCCACCCAGCTGACGCCGCGGCTCGCCTTGCCGAAGGGAGCCCCTGGCACCCGCGGTTCGACGAACAGACCGCGGCGGGTCACGTCGCGCGCGATACGATTGCGCCGGCGCCCGGGGCGATCGATGGGTGCCACGGCGCCGTCACCATCCGTGACGAGCAGCGGCCCGGCTTCGGGGTTCTCCTTGGCCTCCGGGGGCAGGAGAAGCACCAGGCCGGAAGCGCGCACCGACTCGAAGCTCGGATCGGTCGCGAACACCCAGAACGAGGCGGACTGGATACCGCGGACATGGATCGGCGCGGCGCCCCTGGGCAGGAACGGAGCGGATCCGAGGCTCCTGTCGTCACGCGGCACGAGCGTCTCGACGCCCGCCACGGTCCTCGGAGGGTCGAGGACCCAGATAGCGCCCACCGTCCGGCCCTCGCTCTCGAAGTGGCTGCGCGCATCGAGAACGGCCTCGTGGACCGCGCCCGTTTCGGCGGCGGCTTCCTGGATCGTGGCGCCGCTGCCCGCCGTCAGAACGGCGTAGGCGACTCCCGTGAGCGCAGGCAGAATCGTACGACGGGCCCCGGAGAGCGCTGTCCCCGAGATGCCGAGCCCCACCGCCATGCAGACCGCCAGCGTGAGGGTCCCCGGCGCGTCCGCGAGCCGCGAGGGTTCCGCGCGCTGGGTCACGCCCAGCGCGAGCAGCACGAGGAGCGCGATCGCCCAGCCCGCGAGCACGCGCCCCCAGAGACGCGGCGCCGCGCGAGCGGCGACGAAGCCCGGATGCAGCGCCAGGAGCAGCGCCGCGACCGCGAGAACGTAGCCCAGCATGCCGAGCCCGGTCGTGTTGACGGGCAGCACCACGACGCCTGTTTTCTCTGCGGCGAGCCCGAGGGCGTGCATCCAGCCCGTACTGGACCCCGCGAGCAGATCGGCGGGATTCACGGACCGGAGGGTCTCATCGAGGGCGTCCGGCGAGGGCTTCATCCACCAGCGAACCAGCGCCTCGACGGCGAGGGCGGCGGCGTAGCCGAGAGCGACCTGAACGCCGGTGCGAATCTTCTGCGCCAGCGGCCGGTGCCTGCGCGCCGCGATGAACTCGAGGCCGAAGCCGAGGGGAACGAGCGCGATCGCGGAGGGCGACGACGCCGCCGCGATCACCGCGAGCGCAAAGGCGAATCCGATCGCCAGGGCCCGCCGATCCTGGCGGCCTTTCAGCAGCAGCGCGACCGACCACGTGCTGGCCGCGAGCGCCACGACATCTCCGCGGTTCGCCAGGTGCCCGACGACCGGAACGATCAGCGGATGGATCATGAGGAACGCCCCCGCGGCCGCGCCGGCGGCGCGGGCATGGTCCTCACCGGTCCAGGGGCGCAGGGCCCGGATCACGGCCACCCGGGTGCCGAGGGCTGCGATGACGAGCAGGAGCAGGCTCTCCAGGCGCAGTCGCCCCGCGTCGCCGGGCGTGTACACGTCGTCCTTCGCGTGCAGCGACCGGGAAAGCGCGAGGGAAAGCGCGGCTGCGGGGCGGTGATCGAGGTCCGCGACGCTCCAGGCCGCCCCCTCTCGACCGCCACCGAACGCGTGGCCGACCTCTTCGAGGACGGCGGCGTCCGAGCCAAGAAAGCCGGCCCCCAGGAGCGGCTTGTGCGCATACCAGGAGGCGAGGACGCAGACGGCGACGACAAGAAGGCGCTTGATGGGTGCGGGCACGCCCGGCAGGTTACCCTAGGAGCGCGTTCCGGAAAGATGATTCCGCGCCTCCGTGCGCCGCTCCCCCATTGCTGCCTCCACCTGGCCCCATGCTCGAAAAATTTCAGCCGCTACTCGATGCCGCCCACGGCATCGACCTCTCCGACCCGGCCGCCGCGAAGGCCGCCTTGCACGCCCGACTCGACCCGAACTCGCCGGAAGGCCAGGCCGTCAGCGCGGGCCTCGTCGAGCTGCTGGAGAAGGGAGAGGTCGCGAACTGCGGCGAGGCTCCGGTGAAGTTCAGCCGGGCCGCCAAGGCCACGGGGGAGACCCGCGACTTCTCGATCGACGTGGTCGACATGACCGGCCCGGGTCCCCGTCACCTGCACCCGAACGGCGAGATCAACTGGTGCGTCGCCCTGGAGGGCGAACCCACCTTCCAGGGCCAGCCCCCGGGCTGGGTCGTCGAAACCCCGGGCAGCGAGCACGTTCCGACCGTCGTCGGCGGCCGGATGCTGATCGTCTACCTGCTCCCGGGCGGAGCGATGCAGTTCCTGTAGCCGTTCGGCCCGCAGATCACTGGCCTGCAGATCACCAAATTGGCCCGCAGATCACTGGAACGTGATCGCGTAGCCCTCGCTGAAGTTCGACGTCGGGATGCCGAGAACGGCATCCCGGTGCCAGCACTGGAAGTTCCAGGTCTCGCCCGGCTGGATGGCCACGGCGCCCAGTGGCTGCGGCACCTGGTTCACGTTGACCTGCACGGGAATCTCGCCCGCGGAGCCCGAGCTGGACGCCTGGCCCACGTAGCGACCGAGCGCTCCTCCGAGGCACAGGTTGCCCGAACTTCCGGCGGGGTTCGTCACGTAGCCCTGCTGATTCGAAACGATGAAGTAGCCGACGGCGTTCTGCGGCAGCTGCGTCGCCGTGAGGCTCACGTCGTTGTCGGCAACCGTTCGGCTGCCCGTGCCCTGGACGGTCGAAACCTGGCCCGTGGAGTTCGCGCTCGCCTGGCAGTAGGTCTGGCCGAGAGACGGGTCGTGGGTCAAGACGAAGAGACCTCGCTGGCGATCGTTGCAGAGCAGCGTGCCGCTGGGAAGGTACGGGTAGACGCCCCACATGCCGTTGTAGTCGGCCGCGCTGGAGGTCGGCGCGGTGTCGAAGTACGCGACCTCCACCGGGCTGGAGGGGTTGGTGGTCGCGTCGAAGATGCGCAGGCCGTCGTTGTAGTTCGCCTGGTAGAGGTGCCCGTTCGCCGTGAACATGTTGTGGCCGACGGCGCGGCTGCCGTTCGTGAATGCGCCGGTGTAGGTCGTACCCGTGAGGTTCGACACGTCGAACACGTGCGTGGTCGTATCGATGGAGCCGTCCTCGTCGAGTTCATCGCCGAGATAGAAGAGCTGGCGATCCTCGGAGAGGGCGCCCTGGTGGCTGTAGACGCCGCCCGGATAGGAGACCTGAGCGAGCTGGACGATGTTCTGCTTGTTGGTGACGTCGAGCACCGAGAGGCCCGGATCGACCCAGCCGCTGTTGAAGCCCGAGCAGCAGAACGCGATCTCTTTGCCCGCGTAGGGTCCCGACGTGTAGGTCACGACCTGCGCGTCATGGACGTAGCGATCGTCCCAGGTCGCCACGTAGGTGGGGTTGCCCGGGTTCGACAGGTCGTAGATCCGCAGCCCGTGGCCGCTTCCGCCGCAGCGGTAGAGGAAGCCGCTGTCCGTATCCACGACGACGTTGTGCGAGGCCGTCGAGCCGCCGGTCGTCACGGTGCGCTCGAGGGTAACGATGCCCGCATCGACGCTCGATAGATCGATCACCTGGATGCCGTCGCCGGCTTCGGTGACGGAGTAGGCTCGATCGGTGTAGGTGCGGATGTCGCGCCAGATGCTGGAGGGGCCGGGGATGCTCCCGACGATCGTGGGCAGATCGGGATTCGTGACCTCCACGATGATGGTCGCGCGCTCGGCGCCGACGAGCGCGTACTCGCGGCCGCTCGGTGACACGTAGCCCCAGATGTCGTTGTTGAGGTTCGTTCCCCCGAGGTCAGCGATCGAGAGCCATGAATGCAGCGTGACCTCGTGGCTGTCGAAGCCGCTGCCGGCCTGCGTCCCCCTGTTGCTACCGCCACCCGGCAGGATCGCGCCGGCGGCGAGACCGCGGATGTAACCGCTTCCCGCGACGGGTGGCTTCATGTTCAGCAGCTTGGGGTCGTCCTCGTGGGCGAAGATCGAACCGGAGAGCGCGAAGAACACGAGGGTCGCCGCTGCGGCCAGGTGCGTGGGAAGGGATGTTTTCATGCGGTGTCCTGCAAGCAGGCGAGAGAGCCAGCGTCCCGAACGGGACGTCGATGAAGCCCCGACCCTAACCTGGAACCGGAGATTTCGTCAGCAGCAAAACCATCAGGGGCGAAGCACGATCGCGCGCTGCCCCCGGGCGACCGGTATTCGCAGCAACTCCCGGAGGGAATGGTTTCGACCCTCGACGACGATCCAGTCGCCGTCCGGCGCTCTGGGGACCAGGAGAACCAGCTCGGCGGCGACCCCTGTGGGCACGAGCAGAAAGGTATGGGCGGGGCCGCCGACCGATCGATGCTTCCCGAGATAGCAGAGGGCTTTGACCCGATCGCCCGGTCGTGTGAGCGCGAGGTACGCGTTCTCGAGGTTGACTCCCTCTTTTGGCTGGATCGTCACTTCGAGGGGCCTCCCACTCTGCGTCAAGACGATGGGATCGCCTCCCCCTGCGTGCTGGAAAGTGCCCGACGGCCTCCAGGCCTTCGGCAGGCCGGGAACGTCGACGGAGTAGTTCCAAACCTGCTGGGGTAGATGCAGGAGATACAGCTCGCCGTCGGGTCGGATCCGGGCGGTGACGACCGCGTCCTTTCCGGGAATTCGCCCCCCAGCCATGGCGAGCGTCACCCGGAGCCCGCCGCCGACCGGCTCTCCGAGCGGCGACTGGAAGCGAAGCGACAAGGGGGGTTCCGAAGCCCAGGGATCCGAAACGAAGAGCACATCGCCGGGCCGAGCCCTCGGCACCGTGGCGATCGTCCGATGGGTCCCTGCGACCGTGGTCTGCAAGATCGAGACATCGGTCCATTCCTCCAGCTCGGGGGGAATCGCGACCTCGGCCGACCAGGAGCCATCCGCCTGAACGTAGGCCTCGAAGCGCCTCTTCTGGAACGTCTCCCAGCTGCCCACCTCGATGACACGTGAAGACGGATCTTGACCCTCGGCATACTCCAGCGGCGGCGTGAACGGAAGGATCCGAATCCGCCCGCCGGGCCCCACGGTCGTCGACCCGTCACGGGCGACGCCGTACCGAACCGATGGATCGGCGGCTGCGTCCAGCGCCAACGACAGCTGGCCGTGGAACCTCGTGAGGGGCCGAAGCTCGACCTGGATCGCCTGTTGATCCTCGGCGGCTAGCAGCTCCGCGGTGGCAAACCCCTCGTGCCACACTTCGTACGTTTGCTGGCCAGCGGCGAAGAGCCGAGCCACGCCTTCACCGTCCGTTTCGGCCTCGACCGTGTGGGCACCATCCGAAGTGGCCGCGACGACGCGGGCGCCGACGAGGGGAGATCCGTCGAGTTCGGACGTGACCTTGAAGGTTCTCGGCGTGCTCTCCTTCCCAGGACCGAGTTCGATCACCACCACACGCGTCCGTCCCCCGAAGGGCGTGGTGTAGCTGCCCTCCAAGGTGAAGCCCGTGCCCGGGCTGGAGACCGACACGCGCGCTGTTCGCGTGGGTCGGACGTAGAACGCGACTTCCCCTCGACGATCTGTCGTGGCGTGACCGTCTTCGGTCGCGAGTCCGCTGACCAGAGCGTCGACGCCCTCGTCGAGTTGCACCAGCGCGCCCACATCGGGCTTCCCACCGACCAGCACGCGGATGACGAGTTCGCCAAAGCCAGGCGGACGCTCCACCCCTGCCTCGGCGGCCTCGAGGGGTTGTCTCCCTGCAGCGACGTGGACCTCTGCGGGGCGAGTGACCACGTCCACCAGCGACTCATCCGCCGGGATCATCACGGTGCGGGAAGGGGCCGCTCCCGAAGGAACCCACTCCGTGGAGTGAGACTCGACGGTCCCGGTGAAGCGCCAACCCAGAAACAGGAGCAAGCCGAGCGCGAGGATAGAGAGCACGTGCCGCATGGTCCTTGCCAGCATAGGTATCCGTCGAAGTTCTGGCGGTACTGAACCCGACCCAAAGCCGCCACGTTTCTGAACGCGAACGGTCTGCAGTTCGAAGAGTAGCGGCTTCGAGTCGGATTCAGTACCGACTCGGCTCGTGGCTCTCCTGGCCTCGAACTGACGTCATTCCGGTTCGACAGCGAGAAGAAGGGGGGCCAGGAGTCTGAACCTTGACCTCCAGTTTGGCTCCTCCTAACTCGAGTGGTCAACGCCGAGCCCTGCACCGGGGCCCCGGTGTCTCCAGCGGATGAAGCGCACGGATCCGCGCGATCCACTCTTCGTTCCGAAGTATCCAGTCGGAGAACTCAGGGATCCCGGCCTGACCGAATGCGCCGCGCAGGATGAGCGTATCCAAGAGCCTGGCGTCGGCAGACCGCTCGAACTCGTGCCAGAGGTCCGCGTCCGTGGGGACGGTCTCGTGGGCGTGCCCGAGCCAGGCCATGGCCATCATCCACAGCAGGAGAAGGACCCCCCACTGGCGATCCATCAATCGTCCGTCCAAAGGGCCTCCATCGAAACCAGGATCCAGGGGAGCTCGATCGCCCAGGCGAGGCAGAGGAAGCCAAGTCCCGCCGTGGATCGGATCGATGGGCGGCGCTCGCCTCGGCTGCGCCACCACACCGCCGCGGGGATGAAGAGCAAGGTGTCGAGCAGGACGCGGTAGCGCGTCATGGAGAGCACGAACGTGCTCGCCACGTAGGCGGCGAGTGCGATGGCCATGAGCCACCGCGCGCCCCGAGCCCTGCTCATGCGCTCCCATCCCAGACAGGCACACGCGAGCAACAGCATCGACTGAAGGAGCGCCAGAGTACCGATCGTTCCGCGGACCGTGGGCCGGTCCAGCGGACCCGCGTAGGCTCCCGATCGAAGGTAGCGCACCATATCCGAGAGCGGCGACCACGCACGAGCCTGGTGGAGCACGCGAGTACGGAGCATCCACCCGGGTTCTTCCAGCGCGAACTTCATGCCGCGCTGGACGTTCTCCGAACTTCGCACGGCGTGAGCGCCCGTCCGTGGAGCGGTCCAGGGCATGGGTGGATCTCGCAAGAGCGCGTCCCGGAGGCCGCCCATCGGAAGCGTGCCGACCCTATCGCGCAGGTCCTCCACGTCGAAGTCCGCATGGTGCCCGTTCCAGCCCGCCGCGACGAAGCCGCCGGCCGAGTGACCGAACCAGGAGGCCTGGCCGGTCACCCGCAGGTTGCGCGTGGCCCAGGGCAGCGTGACCGCGACGAGACCGAGCGCGACGTATCCGCCGACGAGCACGCCCCGTCGCATGCCGGCTCGCTGCAGCATCCAGAGAGCCACACCGGGCAGGAGCAGCACGACCGATTCGCGCAGAAGCCCGGCGACGCCGAGGAGCGCGCCCGCAAGACTCGCGTGCCAGCAAGCGCGCCACCCTTTCCGATCTTGCACCAGTCCCCAGAGGATCAAGAGCGCAGGCAGCACGAAGGCTACCTGGAGCTGCTCGCTGACGACGAGGTGAGCACTGGGAACCAGAGGGAGATAGAGGGCGTAGCACCAGCCTGCGGTCCGTTCCGCGCCGCGTCCTGCGAGGCGACGAGTGAGCGACATCAAGCAGTGGCAGATGAAGCCACTCGTGAGCACCAGAAGGAACCGCAGGACGCCCATCCCCGCCGCGTGACCGAACACATCTCCTGCCGTGGCAATCAGCCACGGGATGCCCGGAGGCCATGCACCGACATAGATCCCCTCGAGTCGCCAGATATCACCGAGCCGTTCGTATCCGGGCTCGTCTCCGGCGAAGAAGCGCCCCCACCCTGCCACCAGAAAGAGGGAGCGAACGGCGACCGCCGCCATGATCGGCGCCCGTCGAGTCGCCAGGACGTTCAGGGCTGATCGAACGGGGGCGGCCCATGGCATGATCCCGGGTGCGGATCAAGAATCGTGCCCGGCCGGAGAAGGTACCGCTGCGATCCCCTGGAAGGGGCCCAACACTCCGACTGTGCGAAAATGCACCCGTCGAGTGAGCGCGGATCTGTCTTCCGAGGAAGATCCCCCTTTCCTCATCCGTGGCAGAATCCTGCCGGAAGTCACACACTTTCCCGGCAGGAGGTTCGACTCTCCACGATCAGAGGAACGTGATCTCGATACCGTCGGAGAAGTTGGAGGTCGACGTCGGGTTGGCGTCCCGGTACCACGTCTGAACGTACCAGGTATGTCCCACCTGGGCCGGCCCGGTGCCCGCGAAGTTGTTGAGGTCCACCGCGAAGTCGAACGTACCCGTCGTCCCCGCCAGCTGAACGCCACCGAAACGAGAGATGCCGCCGATCATGCAGAGGATGCCCTGACTGCTCCCCGGGAAGGCCACGAAGCCGATGTTGCCACTGGCAAAGAAGTAGCCGGCGGAGTTCTGGGGAAGATCCGAAACCAGAATCGTCAGGTCGTTGTCGGCCACCGCGGCCGAGCCCGTCGCGATCATCTTGGCCCAGGTCCCGGTGGAGTTCTGCGCGTTCGGGGTGCAGTAAATGGAACCCACCGCCTCGCACTCGTCGAGGACCCCATTGGCGTTGATGTCGAGCGCCGTTCCCAGAGCGAGGTCGCAGGCATCATCGATGAGGTTGCCGTTGCAATCCACGATTCCGCCCGCAGCGAACTGCGGGAAGTAGATCGCGCCGCTGATCTGAGCCGTGCTCGTCGAGCGACCGGCCGATCCGATGATGTTGCTGAGATCGGAAGCGATGTCGACGGCGGAGCCGAAGGTCTCCCCCGGCGTCGGATTCAGCGAACGGTACTTGGCGATGGCGTCGGTGCCGACCGAGAGATCGAACCGATAGACGGCGCCGGCGCTCTGGTGAGCGCGGGCAGCGACATCGACCGTCGTGCCTTCGATGGCGACGGCGAAGCCGAAGTCATCGTTCGTGAAGCCGTCGGGGGCCAGCAGCTTGACTGCTTCGGTCCAGGCCAGCGACGCGTCTCGTTCGAAGACGTAGGCGGAGCCAGAGAACTGCCCGTTGTCGTCGTCGCCCTCGGAGCCGATGATGGCGGTGGTGCCGTCCACCGCCACGGAGACGCCGAAGAAGTCGTTGGGCGCACCGTCGCTGGCCTGGAGCTTCTGGCTGAGCGACCATCCGGCGAAGCCAGAGTTGTCGTAAACGTAGGCCGAGCCAACGCTGGTTCCGCCGTCGTCGTCGAAGAGCGCGCCGACGACAAGGGTGTCTCCCTCGGTATCGATGGCGACGCCGAAGAACTCGCCCGCCTCTCCGTCGGGCGGGAAGAGTCGATAGGTCTCGGTCCAGGTGCTGCCGCTGCCCGAGAAGACGTAGACTGCACCGGAACGCGGGCCGTTCGGATCGTCCCCCGCCGCTGCGACGAAGACGGTGCCAGCCTCGATCGAGACGTCCTGGCCGAAGGCCTCGTCGGCCACGATGTCGGAACCGGTCAGCTGGACCTCGAAGCCGAACTGTCCGGTCATCGGGTCGAGCCGGAAGACCTGGGCCACGTTGGCGGCCTTCGCGCCGACGACCAGGAGGTCACCCTCGATATCGAGGCTGTAGCCGAACTCGGCCACCGGGCCGCCGTTCGGCGTGATCGTCTGAACGAGCGACCACGCGCCGCCCGAGCGCGCGTACACATTGACCTCCTGGGACCCCGGAGCGCCCGCCACCGCCAGGCTGTCGGACATGGCGACCGAGAACCCGTATTCGGCGTTGAAGGTCGGGGTGGGCGAGGTTTCGAGCTGGAGGCAGTTCTGGGCGGCGAGGGGGGCCGCGGCGAGCAGTGGCAGGAAAGTGAGGGGATTCATAGGTGAATAGGGTCGCGCTGGCACGGGCCATGGCTCCCGACACCCCGGACCAGCTTGGCAGACGCGATCGTGGATACGAGGGATTCGAATGGGGCGGAGCCGAGCGCGCAGTGTCTCCGGCACCCGCCTCTTCGTGGGAGTCATGTCAGGGATTTCGCTCACGAATCGAGAGACCCGCCGGGTGAGAAGACCGCCTCACCCCGAGTTCTACATGGGCGGTTCCACCCCCTCCCTGTAGGTGCTGGGCTGCCACGGCAGCCAGGTTCGATCACGCACGCAGTAGTAGAGTCCGGCGCCGCCGCCCACGTAGGTGCACCAATGAACGACCCAGACCGTCAGCAGACGGCGCCCTGTCCGGGCGTTGAAGGTCGGCAGACTACGGCTTGTCCAGCCGTCCGATAGCGCGGCGTAGGCTCCCACTCCGCCGATCGCAGAGAAGACGAAGGCGAAGAGGGCGATTCGCCGCCAGCATGCGACCAGGCTGACCAGCTCGGGCTCACCGCCCGCGGGTCGGCGCCGCTCCGATAGGTAGGCGAGGAGCACCGCCGCGATCGCGCCGAACGAGAAACCGGCCTGGGCCCCCAGGCTGATCGCGCGGGCCTCCAGGTCCTTCGATCCGAGGCGCTCGAGCACCGAGAAGTATTCCGGGGAGATCTGGACGGTCAGCGCGTCGTGCACGCCACCGTAGGCCGCCCCCAGAAAGCCGGTCGCCAGGACGAAGAGCGAGTAGCGCCAGCGCACGGCGCCTTTCCCCCGAAGCGAGAGCTCGATCCCCGAGACCATCGCGAGCAGCAGCGCCAGAGCCAAGATCCGCTGGGAGAACGGGAGATCGAGCATGGGGCGCGCCGACGCTCCTGGGCAAACTTCTCTTCCCGCCCATGTCGGGGGTCTCGCCGCTGCCCCATGGTCGACAAGCGGTTGAGCCGAAGGGTCCCCCCCCCTCCATGACTTAGGCCGCGGATGGAGTACTATCGCTCCCATGAGTTCGCGCACGCTCGTTTTCGCCGCCGCGATCATCGCTGGTCTGTGCCTCCTGATCTTCAAGGGGTCGGAGAGTCCAGATGGGGCCGCGCTGCCCATCGCTCCGGTCGTGATCGACGCGCCCGCCCAGAATGGGCCGACGCCGCTGAAGTCGTCGGATCTGGTCAGCGTCAAGGATCAGATCGCACTCGCTGAGCCCGTGTCTCTTCCTGCGCTGGCACCGACGCCCCATCGGGCGGAAGAAAGACCGCCAGCGTTCTCAGAGGGAGTGGCCTGGATCGAGGGACGTGTCGTGGGACCGGAGAACTTGGGCGCAGTCGAGCTGACCCTGAGGCGCGTCGGGGCAAGCGGAGAGGAAAGCCGGATTCTGGATCTGGGTCCAGATCAGACGTTCCGCTCCGAGGCATCGATTTTCGGAAGCCTGAATCTCCAGATCCATGTCGCCAATTTCGGAGAGACCGAGGTCCTCCGTATCGAGGTCGTCCCAGGCGAAACCGTGGACGTGGGGCGCTTGATGATCCATGGGGGTGAAACCCTCCGCGGTCGACTCGTCTTCGAGGGCGGTGAGCCCTTCAGCGACGTGCAGGTGACGGCGTTTCCGGCGACGGTCGACAGCTCCGGGGGGCGGAGAGGAGTTGGGTCAGCGAGAACCGGCCCCGACGGGACCTTCTCGATGGGCGGACTCCGCGAGCCCGTGCAGCTGCAACTCATGCACTGCCCGTTCGAGATCATCGAGGGGGAAGCGGCTATTCCCGGCCCCGATCTACACGTGGTAAAGGTCCGCGGTGTGCGCGTGCGCGTGCAGTGTTTCAGGCCGGATCCATCCGGAGAGGAGGTAGCCGTTCCATTCGGGCGCCTGGCGGCCACGTGCAGGAGCGGACGTACCTTCGCACGGCACGAAGGGGCGACCGGCGGCGCGAGCACGTCCCGGCGGGATCCCATGAGCGCCAGCTTCGACGCGGTGTTCGGAGGTGTCTATGCCGTCGTGGCCGTCGACGATTCCGGTCTGATCTACGGCGGCACCTTCGGTCCAACGACCCACTCCGGCTTCGCTCCGCTAGCCCTGCGTCCTGACTCAACCGTGACCGGTGACGTGGTGGTCGTTGTCAGGCAAGCAAGCTTTCCCACGGACGCGCAGCCTCCCCTGAGTGCGCAGCTAAGGGTTCTGGACCTCCGACAGAACGGCGACCTGATTTGCTACCTCACGAGCGAGGACGAGCGGACAGCCAAAGGCATCACTCGTCGACTCAGGGGAATTCCCTCCGGCCGGGTCTCACTCGACGTGGTCCTTTGGGACGGGGCAGGCTGGGCCGTGTCCCCCATGAGGCAGACCCTGAACATCACTCCTGGTAAGACCACGGAGGTCGAGTTGAAGGCCGTTCCAGGCGGATGGATCGAGCTGGTCGCGCCGGTAGAACTGCCGCCAGGCGTCCATCGAAAGCCGCTCTGGATTCGCCTCGCTGATTCCGAAGGAACGTGGGTCCCGTTCGCGACGACAGCACCCCCGTCGGGCGTCCGCCGCACGCGCAGTCTTCGCCGCACCAGTACGCTCTTGCCGGGAGAGCAGTTGACGAGTACCGCGCTGCCGCCGGGTCGCTATGAACTCTCCGCAGGTGACCGAGGTGGCCTGGGCCCTGTGCCATCGGTGACGGTATCGGCAGGAGCGACAACCCGCTGCAATTTCAGGCCGGAGGGCGACGAATGATGGGAAGCGCCACTGCGACTCTGGACGCTACTGGGCCGCTACCGCGTTACTGCTCTGGAGCCGCTACTGGGCCCGCTACTGGGCCCGCTACTGGGCCCGCTACTGGGGCCGGCGCGTCCACACGGTCGTCTCACCGGTCGGCGCGTGCTTGCGGTAGCCGAACAGGTGCAGCAGTCCCGTCGTCAGCGTCGACGCCCCGCGGCGCGCCGTGACGTGGCCTGCTCGCGTGTCGAGGGCCTTGACGCCGGGCAGAAGGCGTAGCATGTGCTCGAACCACGATCGGCGCAGGATTCGCGAGGCGAGGAGCCAGGCTCCACCGACCTTGCGGCAGAGGAAGAAGCCCTCGGTGCCGAGGCCCTGATAGAGCGGCATCAGCATGTAGCCCGCGATCGGCGCCGTCACTGGCTGGCCGTGCTCGCGCGCCAACCCCTGGCCCAGCTGCACGGGCATGAAGTTCGACCAGCCCGCATCCATCTGGAAGCCGGTCTCGCCATCGATCACGTGGGCGTAGACGAGGTCCAGGACCTCGGGGACATCGTCGCAGGAGGCCCGCATCAGAACGCGCGCGCGGTCGACGCGCTCGTCGTGCTCGGGCAGCACGCCGACGTGGCTCAGGGCCACCCACAGTCCGTCGCGGAGCACCTCCTGGGTGCGCGGCGCGTCATGCTGGCCGCCTTCGATGACCGTCGCCGTGTCGCCCTGGCTCACGAGCCAGGTGAGAAGCGGGCCCTCGATGCGCTCTTCCAGACCGAGGATCGCCGGGAGGCCGATGTCCCGCGCCAGGCGACGGCTCGGGATCGAGTCGGGCACCACCGAGAAAGCGCCGCCGTCCGCGGACGTCGAATGCAGGTCGATCAGCACGACGCGCTGAGCCTTCGCGCGGGCGGCATCTCGCTCGGCCTCGATCGTGCTGAACAGAGCGCGAAGCTCGCGTTCGTCCGGCGTGTCGTCCTCCGGTGCACGACCGCCGAGGGGCTGAAGGTTCTCCGCCGTCCAGAGTCGATTCAGGTCCTGGCCCTGATGGCGAACGCCGCGGCGGATGGCGCCCAGGTTGCCCGCGAGGGCCACGATCCGGCCGCCGGTCGGGGTGTTCCTGAGACTCTCGAGGACCTCCCGCACCGCGCGAACTCCGGCCGGCTCATTGCCGTGCATCCCCGCCGTGATGAGGACCAGTGGGCCGGGACGGCCGTCGTCCTTGATCCCGATCTGGCGCTGGAGGCCATCCAGATCCGGGTAGTAGGCACCCGTATAGGCCTCGGTGCGAATGCCACCCGCGGGGTCGCCGGCGGCGAGGGGCTCGGAGCTGAAGTCGGAGGGCGTCATCACCCGGCATTATCGGGTCAAGACAGGGTCAAGGCCCGGTTTCATCCGTGAAGAATTCCATGAAGATTCGTCCAGTCACGACCCCGCGTCGGCCTGCCCCTTTTTGGGGCCGATCGGACGCCCTTCGAGAGTCTGGCGCAGGAGTTTCGCCGCAGCATCCACGAAGTCATGCTCGGTGACGATGCCCACGAGGCGTCCGCTCTCGACCACCGGAAGGCACCCGATCTTCATCTCGTTCATCTTGTCGATGGCCGCGAGCGTCGTGTCGCCCGGCGAAATCGTCACCGGGTTCTTGGACATGACCTCGCCCACGGAGAGCGGCGCGTCGCTGGCCCGCTTGCCGCCTCGCTTGGCCACCAGGCGCATGAGCATCCGCTGCGACAGCAGGCCCACGAGCGCGCCGTGGCTGTCCTCGACGGGCACGTAGCGGATGTGCTCCCAGTCCATGAGGCTGACGGCGAGGTCGATCACGTCCTCGGGATGAACGGTGAAGACGTCACGGCTCATGATCTGGGCGACCGTGCGGAAGCTGTGGCGCCAGTCGGTGCTGTCGTCGAGTTCCGCGAGGGCCCAGCGGTGACCCGGAAGGCCCGATGCCTGGCGCGCGTAGGTTGCGGACGCGAGCGCGCGATGGCGCTCGTCGCGCGTGCCCTTGTCCCCCATCCGGGCGAGCGAATCGAGCGCCCACTGAGCACCCGTCCGACCGGACGAGACGCGCTCCTCGATCAGGCCGCAGTAGCGGTCGATATCAGCCGAGTCGATTTTCTTGAAAGCGAGGCCCTCGCGAGCACGCGGGAGCAGATCCGAGAGGATGAGGTCGCGCGCGCTGACGCTGCGACCGCCGAGCCACCGCATCTCCGCGCTCAGACCGTAGCGCGCCGCCGCCATGAAGTTCCCCTTCGCGTCGTCGAACTCCATCACGCGCCGGACGTCGTCGAGCTCCTCGCCGTACGCGATCATGAGGCCGAAGAAGAACGCCGCGTTCGCGATCTCGTCCTGGGTCGTCGGGCCAGCGGGAAGCACGCGATTCTCGATGCGAAGGTGCGGCTTGCCGTCGGAGATGCCGTAGCACGGGCGGTTCCATCGGTACACCGTGCCGTTGTGCATGCGAAGGGCGTCGAGCGTCGGAATACCGCCTTTCTCGAGCGTTTCGAAGGAGCTGCTGATCGTGTCCGCGCCGAGAAGAAGGCGGAAGCGCGCCACGTCTTCGCGGAAGATCTCGATCACGCCGTTCTGCACCCAGCGCTCGCCGAAGGTCACGCGCTGGCGCTGGTTCCGCGCCATCTGGGAAGCGTTGCGCACGTCGAGCGACTGCGCGAAGAGCGCGACGCGCGACTCGTGCCAGAGGCGGTGCTGGAGGAGCACCGGCGAGTTGACGGCCGCGGCGAGCACGGGACCGGTGACCAGCTGAGCGAGGTTGTAGAGGTTCGCGAACTCCTCGTCGCAGACCTGGAAGTGGACCTGGAACGACGTGTTGCAGGCCTCCATCATCACGTTGTCATGGACGACGCGGAGTTCGTCGAGGCCCTTGATCAGCGTCTCGAAGTGCCCGCCGCGCATCTCGACCATGACGCGGTTGAGCCGGTGATAGCGCTCGCTCTCCGCCATGTTGGCGAGGGAAAGATCCGACTGGTGCAGGGTCGGCAAAATGCCGCACATCAGGATCCGCGCGTCTTCCGCCTGGGCGGCGCCTCGCGCATCGCGGATGAGAACGTCGAGCTCCTCCTGCATCGCCGAGAGGCAGTTGCCGCCGAGCGGCTGGGGCGACATGTTGGCTTCGATGTTGAAGGCCGCGAGTTCGCGCGTGTAGTTGCCCTTCAGCCGAGCGAGGACCTCGCTCTGCTTGGCGACGGCATGCCAGGAATCATCGACGAGGAACAGCTCTTGCTCGGCGCCGATTCGACGGACGTCGCGCTCGATCATGCCTCGCTCGATCATCGTCTCGAGGCATTGGATGTCCTCTAGCACGGCCTGCATGAACGAACGAAGGTCGGTGTTGCCACCCGTGTTGACGTCCTGATTTCCCATGGACTAGAGCGTAGCGCCAAACCCTCCATTCCGGATACGTGTCGCAGACGGACTTGCTCGCGTTGGGAATCGCCGTGCCCCGGGGGCCTCACACATGGGATACTGCGCGGATCTTGAACCCGCATCCCGAGCCATCCTCCATGCCTGGCACCTCGACGGCCACCACGACGGCCAGCGGGTGCGCGCCCCTCGGCGCGCACCCCGCGGCGGACGTGGAGCTGTGGCTCTCCAGCCCGATTCGCCTCGCCCTGCTGGCGATCGTCGCGATCCTGCTGGCGACCCTCGCCACCTCCATCGGGGAGATCGAGCTGGTCAGCGCCGGCGGCATGGACGAACGAGATGTCGATGTGCTCTGGCGCCAGGGGCTGCTCTGGACGCTCTGGGCGGTGGTGACCCCGCCGCTTCTCTGGGTGGCGATCCGCATGGGCCGCTTCATCTCCCACTGGCCGCTGCTCGTGCTGGCGCACCTCATCTTGGCCACGATCGTCGGCGCCGCGTTCCTCTGCGCGGAGATCGCGGTCATCGAAGCGGGGCAGACCGCGGAGGAAACGGCGTCCTTCGCGCGGGGCGTCCGCTGGAGCGAGGAGCGCGGCGACGGCGAGCGCGACTCCAGGAGACGACGAGACGGAAGGACTCCGGGGGAAGGAGACCTGGCGGCAGCCGAACCGGGAACGAGTCCGCCCGACCGACCCATCGAGGAAGGGCGTTCTTCCGACAACGGCTTCGCCAATCGGCCACCCGGCAGGCCTCCCACTGGCCCGATGAGCAGGCGACGCTGGATGCGCCGGGTCGCGAGCTTCAACATCTCGACCGGCGACCTGCGCGCGGACTTCGAGCGCCGCTGGCCGCTCCGGGTTCCGCGCTACGCACTCGTGTACTTCTCGTTGATCGGCATCGGGCTCGGCATCCGAGCCTTCCTGAACGGCAGACTGCAGGAGCGTCATGCCGCACGCCTCGAGTCGGACCTGAGCCGCGCTCGGCTCGACGCGCTCAAGGGCCAGCTTCACCCGCACTTCCTCTTCAATTCGCTGCACTCCGTCGGAGGCCTCATCCGAACGTCGCGCGGCGACGACGCGCTGACCGCCCTCGCGTCGATCGGGGATCTGCTGCGCACGAGCCTCGACGCCGAACCGGAGCAGTTCGTCCCGCTGGAGCGCGAGATCGAGCTGATCCGGCGCTATCTGGACGTCGAGACGCTGCGCCTCGGCGATCGGCTCAAGATCACGATCGACGTGCCCCCGGAACTCCTGCCGGCGGAGGTGCCGACGTTCATCGCGCAGCCGCTGGTCGAGAATGCGATCAAGCACGCGGTCGCATCTCGTTCGGGCGGAGGCTCCGTCCTGCTGCGAGCGCGGGCGGAGGACGGCGTTCGGCTGATCCTCGACGTCGAGGACGACGGCCCCGGCTACGCGCCGAGAGCCGGACACGCGGGCGTGGGGATCTCCCACGTGACCCAGCGCCTCGAGGCGCTCTTCGGCGGGGCAGCCACGCTCGAGGTCGGATCGATGCCGGCGGGCAGCGCTGGAACGCGGGCGCGGCTCACCCTTCCCCTGGATGACATCGACGGCCCCCTGGATCACCTCGACGGCGAGGCGGAATCGGAATGACGCAAGGAGACCCCAGCCGCATGCGCGTGCTCGTTGCGGACGACGAGAGAAACGCCCTTTCCACCCTGGAGGAGCTCGTGCGCGGCCATCCGGACCTCGAGCTCGTCGCTGCCTGCAGCGACGGAGAAACGGCGGTGGAGCAGACGCTCCTTCTGGGCCCCGAACTCCTGATCCTGGACGTGCAGATGCCGGGCGCGACCGGGCTCGAGGTGGTCAGCGTGCTGCCGCCGGAGAACCGCCCGCTCGTGATCTTCGCCACGGCCCATGACGATCACGCGGTCGAGGCCTTCGCGCTGCACGCCGTCGACTACCTGCTCAAACCGTTCGACGACGAGCGCTTCCGGGTCGCCCTGGATCGAGCGCTGGAGCGGCGCCGCGAAGAGGGCCCCGGTCCGAACGAGGAGCGCCTGCAAGGTGTCCTGAGCGAACAGGGAGAGGATCGCCTCGCCATTCACCGCGGCGGCTCGCTCGTGCTCGTGCCGTTCGAGGACATCGAGTGGGTGGAGTCGGCCGACCAGTACGTGCGCATCCACCTCAAGGATGGTCGAGAAGAGCTCATGCGCGCATCGATGGGGCACCTGGAGAAGCGCCTCCCGAGCGCACGATTCATGCGCGTCCATCGCTCCGCCATCGTGGCGACCGACCAGATCCACGGACTGAAGAGCGCCACGTCGGGGACCGGGCAGATCCGCATGCGGGGCGGCGCGAGCGTGCCGGTGAGTCGCACCCGTCTCGCTCTGGTCCGCCGCTCGCTCAAGTAAGGGCCAGGTTGCGGCCTGAACGTCGGTCCAGATCTCCCGTTCCCAACACGTCTGCAACCGCATGCGCCAGGGGCGAGATCGGATCGAAACTAACCGTCGACAAGCCCGTTTCAGTGGCACATAACCGAGCGTGGGCGGCGCCCGATGGACCTTGTCCGCCGACCCGCTGCCCACGCCTTGGACCCCCTACCCGAACGCCTAGAAAGCACTGTCACCGATGATCTTCCTCACCAATCAGCGTCCCTCCCTCGATCCGCGCTCCCATGGATGGGGTTCGCGTCGCGCCATCGGGCTCTTCGTCGCAGGCAGCGCCCTGGCGGCGCTCGGCTTCGGCGCGACCAGGCTCTTCGACGGGCTCAGCACGACCTACGAGAAGGACCTCATCTTCGACGTCACTTGCTCGACCAGCTCCACCTCCGAGACCGTGAAGATGGAGATGATCCGAGACGGCGAGCCCGCCGACATGTCGGGGCGCGGGGGCGGAGGCAGCACGCAGTCCTTCGAACTCAGCTACACGGATACCGTGCTCGCAGCCTCCGACGGAGCCCCGACGAAGGTCCAGCGCGAATTCGAATCGGTCGGCGGCGACATGGAGATGGAGGGCCGCGACGGTCCCGTCGAGCGCAGCCTCGAGTCTGCCTTCGAAGGCCTCACGATCACGCTCAGCCAGGGCGATGACGGGGTGGAGGTCGAGGTGACCGACGGCGAAGCACCCGACGGCGATCGCCTCGAGGGACACGCGCTGCGCCTGCCGCTCGACGGGCTGCTTCCGAAGGAAGCGGTCGAGGTCGGCGGCGAGTGGGAGATCGAGGGCACCGCGTTCCTGGCCGCCATGGGCGTCGGGGCACAGGCGAAGCTCATCGATCGCCCCGAGCGCGAGGGCGGCGGTGGTCGCGGCGGCGAAGGCGGCGGCGGCGGTCGACGCGGGCGCGGCGGCTGGCAGCGCGGCGGCGGCGGTGGCGGCGGCGCGATGCTCGCCGGCGGCGACTGGGAAATCACCGCGACGCTCACCGACGAGACGCGCGAGGTCGATGGAGTCGCCTGCGCCGTGATCACGATCGCGGCCGAGGTCGAGGGCGAGCCCGAGGCCGGCGGCGGCGGCCGCGAAGGCGTGGAGTCGGAGAGCAGCTACAGCGGCGAGTTCGAGGCCGAGCTGCTCTTCTGCATGGAAGAAGCGCGACCCGTCATGTTCGAAGCGAAAGGCTCGTTCGAGCTCTCCACCGAGACGTCCATGGATTCCGAGCGGGGATCGTTCGAGATGTCGCGCGTCGTCGAGACGGAGATGACCGCCTCCATGAAGATCGAGGCGCGCAAGGCCTCGGACGGAGAGTGACGCGATCCGTCGAATGCACCCTCCCATCGCGCCCCTGTCGCGCCCCATTGAAACACCTGTTCACCCGCCCTCTAGGGCACTCCTGACCCCCTGATCACCATGTCGAATCCACTTCCTCTCGTTCTGATTGCCAGCCTCGTGGCGGGTGGCGTTGGCGCCGCTGCGACGACCCTCCTGGTCACGCCTCCGGCCCAGGAATCCGCCGCTTCGGGCGTCCTCCGCGACAACTCGGAGGTTCTCGCGAAGCTCGACAACATGGAGCAGTCGTACAACACGCTGCTCGACCGTATCGAGAGCCTCGAGGCGAACTCCGAGATGGTCCCGGTCGGAAAGCCGGCCGAGCGCATCTCGGCGGTCGCGCCCGAGACCGTGCTGGAAGACGCCGTCCGCAACGTGCTCGCCGACATGGATGACGGCGCAGCGATCGCTGCCACGCCCAAGCTCGAGCAAGCGGTGGAAGCCGTGATCGAGATGCGCGAGGAGCGCCGCCGCCTGGAGCGTGAGCAAGAGCGCGCCGTGGCCGAAGAGAAGCGTCTGGAGGATCGACTCGCGAAGCTTCAGTCCGAGCTGGGCCTGGACCAGGGCCAGGTCAACTCCATGCGCACGATCTACCAGGAACAGGACCAGAAGCGGACCGAACTCCGGGACAAGATGATGGAGATGCGCGACGGAGGCGGCTCGCGGGAAGACGTGAGGGCGCTCTGGGTGGACCTGCGTGATTCGACGACGAACCAGATCAAGGGCGTGCTGACGCCCTCCCAGTACGAGACCTACGAGGCTTCGGACAGCAACGACCAGGGCTGGGGTCGAGGCGGCGGCGGACGCGGTGGCAACACCGGCGGCGGCAACAACCCCGGCGGGAACGCCGGCGGTGGCCGCGGCCGCGGTCAGTGAATCGGTCATCGACGGTGTCGCCTGACGTGCCACGCCGTCGATTTTCTTGACCTTCACGGTGGTCTCTCGGGCAGCTCGGCAGGCTTCCCTTCGGTAGCTGCTCACACTGGAGTGGGTGGCACTCTCCGAAGAAACTCTCCGGTTTCCCGTCACGGACCACCCCATGGCCTCCTTGTTTTCACCGCTTCGCGCGCTCCTCTTCCTGTTCTTGATCGGCTCCCTCACGGCGGCGGCGCCGGCGCGGTCGGCCTCTCTCGGGGATGTGGAGGGCGTCAACTCCGCCCTGAAGAGGGCGGAAGCCAACCTCCAGCTCGTCGACGGAAGCATCGGGCACCTGACGGCACCGCCGAAGGGGTCGGCGGCCAAGCTCAGCCGGATGAGGCTCGACATGGCGCACGCTGACGTGGAGGTGGCCGGGAAGCTCGTGGCCGCGCTCAAGGATGGCGTGGGCGTGACGGAGGCGAAGGCTCGCTTCGCGGCAGCGGAGGCGCTGTACGAGAAGCTTGACGGCATTCTGACGGGCGCTCCTCCTGCACCGAAGCCCCAGCCGAAGCCCCAGCCGACGCCTGTCCCAACACCAGCTCCAAAGGATCCACCGAAGCCGGACCAGCCCGCACCCGTACCCGTACCGGCTCCGGCCCCCGCGCCGACCCCTCCGGCCACCGTGAAGCTGGGCTATCCGCACGCGGACACCTTCAAGAACACCCTCTTCACGCTCAACCGCGTCGAACAGGACACGGCGAAGCTCGCCGCGAGCATGGCCGAGTGCCGGCCCCTCGAGGACCAGCTGAGCGTCAGTCACCGCGTGACCGGCGCTGCCCTCGAACTCGGCAAGGAGACCCTGCGCCAGGCTGGCTTCGTTCAGGCGGGCTTCGAGAAGATCCCGGCCAACGGCGAGGGAGTGGCGGAAGCCAAGAAGCGGCTCGCGACCGCCAGGGAAAGCCTGAACTCGTGCATGGCCTACTTTCAGCCGCTGAACGAGAAGCTTGCGCAGCTCGTTGACCCGACGGCCTATCCGTCGCTTCAGACGGACCTCGAGCGGCTCCGCGACCTGAGCTCCGCCTATCGGGACCCTGCGATGCAGTTCCGACAGAACCGCGCCGCGGCCGCGGATGCGTTCCAGCAGAGCGACGCCGCGCTCGCCGAGTGCAAGCGCATCGAAGCCGCGTACGCGCGGCTCGTCCAGCAGGACACGCCCGAGGGCCGCGCCGTCAAGAGCAGCTGCGAGAACCTCGAGGAAGCGCGCGCCGCATTCCTCACGGGCGCTGCCGAAGTAAGCCGTGCGCTGCCTGCGGAGATCGAGAAGGACATCGCCGAGGTCGAACGCGTCGCCGGTGAGGCGGTGGCGAACCAGAAGCCGATGTGGTTCACGGGCGGAATCCCCCAGCAGGTCGGCTTCATCGACGACAAGCTGTCGCTTCTCATGGCCCTCGATCCCGTGAAGGGCGCGGAGACCCTCGCGCATGTCGAGGCCCTGAAGGCCGGCCTGGCGAAGCAAGCGGACTCGCTGAAGGAGCTGATCATCCGCGAGAACCCGCTGCCTGCGGACGGCTACCGCGGCGCCGATCGGGACGCCGTCGTCGCGATCGCGACCGATGGCTGGAAGCACCAGCAATCGGACTTCGAGCTTCTCGCGGTCCGCATTCCCTCCGACACCTGGAAGCGCGTCACGAAGTGGGAGTACAGCAACGGGACCTGGTACTTCGTCGACGTATCGTGGCTCCAGGTGCGACTCATCGTGGCGGACGAGGACAACCCCGCTCAGGCGATCGACCGCCCCGTCAACGTCCGCATGGATCACCAGAACGGTGACAAGATGATCGGCGTTCCTCTCTGGGGCTTCGGGGACGCGCTCCAGCCCAGTTCCTATCTGCTGCGCACCAAGATCCGGTGAGCACAACCGGGCGAGGTGAAGGCGTCGGCGTATCGTCCATGTAAGGGCGATGGTGTACGTGCTTCGAACAAGCTGGATCACGCTGAGAGTCCTGCCCGGAGGGGAAGGGACCGATAGGGACCGAGGAAGCCGGCCGCCGTACACTTCTGGCGGCGCCGACTCTCCGCCGACTGCCCTCCGAATGCCCTTCTGGCTTTCCGATCCGTATTTCAGCCAAACGCACGATGCGACTCTCCAGCGAATCCTCCTTCCGCTTCCCAGGCCTCGTCCTCCTCGGAGCGGCGACACTCGCGCTCAGCTACACCGCTGGCGCAGGCGGCGATGGCAGGATCGACCGCTTTGCCCAGCTGCGCGCCGAGCTACCGACGCCCAACGTGTACCGGACCGCGTCCGGCGCGCCGGGCCACGAGTACTGGCAGCAGCAGGTCGACTACCGCATCGACGTCGCGCTCGACGACGAGACCCAGACGATCAACGGCTCCGAGGCGATCACCTACCACAACAACTCCCCCGACGAGTTGCGCTACCTCTGGCTGCTCGTGGAGCCGAACCTCTACACGCCCGAGGCCCATGCGGTCGCGACGTCGCTGGCGCCGAACCTCGACAGCGGCATGAGCTTCGATGGACTCAAGGCGATGATGGAGCGCGCGACCTTCGACGGCGGCGCCAAGATCAAGAACGTCCGCGACCTCTTCGGCAACGATCTCGCGCACACGGTCGTCAACACGACGATGCGCATCGATCTGCCGAAGCCGCTGAAGTCCGGTGAGACCTTCGAGTTCTCCCTCGACTGGCAGCACAAGGTCAACCCCAGCAAGACCATCGGCGGCCGGACCGGCGTCGAGTTCTTCGAAGAGGACGGCAACTACCTCTACGAGATGGCCCAGTGGTTCCCGCGGCTCTGCGCGTACACGGACTACATGGGCTGGCAGAACAAGGAGTTCCTGGGCCGCGGCGAATTCACGCTGGAGTTCGGCAACTACGTCGTCGCCATCACCGTGCCCGACGACCATGTCGTCGCCTCGACCGGCGTGCTGCAGAACCCGGAAGCGGTCCTGAAGCCCGAGTGGATCGAGCGCCTGGAAACGGCGAAGACCTCCGACGAACCGGTCCTCATCATCACGAAGGACGAGGCCGCCGCCAACGAGACCACGGCCCCGACCGGAACGAAGACCTGGACCTTCGCGGCACAGAACGTCCGCGACTTCGCATGGGCCTCGTCCCGCAAGTTCCTCTGGGACGCCAAGCTCCACCAGGGCGCCGAGGGCGATCCTGTGTGGGCGATGTCCTACTGGCCGAAGGAGGGCGAGCCGCTCTGGAGCCGCTACTCCACCCACTCGATCATCCAGACGCTCGACGTCTACGGCAAGTTCACGTTCCCCTACCCCTACCCGGTCGCCATCTCGGTGAACGGCCCGGTCGGCGGCATGGAGTACCCGATGATCTGCTTCAACGGGCCGCGCCCGGAGAAGGACGGCACCTACTCGGAGGGCACGAAGCACGGACTCATCTCGGTGATCATCCACGAGGTCGGGCACAACTGGTTCCCGATGATCGTGAACTCCGACGAGCGCCAGTGGACGTGGATGGACGAGGGCCTCAACACCTTCTGCCAGTTCCTCGCCGAGTCGGAGTGGCAGGACGACTACCCGTCCCGTCGCGGCGATCCCGCGAACATGGCGCGCTACATGACGAGCGAGGCCCAGGTCCCGATCATGACGAACTCGGAGAGCATCCTGCAGTTCGGCAACAACGCCTACGGGAAGCCCGCGACGGCGCTCAACGTGCTACGTGAGACCGTGATGGGCCGAGAGCTCTTCGACTTCGCGTTCAAGGAGTACAGCCGCCGCTGGATGTTCAAGCGCCCCGAGCCCGCGGATTTGTTCCGCACCATGGAAGACGCGAGCGGCGTGGACCTCGACTGGTTCTGGCGCGGCTGGTTCTTCACGACCGAGCACACGGACATCGCGATCCTCGGGGTCAAGCAGTACCGCGTCGACACGCAGAACCCGGAAGTCGAGAAGGAACTCCGCCGCCAGAAGCGTGACGCTCGCCCCGTGACCCTGTCGGATGCTCGCAACGCCGACCTTCCGAAGTACGTCGAGCGCTACCCGGCCCTGCTCGACTTCTACAACACCTACGACGAACTCGACATCACGGCGAAAGACATCCGTACCTACGAGGAGTTCCTCGGGAAGCGTTCGGACGAGGAGAAGGCCATGCTGGAGAGCGAGACCCGCTTCATCACGGTCGAGCTGGAGAATCAGGGCGGCCTGCCGATGCCGGTGATCCTCGAAGCGCACTTCGCCGATGGCACGACCCAGGAGGTGCGCGTCCCGGCCGAGATCTGGCGCTCGAACGCGGCCACGGTGACGAAGCTGATCGTGGCCGACAAGGACGTCACCAAGATCGTGCTGGACCCGCATAGCGAGACCGCAGATGCCGATACGTCCGACAACGTCTGGCCCCAGGAGATCGGCGATGGCCGACTCCGCCTGACCCCGAACCGAGAGCGCGGCGGGCGAGGCAACCCGATGAAGGAGGCCCAGGACGAAGCCCAGAGGATGAAGCGCAAGTCGCCTGACGTGGCCGGCGAGGCCGCGGCCGAAGACGACGGGAGCCAGGAGGGCGACTCGTCGGACGGGGACAACTGAGAGAGCGCGTCGGTACCGTAGCAGGTACGGTACCGACGCCCATCGCTACTGGATCACGCCGTCGACGACCGCGGGCGGGCCGGTGATCGTAGGCGGAACCGTGATCGCAGGCATCACGTAGAGACTCAGCTCCGGCACCACCAGCGCGTCAGCATCCGTGATGTCCAGCTGGGTCGCCCCGCCCGGATCCACCACGAGGGTCTGCTCGACGCCGAGCGCCCGCACGATGTACTCGGAGTTGGCGCCGATGACCGTGCCGTCCTTCAGCGAGAAGTTCGGGAACCACCACTGACCTTCGCCGCCCAGGTCGACCGGCGAGCCCGGGATGCCGAAGAGGCGGCCCGGCCCGTTGTAGTTGAGCAGGATCTGCTGACCGTCGTAGGTCGGGTCATCGTTCATGTCGTTGGCCGTCGAGTGCGTGTAGAGCACGTCGAGCGGCGGATCGAACTCCAGGAAGTCACCGCCGGCATCCGTGAGGCCGATGAACTTGTTCCACTCGTTGTGGCCTGTCTCGTAGAAGTAGAACTCATCTTCGTTGAAGACGTCGTAGATGCTGGTCATGGCCGTGCGCTGGGCTGCAGTCACCAGGGGTCCGGACTGCATGCCCCACGTGTTCGGGCCCTGATCCGGCTCGACGCCGGCGGCGAGTCCCACGCCCACCATCACTCCGCTGCCAGAGTCCAGGCGAAGCGTCATATCCGAGGGATCGAACTCGTAGCGATACGCCGAAGCGACGTCGTTCGCGTTCGGAAGGTAGACGCTGCCCGCGTTCGCGTCCGAAAGACTGATCTCCGACTTCAGCCCGTTGACCGTCGCGTACAGCTCCAGCTCCGTGAGGCCGGAGAACACAGGATCCGACCCGAGGACGACTCGATCCGTGAAGAAGGTGATCTCGGTGTCGCCGTCCTCGTAGTTGACTCCGCCGAGGTACTGGCTGTGCATGCTGATGAAGCCGCCAGCCGCAGTCACGTCGATCAGGGTCGGTGGAATGATGGGGTCCCAGGACTCGGTGCTGCCGTTCCACTCGGCCAGGCGTTGCCACTCGGTGCCGCTGTAGGCGATCTGGAATCGGGACGGCCCTTCCCACCATTCGAAGCGCTGCGTGCCAAGCTCTGAAAGAAGCAGCGTATCTCGAGTGACACGGCGGAGCTTGCCGGGAGCAGCCACCACGTCATAGATCACGTCGCCCGACTCCGTCTCGGCCGTGACCTGATCCCCGTTCTCGAAGCTCTCCCCGAGCGGCGCCCAGGCTCCGTAGTAGCCCACCCAGCCATACTGGCCTGAGTCCAGCTCGACGCTGATGCCGGAGCTGAGCTCGACCCGCTGGCCGATGTCTGCGCCCTGGTTGTGGTAGAGGTTGTAGCGGAACACGTGGTTCTCGTAGTCTCCGCGGCTGAGGGCGACCGCCGGATCAGTATCGAGCTGGCGAACGACGTTTGCCGCGTCGAAGACGACTCGCCACGTGGACTCCAGCGCGCCAGAATCGCCGATTCCGTCGTGGTAGCGCACGGTCCGCGTGATCTTCGCGGCCCCGCCGCCCGACCCGGTGTTGAAGGTCAGCACCATCTGGCTGCGCTCGGCGTAGTCGCCTGGGTTCGTAGCAGGCACATCGATGTCCCCGGAGCCCTCCAGGAACAGGAAGCCGTTGTCCCCCTCCTCGCTCTTGAGCATTCCGTACATGAGCGCGTCGGCCGCGGTCCCACCGTCGGGGATGCCGACGTAGCGCAGCTCGAACGCACCATAGCGGTCACCCTGCGAAGGCGAGGCGCTGACCTCGAGCTCTCCGTGGATCATCGCAGGGCTTCCGTTCTCATCGATAGGAAGCCAGAGCGAAGCGAGCTGAGGCTCCGCGTTCGACGCCCGATTCACGTCCATCGAGAACACGTGAATCCGTGGCGTGACGGTGCCCGATTCAGAGATATCGGGCTCCTCGCCGCAAAGAGCCGTGTCCAGCTGAGCCCTGTAGGGCGCTTCGTTGACGAAGCGCCAGAACCGCGTGAGCCCGACCTGGCAGAGGATGCTGTTGGCCTGGTCGACCGCTTCGATGGAGGGATCGATCACCCGAACGGAGGCCGCGTCCGTCACGTAGTCCGAGTTGACAGGGAACTGGTTTCCCGCGTTCGGGAAGGAACCGTTGCCCGTGGAAACGGCGCTGGTGTCGGGGTCGACGACGGAGACCCCCTCCGGCGCAAGAAGACTGGAGATGGAGCCCGGGCTCGGGTCGGAATCGGAGCCGCTGCTACAGGCGGCGAGCAGACCGATGGGCAGGCAGGCCAGAAGAAGCCCGTTCGTGTTGGATTGCATGGGATGGAGGCGTCTGGGGAAGGTTCCCCGCTGCATCGGCAGGCGAGGAAGCCCGGGGGATCACGAGAAGGGGGGCTGGGGAAAACCTCGACCCATTCATGTCCAAGTCTTGAACCGAATCGAAAGGTCCCCCCCGAAGCGCGTCGCGATCGCTGGATGGCCCGACGTGCCAGGCGTCACGAACCGAGGACGTCAAAAATCTCCAAACCCTAAGCACGATCCTGCCCGAAGATATGGGGAGCCGTCTCCCTATGATGCGGTGCCCCATGGAGCTTCCGCCCTTTCCAGATCCCGCGAACCCCGAAGACTCGCCTCGCGCGGGCCTCCGTGAGCTTCCCCGTGCCCAGGAGATCCTGGCCCAGGCCGTTCGCCGAGTGCGTGCGGTGGAGCCGTGCGCGTTCCTCGTCGAGCCCCGGGTGCTCCGTCGGGTCATCAAGGCCGAAGTGCACCTCCCTGCGCTCTCCGTTCAGATCCCCCATCGCAAGACCTGGATCGCGCGCCGCAACACGCTGATCCGGCACGTCGAACTGGACGAACTCGGCACCGAGTTCATGGGCGATGATTCCATCGAACTCCCCGAGCAGGCCATCCTCCTCCAGCGGCCCGAAGACGGGGTCCTGGAGGCGATGGGCCTGGAGCCGCTGCTCAATCGCTGCTGGCGCCTTTTGTTCCACGCGCGCATCGACCTCGGATACCAGCGCCTCCGCGAGCGCGGCAAGCTCGATCATCGCCAGATCCGAGAGCGTATCCACCGCCTCGGCCAGGCCGAGTTCGATGAGGTTTGCGAGGTGCTGCGCCATGAAAACATGGTGCGCGAGGACAGCAGCGTCCCTGCCCTCTACTCGGAGTTCGCGGCTGTCTACGGAGAACTCCGCGCCTTCGCCCCCCACTGTCTCCCCGCCTACTTTCCCTCGCTCCAGGACCCGGCGCGGGTCGAGAGCCTGCTCGACGAGGACCTCGATCAGGAAGCGTTGCTCGAGGCCACTCGACCGGCGGGCGCTGGCGACGCGGTGAGCCGCGAGGACCGCTCCAGTCACGACGAGACCGACGCGGAGCTGGATCACCTCACCGGTCGAGCGCCCAAGGCCGGGCTGACATCCGACAGCCCGAACTCGATCAAGCTCAAGGTCCCCCCCGCCTCCAAGGAGAGCCCGCGGGCCGTAAAGCGTCTTCGCCGCCGCGCCGAGCGGCTGGCCGGGCGCGGAAACTCGGTGGCGGCCGCCTTGCTCTCGGTCGCTGCGGCTCGCTACGCCCCCGACGACGAGGCGCGTTCGCTCTGCGACGGCGCCGAATCCCATCTCCGCCGCCTCGTGGAGCGCCTTCAGACGGCCCTCGAGTTCGACGACGCGACGAGCGCCCGCTGGTACCGCTCCGTGGTCGGCCTCGCGCGTAACGCGGGCCGCGGCTTCTGGAACGCGGACAAGCGACTCCTCCACGACCTCCAGCGCGTCTGCGTCGACCACGAGCGCGAAACCTCCAGGATCGACCTCGCGCGCTGGATCCGCCGCCTCGGCCGCACGAATCTAAGGCGCAAGCTCCCGAACCAGCGCGAGGTGCTCATGAGCAAGCACCTCGCCAGCGCCACCCGCCGCCTCGTGTCCTCGCGGCTCACGGGCCCCGAGCGCGACGACCTGAGCCACCTCCTGGGCGAGGCCGCTGACTCCGCCGAACTCCAGATGCGGACGCGCCTCCGGCCACTGCTGCACGGCACCCTCAACGAGGTCGGCCTCGTCCCCGAGACCACTCCGGAGCGCGTCGCCTTCAACAAGACCGTCGAGGAGCTCCTCGACCAGGTCGTGCGCGGCGGCTTCCTGACCCTCGGGCACCTGCGGGACGCGCTCTCCCGCAGCCACCTCAAGCTCGAAGATCTCTCCAGCGTGGGAGAGTTCGTGCGCGGCGACCGGCTGCTCAAGGCGGACAAGGCGCTCCCCCGCTCGCTCGATGGTGTCTACCAGCGGAGCGACTTCTACCTGCGCTGGCTCCAGCGCGGCACCTCGCTCGTCTTCGGCACCCCCGCTGGCCGCTTCATCACGCGCTTCGTGCTCCTGCCGTTCGGCATGGCCTACACGCTCTTCGCCGCGTCGATCCACGTGGCCGAGATCTTCGCGCAGGAAGGGTCCGAGAACATCCACTGGCTTCACTCCCACACCATGGAGATCGTGCTCTCCATGGGCCTTGCGGCGCTCCTCTTGATTCACGTCGACGGATTCCGCCGCTTCATGTGGGGCCTCATCAAGTCGACCTATCTCGGGGGCAAGCAGCTTCTCTTCGACCTGCCACTGCGTTTCGTCAAGCTGCCCGCCATCCGCAGCATCCTCCGGAGCCGACTCGCCGTCGGGATTCGCAAGTTCATCCTGTGGCCGCTGGTGCCCACCGCTCTGATCTGCGGCCTGCTCCCGAAGCTGACGGAGTTCATGCCCGAGCAGACCCCGGTCAACTGGGGCATCGTGCTCGTCGCGATGAGCGTGATCTTCAACAGCCGCGTCGGGCGCGACGTGGAGGAGATCGGACAGCAGTGGCTGTACACCGTCTGGCGCCGCATCCGCATCAACCTGTTCGTCGCACTCTTCGACGCGATCATGGACGGGTTCAAGCGCATGCTGGAGCTGTTCGAGCGCCTGCTCTACGCGGTCGACGAGTGGCTCCGCTTCAAGAGCGGCGAGTCCATTCTGGCCCTGGGCGTGAAGGCGGTCCTCGGTCTCTTCTGGAGCGTGTTCACGTTCGTGGCGCGGTTCGTCGTCAACCTGCTCGTCGAGCCCCAGGTCAACCCGATCAAGCACTTCCCCGTCGTCACGCTCAGCCACAAGCTGCTCCTGCCGATGGCGCCTGCGATGATCGAGTTCTTGATCCGTTTCGATGCGATCGGCAAGGAGGAAGCGACCGCCATCGTCGGGCCGACCGTCTTCTTGATCCCCGGCGTGATCGGGTTCATCGCGTGGGAGCTCAAGAGCAACTGGCGCCTCTACAAGGCGAACCGGAGCCGCAGGCTCCGCCCCGTGGTCGTCGGCGGCCACGGCGAGTCCTTCATTCGCCTGATGAAGCCGGGCTTTCACTCCGGCACGCTCCCCAAACTCTTCCGCAAGCTCCGCCGCATCGACCGGCGCCGCGCGGCCGCCCAGCACAGCGTGGCCCGCAGCCGCACGCTCGCGAAGCTACACCACGTCCACATGGCGGTCGTTCGCTTCGTGGAGAGCGAGTTCGTCACGCTGCTACGCGAGCTTCCTGCGTGGAATCACGAGGTCCAGATCGGTCGAGTACGGCTCGCTTCGAACAGCGTGCGGGTCGAGCTTCGTTGCCCTGAACTCGGGGCCGAGCCGATGCAGCTGCTCTTCGAGGAGCAGTCTGGCTGGCTGCTCGCGTGCGTCCCCCGCGTCGGCTGGGCCGCCACGGTGGGCGGCGCTGACCGCGCGCTCCTACTCGACGCCATCTCGGGCTTCTACCGCCTCGCGGGCGTCGACCTGATCCGCGAGCAGATCGACCAGGCTCTCGGGGAGCGGCGCATGCCCTACGACGTCGCGGACGATGGGCTGGTGGTCTGGCCGGACGGCCAGTACCAGGACGAAGCGCTCTATCACCTGCACCGCAAGGGGTCCCTGCGCCCGACGCCGCGCAGCGTGGCGCGGACCTACGAGCTCGTCGCGCTGAATCGGGAGGAGCTCGTCTTCTCTCACACGCCGATCGCGCGAGCGGCCTGGGAAGCGCGCTGGGCAGGCGGCGGCCAGGAGGCCACGCCGCTGCTCCCCGCCGCGGCCCGCTGGACCTTCGAGGCGCCCGGGGCCAAGGGATCCTCGGCCGCGGCCGCCTTCCGGGCGAGCTGAGGGACGGCGCGCATGGCATCGAACGATCTCCGGGAGCGAGCCGGGCCCTGGAAGCGGGCCGCGTCCTTCGCGGAGCTCCTGACCCTGACCGCTCGCTTCCTCCGCGGCGAGCCCATCGGCTTTCCCGGCTGGGCGGTCGAGGAGACCGACGAGGAGAGCGACGGGCTCCTGCCCGTCCTGCTGGCGGCGAACGGCGCCGGGATGCTCTCGGTGGCGTCTCAGCCGGGCGCCCCGTTCGGTCCCGGGCACGACGGATGGAGCTGGGGAGGCCGCGCTTTCGTGGGCGGCTTCGCCAGGTCCGAGGACGCGAGGTCGATCCGGGACCGCGCGGAGGCGGCGGGACTCTGGGCGCGGGATGGCGCCTCTGACGGCCCGTTCGAGATCCCGGCGGGCCTGCGCGACGGTTCGCCCTATCTCGTGCTGGGTTCGGACGCGCGGGACGAGGAACTCAGCCTCTTCGACGGAGAGGTCGGGGCGGGCGCCCTCGCAGAACTCCGGGAAACGAGCTTCCTCTGGGTGATCGACCCGGTCTGGGGCCGCCGCGAGCGACTTCGGGCCGCGTTCTGAAACAGTCCGTCATCCTTTCCCACGGAAAGCACCCGTATAGTCCTCGCCCGCTCCGTACCGGGCCTCGAAAAAGGCCCCGCGCGCGAAGACCCTGCCCAGGGGTCTTCATCGGGCTACCCTTCCACCGCACCGAACGCTCCCCCGGCTCCTAAAGCACAACAGCACCGTGACCGACTCCAAGAACACGCCCGCCCTCCCCGGCTTCGCCCTGTCCGCAGGGATGCTCTGGCTCCTCGTCGGGGCCCTCTACAAGCTCTTCGACGGGTCCCCGAACGACCTGCCGAAGATTGTCACGGAGTACTCTCCGTTCGCATCGAACTGGGAAACGATGCGCGCAGCGATCATCATCGAGCTGGCCGTCGTCGGGCTCGTGATCGCCAAGCCGCGCCTCGGCTGGCTCTTCCTCGTGGGCGCCTACGGCACCTTCCTCGCGATCCTCTATCCGCTCGTACAGGAAGGCGCCGCCTCCTGTGGCTGCTTCGGATCCAGCGTGACGATGAAGCCCGAGACGATGATGGCCATCGACGGTGGCCTTCTGGCGCTGATCGTCATCTCTCGCCCGTGGCGGATAGCGAAGGAGTCCGGCCTCGGCTGGGCCGGGTACCTGCCGCTGCTCGCCGTGGCGATCGCGGGGCCCTGGATGAAGCTGACCGCGCCCGTGCTGCCGCCCGCGAAGAACCCCGCGCTGGTCTCGACGGAACCCACCGGGAAAGCGGAGACGCCGGCCGCCGCCACCGAGGGCATGGGCGTCTTGACCCCGATCAAGCCGGAGAGCACCGCGCAAGCAGCCAGCGAGATGGCCACCGATCCGATGCCCGGCACCCCCGTGGTCGAACTCCCCCAGGAAACGCCCGCCGAGGAGCCTGTTGCACCACAGATCCAGGACGTCGTGGTGGAAGCCGATCCGGCGATGCCCGAGTTCTTCGAACTGCGCCCCGACACCTGGGAAGGCAAGGACTTCTACGAGACGGACATTTCTCGCTTCATCGACCAGTCCGAGGGCGCCGTCCTCCCGAACAGCCACGTAGTCGTTTATCGCCAGACGTGCGAGGTCTGCCAGGAGCACCTGGAAGAGCTCTGGCAAGAGGCCCAGAACGACCCGACGAAGTGGAGCGGCGAGCGCCAGCTCGTGCTCATCCGCGTGATCGAGAACAAGGACACGCCGGAGAACAACAGGATCGAGCTGATGCCGGAGCCGCACCAGCGCGTGTCGCTCCCCGCGCTCAAGCGCGGGTACGGGATCACGACGCCGATGGCCTTCGATGTGAACGAGATGAACGTCGTGGAGAACATCCAGGACCTCAGCAAGCACTGATCTCGAGGCGCTGAGAGCGATCGAGAATGAAGAAGGAGCCCCGCGCGAACGGCAGCGTTCGCGCGGGGCTCCTTCGTTTGGGCCGGACTTGCCTCTCGGCCAGACGTGCCTCTCCGTCAGACGTGGATCGTCACTCGATGTCGCCGGTGAGGCGCTTCACCATCGGCGAGGTGAGAAGCGCGATGATGCCCGCCGCGCCCACGATCATCGAGACGGTCCGGAAGAGCGTCGTCGGCTCCTGGTTGCCGAGGCTCGCTGCCGCGAGGCCCGCGAACAGGTTGCCGAGGGCCGCGCCGATGAACCACACGCCCATCATCTGCCCCGTGCGCCCGCGCGGCGCGAGCTTCGTGATGGACGAGAGGCCGACCGGGCTGAGACAGAGCTCGCCCACGGTGTGGAAGAAGTAGGTGACGATGAGCCAGGACATCCCGACCTGCTCGCCGGTCCCGGTGCCTGCGTTGGCCGAGCCCCACGAGAGGACGAAGAAGCCGGTCGCGAGTCCGAGCAAGCCGAGGGCGAACTTCACGGGGATGCTGGGGTTGGCGTCCTTGCGCGCCAGCCAGGTCCAGACGAAGCCGAACACGGGCGCGAGCAGGATGATCAGGAACGCGTTGACGTTCTGAAGCCAGCTCGCAGGCAGGAGACTGCCGAAGAAGTTCCGGTCCGTGTAGTCGCGGGCGAAGAGGTTCATGCTCGACCCCGCTTGCTCGAAGCCCATCCAGAAGACGGCGGAGAGCAGGAAGAGCCAGAAGATCACGAAGAGCCGCTTGTTGTCGATCTCCTCGCCCTTCGGCAGCCGCAGGAACTTGAAGGCGCAGAGGAAGAGGAACAGCAGCACGGTGATTCCGATGCCGATCTGATAGGCGCGCAGGCGATGCTCCAGCGTGCCCCTGGCCACGATCGCCGTTTCCGCGACGCTGGCCGTAATGGCAGCCCTGTCCATCTGTGCCTCGAGCACGCTGTCCGCAGGGACCACATCCAGCTTCCCCGCATCCTTCAGAAGCTGCTGGTCGCCTCGCAGCACGGCCAGCTGGTCGGCGATCGCTTCGGAGTGAAGCGTCTCACGCGCTCCGTCGACGAAGGGCGCGGAGTCGATGGACTGGCCCACGACGATCGCGGAGATCGCGGCGACGCCGATGAATCCGAGCGTGGCCCGGCCCGACAGGATCAGCTGCGAGAAGTACGCCACCGCGAGCAGCGCGACGCTCGCGCCAAGCACCGCCGCGACGCCGCCGATCGTGATGCCGATAGCGCCGCTGTACATCAGGTACCCGAAGACCATGACCGCCGCGACGCAGGCGGCGGAGATGGCGTAGAACTTCCGACCGCGCGCCGCGAGGACGTCCTGCGCCTCACCCGTCTTGATCTCGCCAGCACCCTCGAGGTGTTTGGCACCCAGGCGGTACTGGATCAGTCCGAGGAGCATGCCGATCGCCGCTAGCGAGAAGCCCCAGTGGAAGTTGTGCTTCTCACCCAGCCAGCCGACCGCGGCCACGCCGAGGAAAGAGCCGAGGTTGATGCCCATGTAGAAGACCGAGAAGCCCGCGTCTCGTCGCGCACCGCCCTCGGGGTAGAGGTCGCCGACCATCGTGCTGACGTTCGGCTTCAGGAGGCCCGTGCCGGTCACCACGAGCGCGAGGCCGATGTAGAAGCTCGTGTTCGACGGGATCGCAAGCGCCACGTGGCCGAGCATGATGATCACGCCGCCAACGAACACCGCGCGCTTCTGCCCCCACAGCCGGTCGGCCACCCAGCCGCCGGGCAGGCAGAGCATGTACACGAAGAACGTGTACAGGCCGTAGATCGCGGCCGCCTCGGCCGTCGAGATCCCGAGCCCCGGATTCGCCCCCGCCGCCGCGGTGGTCATGAAGAGGATCAGGACCGCCTTCATTCCGTAGAAGGAGAACCTCTCCCACATCTCGGTGAAGAAGAGCGTGGAGAGGCCGCGGGGATGGCCGAACCATTCGCCGCCACTTGCGGCGGAGCCAGCGGAAGAGCCAGCCGGGGAGGACGGTGTTGTATTTGTCATGGGGGGATTCCGAAAAACGGTTCCCCCCATCATAGGGACTGGCTCGCGTCCTGGCCCCCAAGTAGTGACACCCTCGGGAGTGGCTCCGCCGCGAATGGCCCCTCGCGAATGGACGCTACTTGGCCGCCACGATGTACCCGAGCCAGGCCTCGCAGTTCTCGCCGATCGGGTCGAGTTCGAAGTTGCCGTCGCCCTCTTCCTCGTCATCGGGGTCGGTGCCCTCGAACCAGGTCGTGACGTCCTGGAAGCCGACCTCGTAGAGCACGTCGCGGATCTCGTTCAGCGTCCAATAGCGCCACTCGTACTCGAAGGCGTTCGTCATCTCCGATCCGTCGCGGAAGCGGAAGTGAATCGCGGTGAAGTAGGTGCCGGTGCCGGGCTGGTACTCACGCTGGTCCCAGACGTACTCGATGCCGCTTCCGAGGGAGCGAACCTCTTCCTGCTCGACGGTGGCCTCGGGGCCGCCGTAGATGTCCATCACGAAGATGCCGTCATCGGCGAGGTCCTCGAGGACCGCGCGGTAGTACGCGAGGAGGTCCTTGCGCTCCTTGAAGCACCAGTAGCTGAAGTTCTGCGCGGCCGTGATGTCGGGGCGCTTGCCGTTCGGGCCACGCTCCACGGGACCACGCACGTCCGAGATGTGCCACTGCATCCGCTCGGTGCCGTCGGAGACGATGCCGAAGTTGTGCTTCTTGCCCCACTCGATCGGCTCGGGATCGAGGTCGATGCCCTCGGCCGTGCGCTCACGATCCGTGGCGAGCCACTGCGCGCACATCGACGAGGTGCCACAGAAGTCCTCCCGGAAGTGCAGCGGGAACTTCTCCCCGCGATAGTGCTCGTACGCCTTCTCGATGAAGAGAACGTCGGCCTCCGGCGAGTTCACCGCGCGCTGGTAGAGCTCGTAGCGGTCCGCGTTCTTGGCGTTCATTCGCCGATCACGCTTCTTGCCCTCCTTCCGGTCCTCCGAGGACTTGGGCTTCGAGGTGCGCTTGGGCGATCCGTCCTTGCGCTTCTTCGGCTTGACTTCGGACTTGTTCGACTTCTTGGGTGCAGCGGTACTCACGGGTCCCCCCTCGGGAATATGTTTCAGACAATGAGCGGCCGAGGATAGCGCTCTTGACCCAGAACGAACAGTCGGATCCGGGTCAAGAGCGAACCGCGGAGCGGTTTCAGAGCTTCGGTTCTCCCTCGTTCCAGCTCGGCGTCCACGCTCCGCTGACGAGATCCCGCACCGCAGCCAGCGCGATCGCAGCGGCCTTTTCCATGTGCTCGTAGTCGAGCGTATCCCACTCGTCCGAGGCCTGGTGATAGTCGCGATGCCCGCCGAAGCTGGAGAGGGTCTGCGAGACGATGCCGATGCGGGCAAAGGAGACGTTGTCGGAGCGCTTGAAGAAGTTCTGTTCCGGCCGCACGTCGGGCGTGACCTGGACACCGTGCTCCCGAAGCACGGGGCCGAGACTCGAGCGCTCGTCGCCGGTCAGCCAGATGTTCCCGGAGCCTTCGGTCATGGGATCGGGGCGGCCGAGCATCTCGAAGTTCAGCGCACAGATGACGGACGCAGGGTCGACCGTCGGCGAGTCCGCCCAGTAGCCAGACCCCACCATTCCGACTTCCTCACCGGTCACGATCACGACCATGACGGTCCTGGCGGGACGCTCGCCGCTGGCGAGAGCTTCGGCGACTTCTAGCACGACGGAGCATCCCGAGGCATCGTCGTCCGCGCCGTTCATGATGATGTCGTCGGGCACCTCCTGCCCCGGCCGAACCCTGGCCAGCCCGATGTGATCCCGGTGGGCCGTGAGCATCACGACCTCGTTCTTCAGGTCGGGGTTCTCTTCGGTACCTGCTCCCGGCAGGAACCCGACGACATTGACGTCGAAGCGGCGCTCGATCTCGGCGTTAGGGACGAACCGTACGGTCTCCAGCTCGCCCGCATAGGCTCGGTTCCCCCAGGGCCCGTCGATGCGGCCGGCGATCCCACCCTTGGCCGAGGCGACGGGGCTCAACCGACCGGGCGCCTTGACGCTCTTTTCACCGACCTTGCCGTCCTCGCGTGGGTAGAGCACCATCCCGAACCCGGCTCCGTTCGCGAATCCAGCGTCGCGCAGCCAGCGCCGCGCCTTCCCCGAGGACGTCTGGAAGATGAGCGCGACCCCGGGATCAGCAGCGGCCGGCAGGTCCTCCTCGTCCTCGACGTAGACGCAGCGCAGATCCTCGGTGCCCATCGCCGCCGAGAACGAATCGAACGTGAACTCTCCGCCGTAGTACAGGATCGCGCGGTCCCCGTTCTTCGCCACGACCTGCAGCTCGGATGGCGCCGTGTAGTTCAGCTTGAAGAGGTCGATGCGCTGGAAGAAGGTGCCGTCGCTGGCCCCTGGCTGGAAACCCATCGCCTCGAGCTTCTGCGCGACGTATCGAGCGGCCACGAGGCTCTCGTCGCTGCCCATGGGGCGTCCCTGGAGGGAGTCGTCGCTGAGCGCCTTCACGTGCCCGCGAAGCTCCGCCCCGGCGATCGCCGCGTCGACGGTATCGTCGCCCGGAGGGATCGCGGGACTGGTGGGCCACTCATCGGCGGGCGCCGCGCGAATCTCCACCTCTATCGCCTCGGGCGCAGAATCCTGGGCGGCAGCCGCGGCCATTCCCATCACGGCCCAGCTGGAAACGAAGCATGCGCGAATGATCTTGGAAGTCATTCGCGCATGCTGACATGGGACCCGGTGCGCGTGCCACCCGTAAGTTCAGGCGGCTCGCGGCCTCACCCCGTGCAGGCCTGGCTTCAGGCCACGAGGTCGCGCAGGGTTCGGATGACCTGCTCGTTGACCTTGGGATCCCCCACGTGAACCCGGACGGCGCCTTCCATTCCGCGCGGGACGCTCATGATTCCGGGCTCCAGTCGCCGGTTGACTTTGCGGGCAATCTCCTGGGGCTTGGTGACCTCCAGGAGGATCCAGTCCCCGACGGACGGAAGCGGGCGGATCCCTGGAATGGTGGCGAGGCGAGATGAGAAGCGATCCTTCTCATCGCAGGTGAAGTCGACGGACATATGCGGTGTCCCCTCCTGAAAATGCAGCCCCGGAGTTGCGGTCCGGAAGCCTGGACGTGAATGCCACCCGAGGATGGCTAGTTCAATGCGCGAAGTCTGGCGGCATGTGCGATGTACCGATCAGACGACCACACACTATCTCGCGTTTGGCGATCCTACAAGGGCCACTGAATACGCATCTGCGTCGAAGGGCACGTAAACTCGAGGTCCATGCCGGCCTTGCCTCCACTTCCCCCACTGCATGTGCGCGTTCCGGGTTCCACTTCGAACCTCGGTCCTGGGTTCGACTTTCTTGGACTGGCGCTCGGACTTTTTTTGGACGCCACCGGATCCATGGGGGCGCAGGAAGAAGCAGGACGGCACCGTGTCACCTACGGTCCAGCTTCCGATGCAGGCCCTTACTCGCCCGGGTGGTCCCCCGAGGAGGATCTCGCGTTGCGCTCGCTCGCGAAGTACGAAGCGCACACAGGGCGCCCGTTGCCGCCCTTGCACATCGACATCCGATCCGAGATTCCGGTCGGTCGCGGCTTAGGTAGCAGCGGCGCGGCGATCGCGGCGGCGCTCCTGCTCGCGGCGGCGGCAGACGAAGCCGCCGGTGAGACTCCACTCGCGAGGAGAGCGCTGATCTCGCTGGCGCTCGAGCTGGAGGGGCATCCCGACAACGGGACGGCCTCCCTCATGGGCGGCTGCACGGCGGCGGTTCCCACGCCTGGCGACCCCGCGGGGGACATGGCCATCGTCGAGGTCCCGATCCACGACTCGCTCGGGCTGGCCGTCGCCTGGCCCAGAACGCCGCTCTTCACTCACGAGGCGCGAGCCGTCCTGCCCTGCGAGGTGCCGCTGGCGGACGCGATCGAGAACCCGAGGCGCCTCGCGCTACTCCTGGAAGGCCTCGGCACCGGCGATCCGCGGCTGCTTCGCCTCGGCGTCGTCGACCGGATCCACGAGCGCTTTCGCCGGGCCCTCGTTCCAGGGGTCGACGAAGCGATCGCTGGTGCTATCGAAGCGGGAGCGTACGCCGCGTGCCTCTCCGGAGCCGGATCCGGGGTGGTCGCCATCGGCGAGGCCGGCAGCATGGACGCGGCGGCCGCCGCCATGGCCCGGTCGCTCGACGGCGGGTTCGGCCGAGCGGTCGATGTGGTCCGCGTTCGGCCGCGGGTCCGCCAGGTCTGACATTCTGCGCTCCTGGGAAGTCGCCGCAGCCCAGCCGTCGCCCGCTCGAGGGCACGTTTCCGCGGCGGCTTCACCCCGAATCAATGTCCCCATATGGGTCAGAGGGGCCGCGGATCCAGCGGAAGCCAGGGCGGACGGGGGCATTTGAAGCCAGAACGAGGGATCTTTTCGGGGTCCGGACTACGTCCATGTTCGATCAAAGCAAAGCGCTCCCCCGGCGCATCTCACCTGGCCCCCGCGCCCTGGGCCCCCGCGGCCTGGACGCACACCACTCGGCAGCGCCTGGGGCGCCCGAGACTCCCACTCTCCCATGAAAACAGCGATCCTCACCGTGGCAGCTATCGCCGCGCTCCCTGCCTTTAGCCAGACGGCCCAGCCTGCCAGCCAGCAGCCTGGCGCGCCGACCCTGACCGTCAACGGCCAGGTCCCCGGCCCCTTCGGCTACTTCCGCTGTGGCACGCCGGATTCGAACACGACGCAGAACAGCTTCATGCCCCCGAGCGACTGCAGCGCCAACCGAACGGTCCCGGATCCGATCTACTCGCCGGCGAACCTGGAGGTCCTGAGGATCCCCGTCGTCTTCCACGTCATTCGCACCTCGAATGGCACGGGCAACGTTCCGGATAGCCGCCTCAACAGCCAGATCGACATCCTGAACGAGGACTTCCGCGCCCTCTCCGGAACGCCCGGTGCCCCTGGAACGGACACGAAGATCGAGTTCGCCCTGGCGACGGTCGACCCGAACGGAGCCCCGACGACCGGCATCAACCGCTACAACAACAGCACCTGGTACAGCGACGGCGGGTCCTACTGGAACACGCTCGCCTGGGATCCGGATGTCTACCTGAACATCTACACCCTCGGTGCTCCCCAGGGCTCCTCGGGCATCCTCGGCTACGTGCCGTTCCTGCCCGCGTCGAGCCCGAACAGCGTCGGTAGCAACAGCGACCGCGTCGTCGTGCTGAACAGCGCGGTCGGGCGGAACGCCCCGGCAGCCCCCTACAACCAGGGCCGTACGCTCACCCACGAGATCGGGCACTTCCTCGGCCTCAACCACACGTTCAATGGCGGATGCGGCGGCTCGAACTGCTACACCAGCGGCGACCTCATCTGCGATACGAATGCCGAGTCGCAGCCGGAGTACAACTGCCCCGCGAACTCCTCGAGCTGCGGTAGCCCGGATCCGGTCCGCAACTACATGGATTACAGCCCGGACACGTGCATGACGAACTTCACGGAGGAGCAGGCGCGCCGCATCCGGTGCACGCTCGAGTTCTACCGTCCGGCCCTCGCCATGCCGACCTCCCCCACCCTCGGCCTCAACTACTGCGTCCTGACCCCGAACAGCACCGGCGGATCCGCGTTCCTCTCGGGCTACGGCACGAAGCAGCTCTCCAACAACGACTTCGGCCTCACGGCGTTCTCGCTGCCCCCGAACTCCTTCGGGTTCTTCATCGTCAGCAACACGCAGGCCCAGGTCGCCAACCCCGCGGGTTCGCAGGGAACGCTCTGCGTCGGCGGCGCAGTCGGCCGCTACCTGAGCCAGGTCGGCAACTCCGGTCTCTTCGGCGAACTCAGCCTCGTCGTCGACGTCAACAACGTCCCGCAGCCGAACGGCGCGATCGCGATCCAGGCGGGCGAGACGTGGAACTTCCAGGCCTGGTACCGCGACGTAAACCCGACGATCGTTTCGAACTTCAGCGACGGCTACACGATCACCTTCGAGTGATCCTGGCGAGCGCCAGAAAAGAAGACTGAAAGGAGCCCGCGCTCATCTCTCCGCCCAGGAGAGGGGAGCGCGGGCTTCTTCGTACCGCCGCGTTCGCCAGAATCCCACTAGCCGAGCACGTCGACGAGGTCCCGGACGCGCGCGGCGTCGACCTCGTTCTCGACCCTCCCATCCCGCTTGGCCGCCGTCCCCACGATCGCGCCGTCGGCGAATTCGAGGAGCCCCCGCGCCGTCGCCAGCGAGAACCCGGAGCCGATGAGGATGGGAACCCCATCGCCCACGGCGGCGCGCACGCGCTGGACCCGCTCCGGTTCGGGCGCCGCCCCCGTCGCCACGCCGCTGACGATGAGCCCGTCCGCGCGCCCGCGATGAACCGCGTCCCGAGCAGCGTCCTCCAGCCTCTCCCCGGCGATCGGGGTGGCGTGTTTGACGTGGACGTCAGCGAAGAGCGCAACGTTCCCTCCGAGGCGCTCCCGAAGCCTCATGGTCGCCGCCGCGTGCCCTTCGATCAGCCCCTGGTCGGTGAACATCGCGCCCGTATGGACGTTGACGCGAACGAACCTGGCGCCGGTAGCAGCCGCAATCCCCAGCGCAGACGCCGCATCGTTTCGCAAGACGTTGACGCCCACCTCGCCCACACCCTCGACGCTGCGTACGCGATCGACCGCGAGCGCCAAGGCCGCGACGGTCTCCGCCCCCACACCTTCCTTGAAGAAGGGAGCGTCGTGGTAGTTCTCGACGATGAGCCGCCGAATCCCGCCCTCGACGAAGGCAGCGGCATCCGCAACCGCCCGTTCGAGGAGCGCGGCCATCCCGCCAAACCCCACCGCTCCCGGGGTGGCCAGAAGGTGAATCACGCCTATCAATCCGTCGATCCTGTTCTGCGTCATCCCTCCAGTCTGCCGCCCCCGAAGCCGGGAACGAAGCCCGAACCAAGCCGCGCCAACCCGAAACCCGAACCGGAAGCCAACCCGCCCTCCCGCGAGGGATCCCGCGCGAGTGGAGATCGCGAGGCGGCTCGCACGCTTCGCGCGCCGCCCCAGCTCCATCCGCGCCAGCGGCTGGGCCAGAAAACAACTCCATCCAATGACGAAGGGCCGTGCTTGCTTCGCAAGCACGGCCCTTCGTCATTGGATGGAGCCAGAGACGGGATTTGAACCCGTGACCGCCGCTTTACGAAAGCGGTGCTCTACCACTGAGCTACTCTGGCGGATGCAGGACGCGCCTGCGGGGGCGGGATGATAGCGAGGCCCGTGCTCGGTGGGAAGCAACGGGCCTCGTGAAATTTTATGGTCTCGTCGACGCCCACTGGCAGCGACAAGACCCTCACTCCCGTCAGGTCCTACTGACCGACGCGAACACGGAGGCTTTGCATGACGCTGGCGCGCTCGCCATCGGCAATCTGCATACGGCCAAGGGCGCGGGCAGCTGCCGATTTCAGGTCAAGGCTCGCGTCGGAACCGAGCACGTCGGCGAGAGCCGCCTGGACGTCGGCGCCCAGCGAAACGCGGCTTCCGATCGCACCGATCGCGTCGGCGGCTGCCATCCGAGCTGCGTCCGAACCATCACCGCTCAGCACCGCGAGGATGCCGTTGGCAGCACTGGCGTCTGCGATCGTTCCGAGGGCCGCAAGGGCGGGACCGGCCACCTCATCGCGACGACCGTCGATAGCGGCCATGAGCCCTGACATCGCACCACGGACGTCCGTGCGGCCGGATTGGGCCAGCGCTGCCAGTGCACCCGCGGCGCGGGCCGAAAGGGCGTCCGCGCGGGCGCGGCTGTCGTCCAGCTTGGCCTCGAAGACCTCCGAGAGAGCGTCGATTCCGTCGGCACCCGCGAAGGCGCCCTGGATGCGATCGCCGTAGGCGTCACTCACGTCTTCGCTGGAGGTGAGCAGGTAGGTCGGCGTGTTCTCGTAGGCGGGGTTCTGGCGAATCTGTGCGATGACCGCGTCCGTCGTGATGTCCGAGAGGCTATCGCCCACGAGGATCGCGTCGACGCCGGCCAGCTGGCCGAGCATGACAAGACCCTGGACGCCGGAGCCAGCGTGCTGGCCGAGGACGTCCTGCTGGTCGAGGGCCGAAATCAGCGAATCGGCGCGCTGGGCGTCACCGTCGATGACGAGAGCGATCTTGACGACGCGACGACCAGCGGCGGTGCCGAGGGCGTCCACGACGGCGGCGCTGGTGCCGCTCTGGGTCCGAACCGCGATATGCGCGAGGGCGACAGCGGCCTCGCCGGACATCGAAGCTCCACCGCCGCTGAGCGCTGCGGTGAGGCTGGGGAGCGGCGCGGAGGCCAGCTCGCCGAGCTGCTGGGCGATGCGGGAGCCGGTGGCGGAATCGCCGGACTCGACCGACCAGCCGAGGGCGCGGTCGAGGGCACCGGGGCCAGCGCTGAGAACGGCGAGCATGCCGGCCTGCGCCTTCTCGACGAGGTCAGAAACGTCCTGGCCCGCGGACTCGAGGGCCGCCAGCTTGGCCTGGATGTCGACGCTTTCGCGGGCGATACCTGCCTGGGCGTCGAGCGAGCCGCCGTCGAGGGCGAGCGCGCTGTAGTAGCAGTTCTTGGCGATCTCGTTGTTGTAGGTCGAGCGCGGAACCGGCATCGACTCGAGCTGACGGTCGCCCCAGGCCCAGATCACGTCGCTGTAATCGTAGTCGCGGAGGACGCTGGCGTGACGATGATGGTAGTCGTTGCCGAGCGCGACGAGCTGAGCGACGGGGTCGCCGCTCGCGCCGCAGCGCGCTGCCGCGTCTCCGGCAGCGGTGCGAACGATCGCTTCGCTGTCCGACTGGGCGAGGCCGAGGAGCATGGCTCCGGCGCGCGGGTCGCCGATGCTACCGAGCGTGACAGCAGCGTTCATGCGCTGGGTCGCGTTGTCGGAGTCCAGCGTCGCGAGGAGCGGCATGACGGCGCGGCGGCCGAGGCCGACGAGACCCATCATGGCCTTGCGGACGCGGTCGGGGTTGTCGTCGTCCGCAAGAAGGTTGATGAAGCGCGGCGCGGCGTACTCACCGTGGGCCGAGCGAAGGTTCGCCATGACGCGCATGGCGGCGCTGGCGTCGTCGCTGTTCATGTACTCGGAGACGCCCTCCTTGATGCGATCCTCATCGTTCTCGATCGCCTTGCGGCCAAGGCTCGCGCGCTCGAAGAAGCGCTGGGCGACCTGCGTGAACTCATCGCCTTCGGCCATGAACGAGGTCACGATGTCAGCGTCCGCAGCGAGGTAAGCCTCGTAGACGTCTTCGGGGGAGGGGTCAGAGGCCAGGAGGCGACGCATCGCATCGAGGGACTCCTGCTTGCGACCTTGACTCCACATTTCGATGGCGGAGGTGAAGTCGCCCGAAACGTCCTGCGGCAGAGGCGCGAACGATGCGGCGCCAAAGGAGGAGGCTGCCGTCAAGACGGGGAGGGTCAAGAGACCCAGGAAGCGCGATCGGCTCATAGCAGAGGTGGAAGGACCGTGGGGGGATGCCGCGATGGGCGACTCGGTTCGGTTCGTGTGACGCGGAATTAGGGTGGGCGATGATAGCCAAGGGAAGGGGGCGGTCAAGAAACGCCCCGACTGCTCGTGCAGAAAGCGGCAGAAGCCCTGACGATTCCCCAGGCCTGAGCGGCCGCTACCCACCCCGAGCCCGGCGGCTACCAACTGCTTTCCAGATCCCCGTATCCGACACAAACGGACCAGGTCCATCCATTCCGGAATGAACGGACCTGGTCCGTTCATTCCGGAATGGATGGACCTGGTCCGTTTGTGTCGGATACGGGGATGGGAGGGGCAGGACTCCATTTGCCCAGGATTCGGCCTGGCGCAGCGCCTGTGGCGGCTCGGGAGGTGGACGGTTCGCCGATCAAGAAGCGGGCGCCCAGGGCGGCGAAGGCCAGCGCCTCGCGGCCGTCCGGGGGCACTCCTGCGGCGTCCGAGGACCCAAAAGAGGCGGTTTCGACCCCTCGGGCAGCCAGGTCGCCGGCCACGGAAGCCTCCAGGGCAGCCATCAGCGTGGCGTTATGGATGCCGCCTCCCGCCACCAATAGATGGACAGGCGCCGATCCCACGGGGAGGCTCTCGGCCAGCGCTCGCGAAGCCGCCTTCGCCACAAAGGCGCAGGCCGAAGCAAGGAGATCGCTGGCGCGGTCACCCACTGCCTCCCCCATCGCATCGAGGATCGCCTGGACGTAAGGCCTCCCGAAGGTATCCCTCCCGGTACTCCTCGGTCCCCTCGTCAGAAAAAATGGGTGGCGGAGCCATTCTTCGACCAGGCGGTCGTCCACCGTGCCCATGGACGCGGCCGAGCCGCCCGGATCGAACGGCGCATCGAGCAGCGCCCGGCTCAGCCCGTCGAGGAGGGCGCCGGCAGGACCGGCGTCGAACGCCACAGGATCCGCACCCCGATGCGCGAGGATCGTCCAGTTGGAGATCCCTCCCAGATTGAGAATGGCCAGCGGGCGCGGCGCGGCGGCGAACAGAACGTCGTCCACGAGCCCGACAAGGGGGGCGCCTTCCCCTCCCGCCGCGCAATCGCGGGTCCGAAAATCGGAGACCACGGCGACGCCGGCGGCTTCGGCCACGAAGTCACCGTCGCCGAGCTGGAGCGTCACCTTCCCGCGCGCGGGGTCCCCGTCGTGGTGGAAGACGGTCTGGCCGTGGCTGGCCACCAGGACGAGTTCACCGAGGTCGTGCCGATCGGCGACCCGGCGAGCCGCGGCGCCGAAGGCGAGTCCGAGGTCTCGGTCGAGCTCGGCGAGATCGCCGAGCCCGAGCGGCGCGCCATCCAGCGCCGCGCGAACGCGCTCGCCCAGATCGCTGTCGAACGGCTCCGTCGCCAGGGCGACGCCCTCGATTCCGACGAGGCGCCCGCTCTCCTGGGTATTCGATTCGAAGCGGGCCACCGCGAGGACGACATCGATTCCGTCGGCCGACGTGCCGGAGAGCACGCCCGCGATCAGGGGCGTGCGCCGCCCGCTGGATTCTGCGCCGGTTGACCCCTCCAGATCGAGAGAGCCAGCGAGAAGAGAGGTAGAGAATGGAGAGAGGAAGGGATGCATGGATCGCGCGAGGGTAGAGGAGCTGACAGAATGCACCGCATGGCATCGATGAGGTCCGAAGAAAAGACGGGGCGACGCACGATTCTCGTGGTCGATGACGACGGCGATATCCGGCAGGCGCTGGAGGGGACGCTCCAGTACGAGGGTTTCAACGTCTGGACCGCCCGCAACGGCGAGGAGGCGCTGGCGCGACTGCGCCAGGAGAAGACGCCTCCCGCGGCGATCCTCACCGACCTGAAGATGCCCAAGGTCGACGGGCTCGAGCTGCTCGATTCGATCATCGAGGAGGCGGGCAGCGCCGAGGCTGCGCCCCCCGTCATCATGATCAGCGGTCACGGCGACGTCCCCGTCGCCGTCGACGCGATGCAGCGCGGGGCGGTGAACTTCCTGGAAAAGCCGCTCGACGAGCATCGCGTGCTCGTCACGATCCACAAGGCGCTGCGCGAGCGCGCACTCATGGAGGAGAATGCGGGCCTCCAAACGGAGAACCGGGGGCTGAAAGAGCGCCTTCGGTCCGGCTTCGAACTGATCGGAGAGTCCGATGCGATGAAGAAGCTGCGCGATTCGATCCTGCGCGTCGCCGACTCCGAGTCGTCGGTTCTCATCACCGGGGAGAACGGAGTCGGCAAGGAACTCGTCGCACGCAACGTCCACCTCAGCGGTCCACGTGCGGGCGGCCCCTTCATCACGGTCAACTGCGCCGCCATTCCCGCAGAGCTGGTCGAGTCGGAGCTCTTCGGCCACCTCAAGGGCTCGTTCACCGGAGCGCACGAGGACCGAGTCGGCCACTTCGAGGCCGCCGATGGCGGCAACCTCTTCCTCGACGAGGTGGGAGACATGCCGCTGGCCGCCCAGGCGAAGGTCCTGCGCGCCCTCGAGACCCACGAGGTCATGCGCGTCGGAGATAGCCAGACGCGCTCCGTCAACATCCGCGTCATCGCCGCCACCAACGCGGACCTCGCCCGGAGCGTCGAGGACAAGTCGTTCCGCCTGGACCTCTTCTATCGCCTGAACGTCGTTCCCCTCCACGTCCCACCGCTCCGTGAGCGCACCGGTGACATCCCGATGATCGCGAGGCATCTCCTGGAGCGCCAGGCAGCCCGCATCGGCCGCAGCCCCGACGTGCTCAGCGACGACGCGGCCGAGACGCTGCAGTCGTTCGGCTGGCCCGGCAACGTGCGCCAGCTCCGCAACGTCCTGGAAGCCGCCTCCATCTTTGCAGAGGACTCCAAGATCACCTCGGCCGAGATCGCCCGCGTCATGGAATCGGGCCCGGGAATGACGCGCTCCGTCGGCGGCGGAGGCGGTGCTCTCGGCGGCGGTGCGTCGTCGGGGGGCGCTTCCGCGCCGACCAGCCGCTTCGAAGCCCCCTTCGATGCCGCCACCTTCGAGGACTTCAAGAACGAGGCCGAGGCCCTCTTCTTCCGGACGCGGCTCGACCGCAACAACGGCAACGTCAAGCGGACGGCCGAGGAGCTCGGCATGCAACGGTCGCACCTCTACAAGAAGCTGGACCGGTACGATCTGAAGTAGGGCTGCCGCTTTCCCTCCGCCCTCGAGGCTCTACCTGAAGCCCCAAAGGACCAGCGAGGGAGACGGCCGGCATCGGAGGGCCAGCCGACCCGAAACCACCCCGAACTACTGAACCGGGATCTTCAGGATGGTCCCCGGCGCGACGAAGTCCGGATCGGCAATCACGTCGCGATTCGCCTCGTAGACCGCCTTCCACTCCGTGCCCTTGCCGAGCGTGCGCTTGGCGACCTGCCACAGGCTCTCGCCCTGGAGGACCTCCACCGTTCGAACGGAAGCCTCGCGGCCCAGGTCGTCCTTGGCGGGAACGAAGACCGAACCTTTCGGTTCGTCCATCCCCTCGTTGTTGTGCCGAAGCAGGCCGGCCTTGGCCTCGTCGCCGTAGAGGTCCTTCGCGAGAGCCTCCCACGTCACATCCTGTGCCGAGACGTCGTAGAGAAACATGGATGGATCAACCGTCCCCTGGAGACCCGACGTGGTGATGAGATCCCAGCCGTGCTGCATGCGAACACGGGCACGGGACACGCCGCTGCGGGAGGTCGCTCCGTCGAGTTCATCCGTGCGGACCGCCGGATCTGCGATCGAGGAAGTGCCCCTGCGCGACGAGCCTGAAGACGTGATCTCCACCGTTCCCGAGCCGTCGGTCTCGGCCAGTAGCATCCCGTTCGAATTCGATCTCGGCGCGCCCGGGGCCTCGCTGACGCTGACTTCATCGGACAGGACCTCGTCGGAGAGCGGGGTCGAATCTCGATCCCCGCCGAGGGTGGTCCCCGATAGCCGGAGATTCGAGGGCCGGAGATTCGATGGCCGGAGATTCGAGGGCCGGGAACCCGTCTCCCTCCCCGCCTGCGCGCTCCCCTTCGCAACGCGCGTGGTCATCGGAGGTTCCGCAACGGACCCGCGATCGGCGGCGTAGACCTGGCTGGCCGGCTTCTCGCTGGAGGTGTCGCCCTGGAGCGACCATACGAAGAGCAGGACGACGACTAACAGGACGCTCAGGACGACGAGCTTCTCGGACTTGCCCATGGAACCCCCGGAGCGTATCGCCCGGGTGAGTGCTCGGCCGCGAGCGGCCGAGACGGATGGATGTGGTGAGCCCACCCCCAGCTCCCCCGGGTGTGCGGTGCGGGAAAGCAACTCCGGAAGGGTCCGGAGATGGAGAGTGGCCCAGCTGGCGATCAAGACCCAGCTGGCGGATGAAGGGTGCGGTTGGAAGGCGCCGTTGGCCGTGCAAAGCCGTGGACGCCGGATGAAGAATCCAAAGCGAGGGATCCCGATTCAAGAACCGAATCGCGGGTTTCCTCCGACGGACCCGATCGAGCAGGGAAGAAGGTGCTCCGACAGGCCCAGCAGAGAGCCCCCCCGATTCGAGACACGTTGGCGTCGGAGCGGGAAGTCGGGGTATGGTGGGGAGGCTCATGTCGAACCTGCCCTTGGCCAATGACGTCTCCCCTGGCATCGCCAGCCCAGTAGCCGCTTCGACCTCCGACTCGGGAGTGATCGTCGACGCGCCACCGGTACGTCGCGTCCATTCGACCGCACCGAGCAGAGGCGACCTGGCAACCGCCACCTCGACCTGGCTCCCCTGGTGGGGACTGCTGGGCCTGACCCTCGCGCTGGCTGGTTTCTCCTTCGTCAGGACCGAGGGAACGATCTTCGCCGACGCGGTCGAGTACCTGGAGCGAGCACTCGCCTTCGTCCGTGGCGAACTCCTCGTCGACGCCAAGCAGCTCCGCTCGGCCGGCATCACCCTGCTGCACCTGCCTGCGCTGTTCTTGAGTCAGGTCCTCGGCAAGACCCTCGGCGTCGAAGAGACCCGCTGGATCCTGCCCTACGCTGCCGCCGTGCACGTGATGATCACGTGGCTGTTCGTGGTGGCCACCGTCCACCTGGGACGAGCCCTCGCCAGCTTCGTCGGCGAGGGCGACGCGAGCGCGCGAAACGTCGGCTGGTTCGCGGGGCTCGTCGCCCTGGCCTCCCCCACGTTGCTCCAGTTCTCCGCCATCCCGATGGCCGACATCGGCGCCGCCGCCGCACTGGCCTACGGTGTCAACTGGGCGTTCCTCGCCAGGACGACCGCGCGGAACGGGGCGAAGGCCGGCCTCGGCTTCGGCCTCGCCATCCTCGCAGCGTTCAAGACCATTCCCGTCGTGGTGGTCGCGACCGCCCTCGCGTTCATCGTCCGGCTCCAGGCGCCCTCCCACGGAATCGCAGGCGAGCCCGCACCCTCGTTCAAGGAGCGACTCCGCGCCACCGTCCGATTCGCAGCCTCCGGCAGCCTCGCTCTGGCGGCGATGCTCGTCCTCCAATGCGCCTTCGACCTGGCCGCCTATGGACAGTTCGGCATCGGGCTCAGCAACTACGTGATCGTCAACACGCTGCCCCAGATCGCAGCGTACATGTACAAGATCGGCTTCATCGAACTCGGGCACACGCTGTACGACATCGCCTACGAGGTCATCGAGGAATCCAGCGCGGACCAGATCTCGAGGAACGCCGAGGACCTCATTCAGGCGAACCGCGCCTCCTGGTACTTCGACCACTTCGCCGAGTTCGCACCTCGCTGGCTCGTCCCCGTCTTCGCCTTCGGGACGCTCGTGGCGGCAGTGCGCGCGCTCTTCGTCCACGCCCACGTGATGCGCGGCAGGCTCGGCAAGATGATCTCCGCCAGCGCGCCATGGGTCGCAGCCGCAGCGCTGATCGCGGCAACCGCGATGAAGGGCACCAAGGAGATGCGGATCTGGCTGCCCATGCTCCCGGCCTTCGCGGCCTACAGCGCCCTGGGCCTTGCCACGATCGCGGGGAAAGCAAGCGCACCGGGAGCTCGCCTCCGCGGCGCCCTGGTGGCCTGCGCACTGATCGTTGCCCCCATCCAGGGCGTCAAGACCCTGACGGGTTTCACGTCCACGAGTATGGCCTCCCTCGCCCATGCCGCCGAGTGGCTCAATGAATATGAGCCACTGAAGTCGCTGGCGGCCTCCGGCCAGAAGCCGGTCGTGGGAGCGAGCTACCACTGGTCCGTACTCTTCCGGACCGCCCCCCACCTGGAACTCATCAAACTGACGAACCAGCCAGACGGCAGCTTCTCCCACCTCGATTCCGCCGAGGAGCGGGAGATCACGCTCGAAGAGATTCGAGGGCTCGACGCATTCATCGTTCACTCCGCGCTGCTCCGGCGCGACGCCTTCCTGGGCGAGCCGGAACTCGAATGGGCGCGCGAACTTTCCCAGACGCTCTCCGAGAATTTTCACGTCGCGGCGGCCTTCTGGAATCGCGAGAGCGACGAGCTGCGCTTCGGCCCGATCCTCGTCCTGGTCCGCCATCCAGACCTGGGGGACCGCCGCCGCGTGCTGGCCGAGTTCTCGGAGGCGAACCCGAGGAACGACAGCACGCCACTCATTCGCATGGAGCGCCCGCTGATGGAGATCTTCGAGCAGGTAGAGCTGGAGGACGCGCGGGCCACCTGGCTTCCCGGGGATGACCTCCTCTGGGTGGAGTTCGACTTCGACCAGATCGGGCCCCGGATCATCGCGGACTACGTGATCCTCGTGCGGGTCACGGGCAAGGACTCCGACCAGGGAGCAGTCGCGATCCGCCGCCCGGGCTGGAACAAGCGGCGCATGATCGACATGGAGACCGGGAGCCGGCTCACGGAAGGCTTCGTGCTCGCCCCCTACCAGGGAGCGATCAGCGCCGCGGACACGTCCGATCCCGTTCGGGCCGGCGACCCCGTCCGCCTCTGGCTCGACATCGTGACCGTCGACGCCAGCGACGCGGGCGTCCTCTTCCCCACTGGACGCCTGGAGCCCCTCGACCCGAAGTGGCGCGGGGTCGGCCCCGGGCAGATGTACGCAGAACGGGACAGCTTCGATCCGGAGACCGGCGTGAGCGACGACGGACACCGCTTCACGCGGGACTTCGGGCACCTCCTGATCGGAGAAGTGCCCCCTCCTGGGGAAGAAGATCAGAACGGAGGCAGCGGAAACGTTCTTCGGGTTGAGGCAGCCCTCCGCCCGCAGTAGTGTTGGCGGGTCCAGATCCGGGTTGCTGCCGGATGCCCTGGGAACGATCCTCCGCGGGAGCGTTTCTCAGGGGTGCGGAAGTGGTCCGGACAGGCTTGTTTTCCACCGCAGGCTCCCTTCTGCCGCCCATGTTCACGCCCCCTTCAGTCGCCCGCCAGGTACTACCCAAGGCGCTGATCCCTCTCACGCTGGGTCCCCTCGCGCTGGTCCTCTTCGCGCTGGCCGCATCCAGCTGCTCATCGACCGGCTCGAACGGCGGTGAGACGAACTCCTCCGGTCCAGCGGACTCGGTGTCCGGTACGGCGGGGTCGGTGACCTACCTCAACCCCGCGCGCGGCAACGTTCTCGGTCTCGTGTCGCTGTCGATGCTGAAGGAGATGGGCATACCGGGCGACACGCCGGCCGCACGCGCCCTCTCGTTCCAGTCCAACACGAAGAACTCGGCGGACATCAAGGTCTGTGACGACCAGATCATCGAGGGCGTGGCCCAGCTCTTCGAGAGCGAGGGGTTCTGGAAGTACGCGATCGACGGCGCTGTCGATCCAGCGGACCGCTCCCTGGATGGCGTGCTCGAACTCAAGGTCAACGGCAGAACCAGCTACCTGGTCAATTCCGATGACGCCGAGACCGATCCCGAGGCCAAGAAGACTTTCACCCGCCTCCTGCCCATCTACCTGCAGGTGTACGGTGAGGTCCGCCAGTACCAGGCCGTCGAGGGACAGGTCGAATTCAAGCAGCCCGAAATCAGCACACGCCTCCGTGGCCAGGCCCGCCCACAAGACGGCGGAGTCGGCCTCTTTCCTGGGAGCATCCGCTAATGCCGAAGCATATCTTCATCACGGGAGGCGTCGTCTCGAGCCTCGGTAAGGGCCTGACGTCCGCCGCCATCGGCATGATCCTGGAGCGCCAGGGACTCAAGGTGTCGATGCAGAAGCTCGACCCCTACATCAACGTCGACCCGGGCACCATGAGCCCGTTCCAACACGGCGAGGTCTACGTGACCGACGACGGCGCTGAGACGGACCTCGACCTCGGCCACTACGAGCGCTTCACCCACGCGCGGCTGACCAAGGCCTCGAACTTCACGACGGGCAAGATCTACTCCTCGGTGATCGAGAAGGAGCGCCGCGGCGACTACCTCGGTAAGACCGTCCAGGTCATCCCCCACATCACCGATGCGCTGAAAGAGGCGATCGTCGCAGGCGTCACCGACGCCGACGTGGACGTCGCGATCACCGAGATTGGCGGCACCGTCGGCGACATCGAGTCTCTGCCGTTCCTGGAGGCCGTGCGCCAGTTCGCGCTCGATCGCCCTCGCGGCGAGGTGATGTTCATCCACCTGACGCTGCTCCCCTACCTCCGCGCCTCCGGAGAGCTCAAGACCAAGCCGACGCAGCAGTCGGTCGGCAAGCTCCGCGAAATCGGCATCCAGCCGGACGTTCTGATCTGCCGCACGGAGGTCCCGATGGACCAGGACATGTTCAAGAAGATCAGCCTCTTCTGCAACGTCCGCCCCGAGGCCGTGATCGAAGAGCGCGACGTCGACTTCTCGATCTACGAGGTCCCGATGGACCTGACGAAAGCGGGCATCGACAGGCTCATCGCGCACCACCTCGGGCTTCGCCTCGACGGACCGACGCCTTTCGGCGACTGGGCCGACATGATCGAGCGGATCCGCGCGATCGACAAGACCGTCGAGATCGGCATCGTCGGCAAGTACGTCGAGCTGCACGACGCGTACAAGTCGATCTACGAGGCGCTTTCCCACGCTGGAATCGCCCATGACGTGGAGATCAAGCTCCGGAAGATCTCGGCGGAGACGATCGACTCGGCGGAAGCCGCCTCGCGCCTGCTCGAGGGCGTCCACGGCGTGCTGGTTCCTGGCGGCTTCGGCGAGCGCGGACTCGAGGGCAAGATCCGCGCGATCCGCTGGGCCCGCGAGTCCAAGGTGCCCTTCTTCGGGATCTGCCTCGGCATGCAGTGCGCGGTGATCGAATACGCGCGCAACGTCCTCGGCCTCGACGGTGCACACACGCTGGAGCATTCGCCGCTCACCAAGCACCCCGTGATCAGCCTCATGGACGATCAGGAAGGGGTGCCCAAGGGTGGAACGATGCGGCTCGGCGCGTACGCCTGCGATCTGACGGAAGGTTCCCTCGCGCGGAAGCTCTACGGAGACGACCTCATCGACGAGCGCCATCGCCACCGCTTCGAGTTCAATAACGCCTACCGCGAGGCCTTCGAAGCCTCCGACATGAACCTCTCGGGCACGAACCCCGAGCGCGATCTCGTCGAGATCGTGGAGATCCCGGACCATCCGTTCTTCATTGGCGTGCAGTTTCACCCCGAGTTCAAGAGCCGCCCGCTGACCCCGCAGCCCGTGTTCAGCGGCTTCGTGGCGGCGGCCAAGGCCCTGTCCGTCGACCAGCTCCCCAGGGCCGCGGGCGGTAGCGCGAAGCCCGCGGCCGTCGCTCATTCCTAAGCGCTCCCCGAGAACCACCATGACGGAAGAGACCAAGACAGCGGCCGACGTGCCGCTGCCCGGCGGCGAGTTTCGCCTGTTCATCACGCGGCTCGCTTACCAGCTCATGATGTCCTGCGGGCTCCTCGAGAATCCCATGACGGGCAAGCGAGACGTCCACGCGGACAACGCGCGGATGCTGATCGCGGACCTGCGCATGCTCCAGTCCAAGACCGTCGGCAACCTCGACGAGGACGAGCAGGCGCATATCGACAAGGTGCTGAACGATCTGGGTCCTGTCGTCGAGCGGCTCTGAACGATCTGCCGAACCGCTGCGAGGCGGGACGAGACGAAAGAAGCCCGCGCCTGATTCCATCAGGCGCGGGCTTCTTTCTTGCCGGGGGTCTCCCCCTATCGGAAGGCCATGATCCCGGTGACTTCCGCGCCAATGGCGAGCGTGTGGATGTCGTGGGTACCCTCATAGGTAATCACCGACTCCAGGTTCAGCATGTGGCGGCCCGTCTGGTACTCCAGCGTCACGCCGTTGGCGCCGAGCATGTCGCGGCAGGTCCGCGCCGTCTCCAGCGCCACCTTGCAGCTATTGCGCTTGGCCATGGAGACTTGAGCCGAGGTGAAACGGCCCTCGTCCTTGAGGCGCCCGAGGCGCAGGTTCAAAAGGCTGGCGCAGGTGATGTCCGTCGCCATGTTCGCGAACTTCATCTGCGGGATCTGGTAGGCAGCGATCGGCTTGTCGAACGAGATGCGCTCCTTCTGGTAGCGCAGCGTCTCGTCGAAGCAGGCGTACGCGGAGCCGATCACGCCCCAGGCGATGCCGTAGCGGGCCTGGGTCAGGCACTGGAGAGGGCCGCGGAGGCCGTCGGCGCCGGGCAGCATGGCCGAGGCCGGGACGCGCACGTCCTCCATGACGAGTTCGCTCGTGTACGACGCGCGCAGCGACCACTTGTGGTTGTGGTTCGGCGCACTGAAGCCTTTGGCATCGGTCGGGACGATGAAGCCGCGGATGCGGCCCTCGACCTTGGCCCAGACGATGGCGATCTGAGCCACGCTACCGTTGGTGATCCACATCTTCCGGCCATTGATGATGTAGTCGTTGCCGTCCTTGCGGGCCGTCGTCAGCATGCCGCCGGGGTTCGAGCCGAAGTCCGGCTCGGTCAGGCCGAAGCAGCCGATCATCTCGCCGGTGGCAAGCTTCGGAAGGTACTCGCGCTTCTGCTCCTCGCTGCCGTACTCGTGGATCGGCCACATGACGAGGGATCCCTGGACCGAGCAGAAGCTCCGGAGGCCGGAGTCACCGCGCTCTAGCTCCTGGCAGATCAGCCCGTACGCGACGCTGTTCATCCCTGCGCCGCCGTACTCCTCGGGGGTCGTCGGCCCGAAGACCCCAAGTTCACCCAGCTCGGGCGCCAGCTCCATCGGGAAGGTGCCCTCCTCGAAGTGCTCCATGACGACGGGATTGAAGCGCTCGGTGATCCAGCCGCGCACGGTGTCGCGGACCATCAGCTCCTCTTCGGAGTACTGGTCGTCGAGGTCGAGATAGTCGAGTTGAGTGAAGGCGCTCATGGGTACAGGAGACGAATCCGGTCGTCTTGGCTGGGGTCAGGACTGCCGGGGCTCGAAAGAGAGCGTTTGGGGCTCTGGGAATTCGAATCCCGGGGCAAAGAGCTTAGGCTCCTGGACCGAGAACCGGTATCCGGCCTTCCGAATCTACCTGTTCGCGACCAAAAGCCGCCCCGATCCTGACCGACCTATCCCCCCCCCACGACCGACCACCGCCGTGTCCCGTACCCTCGTCACCTCCGCCCTTCTGTACGCCAACGGCCCCCTCCACTTCGGGCATATCGCTGGCGCCTACCTGCCGGCCGATATCTACACCCGCGCCCTTCGCATGGCCGGCGAGGACGTCCTGGCTGTCTCAGGTTCGGACGACCACGGCGTGGCGATCACCATCGCCGCCGAGAAGGCCGGAGAGGACTACGCATCGTACGTCGCAGGCTGGAACGCCCGGATGCGGGAGACCTTCGCGGCCCTCGACATTCGCTACGACATCGTGTCGGGGACGAGCACGAGCCCGCCCCACGCCGATCTGTCGCGGGAGTTCTTCGAACGCCTGGACGCGAACGGCTATCTCAAGGAGCGGACGACGGACCAGCTCTACTGCGCGACCGACGAGATGTTCCTGGCCGACCGCTACGTCCAGGGCACCTGCTACGTCTGCGGACATACGCCTGCGCGCGGCGACGAGTGCCCGAGCTGTGGCACCTGGATCGACCCGCTCAAGCTGAAGGAGCCGAGCTGCAAGATCTGCGGCACCGCTCCCGAGACCCGCTCCACGACCCACTGGTATCTGGACCTCCCGAAGCTCCGGGACGAGAAGATCGGCGCGTGGATCAAGGGGCACGAGTGGAAGAGCAACGTCGCAGGGTTCATCGAAAACCTCCTGGAGGACGTTCCCGAGCGCGCGATCACCCGGGACATGAAGTGGGGCGTCTCGCTGCCCGCGAGCGTCGGCGAGCGCGGCGAGGGCAAGGTGCTCTACGTCTGGTTCGATGCCCCGATCGGCTACATCAGCTTCACCAAGGAGCTGATGGTCGAGCGCGGGACGCCGGACGCGTGGAAGGACTGGTGGCAGTCCGAGGACACGAGCCTCGTCCACTTCATCGGCAAGGACAACATCCCGTTCCACTGCCTGGTGTTCCCATCGATGCTCTACGGGGCCAAGGATGGATACGTGCTCCCGGCTCACGTGCCCGCGAACGAGTTCTACAACCTGAAGGGCGGGAAGTTCTCGACCTCGGAGGGCAACGCGTTCGATATCCCGAACTTCGTGGAGCAGTACGGCGCCGACGTCACCAGGTTCTACCTTTGCTCGTCGATGCCCGAGACGGCGGACTCCGAGTTCTCGATGGAGCTGTTCATCCAGACCGCGAACACCGCGCTGGCCGGCACCATCGGCAATCTCGCTCAACGCGTCCTGAAGTTCATCGACAAGAACGCGGAGGGCAAGATCCCCGCGATCCACGACGACCACCGCGCCGAGATGGACGCCTGCATCCTGAACGAGTGCGGAGCGATCGAGGACCCCGTCGAGCACATCCGCGCGTTCCGCTTCCGGCGCGCCGCCGAAGCGATCGTTCAGAACGCAGCCGTCGGAAACCGCTTCATCGACCAGATGGCACCCTGGGCGCTCCGCAAGGAGGACCCGGTCAAGGGCGAGTCGTCCCTCGCCACGCTGTGCGAATGGCTGTCGTGGACCGCCCGCTGGATGGCCCCGATCATGCCGACCAAGGCGCAGGAACTCTGGAGCATGCTGGGTCAACAGGGCCAGGTCCTCGACCAGCCGGCACCGGGTCTTCCACGGGCAGAGACCTGGCGGACGCTCCGGGCAGGCACCCCCCTGGGCGAAATCGTCGCCATGTTCCCCCGCCTCGAACTCCCGGAAACCGAGTAGGAGCTACGGTCCCACGGGCCGCACGCACCTGCGCAGGACACGGAAACTGCATCCTGTGGCGCACATTCCTGGCGCGCAAAAGGAAGAGCCATGCCCCCATTCGGGGAGCATGGCTCTTGTCGTATTCACCGAGCTTCCGGGTCCTGCCTCCACACCAAGGAGCAGTTCGGGGCTCTGTTCAAGTTGTCGAAGAGTGGAAGAGGTGCGAGCGGGCCGACCCGTGGGCCTTTCGGCGCGCAGCGCATAGGTGGCCCAGGCGATGCGCCTGGTCTACCCGGAAGCCAAGAACCGCGAGGCGGTCTTGAACTGTCCCGGAGGCGCGCTGCCGTCCGACTTCAGGAGCCGGAACGCCCCGCAGCAGAGGGGACGATCCTCACGTTCGCGCTCCCCATGACCGAGGCCATTCAAGGAAGGGAAGGAGAGAGATCGACTGCGGCGGGTCCGCTAGAGCACCACCGACGCGACTAGCGGCGGCGAGTGGCCTTCTTCTTGGTGGCCTTCTTCTTGGTAGCCTTCTTGCGAGTAGCCTTCTTCTTGGTGGCTTTCTTGCGAGTGGCCTTCTTCTTGGTGGCCTTCTTCTTCGTGGCCTTCTTGCGAGTAGCCTTCTTCTTGGTGGCCTTCTTCTTCTTCGTGGGCTGCCTTCTTGGTCGCCTTCTTGCGCGTGGCTTTCTTCTTTGCCATTTGAGTGGTTCTCCTTGGGTCGGGTGGACCCTGGGGGGTGTCCCGCGACTGCGGAGCAGCAGCGAGGGGGAAACCACGACATCGGTGTGTCTTTCGACACGAATCAGTGCTAGCTGACCCAAATCCAGAGTGGAATCCGAAGTGTTTTCCCGAGCGAACGTCGAGCGCGCGCCGGCGACTTGCACAAGCCTCGGAAGATCAATGACTTACGCTGCGAGCACAACGACGAAGTTCGCTCAAAAAAAGTGAGCCGAGCGAACGTTTCCGTCCGCTCGGCTCAGCTTGTCGTGTCGCAACGCGCGTGATCAGAAGAGCTCGTCGAGCACGGCCGCTGCTTCTCCGGAGTACCCTTCAGCCAGCTGGATGTGATCGTTCTCGCCCGGTGGCCGCTCGGCGATGTCGGTGAAGATGCGCTCGAGTCGCTTCGTCGTCTCCTGCGCGTAGAATCGCACGAGCCCGAGGTTGCTTCGCTCGTCCCACACCACCGCAAGCAAGGTCCGCTCTCCAACGATGGAGACCTGAATGCTCTGGTGCGCGCCCTGGTGCGAGAGCGTCGTGAACGCTTCCTCACCGAGGATGTGGGCGATCTCGCGAGTCGCGGCGAAGGAGCCAGCCATCAGGGCGGAAAGCGCCTCCATGTTGCTGCCAGCGGAATCGCCGCGGCGAGTCACGAGGTGCCCCTCGCGATCCACGAGCAGGGCACAGCGTGCGCCCGCGAACTCGAGGAAGCCGTCAAGCTCCCCGTCCAGCCGGCCAACGTCCTGTTCATAGAAGACGAGGCGGTCGCTCCTCAGTTTTTCGTCAGAGATCCTCATGGGTCGAACCTCCGATCAGATCAGGTTGAAGACAGTGCCGCCGATCGCGATGCCAGCGGCGAGTGCCGCGATCACCACGATCGCCGTGACGAGTGCGCCCTTGGAGTTGCTCCCCGAGCCAGAACCTGCAGCCGCAGCGGCAGCTGAGGCACGCGGACGAAGGCGACCCGCAGGAGCGGCAGCCGCGGCGCGCGGAGCCGGTGCGGAACCCGCCGGAGCCATGGGGCGCGGTGCTGTCCCCGCGGGAGAACCGTAGGCAGGACGCTGCTGCTGCTGATTCTGCACGGGTGCAGGCTGCATCGGGCTCACGGGCGCTGGAGGTGCCTGCGAGTGCGTCGGTGCCGCCGGGGGCTGATGACCCAAGGGAACGGTGTGTGGCACAGGGTCCGCCATCCGAAGACCAGAAGCCTGCGGCTGCTGCTGCTGCTGGAACTGAGGAGCCGAGTGCTCGAGTCCACCCTCCATCGGAGCGACAGGCATCGGGCTGGCGGGCATCGGGCCAGGTGCCACGGGGCTCATCGATACCTGCTGCTGCTGCTGCTGCTGCACCGACTCAGCCTGTGCGTGAACCGGAAAGGGAGCCGGCATGGCCAGTGGCGCAGGCTGCTGCGGAGCCGGAATCGGCGCCGCGGGCTGCTGTGCATGCATCGGCTGCATTCCGGGCTGCATTCCTGGCTGGGGCTGAGCTGCCGGTGCCTGTCCGAAAGGAGTCGCCGCAGCCGGCTGGGCCGCCGGAGCGGACAGCGGAACCGGAGCTGGGCCTGCAGGAGCCTGGGCCGCAGGCGCCTGGGCTGGCCTGGGGGCAGCTGGCTTCGGAGCCGCTACACCCTGTGCACCCGACGCACCCGTTTGCTCGTGGATCGAGTCCAGCACGCGGGCAGCCAGCGACTTGAGCGTCGGGAATACACCGTGTCCCGAGTTCGCCATCGCCTCGAACGAGGGGGCGCCCCGCGGGTTGAGGTGACGTTCCAGCTCTTCCACCGTCATCGCGTCCGGCAGGTCGCGCTTGTTGTACTGGATGACGATCGGGATCTCCTCGATGTCCTTGCCGTACTCGATGAGGTTCTCGGCGAGGTTGGAGAGGGACTCCAGGTTCTCCTCGAGCATCGACGCGCTGGAGTCGGCGACGAAGATGACCCCGTCGACGCCCTGCAGCACGAGCTTACGCGTCGAGTTGTAGTAGACCTGTCCAGGCACCGTGTAGATCTGGAACTGGGTGCGCATGCCTGCGACGGTGCCGAGATCCAGGGGCATGAAGTCGAAGAACAGCGTGCGATCACCGTCCGTGGAGATGCTCGTAAGGTCCCCCTTGTTCGCCTCGGGGGCCCGCTGGTGAACGATCTCCAGGTTGGTCGTCTTCCCGGACATACCGGGGCCGTAGTAGACGATTTTCACCGTCACGCTCTTTTGAGCGAAGTTGATCTGAACCATCTCAGTGATTTCCTTGGGAGCTGTCGTGCGCCGTAGTGCCGGGTTGGGGTCGATAGGAACCGGATGCGGGCGAACCGCCGGCCGGAGCCTGGTCTGTGAACATGACGCTCGCAGGGCTGGAGCCCGCCGCGTATGCGTCGATGGAAGGGGCCGCCATGGGCCCCGTGCCCGGAACGGGCCGCGGTAGTGCGGCCGCGTTCTGGTCAGGATCGAAGCGACCGAGGTCGCGCAGTAGCCGGTGGAGTCGCTCGACCGCCGCTTCCAGCGGAAGCGAGAACGCACCGGTATCGCAGTCGGGCTCGATGACCACCATCACGTGGGCGTTCGGTCCCTGTTGGACGAGGAGCGTCCCCTGGCTGGCCGCGAGAACGAATCGCTTGGGAAGCTCCCACGCGATCTGTCCGCCCGCCCGCATCACGTCATCTACCCAGCTCGCGGCAAGAGCCACGAGCGAAGCGGGATCGATGCGCTGGCCTTCGAGGGAAGCCTGGCTCGAGTTCGTGCAGTCGACGAACTGGCCGTTCGCCATCGACGAGCGCTCCAAGACGCAGACGGGTACGCCGTCGGCCGAGATCACGGCCGCCTGCTTGACGCCGGGCTGAACCGTGAGCGGCTGAAGAATGTCGTGCATCATGCCGCGGCTCCCGGACTGATTTCACCGTTGAGTTCATCCATGAGATCTTCGACCCCGCCGCGCGGGATCTGAGAGGCCCAGACGGCTGCGGTTCCGAGCTTCCCGGGCTTCAGCACGAGTGCGCCGAATGAACCCTCCGCTCGAATTTCGATCGCGCGACCGAGCGCCATGCGCCTGGCCGAGCTGCGGCTGACCTGAAGGACCTCACGGACGGCGCGGGCCGTCCGGTCGGCCGTCGGGCCGTGGGCGCCTTGAACGAGGGCCGTGTTGCCACGCAGGAAGAAGGCGACGTGCACCTCGGGGCGCGCGGCGAGCTTCTTGAGCGTGGGGCGCAGCGACTCACGATCGAAGGAACCGGTTTCCTCGGGCTCGTCGTCCACGAAGCGTCCGGAGCGCTCGACCTCGGTCAGAGCGCGCGGCAGCGGCTTCGAGTGCGCGCAGTTGGAAAGGACGCGGCGGAAACGCGCCTCGAGAAGCGGGTTGCCGGGCATCAGCTCCAGCAGGCGTGCCAGCGACTTGCGCGCGTCCTCCCAGGCACCGCAGCGCCGGGCGATCTCGAACTGAAGGCGCAGGGGTCGCTTGTCCTTCGGGAGCTGCTTGGCGGACTCGCCGGCCAGCTGGAAGGCGAGCAAACCGTCACGGCTTCGCCGCCCGTCGAAGAAGAACTCAGCGTGAGCAGCCGCCACGTAGTAGACAGACTCGGGGTCGTCCGTGAGGGTGCGCCAGCGCGAAGCCGCCTCGAGCGCGGGCTGTGCGTCGCCGTTCTCCAGCAGAAGCTCGCAGAGCTCCCGGAAAACCGCAGAGCGCGGGGCACTCTCGAGCTCCCTGTGGAGCTCCTGAAGCCGCTGCTCCTGGTGAAGTTCGCGGGCGAGCTGCGCCAGTCGCTGCAGCTCTGCGCTCTCCGGGTGCAGCTCGAGGCCTTCGCGGCAAACACGAAGCACGTTCGCCGGTTCACCCAGGGCCGCATGCTCCTTGGCCAGCGTCACGTAGTTCGCCGTGCTCGCATCTCGCCCCAGAGCTCGCATCGCGCGCCGAATACGGCCACGACGCGTGGAGAACATCTCGAAGAAGGCTCTCACCGGACCTTGCCTTCTTCTGCGAGAAGGCCCTGCAGTTCATGGATGTCGATCAGGATCCTGTCCCGATGCTCCCAGGAGCCCCCCGGGAAAGCGCCGTCGCCCAGCGAGTCGGCCATCTCGAGCGCGCGCTGCAGCGAGTTGAGGGCCAGATCGTACTGACGGCGCTCGACGAAGACATAGGCACGCACACGAGCCGACTCCGCCTCTTCGAGAAGACGCTTCTCCTCCTCGGCTTTCTTCGCCTCCAGCCTGGCCAGGGTCGTCTCCTGCTGGTGGATCGAGACGACGAGGTCGTCCAGTTCCTCTCGCGCGGAGAAGGCGCCAGTCCAGACATGGTGTTTCGCCAGCATCGACTCGATGGCCGCGTGGCGCATCCTGAGCGATGAGAGGTCACCTAGCTGAGCTTCGGGGAGGGCACGGTGCTCTTCGCGAATCTTGATCTCGCGGCTCACGAGGTAGGAACCGGCTGTGGAAACCAGCAGGCAACCCACCACGAGCCTGACGAGGCGACGACGCTTGTCGGCGCGCTCAATTTCGTCGAAACGGAGGTCTCTGATCATGGAACTGAGGCAGTGTTTTCGGAGCGAAAAGCTCGCTCCGACCCTTGTGTATCGTTCTTCGCGCGGATTCATCTGAAAGCGAATCCGAACTACGGGAGGTCTTCTCGCGCCATCGCGAGCGGTCCTGCACTCGCCCCGTACCGATACGGGACGACGACCCGGGACATGCGAGCGCCCACCTGGAATCGGTTTCCAGGTGGGCGCTCGCCCGTGCATCACGAGTGGAGTTCAGCGCGGCTGACTCCACGGCTCGACTACTCGATCGGATCGACGCTGAGCTCCGGAGCCTGGTTGCCTGCAGGGTCCTCGAGCCCGGGCGCGAGGATCAGTTCGTCGGAGGACAGGAGCGGCACGTCGACGAGCACCTGCACGTGGTCAGGGGCGAGGACCTCCACCCCGAGTACGGAGCTGAAGGCGTTGGTGCTCCAGCGATACGAGTCGTCCACGAAGCTTGTATCGATGCTTTCACTGAACAGCACGTCGATGACCCGACCCGAGGCGTTGGCGGCGAGATTCACGTAGGCCGTCGCGATCTGCGGGGCGTCACTATCGCCGGTCGCCATGGCGGAGTCCGACAGGGCCCCCACGGGAACGTTGCCCGAAAGATCCCCCACCCCGTTGACCGAAGCCTCGATCGTCGCCCCGTCTTCGAGGTCCTCACAGGCCAGCGTCACCGAGAAATCGTTGCTGGAGTAGAGGGCGGATGCGATGCGCAGCGTCTGCCCGCCTGCCATCAAGGTGTAGCGGAAGCGATCCGTTGCCTGGGCCGGGTCGAGTTCCTCGTCGAACGTCAGCACGACCTGATCCCCGCCGAAGCCCGGAGCCACGCTCGCGGAGACCCCGGCGATCGACGGCGCGGTCGTGTCCTGGGTCACGGCCAAGGAGATCAGCCCTCCGGCGGGGTTGCCCGCCGAATCGACCGCGGCCGTGTTCTGAATCTCGAGCGTTCCTCCCAGGGTCACGGGCACGTTGAACGTGGCGCGGACCGCGCGAGCCGAGTACTCGGAGATCGACAGGGCCGTCGATCCGTTGAACGTGTACCCAGCGGCATCGAGTGCAGACAGCATGTCCACGGTCTCGCTGAAGACGACGATCGCGGAGTTCGCGTCCGTCGGATCGATCAGGGCGAGGCTGCCGACCTGGGTCGGTCCCTGGGTCACGTCGCCCGAGACGCTGACGCTCGCCGCAAGATCGGGTGCCCCGATCGCGACGCCGTGCTCGGTGCGCAGCGGATCGTTCGGGTCCACGTTGAGCTCCAGGTCGTAGGTGAGCGACGCATCGAACTCGGGAAGCGTGGGACCGCGAAGCTCCACTTGAACCGCGTCGAGCCCGATGCGCGTGAACCTGGCCTGGCTCAGGTCGATGACCGTTCCCGAGCCCGTCTCACGGAGCGTGTACTGCGAAGGCTCGAGGAGTCGCCAGCCGGACATCGGCGTGGAGAACTGGACGAGAAGCGAGTCGTTGTCGACCCCGCTGTCCGCCGTCAGCGCAGGGGCGCTGGACTGGGCCGGCGGAGCGTTCTGCTGGGTCGCGATCGGCAGGCCCAGCACCGGGAAGAGGAGGTTGCCCGCCAGATCGGTCAGGCCGACCACGTTGAGCGTCCCCGAGGGATCGATCGGTGAAGCGTACTCGATGAGCACGCCAAGACCTCCGTCGAGGGACGTCGCGGCTACGGGGAACGTCTCGACGCTCGTCACGGAGTCGACCTGGCCGTACCGGACACCGGCCGGATTCGAGCTGGCGTCATAGAGGTCCTCCAGGTTCCTCATGGGCTCCGAGAACCGAATGGTGACGAACTCGCCGATTCCAGCGGGCACCGCGTACGCGGCCTCGAGCGCAGGGCGCTGGCCCTCCGCGATGATGGACCCGTTAATCGGCGTGGCCTGAACGGTGTTGCCGCCGAGGTCGCGCATGGTCGTCACGCTGACCTGGAAGTCGTCCGTGTTCAGGAGCGGGAATCCGTTCGGGCCTCCCAGAAGGATCGTGGCCACGCGGATTCCCGCGTCGTAGGTGATCGTCGCCTGGCTGAGATCGACCGCGTTGCCGACCGGCGACTCCAGGGTCCAGTGGTTGACGTCCTCGGCCTCGCTCTGGATGAGCTGGTCGTTGAACAGCACGGTGACCGTGTCGTTGTTCTGGCCCTCGATGGCGCGCGCTGCGGCGACGATGGGCGACGGCGGCGTCTGGTCCGTCGACGTGAGGGTCCCCGGACCGACGACGGAACCGAGGTCATTGCCCGCAGGGTCCGACACGGCCTGGGAGATGGTCAGCACGACATCGCCGGGGATCGCGACGTCGGCGAGCTCGAGGCGCACCAGGGAGCCATCGACCAGCATCGCGCCCTGGACGACGATGGCGGGGCTGAAGGTGTAGTTGCCCACGTTCGTCGCCGTCATCACGTCCAGGTCCTCCGTGAAGCGGACGTCGACGGTTCGACCGTCGATATCGACCTCGCGGTTCTGCGTGATTCCCTGAAGCTGCGGCGCGCTGGAATCGCCCGCCGCCGAGACCTGAGCCGCCGCGACCGTGAAGCCCTCGCCATCGATGTCCATACCGCCGACGGACGCGAGGTCCGCCGTCGTTCCGTTCACGACGTCGAAGTCGAGGTCGATACGAATCGTCTTGGTCAGGAGGTCGTAGCTGATCTCTTGCGTGGAGAGATCCACCGGACCAACGCCGCCGACATCGAGGGTCCAGCGGTCGGACAGGGCGGCCGTATCCGGATCGAGCGCCTGGGCGAGAACGGCCACGACGGCATCGTTCTCCAGACCCTCTTCGGTGATGAAGTCGACGCTCTGAAAGGAGTTCGCCACGGTGCTACCGGCTGCGATCGGGACGCTTTGCGCAGGGAACGCGTTGCCGTGCGCATCGACCACTCCGTCGATCTCGATCTGGTCGAGGCCCGGCACCACGGGGCGACTGAAGTGCACCCGAACGGTCGAGTCACTGCCAGGCACGACGGCAGCCCTGGTGATCGACGTCATGCCGACGGCGGCAGGGTGATCGACGACCGAGAAGTTGTAGGGCTGCGCGCCGAAGACGGGGCTGATGGGCTCGTTGAACGTGAACTCGACGACCCGGCCGTACTCATCGCCGGACGCGGACACGACCAGGTTCTGCGTCACGGGCGAGCTTCCCTCGAGCGCCGGTGGAGTGGTATCACCGGTGGCGATCCCCCCCACGGCGGCCGGGTTCACGGCGACGGCCGCGACGGACTCTGCCTCGACCCGAACGGTGAAGTCCTGGTGAAGGTTCGCGAGCGGGCCCAAAGTCAGCTCGGCGACCTGCGTGGCCGGATCGAAGTCGATCACCGAGCCGGTCAGGTTCATGATCAAGCCGCCCACGGTGATCTTCCAGCTATCGAGATCCGTGACCTGACTCTCGACGACGCGCGGACCGCTGTAGAACGCCACCTGGATGGTGTCGCCCCCGAGTTCGTCGTCGGAGGTGTCCTGGGTCGCGGAGAGCACCGTCAACTGCGGGACCCGACTGTCCGAAGTCGTCACGTCGCGCCAGCCGCTGTTCACGCCCGGAACGCCGAGGAGTCGCACCTGGTGGTCCGGGGTGACGCGCTGGTCGAAGCCGACCGCGATCGAGCTTCCTGTTCGCACCACGCTCACGGCCATCTGCCCCCCCGACGCCTCGACGGAAGCGGAGGTGATCGTTCCCCGCGCGCCGGTCACGTCGACCGTGACGGTACGGCCGTTCGGATCCACGGTCAGGTTCTGGACCACGGCGGCCGGGGTACCGTCCCCGCCGCCCGAGCCGTCCTCGGACGAGCTGGAACAGGCGGAAACGAAGAGAGCCGCGCCCAGAGCGAAAGGGAGAACGCGCGCGGAGACGCTCGAAAATGGTTGAGCCATCGGTAGTACGGGGATCCGGCGTGCGAGGGAGGCGCAGCGCCTGGGGTGGGCCCGGTGAGGCCCGAACGGGGTCTGATCAATGGGGAGCTTCCCGGCGACCCGGGAGAGTCGCGGTAGAAGCCTTGCTTCTCGCGTATCGACCAGCTGCCTCCCCTGACCTTGAGGGAGGACCCCTAGAACTCGGATCCCGAGGCTCGAAGCCTGCGGCTCGCCTACAGATTGCCCAGCCGGATCGCGCCGGTCGGGCAGCAGCGCACGCAGGCCTGATCGCGAGTGCACTCGTAGTTGTCCGGCTTGAGCACGGTCGCGATCTTGCCGCGCCCCGAGAAACCACCCGTCTCACACGTCATCTCGCACATCGAGCAGCCGATGCACACCGCTGGATCCAGATGCAGACTCACGAACTCCGGCGGCGAGACGGGACAGGCCGCGCCATCGGAAAACTTTGCGGGATCGATCAGGTCCCGCATCAACGGATGCGAAGTGAGGACGCGGAACGCCTCGCGCTCGCCGCCCTCGACGAGTTCGCCGATCCTGTCGAAGTCGAACCGCTCCATCTCGACGAGCTTCGGCTGAATCAGGCAAACCTCCGGCGTCACGTGCATGTGAAGCATCTGCTCCGTCAGCACGTTCTCGACGATATCGAAGGCGCGAAAGAACGTGGAGATCGCGTGCGGACGGTAGCGCGGCGCTCGATGACTCGGCTTCACCGTCAGGTCGACCGCGATGATCCGCTCCGGCCGGAGAAGCTTCGCAAACCGCAGCGGAAGCGCGTCCGTGATCCCCCCGTCCATGTAGTGGCGGCCTTTCCAGCGCAGTGGCTCGAACACGGCGGGCAGCGCGCAGGATCCGTAGACCGCGTCGATCAGCCCGATGTCCCGGAACCCCCGCGTGCCGAAGAACGCCGGCCCCCGGGTCTCCAGGCACACGGCGTTGCAGTAGAACGGCATCTTCAAATCGTCGAACGTCTCCGCCTTGATCAGCTTCTCGAGGCTACGACGGAAAGTATTTCCGCTGTACATGCTCGGAGCGCGAAGTCCCTTCCGAAGGAACTTCGTCAGGTTGAGGCGAAAGTAGTCGTCCTTGGCGAGCCCTGGCAGCCGCTCTTCGATCTCTGCGGTCGTCGAATTCCCGGCGACCATCGCGCCGATGAGCGATCCGATGCTCGTGCCGACGATCGCGTCGATCTTGATGCCGAGCGCGTCGATCGCGCGCAGGACGCCGATATGCGCCATGCCGCGCATCGCGCCTCCGCCGAGCACCAGCAGCGTCCCTATGGGTCCCACGGAGTCCAGGGACGGACCGTGGTCACCATCCTCGCTCAGCGACATCAAGAGTGGATCGATGTCGCTGGCGTCCTCGGCTCCTGTGGGTTGGTTCATCGTGGAGACATCTTGCCTGATACGAAGGCGCTATCTCACCGCTGTCTTCGGGCCGTCCGGGCAGACCCTTGAGAGAATTGCCTCCGATGTGAGGCGCTAGGAGTCTGCGCCACAGAATGCGATTCCGCGAGCACCGCCAGGATCCGCGCTCACGGCGTTGCGCCAAACCCCAATGGCATCAAACCATGGGGGGTCCGGCGCGCCTTGCGAGCGCGAATCCTGACGGCACTCGCGAAACCGCATTCTGTGGCGCAGACTCCTAGGGGGCCACAGGGGGCCAGCGAGCGATGGGAGACAGGGGGTCCCATTGTAGCCAGGGGTCCCAGTGTAGCCAGGGGGACTTCAGCGGAGTCGAGGCCCGGCGCCCGCGCGAACCTCACCCCAAACCGTCGAGGATGCCAGTCGCATCCCCGAGGCTCGTCCCCACGGACCTCTCCTTCGAGACGCCCAGTCGCTCGAGCAACGCGGCATGGAGGTTGTTGAGCGGCGTCTCCCGCGGAGCGACCAGCGTTCGACCGCCGCGTATCCCGAGGTGCTTGCCCCCCACGACCAGGATGGGGAGATCATGGTGGTCGTGACGATCGCCCTCCGCGATGCCGCTTCCGTACACGATGGCGGTGCCATCGAGGAGCGACCCGTCGAGCCACCTCCGCGAGGCGAGCGCCCCCACGAATTCGGCCAACGCGGCGATGTGAAGCCCATTGATCTTCCCGATCGCCGCCAGCTTCTCGACGTCACCGCGGTGATGGCTCAGCGTGTGGTGGCCTTCGCTGACGCCGATCTCGTGATACCGACGACCGCTCCCTTCGTTCCCGAACATGAAGGTGGCGATCCGGGTCACGTCGGACTCGAAGGCGAGCGCGAGGATCTTTCCGAAGAGACGCGCCTCTTCCGCAAACGTCGACTTCGACTCGCCGTCAGGGCGAGCCTCCTCCGGTACGCCCTCGACGTGCGCCGCACCATCGAACGAGAGCTGCCGCTCGAGTTCGCGCAGTCCCGTCTCGTACTCCTCGAGTCGAGCTCGATCCGCTGCCCCCACTCGCGTCGAAAGCCGCTTCGACTCCTCGCGCACGAAGTCGAGGACGCTCCTCCGATCGGCCAGCCTGCGCTGGCGCTCGCCCTCGGGGACCTCTCCATCACCGCCGCGGAACAGGCGATCGAACGCCGCGCGCGCGCTCGTCTCCTTCGCTGCGGGAACCGTCGCCGACTCCCAGGACACGTGGCCCGAGTAGGCGCACGCGTACCCCGAGTCGCACTGACCCGACTGCATCCCTGGCTCGAGCCCGAGCGCCAGCGAGCGAATACGTGTGATCCCACCGACTTCGCGCGCCGCCAGCTGGTCCGCAGAAATCCCCAGGTTCACGCGGCCTTCCGTCTTGAGCGGCTGCACCCCCGTGAGGAACGCCGCGGAAGCACGCGCATGGTCGCCGGGGCCATCACCGTTCGCCCGCGCCTTGTCGGCCGTCAGCCCGCGCAGGAGGAGCAGCTGCTCCCGGTAGGCCCGAAGCGGGGCGAGCAGCCCCGGGAGATCGAGTCCGAGATGCTCACCTTCGATCATCTTCGGACTGCGGCGCCGGACCCCCTCCGGCATCTCATCGCCCGGGGGAGCTGGAATCACCTGACGCCATTCATCCAGCCTGACGCCATTCGGAACGTACACGTAGAGAAGGCGCTTGACCGACTCGGGCGTCGGCGACGCCAGCGCCGGCGATCCCAGCGCGGTGGGCATCATGGCCTCCAGCATCGGGAGCGCCACCGCGAGACCAGCCCCGCGCAGAACGGTGCGGCGGGGAATGCCGCGCGAGCTGACCCGGGGCCCCGTGCCACTCAGGTCGGCCAGGGACGTCTCGCTGCTGGGATGTCGGTTCTTCATCATCGGTCACCTTGGGTCTCTTCGCCGGGAGCGGCCATACAGCGGAACTCGTCCAGCTCGACGGCTGCCAGAATCATCGCCTTCAGCGTGGGATGCGCGGGATCGAGCTCCGAGAGCATTCGCTGAACCGCCGGGCGATCCTGGCGTTCGAGCCCGCGGCCGAGTGCGAACACGAGAACCCGCTCGGCCAGCGCCTCCAGGAACCTGTCTTCCTCCCGCAGAATGCCCGCGAGTTCGACCGGCCCGTTGAACTCACGCCCGTCGGGAAGCTGACCCACGAGGTCCCCCATCACGGGGTCCTCCGGTGCTCGCTCTCGACCGATCGCATCGAACGCATCCAGTCCGAATCCGATCGGATCCATGCGCGCATGGCAGGCGGCACAGTTGGGGTCCGCGCGGTGCGCCTCGAACCGCTGCCGGAACGAAAGGGCCGCGTCCCCCTCCGCTTCCGGAGCAAGCGTGCCGACGCCGGGCGGCGGAGGCGGCGGCGCGCTTCCGAGCAGCACTTCCAGCACCCACTTACCCCGTTTCACCGGCGAGGTCCGCGCCGCCTCGCTCGTGGCGAACAGCACGCTCGCGTGCCCCAGAAGCCCCCGGCGGGCCGTACCCTCCAGCGACGCGCGCCTCCATTCGCCTTCCCGGGGGAGTCGCGCGGCGCCCTCACCGTTGACCACGAAGGCTTCTGCACTCAGGCCATAGTGCGCCGCCAGTCGACCGTCGACGATCGTCTCAATCCCATCGATGAACTCCCAGAGATCGCGCTCCTCGCGCAGCGAAGCGTGAAAGACCCGGCGCGTCTCTTCCAGCATCGAACGGCGCAGGCGATCGCTGTAGAGAGGCAGCGCCTTGGCGCTGGCACGCTTCTTCTCGGCGCCGCGCAGCTGAAGCCATTGCTCTCCGAAGGTGTCGGCGAACGCGAGGCTGCGTTCGTCCTCGAGCATCTCCTCCGCCAGGGCTCGCGCGCTCTCCGAGATGAGTGCCCTCTCGAGAAGAGCGGCGTCCGGGACCGAGCGCCAAAGAAACGCGGCGAGTCGAGTGGCGAGCGAGGCGCGATCGATCTGGATGGCTCCGCGAGCGTTCGCCGTTGCGCCCGGCGCGGGCTCGTCCACCAGGAAGAGAAAGCGCGGCGAAACCAGCATGCCGATGAGCGCGGCGCGCATGCGGTGGCTCTCGCTCTCGTCGGCGGACGAAAGGCTCAGCAGTCGGTCCACGTCTTCACGCGGCACCGAGTGCCTGCGCCAGACCAGCGCGGCGCACTCCGCCACGCGAGCCTCCAGGCTCGGGCGCTGGTCAGAGTCTCCCGCGTCATCGGCTCCCGCGCCATCGGCGAGGCGCCAGCGCTCCATGAACGGCGTCGCACCTGAGCCCGAAAGCGAACCCTCCAGGGGGCCTTCCAGCTCGATCCAGCGAACGACGAGGTTGCGATCCTCGCTCTTCGCGCCGTTCTCGGCAGGCCTGAAGTAATCGTTGACGAAGAACACCTCCAGCGAGGCGCTGGCCGCGCCCTCCAGTTCGAACTCCCCCTCGATCACCGCAGGCGCGGCGCGCTCGGCGGACACCTCAAACTCGAGCGCTGGTTTCGCCTCGCCCGCGCGCAGTCGTACCTGACAGGGATCGGGCCCCGCCTGCATGCCATAGACCTCCGCACGGACGCGGTAGCGCCCCGCGCAGGGCGGTACGACGTCGACCTTCACCGCCCCACGGGTCGCGAGGATCCGATCGCCGGAGTGAAGTCCCCCGCCTTCGAGCGAGCCGGCTTCGAATCGCTCCCGAAGCACACCGCTATCCAGTAGAACCAGAGGCACGAGACGATCGGCGATGGCCTCGGCGGCCTCCAGGTAGCGCACGAAGTGCGCCTCGCTCAGGGACTGCGCGGTGGCCACATGGTCGAAGCCGTGCCCGACGGCGTCCTCGGGCAGCCAGCGACCCGCGTCGAACGCGACGCCAAAAAGGTCGCGGATCGCATTTCCGTACTCGAGCGCGGTCAGACGCCTCAGCCCGGTCGCGCGCATCGAAGAGGCCGCTGGACCCAGCTCGTCCGGCCCGTTCGCACGCAGAGATTCCCCGAGCCACTGAACGAAGGCATCGCGCTCCTCAGCTTCAGGCGCCGCCTCGCCGGGGGGCGGCATGTCGCCGAACTCGACCCTCTCGAGAAGCCACTCCCAATCGATCGCACCGCCCTCGAGGTCGAGAGAGGTCAGGTTCTGGGAGAGATCCAGGAGGCGAGATTCGGCCGAGTGGTCGCGATGGCACCGGACGCAGTGCTGGTCGAGGAAGGGGCGCGCGTGGTCCGCGAAGCCATCCTGCGGGATGCCCCCTCCGGACGCAGCCGCCTGGGGCGCTGCACCGACCAAGAACGTGAAGGGAACGAGGGAGAAGACGCGCACTCCCCGATGTTAGCCGCCCATCAGAGACTCTCGTACGGCGTCACTTCGTCAAACGAAACCTTGACCTTCATCGAGCCCAGCTTCGCGACGACCTCCCGCCTCTCGCGATCGACCCGGTGCACCACGACCCTCTGGCGATACCGAGGCAGGTAGACCAGCGATCCCTTTCCGAGCCCCGCGATGAAGGCCTCGCGCCGTTCGGTCAGAGTGGCACCGGTGAGCTGCGACTCCATGGCATCCAGGGTCTCCTCCATCTCCCGCCTGGCCTGGGGCGGCAGTTGATCGATGACCTTGCGCCCGCGCTCCAGCGTTCGCATGGCGTCTCGGACGCGTTCTTCGATCCCCTTCTGGGCCTCCGCTTCGAGCTTGTCGATGCGCTCCTCCAGGTCCCGCTCTCGCTCGTCCACTCGACGGGAACGCTCGCGCGCCTGGGCCAGCTCCTCCTCCGCGCCGAGCCGCGTCTCTTCGGCGGCCATGCGCGCCGAACGAACGTCCTTCATCAGGTCTTCGAGTTCGCCCTCGCGACGATCGAGCCGCAGCTGAGCCACGTCGCAAACCGACGCGGGCAGGCCGATCCGACGCGCGATGATGAGCGCGCACGATTCGCCGGGCGTTCCGAGCATCAGCCTGTACCTGGGGCTGAGGGTCTCATGGTCGAACTCGGCGCACGCGTTCTCGGCGCGGGCGTGTCGGTAGGCGAACTCCTTGAGCTTGCCGATGTGCGTCGAAACGAGCGTCGGCGAGCGGAGCGTGAGGAGCCGCTCCAAGATGGCGGTGCCGAGCGCGCCGCCCTCGTCGGGATCCGTTCCGCCGCCGAGTTCGTCGAGCAGCACGAGGGTGTTCGGCGTCGCACGCTCCAGGCCAGCGCGCACGCGGACGAGGTGGGAAGCGAAGGTGGAGAGGTTCTGCCGGATCTCCTGCTCGTCGCCGATGTCCGCCACGACGCCGTCGTACAGCGGAATCGTGGTGCCGTCGAGGGCGGGTACCGGCAGTCCGCAGCGCGTCATCAGCGCAAAGAGCCCCGCGGTCTTCAGCGCCAGCGTCTTGCCGCCGGTGTTCGGTCCCGTGATCAGCAGCATGTCGAACTCGACGCCGAGCCGGAGGTCGATCGGGACGACCTCGTCCAGCTCGCCGCGCGCGACCTGGTCGACGAGAAGCGGATGCCGCGCCGCGCGCAGCAAGAGCCCCTCGGTCGCGCCCTCGTCGCCCGGCTGGAGTGCGCTGCGTGATCCGGTGTCCTTCGCCCAGCGCGCCGAAGCGAGCGCGACCTCGAACTCGCCGACACGCAGCGCTGCCCCCTCGATGGTGGAACGGTGCTCCATCAGCTCGCGAGAGAGCTCTATCAGGATGCGCTCCGTCTCGCGCCGCTCATCCGCCCTCACCTCGGCCAGGCGGTTGCCGGCTTCGACGGCGGCCGCGGGCTCGATGAACACCGACTCTCCCGTCTGCGAGCGATCGTGGACGAGCCCCTTCACCCGGCCGGAACTCTTCGCCTTGACCGCGAGGACCGGACGGCCCGCGCGGCGGTGCACGCTGCCATCCGAGAGGCTGGCGCGGACATCGGCGCGCCCCATCACGTCGCGAATGATCTGATCCACGCTCGCGGACAGCGAGCTGATCTGCTGGCGCATACGCTCGAGCTTGCTGGACGCGTCGGACCGCACGCGCCCGCGCTCGTCCACCACGCGCTCGATGCGCTCCAGCAGCAAGCGCGTATCCGGCGACGCCGCCATGAGCGACGCCAGGTGCGGCGCTTCGACCTCGCGCAGGAGCGTCCACTTCTTCAGCTCGAGGTTTGCCGCCAGGAAGTCCCGGATCGACGCGATCTTGGCCTCGTCGAGCCTTCCGTCGTCACTCTCCGGTCTGGGGTCCGTCACGCCCGACATGGGAGGAGCATCCTGCTGCTCCACGCGGAGCTGCATCTCCGTCACGCGCGCGAGCGCGGCGCGCGCCTCGTCGTCGCCGCGCGGCCCGATGACCGCCAGGCAACGCCTCCCCAGCGAACTCACGGCCCGCTGCGCGATCTGTCCGAGCACGTCGTCCAGCTCCAGCACCCCCGCCGCGAACGCCTCCCGGCGCTCCTCTCGATCCTTGATCGCTTGCTTCATGGTCCGCACCGACTATTCGTCGACCTCGACGTGCATCAGCTCCAGCGTCACCGGCCATGGACCCTCGTTCGACCTCTCGATGAGCACGGACCCGAGCGTCTTCCATTCGGTGGCCGAGGACGCTCGCAGGGGGGCGTACCACGCCTCCGGAATCCAGGCGCGGCCGGCGCGTCCTACGAGGTCCCCTTCGGCCGGGACCACGACATGATCGAACTGGCGCGCGTACTCGAGGAGTTCTTCCTGCGTGAAGTCCACGCGAACGTTCGACGGTAGAAGCACGATGTCCATGGGCCCCTCGGCGTACTCCAGGAAGCGCTCCTTCGATCCCCCACGCTCCAGGAGACTGAGATGCAGGTCCGCGGGCGAGATCTCCGCGGACTGCCCGAGCCAGCCGACCGAATCGACCGGGCCCACGCCGTCTGCGATGAGATCCATGATCTCGTCGTGGACACCCCGCGGGAGTCCGTTGGAGGCGGGAGGTCCGAAGAGACTGATCGTCTTCCCGACGTAGAACTCCTGGATCCCGCGGAGCGTCGAACCTTCTTCGGCGACAGGAAGTCCGATCAGGGGAGTGGTCTTGAAAGCGGGGATCGCGGCGGAGGCCACGAAGAGAGGCAGCGCGACCGCCGTGAAGACCCGTGGGGCTCGCCTGAGTGCCAGCGCGGCGCCGGCGCCCCCGAGGACCCACAGGACCAGTGCCGCGGGCAGAAGGAAACGGTCGAGCAGGAACTCGTGCGTGGCCACGGGAACGACGAAAGCGACGAGCGCGATGCCCAGCGTCAGGCTCGTTCGCGTGCGGTGCAGGACGAGGAAGGCGGCTGCGGAGAGACAGAGTGCCACGTAGAGGATCGGATGCGCGGCGATCCCGGCGATCCAGAACAGGCGCCGGAACCACGGCTGCATCGGCTCCATCTCCGTGTTGCCCGTGACGAATTCCATGAAGTCGCCGCGGTGCTCGGCCGCCACCTCCGCGCCGAGCGGCAGAGGAAGCAGGAACCACCAGACGAGCCCGATGGCCAGGGGGACGCCCGTGCGCGCCAGCGAGACGATCTCAGCGCGACGATCCCTGGAGACGACGAGGTCCACCAGGGCGTCCAGGAAAAGCGCGAGGCCCAGGAGCAGCGCGTAGTTGAACTTCGTGAAGAAGGTCGCCGCGATCAAGAGACCGGTGAGAAGATCGATTCTCGCGCGCGCCCCGGCCTGAGGAGCACCCGTCCCGAGAGCCCGGTATCTGCGTGAGATCCAGGCGGTCAGCGAAAGCGCCATCATCACCAGCGTGGGCACTTCCAGGAAGAGCGTCGGAGCATAGCGACGCGCGAGCGGGCCGGAGATCGCGGCCAGGCCCACCAGCAGGACGGTATCGACCCTGGGCCCGCGATCGGTCCCCTTGCGCACCGCCTGAAGGCCGAGCCGCATCGAGAGGAGCACGAGCAGGAAATAGAAGACGTAGCCGAGGCTCCGCGCCGTCGCCTGGCCGATCCCCAGGACGCCCTGCCACAGCGAAAGGAACACCGGATACACGAACGGATAGCGGTCACATTCGTGAAGGACCTCCATCACCTCGAACCAGCTACCGTTTCGGGCGTGCAGCAGCATCTGCACGGCAGGTAGTTCGGCGTGCATGGTCTCGTCCCAGCCCCACGCCGCCGGCGCTCCGACCCGACCGGCTGCGCCAGGCCCCGACTCAGGAAAGACGAACACCACGCCCAGCCAGAGGAAGGTCAAGGCGAAGGCGGTCCGCCAGAGGAGCCTCAGCCAGCCTGGACCCGATGAGCCGACGCCGGGTCCCGTGGATTTCGACTCGCCCGGTGAAGAAACCTCGCCGGACGATGCCGCGGCGGCGTCGGACGGAGGGCGGTGATCTGGCAGGGCGGACATGATTCAGGGGGCGCGTCGCTGAATCTTACCCTCACAGGAATCCTCGCCGGCCTGGTGGGTCCACGAATCGACGGTCCCGAGAGGCCCGTCACTTCGGGGAGTTTCCCGGGGTCTGTCCCGTTACACTGCCGCGCCCGTTCCCAGGTGGCCCAGCGGGCCGCCTGTCCGCCCCCGCCCGAACGGCCCCTCTCCCCCCACCGTCGAGAGGGCCGAGGCACCACCCAGAGAGCCCATGTCTCAGCCCCACTCCCTCCCGAAAGACGCCCGATTCGAAACCCGTGCCATCCACGCCGGCCAGGGACCAGATCCGCGCAACGGCGCCGTCATGACGCCCGTGTACCTCACGAGCACCTACGCCCAGGACGCCCCGACCGTCACGCGAGGCGGGTACGAGTACTCCCGGACCTCCAACCCGACGCGGACCGCCCTGGAGGAGAACCTCGCGTCCCTGGAGAACGGCGAGTGGGGCCTCTGCTTCGCCTCCGGCCTCGCGGCCACCAACGCCGTCATGGACCGCCTCGTCCCCGGCGACCACGTCGTCGCGGGCAACGACCTGTACGGCGGCACCTACCGCATCTTCACCAAGGTGTTCCAGCGCTACGGCATCGAGTTCACCTTCGTGGACACGACCGAGGCGGACAACATCAAGGCAGCGATGCGTCCGGACACCAAGTACGTCTACATCGAGACGCCGTCGAACCCTCTCCTGAACCTGACGGATATCGCCAAGGCCGCGGAGATCACCAAGAACGCGGGAACGGCGAAGCTCGTCGTCGACAACACGTTCGCCACGCCGTACCTCCAGCAGCCGCTGGACCTCGGCGCCGACATCGTCCTCCACTCGCTCTCCAAGTACCTCGGCGGCCACTCCGACCTCATCGGCGGTGCGCTCGTGGGTCGCGACGAGAAGCTGCGCGAGGAACTCGCCTTCTACCAGAACTCGGTCGGAGGCTGCCTCGCTCCCCTCGATGCCTTCCTCGTGCTTCGCGGCACGAAGACGCTCGGCGTCCGCATGGACCGCCATTGCGCGAACGCGACCAAGGTCGCCGAGTTTCTGGCGGAGTCCGACCTCGTGGATCGCGTGATCTACCCGGGCCTTCCGAACCACCCGCAGCTCCGCATCGCCCAGGCCCAGATGGCAAAGCCAGGTGGCATGCTCTCGTTCGAACTCAAGGGCGGGGTCGAGGCGGCGAACGCGTTCGCCTCGGCGACGAAGATCTTCACGCTCGCGGAGTCGCTGGGCGGAGTCGAGTCGCTGGTCGAGGTGCCGCCGAGCATGACCCATGCGTCCATTCCGGCCGAAGTGCGACGCGCTGCAGGGCTGGCCGACGGTCTCGTCCGGCTTTCGGTGGGACTGGAGCACATGGACGACCTCGTCGCGGACGTCGAGCAGGCTCTCGAGGTCGCCGCCAGGACGGCTGGCGTGACCTCCAACTTGTAGCGACCCCGGCGTTTCCCCCCGTCCCCGGTGATGGATCGCCCATCCCAGGAACGGAATCGACGCGCAGAACGGAAACGACGCGTCAGAAAGGGGATCCCGGCTTCGACGGCGGCGGCGTCGGCGGCTGGGGTTTTCTTTCTTCGATTTCGGTCGAGTCATCCACGAGCTTCGTGCTGTGAGGCTGGCCCTTACGTGGCCCGGCGGATGACCCGGCGGATGACCCGGCAGATGACCCAGCAGATGACCCAGCGGCCGAGGAATGGCCACCCGTGGAGTTTCCGGCGCGTCCCTCTCGCTCTCGGTCCTTCGAATTCGAGGGGCTCCTCCCCTGGGCTGACTGCCCGACAGCCCCGGCGCCGTTGGCCCCGGAAGTCATCGAACCCGAAGCACCGTAGGGCGCACGCGGACTCGAAGCACCGAGTACCGCGCCATCTCGTCCGTGGCCGTCCCCTTCCGGCGATTCTAGCTCGTCGCAAACGCGCTGACGCATCACGCGCCCGACCTTGAACTTGACGACCCGCTTGGCGGGAACCGGGACCTTCTCGAGCGTCCTCGGGTTCTGCGCCACGCGCGCTGCGCGCTCGCGAACCTCGAACACGCCGAAATCGCGGAACTCGAGGCGATTGCCCTCGGACAGTTCGTCGATCACGGAGTCCAGGAACCGCTGCAGTACATCGCGGACGACCACCTTGGTCTGGCCTGTCTCTTCGGCGATCCGGTTCACCAGCTCGCGCTTGGTGACAGTTCGAAGGTCATGGTCAGGCATGGAGGATCGGCTTGGAGGATTCCAGGTGGATGCATTGCCCGCGCGCAATGAACCGTGCCCGAAGCAGCGCACGAATCGGTGGTACCGTGCGCAGCCTGGACCGTGTAGATGCTGGCACTCCGCGAGCGATCCGTCAACCCGGGTTCACCTGTCGATTCTGTTCGACGCGCTGGAACGGTCGAGAACGAACGTAGCGGGGCCATGATTGACGAGGGAGACCTCCATGAGCGCCCCGAATTTTCCGCGTTCGACCCGTAGCCCGAGCGCGTCCAGCCGCGCACAAAACTCTTCGTAGAGTGGCTCGGCATCGCCGGGGGATGCAGCTCGATCGAAAGACGGACGCCGCCCCTTGCGACCATCGGCAGCGAGGGTGAACTGACTGACGACCAGAACCCCTGGTGCCAGACCCCGCTCTGCGAGATCGAGCAGCGAGAGGTTCATCTTCCCCTCATCGTCCTCGAAGAATCGAAGCTCTGCGGCCTTGCTGGCCATCCAGGCGACCTCATCGCTCGTATCATCGCTCATCACACCCAACAAGATGAGAGCTCCGAGGCCAATCTCACCGACCACCTCACCATCGACGGAGACGGACGCGCGGCTCACGCGCTGGATCACGGCCTTCATGGGCGCTGCCCCTCCGCGGTGGCGGCGGCATCGAGAGCCTTTCTTTCGACGCGTTCCAGTCGCACCCGCGCCCGGAGGCTACGCACGAGGTCAGCGATGTTCGTCGAGCCGCTCCCGAGGTCCGCGACGGCGCGCCAGCGCGCCTCGGCTGCCTCGGGGTCACCCAGAAAGAGCTCGTGAAGAAGCGCTTCCTGCATGAGCGGCAGTGCGGCCTCGCGCTCGGCGCCCTGACCTCTAAGCGCCGCTTCCAGAGCCCCCAGCTCGTTCCCTGCCTCCTGACGCGCCACCGCCAGGAGCGTGAGCCGCCGAGCGCGACCCGTTTCTTCGCCTTCCAGGTCCTCCAGAAGCCGCTCGGCGCGTCCATCTTCCCCGGCCAGCAAGAAGAGAAGCGCGAGGTCGAGGCGGGCCTCGATGGCGTCGCGCACGGAAACGCGCGGATCGTCCTCGGTGAGCTCGATCCACCGCAAAAGGTTCTTGGCCGCCCCGTCGCGAGAGCCTTCTTCGGCCTGCATCCACGCCTCCAGTCGGCGGGCTCGCAGGTGACCCGGGTCCAGCTGGAGGGCGCGCTCGAGCGCATCGCCCGCCTGTCCCCACCTGTCGGCACGGGAACGGTCCATCAAGAGCACGTGACTGCGCCCGTAGTGGGCCCAGGCGCAGGTCGGATCGAGTTCGAGCGCCTTTCCGAGAAGCGTCTCCGCGGCGATCACGTCGGTCTCGGCGCGCGCCGCCAGCACGAAGGAGATGACCGTTGACTCCGTATCGTTGCGCGCCGCATAGACCCGGCGCAGCACGTCCGGAGCCGTCGCATCGGCCAGCGAGACGGTTCCCGCGAAAAGATCCTGTCCATCGCCCAGGAGCTCGCCTTCGAGGTCCTGAACCCACGCTCCGATCTCCAGATTGTCCGGCTCGCTTGCGGCCAGCGCGCGGAGCGCCGCCAGCGCCTCGAGGCGCTCTCCGGAATCGTAGAGGGCTCGCGCCTCGGCGAAGCGATCACGCGATTCCGTAGAGAAGCGCGAATACGCGCTCGACCATCCGGGCCTCCACCGAACGGAAGAACCGCCGCAGCTCGACGCCCAGAGCGAGAGCGAAACGGCGGTTCCGATCGTGAGGGCGCGAAGGAAGCTATTGTGGACCCGCGGCAGCGTCAGGAGCTCTTTCCATGACAGGATCGATGGCCCCGAGAGCTTCGAGGGCCTCGAGAGCCATATCTGCTTCCGCCTCGACCGCGGCGGGCTCCCGTGCTTCCACCGACTCTGCTTCAGCAGACTCGGGAGCCTCCTGAGTCGCCTCGGTCGCTCCGGCAGGGATCGCGGGGGTGTCGTCGCCGATTTCACCCGTGCACTCTATCCGCTGGCCCTGGGCAATTCGCCCATTCGAATCGCGCCAAAGAGCATCACCGCTGGCGATCACGCGGACGGGCGAGTCATCGATCCGCTCCAGGATCGTGACGCGGTCGAACGCGGCAAGCGTCCAACCGTCGACCTGGACCCGGATCTCGGGCACGTCGGTGCCGAGACGACGAATCACCTGCATCAGGCCGTCCGGCGTGGTCTCCACCGATCGGTCGTAGAATGCGTCGTCCGAACTTGCCACCACGTGCTCCAAGAGCCCCGCGGGGCCTTCGATCCGGAACGTGTTCGCCAGCATCACGGCCGTCCCCTGGAAGGAGCCGGTCCACGGCGCTGGCGCCCACGGCTTGACCGGAGCGACCGGCTCCGGGGCCTCGCCCTCGGTCATCGCGGTCTCGGTCGAGGCATCGCCGGGTGAGATGGGAGCCTGGGCCCGGGTGGTGCCCGAGCCGGTCGAGCCACAGGCGGTAAGGGCCAGGGAAGCGGCGATCGCCGCGAATGCAAATCGGTTGGACATGGTCGGGGGCGCTGGGTAGGTAGAGCTCGAACCGTCGAGCCTCCGCCCGGCCTATCGACCGGACGGGCCAGAACCTTTCGAAGAACGTGGCACTAACGGAGCCCGCAGGCCATCCGAGCGCGATCGAGGACCTTCACGGCCCGCTCGCGGGCCTTCTCAGCGCCCTTCAGGAGCATCCTGTCGAGTTCAGCGGGATCGCCCATGAGCTCCTCGTACTTCGCCCGTGGTGCCGCGAAGTGCTCGTCCATCGCCTCGGCGAGGCGAACCTTCAGGTGCCCGTACCCGGGAGCGGACTCGCCGCCGGCCAGGATCCGCGCTCTCCAGTCCTGAAGCTCCTCGTCCCCCAGGAACAGCTTGAGAAAGTCGACCAGCACCAGTTCGTCGGGATTCTTGGGCTCCGACGGCTCGCGGCTGTCGGTCGAGATGCGACCGATAGCCTTCTTCAGAGGCTTTCCGCTCTCGAAGAGCCAGACGTCGTTGCCATAGGACTTCGACATCTTCTGGCCATCGAGCCCCGGCACCTTGGCCATGTCGTCCCGGACGGGCAGGCGGGCCTCCGGACGCACGAAAACCTCGCCGAAACGGGTGTTGAAGTGCGTCGCCATGTCCTGGGTCATCTCGACGTGCTGCACCTGGTCCTTCCCGACGGGCACCACCGTAGAGTCGTAGGCGAGGATGTCCGCCGCCATCAGCACGGGGTAGGTGAAGAGGCCCACGGAGGGCTTGATACCGTTCGCGATCTTGTCCTTGTAGGAATGCGCACGCTCCAGGAGCCCCATACCCGTGCAGGTGGCGAGAAGCCAGCTGATCTCGGTCACCTCAGGCACGTCCGACTGCCGGAAAAAGCTGGCCCTCGCGGGATCCATGCCCAGGGCGAAGTAGGTGGCCGCGATGTCTCGGACGTTCGTACGCAGGGACGCGGCGTCCCTGATCGTGGTGAGCGCGTGATAATCGGCGATGAAGAAGAAGTGATCCCCGGGTTCGTTCAGCGAATCGACGTGCTGGCGGATCGCACCGAAGTAATTGCCCAGGTGCGGCCGGCCACTTGGCTGAATCCCGGAGAGAAAGGTCGGACGGGGGGTACTCATGCGGCCCACCATGCCCGAGCGTTCGGGCCCGTCAAGCTCCCCGGTGACCTAATGTGCAGGGATTCCCCGGAAATGCCGAAGGAAAGCGAACGAACGATGTGGCGCCAACTTCGCAACGCTCATTGATTCCGGTCACCCGGAAAGCGACGATCCGTAGTGGAGCCAAGGCACCAACGCAATCCCCTGGCAGCCTGACCTCACCCGTGCGCGCCCATCCCTCTCCCCCGTTCGCCCCTGTGGCGCTGCACCTCCGTAGGCGCGTTGTGCCCGGTAGGGAGAGCCCGTGCCCGCGTTTCCAACTCGGCCGAGTCCTCCTCGTCCTCGCCATGGCGCTCCTTGGAGGCGCCTTCGCGGGCTGCGCTGGCCCGAACTCCGAGCGGGTCCTGTCCCCACTTTTCTCTTCTCACTCGGCGGCCGGCGGCATTCCCGAAATCGAGGCCCTCGGCGGCGCCTACCTCTCCCGCCGTAATCCGAGCACCGGCCAACGGGACTACTGGGCGATCCGGCCGCTCCTCTCCAACCGCTTCGACGAGAAGGGCGACCGTTTCACGTGGTTCCTCCCGCCCCTCGGCTTCATCGACGAGGACTCCGAGCGCGGCACCCGCGTGGCCCAGTTCGTGCCCCTGGCGCGCTACGCCACGCTACGGGAAGAGAGCGGATTCAAGACCTGGTCTCTGCTCGTGATCCCCGGCCTGTACTGGTCCGCCCACGAGGACGGCCGCGTCCAGCGCGCGTTCTTTCCCTTCTTCGGCGTCGTCGAGAAGTTCCTCAGCCTGGACCGCGGTACCTTCGCGCTGTTCCCGCTCTGGCTCCGGGTCGAGCGCTACGGTCGGACGACGGATCACTTCCTGTTCCCGATCTTCTCGTATTCACGCGGCGCGGGCGGAAAGGCGTTCCGCATCTGGCCTTTCTTTGGCCTGAACCGCTGGGAAGGCCGCTACAGCCGCTGGTTCTTCGCGTGGCCGTTCTTCCACTGGCAGCGCAACGGTCTCCAGTACGCCGAAGACCAGCATCAAACGTCCTGGTTCCTCTGGCCACTCATCGGTCGAGCGGTTCGCGGACCAGCCTCCCAGACGACGGTCCTGTGGCCGTTCTTCGGCTACACCACCGACCCGGAGACAGGTTTCTGGGCCTGGGACGGCCCATTCCCCCTCGTACGCTTCCAGGGCGGCGATCCGGACCGCCCGGTGAGGAAGCGCGTCTGGCCCTTCTTCTCGTACTACAAGGGCGACGGCCTGACGTCGCGCTGGTTCGCGTGGCCGCTCATCAACCGGCGCCACGAGGAATACGCGGACGGCACGAAGGAGGCGACCAACGTGTTTCCGGTCTGGCGTAGCTCCACGCGAACCCGCGACAGGGACGCGCTCCCGCGGGAAGGTGAGGAGTTCGGCCGCCCGGCGGGCACCGAGCGCTTCCGCAAGGTTTGGCCCCTTGGAAAGGTGCGAACGATCCATGGTCCCGAGGCCGGCAGCCCCGGGGAAAAGGGCGGTGAACGACTCGAGCGCGACCTGACCGTCATCGACCTGAACCCCTTCCAGGAGCTCCGCTTCATGGACGAGAACTACGCCTGGCTCTGGGAGCTCTACACCAGGAAGGAGCGTGGCGACGAGCTGCGCAGCCGATCCTGGCTCGGCCTCTGGCGCCACGAGAAGGACCGCGACGAGGACCGACGCTCGCTCTCGGCGCTCTGGTCCGCCCGCGACTACGATCGGGCTGGCCGCCGCGCCCATGAGCGCTCCTGGCTCTTCGGTCTCCTTCGTTATCGATCCATCGACGGCGGCGGCTTCACCTTCCTCCGCCCCGCGTTCCCCGGCCCCGGCTGGCCCATCGCCCGCACCCCTTCCTCGACGCCTGGCCGCTGATTTCCGGCCGTTGATTTACGGTCCCCATCTGTCGATCCTGCCCCCATGACCCCCGCAGTTCCATCGCTGGCCATCGCCAAGGCCCTCCAGGCTTCCCCGCCGGAGTGGGCCCCCGCGTGGCTACCGGACGCCCTGCCTCTGGCGTTCGTGGCGGGGGTCCTCTACGTGCTGTGGCAGCTCGAGCGCTTCCGCGAGGCGATCGGCAACGTCGGCTCACGGATCGATCTCGCCTGGTCGGCCCTCGTCCGGGTTCACCACCTCCCGAAGCGCCTGCGCTGGTTCTTCGAGCAGCTCTACCAGTCCGGCATCCAGAACCTGCACGTCGTGCTCCTGGTCGGCCTCTTCATGGGGATGATCGTCTCACTGCAGACGGGCATCGAGCTGGCGCGCTTCGGACAGGAGGGCCAGATTGGCACCATCGTCGCGGCGAGCATGACGCGCGAGATGGGTCCCTTCATCACGGCGATCGTTCTCGCGGCGACCACGGGCAGCGCGCTCGCCGCGGAGCTCGGCACCATGTCCGTCTCGGACGAACTCGCCGCGCTCGACGTGATGTCGGTCGACAAGGTCTCGTTCCTGGTGCTTCCGCGCATCGCGGCCCTGATGATCATCGGCCCCGTGCTCACGGTCCTCTGCGACACCATCGGAATCTTCGGCGGCGGCTTCGTCGCCACGAGTCAGCTCGGAGTCGGCTGGTCCCAGTACACGACCACGGCGATCTCTGCACTCCAGGAGCAGGGCGGAATCATCCCCGTGCCGATGGACGTGTACGCAGGACTGCTCAAGTCGATCGTCTTCGGCGCCATCATCGCGGTGATCTCCTGCGCGTCGGGCCTCGAGGCTCGCGGCGGCGCCCTCGGCGTCGGCCGCGCGACGAGCCGCGCCGTGCGGGACTCGATCATCGCCGTCATCGTGGCCAACTACTTCCTCACCTTCTTCCTGTACCGATGACGGATCTCAAGAGTTCCTCCGAAGACATCATCATTCGGTTCAAGGACGTCTACAAGTCGTTCGGTCGCCACGACATCCTGAAGGGCATCTCCTTCGAGGTGCCGCGCGGGCAGGTGCTCGGGCTCATGGGCGGCTCCGGCACCGGCAAGTCGGTGACGCTGCGCCACGTGATCGGGCTCCTGAAGCCCGACTCGGGACGCGTGGAGGTGGAAGGCCGGAACGTACCGGACCTCACCAAGCATGAGCTCGCCGACCTGCGCAAGCGCATGGGCTACGTCTTCCAGGAAGGCGCGCTCATCAACTGGCTCACGGTCGCGGAGAACCTCGCGCTGCCGCTCCAGGAGAACACCAAGCTCTCGAAGTCCGAGATCGACGATCTCATCGCGGAGAAGCTGAAGATGGTCCATATCCCTGACGCGGGTGAGAAGCTGCCGTCGGAGATCTCGGGCGGCATGAAGAAGCGCGTGGGCCTCGCCCGCGCGCTCATCACGGACCCCGACATCATCCTCTACGACGAGCCCAACGCCGGGCTCGACCCCCAGATCGCCCGCTCGATCAACGAGCTGATGCGGGAGATCGCCGACCAGCACCACGCGACCGCCCTCGTCGTCGAGCACCGGCTCGAATGCATCGAGACGGTCTGCGACGAGGTGGTGTTCCTCTACGGCGGCAAGGCCCTCGTCCACGAGAAGACGGCCGACTTCCTGCGCCCCACCCATCCCCAGCTCATCGAGTTCCTCGGGCCGGAAGCCCGCAACGCCTGAGGTCCTTGCCGCAGCGAGAGCTGCGCTCGAGAAACCATGACACCACGCCGCCACATCCTCCTCGGACTCCTGTTCCTCACGGCGATCGGAATCCTCTCTTACTTCACGCTGTTCAAGACGGACTTCACTCTGTTCGCGGAGCAGCAGACGCTCGTCGCCTACACCGAAGACGCTCGCGGCCTGCGCAAGGGCTCGCCCGTACTCTACGCGGGCGTGCGCTATGGCAAGGTCGATTCGGTCATCCCCAGCCTGGAGCGTCCGCGGTCCGAGCGCGTCCGGATCGACATCACGCTGGATGAGCCGATCACCCTGTACGGCGATCACAAGGTGACGATCGAGTCGGCCTCCGTGCTCGGCGGCGTCCAGCTCGGCATCGATCCCGGCACGAAGGAATCGGGTGTCATCGACGCCGACCGGAACCTGATGGCAAGCGCGGCGCCCGACGTTCTCGCGTCCCTCGGGGAACTCGTCGAGGAGAATCGCGAGCCACTGCGCAAGACGATCGCGGGCCTGGAGAACGTGGTCGACACGCTGCAAGGGCGCACCGGAACCTTCGGCAAGCTGCTCAACGACGAAGGTACGGCCAACAGCCTCACCAACGCCATCGACGCGATCACGTCGACCTTCGACAACCTGACGGCGCTGTCCGAGGAACTTCGCGGCGGTCAGGGCACGATCGGCAAGCTCATCTACGACACCAAGCTCTACGACGACATCTCGAACTTCGTCCGTGGCCTCGACGACTTCCTCGCCGAAGCCCGGGCGCTCTTCAAGGACGCGCGCGAGGGAAAGGGCATCCTGGCGGCCCTCGTTTACGACGAGGAGATCCCGAAGAGCTTCAAGAACACGCTGACGTCTATCGAGTCGGCGACGGCCAAGATCGATGCGGGCGAAGGCACCATCGCGCGTCTACTCAACGATGGTTCCATCGCGGACGAACTCCAGAACACGCTCAAGAGCTTCAGCAACCAGGAAGGCACCCTGGGCAAGCTGATATCGAGCGCCGAGATCTACGACAACGTCCGCGACTTCACGGCGGACCTCGCCGACGCGTCGGCAGCCATCCGCAACCAGAAGGGAACGATCGGCGAGCTGATCTACGACGACGAGATCGTCGACGAGCTGGGCAAGGCCATCCGCGTGATGATCGGCGGCCTGGAAGAGCAGCGCGAGGCCGCACCGATCGCCACGTTCCTCTCGACGGTGTTCCTGGGCTTCTGATCCAGGGTCTAGCCTGCATTATTCACGAGTTTGCTCCACCAGTGCGTTCAAACCGCGGTGTGGCAAGGAAGACGACCGAACGAAGCGGAGGCGGGCCCGTAGGCCCGTCGAGCATTCTGTGAGGGAGCCCGCGAAGCGGGCGGCAGCCAAAGGCTGCCGTCTGACGCCGCCACGGCGTGGTTTGAGCGTGCTGGTGGTGCAAACTCGTGAATAATGCAGGCTAGATGCCATTGGGGTTCGGCGCAACGCCGCGGGCGTGGATCCTGGCGGTGCTCGCGGAATCGCATTCTGTGGCGCAGACTCCTAGCCTGCATGATTCACGAGTTTGCTCCACCAGTGCGTTCAAACCGCGGCGTGGTAAGGAAGACGACCGAACGAAGCGGAGGCGGTGCGGTTCGGACGCCTTGCTACGAAACGAAACAGACTGAAACGAATACGACGAACGTCTGATTCGGGGCACTGGCACCGCGACATCGGTACCACGCCGACCTTCAACTTCACGTGAGGGTTGACCCTCACGTTCCAATGAGAGGTTCGGGGCATCGAGCGCTTCGCGCGCCCTCGCGCACCTGAGCGATCGCGGTTAGCGTTGGGGTCATGAAGAACTTCCCCATGACTTCGACGGTCGCGATCACCTGCATCGCCTCTTTATTCGTCTCGACGCCGGCGTTCGCCCAGGCCAGCTTCGGGCTCCTCGGTCCTTACTCTGCTGGCTCGACGAGCTACATCGTCCGCGACGTCTCCGCCGATGGCCGGATCGTGCTGGGTGATGTGCCGCTCGTCGGTCCCTTCACGTGGAACGCAGCGAGCGGATTCACCTTCCTACCCACGCCAGCTCCCGGCGAGTTCCCCGCCAGCACGCCGGGCGCGCAACTCCACGTTGGCCCACGGGAGCTCCGTCCGGACGCACGGAGCATGGTCGGCGTGGTCGTCTTCGAGGACGAGCGCCATCAGGGATACGTCTGGTCCCCCACGACGGGGTACCGAGCCCTCGCTGGCGTCGCCGGCTCGGGCGGCGAGGTCCGCTCGTTCGCCGCAGCGACCAACGCTGCCGGAACGCTCGTTGGCGGATGGATGCAGAACCCGAACTATCGTCAACCGCTCGTCTGGGACCTCTTCGTGTCGAGCGATGCCATCGCCATTCCACTTCTTCCCGGCCACCAGACGGGATTCGTCCAGGACGTTGCCGCTGAGGCCAGCATGGTCATCGGCACGAGCTACGCGAGTGTCGAAACGCTGCCCCATGCCTTCCGCTGGACGCCGAGTGGCGGCACCGTCGAACTCGCTGCCCCCGCGGGCTTCGAAGACGCTCGTGCGGAGTGCGTCAACCGCGATGGCAGCGTGACCTTCGGCACAGCGGATCCAATCGGAGGCGGACCCTCGGTCCTGGTTCGCTGGGATGCCCAGAATCGCAGCGAGCACATCGGTTCGCCACTGCCGGGCGACACGACCCTTCGCATCGTCGCGTCGAATGCGGAGGGGTCGGCGATGGTCGGGATCTCCGGGCGAGGCCTCTACTACACCGAGAGATCGTTCTACTGGTCGGAGTCGACCGGTGTCGTCGAGCTTTCCTCATTCCTGGAGTCGAGGGGCGCGACGATCGACGCGTCGCCTGCGCATCACGTGCTGGTGCGTGGTATGTCCGCGGACGGCAACACGATCGTCGGTACGTTGCAGAGCTACGGCGGGCCCGCCATCCCCGTCGGCTTCGTCTCGAAGCTGTCGCCGGTCGCGCCCGTACCGATCGGTACGGATCTCTGTGGACCCGGCGAGATGAACTCGATCGGTGCGCACGCAGAACTGACGGTCATCGGCAGCCCGGTGCTCGGTCATGACGACTTGGTGCTCGAGGCTTCAGGGCTGCCGGGCCGCTCCTTCGGTTCGTTCATCGCGAGCCCGACCCAGGGCCTGACGCCCGGCTTCGGCGGGGGTGTCGGAACGCTCTGCGTCGGGGCCAGTTTCGGAGTGGTGCAAGGATCCCTGGCCTCGGCCCCCGCGGGGATCTTCCACCGCACGTCGACGCGGCTCGAACTTCCGATGCTCTCGCTTTCGACGGGAGCCATGACGATCCTGCCCGGGGACACCTGGAACTTCCAGTTCTGGTACCGGGACAGCGCAGCCGTGGGGACGACCTCCAACCTCACATCGGCGCGGTCGATCACCTTCGAGTGATCGAAAGGGCCCTTTCGGCAACTCCTGCGGAACGTGCGCCCAATCCTCCGGAACCCGGTGGTCGCCACCGCTTCTCCGCAGGACAGGGCGCATCGACTCCCAGACGGTGCGCCTGAGTCTCCTCTGGGACATTCCCCTGAATGTCTCGCAGGGGGAGTACGCGATCGACTCGATGCAGTGGGTCCCTAGGAGTCTGCGCCACAGAATGCGATTCCGCGAGCACCGCCAGGATCCGCGCTCGCGGCGTTGCGCCAAACCCCAATGGCATCTAGGGGCAGACCGGGTTCGATCGGGTCGAGGGATTCGAAGTGAACACTTATTCCCAACGAAGATTCAGAACGCTGCGTTGAGTTCGCGGCGCCGATGTCGAGCCGGACCGGGGAAGAAGGAACGGGAGCTGCGGCTTCCGCTGGGTCACCCTCTGGGTCACCCTGCACTTGTTGCTGCTGACGATCCAGGGTCACTTGTCCGCGGCGTTCGTAGGAGGCAGAGACCGCGCGAATGTGAGCCCGCGTCACCTCTCGGCTGAGTTCCGCGTTCATCGCCATCGCCAGGCGTAGCCGTTGGGGGACCGTGAGTACCCACTGGCACACATCGACATCGGCGAAGACCCTGTCGACGAGGTGCGCGGCCGTCTGAGCCATCTGGCGCCCGCCGCAGGAGGAACAGAACGTTCGCCCCTTACAGGAGAACGGCACCATCGTGTCCGTTGCGCAGCGGGTTGGGTCGGGTTCGATATCGCCACGCGTAACGCGGAGAATCTCGCCATGCCAATCGGCCGCGCTGCTACTGGAACGTCACCGCTACGGCCGACGTGAAGTTGGACGTCACGCCCGGGTTCGCGTCCCGGTGCCAAGCCTGGAAGTAGCGCGTCTCGCCCGCCAGCACGCTTACGGTGGAGGAAGGTGCCGGGGTGGCGGCGAGGTCAAGGCGCAGCGTGGCGCGACCAGCGTTGCTGGCCGACATGATCTGGCCCGGCAGGACGTAGCGCCCGATGGCGCCGCCAGCGCAGAGCGTGCCCTGGCTGCCCCCCGGAAACATGGACTCCACCTCGCTCGTTCCCGTGAAGAAGAGCGTGGTCGAGCCGATCGGGAGGCGATCTGCCACGAGCGTCAGGTCATTGGGTTCGAGGCTAGCCGAGCCCAGCGCCAGGAGGCGACCGGTTTCACCGGTGCTGTTGGAGAACGGCTGCGCACAGATGGGCGTTCCGACCTGCCCCCCGAACGAGAACCTGGCCAACCTGGACTGCACCTCGAAGGTCTGCCCGCCCTGCGGGGGGACCGCCTGAGCCATGTAGATCCCGCCTCTGACATCCGAAGTGAACTCGCCGAACCACGAGGCCGCGAAGTGCGAGAACAGGGGGCCTGGTACTCGAGCTGGCTCGAGAGCCTGACCATCGGCCTCGAAGCCGTAGACGCTGAAGACGGGCTGCGAGCTCGGGATCAGATAGGTGTATACGCAGAACAGTGCTCGACCTCTGTCGTCGAGATCAAAGCGGTAGCGCCCGAGGCCTTCATTGCGCCTATAGGATTCGCTCCAGAGCGGCTGACCGTTCGGGTCGAGCCTTACCACCTGGTAGTCGTGCCCCTGGGCTGACGAATCGGCCTGGACGCTGAAGCACCGAACGCTTCCGCCCGCGTCCACCTCGATGTCGTACATTCGCGCTTCAGGCGCAACGGTCGCCAGATCGTACGACCATTGGAAAGCTCCCGTTCGGTCGAATGAGAACACCGTCCCCGTGGTGCCTGCGGCACCAGGACTCCTTCCGGCCAGTAAATAGGCGTGCCCTCGCTCATCGATCACGAAGTCCCGAAAGTGCCAAGGATGGACGTTCCAGAGGCCCTCGCGATCGAACCAGGCTGGCCACGCTGGCACGCATCCAGCCGCGAAGCGGCATGAAGTTCCACGGACCTCGCCCGTCGTGGAAATCCGCACCATCATGATCGGGAAGTCGCCACTGAATGGCGGTTGGGCGATAGGACCGGCCGCGAAGACGTTGCCAAGAGCGTCCACCTCGACAGTCTCGACGATGCCTTGGACCTCGGTCTGCCAGACCACGGAGCCATCGCGGCGAGTTCGCGTCACCTGGCTGCGAGCGATGTTGACCTGGCCCCAGGTCACAAGCCCGTCGTCCGGCAGTAGCTTGACCCAGCCCCCTGTCGAGAGGTCGCTCAAGCGCTGTCCATCGGCACTGAACCAGACTCGGCGGTACCCTTGGTCCATTCGGACATGGGCAAAGATCTCTCCGGATACGTTCTCGTGGATCGCTTCGAACCTATGGGCACCGAGCCCGAAGGCTGGATTGATCCCCGCCGAATTCACGTGTTCCCAGACGACTCCTCCGTTCTCGTCGAAGCGGGTCAGTACGAGCTGAACACTCGTCGGAGACGTACGACGGCTGGACCCAGTCACCACGCCACCGTCTTGAAGACTCCCCAGCGCCGTCACCCGCTGGTCGATCGCGCCGGCGCCGTCGGCCGGTAGCGCCCGGGACCAGACGAGGTCCGTCTGAGCGGCGGCTCCTGAAACGAGGCCGAATAGAGCGAGCCCGCCCGCGAGGCATGGGGCCAGGAGAGAGTGGATGGAATGGATGGTGTAGGTCATGGGGCGAGCTGGACAAAGCCTTGGGATAGGGCTGCGAGCGTGCTGGTCTCGGGAAATGAGGCAGCTGAAACCAACGTACCCCTCCGCTTCAAATCGCGTCACCTGGCTATCTGGCTTTTTCGATGGGCCGGTTCTTCCGGAGGGATTGGACAGGCTACCCGGGGTCTGGAGGGTCACCAGCAACAGGGACGGAGTCGGCTGGCCCCGGGTCGTTGCCTCCCCGGGGCTCCCACAGATATTGCCTGGATCTTCTTCGCTGTCGATCACGGCACGGGAGAGTGCCTTGGCATCCACGCTTCAACGATTGGCACCAAGTACGAGGCGTTGGAGCCCATCCGCCAAGCTGTCAAGTGCACCTTCGGAGATGTCGCCGAAGGCGTCGCTTTCGGCCTCTCCCTGCGCCACGACCACGGAAGTCAGTACATGAGCCGAGCCTTCCAGGAGGAGATCGGGCTCGTTGGGATCACGTCCAGCCCGGGCTTCGTCAGAGCCTCCGAGGGCAATGGCGTCGCCAAGCGCTTCGTTCGGACTCTCAAGGAGCAGCTGCTCTGGCTGCGATACTCCCGGACCGTTGAGGGAAGCCCACCGGGCGTTCGCCGAGAACTACAACCGATCCTGGCTCAGAGCGCGCCACGGATACCTCACGCCCGCTCAGGGGCGACAGAAGTTCGCTGCCTGAGCCTCACATCCACAACCTTCTCTCGTGTCCGAAAGACTCAGGCCGCTACAGGAGGGGCGACGGAGGCGGCTGAAGCCGAACGCTGGATCGCCGCATTCGAGTAGAGCCTCGAATTCCTGGATGACGTACTTCGGCAGGGAACGACCGCCGTGCTCGTCCTCGAACGCCGCGAGGAATCCGGGAAGGTGGGCCCGGACGAAATTCTGGAGCGGAGAGCGGCCCCCCGTGCCCCTGAAGATGTCCGGTGGATCGTCCATTCCAGAGGAACGGACCGAGCCAGCTCGAAGCGGGTTACGCGCAAGGCGCCATGGCCACGCCACGCCTCCGAGACGTTGCTCGAGCCGCTGACATCGCTCCGGCTAGAGCTGCAGATCCCGCGGCCGGGCGAAGTGCATCTCTGCGATGAGACCGTCGAGACCAGCGACAGCGCATCTTCCAGGTAGGCCATCGAATCGATCATCGCGAGCTTGCAGGTGCTCACGAGCGAGTCCAGCCGCCCTTAGCCCGAATAACTCATCAAACTGCGTCGCCAGCACGCCCAAACGGCGCCATGGCTGCGTCAGACGTCGGCCTGCGGCCTCCGCCCGCTTCGCGGGCTCCCGTCATGGATGCTCACCGGGCCTACGGGGAGTCACGCCACAGAATGCGATTCCGCGAGCACCGCCTGGATCCGCGCTCGCGGCGTTGCGCCAACCCCCCATGGCATCCAACCATGGCAGGGGCCTCTCCCGACGACCCGAACTACTGCACGGACATCCGCTCGGCTTCCAGGCGCAGGTTGCCAGCCTCGTCTCTCCGCAGCGTTCCGGCCACCACGACCTCGGTCAAGCGCTCGAGGTCCTTCTGGCCATGGAGTGACCAGTCCGCGGGCATCCCGTCCTCCAGGAACTCGACGTTGACCGTCCAGCGCTCCAGCTCGTCCGGATCCGCGCAGCAGAAGTCCCAAGGCGTGGAGCAGCCATCGTCCGCCATCTCGGTGCAGTCCTTGAGGCCATCATCGACCAGGCGGAACGTGGCCAACTCGCCGAAGTCCTGGAGGGTCCCACGCAGGACGACCTTCTCGCCGTCCTTTACGGACTCGCGGATGTCGCGGACCTCCTTCGCGTCGCCCAGAGGCGCGTCCGACCAGTACGCCGTCAGCGGCGCGACGACTTCCACGGTCGCGGACTCAGGCGCTGGCTCCTTCGCCGGAGCGCTCTCGCTTCCCCCGCAGGAGATGAGCGGCAGTGCGAGTGAAACGAGCAGGACCGAAGTGGCGCAGCGTGAATTCAGCATCACGGCATCATAGCCGATCGTCCGGAGATCAGTCCTCGGAGAGCGCCGCCGCGATCGGCAGCCGCGCCAACCGCCACGCCGCCGGCACCACCGCCGCGACCGCCAGCACCAGCGTCCCCCCGAAGCCCACGAGCACCGCCACCGGGTCCACGCGCAGTTCGAACGCGCTCATCGCCAGCCGCGATAGAGCAACACTTCTTCTGTAATTTCGTCCGCGAGGAAGATCAGGCTTGCTCCATGGTGAGGTATTGACCGCCGGCCTCCCAATCTTCGGAGACCTCCATCGCCAGGGCAGTGACGAGCCGCAACAGCGCGGCTTCGTTCGGGAAGAGGCCAGCGACTCGCGTTCGCCTCTTGATCTCTTTGCTGAGCCTCTCGACCGCGTTCGACGTCCGGAGGCGTCGACGATGGCTGGCGGGAGATTGGAAGACAGCGAGTCCCTCGTGGATGTTTTCTTCGATCCACGCGGCGACCCTGGGCTCCGAGTCCTGGTACTTGACCACGATCGTCTTGATGATCTGATCGGCGTCGGCCATCGTCGGCGCGTTGAAGATGGAGCGGAGGTCCTCCGCCACGTCCTTCTTCATGACGATCTTGGAGACGTAGGACTGCGCGTTGCGCTGCATGTGGCACTGGCATCGTTGCCAGGCAACGCCAGGGAAGACGGATGCGAGAGCGGCCTTGATGCCGGGGTGGTCGTCACTGGTGAAGAGGCGCACACCATGCAGTCCACGGAGGACGAGCGACTGCAGGAACTCCCGCCAGTGGACCTCAGCTTCGGAGGTGGCAACGCTGACGCCGACGATCGATCGCTTCCCGTCCTCTCGTACCGCCATGGCGACGAGAACAGCCGCCGTGACCACGGAGCCGCCGATTCTTACCTTCTTGTAGCGTGCATCGAGCACGAGGTAGGGACAGGCGCCGATGGGACGACTTCTCCACGAGGAGATCTCTTCGTCGAGGAGCTGAGTCGCGCGTGAGACTTGAGGAGACGTGATCTTGAGCCCGCAGAGCTCCTCGGTGACCCTCTGAACACGGCGTGTCGAGACGCCGCCAATGTACATCTCTGCGATCGCGAGCTTGAGAGCCCTCTCGCCACGTTCTCCTCGCTCGAGGGCGTTCGGATAGAAGCGCTCTCCGCCCTCGGCGGCTTCCCGAACCTGCGGGATGCGCAGCTCGAGCTCGCCGACACGAGACGCGACGCGCTTGGGCTTGAACCCGTTCGCATACCCGCGCCTGGACTCTGCGCGTTCGTACGGCGCGGCGTTCAGGTAGTCGGAACGTTCGATCAGCATGGCTTCGTTGAGCAAGATCTGGATCGCCTCAGCGAGACGGTCGAAACCGTGCTCAGTCAGGAGTTCCAGGACGAGGGAGATCTTGTTAGCGTCGGCTTCGTGGTGAGGCATCGTTGGTCGAGTGGGGTTGTGAATAACACCACGAAAACCAACGATGGCCTCCCACGCAACCGACACGTGACGAATCGGCCCCTCAGGGGTGAGGGCCGATCCCTCACGCGCCTTGCAGGTTCAGATGGTCAGTCGAGCCGAAGCCGAAATTACAGAACAAGTGATACACACCCCGGATGCGGCGCGAGCGCCGCCAGTCGAGCCATGAACTGATACGGCGTCATGACGAAGCCTTTGGTCCCATCACGCCAGGCCTTGCGTAGCAGCCACGAGACCATCCCATCGGGACGCACCTCGAAGCGTTCGAGACTGATGGCGGGCCTCGTCACATAGCGGCAGAGCTTCTCCAGCTGCGCCCGCTGCCCCTTCCGGATCAGCGTCGCCGCATGCAACGAGAACCCGTCAGCGTTCACCACCAGTGGAGGCGGCACGTACTGACTGCCCCAACCCGACGACTGGAACGCAAGGCCGAGATCAGGGTCGATGAGGCGCTTCAGCGGGCGGCCTGCGGCCTCGCCCAACGGAATCAGCGACTTCACCGATGCCGCTTTCAGGCCTGGGAAGAAGGAACCCTCACGCGCATCCCAGAAGTCGAGCAGCGGTGACTCATCTGCGCCCCCGTCCGCGTACTCCCAAGGGGGGTCGTCCCCTTTGCGTAGGGGCAGACCGAGTGCGATTGCGTCGAGGGAGTAGCGCTTCAGCACACGACGGATGCGCGCGATCGCGTCGCCGTGCACACGCTCGACCTCCGCCGACGTCAGAGGATCTGCGGGCAGAAAGACGGGAGACTCGAAAGCGCTGCGCGTGACGTACACACCGTCCAGGTAGAGGGAGTGGAAGTGAACATTTAATCCCAACTAAGATTCAAAACGCTGCGTCGAATTCACGGCGCCAACGTCGAGCCGGAGCAGAGCCCGGGTTCCGAATACCGATGCCGCCTCGGCAGGGGCGGCTGGACTTCGGGGAGTAGGGCGCAGCAAAGCAGCGCGCGGGCTATCGGGCTCGGTGAAATGAGATCAGCCAGCACTCTTGGGGAGGGTGCTGGCTGGAGGCCCTTGTGAAGCGAACCGATGGTGTCGGTCGCAGAGGCACAACCGGGGGTGGAGAGCTCAGCAAAGTGCCCGATGGGCACTCGGGCGCGACCGTGTGGCCGGTGGGGAAGGGTGGTGGCGCGCACTCGGGCCTCAGGCTACGGTGGGGCGCGTGTCGACACCCCGCTTGGACTTCCTATCCGTTACGCAGGTGGGATCGTCTGATCGGTTGCAAAATGATGGGTTCCGGTACGCCAACTCCTCGTGCAAGTGCTCAATCTCCAGCCATGAACAGCCAAGAAATGGGCCAGATCATGGTCGAACTGAATTGCTCCGGTGACCTGGAGAAGCTCCTGAACGAGCACTATGCCGAGGACGCGGTCTCCGTCGAGGTGATGGACATGGGGCGAGGACGTGAGGCTGTCGGGCTCGACGCCATTCGCGCCAGGCACACCTCGTGGGAGGAGACGATGATCATGCACTCCATGGAGGTTGACGGCCCCTTTCCCCACGGCGACGATCGGTTCGCACTGGTTTCGAGAGCGACGTCGAAGTGAAGGGTCTCGGTATGAGGAAGAAGGGCCGGGAAGTGGGTCTCTACGACATGAAGGACGGGAAGATCGTTCGCGAAGAGTTCTTCTACAGCATGGTCTGAGCAGGCATCTGCGCTGCACGTGTGCAAGGTTTCGTGAACGGAGTACACTGGCCTTCGCTCCTGTGCTCGCCGCTTCCCACGCCGACCTGGCACCACGCCGATGAAACTTGCCCTCGCCTCGTCCCTCGTCCTCCTCCTCTCCACGACCGCCTTCGCTGACGAACTCCTCGTCGTCTCTCCGAGTGGTCCTTACACCTCCATCTCAGAGGCGATGACCTTCGCGTCCGACGGGGACGTCATCCACGTCAAGGCGGGGGTCTACAAAGGGTTCCGTGTCACGGATCGGAGCGTCGCGATCCTCGCCGCGACGCCGGGCACCGTGGAGATCACGAGTACGATCCTGGTGTCGGAGATCTCGGGTCCGGTCGGCGTGACGCTGTACGGACTCTCCGTTCAGGGCCGACACGGGCCCGCGCTGGATCTCACCAGCTCCACGGGGCCCATCCGTGTGCTCCGCTGCTCGTTGCACGGGGATCGAGGCCCGATCCTTCTGCCCGACCCGCACATCGAGGAAGTCTTCGCGGGAGTCCGTGCCGTCTCGGTGGATGACCTGCGTCTTCAGGACTGTGACCTGCACGGTGCGCACGGGATGCCGGACGGTGCGCCGTACAGCGTCGATGGACTCTGGGGCGCGCCCGGTGCGACCTTGGTTCAATCTCGCGTGAGGCTCAACCAGTGCGTGGCCGAGGGCGGCTCCGGGTCAGATTTTACCACGCATCCGGGCGGCGCTGGCGCAGCCCTCACCGCGAGCCGGCTCGTAGCTGCCGGGAGCACGTTCCAAGGGGGGAACGGCGCTTTGCCGTTCGCGGGGCACTATTGCGGATCGCACAACCCGCGCGCGGGCGATGGCGGTGACGGGCTGAGCCTGCAAGAGGGCTCGGTCGTTCGGCTTCGTGACTCGCTCTTGTTGCCGGGGACGAGCGGTCCATGGTACGGATGGGGTGACGTCTGCTCGGAGCAGGCAGGGCAGGACGGCGTTCCCACGAACGATCCTGCGTCGGTCACGTTCCAGTCCGGTGTGGCGACGAGCGTCGTCTGGGAGCCGATGGCTCCATCCGAGAGCACGCTCCTTTTCGACGTTGAAGGCCGCCCTGGCGACGCGCTCTGGGTCCTCACCTCGCTCGCGGGGCAACGCCCGTGGTCGCCTGGAATCGAGGGCAGCGTTCTCGCGACAGGTCCGCATCTTCGGCCCCTTTCTCAGCCGCTGGGCGTCATCCCGTCAAGCGGCAGTGTCAGCATGCGAATGGAGCTGCCTTCGATCGCCCGCGACGAGTTCCTCTGGCTTCACGCGCAGATCGTGGTCGTCTCACCGACCGGGCAGCGCTCCAGTGGGCCGGCTGGCGCCATCGTCGTTCACGGGGTCGATCTTCCCTGAGTTCCGGCCCTCCAAGCTGCCCGCTTCCCGCACCCACCTTCCTCCACATCCATGACACCTGGACTCGCCACGCGCGCCGCCGCATTGCCCTTGCTCGCAGCCGCCTTCCTTCACTCCAGCTCAGAGGTCAGCGCCTGGCCGCATCAAGGGGGCGAGGGCAGCACTGCGCCAGAGGCCAAGGAACTGTCTGCTGACGACTGGTCCGGTATTCGCGCGGCCTATGACAGGGAGCGGCACGCGTTCTTTGCCACGGAGGAGGGCCATGCCGCTCTGCTTCATGGCCAGGGCTGCACCGCGCACTTCGATGGCCAGGGCGCATGGATCGAACCCGGCCATGCGGGCTGGAGTCTCGGACTCTCCCTTGCGCGCTATGGTTTCGAGGGTGAATTCACCGAGGTTCAAGGGACCCATGGCGTGAGGCCTGAGGGGCAGCGCCTGACCTACGACTGGGGCGAGACCTTGTCAGAGTGGTGGATCAACGATACGCGCGGGCTCGAGCATGGCTTCACCGTGCATGAGAGGCCACCTGGGAGCGCGGGGGCCGCGGATCAGCCGCTCGTCTTCGAGATGGCCGTGAGGGGCGACCTTCGAGCGATCGCCACCTTCGATCGCCGTGGCGTGAGGTTCGTCGACGAGGAGGGCGAGGTCCGTTCGACCTACGAAGGGCTCGTGGCCTACGATGCAGATGGTGTGCCGCTCCAGGCATGGATCGATACGACTGGTGCGGGCTTTCGTATCGCCGTCTGCGAGGGCACGGCTCGCTACCCCCTGACGGTCGACCCGATCGTTCAGGCGGCGTACCTGAAGTCAGCCGTGGCGGAAGCGGGCGACAACTTCGGTATCTCCGCGGACATCTCCGGCGACACCGTGGTGGTGGGGGCCTGGGGCGAAGACGGTAGCTCCACCGGGGTCAACGGGAATCAAGCCGACAATGGCGCGAACTTCTCCGGCGCCGCCTACGTGTTCGTGCGGAGCGGCGGAACGTGGAGCCAAGAGGCCTACCTGAAGGCGTCCAATACGGGCCAGAGCGACTACTTCGGTTTCTCGGTGGGCATCTCCCGTGACACGATCGTGGTGGGTGCGTACGGGGAGGACAGCGACGCCACCGGCATCAACGGGAACCAGTCCAGCAACGCGGCGCAGAACGCAGGAGCCGCCTACATCTTTCAGCGAACGGGCACGACCTGGACTCAGCAGGCCTACCTGAAGGCCTCCAACACGGACGTCAACGATAAGTTCGGGCACAAGGTCGCGATCACCGGAGGAACCGTGATCGTCAGCGCTGAGAACGAGCAGAGCAGCGCTACGGGCGTCGACGGGGATCAGCTGGACAATAGCGCGGGCAGCTCTGGAGCGGCCTACATCTTTCATCGGTCGGGGACCCGCTGGAGCCAGCAGGCGTACCTCAAGGCCTCGAACACCGAGCCGGCGGACTACTTTGGCGCTGAGGTCGCCTTGTCGGGGGACACGGCCGTCGTGAGTTCGCTCTGGGAAAGCAGCGGCGCGACGGGCGTCAACGGCGACCAGTCGGACAACAGCGTCGGCACGGCGGGCGCTGTCTACGTATTCCATCGAACGGCCGGTGTTTGGTCGCAGCAGGCGTACCTGAAACCGTCGAACACGATGACGTTCCACTACTTCGGCTACTCGGTGGGCATCTCGGGAGACACCATCGCGATTGGCGCGCTGGGGGATCGCAGCGACTCGACGGGCGTGAACGGGAGCCAGGCGGACGTGGGGCTGATCCGCGCGGGCGCCGCGTATATCTTCCAGCGTACGGGGGGCGTCTGGCGCCAGGAGGCCTACATGAAGACGTCGAACCCTGAGTACGGGGACGAACTCGGCCGGTCCATCGCGATCTCGGGGGACGTCGTCGTCGCTGGCGCGATCTGGGAGGACAGCGCTGCGTCGGGCGTCAACGGCGATCAATCGGACAACAGCCGGTCGGACGCCGGGGCCGCGTACCTCTATCACCGGTCGGAAGGCGTATGGACCCAGCGGGCGTACCTGAAGGCGTCCAACCCCGGCGGCTCGGACCTGTTCGGCTATTCGGTCGCCATCTCAGGCGGCACGGTGCTGATCGCCACCCAGGGGGAGGACAGCAACGCCACCGGGGTGAACGGCAACGGATCGAACAACAGCGCCGGCAACGCGGGCGCCGCCTACATCTTCAACGTGGGGGGCCTCGGCAACATCGGCGTGAGCATCTGTGCTCCTGGCGTGCCAAACTCTACGGGCTTGCCGGCGGAACTCGCCGTTAGGGGGTCCTCGGTAGCCTTGGACAACCAAGTCGAGCTCTTCGCGCGAAACCTCCCCCTCGGGAACTTTGGCTACTTTCTGACGAGTCGCACCTACGGCCCTCCCGCGACGCCCATGGGGAGTCAGGGAGCGATCTGCCTGGACGGGAGCATTGGCCGCTACATCGGCCCGGGCCAGATCCGGAGCTCCGGGAGCAGCGGGACGTTCGCCCTCTCGATCGACCTGACCCAGACTCCCCAGCCCAGTGGGTTCGTGAGCGTTTTGGCCGGGGAGACCTGGAGCTTCCAGGCCTGGTATCGGGACGCGATCGGTGGCCAGGTGACGTCGAACTTCACGGACGGCGTCGAGTTGACCTTTCGATAGGCCGACGGATCAGTCGCGGGTCGCCCCATCATCGCCGTCGCGCCACCCTTCGGCTCGGTACATCTCGTCCACTTCGGCGTAGGCCTTCTCCCGCATCGCCCTCGTGATGCGCGTGACAGAGCCCACTCGAAAGCTCTCCTCGGTCGCTGGCTTCCAGTCGGGGAGCCAGTCCGATCGCGTCTTGTGGAGACCCGGCGGCATGGGGCCGACCGTGTAGGGGGCTTCCATTCGCACGATCAAGAGGTCGTCATCTTCGCGGTAGTAGTGCGTCACCAAGTCCCGCTGGCCGGCCTCGTACTCCGTGCAATAAAGGCCGTCATGCCCCACGATCTCGAGCATTGCCATGTAGAGCGTGTAGGCCCCGTTGGCGAGCCAGTCATCGTGGACGGACACGGAGAAAGCGACCTCCCACTCGGGCATTCGCGCGTGATGCTGGGACCCGGGAGATTCCCCCAGCCAGACCATCCGAACAGGTCGGCTCCCCGTGCCGGCGCTCTGCTCATCCATGCCCCCATGCAGCATTCCTGGTGAGACCAGATAGTCGCGTAAGGGGGCCGGCAGAGCGGCGAGGTCCTCGTGCTCCGGGGGCTCTCCGGCCACGAGGCTCTTGAAGACGCGGACAGCGCCTTCAGGCAGATGGGGATCGAGTCCGAAGCTGAAGTTGAAGAGGTAGTGTTCACTCATATCGCTCCCACCATTCCGCCGTGTCGGTGGAGAGTCGTGAATGGTGGTACCGACTTGAAACCCTGCCGCAGCGGCCCCGCTTGCTGAGCGCTGCTATACGGTTGAGCTATCCGTTACCGGGGTGCTGGCGCATCCTATAGTCTGTGCCCAGTGTATTCCAGTTCGCTCTGCTCCCCATGCCAAGCACTCCCTAACGGATAGGAACTCCAAGCGGTGTGTCGACACGCCAGTCACCGTATCCTGGAGCCCGATTCACCGCTACCCCCATCCTCACCGGCCACGCGGGAGCGCCCGGGCAGCCATCGGGCTCTTCGCTGAGCCGAACTCGCCCGATTTCGCCCCCTCCGACGAGCACCACCGGTTCACTTCACCACGACCTGCAGCCAGCACCCTTCCCAAGGCGCGGGCTGTTGTTGTTTCATCGAGCACGATCGCCCGCGACTGAACGCTGGCGCTCACGCCCGTCGCGCCTGAAGCCCGTGCGCCTGAAGCCCGAGAGGATGGCCTGCTTGGCTGAACTTGGCGGGAGTGTGCACGACCACCACGTAACGGAAAGGAATTCCAAGCGGGGAGGTATGGCGGTACCGAGAAACGTGGCGGCTTCGGGTCGGGTTCGGTACCGCCAATCTGGGTGACCATGCGGGTATCCTTGGCGGACACGGTCACGAAGGCTCCGGGCTCACCCATGATCTCATCGACCAGATGCACGTTCACCGGAAGGAGGATTCCCGAAGTGGATCCATCGTTGTGAGGCATACGATCCAACCGATGGGAAGGCGCCGCGCTACGTCCCGCTGGCGCTTCCTTGACGCGAATTTTCCTGTCATTCGGAACCTGCACCAGGGCAACGTCCCCGGATTCCCCTGCGCCGTGGGCCGTCTCTGCTTCACGTCCCACGACGGCCGTGGCGCGGGTCGCTCCCCTCATCCACATGAAAGTGAGCAGGGGCAGAACGACAACGACGAGCAGTGCGGGAATGAGACGGCGCATCCCCTGCAGTTTAGCGGATCCTCGCTCACGGGAAGGTCCCGTCCGCCGCGTGATATCGATCGCTTCGAGGCTTCCATCAGGCGCCTGTGAACCAATCCAGCTGCTCAAACGTGGCGGCTTTGGGTCGGGCTCGGTACCGCCACGATATCGATGCCCACCCGGAAGTCCCTTGGAAGATTCTTCCGACGATGCCGGGGATCCACTCCCCGGTACCCGGAGAGCGCGTCAGTCGCGCCGCAGCTACCAGGAGCGCAGACTCACAGGGCCCAGCGAACGATCTTCGAGTTGGTGGTCCCGCCGCCACTGGGGCTCCCCGCGTCGCGGAAGATGGCTTGCAGGGTCCACTGGGTGCCAGCGAGCCAGGTCCCGTTGCCCGAGTAGCCAGTGACGTCCAGCTCGATGTCGATGCTGCCTGCTGCATCGATGGGGACGACCGGCGTGATCCTCTGGGCGCCAGGGCCGTGGACGCAGAGTCCGTGGGGGCCTGCGGGTAGATCGGACGCGCCGGGCTGGCCGAAGAAGAGGCCGAAGGAATGCGCGGGTGCGTCGAAGACCTGGGCCCAGAGGCGCTCTCTCGACAGGCTGATCGCGCCATCGAATCGGAAGCTGGCCGCAACGCCGCCACTGTGCGGTGTGGGCGTGCAGCCCGACTCAGCATCCGTGCGGAAGCCCTTGAAGATATGGATGACGCCCGTGTCGAAGCCCTGGGTCCAGTCTCCGAATCCCACGATGGCGAATTCCGCCAGGCCGTCCCCGGTAAGGTCGCCGAGGATCGCTCCCCCGAGCCCGTAGTTCGAGGTCAAGGGGTCCTGCTGGTCCATGAGTTCCAGGTCGAAGAGGATCTCGCCGGTCTTGCCGCTGACGATGGTCTCCGCGCCGTGCTTCTCTTCGAAGTACCAGCGGTTGTGGGAGCCGACCAGGATGTCGTTGTAGCCGTCTCCGTTGATGTCGCCCTCGGACTGCACGTAGGTTCCGAACGAGCCGTTGTCGGCTGGGAGGCCCCACTGTGTCAACGGGGCGCGTCCCACGGGGCCGGGTATGCGCCTGATGACCTCTCCTGACGCGCCGGAGTACAGGACGATCGCACCAGGATGGGGATTAGAATCGCCGAGGGAAGGCGCCCCGATGAAGGCAGCTCCGGCGACGAAGTCCCCGATCCCATCCCCATCGATGTCACCGATGGCATCCAGGGATGCGCCCAGCCTTTCGGTCCCGAAGAAGGGATCGTAGTCGCCATCGATGGTGTACAGCACTTGCACGCTGGGCATGGAGAGGGCAACAATCTCGTTGTACGCCCCGCTACCGATCACGAGGTCGGCGATGCCGTCTCCGTTCAGGTCACCAGGGCTGCAGAGTCCGCCAGACCCGTGGCCATAGATCTGTGCATGGTCGCGAGCATCGGGCCCGAGGTGAATGACGACGCCCTCATTAGACTCGGTGCCCGACGCCCAGTCCGCATACCCGTCGCCATTGATATCGCCTAGCGGGGCGCCCCGTTGGCCTGGAGTCGCACTCGGGCTCATGCTGGAGTCCGCGGTGGCCACGACCGCACCCGTCTCCCAGTCGACGATGATCGGGCTATGGTCCCCAATCACTTCGGAGAGGGCAAGGTTGGTTCGACCGTCGCCGTTCACGTCGCCAACGGCCTCCACATGATCGCCGATGAAGGAAAACTGGTTGTAGCTCATTCGAGCGTTCAGGGGCGATAAGGTGGCGCCGGAGTAGACCTGGTAGAACCCTCGAGAGTTCGGTCCCACGCGGCCCGTGACCACGAAGTCATCGACGGAGTCCCCATTGAGGTCGCCGACGTGGAAAACGCCCATGAGCGCGTCTTGCCCGGTCCCCTGGGAGAAATCAGCTGGTCGTCCGTAGATCTGCATCAGCAACTCCTGGGAGAGAGCGAAAGGAGAAGCAGCGGACAGCGTGAACAGAGCGAGAGTGCTAGTTCGAAGGGTAGAGAACTTCATCAGTCGGCACTCGAGTAGACGGAAAGGCCGCTACGGTGATCGCAAACGTAGAGAAGACGCTCTCCACTTGGACGGAACGGATAGGAACTCCAAGCGGTGTGTCAACACGCCAGTCACCGTATCCTGGAGCCCGATTCACCGCTACCCCCATCCTCACCGGCCACGCGGGAGCGCCCGGGCAGCCATCGGGCTCTTCGCTGAGCCGAACTCGCCCGATTTCGCCCCCTCCGACGAGCACCACCGGTTCACTTCACCACGACCTGCAGCCAGCACCCTTCCCAAGGCGCGGGCTGTTGTTGTTTCATCGAGCACGATCGCCCGCGCGCCGCTCTTCCGCAGCGCCCTACTCCCCGAAGTCCAGCCGCGCCGTGAAGTAGACACGGCCGAGGCGGCATCGGTATTCGGACCTCGAGCTCTGCCGGTGGGGAACGGCTCGGCCCTGGCGAGGACAGGTCTCCCCCACCCAGCGAATCGGATGACCTCCTCGCCGCCGCTCTCACCCCCTCCAGCACCTTCCGCGCTGTCTCCGGATCTGTGATCACGGAGATCATGTGCCTGCGCCCGCGGCAGCGCGGGCGCTTGAGAACATCTTCCGAAAACACCCGCTTCAGAAGATCTGCCCAGCGGATGTACCTCTGGTCCTTCGACGGCTCTCCCGCACTCTTCGAGCCGTCTTCATCGGCGACGTCCACATTCTTCGGCTCCTTCCGAACCACGGGACGCGGCACCACCAGATCACGCAATGATGAGGCCGGGGCCAGCACTCCCTGATACGTCAGCTGATGCTCGCGCGGATGCGGCGCGAGCGCCGCCAGTCGAGCCATGAACTGGTACGGCGTCATGACGAAGCCTTTGGTCCCATCACGCCAGGCCTTGCGCAGCAGCCACAAGACCATCCCATCGGGACGGACATCGAAGCGTTCCAGACTGATGGCGGGCCTCGTCACATAGCGGCAGAGCTTCTCCAGCTGCGCCCGCTGCCCCTTCCGGATCAGCGTCGCCGCATGCAACGAGAACCCGTCAGCGTTCACCACCAGTGGAGGCGGCACGTACTGACTCCCCCAACCCGACGACTGGAACGCAAGGCCGAGATCAGGGTCGATGAGGCGCTTCAGCGGGCGGCCTGCGGCCTCTCCCAACGGAATCAGCGACTTCACCGATGCCGCTTTCAGGCCTGGCCATTCTGGCACAGCGGCCTCGGTTCGTGTGCGCGGTCCAGGGCGGGGTCACCCCTCGACGGCGTCACGTCGCAGGACGCTATCCAGGTAGGCTCGGACAGTTTGCGCCGGACGTCCGGTGAGCGCCTCCACGTCGCCCGTCACCCGCCCGAACTCCCCGTTGTCGACGGCGCGGTACATCGTCACCAGCACCTCCACCAGCGGCTCGGGCACGCCGTCGGCGCGGCAGGACTCGGCGTACGCCTCTTCCGTCACGTGCTCGTACGCGATGGGCGCGCCCGTCGCGTGGGAGAGCGCCTGCGCGAGTTCCGGCATCGACACGGCCTCGGGTCCTGTCAGCTCGTAAAGCGTGCCCGCGTGGTCCGTGGTCAGGCATGCGGCGGCCAGGGCACGGGCGATATCCTCGCGGGTGATGTACGCCACGCGGCCTCTGGCGACGGGGTACGGCAGGCGGCTCGTCTCCACGAGCGTGGGCGCCCACTCCGCGACGGGATCGAGGTACATCCCGGTCCGGAGGATCGTCCACTCCATCCCGCTCTGTCGGAGCGCTGACTCGGCGTAGAGCAGGAACGGGGCGACGCTGAATAGGGAAGTCGGCTCGGCGGCGGAGACACTGACGAAGACCACGCGCCGAACGCCCGCCTCGCGGGCCGCCTGGAGCGCGTGAGCGTGCTGGAGGATGCGCGGCTCGACGGGCGCCGACGTCGGAATGAGCAGCAGGATGTCGGTTCCCTGGAACGCCTCACGGAGCGTGTCCGGCGCGTCGTAGTCCGCGTGGCGAACGGCGACACCGCGCGCTGCGAGGCCAGAGGCATTGTCGGGGCTGCGGACGCTCGCGCTGAGGTCGCCAGGCGCGGCTCCTTGGTCGAGGAGTGCCTGGACGACGTGCCGTCCGAGTTGGCCGCTGGCTCCGAGGACGTTGATGGTCATGGTGACGGGTTGGGTAACGGTCGATGCACGAAGGACGCTGTGCGCTCCGAAGCGAGTCGGTCAGGGCTGCGTCGCGTCGAGGAGGGGATTGACCCCGCGGACGCCGATGCCGTGGCCGTACACCAGCTCGCCGCCTGTGCCGCCGACGACCGTCAGCAGGATGAGGCCGACGGCGAGCACGGCCAGGAAGGGCCCCGTCGAGACGCCCGGGACGGGCTTGTGGCGGGTGCGCCAAGCCCAGGTGCCGAGGATCAGGAACAGGAGCGTCGTCCCGAACGCGAGCAGCTGGTGCTGCTCGACCGCGCCGTGCAGGCTGCTCTCCTCGTACGGAAAATGCGCCACCAGCCCACTGATCACCGACGGAAGCGTCGAGACGGCTCCCGTGACCAGGACGAGCACGGCGAAACGCGTGAGGTCGGGCCAGCGCCGACTGGCGACGGCGAGGGCTCCGCCGAAGAAGAGCAGCGCGATCGGGAAGTGACTCAGGATCGGGTGGAGGTCACTCCAGATGTGGTCGACAAAGTCGAACATGGCGGCTAGGCGGCGGTCCAGGTGACGGCGAGCGACTCGCCCGCCGGGACGAACCCGTGGAGGTGGCGCGTCACGACGTCTTCGAGCCGGGACACCGCCTCGGCGTCATCGCCCTCGACGCGCATCACGAGCGTGTCGGGCTCGGCGTCGAGCGTGCAGGTCCCGAAGGGGAAGGCGATGCGTCCGTGCCCCTCGTCGCGCTCCACCTCGACCTTGTGGGCGAAGTGCTTGCACAGGCGGGTGACGTAGCGCTCGGGCGTCGGCGTGGCGACGCGGGCGTGGGCAGCGAGGAGGGTCATGGCAGGAATCCAGAGGGCGGTTGAACCGCGGGTGTGACAGCAGAGGAGTGAGAGACAAGAGGCCACCTCGGGCGTCACGCGGCAGGTCGCCACGTGCGCCGGGTCGAGGGGCTACTGCTTCTGGTAGCGCGTCATCACCATCGTGTCAGCCTGGAGGTGGCTCATGAACGCGGCCGTGGCCGGAGCCGAGGCGAAGCTGCTCATGGACGCCTCGGCGTCCTCGACCGAGCGCCAGTGGACGATGGCGACCCACTGACCGTCCTCGTTGACCCCTGCCTCGCGCGAGACGAAGCCCGGCTGCTGGGAGACGTGCTCCTCCTCGACGGCGAGGTCGAACGGGCGGAACTGCTCCGGCGTAACGCCGGGGTTGAGCGTGAAGGTGGCGATTTCGATGACCATGGCAGGGCTGGGGGTCGTGGTGTTTGCGGTGGAGGCGCACCCGGACACCATCATGGCGATGGCGGCAAGGGCGATGGATAGGAACTCCAAGCGGTGTGTCGACACGCCAGTCACCGTATCCTGGAGCCCGATTCACCGCTACCCCCATCCTCACCGGCCACGCGGGAGCGCCCGGGCAGCCATCGGGCTCTTCGCTGAGCCGAACTCGCCCGATTTCGCCCCCTCCGACGAGCACCACCGGTTCACTTCACCACGACCTGCAGCCAGCACCCTTCCCAAGGCGCGGGCTGTTGTTGTTTCATCGAGCACGATCGCCCGCGCGCCGCTCTTTCGCAGCGCCCTACTTCCCGAAGTCCAGCCGCCCCTGCCGAGGCGGCATCGGTATTCGGACCTCGGGCTCTGCCGGTGGGGAACGGCTCGGCCCTGGCGACGACGGGTCTCCCCCACCCAGCGAATCGGATGACCTCCTCGCCGCCGCTCTCACCCCCTCCAGCACCTTCCGCGCTGTCTCCGGATCTGTGATCACGGAGATCATGTGCCTGCGCCCGCGGCAGCGCGGGCGCTTGAGAACATCTTCCTAAAACACCCGCTTCAGAAGATCTGCCCAGCGGATGTACCTCTGGTCCTTCGACGGCTCCCCCGCACTCTTCGAGCCGTCTTCATCGGCGACGTCCACATCCTTCGGCTCCTTCCGAACCACGGGACGCGGCACCACCAGATCACGCAATGATGAGGCCGGGGCCAGCACTCCCTGATACGTCAGCTGATGCTCGCGCGGATGCGGCGCGAGCGCCGCCAGTCGAGCCATGAACTGGTACGGCGTCATGACGAAGCCCTTGGTCCCATCACGCCAGGCCTTGCGTAGCAGCCACGAGACCATCCCATCGGGACGCACCTCGAAGCGTTCGAGACTGATGGCGGGCCTCGTCACATAGCGACAGAGCTTCTCCAGCTGCGCCCGCTGGCCCTTGCGGATCAGCGTCGCCGCGTGCAACGAGAACCCACCTGCGTTCACCACCAGCGGAGGCGGCACGTACTGACTCCCCCAACCCGACGACTGGAACGCAAGGCCGAGATCAGGGTCGATGAGGCGCTTCAGCGGGCGGCCTGCGGCCTCTCCCAACGGAATCAGCGACTTCACCGATGCCGCTTTCAGGCCTGGGAAGAACGAACCTTCACGCGCATCCCCGAAGTCGAGCAGCGGTGACTCATCCGCGCCCCCGTCCGCGTACTCCCAAGGGGGTTCGTCCCCTTTGCGTAGGGCCAGACCGAGTGAGATTGGACGTTCCACCGGCTGCGGAGCCACACGCGACCCTGGAGATCACGTCGATGGGCGAGATCGACGGCGACCTGCTCCTGTTCCACATTGATTCCAGCGTTCTGGCGTGCGATGGCGCGATCCGCGACCTGCATCTCCCGGAGGGCGCGTCGATCGCACTGATCGTCCGCGGACCGAAGCTTCTCGCCGCCCGCGGCCATACGATCCTTCGGGAAGACGATCAGGTGTACGTGTTCAGCCAGCACGAGGAAAGAGCGCTGGTGACCCTCATCTTTGGTCAACCCAAAGAGGTCTAGCCCCAATGCCGATCACTTGAGGTCCTCTCGAGTGATGCCCCCTCGGTTCTGCGCGTCCGCCAGGACGCCCGGGCTCTCGCGCTCCTGCGCGAGGCCCGCGCGGGGCCCCCGCCCCCGCGGCCTGCGCGGCGAGCGCGCCCGTCCGGCGAGGACGCCCGCCCGGCGAGGGCGCCTGCGCGGCGAGCGCACAGCGGTGTAGCCGCTATTTCGCCGTCAGGCGAAATGCCAGAGATACAGCCCGGGGTCAAGGCGACCGGCGGTTCGGCATTTCGTGCCTTGGTAGCGGCCGTGTCCGCGAGCCGGTACCCGAGAGTGGGCTCCCGATAGTGGGTTGTCGAGAGCGACTGCCTGCCGTCCGCGCGAAGCGCCGGACGCGCGGGCTGTGTCATGTCCGAGAGCGTCGCGTCCGAAAGGGTCGTGTCCGAGATCGATCTCGGACGCGACGTGAGCGGACCTGTCGATCTCGGACCTCCCACTGCCCACGCGTCCGACGCTTCGCGCGGACGGCAGGCAGTCGCTCTCGGGAAGCCCGTACCGGGAGCCCACTCTCGGGTACGGGCTCGCGGACACGGCCGCTGCCAAGGCACGTGGAGCCAAACCCCAGGACCGCTGAGACAGCACAACGTCGACTCGACGGATAGCCGATACCCAGCGGCTGCTGCGGCTACCGGTGAGTTGGGCATGGCGCTGCGACAGCGATCGGGTGGCTCGGCATTTCGTGGCTGAAACCGACCCGTCCGAGAGCGATCTCGGACGCGTCAATCTCAGCCCTGCCGATCTCGGACCTACCACTGCCCACGCGTCCGGCGCTGCGCGCGGACGGCAGGTAGTCGCTACTGGGCTCCCACTACCGACCACCCACTCTCGGGTACCGGCTCGCGGAAACGGCCGCTGCCAATACATCGAATACCGAGCCGCCGGTCGTCGCCACCCCGGGCTGTATCTCTGGCAAATCCTCTGACGAGAATTTAGCGGTTACACCGCTGTGCGCTCGCCGCGCAGGCGCCCTCGCCGGGCGGGCGTCCTCGCCGCACGGGCCGCGGGGGCGAGCCCCGCGCGAGCCTCGCGCGGGAGCGCGAGTGCCCGGGCGTCCTGACGGACGCGGAGAACCGACTCTGGATCACTCGTGCGGACCCTGAGTGATCAGCATTGGCACTAGATGCTATGGGGCAGGCCTTTCCAGGACGCCGCGCGAAAGCGAAAGTGTCCTGCACGGCAGCTTTGACCGCCCCGGTAGTGGACCGGAGCGGAAGAGAGGCTGCCTGAACCAGCCAGCGCCCCGAGTTTTGACGGCGAAGGGCAACTGGCGAGCACGGAGCTACTCATGGCCCAGGCAGCCGTTCAAAATACTACTGCAACCCCCGTCCTCTACGTCGCCCTCGAGCTGAGCAAAGATACTTGGAAGCTCGGCATCACCCTCGACAGAGTGTCCAAAGCGAAGATCCGCGACGTTCGCGCCAGGGACCTCGATGGGCTTCTCGCGGAGATCGAAGCGGCCAAGAAGCACTTCAATCTTCCAGAGAACACTCTGGTCAAGAGCTGCTACGAAGCGGGTCGCGACGGCTTCTGGATCCACCGATTCCTGCTCGCCCACGGCATCGAGAACGTCATCATCGATCCCGCGAGCATTGAGGTCGATAGGCGGAGTCGGAAGGTCAAGACCGACAGGGTGGACGCCCAGAAGATGGCGCAACTTCTCGCTCGACATGGCGATGGAGAGCGCGTTCTCCGCGTCGTACGAGTCCCTCCGCTCGAGTCAGTCGATGAGCGGATCTTGCCCCGGGATCTCAAGGCCCTCAAAAAGCGACGAGAGCAGGCCGCCAACAAGATCCAAGCGAGCCTGTTCGAGCACGGAGTAGACCTCAATCCCCGCCTGGGCAGCTTTAAGGACAAGGACTTCCTCACCGCGCTCAAGGCCGCCCGACAGTGGGATGGCAAACGACTCCCACCTGAGTGCTTGCGAAGCGTCAAGCGAAGCTGGCAGCTGTACTCCCTTCTCACCAAGCAGACCAAAGAGCTCGAGCAGCGGCAGCGCCAGGTCCTTCGCGAGGCACGCGCCGAGCCAGAGAAGGCCACCTCTGCAGCCCGCAAGGCCGCCATCCTCAGTCAGCTCCGTGGGGTGGGCGACATTGGAAGCTACGTGCTGACCACGGAGTTCTTCGGCTGGAGAGACTTTGACAACCGAAGTCAGGTGGGCGCACTCGCCGGTTTGACGGGCACACCGTTCCAGAGTGGCAACATGGGACGAGACCAAGGCATTTCGAAGAGCGGCAATCCGCGCGTTCGGACGCTCATGGTCGAACTCGGATGGCTATGGCTACGCTGGCAGCCTGATAGCCGGACGACGAAGTGGTACCACGAGCACGTCGGCAAGGGAGGAAGCCGCGCGAAGCGAAAAGCGATCGTCGCGGTGGCGAGGAAACTACTCGTCGAGTTCTGGCACTTCGTCGAACACGGCGTAGTCCCCACCGGTGCCGTACTCAAGACAACGAACGCGGAGGGGAGTCCCGCGTGACTCGCACCGGTGCTCCAGGAGACTCGCTTGCAGTGCGGGCGGAGGCGCTTCATCGAGGCCGCTTCGTTTGCCTAGATGAAGCAGTCGCCAGGGGCACTTTTCGAACAGGACGACGAATCGGAGGCCAACGAGAACACATAGAGCGCAGGACGCCACGAGGGAAATCAGCTCGTCATCGCCCGGCTGGGTGGGATGCTCATCGCATCCGCCGGTGGGCCACGACTTAGAAGGAGCGGTTTCTTCACTGGCTTTCGCAACGCCTTCGGGCGAACGCAGCATTAGGCCTTCGGGGCACAGACCCCGAGACGGATAGGAGCTTGTCGCGCGGCGACCCTCCCAAGCCAGCCTCTGGCGCGTCCACGCTACTACGCAAGAAAGCTATGAAGACTCCGAGCGTGCTTGCACTTTGTGCGCCGCCTTCGTGGTGGAAGAACAGACCAAAGAAAGGTAGCGCTCTGGGCGGCTGCGGCCGCCCAGCGCCCTTTGGAGGCACAGGGACTGTGACGTTCTCTAGCTCAGGTCAGACTCCGCCCGCGAAGCCGCAGGCGAGATTGCACGCGCGGGTTGGGCGGAGATGGGTATCACGCAGCAGATTCCAAAGGTCTGCCGAGATACATCCTGCCCAGGGCTGCCAACCGCCCAACGATTCAATCATCCAGGAGCAGGACGACGACCAAAATTCACTACAACGACCTTGACGAGGCCGTGCTCATAGGAGCCCGCATCATTCACGAGCTGGCACCACCAGCACGTCCAAACCACGCTGTGGCTGCGTCAGACGGAAGCCTGCGGCTTCCGCCCGCTTCGCGGGCTCCCTCACGGAATGGTCAACGGGCCTCTCGTGCAGCGTCACGCCGAGCGCGTAGATATCCGTCGCCGGACCGGGCTCGCCGTCTCCGCGCAGATCCTCGGGTGCCATGTACGGGAGCGATCCGACGCGCTGCCCCGACGCCGTGAGCGCGTCGGCATTCTCGAGCGAGGCGAGGCCGAAGTCGACGAGCACGACCCGCCCATCACCGAGCAGCATGATGTTCGACGGCTTGTCGTCGCGGTGCACGATGCCGCGCGCGTGAGCGTGCGCGAGGGCCCGCGCCACCTCCCGGGCGATGCGCGCCGCGGCCTGGTCGTACCTGCCTTCGAAGATCGACGGCAGACCCTCGCCGAGCTCCAGGGATCGTCCGAGATCCGCACCGACGAGGTCCCCGGAAGGCACGGACCCGAGCGCCCGAATCGCTGCGGCCAGGGAGGTTCCCTCGATGTACTCGGAGACCAGGTACGGGAGTCCGTCGCTCTCGCCGGCGGCCAGGAAGCGCGCGATCGTTGGGTGATCGAGGCGCTCCAGGGCAGCGGCCTCCCGCTGCAGGCAACGCCGAGAGTCATCGTCATGGGAGAGCTCGCGGCGCAAGAGCTTCAGCGCGACGGGGGGGGCCCCCGCCGACAGGCCTCGCGAGAAACACGTCCCCCATCCCGCCTCGGCCGAGCCTGCGCTCGATGGAATAGTCGGCGACGACCCAGTCGCGGACAGCCTCCACATCGTCCAGGAGACCGACCTCGCTCAGCTTCTGAATCGCACTCTCGAGAGCCCGCCCGTGGTCCGACGCGGTGCGGCGATGCTCATCGAGGAAGCGCCGAGCATGCTCCCGCGAGCGATCATGCGCCTCGAGGTACTGGAAGACGAGTTCGTCCAGGCTGGCTTCACTTTTCAATTCGGATGCCGGCATGGTGGCGACGATGCGGGAGCCGGGGAAGAATGAGTGCGGATACGCGACAGCGCTTCGGAAGCTCGGTCAGCGGCGCGAGAAGTGAACCGCCGTGAAGCGCGACGTGCTTCGCGAACGGCCGAGGACGTATTCGAGATCGACTGCCCCCCCTTGGCTGTCGCGGTACCAGTACTGAAAGTGCCAGGTCTCGCCCACGTCCAGGCTCGCAGCCGCAGGGAGCGAGCCGAACGGCATCGGCTGCACCACCGTCCCTCCGAGTCCCGCGGTCTGGACGAAGCTGGTGAGCCGGAAGATCTGCCCGCCCAGGCAGAGTCTCCCCGCGCTACCGCCGAAGCCTGGCACGTTGCCGACCGTTTCGCCGAAGAGGTAGTAGCGGAGAGAATGCGGCGGCAGGAACTCCGTCTGGAGCACGAGCGACTGGGCAGCGATGCGGTTGTTGCCGCCGATGTTCGTCTCTGCCATGGCGCCGCTCGAGTTCACACTTGACAGGCAGTAGGTCCCACCCGCCGCGCGCGTTCCGACCGAGCGGTCTCGCAGGTAGACATCGGTAGACGATCCGGGGACGGAGACGACGTTGGCCGCGTCGGCCGAGAGGTCCGGTGTCTCCGACGTGCCATTGGAGAGAGCGCCGTTCGTGCCCTGGCTCACGAGCGAGACGGACCCGGTCGATCGGCAATACAGAAAGATGTCCTGCAGTCCATTGGTATCTCCCGGCACGAGATCGGACGCCGTGCTCTGGAACGTCACCGCCAGGCCGTTCTCGTCCATCGAAGGCCACGTCGACGCTCCGTTCCCTGGCGCACCCTGGGCGGTACGCGAAACGAGCCAGGTCGTGCCATGGACGACGTCGCGGACGAAGACATCGGGGGAACCGTTCACGTCGCCGGGGACGAGGTTGTTCGCGTCGCTGCTGAACGCGATGAACCGCCCGCTGTCGGAGACGGCGATCTCGCGGCCGGGCCCGAATCCTGAGCCGCCGGATCCGGGGATACCGGTGCTGTCCACCGAGACGCGCTCGGTGGTGGCCACGGGGCACTGTCGTGGCGGAGCGGCTGACGCCGTGGAGGAACCGGAGGCCGACAACCAGGCGAGAATGGCCAGGGCGGCCGCCCTGCGGCGGGTGAGGGTCGAGGAGATCTCGAGAAATGGCGTGAGGAGCTTCATGGGCCCCCCATGCGGGACCGTCGCGTGGCGTCACGCGGGATCGGGAAGAAATCGCCAGCCGGGGCCGGGCCCGCCGGGTTCATGGCACGCGGCATTCCGTACCCGCTCCGGGCCATGGCGCCATGACCGAGAGCGGCCTCTCCGGTGAGCCGAACTCGCTCGATTTCCCCCTCCCCGAACGGCACCCACGGTCTGCGGTTCCTCGCGCTCAGGTAGCGCGCAGCGTCAGGAATCCGAGGCGAGCGAGGACGAGGGCGGGCGTTGAGGGCGGCGATTCACGGTGTGATCGTGACGCCCACGACGTTCGACAGATTGGAAGCCATCGCGGGGACCGCGTCTCGGTACCACGCTTGAAAGCGCCAGGTGTCACCTACGATGGCGGCTGCGGGGCCTCCTGGCCGAGGCAGTTGCGTGAGATCGAGGGCGAGCGACGCCACTCCGATCGAACTCGCGCTGAAGACGTCGTCTCCATGGCGGCCGATGGCGCCGCCCAGGCAAAGAATGCCGAGGCTGCCACCGGGGTTGATGACGAAGCCCGGATCCTGCGAGTTCAGGAAGTACCCGGGCGCGCCGACCGGCAATCGATAGACGAACAGCTCCACGCGGTTGTCCCCGAGGCTGGTGGAGCCCGTTGCCTCGATCCAGGCGTCGGCACCTGTCGAGTTGGGCACGGCCACCCCGCACTCGTTCGTACCGATGGAGGCCTGCCAGCCGTCGTAGAAATGCATCGCGGCCGCCAGGCGAATCTCGACGCCGGAGAGCTGGCTGTCGTAGAGCGGGACGGACTCCATGGCACCCAGGAACTTGTCGTCTCCGTCGAGGTCCATGAGATGGCGAATCTGCGTGGGCGCTGACCCGACCAGGAGATAGAGGGACCCATCGTCGAGGGGGAGCGCCGTCCAGCCGATCTCCTGGCCCGCGGGAAGCGAATGAACGGGCACGAACTCATCGGGCGTGCTGGACCCCGCGCTGACGTAGCCATCCCCGTCCACATCACGCAGCCGCCAGGTCAGCCCTGTTCCCCAGTCCTGCAAGACGAAGCGGTCCTGAGAGTCCACCGCAAGACTCCAGGGGAAAGACGTCGCCGACGAGCCGCTCAGCGCCAGGGAGCGGAACGTGGTGACCTCGGCGCCGTTCTCGATAACGCCGGAGCCATTGAGGTCCACGAGTCGATAGACACCTGGTGGGCGCGCATCGGTGGTGCATGCATCCGTGTAGTAGATGACCCCATCGGGGCCGCGTACGACAGAGGTGGGAATCGAGTCACCGACGCTCCCGTTCGGGGAAGGCGGCAGGTAGTAGTAGAGCTGTTCGCCGGGATCCAAGGCGTCGCCATCGCCGTTCCAGTCGTCCAGGCGAACGATCGCGTCGCGACCTCCCGTCAACGAGTCGGCGGTGGCGATCCACACCGTCGCCTCGTTCTCCACCCACACGCCGCGCGCCGAATGGAGCTCGACGGCTCCCCCGTTGGCAAGGCTCCCGTCGTACCAGAGCGTGGCCTCGCCGGCATCCTGGGCATCACCGTCCCCGTCGAGATCCCGCAGCCGAAGGACGTGATCCTCCACGGTGTCCGTGAGCCAGACGGTCTGGTCTTCCGAGACCGTCAGGCCCGCGCAATTCGAGAGTCGCAGGGCGCCGCTCTGCCCGTCGTAGAAGGGTGCCACTTCGTCGGAACCCGCGTAGAGGCCGTCGGCGTCGAGGTCACGAACGATCCAGATCACGTCGCGATCGATGTCCGAGACCAGGCACGATGGGGCGCGCTGGGCGCGCAGCTCGGCCTGAAGGGCCAGAGCACCCAGCACGAGCACCACGGCCGCTCGGCGGCGCGCTACCACGCCTGCACCCCGGCGCCACGAACGGCCAGTAGATCGCCGGGCGCACAGCGAGCCACGCCGGCGCCATCCACCAGGATCACCTGGAGCGGTATGTGCTCGGCCGTGCCATCCGCCGCCATCCTCGCACCGAGCGTCGCCGTGAGAACTCCGCCCGGAGGCAGCGTACCAAGACGCACTCGCCTGCTCGAATGGGTCACCTGAAGAACGCCCGTCACGGAGGAGATCGGATCGAACGTCATCCGTCCGTCGAGGAGCGCGAAGGCCGTGTCCCCGGGTGCACCCGTGAGGCGGACCTGGATCGGTTCACCGGACGCAACGCTACCCGGGAACACCGCGCGACGCGCCGTGTCCGGCAAGACCGTCGCCGTTCCCACCGATGCCCCCGGACTGACCAGCAGGGTGTCCACGAGCGTCAGGTCGACGCCTGGTCCCACGCGGTACGCGCCTGCGTCCAAGCCGTTGGAGCAAGCACCGTTCCCACCGCCGATCCCACCCGAGCCTCCGATCAGATCGGTCGACTGTACCCGCACCAGGCTCACGCCCTGTGCGTCCATCGCGAACTTTCCCGCTTCGCCGTCGGTGCAGCACGAAGTGCAGATGCCGCCACCCGTCTGGCCATCCTGGCCATGGGTGCCACGGAGGACGCAGTCCTCGAGGATGACGTTGGAGTCCAGAATCCCGATCGCTCCGTCGAGTCCGTGGCCGAGGGCCGCGTAGCCGGACAGCATGACCCGTCGGATCGTGACGGAGGCACTATCGACGACCATGGCCCGGTCCGCGGTCGCGTCCGAGACGATCACGTCGCCAGCGCAGCTCTCCACGCTCAGCCTGAACCGCACGGACAGGCCACGGACCACGAAGCGGCTGCCCGCAGGAAGATGGCTCAGCGTCACCTGGTAGGGCTGCCATAGCCCAACGTCGTCGTTGATGATCACGACGCCCTTCCCATCGAAGGACAGGAAGTTGCCACCGAGCGGCCGGAACGTCACGTGAAGAACGTCGCCGTCGGCCGCCGCCGTGTAGGCCGCCTCGATCGACGTGAAGTCACCCGATCCATCCCCCGCGATGGTCCATACGTCGCCGGCGAGCAGGGGCGGAGCGGCGAAGAGGAGCAGAGGACCTGCGAAGGCTCTACGGAGGTTCATGATCATCCTGTGTGGCCGCTGGGCCATGGAAGTGGACGGGGGAAAGGATCGCGACAGGTCGCGCCGCTCGGCTCGCGGTGCGAGAAGGAGATCCCGTGCGACTCACTCCGTCACCGACATTCGAGCAGTCCGTTGAAACACATCGATCCGCGGAAGCGAGGAGCGTGGAGGACGTTGCGCACTGATGAATTCGCGCCGATGCTGCCCGAATCGCCATACATATCGATTCGCACCCACGTGACCGCGAATCCCCCACAGGGCCGCCGCGCTCCTCCAACCCTCCGCTCTCGCGCCTCCCTCGGTAGCATCGATAGCGGACCAGCCGACCGACCTCAGCCGAGTCCGAGCCTACCCATGGATTCCCCCAGGGACCCCGGATTTCTGCCAGGCGCCGATGCCAAGATCCGCGACGGAACGGATAGGAACTCCAAGCGGTGTGTCGACACGCCAGTCACCGTATCCTGGAGCCCGATTCACCGCTACCCCCATCCTCACCGGCCACGCGGGAGCGCCCGGGCAGCCATCGGGCTCTTCGCTGAGCCGAACTCGCCCGATTTCGCCCCCTCCGACGAGCACCACCGGTTCACTTCACCACGACCTGCAGCCAGCACCCTTCCCAAGGCGCGGGCTGTTGTTGTTTCATCGAGCACGATCGCCCGCGCGCCGCTCTTCCGCAGCTTTCTACTTCCCGAAGTCCAGCCGCCCCTGCCGAGGCGGCATCGGTATTCGGACCTCGGGCTCTGCCGGTGGGGAACGGCTCGGCCCTGGCGAGGACAGGTCTCCCCCACCCAGCGAATCGGATGACCTCCTCGCCGCCGCTCTCACCCCCTCCAGCACCTTCCGCGCTGTCTCCGGATCTGTGATCACGGAGATCATGTGCCTGCGGCCGCGGCAGCGCGGGCGCTTGAGAACATCTTCCGAAAAGGAGTTGTAGTCATACTGCTGCCGATGTCCTGCTTCTCACGATTGATGCCTTCAGTGCGTTCTTCGCCTCGCTTCGAGCTTCGGTCAGGCGCTCGACATCGCCTGCATCGTACATCCAAGTCCCCTTGTCATCCGCGACGATCCCGGTGAGCTGACCGCTCCGGTGAAGGTCCTGCGCGGTGCTGACCGAGACGCCCAGTCGCGCAGCCGCCTGGGCGCGCGACAGCATGCCTTGATCGACAAGTCGAACCCGATACGGCTTCAGTCCATAGGCCTGGATGAGATGTTGGACGCTCTCACTCGTGAATTCATCACCGGCCCCGGTGCGTACTCCGCGTGCTCTCAGCTCCGCGACGACTCCCAGTCGCGTATGGCTTCCCAGGAGCTCGTCGACAAGACGGACGACCTCGGCGGGCGTCCGCCGAAGTTCGAACGCACACAGGGGCACGGGGAGCCGGAAAGACCGCTCCGCGCCGCCCTTCAGTCGCACCTGAACGAGGATGTCTTCGCCCCGAACCAGCGTGACGTCGTCCACCAAGAGCCGCACCAGACGCTTCTTCGTCTGATGCGCCGTGGAGGGATCGGCCCAGAGTGCCGCAAAGCCATCGGGAAGTCCCAGCAGCTCAGCGCGCTGCTCCGTCTCGATCCTGCGAGGGCTCTTCGATGCCCCCTGCTTGCGATCCTCCTGCGCGACCCGAAGCGCACGGAGCTTCTCGTTCCAGTCCGCTTCCAGTGAGTCGGCTACGAGCCGATTCGACGGGTCAACCTGGAGGTAGCGTGACCGCGACAGGTTCGCCTCATACTCCGCGCGCTGCACTCGCAGCTTGAGCTGACGGTCGTCGTCGCCTGCCCGCTCTCGGACCTGCTCTTGCACAGCAAGGCACAGCTCGATCGCCTCGGGAGTGAGCTCTCCCAGAAGAAGCTGACCCATCGCTTCATCGATCGCCTTCCCGTGCATGCGCTGACAGACCTCGGACGCTCCTTGGCTGTGCGCGGAACGACACTCGTAGATCGGCACCTTCCCTTCCTTCCTGCCGTCGTAGTGAACCCACATTCTTTGCCCGCACTTGCCACAGAGGAGGATGCCCTGCAGCAGAGCCGGCCCCTCCCGCGGCGTCAGCGTGCGACGGTCCACGCCGTAGGCGAGGCCGTTCTTTCGAATCGTCTCCTGGTTCCGCAGGTACTCGTCCCAGGTGATGTAGCCCGGGTGCGAGCCCGGCAGAGTCACGAGCCACTCCGACCGCGGAAGGACCACTCGCCTCTTCGTTCCAGTCGGCCCTGGCCGTTCGCCGTACCGACCATAGACGTACGCGCCCGAGTAGATCGGGTTGTGCAAGATCTGGAGCGTGCGAATCGCGGTCAGCGGATTCCAGACGAGCTCCACCAGCCCTCCACGTCGATTCAATCGTGCGGGGAAGTCGAGGCGCGCTCTCTGGAACTCCTTCGCGGTGGCAGCTGCGGACCCGAGTCGAGCGAACGTGTCGAACAGATGCTGGACGCGTTCGCGGATCTCTCCATCCGGATCGAAGACCACTTTGCTCGACCCATCGCGCACGTAGCCAATGGGCAGCTTCTGGCAGAGTTCCCCCCGTTTCGCCTTGTTCAAGATCCCGCCGCGGAGTCGCGCCCTGAGCACGTGCAGTTCCGCTTCACTCATGGTCCCTTTCAGCCCGAGCAGAAGACGATCGTTGAAGCAGGACGGGTCGTACACGCCATCCTCGTCCAGGATGAGCGTGCTCGAAAGCGCGCAGATCTCCAGCAGTCGATGCCAGTCGCTGGAGTTTCGGGCGAGACGGGACACTTCGAGCCCGAGCACGATCCCGGCGTGACCTAGCCCGACTTCCTTGACAAGCTCCTGGAACCCTTGACGATCGGCCGTTCCAGCGGCCGACTGCCCGAGATCGCAGTCGATGGTGATGACCTGCTCTTGACGCCAGCCGTGCGCGACCGCTCTGTCCGCGAGATTGTATTGTCGCTGGGTGCTCTCGCCATTCTCGACCACCTGGCGGAGCGTGGACTGACGGACGTAGAGGTAGGCGTTGCGGCTGAGATGGTGAGCGGTGACGCGTGTGGATGCGTTCGTCATGACGGGACCCTCCGAATCTGTGAATCGATGACCAGAGTTGCCAACAAGTTCAGCAACTCCACTTGCTCATATCGCGCGCCGACGAGGCGCGGGCGCGGCGCTTCTGCGCGCGCAGTCTCCGGGCTCGCCACCGAAGCAGCGGCCGCGAGTTCCGGGCGCATGAAAGCGATCCAGGCCGCCGATCCGCGAACCTGCAGAATGCGCCGAGAGCGCAGGACCGTCATGCGGCTGACTTCGATCGCTCGCACCGACGAGTCCTCGCCGCCCGGCATATTCGCCGGTTCCGAAGCCTCCATCAGGACGGAACGACGAATCTCCTCGTACGCATGCGCGAGGCCCACCTCGATCTCACTTCCCTCCGCCTTCGGGCCGTCAGGACCGCCCGTCGAGTACAGAACGGGGATCAGCGGGGCTTTTTTCGCAAGCCCTCGTGGGCCACGGCTCGCTCGATCGTTCGTACGTGAAGCCGCAGGCCAAGCCGCGCCTGCACCTCGTCGGCCAGTTTCGCACCGGTGAGGTGCTTGTCCTCCGCCAGCAACTCGCGCAGGAGCGCAAGGACGGGAGCCGTCACCTTGCGAGCACCTTTCGGGCCGCGCTTCTTGGGCAGCAGCCCGGCCATGCCCGCACGCTCGAACTCGGCCAGGGTTGAGTAGAACGCGGGTCGCGAAAGCCCGAAGTCCGCGGCCGCCTTGACAACGCTGTCCCCGTCGACGTGGACCCGCCTGAGCATCTCGTACTTCACTTGAAGCATGTCGCGCGGGTCGAAGAAGTCGAGCTGTGCAAAGAGCCGGTCGCTCACCGCCTCCGGGTGAGGATTGAGGATGGACCAGCGGCCCAGGTCGCCAGCTTTGGGATCGTCGGGGGGTGGGGTTGGCATGGTGGTCTGGGCACTTGAACTGGAGGACTGACTTAAGTTCTATGCCGCGCCTGGTGGCGACTTCAAGGACGCCCTCCGCTGAAAATGAGCACTTTCGTGGAATTAAAACCACAATCGTCTCGCTGCCATTCTGGCGCGAGCCATCTGCAAGCGGCATATTTTGCCTTACAGTTGCGGCAGGGTTTGACTTACACATCTTCCGCCTCCTTGCCGACCCTCGAGCCTCCAGGCTCTGGCGCGGCCTGCCGCTGAGCAGCCACGAGCGCGACTGCATGGAGCAGCTCCTCGACGCGGAACGGCGCCCGCCCCACGCTCGCCCGGGCGAACGGATCCACCTCGGCGAGGCTGGTCCAGGCCACTACAAGGCTGAAAACGACCCCGGCGCCGTCACAGCAGTCGACCCGGCTTTCGCCAGCGGTTCGCCGAACGGCGATGACCCGCAGCTCCTCACCGGAGCGCGGGTGGAAGGGATGAGTGACCGTCAATCGCTCCGTTGAATCGGGGACATCGACAGTAGTTGGTTGCGTGATCCAACACCCGCTTCAGAAGATCTGCCCAGCGGATGTAACTCTGGCCCTTCGACGGCTCCCCCGCACTCTTCGAGCCGTCTTCATCGGCGACGTCCACATCCTTCGGCTCCTTCCGAACCACGGGACGCGGCACCACCAGATCACGCAATGATGAGGCCGGGGCCAGCACTCCCTGATACGTCAGCTGATGCTCGCGCGGATGCGGCGCGAGCGCCGCCAGTCGAGCCATGAACTGGTACGGCGTCATGACGAAGCCTTTGGTCCCATCACGCCAGGCCTTGCGCAGCAGCCACGAGACCATCCCATCGGGACGGACATCGAAGCGTTCCAGACTGATGGCGGGCCTCGTCACATAGCGGCAGAGCTTCTCCAGCTGCGCCCGCTGCCCCTTCCGGATCAGCGTCGCCGCATGCAACGAGAACCCGTCAGCGTTCACCACCAGTGGGACGGATAGGAATTCCAAGCGGGGTGTCGAAATGACGCAGCCTTAGGGGGGGGGGTGAACCGACAGGTCTGGCTTCCGGTTCCGCAGTCAATCTGACGCGGATCGGCCCGGCCTCTCGTACCGCACCCGCTGCGAGCGCACAGAAGCCGGCTGCCGCGAGGTCTCCCGAGATCGAAGCCGTGGCCGTTGCCCTCCCCGACATCTGGTGCGCGGGGGTGATCTCGGTGAGGCTGGCGTAGATCGGCCCTCGGACTGGCATGGTGCGCCGATCTCCTCGGTCTCCATGGAGATGATCAGCATGGCGAGGCCCTCGCCGATGGGCTTCGTGATCATTCCATTGCCTGCGGGTCTCCCAGCCCCAAAAGTCAGGGCTCCCCATCATGGGAGTACTTCGCCCGTTTGGAGACCGTTCTGAGCACGCTCGCCTTTCCGGATCAGCGTCGCGGCGTGCAGTGAGAAACCGCCTGCGTTCGTGACGGATCGTCCCTTCCGCTCACTCCCGGCGCTCGGTTCGCTTGGGCAGGACGCACTCGGGCACCTCGCCCGCTGCTACAGGGCGCCATTCCACGTCGAAGTAGCCGCGGTAGCCGAAGAGGGGGCCCCAGATCGAGTTCCTCACGTCGACCTGGATTTGGAATTGGCCGCTAGCGTCGTCGTACCACTCATGGACGTCGGCGATGCCGGAGAAGAACATGGGGAAGCGGAAGCCTAGGAAGCGTTCGTAGAAGCGCTGAGAGCCGGAGCGCAGGCGTAGGCCCCCCTGCTCACTGACCGACATTTCGATGTCTACGGCCAGATGCTGGTGAGTGCCCAGGTAATCGACGATGCAGCCGCGCTCGACGCTGTGGATCATGTAGGCGTCGAAGCGCCGCACTTTGGGACCGCGAAAGGTGCGGATCCAGGTCATAGTTTCGCGGCCCAGTTCATCCACGTAGGCGTAGTTCTCGATGGTGAAGGGCACGTCCTTCAGCTGCTCGGGAAACATGATCCGGCGCCAGGCGCCCACGTAGAGGAAGGGCAGGGTGTAGGGCTTGCCGTGCCAGACCCGGGACATGATGCCGTTGCCGATGGAAGCGATACCGTCGGCGCTCGTGAAGCCGAAACGACGCTGAATCTGAGGATGCAGGAGGTCGAAATCTGCCCCTAGCACCTTGGCGTACATGGATTGGGACATCGGTCAGGACTCCTTGGGCTTGCGCCTGAGGCAGCGGCGAGCGGAGGGAAGGTTGTTGGCATGCATCCAAGCGATACCGGCGAGAGAAGCGACCCCGAGGTTGAGCGTGACTGGATTGAATGCCTGACCCAAGTAGGCCGGACTTTGGATCCCGACCATCACCAACGCGGCAAACATACCGACGATCGTCATCAGGTAGGGCCAGGCCCGTGAGCCAAAGGCCAGGAGCACGAAGGCCCAGGCCAGTTCGGCCATGCCCATGGCGATGAGGGCCTGATGGACGCGGCCTTCAGGCACCCCCCCCGCGCGCAGCATGGCCTGCTCGCCGGCGTCGCGCAGCCAGAGCTTGGGCACTATGCCGTGGTAGGCGAAGACGAGGATCAAGGTGGCGCGCGCCAGCACGTGCGTGGCCGCGCGACGCAGGGTCTGACTTGGATCCAGCCCGCCTTCGATCCAAAGGCGTAGGGTCTCACCAGCCCATGCGGAGCCCCGGGCAGCGGGCTGCCACGAAGCCCGAGTTTCTCTCGGGATTCCCCCGCTGGCGCCCTATTCGAGCACGAGCGTGGGGGGCGCCGCACCGACCCCCCCAGGGCCCACCCTGAAGCCGTGGGAGATCTCTCTTTGGGTCATGGCCCTGAGCCTCAGCACGTAGGCGCCGTCTGGGAGGCCGGGCAGGGCCAGCGTGTGGGAGGCGCCCTCCGTCAGGAAGGACAGCGGCAGCTCGACGGCTCCATCGGCGCGCGAGACGCGACCGTTCAGCCACGTTCCGTCCTTGGCCTCGATCTGGAAGCTGGGGCCCTCCTGGGGGGTGGCCGCGGGCAGGAGCACTGACGTGGTCTCCCCGTCACGGACGTCGACCTCGACGCTCGCCAGGGCGTAGCCAGCCGCGCTGAAGCGCAGCGAGTACCTGCCCGCGGCGAGCGGGCCCTTTGGATCCATGTCGGATAGGGGGAGGGGCTCGTGCTCTCCGTTCGCCTGGCTCAGCACGATCGCGTCCGTGCCCTCTGGCCAGCCCGAGCTGTTCAGGGACGACGTCTCCCACTGGAGCATGCCGCCGCTGCCCGATGGGATGTCACTCAGCTCTGAAGTCTCGCTCGCCTCGATCACAACCTCGCCCTTCCACGTGGCGCGGTCGGGCGCGGTGAACGTCGCGCCGTAGGTCCCGACCGGAAGCTCGTCCAGCGTGAAGGAGCCATCGGGCTCGAAGTCGGTCGTGAAGGCCAGCGGAAACCCCACGAGCTCGATCGACACCTTGGCGCCGGCGGGGACGGTGCCGGTGGCGTCGATCACCCGGCCACGGGCGGCGCCGTGCGCGAGGTCTTCCGCGGTGATCTGGAGGACCACAGGCGAGGCCGCCGGGAAGATGTCCTTCTCCAGGTGCAGTGATGCCATGGGGTGGCTGGGGCGCCCCGGCGTTGCGGTCCGCTGGACGTTCAGGTCGCGGGCGCGCTCCATATCTTCGCCCATGGAAAAGTCGCCGTCCTTGTGCGTCAGCGCCACGTCAACCCAACCGCCTGCGTCGTCGAGTGCGATCACCATCAGCCCCTCCAGCGGCTCGCCGCCCGGTCCAAGGACGAAGCCCGTTAGGCCGGTGGGCGGCGCCACCACCGGGTTCCACTCGACGCGGTCGACGCTGGCGAGATCCAGCACGGCCTCTGCGGCGTCCGGGGTTCCCACTCTGACGGCCCTGACCTTCTGCTCGGCGCTGCGGGCGACCCCGATCAGCTCGTAGGCGCCGGCGGCGTCCGACTTCGTAGAGCGCGACGACTGGAGGCTGCGCTTCAGCACTTCATAGGTGGAGACGTGGACGCCTTCGACGGGAGCGCCGCGGCTGTCCGTGACCGTCCCGAAGACGGTGGCTCCCGCTGCGAGCGTCAGGCGCAGCGATTCGGAGGTGCCCGGCGCCAGAACAACGCTCTGAAGGAGCGGCAGATGCACACGATCGTCCGCGAGCACCGTCCACCCGACCGGCGCCAGCCCCGACCAGGCGAAGCGGCCCTCAGAATCCGTCAGCGCGCGCAGTCGCGCCGGCCGATTGAGGTAGCTCGTCTCCGAACCGTGCGGCGCGTCCGTGTGCGGGCCGTCCGAGGCGAGGCTCATGCGGGCTCCTGCCACCGGCTGGCCCGCTTCGTCCACGACGATTCCCTCTAGCGCAGCGCCCTCTCCCCGCAGCCGCAGGACGATGCCGGTTTGGCTGCCGTCCGCGACGCTGCACTCCCGCCTGGCCGAGGGAGCCTGCGGATGACGACGGGCGAAGAGCCCGCCGTCCGTGAGGATGCCTCTGAAAGCAAACGCACCGGACTTGTCTGACTCGGCGACCACTTCAGACTCTCCAAAGAAGCCGACCCAGACGATCTCGGCCTCGGGCACCGGAAGGCCAACGGCATCGAGCACGCTGCCGCGGAAGGAGATCCCGGCGGGCAGCGTCAGCGTGATCTCCGCGGTGAGCCCGGGCTCCACCGCGAGAGACGCGCGGCTTTCCTCCGGCGTGCCTGGGACCGCGATGGCGTAGGGGCCGGGCCGTACGCCAGAGAACTCGGCGCGCCCTAGCGCGTCCGTGCTCTCACTCCGGCGTCCAAATGGCGACCCAGAGTACGCGCCTGGCCGCAGCGAGACCCTCACGTCAGAAGCCAGCTCGCCTGAGTCTTTCCAGCGCACTAGAACGGAGACGGCGCCGACCTGGGTCGCCTCTTTGGACTCGGGCGCCAGGGCGGGAGCCAGCGCCGGCTCTGCCGCGGTCCCTTGGCTGCGAGTCGCGTCGCGGGGATCCACGGGATCCAGGTGGACAAGCTCCGCCGGCGTCGCCGTCTCTGCGGCCAAGGAGTCACCGGCGCCCCCGAGGACCTCGGGCTCTCCCGCTCGATCCGCGCGGGTTCCCAGCCAGATGGCGCCGACCAGAGTCAAAAGACCGAGCGCTGCGGCCCACCCTCGGAAGCTCGGTCCGGTGGAGTGCTCGCGTGCGTCGGGTTGGGCCATGGTCAAGCCACCTTACCCTCGCCTCGCGTTCGCGAGCACCCCGCTCGAAGCCGAATCTACTGACCGATCGAGGCGAGAACTTCGCCGAGCCTGTGGCGGGCGGCAAATGGCGCAATCTGCCGCACATCTCGTCGACCGAGTTTTTCCGGACGTCCCGGTGCGCCAGTGGGTCCTGTCGGTTCCGAAACCCCTTCGGTTGGCGATGGCGATGGACGCGTGCCTTTGCCGCGATGTGAGCCGCGCCCACCTTCGTGCAGTCTCGGCATCGTATGTGCGTCGGGCGAAGGCAGCACTTGCACTCGAGGGCCAGGAGCCGCATCCCGATGGTGTGAGTCCCACTGCCACCAGTGACGCCATTCAATTCCATCCCGGAGCGGTGAACTCGACGCAGCGTTTTGGGTCGGCGCTCGAAGCCAACGTCCACTACCACTCCCTCTACCTGGACGGCGTCTACGTGACACGTAGTGCGTTCGATCGCCCCGAGTTCTTGCCTGCCGGCCCTCTGAAGTCCGATGAGGTCCAGCGCGTTCATCGCGACGTGATCGCTCGTATTCGACGCGTGCTCGAGAAGCACGATCTGAACCCACTCGCCCTGGGCCTGCCGCCTCGTACCGGTGTCAAGGGGACCGCTGAGTTCGCGGACTCAACCGAGTTCGAACAGCCGCTCCTGGACTTCGGCGATGCGCGTGACGGTTCGTTCTTTCCAGGCTTGAAGGCAGCCTCGGTGAATTCACTGGTGCCGTTCGGCCCACGCGCCGGCCTACCGCTCCAGCGGCTCCGCGATCCCGACCTGCAGAGAGCGTTCGAGTCCGCAGGCTGGTCGAGTCAGCGCGTCTCCCCTCCGCTGGTGGTGAACTCGAGTGGGTTCTCACTTCATGCGGCCACGGTGGTCCGTAAGGGCCAGCGTGATCGGCTCGAGAAGCTGTGCCGCTATGTCACGAGGCCAGTGCTCTGCCTCGATCGATTGGAGGTGCGCAGTGATGGTCTGATCTCGTGATCGCTGCGCCGGCCTTGGCGGGATGGCACCAAGGCCTTCGTGTTCACGCCGTACGAATTCCTCGCGAGGCTAGCCGCGCTGGTTCCGCACCCGCGCGAGCATCAGTTGACCTATCAAGGGGTACTGGCACCGGCTTCACCACTGCGCGACCAAGTGGTCCCGCGCCCGGTGGTTCAGAAGGAGCCGAAGGACGCTGACGAGGTGGATCCAGCGAGCACCGAGTCGGAGGCATCGACGTATATTCGCTGGGCCGATCTCCTCCGAAGAGTTTTTTCGGTCGACGTCTTGAAGTGCCCACGGTGCCAAGGACGTCGGCACATGATCTCGGTGATCACGGATTCGGAGACGGTGCGGAAGGTGTTGGAGGGGGTGAGGAAGGCGGCGATAGAATCGGGCGCATCATCGGATGGGGGAGCGTCATCTTCGCCAGCGATGAGCCGCTCTCCACCCCCAGAGTCGGAGGCTCGAATACCCATGCCGCCTAGACAGGGGCGGCTGGACTTCGGGAAGTAGGGCGCAGCGGTGACGCCGCGCTCGGGCCGTCGGGCTCGATGAAACAAACACAGCCAGCACCTTGCGGAGGGTGCTGGCTGGAGGTCGTGGTGAAGCGGACCAGTGGTGCTGGTCGAAGCAGCAGAACCGGGGGTGCTCAGCTCGGCGGAGTGGGCCGACGGTCGCTCAGGCGCTACCGTGTGACCTGTGGGAGAGGGTGTTGCCGAAAAACGCGTGCTGGGAACGGATAGCAAGTTCCAGAAGGACGCGGAGCGCTACGGAGCGGCGGCGCTGGATGCGCTGCGCCACTGCGGGTACTCGGAGACGAAGGACCCGGACGAGGTCCCCGACAGCGTCACCTACTGGGGCCTGCTCCTGCTCGTCGCCTTCGATCCCGCGAGAAGACTCGACTGCTGGGACGAACTGGAGAGCCTGGAAGCCTTCGCCTCCGACGAACGACACCGCCGCGGCCTGGCGGAGACGGTGCGAGTCGTGCAAGAGACGTTCTAGCACGACCATCGCCCGCTCGCGAAAGGATGTGTTCAGGAAGAGGTTGTCCCCGGAGAAGCCGACACAAACGGACCAGGTGCAGTTGTTCCGGAACAACTGCACCTGGTCCGTTTGTGTCGGAACGCTCGAGACAGAAGCAAGGATCGGTTTCCCTGGAACAGCGGTTCATCAACGCTCGTTCCGGGGCTCGCTCGGCGCCTGACGTGGCTCCGGGTACTTGCCTGCGATGGGTGTCAATGAGGACCTTCGTGAGCGCTGCAGCTCGTACGTGGCCATGCCGTGGGCGATCGCGACATTGAGCGAGGCGACGGGGCCGAACTGAGGGATACGGACGAGGGCAGTGCAGGCATCGAGGAACTGCTCCGAGAGCCCGTCTCGCTCGTTCCCGAGGACGAGTGCGACCCGATCGGGCCAAACCATCTTGTGGAGCGGCGCGGCCCCTGGCCGAATCTCGATGGCCACGGCGCTCCAGTGACCGGCACGGCACCAATCGAAGAACTCCGCGTCCTCCGCCACGTAGGTGATCTCGCACCTGGTCTCGAGCTTCCTCGAGAAAGCCTGGGAGCTCTTTCGGAAATCCCAGGCTCGTTCATGGCCGACCATCAGGAGCGGGCCGCCGCCCATGGCCACGTGGGTGCGCACGATCGAGCCGACGTTCGTGGGGCTCTTGAGCCCGTGCAGGATCGTGGCGAACGCGTTCATGGGAGCGCGAGCCTGACCGGGTGGGGCCACATTTGCCAGAGAGAAGTGAGGCGCCTGCTCGCCCGCCATGGGCGGGCGGTGATCGCCAGGAACAGTAGTCTCTACCCAATGAAAGTACTCGCACGCGCCACCTGGCTGTTGGGCGCCACCGCCTGCCTCCTGCCCTGGGCTGCCCATGCCATGGGACTGTCCCCCCACCGGCAGCACAGCGACCTGTGGATTGCGCTCGGGCTCTTCCTGCTCGGACTGACCCTCGAACTGGTGCTCGGCCACGGTCCCCGCCGCGTCGCCCGCGCGGTCCTCGGGCTGCTCGCGATCGGCATCGCAGCGGCCAACGCGACCACGCTACGGGAGTCTGCTGCCCACGCCGGGCAGCCCGGCGTCAAGGGTTTCCTCGGGGACGCAGCCCTTCAACGCCTTGCAGTCTACGCGGCGGTGTCCTTGGCGGGCCTGGTCCTGATGGTCACCGCCACCTTGGACCGAAAGCGCCGAGTCAGTTGAAGCCCCGAAGCGAAGCGCAAGTGCCTTTGATGTGGTCCCTGGGCTCGAAACGAAGCGGTCTGTCGATTGGTAGCGCTTATCTCAGGGCGAGCAGCTGAGCGTCCGGGAGCCAATCCGTGATGGTCGCGAAAGCGGCTTCGGGCCATCATGCGCCCATGAAGCGGAGACTTCTCGCCTTGACGATCGCCCTCGTGGCCGCTGCGCTCTTTCTCGAGATCGGGCTCAGGGTCCTGCTCTTCGGCGGCGTCGGGCCGGGTTGGGCGCTGAGGAGGCCCTCTCGATTCGCGGACTATCAGTCCGACGAGGACTACTACAAGCTCGCCCGTCTCTGGCGCCAAGGAGCCGGACGAGAAAGGCCGCAGAGATATCACCCCTCTCTCGGATGGGTCTCAAATGCGATCGACCCGGTCACCCTCACGCACTCGTCGGACGGGCAGCGCGAGGGGAGACAGCTCGTCCTTCTGTACGGGGACTCGTATTCGCACTGCGTCACTCCGGTCGGAACGCGCTTCGAGGACCTGATCCATCGCTCGGACCCGCCGAACCCGCTCCATCTGCTCAACTTCGGGGTGAGCGGCTACGGACTCGATCAGACCACGATGCTGTTCGAAGCCACCATCGACTCTCACGCCCATGCAGCGCCCGTCGTTCTCATCGGCGTTTTCGTGGACGACGATCTGGACCGCTGCGTCCTCGAGATGCGCGGCTTCCCGAAGCCCGTGTTTCAGCTCGACGACGAGGGTCTCCGGCCGAGCGGGATACCCGCGCCCACGCTCGCTGAGTATCTGGAACAGCACCCGCTCGGGATCCGCAGCTACCTCGCGCGTTTCCTGACGCACGGCCCGCTCCGTCACACCGGGCTGGGGCCTTCGAGTCACGAAGACGAGAAGAGCGCACTCGCGGTAGCGCTGACGCACCGCCTGATCGACGGGCTGGAAGAGAGGTCCCTGCGCGCAGGATTCGTGCTCTTCGAGGGCGAGGCCCGAACGGCTACCTCCGCTCCCGTCAATGACTGGCGCATGACGACGCTCGTCCAGACGCTCCGCCAGCGCGATGTGCCCTTCATCAGGCCGAGCGAGGCCCTGCGTGCGAAGGGAGCGGCGGAGGAGCGGGACGTTCGGGGGTTCTTCGGCCAGGGTGGGGAGCTGTCGGATCACTACACGCCGGAGGCGAACGCCGTGGTGGCCGCGGTCCTCGAGGAGTTCGTGCTTCAACTCGAAGCGCGCTGACGTCCGGGCTATCCTCAGGTCCATGGCGATCATCCAGATTCCGAAGCACGTGGGGACCTGTCGAGTCATCACGTCGTACGCGGGGACTCCGCTGATCACCAACGACAAGACGGGGAAGAACAAGGTGCTGATACCCTGCAAGACGCCCCGGCAGGCCAGCGAACTCTGTGATCGCATCAACCGGGGAGATCACGACGGCACGGTCCGTGCTTGACGGAGGGCCCTCGCAGAAGTTTCCGGGGAAAGCCTGCAAGACATCCACTGTCGTGACATCCAGGCAGCGAACGGATAGGAATTCCAAGCGGGGTGTCGAAATGACGCACCCTTAGGGGGACGACATGGCGAGACTTCCAGCAGGTCTTCGCTGGAAAGGTAGCCTCGTGGCCCGCGTGGTGATCACCGAACCGGGTTCACACTTCACCGTCGACAGGCGCCTCGGGATCGGAGGCGACGGCTTTCCGGCCCTGCCGCGCCAGCTCTCATGGCAGGTGGTCCCGCTCGGTGAACAGATCGCCCGCTCACTCAGCGTCGACCCGCTCCTGGCCCTCGCCATGCGCGGCGTCAATCCGGTCCCTTCGTCGACGGCGTCGATCGAGACCGATCTCCAGATCCAGTACATGGATCAGAGCCAGCAAGTGGCGAGCTACAGCGGCAGCTTCACGGGCTTCGACTCGAGCCTCGCCAGGCGGATCATCGGCGCGCGCTGGCAGGACCCGCGCGACGGCACGATGCGCGGCTGGACGACCCCAGCGGGGTCGGAGTCGACGGACGCCGTGGAGGACATGCGTGATCTTCTGCGAACCCTGCGCGCTGCCGTACTCACCGCCGCTCCGGGCACGGACGTCACGGCCATGAGCGACGAAGAAACCGTCACCGAGGTCGCGATCAGCACCTTGCCAGCCGACGTCGCGACGGCGCCTACCGCCGTCAAGCGAGCGGTCCAACGGGCAGACACGACCGCCCCGGCGGACGATCCCAGCCCCGCCACTCGCGCCACCCGCGCAGCGCTCGCTGCGCGCGACCACGCGAACAAGGCAATCAGCCTCGAGGCCGATGGGACGGGCCTCGTCTCCGGACTCGCCGCTGAACTTTCGCCGGTCGCCCAGACGACCTACAGCAGCCTGCAGTCCGCCGCAGCGAACGCAATAGCGGCGGCGGACAGCGCGGGCAGTAGCGCGAGAACCGCAAGCCTCACGACCGGTCAGCTCCAGATCGACGCCGCGGACGAAGCGGAGCGCCTCGCCACCGAAGCACTTCAGTTCTCCGCAGAGGCCTCCACCCTGCTGAGTCTCCTGAGCACACTGATCTGAGGCGCTCTCTCCACCTACGCGCGATAGGATCCCTGTTGGCTTTCGAAGAGGGGATACTGGGGGCTGGCGAGACCCTCGGCCGTTTCTGGCTGATAGGATGATCCAGTGCTTCTCATCCTCCTCACGCTGACTCTCCTGGCCCAGGGCCACGCAACACGGAGTGGACCGGTCGACTTCGATAGTGAGGTGCGACCGATTCTGTCGGACAGCTGCTTTGCCTGCCACGGCCCCGACGCGGGATCGCGTGCGGCCGGGCTGCGGCTGGATACGCGGGAGGGCGCGCTCGCAGATCTTGGCGGCTACGCGGCGATCGTGCCCGGCGACGCCGAGGGCAGCGAGCTGTGGGCCCGCGTGACCTCCGAGTTCGAGTTCGAGGTGATGCCGCCGCCCGAGGCGCACAGGAAACCTCTCGGGAATCGAGAGCGCGAAGTGCTGCGGCGCTGGATCAACGAGGGCGCCAACTGGTCGCAGCACTGGGCGTTCGTGCCGCCGAAAAAAGCGGCGCTCCCCGAGGGCGCCGCGCACCCGATCGACGCGCTGGTCGAGCGCCGACTGAGGGCCGAGGGCCTCGAGCTGGCTCCGGCAGCCAGCGCGCGGACGCTCGCGCGACGCCTCTCGATCGATCTCGTGGGCCTGCCGCCGGAACCGGGGGCGCTGGAGGCACTGGGCGAGACGCTCAACGCCGAGGCATGGCGCGCCTACGTCGATGCGCTCCTTGACTCACCTCACCACGGCGAGCGTATGGCCATGTGGTGGCTCGACGTCGCGCGCTATGCAGACAGCGACGGCTTCCAGCAGGACGAGGTGCGCACGAACTGGCCGTGGCGGGACTGGGTCGTCAGGGCCTTCAACGCAGGGATGCCCTTCGACGAGTTCGCGACGCTTCAGCTCGCAGGTGACCTGCTGCCAGGCGCCACCGAGGAGCAGATCCTCGCCACGTGCTTTCAGCGCAACCACATGCACAACGGCGAGGGCGGACGCGACCCGGAGGAGTCGCGCGTCGACTACGTGCGCGATCGCACCAACACCCTCGGCACCGTGTTCCTCGGCCTGACACTCGAATGCGCGCAATGCCACGATCACAAGTTCGATCCGGTCAGCCAGCGCGACTACTACCGCCTCTCGGCGTTCTTCGATTCGATCGACGAGTCCGGCCACGCGGGTGGAGGCGCGGGCCCCTTCCAGAAGCTCACGGCGCCCGCGGCGCAGCCCCACCTCGAGCGCGCCAGGCGCGAACTCGCGGACGCTGACGAGCGGCTGGCTGCTGTCCGGCTAGGGCACGCGGGCCGGTTCGAGGCGTGGCTCGACGCTCAGACCGCACGCGTCCAGGAGGGATACCAGGCGTGGACACCGCTCTCTCCCGATGGGCTCTGGACCGCCGAGGGCAGCCAGCTGGTGGCTCAGCGAGACGGCCATGTCCTCTGCGCTTCCCTGGGCATGGATCAAGAGGACTACTTCCTCGAAGTCCATGGATCCCCCACGCACCGCGTCACCGGCCTGCGGCTGGAGATCCCGAGGGTGCAGGGCGCGCCCGGGGCCGGGTTCTCCTTCACGGACGACGGTGAGTTCATCATGACCGGCGTGAAGCTGCGCGTGCGCAAGCGAGGCGCTACGACGCTGCGTGACGTCGAGCTGGCATCCGTCACGGCGAACGTCGAGGGCAAGGGCAGCGACGCGCAGAACGGTCCGGTCTCCGGTTTGCTCGGCGACGATCTAAGGCAAGGGTGGACCACCGCGGGAAAGGAGGTCGATGCGACCGCCACCGCGGTGCTCGCGCTGCGAGATCCGCTTCGCCTCGCCCTGGATGAGTCTTTGGTGGTCGAGATCCTCCACCGTTCGACCGTTCCCAAGGCGCACGTGCGCGCGATCCGCATCAGCGTCGCGGACGAGCCCGGGCAGGCGGTGCAGCGAGTCGGCGCCACGCCGCTCGAGAAGCTGTCGTCGCGCGTGCAGAGCCCTTTGGCTGAGCAAGCCTTGGATGGCGAGCTGCGCGAGGAGCTCTTCCTCCAGTACCTCGAGGACGTCCCCGCCTGGCAAACGGCTCGCCGAGAGCGAGACCGCTACGCCGCGCAGCTTCGGGACGCCGAGACTTCCGCCCGAGAGCTGGCCGTCACGGTGCTGCGAGAGCGCGGGGAGCCGCGCGTCACGTCCGTGCTCCTGCGCGGCGTCTGGGACAAGAAGGGAGAGCCCGTAACCCGCGGCTTTCCCGGCGAGGTCTTCGCGGGCGATACGGTGCCAGAGAGCCCATCGCGCCTCGACCTCGCTCGCTGGGTCACGTCGCGCCAGAACCCCCTGACCGCGCGCGTCATCGTCAATCAGATCTGGCAACAGATTTTCGGCCGCGGTTTGGTCTCCACGCCGAGCGACTTTGGCGTGCAGGGCGCACGCCCGCGCTACCCCGAGCTGCTCGACTGGCTCGCCGTGGACTTCATGGAGAGCGGTTGGAACGTGCGACACCTCCTGCGCACGATCGTCACCAGCCGCGTATACGCACAGGCGAGCGAAGGGAGTCCCGATCTCATGGACCGCGATCCCCACGGCGACCTGCTCGCGCGCGGGCCGCGCTATCGGCTGCCGAGCTGGATGATCCGTGACGCTGCGCTGGCCGTGTCCGGTCTGCTCGTCGACGACGTCGGCGGGCCGCCGATGTATCCGCACCAGCCTCCCGGCGTATGGGAAGACGTTTTCAACGACGGATAGGAACTCCAAGCGGTGTGTCGACACGCCAGTCACCGTATCCTGGAGCCCGATTCACCGCTACCCCCATCCTCACCGGCCACGCGGGAGCGCCCGGGCAGCCATCGGGCTCTTCGCTGAGCCGAACTCGCCCGATTTCGCCCCCTCCGACGAGCACCACCGGTTCACTTCACCACGACCTGCAGCCAGCACCCTTCCCAAGGCGCGGGCTGTTGTTGTTTCATCGAGCACGATCGCCCGCGCGCCGCTCTTCCGCAGCTTTCTACTTCCCGAAGTCCAGCCGCCCCTGCCGAGGCGGCATCGGTATTCGGACCTCGGGCTCTGCCGGTGGGGAACGGCTCGGCCCTGGCGAGGACAGGTCTCCCCCACCCAGCGAATCGGATGACCTCCTCGCCGCCGCTCTCACCCCCTCCAGCACCTTCCGCGCTGTCTCCGGATCTGTGATCACGGAGATTATGTGCCTGCGCCCGCGGCAGCGCGGGCAGCTGAGAACATCTTCCGAAAACACCCGCTTCAGAAGATCTGCCCAGCGGATGCACCTCTGGTCCTTCGACGGCTCCCCCGCACTCTTCGAGCCGTCTTCATCGGCGACGTCCACATCCTTCGGCTCCTTCCGAACCACGGGACGCGGCACCACCAGATCACGCAATGATGAGGCCGGGGCCAGCACTCCCTGATACGTCAGCTGATGCTCGCGCGGATGCGGCGCGATCGCCGCCAGTCGAGCCATGAACTCATGCGGCGTCATGACGAAGCCTTTGGTCCCATCACGCCAGGCCTTGCGCAGCAGCCACGAGACCATCCCATCGGGACGGACATCGAAGCGTTCCAGACTGATGGCGGGCCTCGTCACATAGCGGCAGAGCTTCTCCAGCTGCGCCCGCTGCCCCTTCCGGATCAGCGTCGCCGCATGCAACGAGAACCCGTCAGCATTCACCACGAGTGGAGGCGGCACGTACTGGCTCCCCCAACCCGACGACTGGAACGCAAGGCCGAGATCAGGGTCGATGAGGCGCTTCAGCGGGCGGCCTGCGGCCTCGCCCAACGGAATCAGCGACTTCACCGATGCCGCTTTCAGGCCTGGGAAGAACGAACCTTCACGCGCATCCCCGAAGTCGAGCAGCGGTGACTCATCCGCGCCCCCGTCCGCGTACTCCCAAGGGGGTTCGTCCCCTTTGCGTAGGGCCAGACCGAGTGAGATTGGGTCGAGGGAGAAGCGCTTCAGCACGCGACGGATGCGCGCGATCGCGTCGCCGTGCACACGCTCGACCTCCGCCGACGTGAGAGGATCTGCGGGCAGAAAGACGGCTCTGCACATGGGCACCGAGGAGAGTCAACCGCACGCGCCCGCCGGGTCCGGAGAGCTCGAGGCCAGCTCGCCCTCCAGCATCGGTCATGGATTTGAGTCCGGCGGGGAAGGAGTCTGACGTCATGGTGGTGGCGTTCTGGTGTCGGCCTGGTGGCTCGGGTGAGCTGTTTCTCGAGCGCTACGCTGACGCTTGCAGCGATCAGTGGTCCTGCGTCTTCACTTCGGTACGAGGCCGAGTCAAGGTCTTCGACTCTCCTGACTCCAGATCCAAGTGGAGCGTCTCGTCCGCAAACGTGTCCAGCAACCTGACCCGCGTGGCGCGGGTCGCCGTGATCGTGACCGATTCGGTCTGACCGTTGCGTCGGACGGCGGAGACTCGCAGGCCCCCGTCGGCGCGCAGGTCGGCGAAGGCGCAGTCTCTCCAGCGCTCTGGAACGGCGGGAAAGACGCGGAGCGTATCCTCGTGGGAGCGCAGGTACATCTCATGGCACGCGTCCATGAAGAGGAAGTTCCCCTCGAGCGTGAAGGGGCGGTAGGTGAAGCCCGAGAGGCCGGACTTCGTCTGGTCGCCGTTGACATGGAACCCGTTGCGCGAGACGAACGCCCGCTCGAAGTCCGTCAGCAGTCGCGCCGCGTCCTCCGGGTAGTCGGCTCGCGCAGCAAGGGCCGCAGCCCAGGTGAACGAATACCCGACCCATGCGCTGGAGCCCTGGTCGATCAGCTGACGGACCGTCGCGCGGACAGCGCTCCGGGCTTCCGGGCCCTGGTCGACGTTCAGGATCCCGAGTGGATGAATGGCGAGCGCGTGAGAGAAGTGCCGGTGACTGTCCGCGAACGCGATGCCCGGGGCGATCAGCAATTCGTGCGATTCACGCGCGTACACCAGGGGCGCCATCTTCGCGCGGTAGTTCGCCCAGCGCTCCGCGTCTTCGGGATGGTCGAGCGCGGTGGCCATCTCTTCCAAGGCGGCTGTTGCCCACGTCAGCAGCGCCTGGTCGAAGTTGGTGTTGGGCGTGAGGTAGGCGCTCCAGCTGGCGTCATTCCACTCGGGGCTCGTGGAGGCCTTGAGGTAGAGAAGGCCGTCACGTAGCTCTGTCAATGCGAGCACCGAAGTTGCGATCTCGCTGAGCCAGGGGTAAGCGGTGGAGGCGAGGAAGTCCCCATCGCCCGTGGTCTTCCAATGGCGGTAGAAGGCGTGGCCGTTCCAGAGACCCGCAGTCAGTCCCATGGAGTACTGCGGCCACCCTCCCATGGCTTGACCCGCGTGGGTCATGACACCCGGTACCATGGCCGTGTCCAGACCGAAGAAGTCCCGGCCATACCGGCGAAACTGAGGCAGCCGATCGACGTAGTAGCGGATGTACGCCAACCCTGAGTCCGTCAGCCCTGCGGTCTGCCAGGCGCCGTAGGTCATCTGGGTGTTGAGGTCATTGTGGTAGTCGCCTTTCCATGGGGGAAGGCCATCCGAGTCGGCGGTCCAGACCCCTTGCAGGGGCATCGGGCTGGCATGGGATCGCGAAGAGGCGCCGTAGTAGTACTTGACGAGGTGGTAGTGGTGCTGAAGGCGCGGCTCGGGGAGCGTGACCTCGGAGCTGTGGTAGAAACGCGCCCACCAATCGACGTGAGTCTCGTGGAGCGCATCCCAGCCCTGTTCGATCGCGCGTGAGCAGGCTCGCATGGCAGCCGTCGCCGGGTCACTCACCTCGGCGTTCGTGTTCGTGGAGATCGCGAGGAGCACCTGCCCGTCCACGATCTCCCACTGCACGCTGAAGTTGAAGACCAATCCCTCCGCGGTCTCCTGGGTGTAGCTGATCGACGTCTCGGCCCGCTCGATCTGCGGCTCTGGATACCCCAGCGAATTCAGCGAGGCCGGGCGAACGAAGTCGAAGCTGGAGCCGATGGGTAGCTGCAGTAGAGCCACCGGGTGGTCTGCGGCGAAGAACGCGCGGACGACGCGCTCGTCCGTCAGCGTGACCTCAGCGGTAGCCTTCTCGAAGTCCAGGTGGAAAGTCTCGGCGGCGCTGCCTTCGGGGAGCGTGACCACCAGTCGACCGCCGGGGATCTTCGTCCATTTGGATCCTGTGTAGGTGTCGTCGAAGTACCTCGACCAGATCTCACGATCCCGCGTCTCGATCGACTCGAGGAGCGTCGCGTAATTGCGCTTCGGATCGTACACGTCCGCATGGCCGCGCTCATCCCAGAGGTCGCCGCGATCGAGCGACAGCCTTAGCTCGCGGCCCTCACCCCAGAGCAGTCCTCCCGTGAGACCATTCCCGAGGGGGAGGGCGTTGTCCCAGCGCCGAATAGGCGCAGGCAGCGTGAGCGAGTCGGGTCCGAGAATGTCGCCTCGGCGTTCGCTGGAGGTGGTGACCCCGCCACTCACGGCGACGGCCTGGAGCACGGGGCTGGCGACTGCGGGGACGACCAGGGAGAGACCGAGGGTGAGGGTGAGGTTGAGGGTGGGGCTGAGCATGGTGGGCTTACCGTATCGTCTCAACCGCATCTGTTCTCCTTCCGAGGCGCCCGAGCTCCTGCGGCCAGGATTTTTGGGTCTTCAGTAGAATCTGTGGGTCGATCTCGATGGAGCTGCGGAGACAGCGGAATGGTCAGGGCCAGTGCGGGGCTGGGCGGGGCGGGGCGGGGCGGCATGGCAGCTACCAATGCAGCCTTAGATGGGAGAGAGGGCGGAGGGCTGGGAGGCGCGGCGCCCTTGTGAGGGATGGAGGGCTGGGAGGTTGCGGGCTTGGGGCTGGCCTCCGCCTTGTGAGGGGAGGCGAGGAGGGGAGGTCCGGAGGCGAAGAGTGTGGGTTTGCCGGTGGAGAAAGGTGTGCCGGGATAGAACGGATCGGCGATGACTTCGATGTGGCTAAAGTGTCGAGTTTGGCATCTAAATGCCCATTTGGAGCCAATTTGGAGATTGAATCTGCACAGGAATGACCTATGAATTGGCATGTCAGAGACGCGCATGGCTCGAGTGGCTCTCACCCAAAAAGTATTCGGATTCGCAGTCCCTCCGCATCGCCGGGGGCCCCGAAGGACCAAGGAATCCCGGGTTCCTCATTCGTCCAGGCAGTCGATGCGGAAGGGGGATGTCGCGCACGTGACGATCAAGCTGAAGAAGGGCTTTCGTTCTCTTCGCGGGAAGGAGGAGCTGGCGATCATTGAGGCGGCGATCGCTCGGGTCAACAAAGGTGGTGATGTTCAGATCGTCGAGTATTCCGTGATGAGCAATCACATACACCTGATCTCGGAGGCTTCCAACTCGGCTGACCTTTCGAAGGGAATGGCCAGCTTGAACACCGGATTGGGCATGCGATTGAACCGGCTCTGGCGTCGTGTTGGACAGGGGAGCGTCTTCCTGGATCGGTTTCACCTCGAGATCGCGAAGACGCCAACGCAGGTGCGCAACTTGCTTGTGTACGTGCTGCGAAATGACGTCCATCACGGCCTCGGACTGAGCACCCTTGACCCCTGTTCGAGTGCTCCTTCGTTTGAAGGCCTCCGGGATTGGCAGAGCGGCCAGGAGGGTTCCAGTGTGAGTGCGAAACCTCAAACTTGGTTGCTGAGGGAGGGCTGGAAACGGGGTGGCGGCAAGGGGCTACTCTCGATCCAGGACTTGCCATCGGTCTCGATGGTCCTCGAGGCCTAGAACCAGCAACTTCGCCTGAAGGGTCCCCGAACCTTCCTCTCTTAGCATCCGGGGCTTGGAGCCTCGCCTTCCGGTCTCAGCGCGGAGGCCAGGCCCAAGCTCGCAGGCTCACCGCGCCTCCAGGCCTCACAAGGGCGCCGCGCCTCCCCACCCCTCCGCCGCTCTCCCGTCTTTGGTTGTATTCGTAGCTGCCGCACCGCACCGCCTCTGCCTCCAATCTGCCTGCCGCTGCCCCGTCCAACGGTGAACATTATTCGACCCACAGATTCTTCCGAAGACCCTTTCGATCGAACTTCGCGGCGGGAGAGACCTGATACCAGCAGTTCATCTATCGTGACAGCGCGGGGGCCGGCTTCAACACGACGGATGCGGTGTTCTGGATCTTCCAGCCGCGACCATTCGCTCGTGGCGGTACTGATTCACCCCGGACGGATAGGAACTCCAAGCGGTGTGTCGACACGCCAGTCACCGTATCCTGGAGCCCGATTCACCGCTACCCCCATCCTCACCGGCCACGCGGGAGCGCCCGGGCAGCCATCGGGCTCTTCGCTGAGCCGAACTCGCCCGATTTCGCCCCCTCCGACGAGCACCACCGGTTCACTTCACCACGACCTGCAGCCAGCACCCTTCCCAAGGCGCGGGCTGTTGTTGTTTCATCGAGCACGATCGCCCGCGCGCCGCTCTTTCGCAGCGCCCTACTTCCCGAAGTCCAGCCGCCCCTGCCGAGGCGGCATCGGTATTCGGACCTCGGCCTCTGCCGGTGGGGAACGACTCGGCCCTGGCGAGGACAGGTCTCCCCCACCCAGCGAATCGGATGACCTCCTCGCCGCCGCTCTCACCCCCTCCAGCACCTTCCGCGCTGTCTCCGGATCTGTGATCACGGAGATCATGTGCCGACGCCCGCGGCAGCGCGGGCAGCTGAGAACATCTTCCGAAAACACCCGCTTCAGAAGATCTGCCCAGCGGATGTACCTCTGGTCCTTCGACGGCTCCCCCGCACTCTTCGAGCCGTCTTCATCGGCGACGTCCACATCCTTCGGCTCCTTCCGAACCACGGGACGCGGCACCACCAGATCACGCAATGATGAGGCCGGGGCCAGCACTCCCTGATACGTCAGCTGATGCTCGCGCGGATGCGGCGCGAGCGCCGCCAGTCGAGCCATGAACTGGTACGGCGTCATGACGAAGCCTTTGGTCCCATCACGCCAGGCCTTGCGCAGCAGCCACAAGACCATCCCATCGGGACGGACATCGAAGCGTTCCAGACTGATGGCGGGCCTCGTCACATAGCGGCAGAGCTTCTCCAGCTGCGCCCGCTGCCCCTTCCGGATCAGCGTCGCCGCATGCAACGAGAACCCGTCAGCATTCACCACGAGTGGAGGCGGCACGTACTGGCTCCCCCAACCCGACGACTGGAACGCAAGGCCGAGATCAGGGTCGATGAGGCGCTTCAGCGGGCGGCCTGCGGCCTCGCCCAACGGAATCAGCGACTTCACCGATGCCGTTTTCAGGCCTGGGAAGAAGGAACCCTCACGCGCATCCCCGAAGTCGAGCAGCGGTGACTCATCCGCGCCCCCGTCCGCGTATTCCCAAGGGGGGTCGTCGCCTTTGCGTAGGGGCAGGCCGAGTGAGATTGGGTCGAGGGAGAAGCGCTTCAGCACGCGACGGATGCGCGCGATCGCGTCGCCGTGCACACGCTCGACCTCCGCCGACGTGAGAGGATCTGCGGGCAGAAAGACGGGAGACTCGAAAGCGCTGCGCGTGACGTACACACCGTCCAGGTAGAGGGAGTGGAAGTGAACATTTAATCCCAACGAAGATTCAAAACGATTCACTCGACCACCATGGACGCCGGGTCAGTCCGGCCCGACGACGATGTCGCCGAGGTCGCGGATCTCATGCTCGACCAGCGGGCTGCTGCTCGCGACCTCGTGCTTCGGAAGTCCCTCGGCCAGCACGCTGAGCTCGAAGGCCGTGGCCGAAAGATAGTCGATCTGGAACGTGCCGTCCGCCGCGGTGCGGACCTCGAAGCTCCGTGGATCCGGGCCTCCAACGCTCACGTCGAGGGTCGCACGGACGCCCATTCCCTCCACGTCGACGACGCGGCCGAATGCGCCTGCTGAAGGGATCTGATCGTCAGAAATGACGTAGGTCTGCTCCTCGTTCGGAATCTCCATGGGGCCAAGCGTCAGAACCGGGCGAGCGTAGCCGCCTGGCGCGTTGATCCTGATCTGAAAGAGGTCACCGTAGTCCTGAAACAGGGCGAAGCTGCCGTCTGCCCGGGTCCGCGCGCCCGTTCCGACTGGCGACACCACGCCGTTCACTACCGGGTTCGTGGCCACGCCCCAGTGCGCCAGCGGCTCGCCCGACTCCGACAGCACGCGACCCCTCAGCTCCTTCCGTTCTGGCAGAACAGGATTCCACGTGGTGATCTGGCCAGAGGTGACCAGGACGTGATGCCTGAGGATTCGGGTCCACCTGTCATCCTGTACCTGGAACTCGACACGCCCTGGCGTCACACCACGGAGTTCGAAGCGGCCGTCCTCGGCGCTCACGGTCTCCATGCGCGACAGCGCTCCGTGGATGCTCGGATGTACAGACACCGTCGCTCGGGGACAGGGTTCGCCAGACGCATCCAGAACCTGTCCCTTCACGGTGCCACCCGGGATCAGACGGATGGGGACTTCCAGGACGCCGCCATCCGTGATGAGCACGGTCTGCGCCCACAGCCCGCTGCCTGCGATCCGCGCTTGCAGCGGCACTTCGCCGATGCTGGCGTCCACGAACTCGAAGGCGCCGAACTCGTCGGTCCTCTCGATCCGCATGGGCGGGCTCCAGTAGGAGATCGGCTCCGTGCCTGTCGATTCGGGTCGTTCGAGACCACCGAGGGTCACCGTCGCGCCCGGTAGCGCGACGCCCGCCGCATCGGTCACCGTCCCTCGAACGGTCCCGCGACGCGAGCCAACGATCAGGAGCAGGCGGCCGTTCTCGTCAAATGGCTGGCCGATTCCGGAGGCCGCCGAAGGCGACGGCGCACGGCCTGGCGCGGACGCTGACAGGAACTGCGTACGCCCGATGTACTTCACCTCGAATTCGCCGCCTTCGTCCGCCAACGTCACGATCTGGCCATGATCGACTCCCCCCATGCCGGAGCCGACCCAGATACGCGCTCGCGGAACGGCGGCTCCGGCCTCGTTGACGACGCGCCCTCGTACCACCGAAGCTGCGTCCACCTCGAAGGTCACCTCGGCCACGTCTCCGGCGATGACCTCCAGCGTCTCGGCAGCAAAGTCCCCGTGTGGATCCACGCGGTTCAGGTAGGCAACCCTCGGACCCGGGGAGAGCTGATCGAACTCGAGCAGCCCGTTCTGATCGGTCGAGCCACGCAGGGTTTGATCCCAGAAAGCGCCGCCATGGAATTCGACGAGGTCCAGTGCGACGCCCTTCGCAGGAAGCCCCGTCAGGGCCTCCACGACTCGAATGCGCACCGAGCCTTTCGCTGGGAGCACGGCGGCATCCTCCTCGACCGCTACGATCTCGGAGGTGGCCACGTGCGTGGCGATCTCTCGCTCTGCGGATGCGCCAGCAACCGGACCCGCGAGACTCTGCTCTTTGCCGTGCGCAGCCACCGCTACCAGCTCCGGCTCGAGCGCCTCCTGGATCGTGGCACTCGACCCGTCCCGCTGGAGCGCCCTGAGACCCAGGGGGACCAGACCGGCAACGATCACCAGGATCACGAAGAGCGCGAGATTCTTTTTCATGAGAGCGGCCGTGAAGAGAGAGAAAAGCCCGAAGGCGTGAGCACGATCGCGCGGCCCGGCCTCGTCATCGAGTGCCCGACGCAGCTTGCGGAGGCCCCGCGAGAGCCTCGACGACACGGCGTTCGCCGACTCGTTCAAGGTCTCCGCGATCTCGGCCGGCCCGAGTCCCGCGCCGAAACGAAGCGCGATCACCTCGCGCTCCTTCCTGGGAAGCTCCGCCACGGCCCGCCGAAGGCGGGCGTTCAGCTCGATCGACTCCAGCGCCAGGGACGGGTCCAGGTCATCGCGCTCCGCGCGCGCCACGAGCCTCTCGCGCGCTCTGCGGCGGGCGTTCGCCCGCTGGTCCATGCCGATCTGTCGGCGAAGCACCTTGCGCAGCCAGCCGCGGCCGGGTTCGCCTCCCTCGAACTGGAGCGCAGCGAGCAGCGTTTCCTGCACCGCGTCATCGGCCGCCTGCGCGTGATAGCCGAGGCCGGAGGCCACGCCGTGTAGCCAGCCCGTCTCGGCCAGCAGCGTCTCCAGGTCGGCGGAGTGGAAGCGAAAGGAGCCTGACATCGCCCCCTTGATGCCACGGCCGCCGATGTCTTGCAGGCAATCTCGCAGAAGTTCCCAGGGACCAGTCTCGGGCGACAGACTGGATGGGGTTCGGTCAGCCTGCAGCCGCGCGGCGGAAGGACCTTGTCGGCGACCTGCAACGCTCGGAAGAGTCTCCATGGAACGAACAAACGACAGCGTGACTGGCTCCGCGCCGCCGAGTCAGGGAAGAGCGCTGCGCGGGGTCTCTACAGCTGGACTTGATGGAAAGGCCAGCATCCGGCTCGGGTTGCCTGACACCCAGCGTGATGACGGGCTCGAAGCCTGGACAGAGAGCTGACCATACAGCATTTTGACAGAAACGGTGAAGCGAACATCGAGGCTGACACGACCAGGCATCTTCATGCCGTTCGGGTTCCGAGCGTACAAGGAGTGAGGTCTAACAGCTCCACACCTGGCTGATCAGGCGCAGCAGCGAAGCGGCCGTTCAGAGGAGGTGGCGTCTCAGTCGCGGTCAGGATTATCGAGGTCGAAGACCTCCTTCGCCCAGAAGGTGATGGCACCTCGGCTCGCCTCGAAATCACCGACCCGTACGCCCACGTCACCCAGCTGGCGGTCGACGGATAGGAACTCCAAGCGGTGTGTCGACACGCCAGTCACCGTATCCTGGAGCCCGATTCACCGCTACCCCCATCCTCACCGGCCACGCGGGAGCGCCCGGGCAGCCATCGGGCTCTTCGCTGAGCCGAACTCGCCCGATTTCGCCCCCTCCGACGAGCACCACCGGTTCACTTCACCACGACCTGCAGCCAGCACCCTTCCCAAGGCGCGGGCTGTTGTTGTTTCATCGAGCACGATCGCCCGCGCGCCGCTCTTCCGCAGCTTTCTACTTCCCGAAGTCCAGCCGCCCCTGCCGAGGCGGCATCGGTATTCGGACCTCGGGCTCTGCCGGTGGGGAACGGCTCGGCCCTGGCGATGACGGGTCTCCCCCACCGGGCGAATCGGATGACCTCCTCGCTGCCGCTCTCACCCCCTCCAGCACCTTCCGCGCTGTCTCCGGATCTGTGATCACGGAGATCATGTGCCTGCGCCCGCGGCAGCGCGGGCGCTTGAGAACATCTTCCGAAAACACCCGCTTCAGAAGATCTGGCCAGCGGATGTACCTCTGGTCCTTCGACGGCTCCCCCGCACTCTTCGAGCCGTCTTCATCGGCGACGTCCACATCCTTCGGCTCCTTCCGAACCACGGGACGCGGCACCACCAGATCACGCAATGATGAGGCCGGGGCCAGCACTCCCTGATACGTCAGCTGATGCTCGCGCGGATGCGGCGCGAGCGCCGCCAGTCGAGCCATGAACTGGTACGGCGTCATGACGAAGCCTTTGGTCCCATCACGCCAGGCCTTGCGCAGCAGCCACGAGACCATCCCATCGGGACGGACATCGAAGCGTTCCAGACTGATGGCGGGCCTCGTCACATAGCGGCAGAGCTTCTCCAGCTGCGCCCGCTGCCCCTTCCGGATCAGCGTCGCCGCATGCAACGAGAACCCGTCAGCGTTCACCACCAGTGGAGGCGGCACGTACTGACTCCCCCAACCCGACGACTGGAACGCAAGGCCGAGATCAGGGTCGATGAGGCGCTTCAGCGGGCGGCCTGCGGCCTCTCCCAACGGAATCAGCGACTTCACCGATGCCGCTTTCAGGCCTGGGAAGAACGAACCTTCACGCGCATCCCCGAAGTCGAGCAGCGGTGACTCATCCGCGCCCCCGTCCGCGTACTCCCAAGGGGGTTCGTCCCCTTTGCGTAGGGCCAGACCGAGTGCGATCGGGTCGAGGGAGTAGCGCTTCAGCACCCGACGGATGCGCTCGATCGCGTCGCCGTGCACACGCTCGACCTCCGCCGACGTCAGAGGATCTGCGGGCAGAAAGACGGGAGACTCGAAAGCGCTGCGCGTGACGTACACACCGTCCAGGTAGAGGGAGTGGAAGTGAACATTTAATCCCAACGAAGATTCAAAACGCTGCGTCGAATTCACGGCGCCAACGTCGAGCCGGACCGGGGATTCAGGAATGGAATGTGCGGCTTCCTCTGGGTCAACCTCTGCGTCGCCTTGCACTTGTTGCTGCTGACGATCCAGCGTCACTTGTCCGCGGCGTTTGTAGGACGCAGAGACCGCGCGAATGTGTGCCCGCGTGACCTCTCGGCAGAGCTCCGCGTTCATCGCCATCGCCAGGCGTAGCGGCCTGGGGACCGTGAGTACCCACTGGCGCACATCGACATCGGGGAAGACCCTGTCGACGAGGTGCGCGGCCGTCTGCGCCATCTGGCGCCCGCCGCAGGAGGAACAGAACGTTCGACCCTTACAGGAGAACGGCACCACCGTGTCCGTTGCGCAGGAGGGGCAACGAAGGCGGCTGAAGCCGAACGCTGGATCGCCGCATTCGAGTAGAGCCTCGAATTCCTGGATGACGTACTGCGGCAGGGAACGACCGCCGTGCTCGTCCTCGAACTCCGCGAGGAAACCAGGAAGGTGGGCCCGGACGAAATTCTGGAGCGGAGAGCGGCCCCCCGTGCCCCTGAAGATGTCCGGTGGATGAAGGTGACGCGAACGCCGGCAATGCAGGCCGGTCTCGCGCAGAAGCGGTTCAACTTCCGGGACATCTTCACGGCGCGCTACGCCGCGGCCCGCTTTGCCATTGTCCGATTCCGGACGGTGGCGTATCACGAGGAACCTGAGAGGGTCAGATGCGCCGCGTAGCAACAACGGATGAAGGGAGCACCGGATGGGGCCCTGGATGACCTGCCAATCTTCATGCAACAACGCCAGTACGAGGCGCCCACGGGCCGGAGGCCGCAGGTGCGCGCAACGTGCTGAATCGGGTGCGAGCGCACGGCTGGCCGAGGTCGAGTAGCGTGCCTCGGTGACCCCGGTGGGAGTGGGGCACTCGCATCGTCCCCCTCCGCTCCATGCAAGAATACGCCATCTACCCCCAAATCTACTTGAGCCCGAGATCCACAGAGGCGAGATTGCGCTCCATGCCCTCCAAGAAAGAATGGAAACTACCAAAGGCTAGCTACCTCTGGGCCATCAAGCATTTGCAGCTAGAGGGGGATGGCGATCTTTTCCCTCGACCGTTCGAATTGGATGCCATATACGGGCAACGATCCGCGCTCGTTAGCCAACTGGCAGACCTCTCGGTCCCAAACTATGCGTGGCGCGGAGGCCGACGGTTAATCGTGCCGAAGCGCGGGCTTGGCAGTCGAGCAGCAACGCAGCTCGACCCTCTTGATTCTGTCATCATCTCTGCGCTTCTCCATAAGTACGGCCGAAGAATCGAAGAGGCGCGTGTGCCTCGGAGCAGTTTCGTTGTGTACTCAAATAGATTCGTACGTGAGTCAAATGGATTCATGTACGCTCAAGATCGCCCATGGCAGAGGTTCTGGCGGGACTCCACGAAGTGCGTTCGAGATGATGCGTTCACTCATATCGCTCGAGTGGACATCGCAGACTTCTACAACCAGATATACCACCACTCCGTTGAAAATCGACTCCTCGACGCTGGCCTCCCGCTTCCTATCATTCGAACGTTCGTCCGCTTCTTGGGTAGTCTAACCGGCAAAGTATCAAGGGGGGTGGCGGTGGGGCCACACGCCACACATCTACTCGCAGAGCTAAGCTTGGATCCCGTCGATCGTAGCTTGATCGCAAAGGGCGTTCGATTTCGCCGATTTGCAGACGACTACCACCTATACGCGCGCTCATATAGCGAGGCGCATACACTAATACTGACGCTGGCCGACGCACTTGACAGGCATCAGCGGCTGGCTCTTCAGGGACAGAAGAGCAGAATCGACACAGCAGAGGTCTTTGCTGCGGATGCTTCGATCCTAGAGAAGGAGCAGGAGACGCCGACTGTTGAGACTGTGCTACGCAGGGTTCAGAGAGCGCATTCGGAGTCACGTGCAGCGCTCATACTATCGTCCGAAGAGGAGGCCGCAGTGCAGGCCATTAGTGAGGAGCAAACTACGACTCTTCTAGTTGATGCTGCAACGTCAGATCCGCCCGAGCTAACTAGGGCAGCTTGGATACTCCGGGCCTTAGGCCAGGTTCGATCATCGGCAGCGCTTCCATTCGTCTTCGAAAGCCTGGATCAAATCTATCCGATACTCGCGGACGTCGTTAGGTATGTTCAAACGCTAGCGCGTTCGGGTGTGTACCCCCCCGAATCGAGCGTCGATGGCGCGGTGGCGCTTCTCGACACGGACTTCGGGAAGTACCTAAGCTACGTGCAGCTATCGCTCATTGCCCTTGTGGCTGGAAACCCTGCTGCCGCAGACAGGAGCATGCTGGCGGGACGGTATGAGACCTTGAGCACCGCTGGGAAACGTGAGGTCATATTGCTGGCTGGCGGTACTACTATTGGATGTTGGCTTACCGAACTTAAGAGCGATTTCGGGTCGATGGATCCATGGATTCGACGGGCGTTTATTGCCTCATCCCCCTCCATGTCCGGTGATGAGGCGCGCTTTTGGAGTGACTCGGTGAAGGGCCACTTTGACGCCCTTGAGAACATTGTGGCAAGCGAAGCGTTCGGAACGTCTTTACATGGCCGCCTACGCTTGACGTCATGAGGCGGACACGCGCCCGAAGATGTCCTTGGGCTGATCTCGACGACCGAGGCAGCCGGACGTCGCGAGGCTCACCCCCTGTTCTTCCCCCGCGTGCTGAGCGACGGCGCTTCAATGCTCCTTGATCTGCACCGTGGTCGCTTAGCTGGACATCGAGGATCCGCGATGCGATCAACACGTCGGGAGCGTCAACCGGATCATGCTTGTTAGGTTGAGAGATCGGAGAGCCCCAACAAAATTTGGGATCCTCGGGCTGCCTCTGCAGGCTCGTCAAGCCAGCGATTCGGGGCTGACGGCCTCCTTGAGCCGCCTCCGGGGAGCATCTTTGCTCAACCCAGGAGGGAAGTGGCTCCCCGAGTGGGCTGGAGTTGCGAACGCTTTGAGAGAGCGGGGAATAGGAGCTCGCAATTGCAGCTGCGAGCGTTGGGCCGGCACGATGCCGTCGGCCGATCAATGGGACAGTACGGCCTCACCTGCGTCGAGTGTCAGACTCAGTTCTCGAGCTTCGCGATACTGGCATCAAGGCTCTTCCAAAACGCCCGTAGGTGCCGGTTCGACGGAATCACGGCTGCCTCTCGATGCGCAGCGGTAAGCACTGCGCTTGCAAAGGATGCTACCGCAGACCTAAACTCGTTCCGATCGAATAGCTGCGGCTTCTCCAACCCAGGCAGCCGCAGTTCAATACCCCACTCCGTCCGGCGCCACTGGATGACGAAGGTGGTCTCCGTGTCGGCCATCAACCTCCAGGACGAATCCAGCCGTTCACACTCAGCCACACCAAGGAGTTCGAGCAAGAAATGCACAATCGGCACCCCTTCCAGAGCGACAGACCCGTCGCACGCAAGCGTCACCGTGACATTTCCCGTGAGATAAAGTACGACCTCATCCACTGCATCCTTGCCACGCAGGCGCTCTTCCATGAGCCCAGAAAGTGAAACGCTGTCGTCATATATGCTGAAACAAATCATAGATGTAATACTAGAACGGGGCAGCGGTGGTGACCACCCCATTCCGTACTAGCACAAAGATTTGAATTGTCGCCTTTCCGACTTGGTCAGTTCCAATATTCACTGGATTGCCAAACTTGTCTCGGAACTGATAGATCACCTCGTAGGCGCCGCTCTTCGTTCGAGTAAAACTGACGGATAGGAACTCCAAGCGGTGTGTCGACACGCCAGTCACCGTATCCTGGAGCCCGATTCACCGCTACCCCCATCCTCACCGGCCACGCGGGAGCGCCCGGGCAGCCATCGGGCTCTTCGCTGAGCCGAACTCGCCTGATTTCGCCCCCTCCGACGAGCACCACCGGTTCACTTCACCACGACCTGCAGCCAGCACCCTTCCCAAGGCGCGGGCTGTTGTTGTTTCATCGAGCACGATCGCCCGCGCGCCGCTCTTCCGCAGCTTTCTACTTCCCGAAGTCCAGCCGCCCCTGCCGAGGCGGCATCGGTATTCGGACCTCGGGCTCTGCCGGTGGGGAACGGCTCGGCCCTGGCGAGGACAGGTCTCCCCCACCCAGCGAATCGGATGACCTCCTCGCCGCCGCTCTCACCCCCTCCAGCACCTTCCGCGCTGTCTCCGGATCTGTGATCACGGAGATCATGTGCCTGCGCCCGCGGCAGCGCGGGCAGCTGAGAACATCTTCCGAAAACACCCGCTTCAGAAGATCTGCCCAGCGGATGTACCTCTGGTCCTTCGACGGCTCCCCCGCACTCTTCGAGCCGTCTTCATCGGCGACGTCCACATCCTTCGGCTCCTTCCGAACCACGGGACGCGGCACCACCAGATCACGCAACGATGAGGCCGGGGCCAGCACTCCCTGATACGTCAGCTGATGCTCGCGCGGATGCGGCGCGAGCGCCGCCAGTCGAGCCATGAACTGGTACGGCGTCATGACGAAGCCCTTGGTCCCATCACGCCAGGCCTTGCGTAGCAGCCACGAGACCATCCCATCGGGACGCACCTCGAAGCGTTCCAGACTGATGGCGGGTTTGCCTGGGTAGCGGCAGAGCTTCTCCAGCTGCGCCCGCTGCCCCTTCCGGATCAGCGTCGCCGCATGCAACGAGAACCCGTCAGCGTTCACCACCAGTGGAGGCGGCACGTACTGACTCCCCCAACCCGACGACTGGAACGCAAGGCCGAGATCAGGGTCGATGAGGCGCTTCAGCGGGCGGCCTGCGGCCTCTCCCAACGGAATCAGCGACTTCACCGATGCCGCTTTCAGGCCTGGGAAGAACGAACCTTCACGCGCATCCCCGAAGTCGAGCAGCGGTGACTCATCCGCGCCCCCGTCCGCGTACTCCCAAGGGGGTTCGTCCCCTTTGCGTAGGGCCAGACCGAGTGCGATTGGGTCGAGGGAGAAGCGCTTCAGCACGCGACGGATGCGCGCGATCGCGTCGCCGTGCACACGCTCGACCTCCGCCGACGTGAGAGGATCTGCGGGCAGAAAGACGGGAGACTCGAAAGCGCTGCGCGTGACGTACACACCGTCCAGGTAGAGGGAGTGGAAGTGAACATTTTATCCCAGCCTGAAAGCGGCAGCGGTGAAGTCGCTGATTCCGTTGGGCGAGGCCGCAGGCCGCCCGCTGAAGCGCCTCATCGACCCTGATCTCGGCCTTGCGTTCCAGTCGTCGGGTTGGGGGAGCCAGTACGTGCCGCCTCCACTGGTGGTGAATGCTGACGGGTTCTCGTTGCGTGCGCTGATCCGGAATGGTCAGCGGGCGCAGCTGGAGAAGCTCTGCCGCTATGTGACGAGGCCCGCCATCAGTCTCGAACGCTTCGAGGTCCGTCCCGACGGCATGGTCTCGTGGTTGCTGCGCAAGGCCTGACGTGATGGGACCAAGGGATTCGTCATGACGCCGCATGAGTTCATGGCGCGACTGGCGGCGCTCGCGCCGCATCTGCGGGAGCATCAGCTGACGTATCAGGTAGTGCTGGCCCCGGCCTCATCATTGCGTGATCTGGTGGTGCCGCGTCCCGTGGTTCGGAAGGAGCCGAAGGATGTGGACGTCGCCGATGAAGACGCCGCGAAGAGTGCGGGGGAGCCGTCGAAGGACCAGAGAACCATCCGCTGGGCAGATCTCTTGAAGCGGGTTTTTTCGGAGGATGTTCTCAAGCGCCCGCGCTGCCGGGGCCGCAGGCACATGATCTCCGTGATCACAGATCCGGAGGCAGCGCGGAAGGTGCCAGCGGGGGTGAGAGCGGCGGCGAGGAGGTCATCCGATTCGCTGGGTGGGGGAGACCCGTCATCGCCAGGGCCGAGCCGTTCCCCACCGGCCCAATCTGAGGTCCGAATACCGATGCCGCCTCGGCAGGGGCGGCTGGACTTCAGGAAGTAGGACGCTGCGGAAGAGCGGCGCGCGGGCTATCGGGCTCGGTGAAATGAGATCAGCCAGCACTCTCGGGGAGGGTGCTGGCTGTAGGTCGTGGTGAAGCGAACCGATGGTCCCGGTCGGAGAAGGCGAAATCGGGCGAATTCGGCTCACCGAAGAGGCCGCTGGCCGCTCGGGCGCTCCCGCGTGGCCGGTGAGGATGGGATTAGCGAAGAATCGGGCCCCAGGCTACGGTGACTGGGGTGTCGACACCCCGCTTGGAAGTCCTATCCGTCAGCGACGACAACGCCCACTCCGAGGCGCTCTTCAGGACCGTGAAGTACTGCTCGCGGGCACCCAAGGGGCGCTTCGTCTCCCTGGAGGCCGCGGCTCAGTGGGCCGACGAGTTCGTCCAGTGGTACAACTACGAACACAAGCACAGTGCCATTCGCTTCGTTACGCCTGCTGACCGTCACGATGGCAAGGACGGCGCCATTCTCCAGAAGCGGAAGGCCGTGATGGAGGAGGCGAAGAAGCGGAACCCGAACAGGTGGAGCGGCGACACTCGCAACCTCACGCCGATCGTGCACGTCACCCTTCACCCTCCTGTTGACCACCCCCAGGAGGCTCCAGCGGCCTGATCTCAACGACTGGGCGACAACTACCTTGACACTCACCGGGTTGGCCCAACGGAATGAGAACTTCACCGATGCCGCCCTGAGGAACAGACCGGTCAAGATCCAAGCGGGTTGCGCGCAAGGCTCCATGGGCACACTACGCCTCCGAGACGTTGCTTGAGCTGCTGGCATCGCTCCGTATAGAGCTGCAAATCCCGCGGTCAGGAGGCGTTCCGGGAAGTACATGGAAACCGCCTGGAGACGAGGTAGCTGCCTCCCTCGGTCCTTACCCGTGGACGGGACTGATCATCGCGTGCTTTCTCCTGTGGCAAGCGCTGTTCGCGTTGACGGGGTGGCCAGCGCTCCCGGCAGCAGGGATCGCTGGCTGGTTCTTGGCCATCTGGTGGGGTCTGCGTCGGGCCGCCGACTGGACGCGGGTTACGATCGGCGCTGCGGCCGCTCTCGGAGTCGTGGTCAATCTCTGGACGTGGTTGGTACAAGCGTCTGAGCTGAGAGGACTTCGCAGGTGCCCCCCCCTCGCGAGTACGCGGACGCGTCAGCGTCCGAACACGCGCCCTGTTGGCTCGTTCACGAAGTAGCCGGGCTCGGGGTAGAGATCTCGCCCTGGCTCGACCGCTGGGAACTCGAAATGAAACCAATCCTCCTCGGTCGCCACTCCACCGGAGCGGAGGTTCATGAAATTGGTGTGCGCGAAGTCCGAGTCGTCGTAGCTACCGCCGGGCGTCAGGTACGCGAGGCCCGAGCCGTCTCGATTCACCTTCGCGATCCGAAAGGCCTCGGGCGCTCCGAAGACCAGGCGGTGGAAGTAGAGGACGCTGCCGTCATGACTCCACTGCGGCAGCGTGTTGATCTGGCCGTCCTCCAGGATCGTTCGAACCATCGCCCCATCAGCGGTCACGCCGCGCAGCCCCCACCGCCCGACGCCATTGAACGTCGGATCGATGTCCGTCTCGAACGCGATCTCCAGGCTGTCCGGGGAGAAGTAGGGGTCGTGATCCCTGAAAGCGTCGTTCGTCAACCGCACTTCGTTTGATCCGTCAGCGTCCAAGACGTGGATCTCAAGGTTCGCCACGTCGACTCCATTGTATCCAGCCGGGAAGGCCGCGCACACGATCCTGGTGCCGTCCGGCGACCACGAAGGGTCCAGGTAGAACGAGGTCCTCGTCGAAACCCTGGTCGGGTTCGCGCCGAGAGCATCCGTGACGAACAGGTGCCAGCGGTCGCCATCCAGGGTCGATTGGGCCGCCATGACGAGCTGGGTTCCGTCGGGGGACCAGTCCGCCACGCCCTGGGTGCTCCAGCCGTTGGCCCCCTCGGCGATCCGCTCCGTCAACTGGCCGGTGCTGAGGTCGAGCATCCAGAGCGAGGCGAACGCATAGTTGTTGTTGCCAGACCCGCTCGGCGGCCGATCGGCGACATCACTGCGGTAGAAGAGCAACGTGCCTGAGTCAGGCGAGGCGCGGGGCCACCAAGAGTCCACCAGCGGGTCGTCCGTGATCTGCTGCGCCACGCCGTCCGTGCTCAGGTAGATCTCGAAGTTGCCGGTGCGGTTAGAGCAGAAGTAGAACTCGAACGGCGGCGGATCCGGCGGTGGCGACGTCTCAGACTCCGAGGAGCAGCCGAGGGTGAACACGGCGATTGACACCAGCAGGGAGAACAGGGGGGCCCGTGAAGACATGCGCGGCATACCCATCAGCATCGGTCATAGGGACCCACCCCTGGCGTCTGCACCGCCAGAATCCGGATCAGTACTCCCAATCTGTCTTGATCCCTGGCGCGGGAACCGGGTAGAGCCCGTTCTCATCGGGCATCAGCGGGGAGTCCGACTCGAGGGCCAGCTCTGCGAGATCCGGTCCTAATTCATGCTCACACGAGAGGGCCTCCTCGTACGTGACGGGACGCCCGATGTGTGCCGCCATCCTCGACCCGCGAGGTCCAGATGCGGCGCCCGCGACCGAGGCTGTGCCCCTCGTGGATGCTCGTAGGAAGGCCGCGGTCGCTGTCCGCCGAGGCGATCGTCGACCCCTTCGTCCCGTGCATATGGCTGTAGAAGCGCGTCTCGCAGCCGGCCTGGTTGCGGCCTGAGAACATCATCTTCGTCCCGTCGGGGTAGATGCATTCAACTCCGTAGATATCGAGGTTCTGGTCCACGTAGGGCACGCCGTGGATACAGCAGGATCTCCGGTCGTCGTCGGCATCCTCACTGCCGGAAGCCTCGTGATCGTCTCTCCGCCCGCCACAGGCTGGACGACGGGCACACGGCTCCAGGTGCACGACTCGCTGAACGGATAGGAACTCCAAGCGGTGTGTCGACACGCCAGTCACCGTATCCTGGAGCCCGATTCACCGCTACCCGCATCCTCACCGGCCACGCGGGAGCGCCCGGGCAGCCATCGGGCTCTTCGCTGAGCCGAACTCGCCCGATTTCGCCCCCTCCGACGAGCACCACCGGTTCACTTCACCACGACCTGCAGCCAGCACCCTTCCCAAGGCGCGGGCTGTTGTTGTTTCATCGAGCACGATCGCCCGCGCGCCGCTCTTCCGCAGCTTTCTACTTCCCGAAGTCCAGCCGCGCCGTGAAATAGACACGGCCGAGGCGGCATCGGTATTCGGACCTCGAGCTCTGCCGGTGGGGAACGGCTCGGCCCTTGCGACGACGGGTCTCTCCCACCCAGCGAATCGGATGACCTCCTCGCCGCCGCTCTCACCCCCTCCAGCACCTTCCGCGCTGTCTCCGGATCTGTGATCACGGAGATCATGTGCCTGCGCCCGCGGCAGCGCGGGCGCTTGAGAACATCTTCCGAAAACACCCGCTTCAGAAGATCTGCCCAGCGGATGTACCTCTGGTCCTTCGACGGCTCCCCCGCACTCTTCGAGCCGTCTTCATCGGCGACGTCCACATCCTTCGGCTCCTTCCGAACCACGGGACGCGGCACCACCAGATCACGCAATGATGAGGCCGGGGCCAGCACTCCCTGATACGTCAGCTGATGCTCGCGCGGATGCGGCGCGAGCGCCGCCAGTCGAGCCATGAACTGGTACGGCGTCATGACGAAGCCTTTGGTCCCATCACGCCAGGCCTTGCGCAGCAGCCACGAGACCATCCCATCGGGACGGACATCGAAGCGTTCCAGACTGATGGCGGGCCTCGTCACATAGCGGCAGAGCTTCTCCAGCTGCGCCCGATGCCCCTTCCGGATCAGCGTCGCCGCATGCAACGAGAACCCGTCAGCGCTCACCACCAGTGGAGGCGGCACGTACTGACTCCCCCAACCCGACGACTGGAACGCAAGGCCGAGATCAGGGTCGATGAGGCGCTTCAGCGGGCGGCCTGCGGCCTCTCCCAACGGAATCAGCGACTTCACCGATGCCGCTTTCAGGCCTGGGAAGAAGGAACCTTCACGCGCATCCCCGAAGTCGAGCAGCGGTGACTCATCCGCGCCCCCGTCCGCGTACTCCCAAGTGGGGTCGTCGCCTTTGCGTAGGGGCAGACCGAGTGCGATTGGGTCGAGGGAGTAGCGCTTCAGCACGCGACAGATGCGCGCGATCGCGTCGCCGTGCACACGCTCGACCTCCGCCGACGTGAGAGGATCTGCGGGCAGAAAGACGGGAGACTCGAAAGCGCTGCGCGTGACGTACACACCGTCCAGGTAGAGGGAGTGGAAGTGAACATTTAATCCCAACGAAGATTCAAAACGCTGCGTCGAATTCACGGCGCCAACGTCGAGCCGGACCGGGGATTCAGGAATGGAATGTGCGGCTTCCTCTGGGTCAACCTCTGCGTCGCCTTGCACTTGTTGCTGCTGACGATCCAGCGTCACTTGTCCGCGGCGTTTGTAGGAGGCAGAGACCGCGCGAATGTGTGCCCGCGTGACCTCTCGGCAGAGCTCCGCGTTCATCGCCATCGCCAGGCGTAGCGGCCTGGGGACCGTGAGTACCCACTGGCGCACATCGACATCGGGGAAGACCCTGTCGACGAGGTGCGCGGCCGTCTGCGCCATCTGGCGCCCGCCGCAGGAGGAACAGAACGTTCGACCCTTTCAGGAGAACGGCACCACCGTGTCCGTTGCGCAGGAGGGGCAACGGAGGCGGCTGAAGCCGAACGCTGGATCGCCGCATTCGAGTAGAGCCTCGAATTCCTGGATGACGTACTGCGGCAGGGAACGACCGCCGTGCTCGTCCTCGAACTCCGCGAGGAAACCAGGAAGGTGGGCCCGGACGAAATTCTGGAGCGGAGAGCGGCCCCCCGTGCCCCTGAAGATGTCCGGTGGATCGTCCATTCCAGAGGAACGGACCGGTCAAGGTCGAAGCGGGTTACGCGCAAGGCGCCATGGCCACGCGACGCCTCCGAGACGTTGCTCAAGCCGCTGGCATCGCTCCGGATAGAGCTGCAGATCCCGCGGCCGGGCGAAGTGCATCTCTGCGATGAGACCGTCGAGACCAGCGACAGCGCATCTTCCTCACCGGGCCTACGGGGAGTCACGCCACAGAATGCGATTACGCGAGCACCGCCAGGATCCGCGCTCGCGGCGTTGCGCCGACCCCCCATGGCATCCAACCATGGCAGGGGCCTCTGCCGACGACCCGAACTACTGCACGGACATCCGCTCGGCTTCCAGGCGCAGGTTGCCAGCCTCGTCTCTCCGCAGCGTTCCGGCCACCACGACCTCGGTCAAGCGCTCGAGGTCCTTCTGGCCATGGAGTGACCAGTCCGCGGGCATCCCGTCCTCCAGGAACTCGACGTTGACCGTCCAGCGCTCCAGCTCGTCCGGATCCGCGCAGCAGAAGTCCCAGGGCGTGGAGCAGCCATCGTCCGCCATCTCGGTGCAGTCCTTGAGGCCATCATCGACCAGGCGGAACGTGGCCAACTCGCCGAAGTCCTGGAGGGTCCCACGCAGGACGACCTTCTCGCCGTCCTTTACGGACTCGCGGATGTCGCGGACCTCCTTCGCGTCGCCCAGAGGCGCGTCCGACCAGTACGCCGTCAACGGCGCGACGACTTCCACGGACGCGGACTCAGGCGCTGGCTCCTTCGCCGGAGCGCTCTCGCTTCCCCCGCAGGAGATGAGCGGCAGTGCGAGTGAAACGAACAGGACCGAAGTGGCGCACCGTGAATTCAGCATCACGGCATCATAGCCGATCGTCCGGAGATCAGTCCTCGGAGAGCGCCGCCGCGATCGGCAGCCGCGCCAACCGCCACGCCGCCGGCACCACCGCCGCGACCGCCAGCACCAGCGTCCCCCCGAAGCCCACGAGCACCGCCACCGGGTCCACGCGCAGCTCGAACGCGCTCATCGCCAGCCGCACGGCGCCGCCCTCCAGGGCCACCCGCGCCAGTAGTAGCCCGAGCACCGCCCCCGCTGCCGCCACGACCAGGGCCTCGATCAGGAGCGACGTGGCGAGCGCTCGTGTCCCGAATCCGATGGCCCGCAGCGCGGCGAGCTCCTTGATCCGGTCCTGGACCGACGCCGCCGCCGCGTTCGCGCCCCCCAAAAGAGCCGCGACCCCGATCAGCGCCGCCAGCATCCACGCCATCCGCTGGATCGGCACGAAGTACGCCACGAGTTCTCCGTAGTACTCGGCGCTCCTCACCGGCTCCAGCTCGAGGTCGAGCCGCCTGTCGCAGAACAATCGCAGCCGCTTGCGCGCCGTGTCGTCCGCCAACCGCACGAACACCACCGAGGAATCACCGCGCTGGGCCAGCCCGCGCAGCGGATCGAGCGGCGTCCAGATCTCGGCCTCCAGGGTCGTTCCCGGGGCCACGAAGCGCCCGACGATGCGTTGCTCTGCGCCCTCCAGAACTAGCGTCTCCCCAGGCGCGACGGCGCTCTCGGGAACGCCGAGCTGCCTCGCGACGAGCCGCCCGACGATCACCTCACCCGGCCCGGGCAGAGCGCCTTCCGACAGCGTCAACGCTCGATGGACTTCATAGGCATTCGGTGTGACGCCGCGCACGAAACCCGCGCGCTCGCCCTCGAAACCGGGAACGACGATCGACGTTCCCATGTGGATCTCGTCCGACGCCACCTCGACGCCGGGCACGCTCGCCTTCACCAGCGAAGCCAGCCCCGCCGCCGTCGTCGAACGGACCACGTCTCGCTCGGCCACCTTGGAGAGCAGCAGCGCGGTATGGGGATCGGACGCCCCCGCAAACGTACCGCTCAGGCCGCGCACGAACGCCGTCGTCGCCACCAGGAGCGCGGCGACCATCGCACTCGAAAGCGCCGTCAGGGTCGTCCGCCCGGGCCGCCGCCCGAGGTTGCGGATCGCATGATCGAAGGGAAGTCCCAAGGCGTCATGCCCCCAGGGAATCGACGATCCCGGCGCGCGCACTGCGCACCGCGGGCAGCAGCCCCGCGATCGCGCCCGCGCCGAGCGCGACGCCGAACCCGAGCAGCACCAGCGACGGTGTGACGACAAACCCGATCGAAACGCCCTCGCTCCCGATGGTGAGCTTCGTCGTGTGGAGCAGCGCCACGGCCGAGCCCACCCCGATCAGCGCGCCGAAGAAGGCCAGCGCCAGCGCCTCCCCCATCACCAGCGCGCCGACGTGCACCTCGCGGAACCCGATCGCGCGCAGGACCCCCATCTCTCGGACGCGCTCCTGCACGCTCATCAGCACCGTGTTCGCGACCAGGGAAAGGACCACCACGACGCAGGCGAGGGCGAGGTAGCGCCCGAAGCGCAGAATCTCCCGCAGGTCCCGGGTCGCGCTCTCCAGGTAGGCGACCCGCGGCCGCGTATCCGTCGGCTCCTCGGCCGTCGCAAAAATCTCGTCGATCTCGGACGCCACGCGACCGGGTTCAGCGCCCTCTGACGTCAGCACCTCGAACTGCGTCACGGTTCCGAGCCGGCTGATCGGCCCCGCGCGCTGCAGGTACTCCAGATGCGTGAGAATCAGCGACTCCTGGGTCGATTCGTCCGAGCGGAAGATCCCGACGACGCTCACGTCGATGTCGCCGAAGCGAAAGCGCTGGCCCACGCGCACCCCCTTGCGAGCGGCGAACTGCTGCCCCACGAGTGCGGCGTCTTTCTGGGCCTCGAACGCCGCCGCGTCCCCGTCGATGACCTCGATGCTGCGCTGGGCCAGCATCTCCTCGACCGGCGCGCCCTGGAAGGTCACGAGATCGAGGCTCGCACGGCAGTTGTTCAGGTAGACCTTGACGGGAAGAACCGTGTCGACGCCTTCGACGCCCTCGATGTGCCGCGTGTAGGACTCCGGCAGGAACGACGTCTGCGGACAGTAGCGGTTCTTGCGGAACACCACGAGCGTGCGCGCTGCGTCCGTCGAATCCATGGCTTCCGCCATGCCGGTCCCGAGACTCTCGACGAGCACGAGCAGCGCCAGCGCGCACGCGACACCGAGGATCGTCAGCGCGGTCCGTCCCTTGCGCCGCTTGAGATTCACCAGGATCAGCCGCAGAAACCTCATTGGCTCGCCCTCGCGCTCTCCTCGAACGGTTCCTCGAACGGATAGAGCTTGCCCTTCTCGAGGTGCAGGACGCGCTTGCCGAAGCTTGCGGCGCGCGGATCGTGGGTGACCATCACGATGGTCTTGCCCCGCTCCTCGTTGAGGCGCCTCAGAAGCGTCAGGATGCCCTCGGCGCTCTTCGCGTCGAGGCTCCCCGTGGGCTCGTCGGCGACGATCAGATCCGGATCCGCCACGATCGCGCGGGCGATGGCGACGCGCTGTTCCTGGCCGCCGGAAAGCTGCTTCGGCAGGTGCCGCGCCCGGTCGCCCAGTCCGACGGCCGTCAGCGCCAGCGAGACGCGCGCATGCCGATCCGACTTCGAATGCCTGTGCAGCCAGAGCGGCATCTCGACGTTCTCGTAGGCGGTCAGCACCGGCACGAGGTTCGCGCGCTGGAACACGTAGCCCACGGTCGCCGAGCGCCAGCGCGCGAGCTTGCCCGCGCGCGTCGCGGCGACGTTCAGCCCACCGACGGTGACCGTTCCGGCCTGCGGACGGTCGATCCCGGCCAGCAGATTGAGCAACGTCGTCTTCCCGCTTCCGGAAGGCCCGAGGAGCACGAGGAACTCGCCCTGTTCGATATCGAGGTCGACCTCTTCGAGCGGCGTGACCTCGTGCTCTCCCCTGGAGTACGTCCGCGTGACGCCTCGAAGTTCGATGAAGCTCATGACCGCGGCTCCTCGATCTGGACAGGGACGCGATCCGCGCCACCTTTCGCGGCGCTCAGCTTCTCCAGCGCCGTGCGCCCACCGTCGATCACCTTGTCCGTCAGGTTCACTCCGGAGAGCACCTCACGCCAGTCGCCGCCTTCCACGCCGGAGGGCTGAACGCGACCGCCGACCTGAATCGCGGCGCGCCTCGCCTCCTTCGTGACGGGATCGAAAAGCCAGACGGCCTCGCCATCCAAGACGCGGGCCGGCAGCGCGAGGCGTAGCGCCACGGAGCGCGTCCCCATCGGTTCCGATGCCGCGCCTTCCGACCCCTGGCCGGAGACCTTCGCTCCCTCGGTGAAGAATCGCACCTGCGTGAGCATGTCCGGCCGCAGGATCCCGTCGGCATCGAGCACGCGCACCTGCGCCTCCAGCGTCACCTTCTGGATGTCCGCTCGCTCGACGATCCGGATGACCTCGCCGCGATAGGGCCTTCCGGGACGCGCATCCGCGAGGACCTCCGCCGTCTGGCCCACACGCACTTTCTCGATGTCGCCCTGGGGAACGTCGACGCGCACGCGCAGCTTCTCGGGCGAGAAGACCGAGGCCACGGCCGCGCCGGGCGCCAGCGTCTCGCCGTCGCTCGCGATGCGCTCCAGCACGACGCCTGCAGTGGAGGCGACCACGTCCGTTCGATCGAGGGCCAGGGCAGCCGTGGCCAGCTCGGCCTCGGCGCGCGCCAGCTCGGCCGCAGCGAGCCGAACGGCAGCAGCGGATTCGTCGCGCGCGAGCCGATCCTCGAAGCGCAGGCGCAGGTCCGCCTGCGCGCGCTCGTCCCTGGCCCTCGCGACGAGCGCAGCGCTCCGCGCCAGCTCCAGCTGAGCCTCCAGCGTCGAGCGCTTCGCGCGCGCGACCTCCAGCTCGGCCTCGGCGATCTCGACCTGCCGCGCGCCGGACGCGCCGGCCGCGTCGAGTTCGCGCTGGACCAAGACCTCGCTCTCCGCGAGGGAGATCCGCGCCTCGCCCTCGCGCAGGGAGGCCTCGCGGAGCTTCGCCTCGGCCTCTCGGCCCGCGCGATCCGCGCGAGCGGTGGACGCGGCTTCGGTCACGCCGATCGCCGCGTCGAAGCTCTCGGCGGCGACGGCTTCGCGGACCTGGGCCAGCGCCAGCGCGGCGCGCCGTTCCTCGACGCGGGCCGCCGCTTCGGCATGGGCCAGCCTCGCGTCGTCGGCGACGAGCCGGGCGACGACGTCCCCCACTTCCACGACGTCCGACTCCTGGACGAGCACCTCCAGCACCACCCCCCCGGCGAGCGCGGGGACGAGCGTCGGGAACGGATCCGGCTCGACCCAGCCCGCCGCCTGAACGGCGAGCTGCCGCCGCTCCGTACTCGGCACGCGCCCTCCCTCGAACGGCGGCTGCCCCTCGAGGCGCACGGGCCGAATCACCGTGACGATCGGGCGTTCGCGCCAGAGTTCCCCCAGGGAATCGCGCAGCACCCAGGCGAAAGCACCCAGTATCACGAGCGGCACCACGATGCGCAGCCAGCTCCGCCGCGGCGGCTCCACACCGCTGGCGCCGCGCGACAAGGCCGCGAGATCCACGTTCCCGTCGACGAGACTCATCGGTCCATCTCCAGGTCGGAGTGGTCGGAATCGAATGAGTAGCGCGGAGGAAACGGAGTGGCGCCGGGGCCCGTCGCCGCCGTCACATCGAGCCTCGCCAGCGCGAGCGCCTCGACGTCGTCGATCGGCCAGTTCAGCGTTTCGCCCACGTGATTGAGCGCCTGCGTCCAGCCCGCAGCGCTGCCGCGTCCCGCGCGAAAGCGCGTGCGCGCCGCCTCCCAGTGCTGGATCGCGGGGTCGGTGGCGCGCCGGGTCGCGCCGTGATCGTCGTCCACGGCGGCCTGGAGGCTTCCGAGCCGCGCCTTCGCTTCCACGAGCCGTCCGGAGAACGCCACCAGCGTTTCTTCGAACTCCTCCAGGGCACGATCGCGTCGCTCGACGGCGGCCTCCAGGCGTCCCTTCCAGCTCGACGGAAACGGAATCGAGAATCGGGCGATCATGCCGAGCTGCGCGTGGTTCAGGTAGCCGAGATGGGGCCCGAGCCCGACGCCGGGCCAGGCCCTCGCCGCCGCTTCTCGCACCTCCGCCTCACGTACCGCGAACCGAAGCCGCGCCTGTCGAAGCGCCGGATGATGATCGGCCAGGAACGCCGGGGCGTTCTCCATCGGCGGCCACGGGTCCATGACGTTCCCGTACGCGACCTCGGCCAGCCCCGCCTCGCCGACGGCCTGGACGTCTGGACCGAAATGGCCCGCATCCGGCACCGAGCCAGAGAGCCGCGCCAGCTCCATCCGAGCCGTTTCGAGGGCGGCGGCGGCGAGCAGCTGGCGGCGCTCCAGCCGGGCGACCTCCGCGCGCGCGAGCCCCGCATCTGCGTCGCTGAGCCGATCGTTCTCCTCGAGGATTCGAACGCGCTCGAGGTCGGCCGTCGCCGTCTCGATGAGTTCTGCGAGACGCTGCCAGCGCAGGCGCGTTGCGACGACGCCGATCCTCGCGCGTTCCACGGCGATCCAGGACTCGAAGGCCACGTGTTCGAGGCGGCCTGCCGCGAGCAGCGTCTCGGCGGACGCGCGCTCGCGCTCGGCGCGCGACGGCCCAAGGCCCAGGAGCCCGATCAGATCGAACACTCCGATCGCTTCCACGAGGTCGTCCTCGCCGCCGAGTTCGTGGTCGACCACCTGGACGGCCACGGGGTTCGGCGCTCCTGCGCTCCTGGCGAGCCCCTTCGCCGCCGATAGCTCACGGCGCGCCGCCCTCACGTCGGGCGACCACGCGAGGGTACGAACGAACCAGTAGCCGGGCTGGGAAGGCGAAGCACGCTCCGCCTCGGACGGACGCGACATGAACGACGCGGGCAACTCCAGTCCCTGGAGCGCGACGTCGATCGCGCCAGGTTCGTCGCGCTGCCTCAGCGAAGCGACGACTGCGCTCGTCTCCAGCCGCGCCTCGGGGGGCGCCGCGCATGCAGCCAGTCCGAAGGGCAAGATGCACCAGAAGGCGGCCGCGCGGGCTCGGCACAGAAGGACTCGGTAAAGAAGGAGACGCATGGAGGCTCGACTATAGCCCCCCCAGCCCACGACCCGGAGCCTGGGACAGGAGATCAGTCCAGCGGTGCGCGAAAGGCCAGCACGACACTCTCTTCACCGGGGATCACCGTCCTCGGCAGCGTATCGGACCAGCGATTCGCCAGGTCCTCCGCAACGAGCACCTGCGGGCCGACGTTACGTGGCTGGAACGCGAACCGTCCATCCGCATCCGTTTCGACTTCCTGGAGCCTCGACGCGTTCTCTCCGCTGGCCGCAAGCTTGACCAAAACGTCGGACGCGGGCTTTCCGTCGAGCCCGATCACGATCCCGCTGATCCTCTCGTGATCGGGTAGGGCCACCAGCGTCAACTCAACCGGCCCCGCCGTCTCCGGGAGCACCGCAGAGCTCGACGAGTAGAAGGTACCGTCGGCGACAGCCCAGATGCGCATGGGTCGCGCCGGCGCACCGCCCAGATGGAACTCCCCCGCGGACCGCGTCGAGGCTTCCTCGACGACCAGGACGCTCCACGGTGCGGGTGCCGTTCGGGAACGAAGCGCTTGCCCGTGCTTGGTCCCCTCGTTCTCCAGCGGTGCGGTGAAGACACGGGCGCCGACCACCGGCTGCCCCTCTTCGTTCCGCACCACGCCTGAGAGCGAAGACGCAGACTCCAGCGTCATCGTACCCAGGTCCGTGAAGTCCCCCGCTACCGGACGTCCCGTCGCCTCGAGAGCGACGTGACCGCGGTGCTCGATGCGGAACTCCAGGCTGGAGCTCTGGGCGGGAGGCCGGAAGAGCAGCATCGCGACCCCCTCTTCGGACGTTCGACGGAAGACGTCTCGGCTCCCTGTCCAGGAGACCATCGCCCCTTCGACGGGCTTCTCGTTCGCGTCGACGACGCGCACGCGAACCGACGCCTGACCGGGATCGAGGGCCCAACCAGCGCTGGAAGCCGTCGGCTCCGCCGACTTCGAGATCGGCGCCACAGGGACGTCCACAGAACGGTTCGCGCCAGCCAGCACGTCCGCCAGCGCCAGCTCATCCGCGCCCGAAAGCGCTGGAGCCAAGTGGGCCAGCGTCACCGCGGAGCTCGCCTCCGGCGCGTAGCTTTCGAAGACACTCCGGCCGATCAGCGCCAGGCTGGCGAACGCCGCCATGGGCAGCCACCACCCGAACTCCCACCCGCTCGATCCCGTGCGAGCCGCCACCGCCTTGGACGCCGCGTGCTTCGCACTTGCCCCCAACGGCAGCACGAGGGCTGCCCAGTTCTCGCGGCCTCCGGTGCGACGGTCCATGCGCTCGCGAAGTTCGTCCCTCGCGGCCGACAGCCGCCAGCGCACGGTCCCTTCCGCGACGCCCGAGCGCTTCGCGATCTCGACCGAGGTCAGTCCCTGAAGGTACGACTGCAACACCGTCGAGCGATAGGGTTCGTCGAGGTCCTTCACTTCTCCCATCAGCGCGTGGATCAGATCCGCGTGCTCGGAGAGTTCGGCAGCGGACAGCACCGGCTGCTCCGCGTCGACGCTCAGGGCCTCGCGGTGCTGGCGCCTGCCCTCGGTGCGATGCCGTTTGCGCACGGCGTTCTGGAGCACGCGGGCGAGCCAGGGACGCAGCGATTCGTCGGGGCTCGGACCGCTCCGAAGTGCGGACAACCAGGTCTCCTGGACGAGATCGTCGGCCGTCGACGGATCGCGGACGAGGCTCCGCGCGAGGCGGCGCAGCCATGCTGCGTGCGACTCGTAGTCCTCGGGCCCGATGCCAGGGCCCGAGGAAGAGAGCGTGCCGGGGATCCGCTCCCTCACTTCTGCACCTCACCCCTGAACTCGGGCGCACTCACCACGGGGCCGTAGAACGTGGCGCCGTTGCGGGTGACGAACAGCGCCTTCGAGGCGTCGAGCGGCCGGAAGTTCTGGAGGTCGTTCAGCACGAGCCCGGCGGGCGAGCCCTTGGCCGCTGCCCCGCTTCCATAGTTGACGCCCACGATCTCGACGTAGCCGCCGAAGAGTTCCATCGTCATTCCGTGAAACCCGACCGTGCGCACCTTCCAGTCCATCGGGCGACTCACCTCATCGCCGGAGAGCAGGTCCTTGACGTGCAGCTCTCCGTCCACGGCGAACAGCAGGAACAGCGGGTCCTGGCTGCCGAGTTCGGCGAGGCCGTCGACCCTGGGACCGTTCGAACCGCGAAGCGACGAGCCGCCGGCGCCGCCGCGCTGTCCCCTGCGGCGCAGCTGGCTCCATTCGTCATTCACCTTCCTCCCGACGCGGCTCTCGGGAAAGGCGTCGGCCGACGCGGCCAGCTGCTCGTAGGCCGACCGCGACGTACCGTCGTGATCGAGAGATGCGATGGCCTCGGAGGCCGCCTCGGCGAACCGATCAAAGTCCGGCCTGTCCTCCAGCGCAGCAGCCGCGGCCGCCTGGAGCACGAGCTGGCGCAGACGGAGATGCGGGAACGCCGGACCGGCATCGATCGCCAGCGAGGCCAGTTCGTCGAGCGCTGCGCGTGGCTCGCCCCCGTCGAGGAGCGTCTTCGCTGCGTGCAGCCCGAGGTCCGCCTGCAGCGAGCCGGGAGCCCCGGGCATTGCCACCTTCACGCGATCGACCGCGCCCCTGGCACGAGCCGCTCCCACGCGCAGTACCTCGACCCGGAGCGCGCCCACGAGAAGCCTCTCGGGTGCGACGATCGCTGGCTTCGAATCCCGGGCCTCGGCCTCCGCGATCTTCCAGAGCGACTCCACCACGTCCCGGCCCGGCCGACCTCCCTGCGCCACGCCGCTCGCCACCGTCAACAGGTTGTAGCCAAGCGCCGACTGCGCGGCGAGCCCGCGGCCTGCCCGGGTTTCGGCCAGGGCGTCACCGAGGAACTCGAGCGCCTTTTCCCACTCGGACGTTCCGATGTAGGAAAACGCGAGGTTGTTGCGGCCCCAGTTCGCCCCGTCGAAGTCGTCGATCTTCCCATGCGCCACGATCGACTCGGCGAGGTCCGCCCGCGCTTCCTTGAGGAACCCGAGCGTCGCATAGGAGCTGGCGCGATCGAGCAGCAGCTGAGCGAGGCGCTCCTCGTCGTCGTAGGCCTCGAAGATGTCCGCTACCGACTCCCAGAACGCTTCGGCCTTGGCGCGGGTGGAAAGCCGACCCGCGTGCTCGAAGACCGCACCATAGGCGGACTGACGCTCGGCAAGAACGTCGGCGTGATCATTCGAGAGGTCGAAGAGCGCCCCGTAGTGCTCGAGGGCCGCTTCCGATTCGCCGGCCCGGAACTCGTTCCAGACGAGGGCGCGGAGCGTGATCGCGCGCTCCCGGTAGTGGCCTTCCGGGTCGCCAGACTCGGCGTTCACGGCGCAGTAGATTCCGAGCGCCTCCTTCAGCTTCTCGGCAGCAGCGCCGTAGCGCCCGCTTTTCCAGTCGGGGCCTGACGCATCGCGGAGTTCGCTGGCGCGGCGGAGCTGGGCGCTGGTGTCCTGCGGGACCGTCCAAGCCAAGGGGTGTCCCGCCAGCAGGACGGTGCAAGAAGTGGTCGGAGCGGGCGAGGCCAGAAGGCCGAGGAGGGCTGTGGTGGCAAGCATGATTCCCAGGGGGCGTGGAGTTCCGTGGACGGGTGATTCACAGGTCTCATCCCGGACGGACGACTCCCGTTGGAAAAAGCCCCCGCTTCTGTCGGATTCCTATCCGAAGGGCCGTCCTGACATGCTGCCAGCGGCGGATCCGCGCTCACGCCTCCCGGGTCGAGATGATCTTCGGGTTTTCCAGCGTTCGGTGAACCGGGCACCGATCGGCGATCTCCAGGAGCCGCTGGCGCTGCTCCGCGTCGAGGTCGCCTTCCAGGGTCACCGCTCGATCGAAGCGCTCCGTGACCTGCTTCGGATCGTCGGGCGAACGATCATGGTCGAGATGTAGCTTCACGCTCACGCGCTCGAGCGGCCAGCCCTTGCGGTCCGCGTACATGCGCAGCGTCATGGACGTGCAGGCACCGAGCGCCGAGAGCAAGAGCTCGAACGGCGCGGGCCCGAGATCCGCGCCGCCGATCTTCGCCGGCTCATCTACCGTGAACTGGTGCTCGTGGGTTCGCACGGCGTTCGTGTAGGGCGGAGCGATCTCCTCCACGATGACATCGCCGACCTCGGGGACATCACCGACCTCGGGAATGGCGTCGTCCGCGTCGCCGTCCGGCCCCATCGTCACGTAGCGCGTCGCCCAGGCGCCGATCACCGCCGCCACGTACTCGGCGTCCTCGACCCTGGAGAGGAGGTGATCCGCATCCCCGAGGGAAACGAAGCTCCTGTAGCCGCGCGCTGCCTGGTAGATCTTCTGGGCCTCCTCGATCGGCACCGTGCGGTCGAGCGGTCCGTGCATCACCAGCAGCGCCGCCTCGAGCTCCCCCAGCGCGCCTCCGAGGTTCTGCTGCTCCAGGTCGTCGAGGAACTGCTTCTTGATCTTGAACGCTCGTCCCGCGAGCTGCACCTCGGCTTGGCCCTCGCTTCGGATCTCGTCGAGCTTCGCTTCGAAGTTCTTCTTCACGTGCAGCGGGTCCGAGGGCGCCGCGATCGACACAACCGCCTCGACGCTCTTCAGCCTGCGCGTCGCCGCGAGCACGGCCGCGCCGCCGAGGCTGTGCCCCACGAGGAGCGCTGGCGCCCGGTAGTTCTCTTCGAGGAACTGCGCCGCGCGCACGAGGTCATCGACGTTCGAGGAGAAGTTCGTGTTCGCGAAGTCCCCGTCGCTCGATCCGAGGCCCGTGAAGTCGAACCGGAGCACGCCGAAACCGGCCCGCGAGAGCGCCCGCGAGATGCGGCTGGCCGCCGGGATGTCCTTCGAGCAGGTGAAGCAGTGGGCGAAGACGCAGAACGCGCGCGGAACGCCCTCTCCGACGTTCCAAGGCGGCAGCTCCAGCCGCGCCGCCAGCTCCTCGCCCTCCGCGTTCAGGAAGGTGATTCTCTCGGTGCGGAGCGCCTTGGCGCGCGAGCCCTTCGTGGGTGAATTCGTACTCATGATCTTTACTACGAGGGCCTCCAGCCGTCGCGTTCCTCGGCGGACAGCCAGTGTGTCCCGGGACCCGCATCTCTTTTGACCGGATCCCAGGTGATCTTCCCGCCAGCGCGGTACGCGACCCCTGCGAGCAGGATCGACTCGGTGAGCGGCGCGGCGCGTTCGAAGTGACAGAGCGGCAGCGGGGCGTTCTCGTCCTTGATGCGATCGAGCCACTCGACGTGGTGACCAGGCGAGGGCAGGATCGTGGGCTCCGGCGCTTCCCACGGATCCCCGCTCGAGAGCTCCACCTTCATCGAGCTGTAGGTCGAGATGAGGCGGCCCTTCGACCCGACGAAGACGTGGCAGTCGTCGAGGGGCGCTTCCGCCCACTTCTTCACCCCATCCCTCGAGGGAATCCCGTCCCACCAGTGAACGTCGACGTCATCCTCGCCGTTCGTTCGACCGTGGGTCCAGCGCGCGTGCATCCACGGGGGCGTGCTGACCTCGTCGACCGGCGGGCCTTCGACGTCGATCGTCTTGGGCGGACCGAGCTCCAGCGCCCAGTGGACGAGGTCGAGCCAGTGGGCCGCCATGTCCCCGACGGTTCCGTTACCGAAGGCCCAGAAGCGCCGCCAGTTCGCGGGATGAATACCGGGCGAGTAAGGACGTTCGGGCGTCGGCCCGAGCCAGAGGTCCCAGTCGAGCCCCTTGGGCGAGCCCGTCTCTCCTTCGGGCGGCGGCTGGAAGACGCCCCCGGACCAGCTCTTGGAACAAACCACGTGCACGTTGCGCACCGTGCCGATGGCACCGCTGCGAAGCGCCTCGACCACGCGACGATAGTTGTCGGTGGCGTGGATCTGGGTCCCCATTTGCGTCGGGATCCCCTGGGCGAGGTTCTGCAGCTCGGCCGCTTCCGCCACCGTGCGCGTCAGCGGCTTCTCGCAGTAGACCGGCAGCCGGCGATGGAGCGCCCAGCGCGCGATCGCTGCGTGCGTGTGGTCCGGCGTCGAGATCACGACGCCCTGGAGATCCTCCGCCGTCTCCAGCAGCTCTCGCCAGTCCCGGAACGTTGCGGGCTTCGGCTGGCCTGCTGCCCGCACCTGGTCGACGCCGCGCTGGAGCATCCACTCATCCACGTCGCAGAGGTAGGCCACATCCTCGCCGAGCACCCCCGCGATGTTGGCGGCCCCGCGGTGGCCCGCCCCGATCGCCGCGAGCTTCAGGCTGGATCGAATGGGAGCCGTTCCTGTGCCCCCCGCCTGGCGCCTCCGAGCGTGAACGAACGGCGCCATGAAGAGCGAGGAGGTCGCCGCCGCGGCGGTCCGGAGGATCGTCCGGCGGGTGGGGCTCGCACCCTGGCCGATCCCTGCGGACGGCGTCACTTTCGGGTGGGGAGTCGCTGTCATGGCGTCCAACAGCTTACGGAAACCTCTATCATCCGCTTCATGAGTGACCTCAACGTTGGAATCGTCGGCCTGGGAGCCGTCGCAGGCGCGCACATCGAAACCTTCCGCTCCGTGGAAGGAGGCTCCGTCACGGGGGTTTCCTCGCGGCGCCCCCAGGATCCCGCGCAGCTGGAGAAGACCTATGGCGTTCCGCTACGGCCCTACGCGAGCTACGAAGAGATGCTCGCCGACCCGGACATCCACGTCATCGACATCTGTACCCCCCACAGTCTCCACGCAGATCAGGCGGTCCAGGCCGCCGAGGCTGGCAAGCACCTGATCGTCGAGAAGCCGGTTGCCACGAACTTCGCGGACTGCGAGCGCGTCGCGGCGGCGATCAAGGCCAACGGCGTCCAGGCGATGGTCTGCTTCGAGGTTCGATTCAGCGCCCAGTTCCGGATGATCCGCGCGATCCTCGACGAGGGACTCATCGGCGACGTCCACTACGCCGAGGTCGACTACTACCACGGCATCGGTCCCTGGTACGGGCAGTTCCCCTGGAACGTCAAGAAGGACATCGGGACGTCGTCCCTCGCGACAGCGGGCTGCCACGCCCTCGACGCGCTCCTCTTCCTCATGGCGGGCTCCGACGGAAAGTCGGCCGACATCAGCGAGGTCACGTCGTACTCCACGAAGTCGAAGTCCGAGATCTTCGCGCCGTACGAGTACGACACGTCCCAGGTCTCGATCCTGCGCTTCGCGGACGGCCGCGCCGCCAAGTGCGCGTCGATCGTGGACTGCCTCCAGCCCTACTACTTCCACGTGCACCTCGTGGGCAGCCACGGTTCGATCCTCGACAACAAGTTCTACTCCCACAAGCTGCACGGGATGGACAAGGACAAGTGGTCGACCCTGGAGACCCACCTGATCGACTCCGGCGCCGTCAAGGACCACCCGTACCAGCCCCAGTTCCAGGCCTTCGTCGATGCGACCAAGGCGGGCAAGCCGATGCCCTGGACCGACTTCGAAACGGCGCTCACCACGCACCGCGTCATGTTCGCGGCGGATCAGTCGGCGATCGAAGGCCGCTCCATCCAGCTCGGCTAGGAGGGTGTTGCGAATAGCTGATTCCGCCGAGCGGGCATGAGCCTTTGGCATGCGGCGTTGCCAGGAAGCCCAAGCAACTACGGCGGCGGCTCCCTGACAAAAAAACCACTCCCCTCCCGGCGGTTGAACGCGAGGAGGGGAGTGGTGACCCCAGGGGGATTTGAACCCCCGTCGCCAGGATGAAAACCTGGTGTCCTAGGCCTGACTAGACGATGGGGCCTGGTTGTCTTGTGACGGGGGGAAGATAGTGGGCTCTTCCCCACGTGTCAAACCCCTCTCGGAAAAGTTTCTCAAGCGTTGTCGGTCTCCGTACCGGGGGAGATCCGACCCGACTCGGAGCAGCGCTCCAGCACGTAGCGGTACTCCGCTTCGAGGCCTTCCACGATCGCGTCCTCGGACGGTGAAGATCCCTTCCCACCGGGGAGCACCGACCAGGTGTAGGTCTCGATCTCGACGTGCAGCTCCGGCACGCTCCAGGACGCAGGTTCGGTGATCGCGGCCGCCAGGATCGCGTCCGCGTGCGGGCGCGTCGTCACCAGTCCGAGCGCGTCCTTCAGATCCACGGGGACGTGAAAGTGACAGCGCCATTCCTCGGCGCCGGGCCACGGGGACTCCGCGCCGCGGGCGACCTCTGCCTGGAGCGCAGGCAGATCCCGGAGGTGCAGGAACTCCCCCTCCGCCGAGCGGCCCGTGACCTGGTGCAGGAACCGAGGCTCGTCGAGCCCGAGCAGCGCCTCGACCGCCGCGGGATGCGCCGCGGGCTTCGCCAGAGACAGCGCGCTCGAGAACTGGATCTTGCCGAGCGGTCCGCCGCCGAGCGCCGCGAGTCGCAGCGACTCGGAGGGCGCCTCGAACTCCACCGCCGAGTGACAGCAGTCGAGGCACACGCCGAGGTGACGGAGCATCAGCGCTCCCGACGCCTCGATTCCGATGTCGAATTCGTCCTGGAGAACCTTGCTGCCGACGAGACGCGCGAACACGAGATACTCGGCGAGGGCGCGGCTGTTGCGAGCGCTCGCGTCCGGCTCGGACTCCAGGGAGAGGACGATTCGATGGCCGAACTCGGCCTCCAGCTTCGCCAGTTCGGCCACCGCGCGGCCCATGTTCTGGGCGCAGCGGCGTAGGCTAGAGCGATCGGTGATGTCGGCGCCATAGGCGCCAGGGTGCGTGCTGATCGAGAGGTAGCGCGGGGAGGCGTCGCCCTGGAGGGGGGTCGGCAGGGAGACACGGATCGCGCTCTGCAGGCGAGCGGCCACCCGCGCGACATCGACGGTGTATCGCAGCCGCGCTTCGTCTTCCCACGTCGGAGCGTAGACGCGCTCCTTGAGCCCGTCCTCCTGGAACCCGCCGTAGGGGAAAGCGTTGAAGGTGAAGGGATCGAGCCGCTCCTCGGCCATCAGCGCGGCCAGCTCCGAGAGCTTCGCCGGATCGCCCGCGAGCTCGGCCGCCGCGGGCGCCTCGAAGTACATCCCGACGCCGAACGGCTCCTGGCTATCGGCCCCGAGGATCCGATTCCGCAGCGGCACCGTGTAGGTGCGCAGGACCTCGGCGACCTCCGCCAGCGTTTTGGCCGCGTGCAGGTTCAGGCAGTACGCCAGCCGCACGGGCGCGGATCCCGCCGGGCCGCCGGGCCCCTTGCGGCGCCCGTTCGTCGCTCTTGTCAGAAGCACGAAGACTCAGCCGCCGATCCGGATGCCCTCGTCGATGAGCAGCACCGGAATCCCGTCGCGGATCGCGTAGATCACCTGGCCGTCCTCGCGGACGAGTCCCGCCGCCAGCGCGTCCGTGACGTCGGCTCCGCCGACGTTCTTGACTCCACCGGCAGCGATCTTCTCGTTCACGGACCCGAGGAGCGCCTCGTCCGCGAGCTGGAAGGACTGGCGCGTTTCCGGGCAGGCGAGGATGGCGAGGAGTTCGGGCTGGATCACGGGCGCTTCGGGGTGTGCGGAGAGGAGCGGAAATCGGTACGCCGGGAGTATACACCTCCGAGGGTTCGATCGATCGCTTGACGGCGGGGCGCCGTTGAACGACGTTCTCCCCCATGGGAGCTCTCTGTCTTGGTTTGAGTTTGCTGTGTGCCGCCCCTCTCCTGCAGGAAAAGGAGGCGCCGAAGCCGTGGATGGAAATGCCGGACGACCCGATCGGTCGACTCTGGGCTTCGGTCGGAGAGGACACCTTGCCCTGGGTACCTACCGGGTTACCGGCTGCTGTTCCGGTTGGAGTTCCCGACGACGAGGCTGACTTCCCATGGAAGGAGTGGGCCAGGGCACTGGATCAGCTGACCCCCAGGAGCCCCGGCACGGAATCCGAGCCAGGTCAGGCTACCCGCCGCGAAGCCAGCGCAGCCCTCATCCGATTCGCCCTCGAGGACCGGCGCGCCGAGGACGCCTTCCGCTGGCTCCGCGGGCTCGGCGCGGATGATCCAGAGGCCCTGGCCGGCCTGCTCCCCACGTTGTTCCCCGGGGTCCCCACGGACACCGAGCTCCTCCCCGGCGGCCGGATCCCGCCGCTGAAGTCGGGCGCGGTCCTGCGGCCACAGCTTCCCCCGGAGCCGCACGCTCCGGAGGGACGCGGGCTCTCCCGCCGCGCCACCTGCCGCGGACTCGTCATCGGCGGCGCCACCCTCGACCTCGTCCTGAAGCTCGACGGATCCGGGGTCGTGGCCGAATTCACCCATCGGGACGGCCCCGAGGTCACCTTCGTGGTGCAGCTCCCTTCCCCCGCCGGCAAACGCCTGAAGAGTCTCTACGTCGACTGGGATCTCCAGCCGCTTCCCGAGGGCGCCGACGAGGCCTCGTTCGACTGGGCCGCCACGCCGATCCAGGTGACCATCCAGCCCCAGCCGACCGGCGAGGATTCCCCCGGGTACGCCGAGAGCTACTCTCTCTTCGCGCGCCTCGATTTCCTGGAGGGTTCCATCCCGACGGCCCCGAAGGCGGCGCTGCCGACGGCCCTCTCCGAAGCGGGGCTCGATCTCATCCTGGGCGCCGCGGAGCGAGACCCCGGGCTGGCCTCGCAGCCCTGGGGGGCCATCGCGGATGCCTGGCAGACCGCCGCGGGCGTTCCGGTGCGCGCCATCTACTCCAGCACGCAGCCCGTTTCCGGGTACCTCCTGGGGACCGCGGTCCACTTCCACTCCGCCTCCGATCCAAAACTCCTGCGACGTCAGATCACAGGAGCGATCGAGGATCGCCGCCGCCGAGCCCACTTGCGGTATCGTTGAGACGGAATCCCATGAGCATCTCTCCCTACGCAGCCCACCGCACCGCTCTTCTGGAGCGGCTCACGCGCGACCAGATCGCCGCCGTCATCCCCACCGCGACCACCAAGGTCCGCAACGACGACGCCGACTACCGCTTCCGCCCCCACAGCGATTTCTACTACCTCACGGGCTTCGCAGAGCCGTCCGCGTGCCTGGTACTGCTGCCCGCTCGCGACGATCGCCCTGCGCGGTCGATCCTGTTCCTGCGCGAGCGGGACAAGGAGCGCGAGATCTGGGACGGCAAGCGCCTCGGGCTGGAGCGCGCCACCGGAACGATCGGAGTCGACGAGGCGCGCGACATCGAAACCCTCTGGGAGGAGCTGCCGAAACTCCTGGCCGACCACGAACGGATCATGTGGAAGTTCGGTGACGGCGAGGACCAGGACCGGCGCATGACCCAGATGTTCGCGCGCCTGCGCGATCGAGCGCGCGGCACGGTTCGTCCGGCGACGACGCTGATGGACCCGGGCCCGATCCTCTCCGAGATGCGCCTCTTCAAGACGGAGGGCGAGCTGGAGAAGATGCGCCGCGCCGCCACCCTGACCGCGGACACCCACGCGAGCCTGATGGCCAAGGTCATGCCCGGCATGAACGAAGCCGAGGCCGAGGCGTTCCTCGACTACAGCTACCGGAAGGCCGGCGGCACCGGCGCCGCCTACGGGCACATCTGCGCGGGCGGCGCGAACGCGTGCATCCTCCACTACATCGAGAACAACCAGCCGCTCCGGGACGGCGACCTGATGCTCGTGGATTCCGGCGCCGAGTGGGACTTCTACGCGGCCGACATCACGCGGACCTTCCCCGTGAACGGCAAGTTCACGGACGAACAGCGCGCGCTCTACGAGATCGTCCTGCGCGCGGAGGAAGCCTCGATCGACGTGGTGCGCCCGGGCGTGCCGTTCGAGGAGGTCCACAAGACCACCCTGAAGATCATCATCGACGGGCTGCTGGACCTCGGCCTGCTGAAGGGCACGGCCGAAGAGGTCATGGACAGCGGCTCCTACCGGGCGTTCTTCATGCACAAGACGAGCCACTGGCTCGGTCTCGACGTCCACGACTGCGGCTCCTACATGAAGGACGGTGAGCCGCGCCTCCTGGAGCCCGGCATGGTGCTGACCGTCGAGCCGGGCATCTACGTGGACCCCGAGAACGAGGACGTCGAGGAGCGGTGGCGCGGGATCGGCATCCGCATCGAGGACGACGTGCTCGTGACCGAAGCGGGCCATGAGATCCTCACGGCCGCTGCGCCGAAGTCCATCGAGGACGTCGAGGCCGCGTGCGCTGGCTCGGTCGGCCACAGTCGAAGGGACCCGGTCGGGCAGACCGCCTGATCTCGCGATGGCGCCGCCGGACGAGCAGCCAGGGCAGGCCCCCTCCCGCGCGAAGGGTCCGCCCGCCGGAAGAGTCACGGACGGAACGCCCACCACCGCCCGCGCGAGGGAACTCGTCTCGGTCCTGGCGGCGTCCTCGGGCGCCGGCCCTCGGACCGATTCAGAAAGAATAGCCGGCGCGCCGGGCCACGACGCTCACGACGCCCATGCCACGGGCCTCGCCGCATTCGCGGCGAGCGACACCGGCGAAGACGCGGCCCATATCCTGCGCGACGTGGTCGGACGGGCTCCCTTGCCGAGCCTGAGCGGTCTCTGCTTCGAGATCATGGGCCTTGCCTGGTTCCTCGGCGTGACCCTCGGTCTCACGATCCTCTCAATGCTCTTCGACGACCTCTCGCTCGTGAGCCAGGCGGTCGGACCGCTCTTCACGATCCCGAACCTCGCGGAGGACGTCGAGGTGCTGGCCATCGCCATCCCGATCGTGCTGATCGCGCTGCGAATCGCTGCCGGGCTCGGGACGATCGCGAGCGACGGCGTGGGTCAAGGGAGCGGCGCGAACGCGTGGCGCGCCTGGAAGCTCGGCAAGCGGGACACCGTCGCCGCTCTCGGCATCGCCGTCCAGATCTGCGGGATGATGACGACGGCCACGCTGGTGCTCCTCACGCCTCTCGTGTTCTTCGCAAGTGTCGTCGGCAAGGACACCCTGGGACTCTTCGGCGTCGTGCTCTCAGGGCTGGCGCTCGCGTTCATGCTCGTCTACGGCGCGGCGCTCGGCGCTCTCCAGGAACTCAGCATGGCGAGCCTCGTGCGGCACCATCGCGGCGTCGGCTCCGCGATCCTCCACGGCTGGCGCCTGATGCGGGCGCGACCGCGCTCGAGCCAGCGCATGGCGGCCGCGGAGTTCGCCTCGCGCATCCTCGTGGTCGGCGTGGCGATCGGCATGGGACGCGCCGCAGGCTGGGCCTGGGGGGTCGCGATGCTCGTGCTCTTCGGCGCCCTCGTGGGCGGTCTTCGCTGCCACGCCTGGTCGATGGCCTACCCGCGAATCGGTGGCCTTGCCCGCGTGGCCGACTGAGGTCTTTCCTGTTCGGGTAGACCGTGCCGACTGAAGAGAAGGGAGTGGTGAGCGCGCTAGGGGTCGAACCTAGGACCTACTGGTTAAAAGCCAGTTGCTCTACCGACTGAGCTACGCGCCCACTCGAATCTCTTCCCGAAGCTGCCCCGGTGAACCTTGCGGCCCGAATCAGCTTCGAGGCAGGGAGAATAACGGCTTTCGCCAGTGAGGCAAGAGCGAGGGCCGCGGTTTTCCGCGCAATTCCCTCCCCCCCCTGCAATTTCCCGAAGCGCTGGGCCGCGGGTCAGTCCTCGAGGATCTCCGTGGTCTTCTTGTCGAGGACCTCGGTGACCTTGACCTCGTACACCTTCAGCAGCTTCTGGATCTCGTCCTGGAGGTCCTTGTGGCTGTCCTCGGTGATCTCACCGTCCTTCTTGAGCGCGTCTGCTTCCTTGTTCGCATCGCGGCGGATGTTCCGCAGCGACACGCGCCCTTCCTCGCCGAAGTCCTTCGCCTTGGCGGCGTACTTCCGGCGCTGGTCGCCGGAGAGCGGCGGCATCGTGAGGCGGATGATCTTGCCGTCCGACTCGGGGCTGATCCCGATGTCCGACTTCATGATCGCCTTTTCGATCTCCTTGATGATGCTCGCATCGAAGGGCTTGATCGTGAGGGTGCGCGGCTCGGGAACGCTGATCTGCGCGACCTGGCTGAGCGGCGTCGGCGTCCCGTAGTAGTCGACGCGCACGTGCTCGACGAGAGCGGACGAGGCGCGCGACGTACGGATGTTCTTCAGCATGTCCCGGCTGTGGCTCAGGGCCTTCTCCATCCGGGATTCTGCGTCTTTGAGGACGGAGTCGTAACTCATGGGCTTTTTGGCCGCCGGGCGGCGCAAACGGGGTCAGGGGGAGGGAGTGGTCGGTTCAGGGGAGAAGCTACGCTTCTCCGGTGGTCGTCACGATGGTGCCGATGGTCTCGCCGCGGACGACGCGCTCGAGGTTTCCCTCTTGGAACATATCGAACACGATCACGGGGATTCCATGGTCCCGGCACATGGACATGGCAGTTCCGTCCATGACCTTGAGGTTCTTGACGATCGCCTCCTCGAAGCTGAGGCGCTCGTAGCGGGTCGCCGTCGGATCCTTCTTGGGGTCCGCCGAGTAGATGCCGTCGACCTTCGTGGCCTTCAGGAGGACGCTGCAGCCCAGCTCGCTCGCACGGAGCGCTGCGGCGCTGTCCGTGGTGAAGAACGGGTTGCCGGTGCCAGCGCCGAGGATCACGACGCGCCCGCGGCTGAGGTGGCGCTCGGCCCGTCGGCGCACGAACGGTTCAGCAACTTGGCGGATATCGAGGGCCGTCATGACGCGGGTCTCGAGTCCCGCGCTCTCCAGAGCGTCGGACATGGCGAGCGCGTTGATCACGGTCCCCAGCATCCCCATGTAGTCGGCGTTCACACGGTGTCCGCCGAGCTGGCTGAACTCCGCGCCCCGGAGGATGTTCCCGCCGCCCACCACCATGGCGACCTCAATGCCGAGCTCGACGACCCGCGCGACCTGGCGCGCTATTTTCTGGACGGCGGGAGGATCGATACCGTGACCGGTGGCCGGGTCGCCCAGCGCTTCGCCGGACATCTTGAGCAGAATGCGTTGATATGGCATAGGAGCAACGAGCTTAGCCTCCATGGCCGCCTCGCCCCCACCGCACCGCCCAGAAAACCTGCCGTGGACGGTGGACCGGGATACGAAAAAGCCCCCCACCTGAATCAGGCGGAGGGCCTCTACCGGCGCTTCGAGCGCGAAACGCCGTATCAGGCGCCGAGCTGGCAGCGCGTGAACGCCTCGACCTTGGTGCCCGCGCCGAGTTCGGCGACGAGCGCCTTCGAGACCGAGGTCTTGTCGTCCATGATCCAGGGCTGGCCGACGAGCGTGCGCTCGGCGTAGAACTTCTGGATACGGCCTTCCATGATCTTCGTCTGGATGTCCTCGGGCTTGCCCTGGAGGCCGTCCTTGATGATCTCCTTCTCGCGCTCGACGTCTTCAGCGGCGATACCGCTCTCGTCGAGGGCCAGCGGGTTGAACACGACGATGTGCATGCAGAGCTGCTTGAGCGCAGCGTCCGCCTTGTCAGCGTCGCCGCCCGTGGTCACGTTGACGAGCGCACCCTTCTTGTTGTCGTGGTGCACGTAGCCGACGATACGGCCCCCGTCGTTCGTGTACGACGTGGCGTTGACGATCTGAAGGTTCTCCTTCATGTCGCCGATTTTGGCCGTCAGGGCGTCCTGAACGGTGCCACCTGCGTGCCACGGCTGCTCGAGCATCTCGGCGGCCGTCGCGGGCTTGTGCTCGAACGCGTGGTTCACGAGTTCGTCCGTGAAGGCGATGAAGCCTGGCGTCGAAGCCAGGAAGTCCGTCTCGGACGCGAGAGCGACGATCGCACCGGTCTTGCCGTCCTCCGACATCTTGACGGCCACGCGGCCCTCGGCGGTGTCGCGACCGACTTTCTTGGCGGCCGACTTGAGGCCTGCCTTGCGAAGCTCGTCGAGCGCTGCCTCGGCGTCGCCGTTCGTAGCGGTGAGCGCCTTCTTGCACTCCATCATGCCAGCGCCGCTCATTTCGCGGAGCTGCATGACCAGTTTGGCGGTGATCTCAGCCATGGTTGATTGACCCCGACGTGCAGGGCTTCCGGTTCGTGTCTCTAGGGGTGTCGTGCGAAGGCGCCGGACGACGCGAAAGCGTGCGGGGCGCGATGGGTGTTGGAAATGGTCGCGTCCGACAAGGCGTCGGGCTGGATCGGCTCAGTGGCGTCTCGAGCTCGGCGCGTTGGCGGACGCTGTTGCGATCTCCGAAGGAAACCCCGAAGGGAACCCCGATAGGAAGTTCCGTGGGATCGCCCTTCGGATCAGGCGCCGGGCGCGGCGTCGGGAGCCGGGCCCGAGGGCGAGCCGGGGGCGGCGTCGACCGTGGCGGCGGCGTCGGGCTTGGACTCGACCGACGGCATCGGAGCCGAGGCGCCGCGCTCGGGGAGCACGTTGCCCGTCGTCGGACGGACGTCGTCGCCGGGGATCGTGTGCTGGCTCTCGTCGCTGCGCTGGGCAGCACCGACGGCCTTGAGGCTATCGGTGTGCTGGTGGTGTCCGGCTTCCACCGAGTCCACGAGCTCTTCGATGAGCAGGCGCACCGACTTCAGCGCGTCGTCGTTGCCCGGGATCACGATGTCGACGTCGTTCGGGTCGCAGTCCGTATCGAGAAGGCCGATGACGACGATGCCCATCTTGCGGGCCTCGCGGACGGCGATGCCTTCACGGGACGGGTCGACGATGACCATGGCGCCCGGCATCTTGTCCATCTCGCGGATGCCGCCGAGGTTACGGTCGATCTTCTTGAGCTCGCGGTTGATCTGCGCGACCTCTTTCTTCGTGAGCTTCTGGGCTTCGATGGCCTTCTCGTCGATGGCCTCGAGCTGGACGAGGCGCTTCAGGCGGCTGCGGATGACGCTGAAGTTCGTCAGCGTTCCACCGATCCAGCGCTCGGTCACGATCGGCATACCGGTGCGCTGACCCGCGTCCTGGATCACGCCCTTGACCTGGCGCTTGGTGCCGACCCAGAGGACCGTCTGGCCCTCGGCAGCGATGCGGAAGAGGAGGTTCTGTGCGCGGAGGAGGCCCTTGACGGTCTCGCGGAGGTCGATCACGTGGATCATCCCGCGGCGGCCGTGGATGTAAGGGGCCATTTTCGGATTCCACCGCGACACGCGGCATCCAAAGTGCACGCCAGCTTCAATGAGCTTCTGTGCGTCGATGTTACTCATGGTGTTGTAGGAACGAGAAGTGATGGAGAATCCATCGATTCCAGCGTCGAACGCGCCTCCCAAAGCGGAGGCACTTCCGGCTGGAAATGAGGCGAAGAGTCTACGTAAGGGGGCCCAGAAGTCCACTAAATGGGCAAGATTGAGAAGGTTTCGGGTTACGGCCGATTCCTGGGCCCTGCGGATGGCAGCCCGGGCATGGGCTTGGGCTATCTTCCGGGTATGTCCGCACGCCCTCGCCGTCTGCGCCCGATGCGCCTTCTGATCGCTGATCTGCCGACCGCGTCCGTGGGCCCTGCTGGCACCTTCGACGGGGAGCCCATCGGCTCTCCTCCATCGGCGGATTCGGGCCGCTCCCGGAGCCCCTCACCCGAACTCGCGCGGGTTTTCCGGCCGCTGGAGGCCCTCGGCGTCGAACTCGTGGTCACCGAGACGGCCCAGGCGACCGAGGATGCCCTCCAGAGCAAGCCCTTCGACATTCTGGTGATCGACGCCAGGGCGTTCGGCAAGGGAGCCGCGCGCCCCTGGGACCGGAGGGCCCGGAGCGGGGCCCGGAAGAATGGCGCGATCCCGATCCTCCTCGTCGCCGATCCAGACGACCCGATCCCGGCCGTTGTCGCGGGCCGCGCTCTGCGGGGCAGCCAGTGGGATCTCGTCCACCGGGACGCCCCGCCCGAGGAGCTTCTGCTGCGGACGGAGCGGATCATGGACCAGGTGCAGCTCCTGGACGATCTGGAGAGAGCCCGCTATCACGCCTCCCACGACGACCGGACCGGGCTCCTGCGCCCCCTGCGCTTCGACGCTCGACTGCGCGAGCACTTCTCCGCCGCCCAGCGTCACCGCCTGGAGCTGGCCCTCGTCCTCGTCGATCTCGACCGCTTCGGCGAGGTCAACAAGGCCTACGACCACACGGTCGGCGACGAGCTGATCGCGCGCGCGGGCAGCGTGATTCGCATGAGCCTCCGGACGGAGGACGTGGGCGCCCGAATCGGCGGCGACGAGTTCGCGCTGATCCTGCCCTACACCCAGCGCGTCGACGCCGCCCGCGTGGTGACGCGCCTGGCGGGCCGCTTCCGCGCGCTCTCAGGTCCCCCACCGCAGCGCTACCATGGCCGCAGCGACGAAGGCCAAGAGGACCTGCTCGCGCGCTCGAGCGGTGGATCGATCGCCGTCTCCGCGAGCATCGGATTCGAGACCTTCGACGGCACGGACCTGCGCTCCCCCGAGGAGCTGCGCCAGCGCGCCGAACGTGCTTTGCGCTCCGCGAAGGAGCGCGGTGGCAACCAGGGCATCTACTACCGGAGCCTCGAAGAGGAAGAAGAGTGGGCGCCGAAGATCCTCCATCCGCAGCCCCCACCGGCCCCTCTGACCTACACCGCCTCGCTCGGGAACTTTCCCGTTTCGGGCGACGCGCGCCTCTTCCGTTCTGAGGATCTGAAAGGCGGCGAGCCCAAGCGCTCGGATCACGAGGACGAGCGCCTCGACGCCTTCGACGATTGATCTCGAGCCGACGCGAGCGGCTCGAACGTCCAGGTCACCTGGCCCGGAAGCGTAACCGTCCTGTCCCTCGGGGCTACATGGACGCACGCCGCCCCATGCGCTCCTCTCCCCAAAACCGCGCCCCGCTCGTTTTGCTGGCCCTCGGCCTCCTGGGAGCGGCGTTCCTCCTTGCAGAGACGGAGGAGACGGAGACACTCGACCTGAGCTCCCTGGCGACCGAAACGGCCACGGACCCCGATATCGAGGGCGTCGGCGCCGCCGCGGCGGGAGCGACGGGAGACAGGGTGTCACTCATTCCCGAGCCGGATCAGAACGCCCACGGAAGCGTCGCCCCGACCGCCCTGGAAACGCCGATCGAAACGCTCGGAGTGCTGCGCGGTCGCGTCCTCTCGGCGTCGAGCGATGGACGGCCTTCCTCCCCCATCGCAGGCGCGCAGCTTCTGTATCAGCCGCTGAACCCGAGCTACATCGGTACCGACGAGCGAGCGACTTCGGTACTCTCCACCGAGGAGGGTCGCTTCGAACTGCCCGTGCAGATCTCCGGCACGAATCCACTGACCGTGACGGCTCAGGGCTTCGTTCCGTTCCTCACCGAGGCCGGGCCGGTCGACGCAGACACGGACCTTGGCGATATCTTCCTGGCAGAAGCGATCACCCTCGAGGGCCGCGTCGTAGACCTCCGTGGGCGTGGCATCGAGGGGGCGAGGATCCTCTCCGTCGATTCGTGCGCCGACGACCTTTCCCCCTATCGCTGGGATGTCCTGGAGCATGTGCTCGCCGTGACAGGAGAGAACGGCACGTTTCGAGTCCCGGCCACCGCGCGGATCGGTCAGGAGCCCCGATGGACTCTCAATGCCCTCCACGACGACTATCGGCCTGCCTTCCTGCAGGGAACCGTCGTATCGACCTCGTGTGAGCAGCCGCCGGTGACGATCGTGATGGAGAACGGCGCTTCGATCGCTGGAGTCGTCACGGGATGGACGGACGCGGAGCCGAGGGCCTCGGGTCCGATGGTGGTGTCGGTCGCTCCCCGGATGCTGATGGACGAGATCCAGGATCGATGGGAGGACGACTGGTTCGCGCGCAGAGTCCCGCTCCGGCCCGACGGCACCTTCGTGGTGCGCGGTCTGCGACGGGGAGAAACGCTGCTGCTTTCGCTCTGGACGGGGGGTCCGGAGAAGTCCGTTTTCACGTACCGGCGTAGCGACTGGGTCATCGGCACGGCGGAGGATCCTCCGCTGAACTCGCCCGGGCTGGAACTGGCGTACGTGCCTCCCGTACGGATTCGCGCGAGATTCGTCGACGACGCGGGGCGCGCCGTCGAACGGCTCGCGATCGACGCGGATCCGAGCAGCCTCATCATGGCCGGGACGGAGCCTCGCCTCTGGATGCAGATGGCGTCCTTCCCGGACGGAATCGTCGAGTGGGTGTGCCACGCCGGCGAACTGGAGGAAGAGAACCTCTTCTACGCCTCCGTCGAGGACGAAGAGGGTCGAACGGAACGGTCCTGGGAAGGGAAGATGCCAGGGCTGGCGGCCGGGGCCTCGTTCGATTTCGGCGAGGTGCAGCTGTCCGTACCCGAGCCCGAGCCGCCCGCCGAGCCGGTGCCAACCCGCACCATCGAGATCTTCGCGATGGACCGGCATGGGCAGCCGCTGCCTCGCGCCGTGATCGAGCGCGCTGCTGCCAGCGATCCGTCGAAGTGGCTCGAATCCACGCGAAGTGACGCTTCGGGCCGAGCCTCCTTCGAGGTGCCGCCGGACCAGGCCTCTCTCGTTCGCTTCCGCGTGCATGAACTCCGCGAATGGCTCTGCCCCGCTCTTCGCTACCGGGCTCCATGGGCGATCGACTCCATGGTTCCCTGGACGCTCGTTCCGCAGGGCAGGGAGTCGGTGACCCTAAGACTGGAGTCACCGGAGACGGCGGAGGTGCGCGTGCTCGTCACCTACGGTGGCCAGCCGCTCCCCGGCGCGTCTCTCGTCCTCCAGTGGAGTCCCCCCGAGGCCGACCTCCAACCCACCCCTGGCTACCCCCCTGACCGCATACCGCGCGAGGCGACTCCGAAGGGGCGGCGGACGGACGGAGCCGGTCGATGGACCGCAGACGCCCTGGTCCCAGGGGACTGGACCGCGTTCGTCTATCACCCCCGTCTCCGGATGCCGGAACTCTTCCGGTTCACTCTGCTCCGCGGTGAGAACGAGATCGAATTCGCACGCAGCCAGACCGCGCTGAAAGGACGAGTCGTCGACGACCACGGAGCGCCCGTGCCCGGCGCGGCGGTGCGCGCCGACTTTGCGGATAGGCCGCCCGTGCTGCCGATCCACGAGCGGGACAACCACCGGATGGTCGGGCGCCCTGGCGGCGACAAGGAGGACCTCGTACTCCGGGACATCCGGTACATCCGGGCCGATGCTTCGGGATCCTTTCGACTTGAGGGGGTGGAGCCCGGAGTCGAGCTGCGCGCGCTCGCGATGGCGCCTGGCTTCGTGATCGCCGCGTCCGAACCGGTGGTGGTCGAAGCTGACCGAACGATCGATCTCGGCGACCTGAGAATGAAGCGCGCAGGCCGCCTGCAGGTGTGGCTGCCAACGGGAATGGAGGGCGATATCGACCTGCAGCAGATCGCGGAACAAGGTCCCGACGCGGAGACCGAAGTTCAGACGTTCCCTTACCAACGCTGGTCCTCGATCTTCGATGCCGAGGTGGTAGAAGGACTCGAGCCTGGTGATTGGAGCGTCAAGGTCAGCTACCGCCACAGCCTCTCGTCGTACGAAGACTCCAGCTACACCCAACACGCGGAGACGATCCGCGTTGGCGCGGGAAAGACGCTTCTCATCGACCTGCGCCAGTAGTTTCCATGCGATCCACCCTCGAAAGACGCTGGCTCTTCGGCCTTGTGGCCCTCTGTCTCCTGGCGTCGCTGCTCTACTGGCGGGCGACGACGGAACCGCGAGAGATCCGAAGGGTCGAGCAGAGCATCACGACGGCGCCCGCCGCCGAACCCGCGCTGATCCAATCCTCGGAGACCGGCGCGACCGAGCGCAGGCTTCCCCTCACCGTCCGCCCCGACGAGGCCGCCGCGCCTGATCCGCGAAACGCTCCCATCGCAGTCCTGCGCGGCCGCGTCGTCTCGGCGCCCGGGATCGGCCGTACCTCTGCCCCCGTCGCTGGCGCGGAGCTTCGCCACGAAACGCGTCAGCCGATGTACCTGACGCACGGCGAGCGCCCGACTTCGACCACGTCCGCCGAGGATGGCCGCTTCGAGCTGCCCCTCCGGATCGGCGGGCGCAACCCGCTGACGATCTCCGCCCAGGGCTTCGTTTCGCATCGCATCACGGTCGATCCGGTCGCTGATGCGCGCGAAGGCTACCTGGACCTCGGCGATGTGGTGCTGGCGGAAGCGATCATGGTCTCGGGTCATGTCGTCGACCTCCGCGGTCAAGCCATCGCGAGCGCCAGGATCCTGTTCGTCGATCCCTGCGAGGACGACGTTCGAGGCGACCGTTCGGGGATCCTCGACAAGGTGCTCGCCGTCACGGGGCAGGACGGCGGGTTCCGAGTCCCTGTCTGCCCGTCGATCGGCACGCAGTCGAGCTGGACCCTGACCTCGCTTCACGACGACTTTCGCCCCGCGTACCACCACGGCGTCGTCGCGCAAGGTTCGGGGGAGCAGCGTCCCATCACGATCGTGATGGACGACGGGGCGTCGATCGCAGGCCGCGTCATCGGACTCTCCAGGCAGGAACTCCAGCACGCAGGGCCGCTGGCGGTCGCCGTGGCTCCCCGCATCCTGCTGGGCAGCCTGCAGGACGACTGGGAGTACGACCCGTCTGCCCGGCGTGTTCAGGTCCAGCCTGATGGCACCTTCCTCGTGGGAGGGCTACGGGCGGAGGAGACGGTCGCGCTGGCCGTGTGGACGGGCGGCATCGACAAGGCGTCCTTCACGGTGCGGCGAAGTGCATGGTGCCTCGGGACCGCCCTGCGGACTCCGTCGACGGACTCCGGAGTCGAGCTGCACTACCTCGAGCCGGCGAGCCTCCGAGCGCGCTTCGTGGATGAAGCGGGGCTCGCGGTGGAACGTCTCTCGGTCGACGCGAGCCTGAGCGCCATCGTCATGGCCGGAGACGAACCTCGGCCGCTGATGGAGATGGCGATCTTCCCGGATGGGATCGTCCAGTGGCTCTGTCGCGCCTCCGACATGGAGGAAGAGAACGGGCTGTGGGTGCATGCGGTGGACGAAGACGGCCAGGTAGCCCTCTCCTGGCAGGGCGCAGCTCCGAAGCTCGCGGCCGGGGTTTCCATCGATCTGGGCGACTTGACGCTCGTCCCACTGGACCGGGAAGCTCCCGATGACACTTCCCCGACCCGAACGATCGAAGTCCTCGCTCTCGATCGGCACGGCGAGCCGCTCCCCCACGCCCCCATCGAACTGGCCGGCGCCGCCGCCCCCTCGAAGCGACTTCGACTGAAGCGGAGTGACGCATCGGGGCGCGCCTCCTTCCAGGTGCCCGCGGAGGAGGGCTTCCTGGTTCGAGTGGACGTGGACCGCCGGCGCGAGTGGACGGCACCGCTTCACCGCCATTCGAAAGCAGCGGAGGCCGCGGCGCCGTGGACCCCGGTTCCACCGGAGAGAGAGGATGCGGTTTTGACGCTGTCCTCACCCGGTACAGCGGGAGCCCGAATGGCGGTTAGCTACGGAGGGCGCCCGCTCGCGGGCGCGGCCATCGTGCTCCAGTGGACACCCGCCAGCCCGACCGCCTTCTCGGTTCCGGGCTCCTCCGAGCCGCGTGTTCCCCGCCTCGCCACGCCGCACGGAGAGCGAACCGACGGGGCCGGAGCCTGGAGCTGCCACGCCATGATCCCCGGGGACTGGACGGCCTTCGTCGATCACCCACAGCTCCGCATGCCGGAGGTGTTCTCCTTCACTCTCGAGCCGGGGGACAACGAGATCGAACTCGCCCGCAGCCAGGCGGCGCTGGAGGGCCGCGTGGTCGATGCGGACGGCCTGCCCGTTCCCGGAGCGTCGGTGCGCGCGGACTTCGCGAACAGCTCGCCGCTGCTGGCGATCCGTGAGCGCGACAAAGATCGGATGACCGCGCGCCCCGGCGGCAACAGGGAGGACCTGACGCTACGGGACATTCGGTACTGCCGAGCGGATTCCTCGGGACGCTTTCGGCTGGAAGGCGTCGAGCCAGGCGTCGAGCTGCGGGCACTCGCCATGGCCCCCGGCTTCGTCATCGCGGTCTCGGAGCCCACGGTGGTCGACGGCGGCACGACGATCGATCTCGGCGAGCTGAGCATGGAGCGCGCTGGAAGCTTGCAGGTATCGCTACCGAGCGGCATGGAAGGCGAGATCCGCATGAGCCTCGTTCCCGATGGAGATCCTGCTGGAGATTCTGCTGGCGCGCCCACCGAGGACCTGGACGAACGCCGGTCGACCATCTTCGACGCGGAGCGAGTCGAAGGCCTTCAGCCCGGCCGCTGGACCGTGAAGGTGAGCTACCGCGCCTCTGGCTCGGCCTCGCCCGACAGCACCGAACACACGGAAGCGATCGACGTGCGGGCCGGTGAGACGAACGTCATCGACCTCCGACCGGCTGCCAGGTAAGCGCCGCCTCCTCACGATCGGTGAACTCGAGCTGGGACGGGTACGCTCGACGCGCCTGAAGAGCCTGGCCTTCAAACAGGGCCAGCGGGGCCCCCTGGACCTCCTCGCGGCGCAAAGCCCATCGACTCGCTTCCGTAAACCTTGCTCTTTGGCGGAAAGTCACGGCGCTCTCGACGTACGGTAGTCCGACGGGATCGCCGTTGCGTCCCACTCCCAAGCCTCATCACGTCTCTCAGTCCATGCATAGCTTCTTCCTCGCTCTGGGTGCTTTCCTGGCGCCCCTTGCCTCGGCGGTCTCCGAGCCCGAGTCCACGCGCCTCTTGCGCTATCCCGACATCCACGGAGACACCGTGGTCTTCTGCTACGGGGGCGACCTGTGGACCGCGCCTGTCGCTGGCGGGACCGCGTCGCGCCTGACCGCGCATCCAGGCCAGGAGGTGTTCCCGCGCTTCTCCCCCGACGGCCAGTGGATCGCGTTCACCGGACAGTACGACGGAGATGAGCAGGTGTACGTGATGCCAGCGACGGGCGGTGAGCCGAAGCGTCTCACCTGGTACCCCGCGCGCGGTCCGCTTCCGCCCCGCTGGGGCTACGACCACCAGGTCCACGGCTGGACGCCGGACGGTAGCGCCGTGCTGTTCCGCTCCCTGCGGGACGCGGGCGGCGGATCGAACGGTCGACTCTATACCGTGAGCATGGACGGCGGCCTGCCCTCGGTGCTCCCCATGCCGGATTCGGGTGCGGGCGACTACTCCCCCGACGGAACGCGGGTCGTGTACTCGCCGCTGTCGCGCGACTTCCGTCACTGGAAGCGCTACGAGGGCGGGTGGGCCCAGAACCTCTACGTGTTCGACCTCGACACCGCGGAGCACACGCCGATCGCCCACGGTCCTCGGACCGAACGGGATCCCATGTGGATCGGCGACAGCATCGTCTTCGCGTCCGATCGCAACGATCACCTCAACCTGTACCGGACGGGCGCCTCGGGCGAAGCCCTGGAGCAGCTGACGGATCACGGCCCGTCCGACGTTCGCTGGCCCGCCACCGATCACGTCTCACGCGTGGTCTACGAGCTGGACGGCGTCCTTCGCCTGCTGAACCTCGCGGATGGCACCGACGCGGCTCTCTCGATCACGGTGCCGGACGACGGCCTCTGGAAGCGTTCGCGATGGATGTCCGTGGGCGGAGACGTCAGCGGGTTCGGGCTCTCGCCCGACGGCTCGCGCGCCGTCTTCGTGGCTCGCGGCGACGTCTTCACCGCGCCCACCGGGGACAAAGGACTCAGCCGCAACCTGACGCGCTCGCCCGGCGCCAACGATCGGGTCGCCGTGTGGTCCCCCGACGGAAAGCTCATCGCGACGATCTCGGACGCCTCCGGCGAAGACGAAATCTGGCTGCTCAGCGAGGACGGTAGCGAGCCGCCGCGCCAGCTCACGACCGGTCACACGAAGCGCCTGGAGCGAATTCAGTGGTCCCCGGACGGCGAGCGCATCGCCTGCAGCGACTACCAGGGCAGGCTCTTCGTCGTCTCCGTGGCGGACGGGACCGAGGTGCTCGTCGCCGATGATCCCTGGCGGCCCATCGGTGACGCCCAGTGGTCACCGAACGGTGGTCACCTCGCGTTCAGCCTCCGGAACAGCATCGAGGTCTCGCGCATCCACATCTGGAGCGTCGCCGGCGGTTCCGACGCGCGCCCGGTCACGTCGGACCTGGCTTCCGCCTGGTCACCCGCGTGGGACCCGAAGGGGGACTACCTCTTCTACCTCTCGGATCGCTCCTACGCGCCGCAGATCTCGGACCTCGAATGGAACTACGCGGGCAACCGCCGCGCCCGGCCCTACGCCATGGCGCTGCGCTCGGACGTGAAGTCCCTCTTCCCGCCCGAGACGGCTGGCCTCGCGCCCAGGAGCGACGAGACGGACAAGCCGAAGGACGAAGCCAAGGACCCGAAGGCCGAGGGTGAAGAGAAGGCCGAGAAGGCGGCGGACGCTCGACCCGCGCCCATCGAAATCGATTTCGAGGGACTCGGCGAGCGCGTGCAGCGCATCCCGGTCGGCTCGGACAACTACGCGGGCCTGAGCGCCGTCGAAGGTCACCTTCTCTACTTCACCACCGGGCCGTTCTTCTACGGGGGGAGCTCCGGCCAGGACACGAACCTGCACCTCTACTCGCTGGAAGATCGCGAGTCGTCCATGCTGGCGGGCGACGTCGGAGGCTACGGGCTCTCCTCGGATGGCAAGAAGCTGCTCGTGCCCAAGGGCGGAGGCTACCACCTCTTCGACGTCAAGAAGGGCGCGGAGGGCAAGGCCGTTTCGACCTCAGGGCTCCAGATGAACCTCGACCCCATGGCCGAGTGGACGGAGGTCTTCGACGAGACGTGGCGCCTGTTCCGCGACTACTTCTACGTCGAGAACATGCACGGCTACGACTGGCCTGGGCTCAAGGAACGCTACGGCGCGCTGCTTCCCCACGTGGCCCATCGCTCCGACCTCAACTACGTCATCTCGGAGATGATCGGTGAGCTGAACACCGGGCACACCTACGTTTCCGGCGGCGACTACGAGATCCCGGCGCGACCGCCCGTGGGACTGGCTGGCGTGCGCTTCGAGCTGGACGCCGAGGCGAATCGGTACCGCGTGGCGTCTGTGCTTCCTGGCCACAACGAAGAGCCGAAGTACCGCTCCCCGCTGACCGAAGTGGGCGTCGACGTTTCGGTGGGCGACTACGTGCTCGCGATCGATGGCGTGGAGCTGAAGGGCTCCGACAACCCCTATCGTCTGCTCCAGCACCTGGAAGGCGCGGTCGCCTGGACGGTCAACGACAAGGCGAGCTTCGAAGGCGCGAGAACGGTGCGCTACGAGCCTGTTCGCTCGGAGGAGTCGCTCGTGTACCTCCAGTGGGTGCTCGGTAACGTCGAGCGGGTCGCGAAGCTGTCGGACGGACAGGTCGGCTACCTGCACATCCCCAACATGGGCGCGGACGGCATCGCCGAGTTCATCAAGTGGTACTACCCCCAGCTCGACAAGAAGGGCTTCGTCATCGACGTTCGCGGCAACGGCGGCGGCAACGTCTCGTCGATGATCATCGAGCGCCTCGGCCGCAAGGTCCTGGGCACGCGGTTCGGCCGAGTGGCCGAGCTGCCTTCGACCTACCCGGGAGCGGCGCTCCTGGGACCGATGGTCTGCCTGATCTCCGAGACCTCGGCGTCGGACGGCGACATCTTCCCCCACTACTTCCGTGAGGCGGGCCTCGGGCCGCTCATCGGCAAGAAGACCTGGGGCGGCGTCGTCGGCGGCGGGAACATCGGCCTCATCGACGGAGGCGCGGTCTTCGTTCCACGATCCGCGACGAACGATCGCGCGGGCGCCTACATCATCGAGGGCATCGGCGTGCCGCCGGACATCGAGGTGGAGAACGACCCGGCCTCGATCCTTGGCGGGCGCGATCCCCAGCTGGAGCGTGGCGTCGCCGAGGCGCTGGCGAAGATCGCTGCGGCCCCCGTGTCGCTGCCCGAGCGCCCGGCCGACCCGGTGAAGACGCCCGGCGGCCGCTGATGGGCCGCGTGCTGGCGTGATCGAAGCTGGGCGCGTTCAGCGCACCAGCATCGGTCGCAGCCAGTTCGCCCGGTCCAGCACGAAGTCACCCGCAGGATTCGCCTCCAGCACCAGCGTCTTGACGCCGGTGATGGAGAGCGGCGCGGGCTGCGCCGCCGACTCTCCGGCGCGCAGGATCTCGCTCTTCCAGATCTCCTTGCCGTCGCCGAGCACGCGGAAGCTCACGCTTCCGCTGCGCGTGCCGTTGGTGCCGGAGTCGTCGACGCCGCAGGCGAGGCGCAGCTCCTTCCACGTGCCGTCGAGGTCCCAGCGCAGCTCGCTCGGGGCGTGTACGCCGAGGCCGCGGGCGTGGGTCTGGCCCCCGACGCGAAGAAGTCCGCCCTGGCAGTTACGATCGACGCGCATCGGCCAGGTGAAGCCGAGGTCGTCGCCGAACGGCGAAGCGCTTCCCAGGCTCGCGGGCTCGATGTCGCTGAGGAAGCGGAATGAGCCGTCATCGAGCGCGACCTCGCTCACGATCGCGCCCGGGAGGCGAACCTCGGCCGTTCCGGAAAGGCCGAGCAGCACGCCCTCTTCCGCCGAACCGATCTCCAGCAGGCGTCCGCTCAAACGGCCGCCGCCGACCAGGGACACCGACACCGTCTCGGCGGCGGCTTCTCCGCTGGCAGGCTCCCCGGCGCCCCCTTCTGCGCCACCCTCTTCCAGGGGGTTGATGAAGAGCGCCGCCACGCGGTCCCACTCGTAGGTGCGTGAGCCGACGCGCTGATCCTCGAAGGTCACGCCTTCCACCGTGAACTCCTCGACGAAGCCGATCGCGCGATCGAGGCTGCCCGCCGCCACGAGGTAGAGGCGGTCACCGTCGTCGCCCGCCGTCGGCGCGGTCGTGACGCGATCGGGGATCCGGCCCGCGAACACGATCGACCGGATGCCGTCGATGGAGAGCTGGAGCCGCACGCCGCCCTCGAGCTCCAGGTCGACGAGGTCGCCATTGCCGCCGCGGATCGCACCGGCGAGGCGGTCGCCGCCGGCGAGTTCGAGGGTGGCGAAGTCCTTCGCGCTGATCGCCTGGGCGCCTTCCCCGTCGGAGTCACGGGCCACGTCGAGGAAGCGAGCGAACGCTGCGCCCGCCCCGCGCAGGCTGGTGAGAGGCGCGGCGTCCGCAGGACGGACGGTCTGCGTCCCGTCCAGCGCTTCCAGGACGACCCTCGGGGCCGAGCTGGACCTGGCCGCGCGCGCGGCGTCATCGCCGCTGGACGGGCCGGGCGACTGGGCGCCCGGGGCGGCGAAGGCGACGGTCCAGAGACCGAAGGTCACGACGAGGCCGGCGGCGAGGGTCTGGGTGCGGTTCTGGAATGCGCTCATGGGGCGCATCATAGGCCACGGAGGAGCCCTGGCGAGGCGTCAATCGACGCTCGCAGGCTCAGCCTTCCCGTCGGGCGATCAGCACCACCGACTGCCCCACCGGCGGCCCGCCGCCCGGCCCGAGGAGCCCCGCCACCCGGTCTGCGCCCCGGAAGACCCCGATCGAGCGCTTGATCCAGCGCAACTGACGCTGGCTGAACGAATTGGAGAAGGTCGAGCCCTTCTTGAGGACGCGGCTCTTGAGGAAGTAGGGCCCGACGCCCGCCATGTTCATGTAGCGCGCCCGCTCGACGCGAAAACCCGCGCCTTCCACGAGCCGCATCAGCTGCTTACGCCCGTAGCGCCGGTGGTGGTCGCTGGCCTCGTCGACGCTGCCGTAGAGCCACTGGTGCGCCGGCACCTTCACGAAGAGGGTCCCGCCCTCGGGCAGGATTCCGGCGAAGCTCCGAACCAGGGCCGCGTCGTCCTGGATGTGCTCCAGCACGTCGAGGCAGCAGATCGCGTCGACGGAGCGCGCTCGCAGCTCCTCCCGCTGGACGTCGAGGTCCGTTTGAAGCACCTCGACGTTGGCCGCGTCCTCGAACCGACTGCGGAGGACTGCGACATTTTTCGGCGACAGGTCGACCGCCATGACGTGCTCGGCGCGGTGCCGGAGCAGCTCCACGAAGTTGCCGATGCCGCAACCAGCGTCCAGGACGCGCTTCCCGAGCGGACCCCCGTTCAAGGTCTCGGCGAGCTCCAGGACCCAGTCGTAGTAGGGCCGCAGCCCCGCCATCCGCTCCAGGGACTCCAGGTGGAGCGCCTCGTGGGGAAGCTTCTCGGCCGCGGCCAGGTCGAGGGTGGGAGCCCCGAACGAGTCCGGCGGGTCCGAGGTGGCCCCCGGCGGGGACACGTGTTCTGGAGGGTCTTGCGTCATCGAATGTTCGAAAGACTACCTTCCCACGGCTCCTGTTGCGTCCGGCAAGCCCTACGATGGGTGCGTCAGAACGGTTCATACTCTTTGAAAGGCTCAGATCGATCAAGCGCCCGCACGGGCGTCGGCGCGGTGGTTCTCGCGCGCGCAGCGCGGCTTGCGAGCCGCTGGATAGGGCGCGAAGAAGACGTTCAGCTCGCAGCGCTCGGTGTGCTGACCTGGGCCGGTATCCAGTGGTACGGGCGGACCCTGGCCACGAACGAGTGGGACGACCTCGGGGCGATGGCTCTCGTGGGGCTGATACTCTGGCTCGCCCTGGGTCGAGAGCCCCATCGCTTTCCCGGGATGAGCGAGCGCGCCGGAACGCTGGTGCGGCGCGCGGGAACGAACCTGCAGGCGCGCTTGAAGGCGGCGTGGCCGCGGATCGGCGTGGACCTCGTCGAGGACCCGCCCTTCGCACGCGGACTGCCGCGGCTCTTCTGGGCTCCCGGCGTCGCGCTCGCTGCGTTCGGACTGCTGTTCATCGCGCGCCCCTGGAACGACGGCCTCGAGCTGGTCGCCCTGGCGCGCACCTGGGCCTACCCCGTCTACCTGCTCGCGGTCGGGCTGTTCTGGACGCTCGCGGTCGTCGTCGGCATCTTCGGGCTGCTTCTGCCGTTCGCGCTGATCTGGAACTGGGCATGCGCCACCTACCGAGGCCATGACGAGCGCCGCAAGGCGGAATCCCGTCGCGCGATGACCTGGACGTTCGCGGCGATGGCGCTCACGGTTCTCGTCTTCCCGGCTCCGTGGGCCATCGGCGCCGTGGGATGGCTCGCGCTCGCGACCGTCGCGCTGCTTCACCATCCGAAGCAGCCGAATCTATCGGTGATCTGGCGGCCGAGGCATCGCGCGGAGCGGCATCGCTCGACCGAGTGGAGAACGCTCCAGTCGCTGGAGACGATGGTGATCGCGGGCGGTTGCACGGTCCTGATGACGGTGCCTGCCCTCGGAGCGCTCGGAGAGTCCCAGCGCGAACTCGCGCCCGTGACGGCGCTACTGCGCTGGCTGGTCTGCCTCGGCGGGCTCTGGCTCACCCTGGCGCTCGCGGCCTACAGGCTGCATTTCTCCCTGAACGTCTCGCTGAACGCGCCGTCGACGCGCAACCCGAGGCGCATCCGCATCCGCGGCGGCTCGCACGCCGAGCGCGAGAGGGCGACGGAGCGCTTCCGGCGCGACGGCTGGAAGGTCCTGGACGCCGAGGACCCGCGGCTGCGCGTGGACGATATGCGCGTGACGCTGGACTCCGGCGCCGAGCTGGAGTCCCCGCACTTCGCGGATCTGTCGAAGCCCATCGCGCCGGAACTGCTGGAGAACGACGAGGTGCTGTGGCGCCTGAAGCGTCGCGCGGACCTTCGTTCCCGGCGCAGCGTGATGAAGGGCCTGAAGGCGATCTTCAAGGAGGCGGCGGCGGGACTGCGCGGCCCGGGTACGGGCTTCATCGTGGCCCCCCACCAGTGGTTCATGCTCGGTCTGGCGCGGGATATCGCCGACCATGACACCACGGAGGATCGTTCCGTCGAAGGCTTCCTGCAGCCCGAGTACCGAGCCGTCATGACGCCACGGGCGAGGCACCATCTGTACCTCGTCCTGCAGTCGGCGGGCGTGGACCTGATCTACGTCGAGGACGGCGTCGGCTACCGCCGGCTCGCCCTGGCGCTGCGCGTGATCTTCGAGCTGTTCGATCGGCACGGCGTCGACCGGAGGGTCTCCAGCCGTGACTTCAGCACGGTCCATGGCGTGCACGCCATCGTTCACGACGTGACGCCGGACAACCCGAGGGTCTCCGAGACCTATCCCGAGCCGGACTACGAGTCCGAGACGCGAGCCCGCATCCTGCACCTCTACCGCGACCGTGGGGGTGAAGAGGGGCGGGTGGATGTGCCCGTGGAGACGGACGGGATCCCCCTGCTGGTTTGAGCCTGGTACTCCACGCGTCCCATCAGCCCCACGCGTCCGCCAGGACGCCCGGGCCCCGCTCGGCCCCCGCAGGGGGCTGAGCTGCCCGCGCGAGGCTCGCCCTCGCGGCCCGTGCGGCGAGCACGCCCGCCCGGCGAGGGCGCCTGCGCGGCGAGCGCGCCCGTCCGGCGAGGACGCCTGCGCGGCGAGCGCCAAGCGATGCAATCGCTATTTCGCCGTCAGGCGAAATGCCAGAGATACTGCGCGCTGTTACAACGATAGGGCGGCTCGGCATTCGATGCCTTGGTTGCAGTCCTGCCCGCTGGAGGTCTCCCGATACCGACTGCCTGCCGTTCGCGCGAAGCGCCGAACGCGTGGGCTGAGACTTCCCGCTGACGGCTTGCGGGCTGTCCGCTGGGGCGCTCGCCCGAATGGGCGAGCTGGGCAGCGATCGGACTTGCCGCTGAGACCTGAGACCTCAGCCCTCAGCCCCGCCCAGCTCGCCCTGGCGGGCGAGCGCTCCAGCGGGCAGCCCACAAGCCGTCAGGGGGAAGCCTCAGCCCACGCGTTCGACGCTTCGCGCGAACGGCAGGCAGTCAGTATCGGGAAGTCGGTGGCGGGCGGGTCTGCTGCCAAGGCAAGTGGAGCCGAGCCGCCCTATCGCTGTTGCAGCGCGCAGTATCTCTGGCATTTCGCCTGACGGCGAAATAGCGATTGCATCGCTTGGCGCTCGCCGCGCAGGCGCCCTCGCCGGGCGGGCGTCCTCGCCGGACGGGCGCGCTCGCCGCGCAGGCGTGCTCGCCGCACGGGCCGCGAGGGCGAGCCTCGCGCGGGCGGCACGACACCCTGCGGGCGCCGCGCGGTGCCCGGGCGTCCTGGCGGACGCATGGGACGGCAAGGGTGAGGCTGCTACCTGACTGTGCCTGGCCCATCCGCGGCGCGAGACGCCCAAGGTGCGAGCAAATAGCCCGTGGGCCGAGTGGCTCAGGGGGCCGTCCGCGCGTTAGAGTCTCGCCGTGCGCACCGCCCTGTTCACCACCGAACTCGAAGTCTGTTTCGATGATTTTCTCCGTGAACGAGGCCGGGCCCTCGCGACCACGGGGAGGCTGGATCGGCTGAGTCCCACCGAGATGGGCTTCATCGGCCAGTTCGAAGGGTCCGACGGGAGCTTCGTCATCGAGGTGGTCATCGAGGGGCCCGGCTCGCCGGGGTCGTGCAGCTGCCCGACGTGCAAGAAGGACGGGATCTGCGCCCACATCTGGGCCGCGGCGATCCTGCTCAACGACCTGAGGAGCCTCCAGGACGTGCCGATTCGGAAGTCGCTGGAGAAACGGTCCCTGAAGCGACTTCAGGCTCTGCGGGGCAAGTTTCAGCGCAAGGCACTGACCGCCTGGGACCTCGCCGAGTCGGAGTCGTCGCAGCTGGTCTTCGTCCTCGACGCCGATGAGTGCAAGGATCCGGCCCTCGCCAAGGTCTTCGTCCAGCGGAAGTCCATCACCGCCAACGGCACCTGGTCCACCGGCAAGCCGGTCGACCTCGCGTACTTCGACTTCGAGGACCTCCAGAGCGACTCCGACCGGCAGCTGCTCGGGCTGCTCGGCTACGGGCCCAATCGCTTCGGTGGCGGCTCGGCGCGCAACTGGCAGCTCGGCAAGGACGAACACCAGCTGTCAGCGTTCCAGGCCAGCGAGATCCTGCCCATGATGGCGCGGGAAGGGCGGCTGGAGCTGCGCGGGCGGCGGGCCGGCGGCGGCACCACGCCGCTGGCCTGGGACGAGGGAGACGCGTACTCCATTCGACTGCTCGGCGAGCTGTCGGCACCCGACGATCCGCCGCTCCTCTTCGTCAACGGCGCGCTCGTTCGAGGGGACGAAGAACGATCGCACCGTGACATCCATGCGATCCTCCCCGGCGGGCTCGCCGTCCTCGACGACCGCCTCGTTCGCATCGGCCCCGAGGCCGCCGCGCCGATGCTCGGCGACCTCGTCCAGGAAGGCACCATCGGCATCGGCGAGGAAGCGCTCGACGAGTTCCGGCGTCTGATGGGTGCGCTGCCTGCGGGCGTCTGGGCGCCGGCCGGGAGCGACGCTTCGGCAGCGTCCACGGAAGGCAAGCCCGCGGAGGACGAGGAACTCGATGCGTTCGAAGGCCCGACGCCGGAACTCAGCGTTCAGGTCACGGGAAGCCGCTCCGACGCTCGGCTCGAGTGTGACATCTTCTTCGACTACGGCCCGGGGATGCGCGTCTCCCCCGACAGCCGCGTGATCACGATGAAGTGCAGCGAGACCGGTGCGATGATCGCGCGCGAGCTCCCGCTCGAAGCGGCCAGGCTCGCGGAGTACCTGGAAGCTGGCGGTCGCCGCACGCGCGTTCACCGCGAACTCGGCCAGGACGGCAACATCGCCGCGAAACAGTTCCCGATCGTCGTGAAGGAGCTGCTCGATCGAGGCTGGCGCGTTCTGGCGAACAAGAAGCCGATCCGGCGCGCGGGTGAGTTCTCCATCTCCGTCCGCTCCGGCATGGACTGGTTCGACGTCGAAGGCGGCATCCAGTTCGACGGCGTCACCGCGTCGTTCCCCGAGCTGCTCGCGGCGGCGAAGAGTGGGGAGCGCACGGTGGAACTCGGGGACGGCAGCAGCGGGATGATCCCGGAGAACTGGCTGGAGAGCTGGGGGCTGCTCGGCGTCGGCCGGAAAGAAGGCGATGCTCTCCGCTTCCAGCGTAACCAGGGCTGGCTGCTGGATGCGCTCCTTGCCGAGCGCACGCTCGAGCGCTCGGACGAGGCGTTCGACGGCTACCGCGAGAAGCTCGCGAAGTTCAAGAAGATCAAGCCGGTGAAGGAGCCCGCCGGGTTCCAGGGTGAACTCCGCCCCTACCAGCGTGACGCCCTGGGCTGGTTCGGCTTCCTCGGCGAACTGGGGCTCGGCGGCTGCCTCGCGGACGACATGGGGCTCGGCAAGACCGTCCAGGTGCTGGCGCACCTGGAGGCTCGGAGGAAACGCAAGCTGGGCAAGGACGAGGAGCGGCGGCCCTCGATCGTCGTCGCGCCGCGCTCGCTCGTGTTCAACTGGATCCAGGAGGCCGCGCGGTTCGCGCCGAAGCTGAAGGTCCTCGACTACACGGGAAGCGGCCGCCAGGCACGGCTGGCGGCCGAGGGCCCCGTCGACCTGCTGGTGACGACCTACGGCTCGCTTCGGCGCGACGCCGTGGACCTCGCCGAGACGCAATTCGATCACGTCATCCTCGACGAGGCGACCGCCATCAAGAACGCGCAGAGTCAGTCGGCGAAAGCCGCGCGGCTCCTGCGCGGAGACCACCGGTTGGCCCTCACCGGAACGCCGGTCGAGAACCACCTGCACGAACTCTGGAGCCTCTTCGAGTTCCTGAACCCCGGGATGCTGGGCCGCTCCAGCGCGTTCCGCGAGTTCGCCGAGCGCAAGGTGGACGGCACGGACTCCGTCGACGTCAGCGATATCGGCCGCGCGATCCGGCCGTTCTTCCTGAGGCGGACCAAGGACGAGGTGCTCACCGAGCTCCCCGCCAAGAGCGAGCAGATACTCACCGTGGAGCTCTCGAAGAAGGACCGCAAGCGCTACGACGACCTCAAAGAGCACTTCCGCAAGGAGCTGCTCGGCAAGGACGAGGGCGCAGGCGCTCTGGAAGTCGACAAGCTCAACGTCCTGACGGCGCTGCTGCGCCTGCGGCAGGCCGCGTGCCATCCGGGACTGATCGACGAGAAGCTCGGCAGCGAGGATAGCGCCAAGCTGGAAGCGCTGATCCCGCGCCTGGAGGAGCTCGCCGCGGAGGGTCACAAGGTCCTCGTCTTCTCCCAGTTCACGTCGTTCCTGAAGATCGTCAGGCGCCGGCTCGAAGCGCTGCGGATCCCGTTCGAGTACCTCGACGGCCAGACGCGCAAGCGCCAGGAGCGAGTGGAGCGCTTCCAGTCCGACCCCCACACGCCGATCTTCCTGATCAGCCTCAAGGCGGGCGGGCACGGGCTCAACCTGACGGCTTCGGACTACGTCTTCATTCTCGATCCGTGGTGGAACCCGGCCGTCGAGGCCCAGGCCATCGACCGGGCGCACCGGATGGGGCAGACGCGATCGGTGTTCGCTTACCGTCTCATCGCCAAGGACACGGTCGAGGAGCGGGTGATGGAACTCCAGGCGAAGAAGCGGGACCTCGCGGACCAGCTCTTCCAGGGCGGGAAGGGCGTGCTCAAGAGCCTGACTCGGGACGACCTCGAAGCGCTGCTCTCCTGATCGCGCGGAGGACCGGGGCGGCCAAATCGGCAGCGGACTGAACGGGGCGGCAAAGCCGCTGCCAGTTCGGCAGCGGGGTCGCCGTCTGACCCGCCTGGCAGGGTCAGGAAGCACGCTCCCAGGGCCTCTGAAGCCCTTTCGAGCCCCACCAGCCCCCTTCCCTGGCATCTCGGCACGCCCTTTGCTTCGGGACGGGCTCGCACACCGCGGTGGCCGCCAGCTGGCGCTGCCGCGTTCTCATCGTTTCTCCCCCACTCTTCGAACGACTCCTCTCTACAGAGTCACGCATCCCATGGCCAAGCAAATGGTTTTCGAGTCCGACGCACGCGAAGCGATCCTTCGTGGTGTCGAGAAACTCGCCAAGGCGGTCACCACCACCCTCGGCCCCCGCGGACGTAACGCGGTCATCGACAAGGGCTGGGGCGCTCCCACCGTCACCAAGGACGGCGTGACCGTCGCCGAGGAGATTCAGCTCCAGGACCCCTACGAGCAGATGGGCGCTCAGCTCGTCAAGGAAGTCGCCAGCAAGACGAGCGACGTCGCCGGTGACGGCACGACGACCGCGACGCTCCTGACGCGCGCGCTCTTCCGCGGCGGCCTCAAGGCCATCACGGCCGGAGCCGCTCCGTCCCGCCTCAACGCCGCCATGCAGGACGGCGCCGCCAAGGTGATCGCCCAGCTCGAAAAGATGGCGAAGCAGGTCGGCGGCAACGAGGAGATCAAGCAGATCGCCACGATCTCGGCCAACAACGACCCCGCCACCGGCAAGCTGATCGCCGACGCCATGAAGAAGGTCGGCCGTGACGGTGTCATCACCGTCGAGGACGGCAAGAGCATGGAGACGGTCGTCGAGATCGTCGAGGGCATGCAGTTCGACCGCGGCTACCTGTCCCCCCACTTCGTCACGGCCCCCGACGAGATGGAGGTCCAGTTCGACAACGCGCTGATCCTCATCAACGAGGGCAAGATCTCGAACGTCCAGGCGCTCGTTCCGATCCTCGAGGCGAACAAGGACAGCGGCCGCCCGCTGCTGATCATCGCCGAGGACGTCGAGAGCGAGGCCCTTGCCACCCTCGTCGTGAACAAGATGCGCGGCGTCCTCTCGGTCTGCGCCGTCAAGGCACCCGGCTACGGCGACCGCCGCAAGCAGATGCTCCTCGACATCGCCGCCCTCACGGGCGCCACGGCGATCATGAAGGACACCGGCATGGAGCTGGAGCAAGTGACCCTTCAGCACCTCGGCTCGGCCAAGCGCCTGACCGTCTCCTCCGACGCCACGACCATCGTCGGCGGCAAGGGCAAGAAGGAAGACGTCATGGGCCGCGTGAACCAGATCCGCGCCGAAATCGAGGCGACCACGTCGGACTACGACCGCGAGAAGCTCCAGGAGCGCCTCGCCAAGCTGACCGGCGGCATCGCCCAGATCAACGTCGGCGGCGCCACGGACACCGAGGTGAAGGAGCGCAAGGCCCTCATCGAGGATGCCCTGCACGCCACCCGCGCGGCCGTGGAAGAGGGCGTTCTGCCCGGCGGCGGTATCGCTCTTCTGCGTGCCCGTGAGGTCGTGAAAGCCCTCAAGGTGCGCGACGACGTCGACTACAACCTCGGCATCGACACGCTCTACGAGGCCCTCTCGGGCCCGATCGAGCAGATCGCCGAGAACGCAGGTCACGAGGGCGCTGTCGTGGCGCACCGCGTGCTCCGCGAGAAGAAGCAGTCGTACGGCTTCAACGCGCTCACCGGCGAGTATGGCGACATGCTGGCCATGGGCATCATCGACCCGGCCAAGGTGACGAAGTCGGCGCTGCAAAACGCGATCAGCGTCGCGACGCTGCTGCTCACCACGGACGCTCTCATCGCCAACAAGCCCGATCCCAAGCCCGCCGGCGGCGGCGGTGGCATGGACGGGATGGACGGCATGGATGACATGGGCGGAATGGGAGGCATGGGCTTCTAGGAGCCCCTTCCCCACCCAACCCACTCCCTTCCTCACCCTACCGAACACAACCCCCAACCCACCCACACGACCATGGCCAAACAGATCATGTTCGACGATGCCGCCCGCCACAAAATGAAGGCCGGCATCGAGAAACTCGCCAAGACGGTTCGCGTCACCCTCGGCCCGGCCGGGCGCAACGTCATCCTCCAGAAGAGCTTCGGCTCGCCCCACGTCACCAAGGACGGCGTTTCCGTCGCCAAGGAGATCGAGCTTGAGGACCCGTTCGAGAACATGGGCGCCAAGCTCGTTCTCGAGGTCGCCAACAAGACGAACGACATCGCCGGTGACGGCACGACGACCGCCACGGTCCTCGCGTCGGCCATCTTCAACGAAGGCCTGAAGTACGCCGCCACGGGCGTCTCCACGATCGAGCTGCGCGCCGGTATCGACAAGGCGGTCGCCCTGGCCGTCGAGTCCATCGCCGGACAGTCGCGGAAGGTCAAGACGCGCGCCGACAAGGCCGCCGTCGCGACGATCAGCGCCAACAACGACCCGGTCACGGGCGACCTGCTCGCCGAGGCCTTCGAGAAGGTCGGCGACGAGGGCGTCATCACCGTCGAGGAGAACAAGGGCGTCGATACCTACCTCGAGCACGTCGAGGGCATGGAGTTCGACAAGGGCTACCTGTCGCCCTACTTCGCCACGAACCTCAGCAAGCTCGTGGCCGAGTACGAGGACGCCCACGTCTTCATCTGCAACAAGAAGATCTCGACGGTTCGCGAGATGGTGCCGGCCCTCGAGGCCGCGATGCGCAGCGGCAAGCCGCTGCTCATCATCGCCGAGGACATCGAGGGCGAGGCCCTCACGGCCCTCGTCATCAACCGCCTCAAGGGCGTCCTCAACGTCGTCGCCGTCAAGGCGCCGGGCTTCGGCGATCGTCGCAAGTCGTACCTCGAGGACATCGCGGCCCTGACCGGTGGCGTGTCGATCACGGAAGAGATCGGCATCCCGCTCGAGAAGGTCACCGTCGAGCACTTCGGTAGCGCGGCCCGCATCGTCGTCGGCAAGGACTCGACGACGATCATCCAGGGCGCTGGCAAGAAGAAGGCCGTCGAGGAGCGCGCCAAGCAGATCCGCGTCCAGATCGAGAAGTCGACCTCGGACTACGATCGTGAGAAGCTCGAGGAGCGTCTCGCGAAGCTGACCGGTGGCGTCGCCGTCATCCGCGTCGGTGGCGAGACCGAAGCCGAGATGAAGGAGCGGAAGGACCGCGTCGAGGACGCGCTCAACGCGACCCGCGCCGCGATCCAGGAAGGCATCGTCCCCGGTGGCGGCGTCGCGCTCCTGAACGCAGCCGAGGCCGTGAAGGCCGGCCGCTACAAGAACGACGAGAAGTTCGGTGCGCTCATCATCGAGCGCGCTCTGGAGGCACCGTGCCGCCAGATCGCCGAGAACGCCGGTGTCGACGGGTCGGTCGTCGCGGAGACCATCCGCGAGAAGGGCAAGACCATCGGCTACAACGCGCTGACCGGCACCTACGAGGACATGTTCAAGGCAGGCGTGATCGACCCCGCGAAGGTCGTTCGCTCCGCGCTGCAGAACGCAGCTTCGATCTCGGGTCTGCTCCTCACGACCGACACGATGATCACGGATATCAAGGACGAGGAGACGGTCGCTGGCTCCGTCGCCTGACCCCTTCCTGACTGAAGATCTGATCCGAAGTGATGGGGGCGACGGAGCGATGACCCGCTCCGCCGCCCCCTGACCGTCCGACCGCGCGCCAGACCACCCGCGAGCCGAAATCGATGAGCCAGAAACGCGACTACTACGAGGTCCTGGGTGTGCCCAGGGATGCGGCGCAGGCCGACATCAAGAAGGCCTATCGCAAGCTCGCCATGAAGTACCACCCGGACCAAAATCCGGGGGACGCGGAGGCGGAGAAGAAGTTCAAGGAGGCCGCCGAGGCCTACGACATCGTCTCCGACCCGGCGAAGCGTCAGCGCTACGACCAGTTCGGGCACCAGGCGTTCGCCCAGGGCGCGGGCGGCGGTGGCGCCGGAGGCTTCACCAACGTCGAGGACATCTTCTCGGCCTTCGGGGACATCTTCGGCGGCGCGGGCGGCGCGTTCGGCAACATGTTCGGCGGCGGCGGAGGGCGACGCTCGCGCGGCCCCGCCCGCGGTCGAGACCTGCGAATCGTGCTCGATCTCACGCTGGAGGAGATCGACGAGGGCGTCACGAAGACCGTCGCGCTCAAGCGGATGGAGTCCTGCGAGACGTGCTCCGGCTCGGGCGCCAGGCCCGGCACCGGCAAGACGACCTGCTCCACCTGCGCGGGCCGCGGCCAGGTTTCACGGAGCGCCGGCTTCTTCCAGATGGCGTCCCCCTGCCCCACCTGCCGCGGCGCGGGCGAGGTGATCGAGTCGCCGTGCCAGACGTGCTCCGGTAGCGGCGGAGTGCAATCACGCACGGAGATCGAGATCCAGGTTCCGCCCGGCGTCGAGGAAGGCGTGCAGCTGCGCGTCACGGGCGAGGGCGACGCGGGTCCCCAGGGGGCCCAGCGCGGCGACCTCTACTGCGTGATCCGCGAGAAAGAGCACAACGTATTCCAGCGCTCCGGGCCCGACGTGCTCATGGAGGTCCCGTTCTCCTTCCCCCAGCTGGCCCTCGGCGACAAGGTCGAGATCCCGACCCTGCGCGGCAAGGTCGAGATGACGGTGCCGTCCGGAACCCAGAGCGGCAAGGTCTTCCGACTGCGGGGCCAGGGGCTTCCGCGCATGGAAGGACGCGGCAAGGGCGATCAGCTCGTCCGCGTGTTCTGCGAGATCCCCGAGAAGCTCACGGATCGCCAGAAGGAACTCCTCGAGGAGTTCCATGAGATCGACGGCGAAACCAGCGGCAAGCGATCGTTCTTCGATCGCGTCACGGACTACTTCAAATAATCCCCATGGCATTCGGCAGACGAAAGGTCAAGGAGACTGATGCAATGAACAGTACAACCGACAACGGCGACGTGACACCTGACGTGAACCAGGACGTGGACGGCGATCTTCGCGAGGACTTCGATCCTTCGGAGATGGACTCCAGCGAAGAGGGCCAAGCGGAGCTCAGCGAACTCGAGCAGGCGATCCGGGAGCGCGACGAGGCGAAAGCCCTCTGGCTGCGCGCCCAGGCCGACTACCAGAACCTGCGCCGCCGGACCCAGGCGGACATCGACGCGGCCGTGCTGCGGGCGAAGTCAGAGGTGCTCGGCGAGGCGGTGACGGTGCTCGACTACCTCGACATGGCGCTCGCGGCCGAGGTCACGAGCGACGATGCGAAGAACCTGAAGATCGGCGTCGAGATGACGCGCGGTCAGCTCCAGGGACTGTTCGATCGACTCAACATCAAGCCCATCGCGGCGGTGGGCATGTTCGATCCGGCGGTGCACCAGGCGCTGTCGACGGTCGAGACCGCCGAGCACGAGCCCGGCACCATCATGGAAGTGGTGCGCGGCGGCTGGCTCATGGGTGAAACGGTGCTGCGCTTCGCCCAGGTGCGAGTGGCGGCGGCGCCGGAAGGTCCGAAGGACGTCGAAGCTGAATCCGTCGAGGCGGAGTAGCGCGATGCCGACCTACGACTATCGCTGCAACGCGTGCGGGCACGTGTTCGAAGAGTTCCAGATGATGAGCGAGCCCGAGCTCAAGAAGTGCCCCGAGTGCAAGAAGAACAAGCTGGAGCGCCTGATCGGCGGCGGCGCGGGCTTCCTGTTCAAGGGATCGGGGTACTACCTGACCGACTACCGCTCGAAGTCCTATTCGGAGGCGAAGAAGGCAGACAGCGGCTCGGGTGGTTCCGGTAGCGGCGATTCCGGTGGCGACACCAAGCCGAAGGAAAAGCCGAAAGAGAAGGAAAAGAAGGCCAAGCCGGACTGATCGCGGGCCGCGACAGAAGAAGTCGACGAGATCCGGGCAAAGTTGGTCACGCTCTCGGGGCTCGGCACAGGAAAGGGGTTCTAGGATCTTACCCCTCCCTCGGACGCCGCACGCCATGGACTTCAACGCCCTGTCCACTGAACTCGAAAGCGATCATCGCTGGCTGATTCGACTCGCCCGTCGCCTTCTTCGCCACCCCGAGGCCGCGGAGGACCTGGCGCAGGAAGCGTCGCTGCTCGCGCTGCGGTCTCCGTCCCTGCGCGAGTCGAACTCGCGCCTCCACGTGCGCTCCTGGCTCGCCAAGACGGCGCAGCACCTCGCTTGGAATGCCAATCGTAGAGCACGGCATGAGGCCCATGGTCTTGACGCGCTCGCGAGGGAGGACCGCGGCGACGTCGACATGAGCGCCACCGAGCGGACCGAGCGAGCCGAGTTTCGCGCCGCGGTGGCGACGCTCGTGGCGGAGCTGCCTCCCGCTGAGCGTGAGGCCATCGTGCTGCGCTACTATGAGGGCCAGAGCGTCCTCCGCATTCAAGAGATCGTCGGCGCCCCCTCGCAGGAGGCGGTGCGCAAGCGGCTGAGCCGCGGCATCGAGCGGCTGCGCAAAGCGCTGGACGAACGGCTCGGACAGGCGGAATGGCATCGCGCGGCGATCTGCGTGACCTCAGCGCTGAGCGTGAAGAAGGCCTGGATCGGCGCTGCGGCCCTCATCCCCACCTGCATTCTGGGCCTCTGCCTGTGGATCTACCTGGAGCCTGGGGCCGGAGGCCAGGAACGTCAGGGTGTCCCAGCGCTGGCCGAGGTAGGCTTCGCCGTGCCGCACCCGGAGGCGGCGGCATCGACTCAGACACAGGGCCCGGCGCCCATGGCCGCGACAGGCGACGAGCCGCGGCGCCCAGGCCTGGCCGAGCCTGGCGAGGGCGCGGCAGACGAGCCGGCCTCTTCATCGGCCCCGGGCACAGCACCGAGCGCGACGCTGAAAGGACGGGTTCGAACCCATACCGGCGCACCGCTGCAGGGCGCGTGGGTCTTCACCGACTTTGCCGACGGCATGCGCGTGCTGACCGGCCGCATGGCACAGCTCGAGTCGTCGGCTCCCCCCTGGGCCGACCCGAACGCCGTCGCGGGTCCCAACCGCGCTGTGACCGACGAGCACGGCCGCTTCGAGGTGCGGGCTTCCACCTCCGTCAATCGAACGACGCGCGCAACACTCGCGGTTCTCTCCCCCGGCGGGGATGCGGGCTTCGAGCTGATCAAGGGTCTCCACACGGGCGACGTCGTGGACGGCCTGACCTTCACGCTGCGAGACGATGAGACGCTGACCCTGCGACTCCAGAGCGACGGCCCTGGGGCAAGATCGCCCCATGTGGACGCCGCAGCGCGCGTCGGGGCGCAGGTGTTCTGGGACGAACTCAGTGGTCTCGATCGGTCGTTCATGGCAGGAAGCAGCATCGCGAGCCCGTTGCTGCCCCTGGTGGAGCAGCGAGGCGAACGCGAGGAACTGATCATCGCGAGGTTCCACCAGCCACCGCGCCACTTCGACTCGGAGGAGCTACGCGGCATGCTGTTCCTGCCGGGGTTTCAGCCAGCCTCGTTCACGGTGGAGCCCGGCGCCACCGAAGCGGTGATACGGATCGAAGAGGCCCCCAGGATGCACCTGAGACTCGACGTGGAAGGCGAGGCCAAAGAGCGGATCCAAGAGGCCTCGATCATCCTGACTCCAGAGCCGCCCGACCCCGGAATCACTGCCCGCGAGAACCACCAGCGCGTTCGTTCCGGCTATCCCTTTCGGCAGCGAATCCTGGGCTGGCGGAACGGCGAGACCAGGGCCGTCCCGGCCGATGCGACGGCGCCGACCTACGCCTACGTGGCGCTCGTCCTCGACTCGGACGAAGCGACCCTCTACCTACCGACCTACGGACCGCTGCGAGCCGATGAGAGCACGCCGGAAGCGCCGCACCTCTTGAGCGCCGACCTCGACGAGTGGGGAACCCTGTCCGGCGAAGAGATCCAGAGCGCAGCCTCGGCCGAGGCCGTGCCCATGTCGACGATACGAGCCAGTGTCGTGAGCGCCGCGGACGGCGCTCCCATCCCCGGCGCATTCATGGCAGTCCAGGGCCACTCCCACGATCACGGCGGCGCTCACTCGCACCCGAGCGGCGAGTCTGGATCCGTCCTGCTCAGCGTCGCCGAAGATGAGGTCGCGCTCGAACTCACCGCGCCAGGATTCGGGATCGAGCGACTGGACCCGATCTCACTTCTGCCGGGCGAAACACGAGACCTGGGCGAGATCGAACTGTGGCCGCTCCAGTACTTATCGTGCAGGCTCGGGCGCGCGACGGGGGGCCCGCTTCTTGCAGCGCACGAAGTCCGCTACACGGACGCCTCGGGCGCGACCCGGCGAGCGCAGGCCGACGCCGATGGTCAGATCCAGCTCGTGTACGCGGAAGGCCCCCCCACCTCCGTGCAGATCCATCTGGAGAGCGGCTCGAGCGCGCCGCGCGCGAACGCACCCGTTGTCCTTCAGCAGGACGGGACGGGGAAGATCGCGGTGCCGGAATGGGCGACGGTGGTCGTGCGCGTGGGCGGCATTCCCTCGCCGCAGCGGTATCTCCTGGACCACCTGCAAGTGAACGTACTCGGCGTGGAGACCGAGCGCCCCAGCACCTCCTTCTGGCCCGGATTCCAAGGGGACGACCTCCTCTTCAAGCTTCAGCTCCCCCCTGGCCAGTGGACGATCGTCTCCGGTAAGCCCTGGCTCGTGCAGCTCGAACCCACCACCGTGGAGGTCCCTGCGAGCCCTGGCCCAGCGGCAAGACTCGTCCGCATCGAGGCATCGACGCAAGCCACCAGCCGGTGACCTACGTCGGTACCGTCACGACGATCTGGACAGCAAGCGCTCTCGAATCAACTCCGCGATCGCTGCGCTCGAGTTCGAACCAATGACGAGATCGGCGTGCGCCTTGACCTCGGGTAGAGCCCCGGCCATCGCCACGCCGAGGCCTGCGTACTGCAGCATCGGGATGTCGTTGTCGGCATCCCCCACTGCGATCACACGCGACGCCGGGATGCCTTTTGTCTCCTCCAGGAAGCGCAGCCCCTCGGCCTTGCCGCGGCAGGGCGCGTGGACGTCGATCGCGCTGTAGGGATTCGTCCGGTGCCGCGGTAGCACCGACAAGGGGAAGTGCGAAACGTAGATCGGCCCGCCCGCCGCGGCCTCCAGCTCCGCCGCGATCGTGTGCGAGCTTTCCTCGCCGCAGTTCACGAGGAAGCTGAGCCGGATCGTGAACTCACGCAGCAGCTGGTCGCGCTCGACGAACTGCAGGTCGATGAAGCCGTCGAAGTTCCGACGCTCCTCCTCGCTGCGAGGCTCGTGGGTCAGCTTCTCCGACGCGGTCATGACGATCACCTGGGCATCGCGCTCGGCCGCCCACGCGTGCAGCCGCTGGTTCGTGCGGTTGGAGATCGTGCGCTCCTCGACCATCCGGCCCTTCTCAACGTCCCAGATCGCGCAGCCGTTGAAGAAGATCGCTGGCGTTCTGAGTCCGAGGTCCTCGACGATCGGCATCCCCGAGGTCTTCGAACGACCCGTCGCGACCATCACGGTCACGCCGGCCGCTTCCGCTTCCTTCAGCGCCGCGCGGGTTTCGGGGTGAATGGTCTCTTCGGGCGTGAGCAGCGTGCCGTCGAGATCGAGGAGGATTGCATCGTAGTCGCGGGCCATGGGCGCAGAGGATAGCGGCTACTTGTCCTCCTGCGCCTCACTCCGTTCCACTTCGATCGTGACTTCCTGCTCGGTCAAGCTTCCGCTGAGTACCTTGAGCTTCTGCTCACGGGGGGCGATTCCCTGCGCCGTCACCTTGAGCCGAAGCTCCCTCCCCGTGGCCACGCCCTCGAAGAGGAACTCGCCGAACACGTCGGTCGTGGCGACTCCCGGCGTGCTCACGGCCTGCGTGGCTGACGTGCCGCCGGTCGCCGCCGCGCGGAGAATGCCCGTCTCTATCTTGGAGGATGGAAGACCGCGAGCCCACAGCTCGACCGTCGCCCCTTCCACTGGATCGCCCGTCCCTGCGCGAAGAACTCGGCCGTAAATCCGCGTGTCCGGGAGCTCGAGAACGACAGGCTCCATTCCCCGGACCACCTCGATCGGAAACGGTGCGGGCATCGCCCTGGACTCATGCTCGACCATGACGAAGTAGATGTAACTGGGCACCCCTGCGAAGCGGAATCGTCCGTCCCCCACCGTGACGGTCCGGAGCGCGGATGCGCCTGCCCCGGGAGTCGCGAGTCCCCTGCCCGTGCGTACGTGAAGCGTGACGCACACCCCTTCCAGGCCCACTCCGTTCTGGATGACGCGCCCCTCGAACGTCACCGGAGCCCGCAGCTCCAGCTCGACGGTCGCCTCCCCCGATAGCGGCGCCTGGACCACGCGCTTCGGATACCGGAACGGGTCTTCGGAGTCCTGGCGGGAGATGTCGCGCACCTCGGGTGGAATCGCCGCCACGATGTGGGCCTCTCCCGGGAGACCTCTGAACCTCACGATGCCCGTCTGCCCCGTCACCGCGAATCGATCAGCGGCCGCTCCGGGAGTCGCCGACTCCCTCTTGAAGTCCTCCAGCTTCAGGATCCGTACTGTGATTCCGGGGACCGGACTCCCACTCGGCGTGCGAACCTTGACCTCGACCGTGGCGCCGCGCGTCAGCTCCAGCGTCACGACATCAGGGCCGCGTTGGATCATGATGGGCTCGGAGTCCAGATAGCCGTCGGCATGGGCTGCCAGCCAGAAAGCCGAGCCTGCCGCAGGCGCGCAGAGCTCCCCCATCCCGTCGTCGCCAGACTCCGCGAAGGCGACGTGGCTGCTTCCCCAGCAGGGATCACCCGACGCGGCCATGCCTCGAAGGACCTCTTTTCGGATCTCGAGCACCGAGAGGTACACGCCTGCGCCTTGCAGTGGCGTGAGGATTCCAGAGTCCACGACGCGAACGCGGACCGGCGGATCCGGCGTGAGCAGCATGTCGCCGAAGTCCGTCGTGCGCCCCTTGGAGAAGGGCACGCCGAGCCGAACGAATTCGGCGTAGCCCGAGGCCCGGATCCGCAGGTTCGCCTGCGCCTCCTGGGATCCGAGCTGCGCCGCCGCGTCGAACTCGAAGCGTCCGCCCGGGTGATGTCGCTTCACCGCGCCGCCTTCTTGCAGAGGCCGCGCCGGGAACGGGGACTCGTTCGCGGGCGCCGCGCCGATCGAGACCGTGTAGTTCGTGAGCGGCACCGGCTCGCCGCTGGCGGACGGGACCATCACCCGGCCGCGGCCGGTCGCGCGCGGCTGCCATTCGAGCACGGCCGACCGCAAGCCCGCGACCGACTCCACGCCGCGGATCTCGGGTACCGGCGCTCCCGCGGCGCGCTGCTCGCTGGTCTCGGCTTCGACCGCGCTCAGCCAGACCGGGCCTTTGGCCACGAGCCCCGTGACCGTGAACGAGCCGTCTCGCGGATCGACCTCGGCGAAGCGAGGCCTGAGCGCGCCGTCGCTTCCGCATGCGGAGGCCAGCTGCCGGGCAGAGATCCGAATTCGGCGATCCTGAGGGAGCCCCGTCACGCTCCCCGAGACGCTCGCCCCGTTCCGCACGACGACGCGGAGCGGAGCGCCTCCCGAGCTCTCGAGCGCCTCGCCTCGCACCGTCACCGTGGGCGCTGCAGCCGTATCGACGAGCAGCTCGAACGGGCCCGAGCGGACCTCGTCGCAGCGGAAGCGACCCTCGCCGTCGGTCACCCCCACGTCGAGTCCGAGCCCCTCCGCACGCCACACGACCGATCCACGCGCCAGCGGCTGGTGCAGGGTGAGCTTAGCGCCGGCGATCGGCGCGCCATTCCCGTCCTCGACGACACCACGGAGCACCGCTGCGCGCTCCAGGCGCACCTCGCCGAGATCGTGGGGCCGGACGTCCGAGACCGTGACGCCTTCGATCCGCCGCGGCACGAAACCCGGCTTCCGGATCAACCCCGCGAGGTCAGCCCCGGGCTGCAGGCGAACCAGCGGCAGCTCTCCGCTGGCGAGGTCGCGCTCCTTCCCGGAGATCCGGATCACGCCGCCGCCCTCGGTGGTGCAGGTGACCACACCGGCACGACGAGGGTCGGGGAGGAACTCGAAGCCCAGCGGGACGCCTCCCGCCTGGAAGTTCCGCCGCGTAGAGAACAGGCACTCCGCCCCGTCGACGGGCTGGCCGTCGGCACCCACCACCCGTCCGACCAGCTGGGGCCCGTCCGTCCGGGTCCGGACCGTTCGCAGGCGGTCACTTGCCGTCTCGTCGCCGGACACCGATAGGGCCATGGACGGCGCTGTTCTGGCCCTCCCTCGGGACTCTTCTTCCGGGTTCGTGGCGACCTCGAGATCGGGCTCCCCAGGCTGCTGCGCCACGTTCATGACCACCGGGGCTCGGGTGGACTCGACTCCGAGCCCACCCTCGCCAGAACGGCTCACGAACCAGCCGAGGGCCAAGAGCGCCCCCGCCAGAGAGAGCAGCAGAGCCAGGGATCTTCGGGTGGTTACGGGCATCGGAGGATGATTAATGAGGTCGGAGCGGCCGTCAGGGAACCCCGGGACGACGCTCCGCCGAGTAGATTCCACGAACCTTTCGTGCCAGAGGGCCTTTCCGACGATACTCAGAGGGTCCCGAAGCCGCATCGCCCCTGACCCGCTATCCCACCCATGGACCGCCGTCACATTCTCCGCCGATTCGCCCTGCCGCCCTTCGCGCTCTTATCCCTCTGCGCCCTCCTGGCGCTTGCCTCCTGCTCGGGCACCCGCAAGGTCACGGATCCGGTCCTCAACATCCGGACGTCGGGTGGCGAGGAACTCGGGGTCTCGACCGAGTACGGCGTCGTCTTTCTCGGCAAGCGCGCCGAGCGCGGCGAGGTCGAGGTCGAGGCCTGGTTCGGCGATGGGCCTAGCATCGAGCGCTCGGTCATCGAGCCGGTGGGCGGCGGCCTCTTCACGGCCGAGATGGACATCGAGCTGCCCCAGGTCCCGATCTCCTTCACGGAGCCGCGGGACGGCGAGACCCTGGAGATCATGGGTCGAAAGGGCGGTAAGCGCTGGACCACCCTCGCGCGCGTCCGGACCGACCCGCGCGTGCTCGGGCTGCTACTGGAGATCTCGGGCGGTTTTCCGGACGATCCCGACCAGGTGGGCGCAGGCGTGTACCGCAAGACCGGGAAGTTCGAAAGGGAACTCGTCGGCCTCGTGACCGGCAAGATCCAGCTCGAGCGGAAGGGTTCGATCCGGAAGTACCTCGCCGTGGCCGGCCCGAGCGTCATGTGGCGCTTCGCGGCTCACCGTCGGGACCTTCTGCGCAGGAAGCCGTTCGTGTACCGCGAAGACATCCTGTGATGTCGCCCATGGTCGAGATGGAAGCCAAGCATCGAGTCTCCCCCATGAAGCTCAAGACCCTCGCGGCGGCGTCCATGGGCGCCGCCGCTCTCGTTGCGGTGTGGGCTGCGGCCTGTCGCGGAACCCAGATCCTCAACACGACGTCCTCGAACGACGTCTACGAGCTGAGCGCTGACATCGTCTACGGGGAGAATCCGCGCCAGAGGCTCGATGTCTACCGCCCTTCGTCCAGCGGCGCGCAGCCCGCACCGGTCATCGTGTTCTTCTACGGCGGCGGATGGCGAGAAGGCGATCGCGGGATGTACGAGTTCGTCGCGTCCTCGATCACGCGTGAAGGATACGTCGTCGTCATCCCCGATTACCGACTCTTCCCGGAGGTCCAGTTCCCCGCGTTCATCGAGGATGCCGCCGAAGCCGTGGCGTGGGTCCAGCGCTCCATCGCTGGCCACGGCGGCGATCCTGATCGGATCTTTCTCGCCGGGCACTCCGCGGGGTCCCACCTGGCCGCCATGGTGGCGCTCGACCCGAGCTACCTGAAGAAGGCGGGCGGCGACGCAGGCCGGCTCGTGGGCTTCGTGGGGCTCTCGGGCCCCTACGACTTCCTGCCGCTCGACGAAGGGAGCTATCTTCAGGAGCTGTTCCCTGCGGCCACCCGTGACGCGAGCCAGCCCGTGAATCACGTCCGTGACAGCGGAGAGCCGCCTCTTCCGATGCTGCTCGTGCACGGGACGGACGACGAGCGCGTCTGGCCGAAGAACAGCCGCAACCTCGCCGCCGCCGCGCGGGAGGCGGGCGGCGACGTCAAGCTGAAACTCTACGAGGGCGTCGGCCACAAACGCGTGGCCGCCGCCCTCGCTCCCCTGCTGGAGTTCACCGCCGATACGCGAGCCGACATCCTCGACTGGCTCGCGAGGCGATGAGCTTGGCTCAACGGATGACCGGGATCATCTGAACCAGGGCCTGGGCAATCGCCTCCCCGAGGGGCGCGGCAGACGCGGGGTTTTGCCCGGTAAGCAGCCAGTCATCCGCGACGACCTTCGACTGGAAGTTGTCCGTCGGCTCGACGGTGGCTCCAAGCTCCTGCAGCTTCGACTGAAGCATGAACGGAACGACGTCCGCTTTCTCCGCCTCGCGCTCTTCGCTGTCGGAGAAACAGGTCATGCGCTTGCCCTTGACGAGCGGCTCGCCGTCTGCATTCTCGACGCCCACGAAGGCCGCAGGGCCGTGACAGATCGAGGCCACGAGGCCGTCGCGCTCGCGGATGCTGCTGACGATGCGCTGGATCTCAGGGTTGTTCGGGAAGTCCCACATCGTCCCGTGGCCTCCGGGGAAGTAGACGCCGTCGAAACTCTCGGGGTCCACATCGGAGAGCTTGGTCGTGTTCGAAAGGCGCTTCATGAGGTCGTCGTCGCCGAGGAACCAGGCATTCACCTTGTCCGACGTGTCCTTCGCGTCGATCGGCGGCTTACCTCCCTTCGGGCTGGCCAGCACGAATGGAATGCCGCGCGACACGAACGTCTCGACGACGTGGGTCAGCTCGGCAAGGTGGAAGCCAGTCGTCTCGGAGGTATCGCCGAGCTGCTCATGGCTGGTGAGAACGATGAGCATCTGACGGAGGGGTTGTTCGCTGTTCTTCATGTCTCGAAGTAGAATCCATGCACCTAACGCGCGTCTCAGGGCTGCATGGAAACGGGCGAATCCCCCCCAGAAGACCCGTCAACCCATCACCAGGATGGACTTCGTGTTGACGAACTCCTTGATGCCGAAGCCGCCGTGCTCGCGGCCGAATCCCGAGTCCTTGACGCCGCCGAACGGCATGGTCGGTGTGGCGAGTCCGAAGCCGTTGATGAAGACCATCCCGGTATCGAAAGACCGCTTGGCGAGCTCGACCGCACGGTCCTGGTCGCGCGTGATGATGCCGCCGCCGAGCCCGAAGCGGCTGTCGTTCGCGATACGCATCGCGTCGTCCGCGTCCCTGGCACGGATCAGCGAAGCGACCGGTCCGAAGAGTTCGTCGTCGTAGGCTGGCTGCCCGGGCTGGACGTCGGAGAGTACGGTCGCAGGATAGTAGTAACCCTCGCCCTCCGGGATCTTGCCGCCGCATAGGATGGTTGCGCCCCTCTCGACGCTCTCTTCCACCTGCTCGTGGAGCGTCTTCCGCAGATCCTCGCGAGCCATCGGCCCCATGTCGGAGCCGTCGTCGCGGGGATCACCAACGGTGAGCGCATCCATCGCCTGGACGAACGCGTCGCGGAACTCCTCGAAAACCTCGTCCACGACCACGAACCGCTTCGCTGCGATACAGGTTTCGCCGTTGTTGTAGGTTCGCCCCTTCACGCAGATCTTCACGGCCTTTTCGATGTCCGCGTCGGCGAGCACGAGGTACGCGTCGTTGGAACCGAGTTCGAGCACGGTCTTCTTCAGCGCACGGCCCGCCAGCTCGCCGATCTTACGGCCGGCGTCGCTACTGCCCGTGAGCGTCACGCCGCGCACGAGTTCGTGCTCGATGAGACCATCGGAGACGTCGTGATCGATCACGATCGCCTGGAAGAGGTCCTCGGGCAGACCCGCATCGCGGTAGACCTTGGCCAGGAGCTGACCCGATCCGGTGACGTTGGAGGCGTGCTTCAGGAGCACACCGTTACCCGCCATCAGGTTGGCGATCGAGTAACGGACGACCTGGTAGGCAGGGTAGTTCCACGGCTGGATCCCATAGATCACGCCGAGGGGTGCAAATTGAACGTGACCTTTCTGGCCCTTCGAAAGCTCGCGTTCTTCACCGGCCAGCTCGGAGGGACCGTGCTCCGCCGTCCATTCGCAGATGCTCGCGCAGAGATCGATCTCCTGGCGGCTCTGCTGAAGAAGCTTGCCCATCTCGTCCGTCATCAGCTTCGCGAGTTCCTCGCGCTGGCTCCTGAGTTCCTGGCCGATCGCTTGGATGATGGATGCGCGGGACTCGAGGCTCTCGTGGCGCCACTCGAGAAAGGCCGCATGGCAGGCCTTCAGGCGCGCTTCGACCGCCTTCTTGTCGAGCTTCTGGTAGGTATCGAGGGCCTGGCCCGTGGCAGGATTAGTCGTCTGAATGGAGTCGCTCATGGTGGTTCTGGGTAGGGGTTGGACATGAAGCCTCCCCACCCATCTCCAGCACGACCCAAGCCCGCATGAACTCAGCTTGAAGTGGCCGGTTCTCCGCCGATCACCCTCTCGACTCGCACCGCGTGCTCGTTCGGCACGGGTAGACGCCCCTCCTCGGCCAGCCACGCCTGCGTGAGTTCGGACCCGAACAGCACGAGGATGCTGGTGAAGTAGACCCATGCGAGAACGACGATGGCCGAGCCCGCCGCTCCGTAGTCCGAGCCCAGCCCTTTGGCGGACAGATAGAAACCGATGAGCGCCTTTCCAGCGCTGAAGAGGAGGGCCGTCAGGAGTGCACCGCCCCACACATCGCGCCATCGCATCGTGACATCGGGCAGGAACTTGAAAACGGCCGCGAAAAGGGCGGAGAACACGCCGACTGACACGAAAAAGTTCAGCCCACGGGCCCAGAGGGTCGCCGATTCTCCCAGCCCGAGCGCGCTGATCGCGGTGCTCGCGGCGAGTGAAACCAGCACCAGGAAGGCGAAGACGCCCAGCAGGCCGATGGAAAGAAATCGCTTGCGTGCCCACGCCATCAAGCCCGCTCCAGGCTTTGCAACCACGTCCCAGACCTCGTTCAGCGCCGCCTGGAGCTGGCCGAAGATGCCCGACGCCGCGAAGACGAGCGCAAACGTACTGATGATGGCGGAGACGCCGTGAAACTGAACGCGTCGGTCCGCGCTGTCGAGCACCGTGTCCACAAGTTGCCCGCCAGCCGCGCCGACGAGGCCCGTCGCCTCACCGCGCAGCATGGCCTCGGCGTCGTTGCCGATCAGCCCGAGAAGCCACAGCAAGAGCACGATCATCGGCGGAAGCGAGAGCGCGGTGTAGAACGCAAGCGCCGCAGCGTAGGTCAGCACCCGATCTCGACCGACGTCGAGGAACGCGCGCTTCAGCACGCGCCAGAGAAAAGGAAGTCGCTTCACCATGGAGGGCTGGCTACTGCTGGTCCTTCTGCTCACCCGACCGATGAGGCGTCGACTGCGTGTCGCGATAGTTCTCCACCCAGCCATCGGGAGCCTGGTCGGCACTCGATGAGTCCGCGGGACGGTCCCGATCCGTTTCGGTGGCTTTGACGCGGATGTCATTGGCCACGGCCACGCTCCCGCGTACCGAGCGCGCGAGCACGCCCGCGCGGTCGCGGTCGCTCTCCGTCGATGCCTCGCCGGCGAGCCGCAGCACGCCGGTCTCCGCATGGATGCGCAGGTTGTCGATCGAGATCGTCGCGTCGCCCTCGATCAACTCGGTCGCGCGCTCCTTCAGATAGATATCCACTTCTTCCGTGCTCATCGGTTCTCTCCTCGCGTGTCGTGAAGCGTCGGGTAGTCGGTATAGCCCTCTTCCCCGCCGCCATAGAAGGTGTCGTGGTCAGGCTCGTTGAGCTCGGCGTCCTGCGCGAAGCGCTGGACGAGATCGGGGTTCGCGATATAGGGTCGGCCGAACGAGATCAACTCGGCGTCGCGCTTGGAGATGGCCTCGTTGCCCCGCTCTTTCGTGTAGCCGCTATTCAGCATCAGCGGTCCGCTGAACCAGGAGCGAACGTCCGCCGTGGGGACTTCCAGGTCTTCCTCGGCGCCCTCGTGCGCATTGCCCTCGATGAGGTGGAGGTAGGCCAGCCCATAGCTGTCCAGCTTCTCGACGAAGGCGCGGAAGAGCGCCCCCGGATCGCTATCCCCCATATCGTTGAAGTCGGAGCACGGCGAGATACGAATGCCGACTCGGTGGGCGGGCCATACCTCGAGGACCGCTTCGAGGACCTCGATCGCGAACCGCATGCGGTTCTCGATCGGGCCACCGTAGTCGTCCGTGCGCTGATTCGAGCGATCCTGGAGGAATTGATCGATGAGGTAACCGTTGGCCGCGTGCACCTCGACGCCGTCGAACTCGGCCGACTTGGCGCAGACGGCGCCGTGCTTGTACTGCTGGACGACGTCGCGGATCTCCTCCACGGTCAGCGCATGCGGCTCGACGAAGGGCTTCTTCCCCTCCTCGGTCATGGCCTCTCCCTCGGGCTTCACGGCGCTGGGAGCGACGGGCAGTTCGCCGTTCTCCTGGAGGTCGGGGTGTGAGATTCGCCCGACGTGCCACAGCTGCGCAAAAATTCGCCCGCCCTTGAGATGGACGGCGTTCGTCACCCGTCGCCAGCCGGAGACCTGCGCGTCGGTGTGGATTCCCGGCGTATTCGGGTAGCCAAGACCACGCCGCGTGACCTGGGTGGCTTCCGTGATGATGAGACCTGCGGACGCCCGCTGGCCGTAGTACCGAGCGTTCATCTCGGTGGGCGCCAGCCCCTCACCTGCGCGATTGCGAGTCATGGGCGCCATGACCATGCGGTTGGGCAGCCGGAGGTCGCCGAGCGTGAACTCCCGGAGGAGCGGATCGGTGGACGGGGAATCGGCGCTGGTGCCGGAGGCGAGCGTGGTGTCGGTCATGGGGTAAGAGGGGTCAGGGCCGCGCGACCGAGGGCCGCAGCGGCGGGTGGTACGAGCCTGACCATCCCCCAACCGCCTAAGGCGGGCCTCAAGACTCTCTCCAGAATCCCTGACGTGACCGGTCGCCCGACTACCGCTTCCAGAACGTCGGCATCAGGAGCACAACGAGCGCATAGAACTCCAGGCGACCCAGAACCATGCAGAGGGAAAGGACCATCTTCGAGACCTCGTGGAGACCCGCGAAGTTCTGAACAGGACCGACCTGACCGAGGCCGGGGCCGACGTTGTTGAGCGTGGCGATGACCGCCGTCGCGCTCGTCTCCAGGTCCGTTCCGAAGGATGCCAGGACGGTCGTCGCAGCCAGGAACACGGCCACCCAGAGCACGAAGTAGCCGGTCACCGACGCCACGACGCCCTCGTCGAGCGTTTCGCCGTCCACCCGCACCTGATCGATCACCCTGGGACGCGCCATCTTCCGCACGCTGACGAAGGCGGCCTTCACCATGATGACGACGCGGACGATCTTGAGTCCGCCCGCCGTCGAACCGGCGCAGGCGCCGGAGATCGCGATCAGCATCAGGAGAATTCGGCAGTACTGCGGCCAGGCGTCGAAGTCCTCGGTCGCAAAGCCCGCGGTCGTGATCACGCAGACCACCTGGAACAGGCTGTCGCGCAAGGCGAGCAGCGGACTGCCGTACTCGGGAAGGCCTTCCGTGTGCCACAAGACAGCGCCGATGCTGAGCGTGGAGAACGCGACGATGCCCAGGAAGAGGCGCGCTTCCAGGCTGCCGTAGAAGCGGTTCCAGGCGGGCTTGATCCGGCCCTTGGGCCCCCCCCGGAGCAGCGCGTCGTAGATCGTGAAGTTCAGCGCCGACAGCAGCATGAACGCCACGAGAACGATCTCGATCAGTCCTGAGTCGTAGTAGGCGATGCTCTCCGAGTGGTTCGAGAAGCCGCCGTTGGCGATCGTCGAGAACGTGTGAATGACCGCGTCGAACGGCTCCATGCCGACGCTGAGAAGGGTGATCAAGAGCCCGGTGCTGAGAAGGTAGTAGATCTTCGCCAACATGATGGCCGAGTCGCGCACGCGCTGGTGCGCGGCTTCGCGGCTGACGCCTGGCACCTCCGAGCGGAAGAGGCTGCGCCCCCCCGTCGGGAACAGCACCACGAACACCATCACGATACCGAAGCCGCCGAGCCACTGGCTGAAGCAGCGCCAGAAGGCGATCGCGTGGGACATGCCGTCGATCTGCTCCCCGGACATGATCGTCGAACCTGTCGTCGTCCATCCGGAAACGGACTCGAAGTAGGCGTCGACGAACGACGTGAGGGTCCCGCTGAAGAGATAGGGCAGCGCGCCCGCAGCGCCCGCCACGATCCACGCGAGCCCGACGGTCGCGAGCCCCTCGCGCCGGTAGTACTTGGGGCGTCCGTTCTGATCGTGGGTGGCGTCGCGGAAGACGAAGGCCAGAAGGCCGCCGGTCAAGAAGCTGACGGCCGCAGCGGCGACGAAGCTCCACATGGCCTCCTTCTCGTCGTAGCCCAGGCCAACGCCCGCGGAGATCATCAGAAATACGCTGACGATCATCAGAACGATGCCGAGCATCTTCGCTACTGCGCGGAAGTTCATCGGTCGCGCAGGAGCTTCTCGACCTCGGGAATCGCTTCGGACTTCGCGAAGACGATCAGGGTGTCGCCGTCTCGGACGACGGTGTCGCCCGCGGGGACGGTGACCTCTTCGCCACGGACGATGGCGCCCAGGACGACGCCCTTGGGCAGCCCCAGCTTCTTCACCTTGGTGGGTTCGTGCAGCACGGTCACGAACTCCAGCACCTCAGCCTTGCCGCCCGCGATCACGGCGATGGCGTCGAGTGAGCCAGCCCTGACGAACCGCATGATGGCGTTGGCCGACGCGATCCTGGGGCTGACGATCTGATCGACGCCCTCGAGGAAGTCGAAGATCTCGGACAGTCCAGCCCCGTCGATCACCGCCACCGTCCGCTCGACCCCAAAGGCCTTGGCGAGCTGGCAGGCCACGATGTTCTTCCCGTCGTCCTCGGTGGCGGAGACGAAGACACTGGCGTCACCGATCCCTTCCTCCTGGAGCACGTTGCGGTCCATGACGTCGCCGACGAGCACTTTCAGCTTGCCGTTGCACTCCAGGTCGAAGGCGCGGGCTTTCGCCTCATCGCTCTCGATCGCGATGACGTTGAGGCCGCGCTCCGTGCTGAGGGACTTCGCGATCGCGCGTCCGATGCTGGAGATGCCGTAGACGACCACGCTGCGCTTGTAAGCGACCTTTTCACCGGCCGTTTTCTCGAAGGCGTCGAGGCCCTTCTTCGTACCCATCAGATAGACCTGATCGCCGATCATCAGTTCGGCATCTCCGGAGGGCACCTCCAGCTCGCCGCGGCGCGAGATCGCGGCCACCAGCACGCCGCTCGGCATCCGGATCTCGCCGAGGGGAGCGCTGGTCAGCTCGGACTCGGTCCGCAGGGGCAGCCGCCGCATCTGGACCTTGCCGTTCGCGAAGCTCTCCACCTCCAGCGCGTGGTGCTCCCGCACCATCTCCTGGACCTTGTCGGCCGCGAGCTGCTCGACGGAGATCTCGATGTCGAAGCCGAGCGTGTCCTTGTAGAAGTAGCGATAGCTCTCCAGGATCCGGGTGTCCTTCAGGCGGACGATGACCCGGCGCGCCCCGAGGCGCTTGGCGATCACGCTGGTCAGGAGGTTGACGTGGTCGTCGTCCGCCACGGCCACCACGAGGTCCGCCGTCGAGGCGCCCGCGTCCATGAGCACATCCGCCCGCGTCCCGTCCCCCCGGTAGGTCTGGAGGTCGAACGACTCGGCCAGTTTCCGCGCCTTGGCGGGGTCGGGGTCGACGATGGTGACAGCGTGCTGCTCGCGGCTGAGGATGCCGGCGATATGCTGGCCGACCTCGCCGGCGCCGACGATGACGATCTTGAGAGGGTTCATCTTTGCGCGAATGCTACAACTCGGGCGTGATCGTCGTTATCGACAACCGGGACTCCTTCACGTTCAACCTCGTCCATGAGCTCCAGCGGCTCGGGGCCGAGGTGCGCGTCCTCCGCGGGAGAGACGCCGGATCGGCCGATGCCATGGCCTCCGGCGTGAGCGGCGTGCTCATCGGCCCGGGTCCGGGCGAGCCCTCAGGCGCCGGCGGCTCGGAGGAGATCATCCGCGCTCGCTGCGACGTCCTGGTCGGCCCGCCGATCCTCGGGGTCTGCCTCGGGCACCAGGCGCTTGCCACCGCGCTGGGCGGGCGACTGCGCCAGGCCACCGAGCTGGTCCACGGCTCGACGCGGCCGCTGATCCACTCCGGCGAGGGCCTTCTCGCCGGGCTCCCGAGCCCCTTCCCCATGGCGCGCTACAACTCGCTCGTCATCGAGGAGTCCACTCTCCCTCCCGCCCTCGAGATCACCGGCCGAACGCCGGACGGCGACATCGCGGCCATCCGCCACCGGACGCTGCCGCTCACGGGTGTCCAGGGCCACCCGGAGTCCATCCTTTCGGTCGAGATCGGCGGGCGAACGCTCCTCGAGAATTTCGTCAGGCTCTGCGGGGCCGATCCGGCTCGACCGGCTCGGTCCACTCTGGCCACGGGCCCGTGATCGGTCGCATCTCCTCGCCGTCACGCGTCCTGAGGACCTTGCGCGTGACGAACTTGTACACGGGTTTTCCTGTCCTCATCCAGAGGAGCGGGATTCCAGTGCGCTTCATCCGAGCGGAGTCCGGGACGCTCTCTTCCTCCGGACCGCGGCCGTCGCGGGTGTAGCGGCGACGGTGCTTCTGGATGTGCCGAAGGTCGTCGCGGCAGCGCGCCACGAACCAGCGGCCCTCGATCCCGCTGGTCGGGCGCCTCGGGTGCAGGGTCGCCAGCTGGAAGTCGATCAGCACGGGTCGCCCGTCCGGCGCGACCACGATGTTCTGCTCCTTGTGGAGGTCGTTGTGGCAAACGCCGGCGCCATGGAGCTCCCTGGCCGCCTCCTCCAGCAGGGTGAAGAAGTCGCGGGGCAGGTGCGTCGCGCGGTGCAGCGGGAGGCCCTCGGCGAAAGGCCTCAAGAAGACGTCCTTCGGGCGCGGCACGAAGCCGCGGCGGGTGGGCATGGATCGGAGCGCCGCGAGGACCTCGGCAGGCACCGGCGGCGCCTGGGCGATGGCGGCGGTTCCCGCGTCGCGTAGAGCGCGGAGAGCCCGCTCCTCGCGGCGAGCCAGGAGGCGAGCCACCAGGCCGGCTCCGAAGCGACCCCGCACGACGCGGCGGATCATCCGAACAGAAACCGACTCCGGGCCATCGGGTGCCGCGGGATCGCACCAGGAGACCAATTCGACGCAGCCAAACACGTCGTGTTTGAGCTCGTCTTCGATACGCACGCCTTCCACGGTCGGTACGTTACCTGCCTCCGTGGCCCTCCGACTCCCCCGACCGGCACCTTCCGTGAACTCGACCCGCTCCGCTCCTCCCTCCGAGAGAGCCCTGACCCCCGCCGCCGCTCGCACCGGCCTTCGTTCCCCGGGCTCGATCTCCGTACGGGGCCTCACCCAGAGCTTCGGGGACAAGGTCGCCCTGGCGCCTCTCGACCTGGATATCGAGCCAGGCGGCGTGATCGGCCTCCTGGGCCCGAACGGCAGCGGCAAGAGCACGTTCATGCGGCTCCTCGTGGGCCTCGTCCCCCTCCAGGCCGGCGAGATCTGGGTCGACGGCCTTCGCCTCGAAGGCGACGGCGTCGAGATTCGCCAGCGCACCACCTACGCGCCCGGGGAGCTCCATCTCTACGGGGAGCTCAGAGGACGCGATCAGATCGCGTTCCTGCTGCGGGGTCGAGATCGCGCCACCCGACGGCGCGCGGAAGCCACCGCCGAGGGCATGGGCCTTCCGCTCGACAAGCGCGTCCGCGGCTACAGCCACGGCATGAAGCGCCAGCTGGTCTTCGCCGCCGCCATGGCCCCGGACGTTCGGATCCGCATCCTGGACGAGATCTCGGAGGGCCTCGACCCTGCGAAACGCAGCGAGGTCCTCGATCTCATCGAGGCCGACGCCAAGAGCGGCACGACGATCCTCCTCTCCTCCCACCACCTCGGGGAGGTGGATCGCTCCTGCGAGCGCCTCGTCTTCATCAACGCGGGCAAGCTCATCGCCGACGAGACCGCATCGTCCGTTTCCGAACGGGCCGCGCGGATCGTCCGCGTGACCTACCCCGAAGGCGTCAACCTCGACGATGTGCCGCGGGCCCTCGGCGAAAGCGTCGCCGAGTCCATGCGCGTCGAAGGGCGCCAGCTCCACGTCATGCTCGAGACGGACGATCCGCGCGCATTCCTCGAAGCGCTCGGCGCGAACCGCTCGTTGCCCGCGCCCGTCGCCATCGAGCACGGCAAGCTATCGCTTCGGGAACTCTACCGATCGCTCTACGGCGTGGAGGGCACCTGATGATCCGCGGATGGAAAGGATATGTGGTCTACGGGCTGGGCTTTCTTCTCGTGCTCGAGATGATGCTGGCGGCCGCGATCTACTGGTGGCCGAGCTTCGCGGAGAACATCGGCAAGTACAAGGTGATCGCGTCGCCGATCCCGATGCTGAAGCAGCTCGTGGACCAGGTGGACCGCGGCGGCGTCGCGGGCTACGTGGTCGGCCAGCACTTCTTCAAGGGCTGCGCCACCCTCGGCACCGCGGCCGCGATCCTCTTCGCCTCGGGCGCGGTCGCGGGTGAGGCGCACCGGGGCACGATGGAGCTCTGGCTGGCGCGACCCGTCTCACGCCTCCGGCTCCTCACCGAGCGCTACGTCCTGGGCCTTCTCGCCGTGATCGTTCCAGTCTTCGCCTCCAGCTACACGATCCCGGCGCTCTTGACGCGGGTCGACCAGACGATGCAGTGGAGCGACCTCACGCGCTGCTCCATCCACATGGCCGCGTTCCTGGGCGTCGTCTACTCGATCGCCTTCCTGTGGTCGAGTCTGGGCTCCGAGCCGCTTCGGATCAGCTTCGTGATGCTCTTCGCCTCGATCCTGACGTTTGCGATCTACATGGTCGAGACGATCACGAACTACTCGCTGTACCGGATCGTCGACATCGAGGTGTTCATGGAGATCGTGATGAGAAACCGGCTGGACTGGCGCTTCGTGGGCCCGATGCTCGCTATCTCCGCAGTGCTCTATCTGCTCTCCCTACGGGCCTTCCAAAGACGCGTTCCCTGATTCGAGCCGCGCGCTCGCGGACTCGCATTCGAGACCCCTGCCCGGCCACATTGAGACACGGAGACCAATTCCTTTCCATGTTTGGCCGAGGATCCAAGGGAATCCCTCCGGTCACGGGCGGGGATCTCCCGAAGACGCAAGCAGACTCCTGGACCCGCATGATTCTATTCACGGGCTGGCACCACCAGCACGTGAATGATTCTGGCCAGGCAGTTCCATGCGAGCGAGTCGAAGTGTCCGTCCAGATCGAGGGGATTGTGGGGAATGAGAAGTGAATCGAGCGCGCGTCCCGGACGCGCGCAAGTCCTCGGTGTGGCCTCGGCCACGCTGGCCGTCGGGGGAATCCTGATGGTGGGATTCATTGAGGGGCCAGCCTTGAGCGGTGACGCGGACGGGAAGGACGGGCTCACGGCCTCCTTGCCCGACAGCTTCGCGGCGTCGACGGTTACCACGCGGATCGTGGGACGTGACCAGGCCACACCCAATGAACCGGAGCCTTTCCAGGCTGCGCCAGTCCCCGCGCGCGTGGAAGATCCGCTGTCCGGGGCCTCTCTTCCGGAAGAGTCGCCGGTGCCGGAGGATTCAGGCCATGAGACCGAGTCGCGCCATGAATCTGACTCGCAAGAGACCCCCTCCACCAAGAGCGGACCACCGAAGAGTGCGCCAGAGAAGCGCGCGCAGGCGCGGGACCGCATGAGCGCTGCCAACCAGCGTGCCCGCTGGATCGCCAGGGAGGTCTCCAGTCAGCCGATCGCCACAGCGGCCGCTGCCCAAAGGAACGACGCACGTGAAGAGTCCCAGGCCCAGCCCCGTCGGGGCGCTGGCATGGGAACCTCCCAGACACCAGGCACGGAACCCGCGCTTGCCCCATGGAGCCGGTCGAACGCGGGAAGCCCGGCCGCCGCTGCTCCTCGCCAGGTGCCCTCCACGGCGGAACCGAAGAACGTTGACCCAGGAGCACCTGCACCGAATATTTCCAGCAGCGAGGTCCTCGATCTCGGACTTCGCCAGCTACTGTTCGTCTGGGACAGCTCCGTCGTCCTCGACGAAGCTCGCAGCGCCGAGCTCCTGGCCTTCGCCGCCCAGCGGGGCTTCGACACCCTCGCCGTCGAGGCGACGGCCGTCGGCTACCACGACGCAGCGCAGACGGGCGCCTTCGAGCGATTCACCGAGGACGCACGCGGCCTCGGCATCGAGACCTTTGCGCTGATCGGCTACCCGTGGTTCACCGTATCGGCGGGGGCAAGCCTGCCGGGCCAGCCGACCTCCAGCCTTGAGGGCCTCGCCGTTCTCGAGACCATCGTACGGACAGGATTCTTCGACGGGATCGTCGACGACAGTCATCCCTACGGCGTCGAGTACGAGTCCGGTGGAGAAACGCGCAACTGGCTCTTCGACGAGCCAGCGGCCGCGGGCCTTGACCTGCAGGCCTGGCTGCGCTCCGCCAAGGCGGTTGCGGGTAGCCTGCCCCTCGTGAAGACGACGCCGTTCTGGTTCGACTCGCACCCGGCACTGCAGGATATCGTCGACCTCGACGGACAGGGGTTCTTGACCCTCGCTCACCTCGTCGCGAGGGAAGTGGACGCGACTGCGGTCCTTGCCTATCGCGATGATTTCAACGGTCCGAACGGGATCCTCGAGCTCGTCTCGGGCGAGATGACCATGGGCCCGGCGATCCTCACCCTCGAGACCGGCGATCTCGGCGCCGATCTTGACTACCTGACTTTTCACGAGGAGGGCCTCCGACCCCTCGAAGCCATGATCGAGCGGCTCAGCGCTGAACTGGGCACCTTCTGGTCGTTCCGCGGCGCAGGTGTCCACCACTACGGCCCACTCGACGTCATGGCAGACGAGCTCCTGAGCGAGGAGTCCTTCGGCTTCGTGGGCTTCGACTCGGTGGCCGCACAGAACGGCGCCCTTATCGATGCGTACGACTCCAGCCTGGGCCGATACTACGACCAGATGAGCTACCAGAGCGCCATCGGGACCGTCGCAGTCCTGGGTCAAGGTGCGGTCGTCTCCAACGGCGACATCAAACTGTCCGGCGGCGCACGCGTGTACGGGGACGCCCGAGCAGGCACGGCGGGGTCGGTGACCGAGGGCTACGGTACCGTGGTGACCGGTGAGGCGACTCGCATCGCGAGCCCGCTCGTGCCTCCGGCCGTCGAGAGGATCGATCTCGTGAATGACGACGAAGTCTCGCTGAGGTGGAACCGCGAAGAACGCCTTGCCGGCGGCGCCATGCACTTCAAGCGGATTCGCCTCGACGGCTATGCCGGGCTGACGATCGAAGGCCCGGCCGACATCGTCGTCGACGACCTGCAGCTGGGTACCTATGCCTGGATCTACTTCGACGTGGCCGAGGGGCCAGTGACACTCACGGTCAACAAGAAGCTCGAGCTTGCCAACTACGCCTGGATCGCTCCAACGAGCCTTCAGGCTCGGGACCTCACCATCCGCTATGCCGCCAGCCGAAGAATCCAGATGAACTACGGATCGCGGCTTCTGGGCGACATCCTCGCACCCAAGGCCGACATCTGGCTCGGTAGCGCGGCGGAGATCTACGGGCGCGCCCAGGCGAAGAGCCTGGACCTGCAGTACGCGGCCGAGCTTCACCTGGACCTGGACCTCCTCCGCGTTCCCTGATGACGAGCGACGCTCAGTAGCGCGGCGCGTTGTTCCAGGCCGAGTTCGGCAGGAACGAGTCCTCGTACTTCGTTCGAAAGATCTCGCGCAGTAGCGCGCGGATCTTCACCCAGCGCATGAGGGCGCGGTAGAAAGGCATGACGAACGCCGCCCCGAGGAGCCCGATCACGTCCTTCGTCCGCGTCGAAACGATGGCGATCGCCACCAGCGGAAGCGGCGCCAACAGGAGGTAGAGCGCGGTCGAGGTCAGTACCACGAACGACCAGAGCGAGAAGCCCTGTGCGAGGAGCCAGACCACGTAGAACGGGTACATGAGTGGCAAGATCGTCGAAAACACGAGCTCACCCCACATGCCATAGGCATAGCCTGCGGTGCTCTTCGAAGGCCGCAGCAGGCGTCCGTGCTTGGCGAAGTACGCACGGTAGCCGCCGCGGTCCCAGCGGTTGCGCTGCTTGATAATCACCTTCCAGGAGTCGGGAACGTCCGTGAGCGCGACCGCTTCCGGCGCGAACGTGACGCGCCAGCCCGCCTTGACGAGCCGCAGGCAGATGTCGCCGTCCTCCGCGAGCTCCGGATCCCAGCCGCCGATATCCAGAAGCGCAGACCGCCGAAACGCGCCGATCGCTCCGCTCGCCTGGAGGGTACTCCCGGTCATGCGGCTCCAGCGCTTGTGCAGATCGATGCTGACCGCGTATTCGATCGTCTGAATCCGAGTGAGCAGGTTCTTCTCCCGGTTCCGCACGAGCACATTGCCGGCGACGATTCCGATCTGAGGATCGTCGAAAGGCCGAACGAGCGCCTCGATCAAGCCCTTATCGAACGTCGTGTCCGCGTCGAGCGAGACCAGAATGTCACCGTTCGCGAACCGCATTCCGAGGTTCGAGGCGGTCGGTCGTCCGCTCCGCCCGATCTCCTCGTTGTTGCGGATCACGCGTATGACTCCCTTCCTGGCGTAGCGCTTCGCGATCGCGTAGGTCTCGTCCTCGCTGTGGTCGTCGACGACGATGATCTCCAGGTTGGGATAGCCCTGGTCGACGAGTGATCGGATGCACGCTTCGATGGACTCGGCCTCGTTGCGACCAGCGACGACCACCGAGACGGAAGGCCACTTGCGCTGGAACTGGGCGCGGTTGGAACGCGGCGCCATCTCTCCGGCGCCGGTCTCCCCCGGCTTCCTGGAGAGCTTCTTCCAGGAGGTCGCCACGAGCGGGACATAGTACTGCGGCACCTCCAGGAACAGAACAGGGGCAAAGAACAGCATCCAGTCTGCCCATCCGCTCTGGGAGAGGCGCCCTGACCAGTTGTCGACCCACTGATCCGCTCCCACCGCGAGCGCGCTCAGGATCTCGCCGATCATCTCTGGAACCAGCCGAGCACGCGCTGCTTCAGGGCAGTCCAGCGATCCGTCTGGAAGGCCGCCTTGATGCGCGCGTTGGCGCTGAAAGGCGAACGCTCCTCGTCGAGCGTCAAGGTCACGGCCACGCGGGCCTGGCCGGAAGAGCGCCCCAGCTGCTCCGGCGCGTCGATCCAGACGTGCCCGATCGAGTGAATGGTGGCCGGGGCGACCCGGCCGTCCGCGGGGCAGTGAATGCTGCAAGGGTCGCCAACCGCCAGCGCCGAGGTCGCGCTCGGCGAGGCGAAGATCGTGATCTCGCACGAAGCGCTGTCGTGGAACCGAGCCAGAGCCGTCCCTGGCCCGACGATGGAGCCCTCGAGCACGAGGATCTCATCCACGACCCCCGCCGTGGCTGCCAGCAGCGTTCGATCGCCGAAGACCTGAACGTGCGAGCGGTAAGCCGCTTCCGCGAGACGAACGTCGGCTTCGAGTCTGGCTCGACGAGCGCTGCGAATCGCCTCCGGTCGCACTGGCTCGGCCGTCCCGAGGGCCTCGTGGTGGGCGGCTTCCGAGGCCCAAGCCGCGGCGCGTCCGCGGGCTGCCGCTACCCCCGCTTCCGCCTCGGCAATGCGAGCCGCCGACACGGTGATCTGCTGCGCCTCGCGCTCAAGCGCAGCTCTCGCCAGCTCCATGGCGTTCGTGCGCTCCACGTCAGCGAGATCCTGCCCAGCGCGCGCCGTGGCGAGTCGCGCGGCCTCAATCTCGGCCGCGGCCGTCGCGTCCTCGGCGACGCGCCGGGGCCGAAGGCCCTCCGCCGCTAGCTCTGAAGCGCGCGCTTCTTCCGTCTTCGCCTGGCGAGCTTCCAGCTCGGCGCGATGAAGGTCGAGGAGCTGCTGAGTCTCGGTAGCATCATCTGCAGCCTCGAGCGCGGTCAGCGCTTGCCGCGATTCTGCCGCCGCGGCCTCCGCCAGCCGATACTCTTCGCGTCGCACGACGACGACCTGCGCGAGCCGCCGCGATTCCGCGAGCTCCAGCGCCTCGCTGCGCCTTGCGGACGCCACCCTGTCGACACGTTGCTCGTGGCCGCTCGCCTCCAGCTCGCCGCCCGCATCGAACCAGGCCAGCTGAGCAAGACTCGCGTCCCACGCAGCGCGAAGCTCGGCGCGCCGGCCGTCCGGCACCGTAGGGGTGAGCTCGACGAGTGCATCCCCCACCTCGACCGAACCGCCGGCACGGACGGCCCACGCTCCGACGCGTACCTGTGCGGGCGCTGTCAAAGTGACGACGCTCGATCGAACGAGACCGTCCGCCACGATTCGGGTTCCGGCCGCCGTCGAGATGGCGCCGACCGTCACAAGGGCCACGAAGACCAGGAACCCTGCGCGGCGGAAACGGCGCAGCCATATCTCGCGCTCGCGGCGCTTGACCGCCTTGGTGTCGAGCTTGTGAATCCGCGTTTGCTGGAACGGGCTCGCGTGCACCGAAGGACGAACATGCCGCAGTCGCTGGAGGCTCCTCACGGTTCCACCTTCAGCATGTTCGAGTCAGGGAACAGGAAGCGCCTCACCTCTTCGATCGGCTGACGGCGCTCGGCCCAGGTGGCCACCGTCCAGGTTGGCACCAGGTCGTTTCCGCTGCGATCCACGAACGACATCTCGTTGAGCTCGGCGAAGAGACGCCGACGGACGATGGCGGCGCCCGCCTCGTCGGCTTCTGGCATGAGAATGCCGAGACGGGACGCATCGAGTCGCGTCACCAGATCCAGGGACCGCAGGGATCCCGCGAGCATCACGCAGAGCTCGCGAAGAGTGGATGCCGTCCAGTCGCGAAAGATCGGCACGGTGCGGCCATGCCGCTCGAAGGACACGGTCGCCGTCGAGAAGGCCGTCGCGTGGCGACTGAGACGGACGAGTTCGCGTTTGATCTCGAACTCCAGGAAGTCGCGCGTGGCGATCTTGAGCTCGGCGTCGTAGAGAATCGAGTCGACCTCGAGGCCGGTCAGACGTCCGAGTTCGACGGCGCGGTTGGCGAGCGGCGTAGGCGAGTACGTGTAGATGGCGCGCTGCGGCGCCTCGTGCCCGGCGCTCTCCTTGGAGCAGGCAAGGCATTGGGCGCCGATCTGCGGCTCCTCGAAGAGTGACTCACAGTGACGGCAGACGTAGGTCTCGTGGGGCCGGTCGAAGTCCTGGCCAAGCTGAAAAAGCTCGCGCCTGCACTTGGGACAGGCGAGTTCGATCCCGCTACCGAACTCCGACTCGATGCCGGTGTAGCCGCACCGAAAGTGATGAAGAACGCGTTCGACCTTGAGGTCGATGGAGTCGCACCGCGGGCACTGCTCGCGGAAGTTGAGGTGGCAGCGCTCGCACTCGCTGCAAACGTGGATCCGGTTGACGAGCGTACGCTGAAAGAGGCCGAGGTCGCTGAGTTCTTCCAGCGCGCGGATCGTATCGCCTGGCTCCATCGCCAGCTTCTCGTCGGCGAACGGGTAGCGATGCCCGAGGGGTGAGGTCGGGTCCAGCTCGGGCGCGAGGCGGGAGGGATTGTGGGAGAGGAGCGCCGCGAGAAGCCCGAGGCTCCGCCCCGCCTCCGTGCCCCCGTCGATCCCGCAAGGCGGACAGGCCTGGCCGGCGGCGAGCGCGACTGGAGCGGCGAGGATGCGCCGTTCCAGCTCCAGAGAGAGCGCCTCCAGCGAGGCGGTCACGGATTGCTGGTTCCTGAGCTCCGACTCGCCGGCGAGCGCGACCATCTCCAGGACCTGGCGGGCGTCATTCGCCGCGGGACCAGAAGGCGCTCCCGGGCTCTCCAAGAGTTCCTGGAGCGCCATCAACAGGTCACGAAGAGCTTCCGGAAGCTCTTCGAACGTATCGCTGCTCGCTTCGATCGCCTCGATCGAGCGCTGGAGCAGAGCCTGGGTAGCTCTTGGGGATGCCATGGGATGAGGGAGTGCGCCCCGGGGATAGCCGGCTGGCTGGGGAACATCCTGGGGATCGGCCCATCGCTTCCCCTCTCTGAAGGAAAGCAGCTGTCCCGCTTCGGATGAGCCCCCAGCGCCTCATTCCGATACCGGACGAGGGCTTCCCCTTTCCGATGGTCTCGCGGACGGCACTCGGCGGAAGGCCCATCAGCTGCGCCATCGGCGCGCGACGCTGAGGGCCCGACGGAGCGAATACCAAGGGCTCAAAACACGACGCCGAGGCGACCAGCGGTTGCCAAGCGGAGCTCTGCTGCCACCTCTTTGAGCCGGTCCATCAGAGCGCGCAGGTCCTCGTCAGTGGCCTGTCCATTGACCAGGACCAGCCGAACGACCGCACGACCATCTACGAGCGCATAGCCGACCATGGCCAGCCCGCGTTCGGTCAGCTGCTGGCATAGCTCCTCCGCCGAGACGCCTTCCACGGCGAAGCAGACGTTGATGAACTCGGGGTCGCGCACGAGCTCGAGGTCCGGCGCGTCGCGGACGATCTGGGCGGCGCACAAAGCCAAGCGGCGGAACCGCGCCAGCCGCTCCGCCAGCCCCCGGTGGCCGAGGGCCTGCCAAAGCGTCCAGAGCTTCAAGGCGTCGTTCCTGCGCCCACATTGAATTGAGCGCGTCCCGGGGTTCAGGGTCGAGTCGTCCCCCTGGAACAGGTAGCTGGCGTTCTCGTCGAGGCTCTGCGCCAGGAGCCCTCGCTCACGCACCAGGATCACCGAGCAGCTGAGCTGAGCCCCCATGAGCTTGTGCGCATCCCAGGCCACGGAGTCCGCGCGGCCGCAGCCCGAGAGCAGATGGGCCTGGCCCGGATCGAGGACCGCCGAGCCGCCGTAGGCGCCGTCGACATGCATCCAGAGCCCGAACTCCTCGCAGACATCCGCGATCTCGTCCAGTGGATCGAAGGCGCCCAGAACCGTCGTCCCTGCGGTCGCGTTGACCATCATAGGCTGGTAGCCCGCGGCCAGATCGCCGCGGACGGCCTCTCGAAGCGCAGCGCAGTCCATGCGCCCGCGCGCGTCCACGTCGACGCGCACGAGGTGGTCCGAACCGATGCTGAGCATCGAGATCGCTTTCGTCACGGAATAGTGGCTCTGGTTCGAGGTGTAGACGCGCAGGCTCGGTCCGCGTAGCCCCTCAGTCCGCGACTGCGGACGCGCTCGGTCCCGCGCGAGCAGCATGCCGACCAGGTTGGAGAGTGACCCCCCGGGCGTAAAGACTCCGTCGGCGTCCTCGAAACCCACGCGCTGCCCCATCTCGCGGATCAGCTCCAGCTCCACCAGAACCTGGGCCCCGCCCACCTTGTAGGTGTACATGGAGTTGTTGAGCGCGGCCGCGACGGTCTCGCCCAGAAGAGCAGCCGGCTCGCGCCCCCCGAACAGCTGGTTGAAGAACGCGCCAGAAGCCGTGGAGGGCGTGTACTTGACCAGCTGGCTGAGCCGCTGTCCCACCGTCTCCAGATCCTGCCCTTCCTCGGGCAAAGCAATCTCCAGAAGGGAACGCAAGACATCGGGGTCCTGGGGCCGCACCACGGGCTCGCGGGCCTCCTGCGCCTGCCGCTCCAGGAGAATCCGGGTGAAGAGGTCGGCGACGTGTTCGAGCGGATCGAGTGGAGAGTCCATGGCACCTGGCAAGCCACCAGGAGGGCGGCGATGGGGCCGAATACCCTAGCAGTCTGCGCCACAGAATGCGATTCCGCGAGCACCGCCAGGATCCGCGCTCGCGGCGTTGCGCCAAACCCCAATGGCATCCAACCATGGGGGGTCCGGCGCGCCTTGCGAGCGCGAATCCTGACGGCACTCGCGAAACCGCATTCCGTGGCGCAGACTCCTAGCAGGAATGGCGTTGCGCTCGAATACGCTGTGTGAATACGATCGAGCTGCTGTGCGCCATGTGCCCAGAAGGGTGAACGCGGGTCCCATTCGCCGCCCCTCCGCTGGTACGGAAGTTGCCGAAACTTCGCCATGCTTCGCTTCCTTGCCTCCACCGCCATCGCCCTTCCCGGCCTCGTCGTCTCCGCGTCGAGTCAGTCCTGCGACCAGGGTGTGATCGACCTCCTCTCCCCGATTCACGGCCTCGATGCCCACGGGGGACGCGTGGTCGTCAGCAAGAGCACGGTTTTCGGCGAGCGCCCTTCCCTGTCGGTCTTCGACGCGCAGGCGGGCTCTTCGAGCCCGATTCAGACACACTTCCTTCAGCCCAGCCTCTTCGAGACGAGCTGGAGGATTCGAGAGATCTCCCTCGAAGGGAGCCTGATCGCGTACCAGCCGGACGTCGCTTTCACGGCAGGCGCGCAGTTGGTCGTGCATGAGGAGACCAGCGCAGGCTGGGTCCACAGCGCCGTTCCGCTCCCTGGCGAAGGTTGGAGCTGGGGACACCTCACCTCGATCTCAGGCGACCGCATCGTGGCGGCGACCACCCCGAGTTTCTCCCGACCGATCACGCTTCAGATCGTGGAGCGCGATCCGGCAGGCGGGTGGAGGGTGGCCGATGGCGTGGAGACCGACATCCTCTCGCCGTGGTACGACTACCCCATCCACACCGTGCATGAAGACGGCGTCGCTGCGGTCGCCCAGGACCAGTTCACCGGCGGGGGCCGGGTCGCGGTCTGCGAGCGATCCGCCGCAGGAGCCTGGACGCAAACGGAGACGCTTCGCCCGTCCAGTACGGACGTCTGGCTCTCCGAGGCCCTCGCGCTCGAAGGCGGCACCCTGGCCGTTCTCCGGCGGCGCGCCTTCGATGACACGCTCGAGGTGCGACTCTACGAGCGCAACGCCGTCGGCGCATGGGTCGTTGTAGGGCAGGGGGCGACGGTTCCAGCCGTCCCCCAGATGTTGCGCTACGAGATCGAGCTCGACGGTCCGCGGGTCGCGGTCTCCCGCGGCGTCGACGTGCAGGTGTTCCTCCTCCAATCGTCCGGCACTCTCGCGCTCGAACGCACCGTCACGCGAACGGGCGACGTGAGAGAGTTCCACGCGGGCCATCTAACCGCCAAGGCCTTTGGGAACGGCTTCGATGCGCCGGCCGCGATCCTCCTCGAGGTGCCGCAATCACCAGGTACAACGGAGCCCTGCCGTCTTCGCGGTGCCGTCACCTGCCTGGGCAGCGGCGCGGCGGAACTCCGCATCCATGACGCCTGGCTCGACATCACCGCGCGCCGCGCTGCGGCCGAGGTCGTAGGCGCCCCGCCCGGGGCGACGGTGCTCGTCTTCCGCTCCAACCTTCCGGGCTTCGCTCCTGCACTGGGCGGAGCGCTTTGCTTGGACCGAAGAAATGCCGCCCTCGCTGGCTCCCCCACGATCGCGGACCCGTCGGGACGCGCGACCGTCGCCCTGCACGCCTCACTCGAGCTGACTCTCCAAGGTCTCGGCGCTGCCGATCACGTCCAGGCGGTCGTCCTCGGCCCATCGACCGAACTGACGAACGCGCTGGCCTGGCTCCCATAGGAACCTCCTGGAGATGCCACGCGACGATCGACGAAGCCCCTGTGACACGCGGGAGTTCGTGGATCGTGAGCGGTCCCTTGGCGCCCCCCTTCGTCCAGCCGGTTCGCAGGAGCGAAGCTGGGGCTTCAACGCTCACCAGGTGGACCTTGGACGCACCGCATCGCTTCTTCGGCACCGCGAAGCGAAACACGGCCTGCAGAAGAACCGACCTCCCCATCCGATGACCGCCGCGCCTCCGGAGGCCTTCGCATGAGTCATCCAGAGCACGCCGCTCTCTCGCGCAGCTTCAGGCCGCCCGACCCTTCGCTCGCGAGTGGGTCAGAAACCCCTCGAGAATCGCCTTTAGCTCGGCTTTCTTGAACGGTTTGGCGAGCACGACATCGAATTCCGTCTCCTGGCAGAGGTTGCCGACCTCGTCTCCCGTCTCGCCGGTGATGGCCACGATCAGCGCATCGGACGAAGCCGATCTCTCGCGAAGCGCGCGCGCCGCTGCGCGTCCCCCCATCACGGGCATGTTCAGGTCGAGGAGCACCACGTCGAAGACCCGGTTCCGCGCTTCGTCGACGGCCAACCTTCCATTCTCCACGATGCAGAACGAGCCGGTCAGCGAACGGAGATGGGCCTCGAGAATACGGCGGTTGACCTGGTCGTCGTCGGCAGCCAGGACGCGGATCTGGCTCCCCGGCTGGACGCCCTCTCCCCCGGGATCCTCGTCACTCATCAACGGCTTCGCTCCCGCATCCAGCGGAATCCGCACGGTGAATCGACTGCCCTCTCCGGGCGCCGAAGCCAGCTCGATCGCTCCGCCCATGAGCCTCGCCAGGTCTCGACTGATCGACAGCCCGAGCCCCGTGCCTCCGTACTCACGTGAGGTCGACGCCTCTGCCTGCGTGAACTCCTCGAAGATCGACTCGAGGCGGTCCTCGGGAATGCCGATCCCCGTATCCAGGACCTCCGCGAGCAATCGCCCTCCGCCCGACGCTTCGGTCCAGTCCAGGGTGACCCTGACCTCTCCTTCAAGGGTGAACTTCAGCGCGTTGCTCACGAGATTCAAGAGCAGCTGACGAATCCGAACCACATCCCCGAGGAGCCAGTCCGGAGTCCGGTCGCTTCTCTCGACAACGAGTTCGACCGGCGCACGTCGATACGGGGAATGGCGGGTGAGTCGAAGGTCCTCGATCAGGTCGACCAGGGAGAATGGCTTCGATTCGAGCGCCAGGGCCCCTTCCTGGATCTTGGCGTGGTCGAGCACACCGTTGAGCATGGCCAGGATGTTCTCGGCGGAGCGTTTCCCCGCGTTCACGAGCGATGCCTGTTCCTCGGTGAGATCGGTCTGGAGAACGAGTGCACTCGTTCCGAGCACGCCGTGAAGGGGCGTCCGAATCTCATGGCTCACCGTGGCGAGGAAGCGCTTGCGCATGTCCGCGGATTCGATCGCTTCATCCCGCGCATTCTCCAGCGTGCGCTCGTCCCGGACGAGTCTCTTGCAAAGTGGTTCGAAGATGAAGAGACCCTCGGCGATGAGGACGAGGAGCGTGGCGATGAGCAGCGCGATCTCCTTGGACCGGGCGCGCGCAGCCGTATCCTGACTCTCCTTCTCGTAGGCGTTGACCGCCGCGTGCATCTTCGGGAGGAACTCCCCGGCGGCCGCGTGAAGCTCTTCTGCCGCGGACCGGCCGCGGCCCTCCAGAACCGCGTGACCCGCGCTCAAGAGCGCCTGGAAGGTCGCCTCCAGGCCGCTCAGATGGGCATGCACGGGGTGCTCGTCCGCCGTAGTGCGAACGAGCTGCTCGTGCGCGGCTTCGAATTCCTCGAGGGCCGTCTTCAGCTCGGCGCTCGAGGCCGGGTCCCAGTCCAGCGCCAGCGCGGACTTCGTGATCCGCTGCGACAGCATGCGCTGGCGCCCGGCCACGTTGATGTGCTTCGAGTCCGCGTGGGCCGCGCGGAACATCTCTTGAATCAGCACGAGCGACCCGAGGTTCAGAACCGCGAGCGCTCCGAGCGCGAAGAGATAGTGAGTTCGAAAGCGCCACATGAGTAGGAATCCGCCCAGGCCTGGCAAGAAGCCCTAGGGATATTCCTTCGGCGCGAGATGCGGTCAAACTGTGTCCGCGAAGCGTGACTCCTGGCCGATTCCCGGGATGGACCACCGCCCGGGGCGGCAATGGGCCTTACCCCATGAAACCGAGGTGGTTCGTCGCGAAGTTCCCGAGGTTCGGGAACATCACCGCCAACTCGATGTCGGGGACGCCGAACCACCGCGCCAGCGTCGCCGCAAACTGATCCGTCCCCTGGGACGGGATCATGCGACCGGAACCGGCGTCATCCGCGCCTTCCAGCGCAAAGCTCGGCATCGTCCCGTAGAGGTCGCCGCCTGCCACCGCACCGCCCACGGCGAGAAAGTGCCCGCCCCAGCCGTGGTCGGTGCCTTGACCGTTGCTCGACAGCGTCCGCCCGAATTCGGAGACGACCGCCAGCGTGACCTGGTTCTCCATCAGCAGCTCCGCCATCGCCGCCTGGAAGGCCGCGACCGACGCGCTGATGTCCGCGTAGAGAACGGGCTGATCCTCGAGCTGCCCCGCGTGCGTGTCGAAGCCCCCCATTCTCACGAAGAAGACCTGACGCTCCATGCCGAGCGTCGCCTGTGCCTGGATCATCTTCGCGACCATCTTCAGCTGGGGCGAGACCTTGCTCTCCGCCGGAAACTCGGTCTGCAGCGTCGTCTGAGCGCCCAGCGCCGCGGAGATGACCCCGTCCAGCTCGATCGCTTCGGCCCGCGTCTGCGCGAACTGACGCTGGTACAGGTTCGTGTGACCCTGACCGCGAAGCGCGTCGAACGTCGCCTGGATCGCCGCCCCGGTGTTGCCGTTGAATCCGCCGAGCGAGACGCTCCCGCTGGTGCCCAGGTGGTACGCCTGCGTGGCGGCGCCCGTGAGCATCGGAGTGGAACCGGCCACCGTGATGGAAGGACTCAGGCTCGTGACGCCGTTCAGGTAGGCCTGGTGATCGGCGAGGGCTCCTCCCCATCCGATGGCACCGCCGTCATCCGCGCGAACGCGCATCGACTGGGCCTGCTGGTCGTTGTGACTGAAGAGCCGCGGGGGCAGCGCGACGGAGCTCGCCTGGTACTCGGCCCGCGTGACGGGACGGACGAGATTGCCCGTGTTCACCGAGATCGCGAGGCGCCCTGCATCGAAGAGATCGCGCAGTTCCGGCACGGCCGGATGCAGACCGTAGGTGTGCCCGTCCGAGGTCGCGGGTGCGATGTCCAGCAGATCGTTGAGCGGCACCGCCAGGTTCTGGCGCGACGTCGCGTACTCATTGTAGGCGCTGCTGTCGGTCGGCACGATCAGGTTGAAGCTGTCGTTGCCGCCCGCGAGGTAAAGAACGACGAGGGCCTTGTAGCCACCGCCGCCCTGGGCGGCCGCGGCGAAGAGCGGTCCGCTGGACAGCGCGCTGAAGGCCGTCGTGGAGGCCGCTCCGCCCGCCGCCCAGCGCAGGAAGTCGCGCCGCGTTGGCGCCGAGATGGGTCGGTCCTTCATAGCTGGAGCGCCCCCTCGGGCGAGGTGACGATGAGATAGATCGTGTCGAGAACGCGCTGCATGCCGTCCGGCTTGTTTCCCGCGTCCATGGCCACCGCGGAGACGTGAGCCACGAGCGCGGTGCGCATGTCATCGCTCATCTGCCCGGCCATCAGGTAGAGACCGAGGTGATCCACGAGCGCCTCCGGATCGTCCGCAAGAGCCAGTTCCGCGTCGAGCCGCAGCGTCACCGTGTGCTCGTTCGCGTTGCCAAATCCCGGATACGCCCGGTAGATCCGGTCGTAGTACTCGTTCGCGGTCAGAGTGATGACCGTGTGCGTGGTGATCTGGAACTCCGGCCCGAAGAGACCCGCGCCCTGAAGAAGTCCCGGCGGTTCGAAGGTCGGATAGAAGAAGTTGAAGACCGATCCCGAGCGCAGCGCTGCCTGTCCGAAGTCGTTCTGGGGATTCCAGTAGCGGAAGTGCCCCGAAGCGGCCGCTCCGCCGAACGTCCGCCAGATCCCTGCCATGCGGACCAGAGGCTCGCGCAGCTTGCCGAAGGTCGTCGGCGACGTCAGGTGCCCCGTGCGCGCCTCGTCGTCCAGCAGGATCGCCCGAACCACCGCCTCGAGGTTGCCGCGCTGCCCGGTACCGTCATCCGCGAACACCGCGGCCACGCGCTGTACATAGCCAGCGGCAGGCGTGCTCGTCACGATTCGCTGAATCAGGCGGAACGCGATGAAGGGGCCCACGTTCGCGTGCTGAAAGAGAACGTCGAGGGCCGCCTCCAGGTCCTCCTCCGGCGTAAGACCCGCGGGCAGGACGGCGCCGCCGAGGAGCGTCTTCGCCTGATCGTCGTGGAAGTCCGGCCACGCCTCCATCGGGCGGATCATGTCCCGGGCTCCCCACTTGAAGTTCGCGGAGCCCGCGTAGGTCCAGCCTGTCATGACGCGCGAGAGTTCCTCGATGTCCGTCTGGCTGTACGTCGGGATCTCGGCACCGTCCCCGTCGAGCCGCGGGGTGCCGTCGGGCTCGAGCTCGATGAGTCCGATGCAGAAGAGCTGCATCAGCTCGCGCGCGAAGTTCTCGTCCGGCCGGATGTGATTGACAGGATCCCCCTTCTGGTTGCGAAGGTGGCTCAGGTAGTTGCCCATGATCGGGCTCCTGGCGACGGCGCTCATCAAATCCCGGAAGCTCCCGAGCGCACCGCGCGTGAGCACGTCGTAGTACTCCGCGAGCCCGATCGCGAAGTTCTGGAGGGCTCCCGAGCGATCGGAGACCACGAAGATCTCCGACAGGGCGAAGGCCATGCGCTGACGCAGCTGATCTTCGCCTCGAACCGCGTTGCGCCACCAGAGTTCCTGGCGCTGGTTCTGATAGATGCTCTCGCCAGCCGCCTCGCGCGCCTCCAGCGCAGGACGCTGGAGCGAAGGCGCCACGCGCCTCTGATGGTCGAGGTACGCGTTGAATCCCGCGTACTGGAGCCCTGTCATATCGTCGGCGGTCACCCCGAAGGTCGCCGCCTCCAGGAAGCGAGCCGCGTCCATCTCATCGGCGGGAAGATCCGTCCCGGGTCCCGCCTGGATCCACCAGGCCGCCTCGGGAACATCGTCCTCTCCTCCGGCGCTGCAGCCCGCCGCCACGGCGAGCCCCGCGGCCCAGCCGAGCTCCTTCACCGTCGGCATCCCACCGGAACCGCTCTCCACGACACTCTCTTCCACGACCGCCCCTTGGTCAGCTGCGGCACGGAAACGTCGCGCCTGCACCAGCGCGCCCGCCCCACTCCCGTACCCTCGCGTGGTTCATCGGGAGGAGAGGATCCGCGGCTGAAGAACCGATGCCACGCTTCCCTGCGAATGCCCAGATCAGGACCGAGGCTGCGGCGATGGGCCCCGTCGCCCCAAGTAGAAGAGACCTATCATCAACGGCAGAAAAGTGCGGCTGTGGAGGACCTCCGAAGGCGAACGATGGATAGCCTCTCCGCCATGGAGTTCGGCCGGCTTCCCAGCGTCGATGACGTCGACTTCCGCATGCCGGAGGACCCCGCGTGGAACGAGCGTCTCCTCGCGAATCTTCGCGCGGGTCGTCATCCGTCCGTTGCTCCCGGCCCCGATCTCAGACTCGATCTCAGACTCGATCTCAGACTCGATCTCAGGCTCGATCTCAGGCTGGGCATGGCGAGCTGGTCGGACCCTGGCCTCGTCGATCGGCTCGGGGGATCACGGGACTCCGCGCTCTCCTTTCACGGACGCGCCGTTCCCTCGAACGAGCTGAACACCACGTTCTACGGGTACACGAAAGAGCGCTTCGAGAGCTGGCGAGCCTCGGTGCCCGATGGCTTTCGGTTCTGCCCCAAGCTGCCCCGGACCATCACGCACGACCTCATGCTCGAGGAAGCTGATCACGAGATGGAGCGCTTCGTGCTCGCCACCGAGGCGCTCGGACCCTCGCGCGGACTGACCTGGTTTGCGCTGCCGCCGTATGTTCCGGCCACGCAGCAGCCGCGGCTGCTCTCGTTCCTCCGCACCTGGAGCCCCCGACTGCCACTCGCCGTCGAGGTCAGGCATGAGTCGTGGTTCGAACGGCACGTGTTCGAGGCTCTCGTGGTCCAGCTTCGCGATCTCGGCGTCACGCTGATCGTGACGGATACGGCCGGTCGCAGGGACGCGCTTCACATGCACCTTACGGGAGCCTCCACGATGATCCGCTTCGTCGCCAACGCGCTCCACGCGAGCGACTACGAGCGTCTCGATGCCTGGGCCGAACGGCTGCAGCTCTGGGCGGAACTGGGCCTCCAGCAAGCGTACTTCTTCTTTCATCAGAAGAAGGAAGCCGAGACCGTCGACCTCGCTGACCACCTCGAGCGGGCCCTCGTGGCGGCGGCTTACCCCCGGTTGCCGGCGCCGCTGGCGCTCTGGCGGGCCGCGACGGGCTATCGTCCGCCCGCGAGGCAGCGCGGCCTTTTCGAAGCGGATGGCTTCGCTTAGACTGCGCGAGCCTCCCCGGCTCGCCCCTCCGCTCCGCCTCGCCACACAACGCATGCTTGCCCTCGCCCTCGCCCTGTTTCTCGTTCCGTCGGCCTACCCACAGGAGCCGGACGCTCCTGAAGCCGCGGAGAGCGCGGACCGCCTCGTCGCGAAGATCCCCAAGAACTTCGCGCACGTCCACATGGCCGAACAGGTCGACGGTCCGGCGCAGCTCGAATACCTCCCGTTCACCTTCTCCCCGGACGGCTCGCGCGTGGCCTTCCTGGCCGCGAAGAAGGATCGCGTCTACGGATTCCTCGACGGCGAGGACATCGGCTGGGGGGACATGGGACGCAAGCCCGTCTTCAGCGAGAACGGCGAGCACATCATCATGGCGCTCGGCAAGTCCGCCAAGAACCGCTCGGAGAGCTGGGTCGTCTACGTGGACGGAGACGACGCCACGAAGGAAGACTGGGTCGGGCCGCTCACCATCGCCAACGACGGTGAGGCCATCGCCTACTGGTCGAAGCCCGGTTTCCGCCTCGACACCTCCGGCGATCCGATCCTCAACCGTGCGACGATGATCCTCGGAAAACGCAAGTCCAAGCGCTTCCGCCGCCACGAGAGCGAGACCTACGCCTGGGCCAACACGGAGATCGCGCCGCTCCTGAACGAGGACGGCTCCCGCGCGATCGGGACCGCCTACGACGACCTGCGGCGCGGCCTCGTGCTGTCCATTGGCGATTCGAAGGACGAGGTCCTTCACTCCGTCGACGGCTGGTACACCCAGACCGCCTACTCCAACGACCTCAAGCGAGTCGCGACCGTCAGGCGGGTGATCGAGGAGAACGTGAAGGGCTACGTGCCCCCGAAGACCATCACGTTTCCGCGCTATGTGATTCAGGTCGACGGGCAAGACATCCAGGTCAACGCGGACGCGTCGGCACTCCCTGAGTTCTCGCGCAACGGCGAGCACTACTCTTTCGTGTATCTCCGGGACAAGCAGTTCGGCCTCGGCATCGACGGGCAGCTGCTGCCGCCTTCGGAGAACCTCATCCTCGATGCCAAGCCCGATTCGGCGGGCGGACGCATCGCCTGGATCGAGCATCGCGACGGCGACCTCCTCGAGAACCTCTGGCTGAACCGCAACATGCAGCGCTTGGTATACCAGGGCAAGTCGCATCTCTGCGAAGCGTACGTGGGAGAGAAAGACGGCGCGCTCGTGCTGGAGGAGACGTCCTACAGCGATCCCTACGACAAGATCTACGGGATCCACTTCTCACCGGATGAACAGCGAGTCGCCTTCCTCGCCCTGGAGGAGCAGTCGTACTTCGTGGTGTGCAGGGGCCAGAAGATCGGCCCCTTCGAGGAAATCGATCAAATCCGCTGGGTCGACAATGACACCGTGGCCGTCGGAACGCGCGAGGGCGATGAGTTCTGGTGGCGGTCGATGAAGCTCGACGATTGACGCGCCTCCCCGGAGCGAGTCAGGCGTTTCAGAGCGAGCCGAGCGTAGCGCGGGCCCAGTCCGGGGTCTCCCGCTGGTAGCGCTCGGCCGCGGGGATTCTTCGGCGGAAGTACAGCGCCATGCCTCCCTGGTAGAGCAGCGTCACGAGCAGCAGTGACCCGAAGAGAATCCCGTGAACCGCGTCCACGAGACCGTCGAGGTCGCCGCCCGAGGCCCGCGCCAGCCGCGGGTCGAGGGACAGCGCGGTCGTCTCGGGCGTGAGGACGAAGAGGCGAGCGAGGCAGTAGATCGCGAGGCCGATCATGAGCCAGAACTCGTTCCTCGACATGTCGCTCGCCGCCTGCGGGCTTCCGCGCTCCAGCTTCGGCGCCTCGCGGCGCTGGAGAACGCCGACCACGGTCACGAGGGCTCCCTCGGCCAGGTGGATCCAGTCGAGACCTGGAGCGGCCATCACGGTGGTCAAGGCCCCGAAGACGACGTAGCCGAGCCCGTTGGCCCGCCCGATGGCCGCCGCGCGCGCCAGAGGCTTCTTGAGCGCGGCGCCTTGCTGAAGGACTCGGGTTTCGTCCGGGCTGAGGGGTGATTTCGTCAAGGGCGGCGGGGAACGTCTCCGTTCGCTCCAGGGTCGCCTCTGAACGCCCCAGCCGTCGGCACTATTCCGCGGAATCGGTGCGCATCAGTCCTGGCGCACGGCCAGCTCCACGTGGGCACCGTCTCGGTTCCCGACGAGGATCGTCCAGTTCCCGTCAGCGTCCGCCTGAACCAGGCCGCGCTCGTCGATGACGAGGTGCCCCGCGTGAACGGCCAGGAGCCCTCGACCGGCGACTTCGTTGACGGAGCCTTCATCGATGGAGAGATCGGTGGAGAGCTGCCCCTTCAGCTGGTAGGCAAGCTGCCCACCCGGCACCCGCACCATCTTCATCGTCAAGACAAGCCCCTCGAAGTGCGTGAGTATCCATGGCATCTGGACGCGCGCGCGCTGAGCAACCTCCGTGGAAAGCTGCTTGGCCAGGAGAAGCTCCCTGCCGGAGACGATCGCGCCGACTCCGCCATTCTGGATCGTCAGGCTCCCGAGGTGCGAATCGGATCCCGCATGGTCTCGACCGCTGAGCGCCACCTGCAGGTTCGCATGCGTGCGCGTCGCTTCGGCGGCCGCGAACCTCGCTACGGCCTCCTCTGCCTCCGGCTCGTAGAGCACCATCGTCGCTCCGCCGAAGTCCAGCTCGTCCTGAATGTTCACCGTCTCCAGGAGCCGACCAAACATCGAGCGGGATCTCTCCTCGAACTGCACCTCAAGAAGCGTCGAACTGCCGCTGAGTACTTCACGGGCGTCCACCTCCAGGGTTCTGGGGAACTCCACGTTCTCCCAGTTGACACCTATCACAGTCGGGCGGATCCATCCGCGGGGAGCGACCAGCCAACAGCTCGAATTCAGGTTTGGCCGCGCCCCGACCAGCGTTGCGCTCCCCCCCATAGAGCTCGGATCCAGGCTGATGACGACGAAGAACGTGTCCCCATCCGCCGCCCCAACGGAGAGGATCAGAACCTGGTCGGCCTTGAGATGTGCCTCACCGGCCACGGCTCCACCCGTGACGCCGAAGGTCTCGGTCCAGCGCGCGGAATCATCCGTATGGGTACGACCCGCTTCGCTCGTCAAGATCAACTCGGCGCTGACGCTATCGCCCACATCGCGATCGTGGCGAGCCGACTCCATGGCCAGGTACGAAAGCTGCACGCCTTCGCCCACGCGATAGCCCGAGAGCGTCACTTCAGAGCCCACGGCCGCTTCGCCGACCTGGGCCTCGAGGCCCGCTGTTCCCTCGGCGACCTGCGCATCGACGCGGGAGACCACGCTGTGAGACTCGAGATCGGCAACCACCTGAATCCTGCCTCCCGGGAGCGACACGGTACGCACCCCCTCGCCGCTCGGTCCGGCACTGAGTACATGCTCCGCTGTCCAGCGTTCCAGAAGCGCTCGCGGAATCACCCCACCACGCCGAAGCTCGGGCGGGAGGTCGCCTCGTCCGACGAAGCGAGATATCTGAAGCCGCGGTCCGACGAGAAACTGCTTTGCGAGAGTCGACTGAAGCTGCTCGAACTCGGCGACCGTTTCGGCCGGGGCTTCCAAGTAGAGCATGTCGTCCTCCGAAAGCTCTACTGTCTGAACGTCTGCCTCGCCGCTCGTCAGGAAGGTGGAGACCAGGAGCTCGGACGGGGAGTCACTCTCGACCCTATCGCCGTCATACCACGAGGATGTTCCTGGACCCATCATCCCCCGTGTGAGCGGGAGCATTCGCACAGGCCTTGCCATCAGGGCTCCGTTGAGCGCCGTGAGCTGGAAAGCACTCAGGTCGAACGTACGGCTCACGAGCTGCGAATCTCCTTCGCTCTGTGCCGGCAGGACGGTGACCGGATCCGTGGTGGCAGCGGCGAGGAGCAGGGAAGTGATCAGGGTCGAAGGGAACATCATCATGGTCAGTGCGTGCGGGCCTTGGGAAGTCGTGAGCTGGAGGATGGAGAAAGGGCTAGAGCGACCGGTTACTGGAGCGGGAACGCGCTTTCTCGATCGCGCGTGTCACCCGCAGATGGCGGACGGATCCAGTGCTCTTCCGCGCAAGCGCGCGCAGGATGTCCGGATCGGCCTCCGGCGGGAGTTCCCCGAGCCGGTCGCACGCCATCCAGGAGGCGGCCGCCAGCGGCGCTTCCCCGGATGCCGTGAGTTCACGGAGTCGCGCTCGAGTGGACGCGTCGAGCAGCGTCCCCCACTCGACGTCGGCGTCAGCGTCGAACGCGAGCGAGAGCGCGCGCGTCCTGTCAGCCTCCGTCAGCTCCGGTTCGAGACCAGCCAGGACGAGCACCCTGCGCGCATCGGGGCAGGCCTCCAGAATGAGAGCCAGGGACGAGATCACCGTCGCCGCCGGGTCCTGCACGGCACCGTGCGATTCGAGCATGAGATCGAGCAGCGCGTAGGGCTGGGCTGTAGCAAGACTCGACCAGGCGAGGTCTTCGATTTCGGACGACAAGTGCCCGGCGCATGACGCGACGAGAAGCGCGGCAGCGGGCGCCCTTCCGGGAAGCGACGCGAGCGTCGCCGCGGCGGAGCGCTCACCGCACTCTAGCGCCTGGATCACGAAGTCGAGCCCGGGTGCGTGGTGCGCTGCTTCGATGGCCAGCAGCTTCCGCAGTGTTTGGTCTCCCGCCCTACCGCTACGCTGGCCGCTGGGCTGGTTCCTGGGCTGGTTCCTGGTGGGCTGACCGCGAAGGACCGCTGCAAGCGCCCGATCGCGTTCCGAAGTCGTCAGCCACGCGTTCATCCACTCTTCGCGCCCGTCCGCCAGGAAGAGATCGAGCAACCGGGCCGCTGCCCCCTCACCGGAAGCTGCGATGAGCTCCGCGGCCACCGCGGGGTGCCTCGTCGGATCGAGCGGTGAGGGCAGGGGGTCCTCACCAGCCTCGCTCCGGAACTTCAGCGCGCGCACCGCGAGAAGCCGAAGCTCCTCGTCATCCGGTGAGTCCGAGGCAGCAAGATCCCACAGGCAGACAAGCCCGCTCGGACCCCGCTCGGCGAGCGCGAGCGCGCCCGCGAGACCGGTGGTCGAGAGCGTGCGCAGCAGCAGCCGACGATCCCTGAGGTCCGCGCGCGGCCCGAGCAAGCGCGCGGCAACCGGGTGCAGCTCGACCCGGTCGACGTTCGTGAGGACGGCGCGCGCGCCGCGCTGGGCTGCGTCGAAACCAAAGCGTTCGGTGATCGGCGCGAGGCCGACTCGGGTGCGCAGGTCCGCCTCCGGCCGGATCGAGTCAGCGGTGAGTCCGCGAAGCGCGGCTTCGAGAGCCGCGAGGTCGACCGGGGCCGGGTCGGGCAAGGTCTGCTCGACCGCCGCTTGCCGGACCGCCACAGGCACTTCGGTCCTGGCTGAGATCGCGTCGGGGATGTCGGTCGAGGACGAAGGCTCCAAGGCTCGCTTCTCGGGCCGCATGAGCAGCAGCAGCGCTGCAGCGGCAGCGACTGTCGCGGCAGTGACCGTCGCGGCAGTGACCAGCCGCCATGTCCAGGAACGCTTTCCGATGGACTCTCGCGTCGGCGGCGACCCCGACTCCATGGCGTCGATCCGTCCGAAGACATCGCGAACGAAGGCCTCCTCGGCCTCCGCATGGGGTTCTGCCTCCGGCGACGAGTCGATCCACCGGCGGACCCCTTGTGACGCGCGGAGCTCTACCGCGCAGACGGAACAGGTCTCCGCGTGAGCTTCGACAGCGTGACGCGTCTCCATGGAAGCCAGGCCATCGAAGATCTCGTCGAGCGGGCCACGGTAGGCGCGGCATCCTCGCAGACGTGCAGCGGTCATCGAATCTCCTCCTCTCCGTCCAGTTCCAGCGCGGGCCCGAGGATCCGGCGCAGCGCGCGCCGCCCTTGCATGACGTGAGTGCGAACGGTGTTCGCACGAAGCCCCGTGATCTCGGCGATGGCGGCGTAGTCGAGCCCTTCGAAGGTGCGAAGGACGAGCGCGGTCCTCAGGCGCTCCGGCAAAGCGGCGAGCGCGGCGTTCAGGAGCTGCTGGGTTTCGCGCTCGCTGACCACGGCGTCGGGCTCATCGGACCTGCGAGCGGCGATGCGGTAGGCGAGCTGCATCGCAACTGCCGCAGCCTCACGCCGGGGCGCGCGCGACTTCTTGCGCTGGAGGTCGCGAACGATGTGCACGGAGATCCCGACGAGCCAGGCGCCGAGCCGCTCGGCGGCGACCTCCGCGCTCCCGTGCCCCTCGGCGAAGCGTCCGAGCTGGCCCCAGGCCCGGACGAAGGTCTCCTGGGCGACGTCCTCGGCATCCTCATGGTTGCCGATGAGCCGCAGCGCAATCCGCTGAACCTCCGGGCGAAAGATTCGTATGAGCGAGGCAAAAGCGCCACGGTCCCCGCCACAGGCCCCGCCGACGATCCGGGCGAGCGCGCCCTCAGCTCCTTCCGGATCATCCGCCCCAGGCGTATTCGCTCCGCGGCGCTCCTGCATCCTGACTACCTGAGGGTCCATCGGTAGCCAAGCCTAGTTGGCGGGTGCGAGCGCGGTACGGAGAACACACCAGCAGGTCGCGGGGCGCGGCGCGCTGTTGATGGAATTCCCCGGGATTCTGCCCGGATCCACCGAGCGGCCTACAGCCTGAGTCGATTGAGCTTCCCGCGCTCGAGCCGAACGGGCTCCGTTCTAAGCTCCCGATATCCAGCCCGAAGGATCAGTTCGACGGTGCTCTGTGGCACGAACAGAAGCGGGAATTCGCTCCCCGCTTCCCTCCGGAGATTCTCCGAGTAAGTGCTGTGGTTTGCCACGCGCGACAGCAGGGTCAAATCCTTCCCGCCCCCATCGCGCGCCCCGATAGCCGTGACCGCCTCGTCCGCCACCGAGAGGATCACCTCACAAAGGGGATCCACTTCGATCCGCTTCGCCTCCCCTGGCTCGAAGCTGGCAATGGAGTATGAGGCGGCGTGGTTGCTGCTCATCTCATCCGTCGTCACGGCGACCTCGACGCCTTGCGCAGGAAGCGAAGGGAAGAAGAAGTGTCCCTCCGCATCCGTGGTCATGGAGAGCCCCACGACGTCCGGGCGACCGGTAGCAAACCCTCCGGCGTCAAGTACGATCGAGATGGCCGCCCGAGCCCCCGCCACGGGCTCTCCTCGACGATCGACCACGACCCCCTCGGCGGAGCGCACGTTTGGCTCCACAGGAAGCGTGATCGTCCACGGGTCCGCCTCCGCAGGGTCGACAACCACATCGTGAACCATGAGTGGCTCGAACGAATAAAAGCGAAGTGTGTAGGGCCGATCCCGAAGGAAGATGAGCTCGAACCGGCCTTCTCGATCCGTTCGTCCCCCCAAGCTAGATTCGATGCGCTCGAGCGTGGCCGAAGAACTTCCCTTCGGTGTTCCGTCGAAGAGCGCCATGGAGATCAAGCGTGCGGGTGAACCATCCGGGTGCAGAAGCGTGCCCTGGACGGCCCCCATGGCATCGGGGACCTCAATGCGGACCTCTGCGCCGACCTCCTCCAGCACCGAACGCAGCCTGGCTCCCTCCACCGCTCCAAAGCGCCCGCTCTCGTCTTGGGTGGTGATTCGTGGAGACTCGTCCGCTCCGATGTCCGGGATTCCGACCTCGAACCTCCCGTCGTCATCTGCCTCCGCCTCGTGGTACTTGAAGCGCACCGTGGCCCGTGCACATGCGGTACCGTCGACATGCTCGACTCGACCGCGCAAGATCCCTTCTTGGACGCTCTTCTCGCGTCGCACGACGAGCACGACGCCCAGGTCGCTGCTTACCGGGGTCTCCACCCGGGCCGAGTGAGCTCGTCCCGAATAAGCGTTGACCATGGCGAGCGCGTCGGCAGGTACGAACCCCAGATCGAACGAACCGTCCGATCCAGCAGTCACGCTGCGCCCCTCGGTTCGGAATCCGGCGTGCCTGATCGCCTCCGTGAGCCGAAGGCACAGCGCAGGCTCACTGACGTAGCGAACCTGAGCCCCGGCCACGGCGTCTCCGTTGCTGTCCACCACGCGGCCCGCGAGACGGACCGCAGGCGCCATGAGGTAGTCGCAGGAGTCCTGGACCGGTTGGCGCACGCCTATCGGTGCAAACGGGCGCGCGTCGATCGTCCACTCGCCTTCGGAAAGACCTCCCCTGTAGCGGCGCGTGAAGCTGAGGTGGCCCTCATCGTCGGTCCAACCGTGCTCTTGGCTCTCCGTGACGAGCTCCTCTGGCCGGCTGTCCTCTACCCGGCTCCAACGGACCTCTGCACTACGAATCGGCTCGCCATCGAGTCCCAGGAGCGTCACCGTATCATCGGACGCAACTTGGACGGCTACCTGGCCAGACTGTGCCAGCGCGCTGGACTCCCCGTGGGCTCCCGCATCCTTTGTCTCCGCAGGAGCGACACGAGTGGTCACGAACCCCGAGGTGGGAGTTCCCAGCAGAAGCTCCGGCGTAACCGTCGAGGGCTCGAGCTCTGCACCGCTCAGGGACGACGGCTCCACCGCATCTTCGTGTTGATCGAGGTACCAGGCCGTTCCCGCGAGGGCCATGAGGATGGTCGCGGCGGCACCGACGAAGAGGGCGCCGCCACCCAGCTTCGAGCCAGATTTGACGGCCGCGCCTGCTGCGCCACTCACCGCAGACTTCGCCATGACCGCGCGCACTTCAGGCCGACACAGTGGGAGCAGAGCCAGAGCCCACGCGCCGCCTTCGCCGTACCTCGCTCCAAGGCGGACTTTTAGCTGAGCGAGCCCGCGCTCGATTCGCTTCTTCACGGTGGGAACGGGCGCCCCGGTCTCCTCCGAGATCGCGCTTGGAGAAAGCCCGCGCAGGTGGCGCGCCAGTACCGCGTCTCGGTACGGATCGGCCAGCTCCATGATCGCCTCCAGCAGGGCACGCTGCCTCTCCGCCGCGATGACGGATTCTGCTGTCGACGCGCTTGCCTCGTATGTGGCGATAGCTCTTTCGCGTGCCGCCGCGTTCGCTCGCGAGCGGACACGCTGGCGCGCCAGGTTCTTGACGGTCGCGCGGAGCCAGCCGCCGGGGTTCTCCCGAACGGCAGGGCCGTCCGAGAGGGCCGCGAGAACGGCTTCCTGGACGAGGTCATCCGCGCTCGCGGCGTCGGCGACGAGGCTACCGGCGAGCCGCCGGAGTGCAGCGGTCTCAGCCAGCAGCGTCTCGAAGGAGATTCTTGGGTTCGAGGTCATGGTGCCAGGTAGTGGCAGTGCCGCTCGGATCGACGACCGGCTTTCCTCGAAGAATAACTTCACGGTCGCCTGGCCTGTCGCGAACCTTGGTAACGGGGTCGCGAGCTGCGTCGAAGGGTCTTGGCGGTACCGAACCTGGCGGTACCGAACCCGACCCAATGGCGGTACCGAACCCGACCCAAAGCCGCCACGTTTCGGATCATCGGGCGGTACCGCCAAAGTCCTACTCGTCCGCGAAGGGAACGCGGACTACCACTGTGTGGCCCTTGTGGCGGGGGTCGGTGAGGCCTTGGATGGTCCACAGGTCGAGGCCGTTGTCGCCGTCGATGCAGCAAGCGCTGTAGTCCAGGGGCGTCTTGCTCCGGTTGACGCCTTCGCCCTCCCCTGTGGCGCCGATGGCGCGGAGCGTGCCGGGCACGTCATCGCCCCGGCGCCACGCAACGCGGGTGCCGATGAACATCTCGGGACTCGTTTCTTGGAAGCTAACGAGCACGTCGAGGCGTTCGTTCACCGCCAGTGTGGGTTGGATGTAGCTAGAGGTGTCGCTGGCGATGAGGCCCCTCTGGAAGATGGATCCATCCAGGCGGACCTGGTACCACTGGACCGCGGCGCGGCCCTCATGGTGGATCGCGTTTGCGAACCAGATGAAGCCGCCTTGGAGCACGACGTTCTTGGGGTGACGACTGCCCGAGGGGGTCTTCTGCTCGATGCCCTTCTGGGGCGAATCGGGGAGAGAGCCTGTAAGCTCGAGGCCGTGGAGGGACGCGCCGAGCTGGCGCCAGCGGGGCCCGCCGGCCCCATCCGCCTCCACCATGTTGATGATGAAGTGCCTGTCCGTGATGCGGAGAAAGTAAAGCGGATCCACCGGATCCTGGCTCAGCACGGGGTGGCCCAGCAAGCCGTCGAAGTGATAGGCGCGCGTGGGCTGGCCCGCTTTCATATCAGGGGTCGAGAGCACGAGGGTGCTGTCGAGAACCTCACGGGTCTCAGGCACCGTAGGGGTCTTGGGCGGCTCGGGGAACCAGATGTCACACCGTTCTGTCCCAGGTAGCGTGTGCCCTGTCCAACGCTGGCTGGCTGCTACCGCGCCACCGATCACGCCGCCTGGCCCGCTCACGGCGTAGGAATTCCAAGGGCCCCGCGGGTCATCCGTCTCGGAGACCATGATGTTGTTGTTCTTGAAGTTCGAGTCCCCCCAGTGCCACCAAACATCCATGACGAAGGCCCTCGCCTGGCGCTGGAAGCAGACCCTGGGGTCGACGCCGTACTTGAGGGCCCTCCCTCTGACGCCGCCGACGTTCTCTCCACTCTTGTCGTAGACGAGCAGCCCGCTCCTCGTCAGCGCCAGCACATACCCACCGCCGACGGCCACCTGCCGGTCCGCGTCACCCTTTCGGCGCGTGGCAATTTCGAACGCGGATAGCCCGTCGATATCGCGGACCAAAACCCGCTCCTTCCACCTCGGCGCCGCGCTTCTGCTGGCCGCCGCGTCCTTGTGATCACGGAGCTCGACGGGAACCGGCGTCACCATCTCGCTGCGAGCTGGCGCCCTCCAATCGAACTCCGCCGTCTTGGGGCGCTCTGTCTGCGCCGAGAGAGCAAGCAACGGGAGCAAGACGGCCATGGGAGTCAGGAACAGCGCGCGCGTGGGTAGGTTCTTCATGTCCAAAAACCAGCACGTCGCGGTCGCACTTTCGGCGACACGCATTCCCCCGTAGTCAAGTGGCGTTGCCGAACGTGGCGGTACCGAACCCGACCCAAAGCCGCCACGTTTCCGATCGTACGTTCCTCGTTCGATCCGAAACGTGGCGGCTTTGGGTCGGGTTCGGTACCGCCAAGCAAACAGCGGTTCTCGGATGGGGCCCCTTCGGTGGAACGGGGCGGGTTCGGCACTGCCCGGAAATTTCAGTAGCGGTTCGGGCGGACTGCGGATGGAGATAGATACCCGCGGCCGTTGGCGCGCGGTCTCCATCCACTGCTCCACCACACCACGCCATGAACGGACTCTTCAAGCTCGTGATCGCCCTCGGAACCTTCACATGCCTCCCTGATGCTCTCGCGCAGCGACTCCTCATCCCCGATAGCGCCAACGGTGCCATCATGGAATTCGATCCGTTCTCGGGTCAGCTGATCCGACCCATCGCCGTCGATCTCGACGCGGTGACCGGCGGCGCTGCGCGAGTCCCCATCGAGGTCATGGAAGCGCCGAATGGGGAGCTCTGGGTCAGTGATATGGTCGCGGACACCGTTTTCCGCCTCACAGGAGACGGAAGCCAGTGGGTAGGTACGGCGGGCGGGCCGCTCGATCAATGCCGCGGCCTGGCGCCGCTTGGACCAGGGGCTCTCGTGGCGAACTCAGGCTCCAGCGGCGGAGCCCCCGGAGATTCACTGGCACAGGTCGACGCAGCGGGAAAACTGATCACGTCGGCAGCGATCGGCGACCCCTTCGACGTCGTGCCGTTCACCTTCCAGGGCGTTCCCGGGTTCCTGGTCTCCGATATTTCCGGCGATGACCTCGTGTTCGCGGAGGGAGCGGACCTCCAGAACCAGTCCCTCTTCCACGGCTCCAATGGCGTCAGCGGCGTCGACACCCCCAACCAGATTCACGTCTCCGCGAGCGGTCGCGTGTTCGTGGCTGGAGCGTCGACTCCCGTGGGGATCTACGAGTACGACGCGAGCGGCGCCGAGATCGCCTACATCGACACGAGCAGCGTCGGAGGAGTCCGTGGCGTATACCTCCTTGGCAACGGCAACCTTCTCTTCTCGACCGGTTCTGGCGTTCACGTCTACGAGACTTCGACGGCGCTGATCACCACGCTGCTCCAAGGGGTCTCCGGTCGCTCGATCACTCTCTACTCCCGCGACCTCTGTGCGTGCGACAACTACTGCACGGCCAACGTCAACAGCACGGGGACCGTGGCGACGATCTCGGTCACCGGATCGGGCCGGGTCACTGACAACGATCTACTGCTGACCACCTCGAGCGTCCCCACCTTCTCCTTCGGCTTCTTCATCACGAGCCGTTTCCAGGGCTTCGTCGCCACCCCCAGCGGAAGCGCCGGGAATCTGTGCTTGGCAGGCAGCATCGGCCGCTACGTGGGCCCGGGACAGACTCAAAACTCAGGTGCCTCGGGCGCTTTTTCACTGGATCTGGATCTGACACGAACGCCCCAGCCCAACGGCCTCGTTGCGATCACCCCGGGCCAGACCTGGCACTTCCAGGCCTGGTTCCGGGACGCTGTCGGTGGCCTGCCCACCTCCAACTTCACGGACGGCGTCCGCGTGGTGTTCTTCTAGATCCTATGGGGCAGGCCTGGATCGTTCACGGACGAACTGGATGCGTGGCGGTACCGAACCCGGCGGTACCGAACCCGACCCAACGGCGGTACCGAACCCGACCCAAAGCCGCCACGTTTCCGATCGTACGCTCCTCGTTCGATCCGAAACGTGGCGGCTTTGGGTCGGGTTCGGTACCGCCATGATCACCTGGCACGAAAGCGCGGGACCACCCCAAGGCGGCCCCGCGCTGCTACTGCCGGGGATCGGCCGGGATCAGTCTGCCGAAAGGACGACGTCGTCGATGTAGGCGTGCTCGTTGTTGCGGTTCGCGTTCAAAGAAAAGCGGAGCCGCAGGTTCGGGTTGTTGTCCGCTCCGGAGCCCAACGAGAAGGTGGGCGTGCCCCAACCGCCGCTGTGCGTCTCGACGGCCCGCCAGACGCTGCCGTCGTACCACTCGACCGTCAGGCGCTCGCCACCATCGAGTCGCCGCGTGCGTCGCGCGTAACTCAGCGTGACGCCCGTGCGACCAGCGGTGCTCACCGCGACCTCGATTGAACTCCCGCGGCGAAGGCGTGCTCCGTAGGTCCCCGTGAAGGCGGACTGGGCACTGACGTCAGCGTTGCCGACCGGCATCCAGGCGTTCGTGGCGAAGGAACCACTCTCGAACCCGTCGCCGAGGATGTCGCCGCCGCTCGGGGCCGAGACGGTGATGTAGTTCGTCAGGGTCTGGGTATCCGAGCCGTCCGAGTTCGAGACCGTCAGGCTGACGGTGTAGCTTCCCACGCTGGTGTAGATGTGGCCCGGTTCCTGGGCTGTCGAGGTGCTTCCGTCACCGAAATCCCATGACCATGAGTTCGGGTTGTTCGTGGACTGATCGGTGAAACTGACGTTGAGTGGTGTCGTTCCCGAGGTCGGCGTAGCGACGAAGTCTGCCACCGGAGGCTGGGGGGCGTCAGGGTTCACGACGACATAGTCGGTTCGCGTGAGCGTGTCGGTGCCGTCGGCATTCGTGACCGTCAGGCTAACGCTGTAGGTCCCGGCAGTGGTGTAGGTGTAGCTCGGGTTCTGGGACGCTGAATTGTTGCCGTCTCCAAAGCTCCAGTTCCAAGACGCGGGGCCATTCTGCGACGAATCGCTGAAGGTCACGGTCAGCGGAACGGTGCCCGAGGTGGGCGCGCCGCTGAAGTCCGCGACGGGCGGCGTCGATCCGCCGCCGTTGACGAGGTTCAGGGAGCCAAGGCTGTCGAGGCGGCCGTATCCAAAGGTGTTGTCCACGCCGGCGGAGCCGAGGTCCGTGGCGCCCTGCTTCATGATCGACTCGACCTGGCCGGGGGTCAGGTTCGGATCGGCAGACCAGATAAGGCCGGCGAGGCCTGCTGCGATGGGACAAGCGAAGCTGGTCCCTGTCGCGTACACGTAGGAAGAGTTCGAGGTGCTGGACGTTGTCGCCACAGCGTCGCCCGGGGCCATGAAGTCCACGAACTGGCCGTAGGCGGAGAAGGAAGCGCGCGTCTCGTTCTCCGAGGTCGCACCCACAACCATCAGATCGTCGTTGTCGCGGTTGCCGAACGTGAGGTTCCGGTTGTCGTTACCCGCCGCCCAGAACAGGAGGCCGCCGAGAGACCGGATGTAGGAAGCCGTGGTCAGATTCGAGTTCGTGTCGGCGCCGGAGTAGCTCACGCTGGCGATCTTGTCGCCGGCCTCGATCGAGGTCCGCGCAGCGTGCTGCAGGACGCTAAGCGACGCGCTACCGGTCGACACGTTCGAAACGCGCATCATGCGGTGGCTCAGGTTCCACCCGATGCCACTGACCCCGACGCCGTTGTTGCCATTGGCTGCGGCACTGCCTGTGCATTGCGTGCCATGGGGGTGGACGGGTAGGACGCTCCCCCCCTGGGACTCCCACTGCTGATCGACGGCGTTGTAGCCCTCTAGCCGGTGAAGCTGCAGGTCATCGTGAGTCGTCAGAACGCCCGTGTCGCAGATCCCGATCGAGACCGTGGGGCTCCCGGTCTCTTGGTCCCAAGCGTCGCAGGAGCGCATCGCGGTGTGCTGCCACGAGAGTCCCAGGAACTGGTCGTCCGAGCATTGAATCGGATAAAGCAGCCAGTCGGGCTCGACGTACTGGAACGCCCCGGTCGCGAGCAGCGTCGCGGCCACTTCCGTTTCGCTCGATCCGGCCGGCACTTCGAAAACGTACTCATCGGTCTGCGGCACGTAGCTGTCGACTTCGTAGAGCGTCATCTCGAGCCGCGCCGTGGCCAGGCTCTGTCCAATGGCATCGGAGCTGAGCCCTCGTGCCTCGAGGGCCGTGGCCTGCAGCGGTCTCGCGATCATGCGCCCGGTGAACTCGCGTTGTCCGGGGCTTGCGACGAATTCAGGGGCTGACTGGTCTTGCGCTTCCTGGACGGGAGATTGGCCTTGGGCCAAACCCACCATCGCGAGGGCAAAGAGGAGGGCTGTGGGTCGAGTTGTCATGTGGGATCGAGAAGGCGACAAAGAATGCTCGGGCCTGGTGCCCGGAGGAGCGTGAGAGAAAGAGTCTCACGGAGTCGCCTTCATGTCCAGGATCGAAATCACCAGGCCACGCCAGGACGGAAAAACGCCTGGCGGTACCGCCAGGTTCGAAACGGGTTCGCGGTTCCTCAGAGTCGAATCCGGATCGACAGTTCGTTGGTGAAGGCGAATCCCTGCGGGGCGGCCGAGGATGGCGTGAGTGCTTGCAGCACCCAGATCTCTCCCACGAGGCTCAGGTCGTTCGGGATCGCGACGCTCCAGGACGCCACTCCCGTGCCGGGAGCAGGGAGAATCCGGGCCACGCGCATGGCCAGGCCGGGCTCGACCCGCAGAAGGCCATAGGGCGTCATCTGCACGGCACCGGTACTGAAGCGCGGCTGCAGGATGCCGAAGCCCGATCCGACAGGCTCACCGAGCGTCGTGAGGACGAGAGTCGTACCGATCTGTGCCTCGAGCGGACCGACGAGCGTTTCCAGCTGGAGCGCCCCCATGTCGCGGCCCCCCACCGTATCGAGGTTCCCGTCCGTCGGATTCGGGTCCTGCGCGGTCGACGGGAGCGCATCCACGGCGGGGCTCGAGCGCCGAAGGTTGTAGTCCCCGCCCGCGGCGTGCACGAAGGTCGGCAGCGGCCCCGGCACCAGCAGCCCGGCCCCCGCGACCGCGGACGAATCCACGAGTGAGTCTTCGACCATCAGGCCGCCCTGCCCGGACGAATCGAACGCCCCGGAGTTCTGAACGAAGACGCTGCGTCGCACGACGGAGGAAGGATCGAAGGCACCCTGAAGAGAGAACGCCGCGGTGTTTCCCGTCAATGTGGCGTGGTCGACCGTGAACCGCGGCACATGGCTTCCAGCGCTTCCCGTGACAAGAACTCCAGCAACGAATCCTGTGATGACCGAAGAGGTCACGCGAACCTCCGAAGGCGAACTACCCGCGCTCATCGCCACGGCGTGATCACCGCCGGCGATCTCTCCCTGGTCGACGGTCAGCAACCGGATGCCCGAACATTCGATGGCGTTGGCCACCGTGTCACTGAATTCCATGTCGTACAGGCTGATCCAGCGGTCCCCGGTTGCCTGGACGCCGCGGAAGCAACGGAGTACCTCGCCACTCGACCACTGAACGTCGATGGGGAAAGCGAAAACCAGTGACGCGGCGTCGAGTCCGAGGTCGCAGTCCTCCACGGAGCAGCCGATCAAGTAGCGCACGAAGAAATCCGGGCTTCCATCGCCGATCAAGATCCCTGTCTCGGCATCTCGAACCGTGAGGCCACGGATCCCCTTGTTCGGCGCCACAGGATCTTCGCCGTCGACGACGACGGCCACGGGCGTGCGGTCCCCGTCGATGATCACCCGAGACCCGGCCACGCCGGGAGTCAGCGTCACGTTGGAGGCGAAGTGGATCGGAAAGACCTCCCCCAGAGCTGCGTTGTGCACGCCGGGTGAAGCAACGATCTGGTAGCGGTCGAAGCTGGTGGCGGTGGCCGCCGCGATGAAGCCAGTGGCACGCGTGAGGGTGCGGAAAGGGGCGACCTCGGTTCCTGGGTTGGTGTCGTCGCCCAGGCTGGCGTCGACGTACACGCGGGACTGGCACCAGGCGGAAGGTAGGGAAGCGAGCGAAAGGGCAACGGCGAAGAGGGAAGCTCTCATGGTCCGAATGGAGGGTGCGGTACCGTCGGAGAAACGTGGCGGGTTTGGGTCGGGTTCGGTACCGCCGGGAAATCAGAATTGCACGGACAGGCTCGGTGAGAAGTTCGAGGTCGGTGCCACCGGCCCGCCGTCGCGGTGCCAGAACTGGAAGTACCACTGCTCACCGGGCTGCACCACGTTCGGGCCGGGGAGGTCATCGAGAAGCGGACGGAAGGAGACGTTCCTGAAGTTCGGCGTCGGCTGGAGTACGTCCCGGTTGAAGCGCAGGACCTGACCTCCCACGCAGATCGCGCCGCTGCTGCCACCCGCGCCGGGCACGTAGGCGGGCGTCTGGCTCGCGATGAAGTAGCCAAAGGACCCGCTCGGCAGATCTTCGACGTTCAGCACGACGCGGTTAGCGGCAACCACCGTGGAACCCAGACCGGAGATCGAGGAGGGCACGCCGGTGGTGTTGGGCAGCGCCGTGCACGCCACCGTTCCCAGCGGACCATCGCAGCCAGGTCCGCAGTAGCTGGGATCGAACGGGTAGGCTCCGGCATCAAGAGGTGTGCCGTCAGGGTCCGTCCCGAAACTCAGGGGCAAGAGGTCGATCCCGGGGCTTCCGGGCAGGTAGTAGAACGAGTCATCCGCCCAAAGCTGGGCGGTCGCGAGGACGCTGGTGGACGAGGGCAGCGGACGATTCGCGAGGTTGTACTGGAGGTCCGCGCTGCCGGTAACGAGCGGCAGCTGGTTCGCCGCACTCGTGAGGAAGAGGCAGCCCCGCACGAGAGCCGGGGGCGTGGACGGCAGGCTCCCGAACACGACATCGGAGGCACCGGCGCTCGCCGCGTTGTCGATGAAGGTGCAGTGGAGCAAGGTGGGACGCCCTGCGATCGCACCGGCTTCCGTCAGCGGGTCATGGGTCGCGCGGTTTCGTGCGAACACGCAGCGCTCGATCAGCGCTGCCCCGCAGCCGACGGCACCCGCGCCGCCGATGCCCATGGTCACGATGGAGCGGGTTTGGTTGTCGAGGAAGCTGGAGTCGACGAGGGCCAGCGATCCGCCCTGGGCCCAGATGGCTCCCCCGCGAATCGCCGTGCAGTCGTGGAACGAACAGGTGTCCACGGTGACCGTTCCGGACTGCTGGTAGAGGCCGCCGCCAAAGTAGTCCTCCCGACTCAACCCCGTGACATCGCATTCCCGAAGGGTCAGAGAGGTGGCTCGCGTATAGATCGTTCCCCCGTGCTCGTAGGCCGAGCCCGACAGGCTCGACCCAACGATCGATACCGTTCCTCCTTCCAGGAACACCACGCCACCAGCGCCGTAAAGAGCGAAACCGCGCAGGTCACAGTCCTCGATCAGCACGGACCCTGCATCGAGCCACAGAGCACCGCCGTAGTTGTCCGCCGAACAGGTCACTTCGACGCTCACGCGCCGAAGCGTCACCGACGTGTCCGTCGAGTAGATGGCACCGCCTTCCCATGCGCGGAGCTGGGCGAAGGAGCAATCCTCCACCACGAGGCCGTCGCCCGAAGCCTGAATCGCGCCGCCGCGCGGCGGTGGAAAGCCGCCTTGACTCGCCGGTCCTTCGAATCGCAAACCGCGCACGGTCAGCTGACTCGAAGGCCCCGCCGTGATCAATGACTCGTACCCGTCCGACTGCAGGACAGGCATGGCGCCCGGCGCCGCCTCGAGGGTGAGTTCCTTGGAGCCGAGGAGGACCCTCTCCGCCGGGTAGCTGCCGGAAGCCAGCACGAGGGTATCCCCGTCGACGGTGGCCGGCTGGGCGACGGCGTGGTCCACCCGAGAATAAGGATCGGTCAGCGTCCCCGTACCAGGGCCTGGCGCCGCGGAATCGACGTACCAGGTGGTCTGAGGGGCGGCGAGGAGTGCGAGTGTGAGTGCGAGCATGATCGTTCGAGGGGTGATTCAGCCTGAACCTTACGCTCGATCCTCGAAAATAGCCTCCACGGGGCAAGCAGTCCGTTCGGCGCGGGACTGATACCGTACCAGTATGGACCCACGCTGCACCTGGTGCCTCGGCGACGAGCTGTACGAGCACTATCACGACCATGAATGGGGCGTCCCCTGCCGCGACGACACCAAGCTGTTCGAGATGCTCAACCTCGAGGGCGCGCAGGCGGGCCTCAGCTGGATCACCATCCTTCGCAAGCGCGAGAACTACCGCCGCGCGTTTGCCGGCTTCGACAAGCACAAGATCGCGCGCTTCGGCGAGACGAAGGTCGAGGCGCTCGCTCAGGACGCCGGCATCGTTCGAAATCGCCAGAAGATCGAGGCCTTCATCCACAACGCCAAGGTGGCCGTCGACATGGAGAGGAACGGAGAGTCCCTCGTCGACCTCCTGTGGTCCTTCACGGGCGGCGCGCCCCTCGTGAACGCATGGAAGTCCATGGCCGACGTGCCGGCGGTGACGCCCGAGTCGACCGCCATGGGCAAGGCCCTCAAGAAGCGCGGCTTCAAGTTCGTCGGGCCCACGACGTGCTATGCGTTCATGCAGGCCTGCGGCATGGTCAACGACCACATCATCGGCTGCCCGGCGAGGTAGGCGCGTTCTACTGGTGGTTGCTGCCGCCCTGGCGCAACCACTCCAGGAACTCGGCCTCGAGTTCCTCGAGGTCCACGTTCTCCAGTGCGGCGTCCAGCGCCGCCCCGCGCGAGCGGTTGACCGCCTGCTCGTAGCCCGCGCCGGAAAGGCCCGACAGAGCGAGGCTCTCCGCCTCACGACGCCACCGCGTCCGCAGCGTCTCGAAGTACCGCTTCGGGAGCGACCTCCACTCCGGCCGAATCCTCGCCGCCTCGGCGGTACGCAGGAAGCGGATCAGCGCGTAGCCCATCGAGTAGTTCACGTTGGCGTCGGCGTAGAACTGCTCCTGCGTCATCGAAAGGAGCGCCTCCAGCTTCGGCAGGCGCGGACGGACCTCGCGCTGGCGAAGAAAGGCCTCGCGATCGGCGAGCCCCTCGATGTCGCACACCGCACCCGACTGAAAGACCGCGCCCGCGTAGAACTCACTCGAGCCCTCGTCGTACCAGGAGTGCGGGCTCATCGAGCTGGCGGTGTGGTGCAGAAACTGGTGGCACGCCTCGTGGTAGAGCGTTCGCATCGTCGGGTGATCGTCCGGCATCGGGTCCGACGCATCGGTGCGCGCGTCGTACAGCACGAGTTCCTGCACCCGCGGATGAAAGTACCCCACCGTGTTCGGATTGCCGCCGTAGGTCAGGTACTCGCCGCGATCACGGCATACGCGCACGACCGACAGCGCGTCGATCGGACGGTCCGGCGGAAAGTCCTCGGCGAACCGACGCCGCACCGCCACCAGGTTCTTCGCGATCTGCGCGAGCACCGGCGAATCGGACGGCCCGTGGAAGAGGATCATCGAATGCTCCGTGTCGCGAATCGACCAGCCGTCGACGGCCGCCGACGCGATCTCGATACGCTCGTCTCGATGCGGCAGGGACGTCCGGAGGTAGTGCCGCGTCCATTTCTGCCGAGAGGCCTCGGTCTCCGCCTCCGAGAAGAACCGGAAGCTCATCGCCGTCCGGTCGAAGGCGCGGCTCTCGCGGCGCAACAGGCCCGTCTCGCACTGGCCGACGAAGACGATCACGTCCTCGTCGCCGACCCAGGCGTGGACGAACAGCGATTCCTCTTCGCCCTCCGGATTCAGCGTCGCGCCCTCGTAGCGAATCGGATCGCGGCCGTAGCGGCGCCTGACCGAGCGCACCGACTCCATGCGCGTGGGCTGGAGGACATCGAGCATCCAGCGCCGGACCGCAAGGTCAGCGGTGCTTCTGCCCCCGCTCCCCAGCGTGATGCGCCACAGAGCGTGCGTCACCGGCGAGCGCCGATCCTTCGGCGCGTCCTTCGGGGCGTAGACCGCGAGGAGGCCCGGCATTTCGGCCGGCACGGGCCGGGCTTCGAACGAGGTCGGCACCTCGAGGCTGAAGCCGTACTCGGCGTGCTTGTCGGTCCGCTGGCTCGCCAGCGCGACGCCGGAGCTACCGAAGGCGACCAGAACGAGAAGCAGGAGCAGGAGCCGAACGAGCATGGGTCGGGGAGAAGCCATGCTCGCAAAATCGACCGCGCGGACGCCTCGACCTGAGACTCCACGGAGAAACCCCGGGGCCGGCGGCTTCCATGCCTCAGGACAGGAGCCTCAGGTCAGGAGCCTCAGGACCGCAGACTCAGGGCAGGAGCCGCAGCATCAAGGCCCGGATCCGAAGTGACCAGCTCTGGGACTGCGCGTTCTTGGGAGCGTGCTTCGCCAGCCGCGGGATCTCGTCCAGCGCGGCATTCGCGCCCGCGCGGTCCCCCGCCGCCTTGAGCAGCTCGGCGCGCAGCAGCGCGCTCAGAGGCGTGGGCCCGTGCTCCCGCTCGAACCGCTGAACGCGATCGAGCGCGTGATCGGGAAAGCCCGCCTCCTTCGCGGCCTCCGCCGAAAGCAGCATCGCTGAACCGAACCCATAGTCCACGTCCTCCTCCAGCACCGAGTCGAACGCCGCCAGCGCCGCCGCCGGATCGTCCTTCGCCTGGAGCCTCGCCATCCCGAGCTTGTGTCGCCACTCCAGCGACGTCGGGTCCCCCACCGCCGCTTCCTCGAACAGCGGGATCGCCCTGCGCGCGCGCCCCTGGGCGAGGAGCAGCGCTCCCAGCTTCCCCTTGTGATGCGGCGTGTCGACGGCGCCGAGACTCTTCTCGAGATTCCGTCGCGCCCGGTAGTCGACCGCGTCGGAACCGAGCTTCGCGAAGATCGCCGACAGGAGGATCGCCGTGAACCAGAACCCGAGGAACGGGATCCGGAAGATCGCACCGATGATCGGCAGGGTCGCGAGGAAACGCGTGAAGAAGATCACGGCGACGAAGAAGGCAAGGAGTCGAAGCATGGGGCTGCCACCAGTTATAGGACCTCCCCGCCGCAACCGACCCACTTGAACCGAACTGAAACGGACGATGGTCGGCGGGATCGAAGCCCCGATCCGATTATCCTCGGTCCCGTGAATTCTTCGGAGACCCCAGCGCCCACGGGCATGCTGCCCAGGACGGCCGCCAGGCTCGAGCTCGCGCGCGCCATCGGCGGCGGCCTCGTCGCACCGCTGCGCTTCCTCGCGCACCTGCCCGCGCGCGCCCGCGTCCGGCGCGAAATCGCCGCGGATGTGGCGGCGGGCGCGGGCATTCCCGGCGAGATTCCGGACTTCGAGATTCGAAAGGATCGGCCGCTCCGGATCTTCCTGTCGGCCGCCGAGGCCTCGGGTGAGATCCACGGCGCGAGCCTCGCCAAGGCGCTCTGGAAGGCCGCCGAGGACCGCAGCGCCCCGCGACCCGAGATCATCGCCGTCGGCGGCGAGCGCCTGCGCGCCCTCGGCATCACCACGATCGGCGATCCGGTCGCGCGGGCGGAGACAGGATTCGACGGCGTGCTCCAGTCGCTCCCCTACTACGTGGGCCTGCTCGAGGACGCCGCGCGCCACGCGCGCGAGACGCGCCCCGACGTCGTCGTCCCGATCGATTCGCCCGCTCTCCACGTCCCGCTGGCGCGCATGGTCCGGCGCTACGGGTCTCCGGTGGTCCACGTGGTCGCGCCCCAGTACTGGGGCTGGGCACCGTGGCGCGTCGGCGCCTACCGCAAGGTCGTCGACCGCGCGCTCACGATCCTCCCCCACGAGCCCGCCTGGTTCGGCCGCCACGACGTCGCCACCGCCCACATCGGGCACCCGCTCCTCGACGCGCTCGCCGGAGTCCCGGTGACGGAGCCCGACCCCGCGAGCCGCGTGCTGGCGCTCCTCCCCGGTAGCCGGCGCGGCGTGATTCGCCGGAACCTCCCCTGGATGATCACGGCCCTCGGTGCCCTTCGGGCCGAACATCCGGACGCCGAGATCCGGATCCTCCAGTCGACGCCCGAGCACCGCGAGCTCATCGAGGGCATCCTCGCGGAGACCCAGGGCGGGGACCGCGCGCGGCTCGTGGTCGGCGACCTCCACGGGAATCTGACCGAGGCCCGCGCCGCCTTCGCCGTCTCCGGAACGATTCTGACCGACGTCCTCCACCACCGGCTCCCGACGGTCGTGGTCTACCGCGTCTCCAAGCGGCTGGAGACATGGATGTATCGGAACGTCCTGACCTGCCCCTACTTCGCGTCCACGAACCTGCTCGCGGGCGCAGAGGTGCTCCCCGAGCACTGTTTCCGGGGCCATGGCCCCATGGAGACCGTCTCGAAGGAAGTCGCCGCAGCCTTCGGGGACGAAGCTCGGCGCGCCGCCTACGGGGCGGGGATCGCCGAGGCCGCGCGGCGCCTCGGGTCGGCCGGGGCCATCGAACGGGCCGCGGGACACGTGCTGCAGGTGGCATCCCGGGGCCGAATTGCCTGAAATGGGAGCACCCATGAGTCCCCCACCAGGAGAAGAGCCCGGCGAGAAGCCCGATCCTCGAAACGAATCGTCAGATTCGGAGAATGGGCCCGCGGAGCCGGAGTACGACCCGGCGCCGATGCAAGCCGAGGCCACCCAGCTCATGACCGCCGCCCGCATGGGCAGCTCCGACGCCTTCGAGACCCTCTTCCGGAAGGTCCGCGGCAGCGCGTTCCAGGCGGCCCGCTCGCTCGTGGGCTCCCACGAGGACGCCCAGGACCTGACCCAGGAGGCCTTCATCAAGGCCTACAAGGCGCGCGACAGCTACGACCCGACCCAGCCGTTCCTGCCCTGGTTCCACCGCATCCTCCGGAACACCTGCTTCAGCTTTCTCCGCAAGAAAGGACGGCTCCGCGAGCGCTCGATCCATCGCACGGACGCCAGCGGCGAGGACGCCACCTGGGACATCGTCGACGAGAACGCGCCGAACCCTTCGGAACGGGCCGAGCATGACGAGCGAACCCACGCGTTCTCCGCGGCCCTCGACAAGCTGAAGGCCCGCGACCGAGAAATTATCGTGCTTCGGCACTACCAGGACCTGTCCTACAAGGACATCGCCGCCGCGCTCTCGATCCCCGAGGGCACCGTGATGTCGCGGCTCTTCCACGCCAGGAAGCGGCTCCAGGCGCTGCTCTCCGAGGACGTCGCCCAGGTCGTCGCCAGCGGCACCAGGCCGCGTGAACGCAAGCGCGGCGCCACGTCCAAGCCGACACGGGAAGGGCTCGTGTCATGATGACGAAGCCGTCAGCCTCCGAATCACCGAAGAATAGGCGCCCCCGAAGCGCCGTAGCTCCTTCGTCATGACTGCCCAGAACACAAGCCACGAGGCCGAGCCGACCGAGGATGAACTCCTCGCGATGGCCTACGCCGACTGCGAACTGTCGCCCGAAGAAGCCGTGAGGTTCGAGGCGCGCATGGAGGTCGAGCCCGCGCTCGTCCACCGCGTCGCCGAACTCCATGCCCTCGACGTGCTGGCGCGGCGCATCGCGCCGCCCGAGCCCGCCGACCGCGACTGGGCCTCTCTCCAGCTCGAACCTCTCTACCGCGGCACCGTCGGAATCGGCTGGTTCCTTCTGATCGCCGCGACCGCTCTCTCCTTTGCTCTCGCCGTCTGGGCGGTGGCCACGAACGAAGGCATCAGCTACCTCCACCGAGGCCTGATCCTCTCCTCGCTCCTTGGCTTCACGCTCCTCTTCCTCAGCGTGCTCTGGCGCCGCATTCGCGCCATGCCGCTGGATCCCTACCGCCACGTCGAGCGCTAAAAGATGCTGATCATCACCACGTCCACCGTCCCCGGGAGCGAGATCACCGAGGCCCTGGGCCTCGTGCGCGGCACCACCGTCCGCGCTCGTCACCTCGGAAGCGACATCATCGGGATGATGAAGGGCATCGTCGGCGGCGAGGTCCACGAGTACACCAAGGTCGTGGCCGAGGCCCGAGAAGAAGCGATTGACCGGATGAAGGCGGAGGCGTTCGCCCTGGGCGCCGATGCCGTCATCGGGTTTCGATTTGCGACGAGTGAGGTCGCAAAGAACGCCGCCGAGGTGGTCGCCTATGGAACCGCGATCAAAATGGTGAAGCGGGACAGTTGACCTCGGCGAGGCGACCCCGGGTTCTTATGGTAGCGCCATGGAACACGGTGCTTCCCAATCGCTGACCGCCGCTCCGGAGTCTCCCGCCCGGTGGCACCGGCTGGCCCCTGTCGCGACCATCGCCTGGATGCTCCTTGGAAGCTTCGGACTCGCCGGGGCGCTGGCAGGGTGCCATGGGGAGACGACGCGCACGGAACCGAGCGCGGCTCCGTTCCGGCGTGTCCTGGTCGAGGCCCAGGGCCCCACGAGGTCGCGGGACGCGGTGGAGCTACTCGGGACGCTCAGGGCGTCAGACTCCCCCCTCCCGTGGGCCGGCACCGCCAGCGGCGGGGTCCAGCAGGTCGAAGTGTCCGCGCCCTCGGGCTCGAAGGTCGCCGCCACCGAACTGCTCGGTCTCGACGGACTGAAGTACGTTCGCGGAAAGGTCCCCGAGGCGGCGCGTGCGTTCAACCAGGTCACGATCGAGGTGACGACGCCGGCCGTACCGAAGATCCACGGAGCGCAGAACGAGCAGGCCCGGCTCTACCTCTACGCCGGCGGCGAGAAGCTCATGGGTGCCATTCTCTGCGAGCTGGAGCGACACGGGGACATGCAGGTCGCCACGTTCCGCTCAGCCCTCCTGAGGGGCGAATACGTGGTACCGGACGAGTTCGCGGTCGCCTTCATCGGAAGGCTCGACTCTGCCAAGCTCGCGAGCGTCACGTTCAGCCGTGTCTCCGACGAGGCCTTCGCGCCTCCCCTCGGCCAGCAGGAGGGCGAAGCGCTTCCGCTGGTGCACGTGGGGACGACGGCGCGTCGGAGCTACGGGGTGATCGGCAGTCGGCCGCTCCGGACGTCCGTCACCCTGGGCACCGGGGAAGAGTTCAGGGCCTATCTGGCGCTCGTGCCGAAGACCGCCCGGCCGAGCGAGCAGGCGATGTTCCAGGTCAGCGCTGTCGGACCGACGGGCGAGTGGAAAGGGAAGTTCGAGAGCGTGGGAACCGATCGATGGCGACCGGTGGTCATCGCCGCGGACCACGTCGGCGCCGGCGCCGTGGAGATCGAGGTCGCTCTCACCTCGACGATCGGAGACGATGCGGCCATCGGAGCGTTCGCCGAGCCCTCGGTGCGCGCCGCGAAGCCCACGGGCGCGCCGCCCCCGACCGTACTCCTCATCACCTCGGACACCCACCGCGCAGACCACATCGGCGTGGCGAGTGCGGACGGCCTCGTCTCCACGCCGCACATCGACGCGCTCGCGCGTCGCGGCATCCACTTCCTCGACTGCGTCGCTCCGACGAACGTGACCGCGCCGTCCCATATCGCCCTGATGACGGGTATGCACGTTCGCGACACCGGGATCCTCACGAATCGCGACGTGTTGAGCGCGGAGGCCAGCACCATCGCGACGCGGTTCCGGGACGCAGGCTACGAGACCCTGGCCGCAACGAGCGTTTTTCATCTGTCCCAGGCCCAGAGCGGCATTGGACACGGATTCGATCGGATCGATGCGCCGCTGGAGGGCGACCGCCCGGGGCCCGAGGCGATCGCGCTGATGGCTGATTGGATCGAGGAAGCGAAGAACGCACCCGTTTTCTGCTGGGTTCACCTCTACGACGCGCACGCGCCCTATTCCCCTCCAAAGCCCTACGATCGCAAGTACTGGGACGGCGGCGACCCATTCCGCGGCAAGGTGATCGATACCGGGGAGGCGAAGATCCCGAGCTGGATCCGCGGCCTGAGCGACCGACGCTTCCCCTACTCCCAGTACCGAGCGGAGGTCGACTTCGTGGACGGCGCGCTCGGCGAGCTGCTCGACCTGCCGCGCGTGCGAAGCGGCGTCACGGCGTTCACGGCCGACCACGGTGAACTCTTCGGCGAGCACGGCATATGGTGGAGCCACTCCGGGCTCTACCCGGGGATCATGCGGATTCCTCTCGTGATGGCCTGGCCGGGTGCGCCGGCGGGAGCCCGCGTCCGCGCGCCTGTCAACCTGATGGACGTCGGGCGCACGCTCGCCGAGGTGAGCGGCCTGGGGTCGCCGGACATGCCGGGCAGTGACCTCCGGAGCTTCCTGGAGGCCGAGCCCCCGAAGGAGCCACGTTTCTTCCTCGGTGCCCACCACTTCCTGGCGGCCATCGAAGCGGACGGCTGGTTCCTGACGATGACGCTGATCGGTCATCAAAGCTCATCCATGGCATTCGCCAGGGAGCCCGGTGAGGTGGAGCTCTATCATCTCGAGAGCGATCCGAACGGGGAGCACGACGTTCTTCTGGAAGAGCTGGACCGGGCCCGAGTGCTGCGTCGCCGGCTCATTCGATGGCTTGAGGACGCCCCGCGCGAGCGTCTCAATGGCACCGCCGCGGAAGCCGACGGCGATGCCGCCGATGCGATGCTGGCCGCGCTCGGGTACAGCGGTGGCCAGAGCGTTGAAGGCGAGGCCTACTGGGACCCACTCACCGCAGACTCGAATTGGGCGACGAATCCGTGGCATTTGATCCTGGACGCCGACGACGTCTCTCGGTCAGAGGCTGCAGAGTTATTGGCCCGCTGAGCGGAACGAAGTTGCATTCCCTTCCGTCCCCATGTCCATGAAGGCTGACTCCTTTTCTGCGCGCTCCCGTCGATGGTGGATGAGCGGCGCCGCCCTTCCGCTCTTCGGGTCGCTCCTGCTTCCCGCGGCAACTGCACTCCCCGCGCAGGACAGCCGCGAGGAAGTCCTGGAGGAGTGCGACGAATGGCTGAAGCGCAACCCGCCGCGGTATCACATCCGCGCCTACGAGGCACTGGCGGCGCTTGGCGATCTTCGCGCGCTCGAGATCCTGAAGAAGCACTACGCGAAGCCAGGCTTTCCGAGGGGTCAGACGCCGTTCCTGATCGCGTCGGCCGTGGGCGAGAAGGGCGTGGTCACCGGGATCGGCCCGGAGATGCTCGAGTGGATGGAGGATTCGGACGAGGCCAACGACGCGTGGCTCTGGAAGAACATCCTTGCGATCCAGATCAAGGCAGAGGGTCCGGAGCGAGCCCTCGAGATCGCACGGAATGGAAAGGAGATCGCGCTCCGGGGAGCGGCGATCGAGGCCCTCGCCGAGCGGAAGGACGAGTCGCTCTACGAGCTGATCCCGGAGCTCTGCAAGGCGCTACCCAAGAAGGACGCTGAGAAGATGATCCTGATGGGCGCAATGGTGTCGGCCATGTCGGAGCTCGGGAACAAGAAGACCCAGGTCAAGGGCGAGTGGCAGCAGGTCGCACTCTCGCTCATCGCGACGATGGAGAACGAACAGACGCCGCGGGCCGCCCAGCTGATGCTCGCGCGCCACCTGGCGTCCGAGCTGGAGGCTGACCGCCTCGTGCTGGAGCCGGATGCATGGCGAGCGCTCATCGCGGCGAAGTCCCGGGCGGGCGAAGGACAAGAAGAAAAAGAAGAAGGAAGGCGACGCCGCGGAGTCGGAATACGCGTGGCCGAAGTTCTTCGGCGTGGACGTCACGGGCGATCGTGTCTGCTACCTCATCGACCTGTCGGACTCGATGGCGGCCCCCATCCCCGATGACTGGAAGCCCGCGAACGGACCGACCAGCGGCCCGTCGAAGCGCAAGAAGTGGAAGAAGGGTGAAGTGCCCACGGAAGCGGACATTCCCTGGTGGTTGATCAAGACGCGCTTCGACCTGGCGCGGGAGCACCTTCGGATTTCCATCATGCGGATGACCGAGGACCAGATGTTCACGGTCATCGGATTCGGCTCCCGCGCCGACTACCTCGATGGCTGCGACGGGATGGTGAAGGCCACGTCCAGCAACGTGAAGAAGGTGCTGAAGGCACTGGACGACATCGAGATCGGCAAGCCCATGATCGATCGACCGGACGGAACTCTTTGGGGTGACACCAACCTCTTCGAGGGCCTGCAGCTCGCCTACGGCGCCACGAAGAAAGGCACGGTGGACGACGGCGCCTACGTGGACCCCGACGCCATGGAAGAGGGCGCGGATACGATCCTCGTTCTCTCGGACGGCAACCCTTCCATGGACAGCTTCGGCATCGAGGACGTTGACTACGGGGACGGAAAGGCTCTGGCTGACTCGGAGACCGATAAGGAAGGCGAGCGGACCATGAAGATGAACTACCTGGGCCCCTACACCTACTGGCCTTTCCTTCTGGAGGAGGTCAAGCGGCTCAACATGTTCCGCGAGGCCCAGATCCAGGTGATCTCGGTGGGCGACGGCGACCGTGAGGCCCTTCGGAGACTCGCTGCGATCGGACTCGGTAAGCTGACCGAACTGGGCAAGCACTGAGCCAGGGGCTATGCTGGCCGTCCCATGATTGCTATTCATCGGGGCGGCCGCTCGCACGGCTGGCTCACCCTCCTGGCGGCGTGCCTGGCCGCCTTCGTCGCGTTCGCCACCCCGACTCTCGCACAAGAAAGCGAGCCCGATACCGTGGAGGCCTGGCTGGCGATCGCCAGGGAACACGAAGCCAACGACGACCCCGAGGCGGCGTTCGAGGCCTACGGCAACGCGCTGAAGATCGACCGAACCCACGAGGAAGCTTGCCTCGGCTACGCGGCGCGGGCCTGGGAGATCGACCGTGGGATCAAGGGCATCCAGGTCCTGAATCGGCTCCTGAGAGAGCAGCCCGACCACGTCGACGCCCTCGCCTATCGCGGCTTTCTCCACCAGACACGGGATAAAGACGCGCGCGCGATCCGCGACCTCGAGCGGGTCGCGAACGAGGCATCTGCCAGTTGGACACTCACGTACTACGCGAGAGCCCTTCTGTACGAGGGTGACTTTCCGGAAGCTTCCATCCAGAGCTCGCGCGCTCTCGAGTATGACGAACTCGATAGCTACGCCTTCTGGGTGCGTGGCTACGCTGCGTTCCTCACCGGCGACGAGGAGAGCGCGGCCCGGGACTTCGCCCGAGCGGTCGAGCTGGATCCGGAGTGGGCGGAGGCCCCCTACCAGGCAGTCGATCCCGGGGGGCTCGATCCGGAGGATGAAGCCGTGATCGAGGCCGTTGGAACCCTGCTGAAAGCGGCGCTCTGCTGGGCGATCCTCTTGGGGCTGATCGGTCTGGTCGTGGGACTCGGCGGATCCAGCTACCTGGTCCCGGCTGCGCGTCGCCAGGAGGCCGGGATCCAGCCGGCCTATGACGGTCCGCACAAGGAGCTCTTCACCATCTACCTCCAGAACGTCGCCCTGACGCTCTTGACCCTGGGCGTCTACCGCTTCTGGGCGAAGGTACGCACGCGCCGCTTCCACCTGACCCACACCGTGTTCGCAGACGGGCGCTTCGACTACCACGCGACCGGCCAGGAGAAGTTCGTCGGCTTCCTCAAGGGCATGGCGATCCTCGTCCCCTTCGGCTACGCGTACTACCGCGCGAGCCAGTGGGTCGACGCGCATCCGACGGAGGTCTTCGCCCAGATCGGCCTCAACTACGGACTGTTCTTCGGGCTGGTTCTGATTCGGCCGCTGGCCCTCGTCGGCGCCCAGCGGTTCAACCTGGCCCGGACGAGCTGGAACAACCTGCGCTTCCGGTTCACGGGGACCCTGAAGGGTGCCTATGGGCTCTATCTCCGCGACGCTTTTTTGATCATCTTTTCGCTGGGGATCTACTGGTCCTGGCACCTTTGCAACGTCAAGCGATTCAAGCTCTCCCACACGAAACTCGGTGAAGAACGCGGCGACTTCACCGGGGACGGCTCGACGCTCTTCGGCATCCAGCTCGTCGGCTACTTCGCCTCCATCCTGACGCTCGGGCTCTACGTACCCTGGTATCTCGCGGCCCGGCATCGCTTCTGGACGGAGCACACGAAGTTCATGCGCAAACGCTTCCACTCGACGCTCTCAGGAAAGGCCGTGCTCGCCGTCGGCGGGCCCGGGCTTCTGGCGTCGATCTTCACGCTCGGACTGGCCATACCATGGGCCGTCACGCGCTGGCGCAGGATGATCGCCGCGACCACGTTGTACTCGGGACAGATCGACCATGAGACGCTGGCGTCGATCCAAGACCATGAGGCGACGAGCACCCTCGAGGGAATCGGCGAAGCGGGTGAGCTGTTCGGCGAGATCGGGGACCTCTTCGGAATCTGATGGTCGGGCAAGACGACTTATCGGCCGGCTCACTCGAGCCGATGGAGCGCATGGGGCGGCTTTTGGATGGCCTTCGGGCGGTCCCCGTGGCGACGGGGCGCGTTCGGATCGACGGGGCCGAGCTCCAGCTCCTGGCCGCCGATGGCGAACGCAGGTCCTGGCCGATCCACGGGGTGATCGACGTCCAGCGGATAGGCACCGAGGTTCACCTGGAGCTCCCTCCGCTCGGCTCGGCGTCGGGAACGAACCCTCCGACCGCCAAGCTTATCGTCGAGGGCCGTGGATTCCTCGAAGCCGTCGAGGAAGCGCAGGCCCGCTTCGGCAGCTCAGGCCGCGCCACGGTCCAGCGGGCGCGCCGGCGACTCGGGCTCGCTGGCTGGGTCCTGATCGCCGCGCTCGTGGTTCCCCTGGCCTACCTGGCTTACACCATCGCCGTCCCGAGCCTGCATGTGCTGATCTCTCCCGAGAAGGAAGCTGCGCTCGGTGAGCACGTCTTCGAAGCCGCCTCCGAGGAATGGAAGATCCTCCAGAGCGAGGCGTTCGAGCGCGTCGTGCAGCCGATGGTCGAGGAGCTCCAGGGTCCGAACTCACCCTACGATTTCCGCGTCACCCTGATCGACGACGACCTGATCAACGCGATGGCTCTTCCCGGCGGGCGCATCATGGTCTTCAAGGGGCTCATCACCGCCGCCCCCTCCGCGGATGCGCTGGCGGGCGTGCTGGCGCACGAGATGGCCCACGTCGAGGAGCGTCACGGTCTCAAGCACATTCTGAGGAGCCTCGGGACGGTTCATTTCGCCTTTGCGGCGGTCGGCGGCGGCATCGATGGCTTCGAGGCCGCGGAGACGATCGTCGAGCTATCGAGCGGCCTTCTGATCCTGAAACACTCGCGCCACCACGAGCGCGAAGCCGATCGCGTCGCGGTCCGGCGGCTCGTCGAGGCCGGACGGCGCCCGTCGGGCCTCGTCGAGTTCTTCGAGGTCCTGGAGGAAGAGATGGGCGGCGGCGAATCGAACCTCCAGTGGATGAGCACGCATCCACTGACGAAGGAGCGGATTGCCGACGTGGAGGCGTTGATCGAAGAAGCCATGCAGAGCCGCGATCCCGATGCCGATGCCCAGGATCGAGATCGAGATCAGCCGTGGATGTCCGAGGCCGAATGGATCGACTTCCAGCGCCTCTTTCAGTCCGACCGAGGCCGTCACCCTTCTGGCAAATAGCGCGAGCCGCCGCCCCCCGCGACTCCCTCGAGAAGGAGTTGGGAGAGCGGCGGCTCGCCGGTCTCAGGAGAAGGCGTCTACCTTCCCTGATGCGCCAGGATCACTGGAACGTGATCGAGAGGCCGTTGGTGAAGTTGGACGTCGGGCCCGTGGGGCTCGAGTCACGGAACCAACCCTGGAAGTTCCAGGTGTCACCGGAGTTCGTGGCCACCGGACCCGTCGGCGACGGGATGGCGGTCAGGTCGGCCACGAGAGAGAAGCCGCCGTTGCCGAGCGTGTTCTGGATCTGGCCGGGGCCGACGTAGCGACCGATCGCGCCGGAAAGGCACAGGTTGCCCGAGCTGCCGCCGGGGTTCATCACGAAGCCCTGGTTCGGGCTGACGATGAAGAATCCGAACGAGTTGTTCGGAAGGCTGCTGGCCGTCAGCGTGAGGTCGTTGGCCGCTGCGGTGGGTGCACCCGTGGCCGACATCGCACCGGCGACGCCGGTGGAGTTGGCGTTGGCGGAGCAGTAGGAGGATCCGAGTCCACCGCCGGCGACGACTTCGAAGTTGTCGAACACGACGAACTGGTTGCCATCGCCGACCGACGTGAACACGTCCGCAAGACCGAGGCTGGCGAGGCCGTCGAAACGGTTCGCGAAGCTGCCCTGGTACGTGAGCGTGCCGTCGAAGTAGAACGAGATGAGCCCGGCAGTGTTGTCCACTTCGATGTCGACCGTCGTCCAGATGTTGCCCGGCGAACCGGCCACGGTGGACGGCGGAGCGGGGAAGAGAGCCTGGAAGAACGCGCCGGTGTTGTTGCTGCCGTTGCCGAGGTAGCTCGGGTGCGTGTTCGGAAGCGTGGTGCTGTCCGTCTCGCCGACGGGGGTGTTGTTGGGGTCACGGAACCAGCGGTAATCCGACCCGGAGTCGCCGTCGCCGTCGAAGCCGATGAAAGCACCGGAACCGGAGATCGGCGAGAAGATCTGGTTGAACGTGGCGCCGTCGCCGCCCACACCCACGTGCGCGTGCTCGGTGGTACCCGTGCCGCCCGGCGTGAAGTTGTTCCACACGTCCACGCGCAGGCGGTAGACGTCCGCGGTGATCGCCGTGTTGTGGAAGCACGTGGCGGCGTCCTGGTTGCCCTGGGTGGTGTTGACCGTCAGGCGCAGACCCTTCGTGTCACCGACCGCGGAGCGCGGCGCCGCGGGGATACCAGCGGCGACATAGTCGAACGAGAAGTCCTGGGCGCCGTCACCGGCGCTCACCGCGACGGTGTAGTCCGCGCTCGAGTTGGTCTCGAAGTTGTCCGTGATGAGAGTGATCTGAGCCGAGGCCGTAGCCGCGGCGATCGATCCCGCAGCGGCGAGGATCAATGGACGACGAAGTGATGTTTTCATCTAGTGAAAAGGATGGAAGCAGGAAGAGAGAAGGCTCTTGCGGCGCGCTCGATGTCGCCGGGGACGTCGCGCGGCCGCATGGGCAGGATGTCCATAGGGTATCGCACTTGAGGGCATCCCCGGCCAGGGATTACAAGGCTCACACATTCGAGACACTCCCGGAGCGCGGATGGGGACGCCCGCCGCCGGCGAGGCCCATCGCGAGACCAGCTGTGTCTCGATCGTGGACACGCGCCTCGTCATCTCCCTCACTGGAGGGTTTTCCTTCGGGGACGAAGAAGCGACCTCCGACCAGTGGAGGAGTTCCCTCGCGCGAGTCTTCCCTGGCTGGCGCCGCCCCTGAACGGCCTTTGCCCCATGACCCGATCGCTTCCCATGGCTCACGTCGCCGCGCTGCTCTGCTCCATCCTGCTCCTGACCGCCTGCTCGGGTGGCTCCGTGGACGACACGCCAGGTGAGCCACCGCTCGTCGGCGCCGCGCTCGTCGGCGCCACGCAGGACCGCGACTTCGACCCCTCCGGCGCGACCCTCGTCGTGGAGTTCGACGGCGCCATGAACACCGAGGATATGGAGACGGCGAGTCACTTCGGTGTCACCAGCGGAGCGGTCCTCTCGGCGGTCCAGATCGAACCTTCGAAGGTGCGGCTGACCTTGAGTGCGCCGGTGCTCCCGGGAGAGACTCTCGTCATCGTCGAGCCAGGTATGCGCGACGCCCAGGGCCGCGCATCGGAAGGCACGACGGGACGAGCGATCACCAGCACGGACGTCGACCCGCCGGTGGCAGCGCGCATCGCCGGAGTCACCGTGTCGGGACTCAACAACGACCAGGCCACGGTCGAGTTCGATGACCTCATGGTCGCCCCGGACGTCGTTCGCGTCGACTCCTGGAACCTGGAGTCCCCGGTGGGAAGTCCCGTTGACCTTTCCCGCGCGATCATCGAGTACGACGAAGCAGCGAGGCGCGCGACCATCACCCTCGGAGGCGGCCAGAACCTCACGACCGGCGCGGAGATCAGCGCGGTCCTCACGACGATGCGAGACGTGGGCGGCAACACGATCGCGTCGACCTCCTTCGGCAGCGATGCGGTGAGCTCGCTCGTGATCGGAGATACGGTCGCGCCGCGGCTGCTCAGCGTCTTTCCGGGCGAGGCGGCCAACACGCTTCGGTTCGTCTTCGATGAGCCCGTGCAATTCGTGCGAACGACTGATCTGATCTCGTCCACCCCCATCCACGGAACGCGCGTCGAGCTGGTTCAGGCGTCCGCCCCGGGCGTCACGCAGCAACCCATCGCCTCATCCTCCGTCATCGACAAGCTCGGAGCCGAGGTCACCTTCAGCGTCGCTCCCCAGGCTGGGGACCTCGCCACCATCGCGGGCGTCGCCGACCTCGCAGGCAACGTCATGCTCCCGGTTCTGGAAGCGGTGGTCGAAGCGCGCGACCCGATCGGCCCCGGCCTGTTCGTCGGGAGCACCGAACTCATCGCGTACGAGGGCGAGCGCAACGACGTCTTTCGTATGACGTTCGACAAGCCGCTCCACCCGGACGGGCTCTTCCTCGACTACCGCTACGGTCTGCTCGAGTATTTCTTCGTGAACACGCTCGGAGCCAAAGCGAGCTTCGACGGGGACCGAGAGATCACGTTTCTGCTGCGCGGCCCCATAGACCACGAGATCCTCGTGAATTCGAGGTACCTGCTCGCCGTGGTTGGAAACAGGAGCCGCCAGGGCGTGCCCATCGAGACGACGACCTACGAGTACGTGGTGACGCCGACCGGCGACACCACGCCGCCCTCGCTCACCGCTGCCCGCCTGTCCCCCACCAGCCCGAACCTGGTCCTGGTGGAGTTCAGCGAGGCGCTCGGCGAGGCGGAAGCGGTCGCCCTCACGGGCTACGCGCTCGACGGAGCGGCGCCCACCTCCGCGTCCCTCGTGTCACCGAGGGTGGTGGCGCTGGACTTTCCCAGCGCGCCCGTGCTCGGGCAGACATTGACCGTCCAGGCATCCGTGCTGCGCGACCGCGCAAGGAACCAGGCGTCGGCGCTGGCGAGCGTGGCGGTCCAGGGCGCGGACACCGTGCCCCCCTCGATCACGGGCGTCAGCGCCACGGCGAAGCCGGGCACGGAAGCCGACGAGATCGTCCTTCAGTTCAGTGAACTGATCGACCCTGACTCCGTCCTCGATCCCGCCTCGATCCTCGTGACCGTGGGAAGCTCCACGGCGACGCTCGAAGGGGCCGAGCTCATCTACCAGAGCTCGGGCAACACGCTGACCGCCGAGCTTCCGGACTCGCTCCTGCTCCCGTTCGGTGAGGCTTTGAACGTCGAGGTCGCGGACCTGAGGGACGTCGCAGGAAACGTCGCGACGGCGGCGTCCGGCGCCGCCACCGTGGCCGGTGACCATGCCGAGCCGAGCAGCCTCGCAGCCTTCGTCAACTACCGGGAGAGCACCGCGGGCACCGTCATCGAGGTGACACCGAACGAACCCCTGCGCGCCGCCGCGACGGGCGCCGGTGCCTGGAGCGCCTCCGGTGGGCAGGGCGTGCTCGAGGTCATGGCCCTCGGCTTCGATCGCTTCCGACTCACCCTGAGCGCACCGCTCGCACCGAACGACACCCTGTCGTTGAACGGCGCCACCGACCTCGCGGGGAACACGGCGAGCGGCGCGCTCACCGTCGACCCGGTCGAGTAGCCAGCGCCCGCGAACAGAAGCGAGCGCGACGAGTCAGTAACGAACGCAGATCTTCCCGAGCGGCTTACGCTCCAGATCGGGGACCTCGCAACCATCCGCCGGGTACCCCACCGGGATCAGCAGGAACGCCTTCTCGTTCTCGGGTCTGCCGAGAGCCTTCGCGAGGAACCCCATCGGGCTCGGCGTATGGGTCAGCGTCGCCAGTCCCGCGTCGTTCAGCGCAGCGAGCAGCATCCCCGCCGCGATGCCCACGGATTCCTGGGTGTAGTAGTTCTGCCCGCGCTCGCCGTCCTCGTCTATCTCCCAGGCGTGTCGGAACAAGATGATCAGGGCGGGCGCGATCTCCAGGAACGGCTTCTCGGCGTTCGTGTTGAACGGCCGCAGGTCGTCGAGCCACTCCGCGTTCATCCGGCGCGCGTAGTTCTCGCGCTCCTCTTCCTCGGCCGCCTCCCGAATCCTCGACTTGATCGCAGGATCGGTGACGAGGGCGAAGGTCCACGGCTGCTTGTGCGCCCCCGAGGGCGCGGTCCCAGCGCTCAGGATGCAGGTCTCCAGCACGTCGATGGGAACGGGGTCGGGGGAGAAGGCTCTCACGGAGCGGCGGCGATTCGCCACCGAATGGAAGTCGTGGGCGCGCTCGCGCATCTCCGCCTCGGAAAGGCGCTCGAAGGCGAGCGGGATGAAAGGTGCGTCAGACATTCGAAGAGATGGGGCTGTGGAGCAGCGGGAATTCCCTCCCCCTGCATCTTCCAGGGAATCCGCGTGAACCCGCAGCAAAACTGTTCGTTCACGCACGGGATCGCCGGTTGGACCTGGCGTGCCCTGGATCTACGCTATTGAAAGCATGCTGAGACCAACCATCGCCGTTTTCGCGGGCCTTCTGGCCGCGCCTTCCCTGTTCGCCGCTCCCGCTCCGATGCCGCTGTTGCCGCTGCCGGCCCTGGGCGCATCGGCCCAGGACGGAACCCTGCCCGACCTCAAGGACGAGGTCGACGTCTCCGTACGCTGGCTCCGGGCCACCCAGAACCCGGAGACGGGCGCCTACGGCGGAGGCGTCGAGGGAACCGCGTGGACCCTCTACGCCCTGGCGAAGAGCCCCCGAAAGTACACCCGCGTCGACGGCCCCTTCATGACGAAGGCCCTGTCGTTCCTGGTATCGGCCCAGGCCGAAGACGGCTCGATCGCCGACGAGGGCACGAGCGATGAGGCGCGGCTCCAGCAGACGCGGGCGGCCGCGGCGGCCCTCTCGGTGCTCGTCAGCCCCGAGACTGCGCCCGCCCTCGGCAAGGCGGCAGTCTGGCTCGCGGACCATGGAGTCGACTCCCCCGAGATGGACGAGATGGCGATTCCCGACAAGGTCGAGAAGCTCGGGTTCGAGCTGCTCGCGAGGCGGAAACCCGACGGCTCCTACGAGGGCCCGAAAGGCGCCGTGATCGCCACGAGCCGCGCCATCGTGGCCCTCAGCAGCATCAAGAAGAGGCTCCAGCCTGCGCCCGCCGTCGAGGAGCGCGCCACCGCTCTTCCGAGCTATCACAAGGCCACGCGCGCCGAGATCGACGCCGCCGTCCTGCGTGGCGCGCGGTTCCTCCTGGCGGCTGGTCCTGGCGCGCGCTGGGGTGCGCCGGGGCAGCCGGACGTCGGCATCACCGCCCTCGTGGTCAGCGGCCTCCAGGCCGTCCCGGAGCCGCGCCCCGGTGACATCCAGGCAACGATCGACGACGCGCAGGCGTGGATCGCGAGCCACCAGAAAGAGGACGGCGCCATCCACCAGGGCCAGCTCGCCAACTACGTCACCTCGGCCTCGGTCATGGCGCTCGCGCCGAACCCGAAGTACAAGGAAACCGTCGCCAAGGCCCGCGACTGGATCATCCGAATCCAGGCCGACGAGGGCGAAGGCTACTCCGAGGGGGACCTCTACTACGGCGGCATCGGCTACGGCAGCGATGAACGCCCTGACCTCTCCAACCTGCAAATGGCCCTGGAAGCCCTCGTGGCCGCCGGCGAGACGAAGGAGTCCAAGTCGATCCAGAACGCGCTCAAGTACCTGGAGCGCTGCCAGAACCGCTCGGAATCGAACGACGTCGCGGTCACTCGCGACGGGATCGTGATCAAGTCGGGTGACGACGGCGGCGGCTACTACGCGCCGGATGAGTCCAAGGCTGGCTACGTCGAACTCGGGGACGGCACGAAGATCCCGCGGTCCTATGGATCGATGAGCTATGCGCTCCTCAAGGGCTTCGTCTTTGCAGGCCTCACGAAGGAAGACCCCCGCGTCGCGGCCGTGTTCCAGTGGCTCTCCGACAACTACACGCTGGACGTGAATCCGGGGTTCCCGGCCTCCGCTGGCCCGGTCGCTCCGTACCAGGGCCTCTACTACTACTTCCACACGATGGGCAAGGCCCTCGACATCCTCGGCGTGGACGCAATCACGGACGGCGCTGGCGTCGAGCATGACTGGCGCGCCGAGCTCGCGGGCCGCCTCACCTCCATGCAGGCGAAGGACGGCAGCTGGGTGAACGAGAACGCTCCCCGCTGGTGGGAAGGGAACCCGCTGCTCGCGACCTCCTACGCGCTAGAAACGCTGGCCGCGACCCGCAAGGCCGAGTAGGCGCCGCGACAGAGGACCGCCAGCGCATGCGATGCCGGCCCGCGATCAGTCGCGGGTCGGCATCGTCACCATCCGGGTCTCGCGGAGGCGCCGCCGGGCTTCGTCGAGCGGCTCCGCGTACGCCTCGCTGCGCGCGAGGTTGTTCAGCTCCGACGGATCGTCGGCCAGATCGAACAGCTCTTCCCCGGGTCGCAGCACGAAGGTCGTCATCCGCGCCGCCAGGTCGACGTTTCCGCCGTCCGCGGCCAGCGCCATCGCTCGCCACGTGTCCGAAGTGCGCATGACGAGGTTCTCGAAGCGCAGACCCTCCGACCAGCTCCGGATGTACTTCCAGTTCCCGAAGCGGACCGAGCGCGACGGGATGTCGGGGTCGACGCGATGGGTGTCGTGGGTCGCAAAGATGGCGTCTGGCCAGGGGGTGGCGGGCGCCTCGCGCCCACTCACCAGGTGAGCGAAAGAACGCCCGTCGAACGCGTCCAATGGCGCGGCTTTCCCGCCGAGATCCAGGAAGGTGGGCAGGAGATCGACGAGGGAAACGAACGCGTCGCTCGTCGCGCCCGCGGGCACCCCGCTCCCCCACGCGATCAGCGGCATGTGGATCCCCGCCTCGTAGAGCGTGGTCTTCGCGAACGGAAAGGGTGGCCCGTTGTCGCTCGTGAACATGCCGATCGTCGAAGGGCCGAGATCGCGGGACGCGAGCCGATCGACCACGGCCCCGACGGTCGCGTCCATCCGACGCAGGCCGTCGTAGAAGCGCGCGATCTCCCCCCTGACCTCCGGCGCGTCGAAGAGCGTCGCCGGGACCCGAACCTTCGCCGGATCATGGGGCTCGACGGAGGAGTCCCCGTAGGGCGCCCCGTCCGTCGGGAAGGGCCAGTGGCTGTCGCGAAAGTTCACCACGAGCACCCAGGGCCGGCCGTCGTCCTGTGCTAGGAAGGCGTCCAGTTCCTCGACGTGCCACTCGAGGCTCCGCGCGTCCTCGTCCTCCTTCAGCGAGCGCGCGATGAAGTCGAAGGGGAAGCCCGCGATGGGTTTCGCGCCGATCTTTCCGATCAGGCCGGTTCGGTAGCCAGCCTCGGCGAACCAGGTCCCCCAGACCTTGACGTCGGGCCGAACCGCCTCGAACCCGGTGGCGCCGTGGTGAGCGGGCATGAGGCCCGTGTAGATCGACGATCGCGACGGCGTACAGACCGCTGACGGAGCGTAGGCCCGGGTGAATCGGACGCCGCGGGCCGCCAGCGCATCGAGCCTGGGCGTCTGGACGACCCCCTCACCCCAGCCGTCCGGGTAGCAGCCGAGGGCCGTCCCCTGATCGTCCGAGACGAGCAGCAGCAGGTTGGGCCGAACCGGCGATCCCTTCGAGCCCGACGTTCCCGGCTCTTCCCCTTTGCATCCGGCGGCCATGCCGACGAACATCAGGGGCCCGACGTACATCAGGGCAAGGAGTGCCTGACCGATCAGTGATGGGAAGCGCATCGCCCCAGTGTGCCTCCGACGACGCCAGACCCAAGCCATGCAGGACGAGTTCCAGACCTTTTCGACGACGACAGGATTCCTTGTGGAAGGAGGGCAGCGCCGTGACGTGGTCCTTCACCTTGGCGAGAGCGGCCTCCAGGTCGAGGGCGGCCCCCGGATCCTCTGGCGCAAGGCCCAGGTGAAGCGCGACGACGCGGACCAGGCGCTCCTCATCATCGGGAAGTCCGCCACCGTCGGCTCCACCGACCCCGGCTTCCTCCGCGAGATCGAGGGAGCCGCCGGGAACGAGCTGGATCAGCAGCTCGCCAGGCTGGACGGCCTGCCAACGAGCTGGCGCGGCTCCCAGTTCCTGGGCTGCATCGCCTTCTTCGGGCTGATCGGCTGGGGCTTCATGAGCATGCCGGGCTGCTACCGCGACGCCGTGGACCAGACGGTCGACAGCCTCCCCTACAGCATCGATGTCAGCCTCGGCGAGCAAGCAGAGGCGACGATGGAGGTCGGCGATACGATCGAGGACGAGGTCGTCGTCGGAGCGATCGAGGAGATGGTCGAGCGCCTCTCCGATCACTTCCAGAACACCGACGTCGCCGCCGAGGACGTCGAGTGGCAGATTCGCGTCGTGAAGAGCGACCAGGTCAATGCCTTCGCGCTGCCCGGCGGCTTCATCACCGTCTTCACCGGCCTCATCGAGGACGCCGAGTCCCCGGACATGGTCGCGGGCGTGATCGGCCATGAGATGGCCCACGTGCTCCAGCGCCACGGCATCCGGCGAGTCGCCAACGAGATCGGCCTCTTCGCGGGCCTCCGACTGATCCTCGGCGATACCGGCGGGGTCCTCGGGCTCGCCGGGGAAGTCATGAAGCAGGCCGCGGGCAACAACTACAGCCAGCAGAACGAAAGCGAGGCGGACGCACTCGGCACCAAGGCGATGCTCCGCTCAGGCCTCGATCCCGAAGCCCTCGCCGACTTCTTCCTGCTCCTCAAGAACAAGTACGGCGACGTGCCCTCGGGCCTCGCCTGGCTCTCGACGCACCCGGGCCATGACACGCGCGTGGAAGCCATCCGCTCGATCATCGAAGGAATGGAGCAGCCGGCCCCCGAGCCCCTGGACCTCGACTGGGCCGAGGTCCAGTCGAGGCTGGAGAAGCGGTAGCCGGCGGACTGACTGGCCTATAGAACGAGCGAGGCCATGAAGGTCCGCGCTCGCTCCACCGCGCGTGCCGTGGCGTCGCCGCCCCCGCCGGAGCCCGCCTCGTGGATCGCGGCCACGAGGGCGCTGCCGACGATCGCGAGCTCGGCGTGCTCGCCGACGGCCGCGACCTGCTCCGCCGTGCGGATCCCGAAGCCGACGCCGAGCGGCGTGTCACCGCTGAACTTTCGCACGCGCTCCAGGTACGCGGACGAGGTGTGGGAGACGGCCGTATTCGCGCCCGTCACCCCCGTTCGCCCGACGACGTAAAGAAACCCGCGAGTCGCCTCGGCCGCGCGGGCCAGGCGTTCATCCGTCGTGGTCGGTGCACAGAACAGGGTGGCGCAGAGCCCGTGATTCTCCGCCAGGGCCGAGAGCACCGGCGCTTCCTCCAGCGGCAGGTCCGGGATCAGAACCCCGTCGAACCCGGCCTGGCGAAGCGATGCCAGCCTCCGCCCGAGCGCGCCCGCGCTCCCACCTGACATCAGCGGGTTCAGGTAGCTGAAAGCCAGGATCGGCACCGTTCCGCCGCCGTCCCGGAACGCGCGAACGGTGCGCTCGATCCCGTCCAGCGTCGTCCCAGCCGCCAAAGCCCTCGCCGCCGCCTCCTGGAGCGTCGGCCCGTCCGCGATCGGATCACTGAACGGCACGCCAAGCTCCACGCAGGCCGCGCCCGACTCCTCGACGGCACGCAGGAGCTCCAGCGTCCGATCGAGCCCGCCGTCCCCCGCCGTCAGGTACGGCGCGATCCGTGTCGCTCCGCTCGCGCGCAGGCCGGCGGTCATCTCGATCAACCGATTGTCCGTCAAACCCTGGGATGCGCTCACGACCGACCTCCGCGCGCCGCGCGTTCGGCCCTGGCACGAAGAACGCTATCCAGGTCCTTGTCCCCGCGACCGGACATGTTGATCAGCACCCGCTCGCCGCGCAGCGCCTCGGCCTGGGCCATGACCCAGGCCACGGCGTGGCTCGATTCCAGCGCCGGCAGGATGCCCTCCAGCTCCGCCACGGCGGCGAACGCATCGAGCGCTTCGTCATCGGTCGCGCTCTCGTAGCGTGCGCGGCCTCCCACGTGCAGCGCCGCGTGCTCCGGCCCCACCGCGGGGTAGTCGAGCCCCGCGCTCACGCTGTGGGTTTCGCGCACCTGCCCCACCGCGTCCTGCAGGAGCCACGTGTGCGCTCCGTGCAGCACGCCTGGCGTGCCGCCCGAGAAGCGCGCCGCGTGTTCGCCCGAGGGCACCCCGTGACCGCCGGCTTCCACGCCGATGAGCTCGACTTCCCTGTCGTCCACGAAGCCCCGGAAAATGCCAATCGCGTTCGACCCACCGCCGACGCAGGCGACGACCTTGTCCGGCAGCCCGCCCGTCCGCGCCAGGATCTGCTCGCGCGCCTCGCGCCCGATCACGCTCTGGAAGTCGGCGACGATCCGCGGGAAAGGGTGCGGCCCGAGCGCGCTGCCGAGCACGTAGTGCGACCCGTCCGGATCCTCGACCCACGCCCGCATGGCCTCGTCGACCGCGTCTTTGAGCGTCTGCGACCCCGAGTGCACGAGCTCGATCTTCGCGCCGAGCAGCTCCATCCGCCGCACGTTCGGCGCCTGCCGCTCCGCGTCGCGCGCCCCCATGTAGACGACGCACTCCAGCCCGAGCCGCGCGGCGGTCGTCGCCGAGGCCACCCCGTGCTGGCCGGCCCCGGTCTCGGCGATGATCCGGCGCTTGCCGGCCCGCTGGGCCAGCAGGCATTGACCGAGCGTGTTGTTCAGCTTGTGCGCCCCCGTATGCAGGAGATCTTCACGCTTGAACCAGATCTCTGCGCCCACGCGATCCGAGAGCCTCGGCGCCAGGGTCAGCGGCGTCGCGCGACCCGCGTAGTTCGTGAAGAGATCATCGAGTTCGGCGCGGAACGCCGGATCCTCCCGCGCGTCGAGCCACAGGGACTCCAGCTCGATGAGGTTGGCCATCAGCGTCTCGGGGGCGAAGCACCCGCCGAAGCCTGCACCGAGTCCGAAGAGGTCGCTCGCGTCGCCGCTCCCCTTGCCGATGGTCGACGAGGAAAGGAAACGCGGGGAAGTGCGGAAGGTGCCGGCCCCCGTCATGTGGCTCGTATCAGTCATGGTCTTGTGAAGGCGCGTTTCCCTTCGAATAGCGATGTGCGGCGTCGATGAAGGACTTCACGCGATCGGGGTCCTTGGTGCCCGGCTCGATCTCGAGTCGACTGGAGGCATCGAAGCCCCGATAGAGCCCGATCGAAGGAGCGTGATGAAAAACGCCGGCGTCCCCGTCGAGGCCGCCAGCGAGAAAGCAGGGAGCCTCGCGGGCGAATTCCGCAGCGTGCTCCGGATCCACGGTTCGCCCCGAGCCGCCCGCGGAGGACGGGTGGTCGAGCACGAAGGCGTCGGCGATGCCCTTCCAGGCGGCGAGTTCCGCGTCACCGTGCTCGTCGACGCCGATCCTTCGGAGCAGCCCGTACGAGGTGTTGCGCCAGTCGCCCGGCTCCTCCATCCCGCAGAGCTGCACCGCGTCCAGTCGAGCCTCGTGTACCAGCCGATCCACGCCCGCTCGGTCCGCGTCGACGATCACGAGGACCGAGCGCGCTGCGAGCTTCTCGATGATGTGCCCGAGGGCCACGACCTGAAGGTCGCTCAGATGACGGGGCGACTTCGGATAGGAGACGAGACCGAGCAGATCTGCTCCGGCCGCCGCCGCCAGCTCCACGTCCCTCTGGCCCGTGAGCCCGCAGACCTTGGCGAGCGGACGCTCCGCCTGCTCGATCAGGCTCGTGAGAAACCGCGTCATGGCTGCCCCTCCCCGACGAAGGCTCGCCACTGGCGAAGGGTCGCCGCAGGATCCCCGGACTTCATGAGCGCCTCTCCGACGAGGACGGCGTCGGCGCCCGCGCGCCGCATGCGCAGCGCGGACTCCGCCGCGTGGATTCCGCTCTCGGCGACGCGCACGATGCCGGGCGGCACGAGCGGGAGCAGGCGCTCGGTCACGCCGAGATCGACCTCGAAGGTGCGCAGGTCCCGCGCGTTCACCCCGAGGCAGTCCGGATCGACGCGCAGGCCGCGTTCGAGTTCCTCCTCGTCGTGGACCTCCAGCAGCACCGCGAGCCCCAGCTCGCGCGCGGCCGCCCGCATGTCCCGCAGTTGCGCGTCGTCGAGGCAGACGGCCAGGAGCAGCACCGCGTCCGCGCCCATGGCCACGGTCTCCACGACCATGTCGACGTCGAGCAGGAAGTCTTTCCGCAGGCGCGGCAGACCGGCCTTCGCCGCCGCGATGAGGTCGTCCGGATGGCCACGAAAGTGGTCCTGCTCCGTCAAGATCGAGAGCGCTGCCGCGCCGCCCCGGGCATACGCTTCGGCGCGCGCCCCCAGATCGACCTCCGAAGTCAGCTCCCCCACCGAGGGAGAGCGGCGCTTGCACTCGGCGATGAAGGAGAGTTCGCCCGGCGTCCCGAGAGCGCGCACGAAGCGCGTACCGCGCACCGGATCGGGATCGGCGACCGGCGCACCACCGCGGGCCCTGCGGCGTTCGATGGCGTGGGCGGCCACGGACTCCAGGATCGGGTCGAGTCGCGTACCTGTCTTCTGAATCTTCATGACGCCTGGGCTCCTTCGCGGGTGACGCGCACCCAGCCGTCGAGGGTAGCGAGCGCGCGGCCTCGATCGATCGCTTCCTTCGCGAGACGAACTCCGCTCGCCGCGTTCTCGGCGACGCCTGCGACAACGAGCGCGGCGGCTGCGTTCAGACAGGTCGCGTCGCGCAGCGGTCCCTTCGCGCCTCCGAGGAGATCCCGCATGAGGCGCGCATTGTGAGCTGCATCGCCTCCGGCGAGCGCCGACACCGGGACATGGGTCAAACCGAGCGGCTCGGGCGCGAAATCGTGCGCAACGGCTCCGCCGAGCGCCAGGACCCGATTGCCTGGCCCGAGGCTCAGCTCGTCCGTGCCGCCGTCGCCGTGAACCACGTAGGCCGCGTCCACGCCGAGCGATTCCAGCGCGCCAGCGACCTTCACCTGCAGCTCCGGCGAAGCCACGCCGAGGACCTGCCTGCGCACGCCGCCGGGGTTGCACAGCGGCCCGACGAGGTTGAACACCGTTCGGATCCCCAGCGCCTTCCGAACCGGCGCGGCGTGACGCATCGCCGGGTGAAAGCGCGGTGCGAAGAGGAACGTGAACCCGGTCTCGTCGAGCGCTCGACGCGCGACGTCGTCGTGGACGTCGAGCCGGCCGCCGAGCGCTTCCAGCACGTCGGCCGAGCCGGACTTCGAGGAGACGCTGCGGTTGCCGTGCTTCACGACGCGGGCGCCGGCGGCGGCGGCCACGAAGGCGGACGCCGTCGACAGGTTGAAGGTGCCGAGTCCGTCGCCGCCGGTGCCGCAGGTATCGATCGCGTCCCGGGCGTCGTGCTCGAACGGCGCCATGTGCGTGCGCAGAGCGGCGGCGACGCCCGCGATCTCCTCGGCGGTCTCGCCGCGCTGGCTCAGGCTGACGAGGAAGCCGCCGAGGAGGACGGGATCCATCTCGCCTTCCAAAACTCCTTCCAGGAGTCCCTGGATCTCCGCGCGACCCGGCCGTTCTCCGGCCAGGACACGCGCGAGGGCCGAGCGCAGCGCGTCGCTCACGGCGTTCGATCCTGCCATGGAATCGGCGGAACTCATGACGCCACCCCCGCGGTACGTTCCATGCCGCCGCGAATGACGGGCGCCGCGGCGGCCGCGTCGACGCGGAGTTCCAGCCCCGCGAGTTCGACGAAGCGCGCGAGAAGCTCCGACCCCCTCGGCGTCAGGATCGACTCCGGGTGAAACTGAACGCCGAAGCGCGGGAGCGTGTTGTGCTCCACGGCCATCACCGCGCCGTCGCTCGTCTCGGCCGCGATCCGAAGGCTCGCCGGAAGCGAAGCGCGAACGGCGCGCAGGCTGTGGTAGCGGCCGCACGTCATCGGCGACTCGACGGAAGAGAAGAGGCCGGTGCGTCCGTGCGTCACGGAGCTCGACTTTCCGTGGACGGGCACCGCGTCGACCTCCAGCTCACCGCCCTCGGATTCGACGAGCGCCTGGTGGCCGAGACAAACGCCGAGTACCGGCATGCGGTCCGGGAGAGCGCGCAGCAGCTCGAGCACGATGCCGGCGCCCTTGGGGCGACCAGGCCCGGGGCTGATCACGACGGCGTCCGGCGCGAGGGCCAGCGCCTCTGCGACCGTGATCTCGTCGTTGCGCACGACGCGGACTTCGGAGCCGAAGATCGAGAGCGCCTGGTAGAGATTGAAGGCGAACGAATCGTAGTTATCGATCAGGAGGATCATCGGACGGGAGCCTCCGCGGGCTCGGGCTGGAAGGCCGGGGAGGTCGCCATGCGGGCGGCTTCGAAGAGCGCACTCGCCTTGTGGAGGGTTTCCTCGAACTCCTTGTCGGGATCGGAGTCGAAGACGATGCCCGCGCCCGCCTGGAAGTGGAGCTTGCCGCCGTGGCAGACGATCGTGCGGATGGCGATGGCGACGTCGAGCTGGCCGGCGCGATCGAGGTAGCCGAAGGCACCCGCGTAGGCGCCACGCTCGCGGCCCTCGAGCTCGGCGACGAGCGACATGGCCCGGACCTTCGGAGCCCCGCTCACGGTGCCCGCCGGGAAGGCGGCCGCCAGTGCGTCGAGCGCGTCGAGGCCAGGCGCCAGCTCGGCGCCCACGCGGCTCACGAGGTGCTGGACGCGCGGAAACTTCACGAGCTGGCGGTACTGCTCGACCTCGACCGTTCCGATGCGTGCGACGCGCCCGGCGTCGTTGCGCGCGAGGTCGACGAGCATGTCGTGCTCGGCGCACTCCTTGACGTCCGCGAGAAGCTCTGCGCCGAGGCGCTCGTCCTCGGCCGTGGTCGCGCCGCGCTTGCGGGTGCCAGCGATCGGGACCACCTCGAGGTGGCCGTCCTGGACGGAGACCAGTCGCTCCGGGGACGAGCCGACGAGCGTCAGGCCATCCGCTTCGAAGTAGAACATGTGCGGAGCGGGGTTCACCAGGCGCAGCACGCGGTAGAGCGTGAAGGGGTCGCCCTCGTAGCGCTGCTCGAAGCGCTGTGACAGAACGGCCTGGAAGATCTCTCCCTGGCCGATCGCTTCCTTGAGCCGATCCACTCCCCGAAGGAAGTCCGAGCGTTCGGTGAGGCTTCGCGGCTCCTGGTCGAGCAGGCGAAAGCCCCGGTCGATCGACCCGGAGAGTTCGTTCGAAGCGCCCATGTCGGCGGCGATCCTTGCGGCGCGACCCTCGGCCTCTGCGCGGTCAGCTGCGCCGCGCGGAGCGGCGCAAAGAACGGTGCACGTCTGGGCCGAGTGATCGAAGGCGACCACATCAGGATAGTGATCGAACAGAGCCTCGGGCAGGTCGAAGTCGCGCTGCTCGGGCCGGGGGACGCGCGGCTCCAGGGTGGCGGCCCACTCGTAGCTGAAGAGGCCGAGCCAGCCGCCCTGGAACGGGGGAAGGTCCGGGTGACCCGCGGCGGGCTGATCGCGCCGGCGACGGGCCGACGCCTCACGCAGGGCCTCGTGGGGCGGAAGATCGAGCGTTTCCCCGCGGCCGCTCGCGTCCGTCAGCATGGCCGACGTCGATCCGGCCCGAAGGGACCCGTCGGGGTCGACGGCCACGAAGCTGTAGCGCGCGAGGCGCTCTGGCCCCTCGACCGACTCGAGCAGCGCGGCGTGGTGTCCCGTGGCGCGAAGCCGCTCGAAGGTCTGAACGGGCGTCGTCCGATCCGCGGGATAGACCGCCCAGACGAGGCGATGCTCATCGGCGTCCAGGGCGGTCGAAGTTCGGATGGGTCGGCTGAAGTTCATGGGATCGGAGCCTGCGTGCGGGAGTCGGTGTCAAAGCAGCGGACCCGGAAGAGGAGCATCTCTTCCGGGTCCGCAGGTGTTCGGTGGGCCGAGCGTCTGGCTCGGTCTTCGGAGGCGTCAGGCGCGCGCAGGCATGGCGCGCCGGAGCCCCCGGGAACACCCGGGACCCTTGGGCCACCATCGCCAGGACCAGCTTCCGCCGATCGCGTTGAGTTGTGCGCTGTGCTGCATGTCGGGCCTCACCTTAGGCGGAGGGAGGCGGGTTCTGGAAGGGCCTTTCTGGAGAGAAATGGATCGACGTGCCCCGGGATGCGCCAGTCTCGGTCCCCAAACGGGTGTCGGTCCCCAAAGAAAGACGGAAGCAGGCGCTGCGCGGCGAGCCGTCATGCGTGCGCGGTAGACTCTCCGCGCCACCGAGCCCGACCTCCCATGCCTGATTCCCAAGCCCCCCCCGATCTGCCGAAGCCCGCTGGCCGAGCCGGTCCCGCTGGCCGGCGCGGTCGCCTCAGCCTCGCACTGCTGCTGCTCGTCGTCGCCCTCGGATTCCGACTCGTCGGGATCGACCACGGGTTGCCTCACTTCGGTGAGCCAGATACCTACCTCGTGAACCAGGCCGACTCGATGATCGAGGGCGGCATCACGAACCGCGAGCGCGCGGGATGGAAGTATCCGCACCTCGTGGGGACGATCCTGGCGCTGGTTCCGCCGGAGCCCATCGAGCGCCTCGCGCCCGGTGCGACGCTGCAGGAGCATCAGGAGCTGGCGACGCGGCTGCGCAAGCGCGGGCGCGTGGTGGTGGCCGTCATGTCGAGCCTCGCTGCGCCCGCGACCTACCTCATCGCTGCGCGCTTCCTCGGCGCGCGTTTCGCATTCCTCGCGGGGCTGCTCGTGGCATCGAGCCTGCTCCATATCTGCTTCTCGGTGCAGGCGCGCCCCCACGGCCCCGTCTCCGCCATGGCCACGATCGCGCTCCTCTGCGCGATCCGCTGGCGCGAGAAGCCTTCGTTCGGGCGGGCGGCCGTCCTCGGCCTCGGCGTCGCCGGTTCGCTCTGCACGCTGCACTCCGGGGCGGCGGCGCTCGCCCCCGCTGGAGCAGCCCTGCTCGGGCTCCTTCGTACCGGAGCTCCCAGGGCCAAGGTGCTGCTCGGGACGCTCCTGGCGCTCACGATCATCGCCGTCTCTGCGGGTTGGTTCTACATCCGCGCGGAGAACGGCTACGGTCTCAATCCGAATCGAACCGCAGGAGCGATCGCCAAGCGCGGCGGTGGTCTCGGCGACGCGGAACTCGACAAGATCGCGCAGACCGGCCGCTCCCTGACAGAGGTCTACAAGGACAAGAAGGTCATCGTCTTCAGCGGTCACGTCGTGCCGCTGTCCTTCTTCAACGGCTACGGGTTCGTGGTCGCCGCGGAGACGCTCGCGACCTACGACCCGATCATCCTCTTCTTCGTCGCGATCGGTGTGCTCGGCATCCTGGCCATGGCGCTTCGGCGGCGAGCCGCCCGAGGTGAAAGAAGCACCGAGAAGAACTGCGTCAAGAACGCCGCTAGCGCCGCGTGGATCACCGCTGCCTACGGTGTCCCGACGCTGCTCGTCTACGGGATCTACCAGGCGAGCACCGACCGCTTCTACCTCGCCCTCGTGCCGGTGACCTGCATCCTCGCGGCCTACGGGATGTCATGGCTCTGGGCGCGCAGGATTCCGCGGGTCCTCACGGGCTTCGTCCTCGCGACCAGCGTGTTCGGTATGGTGCTGGGCGCCGCCGCAGCAGCGCGCCTGCGCGTGCTCCCTGACACCTATGAACTGGCAGCGGAGGCGATCGAGCAGCTCAGCGGTGACCAGGACCGGCTCGTCTACATGGCCGAGGTCATTGGCATCCCGCTGATGACGAAGCGCGAGCTGTTCCAGAAGGACGCCATGTGGTCGCGCGGTCCGTGGGACACGTACCAGTGGCACATCGCCTACGAGAATCCTTACATGCTCATCGGCGAGACGAGTCGCTCGTCGCGCGAGCACGCCGCGCCCTACGGGGAAGCGGCGGACCGACTCGGGAAGCGAATCATGCCAGCCCACGCGGCGACGCGGCTCAAGCTCTACCACTCGGAAGATCGCGCTGCGACCGCGGCCGAGGCTCTGTCGGAAGTGGACCCCGATATCGTCCTCGTTGGAACCTCGATGGCACCGGGCAAGGGCCCCCTCGGACCCACGGCCATCCGCGATGCCTGGAAAGAAGCCGTGCGAGCCGATGGGCGCTGGAAGCTCAACCGCACGATCCACAACTCCCGGCGCGCCGATGACTATCCGCTTGGCTACAAGCTGGGCTTCGTGGACGTTCTCACGAACTACGCCCGCGGCCCGGAGATCGAAGTCTGGACGCGGATCGATTCCTGAACGGTATCCACCGTCCGGCGATCGAGTTCGTCGTCGCGGAGCAGCCATGGGACCATTCCATCGGGACGGACCTCGAAGCGCTCGAGGCTGATCGCGGGCTCGCCTGCGTAGCGGCGAAGCGACTTCTGCCTGCGCGCGCTGGCCCTTGCGAACGAGCGCGCGCAAAGAGAACCCGTTGGCGTTCACCACCAGCGGAGGCGGCACGCATGGGTCGCGGTACGTCACCGTCGCCGGCGAACCGACGTCGACCCAGGGCTATCGACTTCAGGGCGTCCGCGTGAGGGTCTCGACGATCATCGCCTTGATGTCATCGAACTCCTCGCTGGTCGAGCCTACGTCATCCGTCGAGTCCTGAAGGACGATCCACCGCTTGCTCGAGGTGTCGCCGTCGATCGGAAAGATCTCGACCAAGAGCGAGAACATGTCAGCAACGACGGTCAAGCGGGTTCCCTCGACAGCCTCGCCCTCAAGAACTATTTCGATCTCGCTGGATTCGACCTCTCCCAGGCTGCTATACGCGCTGACCTGTTCTGCGGTGAACTCCTCGACCGAGGGCGCGATGGGAAACTCGAACACCATCACCACGGCGTCGTTGCCGTCGAGGGTCCAGATCTTGGAAAAGAGGTCTTTCTCATACTCGAAAGACATCATCCGCGGGTACTCGAAGCGCAGCCCAGCGGCCTGGACGATGCGAGTGTCAGCCTCCTCGAGGGAGAGCGTGTGCTTCCTGTCGCCCATGAGCAGCTCCAGGGGCTCTCCGGCGATCATCGAGTGCGTGTCGCCGTCGATGGTGAGCACGAAGCGCGTCGGCGGTTCCGAGGTGTGGTCGGACTGGAAGAAGGTCGGAGCGGCGAACGCCAGCGCCATGCCGGCGATGGGAAGGAGGCGCGTCGTGGAGGGCGTGGTGAACATGGGAGTAGTCTACACTTCGGGCTCTTCAGCAGAATCTGTGGGCCTGGAAAGCTCCAGTCCTGCGACGGACCAGGAGCTCAGCGCCTGGAGTTCAGTCCGCTGGACTCCGTAATTCCTGCTGATGCGACCAAAGAAGCGGAGGAGCCGGGAGGATCGAGGGGGCGCGGCTCCCCTGTGAGGGATGGAGCAATGGAAGTGCGCGAGCTCGCGCGCCGAAAGACTCTTCCCAGAGGACGTCACCTCCGTCGACCGGGTCGTCGACGGAACAGAACGTCGAGTGACGACCCATCGTGTGGATCAAGCCGACCGTCCGGAGGACAACGATCTCATCGCGGCGATCACCGTCGAGGTCGCCCACCGCCAGCGAGCCCTCGATGGACTGATGGCTCGCAAAAGGCCCGATCCGGCGCAACCGCTGCCAAACGGCAACGCCTTGCAATCGGACGTCGACCCGGTAGAGCTCGGACTGCGTCGACCTGGCCGCGCGAGGGATCGAAGTCGGATTGGAGCGCTCCTTGCCGACGCACGAAGAACGCCCTGGGCCAGGATCGAAAGGGGGATTAGAGTGGGACGTATCATGGGGGCTCCAGGATCACGGCCCCCTCTTCCGGTGGACTTGGAGGGTCCGGGGTAGGTCTGCAGAGAAACGATCACTGACCCCAGCGGTCCCACACAGGAAAGCCCGATTCCTGGCTCGTCAAAAAAGTTGGAGAGTTCCCTGTGGTTTCCCACGACGCTTCGCGCGTCCCCCACGCGGGCTCTTGCCTTCCCGCCCCCCGTGCCCCCCCTCCCCCCATGCCCGACGCCCCCTCGACCTCCAGCGAGCCTCCCGACGAACTCATGCAGCTCGTCTACGGAGAGCTGCGGCAACTGGCGTCGGCCTACCTTGCGCGTGAGCGCTCCGACCACACCCTCCAGCCCACCGCGCTGGTGCACGAGGCCTTCGTCAAGCTGTCCCCCCAGAAGAAGCGCTGGGAGAACCGCTCCCAGTTCATCGGCGTCGCCGCCGTCGCCATGCGACGCATCCTCGTGGACTACGCCCGGAAGCACCGTAGCGAGAAGCGCGGCGGTGGCGCGCGCCGGGTTGAGCTCGATCTCGCCACCATGGAAACGACCGAAGGCGCCATCGATCTCGTGCGCATGGACGAGGCCCTGACCGGACTGGCCAAACTCTCTGCCCGCCAGGCCCAGGTGGTCGAGCTCCGCTTCTTCGGCGGACTCACCAACGATGAGATCGCCGAGGTCCTGGCCGTTTCCTACCGTACCGTCGAGAACGACTGGCGCTTCGCGCGCGCCTGGCTGAAGGAGCAGCTCGGCGAGGGTCCCGGGTGAGCACCATGGACGAGCAACAGCACGAGCGTCTCAGCGCTCTCTTCGTAGAAGCGAGCGCCCTGAAAGACGACGAGCGCGAGGCGTTCCTGCAGCGGAGCGCCGGTGAGGATGAGGAGCTACTCGCTGCGCTCCGCCGCCTGCTCGCGCACGACGGTGATCCGACGGGCGCCATCGACCGCCCGGTGGTCCTTGCGCTGAACCAGGCCGTGAGCGCCGCCATGGACACGGCCGCCGATACCGAGGGCGAAGTGCCAGCGATCCCTTTGCCGGAGCGCATCGGCGCCTATCGAATCGTGGGGCTCCTGGGCCGCGGCGGCATGGGCGTCGTCTACCTGGCCGAGCAGGACACGCCCCACCGCCGCGTTGCGCTGAAGGTGCTGCGCCCGGACGTCGTGACGCCCGACATGCTCCGCCGCTTCGAGCACGAAACCCACGTGCTGGCGCGCCTCAATCACCCCGGCATCGCGCAGATCTACGAGGCAGGTACCGCCATGACCGGCGCGGGAGAGCAGCCCTTCCTCGCCATGGAACTCGTTCCAGGCGTCTCGGTCACCAGCTACGTCGAGGAGCATCGCCTGAACATCGACGCGCGCCTCAAGCTCGTGGCCGCCATCGCCGATGCCGTTCACCATGCCCACCAGCGAGGCGTGGTGCACCGTGACCTCAAGCCCGCCAACGTGCTCGTCGATCAGGCCGGGCACCCCAAAGTCCTGGACTTCGGAGTCGCCACGACCCTCGACGCAAGCAGCCACGTCTCGACGATGCACACGAGCATCGGCGAGGTCGTCGGCACGCTCTCCTACATGAGCCCGGAGCAGGTGAACGGCCGCTCCAGCGAAGTGGACGCGCGCTCCGACGTCTACGCGCTTGGCGTGCTCGCGCACGAGCTCCTGGTGGGCGTGCCGCCCTTCGACCTGCGCGGCAAGCTGATCCACGAGGCCGCGCGTATCGTCACGGAGGACGAGCCTTCGACGCTTGGAGCGCGAAACGCGGCGCTGCGCGGTGACGTCGAATGGATCGTCGGCAAGGCGCTCGAGAAAGAGCCCTTCAGGCGCTACGCCTCGGCGGATGCCTTCGCCTCGGATGTGCGGCGGCATCTGGCGCATGAACCGGTCACCGCGCGGGCTCCCGGCGTGCTGTATCAGGCGGGCAAGTTTGCGCGGCGCCACCGCGCATTCGTGGGCGGTCTCGTCGCGACGCTTCTGGCACTCGTCGCGGGCCTGATCGTCAGCACCCGTCTCTACTTCGAGTCAGTTCGTCGCGGCGAAGAGCTGCTCCGAGCGCTCGCCAAGGAGAAGGCCGCTCTGGAGGAGTCCGAATCCGTCACCACGTTCATGAGCGACGTGCTGGAAGCCGCGTCGCCCGAAAGAGAGGACAGCGAGCTCACCGTGCGAGAGCTCCTGGACCGGGCAGCGCCAGGTATCGAACAAGACTTCGCAGGCTCGGCCCGGGTGGCAGCGCGCCTGCACGCCACGGTGGCGACCTCCTACGAGGCGCTCGGAGTCCTCGAAACCGCGCTCTACCATGCGGATCGCGCGTTCGCCCTGATGGCGACAGGCGAAGAGTTCAGTACGGGGCAGATCGGAAGGGTGCGGCAGCTCCACGGAGGCCTCCTGACGAGGGCAGGTCGGTTCGACGAGGCTGACGTCACCCTGAAGGCCGGGCTGGAGGTCGAGGAGGATCCCGAGCAGCGTGCGCGCTTTTTGGTTGCGCTGGCACGCACGGAGAAGGGCCGCGGGCAGATGAACGACGCCATGGCGTACCTGGACGAGGCCATGGAGATCGTTCGCCGCCACGATCTCGACGAAGCCTCGGAGATGCAGGTCCGCAGCCAGCTCGCCATCGTGCAGGCTCGAATGGGCAGGCTCACCGAGGCCCGCGACCATTTCGAGGACATCCTCCACTTCAACGTCACGAAGTGGGGCAGCGACCATCCCATCGCGCTGGAGTCCCGCCACAATCTCGCGACCGCACTCTCCATGCTCGGCGAGCACGAGCGCGTGCTGGACCTCGACCTCGAGATCCTGGCCTCGCGCAGACGCAGGCTAGGCGACGATCATCCCTCCACGATCACGACGATTCACTCGATCGGGGAAGGCCTTGCGCAGATGGAGCGCTTTGACGAGGCTCTCCCCTACCTGAAGGATGCCGTCGATGCCCGGAAGGCCGCGCTTGGCGCGACTCACCTGGAAACGCTGGTCTCGATCGGCGGACTGGCGCGCTGCCTTGGTCATCTCGGCCGGCACGCCGAGGCGCGGGCGCTCTACGACGACGCCCTGGAGACCGCTATCGGATCCATTGGCGAAGCCCACTGGGTGACCGTGATGCTGCTGGACAACAGCGGCGCCACACTGGCGGCCCTCGGAGAATTCGACGAGGCGGTCGATCGCCACCGGCGCGCCGCCGAGACAGCCAAGCTCAGCCTCGGTCCCGTGAACCGGATGACGCTGATTGCGCTGACGCAGCTGGGCAGCACGCTGGACGAAGCGCTCCGGCCTGCGGACGCAATCGAAGTCTGCGAGGAGGCGCTCGCCATGGCGGCCGAGCCGGCGGTCAAAGGGCAGGTCTCCATGGCCAGCACCACGGAGCGATTGATGCAGCTGTACCTGAAGGCCAATCCGGAGTCTCTGCGCGATTTCGAGCGCGCGGCAGAGCTGGGCGAAGCGCTCAAAGCTCGGTCCGAGCTCAACCCGCCAGGCTGGGTGCTGCTCGCCAACGCCTACGCCGAGCTCAACCGCCTGCCCGAAGCGATCGAGGCGGCCGAGCGGGCGACCGAGACGTACGCGACAGACCATGTCGACCGACCCGGCGTCTTGGCGTACATCGAAAGACTCCGCTCCATTCAGTCCAAGTCGCGCTGACTGTTCCTGAAGACGGCGGGCCTTCCCGCCTATTCCCGCCTACGACGAGGTGGTCGCGGCGGCGCACAGGATCGTCGAAGAACTGCCACACGATGCGCGCCTGGCTCTCCTCGAGCGTGAACCGAGCAGGCCATCAAGACCGGCAGGCTGGCGGCGGCCTGGGCAGGAGGGTTGAAGGAGGTACAACCGGCGCACCCTCTCAGGACCTGATTGGCCGAGGGCGAGCGGCGGAGCGGTAGCAGGACTACTCCCCAACGACGGCCCCGTACCCTGCGTTGACCAGCGCGGCGATCAACTCAGCGGGAGTGGTATCCGCCGCGTCGTAGTCGACCACCAGGCGGCCCGTCTGGAAGTTGAGCTCGCTCCCCTCCACACCCCTCACACGCTCCAGAGCTCGGTCAACACGGACCGAGCACCAGAGGCCTCAGTGAAGTCCATCGACCTCCAGGACGATGCGCGCCGGCTTCTCCGGCGGCGCCTCGTATCGCGATAGACCCAACGCGGTCGCCAGCGCCGCGGCCACTGCCATTGTGATCCAGAACGGACGGCTGGCGCGTGACTGGGCTTGGTACCCGCGCTTCCTGCGCTCAACTGAGTATGGGTGGTTCACTTCAAGAGCAGGGGGTACGCAGCCGCGTCGCGGCTGTGACCGGGCGCGAAGGGGATCACATACGGCCCCTCCGGGATCACGGCGATCATGGGGTCGCCCTGGCGTGCGATGCTGTCCGATATCGCCGTCTCGAGCGAGTCCGCCAGCGTCACTCCGGTCAAGGCGCGCTCTTTCTCGGACAGCCCGGTACTATAGAGCGTGATCCGCGCGCGTGATTGTGGCCGCGTCTGCATCTGGGTTTGCCATTCGTCGATCGACGCGTGGCTCTTGGCGGCAATCGCATCGAGGAACGCGTCCATGCCGCCCGCGATATAGCGCCGCTGGGCCTCGGCGAACTCTGGCGATCCCAGGCCCTCGGAGCACTCCGAGGCGATGATCAAGTCGCCTCCCTCCTCGAGGATATCGAGCGGCCCCACCATGCCCTTGATCGTCTGATAGTAGGTCGCATCCAGTGGATACCCGGCTGCGCTGGTGAGCACGGTTCGAAAGCGGCGCGGGAGCCGGACCTCCGCGTAGTCCCGGACAAACTCCACCGCCAGCAGATGGCTCTCGATGATCTCTCCGAAGCTCACGAAGGCGAGGCGACGGCGATCGTCGATCACCGTGTTCAGAGCGAGCGCGCCACCTAGCATCTTGACGATGGCGATCAGCTCCTCGTGGAGCGGGTTGCCCTCCAGCCGGCAATTCGTCGCTGCTGGGTCGGACATGAACCGGTGATTGTGGAAGGTGGTGATCGTTTCGGCGTGGGCGATCCCCGGTGCGATCACCTTGCGGCCGCCGGAGTAGCCCGCCATCAGGTGCGGCTCCACGAGGCCCGTCGCTATGCGTACGTCTGCCTCGACGAAGCGTCGATCGAGGCGGACCACGGTCCCGCGCGGCGTGGTGCCCACTCGCACATGGCCCGCGTCGTCGCGAGCGAAGTGATTCACGACCGACACCTGATCCAGCACCCAGGGGTCACCGATGAGCTCGGCGAGTTCATCTCCTTCGTTGGGCCGGTGCAGGCCGGTCGCCACGAGCACGGTGATGCCTTGGCGTGGAACTCCCGCGCCGAGGAGGCGTTCGATCAACGGACGCAGGAACAGGCCGTTAGGGACAGGACGGGTGATGTCACAGACGAGAATGCAGGCGGTCTTCGCTGCACTCGCCAGCGCTTCCATCCCGGGCGCACCGACGGGGCGATCGAGGGCGCCCTCGATCAGCGCGACGGGATCCTCGGGGATCGGCATGCTCGGCTTCTCGACGAGCGTCGGCTGGCAGCCTTCTGGAAGGGTGATGCGGAGGGGCTGACGGCCGTAGAGGAGTTGAACTTCAGCTGGCATGGATGAGCGCCGGGATAATCGAGGACGTGCAGGTGGCCTCTAGACCACTGAGCTGTCGCCTGGTCGTCGGGTGAGACCCTCCCACCCTGCCAGAATGAGGTCGTCGCGGTGGAACGGTGCCACTGATGGCTGCCGCTGGCCATCCATACCCGGAGAATCCCCCGAAGACACAGCTTCAGGGGAGGCCCCTCTTCGCCCCACGCCACGCACTGGGATCCACCGGTGCTTTGGCCGCCGTGCATCTTCTTGCCCGAACGCGCCGGGAGGCAGAAGGCAGGCGCCCTACGCGAGTTCATCCGCGCGGCAAGCGCTCTTGAAGGTGTTCGAAGCTCTCTTCGGCGACCACCCGTTGCGCCAGCACGGCCCCGAGGCACGCCATGCGTCGTGAACGCCGAGTCAGACGATCTCGTCGAGTCGGCTGATGGCGTCGTGGGTCCTCAACTGGGCCGGCAACAACCTGGTCGCCACCATCTCGCGCGCAGCGGTTCCAAGGTCCGTGAGGTCTCGCTCATAGTCCTTCAGGCCGTGCTCCTCGCCTTGCTTCAACGCGGCGACCGCGGCCGACGTCCCGAATACCTTCGCGCCGCCCTCCACCGCCTTGGCGAAAGCACCCCAGACACCGCTGCCGTCCGAGGGCTGGCCACCCAATCCGGTGATTTCCTGGCGGAGAAGCTGAACGCGCTCGGCGTGGTCATCGCGACAACCCGTGAGCGTGGCGATGATCGCCACGTCGTCCGCGCTCTCGATTGCCTGGTCGAAGGTCTCCACGGCTGAAATCTCGCCGCGTAGAAATGAGTTGAGCTGTTCGATGTCCTGTGCGGTCGTGGTCATGACTGTCGAGGCGACTGGCCCCGCTGGGTGGTGGAGGAAAAACTGGACGTGGAAGTGAGCGCAGCGCTTTGGAGACGCTGTCGGTCATGCGCTCCACCACAAGGAATGCGTCTCACCCCCACGTCAACAGTGCCTTAATTTCGGTTTAGCCGATCCAGGATCACCGGACGGCTGGCTCCCGGTCCCAGCAACGATGCTGGCTCGCCTCCTCGACGAACGTCTTCACCGCCTTGTTCGACAGCTCGACCAGGCCGTCGTCCTCGGCGGCAAACCGCTCAATATTGGCTCGCTCGAGGATCGTGACGATCTCCGGCGTGTAACCGATGACCTTGAGATGCGCGAAGGCGTCGCGAACCCAGTCCACCGAAGCGGAGAGCGATAGAAGTTCTTCGACCTCGTCCGGTCCCGGGATCAGCACCACGGCATCGAAGACAGCGGACGGAGCGCCCGCGAGGAAGTGGTCGACCTCGAGGCTCGTGCCGTCATCGAGCGCCACAGGAGCGGGGCGCACGGCGACCGTCGCGAGCTGGCCCCCGGCCGCCTTCACGGCCTTTTTGAGGGCCCTGAAGAGCCGTGAGGGCGCTCCGTCGGTCACGAGCACGCCTACCTTTTTCCCGCCGAGATCACCCTTGACCGCTCGGTACTGCGATAGGGCCGGTGACGGCTCTATATCCCTGGGCTCCACCGCCGGCCTGGCGGGCCTGATCTTCCCCTCGAGGCCGAGCTTCTCCGCAACCGACTTCGCGAGGTCCGGGTCCACCACCATGAGGTGCCCGACCATGCGCTCGCGAATCTCCTGCCTCTGCACCTTTCCGAGCTCGAAGGAGAAGCCGCCGATGATGTGACGTTGCTCGGGTTCGGTCATCGAATGCCAGAATTGACGCGCCTGGGTGTAGTGATCCGCGAAGCTTTCCGGACGAATGCGAAGCTTCTGGCCGAACTCTTCCGCGGGGTAGCTCTGGAAGCCGCGCTTGGGGTCCTCGCGAGGTCCGCCGTCGTCGAGACTGTTGGGCTCATAGGCGACTCGAGTGGCCTGGGCCCCCGTCTGCATGTGCCCGTCTCGCTGGAAGTTGCCGACCGGACACCGCGGCTTGTTGACCGGGATCTGGTGAAAGTTAGGGCTTCCCAGGCGCGAAAGCTGGGTGTCCAGGTAGGAGAAGAGACGACCCTGGAGGAGGGGATCGTTGGAGAGATCGATGCCAGGAACCACGTGCGATGGGCAGAAGGCGACCTGCTCCGTCTCGGCAAAGAAGTTGTCGACGTTCCGATTCAGCACCATCTTGCCGAGCGGCCGCAGCGGCACGAGTTCTTCGGGTACCAGCTTGGTGGGATCCAGCACATCGAAGTCGAAGGCGTCAGCCTCTTCCTCGCTGAACGCCTGCACCGACAGCTCCCACTCCGGGTAATCGCCGTCCTCGATCGCATTCCAGAGATCGCGGCGATGGAAGTCCGGATCGGCGCCTGCGATTGCCAGAGCCTCGTCCCAGATCAGGGAGACGGCGCCCAGCTTGGGGCGCCAGTGGAACTTCACGAACGTGGACTTCCCGGACTTGTTGATGAGGCGGAACGTGTGCACGCCGAAGCCGTCCATCATCCGGAACGACCTTGGAATGGCGCGGTCGCTCATCACCCACATCAGCATGTTCACCGATTCGGGGGTAAGCGAAACGAAGTCCCAGAAGCTGTCGTGGGCTGACTGGGCCTGTGGGAAGCCGCGATCGGGTGCAGGCTTCACCGAGTGGATCAGGTCCGGGAACTTGATCGCGTCCTGGATGAAGAAGACGGGGATGTTGTTTCCGACGAGATCGTAGTTGCCTTCGGTCGTGTAAAACTTGACGGCAAAGCCTCGCACGTCGCGCGCGGTGTCGGGGGATCCCTTGCTCCCCGCGACCGTCGAGAAGCGAACGAATACATCCGTCTTCACGCCAGGCTGCAAGAAGGCTGCCTTGGTCAGCGGCGCATTTTTTCCGTAGGCCTCGAAGTACCCGTGCGCCGCGTAGCCGCGAGCGTGCACCGCACGCTCCGGAATGCGCTCATGGTCGAAGTGCGTGATCTTCTCACGCATGAAGGAGTCTTCGATCAACTGCGGCCCGCGGGGCCCTACCGTCAGGGTGTTCTGATGGTCGGCGATGGGTACGCCTTGGTTCGATGTGAGGACTTCACCCGTGGTGGTCTGGTGGGGCTCACCGCCCTCGCCCACTTGCATCTTGGCCGCGGCCTGTCGGCCCGTGCTCCGGGACTTCTTGCTTCTTGCGTTCTCGCGGGTGTTCTTCTTGGGTGCGTTCGCCATGATCGAGGTGCTGTTCTCCGGGAAGTGACCTACTCGCGCCCCGCCCCGAACGTTCGAGGGCAGGAGCCGGTAGAGCTTCACTCTTCCCTTGGAGTTCAGAGAAACCTAAAAACGGCGTGGACTGTGGAAGCAGACGTCGCGGGAGCAGCCTGCGGTCGGTGCCCTGCTGCTTCGTCCGCGAGCCAAATCTCTCCTCGCAACGCGATCACCCGCCTACCGACCTTCCGTCAGGTAGGCGGGTCGGGATCGGATCAGGCGACCGCTGCGTCCTTGTTGATCGAGGAGGCGAGCTTGGTCAACTTCTTGTCGGTCGACTCCTCTTCGTCGAGGATCGCGCCGATCAACTTCTTGACGTCGGTCAGATCGAGCACCTCCGCCCACTGACACATGGTCCCGTAGGTGGCGATCTCGTAGTGCTCGACCTTCTGCGCGGCGGCGATCAGGAGAGCGTCCCGAACGCAGCCTGCGTCGTTCTCTTCGATGATTTCTTCACCTTCTTCGATGAGGCCCTTGATGGCCTCGCAGGTCTTGGCCCTCGGCTTCAGGTCCAGAAGCCCGAACACCTTCTCGAGCTGCTCGACCTGTGTGATGGTCTCTTTCGCATGGCCCTCGAAGGCTGCGGTCAGTTCATCGTTCTCTGCGGCTTTTGCCATCTTGGGAATGGCCTTGGTGAGCTGTTTCTCAGCGAAGTAGATGTCTCGGAGGAGGTCAACGAATGCGGAATGAAGATTCTGTGCCATGCGCGCAGCTCAGCTCCGCCCACTAAAACCTGGCTCCGAGCCGGATGAAATCCAGGTCACCCTGCCACTTCATCGGCGGGTCACTGGAAAATGACCGACAGACCCTTGGTGCCATTCGAGCTGCTCATGCCGCCCAGGCCGTCACGGAACCAGACCTGAGAGTCTCAGGTGTCGCCGGGCATCGCGGCCACGATGCCGGCGCCAACAAGATCTCTCTCGCCCTGGAACTGCTGAGCGAGCAAGGTGAGAATCAGGGGCTCCGCGGTCACGGCGGCTGCTCCCGTCGCTGTGGCGATACAGGAGGACGAAGCCGCGTCGTTGCGACTCGTCACAGCCCTGGCCCTGGAGGTCCCCGAAGATCGGGAGGCCGGCCGTCGGGACCTCACCATGGAGCATGGCCGGATCCTCCTCGCCGCCAAAACTGCCGAAGAAGTATCGCTCCAACCACACCGACCCCCGCGGAGACGAATCGACGCCATGACGAGCACAACGCTCGCCCTCGGGATCGCCGTTCTCGCGCTGACGGACGCTGCGAAGAGCGCGACCGACCAGAGCTCTTGGCGGCCATGGACGGCGACCAGATCGCCCCCAATCCGTAGCCGCGTCCAGGCCGGCGCGAAGGGCGGCTTAAGGAGCACGAAGAGGGGCCGGTCAGGAATCCCCATCGACTGCCCCAATATGAGCACAGTCCCTATACGAACTTCGTTTAGGCAAAATGCGGGAAGATCCGGGAGGGGCCGCCTTGGCGCTCTGCGCCACAGCCCAATAAGCTACAGGCCTACGGTGCTCCCCCAGGTGAGCGCTTCGCCATTTTTCCCTCCTGACTCCTTCCTCATGAAGTCTGCAAATCGCTTCCTCTTCACCTCTCTCACGCTCGCAATGAGCGGTGTCGCCTTCGGCCAGGCCGATGAGTGCGTCAACGCAACCGACCTCGGTACGGGCCCCGCCACGGCTCCGTTCGACACGAACTTCGCTGTCGACACGATGGCTCCCGCCACGACGAGCCCCGGCAGCGCCTGCTTCCTTTCCGACGACGTCTGGTTCAAGTACACCGCTTCGGCCGACGGCACCGCAACGTTCAGCACGTGCGGCTCAGCGCTCGACACCGAGATCGGCGTCTACGAAGGATCTGACTGCTCAACGTTCACGAACCTCGGCTGCAACGACGACTCCTGCGGCCTCCAGAGCGAAGTGACGGTCCCCGTCACCATGGGCAACGTTTACCACGTTCAGATCGGCCACTGGAACACCACGTCGGGGACCTACGGCGCCGGAATGGTCACGATCACCGAGACCCCGAGCGGCGGCGGACCGACGAACGACACCTGCTTGAGCCCGGACACGGCGACTGTGGGCACGATCACGTACGACAACACGATGGCCACGAGCTCTGGCTTCAACGGTGGTGGCAGCTGCTCTACCGGCGCGAACTCGAACAACCAGGACCTGTTCTATACGTTCACCCCTGCTGACGGCGGCACGTACCAGATCGACACCCAAGGTTCGACCTTCGACACGAAGCTCTCGGTCCACGACGGATCTGACTGCATGGCGACCTGCCTCGCGTACGACGACGATGGCGGCTCTGGCCTCCAGAGCCTCATCACCCTCGAGCTGAATGCAGGACAGACCGTCCTCATCCAGGCCGGTGCCTTCAGCAGCAACAGCGGCATGGGCATGCTCAACATCGCCCAGACCGGTACGTTCTGCGACACCCCGGATGGCCTCGAAAGCAACACGGACTGCGCGACTGCAGCCCCGCTCGTCGACGGAACCTACACGGGCCTGAACGTTTCGGATGCGGACCAGGACTACTACGCGGTCACCCTTGCGGACGGCGCGACGCTTGACGCCTCGATCCTCTTCCTGAACGCGAACGCTGACATCGACCTTTACCTTTGGGATCCGGCCGTCGGTTGCGACACCAACGTCGTCGGCACCGGTGGTCCCTGGCTCGTCCGCGGGTTCTCCGCGACGGACGACGAGACGATCTCGTACACGAACATGACCGGCGCCACCCAGTGCCTCATCATGGAAGTGGACGTCTTCTCGACCGGCGACTGCAACCGCTACGACCTCGTGCTTTCCGGTACCGGTGACGGTGGCGTCGGTGCGAAGTACTGCCTGGCCAACCCGAACTCGACGGGCGTCCCGGCTTCGCTGAGCGGCTCCGGTAGCGCCGATCTCATCGCCAACGACCTCGTTCTCACGACGACGGACCTCCCGGCCAACGCCTTCGGATTCGTCATCGCGAGCCTCGACCGCGGCTTCGTGCCGCTCGCTGGCATGGGCGCTGGCAACCTCTGCCTCGGCGGCGACATCGGTCGCGGCGTCGGCGGCCAGATCTACAACAGCGGTGCAACGGGCACGATCACCGCGAACGTCGACTGGACCGCTCTCCCCACGCCGACCGGCACGGTGGCTGCAATCTCCGGTGACACCTGGAACTTCCAGACCTGGTCGCGTGACTCCGTGATGGGCATCGCCACGAGCAACCTGTCGAACGGTCTCGCCGTTACGGTTCAGTAGTCTCTATAGGCAAGTGACGCGGCGGAGCAGATCCGGCGCATCTAGTTGCCCTGAATCAGAGCACTGGCCCTGAGGCGCCGGCCGATCTCGTGAGAGATCGGCCGGCGCTTTTCATGGGTGAGTTTGCCCGCGTGGTGGGCCATGAGGACAAGAGAGGGATACACTCCGAGAGGGCCTCCCCACCTCGCACCGATGACCAAAGCTCCCGTACTCATTCTCGCCGCGGCAGTCCTGGGTGGCAGCCTTGCATTCCTGGCCTGGAAGTCGAAGCGCGACATGCTCGCAGAAGACACCGCAGGAACCCCGGATACCATTTCGTTGGCCGAGTCCGGCGGAGAACGTGCGCCAGGTCAAGCCCATCCTGAGACCGAAGACCCGCACCTCGCGGGGATCGACCCCATCCCCCCGAAGCGCACCGGTTCGATGGGCGGCATGGCGAAGAGCTGGGAGATCATCCCGATGAACCAGTCGGGCCAGCTCCTGAAGGATGCATCGGTCCGCGCGGCCTTGACCGGCGAGAGCCAGCAGGAAGAGCTGACCGGGACCGGGCGCATCAGATGGACGGATGTAACGTCCGGAGTCTGGACGGTTACCGTCGAGGCCGAGGGCCTTCCGATCTGGAACAAGACGCTGACGCTTTACGAGGAGGACGTCGCGCGGACGACCGCGCGCCTGGGCGACGGCATTCACGTCGAGGGGACGATCGTCGACCTGGACGGTAAGCCGGTGAGCGCCGTGCTCGCGTACCTGCTTCCGTTCGGCACCAATCACCCGCGTCGTGAGGACATGGTTCGAGAGAACGGTGAGGCGAATGGCAAGCTGATCCCGAACAACGGCGCCATCGCGTTCAAGACCGGTGCGAAGGGCCAGTTCAAGGCGGTCTTGCCCAAGGCCGGGAAGTGGCGGGTCTCCGTCGGCCCCCCGGGAGCGGCCCGCTGGACGCAGCCGAGTGGCACGGACCTCGTGAACGGTGGGCCGGAGACCGTCATCGTCACGATTCCCGCCGCCTCGACGCTGCGGCTCTCCTTCGGAGAGAACCTGGAGGAGCTTCCATCCGAAGTGATGGTCTACGCATTCGATCCTTCAGGCGGAGGCCAAGCCGCCGGAAGGAGGTTCGATGGCTCGGGCCGGTCGGGCAAGGACTCCGAAGATGAGTCGAACAAGCCACTCACCGAAGAGGCCTTCGAGGCTCTCCCTCTGGCCGAGCGGCAAGCGATCAAGGATCGGATCGTCCGCGGCGAACTCCAGGGCATCGAGGACTGGCAGCCCGCCGCGGAAGCTCCTTCCACGCCGGAATCCCCGATGGACGCAGGCTGGCGTGCCATCCGCTCGTCTCGTCCCAGTCCGATGGGCCAAGTTCTGATCAAGGGACTTCCGACCGATCAAGACCTCCGCTTCCTGTTCGTGCGAGGGAGCGAGCGGATCGCCACGCCCGGCGCCCATCGACTCAAGGAAGGCATCGAGACGGTGGGGGTCGTCACCCTGCCGCCGGCGGGCACGGCTCCGCCCCAGGGCACCGACTTACGCGCACACCTCAGGATGGAGTCGATCGAAACCGGCGCCGCTGCCAGGAAAGTAGGCGTCGTCTGGGAGTAGAGGCATGGGGCTTTGCGGTGCGCCAAGCTCGCCCGATCTCACCCTTTCCGAACGGCAATTCCGATTCGCTTCGCCCCCACCTGCGGCCAACCTCCTCCCTGAGAGTGCTGGCTGATCCCACCATCAGCGATTGTCCGATGGCCCGCGCGCCGCTCTGCCGCGGCGCCCCCCTTCCTGAAGGCCAGCCGCATCTGAGTCGGCACGGCCGGGGAGGCAACCGGTATTCGGACCTCGGACTCAAGCGGTGGTGAGCGGCTCGGCCCTCGCTGTGCCTGCCGCCCTCGGCGCCGTCCGAACCACCGGGCGCGGCACCACCTGTTCACCCAGCGTGACCGCCAAAGCCTGCACCCCTAGCTACGTAGGCGGATGCGCACAGGAATGCGGCGCGAGCGCCGCGAATCACCGCCCAGGTAGAGGAATCGCCAGGGCAGTCTGCGCCACCTGTGTCCCGCCGCAGGAGGAAGATTTCCAGAGAGGCGATGAGCGAGTCGATGCCTCTTCAGCGCCCGAATCCTGGCAGCGCTCGCGAATCCGCATTCTCTGGCGCAGACTCCTCGCCTGAATCAATCATCCAACTGCGTCGCCAGTGCGCCCAAACGGCGTCAGGGCAAGAAAGTCGACCGAATGAAGCGGAGGCGGGCCCGTAGGCCCGGTGAGCATCCACGACAGGAGCCCGCGAAGAGCGCGGAGGCCGCAGGCCAACGTCTGACGCCGCCACGGCGCCGTTGGGGCGCGCTGGCGGTTTCATCTCGCGAATCATGCAGGCGAGTTGCTGCGGGGCAGGTGGTCGGCTGGGATCCGATCCAGCGCACGCGCCGATCTTTTCCAGAATCAAGGGCTCTACACATGAACAGGAGCGGGGTACCGTACAGGCAGAGTGCTTGGCGTCTTCCCGCCACGCGCTGGCCCTATTCACAAGGCTTTCCCGACCATGCTCAGCTCCATTCCGCCACTTCAGCGCGCGGCTCTCGCGGCTCTTTCTCTTTCGTTGCTCGCTAGCAGCCTGCAGGCTTCCGCGGCGGGCCAGACGATCCTCCGCGTCAACGGCTCGCTGACCACCGGTGCCAACGACGGCACGACCTGGCCCAACGCCTTCCGCGGCCCCCATGCCCTCAACGCGGCGCTCGCCGCCGCAGGCTCCCTCCCCGGCTCCAGCTCCACCAAGGTGTTCGTGGCCGAGGGCACCTACACTCCATCCGACACGCTGGACCGCTCGGCTTCCTTCGTGATCTCCGGGACAGTCTTGCTCTTCGGCGGCTTTCGCGGCGATGAACCCACCGAGTTCTTCCGCCCCGCGCGCGGATTCGCGCCCACGATCCTGTCCGGCGACCTCCAGCAGGACGACACCCAGCCATTCACGAACCGCGACGACAACGCTTACCACGTGGTGCGGGTCACGGACACGGGCTGGGGAACCCTCGACGGCTTCACGGTCCGTGGTGGACACGCGGACGATCCAGCCGCCCCGATCGGCCTTTCCGGCGGGGGCCTTTTCTGCGAGGGCCGCTGCGCGGTCGTCGACTGCCTCTTCGAGGACAACTTCGCCTCGCTCACCGGCGGCGCGATCTACTCGAGAATCGCGCCCTTGCAGGTGATGGACTCTGACTTCCTCGGCAACCAGGCAGGCGATCTAACCCCGACGCCATCGCCGGTCGGCGGCGGTGCCGTGTACTTCGCGGGACCCGCCAGCTTGACCTACGACATGGTGATCGCGGGCTGCCGCTTCGAGCTGAATCGCACCGCAGGCGACGGAGCCGCGCTGTACCTGGGCCCAAGCGGCCACGTGGTCAACTCGATCTTCTTTCGGAACTTCGGTGCGTCAGGCTCGGCGATCTGGCTTCAAGACTCCTCCGGGCAGGAGCCCAGGATCATGGCGTCCACGGTGACGCGCAACTCGACCGGAGCTCTGAGCGGCTTTGCGATCGACGGGTCGCCCGCCTCCGGCGTACTCGCCGTGAGCCAGTCGATCCTCTGGGGGAACATCTCCACGCCCGTGGGCCAGAGCAGTCTCAACCCCCTCTTCCTCGCCGAGAACTCGATCATCGAAGGCGGAGGCCAGGGCACGGGCATCCACGACGTGGATCCGCTCTTCGTCGACTTGATGCAAGGAGACCTCGCCCTCGCGGCAGGCTCCCCCGCCCTCGACGCTGCGAACGATTCGCTGCTGCCCCAGATCTTTCGCCGCGCGGACGCCCAGTCCCGCCGCAGAGCCGTGGATGACCCCGGGGCGGCCAACACAGGCACCGGCGGTGCATTCATGGACTTCGGCGCTCTGGAGCGCTCCACCGCCATCAGCGGCGTGACCCGGACGTGCTTTCCTGCTGCGAACTCCACCGGCGATCACAGCAAGGTGGACGCCTTCGGCTCTCCGTCGGTCGCGCAGAACGCGCTGACCCTGACCGCCGTGGACCTGCCCACCGGAGCCTTTGGCTACTTCATCGTCAGCCGCACCACAGGCTTCGTGGTCAATCCCGGCGGCGGCCCGGGGAACCTCTGTATCGTCGGAAACATCGGACGCTTGATCGGCCCCGGACAGGTCCAGAACAGCGGCCTCTCCGGAGTCATCTCTACCTCCATGGACCTCACGGCCATCCCGACGACCACGGGCTTCCTCCCAGGAGAGCCAGGGGACACCTGGCACTTCCAGGCCTGGCACCGAGACCTGACGACGGGTGGGCCGACCTCGTTCTTCACCGATGCGGCCTTCGTGACGCTCATTCCCTAGCCTGCGCCACAGAAGGCGGTTTCGCGAGTGCTGTCAGGAAAGGACGCGCGGCCGCGGCCTCGGATGCCGATGAACTCGCAGCCATGGAGCGAGATGCGCGTGTCCAGCTGGGACTGACTCGATGCTCTCGCGCTCATCGCGCCGACGAAACTGCCGTGTTTTTTGGCTCTTCAGCAGAATCTCTGGGCCTGAAACGCTCCCGTCCTGCGGCGAACAAGAAGCTCTGCGCCCGGAGTTGAATCCCCTGGACTCCGGAACTCCTGCCAATGCAACCAAAGAAGCGGAGGAGGCAGGAGGATCGAGGGGGCGCGGCGCCCCTGTGAGGGATGGGGGGATGAAAGTACGCGAGCTTGGGCCTGGCCTCCGCCTTGAGTGACGGAGGCAAGAGGTCGAGTCGCGGAGGCGAAGAGTGGGAGTCGCGAAGCCGTTCCGCCACGGGTCGCCACGGAGGCGCGAGCTACGCCTGGAGAACCCCAGTGACACGCGGGAGGTCATGGATCGTGAGCAGCCCCTTGCCCCCACCCTTCGTCCAGCCGACTCGCAGGAGCCAGCTCTCCGCCTCCACGCTCACGCAATCGACCTTGGACGCCCCCCGCCGTTCCACAAACCCGCCAAAGGACATCGCGCTCGAACAAGGATCCAGAATCCCCAACCCGAGCCCGTGGTGCACATCGTTCCTGAGCACGTACTTCAAAACGTTCCGCATCTGCGTCGGCGACGCGACCACCTCCAGATGGAAGCGCTCTGCAAACACGCTCCCTTGCCTCACCCGCCCCCAAAGCCGGTTCAGCCCCAGAGCCGGTTCAGTCCCAACCCGGTATTCAAACTCGCCATCCCCTTCGAAAGGTCAGCTGAGTTCTCCGCCTCCACGACCAGGTGCACGTCGTTGCTCATCACCGAGAACTCCACGATCCAATCCATCAACCCCAAATGCCCTCCAAACTACACTTTAAAGCCCAAACGCGGCACTCTAGCCAAATTTCCCATCCGCCCTAAAACAGTATACTCGGCAGACCTTTCCCACCGGCCAACTCGCACTCCGCGCCCCCGAACCTCCCACTCTTGCCTCCCCGTCACAAGGCGTGGGCCAGGGCCAAGCTCGCCCCCTCCCACCTATCCATCCCTCCCAAGGCCGCCGCGCCTCCCAAGCTCCCGCTCCTCCCGCTTCCTTGGTTGCCTCGGTAGCAGCCCAGCAGCCCAGCAGCCCAGCGAACTCCCCCCCCAAGAGCCCGAAGCCCGAAGCCCGCAACAGTCACGTGAATGCGGCACATCCGTCCCACAGATTCCTCCAAGGACCCTGATGTCTGACGAATCGACAGCAGCGGAAAGCGGCGTGGCGTGGTGGTCTGGCAAGTTGCTGAGGAACATGTCCACCGCTCCCCCCGCGGTTCCATCGCCGTTGCCAGTGGAAGTACAGCAGTGGAGCTCCATCTCTGCCGTGCCAGGGCTTACGGCTGTCTGCATGGCACCGGTGGAGTGAATCCCACTGACGAGCGTGGGGTTCTGGTCGAACGTTGTCGCGAAAAGAACGAGCCCCGAACGAGCTGTCATCCCGCGTCCCCCCGTGGGAGGCGGTCATCCCGCGAGCAGGTCGCCGGAGCTCCCCCCCCCGGGCAAATCGAATGATCTCCTCGCCGCCGCCCCCATCCGCGGACTCCGACGAGGGGAGCCGTCCCCCGACCTGCGCTGGCGCCATGGGTTTCTTGAAGATCGACCGTGACGCTGGATCTCGGATGGAGATGGGCGCAGCGGGCAGGCATGACGCCCGCCCCTTGCCCACATCTTGGCCCACCACCCGACCCAACACCATGGTCCCCCACCTTCGATTCCCCGTCCTGAGAGGTCTTTTCGGCCTCTGCTTCGCGCTCTTCCTGGCGCCCCGCGCCCTGGCCCAGGCCCAGACAGACCTCACCACGCCGACCGCGTGGTGGTACCAGACGAGCGCCACCCCCCAGGAGGTCAGCCAGCGCGTCACCCTCGGATACCGCATCGTCGATCTCGAGGTCATCGATGAGAGCCCCCTGACCTTCGCCGCATCCTTCGTGCACAACTCCGGAGCCTACGCCAAGGGCTGGTCCTGGTACTACGACCAGACCTCGCTCGGCGTCAGTCTTCTGCTGTCACAGAACAACTCCCGGGCCATCGACATCGAGCCCTATGAGACGGCCAACGGCCTGCGCTACGCGGTCGTCATGATCGCCAACACCGGCGCCGACTTCTCCCCCAGCCAGGGCTGGCAGACGGGCTATACGGGCGCCGACGTCGGCGCATGGATCAACTCCAACCCGACCCGGCGGATCATCGACATCCAGCCGTACGTCGTGGGAGGAGCCCAGCGCTACGCCTTCATCTGGCTCTCGAACACAGGTGTCCACCATTCCCCCTGGTGGATTCTGATCAACGCCACGACCGCGGACATCTCCGACGTGATCCAAAACCAGCAGGCGCGAATCATCGACCTGGAGAGGCATGCCGGAGGCCGTTACAGCGCCGTTTTCACGCCGGCGGACGGCAAGGCCTGGTACTACCTCTACCAGATCTCCGGGAGTGAGGTGGCGCGGCTGTCCGAGCAGCTGGCGAGCCGAATCATCGACATCGAGCGCAGCACCTCGGGCCTCCTCGTGCGCTACGACGTCGTCCTCCGCCAGAACGACAATGATCTGGCCGTCGCCACGAACGTGGCGATGCGCGACGGACTTTCACTGGACGTCACCAGCGGCTTCCTGCTCCGAGAGCTTGACTCCACTCCAGCCACGCTGGCCGGCGTGAACGAGAGCCGAAGCTTCGAGCCTGCTAGTCTGATGAAGACTGCCCACCACTTCACGGCCATGCGCCGGGTGGCCCTGGGCGCGGACTCTCTGGGTGCCGCGGTGACCGAGAACGCCGGATTGAACGGGAGCTGTCCGACGGGCTCCAACCCGGTCACCCGCACCCTCTCCGCCGTGCTCAGGGACATGATGGAGGTCAGCTCCAACACGGCCACCGAGGCCATTCGCGCCCGGTACGGCACGAGCATGATCGAGAGCACCTGCGCAGCGTTCGGAGCCACGGGGGTCGCGTTGAATCACACGCTCGGCTGCCTCTGCGGCATGACGCGCAACGAGATCCGCCTGGACGATCTCTCGGCGCTCCATCTGGCGGTGGCGAACGGCATCCTTGGCACCCAAAGAGCCACGTTCTATGACCTCATGAGCAACGGCACGAACTTCGGAATGGGCGTGCACAACACGTCGACCACATTGGCCCAGGAACTCGCCGCCTCCTCGCTCAACACCGTGGAAAGGCAGGCCTTCAGCGCAGGCATTCTGCTGGCCCACAAGGGCGGCTCCTACGCCTGCTACAGCCCCGGCCACGTCGAGGAGCATCGCAGCCGCGGCGCCTACGTGCGCCTGCCGTTCCGCAGCGGGTGCAACACGGTCTACCGCGAGTACTTCATCGGCGCGTGGGTCAACGATGCCGTGACGGGAATCAGCGCCGACAACGCCACCGGGGCGGGGATCGAATCCCTCTTCCGCAGCGTCGTCCGCGAGGCCATCGACTCCTGGGAATCGGCCCTCTGTATCCCGACCGCCGAGTACTGCACGGCCGCTCCCAACTCCACGGGCAACGTCGGGATCTGCTCGATCACCGGCAGCACGTACATCGTCCAGGACAACCTCACCCTGCGCGCGTCCAACCTCCCCACGATGTCCTTCGGGTACCTTCTCGTGAGCACCACGTCCGGCTTCAGCCCGGGCGCAGGAGGAAGCGCTGGCAACCTCTGCCTCGGCGGATCCATCGGTCGCTACAGCAATTTCGTCGCCAGCACGGGAACCACAGGTACGCTCGCGCGGCCCTTCGACCAGGACGGCATCCCGACGCCGTCCGGCGTCCCTGGCTCGGTCCAGGCAGGGGACACGCTCTACTTCCAGTGGTGGCACCGGGATTCTTCGCCGACGGGATCGCCTTCGTCGAACTTCACCCGCGGAGTGCGCGTGACGTTCATCTGAACCACCTCGATCGAGCGCCGGACATCCCTCTCGGCCATGCCCAGCGGCGCGCAGCACTCACTCCCTCGCCCTCATTTCGATGGCGAGGGCCGTGAGCGCCCGGTGCAGCAGCATCCGAACCGAAGCCTCCGAGCGGTTCATTCGCTCGGCGACTTCGGCCCGTGGAAGGCCTTCCACGCGCGAAAGTCGGATGACCTGGCTGTACTCCGACGAGAGGGCCTGCATCGCTGCCTCGATGCGCGCCATCTCTTCGTGGATGGCGGCGTCCTGGCTCGGGGTTCGATCGGTGGTGAAGCGCGCGTCGGCGGCTTCGTCGTCCGTGTCCGCTCTCGGCTGCCCGTCGCGCCGACGAAGATCGCGCCTGTCCGCCGTGACGAATCGGCGGCGGCTCGCCATCTTCCGCAGCGCCGTGGTAAACAGCCAGCGCCGGAAGGCGCCCTCGCCTGTGTGCTGGAAGGCTTCGGAGTGTTCCAGGATCTCCCGGCACACCGACTGCACCAGATCTGATCCTGACTCGTGGCGCCTCAGGAGCACGCCCGCGCGCCGCTCCACGTAGGCCCGAAGCTCCGGGAGATGCCTCTCCAGCAAGCGCTCCAGCGCGAGACGGTCCCCGCCGGCCGCCGCCCTGGTCAGGGCTTCGATCGGTTCCGATTCCACCCTTTCACTGTACGACTCAAGCCCCGGAACGCGAGATGTCCAGGCTACGATGATGAGCCGAATGAGCCAGAACGACCCCAGCGCAGCGCCCGTGGACGACCTGCTCTTCCGCTACCTGGAGGAGAGCGGCGAGAAACCGGCGGACGCCGTGCTCGAGGAACTCTGCGCGGAGTCGCCCTCCCTCGCCGGAGAGCTCCGCGCCCTGGTGGGCATCCTGAACGACACCGGCTTGGCCGAACCAGGAGCCGGGCAGGAGACCCTCGGCCCCTATCGGCTGCTGCGGCGCCTGGGTGCGGGCGGCATGGGCGTCGTGTACCTGGCCGCGCACGCGGACGACGGACGGCATGTGGCTCTGAAGATCGTTCGACCTGAGCAGCTCTTCTTCGAGCCCGCGCGCGAACGATTCCGGCGCGAGATCGACGCTGTGGCTCGACTCTCCCACGCCGGAATCGCGGCCATTCACGATGGTGGTGAATCCCGAGGAGTCCCCTACTTCGCCCAGGAGTACGTCGAAGGCGCTTCGCTCGAGATCATTCTCCAGTCGCTCCTCGATCGCGAGGCATCGCGGCTCACGGGGGCGGACATGGCGCTCGCCTTGGAGCGCGCGCTCTGGAAGACCCAGACGGTAGCCTCTGGTCCGGGAACGTTTTTCGCCGGAGGATGGGCCGAGGTCTGTGCGCGCATAGGTCTCGCCGCCGCGGATGCCCTCGAACACGCCCATTCCCGGGGGATCCTCCACCGGGACATCAAACCCTCGAACCTGCTCCTGACCCCCGGAGGCCGCGTGGTGCTCGTGGACTTCGGGCTCGCCGCCCTCGCCGACGGAGCGCGGCTCACGCGAACCGGCTCGATCCTTGGTTCCATGCCCTACCTGGCGCCGGAGCTCATCGATGGTGGGAAGGCGACGGTGGCCTCCGACGTGTATTCCCTCGGGGTGACGCTCTACGAACTCGCCGCGCTGAGCCTCCCCTTCGTGGCCCAGCATCCCGATGAGCTGCGTCGTCAGATCCTCCTGGGTGACCCCGTGCGTCCCAGGCGACGCAATGCGGAGATTCCCCGGGATCTGGAGACCATCATCGGCGGTGCACTCGAAGGGCGTCCTGGCCACCGTTACCCGTCCGCTGCGGCGTTCTCCTCGGACCTGCAGGCCTTCCTCTCTGCGCGTCGCATCTCCATGAAGCCTCCGGGCCTGTGGCGCCGTTCGGTCAAGGTCGCGAGGAAGCACCCTACCGCTTCCAGCATCGGCGTGGCTCTTGCCACCCTGCTCACGGCGGGCCCGCTGGCCTACGGGCTCATCCAGGCCCGGAACGTGCGCGCCGTCGAGTCGCTCAATCGCCAGCTGAGCGAGGCGGTCGTAGGTCAAGGTCAGGCGCTAGAGTCTGCCGACAGACACTTCACCCTGGCGATCGACGCCGTCCACCATCTTCTGGAGCAGTTCTCGGACAGCGCCCTCGATGAGTTTCCGGCCCTGGCCCCCCTGCGCCTCGCGGCGATCGAACGCGCCCTGGAAACGTTCAAGACGCTTGGAGTGGAGAGGGGCGAGGACGCCGGCCTCATCCGCGAGACGGCGCTCGCAACCCGAGCTCGCGGCGATGCGCTGTATGACCTGAGTCGTCTGGAGGAATCCCTCGCGGCCCAACGACACCACGTGGAGCTTCTCGAGAGGCTCATGGAGAAAGGTCCCCTGGAATGGAAGGAGAACGCGGACCTCTGGTTCGAGATGGGTGTCGGTCACGCCCGCGTGGGCCGAACGTTGGCTCAGTTGCGCCGCCCCCTGGACGCCACGGTCGAGCACCGCAGGGCGATGGACGCGACTTGCAATGCCATCGCACTCGCGCCCGCCAACCCTGACCCCCGGCTGGCTTTGGTCTCCCACCAGACGAACCTTGCCATGAGCCAATCAGATGCTGCGCTGTTCGACGAAGCGCGCGCGACGGGCGATGAGTGCATCCAGGCCGCAAAAGCGCTTCGCTGCGAATTCCCCGGGGATGCGAGGGCGTTCGAGGTCCTCGCGCGTGCGCTCCGTCAGCGCTACAGCCCTCCCCTCGTCGAGGCGAGCAGCGAATCGCGACTGCCGGCGCTGGAACGTGCGCGCACCGCTCTCCGTGCAGCGCTTGCCATGGCGCCACGGGATCGAGAGGTCCAGAACGACCTCAACCGGGTCGACTTCATGGCGGCCCAGGTCCACGTCGCCAACGGCCGACTCCTGGAGGCGCGCTCGATACTGGAAGCGTGCCGCGTGGAGGCCGAAGCGCTGGCCCATCAGTTCCCAGCTTTCGACCATTACACCGGCGATGTACTCGACATCTGTGGACTCCTGGCCCATGTGGCGCGACTGCAGGGCGAATGGGAGCTGGCACGTAGCGCGATGCGAGAGGTGGCTGACGCGAGCGACGATCTCGCCCTGCGTTCACCCGACAACCTGCCAAGCGCCAGCGACGCCCGCTCGGCCCACGTCAACCTGGCCAACGTCTACATCAACTCTCCGGATCTCGGGCAGGAACGATTCGAGCTGGCCCTGGGATCCCTCGACCGGGCCAGCGAGTGGCACGAGCTCCTTCTCTCGCGCGTGGCGGACGAGGTCGATGGACCACAGGCCGCGTTCCAGATCACTTACAACAAAGTCGTCGTCGAGGGTCAACTCGGCCGATGGGCAGAGGCGGAGTCCCTCGCCAGGACGCTCTCGACGATGTCCACACGCGATCCCTTTGATCAGCGGCTGATCGCCGACGCGTGGTGCGAGGTTCGAATCGCCATGGAGCGTGCCGCGACGGATTTCGATGCGGATGGGAGCCTCGTCCAACGTCGCGACCAGGCCCAGGAGAACGCCCTGCTCTGGATCGAATCTGCGGTGGCTGCCGGCTACTCGGACCGCGACGAACTCGGCTCGACGCCAGCCCTCGACTTCCTGCGAGACCACGCTCGATTCATCGCGCTCCTCGCGAGTATTCCGGTGGAGGCCCGATAAGCCCCGTCAGCTGCGGGTCAGACCCCAGGTCAACGAGCGATCTTCTCCGACCTCGGCCAGCCGAGCGCTCGCATTCGGGTCAGGACACCGCACGCGACCGTAGCCTCCGCCCAGTCGTTCCGTCCAAGGTTCGGCAACGCAGCTACGGAGCGAAACAGGCGAAGCCAATGCGACGAACTTTTGATTGGGGGCACGTGCGCGAGTAGCGTCCATACCAGGAGCGTGTCGATCACGAACTTGGACCGGAAGAACGTGTTCTCTAGCCAGCCCTGGCGATGATCCCCCGACTCCTTCTTCCACCACCGGCGTCCGAACTCCTTCACTGGCCTGACCGTCCTGTTGCGCTCCTTGCACCCGCGGCGTCGTGCAGATTGGCTCGCGCTGCTGATTGGCGGCACAACGACCTCTGCGCCGCGGGCTTCGGCAGACTCATGGATTGGCCCTGTGTCGCGGGCGGCGTCGGCTCTCACCGTACGGACAGGGCAGGGCACATCTTCGATGATCGCGACACCTGTGGCCCCATCACCCACCGTGCTATCGGTCAAGACCTGCGCCACGCTCTCGCCCGTGGCGTCGGCGAGGCGTCCATGCGGTTTCGATCGCCAGATCGGAGAACTTGGCCTGCGGACGTCGGCGCCCGATTGGCCGGGCTGCCCATGCATCGACAGCGCCCGGTGGGAGCCGATCTTCAAGGACGCCATGACCACAGGGGCAGCGATCGACCGGCTCGTTCACCACTGTGTCCTCTTGGAGATGACCGGGACGAGCCTTTGGAGCGCAGGCGCGACGGCTGCGGCGGAGCCCGTCGATCACGCTCAGGGGGCTACCGCGATCAACGACAACCCATGGCCAGGTGTAGTGGTCGCTCATGGGGCTTTGTGAATGACGCTGGACACTCCATCGCGGTCCTTGCGTCGCCGAGACTCAAGAGGGTGGCGGGGAGGCACCCCAGTGTCCCGTGGGCCCACCGTCCAGGAACTCCATTCACTTTCGACCCTCTCCCTCCGCCACTTCGAACTCGCCGAGCCAGCCCCCGGGGTCGGAGGTCGCCACGAGCTCGCCGTTCCTGACGACAAGGCTGCAGCCGTGTTCTTCTTCCCACGGCGGGTAGAAGTCGATCTGAAAGAGGTCGTGGGATCCACCGTTCAGCACCTCGCCCAGGTAGATCCTTCCCTTGCCCGCTGCGCGCAGGGCGTCTTCGGGATTGCGGATGCCGAAGTAGTCCTCGTTGCTCTGGCTTCCCGCTCCATAGTCGGTGACCTCGAAGCACATCTTGCAGTGCTCCCAGAGGAGTTCGCCTGCCCGCGGGTGGTCCTTGGAGGAGAGCGCCCCCAATGCGCGGACCAGACTCAGCGTCCCGGGCCCGAAGGCGTAGCTGTCGTCAAACTCTGTCTCGAGCGTGACCTTGATCTCGTCGGGCAAGAATGCGGTCTTCAGGACCATCGAGCGGGAACCGTCCGTGCTTTGGCCCAGCGCTTCGTCCAGCTGCTCGAGCGTGAGCGAGTCGAGTTCGATGGGCGTGAGGTCGAGCACCGCTGGCTCCATCGGCTCCACGGGCTCTGGCAGGTTCTGGCTGAGGATCTCGCGGTAGCGATAAGTGATCGACTCGATCTTCTTTGGATCCATCTCGTCGAAGGCCGACCACGCCTTCTCTGCCTGGCGGCGCACGTCCTCGTCCGCGATCGCTCCGCGCTTCCAGGTCAAGGACTCAACGAGCCCTTCGCCAATGGACTCGTAGAGTTCTCGCAGGGACCAGTCGAACTCCAGTACGAGCCGGGAGAACACGTGCTGGCCCGACGAGGGAGGGATGAAGATATAGACGAACTGCCCCGACTCCGGCCGCCAACTCGTCGGCTCCAATCGAACCAGCGCCCTTCGCGCGCCAGCGCTCCGCGATTCGGACTCCACTCGCAAAGGGGCGATCGCCGCCTCGCCCGATTCGTAGCGTTGCCACACCTCATCAAGCAGCGCCTCCCTCACGGTCTCCGCGTCGTCGCCCCGGGGATCGTCGATTCGCTCCTCGGCGGTGAAGCCGACGAAGAAGTTCACCTCGGCGAAAGATGCCTCGCCCGCGGCGCGATCCATGCGCTCCAGCCGCAGGAGCTGCCCATGGATCAGTCGTTTCTCGAACAGCGTGGGGACGTCGATGGAGTAGAGCCCTGTTTCAATGCGCTGGATGTCCACGCCGGAAGTATGCCCTGGATGGGTAGGACTTCCAAGCGGGGTGTCGACACGCCAGTCGCCGTAGCCTGGACTCCGATTCTTCGCCTTTCCCATCCTCACCGGCCACGCGGGGGCGTCCGAGCGGCCAGCGGTCTCTTCTTCCAGCCGAGCCCGATGGCCCGCGCGCCGCTCTTCCGCAGCTTTCTACTTCCCACCGTTCAGCCGCCCCTTGAAGTAGCCAAGGCCGAGGCGGCATCGGTATTCGAACCTCGGCCTCTCCCGGTGGAGAACGGCTCGGCCCTGGCTCTTCCGAGCGGATGTACCTCTGACTCTTAGGCGACTCCAAAGGCTCCATCGAGGCGTCTTCTTCAGAGGCACCTGCCGCCTTTGGCTCCTTCCGAACCACCGGACGCGGCACCACACGGCCACCCGGGAAAAACCCCATGAAAATCCGTGACGAAAGCGGGGCCACCGGCCTCATTGGGGAGGACCGGGGCGCCCCCACGGCTCGGTAGCCGACAGACCTGGATGCCATTGGGGTTCGGCGCAACGCCGCGGGCGTGAATCCTGGCTGTGCTCGCGCAATCGCATTCTGTGGTGCAGACTCCAAGGCTCCATTCTTCACGACTTTGCACCACCAGCACGCCCAAACCACGCCGTGGCGACGTCAGACGGCAGCCTTTGGCTGCCGCCCGCTTCGTGGGCTCCCTCACAGAAGGCTCGACGGGCCTACGGTAGCCCTTCCTCTGACTCGTTCGTTGTCCTTGATGCCCCATGACTGCCTCGCTCTACTGCCTCCGACTGCTCTTGCTCGCGCCACTTTTCCCGGCCGCGTCAGCCCAAAGTCTCTTCGTTGACGACGATGCCCCCGGGCCTGGAACAGGGACGCTCGAGGATCCATTTCCCGGGATCGTCGAGGCACTCGCCGATTCGAGCTGCATGCCTGGCACAACGGTCGTCGTGTTACCGGGCGAATACTCCCCATTCACCGTGACGACCAACCATCTCGTGATCGAGGCACAAGGAGGCCCCATGGAGACGATCATCGATCGCTCCGCCCCGGACCCCTTCGGCGTGATTGTCCAGGCCAGCGATGTCAGCATCGAAGGGTTCTGGTTTCGGGGTGCGCCAGACGGTGTGCTGCGGCAGGGCCTGGGGGTCCATGTCGGCGGGCGTGCCATCGTGCGTCGATGCATCTTCACCGACATCGAGACCGCCTTCTCGAACGGCTGGGACCTGTACGTCTTCCGGTCAGCGGTCGTTCGCTGCCATGTGGGCTACAGGGCGGCGGGCCAGGACCTATCGGGCTTTCAGGATTCGATTTTTTGGGACGTGGGAGTGGTGGCACAGGGCAGCCTGACCGGCCAGCCCGACCTTTCCACCTGTTTCTTCGGAGACCCGATCACGTTTGGTCCCGATGACCTCCATCTCCGGCGCATCTCCCCCTGCATCGACGCTGGGAGCGGGCCCTCCGATCCGGATGGTTCTCCGGCGGATATCGGGCCCTACGCCTATGACTTGAACCATCCGCTGGGGACGAGCTACTGCTTCAACGAGGCGAACTCAACCGGTGCTCGCGGGAGGATCCAGCTCGTCGGCACGTCGAGCCTTTCGAGCCTCGCCGCCGGTGGGCAATTGAAGCTTCGGGCGTCGCGCTGCCCAGTGGGCCAGCTGGGTGTATTCGTGATCGGCGAGGCTCGTGGCGAGTCTTCGCTCATGTCGGGGGGCACCCTCTCCGTGGGCCCCCCTATCGGCCGACGGGGCCCCGTGGTCATCGATGGCGTGGGGGTTGGAGAGGTCGTCTGGCTAAACGCCGCGAACCAAAGCGGCCTTGGCGCCGGAGACCTGCGAAGCGCGCAGCTCTGGCATCGGGACAGCACCCCTTCTGGCACCGGCCTCTCCCACGCCGTTCATCTGATGCTCCGGCCGTGACCGACGCTTCGCGAGGGGCCGCTAAGATGCGTCCCCGCCCCTTGTATGCCGCGGCGACAGAGCGAGCTGCTTGCGCGAAGCCGCCACCTCACAGACCACCAGCCAGATCGCGCTGGCGATTTCATCTCGCGAATCATGAAGGGGAGTCTGGACCAGACATCCCTCGACTCGCTGCTTCACTCTGCACCGCTCGGTCGAAGCTGGGGTAGATGGAGCGGAACTCTAGTGCCCCGAATCAGAAGTTCGTCGTATTAGTTTCAGTCTGTTTCGTTTCGCAGCAAGGCGTCCGAACCGCAGTGCGTAGCAGTAGTTCCGTCCAAGGTTCGGCAACGCAGCTACGGAGCGAAACAGGCGAAACTAATGCGACGAACTTTTGATTCGGGGCACTAGTGCCCTGAATCAGAAGTTCGTCGCATTAGTTTCAGTCTGTTTCGTTTCGTAGCAAGGCGTCCGAACCGCAGTGCGTAGCAGTAGTTCCGTCCAAGGTTCGGCAACGCAGCTACGGAGCGAAACAGGCGAAACTAATGCGACGAACTTTTGATTCGGGGCACTAGTTGGACTGGGTCACCCGCTATTTCTCTGTCGCCGGCGGGTATCGATAGCCAGCGCCGAAGACCAGCGTGGAACGCGCGAGATCCATGGCTGGCGCCTCCGAGTCCCCATCGAGGGCCGCATCCGCCGCGGCCGC